>CAWFDY010000001.1:0-328049 GCA_963814725.1 Terriglobia bacterium
ACAATCGCGGCTAATTCTGCCAACGTCTACCACGGCTTGTTGTCTGCTTTAATATGTGACGTAGCATAGCAACCTCAAAGAAGTGATCGCTAGCACTTGCAGAAGTGTACTGTCAGAGTTTTTCGCCGAGTTCCTCTTTGCCGCGATTCGTACACGAGATTTGATTTTTACTCTGAGAAGGGTAGAAACGCATCATCAATATTGTACGAGATGATTCCCCTCCACCCCTGTCAGTATTGACAGGTCTCCCGCCGGGTGTGCAAGTATAAGCTTTTCCCGGAAGGGTCGGGCATTTTCCATGTCTCACAACGCAAACTAGTAGCTTCTTGTGAGAAAGAGGTTTTCGTGCCTTTCGGTTTCCAGGTCGCGTTTGCCGCGCGCCCTCAATCCCAGTATATCTCAGCCCTGATATTTACCGGAGTTAGGCGGGAGACTTTTCGCTATGAGCGGGCAGTGACACACCTTACCCGGATGTCATCAAGGTAAGGGGGCAAGAACGTAGCACCTAAGTGGAAAAAGAACGTGGCACCTTTGAGCGATTGACGCGGATGGCGATACAGGAAATACAATAGCTCATCCAGCCAAGATGATCAGAAAGTGTAGTCTGACCGTGGAAAGGTTGGCTCCGGGTGGCATCAGTCCGCGTTGTGGTGGTGGAAGATCACGAACAGTTTCGACGATTCATCTGTTCGATGCTGGAAAAAGTGCCGGAATTGCAGGTCGTCGGAATCGCTCAGACGGATAGAAGCGGTTCAAAGGCCGAAGAACTACAACCGGACTTGATTGCTGGACATCGGACTTCCGAATCTGAACGGAATCGAAGCCGCTCGACGAATCCGAAACCTCTCAAAAGCAAAATACTCTTCGTGAGTCAAGAATCCTCTGCCGATATGGTACAGGAAGCTCTCGCCTTGGGTGCGCTGGGCTACATTGTTAAAGCGGATGGGGAAAAGAGGTAATAACTGCGCGTGAATGCCGTTCTTCGAGGCCACAGGTTTGTCGGCAACAGATTTGCTGGCTATGATCTCGTCGGAACCTCGGATAGACCTGACCCTGAAAGCGTTCGGCGCAATGACAGTCTCGCCCGGCGTGAAGACCAAAACGTGGGAATAACCCGTCGCCACGAATTGGGGCTCTACTCTAAATGATGCCTTTCTGGATGGTTACACTGATTTCATAGTGGCTGCGCTAAGGGTGGGCAAGGCGGTGATTCCGATCACGACCGACTTACACCAAAGGGGTCTTGTTCAGAGGTTGCAGGCACGTGGCGTGGATGTTGCTGCCCTTGTTGAACAGAAGCGCTGGATCTCTTTGGACGTTGCCGATTCGCTCCCGAAGTTCATGGTCGATGGCTCACCTGACCCGGTTCGACTGGCGAAAGCTGTTCGTGACCCTATAGTGGAAGCGGCGAAAGCAGCGGCGGAAAAGCATCTCCAGTTTGCAGTGGTTAAGAATGCACACCTACCTTGTGGGCACAAGGTAAAGCGGATGCGGCGACTGAGCGGGAACACGTCTGGGACGAGTTAGCCAAGATCTACAAGACTGACATTTGGTGCGGGTGTGTATTGGGAAGGGATGACCACGAACAGAAAAGAGACGTCATCGGAAGAATCTGTGAAGAACATTCAGCAGTTTATTCGCAGTGAAAGTCCTCGTGAACCTGTCGGAAACCCGTGATTCCTAACCGACGCCCGTGCAGAATCGCTGATTGAATCGAAAGGAACGCGAGCGTGGATCGTGGTACCAACCTTCGGTTGCGCGTTGATTGAAAGCTCTCCATCCACTAACCGCAGGCGCTCCTGCATGCTCGTAAGGCCAAGCCCAGTGCCCTTCATTGGGCGGACGCTTTCACCCTGGCGGATTCCATCATCGTTTTCCTGGAGCTTGTCCGTTCCGAGGTCAAACAGATCGTTGACCGGATGTCCCAGATTCTGTTTGCAGCCGAGATAGCGTTCCGTCGTCTGCACGGATGCATGGCCCAGCAGGAACTGGATCTGCTCCAGCTCGCCACCGCTGCTGTGGCACAGCTTCGCACAGGTCCTCCGCAAGTCATGCGGTGCAATATGCTCCAAGCCCGCTCTCTCGCAGCAGGTCTTGACCACGTACCAGACGACGTTCTGCGAGACGCCTTTCCCCCACACCTTTCCCGCTCTGGCGACGGCTCGAAAGATCCTGCCCTGCGTGACCCCGGCTGCTCGATCCACTGATCGAGCGCAGCTTTGACCCAGGCTGGAATCGGCACGGTGCGGATATGGCCGCCCTTGCCGATCAGATCCACCACTGCCCAGTGCCCCTGGCGCATCTGGACTTCATCCAACTCCAAGCCAACCAGCTCCGATCTGCGAAAGCCACAACCAAACAGCATGGCCAGCATGGCGTAGTCGCGCTTGGCACGCATGCTATCGCCAGCAGCATGTTCGAGAACTTCCGAACATTGCTCGGCGCTCAACCAATTGCCGGCGCGAAACCCAAGCTGCTTGACTCCTTTCACTCGGCTGATCCCAGCAGCCAGTTCCGGGCTCAGCAAGCCCGAGTCGGCGGCTTCGTGCGCCAGACGACGCACAGCTGCCAGTTGTTGGTTGATGGTGTTCGCGGCCAGACCGCGAGATTCCAGGTACATGCGGTATCGCACGACGACGATGCGGTTGAACGCCAGGCGAGGCTCGGAACAGTACCAGGCGATGAATTGATCGATGGCGTACTCGTAAACGCGGCGCGAGGCTGGCGAGCCGAGGCTGTTGAGCACCGCCAATTTACAATGATCCAGGTCTGGCAATCGAAGCACTCGGCGACGATAATTCGGCTTGATTCTGTGTTTGCCCATGGCGACGGCCTCCCATGCCGCAGGATCGGAACTACGGCAAGACCGTCTGGGCGATGCAAGCAGTGGAGGCTACGGACCGGGGATTTTGAGTGCTAACGCCTGATTACAACAGTCACCTTTCCGCAATTAGGCGTAAGCGCGAGAATGAGGCAGCCACTAGCTGCACTTCGGCTTTACGGATGAATGACATGTCGCAATTTGCGAAGGTGAAAAAGCCAGTTTTCGCTTTCTCCCTCCTAGCAATGGCGCTCATCGTGGAGTTCATCTTGCTGGAGGGCATCGTCGGAGTGAGCCTTCCGCAGGACCGAAATTCCGCTGTTTCCAGCTTAGAGATAAAAACGAAGGGAACAAGCCTCCATTTCATAACGCAGAATAAGCGGTTTACCGTGGTCGATCTTGTTACCGCAAATGGCTCTCATCGTCATGCGTTGGTCCTGCGCGAATCTTTCTTCATGGACCGGAAAGATAGCCTTGAGGGTCCCCCGGATGCTGCCGTTACTGTCGAGGCGATGAACGGCAAGGACGTGACATGGACGTTTCATGAGCCGGGAGAACGCGGAGATGTCGTCACCAGCAACCTGTACATGGTCTCTCGGTTCGGCACTGGCGAAACGGGAAACAGCTATACGTATTTTTCGCTGCTAGATGGACGAAAAGTCCGCATCAGTAAGTATTCAGAGCTTTCTAGAGATCAATTGGAGGCTCTAGATCGCTCGACCGCCAACTAGCTGTTGTAACATCGCCATTACACTCATTTCTCGATCTTCAGCACGCTTTCCTTGCCAGCCTCACCACGGTAAGGATTGAGGGCCCGGAGCGGTTCGACCACCTTTGTCCGCACTTCCTCCCAATTAAGCGCATAGACAGACTCGCGACCATCGGGCATATGGCTTTTGCCGCCCGAACAGGGAACCAAGCCACCGTGTTCCGTAGCCACTATCGCGGCACTGTCTGTATCCATGAGCGCCCAGACTCCCCCTGCACCAGTCACTAGCCGCTCTAGGAGAGCGAGCAGAAGATGTGCGCCGGACAGTCGGCGAAGCGGCCGTAGTAGTTATGACCATCCCAGCCGTCCTTTGCTGCGCCGTACCCTACCCAATGTTTCACTATTGCGACGACACTACCGGAGTTCAAGCCATCTGCGCCATTTTGTATTCCGGCGACGTAGGCTTCGACCATGCGTTTCGCGATGTCTGCATCTTCACCAAAAGTTCCGTTGGCGCGCGCCCATCGCGGTTCGGTCGCCAGATCGGCCTGCGGCGCGAGCGATTCGCGAATGCCCACCGCTTCATATTCCTGGCGGACGACATCACCGAAGCGACGAGTAAGCTCAGGGTCGTTCGCTGCCGCAAAGCCCAGCGGCTCCGGCCACATGGAGAATGCTCTGTCCTGCACCGCGGCTCCAAGCACTTGCTCAAAATGGTGCCTCGGATCCGAGGAGATCGTAACCGGAATCCCCCATCGCGAGGATTCAGCAATCGCCTGAACTTCGTTGTTCTGTTTGGCGAAGAACTCAGCGCTTCCATTCAGTCGTGTGATGAACGTGCTGACGTGATTTTCCTCAATGAACTGGCGGACCTTCACCAGGTCATACTCCTTGCCGACGCCGAGTGGCGCGAGCGGGCCTGAGCTCGGCAGTGTGCCGTGCACCATCAGTCCCGCCAATTCGTTGAGACTCATGCGCTGGATCAAGTCGGCAGCTCGGACGTTTGCAGGCAGTCGCCAGTCCTCGTACGGATCAAGCTTCCCATTCTTGTTGAGATCTTTGAACGTCAGGCCATCCACGGTGAGCAAAGGCGCGGAACGATGACCGAGCATGGCCTGCTCTGGTGCGTCCCCGACAGCAGCGGTTGAGCAAACGAGCAGCACTAAGGCGAAGAATCTTGAATGCATTGGCTAGAGCTCCTTTCTTTCCACGCGGTATACATACGACAAGGCGTCAATACTCTATTTCTAAAGTTCGCTCTATATTAATTACTTGCTATTCTAAGAGCATATCGGCTCTCGTAAACTTTCCAACTTTGGGCGTAGGTCCCCACTGTATCCCGCACTGATTGCATCGCTGCTGGCTGCCATGCTTAGAAATGCATGTCGCATCGCAGTCCGGGCAAGTCTGCCGGTCCGCTCGGTCCCGATCGTTAGATGTATGGCAGCTTGTAGTGGAATTCCAAGAGTTTGTTGTTGAGTACAGCCTTGTACGACGCGATGGTTTCGGTTGTAGCGATGAGCGTTTCATTTTGGGTAGTCCTTTCAAATATGTTGCCGTCATGAAAGACGGAGTGCAAGCCTTTACGATTTGTATAATCACCCAACCACCCAGCAGGGCTAGGATCTCCATTGGAAGATTCTCGGAACAGCCGCGCGCGTCAGCCGTTCGATGCGGTCATCATCAAGAAAACAACGCTCAGGGGCGTAAGCCGCACTTGCCGGCAGGCCCATTCTCACTGCCTCTCGTTCGTAGTACTGACTCAGAGCATAGGTACAATATCCGGTTTTTATCCAATCGAGAGCTTGTGATGTCGAGTCAGCCTGGTCATCGTGTTTTCCGTGTGGAAACGTCGTCAGCTCGTGCAAGTAGGCGTCCAACCACTCAGCTTCGGTGGGAATATGGACAAATCCCCCTTCAATTGTGCTGGTTACAGAATGGAGCCTCATAATCTTGTCCATTTTTGGTTCGTAACGGGTAATCGCATGCAAACCTTCCCTTTGGAGCTCCTGGATGAGTTGGGTACCTGAGGCCTTATCTTCTATCAAGATGGCTCTGGGCTTATATGCCTCCGCCCAGTCATGTACGGCCCGTTTTAGCTCTGGATATTCGTACCTCCAGCGAGCCACGTCCAGCAGGTACAGGTTCTTGTTTTTCAATCCCCAAGTCGTACAAACACTGTAATCGCTCAATTCTGTGGCTTTATTGGCCGTGTCCCAGCTTTGTACAACCATTTCGAACTCGGCTGGTTCTTCTCCTGGTGTGTATCGCTTGAACCAACCGAGTTTGACTAAGCCACCCCCGAGCGGAGCCGGTTCTTGTTGATACTGACCGGCAAAGTTGTATTCGCCCAGCGTTTCCCGCAAATTCTGGAGAATCTCGAGCGATTCGCGCCCAGGGTGCAGCGCTTCGCCAACTAGACGCCGAACTTCACGGGATCCAAACGGTGTCTCGATTAGGTGTCTTTCTTCCTGCTCCGCGATTGCTGGAAGACTAATCACCTTCCAGTCGCCCTGCTCCATCACGTGTCCAACCAGGTCATCCTCATGCAAACGCTGCATAATAATGATGATGCAACCAGTTCCCTTGTCGTTGAGTCGGCTGTAGAGAGTGTTGTCGTACCACTGGTTCACCGCCGTCCGCTGAGTTTCCGAGAGGGCTTCGTCGGGCTTCAGAGGATCATCAATAATGATAAAGTCGGCGCCACGGCCGGTTAGCACCCCGCCCACCGATGTGGCTAGTCGGAAGCCATTTTTGGTGGTCATGAATTCTTGCACCGCCTGCCGCAGGGGCGATAAGCGCGTTGGAAACATGTTTTGAAACCAATCGCTGTTCAATACCGAGCGACAGTCAATTGCATGTTTGTTCGAGAGATCTTGCGCGTAGCTGGGACAAATGATTTGTGCACTTGGATTGTGACCTAGCAAGAACGCGGGGAAGGCCACAGTCGCGCAGTGGGATTTTAAGGATCGAGGCGGTACGTTGATGATTAGCCGCTTTGTCTTACCGAGACGGCAAGCGTCCAGTTCGGACGCGATGAGTTCGATGTGCCAATTGGGTCGGAATGCAGTATCAGGGTTCAGTTCATAAAAGCTCCGCTCGATGAAGGTGTAAAAATCCTGCCGCAAGAAAGTTTGATACTCATCCGTGCTCATTATCATTTTGGGACCCCATTGGACTCTTCCGCGATATGAAATCGATTGATAATTCCTTGCATCACTTTCTGGTCGATCTCGCCGACCACCCCCTTCTGCGGCCCGGCGAGGTTCTCTTTCTCTTCTGCTTCTTGAGCAAGACCGACCAGCTGTACTATGGCTCGGAGATCTCCGCCGGCTGCCTTGTTGGTCAGTTGCTTCAAGGCGGCTTCCAGTTTGGTTACTGACTTTCGCTGGCCGCCCTCGTTGATAACGACTCTCTCCCGTAGAGTTGCCGCTAGCAGGGTCCGGACATTAAGCGATCCCTTTGGACGTCCTTTAGGATTGCCCGATTTTCCCTTTCGGAACCGAGTCGAACGAGGCGGATGACCATAACCAACGTCCTCGGATTCGGCCGTTTGCGATTCTGGCGACTTGGGAACCTCAGCGGTTGAGTCCACTGATGGCCTCCTGTTCGAATTCGGCAAAGCTACGGCCCGAAATGCTATGGATGGCCGATTTCCCAGTAAAAGTCTGCCAACGCCTGATGGCTGTATCAACATACCCGCCGTCGATCTCGATACCGTGGCAGATACGGCCCGTGCGTTCCGCAGCGATGATTGTCGTTCCACTTCCTAGGAAAGAATCCAAGACAATGTCATTTCGGGTGGAACAATCCATGATGGCATCCGCAACCAATGCCACCGGCTTAACGGTCGGGTGCAACTCAAGGAGATTTCCTTCTTCCGTATTTCGCGCGAAGGAGTTCACCCCTGGATAACTCCACACATTCGTCCGATAGCGCCCGTATTGGCCCAGTTGGACATTATTGCGGTGGCTATCTTTTCCGTTCTTGAAGACGAACACCAACTCGTGTTGGCTGCGGTATAAGGAACCCATGCCGCCGTTGTCCTTCGTCCACACGCAAAGGGCTTTGAGCTCCGAGTAGACCTTCCTGCCGGCATCCAGAATTTCGGGCATGTGCTTCCAATCCATAAACAGATAGTGCATCGATCCGCCGATGCTGTACTTCGCGAGCAGACTGCACCCTTGTGCCAAAAAGTCCGTGAATTGGGCCACGCTCAACTCACCCGCAGCCATTGAGAAGTTCGCGTGCTGAATTGCTCCCAATCCTGTCACGCGGTTGATCGCCACGTTGTAGGGCGGGTCAGTAAACACCAGGGCCGCCCGGAGGTTCCCCATCAATTTGGAGAAACTATCTTCGTTCAGCGAATTGCCGCAATACACTCGATGAGGGCCCAACGACCACAAATCTCCCTCTTGGGTTACGGCAACAGATCCCTTCGCTTGAGGGGCCGCATCAGCAGGATCATTGTCCGCGTCTATCGCGGGGGTCAGACCTTCGATCATTACGTCGATTTCTCCGGTCTCAAATCCGACCGTCTCAACATCAAACTCGAGATCCACCTCAGAAAGTATTTTCAGCTGTTCCGCTAAAAGCTTTTCGTCCCATTGGGAATTCATCGCCAATTTATTGTCGGCAATTCGAAAAGCTTTGATCTGGTGCTCCGTGAGGTGCTCGACACTGACGGTTGGCAGTTCACGTATGCCAGCGACCTCTGCCGCCTGCACACGACCGTGCCCGCAAATTACGCGCGATTGTCCATCAGTGAGCACTGGTATAAGGAACCCAAAACTCCTGATGCTTTCTGCAATCTGAGCGATTTGTTTCTTTGAGTGAAGTCGGGGATTGTCGGCTCCCAGCTTCAGTTGCTCGACTGGACGATAGACAATCGCGAGCAATACCGAGTCTTTTCGTGAGTGAGGAGTCTTCAATGCGGGGGACGGTTGCAAATTCGACGCCATGTTTTCTGCTCTCCTGGAGCTATGAAACAGGCTTCATCTTGCCAGGCGTCTACACACTTTGCATTTCTCTTTGAGTCGCAAAAATTAATGCAGTTGGTTCAGGGGCCAATTTTGGGTCAAATTAGGTTTGACAGGCTCGAAAGATGACGCCACTCCTGATTTCGCGAGGCTTCACAGCATAGGCCAGGCCAACCAAAGTCGGTCTCGATCATGCGAGTCTCTCAATAAACAAAATTTGTTATTTTAAGATTCTCTTTTGAGCACCGCATTATGTCGGGGGTAGTCGGGGCGTTGCTGAAGCCCGACCAGTAACGAAAACTTTAATCTTGTGCCGTCTGGCATGACGTCAATGTGCCCGTCAGGATTTACCTCTTTGCAGAAAAGAACGAATCCTTTATTTGGCCCACGCCATTCCGCGAGCATTTCTTTGATTTCTGTTTGGCAAGTCTTCAAATGTGGATACTTTTTCTGCACTTCTTCTGAAGCGAAGCACACGGCTCCCGAGTGCTTTTCTCCAGCCGCTCTGCGCTTATCGAACTCGTTAAGGGCGAAAAGTCGCCGCTTTATCACCAACCAGCTGTTTTTCCGAGGCCTTCCGCGCTTTGCCATGCCAGTTTCTCCTTTTAGAGCTTGATTATTTGACCGAAGAGAGCGGCAATGCTCAAGTGCGCCCTCAAGGAGTTATGATGCCCAATTCTATCGCGGAGCAACTTGCTCTCCTACCCCAGCTAAATAAGCCCAAATTGTGTGACCTCTGGCGAGGGCTCTTTGCGACCAACCTCCCCCTCAAAAGAAATCAACCTATTCAAATGCGTAAAGATCGGAGTGTCTCAAGGGCATTCGAATTGATTCCATATCGCATAAACCCTCGCGAATGCGGCCCGTCGCTCCTTGTAATCGTCTCTTGTAAGACATTCCGGTTGGCCTGGAAGTCAAGCAAAATAAGCTTTGATGTCGCACAAATTCCACTTGAACTTTCTGCTGGGGAGAGCGGGAATGGCAATGGTTCGCTTAGGGAGGCACCATGTTCAATTCATCCGTTACCGATCAATTGTCGTCGTTGCCGGATTTGGACAAACCGGCCTTATCCAAGCTTTGGAGGCAGCTCTTCAAAGCAGATCCTCCGGACGCAATAAGAAAGGAGTTGCTGGTCCAGTTCTTGGCGTATCGCCTGCAAGAAGAGGAATTCGGTGGGCCCTTCGAAGTTACCCGCCGTCGCATCAGGGAACTGTCAAGCGCACTCGAAGGCGACTCCGCTTCATGCGGTCACACGATCAAGCCAGGAACTCGCCTCGTACGACAGTGGAAAGGCCAAGTTCACAGTGTGAACGTCGAGGAAGGAAACTATGAATACAGAGGCGCTCGGTATGAAAGCCTCTCCGAGATCGCTCGCCTGATCACCGGCACCAGATGGTCAGGGCCGTTGTTTTTCGGCTTGAAGAATAGGCGCACCAAGAACTCATTGGAGTCTGCATGAGCAACCAGCAGAAGCCTGCCGTGCGTTGTGCAATCTACACTCGGAAATCTTCCGAGGAAGGTCTGGAGCAAGCCTTCAATTCTCTCGACGCGCAGCGGGAGGCGTGTGCAGCCTTTATTGCCAGCCAGCGACACGAAGGCTGGCAACTCATTTCCACGGCCTATGATGACGGAGGATACTCCGGCGGAAACATGGGCCGACCCGCTCTCAAGCAACTGATGGATCATGTCGCAGCCGGCCAGGTTGACACTATAGTGGTCTACAAGGTTGATCGGCTGAGCCGTAGTCTTTCTGACTTCGCGAAGATCGTTGAGGCCCTCGATGCCCGTAGCGTTTCCTTCGTGTCCGTCACACAACAGTTTAATACCACCACTTCGATGGGGCGGTTGACTCTGAACATTCTGTTATCCTTCGCACAATTTGAAAGAGAAGTTACTGGCGAGAGGATTCGCGACAAAATTGCGGCTTCGAAGCGCAAAGGAATGTGGATGGGTGGGACGATACCTCTTGGGTACGACGTGAAGCAACGGAAACTTGTCGTGAATCTGGAAGAAGCAAATCTTGTCAACTGATATCTACCGCCGTTACCTCGAGTTGGGATCGGTCTCCAAGTTGAAGACGAGTCTGGATGAGCAGGGCATCAAGAGCAAGAGAAGGGTCAGCCCAACAGGAAACGAGTCAGGCGGTGTGCCGTTCCTTCGTGGAGCGCTGTATCTGATTCTGCAAAATCGGACTTACCTCGGAGAGGTTCTCCATCGAAGCCAATCTTATCCAGGTCAACACCAAGCCATTGTTCCGAGGGATCTGTGGGAGAGAGTGCAAGCTCAACTGAGAAGCGACAACGGCGGACGGAGGAATGACGTGAGGACGAATTGCTCGAGTCTGCTTCTAGGCTTGCTGCAGGACGGCGACGGCAATCGGTTCCGCCCCTCCCACACGGTCAAGAACGGAAAGAGATACCGCTACTACTTTCTAGCAAAAACTGGTCCGAATTCGGATCGTCAAGGCAACACGCTGCGGCTGCCCGCATATGACATCGAAAGGCAGGTTTCTGTCAGGCTCCAGTCCTTCTTGCAATCGACGAATGAACTGACGAGAGGACTTACCCTCCCTGAGGACAATCCGGAAATAACGCAACAGCTCATCACAGGTGCCAAGAAACTGGGAGAGGACTTGTCAACCGCTTCTCCGGCAACGGTCCGAGACTTTGTCAGAAAGGTAGTCCGGCGCGTCGTGGTTCAGGCAGACAATATGGAAATACAAACGAGCAGGAGCGAATTCCGCGCTTCAATCGCTGAGAGCCCAGCCGATGGTATCCTTCGAGCATCGCGCCACCAGGAATCGAGCATGGATGATTTGATTTGTCTTACCGTCGAGGTGCGGCTCAAACGTTGCGGCAAAGAAATGCGACTCGTCGTGAGTCCCGATTACTCAAGGCCAGAGATGCTCACACCAATATTGAAGGCCGTTGTACGAGCTCAAAAGTGGCGAGTAGGAGTGCTGGCCGGTGACTCTCCGAACCGAAATCTGTCTGCGAAACGGCTTAATGTCAAGGGGGAGTATTTTCGTCGGATTTTGGGCTGTGCTTTTCTTGCTCCGGATATTCTTGAAGTCATCCTCGACGGGCGCCACCCTTCTGATCTGACCGTTAAGAAATTGCATTACCTTCCGCTCGACTGGACAGAGCAGCGCGTCCAGCTTGGATTTTCACTTCCTTCGACGCAAGGAAAACGCAAAATTCGGTGGTTGAGCCGGCGACGATGGAAACCCAGGTCTCGCGTCGCCTAAGGTCAAAGTAAGTTGCCTGTTCCTGGGCCGAAACAAGAGATACATTCCCTGATACGCTCCTGTTAACTCCCTGTTACGATTTCGACCGCGCGCACCATTTTCTCAGCACAATGTGTTGATTAGAGGGATTGATTGCGAATTTGCGGGTCGAGATTTCGCAAATTCCCTGTATTTTTCCCTGTTAGCTGGGATTCAGCGGGAGAGAGGTTCGCGCGAGACTGTGCCCTTCACCACTCAGTCTCCGCATCGGAGAAATTTCGGCAATCTCCGACGAAACAAGCGAGAATTGCCTACATTGTGCGGTACGTGCGGGCGATATTCAGCGCGGTCGGGCCGAGGCCGGTATCGCTTCCGGGCGCACGCGTCACATCCTCGATGGTTCGAGCTTTGCTAGCACAGCAGGCTGGCTTCAGAGCAATCTATCTGTCCGGCGGGGTCGCGGCCGGTTCGCTCGCCCTTCTGGATCTGGGGCTTTCCCACCTCGATGACATACTAATCGACATCGGTTGCATCACCGACGTGTGTGACCTGCCCATACTTGTCGATGCCGAGCATCCCACAAAAATTCGTTTGCTGATCGTTGACGATGAGCCGCTGGCCCGCAGCAACATCGCCGTTTTGGGAGCGTACGGCATCCCGTCGGAGCCCGGCCTTCTCATCCCGTTTGCCTTAGAACAGTTGACCGAGCGGCATTCGAGCAGCGCGGAATAAGAGAGTGATGTAGCCTTACTGACATGCCGGGCAATGGATACCGGCCATAGCAACGGAGTTGACTTCTCATGCGCAAGGTCATTTCGATAACATCCGTTTCCCTCCTGTTAATCTCCACCTTTGCTTGGCCTCAGGCCACCAAAACGCCGGTCACCCCGCGGGGACCAAGCATTGCTGCTGGCAGCCAAGGCGTGGTTGTTTCCGGTAAGCCTGCCGCCACTGCGGCCGGCATCAAGATTCTGCAACAGGGCGGAAACGCCGCCGATGCTAGCGCCGCCACTCTGCTCGCACTGTCCGTGACCTATGTAGGCGCGT
This sequence comes from Terriglobia bacterium, assembly GCA_963814725.1. Classification (GTDB taxonomy): domain Bacteria; phylum Acidobacteriota; class Terriglobia; order Terriglobales; family Acidobacteriaceae; genus JAIQFF01. The sequence goes on from CAWFDY010000001.1 coordinate 12,783, forward strand.
TCTGCGTTGGTGGCGAGGTCCCCATTCTGGTTTACAGCCCCGGCCAGAAAGACGCCCAAAGCAGCGTGAAGCTGCTGGAGGGACAAGGCGAAGCCCCTCGAGATCCCAAAGCCATCGCCTGGTACATGGAACACGGAATCCCGGACGGTGACGTGAAGGCGGCCGCCGTGCCTGGCACCATCGATGCGATTGTCACCCTGCTGAAACTTTACGGAACCAAAAGCTTCGAGGAGGTCGTGCAGCCGACGCTGGCCATTCTCGACGCTGGCGGCCCGACCTGGTACACCGACACTGGTAGCGGGCAAAGGATCGAAACCGGCGTGAACTGGCAAGCGGACATGGCAGTGACCTTTCGGAAATTGGTCGAGTCCGAAAAGGCCGCGAAAGGTACGCGGCAGCAGAAACTGCAAGCGGTCTCTGACCGTTTCTATCGCGGCGACATCGCCGACGCCCTGGAAGCCTGGTATATCGAGAAAGGGGGGTTTCTTCGCAAGTCGGATTTAGCCGCCCACAAAACTTCCGTGGTGGATCCGCTCAAAACCACGTACCGAGGCTACACGGTATATAAGGCAGGCCCGTTGACGCAGGGCCCTTATCTCTCACAGACGCTGCGCCTGCTGGAAGGCTTCGACCTGAAGAAGATGGGCTTCAATTCGGCAGACTACATTCACACCGTGATTGAAGCTGAGAAACTGGCGCTGGCGGACCGCGACGAATATTACGGCGATCCGAACTTTGCAAAGGTGCCGATGCGGCAGTTGCTTTCCGATCAGTACACGGAAATGCGGCGCCAGCTGATTGATCCGAAAAAGGCATCTCTCGAGCTCCGGCCGGGCGATCCCTACGCCATGAAACCGACCAAGCCGCCTACCATCACCGGACCCTGGCATGGCGGAACAACCGTCATGTGTGTGACGGATAAGTTTGGCAACGTCATCGCGGCCACTCCCAGCGGCCTCTCAAGCACAGCCGGCGTGGCCGGACGCACGGGCATTATTCACGGCAGTCGGCTCAGCAGCCTGAACACGTTCGCGGGAACTCCGAATGTTATCCAACCCGGCAAGCGGCCGCGAATCACGCTAAGCCCAACTCTCCTTTTTCATGATGAGCATCCGGTGATGGCAATTTCGGTGGCAGGCGGCGACATGCAGGATCAGGCAGCCATCCAGGTTATCCTCAACTACGTGGAATTCGGCATGAGTCCTGAGGAGGCGTTTAAAGCGCCGCGCTTCTCTACCACGCATTTCATCAGTTCCTTTGGTCAGGACCGTGCCAGCCTGGGCAGCCTCTCTGTGCCCAAAACTCTCCCCGAACCAGTGCAAGCCGACTTGAGGGCTCGCGGCCACGTGGTTACCATCGGCCGCGAAGGAGTGGGTGGAGTGGCGATGATCGGCATTGACCCCAAGACCAAGCTGGCCACTGCCGTCGGTCCTGCCGCTGGAAAAATGGAATAGATCCCGGTATCACGATCGAGTCATCCTGGGATGATTCCGCCCAAGCGTAGTCGAAGAATAGTCCAGACTACTCGGACTTCGAATAGCAGAGGGGCTAGGTTTCAGAGCGCTCCGCAGGGCAGGCGATGGATGAATACGTGGCCGGCGTGGTGGCGCGCGGGGCTCCGCTCGAAAAGTTGCTCACGTTGGGATACAAACCAAAGCCCGACCACCTGGTGGAATAAGCGCAGATCGCATGCAACTGAAATCCCTGGAGAGGTATGGCCAAAAGTTTTGAACATTGCAGCCCTTGGTTCAATACGCGATTGCCTGTGAACCCAAAAATGGGCCCTCGTCCAATTTCAAATTTCGCCTTGCAACATGTTGCAGCGGCCAATCCTCACGTCACCTCGCGCACGTCGCGGAATTTAGAAATCAAGGGAGCCGTATGAATTCGCGCGATATCCTCCGGCTGGGCGGCCTCCGCGACGTGGCCCACTTCAAACAGCATCTCGATTCGCAGGCACTTGCGATTCCGTGTGACTCCGAGTTGATCACCGGGCCAGATTCCCCGCTGGCCCAACCCCTGGTCCGCGGCGGCATTCGCATCGGGAATCGTTTCGCCATTCATCCCATGGAAGGGTGGGACGGAACTCCGGACGGCAGTCCCACGGAGCCCACCATTCGCCGCTGGCAAAGATTCGGCCGCAGCGGCGCAAAGCTCATCTGGGGCGGAGAGGCAATCGCGGTCAGTCACGAAGGCCGGGCCAATCCGAATCAGCTCGTTGCCGCCCCGCACACCCGCTCCGGATTGGCAAAGCTGCGCTCAGCGCTCATCGCGGAGCATCGAGCCGCCGCAGGATCCGACGATGGGCTGCTGGTCGGCCTGCAACTCACGCACTCCGGCCGCTATAGTTGTCCCGACCGCAAAGGCTGCCCGCAGCCGCGCATCCTGTATCGCCACCCGATTCTGGACCGGCGTTTGAATTTGCCCGACGACTATCCTCTGCTCACCGATGGAGAAATCGGAGCCATCGTCGAACAATTTCACCGCGCCGCGCTCATGGCAGCGGAGCTTGGCTTTGATTTCGTGGATGTCAAACACTGCCACGGATATCTGGCTCACGAGTTCCTTGGCGCTCACACCCGCGAAGGCCGGTACGGTGGCAGCTTCGAGAATCGATCGCGATTTCTGACAGAGGTCGTAGACGGCATACGCTCGTGCGCTCCTCAGTTGCAGATCGGCGTACGACTCTCGGCCTTCGATTCGATTCCGTACCGCCCCGATCCGAAACTTTCCACGCCCGCCAAACCCGGCCCGGGCATTCCGGAAGAATACGGCCACCTGCTTCCCTACCGTTGGGGATTCGGGGTGGATCAGAATGACCCCACGCGCTCGGATTTAACCGAGACAGTTCGCTTCTTATCTCTGCTGCAAGAACTCGACATTCCACTGGTCAATATCACTGCCGGCAGCCCTTACTACAATCCACATATTCAGCGTCCTGCTCTCTATCCCCCGTCGGACGGCTATCAGCCGCCGGAAGATCCGCTGAAGAGCGTCGAGCGCCAGATGATCGCCGTGCATGAGTTGAAGCAGCAATTCCCCGAACTGATATTTGTCGGCACCGCTTACAGCTACTTGCAGGATTTTCTTCCCAATGTCGCGCATGCCGCGGTGCGCCTGGGCTGGGCCGACTCAGTGGGCCTGGGGCGCATGGTGCTCAGCTATCCCGAGATGCTGGCGGATGTGGTGCAGGGACGCAAGCTTCAGCACAAGCTGGTTTGCAGAACCTTCAGCGACTGCACCACCGCACCGCGAAACGGATTGCCCTCGGGTTGCTACCCGCTCGACACCTATTACAAGAAATCGGAGTCCGCGGAACTCTTGAAGATCGCCAAGGCGCACAGGTAAACTCGCGTTCGGATGCGCACGGTCAGCACCGATGTTTCGAGAACGCCAATGATGATCGCGGAATTGCAGCAGCGCCAGAAACTCCGTCGCGAAGTGAAGGGAATTTCGGCTGCGTTGCTGCCCTATAACGTTGACGGTAGCGTAAGCGTCGAGGCTTTTCAGCGCCATCTGCGGGCAACCCATCGCGCCGGACTTACGAATGCCGTAAATATGGATACGGGGTACGTGAACTATTTAAGCGAAACGGAAAAGCACGACGTCCTTCGCTGGACCAAAGAAGCTCTGGGCGAAAACGTTCCGTTCGTTGCCGGCGTGTATATCGAAGGCCGCAACGGTGACGTCATCTCGCTATACCGCGAGCAGATGGACCTCATCGCCGGAATGGGAGGCACGCCGATCCTTTTTCAGACCCAAAAGTTGCACGGCCGGTCCTCCCTTGAAAAGATCAGGACGTATCAGGCGATATGCGGCGGGTACAGCGAAGTGCTGGGCTTTGAACTAGGGCGCGTGTTCGCGCCCAACGGCGAGCTCTTCGACGCCGACACGGTCCTCGGCCTGATGGATATTCCCGAGATGGTGGGCATGAAACACTCGTCGCTCGATCGCATGGTGGAACTTGAACGCCTGGCGCTGCGCGATGCCCGGCGGCCGGCGTTTCGCATCTACACAGGCAACGATCTTGGCATCAACATGATTGAGTACGGATCCGACTATCTGCTCGGCCTGGCCACATTTGCGCCTGAGAAATTTGCCGAGCGCGACCGCCTGTGGAAGACGGGCGACCCCGCCTACTACGCACTCTCCGATGCCCTGCAGTATCTCGGCAATGTTGCCTTTCGCGAGCCGGTTCCCGCCTACAAGCATTCCGCTGCAGCCTTCCTGCATCTCACCGGGCGAATTCCCACATCATTGACGCATCGCGGCAGTCCCCGGCGGCCGGACTGGGATGCCGACATCTTGCAGTCGTGCGCGCAGCGCCTGGGATTGCTTTGACCCTTGAACGCGAAAACGTTTGTCCTCGGGCATGCCCCGCTTCCAACACAAAGCGGTCACAGATGAATCACGCAGCATTTCGAATCGCGCAGCGGAACGCAGGAACGAACCTCCGCACCGATGCCTGCTCTCCGCCTCGTGACGGGTACAGTGCTTACGGTAGAGACGCTCCTTCAGTTATGCCGTATGTTTAGTGCTCGAGACTTTGGCCGATACCCGCATCGCTGAACGCGATAGTAGTGATCTTAAAGTCGCCAGAAAAGGATTCGCCAGAAGAGCTATGGAACAACTTAAAGAGATTCTCAAACAGATCGTTGCCGATCTCGAAAAATCCGCAGCTGCGATTGAATCCCTCAAGTCAGGGGAAAATACGGAAGTGACCGCCCTGGACCTGGCAGTCCAGAAAAACCGGGATTTTTATCATTCTCTTCGCAAACAGATCGGCGAGCTCCGTTTACCGCGCGAGAAAACAAGGAGTGAGTCCGCGGATCCGGCGCCGCTTAGCGCCAAGCCAAGTTTGCCGGCTCAATTCGCCAAATCGGACCTCCCTCGTATAAAGCGCCCTCGAATTTAAGAAACGCCGGGGCCTCGCCTCCATAAACCAGAATGTGCGTGTCTGGAGGCTGCTTGCCCACCAGCGGCGCAACCACTCCCGCGACACCCCCGATTTCCACCTTGATCACGAAATCGGTCGCGGTGCGACGGGAGCTGCCGGCGGTGAATGCCTGTTTCCCATTGGTCGAGATATTCAGTTTCACCAGTCGTGGTTTTGGAGTGGCGGCAACCATGGAAACCACGGTGGGCGGGCCTCCCGGCTGAATGTTCTTGACCAGGGGTTGCAGCAAACCATTCGCGAGATCTTCCGGCAGGTCCATTTGCTGGCTCTCGACCTTCGGCGTTCCCTTGTCCTCGTAATGAACCGTGACTTCGCGCTTGGCGGCGTCAACGTTTACGTCCAGGGGATGAGGAAATGACGGGCCTTTCTGCACCAGATGGTCGCTCAGCAGCCGAATCGCATCCCGTTGCGAATAGGTTGCGGCTTCATCGTGTACTGAACCGTCCTTGAAACGTAAGACCAGTTCAGAGGTCACCTGATCTTCGTGCGTGACCTGAATGAGCTCGCCGTCGGCGATAATTTTTCCGTTCAGCGTGCGCAGCGTCAGAAATCCGTGGGCCACTCCTTCTTTGTGGACGACCTTGACAGGAGCGGCGATCAGCACACTGCACGCCAACACGACGCACAGCATTTGGACACTGGCAGGTTTAATCACGATGACATCATACGTGAAGCGGGAACCCGTCGTGCTGGGACCGCAGCGGCCGCCACCCTGCCGGCGCGCGAGGCGCCCACCTTTACAACTCGGTGGCGAAGGGTGGTACCGCGTCAGAAATCCGATCGCCAATTCGCTCGTTCGATGTGCGCCGGTCTGAGGCGGCCGGAGCGCATCGTTCCAGGGTTCCCAGAATCGGAGCCTCTTCGCCGTTCGATCCTGGCGTGACGAACCTCGACTCCGCACACAGGGATTCCATCACGCGACACTGGCGTGTCGTCAGGACCTGCATCGGCAGCACGCGAAAGTGACGAAAAATCCACAGCAGATAAATTCGTCGCGGCAAGGAAGGCTTGATGTAACGCGGACCCATTGGAGTCAGCACGCACAAGACGCCGGCAAACAATTTTTCCATCCACATAACCGGTACACCGATCTTTTCCAGAATGTTCGATACAACGGAATTGCCGGAATCGGCAAAATTCCGTGGTCTCAGCTTTTTGAAATAAGGGGAGCCTTGAACCCTAGCCGTTCAAGGGGTTGCATTATTGCACCAAAAGTGATGCATGCGCAGCAAAAATCGGCAGGCATTGTGCCTGCACGCACGAAGAACCGGCGGAGTCTCCGTCGGGACCCAGCTGGGACTCCGCCAAGGGTATTGTTTTCAGGTAATTAGCTATGAATTTCGGGGAGTACTTCGAGACTCCGGATGGTCGCGGCGACGCCCAAATTTGCTCCGTCCTTGCCATCCTCAACTCTCACCACGGAGGCCTGGCAGCAAACCCATTGCTTCGCGCCCTGCGTAAGTTCGGGGGGAAGAATCAGCACCATTTCCAGTTCGCTTCCGGCAGCGATGCGGGAATCCGTATATAGAAAAAGACCGCCATTGCTCAAGTCGCGAGTGAATCCCGTAGCCTCCACGGACCCGGCCTGGGTCTTGATCGAGACCGGGACCCGCGCTGTCACGCGTCGCCCCGTGCGGCGTTCCTGTTTGCTATCGGTCATACCAACGCAGCCTACCACAATCGCAACCAGCGATCGTGAAACCTCAGCTGCGAAATTGTAAATACCGCCGGGCGCGGTCCGGCTGCCGCAATCCATCGGCGGTTGCGTCTGAGAACTGAGAACTGGTAACTGAGCTCTAATAACTAAAAAACGGGTTCACCACGAGCATCGTTGCTTGAGTGAGAACTGAGACAGCAGGCCAGCCTGGGAGACGACGAAGAATATCGGGGAGGAAAACTTAGAAGGTGAATGCGACGCCGCCGCGAACCGTTCGCGCCGATTGCACCAGGTAAACCGTGCGCCCATCCTGGCCGATCACCGGAACATATCCCTGCGCCAGAAGGTTTCGCACATCCACCACCGCGTCCATGTGGCCGGGAAGAAAACCAGTTCCGGGAATGGGCTGGCGGAAATAAATATTCAGATATGGATCGGACTGGCCTGCCGACTCGTTAAACCTATCCACCGGGGTCAAAGCCTGTCCGCTGATCCAGCGATAGGAGGCAATCCAATGGGTCTTGGTGCCGGGCAACACGCCGCTGAATTTTCCCGCCGCAGTGTGACGGTCGCGAACATAAGTATCTTTACGAGCGTCCCGCAACGCGACATCCGTTTTGCTTAAATCGAGCACCCCGCCGTAGCCATAATCCAGGGTCGCAGTCAGGTCAGACGCCAGCTTGCGCTGCAACACTACCCGCATGCCTCGGGCATCCAGTTCGGCGCCCCGGTAAGTGAACGTCTGGGAGTAGTAATCCGGCAAAACCTCTCCGCCATCACCGGAAGCGTCACCCACGCCGGTCAGCGCCGGATCTGCCACGCGATCGGAATACATGGCGATCTGCAAATTAGTATTGCCCATCCGTCGGGAGAGCGAAAGCTCGTGATGATGCGCGCGTTCAACGGTCGGCGAGAAATTCGCCAAGCTGACTCTCGGTCCCGATTCGCTCAGGTCCGCTGGCGCCGAATCAAAGCCCTTCTCTGACCGGTTTTCCGGTTCCGCAGTGGCATAACGATACTCCAGTACGGTGTTGGGCGAGAGATGCAGATCGACCGAGCCAAAGGGGCGAAACGCGGTCACCCGCCCCAGAAATTGAATAGTCTGCAGCTCGCTTCCGAAGCGAAGCTCCAGAATATCCCCCATGGTGAATTTGTCGGATCCGGAAAGCGCCAGAGCCTGCAGCGCGGTGTCGTGACCATTGATGCCGGGCGCCGCCAGCCGCCGCATGGTAAAAGCCATTTGCGGCTCCGACCCGTTGGCCAGAGCGTGGCCGTAGGAGGCGCGCAGGACCGTATTCGGTGAACCGCCGTTGTAGCCGACGTTGCCCTGCAATGCGACAGTTCCCGACGAGAAAACGGACCTCTCCACCGAGAAGCCGGTGTTCATATCGGACGCACTGCCGAAACCGCCGTAGGCCGAGCCTGCGACGAACGACATCGTGCCTTTCAGATCGTGCTTGTCGCCGCCCTCTTCCGTGGCCGCTGCCAGAGAGCCGTTTTCCAGCATGCGCAGGATGGGACGGTTGGAGGCCGACCGCAACACCCACTTCCAGTCGTCATCATCCGCGGGGCCGCGCATCGGGGGCAGTTGGATCGCCTCAAACAACCCGCTCAGTTTGAGGTTGACGACCACCGTGCTGCCGGGGCGCAATCCCACGCGCTCGCGCAACGCGGGCAGAAACGACGGCGAATATGCTTTTATGGTGTAAACGCCGGGCAGAAGGCCGCTGGCGGAGTAGAAACCGCTTTCATCGGTGAACACTTTTAGGTTGCGCGCCGCCGAGCTCAGAACCTCAACCATGGCGCCCATCTGAGGCTCGCCCGAGGCGCTCCGCACATAACCCGAGATCGATCCTGGACGATCCGCAGCCAGCACCGGCAGCGCCAGTACGACTCCCAACAACCCGAGTTTGAACCCGAGTCTGCCCAGCATCTCTACACCCACCTCACAGAAAACCAAGCACCAGCTCTTATTCGACGGCAAAGGTTGCCGAGGGATCCACTGTCTGCTTGGAGATATTATCGTTCACTTTGATCTGGATACGATACACCCCAGGGTCAAGACTGGCGGCAGAGAGCGGCTTTTCCAGGGTCACCTGGTCGCCTACGTTGCCCATCTGGTCTGTCGATTCCACCGTATGAATCACGGCTTTATTGGTCGCAGCATTGATGACGTTGTATTCGACCGTGGCCGAAGGCTTGTGAGTCTTGTCATCCACGCCGAGATTATAAACCTGCATCCAGAAATAAACCTTCTGGTTGCGCTTGAAAGCCACCGGCTTGCCATTCGCGGCCGCAACTCGCGGACGTATTTTCGTGTTGCCGATCACGAACATTCCAGTGCCGATTTCCTTGGTGGAAACGGGCGCCATGGTGTCCGCCACGATCAAAGATGACGCCGACAGGCGATCGTCGTCAAAACTCGGTACCGGCAGCCGGCTGCTCCACAATCCCGAGCGATCCCCGTTCACGTCCTTCACCGCAACATCGATCCGATACAGGTTCGGCCGCAGCGGCAGGGCCTTCCAGTACACCGACGAATTCTCCGTAACCTTGGGCAACAACTCCGCCGGCACATCCACCTGCACCGTGTCTTCGAACGTCTGCACAATCTTTCCGGTCAGGGTCGTGACCCTGCCGAAAATATTCACCGTGCCGCGCTGCACCCCGTCTTTATTAACGAAGGTGACATCGCGATTCTTCACCTGAATCGTGATCGGAACCAGCACCGTATCGCTGGTGACCCGCACAAAGTCAGTACGCACGTCGAACGGCATCAGATTCACGCTGATTTTGTGGCTGACCACTTCTTCCAGATCTTTGAACTTTACCGCCGGAGGTTTCTGCAGTTTGTAGAACGTGTCCAGGCGGTCAAACTGTTTGGTCTGCGAATCGCTAGTCATCGGACCCTGCCCCAACCGCTCAAGCCCAGAGCCGTTAAAGCGGTCAGCCTTGCTCGACATACCCATCTGCTCGTAGAGCGTGAGTCCGGCGTTCGGAGTGTAGAGAAGTGCATCCTTCTCCGACCTGTCCAAGGTCATGTGGTACTCGCCGCACATGCACGTGTCCACAAATTCAATGATGATTTCCTGCCCGATGCCTTCAAGGTAGCGATAACGCCAGTCTTCAAACGGGTAGGTGGAGGTTTCCCCGCCGCCTTCGTCCATCGGACGTTCGTAAGATCCTCCCGAAGGATGCGCCTCAATCTCATCCGGCGGCCCATACATGATGTACATGCGGCCGCGGTCGCTTCTCCAGCCCTGGATACCGGCGGCGAAGTGTTCGTTGGCGTAGGCCATGCGCCGGTAGTGTTCTTCCTTGAATTCGTTTTCGATGGTGTCGGGCGTGGGATCGCGGCGCTGCCAGAAGGCTTCGATGAACTGATCGCGCTCTTCATCGTTCGACAGAAGCTTGAAAGCCTTCTGCTCTTCGTCGGTGATGATCCAGCGTACGTCTTCGTCAAGCCACTTCTTGTAGGTCTTGCTCAACTCGATCTTCAGTGACTTCGAATTCTGCTTCTTCTGCTTGTCGGTGAGGGGACGCTTTAACGGGTCGCTGTCGGGAGCGGCTTTTTCCGTGCTGTCCGGAGGGGCTTTATCCGTTGAAGCAGCTCCAGCGGACGTATCGGCGGCATCCGGCTTGGCGTCCTGGGCGGACGCAAATGACACCATCGCCGCGATGACGAGCGACAACACCAAGAAAGCGAAGAGGCGTTTCATAAACCCTACCCGGGACATAAGGGCACTCCTTACTACAGATGCTCTTGCGTCTATTCTATGACTTAAGCCGGGCCAAGGCAAGGCCTGTAATGCGCTCTAAACAATTGTAAAGATTGTAAAAACCGCCATCTCGGGGGACTCGCGATCCCGGGGTGCCGGAGCCCCGGAGCGGATTGGACGGTCTTCAATTTTCATGCTCTCTCCGGATATAATCGATTTGTTATCAACGGATGCTCAATCGCATTCGCCGTTGGTACTGGATTTTGCCTCGCAGGAACTTTTTAGCCCGCAGTATCGTATCTGATGGCGTGTGGCCCGTTACGCCAAAAATTCCGCATGACTCGCGCGAATTCCGACACGGGGCCGGCAACATAAACCCCTGACTACAGGGAAGTGCTGACTCGCAAGAGGCGTGAACAGGGAGACATGGGTACTGGAAAGAAAATACTCGTTGGCAGCGGCATCGCGGTCGCCGTTCTGGCCATTGCCGGCATTGCAGTTTACGAAAGCCACAAGGGCGTGGTCACAGTGCAGACCGGCAAGGCGCAGCGCCAGGACCTGGCGTCGATCGTGACCGCATCCGGCGAGGTCAGGCCGAAGACGTACGTAAACATTGGGGCCAACGCCTTCGGAAAAATTACCCGGCTTTATGTGAAGGAAGGCGATCAGGTCAGGAAGGGTCAATTGCTGGCGCAACTGGAAAACGTACAGTCCTCGGCAGACGTCAACGCGAGTCAAGCGTCGGTGCAAGCGTCGGAAACCGACTCTGTCGCCGCGGCGGCTGCGTTGAATACATCCGCTGCCGACCTGAACCGCGCGCAATCCGATTACGAGCGCGCCCAATTGGACTGGACGCGCGCCCAGGGACTATTTAAGGACTCGCTCATCGCCAAGTCCGAATACGACAGCCAGAAAGCCGCTTGGCAGACCGCACAGGCAGGACTAGCGCAGGCGCAGGCCCGGGTGGCGCAGGCCAAAGCGCAAAAGGATTCCGCCGATCGCCATATCGCGCAGAACCGCGCCAATCTGACGCACGCATCCGACGTATTGCAAAAAACCACCTATGCCGCGCCTTACGACGGAATGATTACCAATCTTCCAGTCCGCGAGGGCGAGACGGTTGTGATCGGGATACAGAATTCGCCCGGCAGCACGCTCATGACCCTGGCTGACATGTCGGTGATCACCGCGGAAGTCAAAGTGGACGAAACCGACATCGTGAACGTGCGCCTGGGCCAGCCGGCAGAAGTGAGCATTGACGCCATTCCAAAGAAGGTTTTCAAAGCCGTGGTCACCGAGATCGGCGACAACGCCATCGTTCGCTCGACCGGAGTTTCGACTTCGCAGCAGACTTCGGCCAGCCAGGAAGCGAAGGATTTCAAGGTCGTGGTCACGCTGCTGGATCCGCCGCAAAATCTTCGCCCGGGACTTTCCGCGACTGCCAAGGTAACCACGGCCACGCGCAGCAGCGCTCTCGCCATCCCGATACAGGCTTTGACCGTCCGTTCACGAGCCGATTTAAAGGCAGCTGCCGAACAAGGTTCCGTCGAGGCCGCCGCGCCGGCCGGCAAATCCAGTTCGGTCGATGCCGACAAAGAGGAATTGCAGGGAGTATTTGTAGTCCGGGACCGCAAAGCCCAGTTTTTACCGGTGCAAACCGGCATCACAGGTACAACCGATATCGAGGTTTTGAGCGGACTGAGGCCGGACGACGAAATCATTACGGGCAGCTACAAAGTGCTGCGCACGCTGCGGCCGGGAACCAGTGTGAAAGTGGACAATACGGCTCCCAAGAAGGAAGACGAGAGCTAGTCGTCGGTCGTCGGTGCTCGGTCGCCAGCAAGAGCCGACCCCGGAACGAGTACCTTCTGAAGACTGAAGACCGAAAACTGACGACTAACAACTGCCGAAGTCAAGCGTCCAATAGGCAGCCAAAAGATCGGAGCCTGCAGGTGTCCCGAGAGGACCAGGAGAGAAAAATGGCAACCGCGGAAGTCATCAACATCAAACAACCCGTCGTGTCGGCGCCTCCCGAGTCCTGCATGATTTGCACCGAGGATCTGTGGAAGACCTACGACATGGGCTCAGAGCAGCAGGTGCACGCCCTGCGCGGCGTGAATATTCGCATTCAACGCAATGAATACGTCGCCATCATGGGACCGTCAGGCTCGGGCAAATCCACGCTTATGAACCTGATCGGCTGCCTCGACACGCCCAGCAAAGGCCACTACTGGCTGAACAGCCAGCTTGTCAGCGAACTGGACGACGACGAACTGGCGCGGATTCGAAATAAAGAAATCGGATTCGTCTTCCAGACTTTCAATCTACTGGCTCGCGCCACGGCGCTGCACAACGTCGAACTGCCGCTGATCTACGCCGGCATCCCCGGCGAAGAGCGCGTGCAACGCGCCAAAGACGCTCTGGCATCGGTCGGCATGGAATCCCGCATGATGCACAAACCCAACGAACTCTCCGGCGGCCAACGCCAGAGAGTCGCCATCGCGCGAGCGCTGGTGAACCGTCCATCGATCATCCTCGCCGACGAACCCACCGGCAACCTCGACTCCCAAACGGGAAACGAAATCATGGCCCTGATGGACCGCCTGCAAGCCAACGGCAATACCATCGTCCTGGTAACCCACGAACACGACATCGCCGAGTTCGCGCATCGCGTGATCTACGTCAGAGACGGCGTGGTGGAGAAGGACGAGAGGAAAGCGGGGAGGTAGTCGCCGGTCGTCGGTCGTCAGTCTTCAGTCGTGAGCAACCCCCGGCCGGGAGGCTGGGCGTTTTTTGTTTAGGCGATCACCTGCACATAGGTCGACCCGTGGTGGTCCCGGTTCCAGAGGGTCCGCGATGGTGCTCCTTGTGAGGGGTTTAGCATTCGAACTAGACCATAACAGGCGAACCTGGCATTCTGTGTTGCAGTGCCAGCCTACTATCGAGCGCCACTCGGAACCTTCATTACTGATAGGGCAAGTTCGATTATCGGAGCTCTTGCCGTCGCAAATCGCAAGTCGCAGTTCCCCCTGGCGCCCGAGGCGGTCGAAGCTTGGGAACTGCAGCTTCCGCCTTTAGTTCACGGATGTCAGCAATTGGTTTCCCAACTTCCCGAGGCTACAAACTTCGAAATTCTGTTGGAGTATCCGATTCCTCGTGTTGGCAAGCGCATTGACGCAGTGCTTTTATTGCACGAAGTAATTGTTGCGATAGAAACTAAGACCGGAACCTCTGCAACGACTGCTGAGCGGCAAGTTGACGATTACGCAATCAATCTTGCCTGCTTTCACGAACCGAGTGCCAATCGGACGATTATTCCACTAGTCATTTCAGATGGGCATGTAGCCATGGCGGGTGCGCGACCATTCGCTGACGATGTGGTGCGTCCTTGTCAACGGGCGACGACTGAAGCAGTCGGCGATGTACTGATCAGAATTGCTCGTGAGGAACGCCGCATCGGATCGCCGCAGATTGATTATGCGGCATGGGACGCCGGCATATTCCATCCGATTCCGCCAATCATTGACGCGGCAGTCAGACTCTATTCTGAGAACGGAGTCTTTGAAATTGGGCACGCCTGCGCTGCTAGAGAGGATCTCGACAAAGCCGTTTCATCCCTCACGGCTATTGTTCGCCGATCTCGCGGGAGAGACGAAAAGTCAATTTGCTTCATCACGGGAGTTCCCGGTTCGGGCAAGACTCTTGTCGGACTGAACGCCGTCCATCACCCGGATATACGAGAGACGGCTTCGTTCTTATCTGGAAATGGACCCCTGGTAAAGATCTTGCGAGAGGCACTGATCCGGGACGACGTTCGGCGGGCTCAGCGGGCTGGGAAGCGACGGACTAGAAGAGCATCCGAAACAGCGGTGCATGCATTCATCCAAAGCGTTCATCGTTTCGCGGATGATCACTACAAAGACCAAGCACCAACACCAGCACAAAGGGTCATCATCTTCGACGAGGCTCAGAGGGCATGGGATTCGACGCAGAACGAGCGTGCTCGCCGTCCCGCTGTGTCCGAAGCCCACATGATGATGGATGTAATGAATCGTCATGCCGGATGGTGCGTGCTGGTTTGTCTGGTCGGCGGGGGTCAGGAGATAAATCGTGGCGAGGCCGGCCTGCCGGAATGGGGCGTCGCTCTTCAAGGATTTGAAGGTTGGAAGATATACGCATCGCCCACGGTTCTGAACGACACTTCTGGTGGTTCATTCTCTCTGTTCTCGGGAGACGCTCCGCGGCTAGGTCGGATTTCAACGGTTGACGATTTTCACCTGAAAGTCAGCAACCGCTCTATAAGGGCAACGCAAATGTCCGAGTGGGTGGATGCCGTTCTCCGCGGAGATCACCCAGGAGCGAAGGACCTCGCCCAAGCGATGTCCAGTTCTCCGGTGGTATCGAGAGACATCTCCACGGTCCGCCAATGGCTACGAAACAAGCGACGAGGTCTGAGTAGGGCTGGCTTGGTTGCGAGTTCTGGAGCAGCTAGGTTGCGGCCAGACGGACTCGAAACCTCATTTGATTTTCACCAGCGCTTCGAGTGGGAGAGATGGTTTCTCGATCGTGACTCGTGCGAAGAAGTGGACTGCGAGCATAAATATTGTAATGAAGTGCGGGCTTCTTCCAAACTTGAGGTGGCGGCCACTCAGTTCGAGATCCAAGGATTGGAACTCGACTGGATAGGCATCTGCTGGGGCGAGGATCTGCTATGGAACGGAACGGAGTGGCTCAGCCGTACTTTCAATGGGAAGATGTGGAAGGTTAATAAAGATTCTCAGAAACACAAGTATCGGGTGAATGGGTACCGAGTTTTGCTTACTCGAGCACGCCAAGGAATGATCGTGTACCTTCCGAGCCCGGACCAGACCGACTCGTCGCGCCTCCACGATCAACTCGATGCAACCGCACAATTTCTACTCCAGTGCGGCGTAGAGGAGCTGACGGTCCAGACCTCTGCATCTGGAACTCGCGATCTCAACTAAGCTGCACTTACAATTTACGGAGTGAACTTGGGGGCGGCCCGCGCTTTTCTTTGAAATTGTGGGTCCATGGACGCTCCTACCCTCCATGAAATCTAGTCGCGAAGCACAACTGCTGGAGGTCCGAGATCTCTTCCTTAACCGGTGAAAATAGTGGAGTGAACCGCAAGGTCCCTCCACTTCGCAGGATCATCCGCTGCGCGGATGATCTTGCTGCGGTCGGGATGACAGGTCTTAAGTAAGGGAGGGGCAAAGCGCCCCACGAGGAACTTGGACGGGCGCCCTCGGCAATCTTGTCAAGTCAGGCGATTGGACGATCTCTTACATCTCTCTGAGCCAGTAGGCAACTTATACATCTCTCTGAGCCAGTAGGCAACTTACTTCAGTAGTTAGTACCTGCGCGGGCGGTTCTGGCCTGGCCCGATTGATAAAATAGTAAGTGGAAGATCAGAAGAGGAGAGACGCGGCACCGCCAATGGATCAAGCGGGCCGCGCTTTTGATTTTTGGGGTCTGGGCATGAAGATGCGGGCGGGCATTATTCAAAATCACATTATTCGCAATCCCAAGAAGCGCGGGGAGTGGGTGGAGTTGAAATTCATGGTGAAGGCGGCGGAATACGGGTTTGGGGTTTCGAAGCCGTGGGGCGATTCGTCACGGTATGACCTTGGGGTGGAAGACGGAGGCGGGCTGGTGCGGGTGCAGGTGAAATCGACCAAGTGCCGGGACAAGGGATCGTATGCGTGCGCGGTGCGTCCGAATCTGCAGATGGGACGGCCGTACAAGAGGGGCGACTTTGATTTTCTGGCGGCTTATGTGATTCCGGAGGATGTTTGGTACATCATCCCGGCGAAGCTGGTGGTGAAGAAAGGGACGATGGGGATGATTATTCTGACGCCTTCGTCTCCGGGGCATAAGTATGAGCCTTATCTGGAGGCCTGGTATCTGCTGGGGAAGCGATCGCACAATGTGCCTGATATTTATGGCGTGGCGATGGTGTGAGCTAAACGCTGGTCGAGCTACGCTCGACTGGACGGCTGAGGGCAGCCGTCCCCCCGTGGTTCGTGGTGGGCGTATCGAATCTCGCGGGTCCCTCCACTTCGCAACATCATTCGCTTCGCGGATGATCTTGCTCCGGTCGGGATGACAGTGTTTGGGTTTCGTCTTACCGAACGTCAAAAACCCCGCCCAAGCGCAGCTTGAGCGGGGCACCCTTGAAGTCCTGAACGCTTTGTTACTGTGTGCTGACTACCGGCTTTACGTTGGCGGTGTCGGTGGGTACCGTGGGATGCGCCAGGAAGAAGTCGTGATCATAGAGGCTGCGGTAGAGCTTTCCGGAGATTTCCGCAGCTTTGGGTCCGAAGGTGGGACGCCCGCCTTGCAGGAAGACTACGACGACGATACGTCCGACATCGGTCTTGGCGTAGGAGGCGAACCATCCGTAGCGGGTGCCGGCTTTCGAGCAGGTACCGGTCTTTCCCAGGATCTCTTCTTCGTTGAAATTGACTCGCAGGCTGCGTGCGGTGCCGTAGCTCACCGCCGCGGCCATGCCGTCTGAAATTTCGGGAATAAGCGGAGCGATATCGAGGTGACGCTTCACCCGCGGTTCGAAGTTGGCAACTTCATCCGGCGCATTGGGATGCTGCAGGTAGTAGAGCGTGCCGCCGTTGGCGATGGCTGAAACCATGGCGCCCAGCTGCAGCGGCGTCATCGAAATGCCTTCTCCGAAGGAGCACATCTTGCCCACTCCTCCGAGCTTCGACGAAATTTCCTGTGCGGGATACGTTCCCAACTGCTCGCCCGGGATGTTGTATCCGGCGAGTTCGCCCAGTCCGTACTGGTGGGCGTAGAAGCTGACTTTTTCGAATCCCAGCTGGCGTCCCAGGGCTTCAAAATAGGCATTGTTGGAGTGTGCCAGGGCCGTGGTGAGATTCATGCGGCTGCTGCGGCCGAGGGCAATCTGGGTGTCTTTGGTGATGAGATCTTCGCTCAGAGCCGCCAGAGCAACCGACAGCTTGATGGTGGAGCAGGGTTGCGCGCCGCTCGAAAGAGCCAGCTTCTGATTGACCATGGCCAGTACACGCCCGCTGGTGGGCTCGATGGCAAGGACGGTGCCGTTCATGTTGCCCAGAGCATCCAAGGCGGCATGGCGGACTACCGGGTCCTCGCCGGCCGTGACGTCGCCGTCAAAGCTGTCTACACGGAACGAGCTGGCGGTGAAGCGCTCGTAGTAACGGTGGCGGCGACGGCCTGTGGCTCGCGCCGTATGAACGGTACGGGCGGTATGGGCGCGGCTGCGGGAAAGCCGGCTGAGGCGTTTCCGGGCATGCGGAGCCTCGCTGACCTTCTGTGACTTCGATTTGGTTCCGGTGAGCGAACGAGTGCTGACGGTTGCTGCCATCCCCAATTCGGGAAGGACCGATAGTATGAATGCGATTAGCGCCAATACGGCAAAGCGTTTCCTGAAAATCACTAGATTTTTCCCCGTCCCGGCTGCTGATATGAATACGGATGCACGAGACCTGCCAAGCGGCTCGTTTCCCAGTTCAACTCACCATAACCTTCCGATATTATGGGACTTAGGCATCCCAGGCACAACTTAAAATCCACTTTGTTACCTGCCGCGTACCTCATCTGCAAATACATGAATGGAATAGATTTATTGTATTTTTGTGCTCGATTACCGTCCTTTCGTAATGGATAGCGATTACTTCAGGAGCGACCTCGGGCTGGGAAAACTTTTGCCCTTTCTGGCCATAATTTTTCCCTGGCCTGGCAGCCCTTTGCCTATATTTCGGCGGAGATGCCGGGTCGTCGAGGCCACAAATCGAGACTGGGCGGGCTGCAAATCTACAACGTTCAGGTCTAAATCATCTATCCTTGGAAACTCAAGACTGGATGGTCCATGAAAGACTGCTTGTTCTGCCGCATCGTTGCGGGTGAGATTCCCGCCAAAAAGATCTACGAAGACGAGCACACGTTTGCCTTCGAAGACATCAATCCGCAGGCTCCGACGCACCTGCTGGTGGTGCCGAAAAAACATATTGCCGGACTCAAAGAGGCCTCCTCGGAAGACGCGGAGATGATCGGCCGTTGCCATCTCGCGGCTGCGACGGTGGCGCGGCAGCGCGGCATTGAGAATGGCTATCGCACGGTCCTGAACGTGGGGCCGGGTGCGGGACAGTCGGTGTTTCACCTGCACGTGCATCTGCTGGGCGGAAGAGATTTGACCTGGCCTCCGGGATAGGTCCGCCTAATGTGGGCGCGAGCGCCCCGCTCGTGCGGTTTCAAGATCACTCCAGACCACGTGGTGATTTAAGACGGGCGGGATGCCCGTCCTCTATCCAACACTATTTAGTTCGTGGCTTCGACTTCCGGGGCGCCGTGACGGCGCAGAAGTTGAGGCAGGTTCTGGGAGAATGCGGAGCGCGGCAGCACCATGTCGCAGCCCACTTCGTGCGCCTTCATCTTTAAATCTCCCTGCACGTGCGAGAGGAAACCGATGATCGACGTCCCCTTTTTCAACTTCGTCTTGAGTTTGGGGATCAGGGTCAGCGGCTTGGCATTGGCGTTGTTCATGTCGAAGATGATCAGCGACGGCTTTTCTTCGCCATTCAGCTTCATGTGATCGAGCAGGTCTTTTTCGGTCTTGACGAATTCGACCTTCACATTGAGCTTGCGTGCCGTCTCCTGGATTTTGGCCTGGAAAAACAGGTCATCGACGAAGGCAAAGATGCGGGAGTTGCCATTGTCGCCCTGGGGCAACGGCTCAGGCTCGAGGGGAGCGTAGGCGGGAGCGAATCCCGGGCGCATGCGGCCGGGCCTCGATCCCTTGTTTCCGCCCAGAGCGGCGCGGTAGCTGTGATCCATGGGAGCGCTGTAGATGCCGCCATGCTGCTGGCGATCGCGTCCATCAGGCGCACCACCACGATTAGGCGGACGACGCCCGCGTCGCCGCTTGCTTCTCCCTCCACCACCGCCGGAGGGGTGTCCGGGACCTGCATTCATATTGTTCTCGTTTTGTCGTTGCGTTAAGTCCACCCGAAGGGGGACTCGATTTGCTGATCGCTTTCTGGTATGACCCGCTTCGCGCACAAGCATGCGCCTGTGCCGAAAAACCCCGTGCGGCTGAAACTCACGCGTGAATGACTATTTTCCGTATGGCGTCTGAAGCCAGGGGGCGCGGAGGGCCAGCTAGAGAGCATGGCCTTTGGAACAACCTGATGGTACCGCCCCCAGGCGACGGAGCGCAAGTCCTAAGTCGCATGGTTTTGCACAACGGTAACCGGAGACAGATGTGGGCGCGAACGTCCCGCTCGTGCGGCAGCGCTCGCGGCTCATGCAGAAAGTGCGAACGCCCTCAGCTGCGCGGCGCTCGACGGATCCTGCGCTCGGCAGTTCTTGCGGATACTCAAACCGGCCGAGCTTTACTTCGCTGGGAGCCGAGGCGGCTGTCCCCACGTGGCTGGTGGCGCTGCTGCACGAGCGAGGACGCTCGCGCCCACATTAGACTTTATTATGATTGCAGGATGCTCCCAGAAATCAATGCGGCCAGCATAGCCAGCACATACGGGACTATACGGCCCCATGTCCGACGAACTCCGGTCGTCGAAGTGGACGGATCCGATTTCGGGCTCGACGGAGTACGCCTGATTTACAAACTGGAAATGCTGCAGCATTCCGGTTCGTTCAAGGCGCGAGGCGCTTTCGCGAACCTGCTGATGCGGGATGTGCCCGCCGCCGGCGTGGTGGCAGCTTCCGGAGGCAATCACGGCGCTGCCGTGGCCTTCGCTGCGATGAAATTGAAAAAGCCGGCCAGAATTTTTGTCCCGGAAATCGCATCGGTCGCCAAGCAGGAACGCATCCGGGCATACGGCGCCGATCTGGTGGTAACAGGCTCCCGTTATGCCGACGCGCTGGCCGCGAGCGAACTATGGCGAGCCCAGTCCGGCGCACTCTCCGTCCACGCCTACGATCAGCCTGAAACGCTGCTCGGCCAGGGCAGCGTCGGCCTGGAGTTCGAAGATCAGTTTCCTCGTCTCGACAGTCTTATGGTTGCGGTGGGCGGGGGCGGATTGATTGGGGGCATCGCATCCTGGTATTCGTCGCGAATCAAAATCATCGGAGTGGAACCGGAAGCCGCGCCAACTCTCACCCGGGCATTGATGGCAGGCCGTCCCATCGATGCCGAAGCCGGAGGAATTGCCGCCGATTCACTGGCCCCGAAAAGGGTGGGTGAACTCATGTTTCCCATTGCCCAGTCGCATGTGCACGAGGCTCTGCTGGTGGCGGACGAGTCCATTCTGCAGGCTCAGAAAGCGCTGTGGAAGGTTATGCGAGTGGTGGCAGAACCAGGTGGGGCGGCGGCGGTTGCGGCACTGCTGTCGAAGAAATACCGGCCGCGGCCGGGAGAAAGAGTGGGAGTCATTCTATGCGGCGGAAATACGACAGCTGTCGATTTCGGGAATCAATAAGTGTGGGGCGGACACTCTTGTCCGCCGCTTTTGAAGCTGGTTTGTGAGCTCGGAAGTGAAGTCAACTTCAAAGGCGGCGGACACGAGTGTCCGCCCCACACAGTTATTTAACGATTACGGTCAGGGTTGCGGTTTGGGTGACGGAGCCGCCGGTCGCAGTCACAATTACGGTGTAGGTTCCGGCGGGGGTTGCACCGCCCTGGCTGGAACCGCCGCTGCTGCTACTGCCGCCGCCACAACCGACTCCGGCTGCGCAAAACACCAGCAGCATCAGTCCGAGACCGGCCATGCGGCGGCGGCGCGCCGGAACTGCCAGAAAGAAAATGCCGGCAAAGAGGGCTCCGTTGCCAAGGGCCAGCCAGGCGAAACCGGCACGTGAAGCCGGGCGTCCTGAAGCGGGGACCAGGCCTGCTGACAGGCTATGCGACGCCGTCGTGCTTAAGGTCAGAACCGAAGTACCGGAGCCGCTGGGGAGAGGATTCGCGCTGAAGGCGCAGGTTGGCAGCGGCGTTCCCGCACCGCTTACGCTGCAAGTCAAGGTCACCGGGCTGGCGAAACCGCCCGACGGAGCCACTGTAAGGGTCGAAGTCGCGGAGGCTCCGGGGGCAATCGATGCCGGCGAGGGCACCGTGCCACTCAGAGTGAAGCTCGGCGTCGCCGCCTGGTTGACAGCCAGGCTGATCGAGTCATTCTTGGTGGTAGCTCCGGAAGTTCCCGTAATCGTGATGTTCGACGTCCCAACCGGCGTGGTCGAGGCGGTGGTCACCGTCAGGGTGGATGTACCCGTTGCGCTCAGCGACGCCGGCGAAAAAGAGCAGCTTGTTCCGGCCGGAAGGCCCGCAGCGCAGGTCAGGTTCACCGTGCCGCTGAAACCGTTGATCATCGAAACCGTCACCGTCGAGGTACCTGGCTGCCCCGGAGGGGAAACGATAATCGGAGATCCTCCGACCGAGAAACGCGGAGTCGGATCAAAACTAGGCCACGAGGTCACGAGAACATTGGCGTCGATGGAGCCCAGGCCGGTGACCTGGTCGTAGCCAGTTCCGGCGCTGAAACCGATCTGAAAGGGTGCCGTAGCCGGGCAGCCGGTCGAGCCCGAGGTGCATGGGACGATATTGTTGCCGCTCGTGATGTCGTGAAACGCGGTCGGCTTGGAAACTGCCAGGCTGTAAAGTGTGGGATTGATATTGGTCAAGGCGCCCGTGGTGGCCTGATTCAAAATCGCCACAATGCCGGCAAAAGCGGGGGCGGAGACAGAAGTGCCTCCGACTACGTTCAAACTGCCGTCGCTGCCTCGAAAGCCCGTCACACAACTGCCTTGCGAACAGATAAGCGTCGGATCGTGCGCCGGCGAGGCGCTCAGGGAGATGTCAGGAACGTCGCGATGACTGTCCGCCGGAGTCAATGCCGTTTGCCACAGCGGCTTGGCGAACTGAGTGCTCACTCCGCCTCCGGTGGCTGAAAGTCCGCTGCCGTTCGCGATGGAAGTGGTCGTATCGTTCCATGATGTTTCGGGAATGGGGCCCAGTGCCGAACTAATGTTATCGGCTGCCCCGCTCGTGGCGCCCCAATAAGGCGGGTCGGCGCCAGCATCGGTGTTGGGAGCGGTTCCGGTCAGCGCGCCGGAAGCATCTCCGGTGAACTCGCTGCCGCCCAGGGCGGTGACCTCGGGAATGCTGCCAGGAGCATCCACCGCAAGTCCGTGGCTGGCGACTTTCGCCGATGCGGACTCGCAATCCGCGGCTCCGGAATCGCCCGATGCCGCCATCACCGTTTGACCTTGCGTGTTGGCCTGCTGCACTTCCTGGCGTAAGACTGCGGTAAACGTGCCCAGGTTGGTTTCGCAATTCCCATAGCTGGTACTGACTACCGGCGCCAGATTGTTGGCGATGGCGAATTCGAAAGCATCGAAGACGTTTTTCGACGAGTTGCCTCCGACATAAACAAACAGGACGGTGGCGTTCTTCGCCACAGCGCCGGACCACTCGACGTCAAGATCGGCTTCGACTTCGTCGCCCGAGGAAAAGCCGGTGGTGTTGTCCACCGAGACCAGCTGCAGGTTGGTCGGCGGCAAACCGGCGGCGGAGCGGAACGCGTCCACGTCGGCAACATCGATCTGGGTCTGCCCGACGACGGCAATTTTCTCGCCGGTTCCATCCAGTCCAGCTGCGTAGAGCGGGTTGAGATTGTAGATGGTGGCAAAGTCGCCCGGCGCGACAAAGTGGTTTCCGGTCTGATGCGAGGTGAAGTTGGGGCGGGCTACCCGGGCGCGGGGTCGCGGACGAAAACTGTCGAAGCCTCTGAAACCCAACACCATGCTAGAGATTGCCTGCGGCACCGATATATCGATGGCATTGGCAAAAGCCGTCTCTCCGTTCACGTCATAACGGTGAAACTCGGTATGGAATACGCTTTCAACTTGAGCTGCAGTCCCGCTGAAGAAGACCTTGGTACGGGAGCGCGAATTTCCATCAACCGTGAGTTCCTGTGACTTCAGCCAAGCAGACACTTTGGCCAGGTCGCTGTCGCTCATGCCGAAGCGCGCGGCATACTGCTCGGGAGTCAGCCACTTGTGATAGTTGGCGGAGTTTGGATCCTGCTGTTCCACCAGAAGTTTGTCCAGATCGGCCTGCTGGGCGGCGGAAAGTTTGAAGGTTATGGCGGCGTGGTTGATTCGCATGCTGCCTTCCACGCGGCCCCGATCGAATTCGGAGCGCGCCATGGGATGCGCCCCTGTGAAAACCACGGGTTCGGTCTCTTCAATCCGTTGCGCGATTCGATTTCGAACTTGCGCGGGAGCAATGATAGCCAACGCCAGGAACAAGGGTATAAAAGTGAATACACGATTGCGAAAAGGGCACACTGCGGTCCTGGCCATTTACTGCTCTCCTGAATTTACTCGCTAGAGTTTGAGATCTCCGCCGGTCGCCGAAACCGGGCTCGCCGTTATCAGTATTGATTCAGGTTATCGCAGCAAAGGATGTCCGCCAAGTACGCTTAAGTACAGGCAGAGGGCATGTCTAGGCGTGCGTAGGATCTGCCGAACCTCGAAAGAGGCTCGCACCGCGAAGGTAACCATCCTGGATGGTTACCTCTTTACAAATTTATACTCTTAAGTTGACCCAGAGCAGCCTTTGCCTGACCGAGCGACCGGCGCAACGCTGCACGGATATCGCGAGAGGGATGTAATGTCTCGAACCCTGGACCTGTACAACAGCTCGTATGGCAATTACGAACGAGATGCCTATCGCGAAGTGCGGGTCGAAACCTATGGGGAAGACTTCGGGCAGACCAGTTGGGTAACGAGCGAAGAGTCGCATGAAATCCCGCGTCAGCTGCAGCTGACGCCGTCGTCCTCGGTTCTCGAGATTGGCTCGGGATCGGGCCGCTACGCGCTGCATGTCGCCGAGACCGCCCGGTGCAAGGTGGTGGGTCTCGATCTGAATGAGGAAGGGATTCGAAATGCCGCCGCCCTGGCGGATCAGCAGGGCATGGGCGCGCAGGTGCGCTTTCAGAAGTGCGACGCCTCGCGGCCATTGCCTTTTGCCGACGAGGCCTTTGATGCGGTCTTTTCGAACGATGTGTTTTGCCACATCCCCGGACGACTTGCCTTGTTGCGGGAGCTCGCGCGCGTGCTGAAGCCGGGCGGCCGATTGCTCTTCAGCGATGCCCTGGTCATGGGCGGGACGATTTCGAATCAGGAGATCGAAACCCGCAGCCTGGTTGGGTTCTACCTTTTTGCACCTCCCGGCGAGAATGAAAAGTTGATCGAGGCGGCCGGTTTGAAGCTGGCGAGCGCCGGCGACACGACCGCAGCGGCGGCCGCGGTGGCGCTGCGATGGCATAACGCGCGAGCAAAAAGAAGATCAGAATTAACCGCAGTCGAAGGCGCGGCAAATTTTGAAGGCCTGCAAAAATTTCTGCTCTGTGTGCACACCCTGACCAGCGAGAGACGGCTGCTGCGATTTGTCTATTTGGCGCGACGGTAGCCGCGACGCTGGCGCAAATCAGCCCGATGGAACGCGTCCCGGCGTTCGGTTGATCACTAGAGAATCCAGAACTATTTCTTGACAACCCTTTGCGATGGAGACCAGAATGCAATTCCTTTTCCCGCTAGACGCGTGATTCCAGACGAGTCCGATTCCTGAAGTGTCGAGTAAGGACATCATGAAAACCTGCGGCGGGATCTTGCCAGAAACTCCTATCTCAAGTTCGGGTGGCTCGCGAATATCCACTGCCGCGGGAGACGATCGCGCTATGGCGTCGTCGAGGAAAATTGCGTTGCGGATTCTGTGCCTGGCTTTGCTGTTTTGTCCGAATGCGGCGAGATCCGCGACCGCCAGGGCGGCAGTTTCCCGTCAAAACGCCGGAGGTTTCGCGCGGCAGCGCGCAGCCCATCCTCCCAGAACTATATGGGAACGAATGGGGGCTCCCAGAGGATGGCAGAGGGGCCTGTCGAGAGCGCATACGGTTGCCGCCGATGCGCGAATCCAGTCCGGGACTGGTGCATTGCCGCATCCCTTCGACAGCGGCGCGATTGCGAATCCGATTTTCTTCGTCCCTCCGACTTTCAATACCGGGGGCGCGCAGGCTCGCAACGTCGCGATCGGCGATTTTAGCGGCGATGGAAAAAACGATCTTCTGGTGACCAACCAGTGCCTCAGCAGCACGGATTGTACGCAAGGCAGTGTGGCTGTGCTGCTGGGCAACGGCGACGGCACTTATCAGCCCGCGTTGGTGTCGGCGACGGGAGCAATCTTGTCGTCGGTGGCGGTGGGGGATTTTAACCGCGACGGCAAGCTCGATGTAGCAGTGGACAACGCCTGTACGGATGTTGCATGCACCAACGGGTCGGTGCATGTCCTGCTGGGAAATGGCAACGGAACCTTCCAGTCCCCTGTGGCCTATGCGACGGGAAGCAGCGCTTTTTCGGTGCAAACCGGGGACGTGAACAGTGACGGCAAGCTGGACCTGGTGGTTGTCAATAGTCCCACCACGGCGGAAATCTTTTTAGGAAACGGCGATGGGACTTTTCAAACGCCTTTGACGGTCACTACTTCCGGGGTGGGTAACTCGGCTGTCTTTCTCGGGGATTTTAATGGGGACCACAAGCTTGACCTCGGAGTGGCGACCAGCAATTGCGGAGCCGTGGATTGCGACGCGTCGGTGAGCGTTCTGCTGGGAAATGGCGATGGGAGCTTTCAGTCTGCGACCGGAACCCAGACATTTACTTCGCACAACGTGCAGGCCGTGGCCTTGGGCGATGCCAATCACGATGGGAAGCTGGATTTTGCAGTGGTGCTGAACTGCGTCCCGGATGCGAGCACGTGCCCGAGTGAAATTGTCGATGTTCTTCCGGGAAATGGCGATGGCACGTTCGGCGCGGTCAAGACTTCGGCGCTGCCGACCATGGATATCACTTCGATCGAGTTCGGCGATCTGAACGGAGACGGCAAGCCGGATCTGGCAACGGTCGATGCCGGCAGCGCGGGCATCTCATCCGTACTGCTGGGCAAGGGAGACGGCACGTTCACTCTGCAGGGTTCTTATGAAACCGGCGGAGAGGAGCCATTGTTCGGCGCATTCGGAGACCTGAACGGCGACGGAAAGATAGATTTCGCGGTGGCGGATGAGTGCCAGCCGAATGCCGCCAACGATTGCATGGGCATGGTCATCGTGCTTTCAGGGGACGGTCGCGGAGGCTTTGCCGGCCCAGTCGGATTTACCACGGGCGGAGTGAGTCCGGTGATCGCGGCCGGGGATCTTAACGGCGACGGCCTGGTCGATGTTGCCGTGGCCTCCCTGTGCATCAGCCAGCTTGACTGCGTGGACAGCGGCGTTTCGCTGCTTCTAGGCAAATCCGGTGGAGGCTTTCGGTCTTCGACAAGTTATGACCCAGGGGGATATTCTCCGGATTCGGTGGCAGTCGGGGACTTCAATGGAGACGGCAAACTGGATGTCATCGTTATTAATGATTGCGTGACGCTAGCCGACTGCAGCCACGGCGTGATCGGAGTGCTGCTGGGAAATGGCGATGGCACATTGGGCGCGACCGCGAAATATTCCACGGGCGGAATGTCTCCGAAATCGGTTGCCGTAGGAGATTTCAATGGCGACGGCAAACTCGATATTGCGCTGGTCCAATGCGTTGGTGACTCCGACAGTTGCTTTGACGGATCCAATGGCTCGGTGAGCATCTTCCTGGGCAATGGGGACGGCAGCTTTGCCTCGCCGGTGAACTACTCATCGGGTGCGCCTTACTCGGAATCGGTGACGATCGCGGATTTCAACCGCGACGGGAAGGCGGATCTGGCGGTAGCGAATGGCAACTGCACCGCTCCCGGACCTGCGCTTTCATGCCAGACCGGTTCGGTGGGCGTGCTGCTGGGAAACGGCGACGGGACTTTTCAGACCGCGGTGCCCTATTCGGCCCAGGATCCGCACAGTTTTTCATTGGCCGTAGCCGACTTTAACGGGGACGGCAAGCTGGATATCGCGCTGGCAAATTTTAACTGCACCGACCCTCAGAGTTGCGCAGCCGATGCTTCAATCTCCATCCTGGCCGGCAATGGCGATGGGACATTCCAGGATGCGACAACTTATCCGGGAGGAGGCGGGTTCCCAATGTTCAGCGCCCGGCCCAACTCACTGGCAGCCAGCGATTTGAATGGCGACGGCAAGCCGGATCTTGTGCTGGCCAGCCGCGCCGTGCTGCTGGGCAACGGCGACGGAAGTTTTCAGGCGGCGCAAAATTACAATCCCGCGGGCGTCCTGGGTTATTCGAATCTGGTTGCGGACTTCAACGGCGACGGCAAACCCGACCTGCTGGTGGCGGGCAACATGTTCGTCGTCGAATTGCCGAATATTTCAACTGGATTCCTGAATGCAACCTCGACCGCGCTGAAGTCTTCTGTTAACCCGGCAAACTTTCATCGCCGGGTAACTTTGACCGCGACCATTTCAACGGCATCTCAAAACGCGCCCAGCGGTACGATCACGTTCAGCGACAGCGGCCATGCCCTGGCTAGCATTCCGGTGAGTCATGGCAAGGCGAGATTCTCCACGTTCTCGCTCGATCCCGGCACACACGCGATAACGGCAACCTATGGCGGCGATCAGAACTTCCTTCCCAGCACTTCGCCGGAACTTGATGAAGTCATCAGAGCGGAGACGAGAATCAAGCTGACTTCGTCGACGAATCCGTCGCAGGCTGGACAATCGGTGACCTTTACGGTGGTGGTGAACGCCAACTCCGGAGGCACGCCGGCTGGGTCAATAACCTTCCGGGACTTTTCAATTGACCTCGGCACCGTCCCCTTGAACGCCGGTACGGCCTCGTTCACAACTTCATTCCACCACAAAGGCCTGCACCTGATCTGGGCCCAGTACAACGGCGATGCTGTGGACCAGCGGAGCTTCAACGTTCTGGCGCAGCGGGTACGGTAAGAGAAGATTCCGGACTTCAGTTTTCGGATTTACCACAAGTTCAAATTCAAGGGCGGCGGACAGGAGTGTCCGCCCCACGCGTAATGGGCGCGCTACAATGCCTTGCCGAAAAGGGGAGGCTGCTAATGGGGCTGGAAAAAAATCTCCGTCGCGAATTTTTGCGAATCGCCGGAGCAGGCATTGCAGGCGCAGGGGTAGCGGGTGGCGTGGCGCAGGCGCAAGGGGCGCCGGCACAGGACGGTAAGGCGGGCGCGGGCGGCGGGATTTTCGATGTGAAACACTTTGGCGCCGCCGGAGATGGCATGACCGTGGACAGCCCTGCCGTGAACCGCGCCATTGCAGCGGCTAACGCGGGCGGCGGCGGGACGGTCCGCTTCCCCGCCGGGAGCTACCTGTGTTACTCCATACGGCTAAAATCGAACGTCTCGATTTGCCTGGATCAGAATGCGTCCATCATCGCGGATGGTCCCCCATCTTCCGGTTCCGAAGGATATGACCTGGCCGAGCCCAACACGGCGTGGAACGACTTCCAGGACTATGGCCACAATCACTGGCACAACAGCCTGCTGTGGGGCGAAGGGCTGGAAAATATTTCGATTGTTGGACCAGGTTTGATCTGGGGCCGCGGACTCAGCAAGGGTTACGGTCCGGGGCCGGTCGCCGAACAGGCGGGTGTGGCCAACAAGGCGATCGCGCTTAAGAATTGCCGCAACGTGATCCTGCGCGACTTTTCCATATTAAAGGGCGGGCACTTCGGGATTCTGGCCACGGGGGTCGATAACTTCACCGTGGACAATCTCAAAATTGATACCGACCGAGACGGCATCGATTTCGACTGCTGCCGCAATGTGCGCGTGGCCAACTGCACGGTCAATTCGCCCTGGGACGATGCTCTCTGTCCCAAGAGTTCTTTTGCGCTGGGTTATGCGCGTGCAACCGAGAATGTGACGATCACCAACTGTTATGTCACCGGAATCTACCAGCTCGGAACGGTACTCGACGGCACCTTCAAGCGACTCGATCCCGAGGTCAAGGCCGGGCGCATCGGTCGCATCAAGTTCGGAACCGAATCAAACGGAGGATTCAAGAACATCGCCATTTCGAACTGTGTCTTCGAAGGTTGCCAGGGGTTGGCCTTGGAGACTGTGGATGGCGGGCTGCTGGAGGACATCACCATTACGAACATCACCATGCGCGACATCACATCGGCACCTATCTTCCTACGTCTCGGAGCGCGCATGCGCGGGCCGCAGGGAGTCCCGGTCGGAGCTTTGCGCCGCGTCCTGATCAGCAACATTGTCTGCTCCAATTCCGAATCGCAGCTCGGTTCGATCATCAGCGGAATTCCGGGACACGCGATCGAAGACATCAAGCTCAGCGATATTTACATTCAGCACCGCGGGGGCGGGAGCAGCGAGGCTGCCGCTCTCAAGCCGGCGGAGCTGGAGAAATCGTATCCCGAGCCCAATATGTTCGGCCCGATGCCGTCGCAAGGCTTTTTCATTCGCCACGCCAGGAATATCGAGATGAGCCACGTGGAAATCAGTTCGATGAGCGCAGATGCCCGGCCTGTCTTCGTCCTCGAGGATGTTCAAGGGGCGCGCTTCTTCCGCGTTCGAGGACCGGCGGCTCAGAATGTGCCCCGGTTTGTGCTGAACAATGTGGAGGACTTCGATGTCCTGGGGAGCAAGCCGGTGCCGGACACGCAGATCGATAAAGTCGAGAGCCGGAAATTGTAGTTGGATCGACAGCTTGTCCGAATTCTGCCTCGGTGTCCCAGATTCCGAGAAGCCGGCCGGATGCAACTAAAGGCAGTTGGGATCGTTCGATTGCTTCACGCTGACCGCGGCGCTGCAAACGACAACCGAGTTGGCTTTGGGAGTTCTCGTGCTGCTGGTGGCCGTGATTTCCAAATTCGAGCCACAGCCGAAAGTTGAGGTTACGACGCCGTGCTGGTCCACGGGAACGATCTGAGGCGCGCTGGAAGCATGGTTCGTGGTAGGGCGGGATCCATCGCATCCATTAAGGATGGATGGTGGGCGCTGTAGGATTTGAACCTACGACTTCCACCGTGTGAGGATGGCACTCTACCGCTGAGTTAAGCGCCCAACTCTTTACATTCAAACAGTTACAGCTATTTCCGTCAACCGTGTGGGAATGTTTGGATAAACTCTGCGCGCCCTGGGCACGAACCTGAACACTCCACGCTACGCGACAGTGTTCTCCAGCATTCCAATTCCATCGATAGCGATGCGGATAACATCACCGCTCGCCAGGGTGAAGCCATCCCCGGGGACAATGCCGGTCCCGGTCATCAGAAGGGCTCCCTGGGGAAAGCTGTGGTCACGGAAGAGGAACTTAACCAATTCTTTAGGTTCACGCTTGAGTTCTGCCAGCGTGGCCGTCCCGCTGAATAGGGTATTGCCCTGCCGCGCAATCTCGAGCCGGATGGCGGTCTTGGTTGATAATTCAGCCGAGAGCAGGATGCAAGGGCCGAGCGCGCAACTGCCGTCATATACCTTCGCCTGGGGGAGATAAAGCGGGTTTTCCCCTTCGATATCGCGCGAACTCATATCGTTGCCAATCGTGCATCCTAAAATTGCGCCGGCAGGGCTGATCAGCAAAGTCAGTTCCGGCTCAGGCACCGACCACCTGGCATCCGATCGGATACGCACCGCGCCCCCGGGGCCGACAACGCTTCGCCCTGCCGCCTTGAAAAACAGTTCCGGCCTCTCGGCTGAATAAACACGGTCGTAGAAGTCGCCTCCTCCGGCAGCCTTGCTCTCTGCAACCCGCGCATCGCGACTACGGTAGTAGGTCACGCCCGCGGCCCACACCTCCTGCTGGACAACAGGGGCGAGAATCGTCGATGGGTCAAACCCTGTCACAGCCTTCTGGCTTGCGGCCGCCTGAACCCGCGTGTTGAAGTCGGCGCTCGAGATAAGTTCGTCCCAGTCCACCCCTGACATAAGATGGAACCCGCTATCGTCCTCGACGAACACCCCGTTAGTTGTGCGATAGAGCTTCATGTAGGTTAGCCTTGTAGTTCACCCCATAGAGCCAGACGACAGGGGCCGTGTTTAAAGTGAGGGTTTGGGCGAACCGGGCACGTGCCTCGCGCGAGGTTTGTCCGTGGAGTCCGCGACGCGGACGGTCGTGATTGTACTCCTCGATCCAGCGGATCATCTGGGTTAGTAGGTTGCTTTTGCCCGTAACCTTCAGAAAGCAAAAGTCGCTTCGACGACTGCAAACGAAGCGAATTCGCCGATCCTGAGGCATGATAGCCTGATTTTGCCGCAACTCGGGGCCAGCCGACAGCCTGGGTGGCGCGCCGGGCAAAACCTACCCCATGGCGACCGACCCCAGACCGGCGAAAGTACCCACAGCTCAGGGTACCAAAGGCACCTCCCAGCCCGGGACGGAGACGGTGGAGACGCAACTTTCCCCTTCTGCAGGGGTTGAAACAGATGTGAGCAGCGTGGCCATGGATCGCGGAATGCTTGCGATGGCGGGGGCGACCCCGTTTGAAGCTGACCCTGGCCTGTCGGCCGAAGCGCGGAGCGATGCGGAAATCATGCTGCAGGTGAAAGCCGGAGATGATTCGGCTTTCGAGTACCTGGTGCAGAAATACCGGCGTCCCATGGTGAGCTTTATGTTCCGGATGGCTCACAGCAACGCCGTGGCGGAGGATCTGGCGCAGGAAGTTTTCCTGCGCATTTACCGCTCGCGGGAGAGTTACGAGGCGAGCGCGAAGTTCACCACGTGGATGTATCGCATCGCCACGAACCTGGCGGTGAATCATGCGCGCGACACGCGTCATGAGCGGCCGGAGAATACGGTCAGCCTGGATGAGCCCGACCAGGACAGCGGCCGCACCCTGGACCTGCCCGACCGGAGCCCCAGCGCCGAGGCGTCGATGGTGCAGCGGGAGCGGGTGGCGGCCATTCGGCAACGCGTGCATGCGCTGCCCGAGCGGCAAAGAATCGCAGTGGTAATGCACAAGTACCAGCAGATGGAATATCGCCAGATCGCGGATGTGTTGAAGTTGAGCGAGTCCGCCACCAAGTCGTTGCTGTTTCGCGCCTACGAAACTTTGCGCCAGCAGCTTAAAGAGTTCGTGTAAAGGAAGCAGTCATGAAGTGCAATGAAACTCGGGATGTTATGCCGGACCTGGCCGCCGGACTGACGACGGCCACGCCCGAAATAAAGGCTCATCTGGACTCGTGCTCCGAGTGCGCAGCCAAGCTTGAGGCTTTTCGAAATACCATGTCACTACTGGACGAATGGCAGGCCCCGGAGCCGTCGCCTTATTTTGACGTCCGCCTGCGAGCGCGTTTGCGGGAAGAGAGTGCGAAGCCGGCGGGTTGGTTCACTTGGCTGCGCAAGCCGGTGCTGGCCGCGTCGTTTGCCCTTCTGATGGTGGTCAGCGTGAGCCTGGTGCGGATGAACAGCGGCGAGAATGGGAAAAACACGGCGGCCTCGCTGGCGGGAGTACAGACTGCAGCCGAGCCTGGAACCGCCGTGGGAGATCTGCAGGCGCTGGAGAAGAACCAGAATCTGTATTCCGATTTTGACGTGCTCGATGACCTGGCCGTGCAGCAGGATGTGAGCGCAAATCCGTAGGCATTTTCTGACTTCGTTCGCTCTTGAGATCGAAATATTGAGTGCGAGTATTGAGTCCGAATATGCGGTTAAGAGATTCAAGGCGGATCCGTGAGGCCGAGGCTAGCGGGAGAATCAGAAAGCGTGCGAGGAGTGAAGTCCATCACGATGGCAGTGGCCGCGGCCGCGCTGGTACTGGCGTCCACGGTTTCGCCGTGTCCGGCCCAGATTCGCGCTGAACGGCGGCAAGCGCGGCAGCAGGCGATGGCGCAGGGCAATCATGCCGGGCAGTGGCTGCGCCGCTACAAGGATCTTCCACCCGATCAGCAACAGAAGGCGCTGGAGAACGATCCCCAGTTCCGCAGCCTTCCGCCGTCGCGCCAACAGATTTTGCGAGAGCGCCTGCAGCGCTTCAGCAGCCTGCCGCCCAAGCAGCAAAACCGCATCTTGCAGCGCATGGAGACGTGGGAACACCTGACGCCGGGGCAGAAGCAGCAGGCGCGGGAACTTTACTCGCAACTCAAAGATCTGCCTCCGGAGCGCCGGCAAAAAATGCGTACCGCGATCCGCGACCTGAGCGCGATGCCTCCTGAACAGCGTCAACAGGTGATCGAGTCGGAGCGCTTCAAGAGCGAGTTCTCGCCTCGGGAGCGCGGCCTGCTGAGCAGCGCTTCGCAATTGCCCCTGGCGCCTGCCGAGAATGGAACCGGCGAGCCCGCACCGGAAGACTGAACCACGAACCAATGTGGGACCGCCAGCCTCGGATGTCCGGTCGCGCAGCTCGATCGTGGGAGGACGGACGCCCTCCATCGAAAATAAGACTCAATTCTCTTCCGTGGCGCTGCCGCACGAGCGCGGCGCTCGCGCCTACATTGCGATGGCTCTGGCGGCCAGGTCCTGGGTGGATTTCAGTCGGGTTACGGTGCGGTCTTTGCCCAGGATCGTCATTACGGCGAAGAGACTGGGCGCGACTCCCTGTCCGGTGAGGACTACGCGCGCGCCGTTGATCAGCGCACCTGCTTTTGTTTCCTTTTCGGCGGCGAAGTCGCGGAGAAGCCTTTCGGCTCCGGCCTCGGTGAAAACTTCATCCGAGGCGGCGTAGCGATCCCCGAGTTCCACCAGCAGCCGCCGCACTCTTTCATCCGCGAGAAATTTGCCCACGGCGGCGGGGTCGGGTTGGAATGTATCCGTAAAGTAAGCGCGGAAAGAGGTAGCGAAATCCTTCAGGCTTCGTGCCCGTGGCTTGAGCAGATTGATGGCTGCAAGCAGCCAGTCATGCTCGGTGTGACGCGGTTCGAATGCCGCCTTGTGCCATTCTTCCTGAATCAAGGGCAGTAATTTTTCCGCCGGATAGGAGCGAATGTATTCCGTGTTGAACCAGTCCAGCTTTACGCGATCGAATACTGCGTTGGAATGGGAGACGCCCTTCAGATCAAACAGCTCGATCAATTGCCGGTCACCCAGAATTTCGGTTGCGGCGCCATCGGCGGCGGGCGGGGACCATCCCAGCAGAGCCAGAAAATTGCGGAAGGCTTCGGGTACGATGCCTTCATCGCGATAGGCCATCACGCTGGTGGCCCCGTGGCGTTTGCTGAGACGCGTTTTGTCGGGACCGAGAATCAGGGGCAAGTGCGCGAACACCGGCAAGGGAGCGCCCAGCGCTTGGTAGAGCAGGACCTGCTTGGGCGTGTTGGAGATATGATCGGCGCCGCGGATGACGTGGCTGATCCGCATGTCCACGTCGTCGGCGACGACGCTGAGATGGTAGGTGGGAACTCCGTCCGAGCGCAAAAGCACGAAATCTTCCAGTTCGGTATTGGCAAATTCCACCCGCCCGAAGACGGCATCGTCGAACGCAGTCGAACCGGACTCCGGCACGGCAAAGCGTACCGCCGCGGATTCTCCGGCAGCCCGGCGCCGGGCTCCTTCTTCGCGAGAGGTCTTCCGGCAAGCGCCGTCATAACGCGAAGGGCGGCCCTCCGCTACCGCTGCCGCGCGGCGCTGCTCCAATTCCTGTTTGGTGCAAAAACAATAGTAAGCGTGACCCGAGGCCAACAGCTTCGCTGCGCTCAGGCGATAGATATCCATACGCTGGGTCTGGTGGATCGGACCTTCGTCCCAGTCGAGGCCGAGCCAGCGCATGCCCTGCAAAATGCCTTCGACCATCTCATCGGTGGAGCGCTCGAGGTCCGTATCCTCAATGCGGAGGATGAGAGAGCCGCCATGATGGCGCGCGAACAGCCAGTTGAAGAGCGCGGTACGGGCGCCGCCGACGTGCAGGAAGCCTGTCGGAGAGGGCGCAAAGCGGACGCGCGGACCTGTATGCGGGTTGGAGGGCGGACTGAATGAAGGGGACATTACGAAAGGCCGTGTCCTGATGGTACGGGCTGAGGAAATGTAGCGTCAAGCTTGCGACAGGGTTAAAGAGCATCCAAGTTGTTGAGGCGGAAGAGCAAAGCACAGCTTCGACCCCGGTCTTGCCGCGCCAGAGAAGACTATTGTTTTGCCCGAATTGCTGTGAAACCATTGATTAGTTAGAAATTGCTCATCGCTCTGGCTGAGGTTAGCTGTTTTCGCGCCATGAACAGCGTCACAATCAGTATGGTCGTAGTTCCGGCCGTGGTTGCTCTGCTGCTCTTTCTGGTCTTCACTTACCTTTACGAGCAGACCCGGCAGGACTACTTTCGCGCCTGGCAACTGGGATGGGGAGCGTACACCCTCCATTACATCCTGGATGCCTGGAGTGTCTTCCGCAATCCTTCCGCTGTGATGTCGCTGCTGGCCTCGCTGCTTCTGGCGGCGATGGCGCTCTGCATTTTTATTTCAACCCGGCTGATGCGGGAGAAGTTCGAACTTCGCTGGTACGACCTCGCGGTCGGGGTGGGCGGAGCCGCGCTCAGCTTCTGGAGTTTGAAGCAGCACATGATAGGGATGGTTTTTCATCCGGAAATTATTCCGGATCCTCGCTTCCGCCTGGAAGTGGGAGTGGCGCTGGTGCTGTTGTACTGTTCCTTTTTCTTTTACCGGTACGCGCATCGAAGAAATTCACTGGCTTTCACCCTGCTGGCGATGGCGCTGGCGCTGTGGTCGGTGCTGATGCTGTTCGGCCAATTCAGCAATTCATATTTGCAGGTATCAGACATGCTGGGTCCGATTCCTCAGCTGGCGCTGGGAATCGCGATGGTGCTGGTGCTATCGGAGAACGAACGCAGCGCGGTGCAGGAAAACGCGCTGGCGTTTTCGACTCTGGGTGTGGATCCGACGCGACTGCTGTCGGCGGATGATCTGGTGCCCAGCATGCAAAGCATACTGGAGCGCCTGGTGGCCCCACTGCCGGCCGGGGGAGCGGCCATCTGCATTTCGGAGCGCTGGAGAGCCGTGCTGCCTTCCGTGCAGAGCGGATTCTCCACCGAATTTCTGGAGCGCATGGAGAAGAGCGGTGCCGCCGAATATGTCTGTGAACTGGCCTACCGGCGCGGCGGGTTTATAACCTTTCGCAGTGTTCCGGAAATGGCGGAACCTCTGCCCGCGTTTCCGGGCGGCCGCTTTCTGCAATTCCGCGAAGTGCTGACGGAGCAGGGCATTTACAACATCACGGCGGTCAGCCTGCAGACCCGGGAACACAATTTCGGGGTAATCCTGTTCCCGCATGCGGCGCGCCGGATGTTCGGTTCGTCGAACCTGCGGTTGCTGATCGGCCTGGCATTGCAGATCGGGTTAACCCTGGAAAATTATGTCGTCATGCACGATGCGCAGCGCCGCACCAAGGAATTCGCGCTGCTCACGCAGATCGGCCAGGCGATCAGCTCGCGGCTGGATCAGGACGAGATTCTGCGTACGGTGCAGAAGGAACTGGGACAAATCTTCGACACCAGCGACTTCTACATCGCCTTTCAGGAGGGCGACGAGATCCGCTTCGAACTGGAAGTGGAGAAGGGCCACATTTTGCCCAAGCGCGCGCGCAAACTGGCGAACGGCCTGAGCGAATTTATTATTCGCAGCGGGCAGCCGTTGCTGATCCGCTCCGACCTGGAAAAAACACGGGAGCGGTTGGGAGTCGGCTATATGCCGCCGCGCCCTGCCAAATCGTTTTGCGGCGCGCCCATCCTGTTGGGCGGAAGGCCGGCTGGCATTATGGCGGCAATGAACACGGAGCGCGAGTACGGCTTCGAGCAGCGCGATCTGGAAGTGATGCAGACCGCAGCCGGACAGGTATCCGTCGCGGTGGAAAACGCGCGGCTTTTTTCCGAAGAGCAGCGGCGCTCGCGCCAGCTGGGTTTCCTGAACAGTATCTCGAAGACCGCGATTTCGAGCGACGATTCCGAGCAAATGATGGCCGACATCGTGAGCCACATCCAGAAAAATTTCAGTTTCGACCACATTGGGATCGGAATCCTCGATTACTCCACCAAGGAGATCGAGATCAAAGCCGAAGCCGGCGTCACGGCGCACGCCCTGGGCAAACGCATTGCTCTGGGCAGTGGCATTCTCGGCCGGGTGGCGCGCAGCGGCGAAGCGGCGCTGGTCCAGACCACAAGCGAAGCGCAGCTTCAGGGCGTACTTCCGGGAGCGCGTTCTGTTCTTTGCATCCCCATCGCGTATGGCGAGAACTTTCTCGGCGTGCTCAACGTCGAGAGCCAGAAGGAAGATGCTTTTACTCCCGCGGACCGGCTGATCATGAACACGCTGGCCGACCTGCTGGCCACCGCATTGCACAATGCGTTTGTGTTTCAGAAACTGCAACAGCAATCGATCACCGACGGGCTCACGCTGATCAAGACGCGGCGGTACTTTTTTGAAACCTTGAGTTCAGAGCTGAAGCGAGCGTCGCGCTCGGGACGTCCCGTTTCAGTGGTGCTGATGGATCTGGATAAATTCAAGGGAGTGAACGACACCAAGGGACACCTGGAAGGGGACCTAGTGCTGACCCGGGTAGGACGGCTTCTGGAACAGAAGTGCAGGCAATCGAACGTGGTGGCGCGTTACGGGGGCGACGAGTTCATCATCCTCATGCCGGAGACGGGCGTGGAACAGGCGCAAATTCTCGCGGAACGGTTGCGTTTGTGGATTGCGCAGGACCCCATGCTGGCCGAACACCAGGTGACCGGCAGCTTTGGAGTCGCAAGTTTTCCGGTGCACGGTTTCTCTATGGAAGAAATCATCCGCGTCGCCGATGCCGGCATGTATGTCTCCAAGAAAGCAGGCGGCGACAAAGTTTCCACGGCGGAGGAAGTTTCGGGAGGCGAGAGTGCCGCGGTGCGCCGCCAGCTGATTTCGAGTTACATCGAAGGTTTCCTGCAGCGCGAGCACACCGGGCCCGAGCATGTGGAAGAACTCATTTCCACTTTGAAGAAGATGTGCGGCGACGAAGCTCGCACGGATCATATTCTGCGCGAGGCGATTGAGACTTTGACCAGCGCCGCCGAATCGCGCGAACTGAACAGCGCCGGGCACGGGGAAATGGTTTCCCGTTACAGTGAAATTATCGCCAAGTCGCTGGGGCTGTCGCCGGAGCAAATCAGTGATCTGATCTTCTCCGCCCGGGTGCATGATGTCGGTAAACTCTTCGTGCCGGAGCGGATTCTGAACAAGCCCGGCCCCCTGACCGAGGGCGAGTTTTACGTACTGAAGATGCATGCCGATGTTGGCGGAGAAATCCTGGCGACTCTGCCTGAAGGCAAGAAATTGCAGGAGGCAGTGCAATTCCATCACGAGGCCTTCGATGGAGGAGGGTACCCGACCGGTCTGCAGGGCGAGAAGATTCCGCTGTGGGCGCGCATTATCGCCATCACCGACGCGTATGTGAACATGACCAGCGAGCGCCTGTTCGCGGCCGCCAAAACCAGCGAGCAAGCGCTGGCCGAGCTGGAAAAATTGAGCGGCACCCGCTATGACGGCATGCTGGTGCGCATTCTGATACGAGAGCTTAAGGCGGAGCGGGCGACTAGCTGGGGAAGCTGAGATTTCACTCGTGCTGCGTCGTTGGTCGTTGGCAACCCTTGTCATGCTGAGCGGAGGCGGGACGGTCGCTTGCGACCGTCGTGACGTAGTCGAAGCACCCCTATTGCTCTTCCCTGCCACCGGGCCTGTGAAATTCTCCGCCGAAGCTTCCGTTTCTCTTCCGCACGAGCGAGGGCGCTCGCGCCCACATTATCTCGGCCACTTGCCATTTCCGGCCTGACACGGGAAACTATCTCTGCATGTCTATCCCTCTTTCTCTCTCTGGTAAGGTTGCCCTCATCACTGGCGGTTCGCGCGGAATCGGCGCGGCTTCAGTCCGACTGTTTGTTGCCGCGGGGGCGCGCGTGCTGTTCAACTACGAAAAGGCCAAGGCTCCATCGGAACAACTGGTTGCGGAACTTGGGAAGGAAAATTGTGCGGCTGTCGCCTGCAACCTTTCCGGCACCGAAACCGCGCAAGGACTGGTGGCGGAAGCCGTGAAGCGCTTCGGGCGGCTGGATATTCTGGTGGCCAACCACGGCGTATGGCCTCCCGAGGATGCGCCCATCGAAAAGATGGCGGACGCGCAATGGCGCAGCACCATGGCCATCAATCTGGATAGCGTCTTTGCCCTCATCAAGCATTCCGTGGCGCAGATGAAACGGCAAGGCAACTCCGGCGCGTCCGCCGGGCACATTGTGCTGGTCAGTTCCACCGCCGGACAACGGGGCGAGGCGTTTCACTGCGACTACGCCGCAACCAAAGGCGCGCTGATCAGCATGGTCAAGGGGCTCTCGACGGAACTGGCCAGGGATGCGATTTACGTCAACACGGTGGCTCCGGGTTGGGTTGACACCGATATGTCGGCCCCGGCTTTGAACGATCCCAAGACCAGCGCGCGTATTTATTCGGCCATCCCGCTGGGGCGTGCCGCCAAGCCGGAAGAAATTGCGGGGCCCATCCTCTTTCTGTGCTCGCCGTATGCCGGCTTCATCACGGGAGAGGTGTTCAACGTGAATGGCGGAGCGGTACTGGTCGGCTAACCTGGAAGCGGTTACGAACCACGTGGGGACAGTCGCCCTCGACTGTCCGGCGGAGCAAAGCTCCGCGACTGCCGACAAGAAAACGGTCGAGCTTCGCTCGAAGGGACAGCCGAGGGCGGCTGTCCCCACGTGGCTCGGGGTGGCTTTCCGGCACGAGCCGGACGCTCGCGCCTGCATTTGCATCTAACGTTGTGGACGATGAAGCTCTTCCTGACCATCCTTCTTCTGGCCGCTGTCGGACTGGCGCAGACTGACAGCGCGCCTCCTTCCCAATCCATTCCGGTGGACCAGGATAACGCCCGCCACGCCCGAGCGGTGCTCGACCAGACCATCAAGGCCCTCGGCGGACCAGCCTACATGAATGTTCAGGACGTGAGTCAGGAAGGTCGCGGTTACACCTTTCATCTTGGCCGTCCCAACAGTTTAGGGATCCTGTTCTGGCGGTTTTACAGATTTCCGGACAAGGAACGCATCGAGCTGACCAAGCAGCGGGACGTGATCTATGTGTACTCGGGCGACAAAGGAACCGAGATTACGTTCAAGGGTCCCACCCCGCAGGATCCCAAGGATTTGACTGAATACCTGCGGCGCCGCCACTTTTCGCTCGATTGGGTGCTTAGAAAGTGGCTGCAGGAACCTGGAATTGCCTTGTTCTACGAGGGGCAAACCGTGGCTGAAGAAAAGCCGGTTGAACAGGTTACCGTCATGAACGCTCACAACGAGGGTGTGACGATCTACGTGAGCACTGACGACCACCTGCCGGTAAAAAAGACATACTCGTGGCGAGATCCCGCCGACAAAGAACGGAATATCGAAGACGAGGTTTACGACAATTACCGGGAAGTGCAGGGCGTAATGACGCCGCACACGATAACGCGCTTTTACAATGGCGACATGTCCAGCCAGCGCTTCCTGACAGCGGTCAGCTATAATCAGGGAATCAGCGATTCCCAGTTCGTGGCGGGCCCGACACAGGCTGCCAAAAAGCCCTAAGCCGACGCCGTCCGCTTGCGGCTTTACGGCTTCTCACTATCTGTTCTCGACTCTCCGGCTAACCTAGGAAGTAACACTTAAGTTTATTAGCGGGCTGGATCATCTATTAACACCATTACAATCATACATATAGAAAGCTTTAGCTTGGCTGCAAGCAAAGCTGCGGAAGGCGGACTGTGGCAAATTAGCCACAGACGCAGATTGCTACGGGCGGGGTAGATTGAGCATCTGAGAGCTTAGTCGCCTTTGATTCACGAACAGACAATACGCACTCCGGTTGCTTGCAGCGGCATAGGGCTGCACAGCGGCGCTCCCGTAAAGCTGCGAATCCTGCCCGCGTCACCGGGGACAGGGGTGACCTTTCGCCGTACGGACCTCGATGGATTTGAACTCGAGGCCATCAGCAGAAACGTAGCCCGGGTCAGTTACGCGACCAGCTTGATGAAAAAGGGTGTGCTGATTTCCACCACCGAGCATCTGCTTTCAGCGTTGATCGGTTGCGGCATCGACAACGCGATTATTGAGCTGGACAACCTGGAGCTTCCGATTCTTGACGGCAGCGCGCTGCCGTTCGTCGAGGCGATTCTTAAGGCCGGCATTCGCAAGCAGAGGCGGCCTCGGACCTACCTGCGCATCTGTCGCGAACTGGAAGTGCGGGAGGGGGACAAATTTATCGCGGTGTATCCGGCGGAGACGTATTCGGTCTCGTATGCCATCAATTTCCCCCATCCTCTGATCGGAAAAGAAACCTTCAGAGTCGATCTCTCGGACGGAAATTATCGTACGCAGATTGCCGCGGCACGGACCTTTGGATTTCTACACGAAGCCGATGCCATGCGGCAGCAAGGCCTGATTCGGGGCGCGTCACAGGAAAACGCCATTGTGCTCACGCGCGACGGGCTGATGAATCCACCGCTGCGCTTTCCCGATGAATTCGTGCGGCACAAAGTTCTCGACCTCATTGGAGATCTGGCGCTGTTGGGCAAGCAGATTCTGGGCAACGTGGTCGCCGACCGGGCGGGCCACGCCATGCACACCGCATTGGTGTCTCGCATTCTGCGCGACCGGACGCTTTGGGAAGAGACCACCGTCGAAGAGAACGTGGAAGAAGTCGTTCCCATGCTGCAGGCAGCAGCTCAGCCGGCAATCTAGAGCGTGGGGCGGACACTCCTGTCCGCCGGGGTTGCAGTTAGTCTTGTTTAGCTCTTCGCGCTTCTTTTTCCCGTGCGATTCCCGTTGAAATTTTTCGGAGGGTATTTTCCGTTTCCGTCGGCCCTTCTAATCTCCTAGGAAATCAACGTCAAAGGCGGCGGACAGGAGTGTCCGCCCCATACAGGTGAATCTAATCCGCGGGGTGGGGTGTGGGATCGTTGGGATCCCAGTAGGAGCCTTCTTCCAGCAGCTTTTCCAGTTCCGCGCGGGCGTGTGCCGTCAGTTGGGCGGCGTAATTCTTGGCGGAGTACTGACGCTCGGGAGTCAACTCCGCGACCCTTCGGGCCAGGAGCGGCGCATCCTGTTCCAGCATGCGCACCAGACGTTGAGCGCGATCTATCCTTGTGTGAATCGACAGCATAGGACCTCGGTTGAAATTTCCTTTCCAGCCTGATGGGCGCGCCGGAAATGCGCAAGTCTCAAACTCGATACCGGAGGATTTGAGCGCGCAAACGGGACGGACAAGATAGGATGGCGGACTGGAGCGGAGGTGGATTAACGAGAGTGCAGCGGCACTTTGTCGCACTGCTCGGCCAGCCAGCCGTCGAGTTGCGCTCGCGATTCCCTCGAGATCTCGATGAAGAGCAGGCCGGCGCGCCCGGAATCGTCGAGCCATGCGATCTGCACTTTGGGTTCAAGCGGCGTGGCCGCGCCCGGCAATTCGAAACGCACGGTCGAGACGCTGCCCCGGGGAAGGGGGCCGCGGAAGAAAACGGCGGTACCGCCCTCGCTGATATTGGTCAGCGTGATTTTGAGTTCACGCCCTTCGTCGAACAAAAGCGTGGCCGGCATTTCCACGGGATGGCGGAAATAGCGGCGCCGCTCGCGCAACATGAAATCCACGGCAGCGTCGAAACAACGCTTCGCGTTGAGGGCAGAGATGGGTTTCTGCAAAACAAAATTCGCTCCCATCTGGAATGCCTGCTGCGTGGTGGTGCTTCCGTTAAGAATGGCGAAGGTGATGGAGTTCCGGTTGCTTGCGCTTTTACGCAAACCCTCCAGCACGGCGAGAGCGCCTTCCAGGTCGTCACAATCTACCAGGATGGCATCGAACTTTTCGGTGCGCAGGATTTCGTGGCCGGAGCTGACTCCGCGGCAGACCTCGACATCGATGGACAATTTTTCCAGGGCAGGCTTGACGATACGAATGACCTCGGGATCCCGGCTCAGCAGCATCGATTCCAGCGGCATAGAAATTTTATGGTAGGCTTCCGCTTCAACGGTCTGAAAGTGACGAAAGTCATACGGAACTGGAACTTGAGGACAAGACTGCGCGACCTTTGCCCGATACGCCGGACTTCTTCCGGAAACAGGAAGCCGGCGGCGCATGCTTAAGCGTGTCTATCTTTCGCTGGGCTCAAATATGGGCGAGCGGGAAGCCAATTTGAAGGCGGCCATCGAGAGCCTCGCTGCGCTCGGAAAAATAACCGCAATCTCATCGCTTTACGAGACTGAGCCGGTCGAATTCGCGGCCCAACCTTGGTTCCTGAATTGTGTGGTCGAACTGGAGACGGAAAAAATGCCCCGGCAACTGCTAGCGGCAATTCTGGACATTGAAAAAAGATTGGGAAGGCGGCGGGTACAGAAAAAAGGCCCGCGCACGCTGGATATCGACATACTTTTCTTTGGAAATTCGACGGTCAAGACTAAGGGACTCACGATCCCGCATCCCGCCATGCAGGAGCGCCGTTTTGTGCTCGAACCTCTCGCTGAAATTGCGCCTGAGATGCGCCATCCCATACTCAAACACACAATGCGAGAGCTAAAAGACGCGTTGCCGCCGGGGCAGACGGTAAGACGGCAGGAAAAAGCTTAGCCACGGATCACACGGATTCCCGCGGATTGTTTTAATCTTGCTGGATTGGCCTGTGGCTTCGATTAATGACTTGTCGGATTCAAGTGCTATCAGATTTATCTCGTTCAGATTTATCCGTGCGAATCCGTGGCCCGCGTTTAAGGGGTTATCAGCCGGCTGCCCGCTTCCTCGGGCGCGGCCAGGGCGAACGATTTCTCCGGGAACTGGGACAGAAGGAAATCGACGAACGCGCGCGACTTCGGCCTACCCGAGGTGCGTCCGTGGGCCATTCGCACCATGAAAACCAAGGCGCGTAATACGTCCGAATCGCGTAGTTG
This sequence comes from Terriglobia bacterium, assembly GCA_963814725.1. Taxonomy (GTDB): domain Bacteria; phylum Acidobacteriota; class Terriglobia; order Terriglobales; family Acidobacteriaceae; genus JAIQFF01. The sequence goes on from CAWFDY010000001.1 coordinate 56,939, forward strand.
CACGTATCCGACGTGTTGCTGTTCGGCCGCGCGATATTCCTCGATCATCTTCTGTACTTCGGCTGCGACTGCCTGCTGATCGGCGCCGGCAATTGGATTCTCGTAATGCAATCCTGAATTAACCAGGGTTTCCCAGGTTTTTGCCATCGAGGCCAGCGCTGCGATGATGTCCGTATCCATCAGGCGGCGATCCGCGCGCACGCTTTTGGAAAGAGCGAAAGTCAAACCCATGATCAGATGCTCGTGCCGATAGAGAAACTGGTCTTCCACGTCCACCTGCACGAACAAGTCGGATGGGTTCAGGTCTCTCATGCTGCGCGGCTTTTCATGCTCGCGAGCCTGTTGAAGGTATACGCACTCGCTGGGACAATCGAGCGTGACCTCGCGCTGCTCTCCGCAGCACTGGGGACAGATCCGGCCGTGAATCGCAGGGCAGAATCTTTTCTCTTTGCGTTTTTCGCAAATTGCGCAGCTCACGGGGCAATCTCCGAAGTCATTATGACATCAGTTATCCATGTAAGCGCGGGCGCGAGCGCTCGTGCTTTTTTTCCTTACGTGTCACGGGCAGTGCCTGCACGAGCGTGGACGCTCGCGCCCACATGGGCTGAATGGGCCGATTTGGGACCAAGGCTCGCGAATGAACGCGGATTTCGCGGCCTTTTGCGAGGTCGAGGTCCACAAATCCGCATAAAACGCGGCTGAAACGTCGCTTTTCCACAGAACGCTGGTATAAGATAGCCGCACACCGCAGGAAAATTTTAGGAAATTTACAGGAGGCTTCATGGCTTCAGGTCTGACCAAGACACAGCTCGTCCGCCATCTGGCGGAGAAAATCGAGACCAACAACAAGACCGCAGCAGCATTTCTCGAGCAACTGACCGACGTCGCTGTCAAAGAGACCAAGAAGAACGGCATCTTCGTGATCCCCGGACTGGGACGCCTGGTGAAGGCCCATCGCAAGGCCCGCCTGGGGCGCAATCCTCAAACGGGTGAACCGATCCAGATCAAAGCCAAGACAGTGGTGAAATTCCGCGTCGCCAAAGCTGCCAAAGACGCCATCGCACCCAAGAAGTAGTTTTCGTTTTCCGTTCTGTATGAAGGCCGGCTGAGAAGCCGGCCTTTGGTGTCTGCAGCGGAAAAATCCGTCCCGCTATTTTACGTAATCGTTTTTCACTACTTCTCCGCTCTTCATCACGAATCTAACTCGTTCGAGCGTGGTGACGTTTTGCAGCGGATCGCCATCGACGGCGATGATGTCGGCCCACTTGCCTGGCTCAATTGCGCCCATCCTGTCTGACCACCCCAGCAGATCAGCGGCGTTGATCGTCGCCGACTGAATGGATTGCAATGGGCTGAGCCCCAGCTTCACCATGACGGCAAATTCGTGCGCGTTAAGTCCGTGCGGATACACGGCCGCGTCCGTGCCGAATGCGACCTTCACTCCGCTGGCGAAAGCGTGGGCGATGTTCTTGCGCGCCGCCGGCATGACTTCCCTGCCCTTGGCGATCATCTCCGGCGGGACGTGCAAGCGATCGGCGTTGGCCAGAAACCAGTCAGCCAGATAGAGAGTCGGCACCAGATAGGTGCCATTCTTTTTCATCTCCGCGATGCCGGCATCGTCGATGTAGGAACCGTGTTCGATGGAATCGACGCCGGCCTCGGATGCCCATAGAATGCCCTGCGCTCCGTGCGCGTGCGCGGCGACTTTGCGTCCCAGGCGATGAGCATCGGCCACGATCGCCTTCATCTCCTCGAGGGTGTACTGCGAGGCTTGAGGATTATCGCCGTGCGAGAGCACACCACCCGTGGCGCATATCTTGATGAGGTCGGCGCCGTATTTGATCGTCTCGCGGACTTTGTGCTGGACGCTTTCTACGCCGTCGGCGACACCTTCCGCGGCAACGTGATATTCAGACGGGAGCAGGTTCTCGTCGCAGTGTCCGCCGGTGATGCCAAGGGGTGGTCCGCTGACCAGCATGTGCGGTCCGGGGACGTCGCCCGCGTTGATGGCATCGCGCAGCGCCACGTCGCTGTAACCCGCTGCTCCGACATTGCGCACGGTAGTGAAGCCGGCTTCCAACGTGAGGCGCGCGTTATGCGCGCCAGTCAGGGCGGAGCGCGGAATGGAGATACCCAGTTCCTGGTAGCCAACATCCTGAGGATTGCCGGTCAGGTGCGTGTGAGCATCGGTGAGTCCCGGCAGGACCGTGGCGCCCGGAAGATCGATAACACGATCTCCCGCCGAGCGACTGGCCTGGGCGAAGGCGCCGACGCTGACGATCTTGTCGCCTTCAATGACAATCGCCTGATCGCTAAGAGTCTTGCCGCTGCGTACGTCCAGAAATTTTCCCGCGTGAACGATGACACGCGTGGCCGGCGGAGCGGCGGGTTCCTGCGCAAATGCGAGAACGTTTAAGAGGAGGCAGGCAAGAATGAGGCTGACAGTTTTATTCCTGGATGTTTTCTTCATTTATTTCCTCGTTGAGTTTTTGGTCTCCACGCACGGAGATATTGCTGGAATCGGGCGAGGGTAAACTTGGATCCGAACATTTGTATTGTCCGAAGGGCGGGAAGGGCGCCGATGCGGCTATGCGAACCACCACGATGGTATGGGGCAGGGTGCCAGAAAGTTTGCGCATCAGGTTTTGTATTCTAACCGGATGTCGAGCGGGAGATCGCGCGCAAATTAAACATTCGAAGGCAGGGGCTCCGTAGCTGATCTACAGGTTCGGACGATGGCTCCGCCAGCGGCAATTGCGACCCAACCGGCAAATTGCCAGGGCAGCATCCCAAGGAAGAAGTACTGCGCGCGGGCCAATAACACGAACAAAGCAGTGCCGGCCATCGAACACAGGATCAGACTCAGCATCGTGGTTGCAGCCATCTCTCGCCCTTTGGCAAACAAACCGACGATGCACCCAACCAGCATCGACAAGATGACGCGGCCGATCTCAATCCCAGTTGACGCGAAGAATAAATAAAGGTTGAAGTGATGATCGAAAACCCGGTATCTGATGAGGACGGCGAAGATTGCGATTTCTTCCACCCTAAACCCGAATTGCATCAGGAAAAAACCGAGGACCACCGCTGCGGCAGTTGACCACGGAGCAATCCGGAATGCGCTGCACGTAAGATGCGTGATCGTTCTCACTGTCTGCCGCCAGTACCAGCTTCGAGCCGCGGCAACTCCCGATCGCGACACGAGCGCGGAAAATTCCTCGAGCAGGTCTCCCTGGATCGATTCCGCCGCTTCAGCGGGAGCGAATAGATTGACAAGCCAGGCTGCAATGCGCGGCGGGCGAAAATAATGTGCTGGAGATGTCATGAGTAGCTCCGGATCAGGTCGATACCTTCGGTCATGCTGCGAAGTGCGCGGTGGGTGCGGTTTACAGCCGCCACTCCCTGCGGTGTGACCTGGAAGAAGCGTTTTGAACGTCCGCCACGTTCCGGCGTGGGATCGCCGAGGCGGGACTTGACGTAGCCTTTCGTCTGCAGACGATCAAGGGTGGCATAGACGGCGCCGATTGAAACCTCGCGGCGAGTGCGAAGTTCGATCTCCTGCCTTACGGTGACTCCATAGGCTCGATCTTCGAGCCGCAGCAGTGCGAGGACGATGATGTGCTCAAATTCGCCGAGATAATCGCGCGCAGGCATTATCTATACAATATAGAGCAAATGGCGGACGGTCAAACGATGCGGTGTAGTGGGTCGTTGCTGAAACCATGAAACACGAAGGACACGAAGGTACACGAAGGAATAAAGGTTATGGAATCTAGCCGCCGGGCCCGTCATTGGTGACGTACTGCTCGAGTGAATCGAGTTCGTGGCTGAGGTCGTCGATGCGCTGCTCCAGCAGGTTGCGAATGGAGAGCATGCCCAGCAGCTTGCCGGAATCATCGACTACAGGCAGATGGCGAAAGTGCTGCTCGATCATGATGGCCAGAGCCTCACCCGGCCGGGTGGAGGTGGTCGCCAGTTCAACCGGCGTGGTCATGAGTTCGCGCACGGGCGTGGCCTCGGGATTGCGGCCAGTCAGGGAGAGCTTGCGCAAAACATCGCGCTCGGAAAAGATGCCCGCCACGCGGCCTTCATCGTCCAGCACGGCCACAGCTCCGACGTGCCGGTCAAGCATCAGGCGGATGGCAACCGCCGCACTCACTTCGACGCCTACCGAAGCCGCGTCGGCATCGCACAGTTCGAGGACACTCATCGAAACCTCCCAGGCAATCAGAGAATTCCGCATTATGACTTGCGCGAGAATAGTGTCAAGGATATTCAGCATCCTCGGCGCTGTCTGCAATTAAAGATTTCTGACGACGCAACCGGGAGCGCAGCCTTTACCGCAAGCGACACCAAGAAAACCCGCTCACTTAACTTCGTTCTTGAAGACACTGCCGTCTTTCATGACAAAAGTCACGGTTCCGAGGACGTTGAGATCGCGCAACGGATCGCCGTTGACCGCGACGATGTCGGCGTAAGCTCCGGGCGCGACCACGCCGATCTGGCCTGCCATGTCGAGCATCTCGGCGGGGCGTGAAGTGGCGCTTTTGATAATCTCCATGGGCGTCATGCCGAACTCCGCCATGCGGGGAAATTCCTGCGCGATCGGCTCCGTCCAGGGGATGCCGCCGATGTCGGTGCCGAAAACTATTTTCACTCCTGCCTTCAACGCCTTCTGGAACGAGACCCCGTGGTCCGAGGCGCGTCTGCGGTCGCGCTCGCCGTTCGGCGTGCCGGCCGGGGCCCAGTCGTGATAGTAAGCAGCAAGCGTGGCGCAGTACCAGGTGCCTTGCTTCACCATCTGTGCAATTTGCGCATCCGTGATTTCGAGGCCATGTTCGAGCGAGTCGCAGCCTCCGTCGAGCGCGCGTTGCAGGCCGATTCCGTTGTAGGCATGGCAAGCCACTTTCTTGCCCCAGCCGTGAGCCTCGTCCACGATCGCTTTCAGCTCTTCCACGGTGAGCGTCGGTTGTGAAATTAGTTCGCCATGCTTTCCCACCCACGAACGATGCGTCATGTACACCTTGATCCAGTCGGCGCCGTGGTCAAGCTGTTCGCGTGCTGCCTTGCGCGCTTCGACCGGACCATCAATGATCTGTGCGCCCTTCGGCATCACCAGTTCGGGCGCGTAGCCTTCAAGGTTGTAGCCACCGGTGGTCGAGATGGCGCGGGTGACCACAAACAACCGCGGCCCAGGAATGTATCCGCCTTCGATGGCCTCTTTGATTCCTATGTCGCCGTAACCTGCGCCCTCAGTCTCAAGATCGCGAAGCGTGGTGAAACCCTGCTCCAGCGCGCGCCGGGCTGCCACCGTGGCCCGAGCGGCGCGAAAGGCCAGCGGATATTTGAGGATGTTGGCGTCGTAGCCCCCCTGGGCCGGGTCCTCACCTTGGAGGAAGATATGAGTGTGCGAATCAATCAGGCCGGGCAGGACGGTGGCGTGGGAGAGATCGATGATGGCCGCGCCCGCGGGGACCTTCGCGGAGGCAGCATCGGAGACGCTCTCGATGCGGTTGCCACGAATGACGATGACCTGATCGTGGCGCGCCTGGTCAGACTTGCCATCGATGAGGACGCCGGCGCGAATGGCGGTGACGGCCGGCGGTGTGGTCTGGGAGAAAACGGACGGGACGAGAGCAAACGCAAAAATCAATTTGAATAGAGATCGCATGTCCACCTCTTCGCTTCGGGTGGGCATGATACATCAGGACGCCCGGTCGATGTGGGGCGGGCGCCATCGCCCGCCGGACTTGAACTGCTTTTGGGTTTTTCCGTCAACATCCAAGTCAAAAGCGGCAGACGAGGGCGTCCGCCCCACAGCTTCAACCCCACGCCTTCAACCCGCGATCACAGCATCGGCTTCGATCTCGACGAGCATTTCCGGCGAAATCAGCGCGCTCACCTGGACCATGGAAGTTGCCGGACGTATCTCACTGAAAAACTCTCCGTGGGCTTTGCCGATTTTTTCCCATTCGGCAATGTTGATGACGAACATTCGCGTGCGTACTACATCCTTCAGCGTAGCGCCCGCCTTCAACAGGGCCGACTCGATGTTCTTCAGGGTCTGGATGGTTTGAGCACGAGCATCGCCCACGCCGACGACTTTTCCGTCGGGTCCGGTGGCGGTAGTGCCGGACACGTGCACGTGCGATCCCACCTTAACCGCACGAGAGTAACCGACAACGGGTTCCCAGGGTGCGCCGCTCGAAATGTTGGTTCGTTCCATGTTTCCTCCGGAAAACATTGTAGCCCGATCGTGCCATGGGAAATAAGCAGCCAGGCCAGGCGGTTGCCAGCAAATGGCGCGCATAAAACCTTTGCGCAGCAGGCCGACTCTAACGCAATAGGAAATTTCGATTTGAGTGACTTACAAAAGTCACTTGCCTTCGCGACAAGGCTGAGGTTAAGTAGAGTTTCCAGGCTGTCGCTGTGGCGAAACCCCGTGTCACTCGGGGTTTTGAGGAGGAGTGAGATCCAGATGATTCCGGAATCGCATCCTTTGCAGCAGTTGTTTATCGAGCTCGTGGGTCGCCATTACGCGGAAGAGATTGGACTGCGCGATCCGCAGATCGTGAACTACGTCGCCCACCTGATGGCCGAGTTTTGTGACGCGGAAGAGTTATGCAGAATCCGCAACGCCGAGGGCCGGCCCCTGACCGATGTCGGCGAGATGCTGGTGGAATCTAATCCCGTGTTCGGCCCGGCGCCTTCTTTCGATCGCGAGCGCCAGGTGCGCAAACACATCGGCGACTACACACTGTTCTTCACCGGCATGTTTCCCGAGAGCATCAATCATTTCCGCCTGCGCCGCAACCGTACGGAGAACTTCGTTGACTGGATCAAGGCGGGCAAGGAAAGCTACTACATCGTTTCAAAGTTCGAACACTTTGAATACGCCAAGGTGGCTCCGCTCTTTGCCAACCTCTCGCAAAATTTCGAGGGCTGCGTGTACGGATTAAACCGGGTCAAAAACGATCTGCAGGAGATGCAGCATCCGCTGGTGCAGCGCGCCAATGAACTGCTGATGTAGATCGATGTGGGTGCGAGCGTCCTCGCTCGTGCTGAGATGTGCCCTGGTTCGATTCGCTGCAGCGCGACGCTCGTGCCCACACCAACAACTCAGGCTCCGGCGGCCTGGCCTTTGCTTAGTTTTCGGTCTGCCTTGGCGGCGTACATCTGATGATCGGCGCCATCCAGCAGGTCGTCCAGAGTTTTCCCTATGGTCCATTCGGCGACACCGATACTCAGGCTCAATTCGAATTTTTCCAGGTGGCCTGCGCGGTTCCATTCCGCCAATCCGGTTCTTATTCTTTCGACCACGTGGCGGGCATCGGGACATGAAGTGTCCGCCAGGATGATCAGGAACTCGTCTCCGCCGTAGCGAAAGACCGCATCTGAACCGCGAACGCAATGCTTCAGCAGAGCCGCCGTGTTAGCCAGCACGACATCTCCGGTCAGGTGGCCGAAACGAGTGTTAACGGCCTTGAACTGATCCACATCGATCAGCATAAGGGTGAGTGGCTTTTGGGAACGCCGCGCCTGGCTCATGAAGCGGCCGGCCATCTCTTCGAGCGACTGCCGGTTATAGATCTCGGTCAGAGGATCGGTAAATGACTGCTGCTGTACCAGCTCCTGCTGAATCGTTCTGGAAATTAATTCTTCCCGAAGCTTGCGCAATTCGACCCTGCGCGAGACCAGGTAGGTATTCAGCAAGGTCAATAATACGATCAAGCCCAGCACCAGCGGACGCGAGACCGAGATTTCGAAGTGAATGTTGCCTTGCTTGAGAAAGGCTGCGGGGAAAAGCACAGCACAGAGCCCGGCGCCGACCAGCAGGCCGGCCAGCGAGACGATCAGCCATAGTTCTCCATCCCGCTTTTCAAGCTGCGAGAGTTGCTGACTGACGCGCGCCAGAACGGTTTCAGTTTGACTGTGCATTCCGCGATCGCTTGAAAGAGTCGATCTAGGGCCACAGTTTAGCTGCTTCTCATGTTCTGCGCCCCGGTACGAAAGTAACGAAACAAGGTGGAAAATGGACGATGGCCCGGGCCCGCCAGACATGCCTCGCTCAGGCGCGAGTCTTGGCCGAGCGGCACCGCGCGCTCCCCACCCGAAAAGTTTGAGAAATAATCCGGGATGAAGGTCTGGGGCAGAAAAACTAACGCTTCGGATCGCCCACGGCTCGTAACGGGCGAGAGCGCCCGCTCACATTTACAGGTTTTGGGGCAAAACCGATGGGCTAGCAACCCTTGAAAGGCTGCCTGCCATCGAATTGGCAGCTATGGCCAAAAAGATTCTGGTCACAGATGACAACCCTCATATCCGGACAGCGATCCGTTCAGCGATCGAAAGGCGCACTGATTGGGTTGTCTACGAAGCCGAGCACGGGGGAATTGCCGTTCTGATGGTCGGCACTCACAAGCCCCACCTTGTGATCCTTGATCTTTCAATGCCAGTCATGAATGGGTTGGACGCAGCGAAGGCGATCTCCAGGATTTGTCCCGGCATTCCGATGATACTGTTTACCCTGCACGACAATCAGAGTGTTGGGGCGGCCGCTCACGAAGCAGGTATCCGACACGTCTTTTCCAAATCAGAGGGAATGGGCGATCACGTTTTCCATGCCATGCATGCGCTACTGGGAACGGCCTAACTCGAGCCGGTTAACGGCCAAACACCCACTTCTTTCCGCAAGACTTTCAATGCATCCAGGGCCTTCAGCCTACAGTATAGTTATCCCAGAAAAGAATGCGGGCCCTTAGCTCAGCGGTTAGAGCAGTGGACTCATAATCCATTGGTCCTAGGTTCAAATCCTAGAGGGCCCACCACTTCACCGAAACTTTCGGGTTCAGTGACCCGCTTCCTTTGAATTTTAGACGGACGTGATATTCCCTGAAGATGCAGTCTGTTTGTTCAACCTATCCAGCGGAACCCGTTGATTGATGATTGTCTTTTTAGTGACGAGCTGCTTATCTCTTTGCCTGGAGCAGCGTGCCTGAAAAGGCAACGCGCGAGATTGGTTGCTACAGCGCCAGGTTTGTCTTTGCTGTTCGGGACAAGCCCCACTTCTCGCAAAGGAAGCGAGAAATGGGGCACCCCTGCGGTAGTAATTGATCCGCCAGATCCCCCCGCTTTGTTCTACTGCATACTCTCCGGCAACGCCCAGGCGAAGACTACGCCGCCGCTGCTGGTTACCACGTACTGGCGCTTATCGAGTTCGTAAGTGATTGGGGAACTTTCCATCCGGATACTTGTGCCGGCGTGCCAGAGAGTTGTGCCGTTGCTGGTATCGAGGGCGAAGACATTGCCGGTGTTATCGCCGGTGAAAGTCAGGCCCGACTCGGTGGTGAGAATGCCGGCGTGGGCGTCGCCTCCTACTTCGTGGCTCCAGCGAACCTTGCCGGTCTGGTAATCGATGGCTTCGACCACTCCTTTGCCCCAGACGCCGTAGTCCGCGCCGGCCCAGCCGTACGCGCCATCAGCGGGCTTGGCGAAATAGATCGACCAGCTGGGGTGGGCGGAGACGATGAACAGTCCGGTCTTGGGATCGAAGCTGGGCGAACGGTAGTTGGTGAGGCCGGCCTCGTCGGGCGCGATCAGCCGGCCGTCAGGAGTCGGTTCCTTTTCTGGATTCGGAATCGGCCGTCCTTGCTGATCCACACCGAGGGCCCAGTTCACGGGGCCGTAGGGCAATGTCAGGAGACTCTTGCCGTTTGTGCGGTCAAGCACGAAGAAGTAGCCGTTGCGCGAGGTCTGCATCAGCATCTTGCGCGGCTGTCCTCCGAAGTCGGCATCGACCAACACTGGAGTTTCGACAGCATCCCAGTCGTGCGTGTCATGAGGAGAAGGCTGGAAAGCCCAGGCAAGTTTTCCGGTGTCAGGACTCAGGGCGACGATGCTGCAGGTGTAAGGATTGTCGCCGGGCCGCGTCTTGCCGTTCAGCACCGGCGTGGGATTGCCCGTCCCCCAATAGACGAGGTTCAGATCCGGATCGTAGGTGCCGGTCATCCATGTCATGCCGCCTGAAGCAGCACCGGGAGTGCCGAGGGGAGGCGTGCTGTCCCACTGCCACTGCGTCTTGCCGGTTTCAGGATCGACCGATCGCAGGTATCCGGGCAAATTATCGAAGTCTCCGGAGACGCCAACGATCACATGATCGCGCACCACCAGCGGAGACATGGTGGACCAGTATCCCTTTTGCACGTCGGCAATTTGCACGTTCCATCGCACTTTGCCGGTGTTCGCGTCCAGCGAAATCAGGTGGGCGTCGGGCGTGATGAAATACAGCCACTCCTTGTACATGGCAACGCCGCGATGTCCGATGTGGAGACCCTTGTTGGGCGGGTAGGTGTAATGCCATATCTCATGACCGGAGCGGGCATCGACCGCCCAGACGTTGTCGGGCACGGTGAAGTACAGCACGCCGTTAACCAGAAGAGGCGAGGACTTGAGTGTGGCTGGCTGATTCGTCTGGAAGGCCCAGGCCAGACCCAGCTTCGACACGTTCTGCGGAGTGATCTGTGTCAGACGGCTGTGGCGCTTGCCGGAATAGTCGCCGTGATAGCTCGGCCAGCTATCGGCGGGCGGATTGGCAATCGTCGCCGGATCGAGCCCCTGCGCTGCGAGAAGGCTGGACGCCGACAGAGTCACGGCGAGCACAAGAAAACGAAAGATGCCGGGGACGGTATGAGATGCATTGATCTTTATTAAGTCGATCTTTATGAACTTGGTCTTTATCAAATCGATCGCTATTGATTTGGGCATTGTTAAATTGGTTCGCAATCCGGTTCGCTCCTAACGCAGAGTTTGCAGGTAAGCCATCAGGTTGTGAACGTCGTCGTCGGTGTACTTCCCCAGCAACTCGACATGAGCTTCGGCGGGGGCGTGCACCGTGAATTTGACCTGGCTCGCGGGCCAGGATTGATACCGCCCGGCGTCATCGGTCAGGCCGATGGTGAACTCATCCTGAAAAGAGAGTTTGCCCGAAACCGCCTGGCCGGAGGGCAGAGTGACAGTAACCGTGGCGGGAGCGCCGCGAGGATAGAGCAGCCGCTTTTCAAGTTCAAGGCCGCGATAGTGCCGGGCAACGCCGGCCAGGTCGCCGGTTGGGGAATGGCAGGTTGAGCAAGTGCCGGCGCCATTGAAATATTGTTTTCCCGCTTCGGCGTTGCCCGTCTGCAGATCGCTGACGGATACGCCGCGCCTTGCTCCCGGCCGGGATTCTGACTTTTTCTTCTGTTCATGAAGGAAAGCGGCCAGCTCGGCGATCTCCTGGGGAGAGACTTTGAATGCGGGCATGCCGCTTTGAGGACGTCCATTGAGCACGACGCCGCCGATTTTATTGCCCCCGACGTCGCTGGTGACGAGATCCGAATCCATGAGATCAGGCCCGCTTTCACCACCGCCGGCATCGCGGCCATGACAAAAGGCACAATCCTGGCCAAACAGAGTCTTGCCGCGCTCCGCGGCCAGACTTCCGGATTTGGCCGGATCTGGCTTGGTTTGCCCCGCCGCCAGCAGGCATCCGGCAATCACGGTCACGGCGACGGTCAAAACGTTCCTGGGCGCAAACATGCGAAGCCTGAATACGGATGAAGCGGTTGTCGAGCGAGCCATTACTGGAAGACCCTCCTGAAGTCAGCGGTGCTGGACTGCCGAAAAGCGGAAGAATGAAAGCGAAGTCTAGTCTCCATTGGCTGCGGCTGCAACCACGACCACGCTACCTCTCTCCATTTTTGGTTCGATGCGGTGCAGGGGCAGGTCAGGTAGTCAGTCTCGCGGCGAATATAAGAGAGTCCCTCTTGACGATCTGTGACTATGCTCGTCGGAAGGCTCGGCGGGTCTGTAGAAGAAGAAAAGCGAATTCCACTTCTTAACAACTGTCTTCAACAGGAGGGCGGAGCGCCGGCCGCTTTTGCCCTTCCGGCGTGAGCTTTACTTGTTGAGCACCGTGACTTCAACGCGCGCGTTTCTAGACCGGCTCAACAGTGCGCCCAGGCCTGCGGTGTCGTCTCCGTCAGGCCCGTGAGACTGGGTTCGCGGATCCTCGGTGTCTGTGGATACAACGGATCGATCCCGGGAGGAAACCTCCGCATGATTTCGATTCAGCATGGCGCCGAGGGTGGAAGCGTCTTCGCCATCCGGCCCATGTGGCTCAAGCCGTGGATCGTTCGAATCGTGATAGGCCGCGAGCCGATATTCACCGGGGCCCTCGGTGGAAATTCTCTCGGCTGCAACGCCCTGATCGGCCAGCATGACCCTGATGGCGTCGGCGCGGTCCCGCGCCAGCGTCTGGTTGGCGACGGCGGATCCACCGTTATCGCCCTGGGCCAGTACTTGCACCTGTGCCGACGGAAACGCGCTCAGGACCTGGGCCAGATTGTCCACGGTTGGCCGCGAGTTCGGCATCAGCTGGGCAGAGCCGGCTTGAAAGCGCAGGTCTTCGAGAACGAACGTTCTGGGCGCGGCCTGGGAGTTATCGCCGAGAAACTGGGCCAGGCTGTGGATGGTGTGAGCACTGCCGAAGCTGCCAGTCTCAACCGAGCGAGACCCTCGCGGACGGAGGAAAAAAAGCAGGACAATGGCAGCCATGACCATCCACAGGAGCGGGCGCCAGTTTGGGGATGTGGCGACGGCGGGAACTTCGCGAATCCCCTTGGTGGTTTCGGATGGAGTCGCCTCCACGGCATCCTTCGGACGCGGCACTACCATGGGGCCGCCGCCGCTCAACAGTTGCAACAAGCCCGGAGGCGCGGCTGCGGTGATTTCCGATTTTTCGCTCAGGATCGCGTTGGCAAGGCCGCTCGAATCCAGCCCATGCGCGGCCGCCGTCTTCCCCAAAACACCCATGATGAGAGAAGCGGCCAGGCTGAAGAGCGAGCCTGCCGCGGCGGAACTTACTCCGCCAGAGCGTGCGACCAGGTTCGTGACCGAGGCGGCCGTCCCCGGGAAGATGCCGCGTATGAGTTGCTGGCCCGCTGACCGCATGGTGCTGGTCGTGCCGCCGCCGGTGAACAGGGATCCGGCATTGTCCGCGGCACGCACGAACCCGCCATCGCGAACCAGGCCTCCGAGGTTGTTGACGCCTTCAGGGGTGGACACCATACGCACCAACCCATTCAGTACGCTGGCCGCTGCGCCACTCAAGGTTTGCCGCGTGGCTGCTTCCGATTCGCCGACCAATGAGCTGGCACTGCGCACCGTTTCCGGCGTGAGATGGCTTTTCACGGTGTCCATGAGACTTCCGGGCCTTGGGGATTCAGGGGTGGCCATGGTCACAACTCCTTGCGGTCGATTCAACGCGGGCGTCTTCGCGCCCTGACTTGAAGGGGATACCCGGACGCACTGATCTGGGAACTGTCAGTACTATCAGGGTGAGCGGGTTACCGGGGTTTCTGTCATGACGTTGATGCGAGGGCAGCACCTGGGTTCGCTGCCCTCTGGAGAGACGGGCAAATGCTCTCCACTTCTTGACATTCGGATGTACACTTTGCAGTCTATGGCTAAATTATCAGAAGCTAAATCAGCAGTGGACAAGCTATCGCGGCGCACGATGCTGAAGGGAGCCCTCTCGGGAGCGGCGGTAGCGTCGGTCTCGTCCATGGCTTGGGCGAAGCCGGCGGCTCCGGTGCAGCGCAAAGGACGGATCAAGCAGTCGGTCTCGCGCTGGTGTTATAAGGAGATCCCGCTGGACGATTTGTGCGCATACTCGGCGCAGATTGGTTTGAAGGGGGTGGACCTGCTCAATCCCGATGAATATGAAGTGCCAAAGCGTTATGGACTGATCTGCAGCATGGCATACGCTGGAGGCGGCGAACTTGTCAGCGCGCTGAACCGCGTCGAAAATCACGACAGGATTGAAGAAGGGTTTCGCAAAAATATCCCGCTCGCAGCCAAGGCCGGAGTTCCGAACGTGATTACCTTTTCCGGCAACCGCAATGGTATGTCGGACGAAGAGGGTATGAAAAACACGATCACGGGGCTCAACCGGGTAAAGAAGATTGCCGAGGATAATGGCGTCGTCATCTGCCTGGAGTTGCTCAACAGCAAAGTGAATCACAAAGACTATATGTGCGACCACACCGCCTGGGGCGTGCAGGTGATGGAAGCCGTGAACTCCCCGCACGTCAGGCTGCTCTACGACATTTACCACATGCAAATTATGGAAGGCGATTTGATCGCGACCATCCAGGCGAACATACAGTGGCTGGGACACTTCCATACCGGCGGCGTTCCGGGGCGGCATGAACTCGACGGCACGCAGGAAGTGCAGTGGGATGGCGTGATGCGCGGCATCGCAGCCACAACCTTCCAAGGCTACGTGGCGCACGAGTTCGTCCCCACGCGCGATCCGCGCACTTCTCTGCGAGAGGCTGTCGATCTGTGCGATGTGTAAAGGCAGTCGTCAGTCGGCAGTCTTCAGTCTTCAGCCGCTGGCAGAGCTTCGACGTTAACGGTCTCTTCCAAAACCAATGGCTTCCGAGGTCGGCCGTTCTGGCTGGCGCGTAGACTGACGACTGAAGACTGCCAACTGTATGAGATACTTTTCTTTCACCGCTTGCGAGGAAATTCATGGCTGAGCATAAGGTCTTTTGCGTCAAATTGAAGAAGGAACTCCCGGGTCTGGATGAGCCTCCGTTCGACACGGAGTTGGGACAGAAAGTGTATGACAACGTCTCCCTCGAAGCGTGGAAGGGATGGACGGAATTCTGCAAAATGCTGCTGAACGAATATCGTCTCAATCCCGCGCGCCGGGAGGACCAGACCGCGATCGTAAAGCAGATGGAGCAATACTTTTTCGGCGAAGGCGCGGCCCCGCCCAAGGAATACGTGCCCCCCTCCTCGAAGTAAATCCCCGAACGGAATCGTGTGGGGCGGACACTCTTGTCCGCCACTTTTGACGTTGATTTTTTTGCTGTCAAAAACGAGAACAACTTCAAACGCGGCGGACAAGAGTGTCCGCTCCACATGCACCTTTTATTGTGCAATTTTCATCATCTCGTAACACTCGCTTGTTACAACTTAACTGATGAGTTCCGCCGTTTATGACACGCTCATCCTCTCTGACCTGCATTTGGGATCGGAGATCAGCCGCGCGGAGCAAGCGACGCGGATGCTGCGGGAAAACCGTTTCCGGCGCCTGATCCTGCTGGGCGATATCTTTTCCGACCTGAATTTTGGACGCCTGACCAAACCTCACTGGAAATTCCTCAGCTACATTCGCAAACTTTCAAACCCCAGGCGCGGGATCGAAGTGGTCTGGGTTGAGGGGAATCATGATCGCGGGTTGAGCAACATCATGTCCCACCTGGTGGGCGTGAAAGTTTACCAGGAGTACGAGTGGGAGTTCGAAGGGCGCCTCCACCTCGCCATCCACGGACATCAATTTGACCGCTTCGCGGTTAACAATCTGCTGCTCAGCACAGTGGGCACGCTGCTTCATCTGCAATTGCAAAAGCTGGATTTCAAAGGCAAGGCGTTCTCGCGTTTTCTTGACCGTTTGAATGCCCGCTGGTTGCGCCTTTCCGCGAAGGTGGCTTCCGGAGCCATTGCGCACGCACGAGTACGACAGGCCGACCGCGTTTTCTGCGGTCATACCCACCAGGCACAAAGCTGCGAACGCGAGGGCGTGGCGTATTACAACTCCGGCAGCTGGACAGATTTCCCGCCGACCTACCTGACCGTTGACTCCGGCGGAGTGTGCATCCACGAATTCCGCGAGCCTGCGGAAAGCCGCGAACCGGACGGCGTGGAGTCAAGCCTCACGGAGCCCGCTGACGACTCGGAGTTCCTCGACGAGGCGGAGTACGAGAACGTGGGCTGAAGCGCTCTCTCGCCGCGCAGGCTGCGGCGGGCCGCCGCCTCGGCTATCCAGCGGAACGAATCTACGCCAATTCTGGTGACCGCAAACTTGGTCGAGCTGCGCTCGATTGAACAGCCGGGGTGGCTGTCCCCACGTGGTTCGTGGCGCTGCCGCACGAGCGAGGGCGCTCGCGCCCACATGGTGAGTTCAATGCTCGCGCTGGAAGCGATAGGGGCCGCGGCGTTCCTGCGAAAATGATTCCGCGACCTTCAGGAATGCGCGGGCGGCGTGGGAGAGGTTCGCAGCGTGGCGGTACACCAGCCGCAGCTTTCGGTGCAGGCGCAACTCGCGCACCGGGATGCGGACCAGTTCCCCGCGAGCCAATTCACTTTCAACGCTGATGGCGGGAAGCAGCGCCACGCCGTTGCCCATGGCCACGAAGCGCTTGATCGCCTGCAGGGTGGGCAGTTCGATATCCATGTGCAGAGGCGTCTTGTGGCGCTTGAATGCCTGGATCACTTTGTCGCGATAGGGCGAGGAGACAATGTGGGCGACGAACGACTCGGCCCCCAGCTGCCGGATGCTGACCTGCGTCTCCTCGGCAAGCGGGTGCGTGGGAGGCACGACAAAAATCAATTCGTCGAGATAGGCGACAATGGATTGCAATTGGGGCTCCTGCGGATCGTAGGTGAGAACGCCCAGTTCGGAATTGTGGCGCAGTACGTCTGAGGGAATGTGGCTTCCGAGGGACCGCTGCACGGCGATGCGGATCATGGGATGAACGCGGCGAAACTCGGCCAGCACCGGCAGCAGGTAGAGCGCGGTGAATTCGTTGGCCGCTATATTGAGCTTTCCGCGCTGCAACTCTCGCAATTCGCTCAGCGCGCCGGTGGCATCGTCGCGGAGGTTGAGCAGGCGCTCGGCATATTCCTGCAGCACGCGTCCCGCATCGGTCAAGCGGCCTTCGCGGGAAGAACGGTCGAACAGAGGCTCGCCTAAATCCTGTTCCAGCTTATGAATCGACTGGCTGACTGCCGACTGGGTGCGATGCAGTTTTTCGGCGGCGCGGGAAAACTTCCCTTCCTGCAACACGGCGATAAATACTTCGAGCTGCGCCAGGTCCATCGTTCGATCTCCTTAACCAAGGTGCACAAACTATTAGATTATCTTATTGAGTAATATAATCTAATAGTATTTGAATAATTATAAGATTTTCTTCGGCGGCACGTCCACGTAGCATAACCTCTGATTCGCCGGAGGCCCCGAACATGGAACGAGCGCGGATTAAGGTATTCGACACCACCCTTCGCGATGGCGAGCAGTCGCCGGGTTGCAGCATGAATGTGCAGGAAAAGCTGCGTCTGGCGCATCAGTTGGACCGGCTGGGCGTGGACGTCATCGAAGCCGGCTTCCCCATCGCGTCCGAAGGTGACTTTGCGTCGGTGCAGGCCATCGCCGCCACCATCCGCCGCCCCATCATCGCGGCCCTTGCCCGTGCCTGCGCTCCGGACATCGAGCGGGCATGGCAGGCGCTCAAGGGCGCCGCCCGGCCGCGCATCCATGTGTTTCTCGCTACTTCCGACATTCATTTGCAGTACAAACTCAAGATTTCCCGGCAGCAGTGCCTGGAACAGGCGCGGGATTCGGCGCGTCTGGCCAAATCGCTGTGTGCGGACGTGGAGTTTTCTCCCGAGGACGCCACTCGTACCGATCACGAATTTCTGTATCAGGTGCTCGATGCCGTGGTGGAGGCCGGAGCCACGACCCTCAACATTCCGGACACCGTCGGCTACAGCATGCCGGCAGAGTTTGGCGAACTCATCCAGAGCATTCGACAGCGCCTTCGCGGGAATGAGAATGTGACGATTTCCGCGCACTGCCACAACGATCTGGGATTGGCGGTGGCGAATTCGCTGGCAGCGATCTCGGCTGGAGCACGCCAGGTGGAGTGCACGATCAATGGCATCGGAGAGCGGGCGGGCAATGCGTCCCTGGAAGAAATCGTGATGGCGATGCGAGTGCGGCCCGACCGGTATCCGTATGAAACCGGCGTGGCCGGCGAGCATCTTTTCCCTGCGAGCCAGATGCTGACAGAAGTCACCGGCGTTCCCGTCCAGCCCAATAAAGCTGTGATCGGACGCAATGCCTTCGCACATGAAGCCGGCATCCATCAGGATGGGATGCTGAAAAATCCGCTGACTTACGAAATCATGACGCCGCAGTCGGTGGGCGTTCCGGACTCCAGGCTGGTATTAGGGAAGCATTCGGGGCGGCACGCGCTGGGAATACGCTGCGCGCAGCTCGGATTTGAGTTCGACCGGCGCGAACTGGATGAGATCTATCGCGCGTTCGTTGTGCTGGCGGACAAGATCAAGCATGTGGAAGAACATCATCTGCTGGAGTTGATTCAGCAGACTCGGCGAGAAACGCCCTTCCGGACTGGGGAGGCAAACGCCAGAGGTACGGTGGCGCTGAACCACGTGTCATCCTGAAGCGTAAGGGACTGCCCTCGCAAATGTAGCGCCGGCGTCTCGCCGGCTGTCCGGCGGGCATTCTGCCCGCCCACCGGGCCGGCGGGACGCCGGCCCTACACGGTTTTGCCATACAATAAAACCCCATGCTCCTCAACATCACCGCCCTGCCCGGCGACGGTGTCGGACCGGAAGTGACCGACGAAGCCGTCCGCGTTCTGGAAACTATTGCCGAAGTTTTTGGCCATAATTTAAACGTCACGCGCAAGCCCGTCGGAGGCGCAGGACTTCTTTCCAGCAAAGACCCCTTGCCCGCGGATACGCTGCGCGCCTGCCTCGCTTCGGGAGCCGTGCTGCTGGGAGCGGTGGGCGGTCCATCGTTCGATGGCTTTCCCAGCCACTTGCGGCCGGAGAGCGGGCTCCTGCGCTTGCGCCGCGAGTTGGGTGTGTTTGCCAATTTGCGGCCGGCGTTGTCCTTCGCCGCGTTGGAAGATTCTTCCCCGCTGCGAGCGGAACTGGTGCGCGGCACAAACGTGATGATCGTGCGCGAACTACTGGGAGGAATCTATTTCGGCGAGCCGAGAAGCACCACGGGTGCGCCCGGCAATCGAGTGGCGCTCGATACCATGCGCTATGGCGAGCCCGAGATTGAGCGCATCGCGAAAGTAGCGTTTGAACTGGCGCGGGGACGCCGCCGCAAGGTGACTTCCGTGGACAAGGCCAACGTCCTCGATTGTTCCCGCCTGTGGCGCGAAGTGGTGAGCCAGGTGGGACTGCAATACTCCGACGTCCAGCTCAGCCACATGTATGTGGATTCGGCGGCGATGGCGCTGGTGGCGCGACCCGCGAATTTCGATGTCGTGCTCACGGAAAATATGTTTGGCGATATTCTCTCCGACCAGGCAGGCGCGGTGGTGGGATCGCTGGGGATGCTGGGTTCCGCCAGTATTGGCGGCAGGGTTGGATTGTACGAGCCGGTGCACGGCTCTGCGCCCGACATCGCGGGGCAAGGAATCGCGAATCCTCTGGGCGCGATCCTTTCGGCTGCGATGCTGTTGCGCTATTCCTTCAAGCTCGAAGCTGAAGCGGCCGGCGTTGAGAGAGGGGTGGCGGCAGTGCTCAATGCGGGATTCCGGACTAAAGATTTAACCAAAGGGGCGGAGAGTGCTCTGAGCACGGCGGCGATGGGGAAAAAAGTTGCTGAGGCGATTCGCGAGAATGCAACGTCTGAGGGGAAGAAAGCTGCCAGCTGATTTTTTCCGGCGTGTCGCCTGCGATTTCACAACATCTTTTTCGGCGAGCCTGGCTCGCCTGCCCGGACGGGGCCCTGGCTGGTCAGGCTACCTGCTTTTGTTTTTCCAGCATGGTAAAAAATTCTCGTACCAGCGGCTCGTCCCAATATCCCAGGCGGGCTTCTGCGCACATGGTCATGGCGGCCTGCTCATGGCTTAGCGCCAACTTGTAGGGACGGGCGGTGCGCAGAGCGTCATACACATCGACCACCTGCAGCACTCTGGCCAGCAGCGGGATTTCAGCCCGATGCAAGCCATCAGGGTAGCCGCTGCCATCGGAATGTTCGTGATGACTCCTGATGATGGGCAACACCGCGCGTAATGATTTCAGGGGGCGGCAGATGGTCTCTCCGGTAACGGGATGAAGCTTCATCACGACCCACTCTTCAGCCGTGAGGTTCGTTCCCTTTTTCAGGATTTCATCGGGCACTGCGATCTTGCCCAGGTCGTGCAGATATCCGCCGCGGCGAAGAGCGACGATGGATTCTTCATCCAGTCCGAGATAGCCTCCCAGGTCGCTGGCGTTGTGCGCCAGGCGGTCGCAGTGGCCCTCGGTGTAAGGGTCGCGGCTTTCTACACTGAGACCCAACGTGCATAGCACGGATTCCGCCGTCTCCAGTTCATCGGTAAACTCCTTGAGCTTGAGCAGAGACTTGACCCGGGCAAAGAGTTCTTCGGGAAAGATTGGCTTGTGCAGAAAATCGTCGGCTCCCGATTCTATTCCCAGCACACGGTCCTGACGATCGGTGAGGCCCGTAACCAATACGAAGGGGATCAAGCGGGTGGCGGGATTGTTTTTGAGTTCGCGGCACAATTCATATCCCGACTTCCCCGGCATCACGACGTCGGAAAGTATCAGGTCGGGAGGGTGGCTGAGGACTTCAGCTTCCGCATGAATTGCATCCGGGACTGCCACCACATCGTAGCCTCGAGTGGCCAGCAGTTCCTGCATCAGGCCCATGACGTCTCGGTTGTCGTCCACGACCAGGATGCGAGGCCGCCGGGCCGAAATTTCGCGCATACTCTTATAAGATACCGGGCGCGAAGAGATGGTTGTCGGTAACTTCAGCGGGAGGCTCATGGTGCTGCGGAGCGTGCCAGGTGGGTATTGTAAACGATTTCGCTGGAGACCGGATTTTATGTGGCGGAGACTTTGGTCCGCCGCTTTTGACCTGGATTTCATGCCGGACCGGCCGGGACGCGCGATCTGCTACGGCAGATTTTGAATCAAGGTCAAGATCAAGATCAAATTCAAAATCAAAATCAAAGGCGGCGGACAGGAGTCCGCCCCACACACTCTTCGAGTTCCGTTATGGAACAAATTTTGCTGGATGTGTCATCTGCCCTTGTTCTTTGTGCGCGCGAGTGCATAGCATTTGCAGGATGAAAGTCGCTCTGGAAATTTGGTTGTGCCTGGCGTTGCTATCGGCGTCTGCATTTGGCGCTGCCAAGCCGCACGTCATCGGTTTTGGCAAGGCAAACACAATCAAGTGGTGTTCGGGGGGCAACGAAGCAGACTGCGCGGAGGTAAAGATGCGGCCCCTCTATGTTGACGGCCGCTCCCGCGAAGCCACGCTGGGCCCGTCGCATGAGATCACCGAGCGGCTGTTCGTGGTCCGCCGCGTGTTTCGCGTGAACGACAACCTGCCGGGCGAGGCCGCCGCTGCACCCCGCTGGGTGTGGCAGCGCGGCGGATGGCTGCTGGTGGACCGGATGACGGGACATATCTCGTCCGTCACTTTGCCCGAGTTCGATCCCTACTACTCCGTGGCCAGTTGGTATCGCGACTACGCCGCTTACTGCGGCGTTTCGGATGACGGCAAAAAACTCTTTGCCGTGGTATTCCAGGTCGGGCGGCGCAAACCTGTTTTGAAAAAACCTCTGGGCGAGGCGGGTGGAGATGATGCGCCGGATTCCGAGTGTCCGAGCCCGGTTTGGGATCGGCAACCGGTTCGGGTTACGTTCCAGCCCGGCGAAAACCCGAAGTCCACGTACGCAGTGCGCGGGCACGCCGCCGATTTAGTGAACGCGGACGATGCGGAAGATGAGAAGGCATCGCAATAGTGTTTTTCTGCAAAGAGTGCGCCTCCTCATTGTGATGGGCCCTGCTGTGAAGGCGTGCTTCGATCGGGTACGAACTGGCCCGTTTCCAGCTTTGCGGTTCTTTGCCGCAGATAGCTGTTGGCGATCAGGAGCAGCGCCACGGTTCCTACCAGGGCGTAGTTGCGCTGGCGCGCTCTGATTTCCGGTGACTGCGTGAAGCTTCCCGCCAGGACGGCGCCGAGGCCAAGGCCGACAGCCAGGCCGCCAAGATGAGCAGAATTGTCGATTCCGGGAACCAGTCCAAAAAACAGGTTATAAGCGGCGAAGCTGATCAAACTCTTGAGAGTCGGCTTCAACGCATCCTTGGCAAATGGAAGTTTTCCCAGGTAGAGCACGGCAATCAGCGCGCCGGCGAGGCCAAAGATCGCGCCCGAGGCGCCGGCTCCGATGCCCTGCGGATGCCACCAGAGGCTGGCCAGACTGCCCGCGATTCCGCTGGCGGTATAGACCAGCAGGTAGGTCCAGCGATCGAGGATGCGTTCCGCCAGCCTGCCCAGATTCCAAAGACACCACATGTTGAAGAAAATATGGATGGCCCCGATGTGAACGTAATTCGAGGCGAGGATCCTCCAGGGCTGCGGGCCGAGGGACAAAGGAGCAAAGTTCGCGCCCCACGTCACCAACTGCTGGACGGTGGGCGTCATGGGGGAAACGCCCGAGAGCACCATCGCGATGAAGACGAGGACATTGATGCCGACGATGATCTGCGTCAGCAGGAACGGTTGAGCACTTCGCGCGGGCCGGGCTACGGGTTCGTTCGGTGCAACCGTGAGGGCGGCGTTGGCGCGGCAATCGGCGCAGAGGGGATTCGTCTCTCCTTGGGAGGAGGACAATTCGCGGCCGCAGCGTACGCACGATGTCATGCAGTGATGTTACGGCAGTTTGGGGAGGGTGAACAGGTTCACTGGATTCTAAGTGATGAGACACCCATGAGCGCTGGTTGCGATCAAGGGGCACCGTATTTCAAAGTCCGATGTGCCATGTCGCGCGGGTTTTAAACCGGTCGTGACCTGAGAGTACCCGCGTTGCGTGCTTTTTGCACGATTACAAGGGGAAGCTAAAGTTTTCACCAGAAACTGGGCAGTTAACCGCACCAGCTATGGTGCACGTCACATACGAACGCAGCAAAGTAGACGACCAACACCGGAAGGGAAAATTGGATGATCGGGAGCAGAAATAAATAGGCGGTCGGCGGTTTCCACCAGGGGCGCTGTTTTATCGCGATTCGCCGCGCGATGAGATAACCGATACCCGCAAAAAAGCCTAACGGGTAACTCCAGATCCAGTAGACCACCAGCCACCTAAAAGTCTCGGCTCTACCGTGAAGGGGCGCATCGAAAAGGAAGGCGCTGAAGAAAAAGACCAAGGGCCAGGCGACGACCAGAAGGGAAGATAAAATTATCGAGGTGATAGCGAATATTTTCACGTTGACGTCTCAAGTGAAGCGATCCGGCAGATCATCATGGGTTATAAACTTAACTTGATCTGTCTCAGCCGCTGCAGGTACTCATTGGCATCTTTGACATCGTCGGGATCAATTGGAGTCGCGAGTAATTCCACAGTTTCTTCTTCAAACTATTGTTCAAGTCCTGGTCTCATCTTTTAACACACCATTCTACATTTGACGCGATTTGGCGATAGGGTCCGTCGACTGCTCTCAGGATGATAGCTTTTGCGTAGTGCCGGCATCTTGCCGGTTGTCCGGAGGGCATCCTGCCCTCCGCAGATCAGGGGCGGCGGGACGCCGGCGCTACTGATGCCGGCGCTACTATTGTGAGCCGGTGTGGCTGCCTGCCATTGTGTCGACGGCGGGCATTTCCACTGCGACTGCTGTCACCGGGGCGCTGGTGACCAGGGCGACGGACGCTACCACGATGGCGCTGCCTGCCAGGATGTATCCGCTCACCCGCTCGTGCAATACGAGCCAGCCGAGAAACACCGCGACCACGGGATTGACATAAGCATAGGTCGACACCTTCGAAGTGGGTACATGGTTGAGCAGCCATATGTACGCCGTATATCCCACCCACGATCCGAAAACCACGAGGTAAAGCACGGCGCCGACGCCGCGAGACGTCCAGACCACCCGCGAAGGATCGCCCAGCGCGAGTGCGACCGCGAGATTTGCGGCGCCCGCCGCGATCATCTGCCAGGCAGTGGCGGAGAACGGATCCACTGCGGGAGACTTCCATTTTTTGGCCAGCACCGAACCCAGCGCCCAGCTGAATGATCCGCCGAGCAAACTGATTGAAGCCCAGAACTGAACCCGTCCTAGGGTGCTGGTAGCCAGGAGTTCGGGCCACAACAGAACGAGCAGCCCGGCGATGCCCAGGCCCAGTCCAACTTTTCCCGGGAGGGCGATGTGATGGTCGCCCAGCAGCCAGGAGTCAAGCACCAGGAACCAGAGGGGTGTGACCGCAACAATCAAAGCGGCTAGGCCGGTGGCGACATGCATCTCGGCGTATGAAAGCGTGAGGTTGCCGCCCAACAGTAGCAGCACACCGACGACGGCCATCTTTCCAAGTTGCGCCGGGCGGTAAAGGATCGTTCGTCCGCTAAGCCCGCAGAAGGCGAGCATGAATCCGCCCGCGATCAGGAAGCGTATGCCGCACATCAGCGCGGGAGGAATGTGCTCGACCGCGATATCAATGCCGAGATAGGTCGATCCCCAGAAAAAATACACCAGTGCAAAGGCAACGACGACGGAGAAGCGGGTTTGGGGCTGAGACATTTTGCTGAGATTGGGCTTAGAACATATCAGACGGTTCCGGGTGGCGATTGGATTCTGAATCCTTGCAACCTGTTAGTAACGCTGTCATCCTGACCGGAGCGAAGCGCAGTGGAGGGGCCTGCTTCAGACAGCGTTACTGCACCGTAGTTCTGAACGCCTTGAGCTCTTAGCCGTGATGTCGTGATGAGTTTGCGGTTGCGAGTAACGGCACAAGCAGGTCCCTCCACTGCGCTCTCTGCGCTTCGCTCCCGTCGGGATGACAAAAGTTGGTGGTGTAATAACGCACTAAAGGAACACCATCCAGAGGATTTTGGGGGTTACGCCGGATTGCGTGACAGGCTATAATTAGGCAGGAATGTTGACCGATGCGCCATCGGAATCTCAATTCGCATTTGCCTCCATGCAACCTCGCGGTGATGCCCTCCCAGGCACGTCCCAGTCTCTTCGGTAGTGACTAGTTTGTAATCCTTTCAAACGATGTGGATTAGGGCTCGATCCGCCTTTTTTCGGCGCGACCGCCCGGCCAACGACTGACAACCGAAGACTGACGACCGCTCCAGGAGGTTCTAATGACTACCAAGACACTTGCAGGCCCCAGGATCAAGACTGCTCTGCCCGGCCCTAACGCCAAGCGGGTGCTTTCGGGCGACGAGAAGTACCTTTCGCCCTCTTACACACGGTCCTATCCGCTGGTCGCGAAGCAGGGGCGGGGCATCGTGATCACTGACGTTGACGGCAATGAATTTTTCGACTTCTCCGCGGGCATCGCGGTGACTTCGACTGGACACTGCCATCCCGATGTGGTGGCTGCGATCCAGAAGCAGGCGGGCGAGCTGATCCACATGTCGGGCACGGATTTCTATTACGAGAGCATGATCACGCTGGCGGAGCGGCTTTCGAAGATTGCGCCCATGCCGGGGCCGCACCGGATTTATTACGGCAATTCCGGCGCCGAGGCGGTGGAAGCCGCGCTCAAGCTGGCGCGGTATCACACCCGGCGGCAGAACGTGATTGCATTTTTCGGCGCCTTCCATGGACGCACCATGGGCGCGCTCTCGCTGACGGCGTCGAAGCCGCAGCAGAAGAGGCGCTTCGGGACGGGCGTTCCGGGGGTCACGCACGTGCGCTATCCCGACGTTTACCGGGGATGCGAAGGCGGCGCGCAGGATGCTGAGGCGTTCGCGCTCGGGTGCGCCCGTTTTATCGAAGACAAGCTGTTCAAGACCACCATGGCTCCGGAAGAGGTGGCGGCCATTTTCGTCGAACCGGTGCAGGGCGAAGGCGGGTATGTGGTCGCGCCCACCGTATTTATGAAGGAATTGCGCCGCATCTGCGACAAGCACGGCATTCTTCTGGTGGCGGATGAAGTGCAGAGCGGCATGGGACGCACCGGCAAGTGGTGGGCCATCGAGCACACGGGAGTGCAGCCCGACATCGTCTGCTCGGCGAAGGGGATCGCTTCCGGAATGCCGCTCGGCGTCATGATGAGCCGCGCCGATATCATGGACTGGGTCCCGGGTTCGCATGCCTCAACCTTTGGCGGCAATCCCGTTTGTATTGCGGCTGCGCTGGCCACACTCGACGTCATCGAGAAGGAAGGGTTGCTGGCCAACTCGACCGAGGTGGGCAACCACATGCTGAAACGCATGGCGGACTGGCCGCGTAAACACAAGCTTGTCGGCGACGTCCGGGGCCGGGGACTGATGGTTGGAGTCGAAATCGTCAAGGATAAAAAGACCAAGGAGTACGGCGCGGAAGAGCGCGACCGTATCATCGAACTGGCCTTCGAGCGCGGCATTCTGCTGCTGGGTTGCGGACCGAGCACGATTCGCATCGCGCCTCCGCTGGTGGTGAGCAAAGACGAGGCCGACGTTGCCATCGATGTGCTCGATGAGTGCATTGCCTTGGCCAGTAAGTAGCGGGACGGGCGGAGACGCCCGTCCTCCATCCCGCATTTGGGGAACGCCATCATGAACACAGGAACCGTCGAATACATCTTCATCGCGCCAGCTGCAGCCGCGGCCACGATCTCGGTGAAAGAAGTTCTTGCCATCCCGGCAGTCGGACTGGAAGGAGATCGCTACGCTTTGCGCCAGGGAACTTTCTACAAACCCGAACCAGACTTCGAACTGACGCTGATCGAGGTCGAAGCGATCGATGCGCTCAAACGCGATTACAACGTGGCGCTGGCCCCTGCCGAGACCCGGCGAAACCTGGTGACGCGAGGCATCGCGCTGAATCATCTGGTGGGAATGGATTTTCAAATTGGCGAAGTGAAGGCCCACGGCATCCGCCTGTGCGAGCCTTGTGAACATCTGCAGCGCCTGACCGGATGCGAGCTCATCAAAGGGCTGCGCCACCGCGGCGGCCTGCGGGCGCAGATTCTGGCGCAGGGGACGATTCGCGTCGGGGATTTGCTGAGCGCTCATAAGGACTAGCACTTGTGGGTTTGTCCTTGACACCACAACGTGGTGGAGCGAAACTCCGAAATAGAGATCTCTCTAAATTTTTTCATGGATTATTACTCCATCCTGGATAGCGATGCTTCCCAGGCGGGGCTGGAACCTGCCCCGCCGGACCTCGCCGCCGCAAATCTGGGCGCGGCGCATCTGGCGTCTGCGGATGCCGATGCGAATGCAGAGAGTGACACCTCCGATCTGATCCCGTTTGGTAGCGAAAAAGCAGAAGCCGCTTCGGTTGTGGCGGCGCGTGACGCCTTGCGCTTTCCCGGCGAGGATGGCGGCCGGTCGCTGAGCGAAATGGCGCAGAGGGATCTGGATGCAACCCTGCAATTGCTGGCCGAGCGCGCGCAATACATTACAGGAGCTTCGGGAGCCGCGGTCGCATTGCGCGACGGCGAGAGCATGGTTTGCTGCGCCAGTTCAGGCCCTTCGGCGCCAGAGCTGGGAGCGCATCTGCAGATCGATTCAGGGCTTTCGGCTGAGAGTGTCCGCACTCGAAAAATTCTGCGCTGCGACGATGCGGAAAACGATCCGCGGGTGAATCGCGACAGCTGCCGCGCCTTTGGCATCGCTTCCGTGGTGGTGATGCCGCTGGTTCGCGGAGAAGAAGTTTACGGCGTATTCGAACTGCTCTCCAGCCGGCCCCGCGCTTTTGAAGAACGCGACTTCGTGGCATTGAATCGCCTGGCCGAAATGATTCAGACGGCCGTGGAACACTCCGAAGCGGCGCGGCGGGCGGAAAAAGAATTGGGGCATACGGAGAAAATTCCGGCGGTCGTGGCCGAAGTCGCGCCGGACGCCATAGCACCGGGACTCGGCAGCAATCCCGTCGCATCCGGTTCCGAAACGCGGGGGCCTGTGATCAAGCCGGCAATGGTCGAAGAAGCTAAACCGGCGGCGCCTGCTCCCATCCCCGCGCCGATCAGTCCAGCTGATTTGACCCCCGATACTTCGCTCTTGGCGAGTACCGACGCGGTTTCCATTCCCGAACTTCCGGCCGGCGATGACATCGTGGGCGCCGATTTGGACGCATCGATCTCGACCATCGCATTCGGAAATTTGCGGAAATGCGAAGCTTGCGGCTTCCCGGTATCGCAGGGCAGAAGGCTTTGTCTGGATTGCGAAGCGGCCACCCCGGGAGCTATTGCAAGCGTGGATACGGCTCCCGAATTCTTCAGTGAGCTTGTCGAACCTGAAACCAGCTGGGTACGCTCGCATGTGTATCTGATCGCTACCGGGCTGATTGCTGCCGCTACGATTGCTTTGCTGCTTTGGCGCTTCTAGACAAAAAAATAGCAATCCCTGTCATTTTGAGCCCGGCGAGGGGTGTCGCTTGCGACACTAGTCGTGGAGTCGAAGAATGCCTGTCGCTGGTGAGCCCGGGTGGGGTCGAAAAACCTCTCTAACTGATGAGTCCGGGGTGCGGTAGGTGTCCCTCGACTTGCTCTCACCGCGCAAGCACGTCTCGAGGCGGCGCTCGGGATGACATTGGCAATCCCTGAACAAAAGCGGTTGAGAGTGCGTATCTTCCAGAGCAGTGGTTCGTTCTCACACATAACGAATGTTGAGTGCTGCTTAGTCCAGTCCTCACATTGACTTGCAAGGAAGCGCAGCCTACCATCGGGAAATCGTTTTGGAGACTCCAGGTTCAATGACAGGCGAGACCATCTCCCACTACCGCATCCTCCACCAGCTGGGCGGCGGGGGCATGGGCGTGGTGTATGAGGCTGAGGATTTAAATCTTGGGCGCCACGTGGCGCTTAAGTTCCTGCCTCAGGAGCTGGAGAAAGACTCGTCGGCGCTGGAGCGCTTCCAGCGGGAAGCCCGGGCGGCCTCGGCCCTGAATCATCCTAATATCTGTACTATCTATGAGATAGGGCTTGTCGAAAGCCGCTATTTCATCGCCATGGAGCTGCTCGAAGGGCAAACTCTAAAACAGCGCATCGGCAAGCGTGCGATGGAAATGGATGTCCTGACTGAGTTGGCCATCCACATCGCGGATGCGCTCGATGCGGCGCACTCCAAGGGAATTATTCATCGCGACATTAAGCCGGCCAACATTTTTGTCACCAGCCGAAATCAGGCCAAGGTGCTGGATTTCGGGCTGGCGAAACAGACCCTTAAAGCGGAAGCCGTCATGGGCGGGGTCACGGAGGGTGCTCAGGAGACGGTGGATGAGGAGCTGCTGACCTCTCCCGGATCCACTGTGGGAACCGTGGCCTACATGTCTCCGGAGCAGGCGCGCGGCAAGGAACTGGATACCCGCACGGACCTCTTTTCCTTCGGTGCTGTGTTGTATGAGATGGCGACTGGAGCGCTGCCCTTTCGGGGCGACACGGCTCCGGTTATTTTCGAGGCCATTCTGAATCGCCCTCCGGCGTTGCCGGTGCGCCTGAATCCCGACGTGCCCGTGCACCTGGAAGAGATCATCACCAAACTTCTGGAGAAAGACCGCGACCTGCGCTACCAGAGCGCTGCTGAAGTGCGGGCCGACCTGAAGCGCCTGAAGCGCGACACGGAATCGGGGCTGATCTCGGCAGCCTCAAGTTCAGCGAACCTGCGCGTGGCGCGCCCTCGAAAACCCGGGCGGCTATGGAATCTGGCGGTCATGGCGCTGGTGGTAGTGGCTGTGATTGGCCTGGCGATGACGGTCTTCCTGCGCCGGACCCGAGCGGTGATGACGGACCGGGACGCCATACTGGTCGCTGATTTTGTGAATACCACGGCTGATCCGGTCTTTGACGGCACGCTCAAGAAAGCGCTGTCCGTGGATCTGGAGCAGTCGCCCTACCTGAACGTTTTTCCCGAGCAGAAGGTCAGGCAAACCTTGCAATTCATGGGGCGCACTCCGGACGAGCGCATCACCGGAGACGTGGGACGTGAGATCTGCCAGCGGGTTGGCGTCAAGGCAATGTTGAATGGATCGATTGCCAATCTCGGGAGCCAGTACGTGATCACGCTGGATGCGGTCAACGCCGGAACGGGGGAGACGCTGGCCCGGGAAGAGGTGCAGGCGCCCAGCAAGGAAACGGTGTTGAATTCGCTGCACCAGGCGGGTTCCAGTTTGCGTAAGAAGCTGGGAGAATCGCTGGCATCGGTTCAGAAATACGATAAACCGCTGTCGGAGGCGACCACGTCATCCCTGGAGGCGCTGAAGGCATTCAGCCTGGGAGACATGAAGCACGAGATGTCGGACGAACTGACTGCCCTGCCGCTCTATCAACGGGCCGTGGAACTGGATCCTAATTTCGCCATGGCTTACGCACGTCTGGGGACCGTGTACAGCAACCTGGGACAAAGCGAACTCTCCGAAACCAACCGGCAGAAAGCGTTTGAGCTGAGAGACCGGGCCAGCGAACACGAAAAGCTGTACATCGTTTCGCACTATTACGTGGACTCGGGCCAGCTCGACAAAGGAATCACCGCGCTCGAACTCTACAAGCAGACTTATCCGCGGGACTCGATTCCCTATAACAACCTGGCTGCCGTTTATAACCAGATGGGGAGATATGAAGACGCGCTCGACAATGCGCGCCAGTCGGTGCAGATCGATCCTGACAGCGCCAGCGCATATTCGAACGTCGGCTTTGCCTACGGCGGGCTGAATCGCCTGGACGAAGCCAAGGCAACCTTCAACGAGGCGCTGCAGCATAAGGCCGGGGCGGCATTGGCCCATTCGTCACTGGCGATCGTGGCCTGGCTGCAGGGTGACAAAGACGGCATGGAGCGGGAACTGGATGCTATGAAGAACGATCCCCAGGGTGAGCTACAGATCACCGGCCTGCGTTCCGCCATGGCGGTCGCGGCAGGGCAGGTCAAGGCCGGGCGCAGCTTCGGACAGAAGCAGCGGGAAGCCGCCCAACGTCTTGGCTTCAAGGAAGCGGTGGGGAGCGAATATTCTCAGGAGGCGATTACCGAGGCTACTTTCCTGAATAAGGCTCGCACCCTGGACGATGTATCCCAGGCGCTGAAGCTCTCCCAGTCCCCCAATGTAGTGCTCAGTTGCGCGATCGCGCTGGCCATGGCGGGGGATGACGCGCGCGCCGCCAGGCTGACGGCGGAGGTCGCGCAGAAGCGTCCTTACGATACGGTGGTGCAGTTCGTCGCGGTGCCGCTGGTGAATGCTCAGATTGAGCTGAATCGCGGCAACCCGGGAAAAGCGGTGGATCTGCTGGACAGCGCGCTGGTGTATTCCCGTGGCAGTACGAATGTGCTGTACGTCCGCGGCAATGCGTATCTGAAGACCGGGAAGGGCGACGATGCGGTACAGGCCTTTCAGCGCCTGCTGGATTTGAAAGGCGTGATCAACATCGATCCCATCATGCCCCTGGCCAAGGTCGGGCTGGCGCGAGCTTACGTTCTGACGGGTGACAAGGCGCGGGCCCGGGTGGCGTACCAGGATTTCTTAGCGGCGTGGAAAGACGCCGACCCGGACGTTCCCGTGCTATCGCAGGCTAAAGCGGAATATGCGAAGCTGTTATAGGAAGCAGCCGCGCTGAGGTTCGGAGTTTGGGCGGCAGGCCTGCTTCTTAACAGTTTTTGCCAAACCATGAGCACCGATTCCATGCAGTACTCCATTGTCGTCCCGTTCTTCAATGAGCAGGAGAATGTCCCTCCGTTGTACATGAAGTTGACGGAGGTGATGGATGCGGTGGGTGGTCGCTACGAGCTGGTTTTTGTCGATGACGGAAGCCGCGATAACACTTTCAAAGTCCTGAGTGACATCTACGACCATGACCGGCGGGTCAATCTGGTGCGTCTGCGCAGAAATTTCGGGCAGACCGCGGCGCTCAAGGCTGGCTTCGATTTTGCCGTCGGGGAAATCATCATCTCCATGGATGGAGACCTGCAGCACGATCCGGATGAGATTCCGAGCTTCCTGGCAAAAATCAATGAAGGCTATGACCTGGTGAGCGGCTGGCGGCATGACCGCCAGGATCACTGGCTGATGCGCCGGATTCCGAGTCGCGCAGCCAACTGGATGATGGCCAGGCTCTCCGGTATCGAGTTGCACGATTTTGGAACCACGTTCAAAGCCTACCGCCGGGAGATTATTCAGGAAATTCAACTCTATGGCGAGCTGCACCGGTTCATCCCGGCTCTGGCAAGTTCGATGGGCGCGAAGATCGCGGAAGTGCCGATCGTCAATCTCGAACGAAAAAGCGGGAAATCCAACTACGGCATCGGGCGCACCATTCGCGTCTTTTTCGACCTCATCATCGTGAAATTCCTGCTGGACTATTCCACCCGCCCGCTGCAGTTTTTTGGATTGCTGGGAATGAGCGGCGCCGGGATTGGATTTTTAGTCGGCCTGTTTCTGATTTACGAAAAGTTTTACCACCACGTTCCGATCATGAGCGAGCACGGCCCGCTGATGCTGTTGGCCGTGGCCCTGCTGGTAAGCGGCGCTCAATTCATTTCGATGGGATTGCTAGGCGAGATTATTGCGCGCACTTATTACGAATCACAGAACAAACCCATCTATGCGCTGCGCGAAGTCAAGACACGGCGCGAGCAATTGGGCGACTCGGCAGCGTCGGCACGCCCGTCGGAAAATCCCGAGCGCTGTACTGCGAAACCATGTGGAGCGCGGACATTCCGGTCCGCCGCCGTTGCTTCAACGATTCACAAGCGATGACGTTCTGCCCCGCCCACGGTGCGCGACATCGGGTGCGTTTGAAGCTCGACCCAGGAGTTGGCGCCGGGAATCGACGATCTGGCAGACGCGCAATTCTTCATTCGAGTAAGGGCAGAACAGGCCGTCCATCGGACTGGGA
Source organism: Terriglobia bacterium (assembly GCA_963814725.1). Lineage (GTDB taxonomy): Bacteria > Acidobacteriota > Terriglobia > Terriglobales > Acidobacteriaceae > JAIQFF01. Next base: position 89,577 of record CAWFDY010000001.1, read on the forward strand.
TTCTCCAGCAGCACCCAAGTGACTCCGAACTGGGCGCGCAGGTTCTGCAAGCGCACGGCCGAGACGTGCGACCAGTCCGATTGCGCGGTGCTCTGGGCCTTCCAAGGCTCGGCCAATTCCGGGAACACCGAGGCGGCGCCGCTGTCCTTCTCCTGATCGGCGAGCATGCTGCGTTGCGCGATGGCGCGGAATCCGTGAAGGTCCACGCCCGACTTCAGCAGGTACTCGGAATCAAGCGCGAACATGGCGTCCTTGGGCGTGTGGTCGCGGATCCACAGAAAACTGGAGAGCCATGCCCCGTGATAGTGCACTCCGGGGCTCTCGATATGCGGGCTGGCGGGATAAGTTGCGACATCGAGCGCGAACATGGCGGTCGAGAGGACTCCAAAGCAAAGGATCCAGCGCCAGGCGTGGGCGCGCAGCACGTATTCGCCCAGCAATCCACCCAGCAAAACGAAAAACACAACATAGATCAGGTGGAAACCTCGCATGGGCTGAAACCGGAGCAGGTAGGAGAAATCAAGATCGCTGGCCAGCAGCAACCCGGCTACGATTGAGATCAATCCCAAACCCACCAAAGTCTTGGCGACGCGGGAGAAAGCCGGAAGAGTCGACTTCAGTGAGAGCCCAGCAAACACCGTCAGGATGACGAGGGGAGCGAAAGCTCCAACCCACTCCCACCAGTGCCAGGTGGTCACGAGAAAGTAGGCACGGGTTGCCAGCACCTCGCGGTAAGCGCCCTGCGGAGGCTGTAAATGCATTTGGATCAGAAAGGGCAGTAACGAGAAAGCGGGAAAAACTGTGGCGGCCTCTCTCAGTCTGAGCCGCTGGGGAGACCGGGAAACGAAGGCCGTCAGCAAACCGAATCCGGCTCCATAAATCGCCATCTGCGGATGGATAAAAAATGCGCCCACCAGCCACAGGCATGCGGAACGCGTTCGCTTGGCAACAAAGCAGGAAGCGGAGATCAGGACCAGCGGCGTGGAAAGCGATCTCGAGGTCAGGTAGGAATCCGCGATAATTAGCGCAGTTCCGGCCACGGGCACGCTGAGCAGCGCGGCCAGCAATCCTACGCCAGCCCAGCGCGCACCTTCATTTCGAAAACACTGACTGGCCAGTTCGTAGGCCGCCCACAGCAGCAGAAATTGCGCAAAGGCAAACCACAGCAGCATGCTCCACTCGATGGAAAATCCGGTGAGCCAGGTTAGCCCCGCGACCAGGTGGGGAAAAAGAGAGAGGCTGGCATGATGCATGAAAAATTCGGAGCCTACGGGGAACAGCGAAGGATCGGCAGCTTTTTCAATGCCCGGCGCGTAGATCGCGGCATCATCCGTACCCATGTGATAGCCGTGAACGAGAATCGAGAGTAGCGCGATCGCGAAAAGAAGTGAAATTCGCGCCGCCCGCGAAAACGCAGGAGGTTTCCGGGAACCGTTAGTTGGTTCCCCTGTAGCAATAAGCATTTAAAACAATCATACCAAATACCGCGCACCGCGCTTACTGGGAAGGGCAATGAAAAACTATCAGTTGCCACGTACAGAATTCACCGCATTACTAGTTTGTAAACGGAGGGGCGGCTGTGAAATCGGTGAATGGAGGGCGGACGGGGACGTCCGTCCTCCATCGGTTTTTACCGGGCCAGAGCCGGCTCTAACTGGCCGGACTTCATGCTTTCGTAACGCTTGTTAACTTCGTCCCAGTTAATAACGTTCCACCATGCTGCCAGATACTCGGGGCGGCGATTGTTGTACCTCAGGTAATAGGCATGCTCCCAAACATCATTGCCGAAGACAGGGAACAGGCCCTGCGAGATGGGGTTGTCCTGGTTGGGAGTGCTGAGAATCTGGACTTCGCCGCCACGTTTACCCGCGAGCCAAACCCAGCCGCTGCCAAACTGTTTCACACCGGCGTCATTGAACTTGGTCTGAAAGTCCTTGAAGCTGCCGAAAGACTTCTGGATGGCTTCCGCGACCGCGCCGCTCGGATCGCCACCGCCTTTGGGTTTCATGATCTTCCAGAACATGCTGTGATTCACATGGCCGCCACCGTTGTTACGCACGGCGCCGCGTATATCTTCGGGCAGGGCGCTGAGGTCGCGGATTAAATCCTCGGCACTCTTGGATTGCAGGTTGGGATGTTTCTCGAGAGCCGCGTTTAGATTCTTTACATACGCCGCATGGTGCATGTCATGGTGCAATTTCATGGTAGCTGCGTCGATGGTGGGTTCAAGGGCGGAATAGTCGTAGGGCAACGGAGGTAATTCGAAAGCCATGTTTTTTCTCCTCTATACCAGTCTCAGATGATGGTATCGCGCCTGGAGATTCAGTGGGTGAGTCGGTTCGTTTTCTCTGATTATGCCAGTTTGGGATGGCCGGGATCAGGACCGGGTTGCTTCGGAAAGCGAACCTGAATGCGCCACGGATTCTCGCGGATCTTCACGGATCATTACCTGGGATTGGTTTGAGCCGCAGCCACTCACCCGGCTTGGATTCTCCCTTAGCGAACTTTGCGGCCTTTGCGGTAAGAGCTTTTGACCGCAAAGAGTGGCAAACGAAGCTGCAAAGGTCGTTAAGAAAGTCTCTGCTGTACTTTGGAAATCCGTGAAAATCGGTGGCGGCTTTTGATTACAGGCCCAGGGTGTGCTGCAACTGCTGGGGATCGGTGGCATAACTCAATCCTACCTCGCGGTCTACTATTTGCTCCCGAATCAGCCTTTCGATCTCGTGATCGAAGCATCGCATGCTTTCCGATGCGCCATTTTTGATGGCTTCGAGCAGATTGGAGCCGGAAGAGTCTTCGCAATCGAGATAGTGCACGGTGCGCGGGGTATTTTTGAAGACTTCGAGAATGGCCACCCGGCCACCGGTTTTGCGAGGGATGAGTTGCTGCGAAATTACATAGCGCAGAGTCTTGGCCAGACGGCCGCGCAACGAAGCCTGCTCCAGCGGCGGGAAGGCGGAGATGATGCGCTCGAGAGTCTTGACCGCGTTGGGTGCGTTCAGGCTGGAAAGGACCAGGTGGCCGGTTTCGGCAGCTTCCATCACCATTTCCATGGTTTCGCGATCGCGCAGTTCGCCCACGAGAATTACTTTCGGGGCCTGGCGCAAGGCGGCCCGCAGAGCCATAGCAAAGTTCGGCGTATCGCTATGAAGTTCCCGCTGGTGAATGGTGGACTGTTTATGGTTATGCAGAAACTCGATGGGATCTTCGATAGTGAGGATATGGCAGACCTGCTTTTCGTTGATGCGATCGAGCAGCGCCGCCAGGGTCGAGGACTTTCCCGACCCGCGCGCCCCAGTCACCAGAACGATGCCATCCCGCAGACCGGCGATGTCCGCCAGGTCAGACGGCAATCCCAGAGCGGAAAATTCCGGAATGGTCGTGGGAATTACGCGCATCACGATGGCGCAACTGCCGCGCTGAATGAAGACGTTGACGCGAAAGCGGGCCACTCCGGGCAAACCGAAAGAGATATCGCAGGAGCCCTGCTCGCGCAACATGTTGATGGCCTGTTTGTTGTCACCGATAAGATCGGAAGCGATGCGGCGGGTATCGTCCGCATTGAGCACACGCAATCCGGGGCCCTGGACCACGATCAGTTGCCCGAAGACTTCAACCTGGGGCGGGCGGCCGGGAGAAAAAATCAGATCACTCACTTTTTCGCTGGCTCGCAGCATGGCAGCCAGTAAGGCGTTCGTGTCCGACGGGCCCGAGCGCGATGTCGGGTCGAGCGTGACGCGTAAAGGAGCTGTGCCTGGCGCCGCCATTTTTGGTCAGGAAGTAAGCGCCCGATGGGGAAAGTGCATTCGGGCCAGTTTGCCGTGTTGGCTACGATCTGGACCTACTGTAGCGAAAACGGTGGCGGCGTTCTACGAAGAACGTCAGGGACACAGACCTTAGTAATGTGGCTCGACGGTCGTTGTGGGCGCGAGCCCGGACTCTCGCGTCCGTATAACACGAAGGGCGGCCTCGGGGCCGCCCTGAATGTTTGAATCATTGTGTTCAATCATCATGCTTCAATTATTGCTATTTCTTTGTCGGGGCCTTTTTCTTCGAGCCGAATGAGGTCTCGATGCTGCTGCCGATGTATTGCAGCATGCCTTTGGCACCCTCGGCGAACTGCCCGGTGGGTTGCAGTTCGAGATACTTGTTCAGGGCTTCCGCCGTGCCCGGTGCCGGAATTACTTTTCCGGTGGCCGGATCCGTTGTGGCCTTATTGATCAGGTTCACGCCCTTCTGATAGTAGGCGTCAGCCTTGGTAGGATCGGCCGCAATCGACTTGTCGAAGGCTGCATTGGCCGCATCGACTTTTCCGCCATTGGTCAGCACCGCGCCCTGGTTGTAGTAATACTGCGCGGCTCCGGAGGGATTAAGCTGGGCCGCCTGGTCGTATGCTTTTACCGACTCGTCGAGCTGGCCGGCCCGCGCCTGGGCCTGTCCCAGGTTGTTGTAATAGGCGGCCATGACCTGGACGTCATCGGGTTTGGCGCCGGCTGCCATGGTTTTCTTTTTAAGATCGATGGCCTTCTGGTAATCCGTGACCGCGCTGGTGTAGCGGGCTGCTTTTTCCGCCGGGTCGGTCTGCTTGGGAGCCGAACTAAGATAGGCGTCACCCAGGCGGGCCCAGAGCAGGTCGCGATTGGGATCCATCTGAGTGGCTTGGTTGAGGGTGGTCACGGCGGTTTCAAAATCGCCGCCCTGCATGGCCTGATTGGCAATGGCCAACTTCTCGTTCAGAGCTTTTACCGTATTCACTTCTGTGGCGGCCTTGGCTTGCTGCTCCTGCATCTGCTTGAGCTGTTCGGGGGTCATGCCCTTTGCTTGGGCAGTTTCGGCCTGGGCCTTCTTCAAATCGAAGTCGAGAACACTCTCGTCGAGGCCGACGGGAAAACCTGCGACCTGATCGAGGACCTTGCCGTCGAGAGTCAGCGCGACTTTGTACTTGCCGGCCTCGATCCCCAGGGAGAAGTATTCGCCGTTCTTGTTCGTCTTGAGGTTGTACTTGCGTCCGTTGTCGGTGTTCGTCCACTCCACATTGGCACCTACGATGGGCTTCCCGTTCATGTCTTTGCAGGTACCCTTCACCGACCCTGTGGCTTGGGCGAACACCGGGGGTACACATAGTGCGATCAATGCCACGACGAGCACCGCCATCAGCAAACGTTGCTTCATGTTTTTGGCCTCCCGGCTCACCTATCCAGATTGATATCCACTTCACACCACCGGCTTGCTGCCGGCAATCCTAAGCTTGCCCCGCCAGAACCGCGTACGGAATCGGGTCGGCGCTGCCCGCGTCGCGGAAGGCTCGCAGGCGCAAAACGCAACTGTCGCATACGCCGCAGGCGCGATCCTCCCGGCTGTAGCACGACCAAGTTAAATCCAAGGGCGCGCCCAGTTCAAGACCCAGGCGCACGATTTCCGACTTGCGCATTTGGATGAGCGGCGTAACCACCTGAATCCGTCCATCCTTCGTGCCCAGCTTTATGACCTCGTTGAAGGCCTGGTAGTAGGCGGGACGGCAATCGGGATATCCGGAACTATCCTGTTCGACCGCGCCGATGAATATCTGGGTCGCACCCAGCACTTCAGCCCAGCTTACCGCGACCGACAAAAAGTGCGCGTTGCGGAAAGGCACATAGGTCACGGGGACTTCGCTCACAGGAACTTCGCGTCCCGGTGCGTGCGATTCGGGGACGTCAATCCTGGGGTCGGTGAGGGCCGAGCCTCCAATCGCAGAGAGCGCGTCGTTTCTGACCAGCAACCGGTCGACGATGCCCAGCCGATCGCAGATGGCGGAAAAGGCCCGCCGCTCTCGCTCCTCGGTGCGCTGGCCGTAGCTGACGTGAACGGCGGCAGCATGATGATCGCGTGCCGCGAGGGCTGCGCAGACACACGAATCCATGCCCCCACTCAAGAGAACCACGGCGCGTTGTGCGTCTATCACCATCGATTAGATGTCATGGCAGATGTGACGATCCGGCGAAAGGCATTTCGAGCTAAACATCTGAAAAAACAAGGCTTGATGCTCTTAACCGCTTTTCTTCACCGGTTGTCTGGCGGGCATTCTGCCCGCCTACCGGGCCGGGGGGACGCCGGCGCTACGTTTAGACCCCTTTCAGGGCTGGATCCCAGATGAACTTATGAAGCTGCAGACCCAGTCTTGCGGGGATGCCATCTGCGAGCATCCACTCGGCCAGTTCGCGGGGATCGAGCAGACAATAAGACACATCCCGGGAGCCGCTGGCTTCCTTGCTGAATGCCGGTGAAAACAGCACGGCTTTGACCCGCTGAGCCAGCTGGTTTGTGGTCACGAAGTCGCGGGCAAATTCGTAGTCGCCGCGGTTGCTCAGCACAAACTTGACTTCGTCATCCGCGCTCACGTAGCCGAGGTTTTCCATGTTAAACGTGTCAGGCTCGCCCGAGTGCGGACACTTTACATCGACGATCTTGATCACTTGCCGGGGCACGCGCTCGAGCGAACGCTCGCCGCTGGTCTCGAGCAGAACGGTGTAGCCCGAGCCGAGTAGGCGTTGCATCAGCGGCACCACTTCGCGCTCCTGCAACAAGGGTTCGCCCCCGGTGATTTCCACCAACCCGCCGCCGGGACTCAGGCGCTGCACCTCTTCGATGACCTCTTCCAGGGTGCGGCGCTGACCTCCGGTGAAAGTGTACTCGCTGTCGCACCAGGAACAACGCAGATTGCATCCGGTGAGCCGCACGAAGACGCAAGCGAGGCCGGCGTACGTGGACTCTCCCTGGATCGACTTGTAAATTTCGGTAATCTGCATGAAAGGCAGCTTCTGACTTCTGGCTTCCAGCCTGGCGTTGTCATCCTGAGCGGAGTTTGCCGATTCGCTTGCGAATCGGCGAAAGCAGTCGAAGGACCCCTATGGCGCAAACAACGGCCGGGGATCGCTGTTTAGACTTCCTCCCCGAATAATTCATCTACTCCGAGTAAGTCGCGGTAGTAATATCCGTCTCAAACACGGTGACGTTCTTCACTCGAACCCGGCCCTGGGTTACGCGATCCAGATTCAGATTGGTCTCATCGTAAAAATATTTGGCCAGATTTTCCGCCGAGGGATTCAACACCTTGAACGGTTCCAGATCGTTGATCATCTGGTGGTCGAGCCGGTCAATAATCGGTTTCATCGCTTCTTTCAACTCCCTGAAATCGAGCAGGAGTCCGGCTTTGTCCAGTTCCTTGCCGGCGAGGGTCACACGCACCTTGTAATTGTGCCCGTGCGGATTTTCGCACTTGCCCTTGTAGTTGCGCAGGTAGTGGCCTGCGGCAAACGAATCTTCGACCGTAACCTCGTACATGGATCCCCTCAGCGGCGCATGACTAACTTTCTATTTTACTCCGACAGGGCCAGGCGATGACGTCGTGTGGGGCGGACACTCCCGTCCGCCGCTGTTGACTTTGAGCTTTTCGTTGTCGTCAAACTCTGCGCGTTTTACATCGAAGATTTTAAACATCAAGGCTGTTGAATCAAAAGCTCAAGGCTCTTCAATTCAAAGTCAAAGCCGGCGGACAGGAGTGTCCGCCCCACACGGGCTAGCCAATGCCGAAGAATTCTTCTACCTGCTTGATGTCTGTGGTGCGGCGATACGGCGGCAGGCTCTCTACGAAGACCTTGCCGTACTGCTTCTTTAAGATGCGATTGTCGAGCAGGACCAGCAAGCCGCGGTCATGCAGCGAGCGGATCAGCCGTCCGAAGCCCTGTTTGAGGGTGATGACTGCAGCCGGTACCTGATATTGGAAGAAGGCATTGCCGCCATCGGCGTCGATCGACTTGACCCGCGCCGCCACCACGGGATCGCTGGGCACGGCAAACGGCAGGCGGTCGATGATCACACAACTGAGCTGCTCGCCCTGCACGTCAACTCCCTGCCAGAACGACGACGTTGCAAACAGCACGGCATGCGGAGTCAGGCGGAATTCTTCCAACAGCGCGGTCTTGGGGGCATCGCCCTGCAACAGCATGGGGAAATCCAGCTCGCCGAGCAGGCGATGGTACACGTCATTCATCTGGGCGTAACTGGTGAAGAGAACGAACGCCCGCCCGCGGGTTACTTCGAGCAGACGACGGATGCGGTCCGCCGCCTTGACCGCGAATTGCGGCGTGCGGGGGTCGGGCAGATCGGGTGGCACGTAAAAAAGCGCCTGATGTTCATAATCGAAATGCGACGGCAGCACGGTTTCGCGGGCGTGCACCAGTCCGAGGCGCTGGCGCATGTAGTCAAAGCTGCCGCCCACGGCCAGCGTGGCCGAGGTCAGCACCGCACACTCGAGCTGATCGAAGAGGCAGGTTTTCAGAATGGGGGCCACATCGATGGGCGTGGCCTGTAGAAATACATTCTGCTTGTCCCTTCCGCCGCGCCGGCGCTCGATCCAGAAAACCGTGTTGCGGTCCTCCGATTCCATCAGGAAGGCGAGCTGCACCTGTAACTCCTGAGTGCGGCGGGCGAAATTAAATACTTCTTCAGGCTTGGACGGCAAAGCCTCCAACTCGGCGCCCAGACGAGTGAGCGATTGCTGCAAGCCCAGGAATTCGTCGCCGTTTTCCTCCATGAACTCCCGCCGGCTCTCGAAGGCGAACCGGCCGTCCCCCTGAGGCAACAGGGCAAAGAAAAATAACGCCCGCTCGCGCACGCTCTTCAACGCCCCGGAGAGCGATGCCGACAGCATGTGATTGCGCTGCAGCGAGACTTCGACGTCCCGGCCCAGTTCTTCAAAGCGGCCATTACTGACGGAAACTCCAAAGTAGCTTCCTGCCACATCTTCGAGCTCGTGAGCCTCGTCGAAGATCACCGCCCCGGCTTCGGGCAGGATTCCGGCATCGGGCGCATACTCGGCCTGCTGCTTGATGGAAAGGTCGGCGAAAAACAGGTGATGATTGACGATGATGATGTCACTCTCCATCGCCTTGCGGTGCATTTCGGTGATGAAACATCTGTCCCAGGCACTGCACTTCTGTCCCAGGCAGGTATCGGAGCGGGCGTCGATCTTGTGCCAGAGCGCGCTGGCTTCGGGGAGAGACGCCAGTTCGGCCCGGTCTCCGGTGTGCGTGACCTTCTCCCAGGCGGCGATGGCGCGATAGTGTTCGATCTCCTCTAGGCCGCTGAGCACCGGCTGGTCGGTGAGGTCGTAGAGCTTTTTGCGGCACAAATAATTGTTGCGCCCCTTCATATAACAGACGTTGAGTTTCCCTTCGCCGTTGGGAAAAAGCGCCTGTTCGAGAAAAGGAATATCTTTGTGGAAGAGCTGCTCCTGCAGATTTTTGGTTCCGGTCGAAATGATGACTCGTTTTCCTGAACGGATGACGGGCACGAGGTAAGCCAGCGTTTTACCCGTGCCGGTGCCGGCTTCGACAATCAGGTGACGCTTTTCTTCCAGTGCCTGCTCGACGGCTTGCGCCATCTGGAGCTGTCCGCGGCGGAATTCGTAGGCCGGATGGGTGCGTGAAAGCACTCCGCCCGGCGCGAAGAACTGGTAGAGCGAAACATCGCGTTTCTTCCTCTCGGAGGCGGGGGGCACAGAATCACTATAATGTGAGGCAGACACTCTTGTCCGCCGCTTTTGATTTGATTGCGGATTGCTGGTCGACCGGCGGAAAAGCCGCAAACTCCAGGATCAAAAGCGGCGGGCGAGGGCGCCCAACCCACACGTACAAAACTTTATGACCCATCCAACTTTGAACTCTCCTTCGGCTGCGGCCGCGGCTGGTATGCCCACTGTCGCTATCGTGGGACGGCCGAACGTCGGCAAATCCACGCTGTTCAACCGGCTTGTGGGCTCGCGCCGGGCCATTGTGGGAGACGAACCCGGCATCACGCGTGACCGCCTGTACGGCGATGCAGAGTGGCGCGGACGCCATCTGCGCGTCGTCGATACCGGCGGCATAGTTCCGGAAGACAAGGATTTTATTCCGGCAGAAATTTTCCGCCAGGCAAAAGTCGCGCTGGTGGAGGCGGACGCGGTCATCATGGTGGTGGACGGCAGAACCGAGATGGCGTCACCGGATATGGAACTGGCGCGCCAGTTGATTCGTTCGGGCAAGCCCCTTTTCCTGGCCGTCAATAAAGTGGACACGCAGAAGCAACAGAGCCTCACTGACGACTTCCACCGCCTGGGAATCCGCAAGCTTTTTCCCATCTCCGCCGAGAACGCGCGCGGGCTGGACGATCTGCTGGATGCGGTCCTCGAAGTGCTGCCTCTGCGCCATGAGCTCATCACGGAAGCGCCGGATGAAGCTGACGGAAGCCTGGAAGAATCGACGGAGACCACGGACCATCAGGATGATCTGGGCGAAGATCATCAGGCCAAGGATGGTCTGGAAGAAGATCATGAAACCAAGGTTGCAATTATCGGACACCCCAACGTCGGCAAGTCCACCTTGTTAAACCGGCTGACCGGCGCCGAGCGATCCATTGTTTCGCCTGTTCCCGGCACGACGCGCGACGCGGTGGACGAAATCGTCGAGCACGACGGCAAGCGCTTTCGATTCATCGATACCGCCGGCATCCGCCGCAAGGGCAAGACACACCTGATGGCGGAAAAACTTTCTGTCGTGATGGCGCGCAAGCACCTCGAAGCCGCCGACATCGCGATGCTGGTGATTGATGCGACCGAAGGTGTGAGCCAGCTCGACGCCGCCATCGCGGGTTATGCCCACGAAAGCGGGCGTTCGATGATCATCATCGTGAACAAGTGGGACTTGGTGGTCAGCGGAAAAGAGCGAACGGGCCGGCAGACGAAAGCCTCGCGCATGCAAGAGAACAAGCGTCCCGCCGATCGCATCGCCTACGAAGAACGGGTGCGGGACGCACTGAAATTTCTCAGTTATGCGCCGGTGCTCTTCGTCTCCGCATCCACCGGAAAGGGCACGGAAAAAATATTTCCCATGCTCGAAGAGGTGGCCAGGGAACGGCGCAAGCGGGTCGGGACCGGTGAGATGAACCGCTTCCTCAAGCACGTGGACTTCGAACGTGCCTCAGTTCCCGCACGCCAGCAGGTACGGATTTTCTACATGACCCAGGCCGGCGTGGGGCCGCCAACCTTTGTCATCTTCACCGACCGCAAGGTGAAACTGCACTTTGCCTACCAGCGTTTTCTGGAAAATCAGATTCGCAAAGCTTTCGGATTCGTCGGCACCCCGATCTGGATCAAGAACCGGGCACGGGATTGAGAATATGAATCAGCCGATCGGCTCCGGCGCCGGCAACAACGGCGGCGGATCGGGCGGAGCTGGCGGAATGGAAAGCGGCAGAGCTGGATGCAAGAGTGCGTCCAGCGGGGGATAACGGGAGGCAAAGAAATAAATGGCATACGCCGGAAAGAAGACGACAGCAGGAACCGAAACCAGTGACATCACATACAGCAGGCAAAATACCGCAATAGACCCTGCGACGATGGCCAGCGTGATGGTGTAAAGGTTCAAGGTAAGTCCGGCCGCCATGCCTGCGATGACTGCCACCACGCCGAGTCCGCCAACCGGAATCAGGAACAGCAGAAACACAATGATGGAAACAATGCCGAGGATGATGGCGGCGCCGATGGCCAGCAGAACTTTCATCCCGATATAACCCGCGTATCCGCCCTTGTCGCGTTTAATCTGCGACCACAGCCTGCGCCAGCCTTCAAACGCGTTGATGTCTTCGAGGGCCATCTGCGGGACCACAAAATCTTTGGTCATCACGTGGATCAGCAGTTGCGAGATTACACAAACGACCAACAAGGAGAACAGTGCCATGCCCCCCAGAATGAGCGGGATCATGTGTTCCCTGGGATTGCGCAGCCACCCGACAAGGAAAGCGAATCCCGCCGGAATCCCGATTAGGATGGTAAAGCCCATGAATGAAAATAAAGCGAAAAGAATCTGAAACACAAAAAAACGCCTACCCGGACGTTGCCGGCGGCTCCAGCTCTGCCATATGCGGCACTCTTTGGCGACGATGCTGTCGAAGAGCACGAAGCGCATCACGCTGTTCACGTAAATGAACAGGATGAACAGAACGAAGCCGGTAACCGCCAGCACAGCAATAAGGGAAGCGGTGAAAATGGGATTGATGTTGGGGAATCCGGCGTCCATGAGACGCTGCGACGTGTGGGGATGCGGCATGCGGAAGCTGCCGGCGTTGCAGCCTCCACCCGAGCTCATTTCTCCGGCCAGCAGGCCGACCAGTCCCAGCTTCGCCCACTGGCCGACCCGGAAAGGATTCAGCAATTGCTGCCGGGAATGCTCAAAAGCGGGGCTGATTGCATCCACGGCAGAAAGCGGCACGGTGCACCTCGTGAGATCGTGGTTGGCAAGGTACTGCGAAGCGAGAGTGGGGTCAAGGAGTTCTTACAGAAGGCGATTGCTGATTTCAGATTTCAGAAGTTAGATTGAAAATCCTCAACTGCCCGGCCTGGAAGTTGGGATTTTGACTTTCAAATCTATTCTGCAATCCTCTTCTCATTCATATCGCAACGCCTCGACCGGATCAAGCTTCGAAGCGCGGAGCGCAGGCACGAGGCCGCTGGCGACTCCTACAACCAGCAATACAAGAGTCGAAAGCATGACCGTGGCCAGGGAAATTTGCAGATGGATATCCGCTTTGCCGGAATCGTCTTCGAAGAGCGCGCCCATCAGAGGCAGGGTGCCCACGGCTGCGGCAATGGCGTACGAGAGCAGAACGCCGGCGGCCCCGCCCAGGATCATGATGAGCAGGGTTTCAGCCAGGAACTGCATTTTGATCTGCCACTTTTTGGCGCCCAGCGCCCGTCGCAACCCGATCTCGCGGATGCGCTCGTCCACCGAGACCAGCATGATGTTCATCACGCCCACGCCGCCGATGCCGAGCGTCAGCGTGCCCACGAATGTGAGCAGCACTTGCAGTCCGATGGTGAGGCCGTCAATGACCGGGCGGAACTCGTCGCGTCCGAACATGATGATGGCCTTTTTATCGCTGGGGGAAAACTGCTGACGGCCCGCGATGGCGGCCAGCACCTGGGCGGAGGCTTTCTTTTCGAACTGCGGCGCAACCGGCTCGAAGACCATGACCCCGGCATATTTCGTGTTCCATAGATCGCCGGCCGCACTGTAAGGGATCCAAGCGGAATCGTCGTCGCTGGAAAAATAGTTGCTGAGCTGGATCTTGCGCGTCATCACGCCGATCACAGTGAAATGTACGCCGCCGATCTGCACGGTCTCGCCGACGGCCGGCTTGCCGCTAAACAACTGCTCGCGAACCCGGCCTCCCAGAAAGACCACGCGGCGGCGCTCGAGTTCGTCTCCAGCCGAGATCCAGCGGCCTTCGGACGGCACCTCGTTGCGCATCTCGCCATATTCCGGGCACACGCCCCGTATCGCCGCCGTGCCGACAACCCTCTCTCCATAGCTGATGCCGGGCCGGTTCACGGTCTCAAGGCAAACATGTTTTACCAGGGGAGCGTTTTCCTTCACGATGTCGAGATCAGCCTGCTCGAAACGAACTTTTTTGCCGGCACGCTGTCCTCCGGGTTGCTCACTGGTTTGCTGCGGCCAGCAGATCACAACGCTTTTGCCAAAGGCGTCGAAACCGCCCACCAGGATGCGGCGGAAGCTGCTGCCGTAAGCGATCAGCAAAGTGACGGTGGCAATGCCCCAGACCACGCCCAGCATGGTCAGCAGGCTGCGGGTGTAGTTGCGCTTCAGCGCCACCCAGGCTTCGAAGATGATTTCAATCCACATGTTGGAACCGCAACCAGCCGTGTGGGGACGGGTCTCCGACCCGTCCGGCCGAGCGAAGCTCGGCGATTCCTGCCGCCCGGCTTAAGCTACCCCGCCGCGCCCGCGCGGCCCGTCCGGCGGAGAGAGCGGGACCCACACCATCCCCTAGCCTCCGGCCTCAAAACGCAAAGCTTCGATGGGATCAATCGACGCGGCTCGGCGCGCGGGATACAACGCCGAAAATACCGCGATGATGCCGAGCAACGCGCATGCGATCATTCCCGACTGCCACGTGGCCAGCAGCCCGGCAAAGAAGGGAGGCATGGGGAGCAGGTTCACCAGAAAGCAGATGCCGTACGCGATACCCATCCCGATCGCGCCACTGAGAAATGCGATCAGCAAAGCTTCAATAAAGAACTGTCTAAGTATGGTGCGTGCGGGGGCGCCCAGCGCCTTGCGGACGCCGATCTCCCGCGTCCTCTCGCGCACTGCGACCATCATGACGTTCATCACACCCAGGCCACCGAGGAATAAAGTCACGATGCCGACCGCGCCCAGAAAATATTTCATGCCATCGGTCATCTGCCGGAAAGCTTTTGCCTCCTGCACGGTGTCCCAGATCGGACAAGCTTCCTTGTCGTGGGGATCGAAGTTGTGCATACGCCCTAACACAGTCTGGATCTCGCGCTTGCAGGCTTCATGCTGATCCACCGATCGGGGTGTGACCAGCAACTGATCGAACGTGGTGGAGGTGCCGGGAGGCTTGTCGGGGAAATCGCGCCGCATGGCGGAGAAAGGGACGAATATTTTGCTGACGTCCCACCCGTCGTAACTGGAATCCTGTTTCTTGACCGACATCACGCCGATAACGGTATAGGGAAAAGCATTGAGATAGACAGTTTCGCCGACCGGATTGCGGCCGGGAAAGAGCTGCTTGGCGGCGTCGCTGCCCAGGAATGCCACGCGGCGCGCATCTTTCTGATCGTCCCAGTCGTAGAATCGGCCTTCTCCCACGTCGAGACTGCGGATATACCCGAATGGCGGATGGGATCCCGTGACCGTGAACGCCGCGTTGTTGTAGCTGCTGTGGGCGCGAACGTCATTTTGCTCCAGCTCGGGAATCGCGTATTCGCAGTCGGTGGCCTCGGCTTGCACGGCGGTTACATCCGCATCTTCCCAATGGACAGCGCGCCCGGCACGCGCTCCGCCGACCTGCATGCTGGTGCGGCCGTGGAACACGATCATAATATCCTTGCCCAGGTTGCGGGCTTGATCTTCCTGTCCCTTGCGCAGGCCTTCGCCGGCAGCCACCATGAGGACAATCGAGACAATTCCCCAGGCGATTCCGAACATGGTCAGAAACGTGCGGAGCTTGTTGGCCCACAGCGTCCGCAAGACATCGCTAATAAGATCGCGGAGGACCATAGCTGTTATGGACGGAAACGCCGTCCAAACGTAAGCCGGACGAACGAAGGCCCTGGTTTATATACGAGCCTTAAGGCAGCTTTGTTCAAATGCGCCGAAAAGACCGTCTTGGGGCGGACACTCTTGTCCGCCGCTTTTGAATTTGATCCTGGGTGGGTGTTTTCGGGGTGGTTGGTGGGTTGGCCAGGGCCAGGGCCAGGGCCAGGGCCAGGGCCAGGGCCAAGATCAACATCTACTTCAACCGCGGCGGACAGTAGTGTCCGCCCCACACGGGATTTTCTCCAGCCAGTTATCAAATTCCTTTAGCGCCAGGTCGCATTGCTGGCGGTGACGCTCCTGACGGTCGCGGATTTTATGTTCCAGAGGCGGCAAAAGGTCGAAAGTGATGTTCGCAGGCTGGAAGTCGCGGGCGTCGGCGTGGGTCACGTAGTGGACCAGCGAGCCGAAAGCGGTGGGTCGAGGCGGGGGCATAGGCTGCGCTCCGCACGCGAGCGCCGCAGCGTGAATTCCGGCCATCATACCGGTGGCGATGGATTCAACGTAGCCTTCCACTCCGCATATCTGGCCGGCAAACAGCAGGGCAGGATGATTTTTCATCTGCAACGATTCGGACAGCAGAGTGGGCGCATTGATATAGGTGTTGCGGTGGATCTGGCCGTAACGCAGGAAACGCGCATTCTCGAGGCCGGGAATCAGGCGCAGCACGCGGGCCTGATCTCCGAACTTCAGATGATTCTGGAAGCCGACCAGATTGTAGGAATCGGCACGCAGATTTTCCTGGCGCAATTGGACGGCGGCGTAGGGAATTCTGCCCGTGCTCGGGTCTTTCAATCCTACAGGCTTCATGGGGCCAAAGCGCAACGTGTCGCGGCCCCGGCGGGCGATTTCTTCAATCGGCAGGCAGCCTTCAAAATAGTTGAGCGTCTCCCAATCGTGATCCTCCACCGACTGGCCGGCAATCAGGGCATCACAGAAACGGTCGTATTCGTCCTTCAACATGGGGCAGTTAATGTAGTCAGCCGAGCCTTTGTCGTACCGCGCTGCCAGGTACACCTTGGACATATCGATGGAATCGGCTTCGACGATGGGGCTGATGGAATCGAAGAAATACAGATGTGAGGATCCGCTCAGCCGCGCGATGTCCTGGGACAGAGCATCGGAAGTCAGCGGGCCGGTGGCAATAATCGCGATCTCATCTTCGTCGATGCGCGTGACTTCCTCACGCCGGATCGTAATCAGCGGTTCGCGCGAGAGCGCGTCGGTAACTCGCGTTGCGAAAACCAGACGGTCAACCGCGAGCGCGTGCCCGGCGGGGACGGCGCATTCACGTGCGATTTCGAGGAGCCGCGATCCTGCCCGCCGCATCTCTTCCTTCAAAAGCCATGGCGCGGTGTTCGGGCTGTCGGACTTCAGCGAGTTGGAGCAGACCAGTTCCGCAAAGTCCGGCGTCTGATGCGCCGGCGTCGAGCGCACAGGACGCATCTCCCAAAGTTCAACGGCCACGCCGCGGCGCGCGCACTGCCAGGCGGCTTCCGATCCCGCGAGTCCGGCCCCCACAACTTTGACGCGTGCCGTCATACTGCGTTTTCCCCCAGGCGTGTGAACGCGCGGGAGGTGAGGCTGATAGTTTTCCAGTCATCGAGAAATATCGCGCCCAGGCTTTTGTAGAACTCGATGGCCGGAGTATTCCAGTCGAGCACCTGCCAGCGCAGGCCGAAGCAATTCTTTCGTTTGGCAATCGCGGCGACCTGCGCCAGCAAGGCCTTGCCAATTCCCTTCCCGCGATATTTGTCGCGTACGTATATGTCTTCCAGAAACAAGCCGGCACGGCCCTCGAAGGTGGAGTAATTGTCGAAGAAGAGCGCGTAGCCGGCGATTTGGCCATCCCACTCCGCCATTAGCACGCGGAATTTGGGCGCATCGCAAAATCCATCGCGCAACAGGTCCTGCTCCGTGACTGAAGCCGGGAGATGTTCAAAATCGGCGAACTCGTGGATGAGCGTGTTCAAAATCGGCACATCAGCCGCATTGGCAGGCCGGATCAGAAGCATGGAGAACTCTTTTCTATGCAACCTCTGCTACGCGAAGTCTTCTACGCAACGTCGCAGTCGTCGCTGAGATGTGTTTATTATACGGACACCCACTCTTGAGACTGGAGAACTGCATGGCGCGAATTGCACTGATCGAACCCGGACAGGCGACACCCGAAGTGAGCGAAATATATGAGCAGAAGCTAAAGGGCAAACCCGGCAACGTACAAAAAGCTCTGGCGCATCGCCCGGATATGCTCAAGAACTTTCTCGGCTTCTATGCGAGTGTCGGCCGTTCTCTCGATCGCAAACTTTATGAGCTCATCTACATACGCGTATCGATGATCAATGGATGCCGCTATTGCATGCAACATCACCTGGCGGCTTCAAAGCGCATGGGCCTCACCGCTGAAGACTGGA
Source organism: Terriglobia bacterium (assembly GCA_963814725.1). Lineage (GTDB taxonomy): Bacteria > Acidobacteriota > Terriglobia > Terriglobales > Acidobacteriaceae > JAIQFF01. Next base: position 107,149 of record CAWFDY010000001.1, read on the forward strand.
GCGCACTCAAGCAGGGCAACTACTCCAGCTACAGCGAAAAAGAGAGCACGGCGCTGACCTACGTGGAAAAGCTGACCCGCGCTCCGCACGAAATCATCGACGCTGATTTCAACCAGCTCAAGAAGAACTTCACGGACCCTGAAATCGTGGACATCCATATGCTGGCCGGCCTGGCAAATCTCACCAACCGGTTTACGGATCCGCTGGGACTTGAGTTGGAGATACCAGAAGAGAAAATCTAGCCACGGATTTCACGGATTCTCACAAATAGGGCATTTTCAAAAAAAGATTTATCCGTGTAAATCCGTGTGAATCCGTGGCCTGATTCTTTTACAGAATCATTCTCTGATCTCCGACCCTTCGCGTGGCATGTTCACGATCCAGATATTCCAGCAGCGGGATGGCATATTTCCGACTGACGCCGGTCAGGTCTTTGAATCGGGCTACGTCGATGGTGGACGATCTTGTCTTCTCGGACGACAGCTTCCTGCGCAAATCCAGGAGCGCGTCGCGATGAAAAACGAGGTCCTCTGAAACTTTTACCAGCACCTTGTCGCGGAGCAGCAGCGTAACAATTTTTTGAGCTCGGGACCGGTCGATCTTCAGCCCCCGTAACACATCTTTTAAGGCTGGGACTTTGAGGCCAGCCGCGGCAAAAGCTGCTTCGATCACTTTTTTGGAATCTGCCTCTTCGTCTTTCAAGATGACGCCGCGTCCCGGCAGATGGACAATCTCGCCGGAAGTTGCCACCCTCTTTTCTGCGACCAGCAGTTCAATCGCAGCGCCGAAGACCTCGGGCGAGGCTTGCACCTGCTCGCGCAACTCCTCTTTACTGACGCCTGGGACTAATGGATTTTTCTTCTGAAAACCGGAAACGGCGTTTACCATTTCCAATTTCAATTCCTGCAGCGCCGGCAGATGCACAACCAGGTCGCCGATTCGGGCAGTCTGAGCCTGCGATGCAGGACTGGCCAAACGGGTTTCAATCAGGGGTCGCGACCATCCTGTTTCGGCGGTCAACCCAGCGAGATCGATCCCGGCACGCCCCCTGCGCGCAATGCGCGCCAGCAGAATCCCGTGCGCATCCCCGCTCGCCATGGTCTTGAGGAAGGCATCGAGAGCCGGCATGCGGTGAACCGGCGATGCGTCGAGGATGACTCCGCCGCCGATTGTCGTAAGCGGCGAGAATTGCCTGATGATAAAGCGGTCTTGCGGCAGCAACAGAGTGGATTCGGCGAGTTGCAGCTGAGCTGTGGCAGTTTCTCCCGGCGAAATCTGTTTCCGATCGTGAAGAACAACCGTGGCAACCGTTTCAAAGGTGTGGGCGTGCAGATGAACCCGGGTGCGGTCTTTCAGGGCCTTCGCGGAAGGCAGCAAGTCGAGCGAAACATCCAGGCGGGATGTCGCGCGGAACATTCCGGGGGAGGCGAGCATTGTGCCTCGCTGCAATTCTTTCCTGTCGACGTTGGCCAGATTCAAAGCGGTACGCTGGCCGGCGGCTTGCGTAACCGCTTCTCCATGGACCTGGATGCCGCGCACTCTCACGCGCTGGCCTGAGGGGAAAACCTCGAGGTCATCTTCTGCCCTGATCGTGCCGGAGAAAAGGGTGCCCGTGACCACCACGCCGAAGCCTTTCATGGTGAAGACGCGGTCGATCGGAAGACGGGCGAGCGAGGAGAAATCTCTGGAGGGGATTTGGGAAGCCGCCTCGACCAGCGCTTGCTTCAGCTCATCCAATCCGGCGCCGGTCAGAGAACTGACGGGAACAATCGGCGAATGCCCGGGGTCGAGAAACGAATCGCGCAGGAATTCCTCGACTTCGAGCCGTACAACGTCCAGGGTGTCGCGGTCCACCAGATCGCTTTTAGTGAGCACTACGATGCCCCGGCGCACGGAGAGCAGACGGCAGATATCAAAATGCTCGCGGGTCTGCGGCTTGATGGATTCATCCGCAGCAATCACCAGCAGGACAAGATCGATTCCGCCTACGCCGGCCAGCATGTTGCGCACAAAGCGTTCGTGGCCGGGAACGTCGATAAAACCCAGCCGCAGGACCTCGCCATCGAGCATGGCGAGATTCAGGTGCGCGAAACCGATATCGATGGTGATGCCGCGGCGCTTCTCCTCGTCCAGGCGATCGGCGTCGATGCCGGTAAGAGCCTTTACCAGCGCCGTCTTCCCGTGATCGATGTGCCCGGCGGTGCCGACGATGACGGACTTCATTCGGGACAGTATAAGTCGGCGCAGCAGAGTAGCGCCGGCCTCTGGCCAGCCCGATGGGGTGGGCGGACGCCGACCCGACAGCCGGCGGGACGCCGGCGCTACTTGTGCGACAATGTAATTTCCCCTTATGACTCCTTCTTCAACACCAGCTATTACTCCCGAGGTCATCCTGGAGCACGGCCTCACTCCCGACGAATACGAAAAGATCAAGCAACTGCTGGGTGGACGCGAGCCCACAATTACCGAGCTCGGCATTTTCAGCGTGATGTGGAGCGAGCATTGCTCCTATAAGTCCTCGCGCGTGCATTTGAAACGGCTGCCGACGCGCAGCCGCCTGGTGGTGCAGGGTCCGGGCGAGAATGCCGGCATCATCGACATTGGCGACGGCTGGGCTTGCGCGTTCAAGATCGAGTCTCACAACCATCCTTCGTTTATCGAGCCCTTTCAGGGGGCGGCGACTGGCGTGGGCGGAATTTTGCGCGATATTTTCACCATGGGAGCCCGACCGGTGGCGGTGATGGATTCGCTGCGGTTTGGGCCGATAGCTCCGTCGCCTGGCGGCGGGACGGTTCAGAAACTCGTCCCCACACAGTCCGCACCAGACATCCACAAGAATCAATCTGTGCTTGAGGGCGTGGTCAGTGGGGTCGCTTCGTACGGCAATTGTTTCGGCGTGGCCAATCTTGGGGGCGAGACCAAGTTTGAGCCCTGCTATTCCGGCAATCCATTGGTCAACGCGTTCGCTCTGGGATTAGTCCGGCGCGACCAGATTTTTTATGCCAAGGCCGCAGGCGAAGGCAATCCCGTGATTTACGTCGGATCGAAGACCGGGCGGGACGGCATTCACGGCGCCACCATGGCCAGTGAGGAATTCAGCGAAGCCTCCGAGGCCAAGCGGCCGAACGTGCAGGTGGGCGATCCTTTTCTCGAAAAACTTTTGCTGGAAGCCTGCCTCGAAGCCATGCAAACTGGCGCCATCGTGGGCATACAGGACATGGGCGCCGCCGGCCTGACCTGTTCCACCTGCGAAATGGGCGCACGCGGCCAGGTGGGAACCGAGATCGAACTCGACCTGGTGCCGCAGCGCGAAACCGGCATGACCGCCTACGAGATCATGCTGAGCGAATCGCAGGAGCGCATGCTGCTAGTGGCGGAGAAAGGCCGCGAGCAGGAGGTCTTTCGCGTCTTCGAAAAATGGGGACTGGACGCAGTCGAAGTCGGCCGCGTCACCTCGGACGGCAAGATGCGCGTGCTGCAGCACGGAGAAGTCGTCGCCGAAATTCCCAACCAGGCCCTCACCGACGATGCCCCGATTTACAAACGTCCGCTGGAGCGTTGGCAAGCACCCGTGCCGCGCGAGATGCCGGGGAGCGTCAGGCTGGCGGAAGCTTCCGACCTTACGGCCAATCTCAAACGACTGCTGGCCAGTCCCAATATCGGGGGCAAGCGCTGGATCTGGCAGCAATACGATCACATGGTACAAACCAACACCGTGCAGGGCCCGGGTGCCGGAGATGCGGGAGTGATTCGCATCAAAAACACGAACCCCGGGAATGCGCACCCAGCAGACTCGCAGCGCGGCCTGGCCATGGCGCTCGATGGCAACGGACGCTGGTGCTATCTCGATCCCCGGCTGGGTGCGATGCACGCCGTGGCAGAGGCTGCGCGCAATGTGGCTTGCACCGGCGCTACTCCGATCGGCGGCACCAATTGCCTGAACTTCGGCAATCCTGAGAAGCCGCACATTATGTGGCAATTCTCGCAGGTGATCGATGGCATTACCAAAGCCTGCGAGGAACTCGAAATTCCCATCACCGGCGGCAACGTCAGCTTCTATAACGAGACTCTGGGCGAAGGCATTTATCCCACGCCGGTTCTGGGTGTGGTCGGGGTTCTGGAAGATGTGCGCAAGGCGGTGCGTCCGGATTTCCGCGAGGCGGGGCGCTCCATCGTTCTGCTGCGCGGCGCCGAACCTGGGGACGCAATCGACGCCGAATCAGCCTTTGGATCGTCAGAGTATGCCAAGGAAATTCTGGGAGCGGTGTGGGGCTATCCTCCCGAACTGGAGCTCGAAAAAGAAGCGGCTTTGCAGAAGGCTTTAATCGAAATTGCGCAAATCGAAATTATCGATTCCGCTCATGACTGCTCGGATGGCGGACTCGCGGTGACGCTGATCGAATCAGGACTGGCTAAAGGCATTGGAATGAATGTCGATCTGACCTCGCTTGGGTTGCTGCCCGAGTTCGTTCTGTTTGGCGAAGAGGCCAGCCGCGTGATCATCTCTTGCGACCGCGAGAACTTCACCGGAATCAAACAAGTGGCGTTAAAATATGGCATCACGGCAGAATTAATTGGAGAGACGGCACCCGAGCAAATTGAAATCAAGCTTGATGGCCGGACGGTAGTGTCGGCGGCGGTTTCGGAATTGCGTGAGGTCTATGAGGGCGCGCTCGAGAAGGCGTTGCGGACTGAAGTAATGGCGGCCGATTGAAACATTGCCGAGCTTTGCTCGGCTGGGCGGACGAGGCGTCCTCCCCTGTTGTGGTGGGGTTGGCTGAGAGCTGAAAGCTGAGGGCTGATAGCGATCATGTTCGATAAATTCCACGATGAATGCGGGGTCGTCGCCATCTACGCCCATCCCGAGGCGGAGAAACTGGCTTATCTCGGTCTGCACGCGCTGCAACATCGCGGCCAGGAATCGGCTGGCATTGTCACGTCCAACGGGCTGACTTTGCGCGCTCATCGCGCCATGGGATTAGTCGCCGACATCTTCACCGAGGAAGTCCTGGCCCAGGTTCACGGCTCGCTCGCAATTGGCCATACGCGATATTCGACGGCGGGCGATTCAGCGTTGTTCAATGCTCAACCCATCATGGTGCAGTCGAACAAGGGCATGATCGCGCTGGCTCACAATGGCAACCTGGTGAATGCCCAGGAAATACGGCATCGCCTGGAGGCGCAGGGCTCGATCTTCCAGACCAACAGCGATACTGAAGTGATTGTTCACCTGATCGCGCTATCCAAAGAACAGACTCTGCCGGATGCCATGGCCGATGCCTTGCGGCGGGTTGAAGGCGCTTTTTCGCTGGTGATGCTCAGTTCGGACCGTGTGTTTGCGGCGCGCGATCCGCGCGGCTTTCGCCCGTTGAATATGGGAAGAATTCCGCGGGTCGAAGGACAGCGACAGGACACTATCGTCTTTGCCTCCGAGACTTGTGCGTTCGATTTGATCGGCGCCGTCTATGAGCGCGAAGTGAAACCAGGCGAGTTGGTGATTGTCGGGCCTGAAGGCATTACTTCGCGGTTCTACGCTCCGGCCGCTCCACAATCGAGTTGCATTTTTGAGCACGTTTATTTTTCGCGGCCTGACAGTATGGTGTTTGGACGCCCGGTGCAATCCAGCCGCGAAGGCCTGGGACGACAGTTGGCGCGAGAGGCGCCGGCCGACGCCGACCTCGTGGTGCCCGTGCCGGACTCCGGCGTGACCGCGGCAGTCGGCTACGCCGCCGAAAGCGGCATTCCATTCCGCTTCGGACTTATCCGCAATCATTATGTGGGACGCACCTTCATCGAGCCGCGGCAAAGCGTGCGCGATTTCGGCGTCAAGCTGAAGCTGAATCCGGTGCGCACCCTGCTCGAAGGCAAGCGCATCGTGCTCATTGATGACTCCATCGTGCGCGGCACTACCAGCCGCAAGATCGTACGCATGATCCGGAACGCGGGAGCAAAAGAAGTACACATGCGCGTCTCCTGCCCGCCCACGGTTTCGCCCTGCTTTTACGGCGTGGACACGCCCTCCAAGAAAGAACTGATCGCGGCCAACAAATCGATCGAAGAGATTCGCGAATTTATCGGCGCCGATTCGCTGGCATATCTGTCCCTGGAAGGCATGAAGAAAGCTTGCGCTGACGGGGAAAAGACCACCTACTGCACTGCCTGCTACACCGGCTCATATCCTACAAAGTGGGTGGATGTGGACGAAATTCTGCCGGCGACGGTTAGCGAAACCTGAATCATTAACCCCAAAGGACCAAGGTACACGAAGCAAATCTCAAGTTGCCGATCGTGGGAAGTCCTTCGTGTACCTTAGTGTCCTTCGTGGTTAATGATTTTGTGCCGACACCACACGTGAAATCCCCTGCAAATCTTTCATCACCTGTACATCATTCCAGCCGGGCAGTAGCTCCTTCACCGGCCCTGCGATCGAGCCGCTGATTTCCATTACCAGCCAGCCGCCGGGTTTCAGCGATTCGCGGGCTTGCGGGACCAGGCGTTCGATTACTTCGAGTCCTGTGGCTCCGGCGAAAACCGCATTGCGCGGCTCATGTTTGCGGACTTCGAGTTGTACTTCGTCCGCCTCCGATTCGCCCACGTAGGGCGGATTCGAAACCACAAAATTGAAACTGCCACGCTCAAGCCCCAGCAGCAGATCGGTTTGATGGAATTGGATGCGGGCTTCAAGTTGGTGGCGAGCAGCATTGGCACGCGCGATTTCAAGAGCCGCTGGCGAGATATCGGTAGCGTGGATTTCGGCGCCAGGGAATTCTTTGGCCAAGGCCAGTGCAATGCACCCGGACCCAGTGCCGACATCGACGATGCGCGGGGCGGCGGGGGAGGACGCCCGCCCCACACATTCCAAAACCCTTTCGATCACATGTTCGGTTTCCGGACGGGGAATGAGCACAGCCGGGGTAACGATGAGGTCCATCCCCCAGAATTCCTGGTGACCGGTAATGTACTGGGCGGGCGTGCCGCCTTCGCGTTCGATCAGGACGCGGTCATAGCGATTCTGTACATCTGCGGAGAGCTTGCTCTCGGGGTGAGCGTAGAGATGGGCACGGTCGCACTCCAGGGTGAACATGAGCAGGAGCTCGGCGTTCATTCGTGGCGAGGGGACGTTCGCGGCTGCGAGGCGCGAAATGGCGAAGGCTAAGGCGTCACGGACCGTCACGAAGATATTTGAACACAGGACTCTCTGGTGTGGGCGGACACTCCCATTCGACTTCGCTCAGGGCAAGCTCTTTCCATCAAAGCCAGCGGCTCATTCGCTCTGCGGCTATTCACTTTCAGACTCTCGGGCAGCGACTTGGACGCTGTCACGCGGGAGGGGGCGCCCGCGCCACACGAGCAAACCACTTAAACTGCGGTGGTGGCTTCGGTCTTCAACTTTTCGGATTGGTAGTGGCTGACCAGCCCTTCGATCAGCGGCTGCAGTTTGCCGTCCATGACCTGTTCGAGTTGATGAATGGTCAGGCCGATGCGATGGTCGGTGACGCGATTCTGAGGAAAGTTGTAGGTGCGAATTTTTTCACTGCGGTCGCCCGAGCCCACCATGGCCTTGCGTTCTTTGGCCAGCGCGTCCTGCTGCTTCTGCATTTCCATCTCATAAAGACGGGAACGTAGGACGCGCATTCCCTTCTCGCGGTTCTTGATCTGCGACTTCTCGTCCTGGCAACTCACCACTGTGTTGGTCGGAATGTGGGTAATGCGTACGGCGGAATAGGTCGTGTTCACCGATTGGCCGCCCGGACCTGAGGAACAGAAAGTGTCGATGCGGAGGTCTTTGGCTTCGATCTTGATGTCGACGTCTTCGGCTTCAGGCAGGACGGCAACTGTGACGGCGGAGGTATGCACCCGGCCCTGTTGTTCCGTCGCCGGCACGCGCTGAACCCGGTGCACTCCGCTCTCATATTTCAACCGCGAAAAAACGCGCTGGCCTTCGATGATGGCAATCACTTCCTTCAGGCCGCCGACCGACGAATCGGATGTCGAGAGCACCTCGACCTTCCAGCCCTGTGTTTCAGCATAGCGGGTGTACATGCGAAACATTTCGGCGACAAAGAGCGTAGCTTCGTCTCCGCCGGTGCCAGCGCGAATTTCCAGGATGACGTCTTTTTCGTCATTCGGATCTTTGGGCAGCAGCAGTACCTTGAGGTCTTCTTCCACGCCGCCGACGCGCGCCTGCAGCTTGTCCAGTTCTTCCTGGGCGTAAGCCCGCATTTCAACGTCTTTCTCGTCCACCAGAACGGCTTTACTTTCGGCAATGCCGCGGGTCAGATCCTTGTACTCACGATATTTTTCGACGATCGACGAGACTTCGCTGTGCGCCTTGGCCGTCTTCTGGTACTTGGCCGAGTCGCCGGCAATCTCGGGCGAGGAGAGAGCCCGCGTCAGCTCCTCGTAACGGGCTTCGATTTGGTCAAGTCGGTCAAACATGGGATTCAGTGGTCGGCAAACCCGTCGTTGGTCGTCGGCCCTTGGTCGTTGGCAAGATCATTCCTTTTAGTCAGGCGGCATCGTATCGGCGAATGCCACGCAGGGAATTGATCAACCCACTCAAGGCACGCCCGACGCATTCGGCCAACGCCGATAGACGCTTCCCTTCGGCTGCCGATAGATATTCTAATTCCTCGGCGAGTATAAGTTGAGTCTCCAGCTCCAACAGCGAACCTCGAGCATTACAGAGGAAATGGGCGAATTCCTCGTCTGAATGGCGACCTTTGCCCTTCGCAACATTGCTCGGCACCAGACGGCGGCACGACGAATTTGCTGCGTCAGTCCGTACAATTCGTGTTTGGGAAACTTCGTCGTCTCTCTATAAACTTCGCGCGTCAACTTCATGGCGGCTTGCCATACCCTTAGATCCCGAAGTGACCCAGATGCAGACATAAGCGCCTCCGAATGCAACACGCTTATCACAACGTCCGTTCGGAAGTCTGTGACGTACGGTCGAAGCGAAGGGATTGAGCCAACGACCAAAGGCCAACGACCAAGGACGGCTCTTAGGCAATGACCAGTTCGCCGCCGTGTTCTTTTTCGAGCGCCATGGCATGATCGAGCGCGACTATGGCGCATTCAGCCTGGGCATCGGACGGGGGCTGGGTGGTGATGCGCTGCAGCCAGAGGCCAGGCGCGGTCATCAGCGCGAACAGCGATCCGCGATGTTTTGCGGCGAAGCGGATGATCTCGTACGAAATGCCGGCTATCACCGGTAGTAGTGCTATGCGCATACCGAACTTGGCCCAGAATGTGGTGACCGGGAAAACTGCGGACACCAGGATGTACACCATGATCGAGATCAGCATTACTGTCATCAGGAAGCTGGTGCCGCAACGCGGATGAAACGTGGAATACTTCTGCACAGACGCGGTCTCCAGTGGGTCACCATTCTCGAAGGCGTACACAGTCTTGTGCTCCGCGCCGTGATACTCGTAAACCCGGCGAATGTCGCCCCACAGTGAAACACCCCAGATAAAGAGCAGAAACAATGCAATTCGAATCACGCCGTCAACCAGGTTGAAGATTACCTGCTGGCCGAATACGGGGTTGACGCGTTTCAGTTCGGTCGCGGCCAGCAGCGGCAGGAATTTGTACATGAAAATAAAGAAGCCGACGGAAATAACGATGTTGACCGTAGCCATCCAACCGGTGATTTCAATCTTCTTCTGTTCCGTGGGCACGGGTTGCAATTCTTCGAGAGCGACATTGGCGGAAAATTTTAACGCCCGGAACCCCAGCGTCATGGCGTGACCGAGGGTGACGACGCCACGGATCACCGGCCAAGCCATCCATTTACGTTTTTCGGAGAGGCGTTCGAGCGGCTCGCTGTGAGTGGACACTTCGCCCGATGGCTTGCGGCAGGCAATGGCCCAGGCATGCGGAGAGCGCATCATAACGCCCTCGAGCACGGCCTGGCCGCCGACCAGTGTTTCCTCGCCGCCTTCAAGCGCGGGCAAAAGCTGTACAGCCACCAGGAAGCTCCACCATGTTCGCAAGAAACGCATGAGGGTTAGATGATCCTTTTAACGATCGAGGCTCAAACCACAACTTTACCACACGACTTTCGTTTTGAGATGGAACAGCCTCGGGTAAGTGTCGAAATATAATGGAGTTAGAGGGATCGAATGTGGGCGCGAGCGTCCTCGCTCGTGCGGGAGTCATCACGAGGTCCGATCTCAACATCAGGAGAAGAGAGAATTCACGAACGACTGACGCACGACCGGGGCGCTCGCGCCCACATTCAGGCAAATGAACAAGCTGGCTGAAGCTGCGGAGCGGATCGCCGCTACCACCAAGAAACTCGAAAAGATCGCGATCGTCGCGGACTACCTGAAGGCGCGGACGGCTGAGGAAGCCTCCGTCTCCGTAGTATTTCTTTCCGGCAGGCCGTTTTCCGTCTGGGAAGAGACCACACTGCAGGTAGGCGGCAGAGTGCTGTGGCGGATTGTGGCCGAGCTGTCGGGCAAGACCGAATCCGAGATGACCGCCGCCTATCGCAAGTTCGGAGATCTCGGTGGCGTCGCGGAAGCGGTCCTCTCAGCATTCGACACCACAGCCCACGTGGGGACGAGCGCCCCCGTCCGTCCTGCCCGGGCAAAGCCCGGCGGCGCAGTGCTAAGCGTGTCAGATGTCGCTGCCAGATTCCGCGAGATCGCAGCCATTCGAGGTCCAGCCTCAAAAGCTGCTTTAACGCGAGAGCTTCTATCACAGGCCTCGCCGATCGAAGCCAAGTACATTGTGAAGATTATGACGGGCGATCTGCGTATCGGCCTGAAAGAGAGTTTGGTGGAGGAAGCGATTGCCAAAGCCTGCGGCGGCACGTTGCGTGAAGTGCAGCGGGCAAACATGCTCCTGGGCGACATTGGCGAGACCTTGAAGCTGGCGGCGGCGAACCGACTCGGTGATGCGAAGATGCGATTGTTCCATCCCCTCGGCTTCATGCTGGCCAGCCCGGCGGAGTCCGCCGAACAAGCACTCAGCTATTTTGAAAACGCGCTGGTGGAAGACAAGTACGACGGTGTCCGCGCCCAGGCGCACTGCTCGGGCGGCGAGGTCCGAATCTTCTCGCGTACCCGGGACGAAATAACGGAGTCATTTCCCGAACTGCCTGACGCGCTGGCGGGATTGCCGGAAGTAATTCTCGACGGCGAGATTGTGGCCTGGAGCTACGGGGATGTAGCGCCGGCGTCCGACCGGCTGTCCGGAGGGCGTCCCGCCCTTCGCAACGAAAGCGAAGAAGTGCAAGCCTCGGATACGGGCCGGGCCCTCCCTTTCAGCGCCCTGCAGCAGCGCCTGGGAAGAAAGCAAGTCAGCGAGAAGCTGATGCAAGAGGTCCCCGTCGCCTATCTCGTCTTCGATGTTCTTCATGCCAACGGCGAATTGCTGCTGGAACGCCCTCTTCACGAGCGGAAGGAACTCCTCGACGCCATCCTAACGGCGCCCCGAAAATTTCAACCAAGATTCGCCTCGGCCCAGCAGGCGCGATTCGAATTCGGCGATAAGGCAAGCTCCTCAAATACGCGCGTGATTCGCGCCCCTGTGTTTCAAGCGTCAACGCCACAGGAACTCGATGAACTATTTGAAGCCGCGCAGGCCCGGGGCAACGAAGGTTTGATGATCAAAGATCCGCTGTCAGCCTACACACCAGGGCGGCGCGGGAAAGCCTGGATAAAGCTCAAACGCGAACTGGCCACGCTCGATGTGGTGGTCACCGCCGTCGAGTACGGCCACGGCAAGCGCATTGGAGTGTTGAGCGATTACACCTTCGCGGTCCGCGATGGCGACAAGCTGATGAACATCGGCAAAGCGTATTCCGGATTGACGGATGTAGAAATCGCCGAGATGACCAGGTGGTTTCTGGAACACGTCATCGAAGATCAGGGCTTTCGCATGACGGTCGAACCCAGGATTGTATTGGAAGTGGCATTCAACAACATGATGCAGTCGGACCGGCATGAAAGCGGGTACGCGCTGAGGTTTCCGCGGATCGTGAGGATTCGGACGGATAAGTTGCCCGAGGATGCAGATACGATCGAGCGGGCCAGGGAAATCTACGAAAGCCAGTAAAAAAAATCTCAGATTTCAGATTTCAGAGTTTGGATTGCAGACTTCAGGACTAGGAGGAAACATGGGTCCGCAATCTGCAATCGCTCTCAATGTTTATGCTGATGGGCTTCTTCAGCCACCGGAATCACGCAGCCGTGGGCTACTTCGCAGTCCACATTTTCGAACTGAATGGTGGTGTGCGCGATTTGAAACTCGTGGCGCAGGCATTCTTTCAGGTCGCGCAGAATGCGTTCGCTGACCGATGGCGGGATGTCGGCGATGGAAATGTGGCAGGAGAGCGCCCTCGTCTCCGACCCGATGTTCCATACGTGTAGGTCGTGGACATCGTTCACGCCGTCGATTCGACGCATGGCAGCCTCGACCTGTTCCAACTTAACGCCGCGCGGTGTTCCTTCAAGCAGAATGTTGAGCGTCTCGCGCACGATGCCGAATCCCGACCACAGGATGAGGATGCCAATGGCAACTGAAAGCACGGGGTCGACCCAGTAGCGGCCGGTGGCCATAATGATCCAGCCGCCGACGATGACGGCGCCGGTCGAAAGCGTGTCGCCAATTTCGTGCAGCAATGCACTGCGAATGTTGACGTCGCTGCCGGCGCGGTAAAGCAGCAGCGCGATGGCGCCGTTCATGACCACGCCCGCCGCAGCCACACCGATCATGACTCCGGCGTGCACGGGTTCGGGATTCTGCAAGCGGCGGAAGGCTTCGTAAAAGATGAAGCCCGCGACCGCCACCAGCGAGACCGCATTGACCAGGGCTGCCAGCACGCCTGCCCGGTGGTAGCCGTAGGTCTTGGTGGAACTGGGCGGGCGGGACTGCAGGTAAACCGCGGTCAGGGAAAGCAGCAGGGCAAAGAAATCCGAGAGATTGTGGCCGGCCTCGGAGAGCAGCGCCAGCGAATGAGAGCGAATGCCGGCAACTACCAGCAGCACGATATACACAGCGGTTACGATCAACGAAACCCGCAGGATGCGGGAAGTCTTCTCGCCTCCGCCGTGGGCGTGCATGTGCATATTACAAGTTTAAGGCTATCGGCCGAAGGCTTCAAGGCACAGGGGTAATGGAGGGCTAATTGGCGCCAGCGGCCCCGCTCGGCCGTCCCCGATCCCCTATCTGGCCAGTTTTCAAAAGAATTACAGATTTCGTGGCGAACCCTCGCGTGAGCGAAGGCGCTCGCGCCCACATTTCGCGATGCACTAGAATGCCACGGGGCACTCAATTCATGCAGACTGCGGAAGTCGTCATCATCGGCGGATGGTCGACTCCAGCATCGGCATTTGGCGTACCTGCAAACAACTTCGCCGAAGGCCGAATGATCGAAGAAACAGCAGTGCTGTAGGCGGTGCTGGGCGTCCTTTGCGGACGTCCCTTGGGGACTTTGCGGCTGGCTCTTTAAATTGAATGATGCGCGCTCAGGAACAAAATTTCTGGTTAACCACGGTCGACATGCTTCGCATCGATCCCGCTCGCACGTTACCCGAGAGCGTGGATGTGGTGGTGATCGGCGCCGGGTTCACCGGACTTTCAGCCGCGCGAACTCTCGCGAAACATGGAGCCAGCGTCGCCGTGCTCGAATCCGAAACAATCGGCTGGGGCGCCAGCTCCCGCAACGGGGGCATGGTGCTGACCGGGCTGAAGTTGGGCGTCAACAAACTCATTTCGATGTATGGACGCGAGCGGGCGCAGCGTATGTACGCCGCGTCGCTGGCCACAATCGCTTGCGTCGAGGAAATTGTCAGAGGCGAAGGCATCGATTGCGACTTCTCCCGCAGCGGGCATCTCGAAGTCGCGTGCAAGCAGAAACATTTTGATGACTACGCACGCCAGGTAGAGGTGATCGCACGCGAGTTCAACCACGAATTACGGATCGTGCCGAGAGATCAACTGCAGTCCGAAATCGGATCATCGATCTACTTCGGCGGGATGGTGGATGAAGTCAGCGCCGGGCTGAATCCCGCTCGATACGTGTCCGGCCTTGCCCTGGCGGCAATGAAATCCGGAGCCGCGATCTTTGAAAATGCGCGAGCGCTGAAGATCGAGCGCGAAACCCGGCAAGGCAGCCAAGGATGGCGAGTCACGACGTCAGGAGGAGCTTTGTGGACACGCGACGTCTTCGTCGGCACCAGCGGTTACACCGGAGCGGCGACTCCGGCGTTGCGCAGGAAGCTCATCCCCATTGGCTCCTACATCATTGCCACGGAAACCCTGCCGGAAGCCGTGGCGCGTGAACTGAGCCCGCGTGACAGGATGATTTACGACTCCAAAAATTATCTCTATTACTATCGCCTCACTCCCGATCGTCGCATGCTCTTCGGCGGCCGGGCGGCATTCTTTCCCGAGACCAGAGATTCGATCCGGCGGAGCGCGGAGATTTTAAGGCGCGGCATGGTCGATGTCTATCCGCAATTGCGCGACGTGAAAGTGGATTACGCCTGGGGAGGCACCCTGGACTTCGCTTTCGACATCATGCCGCACGCGGGACAGATGGATGGAATTTATTACGCCGTCGGCTATGCCGGGCACGGCGTCGCGATGGCAACCTGGCAGGGACAGCAGATCGCGCTGATGATGGCAGGCAAGAATCCGGAGAATCCATTCGTGGGCATTCCCTTTCCAGGCGCGCCCCTCGGGCTCTACAACGGCAAGCCGTGGTTTTTGCCCTTCGCAGGCGCCTGGTACAAATTTCTCGACTGGGTGAGCTGAATGTGTGTGTGGGGCGGGCGCCCCCGCCCGCCTCTTTTGACTTGGATTTTTCAGGTCAAAGCGAATCATTCAGAAGCCTGAAATCAAAGGCGGCGGGCGGGGGCGCCCGCCCCACACCACCTCAACCCGAAATATGCCACCGGCCCAACGGCCAGCGCCGCGGGCCCCCAGATCAGACCGTAGCGGTCGCTTCCGAGCAGGGCCACTGCACTCATGATGACGACCGCGGCCACGGAGTAAATCAATCCTGCTTTGCCACCGGGAATTACATACGGCCGGGGCATGTCCGGTTGCTTGCGGCGCAGTTGCCAGGCGGCGAGGACCGTCATTACCGTAGTCGCGACTCGCAGCCAGTTGTAAATGCTGATTAGTTCGACTAGGGAATGCAGCGCCAGCATTCCATACAACATCGAGGACGTGACGATCGCGATCCACGGCGTTCCATAGCGGCGATGCTGGCCGGTCAGGACATGCGGCAGGTAGCCATCTTCCGCCATGGCGAAGGGCATGCGTGTGGACGCGAGAATGGTGCCATTGAGCAGCGCGACCTGCGTGATCATGGCGGCAGCGAACATCCATGCGCCCAGCCAGCGGCCTCCAATCAGTTGCGCTGCCGTGGGAAAGTATCCCGTGTGCCAGCTCTGCCAGTTGCCCAGCGCCGCCAGCGATGCCAGCGTGGGAAGAAAGTAAGCTGCGATTGACATCGGGACCACCAGCGCCAGCGCGAGAGGATAGCTGCGACGCGGATTCTCCACCTCTTCTGCCACCGTCGAACATTGCTCGTATCCGGAATACAGCCACAGTCCCAACGCCAGTCCCACTCCGAACACATGGAAAGACGGCTGATGCGGCGGGACCGCCGGGACAAAAGGATTGTGGTGCCATTTCGCCAACCCGATGACAACCAGCACCAGCACCGGAAGCAGAATGAAAAGTTCCAGGATGGTGGCGAACTTCCCCACCATTTGAATACCGCGCACATTGATGTACGTGATCACGGCGACCATGGCCAGTGAAACGACATAGTGCCGCCATCCCGTGAGCTCCGGAAAATAAAAGCCGAGATAGTCGGCGAACTGCACGGCGTACACGCTGCCCAGCAGGAATGAGGCGCACCAGTTCCACCAGCCCGCAAGAAATCCCCAGAAGTCTCCAAAGCCGGCGCGCACCCAGCGGTAAAAGCCGCCTTCCACCGGCATCGCAGTGGTCAATTCAGCGGAAACCAGCGAGACCGGAATACACCAGAAGAATGGGATCACCAGCAGGAAGACCAGAGTCATGCCGGGGCCGGAGGTGGTGACCATGTCCTCGAGTCCGAAGGGACCGCCAGTGCAGTACGAGAACATCACCCAGACGAAATAGAAGAGGCCAGCTTTGCGCAGAGCGGACTGTGCGGTCGGGGGCACGCGGTTGGATTATACGAGAGGAAAGATTGCAGATTTAAAATTTGGGATTGAGATGGGTTTCGGATTTGGGATTCAGGTTAAAGGCCCTTGCGGGGAGATTGAAGTTGACTGCGCGGAGGGCACGATGCCCTCCGGACAGCCGGCGGGCCGCCGGCGCTACTAAATAAAAAGCCTCCCGCTTTGGCGGGAGGCTTCTCGGGGAGGGCGCCGGGCTTGCTCAGTCCGTCGTCCTGAAGGTTATTTCGGAGGCGCTGCCTGGTCGGCGCTCGCGGGAACTGGAGCGGCACCGGTCGAAGCCAGCGTTTCCAGATCGTTCTTCAACAGGCTAACCTCAACCCGTCCACCGCTGGTTCGCTTGGTCTTGGCATCGTCGCCGGCTGCCGTGGGTGCGGGAGCGTTGCCCATGCCAACCACGTAAATCCGGTACACCGGAATTTCGTGATTCAGCACCAGGTAACGAACCACCGCATCCGCCATCTTCTGCGAAGTTGCGATTGCGGCCTGGCCGTGACCTGAAGAGAAGCCCTGCACTTCAACGATGTAGCCGCGCTGATCTTTCAGCGGGGTGGCCATCTCGTCAAGCGCGGTCTTGGCGTTCGTGCTCAATACGCTCTGGCCAGGACGGAAACGAATCTCGGTCTGGTTCGAGGCCTTGTATTGATCGATGTTGCCAACCACCTGCTCGACCGTGGTAAGCCGGGTGTTGGCCTGGGTCGCGGTCTGCTGCGCCATTTGAGCTTTATTGCCGGCGTCGATTGCGTGCTGATCGGCTTCGTTGGCTTTCGTCGAAGCCATTTTGATACCGTCCTGCGCGCGTGAATCCGTGTCCTTGATCATCTTGGTGTTCGAGGACGTCAGTTCGTCGAGTTCGTTGACGCGATCACGGATGGGAGCGGTCTGCCGCTGCACATATTTCTTGCGGGCGAAGGGATTGATCTTTCCCCAGAAACCTTCATGCGTGTCGGGTTGCAGAGCAGGCTTGCCACTCGCGCCGGATGCGGCAGCAGCGGGTTGATCTTGCGTTGTCGGGGCGGCCTGTTGCGCCAGAGCGGGGAGCGCCAGCACACCGGCCAGAAGCAGCGCTACATACAGACGATTCTTCATATTCTACGTCCTCCAGGTGGGGGAGCATCGGGCTCCACTCCAGCAATAAACCAAAAACCTAAATAAATCGGCGTTCAAAACCATCAACGCCTGCCCTGTATATAACAGGTGGAATGCCAAACCATGGTAAATCTAAGTCTTTCGCCAGCAATACATTGTAACGCGATGACGCGGCGGGCGTGAGTCAAAAAAGCTCACCAGCGGGTAATTTTGGCGAATTTCGATATAAAAACTGCGTGCGCTGATGGCTGCAAACATTTGCGGTAATCGCGTAACTCCCGGGGGACCGCCGTTATTCACGCACCTGTTTCTGTTGATTTCCCCTGGGCTATAAACGTGTCACAGTTGGACTTCAGCCGCCTTCTGATGAGACACGGCGGAGTTTGGCAATGCTAGACTCCTCTCATGCTGGCCGATTACGCCGTGAGGGTAGAGCAATCCCGCGGACGCCGAATTCCTGAGGCCCAGCATCCTTACCGCAACGATTTCCAGCGCGACCGCGACCGTGTGATTCACGCCCGCGCCTTTCGACGGCTCGAAGCCAAGACGCAGGTTTTTACCCGCCGTTTTTCCGATCATTTTCGCAACCGGCTCACCCATACCATTGAGGTTGCGCAGATCGCGCGCACCATCGCAGCCCAGCTTGGCCTGAACGTGGATCTGGTGGAAGCCCTTGCCCTGGTGCACGACGTGGGGCATCCGCCCTTCGGACATGCCGGGGAAAAAGCGCTCGATGCCGCCATGCGGAAGCACGGACTTTTTTTTGACCACAACCTGCATGCCCTGCGCATCGTCGAGGATTTCGAAGTCCGTTACGCGCGGTTTCGAGGGCTGAACCTTACCTTTGAAGTGCGCGAAGGCATCATCAAGCACTCTCACGACTATTCGGTGGAGCAGTTTCCCGAACTGGCGGAATATCTGCTCGATCAGCGGCCGCCTCTCGAAGCCCAGCTCATCGACTTGGCGGACGAAATCGCGTACGACACGGCCGATCTCGATGACGGCTATGAAAGCCATCTGCTGAACCTGGAACAGATCCGCGGCGGCATGCCGGTCTTCGATCGCTTCTTTCGCCAGGCCGAGAGAGCTTACCCGGACGCAGCCGAGAAGCTGAAATTCAACGAGGCGCTGAAATGCGTGATGGATCGCATGGTCGGCGATTTAATCCGCAACCTGCAAGACGGGATTACAAAGCACGGGATTCACAGCCTTGAAGATGTACGGTCATTGCCGCAGCGCCTGGCCATGTTCAGCGCGGAGGTGGAGGAGGAAAGGCGCGTCGCCAAACAGTTCCTCTACCGCAACCTTTATTTCAGCGCGGCTCTCGACCCGGAAAAGCAGGATGCCGAACGCGTGATTGCCGAGTTGTTCGAATTCTGGATGACGAAACCGGAGAGCCTGCCGCCGGGGTATCAGGAGAAGGCTGGAATGGAGCCGCTGGCGCGAGTGGTGTGCGATTACATCGCGGGCATGACGGACAATTTTATTTACGAACAGTATGCGAAGTATTGCGGCAGAAGCGGTTGAACTCTCGCCAGACACCCATGCTTAGAGCACGATCCGGAGCGATCATGAACGACGCGCCAGATGCCAATCATAGACGCGCAGTCAGGTTTCTAGCCTGCGCAGTCACCGTTCTCGTCCTCGTGAACTTCTGCATTCTGGTTGAAGCACAATCCCCTCCACTTCAGTCTCAGTCCGACGAAATTGCTGTGGTAGAAGCCAGGGAGGAAGCCTTCCGGCAGGCACAATTGAAATATGACACATCGTCCGCGGGCGCGCTGTTGGCAGATGAATTTGTTGGGACCTGGAATCACGGCGAACGGGTCAACAAGGAACAGTTCGTGTCCCTGATAGGTGACAAGGCCGATCCCCTCGAAGTGCTCGAATATGCCGATCTAAAAATTCGAGTCTACGGTCAGGCAGCGGTCGTTTGGTCAACCATTCACGAAAGAGCCTTGTATAGCGGCAAGCCCGACGAGTACCGCGGCCGCAGGACAGCGATGTGGGTAAAACGCAACGGAAATTGGCAGTGTGTCACGATTCACACGTCCCCTTTCCCGGTGAAAGCCAGGCGATAGGATCTTTGGCATTGCCTTTTCCGCGACCTTCTAAACTCCGAGCTTTGTGCCCAAGTCCAACCGCATTTCATTCGAGGGTTCAAATCCCAGACTTTCGTAGAGGTGCCGGCCTTTCTCGCTGGCGTGCAGGGTCACGTACACGAATCCCTCTTTCCGGCACCACTCGATCATGGTTTGCATGAGCCGGCGGGCAATGCCCTGACGGCGAAACTGCTCATCGGTGAACATGTTCAGGATGGTAGCGCGGCGGCACTCGCGATCATAAGGATGGCTAGGCCACGGGCTGACCAGCACGACTCCCCCGCCCACGGCTTTCTCCCCAATGCAAGCCAGCCAGCCGTGGAGCGTGCCATTGGCCAGCGCCGTGGCGAGATAGGGACGGCACGTGGAAACCATGGTGGATAAGGCTTCGGCGTCGTTGTGGCCCATGTCTTCATACATGCCCTGGCGATGGCGCAGCAAGGCGGGGACATCGTCGACGGTAGCCTGGCGGACGAGGACATCAAGATTCATTGGAGCTCTCCCGGCTTTGGGGGTCCTGGTCTCCCCATTTTCTGCAGAGACAAAGTAGGTTTCAACCACACAGGTTCTTCTCGATACAAAAAAAAACCGAGCTTTCGCTCGGCCTGGACGGGTTCCTTCGACTTCGCTCAGGACAGGCTCCGACCCGTCCCTACACGGTTTGTGGTGATTACTTGTTGTCGGAATCTTCTTTGGCCAGCTTCATCTTGGCCGATTCCAGCTTTTTCTGAACCCGGGCTACGTCGGTCTGATCGACTTCGGCGGCTACCGTCTTGTTCCACTCGTTGATTGCCCGCTCCCAGTGTGCTGCAGCCAGCTTGAGGCGGCCGGTCTTCTGATATAGATCGCCGAGATGGTCCTGCACCGTGGGATCGGTGCCAATGCGCTGTGAAGCCTTGATCAACGTGTCTTCCGCCACTTCGTATTTGCCCAGCTTGAAGTAAGCCCAGCCCAGCGAATCGAGATACGCGCCGTTTGCGGGATCGAGATCCACCGCTTTCTTGATCATATCCAGTGCTTCGTCGAGCTTCACGCCGCGGTCGGCCAGCATGTAGCCAAGATAATTAAGGGCCGTGGCATTTTGAGGATCGCCCACCAGGACTTTGCGGAACATCTCTTCGGCAGGCTCATATTTCTTCTGCCGTTCGTAGGTCGAGCCGCGCAGGAAGTAAACGTACTGCTTGTCCTCATCCTTGGTTGAAAGTTGTTCGGCCTTGTCGAGCGCAGCTTCGGCTTCCGGCCAGCGCTTGAGGCGGCTGTACATCTGGGACAACGTGATGTAAACGTCGCGGTCGTCGGGCGTACCCTTGAGCAGCGCCTTCACCTGCTGCAATCCCGCGTCTGGCTGACCCATGTCGGAGAGCTGGGCGGCGTACACCATCTTCAGGCTGCGGTTGTTGGGCAGCTTCTGCACTGCTTCTTTGGCGGTGTCGGTGGCCTGTTGCCAGTCCTTGGATTCGCGGTAAGTGTCGATCACCTGCTGATAGCCGCGTTCGGCATTCTCGTCGCCGAGGACCAGCATCTTTCTGAAGGTTTCGACTGCCTGGGCCTCGTTTTTATTGTCGCGATAGATCGTCCCCAGCCGTTCCAGGAACACCGAACGGTTATTTTTTTCAGGCTGGGTGTAACTGTTGTCCGGCTTCTCGGTCTTCTTCAGCAGATCCTGCAGCACCTGGATCGCTTCATCGTAGCGGCCCTGTGCCTGATACACGGCCGCCATGTTGTACGGGACTTCGATTGAGTCCTGCACCATGGAGCCGGCTTTTTTCAGGCTTTCCAGCGCCTGATCAAACTTCCCACTCTTGCGGTAGATCTCCGCCATCCGCAGGTAGGTCTGGGCATCCTCGGGATTTGCATCCGCGATAATCTTGTATTGTTCGAGAGCGGCATCAGTCTGGCCGTCGTTCATCAGGTTCTGGGCCAGGCCTCGAATCGCATCCAGATTGTCGCGGTCTAGCTCAATCGCCTTCTTGTAGGCATTGATTGAGTTTTTGTATTGCTTCTGCTGTTCGTAGGTGTAGCCGAGGGCCGAGTAAAGTTTGGCCGAGCGGGCCGCGTCCGGGATGGAACTCAGAACTTCGCCGGCACGGGCCGTGTCGCCTTCCTCGTTGTACAAATAGGCCAGGGTGGTTACCGCTTCTTCGGAATCGGGCTCCAGCTTGACCGCGGTCTTGAACTCGTTTTCGGCCTTTTGCAAGTCATTGTTCAGGCGATAAAGGCGTCCCAGCAGAAGGTGATCGTCCACGCTGTCCGGTTCAATCTTGATGATCTGCTCGTACTGTTCAATGGCCAGCTTGAGGACGTTCTGCGAACCTTGTCCTGCCTGCACGTCGCCCAGGGAGCGCAGGTAGATCCGGCCCAGCAGTTTGTGCGCCTCGATGTTGTTGGGATCCCGCTTGAGGATGTCCTGCGCCTCGAGGACGGCATCGCGAATACGGCCCGTCTTGGCATACAACTCGGCCAGCGCGGAGGTCAGGTATTCGGAAGTCGGGTCGGCCTCGATTGCCAGGCGGTATTCCTCGATGGCTTTATTGGCCAGCTCGCTACGGCCATACACCGCCACCTGCTCCTCATACACATGAGCCAGCGTGTAGTGGTAGTACGCGGCGGCCTTATCGACCTTGCGGGGCGCGGGCGCAGGGGCCGATTTAGAATCCACGGCAGAAGTTTGCGCAGCCGAGACTACTGGGATGACCATCAGCAAAATAAGAGTGCAGTAAATACTTTTCATCGGAAAACCTTCGGCCTCCCTACACCATAGCGATTGGATGCCGAACCGCTGACGGCGGGTGCTTTTCGTATTGTAAACCGTGAGGGTGGGAGTCGGTGAAAAAGGAGTTTGCCGAACCGGAGAAAACAACGACCAGAAGTACAGGGACTAATAGAATTGACGGTTGCAAAATTATCCAATTTGCGGATTGAAAGGTGCGATTGTAAAGAAGTGTGAGGAGCGTGTCCTCGTGAGCGGAGCAGTTTACCGCGGCCACGTTCCCCAATATGTTCCAGGCGTGCGCGAGCGTCCGCTCGTGCACGAAGCTACCACAGGCCACGTGGTAGCTGATCCTCTAGTGCCTGAAGTGCCTCACTCCGGTGAAAATCATGGCCAGCCCCAGCCGGTCTGCGGCCTCGATCACGTCCTGATCGCGAACTGAGCCGCCGGGCTGAATGATGGCGGTGGCGCCGACCTTTCCGATTTCTTCTACTCCATCAGGAAAAGGAAAGAAGGCGTCCGACGCGGCCACGGTTCCCTGCAACGGCAGCACCGCTTTCATGGCTCCGATTTTGCAGGAATCGACACGGCTCATCTGGCCGGCGCCGACCCCGACCGTCTGGCCGTCGCGAGCATATAAAATGGCGTTCGACTTAACGTGCTTGGAAACTTTCCAGGCGAACAACAGCGCGCGCTTTTCCTCGGGCGTCGGGTGCCGTTTGCTGACGACCTTCAGGTCGGATTCCTGGAGGATTCGAGTGTCGGAATCCTGCACCAGAATTCCGCCGGACACATTCTTGAGCTCCCATTTTTGCGCCGCGTTATTGATTTCCACCAGGCGCAGGTTCTTTTTGGCGGCGAACTTGGCTTTGGCAGCATCATCGAACCCCGGCGCCGCGATGACTTCGAGAAAAAGTTTCGCCATTTCCTCCGCAGCCTCGCCGTCCACCACGCGGTTCACGCCGATCACTCCGCCGAACGCCGACACCGGATCGCATTCCAGGGCTTTTTTGTAGGCTTCGGCCAGGGTTTTTCCGGTCGCGGTGCCACATGGATTGGTGTGCTTGATGATGGCGCAGACGGTCTCGTCAAATTCCTGGGCCAGATTCCAGGCCGCCTGCAGATCGACGATGTTGTTGTAAGAAAGTTCCTTGCCTTGCACCTGGCGCCCGTTGGCTACGCCGCTGCCCGAGCCGTCGCTGTACATCGCGGCTTTCTGATGCGGATTCTCGCCGTAGCGCAAGTCCATGATCTTGGTGAAAGATAATCGAAGATTCTGCGGGAACCCGGCGGCGGGATGAAACTCGAAATGGCCATTCGCGCTTACCCGCTCGAGCGTGGAGGCGATCGCCGAATCGTAGGCAGCTGTCGTGGCAAAAGCCTTTTGCGCCAGGCGCCACTTGGTGGCCGCGGACAGCGCTCCGCCCGACTGCGCCATCTCGGCGGCAAGAGCATCGTAATCGGCGGGCGAGGTTACAACCGCAACGTCCTGAGAATTCTTGGCGGCAGAGCGGATCATCGAGGGTCCGCCAATGTCTATATTTTCAATGAGCTCTTCAAACCGCACGCCGGGCTTCGCTGCCGTCTTCTCGAAGGCATATAAATTGACGACCACCATGTCGATGGCTTCGATGCCGTGCTGCGCAACCGCGCTGCGGTGCGCGGGATCCTGGCGGCGGTGCAGAATTCCGCCGTGGACCTTGGGATGGAGAGTCTTGACCCGTCCATCGAGCATTTCCGGGAATCCGGTCAGCTCGGAAATATCCTTTACGCTCACACCGGAATCGCGTAACAGCTTCGCAGTGCCTCCGGTCGAGACCAGTTCCACGCCGAAGCCGGCCAGCTTGCGAGCGAACTCCACCAGTCCGGTCTTGTCGGTCACGCTGAGAATTGCTCGTTCGATCTTCGTCTGGGTAGCGGACATGGCAGACCTCGAATGCGATGGGAATGTGCCTGGAAGGGCAGAGAGAAAATTCTAACAGGGAAGAGTCTAGTCGTCAGGCGTCAGCGGAAGAGTCCCATGATCTCGGCAGGAGCGTGCGTGAAGCCCGAATCAAGCAGGCAGCACATACTGCGGACTTGCTGACGACTGAAGACTGAAGACTGAAAACTGACGACTGCAGTTCTAAACTTTTGCTTTGGCCTTCAGCTTGACGTGGCCGTTCTGCATTTCTACCGTGTATTCGACGGCTTCGCAGCCGTATTGCTTGCGAATCTGTTCGGTCTTCTTCTGTACGAATGAGGCGAAGCTGTCGAGATTGCCGCTTACGGTTTCGCCCCGCTTCTGCTTGGCCTCTGTAAGCACCCGATAGAGCTTTTGCACCTGATCGCGTTCGATGCGCGGATCCGCGCACTGCATGCTGAAGGGCTGCACCTCGGCCATCACAGACGGAGACACGGCAACATTTGCACCGGCGGCTGCGGCGGCCGCTTGGCCCACACCATAGACTTTGTGTTCGGGGACATGTTCTTCCAGGCGTACGCCCTGGACGGAGAGCAGCGCATCCTGCGGGCGGCGGTAGCCTTCTTCCCGGATGCGGTTTTTCTTGCGCCACAGATCGCTGTAAATCGCATAGCGCTGGGCCAGTTCATTGTAGCGGAAGCGCTGCGAGAAGCTCATACGCCCGCCATCGCTGAATTTGCGCAGCAGGGAGAGCACCTTCCATTCGATATCGGTAGGGGGCCGTTTGGTCGGATTACTGAAATAGATCTCATACTCGATTTTCAGCCGGCGCAGCTGCGAGTCGAGGACGGTCAGTTCTTCGTCGATGGTCACCCGGGATCTCCAGTGGACAGTCTAGAGGCTGCCGCAGGCCGCGACGAGATTCCCGTTGGACACGTGCGGGATGGAACGAAAGTACCCAACGGCAGCTGTCAGCTTTCAGCTGTCAGCTCTCAGCTAAGCCCCTGCTGGCGGCTTCTGGGAACTCGGATACGCGGGCTGGACGCTGTAATCAGGGAGTTAGCTGACAGCTGACAGCTTATTTCGTCGCCATCTTCTTCACCATCGCCAGCACCAGCTTGCGGTCGCTGTCATTGAGGCTGACGGCGTAGCGGCGGATCTGGCTGAGGAAGCGGACTTCGTCATCGGAGAGTTGGGGCAGGTTTTTGGAGCCGTTGGTGTGTCCGGATTCGGAGAAAAACTGCGAAAGGGCGATTTCCATCGCGCCCGCAATCTTGGCCAGGGTATCGAGCGACGGTATGGTGTGCCCGTTTTCAACCCGCGAGAGGTAGCAACGCAGAAGCCCGGTGCGCTTTTCGATGTCCCCCTGGGACATGCCTTTTCCCAACCGGTAGTTGCGGATGGTTTCGCCGATATTCATTGAGAAAGCAACCAAAACAAACCCCCGCGGATGAGCTGCATAGTAACCAGAGTAGTACCTTCTGGCAAGAAGAATTTCGTTGCACCACAACTGGTGATGGAGTAATCGCGCGATTCTATCGCGTTTATCGGGTGGTCACCCCCGGCGAATTATTTTTGAGTCTGACGCCGTCACTTTTTCAAGGTGGCCGCAAGGAAACTGGTGGTGTGCTCCCAGGCGTCAGCCGCGTCCTCGGCGCGATAACCGGCCTGGTTGTTGGGATTTTCGAAGGCGTGCCCGGCGTCGGGATAAATCACAATTTCAACTTTGTTGCCCTGCTGCTTTAGAGCCTGCTCAAATTTTTTAATGTCGTCCACCGGGATGCCGCGGTCCTGAGCGCCGAAAATACCCAGTACCGATGCGTTAATCTTCTTGATGGAATCGGCGTCGGCCGCCAGGTGGCCGTAGTTGATGACGGCTGTGGTCAACGCGGGCTCCTGCAAGGCCACATCGAGCGAGTAGCCGCCGCCCATGCACCAGCCGATGGAGCCAATGCGGTCCTTCTTCACGTCCGATTGCGATTGAAGAAACTCCACCGCAGCATGCAGGTCGCGCTTGGCCCGATCTTCTGGAACTCCGCGCATGATCTCGTGGGCTTCGTCCGGGGTGGTTGCCACTTTGCCGCGGTAGAGATCGACCGCCAGCGTCACATAGCCCTCGCCAGCCAGCTTTGCGGCCTGTTCCTTGACCCAGTCGTTCAGCCCCCACCATTCGTGAATGACCACCAGCGCCGGAAACGGACCTTTGCCCTCGGGCGTATAAAGCACGCCCTGAATGGTTTCATTTCCACTCTTGTAGGAGACTGTCTTGCCGTCTGCGGCGAAGCTCGAAACCGAAAAAACCAGCGAGAGGAACAGGCAGATGATTTTCATTGTAGGAATCTCCGTAGTGCCGGCCCCCAGCCGGCTGGCTCGAGGGCGTCCCGCCCTCGGTTTCATAGAGCTCGCTTTATAAAGCCAGCTCCATGTACAACGCCCCTGCCATCGGATTGGGACGATAGGGCTCAATTTCCTTGAATCCGAGACGCCGGTACATGGCGACCGCGTTCGGCATCACCGGCTCGACGGTATCGAGACGCATGCTGCTGCAGCCAATGCCACGAGCGTCGGCGATCACAGCCTCCGCCAGCGCCCTCCCCAGACCCTTGCCCCGAAATTGCGGGCGCAGGTAGAGCCGCTTCATCTCGCAGATTCCCGTCTCCAAACTGTGCAGCGCGACGCAACCAGCAAGCTGATCGCGATAGCTGGCGAGCAGAAGCCGCCCCCCGGGCGGGGCATAGTCTCCGGGCAGCCCGGCGAGCTCCTGATCGAAATTCTGAAAGCACAGGCTGAAGCCCAGCGACTGCGCGTACTCAAGAAAAAGTTCGCGGGCCCGCTCAACCTGCGCCAGTGATTCTACCTGCGTAATGGTAAATCTGGGGTTCCCCACGATTCGTTTACTCACGCGCCTGGGAGCCGCAAGCAGAAAGCAGGTCCCCTCCACTGCGCTCGCTGCGCTTCGCTCCGGTCGGGATGACAAAATTTATGCTGATGTGGCAAGCGATTTCCTAGCCCATCAGCATGCCGCCGTTTACGTTCAGCACGTGCCCGGTGATATAAGAAGCCTCTTCCGAGGCCAGGAATGCGATTGCACTCGCGACGTCTTCCGCCGTCCCCACGCGGCCCAGCGGGATCATCTTCACGGCATTCTGCTTAAAGTCGTCGCCCAATCCCGAGGTCATGGCGGTTTCAATGAATCCCGGAGCCACCGCGTTGCAGGTGATGTTGCGCGAACTGACTTCGCGGGCGATGGCCATGGTCAGACCGATCAACCCTGCCTTCGAGGCCGCATAGTTGGCCTGTCCAGCTTGTCCGGTCTGCCCAAAGATCGAGGTGACGTTGATGATCCTTCCCCAACGTTGTTTCAGCATCGAAGCGATCGCCTGCTGAGTGCACAGATATGCGGAGGTCAGGTTGGTATTGAGGACAGCATCCCAGTCCGCGCGCTTCATGCGCATCACCAGCTGGTCGCGCGTAATGCCGGCGTTGTTTACCAGGATATCGATCTTGCCCAGCTGGGCAATGGCCGCCTTGAAGACGGACTTGATCTGCTCTTCGTCGGAGACGTCCAGGGGAAAGGCGGCTGCTTTTCCTCCAGCAACCGTGATTTCATCGGCCAACGCCTGCAGCTTTTCCTGGCCACGCGCGGCCAGCGCCACGGTGGCCCCGCAGTGCGCCAACTTCAAGGCGCAAGCCCGGCCGATGCCTTGCGATGCCCCGGTGACCAGCGCCACCCGTCCGGCAAGAGTCATGAATTCTCCTAAGCAAACGGAACGGGGAATTATACCGGGTTCAATGTGGGCGCGAGCGTCCCGCTCGTGCAGGAAGGTCACCACAGGCCGCGTGGGGAGAGCTGCCCCCGGCTGTCCAGGTCGAGCAGGGCTCGACTATCTTTCTGGCGGAAATCAGCAGAGCTTCGCTCCGCGGGACAACCGGGGGCGGTGGCTTGTGGTGCTGATCGCACGAGCGGGGCGCTCGCGCCCACATTTACTTTTCCGCATCAACCCACGTTATGTGGCACGTGGCCAATCCGCGCTTTTCGAGGTATTGCTGGTGGTAGTCCTCGGCGGGATGGAAGGTGACGGCCGGGAGAATCTGAGTCACGATCGGCTTCTTGAAGCGGCCGGATTTCTCCAGCTGTTCTTTGGACCGTTTCGCTTCGCTTTCCTGCTCCGGCGTGTGAAAGAAGATAGCGGAACGATACTGCGATCCGTAATCGGGACCCTGACGGTTCAGCTGAGTGGGATCGTGGTTTTCCCAAAACACCTCAAGCAGCTTCTCGTAGGAAAGCTTTGCTGGGTCGTAGTCAACTTCAACCGCTTCGGCGTGGCCGGTACGGTCGGTGCAAACGTCCTTGTATGTGGGACTGGCGAAGTGCCCCCCGGTGTAGCCCACCCGGGTAGCAGTAACTCCGGGCAACTGGCGGAAAGCGGCTTCGACTCCCCAAAAGCAGCCTGCGGCAAAGGTGGCTTTAGCCATAGAAGTCAGACTCCTTCTCTGAATTATATCGACATTCAATTAGATGGATTAGCGGCCAAAAAGTAGCAGAGCGGTTGGAATCAGGCCTGCAGTTTTCAGGTTTGCAACCGGCAGAACTCGGAATACCATGGCTCGCCTCAATTTCGTCTGCCGGGAGAAGACGTTATGACCCTTATGAATGTGAATCTGTGGGCTGTGCTGGTTGCGGCCATCGCCACCATGGTGGTCGGCTTTCTCTGGTATTCGCCAATGCTCTTCGCGCGTCCCTGGATGCTGGCGATGGGCTACGATCCGGAAGACAAGCCAAAAATGGAAGAGATGCGCAAAAGCGCCGGCAAGAGTTATGCAATCTCCCTGGTCGCCAGCCTGGTTTCGGCGTTCGTTCTGGGGAAGATCATCACTATTACGTCGGTGGACACCGTGTTGTACGGAATGAAAGTCGGCTTCGCCATCTGGCTTGCCTTTGTGACGACGGTGCAACTCACGGCAAAGCTCTTCGGAAACCAGTCAACGAAGCTGTATTTGATCAACACGGGCTATCAGCTTGTGTGCTATCTGGTGATGGGAGCCATTCTGGCGGTGTGGCCCCGGTAGATGTTCTTTGCGATGCGAGCGATGTGGGCGCGAGCGTCCCGCTCGTGCAGGAGTGCCACGGACCCAGCACGAGCGAGGACGCTCGCGCCCACATTACCCGAACTACTCCAGGACTAGGGCGCCAGTTAGTTCCGCGACTTTGGCTATTCGGCGTTCGGCACACCACGTCTCTAGTTCAGCGGCGATCTTCTCGGTGGCGACCGGATCCCAGTAGCTGGCTGTGCCAATCTGTACAGCGGTGGCTCCTGCCAGCATGAACTCCACGATATCGGCTGCGGTGGAGATTCCGCCCATGCCGATGACTGGAATACTTACCGCTTTCGAGGCGTCATAAACCATACGCAGGGCGATTGGCTTGATGGCCGGGCCCGAGAGCCCGGCAGTGACGTTCGCAATGCGGGGCTTGCAAGTTTCGGGATCGATCGCCATAGCAATGAAGGTATTGACCAGCGAGATAGCGTCTGCTCCCGCCTCCTGGGCCACGTGTGCCATCTGCGCGATGCTGGTGACGTTGGGAGAGAGCTTTACGATCAGCGGACGGCGGGATATACGCTTGGTGGTGTTCACCACTTCGTCCAGCGATCTCGCATCGCTGCCGAACTGGATGCCGCCGGCTACGGTATTCGGGCACGATACGTTCAGCTCGTAGGCGGCGATGCCCTCGCCCTCATTCAGGATCTCAATGCTGCGCTCGTAGTCCTCGCGGGTGTAGCCGAAGACGTTCGCCAGCACCACAATATTCTTCATCTTTCGCAACAGCGGCAGCTTTTCATCGACGAAGGCGCGCGCGCCGATGTTTTGCAATCCGATCGCATTCAGCATCCCGGCTGGAGTTTCGTAGAGCCGAGGCGGCGGATTTCCCGCCATCGGCTCCGCCGAGAGGCCCTTGACTACAAAGCCTCCAAGCTTGTTGAGATGAACCACGTCGGCGAACTCGATGCCGTAGCCGAAGGTGCCGCTTGCCGCAATCACCGGATTCTTGAGCTGGATCCCGGCAAACGAGACCGACAGATCGGGAGGTACAGCCGCGGTAGGAGCGTTCATCTGGCGCCCCCCGCAATCGTGTAACCGGCTGGCCGGGCAACGGGCGCAAACGGGAGAGGTTGAAGCTGCTGGCCCTCGACGGAGGGCATGCTCCGATCCTCTCCGCCATGCATGACATTCAGAGCGCGGCGCGGAGGGGCCAACATCTCGGTTAGAACCCGGCCAACAGTATGCGTCGGAGCGTTGATCCCGAGCAGCGAAGCCAGGGTCGCTGCCAGGTCCACGGGCTCGGCATGTGTGCGATATGTCCCGGTCTGGAAGGGCACGCCATAAAAAGCGAGGGGGACATGCGTGTCATAAGTGTAAGGAGTCGCGTGATCGGTTCCGCCGGTGAATCCGATGGTGTAGGGCGCCGGTACGCCCAGCACATACCATCCGCCGAGTGAGGTGTAGCTGTGCAGATACTTCACGCCGAGTTCGGTGTTGGGGACATCACCCCGCTCCAACTGCGAACGCGTGTAATAGCCGCGCAGCCCAGCCTGGACCAGCGCTTCGCCGACGTCGCGCTCGGCATCTTCTTCCTTGATTTTTGCGGCGGCGAAGGCGTCCGGGTTCAACCAGCCCAGAGGATAGTCGAGGCCTTTCAGATATTCCGCCGGATGCGCGAAGCGGGTGGAGAGCGCGCTGTTCAATTGGGCACGAATCTTGTCGCCCGGTATGAGCGCCGCAGGGATGCGCAGCGCCGTCGCAACCGCGGGCACAGGAGCAACTCCGTGATCGGCGGAGAGCGCAATCCATAGATTCGCCAGCCCGATCTGGTGGCCGAGAAATTCGAAAAAACCAGCCAGTTGGCGGTCCAGGGCCAGCGCCATGGCCTGCATCTCCGCAGAATCGGGCCCGGCTTTGTGACCGAGAATATCGTTGGCCGACAGGCTGACGATCAGCAGGTCTGTAGCCGGGCCATTTCCCAACTTCTCATAGGTCACTAATTCCCGCGCGAATTCAAATTCGTAGTCATTGGCCAGGGGAGTGGCGCCCACCAGATCATAAAAATTGCCAGCTTTGCCTTCGACCGGCCTGGTGCTGCGCATGATTTTTCCGCTACTGTCCTTCCATTCCTGATTGAGATACTTCTCCGTCCGCTTGCTCGCGTTAAAATCCTGCGCCCATTTGGGAAGCTCATTGCGATAGTAGGTCGATGTAATCCACTCGCCAGTCGTGCGGTCAATCCAGTAAGCGCCATCGGCTGCGAAGCCGGCGGGGAGGACGGCGGCCCGGTCCTTGAGCGAAATGCCGAACACTCGAGACTTGCCTTGCGTGGCCAACTTGAGTTCGTCCCCCAGCGTATCGGCCTGCAGATAGTGCGGCGAGGCTCCCGGGGAGCCAGGTGCGCCGCCAGCGCCGACCAGTTTCATGCGATCGTCATCCACGGCCGCAACCATGGCTTTCTTTTGTGGATCCCACCATTCGTTGGCAATGATTCCGTGGCCGTTCGTGTACGCGCCCGTCATGAGCGTCGCATGCCCGGGGGCCGTGCGCGTGTTGGCGTAGTCGTAATTGCAATCGGTGAAGTTGGCGCCATGTTCGAGAAAGAGACGGAAACCGCCTTCCCCCCACTGATCACGATAGCGCTCCATATAATCCCCGCGGAACTGGTCGATTATGATAACGACGACCAGCCGGGGATGCGCATTGTAGGCAGAGCCGAAGCCCGCACCGGTGGAAGCTATAGCAATCAACAAAATGGCCAGGAACCGGCGTGGGAGCTTCATCGCGCTGTAGTTTACATCACAGCGCAACGCAGGACCCGCGCTCAACGGATGGCGTGTGGGGCGGACACTCCTGTCCGCCGCTTTTGATGTTGAAGGGGGACGACCCAAACTAACCATGTCATCCTGAGAGCAGCGAAATGATTCGCTCGCGAATCATTTTGCGAAGTCGAAGGACCCCTGCCGATAGCACCGACACTCGCGCCACGATTTGTTGCAAGCATTCGCGAATTCCGCTCCGGCAGCGATAGGTTTGTACAGGTCCTTCGACTACCAGACTGCTTCGCAAAGCGAAGCAGCCTCTCCGCTCAAAATGGCGACCAAAGTCCAGGGTGCATTCCCCGCATATTTTTCGATACAGTAGTGAACACTCATGCTTGATCTCAATTTTGTTCGTGACAACCTGCCGATGGTCGAAGCAAAGCTGCGCCAGCGCGGCCTGGATCCGGCGCTGGTTCTGAAAGATTTCCATCGGGTAGATACCGAACGGCGCCGCGCCATCACCGAAGCCGAGACTATGAAGGCGCAGCGCAATCGCGCATCCGAAGAGATCGCCCGGCTGAAAAAGAGCGGACAGGACGCGACCTCGCAGATGGCGGAGACCAAAGAATTGCGGGAGCGAATACAGCAGGGGGAAAAGGCGGCGGCGGAGTTCGACGCCAGCCTGCAGGATATTCTCGCCGGCATCCCCAATCTGCCGCATGAAAGCGTGCCGGCCGGCACTACGCCCGAAGATAACGTCGAAGTACGGCGCTGGGGTGCGCCTCCCCAATTCGATTTCACTCCCAAGCCGCACTGGGAACTGGGCGAGGAGCTGGGCATTCTCGATCTCGAACGCGCCACCAAGCTCTCCGGCGCTCGCTTCGCCGTGTACTGGGATATGGGAGCGAGGCTGGAGCGGGCCCTGGCCAATTTCATGCTCGATCTGCACACCCGGGAGCACGGCTACACCGAGGTTTTGCCGCCGTACATGGTCAATTCAGCGTCGATGTATGGCACCGGGCAGTTACCCAAATTCGCCGCCGATTTGTTCCGCGTGCCCCACGGCGAACAGGATCTCTGGCTGATCCCCACCGCCGAAGTGCCGGTAACCAATCTCTATCGGGACGAAGTATTGGAGAGCGCCCGCCTGCCACTCTCGCTGACGGCATACACTCCCAGTTTCCGCAGCGAGGCTGGCTCGTACGGCAAGGACGTGCGCGGCATCATCCGGCAACATCAGTTTCAGAAAGTCGAACTGGTCAAATTCTCGCAGCCCGAGAATTCCTACGAACAACTCGAGAAGCTGACTCATGATGCCGAGGAGGTGCTGCAGAAGCTTGGCCTGCACTATCGCGTGATGGCGCTTTCCACGGGAGATATGGGCTTTTCATCCGCCAAGACCTACGATATTGAGGTATGGCTGCCGGGCCAGCAGTTGTTTCGCGAGATTTCGTCGTGTTCGAACTTCGAGTCTTTCCAGGCCCGCAGGGCCAACATACGTTACCGGCCTGAGGGCAGGAACAAAACCGAGTTTGTCCACACGCTGAACGGCAGCGGCCTGGCGGTTGGGCGAACCTGGGTTGCGATCGTGGAAAATTTCCAGCAGCCGGACGGCAGCGTGGCCATTCCCGAAGCTCTGAGAGCCGCCATGGGTACGGATCGCATTCGCCCCAGGAAATTTTAGTGGTGGGAGTGTATCGCTGCGTCTAATGTACGGCCCGGGGGGGCGGCTGGGCCGCGGTTCTCCGCATCTGAATCTGAGATTGCCAAGCTTACGCAGCAAAGCCTAGACTTGGTCTGGAAAAGACTTGTCTCGGGAAACAGATAAGCCTTCACTGGAACTAGATTTGACCGGAAAGAGTTGGCTGAAGCCAGAATGAACACGACCGTTGCCGACGCGCCCGCCGTGCCCATGAACACTGTCTGGCGCACAATTCGCGACTTCATTCTGTGGTCCTACGAGCGCGGCACTTTGCAGTACGACATCATGGTCACCCTGATCCTGCTGTTCGTCTTTCTCTCGCCTTACCGGATCAACTTCCATGACAAACCGGTGGAACGCAATCCGCATCCAAGCGGAGTGGTGGTGACACCGGAGGCGGGCGGCGGTTTTATCTATCAGATTGAAGGAGCGGCCATTTCGGCTACGGACGAAGCCGCCGTGCGGCAGCAGTTGCTGCGAATCGTCGAACCCATTTCCGGCGAAGTAAGCATCACCAGATACGAAGTCCTGCACGATCGTCTGGGACGCGTGCTGACTTACAAGGTGTGGGTGCACAAGGAGTAGCAAAAAAGCTCCCGTGGCTCCCGGCGAGGCAACATGAAACGCGTGCAATCGCGATGCCTGTGGGCTCTGGCGCTGATTTGTGCGCTTCCAATCTTCGTCTTCGGGACGCCGGCTGATTCCACAGCCGACCCTGCCCTGGAGAAGGTCCTCAGCCAGATGGATAGCGCGGCTGAGAAATTCCATACCACCGAGGCCAGTGTGGTCTGGGACCAATATCAAAAAATTGTCGATGAACATGAGGAGCAAAAGGGCAGAGTGTATTTCCGCCACTCCGGCGGCGAAACCCAGATGGCCGCCGACATCACAGAGCCGGATCAGAAGTATGTGCTGTTCGACGGATCCAAAATACAGGTTTACCAGCCCCGGATCGAACAGGTGACGACCTACAATACGGGCAAGAATCGCGATGCATTCGAGAGCTTCATGGTGCTGGGTTTTGGCGGCCGCGGGCACGACATGCTGAAGGCGTTCGACGTGAAGTATCTCGGCAGTGAAGCCCTGGACGGCATGGACGCCGCCAAACTGGACCTGGTTCCGAAGGCGGCCAACCTGCGAAACAATGTGGAACACATCGTCCTCTGGATCGACCCGGCGCGTGGAATTTCGGTGCAGCAGCAGTTTTTTTTCGGGAACTCGGGAGATTTTCGCCTAGCCAGGTATTCAGAAATTAAGGTGAACGAGAAGATTCCTGATTCCGTTTTCAAGTTGAAGACCACGGGCAAGACCAAATTCATCTCGCCGCAGGGCTGAGGGCGCCGGCCAATTCCATAATTTGGCTGACAAACCGGAATCGGGCGTTATACTGGTGGTGCGCCCCTTCTGTCGAGGACTTCAAATCGACCCAGGACCGATTGCATGGCCAAGGTTTTCACGATCCCCGTTACTCCCAAGATTGGGCGCAAGCCCCGTGAGCGCACCACGGATCCGCGCTATGTGGACGGCCAGCGCTTGCTGGTGGAAGCAATGAAATACCTGGCGCAGGCCGACCCCGTATCGAACCGCGGCGCCATTGAACTTCTTTCCGAGCACGTCCGCACCCGATTTCGCATGAGCGACTCCCCGCTCAGCTGAGGCGTGGCTACCTTCCTCGTGTCATGGCCTCGACGCGAGATCAGCATTCCGAGATCACCATCCCTAAATTCCATCCGGAGACTTCAAACGGGTTTCTCCGCCTAACACCCTCAATGTTAACGGTGTTATGTCACTCGCCTGACTGCCGGTCATATCAGTCCTAACAGTTTTTTATTCTTGATAGTTCATGATGAGGGCGACTAGACTGCGCCCATTCGTAAACTCGCTTTACATTTGTAAATAAGAAACACAAGAAGAGGACACCGGATGAAACGGGATCTGTCTTTGCGCTGTGTTTTATTCCTGCTTGTAATTGGTTTCGCGGCCAACCTTCCACTGTCAGCGCAGAAAATTACGGGCGACATCTCAGGCACAGTGCAGGACAGCACCGGAGCCGTGGTCAAAGACGCGAAGATTACGGCCGTGAACGTCGCGACCGGAGAAACGCGCTCGGCCACCAGTTCAGACGGCGGATTCTATCGGATCCTGGAATTGCCTCCCGGAAATTACAAGGTGACGGCTACCGCGCCAGGCTTCAAAACCTCGGCTCGAGATACCCAGGTCGCCATTTCGATGGTGACCCAATCTGATTTTCAACTGCAGCCGGGACAAATATCGGAAACCATCGAAGTAGAAGGCACGGCTCCGCTGGTAGAAACCACTGAAGACAGGCTCAGCACGTTGTTCGAAGGCCGCCAGGTAGCGGACCTGCCTAATAACGGGCGAGACTTCAACAATCTTCTCGACGGCGTCCCGGGCGTGCAGCGCAGCCCCGGTGGCGGATTCCAGAGCCTTAATATCAACGGACAACGCGCGACCTCGAACAATTTTGCGGTGGACGGCATTCCGAATAATGACCGTTATTACGGTGAAGCGTCGCTCGGGCAAGCCGCCATCTCAGGTACAGCAGCGGCGCTGATTCCTCTGGAGGGAATTTCCGAGTTCAACGTCGAATCAAATCCCGGCGTAGAGTTTGGCGTAAAGGGCGGCTCGGTCATCAACATTGGCCTGAAGAGCGGAACGAATGCCTTCCACGGCAGCGCGTTCTGGGATCGGCACACCGATGCATTCGACGCCCGGAACTGGTTCGCTGCCTCTGTGACTCCGTTTCGCCTCAACCAGTTTGGCGCATCGGGCGGGGGACCTATCAAGAAGGACAAAGCTTTCTTCTTCTTGTCCTATCAGGGTTTCCACTTAAAGAATTCCTTTCCGGCCCAGGTCACACTGCCGACCCCGGCGCAGATTTTCGATGCCACCACATGCGTGCAAACCGGCGTGAATCCGAACACTTCCGGCACCATCGGCCCGGACGGCGTGACGCCGTGGACGACCTGCCTGAATAATGGCCCGGGACCGGGAAGCGATCAGATTTTCGGCACGGCGGACGATGGCACGGTCAACTCCATCGGTGCGAATTTGCTCTCGTTCCTTCCCACCAGCCCGACCGGGACGGCCAGCATCTCGGGTGACAACACTCTCGACCTGAATAACTTTCATGTGAAGTTCGACTACGTCTTCAGCCAGTCGCAGCGGTTGTCGGTCAAATACCTCTTCGGGGACAGCCTGCAGAACCAGCCCGCAGCCCCAGGGACGCCGCAGTCGTTCGGGCCTCTAGCCACAAACAAGAATATGTGGAATTCAGTGGCGCCCACCCGGGCTCAACTCTTGGGACTGAACTATACCTGGACCATTACACCGAATTCGGTACTTGAGAGCCGCGTCGGTTATCAGCGGTTCTCGCAACGCATCGGCGTAAACAACAACATCGATCCTAATGCTCTGGGCATCAACACGGGCCCCTTGGGCGCTAATCCCGGAGACAAGGAAAATACTGGGGTTCCAGCGGTCTACTACCTGGGTAATTTTGGAGCAGGTACTTACATCGTTGGCGGAATTCAAGGCTACCCAATCGTTACCCGGCCGGATGCCTCTTACGACTGGCAGGAGCACTACACCACCATCAAGGGCAATCACACAATCAAGATCGGCGGGCAGTTTCAAAATGCCTACACCAAGACGCGCCGCGACCGCGCCCGTTCCAACTTGTCGTTTTATTCTTACGGGTTCTACGGTTGCGCGACGAGTGGTGATTGCAATTCCCAGTTTGCCGGAGTGAGCCAAAGCAATGCCGTGGCTTCCTTGAATGAGTTGCTTTTAGGATTGACTGAAGATAGCGGGCGGTCATTTGGAGTTACCGACCGGCGCATCTTCCAAAAGTCGCTTGGTCTTTATGTGCAGGATAGTTGGAAAGTGAAACCCAATTTCACGGTCGAGCTGGGCGTGCGTTGGGATGTTGCCGGAGCCTTGGGCGAAGCCAAGAACCAAGGCGCTAACTTTCTGCCCGATGATCCCAAGGCAGACGCCAACGGCTTCGTGGGTCTTGCAAACCATCCCCTTTACAACGCGGACAAGAATAATTTCGGTCCCCGGGCGGGATTTGCATGGGACATATTCGGGAAGGGCAAGACGGTGCTGCGCGCTGGCTATTCTTTGGGCTACGACCTGCCGAACTTCGGCGTCATTCATGCTCCCCAAACCGCCTTCCAGATGTGGAGTGGAACCCGGGCGGGTTTCTTTACTCAGGTGCCGGAAGGGATTTTCGCGATCGACATCACCACTACCCCGGCCGACAACCTGGCCACATTCAATAGCGGAACCCAGCCCAACTCGCTCTGCGCGGATTTCATTTGCATGGCAGCGGGGGTGAACATTTACGGGCAGAGTGCGACACCGACCCCGCCCTTCAACGTGGTGCAGGTCATACGGAATTTCCAGACTCCAATGAACCATGCCTACAACCTGACCATCGAGCAGCAATTAAGCACCAAAACCTCATTCAGTCTGGCTTTCGTGGGAACAGCAGGCCGCGACCTGGTTAACTGGCGCGATCTCAACGCTTGTCCCGCAAGTGCAACCGACGCTTGCGACGTCACCCGGCAGCCGTTCGGGGCCCGCTTTCCCGACTACAACCACATCCTGCAGCTCAACAACGATGCCTTTTCCAACTACAACAGCCTGCAGACCGCTTTCAAGGTGCGCGATATGCACGGCCTCAGCGGGCAGGTCAATTTCGTTTGGTCAAGGTCGTTCGATACTGGTTCTGCGAATCGCGGGGGAAGCTTCCTCTCCGACTACCAGAATCCCTACCTGCCATACAAGAGTTACGCGCCCGCGGATTTTGACACTCCATGGAACGTGAATTTCACTGCTGTGTATGCAATTCCGAAAATTCACGGTTTGCCCAGGCTGGTGGGCGACGGCT
Source organism: Terriglobia bacterium (assembly GCA_963814725.1). Lineage (GTDB taxonomy): Bacteria > Acidobacteriota > Terriglobia > Terriglobales > Acidobacteriaceae > JAIQFF01. The sequence goes on from CAWFDY010000001.1 coordinate 145,571, forward strand.
GGCAGATCAACTCTCTTTTCCGGGCTCAGGAAGGGCGGCCTTACACGGCCTATGTTTCTGATGACACGTCCAACCAGGGCCTAAGAGACACCTTGGCGGTTTACGATGGAAGCGCTCTCAACTACGACAACCATTACGTGGCGCATGGCAAGGACGCTTATTTCAATACCGCGGCATTTTCGTCGCCCGCTCCCGGACAGATAGGAAACGCCCGCAATATCCTGCGGCAACCTGGAATCGCTCAGCTCGATATGGGAGTCTTCAAGAATTTCCAGGTGACGGAGCGCTTCTCATTGAAATTCAAATGGGAACTCTTCAACGTTCTTAACCACGCCATGTTTGCCAGCTCAACCCCGGCCAACATAACCAGCAGCCATTTCGGAACGTTCTTCGCTACGCCGGATGTGGGACTGGGCCTGAACCCGGTTTTGGGCACGGGCGCGCAGCGCAATATGCAGTTTGGCGTCTCCGCCGCGTTCTGAGCTGTTTTAGTGGAATCGCAGAAGGGAGTTTACCGATGGTAAACTCCCTTTTTGCCCTTATGCGCCGTCCCTTCCTGTTTTTCCTGTTCGCAGTGCTGGGCGCGAGCACGTTCGTCCGGGCCGAAGCCCCCAATATCATCTTCATCACCGTGGACACCACGCGCGCGGACCGCATGGGGTTTCTGGGCAGCAAAAAAGGGCTGACGCCGAATCTGGATGCGGTGGCCCGGCAGGGGATCGTATTCGAAAAGGCTTACTCCCAGGCGCCGCTGACCCCGGTTTCTCACGCTACGATTTTTACCGGCACCTATCCCCAGTTCCACACGGTCACCGATTTCGGACACCCGTTGCCGGCGCTGCTGCCGTTCCTGCCGGAAATCCTGAATAAGAGCGGTTACCACACTGCAGCTTTCATCGGCTCGCTGATTCTTGATCCCAAGGCCAACATGGCGCCTGGATTTGACCGCGGTTTCGATTTCTTCGACGCCGGTTTTCATCAGAAGCGTGGGCCCAACGAAAGCCGCTATACCAGCGTCGAGCGCCGTGGCGGCGACGTCGTCCAGCACGCCATCGTCTGGATGAACAAGAATCGCGCTTCCCCATTTTTTATTTGGATACACCTCTACGATCCGCACGCGCCCTATGACCCTCCGCCGCCATTCGACCGGCGATTCTCCGATCCCTATGACGGAGAAGTTGCCTACGCAGATTCGGCGCTGGGCAAACTTTTTTCGTACCTTAAGCAGCGTGGGTTATATGACCGCGCCTTGATCGCAATGATGTCGGATCACGGAGAGTCGCTGGGCGCGCATGGGGAGAGCATGCACGGCATCTTTCTTTACGACGAAACCATCCGGGTTCCATTGCTTTTCAAGTTGCCGGGCGAAGTGCTGGCCGGGCGCCGCGTGGCAGGCCAGGTCCGGCTGGTGGATGTCGCGCCCACGCTGCTCACCATGCTCAGCCTGCCTTTGCCGCCCACCTTTCAAGGCCAGTCGCTGGTGCCGTTAATGAAATCCGGTGCGAAGTCCGGGGCAGATCTTCCGGCTTACGCTGAAACTGACTACCCTCATCGCGCGTTCGGATGGAGTTCGATTCGCTCGATGCGCACGGGCAAATATCTTTTTGTACGCGCTCCTCGCCGGGAACTCTATGACCAGACAACCGACCGCGCCGCCGAACACAACCTGGCGTTGAGTTCCCCCGCGGTAACTGCGACCCTACAGACACAACTCGACCAGTTTCGTGACCGGACCAGTAGTTATCACGGAAAGCCTGAACCGAGCGCCGTGACTTCCGAGCAAAGTGCAAACCTGAGCGCTCTCGGCTACGTTTCTTCCGGCGCGGGAACGAGTTCTCCGGATCCTCTGCAAGGCGCCGACCCGAAAGATAAAATCGGCATCTCGAACACGCTGCACGAGGGAATGATTGCGATCGAGGACGGCAAGTATGCTGAAGCCATCCCCATGCTGCAAAGCGTGCTGAATGACAGTCCGCTGATTTCCGTGGCGCAGATGCAGCTGGGCGTCGCGTTAACCAAGGTTGGGCGCTATCCCGAAGCCATCGCGGCATTGCGCAAATCCCTGCAACAGCTGCCCGACTCCACCGAAGCCCAATATCAACTGGGGCTGGCATTGTATGAAACCGGAGCCTGGCAGGAGTCCGTCCCTTATTTCGAATTTGTGGCGAAGAAGCGTCCCAAGTTTGCCGATGCGCAGTATTCGCTGGCTTCGGTGTATGCGCGGGTGCAGCGCGTCCCTGAAGCGGTTGATTTGCTGCAACTGGCGATTCAGCTCAGCCCCGAGCACTTCCGCGCCAACCTGCTGCTGGGACGGATTCTCACACTCCAGCACCGCCCTGAGGAAGCTCTGCCTTATCTGAAGCAGGCCGCGGTTTCCGAGCCCACGAATTTTGAGCCGCATGCATTTCTGGCCGACGCTTACGACCTGCAGGGAAACTTCCAGTTCGCCGCCAGCGAGCGCGGGCGCGCTGAGGCGCTGAAGCGGGATCCCAGGCCCTAGCCCTATTCACTGCGAGAAACTTTACGGGACACACCTCCCCGAGGCGTGAGGGCGGGACGCCCTCACGACAGCCGGCGGGACGCCGGCGCTACGAAAACGCCCGCTTCCCGAATCTCAGAAATAGAACTTCAGTGCGAACTGGATTATTCGGGGATCTCTGGCCAGCGTAATTTGACCGAAATTACTGTCAAAGCCGCTGTGGTCCGGATTGAAGAACTGGGCATGGTTGAATGCGTTGAAAAACTCCGCCCGGAATTCGAGGGTTTTGCTCTCGGTCATAGCGAAGGTACGCCCGACGGTCAAGTCAAAATTGTTGCGCCCGGGCCCGCGGATAATATTTCTGCCGGAGTTGCCGAAGCTGAACATCGCATTGTTGCAGCTGAACGAAGTCGGATCGAAATAGAAGTGCTGGTCCGTGACCGATCCCGGCAGGCAATCGGCAGTTGAAGGATCGAAGCTGTGCAGCGATCGGGGAGAGAACGTGCGCAGCGGTCCGATGAGATCGGCCCGCTCCAGGAAGCTATTCTCGCCGCTCGAGCCCGACGCGGAGAAGATCGTAAACGGGGTTCCCGTCTGGAAGCTGCCAATGCCGCTCACTTCCCACCCTTCCGCAACCCTGCGCATCAGACTGTGTCCACCACCCCTGAATGGAAGGTCGAGCGGCAGCTTCCAGATTCCGCTGACCACCAGCCGGCGGGACACGTCGAAGTTGGCGAGCCCACGATCGAAACTGGGATTGAACGGATCGGTGTAAAGCGAGCTGTTGTAGCGGAACCCTGACTGGTCATCAATCGTCTTGGCCGCGGTGAAAGCGCCGCGGATGTTGAAGCCATGGCTGAAGCGCTTGTCCACGGTCAACTGGAACTGATTGCTGCCCGAAGAACCGGAGCTGAGATCGGTTAACAGGCCGAGAGCGCCGGTGGGGCTGGAGTTCGGGTCGGTGGGATCGGCACAACCTGCCAGAGGCCGCGCGCAATCGGGATTGATGAAGCCGCCTCCGCTCGCACCTCCTGAATTGGCGAACTGTTGACGCAGGATGCTGGGCAGCGGGGCATTGACGTCGTTGGTGACGACGGTCTTGCGGGAAAAGCTTCCCACGTAGTCGGCTTCAATCATCGTATCGGGCGTCAACTGGAACTGAAACCCGAAGTTTGCGTTTTCTGAATACGGCGTTCTGAAATGCGGATCGACCACATAGGCGAATGAGATCGCCGGCACGCCGAACGTGGAGCCGACAACTCCTCCGGTGGGGTATGGATTGACGAGTCCGAATGGGGTGAACGGATCGGAGACTGTGTCCGATCCCGGGGCCACGCTGGTGTAGTCGGCCGGCGCCGGAGTGATGTCGGTCACCTGGCCAAAGGGAGCCTGGCCGCCGAACTGTTCATTCAGCGCGCCGTCTTCGAGGTCGTAGAAAATGCCGAAACCACCGCGCACTACAAGCTTGGCATTGCCGAACGTGTCCCAGGCGAAGCCGAAGCGCGGAGCGAAGTTGTTGCGGTCGGGATAGGTCAAACCACGATTGGGAGTTCCCGGATCTCCCGGATAAAGGACGCCCGTAGGCGCTCCCGGAAATTTTGTGGACTGCTGCCCCGGAAAGAATCCGATGATTTCATTGTGCGGATCCTGCAACGGGGTGTTGTATTCGTAGCGCAACCCGTAGCTGAGCGTGAGGCGCCGCATAATTTTCCACGAATCCTGCCCGTAGAAGTGCCACGAGGTGGTGCGAATGCCGTAAATGGCCCGTGAAAATTGCGTGTAGTTGTCGAAGAATCCGCCGACAAAGTCGGCTAACGGACTGCCCGTGTAATTCTGATCGTTGCCAAAATCGAAGACGCCGTTGTTGTCGAAATCAAAATCGAAGTTGTTGCGCACCCGGCGGATGTCAGCGCCGAACTTGAAGTTGTGGCGTCCGCGAGTCACGGAGACGCTGTCCTGAAAATGGAACGTCGCGTCATGCAGCTTGGTGGGGCCCTGCGGGCTGGGTCCAAGATTGAAACTTGGAGTCGTGATCACGGGCGGCGCGGTGCCCGCCGGATCGTCCGGACTGACATTGCTGAAACCCAGAGCGGACGGGGCCGTGGTGTCATGCGGGACAGACTGCAGCGTCGCGCTGCGGTTGCCCCCGAAGACGAACTCGTTCAACACGGTCGGGCTGAAGTTATGGATCCAGCTTATGGTGCCCAGTTGCGTGCGGGTAAGGGTGTTGAAGCCCGACCCCAGGGGCACGTTTCCGCCCGATGAAGCGCCATTAATAATCTGGAAGGGAAAATTCTGGCTCAGGTCGTCAATGATGTAGGACGCTGAAAGCGTGTCCTTCTCTCCGATACGGTGGTCAAGCCGGGCGATGCCCTGATCCTCGCGATCCACTTCGATCGGCGAAGATACGAAATTGTTCCCCGGAAGATTTGGAAGGGGAAGGTACTTATTGATGTAGTTGGCGATAACCGGGCTGACCGGGACTTGATTGTTAACGTAGGGATTACCGGAGATCGGATCGAAAAGCTGGGTGTCAGGCAGTAGTTCGCTGAAATCTCCGGTGCGCTCGGCCGGGCTGAGCACCGACAATACCGGCGCCACTTCGCCCTCATGCCGGCGCACTCCCTGATAGGAGAGGAAGAAGAAAGTCTTGTCCTTCCGGATGGGGCCGCCCAGGGTGCCGCCAAACGTGTTCCGCTTGAAGGGCGTGACCGCAGGCAAAAAGTAATTTCGCGCGTTCAGCGCATCGTTGCGGAAGAACTCGAATACGTCGCCATGAAAACCGTTGGTGCCCGATTTGATGACCTGGTTCACGATGCCGCCGGCCGTGCGTCCGTATTCGGCTTCGTAATTGTTGGTCAGGATTTTGAATTCGCCCAGCGCATCGGGGTTGGGATCAACCACGGCATTGTTTCCGAGGAAATCGTTGTTGTCGGCGCCGTTCACCAGAAACGTCAGCGATTCTGAACGCTGCCCGCTCACGGAAAATGGGTTGTTGCTGCCGTCATCTTCATCGGGAGGAAACACGCCTGCCTGCAAAAGCCCCAACTGGAAGGCATCGCGCTCGACCAGCGGCAGGTCCACAATGCGGCGTTGGGTCTCGACGTTTCCGAGGGTTGCGCTTACCGTGTCAACCTGGCTGACGTCTCCTTTGACTTCCACGATCTGACTGGTGGAACCGATCTGCAGCGAGACATCCAATTTGGCGTTCTGATTCACGTTCAGAACGATGCCTTCGCGGATGTATTTGTTGAAGCCGGTCTGTTCCACCACCAGCCGATAAGTCCCGATGGGCAACCGGGTGAACTGGTAAGAGCCGTCATTGCCGGTGATGACGCTGCGAGACTCGTTGGTACTGGTGTTGGTGAGCGTCACCTTGGACGCGGGAACCACCGCGCTGGTCGCGTCGGTCACGGTTCCGGAAATATTCGCCGTAACCTCCGCCGCACGAGCCTGGGGAACCGTCAAAGACGCGCCCAGAACAAGAACCAGGAAACTGATGGCCAGCGATCCGCGAAATGCAGGAAAAAAACGATTCATGAAGGACCCTCAAAGTCACAAATGTAAAGATTTGTTATGCGTGTTGAGTGTTAGTTCCCATTGTTTGTTTGAAAATACGCTGCAATCACACATCCACAGAATCAAGGAAGACGGGCAACGAGTTGAGCGCAAAAGGGGCTAAATATACGGATTTCAGTAACTACGGATATTGCAGTATGTAGATGACTGAGAGTCAGCGCGAGTCCTTTCGAAGCCGGCAAGCCCTGAAATTACTGGATGGAAGTCTGGTCAGGTTTTGCGATCGGACAAAACGCTGCCAAAAACAATGATTGCGATATAAGCCTCGAGGGTGTATCGCGGCTCGGGGTTTTCAAGGCTGCCTAAGAATGCGGATCGAATGAGTACGAATGCGAGCAGCAGCCCGAGCGGGATTGTCCACCGCGCTTGCCAAAGACCTCCCAGTGCGGCGGCAATATAGAAGAGGTTTATGATTCCAAGCGCTACCGCCAGTGCAGACCACTTGGGGTCGTCGTTGAATTCCCACCACCGGGTGTCAGAAGGCAGCGTCGCGGTGCGCGGACGAAGCCACATGTCGGCGATACGCACCAGCGGGAGCCGAACGTAGTAGCGCAAAGGCGCCGCCTGGATGCGCTGGTCGGCCAGGGCTGCAAACCGCTTATCCAGATCCGGGGTGACGTGGAGGGACTGGTTGTAATCTTCAATCAGCTGCTCGGTTTCCTCGCGCTGCGCTTCGGAATCAAATGCGCGACCGGGGAGTTTGCCCGAGTCAATCGTATCTCCGGGAACCGGCCAGTAAATCTCTTCGACGGACGCATAGTCGGCCATCCATGTCTTAACCCAGCGATTGAATCCGGCGGGCACGAACTCATCTTCTTCATTGGCGTAGCGCGGGGCCAGCATCTGGAAGCGATGCAGGGTGTGCATGTTCCGCCAGGCCCAGGGAACAAGCGGCGCCAGCGCGACGAACCCTACGATCAATCCAACCCGAGCCACGTGAACCAGAAGGTGTGGCCGGGTGCGACCCCACCGCGTTTGGTCTCGCGATGCAATCACACACAAGATCGCGAGATACAACTCGATCGCAATCAAAAGCAATCCGCCGTCGGGACGCAGCAGAATTGCGGCGCTGATCGCCAGCCCGCATCCCAGCCACGGCAGAATCCGCCTCTGCTCCATTGCGTCCAGTCCGGTAATGGCAAAGTCAAAAGCGGCCGCGGTAAAAAAGATCTCAAGCGTTTCCGTCAGCGCCGCCGCCGAGTAACTGGCAAAAAACGGAGAGAGCGCCGCCAGCAGAAATGCCATCTTCGCGGCCCTCGGGGAAATAAGGCGGCGGGCGATGTCCGCGATCAGGAAACAGGTGGCGATGTCCACGAACATCTGGATCACCAGGACGGCCCGGTAATGCTCCATGCCGAATAGGGCAAACACGGCGACCAGAAACGCCGGGTATCCCGGAAGGCGGATGTATGTGGGAGAAATTTCGTCGGGGCCGCTCAGACCATAAATGCCATGTCGCAGCCAATTCTTGGCGATGTCGCCGTAAACGAAGGAATCCGTGGTGACGGCCGGAAAGCGGATCAGGAACAGGAGCCGCAGCCCGAGAGCGGCGAGCGTGACCCAGAGAAAAAATCGGAGGTGCTGGCGTACCAGTGAACGCACGCATAAGAATATACGTCAGCGCTGGAAAACGCTGGCATGGTGGGGAGCATGCCCAAACCAGGCGCTGCGGCTCTGACGGACTCTACCAGTTAGATTCTTGTCCTGACTGCGTTTGATCCGTCGCAATTTGCGGCCGAGACTCTCTCATCAATTGACCGTCCGAAGGGCGCAGCTTAGGATGGAGAGACACAAATCTTCATGGCGAAACCTGTTTTTTACGATCCCCGCAAGGCTCGTTGGAAGCGAATCCGGCTGGCTTTCGACATCATTGGCGTGACCATCACGGTTCTGGTCATTTTTTTTGCCTACACGGCTTTGCGCAATGAGCCTCTGCCCGATTTGCTGCTCGCTCCCCAGAAACGCCCGTACCACGCATTGAAAGAGAAAGAGCGCGAAAAGGCGAAGGAGCGGCGAAAACTCGCCGCCGCTCTGCGCGGCCATCGCCAATCCAAGTCCGCCCCTTCTCAGGTAAAACTGAATCAGGAAGAGGGTATACGGGCGGCCTTCTATGTGCCTTACGACGCAGCCAGTTTTTCCTCCCTGCGCGAATACGCGCGGCAAATCGATTTGCTGTTTCCGGACTGGTTGCACATCATCACGCCCGATGGCAGGCTGCAGAGCATCGATGAGCAGACCAATAAATTTTTTGACGTTATCCAGGAATCCGCCGCGCGCCCGGTGGATGAGAAGGTGATGCCATTCCTGAAATCGGAAGACACGGGCATGGAAGTCTTCCCCATGGTCAACAATTTCGACGGCGTGGATTGGGTGGACGTCAGCGCGTTTCTGAATGATCCGGATTCGCGGTCCCGCTTTCGCCAGCAGGCTGCGGCATTCCTGAGCACAGACCGGTATCGCGGCCTGATGATCGATTTCGAGACGCTGCCCCGCAAGGCACAACCCGGATATCTAGCGCTGCTGAAGGAACTCTCGGATGATCTGCATGCCAAAGGCATGAAGCTGTACGTGAGCGTGCAGGCACGCAACGAAGAATACGACTATGCGGCAGTCGCGTCCCACGTGGACGGCGTGGTGTTGATGAATTATGACGAGCACTACCCGTCGCCGGGCACGGCGGGGCCGGTGGCGTCACAGGATTGGTTTACCGACAATCTCAAGGCTGCGGTCAAGGTAATGCCGAAAGACAAGCTCATATCGGCGATCGGAAACTACGGTTATGACTGGGTGCACAAGCCGAAGCACGGAGCGCTGCCGCCGGGAGTGAAGGACAGCAATGTATCCGTGCAGGACGCGTGGCTGGCGGCGCGAGACTCCGAGGCGGAAGTCGATTTTGACGGGGACAGTCTCAATCCGCACATTAGCTATCTGGACGAACACGATCTGCAGCATGACATCTGGTTTCTTGATGCCGTAACCGCGTTGAACCAGATGCGCGCCGCGCAGTCTCTGGGCATTCAGACTTTCGCACTCTGGCGCCTGGGATCGGAGGACCGCTCGCTGTGGCGGGTCTGGGACATCCCGGGCGAGCCCGGTGCGGAAAATAAGTTAAAGGACGTTCCTCCCGGCCAGGATGTGGACATGGAGGGTAATGGCGAGATTCTGCGCATCGAGGCTCGTCCCACCGACGGGCAACGCAGCATTACCCTGGATCCGGCCACCGGCATCATTACCGATCAGGATTTCGACTCACTGCCGCAACCTTACAGAGTGGCGCGCTACGGATCGAGCCCGGACAAAGTTGCGCTCACCTTCGACGATGGCCCCGATCCGGAGTGGACGCCAAAGATCCTGGACGTTCTGAAAGCGGAAAAGGCCCCGGCTGCGTTCTTTCTGATCGGCATTCAGGCCGACAAGTTTTCAGACATCACCGATCGCATTTACCGTGAAGGCCACGAAATCGGGAACCATACTTTCACCCATCCCGACATCAGCAATATTTCCAAGGGGTTCATGCGAGCCGTTGAATTGAACCTTACCGAACAGCTTTTCGCCAGCCGCCTGGGCATTCGAACGATCCTGTTCCGCCCTCCGTATTCGATCGACGCCGAACCCGACACTGAAGACCAGGTACGGCCGCTCGAGATTACGCAGGATATGGGCTACGTCACGATTGGCGACAAGATCGATCCCAACGACTGGCGGGACAATCCGCGCCACAGCGCCGATCAAATTGCCGCAGACGTGCTCGCCCACCTTCCGCCTTGCGCGCCCAATGACATTCGTTGCGGCAATATTATTCTGCTGCACGATGGCGGCGGCGATCGGGAGCAGACAGTGCTCGCCCTTCCCAAGATCATTGCCGGGGTGCGGGAGAAAGGATTGCAGATCGTTCCGCTGCACCAGTTGCTGGGAAGGTCCCGCGCGGACGTCATGCCGCCGATTCCAGCCGACCAGCGGTGGTCCGCCGAATTGAACCTGTTCGGATTTGCCCTGTTCCCCCTTGCGTTCGTTACCATGACGTGGGTTTTTTTCGTGGGCGACGTTCTGATGACCGGCCGCCTCGTCTTCATCGGCGCATTCGCGATCTTCGACCGGCTCTGGCCGCGGCATTATGGAACGCCTGAAGAGGCTGCGGCCTATCTTCCCCAGGTTGCGGTCCTGATTCCCGCTTACAACGAAGAAAAAGTCATCGAGCGGACCATCCGTTCCGTGCTCGCTTCGAGTTATCCGAATCTGCAGGTCATCGTGATCGACGACGGGTCGAGCGACACCACCCTGGACGTGGCGCGGGCGGCTTTCGGCCGCGAAGAGGCCAGCGGGCAAGTGCTGATTCTGACCAAACCGAACTCCGGCAAGGCCGACGCTCTCAACTTTGGACTCGAGCACCTGCGCGGCGAAGAAATTTTTGTCGGCATCGATGCCGACACGGTGATTGCCCCGGACGCCATCTCCCGCCTGGTGCCGCATTTTCTGAACCCCAAGGTGGGAGCGATCGCAGGCAATGCCAAAGTCGGTAACCGGGTGAACCTGTGGACGCGCTGGCAGGCTCTGGAATACATCACTAGCCAGAACTTCGAGCGCCGGGCTTTGAACACCATGGGCGCGGTGAGCGTAGTCCCGGGCGCAATCGGCGCCTGGAGAGTATCGGCGGTGCGCGAAGCCGGTGGATTTCACACCGACACCGTGGCCGAAGACGCCGACCTCACCATGGCGTTGCTGCAACTGGGATACCGGGTGGAATATGAAGATCTTGCACTGGCCTACACGGAGGCGCCGGTCAATGCCAGCGGCCTGATGCGACAACGCTTCCGCTGGTCGTTCGGCATATTGCAGTCCGTGTGGAAACATCGCGCCGCTTTTGCCCGTGAAGGAGTGCTGGGCTGGATCGCGCTGCCCAACATTGCCATCTTCCAGGTCATTCTTCCGCTGGTTTCGCCTTTTATCGACATTATGTTTTTCGTCGGCATGATCTGGTATTTCATTCAGAAATCCTTTCACCCTGAATCCACCGATCCCGGCAATTTTCAGCGGCTCGTCGTTTTCTTTGTGGCCTTCCTGGTGATGGACTTCCTGGCGTCGGCGATTGCGTTTGCGCTCGAACGCCGCCGGCCGGAATCGCCGGAAGACCCATGGCTTCTGAGCCAGGTGTGGTTGCAGCGATTCGCCTACCGCCAGCTGTTCTCTTTGGTCCTGCTGAAAACGCTGAAGCGTGCCGCCGAGGGCAGGCAGTTCTCATGGGACAAACTGGAGCGAACCGCCGACATGAGTTTCCAGCCAACGGAGAATCACGAGTCGGTGAAGGTTCCTTAGCGCCAGCCGGATGGGCGGAAGCGACTCCGGCTCTACAAATTCCACACATCCTCCGGGAGTACAATGGAGTCGTACATCCGCCCACCGGCATCGAATACCTCCGAGGTGCTCTCATGGCAACCCTAGAAGCTCCGACCCGTCTCCAGACTCGCCTGCATGAAGGGCCATTCGTCAATGAGCCGCTCACCGATTTCAGCAGGGAGGAAACTGCGCGCCAGATGCGCGCCTCGATCGCGAAGGTGCGCGGTCAACTGGGCCGCGAATACGATCTCATCATCGGCGGCAAGCGAGTCAAGACCAGCGACAAGATAAAGTCCATCAATCCCGCGAGGCCCTCCGAACTTGTTGGCCTGCATCAGAAGGCCGGCAAGGAGCACGTGGAGCCGGCCATGCAAGCTGCGCTAAAGGCTTTTGACGGTTGGAGCCAGACCTCGTTTGAAGAGCGGGCCGGCCTGCTGTTTCGCGTGGGCGATCTGCTGCGCGAACGCAAATTTGAATTTTGCGCCTGGCTGGTTTTCGAAGTGAGTAAAAACTGGGCGGAGGCTGACGCCGATATCGCCGAGACAATCGATTTCTGCGAATACTATGCCCGCGAGGCATTGCGCCTTTCCCGAACCGAGTTGCCGGTGCAAATGCCGGGCGAGCGCGATCGCCTCATGTACATCCCGTTGGGAGTGGGTGCGGTGATTCCTCCGTGGAACTTTCCCTGCGCAATTATGGCGGGCATGACCCTGGCTTCCATCGTGAGCGGGAACACCGTCATCGTAAAACCATCGAGTGATTCGCCCACCATTGCGGCGAAATTCGTCGAACTGCTCGAAGAGTGCGGCATGCCCGAAGGCGTGGTGAATTTTTGCCCCGGCGCCGGCGCCAGCTTCGGCAACTCCGTGGTGGCACATCCCAAGACTCGCTACATTGCATTTACCGGCTCGCGTGAAGTTGGGCTGAATATCAATCAAAGCGCCGCGGCCCACGCTTCTGGCCAAATATGGATCAAGCGCACCATCCTCGAAATGGGCGGCAAGGATGCCATCATCGTGGATGCCGATGCCGACGTCGATTCCGCGGTCGAAGGCGTGGCGCAGGCCGCATTCGGCTTCCAGGGCCAGAAGTGCTCGGCCTGCTCACGCGCCATTGTCGATGCACGCATCTATGACATATTTCTGGAAAAGCTGAAAACGCGAGTGGAGAAAATTACGATCGGCGATCCCGCGGAAAACGCCAACATGGGCGCGGTGATCAATGAAGGTTCCATGAAGTCGATTCTCGACTACATCGAAGTGGGGAAAAAAGACGGGCGAGTGATCACCGGTGGCGGGCCGGCAAAAACCGCCGGCGCTGAAGGCGGTTACTTCCTGCAACCTACGATCATCGCGGATATTCCCGCCGGGTCGAGGCTCGAGCAGGAAGAAGTTTTTGGCCCATTATTGGCTGTGATCAAGGCCGACAATTACGACCACGCCCTCGAGATCGCAAATGACACCGAATTCGGGCTGACCGGGGCCGTGTACACCAAGTCTCGGGAAAAGATCGAGCGCGCAATTCGCGAATTTCATGTGGGAAATCTATACATCAATCGTAAGTGTACCGGCGCCACGGTGGCGGCGCATCCTTTCGGCGGGTTCAATATGTCGGGGACGGATTCGAAGTCAGGCGGCCCCGATTACCTCTACCTGTTTACCCAGGGCAAAGTAGTGGGCGAAAAAGCAATCTAGTTTGTGCGGGCACGATTCATTAATTTTCGATAAATCCACAGAAAAGCTTTTATCCCTGTGATCGAAAATTGCAATTGGACAAGGTGAAGGCCCTCTCCTATGGTTGAGGCATGTCCACCTCATTACCCATAGACGATTCCTCTGTTGATTTCCTCCACGATCTGGGCAGCAGTTTGGCTTCCGCGGACGCTCTGCACGAAGTGTTGGCGCGCGTTGTGGATTTTGCATCGGCCTTGGTGAAATGCGATTCCTGCCTTATTTATGTTCTCGAGGATGAGCAATTATTACTGCGGGCGTCGAAGAACCCGCACCCGGAAGTCGTGGACCGCCTGAAACTGCAGGTCGGAGAAGGCATCACAGGTTGGGTGGCTGAACATCGCGAACCGGTCGCGGTTTCGAAGAATGCATCGAAGGATCCGCGCTTTCAGTTTTTTCACGAATTGCCCGAAGACGCCTACGAAGCATTCTTGTCCGTACCCTTGATGTCGCGTGGACGAGTGGTGGGCGTGATCAACCTGCAGCATCGCCGGCCTCACGTACACAACCAGCGTGAGATCCGGCTGATTTCAACCGCGGGATTTCTGGTGGGAGCCGAGATTGAGATGGCCCGGCTGGAATCCGAGAACAGCAATCTTTCGCAGCAGCTGGAGACGCGGAAAATTGTGGAACGCGCAAAGGGCATTCTGCAGCGCGACCTTTCTCTGGATGAAGAGCAGGCCTACCTCGCGTTGCAGCGGCAGAGCCGGCAAACCCGCAAGTCCATGCGGCAGGTCGCCGAAGCGGTTGTGGTGACCGATGAACTGCGCCGCAACTCCCGCACCAATTAGCTGGCACAACACACGTGGGGACAGCCTTGCTCTGCCGGACAGCCGAGGGCGGCTCTCCCCACGCGGGCTGTGACGGCTGATTTGCAAAAAGAATCGCGGACGCGGGCCACCAGGTTGGCGGCCCGTTTCCGCAATCAACCTACTTTGCGGGTTGAGACTGGGCGATGGGCCCCAGTCCTGCCGTTTCTGCAGCCGCCAGCGGCAGTTTGGGCAGAGCAAATTCGAGTGCCAGGCCAATCGGATTCAAGTGCAGAGCGGTGACCACCGATTCGCCTCCTCTTTGCTGCAGATCCAGGCTGCCACCGTTCCCCGGCACCTCCTGTGAAACCATACTTGGCAACACGATGGCGACCACAGGGCCGTTCATCTGGCGAATCGTAACTCCTCCCGGCCAGCTCATAGATTGCACCGTAAACGCGTAGACTCCGGCTGGCAGAACGGCCTGTCCCCAGCGGACGGCATGGACCAGGGTGAATCTGCCGCCGGCACTTTGAGCGTGGGCAGGAACGGCGAATGCCCCGAGCGCAGCGATGGCAAGAATTAACGTTTGTGAAAGTGAAAATCTGCGAATTGATTTCATGACCTCGTCTCCTTTATTGGTGGTCGGGAGCACACACAACGGCGTACCCGCCGCAATGCGTCACTCACGGGGTTTTGGGTTGGGACTACGAGGTCGGGAACTGCCGGGGAACTTCGAAACTACGAGGGCAAAAAGCGAACCTCACGGTTCGCACCATCCCGCCTTGCAACTGGTTTTCTGCAAGATAGTGGACACTGCTACTGTGCCAGTACGGGGCGGCGAAGTCCAACTCAAAAAATGAATGACAAAGATTCACGTAGGCCCGGACGCCCCCGTCCGGGCGGACCGGCGCAGCCGGCCGATTTGGCGGGGTGTGAGCGCGGGGTGTGGTGAGCAGCGGGGTGTGGTGAGCAGCGGGGTGTGGTGAGCAGCGGGGTGTGGTGAGCAATTAAAAAGGCCGCCCGCAGGCGGCCTTTTTAAAGATGCGAAGCTCTAGGAAGTGACTCCGGCTCCGGCCTGGGGCGTTGCCGCTGCAGCGGTGGCTGCCGCCGCTTCGTTCAGGATACGGTGGTGAATTGTGAACAGGGCAAGTTCGAGCCGGTCCGATACTCCGATTTTGTCGTAGACGTTGCGCAGGTAATTCTTGATCACCTGCTCGGTGGTGCCCAGCTGCGAGGCAATCTCTTTGTTCTTATAACCCTGAACGATTAAGGCCACGATGCGCAGTTCTTTTGCGGTAAGGCGGTCGCGCACGCGCAGTCCAACCATATCGTTCTCGGTGAGTTCGCTGGGCACGGCGATGTCCTGCACCCAGTTTTCGCCCCGCGCGACCTTGCGGACGCAATCCACGAGAGCGGCGCTGGTAACGTTGCGATAGACGACGCCGTTTGCGCCCGCGCCCATGTAACGCTGCGCGCTCTCTCCCGTATCGGCGAGCACCACGACGCGGGTTTTGGCTTTGACGGCGGCTTGCAGGACGCCGTTGAAATCCGAATGGAAACCGCCTGCAACCACCAGAACCGCCGCGCGGAACTTGTCCAGGGCCATGAACATCTGCTCCTGGGTTTGCGCCTGCGCCACGATGCGCATTTCATCCTCAACCGCCAGCACTTTGGCGATGCCTGCCCGGAAGATAGCTTGATTGTCGGCCAGAATCAATTTCAGCATCTCGTTATCAGCTCCTCGCCTCTAGTGGCGAACGAAATCGTAGGAGTCAATCACGCAAGCGACGCCGCGTGCCTCCGTGGGACCGCCGTCGGGCTCATCGGTGCGAACCACACGACCCCGACACTGGATGACTACGCCTTCTTTGGCCCCGGTCATCTCCGGCGGCAAAGTTATTTCGAACTCGACGGTTGAACCCATTTCGAGCGAAGCGTCGGCTTTGATGTACACGCCGGCAGCGCTCAGGTTCCCCGTGAGGCCGCTATGCTCGCCGCCTTCTTCGTTGTGGATCTTGATCGGTAGTTCCAGGGGAAATCGCTTCCCCGTCCGCGCATCGGACACAATGCCTCCTCGCTCTTCCCATTTCCAGCTGCCAAACCCAACGCTATGCTGGATTTCCATGAATGAGCCGAACGATCTGCTTGCGCGGTTATATCATGGAAGGCACCCCCCCGAACAGCATCATAAGGACCCTCCCGAGGGTAGGAACTAGATTCCCCCTGAAATCTGCCAGGTTTTACGGCGTCCCGATCGTTCCCGGTTTCGCATGATGGGCCGAAATTAACCCGGAGTTGGATTCGCGAATTCAATCGGAGGATCTACTGTGGAGGATGTGTAGCGGATACAACTTTTCATGTGGAACCGACAGAACGTTGTTTCGGGTCGGGCAGAGCACTGTCGAGCTTCGCTCGACCTGGACGGGTCGAAGACCCGTCCCCACACGGCCTGAAGAGACTGGTAGCGCCATGTTTCTCTCAGGATTGAATAACGGCATCTCTACAACCCTGGCATTGTCCCCGGATTTAACACGACGCTCGAAGCAAACTTCCGAGGCTCTACGGCAACCAATATGGTCGTGAGAACTCTGGTATGGCAATTTTCCGCAGTTCTACTGGTCGCAACCGCCGGCGTGTTCGCGCAGACCATGCCGGAACACGCTCTGCCCGAGCAGGCGCCCGTGAAGCAGTCCTCTGCCAGCGAGGACACTACCTATCAGCCGATCTCTGGCCGGCAGCGTCTGGTTTGGGTGGTGAGCAGCACGATTGGGCCGACCAACCTGGCTGCCGGTGTTTTCAGCGCAGGCATTTCCACGGCGCGGAACCGGCCCACTGAATATGGCCCTCACTGGGAGGGCTTCGGTAAGCGCTACGGCATGCGGCTTACTGGAATCTCGACCGGCAATGCGATCGAAGCCGGGATGGGCTCGCTGTGGGGCGAGGATCCCCGCTATTTTCGAGCCATCGGCCAGCCAGTCACAGGCCGGATCAGGAATGTAATTGTGATGACTTTTATGGCGCGCCGGCGTGATGGAACCTATGCGCCCGCCTATGCCCGGTATATGGGCAACGTGGGAAATAATTTCCTCTCGAATACGTGGAGAGCGGATAGCGAAAGCGACGTCGGGGATGCTCTGTTTCGCGTGGCCCTGGGCGTTGGGGGACGGATGGCCGGCAATGCGTTTGCCGAGTTCTGGCCTACGCTGACTAAATATGTATTTCACCGGAACCGGCCGTGATCGGCAGCGGGTTGGCTTTGCAGGTAAGTCAAAGTCGAAGTCAAAGGCGGCGGACAAGAGTGTCCGCCCCACATGGTTTGAATTAGAAGGCGCCGCCTCCGCCGCCTCCGAATCCGCCTCCCGAGAAGCCTCCTCCACCGCCTCCGCCGAAACCTGAGCCGCCGGAACTCGCGCGCGGAGCCGAAACGAACACCTGGTGCATGTCCGCTGCCATGTTGTGCATGGAACTCGAGAAGAATAGAGGATTGAAACCCGTCATCCCGTTGGGCGAGACATACCAGCTCGGCGGACTCTGGATGATTCCGGAAAATGCCTGCGCCCAGTGGTGCTCAACTCCGAGTGCCATCGCGTAGGGCAGGTATTTTTCAAAAGTATCCGGGGGCATGCGCTTCAGTCGGTCAGCGTCAACCCGGTTCATGAATTCCTGGAATCCCAGCACCGCGACCCGGGTGCGGCCGCCGACCACGGTTTTTGCCGACATCCGGCGCGCGAACAACCACCAGATAAGAGCGGAGAGGATTCCGCAACCGATGAGCAGAAGCACAGAGTCGAATATCTCTTTGTAGCCGGTGAATTGCGCCACGAGAAATGGGGCAACGATCACGAGTGCGGCGACGGCACTATAGCCATTCGCGGAATCCGGATCGAGCAGATACATGCCTTTGTTTTTCAGCGCCGCCTTAATGTCATGCTGAATCACGGGAATCGCAGTGTAGAACCGGTTCTTCAGGCTGGAGAGACGAGTCTCCTGTCCGCCGGCAAAAATATTCTGCAACATCACCTGCTCGTGGGGCGCCAGGCCCTGCCATTCCGAAACCGGCTTGAGCAAATGAAAGATGTAATCCCGGGAGTGAAAGATCAGGAGATTGGTGTCCACGGTCTCTTCAATCTTCACGTAGCCGCGCACCGCGAGGTCCACAATGGTAGAGGTAATGTCTCGCGGATGAATCGTGTCATCGATCAGCGTGCCGGCCTCGGCCGGAGAGATGCCGGTCGGAGGCTCGTACATGGGCGCGATCGAACGGCCGGGGTCGGGATCGCGGCCCTTGTACCACCACAACGCGAACATTACGCCGAAAGTGACGAAGGGCAAAAACACAATCGGATTGCTGCCCAGAAACCAGAACATACGAGTGATCGCGCCGGGCTCTTTCAGGATTTGCTTGGGAATGAAGATGTCGATCGTCATTCCGCCGCGCATGGGAAGCGGGTTGGTGGTTTCAAAGGAAACGTCGGCGCCGTGAACCTCGGCGGTGGCATCGCGCTGGGCGGATCCGTAAGCCCCGGTGAATGCCTGTGCCCGCAGGCTCCCTGCCGCCTTCTCTGGCAAATAAACATGGGCCTCGGCGTGATCGATCGGTACCGGCCAGTCGTTGCCGGTTACATTCCAGTAGAACTCGTCGTGGTCCTCAAAATAGCGGATGCCGTTGCGGACGACGTAGCTGATCTCGACGGTGCGCGTGGTATCCACCGCATCGGGAATGTAGATCTTCAGGTTGCGATATCCGCCAGAAGTTTTGGACTCGTACTTTAATTTCTGTCCTTCGCCGTCGGTGACGCCGGTGACATCGAGAAAAAGCGTGTAGTTCGTCCCCCGCGGACCGGGATACTCGACGGGAATAGTGCGATGGATGCCGTGCCATTGGCCGATGAAGACGAGCGTGATGCGCTCCTTGACCGCGGCAGAGCCGTCTTCCCTGATCAGGACGGTGTTCTGGAAATCGGCAATGCGCCAGCTCTGGCCCCGGCTCTGGGAGAACAGCGGAACGCTCAATCCCATGAGGCAAAACAGGAAGAGCGACGAGAATCTGGATCGCAGTGTCATGGCAAGGATTTTTTGCGCGTCATCTTCCGCGCGTGTGGGGCTCAATGTCTGCTGGCTTCTGACCCGCCGCTTGCGCCGCCGGCTGCATTCCTGCGCCGCTCGCGGCTCGCAGCCCGATTGGTTAAAACTTGACCGCCACCGGTTCGCGCTCCGCCGCCGCCACTTCAAAGAATTGCCGCTGCTGAAAGCCGAACATTCCGGCAAGGATGTTGGTCGGAAAAGATTGAATCTTGGTGTTCAGATCCCGCACCACGGCGTTGTAATAGCGGCGCGCATTCTGGATTGTGTCTTCCGTCATGCTGAGGGAGCCTTGCAATTGAGTGAATTCCTCGGAGGCCTTCAGCTGCGGGTAATTTTCCGCCACGGCGAAGAGGCTTTTCAGGGCTCCGCTGAGCTGGTTTTCCGCCTCCGCCTTGTCAGAGGGTGTGGTAGCCTGCATGGCTTGAGAGCGCAACTTCGCGATGTTTTCGAATGTGCCTTTTTCGTGGGTAGCGTACCCTTTCACGGTCTCGACCAGATTGGGGATCAGATCGTGACGCCTTTTGAGCTGCACATCGATGTCCGACCAGGCGTTGTCGGCCCGGACGCGCAATTGAACCAGGCTGTTGTACATCGCCACCAGCAGGATGACGATGACCACCAGAATGCCTAGAAAAATTAGAGCCATAAAGCGTCTCCCGTGCAGGGAAAATGGGGAACAGGGGCGACGGTAGCACACGTGGCTCCGCCATGCAATTGCCCCTTGCCAGCTGCGGCAAAATACAGAGTATCGAGTCCTGGCTCCGACAGTTTAAGATTGTTACCGAAGAAAGTCGTCCCGAGGTGAAACATCGACTACGCACGAGGCACGGCGAGATGGTTGCCGGTGATATTCGTGACATTGTCTGCCGTCTTCGCTCACGCCCAGACCTGCCTGACCGTAAGCGACATGGATCAGACCGCCGCTTCGGCACTGGTCAATACAGCCCAACATTTTTATGACATGGCTGCGCGCGGAGACTCCGCCTCGCTTCGGCAAAATGCGATCGCAAGCCTGGCTGCGGATTTTGGCGGCATCGAAAATGCGGTGAAAGAAAGCCAGCCGACTCTCGCTGGAAATCAAGCCGTAGCTCGTCCTCCGTTTCTGCTGAAGGCCGAGGGCTCGGAACCTCTGCAACGCGCAGAATTTCTTTGCGGTGTGTTCGGCGCCCAGGGCCAGACCCGGGAGAGCGCGGTTTTCGTGATCCCCAATCTGCCGCCGGGCAATTACGGAATCGTGACCCTGGATGCGGCCGTGCGGCAGGGAGCCTACTCCGTGTCGTTCGTGCTGCAGCAACAGCAGAACGTATGGAAGCTGGGCGGATTTTACGCCAAGCCGGCTCAGATCTCGGGCCACGACGGCAATTGGTTTGCCGACCGGGCGCGTGAATTCAAAACTAAAAATCAGCTCCACAATGCCTGGTTTTATTTCGGCGAGGCGCGGGAACTGCTGGTGCCCGTACCCTTCATGGCGACGGCCACAACCGACAAACTTTACGACGAGATGCAGGCGGTCAAGCCGGCGGATCCGCCTCCATTTGATTTGACGGCGGCGGGAAAAATTTACAAAGTGACGGACCTTTTTCCGGTTGCGGTAGGCTCCGATTTCGATCTGGTGGTGAAATACCAGTCCGCCGATATCTCCGACACGGGCAAGGCATTTCAGGACAACCTGGCGGTGATGAAAGCGCTGCTGGCAAAATATCCGGAAATTCGGGAAGGGTTCGCGGGCATTGTGGTCCGCGCCGTGGAACCGTCGGGCAGGGATTATGGCTCGATGCTACCGATGAAAGAGATTAAGTAAGTTTCTAGTTTCTAGTCTCCTCACCATGTGCAACTGGAGACGGGAATCTTGAAACTAGAAACAGGAAACCAGAAACTAGAATTCGCATTCTTGCGGCTCCTTATCTTTCCGCAAGCGGAGAAATACGGGAGCGCGCAGCTTCATGCCGCCGTCCGCGGTCTCGTGAGTCCATTCCGAAAATTTGATTTCCGCTACCAGCTCAGGCTTCACCCAGTGCACTTTTCGCAGGGCATCGACGCCGTGGGGAAAAGAGCTGTGCGCGGTCTCCAGTTTTTTCAGAACGCCGCCTATCTGTTTGAGCATCGCCTGATCAAAGCCCGTGCCGGCCTGGCCAACGTGGATCAACTTTTTCTTCTTGTCATACAAGCCGAGTACTAGGGAACCAAAATGCGACCGGGTGCCCTCCGGATCCGTGTATCCGCCGACGACGCAATCGAGGGTTTGCGTAATCTTTATCTTCAACCACTCGCGAGTGCGGCGTTCCTCATACGGACTGCTGCGGCGCTTGGCCAGGATGCCTTCCAGTTCCTTTTCTTTGGCGACGTTGAACAGTGCCTTGCCGTCGGGAAAATGGTCGGAGTATCGCAGCAGGCCGGTGGAGTTGGTGATTTGGGCCAGCAAACTTTTTCGTTCTTCGAGGGAGACGCGCCGCAGATCGTATCCGTCGAGATAGAGGAGATCGAAGACGTAATAGAGAATCGAGATATCCGCCCGCGAAGCACTGCGCCGGCCACCCTGCCGGATGCCCGTGCGTTGCTGCATCAGGCTGAACGACGAGCGGCCATTCTCGTCGAGCGCGGCGATTTCGCCGTCGAGGACGGCTCTTCTCGCCTGCAGCAGCCGCGGCAGATCCCGCAACTCGGAAAATTGGGCGGTCAGATCATTCTGATTGCGCGACACCAGGCGAACTTTGCCTTCGTCGATGAATGCGATGGCGCGGTAACCGTCCCACTTAATTTCAAACAGCCACTCTGGATCGTCAAACGGCGCTTCGACGGATGTGGCCAGCATGGGATGGATCGCGGCGGGCATGGGACGTTTCACCGCGCCCCTCAAGGTTTCGACTGCGGACAGGATCGAGGAAGAATTTTCTTTTTGCGACACGCGGGCGGCGGCCGAGTCGTTCGCTCCGGCTACCGCCTTATTTTTTTCTTTTTTTTTAAAGCGGGCTTTCCCACAGACGCTACGGGCTTTGCCGCAGTGCTCTTTGCGGCCGCGCTACTGGTTGCCGTGCTCTTTGTGACGGATGCTTTCTTGTTCTTCTGGTCAAACTTTGCAACGGCGTCGGCCAGCCATGGGGCTTTCACGGCTCCTCGCGACGCCGGGCGGCTGCTCGTCCACTTGGCCGAGCCCTGGTCGCCGCCGATATCGGCCATTGTGCGTCCAGTCAGCACTGACTGGTCGAACTGGTCGATATCATAGCCCCGCACCACGGCATCGTCCTGCTTCTTGATCAAGAGCCACTCTGTGCCTTTGGTTCCGGGGCGCCGCGAGTGTATGTGAATCAACGCGAAGTCACCATTGAGTTTTTTGCCGTGCAAGCGGATCTTGAAGTCGCCTTTCTTCACCATCGCCGACGCTTCGGCATCGGTTCCGGGAACGAACTTTCCATTCACCGGCTCCGGCGAGAGCGGTTCCCATGTGCCCACATCCCAGACCATGACCGTGCCCGCGCCATAATTTCCTTCCGGGATCGTGCCTTCGAAATCGAAATACGATACGGGATGGTCTTCTACCTGCATGGCCAGCCGTTTATCCGCAGGATCGAGCGACGGACCTTTGGGCACGGCCCATGACTTCAGCACGCCTTCCATCTCCAGACGGAAGTCATAATGCAGCCGGGTTGCGCGGTGCTTTTGCACCACGAAGCGGTGCCTGGTTTTTTTCTCCAGCCTCGGAGGCGGCTCGGGGGTCTCTTCGAATCGGCGCTTGCGTTTGTATTCGTCGAGGGACACATCAGTATTTTAGCCTCGTCGCGGTATCATTTGTGCTCAATTCTCTGCTCTTCAACTTATGAAACGCGAATATCCGGATGCACCGCTGGTCGGAGTCGGCGTAATCATTGTCGAGGATGGGCGTGTGCTGCTTGTCAAGCGCGGCCATGCTCCGCTGGCGGGGGAGTGGTCGATTCCCGGCGGCGTTCTTGAAGTTGGGGAAACTCTGCGAGAGGCGGCAATCCGCGAAGCCCTTGAGGAAACATGCCTTGCAGTTGAAACCGCGGATTTGCTGGGCGTGTATGACCGCGTGTTGCGGGACCACGATGGCCGCACCCTATATCACTATGTGCTCATCGATTTTCTGTGCCGCCGGGTCGCGGGGGAAGCCCGGGCGTCGGGCGATGCCGACGAAGTCAGCTGGTTCACGTCTGAGGAAATCGGGAAGCTGAAGCTGGCCGAAGACACGGCGGAAGTGATTCGGCTGGGATTCCAAAAGACGCGCGACTGAACTCCATCTTTGCCTGTGTGGGGACGGGTCGAAGACCCGTCTCCGCACAGACCGGTGCGCCGGCCAGCGTTCTCGACACGGTCACAGGTATAATCGGCGTCCATTGGGGTTGCTCATGCCTCTTGCGACAGGCACACGCTTGGGTCCGTACGAAATCATCGCGCCGGCTGGAGCCGGCGGAATGGGCGAAGTCTACCGCGCCCGAGACTCGCGCTTGAACCGTGATGTCGCGATCAAAGTTTTACCCAACCATCTTTCTTCGAACCCCGAACTGCGCGAGCGCTTCGAACGGGAGGCTCGCGCTATTTCGAAGCTCTCGCATCCACACATTTGCGTCCTGTATGACATCGGCAAGCAGGATGGCTCCGACTATCTCGTTCTCGAGTATCTGGAAGGCGAGACTCTGGGTGCACGCGTACGTCGCGGGCCGCTTCCCGCCGATCAGGTGCTGAAATTCGGAGCGCAGATGGCAGACGCGCTCGACAAAGCGCATCGCCACGGAGTCATCCACCGCGATCTCAAGCCGGACAACGTGATGCTCACCAAGTCGGGTATCAAGCTGCTCGACTTCGGACTGGCCAAGCCGGTGCTCGGTGCAGTGGGGATCGCGTCCTCGGGCGCTGCCACCATGACCCATAGCCCGCTGACCACGGAAGGAACGCTGGTGGGAACCTTCCAGTACATGTCGCCCGAGCAACTCGAAGGGCAAGAGGCGGACGCGCGCAGCGATATCTTCGGCCTGGGATGCGTGCTCTACGAATTGGTAACCGGGCAACGCGCCTTTGAAGGCAAGTCAACGGCAAAAGTTGTTGCAGCAATCATGACAACGGAGCCGCCACCCGTCACGACACTGTCGCCCTTGACGCCGGCTGCGCTCGAGAGAGTGATCAGGAAATGCCTGGCTAAAGATCCCGAAGAACGCTGGCAGAATGCCGGAGATCTGGCCAGCGAACTCAGGTGGATATCAGAGAGTGGATCGCAATCCGGAGCCGCCGTGCCTGTTCCCGCGCGCTCCGGAAGGAAATTGCTGCGCTGGGCCGTCCTGGCAGTGGTGGCGGCAGCCGGAATCGTGGCCGGTTTTCTTTTGCGGCGTCCAGCCTCGCAACCGGTGCTGCGGGTCGCGGTCAATCTGCCGCCCGGCAGCACCCTGATCCAGTCCGGCCCGAGTGCCGCTTTATCCCCCGACGGACAGATGTTGATCATGACCCTGGCCGACGCGGACGGAAAAGCGAAGTTCTGGATACGGTCCTTGTCCAGTGATGCTGCTCAACCCCTGGCGGAGTCCGACGGCGGAGTCTATCCCTTTTGGTCTCCCGACAGCCAATATGTTGGCTTTTTTGCAGCCGACGGAAAACTCAGAAAGATCGCTGTCGCCGGCGGCGGGCACGCCGAAGCCGTGGGCGGCATACCCTGGGCTATCTACGGGGGAGCCTGGAACCGGGAAGGGATGATCGTTTTTTCCTCAGGGCGCCTGGGCCTCTTTCAAATCTCGGCCGGAGGCGGAACGGCGGTGAAGGTGCCCATAGCGGAAAAAGACCTGGCAGGCTATCGCTGGCCCAGTTTCTTGCCCGACGGCAAGCACGTGCTGGTGACATCCAACGATGGTTCCGGCGGAATCTTCGCCGTCACACTGGCTACGGGGCAGGTTCAGTTGGTCTTGCCGGGTGAAAATGGTCCGGCACAGTACATCGAACCCGGATATCTACTGTTCTTGCGTGGAGGCGATCTGCTGGCGCAGCCTTTCGATGCGCGCGCCATGCGCACGAGTGGCAGCGCCCAGAGCATCGCCGAAGGGGTAGCCGCAGCCACCAGATTCTCGGTGTCCGACAACGGCATGTTGTTGTATCAGAGGGCTTCTCAGGCCCAACTCACGTGGGTGGATCCGGACGGCAAGAAGCTTTCGACGGTCGGCGATCCGGCTTACCTGTCATCGCCTTATCTTTCGCCGGATGGCCGCTACGCTATGGTCACCGTAAACCCGCCTGGACAAAAAAATCAGAAACTTTGGTTGTATGACCTCAAACAGGGGACCGCGACTCCATTCACTTTTGGCGACGGAGACGACCTATATCCTGCCTGGTCTCCCGACAGCCGGCAGGTGGCTTTCTCTTCCACACGCGGCGGCAGCCAGGAAGACATCTACGTTAAACCCGTGGGCGGAGGCAGCAGCGAGCAACTCCTACTGAGCGATGAGGGCAACAAGGAGCCCGACCGTTGGTCCGCGGATGGCCGGTATATCCTCTTCGATTACAGCGGCAAGAAGACGAAGGCAACCGATGTCTGGGCTCTGCCGACGTTTGGAGACCGCAAGCCTTTTGCCGTCGTCGAAAGCCCGGCCATCGACTATTTCGGAATGCTCTCCCCCGATGGAAAATGGTTGGCCTACGAATCCGACGAGTCCGGCCGAGGAGAGATTTATGTGGCGCCGTTCCCCGGGCCGGGAGGCAAGTGGCAGATTTCCACCAACGGGGGCGTCCAGGCTTTTTGGCCACCCGGCAAGGAGCTGTTCTACTTCAACGTGGACTCCAGGCTGGTCGCTGTTGAGTATTCTGCCGAGGGGCTGAATTTCGTAGTCGGCAAGTCCCGGTTGCTTTTCGGAGGACGCTCTTTGGCGAGTATCAGTGGGGCCGATGTGAGCCGCAATGACAAGCGCTGGCTTATGGCCATGCCGGTTGGCGAACCCAACTCCTCTCCTCTAATCCTCACGACGAACTGGACCGCGGCTTTGAAGCATTGAGTCCCAACAAAATAGAACGGCCCGCGCATTTTTGATACGCGGGCCGCCCGGTGTACTGTTTGGGATTGACCAAGAGGCGGCCACTCTAAAGGTGGTCCCCTTCGGATAACTCCGGGTCCCGGCGCGACCTGCACGTCGAGTGGAATTACAACCCTAAAATCACCGGTAGTCGTGCGATGGTTCTTAGAGCGACCGCTCTAAGTCACAGCCACCTCACCTGGTCTTTTACAACTCCCACTACAATCAGAACTTGTCATCCGACCACCTCCTTTCCGGTGTAATCGCACATTAGTACGAAATGGATGTGCGCGTCAACCGGCACGAAGGTGGTGTAATGACAAATTGGTTTCCTTCGCGGCCTTTGCGGCTACGCCGTTGAATTTTCCGACAAGATCTTTATGGCAAAGGACGCCAAGACGGACCGCAAAAGCCGCCAAGAGTTTATTTCAGTAGCGCCAGGACTTCAGATCAGCTCCGGCCGGCGCGGTCTTTTCCATCCGATCCAGAATCTTGGGCAGGTACATGGTGTGATAGTGCAGACGCGAAAGATAGTTGGGAAGACTGGGATCTCCGTTCCAGCAGTGTTCCGCGCGATCGCCGTATTTCACTTCCCCGTCGTAGGGTGGAGTTTTGGTGGACTTCAGGAAATCCTCCAGGTAGTACACCGCGTCGGTTAGAAAATAGGTATCGGCGGTCCCGACATAGATGTGAAGCTTGCCCTGCAGTTTGGGACCAAGCGTTGCCCAGTCGCGCTGCAGAATAGCGCTCAGATCGTAGTGCTCTTTCCAGTAGGCTGCGACCGTGCGATCGATCTCGCCGGTCTCCTTGTTGAAAATCTGCTTGGGATAGCCGTCGTCGCCGACCGGTCCGTAAACTGCCTGCCAGATGTCGAATTGCTCTCCGGAGCGAGCGTGCGACCCCAGCGCGAGTTCGTACTGGTTGACGCTTTGCATCGTGGCCAGAGTGCGTCCGAGATAATCGCGCATGGCGGGCTGCGCCATTTTCGTATGTGCGCCCAGCATGTAGAAGGCGTTCGGATCGCTGTAAATGTTAGTCGTGACGTAGGCGCGAAAATCCACCGGGTCGGGGCAGGCAACGAAGACTCCGTTGTAGTGGTCGGGGTAGAAGACCTGCACGGCCAGAGATTCCCATCCGCCGGTGGAGCCGCCGTAAGCAAAGCGCGCCCAGCCTTGTCCGATACCGCGGAATTGCTTTTCGATCGCCGGAATAAGTTCGGTCTCGATGGCGTCGCCGTAGGGCCCAAGATTCGCGGAGTTCACGGCGTAAGAATCGTCGTAGTAAGGGTTGGCGTGATTGATGTCTGCGATCAGGACGCGAGGAAAGCCGGGGGCAGTCCACTGCTGGTAGAACTTGTACGCTTCCTCCTGCTGGATGCGGTTGTAGCCGGAAATATGGAAGCGCTCGCTGTAGTCGGGCTTCAGATTCGGATCCGGCGGTTCGGTTCGAAAGTCGCCGAAATCGGAATTGAAGTGATCTTCACTGATGATCACCGGAAAATGAACGCCGGGGTGCGCATCAAATCCTTCGGGCACGAGCAGGTTGGCGCTGAGAAACATCGGCCGTCCCCAGAATTTGGTGAGCAGCGCACTCTGAATTTTGATGTGGCGAATGTATTTCGTGTCCTGCGGCGGCGCGATGGGGGCAATTTCCCGGTCGAACTGAATGGAAATCGGTCCGGCGGACGGCCCCAGGGTGATTTTCCGCGGAGTGGAATAGAAATTGCCCGGCGCAATGTTCCAGTGCTGACCTTCGCCGCGATCCATGGGGAGCTTGACGGTGTGCCCGTCCGAGCGGTGAAAGGTTTCGTAGCGATGCAGCACGGCCTGCACGTAATACTCGCCGGGAGGCACGTCGCGCAGATGGAGGATGGGATAGCCGGCGGCAGAGTCGTCAACAATGATCGCTTGATCTGGCTGCATACCCTCGACGTCCACCCCGAAAATCATCTGAGTGCGGACGGAGTCGTCGATCTGCATGCGGGGTTCGGCGGAAGGATCGTTTGAAAGAAGAAGGAAGATGCGTCCGTCGAGCGGCTTATCGCTGCGGCTCCTGGCAAATGAAACCGAAAAACTAGGGCCGGAGGCGTGTGAGAAAGAGGACGAAACCAGAAGTCCGGCGATGAATGCCACCAGAATCACACCGCGTCTGTGAAAGAACATTCAGTCTCCTGCACTACTTTGGCAGCGAAAACCCAGCGGATTGTACAACGAACGACGCTGTTTTCCCATTCACCGAGGCAACCTTCGCTGAAACTCGAATGAGATCGAACCGGGTTGCCAATCCCGCGGGCCATGGCCCACGGGAATCTACCTGCTTCGCCCCCCTATTCCTACACTCGAAGTAACAACCAGGTAACCAGATGCCTGTAGGCTCAGGATTTTTCAGCCTTCCAGCGATAGGCGCCGGGCTGCGGCAATCCCACGTGGGCGAGCACGCGGTAGGCGAATTCGCGCGCCATGGCATCTAAGTTTGCGGGCAGGAAATAGTACGCCGGAATCAGCGGAAAGATGGTGGCGCCGGCGTCGGCGGCCCGGTACATGTTGCGGATATGAATCTTGTTGAGCGGGGTTTCGCGGACGCACAGCATCAGCGGACGCCTCTCCTTCAGGCACACATCCGCGGCCCGTTCGATCAATTGCGAGGCCATGCCATTGGCGATGCGGGCCAGCGTTCCCATGCTGCAGGGGATCACGATCATGGCGTCGGCGGGGTAAGAGCCACTGGCGATGTTGGCCCCGATATCGGCGTTGGCTTGCTGTTGAATTTTGCGCGCCGCCCGGGTTGGGGTCCGGCCGAGAATCTGGCCGATCAGATTACTGCGGCCGCGCAAGCCAAGTTCTTCGGCCATCACGCGCATGGCGCTGTCAGAGGCGACGAAGTTGACGGTTTGGACGCGCGGTTCGCGGGCCAGGACCACCAACAAATGCCGCAGAAAGGCCGAGCCGCTTGCGCCCGTGGTGGCTACGGTCAGGTTCTGAGGCGGGTAGTTAGGCACATCGGGCTCCGGTAAGGAGTTTTGAGCATAGGGAGCGAGCGCAGCGGAAGTCAAGCAGCAGTCAGTCAGTGAGCGACGCCATGGCATCCACCACGAACTTACGACTGCGGCGCAGTGAGGCGCAATTGCACGCTCTGGCGGGCGTCGAGCGCGAGATAAGAATCAACGATCACACCGGCCGGCGTAAATATCTGCGAAATTTTACACAGGCTTTCCAGTCTTACGAATCTGTCCTCGACCGGCAACAGTTGCAGGCCGCCGCTCGCGGCGCGAGCACGGTGCTGATCGGCGACTACCACGCGCTGCCGGCCGCGCAACGATTTGCCGCCAGCCTGCTCGAAGAATTGGCCCGGCCCGGCGATCGTCCGGTGATCCTCGGTGTTGAAACGATCTTCTCCCGCGATCAGCATATTCTCGACGAGTGGTGGCGGCGCGAGATTGACTCCGAAGAGTTGCAACAGCGCATCCGTTACGACCTCGACTGGGGATACGACTGGGCGCCCTTTTACGAATTGCTGGCAACCGCGCGCGAGTGCGCGGACGCGATCTATGGACTCGATTGCATGCCACGCGAAGATTTGCGCAAGATCGGTGCGCGCGATCGCCACGCCGTCCACAAACTCGCCGAGATACGCCAACGCCATCCCGAGGCTCAAATTCTGGTGCTGTTTGGCGAGTCTCATCTCGCGCCCACTCATCTTCCCAGGATTCTGCGAGAGCAATTGCCGGAGGAGCGCGTGCTCACCGTGCTGCAGAACGTCGATTCGCTTTACTGGATGGCGGCGGGCGAACCCCGCGAACCGGTGGAAGCCGTTCGGGTGAGCGAGGACGTCGTCTGCGTATTTAATTCGACCCCGCTCGAAAAGTACGAGAATTATCGTTTACACCTCAGCCGATGGGGACGCACCGAGAAGGAAGGACCCGACCTCGCACCCACGATTTACAACCTGATTGACAGCCTGCTGCGCTTTCTCGAAATCGACCGCTACTCTTCGCATAACGGAACGCAGCCCAGGTTCCTCGTTGACCTGATGCCGGAAGTCTATGGCCGCGATTCCGCCGCCCGCTTGCGCCAGCATCTGTCCCGCTATCAAGCCAGCGAGGAAGAAGCCGCCGCCATGGCGCGCCATGTGGACGAGCGCGGCAGCGTATATCTACCGCAGATCAACGCGTTTTACGTGCGCGAGTTCAAAATGATGTATGCGGCGGAAGAAGCTGCCCGCTTCCTGCATCACGCCTGCCGTGGTTTGCCGGCGCGCGCGCAAGCTGATCCCACGGCCTCGGGAACCTCGAATCATTTCTACGGCCAGGCGATCGAATATGCCCTGGGCTATTTTGGCTCGCGGGTGTTGTACCCGGCACGCGCGTCGGCCGAGGAAGCCCGCGACCACGAATCCACGCAGGCGGCGCCGGAATACGAGACCAGGAAGACAGAAGCCAGCTCTCAACTGCTGGGCTATATGCTGGGTAATGCCCTCTACGATGCCTATCTCAAAGGGCGAGTCACGCGCAGCATGCTGCGGCGATTGTTTCTGGTGCACCTCGACGAACCGGGTAAGGCCAAAGAAACGTATCGGGAAATCGCCGCGAAAGTCCGCGGCCACGGAAAGAAGCTGCCCGCTTCAGTGACGCGATAGCCACCCAACCTGCACCGGCCGCGTAGCGGCACAAATGCTAATCTAGACGCGGATTGAACGCCGACTCCATTCGCGCGCTGCTGGAACAGGTCCGCCGGGGCGAGGTTTCGCCAGACGCTGCCGTCGATCTTCTGCGCCATCTTCCCTTCGAGGACCTGGGATTCGCCAACCTCGACCACCATCGCGCTCTGCGCAATGGCATGCCTGAAGTCATTTTCAGTCCGGGCAAGACGCCGTCGCAGATGGCGTCCATCTTCTCCCGCCTGGCAAAACATGGCGGCAACATTCTGGCGACGCGAGCCAGCGCAGAGCAACTTGCGGCGGTGAAAAAGAAAGTGCCCAAAGCCGCGTATGAAGAACTGGCGCGCGCCATTGTTCTGCGGCAGGACAAAAAGAGATATGGCAAGGGCATCATTGCCGTGGTCTCGGCCGGCACCAGCGACATTGCGGTGGCGGAAGAAGCCGTTGTCACAGCGGAAATGATGGGCAATGAAGTCGAGCATCTATACGACGTCGGCGTCGCCGGAATTCACCGCCTGCTGGCGAATCGCGCGTCTCTGACGCGGGCCCGCGTGGTGATCGTCTGCGCCGGAATGGAAGGGGCTCTGCCCAGCGTCGTCGGAGGCCTGGTCGGCGTCCCGGTGATCGCGGTTCCTACCAGCGTGGGTTACGGAGCTGCCTTCAAAGGCCTGGCGGCCTTGCTCGGAATGATGAATTCCTGCGCTTCCAATGTGAGCGTCGTGAATATCGATAATGGATTCGGAGCCGGGTATGTGGCGTCGTTGATTAACCGGCTATGAAAGATCTCCAATGCCCTTGTAGGGACGGCCTTCGACCCGTCCGGGCCGAGCGAAGCTCGGCGGTTGCGATTCAGGGGTGGGCATCAAGGTTTTGCTGAAATAGAGCAAACTCCTGCCGAGCTGTGCTCGGCCTGGACGGGTCGCAGACTCGTCCCCACACAGTCTGTGTACAAACAAAAAGGCACGGCTTGCGCCGTGCCTTTCTTCCATCAACTTCCTCATCCGCGTTACGAGCCTTTCACCACTTCCAGATTGTTCTGCACGCTGAAGACGCCGAATATCTGGTTGGCCCGGATTCCGGCAATCTGCTTGTCCATCGCTGTTGCCACCGTGCCGTAGAGGCTCAGTTTTCCGTTGTCCACCACGATGCGGATCGGCCTTGCCGGATCGCTGGCGTAACGGCCCAGCGTCGGGTCCCGGTAAATTGCACGCAGGGCGCCGAGTCGAATCTGATCGTCAAAGACCGACACCGGAGACACCTTGATGTTGTCCACGACATCCTTCACCCCCGGCATGTTGCTGGCAATCGCCAGGGCTGAGTCGCGGCCGACGTCGGAACGGGTTTCGCCGGTCAGAGTGGCGGCGCCATCCTTCACCGAGGCATCCACAAAGTTAAACAGGTTGTCGTAACCGATACGATCGTAGTGCAGCTTGCGATCCAGCTTCGCCTCGACAGCAGCATCGGGCGCGGAGGAGCTGACCGCCACGAGGTTGCGAACGCCCTGGACCTTGTCCAGCTTGCGTACTTTTTTGACCGCGTCGAGTTTCTGCTGGTAGAGATCCACGGTGCCGGAAAGAGTTACGATTCCGTCTTCCGTGGCAGCCTGCAGATTGCGGAATTCCTTCTTCTTCGACAATTGCCGGGTTACACGCGTCTGAATGTCGCTGTCATAGCGGGCGTTGCCCGTCTGAGCGGCCAGGCTCAGGCTGAGAACTCCTATGGCAAAAAATGCAGTTGCAACTTTAAAAAAGCTCTTCATGGCACTATTCCTTTCTTATCCACTACTTTATTAACCGGTTAGTTAATTGATAGGATGCGTCCGGCCGGCCTGGGGATGCCAGCCGGCTGACGGGCGATTAGCCGCTTGACGTTATTCGTTATAACGAGTATATTGTCTGCAGTGGCCAAAAGCATTCAAGCCGAGATACGGCAGACCAAGCCCTTCCAGAGCCTGGAGGATGAAGCCCTGGTCGCGCTCTATCGCACCGCGGAACGGATGCAGTGGCGCTTCAGCGAGATGTTGAAAGATCACGAGCTTTCGCCGACGCAATACAACGCACTTCGCATCCTGCGGGGCGCGAAGGAGGAAGGGCGGGCGTGCAGCGAAATTGCCGAGCGCATGATCAATCGCGACCCCGACATCACCCGCCTGCTCGATCGCCTGGAGCGCCGCGGATTCGTGGCCCGCTGCCGCGAGGGCAAAGACCGGCGCGTCATCATTACGCGGATCACACCGGCCGGCTTGCAGCTGCTCGAGACTCTGGACCGCCCGGTCGCGGACTTTAACCGCAAGATGCTGGGAGGTTTGGGGGACAGGAACCTGCGCACGCTGGTGCGGCTTCTGGCTGCGGCGCGAGAGCATACCGGCTAGCGGTCATATTCGCCGGAAGGCAATTTCCATACATAACATCAATCGAAGAGGAGAATTACTTATGAGCACGAGCACAAGTGAAGTAGGCGTAAAGACAATTTCCACCAGCGAAGTCCAACAGTTATTCGAGAGCAAACGCCCCGCTCAAATCTGGAACGTTCTTACCGATGAGTGGTTCAAAGGCGAAAACATTTCCGGCACCCGGCGCGTCCCGCTGGACAAGATAGGGAACGAGGTGCGGACCACGAACTTGCCCAGGAGCACGGATATCGTCGTATACTGCGGCGGCCCGAAGTGTCCGCAGAGCCGCATGGCCGCGGAGAAGCTGATCAAGCTGGGT
This sequence comes from Terriglobia bacterium, assembly GCA_963814725.1. GTDB lineage: Bacteria > Acidobacteriota > Terriglobia > Terriglobales > Acidobacteriaceae > JAIQFF01. Next base: position 178,898 of record CAWFDY010000001.1, read on the forward strand.
TACGAAAACGTCCGCGCGTACGAAGGCGGCCTGGAGGAATGGAAGGCTGCAGGTTTCTCGGTTGAGAAAGTGTAATGCGTAGTCGTCAGGGGTCCGCCGCCAGGCGGCGGACCCGCTGATTTTTTCTACATCGGATACCGGCCCCGCAGGAACAAACGTGATCGGAGGAATTTACGATGAGCGGCGTTTCGAATCAATCGTGGGCGATGACAATTTTGCGGGTCGTGGTGGGCATCGTTTTTTTTGCGCACGGTGCACAGAAGCTCTTCCAACTCGGCTTCCACGGCGTGGCCGGGTTCTTTGGCGCGGCGGGCATTCCCTTGCCGTTCGTATCGGCGGTGATCGTTACTCTGGTTGAGTTTTTGGGAGGCATCGCGCTGATCCTCGGATTGCTCACTCGCTGGGCTGCCGCGTTGAACGCTTTTGACATGCTGGTCGCGATTCTCGTGGTCCACTTGAAAAACGGCTTCTTCGACCAGGCGCATGGCTTCGAGTTCCCGCTGACTTTGCTGGCTGCCTGTATCGTGCTGGTGATCCACGGAGGGGGAGCGGCGTCGGTGGATGGGGCGCTGGCCAAGCGGAAATAGACGAAGCCCAGGGAAATGCAGGACACAAGGCGAAGCCACGACAAGCCTCCGATCAGGCGGCCGGGCAAGAACCGAAGTCCCTGGAGATCCTGGTGGTTTGCCACTCCAAAGACCTGCTCGCATCCTTCGCCTTGATCTTGCTGCCCTTCAAGGTTATGCGGTCGCCCGCCTTGATGCCGGCGGTGTTGCCGGAAAGGGCGTATGAGCGCTTGTCCTTCTCGTCCGTCACGTTCATGCCATTCGCTCCCGGCACGACACATCCGGTGATCGATCGCTTTTTGGACGATTGATGAACGATCACGTAGGCGACGACTACCACAACCGCAACCACTGCCACAATAACGCCCGCGATCGTGCCATTGCTTACGATCTTGTCCTCAGCTTCGGCCCTCGTGGATAGAGTCACGCAGAGAGCGACCATCAGAAGTACGCACCAGAATTTTGAGGTCATGGCTGTCTTCCCTTCTAAAAATCCCGTGAGGAGTTTGCTGCCGCACACGGTACAACCTGCAGTCGCGCAGTGCAATTGTCAGCGCGGATTCCTGCGTCGCTTCTTCGGGGCGGCCTGCTTCGACTTCGGTTCCACGTCGAACACCCGGGCAAATATCTTGTCGATATTTCTTAACTGACGCTTCAAATCAAACGCGCGCTCAATCTGCTGGCGCGGCACCCGGCTGGTGATGCTTCTATCCCTCAGCACCAGCTCGCGAAAATTCCGCCCTTCCTTCCACGCCCGCATGGCATGGGTCTGTACGGTGCGGTAGGCGTCCTCGCGCGAAACCCCGTTCTCCACCAGATCGAGCAACAGTTGTCCGCTGAACACCAGTCCACCGGTGCTTTCGAGATTGATCTTCATGCGGTCGGGATAGACGAACATAGTCTCCAGCACGTGAGTGGTTTTCTGCAGCATGTAATCCACCAGCGTGGTGGAATCCGGGACGATGACACGCTCCACCGAGGAATGTGAAATATCGCGCTCGTGCCACAAAGCGACATTTTCAAACGCCGCCTGCGCGTTTGACCGCACAACCCGGGCCAGCCCGCTGATCTGTTCGAGCGTGATGGGATTGCGTTTATGAGGCATGGCGGAAGAGCCCTTCTGCTTTTCACTGAAGAACTCCTCGACCTCACGCACTTCGGTGCGCTGCAGGTGGCGCATTTCGGTGGCAATCTTATCCAGCGTGCAGGCGATCACCGCCAGCGTGGCCAGATAGGCGGCATGGCGATCGCGCTGGATGACCTGCGACGAAATGGCGGCAGCCTTCAATCCCAGGCGCTCGCACATAGTCTCTTCCAGCTCAGGGCTGAGGTGTGCGAAGGTGCCCACGGCTCCGGAGAATTTTCCCACGCGCATGTCTTCGACGGCGACCCGAAAGCGGACAATATCGCGCTGGGTCTCGGAGTACCAGTTAGCCAGCTTGAAACCAAAAGTGATCGGTTCGGCGTGGATGCCATGGGTGCGGCCGATCATGGGCGTGTCTTTGAACTCCCAGGCGCGGCGCTCAAGTACGGAGGCGAGTTTCTCCAGATCGGCGGCAATTATCGCTGACGCCTGCTGGATGAGCAGAGCCTGCGAAGTATCGACGACGTCATTCGAAGTCAGCCCGTAGTGAAACCAGCGGGCATGCGGGCCGACGATTTCAGCGACCGCGGTGGTGAAAGCAATAACGTCGTGGCGAACTTCAGCCTCGATCTCGGCAATACGCTCAAGGTTGAAGCCGGCCCGCTCGCGGATGGCTCGCGCCGCGTCTTTCGGCACCATGCCGGCTTCAGCCAGAGTCTCCGTCGCGGCGACTTCCACCGCCAGCCAGGTGCGAAAGCGATTTTCGTCGCTCCATATGCGACTCATCTCGGGGCGGGTATAGCGTGGAATCACGGTGGTCTCCCTTATTCGGGACGAGATATGCGGGACTAGGGATTGTAAATGGACGCAGGCTTAGTGACCAGTGGTGGCAGCGCGATGAGGCTTACGCGCTGATTTAACAGACATGATGAGTCGTCTGCCGAACCAACTTGGAACCGGGAACTCGAAACTAACTGCTGTTTGTTATTTTGCTTCTGCCAAAAGGCATCACGCTGCTCCTCTGCGGTCAAAGATTTTTTCACCCGCCGGCTGGGAATCGATACTTTGCCGGGCCTTGCTCGGCCACCCGGACGAGGGCGTCCGGGTCTACGTGGGCTGTGCTGAGCGCCTAGGCCAGGGCGATTACGTCGATCTCGACCAGAACATCCTTGGGCAGACGCGTCACTTCGACGGTGGACCGGGCGGGCGGAGCGACACTGAAAAATCGCCCGTAGATTTCATTCATGGCGGCGAATTCACTCATGTTCTTGAGAAAAACCGTGGTGCGGACAACTTTTTTTAGCCCGCTGCCGGCCGCGGTCAGAATCGCTGAAAGATTCTTGATGACGCGATCGGTCTGTGCGGCCACGTCCCCGCTGATGACCTGCTGGGTGGCTGGATCGATCGCGACCTGCCCTGAAACGAAAATAAATCCGTTGGCTCGGATAGCCTGGGAATAAGGACCAATTGCCTGCGGCCCGTCACTGGTAGCGATTACGTCACGCATAAAGCCTCCCGATCAGCCGTTCGAATTAATGCAGATCACCGCTGTTTCAGTCAACTCAATGGCAACCCGTGATTCCTCGGGCAGAAGCAAAAGCCGGAGCAAAATAAAAAACAGCAGTCAGTTTTGAGTTCCCGGTTCCGAGTCGGTTCGGCTGACGACCCTTCACTAGACCTTCTGCAGCCGTTGGACGTCGTGGACGCCGGGAATTTTGCGCACGCCGGTGACGATGTTTTCCAGGTGCTTCAAATCGGCGATGTCGAGCACGATGTCCACATTGGCCTGGCCATTGTTGGTGCGCGCTTCGATATTTCGGATATTAGTCTGGGTGTCGCTGATCACGGCGGTGATTTGTTTCAACATGCCAAAGCGGTCGTCGCAGAATACCGTGAGTTTGACCGGATAGGCGCTGGGTGTTCCGTCATCCTGCGACCATTCCACGTCGATACGCCGTTCCGGCTCGTACAGCAGATTGGTGACGTTGGGACAATTGACGGCATGAACCGCCACCCCCTTGCCGCGGGTGACGTAGCCGACGATCGATTCGCCTCGAATGGGATTACAACAGCGGGCCCGATAGACCAGCAGGTCGCCATGCCCTTTTACGCGAATGGCGTTGTTGTTCTGATCGCCGCCGAAGACGCGCCGCACCACGCTGGCGAGCCCGCTGGGCTTTTCCTGCTCGGCGTCGGCCAGAGGCGCGCCTGTCGCCGGCGCCATGCGCCCTAAAATCTGCCGGGCGGAATATTTGCCGTAGCCAATGCCTGCCATCAGGTCGTCGGGACGCCCCGCGCCGTAATCGGACGAAATCTTTTGCCATTCCTCGTCTTTGATGTCCTTCAGCGACACGCGATACTTGCGCGCTTCTTTCTCGACCAGCTTGCGGCCAATCTCAATGGCGCGTTCCCGCTGATGGACATTCAGCCAGTGCTTGATCTTGTTGCGGGCGCGAGACGATTTCGCAATGGCCAGCCAGTCCCGGCTCGGCTTATGGCCGGTCTGGGTGAGGATCTCCACGATGTCGCCGCTATGCAGTTTGAAACGCAGCGGCACCATGCGCCCGTTTACTTTTGCGCCCACGCAGCAGTGGCCAACTTCGGTGTGCACGGAATAAGCAAAATCGATTGGCGAAGAATCCCGCGGCAGAACCACGACTTTGCCCTTCGGGGTGAAGGTATAAACCTCTTCGGGATAAAGATCGATCTTGAGCGTGGACAAAAACTCGCTGGGATCGGAAACGTCGCGCTGCCATTCCACTACCTGCCGCAGCCAAGCCAGCCGCTGCTCGTCCTGCGCCGAGACCGGGCCATCTTTATATTTCCAGTGGGCGGCGATGCCCTCTTCCGCCATCTTGTGCATTTCCTCGGTACGGATCTGCACTTCGAATGGAGTTCCCTCTTCCGCGATTACCGACGTATGCAGCGATTGATAGAGATTGGGCCGCGGCATGGCAATGAAATCCTTGATCCGGCCCGGAACCGGCCGCCACAGGTTGTGGATGATTCCCAGCACGGCGTAGCAATCCTGAATGGATTGCGTAATCACCCGCATGGCATAGAGGTCGTACACCTGCTCAACCGTGATGTGCTGCCGCTGTAGTTTCTTGTGAATGCTATACAGGCGCTTGATGCGGCTTTCCACGGACGCGGTGATGCCCGCTTCTTTCAGCTTGTCGCGGAAGACGCTTTCGACCCGGGAGAGAAATGCCTCGCCGGCCTTGCGCCGCGCCTCCACTGCCTCGTGGACCTGCTGATACCCGATGGGATCGACGTAGCGGAAACCAAGGTCTTCCAGCTCTCCCCTGATTTTCCCCATGCCTAGGCGGTGAGCGATGGGCGCATATATCTCGAGGGTCTCGCGCGCAATTTTTTCCTGACGGTCCGGCGCAAGATGTTCCAGCGTGCGCATGTTATGCAGGCGGTCGGCGAGCTTGATGAGCACCACGCGAATGTCATCCACCATGGCCAGCATCATCTTGCGAAGGTTTTCAGCCTGCTGCTCCTCGCGGGTGGCGAAATCGATGGCGCTGATTTTGGTGACACCCTCGACGATATGCGCAACCTGCTCGCCGAATTCCTTGCGGATATCGACCACAGTCACCGAGGTATCTTCGACCGAGTCGTGCAGCAGGCCCGCGGCGATTGCCACCGGGTCCATCTTCATCTCCGCCAAAACCAGCGCGACTTCAAGAGGATGAACCAGGTAGGGCTGACCTGAAGCCCGGCTTTGGCCGGCATGATGTTTCTGAGAAAATTCGTAGGCCTTGCGGATGAGTTCGAGGTCGTCGTTAGGCCGGTTGGCCCGCATTCGGCGCATGAGTTCGCGAAAGCGCGTCACCGTGAGCACGTTGGTCGCGAACTGTTGGCGCAGGGTCGCCATGCTGGATTATATCTTGTGGGCCTGCGCGGAAGGCCGATCGGCGAGGATACGACTGGCCAGGACCGAATGCGCTTCTTCCGGGCAAACCAGATCAATCTGCTAGAGTTGAGACGAACCGAGCCATGGAATCACATCGCATCCTCGTGAGCGGAGTCTCCGGGCCGATCGGAAGCGCCCTTCTGCCCGCGCTGAAGGCGGCGGGAGCAACTGTCACCCGCCTGGTTCGGCGCCCAACTACGAAGAGCGACGAATTATCGTGGGATCTCTCCCGCCCTCTTTCGCCTGAGGCCGTCTCCGGATTCGACGCCGCCATCCACTTAGCCGGAGAGTCGATTGTGGGCCGGTGGACTGAGGCGAAAAAGCGCCGGATCATCGAAAGCCGGGTTCAGGGTACGGGTCATCTGGCGGAGGCGGTTGCGAAAGCGCCGCAGCCTCCGCGTGTATTCATCTCGGCTTCCGCCGTGGGCTATTACGGAAATCGCGCAGATGAAATTCTGCGTGAAGACAGCCCATCCGGCGAAGGTTTTGCCGCGGAAATATGCCGCCAGTGGGAGGCGGCTGCGCAACCCGCCGCGCAAGCCGGAATCCGCACGGTGCAGCTCCGCATTGGAGTCGTTTTGAGCGCGGACGGCGGGGCCTTGCAGTCGATGCTTCCTGTTTTCCGCTTGGGCCTGGGCGGAAAAATGGGCAGCGGACGGCAATGGTGGAGCTGGGTTTCCGCCAGGGACGTAGTCGGAGCGATTCAATATGCAATGGCCAATGAAGCGCTCTCGGGTCCAGTCAATGCCGTCTCACCAAATCCCGTGACCAATTCCGAATCCACCCGGACCCTGGCTTCCGTCCTGAAACGGCCGGCGATTTTCCCTATGCCCGCGTTTGCTGTCGGCCTGGTATTTGGCGAGATGGGAACAGAGCTCTTTCTGGGTAGCCAGCGCGTGCTGCCCGCCAGGCTATTGAGCAGCGGATATCAATTTCGGGATCCGGATTTGCGGGACGCGCTCACTGGGATTTTGAAACGGTAGGCCTCGAGATCAAAACCTCTAACCGCAAAGGACGCTAAGAAAGTCCGCGAAGGCCGCCAAGGGTTTGGTTTCGCTCCGCGGTGATTTTCTCGATGGCATTTTTCTGAAGTGCGACGTCATCTCCAAACCCTTGAAGCCAGAACACATCCGGCTCGCGGCGAAACCAGGTGATCTGGCGCTTGGCGTAGTTTCGGTGCGCCTGCTGTGCCCCCTGCACCGCACTCTTGCGGTCAATCTCGCCTCGGATGAACGATACGGCCTGGCGGTATCCGAGCGCTGCGAGAGGACGGGCGACGGGGCCGTACTTCTCCAGCAGAATGCGCGTTTCCTCCACCAGACCTCCATCAAACATGGCTTGCGCGCGCTGATTGATCCGGCCGTAGAGGGCCTGGCGCCCGGGATCGAGCCCCAACCGGACAATGCGGAATCCCAGCAGCGGATCGCGGCCTCGCTTCCATAACTCGCTCATTCTCATCCGCGACGCCAGGCAGACTTCAATCGCCCGCAGCAGCTTGGGCGCGTCATTCGCGTGAATTTTCGCCGCCGCTGCGGGATCGAGACGGCTCAGGATCCGGTGAAGATAGGCTGGACCCTTCTTTTTGGCGCGCTCGCGCAACCGTCCGCGAAGATCTTCCGAACGCTGGGGGCCGGCAAAAAGTCCCTCCAGCAGCGCGCGCAGATAGAGGCCGGTTCCTCCCACCACAATCGGCAAAGCGTGCCGTGCATCGATCTGTTGCAGCACTTCGCGGCCACGGCGCGCGTACTCCCCGGCCGTGATGTAACCCGATGGATCGACGAAATCCAGCAGGTGATGTGGGGCACGGGCGCGATCTGCGGCCGAGGGCTTCGCGGTTCCAATCTCAAATTCGCGATACATCGCGACTGAATCGCAGTTCACGATCTCGCCGCGAAAGTGTTCGGCAAGCGCCAGCGCAAGGGCCGTCTTGCCGCTGCCCGTGGGGCCGAGCACCGCTACGACAAGGGGATCGGAAAGCGCGGTCAGCGGGCACCCCAGGCAATGTGGTGCCAGTAGCGGCCAAGGATCAGCGCCAGAATTACGGCTCCGATGATCAGGATGCCGCCGGCCTCAAGCCCGTGGATACGCAGCCTGGCTGGGCGTTCAGGGGGAGAGCGGTCCGGCTGAGGGCCAAGGGAAGGCACCGCCGTATTGTAGTCCCCCGGGCGATATAGGCTTGCGAGGCAGAAGGTGCAGGCACTCCTTCCGCCGTGCTCACGAAAAGGCTGTGTCGCCGTCTGAAACTATCGGGCGGAGATGCGAAATCCTGACTTCAAGTGGTAAAACTGGGACGCAGGATAGCCTGGTCGGCCCGCGCTAAACGCTGCCGATCCTTGGTTTGCGTATCCGTGTTTTGCCGACCTGTGATTTGCGGGCCCAGATTCAAGGTATGTTTTGACTTCAAATGTTTCCGGCAATTTCTAAGGAGAATCATGCTTCGAATCGCTTTCGCATTGGGTGTTCTGGCTTCGATTATCCTGGCCGCCGCTGCCTACGGACAGAGCTCGGGAGCCGAATCTCCCACGCCGAGTCGGTCGACGGTGCTGGATGTCAACTCGATGGATCCCAGCGTCGATCCATGCACCGACTTTTTTGCCTACTCCTGCGGAGGATGGCTGAAGAAGAACCCCATTCCTCCGGACAAGACAAGCTGGGGCGTGGGCGGCAGGCTCGCCGATGAAAACAGGGCTCTTCTGCGCGGAATTCTGGAAGAAGCAGCGTCGGGCGGCCCCGGCCGCGACCCGGTGAAACAAAAGATCGGGGACTACTACGCCGCTTGCATGGATGAAAAGGCGATTGACACGGCTGGAGTCGAACCATTGAAAGCGGGACTTGAAAGAATCGAGCGCATGCATTCCAAGCACGACCTCGCCGCTGTCACGGCCGGCATGCTGGGCCTGAACGCTCCCTTCGACTTTCAGTCTGACCAGGATTACAAGAATTCGTCCCAGGTCATCGCGGAGGTCGATCAGGGTGGGCTTGGCCTTCCCGATCGCGACTATTATCTGAAGACCGATCCGAAATCCCTCGACCTTCGCCAGGCCTACGTCGCCCACGTGCAGAAAATGTTTGAATTGCTGGGAGATTCGCCGGCGATTGCCGCCAATGAAGCACAGACTGTGCTGCGCATCGAGACTGCGCTGGCCCAGGGATCGCTGACCCAGGTGGAACGCCGCGATCCCAAGTTGCTTTATCACAAGATGACGCGACGGGAGCTGGAAACGCTGGCTCCGTCGTTCCACTGGAAAAAATACTTTTCGCTGGCCGGCCAGCCAGGATTGCAGTCGCTGAACGTGTCCAGTCCAGAGTTCTTCAAAACCCTGAACGCGATTGTCGAAAAAGAAGATCTGAAGAGTTGGAAGGCTTACCTGCGCTGGCAGCTGGCGCACGCCAATGCGCCCTATCTTTCCGCCGCGTTTGTGAATGCCGATTTTGATTTCTTCGGCAAAGCCCTGACCGGCGCGCAGGAACTTCAGCCGCGCTGGAAACGATGCGTCAACTACACGGACAACGATCTTGGAGAAGCCCTGGGCCAGGCGTTCGTACTGAAGGTGTTCCCTCCCCAATCTAAACAGCGGGCGCAAAGATTGGTGGGGCAGATCGAAGACGCCATGCAGCGCGACATCGATGCGCTTCCCTGGATGTCTCCCGCGACCAAACAGCAGGCCCTGGAAAAATTGCATGCGCTGGCGAACAAGATCGGCTATCCCGACAAATGGCGCGACTACAGCGCCTTGACCATCGCACGCGATGACCACATGGGCAACGTGGTGCGGGCGCGAATATTCGAGTTCAACCGCGAGATCGCAAAGATCGGCAAGCCCGTGGACCGGGGCGAGTGGGACATGACGCCGCCCACCGTCAATGCCTACTACAATCCACAAGTGAATGACATCAACTTCCCCGCCGGAATTCTACAGCCGCCATTTTTTGATCCGGCGTCGGACGATGCTCCGAACTATGGCGACACCGGCGCCACCATCGGACACGAACTCACTCACGGCTTTGACGATGAGGGACGCCAGTTCGATGCCCACGGCAACCTGCGCGACTGGTGGACAGCGGAGGATTCCAAGCAGTTCGACGAACGCGCCAGCTGCGTTTCCGATCAGTATTCGCAATACGTCGCGGTGGATGACATCAAGATCAACGGCCAGCTGACGATGGGCGAGAACGTGGCCGATCTGGGCGGGGTAATGCTGGCGTATATGGCCTGGAAGAATGAGAGTCGCGGCCAACCCTCGGATCCCATTGAAGGCTTCACCCCCGAGCAGCGCTTCTTCATCGGATACGGGCAGAGCTGGTGTTCCGCGACTCGAGACGAAGCCCAGCGCATGTATGCCACCATCGATCCCCACTCTCCCGACAAATACCGGGCCAATGGAGTGGTTTCAAATCTGCCGGAATTTCAGCAGGCCTTCCAGTGCAAGGCAGGATCGGCGATGGTGCGAGAAAAGAAATGTAGAGTCTGGTAAGCGGCCCGGATTCAAAATCGGCCACGGATTTTACGGATTTTCACGGATCAAGATCTTTTTTTGACTTATCCGTGTGAATCCGCGAAATCCGTGGCTGCGTCTTAGACTTTAGCAAACGGCGTTACTGCAGATCCGACTTGTCCGGGTTGTAGAAAAAGTGGAAGCGCAAGGCCAGATACTGGCCGCCGAATTCGCTGGGCAGCGGCGGGAAAGGTTTGGAGGCGGTAATCCCGCCATAAGCCGCCCGGTCCAGCGCAACATCTCCGGACGTGCCGACGATTTGCAGGCCGGCGACCTGGCCGTTTTTCAGGATGGCAAACTCAATCGAGACTTTCCCTTTTTTCATCAGCGGCGCGCGCGCCGATTCAGGGATGATGCGGTACCAGTTTTCCCGCACGTCGTGGAGCACGCGGGCAAGGTAAGGACCGAAATCCACGCCCATGGTGTCGCTGAGGACGTCCATCGGGCCGATGGCCTCGCCGCCCTGCTTGCCTTGGCCCAGGCCGTAGTCCCCGCTATCGCCGCCGGATCCGCCACGATTCGCCATGGCGGCGCGGGCCGCCTGTTCAATCGCCGAGCCCGCCGACATCGATCCGGTGTTGAAACTCGGCGTGGGCTTGGCAGCGGGCGGCTGCTGCAGCCGCGCCACCTGGTTCTCATCGGGTGGCGGCGGCGCTGCCGACGGCTGCTCCTGGGGCGCCTGCGGAGCCTGTTGCGCGGCCGGAGCGGGTGGCGCGGATTGTGGCGCCGGAGGTCCGCCGCGGCCCGGCGCGCCGGGGCGTGAGCTGTCCAAAAGCTTCTTCAACTCTTTGCGATCGATTTGCGGCGCGCGCGAGGTCGCTATCCGGTCTTTATCGGAAATCTTGTTGGTGTCGGGGCGCTTGGTCAGTTTCTGCTCGTCGGGCGGAAGCTCCAGGTAGGTCAGGTCTTTCTGCTTCATCATGTCTTGCGGGCTGACCAGAATCACGGAGCGCCGGCGCATCAACCCTTCCAGCCTGCCGGAGTTGACGACCAGAATCACAATCGCCAGGTGGACGACCACCGAAATCCAGAAGGCTTCCCGCTGGCGTGATCGGGAGAGATCGTCCTGCAACTGGATCAGGAGCGCGGGAACGTCATGCATCTCCCGATAGGCAGTCTCCCACCCGCTGGCGTCGTATAGATCGCTCCCCTGGGGTGCGGGCGGTTGCGCTGCGGGGACGGGGTTTTGCGGCGGGATTTCAGTAATAGACATCGACCTGCTGGGTTTACCGTCTTTGGTCCCTGGCCCTTGGTGGTTAGCCAAGGCCCAAGCTTCCGGCTGAACATGCCGGCGAAGATTCAGCGGTTACCGACGAATGACCAATGAGCCTGAACTAACTACCAATTTCGTATTTCTATTCTCGCATCTTTCCAGAATATCTGCGAAAAAGCACTGCGCCGCCAAACGAAAGTCTGTACCTGACTCGTCAATAAAGACTACCCCGAAGGCCGGTGTCTTATTGTCAAGAAGTGTAAAACGGGAGGACGCGCCGGAGCATTATGTTGCAATGACTTACGCGGTTGCGCAGGCACTATCAGAGCAGCTGGTCGAGTTGGACTTTCTGGCCATGCTGGCGGATGGCGGCAACAATGTCGAGGGCGACGGCAAGGGCGCGGCGGCCATCCTCGAATGAGACCAGCGGCCGGGAGCGGGTACGCACTGCTTCCAGAAACGATCTGATTTCGCCCCGCAGGGGTTCCTCGGCCGTGATGGCCGGCTTGGCGATACTGATCTGGGGATTCACCGACGGCTTTCCTGCCGCGGCGCCGGCATCGCCCACACTGAAAACCAGCACCTCCTGGCGACCATAGTCGAGCGAAATATATTGTCGGGGCTGGAAAAAACGCAGCTTGCGAACGCGCTCGGTCGAAACCCGGCTGGCAGTGAAGTTGGCCACGCATCCGGATTCGAACTCCAGGCGAACATTGGCAATATCGGCCTTGCCCGAAAGAATGGGAAGGCCCACGGCGCGAATCTCCCTGACCGGGGATTTCACCAGCGCCAGGACGACGTCAAGATCGTGAATCATGAGATCGAGAATGACGTCAACATCGAGGGACCGGGGAGTGAACACGCTCAGCCGGTGAACTTCAAAGAACATGGGCTGGGTGATGAGCGGCGCCGTCGCACGGACTGCGGGATTGAAGCGTTCCAGGTGTCCCACCTGGGCTACGCGATGCAAACTCTGAGCCAGGCGAATGAGTTCATCGGCCTCGACCAGGGAAGGGGCCAGTGGTTTTTCGACCAGGACATCGACTCCCGCGTTCATCAGGGCGCGCGCAGCCTCGAGGTGCCCAACCGTGGGCACGGCAACGGAAGCGGCCTGCACCTCGCTGTGCGTAGTCACCAACTGCTCAACCGAGCCGAAGGCGCGGCAGTCGAATTCGCGGGCAACGGAATCGGCGCGGCTGACGTCGGGATCCACGACTCCCACCAGGCGAACGGCTTCGCCCTGCTGCGCCAGTTCGTGATAAACGCGGGCGTGGTTGCGCCCGAAGGCGCCTACGCCAACCACGGCTACATTTATGTGGTTACTCAGTCAGGTCTCTCCATCACAGGTTTGAAAAAGTTTTAACCGCAAAGGACGCGAAGGAATATCACTTTGCGGCCTTTTTCAGTAACGCGATCTGGCCGGCGTGATAAAGCTCGTGCTGCACGATGCCGCTGAACATGTAATAAAAATTGTGATACGTCTGGCTTTTGCCCGGGACGGGGTCCATGAGGCGCACATCTGGAAAAGCCGCCACTGCCTTGATTAGCTCGTTATGAATTCGCTTGGTATTTTCGATAGCCTGGCCCCAGGCAGCCTCGCTGGTGTCCCTGACCGGCGGGAAGTTCTGCTCGTCGGTGGGGGTTACGGCGGCGCCACCAATGCGGCGGCAGATGATCTCATCCCAGGCGGCGATGTGCAGAACGAGTTCCCATATCGAGTGGGCATTTTTGATCGGATGGGCGGCGGCCATCCCCGGGGTTACGTCTGCCAGCAGTTCGAGAATGGAATCTCCGTGCCAAGCGTTGCCCTCAAAGGCGCGGCGGATCTGATCGGCAAGGCGAAAAGTTTCAGTCATCAAACGCTCTCCATGGAAACAGAACGGGCCCGGCCCGCCGGCTAATCAACCACAATCGTAATCGCAGCGGCGTCGGCGACCCTGGTGATGGCGTCTCCCTCCAGCAAAAGGCACTTCCCGGCATCCAGGCCCAGGCAAGTGGCTCCAGCCTGCCGCATCACTTCAATCGTCTTCACACCCACGACCGGGACATCGAAGCGCATGTCCTGGTTGGGTTTCGCAATTTTCACTACAGTAAGCCCGCGTCCCAGAGTCGAGGCCTCGCCCGCCAGTGATCGCATGATTTCTCCCGCGCGCAAGATCGTAGCGTCGGTACCTTCCATAGCTTCGACGGCGACGCAGGCAGACTCCGCAATCACGACCGTTTGTCCCACATCATACTGTGCCAACTGGCGGGCCACTGTGCGGCCGTATTCAACATTCTTTTTTTCCTGCGGCGAGGGCGTCCGGCTGGTAAGAACTCCCGCCTGCGCCAGCAAGGGTTCCAGAAACGACGTCGAATTTTCGAGAGTGATGCCTTCGTCCGCTAGTGTCTGAGCGACCGCGCCCAGCAGCGAGTCCGTGCTGCGCGTGCCCAGCGAGAGCAGCAATTTCGCCAGCTTCCAATCAGGACGGATGCTGGAAAAAATCTGCTTATGCTTTACCTGTCCCGCCATGATTGCGCGGCGCACGCCTTCCCGTTGAAAAGTTTCGATCAACCGGGACAATTCTCCTAGAGAGAGCCAGTGAACCGCGGCGGCTCCGTGCTGCTCAATCTCCGGAAAAGCTTCTTCCTTGATGGCGGCGACAATCACCTGGAAACCTTGCGCGCGCGCAGCGTCCAGTACCAGCAAGGGAAAAGTCCCGTTGCCGGCGATGAGGCCGATGCGCTCACCTTTGGACATCTTCAATCCGTTTTCTCCAGGCTCGCCTTGCGTCCTATGCAGTTCAAAATCTTGACGGTCAAGGTCGCGGAGGAATGCCGCGAACGACGCGGAGGAGAATTTCGACCATTCCACCGTCTCTTCGCTTGCTTAAGCTTCGCATCACGTAGCACAATTCTTCAACGGCGGATCTTCAACGACTCGCATGCATATTTTATGACTGAGATACCTTCCATCCAGCACCCGTCAGGATACATGTGGGGAGCCGCCGTACGAATAGCCGCGAGGCATCGCGTCAAGTTCTCGCTCCCGTGGGAGAGTGCCTTCAAGGCCCTGATCGAAAGCGGCCTGGAGACCCACCGGGTCAGTTTGCAGGAGTTTGCCGAGCGCAAAGCCGAAGCTCAGAGCAACGTCGAGAAACTGGTCCGGGCCATGATCGACGCGCAACGGGCACAGAATCCGACAGTTGACGTTCTCGATGAGTGGACGATCGGTCACGTTCTATTCCAAGAGAAGCTGTGCCCCGGGCTCTGGCCGATCTGCTGAACAATCAGTGCGACGTTCCCCCGCATTACTTGATCACGCCACGTTCGGAGGTTTCGATGAAATGGATCAGCAGGTCCACATCTTCTCCGCGGTCGGGCTCTGATTTCATGACCTCCAGCGCCTGCGAAGTATTGAGCCTGGACGCCAGCAGAAGTTTATAGGCATGGTGAATTTTGCGGATGCGCTCCTTGCTGAATCCGCGCCGCTCCAGGCCGACCGCGTTGAGGCCGTAGGCGTGAGTGTCACGAGCCGCGGCGGTCTTCGAGAAGGGCAACACATCGCGGGTGATGGTTGTGCCGCCGCCGATGAAAGAGTAGGCGCCGATGCGAACAAAGTGATGGACCGGGCAGAGCGCCCCGACCACAGCCCAGTCTCCGACCGTGATGTGGCCACCCAGCGTCGCGGCGTTGGCCAGGATGACGTGATCGCCGATGACGCAGTCGTGCGCAATATGGGTGTAAGCCATCACCAGCGTGTGGCTGCCCACGCGCGTGACTCCGCCACCTTTTGCGGTGCCGCGGTTGATGGTCACAAACTCGCGAATCTGATTGTGATCGCCGATTTCCAGGCGAGTCGGTTCACCGGCGTATGAAATGTCCTGCGGCGCCATGCCGATTGAACAGAATGGGAAAAAGCGGTTATCCGATCCGATTCTTGTTGGCCCTTCAAGGGCGACGTGCGAGACCAGATGGCAGCCTTCGCCCAGTTCAACGCCCGGACCAATCACGCAATACGGACCGATTTTGCAGGAAGGATGAACTCTCGCGCCCGGATCCACGATGGCGGTGGGATGGATCGCAATCGAAGGTTTCACAGTGGCTTCGGGCTGCGAGGTTCCCCTGGGCTGCGGACGTTTGGCCATACGGAAGACTATTCCGGCTCGTCACCATCGGATTGTGCCCCCGCGCCCTTCGACCCGGCGCGCCCGCGGGCGGTATCCACAAGCTGGCAGCTGACGGTTGCTTCGGCCACCCGCTTGGCGCCCACGTAAACAATGCCTTCGATGCGAACGGCAATCATACTCGGCCTCTCCCGCCAGCTTTTTAACTCCACTTCGATGCGCAACTGATCGCCGGGCACAACCGGCCGGCGAAATTTCGCCCGCTCGATTCCGGTGAACATGATGAGCTTATTTTTGCGGTCCTGGGCTTCTGTCAGCAGTAACGCGCCACCCGCCTGCGCAATCGCTTCGACAATCAAAACGCCGGGCATGATAGGCATCTGAGGAAAGTGCCCCGCAAAGAACGGTTCATTAATGGTCACATTCTTGATAGCCACGATGCGCTGCTTGCGCTGTATTTCAACCACGCGGTCAATCAGGAGGAAGGGAAACCGGTGCGGCAGAATGTTGAAGATATCGATGATATCCAGCATGGCCTTCGCCGTCGCCGGATTTGCTGTCGCCGGGTTTGCGCCTGCTGGATTTGCCATCGCTGAATTTACCATCGTTGGATGAACGGTATCGGTCATTGGCGCGGTCAGGCTCTTCCCGTCAGTGAGCGAAGATTATACTGTACCGCGGCGCAGCCGAGGAATTGCCGCGAGAGTCTACGGCCCTGTCCCGCTTAACGCTCTGACGTGCGGGCGCCATGCCGGGCTTGCGCAGCATCTCGCGTGTGACGAGTACGAAATGGGACTGAACGACGGCGGGAGGGATTTTTGAAATCGACTCAGCGTAAGCAAGTGAAGAAAGTTCTGAAAAAACCGCAACCCGCGGACCCGTCTCGCTCTGCAGAAATAGCCACCCAATTCCGTTTCTTCTCCGAAAGAAAAGATGCAATTTGCGAAACCATCCGCCAGTTGGTGGAAATCGAATCTCCCAGCGAAAACAAGCAGGCGGTAAACCAGCTGGTCGCGCTTCTGGCTGGACGCTTCGAGAAAATCGGCGGCCACGCTAAGCTGCATCGCGCACAGGACTTTGGCGATCACCTGCAAGTGGACTTCCCCGGGCCTGGCAAGCAGAAACCGGTATTGCTTCTCGGCCACACCGACACCGTATATCCGATGGGAACGCTTTCGACCATGCCTTGCCGTGTGGCTGAGGAACGGCTCTGGGGGCCAGGCGCGCTCGATATGAAGTCCGGCATTGCGCTGATGCTGCATGCGCTGGAAGGCTTACGCACACGGCATGGCGGCGATAGCCTGCCGCGCCCGGTCACGGTGCTGCTGGTCTCGGACGAAGAGGTGGGAAGCGAATCGTCGCGCCGCATCACGGAGAGCCTGGCCGCAAAATCCTCGGCCGTATTGGTTCTTGAGCCTGCCTACGGAATGAAAGGCGCCCTGAAAACCGCGCGCAAGGGCGTGGGCGAGTACACCATCAAAGTAACCGGAAAGGCCGCCCACTCCGGGCTGGATTTTGATAAGGGCGAAAGCGCGATTGTCGAACTGGCGCAACAGATCACTGCCCTCTCCAAACTGGTTGACCTGAAGCGCGGGCTTACGTTGAACGTGGGGCTGGTCTCCGGTGGCACCCGGACGAATGTGATCCCCGCCGAAGCAAGCGCGTCTCTCGACGTGCGGGTGGGGCGCATGAAAGACGCGGCGATGATCGACCGCCAGCTCAAAGCGCTCAAGCCCTTCAATCGCAAATGCAGGCTGGAAATAACGGGCGGCGTGAACCGTCCGCCCATGGAACGAAGTGCCGGCATAGCCTCGCTCTATAGCCAAGCCTCTGGAATCGCTAAATTCCTGGGGTGGAAGCTGGAAGAGGCATCGGTAGGCGGAGGCTCGGACGGAAACTTCACCGCCGGACTGGGAATTCCGACGCTGGACGGCCTGGGGGGCGTGGGCGAAGGAGCTCATGCCAGTTACGAGTCCATTATGATCTCCGAGCTTCCCCGCCGCGCGGCATTGCTTGCCCAACTTATCGAGACTGTGTAGTACCCGAGACCACGTGAAAACATACATACTTTGACTACCGCCCCTGTGTAGCCTAGAATTTCCACAGGGTTTGTAGTCGTGCCTGGCAAATCCGTTAGGGAGGTTTCACGTGCCTGGAAAATTGGGATTGCCTGAGATTCTGATCATTTTGGCCATCGCGCTTTTGATCTTTGGACCCAGCAAGCTGGCCGATCTGGGCAAGGGACTGGGCGAAGGCATCAAGAACTTCAAGTCAGCCGTAAAAGACGGCGAGCAGGATCCGGATAAAAAAGCATAACTCTCCGCTAAACCTTGCTGGTCAGCAGCCCGTGCTCGTGCAGTATCCCGCACACCAACGCTACGGGCAATCCCACCACATTGAAGTAATCTCCGTTGATGCGCGGAATCCAGCGCGAAGCGATGCCCTGAATGGCGTAGGCGCCTGCCTTGTCCATGGGCTCGCCGGTTGCGATGTAGCCGCGAATATCGTTGTCCGTGAGCGTGGACATCGTTACCACCGTGGTTTCGGAACGAGTGTCTTCAAAATCTGTTCTGAGTTTCCCATCGCCGGCTGTCAGCTGCCCTATGAGGCAAACGCCGGTGGTGACCTGGTGGTTTCGGCCGGAGAGCAGGCGCAGCATGCGCAAGGCGTCGGCTTCGTCACACGGCTTTCCCAGAATTTCGCCATCGACGACGACGATGGTGTCGGCGCCGAGAACGGTCTCTTCGTTGTGGCGGCGGAACGTGGTCAGCGCTTTTTCTCGCGCCAGGCGCTGCGCGAAATCGCGGGGGAACTCTCCGGGCTGCGGGAGTTCGGGAATGTTGGCCGGGTCCACGGTGAACGCAATACCGGCGTTGCGCAGCAACTCCTGGCGGCGTGGAGAAGCGGAAGCGAGTACCAGCACAGATTCAGATTGTAGCGGACGCGAGGAGCCGGGCCGCAGCCGCCTGTTAGAATCAAGGATTGACCGCTGCCCCCATGGACGCCGCCTTTCTCCGTAATTTTGCCATCATTGCTCACATCGATCATGGCAAATCCACGCTGGCGGATCGTCTGCTCGAGCTGACCGGCGCGCTCACGGCGCGCGAGATGCAGGCCCAGGTGCTCGACTCCATGGATCTGGAACGGGAACGCGGCATCACCATCAAGGCGCACGCCGTCCGCATGATGTACACCGCCCTCGACGGTCACACTTACCAGCTCAACCTCATCGATACGCCGGGCCATGTTGATTTTTCCTACGAAGTCTCACGCTCACTGGCTTCCTGCGAAGGCGCGCTGCTGGTGGTGGATGCGTCGCAGGGAGTGGAAGCGCAGACGCTGGCCAACGCCTATCTCGCGATCAACCACCGCCTGGAAATAATTCCCGTCATCAACAAGATCGATCTGCCCAGCGCTGACGTGGAGCGCACCAAGGAAATGATCGAAGGCGCGGTCGGTCTCGACGCCTCGGACGCGGTGCTGATCAGCGCCAAGACCGGGCACGGCGTGCCCGACGTTTTGGAAGCCATCGTGAAACGCGTGCCCCCGCCCAAAGGCAGTCCGGACAACCGGCTGCAGGCGCTGATTTTCGACTCCTGGTTCGATCCTTACCGCGGCGTCATCGTGCTGACGCGAGTTTTCGAAGGGACGATCCGCAAGGGGCAAAAAATCCGCCTGATGTGGAATGGGCGTGTGCTCGAAGTGGAAACCCTCGGCGTTTTGACCCCGAAGCCGGTTGAAGTGGATGAGTTGCGCGCCGGCGAAGTCGGGTTTCTGATGGCCAACAGCAAGACCGTGGCCGACACGAAAATCGGCGACACCATTACCGACGAGGCCAATCCGGCGATCGAGCCCCTTCCCGGGTTTGAAGAAATCAAGCCCATGGTTTTCGCCGGGCTCTACACCGTGGACGCGCATGAGCACACCCAGCTTCGCGAGGCCCTGGAAAAATTGCGGCTCAATGATTCATCTTTTTTCTTCGAGCCGGAAAGCTCCGTCGCCCTGGGCTTCGGCTTCCGCTGCGGCTTTCTTGGACTTCTGCACATGGAGATCATCCAGGAGCGGCTGGAGCGTGAATTCAATCTGGAACTGATTACGACCGCGCCGGGAGTTCGTTACAAGATCACCAAAACCGATGGCACGTTGATTGAAGTCGATAATCCTTCGCGCTGGCCCGATCCGAGCGAGATTGCCAAAATCCAGGAGCCGGTGATCCTGGCCACAATTCTCACCAACGAAGAATACGTGGGCGGGATTTTGAAGCTGGTGGAAGACAAGCGGGGCAAGCAAAAGACATTTGAGTACGTGAGTTCGTCGCGCGTGATGCTGCACTACGAACTTCCGCTCAACGAAATCGTGCTCGACTTTTATGACCGGCTCAAGTCGGTCTCCCGCGGCTATGCCTCGCTCGACTACCATCTCGCCGACTATTGGGAATCGCCGATGGTGAGGCTGGATATTCTGGTGGCGGGCGAGGCGGTGGATGCGCTCTCTATTATTGTGCATCGCGACTTCGCTTACGAACGCGGCAAGCTGCTGGTCTCCAAGATGCGGCAACTGATCCCGCGGCAGATGTTCGAAGTGGCGATTCAAGCCTCAATCGGAGCCAAGATCATCGCCCGCGAGACGGTTTCGGCGATACGCAAGAACGTAATCGCCAAGTGCTACGGCGGCGACATCTCGCGCAAACGCAAGCTGCTGGAGAAACAAAAGGAAGGCAAGCGGCGCATGAAGCGCATCGGGCGGGTGGACATTCCGCAGGAGGCGTTCCTGGCCGTTCTGAAGGTGGGCGAGGACAGCGATTAGGCGGCTGGCGAGGGCTCGATGAGGGCCCTGAAATCCTGCCGGGCTTTGCCCGGCCGGGCGGGTGTGGGCACCCGCCCCTGCGTGGTCTGGGGTGAAGCTTATATTTTTTGAGCACACGTAGGCCCGGACGCCTCGTCCGGGTGGGCGAGCGAAGCTCGCCTGGGTTTGCTGGCGGCTTTCAGCGCCATACTAGTTTCAGCATTTGAGACGCCTGGGGTGTGAATCGGTGCAAACTCATGTCGTCATAAGTCCGGCCGCCTCAATCCTTGCCTTCTCAACCTTTTTCGTCGCGATGTGGTGCGTGACCAGTTTTCTGACCGGAAAAATGAGCGGCTGGGCGGTATTAGGACGCCGCTTTAGTTCGACGTTCCCTTTTCCAGGCCAAACCTGGAGCTGGAAAAGTGCCCGCTTGCGCTGGGGCGCGAATTACAGGAACTGCCTGACCATCGGGGCCGATCCCAGCGGACTCTACCTCGCGCCGTTTTTTTTCTTTCGCGTCGGCCATCCGCCTCTATTCATACCATGGACCGAAATTTCCGTCCTTCGCCGCCGCAGAATCCTGTTTGTCGATTTTGTCGAATGCAGCCTGGGCCGCGAGGAGCAGATTCCTTTCCTTATTCGCGCTGGTCTGGCTGACCAGATTCGGTCAGCAGCGGCATCAAGCTGGCCGCTCGAGCCAGTTTCCCAATTATGACCATGGTCTAATGACCATGGTGGCAGGAGGTTAGCCATGAAAACCATGCCCGCCGGGGTATTCAAGACGAACTGTCTCGCCGTCATGGATGAGGTTAAGGCCAGGCGGGAGACCGTCGTAATCACCAAACACGGCCAGCCGGTCGCTATGCTCGTACCGGTCAAAACCGCTGGGGACGACATTTTCGGGTTTTTCCGCAATCGGGGCCGCATCACCGGCGACGTGGTTTCCCCGGCCCTTTCCCAGGACGAGTGGGGCGAGCTGCGATGATTCTGGTTGACACCCACGTCGTGCTCTGGCTGGCTCTGGAACCGTCCAGGATTTCCCGAAAGGCCAGAGTGGTTATCGAGGAAAATCGTCAAAGCGGCGAGGGCCTGGCGATCTCAGACATGATCTACTCGAAATCGCCATCGTCGAAAGCAAAGGGCGTATCCAATTGAGCGCCAGCCTGGAAACGTTCCTATCAGAAGTGGAGTCCAGGTTTGTGGTCCTTCCGATCACAAGCCGGATTTGTGTACGCGCCATGGGGCTTCCGGCCGCTTATCCCAAAGATTCGGCGGATCGGATTATTGGAGCCACCGCAATGGTCGAAGGAATTTCTCTGATCACTGCGGACAACGATATTCGGAAGTCAAAAGCGCTGCGCACCATCTGGTAGGCGTCAAAGCTACTCGACCCAGTCGAACGACCGAGTGACCGCTTTCTTCCACAGCCGGTACATCTCGGCGCGCTTCGGCTCAGCCAGGCCCGGCTTCCAGGTTTGCCCCACCGACCACCGCCCTCGCAGGTCGTCTGTGTTTTTGTAGAAGCCCACCGCGAGCCCGGCAGCGTAGGCCGCGCCCAGAGACGTAGTCTCTTTAATCAGCGGCTTCACCACCGGCCGGTTGAGGATGTCGGCCTGAAACTGCATCAGGAGCGCGTTGTCCACCATGCCGCCATCCACTCGCAGAACGTCCAGAGCAATGCCGGAATCCTGTTCCATGGCTTCGACCACTTCGCGAGTCTGAAACGCAGTCGCTTCCAGTACGGCGCGCGCGATGTGCCCCTTGTTGACGTAGCGGGTCAGCCCGGCAATCACCCCGCGGGCGTTGTGCTTCCAGTAGGGCGCATAAAGGCCGGAGAATGCGGGAACGAAATAGACTCCGCCGTTGTCCTCGACCGTGCGGGCAAGAGTTTCAATTTCAGGACTCGCGCCGATCAGCCCCAGATTGTCCCGCACCCACTGCACCAGAGCGCCGGTGATGGCGATGCTGCCCTCGAGCGCATAATGCGCCGGTTCCTTGCTGAATTTGTAGGCAACGGTGGTCAGCAACCCGCAGGTCGAGCGGACCGCGCGCTGCCCGGTATTCATCAGCAGGAAGCAGCCGGTGCCGTAAGTATTTTTTGCTTCGCCGGATTTGAAGCAAGTCTGCCCCACAAGCGCTGCCTGCTGGTCGCCCAGAATTCCAGCGATTGCGACTCCCCTGGCGGCGCCGACTGTCACCTGCCCGTAGGGTTCGCCGCTGGAGCAGATGCGGGGCAGCATCGCCCTGGGAACGCCGAACGCGTCCAGCAAGTCCTGATCCCAGGCGAGGGTATCGAGATCCATGAGTTGGGTGCGGCTGGCGTTGGTCACGTCAGTGATGTGCAGCCCGCCATCGGTTCCGCCGGTGAGGTGCCAGGTCAAAAAGGAATCGATGTTGCCGAAAATGACTTCTCCATCTTCGGCTTGCTTTCGGATGCCGGGCACATGATCAAGCAGCCAGCGGATTTTCAGGCTGCTGAAATAGGTACTGAGCGGAAGTCCAGTCTTCGATCGAAAGCGGTCGGCCCCGCCGTTGCGGGAGAGTTCGGAGACGTAATCATCGACCCGTGTATCCTGCCACACTAGGGCATTCGCCACCGGCTTTCCGGTCCTCCGGTTCCACAGCACCGTGGTTTCACGCTGGTTGGTGATGCCGATCGCAGCCAGATCGGAAGGGCCAAGCTTGCCTTGCCGCAGGGCTTGCGCGATGACGTCCTGGGTGGATTGCCAAATTTCTTCGGGATCGTGTTCCACCCATCCTGGCTGAGGATAAATCTGCCGGTGTTCTTTTTGAGCCGCAGCCACGGTTTTGCCGGCGGCGTCAAAGATGCAGAAGCGCGTGCTGGTCGTTCCCTGGTCGATTGCGCCGACGTAGTTGGCCACGGCGGTATGTTAGCCGAGACCGGGGCAGGGGGCAAAGTAGTTGGCAGCCTAGGAAAGTAGATTTCGCCGGGCCTTGCCCAGCCGGGCGGGTGTGGGCACCTGCCCCCACGTGGACTGGGGAGGGCGCCTATATGTTGAGCACGCGTAGGCCGGACGCCCTCGTCCGGGTGGGCGAGCGAAGCTCGGCTGGGTTTGCTGGTGGCTGGAACGAAAGGCTCGTGGTGATCCCGGCACGAGCGGGACGCTCGCGCCCACATCACTTCAATGCTCGATGTTCAATGCTTGGCGGAAAATTGGAAGGCTATGTAAAACAATTGAACCACGGTCAGTCCCACGATGACGTAGGTGGCGATTTCCATCCTTCTGCCCGATTCGCGGACGCTCTTCACCACTTCTCCCATATCCGTCGTGGCCTGGAGCAGCTTGTTGGTGAGTTCGTCGAGGTGGTCGGTGGCGCTGCGAAGTTTGTCCAGCACGCGGGAAGTGTCCACCAGCGCGGTGGCGGCGCGTTCGCTGTTGCGCAAATCCAATTCGGTTTTGCAGGCAGCCCACCATGGACTTCCGGGCGGATTGTCGTACATGCGCTGCCGTATCTCTTCTGAAGAGCGGGAGCGGAGCAATTGCACCAGTGCCTGAACTGTGTCGCTGGCCTTGTGATCGAGCGTCGGAGTCGCCATAGGGGGTAAGTGACATTTGATGATAGGAGGGGCTGGCTGCGCTGGACAGGTAACGGAAGGCCAAGCAAGTCTAGCTCAGGGACCTTGGACAACCGTCGGGAGCAAATCCTAAACCATTGCGCTGAAGGGCTTTGTGGGTTGCTTTCCCTGCAGTTTCAGGAATGTCTCATTTCGAGATCGCGCCCTTCAGGGTCTTCTTTCGAGCTCCTCGCGATCCCATTTGGCCAGGCTGGCTCCCGCATCGTACGTACTTTGGAGAAAGGCCAGCAGGGCGGCTCGGGGCGACGGATCCGTACGGACATCGTCGTACATCAGGAAGAATTCTTTCATGCCCGAATGGTAGAAGGCTTTGGCCGGCCGCACTGCACTTTGGCCGTAGCCGGAGGGCTCGGGCGCTGCGTAGGTGTAGAATGCCGCGCCTTTCATCTCGCCGCCGCCGGGCCAGAAGCCGGCGCTGATCACTTCATGTGAATAGGCTTCGCGCGTGACCAAGTCCGCGCCTTCGCGCGGGGGCGCGCGTCTCCCCGAAAAGCGGGTGACGCACAAGTCGAAGCTTCCCCAAAAGAAATGCACCGGGCTGTTTTTACCGATGAAGCCCGACCGGAATTCCTTGAAAATGCTGTCGACCGTCAGAAGGATGCGCCAGAAGCGAGTCCCGTATTCAGGATCATAGGCTGCATGCTGGGTATCGAGATCAAAAGCGACGGGATTGGGAACCTCGACCGGCATGCGCCACACCTGCACCTCGATGCCGAGCCCCGCCAGCGCCGCCATAAACTCCTTGTAGAAATCAGCCACGGAACGCGGCGCCAGAGCGATGGTCTTAACCTGGTCCTGGCTGGTTTGAATGATCAGCTGGTGATGCAGAAAATCAAATTCCACTTCGAAGACGCCGTGCTGGTAGGGAATCACCGAAGTGGTGAGCCCGCGCCCGCTGACGTAAAACGGCACCTCCCACCAGTGATTGATCAGGGGGCTCTGGGCCAGGCGAACTTTACCGACGATCTGTGTCCACATGTGGAGCGTGGCGTAGGTGTCCTGCCAGGCTTCGAGCGGCAAAGCAGGCCATGCGTCGGGACTCGCGGTGAAATCGTTCATGGGCAAAGCAAAAGACTACCGCAAAGTCGCAAAGAAAAGCCTCTTGCCCTGAGTATTTCTTTGCGAACCTTTGCAAAGCTTGATCTTGACTGCTGTCAGACTACACTTATTTTGCGGGCGCTGAGAGAGGTGCGGCGCTAGCCTGAATGAGCTTCCCGACCGATGGAGCTACCGTGATGAGCATCTGTGATTGCGGCTTCCCGGCCTGCTCGACCAGCGCCAGTTGTTCGGTGACCGAGGCCGGCGGAGCCGGTTCGCCCCGGTCGACATAGTCGAGAGCGGCCAGGCCCGCAGCTCCGAGCGTCGCCAGGCTCTGCGAGACCAGGGCAACATCCTTAAGCAGAGCGGATTTTTCAAACTGGGGCTGGAGCTCTACCTGATTGTCCCGCCAACGGCTGAGTATATTTCTCAGCCAGGCTTCGGTCCCCGGTTTGGCTGTACCGGCGGCAAGTGCGTTCACCGCGTCCGCAAACTGCCGGGCTGTTTCACTTTCAGGGCGAATGGCATCGACCACGCGATTCAGCGGCAACAGGCTGGTTGCGGGCGCAGGAGCGGTCTCTTCCCGGGTGTAATCCTTCACCGGTTCGATCACGTCGGCGAGCACCCTGAGGGCGGCAATGTCATTGGTTCCGGCAATGCGGCGCAGCATGGCATCGTAGCTGGAGTTATGGGTCAGGCCCAGGCCATCCAGCCAGGTGCTCACCACCGCCAGGCGCTGGTACATGGAGTTTACGTCGCGCACATCCTGCCGCGACCACAGCCTCTCGGCGATGGCTGCGGTGCGCGGCCAGATGCGGGAATCAATGCTCTCCGGCGAAACGTACTCGGCCCACATGCAGGCCTCGCCGCCCAGGATGAGCTTCTTTTCCTCCGAAGTAAGGTCGGCGGCCGCGCCGCTCAAAGGTTCCGTCGCGTAGTGCCGCTCCGCTGACCACATCAAATCGAGGTAGTAGCCCGACGAGAGCAGTCCCCTGTAACCGAGCTTTGCCGCCTTGGCCAGCGAATCGGGTCCACGCCACGATTGAATCACGATGCTCTTCGGCAGCTCGGGACGAAGAATTTCATCCCAGCCGAGCATCGTCTTGCCATGCTTGCCTACAATTTTCTGCACGCGCTGGTTGAAGTAGGCTTGCAGGTCGTTGTTAGTTTTCATGCCGTGGGCTCGCATGAACGCCTGTATTTTGGGATTCGCGTCCCACTCCTTGCCGTTTACTTCATCGCCGCCAATATGAAAAAACTGGTCGGGAAAGAGTCCGGCCATTTCCCCGATGAAGATGTCCAGAAACTTGTACGTTTCTTCCCGGGTGGGATCCATAGCCGGATCGAAAACACCCCACCGGCGCTCGATCTGATACGGTCCTGCCCCGCTGGCCAGTTGGGGATAGCCAACGAACCAGGCCGTGGTATGTCCCGGCATATCGAACTCCGGAACCACCCGGATACCCCGCTCACGCGCATACGCGATCAGCTCGCGCACTTCATCCTGGGTATAGAACAGCCCGTCTGAACCCATTTCCTGGAGCCTGGGAAATTTCTTGCTTTCGACGCGGAAGCCCTGATTTTCCGAAAGATGCCAGTGAAAGACGTTCAGCTTTACGGCGGCCATGCCGTCCAGATTCCGCTTCAGAATGTCGAGAGGGATAAAGTGGCGGCCAACATCGATCATCAGTCCGCGCCAGGGAAAACGCGGGCTGTCTTCGATCGATACCGCCGGCACGGCGAAGCCCTCGCCCGTCATCCGGACCAGTTGCAGAAAAGTTTGCTGGCCGCGCATGATGCCGAGGGTGGTCGGAGCATTCAAACGCGCGCCGGAGCTGCTGACCTCCAGCCTGTAAGATTCGTCCTCGCCCAGTTCCTGCACCGCTTTGCTTCCTGCGGCCGCCTCAATGACGAGAGTGGCGGTCGCAGAATCCGTGACCTTCATGTCGATCGGAGGCATACCGGTTTGGCGGCGAAGTTGGGTGAGGAAAAGTTCGACCGCAGAATCGAGCCGCGCTTCATGATGGCCGGCAATCGAAATCGAGAAGTTTGCGTCGATCAACAGACGGCCGGCGCCGGTCTGCACCCTGGCGGGCAGCGGCATAAGATTCAGCGAGGACTGCTGCGCCTCAACCACCGAAGTGAGCGCCACGCAGAACATGACAAACAGAGTGGTCCGCAGCATTGCTACTCAATTTAGCAGATTGGATAGGACTCAAAGACCGTGGTGACACGAGCGAGGACGCTCGCGTCCACATTAGCCTTCGGCAACCAACTCACTGTAGCAACATAACGCCACTCCCCACAGGCAGGGTTCGGAAGCCAACCGGCGCAGGCCGATCTCGCCGGCTCCGCGGGTGCCGTGCATGCCGGTCCAGATCACTCGGAACTGGGCTTTCTCATCGTCCAGTTGTACCTCCAGGATTTCTCCCGGCCTGACCTGGCGGCGCATCCCCTGAATGACCACGCCACTGGCGCTCAGGTTCTTCACGCTCGCGAGTTGCATGAAGGGGAGATCGTGCGCATCCACCCCCCAGATTCGCACCGGCAACTGCGCTTTGACCCGAGGACTGCGACGACGATCCATCCCGTTTTCTCCCTGGAGCCAGGAAGCGTGAAGCTTGGTGACTCGCTGGATGGATAGTACGGTGAGGATATGCAGACGAAAACTTACCGGGGTCACGCTTGGGAGGTGCCCGTGGTCACACAGATAAGTGTCTATGTAACATACAGATAGGCGGAGCTTGCGTTCTTAGTTAGGGAGCGAACAGGAGCCGGGGCCGCGCGGGTCTCCGCAAGAGCCGCAGCCTCCGCTGGGGGTGCTGGAATTAGAGCTGCCCTTGGCGCTGACCGCGAACACGGAAAGCTGAGGAGCCAGGTCGTTGCCGTGGCACTTGGGACATTCCGCTTTCTGGCGAGCGTAGACCAGCGCTTCAAACTGATGATCGCAGTGCTTGCGGATGTATTCGAAAATGGGCATTTCATGAACTCCTTGCCGGCAACCTGCGCCGTCGTCACCCTTTGAAAGTCATACCCATTTAAAATCAACCGGTGGAGGCTGTGCAAACAAAAACGACGGGTTTCGTGGCACGTCGCGGCTTCGGCGGCGGACACCGGCAAACCCTGGGGAGTTTTTTCCTCTCCCGCCGCATCGCACTTCCTCCCGCTGAGGCGCGACTGATCGAAGTCGAGCCGGGCGTGCAGATTCTGGCGCATTGCCACTGGCAGAGCGACCGGCGGAATGCCTTAACGGTAATCATCGTCCACGGCCTTGAAGGCTCCAGCGATTCCACTTACATGCTGGGAATTGCGGCCAAGGGCATGGCCCTGGGGATGAATGTTGTCCGGATGAATCAACGCAACTGCGGTGGCACGGAAGCCCTGGCCCCGACGCTATACCATTCCGGCCGCTCGCAGGACATTGCTGCCCTGGCCCAGAATCTTATCCAGCAGGACCATATCTCGCGCTTCGCCCTGGCCGGCTTTTCGATGGGCGGCAACCTGGTGCTCAAGTTGGCGGGAGATTGGGGCAGCTCTGGCCCGCCTCAGTTTCGCGCGGTGGCCGCAGTTTGCCCGGCCGTGGATCTGGCGGCTTCGGCCGACGCTCTGCATCTACGCGGCAATCGCCTGTACGAGCAGTATTTTTTGTGGAAGCTGAACCGCCGGCTGCGCACTAAGGCCCGACTCTTTCCCGGCAAATTCGACACCACACGACTGCGCGGTATCCGGAGCCTGCGCGAGTTTGACGACAAGATCACCGCGTTCTATTGCGGCTTCACCGGCGCCGATGATTACTACTACCGTGCCGCCGCCGCCCGCGTCATCGACCGTATCGCGGTTCCAGCGTTCATCCTGAATGCGACCAACGATCCGTTCATTCGGATCCTTCCTGAGACGCGCGAGAAAATACAGGCCAATCCCCACATCATCTTGCTCGAAACAGAAGATGGCGGCCACTGCTCTTACCTGGCCGAGCCTGACGGCGACAGCGACGGCTACTGGGCGGAATCCCAGATCGTGGAGTTCCTGAGTCGCTTCTAGCCAGCAACACCTCGTCGGGACAGCCGCCCTCGGCTGCCGGGTCGAGCGAAGCTGACCTTGATTCCTAGTACAATCACGGCGAATGAGGTTTCTGCAGTCGATTCGCGTAGCCATTGTCCTTGTGGCGCTTCCCCTGCTGCTTTCGGCAGAGCCGGTTTCCCAACTGCATCCCACCGATTACGTCAACGACTTCGCTCATGTTCTTGACCCATCCACCGTATCGCAGCTGGATAACATCTGCCTGCAGCTCGATCAGAAGGCGCATGCGCAGGTCGCCGTGGTCACGGTGAATTCGCTGGACGGCTCCGACATCGATAGTTATGCCGTCGCTCTGTACAAGCAATGGGGCATCGGCAGCAAAGCCACGGACCATGGAGTGCTCGTCCTGCTGGCCGTGCAGGACCGTAAGTACCGCATCGAAGTCGGTTACGGACTGGAGCCGATCCTGCCCGACGGCAAGGTGGGAGGTTTTGGCCGCGAGGCCATACCACTCCTCAAGCAGAGCAACTACAGCGGCGCAGTCCTGCTGATGACCTCGCGGGTGGCCGACGTGATTGCGAAGGACGCGGGCATTGAACTTACCGGTCCGCGGCCTGAATTGCAGGAGCAGCCTCAGGAAGCTCCTCAACCCGGGCTTACCGGAAAACAGATTCTTATCCTCGGCGTAATTCTTTTGATCGTGCTTCTTACTCCTCTGCGCAAGGTTCTCTTCTGGATGCTTCTGTTCGGTGGCGGAGGTGGAGGCGGAGGCTACGGACGCGGCGGCTATAGCGGCGGAGGTGGCTTCGGAGGCGGTGGCGGAGGCTTCGGAGGCTTTGGCGGCGGCAGTTCGGGCGGCGGCGGCGCGAGTGGGGGCTGGTAGTCCGTACTCCGTACTCAGTAGCGCCGGCCTGGCCGGCCCGAATGGGCGGGCGGGACGCCGGCGCTACATTTCGAAGCAGGACGACAGCGTGGCAGCAGGAGGTCAGCATGGTCGCAGAGAAGCAAATCGAGGAATTCGTCAGTCGCATGAAAAAGGCGGCGGGAAAAAATCTGCAGAGCGTCATTCTCTACGGTTCGGCCACGACCAGCGAATTCCAGAGCGACTTTTCCAACCTGAACCTGCTTTGCATTCTGCGTGAGACCTCGTTTTCCAGCCTCGCTGCCATCGCGCCCGTTGTGGAATGGTGGCGCCACCAGAAACATCACGCGCCGCTGGTCATGACCAAACAAGAGCTGGACCATTCCGTCGATGTGTTTTCTATCGAGTTGCTCGATATGCAGCATCAGCATCGTGTAGTTTTTGGTGACGAAGTATTGTCCGGCCTGCAGATTCCCCTGCAGCATCACCGGGCCCAGCTCGAATATGAACTGCGCGAAAAGCTCATTCTGCTGCGGCAACGCCTGCTCGAGACGGGAGATAACGATCGCGCCCTCTGGGAGCTTCTGCTGGGATCGGTGTCCGCGTTCGCGACCCTGTTTCGGCACGCGCTGCTGGCGCTGGGCGACGCAGCCCCTCATTCCAAGCGCGAAGCCGTCAAGATTCTAGCCACCCGCATTCCGTTCGAGCCCTCGGCTTTTCTACAATTGCTCGACATCCGCGACCACAAGGCGGATCGCAAACTGCTCGATGCAAAAGATGTTTTCACGCGGTATCTGGCGGCCGTGCAGCGGGTGACCGCTTCAGTGGATACAATGCTGGAGAAAGAAAAATGACATCTCGTCCGAACGTTTTTGCACGCGAAGACTTCAGGAGGAAAGTATGATCAAGTTCTTAATCGTGATCGTGATTCTGGCGCTGATCGCTTTTGTCGCCTTCGGGCAGTACGTCGGCATCCGTAATACCCTGGTGACCAAGAATGAAGCGGTGAAGGCGGCCTGGTCCCAGGTGGACATCGTGCTGCAACGCCGCGCCGACCTCATTCCCAACCTGGTCGCGACCGTGAAAGGGATCGCGCAGCAGGAGCAGACGGTTTTTGGCGACATCGCCAAAGCCCGCTCCGCGCTGCTTTCCGCCGGCAATCCCACGGACAAGATTGCGGCGAACGGGCAACTGGACGGCGCGCTGGGCCGACTGCTGGCAATTGTGGAGAACTATCCGGAATTGAAGTCGAACGAAAACTTCCTGCGCCTGCAGGACGAACTGGCCGGCACCGAAAATCGTATTGCCGTCGAACGCAAGCGCTACAACGACACGCTGCAGGACTACAACACCTACATACAGCATTTCCCCAACAACATTTTTGCCGGATGGGCGGGGTTCAAACCCAATGAAGCGTATTTTGCCGCGTCCGAGGGATCGCGACAGGTGCCGACGGTGAATTTCGCGCCGCCCGCCGCCGCTCCTCAGTCCACTCCGCAACCCGCTCCCGCGCACTAGCGTGGAAGCCGATTTCGCGGTCGAACTCGGAGCCGGCGACGAGACCATGGAATTCCCATGGACATGGACTGGCCCCGAGAGTGGCCCGCGTTATTACGATCTGAAGCGGCAACCCGAACTTCTGCTTAAGGTCGAAGAGGCAATCCGCGAGCCGGAACTTGGCGAGTTCCTGGCCGCCCTGAACTCGCCGGCGGGCCTTCTCGAAACGGCAAAATGCGACGCCTGGCCGAGTACGGAAATCAGTCCGGAAGAAGAGATTTTCGGGGCGGCCCACAAATTCGGCTCTTACATTGACATTCTGTTCTCGCAAGACTCCTCGCGCCCCTCTTTCGCGGACCATGAACGCCTGGCCAAAAGAATCACCCAACTTCTGGGCTGCGTTCCCGATATTCCCGCCGCCGCGGAATTGTTGATCCGGCGCTGCTTTTATCGTGGAACAGATGAGGTTCGGGAGGGTTTCTATATCACGCTCTATCTCTTCGGTTACGGGGACGACGAGATCCAGTCCCGCCAGCGCTGGGCAATCGCCCTGAAACTGGCGTCAAACGCGATCCGGCAAATCTCGGCTGAGGGGTGAATTAAAAGCTTTACCGCAAAGTTCGCAAAGAAAATCCGCAAAGTGCGCGAAGAAAATCGGGCAAGAAATCAAAAGACTTTCTTTCCGTCCTTTGCGGATTTTCCTTTGCGAACTTTGCGGTAATGCTTTTTGACGAAGAGCGTGAACTCAGAGCGGCCCGTCGAATGCGGACCATGAGATCAACCCCGCGGCCCTTCCAGTTGGTCCGCCAGATCGACAACAGCAGCATGGCGAGAAAAATCGTTAACAGACCGAACGACGCTGTCAGTATGCCTACGCGATGCTTGGGCAGAATCGAAAGCCGGCCATACACGAACTCGATATGCACCCAATAGACGAGCAGGGATGTCTGTCCCAGTTGGATCAGCGGGCTGAAGCCCCATTGGCCCGCACCCCAGCGACACCAGGCGTAGGTCGCCGACAGAATGGTGAGCAATAATCCCACTCGAATGAGAAAGAAATTCGGACTGGTGTGCCAGAAATCATAGACCGCATAAATCTGCACCGGCCGCGCATCCATCCAGCGTGCCAGGTAGATTAAGCCGACTCCGGCACCGCCAGTGACCGCGAACATCGCCGCTTCACGCCGGCGCAACCAGTCGCTTGACAGAAGAAAGCCGACAGCCAGTCCGGCGAAGGCAAAAGCCGTCCAGGGGAAGACAGGAAAGAGCCAGGACTGCGGTTGCCCCAAATTGTGCACTCCGTCGATGTAGGACTCAACCGGCCAGGCCAGCCAGCGCGGACGCCACGTGGTCCAGAGCAGGGGCGTCATCAGGGAAATCAGCAGAGCCATGCCGGCAGCCGCCGCTCCCAGCCGTCCGCGGACGTGGGAGGATGCGCCGGCGCTTAGCACCATCCAGCACACCGCGCCCATCAGCATCATGGAAATTCCAATCGTATTCAGAATGTCCACACGCAACAGATCGCTCCACGGCGCCCACCCCCATGAAATAGCGTATTCCTGCAAGCGGAACAAAAGTCCCAGCCCCAGAATTTCAGCGCCGCGCTGGATGGTGGTGCGCGCGATCGCGTTTGGCGCCAGACCCTTCTGGCGCAACTTGTCGGTCACCAGGGAAACTGAAATGCCGGCCAGAAACAGGAACAACGGCGCAGGCAAAGTTCCGCCCAGTTGCGACCACATGAAAAACGTGGTCTTGCGAGCCTCAGGGTTTAGCCAGGAGTCATAGCAATGCGTCTGAAACATCAGGACACAGGCCAGGCCGCGCATCCAGTCGATGTAAGCGAGACGGTGTGTCGGGGAAACAGGCATGAGTCGGGTGCGCTGGGGCGAACGCGAAAGTATAAGCCACGGCGCCACTTGTTTGTGGCTTCGTGTCATCCTGACCGGAGCGTTTTCTTCGCATTCGAAGAACCGCGGAGTCGAAGGACCCCTACCTGTTAAACGGACTGCCAGGTTCAAGGGATTTTGACGTCTCAAGTCCCAAGGCGGCCTGGAGACGTAGATAGCGCAGGGATCCTTCGACTCCATCTTTACCATTCGCGAGCGAATGGAAAGATTTCCGCTCAGCAAGACATTGCTATGCTGGGGAAGTCGCGGAATTCGCACCAAGCGTCCAAAAAACGTAAGATATCCCTGTGCTGGCCGATCCCAATCTCGCGACCAAACAAACCTTGCTGAATGAGCGTCTGCGCGGCCTGGGGCGCACTCTGGTGGCTTACTCCGGCGGAGTCGATTCAGCTTACCTTGCCTGGGCGGCGCATCAGGTTCTGGGCGGAAATATGCTGGCCGTCATCGCCGACTCGCCGAGCCTCGCCCGCACCCAACTGGCGGATGCAACCGCCTTTGCCGGCGAACAGAATATTCCGCTGGAGATTATTCTTACCTCGGAACTCGAACGTCCGGAATACGCCCGCAATGATGCGTCCCGGTGCTTCCATTGCAAAGACGAGCTATTCACGATGATGGAAGAGTTTCGCAGCCGGAGGAAGTTTGATTCGATCGCCTACGGGGTAAATCTGGATGACCAGGGCGACTTCCGTCCCGGGCAAAAGGCGGCCGAGCAGCACCGGGTCGCGGCGCCGCTGCGGGACGCCGGACTGACCAAGCAGGACATTCGGGAACTTTCCCGCGCCGCCGGTTTGCGGGTGTGGGACAAGCCTGCGTCGGCATGCCTCTCTTCGCGCATCGAGTATGGACGCGAGGTGACGCGCGAGGCCCTTGCCGCCGTCGAACAAGGTGAGGATGCTCTTCATGCGCTCGGTTTCCGCCAGGTACGCGTCCGCCATCATGGAGACATTGTGCGCATCGAAGTGGCGCGCGAAGAGCTTGCTCGCGCCTTGAGCCCGGACATGGCAGCCGAATTCACTCGCATCTTCAGAGCGCTGGGATTCAAGTTCGTAACTCTGGACCTTGAAGGCTTCCGCTCAGGCTCCATGAACGCCCTGCTGCCGGCAGACCTTCTCACCCGCGCCCGCTGACTCCCACCACGAACCACGTAGGGGCGGGTGCCCACACCCGCCCGGCCGGGCAAAGCCCGGCGGGATTCAGCCGCCAGCAATTCTCAGCCAGCCACCCCAGGCGAGCTTCGCTCGCCCACCCGGACGAGGACGTCCGGGCCTACATGTTCCGTGGAGATTGCGGCCTTCCGCGGCTCTCTCTTCCATGTGAGATAATCTTTGCTAATCTTCAATGTACAGGCGGTTTTCATTGATTTTTCTGCGGCGCTCCGCACTCATGCTTCTGGCTATCTGTCTGGGATGTTCCGCCCAGTCAGATCCCTCCGCCGAGGTAGCCCGGCGAATCGAGCAGCAAGTGCGCACTTTTTACTCCATCCCTGGCCACGTAAAGGTCATTCTGGGTCCAGTCAAGCCCAGCGAATTTCCAAACTACGAGGCTTTGACCATCACCTTCGACGGCGGCGAGAAAAAGCAGACATACGATTTTCTTCTGGCCAAAGACGGCAAGACTCTGTTGCGCATGACCAAGCTTGACCTCAGCAAGGATCCGTTTGCCGAGATCATGAAAAAGATCGACGTCAGCGGACGCCCCACGCGCGGCAACAGCAAGGCCAAAGTGGTTGCGGTCAATTACGACGACTTCGAATGCCCTTTCTGTTCACGCATGCACCAGACCCTTTTTCCCGACCTGTTGAAGGAATATGGCGATCGCGTGGCCTTCATCTACAAGGACTTTCCCCTGGCTGAGATTCATCCCTGGGCCACCCACGCAGCGGTGAATGCGAACTGCCTGGCGGCACAGAACCCGGACGCCTATTGGGATTTTGCCGATTACATTCACGGCAACCAGAAGGAAGTGAATTCCGAGAAGAGTCACGAGGCCCAACTCGCCCAACTCGATAAGATGGCGGTGGCTCAGGGTAAGAAGCACAACCTGGATGGAACAAAGCTTGAGGCTTGCATCAAAGCGCAACAGGACGATAACGTTAAGGCTTCCGTCCACGAGGGCGAGGCCCTGGGAGTGGAAGCGACACCCACTATGTTCGTGAATGGCGAGAAGGTGGATGGAGCTCTGTCGATCAGCGAGTTGCGAGCGATTCTGGATCGCGCGCTGGTTCAGGCAGGCGAGAAGGCACCCGAGCATCCTGCTCCAGCCACGGGCGCCCAGTCGCAGCCCGGGAGCAAATAATCCCGTTGCCAAACCATAACTCGCGAAGCGATGCGCCGGGCCACGGATTCACTGGCAATGCGGAGGACATGATTTGAACATATACGATCTCTTGCGCCGTAGTCTGCTTGCGGTTGCCGGCGTCTCTCTTCTGATTTTTTCCGCCGGATGCACTTCCAAACATGCCGGTGACGATGTGGCCGCTACGGTTGACAGCCGCAAGATTTACCGGGCTGACGTGGAGAAGTACTACCAGAACCAGACGGCAGGCTCCGAGCAGGTGCCGGTCGGCGAACAGGCCACCAGCCTGCGTCTCAGCATCCTGCGCGAACTGATCGACAATGAAATCCTGATGCGCCGGGCTGAGAAGCTTGGCCTGCTGGCCACGGACGAGGAAGTGGACAGCAAGCTGAACGAGATCAAATCCCCCTATACCAAAGAGCAGTTCGAAGCCCGCCTGGCGGAGAAAAAGATTACGGCGGACGATTTCAAGCGCGACCTGCGGCGTTCGCTCACCGTGGACAAGGTCCTGAACAAGGAGATTACTTCCAAAATCAACGTCACCGATCAGGACATCACCAACTATTACAACGCGCACAAAGCGGAGTTCAATCTGATTGAGCCGCAATATCATCTGGCGCGCATACTGGTGACCTCAGCGCCCAGTCCTCAAGTTCACAACCTGAAGAATGATAAAGCGCAAAACGAAGCCGATGCCCGCAAGAAAATACAAATGATCGTGAATCGCTTGGACAGTGGTGACGACTTCGGAACTCTCGCCATGAATTACTCCGAGGATGCCGAGACTTCCGGCAGCGGAGGCGACCTGGGATTCGCGCCGGAGTCTTCTCTGCATAACACCGATCCGGGCACCCGCGATGCCGTGGCCAAGTTGAAACCTGGCCAGTACAGCGCCGTGATCCCTCTGGCCAATCCCTTGAACAAGCAGGTCGGCGGATTCCAGATTGTGAAATTGATTTCGAAGGAACCGGCAGGGCAGCGTGAGCTCGCGGATCCGCGCGTGCAGCAGGCCATCCGCTCCCAGCTTCGCGACCGTCGCGAGCAACTGCTCAAGGCCGCCTACTACGAAGTTTTGCGCGATCAGGCCAAGGTGGAAAACTACTTCGCTCAAAAAGTGCTGGACGGCAACGGCAACGCCCAATAGATCCAGACACGACGCCTCGCCACAACGCCCGATAATGCCACGGCACACGTAGACCCGACGCCCTCGTCCGGGTGGGCGGGCACAGCTCGCCTCGCATCGGCAAATAATCACGCTGACTTCGCCCGTCCGGTCGATGAGACTCCCGTCCCCACGCAGGCCGCGGCGGTCTTACTCCACGATCGCCAGCACGTCTCCAGCGTTGACCGCTGCGCCCACGCTGACAGCCAGTTTCCGCACAATCCCTTTCTTCGGCGACTTGATTTCGTTCTGCATCTTCATCGCTTCCACGACCACGACGCCCTGCCCAGCTTGCACGGGCGAATTCTCCTCCACCAGGAATCGGACCACTTTCCCGGGCATCGGCGCCAGCAGGGGCCGCGCGCCATGGCTCGCATCGGCACGGACCCTTCGGTTGCGCAGCGATCGCGGATCGCTTACCTCTGCGGCATAAGATCGCTCGCCCACCCAGATCGTCCAGCCTGACTCGCGCCGCTCTCGGCGGATCGTGCAGGCGCTGTCACGGACTAGCAGTGACAATGCATCGGGCTGCGTCAGCACGGCATCGATTGGGACTTCTTTCCCATTCAGCACACAGCGCCAGCCTCCGGCGCTGCGTTCAAGTTCCACGCGAAAGACGGTTCCGTCGATGGTGACGTCGTAAATCATTTTTCGAAATTCTTATGGAGGACGGTCGCTACATCAAACCTTCGGTTTTTGCGGCTCTCTTCCAACTGGACGCTGCATCCTTCGCGCCGGCATCGTTACCTGCAACCCTCGAGGTCGAGTCCAGCAGGGTGAAGACGGCGGCGGCAATGGCGGCGCTGTCCGACTTATCCGCGGCGACGGGGCTTTCGGGCTTCGCCAGCAGGCGCTCCAGATATCCGGTATCAATTTTTCCCGAGCGAAAGTCTGCCTCGCCCAGAATTCGCCGGAACAATCCCAAGTTGGTCTTGATTCCCGCCACAAAATATTCTGGCAGCGCACGCGCCAGCCGGGAGATCGCCTGCTCCCGGTTCTCACCATAGCCCACCAGCTTTGCCAGCAGCGGATCGTAGTCGACCGGCACGGTCCAGCCCGCATAAACTCCGCTGTCCAGCCGGATCCCCGGCCCGGCGGGCGTTTGCAGGCTCTCGATTTTTCCCGGACTGGGGAAAAAATTGTTTTCCGGATCTTCCGCGTAGATACGGCATTCAATGGCGTGGCCGCGAATGACTATGTCTTCCTGACGGAATGGCAGTTTCTCCCCGGCCGCGATTCGAATCTGCAAATCAACCAGGTCGAGCCCGGTAATCAATTCCGTGACCGGATGCTCCACCTGCAGCCGGGTATTCATTTCGAGGAAATAGAAATTTCTATCGAGGTCCACCAGGAATTCGACGGTTCCGGCGTTGCTGTAACTGGCGGCTTTGGCGACTCGCACCGCGACTTCCCCCATGCTCTGCCGCATGCCGGCATCGACCAACACCGAGGGCGCTTCTTCCAACACTTTCTGATGCCGCCGCTGAATCGAGCACTCGCGTTCGCCGAGATAGACCGCGTTGCCGTGTTCGTCGGCCAGCACCTGCATCTCGATGTGGCGCGGATTGACGATGCCTTTCTCCAGGTACACTTCGCTGTCTCCGAAAGCCCGCTGCGCCTCGCTCTGGGCCGCCTCCAGCGCGGGTCGCATCTCCGGCTCCGCATGAACCAGGCGCATGCCTTTGCCGCCTCCGCCCGCCGCCGCTTTCAGCATTACCGGGTAACCGATCCGGGCCGCGACTTCCTGCGCCTGTTGCACCGACTCCAGGGCCCGCGAAGTGCCGGGTACGAACGGGATTCCAGCCTTCTCCATCTCCTGCCGGGCACGGGTTTTTGATCCCATCATTTCCATCGAAGCGGCGCTCGGTCCGATGAACTTTACCCCTGCCCCGGCACAGGCTTCGGCAAACTTCGCATTCTCCGAAAGGAAGCCGTAGCCGGGATGAATCGCGTCGGCGCCGCAGCGTTTTGCCGCCGCCAGAATCTTTTCGATGTTGAGGTAGGATTCAGACGCCGGGGCGGGTCCGATGGGATAGGCCTCATCCGCCATCAATACGTGCAGAGCGGCGCGGTCTACATCGGAATAAACCACTGCCGAGGCGATTCCCATGTCAAGGCAGGCGCGCACCACCCGCACCGCGATCTCCCCCCGATTGGCGACAAGAATCTTATTGAACATCGGTAAATGTGGGCGCGAGCGTCCCGCTCGTGCTGCAGTGGCAAGCAAGACATCTCAATCGTAACGCGGGCGCCCTTCGACAGCGTGAAGCGGGCTGTGCGTGGAGAAAACGCCCTATGGCCAGACGCCGGAGGTACGATTTATTTTTTTCCGAAAACACGAAAGCCTCTTCCGGTAAGAAGAGGCTTCGCGCTGGCTAGAGACTCTCAGCCATCTTACTTGCTGGGCATCGTGATACCGTTCGCGCCGGGCTGCTTTTCCGCCTTGGCTTTCTTGGTGGCCATGGTCTTGTCCACCCAGTCGTCAGCGGTCTTCAGGTCGGCCGCCCGAGCTGCAGGGTCATCGCACTGCAAGTCGCCGCGCTCGCGGTAGATAAGATTGAGATATGCCATGGCGTCGTCATAGTCCGGACGCAACTCGAGCGCCTTCTGCAGCATGGCAATACCATCTTCGATGACGCCCGAGTTCTTCTCCTTGAGCATCTCGCAGATCTTCTTGTTTGCCTTGTCCTTCATGATCCACTCATCGGGCTTCAGTCCAGCCTTGGCGCGCTCTTCCATGCGAGGCTGGTAGCTCTGGGTCCAGTCGATGACTGCTACCGAGTAATATGGCTCGGGATCATTGGGATCAACTTCTATAGCTTTACGATAGAAAGTCTTGGCGTCCTCAAATTTCTTCATCTGCAGATAGAGGTACGCAATTCCTTTTACGCTGTTGATGTTTTTAGGGTCGCGCTCGAGCACCGCGCTGTACTGATCAATCGCATTCTGCCCCATGCGATTGTTGTCTTCGGCATCGACGCCGGGAATGTATTGCTGGGCAAAGGCGGTCGCCAGGTAAAGGCGCGCGTTCAGCAGGCTGGGATCGAGCGAGACGGCCTGCTGGAAATGGTTGATCGCCTCTTCATACTTGGCGTTCTTGTAGGATTGCACGCCTTTGTTCAGTTGGTCGCGCGCCCTGAGCTTGCTGCAGCCCGTAGTGGCCAGCAACGCCAAACCGAGCGCCGTCATCGCCAGCATTCGTACGCATGTTTTCATTGCGCTGTATTTCTCCCTTGCCAGAAGTCGTCAGCCCAGCTCGTGCCTGCAGACGAACCGCACGAAAGTGCAACGCGAGTGCGCGGACAGGGCGAGCTGACACAGCTTCCGTCCTGCCGCCGGAATAACCCAGGATTCACGGACTTAGTTGCCGGCCTCAATTTTGGCCGTTATCAGACCCACTTTATCGACACCCGAGGTGGTCGCAATATCGATCACATTGGCCACATCTGCGAACGGAACGGCGTCGTCACCCTTGACGAACATCACCTTTTCTGCGCGCGTCTTGAAGATGTCGGTCAGCCGGCCCTGCAGGTTGTCCCATGTGGTGTCTTCCTGATTGATCTTCAGCGCCGGCAACTGGCCCGCTCCCCGGTCGATCAACTGCACCACGATGGTGCGGTCGGGAGTAGTATTCTTGGGCGCATTCGGCGGTGGCGGTTGAGGCACCAGCGCATCCAGTCCCTTGGGGGTTAACGGCGTGATCACCATGAAAATGATGATCAACACCAGCAGCACGTCAATCAGCGGCGTAACGTTCATGTCCGCGCTCTGACCGCCACCCGATCCCATTGCCATTCCCATAACGATTCTCCTCGAATGTCTGTACTACGAACGTCGCAGGGCTATTGTCCGCCTGCGGGCGGCGTGGCTGGAGCTGCCGGCGCGGTCGTCGCTTTGCGCTGGTCGGTCAACAAACCCAACTGGTCAACTCCGGCGGCGCGAACATTGTCCACCACCTCGACCACCGATCCAAACCGGGTGCGCGCATCGGCTTTAACAAAAACCCGTTTGTCCGCGCGACTGGCCAGGCGATCTTTCACCTTGCCG
Source organism: Terriglobia bacterium (assembly GCA_963814725.1). GTDB lineage: Bacteria > Acidobacteriota > Terriglobia > Terriglobales > Acidobacteriaceae > JAIQFF01. The sequence continues at coordinate 219,499 of CAWFDY010000001.1, forward strand.
GTCAACTGGTCCGCCGGAAGCTTGTCGGTTCCGAAGTAAACCGTGCCATCGCGCATGACCGAAACCAGCAACGCGTCTTCTTTATCGGCGTCAGGCATCGACTGCGGATTGTTGACCTTGGCCATATCCACGCTCACGCCATGCTGCAACATGGGGGTGATGACCATGAAGATGATCAGCAACACCAGCATCACGTCCACCATGGGCGTCACGTTGATGTTGGAGTTGACTTTGACTCCCTCGTTCCTCTTGTTCAATGCCATAAACTCAAATCTCCTGGGCGATTGCTTGCACAGACGCCCGAGCTGAGAATCATTCTCAGCGCCTCCAGCCCGCAGGCCTCGTGGCTCAGAACCTCATGCTCCTGAACCTGGCGCCGGGAGTTCACCCGGCGCCAGCTCTGCAACTCTGAGGTCGTAACCTGGCAGGCCTTTAGCTGCGGCGCATTCCCCGCCGCTTCAGGAAGTAATCGATCAGTTCGCTCGACGAGTTGTCCATCTCCACGTCGAAAGCCTCTACGCGTCCGGTCAGATAGTTGAACATCATCACGGCCGGAATTGCCACGAAGAGCCCGATCGCGGTGGTCACCAGCGCTTCTGAAATACCGCCGGCAACAGCTGCCAGACCGGTGGCCTTTTCAGACTGAATGCCTTTAAACGCGTTGATGATGCCGACCACCGTGCCCAGCAATCCCACGAAGGGAGCGGTGGAGCCGATGGTAGCCAGTCCGCCCAGGCCGCGCTTCAGTTCGGCGTGAACGATGGCTTCGGTGCGCTCGAGAGCGCGCTTGGAAGCTTCGATGGTTTCGCCCGGAATCTCTCCACTTTCCTGGTGAGCCCGGAATTCCATCAAGCCCGAGGTGACAACTTTCGCCAGGTGGCTCTTCTTGTTGCGCTCGGCAACTTTGATGGCTTCTTCGATCTTGCCATCGCGCAGAGCGCCGGCGACAGCGGGAGCGAACGCACGCGACTGCTTGCGCGCGGCACTGAACGCCATCGCGCGGTCAATCATGACACCGATCGACCAACCCGACATGATGAACAGAATGATGACCACTGCCTTCGCTGGAATACCCATCTGGTGCCACAGCGAAATCGGGTCCCAACCCACCGCTGCCTGCTCCTGGAACATCCAGGCTGCCGCAGTGGACATATGCGTGAAAGTGTTTGCTGCTAGATTGGCTACGAACATGAGTTGCCTTCCCTCCTCAGAGCTTGTCAGATTACAAAACTATTTTGAGTGCCGCTTTATTGCGTGATGCGACTGCGCGCCCGATCCATTCGAACGGCGCAATCGGAGTTTAGCCTCCGGCCAGGGTAAAGTTGACCGTAATCTGGGTTTCCACTTCGACCGGCTCGCCGTTCAGGATGTACGGTTTGTACTTCCACTGCTTCACGGCTTCAATCGCGGCCGGAGCCAGCATGGGGTGACCACTGATCAGGCGCAGGTTCTGAATCGAACCGTCCTTGCTGATCTCCGCCTGCAGGAGCACTGATCCTTGGATGCGTGCCTGCCGCGCCAGGGGTGGATACGCCGGCTGAATTTTGCGCAGCAGCAGACCCTGGGTCACGCCTTGCGATACCCGGACACGTTGCGGAGTCGCAACCTTGGGCACGGCAATCGGGGTCGAATTGATGATGCCACCGATCACGCCGCCCATCTGTCCACCGGCCGCTCCCGGGACACCACCCACCACGCCCGCCATGGTCGAGACCGGCGGAGGCGCTTCCTCTTCCTTAATCATTTGAACTTTTTCGGGGATCTTGGTGGGAGTACGCAATTGACCGTTAATCACGTCGGTCTGAATCTGTTTTACCACCTTGATCGGGGTCGCAGCAGGTGGCGGAGGTGGCGGAGGCGGTGGTGGCGGAGCCACCAGGAAAGTCATCAGCTGGGTTTTGGGCAAAGCTTCGGTAAACAGCAGCGGGATTAATACCAGCACTCCGACCAGTGCTATCTGCAACCCAAATGACAGAAACGTCGTGACGCCACGCTTGGTTTTGAGTCTGTTACCCGATTCAATGAGGCTATCTTCAAACATAAGGATTCTCCTGCAAGACCCTACGTATGCTTAGACACCGCCTGCTGTTGCTTTGCTCCCGCTGCCTCTCGCATTCCAGGTTGCGCCTGTCGCGCTTCAACCCGTTGAAAGCACAACTTCCGACCTCTTTTTATTGCCCGCTGCTCACGCGGCCCTTGCCCGGCGTCGGCCGGCCTGCCGGCGGCTTTCCCTTTCCGGGAACGACCGCTACCGGCTTGCCCCGGTCCAGCCGCCAGTCCTGATACGCCACCAGAATCGGTGCGGCAATCGCAATCGAGGAATACGTCCCGATCAGGATTCCGATTACCAGTGCAAATGAGAAGCCATGCAGCACTTCTCCGCCGAACAGGTACAGCGCCAGCACCGTCAAAAACGTCAACCCTGCAGTCAGGATCGTCCGGCTCAGGGTCTGATTAATACTCCGGTTTACGATTTCTGACAACTTCTCCCGCCGCATCAATTTCAAGTTCTCTCTGATGCGGTCAAAGATCACGATGGTGTCATTATTCGAATAACCGATCAAAGTCAGGATGGCTGCGATCACGGTCAGCGAGATTTCCTTGTTCGCCAGCGAGAACGCGCCCACCGTAATCAGGGTGTCGTGGAAGACGGTGACTACCGCGGCTACCCCGTAAATCCACTCAAAGCGGAAACCCAGGTAAACCAGCATGCCGGCCAGCGAATATACCACCGCCCAGCGAGCCTGACTCTGCAATTGTTTGCCTACCTGCGGCCCTACAATTTCCACTTGATAAACCCCAAAGTCCGACAAATAAAAGCCGTCCGGCAGGGCTGAAACCACGGCGGGGTCCACCACCGCCTTGAGCTCATCCAATGAACTCAGCACTCCGCCTTTCGTCTTGTCACGGTAGTCCACAATGGCTCTGGCCGCGACTGCATAACGCTGGCTGGCGTCGGAGCCCGCACGCAGAGGATCCTTCTCCAGCAGGTAATTGGCCAATGTCAAAGAGCTGGTGTTATTCAAGTCAAGCTTGCCCGCCGGAGCATTGGTCTCCAGCGCATTGATAATCAGGATCTTGCCCTGATCGAGTGCCTTCTCGCTGGTCTCGCGGACATCCAGGTCGATGAGCACTTCGTTATTCGCGATTACGCCCAGGCGCTGTATCTTGGCCTGTCCCAAACCCACTTTTTCGAGTGCCGCTCGAATGGCGTTGTCATTCGGCGGGTGGGAGAACTTCACGTAAACCAGGGTCCCGCCCCGGAAATCAACGCCCAGCGGAACGCCATGCCAGAACAACATCGACAAAATGCCTGCCACGCTGAACACCAGCGAAAAGGCGAGAAAATACCACTTCTTGCCCAGAAAGTCTATGTTCGGATTCCGAAAAAATTCCACGCTGTAGTTAAATCCCTTCTGTTTTGCGTTTCTCCGCGCCCTTGCGCGCTTCGCGGTTCAAAGCTTTCCACCGCAAAAGCCGCAAAATACCGAAGAAAATCGCCACCTTCAGATGCTTAGTGGCTCCCCGCGCTGCTTGCGGCTCAAAATCCAGTCAAAAATCATGCGGGAAACGAACACCGCGGTGAACAAATTGGCCAGCAGTCCAAAGGTAAGCGTAACCGCAAAACCCTTCACTGGACCGGTGCCAAAAAGGAACAGAATCGCCGCCGAAACAATGGTAGTCACGTGGGTGTCCACGATGGTGATCCAAGCGTGGGCAAAGCCCTGCTCGACCGCCGAAGGCGGAGTTTTCCCGTTCCTCAGTTCTTCACGAATGCGCTCAAAAATCAGCACGTTCGAGTCCACGCCCATGCCTACTGTCAAGATGACGCCGGCAATTCCCGGCAGGGTCAAAGTGGCCCCAAAGAATCCCATGAAGCCCAGCAGGATAATCAGGTTAAGAATCAGCGCCAGGTCGGCGTTGATGCCCGCGCCGCGATAGTACACCAGCATGAAGATGAGCACTGCAAGCATGCCGATGATCGCCGCCCGTACGCCGGCCCGGATGGAATCCGATCCGAGCGACGGCCCCACGGTGCGTTCTTCCAGATATTTGATGCCGGCCGGGAGAGCGCCCGAGTTCAGCACCAGAGCCAGATCCTTGGCCGCCTGATCGCTCATGCCGCCACCACTGATCCGCCCCTGATCGTGAATCTGTTCGTTGATGGTCGCGACTTCGCGGATGCGGTTGTCCAGAACGACCGCCAGCTTTTCGCCCACATGGGAGCCGGTGAAAGCGGCAAATTTCCTTCCGCCTTCGTTGGTAAGAACAAAACCCACGTCCGGCGAATTGGTATTGGTATCGCGTCCCACCGTAGCGCCGCCGGAACGCAGGTCTGCACCCGCCACCGCCGAACTTCGGGTGACCAGATAGTACTGCTCGCTCGCATCGTCGCCGGTCTGGCTGCCCATGCTGCGGCCGCGCAGCAACATCGAGTCCGGAGGGAGAATGCCGTTGTGCTGCTGTAAAGCGTCCTGCTCGCTCGAGAAGGGCCCACCCAGCACCTGCTTGATTTCCAGCATGGCGGTGGACTGCATGATTTCCTTCACCCGCGCCGGATCATCCACGCCGGGAAGTTGCACCAGGATTTGGTACTGGCCCAGTCCATGCTCCTGAATCACTGGCTCACTCACGCCCAGTTGGTCAATGCGATTGCGAATGGTTTCGATGGCCAGGCTCACCGCCCGGTTCTTCAACTCCGCGAGAGCCTGGGGCTTCATGGAGAATGTCCACGAATTGTCGGCGCCTGAATTCAAGTCATATTCGGGAAGGCGCTCGCTCACGATTGAACGCAGATCCGAGGTGGCGTCGGGCGGCACGCCTTTAAGAACAATCTGATCGGGATGATTGACCGGGTCGGGCTTGGCGATCTCGGTGTAATTGATCTTGTGGGTGCGAAGGTCTTCCTTGAGGCGCTCCAGGGCGCGGTCGGAGTCTCCATTGACCGCGTCATTGACCTGTACCTGGAGAATCAGGTGAGTGCCGCCCTTGAGGTCGAGCCCCAAACTAATGCGCTTCTGCATCGACGCCAAAAGCCCGCTGCCTGAGAAGTCCTTCGGAACGCCGAAGATACCGAAAAGGAACAGCAGCAGGGTTGCCGCGGTAAGTCCGAGCTTCCAACCTAAATTCTTATTCATGGCCTGAGATTAGCTTCTCTAGTTCTTGTACTGCCGGTTTTTGTACTGCCGGTTTTCGTAGCGCCGGAATCCTGCCGGCTGTTCGAAGAGCGTCTTCGCCCTGGCGATGCGGCCGCGATGCCCCACGACAACCGCCGAGGCGGCTCTGCTTATGCCGCTTTGTTCTTGTCCTCGGGTTCAACCACGGACGCCACCGAGGCCCGGGTCACTTCGAGGCGCAAATTATCCGGCGGGACACGCAGTTGTATGTAGTCGTCGCGCAGCGCGATTACAGTTCCACGCAGCCCGCCGCTGGTCACAACCTTGTCTCCCGTCTTGAGATCATTCAGCATCTGCTGCCACTTCTTCTGCCGCCGCTGCTGCGGCATGATCAGCAAAAAGTAGAAGATGGCAAAGATGAAGATGAGCGGGGCAAAGCCCAGCCAGCCGCCCGATCCGATGGTTTGTAGCGCCGCCAGATTCGCCATGCTCATGAAATGGTTCACCCATCCAAACAGACCCGCGCGCCATACATGCGCGTCCTGGACCTGTGCATTTTACCGCAGGATTTCTAGCATCCTCAGGCCGGAGATTCCTTTGCTTCAGGCATGAACTGGGGAATACCGGACTCTATTACTCTCCACTGCTCCCCAGAAAGAAGTTGGACCTGGTCCCAAGCGCAATAGAATGACGCACCGACCGCATGGTGTCAAGATAGAAGCTGAGATTGTGGATGGTATTCAGAACCTGGGCCAAAACCTCGTTGGCGGCATACAGATGCCGCAGGTAGGCGCGGGAGTACCGCCGGCAAACCCGGCAGCCGCAGTTGGGATCAAGCGGCCCCTGATCGGCGGCAAATCGGGCCTGCTTGATTGAAATACGGCCTTGCGAGGTAAACAGCAGGCCATGCCGGGCCGCCCGGGTGGGAAGCACGCAGTCCATCATGTCGATACCCAGATTGGCATACTCGACGATCTCCTCCGGCGTACCGACGCCCATCAGATAGCGTGGTTTGTCCGCGGGAAGATGCTCAAGCGTCGCTTCCACGATCTCCCGGGTCAGATGGCGCGGCTCGCCTACGCTCAGGCCGCCGATGGCGTAACCGGGAAAACCGATCTCGACCGTACGCTCGGCAGATTCCTTTCTCAGCGCCGGATCCATGCCGCCCTGCACGATGCCGAAAAGCGCCTGCGTATACGTAGGCCCGGACGCCCCCGTCCGGGCGGGCGAGCCCGAGCTCGCCGGGTTTGCTGTCTTTAAGCTCCCCAAATCTGCCAAGCTGCGCTCGGCTGGGCGGACGAGGGCGTCCGCCCCTACGTGGTCTGTTCTCCAGGCAACGTTCTGCTTGTGATCTTCACAGTATTTCTTGCTGCGCGTCGCCCAGCGTAGGGTCAACTCCATGGATTGCCGCGCTCGGTTGCGATCTGCCGGATACTCCGTGCATTCATCAAAGGCCATGATGATGTCGGCGCCCAGGCCAATCTGCGCTTCCATGGCGCTTTCGGGGCTGAAGAAATGCGGCGATCCATCCAGATGCGAGCGGAATGTCACACCCTCTTCCGTCACCTTGCGCAGCTCGTTGAGGCTGAAAACCTGGAAGCCGCCAGAGTCGGTCAGAATGGCGCGCGGCCACGCCATAAAGCGATGGAGCCCGCCGAACTCGCGCACCCGTTCCACTCCCGGGCGCAAATAAAGATGGTAAGTATTGCCCAGCAGGATTTGTACGCCAATATCTTCAAGAATGTCCTGCGAAACCCCCTTCACGGACGCGACGGTGCCCACCGGCATGAAAACCGGCGTCTCGATGACGCCGTGGTGCGTGTTGAGCCGGCCGGCGCGAGCAGGACCGGAGGCAGCGTCGATCTGAAAGAAAGTAGACAAGCCTGGGATTGTAGCAAGCACAAAAGTTTTCCTTCGTGATCCTTCGTGGTTGATGCTTTTGTTTTGTGGGTCAAAAGAAAGAGCTAACGCGGGGGACACCGGGGCCGCAGAGGGCACATCCCGATTTACGAGCCGGTGATTTTCAAGCGGAATTCTTCAGGCAGACGCTCACGAATTTCCGCGGGCAGGCGATCGTGCACGCGGCGCGCGCCCAGTTTCGCCGCATCCACCACGGCCATGGGCGCGGGCGTGGCTACTGCGACCCCCAGCCAGAGCAGGGCGGAGAGCGCGAAGCCCACCAGCGCAGCCAATTCCAGCCAGAACGCGTGATGAGGATTGAGATGGAGAATCACGCCAAAAGCCAGCAGGAAGACGGCGGCCGAAAGCGAGGCCAGGGCGATCAGCGCGAGATCGATGTTGCGATGCAGACTTTGCCGCGACCGGCAGTGAACACAGCCGTCGAAGTGGTCTTCATAGTCTTCACGCATCTCGGGCGCGAGGCCGGAGATGTCGTACCGCCAGCCAGCCAGAATTTTTCCTACAATAGGATCAACGCACTCGCTCATACGGACTACAGCTGGATCGTCTCCGTCGGCTCCGATTGCCGGGCCAGCATTACGCGATTATGCAGCAATGTCTGGCGCGGACCCAGGGCCTTTTCCGCTGTCCCCCGCGCGATCTCGGGATGATTGTTGAGTTCAGACAGATGTGCCAGCACTATGTAAGATGCGTTGCCATCATATTCGGTGCATAAGAATTTCGCGAGTTTGTCGTTCGAGAGGTGTCCGGTCTGGCTTCCCACCCTCTGCTTGACCGACCAGGGGTAAGGCCCGCCGCGCAACATCTCAAGATCGTGATTGGATTCAATGACCAGCACATCGCAGCCGCGCAACTCATCGCACACGTTCGGCGGCATGTATCCCAGGTCGGTTGCGATGCCCACCTTGATGCCATCGGCGCGGAAAGTCAGCCCCACGGGATCGGCGGCATCGTGCGGGATGGTGAATGGAGTGATGGCAATGTCCCCGATCTCAAAACGGTGGCCCGCGGAAAAAATTTGCAAGCGAGTCAATTGCGGCGATTCTCCGGCATCGTCGCGCAGCGATCTTGCCCACGCCTGATGGGTTGCGCCGGTCATGAAGACCGGCACCTGAAATTTTCTCGCCAGCACCGCCAGCCCGTAAATGTGGTCGGAGTGTTCGTGAGTAATCAGGATGGCGGAAAGAGTGCAGGGATCGTCGCCCTGGGCGCGCATGCGTTTTACGGTCTCGCGACAGGAAATTCCCGCATCCACCAGAATCTTAGTGCGCGAAGTCGAAACGATGGTGCTGTTTCCCCGGCTCCCGCTGGCCAGCACCGAAACCGAAACTCCCATGCCCGGAGCATACGCGCGCGGGCTGTGGAAACGCGAGTAACTAATGGGATGAGGTCAGCTGCAGCTGCAAGCTGTCAGCTTTGACGCGGTGTCATCCTGAGCGGAGTTGCCGATTCGCTTGCGAATCGGCGAACGCAGTCGAAGGACTCCTATCAGCTTTCCCGTGTCTCCGTTGCTGGCTTGGCGCCGCCATCTTTCGTAAAAACCCACTCCTGCCCGCGATCATGCGCTCGTAGGGATCCTTCGACTCCGCATCTGGGTTCGCACGCGAACGCGGATGCTGCGCTCAGGATGACAGGTTCGCTGAGAGCAGACAGCTGACAGCATCTTCTCCATCTACTTCTCACGCAGTCTCGCCGCTGCTCTTCTCATCGTCGCTCCGCCATAGGCGCCGGCGATTCCTGTCAGAAATCCTAAAAACGATTCGTAAATCTGCGAGCGGTACGGTTTCTCGGTGAGCATGGCGAAGGCGGCAAGTTGAAGCAGCGGGACGAAAAGGGCTACGGTCAGCGTCCAGCGCCAGGGGCGATCGGGGCGAAGCGTGCCCAGTAGCATGGTTGCGGCCAGCACGAAGAGCGCGGTCAGAAGCAGGTCGCCGATTTTAACGTCGAGAATTCCGGCGACAATCCCAAAGATACCGCCGAGAAGATAAATGCCGGCATCGCTCCTGGCCGCCGAAATTTTCCCACTGGTTGCCATCGGAGACTGCCATCGAACACGGTCATCGCACGCTGTAATCGATCTCTGTGATCGAACTCTGTCGTCGTATAAGAACCCGCTTGTCGAGGGCTGCGCTCCCGTCTTCCACAATCCGCGCCTAGTATTTGTAGAAGCCTCTTCCGCTTTTTTTCCCCAGCCAGCCTGCATCCACCATCTTGATCAGCAGAGGACACGGACGATACTTCGGATCGCCCAGCCCGTCCTGCAGCACACGCATGATGTCGAGGCACACATCGAGTCCGATGAAGTCGGCGAGCGTGAGCGGACCCATGGGATGCGCCATTCCCAGCTTGAAAACTTCGTCCACCGCTTCGGGCGTGGATACGCCTTCCATCACTGCATACATGGCTTCGTTCAGCAGCGGCATCAGAACGCGGTTGGAAACAAAACCGGGCGCGTCGTTGACTTCGACCGGCGTTTTGTCCAACTGCAATGCCAGATCGCGCACCGTGGCGAAAGTTTCCTGCGAGGTGGCCAGGCCGCGAATGACCTCCGCGAGTTTCATCATCGGCACCGGATTGAAGAAGTGCATGCCGATGACTTTGGCCGGACGCCGGGTCACGGCGGCCAACCGGGTAATTGAAATGGAGGAAGTATTGGTAGCCAGAATCACCTCGGGACGGCAAATCTGGTCGAGGTCGCGAAAGATTTCCGCTTTGATTTCGAATTTCTCGATGGCGGCTTCAATCACGAAATCACAGTGCGCGAGGTCGGCGCGGCCAACCGCGGTGACAATGCGCTTCAAAGCGGCCGCCTTGTCGCCGGCGGTGATTTTCCCCTTGGCCAGCTCGCGGTCGAGATTCTTGCCGATAGTTTCGAGTCCTCGATCAAGATATCGCTGTTCCAGGTCGCAGAGGGTCACACGGTATCCGCTGCGCGCAAAAACGTGGGCAATGCCATTGCCCATGGTTCCGGCACCCACCACTCCAACTCGTTCAATGGGCATACATGCGCCTTTCTTTTCTCCTTGAATTCGCCCTTAATCGCTCAAAACGTGCCCCAGTCTATCACCGGCAAGTGATAGCACGGCTTAGATTTAAGGTTCACTTAAGGTTGAAATAAATATGCTCCCCGGTACAGCCAATGCGAAATGCGCTGGCATCCGACGTTCAAGAAAACCGGTCTCATGATCGCCCGCGGGCAGGCGTGATCGCAATCAAGCCCGTCGGACGATGGTACCGGGTGGGAGGAAATATGCGAAGCATGAGGATGGCGGCCCTGGCAGTTGCAATGACCCTGATGTTTGGCGGGCTGGCGTTTGCCCGCGACCACGATCGAGAGCATGATCGCGACAAACATGATCACTGGAATAAACATGCCGACCGCGATCGCGCCCGGGACAATCACCAGTGGAACCAGATCGAACGTGAGCGCGAACGCGTGCAGAGCAATCATCACTGGTGGGAACGCGAGCACCGCAACAACGACGGCTATTACGGCAACAGCCGAATTTACAACCGCTATCCCAACACGTATCCCAACGGCGGCGGCTACGGCTACCCCAGCGGCGGCTACGGCTATCCCGGCGGCGGCTACCCCGGTGGCGGCGGCTACGGCTATCCCGGCACCGTCTATGGACGCGGCGGCTACGGCGGCGGTTACGGCGGAGGCGCCAACTCGGCGGGATACAGCCAGGGCATGCAGGATGGCTCTTACCAGGCGCGCAAGGATGTTGCCGAGGGCAAGCAGTTCAATCCTTATCCCAGAGGCTCAAGCCACTCGGACCACGGCTACCACAGCTCGATGGGCGACAAGCACGTTTATCAGGCTTCGTACGATCAGGGCTACCAGTCAGGCTATCAATCCAATTACGGCGGCGGCGGGCGCGGGCGTCGGGGTTGGGGCTTTTAAAAAAAATCGGGAGCAAACGTAGAGAGGCCGCCATTGATATGGCGGCCTTCTTTTTTGATGGCACAGCTTTTTGCCTTCGTGCAAACTTCGCGGACAGTGCGACTCACTCGCGTTCGAGATTTTCGTCCAGCGCCACCTTGCCGCCCTTCTGCACTTCGACGACGCGATGGACCGGCTTGTATCCCGAGAGCGTGATGTCGATCACGTAGGTCCCCGGGTTAACCGAAAAGTCCACCGGTGAAAACTTATCCAGAATGCGATTGTTGACCGCGACCTGCGCGCCTTTGGGTTGCGACTTCACCGTAACCGCGCCCATGCCGGCCGTGTCGCCGCCGCCGAACAGCTTCTTGAACTTTCCGCCGATTTTGATGTCATCCGCCGAGCCCAGCGCTTTCAGGGCAGGGGCGAAATGGAAGACCTGTCCGGCCTGCAGGCTGGCGGAAGAAGATTCTTCCAGGTAGCCCGCTTTCCTGACCACGAACGTGTGCGGGCCGGGCTTGTCGATCGAAACCTGGGCGGGCGTGACTCGTCCGCTATCCTTGCCGTCGATGAAAATCTGCGCGCCAGCCGGCTGGCTCGTGATCGCTGCGGCGGCGGTAAGCTGTGCCAATTGAATCACCAGAAACGATTTGCTGCCGGAAGCTACATCGATGGCGCGGCTCTCAGACCCGTACCCCGCGCGGGAAACTGTCACATTGTGTTGCCCCGGCGTCAGGCCAGGCAGATTGAAAGGAGTTACCCAGGTAGGATCGCTGCGGCCATCGATGCGTACTTCCGCGCCTTCCGGGGTTGAATTGATGGTCAGCTGTCCCGGAACGAGGACGGTAACCGCCGCGGCCTGGGCTTTGCCCCGCTTCTTGTTCTTGCTGTACTTCGGGGTCACGGACACGGGCGAAGTTTCGCGTCCGGCCCTGACCTGTTCGGGTTCGGGCGCGGGCTGCGCCTGCGCCGGAACTGGCACCGGAGGCTGAGCCGAGTTCCACGCCGGTTTCGGTGCGGCCTCAACTGGCGCGGATGCCTGCGGCGCGGCTGAGCTTTCCTCCTCCGAATTTTCGGAATGAATATGGTAGGCAATCATGCCCACCACCAGCAGGATGATCGCTGCCGCTCCCGCAATCGAATACAAAAATAATTTGGGAGGAGTTTTCTTGATTTCGGTGACGGCCTTGCGCGCCACTTCACGCGGCTGCACTTTCGGCTTTTCCGGCTGAACCCTGGTCTGTGAGATTACGGGCTCCGCTTCAACCTCGGCCGCAACCGGAGGCGGAGGAGGAGGCGTGTAGCTCTCTTTCAGCGGCGGCAGTTCCGTCATCTCAGAAAAGCTGGGGCCGCGTGCGGCGTTCTTCCCGGCTTGCACCATGGCGGGATCCACTTGATACGCGGGCGCCTCGGAGGGAGGCTCCACCACTTCAGCCACGGCGCTGGCCCGCTCCTGGAACGCGGTCTGGGCGGATACTCGCGGCGGTTCGGATATTCGCGGTTCAGCGATTGATTTCGGCGCTGTCACGGGCTCGACCGCAGAAGGAATGCTGGCGGCTTCCCATCCCGCGGCAGCAGCGGCCGCTCTGGCTTGGGAAGGCTGGTTCTCGGCTGCGCGCTCCGCACTTGCGATGTGGGCGGGCGCCGGTTCTGAAACGGCTGCGGCTGGTTTTTGCGGCGGCGCGCTCGAAGCGACGGCCGTCTTCGGTGCCTGCGGAGTGGACAATTTATGGGCAGGCTGCGCCGATTTCTTGGCCTCTGCCTTGGCTGTGCTTTCCTTGCAGCGCTCCAGGTCGTTCACCAGATCCTGTCCACTTTGATAACGATCTTCCGGCGCCTTGGCCATCGCCTTCATGATGACTTCACTCAGCACGGGATGAATCTTTCGGTTAATTCCGATCGGCGCGGGCGGCGTAATTTCGTTGATGGCCTGCCGGACCAGGTCGGCGTCCTCACCGGGAAAGGCTTTGTTCTCGGTCGCCATCTCATAGAGAATTGCGCCCAGGCTGAAGATGTTGGAGCGCCCGTCCACCGGGTCGCCGCGCAATTGCTCGGGCGAAACGTAATGCAGAACGTCCGGCGCCTTGCCTGAGGCCTGGCAGGTAAAAGCGCCCATGCAGGAAACTCCGAAGCTCAGGACTTTGACCGTGCCGTCCCACGTGACCATGATCTTGGCCGGCTCCAGGCTGTAGTGGACTACGTGATGCGAGTGCGCGTGGTCCAATCCCTGGCAGGTCTGGCGAACGATGTCCTGCAGGTCCCAGATCGAAAAACCTTCCTTGCGGGCGAGCATCGTGGCAATGCTGTTGCCCTGCACATACTCCTGCGCGGCGCAGCACTGGCCTTCAATGACCTCAACCCCCAGGAGTTGCGCAATATTGTGACTGCTGAGCGGCGAGGTACCGGCGGCTTCCTGCAGAATATGCTCGACTAGAACGTCAGCCTGCTCGGCCAGCATTTCCAGACGAATAGTCTTGAGGGCGATGGTCTGCCCACTGTCCGGATCGGACGCCTTATAGACCGCGCCGATTTCGGAACGTGTAATTTCGCTGAGAATTTCGAAACGCCCGATCTTGTTCGCCATTGCGCTCTGAGCCCCCGAAAATCAACACGTAGGCCGTCTTATGGAAAGACGCCAGACGTAGTCCTTGGGGGGAAAGGTGCGACTAGAATATCCCGGCTGAATCGGGGATGGGAGTTACGAAGGTAGAGTATCGGTAGTGTGGTTTCAATGACTTAAGCCTATATGCCCCCAAGTCCAGAGAAAAGTTCAGGCGCCCGGATGGTGACGATTTGGCGGACAATTCCCGCTGCAACGAGGCCGACCTAGATAAAGGCCTCCGCAGAAACGTGAAAGCGTTTGGACAGCTTCTTGATGTGCTCAACCGTCAGTCCGCGTTTGCCGCTGAGGACTTCGCTCACGATGCTGGGCGAAGCAAACACGCCCAGCATGTCCTTCTGCTTCAAACCCTGAGCTTCCATCAGGTGCCGCAACATTGCCAAAGGGGTGGTTTTACGGGGAACGGGATAATGCTCCTCCTCGAATGCCTCAACCAGCACCGTCAGCAGGTCGGCCAGTTTTTCCTCAGCTGCACCGCCGTGATCGGCTCTGCGCCGAAGCGATGCAGCCAGCCAACGCCGGAATTTCTATTGCAGGCCGTAACCTTTTTGTTCAGAGAACGTTATCTATAACGAGGATTCGGACATACTGGTTTTTTCATGGCTCGGCTGATTGCCTTGCCCAGATCTTTTCGTCTATTGTTATGGAGCTTAAGGAACGATGAAACCGTATCGTCTCCTGTTCTCCCCTGGAGATTGCGATGACCCTGACCCGATTTGTCACCAAAAACGCCTTCCGAAACAAGCGCCGCAGCATTTTGACCGTGCTCAGCATTGGGGGCTCGCTGTTGCTCCTCACCTTCCTGATCACCATCTGGCGGAGTTTTTATGACAGCAAGCCGAGCGAACAATCGGCGCAGCGGCTGATCGTGCGCCACAAGGTGTCCCTGGTGTTCAATTTGCCGAGTTATTACCGGCAGAAGATCCAGGCTATCCCCGGAGTCAAGGAAGTGGTGAACCAGCAATGGTTTGGCGGGCAGTATGTCGACGACAAACCCGAGCACTACTTTGCTCAGTTCGGAACCGATCCGCTGGAGTTGATGAAGGTGTACCCGGAGTTCCAAATCCCCGCCGACCAGCTGCAAGCCTGGCAGCATGATCGCGCTGGCGCCATCGTGGACGCCGGGCTGGCCAAAAAATTCGGTTGGAAGGTTGGCGATCGCCTGAATATTACGGGGAAGATTTTTCCGGTGAATCTGGAGTTGACGATCCGCGGAATATTCACGCCGCCCGATCCAACCCAGTCTGTCTATTTCAATAAAGACTACATTGATGAAGGTTTTCCCAAATTGAAGGGAAGCGAAGGGTTCTTCGCGGTGCTGGCCGACTCCCCCGACTCTGTTACGAGGGTGGCGCAAGCCATTGACGAGGAGTTTCGTAACGCCGATAAACCCACCAAGAGCGAGAGCGAACATGCCTTCCAGCTGGGCTTCATCGGAATGCTGGGCAATATCAAGGCCTTCATTATGAGCATCTGCCTGGCGGTGGTCTTTACCATCCTTCTGGTTTCGGCCAACACCATGGCGATGTCGATTCGTGAGCGAACGCGGGAAGTTGCGGTGTTGAAAACTTTGGGCTTCACGCGGAACAGCATTCTGGGATTGTTCATCGGCGAAGCGGTTTCGCTGGCGATGGTGGGCGGCTTCCTCGGCTCCATGCTCTGTTACTTCATCGTGACCGGCATGGCGGCCCAGGGCGGATACTTCACCGGTATGAAAGTGACTCCGCTCACCATCGCAGCTGCTCTTTTCGTCGCGGCGATTGTGGGATTCGCCAGCTCGTTTATCCCGTCGTATCACGCGGCACAGGTAAATATCGTAGATGGCTTGCGGCACATCGGGTGAGCTGACCGGCAGCGTTGAAGGACGAGAATAAAAATGGCAATTCCTCTCAGTTATAACGTGCGCAATCTGCGGCTGCGGAAAAGCCTGACCATCATGACCGCCCTCGGGATCGCGCTGACGGTTGCGACCGCAGTCTTCATCATGGCGCTGCTGGCCGGTCTCGGCCGCGCATTCGGCAGCACCGGCGATCCGCTCAATGTGCTGATGCTGCGCAAGGGTTCGGACTCGGAGCTGGCGGCAGGCGGAGTTTCGCGCGATGCCATGCAGGTGTTGAAAGAATTGCCGGGCGTCGCCCGAAACAGCAAAGGCGAGCCCCTGGTCTCGGGCGAGGACATTCTGGTGGTGGTCCTTCCCCGCAAGGGCGGCACTGGCGAGACCAACGTGACCACCCGCTTTTTGTCGCCCATCGGAATTGAGATGCGGCCGCAGATAAAGATCGTGTCGGGACGCTGGTTTACTCCGGGACAGCGCGAAGTGGTGGTCAGCAGCTCGATCAACAAGCGTTTCGAACACGCCAACATCGGAGACTCGGTGCATATCGGCAAGGGCGACTGGCCCATCGTCGGCATCTTCGACGGCAGCGGCACGGCGCACGATTCCGAAATATGGGGAGACGTCAATCAGCTGGTCACCGACTTCGAGCGTTCGGTGTACTCCTCCGTGCTGGTGCGGGCGACCGATCCGGCCGCTGCCCAGGCGCTTAAAAACCGCGGCAATGACGATCAGCGCCTAGAATTGAATGGATTGCTCGAGCCCGACTACTATGCCTCGCAAACCAAATCCGGTGCTCCCATCAAGGTGGTGGGCTGGATTGTGGCGTTTATCATGGCGGTCGGCTCCTGCTTCGCTGCCGCCAACACGATGTATGCGGCGGTTGCCTATCGCGGGCGCGAGATTGCCACTCTGCGCGTGATTGGGTTTTCCCGTCCCAGCATTCTGACTTCTTTCATGCTGGAATCGCTGCTGTTGTCGTTATTGGGGGCGACGCTTGGCATCCTTCTGATGTTGCCGTTCAACGGTATGACCACCGGCACACAAAACCAGGTGACGTTCAGCGAGGTTGTGTTCAGCCTGCAGATGACGCCGGCGGTGGTGATGAGCGCTGTTATATTCGCCCTGATCATGGGAGTGGTGGGCGGTTTCGCGCCAGCCTGGCATGCTTCGCGAAGGGACATCCTCAGCGCCCTGAGAGATTAACGAGAGAATAAGGCAGCGGCTGCAACCTGCCGCGAAATTGCATCAGTTCAAGAGAGCTTTTCATCTTTAACTATTATGCCGATCGACGCTAAACACGAAGACCTGCGCAGCCTGAGAATCGACCGCAGCGCGCGCACCAGCGGAGAGGGCGAACCTCCCGCCTGGGCTCGCCGCTATATTCTTATTGGGATCGCTGTACTGGTGCTGCTGGGCGTGGTCTCGATCGCCTACCGTTTGTTTTCGCACGACGCGCCGGAAGTCGAAGTGGCGCGCGCCACGGCGCAGAGCAACAGCGATGTGGGCGGCGTGGTTCTTTCCGCCAGTGGCTACATCGTCGCCCACCACAAGATCAACCTGAACTCTAAGGTGACGGGCCGGGTGAAATGGATCGGCGTGGAAAAGGGTGACAAGGTCAAGGAAGGCCAGATTCTGGTCCGCCTGGAAGACGACGAATTTCGCGCTCAGTATGAACAGGCGAATGGCGCGGCCGAGAACGCGAAGGCGTATCTTCAAGAACTGCAGAACGGATCTCGCCCCGAGGAAATTCAGCAGGCGCAGCATAATCTCGATGAAGCCCGGGCCACGCTGGTGAACGATAAGGTCACTCTTGACCGCACCAAAAACCTGGTCACCGAGGGCGTCCTGTCGAAACAGGCTTTGGATGACGCCACCGCCAAGTTCGAATCCGACCAGCAGCGGGTCAACTCGCTGGACAAGGGTTTTCAGCTGGCCAAGATCGGTCCGCGGCAAGAGGAGATTGCACGCGCACGCGGTGCACTCCAGCAGGCCCAGGGCCAGGCGGACTACGCCAAGTCGTTGCTCGACGCCACCGTGATCCGCGCCCCGGTGACCGGCACAATTCTTGAGCGTGCCGCAGAAAAAGGCGAACTCGTGACTTCGGGCTTTGCCAGCACGGCGGAAGGCGGCCCTCAGGGCCTGGTGGTTTCCCTGGCTGATCTGAATGACCTGCAGGTGGAACTCGATATCGCGCAGGACGATTTTGCCCGGCTCAGCCCCAAACAAAAAGCGTCGGTGACTACCGACGCTTATCCTGACCGCAAATATGACGGCGTGATCGCCGAAATCTCACCGCAGGCTAACCGGGCGAAGGCGACGGTGCAGGTGAAAGTACAGATCCTTGCCCCTGACTCCTATCTGCGGCCGGATATGAACTCCACCGTGAAATTCCTGGCGGATGAAGGCAAGCCCACCGCTTCGCAGCCGCAGGGGGTGTTTGTGCCCAGCGCCGCGATCCGCGATCGCGATGGCAAGAAGCTTGTAATCCTGTCGTTTGACGGCAAGGCCCGCGCGCGGGAAGTGAAGATTCTGTCGCAACGCAGCGGCGGCGTTCTGGTACAGGGCCTCAACGGCGGGGAAGACGTCATCACAACCGGGCCTGCAGATTTGAAAGACGGCGACAAAATCAAGATCAAGGGACAATCATGAGCACAGCGACAACGATTCCGCAAACTGCCACTCAGACCAGAGTGGTTCAGGCCCGCAACGTCAGCAAGGTTTTCAAGCGCGACGCTTTCGAGGTTAAGGCGCTGGATGATGTGTCCATCGAAATCGCCGGGGGCGAGTTCCTGGCGCTCATGGGCCCCTCGGGCTCGGGCAAGACCACCCTGTTGAACATGATCGCCGCCATCGACCGCCCCACCGCCGGCGAATTGCTGGTGCTCGGCGAGAACATCTTTCGCTTCAGCGACTCGCAGTCGGCGCACTGGCGCAACGAACATATCGGCTACGTGTTTCAGACCTTCAACCTGATTCCAGTGCTCACCGCATTTGAAAATGTGGAACTGCCCCTATTGCTGACCAAGCTCTCCGCACAACAGCGGCGCGACCATGTGATGACGGCGCTGAAGCTGGTTGGCCTGGAGGAACGCGTCAGCCACTTGCCCAAGCAGCTTTCAGGCGGACAGGAACAGCGCGTGGCCATCGCTCGCGCCATCGTAAGCGATCCGACCCTGCTGCTGGCGGACGAGCCCACCGGCGATCTCGATAGCCACTCCGCCACCGAGGTGCTGGAAATTCTGAAGCGGCTGAATGAGGATTTCCAAAAGACCATCGTCATGGTGACGCACGATCCCCATGCCGCCTCTTATGCTCATATAACCCGTCATCTGGAAAAAGGAATGCTGCTGCCCGCCTAACCGCGCACGTAGGGGCGGACGCCCTCGTCCGCCCTGGCCGAGCGCAGCTCGGCAGAAGGTTGTGTGGCGCGCGCGCCCTCGCCCGCGTGAGGCCGTAGCCGACAACAAACGAAAAACTTCCAAAAAGAAATAAGCCTGTCGCAAGGGTAAACATCTGGATTGGTGGCCGACCCAGTAACACGCGACGTTTGGCCGAGAGCGGCACCGCGCGCCGTCCCCACCCGAAAAGTCTGATGAATAATCTGGGAAGAAAGTCTCGGGCGGAAAAACTCACGCCTCCTATCGCCCACGGCTCGTAGCGGGCGAGGGCGCCCGCTTCACACATTTACACAGTGACGCTGCCGCGGGTTGGGGCAAAACCGCTGTCGGATGGGTCCGCCACCCACTGCCAGGCACGGCGCCCGTTGTCGCGCACGATGGTGCGCGCTTCGCCGTATTCGACCAGGCGATTCAGAACGGTGGTCACCGATGCAAGCGGGTCTTTGTGACGCAGCAATACCGGCGGAATTCTCTGCTGTATGTGCTCGCATACTTCGCGTGCGCCCAGGGGACGCGCCGCTTCCATCAGCACCATGCGGCAAGCCTTGGTAAAGCCGGGCTGGCGTCCGCCACTCTTGCGGTCCACCAGTTCGAGCAACTCTTCGCTCAGCACTTCGTCGCCGAACAGGTTGGCCAGTCCCACGATGGTCTGCTTTACCGTGCCGATGCGCTTCATCACGTCGGCGCGCTGGCGCATCAGCTGGCGAAGTTCCTCGTGCGCCGCCTTCACCACTTCCTGAACATGAGGATCTGAACCACCGGGAAGGCTTCCATTTCCCGAACTGTTGCCGTCACTGCCCCCGATATTCATGATCGCCTTTCGCAACCGGCTTCCGATCTGCCGGCTAAATGTCCCGGGAAGTCCACCCGCGGCCACACCACTGCGTAAGCTGCAATACGCGATCGCGACCCGGTTAGTTCCGTGCAAAATTTTCTGGTAACTTTCCGTGCAGCCTTTTCATGTCAAATTGCCCGGCGACGCCCAGCTCGCAACCCGGCCTGGTTCCGGCTCTGACTGGAACTGGCGCGTGTTCTTGATCTGCTGGCTTAGACGTGATGAGGAGGGAAAGGTTAAGGCGAAGAAATGTAAAATCATTGCGACAAACCGCAATGCCGATTTTCATATTTCGATTACCCCATTCACTCCAGAACATGGAATGTCACGCGCACTTCCCATCTTTTGTGGTCAGATCCGGGAAGAGCTTGAACCGCAAAGTTTCGCAAAGGACGCGAAGGAGGCACCGTCTTGAGTGCCATAACAATGTGGGCGCGAGCGCCCCGCTCGTGCGAAAGCTAAAATTGGCCAGGTTCTTTTGACTGACGCACGAGCGAGGACGCTCGCGCCCACATTTATTGGTTTTGGATCTGCGATGTTAGGGACGAACGTGGTTCGGCTTCGAGGTCTTACTTCTTGACAAAACCGAGACAACTGATAAAGTTCGACTTAATCGTCCCAATTTCAAGAGAGTCCCAGGTGCTGACGCATGAAGAATGTTTATGAGGTTCTGAGACAGAAAGAGCTTGAGCTGTCCAGGCTGGAAAAAGAAGTAGAAGCGTTGCGTGTGGCTGCGCCGCTTCTGTCGGAAGACAAGGAAGCCGGGAATGACAATAAACCGACTTTGGCCTCGTCCGCTGCGGCCCAGCAGCAACCCATTCGAATTCCGCAGGCGGCGGCCGGCGCCGCACCCCAGGCTGCCCGCGCCGCAGGGTGGGAAGATACCGCCAAGCGCTGGCCCTAGCCGCGAGGTGGGCGCCAGACCGGTCGCAGATGGCTGCGCACGAATCCACATAGCTCGGAGCCTTGCTCCGGGCTATCGTTTTGTGGACGTGCGTGTTATGGACGTGCGCTTTATGGGAACTCGGGCGGGCCGGAAAGCCGCAACCCAGCACATCGCAACGGGTTCGTGCAGTCTTCGAGGGACCCGGTGGAGTGAGGCCGGACTGATCGGGGCCAGGTTAATCGAGGCAGGGTTGACTGGTGCCACGACAATCGAGGCCGGGCCAAGCGAAATATGAGCGCTTCGGGACACCCTACATCGGGCTCCAGCGTAGTCCGCCGCCGCATTCCCCGTTATCCGGTAGCTATCCCGGTGGACATCACAGTTCTCCGGTCGGGTGCGCCGGCCAGCATTCCGGGACGTTCACTCGATCTTGGAGAAGGCGGCGTCGCGGCCGTGCTGGCCGCGGAACTTCAACCGGGAGAATGGGTCGCGGTCGAGTTCCTGCTGCCGAACGCCGGCCATGCGCTGCAGACCAAAGCCGTGGTCCGGCACCATAACCAGCTTCGTTGCGGTTTCGAATTTCTGGACCTGTCGGGCGATCAGCGCTCCATGATCCGGCGCTGGGCAGGAACCACGCAGCCGCTGCCCTCGACACTTCCGCCCATCGCACCGCCTCCCGTTTCCGCTCCAACTTTCGCGTCCGCTTCCAGCCCGGCTGCAACGGCCGCGGCCAGCCGAATTGCAGCGCACCGGGCCGCGCCGGCCCCGGCGACGCAGGTGCGCAGGCATGCGGCCTCTGCGCAGGCCCGCAATCTGGCTGTGGACCGGTTGTTGCGGATGACTCTGGGATTATTTCTGGTGGTCGCAATCTGGGCGGCATGGCAGTGGCATCGCGGCTGGCAACAACTGGAGACGCGCATGGAAAGAAAAGATGTGCATGCGCAGGCGCCGTCCACGAAAGTCCCTCCCGAAGTGATGGAGAGGTTACTCCTACGCAAAGTTGACCCGGCCTATCCTGAGGCCGCTCGCCGCGCTGGCCTGCAGGGCGTGGTGGTGCTCGACGCAGTGATTGCCGCCGACGGCACGGTAGTAAACCTTCATCCCGTCAGCGGTCCCGATAGCCTGACTGCGGCGGCGATGGATGCGGCCCGCTGGTGGCGCTTCCGTCCTTATCGCGTTCGTGGCGAACCGGCAGCGGTTGAGACCACGCTTTCGGTTGAATTCCGGCTGTAACGTCTCTGCCGTCCTCTGACGTCTTGCCTGTCTGAACTTCCGTCCCAGGCCCGGCAAGCCGGATTCGGGGCAGGCTCGTCTCTCCGTGCTTTGCTTCCTCAGGCCTTCATCTGCGACACTGGCTCGAATTGCGTTTTTCCTGCATCGCGCAAAGATCATTCGGATACAAATCAGTCGGGTACAGATCAATCGGGCACAAATCATGGGTAGAATCCACGTCCTTTCCGAGAACGTCGCCAACCAGATCGCCGCCGGCGAAGTGGTGGAGCGTCCGGCCTCGGTGGCCAAGGAGATGCTTGAAAATTCCCTCGATGCGGGCGCCACCCGCATCCGCATCCAGGTCGAGGCCGGGGGCAAGAAGCTCATACAAATCACCGACAATGGCTGCGGCATGGTACGCGATGACGCGTTGCTGGCATTCGAGCGTCATGCAACGTCGAAAATCAAGAATGCCGAGGACCTGCTGAGCGTGGCGACGCTGGGTTTCCGGGGAGAGGCTCTGCCTTCGATCGCATCGGTCTCGCGCCTACGGCTGGAAACACGCGCGGCTGAAGAGGCCTCGGGAACGATCGTCGAAATCAATGGCGGCAAGATCTTCAAAGTGGAAGAAGCCGGCCTGCCGGCGGGGACTTCGATCGCTGTCCGCGATCTTTTCTACAATATTCCGGCACGCAAGAAATTTCTCAAAGCGGAATCGACCGAACTTTCGCACATCGCATCATTGGTCACTCACTATGCGCTGGCCCATCCCGACAAGCACTTCGAACTGCACTCCGCCACCAACGCCATGCTGGTCGCGCCTCCGGTCGCGGGCTACAGCGAGCGCGTCTTCCAGGTCTTCGGCAAGGAAGTCCTCGACCAGCTGATTCCGATCGCCGCCGTGCAGCCGCTGGAACGCATCGGCCTGCCGCAACCTCCGCCCTGGCGGCGCAAGCCACAGAGCGGTGCGGAAGCCCCGGCTCGCGAGAAAGCTGAGAGCGGAGCCGCCTCGGAAGAAGCCGTCGACGAAGAACCCTCCTTTGGCGAATTCCGGGTGCATGGCTTCGTCTCCAAGCCCGAGATACAGAAACTCAATCGCAATTCGATTTACGTCTTCGTGAATGGACGCCTCATCCGCGACCGGCTGATCCAGCACGCCATCATCGAGGCTTACCGCAACATTCTGCCGCCGACGGTCTTTCCCGTGGTGCTGTTGTTTATCGATTTGCCGGCGGGTGAAGTGGACGTGAATGTGCATCCCTCAAAAACTGAAGTCCGCTTCCGGCAGCAGAGCGTGATGCATGATTTTGTGCGCGAATCGGTGCGGGCCGCGCTGATGAAGGCGCGCCCTGTTCCTCAGTTCGCGGTCGAAATCAGCGCCCATCCCAGCGCCAGCCCGTCGCTGGTCAGAGAAGGGTTTGCAGGAACTCGCGCCGCCTCGCCGGATGGCGCGGCGCCGGACACCGCCGCATGGCGTTCGGTCTTCGCCTCGGCTTCGCAACCCTTCAGCCTGCAGGCCCCGGTTGCGCCCGCCATCAACGAGCGCTTCCAGTTCGGGGAAGGCATTTCCGTCGAAGGCAACGCGGCGCTTTCCCTGGTGCGCGCGCCGGATCCGGTGCCGAGCGACAGTTGCGCGCCGCCTATCCCTGAGGAAGCCGAGGCTGCGGGCGATCCGGCCCCGGGCGATCTGGCTCCTGCCCTGGCTTCTCTCAAACCGCTGGGTCAGATTCGCGACTCGTTCATTCTGGCGGTCAACCCCGAAGGGCTGTGGATCGTCGATCAGCACGTGGCGCATGAGCGGGTGCTGTTCGAGAAAATCCTGAAACAGCGGACGGCCCAGAAAGTAGAAAGCCAGCGACTGCTGTTGCCTCTGGTGCTCGAGCTTACGCTGGCGCAGCAGACGGTCTTCACGGATATCGCGGACGAACTGGCGAGGAACGGCTTCGAAGTGGAACCCTTTGGCGCCCGCAGTATCGCGGTCAAGATCGCGCCCGCCGGAGTGGACGCTTCCGCGGTTGAACACATGCTGCACGAACTGCTCGACCAGTTTTCCCAGGAGGAACAGGCCCTGAATCTGGACAAGATTCGCGGCCGTATCGCGGCCTCGATCGCCTGTCACGCCGCCATCAAAGTCAACATGCCGCTCGAGCAGAATAAAATGGAATGGCTGCTGGCGGAACTGGCCAAGACCGACTGTCCCATGACCTGCCCGCACGGAAGGCCGGTAGTTCTGCGATACTCGATGAAAGATATTCAGAAGGCGTTTAAAAGAATATGAGCTTCTAGCTGCTGGCTGCTGGCAAAGGCATAAGCAATGGTCTCAGCTAGAAGCCAGGAGCTAGCAGCCAGAAGCCGTTTTTTATGACTGAAAAGGATCTCGATCAACTTCGGCGCGACAAGTGGCTTCTTAGCGGCACGCCGATCCGCACGCTCGATGATGCTCGGCGCTTTCTCGAGGCGCAGGGATTCTGCCTGATGTATCCGATGCGCAAGCCCTTGCTGGCGCCCACTTTCATCGGGGCATGGACGGGATCGGACAAAAATCTGCCGACTCAGCAGCATGCCTATGCCGACCCGCGGGCACGCGAGGCGACCGAGATCATGGTCCGCCTGCTGCGCAATCACGACGCTTACGAAGCCAACCAGTTCGAGGAGAACAACGCATTCCTCGTGGCTGGGTCGATCTTTCCCTACTTCTATGCACTGGTAGGCGAGCGCAATCCCAAACAACCGCCCCAGCCCAAGCCGCGCTCGGAGTATTCTCCGCTGGCCTGCGACGTTTTCCAACTGGTCCAGCGCGCCGGGCCCATTTCGAAGCAGCAGATGCGCGAAGACCTGGGCGGGAGCATTTCGTTCGTCGCCCTCGACCACGCTCTGGGAGAACTGTGGTCGAAGCTGAGAATCACGCGCGTGGACTACAAGCCCGAGGAGGGAGCGTTCTGGGATGTGCTCTACCGCTGGGCCCCCGATGCGGTGCGCGAAGGGATCGAATTGTCGGTCGGGGCGGCGCTTTCGGCTCTGCTCTCTAAATACCTGGATTGCGTGATCGCAGCCGACCTGCAGGAAGTGGAATCATTTTTCGGCAATTTTGTTCCCCGCTCCCGGGTCAAGGAGGCGGTCAACGCGCTGCAAGCGGCGCGCGAACTGGATTTCATGCGGGTGGGCAACCGCTCGCTGATCCAGTTGGCCCAGCCCAAGGCCGTAACCCTCCCCAAAGACCGCGTGGGAACCATTAACCCGTCGCGCCCTACCCGCCTGTCCCGCGGCTAGTTCAGCATCAGATGCGGGCAGTCACCAAAAAATGCGTGAGGGCAGCCGCCCTCGGCTGTCCGGCGGAGCGAAGCTCCGCTCTTCTGCGGATCAAAACCACACTGTCGAGCTGCGCTCGACTGGACAGCCGTGGGCGGCTGTCCCTACTTGGCTGGTGGCGACTCCCAGCACGAGTGGGGCACTCGCGCCCACATTTCAGACAAAATCCTTTCACTCGGACTCACCATTTTCTCTCTGGCGCGTCTATTTCCCACGGCCGCCTGGCTCGGGAAGGTAGGACTATGCGATTTTCTGCTCTTTTTGCAGTGATTGTTGCCCTCAGCTTTGCCACACCCGCTCAAACTGCGCCCTCCGCTTCGATGCCCGCCATTGAGCATTTCAGCATCGATCAAGTGGACAAGACTCTTGACCCCTGCACCGATTTTTTCAAGTACGCCTGCAGCAAGTGGATCAAAACCAATCCCATTCCTTCTGACCAGGCAGGCTGGGGCACTTTTAATTCCCTGGCGATATGGAACATCGCGGCGGTACACAACACGCTCGAGGAGGCAGCAACGCCGGCTCCCAGCCGGACGCCGGTGCAGCAGCAGGTCGGTGATTATTTTGCCTCGTGCATGGACGAGGACGCCATCAACAAAGCCGGCCTCTCGCCATTGCAACCTGTCCTCGACCGCATTGCCCGGCTCAAGGACAAATCACAGCTTCCGGAAGTCATCGCGACTATCCATCAGAAGATACGGCCCGCCAACCTTGGCTTTATTGATGCGGCCTACCAGGGCGTTTTGTTTGGCACCTATGCGCAGCCCAGCTTTGAAGATGCCCGCATGACCCTGGCCGCCCTCGATCAATCGGGCATGGCATTGCCGGGACGCGAGTTCTACCTGAATGACGATGCGAAATCGAAAGAAATCCGCGACCAGTACCTCAAGCACGTAGCGCGGCTGCTGGAGTTGAGCGGCGAAACGCCGGCCCAGGCGGCCACGGATGCACGCTCGGTTCTGGCCATGGAAACCGATCTGGCGAAAGCCGCGATGGATATCATTCGGCGGCGCGATCCCAAGAACCAGAACAATAAAATGTCCCTGCATGAGGTGCAGGCCCTCACACCTTCGTTCGACTGGAAGCGCTACTTTACCGCCATGCAGGCTCCGCCGTCGCCACAATACCTGGTGCTCGCTCCGGATTTTTTCCGCGGCATGGAAAAGCTGGTGCAGTCATATTCCATCGACCAATGGCGCGCCTATCTGCGCTGGTCGACGGTGCATGCGCTGGCCTCTTCACTGAGCCAGCCTTTCGTGGATGAAAACTTCAATTTCTTCGGGCGCACGCTCGCCGGCACCAAGCAGTTGCAGCCGCGCTGGCGGCGCTGCTCCAGTTACGCCGACATCGATTTGGGAGAAGCCGTGGGACAGGCCTATGTGGCGAAATACTTTCCTCCGGAAAATAAACAGCGCATGCTGCAGATGGTCAATGCCATCAAGGCCGCGCTCGATCAGGACATTGACGCCGCGCAATGGATGTCAGACGCCACCAAGCAGGCGGCGCACGCCAAGCTGGCAGCGCAGGTCGACAAGATTGGATATCCCGACCACTGGCTGGACTACTCCGCCGTCAGCATCAAGCGCGACGACTTTCTGGGAAATGTGCAGCGCGCGTCCGCATTCGAGATCAAACGCCGTCTGGACAAATTTGGCCAGCCCTCCGACCGCTATGAATGGGGCATGACGCCTCCGACGGTCAATGCCTACGAAGACCCTCCCACCAATACCATCAATTTCCCCGCTGGAATTCTGCAACCGCCATTCTTCGACGCCGCCGCCAGCGACGCCGTCAACTATGGCGGCATCGGAGGCGTAATCGGGCATGAAATCATCCACGGCTACGACGATCAGGGACGTAAATTCGACGCCGATGGCAATCTGAAAGACTGGTGGACCGCGGCCGACGCGGCCAGCTACGACCAACGCGATCAATGCATCACGGACGAGTACACGCAGGATGTTCCCGAAGCCGGAGTCAAACAAAACGGCAAGCTCTCTGCCGGGGAAGATACCGCCGACAACGGCGGCCTGCACATCGCGCTGGCGGGCCTCGAGAACACGCTCAAGGCGCAGGGCAAAACTCTCGACCAGCAGGGCGCGGACGGCTACACCCAATTGCAGAACTTCTTCCTGTCATGGGCCAACGTGTGGTGCGGGGAGCTGCGTCCCGAGGTAGCGCGTACTGCAGTGCTGACGCAGGGACATTCGCTCGAGCGGTACAGGGTCAACAACGTGGTGGGAAACATGCCGGAGTTCAGCCACGCTTTCAGCTGCCACACCGGGCAAGCGATGGTCCACGCCAACAGCTGCCGGGTTTGGTAGGAAGCGTTCTGTAATTCCTACGGGTGGCCCGTCCAAGCTCCGCTTGGGCGGGGGTTTCCCCGCTGGCCGCTATCGATCAGCTCATGAGGGTCCTTCGACTTCGCAGCTGCTTCGCTTCGCGAAGCAGCCACTCCGCTCAGGATGACCCCGTGTACAATTATTACCTTCCAGAATGGCCTCGACTTCCGCACGCAAACTCATCATCGCCATCGACGGGCCGGCGGGCGCCGGCAAGAGCACGATTGCGTCCCGGCTGGCGCGCAAGCTGGGCTATGTGAACCTGGAAAGTGGCGCGATGTATCGCGCGCTCGCGCTGAAAGCGATCGAGTGGGATGTGTCCTTCGATGACGAGGCGGCGCTGGTCGATCTGGCGCATAGAACTCGGATTGCGCTCGAACCTACGGTGGGCGGCAACCGGGTGCTGCTCGATGGCCGCGACATGAGCCAGCGGGTGCGGGAACCGGACGTGACCGAGGCGGCCTCGCGCGTCTCCGTCCATCCGGGGGTACGGCAATGGATGGTCGCGCGGCAAAAAGAAATGGGGGCCGGCGGCGGCGTGGTCATGGAAGGCCGTGACATCGGGACCAAAGTCTTCCCCGAGGCGGAAGTGAAAATCTTTCTCGATGCCGATCCGGTAGTGCGCGAACAGCGGCGGCTGCAGCAGCAAAACGCTCACGGAGCGGCCGCGCACGCCATCGCCGCGGAGCTGCGCGAACGCGATCGTCGCGACCGCACCCGGGCGACCTCTCCGCTGGCCCCTGCCGCCGACGCGCTCCTGCTTGACTCCACAAAATTGTCAGAGGATGAAGTATTGCAGCGGGTCGAAGAGCTGGTGCAGAGCAAGCTCAGGCAGCGGTAGAAATAACCGCCGGATCTGAAGAACCATGCCTGGCCTCGACTGCTCTTTGGTCGCGCCTTCGCAGCATCGGCAGCTCAATGAAATAGTAAGACAGGCACGCCAGTGCAAGGGCAGGAAATACCCAGAGAACGGAGTGCAGCGAAGGATTCCCGCAAAACGGCTCCTGCCAGAGATAGAGACTGTAGCTGATTTTCCCCAGCCACGACACAGGCCGCCAATTGAGAAATGCATAAGGGACCTGAACTACGTGGAGCAGAAGGCCCGCGGTTGACAGGTAAAGAACAGGATTCAGAATAAAGGTAACGAGCAGCGTTCGACTTTTTGTGTCCAGCGGAACAAGCGGAACCAGCACCACTGCCAGTAACATGAGAAAAGCAATATAGGGTTTGACCCTGGGAACGCGCGGAGCCATCACCGCGACCAAACAACCTGCCGCAAGAAATCCTGCCACCCCCGGGAAAGTGCCGATATTCCCGTAGCGAACCTTGAAATAGTAGAGCATCGCCTGCCCCACGGGAACCATCACGAGGATGCCCACCAGGATAGCGATGCGGCGCCGGAACCATCGTTTCAGGATGCTGGGCCAGACCAGGTAAAACTGTTCCTCTACTCCTAACGACCACAAGTGACCAAAAATCCAGGGCCGGCCGAAATCGAAGTTTGCCAGGTAGAAAAACGCGGCTGCGAGGTTATACCAGTGCAACTGCCGCCAGAAAAAAATGGCCATTGCAGTCATGAAAACAAAAGCGGCGGGAAAAATCCGGTACGCGCGCCGCAGGTAGAAGTTTGGCAAGTCGATCAATGAAGTCCGGGCTTCTTCCTTGCACAGAATGCTGGTGATCAGAAATCCGGAGATGACAAAAAATATATTCACGCCCATCCTCGCGTAGGAAGCGAAATAGTCGCCTGGCACATGGTTAACCATTGCCAGATGCCCAACGATGACGAGCAAAATCGAAATCGCCCGCAGACCGTCGAGTGAAGGGATGCGTTTCACGCGAGCATTTTAGCAGCGTGTTTAGAAGCTCCAGAAAACATTCCCACTGCGGGACAATTCCCAAAACTTTGTTTGCTTGTCACAGACGGTCTGCCACCCCAGGTGATATATCCAGCAAGTCCCCTTCTCAAGTCTGGACTCGTCCACGATTCCGTTTCAGGTCCGGGTGCGAGTCTATGTCGAGTATTTGGCGCTTTTGCTGCTGCCTCTCCATTTGTAGTCTGCTGTGCGCGGCCGGCGGTCTGGCGCAGGACACTGCCACCGGCGCGGTTTGGGGGACAGTGTGCGATTCTGCCGGCGCGCGCATTGGGGCAGCCGGCGTGGTGCTGGTAAACGCCGCCACCAACTTCCGCTATTCCGCCACGGCGGACGCGGCCGGACGCTTTGCGTTCGAGCTGCTTCCCCCCGGAGATTACTCGGCGCGAGCGGACTCTCCCGGCATGTCTGCCCAAACGACTCCTCTGCTCCATGTAAGCGTCGGGGGCACAACGGCCTTGACCTTCAACCTGTCGGTAGCCGGAACCCGGGAGACTGTCACCGTTTCAGGGGCGCCGCCGCTGGTGGAGAGCCAGCCCAGCGGCCTGTCGTCGCTGATCGACGAGAGGGCGATCAATGAACTGCCGCTCAACGGCCGCCGCTTCACCGATCTGGCGTTGCTGACGCCGGGCGTCACCCAGGACCCGCGCGGGCTGACCTCCGGATCAAACGGCGACCTGGCTTTCGGGGGCATCCGCGGCTTCCAATCCAGCTATCTGGTCGACGGCGGCGACAACAACAATGCATTTTTTGGACAGGCCCGCGGCCGCTATCGCGCGCCCTACCAGTTTTCCAATGAAGTGGTGCAGGAGTTCCGCGTTTCCTCGAACACATACGGGGCCGACCTGGGACGGGCCGGAGGCGCGGTCGTAAATGTGGTGACCAAATCGGGTTCCAACCGCCTGCACGGAAGCGATTTCTATTTCCTGCGCGACAGCGCCCTCTCGGCGCAGCATCCTTTCATGGATTTCAAACCTCACGATCAGCAACAGCAGTTTGGCTTTACCCTGGGCGGACCCATCCGGCGCAACCGGGCATTTTTCTTTGCCGGCTTCGACCAGCACATATTCCATATCCCGTCGGTGGTGCGCTTTCTTAATGGAGGCTCGGTGATTGTTCCGCAGGCTGGCGCGGGACCCGCAACGCCCGGAGATTACGAAAGCAGCGACCAGGCGCTGGTGTTTGCGACCGCGGCGCAACTTTCGAAGCAGGCCGGAACCTTCCCCTCATCCATGTTGGGAAACGCCGGCTTCTTCAAGCTTGATTTCGTGCTCAACCAGCACAACAACCTTTCGATGAGGTTGAACACGTCGCGCTATTACGGACACAACAATGTGTTTCTCGATCCGGCCAGTCCGCTGACCAGCTTCGGAATCAGCGACAACGGTGAAGAGGATGTATCCACAGAGACTGGGGCGCTGGCGCTCACCAGCAACCTTTCGTTCAAGGTAGTGAGCCGCTTCCACGCCCAGTTCTCGCGCGATCTGCAGGGCTCGACCGCCAACAGCACCGACCCGCTTACCAAGATTACCGACATCATCGACGGCTTCGGACGCTCTTCTATTCTGCCCCGGCAGACCCGCGAGCACCGCCTGCACCTGTCTGAAACCTTGAGCGTCGAGGGAAAAAGGAACTCATGGAAGTTCGGCGGCGACGTGCTGCTGACCTGGATCTACAACTTCTTTCCGTCGTTGGGCGGCGGCGAGTACATCTTCGATCCCATCAAGGTCAATCCATTTACCTTCGAGCCCCAGGAGTCCGGGCTGGAGCTAACGCCGTTGCGGGCTTACGCGCACGAGGTGCCGCACTATTATCTGCAGAGCTTCGGACCTTCAGTCACGCATCCCGATACAAACGAATACGCGGGCTTCGCGCAGGATACGATCCGGGTTTCGGATCATTTTGCGCTGAGCCTGGGTGCGCGTTACGACCTGCAGACGTTTACCACGAAAGGATTGGAGACCAATCCGCTCTGGCCGGACGCGGGGCGCGTCCCCTACAACACCGGTAACTTCGCGCCGCGCGTCGGGCTGGCTTATTCCATCGGGAAGGAGCGCCCGCTTGTGATTCGCGCGGGCTACGGCCTGTTCTACACGCGCATTCCGCAGATTTATACGTCCGCGGTGCAGAGCGATAACGGGCTGCAGGGAAATTTCCTGTTCCTGAATAACAATACTTTCGCCGATCACCAGATATTTCCGCAGTATCCCAACCCGCTGGTCAATTGCGGTGTGAATGCCACCGACTGCCAGCTGCCGCCGGGGATGGCGCAACTTGAGCAGGCAGACATTTCCGCGTTCTCGCATAATTTCAAGACTCCCAGAGTGCAGCAGGCGAGCCTCAGCCTGGAGCGTGAAGTCGCGCATCGCACCGCGATAGGGGTCTCGTACATGTATGTTCATGGCGTTGACCTGATCCGGGCGAGGGATGCGAACCTGCCGCCGCCGGTCAATGTTTCTTATCCGGTGTACGATGCTTCGGGAACGAATTTTCTGGGCTCATACTACGACGTCAACTCTTTCTCCACTATCCAATCGACGCAGAGTCTGTCGTGCCCGTTTCCGCCGTGCATCAATCCGCTGGCCCGGCCTATTCCGCAACTCGGAGGCATCAATGTCTTCGAGAGCGCGGCATCGAGCGTCTATCACGGCGCCACGCTTTCCATTCGCCGGCGCATGACCAGCGGCGTTTATTTCATGCTGTCCTACACCTTCGCGCATGCCATCGACGACGGGCAGGATGCGCTGGTGGCGGGGCGCCCAGCGACAGTGCAAAATTCCTACGCGCCGAATGCGGAAAAGGGTCCCAGCGTCACTGATCAGCGCCAGCGTTTTGTTCTCTCCTGCGTTCTTGCGCCCCGGCCTTTTCACCGCGACCATGAGTGGCTGGGACTCTTCTTCAACAACTGGAAGGCATCCGGCGTGGTCACGGTGGGCAGCGGCAGGCCGATTAGCGCGACCGTCACCGGCGACGCCAATCAGGATGGCAACAATTCCAACGACCGGCTTCCGGGAGTGTCCCGCGATTCCCTGCTAGGCCCCGACTACGCTACCACCGACCTCAGGCTTACCCGCCGCCTGTATGCCGGCGACCGTATCAAACTCGAATTGATCGCTGAATCCTTCAACCTATTAAATCGTGACAATAAGCGCGTGCAAATTACACAGGACGGATTCGAGAGCAATTCTGCCGAATTCGCGCAGACCACTAAAACCATTGGAATCAATATATTCCCCGCCCAATACCGCATTCCTTCCAGCTTTCTGAAGGCTACGGACGCCTACGCTCCGCGCCAGATCCAGCTTGCCCTTAAATTGTTGTTCTAAGAGACACGCGGTTTCATGGATGGGATCGAGCGCCATTTTCTCTAGGCGAAAATGCCATATACCACTTGACTTGCCGCAGGAACCTTGCAATAACTATCCCCGTCCAGGCGGGAAAGAAGCTCTGGCGAGGCAATGCAGCAGGAAGCAAGCGCGCCACCAGACCAGGATTCTTGGGCGGCCGCGCCATGTGATAGCCCATTTCCTTGTTGGATATCCCGTTCGAGCCAGAGTGTTGCACGGCACTTTGTGGCGACCAGGTTGCGTTTCGAAAGAACGCAACTGATCGAGTCGCGTAGCACGGCAGAGTAATCCATGCCGCGACCGGCATGGCGGGCCGAGTCCAGGGGAAACTTTTACAGGGCGTTAGCTTGAGGGGGCAACGACTCTGAGTCCACGCGCGTCGAGGGCACTCGTCTGCGAGGTCTTGGGGAATGGGCTGAAGGGAGTATCTCTCAATGGAATTCCAGGACAAGATATTGAAATGCATCGACTGCGGAGGAGATTTTATCTTCACCGCGGGCGAACAGCTGTTCTTCTATGACAAACAGTTCAAGAATGAACCTAAACGCTGCAAGGCTTGCAAAACGAAACGAGTCTCGGTGTTAGGGGCCGTCCCTGCGGGGCAAGGGAACGGCATGGCCAAGGTGGAAACTCGCACCATGTGTTCGGAATGCGGCAAGGAAACCACCGTGCCTTTCAAGCCGACGCAGGGGCGTCCAGTGTTCTGCCGGGAGTGTTTCCAGCAGAAGCGGCAAGTGGCCTCGGCTTGATTTGAACGAAAACCTGTAGGCGATTCTCAAGAGTCGGCGGCTCACTTCCTCCCGCGTTCCCGATTCCAATCGAATCCCGTCCGCTCGCACCGGTTCGCACACCGGAAGAAACGCCCCGGTGTGAACTCAGCCGAGGCAAGGTCCACGTAGCCCCGGACGCCCTCGTCCGGGGAGGCGAGCAAGGCTCGCCTTAGTTTTGGTTTAGGCTCGCCTTAGTTTTTGTTTTAGAAAAATTAACCAGGCCCAAACGGCTCGGCGAGTTGCGTCCCGTCTCTCACCCTGGCCGGGCTTCGCTCGGATGGGCGGGTGGGGCACCCGGCCCTACGTGGTTCGTGGCAGTCTTCCAACGCCGGATCAAGCGAACTCAACCTACTCGCACAAGCTACGCTAGTATAGAAACGTGGCGACATTCTACGTGTCGAATTTCGGGTGCCGGGCCACGCAAGCGGACGGCGCTGCCATCGAAAGCCAGTTGCGCGAGCGTGGTCTGCATCCAGCCGACGAGCCCGCGACGGCTGGTCTGGTGGTGCTCAACACCTGCACCGTGACGGCTGCCGCTGACCAGGACGCCCGCGCCGCTATCCGGCGCATTCATCGCAAAAACCCAGAAGCGCGAATCGTGGTTACAGGCTGCTATGCGCAGCGCGCTCCGGAAGAAATCGCCGCTCTCCCTGGCGTGAGTTGTGTGGTGGGCAATTCTCACAAACACAAGCTGGCGGAGATCGCGTTCAGAGAACCCTGGCTTCTCGGCAACGACTCTCCGGCGAACCCGCGCGCAAACGGCTTTGTGCCGCTCACCCAGCTGATCTCTGAAGCGCCGAATCCGGCGGGCCGCGGCGGCGGCAGCCCGACCTTCGTCTCGGATGTCTTCGCTCATACGGAGCTGCAAGCTGCGCCGGTCTTTGATTTTGTTAACACGGATCTCGCCAACGCCGACGCCGCCAACCAGCGCACGCGTCCCAACTTGAAGGTGCAGGATGGTTGCGACAACCGCTGTTCATTCTGCGTGATTCCGTCCGTCCGTGGACCAAGCCGCTCGCTGAAAATGGAAACAGTGATTGCTGAAGTCAACAATCTCGTCCAGGCCGGCTATCGCGAGGTCGTCATCTCCGGGATCAATCTGGGACGCTGGGGACGAGATTTTGTTGTCAGTTCTCAGCTTTCGGCTCTCAGCCAAAAACGGCCAGCGACCGGTGGTCAACGACAGATTTTTGAAAATCTGGTGCGCGCCATTCTGCGGGAAACCGAATTGCAAAAGCTGCGCATCAGCTCAGTCGAACCCATGGACTGGAGCGACGAACTGATCGAACTGATGGCTGCATCGGCTCGCATCGCCAAGCACGCGCACCTGCCCTTGCAGTCCGGCAGCGATGCCGTTCTCCGGCGCATGCATCGCAAATACCGTCCCTGGCACTACCGGGAGAAGGTTGAAAAAATTCGCGAGGCTATGCCGGACGCAGCCATCGGGGCTGATGTGATGGTGGGATTCCCCGGCGAAACGGAAGCGGAATTCGAAGAGACGCGGGGGATGGTGGAAGAACTTCCCTTCACTTACCTGCACGTCTTCACTTACTCCGCGCGCCCTGGAACTGCGGCCGCGGCGATGAGCAGGCAGGTTCCCGTCCACGCCGCTCGCGAGCGCAACCGCATTCTGCGGGAGCTGGTCGCAAAAAAAAAGCTGGCTTTCATGAATCGTTTCGTCGGCCAGCGGGTGCAAACCATCACTCTCAGCACTGCGGGTGTAGGGGCAGACGGCGAATACACCCACGCCCTCACGGACAATTATCTGCCCATGCGCGTGCGTGGAAAGCACGCTCGGAACCGCTGGATTGAAGCTAAGGTGGAAGAGGTCTGGAACGGAGAGCTGCTGGGAATCGCCAGTTAGAAGTTCTCAGCCCGGAAAAAACATCTCATTTTTTCGCGACCAGGCGATCGGAAATTTTGTCATATTTGATCTTCGTGATGACATGACGGGTCACGAGCTGGCTCGGATCATCATACGGCCGTTTCGCAATCATTCGATCCGCACCCCCGCTTGTGATTCCGGGCAGAGTGAGCAACTGGTCCCTGGACGCGCTGTTGATGTCGAGCGGCTTGTCCCTGCTCCAGCCTTCCCGCACTCCGGCAGCAACTGCTTTGGCATCGACTTTCAGGGTCGCTGTGGCGCGGGCAGTTTGCTCTTTCAGTTCCTGCGGATTCTGGTTCGGAGTGCACCCGGTCATCCCGCAAAGGACAAAGATCGCAATCGCAAAGACCGAAGAGTCTCGAGCCAAGGCCATATCGATAACCTCAGATTTCTGATGAATTTGGAAGGCCAGCGGTTGGTTCGCTGGAGCCGCAAGAGATGGCCGATGAAGAACTTTGTTTTACAAAAACTGTTCAGTCGGAGAGATGGACCCATCGTCCGCCCAAAAAAAAGTCTCGTGTCTCAGTAATGCCTCGATTCCGCGCAAAACTTCGTTGCCGCTGCTTTTGGTGACAGCGCCCATGTAACCGGCGTTTCGGGCTTCCCACGCCAGTTGCCGCGAAACTTCCTGAACGCTGATCAGCAGCATGGGCAGTCCGGGGTGCGATTTGGCAATTTCATGAGCGGCCTGCAGCCCGCTCATGACTGGCATACCCAGATCCATCACGAGTATATCCGGTTCAAGCTGCTCTACTTTCTCAATCGCCTCCATCCCGTTACTCGCATCTCCACACACCTGCCAGTCGGTCTGCCTCTCCATCAATCGCCGCAACAGCATGCGAATTGTGGCATCGTCGTCGGCAATCAGGATTCGAGTTGGCATGCGCATATCCCTCCAGCCGCCTGGTTGGATGCGGCATGAAGCAGCATCCACGCCGTCAGCTTGACCACCACTACTACGCCATATCCGTGCAGGCGTCACAATACAGAAAAGTCCCGATGCCGTGACCGGCGTGGTACCCAACTCCCGAAAGGGGCTTATGTAAGTATTGGGAAAGTTCATGCTGACTCGTTCTATAGACGGTAGTCTGTAACCATCCTGATCAACATACGGTGATCGCCGCATGTGGCAAAGGCTCACACGAGAGACCCTGATTTTTGATTGGTCGAAATTTCATCCGGGCGCCGCCCTGCTTTGTTTGCCGGCGATCGCGGCGTCGCTGGCTATTGGCCTGGGAACGGGTCATGCCCGTCAAGGGGTGATGGCGGCAGCGGGAGCGTTCTCCGTGGGCTTTGGTTCCTTTCAGGCGTTGCGGCATTCGCGCCGCACACCCATGCTGCTGGCTGCAATTGTCATGTGTATTTCGAGCTGGATCGGCACCGCAGCCGGCAACTCGGCCGCCGGCACGATTTTTGTCTGCACCCTTTGGGGCTTCCTCTATGGAACGATTTGGACCGCAAGTCCGGGCACGGCCTGGATCGCTCTGCAAGGCGTGGTCTGGCTGGCAATTTCAACCGCGTATCCGCAAAGCGGGTTGGGCGCCCTGACACGCGGCTCGCTCGTACTCGCGGGCGGATTACTGCAAATGATATTCATCGTGTCCTTCTGGCAGATTTCGGGCTTCGTCTCGCCGCCCTTTGGAGGCCCCAGCGAAGCTGACGAGGTCGCGACTCTCGAAGCCGCGATGCAAGTCGGCTGGAGGCAGCGCATACAGGCCCTGCGCGCGGCGCTGATACTCGGAATCGCCGCCGCGCTTTATCGTTGGCTCGCGACTCCGAACGCCTATTGGATTCCGATGACGGCTGCCATTGTCATGAAGGGAACGCTGCAACAAACTTTTCAACGAGGGCTGGCTCGTATCGTGGGCACGCTGGCGGGGGCGGCATTGGCGACCTTGCTGGCTGCGATTCTGCGTCCCGACCCGTGGGTGCTGGCTGCTTTGGTGGTGCTCTTTACCGGATTGTCGTACCTGATGATTTATGTAAACTACGTGACCTTCGCAGTCTGCCTTACGGCATATGTGGTGTTTCTGCTTGCGCTCGCAGGCCTGCCCGAAAGCGCGGTCATCGCACACCGCTCCATGAGCACGATTCTCGGGGGCGCAATCGCGCTCGCCATACACGCAGTATTTTCCCCGGCAGAAAAAAACGCGTGTGGGGCGGACACTCCTGTCCGCCGCCTTTGAAGTTGCTGTTGGTTTGATTTTTTCTCTTGAGAAAAATTTCCAGGTCAAAAGCGGCGGACAGGAGTGTCCGCCCCACACACTACCAACATCCCGCGTCAGCGCTTGCCGAACACTTCTTTCAGCAGGCTGGTGGTTTGCGCGGCGGGATCCTGGCGGATCTTGCGTTCTTCCTGGCCCAGTTCGTAGAAGAGCCCGTCGAGCGCTTTGGATACGACGTAGCGGCTGATGTCCAGATCCTGATTCTTGGCGAACGGGATGGATTTATATTGCGACGCCAGCGCATTGTATTGCTGTGTGACTGCATTCTTCGCCATGGCCTGCTCGACGACGGGACGGAAGGCGGACGTGAGTTGCGGCGTGGTTTTATCCTTGAAGTAGTTGGTGGCGGCGGTGTCTCCGCCCGAAAGAATGCGGTGCGCGTCCTCGAACGTCATAGCGGTAATGGCGTCGATAAAGATTTTCCGCGCTGCTGGAGCGGCCGACTCCGCGGCACGGTTCATGCTGAGGATGAAATCGTCAACCTTCGGCCCGTAACCCACCATGCGCAATCCTTTTTCCAGGGTCCGCAGATTGTTGGGCATAAGGATCTTAATTTGCGGATTGCCAAAGTATCCGTTGGGACGCCCGGTGATTTTCACCGACTGCTCCGCCCCGATCTGCAGGGCCTGTTTCAATCCGGAGGAAATTTTCGAATCACTCAGATTCGAGGTTCCGAGTCCGAGGCGTCTGGTGATTTCATTCAACTGCGCGGGGGCTAGAGATGCCACCAGTATCATGCCGACACCGAGCCATAATTTTCGCTGCATGGAAATTCTCTCCGCTAGATTTGAGATATAAAAATTGCTTTCGTGTATAAAAAAATTTCAGCAACAGGCTACCCGAATTTGGGTTCCGGCACCTAAGTTTCCGACGTTCCACGAAATAACGTGTCGCGTTAAATTGTTTTTGGAGGACAATCATGGGAAACGAAACTGAACGGAATCAACAGAATCCGGGACAGGGACAAAACAATCCCAGTAACCAGAGTGACGCCAACCGAAAGAATCCGTCTCAGGGCGGCCAGCAGGGCTATAAGCAGCAGGATCCGAGCACCAGGAAGCCGGGCCAGGACAGCGGCACCACCGGCCGGTCAAAGGATGAGGGATCCGAGGACGCCGGAAAGCGCCGCGCATCCTAACCCAGGCGAGAGGTAAGAGCCAAGCCACGGCAGGTGGGCCGTGGCTTTTTCTTTCCACCAGCGTATTCTCAAAGTCTGCCGCGCGCCGGTCCACAGGACGTCAAGCGGAGGCCATGCTATACTTTTTTCCTGTCGCTTTCCCTGTTAGCTGACGGAGGGTTGTATCGATAAACGCTTTATTCGGACCAATGAACGCATTCGGGCGCGGGAGATCCGCGTTATTGATGACGAAGGCCAGCAGATTGGCATTTTGACTCCTTACGATGCGCTCAAAATGGCCCGCGAAAAGAACCTTGACCTGGTCGAGATCTCGCCCACCGCGACTCCTCCCGTATGCCGCATCATGGACTATGGAAAATTCCTGTACCAGCAGGAAAAGAAGGAGCGCGAGGCCAAGAAGCACCAGAAGGTTATCGTGGTCAAGGAAGTGAAGTTTCGTATCAACGTGGATGATCACGACTACGAAACCAAAAAGAACCACGTGCTGCGCTTTCTCGACGAGGGCGACAAGGTCAAAGCGACCATTTTCTTCCGTGGACGCGAGATGACCCGCACTAACCTGGGCCGTGAAATTCTGGAACGGCTGATCAAAGACATCGCCGACCGGGGCATTGTGGAGTTCCGCCCGCGACAGGAAGGCAACACGCTGCACGCAATTCTGGCGCCCAAGAAAGATGCCGGACAAAAACAGCCGGCACAATCGCAAGCCGCTGCCGGCCGGGTAAACCAGGCTTAGAAATCTGCAATTGAGGATTTATGCCCAAGCTGAAAACACATAAAGGCGCGGCCAAGCGCTTCAAAAAGACTGCAAGTGGAAAGGTCAAGCGCCACCATTCCCACCTGCGCCACATGTTGACCTCCAAGAACAAGAAGCGCAAAGGCAAGCTGAGCCAGGCCGTCCTCGTGAGCGACGCGGATACGCCCAAGATCAAGCGCATGATTCCGTACTAAATTTTGGTTGGTGTGGCGCGGGCGCCCTCGCCCGCGTTGCGTGTGGCTGCAAAGTTGTGAAAGACGCAGCCCGGGCGTGTGAAGAGGCCACAGACCTTCAAGTCTCCTACCTCCAGCCGCCGTAATCTGAAACTGAAAAGGAGCTACCCATGCCTCGCGTAAAACGGGGAACAAAACGCCGCGCCAAGCGCAAAAAGATACTCGGCCGCGCCAGCGGCTATTTCCTCACAAAATCGAAACTCTACCGGTCCGCAAAAGAAGCGGTCGAACGCGGTCTCAAGTTCGCCTACTCCGGCCGTAAACAGAAGAAGCGCCAGTACCGCTCGCTGTGGATCGTCCGCATCGGCGCCGCCGCCAAGCTGAATGGGATGAGCTATAACCAGTTCATCCACGGTCTCAAGGTAGGCGGAGTGGAACTGGATCGCAAGATCCTGGCGGACCTGGCGGTGAACGATCCGGGCGCCTTTAAAAGCCTCGCCGAGCAGGCGAAGGGCGCCATCGCCGGGGCGGCTTAAACCAGCCTTTAGCAATTGGCACTTAGCATTTAGCCTTCATGCGCGACGGCCACGGCCCGCGCCGGGCCTGCTATTTTTGCCCGCCAACTGAGAACCGAGAACAAATAACTGGTTCTATGTACACCGTCCCTAAACTCAAGAGCTTCTCCGCGGCTGCCCTGGATAAGGCAGTCGAGAAGCTGCTTGCTGCCCTCAAAACAGAATCGAAGGCAGTTAACAGCGAGGAGAAATGGAAGTTTTTCAGGGATCGATGGCTAGCGCGCAAAAGCGGCGTCGTGACCCAGATCAACGAACAATGGCTCAAGAGCGCCCCTGCCGAGGCGAAGCCCGCAGTCGGACAGAAGGTGAATTGGCTCAAGAAACATATTGAGGGAATGGTCGAGGTCGCAAAGAAACAACTCGTCCTTCAAGATGCTCCAGCGATTGAGGTCGGAGCAGCTATCGATATTTCGCCTAGCGATTTCGGCATAAGGCAGTTTCAGGATGAGAAAGCTCGTTCCGAGACCCTCGACATCACCCTCCCCGGCATCCGCCGCCCTCTCGGCTCCGAGCATCCCGTCATCAAGACGATGCACGAAATCGTCTCCGTCTTTCGCAATCTCGGCTACTCGGTCGAAGAAGGGCCGGTGATCGAGACTGACTACTACAACTTCGAAGCCCTGAATTTTCCGCCGAATCATCCGGCGCGCGACACGCAGGACACGTTCTTTATCGCGAAGCAGGAATCGAAGCCACAGCGCGAACGCCTGCTGCTGCGCACCCACACTTCGCCGGTCCAGATTCGTACCATGGAGAAAATGAAGCCGCCCGTCCGGATCGTGATTCCTGGCAAGGTGCATCGCAACGATCCGCCGGACGCCAGCCACTCTCCCATGTTCCATCAGGTCGAAGGTTTGGCGGTCGATACGAATATTACTTTCCGCGATCTGAAAGGCACGCTCGATCACGCCATGAAGGCGCTGTTCGGATCAAGCGTGAAGACGAGTTTTCGCCCGTCGTTCTTCCCTTTTACCGAACCCAGCGCGGAGATGATGGTGTCCTGTTTTATTTGCGGAGGCAGCGGCAAGCGCGGTTCCGAGCCCTGCCGTCCCTGCAAGCAGACGGGATGGATCGAAATTTTGGGCTGCGGCATGGTCGATCCAAATGTGTACGGATTTGTGGACTACGATCCCAAAAAAGTTTCGGGCTTCGCCTTTGGCATGGGCGCCGACCGCATCGCAATTTTGAAATACGGCGTCGATGACATTCAATTGTTCTTCAACGGGGACGTGAGATTTCTGGAACAGTTTGGGTAGAACGCTCCTGGGTGTCCGCTGAGAGCTAAATGAAACTTTCTCCCACATGGCTGCGCGAATTCGTGGATCCGAAGGTGGACAATCTCCGCCTGGCGCAAGACCTTACCTCGGTTGGAATCGCCGTCGAGAGCATCGGTGGCGAAGGCAAGAACGCGGCCTTCGAGATGGAGATTGGCACCAACCGTCCGGATGCCATGAATCACTACGGCACCGCGCGCGAAGCTTCGGTAATCTACAACTTGCCGCTCCGGGTGGTGGAGGCGAAGTTGCCCTCGGCATCCGGCGAGCCCGATTTCGCTGTAGAGATCGCCGACAAGGCGGGTTGCGCCCGCTACACTGCTCGCATCCTTCGCGGCGTGAGCATCAAGCCCTCACCAGAGGAAATTGCACAGCGCCTGATGCTGGTCGATCAGCGTCCCATCAACAATGCAGCGGACGCCACCAACTACACGCTGTGGGAGATGGGACATCCCACGCATGTTTTTGATCTCGATCTATTGGCAGGCGGAAAGATTATTGTGCGGCGGGCGTTCACCGGGGAAACCCTGAAAACGCTGGACGGAGTGGAGCGCAATCTTACGCCGGAGGATCTGGTCATCGCGGACGCAGTAAAACCTGTGGCGCTGGCCGGAGTCATGGGCGGATTCGACACCATGATCACCGGAAAGACGAAGAACATACTCATCGAGTCCGCCTGGTTCGATCCCGCTACGATCCGAAAAAGTGCCCGCCGTCACGGTTTGCACACCGATGCTTCGCATCGCTTCGAACGAGGTGCGGACTTCGAGGCTACGACCAGGGCTTGCGATCGCGTTGCTTTCATGATTCTCGCCTCTGCTGGAGGGGAACTAGCGGGCGACAAGATCGACGCGATCGCCCGCCAGGTAGATCTGGCGCCCGTTGCTTTGCGGCTTTCAGAAGTTCACCGCATTCTCGGCGAGAAACTTGAGACTAACGAAATTTTCCGCATCCTCCAGCAACTCGGCTTTGAGTTGATGCCGGAGCGTGGCGGTGATCCCGACTTCACGGTTCGTATCCCGAGCTGGCGCCTCGACGTGGAACGCGAGATCGATCTGGTCGAAGAAGTCGCGCGCCTGCATGGCTTCGACAAGTTCGCCAACACGCTGCCCGCGTTTTCCGGCGCGGTTGTCGAACCTCCCGGCGCGGAAATCGATCGCAAGCTTCGCGCTTCGCTGCTTGCCCTGGGTTATGACGAGGCGGTATCGCTGACTTTTATCTCGCACGAAGATGCCGAAACTTTTTCTTCGACTCCAGTGGTTGAACTGGCGAATCCACAGAGCGAAGAGGCCTCGGTGATGCGGAGCTCGCTGGTGCCGGGCATGCTCAACATGCTGGCGTACAACCTCAACCGCGGCGCGGAAGATGTAAAGCTGTTCGAAGCAGGCAGCATCTTCGAAGCG
Organism: Terriglobia bacterium; assembly: GCA_963814725.1. Lineage (GTDB taxonomy): Bacteria > Acidobacteriota > Terriglobia > Terriglobales > Acidobacteriaceae > JAIQFF01. The sequence continues at coordinate 262,282 of CAWFDY010000001.1, forward strand.
GACGGAACGGCGACTGCCGAGCCCAGGCGCATCTGCATGGGCGTGACTTCCGGGCCTTCACAAAAAACGCCGGGATGGGGCGGAGGCGATGGAAGTTTTTTTGATCTGAAGGGCGATGTGGAGAACCTGCTGCACGCTTTTCACCACAAATCGTTGCGCTTCGATGAGCAGACGGCTGACTATTACGATGCCGGCAGCGCCGCTCGGGCGCTCATGGATGGGGCACTGGTCGCGCAGTTTGGACAACTGCGCCCCGACCTTGCCGCCGCCCGGAAGCTGCGCCAGAACGTTTTCATTGCCGAAGTCTATCTGGAGCCACTCTACGCACGCGGCCTTCGTGTGGTTCGCTACCAGCCGTTACCGCGCTACCCCGGAGTGGAGCGCGATTTTTCGTTCGTCTTCGACGATGGACTTAGTTTCGAGAAGATCGAGCAGTCTGTCGCAGGGCTCGGGTCACCAGAATTGCGCAGCTTCGTTCCAGTCGAGATTTTCCGCGGAGGCAATGTTCCCGCAGGCAAATATTCCCTGCTGCTGCGTGCCCGGTTTCAATCTGCCGAACGCACGCTGAAAGAAGACGAAGTAGCGCAGTGGTCGGAGCAGATCATCAAAGCGCTGGAAGGTCTCGGCGGCAAACAACGCGCGTAAGCCCTGTCATCCTGAGCGGAACATTTCATTTCGCCTGCGAAATGAAATGCGAAGTCGAAGGATCCCTGTCTTCTTCACGATCCCTCTTTGACGATCCCTCCTTAACGATCCCGACATGCGAACGAATGCGAGAGTGTGCAGCCTGTAGGGGTCCTTCGATTACGTGCCTGCTTCGCTCCGAGAAGCAGCCACTCCGCTTAGGATGACAAACGTACACTGGATCACAACGTACACTGTTGGCGTGCGCTTTCGCCTCATCCTGGTGGTGGCTTTTGTTGCAGTAAACGTTCTGGTTGCAACCGCGGCTTCTCTTCCAGCGGAAAACGCAGCCCCCACTTTTTATAAAGACATCCTTCCGCTCCTCCAGGAGCACTGCCAGAGTTGCCACCGCCCGGGAGAAGTCGCTCCCATGCCGCTGGTGACCTACGAGCAGACCCGGCCATGGGCGCGGGCGATCGCAACATCGGTGAAGAGCGGGATGATGCCGCCATGGTTTGCCGATCCGCGATTCGGACACTTTTCCAACGATCCTTCGCTCACGCCGCAACAGATTGCGACGGTCCTGGCATGGGTGCAAGGGGGGACTCCGGCGGGTAATCCGCATGATGCTCCTCCTCCGCCCCAGTGGTCGGAAGGATGGAACATCACGAAGCCCGACGTGGTTCTGCCCATGCCTCAACCGGTGACGATTCCGGCGGATGGCGAGGTCGAGTACACATACGAAATCGTGCCCACGCATTTCAGCGAAGATAAATGGATACAGATGGCGGAGGTCCATCCCTCAAGCCCGCAGTTTGTGCATCACGCGGTGGTATATATTCGGCCGCCGGATTCGAAGTGGCTGCGGCACGCGCCGGTCGGCGTCCCGTTCACGGCTTCTACGCTCAGCGATCCGCAGGACCGCCGGGAAGCGCATGGAACCACCAGCGATCTGCTGCTGGTGTACGCGCCCGGGAGTTCGCCGGACCACTGGCCGGACGGCATGGCGAAGTTCGTTCCGGCAGGATCGGATCTTGTTTTCCAGATTCACTACACCACAAACGGCAAGGCGGGAAGCGATCAGGCTAGCATCGGACTGGTATTTGCGAAGTCACAGCCGCAGCAGCGTGTCATTACTCTGCAGCTCAACGATCACGCCTTCATCATTCCTCCGGGTGCGGATGACTTTCGCGTCGAGGTACAGGGCACGCTGCCCAACGACGCCACCCTGTTGAGCTTGTTTCCGCACATGCATCTGCGGGGAAAACGTTTTGAATACGACATCGTGAAACCGGATGGGTCGATCGAGACCCTGCTGCGGGTGAATTACCATTTTCACTGGCAACTGAGCTACAGGCTCGCCGAACCGAGACTGCTGAAAGCTGGAACCAGGCTGCGCGCCGTGGCCTGGTATGACAACTCGCGCAACAATCTCCACAATCCCGATCCCAGTGCGACGGTGACCTGGGGCGACCAGAATTATCAGGAAATGATGGTGGGATTTTTTGACGTCGCGGTACCGGCCAACATGGATAAAGAACGTTTTTTTGTTCGGGAAAAAGCCGAACATTAAGACCCGGCAAGGTCTGTGTGGGGCCGGGTCTTCAACCCGGCCAGGGCGAACACAGCTCACTTGTGTTGCTCGCCATTGCGATGATCGGCGTCGATCACCCTTCGCAGGTTTCAAGATGACGTCCTGCTAATTTCACTTGCCGAGCTTCGCTCGGCCGGACGGGTCGAAGACCCGTCCCCACACGGCCTGTGGTGGCTTGTGCTAGGCTCAACTTTTATGGCAGACACAGCCATCCAGCAGAAATCTTTTCTCAGCGGGCGGGTCGCGCACTTCACCGAATCGGTGATCCGCGAGATGACGCGGCAGGCCCTGCTGCATGGCGCAGTAAACCTGTCGCAGGGCTTTCCCGATTTCCCCGCTCCCGCGGAAATTAAACGCGCGGCGCAGGAAGCGATTGCCAGCGACATCAATCAGTACGCCATCACGTGGGGAGAAAAGAACCTGCGCGAGGCCATTGCCCGGCAGATGCAAGTGTGGCAGGGCATCGCGGTCGATCCTGAGCGCGAAGTCACGGTTTGCTGCGGTTCGACCGAGACCATGGTCGCGACGCTCATGGCGGTGTGCAACGCCGGCGACGAAGTCATCATCTTTGAGCCGTTTTACGAAAATTATGGGCCGGATGCAATTCTCTCCGGGGCCAGGCCGCGATTCGTAAAACTGCGTCCGCCGAACTCGCCGCAGGGCGAGTGGACATTCGACGAGCGCGAACTGCGGGCAGCCTTTCACCATCAGACCAAGGCCATTATCGTAAACACTCCGAACAATCCCACCGGCAAGGTGTTCAGCCGTAGCGAGCTCGAGTTGATTCGCGACCTCTGTGTCGAATTCAATGTGCTGGCCATCACGGATGAAATTTACGAACACATTCTGTACGACGGCGCCCGTCACATTTCGATGGCGGCGCTCGAGGGCATGCGCGAGCGCACCATCACAATCAATGGCTTGTCCAAAACCTATAGCGTCACGGGTTGGCGCGTAGGCTGGGCGGTGGCTCCGCCCGCAATCACGGATGCGATTCGCAAGGTGCATGATTTTCTGACCGTGGGTGCGCCGGCGCCCTTGCAGGAGGCTGGCGCAACCGCTCTGGCCCTGCCTGCGAGTTACTATCAGGGGCTGGCTGGCGGGTATCGCAAGCGGCGCGACCGTCTGCTTCCGGTCCTTACGGCGGCCGGCTTTCGCTGCTTTCTTCCTCGTGGCGCTTATTACGTGATGACCGACATCAGTGCTTTCGATTTCGACAATGATCTCGAGTTCGTAAGGTATCTGGTGAAGGACGTTGGCGTAGCGGCCGTCCCCGGGTCGAGTTTTTACAATGAGGCGCGCGACGGGGCGCAGCAAGTGCGATTTGCCTTCTGCAAGCGTGACGAGACGATCGATGCCGCGGGAGAGCGACTGCGTAAATTGCGGATAAAGAAATAATCTCGATCTGGGTTGCGGGGCGGGACACCCTCGTGACAGCCGGCGGGACGCCGGCGCTACGAAATCCTCCGACCAACCGAAAAACACGCCAGAAGCATCTCATTGATTCACAGGTTTCTGCGGTATACTGCGCTCAAGTTCCCAATTTCTCTTGAGGAAATGGTGGCACCATGTCTGTGAGGATGGCTGAAGGGGTACCTGCCCAGGTTCCGGCTGACGATTTTCAGGCGCTCGAAGAGAAAGTCTATCGCACCATTGAGCTGTATAAGTCGGCGCGAGAGGCTCGGGCGGTTGCGGAGCGCGATTCCCAGCGCCTGCGCCAGCAACTGGAAGAACGGGGAGAAGAGATGGACACTCTGCGCCGCGACATGATCCGTCTGCGCAAGGAACGGGAAGAGATTCGCAGCCGGGTGGAGAAGATGCTGGCGCAAATCGAATCGATTCCCGAGGAACAGGCGGTCAGTTAGTCGAGGCTGGCCTCCGTCCTGAGGAGAAACGCGTATGGCAACAGCCACGAAGCACTCTACGATCAAAGATCCCAGCAACCACGCTGTGCGGGTGGAAATTTTCGACCAGCCGTACAATCTCCGCGGCTCAGACGCGGAATACATTCTCAAACTGGCGGAATATGTGGATGGCAAGATGCGCGCCGTAGCGGAACAGACCCACACCGTGGATACGGCTCGCCTGGCGGTACTGGCCGCGCTCAATATCGCCGACGAGTACCATATGGTGAAGCGTAATCAGGATACGGGCTCGGGCGACTACCTGCGGCGCGCACAGAATCTTTCAAGCGCGCTGGATGAAGTGCTGGCGGAAAAGCGCCGGGCCGGCTAGCGCGTGTGGGGCGGACAATCCCGTCCGCCGCCTTTGACTTGAACTGTCCGCTGCGGTTGCTGCGGAGTTTTGGATAGCGCCCGTAACATCCTTCTCCACCGAAGCGCTTCCGGACAATGTCAAGAGCAGGCGCTGGAAGACAAATTTTCTGCGGAGCTTCGCTCCGCCGGACAGCCGGGGGCGGCTGTCCCCACGTGGTTCCCGGCGTTTTAAACGTCGTTCCTTTCCCTTACTAAAGTTGCTGGCAAGCTGATTGCCATCTTTTTGCGTCTCCCCTATTGCCAACCTGCGGATGTTTACCCTAGCATCCTGATTGAAAGCCGACCTGCCGGGTTGGTGATGGCGGTCACCGATTTTTGAACCAATGCTGAATGAACGGGAGCTCTACTCGAACTAGGATCCGGTGTGCAACGCTCCGTCATGCGGAGATGCCTAAAGGGTCTCGGAGGGCGCCCAACGTCTACCGACGGGTTCATTCTCGGCCCGTCACACGGCACAGTGGGTCGGCTTCTCAGTCTCCTGATCGCTTCCGCCTCCTCTCCTGATAAACTTGGTGTAACAAAATTGCTGGACGCGCATCCAGATCCATAGTGTTTCCTCAACTTTTTCATATCGGCAGGTTTTTCCTCCCTACTTACGGGCTCCTGGTTTCCACCGGGGTGCTGCTCGGTTTATGGATCAGCGTCCGCAACTCGAATAAGCAGGGAATCAATCCGGACGACGCGTGGAACCTGGGCGTGTTGGTCGTCTTCTGCGGCATCATCGGCGCCAAGATTCTGTACATTGTCAACGACTGGGGCTATTACTCCACCCATCCCCGTGACATTTTCAGCTGGTCCACCATGCAGGCGGGTGGAGTCTTCTCCGGGGGGTTGATCGGCGCGTCGGTGGCGGCGATGTGGTATCTGCGCAAGCACCACATGCCGGCGCTGGCAACCTGGGATGCGTTCGCGCCCGGGCTGGCCCTGGGACATGCTATCGGCCGCGTGGGATGCTTCGCCGCCGGCTGCTGTTACGGAAAACCTACGAACCACTTCTGGGGCGTGACGTTCACCAATCCCATCGCCAATTTGAATTCCTACACTCCACTGGGGATACCGCTCGAGCCGACTCAGCTTTTCGAAGCTGCGATCGAGTTGGCGAATTTTTTTATTCTGATGTGGATCTTCAAGCGCAAAAAGTTCGACGGACAGGTGCTGGCAGCCTATTTCATTCTCTATGGCATCGCGCGCTATTTTCTGGAATTCATTCGCGACGATCCAGGGCGCGGCGAGGTCTTCGGTGGAATTATGACGGGGACACAGTTGATCTCGATTGGCCTGGTGATTACCGGCGGATTGATCTGGTGGCTGAAATCGTCCACCCGGGCGGTTCCGGCGCACGCGCAGCGCTGAGAATGAGACTTTAGAAATTAAAGCGAAAAGCTGAAGAGCTAATCTATTGCCCCTTCTCGGGGACGGGCGGAGCGCACGCGCCACACATGCCTCCAATTCTGATTTCGGTAGACAGTGAGCACGCCGGCAAACGGTTGGACCAGTTTCTGGCGGCTCTCCTTCAGGAAACCAGCCGCGCCCGGGTGCAACAACTTATCGTCCAGGAAAAGGTGCTGGTCAACGATGCGATTGCGCGGGCATCTTTGCGCCTTCGCGGAGGCGAGCGCGTCTCTGTCCTGGGATCTGTTGCGCAGCCCCCGTTGCGTGCGATGGCTGAAGACATCCCGCTGGAGATTGTGTTCGAGGACACCGAGCTGGCCGTGGTCAACAAGCCCGCCGGCATGACGGTGCATGCCGGCGCTGGCGCAACCGACGACGCTCGAAATCGCGGCACCCTGGTCAATGCTCTGCTTCATCATTTTGGTCCGTTGTCATCTGTGGGCGGCGAACTGCGTCCCGGCATCGTGCATCGCCTCGACAAGGTGACCAGCGGACTGCTGGTGGTAGCCAAGAGCGACGAAGCGCATCGCCGCCTGGCCGGGCAGTTCGCGAAGAGACAGGTAAAGAAGAAGTACATTGCCCTGGCGCATGGCTGGTTGAAACAGGATTCCGGAACCATCAGCAGCAGCATCAGCCGCGACCGCGTGCGGCGCACCCGCATGACCACGTCGCTGTCGGGCGGTCGCGAAGCCATCACGCACTATGCAGTCCAACGCAGGCTGGATTCGCCGTACGGGAAATTTACGCTGCTTGAGGTAAAAATCGACACCGGGCGCACCCATCAGATTCGGGTGCATCTGGCATCCCTGCGCCATCCGGTAGTTGGAGACACACTGTACGGCGCCCCGCGTGAACTTGGCGTGAAGCATGCTGTCCGGCAGACTCTCCCCAGGAATTTCCTGCATGCGGCGGCTCTGCAGTTTCAGCATCCACGAACGGGCGAACTGTTGTCGTTCTCGGCTCCCCTGCCGCAGGAGCTTGAGGATTTCCTGCAAATACTCGGCGCGTAGCCGTGTGGGGCGGACACTCTTGTCCGCCGCTTTTGACGTTGATTTTGACGTTGGTTATGAAATTGGTTTTGAGGTTTTTCATGGCGCCCGGAAAAGAACAACTCAAAGGCAAAGGCGGCGGACAAGAGTGTCCGCCCCACACGGGACACGGCTATAATTGGTCTGTCATGAAGCTCCGGAGCATTGCGCTTTTGTTGAGCAGCATTTTGTTCGTGGCTGTGGTCGTGGCACAGAATTCCGGGTCGGACGGCCTGCCGTCCGCACCTTCGGCCGTGCAGCAGGAACAAACCGCGCCAAAACCAGCACCGCCGGCTCCGCCCCCCGCGGCCAGCCAGACCGCCGGCGCGACCGATACGGCGTCCGCGACGCCAGAGCCGCAAGCCAAACCTCAGGCTGAAGATCCTGCCAAGCCGGGCGCTGCTCCGGCCAAAGTTGATTCCGGTTTGGCTGCGTCCGATGATGCGGCAGCTACGATCACAAAGACGGTAAACGAAGTGAACGTCGTGTTCACCGTTACCGATCGTCACGGCCATTACGTAAAAGATCTGGCGAAAGATGATTTCTCCGTCATCGACGACAGCCGTCCCGCGGAGCATATACGGAGCTTTCACAACGAGACTGACCTGCCGCTGCAGGTAGGGCTGCTGGTGGACGCCAGCAACTCCGTGCGCGATCGTTTCAAGTTCGAACAGGAATCGGCAATCGAGTTTCTCAATCAAACCATACGGCCGCGCTACGACAAGGCGTTCGTGGTCGGCTTCGACGTGACCCCGGAGGTCACCCAAACTTTTACCGACAACACCGAAGCGCTCTCGCGCGGAGTCCGGGCCTTGCGGCCGGGAGGCGGCACGGCGATGTATGACGCGCTTTATTTTGCCTGCCGGGACAAGCTACTGAAGGAAGAGCGTACCGGGCCGGTGCGCCGGGCCATCATCCTGCTTAGCGACGGCGACGACAATATGAGCCACGTCACTCGCGAGGAAGCCATTGAGATGGCGCAGCGAGCCGAGGTCATCATTTACACCATCAGCACCAATATCGCGGGCGGTACGCGGAGTGGAGACAAAGTGCTGGAGCGCATTGCCGACGCCACCGGCGGCCGCGCATTTTTTCCCTTCCAGCTCAATGACGTGGCCAACGCATTCGTTGAAATACAGGACGAACTGCGCAGCCAGTACGCGCTTTCCTACAGTCCGGCGGACTTCAGGGCTGACGGGCGTTTTCACACCATCGAAATCCTGGCGCAAAACCATAAAGGCCTGCGGGTGCGCAGCCGCCGTGGTTATTACGCGCCCACCCAGTAGCCCTGTCGTGGCGGGATATTCCGGCACTCCTCTTCCTAAAAAACTCGGACTCAAGCCACAGTTTAAAGTGGCTTTTTTTCAATTGCCCGCAGAGGTGAAGGCCGCTCTTAAGGATGCTCTTTCCCGATGCCAGCTTGCCCGGGACGGTGAACAGCCCCTCGACTTCGCCATGGTTTTCATCCAGAGCCAGGCTGACATGAAAGAGCAATTCTCCAGCTTTGCCCGCAGGTTGGCGCCGGCGGGAATGCTATGGGTGGGCTGGCCCAAGAAAACCTCGGGCGTGGTCACGGATCTCAACGAGAATGACATCCGGAAAATCGGATTGGCCGCCGGCCTGGTGGATGTGAAAGTGTGCGCCGTGAGCGAAGTCTGGTCGGGCCTGAAATTCGTGATCCGAGTGCAGGATCGCAAGAAATAGATCGGCAGAAATAAGCGATGCGCAGGCGTCCGCGGCCCGGCACGCAGCAGGCCCAGGCCGCACGCGATCACAGCGACTCAATCTTTACTGGGTTTTTTCGGAGTCAAATCGCACGCTTCCTTCACTCGCCCGAGATCGAGGCCCGCGGGAGAAAATTCCGCGATCTCAGGTCCCCTCCGGCCGCGAATTTCCACTTTAAAGATGCGAGACCCGATCAATTCGCGAGTCGTGCCTTTGTCCATCGATAGAAAACGGCCGCGTACCCAGTTCCAGCCGTGATAACTGTTGCTGTCGTCAACGCGTACCCTGACTCCCATCTGCGGCTGTCCCCAAAATCCGGGACGGTTGGGCGGTCCCAGGCGTATGCCAGGGTTGAAGGCCGCCTCGGTGTACTTGCTGTTGGAGCAGGTGAGTTCGATTCGCGGCTTGTAATCCGGATCTTCCGCCAGATAGTTGTCCGACAAGAGTTCAAGGCGAACCCTTTTTGCGCCTGTCATCTTGTCTTCCGAGTGGAACCACACCCATTTCCCGCCGGCACTGACGCCGTCGCTCTCGCCCTGGTTTGGACTTAACACATTGCTCTGACCATGCATCAAGAGCGCCATCGTGCAGACCACGATCGAGGCTGCAAGGCCCTTCGCCGCGACCATATATTTTCCCCTGTAAAGTTGCGATGCTTTCAAAGCTTTCCTCCAAAGAAGGTCGTATCCAGCTCCACCTTCCGGCTAAACAGGAGTTGCATTCCTGGGGCCAACTCGGAGCATTGTCTTGTGGGCGTTCTTACAGCGAAAGGGCGTATGCGTCCCTGGCCGAAAAGCACCACTTCGGTGGAATTGGGCCACCGAAGCCCTGTGAATCCCCTTCCTCGGCGGGGGTTTCGCGCGTTCCGGCACGTTGAGAACAGAGTGGGTTAATCGAATTTTGGCCGTCCGCTGAAAGTTGGCATTCAGACTGCACTTCTCATGATGGAGTTTTGTATGGGCGCAACGCCTGGCGTAGCCGGGGAATCTTATGGACAGGGAGGCTCCCGCGACGACCTCCTCGATCCAGGGATGTTACGGCGGTCGTTACAGTGGACGTTACAGCCCCGAAGGGATGGCGGAGTATGAGTGGAATCAGGCTTCCTAAATTTTTCATCGCTTTTGTTGCCATCAGTAGCCTTACCCTCCTCCCGAATGTAGCCTTCGCTGGACGGGGCGGGGGCGGGGGCTCGCATGGAGGTGGTGGCGGCGGTGGCGGCTTCCACGGCGGCGGCGGGGGCTTTCACGGGGGCGGGGGCGGCAACTTTTCCCGCGGCGGAAGCGGCTTCTCCGGCGGAGGAAACGTTCGCGGCGGATCAGCTTTTGGCCGCTCCCCCGGGAGCCGGTCCTACGGCGGGTTTAATGGCTCGCGCGGCATGACCGGGCGCAACGGCGGGTTCCAAAACAACCGCAGCATGGGTTCGTCCGCAAATCGTTCGTTCGGAAACAATTCATCCGGAAATCATTATTCCGGAAATCGCTCTTTCGGAAATCATTCGTCCAACTTCCGCGCGTCGGTCAACGATGGCCAATGGCACTCGTTCGGCAACTCCAGCTCGGCGCGTTTCAGCGGAGGAAACGCTTCAGGCTTCAGAAGTTCGGGCATCTCGAGTCATAGCGGGATGAATTCCGGAAGCGGCTGGCGGTCGTTTGGCTCGTCATCTGTCGGCCGGTCTTCCCTTGGCCGATCCTCCCTCAGCTCGTCCTCTTTCAGGTCATCCACCTTTGGATCATCCAGATTCAATGGGTCTTCATTCGGCAGCGCGCGATTCGCATCGAACACCTCTATCTTTGCGAGTTCGCACTTCAATTCTTTCGGCAGCCGGGGATTTTCCAGCGGCGTTGGCTGGCATGGAAATTCGTTCGTAGGCTTCCACGGGCACGGATTCGGTTGGGGACGGGGATTCTACGGCGGCGGATTCTACGGCGGCGGCTGGGGCTGGGGAGGCTGGGGCTTCGGCTTTGGCTCGCCGTACTGGGGCGCATACTGGGGACCAGGCTGGGCTTTCGGCTGGAGTCCGTGGTGGTACAACCCTTATTGGTATTCGCCGTGGCCGGCGTCGTACTACTATCCAAATTCCGGGTCCAACGGCTACGACAATCAGAGCTACGACAATTCCGACAACTCGCCTGACTACCAGTCGCCATCGAGCTACCTGAGTTCGCCTGGAGGATGGACCGGCTTTTCGGTTAACGTGCAGCGCTAACTTAAAGGGAACCCCAGCCTTGGCCCTTCCACGAGCGAAGCCGTTCGGGGTTCCTTTGTGTTTTTTGCGGATTTTCTGTGCGAACTGTGCGGTTTAGGTTTGGTCTTTAGAAGATGATCGGCGAGGTCAAAGTCTTTTACCGCAAAGGACGCAAAGAACTTCGGGCGCCAGCGAGCCGTTCTTACTAATCTTTTTTCGGGACGGCGTAATATCCCGTGCGCGCCTGAATCTTGTATTCCTTTTTGGACTGGATTTCCACACGGCGAAAGCTGCCGTCCAGCGCGGTATTGCTGGGAGTATAGCCAACGTTGTACTGGCTGCGCAGTTCGGTGGCGATTTGGTCGAAGGCTTCTTTCAATTTGTCCATCTTGTTTCCTACTTCGATCACGCGGCCGCCGGTTTCGCTGGCCAGCTTTTTCATTTCACGATCACCGGAATATCCGCCGAAGCCATAGAAGCCACGGTCGGCGATCAGCAGGACGTAGCAGATCGAGTCTGACTTCTGTGCGGCCTCAATGGCGTCGTTGATTTTGAGCTGGCTGCCCTGGTCCTCGCCGTCCGTGAGCAGGATCATCGCCTTGCGGCCGACCTCCTTGGCCAGCTCATCATGCGAAGCCAGGTACACCGTGTCGTAGAGCACCGTCCCTTTAGGACTGCCGTTACAAGGCAACGGGCCGCCCCCCGCTCCCGGCATGCCGCCGCAACTCGAAGGAGGCGCATTGATCCGCGCGCTGTTAAGGGCCTCGCGCAGCCGGCGCGACGAGTTGGTGAAATCCTGCAAGAGGTTGGAATCGACATCAAAGCTGATCACGAACGCCAGGTCCTTGGGACGAAGAATCTCGCCCAGGAAATTGGCGCCAACCTCCTTCTCCATCTCCAGAACCCTCTGCTGGCTGCCGCTCGAATCAATCAGGATACCCAGGGTCAGGGGCAGGTCGGATTCGGCGGTGAAATACTTGATAGTCTGTGGTTTGCCGTCTTCAAGAAGCTGGAAGTCACTCTTGGTCAGGTTGGGAATCAGCCCGCCCTTTTTGTCTTTAACGTTGAAAAAGAGCTGGACCACGTTGACATTGACTTTGAGCGTGCTGACCGACTGGTCCGGCTCGTTGTTCTGGTCTCCCTGCTGGGGATTGTCCGAGTCAGGAGTGCCGGCAAGGTGGGGAAGCTGCTGCGCGCAGGCCAGGCTGGCCGAGAGAAAGCTGGCGGCGGCCAGGGTCGTGGCCAAAACTGGGACGGCAAATGCCTGAAACCGGCGGACTTTCGGCATCCAAATATTCTCCCGGACTTTTTGTTAGTCTATTCCATCAGAGTTAGATGCACGAAATTCCGTTTTTTACATCGAAATTGGTATCGGTTGTCAGATGGAGAGGGTCCCGTGTCTTCATTCATTCAAGGAACGATTCGCAGCTCGCTCAAGGCCCTGGCAGTAGCCGCGGCAGCCCTGTGCCTGTTCTCTGGGGATACCGCCGCTCAGCAACAAAAAACGCAGCAGAATATTCCGGACGCGCCTTCCGCCTCGCGGCCATTTCCCAACGCGCCTCCTCCGGGGTCGGGTTCGGATCAGCCGCCATCCGCCACCACCGCTCCGCCGGCGTCCGAGCCCCCGGCGAATCAGCCGCCGCCCACCAGCGCTGCTCCAGCCGGCACTCCGGCCGGCACTCCGACTGACGACCCGGTTTATGCTCCGGGAGTTTCCGCCCCCCGTTTAAGGTCACCACCGTGCCTCCAGGCGAGGCCCCCACGACCGGCGGCTCGGGCAGCGACCAACTCTTCAAGATCAGCGTGAACACCAACCAGGTGGTGGTTCCGGTGATGGTCAAGGACGATTCCGGGCGACTGGTCAATGGACTTTTATCGAGGGATTTCTCGGTTTTCGAGGATGGCAAGAAGCAGACTCTGAATTTTTTCACCACCGATCCGTTCGCGCTGTCAGCCGCGGTGCTCATCGACACGGGCATGCCGGACGTGGCCCTACAGAAGGTGCTTCAGACTTTCGCCGCGCTGCAGGGAGCCTTCAGCCAGTTTGACGAAGTATCGCTTTACACCTACAGCACCAGCGTCTCCAAAGTGACCGACTTTGCGGCGGTGGGCCGCAGATTGGCCGCCGCTCTGGATGGCCTGCAGATGGTGACGGGCAGCAATAACGGCCCCCCGGTGGTCAGCGGACCCATGGGGCCGCAGGGGCCGATCGTGAACGGCGTCCCCGTCGACGCCGGCGCGCCCAGAACTATCAATCCGCCCAAGGAATCCCACGTCTTGAACGATGCCATCGTGGCTGCGGCCCTGGACCTGCGAAAACGCGACCGCTCGCGGCGGAAAGTAATCTTCGTCATCAGCGACGGCCGCGAATATGGCAGCAATGCCAGTTACGGCGACACTTTGAAAGTGCTGCTCTCCAACGGGATCCTGGTGTACGGCGTGGCGGTCGAAGGATCGGCCATACCGGGATACGGATCGCTGCAGAAACTGCACGTGCCCCTCACCGGCTCCAGACTCGGCTACAGCAACATCCTGCCGAAATATGCCAACGCCACGGGAGGCGAAATTTTCTCCGGATTCTCTCGCGACGCGATCGAGACCACCTATGCCCGCAGCCTGGGCGACGCCCGCAATCAATACACTCTCGGATATCTGACTCATTCGACGCCCAGCAGCAGCCATCGCGAGATCGAAGTCAGGATCGCCCGTCCCGACCTGAAAGTGACGGCCAAAGAAGGCTACTATCCGGTTGGATTGGCGCGCTGATGAACGAGTGTGGGGCGGACACTCTTGTCCGCCGCCTTTGATTTTGACTTGGAATTTGTCCCCTGGAAACCGATTCGTCCGCACCATCGCAGAAGCAAGACGCAAACCTGATCAAGTGCAAGGGCGGCGGACAAGAGTGTCCGCCCCACACGGTCGATTTGGCAAAGTCCAATCTCAAGCTGGGACGGTGTTCCACAAGTAACCTGCGTAACCTGCCGTTCACACTAGGCCGTGTGGTATAAAACCAGCAGCATCAAGCACAATTTTCAACCGGGGAGAGGGTCGCTTCCAGGCGAACTCCACACTGGTTTCGAGGGAAGTCTTGAGTTTCATCAACTTCGCAGCCCGCGAGATCAACTGCAAGATCGTTTACTATGGCGCCGGGTTGGGCGGCAAGACGACGAACCTTCAGTTCATCTACCAGAAGACCGCCGAGCAGCAGAAGGGCAAGATGATCTCGCTGGCCACGGAGACCGAACGAACCCTATTCTTCGATTTTTTGCCCCTCGACCTGGGGTCGGTGCGTGGATTCAAGACTCGCATCCACTTGTATACAGTTCCGGGACAGGTGTTCTATGACGCCAGCCGCAAGCTGATCCTGCGCGGCGTGGACGGCATCGTGTTCGTGGCTGATTCCCAGGAAGAGCGCATGGACGCTAATGTCGAAGCGCTCGACAACCTGATGGCCAATCTCAAGGAACACAGCTACGACTTCAACAAGATTCCCTACGTCCTGCAACTCAACAAACGCGATCTTCCCAACGTGCTTTCCGTGGACGCCCTTTCAAAACAACTTCGCCGAAAAAACGAACCCATGATCGAAGCCGTGGCCTTCCAGGGGCCGGGAGTGTTTGAGACCCTGAAAGAGATCGCCCGGCAAGTGCTTACCGACCTGAAACAGGGTGGGTAAAGCCGTCTGTCGCCTTCCGATCTCTTGATTGACTTGGGTGCATATCCCTCCTAACATTGCCCGACTTCATGGCTGGGCAGAACATGATCGGCAAGACCATCTCGCACTACCGCGTCATCGAAAAGCTTGGCGGCGGCGGGATGGGAGTGGTTTACAAGGCCGAGGACCTCGAACTTGGTCGCTTCGTTGCCTTGAAGTTCTTGCCTGAGGACATCGCAAAAGATCCGCAAGCCCTGGAGCGCTTCCGCCGCGAAGCGCGGGCCGCGTCCGCTCTGAACCATCCCAACATCTGCACCATTTACGAAATCGCGAAGGACGAAGGCCAGTCTTTCATCGTGATGGAGTACCTGGAGGGGATGAATCTGCATCACCGCATCGCAGGACGGCCACTAGAGACCGCAACTCTTCTGTCGCTCGGCATCGACATCGCGGATGCGCTCGAGGCAGCGCATGCCAAAGGCATTGTCCATCGCGACATTAAGCCGGGAAACATTTTCGTCACCCAGCGCGGTCACGCCAAGATTCTGGATTTTGGCCTCGCCAAGGTGACTGCAATGGGCAGCGGCGAGGCGGGAACGGCTGGAGTCATGAGCGCCCCTACGGCTGCAGCCGGCCAGGAGAACCTGACCAGTCCGGGAACAGCTTTGGGGACGGTCGCTTATATGTCCCCGGAGCAGGTGAGAGCCAAAGAGTTGGACGCCCGCACAGACCTGTTTTCATTCGGCGCAGTGCTCTACGAAATGGCAACCGGCAGCATGCCCTTTCGCGGAGAAAGCTCTGGTGTAATCTTTCACGCCATTCTGGAACGTGAGCCTCCGTCTCCAATGCGGCTGAACCCTGACCTTCCGCCAAAGCTCGAAGATGTCATTAGTAAATCTCTCGAAAAGGACCGCGATCTTCGCTATCAGAACGCATCGGACCTAAGGACTGACCTGCAACGTCTGAAGCGGGACATGGAATCGGGGCGGTCGGCAACACGAGCAGTTCTGGCGGACAGCCTCGAGGCATCCCAAGTTGCGCCTTCAAGAACCACCTCAGGGTCTCGTCCAGCCTCGGGGACAGAGCCCGAACCTCGACCAAAAAGATGGTTGATTGGGGTGGTGCTGGCAGCCATCGCGGTGATTGCGATGGCGCTGCTAGCCATCCGGTTCGCCGTTCCCTTGCCGCCTCTCAAAGTCTCGGGCTATGTCCGGCTTACGAACGACGGTCGCGCCAAACTTTGGCCCGGAGTCTCCGGTAATTCGGTCACAGACGGTGCCCGCGTGTACTACGTGGAATCACCGTTTGTTTCGCCCGTGCTTACGCAGGTCTCTACTGCAGGGGGCGACACATCGGCAATTGCTACTCCCTTTCTCGTGAACGTGATCGCGGATATTTCCCCGGACAAGTCCTCACTTCTTATA
The DNA here is from genome assembly GCA_963814725.1 of Terriglobia bacterium. Lineage (GTDB taxonomy): Bacteria > Acidobacteriota > Terriglobia > Terriglobales > Acidobacteriaceae > JAIQFF01. The sequence goes on from CAWFDY010000001.1 coordinate 278,185, forward strand.
CCTGCATTCGTTGCTCAGGAGGATGATCCGCCACTCTGGGTGTTACCGCTTCCCTCCGGGGCGCCCCGCAGGCTGGGGGAGCTGCGGGGTCACGACGGAACCTGGTCGCCGGATGGACAGCAAATTCTTTTTGCTAAGGGCAACGACATCTACGTTGCCCGGACGGATGGAACGGAGTCCAAAAAGCTTCTTTCCCTGCCAGGCTATCCCTTTTGGCCACGCTGGTCCCCCGATGGTTCGCGTGTACGCTTCTCACTAAACGATTCCAAGACTGGATCATATTCCTTGTGGGAAATCGAGGCCGACGGAAGTCATCCGCATGCTTTGCTACCGGGCTGGAGCAATCCCGCCCAGGAATGCTGCGGTAGGTGGACACCAGACGGAAAGTACTTCATCTTTCAGTCCGATCACGACGGCAATACACAGATCTGGGCAATTCCCGAAAAGGGCAGTCTGTTCCGCAAAGCAACTTTGGAACCGACAGAGTTGACCAGTGGCCCACTGAGTTATTCCCGAGCGGTTCCCAGCTCGGACGGAAAGAGAATTTTTGCGACTGGTTCGCAGCTCCGCGGGGAACTCGCGCGCTTCAACCAGAAGACTCGACAGTTTGAGCCCTATCTTTCCGGCATCTCAGCCGACAACGTCGAATTCTCCAGAGACGGACGATGGGTGGCTTACGTCTCATATCCCGAAGGTAGTCTGTGGCGAAGCAAGGCGGACGGCACCGAACGACTCCAGCTTACATTTCCCCCCATGCAGGCTTTCTTGCCGCGCTGGTCTCCTGACCAGAAGCAGATTGTGTTTGCCGCAAGCCTCCACAGCAGACGAACGAGGAACTACCTGATCTCGGCGGACGGAGGCACCCCCCGGCCCCTGCTTCCCGGAAATCCCGATGAGGGCGATCCAAACTGGTCTCCGGATGGTAACTTGCTGGTCTTCGCTTCTTTCTCCTCGCAAAATTCAGTCGTCAACATCGTTGATTTGCAGACTCACAAAGTGTCGGTGGTGCCGGGATCAGAAGGATTTTTCTCACCCCACTGGTCGCCCGACGGTCGCTACCTCGCGGCGCATTCATCTGATTCGCAAAAGCTAGTGCTCTTTGATTTCAAGACTCAGAAGTGGACGGAGCTGGCAGGAATAACAAGCGCCTACCCGAACTGGTCGAAAGACGGGGATTATATTTACTTCCACACTTTCGGAACTGAACCTGCCATCTACCGAGTGCGAGTCAGCGACCACAAATTGGAGAAGATCACTAGTCTGAAAGGATTGCGTCTGACGATTGGCGATTTTGGAACGTGGTGCGGCCTAGCCCCGGACGATTCGCCCCTGGTGCTGCGCGACGTTGGCAGCCAGGAAATTTACGCTCTGGATTTGCAGCTTCCCTGAAGCAGTTTCGTTGACTTGCCTGTGCATCCGCCATAGCATCGTTTCCCATGATCGGCAAAACCATTTCGCACTACCGCATCATCGAGAAGCTCGGTGGCGGCGGCATGGGTGTGGTTTATAAGGCCGAGGACCTGGAACTCGGCCGCTTTGTTGCTTTGAAGTTCTTGCCTGAGGACATCGCAAAAGACCCGCAAGCCCTGGAACGCTTCCGCCGAGAGGCGCGCGCGGCGTCAGCTCTGAACCATCCCAACATCTGCACCATCTACGAAATCGCGAAGGATGGAGGCCAGTCGTTCATCGCCATGGAGTTTCTGGAAGGCGTCACGCTGAACCATCGCATTGCCGGAAGGCCGCTGGCGCCGGATATTGTTTTGTCACTCGGCATCGACATTGCAGACGCGCTCGACGCGGCGCACGCCAAGGGCATTGTTCACCGCGACATTAAACCGGGAAATATCTTCGTAACCCAGCGCGGACACGCCAAGGTATTGGATTTTGGGCTGGCCAAGGTCACCGCGGTAAGCAGCGGGACTGCGGGAGTGATGAGCGCTGCCACGGCCGCGAGCGAGGAGAACTTGACCAGCCCGGGTACAGCCTTAGGGACGGTCGCTTATATGTCGCCGGAGCAAGTCCGGGCCAAAGAGTTGGATGCTCGCACGGACTTGTTTTCCTTTGGGGCAGTGCTATACGAGATGGCCACCGGAGCCATGCCATTTCGCGGTGAAAGTTCCGGAGTGATCTTTCACGCCATTCTGGAACGCGAACCCGTTCCCCCGCTGCGACTGAATCCCGACCTGCCGCCCAAGCTGGAAGACGTCATCAACAAGGCGCTCGAAAAAGACCTGAATCTTCGTTATCAAGGGGCGGCGGAGATGCGGGCTGACTTGCAGCGCTTGAAGAGAGACACGGAATCAGGGCGCTCGTCCGCGCGGGCAGTCCAACCAGGCAGTGTCGAGGAATCCCAAGTTGCGTCCTCAAGAATTACCTCGGGATCTCAGGGAACGTCAGCAGCACAGCCTAAACCGGCAAAGAAGTGGTGGATTCGGGCGGTGCCTGCGGCTATCGCCGTGGTTGCGCTTGCAATTCTGGCTCTCCGGTTCACCTTTCCCTTGCCGCCTCTCAAAGTCTCGGGGATCGTCCAGCTTACGAACGATGGCAGAGCCAAAATTTTTCCCGCGATCTTTGGCACTTTGGCCACCGACGGCTCACGGCTTTACTACGTAGAATCGCCGTTTGTCTCGCCCCGGTTGATGCAAGTCTCCACTTTGGGTGGCGAAACATCGCCGATTTCTACGCCTTTCCTGGTGAACCAAATCGGGGATATATCCCCGGACCGGTCTTCCCTTTTGGTCCCTGCCTATGTGGGAATCCAGTACGAGGCGCCACTTTGGCTGTTGCCCCTTCCCGCAGGCACACCCCACCGACTGGAGGAACTAATTGGCCATGACGGAACCTGGTTCCCCGATGGGCAGAGAATACTTTTTGGCAAGGACCGCGATCTGTACGTCGCCACGGCTAACGGAATGGAAGCCAAAAAATTCGCTTCTCTCCCAGGCTTCGCGATTTGGCCCCGTTGGTCGCCGGACGGTTCACGTTTGCGCCTCTCACTGCTTGACTTAGCGACTGGGTCATCTTCGCTGTGGGAAATCCAATCCGACGGAAGTCATCCTCATCCCTTGCTGCCAGGCTGGAGTAACCCAACACAGGAATGTTGCGGCGATTGGACACCGGATGGCAAGTATTTCATCTTTCAATCCGATCATGATGGCAAGACTCAGATCTGGGCCATCCCAGAGAAGGGCAGCTTGTTTCGCAAAACAACGCGGGAACCGACGCAGTTGACCACTGGGCCGCTGAGCTATTCCCTCGCTGTTCCCAGCGTGGATGGAAAGAGAATTTTTGCAATTGGCTCTCAACCCCGTGGCGAACTCGCACGCTTCAACCAGAAAAGCCAACAGTTTGAGCCCTATCTTTCAGGTATCTCAGCCGACAGTGTGGACTTCTCCAGGGATGGGCAATGGGTGACATACGTTACTTATCCGGAAGGTAATCTGTGGCGGAGCAAGGCGGACGGTAGCGAGCGACTGCAACTCACGTTTGCCCACATGCAAGTCTTATTGGCACGTTGGTCGCCTGACCAGAAACAGATTGTGTTCACTGGATTCGTACCCGGTAAACCAGGCCGGAATTATTTGATTACAGCCAACGGGGGCACCCCACAGCCAGTGATTCCCGAGGAACAAAAAACCGACGAAGAGGACCCCAACTGGTCTCCCGATGGCGCCTCGATCGTATTCTGGTTTAATGAAGCCATCAATATCCTGGACTTGCGAACTCACAAAGTATCGGTCGTCCCGGGATCAAGCGGACTCTCCTCCCCTCACTGGTCGCCCGACGGTCGCTATATCGTGGCGATGACGGTCGATTCTCAAGAATTGAGGCTCTTTGATTTCAAGACTCAAAAGTGGGTTGAATTGGCCAAAATGAGTGCTGCCTACCCGAATTGGTCGCGAGACGGAAGTTACGTCTACTTTCACTCTTTCGGAAGCGACCCTGCCCTCTATCGCGTGAGGATCAGCGACCACAAACCGGAGAGAATCGTCGGCCTTAAAGGCCTCCGTCTAACGATTGGCTTTGCGGGAACCTGGTGCGGTCTGGCCCCGGACGATTCTCCTACGATATTGCGCGATGTCGGCAGCCAAGAGATTTACGCGCTTGATCTGCAGCTTCCCTGAATCCCGGTACGGACTCCGTTTCAGCGCGCCGCGCATGATGCTTCGCAAGCTCAGCCTTTTGTTTCGGACTGAGCGCGTCCATTGACTTTCCAGGCTCGCCCCGCCTAACATTGCCGGTCACTATCACCAGACTATGATCGGGCAAACCATCTCGCACTATCGCATTGTGGATAAGCTGGGCGGAGGCGGGATGGGCGTGGTTTACAAAGCTGAAGACACACAGCTCGGACGCTTCGTCGCTCTGAAGTTCCTTCCTGACGAACTTTCCCACGATCCGCAGGCGCTCGAACGCTTTCGCCGCGAAGCGCGGGCCGCCTCGGCCCTGAATCATCCCAACATCTGCACGATTTATGAGGTTGGCCAGCACGATGACCAGTCCTTCATTGCCATGGAGTTTCTGGAAGGCACAACCCTGAAGCACCGCATCACTTACCGTCCGCTCGAACTGCGCCTTCTGGTCACCCTGGCAATCGAGATCGCGGACGCTCTTGAGGCCGCTCACTCCAAGAATATTGTCCATCGCGACATCAAGCCCGCCAACGTCTTTGTCACGGAACGCAACCACGCAAAAATTCTCGACTTCGGATTGGCCAAGGTCGGAGTTGATCGCGGCAGGGCGCTGGAGCCGACGGAAGCCACGGCCGGAGTTGCGATGGAGCACCTGACGTCCCCAGGCGCTGCCCTGGGGACAGTGGCTTACATGAGCCCGGAACAGGCTCTGGCGGAAGAGCTCGACGCCCGCTCCGATATTTTTTCCTTTGGCGTGGTGCTTTACGAAATGTGCACCGGACGGCTTCCCTTCGAGGGCGGCACGTCGGCGGCAATCTTCAATGCGATCCTGAACAAGGTTCCAACTTCGCCGGTGCGTTTGAATCCCGAACTGCCTGCCGAGCTGGAACGCATCGTCAATAAATCCCTCGAGAAGGATCGCGATCTTCGCTACCAGAGTTCCGCCGACATTCGGGCGGACCTGAAGCGGCTGCAGCGGGACTTGCTTCCCTCTTCGCCGGGAGTGGCTGCCGGAACGTCTTCGCAAGTGCAAGCTGTGTCAGGAGAACGACTGGCAGCTGCGGGCTCGGGATCAAGTGCCGCGGCCATTCCGGCGCCAGGCCCCGGCAGCGGGACCACGGCCGCCGCGGTTGAAACGAGATCTTCGAAAGGCATCCTCTTTGCGGGAGTAAGCCTGCTGGTGCTCGCCGCCATCGGCCTTGCCGGATTTTTGTTCGGCCAGCGGTCAGCGATCCGCCCGGTTCCTTCTTTTCGCGAATTGAGCTTCCGGCGAGGAGCCCTGGTGGCGGCGCGGTTCGCGCCTGACCCGCGGTCGGCCGTTTACAGCGCATCCTGGGAGGGGAATCCTGAAGCGGTGTTTATCAGTTCGGCGAATTCAACCGAATCCCGCGACCTCGGCCTGACAGAAACCGAGTTGATGGCGGTTTCGCCCGCGGGACAAATGGCCGTCATGCGGCATTTTGCCGTCAGCCCCAACCATTTCACCCATCGTGGAACTCTGGCTCAGGTTTCAATCGGCGCAGACGCCCCGCGCGACTTGCTGGACAGTGTCGAAGCAGCGGATTGGGCGCCTGACGGAGAAACGCTCGCTGTGGTCCATGTGGTCAACAACCAGAGCCGCGTCGAATATCCGATTGGCAAGGTTCTGTATGAAACCGTCGGCTGGATCAGCGATTTGCGCTTCTCTCCCAAAGGAGACCACCTCGCATTTGTCGATCACAATCTACTGGGCGATGACGGCGGCACGATCAGCGTTGTAGATCTGAATGGCAAGAAGAAAGACCTGACCGAGCGCTGGGCCAGCGCACTCGGGTCCGCCTGGGCAACCTCCGGGGACGAGATCTGGTTCACCGCCACCGCAACCGGCTTCAGCCGTTCGCTGCGGGGCGTCACTTTATCGGGCAAGGTCCGTGAACTGCTAAGCGCTCCGGGAACTCTTACGCTGCATGATGTAGGCGCTGGCGGCCGCGCTTTAATTTCGCGCGACGCTTTGCGCGCCGGCGCCATCGGACTGGCTCCAGGCGAAACAAAAGAACACGACTTGAGCTGGCAGGACTGGACGGTCCCCACCGACATCTCGGAAGATGGGAAACTCATGCTCTTCATCGAAGCCGGCGAGGCCGGCGGTGGAGAGTATGCGGTATTCACCCGCGATACGAATGGCACATCGGCCGTGCGTCTGGGCCAGGGTTCGGCGTATGCGCTTTCTCCAGACGGCAAGTGGGCTCTGGTGCTTCGGCAGAACATGTCGCCGCCGGATTTTGTGTTGCTCCCCACCGGTGTGGGACAGCAGCAGCCGATCAAGACGGGCAATGTGATTCCTTCCACAGGCCAGTTCTTTCCGGACTCGAAAAGGCTGCTGTTCGAGGGTCACGAGCCGGGTCACGCCTCGCGATTCTATGTGACCAGCCTGGATTCGGATCAGCCTCGTCCGATCACACCGGAAGGCTACAGTTTTGGATCCTATCCGCATGTGTTTTCACCCGATGGCAAACGTTTCGCGGCAGTTTCGAGCGACGGAATTGCCCTGTTCTCGCTCAATGGCGGCGAGCCGCAACCGGTCCGCGGTTCACAGCCTGCCGAGAGTCCCATGCGCTGGACGAAAGACGGGAATGCACTGCTGGTCGGAAAGCGAGGCGAAACCGCCTGCACAGTTTCACGCCTCGATCTCTCAACCGGCACGAGAACGGAATGGAAAACCGTGGCCCCGGTTGACATTGCCGGGGTCGTTGGCGTCGCCTGCCCCCGCCTGGCGGCTGACGAGCAACACTACGTCTTCGGATACACCCGCAACCTGTCTGACCTGTTTCTCGTAGAACACCTGAAGTAATCGCTCACATCTGCAGCCTCCCTGTGGGGCGGACACTCTTGTCCGCCGCTTTTGACTTTGCTTGAAATCTGAAAGTCAAAGGCGGCACCCATTTTTGTCGCTTTGGTTGTTGCTTGAGTCTCAAAGTCAAAGGCGGCGGACAAGAGCGTCCACCCCACACGCCATGCGGGTATAATCTCGCTACTCATGGCACTGGCCTCAGGCACCAAGATCGGCCCCTACGAAATCCTCTCCTTGCTCGGTGCGGGCGGCATGGGCGAAGTGTACCGCGCTCGCGATTCACGCTTGCGCAGGGAAGTGGCGATAAAAGTTCTGCCACCTTCATTCACCAAGGACGCAGACCGGTTACGAAGGTTTGAGCACGAAGCCCGCATGGTCGGCGCGCTCAATCATCCCAACATTCTGGCCATCTTTGACGTCGGCGCACAGGACGGCGTGCCCTACCTGGTCTCCGAACTGCTTGAAGGGCAGAGCCTGCGCGACCACATGCAGGGCGGACCCGTTCCCCAGCGCAAAGCTGTTGATTACGGCATGCAGATCGCGCGCGGCCTGGCGGCGGCGCACGAGAAGGGCGTGGTGCATCGCGATCTGAAGCCTGACAATATTTTTGTGCTGAACGACGGGCGCATCAAGATTCTCGACTTCGGTCTGGCCAAACTGGTGCAGGACGACGCTCTGACCTCGGGCCAACCCGACCTCCAGACCGTGGATCAGGAGCACCCTGCCACGACTCCCGGACACGTGATGGGCACCGTCGGCTACATGGCTCCTGAACAGGTGAGAGGCCAGGGCGCGGACCACCGCTCCGACATTTTTGCTTTGGGCGCCATCCTCTACGAGATGCTGACCGGCAAGCGCGCGTTCAAACGCGACTCTAGCGTAGAGACGATGAACGCCATCCTGAAGGAAGAGCCGCCCGAACTGGAGGCAACGTCCCCGGGCCTCACTCCCGGCCTGGATCGAGTGGTCCGGCATTGCCTGGAGAAAAACCCGGTGCAACGCTTCCAGTCCGCCAGCGACATCGCGTTTGATCTGGAGACAATCTCCACACACTCCGGCACAGGTTCCCGTCTGAATGTTGTCGCGGAAGAGCGGAAGGGATACTGGAAGCTGGCAGCCGGGGCTTTGCTGGTAGCGGCCGCGCTGGCCGCCACCTACTACCTGGCGAGAAGAAGCGCACCCGCGGCGGCGCCCAGGTTCCACCAGCTGACCTTTCAGCGGGGCACGATCTACGGAGCCAAGTTCGCTCCCGATGGCCAGAGCATCCTGTTCAGCGCCGCCTGGAATGGCGCCCCAAAGCCGCAGATCTATACCACTCGCACCGACGCCTTAATGTCCCGTCCCATCGATCTGGCGGATAGTCAGGTCCTGGGCATTTCATCCAAGGGAGAGATGGCGATTCGGCAGAAAAGTGACGCAGCTGCGTTTTCGCAAGGCATGCTGTCGGTCGTGCCCTTGACCGGAGGCGCTCCGCGGGAACTGCTAGCCGACGTATTAGACGCTTCCTGGAATCCGGGCGGAGATTCGCTGGCAGCCGTTCACGTTGTGGCCGGGGAAAACCGGCTGGAATATCCGATCGGAAAAACCCTTGTCACCACCAGTACAGGCAACATCACGGACGTAGCGGTCTCGCCCGACGGAAAAATGATCGCGTACTTTGACCATCCCAATGGGGGAGACACTCGCGGCTTTGTCGCTGTCACCGACCTCGAAGGCAAGACCCGGCGGCTGACTGGCGAGTGGAGCGATCTGACCGGCCTGGCCTGGTCGCGGTCAGGAGACGAGGTCTGGTTCACGGGCAGCGATGCCGGCATCAACAGCGCCCTGTATGCCGTGAATCTGAACGCCAAGCAGCGCGACCTGCTGCATATCCCGGGACGACTGCACTTGTTCGATATCAGCAAGGATGGCCAAGTGCTCCTCACGAATGAAGCCAGCCGCCTGGAGACCTACGGACGTCATGCCGAACAAGATAAGGACATCGACCTTTCGTGGTTCGACTGGACCCTGGGACGCGCGGTTTCCAAAGATGGCCAGTGGGTGGTGCTCGAAGAAGATGGCGAAGGCGGCGGACCGGACTATTCGATTTTTGTGCGCAAGACCGACGGCTCAGCAGCGATACGACTGGGCAGCGGCATGGGGCTGGACATTTCTCCCGACGGCAAGTGGGTCGCTTCGACCAGCGTGAAACAGCCCGCGCCCACCGTTCTGCTGCCGACTGGCGCGGGACAGCCAGTCACGCTGGCGGACGGCCATTTGTTTCACTCGGCGAGGGTGAGTTTCTTGCCCGACGGCAAGGGCGTGGTCATGATTGCGGCTGAATCGGGCAAGGATCCACGCACGTATATACAGATGTTGGATGGTGGCTCTCCCAAACCCGTGGGGCCGGAGCACTTCCGCGGATCCCTGGTTTCTCCCGACGGAAAAAGCATTCTGGGACGCGAGAACGGATCCAGCGTGATCATTCCAATGTCGGGTCCGGGACCAGAGCAACCGGTGGCGTCGGTAGGTCCGAATGAGCGTGTAACGGGATGGACGGCCGACGGCCAGTCGGTCTACGTAATGGATTTCTCCCTCGTACCGGTGAAGGCGTATGTGATGGATATCAAGACTGGCCAGCGTAAACTGTTCCGCGAGTTTGCCCCAGCCGACCCTTCCGGTGTACCGAACATCGGCGGCAGCCTGGTTACGCCCGACGGAAAATTTTACTTCTACAGCGTACCCAGGACACTCTCGTACCTCTACGTGGTGGACGGATTGAAGTAGGCCCGTCTAATTCCTTCTGCGAAAACTCATTTATATTTTGGGTCGAACAGCGGTTCCATCTCTCCCCTCTTGCCGGTTACGATCAGTTCGGTACCAAACTGCCCGCCTTCATTCACCCCGAACAGTCGATGCCGGAACCGGCTCTGCGCGAGAAAAGGCAAACGAATGAAACGACCGATTCTTTGTTTGACGGTGGCCTTATTCCGTTGCGGATTGTGGAACCTGATGTCATCGAAGCCGCATATATCGAGCAGCGATTTCAAATTGGAGCCGCAAAATCCGTATTCATGGGCAAGAGTGACGTAGAGGCTGGAGTTCGGTGTCGGCCCTTCCATGTTCGGCGTCCGCAACAAAAGCACGCCATCCTTCTTGAGCGCGCGAAAGAGGGCATCGACGACCCAAAGCAGGGAGTATTTGGGGATGTGCTCGATCACGTGCGACATGTGGATAAAGTCGTACTGTTCCGGCCGATCCTTAAGGAAATCGCCGATATCGCGTTCAATCTCGTGCAGGCGGATCGAACCCGGCGCCCAATCGCCGACATAAGCTTTATTGGCCATGCCGAAATCAGCGCCTGAAATATCTGTATAACCCAGTTTGATGCAAGCCGCGATGAACCAGCCGCCTCCGAATCCGATGTCGAGAATCGCCGAATCCTTTCGGGTTGGCAGCAGGGACCGGTATTCAGGCTCGGCCAGCAACACCCGCGAATCATTCTGAATTTCCGCGAATGAAGGTTTGGCACGCGCGAACGAATGCCTGAACGACATCCGGCGATAAACCTCGGCTACAAAGGCATTCGGTTCCATGTGTCGGTTCCAGGAGGAAGACGAGTTCTAAACCTAGTGTATGAATTGCGCGATCGTCAACCCGGCGCACGCGCGAAGGGGCGGACCCGGAAGTGCGGTAGTTTTACCGCAGCCGCAGCGATTTCAGTATTTGCTCGAAGCTGGGACGCAGCCCTTCGAAGTCTTTCTCCGGGGCAATCGCGACCAGGTACAACACGGTCCCGTCATTACGCATGAACGCGACCAGCCAGTCGCGTTCCTGAACCGCGCGTCCGCTTTGATCTTTCAAGGGAGATGTGCCGATCAGGTCCACGGATTTCCCCGTAACTCCGTTGACCCGAATGTTCTCGTCGTGCCCGATCACACGCAGATCGGGATTCGACTGGCGCAGCGAGGCGAGCAAATCGTGCGCCGCCTGATCCAGACTGTCTCCCGAATCTTCCGGCTGATAGGTATTCAGCATAACGCCGTAGGCCACGGTGTTCTGTGAAACGCCGCTGGGCGGGGCAATGGTGACAGCCGAATTCTGGTCGCCATACACCTGCCAGTTTTCAGGATAAGAAATCTGGAAATCACGATGGCTGAAACTGCGCAGGCTGGGGCTGGGCTGCACCCCGCCGGAAGCCGCGCCCATGGCCGGCGTCTGCCGGGCCGCGATCTGTTGGGCGGTGAGCGGAGTCATGCCGGAGACACGTTGCTTAGTGTCGCGAAACTCGGCGCTGTCCGTGCGGTAGCTGGTCTTTCGGGGTAAAGTCGCAACTTCCCGGGCCACCGACTGGGCGCGGTTCCCGGGATCAGGATGGTCGCTGAAGAACTGCGATCCTCGCGGACCGCCTCCCTCCTGAAGCTTGGTGAAGAAATCCGCCATGGCGCGGGGATTGAAACTGGTGTCATACATAATGTCGGCGCCCAGCAGGTCGGCTTCGGATTCGGAGTTGCGCGAGTTCTTAAGAAAGTAGGAGCCGACTCCGAACCCAAGCCCCATCTGCGCCATCTGCGAAAGCGCGCCCTGCCCCATGACTCCGCCCAGAATGGCCAAGGGTAGCTGCGCCGCCATCTGCTTACTCGCGGCCCGCGTGCCATGCCGCTGCACCACATGGGAAATTTCGTGCGCCATCACACCCGCCAGCTCAGCTTCATTGTCGGCGGCCTGGATGGTCCCGAGATTCACGAAGACCGGGCCGCCGGGGAGGGCAAAAGCGTTGATCTCTTTCTGGTTCACGACGTGAAAAGTGTACGGCCACTTTTCACCGGGGGCGTGTGCCGCCAGCTGCTGCCCCAGGCGCTGGACATAAATCGAGATCGGGTCCGAGTCCGGCAGAACCGGCAACTGCCGGCTGATCTGGGCCGCCGATTGTTGCCCGGCCTGAACTTCCTCCTGCGCGGAAAACATATTGAAGCCGTGCGAAGGCGTGACTCGCGCTTCCAGCGCGGTGGGTTGGGTCAGGAAGAAAACGAGCAGCGATATCCCGACGCGTCCGAAGGTTGAAACGCTTCTCATAGCACTAACTATCTTCTCATCATTTGATGATGGAATGTGTGGGGCGGACACTCTTGTCCGCCGCCTTTGACCTGAAGTCAAGATGAAGCCAACCTGAAGACGGTGGAAGCTGCGGGTTCGTGATGCAAAGGCAAAAACGAAGCAAAGGCGGCGGACAAGAGTGTCCGCCCCACACGGGCAAAAAAAAGTGCCGGTTTCCCGGCACTCTGTTTGATCGTATTCGGTAAGGCTTACTTACCGTCCAGCGTTCCGGTTGCGCCAAACTCGCGACGTGCGACTGTACGCGCCTGGCGGGCCATGGGAGGCGCTCCGGCGGCTGCGCCGTGACGCTCCAGCAACATTGGAACCATGGCATTCTCCGCTTCCTTGACGAACATGAGTTTGCCTTCGGCATTCATGTCGATGCGGATGAAATCCCCCAGCTTCACCTGTCCGGTGGCAACCAGGTTCGCCAGCTGGAAGACGATATGCCGCTCGATGGCGCGCTTCAGGTGCCGTGCACCATATTTGGGGTCGGTGCCTTCATGCAGCAGGAAGCTCTTCACCTTGGAAGTGCAGCTGAAGACAAACTGGTTCATGGCCGACGCGGTCAGGATTCGCTGCTGTACCATGCCCAGCTCAATTTCCAGAATCTCCTGCAGATGCTCCGAGCGCAATGTCCTGAAGACCACGGATTTATCGATGCGATTCATGAACTCAGGACTGAATTTGCGGCGGGCGGCATCGACGGCGGTGCGGTTGATCTTGTCATCGAAAGCCGAATCCACCTGCATCACTTTTTGCGCGAAGCCCAGGCCGCCGTCGACCATGTTGCTCATTTCTCCGGCGCCCAGATTCGAGGTCATGATAATGATGCATTGCGACAGATCCACGCGGCGGTTGTCGCCCAAAGTCAAAGTTGCTTTGTCCAGAATTCCGAGCAGCAACTGCCAGAGCGAGTCGGAAGCCTTTTCAATTTCGTCGAACAGCAGGATCGAGAGTTTAAGAGTATCCGTGTGCCACTGGTTCAATGCTTCCTGGGTCAGCAGCGGATGCGTCTCGCGATGGCCAAGGTAGCCCGGAGGCGAGCCGATCAGTTTCGCAATCTCGTGGGAATGCTGGAATTCGGCGCAGTCGATCTTGATGCAGGCCCGGGGATCGCCGAACAGGGACTCGGCCATGGCTTCAACCACCCGCGTTTTTCCCGACCCGGTGGGCCCGAGGAACAGAAGATTTCCCACCGGACGGCCGGGTGGATTTAATCCCGCCAGAAACATCTGGTAAATTTCGACTACTTTCTCGACAGCCTGGTCCTGACCGACAATTCTGCGGCGAAGTGAGCTTTCAAACTCCCGTGCATCATTGGAGCGGCGCGTTGGGTCCAACATGGTGTTGACGACGGTTTTCATATAGGGTCTGGCCCTGCATTTCCTTTCGTGGGCCCCTGTACTTCCGGAAGAACGGGCCGCCGTCTCGTAATGAGAGAGGGACAAATTGTGTCACTCTCCATCGCCGGCACTACGATTACTGCAAACGACTCTCCATCTGCGATGGATCGCCCATTCCTATTTGTCTGTATGGTTTAGATGCCGATGGCGGCAAAATGGAGGGAGGTTACCCTGCCTTCGATTAGGGTAAAGAGAAATACTTTGCCACTCTTCTGGAAGTTCCTCGGCACGCCATGCCGTGCGGCATCCCGCTGGCGCTGGTCTGACGTAACTGGCAGGCCACTTTGACCGAGGGTAGCATCCGTGGAAACCAAGGCTTTCACGGAGAATACTTTGCGTCCACTGGGCCCCGTATCACTCACCGCCATCCTCTTTCTTTCCTTCGGTTTGGTTCTCATGCACTTCGAACCTCAACCGGCCTTCGCGCAGACTGCAAACTCAAAGCTTTTGCGCACTTCCCGGCCCTCGACGCCGCTGGTGCCAAAGGCTCCGGAACAGTCCCTGACGACCGTAGCGCCGCCCGGAAGTGCGCTGTATGTCGCCAGGCGGGGTGACAGTATCCCACTGGTAGCGCGACGGTATCTGCCGCAGACCTCTTTTCTGACTTCGAGCGAACTCGCCGAGGCGATTCACAAAGCGAACCAGGATTTCCACAGCACCTTCCTCAAGGCCGGGCAGCCCGTGATCATTCCGGGACTGCTGCCGGCGCCGATCGTCGAGAAGTCGGTTCCGGTGGATCGCGACTTCGAGGTTCGAGCCGTGTACCTTACCGGTCTCATGGCGGCCAACGACCGCGGCATCCGGATCATCAAGCGATGGCGCGAAGCCGGTGGCAATGCGGTGGTTTTCGATATTAAGGACAGCGACGGCAGCGTGACCATTCCCTTCGATCATCCCCTGCTGGGAGCGCACCACGGCGCCTTTCATGATCTGCCCAAGTTCATCCACTTCCTGCATTCGCAAAACCTGCATGCCATCGCGCGTGTCGCCATCTTCCGCGACCAGCGGCTGGTGGAAACGCATCCCGAACTGGCTATCAAGTCGCATAAGACCGGACAACCCTGGCGCGAGAACGGCAAGCTGGTTTGGACCGATCCTTCCCAGCCCAAAGTGCAGGAGTACGACATTGCCCTGGCCAAAAAGGCCGCCGAGGCTGGCGCCGACGAAATACAGTTCGACTATGTTCGCTTCCCGGCCGAGGGCGAGCAGGCGGACGCGAGTTTCTATTTCCAGACTGAGCATCCCGAGTGGCATCGCTCTGACGTGATTGCAGACTTCCTCAAGCATGCTTATGCCGAGCTTCATCCCACAGGCGCGCTGCTTTCGCTCGACGTTTTCGGCATCATGGCGTGGCAGCGTCCCGTGGACCTTGCCCACACCGGCCAGGACATTGTGCGCATGGCCAAATCGTGTGACGTGCTTTCGCCCATGATCTATCCTTCGCACTTCTTCGGTATGGACGGGATCGCGCATCCCGGCGATGCTCCCGAGCACTTCATCGGCGAGTCCATGGAGCGCTTTGAGAAGATCACTCAGGGCAGCGGCGTGGTGATTCGTCCCTGGCTTCAGGCGTTCCGCTGGCGCACCAAAACTTATTCCCCGCAGTACATTGAAGCCCAGGTGCTGACCGCAAAGAACAAGGGTGGGATCGGATTCCTGTTCTGGAACGCGGCCAACGATTACAGCAAGCCCTACGCGGCGATGCCAGAGATGATCGCGGCCAAGGGAAAGTATTTCCGCGGGGATGAGCTGTCAGCCCCGGTGCATGCGGCAGCGCTGTCGGCTGAACCCAAGCCAGCCGGGAGCGTCAGGCCTTAAGCGACCGTGACCTTTGGTGGAGACAGCCGCCCCCAATAATGAGCGGAGCTTTGCTCCGCCGGACAGCCGAGGGCGGCTGTCCCCACGTGATTCGGTTTTGCTTTGCGTGGTCCGGTTTTGCTGTGCGCTCTTTGCACTCTTTGCGGTTAAGAGCTTTGTAACCGCAAAGCATGCGAAGCCCTTCTCCCGGCGGTTCGGTTATAATTTAAGGGTTTCCTTCGCATTAGGAGTGTTCATGGCGATTCAAAAGACCGAAAAAATATGGCACAACGGCAAGCTCATCCCCTGGGACAGCGCGCAGCTGCACGTGATGTCGCACGTCGTGCACTACGGCTCGTCCGTATTCGAAGGGGTTCGGTGCTATGCGCTGCCCGGCGGCCCGGCTATTTTTCGCGCCAAGGAGCACATGCAACGGCTGCTCGATTCGGCCAAGATTTATCGCATTGACGTGGACTACACGGTCGAAGAATTGATCGCCGCCATGGGCGAAGTGGTAAAGAACAATGGGGTCTGGCCCTGCTACATCCGTCCTATCGTGCTGCGCGGTTATGGCGAAGCGGGAGTGAATCCCTTCAACTCGCCCACCGAGGTTTACATCTGTAATTATCCATGGGGCAAATACCTGACCTCGAATTCCGGCGAAGGGGCCGACATTTGTGTCTCTTCCTGGACTCGCATCGCTCCCAACACGTTGCCCGCGATGGCGAAATCAGCCGCGAACTACATGAACTCGCAGCTCATCAAGATGGAAGCCATTATTAACGGCTATGTCGAGGGCATCGCGCTCGATGCCAACGGCTACGTCAGCGAAGGCTCCGGCGAAAATGTTTTTGTGGTGCGCAATGGCATTCTGAACACCGCTCCGCTGGGAAATTCCGTTCTGCCCGGCATCACCCGCGAATCCGTGCTGCAGATCGCCCGCGACCTGGGCATCCCGGTGACCGAGCAGGGCATTCCGCGTGAATTGCTTTACATTGCCGACGAACTGTTCTTCACCGGCACCGCCGCCGAAGTCACGCCGATCCGATCGGTGGACAAGATCAGCGTGGGCAAAGGCAACGTCGGTCCCATCACCAAGGCCATTCAGAAAGAGTTCTACGCCATCGTAAACGGCGAGAAGCCAGACAAGTACAAATGGCTGACCCCGATCGCGGTGGGCAGCAAACAGCCGGTTGGCGTCTAGAGCCGCGTAGAGGCAGACCGAAGCTCCGGCACTCTAAATTCCAGGACAAGCTAGTGTGTGGGCGCGAGCGTCCCGCTCGTGCTGCGGCGCCACGAACGCTGCCGCACGAGCGAGGACGCTCGCGTCCACATTGCTTTTACTTTCCACCCCAGATCACATCAATGGGGTATTTCGCGAATGCGCGATCCCTGGGGACTAAGTTCGCCGTCGGGGAGGAAACCGCCCCCTCTTCCACTCAGTTATCTTGAGCGGAGCGAGTCGAAAGACCTGCTGTCACTCGGGGCGCTCATGCCGCCGGCTAACAGCAAGGTCCCTTGCCTTCGCTAGGGATGACAGGAATAGGGAGAACTGCGGAGCTTCGCTCCCCTGGGCGGGCGGGGGCGCCCGCCCCTACACGATCCTTCCCGTCCAAGACTTGCCCCTGCCGCGCTCCCCATCGTTACTTAGGTCATCTTGGGCAGAGTGACTTTTCGGTTCATCATACGGGAGGTTATCTGGGGGAAGTGTCGAATGAATATTGATGACTTGCTGCGCATCGCCATGGAGCGCCGGGCTTCCGATTTGCATTTGAAGGTAGGCAATTATCCCCATCTGCGCATCGATGGCGACTTGACTCCCTTGACCGATCAGCCGCGCGTAAGCGCCGAAGACATGTTGACCATGGCCTTCAGCATGATGTCGGCGCGCCAAAAACAAAAGTTTAAAGAGACCACGGAAATCGATATGGCCTACGGCGTCGCCGGACTGGGCCGCTTCCGTGTCAACGTCTTCCAGCAGCGCGGCAACGTGGGACTGGTACTGCGCGTCATCCCCACCAAGATCCGCGCCCTCGACGAACTCTATCTGCCCAAAATTGTCGAACAGATTTGCGAAATGCCTCGCGGATTAATCCTGGTCACCGGCGTCACCGGTTCAGGTAAATCGACCACGCTGGCCGCCATGGTGGACCGCATCAATTCCACCCGCGCCGAGCACATCATCACTATCGAAGACCCCATCGAATTTTTGCATCGCGACAAGAAGGGCTACGTTAACCAGCGCGAAGTGGAAGTGGACACGCCATCATTTGGCGCCGCGTTGCGCGCTTCCCTGCGTCAGGATCCGGACGTCATCCTGGTCGGCGAAATGCGCGACCTGGAAACCATCAGCACGGCGCTCCACGCCGCGGAAACCGGCCACATGGTTTTCTCCACGCTGCATACCCTGGACGCGGTCGAAACCATCAACCGTATTATCGCCATCTTTCCGCCGCCGGAGCAGAAACAGATCCGCTTGCAGCTCGCCGCGGTCTTGCGGGCTGTGATCAGTCAACGGCTGGTGCGACGCTGCGACGGCGATGGCCGTGTACCCGCGGTCGAAGTGATGATCAACACCGCGTACATCCGGGAATGCATTCTGGTTCCCGAAAAGACACGCGCGGTGCGTGACGCCATCTCTGCCGGAACATCGCAGTACGGCATGCAGACCTTCGATCAGTCACTCTGGGATTTGTTCCAGGCAGGATTGATCAATTACGAAACCGCTTTGGAAAATGCATCCAACGCCGACGACTTCAAGCTGCGCATGCAGGGTGTCTCTTCGACCAGCGACATTTCCCGCAACGCCATGCAACAGTCGGGCTTTGGCGGCAAATAAGCTCGAACGTTCCTCGAAAACTGAAGGGCGCGCTTTTTGAGCGCGCCCTTTTTTCATCCGGACAAATTCTGACCCAACCAGCGACTTCTTATTTTGCCGCCAGGGCTTGCGGTTGGCCCATATATCCACCCGAGTACCGGGCGCGATGACAATCCGCGCCACTCAGAATGGAGATCGCGTCCCGCAAGGACGAGATATCGAACACACGGTTCAAGCGGGTACGGGTCAACATCTCGCGGACAAGGCCCGAAGGATTCATCAGCTTGAGCTGCACCCCGTGATCCCGCGTCCAGTGATACAGGGACACTAGCGAGTTCAACCCGCCCGCATCCATGAAATCCACATGGGAGAGATCGAGAACCACGACGCGCGTGGTCTTCTCCGAAACCACCGCATTCCTTAGCGTGCAAACTTCCACGCCGCGCACCAGTCTTCCACTGCAGTGCACCACCGCTACTCCGCCGTTTTTTTCTACGTCTATGGTGAACATTGCGTACTCCCCTGATCTTTTAATTTCTTTTCATGATAGACGACGCGGTCACGGGAACGTCAACCACCCGCCGGCGCCCTCTTTCTGTGAATTTCACCGCTCCATGGTGTATACGTGGTTGGCACCATGGGAGTTCCACGCATTCGCATCCGAAAATAGCGTTTGCAGGTTTTACAATGCTTTTACAACAATTTACAGCCCTGCAACATGATTGAGCCGGCCTGCCCAATATGCCGTTCCCGCGCCCCAAAAAAACGGATTCCGAAGATGTGCTCTACGAGTACGCGGTAGGCGCTCTGGCCCGGCGCATGCGCTCGGTGGCGGAACTGAAACGCCTGCTGCGCCCGCGAGTCGATACCGACACTGAATACGGTCCAACGCTCGTGGAACTCGTCATTCGCCGGTTGAAAGACCAGGGTTATCTCAACGACGCTAAATATGCAGCCGCATTCTCGTCATTTCGCCGCGACAACGAAAAATTTGGACGACGGCGAGTGATCACCGACCTGAAGGCCAAGGGCGTGCATGGCGAAGTGATCGAAAAAGCGGTCGCTTCCGTTTTCGACGAAGTGAATGAAGAGAAGCAGGCGCGCGGTTACCTGCAGCGCAAGCGTCTCAAGAAGCCAAACAATCAGAAAGACTCCGCGCGGATCTTCCGCCAGTTAATGCGCGCCGGCTTTGCAGCGAAAACGATTTTCGCCATTCTGAAAAAATGGGATGTCGATGACGAAACCCTCACCGCCCTGGAGGGCGAACTGGAATAGCTCGCCGGGCATGACCGCACAGATGACGTTGCCTTTAGTCTCCAGATGCTGGATACTCCCACGGAACCGATTCACTCAACAGGAGGCAGTATGAAGGCAAGATGGACGATTGTTGTTGCGGCGATGATGCTGGGCCTGGCGTCGTTTGCTTATTCTCAAGGCGTTGGAACCGACGTTGACAAGGCGGTGGACAAAACCGCCGACGCAACCAAAGATGCGGCCAAAGATACAGCCCACGGCACCAAGAAGGTCGCAAAGAAGACCGCCCACGGAACCGAAAAAGCAGCCGACAAAACAGCCGACGCAACCAAGGACGCGGCGAAAGATACGGCCCACGGCACCAAGAAGGTTGCAAAGAAAACCGAACACGGAACCGAGAAAGCAGCCGACAAGACCGCCGACGCAACCAAAGATGCAGCCAAAGATACAGCCCACGGCACCAAGAAGGTGGCAAAGAAAACCGAACACGGCGTTGACAAGGCGGCAGACAAAACTGGCGATGCAACCAAAGACGCCGCCGAGGACACGGCTCATGGCACCAAGAAGCTTGCGAAGAAAACCGGCCATGGCATCAAAAAGGGCACCGAAGACGTTGGGCATGGCATTAAAGAAGGTGCGGAGAAGACCGGCGACGCAGTGAAATAGCTTCGCGTGCGGGATTTTGACGATGGACGCTCCATCCGGCTGCAGGGCGGCGGGCATTTTTATGGTTTCCCGCAGGAGCGTCTGAAGTTTGGCGCGTGTCTGCGAAACGTTTCGCGCGCCGTAAGTCCTATTCTCACAGGTATACCGGATCGCGACGATCGCGTGCTTTCGAGGACGCGACGACGCTTGCGGTCCGGCGATGCCTCCAGCCGATGCTAGAATCGAAGTAGAAATCATGCTCACCGGCTCGGAAATCCGCCGCAAATTCCTGGACTTTTTCGTTCAGAAGGGACACCGCGAGGTGCACTCCTCGTCGCTCGTCCCGCAGAACGACCCCACGCTGCTGTTCACGAATGCCGGCATGAACCAGTTCAAGGACGTCTTCCTCGGACTGGAAAAGCGCGAATACAACAAAGCGACGACCTCGCAGAAATGCGTACGCGCGGGCGGCAAACACAACGACCTCGAAAACGTCGGGTTCACCAACCGCCACCACACGTTTTTCGAGATGCTGGGAAATTTTTCCTTCGGAGACTACTTTAAAAAAGACGCCATCGCCTACGCCTGGGAGCTGATCACTTCGCCGCAGTGGTATGCCATCGATAAAAGCAAGCTGTACGTCACAATCTTCAACGGCGAAGGCGGAATGCAACGCGACGCCGAAGCTTATGACTTGTGGGTCGGTCAGGGCGTGGCGAAAGACCGCATCTTCGAGTTCGGCCTAAAAGACAACTTCTGGCAGATGGGCGACACCGGTCCCTGTGGCCCTTGCAGCGAGATTCACTATGACATGGGCGTGGCAGCATCCGATCAAAGCCACGCCGACTGTGCATTCGGCTGCGACTGCGGGCGCTACGTTGAGTTGTGGAATCTCGTCTTCATGCAATTCGACCGCGATGCCAGCGGCAAACTGAATCCGTTGCCCAAGCCGTCAATCGATACCGGGATGGGTCTGGAACGTGTCGCGTCGGTGTTGCAGGGTGTGATTTCGAATTACGACACAGACTTGTTTACGCCGCTTATCAAACGAGCCGCCGAATTGACGGAGAGCTACCTCCGGCCGTGTGGGGACAGGGAACTTCGCCCCGTCCAGGCCGAGCAAGGCTCGGCTGGTTCGAAATCGGCAGCCTCACTGCGTGTCATCGCCGACCACTCACGAGCAACTGCATTCTTAATTGCGGATGGCGTCCTTCCGTCGAACGAAGGTCGCGGATATGTTCTGCGGAAGATCATGAGACGGGCGATGCGGCATGCGTGGCTCTTAAGCCAGAAGCGTCCGGTTGTGCTCACGGAGATGGTCATCGCAGTTCAGAACATGATGTGCAACGCGTATCCCGAACTGACTGCGACTGGTCAGGTAATCCGTGTCGTCAACGAGGAAGAGCGAAGATTCCACCACACGATGGAGATCGGTCTCGAAAAAATGGATGGTGAGCTCAATGAGATACAGGAGCGCTCTCGTCAGCTTGACCAAGGGGCTGACCAGCTAAGAGATGAAGTAACTGCGGCAGGCAAACCCGACCGGGTTCGCCGTTCTTCTGAGATTCTTGAGGGTCGGTCCGATCCAGGGAAGGGCCCTGCCTCCTATTCAGGAGAAAAGGCATTTAGGCTTTACGATACCTTCGGCCTACCACTTGATTTCATTCAAGACGCTGTTCGCGACGCTGGCCTGACTTTCGATCAAGCCGGCTTTGACCGCGCGATGCAGGAACAGCGTGAGCGCGCCCGCGCCTCCTGGAAAGGCGCGGCCAAGCAAACCGCCAATCCCGCCTATCAGCAACTCCCGAAGTCCAACCTTTGAAGGCTATCGTCAAACTCGCTCCGATGGCTGTGAGGTGCTCGCAATCATTCATAACGGTCAGGGCGCGCAAGAACTCAAGCCCGGAGAAGAGGGCGAGGTCATCCTCGACCACACTCCGTTCTACGCCGAGTCCGGAGGGCAAGTCGGCGACCGCGGGTGGCTCTACGGCGACGATCACAATACCGTTGTGGCCGAGGTGAAGGGCTGCTACTACCCGGTTCAGGGAGTGCGCGCCCATCAAGTCGTGATGAAACCCCCACCCTCCGCAAAAAACGGGGAGGGTGGGGCACCCTCAGGGTCGGAGACAAAGTAGATGCCGTGGTGGACACCGACATACGGCAGGCCACCATGCGCAATCACACCGCCACGCACCTGCTGCAGGCGGGGTTGCGTGAGGTTCTGGGCGAGCATGTGAAGCAGGCCGGCTCGCTGGTTGCGCCCAATCATCTGCGTTTTGACTTCTCGCACTTCACCGGCGTTGCGGATGAAGAACTGCAGGATATCGAAGACCTGATCAACAAGGAAGTCCTGCGCAATCAAAAGATCGAAGTCATCGAGAATGTGCCGATCGACGTCGCCATCAACGAATATAAAGCCATGGCGCTCTTCGGCGAGAAGTATGGCGACAAGGTTCGCGTGATCAAGATCGGCGACTTCTCCACTGAACTTTGCGGCGGCACGCACACCGGCGCGACCGGCGAGATCGGGCTGATCAAAGTCCTGAAAGAAGGCAGCGTGTCATCGGGCGTGCGGCGGATTGAAGCCGTTACCGGCGAGGGCTCGCTGCGTCACTTCCAGAAAGATCATGCACTGGAAAATGTGGTGGCCAGTTTCGTGGGATCAACCCTTTCTCAAAAAACGCGAAAGGATGGGACACCCTCGCCTGGAGATGCCTCCCTGTCGCCGGCCGAAGCGTTGAAAGCCGAGCTCGAAAAGAAAGATGCGGAGATCAAGCGCCTGGGCCGCGAACTCGATCAGGCGCGCATGAAGTCGGCATCGTCCACGGTGGCTTCGGTAACGGAGAAAATCAAGGATGTTCGCGGGATAAAAGTGCTGGCGCACCGGGTCGATAGCCTCGATCGCGCTCAAATGCGAACCCTGGTGGATCAGTTGCGCGACAAGCTGGGGTCGGGCGTAGTCGTCCTGGGCTCAGCCAGCGACGGCAGTGTGGCGCTGATTGTGGGCGTGACCAAAGACCTTACAAGTAAAATACATGCGGGCAAAGTCATCGGGCCGGTGGCGCAGAAAGTCGGGGGAAAAGGCGGCGGCAGGCCCGATCTGGCTGAGGCCGGCGGCAAGGACCCGGGCGCTCTCGATGCCGCACTCGGCGACGCGTATGGCGTGGTTGAAGCTTTGTTAGGAAATTAAAACCCCGGTTGGCGGATTCCAGTTCCCTGTTTCCAGACTTGCCGTGTCCGCGGCAAAAGGAGGGCGGATGAATAATCGCATCCGTTTCATCAGCCACAAAGACAAAAGAATATTACTCGTGGACTGTTCCGATTGCTCTCCCGAACAATTCGAAGAACTCGCATTGCTTGTTCCCGCGAAGGTAACCGCTGAGCCAAAAGGATCGGTACTGTTACTCGCCGATTTCACGGGATCGAAGATAGACAAGAGAATCCTGGAGATTTTCAAGCCCGCACTGGTCTTCGACCGGCCACACCTGAAACGTTCCGCCTGGGTGGGAACCGACAGTCTGCCTAAACTGCTTTACGAACACATGAAATCCTTTTCGCAGCGCGATCTGCCAACCTTCAAGACCCGCGAGGAAGCTTTGGAGTGGCTGGTGCAGGACTAGAAGGGACCGCGCTACTAGCTTCTCCACCTCAGCGTGACTGGGCCGGGCAGCGGGTGTTTCATCTCGCCGCCCGTGGTCCGCGCCTCCAGCAGCGCAGCTTTCAGTCCGAAATACCATTTGGCGGGACGGTCGGCATCGTCAATCAGCATCAGGTGCGGGTTGTGCTTCAGGCCTTCCGATTGCTGTTCCATCGTAAGCCTGTCCTGTTCCACAAATTTTGCAAACACGAACTTGAGCAGTTCCGGCCCAAACGGAACCCAGCGAAAGATGTTCCAGGCTGCCACCACGTCAATGCGGCAACGGCTGCGGGTGATCGGCGTCACCGTGGTCAAGGAAGCAAACCAGTATTTGCCGGCGCGGATGGTTTCGAGCCGCAGGTTGGGCAGAACGAAATCGATGGTGGTCGTAATGGATTCTGCGTCCGCATAGAGCCGCAGCAACTTGTAGGGCGCGCTATTTGAACTGGGCGTGTGGGCGCTCATCCGGAAGCCGTTTGGGATGGGCTCGAAATTCTTCTGCTTCTCATGAATGCTGCCGCGGCTGCGCCACCACCAGGCTTGATGGACGAACGGCCCGTGCGCCGGATCCATCAGACCGATGATTCCGTGATCGACGCTGCAAGGCAGATCCGCCGTAAGATAGGCCAGCTTGTATTTCTCGCTGAACGTCGGCACCCGCGGCGCCGGCATGGGCGCATCCGGAGCCTTGCCGAATCCGGCGCCGGGCGGCGGCGGTTCCGGAATAAATACCCAAATAAAGTCATCCTGCTCTTCGCAGGGATAACTGCCGGCATAAATGCGGTCGATCTTCAGCTTCTGATCCGCGGTAAGCGACGGAATCAGCCGGCACTGGCCGGTGTGTCCATCGAAGCGCCAGCCGTGGTAGCTGCACTCCACCTGGTGGCCGTCGAAATGCCCGTGGGAGAGCGGCATCCCGCGATGCGGACATGCATCGTGCAGCGCGAAAGGTCGCCCTTGCTGGTCGCGTCCCAGGGCGAGTGGGGTCTCGAGCAGCATCGCTTTCTGCAACTCGCCACTCGCTACCTGCTCGCCCGGCAGGGCGCGATACCAGAAGCCGTAGAGCATCAGCGAGTCCGGAGCTTCGCGTTTCGGCAATGCAATGTCGTTCATGGGGAGACGCAGGCAGCCTACTACAGCGGCTAAAGGAGGTAAAAACCGCCCTTTCCGCGGAAATGGCCGATCCGCATGGATCCGGCTTCTGAGAGGGTAACCATCCGGGGCCATAAATATCTATATTTTCAATCAATTGCTGGATTACTTCGGTGGTTCTATTGGTCTTTAGAGCAATTGATAAGGGCCCGACCGCCCCCTATAATTGTTCCACTCTGGTAGATGTTTCTCCGTCAGGTTCCGGGTAGGCAAGCGCGGGGTATGGGCACGTCCGCGTGCAAGTGCAAACCCGGCTATGCGAAAAAACCTGCAAATCGCACTGATGGCTAGTTCTGTTTTCGCGACCTTCCTTTCCACCACCACGCCGTTTCTTCAGGCGCAAGGCGGATACCCCGGCATTACCGCCAGTTTGGACAACGCTGGACGAAAAATCTATGTGAACGACGAAGCGCCTGCCGCATCGCAGATTCGTTCGCGAACTCCCGCCGTGCAGGCCAGCGGTCTGGCGTATTGGAGTGCGACGGAACATCGATGGAAGTCGGTCCCCTCGGCAAACGTTCGAGCGGCGCGCTCGGCCGCGGCTGAAGTGAATACTTCCCAGCAGGTTTCCAGCTTCGTGCGGGGCAAGCCGTTTACACAGCAGGAGATCGATGCCGCCATCGATCAGGCGGCGTCGCGGCACAACGTCGATCCCAGCCTGGTGCGCGCGGTCATCAAGGTGGAATCGAATTTTAATCCCAACGCCGTTTCCCGCACGGGGGCGATGGGGCTGATGCAACTGATGCCGCAAACCGCGCGGTCGTTGAACGTGGTCAATCCGTTCGATCCGCAGCAGAACGTGGACGCGGGCGTACGCCATCTGAAAAAACTGATGGAAAGCTACGGCGGCGACGTCAACCTCACCCTGGCCGCCTACAACGCGGGCGCCGGTGCAGTCGCCAGAAGCGCTGGCATCCCTCACTTCCGCGAGACGCGCAACTACGTGAAGCGCATTACCACGTTGTATTACGGCGGCGCGGCTCCGGGATATCGGATCCTGAGCAGCCCGGTGCGCGAGCCCGTGCGGATGAAACGGGATGACCGGGGCGTGCTGAGCTTCAGCAATACGGACTGAGGAAACGGCTCTGCACCAGGTGGATGATGGAATGCCGCTCCTACAGGGCCGCCGGATCGTGTTTAAGCGACTGCAGGCTAGGCAACTACAGGCTGGCAAATTGAAGAATTCCGATCGAGGCCAACGCGCGAGCCGTCTGGGTGCGGCTCTGCTCCTGCTGTTGCTCCCGGCGCTGCCCCTGCAGGCACGGGGCAAATCTGAGGCCTGGGCGCGAACTCAATACGCCGCTGCAGAGCGCATGCGCGAGACTCTGAAGGGCCTGCCTGCCGCACAGCAAACCCGCCAGGAATACCAGCGTGTGCTTACCGGCTATCGCCGCGTGTACTACGGGTCGCCGGCTTCTTCCAAAGCTGACCCGAGTGCTGTCGCGGTGGCCGAACTGCTCACAGAAATGGGCCGGCGCTTCAAGGACGACAAGGCCCTGCACGCAGCCATCGGCCAGTACAAATTCGTGCGGCGGGAATATCCCGGCAGCCGCGACCGCTTCGATGCACTGTTCGCCACGGGCCAGATCTATCAGGACGATCTTAAAGATCCCGCTCAGGCCAGGCCGGTGTTCGAGGAATTCCTGCACCGGTATCCTCACCATCATCTTGCGGACCAGGCTCGCCTGGCCCTCAGGGAGCCGATCCAACGCGCTGGCCTTAGAGGAAAAGACGAGAACATTCCAGCCAGCGATTCGAACTCATCGAAGGCGCGTCCAGCTTTAGCGAACGTCGGTTCGGCGAAGTCCGAAAAGGACCTAAAGAACCAGGCGACAGCGAATCGCGAGACCGACGACAGCGCCGAAGATTCCAACCAGGCTCCGGCATTGACCCAGGTCACCGGTATACGGCACTGGTCGAACCCGGATTACACGCGCGTGGCCATCGCACTGGGGAAGGAGGTCAAGTTCGAATCGCAGCGCATTGAACATCCCGAGCGAATCTTTTTCGATCTGCGCGATACCAATCTGGCGTCTTCCCTGCTGGGCAAAACTTTCGATATTGACGATGGGCTGCTGACGAAGATTCGAGCGGCCCAGTTTGAGCCTGGAAAATCCCGTATCGTGTTGGAAGTTGCCGACCAGTCCGACTACACCACCTCCCTGGTCGGCAATCCGCCGCGCCTCATCATTGACATTCGAGGTAAGGACAGTGGGGGTAAAGACGCTGACCTGCACAAAGGCGCGGGATCGGCTCCTGCTTTGGTGGTGAAGAACAACCCGCCCAAGAAGATAATTGTCGAAGTCACGGACGATGATGACGACGACAACACGGTCACCGTGGCCAAACTCGACCCTCCTCAGCTCGATCCTCCTCAGCTCAAGCCCGTCGCCAGAACGCCGGTCGCGCTGCCTGCGCCCGCGTTGACTCTGCCCACGCTTTCGAAAAGCTCGAGCCGCGGCAAGCGCAAGACGCCCGTGGTGATTTTTCCCGACGTCCACGAGGCCGCACCGACGGCCAACGGCGATCGCTCGCTGATCCGGGCCCTGGGATTGAAAATCGGCAAGATTGTGATCGATCCCGGCCACGGCGGGCATGACACGGGCACGATTGGCCCCAATGGCCTGGAAGAGAAAGATCTGGTGCTCGACGTCGGCCGCCGCCTGGGCAAGCTTCTGCAAGCGCGCATGGGCGCGGACGTGGTTTATACCCGCAAAGACGACACCTTCATCCCCCTGGAGAGTCGCACCTCAATCGCCAATCAGGAGCAGGCCGATCTCTTCGTTTCAATCCACGCCAACTCCAGCCGTGACCCGGATGCACGCGGTGTCGAAACCTATTACCTCAACTTCACTTCGTCCGGCGAGGCGCTGGACGTTGCGGCACGCGAAAATGCCGCCTCGGACAAATCCATCCATGAACTCCAGGACCTGGTAAAGACCATCGCATTGAAAGAAAAGATTGAGGAATCGCGCGAGTTCGCCTCGAACGTACAGCGCGCGCTGCACAGCGGCCTGGCGGCCAAGAGCCCGGGTATCCGTGATCGCGGAGTCAAGAAAGCGCCGTTTATCGTGCTCATTGGCGCAAACATGCCGTCGATCCTGGCTGAGATTTCTTTCGTCAGCAACCCGGGCGACGAACGCCGGCTGCAGACATCCGACTATCGCCAGCGAATTGCGGAATCGCTCTACCGTGGAATCTCGAAGTACGTAAGCGGATTGAGCGGAGTGAAAGTCGCCAGCCGAGTCGATAAAGACAGCCAGTAGAAGGTCTTGACTTCCTTAGCATCCCTTACGTCCTTGCTTTGCGTCCTTTGCGGTAAAGATTTTGACTTCCAGAACCAGAGCTAACCGCAAAGGAGCCAAAGAAAGGCCGCAAAGTTCGCAAAGGGACCGTGGATGGAAACTTTCCTGCCACCTCTGTAGTCTAAGCAGTACAGGGCCTTGCCGCTCCCCGGCCCGATTTGTCATGGTCGCCAAATTCAAATACGCACTCATCTTCTCTGTGTTCTTGCTGAATCTGGGCATGGCTCTTGCGGCCGACCCGCCGCCTGCCATCCCGGCCTCCATACTTCCCGCGCAATTTGGAGGATGGCACGTTGCCAGCCCCACGCGGGTCAGCCAGGATCCCGCGGTAGCCGATCCGGTGAACGCTGCTCTGCTCAAGGAATATGGGTTGACCGACTTCGAGTCCGGCACCTACACCCGCGAGGACGGGCGCAAGGTGGCGGTGAAGGCTATCCGATTCGCGGATGCCAGCGGCGCGTATGGGGCTTTCACTTACTACAAGATGCCGCAGATGCTCAAGGAATCGATTCCTGACCAGGCGGCGTCACTAAACGAGCGCGTGTTGTTCTATCGCGGCAACATTCTGGTGGACGTGGTCTTTGAAAAGCTTAGTGCCATGTCGGCGGCTGAACTTCGCGAGCTCTCCCAGGCCCTGCAGCTGCCGACCGGCAACGTCCGCAATCTGCCCAACCTGCCGGCCTATCTGCCCACCCTCGGCTATGTGAAGAACACTGCGAAATATGTCGTCGGCCCGGTGGGACTGGAAAAGATCAACGCGCCGCTGCCCTCGCGCCTGGTTGACTTCGACTCCAGCGCCGAAGTCGCTTTGGGCACATACCAGACCTCCGGTGGACTTGCCACGCTGATGCTGATCGCATACCCCACACCGCAGCTCGCCGCCGAGCACCTGCGCCGGATCGATGCGGCCAGCCAGTCAAAGCAGCCGGGGGAACAGCCGGCGATTGCAGGGCCTGTGTTCGACAAGCGTACCGGTTCCATGGTCGTGATCGCGACCGGAACGATTTCGCCCGCCGAAGCGCGGAACCTGTTAAGCGCTGTGAACTACGACGCCGATGTGACCTGGAACGAGAATACGTTTCAGGGGAAGAAAAATAATCTGGCGAATCTGCTGTTGAACGTTTTTCTGCTGTGCGGGATCCTGATTGTGTTCGCCGCAGTGGCAGGGGTAGCCTTCGGGGGCATCCGGATCTTCCTGAATCGCATTTTGCCGGAGCGGGTTTTGCACCGCAAAACCCCGACAGATTTCATCTCCCTGAACCTGTCCGAGGGTCAGGATGACAGCGCCGATTCGAAGGTAAGCCCATCAATCAAAGCCGTTTAAGGTCGAACAAGGCTCGAAATTCGCCAATTGGGGAGCGGGAAAGCCTTGTTAACCTATTTTGTAAGTCATTGAATCTAAAGATATTTATTTCCCACAAATCCCTTGACACCCCCCTTTTTCGGCTCATAAGATTTCGCCAGAAAGTTTTGACGGATTTTTTGCCCCGTTGGAACTATTCTCCCTAAAAAGAGAAGGCCGCCTATGCCAGGGCGGCCTTTTTGTTTGCGCCGGGAAGTTGGAAGCGTTGGTTAGAAAATCGGTTGGTGGTCCTGGTCATTGGTAAGAAGAAGCACTCGATGCGGATTCGACGCATCCGCCGGAGCGATTTGCCAACGAACCAACGGCCAATGGCAGAGGACTGTTTTCCCAAAGCCTTTACGCTCATCGCAACCACATTTAGAATCGAGATCAAGCCGACGTAGCTCAGTTGGTAGAGCAGCCGATTCGTAATCGGCAGGTCAGCGGTTCAAGTCCGCTCGTCGGCTCCAACATAACCCCGGGGTTTCCACTCAACACCTGGCTGCATGTGTCGTAAGATCTTGAATTTTCTATACATTCAAGTCCCCTCGCGAATAACAGTCTTTGCGTCCTCCTCGAAGCTCATTCACACTTGCGCGCACGTGAGATTTTGAATTTCCTATGTATTTAATTTCCCATGCATGTATCGAGGTGGCGCTGTTTTCGTGGCATTGTCGGAAGTGGGATTGTCAGCGGAAGGGTTCAACCTGATGCGGTTGTCTTTTCGTGCATTACCCTCGTCGCAGGTCCGCGCCGCATCCTCCACGAGGTTGCAGATCCTCGCGCAGGTCCTGTGGCGCGGTCAATTTGCGGAACTCGATTTTTCCGTCCGATTGGTGAACGAAGAGATCTCCGGCGCGGCGTTCGCGCCACGCCGGAAACATTCAATTGATCTACGGGAGGTAGTAGCGGAACGACGTCCAAACCATATTGTCCACGGCCTTGGGCGAAATGCTGATGGCTGTGCCGTTGTTCCCCGACCATCCGCTCCGGGTAAAGTAGGAGTACTGAAGGCCCCAGCGAACTCCGCCTTTGGGTCCCTGGTAAAACCGATGCCAGAACCCAATGGTACCCTGCATGACTATGCGAGTGTCACCCGCACAGGAACCGCCGCCGGAAGGAGTAAGCTGGTTGGTTGGCGGATTTTCCGTGCTACAACCCGAGTTATTAGCGAAAGGCGAACCGTATCCACCGATCTGATTCAGCTTGAACGCAGTTGTTGTTGTGGCAGGAATGGCAAGCGTCGTAGCTGTGGCAGGGATCGCCGGCGTCTTGGTGACCGTAATGGTGTCGTATCCTTTGTAGTCCGTGCGCCACGCGTACTCCCCACCGTAGTAAGCGTAGATATCCAGTTTCGGGGTTGGGTGGAACTCCAATTCCCCAAGGGCGTGGGCCGTGCGGATCAACGCTTGAGTGCCATCGGGGCGGATCGTCAGGTCCGCAAGCTGTGCCGACCCGTAACGGCCGATACCATCTCCCGCGGCTCCCTGGAGAGCGAACTCCACTTTCTTGGTAAACACAGGGACGCGCAAGTTAGCTCCAACACCTCCGCCTGTACGGGTGTCGTTGAACGCGCCAACTGAACTCGGCGAAGTGGAACCATTGACCGAGCATGGAATCTCGGTTGGGGTTGCCGGAGCAGCTGTATCCTTTGCATTGGTGCCAACTGCGCCGCAGGGATACACTCTGTTGCGGAACGCACTAAGGACGCCGAACACTTCGTAATGACCGTAACCAGGGTCTGCCACCGCCTTGACGATGAAGTCAGGGCTTTTGTTGAAAGAGTATCCGGTCGTGTCCACGAAGTTATACAGCCCACCGCCGGCTCCTGGACCATCAACGAAAGTATTCCCGGTCGTGGCAACTGTAGCAGTCCCCACCGTCACAGTTGAGACAGAAGAGAAACCCCGTCCACCGATTGTTGCCTGAGGTCCCTCTACAGCAAGGCCCAGAGCGAATTTGCTGCCGAAATCCTTGACCACGCGGAAGCCATACTGCCGTGCCCAGCTGAAACCCACCTGGTACTGCGAGTCAATGGTCTGCGGAAGTACTTCCTGGCGGTTCGTGATTCCTTTTCTGGTCTCCGTTGCTAACGACCATTGCTGACCACCCGTCACGGTCCAGCCACTCTGAAATGCGGCTTGCCCGTAGATAACCCGTTGGCGAAACACGTAGCTATTGCTCTGCCGGTTGTTGGAGGTCACTCCAGTACCAAGAAAATCAGCTTCCCAGTATCCGGTCAATTTGGTGTTACCGACTTTGCTTTCCGCAAGCAGGCTAAGCCGGGACTGACGAGCCGTGAAAGCATTTTCGTTAATATGCGAAAGTGCGTTCCCCGGGTAGGGAATGCTATTAAACGGGGTGTTGATGTCGGATTCGTTGGCCCGTTGGCGGGTCACCGTTTCTGCCGCTACGAATCCACCCGGGGTGAGGCTGACTCCTTTGTAGCGAATCGTCATTGGGCTTTCGGATATAGCCTTCTGCGTCTCCTGTAGCGATTGTGCGGTGTTGGTGAGGTTGTCCTTCAGGTCCGTGACATCGCTGTGCGTAATCGCGACGACCTTCTGCTGTTCCGCGCTTTGCGAAAGCGCCGTATCGGCCTTCTGTTCCGCCTGTCCGGCCGCAGTCTGCGCCTGGCTGGATTGCTGCTGCAGTTGTTGAATAACGGCATCGCGGGTTTGCACTTGGTCCTTGAGTTGCTGGATCTGCTGCTGCTGTGCGCCGATCGACTGCTTCATTTCGTCCAAGCGGCGTAAGATTTCGGCATTGGTCGCGCTAGGCGCCTTTTTCTTTGTGCTTTTCGTGGTGGCCGCGGGTGCACTTTGTGGCGGCGGGGCGGCAATTGCACCCGTGGTAAGCGCTAGAGACAAGGCCAAAGCCATGCCTTTCTTCATTTTTCCTCCATGGAGATATCAAGATGCACTCGCTTCGGCAGCATCAACACGAACTGCCCCTTAACCGAGTGAGGACAGGACACGAATGCTAGTCCCCAATTGTTAACAACACATGAAAATCTCTTGAATTTCGGGTGAATTGGAGCTGAAGAGCTGTCAACACGCCAAAACAGTGGCTGAACGGCCGAATGGCCGGAACTCGATTGACGAGGTCAAGAACTTACGTCTTTGGGTGCATGTTCTCGGGGGCTGACTCATGATGAGTGCAGAGCAAGGCACGGGTTTTGACCGCAACGGTCGATAATACTGTGTCGCGTTCGACGGCTACTCTTATCTCAGTAAAGGAGTTTGAGGGGGGTTGCGATGGTGATTTGACTTCAACCCTTCGCAAGTTGAAGCCATTGCTGCTCGTTTGTGGGCGGGAGCACTTTGTTCATCATGTATAATGGCAGGAAGTCGGACTTATGCGGGCAAGTTTGGGAGCGGCGATGCTGATCGATTTTCGCGTTCGCAAGCGTCGTGGGTTCTTCAGGCCGTTTTACCCTAATCCTTCTTGCCATTTGCTGTCTCACCGTAAGTCTTGCCACCCGTTTTTCTGCAGCCGGTTCGGAATTCGCTGCCGTAAGAGCTGTACAGACTCATTCTCCTGATGCCCAGCGTCAAAACCTTCTCAGCGATGGTTTGAAGTGGACGGGTCCGGCAGTTAGTCTTACGCTTTTTGAGCCTCCGCGCTCGTTCGTCCCCGCGGTTTCAGCAGTTTTTCCCTCGACGAATCTTTCCTTTGAAAGCTGGCTTTACAACCGACCTCCTCCCCATTCCTAACGCGTTTTTTCCTTACACGGACAATCACAGCTTTGAACTCAGGGCCCTGTCAGTTGACGGGGCTCCCCTGATGCAATTTCCGCGCGATTGGATTCGAGTTCGAATCGTGAACCAGTCAATGCTTCGGGATCGCCCGGCAATAGTTTGAGTTCCATCCGGTCCCGCAGAATTCACGCATCGTGAGTTGACTGCTCTCCGGGAGGAGACCATGAAAAGGAACTTGGTGTTATTGGCGTTGACGTGTGGAGTGTTGCAGGTGGGGGCGTTTGCAAGCGCGAAGCAGCCGTACGAATCAGCCACCGTAGTCAGCGTCGCGAACCACGAGAATCCGTCTGTCTATGTCGGCAACCCAACGGATGCGCCTCTGCAATCGGAAGTCTATTCGTATGACATCGGTATCGCGCTCAACTGCGCCGTGTACACGGTGCGATACGAGACCGGCCTGGATTACCTGCCTTCAGTCTTCTCTCCAAACCAGACGGTGAAAGTAAGTTTGGAAAAGCATGTCATGAATGTGAATCTTCCTGGCGCGCGTGAGGTGAGGCTGAGTATCGGCAGACGCACGCGTGTCAAGACCACATCGTGCGCTGCCAACAACTAACTTCCCAGATATGGCCGGACGGCGATCGGACGATGGCCGCGGTATTCAATTCCGGTTCTGCGGGACGGTATTGCGGAGGGGGACGAGAGAGTTTGTGGCTTGATGTTTCACGGCAATGCCGTTTTCTTTAAGGGTTCGTAAGAGCCCGTTCTAGCGTACGTAAATTAGGGTCCGAATAATGATTGAAAACATGCGTAAGCGATTTACTTCAATTCTCGTTGGAATAGCAGTTCCTGCCGTGGTGGCCGTATTGCTTGCTTCGGCCGGGTGCGGACGTTCTGGCGGTTCCTCTGCAACCGTGTCGCGCCGACGCCGCCCCGCGCGCAGCGGTGGTAAAGGTTCGGCATGCACCACTCTCCAACACACTCTCGATTGCAGGCGAGTTCTTGCCATACCAGGAAGTGGAACTCCATGCCAAGGTTGCGGGCTACATACGAAACATCAACGTCGATATCGGTGACCGGGTTCGCACCGGGCAAGTACTGGCGGTTCTGGAGATACCCGAACTGTCCGCGGAGTTGGAGGGTGCGAATGCGGGAGTACGCCATAGTCAAGAGGAGATCACTCGCGCTCAGAATGAAGTGAGCCGGGCGGAAGCTGATCACGCAGCGCTGCATGCCGCCGCCGCCCGATTGAAACAGGCGTCAGAGGCACGCCCTGGCCTGATTGCCGAGCAGGAACTCGACGATGCTACGGCCAAGGATCGCTCCGCAGAAGCGCAGGTGGAAGCGACCAAGTCGGCATTGTCAGCTTCCCGGCAGCAATTGGAGGTCTCCCAGGCTGACCAGCAGCACTACGCAGCGCTCTCTGAATATTCACGCATTACGGCTCCGTTCGACGGTGTCGTGACTTGGCGATACGCCGACACCGGATCGCTGATCCAGGCGGGGACTTCCAACGTCAGTTCGATGCCGGTCGTCAAACTTTCGCAGGTGAATGTATTGCGGCTGCGGATTCCGGTACCCGAGTCCCTGGCTGCCAGCGTACGCGATGGCGAACCCGCCGATATCCGCGTAAAGGCAACGGACGAGCACTTCTCAGGAAAAGTAATTCGCTCGACCGACTCGCTCGACCGCTCGACCCGCACCATGCAAGTAGAGGTGGACGTGCCCAACCGGGACTACAAATTGACTCCGGGAATGTATGCCGATGTGTCCTTGCGGATTCAAAACGACCCGAATGCTCTGACTCTTCCACTGCAGGCGATCAATCGAGGGGCGGACAAGACTACGGTGCTTTTCGTGAATGCGCGAAAACCATGTGGAAGAACGCGAGATCCATACCGGAATCGAGGGCTCCAATCGGATTCAGGTATTGTCCGGGCTGAACGAGGGAGATCGGGTCATTGTGGGCAACCTGGGACAGTACCGGCCCGGCCAGCATCGTTGATCCCCAGCTAAGCACCATGGCGGACGAAAAATACGTCGCGGAACAGGGAGCGCAATAGACATGTCAGGCTTCGCGATTCGCTATCCGTTTTTCATCATCATGCTGTGCCTGATCATCATGGTGGTCGGCGTCACCACCATGGCGCGCATGCCGGTGGATCTCTTTCCCGAGATCAATATTCCGGTGGTGGTGGTGGCGACGTTTTATTCGGGAATGCCCCCGGAGCAGATTGAAGCCAACATTACCAATCCATTCGAAAGATTTTTCACTCTGGGGAGCGGCATCGACCATATCGAGTCGCGGTCGCTGACCGGGGTCAGTCTCATCAAGATTTATTTTCAGCCGGGAACCAATCCTGACGCGGCGGTCAGCGGCATCTCGAATCTGGCCATGGCGCAATTGCGGCGATTGCCTCCGGGCACGCTGCCGCCCGTGGTACTGAAATTCGACGCCTCCAGTCTTGCCGGTCTGCCTGATCACGTTGAAGGGCCAGGGACTTGAATGAGACCGAGTTGCACGACCTGGGCCAGTTTACGGTCCGCAACCAGATTGCGAACGTGCCGGGAGCGTCGGTACCGCAACCTTTTGGCGGCAAGTACCGGCAGATTCAGGTCTATGTTGATCCGGTAAAGTTGCAGGCCCACCAGCTTAGCCTGATGGATGTGGTCCGCACCGTGAATGATGCCAACACCATCCTGCCCGCCGGTGATGTGCGAATCGGCCCGAAAGACTACAACATCTACACCAACAGCCAGCTTCCCACCACCGAAGAAATCAACCGTCTGCCGCTGAAGTCCGAGGGCAATGCCGAATTGATGGTGGCCGATGTCGGTT
The DNA here is from genome assembly GCA_963814725.1 of Terriglobia bacterium. GTDB lineage: Bacteria > Acidobacteriota > Terriglobia > Terriglobales > Acidobacteriaceae > JAIQFF01. Next base: position 314,120 of record CAWFDY010000001.1, read on the forward strand.
ACGCGCAGGACGCGGCCGCCATACAGACCAACATCGTCCGCGTGGATGGGCAAAGGTCGGTCTATCTTCCAATCCTCAAGCAGGGCGGCAACAGCAACACCATCGCCATTGTGAATGGGATCAAGAAGTCCGTGGGCGATCTGGTCGATGTTCCGAAATCGCTGGTGACAAACGTCGTATTCGATCAATCCGTTTTCGTGAAGACGGCGATCGCGAACCTGGGCAGCGAAGGAGGCATCGGGCTGGTGCTGACCGCCTTGATGATCCTGATCTTCCTGGGCAATTTTCGCGCGACTCTGGCGGTGATGCTTTCGATCCCGCTCTCGGCCGTCGCAGCGTTCCTGGCAATCAACGCCAGCGGAGGATCGATCAACACCATGGTGTTGGGAGGACTCGCGCTTGCGTTTTCCCGGTTGATCGACAACTCGGTGGTGGTGCTGGAAAACATTTTCCGCCATCTGGAAATGGGAGAAACGCCCGAGGTGGCAGCCGAAAAAGGAGGCCAGGAAGTGGCAATGCCGGTGCTCGCGGCCACTTTCACCACGGCAATTGTCTTTTTCCCGGTCGTTTTTCTCTATGGAGTGAGCCGATTTCTGTTCACGGCGCTGGCCGCAGCGGTCGTCTTTTCCCTGTTCGCGTCGTACGCCGTCGCAATGACAGTAGTCCCGCTGTTTTGCGCTCGTTTCATCAAGTCAGCGCACGGCGAGGCCGCGCACCATCCCGGAAATAATCGTGTTTGAGCGCTTTGTCCGAGGATTCAATCGCCGCTATGACCGGATGCTCATGCGGTACGACATCGCGGTGAGACGAAGCCTGCTTCGTCCGTTGGCAACGGTCGTCTCAATTCTCGGTGTTTGTCTGTTCAGTTTCGCCTTGTTCCCCGTGATGGGTCTGGGCTTTTTTCCGCGAACTGATCCTGGCCAGTTCGTTATCAATATCAAAGCACCTACCGGCACACGCCTCGAATTGACCAACCAGTACATCAAACACGTTGAAGCCGACATTCGCCAGGTAGTTTCACCGGAAGACCTGGACATGATCGTTTCGAATATCGGGATCACGCCGGATTTCTCGGCGATCTACACCAGCAATTCCGGCCAGCACACGGCGTTCGTCCAGGTCAGCCTCAAGAAAGACCACTCAGGTGGGCAGCTATGAATACATGCGCCGGGTGCGGACAAAACTGTCCGACGATCTGCCGGAACTTTCGACCTATTTTCAATCCGGCGGCCTGGTGGACGCGGTGGTCAATCTCGGACTGCCGGCTCCGATCGATATCCAGGTCAGCGGAAACGACCAGAAACAGGCTTACCAGACCGCGGCCGAGATCGCCGCGAAAGTGCGCCAGCTCCGCGGCGTGAGCGACGTACTCATTCCGCAGGACCTCGACTATCCCGGCATTCAGCTCAATATCGACCGCGAAATGGCTGGACGCATGGGAGTGTCTTCGAAGGAAGCCGTCGACAACGTGATTACCGCGCTGACCTCGGACAGCATGATCGCTCCCAGCTACTGGGTCGATCCCAAGAACGGGAATAACTACATGCTCACGGTGCAGTATCCGGAGACCCAGGTCAACTCCATCACGGATCTCAAGCAGATCCCCTTGCATGCCGCAAGCAACCTGAATCCCACCAATCTCGATGCGGTGTCGGACGTGAAGATGATCAACACTCCGACCGAGGTTGACCATTACCAACTTCGCCGCGTCATCGACGTATATGTTTCGCCGGCCGGCGAAGATCTTGGAGGCCTGGCCAGCAAGGTCGATAAGGTGATCGCCAACACCAAGCTGCCCGAGAATGTGCGCGTCACCATGCGCGGTTCGGTGGAGGGCATGCGTCAGTCGTTCAAGAGCTTCGGCATCGGCTTGATCCTGTCGATCGTTCTGGTTTACCTGATCCTGATGGCGCAGTTCTCTTCGTTCATTGATCCGCTGATCATTCTGCTGGCGATTCCTCCGGGCATCACGGGCGTCATTCTATTTCTGCTGGCGACGCATACCACGGTCAATGTCATGTCGCTGATGGGCGTCATCATGATGACCGGGATCGTGGTCTCGAACAGCATTCTCATCGTCGAGTTCACGCGATCACTGAGGAAAGAAGGCATGCCCATCGAGGAAGCGGTGGCGACTGCATGCCGCGTGCGTTTGCGTCCAGTCTTGATGACTTCTTTGGCGACGATTCTCGGCATGATTCCGATGGCCCTGGCGCTCGAAGCGGGCAGCGAACAGTATGCTCCGCTGGCCCGCGCCATCATCGGAGGGCTCACGATGTCGGTGGTTGTGACCGTATTCATTGTTCCCGCCGCCTATCTGTTGATCCATCGTCGGGAAGAGCAACCCGCGCCAGCCACACCGGGCGCCCAAGGCTGATTCACAGGTGACACGGCAGGCAGGGAATTGCCTGCTTATGTTGCGTGGGTGTTGAAAGAGGCCAAAGTGCAGGAGATTTCAGGAAGATGAGAAATGTTCTGATTGCTGTTCTAGCTTTGATGTAGCCGGTCTGCGGTTTCTGCCAGACCTCGATAAGTGTGCAAATGGCGCAGAGTTTGCCTGCTGCCCCGGTGCCGCAGCAAGTTCCCGGCCAGACCCCGCCCATGCGCTGCCGAATGCAGCCTCAAGTCGTCCGATCTCCAGGCCAATGCCGCGACACCTACGCCTCTGTCTCTTAAGGAAGCTGAGGCGCTGGCGCTGAAGAACAATCCCGCAGATTTCCGTGGCACGGCTGACCGCTCTGGCATCCGAACAAGTCACGCGGGAAGTGCGTTCAAACTTGTGGCCCAGCGCGACCGCAAACCTGACCGGCGTGGATTCCCGCGAAAACAGCCGCATCACAGCAGGAGGACTTAACAATCCCATCATTTATGAGCGCGCCGCCGCCGGGGTGGTGGTCAATCAGCTGATCACCGATTTTGGACGCACCACGAACCTCGCCGCCAGCGCCAATTATGCGGCTAAGGCTGAAAACCAGAACGCGATTGCTACGAAGGAGCAGGTCCTGCTGGCCGTGGATCAAGCCTTCTACAGCGCATTGCAGGCGCACGCGGTGCTGACCGTGGCGCAGCAAACAGTGAGTGCGCGGCAGACGGTTTCTGATCAGGTGGAAGCGTTATTCAAGAGCAAGTTGAGGTCTCAACTGGACTTCAGTTTTGCCAGCGTCAACCTCGCCCAGGCCAAGCTGCTTCTGCTCGACGCGACCAATAATCAGGACGCCGCATTAGCTGCTCTTTCCGCCGTGCTTGGATATCCCGCGCTTGCGCAATTTCCAGCTGATTGAGGACACGACGCCGGTCACGTCACCCCCGGGCAACGTGGACGATCTGATTTCCTCGGCGTTTTCCATGCGTCCGGAAATATTGGCTCTCGATTTTGAGTACCGAGCGGCCGAGAAGTTTCAATCCGCGGAACACGACCTGTTTTATCCAACCATCCAGGCCGTCGGGGTTGTGGGGGATACGCCAGTGCGCAACCCCGTTCTTGTCCAATTGGTACGGCGCGGTGGGCGTCAACGTGGGCATTCCCCTGTTCAATGGCTTTCTCTATTCGGCAAGGTCGCGTGAGGCGCATCTGAAAACGCAGGCCACGCAAGATCGCCTGCGGGATCTCCAAAACCGGATTTCACGTGACGTGCGCACCAGTTGGCTCAACGCCAATACAGCCTATCAGCGGGTCAGCGTCACCCAACAACTGTTGGATCAAGCCAGTCTCGGGCTTGATCTCGCGCAAACACGCTACAAGCTGGGCCTAAGTTCCATCGTCGAGTTGAGCCAGGCGGAACTCCAGCAGACGCAGGCTCAAATCAGCAGCGCCCAGGCTGGTTACGACTACCGGCTCGCACTGGCTGTTCTGCGTTACCAAACGACTGGTATCTAGGTTGGAAAAAGAGCCTCCGCGAAATAAGAAGGCGCTATTTGATACGTCGGTCGCTAGTTCTCCGGCATCACAACGACTTCGTCCCTAGGCATGGCGTCGAGCGTGGCTTTATCAATTCCGAGGTGGGCGATAACCAGATCTGGTGGCGTGTGGGTTAGTTTTCCCGAACTCGGGGATACCCGAATCAGACTTGAGGGCGCAACCCTCTTCGCCTTTATTACACGCGGAGGATCATGACCTCGGTTGCCTTGATGAGAGCGGCCGCGGTCTGACCCGGTTTCAGATTCATTTCGCGTGCTGAACTTGCGGTGATGATGGAAGTAATCTGTTGGCCGCCGATTGAGACTTTCACCTCCGCCATGAGCCCGCTGATGCGGACCGTATCAATTCGCCCCACCAGTTGATTTCTTCCGCTGACCTGGCGCTTCATGAGAGTCCGTTCGGGCTCCGTCTTCCCTCGGGTCCTGAAGAGGAACCGGTCTATCTCACTCTGCGGAATACGGTGGTGCCCGCCTGCCGTCTTGACACTGCGAATTTTGCGTTTGTAAATCCACTGCTTGATGGTCGGAAAGCTCACACCAAGCTCTAAAGCTGCATCACGCAGCTTCACCAAAGGCTCATCTTCCTGATGATCGAGTGATCGCCGCCCTTTAGTCTTGTTGGCCATTTCGAGGGGAATCCTACAGTCAGGCCACACTTCCGTCAATAAATCGCAGGCGAATAGATTTCCCCGCAACTCGTCTTGCCGGGGCAACAGCGCAAGAATCGGGGAGAACAGATAGTTTCATATACAATTCGACATGAAAACTGTTGTGCCTATACACTTATAAGCTCTCGAATCATAAACCGCCCATGTCGAAGAGTGCAGTCATACACAAACGTCATCTGGAACTGAGCCAGCTGCCCTGTGATTTGTTGCAACCATCGAAGGGTCTCGCTAGCATTCACCGGGACGTCGAACCATCCGGTTGGCTCTTGCCGCTTCTGGTTTTTTCGCTTTGTTTCTTTTCTTCATTCGCCTCGGCCCAGGTGTCCGCAACATTGTCTGGGACAGTAACCGATCAGTCCGGTGCGGCCGTGCCAGCCGCTGGTGCCACCGCCCGAAACCTGGATACCGGGCTTTCGCGCGACACCGTTACAGACCAGGCGGGAAGATATCAGTTATTGGTCCTCCCTCTCGGACAGTACGAAGTTCGAGTGAAGAAACTCGGGTTCGCAGAAGCAGTGCGAACTGGAATTCGTCTGGTTGTTGGTCAGGATGCGAGGGTCGACTTTAGTCTGCGTTTGGGAGCGGTAAGCGAAGAAGTAAAGGTAACCGGCGACGCAGCCATCGTGACCGTTACCACTCAGGACATCTCGGGATTGGTCGGCGAGCAACAGGTGAAAGACCTTCCGCTCAACGGAAGGAGCTACGATTTACTGCTGACACTGAACCCGGGTATCGTCAACTTCACTGCCGAGAAGACTGGGGGGATTGGAGTATCGAATTCCACCACGGGAAACAATTTCTCGGTGTCTGGAAATCGGCCGCAGCAAAACCTGTTTTTGCTGAACGGCGTGGAATATACGGGAGCGGCCGAAAATAACATGCAGCCCGGAGGAACCAGCCAGCAGTTATTAGGGGTCGATGCAGTTCGTGAGTTCAATGTCCTGCGTGACACCTACGGAGCCGAATATGGCAAGCGGCCGGGTGGCCAGGTAAGTATCGTGACCCAGTCCGGTACGAATCAAATCCATGGGTCGGCATACGACTTCCTGCGTAACAACGCCTTCGACGCGCCAAACTTCTTCGATCAGGGGTCTGCGCCGCCATTCCAGCGCAATCAGTTTGGCGCCTCTCTCGGAGGACCCATCCGAACCGGCAAAACCTTCCTGTTCGGGAACTACGAAGGATTGCGGCAGCATTTGCACCAAACCTCGGCGGCGTTTGTTCCCGACGCGGCATCACGCGCGGCTGCGGTGCCCAGCGTGCAGCCTCTCCTCAACTTGTGGCCGATCGCTCCGGCGAGCGCGCCGGATTTTAACGGGATCGCACAAGTGTTCAGCAGTCCGTTGCAGGTAATTCGTGAAGATTTTGGGACAGCCAGGCTGGATCATATTATTTCCTCGCGAGACACGCTGGCAGGGGTTTACACCATTGACGACGGAGACGATCTCACTGCCACTACCGCCGATCCTTATAGCAGTGATGTGGTCAGCCTTAGAGAGCAGGTCTTCAGTCTCGAAGAAACCCACAGTTTTTCATCCGCCACGTTGAACGTCGCCCGGGTCGGCTATTCGCGTGCGGGGTATTTTTTCACCGGGGAACCAACTCCCGGCACTCCCGCAGCCAGTGTTCCCGGCTTTCTGCTGGGACATCCGGTGGGCGCAGTGGTCGTAGGTGGCAGCGCCGCGTCAAATCCGCAGGCCCAGATCGGTTTGGCGGGAAGCAACAACGGAAGTAATCTGCGGATCGCGCGTAATCTGTACACCTTCGAAGATCGAGTGACGCTTACTCGTGGCCGCCATCAACTCAGTTTTGGCGCCTGGTTCCAGCCCTTTCAGTCCAACGAAACCATCGCGCTGAGTCAGTTCGGCCAGGCAACTTTCGCCAGCCTGCAGACTTTCCTGCAGGGAACGACATCGAGCTTCCTTTATGATCCCGCACCTACGGAGATGAACTGGAGGTCTTTGTTTGGCGCGTGGTATGCCGAAGATGTCATTCGTGTGACCCCGAAGCTGACTGTGTCGCTGGGCTTCCGCAGTGAGTTCACTACCGGCTGGAACGAAGCTCATGGTCGCGCGGCCAACTACACATTTAACGATCACGTCATTTCGGATCAGCCGAGAATTGCAGACTCGCTTTTTACCGTCAACAACGCGAAGTTTCTGCCCCAACCACGGATCGGCATCGCGTGGAGCCCGATCAGTCCAAGAACCGTATTTCGCGCCGGCTTTGGCATGTACAACGATCTTCAGGATGCACTGGGATATCGGGCCGACCAGAACGCGCCCTTCAATCCGACCTACAGCATCGCGGCCTTGCCGGTCTCGAAGCTTCCCATTGATCCGTCTGCTCCGGTACCCGCGAAAGCGCTACTGGTGCCCGGAGGCGTTCAGCCGGACATGAAGACGCCGACGTTGATCTCATGGTCGTTTAGAGTGCAACAGGAGGTCACGCCGAACACTTCGTTGAGCGTGGCCTACGTCGGATCTCATGGTTATCACGAAATTATCGGGGCGGATGGCAACGAACCATTCCCGACGATTTGCCCCGCAGCGCCATGTCCGGCGACCTATCCCGCCACTTTCCCGGGTGCGCTGGCGAATGCTCCGGTTCCTGCCGGTAGTTACTTCATTCCTGCGGGAACACCAAAAGCGAATCCCACGATCGCGAATACCTGGACCTGGTTTTCGCTCGGTAACAGCAATTACAACGCGCTCCAGGTGGACGCGAACCATCGCTTCAGCCACGGCATGTCGTTGCGCGGAGTTTATACCTGGTCAAAAACGCTGGACAATGGAGATTCGTTGAACGCCACAACTTCGGCGAACGCACCTGCACTGACTTCGAATCCGTTCAACCTGCACGCGGACTACGGCCTTGGCGGCTTTGACGTCAGACACGTGGCGGTGATCAGCGCCATCTACGAGTTGCCGTTCGGGCGCGGAAAAGCGCTGGGGAACGGGCTGTCTGGTTGGGGCAATGGGTTAGTTGGCGGTTGGTCGGTGAACAGTATTGTCACACTTCAAGACGGATTTCCGTTTACACCACAACTGAGCTATAACCCATCGAACAATGGAGATACGCGAAATCCGGTGCGGCCTTTTCGAAATCCGGACTTCACCGGGCCGGTGATTCTGGGCAATCCCAATCAATGGTTTAACCCCCATGCGTTTCTTCAGCCTCCGGCCAACAGCGGATTTTACGGCGATCTGGGGCGTGACACGTTCGTAGGTCCCGGACTCGCGACCTGGGACTTCTCCGCCTTAAAAGAGACACCCATTCACGAACGATTGAGCCTGCAATTTCGCGCTGAGATTTTCAATCTTCTGAACAGAGCCAATTTCAGTACTCCGAACCTGATCGTGTTCACTCCGTCCGGTGTTTCGGGCACGGCAGGTGCGATCACCAGCACCTCGACCACATCGCGGCAAATGCAATTCGGATTGAAACTGATTTGGTAGGCATACTCCTTTTAGGGTATCCGCTCGGTGCAACGCGGCTGGATGCGGCCCTTGAACACGGTGGCCCGCAACAAGATCATACAATCTCCCGCACTCAGAGCGCGCCAGACGCACTCCCATAGCCGCCAGGCGTAGTGGGCTTGCTCGATCCCCCTGGGCGCAGGTTGCCAGCTGCGACCATCGTCAGTAGAAATATCCGCACGGGTTACTCCAGCCTCGCCGGCAGGCGTGAGCGCTTCGGCCAGCACGGAGTCGTTCCAGAGTTTCAGGCAGCCTCTAGCACTTGTTTTCTCATGTTGGACCCCTGGAGTCCGCGCGGTGTCCCGAACGATGTCCCGAAACTGCGGAATGACGTTAGGTTGCGTCAGATTTGATAGTCACAATCGAGCAAACAGCACATCTAATCGCACAGTTACAATACTTCATCATGTTCTCTCCTCAAGTTCTCGACCATTTTCAGAATCCGCGCAATGCGGGCGATGTGCTCAATCCCGACGTATCTGTTCAGTTGGAGAATCCTGCCTGCGGCGACGTGTTGAAGTTAACCTTGCGAGTGACTAACGGCCAGATCGCGGAAATTCGTTTTCGGGCCAAGGGATGTGTGGCATCGATGGCCTGCGCATCTTTACTTACAGAGTTGCTGGAGCAACGGACGGTCGCCGATGCGAGGAGCCTACGCAGAAAAGATTTAGTGGAGGCCATTGGCGGATTGCCGGACGCATCCTCTCATGCCAGCCATCTTGCGCTCGATGCGCTGACGGCCGCGCTAAATAAGCTTTAAGAGGTTGGAATAGTCCTTGGGCGTATTCACGTTCATTGCGATCAAAGGATCGTCCACCGGAAAGTATTGAATGTGCGTTTGATTTTGACGCTGCATGTTCCCTGCATTGTCAGTGGTTGGCGCTTTGAGGAATAATTCGATGAACTCGCGGCCTATAAGGATTGGGTGTCCATGATTGCGTTTGTATTCGGGAACTAACACCCATTTTCCAGACGACAACGCCTTAGGAAATTCTGCCAGCATCGTTTCTAATGTGGAGGCCCGCACCGGTGGGCGATCCACAAGCGTGATCATGGCAGCGTCGCGACCCCGATTTAGTAACTCTTGCAAACCGCATTGCAGGGAACTGAATTGTCCGCGATCTGGATCGGGGTTCACAACCAGATGTGCGGCATTGGCGTCCACAACGTGGGCCAGACTTGATGAGTTCTTTCCACCCACCACGATGACAAGATCGTTGAACTCTGAAAAAGCCTTTATCGCGGCGGAGAGAAGAGTGTCCTGCTCGTCAGTACTATCGGGTGGCCACGGCAAAAGAGCCTTGTCCCTGCCCATGCGAGTGGATTGACCAGCGGCAAGAATCACTCCGCCCAGGCTGGGCATTCGCGTCATGTACTAGTGATCGCCGGATTTTTCGATGGAGTCCGGTTCCATTTGGTCCGCCGTGGTTTGCTGACGATGGAACCAGCTCATATGAGGCAATTCGCGCTCGACATTGCGACGGGTACCGATAAGTTCGGCAGTGATGGCTACGGCAATTTCTTCCGGCGTGACTGCCCCGATATCCAATCCAACTGGTGCGTGAACCCGATTGAACAGGTCCGGCGATAGGCCCTCCTGCGTGAGTTCGCGGAAGATGGCGATGGTCTTTCTCTTAGAACCAATCATGCCGATGTACCGTGCCGGAGTTTGCACGGCCCAACGCAGGACCCGCATGTCGTCGCGATGTCCACGAGTGACAATCACAATATAAGAGGATTCGCTGGGCGTTAAATGCGACATGGCATGGTCGAAATCGTCGGTCACTATTTCCTTGGCATCGGGAAACCGTTCGCGCCTTGCGTAAGTTTCACGGTCATCTACGATGGTGACATCAAACCCTGCATTGGAAGCGACCTTATTCAGATTCATGGCCACGTGTCCTGCGCCGAAAACATATAAGACAGCAGGAGGAAGAATCGGCTCGATGAAAATGTCCAACGTTCCACCGCAGACGAGGCCGATCTCATCCTTCGGGTTCTGATTGAGGTGAAAGGTGAGCGTGCGAGGGTTTTCGCTTTCCATCACCTCGCGTGCGGCTTGCCAGACTTCCGCTTCGACGCATCCACCGCCGATCGTGCCCACGATGGAACCGTCGTCGCGGACCAGCATTTTGGCGGTCTTGAAAGAGGGGATTGATCCCTGCGTACTCATGATAGTAGCCAGGGCTCCCCGCCGACCATTGCGGCGGAGGGCGACGATCTCCTCATAAATGTCCATAGCAGGAAGATTATTCAAGTTGGAGCGAAGTAAGTCAAAAATGCTAAGCGGGTGTCAGCATCTACACGCGCACACGTTGTCGAGCTAACTCTTCGCCAGCGGCAATTCGCGAATCCGTTTTCCGGTCGCGGCGAAGATCGCATTGCAGACCGCGGGCGCAAACGGCGGCACGCCGGGCTCTCCCACGCCCGCCGGCGGCGCGTCGCTGTCCACAATATAAACGCTGGTCTTATATGGGGCTTCGTTCATGCGCGCCACCGGATAGTCACTGAAATTTGACTGCTCGATGGCGCCGTTTTTTGCGGTGATCGCGCCGCTTCGCAGGATGCTGGTTCCGAACACCGCCGCGCCCTCGAACTGGGCATGCGTCGCCTCTGGATTCACCACCATGCCGGCGTCCACGGCCGTGTATACGGACGGAATCTTCACTTCACCTTGATCGTCCACTTCCACTTCGACCACGGTAGCCACGTAGGTCAGGAAACTGCGATGCACGGCAATACCCATTCCTGAGCCCTTGCCCATCTTTCGTTTTCCCCACCCCGACTTTTCCGCGGCCAGTTCTACCACGCGCCGCATGCGGGCCGTATCCAGAGGATATTCCGTTGTGGATCCGCCGTAATTGCCGTACTCAGGCGCGGTCGCCTTCACGTCCACGATGCGTGCGGGACCGATCAGCTCGAGCAAGTATTGAACCGAGTCCTGTCCCGACGCTTGTGCGAGTTCGTTAGCGAAGGACTGGGCCGCGAAGGTGTGATAAATATTTGCCACCGACCGCAACCATCCGATCCGGACGTGGTTTTCCGCGGGCCCGTTCTCAACTCGATGATTCGGCAGATCGAAGGGCAAATCGGTCCACCCCAGTCCCAGTTCGCCCGCGCTTCCGTATTTCACATTCAATTCGAACGTGGAATCGATGGAGGGGAACACGGAGCGCTGCAGCCAGGCCGTGGGCCGGCCTTTATCATCCAGCGCGGCCTTCATGTACATGGCAGCGACGGCGTGATAGTAGCCGAATTTGATGTCGTCTTCGCGCGACCACACAACCTTCACCGGCTTGCCGGTTGCTTTCGACAGAATCGCCGCCTCGGCTGCGTAGTCGGGCTTAGACTTGCGTCCAAAGCCGCCACCCAGAAGGGTTACGTGACAAGTCACATTCTCCTTAGGGATGCCCAGTTCTTCGCCAACAGTCTGCTGCACCGCCTGCGGATTCTGCGTCGGGGCCCATACCGTTACTTTGCCGTCCCGGAAATCCGCCAGCGCAACCGGCGGCTCCATCGTGGCGTGCGCCAGCAGCGGGACATAGTAATCAGCCTCGATGACCTTTCCGCCTTTGGCGAACGCCGCATCCACGTCGCCGATATTGCGTGCCACTTTCCCCGGCTTGCGCGCCGTCTCCTGCAACTCCTTCTTGTATTGATCCGAGTTGTAACTCGCATTCGCTCCGTTGTCCCAGACCACATTCAGCTTCTTGCGTCCCTGAAATGCTGACCAGGTGTTGTCCGCAATCACCGCAACCCCGCCCAAAGGTTGAAAATGATGTGGCGGAGTAAAAGGCTTGATAGGAATCGTCTGCTTGACGCCTTTCACTTGCAGCGGAGCCTTATCGTCGTAAGACTTCACCTTGCCGCCCAACACCGGAGGATGCTCGATGGAAGCATAGAGCATGCCGTCCATGCGTGCGTCCATGCCAAAGCCAGCCTTGCCGGTGCAAAGCCCGACCAGGTCGTAGCTGGGAGTTCCTTTGCCGATATACAGCCACGCACTCTTGGGTTTGAATTGCAGGTCTTCTTTTTTGGGGACGGGTAGCGCCGACGCCCGCGACGCCAGTTCGCCATAGCCGGCTTTGCGGTTGCTCGGCCGATGCACGATCATGTGGAGATCGTATTCACATTCCGCAACCGGCACTCCCCATTGCTGGGCTGCGGCTTGAGTCAGCATCAGCCGCGCAGTGGCTCCGGCTTCGCGCATCACCGAAAAACCTTCGCGGACCGAATGAGATCCGTCGGTGTCTTGCGAGCCGTAACGCGGATCGCCGATCGCCTGTTCCAGTTTCACCCGCTTCCAGTCCGCATTCAGTTCGTCCGCCAGAACAAGCGGGACGGAGGTGCGGCTGGTGGTGCCCATCTCCGAGCGATGGGCCACAATATAGACAGTTCCATCTGTGTCGATCCCCACAAAGACGCTGGGATGCAGCGCCGCGCGGTCAGCGTGCGGACCCGCCGATGTCTCGGCCGCCAATAGAAAGTCTGGGACCAGGCGCACACCCAAGACCAGAGCGCCCGTAGACGCTACACCCTTCAGAAAATCACGCCGGCTTACGTTCAGGATGCTGTGGCTCATGCGTTCTCTCCCGCGGCCGCCTTGATCGCCGCCCGAATTCGCTGGTAGGTGCCGCAACGGCAGATATTTCCCGACATGCCGCCATCGATGTCCTCATCGCTGGGCTTGGGTTTTTCTTTCAGCAGCGAGATGGCCTGCATGATCTGTCCCGACTGGCAGTAGCCACATTGCGGAACGTTAAACTCAATCCACTTCTGCTGCACCGGGTGCAGCCCATTCTCGGATATAGCTTCAATGGTGGTGATCTCTTTGCCTGCGGTGAGGCTCACCTTGGTTACGCAAGATCGGATGGCTTTGCCGTCCTGGTGCACGGTACATGCTCCGCACAGGGCCATGCCGCAACCAAATTTGGTTCCGGTCAATCCCAAAACATCGCGCAGATACCACAGCAGCGGAAGGTCCGGATCGCCGTCGTAAGAACGTTCTACGCCATTGACTTTGAGCTGCATCGTTTCCCCCTCCACCATTTTTCTCTGCTACATTTGCAAAAGACTGCTACGCGCGTCCGGGTTCACCCGTTGTAATCAGGGCGCTGGCCACCCCTGAGATCAAACAATGATACCGCCGATGAACTTGGTCCGCTGACGCTCGTTCCAGCCGCGCATATCTTCCTCGCGGAGTCGCTTTTCGTCAAGAGTCTGGGCCAGGTAGTATTTCGAGTCCCACAAATCCGACGACTGCTGAATCTGGCTGGCCGTCTTCTTTACCTACTGAATCACCTTGTGAAGCTCCCGCCCCCGGCAGCGTCGAAGGCCGTGCGTGCGATGGCCTTTTCTGCCCTCGACCAAATCGGTTCGTTCTGGCACGGATATCGGTCTTGAGTCGCAGAGGGGCCGGTCACGGTCCGACCCTCCCTGGCGGCATTCTATCCCTTGCCGAGATGCCTTTTCTACAGGTTCGCAGGACTTCACTGCGGCAGATGCACCGTGGTTTTCATGGGGCCGCTCGGTCATTCTGAGGTCAAAACGATCGTTTACAGGATGTCCGCGATTCGCATCTGCACGCTGAAGATAAATCGCCATCACACTCATTGACCCGAATTGCGTTTCACCCGGCTGATGAAGGAATAAGGAAGCGGCAGACCCGAAGATTTTGGATCCGCGCAGGAATCGCCCAGCTATGCCGCGAAATATCGAATCTTGAGAAAACCGGACAAGAAGGTACACCGAGACAAGATCGCCTCTCCTCCCTATGAGTTCACTCATTCACGGGAGACAAGCGATTGAAGGCGTTGCATTCAGCCCACAGTAGACATTTATGGCCATCTGATTCCCGGCTAACTC
>CAWFDY010000002.1:0-123984 GCA_963814725.1 Terriglobia bacterium
ACCCCCTGGTCCCGAACCAGGTGCTCTACCAGGCTGAGCCACGCCCCGACTAGGTCGAACGAAACGGAACCACGCGGGCCGAGGGAACCTGGGGCCAAGCGTTTGATTCCGATAAAAAGTATAGCACTCCAGGACGGTTGCCCTGGCGCGTGCCGCACTGGTTCGCAATGCTGCGGGGTTCAAGGCTGCGGCGACGATCGTCTGGATTTTTCCTATAGAATGTTGGTTCGCTCACAATCCAGTCATCCATGATCGCGCTTACTGCTACAGCTCTGTTTACGCCACTCGACCGCATCGAGGAACCGCTGCTTCTCGTGGAAGACGGAGTCATTGTGGAAGTTACTTCGCGGGCGCGACGGGAAGTCCCAAAAAATTGCCCCGCGCGGGATTTTGGCGACGGCATACTGGCGCCGGGCTTTGTGGACATCCACATTCATGGCGGCGCCGGGCATGATGTGATGGAAGCGGAAGCCGATGCCCTGGCTGCGGTCGAGCGGCTTCTGGCCGCGCACGGCGTGAGCAGCTATTTCCCCACCACAGTCACGGCGCCCCTGGATGCGACGCTGTCGGCCTTGGCGCGGCTGGCGGATGCGATCGAAGTCGCCGGACGAAGTCCGCAAGCCGGGCTGCACACCGCCGATTTGCGGGCGCGGCCCCTCGGAATTCACCTCGAAGGTCCATTCATCAGCCACCGCCGGCGCGGCGTTCATCCTCCTGCAGACCTCATGGCTCCATCGATGGCTGCATTCGATCGCTTCTGGCAGGCGGCGCGGGGACACATTCGAGTCATGACCATTGCGCCTGAATTGCCGGGTGCGATTGAGGTCATCGCGGAGGCGGCGAAGCGCGGCGTTTGCGTGAGCCTGGGGCACTCCGACGCCGACCTGGGGGCGGCTCGCGCGGGCGTTTCCGCGGGCGCGCGCCATGCCACCCACACTTTTAATGCGATGCGGCCCCTCGATCATCGCGATCCGGGAATCCTGGGCGAAGTGCTGACCGATCCGCGCCTGTCCGCCGACATCATCGCGGACGGAATTCATCTCGATCCCGCGATCGTACAATTATTTCTGAAAGCCAAAGGTTCGGACAGCGCCGTCCTGATCACCGACGCCACGGCTGCCACCGGCATGCCCGACGGCCACTATCGCCTGGGGTCGCTCGAAGTGGAGGTGAAAGACGGCCGGTGCATGGCGGGAGGAAAATTGGCGGGCAGCGTGCTCACCATGGACCTCGCAGTCCGCAATGTCATGCAGTTTGCCCAATGGGATTTGCAGCAGGCGGTGCGCCTTGCCACCTTGAATCCGGCGCGCGTGGCGGGAGTAGAGAATTGTGGCGTGCTCAAGGCAGGCTCGCCCGCGGATCTGGTGGTGTTGAGTCCGAGCGGCGAAGTAAGAAATACCATGGTTCGCGGCGCCGGCATCTAGGCACAGGCCACGTGGCCTGTACCGAAGTCGTGCCTTGAAACTCTCAGGAGAATCGAATGGCTGACAAAGGGGGATTTCCCCACTACATGCTGAAGGAAATCTTCGAGCAGCCGCAAGGCCTGCGCGATACTATCGTGCCCCGCGTGGCGATCGAGGAAGCCGTGGTGCGTCTCGATGATGTTCGCATCAGCACCGAAGATCTGCGAGCCCTGCGCCGGATCAACATTGTGGCGTCGGGCACGAGCCGGCACGCGGGAATGGCGGGGCAGTACATGATCCAGGACCTGGTCAACATTCCGGTGGATGTGGACTATGCCAGCGAATTTGAATATCGCAATCCTCTGATCGGGCCCGGCGAACTCACCATTGTCATTACTCAGTCCGGTGAAACCGCCGACACCACGGCCGCGCAGCGCGAGGCCAAAGCCAAAGGCTCGCGTACGATTGCCATCTCGAACGTCGTCGATTCGACCATCGCACGCGAAGCGGATGGCGTGCTCTACACGCACGCCGGGCCGGAGATCAGCATCGCTTCCACCAAGGCCTTCACCGCCCAGATGGCCGTGCTCTACCTGTTTGCGCTTTACCTGGGACAGGTGCGCGGCAAGTTTGCCAAGGAACAGCGGCGGCAGTACATCAAGGAATTGCTCGATCTGCCGGGCAAGATAGAACTGCTGCTGAAGACCGCGCCCAAAGCCTGCGAACAACTGGCCGAAAAATATTACAAGGTGCAGGATTTTCTTTTCATGGGCCGCGCCATTCACTATCCCGTGGCCATGGACGGCGCGCTCAAGCTCAAGGAAGTTTCCTACATACACGCAGAGGGCTATCCCACGGGCGAAACCAAGCACGGTCCCAATGCGATGATCGACGAGAATCTTCCGGTCGTGATCATCGCCACCTGCGACCGCGAAGATTCAGGATCGGTGCTGCGCTACGAGAAGAACCTGGCCAACATCCGGGGATTCAAACAGCAGTCCGCGCGGGTGATTGCGATCGCATCCGAAGGCGATGAGGAACTTCCCCGCCTGGCCGACCACACCATCTTCGTTCCAAATGCGCCCGAGCTATTGCTGCCGCTTCTGGAAATTGTGCCGCTACAGTTGTTTGCCTATTACATGACCGTGAAAAAAGGGTTAGACGTGGATCGCCCGCGCAATCTGGTGAAGTCGGTGACGCTGGAGTAAGGGTTCGGGCGGCGCGGAAATTGCCCCGGTCTACTGCAGTTTCGCGTACTCCGCCCTGGCTTCTTTCAGGACGGGAATGTCGGGGTCGGCATCTTTCCAGAGGGTCAGGAAATCCTGGTAAGCAGCTTTCGCTCGAGCCGTGTCGCCCTGCAGGGCGTAGGCCCGGGCGATTTCGGCTGGCGTGTCCGCACCGGGTCACGAAAATGTTCGCGGGCTTGATGTCACGATGAACGATGCCTTCCGCGTGCGCGGCGTCCAGAGCATCGGCAATTTCAATGGCGAGTCCCAGCAGTACGTCCGTCTCGATGGGTCTGCCGGCGATGCGGTGCTTCAGGGTCAGGCCGTCCAGAAACTCCATGGCGATGAACGACTGGTCACCGTGTTTTCCGATTTCGTAGATGGTGCAGATATTCGGATGGTTCAACGCCGAAGCCGCTTTCGCTTCGCGCCGAAACCTCTCCAACGCCCGGGCATCCCGGGCTAACTCTTCGGGTAGAAATTTGAGCGCGACAAAGCGATCGAGGTCATTGTCCTCGGCCTTATAGACGACGCCCATCCCCCCACCGCCTAGCTTCTCGACGATACGGTAATGCGAGATGGTCTGGCCGATCACTGGCGCGAATGTTACGTGGGTGAAACAAGGCAAGTCAACGAGATCAGAGGGGCTGAGGAAGACTTGAACCGACTGTTGTTGTAGCGAGATTCTGCTGGAAACGAAGTTTCGGCTGAGGTCTGAAGTCCCAGTCCAGGGTAAGGCGTGGTCGACGCCTGACGACTGACGACGACCTATTTAGTTCGGCTTGCGGTGTTTGCTGTCGGAAAGGTAGCGCAGAAGTGCGGTGTCCGACGCATTCTTGAATTTTTCGACAAACGACGCTTCGGGGCTGAGGACTGCATCGGCGGACGCTTTCTGTCGGATGCTCTGCCGCAGTCTCTCGCCTGACTCCGATTCGTTGGTCATCACCTGCATGTAGAACCAGAGAAAATGGCGCATCTGGTCGAGGGACGACTTCAGCATCTGCAGAGCGTCCATCTCCGGCAATTGGGTCAGGGCTTCCATCAGTTCCGGATCGCTCGGAGCTTCCATGGCAGCGCAGTTGAGTTGTCGTTGAATCGAGCGCAGGTCTTCGGTCACGCGCAGGATCCGGACGTGAATTTCGTCGAGGTAATCTTCTCTTCCCATGGGCCCCGGCTTCTTTAAGATCAGACAACTCACCATCTCACTCGCCAGTGGCAGCGAACAGATGTCCCATGTGCATGCGCTTTCGTAATTCAGCCTGTTACTTTCGTCTCCGGATGTTTTTCTGGGTTAATTAACGACAAAATCTGTCATCCCAAGCGCAGTCTCTCACCGCGAGAGCAAGTCGAAGGACCCCTGCTCTTCCACGAACTGATCCGCTCATGGGGTCTTCGACTCCGGAAGACGTTTCGCGCGAAGCCTCTTCCTCCGCTCAGGATGACAATGCCGCATTAGAAACTGGGATGAAGACGGCAGATTAGAAATTTCTCAGGATAACCGGGGGATTTTGCCAGCGGCGCGTATTTGAGGGACTTCCACCACGCGCACGCCGTGAGCAGGATTCTCGACAGCCTCAACCAGAGCGCGCACCAACTGTTTCAGAGTAACCAGTCCCAGGCGAATCGCCCCTGCGCGGGTTGAAGGCAACAACTCCATCATCTTGTAGATGGGCAACAGGGCGTAGGGCCAGCGGTGTCCCGGCCCAACGACGTACCACGGACGCATGATGGTCGCGTTCAATCCGCTTTGACCGATCATGGCTTCGCATTGCGACCTGACTTCGATATACGCCTTCATCATAGGCGCGGGGTGGGCTACGCTGATGTAAACGAAGTGTTTCACCCCGGCGCCTCGGGCCGCCTCGATCGCGCTCTCGCCGGAGGCAAGATCAATGCGGCGAAACTCCGCCGCCTTCGCAGGACTGGGATGGGCAACCCCGACTAGCTGCAGAAAAGTATCCGCGGGTGCGATCCGGGCGGCGTAGGACTTGCCATCCAACGCGTCCCCGGAGATCGCCTGGCAACCGTTCGGAAGCTTTTTTTCCGAGCCTGGACGAACCAGCGCCCGGACTTCGTGCTCCCGTTGCACGAGCTCAGCGATCAGGGGACGGCCGACGTAACCCGTTCCCCCGGTGACAAAAATGCGATGCGGTTGCACGCTCATCGAAATCTATGAAGCCTCAGATAGTACGCAGCTCAGCCCGCGTTGGATTTTCCACGAAACCCCTGCCTCGGGGCAAGCTCGTCTCTCCATCTGTTACACTGTCGCGTTCTGCGGCTCCGATATCCTGCGGCTGCGGAGCTTCCCTGGGCCCCGAAGCTGCATCGAAGCGGAAGCGCTTATGAAAGACACGCTGGGAGTCTTGCTGGCTGGAGGAGCGGGCGAGCGGCTCTACCCGCTTACCCGCGACCGCGCCAAGCCCGCCGTCACCTTCGGCGGAATCTATCGCATCATCGACGTAACCCTTTCCAACTGTGTCAACTCCGATCTGCGCCGGGTTTACATTCTCACTCAGTACAAGGCGCTCTCGCTGAACCGGCACATCCGTGAAGGCTGGGCCATCATGGGCAGCGAAATGGGAGAGTTTATCGAGGTGCTTCCGCCGATGAAGCGGGTCAGCGATCAGTGGTACCAGGGCACTGCCGATGCCGTGTACCAGAACATTTATTCCATCGGGTCGGAGCAGCCCAAGCACGTGCTTATTCTCTCCGGCGATCACATCTACAAGATGAACTACGGATTGATGCTGGAGCGGCACAACGATTCGGGCGCGGACGTTACCTTGGCGACCATCCAGATCGATCCCGACGAAGTTTCCCGCTTCGGAGTCGTGGACGTGGATCGTGACCACCGCGTACTGGGTTTTGAGGAAAAGCCGAAGAAAACAAATCTGCGGTCGCCCTCGAATCCCGACAAGGTGTGCGCTTCGATGGGCATTTATCTGTTCAACACCGACGTGCTCATCCCGGTGCTTTTGAAGGATGCCGAAGATCCGGCTTCGAGCCACGATTTCGGAAAAGATATTTTGCCCAAGATGGCAGACGAATATCGCGTGTACACCTACGACTTCGTCGACGAAAACAAGAAGGAAGCCCTTTACTGGCGCGATGTTGGAACGCTCGAAGCTTATTACGAAGCCAACATGGACATCGTGGCGGTCTCGCCGGTGTTCAACCTGTACGACTCAGACTGGCCGATCCGCACCCACCAGCGGCAGTATCCGCCGGCAAAATTCGTTTTCGCGGAAGCCGGACGCACCGGCACGGCAGTCGATTCCATTGTTTCAGCCGGCTGCATCGTTTCCGGAAGCGTGGTAAAGGGCAGCGTGGTGTCGCCCGATGTGCGGGTCAACTCGTACAGCGAAGTGGAGAGCAGCATTCTGTTTTCCCACGTGAACGTAGGGCGGCATTGCCGCATCCGCAAGGCCATCATCGATCGCGACGTGCACATTCCCGAAGGCACCACGATTGGCTATGACATCGAGGCGGACCGGCAGCGCTACTTCGTGACCGAAAGCGGAATCACGGTTGTGACTCGCGACTATTCCCTGTTCGAGAATCCCGTGACCGTGGACTACTTCACCAGCGAGTAAGCCATCCCCAGGTCACGTAGCCCCGGACGCCCTCGTCCGGGGGGGACGAGCGCTCGTCTGGTTTGTGTTTGGATCCGAAAACATGGCCGAGCTTCGCTCGGCTGGGCGGACGAGGCGTCCGCCCCTACATGGTCCGTGGCTTTTATTCGTCTTTTGTTCGCCTCGTATTTTTAGCTCCTGCTACAATGCTTTGCCCCTTTCGAAGGGCAGAACTTTTGGAGCCACAACAACGTATCTCTGTTGTGGTGTTTAGCCCGGGCGTCCGGGCGACAGGCCAGGAGTTCGAGGGAGTGCGGGTTGGAAGACGCCCAGGTCGTAGCCATGCTCGTCCGTCGCTGCATTGCCGGCGACGTAGTGGCCTGGGAAGAGATCGTGCAGCGCTACAACCGGCGGATCTACAACATTTGCTACCGCTTTGCCGGGTCGGACAACGACGCCCAGGACCTCACCCAGGAGGTCTTTATCAAGATGTTCCGCACCCTGGTTTCTTACGATGTTGAGCGCGGAGCCTTTATGACCTGGGTTACGACCATCACCCGCAACCTGCTGGTGGACCATTTCCGCAAAAGCAAGCAGGACAGAGTGACGGAATCCCTGGATACAACGGCCTCGGAGCATGAGGACGCCATGCCCTTGAGCGAGAAGATAGAGGACAAGGCCCCGTCCGCGGACGCCACTGTCCAGAACCGGGAGACCCAGGAACTGGTGCATAGCGCGCTGCAGAAACTCTCCCCTGAATTGCGCGAAGCGGTGATCCTGCGGGACCTGCAGGATATGGATTACAAAGAAATTGCCACGGTACTAAAGATTCCGGAGGGAACGGTGAAATCGAGGATTAATCGCGGAAGGGCGGAACTAGCCCGGTTATTACAACGTACATATAGGCAGGTGATGTGATGGCAGGTGAAATCAGGAACGGAATGCAGTGTGCGGAGTTTGACGCCCTGCTCAACGACGCCCTCGATGCGACGCTGTCCGGGTCAAGGCTGGAAGGCTTCCAGGCCCATGCCCGGGTCTGCGGGGTGTGCGGTCCCCTGTTCGCGGAGGCCGATGCGGGACGGCGCTGGCTGAAATCCCTGGCCGAGGTCGAAGCGCCGGCCAACCTGGTGCATAACATCCTGGTCGCCACCACCGGACGTGAGAGCAAGAGTGCAGAGCTCCAAACCAGGGCGGAAGGTTCATGGATCGGCTCCCTTTTCGGATGGCTGCGGCCGGTGTTTGCACCGGTGATTGCCGTGGCTCACCAGCCCCGGTTTGCCATGTCATTCGGGATGGCGTTCTTCTCTTTATCGATTTCGCTGAGCCTGGCAGGAGTGAAAGTGAGCGACGTGCGGCATGTGGACCTGCGGCCCAGCGCGATCAAGCGCACGTACTACGAGACCAGCGGCAGAGCCGTCAAGTATTACGAGAATATTCGTTTCGTCTATGAAATCGAATCACGAGTGCGGGAATTTAAACGAGTGACGGCGCCGGTCGAAGCGGCTCCCAAGGAAGAAAACAAGGAAAAGAAGGACAACAATACGAGTGGACAACCGGAACAACGACAGGAACGCAACTACAGCCAGGGAGAGAACCAGCCCGTGCTGGCTTCCGTCCCGAATGATCCGCCTGTAGTGATGATGACCACTTACAGGAGGCTTTCATGAACTGTGCTAACCATCCCGATGTAGAGAAGGTGGCATTTTGCCGCACTTGCGGGAAACCGCTATGTGCCAGCTGCACCCGTTCGGTGCAGGGCGTGATTTATTGCGAGACTTGCCTGGCAGCGAGACTGGAAGGCGTGCAGCCGAACGTGGCGCCGCCGGTTGCCGGTTTCGTGCCGGCCCCCGGGGTCGTGCAGGTACAAGTTGCCTCCGGTCCGAATCCGGGGCTGGCAGGCATTCTGGGCGCTATTCCGTTCGGAGTTGGAGCGGTCTACTGCGGCCAATACGTTAAGGGATTGATCCACCTGGGAATCTTCGTCTTCCTGCTCATCGCCGTCAGCAGCGACGTCCCCTGGTACATGCATACCGCATTCGGCCTTGCCATCGCGTTCTTCGTCATATATCAGATTGTGGACGCGGTCCGCACGGCCAGGGCAATCCAGGCGGGACAGCCCGCCCCGGATCCGTTTGGATTGACTGAAACCTTTGGCGGAGGTCAGAAGATTGACGCCTCCACGGTTCCCACGGGCGCTATTGTACTAATCGGCTTGGGCGTAATTTTTCTGCTGCACACCCTCGACATCTGGGAGTTCAGTCCGCACCGTATATGGCCTCTGGTGCTGATCGGTATCGGCGGATGGCTGCTGGTGCGACGGTTGGGCCTGGTGGGCGAGGTCCCGCCAGGATTTGACCGCACCCGCAGCTACAAACGCGGATTGATGGGACCGATAGTCCTGCTGACCCTGGGATTTCAGTTCCTGCTCGACAGCATGGGCGTCATCCGGTTCGGACGCACCTTGCCCGTGCTGCTGGTGGTGATCGGTCTGGTCAAAATATTTCAGAGTACAGGCGGTCCCGGCCCGCTTGCCCCGCCATACGATGGAGCGGCACCGCCCGGCGCAGGTGGAGTACCGCCCTCCGGATTTGCTCCCGGCAGCGGACAGCCCTCATATCCTGAGGTAAAGCCCGAGGTGAAAAATGGTTAGCCCGGTGCAGGCCCGTCCTCCCTTCCAACCGCCCTTGCAACCAAGGCGCCCGCGGCGTTCCATCGCGGGGCCGGTGGTGCTCATCCTGCTGGGAGTGGTGCTGCTCCTCACCACCATGCGCGTGCTGCACCCGCAGCCGCTGGTGCGCTGGTTCGGAACCTACTGGCCCGCCTTCATCATTCTGTGGGGCGTGATCAAACTGGTGGAGTACCAGCAGGCGCAGCGGGAAGGCGTGCGCCCCGCCGGAATCGGCGCCGGCGGAGTCGTGCTCTTGGTTTTCCTGATCATCTTTGGATTGTCGGCCACCCAGGCGTCCCGTTTCAATTGGGACGAGATCCGGGATCACATCAACCTGGGCGATGACGAGATTGCCCTGTTCGGTCACAACTATAGTTTTGACGACCAACTGCAGCAGGACTTCCCCGCCGGCAGCAGCTTGCGCATCACCAACGATCGTGGCGCCGTCAACCTTACGGCTTCAACCGACAACCAGATTCATGTGACGGCGCACAAGCGCATCAATGCTGACAGCCAGGGCGAAGCGGACAAATTTAATCCCGCCACCAAGCCGCAATTCGAAACCAGCGGCAATGCCGTAACTCTGAAAGCCAACACGCAAGGCGCCGGCGACCGTTCGGTCACGACCGACCTCGACGTCAGCGTCCCCCGTAAAGCGCCAGTCGTGATTTCAACCAGGCATGGCGACGTCAGCGTGCTGGGGCGCGAAGGCGATGTTGAAATTGCCGGCCAGCATGGCGAAATCAGCGCTTCCGATATTGCCGGCAAGCTCAACATCAACCTGTCCGGCGGGACGGCTCGGTTTTCAAATATTTCAGGAGACGTTGCGATACAGGGACGGGCTGACGATATTTCTCTGGCGGACGTGAAGGGCGCGGTCCATCTGAACGGCGAATTCGACACCATCAAGCTGGGGAAAATCGCCGGTCTGGTCAGCTTCAAATCCGCCCGCACCGACATGGAATTTTCCCGCCTGAATGGCGACCTCGATATGGATTCAGGCGACATGCGCGCCAACGATCTGGTAGGCCCATTCCGCCTGATCACCCGTTCGAAGGATGTACGCCTGAACGGGGTGGATGGAGATGTCCGCCTGGAGAACGCAAACGGAGCCGTCGAAATTCACATGAGCAGGCTGGGCAGCATGCAGTTGAGCAATCGCAACAGCGATGTCCAGGTTTTTCTGCCTGACAACTCCGCCTTTCAGGTGGATGCGCACTCTCGCGGCGGCGAAATCGAATCGGACTTTAACGCGGTGAAGATCGACAACGGCAACGATCAGGCGACGGCCAGCGGCACCGTCGGCGCAGGGGGCCCGCACCTGGTGATCACCAACGAGCACGGCGGGATCGAACTGCGCAAGGGGTCGGCGCTGGCAGAAGTCCCGGCGCCTCCCAAGCTGCCTAAAATGCCAAAAATGCCCGCAATGCCGAAGGTTCCCGTGCCCACGGAAAACTAAAACGGTTTCAAAAAAAAAGATCGCGGAATAAGCGCGGTAGAAAGCCGCGCTTTTTTCTATGATTCCTTTGCGAACTTCGGATTCAGTGGCCGTAGTAGGACATCCCCGTGTTATGTTCAATTTCTCACCGGGATAAACATGATTCGTTCCTACAAAGGCAAGGCGCCCCATATTCCGAAATCCTGCTACGTGGATGATTCGGCCCAGATCATCGGCGAGGTGGTGCTCGGCGAGCACGCCAGTATCTGGATGAATGCCGTCCTGCGCGGCGACGTTCACTCGATTCGTGTAGGCGCATATTCCAACGTGCAGGATTGCAGCGTGCTGCACGGCATGAAAGAGCAGTACGGCGTCTTCCTGGGGGAGTACGTGACAGTGGGCCACACGGTCACGCTGCACGGCTGCGTAATCGAAGACCGCTGCCTGGTCGGCATGGGCTCGATCATCCTGAACGGGGCGCGGATTGGCGCAGGGTCGATCATTGCGGCGGGTACTCTGATTCCGGAAAAGACGATTGTCGAGCCCGGATCCTTGTGGATGGGCTCTCCGGGAAAATTCAGGCGCAAACTGGACGAGAAAGACCAGGAGACGATCATGCGCTACGCCCGGAACTATCTGGGGTACAAGGAATCGTATCTGGGTGAGAGAGAGTAGCGGGCTGCAAAAAAAAGCCGGGACCTTGCGGCCCCGGCTTCAGTTGGTGGTTGCCCGGATAAAAATCGGTTGTCAATGTGGGCGCGAGCGCCCTCGCTCGTGCTGCGGCGCCACGAACGCTGCCGCAAGAGCGAGCCTGCCCTGAGCGAAGTCGAAGGGCCCACGCCCAAATAACTAGGCACTGCGGCGTGGACGCAGTGTAAGGTCACGGACCTGCGCCAGCACACTCTGTAGCTGCATTCCGGTCAATTGCGACATGAACGGCATGAGCTCGGCGATGAACTGATCTTTCATCAGCTCGCCGATTTCTTCCTGGCGGTTGCGTTCGCCACCCGAAAGCAGGTCGGGCACCGTTACTTCCAGCGCGCGAGCCAGCCGTTCCAGTGAGGAAAGGGTCGGGGTAGCTTTTTCATTTTCGATCTTCGACACATAGGTCCGTGGGACCGACATGCGAGCCGCCAGCTGACGCTGGCTGAGTCCGCTTCGCAAACGAAGCGACCGGATCGAGGTTGCCAGGTTCAGGTGTCCGCGGCCATTGCCATTCGCCGGCATCATCTGGGGCGGTGGCGGAGCCATGACGATTTCCGGCTCGTCCTCGTCTAACGAGGCATGGCAGCGCCGGCAAAGGTCATTGGTTGTCCGGAATTGGACCAGCAGGCAGTGATCGCAACGAACTACTTCCCTTGAATCTACGGGTGCAAGGGTAGTGGCCATCTAGGTGTGGGAGGGCCAGAGCGGGGCTTCTCCGGAACGAAACAGAAACAAAAAATTCTTCGTTCCAACCTGCAGCGTAATCTGAGGTACAACACCTGTGGATGTCAAGAACATTCCGGGGTCAAAAACAAAATGCCTCATAACAAAAGCAAAGTTAGCTGGAGAATAACCGGAGAAAACAGGTAAGAAACCATGAACGATCGAGAGCAGGCGTGGGGGTTACTAACTGAGTTCACCCAATCGGAAAGTTTGCGCAAGCACGGACTGGCGGTCGAGGCCTGCATGCGAGCTTATGCTCGTAAATTTCATCCCGGCTCTGCCCCAGATGAAGAGCTCTGGGGAGTGGTCGGCCTGCTGCACGACTTCGATTATGAGAAGTATCCCAGCCTCGACGATCATCCCTACAGGGGCAACGAAATATTAAAAGAGCGCGGCTATTCGGACGAAATCCGGCGCGCCATCATGTCGCACGCCGAATATTCCGGCGTGACCCGCGACTCCACCATGGAAAAAGCCCTGTTTGCCTGCGACGAACTGGCGGGATTCATTACCGCATGCGCGCTGGTCAAGCCGGGAAAGTCGTTGGCGGAAGTGGATGCGAAGTCAGTTCGGAGAAAGATGAAAGACAAAGCCTTTGCCCGCGGAGTAAAGCGAGAGGATGTCATAAACGGCGCCGCGGATCTGGGAGTCGATCTGGAAGAGCACATCGCCTTCTGCATCGAAGCCCTGAAAGGAATCGCAGATAAGCTGGGGCTGGACGGCAGCGCCGCAAAGTCGGCATAACCTTCGCCACAAGGTTTGCGCCTAGCACTGCCGGCCGGCCGAGTTCCTGAAGAACGAGAGCGCCATTTGGGCGAACTGAGGCGCAGCATCCAAGAAGATGGGCCCATGGCCTCCGTTTGGCACGACCCAAAGGGCAGAATGAGGAATCGAACGGTACATCTCTACGGACATCTCGACCGGATAGAGCGGATCATGATCCCCGTACACGATCAATGTGGGGGCCGTGATCCTGGACAGAGAAGGCGGCGTAAAATTCATGTCGTCATAGCTGTCCTTCATCCCACGTGTCCATTCCCACAGGGCCGAGATCTGCTGGTCTCCGACCTTGTGGCATTCACGCATCGAAGCCCAATCCTGCGGCGATTGGCTGCTAGGAGCCGGAACCTGTCGCATGATCGCACGGGCTTGCTCGGGGAAATACATAGTCGCACTGACGACGACCATCGCCTCAATACGGTCGGGTTGTAACGTCGCCATGTGAAGCAGGATATTTCCGCCCATGCTCAATCCAATCGCCCGGCATTTTTTGACACCAAGATGGTCCATCAGGGCGAGAGTATCCAAGGCACACTGTCGGTGTGTAATCGTTGAATGAGGGTTGTTGGTTCGGCCGTGGCCGCGTGCATCCGGCTTAATGAGCTTGTATTCGCGTACAAACTGGTCGCGTCCGGCGTGGGCCCAATTTTGCTGGCAGCCCGTACCACCATGAAGAAGCAAGAGGGGGTCTCCCTCACCTTCAGTCTCGTAATACATCTCGATATCGTTTAGCTGAACGCTCTCGGCTTTCATGAGACGCATTATCTGCGTGGTCGTATAAACAAACAATCTAGTAACTGCGTGTGATAAAATGCATGATCCACTGACAGCAAGTAGCGGGTTCATTTTTTCGCGCTGCGTATTTCTGCTCGAATGCCCACCTCATGATTAGCGGACGACCGATCAAACCTCTTGCCGAGTTGTACTCGGCTCAACCGGGTCGAAGACCCAGCCTCACACGGACCGTGACTACCGCAGCGCCTCTGCTACTTTCCCACTGGCAATGAGATCGGCGATGTGCGCGAAGTCCTGATACATCACGCGATCTTTGTCCATGGTCGCGCACACCGAACGGATCGCAGCAACGGCTGCCTGTCCACGCTTCGAAGTCTGTAACGGTGCGAGAAAGTCCAACGCCTGGGCCGCAGCCATGGCTTCAATCGCCATCGCGTTTCGTGAATTCTCCACAATGCGCTTGAGCTTCAGGGCAGCAGTCATTCCCATGGACACGTAGTCTTCCTTGTTGCCGGAAGTCGTAATCGAATCCACAGAAGCGGGATGCGCCAGCACTTTATTTTCGCTGACCAGCGATGCCGCCGAGACTTGCGCCATCATGAATCCGGAATTCAGTCCTGCGCCCGGCGCGAGAAACGGCGGCAGGCCTTCGTTCAGAGCGGGGTTCACCAGTCGCTCCAGCCGTCGCTCCGAGATGCCCGCCAGCGAGGTGAGGGCAATGCCGAGGAAATCCAGAACGAAGGCCAGCGGCTGGCCGTGAAAATTTCCGCCGGAGATGACGTCGGCCTCTGGGCTGGCGAAGCTTTGCTCCGCTGAGCGCGCCGCCGTGTCCGCGTGACCTTTCATGAATACCAGGGGATTGTCTACCGCGGAGTTGACTTCAATCTCCATCACTTCGCGACAGTGGGCCAAAGTGTCGCGCACCGCGCCGTGGACTTGCGGCATGCAGCGCAGAGAGTAGGCGTCCTGCACGCGGTCACAATCGCGATGCGAGTCGCGCAACTGGCTGTCGTCAAGCATCTTGCGCAAATTTGCCGCTGTCCTGAGTTGGCCGGGGTGGGGACGGGCCTGATGGATTCGTTCGTCGAATGCCACATCGGTGCCGCGCAGGGCGTCGAGCGAGAGCGCACCAATCACGTCCGCGGTGTCAGCCAGGATCTCGGCTGCCAGAAGAGCAAGGATTCCGACTGCCAGCATCGCCTGCGTTCCGTTGATCAAAGAAACGGCTTCCTTGGCTTCGAGCACCAGCGGCTTGATCTGCGCGCCCCGTATGGCGTCCGCGGCGGGGATACGGTTGCCCTTCTCGTCGATGCATTCGCCTTCGCCGATGAGCGCGAGCGCCAGGTGAGCAAGCGGAGCGAGGTCGCCGCTGGCTCCGACGCTGCCTTGCGAAGGCACCATCGGGGTGACGCCGCGATTCAACATCTCGCAGATCGTGTCGATGACAGAACCGCGCACTCCGGAATGACCCTTCGAAAGTGAATTCGCGCGCAGCAGCATCATGGCGCGAGTCTCAGTCACGGAGAGCGGTTCGCCAACGCCCACGGCGTGGGAGCGAACCAGATTGATCTGCAATTCGCGAATCTGATCGCCGGCGATGCGGACGTCGGCCAGTTTGCCTACACCGGTGGTGATTGCGTAAGACACGCGATTTTCGGCCACCAGGGTATCGACCACCGCGCGGGCGCGATCAACGGCGTCGCGGGCTTCGGCATGGAGCAGAACAGCGCGACGGTCGCGCGCGACTTCGCGAACCGCTTCGAGCGTGAGATCTTCTCCGTTTATGTGTAAAGCGTTCAATGCAGTTTCCGGTTTCTCGTTTCTGGTTTCTAGAAATTCTCTTATTTCCCTGCCGCTTCGCGAAATACCTTCACAATGTTTGGCGGCAATGCCGCCGGCTTCATCTTTGAGTCAAGAATCATATGCATGGTCTCGCCTTCCGCCAGTACCTGGCTGTCGCCGGCTCGCACCAGCTGGTAGCCAAAATGAATCATGGACTCGCGCACGTTTCGCAGATGGGTGCGGACGATGATCTCGTCGTCATAACGCGCCGGGGCTTTGTACCGGCAGCGCGCGTCCACCACCGGAATAAAGCATCCGTGGTCGCGCTCCATGTCGCGATAGGTAAAGCCGAGCTGCCGCATCAGGTCCACGCGTCCAATTTCGAACCAGACGAAATGGTTGGCGTGGTATACCACACCCATCTGATCGGTTTCGGCGTAGCGCACTCGCACACGGCTCTCCGAGACGACGGCCTCAGCGTTGCTCGTCATTTGGGACTCCAGCGCGGTTTGCGCTTTTCGAGAAACGAGGTGATGCCTTCGCGAAAGTCGGCCGTGGTCCGTATGCGGGCATTGTCCTCCACCGCTTCCGCGATCTGACGGTCGAGCTCTCCCGCAATGAATCCGTTGATCAGTCGCTTGGTCGCGCGCACCGAGGATGGGCTGTTCTCCATAAGTTGTGCAGCCAGTCCGCGCGCTCGCTCCATCAGGCGCGCCGGTTCGACTACTTCGTTAACCAGGCCAAAAGCATGCGCTTCGGCGGCGTCAATCAATCGCCCGGTGAGCAGCAGATCGCGGGCAACTTTGTGTCCTACTTGCCAGACCAGCATGGAGGAAACGATGGCCGGCACAAATCCAATGCGAACTTCGGTGTAGCCAAACTTGGCTTCTGGCACCGCCAGGGTGAAATCGCACATGGTCGCAAATCCGGTTCCGCCCGCGATGGCTGCGCCGTTTACCGCGGCGATCGTAGGCAGGGGAAAGTCGTAAATTCGACGGAAGATGCGCGCCATGCGCGATGAGTCCTGCACATTTTCATCATGGGTTCTGCCCAGCAGAGCCTTCAACTCGTCAAGATCCATGCCCGCGCAAAAAGCCTTGCCGGCGGCGGTAAGGATAACGACCTGCGCCGCGCTGCGCTCGACCTCGTCGAAAGCCGCGAGCAATTCGTCCAGCAGCAGGTGGCTGATGGCATTGCGCTTCTCCGGACGGTTCAGCGTGATGACGGCAACGCCGGAATCGAACCCAAGCTGGATCGTTTTGTATTCCATGATGTGGTGAACTAATCCGCAGCGGCGGAATCGCTGTAACGAGCTCCCAACTCCGCCGTAATCCGCAGCAACACATCGAGCGATTTCAGAGCCGGCAATTCCGCGCCGGTTGGCTGCAGCGCTGCTATTACTTTTTCAGTTGCGATGTTTCCCACCAAAGTATCCTGCGCGAAAGGGCATCCGCCTAAACCGCCCAGCGCCGAATCAAAGCGGCGGCAACCCGCATCATACGCAGCCAGCACTTTCTCCGCGGCCTGTTCGGGACGGCTATGCAGGTGCAAACCGATTTCCAGATAGTCGAACCTGGAATTCACCTCCGAGAACAGTTCGCGAATCTGCGCCGGCCCTGCGACTCCGACCGTGTCCGCCAGCGAGATGGTACGCACTCCGAGAGATTCGAGAAGATCCACTGCATCGACGACTTCGCCCACGTTCCAGGGATCGCCGTAAGGATTGCCGAATGCCATCGAGATGTAAACCACGGTATCGAGTCCCGCTGGCTCGCCCTTGTTCGTAACCTTCTCCAGTTCGTCAATCGCGTCTTCCAAAGTCTGGCGCTGGTTGTTTTGCAGAAACGTCGGCGAAACCGAGTAGGGAAAGCCGAGAGTGCGCACTGCTTCGGTGCCGATCGCCCGCTCTGCCCCTTTTTCGTTGACCACAATCCCGATAATTTCAACATCGTCGGGTGGATCGAGCTCTTTCAACACTTCTTCCGAATCCGCCATCTGGGGAACCGCTTTCGGCGAGACAAAAGAAACCGCATCGATGTGCTTGAATCCCGCACCGATCAGCGCTTTCAGATAGTCGGTCTTGATGTAAGCCGGGATCTGGCCTTTCAATCCCTGCCAGGCATCGCGAGGGCACTCGACGAGTTTTACGGAATTCGACAATGTTCACCACAGAGACACGGAGGCACGGAGACCAAAGAACTTTTCGACGATTCCACCTCTCGCCAGAACCGCGTGTCTCCGTGGTGAGAAATCATGTTTGCAGTACCCCGACTTTAAACTCGGGCACATCCGGATTCAATGCTGCGGCCTCCAGCGCTTGCGTGATGGCGTCGCGCGTTTCGACCGGATCGATGATCTTGTCGATCCATAACCGGGCGGCGCCGTAACGAGGATCCGTCTGTTCGTCGTAGGTTCTCTTCACCGATTCGAACAACTCCGTGCGCTCTTCGTCACTCAGCTTCTTGCCGCTGCGTTCGAGTTGTTTGATCTTGATTTCAACCAGCGTGCTGGCGGCTGAATCGCCGCTCATTACGGCGTATCGCGCGGTGGGCCAGGCGAAGACGAAGCGCGGATCATAGGCCTTGCCACACATGGCGTAATGCCCGGCGCCGAACGAGCCGCCGATGATCACCGTGATCTTGGGCACCACCGAGTTGGAGACTGCATTCACCAATTTCGCTCCCGCCTTGATGATGCCGCTCCACTCCGCGTCGCGCCCCACCATGAATCCGTTCACATCGTGAAAGAAGACCAGCGGGACCAGGTTTTGATTACAGTCCATGATGAAGCGGGCGGCTTTTTCCGCCGATTCCGTGTAGATGACGCCGCCGAATTCGATTCGTTTGTGGCCTTCATGATCGGTTTGCTGCGCATGCAACTTCTGGTTGGCCACAATCCCGACTGCAAAGCCACCGATACGCGCGTAGCCGCAGATAATTGTCTTGCCGTACTCGGCCTTGTATTCGTCGAAGCGGCTGCCATCTACAATGCGCGCCAGAATTTCCTTGGTATCGTAGGGACGCGCCGGCGACGAATCATAGATGCCGTAGATCTCTTCCGCCGCGAGAGCGGGGGGTTGCGGCTTGCGGCGATCCCAGGGAGACTGGCGGCGGTATCCCCACTTCTCGATGATGGCGCGAATGCGAGCCAGGCAAGCTTCATCGTTGGGCTCGCGAAAATCCACGGTGCCGCTGATGGCGGAATGCATGGCGGCCCCGCCCAGTTCGTCGGCGGAAATTTTCTGCCCGATAGCGGCCTGTACCAGCGCGGGACCCGCCAGAAATAGCCCGCTGCCATCGGTCATGAGCACGTGATCGCACATGACCGGCAGGTAGCCGCCGCCGGCTACGCACATTCCCATGATCGCCGCGATCTGCGAAATTCCCATGGCCGACATCACGGCGTTGTTGCGAAATACGCGTCCGAAATCGTCGGTGTCAGGGAAGACATCTTCCTGCAGGGGCAGAAAAACTCCGGCCGAATCCACCAGATAGACCGTGGGCACGCGGTTTTCGAGCGAAATGTTCTGGGCCCGAATCACTTTCTTCGCGGTCATGGGAAAAAACGCGCCCGCCTTGACCGTCGCGTCATTGGCAATGATCATGACCAGCCGCGTCTGAATGCGCGCCAGGCCTGTGATCACGCCGGCGGCAGCCGCCCCGCCCCATTCTTCATACATGCCGTGAGCCGCATACCCGCCGAGTTCGAAAAATGTTCCGGGATCCACCAGCAGGTGGATGCGCTCGCGCGCCGTGAGCCGTCCTTTATTGTGCTGGCTCTCGATCGCTTTGGGCCCGCCGCCTTCGCGAATTTTCTCTTCTTCGTTGCGCACCTGCGAAACCAGGTCGGCCAGGAAACGCATATTGGCCTCAAAGCGCGCCGAGGTGGGATCGATGTGCGACTCGAGAACCGTGGAACTCGACGGTGCGCCGGGATCGATGCGTTCGTTCATGGCGATGAGTACGAAGGAGTTTACCGTATAACATCGGAACGGGACCGCGCAAACCGCAGTCCTCGCGCTGCAGGA
The DNA here is from genome assembly GCA_963814725.1 of Terriglobia bacterium. Classification (GTDB taxonomy): domain Bacteria; phylum Acidobacteriota; class Terriglobia; order Terriglobales; family Acidobacteriaceae; genus JAIQFF01. The sequence continues at coordinate 19,060 of CAWFDY010000002.1, forward strand.
AATTCAGATTGACGATTTCTCGATTCCAGATTTGAGAACCAGGCCCGCCGTTCGCAACCGCGGCTAATCGCTCTTCTCCAGCCAGCGCTCCAGGCGGCATCCATCTTCTTCCAGCAGGAAGGTGCCGGTTCTGAAGCATTCCCCAAAGATTCGATGCGACTCCGGATCGCGCGCGGCTCGTGGAATCCACTGCTTCCCTACCTGGTATTGGCTGCCCGTGAACCATTTCTGCGGCAGCACCTCGAGCAGCCCCGCGTTCGGATAGACGACATAAAGCGCGAAAGCAGGATCGTCCGGGCTCCTGGCCGGATAGCTGGTTGGAATGATCAGTTCGTCCACCGCCTGCAATTCGGAAGGCACGTCAATCTTGTTCATGCCGGACGGAAGGGCAAGTGACAATTCCAGTTCGGCGACCGGCGCCGTCGCGGAGTAAATGCGCTCGGCCGACGATTTGAACCAGCCGGCAATTTCAGCCAGGTCGAAGGCTTTGAGCTGGTCCGGATCGAAGCAGGTCATGCGAATGCTTCGTCCTTCAGGACACCAGATTCCCAAGCGGTTGGGCGGCACAAAAAACGGGCGGCAATACGTATTCAGCGCCAGCCGCGGTTTTTCTGGCTCCTGCTGCAACCCCAAAGTGACCAGGTAGCCCAGGGGTCCTTCACTGCCGTGATGAGTCCAGGTAAAGCGTTGTCCCGAAGCCGAATGAAAAACGGGAAAAGTTTTCCAGTACCAGGGCGCCGGCCCGACCGTGCGCTGAAGAATATCTTTCAGCCGCGAAATGCTGATCTCGGCCATCAACTCGCCGTGTGCACGTTGCGAGGTTTGACGTTGCCGCGGATGAACTGGACGATATCGTCCATCGAAGTTCCCGGCTGGAAAATTGCGGCGACCCCGATCTTCTTTAAGTTTTCCATATCCTGATTGGGGATAATTCCGCCGACCACGACCAGCACATCGTCCATCTTGTTTTGTTTGAGCAGGTCCATCACACGCGGGACAATGGCGTTGTGCGCGCCAGAAAGAATAGAGAGGCCGATGACGTGAACGTCTTCCTGCAGCGCTGCATTCACAATCATCTCCGGCGTCTGCCGCAGCCCGGTATAAATAACTTCCATGCCGGCGTCGCGCAACGCGCGGGCAATCACTTTGGCTCCGCGGTCGTGCCCGTCGAGGCCGGGCTTCGCTACCAGTACGCGGATCTTAAGGTCGGCCATCCGACCTCCATTTAACCACAGTGGGTACGTAGGCGCACAGGATGGGAGAAAGCGGCATGGCTTGTGTAGGAACGGGTCTCCGACCCGTCGCCACGTAGCCCGTTGCTACACGGTTTTGATATCGAGACTTCGCCACAAGTACCAGCAGGCCACGGAGCGATACGGCTCCCAGGATTTCGCGATCTTCGCCATCACCTCGGGCTTCGGCATCTTGCGCTTCTTATAATGTTTTTTGATCGCGGCCTGAATTCCGTAATCTCCGGTGGGAAGAACATTCGGCCGCCGCAGCGTGAACATTAGAAACATGTGCGCGGTCCAAACGCCGACGCCCTTGACCTGGGTCAGGTGCTTGATCACTTCTTCGTCAGTCATCTCAGGCAGGCGCGTGAAGTCGAGCTCCCCGCGCGATGCCCGGCCGGCCATGTCTTTCAGGTAAGAAGATTTCTGTTTGGAAAGTCCCACCGATCGTAACTGTGCGTCAGACAGTTTGAGGATGCCCTCCGGAACCAGCGGTTCGCCGGCCAGCACGGAAAAGCGCTTGAAGATCGAAGCTGCCGCTTTTCCATTCAGTTGCTGATAGACGATAGCCTCAGCCAGGCTGTGAAACTCCGGCAGACTGAACTCCATGCGGCACGGCCCGACGCGCTCGATGATGGCGGCCAGCACCGGATCCGATTTCTTCAGATGATTTGTAGCTTTGCGCATGCAATCTTTTGACGAGAATAGACTCAAGAGGATAGCAGAGACGATGCCGGCAGGAGAGACCATGGCGACACGCACGCGTGCTGAAAACCGGAGGTGTCCCTGGGTTCGTAACCTCACGAAAGATACTGCAGTGTTTGCCGGATCAGCCCAGCCGTCCCCTGATAAGGATCTCCGACATCGTCCCACTCCATCGAGCAGTAGCCTTTGTAGCCGTGGTGTTTCATAACACCAAATGTCTTTGCCATATCCACCCGCACGGTGACTCCAGCGTCGTTGGTTTCGGAAGACTTCACGTGCGAGATGCTGTAGGCGTGGGCGAACATGGCATCGATGCCGCGGTATGCGTACTCAGAATCTTTGGCGGCAAGAGTGTTGGCGAAATCGGGCAGAGCGTGAAGCCACGGGCTGTTCACTTTCTCAATCAAGGAGACCAGGAAAAACGGGTCTTCGCTGACCGGATTGTCATTCTCGAGCGAGACGACAATATTCTTCGCCGAGGCGTACTCCACCACCCGAGCCAGGCTTCCGGCCGCGCGCTCGAGATCGGGCTTCGAGTCTTTCGCTACAGGAATACTGGTGCGCACGCCGGGCGACCCGAGGGCGACCGCAATATCGATCCACTTCTTGCTGAAGGCGATGGCTTTTTCGCGCTCGCCGCGATCCATCGCATAGGGACTATCCTCGCCATCCACCGCGATATTCACAATCGCCGCTCGCGCTTTTTCCACGGCCGCCCGAAACTGTTCCAGAGATTTCGAGTCGGTGACTGGAAAGTGCCCGGTCCAAGGTTCGATTTTATTGATTTGAAACTTCTCGACAACGTGGGCGGCAAAATCCTTCAGGCCCAGAGGTTGAGCCGCTTTGCAGTCTGGCCCGGCGATGAACTCCCGGAAGGGATACGAAGCGATGGAGATGCGCTCCCGTGGCAGCGAGGGAAAGTTCAGATGAGGAGCGGAGTTGGCGCGGGCTGAACCGTGACTCGCCCACACTCCGGCTGCCGTTGCCGCCCATTGCTGCAGAAATCGCCTTCTCGTGGCCGTCACAGGCGGAAGTCTAGCAGAACGGATCGCCCGCTGGATTCTGCCGCGAAGTTTGTGTTTAACTCGACGAGCGTTCAAAAACTTTTATCCGAAAAGGCGCTGATGATCACAATTGTTTCCGGCCTGCCTCGTTCCGGCACGTCGCTCATGATGCAGATGCTCGCGGCGGGAGGCATGCCCGTGCTGTCCGACGGCGAACGCCGCGCTGACGTGGACAATCCGCGAGGCTATCTGGAGTGGGAACGCATCAAGCAACTGCCTAAAGACCCGGCCTCAATCGCGGAAGCGGAAGGCAAAGTGGTGAAAGTCATCTCTCAGTTGCTGCTTTCGCTTCCTGCAAAACATGAGTACCGTGTCATCTTCATGCAGCGGCCCCTGCCGGAAGTGATGGCCTCGCAGGACGAGATGCTGCGCCGGCGGGGAACTTTTGATCCGGGCGATGATAATTCCGTGGTAGTGCGAGCCTTTCAGGATCATCTTTCCGACGTTTACGCCTGGCTGAACGGCAAAGCGCACGTGAAAGTAAGCCGTATGCAGTATCACGCCGTCCTGCGAGAACCCAAGGCCGCGGCCGAGAGCATTGCAAAATTTCTGGAACTCCCTCTGGATGTCGAAGCCATGGCCGGGCAGGTGGATGGAACGCTGTATCGTCAGCGTCGCAAGTAACTTTGTGCTTCTGTGTTAGTGGGGCCGAGATTGAGTGTGGCCGCGGGCGGCTCGCCGGCGAGAGCTCGAGCCGTCACATCTTGCCGGGTGGCAACTGAAAGCCAATCTTGCGCTTCGACGGTCCTTCCGGAACCATCAGTTCCTTGATGGCGTCGATGATGTCCTGAATCGCGGTGTCGTGAGTTTCGAGGCGGCGGTCCAGTTCGTTTATTTTAGTGGCAAGCTGCCGGTTCTTGGCCACCATCTCGCGCATGCGCACAAACGCGCGAACCACGAAAACGCTCATCTCGACAGCCCTCCTGGAGTTGAGAACGGTTGCCGCCATGATTGCGCCATGTTCGGTGAAGGCGTACGGCAAGTAGCGGCGGCCACCACGACCTTTCTTTGAGGTTGCAATTTGCAACCTCAAAGCTCCGTGCTCCTTTGCGTTAAGTTGGAACATGAAATCGTCAGGAAAGCGTTCCCGATTGCGATTGACTTGCTGGTTCAAGCGCTTGACGGTGACGCCGTAGAGTTCGGCGAGATCGCTGTCGAGGATGACCCTCTGGTGGTGGAGGATTAATATTCGCGATTCCACCGGTATGGCGGGCTGTGACGGGCGCTTGGGCATGGAGCAGTGAAAGTATATTGCCTGTTTGAGGTCACAATTTGTGACCTCAAAGAATATCAAGAGAATATCAACTTTGATGACAGAGTTGCAGAGGACTACTTCCACTGCCTGAGCCCCGGCGCTGCCGCACGAGCGGGGCGCTCGCGCCCACATTTTTCGCAGGCTAGGTGATGCTGACTTCTGTATAGGTTCCGAACACGTCGCGCAGGGCTTCGCAGATTTCACCGACCGTGGCGTAAGCTCGCACTGCGTCCACGATGTACGGCATGGTGTTCGCTGGAGAGATTTCGCCGTTCGTCGTGGATTGCGGTTCCTGGGCTGCCGCTTTTCGCAGAGCAGCGAGACGGAGTTTCACTTCCTCGCTGGAGCGCCTCGCACGCAGAGCCTTCAGCTTCGTCGATTGGTGCCGGGCCACGCTTTCCCCGATATATAGAGTATTCGGCGGCTCTTCCTCGATCACAAATTCGTTGGCGCCCACGATGATCTTTTCTTTCGCTTCGGCCGCCCGTTGGTATTGGTAGGAAGCCTCCGCGACTTCTTTCTGGGGATAGCCACGCTCGATGGCTTTGACCATGCCGCCCATGGCGTCCAGCTTACCGAAGTAGTCGAAAGCGCCTTTTTCCATCTCGAGGGTCAGGTTTTCCAGAAAGTACGACCCACCCAGGGGATCGACAGTCTGGGTCACGCCCGACTCGTACGCAATGATCTGTTGCGTACGCAGGGCGATGCGCGCCGCTTCTTCGGTAGGCAGGGCCAAAGCCTCGTCGTAGGAATCCGTGTGCAGTGATTGGGTGCCGCCCAGCACCGCCGCCATGGCCTGCAGCGCTACGCGGGCAATGTTGTTCATGGGTTGCTGCGCCGTTAGTGAAACGCCGGCCGTCTGGGTGTGAAAGCGCATGAGCCAGCTGCGCTGGTTCTTCGCCTTGAAACGCTCTTTCATTACCTGGTACCAGATCTTGCGCGCGGCGCGATACTTGGCAATTTCCTCGAAGAAGTCATTGTGCGCGTTGAAAAAAAAGCTGAGTCGCGGGCCGAAGTCATCCACATCGAGACCGCGCCGCTGCGCCCACTCCACGTATTCAACCCCGTCGTACAAGGTGAAAGCCAGTTCCTGCAACGCGGTTGAGCCGGCCTCGCGGATGTGGTATCCGCTGATCGAAATGGTATTGAACCTGGGCGTGAATAGAGATCCGAACTCGAAGGTGTCCACCACCAGGCGCATCGAGGGCGCAGGCGGATAGATGTATTCCTTCTGCGCGATGTATTCCTTCAGGATATCGTTTTGCAGCGTGCCCGAAATTTTCTTCCAGTCCGCGCCCTGCTTCTCCGCCACCACCAGATACATCGCCCATAAAACCGACGCAGGTGAGTTGATGGTCATCGAGACCGTAGTTTTTTCCAGATCGATTCCGCCGAAGAGAATCTCCATGTCCTCGAGCGAATCGATGGCGACGCCGCATTTGCCGACTTCGCCTTCACTCGCGGGATGATCCGAGTCGTACCCCATGAGCGTGGGCAGATCGAAGGCCACCGAGAGTCCACTGCCGCCGCTCTGCAGCAAATATTTGTAGCGCTGGTTGGTTTCTTCCGGCGAGGCGAAGCCGGAAAATTGCCGCATGGTGAAAAGCTTGCCGCGGTATCCGCTGGCGTGAACTCCGCGCGTAAATGGCGGCTGCCCGGGGAAGCCCAGATATTTTTCCGCACTCCAGTCTTCGGGAAGATCAGCCGGGGTATACAGGCGGCGAACCGGCGTGCCTGAAATGGTGGTGAATTGCACCCTGCCGCGCCCGTCGAGATTGATGCCGCCAGCCGCGCCAATCGGCTTCTCTGGAGCTTTTTCGAGGGTCGGCAGAAGAGTTTTTTCCGCCCAGGCTTGTTCGCCTTGCGAGGGATGCCGCCCGTCAAAAACATCGGCAATCGGGCTTTCCGAGACTTGCGGCTTGGAAGTTTTTTTCTCGGGCATGAGCACCCCGCCTACTTTCGATCATAGAAGAGGGTCGGAAGGGGAGCAAGGCACCAACGTGCTGGGAAGCTAACCAGCCTGCGTGGGGCAGCCGCCCCGGCTGTCCGGCGGAGCGATGCTCCGCAGTCTCGCTGGCTGGTAAACCGGGTCAAGCTTCGCTCGGCTAGACAGTCGAAGGCCGGGTGTCTCCACGTGGCTGGTGGCGGCTCCCAGCACGAGCGGGGCGCTCGCGCCCACACTCGATTTTCTATGGCCCAATAACGGGCGGGGAGGGCGGACCGTCATCGCCTTTTTCGGCATCGGACTCTGGCGCCGCCGGAGGAATTACATTTGCCTTTGTGAGCCCCTCGCTTTCGCCGCCCAGGGCTCGCGTCGTCACCGTCACCCCGGACTGCTGGCGCAACTCCTTAAGAATGTCCTGCCGGTCGTGTCCCGAATACTCGCGGGCAAAGCGGGTGAGCGCTTCAGTCAGGATGTCGTGATGATGCAGCGTCTCCAGGCCCGGCTCGCGCGTAATGTTCAGCCACAACCGGTGCACCAGGTGTACGTCTTCGGTTTTCAGCGAAGGCGTGTGCGGGCCGATGTGGAAGGTATCCACTTTCTGATCGGGATAAACGACCTGGAAGATGAACTGGCGCTTGGGCTCGGCCATGGCCTCCCAGGCATGCCCCAGGTAAAAGGCCTGCTCCTGGGCGGTCATTTTGCTCGAGATCCCGGAAACCACGGCGGAAGCTTCCAGATTGTTGGCAGTCTGGACAATCGCCGACCAGGGATCGCGTGCCGGCACCACCAGCAGCGAGACGTGTTTGCCAAAGCTTTCAGCCACCGAAACCGCGCGCGTGAAGAGCTGTTGCTCGTAGTCGCTGAAAATCTGTTCGGTGGAAAGATCGTAGGCCGCGGAGCCGAACTGGCTTACACGAGCCGACATGACCACGATGTCCTGCTCCTTGGTGTCGATGCGCTCGAGCGCCCACTTCAGGTGATTCAGCGTGTTGTAATCGCGCACCGTCACCATCACGTTGCCGGCGCGGATTCCCAGGCCGGTGCGCTCTACCGTATCGCTTTGCAGCAGCTGGAAGTGTTCCTTCATGTGCTGCTCGGCGAGTGCGTGTTTGCTCCGGTTGACGCGTTCAGACACGGTGAAGATAAGGAAGAAAGCGCCGGCGAAGGAAAGGCCCGCGACGGTCGCAATCGACTTGGTAAACAGGTTCAGAATCGCCGTGCCAAGCAGCACCAGGAAAACTGAGAACAGGCCGATGGGCAATTCGTGGCCCGCGATGGTCAGGTTGGGCGGAACCTTCCAGCCCCGCTCGCCTTTGTACTTGACCCGCAGCACCAGCATGGCAAGGCTGTTGAAGGTAAAGCTCCATATCACTCCGAAGGCGTACGCCTCGCCCAGCAGGTAGACGTTGCCGTGGCTCACCAGAATGGTGAAGATTTGCAGGATGACGACCAGGTTAACGATGCGGTACGTGGTTCCAAATCGCGGGTGCGGCTGGCGAAACCAGTCGGTGAGAACGCCATCTTCCGAAATACGGTTAAGAACGCCGTTCGATCCGATGATCGCGGTGTTCACGGCGCCGGAAAGAATCAGGAAACCAACCACAACCACGAAGGCCCGGAAAATCAGCCGCAGCAGCAGCGGACCCCACTGATACATGGCTAGCCCGGCGATCAGGTTGTCTTTGTAGACCGGAACCCGAACTGAATCCGGAATGATCATCACGAACAACAGCGCGGTCAGGCCGGTAAAGATAAAACTGTAAACCGCGATAATGATGGCCGCCCGCTTCAGGTTCTTCAGTTTGGGATGGGCCAGCTCGCGGTTGACCTGGGCCAGGGATTCTTCTCCGCTCATGGCCAGGACGGAATGTCCGAAAGCGATCAGGATCCCGAGAATGGCAAACTTGGAGGCCAGACCGTGTGCCAGGTCCGTGTGCTTCAAAAATCCCAGCGCTTCGGCGCTGAATTTCAGGCTGTCCGCATTCGGCAGAGGGACCGTCTGGTACCCCTGCTTCAATAGCGTCAAGGCAGACCAACCCAGAAGAATGACCACCATCACCGTGGTGATCTGCATGACTCGCAGGGCCTTTTCGCTCGATTCCTGAATTCCCTTTGTGTTCTGCCACCAGAAATAGACCGTCACGATCAGGGCAAAAAGGACGGCCGTCCAGTTCACGTCAACGTGGGGCGTTCCGTGAAATATGTTGTGCAAGGCCCTGGGAACCCAGCCATGGGCATCGGCAGTGGCAAAGGTGTCATTGATCAGGCCAGCGATGTACTGCCCCGCTGAAACCCCGGAGATCGGCCCGGTCAGGATGTAATCGAACATCAGGGCTGAGACGCTGACCTTGGCCAGAGTTCCGCCCAGCGCTTCTTTCACCACGCGATAGACGCCGCCGCGGACGAACATGGAACAGCTCTCCACGTAAACCGCCCGCACCGCGAACGAAAACAGCATCACCGCCAGGATGAACCAGGGAGCCGACTTCCCGATGGCCTGCTCCGCAATGCCGGCGGCATAAAACGCGGATGACCCCAGATCGTTCAACACAATGGCGGCCGCTCGCCAGTAGGAGATGAACGTCAGCATCACCGACGTCGCAACAACGATGCGAACGCGGCTGGTGGTTGAACCGCCGGGTTGTAAAGGAGATGCCATGCAGAGGCGGGGCTAGCCGATACGCGGACCGGAATGGCCACGACCCGGCCGCGTCTCCCTGTCTACGGCGCCGGACCGGACCGGCGCAATCGCCGTGCCGAGTGCTCCCGTGATCCTTATGAACTGTAGCAGAAGAATTCTATCCCTGAGGAGAGGCCCCATACGCGACAGACATGTTAGCCCATTCGACGGGTAGGACATCTATCGAAAAATTTTATAGGTGCAATCAGCGCCTGCTTTGCATCTTTTTCGGAACCAGGTGGTTCCGACTCCGAATGGACACAGAGGGACCGGAGCATTTTGTTATGCTTGCCAGGTGCGAATGCACAAAAGTGCGTGGTTGCTGGCGCTGCTCTCGGCGGGCCTGCAGATCCTGGTCTTTCCCTTGCCGAATCTGTATTTTCTCGGCTGGGCGGCTCTCGCTCCCCTGCTGATTGCGTTGCTGCGCTCCCGGGAGCCCGACACGCTTCAGCTGCTCGCCGGAGTCAGGCTGCTGCCCGCGAAACCTTTACAAGCCTTTCTGCTCGCGTACGCCTGCGGCGTCCTCTGGTATGCGGGAACCTGCTACTGGATCTTCAACACAATGCGCCAGTATGGGGGCGTCGGTACGGTCGCCGCCATCGGCCTGCTGGTACTGTTCTGCCTGTACCTCGGCATTTATCACGGCGTCTTCGGCTTGTTGATCAGCCTGCTGGCCAGGCGGACCGATGGCGTGGGACCCAATCCCTTCAGCCGGCGGGCCCTGCTTCTGGCGCCGTTTGTATGGGTTGCCGTGGAGTTGGCCCGCACCCGCATTACCGGCTTCCCCTGGGATCTGTTGGGCATCAGCCAGGTGGATAACATTCCTCTTGCCCACATAGTCACCGTGACCGGCGTCTATGGGCTGTCTTTCGAAATCATGGTGGTGAACACCGCGCTGGCCGCTGCATTTGTCATTCGAGCGGAGCGCGGTCAGCCGGGCAGGCGGAAGCCTCTCTTATTGGCGACATGCGTCGCTTTCGTGGTGCTGCAGGCGGGGCGCCTGATCAGTCCGCCGCCGCTGCCCACCGACCACACCGCCCGGCTGGTGCAGGAGAATGTTCCGGTTTTACAGGGAGTGGAGTGGACCAAAGAATATTTCGAAGGCACTTTGAACGACTTGAGCCGGATCAGCCTGAATCCCGCCGGTCAGGGTCTGTCCGGTTCCGGCTCCGCGCCAACACCAGCGTCGCGCCCTGATCTGATTGTGTGGCCCGAGTCGCCAGCCCCGTTCTACGCTTCCGATCCCGCGTTTCGGGAGACGGTCAGCAATATAGCCCGCCAGTCCCAAACCTGGGTACTGGCAGGAAGCCTGGGCAGCCGCAATGCAGCCGACAGCACCGGGCGTACGACACAACTCTTCAACTCCGGCAGCCTGGTGAGCCCGTCCGGCGAGTGGGTTGGGCGATACGACAAGATGCACTTGGTGCCCTTCGGTGAGTACGTCCCGTTTAAACCCGTGTTCGGCTTTGCCGGCGGCCTGACCCAGGAGGTGGGAGACTTTTCGCCGGGCACATCGCGCGCCCCACTGGAGGCTGGCAGCAAGCTCGGCGTCTTCATTTGCTATGAATCCATCTTCCCCGACGAGGTGCGCCGGCTGGCCGCGAATGGAGCTGAAGTTTTCGTGAATATCTCGAACGATGGATGGTATGGCGACAGCGGAGCCTACGCCCAGCATCTGAAACAAGCCCGCATGCGCGCCGTTGAAAATAACCGCTGGCTGCTGCGCGACACCAACACCGGAGTGACGGCCTCGATCGATCCCTATGGCAGAGTTGTAGCCAGCATCCCCCGGAAGATCCGCGCCGCTCTCGATGCTCCCTATGCTCTGACCAGCGTAACCACGTTCTACACCCGTCACGGCGACTGGTTCGCTTACCTGTGTGCGATAATTTCGGCAGCAGGGCTCCTGCTCAATTACCGCTTTCGCGCCCGGACAGAACCTTAATCATGAATGAAGAGCTTGAACACGAATACGCGAACCTGAAAGACCAGGTTCGTGATCTTCGGGAGTACCTTTGACGCCGGTAAACTTCGCGAGCAGCTAGCCGAAGTGGAAAAGCAGGCCGCCGATCCGGCTCTTTGGTCGAATCCGCAAAAGTCCCAGCAGGTCATGCGTCAGAAAAAACGCCTGGAAAATGTTTTGGCAACCGAGGTGGACCTGGTGCGGCGGGGTGATGACATCTCCGCTTACTTCGATCTGGGCCGCGAAGGCGAAGACGTTGAAGCCGATCTCCGCCGCGAGATTGATTCCCTGCGCAATCTGGTCGATCGCCTGGAAACCGAGAGCCTTCTCTCCGGCGAGAATGATGGCCGGAACGCGATCGTGACCATTCATCCCGGAGCGGGCGGAACCGAATCGCAGGACTGGGCTGACATGCTGCTGCGCATGTACCTGCGCTGGGCGGAGCGGCGCGGCTTCCCGACCGTGTTGTATGACTACCAGCCGGGGGACGAAGCCGGACTTAAATCCGCCACCTTCGCGGTCAACGGCGAGTATGCCTTCGGTCTGCTGACCAGCGAGATAGGCGTCCACCGCCTGGTGCGCATCTCGCCGTTCGATCAGGCCAAACGACGGCATACCTCGTTCGCCAGCGTTTACGTCTCGCCCGAAATCGATGACAGCATTGAAATCATCATCAAGCCGGAAGAGTTGCGCGTGGATACATATCGCTCCAGCGGCAAGGGCGGCCAGCACGTCAACACGACCGACTCGGCCGTGCGCATTACGCATCTGGCCACCGGCCTGGTCGCGAGTTGCCAGAACGAGCGCTCGCAGCACAAGAACCGGGAGCGCGCCATGAGCATGCTGAAATCCAAGCTCTACGAATTTGAGCTGGAAAAGCAGCGCGAGGTCACCCGCAAGATTGAAGATTCCAAGCTTGATATCGACTTTGGCTCGCAAATCCGTTCTTATGTGTTGCAGCCCTATCGCATGATCAAAGACCACCGCACCAAAATGGAAGTGGGCGATGTGGATCGCGTTCTCGATGGCGACATTGACCCTTTTATCCGCTCGTACTTGCGCATGCGGCGTGGGGAGAAGCAGAACGCGAATTAACCAAACTTAGGAGGAGTTCGGCGCCATGTCCCGCATGATCGATCTCATCCGCGTTTCAGCCGTGCCGGCGAATCTAGTGCAGTCGGCCGCCAAGGGTTCGCTCTCTGTCCCTCCCCGGGAAATGATCGAGATTCTGGTTTACCTTGCCGTCCACAGCACGGTGTTCGGCGAACAGGCACAGCTCACGCTGGCGGGCTGGGACGAGGCGGCATCACGCGCCTCGGCCAGCGATCCGTCCACTCCCAAAGAGGTTCTTGATTATCTGGTTTCTCCGAAGAATTTGCGGCCCGCGCTGCTGCCTGCACTGCTCGCCAACCCCTCGGTATCGGAAGCTTCGTTGCTCGAAATGGCGCCGGCTGCCGGCCGCGATCTGGTTGACATCCTGTTGAAGAGCGATCGCGTCACCCAGTCCACCGATATTTTGAAGGCTTTGTTTTCGAATCCCAATCTCAGCGGAATTCAGTCGGAGAGCATCCGCATCAGGATTGAGCCGCTCGCGCCGGCTGTGCCTCCCGAAGCCAGTATGCCGGTTGCGGCTTCCGCGGAAGATTCCGGCCAGGAAGCGTTGCCGGCATCAAGCGGAGATTTTTCGGAGAAGGATGACGAGGATGTTCTGGCATATCTGACGGAACACGCGAGCGAGATCGCCGCCGAGCCGGAACATGCGTATCAGCCCATCGGCGGTATTCACGAAGAATTTTCCAGCGCGGAGCCGCTGGCTGACGAGGCGACTGCGGCCACGGCATCGACCGGCGCTACCGCGGGAGCCGCGGCCAAAAAGGCGCCCATCAAAAAGGGGCAACTTTCCACCGGAGAAGAGCGGGGCAGCGCGTTGCAGAAAATTTCCCGGCTGGACATCAAAGGCCGCATTCAATTAGCCATGAAGGGCTCCAAGGAAGAACGCTCGCTGCTGATACGCGACGGCACCAAGATCGTCGCTCTGGCCGTCCTCGATTCGCCCAAGATCAGCGACGGCGAAGTGGAAAGATTTGCCACGCAGAAAAATGTTCTCGAAGCGGTGCTGCGCGGCATTCCGATGAAGCGGCGATTCGCCAAGAACTATGCGGTCGTACGAAATCTCGTCTTCAACCCGCGTACCCCTCTTGATCTTTCGCTCGGACTTATGAAGAACATGCTGGTGGGCGATCTTCGAAACCTCTCCAACAATAAGGAAATCTCCGACACGGTGCGCAAGCTGGCCACCAAGATGTTCAAGCAAAAACAAGACAGCAACAAGAAATGACCGACGCGGCATTCCTCACCGCTGGCATTCCTCAGACTGGCATTCAAGACGACCGGCGCACTACAATCCCTGCATGAATCCCCCGCCTGAATCGGACCCCATCGCTGACTTACTGAAGCGGTCCCGGACCATCGCGGTTGTCGGCCTTTCGAACCGCCCGCTCCGTCCCAGTCACGGCGTGTCTGCCTACATGCAGATGCACGGCTACCGCATCATCCCGGTGAATCCCAACGTCCAGGGCTCACTGGGAGCCAGGGCGTACAAGTCCTTGCTCGATATCCCGGAGAAAATCGATATCGTCAATATTTTCCGCCGGCCTGAATTCGTGGAAGAAGTGGTGGATCAGGCCATCGCTTTAAAGGTGCCAGTGATCTGGATGCAGGAAGGCATCGTCCACGAAAAAGCCGCGGAGAAGGCGCGGCAGGCGGGCATCTTCGTGGTGATGGACAGCTGTATTCTAAAAGAGCATCGGGCGCGCTTCGGGTAAACCAAAGCATTAACCACAAAGGACACGAAGGTCCACAAAGGAAAATCCCCCAGCTCACGCGTAAGCGTTGGGAATTCCTTCGTGAACCTTCGTGCCCTTCGTGGTTAACGCTCTTACGCACTCACGAAAATAACCGTTGCGTCGTCATGCAGTCCTTCGCCGTTCGCGAAGAGGCGAACATCGGCTAGGATGCTGTCCGCGGAGGCTTCGGGCTTCAGTACGTGGTCGCGCATCCGGTCGGCTCCGTATTCTTCGTCGGAGAGGCCGGTGGCTTCCGTAATCCCGTCGCTGTAGAAAACCAGCCGCGAACCTTTAGAAAGCTGCACTTTGCTTTCGGAAAACTCGCCCGTACCCAGACCCAGCGGCATGCCGCGTTCGCTATCCAGAAAACGCGCGCCCTGCGCATCCAGGAAAAGAGGCCGCAAGTGGCCCGCGCTGGAAAAGGTCAATTCGCGAGTCGATGGATTGAGCACCGCCAAAAGCATGGTGACGAATTTGCCGGACGGAAAGTCTTCCACCAGCAACCGGTTCAACCGGGTCAGAACTTCTCCGGGGCCGCTGCAGGTCTGCGCCAGAGAGCGCAACATGCCGCGGGTTGCGGACATCAACAGCGCAGCCGCCGTACCCTTTCCGGAAACGTCTGCCAGCACCAGGCCCCAGCATCCGTCGTCGAACGAAATGAAGTCGTACCAGTCCCCGCCCACCGCGCCCGCCGGGATCGACAATCCCGAAACGGCGAAGCCAGGAATGTAGGGCGAACTTTTCGGCAGCAGCGCCTGCTGGATGGCCCGCGCCTCATGCTCCTCGTGGCTCATGCGCTGGCGCTCATGCCGTTCGCGCTGAAAGCGTCGCGCATTATGCACCGCGATAGCAACGTGTTCGCACAGGCTCTGCAACCATCGCAGATGCTCGCGGGTAAAGGCATCGAGTTCATGGTGCGAGGCCGCGAAGACACCCACCAGTTGACCATCCACCAGCAGCGGGATGGCTACTTCGGAAAGCGTGGACTCCTCGCAAGCGATGTAATAGGGATCCTGCCGAACGTCGGGTGCGTAGCGCATCTGCCCGGTGGACGCGACATAGCCCACCATACCCCCCTTCCCCACTTTCAGACGCGATCCCTTGGCATGAAGGGTGCAACCATGAACACCGGCCATTTCCAATTCGCCGCGCTCTGCGTCGTGCAGGTAGATGTTGGTTTCCACGCAAGTAAACGCGGCAGCCACGTCGTGCACAATTTTGCAGATCAGTTCATCCAGATCCAGAATGGAGGTAATCTTTCGTGCCCATTTCTGCAACTTCAGCAGATGTTCAACCTGATCGATTTGCACGGGACGAACGGCGGCCGGCTCCGAAACAACAATTCCTGGGCTTGTAGCCATGGATCCAGCCTCCTTGAAGACTATTTGGAAAGGGAAAGACGCTACTCAAGAATAGATGCGGAGGACTAGTTGCCGGATTCTGTTTTCTCGGAGCTGGCGCGCTTCTGAGAGCGACGACGTTTGATCTCTTCCAGGCGCTCCTGAATGCGTTTTTCCACCCCTTCGCTGCTAGGCCGGTAATAAACGCGGTCGATCAGGTTGTCAGGCAGACACTGCATGTCAGCCACTTTGTCATCCAGATCGTGAGCGTATTGATAGCCCTGGCCGTATCCCAGGCCTTTCATCAGTCCCGTGGGAGCGTTGCGCAAATGCAACGGGACGGATTCAGCGGCGGTACGTTCCACGTCAGCCTGAATCTCGCCGTAAGCGCTATAAAGCGCATTCGATTTTGGGGCCACGGACAAATACACCACGGCTTGCGCCAGCGCCAGGTTCCCTTCCGGCATACCCAGAAAATCGACAGCATCGCGCGCGGCAACGCATTGCACCAGCGCATTCGGATCGGCCAGGCCGATGTCTTCCACCGCCATGCGCACCACGCGGCGCGCGATGTAGAGCGGATCTTCCCCGGCTTCGAGCATTCGTCCCAGCCAATAAAGCGCGGCATCAGCATCGCTGTTGCGTACCGATTTGTGCAGCGCGGAGATGAGGTTGTAATGCTCCTCGCCGGCCTTGTCGTAGCGCAGCACGCGCTTTTGCAGGGCGTCCTGCACCAGTTCATCGGATATCTCCGCGCCCACTTCTTTGCCGTCGCGGCCGCGCGCCAGTGAGGCGGCAACTTCGAGCACGTTGTATGCGCTGCGTGCGTCGCCGCTGGAATACGCCGCAATCTTTTTCAGAACATCGCCGGAAGCCTGCAGCTTCATGGCGCCCAGGCCGCGGTCGCCGTCCACCAAAGCGCGCCTGAGCAGTTCCACGATCTGATCTTCCGAAAGAGGCTTGAGGACGTACACCCGGCTGCGGGAGAGCAAGGCGGAGATAATTTCGAACGAAGGATTTTCCGTGGTGGCGCCGATCAGGCGGATGTTGCCTTTCTCCACATGGGGAAGAAACGCGTCCTGCTGCGCCTTGTTGAAGCGATGGATCTCGTCAATGAAAACAATCGTGCGCGTGCCGTACTGTTTCGCGCGCTCGGCATCCGCCATCACCTGCTTGATTTCCTTGATGCCGGTGAGCACGGCGGAAAACTCGATAAACTCCGCCTTGGTCATGTGCGCGATGATCTGCGCCAGCGTAGTTTTGCCGGTGCCAGGCGGTCCCCAGAAAATGAGAGAGCCAATATCATCCCGCTCGATCTGGGTGCGAAGCGCTTTGCCAGGGCCCACCAGATGTTCCTGGCCGACAAATTCATCGAGCGTGCGCGGACGCATGCGATCGGCGAGCGGGCGAGTGCGATCGCCCGGGTCACCACCGCTCGGCATGGTTTGGAAAAGACTCATGGTCTGTTCAGAGCATTGACCACGAAGGACACGAAGGAAATTCCAGCGGTCTCACGCTGCGATTTGATTTTCCTTCGTGTACCTTGGTGTCCTTCGTGGTTAAAATTTTTGCCTCATCACTTCATACAGCACGATGCTGGCGGCAACTCCGGCGTTCAGCGACTCCACCTGCGGAGCTTGCGGAATGGCCACCACTTCATCCATTGCTTGGATGACTTCGCGGGAGAGGCCGCCGCCTTCACTGCCAATAAAAATAGCCAGCGCACCCGACAGCTTGGCCTGATCGAGCCGTGTTCCTTTGTGCGAGTCGGTGGCTACCAGGCGCAGGCCATGCCCTTTCATCCTGCCTATCGCGTTGGAGAGTTTGGCCCGCGCCAGCGGCAGCCGGAAAACCGAACCTGCCGATGCCCGCACGACTTTGGGATTGAAAGGGCTGGCCGTGCCCTCTCCCAGGACCACACCGCCGGCGCCGAATGCTTCCGCGGAACGCAGAATAGTTCCCAGATTGCCCGGATCCTGCACTCCGGCGATGGCCAGCACGGGCCCGGCCTTAGATTTGGCCAGCACGTCATCGAGCGAGAACTCTTTCCATCGCGTCAATGCGGCCACGCCCTGCGGCGCATCGCTTGGGACCACGCCCGCGAATAACTTGTCAGGAAGCTGCAGGATTTCAACCTGTGCGCCGAGCTGGGAGAGCAACCGCTCGGCTCGGGGCGCCGCCGACTCGCTGAAGAATACCGTCCGAAAGCGCAAGCCGCTGCGAATCGCCTCTTCCAGAATGCGAAAGCCTTCGATGGCGCAATAGCCATCCGCCGTCGGCTCCCCTTTGGAAAAAGCCCGGCGCAGCTCTTTGACCATGGCATTGTGCCGGCCTTCAACGCGCCGCAGGCGCGCATTGGGAAGTGGGCCGCCGGTTGCCGTGGTGGGCTTCATGATTCCGTAAGTTCGTTCCGAATCATACCTGTTCTTCTCGGCTTTCGGCGCTTCCCCATGTTATGTTAGCTTTCGCGATTTCAACACCCGGGGCGGGAAGGGACGATCTGCAGTGCGTGTAGAAATTGTCAAAATCAATTGCGATAAACCGGAAGCGTCGCTGATTCGTTATGCTGCGGACCAGATTCGTGCCGGCGAGGTCCTCGGCATGCCAACCGATACGTTTTACGGCCTGGCCGCCGACCCGTTTAACCTGCGCGCCGTGGACCGCGTGTATGACATCAAGTCCCGTTCCCGGCACAAGCCGCTGTCGCTGCTGATCGCTGACGTGGACCAGGCGGAACAACTGGCGCAGCCTCTGACCGAAGAGTTTTATGCGCTGGCGCGCCGCTTCTGGCCGGGACCGCTCACCATCATCGTCAAAGCCTCTTCCCGGCTGCCGCTCAAAGTGACGGCCAATACTGGAAACGTCGCTCTGCGGATCCCCAATTCTCCGATTCCGCTGGCGGTGGTGCAGGCAGCGCAGATTCCGATTACCGCCACATCGGCGAACCTGAGCGGAGAATCCGAGTGCACCACCGCGCTCGCGGTTCGCGACCAGTTGCAGGGGCGCATTGCGATTATCGTGGACGGCGGCACATCGCCCCGTGAAGTGGCGTCCACCATCATTGACCTCACCGACGAAGAAGCCCGCTGGCGCATTATGCGGGAAGGCGCCATTCCCTCGCAGGAGATTTCCGGGTTTTTCGCGCAGGGATGATTACCGCGGCAGAGCGGCGGCCGAGCCCGTGGCCCTTATGGGTCGCCGCGCTGGCTGCGGCGGCAGTCGTAGCCTTTCTTGCCATCAGCAGCGCCCGCATCGTCCATGAAGCCGGCTTGCAGGAAATGCACTCCGCTGAAGCGATTGTCGTATTCGGAGCAGCGCAGTATGCCGGACGTCCCTCACCTGTCTTCCGCGCGCGGTTGGATCATGCTTACGATCTCTTCCAGCGCGGCGCGGCCCCGGTAGTCATCACCACGGGAGGATCGGGCGCCGACCCCACCTTCAGCGAAGGCGGAGTCGGACACGATTACCTGATGCACCGCGGCGTTCCCGAATCAAAATTGATCGCCGAAACGCAGGGAACTGACACGGCATCCTCGGCAGAACGAGTGGCCGTGATCATGCGCGCCAACCACATGCACAGCTGCGTGGCCGTCAGCGACGCCTACCACGTATTCCGCATCCGCAAATTGCTGGAGCACGAAGGAGTGCAGGTTAACGTCGCGCCCCGTCCGGACTCTCGACCGCGCTCGTTCTGGCAACGAGTGGTGGCGGTGCTGCGCGAAGCCGCAAGCTACACTGCGTGGAAACTGCATATCCCAGCCTAGACGCGACCGGAGCCAGTCATCCTGAGCGGAGTCATCGGGAGCGGAGCATCTTGATCGAGTCCCGACCGAGTCAAATCAATTCCGGAACCTGTTCCGCTCACGACCATCCCATCTTCTTTCTCAGTTCAGTGATATGCGCCACATGATGCCGTCCATGCCAGGCGTACAGAGCCAGGGCTTTCTCAAGCCCAACCGTTCCCATCTCCGGATGATTGAAGACCCGCTTCCAGTCCTGCGGCCCCAGCGATCGCAACAGGCGCACCCAGCGATCGTGCAGCGAATCGAGCAATGACAGGGAAACCTCCAGCGGCGTGGATGAGTCCGCCAGTTTTGCCCACCGATCTTCCATGTACGGTTTGATGGTGGGCGCGTCTTCGGTAAGAGCCAGCTTGAAACGGATGTAAGCATTCAAGTGGCTGTCCGGAACATGGTGCGTCACTTCCCGCACCGTCCATCCCTCATCCCGGTAGGCAGTTTCGATCTGCTGCTGCGTGAGCCCTTTCACTGCGGCACGCAATGCAGCCGGAGCGGCCGCGATATCGTCGATAAAGGTTCGACGCTGCTCCTCAGTTGGCGGACCGTCAAATCTGAAATTCCCGATGGGATATCGCGGATCATTCATCTGCATCTGCATATGACCTCCTGGGCAGCACCCGTGATGCACAATATTTTGCCTGCTCCATCTTTGCCCGATCCATGCGGAAGGATCAATGGAAAATCCTGCGTCGGGGGAGAATTTGTCCACAGATGCTGTTAAGAAGTGTCTGGGCTTTTACGGCAGAGAGGATTGTCGTTTTCGGATTTACTAGCGGACCAGCGCGAGAATGCGAACCGGAGCCGTCGATCCGCCTGCGACCTTCACCGGGGCGACCATGGCGACCGCACCGTTCGCCGGCATGCGATCGAGATTCGCAACGTTGGTCAGCAGATAGAGTCCGTGCTCGAGCGCATATTGATCCACGGACAACATTTTGGCGGAACCGCGATCAAGATTTGCCGTATCGATGCCGAGGCCGAGAGCGTTGCGCCCTTCGGCCAGAAAGCGGGCAGCATCCTCGGAGTATCCGGGAAAGTGCATTCTGCCCCTGGCATCTGTGTTGCGGTAATTCCGGGTTGAGTTCCAGCGCGAGCCCCATCCGGTGCGAGCCATTACGACCGCGCCCAGCGGAATTTGCCCATTGCTTTGCTCCCATCTGGCAATGTCCTGCACCGAAATCTCGTAGTCTGGATCCGCATTGGCCTGGGCGGTCACATCCAGTACCACCAGCGGTCCGATTAACCGGCCGGCTGGAATCTGATCGACAGTCCAGCGGCCATGTCCCAGAAGGGCCGGGGCGTCGATGCGGGTGGCAAATTGTTCCGGAGAAGAACCATCAGATGCCTTAATTCCCGTGAAGGCTACAGGCTGCAATCGATAAGCCGGATTCCGCGGGCTTTCAAAGCCCTGCGCCGACAACGAGTGCGTTAGGTCCGCAACCTCGCGAAAGCCGGAGGGCTGGCTCGTCGACGGGCGCTGCTGGGCGAACAATAACAGCGCCAGCGCCAGCACATATCCGACAACAAACTTCTGAATCTTCATTACACAACGTCTTTCGCGTTGAGGCGGACGCCCGAGGCCGCCGCAATCCTCAACTCAAGCTATGGGATGCAAGCAACTTTGGAGAAAGATGCTCTCGACAAGTTTCCCTCCGCAGAGTAACCGCGGGCAAGGTCCATGAGTACATGGCCTGCGGGTTGAGATGGCTTCGCTGAGTGCGTTTAAGCCAGGGACAACGCCGCAAGCGCTGCTATTAAAGTACTTAGGAAGTTTACCCAGTCGTTACTAACCAACCGGCGTCTCTCCAGCCAGGCGCCCAGGAAACTATCGCTAAACATTCCGAAGACCGCGGCTCCGGCCGAAATGGCGAGCCAGTTCCAGGGCAGCAAGCGGCCCAGGACGCATACGGCGCTCACGATCAGGGCTGCGACAATTCCAGCCATCGTTCCGACGAGGCTGATAGCGCCATCGGTTCCCGGCGCGACGGAGCGCCAGGTGGTAATCAGAAAGGCTTTCTCGCTGAAAGCCTGGCCGAGTTCACTGGATACGGTGTCCGCCGCCGCTTCCGCGAGGGCAGCAGCCATTGCCAGCAGAAGGACTTCGCGGTGCTGAGTGAAGACATATAGAGCTGCGGAGACAGTAGCGACGCCCAGATTCGCCGCCACCTGAGACCCTCGCCGTCCTTCGCGGCGCTCGGCGGTTCCGAGCTTCTGTTTGCGCTGGTAGCCGACGCGGGTCGTGATCCAGGTGAGCGCGAAAACCGTGATCAGTGCGGCAAATGCTGCCAGACCGCCGCCCAGATAAAGTAGAAAGCAGCCGACCGCTCCCGCCGTCGCCCCCGAGTTTGTAACTCCTCGCATCGCGCGGGCCAGCGCGGCGAAGGTCAGGGTAAGCAAGCCACCCACGGCCCACCGCGCTGGAGGCGCGTCCAGATTGCCAAGTCGCGTAAAGTCATACACAGTGGTCACGATAAAGCCTGCGCATTGCGTTTCGCAAAATTGCTTCTCGCCGCAGATGGCGCCTACCCACAAGATATAGCGTACACACCCCGAGCGTTCAATAGATGGGGCTTGGCCTTCGGATTACCCTGCTCCTCCACCTGCATCAAAGTCCCTTATTGATCTAAACTTCAATACGCTTGCGGGTTTTGTGTTTCGGGGGAATCAATGGCAGCCTCGGTCTGGTCGGGATATCTCACCTTCGGCTTAATCTCCATGCCGGTACGTCTCTTTTCCGGTGCGCGCAGCAGCGGCATTTCCTTCAACATGCTGCACCGCGACGACCTGCAGCGCGTCAAGCAGCAATACTACTGTCCTGCGGACAACCGGGTCGTCGAGCGCAACGAGATCGTCAAGGGTTACGAATTCCGCAAGGGCGAATACGTGGTGATTGAGCCGGAAGAGATCAAGAAGATCGAACCGCAGACCGCGAAGACCATGGAGATTCTGGAATTCGTGAAGTCAAGCGAAGTCGATCCTGTGTTTTTCGAGTCCTCGTATTACATGCTGCCCGAAGAAGCAGGCCGGCGGCCCTATGCGCTGCTGACCAAGGCGCTCGAAGAAAGCGAATACTTCGCCATCGCCAAGTTGACCATGCACAATCGCGAGTACACGGTTTTCCTGCGTCCGCATGAAGGCGGAATGATGCTTCACACCATGTACTACGCCGAAGAAGTGCGTCAGGTGGAGGGCTTCGGTGCGCCCGAGGTGGAACTGAAAGCCGCCGAAGTAAAGGTCGCGCACCAGCTCATCGAAGCTTTGGCGGGCGAGTGGGATCCCGAAAAGTATCACGACACCTTCCAGGAAAATGTAAAAAAACTGATCGAGACCAAACTTGAAGGCGGCACGATTACCGAAGTCGAGAAGCCGAAAAAACTGGCGCCCGTCGTGGACCTGATGGCCGCCCTCAAACAGAGCCTGGCCGAAATGGAAGGGAAAAAGAAGCCGGCAGCCCCGGCGCGGGAAGCCGCTTCCGCCAAACGTTCCAGAGGCAAAGGGTAATATGCGTCTGTGTGGGGCGGACACTCCTGTCCGCCGCCGTTGATCTTGATTTTGAACTCCCGCGGTTGATCTTGTTTTGAACTTGCGCCGCCGCCTTTAACCTTTATTTCCCGACTGTTTTACCCCACTGAGCAACCAAAGACCTCAACCCACGAATCAACCCCTAAAGTGGCGGACGTGATCGTCCGCTCGACATGAGCCCGCTGGCGCATCTTCCAACCAACCATTAAAATGGAACGTCTTTCAGCTTCTTCTGGGGTGCGGATGAATTTTTGGGGTATAGCCCGCCTGCTGGGCGTATTGACCGTCGTCCTGATTGCCATTGGTTGCGGAGACCAGTACCGTCCCGTCGCGGTTCCTATCATCCCGCCTCAACCCAACCCTCAAAGCATCCACTTCGCTTTGGTGCTCAGCGACAATGGTCTGATCGATCCCGGCGCCAGTACGCGACTTGATGTTTCGGGCGACACCAGCGTTGCGGTCGCGCAACTGGGCGTGAATCCGGCCCATGCCGCGCTCCTCCCGAATGGAGCCCGGGTGTTCGCCGTCAACACCATGGAAGACTCCGTTTCGTCGTTTTCGCCGGCGCCCGGGTCCACTACCACTCCGGTTTTTACGACTTCCCTTCCCACAGGGTCAAGCCCGGTGTTTGTTCACACCACGGAGAATGGCACGGTGTGGGTCGCGAACTACGGAAGCAACACCGTGGCGGCGGTCTCCACCGCAACCAACGGCGTGACCAATCCGCTGATTACGGTGGGCAACCATCCTGTCGCGCTGGCGGAAACTCCAGACCAGAAGAAGCTTTATGCGGCGAACCAGGGCGACGGAACCGTGACCGCAATCTCCTTAGTGGACCGCACTGTGAGCCAGACTATTGCCACGGGCGCCGCTCCAGTGTGGGTGCTGGCGCGCGCGGACAGTGAGAGAGTTTACGTCCTCAACAGCGGCAGCGGGACGGTGTCTGCGATCGATACCACCGCTGACGCCCTGCTCAGTTCTGTTCCCGTCGGCGCAGGCGCGAATTACATGGCGTATGACGCAAAGCTGAATCGCCTCTATGTCACCAACCCGACAGCCAATACGGTCACCGCGGTGAACGTTGCCACGGATCCGCCGGCGGTCCTTTTTACCGTCCCGGTCGCCGCCAACCCGCTTTCGGTAGCCGTGCTGCCGGACGGCACGCGAGCCTATGTCGCCAGTTCGAGCAAGATTCCTCCATGCACGCCCAATCCCGCCGATCTGCAGGTTTGCATCACTAGCAGCGTTACCGTGATCAACACCGGCAATGGCAGCATCCGCAAGACGATTCCTCTGGAATCGACAATCAGCATTACGGCCGCTTCCCAAAGCGCTCCCAGCAGCAACTTTAATTTTTCGACCACGACTTACACATACACTCTGGTTTCCGGTCCAGCTTTAAGGCCCGGGATGGAACTGGTAATCGCCGGCATGGCTGACGCCGGAAACAACGGCACTTTCTCGATCGTAGCCGTCAATGCCGGAACCATCACTGTAGCGAACGGAGCCGGGAGCACATCGAGTGCTCAGAGCGGCACGGGAGCCGTGGTCATCGAGATCTCCACCGTGAATCCTACGGGCTGCGACACCGCTGGATTGGGTGTGCCGTCGGGCGTGTTGGGCGGAGTGCGTTTCCGTGATTCATCAACCGCTTCGGCCGACAGTTCAAAGGTCTTCATCGGAAAGTGCGATTCAGGCAGTACAGCGGTCGTCCGCACCTCTGACGATAGTCCGGTACTCGATATTCCCGCGCCACTGGGCTCGATCACCCCACCCAATGGCGGAAATGCGCTGCCCCAAAATCCTGTGTTTGTCCTGGCGGGGCCGTAAGCGAATCCGCTGCCTCTCACGTCATCCACCAGAGCGACCATGGTCGCGAGTGTTCTCGCGCACTCCGTGAAGCTCCGCCGGCTGCGCCACAAAATCGTCTTACCGCGAAGATCGCAGGGCAACTCCGAAGCCATTGCGCGGAAAAGAAAAAGGCCCGAGGGTCAGTCGGGCCCACCGGGCCTGCAGGAGAAGTTTTCGTCTCCAAAAATCCTATCTCTTGAGGAGACGACATACAACGCTCAAAGCGCGCTGTCCGCGATTATCCAAACCATATTGGGAATGTAAGAATCCGCTTATTAATTTTGAATTGCTATTTACCCGCAGCCGCCGCCAGCTCGTTCAGCGAGCGCACGTTGTAACGCAATGCGATGTTCATGAACACGCTGCCACTGCCGGTTTCGCAGCAAATGACGAGCGCTTCAGTATCCTCGGTGCTGGTGGGGCCGTGCTCGGAAGTGAGCAGCACGGGAGGATGCACCCGGAAATGAAAGCCCTGGTCATTCAACGAAGTTACTGCGTTCCCCGTCACCTGGTTGGCTAACTCGCAAACCGTTTCCGCAACCAGGCTGTCGGACTCTGGCAGGTCGCCTCCGGCAAAATGGCGGGCCACGCGCAGCGCGGTCTCGAGATCGAGGTCGAACACAATGCGGCCCTCGATGTCCCCGGTAATCGCCACCAGTGCGGCCACCCCTCTGCGCCGGTAAGCCTCCTGCTCCATGCTCAGGTTCCCAATCGACATGGGAGACTGCAGGCTCTGGGCCAGAACGGCGTCCGCCGCATTAATAAACGGCTGGATCAGCTCCATTTTCATAGCTCAGGCTCCCGCGCCGGCGGCGTTGGCCACTGCTCCATCTTCGCCCAGCACGTACTTGATCACTTCATACAGCACTTCCGGTTTCACCGGCTTCTGCACGAAGTGGCGAGCTCCTCGCTGCAGTGCCGCCACGATGTTCTCCTGATAGCCAACGGAGGAGACCATGACGATGCGTGCCTCGGGATGCTGGCCTACGATCTTTTCCGCTGCCTCAATTCCTTCCATCTGCGGCATGGTGATGTCCATGAGCACGATGTCGGGATTGGTGCGGTCGTATTCAGTGATAGCGGTCATGCCATCGCCGGCTTCGCCAGCCACCTGGCCGCCGAAGGTTTCCACGATTCGAGCCAGGTTCTTGCGGGCAAAGACGGAATCGTCCACCACCAGGTAGCGGACTGGTTGACCATCCTTGCTGCGTTTTAACGATGCGAATTGTTCCATAAATCCTCCTGCTACAAAAATAGGACCTTGCATTCAATCCAAACTAAATCCGTCCGGCGCCCGCGCCTTTGCCGCTCTCACCGGATTCCCCGCCGAAACCATTCTTGCGATCGGCCATGCACTGCGCTTGCAGCGTATTGGCCAGCACATCCAAACCGACGACGCGGACCGCAAAGCCTCGATCAATCGCAGCTTTGGGCATCCCGTAAACCACGCAGGATTCTTCGCTCTGCGCGATCGTCATTCCGCCCGCAGCCTTTACCGCACCCATGCCGGAGGCGCCGTCATCTCCCATTCCGGTCATGAGGACAGCCAGACCTTTGGATCCGAATTCGTCGGCCAGGCTTTTGAACAGCACATCGGCCGAAGGACGGTGGCCGTTGACGCGAGGTTCATCGCTCAGCACCACGACATCTCCCAACGGCAACCGCTTCACCTTCACGTGACGGCTGCCCGGGCAGATAAGCACCCGTCCCGCCAGCAGAACGTCTCCCGACTGGGCTTCCTTCACCCCGACCGCGCAGATTTCATCCAGCCGCCGGGCAAACATTTCGGTGAAGCCTTCGGGCATGTGCTGCACCACCACAATCGCGCCGGGAAAATCCGCCGGCAATTGCGAGAAAACATACTGCAAAGCCTGCGGACCCCCAGTCGAAACGCCAATCGCGACAACTCGGGTCGGCACACGCCTGGAATCGAGTTTGGCCTTTTGCTTCGAGCGCTCAGCAAGATCGACTGGCCTGACCGTGATGCCACGGCTCTGAGCTGCAGCCTTGATCTTTCCGATCAGCTCTGCCGCAATCTGCGGCATGCGCGCGGAGACGTCGGTGGGCTTGGCGACAAAATCAAACGCCCCCAGCGACAATGCCTGCAGGGTTATCGAAGCGCCCTCGGTGCTATGCGAACTCACGACAATCACCGGCAAGCGGTGGCGGCGCATGATTTCCTTGAGCATGTCGATGCCGCCCATGCCCGGCATCTCCAGATCGAGGGTGATGACCTGGGGCTTCAGGTCTTCGATCTTCCTGAGGCCGAAATTTCCGTCCATCGCCGTGCCCACAACTTCGATCGAGCTGTCGCCCTGCAGAATCTGCGGGATCAACTTGCGCATCAACGCGGAATCGTCCACCACCAGCACGCGCACGGGATTCATGAATGCGCCCCCGCCGCGAGTTCGCGTTTGCTCTTGCGGTCAGCGTGCGAAAGCAAAATTCCGGAGACGATGCCGTCTCCCGAATCAGAGCGACCCTTGCTGTGACGATCCACGATGGCTGGAAGATTGACGATGAGCACGACCCGCCCGTCGCCCAGGATGGAAGCGCCGCTGATCAGGTCGGTCGCCACGGTCTGGTCATCGAGCGCCTTGATCACCAGTTCGTCTTCGCCCTCGAGGCTGTCAACGATCAATCCCAGCTTCCGCTCGCCGATGGAAATGACAAGAACAAAAATCTTGGCCGAGCCTGCAACCGCCCCGGAGTCCGGCGCGAGTCCCAGTCGTACCAGCGGCAGGACGCGATCGCGTAATTGCAGCACTTCGTAGTTTTGCACCTGGTGCACGTCGGATTCCCGGGCTCGAGCAATTTCCGCCACCGCATTCAAAGGGACGGCGTACAAGCGCTGCTCCACGCGGAACAGCAGGGCCTTGATGATGGCCAGCGTGAGAGGCAGCTTCAGGCGGAAAGTCGTGCTGCGGCCCACCCGGGTCTCAATCTCGACCGACCCCTTCAGCCGGTGCAATACCGTTTGCACTACATCCAGGCCGACGCCTCGGCCAGAGATTTCCGTAATTTCGTCCGCGGTGCTGAATCCTGGACGGAACAGCAGGGCGAGAATTTCAGCTTCTCCCAGCCTGTCTGCTTCCTCCCAGGCGAGGAGACCCTTTTCCACGGCTTTGGTTTTGACCTTGTTGACGTCAATGCCCGCGCCGTCGTCGGTGACTTCCACGATAACCTGATTGCCGTGGTGGTATGAAGTGAGATGAATGGTTCCGCGCGGCGCCTTCCCGTTTCGCACCCGCTCCCCGGAGCTTTCAATGCCATGACTCACCGCATTGCGCACCAGATGGGTCAGGGGTTCGGCGACAATGTCCAGCAGACTCTTGTCCAGATCGGTGTCCTGGCCGCTCATCACCAGGCTCACATCCTTGCCGCAGAGCTTGGCCACATCGCGCACCATGCGCGGAAACCGGCGAAACAACTGCTCGACCGGTACCATGCGGATCTTCATGACCGAACGCTGCAGGTCGCTGAGCACGCGCGACTGAAACGCCATGGCATCGGTAAAGCGACCGCGCAAAGTTTCTTTGGGCACATGCCGCGCAAAATCGGTAAACGCCTGCTGCAGCATGGATCGGCCGATAATTAATTCTCCAACCAGGTTGAGCACGCTGTCGATGCGTTCCGCGTCCACGCGCAGAATGTTCTCCGCCAGCGCAGGAGCATGAGCGGGCCTGGCAGCGGCCGCGGAATCTTCTTCAGACTCCGGCGGCGCGGCGTGCGGCATGGCCGGCGATGCGCTTCCACTTACTGCGGCTTCGACTGTCGCCGCTTTCTTTGCTGTTGCCTCTGCAGCCTGCACCAGTTCCAGCACCACGCTCGAGATCACGGTAGGAATACGGCAGAGTGCGGACAGCCGGTCGGCCGACTGCTCGCTCGCCACCAACAGTTCCACGCGTTGTGTGCTCGCCGGAGAACCAGCCTCGGGTCGCGCTCCCAGAACTTCGGCTACCGGAGCCAGCGCATTCAGCACCAGTTGCCGGGCTGCAACCGGCATCACGCAGTGCGGGTCGATGGCGGAGGTGATGTGATACACGTTCCCGCCGCGCGACACTGCGTTCTGCATCGCCAGCTTCTCGTACTCGTTCCACACCGCGGGAGCGGCAGAAATCCTGGCCGGCTTCTTCGCTTTCTTCTTTCCCTTCGGTTGCTGGCCCAGCTCACGAATCATTTTTGCCAGGGGAGCTGAGGAAGGGAGTTTTCCCTTGCGGCGATAGGCCGTCAGCATGGCGCCGAAGGTATCCGCGGCGGCAAATGCCACTTCAGCCAGGCTGCCGTGCGAACCGGCTGATTCGAGGGCCAGGGCATCTTCGAGCTCGTGAGCTGCATTGCTCAGCTCGCGAAATCCACACGCCGCAGCATCTCCTTTGAGGGTATGAACGATGCGCCGGATGCCGCGTACCAGCTCCGGATCTGCCGGGTTCTTCTCCAGCTTCAGCGCTTCTTCGTTCAAAGACTGCAGCAGTTCCTGCGCAGTCTCAAAGAAGAGTTCACGCATTTCCGCGGCGCGCTCGTCGGCAAACTGGGTCACCTGGTCACCTCGACCTTCTGGTAGGCAGTTCCACTGTTGCGATGGATCATGGCGAACTGATGGGTTAACGCGAGCAGGCTTTCAGCGTGGCCGACAAACAGGTAACCGTGAGGATTGAGGCAACGAGCGAACTTTTCCAGCAATCGCTTCTGTTCTGGCTCGTCAAAATACATCATTACATTGCGGCAGAAGATCACGTCGTTGCGCTGTGGCAGGTATTCAGTTTTTAAATTGTGGAAGTCGAAGTGAACGACTTCCTTCAACGCCTTTTTGATGGCATAACGCTCGCCAGTCTTGTCGAAATAACGCAAGCGGTAGCTGTAGTCCACGGTCGCCATCTGGGTTTCGGAATAAACCCCATCCTGGGCAGCCCGCAGTACCGAGTAACTGATGTCGCTGGCGATGATCTCGACCTTCCAGGGCGCGGGAATCAGCGGCTTGGGCGAAGGCGGGGCCATGCCCTGCGGATTGCGCAGATAGAAGTAGGCCAGGCTGTCAGCGATCAGCATGGCCAGCGTGTAGGGTTCCTGGCCGGTGGAGCAGCCGGCGCTCCATATACGCAGGGAGTAGTCTTTCTGCGCCTGCTTGCGGCGAATCAGGTCGTCGAGAATGTGCTTGTGGAACAAATCCAGCTGAGCTTTGTTGCGGAAGAAGCTGGTCTCATTGACGGTCAGGTTTTCCAGCAGCCGAGCCAGCTCATCCTTTCCTTCCTTGCTGATCAGCAGCCGGTAGTAGCTATAGAAAGAATCGAGATGGCAATCCTTCAGCCGGCGTTGCAGGCGGTCCTGCAGAAAATGGGTGCGCCGCTCGTCGAAGTGCATGCCGCACTCCTGGTACACGAGCACTTGCAAAAGCTTCAGTTCAGCTTCGGTAAACTGCGCGGGGATGCTGGTTGTGCCCATGAGTTCGGTTTAACTTGCTCTTTCCCGCACCGCTACCTGGCTGCGGCCGCACCGCGGGTCTCGCTCTTTGCCCGCTCTGCTTCTTTTCGGAGTGCACCGCTCTCCAGCAACTTGGCCATGTCCAGTAACACAATCAGCCGGCCTTTGTACTTTCCAACACCGGTTACGCAGTTGAGGCTGCCCTCCTGCAACGTTGCCGGCGAAGGCTCGATCTCAGCCGCCGGAATCTTGATGACCTCCGAGGCGGAATCGACAATCAATCCGCACAGCCGCCCGCCATGTTCAACCACCAGAATCCGATTGCGGCGATTCAGCTCGGTCTTGGCTTCGCCAAAACGCTTGCGCAGATCGATGACCGAAACGATCTTTCCCCGCAGATTGATCACGCCTTCCATGTACTCGGGAGCGTCCGGCACGGCCGTGATCTCGGGTACACGCACGATTTCATGCAGCGAGGTGATGGGAACGCCATAGGTCTCGCGGCCCACCTGAAATCCGACGATGTGCAATTCGGGATTCATGGTCGTATTCAGGCCCGGCTGCCGGCCGCAGCGCGCCGTGCGCTGTAAGCCGCCCCAGGTTCTTCGTAATGCGCCGGCACCCGTTCCGTTTGTTCGAGGGCAAAGCGGTGCATGGCATCCAGCAATTCCCGCGACATTTTCGACATCTGCTCCGCCGACGCCGCCAGTTCGGTTGAACCCGAAGTGGTCTGCTGCACCAGTTCGCGCATGCGCTCCATGGCTTTGACCACGGCCTGCGCGCCTGAAGCCTGCTCCTCGACCGCGGAGTTGATCTCGTGCGTGATTTCGTTCAAGCGAGTCGTGGCGCGTGCGATTTGCGACGAGCCATGGGACTGCTCGTTAGTGGCGGCGCCGATTTCCTGTGCGAACTTGTACACTTCGGTGACGACGTTGGAGATTTTGCGCAGGGCGGCGTTCAGTTCCTGTCCCAGGCCGAGCCCGTCGTTCACGATGCCGGTGCTGCGGTCCATGTTCTCCACCGCTTTGCGGGCTTCTTTCTGGATGCTCTGGATGAGTTCGGAAATTTCCTTGGTGGATTGCGCCGATTTTTCCGCCAGCTTGCGTACTTCGTCGGCCACCACCGCAAATCCCAGGCCATGCTCGCCGGCGCGGGCCGCCTCAATGGCGGCATTCAGCGCCAGCAGGTTGGTCTGCTCTGCCAGGTCGTCGATGACTTCGATGATCTTGCCGATGTCGTCGGCTCGTTGCCCGAGCACATCGATGATTTCTCCCGAGGAACGGATGGTGATGTTGATCTTGTTCAGTCCATCCGTAGCTTTCTCCATGGTGTTGATGCCGCTGTGCACTTCTTCCCGCGAGCGGTTGGAGATGTCGAGCAGAACCTTGGCAGTATCGGCGACGCGTTGAATCGAGGCCACCATCTGGTCGATCGAGGCGGAAGTCTCGCTCACGCTCGAAGCCTGCGTCTGTGTGTTCTTCACCATGTTCTGCACGTTGACGCTCATCTCGTGCATGGTGCTGGTCACTTCATCGATCGCAGAGGCGGTTTGCAGGCTGACTTTTGCGGAATCGTCGGAGGCGCCTGCGACCTGGCTGGACGCGCTCGCGACTTGCGATGCGGCATCGCGCACATTGCGCACCAGGTTTCTCAGCCCATCCACCATACGGACAAAAGCGTTACCCAGCGTGTCATCCTTGGAACGCGGCTTCACATCCACGGAAAGGTTGCCACCGGCAATGGCCTCTGAAACCGAAGCCATTTCTCGGAGGTAGCCCACCATGCTGTTGAAGGTTCTTCCCAGCTCGCCAATCTCGTCCTCGCGTTTGATATCGATTTCGTGATCGAGATCGCCGGCGGTCCCAATCTGCTTGGTCACTTTCATCAGATCGGTCAGCGGTTCGGTAATTGATTTGGCGGTGCGTATGGCAATCAGGCTACCCAGGACGAGCGCGGCCAGCGTGCCCAGCAGGGCGATTCCGACGGTCCAGTTGCTCGCGGAATCGTCGCTCTGTCGCCGCTCCTCGAGCACCCGCTTGCTTTCCTGGTCGGCCAGGTCGAGATACTCCGTGGAGTTCTTCACCCATGAGCCAGCATCTTTTTGCAGGTAGAAAATCTGCAGTTCGGCCACGGTGGAATTCCCCTGGTCCACCTCTTTGCGCTTTTGCATGAGCGGCTCGGCAAATTCGTGAGCCCAGTTCTGTTCCGTCTGCTGTACTTTCGCCAGCGCGGTGCGCTGCTGCTCGGAAGTGGCAAGAGCCACTGTGTTCTGCATGCGATCGACCAGGGCGCGCACGCCGTCATTCACGTGGTCGGCCTCCCGGCTGTCTCCGCTCAGCAGGTAGT
Organism: Terriglobia bacterium; assembly: GCA_963814725.1. Classification (GTDB taxonomy): domain Bacteria; phylum Acidobacteriota; class Terriglobia; order Terriglobales; family Acidobacteriaceae; genus JAIQFF01. The sequence continues at coordinate 51,030 of CAWFDY010000002.1, forward strand.
TGGTGAGGAAGAGCCGGTTCTGCATCATTTGAAATCTGATCTTGTCGGTGGCATCCGCCAGTTGCAGAGCCTGCGAGGCGGCGGCCTTGGCGCTGTGCTCGCGGTAAACGGCGGCCAGGTTCACGGCAAACAGCACCACGACCATGGCGAGCACCGCCCCGAAGCTGACATAAAGTTTTTTGCCGATCGTCATGCTGCTCCTCCGCTCTCTGCGGCCGCGCTGGCTTGCGCGTGGCCAACCCACTCGATTTCTTCAGTTAGGCTTGAACTTGAATTCCACAATTCCGCTACTCTCGCTGGCGGCAGGCTCGAATTTCCATTGCCGCATCGCGTCCTGCGCCGCATTCTCCAGGACCGGATGCCCGCCCACTACTTTCGAACTCTTGACCGCCCCGTTCGGGGCAACCACGACAGCCAGCCTGACGCTGCCGGCAATGCCCATGCGGCGCGCGACGTCGGGGTAAACGGGCGCGACCGTGGTCCTAGCCTTGCGCGCCAGCTCTTCCGTCTTCTCTATGTCCTGGGCTTGCAGCAGGACGGGGTAAACCGTCGTTAACGCGGCGGTCAGAAGGCAGCAGGTCCACATCGTCCTGCCGAGTCGCTTCCTTTTTATCCCCATGCGCACAAGCCTCTCCTGAGGCAAAGAGAAATTTCCCCATGGCCTCAAGTGCAATGCCCATGCCAGCTCGGCAGAATTCGCATCCGCCAGATACTGACGCGTCCAAGTTGCTTTTTTTAAATGACTTACAGAAAACCTCCGGGGCAGTGGAAGATGGGAAATTGATCATAAAATCGTCTCACCGGGCTATATCCATATCAATTTGAGACAGTGTATTGTCGAGGTGGGACCCATTTCACCATCTCGGCACCCACCCCCTTATTCCCTTGACTCAAATTGAGAATGCATTCTAATTTGCTATGTATCAACTACTTGTAGGTTTGAAAGCGGGTGGGCGGTGGCACTTTGACGACGTCGGCGGAAGACGCGACGACTGCGCGACAGAACAATCCGCAATCGGACGACGCCTTTCAGCGACTGCTGCTCAAAATCTCCGATGCGGCCGCGCAAGGCACACCCGCCCAGGCCTTGATCCGTCTGTTCTGCCAGGCGACGCGCGAACTCTTTCGAGTGGATGGCGCCTATTACTGGCAGCGCGTTTCCTCCGATGAGCTGTTAGGAGTCGAGGCCGATGGAGCCATGGCGGAACAGTTCCGCGGCACACGAGTTAAATCCAACCAGGTGGCGGTGGCCATCGCTATCGAAGCCATTCGGCAAGGCAAGACGGTTTATGAAAACCAGCTGGATCCTGCCCGCTATCTGATGGCCGCCGAGTATCGCGCCCGGTCGATCATGGCCGCGCCCTTGGTGGTGAGCCACGAAGCGATCGGAGCGGCGGTCTTCCTGCATTGTTCGAATCCTAATTTCTTCAACCCGGACCTGGCGGCGAAAGCCACCATTCTCGCGGGACAGCTGGGCAGCCTGCTGGAGGCGAATCGCCTCGCCCAGGCATCGCGCGAAGAGAACCGGCGAACCAGGATTCTGGCTGAAGTGGCGCAGGCAATTTACTCCGCGCCGCAGTCCACAGCGGTCATCGAGGCGGTGGCGGACAGGCTTCGCGTTCTTCTGCGCACCCGGCTCGTCTGCATGATGTTGCGGGAAGGAACCGGGTTCAGCCTGAACGCGGTCGCTGCCGAGTCTCCCAACCTGGCCGCCTCGGTGCGGGCCCGGCATGACCGCCGGGGACTGCAGTTTGCCGCTGACCTGGCCAGCCGTGCCGTGGCAGCCGGAGAACCAATCAGTGTAACCATCGACCCTGCTACCCACGCGTTGGGCGAATTGGTCCCACCCGGAATGCTGATCGCCGCACCCTTTCGCACTTCGCTCACCCAGGGCGCGGTCTTGATTTACCCGCGTCCCGAGGGCGTCTTCAGCGCGGAAGAAAAATCCCTGATCTCGGTGGTCACCGGCTTTGCGGCGGTCGCCATCGCCAACGCGGAGCTCTACAGCACCGCCCGGGCCCGCGCCTACGAACTCCATCAATTGCTGGATATCTCAGCCGAGCTGGGTTCGATCGGCCAGTTGGACAAGTTTCTGCAGCAGTTTGCCCTGCGCGCCGCGGATTTTCTCGGCTTTGGACGAGGCTTCATCGGGCTGCTCGAAAACGGCTCGTTCCACGTCCGCTGGGCGGCGGAAAGCGGCAAGAAGAAGGAAGTGGATCTCGTGCTGCCTCCAGGTCCCGCCAGCCGCGCCCTTCTCGCCAAGGAGGTGTTCTGGTCGGACGATCCCGCCAGCGTGCCGGGGGCGAATCAAGACATTCTGGCGAAGTTCAACGTGCGGCAGTTGTTGACTGTGCCGCTTCTCGACACCGAAGGACAGGTGTTGGGAATGTTCGGCGTGCTCGACCGGCTCGACCAGGCCGGAATTTCGCAGGAAGAAATCCGTCGCGCGCGCGCCCTGGCCGCCCAGGTTGCAGTTGCACTCGAGGTTACTCGCAACCTGCATCAATCCGAACAGCACCGCCGCCGCGCCGAGTCCCTGACCGAACTGGCCCTCGAACTCAATGGCCAACTCCGGCTGCCTGATTTCGCCAAAAACTTTGTAGGCCGGGCTGCCAACATTCTCGACGCAACTCACGCGGCCCTGGTGGTGAAACAGGAGATCGGACTGGAAACTCTCTTTCTGCAGCGCGCGGGCAGCGAGGACATGCAGGACCCTTCGTTTTTGCGACGGTTCAGTCATGCCGTCGAGCAGGCTCTGGCACGCCACGAAGACACCATCGTCTCTTCCACTGCAATCGAATTATTCGGCGCGGCATTGGCCTCCGACCTGGGCGGGGGCAGTGCCACGCTGGTACGGCTGTTGGGCGGCGCAGGGGAACTGGTTGGAGTTCTGTGCCTGGGGAACCGCGAGCCGTTGCGAGCGGACGAAGAGACCCAGGTGCTGCAAGCCATCGCCGGGCACGCCGCAGTGGCGCTGGAGAATGCTCGCCTGTTTACCCGCATGGATCAGGCGAACCGGCACTGGGTCGAGATTTTCGACGCGATCAGCGATTTCATCGTGGCCCATGACGAGTCCGGCAACGTCTTGCGGGTCAACCGCTCGCTGGCTGAGTTCATCGGAGTCGAGCCGCACGCTCTCATCGGAGTCAATATGTCGGCGCTGCTGGCGATGGGCAACGCTCCCGCCATGCGCTCCTGCCCTTTCTGCCGCAGCAGCATCGAAGGCGATGACGAGTATGTCCACCCGGTACTCGAGCGCACCTACCTGGTTTCTACCTCTCGCGTACACGGCGCCAGCAGCGAGGGCATGCAGACCATCCACGTGCTTAAGGACATCAGCGACCGTCTCGAAGTGGAGCAGCGTTACCGCGAACTGTTCGACAACATTCAGGAAGGTTTGTTTTTCTCCACGCCGGACGGCCGCTTCATCGAGGTCAACGACGCACTGGTCCGGATGCTCGGATACAACAGCCGCGAAGAGTTGCTGCAAGTTGACGTCCGCAACCACGTTTATTTTTTAGCCGACGGGCACCAGGCGCTCGCCCGGGAGATGGAAGAGCACGGCGTGGTGCGGAACCATGAAGAGACCCTGCGCCGCCGCGATGGATCCGCGGTTTACGTTCTGATCAATGCATTTGCGGTCCGCGACGCGCAGGGCCGGATTTTGCAATTCCGCGGCCTGATGCTCGATATCAGCGGGCTCAAAAACTTCCAGGCCGAGTTGCAGCGGGAGCGCGATTTTTCCGGAAAGATTCTGAACAACACCCAGAGCCTGATTCTCGTCGCCGACACCGCCGGGCTCATCAGCTACGCCAACCGCCGCTGGCAGGATATGGGCTACGAGCTGAAACAGTTGCTGGGACGCCCCCTGGAAGACCTGGTTGCGCCCGGCCGTCGCACTATTCTTACCGAGGCTCTGAGCGCTACTCTCGCCGGCCGCCAGGTGGACAATCTCGAACTGCAGATACTGCGTGGAGACGGCAGAATCGGACACTTTTCCGTCAACCTCAGTCCCATGCGCGACGAGCAATCGCACGTGATCAGCCTGGTGGTGGTGATGACCGACGTCACCGACGCCGCCAGCCTGCAGTCGAAGCTGATGCACGCCGAAAAAATGGCAGCCGTGGGACAGCTGGTTTCCGGCGTGGCCCACGAAGTCAATAATCCGCTCACCGCCATACTCGGATTCGCCGACCTGCTGATGGAAAATCCTGAATTGCCGGAGAGCGCGCGCAAGGATATGCGGGTTATTTTGCAGGAAGCGCAGCGCACCAAGCAGATTGTCCAGAACCTGCTCAGCTTCGCCCGCCAGATGCCGCCGCAGAGAAAGGCGCTGCAACTCAACCCCATTCTGCGGCGGACGGTACAGCTTCGCTCCTATGATTTCCAAAGCCACGGAGTCGAAGTCGTCGAGCAGCTCGACCAGGATTTGCCGAGCGTAATTGGTGACTCGCACCAGTTGCAGCAGGTCTTCCTGAATATCCTGAACAACGCTTACGACGCCGTGGGCGGAACCGGGCGCTTGGCGCGGATTGAAATTACCACCGCCCACAAAGGCCAGTCGGTTGAGATTTTGTTTCGCGACAATGGGCCCGGAATTTCGCACCCGGATCGCATTTTCGATCCGTTCTTCACCACCAAGGAAGTGGGAAAGGGGACCGGCCTCGGCTTGAGCATCTGCTACGGCATCGTGCACGAGCATGGGGGCGAGATTCTTTGCCAAAACAATACCGGCGGGCCGGGCGCGACCTTCGTGGTGCGCCTGCCCGCAACGCCAGAGACGGCCTCAGTCGGGGCCGCTGCCGGAGTCATACAACGATGACCACTCAGCCCGTTTCGAAACCCTCCACTTTACCCGTGTTGCTAATCGAGGATGAGCCCGCCGTCATGGCTTACGTCCGAGCTACCCTCGAGCGTAATGGCTACTCCGTGGTGTGCAGCGAATCCGGCGCCGATGGCCTGCGGCTGCTGGAGTCGGGAGAATTTCTCGGCGTCGTCTCCGACATGCGCACTCCCGGAGGCGTAAATGGCGCCGACGTCCACGCCTGGGTGGTGCAATACCGCCCTGCACTGGCGGCGCGGATCGTATTTATCACCGGCGACATCGCCAATGAAGAAACCGTCGCCACCTTGCGCGAAACCGGGGCTCCCTGCGTCGAAAAACCGTTTCGGGTGCAGCAATTCATTTCCGTAGTGCAAAAAACCATGGGGAAGGCACAGTGAACGAAGACTTAAGAATTCGCCTCCTGATTGTTGACGACGAGCAAAGCATCCGCCAGCTGTGCATGACTGTGGGAGAAGCCCTCGGGTTTATCTGCATGGAAGCCGACGGCGGAGATTCGGCTCTGGCGCTGCTCGAAGAACAACCCGCGCACATCATTCTGACGGACATGGTCATGCCCAATATGTCGGGCCTCACCTTCCTCGAAAGAGTGAAAAAGATGCTGCCGCGCGCCGAGGTGGCCGTCATGACCGGCCACGGATCGGTGGAGACCGCCGTGCAAGCCATGAAACTCGGGGCCTACGACTACATCAGCAAACCCTTTTCCCCTCTGGAGGAGCTGAGGCTGTTCCTGCGCCGCATGGCAGAAAAAGTTCGCCTGGTGGAAGAAAACGAATTCCTGCGCGAGCGCGTCGATACCGAGACCGAGCTGCACGGAATTGTCGGAGCCTCGGCCAAAATTCAGGACGTGTTGCGCATGATTTCGCGTCTGAAAGACACCCACACTCCGGTCCTGATCACAGGAGAAAGCGGTACCGGCAAGGAACTGGTTGCGCGCGCGATCCACTTCCGCGGATCGTTCGCCAAGCGTCCCTTCGTCGCCGTCGACTGCGGATCGCTGGTCCCAACCTTGATTGAAAGCGAGTTATTCGGTTACGAAAGAGGGGCATTCACCGGCGCAGTCAAAGCCCGCACCGGTCTGTTTCAATCCGCCAATGGTGGAACCATCTTCCTGGATGAAATCGGGGAGCTGCCGCAAGAAATGCAGGCCAAGCTGCTGCGCGTGCTGCAGGAAAAAGAAGTCCGCCCCGTAGGCAGCAACCAGAAAATAAAAGTCGACGTGCGGGTGATTACCGCTACCAATCGGGACCTGGAAGCTGAATATCGCAATGGCACCTTTCGCAAGGATCTTTATTTCCGTTTGAATGTAGTGACGGTCCGGCTGCCTTCACTGCGTGAGCGCCGGTCGGATGTTCCCATGCTCGCGCACTGGTTCCTGGACCGCTACGCGCGCAACGAACCCATACAGATTACGACCGCGGCGATGAAGTCCCTGTTGCAGTACGACTGGCCCGGGAATGTTCGCGAACTGGAAAACTGTATCGAGCGCGCCGTGGCCCTGGGCGACCGGCGGACGATCGATTTCAACGACCTGCCGCCTTCGATCACGTCCGCGGTGCAAGGTGAGCCGGGCAGCGCTGCGTCATCGTCCGGTCTCTCAACCACTGACCTGGAGGACATTGAGCGAGCGACCATCGAACGCGTCTTCGAACAGGTAAAGGGTGACAAGGCCCTGGCCGGAAAGATGCTGGGCATCAGCCGCGCCACGCTCTATCGCAAACTGAAGCGTTACAACATTGGGGCACGCGAAGGGTTGGCGCCTCTGCAAGCATTGCAGTAGAGGAGCGCCATCCTTCGGCGCTACAAAATTCTTCCCCAACTGTCATCCCGAGCGAAGTCGGACCATTCGCTCGCGAGTGGTCCACGCAGTCGAGGGACCTGCTTTCCGCTGTAATCCGCTCCGGCCTAAAAGCAAGCGTCGGCCTTCGCTACGAAAACCGCTGAGACAACGTTTCATTGTGAGACAAATACCAGGCGCTGCTCTGCCTCCCGGTAGGCCGTCATCAAGTTTAGTGCCGCATTATCATCCACTTACATAATAATGCCCAGAACCACGACTTTGGTTGCGAGAGTGCATTCCTGATTGCCGATGCGGTCCGGGTGCCCATGCGATGCTAACCGGCAGGCCCGGGGACCCAGGCCGCGTCAACCCTGAAAAGTCGAGGTAGCGCATTGTCCACACAGGCCACCGGCCGAGCGCGTGTCCGGCAGGAAAGCTGCACCGCGAAGTTGGCAAAGTTTTTTCCGGAAGCGAGTCCGGTACGAATTCCTGTGCGCCTGACCCGAATCAACGGCGAGGAAGGCGGGGAGGCAGCCGACCGGACCGAAGAAACGGTCATTGAATTTGGCACGTCCCGTGAAATCTTGTTTTCTTCGACTCTGCCCTTGGAATTCGCCGACCGGCTCAAGCTGAAAAATTCCGACGGCACCCTGAACGCTGAAGCTTCCGTGGTGGCTCTGCAATACACCAGCGGGCGCACCGCAGTGGCCGCCCGATTTACTCACGAAGTTTCCAACTGGATCGTGAAATCATGACCATGAAATCGAAACCGCAGAATTTGGCCGCGGAGTGGCGCGAGGCGCGCCTGCTCTATCCTCTGTACACTACCTTGGGACGCGAGTTCGTCCTCGAGATCCCCTCTTGCCCCGACCTGGAGTCCGGCCTGGAAGATCCGCCGAAGGAGTCGGTGGAACAGGCTCGCGAGTGGTTTCTCGCCATGGACCAGAAGATACAGGTCCATCAATTGCGTCAGTTCCTTCAGACCACAAGTCTGACCAGCGAAGAAGCCCTGCAAACTTTGTTGGAACACCATCTCAACCGCGTGACGCGAATCGATTCCGATCGCGACAAGATCGATTTCCTGCTGGTCCAGTTTTTTTCTCATTGCGCTCCCTCCCGCCTGGAAGATGCAGACGTGGACCTGGGCTACGTGGCCCAGACGCTGGAGCCGGTTCTTGGCGACGTGGACCTGACCCTGCCCTCATGGCTCGAACCGCTTGATGATTTTATACAGTCCGCCAACCGATGCCACAGTTTGAACGAGCTGCTCACAGGCAGCATTCTCGAAAAAGGCCGAAAGCTCAAGATGTCGACCGACGAGAACTACTTTGAACCCATCGCCATGGTGGCATTTACCCGCTTCAGCTTTCTGATGCGGCGCGTTTTCTTCCGCCTGATGCACCACGACCTGAATACCATCCTGGATGGATTGCGTGAACTCGAAGCACGCGGCGTCCATACTCTGGATTGCCGCTCCGCTCAATTTTCAGCGGACGAGCCAGTGGAGCGCTTGCGCATGATCTGCCAGTCCTGGAAAGTGATGTTCCACGCCGAATACTCGTCCGGCAGCCCACTGCGCATGCTGGTGGACCTGCGCAATGTGGTGGACGCGGCTCTCGCCCGCCCTGCCAAAAAGGCGAAGCCGTCGTCTGAGCCGCCAACCGGGCGGGCCTTGGCAGCAGCCGCCGGCGCACAGTTTGCTCCTTCCAGCTCGGAGCTCCCGGAGTTCGACGTCACCGCCGCTCCAGAATGGGATGAGGATCCGTCTGCTGCTCACCATGAACCGGGAGATGACGACAACGCCTAGCGCGATCGTCCAGGCACAGGATAAACGGGAACGGAGAGCAGAACTTGAACCAGGCCACGGTATTGATAATTTCAAACGACGCGGACTTCTCCCGCGTTGTGATGGACCGCTGGCAGGAGGAACGGAACCCGCCGGCATTTACCCTGATGAGCGGCGACGTCTGCCTCGATCTCGATGCGGACGGTTTCGATATGGCCATCCTGGGCGGGGTTCGCACTGAAATTCTTCCCGCACTTTTCAAAGCTCTGCACGCAGCCGGCAACCCGGCGCTGTATGTGAGCGAAGAGAATCAATCCACACTGAAGACGCGCGCGACGCAGCCAGGAGTTACGACCCTGCCGCTGCAGGAAGGCTGGCTGGACGCGCTAGTGCTGGTATCCACGGAAATCCTGCGGCACGGCCAGACCATGGCCCGCGCGGATCGCGCCGAGAACGCCGGAAAAATCCTGGAAAGGCAAGCCGCCCTGGGCCGCTATATTCTGGAAGTGCGGCACACCCTGAACAACGCCCTCACCTCGGTGCTCGGTAACTCCGAGTTGTTGCTGCTCGAACCGGAGTCGCTCCCCGCTGGACCACGCTCGCAGATTGAAACCATCCGTAATATGGCGGTGCGCATGCATGAAATTCTGCAACGCTTTTCGTCAATCGAAAAAGAATTCAATGCAGTTGAACAGCAAGCGCAAAATGAAGCCAGAACAAAAGTTCGCGCGGCCGGCGCGGGCTCCTGAAGCAAGAGACCAGAACTTCATCTCCTGAACTGTCACAGTCCCAATAAATCTACACCCGCATCCTGGCATGCACGCGCCAGAGCTCCATCCAAGGTGGCAAGTGCCAGGCCGTTTTCGAGGGCCAAATCAAGGTAGGCCGCATCATACGGCGTCAGCCCGTAGCGGCGACTGAGAGACTGGATCCGGTCGAACACAATTCGAGTCGGGGAATGTTCGAGTGTTACGGGTAGTAACGCGAGGTCCCCGAGGAAGGATCGAATCATTTCCTTGGAGATGCGTTTACGCTTTTCTCCGGCAAGCAAAGCGTTCAGCACCTCGTGCGGCCAGAAGGACGGCGCTAAGGCCGTATCGTTTTTCTTGAACTGTCCAGCCACATGCCGCGCAAGATCGCTATTTTCGTCTGGGAAGCACCAGGTCAGCACCACCGAAGCATCGATTACGAACCGGCTCACCGGCGTCCTTCGTTGACCAAGTCCTTAATTTTGGCGCCCCGCAGAGATAGCTTGTGACGCTTCCCAAAATTTGACAGTCGTTCCGACGCGGTCCCCACCGAACCGTCGGAAGCTGACATGCGCTGTTTCAGCAGCGCGCCCAAGAGCCGCGAAACACTGGTATCTTGACGTGCCGCCTCAATTCGGGCCCATTTGGCGACATCGTCTTCCAGGGTCACGGTTACGTTTCGTAAACGCTTGGTAGTTGACACGAATTCAGTGTAACACTGATTTCGTGTCGCTTCAAAGAAGAAGACTGTTTCCGCACTCGTCACCATTGTTACCCTGCGAGGGCTGAATGCGCGCGCACTACACGAACAGGAATTCCTTCGTCCTCAACTCTTTAATCGTGTCCCTGAGCTTGGCCGCCTTTTCGAACTCGAACCGCTTCGCTGCCTCACGCATGTCGCTCTCCAGCTTCGCGATGTAGGCATCCAGTTCTTCCTGTGATTTGAAGTCGGGAAGACCCTCCGCCTCAATGTCGGTGAGATCGGCATAGTCAGCTTCGATGATTCGGGCCAGGGACATCTCCAGCGGGCGCACGATCGACTCCGGAGTGATCCCATTGGCTTCGTTGTAGGCCACCTGTATGGCGCGCCGGCGGTCGGTTTCGTTGAGAGCTTTTTTCATCGAGTCAGTCATGCGGTCGGCGTAGAGAATGGCGCGGCCGTTCAGGTTGCGAGCGCAACGGCCGATGGTTTGAATCAACGATCCCGCGGAGCGCAGGAAGCCTTCCTTGTCGGCGTCGAGAATTGCCACAAGCGAGACTTCAGGCAGATCTAGCCCTTCGCGCAAAAGGTTGATGCCGATCAGGACATCGAACTCCCCTTTCCGCAGATCGCGCAGGATTTTTACCCGTTCCAGCGTTTCGATCTCCGAGTGCATGTAGCGGCACTTCACGCCGACTTCGCTGTAATACTCCGCCAGATCCTCCGACATGCGCTTGGTGAGCGTGGTCACCAGCACGCGTTCGCCGCGGGCCACGCGCCCGCGAATCTCGTGCAGCAGGTCGTCAATCTGTCCCTTGACCGGGCGAATTTCCACCGGCGGATCAACCAGCCCAGTGGGACGAATGATCTGCTCCACCACAACGCCCGCTGATTTGGTCAGCTCGTAGGGGCCGGGCGTCGCCGACACATAAATGATCTGGTTCATCCGATGTTCGAACTCGTCAAAGGTCAGGGGACGGTTATCGAGCGCCGAAGGCAGCCGGAAACCATATTCGACGAGCGTTTCCTTGCGGGAGCGGTCGCCATGATACATGCCATGCAACTGTGGCACGGTCTGGTGCGATTCGTCGATGAACATCAGGTAGTCGCGGGGAAAATAATCGAGCAGCGTGGGCGGCGGCTCGCCCGGCAATCGCCCGGTAAAGTGGCGCGAGTAATTCTCGATGCCATGGCAGTAGCCCATGGATTTAATCATTTCCAGGTCATACATGGTGCGCTGGTGAACCCGCTGCGCCTCCACCAGATGTCCCTGCTTCTCCTGCTCCGCCTCCCACCACGCCAGTTCGGCGCGAATCGACTCCACTGCTTTCGACCGGGTCTCCGGCTTCATCACGTAGTGCGTTTTCGGATAGATCGGCAGGCGCACATATTTCTGCTTGACCGTTCCGAAAAGTGGATCGATCTGGGAAAGCGATTCGACTTCGTCTCCCCACAATTCAATGCGGTACGCCATGTCGTCATAGGTGGGGAAAATTTCGATGACATCGCCGCGCACACGAAATGTTCCGCGCCGGAAGTCGCCGTCGGTGCGCTCGTACAGAATCTCGACCAGCTTGCGGGTGATGTCTTCACGCTTGATCTTCTGCCCCTTCTCCAAAAACAGGAGCATGCCGTAATAGGCCTCGGGCGAGCCCAGTCCGTAAATGCAGCTCACCGACGCCACGATCAGGCAATCGCGCCTCTCAAACAGCGAGCGGGTGGCGGAAAGCCGCAGCTTGTCCAGTTCATCGTTGATGGTGGCTTCTTTTTCGATATAAAGATCGGCGGCGGGCACATACGCTTCAGGCTGGTAGTAGTCGTAGTAGGACACGAAATACTCCACCGCATTGTGGGGAAAGAAGCTCTTGAATTCATGATAGAGCTGGGCCGCCAGCGTTTTGTTGTGCGCCATCACGATCGATGGCCGGTTGGCCTGCTCGATGACCTTCGCCATGGTGTACGTCTTGCCGGATCCGGTAACGCCCAGCAGGACCTGATGTTGCTCGCGATCGAACACTCCTCGCACCAGCGCCTCCAGGGCTGTGGCCTGGTCGCCGCGCGGGGTGTAGTCACTGACTAATCTGAAGTCCATAAAGTCGGTTGTGCCACCCTACAGAAGAGAAAATCGGCGAGTGGGCATCTCTCGATTATAACTCGGGGAATCGGCGATTAAGGGTAGGGGATTCTTTGCGCACTTCGCGGAATCTCTGGCGCACTTTGCGGTTCAGGACTTCGACCCGCCTTTTTGCATGAATAAAAATCTAAACCGAGAGGTTCGCACAAATTGTCCGCAAGGGTCTGCTGAAGCCGGGACGCTACCCGGCGGCGGCACGCAAAAAAAGGCGCAAGCCATAAGCTTGCGCCGTTCAAACGATCCAACTCAAATTACTCTACGGAAGTTTAAAGTCTACCGTGATCTGAGTTTGAATCTGGATCGGCTCGCCATTGAGATAGTACGGCTTGTATTTCCACTGCCGCACCGCGTCCATGGCCGCACGCCCAAGAATCAGGTCGCCGCTCACCTGCTTCACTCCGGTGATGCTGCCCAACGGTGAAATTTCCGCCAGCAGTTCGACCTTCCCTTCCAGATGCATCTGTTGCGCTCGGGCCGGATAGATGGGCTGAACTTTTTTTACGATCAGTCCCACGGAAACGCCCTGCGAAATTCTCACTGCCTGCTGCGGAGCCTTTCGTGCGTTGATGGCTGTCGTATTTACGATGCCCGAAATCGCGCTGCTGCTGGCGCCGTTCGCGATGCTGCCTACGGGCGGAGCCTCGGATTCCGGCGCCTCAGGCTCGCTCTTGTCCTGCGGAGCAGCCTCACTCTGCACCATCAAAGCCTTTGCGGGTGCCGGGGTTTTAACCGCCGTCACCTCAGTCGCCGCCGGAGTTGCATTCGCTGGGACAGAAGCCTTCAGCCCAGGAGTTTCCGTAATCACCGCAGCTGAAGGTTTTGACGGAACAGGAACGGCAGTCGCTCCATTCGAAGCCTGCTCCGGCTGCTGCGTAGCGCCGGTGCCAGTTACGCTTTGCGCCTCCGGAACCGAAGGCACCGGCTGCGAAGCAAATGATGTCGGACTGCTCGGAGCCGCCGATTGCTGCACCGCTGGCTCAGGATGCGCGGACTGCATTTTCGTCCAGCCAAAATAACCTGCTGCGGCAAGGCCGATTACCAATCCGGCGATCAGCAAAGTTTTCTTGCTCCCGCCCGCGTCAGAAGCCTCCTGGCTGCCATCGAGCGAATTGAAGGTGGGAGCCTCGGCCGCTGCGGAAGGCGATTTCGACTCCCAACCTTCACCCGCCGACGGATCCTCGATCCTCTTAATCTCTTCTGTTGCGGGCGCCGGCACCGCGCTCGCCGTCGGCTCGAGACCGAGTTCTTTACGGCTGGACGCCGGGAACTCCCTGGCACGGGCGGGAGCTGCGGCCGCGCCGGTTTTTGAGTGTGACGTCGCGAGCGGCTGTCCCAGTCCAGGCTGTCCCAGTCCAATTTGTGGAGTGGCAATCCGCGGCGTGCCACTTTGAGGAACATCGTTTCCGGAAGCGCCAGCCGAGTGCGGACCGGCTGCGTCAAATTCGGATTTTCCCGCAGCTTCTGCGGCTCGCCGCAGTGCCGAGGCCATTGGCTCGGCCAGGGGCTTGCGCGGCTGCCAGGGATACTGCTTCGATGGGTCGGACTCGGTCGCAACCTGCGCTGCATTCTCGCCGCTCGACAGCGGAGAGTCCGGCATGTACTCGAGCAGGGCGGCATCCACAACATCAGGCTGAGGCGCGGGTTCGGCATCGAGATCGAAAGCCGACGCGCTCACGGATGGCGGCGTTGCGCTGGATTTCTGCGGTGGCGGAAATGTCGAAGGCGCAAATGGCTGCGCCACGGCCGTGGTGGCTGCCGAGCTCGCAACGCCGGCGGCCGCCTTGGCGGACTGCCCTTTTCGCAACAAACCTCGAGCCACCCGCAAAGTGCCTTTGGACTGCTCCACATGAATCGGTTTGGTCAGCACCAGATTTGCGCCCAGGCGAAAAGCCTTGGCCACGCCCGTCTGGCCTTCCACTACAGCGACAGCCAGTGATGCCTGGTTTGAACCTGAATTGCGCGCGCTCTTGAACAGCAGGGCTGCGTTCTGTTCGTTATCGCAGTCCACCACGATGGCATCGAAGTGCTGGACCATCAGTTTTTTCACGGCGGCAAAAGGCTCGTGGCAAGGCTCGACCGCAAACTCGAGTTCAGTGAGTACTTGGCTGACGACACGGGCCGTTTTCTCGTCCGGACAGAATAAGAGCGCTTGGTAACTCATAGTGTTTAATGGTAGGTAGGCGGGGTCAGGAGCGGCAAGTTACGGTGGTAGGACTAGCGGTAACGTGACTGCCGTAACTTACGGATTTAACTTCCTGTTGAACTGCAGAATCCGACAGACTCGGGATATTGTAGGACAGCGGATAGGACAAATTCAGCTGCTCGAAATTCAACCATCTTGCCTGAACGTTTCTGCATCGCTCAGCCTGAGGGTTTGCGCCCAGTCGCTTTCCTCGTCAAAGCGGATGTAATTCTCTGCGACATTCGGGCCGTCTGTGATCCAACTTTTATCATCATCGTGATGCGAATCTCGCCCCCTGACCCAGCGCACTGCATCCGCAATAGCGCACATAGAGGCTGGGACACGCTTGTCAGGATCATACGAAGCCAGCTTCGCGCCGCAAGCATCGAAGCCATGATCCCCGATCACGCGCTTGCCGCCTTCCAGCACTTTCTGTGCGCTAGCGTACCCAACCCAGCGCATAATCAGCGAGTCTTTACACATTGGCGCAGGAGACGACAATGGCTGACAACAATCCATCTCTCCAAGATGCCCAATTTCCCGACTGGCAACCTCAATTTCGCGCAGCTCTGCTCGAAACCGACCCGCAAAAGTTGCAAGAACGCTGCCTCAAGGCCGAAGAGGCAATTTTTTTGCGGATGCAAGCGCTCACCGACGCCCCAGATAGAGCCGAAATGAGGGCGATCGAGGATGCCGCGCACGCCCTTCGAGTTATCCAGGTGCAAAAATTGAACTTTCCAGACTGGACAAAATAGCTCTTTAATTTTCTTCTGCATCAAAGCTTTCAACAACGAACCGAAAGCCCATAATGCGGAAGAGCAGAGTCATGCTGGTCGACGACAATGCGGCGATACGCAACGCAGTGCGCCCATTATTCAACTCCCATCCAAGGTTTGAAGTTGTGGGGGAGGCAGAACACGGTCGTGAGGCTGTGGACAAAGCTCCCAGTCTGCAGCCTGATCTCATCATCCTGGACCTCTCGATGCCTTTCATGAACGGGCTAGAGGCCGCCCCTCTGCTCCTCAAGTTGTTACCAGAAGTCTGGTTGATATTGCTTACGACTCACTCTTTGCCAGAAGTGCAACGATTGTCGCGTGCGGCTGGTATTCACGCCGTTGTTGAGAAGAGCGAAGCGGTCAGTACTTTGATTGCTAGAGCCGAAGCGTTAGTGGGTCACACAGCATTAGTGGCTCGCGTTGCATAGGGGAAACCAATAATAGGTCAGTATTGCTCAGATTCCCATTCCGGCACTTGATAGGCTGGTCTATCCAGAGGTACATCATGGAAACTAGATGGACTGAATTTTATTTGCGGACATTATTGGAAGTGAACGGTCACATGATGCCCAAACGGATCACTGCGACACGCCAGGCGATTTCAGGAAGGTTGCACGATCTTGAACACGACAGCGACCATCACGCCGAAAGACATCAAATAGAAAACGCGCTGCGAACCCTCTCGGTGCTTGAGGTTGAGACGCAGGAGTGGCGGATAATCCCTGACTGGAACAAAGAGTAATAGTCACATCAAGTGATCCCAGCAACTCTCCAGGCTTGAACTTCAGGCTCGCGACAAACCAAGATATTACGCTCACGTGATAACAGATAAAAAGATCCAGCCCTAACACAACACAAACTTTTGCGGTCAGCAGGGCAATCTCGTGCTTGGATTCTCGATGCTACAATTCGCGCCATACCAAAAGCGAAGGGCATCTTGAGCCGAACGGAATACTCCGGCAATGTATCGAAGCGGGCGAATTGAGCTACTCGTCTCAAGCCATGTACATAGACTTCGCAGACGCTTATTGAGGTCCTGCGACTTCAAACAAAACGCTTCTCGAGCGAAACGTCTGTCTTCAGGATGACAGGGACGGGGTCAGTGCCCGCCGCTGACTGCGGCCAGCGCGCTCTTGGTCGCTTCCAGCAATGCCTCCGGGCCGACCGGCCGACCGGTCGCATGCTCCATCCATAAATCGGGCGTGACGTCACCCATCTTCGCCATGCGTTCGAACTCAGGACCGATCGCTCCTGCTTTTTTCATCTGCTGTTCAAGCTGAAAGGCGATCAGATGGCCGATGGGATAATCCGGCAAGTACAGAAAGGCGTCAATCATGTGCGAATAAATGCCGAGCAGCACTACATCCTTTTTATGGAATACCGGAGCGTAGTACTGGTTCCATATATCTTTGGAAATCTGCACCGTGGCCTCGTTCAATTCCTTCGGCGTAGCTTTCGGATGCTCGTACATCCAGTGCCAGACTGCCATATCGATCAACGCGACTCCCGCAATTTCATAAGTGGCCCAGAAATCGTTCAGCGTTTTTTCGGCCTGGCTCCTGGCATCGGGCGCGGGAAGGCCGAGCAATTCAAGATCGTGTCCCTGAAATACGAAGGCCAGGGCCTCGGTAAACGCCGTGTTGGGAACGCCTTTCAGCAACGTGTAATCGACATCGTTGAGAGAAAATGTCTGCTCGACGTTATGCCCCATTTCGTGGACGGCGATATTGAAGCCCTTGTAGTTCATGCCGCCTTTCTCCACACGGGTTCGCAGATGCGCCTTCTCCGCCCGCATTTCTGCGCCCATGGCGTGACCGGAGCCGCGCGCGGGATCGACCACGATATTGTCGGCAACGTGCTGCGCCCGTTCAGGAGAAAATCCGAGCTTCGTTAACAGGTTCGGAATGTCTTGCTGGTAGGCCGCGGCGCTGGGATATTTTTTCGCCACGATCTCATCCAGTTGCGCCTCGGTGGACTGGCTGCCGGGACGAAAGCCGCTATACCACACATCGAATGGCTCGAGCGGCCGCTGCAGGCGCGTCTCGATGAGCTTCGCCACGCGGGGAACCAGCGGCGACGTCAGAACCTGCTCCAGCATGGCCCGGACTCGCGCCTCTGGAATCTCTCGATCCTCGTCAAAGCGTCGAGCGATCAGCGTAGGAGCGGTCGGCGAATATGGGTCAGCCTTGCGCGAAGCGAAAAATGTTTTCTGCAGCATCGCATAACGCGTATCCGGCTCGCGGGCATTGCCGGGCGTGGCGGCGGGGGCCGCCGCGGCCGTCTCCGAATCTTTTTCGCCTGCGGTCGTGACGTTGTTGGTCACCGGGTTCC
Source organism: Terriglobia bacterium (assembly GCA_963814725.1). Lineage (GTDB taxonomy): Bacteria > Acidobacteriota > Terriglobia > Terriglobales > Acidobacteriaceae > JAIQFF01. Next base: position 68,311 of record CAWFDY010000002.1, read on the forward strand.
AGTCAACCTGCGGATTGTTGACGACGGCGGCGGGGATGGCCTGCGTAACGATCCGCTCCATCACCTGCTGGATCATGCGCTGCTTGGCGAGTCCGCTCGCTGAATCCGCATAGTCCGCCTTGATCTCGTCCCGCAGGTTCCAGTGGCTGAGCAGGCGCATCTTCGGAGGAAACAGTCGCTGCCCATTGGCATCGACCAGGTGGTGCATCCATATGTTGTATTCCGAAATATATTGGCCGGCCTGCGCCTCCGCCTGCGCGATACCCAAGCTTACTTCGGCGGGAATACGCTTGGAAAAGCCCTGTGCCAGGCGTGCTTCCGCCCATTGCCGGCGGCTCCACGAGGGACCCTCCTTGAGGCGCTGGTCAAGCGTGGTCAGCGGGAAATTCAACAGCACCACGAAAGCGATTTTGTTTTGGAAGAAATCATCGAGGACGTGGGCTGATGGATCGTAGCCGGCGAAAACTTCATCAACCGGCAGCACCGGTCCCAGATCGAGATCCGATTGCTGGCGAAATTCCCGGTTGATTTCGTGCATGTGACCGCCCAACTGCTCGAGCAGGCGTTGGAGCCGGTCGAACATCGTATCCAGCGTTGCCCGCTCTCCGGCGAAATTGGCGCACACGAATTCTTCGAAGCCCGCTGCATCGCCGTCTTCCGTACGCCAGAACTCCTCCACCTGGTGCAATCCGCGCTGCAATCGCGGGCGCTGCGGCTCGCCGTACTTCGCGGCCAGTTCCCTTTCCAGTTTCGTCACCGAATCTTTTATCCACGAAGGCGAAACATCGGCATCGGCGGCGGGGCTGGCGGAACTCGGCATGTGGGTCTCCTGCGAATTGAGCGGCAGCGCAAGAAGTATGGCGGCCAGGAACAAGGTGACGCGAAGTGATGCCCGCTCCATTAAGAATCCCGCTTCTTGTTGCCCAGGGCAGAACCGGGCGGCGGGTACGGCAGCGAATTGCTGAATTCGGAGATCTCGGCCGGCGCATGATCTGGGAACGGGAACCGGTTCGCTTCCCGCCACTGCCGTACCGTTTCTTCGGCCTTCGCAACTTTCTCCTTGTCCAGGCCGGGGTCCCGGTTCACGTTCAAGGTGCTGAGCGGCGAGCCGAAGGCGGTGCCCGCGGCGTAAACCGTATCCATAATCATGAACAGCATATCTTCCCGTATGGCGAGAAACACATTGGCGTCGCGAGTGAGGACGTAACAGAATACTTCCAGCGTAATGGTGCTGCTGTCGAAACCGATCAGGCGGATACGCGCGCCTTCGGTTTCCACTTTGGGATGTTCGTAAAGCAGACGCCGCACTTCGGCCAGCACGTAACGCAGCTGGTCCGATGAAGTTTCGTAACGCAGGCCAAGCTGGCAGGTAAACAACATCTTGTCGCGCCGGCTAAGGTTCTCCACATTCATGGTGGCGAGCGTGCCGTTGGGAATGGAGAGTTCAGTTCTCTCCGGAGTGCGGACGCGAGTGGAACGCAGGCTGATATCCTCGACCGTCCCCGTCCGGTCGCCGAAGCGGCACACGTCGCCCACCCGTATCACTTCATCGCTGAGAACGGAAACACCGCCGAAGAAATTCTCCAGTGTCTTTTGCGCTGCCAGGGCCACGGCTATACCGCCGATACCCAGTCCCGCAAGCGGAGTCGTTAGATTGACGCCAAGGGTGCCGAGGATAACGAAAACCGCCAGCACGATGATCGCAACCTTGAGCACGCGCTCGCCGAGGATCATGAGCGACCCCGTTCCCATTCGCCCGGACTGCACGGCGCGTTGCCGGACGCTGCGCAGCACTTGCCTCAAAACCCGCCAGAGCAGCCAGGTGGACCCGATCACCGCCACCACCCCCGCCACCTGCTGGTAGTGGTGCCGTTGCAGCACCGGGATGCGAAGGTACGACACCAGAACGCCATGAGCGAGCACGGCCAATACCACCCAGAGCGGCAGTGCAAAAGAACTCCACGCGGCGGCCACGGCATGCTTGCGATATCGTGCCCAGAAATACCAGGGCAGCCTGAGGATTTGTACCGCCACCCATCCCAGCCCCGCCGCGATGGGAAGGGCAAGCAGTATCGCCAGCCACTCCCACAACGGAAGGCCGAGAAATTCGTGGCCCACCAGAAATTGCGGCAGATGACTTTCCACCTGATGTACGGCGGCTTGATCGTAGAGCTCGGGAACCCGAGCCAGGGTGTCGGATGAGATGAGCCAGATGCGCCCGCTGGCTCCGTCAGAGACGCGAACCAGAATAAGGTCGGCATCGACATCTCCCGCGGTCAGGGTGCCGACTCTCTGCTTGTCGAACGGCATGCCCTCCTGAGGGATTCCCTCGGGCTGGTTGCTGATGCGCCGCAGGTCTCCGGAGAAAGAACGATCAATAACGACTTTCAGTTTGGAGGCGAGATCTTCTCCCTGGGTCTGTCGCCTGGCGGCGGACATTTGGAGATACTGGTCGGCAATCGAATAATTTCCCGACTGCGCGGCCTGTAGAAATCCGTACAAAGTTCCGCTGGGAGTGTTGCGTCCCAGCAAATCGTTGGCCGCGCTGTTTGCCGCCGTGCTTCCGCCGGATGCCGGCGGAGCGGGCAACAACTGATATGCCGCCGCGGGCAAACTGATCGCCAGGCAGAGAAGAAGCCAGCGCGCTCGCTTCAGGAAAGAAAACATGATTCCTTCTTCAGCCAAGGATTGTAATGCAGGCGTGAGCCTCCCGCTCGGGCTGCGTCCGTGGCGCTTCTGCCCGAGCGGGACGCTCGCGCCCACACAGAATTACATTTGCTGGCGGACGCTCAAGCCTTCTTCGGCCGGTATACGTCGGTGCTGGTGCCGAAGAAAACTTCGGCGGCCTCCATCACGGTCTCGGAGAGCGTTGGATGCGGATGGATGGTCAGTGCAATGTCTTTGGCAAGGGCGGCCATTTCCACCGCAAGCACGCCTTCAGCGATAAGTTCTCCCGCGCCGGCGCCCACAATCCCAACCCCGAGTACGCGCTCGGTCTGCGGATCGAGGATGAGCTTCGTCATGCCTTCCGTGCGGTCGAGGGTCAGGGCCCGTCCCGAAGCAGCCCAGGGAAATTTCGCGACTTTGATCTCGCGGTTTTCTTTCTGCGCCTGCGTTTCCGTGAGCCCGCACCATGCGATTTCGGGATCGGTGAACACGACCGCAGGAATCGCGGCCGGCTCGAACGCCACCTTATGCCCGGCGATAGCTTCGACCGCAGTTCTTCCTTGGTGCGAAGCTTTGTGAGCCAGCATCGGTTCGCCAACCACATCGCCGATGGCGTAAATCACCGGATCGTGGGTTTGCAGCTGCTGGTTCACCTGTATGAAGCCACGTGACACCTGGACCTGCGTCTTGTCGAGTCCCGGAATTTCGGAATTCGGCTTACGACCCACCGAGACCAGAACTTTGTCGAAGACCTGCTCGCGTTCTTTCACATCCGCGCCATCGAAGGTCACGCGGATGCCGTTCGGCTCTTCTTTCATGGCGGCAACGGTCGTGTTCAAAAGAATGGACGCGAAGCTTTTCTCGATGCGCTTGTGCAGCGGAAGGACCAGATCGCGGTCGGCTCCGGGCAACAACCCGGGCAGCATCTCAACCACGGAAACTTTTGAGCCCAGCGCGGCGTACACCGTGCCCAACTCCAGTCCGATATAACCACCGCCCACGACCAGCAGCGTTCCCGGCACCTCGTTCAAGTCCAGCGCGGAGGTGGAATCCATCACTCTAGGAGTGTCGAGTTGGAGAGTGGGGATGATGGCCGGGCGCGAGCCGGTGGCAAGAATGATGCGATCGAAAGCGAGAGTTTCATCGCCGCCGCCCGCTCTGGAAACCCGCAGCGTATTTGAATTCTCAAAAGCCGCGCGTCCCTGGATGTATTCGACTTTGCGTTGCTTCGAAAGAACACCCAGCCCGCCCGTCAGCTTCTTGATCACGCCTTCTTTCCACGATCGCAGGCGGGCCAGATCGATTTTGGGATCGGAGAAGTCAATGCCCCAATCCCTGGCATGGCGCGATTCGTCGATCAGCTTGGCCACGTGCAGTAAAGCTTTTGAAGGAATGCAGCCCCGGTAGAGGCACACCCCGCCCGGATTGGCTTCGGGATCGATCAGCGTGACTTTCAGTCCGAGATCAGCGGCGAGAAACGCAGCGGCGTAGCCCCCCGGGCCTCCGCCCACTACTGCGATGTGAAGATTCGAAGTTTCAGTCATTGAAAGAGGAAAGGCGTCAACACGAGGTGCACGAAGGGAAAACCGTGGGAATTTCCATCGTGTACCTTCGTGTCCTTAGTGGTTTTAAGGTTTTTCAGAATCTACCCCTGCACCGACAACAGGAAAGGCTGCTCGAACGCTTCCGCGATCCAGCGCAGGAATCGAGCCGCGTCGGCGCCGTCAATCAAGCGATGATCGTAGGAGAGCGAAAGCGGCAACACCTGCCTCGGTTCGAATTTGCCGTTCATCCACACCGGCTCCATGCTGGAACGCGACAGGCCGAGAATCGCGACTTCGGGAAAATTCACGATGGGTGAAAATCCCGTACCGCCAACCCCGCCAAGATTGGTGATGGTGAACGTCCCGCCTTCCATCTCCGCCGGCGTGAGTTTCTTGTCCCGCGCCTTCTTCGAAAGCTGGGTGAGTTCAGCGGCTAGTTCGACGATGTTTTTCTTGTCCACGTCATGCAATACCGGAACCAACAGGCCGCGGTCAGTGTCCACGGCAACGCCGATGTTGATGTACTGCTTGTAAATGATCTCTTCTTTATTAACGTCAATGCTGGCGTTGAATTGCGGGAAAACCTTCAACGCCGAGGCGCACACTTTCAACGCGATCGCCGTCACCGTCATCTTCCCGCCGGCCTCCTGCGCTTTCGGCGCGAAGCGGGCGCGCAACTGCTCCAGTTCCGTGATGTCGGCTTTGTCCTGCTGGGTGACGTGCGGAATGGTAGTCCACGCTTCCCACAAATGTTGCGCTGTTTTGCGCCGTACTCCCCGCATGGAAACTCGTTCCACTTTCCCAAATCTGGTGAAGTCAGGAAGATCGGGTTGCGCGAAATGGCGCCCTTGCCCCGATTGGGCCGCAGCCGCCGACGTCAGCAACGACTTGGCGTGCGCCTTCACATCATCTTCACTGATGCGTCCGCCCGGACCTGCGCCCTTGACGTCATGGATATCCACGCCAAGCTCGCGCGCCAGCCGGCGAACGTGCGGGGCGGCGGGAGCGGGCGAGCGATGCTCGGTCCCGGCCACCTTGCCAAGTTGCTCCGGCATGGCAAATGCCTGGGGTGCGTGGGGTGGGGGCTGATCGGGCAAAAACACCTGCGCCGGAGTTTTCCCCTCCGCTTCAATCGCCGCCTGCACCGAAAGCCGGGCTTCGTGCTGTTCCGAAAGGTGCTCCACCGGAGCATGTTTTGCCTTCTGCGGCTGCGCCGCGGCGCCACCCTCCAGCGTAAAGATCACCTGGCCGACTTTTATCTTCTCGCCTTCTTTAACTTTGACGTCTTTGACGGTTCCGGTCACCGACGATGGAACTTCCACGACGGCCTTGTCCGTTTCCAGTTCCATCACCGGCTGGCCTTCGGAAACCTTCGAGCCCGGGGAAATCATCAACCTGACCAGATCGCCCTGATCAATGTTCTCTCCGAGTTCGGGCAATCTGAAGTCAGAGGCTCCAGTCGCGACCGCGGCCGGAGCCGTCGAAGCGGAAGGCGCCGCTGCCTGAGAATCTGACTTGGGCGGCGCGACAGATTTGCCGGCAGGAACTGGCGGCTTCTCGGCGGATGGCTTCGCGGCTCGCTTGGCCTCGGCAGGCTTTGCTTCGGCAGGCTTTGCCTCGCCACTCTTGGCCTCGGCACTCTGTACCTTCGCCCCCGCGCCGTTCTCGACGGTAAAGATCACCTGGCCAACTTTGATCTTCTGTCCTTCTTTAACCCGAATTTCCTTGACCGTGCCGGTGACCGACGAAGGCACTTCGACCACGGCCTTGTCGGTCTCCAGTTCCATCACCGTCTGGCCTTCAGTCACACTGGCACCAGGAGAAATCATCAGCCGGACCAGATCGCCCTGGTCAATGTTTTCGCCGAGTTCCGGAAGCTTGAATTCTGTCACTGAGTATTCTCTCCAGGGTTGATGTAGGCGCGAGCGTCCCGCTCGTGCGGGACCTTTCGCTTCGCTGGCGCACGAGCGCGGACGCTCGCGCCCACATTGCAATGCCTATGTATTCGCCGGATTCGCCTTCTCCGGATTGATTCCTAACTCTTTGACTGCTTTCTGCAGTACATCGGGTTTGATCTGCTTTTCGCGGGCCAGTGCCGTCAGGGTCGCCAGCACGATGTGCTTCGCGTCCACCTCGAAGAAATCCCGCAACGATATCCGGCTCTCGCTGCGACCGAAGCCGTCCGTGCCTAACGCCATCAGGGGACGAGGCATCCACTGCGAAATCGATTCCGGCAGTACCTTCATGTAATCCGACGCCGCTACCAGAACTCCGGGTACGTCCTTGAGCGTCTGACTCACGAACGGCACTCGCGGGGTCTCGCCCGGATGCAGCATGTTCCAGCGATCGCAATCGTTGCCATCGCGATAGAGCTGCTTGTAACTCGTGACGCTCCACACGTCCGCTGCCACACCGTATTTTTCTTCCAATATCTGCTGCGCCTTGAGAACTTCGTACATAATCGCGCCACTGCCGAACAGCTGCGCCCGCAGCTTGGAATCCTTCTTGGACGAGGTTCGAAAGCGGTAGAGCCCTTTCAGAATGCCATCCTTTACATCTTTCCCTTCCGGCATTCCCGGCATCGGCAAAGGTTCATTGCCGACCGTCAGATAATAGAAGATGGACTCCTGGTCGACGTACATCCTCTTTATACCGTCCTGAATAATGACGGCGATTTCGTAAGCGAATGCGGGGTCATAGGCCAGCAGATTTGGCACGGGCAGCGCCAGAACATGGCTGTGACCGTCCTGATGCTGTAATCCCTCGCCGGCGAGAGTTGTGCGACCAGCGGTGCCGCCCACCAGGAAACCGCGGGTTCGCAGATCGGCTGCGGCCCAGATGAGGTCTCCAATGCGCTGAAATCCGAACATCGAGTAATAAATAAAAAATGGGATGGTGTTGATCCCATGATTCGCGTAAGCCGTTCCTGCGGCGATGAACGAGCAGATAGAACCAGCTTCGGTAATGCCTTCTTCGAGGATCTGGCCGTCTTTGGCTTCCTTGTAATAGAGAAGCGTGTCCATGTCCACGGGCTCGTAGAGCTGGCCGACGCTGGAATAAATTCCTACCTGGCGGAAGAGGGCTTCCATGCCGAAGGTGCGCGCTTCGTCAGGAATGATAGGCACGATCAGCTTGCCAATTTCCGGATCGCGTAACAATTTAGAAAGGAGCCGAACAAAAACCATAGTGGTCGAAACTTCGCGACCATCCGTGCCTTTGTGAAACTCCTCGAAATGGGCTTCCGAAACTGGCGCAATGGGCTTCGAGCGCACTTTGCGCTCGGGCAGGTATCCGCCCAGCTGCTTGCGGCGCTCCTGCATGTAGCGTATTTCAGGACTGTCATCCGCCGGACGATGGAAGGGGGCATCCTGCAGTTCCTCGTCGGCAATGGGAATCCCGAAGCGCGAGCGAAATACTCGCAGCTCATCTTCATTCAGTTTTTTCTGCTGGTGAGTAATGTTCTTACCTTCACCGGCTTCGCCTAATCCGTAGCCCTTGATGGTCTTGGCCAGAACCACGGTCGGCGCTCCCTTGTGCTCGGTGGCAGCCTTGAAAGCAGCATGCACTTTGATGGGATCGTGTCCGCCCAACCGCATGCGGGAGAGCTGTTCGTCGGACAGATGCTCCACCATCTTCAGCAGGCGGGGATCGCTGCCGAACAAGTTGTGGCGGAAGTAGGCGCCGCTCTCGACGAAATATTTCTGATACTGCCCGTCGGTGATCTCGCCCATGCGCTTCACCAGGATGCCGTCCCGGTCATTGGAGATCAGGTTGTCCCAGTCACTTCCCCAGATCACTTTGATCACGTTCCAGCCGGCGCCGCGGAATATCGCTTCCAGCTCCTGAATGATTTTGCCGTTGCCGCGCACCGGGCCATCCAGGCGCTGCAGGTTGCAGTTGACCACAAAGACAAGATTGTCGAGCCGCTCTCTCGAAGCCAGCGTGATCGAACCCAGGGATTCCGGTTCGTCCATCTCGCCGTCACCCATGAAGGCCCAGACTCTGCCGCCCGCAGCTGTCTTCAGACCGCGATTTTCCAGGTAGCGGATAAAACGTGCCTGGTAGATCGCCTGAATCGGCCCCAGCCCCATGGAAACCGTAGGAAATTCCCAGAAGTCTGGCATCAGCCAGGGGTGCGGATAGGAAGAAAGCCCGCCGCCTTCTTTCAGTTCGCGGCGGAAGTTTTGCAGCTTCTCTTTAGAGATGCGTCCTTCCAAATACGCCCGAGCGTACATGCCGGGCGCGGCGTGCCCCTGGAAATAAACCAGGTCGCGATCTCCGGACTCGGTCGATCCCTGCAGAAAATGATTGAATGCGACTTCGTACAGCGTGGCGGCCGAGGCAAAGGTAGAGATGTGCCCGCCGATTCCGCTTTCGATCTTGTTGGCCCGCACCACCATGGCCAGCGCGTTCCAGCGCACCAGGCTCTTGATGCGGCGTTCCATTTCCTGGCTGCCGGGGAACGGCGGCTGCTGCCTGGAAGCAATCGTATTCTGGTAAGGAGTCGTAGCGGTAAAGGGAAGGTTTACGCCCGCGGCGCGGCGGGCATGCAGCGAGAGTTGCTGCAAAAGGCGTCCTGCGCGTTCCGGGCCTCCCTGGGACAAAACATAGTCCAGCGAATCCAGCCACTCCCGGGTCTCGAGAACTTCCACACCGTTGGTCTGCGTCTCAGCCACGTCTGGTTTTCTCCATCAATGAATGCGGAACCCACCATGATAGTCAATTATGCGGAATTTTGCTGCATCGCCGAGCTAAAGGCTGCGTTTTTTCAGCAATAGCCCAATCTGGGGCAGCGTCCGAATCAATCAGGGGCTCCTTTGCGTTCTTTGCGACCTTTGCGGTTCAAAATTTTGATCGCCGCAGCCGTCTGAAAGGACAAATTCCAAGGGCTATAATGAGGGTTCGCTCCCGTATCTCGTATAAATCTTATCAGCAACCGACAGCCTGTAACGTCCATCTCAGATAACCAAGTCCAGCAAGCTCAAGCCGAGACACCTTGAAGAAGAGGAGAATTTCGATGTCAAAGAAAACCGCGGGCCACAATGGTGGCATTACCGCCCAGCCGCACTTTAACCAGAGAGCTCCCGAAATCCAGAAGTATGGCACGGTGAGTCACGCCCTGCCGTTGGAACTGGAAGAACCCGTCCGCCTGGAAATGACCGAGCACCTGAACCAGCTTTTGGTTGACACCATGACCCTGCGCGATCTCTACAAGAAGTCGCACTGGCAGGTCGCAGGACCCACTTTCTACCAACTTCATCTTCTCTTCGACAAACACTACGCGGAGCAGTTGGAACTGGTTGACACCATTGCCGAGCGCATTCAGCTACTCGGCGGAGTCAGCCTTGCCATGGCCCCCGATGTCGCCGAAACTACGCGCATTGAACGGCCTCCGCGGGGACGCGAAGAAGTGCCGGTGCAGCTTTCCCGCCTGCTCGACGCCCATAAGATCATCATTGGTGAGTGTCGCGAGCTCGCGGAACGCGCCGACAAATTAGGCGACGACGGAACCAACGATCTGGCGGTCAGCGACGTCCTGCGCACCAACGAATTGCAGGTCTGGTTCTTGAGCGAGCACCTGGTGCACATGCCGCTGGTCACCGCGCAGGACTAAAACGGCAGGTTGGAATTAAGAAGGCTGATTTGACAAGAATTGCAGGGCCGACTGAAGCCGGCCCTTTTTTTGCGCTCAACCCGCTGGATGGCCGATTATTCCGACGCCTGCTCCGCTCTTAACCTGTTCTGCCTGAAGGTCATGATGGCCGGGACGCGGCCGTAACGGGTGACCGTGTCGGGAGCGACGAAATCGCCTTCAGATTGAAGCCTGTCCAAACTCGTTGCCGGCTTCCCGCCAATTTCCAGAGCCGCAATAGGCTCCAATCTCCGAGGGGAGGCTGCCCGCTCGACGGCACTCAACAGGTTCCGTGCGCTCGACAGAGGCGAGATTCGTTGCATGGTGACGTTGACCAGCATGCATCCGAAAACCGCCGCCACCGCAAACCCCTCGCAGGCTTTTCCCAGGCTTGCCCAGGTCAGCCCACCGAACCATGTTTGTTTTCCTCGCTTGGCAACCAGTATCGACGGCGGGCGGGTTGAGCTTGCGGGTAGCAGCAGCACACTGGCAGGCGCCGGCAGCAAACCCGCAGGCATCCGCGGTACTCGAAGTCCAAACGCCGAACCGGCTGGGCGGACGGTGTTCCGCACCGATGGAGGAGGCCCGGCACAGGCGACGGGGGTTGCCTGGGCCAGCAGACCATCATGATGCTGCTGGAGCATGTAGCCGGCGCTCAACAGGAGTTGAAAGGTGTTCTCGTCCAGGATGGGCTTGGGCAAAGGGTCGGTGTGCTTCACGTTAGACCTCGGAGGGCCCGCAATTCAGAAAAACGCAAACTGGCGCCAGATTGTTGACCTAAAACATGATCACCTAAAATAAGAAGAATGCAATACGGTGTTTTCCTATTAACCAGATGGTAAGAAAGAACAGCTCTGCCCTTCCGCTTACTCCCCAAAGTCCGGCAACTGGAGAACGGTTGAGGAGTTCGGCAGATTTCCCAGGCCCACCCACGGGCCGAGCCGGAGGTGCCGTTACGTTTCAAGTTCCGCCCCTCTCTCGAAGTCGAAAGACCATTTTCCGCGTTTCAAGAGAGAAATCCTGGAGCGCAGACGGCCGGCTGCCACCCTGGAACGATTCTGTTCGGTCGGACGGTTCGATACAGGTCTTGCAGGGCCGTTGGCTACCTGTAATACACCGTGAACTACTTGAAAAGTACTATGCCCGATGTAAGGCTACGGGGTGACCGAATGGTTCAGCATCCCGCTACAGGTCAGGGATGCCGATCAAGAGCCAACAACTTCTCCGAGGAAGTGAGATCGGATGGGACACTTACCGTCAAGCACGTCTATCAGATTGCTCGTTGTAGATGATCACGCTGTGGTGCGGACAGGATTCAGCAGCGTTCTTCGCCGCCACGCGGGACTGATCGCCGTAAGCTCAGTGCAAAGTGGCGAAGAGGCCTTGACGTTTCTTGCCAGTTACCCGGTGGACGTGTTGTTGCTGGACCTCCACATGCCGGGAATGAGCGGAATCGAGACCCTGCTGGCATTACAAAGACATCCGGTTCCTCCCAGCGTAATTGTTCTGTCCAGCTTCGAGCCCGATGAAGAAATTTGCCGGGCCGTGGAGGCGGGAGCCAAAGGCTATCTACGCAAAGACATCTCCTGCACCGAGCTCATAGAAGCAGTTCACACGGTGCATTCAGGCGGTGTCTACTTCCCGCAATGGATCAAGGACCGGATATCGGAGCGCAAGCTTCAGCCGAGTCTGAGTCCGCGCGAACTTGAAGTTCTGGAAATGGTGGCAAAGGGATTGACTAATAAGGAGATCGGTCGAGCCATCCAGCTCAGCCACTTCACCGTTCGCAACCATGTCCGGCACATCATCGCCAAGCTCGAAGTGGGCGACCGCACAGAGGCAACCACGGTTGCCATCCAGCAGGGCATCCTCGTGGCCTAGGCTGCGAGCTCGTGGTGGGATATTGCGAACGGGATCTCCATGCGCTACGACTCGGGTTACCAGAAATAGGTGGCAACCACGCGAGGGGGGCCGGGCACGGAATCGGTCACGTTAGTTTGCAGTACGACCTGCAGGTTTTTCTTCTGCCAGTCCGGGGGAGCTGAGCGAAAGGCTTGCTCCAGATAGTCCGGCCGGGAAATAAACTCTCCCGCAGCCTGGGTTCCCCTTGCACCCAGTCCGGCTGCGGCAATCACCACCTGGCCGGTCTTGGCGTCGAGCAACCGGGTGACGATCGCAAAATCCTGAACGATTTCCCCTCCCTGGCCCTGCACCCACGCCTGGGACATTCCCCCCGGACCTTGCTCCTGAATCCTGAACCGGCCATCCTGCTCAATAAACATGTAGCGCAGGTTGGACGTCATTTGCATCGTCCATCGGTTGTTGAAGGCTCCGATCACAACGGCGGGAGAATTACGCAGATCTTCGAACGAGAAATTGGAACCAATCCGCACCTGGCTGGGTTTGTTTATGTGCTCGAACAGGGCGGAAAGCCTGACCGCTACATATACGTCGCCCCTGGCTACGCCGTAGTCGTCATAGGGCTGCATGTCGCTCCAAACCAGCTTTTCGTTCGGATCCAGCGGAAGGGCCTGGTCGTACCGCTCCACTTCGGTCTGGAAGGTGCCAGGGTGGGTTTTCGAATATCTGCGATAGAGCTCCGCGGAAGGCCGGTACATAACCGGTTTGGCCAGGCAGATCAGCACCGGCTGCGAAGTGGCGAAAATCGGAGACCAAAATTGCTCCAAAGCAGATGGCCCGGGCCGGCGCGCGGTCGATCGCGTTACAAGCACCGCAGTTAAGATCAATCCCAGACAGATCGCGCCCGCGATCCATGGCAGCCAGCGCTTTCGGGGCGCGGCCAAAAGCCTTGGCCCCAACGGAGTTGCGACTGCGTCCCAGCGAAATTCCGGAGAATAAGAACCGAGCGGCAGTTCGATGTGAACCGGCGATGCATTGGGGGAATTGTGATAGTAGCGTTCCAGCCGCCGTCGAACCTCGCCCGCTTGTACGCGGACGACCGCGTCGTCGCCGGTCGCGTAGCCCGCCTGGCGCTGGAAAATCTCCATCCCAATCGTTCTCTCCTTGAGTAGTTCCTCACGTCCATCTAGCTTGTGCTGCACCACGTAGGAGAGGAATTGCTTGCTGCGCGAACTGTTCCGGAAGGGCTGGCTTTCGAGGATGGTGCGAAGTTCGGCAAGGATCGCCGCTTTTTCGGTGTCGGAGAAGGAGCCGCTTTGGTGTCCGCTGACAATCGGTGCAGCTGTAATTCCCATAGCCTTAAACCTTGACGCCGCCCTGATCATGGGCCTTTCGGCGAGGAAAGGAACTACCTATCAAGAGGCGGTCGGCGCAGCGACCAAACGTTACCGCTAACTGAAAATGGTTGTCAAGCTTTCCCCCATGCGAAACTGGGAACGGTTAAGTACGCCGACGGTGGTGGTAATGTAAATAGTCTTATATCAATGACATGACCACAGCAAGTGAGCCGGGTGTCGAAACTTGAGCTCTGCGTTGCAGATTGAATTAGCCTGAAGAGAGTGATCGCACATTCACGCTGGGAATCACGCAGCAGCAGATGCAGAGATACGAGGGTAGTGGGCCCGTTTCACAATTCAGCCGCAAGAACCTTTAAACACAAAGGGCACGAAGTCTCACGAAGGTCTTGGTTTTCCTTCGTGTACCTTCGTGCCCTTCGTGGTTAAAGGCTTTGGTAAAGAGACCATCCAATCGATCAAGGGGCCTGCACTGAAATTGCCTTGCCCTGGTAGTGAATTACTTTGTCGGGTTTGCCCACGACCGTTTCTCCAACACCGTGGCCACGGGATACCCACACAATGTTCACGGTGAACTCTTTGGGCATTCCTGGGTAATCGCCTTCGCGGTCGCCTATGGTCAGTGTCTTCTCTGACTCCGACCAGCGCAATGGAATGATAGCGTGCGCTCCCTTTTCGTAGTTGTAATTGTCTCCCTCATCTTCGTACAAATCGAATTTGCCATCCGCGCCGCGGAAAATACGCAGCTCCAGGGGACCGCCCGGCGCCTGGCTGGCATATTCAATCTCCGGTCCGAAGGGAATGATCGAACCGGCTCGAACGTATAAAGGAATACGTTCCAGCGGACTTTCCGCCTCGACCTCCTGCCCGCCTTTCACCGATGCTCCGGACCAAAAGTCATACCATGCAGGGGAATCCGGCAAATAGACGGTGCGATGAGTCGCATCCTGTTTCAACACAGGATTCACCAGGATGGCGGGACCGAACATGAACTGGTCCCCAATGTTCCATGTCCTGGGATCGGCGCGCCAGTCCATGACCAGCGGTCTCTGTATGGTGTAGTCCTGATTGGTCACTCGCCACGCCAGCGAATAGATGTATGGCATCAGGCGGTAGCGGAGCTTGTCGAAGTTGAGAAGGATGGGCTCGACCTTGTCGTAAGTCCACAGTTCGTTGTGAGCACGGTGACCGTGGGTGCGGAATACGGGGCAGAAGACTCCAAACTCAAACCAGCGCGTGTAAAGCTCCTGGTATACCGGGTCATTGGGAGGTCGATCGTAGGGTTGCCAGTAGCCTCCGATATCAGTGGTCCAGTACGGATACCCGGAGAGTGCGAAGTTCAGGCCAGCCGCGACCTGGTGGTTCAATCCCCAATATGTGCTGTAAACATCGCCGGACCACACGGTCGCACCGACCCGCTGCTGGCCCGTGAACGCAGACCGGGTGAGAAGGAAGACCCGCTTCTGATCTGTAGTGGCCCTCCAATGTTCCTGAATGCCGCTGGTATGCATGAAGGGAAAGATGTTCGTGTAACGCGCCCCGCTCCCCATGGCTAGTTGTTTATCGCGAAGAATCGCGTCTCCCCAGTGGGGCCAGTACTCTTCAGGCTCCGCACTGTCCAGCCAGAAGGCATCCCAACCCTGGGAAAAAAGTTTGCCGACCAGATTCTCCCAATAAAAATCCCGCGCTTGCGGACTGGTCGCGTCATAAACATGAGCCTTCGGCACCAGAAGGCCCTGGGCATCAAGCTTCTTGAAATTTTCCGACTCGGAATTGAACAGGCCCCACACTGAGAGCATCGCGTGAACGTGCTCGTCATGCAAAGTCTTGAGCTCGCCGGGAACGTCGGTAAAATTTGAATTGAAGGCGGGATCGCCCTCTGTCTTCCACCAAAACCAGTCCTGCACGATCGCATCAAGCGGAATGTGCTGTTCGCGATAACGATGCGCAATCCCGAGTAGCTCGTCCTGAGAAATATAACGGTCTTTCGATTGGAAGAAACCGTACGCCCACTTGGGCAACATGGGCGCGTGACCGCTCAGGTTGCGATAGTGGTGCACAATCTCATCCATTTCGGGCCCGTAGATGAGGTAGTAATCGACCGAGTCAGCAGCCAGTGAACTGAACTCAAAGCCAAGTGGAAACCGGTTATCCGCATAAGTAAACGAAGCGGTGTTCCACAGAAGCGCGTAACCCTTACTGGAAACCAGCAGCGGGATGGCCACGTCCGTGTTGTTCTGTCCCAGTTCGACGGTGCTGCCACGATAGTTGAACATTCCGTTCTGGTGCTGGCCCAGACCGTAGAAGCCCTCGGTGGCATCCGGCGAGAAGCGGTCGGCTACGTGATAGACGCTCTCCCCGTTTAGTTGAGCAGGTTCATATGTACGCGGGATCGAATCACTTTCGCGAAGAAGAGTCTCTCCTCCAATGCTGCTGTAGTTCAAGTTCCCGCGTTTCAATGAAAGCTCCACCTTCAAGGTGGAGGTCGTCAGGACAGCGGCCTCATCGGTCTGGGAGAATTGGAACGGTGCTCCGGGACAAGACTGCGTGGAATCAAGTATCCAGGGTTGGTCATGTTTGACGGATTCCGGCGGCTTCGGCGTGGCCATCACATGGATTACCGACGCATTGCAGACGGAGAGGCGCAGGGTCTCGTCGCCGATTGTTGCCGTCAGGCCATTCCCGGTCTTGGTGACGACAACTGGCGGTAACGCCGGTATCGCTCCGAGAAGTTGAGCGGCCATCGGCGTGGAGTGCGTGACGAAGAATAGAACACCGAAGGACACCACGAGCCCGATCCGGTTCGCCTGAGCAGACTTCCTCATCATCGAAATTCCTGATTTCACCAGTTGAGTCCTTTGTCGGCTTCTAGAATGCGGCGTTGATTGACACGCCGTCAAGCGTACGCAGGCAAGCGAATCGGACAGAGCTGACTTGAATTCGCAAAGAGGGAAAGAGCGGACCGGCTGGCGTGTGGGAACGCCATCCGGTCCGGCTGTCTAGAACTTGAACGTGAGTGCGAAATCCAGTTGCCTCGGTCCCGTGCCTAACGCCATGCCGTGGATCGTGCCGGCGCCGCTCGCGGCCGTGCAGTCAATACAAGTGTTGCCCGGATTTGCAGGGTTGATGATGTTGAAGACATTGAAAGCGTCCATCCGGAACTCAAGCGACATGCTCTCCCGGATGGGGAAATTCTTCATCAATGAGAGATCGGCATTGAACAGGCCAGGGCCGGTAAAAGCGTTTCTCGGAGATGTACCAGTCTGGTCGAGGCTCGGGTTGCTGAAAGCGCCGCCCAAACCAGGCGGGACAAAGTAAGTCCGCGAATGGGTGGCCGGGTCGAATGAGGTGAGCTTCAACGGAAAGTCCCCGCTTCCTTCGTTGGGCCTGCAGGGACCGGCTGGTGTGAACGCGCTGCAATTGCTCAAGCCGGCGCTGAACGGCAAGCCACTGGCCCAGTCTATGGACGTGCTTAGTTCATACCCTCCGATTACGTAGTTGAGCCAGGTCGGCACGCCACCTCCAAAGCGCTTGCCCTTGCCGAAGGGCAGTTCGTAATTGCCGAACACTGTCAGCTGTTTCTCACGCAGATCGTCAAGACGTCCCCACAGCGATTTCTTGTAAACCTCTTCATCGCTGCCGTAGTTGTAGCCGCGCTGAAAAGCGAAGTTCGCATTCAGCTGAAGACCTTGAGAAAAGCGCTTTTCGTAGCTGACCTGGAGAGCGTTGTAATTGGTGTCAAAACCGTTGTGATAGAAGGTCAGGTCCTGTGTGAATCCGAATTGCTTGAAATACGGACGCAGTTCGCTGGTATCGCTGGTTTCAGTCAGGCTTCCCACAGGAGCAGCCGGGTTGTAGCAGAGCGCCTGCCCGGTGATACTTTGCGACGCCGGCAAGCACGGGGCTGCTTCATTCGGGTTGGTCGACTTGTCGTCGCCCATGAAGGTGTGAGTTCCCTTGTTGCCTACGTAGGCGACAGTCACGGACGAAGTATTGGTAAGCTGCCGCTGAACCGCAAAGTTCCAGGCATCAATAGTAGGAAAGACGTTGGGATCGCTGCGGATCTTCGCATTGTTCCCGACGCCAATTGGAATCACGCCGCTCGACGGGACGGTAGGAAAGACAAACGCGGTTGGACCGACAGCCAGGTTGAATGCGGCCGTGTTGGCGCCGCTATTGGTCAGGTTCTGATTGACCAGGACGGGAAGATTCTGGGTCAACATGTGTCCGAAGATGGATCCGAAGACTCCGATATCGAAACTCCGGCCATAGCCCGTCCGGATGACCGTCTTGTCATTCAGTTGGTAGGCAATTCCCAAACGGGGCGCGAGCGTCTTCCAGGTCTTGGAAACATTCATCGCGGTATCGAAAGGTCCATACCCAGCGACTCTGATCTCGCCCGTGTTCAGATCAGGAAAGCCACCCTGCCCCTTACCGTTGACGGTTTCAGGGAAGTAGAGCTCCCAGCGCAGACCGTAATTTACGGTAAGCTTGGGAGTGACGCGCCAGCTATCCTGGATGTAAGTGAACAGCCTCTTCTGACTTTCCTTGGCATTGGTCGAAACCGAAACGTAGCGGGACATATTGGTGACATCCCCGAGAAGGAAGCTGCCAAGACCGATGCCTCCCGGTGCCGCCAGAGTTGTGTCGGTAGTGTTTTCGGTGTCAGTCGCACTGAAATGCAGTTCGCCCGCCCGATTGCTGTCGCTGGGTACGCGCAGGTTCCTGGCGTAACGCACATCTACGCCAAACTTCAAACTATGCGTCCCCATGATTTTCGTCCAATTGTTCACGATCTGATACTGGTCTTCAGTCTCGAGCAGCGGGCAGTTGCATGCATTTACGCCCAGCGCAGAGCCGAAGTTTGACAACCCGTCGCCGGCATTGCCACTCGAATTCTCGACAAAGAATGCGGGAGCGCCCGCGGTGAACGCATCGCCCAGATTGAGCCCCGGAATTCCCACCTGATTGGCAAGGTCCTCTGAGCCATCATACTTCTGGGTTTTGACGTGATACCGCAGATAGCCCAGCCGGAAGTCGGTGAGTAGTTTTGGGCTCAACGCAATGTCCATACCGAGGACAGCACTCTGGCTGCGGCCGGCAGCGGTTCCGCCGAAAGTGTTGCCAGGAGCTGAAAAACCTTGTCCGCCGCCTTTGCCGAAGATGGTGGAAGAGGAGGTTCCGTTACCGAAATAGCTGTAACGGCCAAAAGCATGGGTGCGCTCGCTGAGCTGGTCGTCGATTTTGACGTCAACCGAATCGTTGTGCAGGCTTCCACTGCCGCTGGCCGCGTAGTTATTGGTTACTCCCGGCGCATTCGGCGCCGGTATCAGTGCCAGAAGAGCCAAAGCCTGGGGCGAAAGAAGCGATGTGGGGATGAAGTTGTTCGCAAAAGGCGCAGGACCCGTCCCGGTAATGTCACGAGGGTTGTAGATCTGCCCCTTCGCGGGGCCATTCGCAGTCAGATAGTCGCTGAGGTCGCATCCGTTGCCCGAAAGGCAGGAGCTGCGGGTCAAAGCAGTCGGTACAGTTACGATTGCGGAAGAGCCCAGAATCTGCCGCGTGCCCTGATAGTCCGCAAAGAAGAAAGCCTTGTTCTTGATGATCGGCCCACCGACTGACGCGCCGAACTGGTTGTACTTGGCTGGAGGAAGCAGCCGGCCGGTTACCGGATCGGGCGCGAATTGATTGTACGGATTGCGAGCCTGCGTGGCATCGGTTCGGCGGTAATCGAAAACGTCGCCGTGAATGGTGTTCGTTCCAGACTTGGTCTGGGCCGTGACCACAGCCGCCACCGCCTGACCGAACTGCGCGTCGTAGTTTTGTGTCGTGATCTTGGCTTCAGTGACCGCATCGAGCGGTGGATTGATTACGATCTGCCCCAGGATGGGATCCTGATTGGCTGCGCCATCCAGTTCGTACGCAACTCCAGAGAAGTGCTGTCCGTTGATCTGGACGGTAGGGCTGCCCTGAGGATTTTCCGCCGTGTTTTGCGACCAGCCCATAACCTGCGTTCCAGGAATTAACAATTCGAGGCTGGCGAAGTTGCGGCCAGAGTTTGGCAGGTCGGAGACCGTTTTTTCGTTTAAGACCAGGCCCACATCGGCGCGATCCGTCTTCAGTTGGGGAACCTCGGTGGTAACAGTCACAGTTTCCGTGGCCGAGCCCACGTCGAGTTTCAGGTCCAGTTTGGGGGACGTATCCGCGGAAACCCGAATGCCCTGGCTCTCAGCTCCACGAAATCCCGTGGCAGCGACCGCCACGTCATAGACGTCCGGAATCAAGTGTTCGACCGAGTATTCGCCAATGGAGTTGGTTGTCGTCTGTACCGACGTGCCCTTCGCGACGTTCTTGACGGTAACTGTCGCGTTCGCAATCGCCGCTCCCGAGCTGTCTGTGATCTGCCCGTAGATTGATCCATAAATGGCTTGTCCCCAAAGGCTTGTCGCTGACCAGCCAGCGATGGCCACTACGGCGAAGACAGCGATCAGGCACCTGAAATTCGTCCACTTTGTCGAATACATTGACCATCCTCCAGACTTCAATCGCGGAAGGTTCAACCCCAGATAAGTTTCGGCTCGCACCCGAATTGGGCACATCTGAGCCCAGCCATAGCTGGCGAGCAAACGTTTACCTGCAAGCCACCCCATGCGTACTGACGCTGCAGAACCCTAGATCAGCTTCCGAGCACGTGCAATAGTCCACGTGTGCCATAGGCGTCGTCAGCGACCGAGCGTTTATCATTAAGAAGCTTTAGAAATAAGCTTTGGATAAAGAGCGAGCGCCGAGCCTGAGGGTGGGTCTTGAGTCTCGCTTCTGTCTTCTCTCTTCTCTTTTTGCGCCTGATTTCTATGCGATGGGTCTGGCTTTTCTGCGTTGTCGGAGGGCTGCTTCTGCCGGCCTGGAGTCAATCGACCGGCCCCGTGGCGCCGTTGCGTCAAGCGCAAGATCAGGTTAACAGCGGCCATTTCGATGAAGCTTTACGGACACTGAATACTCTGGCTGGTGAGCAGCCGGAGGCCGCAGGTGTTGAATATCTCCGAGGCACCGTCTTCTACCAGCAAGGCAAGATGGTCGAAGCTGCTGCAGCCTTCGCAAAGGCGGTTGCCCAGGACCCCAAAAACCTCGAAGCCATGCAGATGCAGGGGGTGAGCCTTTTTCGTGCGGGCGAGCCTGCCGCCGCACTTCCACTGCTCGAGCAGGCACATCGTCCTGTTTCAAATGCCAATGTCGACCCAGACTATGTTCTGGGGCTGTGCTACCTGGACACGGGACGGTACGACGCTGCTCGCGGCGCATTTGCCAGGCAGTATGGTTTCGCTCCCGACTCCGCGCCGGCACATCTTCTCGTAGCTCGCATGGAACTGCGCCGCGAATATCTTCCTGTCGCGGAGGCGTCGGCACGAAAAGCGCTCGCGCTTAATTCCAGTCTTCCGCGGGCGCATCTTCTGCTCGGCGAAATAGCGCTTGCCCGCGGACAGTGGCCCGATGCCATTGCTGAGTTCGAACACGAACGCGACCTCGATCCGCTTAACGGCGCCGTGTACGAACGCTTGGGAGACACTTACATCCGTGCCGGCGACTTTGACCGTGCGCAGCAGGCTCTAGACCGGGCCGTGCTCCTCGAGCCGACAGTGAACATACCTTTTATTTTGCTCGGCAAAGTTTTGCTAAAGCAGCAGAATGGGTTGATGGCCAAGATGTATCTTGAACATGCATTGGAAATGGATCCGAAAAATTATATGGCGCATTACCTGTTAGGGCAGGCTTATCGCGCTCTCGGCCGAACCGAGGACGCCGCCCGTGAATACCATGCGGCGGAACAGATTCAGACAGCCAGTGAGCCGCATTTTGAATCTCCCTAGCAAGCTTTGATTATGGGACTCTTGCGCCGCACTCACGGATACCGATCCGCCGTTGTCCTCCTGATGGGTTGTATCTTTGCCGCGAGTCAGACGGCCGATGACAGCCGGCAACAGCACCTTAGAGCAGCCGATGCAGCTTTTCACGCCGGTTACGCCGCCGAAAAAACCGGCGACCTCTCTACTGCCCGACAACAGTTTGAAAGAGTAGTCCAGCTCGCGCCCGATATCGCCGAGGGACATAGTGCGCTGGGCTCGGTACTGGTGCAGCTCGGCCAATATACTCCGGCAATCCGCGAACTCACGCGCGCCCTCGCACTCAAGGCCGACGATCGCAGCGCTCAGATCAATCTCGCGGTCGCCTATGAGCAAGCGGATGATCACGAGAAATCGCTAACCCTGTTTCGATCACTCGATCGGAATCTCTCCCGTCCCCTGCCGGCGAGCGTGGTGATTTTCTACGTCCGCGCCCTGGCCGCCACGCATCAACTCGACCTTGCCCTGGAAAAGACTCGCGCCGCTGTCGCCGCCGATCCCGAAAATCCGACGTTGCACGACACCCTCGGCTCACTCGAAGCCCAGCGACAAGACTGGAATGGCTCGGTAGGGCAGTTCGAAGAGGCGGTTCGCCTCGACCCAACCTTCGCCGAAGCGCACCTGCACCTCGGGCTTACGCTCATGATGCAGGGGCGAACCTCGGAGGCCTTGCCGCAGCTGATGACAACCGCCGAGCTTGCGCCGCAAAACGCTCTCGCTCAGGTTGAGTTTGCCAAGGCGCTGATCGCCAACGAGCAGAGTGAAAAAGCGGTACCCGTCTTGCAACACGCTCTCGATCTCGCTCCCGCCTACGTCGAAGCCAAATATCAACTGGCTCTCGCCCTCCAGGCCAGCGGACAGGAGCAGAAGGCAATACCCTTGTTTCAGGACGTCATCGCCGCAGATCCGCGAAATGCACCAGCACTGACCAATCTTGGCCTGGCGCTTGTTCAGTCAGGGAAATCCAAAGAAGCGATCCCGCTCTACCAGCGCGCCATCAAGGAGACTCCCGCCGATCCTCTGGTGCATCAGGATCTGGGCGTTGCCTATCTTCAAGTGAGCGACATGGATGACGCGATCGAGGAATTCCGCGCCGGCTTGAAGCTTGCCCCAGACGCCTATGAACTGCATTACGATCTCGGCCTCGCACTCAAGCTCAAAGATGATTTGCCCGCAGCCACGGCAGAGCTCGAGTTGGCTGGGCGCCTCAATCCGGGATCGCCTGATCCGCCTTACACTCTCGGCGTCTTGGAAATGCAGAGAGGCCACTTCGACAACGCGGTGGAACAACTCAAGATCGCCGTGAGGTTGCGCCCGGAAAACGGCGATGCTTGGGCCATCCTCGGCAGTATCTATAAACAGCAGAACAAGCTGGCAGAGGCGTCCGATGCGGTCCAAAAGGCCATTGTGGCCATGCCCGATCAGCCTGGGCCACACAGCACGCTGGCCGGAATTCTGGCGCAGCAAGGCCGAACCGCGGAAGCTGCAGGTGAGCGCAAGAAAGCGGCCGATCTCACTCGCATAGCCGTCAACCGGCAGCGCGCCAGTTTTACAGCCAACACGGGCAGCATGCTGCTTCGAAAAAATCAGATCACGGACGCCATCGAGCGTTACCAGGAAGCGGTTTTGAGCGATCCAACATATGTCGAAGCTCACCGCGGACTCGCCACAGCTCTGGAACGGGCAGGCCGAACAGCAGAAGCCGAAGCGGAAAGGCAGAAGGCTGCTCAACTTGAGCAAGGTCACCCTTGACTCTCACCGCGCTCCCACCGCACTCACTCGTCACCGCATGGCTGTTCCCGGTCGGCTTAGCATCTTGAAACGGCGCACCGAGTCCGACTTCGGTGAGAGCAAAAAAAACTGAGTACGCGCAGCGCATCGCTCGCACGGCTCAGACTCTCAGACGCGGTGCCGTAAGCAGATCGTTGGGCAGGTCGTGGTATTGGATGCCTTGCGCAATCATGAGGCCGTTCAAAGTTTTCATTTCTTCACAATTATCATTGCGTGCCACTGACCTCGAAATTCCAGCCACAACAATTGCAGTAATCAGCGGGAGACGCGTCGATCAATATATCGGTGCCGTGCGCAGAAGGGTCGATAACGAACCCAAAACCCACCGCATCTTCTCCGGGGAAGGTTACCGTGAGATCATATTCACCCGGCGGTAGATCGCCAAAATCAAATCTGCCAGAGTTATCAATCACCACCTCCCCCACCCTGTCAGAGTGTCGGACGACGTTGCCTTTGTATTCGGTTGAGCGCGCGGAGGGAGTGACACTGGCAGGCATAACGGCGCGCCTCAATGCAGAAGGAATTACCACTCGGAGCGGTGGTAGTTGGTTCCAGCAGCAGGTTGTACGCATCATAAACAGAGCGAGAGCTAGCAGGCAATTCCCCGCGTCTTAAAATAATTCAAGCTGTTCGTCCAGCGTCTACAAGTCCAAGATCGTTTCTGCGAGTCTCCCGCTTCGTCCTCTTGGACATCATTGCCAGAGCCAAAAAGACCCAGTAGAATCCCTGTCCATGCCGCGCTGGGGAAAGAAGTCGAATGCACCTCCACCAGCGCCCGTATCGTTCGTGCTCATCAAGATCTCAAACCATCCAGGTAAATACGCCATGCGCAGTCCTAAGGGTGACGTTTTGGTCGTAGGCAAGGCGCAGGCTTCGGAATTTCCAGCCAATGAAGCACCGCGACGCCAAAAGGAATTGGAACGACGCGGGTACAAGACCAAAGTGGAACGCGCGTAGCTTCTAAAATGGCTCCCAGGCTCCTTGTGCCGGGGTCAATGAGTGCAATCGCCTGTTTACGCCAGCCATGGCCGAGGCGGTGGAATCGGCTAGAATTCTAGACATGAGGATCAGGATCATGCTTCGCGCCATGTTGGTGTTGGCTGCGACTGCCATGGCCGGTCAGATCGCAGCCGGCATTCATCTACAGGAAGTTCACTTCACGGGGCACACGCGGCTGGATGGGGTGCATCTGCAGAAATGCGCAAGTGATCTCAAATCTCAAATTTACGAAGGCGCGAATTGGACTGATTATTTAGTTGGAAGGGTACAAACGCAGTGTCTTGCCGATAAGGGCTACTTCAAAGCGGCGGTAAAAGCTTCAACGCAAGAACTGTCGGACGCAAATTACACTCATCAGTTTGTCATCACATTCGACATCGACGCCGGCCCGCGATACCGTTTGGGGCACATCACATTCAAAGATAACCATGCGATCAGTGACACAAAAGCCATGCGTGACCTGTTCCCGATCAAAGACGGCGACATTTTCGACCGCAAGCGGATAGCGAAGGGACTGGAAAATCTGCGCTATGCCTATGAAGAATTGGGATACATCAACTTCACTTCAATGCCCTCTCCTACGTTCGATGACGCAAAGAAGCTGGGTTATCTTGAAGTCGATGTGGATGAGGGGAAGAAATTTTACATCAGCAGCATTGACATCCTCGGAGCCGACCCTCAGCTGCTAAAGGACTTGTCTCTCAAACCGGGCCAGGTCTATAACTCGCGTCTTGTTGACCAGTTTTTGCGAAAGCATCTGCCCCATGTTGACGTGAACGATCCGAGGATCAAGCAGTGTTTATTGGACGAACGAAGGGGCACCGTCGCGCTGACCTTTGATTTCCGGAAACCGGACAGACTCAATATCCGCCCCGGCGTGCTCTGATCGTTGACGTTAAATCGCCATTACACTCATTGACTTTGGGGCGGGGACTGGGGAGCCGTCGCGATGATGAGTGCAATCGCCTGATTTCGTCAACTACTTCCGACCAACTTCCTCTAGAGCACTACTGTAGCGGTCGAGCAGATCGTCAAGCCCTGCCAGCCGCGTCTGCTCATCCCGAAGTTGCTGTTCAGCTTCTGCTTCTTGTGCTTTTGCCTGTTGTTCCTGCCGCTGCAAAACTTCAAGTTGGGACTTTAGTGTGGGAAGGTCGACTTCCTCAAAATGCTGTTGCGCGTTCGGATTATCGCTATGACTCGTCGCGTTGCGTGCCTGTTGAATGTCCAGTGCTTTTTTATTTTTTTCAGTCTCCAGCCTTTCAGACTTGGATCGAGCATCGTTGAGCCGTTGCATTGCATGGTCCACCGCCTCATGCTCGCGCTGAAGCCGATAGAGGGCGATCTGTGCTCTTGCAGCCATCGCATTGCTCGTTTGTAGGTCGTGTCGCAATTGACGAATCTCCGAGAGAATAGCTTGCAGAGTTTGGAAGTCCGTAGGAGTGGTCTGCCCCAGCCCTGCTACTGAAATGAGCGAGAACATCAAAATCAAACACGCCGAGCGGTGCATTGTAGTCGCCTCCTAAGTGTCTCCATCGCGCCTTCAGATTGGCTACAAACATTATGCACGGACTGCCAATTGGCGATAAATCGCGATTACACTCATTGACCCTGGTTTGCGAGCTTTCAGGTCGGTATTCCGACGGTGTTGTGAGTGTAATCGCCTGTTTACAACATCTATTCCGAAACTCGGCTCACCGTGGCGATTCACGGTCGTGCAGTCATAATCTGCGGTACCTTACTCGCATGTCCAACGCTACCGCCGCAGTCATGGTTCTGCTGGTGCACTCTTGGGTCGGAGTGTTCGCCGCGAACGTACAGTACAGCCCGGCCTCGCGCCAGGTCGTTGAAGAAAGACTCGCGCAATACACTGGCGACAATAGGCAACGTGAGGCAGTCCTCAAACAACTGTTTACAGATGCCGGTTGCGACGACCAGCACCTTTCCGAACAGCCGGTAAAGGGATCCAAACTCCCCAACGTCGTTTGTTTACTGCCCGGCACTTCTAACAAGGTCATTATCGTCGGCGCACACTTCGATCGCGTGTCCCAGGGTGACGGAGTCGTTGATAATTGGAGCGGCGCGTCTCTGCTGCCGTCGCTCTATGAAGCAGTGAAGAATGAGACACGCAAACATACCTATATTTTCATTGGGTTTACTGACGAAGAACAGGGTGAAGTGGGATCGCGTTTCTATGCACGACGGATGACGAAGGAACAGGTGCTCGCGACTGACGCAATGGTGAACATGGACACTCTAGGCCTTGCCCCTACAGAGGTCTGGGCAAGCCATTCGGACAAGCGGTTAACCAGTGCGCTAGTTAACATCGCCAAGAGGATGAATATACCCGTCACCGGCATTGATGTTGAGCAGGTCGGCAGCACTGATGCTGAGCAGTTTTCCGAGCGCAACATCCCTCGTATCACAGTTCACTCGCTGACCCAGGAAACGTGGAATGCCAGAATTCTTCACACATCGAAGGACAAGATTTCAGCCATGCGGCTCGATGATTACTACGAAACGTACCGATTACTTGCTGCCTATGTCGCTTTCCTGGACCAGGTTCTGACCCCCGCTGAAGCCGAGCACTAGTTGGAAGAAAGAATTAGATGGCTGTTGAAATATCGCCATTACACTCATTGACCTGGTTGGGAGCTTTCAGGTCGGTATTCCGACCGGGTTGTGAGTGTAATCGCCTGGTTACATCAACCAATGGCTGCGAATCCCCTAAGTGTAGAATGGACAGACCGCGCTGGAGGTCTGTGTTGCTGCGTCTTCCTCCTTTGCTCTATCTGATCCTTGTGGCACAAACGCTTCTCGCTCAGCATTCTGTTGCAGCAAAGCTGAAAGGTGTGCCTGATGCTTGTCCAACGACCAAGCCATATCAGACCAGCCTTTTTATTCCGCCATTGCCCTATCCGACGAAGGCAGATAGTGGCACCTTCTGGTTCGGTACGGACAGGCTGTGGACGATGGTGCCCGTGGACGGAGGTTGGAGTGTGCCATCACTCCATGCAACATCTGGACCCCGGCTCTTAACCAACCAAACACTCGGTTGGTGGCGGCAGGGCTACGATGCCCACGCTGAACCTTGGCCCAAGCTGAATGTGATCGGAAAGAGGCTAGACTCCTCTGAGCCGCCGATGGTATTTGACCGCGTGACTAGCTCTTCCTTTGGTCAGGGCTCCGTCATGTTTGTCGGCCTGAGCTTTCCGACCTCGGGGTGCTGGCAGATTACAGGGCGCTATGAAGGGGACGAACTCACTTTCGTCGTTTGGGTCGCAGAATCCAGGTCTCAAGGCCCTCGATGGACCGAATCGGATAGGAAAGCATATTTGTCCAGGGCACAGCACGGAGAGAGCACAGCCCAGTTCTGGCTGGGCACCGCGTATGAGCAGGGCTGGTTTGGAAAGGCCGACTTTGGTGAGGCGCTGAGGTGGTTGGGAAAAGCGTCTGCAAATGGCGAACAGAACGCGCAAAATGCTTTGGGCCAGATGTATGAGGACGGTGAAGGTGTTGAACAAGATTACATCCTGGCCGCCAAATGGTATTGGAAAGCCGCTGAGCACGTTCCAGATGGCGGAGGTGCCGGGCAAGGAAGGAACAATCTAGGATTGCTGTACTTGGATGGTCTTGGTGTTCCCAAAGACTATCAGCAGGCTTACATGTGGTTCTGTCTGTCCGGCAACGGCAGTGGAACGAATCTATCCTACGCCAAGGCTCAGATGACTCCTGACCAGGTTCTCGAAGCTGAGCGAATGGCGGCAGAGTGGAAAACCCATCATTCGAAGCGATGAGGTTAGTAGTTGGCGAAAAATCGCGATTACACTCATTGGCCCGAGGAAAGCCCCTGAACGCTTCGAGCGCACCTACGATACCTCAATAGCCCTTTAGCCCTCTAGAATCGGGAAATCAGGCTTTATACATATCTTAAGTCCTTTATTTGTCGCGCTAGTTTTTCACACCAACTTCCAGCCGTCCTGAAGTCTCCACGAACACTGCCTTCGGATCCAGAGCGAGCCTTCTGGAAATGTTTTGCCATCCTGGGTGATCGTTACGGCGGCTGTAGGTCGTCCAGTCTCGATGATTTCGCCTTGGCTATCCCACTTGGGCAAATATAGCCTACGTCCATCTTTGTGGACGGCATACAACTCTTGTTTCTTCATTACATCTCTTTCTTTTTTTGAGGGAGATCCAAACACCAGCCGCAGGGGACTTAGCAAATGTGTCTTCAAAATTGAACTGCGGGGAACTTGATCAGAATTCCCCACAGCCGCAACGTGGTATTCAGTAGCGACCCGGTACACCACGTTTAGTCCGACCGCGCGTTGCATTCGGCTAAGGAGTCAACCGTTTAACTCGCGCGATAGGAAACTTAGAATTTAATGATTCCGGCCTGTCTCGCTTTTTCTTTCATTGCGGCGTAGGCTTGCGGGTTTTGCATCAGGCGAGAAGCTTCAGCCGAGGACGAACGCGCCCCGAAGTAGCGGGCAGGATCGTCAAGGCCTAGACCGTTGTAATGTTCGCAGTTTTCGAGAAAGCAAGCTGCCTTAAAAGCGCCGTGACGGCACCGAAGCTTTGGAACGTATCCTGAGTAGACTGTCATTTAAATGAGGCCTTTCTCTCTTGCTGAGATTTTTAGTCGGTCGTAAAGCGGCTTATTTCTAAGTGCTGTCTGGTTTGCCAATCTCGAATCCGATGCTCGGCCAAAAAGCATTTCAGGCTTGAGGGAGTTGTCTTGATACGCCGATGAATTGCTGCCTGACTGGCCAGTCCCGCTGACAACAACTCCGCGCACTAGATATGGACGCTTTTCGGCTTCGTCATGAATGAACTGCGCCAGCGTGACACCATCGCGGGGAGTACCGCTATCGTCCAGGATTACGTAATCTTTTCCTTGGCGTTGTACGCGGTCGCCAATCGCAGCGCGAAGTAGCGCTGGATCAATGACCCCGGCTTTCGTCGCTTCTTTTTCAATGTCCGCTGTGCGCGTGGCTTCCGCTGCAGCGGCTTTGACAGATTCCGACTCGGCACGGGCGAGCTGCAGCTCTGCTCTCAACTTTTCCG
Organism: Terriglobia bacterium; assembly: GCA_963814725.1. Lineage (GTDB taxonomy): Bacteria > Acidobacteriota > Terriglobia > Terriglobales > Acidobacteriaceae > JAIQFF01. The sequence continues at coordinate 97,121 of CAWFDY010000002.1, forward strand.
TTTCGCTGGATTCCGGTGACGCTGCTTTCAGCGCTGCCTCAGCATTGGCTAATCGGGTCTTGGTAGCGGCTAGTTCTTGGCGGACATCCTTAGCCGCTCTACCCATGCTTCGAGGAATGAGAACCGTGTCAATAAATTGCTGTTGCCGTTCATCGAATGTTATGTCTTCTTCTGGTGCGGGGATAGATTCTCCGTGCACCACTGGTGCGATCACATCTATGTCTGATTCAGTCATGATTTCCTTTAGCGTAGCGCCCCTGTATTTGACCAAACCACGGCGGGCTCTTGTTCCGTGGCTGGGAATTTATTCTTTGGTTAAAATGGCCAGTGCCTTGCGTAGCTCAGCAAGCTGATTCAGCGCCTGCCTGAGTTTTGCCCTAGTTGTGCTCAGCTCTTCACGAACTTTTTTAGCGGCACGCGACATCGTTTTAGGAATTAGCACTTGATCGAGATAAAGCTGCTGGTCTTCAGAAAACTTAGGTGCAATCCGTGATTCATCTGTGTACGTGCGTGCTGGCGGCATTGGTGTGAGCGGTGTATTCATTGTTCCCTCGCGCTCCATAGGAGCTGGTTTAGTGCGAGGGAGGGACCTCTGGGAGAGTCCCCCTCGCGGCGATGAGCGGGATACCGTCGCTCAAATTTAGGCGGGTCGCACCCAGTGTTAACGACCCGCCATGTAGGAAAGCTTGTTTTCTTGTCCTACAAACTCACGCCTTGTGAATCAACCCGGCGCGGGCATCTTTCCTAATCCACTCCGATTGGCGTTCATAACGGAGCTGCCGATTAACAACGTGAGTCCGGCGCTCACTGTCCACGCGCCGTATTCGCCTTGACGATCTGTTCTACCGAGTCCAGCGGCACTCTGACGCTGCGATTCAGACGCACGTGTTGCAACTTGCCGGAGGCGATCCATCTTCGTACCGAAATCTGAGACACACTAAGGTGCTCCGCCACTTGGGCGACAGTTAAAAGCTTCATGGGACTGTCCTTTGATTGGTCTAACAGGAGTACGCGTAGACGCTCTTGTGCTCTCTATATAATGCTGGCGCAACTGTCGATTTTTAGGAGCGCACGATAACCGCGATATCGACACTCAGGATGAAAGCGGGCATCCCTGTGTTTAGGCTGCATCGGGGTTACACATACCAGGCAGATACGTTCGTCTAGCATCGCCTTCCTTTGGCGACATTTCTTTGAGCAGTACTTTGCGCTCTGACGCTTGCTTGTAAAACGTACACCACAACCCTTACGTTGGCAGACCCGTAGGTGATTAATACGGTTGCCGATTTCGTAGCGTAGTATCTTGCCGTCTCCAGGTGCACCGTTAGCGATCCAATCCAGGACAGTGTCTTTGGAGATATAGACCAACTGTTCTACACCGCGCCACATTGACAGCCCAGCCTCACATAGAATGGTGTCCCAGTGTTTCTTTTCTGCTGGGCTCATAGTATCCATCGTCATGCGCCAGCCTTTGGCGACCCGTAGTCTGGGAAGTACTGCGGCTTATCTGTAAAGTCGTCAAAATTCCAATCAGTGGGCAAGCCATTCGGGGCAGTGGGCGCAGGTGTTACAGGCTTCGCGCACACTGCGCGTCCATCGCTCAGCGATGGTAGCGGCGCAACAGATGGAGGGACGTCGCTTCTGGTTGGTGGTAGACCTCCCCTTGGCTGATCTAAAAGAGAATCCCCAGTTACGGAAACGGATTTTGTAGAGGGTTCTTGTACAGAGGGTTGGATTTTAGAGGGTTGATGTATATAGGGGGTTAGTCCTCGCTCAGCGATGGTAGCAGACTGCTGAGCGATGGAAGCAAACTCCCGAGCGATGGTAGCATTCCGCTCAGCGATGGTAGCAGAATCCTTGCTACGCTCGATTAGCGATGGTAGCAACTTAACCTGAGCCGTCAGTTCAAGACTGTGCAGAAGGCGCGCGCCATTGTCGGCAGGATCGTAAATCCCCTGTTCCTTAACCAAACGTCGCATGGCCATGAGGTGAAGTTGATACGTATTCGATACATTGTCCTTAGAGTATTGATTCCCGTGGCCCCGGACCCAGGTCAGAATGCCAAGCTCACAGAGATACAGCACAGCCTCGTAAATGGTGGAGGTGGACAGACCTCCGCATACGGCACAGATTGTTGTTTGGGATGCGTAGCAGCGTCCAGAGTCATTTGCCATCTTTGCCAAGTAGCGCATCACGAGCATGGCTGCCAGGTGCTGGGGCAGAATGATTTTCCAGGAAAGGTCTTCATAGAGCCAAGACGGTTTACGTGTCTTAACGGTTTTGGGAATAGGGACTGCCATAGCTAGGGTTTTCCTTTTTGTTTAGTTGCCTTGTTTCGGTAATGTGAATCACGGCAGGCTTACCATCCCTGATCGTGACTCCCAGCTCGCCCCAAAATCCGGGGACGAGGGCCTTCTTCAGTGCTTGTTCCACTTCAGTCATAACGCTCCCTTGAAATTAGCCAGAGGGGACGGCACGGATTGCTAGATGAATCGTCAGGTGCGTGCCCTGTGCAGCTATCGCCCTTTACATCGTTGCGGCTGCTGGTGTTGCTTTTGGAGCATTCCCCGCTGCTAGGTAAAAATCCTCAAATCGGGGTATGCCCCTGTTTGCTGCAACTCATTGCACACCAAGAGCATATTCATGTCGTCGCTGGCGATCACGATTGGTTTCGCCATCCCCTGTTAGATCCGCTATCAGTTCGTAGTTGTCTGCCATGGTTTCGATAGTTTGCGAGTACTCGGTCTGTTTGTCCAAGTACTCTGCTCTAACGTCGGTATCAATCACGTCGCTGATGCCATCTTCGATTATTTTCTCGATCACATCTGGTGCAAGCGCGTCGAGTTCCCACACGTGCTCTGTCTTGAATTTTTCGTGATAGCCCTTGAAGCGCGGGTCTCTAGTCTTTCCAGGCTGCGGGGGCAGTTCATACTTTTCAATTTGATCAGCATTGAGAGCCAATCGCCGCAACTCTACATTGTGATTCGTCATAACAGACATACGCTTCTGAAGGAATCGAGAGCAATCAACTCCGGTGCAGTCGTGATCGCCAAGGTGAAGGATCAGCGGTAGCTGACCATCCTTCAGATAGCCCAAGAAGCGCTTTCGGGCTTCCCAGAGAGCCGAAGTGGAAGAGTATGCCTTGAGGGCGATGTACGGAATGTCCCACGGGCGGCAAACATTTTCAGCGAGTTCAATTAGGGAGTCCTTCTCTATCCAAACCTCAGGCCGATAGATTTGCTTTTTCAAAGTATCAATGCGGGTAGTTTTGGCGGCGTGGGTCAATCGGTCTCTAGCATCGGTCCAACGCGCACTATCTTGAAGTACCCGAACGCGATCTTGTATATGTTCCCAATTGAGCATCCCCGCGTACCGTGCCTCGGTAACCGTATCCCCCAATCGGTCATACTCCTTATCCGTGTTGGCTATCTTGTTTGTCGATACCAACTGGTAAAAAAGCTGACGAAGAATCAGGGTGTAGCCCTTCTCGTAGTAGCTCGTGCAGATGACATCGCATTGGTTAACTAGTTGTTGCTTCTTGGCGTAAAACGTGTGTGGAATGAAGCACATTCTCATATGCCACCGCCGGCAACTCGGTGCTCCGCGATGAACCGTGCAACAGCATTTTGCGGGATGCGCAGTATCGCGTACCTCTCGCGCTTTCCTCGTTTCGTTGAGTGTCGCTTAGTTCCAATATCGAGAACGCCAGCGATGCTTTGAAATCTGCGAATGACGGTTTTGACGTGAACGCCTAAAATCTGGGCGACTTGCCCAGGAGTTAAGTATTCAGGGAAGGTGGACGCACCATTGGCGGTCGCCATGCCTGTAGCCTTTAGATTATTGGGGTCAGGATGACTTCTATGAGAGGAGGCGCATCCACTTCAGCCTCTGGCGGGGTTCGATACTGCTGGGCGTATGTTCTAAATTGCCCGAAATCCTAAAATTCCGATGGAATTTCCCAGCAAAACTAGTATAAATTAAAATCCAGTATATGTCAAGTAAGTCGTTGAGTAGAAACCATGTTACAGCGCCCACAGGGCGAGTTACTTCCACGTTTCAATGACCAGCGAATCGAGAACCCTCTGCCTTTCCGCTACCCACGGGCTGTAGTGCTTCTCTGTAGTCTTGATTGATTTGTGACCTAGCAACTTGCTCACGCTTTCCAGTGGTACGCCCTTGGTCAGCAGGTCCACGGCGAATGTGTCTCGTAAGCAATGCGGCGTGAAGTCCGTCTTCTCTCCGAAGGCCGCGCGGAAGATGGAGCGAAGATCATGCTGATAATTTGTGACGGCGCTTTGGATCTTGCCAGTACCAGTGTTCCAGAAGACGTAGCGTGGATTCCCATTCAGCACCGTGATTATTTCCTTCGCCACAGCGTCGGGAATGGGCACAGAGACGTGACACCAGTCTTCGTCCGAGAAGTCACTATGCGATAGCACTTCAATTTAGCGTCATGCTGGATTTCTTGTTTCTCCAGACTCACCGCATCCACGATGGCGAGGCCAGAATATTTCATCAGCTGGATTAGAGCGCGGATCTTTCTCGCCCTTTCACCGGAGAAAACTTTGTCAGCACCCTTCAGCAAATGTTCATACTGTTTAGCATTCAACGGCAGTGTGGGAACTTCATTCTGAATAATGGCGTCCAGCTCAGGTAAGCGGATGAGCCAGCCGTTGCGGTGACACAATTTCAGAAAGCTGCGAAGGCGCTCCTGAACTTTTTGCTGTGTCTGCGTGGAAGGGTAAAGCTTGTTGAAGTCGGCGCGATACTCAATCAAAAGTTCCTCGCTGATTTCCTTTACGAACAGCTTCCCGTTCGCAGCGAAGAATGCACTGAGCCGTTTTAGCTCCCGCTCATATTTTCTGACGCCCGCTTCCTTGCATCCTTTGCTGCGCTTTTTTGAAGCGAACAACTCAATCGCCTGCTCGATCGTCTTGGGCTTTTCTGCACTTTCCTGGGTGGCTACGTGGAGAGCTGTCGCCAGAGGGTCACCGCCTAGCATGTTGAAAATCTTTTTGGCCTGTTTTTCAGCTTCAGCCCAGGATCGGGTTTTGGTGGGATAGCGGTACTGCTTACCTTTGGCGCTGTAACGAAGCCATTTTCGGCATTTGCAGCCTTTGGCAAATTCGCCTGTGTTTGCCCCAGCAGACTCCTTCGCGTGGCCACAGCTGGCGCTGTGCCGCACGTATACCGTAACCAGGGGCGCTGCCTTTGGAATCTCCATGCTGCCTCCAAACCGAGCGAAGGCTAGCACGATCTAACACAGACCGTCAATAAGTGATTGATAAATATAGTGGAGGCGCGGGTCGGAATCGAACCGACGTATAAAGGTTTTGCAGACCTCTCCCTTACCACTTGGGTACCGCGCCGCAGTGCCTAACTTAGCGCCATCCTGAGCCATTGTCCATCCGGCGCAACCCGGCTCGGAACACTGAAAAAGCCCTCGCCAGGCGCGGGGCTTTCCAGTCAAACTCTGGAGCGGGAGACGGGGGTCGAACCCGCGACATCGACCTTGGCAAGGTCGCGCTCTACCACTGAGCTACTCCCGCTCGGCGCCTTGATTATAAACAGGTGGCGGGATTGCAGCAATCACGCCGGCCCAAATGTTTTGACCACATCTTCAGCTTGCGAAAGATCTGGCGGGCAGCCGATCTGCGCCTACACTTTCATGGATTCGGCGGTGATGCGGTTCCGGACATCCCAGAGTTCTTTATAGAAAAGATGTTCCATGCGCTGATGAAGCACTTCCACCGGTGTGCCCATAGTTCCTACCACTCCGCCGCCGATGATCCGCTGCGCCAGTTTCAGGTGGTGAAAGCGGAACAGGTGGACGCGTTCATCGAAATCGAGCAGCCGTTCGGCCACGTCGTGCAAGCCGAAAAATTCCGCGTGCCGGCGATAGAGGTCATCCACGCTCAGGTGGATCTTCTCCAGCTGCGCGTTGAAGGCCTCTCCCAGGCGCGGCCCGATGTGCAGCAGGGCGAGGAAGCCGGGAGAATCAAGTCCGCTGCCATGTCCCAGCCCGGCGCGGATCAGATGGTAGTCGTACGGAGTAATGGTCTCCAGCTCGTGCAGCATGGAGATGGGATACTCCAGCATGTGATTGCCGCGGCGCAGCAGCTGAGCGGCGTTGAAGAAGTCTCCGCCGGCAATGAACGCCCGGGCGCGTTCGAGCTCCCAGGCAACGCCTTTCAGCAGCAACTCTGATGCCTGATGTATGACCTGGAAGGTCATTTCATCGGGATGAAGGAATTCTTCCGGGAGTTTCTGCAGCGACAAGAGCTCGTCGGTACGCAGGTAGCGTTCATAGTCCGACGCGCCTTTGCCCGGCAGAATCGGTTTTCGCAGGTCATCCATTGTTTTTTGCCGCTTGCCAGTGCCGGATTCGCACACGGCCTGGAATCGCGGGCCGTCTGTTGCCCGTTTATTAGTTCGCCGTCAGCGCGGATAGTCAAAGCGGTATCCCTTCGGCTCGTTTCCGGAGAGATGGCGCGTGTTGTAATTCAGGAAATAGTTCACATGCTCATCGTCGAGCGGAAACTCCTTGCCCTTCGGATAAGGATATGTGCCCATGGTGCGGAAAGGCATGGGGTGTACTGTATTGGCTTCGGCGGCATAGAAGTCCATGTCTTTTTCGTAGCCGTTGGCGACAAAGAAGTAATCGCGCACCCAGCCTGCAGGCACCGCCGGCAGCTTTGCCGGATCAAAGTCGAGGACCACTTCGTCCCCTGACCCGAAGACTACCAGCCGATCGTCGTATCCCGTCAGCAGAGGACGCACGTCGCCGTAGCGGGTGTAGGCGCCCGCAGGCCGGGTGTAGGGGCCGGTGGCGCTGGCTTTTTCATACGCGTACATGACATTGCCCGGCGGCAGGTTTTCAACCTTCAGCGGAAAGCCGTGGAAACGGAGATCGGCGCGGGCGAGCGGAACCGGCGTCAGTCGCGCGCTTCCGTCTTGCTGCGAGCGGTCGATCAGAATGTTGTCCCAGTAAATCTGCAGGTTCGTGGTGATGCGAATGCGTTGCGTCCCCTGCGGCAATTTGTCGGTAAGATCGGCGGTCATGGTGCGAGGGCCGCCGGCGGGAAATCCCAGGTCGTCCACTACGCGCTTCCATTTCCCGCTCGCGTCCTGCGCTTCCACGTAAGGCGCGACGGGCTCGATCCCTGATTGGTACGCGGCAAACATACTCGTCGCGCTGAAATATTCAATCTCGCCTTGCATCAGCAGCCAGAGCGGACCGCCGCGGTACGATTCGCCGAGATCAAGTTCGAGAGTGTGCGGCTTGGTGAAGCCCTGGAAGGGCAGCACGTCGAAGTCGCCGAAGTAGCGATGCGCCAGCAAGTCGGGCAGGACATTGTGGCCATGCTCGTCCCGCGCCCCCGCCGGCGGTCGCGCATCGCGGCTGTACACCACCTTGAATGGCGGATACGGCGGATTGCTCGCGAAATATTCGTTGGGGAATACATCCTCCGCCGCAGGATGGTCAACCGCCAGCAACTTCACCTGATCGAGATACACCGCCTCTTCCAGTGGCTCCATGAAGCGGAAGCTGAGTTTGCCATCTCTCTCGCGGACCAACCGGCGCGGAACCTTGATGTATTCAGTTGGCCGCGGAATGTCGCGCTGGTTGGGCCCAATCCAGTGGCCGACCACGCCCGCTCCCAACATGTCTCCCACCAGTTCGTAGTGCGTTCCATCCCACACGAAAAGCGTCGGGCACGAACTGCCGCGGCGATCCAGCTCTCCGAACGTGTGGTCTGTCATCCCGGCAATCTGGATTTCATCCTGGATCACTCCGGAAGGCCACAGCATGCGCACCACGTCGGCTTCCTTCGCTTGACCCAACCCGACCACGAATTCCGCTGCGTTCTGTCCCAGATATCCGGAGGAGCCGGCGATTTCAAATTTCTGGCGGTTCGCCCCCGAGAAAATCTCCACCTTGGTGCCAATCGCGCTCTTGTTGTCGGCGAGCCCTTTGAATGACACGCGCAGCCAGTTATTCTTGTTGCCACCATCATTGCGCAGCAGCACGGCGGGGCCGTGATTCTGGGTGATCAGCAGATCGGTGGCGCCGTCGCCGTCATAGTCACCGGTGATGACGGCGCGCGGATCCTTGAGCTGAATCTTGTCGAGACCGACATCGGCAGTTACGTCTTTGAATCCATCGGGCCCAAGATTGCGGAACAATCGGATTTCGCCCTTGCCATCTTTCGTTTCGCCGACCGCAACCAGATCGACCCAGCCGTCGTTGTCATAGTCGAATGCGGCGATGCCGTAGGCGCGCGCCCAGTTCGTCTTGGGAAGTTCGACCTGATCGAAACTTTTGCCTTTGTTGTTTCGCCACAAAGTGATGCCTGGCTCGGCCCAATGGGTGAACGCGAGGTCCATCCAGCCGTCGTGGTCGAAATCGAGGACAGTTACGCCTACGCCCAATCTTGGCGTGTCCCGCTGCCAGAGCTGGCGAGCCTCGAATTTGCCTTCACGAGGATTTGCAAACATCCTGGGGATCGGCCAGGTATTTGCGACAACATCAATGGCGCGGTCGTTGTTATAGTCTGTCCCGATTGCGCCGAGACTTACGCCGTCGAGCCCTGTTTCGCTGGTAACGTCGGTGAAGCTGGCGTTTCCGTTATTTCTCCACATGCTGCTGTAAGTACCCGCTACGCTGAGACCTGTGTTTCCCGCAGGCACACGCGGGTCGAATGGGGGACCGGCCCTGAAACTGCTGATATACAAGTCCAGATCTCCGTCGTGATCGTAATCAATAAAGGTAAGTCCCGCGTTGAACCCCGGAAAGTTCGGGTCACTGACGGTGGGAGTCTTGATGCCAGCAGTAGCGGCCACATCCTTAAACGTTCCATCTTTCTCGTTGTGCAGCAGGAGAATGCGTTTCGGCAGAGCAACAGCCAAATCGGTGGAACCGTCGTTGTCATAGTCCCCGGCAGTGCAGGCAACCGCGTGAACAGAAGGATCCAATCCGGCTTTCTTGGTGACGTCTTCAAACTTCCCGTTCCCCAGGTTGTGATACAGCGTCATCCCGCCCTGCGGGCCGTTGTCCGGAAGAAAGAGATCGGGCTTGCCGTCGCCGTCATAGTCGAGGAAACAAGCGCCCGGTCCGAGGAAGGCTGCCAGATCGGCGGCCGTTCCAGACGACGGTTTCGATGTCAGCCCGGCGCTGTCCGTCGCCACTACAAACTTCACCGCAATCTGCGGCAAGGCCTTTTCCGCGGCGCCCATCGACTCTTCCACCAGAGAATATTTTCCCTGATCTCCGTAAGCTAGCCCGATCGGAGAGCCCAGTTTGTTCTGCGTGAGGTGCTGGAAGCGGACCAGGTGTTCGTGGGCCTGCACGGCGTCGCCGGACTGCTGGTAGGCGCGTGCAATGCCGAATTCGCCCGAGGCGTGCAGCGGATTCAACTTCAGCGCATGCTGGAAGGCGTCGATGGCCTGCGGATACTGCTTGAGCTGGGCCGAAGCCGCGCCCAGGAAATACCAGCTGTCAGCGTCAGTGGGGTCGATTTCCGTGACGCGGCGAAAAGCATCCACCGATCCCTGCGGATTGTCGGAATTCTTGTACAGCAATCCCAGGCTGAACCAGGCGTGAGGATCATTCGGAGCATTCTTGCCTGCTGCCTCAAGCAATCCCTTGGCGGGTTCGATACGGGCCAGGTTCAGTAGGGCGATGCCCTGATTCATGAAGGCAACTTGCAGCTTGGGATCGAGACTCCCCGCCTGCTGGAAAGCCTTGAGCGCTTTCTCGAAAAGCTGCTGGTTCATGTAAGCCGCGCCCAGGTTGTTGAAGTGGGCCGCTTCCGTGGAGTTATCCGGCTTGGAGTGAGGGTCTTCCGGAGCCACCGCAAAAATCGCAGCTGCGGCCATGGCAACGCAGATGCCGAGCAAAAGACTTCGCTTATTCATGCCAGAAATAAGTAAACCACAATTGAGGACAGAGAAGCACGCTCAGCAGGGCGGCACGAATAAAGTAGCGCCCCGCGCTACATTTTGGGATGCGCGTAGCAACCGACTTGTTCCTCCAGAGCCGCTGCCACCGAAATTACCAGCTCCTCCTGCCAGGGACAGGCCACCACCTGCACGCCTATAGGCAGCCCCTCGGGCGACTTCCCTACCGGCACTGCGACCGCCGGAGTACCCAGCAGATTGAACCATTCGGTATAGCTCCAGGCATCCAGATACTTCACGGTTTTTCCCTCCACCTGCCAGCTGCGCTCGCCATGCCGGAATGCGGGAATCGAAGCCACCGGGCAGAGCAGCACTGGATAGCCCCGCATCTGCTCAAACACCTTCATCCGCACAACGTCGCGCTGGATCCATGTTTCGAGCAGGGATTGCGCCGTGTGCGCAGGCTCGGCGGCCACCCAACTGGAAAATTCTTTGAGGATAGGGCTAAGGTCGGCCTCGTGGCCTTTCGTCACGGGACCCAGCATCATGCCGCCGGCAGTGCCGAACAGCTTCCACCACAACTGGCGGGCGATTTCGAGGCCATCGGGACGGAATGGTTCCACCTGAAATCCTGCGCGGCGCAGAGCCTCCGCCGCAGCGCGCACGGCCGCCCGGGTTTCGGGTGTGACCGGAGTGCGGCCATCGTCTTCGAAATATCCAACTCGAACGCGCCTCAATTCATCGGGTCCGGGCCAGCGTAGCGGCACCGGAGCGGCCGAAGGATCGCCATCGTCCGGTCCTTGCATGACTTCAAACAGAACCCTGAGGTCCGCAACGTTCCGGGCCAGCGGGCCGACCACGCCCAGCAGGGCAAAGGGCCCGACGGAAGCCGGGAAGTGTCCGGTCGCCGGTATGCGGCCGGGAGTCGGCTTCAGGCCGCAAATTCCGCTGAAGTGCGCGGGCACGCGAATCGAGCCGCCGCCATCGCTGCCCATCCCCCCGGCAGAGAGGCCGGCCGCGATCGCCGCCGATTCCCCGCCGCTTGAGCCGCCCGGCGTGCGCCCGAGGTCCCAGGGATTGCTTGTCCGCCCATAAAGAAGATTGTCCGTCTCCCACGCCATCAGCAGTTCAGGAGTGTTGGTGACGCCAAGAATGATGGCGCCCGCCCGGCGCAGGCGCTCAACCAGCGTGCCGTCTTGCTCCGCCGTGATTCCAGCCCGCAATCTTGTGCCGGCTTCCCAGGACATGCCTGCCACGGCCATTGCACTCTTGATACTGAGCGGGACGCCATGCAACACACCGAGTTCTTCCCCGCGTCGAACTTTCTCTTCCGCCACCCGCGCTTGCTTTCGCGCGCCTTCGACATCGATCTGCACGAAAGCGTTCAACCTGGGATTCACTTCCTGGATTCGACTGAGATGCGCTTCGACCAGTTCGACGGGCGACAGCTTTTTCTGCCGTATTTGCTCAGCCATGGAAACAGCAGAGAGGAAGGTAAGCTCGGGCATGGAGTCTCAACCGGAAAAGGATTGAGTCTAGCATGTGGGGAAAAGCCCTCGCCCGACGAGATGAGGCACAGGTTAGAATTCTAGTGCGAGCCCGCGGCCGCACGGCGCGCTTTATGGCTCCGCGATTTTCCATTTCGCACCCCGGAGGATGAAGCGGTCGTTTTCCCGTGCTCTTTCTTCACAAACCACTGCTTTAAATATTTGCGCGAAGCCGGGGTCAGATGGGAGAAAAGCATCCCGGCGCGTCCGCCATCGTCAGCCCATATCACCTCGCCCGTGCCTTCCACCATCTTGCTGGTGCCGGGCAAGACGAAACGCAGCGGCACCTGCTGCACCGGAGGCAGAGGTTCGGGTGCTTGCAGCGCCAGGCCGTTCTGGTTCAGATCGAGCACCATCGCAGGCAAGGCCGCGACGCCAAACTGCAGATAGACGAGCGATTCCACACTCTGCCGGGGCGATTTCCTGAGGTCGGGACGCATGAAACCTCGGCCCGCCCGTAAACATCGCACGATTTGCTCGACCGACAGCGGCTTGTAAAAGATGAAATTGGCTCCCGCCTGAAAAGTTTCGGCGATCTCGGTGAGTGCGCCGATCATGCCGAAGATCACGGGACGCCGCCGCGACGGCGCGAGCCGTGCCATGCGGGCCACCGTAGCCGCGCCCGGTAAATCAAAGTCGATCACCAGCGCCGAGTAGTGCCTCTGCACAGTAAGGTCCAGCGCCTCGGGGGCCGAGAGGCAGACTTCCTGTTCCATCCCCACCTCGTCGAGAGCTTTCCCGAGGATCCGCAACTGCTTCTCTTCGCGGCACATCAGCAGGCCATTGAAAGCCATAAGGCCGCAGCTTACGGCTGTAACCGGTCAACGTAAAGTAACCCCGGTAATCGCCCGGTGCTTACCCTGCGCCCCTGCACACGGCCGGTGGACGCCAGGGCCCGTTTCAGGAGGCGAATGCTAATTCGCAAGGCAGGCCGCAATCTTTCGTAATCTGCCCCGGCATCGCGGCCAGTGTCATAGTGGGATAGACGTATGACTCATTCCAAATCAGCCAATGATTCGCGGCGCGCTCCGCGAGTCAAATTAGCCGGAACCATTCTGGCCCTGATCCGGCTGGAGAATGGACGACAAATAAGAGCCCGGCTGCATCAACTCTCGTTCACCGGAGGCTTGCTTCATCTCGAAGTGCCGCTGGATGAAGGCATTAAAGCCGAAGTGATGTTTCACGTGGGCCACAGCACCATACGCAGCATGGCGTCCATGCGTTTTCCCATGTGGGCCACCCAGGGTTATCTTCAACCCTTTGAATTCGCCGACCTGGGTGAAACCGACCGCCTCAAGCTAAAGGCTGATCTGGAGACCTTTCTGAATTCTCCAGGCGTCGGAACTCCCAGCGAAGAGGAAGCCTTCGAAGCGGCCGCCGGTTCGGCGGAGTAGGCGAACGTTCGTCGATCAAGCCAGCCAGTTCCACTCTCTGTCTCGACAAACTATTTTTCGTTAAAATGCAGTTGGCAGCTTTCCCGTGGAGTCTCCCATGGCACACCAGCATTCCGCTCGTTTTCTCAGGATCGTCGAAGGCACCAAAAAACGCATTCGAGAAATAAGCATTGACGACGTCAAAGCCAGGCTCGACCGCGCTGACAAATTCGTGCTGGTCGATGTGCGCGAAGAGAGCGAATACGCTAAAGATCACCTGCCGGGGGCGATCCATCTGGGCAAGGGCATTATTGAACGCGATATCGAAGAACGCGCTCCCGACCCCGCCACGCCCCTGATCCTCTACTGCGGAGGCGGCTATCGTTCCGCGCTGGCCGCTGACAACCTGCAAAAAATGGGTTACACCAACGTCCTCTCCATGGACGGAGGCATCCGGGGTTGGCGCGACAAACGTTTCCCATTAACGTCGGAATCGTAGCGGACTATCGCAGTCCTCCGGCGGGTGGGGGCCGAAAATCGGACTCCGGCATTCTCCGCACCAGGATTAAATCTTCGGAGCGGTAACGTTGCTGTATTCGTAGCGGGTAGACATGTGGTTTGCCGAGTCTAAATTTATTTCCTGGCGCAGAAGGCGGCCGGTGCTCTTCGAAATCCAGGCCGTCGCGTCGGTTTTCGCGTCTTCGGATTCTGAATGGACGCTGAAAACCGTGGCAGCTTCGCCGTTCACCATCTCCTCCCGACGACGCTGGCATGACGGCTTGTTGTTCTTGCGATTTTCCAGTTCCTGGTCATGCATCGCCTGCATCTGAACCGGCTCTTCGTCCACTTGCCCTCAACCTGGATGTAAGAAACGCCATCGACAAAAATCGTTTCGCTGACCTTTTTTACCCCGTTCACACTACGATTCATGTAACTGTGGTGAGGAACGGTCACCAGCTTGTCGCTCGCATTGAAAAAAACCTTGCAATCGCCCTGGGAGTAAGCCGAAGGAACTGCAAGCCCACCGAGAACGAGCAGCAAAAGAAAATGATAGAAACGCATCGCCGTCACCGACCTTAAAGAATAACCCGCAACCGAGCCGCAATATTAGCAGCCGGACCAATGCTGGCGCTAACGTTTGAGCGCCAGTGCTGTTGCCCGCGACCGGGCAGGCTGGATACGGATCTTGGAGCTCGAGCGTGTGCGTTACAGAAGTACCATTACGCTCAAATGTCCCTCCGTAACTTGATGCCAGCTCTGTATAACGGCAGCATGGAGTGGAGAGGGATATCCTCCGACTTTTGGACGACATGGCAGACAAACGAACTTCCAGTCAGGACGGATCAGGAACCGCAGCGGCTCCAGCGCTCGACCGGGCCGTGTTGCAGCGGCGCATCGCCCAGGCGGCCACACCGGACCAATGCTGCGTTGAACTCGCCAGGATTTTTGGCGTGCATTCGAACGAAGTGGCTCTGTTGCGCCTGGAGAGTGGACTGCTGAAGTTCCTCTGCCCCGCCGAACTCGCCACCGCGGGATCGATTCCGATTTCCAGTTCGACCGCAGTGGCTTCCCATACCGCAGTCACCAGAAAAACTGAATTGTTCAACAATTTTACCCGGGTGAAGCATGCCAGCATCTTTGAGAGCATCAGACCCGGCGGGGAAAAAGGAGACGAAGAGGAACTTCGTCCCGCCACCATCCACAAGTTGATGTCCGCGCCGGTCCTCGACAAGGCGGAAAGCGTATTGGGCGTAGTGCAGATCTGTCACAAAGGATTCGATCTGGTATCCTCCGGACCGGATTTCACCCTGGAAGACCTTCAGCAGCTCGAAATCGCCGCGAAAGCCCTGAGCAACTCGTCGTTCATGCAGCCCGGGTTCAGGCAGCCCGGCTCCTGAATTCTTTCAGCGTTTCCAGAACTACTCAATTCCCCTGAAACGCGGGCGTCTGCATCCGGAACTTGTCTTCCGATTTGCGAGCGATGGCGCGCACCATCCCGCGGAAAATGAGTACATGAATTGGATATAACAGCGCCCAGTAAAGCTCGCCTGTCAGTCCTCTCGGTTCGAACCATGCGTACGAGGTAAGCAGCGTGCTGTCCCATGACTCGGAAAGCAGAGCAAACTGCAGCCACGCGCGCCCCGGCACTTTCATCTCCGCGCGCAGTGAGATCTTTTCTCCGCGCACAATCTCTTCAACCCGCCAGAAATCGATGTGATCGCCGGCCTGCAGCGGGCCTTCTTCTTTGCGCCCTCGTGACATCCCCACACCACGCAGGCAGCCATCGATCCATCCCCGCATTTGCCACAAAATATTGGCGTAGGGCCATCCCGATTTTCCGCCCAGCCGTTCTAAAACGGCGAACACCTGCGCGGCCGGCGCATGCACCCGCATCTGCCGCACATCGCAAATGTAACCCTTACGCCGGATCGAAACATGCGGCGCATCGCGATCGATCACCTGGCGCACCGACTCGTCGGGCAGAACGGCCGATAGCGCCTCCCGCACCGCAGCCCCGTAATCCATCGGAATAATTCCAGGGAACAATCTTGCCGCTTTGTCGCTGCTGCACGTCACTTCAGTCCTCAGGCCTTCAATCAGAGGGCGCGTAATCGCAGCGGGAAACGGAGTCACCAAGTTCAGCCAATAAGAAGACAAGCGCGGCGTAAGCACCGGCACTCGCACCAGCCACCGCTTCAGCCTCCGAACGCGCGCATAAGTAAGCATCATGCTGCGATAGGTTTCAATGCTTGCGCCTCCAATTTCGACAATCTCTCCCGCCGACTCAGGCACGGCGAGTGTCGCGACGAGGTAGTCGAGCACATCAACGATTGCGATCGGCTGCGTCCGCGTCATCACCCACCGCGGACAGATCATAACCGGCAGGCGTTCGGTAAGGCAGCGCATGATCTCAAATGAAACGCTTCCACTGCCCACAATAATGCCGGCTCGAAATTCAGTCACAGGCGGGCCGAATTCCGAGAGGACCGCACCTGTCTCCTGGCGGCTTTTCAGATGAAGCGAGACCGGCGATCTCTGCGATGTCAATCCTCCCAGATAAATGATCCGTCGCACGCCGGCCCGGCTCGCAGCCTCGGCAAAATTGCGCGCTGCGCGCCGGTCGCGCTCCTCAAAACCCGCATTGCCACCGCCCATCGAGTGGATCAGGTAATACGCCACTTCGATGCCCTCCAGTGCGCACGCCAGCGTATCGGGACGCAGAGCATCGGCTTCGACCACGCGCGCACCTTCGATTCTGCGAGCAGGGTGTGACGCGTCGCGCATCATGCAGGTCACGTCGTGCCCGTTCTTCAACAGCCTTGGCGCAAGTTGCCCACCCACATAGCCGGTCGCTCCCGTAATAAGGATCCTCATGATGTCCCCGCATTCAGCCGCCATATTTCAAAATTAAGCAGGCTGGCAAATAAGACCCATAGGGCGTAGGGAATCATCAGCCAGAACGCGGCTTCCGAATACGCTCGGAAAACAATGGCCGTAGCCACCAGCGCAGCCAGCAAGGCGAGAATGTCGATGAACGCCAGCCCCGGATTGTGCAGAGCAAAAAACAGGCCTGACCAGGCCAGATTTAATCCCAGCTGAACAAAAAAAAGTATGAACGCGCTCCGTGGCGCGCTCCAACCCGCGTGCCGCCACACCAGCCAGGCGCTCAGCGCCATGGTGAAATACAG
The DNA here is from genome assembly GCA_963814725.1 of Terriglobia bacterium. GTDB lineage: Bacteria > Acidobacteriota > Terriglobia > Terriglobales > Acidobacteriaceae > JAIQFF01. The sequence continues at coordinate 113,630 of CAWFDY010000002.1, forward strand.
GACCGACCACACCGGACCGAACACCCAGCTGGGCGGATTGAACGAAGGTTTTTTCAATCGCACATACCAGGTGCGGACGGAGGTGGATGTCCACACCGATCCTACGGCTGCAACTGAAAAACAAATTCCGGCAAAGAGCGCGAACGTAAGCCATGGATTGCTAGACATGCGCGTGCTCCTCTAACGCCGCGATTTGTTCGATGTACCGTTTGGAATCGAACTTTCGCCCCGTGCTGGCCAGCGACATGTAGCGAATCTTGCCGTACACCGGACGCTCCGACCAGGCGCGGTCGTGCTTGCCGACAATGGCCCATGCAATCCCGGCGTATCCGTTCGGGTCGCGGCCGTCGAGTTCATAGCGATCGTTCAACTTAACCGCGCGCTGGTAAGCCGCGCCCACCGATGGACTCCATTCCAATATTTTCTTGGCCCAGTACATGCGTAGGTAGTTGTGCATCCAGCCGGTCAGCACCATTTGCTTTTGCGCCGCATTCCACAGTGGGTCGTGGGTCAGCCCGCGCTCCAATTGCTCTTCGGTGTAGAGCGTGGCCCGCTGATCTCCCGCATGCTCGGCCAAAGAACGGCGTGCCCACGGCTCCAGAGATTCCACGTTTTCGTACGACGGGTTGAAGAGCACAAAATTCACCGCCAGCTCGCGCCTCACAATCACCTGCTCCAGAAACGCCTGCTTGGCTTCGGGAGGCGCATCACTGGCCTCGACCGCATGCGCAACCGTGATCGGGCCCAGCTGCCCAAAGTGCAGGTAGGGAGAAAGTTGGCTGGTGCCGTCCTGCTCCGGCCGGTTTCGCGCCTGCGGATACTCGGCCAGTCGCTCGCGCACGAATGCGCCCAACCGCCGCATCCCCTCTTTGCTTCCGCCTCGCCAGGACGCAACGGGCTGCACCGAACCGTCGAGTTTCCATTCCGCCAGCAGGTCTTCGTGCGGGTGAAGCGAATGCAGGGATGGCGGGGCTACCCAGCGCACATAGGCTTTCAAATCGACCAGCGGTGCAAGAAATGTGGGCAGAAGCGCATGAATTCGCGGACGGATGGTGCGTGCCGCGAATTGTTCCTTCACCAGCAGTTTGCTGGGAACCACGACGTCCGCATCAACGGTCCAGAAAGGCACTCGCAGTTCACGCTTTACCCTCGTTCGCCATTGTTCAGGCTCGCGCATCGGATTTTCATCGCCGATCACGATTGCCGGCCTTACTTCGCGGCAGAATTTCAACAGGCTGTGATCGGGAAAAGTCCGTAGGACCAGTCCTACGCCACGGACCGCCAGTCCTTCTGCAATATCAGGGATGCCTTCCACCAGGAACCGGTAGTGCCGGAGGTTGGCGCGAGGATAGAACGGCATCGGCGCCAAAAAGACCACCACAGGCTTCTTCAGTTCGTTGCCCACCTCGATGGCGATGTCCAGCGCGGGATTGCCGGTCGCGCGCTGCGCCCGCTGCATCCAGTACACGATGCAGCTCCCATCCAGATCGGGCACTCCCGCTCTTCGAACCGTAACCCGGCCGGCCTCGCTTAACTTTTCAATCGAGATTGGGTTCGCAATCGGCATCGAGATCTCAAACGTTCGCGGAAGGAAGACGCTCGGTGAAGTGGATGGTTGAACCGCCAGTGCAACAGGAAGATACCGAAAGGTCCCTTCCCGTTGCCTGGGTAATATATTTTTTGAGCCGCCGCGATCGACTATCTCGCCATAACCGGGTCATGTCCCCAGCGGCGTTGAATCGCCTTGAACGAAACCGCCTGATAGAGCGCTGCCAGACCCACCAGAGCGTAGACGGCGGAGCTCAACATTGAGGTTTCTCCAAATCGCATGCCGAAAATCGCAGCGACCAGGTCAAAATGGGCGATGCCAACCAGTCCCCAGTTCAACCCTCCCACCACCAGCAATACCGCGGCTACTACATCAATCGTTCTCATTCGCTTTTCTCCAGATTTTATTTCGCTGTCATGATTGTTTTGTGCTTGCTTCTTTTTGCGCTTGCGATGTATTAACTGTAATGCACAATTATTGTCCTGGCACGCAAATGGACCGCGGCACAAAGGTCGTTTACCCGGCAGTGAAAAAGCTTCCGATAAATTGCCTGGCAATTAAAAAAAGGTTGGCATGATCAACAAGACCATCGTCGACGGGCTCAAGCCTTACGCTCTGGGCGAGAAGCTTCGCACCTTGCGGCTCAAGAAGAGTCTGGGCTTGGTCGAACTGGGCCGGCACACCGGACTGTCTCCGGCCATGCTCTCAAAACTCGAGCGCGGGAAACTATTTCCCACATTGCCTACGCTGCTGCGCATCGCTATGGTGTTCGGGGTCGGCCTGGATTTCTTCTTCTCGGATGAGCGCAAGCGGCACGTCGTCTCCATCGTGCGCAAGCAGGAGCGCTTTAAGTTTCCCGAGAACTCAGGGTCCAGCACGATCGCTTACAACTTCGAGAGCCTCGACTTCAAAGCCAGCGAACGAAAATTAAGTGCGTTCTATGCCGAATTCGAGCCTGTGCCGCCGGAGAAAGCGCGGCCCCACCAGCATGCCGGCGTCGAACTGCTCTTCGTGATCGGCGGAAAACTCGAATTGACCATCGGGTCAGACCTGCATGTGCTGGATGAGGGTGACGCGATTTACTTCGATTCGGCGGTGCGGCATAGTTACCGGAGGGTGGGCAAAAATCGGTGCAGCGCCGTGATTGTTACGGTCTGAACGCGGCCCGGTCGAGCGCCTGCGTCTCTTCATCGGTAAGAAACCGAACCGCGCCTTTCGCAAGTTGCCCTAGCGTCAAGGGTCCGATGGCTACCCGCACCAGTCGCAGGATTTCGACTTCGAGTACTGCAAGCATGCGGCGAATGTGGCGATTCCTTCCTTCGCTAAGCACGATCTCGAGCCATGTATTGCGCGTCCCGCCGCGCAGGATGCGAACGCTCGCGACGCGCAGGAATTCGCCGTCGTCCGTGCGGACTCCTTTGCCCATGGCATCCAGCAATCGGGTGTCGGCAACTTTTCCAATCTGTACGTGGTAGGTCTTGGCCACCCCCGAGTCAGGGGAAAGCAATCGCGCCGCCCACTCTGAATCGTTGGTCAGAAGGAGCAATCCTTCACTTGCCTTATCCAGCCGCCCGACGGGTGCAACCCATGGAAGCGCAGGGTCTACAAATGAATACACCGTCTGCCGGCCTCTTTCGTCGGACGCGGTAGTCACCGCTCCACGCGGCTTGTTGAGCGCGAGATAAACTTTCGCGGCACTGGCGATCGCCCGGCCATCCACTTCAATGCGAGCGCTCTCCATCCGGACGGGGAATTCCGGATCTCGGCGAACCGCTCCGTTTATGCGCACACGCCCCGCTTGAATGAGATCGACTGCCTCGGAGCGAGAACAGTAGCCAAGCTTCGAAAGCGCGCGCGCCAGGCCGACCTTCCGCTGGGGTTGCGTGTCAGGCATTCGTTCCATGCTAGCCGAAACTGCCAGGTGGCAAGGCATCATGATCGGCAACAACAACCCCCACCGTGGAGGTGATAGTCTTCTGAAGATGGCGATGCGCACCGGGTTCAGCCGCAGTGTGCTCACCCATCGGTAAGGCCTATGACCCAAAAGAAAAAGAACGAAGAAAAGCTCACCGGAGAAAATGCCCAGGGATCGAAGAAACCTTACCTGAAGCCAGAGTTTCGTTTTGAGAGGGCCTTTGAAACCATGGCCCTGGCTTGCGGCAAAATGCGCGGTACACAAGGCCTTTGCCGGTTCAATCGCAAGACTTCCTAGTTCTCCGGACCCGGGGGAATGCGCCCAGTCTCACATCCTGCTGGAAAACCCGAAAGCCAGCTGATAGCATCCTGCGCATGTTCAAACTACTGTTTGTCATGTTGAGTGTGGTTGTGTCCGTGTCATCGATGGCCGCCAGTTCGTCCGCCGATCTTCCCAGCCGCAAGTATTTGAATCTGGCTGCGATCAAGACTATGGTCGCCGCCGCCGAAGCGGAAGCCAGACGACAAAATGTGGAAGTCACCATCTGCATCGTGGATGACAGCGGCAATCTGCTGTTTCTGCAGAAAGCGGATGGTGCGTCGCTCAACACTATCCAGTTCGCGCAGCGAAAAGCGAGGCACGCCGCCTTCTATCGGGCTCCCTCGAAAACTGGCGCCGATGCAGTGAAAAAGGGAGACGTGGAAGTCCTTGCCTTCCCCGATTTCTTCCCGAATCAGGGAGGATTGCCCATTCAAGTGGATGGCCAGACGCTCGGAGCGATTGCCGCCAGCGGGGCAAAATCCGAAATCGACGAAGCGATTTCGCAGGCCGCAATCGACGCTCTGCTGAAGAAATAACGGCATCCGCCGCTGACAGGCTTCGGCATCCGCCTTCCCGAGAGACTTTTTCTCTCTCGAAAGATCCGGCCCGTGCCGTCACGACCCTGCATATGTGCGGCGCGCCAGAGCTTTCGCAAGTTCCATGACGTCTCACATGGCTATGTATTCGCCATGTAAGCCTCAGTCCTCCGGGGCGTTTTCTTCGTCCCGCGCGGACGAGGCTTCCATCTGAAACCGGCCGCCCAGAATCTTGGCCACTGACGTAAGGTCGTTGCTCAGCGCGCTGCGCCAGCGTCCCACGGAATCCTGCGCCAGCTCTTCCATGGTTTGTCCGAACGAAAGCAGGCTGGCCGCGACCTCTGTCTTCACCAGTTCGGTCACCGAAGTCTCGATGCCCTTCTGCACGACTTTCAACTTTCCGCGGGCTTCGTCCAGCTGCCGGTCGAGTTCTTTCGCATTGCGTGTGCCTAATTCTTTCAGCACGACATCCACTGCGCTCTCCAACTGCACCCGCGCCGCGGATATCTGATCGTTCGCCATTTGCGAGAGACGGCTATCCATGCCTGATTCCAGCCGGCATGCAATATCGTCGAGCTGCGCGATGCGGCTGCCCAGAGTATTGGCCTCCATCTGCAACCGCGACACCTCTGCCGCCGATGTGGCCTGCACCTTTTGTACATCGCGCCGGTAAGTGTCGTGCTCCTCGCCCAGCCGTTTCTGCAAAGCGCGGAAATGTTCCTCGCTTTGCCGCTCGGCGCGGACGCCGGCTTCCGAAACCTGCTGCTGAAATTTTTCCGCCCCGGAGTTGAAGTGCTGCCCCACGGCCTCGGCGATCTCTTCCGACAACCCTTGTGCGTTCTGTTCGACGGTTTGCAGCTGCTGCGCCACCTGCTGCCGAAATCCTTCGAGTGCCTGGGCAATTTTCTGCTCGATCGTCGTTTTGGCTGCGCCCAACACCTGGGCGGATTGCTCCTGCGTCTGTTTCAGCACTTGCGTGCCCAGATCGTCGCGCAGGCGGACCCACAATTTCTCCTCCACCTCGGGAGGAATATGGGACAGCGAAATGTCGAACCGGCTGCGCTTCAGGTCGCCCTGGGCTGCCTTTTCCTTGAGCGCCATCACTTCCGCATGCAGGGGTTGAACAAACTCGGCGACGATGGCCCGCAAATCCCGCTCGTTGAACTGGGTCTGGCTCTTGTCGCTGACGATTTTCAGGCCTGCTTGCGCCTTTTCAATTCTCCCCGCCGGTTTGCGCGACGTTTGCGGATCGTCGGAATGAATCTCCAGCCGGCTCCAATCTTCGGGACAGGCTTCCAGCCCCCAGAAGTTCTCTGGCCGGTCAAGCTTCGCGGCCACCTGCCAGCCTTGCTGTCCCGCTCCCATCGGCTTGCAATCGACCACATACGCCTTGGCCGCGCCGCCTCCCTTTCGCCGGAACTGCACCGGGACACCTGCTTCCAGCCGGCTGGGAGAAAAGATGGCGCAACCATGCGCGTTCACCACCAGGGTCTCGCAAATTTCGGAGAATGGCGCGCTGGGCTCAAGGCTGGTGACGGCGATGGGAACGGTGATCGGCACTCTCGAGCTGCGCCGTATGGTTTCAGGAACATTCGCACTATGCATGTTGTCCCTCTTTCATGGTGCCCGCTTTCTTGGTCGGGTTTTCAAACTACCGAGCCCTCTGACCCGCCGCCGATTCAAAGCTCTGCACCAGTAAGGTAGCGCAAGGCCCGCCCGCAAAGGGATTCCAGTAGTTCCTGCCTCGGACGGCAGCGGGGCAGTTACGTTACACCTCCCTCGGTAACCGGGTAATGCGACCCTGCAGTGTCCATCTTCCTGCCGCCGATGACCAACAAACACAGAACGAATGAGCGCCTCTCAGGTTAGGTTGATGACAGCAGCAATGACATCGAAGGATTCCACGCACATATGACAAATTCCCTTCTGCAACGGTTCATCGAAATGTGCTGCCGCCACGAATTCACATGGCCGCACGCCGGCGTCCATGGCACCGCCTACCAGGCTTGCCTGCTTTGCGGCGCGGTTTACTCCTACGACTGCTCGACCATGCGCCGCACCGGACGCCTGGTGTTGCCGGCCGATCCGCGCGGGCCGCAACTGGGCGAACAACAGCACGCAAACGACTAGGCCGGCGGCGATTTCCCCGCTGCACTGAGCCCCGGCGACCGCTCGCCGTCGCCGCGCCTCAGGAATGCGAAGCCATGCTGAGCTGGCCAGGCAACCTGCGCGCGGCTCATGTGCGGTCGGATGAAAGATGGCATAGACTCGCGCGATCCAAACCTCGCCCGGAGCGGCCCTTCCCAAGCGAACTTCCTCCTGACTTTTTCTGGGTCCTGACAGCTGGATTTGAGTTACCCTAAGCGGTCTAAAAGTGCCGAACTGCTCGCCCGTCATTTTCAGAGACCTTTCAGGAGTGATCCTTTCAGGAGCAAATCATGGAGCACCATATAACGCAGGCGCACGAGATCGCGGATTTGAATCGGCGGGCCGCCATCAGGACGCTCGCAGTTGCAACCGCCCTGGCGGCATCCGGTGCGGTGAGGGTCGCCAGCGCCGACACCGTTGCAAAAGCGGAAGCGTCACAACCGGCAGTCACGCCGCTGCAAACCGAATTTGCGTTCGAGGCGCTGGTCACAATCGCTCCCGCTGTCGAGGTGGGCCCGAGTTCCCGCGGAACCCGGCGCTACATTCCGATCACCGGTGGAACTTTTCACGGTCCCAGAATCAAAGGCGTCGTATTGGCGGGAGGCGCTGACTGGCAACTGGAGCGTCCTGACGGAGTGTTGGAAATCAATGCGCTGTATTCCATCAAGGCCGACGACGGAGCCGTGATCGTCGTGCGTAACTCCGGACTCGTCGTGGATCACGGATCCTATTTCAGGACCATACCGCAATTCGAGGCGCCCCGCGGTCCCCATGACTGGCTCAACAAGTCGGTTTTCGTAGGATCGGTTGCCGGTGCATCGCAGCCCGGCGCCGTTCTGGTACGCGTCTTCCGCGTGCTGTAGGACGACCTGGTTTAACGTTAGCGTGAAACCACATCAACGACTTCGGAGTCCGGCGCCGTCCAGGCTGGCGCGCCGCTCTGGCTCAGCGAATGAGTGGCGTCATTCCAGTGCACATGAGTGACGCGGCTGTCGCCGTGCTCGTACGCGTATGTGGTGCCATCATCCTGGTAAAGCGTGAACTCCGAGTCAGCTCCGGGATAAACCCGCACCTTGGCGATTTTCTGCACCTGGGTCGTGCTCTCGATCGCTTCCCCCAGAGGCAGAATCGATCCGGCACGAACAAACAGCGGCAACGTGTCAATGGGCGCATCTACTTGAATGCTTTGGCCGCCATGAATGCGTTCGTTAGTCCAATAGTTGTACCAATCCGTCCCGGCAGGAAGATAAACGGCACGGCTGGTGGCTCCCTGTTCTGTGACAGGAGCAACCAGCAAGGCTGGACCAAACATGTATTCATCCCGCAGATCGGCCACTTTCGGATCATTGGGGAAATCCATAAACAGCGCACGCATGTAAGGCGCGCCGGTCTGGTAAGTGTCGTATCCCAGAGAATAGATGTACGGCAGGAGCTGATAGCGCAGCTTGAGATATTTTTCCAGGATCGGTTCCGCCTGTTTGCCGTACGACCAGACCTCGTTGTACAGACGGCTGCCATGGGCCCGGAAAACCGGCAGAAAAGCTCCGTACTCGAACCATCGCGTGTAGAGTTCCGCGTAGTCCTCATAGTCGCCGACATTATCCTTCGCGTCGGAAGCATCGAGCAGCGGCCGGATGCGCCGGGATGGTGCTCTCTCGGAAGATATTGCCAGCCGCCGATATCCTGCGTCCAATAAGCGATGCCTGAGGCAGTGAAGCCGAGCCCTGTCGGTATCTGGCGGCGCAACGTATCCCAGGTCGGAGAAATATCCGATGACCAGAACATACTTCCGTTACGCTGCGCGCCCAAATAAGCGTCGCGCGAAAGAATCAGCGCTCGATGTTTCGTGTCACGCCGGAAGCCGTCGTACAGCGCCGCAGTGTGAACCAGCGGATAGATATTGAAATACCGCGTCCCCGGCCCGGCCGCGAGGTAAGCGCCTTGCGGCGGCAGGTCGGGCTCGGTCTCATCGGCCCATAACGAATCGAATCCCTTGCTGATGATATTGTCCCGGATGGTTTCCCAGAACCAGCGCCCCGCCTCGGGGTTGGACGTGTCAATGTCAGAACCGGCCCGATCATACGGAAGTCCGTCGACGGGCGTGCCGTCCGCCAGGTGTTCAAACCATCCGTTCTTCAGCACAAAATCGTAATAGCGGGAAGCTTTCACAAAACGCGGCCAGACGCTGATCATGGTCTGGAAACCCATGTCGTGAAGCTGGCGGTTCATCGCCGCAGGGTCCGGCCACTTGGTGGGATCAAAATCCATCTGCCCCATCTTCGTGTAGTAGAACCAGTCCACCACCAGGATGTCCGCGGGCAGATGGCGGTCGCGGTAGCCTTTGGCAACGGCCAGCACTTCATCTTGCGAAGCGTAGCGCTGTTTGCATTGAACGTAGCCATAAGCAGCCTTCGGCAGCAGCGGCGTGGTTCCGGTCAGGAGTCGGTATCCCGAGTAGATTTCGTTCAGGGTGTTGCCCGCAATCACGAAGAATGAGACGCGGTCACCAACTTCAGACGTCCAGCGCGTCTGCTCATTGAATCCCGGCTCGATCACCGTCCGTGAAGGATTGTCCCAGACGATTCCATAGCCGTAATTGGTGACCATGAACGGCACGCACACCGTGGGACCGCCCGTCGCCAGATAATCGTGCCAGCACTCGACGCGATGCCCGCGATGATCGAGAAAACCCTCCTGGTGCTGTCCCAGACCGTAGTAGTGCTCGTCATCCGGAGAAACGAAGCTGGCGCCGACCTGATAGAAATCGGAGGATCGGAAGGCCGCTTCTCGTTCAGCAAGCCGGCGTTGCCGTCCTTATGATTGGGAACGGACATCGACCAGCCGGTCATCTGTAGCAAGGTCTTGCCGTCCGGAGTTTGAATCTTGATGTTGGCCGGCGGCGCGGAGCCGTTGAAAAACTTTGCGATATCCAGCTGTGTCGCCATCGGCTTACCCGGGCGGTTCACTCCAACCGTCACCACCATGCGAGACGATCGATAAACGTCTCCGTCGTCGCCCTGCTGGTGAGTCCAGCCGCGATCCGACGCCGTCCCCACAAAGCCGTAACCGGGGGCGGTCAAGGCGAGGTCCTTTTTCAGGCTCAAGGTCACGCGAACCACATTCGGAGCGTAGGGCTCGAGCACGATAGTGCTGCTACCGCGGTCCAACACAACCCGCGGCTCCTCCGCGCTGGCCGGGCCTGCGCCGGCCAGGCTCAATACGAACAGCAGACCAACTCCGAGCAACTCGTCAGCGGACCGCCTGAATCTCTTTCGGTTGCGAAAAATGGGAAACGCTAAGTTCAGGCTGCGACCGGCCTGCCGCTTGATTGCTGTCACTCTCGTACCTCCGTGATGAGCTTCATGGATGCCGGGAAAGAATGCGCACCGATAATATCTCAACGACGACTCGATCAGGCTCCCTCCGGCCGTGAGGTAGTTGCTCAGGCACCAGCCCCTGCGCGACTGCACATTTATCCACGCAACATCAGAAAGTCCTTCACCTCGAGGAATCTCCGAGGCCAGAGCACCCCGAATAACCGCAAAGATTAATTTGTGATGATGGCGAGCCGCGTCGGAGCTGAACTTTCATGCCATCCTCACCGTCTGTGAAGGACCAAAAAGAAATCCTGAAATGCAGGAAACTCAGCTCAAGTCCTGAGCCCGAGCCGATGGGCGGGCCGCAATCCGCTGTGATATATTCGATGAGTTATTTGCGGTCAGCTGATCAGGTGATTCCGGCAAGCGGCTTCCCGGCTGCAGCACAATCAATCACCCGCAATCGGCGGGTGCCACAGGCCAAATACTCAATCCAGACGCGGGCGCGTAGCTCAATTGGCAGAGCAACTGACTCTTAATCAGTAGGTTGAAGGTTCGATTCCTTCCGC
>CAWFDY010000003.1:0-610722 GCA_963814725.1 Terriglobia bacterium
CGCTGCACGCAGATATTGGACGAGAGGGCGTTGAGGAGCCGGGATCGCCGATCGTCAGGACGCTTCGGCCGTGGCGAGTGCAGGCTGGGCGCGCGCTCTATTTTCGGCGCTCTTCGTGAAGGCCAGCATTGCGTAGCGAAGCCCGCCGTCCGAAAGGCCGTCCCACACGAGCCGATGAGCTTTGGACGACGCGGCATAGCGGTCAGCGACGGCGCCTTCGGCGCTAGCGGATTCGGCGTCGATAAGCGCGAGGGTGGTAGTCCAGAAGTGCACGGTGCGGTCCATGACGTCGACCACGGATCCTGTCTTTAGTCCGGTGTCGCGGGCAGCCGCGAAATATTCGTCAAGCGTGCCGATCCTCGTATGCCAATGGCTGTTGAAGAGTTCGGCGTATTTGGGATCTTCGAGAAAGCAGTCGATGATGAAGACCGAGCCTCCCGGCCGCAGCAGCGAGGCCATGCGATTGAGCCAGTCCCGGCGCGGAAGATAGCCGGACGCGTCGACCGCGACGGCGGCGTCGAAGCGGTTTTCGCCCGGAACTTCGGTCGCGTCGCAGACAAGCGGCTCGATCTGCCTTTCAACTCCCGCCTCCGCCGCAAACCGTGCAACATGAGGCACATGGGACGGAACGCAAGTAACCGCGGTGACCCGAGCGCCGAATTCCTGCGCCCAGAAGTCGATCCGCCGCCAAGGCCGCAGCCGACATCGAGGACCTCGCCGCTCAGGGATTGCGGCGCTTCCCGAACCTCGGCCGCGTCGCTGAGCATCCGCTCCTGTCCGTCGACCAGCGCGCGGCGCAGCTCGGGAATTGACGCATGTTTAGGCGGCGGGTGATCAACGAGGCCGGTGTGGTAATGGATGCGGGGACCGGGCCCGTAGCGCTCCAGGATCGGCTTAGTCTTGCTCTCGAAATACGTGATAAGGTCACGAAGGACTGTTTGTGATGTCACTAATCAGTTCCAATATCGGAGTGGGGAACAACGCTCATCCTTTGAAAATGGCCACCCTGTCCCAACTATTGACGCCTTAAAACGCACGACTAGCATCCCAAGCAGGCCTCTTTGCGCTCACCTATACATCTCTGGCATGTAACCGCCAAAGAAGATTGCCTTTGAATATGAATGTGTAAGTGAGGATATCATTCGGACTGCTATCGGTATCTATCCAAAGAGCACCATTATTCTGATTCTATACCCCTTAGCCTTATCCTGTTTTGAGAAGTCGGGCTGTCCATAAGCGTATGGTTGGAACGTCGGGCCAACCCCGTTCTTCACTAGATTGTAGAAATTCGCAATGACATGATCTATCCCCTTTGTTTTCCAAGGGGCATCGGCATTCACGTCAAAAGCCTGTACGTCCTGATCTAGTATATTCCACAGTTCACTTTGGGCCTTTTGGATAACGGCCATAGCGTTAAAAGCCTGGTATGCCTTGTTGAAATTAGCTATTTGCGTCGCGTTAAGCCCAGCCATTCAAAAACCTCCCTAGCACTATTCCTATCCGCGATGCCTTGAACAATCTCCCACTCGTAAATAGACAAGGCGCTAGTTTCTTTGTCAATCCAATTTTGGGGCTGTCAACGGCCGCCGCCCGGCTCGAGCCAGCGGTTGGCGTCGACGGGAAGGGTAACAACGACACGCCGGAACACCTGCTTCCGGACAGTATAGTTGGATCTGCCGAAGAGAACGGCGGGAGTTCCGCCCAATCCGCTCATTTGGCAAAGGTATCGGGCTTGGCTACTGGACAAACGCCCGGGCCTGCGTCCCGCCATCGAAGCGTAGGCCTTCTGTCGCTACCCAAAACTTCCCTTCAGACAAAGCACGGAGCAGGGGACAGGCCGTACGTCCCTAGCCGCTCCCGCCGGGGCCTCATTCAGCGCCCCGCGGTCCTCTTCGCCGCTTCGAGCGTGTTGGCCATCAGCATGGCGATGGTCATGCGGCCGACGCCGCCTGGCACCGGCGTGATCGCCCCGGCTACTTCGGCCGCTTCCGGCAGCGCAGGCCGTCGTACTCCCACTCGCCCAACTCAGCCGGGAACCGAGCCTTCGGTTTCGGGGTCAACCTGCATCGGTTTCGGCACGCCGCCGCAACCTTTTGATCCGCGCCGCTTATTCTCCCGCCGCCTTTTTGACCTGATCGACGGTGTAGGGAGCGCGCAATCCAGCGGCTCGGAGCTGTTTTCTCAACTATCTCGCGTCGAGGCCGTATCCTTCGCGTAACCCGACACGCTGAAGGCCTTAGGCTCAGGGTCGGCAGCGGGCGTCGGCTCTGGCTCAGCCATCGGCCGGCGCGTCGAGCGGTGGCAGGGCGTTGATGCGGGCGATGAGCTTCGCCTTCGACAGCCCTTTGGCAAGAGTCTGGCCCTGGGCGCGTTTCGAAAAGTGATCGCTCAACTGATTACTCGACAACGAAGTCAGGTCAGCGGCCTCAGCCGCAATGACGGCATTCAGCAGTCTTTCTTGCTCGGCTAAGGTCTCCGGCGTGTCCTCATTGTCCTCGGACGGCGTGGCGTTGAAGTCGTCTAGTTCTTCGAGGCGTTCTTTTAACGTTTTCATGATGTCATCTCCTATTTGGATGAGATGACATAAAAGATGATTGGATAGCAATCTCAATGAAAATCTAGGGCTAAGGTCGGTTTTCTTTGATCTTGCTTGGGGAAAACTAGTGGATAGACCGAAATAGCGCCATGTATACCAACCCAAAATGATAATTATATGGAGTACCACTGAAACTGAACCTCGCTTCGGCTCGCAGCTTGCGGCGGGCAGCACGCCAAGTGGCGCCGCCTCCTGGAACGTCCTTCGAGACGCGCTCCTCAGGACGAGGAGGCGGCGTAATTCCAGCAAACGGCAATACGGGACCTTGGCTAGGTTCCAGTCCCAATTGAAACCGAAATCGACATCAAAAAATACGCCGGACTAGGCGTGAGATGTGGGCCGGGTCGTAGAGGTCCTTGAGCTGCTTCAAAATCGCATATTCCGGGCCGTACTGCTGCGCCCAGTCCGCCTTCGACATCGGCGTGCTTCCGATAGGATACAACGTGCCGCCAATCGAGCGGGCCGCCTCGAACCGCGCACGGGCGGCCGGTATATCGGTCGAAACGAAATTGGCCGGGTTCGGGTTCTTTGGAGCATCCGCCGTTAGGACATCGAACAAAAAGACATTCGCTTCCGTGGGCAATCGGAACGCCGGCGCGCGCGGAAACAGGTTGCGAACCGGCAAAACCAGAACGAAGCCGCCGGGGCCGAGATCCGCCGGAACCAGCGTCGGCAGCGTATCGAGCACGAAGCTCAGAGTTTGCGTTGCCGGAAGGAACAAGTCGCCCCAGACATGGCGAACGTTGACAAACCCCGCAGCGTCGAGTTGAGCAAGGCTCTCGTCGACTGATACGTCGAAGTCGAACGTGCCGCTGTCAGTGACTTGCACGGCCTGCGGCGGCTGGTTGAGGGGCGTCAGGATGATATCCGCGTCGCTTGGCGGGCGCGAGGGTTCGAAGAACTTGCTGGCGTTGAGCGCATACACCCACTTGGCACCTGTCGGATTCTGCGGCGACCATGGCGGCAGCAGCCGGGTGTATACGCCATCGACCTGTCCACCCGACGTGAGCCTGTGCATTGCCGCGAACCAAGCATTTGGGTCCGCGTCGGGGATGACATAACGCCGCGTCTTGGGAAGAACCGGGACGATGAAATCGTCGCGCGCACAATGAGACCATACTGACCAATTCCGCCGAGGACCGCGTTGAAGAGCGTCGCATTCTCCTCCAATGAGCAGCGCAGAAGCTCACCCTCGCCAGTAACCACTTCGAGCTCAAGCACGTTGTGCACCTGCGCGCCGTGTCGAAAACTCGCGTCGCCGATGCCTCCCATTGACAGAGTCCGCCGACCGAGAGGGCTGAAAAGCCGGTGAGCACCGGGGGGTGGAGCCCGAGAGGGACGATCTTGGCCAAGAGGTCCTTCCACGTGATCCCCGCTTGCACCTGGACTTGGAAATCACCGACCCGGTCAATCGCGTTAAGTGTCGAGCTGTCGATAACGAGGCCGCCCTGCACCTGTGACTGGCCGGATGTGCTGTGACCCTGTCCGCGCATAGCGACCTCAATGCCGTGCCGACGGCAGAAGCCGACGGCGTTGGCCACGTGTTCGACAGCTGCGGGCTTGAGTACTGCGACAGGCGTGTGATGCACGATGTGGCCAAAGTCGTCGGCAAACGCGTCGAGGGTCGCGGGATCGGTGTGAAGGCCGCCTCGCAGGCCCGGGATGGAAAGCGCCGGCAAGTCGCAAGCGCCGACATTACCCACTTCCGACGCGCGGGATCGAATACAAGACCTGCTGCACTCGGCCGCAAACGAGCCCTTGACGAATGTACGGCGCGACAATGACGGATTGATCATGCCAGCCCCGACCAATGGATTCAGCGCCGCACCCGACATTCGCCAGATGATGGCCCTATCTTTCCTGAAACTGCGTTCATCGCGAGACTTTGACAAGAACAAAATGTCGTTCGATCGGACTGTAGCCTGTAGAAAATGTTGCGGGGCAGGTTGGCTCTCGCGCGCGCTTAGGCGTCGGAGCCCAAGCCGGTCGCCCCGAGCCGCGTTACGGCTTTTCGACCTCGCCCCCGGTTAGGTCGAAAGAGCCGTCACACGACCGGTCGGTCAGGCGTAGAAGCAATTTGCTCGATGCCTATCTTCGCCAACCCAACCACCGTTTTAGCTAACTTTATATTGAGAGCAATCCTACCAATAACGATCGGGCATTAACAGACCAAGCCTAACTGTGTGTCGATAGGAATTCGCGTCGGCCACCAAATTATTGGCTTTTGGTTAACGCGTGACGGACAGTTGCAATCCGATCCTGCAAATTGCAGCGATGCGTGTCCGGGCAGCGCGGTCAAGCAGGTACGGTTTGAGGGCAGGATTTGAACCTGTGAAATGTTGCGTATGGGGGAAACTGACACGTTCGCAGCTTCCGACAGCGGCGTCCGATGGTGTGCTGGCTCAACCCCAGGCGCTCCGCAATCTCGCGATTGGTGAGCCCTTCGGCCAGGCTGCGAACCACGTCCATTTCCCGCTCGGAGAGCAGGCTCAGGCCATTGGCGTCCACCGCGCGCACGACCGGAGCGCCGGCCAGAGCTTCGACGGCGAATGACATTTGCTCGCTGTTCGCCCAAATCTGTCCTTCATGCACGCTGCGCAGGCAGCGGGACAGATTCTCCACCGAATCGTGGCGGCTGAAAATTCCGCGCGCGCCCGCATGAAAGGCCTCGAGCACTGTTTCTTTTTTGGAGGAGTCCAGAAGCATCACAGCCAACAGCGTGGGATTCGATGCCCGCAACTGGCGCAACACTTCGAAGCCGCGCAAAGGCTGGTCGTCGAGATTCGAACTCAGCACCACGATCCCGACCCGGTTTTGCTTGACGAACTCAACCAGCTCCCGAGTTCGATCCGGCGGGGCCATCACTTCCAGTTGCGGGTCGCGCCGTAATGCATCCGCCAGCAACTGGGTGTGAATTCTGGTGTCGTCTAAAACCAGCACCCGGATTTTGTCTTCCCCAGCACCTTGAGGTGTCGGCATCGGTTATCCTCGCGAAACTTGAAAATCGAAGCAGGCCGTCTTAGAAGGCCTGCACAACTTTTGAGGATCCGTTCCGCTACGAAGCGGAAAAGATCAGGTTTTCGTCGGGGGAAATATCGAAGTGCCCATGGCGCGCCGATTCTATCTGTCGCAAGGCCCGTAATGTGGCATTCCTGCCGGTGCGCAACCCTGTGAGCGACGCGGAAGTTGAAGGGTTTTGCAACATTATGAGCGCCGTTCGTGAGAATTGTATCATTGCGAGACTCTTTGACTGTCTTCGGGATCGTAGAGTTGCCAGCCCGGGCGTTGCTTAAATCGGTGATTCGTATCCTAAGACACTCATTTTAATCATATTGCGTTCGGTCGACGAAGCTGTAGTTTTCCACCGGGAGTGCAAGAATAACAATATTCGACAGAGAAGAAATACTCCCGTCTTTTGTCGATTCCACGAGTACGAAAGTACTAGAGACACAGAGACTAACTTCTCCGAGTTGACGTGCCTCTTGCAGCGTCTTGCATGTACCGCTAATCTCACAACAGTTGGTAACACAGCTTCAGGCAAGACTCCCCCCTGTATTGCCCAACGTCAAAACTAGTTCCTGCATCTACTTAGGGTCCTCGATGGGACTCAGAGGGCGAAGCTATCACTACCCAGAATCAACTTTGGCAGATCTCCGGCGCGGAACCCATGACTGAACTGGAACCGGCAAGATGGTATGCGCTGCACACTCGGGCGCGAAACGAGAAAGCGGTCTCGGAAAGGCTCGAAGAGCAGGGCCTCACTACTTTTCTTCCGCTGGTCACTGAAGTACGGCGCTGGAGCGATCGCAAGAAAAAAGTAGAGCTGCCCCTATTCAGTTGCTACGTGTTCGTGAAGTTTGTCATCAACGACCACGAGGAGCGCATGCGGATTTATCGCACCGGCGGCGTTTTCGCAATCGTCAGCATGCGGGGCGCACCGGTGCCGATTCCCGAGGAACAGATCGACGGCCTGCGCACGGTCATCACGAAACAGGTGCCGTGGTCGGCGCATTCTTTTTTGAAAGTCGGGCAGCGGGTTCGAGTGCGCGGCGGTTCGATGGACGGCGTCGAAGGCGTGCTGCTTTCCTGCAATGGCGACCGCACCCTGATCATCTCCGTAGACGCAATCCAGCGATCCCTTGCGGTCCGGGTTGAAGGATACGACGTAGAACCCCTGTAAAAATCAGCCTCACGCATGTCTTCTTCAAAGCGAATGTTGACTGAAAATTCAATGGACTCCGTACAAATCTTGTTTGTCAGCAAGCAGCGATCTGCCTCGGATCTGCCGTGGGCAGCCGATGAAATGCGCGCCTGGCAACTGCAGACGGTGGCCAGCGGATGGGAAGCCCTGGAGCGCGTACACGCCGGGCCGAGCCCAGACCTGGTCCTGATCGATTTCATTTCCGGAGAGTCGGACGGCCTGCACACCCTGCGCTGGTTGCGCAGGATTCGCCCTGATCTCCCCGTTCTGGTGCTGTCTGGTTCCGAAGACATACAGCAGAAGCGGGAAGCGATTCGACTGGGGGCGAGGGATTTTCTGGTGGGCACGCTGCAACCGCTGCAACTGGAGAACGCGATTCGGCGCTCATTCTTCTGTTATCCCGAAGGCGACGACAGTGAAACCCTGGCGGACGAAATTGAGCAGGTGGGCGAAGACATGTTTTTTGTCGCGGCCAGCCCAATGATGCGCCAGTTGCGGGCGCAAGCTGAAATGTTGGCCGAGGTGAATGCGCCGGTTCTGATCGTGGGAGAAAACGGCTGCGGCAAGGAACTGGCGGCCCGTCTTATCCACAAACTTTCGGTGAGGTCCGGTTTCCGATTCCTCAAGGTCAACTGCGCGGCCTTGCCGGCCGATGTTCTGGAAAGCGAGATATTCGGTAGCGCGCCCGGCAATGGCTCCGCCAAGCTCTGCAAGCTGGAAATCTGCCAGCGCGGCACGTTGTTCCTTGATGAGATCTCCGAAATGCCCATGAGCCTGCAGGCCAAGCTGCTGCACGCCTTGCGCGACGGATATTTTGTTCGTTCCGGCAGCGACGTCCGGGTGGAGATGGATGTGCGAATTCTTGCAGCGACCCAGGGCAATATCGAGCAAGCCATTGCGGAACGCAGACTGCGAGAGGATCTTTACTACCGTCTAAGTGCATTTACTGTGCACATGCCCGCCCTGCGGCAGCGCAGGGAAGAGATTCCGCTCCTTCTGGGTCACTTCATGAACCGGCTGGCGAGGCGTTACGGACTGCCTCCCCGGGTCTTTTCGGCGGCCGCCCTGCAGGCTTGTCAGCGTTATTTCTGGCCGGGAAATCTGCGGGAGCTGGAAAAGTTCGTAAAAGGCTACCTGGTGATGGGCGACGGGAATACGGACACGGGCTCGGTCGATCCCGACGGCGACCGGGCGTTCTGGAACTTGTACCTCGGACAGAACGATGAGCAGGCGGGATGGCGCGTGCAAA
The DNA here is from genome assembly GCA_963814725.1 of Terriglobia bacterium. Lineage (GTDB taxonomy): Bacteria > Acidobacteriota > Terriglobia > Terriglobales > Acidobacteriaceae > JAIQFF01. Next base: position 8,047 of record CAWFDY010000003.1, read on the forward strand.
GTGCTGAGCCGCAACCAGATATTTCCGGCTTGAAGTCGCTGGTCCAGAGCGTCAAGGGAGAGACGGAACGCAATGCCATCGCTTCCGCGCTCGATCAGGCTCGCTGGAACCGCAAGGCGGCGGCTCGTCTGCTAAAGGTCAGCTACCGTACTTTGCTCTACAAAATCGAGCAATATCACATGATTCCGCCCGCCACCCCCTTTTCCGGTTACGGAAACGGCGGGAGCGCCAGGGAGCGCAACTTGCACAAGGGATAGAGACTGAGGAATACGTCCCGGCGGGCTTGCTTCGCCCCGATATGGCCGCCGGATTGCTCAATAAACTCAGTGACAGAAATTGTTACTAACAAACGATTTAAAACCAGGTGTCAAAACATGCGGCGATCTATGAAAATTCGTGGGTTCGGTAAAGCACTTACGTTGTTGGCCCTCTTCACCTTATCCGTCACGGGAGTGGTGTGGTCGCAAACTGTAGCCGCGGCCTCAGCCGTAAGCGCCAAGCCCTCGAATGGAGTATCCGCACCGGCGCGGCGGTTCGGTCACCATCAGTGTTGGCGACTCGGTGAAAGTCACCGTTTTAGGGTCGGGTGACGCGGATCAGCAAGTTCGGGTCGATCAGGACGGAAACGCAACCTTGAATTTTATCGGGTCGGTACACCTGGGCGGGCTCACCACCAGCGAGGCGCAGACCCTGATCGCCAAAAAGCTTAACGATGGCGGGTTCTTTAACAAGCCCGAAGTCGCGGTCTCCGCTGTCGAATTCGGGAGCCAGAACATTTCAGTTCTCGGAGAGGTACAGAAACCGGGCGTCTATCAGCTGGTGGGATCGCGGCGGTTATTTGACGTGCTCTCGATGGCGGGCGGCACGACCCAGAAGGCTGGGCGAATCGTCAGCATTACGCATCGCGAGAATCCCGAAGCGCCTCGCAGCGTGCTGTTATCGAACGACGCCGGTCAATCGGCCCAGAGCAATATCGAAGTCTATGCCGGCGACACGATTCTGGTTTCGCGAGCCGGGGTGGTGTACGTGGTCGGCGACGTTCACAAACCGAGCGGCGTGACCATGGACAACGGCACCGACATGACTGTGCTGCAGGCAATCGCCATGGCCGAGGGCACCAACTCAACCGCCGCCTTGAACAAGGCCAAGTTAATCCGCAAAACCCCCAACGGTCCTCAGGAGTTGCCGCTGGCACTGAAAGACATGCTGGCATCGAAGGCTCCGGACGTCCGTCTGCAGGCCGAGGACATTATTTTCGTCCCCAACAGCGTGGCCAAGAGCGCCACCAAGCGGACCCTGGAAGCGATCATTCAGAGCGCAACCGGACTGGCGGTTTACGGAGCTCGTCCATAAACGCTTATCACTAAGCACGGGCAGATCGACATCGACGTAAAGTAGTTTTCAAGATTGAGAAGAGAAGGATCGGGGAGGCCGAGAGTGAGCAGAAATTTTGAATTGATGCGGCAGGCAGGCAAATCGATTGGACAGCGGAAACTCCATCAGGCGTCAGATTCAATGGAGGCTTCCGCGGTGCAACTGTCGAGCGCTCCGCTCGATGAAAACAAGGGCTTCGAGTGGTTGCGTACCCTCGGAATCCTGCAAAAGCACTGGAGACTGTCGGCGCTGTTTGCCGCCGTCGTCCTGGTCAGCGTGGCCGCTTTCACGATTTTCAGCACGCCCGTCTATGAAGCCACGGCGCGGATCGAAATCGATCCATCGGGCGAACGGTTTTCTCTGAACGGCTCCAGCGGCGCGACCGACGCAGAGTATCTGGAGACGCAAGCCCAGGTGCTCAAAGGCGACAGCCTGGCGATTGCGGTGGTGCGAAAGCTGCGCCTCGATCAGAACCCGGCCATCGTGGGCAAGATCGATCCCCAGGCCATGAAGGGCCTTAGCGTCAAATCATCCGACGCCGACGCGCTTACGCCGGAAGAGAATATTGCCCTGGGCGCGTTCAAGGGCGCTCTGAAGGTAAAGCGTGACACCGCCAGCCGCCTGATCCTCGTCAGCTTCACCAGTTCCGACCCGCAGCTGGCCGCGCAGATCTCGAACACCGCGGTACAGACCTTTATTGATCAGAGCTTTCAGAGCCGGCACGATGCAGTCATGAAGTCTTCCGAATGGCTTTCCCGCCAGCTCGATGACATCCGGAAGAAGATGGAAGATTCCAGCCAGGCTCTGAGCCAGTTTCAGCAGTCCATTGGCGTCACCGATATCGATAGCAACAAAAGCACCTTTACCGAGCACATGGGAGAACTCAGCCGGCAGCAGACCCAGGCCCAGGCGGAGAGAATTCAGCTGCAGGCGCTGTTGCGGAACACGGTCAATCCTGATTCGCTCCCCGAGGTTCGCACCAACCCCGTGGTGATTCAGCTGAGCCAGAAACTGGCCGAGCAGAAAGCTTCGCTGGCGCAGGCGCTTGTGGTATACGGCAGCAATCATCCGACGGCGAAGAAGTTGCAGAGCGAAGTCGATGAATTGCAGAGCCAGCTGGAAATTCAGAAGAAGGCGATTGTCGATTCACTTCGGGCCAGTCTGGCTGCTGCGCAGGCGCGCGAAAGCATGATGGGCGCCGAAATGAAGGGAACCGGCCAGGAACTGGATCGCATGGCGCGGTACTCCACGCTCAAAAAAGAAGTGGAAGTGAACGTCGAACTCTACAACTCGTTATATGGACGCATCAAGGAGGCCGGCATCACTGCTGCCTCCAAGTCGGCTGATATTCAGGTGGTCGATCCCGCGCGCGTCCCTGACGATCCGATTCGCCCCCGCCCGTTCCTTAATATGGTGGTGGGCCTGCTGGGTGCGTTGATCGGCGGCATCGGTCTGGCATTCATCTGCGAGGAGTTTGACCAGAAACTGCATACCCCCGATGACATCAAGCGATGGATCGGAAATTCCAATGTTTCCATCATCCCTATGATTCGGGAGTCGGCATCGCCGGATGGAGGCTTGAGCTGGTCGCGCCGGCTCTCCGGGGTTCTTCCTCCCGCGGCTGAGACTGCGCGCAACAATATGTTCTTCCTGGAGCGGCCGAATTCGCCGGAGGGCGAAGCGGTGCAGGCCTTGTATGCCTCGATCATGCTTTCCTGGCCCAACAATCCGCCGCAAACGCTGCTGATCGTCTCCGCATTCCCCGGAGAAGGCAAGACGACGGTGGCACTCAACCTCTCGTACGCGCTGGCGCAACATGCCAATACGTGCCTGGTAGATGCCGACCTGCGCAAGGGCAGGGTGGCTAATGCGTTCGGTCTGCCGACCGGACAGGGGCTGGGCGACATGCTGACTTCGGATGCCACGCTCGAGAGTTCCGTACTGGAAGCTCCGGGGATGAGCAATCTTTCGATCCTGCCGGCGGGCCGGTCCAAAGGCAACTTTGGCCAGCTGATCTGCTCGCAGAAAATGGAAGAGGTGCTCACCGGCCTGCGCGAGCGTTTCCGCTTCGTGGTCATCGATTCCGCGCCCATTCTTCCCTTCGTGGATGGCCGCGCACTCTCGACCCTGGCCGATGCCGTCGTACTGGTAGGCCGCGCGGGGGTTACGACCCGTCAAGCCATGCGGCGCAGCGTCGAGCTGATCTCCGAAGTGCACGGCGCTCCCATCCTGCAGGTGGTGCTGAATGGAGCAGACCGGAACTCAGCCGACTACAAGTATTACGGCTATGGTTATGCTTATGGTGAGCCCGCTACCAAATAATCCTATCGTTCGGCCGGGTTTTCGGTTACTCTAGATCTCCCCCCGAGATTGCTTGGAATACTCCCCCTTGGCCCATCCATCCCCCTGGAGTTTGAAGGCATGGCCGAAGACAAGTCATCTTCATTAGTTTCGAAAGAGGCCGGGATTATGTCTGCTGGAGCAATTGAAAGTGTTGGTAATCGGGAAAAAATCCAGCCAAAGAAGGGTGATTTGCTGAGATACCGTGTAGCCCTGATATTCGTTTCGCAGATCATTCTGGTGGCGCTGACCTACTACGCCAGTTTTCTGCTGCGCCTGGACGCGAATCTGGACAGCAACGATCTGGCGGTGTTCTGGAAGACGCTTCCGTTCGTCTTACTGATCAAACTCGTTCTCTCGTATCAATGCGGGCTGATGCATGGCTGGTGGCGCTATGTGGGCATCAGCGATCTGCTCGACATCAGTAAAGCCTCGCTGTTGAGTTCGGCCCTGATCTTTTGCCTGGTGGAAGGCGTGTTGCAGTTGCCGGGATTTCCCCGGTCGGTGGTCATCATTGACCTGTTTCTCACCATCATGGTGTTGGGCGGCGCCCGCTTTGCGGTGCGCGCCTACACCGAACGCGCCCGCGCTTCGGGCGCCGAGCGCAACACTCTGATCGTGGGCGCAGGCGAAGCCGGCAGCGCCATCGTAAGAGAACTGAAACAGAATCCCGCCCTCAATTACAATCCGGTTGGCTTGGTGGACGACGATTCCAGCAAGAAGAACGTCAAGATCCACGGCGTCAAAGTTCTGGGCAACACCGACGAATTGCACGCACTGATCCAGGAGCACCAGGTGCATTGCGTCATGATTGCGATTCCGCGGGCCAACGGCAAAGTGGTGGAGCGGATCATCGCCAAATGCCGGGAGTGCAAAGTCGAGTTCAAGACTCTTCCGCCCATCGGCGAACTGATTAACCGTTCAGCATCGGTCAGCCAGGTACGCAAGTTGCGAGTCGAAGATTTGCTGGAACGGGATCCGGTGGCGCTTGACTTCGATCGGATTCGCGGGCGCATCGCAGGCAAGGCGATTCTGATTACCGGGGCCGGAGGCTCAATCGGCTCGGAGCTGGTACGCCAGGCGGCTTCGCTGGGCGCGCGGCAACTGGTTCTGCTCGACCGCTCGGAGAATGATCTGTTCAAGCTGGGCCACGAGCTTTCCCGCAACGTTTCCCCACCTCGATTACATCCCGGTGGTCGGCGATATTCAGGATGTAACCTTGCTTCGTGAAGTGTTCTCCACTTATCGGCCGCAATCGGTTTTTCATGCCGCGGCTTACAAGCACGTGCCGATGATGGAGAGAAACTGCTTCCAGGCCATCAATAACAACGTTTTTGGCACCTACAATGTGGCTCTGCTGGCGCGGCAATTCCGGGTCGAGGACTTTGTTCTGATCTCCTCCGACAAGGCGGTCAATCCCACGAACATCATGGGCGTGACCAAGCGCGTTGCCGAGCTGATCATGCAGGGTTTGCAGGACAATGGCACGCGCTTCGTGGCGGTACGCTTCGGCAACGTCCTGGGCAGCAACGGCAGTGCACTGCCTCTGTTTGAACAGCAGATCGCGGCCGGCGGCCCGGTGACGGTTACGCATCCCGATGCGCGGCGCTATTTCATGACGATTCCGGAAGCGGTGCAGCTGGTGCTGCAAGCCTCCAGCATGGGACAGGGCGGAGAGATCTTTGTCCTGGATATGGGTGAGCCGGTGCGAATACTGGATCTGGTCCGCAACCTGATCCGGTTGTCGGGTCTCGAGCCGGATCGCGACATCAAGATTGATTTCGTGGGTCTGCGGCCGGGCGAAAAAATGTTTGAAGAGTTGAAGCTCGAAGGCGAAGATATCGGTACCACGGCGCACGAAAAGATTCGCCTGCTGACGGGAAGCAAAGCCACGTTTGCGCAAATGTCAGCCTGGCTGGACCAGCTTTCGGTACTGGTCGCGGCCAAGAATGTTCATGGCCTGGTCAGCAAGCTGGTGGAGATCGTGCCCGAGTACTGGCCTAGTCCGGAGATCATTTCCTTAGGCGCCATCGACCGGCATGATCAGGCGCTCAACTACCGCCTGGCCCATGCCGGACTGTCGTCCGAGGCATCGCAGTCCGAATCCGCCGCATAGTTTCAACCCAAGCCCCTCCCCCGAATTTAATTCCGCAGATCCAATCCTATGACTGACGCGTCTTACATCCCATTTCATCGTCCATCCATCGGCCAGGAAGAAAGTGATGCCGTACTGAAAGTGCTTTCTTCCGGCTGGCTGACGACCGGCCCCGTGGCCCTGGAATTCGAAAAGCAGTTTGCGGCCTATGTGGGCTGCAAGCATGCGATTGCGGTAAATTCGTGTACGGCTGCGTTGCAGCTGGCTCTCGATGCTATCGGGCTGCGCCCGGGCGACGAAGTGCTGGTGCCCTCCTACACCTTTACGGCTACCGCCGAGGTGGCAACCTATTTCGGAGCGCGGCCGGTGCTGTGCGACAGCGTGCCTGGCGGCTTCAATATCGATCCGGCAGATGCCGAGCGGCGCATTACGGAGAAGACGCGAGCCATTATTCCGGTGCACATTGCCGGCGAGGTATGCGATCTCGATCCGCTGCACGCCATGGCCAGCCGTCATGGTTTGCACGTAATCGAAGACGCTGCCCACTCTTTGCCCGCGACCTATAAGGGACGCCGCATTGGAACCACATCCGAGCTGACCGCATTCAGTTTCTACGCCACCAAGACCATTACGACCGGTGAAGGCGGCATGCTGACCACTGATGACGAGCAGCACGCCCAGCGGGCCCGCATGATGCGCCTGCATGGCATCGGCGGAGATGCCTGGAAGCGCTACGCCAAGACGGGCTCATGGTTTTACGAGGTGCATCAGGCCGGCTACAAGATGAACATTCCTGACTTGCTGGCGGCCGTCGGCTTGGCGCAATTGCAGAAATGCGATCGCTTCTGGCGGCAGCGCAGCGAAGTCGCGGCCTTCTATCGCGATCGATTTTCGAACGTGGCGGAGTTGCTGCTTCCGCCAGTCGCGCGCCCTGAAGATGAACACTCCTGGCACCTGTTTATCCTGCGGCTGGTAAGCGATCAGCTGAACATCAGTCGCGATGAGTTTATCCAGCAACTGAAGGCCGCCGGGATCGGCACCAGCGTGCACTTCATTCCGCTGCATCGCCATCCTTATTACGTCGAAACGTACGGGTCCAGGCCGGAAGATTTTCCTTCCGCCGAAGACGCCTTTTCGCGCTGCCTTTCGCTGCCGGTATATCCGGACATGGAAGCGGAGCAGATGGAACGGGTCGCCAGCAGCGTGCTGCAGATCTGCCAGAAGAACCGTAAAAAGATCATGGCCGTGGTGGGCTGAAAAGTGGCGCGCGACCTTAACCTGGCAGAGACCGTCCCAGGCGCCAGCATGGCAAGGCCGGGGAAAGTTTACGGCTGGAGCCGATCCGCGGGTAAACGGGTTTTCGATCTGTGCGTCGCGATTCCGCTCCTGGTGATGGGCTCGCCGGCGCTGGCGCTGGCGGCAATTGTGGTGAAGGCCAGTTCTCCGGGCCCGGTTTTGTTTCGCCAGAGCCGGGTGGGAAGGGATGGCAAAACCTTCCGCCTGCTGAAATTTCGCACCATGGTGCACGGCGACCTGAATAAAGGCCCGGGTGTGACGCGGCAGGGCGATTCCCGGATTTTCCCCGCCGGACGCTGGCTGCGACACTGGAAGCTCGACGAGGTGCCGCAATTTTTTAACGTGATCCGGGGAGACATGAGCCTGGTCGGGCCGCGTCCTGATCTTCCTGAATACATTGCCTCGTTGAATGAGGAGCAGCGCGAGATTCTCTCGGTGCGGCCGGGAATTACCGGCGCGGCGACCTTGCAACTCCGCAATGAAGAAGATTTGCTGGCGCAGGTTCCGGCGGCCGAGCTGCAGTCTTTTTATATATCGCGCCTGCTTCCGGAAAAGACGCGAATTGACATTGCTTATGCCCGCGACGCGAGCCTTTGGAGCGATATCAAAATCCTTTTCCGCACGCTGGCGAAGATCCTGCCCTGACGTTTTTCGTACCCACGATCTTGTTCCCGACAGGCCTATCCGTGAACGTTAAATACAGCGACCAGCCGGGTTCGCCCGGTTCGTCCCAGACCCTGCCAGCGACCGATGCCGTTGTAGCGGCGGTTACGGTCATCATTCCGATGCGGAATGAAGAGCACTATATTGTGCGCTGCCTGCAGTCGCTGATGGAACAGACCTATCCGGCGGAATGCTACGAGCTGATCGTAGTGGACGGCATGTCGTCCGATCGCTCCACGGATCTGGTGCGGGAGTTGAGCCGGTCTCGGCCGCAAATCCGTTTGCTATCGAATCCCGCCGCGATCGTTCCCAGCGCCATGAATCTGGGGATACGCAGCGCGACGGGAGACATTATCGTCCGCGCGGACGCACACACCATTTATCCTCCGGACTATATCGAAAATTGCGTGAACTACCTGTTCCGCACCGGGGCGGACAATGTTGGCGGACCCATCATCACGGTGCCAGCAGGGCCCGGCACGGGAGCGCAACTGGTCGCCGCGATTCTGAGTAACAAGTTCGGAGTGGGCAATTCGCAATTCCGTACTGGGATGTTCGAGGGGTACGTGGACACCGTCCCTTTCGGAACGTTTCGCAAAGAACTGTTTTCCCGCGTCGGATTTTTTGACGAGTCCCTGGTGCGCAACCAGGACAACGAATTGAACGGACGGATTCGACAGGCCGGCGGAACCATTTATCAGACGCCGGCTCTCAGCACCCGTTATTTCCCTCCCGACAAGTTCAGCAAGCTGGTTGTGCAAACCTACAAAAACAGCAAATGGCATTTGTTCACGCTGCGCCAGACTCGGGCTGCGATGGGCATCCGGCATTTTCTCCCGGCGTTGTTCGCTGGCGGGCTTCTTGGGCTGGGGGCGCTCTCTTTCTTTAGCGGCGCAGCGGCGATCGCATTGGCCGCCGTCCTGGCCATCTATCTTTTGGCGGGCGCTTATTTTTCCTGGACCGCCCCGGGCAGCGTGCCGCTGGGAGCAAGAGCAGTGATGCCGTTCGGTTTTCTCATTTTTCACCTGGCCTATGGTCTGGGAGTGATGAACGGCTTGAGGTTCGCTTTTCGGGCACCTGATGCGCGCCCCATCCGGCCGTAGTCACGGCGTTTCAAGAAAGCTCCAGAGTTCCCGCATGCGAGTTGGAGAAGATCTCCACATCGACGCCAGCAGTACAGCGGTGAAAACCGCCGGAGAAGCCGTGCTTCCTTCGGTCGTAATGGTGGATGCATCCTGTTTTTCGCTGCCTTACGACTATTCGCTATGCGAGGCCCTGACGGAACGCGGATGCCCGGTGACGCTGGTGCGAAGCGAGTTTGTTCATACTCCGTGGGCAACGCCTTCGTTCGCGGTAAACATACACTTTTACCAGCACAGCAACGCTCGCCGGACTCGCGGCGCATTCTGGAAATTGGGAAAACTGGCGGAGCATGCGAGCGACATGGGGCGACTGGTGGAAGCATGCGAAAGGCAGAAGCCCGGCATTATCCATTTTCAGTGGCTGCCGGTGCCGATGATCGACGGGCGGTATCTGCGGAAACTGAAAAGCATCGCTCCCGTGGTGCTCACGCTGCATAACACTGCCGCGTTCCACGGATCGCTGACGCAGCGGCTGCATCAGGAAGCCGGGCTGAGCTCAGTGTTCCAGCACCTCAGCGGCCTCATCGTGCATACTGAATTCAGCAAGCGGACGGTGCTCGACCGCGGCTGGCTTCCGGCGGAGAAAATTCATGTCGTCCCGCACGGGGTTTTGGACTACTATCGCTCGGCGGCACAGCTGCCATCCGGCGCTGAGATGAAAACTGCCGAGCCCACCGTACTTTTTTTCGGGCAGATCGAGGCTTACAAGGGAGTTGACCTGCTGCTCCGCGCCTTTGCCGGACTGCCAGCTCAATTGCAGGCGGCCAGCCGATTGTGCATTGCCGGCAAGCCCGGCAGGACCGCAACGGGATTGAGAGAGCTTGCAATTTCCCTCGGAATCGAAAGCCGCATTGAATGGATCCTGCGATTTGTGGACGAAGAAGAAGTGCCGGGAATTTTCCGATCCGCTGCGGTGGTGGTGCTCCCGTATCGCGAGATCGACCAGAGCGGCGTGCTGATGACCGCCATCGCGTTCGAGAAGCCGATCATCGCCTCGCGCATTGGCGGCCTGGCGGAAACCATACGGGATCGAGTTCATGGACGGTTGTTTCCAGCCGGCGATGTCCCGGCTCTGACCGAGGCTCTGGCGGAAATCCTCAGCCAACCGCAGCTGCGGCGGGAAATGGAAAGGGCGGTGCGCGACCTGCGCGAAGAAACATCGTGGGAGAAGAGCGCGGGCCGTACCATCGACATTTATAGAAAGCTCATATCGGCTTAGCAGGGAGGATCGCACCATAAAACTTGCGCTTGAACAACCTCGTTAATCATTCATCATCGCTGGCTAAGAAGGCTGTGGCTAGCTCTTCATAAGGGCAACATTTATTTTCTGATCGTCTCGACCGCGCCTAATAAAACGAGGTCTCTCATGTCGTCCGATTCGATCGAGGAAGCTCGCATTCGGGAAGTTTATTCCCGCAGGCAAGAGAATGTCCCGCACGAGCGCTACTCTTATTTCAATCCCGGCGCACTGTTCATTGAGCAGGAACTGGAGCGGTGCACCTTGTCGCGTCTCGCCAAACTCGGCATCTCATTGCGCGATGCCGATATTCTCGAGATAGGCTGCGGGCAGGGCACGAGACTTGCCAATCTCATCCGGTGGGGCGCCTCCCCCGAGAAGCTGTCGGGGGTGGACATTATTCCCTCGCGCATCGAGGAGGCGCGGCGACGTTTGCCCGGGTCGGTGGTTTTGGAAGTCGGAAATGCCTGCAATCTGAGATTCGCGGATAACACCTTCGATCTGGCCCTGCAGTTTACGGCATTCAGTTCGGTGCTGGACCCATCCATGCGAGTGCGCATGGCCGGCGAGATGGTTCGAGTTCTCCGCCCGGGCGGCACGATACTCTGGTATGACTTCCGCTTCAACAATCCGTGGAACAAAGATGTTGTCGGCATGGACAAGCGCGAGATCAAGAGCCTGTTTTGTGAGTGCAGCATTGACATGCAACGTCTGACCTTGCTTCCTCCGCTAGCCAGGTCGCTGGTAAAGATCTCGCCTTCCATGGCGGGGGTGTTATGCAAGACCAAGGTGTTCTGCAGTCATTATCTCGCGGCGATCGGCAAGAAAAAAGCGATGGAAGCCGTTTAGCCTGTGCCGCCGATAGAGCTTACCGTGGGTCGGCCGATGAACAAGAATCCTCTGGATCTGCGCGAGTGTATCGAGTGGCGCCCCTGGCTGTGGACCCGGCCGGTCGAATGGGTACTGGAGGATCGTTCGCGTTTTCAGGGAAAACGAGTGCTGGATCTGGGTTGCCGCTACGGACGCATGAGTTGCTACTTTGCGTCTTTAGGCGCGGTTGTCGACGGCGTGGATATTGCGGAAGAATCCTTGCAGAAGGCTCGGCAGTTGGCGGGTGATTTGGGGTTGGCGGAAAAGATTAATTTCTGGCGGTACAGTGGCGACGTCCAGGAGTTGCCGCAGGGAAAATACGATTTCATCTTTACCAAAAGTGTCCTGGTTGTGATGGGCAAACTCGAAAGCTCGCTGCAGGGCATCGCGCGGGCGCTGAAGCCCGATGGTGAATACCTGGCGGTCGAAAACCTCCAAGGGGGAGCCGCCCTGCGGCTGCTCAGAGCCAAGATCGTGCACCGGCGCTGGAAGAATTTCGGCGAGAGCTTCGGAGGCATGGACGAAGGCGCCCTGTCTGAATTCGAGAAGGCCTTCCCGAGTGTATCGCACAGGCGTTATTGGGGATTAGTGGTGGCCATCCGGGCCCGGCGGACGACAGTATCCTGAGGGCAGAGCGGTTTCATCGAGCGCTCTCTCGAAGGCTGTACTGACGTCAGGTTACGCAAACCCGTAATGGCTGTTTTCAAAGTCACGACTCGGCGATAGCAAGTCGATAGCAAGATGATGATGCCCAAAGTCAGAGGTGGCTGGCAGTGAATATTTCAGAGCCCAAAGCGAATTCGTTATTGAGCGGCATCGATCGGCGTTGGCTGATCGTTGCCGCCATCGTTGTTGCAGGCGTGGTGATTGGCCAGACGCTGGCGGGCGCGAATTGGATATTGATTGCCGCTCTCCTTATTTTACCGCTGGTATTGATCCGGCCACGCGAGGTTTGCCTCGGAGTGTATGCCTTCCTGTTGCCCTTCGATTCACTCTCCGCAATCGGTCCCGAGGGAGTGACGCTGACCATGCTCGCGGGAGCGGCCCTCACCATGGTCCTGCTGGGAACGGCTCTGATGAGGAGGGAGCTGCAGCGGCCTCCGCGTCAAGCGTTGTGGTGGACCCTGTTCGTGGCGTGGTCGCTGGTCACCGGGTTATGGGCCCTGGAAGGTCAAAATACCCTGGCTCGGCTGCCAACCTCACTTTCGCTGATTGCTCTCTTTTTGGTCGCACTTTCCACCAATGTCACGCGCAAAGAACTTCGGACGGCGTCCCTGTTCGCGGTCGCGGGGGCGGTTGCAGCGTCGTTCTTTCTTTTTTCCCAGTACTACGCCGGGCGGTTCTACGGCACATTTAGCAGCGGGCGCGGAACCATCGGTACTGGAGCCGTGGCGACCGATCCAAACTACCTGGCGGCCAGTTTCCTGCTGCCTCTGGCTGTCTCCATTCACGGGTTTCTGACGGCGCGAGGGTTGGCGAGAAAACTGGCATGGCTGGCGGTGGATGCGGTCCTCGTGTTTGGAATCCTGCTCACGGGATCCCGCGGATCGATGCTGGCGGTAGCGGTCATGCTGGTGTTTTTCATGTACACCCGCCTGCTTTCACGGACCATGATGATTCCATTGATGGCCCTGGTTCTGGTGCTTCCATTCCTGATGCCGGACGCCTTTTTCAATCGTCTGGAGACGACGGTGGACACGGGCGGGGCTGGCCGTACTGTCATCTGGGAGGGCGGCCTGGTGGCTTTCGCGCACCACCCGCTCAAGGGTGCCGGGTTGAATAACTTCAAGAACGCTTACCGGGACAACGTCGGAAGCGCTCCGCTCTATCACGGTTCCTATGTTTATGGCGCCCATAACGTCTATCTGGAGGTTGCGGTAGAGATGGGCGTGGCCGGCATCACATTGCTGCTGACCGCGATGATTGCGCAATTGCGGGCCGCAAGCCGGCGCCGGAAGAATCTGACACCTCGAGCTGCGGGCGAAATCGTGGCTTATGAAGCCGGTTGTTATGCACTCATGGTGGCCGCGTTTTTCATCGGCGTTACCTGGGAGAAGTGGTTCTGGCTTCCATGGATGCTTTTGGCGCTGGCGGTGCGAACCGCGCCGGTGGAAAAGCTGGCCGCAGCTGCGGCTTCAGCCGTAAAACGGCCCGCGGTTCGGCCCTGGGAAGATGTGCAAATCGAAAGCGCGCCGGGCGTGGGCCCGCGATAGCTGGGCTCGCGATCACAATCCCCGATCGAATCTGCAATCCAGGCGAAGACAATGTCCGCCGGATCCGCTGCAACGCCATCGCTGTACGCCTGATATGCCGCGACTTTTACTGATCACATTTCACTACCCTCCGCGGGCGACCATTGGCTCGCTGCGCCCGGGAGCGCTGGCGAAATATCTGCCGCAGTCTGGTTGGGAAGTTCTGGTGCTCACCCCGCGTTTGCCGGACGGTGTGCGTCCGCCGGAAATGGCCATCGAGACTCCTTACCATGACGCAGTGGAGAAATGGAAACGGAGAATCGGCCTGGATCCGGAGCGGGGACTGCACGCCCAGCTGAATCTTCCAGTGGCCACCGAGCCCCGCACCCGCCGCTTTCATACTCATCTGATTCACCGGCTGAAGTCGGCGCTGTCCTATCCCGATCTCACCATGGGCTGGGTTCCCTTTGCCATGGACGCCATCAGGAAAATCGATGCGCCTATCGACGCGATATTGAGTACGGCGCCGCCCATCACGGCCCATGTCATCGCGCGGCAGGCAAAAGAGATTTTGAAGTGCCCCTGGATCGCGGACTTCCGCGACCTGTGGGCGAACAACCTCGACAATCCCAATGGCGCTATCTTTCGCTTCTGCGATCGAGTGCTGGAAAAACGATGGCTGGCCAGCGCGGATGCTCTGGTTACGGTTTCCAGGCCCTGGGCCGATCGCCTGCAGGAATCGGCGCCCGGCAAGCCCGTGCATGTGATTACGAATGGATTCGATCCCCATGATTTTGCCGGCGTTTCAACTCCCCGGACCCGCTATTTTTCCATTTCATACACCGGTCAGCTTTACGCCGGCAGGCGCGATCCCACGGCCCTGTTTGAAACCGTTCAGGAACTGATCGCCGAAGACATCATCGACCGAAAGCAGATGCGGATCAGATTTTATGGTCCCAAAGAGCCCTGGGTCGAGCCTCTGGTCGAACGTTTCGACCTCAAGGGTGTGGTCGAGATTCATGGCTCGATCAATCGAAGCGACGCGCTGCGGCGGCAGCAGGAGTCACAGATTCTGCTGTTACTGGGCTGGGCCAATCCGCAGGAGACCGGACAACATACCGGCAAGCTTTTCGAATACTTCGGTTCGCGCCGGCCGATTCTGGCGGTGGGAGGAGTTCGGGGAGTTCTGACGGAAGTGTTGGACGAAACCGGAGCCGGCGTGCACGCCTTGTCCAAACAGCAACTGCGCAAGTTCTTGATCCAGGCCTATGCTGAGTTCCGGGACCGCGGCGAAGTGCGCTTTCGGGGCAACGAAGAAGAGATCATGAAATATACCCATGAGGCTATGGCGCGCAATTTTGCAGCGCTGCTTGATGCCCATTGCCATCGCGATCCCATCCCTTCCTCCGGGGATTTCGCGACTGAGTTGTCCGGGGTCAAGAACGGTCCTGGCCGCTGAGCGTGTTCCGAGTGGTTCGCCATCCCCCTTCAACAGGCAAGCTTCACATGAATAAGGCCGGAGGCTTCTGCGCGGAGCGTCTGGGGCTGTGCGATCGCAATCGATCGCCGGGTGACGGGATAAGAGCGGAAGCGCGGCGATTGTTTGCTGTGGAGCAACCTATTTTTGAAAGTAGCCGGTCGCAGAGCAAAATGTCGCGAATGATAAGCCTGATTCGGGAGTCGGGTGTCCTTCTGGCTGGTCTTGATGTACTTCCGGTATCTAGGCCTTGCAGCGCACATTGGAGAGGATGGGGCTACTGTAACTCGATCCCGGACAGCGATGGTTTCTGTTCTCGAGTTTCGGCCCACCAGAGCATCGGCTCTGGCATCCCCCGCTGCTACCGGCCTTTGGCACAGCGACAAGAGGTTGTTTCGTGAAACTCATTCTCCGGAAGCTCTTCAACCAGGCTTTCTTGTTCTCCTTTGTCATTTTCTGCTTTGTGCTGACTGGAACCTTGGCGGCGCAGAATCAATATTACGTATCCAACTCTGGCAGCGACTCCAATTCGGGTTCGCAGGCCAGTCCATGGAAGACGGTGCAGCACGCGGCGTCGGCGGCCAATCTGGGCAGTTCCGGCACCTGCAGCGCAAATTCAGGATGGTATAGCGTGCCCACATCCGGGGCTTGCATTCACGTAGCCTCCGGGACGTACAACGAAAATATCAGCACCAGCAAGTCCGGCACGGCATCCGCCAGTGTGGTGTTCGTTTCGGATACGCAGTTCGGAGCGCACCTGGTGGCCAACGGCTGCAGCAGCTGGTCGAACAATGCAAATTATTTGGTCGTCGCTGGATTTGACATGACCGGCAACTGTTCGAATGGAGTTTCCAATAACGGCAGCTTCACCATTTGGAATGGCAACAAAGTGCATGACTTGCCGGGCACGGGCGGCTACGGTGGCATCGTGATTTGCCAGAGCACTTACACTTGCCACGACAATCAGGTCATCGGCAACATCGTGGACAGCATCGGGCCCCTTGGACAGACCAATCTCATTCACGGAATTTATGTCGCCGGACCGAACAATGTGGTGGAGAACAATATCGTGACCCGCGCGTCCGCCGCTTGCATCACCACCTACCACGGCGCGACGCATGAAGTGATTTCGAATAATACGGTCGCGAACTGCGGCCGGTATGGCATCCAGATTTCAGCAGACGGCGGAATCACCACCAACGATTACTCCACGATCAACAACAACATCGTGGTGAACAGCCTGGGCCTGGGTCTCCAGGAATATCCTTCGGTGGGCACCCACAACGTTTACAAGAATAATATTGTTTATAACAATGCGGGTGGGAACGTCACCATGTTGAGCGGAGTGCCCAGCGGCACGATCACACTGAACAGCTCTCAGTTCAACAGCCTTTTCGTTAACTATACTGGGACCGCCAGCGGCGACTATCACCTCAGCGGCAGCAGCACGGCGAGCGGGAGCGGCAGTACGGCTTGCGCTGGCTCTCCCGGCATCAGTCCCTGCACTCCGAGCGTGGATTTTGACCTGGCGGTGCGCGCCACTCCTTTATCGATTGGCGCTTTCCAGATCGGATCTGTGGCGGGCATCCCGTCAGCGCCGACTGGCCTGACCGCTGCGGTGCAGTAGTCTATCAAGACTGTAGATCATTCCTAGAAACCGGTCGTGCGGCTCCAATTGAGCAAAACCTCCGCATGGCCGGGGACTGGGGTATCGCAGTTTCCAGTCGGCTGGGTCCAGTTCGAACCTATGCTCGATGATCGCATCCCCAGCGATCTTGAGCGGTAGGTTGCGGGGCGCAGGTAAAACTGGCGCTCCAATTAAAGACGCGGTGCCGGATCGCCCCCCGTTCTGGACATCAAAAAACAATTAAACAACAACAGCCGCAATAGCCCGAGAATATTTCCGGGCGGCGCGCGGGTCCGCTAACCGGTGCTCCGCGAGATATTGCGCGAGCCGGCGCTGCAATCGAAAATAACTCAGATGAACCGCAACCGAGGGAAGTCTGAACCCCAGCCCACAAGTTGACTTTCTTATATGAAGATTCTGCATCTGGTCAGCAGTGCGGGCTATTACGGCAAAGAGAGTGTCGTGGTTAATCTCTGTTCGGCGCTGGAAGCGCTTGGCCATGCCACGGAAGTGGGCGCATTTCTGCACTCGGGGACATCGGACGGGACATCGGATGACGAAATCGTCAGCCGGGCGCATCGTCAGCATCTGTCAGCGACGACGTTCGCCTGCCGGGGCAGGATGGATTTTGGGACAGTGAAGGCGATTCGCGACCACATCGTCGCCCAGCAGATCGATCTGGTTCACGCCCACGACTACAAGACCGATATATACGGTTACCTGGCGGCGCGGTGGACCGGGCGTCCGGTGTTTGCAACTTGCCACTTGTGGTTCAGCACGACCCGGCTGGAGCGGATGTACGGGGGGATTGACCGCTTCGTGCTTCGGCATTTCGATGGAGTCATCGGGGTTTCGCCTCCCATCGGCACTACCCTGGAGCAATCCCATGTCGCGCAGCGAAAAGTGGCGGTGATTGCCAACGGGATTGATTTCTCTTCGTTCCTGAGGGTAGGACAGGAACCGGCCTCGCGCGAGTTCGGCAAAGATCTGACGATTGGTATCGTCGGAAGGCTGGCCGCTCAGAAAGGGCACCGTTTTCTGTTCGCGG
The DNA here is from genome assembly GCA_963814725.1 of Terriglobia bacterium. Lineage (GTDB taxonomy): Bacteria > Acidobacteriota > Terriglobia > Terriglobales > Acidobacteriaceae > JAIQFF01. Next base: position 25,408 of record CAWFDY010000003.1, read on the forward strand.
CCGCTCGAGGAATCCTGGAAAAATTTCCCCGAGCGAGATTCGTGGTGATTGGGGAAGGTCCGGATCGAAAAGAGCTGGAGGCCCTGAGCCAGGAATTGGGAATCGCGAGCAGCGTTTATTTTGCCGGCTATCGCGACGACATGGCCAGCGCCTATGCCAATCTCGACCTGATGGTCATGCCCTCGCTCGACGAAGGTCTGCCCATCACATTGCTGGAAGCGATGGCTGCGAAGCGGGCGGTAGTCGCCAGCGCGGTCGGCGCTGTGCCCGAGGTGATCGAGCATAACCGGAACGGATGGCTGGTGAAGCCGGGCGATAGTGGGGAGCTGCAGCAGGCCATCTATCAAGTTTTTGGAGGATGAGGGTTTGCGGCAACGGATCGGGGAGAATGCGCGGCTGGCTGTTTCGCGTTTTTCATCCGAGAGGATGGCGCGCAACTATCTCGATTTCTACCAGCGCATGGGACATTTGCCCGTGGCGGCCGCGGTGACCGCTTAGCTTTTTTATCGAAAACAAGTTTGGCATATCAGAAAGACGGAGAACGCAGACTGAATGGACTTTTCTTTCGATCCCGAGCAGCTCTCTTACAAGAAATCAGTGCTGGAATTTGCCCGCAACGAACTGGACCGCGATGTGATCCCGCTCGATCGAAACAGCGATTTCGATCGGGACGGTTTTCTAAAGTGCGCCAGGTTTGGCATACAGGGCCTTCCGATTCCGGAAGCATACGGCGGCAGCGCGGCGGATCCGCTGACCGTGGTGGTGGCCATGGAAGCGCTGGGCTATGCCTGCAAGGACAACGGGTTGCTGTTCAGCATCAACGCGCAGATGTGGAGTTTTGAGCTGCCTATTCTCGAATTCGGGAACGAGCAGCAGAAAAAGAGTTATCTGCCGAGGCTGTGCAGTGGAGAGATGATCGGCGTACACGCCATGACGGAGCCGCAGTCGGGCTCGGACGCGTTTGATCTGCGCACGGAAGCGGTCAGGAAAGATGGGCGCTACGTCCTGAACGGGACCAAGATGTTTATCACCAATGCTCCCGTGGCCGATTCAATTCTGGTTTTCGCGTCAGTGGACCGGTCGAAGGGGTTGCAGGGCATTTCCGCCTTCATCGTGGACAAAGGCACGCCTGGCTTCAGTGTGAGCAAGCACGTCGAAAAAATGGGACTTCGCACTTCTCCCATGGGAGAGATCGTCCTCGAAGACTGCGAAATTCCGGAGGAGAACCGGCTGGGAGCGGAAGGCGCGGGTGCGGCTATCTTTAACTGTTCGATGGAATGGGAGCGGGGAGCCATTCTGGCCAACTATCTGGGAACCATGCAGCGCCAGATCGAAACCTGCGTGCGCTATGCCCGGGAACGCAAGCAGTTTGGTAAACCCATCGGCAAATTCCAGGCGGTAGCGCATCGCATCGCCAATATGAAAGTGCGCCTTGAGAGCTCGCGCTGGCTGGTGTATCGCGTGGGATGGCTGAAGCAGCAGGGAAAGTCGGCGGTGATGGATGCGGCGATTGCGAAACTTTACGTCAGTGAAAACCTGGTGCAGTGTTGCCAGGACGCGATACAGATCCATGGGGCCTATGGCTACATGACCGACCCGGGGATCGAGAGAGATTTGCGCGATTCGATCTCCTCGACGATCTACTCGGGCACGTCGGAAATTCAACGCAACATTATTGCTGCCTGGCTGGGTTTGCCCAAGGCTGAATAGTTCAAGTCTCAATTCATCATGCAACCTTGTTATTTCGGCAGCGAAGAGCATCGTCTGTACGGCGTGTTTCCAGATACCGTGGATCCGGCATCGACCTCGCTAGTTTTTTGTCCGCCATTTGCTGAGGAGATGGTGACCACGTACGCGCGCTTTGCCAGTTGGGGAAAGCAGCTGGGGGCGGAAGGCGTCAGCGTCGCCCGGTTTCATCCTTTTGGCACGGGCGAGAGTGGCGGCACTTTCGGCGACTTTACTTTGAGTTCGGCGGTGAGTGATGCCTGCGCCGCCGCGGAACTGGCCGGGCAGCGGCTGGCGCCAGCCCGGCAGGGATATTTCGGGCTGCGGCTGGGCGCGACCATCGCGATGCTGGCAGCCTGCAAGCGGCCGGCGGATGTGCTGGTGCTGTGGTCGCCAATCACCAACGTGTCGCAATATTTGCGGGAACTGTTTCGCGGCCAGCTGGCGAAAGAGATGGTGCATCAGGGAGTCACGAAAGTAAAACGCAACACGCAGGACATGATTGCCGATCTGGAGAACGGACGACCGCTGGACCTGATGGGGTACGAATTTTCTTCTCAGCTCTACCGCGAAATGTCGCAAGCCGGGAAGTGGCCGGATGCGCCGCCCGCTCCGCACGTCATCTGGCTGGCGCGGCCGTCGGAAGAGAAAAGCGCGACTGCGATCGTGGAGAAGTGGAGACAGTCCGGAAGCCGCATTGATTTCGAAGTGCTGCCCGAACCCGCCTTCTGGGAAGAATTTGGATCGAGCTTCGCCGACCGCTTTGCCGCGAAGACCGTGGAATGGTTGAAGCCGGGGAACCGCAAGCAATGACCGAGCTGGTCACAATCCGAAGCGGTGACTGGAAGCTAAGCGGCGTCGTGCATGTGCCCGCGGATGTTCCCAAAAGGCGAATTGGAGTGGTTTTGCTGCACGAGAACTTCAACACCAAATTCGGCACCCACCGCATGTTCTATCAGGTGGGAGAAGCCCTGGCGGCGGCTGGATTCTACGCAGTGCGTTACGACAATCGCGGCATGTGCGACAGTCCGGGAATAAATTCGCTGACCTTTCAGGACCGGGTTGACGACGCGGGCGCTGCCACCAAATTTTTCAAGGACGAGTATCGGCTGGACTCGATCTTCTTCTGGGGCCTGTGCATGGGGGCAGCGACCGCCCTGCACGCCAGCCGGCAACCGGAGGGCTACCGGCCAGAAGGCATCATGCTGTGCTCGCTGCTGGCCGATCCGCGCGATGCGTCGCTGCCTCAATTCGGGTATGGCGGCAGTCCAGCGAAAGTGGCGGCAGGCCTGACGCGGGGGAATCCGCTGAAGAAGGCGTTCCGCCTCGTGACCGACGCGACTTATCGCAAGAATATTGGGCGCATGCTGAAAGGCGCTGCGACACAGGTTACGGCTCGGGAGCCCGAACTGGAGCGGTTAAAGGAGAAAATCGGCCAGATCGGCGGATTGCTGCGGGCATACAGCGGTCCCATGGTTCTGATTTTCGGAGATAAGGACCCTTGCTGGTTCCACTTTGACGAAGGCGTGAATGCCAACAATCAACTTGAACTCGCGAGAACGGGCTCCAAAAGACAGATCCTGATGGTGGAGGGCGGCGATCATACCTTCTCCTCGAAGCGGCAAACCGATCAGGTGATGGCGTGGACGGTGGAGTGGGCCAGGGCTTTGCGCGACAGGGCGCCAGCCCAGTTTTCGGATTCCAAACCAGGAGAAAATCGTGGCATTCCTGTTACATCAATTGCTGACTGAAAGCGCGAAGCGAAACCCAGCCGGAATCGCGGTCGAGGGTAGCGAGTCGAAGCTGACCTATTCCGAACTGGATGCGCTTTCCAATCAGATTGCGCACCAGTTGCGGGCGGACGGCATCTGCAATGGCGACCGCGTGGGCGTGTTTCTTCCCAAATCTCCGCAGACGGTAGCGGCATTGCTGGGAATATTGAAGGCGGGCGGGGCTTATGTGCCGGTCGATCCGCACTCGCCCAGCAGCCGGGCGTGTTATGTGCTGGGCAACTGCGCGGTGCGCGCGCTGATTACCAGCTCTTCGCAATTGCGAAAGCTGGCTCCCGATATCGCCGCCGCTTCCGAGATACAGAGCATTCTGCTGACGGACGAGAGTGCGGACGTTCCGGTCATTGCCTCGCTGGCAGGTTCAAAGCCGGTATCGTTCGAGAAAATCGTGGCGACGCGGCCAGCCACCAGTCCGGAGATCCCGCTCATCGAAAATGATCTGGCCTACATTCTGTACACCTCGGGTTCGACCGGCCAGCCCAAGGGCGTAATGATTTCGCACCTGAACTCGCTGACCTTCGTGAACTGGGCGCATGACGAATATCAGATCGTTCAGCAGGATAAGGTTTCGAGCCACGCTCCGTTTCATTTCGATCTTTCGATTCTCGATCTGTTCTGCACGCTCAAGGCAGGCGGCACGATCTGCCTGGTGCCCGGCGACGTCGCCGCGTTTCCCGTGCGGCTGGCGCAGTGGATTTCCGAACGCGGCATCACGGTCTGGTATTCGGTGCCGTCGGCGCTGATTCAGCTGGTGGAACATGGCCAGCTGGAGCGGCACAACTACGACCGGCTGCGCTGGGTCTTGTTCGCGGGAGAAGTTTTTCCCTGCAAATATCTTCGACGGCTGGTGCAGCAGATTCCGCGGGCGGCATATTCCAATCTATACGGACCGACCGAGACCAACGTCTGCACTTATTATCACGTGCAATCGAGCGACGTGGCGCCCGAGCGGACCGAGCCCGTGCCCATCGGCAAAGCCTGTGCCAATACCGAGGTGTTCGCACTGGACGAGCAGGGAAGAGTGGTGGCGCCGGGGCAGGAAGGCGAGTTGTACGTGCGCTGTTCCACGGTGATGAAGGGCTATTGGGGACGGCCGGAAGCCACCGAAAAGGTGGTCGTTCCCAATCCTCTGAACCGCTCTTTCGCCGACGTGATGTACCGCACCGGCGACATCGTGAAGCTGATGCCAAGTGGTGACTATCAGTACGTCGGGCGGCGCGATAAGATGGTGAAAAGTCGAGGTTACCGCATTGAGCTGGGCGAAATTGAGACCGCGCTTTACGCTCACCCCGGGGTCAAGGAAGCGGCCGTGGTGGCTGTGCCCGATGAGCGCATTGGCGCCAGATTGATGGCGTATGTTGTGCCGGGCGACTCCAGCCTGACGTCCTCGGAACTGATGAAATTCTGTTCGGAGCGGGTGCTGCGCTACATGGTGCCGGAACGAATCGAGATGTGCAGCCAGCTGCCGAAAACGTCCACGGGAAAAATCGACAAGGCCACACTGGAGAACGAAAGCAAAGTCTATGCCGAACGAACCGCAAACTGATCTCGCTCCTATCAAGAATTTTATCCGCACCGAGTTGATTTACGACGACGAGAAGGATTTTGACGAAAGCACGAATCTGCTCGAACGCGGCATCATCGATTCGATGAGCCTGGTGCGCCTGATCTCGTTTCTCGAAGAACACTACGAGATACAGGTGCAGGACGAAGACATCGTGCCGGAGAATTTCTCCACGCTCAACAAGATTGCGGGCTTCGTCGGGGGCCAGCGAAAGTGACTGGCGGTTTTTTACCGGCGTGCTCAGGAGGGCTGGCAGGTTCAGTCCCGATGGACATGCTTCTCGATCCCCACCGCTTCTCGACGGCATTGTCTGGGATCATCGCTTCGGGCGTTTGCACTGTTAGGAGCCCTTTTTCATGCCTCGCGCCCGGCGCATAGTTCAAAACATATTTTCCAACTGGCTCGCACTCGCGATCACCACGCTGGTGGGTTTTTTCTTATCCCCATACGTGGTGCACCACCTGGGGAATGTGACCTATGGTGTTTGGGTACTGACCTTATCGTTCGCGTCCTACATGAACCTTCTCGATCTGGGGTTGAGAGGGGCGGTGACCCGGTTTGTTTCGAAGGGAGTGGCACAGGGCAACTTCGAGGAGTCGAGCCAGTCGGTTTCCGGGGCGCTATGGATTCGATTGTGGATCAGCCTGGCGATCATTGCCGTGGGCTTTGTTTTGTCGGTGGTGTTCCATCACATTTTTGCCATTCCGCCGGAACTTCAACGCGATGCGCGCCTGGCAATTCTTATCACTTGTATAAGCGTCGCGATCACTCTGTGGTCTGGGGTTTTTGGCAGTGTGCTGGCGGCGCTTCATCGCTTTGACCTGACCAGCGCGGTCAGTATTCTGCAGACCTGCTTTCGCGCCGCCGGAGTGGTGTGGCTGCTGCGATCGGGACATGGCATTCTGGCACTGGCCATATGGGAACTGTGTACGTCGATCGTGGCAAACGGCGCCAACGTCATTCTCGCTTTCCGGGTCTTCCCGCAGTTGGAAATTGCCTTCGGACGGCCGAGTACGGCAACTCTCGGCCGGCTTTGGAACTACAGCATCCTGGTATTCGTGATCCATACCTCGGTCCAGGTGGCTTATTACTCCGACAATCTGGTGGTGGGAGGGTTTGTATCGCCGGCGGCTGTCACCATCTATGCGATCGGGGGCATCCTGATCGCCTATGCACGAAACATCATTACGTCGATGACTTCGACGTTCACGCCGCTGGCCAGCAGCTATGACGCGGTCGGTAACTATGACAACTTGCGAAAATTGGTGGTGCATGGAACGCGGGCAGCGCTGGTCATAGCTCTTCCGATCGAAACCGCACTGTTCTTCCGGGGACACACATTCATCCGATTGTGGATGGGTGAGCAGTACGCGGAACCCTCCGGGACAGTGATGAAAATTCTTCTCCTGTCGGTGCTCTTTGCTTCCGCGAACACAACCAGTGTGGGTATTGTCTTTGGGATGGAGAAGCTCAAGCCTATTGCGGTTTGGGCGGTCGGCGAAGCCGCGGCCAATTTGATCCTGAGCATCATTCTGGTCCGTCATATCGGAATCAATGGAGTGGCGTGGGGTTCGGCGATCCCCAGCGTCTTCTGCGAGCTGGTGCTGTGGCCGGTCTATATTTCCAAGCTGTTGAGCATTCCCCTCAGAACCTATCTGTGGCAAACATGGATTAGAACGGGGATAGCAGCGATTCCGTTCGCCCTGGCCTGTGCCGCCACCGAGCGCTTTTGGCACCCCCGGAACCTGTTCGAATTTTTTCTGCAGGTGGGAGTCCTGCTCCCCCTGGTGCCGCTATCGCTGTGGCTGATATTTCGGGAAGAGGTTGGAGTACAAGTGCGCGAGTGGAAAAAGCGCCGGGCGGAGGGCCGCCCGGATCCATACCGGCGCCCTACGACCACGGCCGGATGAGCCAGTTCGTTGCTGGCAGGCAAGGCATAGTTTCCAATTTTGATTGAACAAACAGTTCCAAGAAAGGTTTTTCCATGAAGGTACTGGTTACGGGACATGCAGGATATATCGGGGTGGTACTGGTGCCCATGTTTCTCGAGGCGGGCCACGAGGTGGTGGGTCTGGACACGTATCTGTATCGCGCCTGCACCTTTGGAGCGGAACCGGTCGCGATTCCGGAGATCGTTAAAGATCTGCGCGATGTTGAGGCATCGGACCTGGAAGGATTTGATGCGGTCGTGCATCTGGCCGCCCTGTCCAACGATCCTCTGGGGAACCTTGACCCGCAGGTGACCTTCGATATCAACCATCTGGGCTCGGTGCGGCTGGCGCGGAAGGCCAAGGAGGCCGGAGTTCCGCGATTCCTGTTTTCATCCTCCTGCAGCACCTACGGCTCCGCCGGGGACGACATGCTGGATGAGAACAGCAGCTTCAATCCTGTGACGCCGTACGGGCAATCGAAAGTGCTGGTCGAGCGCGACCTTTCGACACTGGCAGATGGGACCTTTTGCCCGGTATATCTACGGAATGCGACTGCGTACGGAGTGTCTCGCAAATTGCGCTTCGACCTGGTGCTGAACAACCTGGTGGCGTTTGCGCTGACCACTGGCCAGGTCTTGATGAAGAGCGATGGCACGCCCTGGCGCCCCATTGTGCACATCGAGGATATTTCACGCGCATTCCTGGCCCTGATGAAGGCTCCGGAATCTGTAGTTTGCAATCAGGCGTTTAACGTGGGAATCAACGAGGAGAATTACCGCATCCACGAACTGGCGGACATGGTCAAGGAAGTGGTGCCCAATTGCCGCATCGAATTTGCGCCTGGAGCGGGTCCCGACAAGCGCTGTTACCGGGTGGATTGCAGCAAGATAAAGCGCCTGGTTCCCGAGTTCAAGCCGCAATGGAATGCGCGCAAGGGTGTGCGGCAACTGTACGACGCGTACCGCGCGGTGAACCTGACTTCAGAAGATTTTCAGAGCACGCGCTACTCGCGGATTGATTACATCCGAGGTCTGCTGCGGGACGGGCGCCTGAATCCATCGCTGCGATGGACGAACGCCCCGGCAGCCGTGCCCACCCCGGCGGGTGTGCGTTAGGGATTGCAGAGGGAGGCAGCATGGCCTCCCGCGCGGAATCCAAAAAGGTTTTGTCCGGCGGTGGTATCTGTGAAAAGCATTTGGTGAAATCGTTTCTCGTGAAATCGAACTTTTGAATTGAGGGTGCAGATTTGTTGACTTCCAAAGCGAATAACCTGAAGCTGGACCAAGTGACCATGACGACACAAAAAAGCGGGTTGAAGCCGGCTTCGTGCCGCTTCTGCGGATCTGATCTACGCCACACGTTCTCTGACCTGGGCATGTCTCCGCCGTGCGAAAGCAACCTTTCGGCGGAGCAGTTAAACCAGATGGAGGCGTTCTATCCCTTGCACGTGTTCGTGTGCGAAAACTGTTTTCTGGTGCAGCTCGAGGAGTACGTAAGCCCGGAGAACATTTTTACCGAATACGCCTATTTCTCGTCGTTTTCCGATAGCTGGCTGGCTCATGCCAAGGCCTACACCGATCTCATGGTCAAGCGCTTCCAGCTGAACCGTGACAGCCTGGTGGTGGAATTGGCCAGCAACGACGGCTACCTGCTGCAATATTTCCTGGAGAAATCCGTTCCCGTGCTGGGAATCGAGCCGGCGGTGAACGTCGCCAAGGAAGCCACCAAGAAGGGCATTCCCACGCTGGTGAAATTCTTCGGACAGGAGATGGCGGCGGAGATGGTGCGCGAAGGCACGCAGGCCGACCTGATTCTGGGGAACAATGTTCTGGCCCAGGTTCCGGACGTCTGCAGCTTCGTGCAGGGCATGAAGACCCTGCTCAAGCCGCAGGGCGTGATCACCCTCGAATTTCCTCACCTGATGAGGCTGATGGAAGGCAACCAGTTTGACACCATCTATCACGAACATTTTTCGTATTTTTCATTTCTTACCACGATGCGGATCATGGCCAAGTTCGGCCTGACGGTTTTTGACGTCGAGGAACTTTCGACCCACGGCGGTTCTTTGCGGGTGTATGCGCGGCACGACGAAGACGCGTCGCATCCCGTGACCGAGCGGGCCAAAGAACTGGCGCAGCGCGAAGAAAAAGCCGGTTTCAACAAGCTGGAGACTTATTTTTCGTTTGACGAAAAGGTGAAGGAAACCAAGCGCAAGATCATGAGTTTCCTGATCGAGGCCAAGCGAGCCGGCAAGTCCATCGCCGGATACGGTGCACCCGGGAAAGGCAACACCCTGTTAAATTATTGCGCCATCCGCACCGACTTTCTCGATTACACGGTGGACCGCAATCCTTACAAGCATGGCAAGTTTCTTCCCGGCACCCACATTCCCATCTTTCCTCCGGAAAAGATTCGCGAGACCAAGCCGGATTATGTTCTGATCCTGCCCTGGAATCTGAAAAATGAAATTCGCGAACAGTTGTCCTACATTCGCGAGTGGGGCGGAAAATTTGTAGTGCCCATTCCGGAGGTGGAGGTCTTCTAGTGATCTTCACTGAGACCAGGCTGAAGGGGGCCTTCATCCTCGAACTGGAAAAGCGGGAAGATGACCGGGGCTTTTTCGCGCGCTCCTGGTGCCAGAAGGAAGCTGAGGCCCATCATCTGAACCCCCGGATGGCGCAGTGCAACATCTCTTTCAACAAGATGAAAGGGACGTTGCGCGGTATGCATTACCAGTCGGCGCCGCTTCCCGAGGCCAAGCTGGTGCGCTGCACAGCGGGCGCCCTTTACGACGTGATTATCGATTTGCGGCCGGAGTCACCCACCTACAAGCAGCATGTGGGCGAGGTGTTGAGCGCCGTGAATTACAAGATGCTCTACGTGCCCGAGGGCTTTGCGCACGGCTTTCAGACTCTCGAAAACAACACCGAAATCTTCTACCAGATGTCGGAGTTCTATTCGCCGCAGCATGCCCGGGGCGTACGCTACAACGATCCGGCATTCGGGATTCAATGGATGATTGACGATCCCATCATGGTTGATCGTGATCGAAGTTATCCCGACTTTACCGGCTGAACATGCCAACCCAAACGACGGATTTCACGGAACTGCGAGCCGCGCTCGACCCTGCGACGGTGGGCGGCGAGATGCTTGCGCTGATGCGGGAGCTCTATCCCATCTGCCGCAGCATCACCGGCGACGGCTTTCGCCAGACCCTGGCCCGGCTCAAGCAGGAGATTCCCCTCCAGGTTTCTGAAGTTCCCACCGGAACCCAGGTGTTTGACTGGACGGTTCCCCGCGAATGGAACATTCGCGACGCCTACGTAAAAAATTCCAAAGGCGAGCGGGTGATCGATTTTCGCCGGCATAACCTGCACGTGGTGAATTACAGCGTCCCCGTCAGAAGCAAAATGTCACTGGCGGAGCTGAAACCGCACCTGCACACTTTGCCGGAGCAGCCTGATCTGATTCCATACCGGACCTCTTATTACAAGGAGAACTGGGGGTTCTGCCTCTCGCAACGGCAACTGGACGAGATGCCGGAGGGCGAGTACGACGTTTGCATCGATGCCACGCTGCAGGATGGAAGTCTGACCTACGGCGAGTGTCTGGTGAAGGGAGCCACAGCGGAAGAGGTGCTTATTTCTTGCCACTCATGCCATCCTTCGCTATGCAATGACAATCTTTCGGGCGTGGCGGTGGCTGCTTTTCTGGCCAGATTACTGGGCCACGTGCCGCTGCGTTATTCGTATCGTTTCCTGTTCATCCCCGGAACCATTGGTTCGATTACCTGGCTGGCGCGAAACGAAGAGCGGGTGGCTGCCATCAAGCACGGCCTGGTGCTCACCTGCGTCGGCGATCGCCGGACATGTGAACTACAAGAAGAGCCGGCGCGGCGACGCCGTGATCGACCAGGCGATGGCGCACGTTTTGAAACATTCGGGCCAGGCTTTCGAAATCCACGATTTTTCGCCTTACGGCTATGACGAACGGCAGTATTGTTCGCCGGGATTCAATCTGCCGGTGGGATGTTTCATGAGGACGCCGCACGGCAAGTTTCCCGAATACCACAGTTCAGCCGACAACCTGGACCTGATGCAGCCCGCTAGCCTGGCCGACTCGCTCGCGAAGTGTCTCGCGGTTTTTTACGTGCTCGAAAACGACGCCTGCTATCTGAACCAGAATCCTCGCGGCGAGCCGCAGCTGGGAAGGCGCGGGTTGTATCGTGCCATGGGGGGTCACCGGGACGAGAAGCTGCAGGAGACTGCCATGCTGTGGGTGCTCAACCAGTCGGATGGAGCGCACAGTCTGCTGCAGATTGCGGAAAGGTCGGGTCTGGCTTTCGATCTTATTAAGGAGTCGGCTGCGATGCTGCAGAAGCATGGCCTCCTGAAAGAATGTGGTCCGGGCGCCAGCAGCGTCAGACCTTAATCGCGATGATCGCGACCGACACACTTTCGGGATGTACGGCCCTGGTCACCGGAGCGAGCGGGTTCATCGGCTCGCACCTGGTGCGGCGGCTGCTGGCGGACGGGGCGAGAGTGCAGGCGGTATCGCGCACCGTTCGCAGTTCTGATGAAACGAATTTGCAATGGCGGCAGGCTGACTTGAAGGACATTACAGCCGTCCGGCAGCTGGTTCGCGACACCCGCCCGCAAATCATATTTCACCTGGCCAGTCACGTGGCGGGGGCCCGGGATCTGGCGATGGTGGTGCCTACCTTCCAGGACAACCTGGCCAGCACGGTGTACCTGCTGACGGCGGCCGCGGAACTGGGTTGCAAGCGCATCGTGCTGGCTGACTCCTCCGAGGAGCCTTTGGATGGCGCAGTGCCGTGTTCTCCGTACGCTGCTGCCAAGTTTGCCGGCGCGTCCTATGGCCGCATGTTTCGTGAATTGTTTCGGACGCCGGTGGTCATGCCGCGCATCTTCATGACCTATGGCCCGGACCAGAAGGATCTGAAAAAACTGGTTCCCTTCGTCACCCTGGCATTGCTGAACGGGGAAGCTCCGAAGTTAAGCAGCGGACGCCGGCTGGCGGACTGGATCTACGTTGACGATGTCGTCGAAGGCTTGATCCGGGCGGCCACCGTTCCTGGAATCGAGGGATGCACTTTTGATCTGGGTTCTGGCTTGCTATCCTCGATACGTGAGGTGGTTGACGCCCTGGTCGAGGTTACCGGGACGATTACAGGCAGAAAGATCAACCCCGATTTCGGAGCCGTACCCGACCGGCCGCTCGAACAGGAGCGTCCCGCAGACATAACTTTTTTGCGCGAACGATTGGACTGGCGTCCGGCCATCCGGTTGCGTGAGGGCCTGGCGGCAACCGCGGCCTGGTATCAGGAGAAGCAAGCAGCGGTCTCACGGGCGCGATAGACATGAGTGTTTGACGGGATACGCAGGGATCGATCGCAAGTAAAACCTGCGAAGGCGTAAATACAGATTCAAAAGAAAACTGGGAGTGGGTGGTCATGAAAGTCGTTCTGTTTTGCGGTGGGCTGGGAATGCGAATTCGGGATGCCGAGGATCTGCCCAAGCCAATGGTGCATATCGGTTATCGGCCGATTTTGTGGCACGTGATGAAGTACTACGCTCACTTCGGCCACAAGGATTTTATTCTTTGCCTGGGCCATCGCGCCGATGCCATCAAAAACTATTTCCTCAATTACAACGAATGCGCCTCCAACGACTTTATCCTGTCGGGTGGCGGGAAAAATCTTGAACTGCTGAACAGCGATATCGATAACTGGCGGATTACCTTCGCCGACACCGGGATCAATTCCAACATCGGACAACGGTTGAAGGCGGTGGAAAAACATCTGGAAGGGGAGAAGGAATTTTTCGCCAACTACAGCGACGGTCTTACCGACCTGCCGCTGCCCCAGCAACTGCAACATTTCCGCCAGCAGGACAAAGTAGCCAGTTTCGTTTGCGTCCGCCCGAACTTGAGCTACCACTTGGTTTCGCTGCAGGAAGGAGGCAGCCTGGTGTCCGACATCCATGCCATTGATGATGGCAACGTGCGCATCAATGGCGGATATTTTATCTTCAAAAAAGAAATTTTCGACTATATGCGCGACAAGGAAGAGTTGGTCCAGGAACCCTTTCAGCGCCTTTTAAAAGCAAAACAGCTGATGGGTTACAGCTATGACGGCTTCTGGGCCTGTATGGATACGTTCAAAGACAAGCAGCAACTGGAAAGCCAGTACGCGAGCGGCGTCGCTCCCTGGGAGATATGGAAGACGAATGGCAAACGGTAGCGGTCACAGAATGCAAGGCGGAGTTTCATGCTGCCATTGAACCTGCCGCTGAATCCGGATGCTCCTTTCAAGGTCTTGTGTCTGGGATCGCATTCGGACGACATCGAAATCGGTTGCGGCGGCACGATTTTGCAACTGATTGCCGCGCATGCAAATCTGGATATTGTGTGGGTGGTTTTTAGCGCCAACGCCGAACGCGAGCGGGAAGCTCGCCGTAGCGCCAGTCTCTTCCTCAAGCAGGCAAAACGGCCGGGAAAAGTGATTGTCAAGCGGTTTCGCGACGGGTTCTTTCCGTATCAGGGCGCGGATATCAAGGAATTCTTCGAAGAGATCAAGAAGGAAGTAAATCCCGACCTGATTTTTACCCACTACCGAAACGACCGCCATCAGGACCATCGCACCATCAGCGACCTGACCTGGAACACGTGGCGTCAGCATCTGATTCTGGAGTACGAGATTCCCAAATACGATGGCGACCTCGGTGTTCCGAACTTCTTCGTGCCGATTGAGAAAGAGATCGCCGCTCGCAAGATCAATTACATCTGCGATGTATTTCAGACCCAGGCAAACAAGGCCTGGCTCACGGAAGATACGTTCCAGGCCATCCTCAGGTTACGCGGAGTGGAATGCGCCGCCCCGGATAAGTACGCCGAGGCGTTCTACAGCCGGAAGGTGATCCTGGGCGTTGGCGGCGAATCGAATTCAGGCAAGGTTAAGAGTGTCAGTAAAGGAACCCGGAAGCGTCGATAATCCTCGACTTCCAAGCTGATTCTTTGTTCAATCGCGTGTTGAGTACTTAGACCATGGGCCCAAACAGACCTCGTGTCAGTGTCGGCGTTCCTGTCCGGAATGGGGAGCGATTCCTGGCCGAAACCCTGGACTCGTTGCTGGCTCAGACTTACACCGACTTTGAACTGATCATTTCGGACAATGCCTCGACTGACGGCACCGAGGAAATTTGCCGCGCCTATGCGGCCAGAGACCGGCGAGTCCAGTACTGCCGCAGCCCCCAGGACGTCGGAGTGGCGGGCAATTACAACCGCTTGTTCAAGCAGGCGCAGGGAGAATATTTCAAGTGGGCCGCAGCGGACGACATTCACGAGCCCGAGTATCTTGAACGATGCCTGAGTGTCCTTGAAAAAGACCCTGAAGTTGTGCTGGCTTATGGTAAGGCCAGATTTATCGACGAGAGCGGAGGGCCGCTCACCGACACCGATCCGGGCTTCAATCTCCGTTCCGACGCCGCGGGCGAACGCCTCCGTTACGTGATTTACGCCGATCATTGGGTCAACGCGATCTTCGGATTGATCCGCAAAGAGGCCCTGGGCAAGACGCCGCTGTTGCCCAACTATCCGGGCGCCGACTACACCCTGTTGGGAGAGCTTGCGGTGGCTGGCAAGTTTTTCGAAGTGCCTGAGTTACTACTGCGCCGGCGGTTGCATCCTGAGGCCTCGAGCCAGAACATCGGCGATGAAAGCTGGCGCATGCGCTTCTGGACCGGAAGCGCGAATGTTTCCATGCCGCTCTGGAGCCGCACCCGGGATCATTGGCATACGATTGTTCACTCCAGCCTCAGCCTGGGCGAGAAAATCTCATTGGGCGGCTCGCTCATCCGCAGTATGGTGACCCGCAGGCGTTTTCTCGCCGGGGAACTGACCGCCGCCTCACTGCATAAGTTTTCATAGTCGTCCTTTACCGAGATCCCGTTCTAACCCCAGCGATTTCAACGCGCGCGAGCCCTGCCTGCTTGTTTTCCTGAACCGATTCTTTCCGCCATCGTGCTTGACAGACTTTTATCACCGGCATAAATTTGTTGTTGGCTCCTAGAGACGCTGCCCCCCAGGCGCTCCCGGTTTGATCGCCCCTTCCCCTAAATACTGGCCGGCAGTATCCACGGTTTCAGCTTCGCCCAAAAGGGTGAGGACAGGACTGTAATGACTGATTCCAGCTTCGCCCGCATCCGCAACATCCTGATCGCGTATCTCGCGATGCTGGCGTGGTTCGCGCCGGGTGCGATGGCGCAGGTGCAGACGATCGGAAAATGGACGACTCTGTCTCAAACCACTCCGATCAACCCTATCCATGCGGCGCTGATGAAGAACGGCAAGATTCTGGTCGTGGCGGGTTCGGGAAACTGTCCGCCGTCGCAGTCCGGTTGCCCGACCGGGCCGCCTTACGGTCCAGCCAACAGCTCCGGCGCCGAGGTTTACGATCCTGTGGCCGGAACCTTCACCCAGCTGACTCTTTCCTGGGACATGTTCTGCAACGGCATGATTGCTCTGCCGGATGGCCGCATTTTCATCAATAGCGGTTCGCTGCAGTACGACCCATTTCACGGATCTCTTCAGTCTGCGGTTTTTGATTCTTCGAACAATACTTTCACCAATGTTCAGAATATGGCGCATGGCCGCTGGTATCCCACACTGACCGAACTGGGAGATGGCCGGTTGATGGCTTTTTCGGGAACGGACGAGAACGGAAATACCAATACCACGGTGGAGATTTACACCGTCGGTACCGGCTGGAGCCCGCAATATTCGGCGGGCTGGACGCCACCGCTTTATCCGCGAATGCATCTTTTGCCCAGCGGGAAAGTGTTTTATTCGGGGCAGGGGACCAGCTCCGCTCTTTTCAACCCGGCGAATACGACGTGGACGCAGAATGTTGCTACCACGATCTATAGCGGCCAGCGCAGTTATGGAACTTCAGTTCTGCTTCCGTTAACCCCGGCCAATGCGTATGACCCTCAGATCATGATCATGGGCGGGAACAGTCCGGCTACGGCCACCACCGAAATCATCGACATGGGCGCGGCGTCGCCAAAGTGGAAATCCGGGCCCGCCATGTCCCAGGCAAGAAGCCAGATGAACGCGGTGATGCTGCCGAACGGCAAAGTTCTGGCCGTGGGCGGTTCAGTCAATGACGAGGATGTGGGTTCGCTCAGCCTGAATGCCGATCTTTACGACCCGGTGGCCAAGACATTCTCATCTGCGGGCGCAAATGTTTACGAGCGTCTCTATCACTCGGTAGCTCTGCTTTTGCCCGACGCAACGGTCTGGATGACCGGCGGAAACCCATCGCGCGGAACCTATGAACCGCACATGGAGGTTTACCAGCCGGCCTACCTCTTTAATTCCAGCGGCGGACTGGCTACCCGGCCCACGATTACCAGTGCACCCAGTTCTGTGGCATGGGGCAACGGGTTTTCGGTGCAGACTCCGGATGCGGCAAGTATTTCCTCCGTAGTCCTAATCAAGAACAGCTCTGTGACCCACTCCTTCAACATGGACCAGCGCCTCGTCGGGATGTCCTTTACGGCGGGAAGCGGATCTCTGACGGTGACGGCTCCCCCCAACGGAAACATCGCGCCTCCCGGCTACTACATGCTCTTCCTGCTCAACAGCAGCGGAGTGCCCTCGGTGGCCAAGTTTATTCAACTGGCGACTGGCGGCGGAGGCAATCCGGCGCCGACGGTGACAGGAGTACTGCCGGCCTCGGGCACGACGGCGGGAGGGACGGGAATCACGGTAAGCGGTACAGGCTTCCTGGCGGGAGCGACGCTGACGCTGGGCGGGACCGCAGCCACAGGCGTGACCGTGGTAAACAGCACGACGATCTCCGCGACGGCGGCGGCGCATGCGGCGGGCGCGGTGAATGTGGTGGTGACGAACACGGACAGCCAGAGTGGAACACTGGCCAACGGGTACACCTACACGACGGGGACGGGCGGGGGAACCATCAGTTTTGTGCAGGCGAATGCGGCGACGCCGGTGAACAACAGCACGGTGGTGCCGGTGGCGTATGGGCTGGCGCAGACGGCGGGGAACCTGAACATCGTGGTAGTGGGATGGAATGATACGACGGCGTCGGTAGGTTCGGTGGTGGACAGTCGAGGGAACAGTTACGTGCTGGCGGTAGGTCCTACATCGGGGACGGCGCTGCGGCAGTCGATCTACTACGCCAAGAACATCGCGGGCGGAAGCAACACGGTGACGGTGACGTTCAATCAGGCCGCGTTTTTTGTAGATGTGCGGGTGCTGGAGTACAGCGGGCTGGATACGAGTACGCCGCTGGATGTGACGGCGGGAGCGGCGGGCTCGAGTATGAGCGCGAGCAGCGGAGCGGCGACGACGACCTCGGCGAACGAGCTGATTTTTGGAGCGGGGACCACGGCCGGGAGTTACCTCTCAGGGGGAACAGGTTTTGCCACCCGGATCATCACGCCCGATTCCGATATCGCGATGGACAAGATCGTGAGCGCCACGGGAAGCAACAGCGTGACCGGCAATCTAGCCTACGCCTACTACTGGGTGCAGCAGATGGCAACCTTCCGGGCGAGCGGGCAGGGAGGTACGACCAATCCAGCGCCGACGGTGACAGGAGTGTTGCCGGCCTCGGGCACGACGGCGGGAGGGACAGCGGTCACGGTAAGCGGCACGGGCTTCCTGGCGGGGGCGACGGTGGCGCTGGGCGGAACGGCGGCGAGCAATGTGACGGTGGTGAACAGCACGACGATCACGGCGACGACAGCGGCGCATGCGGCGGGCGCGGTGAACGTGGTGGTGACGAACACGGACAGTCAGAGCGGAACGCGGACCAACGGGTACACCTACAGCGTGACGAATCCGGCGCCGACGGTGACAGGAGTGCTGCCGGCATCGGGCACGACGGCGGGAGGGACGGCGGTCACGGTAAGCGGTACGGGCTTCCTGGCGGGAGCGACGGTGACGCTGGGCGGAACGGCAGCGAGCAATGTGACGGTGGTAAACAGCACGACGATCACCGCGACGACGGCGGCGCATGCGGCGGGTGCGGTGAACGTGGTGGTGACGAACACGGACAGCCAGAGCGGAACACTGGCCAACGGCTACACCTACACGACGGGCACGGGCGGAGGGGGAACCATCAGTTTCGTGCAGGTGAATGCGGCGACGCCGGTGAACAACAGCACGGTGGTGCCGGTGGCGTATGGGCTGGCGCAGACGGCGGGGAACCTGAACATCGTGGTGGTGGGATGGAATGACACGACGGCGTCGGTAAGTTCGGTGGTGGACAGTCGAGGGAACACTTACGTGCTGGCGGTAGGGCCGACGTCGGGGACGGCGACTGCGGCAGTCGATCTACTACGCGAAGAACATCGCGGGAGGCAGCAACACGGTGACGGTGACGTTCAATCAGGCCGCGTTCTTTGTGGATGTGCGGGTGCTGGAATACAGCGGGCTGGATACGAGTACGCCGCTGGATGTGACGGCGGGAGCGTCGGGATCGAGTGCGAGCGCGAACAGCGGAGCGGCGACGACGACGTCGGCGAATGAGCTGATTTTTGGAGCGGGGACCACAGGCTGGAAGCTACATCGCAGGGGGAACAGGCTTTGCCACCCGGATCATCACGACCGATTCCGATATCGCGATGGACAAGATCGTGAGCGCCACGGGGAGCAACAGCGCTACCGGCAATCTTGCCTATGCCTACTATTGGGTGCTGCAGATGGCAACCTTCCGGGCGAGCGGGCAGGGAGGTACGACGAATCCGGCGCCGACGGTGACAGGAGTGCTGCCGGCATCGGGCACGACGGCGGGCGGGACAGCGGTCACGGTAAGCGGTACGGGCTTCCTGGCGGGGGCGACGGTGACGCTGGGCGGAACGGCGGCGAGCAATGTGACGGTGGTGAACAGCACGACCATCACGGCGACGACGGCGGCGCATGCGGCAGGTGCGGTGAACGTGGTGGTGACGAACACGGACAGCCAGAGCGGAACACTGCCCAACGGGTACACCTACACGACGGGCACGGGCGGAGGGGGAACCATCAGTTTCGTGCAGGTGAATGCGGCGACGCCGGTGAACAACAGCACGGTAGTGCCGGTGACGTATGGGCTGGCGCAGACGGCGGGGAATCTGAACATCGTGGTGGTGGGATGGAATGATACGACCGCGTCGGTAAGTTCGGTGGTGGACAGTCGTGGGAACACTTACGTGCTGGCGGTGGGTCCGACGTCGGGAACAGGACTGCGGCAGTCGATCTACTACGCGAAGAACATCGTGGGAGGCAGCAACACGGTGACGGTGACGTTCAATCAGGCCGCGTTTTTTGTGGATGTGCGGGTGCTGGAGTACAGCGGACTGGACACGAGTACGCCGCTGGATGTGACGGCGGGAGCGTCGGGATCGAGTGCGAGTGCGAACAGCGGAGTCGGCGACGACGACGTCAGCGAATGAGCTGATTTTTGGCGCGGGGACCACAGGCGGAAGTTACATCTCAGGCGGAACAGGTTTTGCCACCCGGATCATCACGACCGATTCCGATATCGCGATCGATCAAACGGTGAGCACGACGGGCAGCTACAGCGCGCCCGCCAATCTTGCCTATTCCTACTATTGGGTCATGCAGATGGCAACCTTCCGGGCACATCCGTAAGGCGGATAGCTTCTGATGAAGGTGATTTCGAAAACGTAATACGAGCTGAGCGGTCCTGAACAGGATCGCGGAAGCACAGACTTTACCCTCCCCCGGCTAGCTTCATATTCTATGGCTGCCATGCTGACCAATAATCAGATCGAGCCAGTTCCGGCGAGTGACATTGAACAGTCAGGCGAGAGTCAAGAACTCTGTGGACGAATCTCAGGTCGGAAATCGGCCCGCTCGGCGACGGTGGGCGTATTCCTGGCCTGGGTCTTGCAAGCGATTCTGGGAGCGGAATTTCTTATTGCCCTGGCCGCCTCCTTGCGTTACACCCACACCATTTCCCGGCCGGCCATGCTTGCGGATGGAATCTTTCTGATCGCTGCCACAGCTCTCTGCTATAGGGTCGCTACCGGGCGGTGGAAGCTTGAATGGTCACGGTTGCAGCGGCGCAATTTCATGGCGGCATTGATTTTGGCCGGCGTGGCTCTCCGGATCATCTGGGTGCTGGTCATGCCGCCGGTCCAGCTTTCAGATGCCAAAGACTATCTGACCCTCTCCCGCACTCTTCTCAGCACCGGCAGCTACGTTGACTATGAGACTGGGACATCGACTGCTGGCTTTCCGCGCGCCTGGCTATCCGGCATTTTTAGCACTTTCCATGCGACTACTCGGCGACACGGCGTGGATGCCCGCCATCGGCAATCTCTTGATGTTCGTGGTATGCGCCCTGGTGATCGGATGGGCTGCCGACGCTCTCGGCGGTAAGCGCAGCGCATTCATCGCCCTGCTGTTGTTCGTGTTGTGGCCATGCGACATTTTTATTACCGGCCTGGCAATTTCCGAACCGCTGACTTTGCTTTTGTTCACAGCCGCGCTGTGGTTATTCAGTCTCTCCGAGCGTGCGGGGCGCAAAAGCCAGCATCGCCGCCGGGATTGGTCGGCGGCGCCGCGGCCTTGACTCGTCCGACTTTTATTTTGTTGCCTTTACTTTGGGCTGTATTTGTTCTGGCGGGGCAAAACTTTCCGAGACGGATGCGTCACCTGATCCTGGCATGCCTGGTCATGGCGGCAACGGTGGCGCCATGGACGATCCGGAACTACCGGGTCCTGCACGCGTTCGTCGCGGTCTCCAGCAATGGCGGCGATGTCTTCTACCGGGCAAACAATAATCTGGCCACCGGCACTTACACTCCGGCTGCCGAACAGAACCTCGACGCCTTGCAGGATGAAAGCGAAGCCAAGTGGAGCGCCGAGAGCTATGCGCATGGCAAAGCCTGGATTCGAACCCACCCGGTGCAAATTTCTGAAGCTGGGAGTGTTCAAGGCCTTCGATTTCACGCGAGACGATGAGACCGGGATTTATTGGTCGATGGCGCGCGCGTATCACAACACCGGGCCGGCATACATGGCGCTCGAAGTTGCTCTCCGATGCGTGGTGGCAGTTTATATGCCTGCTGGGCCTGTTCACGATTTGGCGTCGCGGTTTGCTGCCCAACTTAGTCGCAATATTGTTTGCCAGCGGATACGCGTTGCTGATGGTCGTTCACCTGGTTTATGAAAGCCAGTCGCGCTATCGCATGCCGGCAGTTGGGCTGTTGATCGTAATCATCGCGGCGGCCCTCGGTGCGGCTTCCAGCACGGCGCCGTTGTCCGCGGAGCAGCGCGGTGCCGATCCTACGCCGTGAATATTTCAGGTTGAATATGAACAACATTGGGCTTCCGATTGAAGAGACGGAGTTGAAGACAGTGCAGGTGAGCAGCAGCGGGACCCGGGCCTTCAAACCCCATTCATCGGGCGTTGAAGAACCTGCTTGCCCTGCTCGAGTCGAGAGTGAGGATGGCTCCCGGCTTCATTATTTTGGCGGGCCTGGTGGCCAGCCTGCCCACTGTCTTCTTTGGATTCTTGCGTGGCGACAGGGTGCATCTGGTGTGGGCAAAGCATTTTTCCGACCAGCTCTGGGCGGGAAATTTATATCCGCGATGGTTGCTGGATATGAGTTCCGGATTCGGCAGCCCCACATTTTATTTCTACGGCCCGGTTTCCTACTACATTACGAGCCTGTTTTTTCTGGTACTGCCCTATCACGGTTATGGATGGCTGCAAGTAGGACTCTCGGCTGTCCTGGCTACTGTCGGTTCCGGCCTTGCGGCATATTTGTGGCTCCGCGAACGCGTCTCGCGTCCGGTGGCCTGCCTCGCGGCCATTCTGTACATGTGGCTGCCCTATCATTTGAGAATCGATCACCTCGGACGCTTTGCTTTCGCGGAATACTGGGGCTTCGTCTGGATGCCGCTCTGTCTTTATTTTGTCAGCCGGGTGATGCGTGGCCATCGACGAGGCACGGCGGGATTGGCAATCACATACGCTCTCCTGCTGATGACTCATCCTCCAACCGCCTTGCTGTTCGGCGGCTATGCCGTTCTTGTACGCTCTTGTGCTGGTGGCTGAGACAAAACAATATCGTCCTCTGGCCTTCATCGTGACTGGCCTCGTGCTCGGGAACATTATTGGCTGCGATTTATCTTATCCCGGCGCTCACCACGCAATCCGATGCTTCCATGAAGGAGATGATCGTGGGAGACGGATCGTACGTGAATAACTTTGTATACGTAAAACTGCCGGGTGTGCCGGGGCTGGCGCAACAATGGTTTCAGGAATGGCTGGCCAACATGACCAGGCTGACCGTGGTCGCGCTGGGAATGGCCGCCCTGCTGGCGTTTGCCGGAGTTGCCGGCCCGAAGCGGAGAGAGAGGATTCTCTGGTCAATCGTCGCAGCCATATCGCTGGCGATGATGCATCCGCTCAGCAGTCCCGTATGGAGAGCTGTTCCGTTGCTGCAGAAGATTCAGTTTCCCTGGCGCTTTCACATTATCTTGACCCTGGCCCTGACCGCGATGTTCGCGTATGCAATTGAGGCAATACCGAGCGAGCGATTACAACCCTGGCGCTCGATCGCTCTAGTGCTCGCGATTACTTTTGATTGCTTTTGAAGGTTTCAACACGCTCAAGGCCGAACGCTGGGCGCTCATGGAGAAGCCGGGAATACCGGAAAGAATCCAGTTGCTGGACTATCCGGAATATCGCCCAAGATGGGTTTCGCCGGACGTGTACACAATCGATGGAGTGAAGCAGTTGGCAGCGAGGACTCCGGCGGTTGAAGCCATTGCGGGAGAGGGACAGGTCCGAGTCGAGAAATGGTCGGCATACCGGGATCGAACTGGATTCGAATGCGCAGTCGGATCTGCAAGTAAAAGTAAAGCAATTCTACTATCCGACATGGACGGCGACACTCGAGAATGGGGACCGTCTTACAACTTCCCCGTCTCCGACGGACGGTCTTCTGATCGTGTCGCTGCCTCGCGGGCAGCATCGCACCACGCTGAAGATCACTGCGCAGGGCGCGGGATTGCTGGGGCAGCGAATCTCGTTGATCGCCGGCCTGGTGACGATTTGTTTGTTGTTTGTGCTGCGAGACGTTCGTCCCGCGGGGGCGCCTGCATAAAAGACTTTCGCGCTAAGGCCGCGAGAATTGGCAAAAAGTCTCGGGTAACGTTGTTTCGTAACGAGGAGAGCGTATGAGAGTCACCAGGTTCCTGTTCGGTATTCTGTTTTTCGCGTGCGTGATTTCGGCACCTCTCAGCCTGGCGGCCACTGCGCAACCAGGCTCTGATGAGGTGACCGGAACATGGTCGGGCACATTTCAATCCACTCATCCGGAAACGTCGCCGTTCACGATCACGATCGTCGATTGCTCCCGAGGCTGACGGGCATCTGGTGGGAAATGCCAGCCTGGCGTCGGATTGCTTCAAGGACGGAGCTTTGCAGGTAACCGTCAAAAGTTCGACGGTCGTCTTCGCGGGCAGCGATGCGGAAGGTAACAACATTACCTTCAGAGGCGCTCTCGACGATAGCCGGACCCTGCTGAAGATGCATTACGTGGTGAATGGCAGTGCCAGCGCCAGATGCGAGTCGGATGAAGGAGAAGGCAGCCTGGTCAAGCGCTAGAGGTTTGGGTCTGCGGGCTTCGGCCTCCCGGTTCGTTCGCCCGCAGAAATCCGCATGGTCGGTAACCACCCCAGACGTAGTTACCTCGAATACGTTTCTTTCCCGATTGTGGCGGGCTCGCCATAGCCCGCCCAGGAAAAATCAGAAAATTTAAGCTCCCGCCGAACATCACCCGCACCAAACCCTGCATCGAAACACGGCCTAATCAAGACAACGCCTCTCGCGAGGCAGAAAGCCGCGAGGTGTCTCATTTTTAAGTAATGAAAAATCCGCTCACTTCGGGAAGTCGAAGCCCGTACTGGTGGCCTACCGCCCATGGGGCTTCCATTCCGCCACCGACTCTTGATGCGGCATAACGGCCAAATTCAAAAAGGAGCCGAGGGAATGGAACTGAACCAACGAATGCCATCGCTCGACGGACTTCGCGCTCTTTCGATCGCCGTGGTGCTGATTGCCCACTTCACTGGGACCAGCAAGTGGTGGATCGGAGATTTCGCTTACTACGGAGTGCGAATCTTTCTCGTGATCTCGGGATTCTTGATCACTTCACTGCTGCGAAGTGAGAAGGGAACGAACCGGAGCCATCGATCTAAAGAGATTCTATATACGAAGAGCGTTCCGTATTCTTCCCGCGGCGTACGTTTACCTGATCGTAGTAACCATCTTCTACCACCAATTGATTCCGTGGACCCACCTGCTGACGGCATATACCTACCTCACATGCTACGCCGTGCACTCCCCTGGGTTCTGATTCAGTTGTGGTCGCTTTCGGTCGAAGAGCAGTTCTATTTGATATGGCCGGCACTCATGGCGTTGGCAATTCTTTCCGGCAAGCGTTATGCGCTGGCGGCCATTGCTGCCGCTCCGATTGCAAGATTTATTTTGACATCAACTCTCGTAATGGAGCACTGGAAAGGATTCTATAATTTATCGCTGTGGTCGTTTCCCGCCGTATTTGATTCCATCGCCGCCGGTTGTCTGCTGGCGTTATACCAGCAGGAGTTGGCCAGATTCGGGAAGTTCTTCCGGTCAAAATACTTTCCACTGATCTGGGCGGCGACGCTTATGATCCCGGTCGGACGGCATTATCTTTACCAGGCGCACGTGTGGCATGGTACTGGCCTGGCTCAGACTCTTCGCGATTCCTCTGTTCAACCTTGGCATGGTGTTGTGTATTCAAAGCGCACTGCTCTCGCCTCCGCGGATACTCAATTTCCAGCCTGTGATGTGGGTGGGAAAACTGAGCTACAGCCTTTATCTGTGGAACATGGTCTTCACCCTCCCCGGCGACCATTCATGGATCGCCGGATTTCCGCAGAATTTAGTCCTGACGTTTCTTGCCGCCATGGCTTCCTACTATTGGGTTGAAATACCCTTTCTCAACATCAGGAAAAGATATTTTGACACCGCCAGCACTGGAGAGAGTCTGATGCGCGAAGAGCGCAGTTTGCGAGGTCGAGGCAAAAGGAACGACTGGCGGGCGTTGCACGATGATAACCCTGGCACTGCAAACCTTGTGACGCAGATCGGATCGTCGGTCGGCTGGGCTTTTCAGAGAATTTACAGACTCCTCGGGACCTGAAACTTTAGTAACGTTACCCCGTCATCTCTCAATCTTCTCCATTTTGCGCTGGTGGTAAAATAGGGCTCGTCTCGGCTCGTCAAGCGACGGGGCAGCTTCCTCTCGCATCATTACTGAGGCGGATCGAGATAGGCAAGATCAGGAGAAACCGGCCTTGTATCTGACTTTTTTTGGACTGAAGGAGCAGCCGTTCGGTGTCACTCCGGACCCGCGCTTCCTTTATCTCAGCGAAGCGCACAAAGAAGCGCTCGCCTGCCTGTACTACGGCATTGAGTCCAATCGCGGATTTATCGGTCTGATCGCTCAACCCGGCATGGGCAAAACCACCATGCTTTTCCATCTCCTGGAAACTTTTCGCAGTTCCACTCGAATCGCATTTTTGTTTCAGACGCACTGCAACTCTAAAGAGTTCATGCGCCTGCTGCTGGCGGAACTGGGTTATGAGGGTGATACGCAGGATCTGGTTGTCATGTACGACCAGTTTAACGAGCGCCTGCTGAAGATCGCCGAAGA
Source organism: Terriglobia bacterium (assembly GCA_963814725.1). Taxonomy (GTDB): domain Bacteria; phylum Acidobacteriota; class Terriglobia; order Terriglobales; family Acidobacteriaceae; genus JAIQFF01. Next base: position 51,188 of record CAWFDY010000003.1, read on the forward strand.
AGGCCTTCGCCTCATCGTTGTCGTGGACGAAGCGCAGAATCTCGAACCCGAAGTGCTGGAGACGTTGCGACTGCTTTCCAATTTCGAGACTTCGCAGGCCAAGCTGATGCACGTGATTCTCGCGGGGCAGCCGGCTCTGGCGCAGAAACTCGCCAGTCCTCGCCTGACGCAGTTACGCCAGCGAGTTTCGATTGTTCAGGGTTTGGCGCCGCTTCCGGCCTGGGAAGTGAAGAACTACGTGGAACACCGGTTGCGCGTCGCCGGGCATCGCGGCCCGGCAATTTTCACCGATGACGCTTACGAGTCGATTGCCACCTGCACCGAGGGCATCCCGCGAAACGTAAACAATTTCTGCTTTCATGCGCTTTCCCTGGCCTGTGCCCTGAGAAAGAAAACGGTGGACACGGAGGTTGTGAAGGAGGTCATCTCGGACCTTGACCTTCAAAAACTCACCTGGGGGTTGCCTTCGGAAGCGACGGTTGACGTGCCTTACAGGTCGCCTAATGCCACCGAAGGAGCGGAGACCTACAAGGAAATTTCGAACGCAGCGGAAGCGGCGGCTTACATGCAGCAAGTTGCCATGCGATTGAGGAACTGGCGAGAGTCCCTGCCCAAGCCGTCGGGAAAAGTGGGACGCGACCTGCAAACTCAGTTAGCGGCGGATAAAGAGCGGCGCTGAGGCGAGCGTTGCTCCGCAAAGTTCTTCGCGGTTGTCCCGTGATTCTCAGATTCAATTCTTGAAACGCTGCCTGCTGAGAATTCTTTTTCGTCATCACAGAGTCTGGGTTACTGATGGCAATTGACTGAAATCTCCGCGATAGTAAACTTCTCGTCAGGAATATTTCATGCACATTCTGCACGTAGTGGGTGCCCGGCCGAATCTTATGAAAGTTGCGCCCGTACTGGGCGCGCTCCGGGCCTGTTCCGGGGTCAAGCAGACGTTGATTCACACCGGCCAGCACTACGACACGAACATGTCGGATGTATTTTTTCAGCAGCTCCAGATTCCCGCGCCGGACGTCAATCTGGGCGTCGGGTCGGGAAGCCATGCCCGTCAAACGGCGGATATCATGACCGGCTTCGAGGCCGTCGTTCTCGAGCGGAAGCCCGACATGGTGTTGGTTTACGGGGATGTGAATTCCACCGTCGCCGCCGCCCTGGTTTGCGCTAAGCTGCTCATCCCTGTCAGCCATGTGGAAGCCGGGCTACGCTCTCGCGACCGGACGATGCCGGAAGAAATTAATCGCCTGGTCACTGACCAGCTTGCCAATCTGCTTTTTACTCCGTCCGCGGATGGAGATGAAAATCTGGAGCGGGAAGGAATCGCGCGCGACAAGGTTCACCTCGTCGGCAATGTAATGATCGATTCGCTGGTGCGGTTGTTGCCCACTGCAATGAAGCAAAAGCTGGATGGGCTGCCAGATCGCTATGTCCTGGTCACGCTGCACCGCCCGGCAAACGTGGATGACGATCACACGCTGAGAGGCATTCTGGAGTGCCTGCTCGAGATGAACACACAGTTGAAGGTAGTTTTTCCGGTGCATCCCAGAACCCGCCGGCGAATTGCGGACTTTGGTTTCGACGCCAGCCAGCTTGATTTGCGCGAGCCGCTGCCCTATATCGAATTTCTGGCCCTGCAACACGGCGCCACCGTGGTGGTCACAGATTCTGGCGGTATTCAGGAAGAGACCACATATTTAAAAGTGCCTTGCCTGACGCTGCGCAATAACACCGAGCGGCCGGTGACGGTCACTGTGGGAACCAATGTGCTGGTGGGTCAGGATGGCGCCAGACTGCGTTCTGAGCTGGCCAAGATCCTCCGGGGTGAGCAAAAGCAGGGCACCGTGCCGCCACTCTGGGACGGTAATGCCGGACAGCGTATCGCCAAGATTTTGACCGCACTCTAGGCCCTGCCCAACCAGTTCAGGCTGGCTTCTCCTGCGATCAGAAATCCCGCTTTCTTCGTATCCCGCCTGGGCCGCTAGCGTCCTAAACTCCTGCCAGCCTATAATTTCCCCATCTGCGCAAAAAATTGCGCACTTAATTCACCCCACATTTCCTCAGGGGCCCCGACTGCTCAGATCAAAAACGGGTTGATGGGGACAACTTCAAACGGATCTTGGGGTTAAGAGGAACAGGCGAGCGGCGCCCGGTTCCATGAATTCCTTGCCGGGCGGCGCTTTTGGGCCATTATGTTGCTTCTACTAGAGACCAGGATTAAAGCGCTCGGGGAGTGTGCTTTCACCAAGTCGTGTGACCAGCGTCACGGGGGATTTTAGTTTCGACACGGCCGGGTCAGATTGAACAATGGTCCGCCATGCATGGGGGCGTTCGTAGGCGGCGGGAGCAGGTGTAAAAGTGACGAAGTTCGTGTCCTCAGCGCGTTGGTGTTTTCTCTTGCTGCTTCTCGCGGGCCCCGGGCTCATGTGTCAAACGCAGACGGTTGGAAAATGGTCGACCGCGTCTTACACGATGCCCATCAATCCCATTCATGTGGCGTTGATGAGCAGCGGCAAGATTCTGGTGGTGGCCGGTTCGGGGAATTGTCCGCCTTCGCAGTCGGGGTGTCCTTTGGGTCCGCCGTTTGGGCCTGGAAATGGCTCCGGCGCACTGCTTCTGAATCCGACCAGCGGCAGCATCACCCAGTTCAGCTTGTCGTTCGACGCCTTCTGCAACGGCATGATCTTGCTGTCTGACGGCCGGGCCTTCATCAATGGAGGCTCGATCCAGTACGATCCCTTTCTCGGGGAGACAAGGTCGTTTTTCTTCGATCCGTCGAGCAACGCCTTCTCGCAAGTGCCCCAGTCCATGGCGCATGGACGCTGGTATCCGACACTGACCACTCTCGGGGATGGAAGAGTTGTTTCGTTCTCTGGCACCGACGAGAATGGAGGCACCAACAACGCGGTCGAAATTTATACCATCGGTTCGGGATGGAGCCCGCAATACATCGCGAATTGGACGCCGCCACTTTATCCCCGCATGCACCTGCTCCCGAACGGGAAGCTGTTTTACTCAGGCTCGACCACCACGTCCAGAACTTTTGATCCTTCGTCGCACACCTGGTCCACCGTGGCGACGACCATCTACGGCGGAAACCGGTTCTATGGAACATCCGTGCTGCTTCCGCTTACGCCTGACAACGGCTACGACCCGCAAGTGATCATTATGGGCGGCGACAGCCCCGCCACAGCAACCACCGAAGTCATCGACATGGGATCGTCAAATCCCTCCTGGACGCAGGGCCCGTCCATGTCGCAGGCGCGTGTTGAGATGAACGCGGTGATGCTGCCCAGCGGGCGTGTCCTCGCTCTGGGCGGTGCGCAAAACGACGAAGACACCAGTTCGCTCAGCCTGAATGCAGATCTATACAATCCCGACACCAACTCATTTTCTCCGGCGGGAGCAAATTCATTCGAGCGTTTGTATCACTCCGTGGCTTTGCTTCTTCCCGACGCGACCGTCTGGGTAGCCGGGGGTAATCCCTCGCGCGGCAGCTACGAGTCCCACGTAGAGATTTACCAGCCGGCATATTTATTCCAATCCAATGGATCGCTGGCGACCCGCCCTTCCATCGCCAGCGCTCCGGCTTCCATCGGCTATGGCCAGGCTTTCACGGTGCAAACACCGGATGCATCGGACATTGCGTCGGTGGTATTGATTCGCAACGCCGCGTCCACACATTCCATGGGCATGGACCAGCGCATGGTGGGGATGTCTTTCTCGGCGGGATCCGGATTGTTGACCGTCACCGCGCCTCCGAACGGCAACATTGCGCCGCCGGGATACTACATGCTGTTCATTCTCGACAGTAACGGCGTGCCGTCGGTCTCGAGCTCGGTCCTGCTGAACAACAGCTCCAGCCCGGCTCCGACCGTAAGTTCCATCTCGCCGAACTCTGGAACGACCAGCGGCGGAACCGCCGTCACCATTGCCGGCACGGGCTTCCAGTCGGGAGCGAAAGTGACCCTCGGCGGAACGTCGGCTACGGGCGTGACCGTGGTGAGCAGCACCAAGATTACCGCTACAACGCCCTCCAAGTCAGCCGGCGGGGCGGACGTGGTTGTGACCAATACCGACACGCAGAGCGGAAAGTTGACGCAGGGATTCACCTTCATCATGCCCAATCCGAAACCGACGGTTACTTCGATTTCGCCCGCTTCGGGGACGACCAAGGGCGGAATTGGCGTGACCATTACAGGTACCGGATTCCTAGCCGGCGCGACCGTCAGTCTGGGCGGAACCGCAGCCACGGGCGTAACCGTGGTGAGCGGCAATACGATCACGGCGACGACGGCGGCGGCTTCAGCCGGAGCGGTCAATGTAGTCGTAACCAATACGGACTCGCAGAGCGGAACGTTGACTCAAGGATTTACCTACATCACGCCGAATCCGAAACCTAGCGTGACCGCGATCTCTCCCAACTCAGGAAGCATCAATGGCGGCACGGCGGTGAGCATCACGGGCACGGGATTTCTCGCGGGAGCGACGGTCCGGTTGGGGGGAACAGCGGCTACCGGCGTGACGGTGGTGAGCTCCACCTCGATTACCGCCACCACCGCCGCGAGCGCGGCCGGAGCCGCGGACGTGGTGGTTACCAACACTGACTCTCAGAATGGAACGTTGACCCAGGGCTTCACTTACGTAGCCCCGCCGACAGTCACAGCAGTTTCACCCAGTTCCGGACCTCCCAGCGGCGGCACCTCGTTGCACATCACGGGTACGGGCTTCTTGGCTGGCGCGACCGTGAGTTTTGGTGGAACGGCGGCTACGAATGTGACGATCGCAAGCGCCACCTCGATTACCGCGACTTCTCCGGCGCATGCGGTGGGAGCGGTGAATGTCGTCGTCACCAACGTCGGACCACAAAGCGGGACATTGACCAACGGTTACACCTACAGCGTCACCACTCCTGCTCCTGCGGTGACTTCAATTTCGCCGAACTCGGGAACGACCAGCGGCGGCACATCCGTCACGATAAGCGGGACGGGCTTCCTGTCCGGAGCCAAAGTGACCATGGGCGGCACGCCGGCAACGAATGTAGCCGTTGTGAACAGCGGATCGATTACAGCCACCAGCCCGACGCATGCATCCGGCGCGGTCGATGTAGTTGTGACCAACTCCGACAACCAGAGCGGAAAGCTGCCCAGCGGGTATTCTTACTCCGCCGGAGGTCAGAGTCTTGATCTCGTGGTTCCTTCGGGAGATGCAAGCTCTGCCACGGTGACAGCGGGACAAGCTGCTTCCTATACGCTTTCGATCCAGGGCTCCAACACCGGGTCGGCGACTCTGAGTTGTACCGGAGCGCCAACCGGAGCGGTCTGTTCGGTGCCCTCCAGTCAGCCGTTCAACTCCGTCACGCCGGCAATGTTCAATGTCAACGTAAGCACTACGGCGCGCACCCTGGCCGCGCTACATCGCTCCACCCTGCCGGCTGCAACCTGGTTGTGGTCTCTGGGAATGATGGGAATCGTCATGCTGCCTGGAATGCGTGGACGCAGACGGGCGCTGCGGCGGCTCAAAAAGTTCGCTCCCTTGACGCTGTTGCTGCTTTTAGCTTCGTGCGGCGGCGGCGCGTCAACTGGCGGCGGCCCCACGCCTCCGCCTACCCCGAACGGCACGCCGGCTGGTACTTACCATCTTGTCGTGACCGCGACGGCGAATTCAGGGACAGCAACGCAGTCCACCACGCTCACTCTGGTGGTGAAGTAGGAGACGCTGTTCGAGTTCCTACGCGGTTGCCCCGGACGACAGGCCGCTTTGCCAGCCTCCTTGTGGGGCAGTCTCCCGCTGGTCTTCGACTATTCGTTGGTTGGGATGATGGCGCAAACGATGCGAGTTGGCGGGCCTGAGGAATCCCAATCCTCAGTGCGGCTAAAGTAGAGAAGGGATGCATTGCCCTCAAATACCGATTCCACCGGAGTTTGAGCTCCTCCAGAGAACTGAGTGAAGTGAGTGGTTAGTGCCACAGCGACGCCGAACAAGCACTGGGACAATGCTTTCGCTTGCCTGCAGCGAATGAGACAATAACAAGCGATCATGCGGGCGATTCTCGAAAACGTGCGGTCCGGGGAAGTGACGGGTCACGAAGTTCCGCAGCCGGAGCTGCGCCCCGGCGGGATTCTGGTGCGCACCGCTTTTTCCGCCATCAGCGCCGGCACTGAACTGGCTCATCGTGAACAGGTAGGGAAGTCTCTCGTCGGCAAAGCCCTGGCCCGTCCCGACCTGGTGAGACAGGTAGTGGATTTCGCGCGGACGGCAGGAGTGAAAGCAGCTTACGAAAAGGTGCAGTCTCGCCTCGATATGCTCGGCCCGCTGGGATACAGCTGTGCCGGGACGGTGATTGCCGCGGGACGGGGAGTGTCGGAGTTTCAGCCGGGCGACCGGGTTGCCTGCGCCGGCGCCGGATATGCCAGCCACTGCGAAGTAAACTTCATCCCAAAAAATCTGGCTGTGCGCATCCCGGATGGCGTAGCTCTCGATGCCGCATCCTTGAGCGCCATTGGCGCGATCGCGCTGCAAGGTTTCAGGCAGAGCCAGGCCGTCCTGGGCGAGGTCGTTGCTGTTATCGGAGCGGGACTGGTGGGCGTGCTCACCATTCAACTGGCCAAAGCGGCCGGATGCCGCGTGATCGCCATTGACCGCGATCTGCAGAGAATCGAGAGCGCGCGGCAATTCGGGGCAGATCTGGCGCTGGCTTCCTCGGATCACGATTTGCGGTCGCGGGTCATGGAATTCGCCCGTTACGGAGCTGACGCGGCGATTGTCACGGCAGCATCCCCGACCGCCGAGCCGGTCGAACTGGCGGCGGATATTTCCCGCGATCGCGGTCGCATCGTTATCGTGGGCACCGTGGATCTCGGCGTGTCACGCAAGGCGATGTATATGAAAGAGCTCTCGCTGGTGCTCTCACGCTCCTGCGGGCCGGGCCGCTACGATTCCAAGTATGAAGAGGAGGGCGTCGATTATCCGGTCGGCTACGTACGCTGGACCGAGAAGCGGAACATGGAGGCCTTTCTGGATCTTCTGGCTTCCGGCGCGATCGACGTATCGCGCTTTCTTGAGCACCGTTGCCCGGTGGAGAGGGGAGGCGTGGCTTACGAGGAGCTGAAAAACACAGGCGCGTACACGGTTCTGGTCGAATATCCCAGCCGGGCGGTAATCAGTATGCCCGCCGCAAAGGATCCGTCGGCGCGGTCTTCATTACTGCAATCGGGACCAATGCCATCCGGGCAAGCGCAATCTGGAAGCGTGCCCCGCGCCGGTGAGCTCAGGGTGAGCTGCATCGGAGCCGGCAATTTCGCGCGTTCGGTTGTGTTTCCGGCGCTGCGCGAAACTCGGGGTGTGGCTTTGCACATGGTTGCGACCGCCTCGGGAGTTGCATCGGAATCGGCGCGCCGGTTGTTTGCTTTCGCCCGGACCGCGCAGCCGGCGGACGTTCTGCGGGATGACGATACCGATATTATTTTTGTTCTCTCGCGAAATGACAGCCATTCCGAGTATGCCGTTGCGGCGCTTTCCAGTCAGAAGCCCGTACTGGTCGAGAAACCGCTGGCGGTCAGCCGCGAGCAACTGCAGGAGATCCGGCGGGTTTACCAGGATGAGGCAGGAAAAGATCACGCTCCGTTCCTCATGGTTGGCTACAACCGCCGCTTCGCGCCTTTCACCGAAAAACTAAAGGATTTCTTCGCCGGCCGCCAGGAGCCCATGCTGCTGCAGATTCGGGTCAACGCCGGATATATCCCTGCCGATCATTGGGTGCAGCAGAATGCCAGCGGCGGCGGAAGAATACAGGGCGAGCTCTGCCATTTCGTAGACTGGGCGCGGTGGGTGATCGGTTCTCCCATCCTGAGCGTAACCGCCAGCGCGCTGCCGGACGGCACCCGCTATAACCGTGACAATCTCGTGGCGACACTTACTTTTCTGGATGGATCGATTGCGAGCCTCTCCTATCTCGCGAACGGCGACCGCTCGGTTCCAAAAGAGCAGTTCGAAGTTTTCTGTGAAGGCAAGGTGGGGCGAATTACAGACTTTCGTGTGCTGGAGCTGGCTCGAGATGGAAGGATCAGGCGAACCCGGGCACGGCTCGACAAAGGACACAAAAAACAAATTTACGACACGCTCAATGCCATACGCCGGAATGGGAGCTCTCCCATCGCCTTCGAAGAGCTCATGGAAGTCTCGGACGCGACGCTCGCTATTGAAGAGGCGATCGGCGCCGGACAGGCGGTTTGGCTACGCGCCCCGCGAAATCCTGAAAGCTAAAATCCTGAAAGTTCAAAGACTGTAAGTGTAAAACACCGCCGAAACTCCCATGATTGGAACAGGGTTTTCCGGCGGTGTTCATGTATTGCAGGGCAATCAGGAGTTTGGAATCGTGACCTGAACCTGGTTGGAGTACTTGCTTTCCTTGCCGTTCTTGTTCACCGAAGTCGTCGCGTAGAAGTAGGTTTCGCCATCAATCACCGAGGCATCTGTAAAGGTGACCTCAGGTTTCGGAGCGGATGTGATTTTGGTGAAAGGGCCTTGCGCAGCCGCCCCGCGATACACGTTGAAGCCCACTACGGAAGCCTTAGGAGCACTCCAGGCCAGTGTGACCGTATGGCTTCCCGTCTGGGTTCCGCCGCCGCTGAAAGTTACTTGCGGGTCGTGGGTAGCGTCGCTGACGAACTTCACACTGCCGGAGACGTTGCCCGCGGCTTGTGGCGCAAATGTGACGGTAAAGTGGGCGCTCTGCCCCGCCGGAATGGTGAGAGGAAATACAATTCCGCTGATCGCGTAGCCTTCTCCGCTCCACCCTGCCGATCTCACCGTGACGCGGGCCGGGCCGGCCGTGAGGACGCCGGATTGAACCTTCGTGGTCCCCACCGGAATCTGGCCAAAGTCCAGGACAGTCGGAGACACGACCAGCTGGCCTGCGGTCAACTGAGCTGCTCCACTGCCGGAACTGCCGCTGCTGCTGATGCTTTCGTTAGACTTTCCAGATCCGCAACCGATCGACGTCGCGGCCGCCAAAATTAACCAGACACAAAACAACCTTCCATGCATGCCGGTGATTCTCCTTGAAAAAATATTGGCGAACAATTCATGGCGCTGGAAAATCTCTGCCCGGCAACCTTAAATACTCGCCCACTGCTTAGGCCTCTCCCTGAGCCGGTCGCTGCTTTCAGCTACCCGCGAAGCAAGAGCCCTATTTGTGATGGGTCCCTGGAAGGGTACGAACGTGAAGGTAAACGGATCGCTGAAAAGCGGATAGATATCACTAGTACATCGCTTCGGGCCGTAGCTCTAGTGATGCGTTCCGCTCAGCCCGTCGAAGCGGCGAAGGAACGTGCAGGAAGCGCAAGCCAGAGTGTTGCAAACACTGTGGAAGCTGCGGGCAAGTTTGCTCGCGCGCAACCTGGTTAGGAATGCTGGTTCAAAATAAAAGAGGGCGTGAATGTCTCACGCCCTCTTTTTAATCGAAGGTTTGCAAACCTTTTTTGCGCTACGGTGCGGGAACCACGGCCTGCGTCTGATTCGAATTCTGACTTTCCTTCCCGGCCCCATCCACTGCAGTGGTGACGTAGAAGTAAGTCTGCCCGGATTGCACCGAACTATCGGTGAAGCTGGTGTCGGAATTCATGGAATTAATCATGGCGTAGGGTCCACCGTTGGTCGTGCTGCGGTAGATGTTGTAACCCGCCACGCTGGAAGAACTGGGATTCCAGTTCAACGCTACGCTGTGTTGAGGGGCGCCCGCGCCCGTTCCGGTCAGCGACTGCTGGGCCGACGGGTTGGAGGCATTGCTGGCGAACGAAGCGTTGGCCGATGCGGCGCCACTGGCCTGTGGTTTGAAGATTACGGTGAAAGCCGCGCTCTGTCCGGGAGCCAGGGTCAGCGGAAACGAAACACCGCTGATCGTGAATTCCGGAGTGCTCATGCTGGCCGAGGAGACCGTGATGCTCGATCCCGTTGCCGTGAGCGAGCCTGTCAAACTCTTGTTCTGTCCTACCGTAACACTGCCAAAGCTCAAGCCGGCCGGGCTCACTGCCAGTTGACCGTTGACACTTGCGGTCCCAGCCAGAGTGATCGTGAGCATGGAGTCTGAAGCGTCGGAGACAACCGCAATGGATCCGGTAAAGTTGCCGCCGGAAGTGGGAGTGAAGGCCGTGCCGAACGTGAAGTTCTGGCCGGGGCTGAGGGTCAAGGGCAGGTTCAGTCCAGTGGCGCTGAAGCCGGCGCCTGTGACCTGTGCCTGGCTGATGACGACCGGAGACTGGCCCGTGTTGGTCAGGGTCTCGGACTGAGTTCCGGTGGCATTGATCTTAACCGCGCCAAAATTGAGGCTGGAATCGCTGGTGCTGAGTACTCCGACTGTGGGCGCCGTGGTAGCTGAGGCTGAAACCGGTGCGCTCACGACCGGGTTTGTAGCATCGCTGGTGACCGCAATGCTTCCGCTGGCAGCGCCCGCTGCCTGGGGGGTAAAGATCACGGCGAAGGATCTGCGCTGGCCTGGTGCGAGGGTAAGCGGGAAAGTGAGACCGCTCATCCGGAAACCCTTGCCGCTCACTGTTACCTGGCGAACCGTGACATCCGAACTGCTTGAGTTGATGAGGGTCGCTGACTGAGTCTGGCTGGCGCCTATGCGGACGCTGCCCAGAGCCAGACTGGCAGGCGAGATCGCCAGCTGTCCGGCCGCCATTCCGGTACCCGACACGGGTACGCTGAGGCTGGCAAATGCGGGATGGAGCGACACCGGAGTCGGCGTGGGTTGTCCGCCGAACAGGCCGGGATGGCTACCCGATGGCGATGACAGGGTCCCCGAAATGGAGATCGCGCCGCTGGCAGTGCCTCCAGCGGCCGGCGAAAAGGTCACGCCCACGGTAACGCTATGTCCTGCTGGCAGCGCCAGCGGAAGGCTTAGTCCCGTCAGGGTGAACCCTTGTCCTGAAATTGACGCGGCAGTGATGGTAACTCCCACTCTCCCCGGGTTCGATAGCTGGGCGGATTGAGTCGCACTCTTGCCCAGCGGCACGTTCCCGAAGGTGAAGGTGCTTGGAGTCAGGCTGAGCCGCGATCGCGTTGCCGTGCCTCTCATCACGAAAGTAGTGGAAAACCGCGTCATGGTGCTGGACAGCACCGCTTTGCTTTGCGAGCTTCCGTCACTGCTCGGCGAATATGAAATCTGGATGGCGACGTGTTGGCCAGGCTTCAGGGTCAAGGGCAGCTTCTGACCGGTAATCGTGAAATCGGCCTGACCGCTCTGAGCGCTGGTCACCACGATCGATGAGGTGCTGGTATTGGCGATGATATTAGTGCGAACCGCGGTGGTTCCTACTGGTACGCTGCCGAAGTCAACCAGGGCCGAAGTTGCGACCAGTCCAGGAGCTGCTTGAGCGCTCGGCGTGCCGGCGTTAAGCCCGCCGCAGCCCAGCAGGGTCGTCAAGGTGAGGAGAGTTACCAGTAACTTAGTGCGGGTGCCGAAATCCTTCACGGAGGCCTCTAGTGCCGTACGGCCATACGGCGGGGGATTTACCAGCTCGCTGCACCATTCCGAGTGCCAATCCGGGAACTGACTGAAACGTGGAATAGTGCAGCCAAACGCAGTCTGCTCTGCGGGTTGGCTAGGGCGGTAGATACCGGAGGTGAATGCGGACGGTGGCCACATGGCCATGCCCAAATCGGAACACCGGTTACCCTGCGGCGTTCAGGCCCCGCGGCGGGTGACGGACGCGTTCAAAGGCGGGATGAATTGCGATCACGAAGAGTGCTGCGACCAGCGTAAACACTGGGGAAAAGCACTCCCCGCAAAATTACAATTTCCTCAGAGAGGACATAAGCAGTCACCGGCGGGAGCTATCTTCGGAGCAAGGCAATGCAGTAATCTTGTTACGCAGAGGGGTAAAAGAAACGAAAGGACACATCGATGACGTCCACTTTCCTGCATGTCTAGCCCGAAGCTCACGCCGTCCACGCGCAAAGGAATCATCCTGGCTGGGGGATCAGGCAGCCGCCTCTATCCCGTAACCCATGCCGTATGCAAGGGACTGCTGCCCATCTACGACAAGCCCATGATCTATTACCCGCTGTCGACTCTAATGCTGGCGGGCATTCGGGAGATCCTGATCATTTCGACGCCTCAGGATTTGCCCAGATTCGAACAACTGTTGGGCGATGGGACTCGCTTCGGCTTGAGTTTTCAGTATGTCGCGCAGCCCCGGCCCGAAGGGATCGCTCAGGCATTTCTGGTGGGACAGGACTTCATCGGCTCCTCGTGCTGCGCCCTGGTGCTGGGCGACAACATCTTCTACGGGCACGACCTGGCCAAGACCATCCTGCAGGCCAGTGGGCAGCAGTCCGGGGCGCGCGTCTTTGCCTACCCGGTGCAGGATCCCGAACGCTATGGAGTCGTGGAATTCGATGCCCAGGACAAGGCTCTGAGCCTGGAGGAGAAGCCGAAACATCCCAAATCACGCTATGCCGTCACAGGGCTTTATTTTTACGATAACCAGGTGGTGGATATCGCGAAATCCTTACGGCCGTCGGCGCGCGGAGAACTTGAAATAACGGACGTCAACAAGGAATATCTGAAGCGCAAACAACTGGACGTGGTGGTGATGGGCAGAGGCATGGCATGGCTCGACACCGGGACGCACCAGGCCATGCTGGAAGCGTCGCTCTTCATACAGACTATCGAAACCCGCCAGGGGCTCATGGTCGCGTGTCCCGAGGAGATTGCGTTTCGGCAGGGCTACATCTCGGCGCAACAGCTGGAGCAGACTGCATCCTTGATGAAGGGAAACGGATACGGGATTTACCTGCAGCAATTGCTGGGGGAAAAGCTGTTCTGACCAATGTGGGCGCGAGCGCCCCGCTCGTGCAGAAGCTTCGGTGGAACTGGAGTAGAGGAGGGGCTTTAGGGGCTGGGGTACGAGTGAGGGCGCTCTTGCGGAAGCTTCGGTGGCGCTGCAGCACGAGCGAGGGCGCTCGCGCCCACATGTACTTACCTCTGCATCCAGACTTCGGCGTTCTGGTTGTGCTCCCGGTTGACGATGTGGGGCGTAATTACGATCAGCAATTCGTCCTCGTCCACTTGCTTGGAATTGCTGGTCATCACCTGATTGAGTCCGGGCACAGATCCAAGTCCGGGGACGCCATTCATGCTGCGCTGCTCCGAGTTCGAAACCGATCCCGCCACAACCGCCGGCTCTCCGTCCATGAGAACGATGCTGCCTTTGTACTCCCGGTTGGAAATCACCGGAACTCCATTCAGGGACTGGCCCTGCAGGGCCCGAAACTGCAGTTCGAGGTCAAGGCTGACAGCGGAGTCTCCATTCACCCAGGGCTTGGCTTTGACACTCAGCCCGACATCCTCATAGTTGAACGATGGGAATGGACTCTGGAATGTGTTGTTCTGGATCACCGACGCAATCGCCGGAGTATTAAAGACGGGAGCGAAACTCGCATTGATCACCGGAATGCGGGAGCCCACGCGAAAGGTCGCGTCGACGCCCTGCGCGGCTCGCAGCGTGGCGTGCTCGAGCGATTTTACGTTGCTCTCGTTCAGCGAGAGCGTAAACGCCGCTGTCCCCAGGCTTAATCCACTCAGCGTCAGGCCGCCGCCAAAAGTCGCGAGAGGCTGGCTGAAGATCGAACTCTGCTGACTCTGGAGCTGGGCCAGCAGTCCCGAAAGGGCCTGGGAATTGGACTGGTTGATGCCGCCGGTGGCGATGAGCTGGTTGATCAACTGCTGTATATTTTGTCCCGCCAGGGCCGCCAGAGCGCCGGCGGGAATGTTGAACAACTGAAAAGTGTTGGGAATCTGCAGTCCCATGTTGCGGGTCAGGCTGTTCGTGATCTCGTAAACATTCACGTCGATCAGCACTTGCGGACGCGAATCCCCCAGGCCCGCGAGTACTTGCGTGGCCGCGTCGAGAGTCTTGCGGGGCGCGCGGACCACGATGGTGCTCGAAGCCTGCTCCGGAGTGATCAGCCGTATTTCAAAGAGATTGCGCAACACGTTGACTACGTCATTCAATTCCTGCGGCGAAGTCGCGCCGGGAAGATAAAAAGTCCGCAACGCCATGCGATCGAACTGGCGATGGTTCTGCGCCGATTCTCCGGCCACTAAAATCTGCTTGGAGTCGAGCGGCGTCCAGAAGGTGTGGGTCATCTGGCTGGCGGCGTCCATGGCGGTGTAGAAATTTGCGCCGCCGATATCGAAGCGAACCGGCCGCGAGACCACAGATTCGTCGAACGAGGCAGTCACGCCGAACGCCGACGCAATCTCGGCCAGCAAACCGCGGCCGTCTCCGCGATAATGAAAATCGGCCTTCACCGGACTGGGCGCCACTCGAATCTCATCGTCCTGCGCCACCACTTGCGGCGTGCCCGCGGTCTGGGGCGCCCATTCGCCCATGGCGTCGTGCAAACGCTGCTGGGCAAATGCATTTTGCGGATCAAGGTTCAGAGCGCTGCGGAAGTCGGCCAGCGCTTCGATCTGCCGACCTTTGAGCATTTCAGCATTGCCATGTTCCAGATGGTCATAAACCAGCTGCTGCCGCGTCAGCTCACGCGCCGTCAGGTACTCCACATCTTTGGGCGAGAGGCGGGCCGCGGCCTCGAACTGATCAAAGGCCTCGTTCTGGCGCTTCGCACGCTGCAGCTTCAGCCCGCGGGAGAAAGCGTCGCTGGCTTCTTTGAGGTCCTTTTTCGACGGATTGCAGGAAATCGCTCCGGGAGAGCCCTCGCCGCAGGGCAGGATCGGGGCAGCCGAAGGCTGGTCGGTGCAGAAAGCTGAGGCGGGCGCTCCCATGGTTAATCCCATGGTTAATCCACCAGTTATGAGGATAAGGCGCAGCCGGACGAACTTTCCCCACCGCATTTCGAGATTGTAACCGGGAACCGGGGAGGCGCCTGAGAGTTTAGCGGGCGGAATGTACCTTCGTGTGTTCGTCTTAATAATAGAAGACTCGAAGCGGGAAACTGGCATCTTAGGGTGGGTCGGATCAGGGGCTGAAAGAGATTCTGAACGCGCAGGGTTGGTGCAAGGCTGACCCCGACCGTGATGAATCAATGAGTTACGCAAATCGCCAAGTCACCGAGCGTCCCGATTAAGGAAAGCCCCGATTACGGGAAACCTTGCACAGAGCTGTGATGTTTGCTGTTTGACGCGGCCTCCGGGCGGTGCTAGATTTTTTCCAGTGACGATTTCCAACCCCAATCCGACTTTTGCGATGCGCGGAAAAACCGCGCCAGAGAAGCTTTCTGACGGACCGGAGAGTTCTCCGAGCGCCGTGAAATCCAAGAAGCCTTACTCCACTCCTGAACTCGTCGTTTACGGTACCCTGCGCGAAATCACCGGCAACATTGGGATGAAGGGAAGCCGGGACGGCGGCAGCCGCATGGCCGGAAAAACCCACTAGCCTGGCCTCAAGAAGGCCGCGTAACTCATCAGTATTTTGGAAAGCACTTAGGGAGTTCTTCTTTCCATTCATTGTCAATCGGAAAGAGTGGATCGCGACATTCAATCAATAACTTGTTGTTGTCTGGGTCTGTAACCCTCATCGCGTATTGCCATTCGCTGCCAATTTGCTTGATGAATAGTTGCTCACTTACCACTCCCTTCCTGTGACGCGAAATTATCTCGTAGTGTTCATCGCTCATTACTGGTGGTCTCCAGAAAAACTTTCCGACCTCGTTATCTGTACCGCCAACAGGGTTTCGATCTAATTCTTCATAGTGCAATTGCGTCATTTCACTGCTCGTAAAGCGCGGTGACTGAGAGACAGGTATTGTCCCGTTTTTTAACCCATCAGTCACTTGCTGAGTACGTACCATATCTTGAAGTGAAATGTTCACGTTGTATAGCTCGCTCCTGCCACGATTCACAACAAAAAATACCCAGAACGCTTGCGGAGTTCCCGGATTGAAAATGACAGCAGGTTTAACGAATGGAAAACTCGGCCCAGGTAATCTGTATTGCGCTACCAGGATCAGCGGAAACCATATTAGCGATAGGATAACTATTGCTCTCGGTAAGCATGGTTCACCAAACGCGCCCAAGAGATATGCTGCTCCGGTGACAGAGAGTCCAGTGGTGACAATAAAGCCGACGATACTCCAAGCAGGAAGATCGGGAAATAGCAGCCCTAGCATGGCACCGCCTGCTAACCCGAGCAGTATCCCTGCCCACCACCTCCGGCTAATAATTTCCATAGCGCATGCCCCGCGACCGTGGAAGGGTACTCCGTGAGCTGTGGAAATTCAAAACAGCCCACTACCGTCGGCCCGCCCAGTTTGGAAAGTTAACTCTTTTGGCGTATAAAAGTTAGTTGCGACAGCACACGTCATTTTCCTTCCCCGTGCGGCCTCAACCAGGGTTTAAATTTTCGAGCGAGGGAACATGTCGAGCCTGACCGCCACGCACGCCCCAAGGGGTCTGGAAGGGATCGTCGCTACAACTTCCAGCATCTGCTTCATTGACGGAGACCAGGGGATCCTCGCCTATCGCGGCATTGATATTCACGAACTTGCCGACAATTCCACTTTCGAAGAAACCTGCTACCTGTTGTGGTACGGCAAACTGCCCAAGTCGGATGAACTCAAGGAATTTCGCCGCCAGCTGGCGGACGAGCGCGAGCTGAACCCGGCCATCATCGATCTGCTGCGGACCGCACCAAAAAGCGCTGCGCCCATGGAGGTGCTGCGTACCGCTGTGTCGGCGCTGTCTTTTTACGAGCCGGAGTACAACAAGAACGATCACGACGCCAATCTGCACAAAGCCTTCCGGCTGACCTCGCAGATTGCCATGATCGTGGCGGCTTATGATCGCGTCCGCAAGGGGCAGAAGCCGGTCGATCCGGATCCGTCGCTGTCGCACGCCGGCAATTTTCTGCTGATGCTGAATGGTACAAAGCCCTCGCAGACGGCCGAGCGCGCTTTGGATATTGCGCTGATCCTGCACGCCGACCACGAACTCAACGCTTCCACCTTCGCCGCCCGGGTGGTTGCCGCCACGCTTTCAGATATGTACTCCTCGGTAACCGCCGCCATCGGAGCCCTGAAAGGCCCGCTGCACGGAGGCGCAAACGAGGCTGTCTTCCACATCCTGCAGGCGATCGACAAGGCGGGAGCCAAGCCCGTGGAATACGTGAAGGCCATGCTGGCGGAGAAGAAGAAGGTTCCTGGCTTCGGCCATCGCGTGTATCACACCGAAGACCCGCGCGCCACGCACCTGCGCAAGATGTCGAGCGATCTGGGCAAAAGCAGCGGCCAGGCCAAGTGGTACGAAATGTCTCACCAGATCGAGGAATTCGTGAAGGGTGAGAAAAAACTGAATGCCAACGTGGATTTCTACTCCGCATCCACATATCACACGCTGGGCATTGACGTGGACCTGTTCACCCCGGTATTCGCGGTCTCGCGAATCAGCGGCTGGGCCGCGCACGTGATCGAGCAACTCGACGACAACCGGCTGATCCGCCCGCGCGCCGACTACGTCGGCCCGGCTTATCCTCAGAAATACGTGGCCATCGGTCAGCGGTAGAGAATCATCGGGTGAAATGAGGACCGGATCTCCTTTGGATTTTGATCGTGAACAACCTCGGCGCTGAGGTGGTGAATTCTCCTGCTTCGCGCGCCTGTCGGGGCGTGCATTTTCCGTCAAAACCTGTACGGCGTAAAATAGTGCCTTAGCCATGCGCCGCGTCTATCTCGACCATAACGCCACTACGCCCGTGCTGCCTGAAGTCTTCGAGGCCATGCAGGGCTACTTCGCGCAGCACTTCGGGAATGCGTCCTCCATACACCATCACGGACAGGAGACGCGGGCGGCCGTCGAGCGGGCGCGGGAATCGGTGGCGGATCTGCTGGGGTGCCGGGCTCCGGAAATCGTCTTCACCGGCGGTGGCACGGAAGCTGACAACCTGGCAATCTTCGGCATTGCGCGGCCCGGTGATCACGTCATCACTTCAAGCATCGAGCACCACGCAGTTCTGAACTCGTGCCGCCACCTGGAGGCGTCGGGGTGCGAAGTCACTTATGTTCCGGTTGACGGGCAGGGCCTGGTCGATCCAGCGGACGTTCGCCGCGCCTTGCGGCCGAATACACGGCTCATCACCATCATGATGGCCAATAACGAAACCGGCGTGCTGCAACCGGTGGAAGAAATCGGCAAGATCGCCGGCGAGGCTGATGTTTATTTCCACACCGATGCGGTGCAGGCCGCCGGCAAGGTGGCCATCGACTTACAGGCTATGGGTTGCGATCTGCTTTCCATCTCCGGGCACAAGATGAATGCACCCCAGGGCGTGGGCGCTCTGTATGTGCGAAAGGGAACCAGCCTCCGTCCAATTTCGTTTGGCGGAAGCCATGAACGTTCGCGCCGCGCCGGCACCGAGAATGTCCCGGGCATCGTGGCGCTGGGCAAAGCCGCACAAATCGCTCGGGAGTCGCTGCTGCGAGGCGATCTTCAGGAGATTTCACGCCTCCGAAATCATCTGGAGCAAAGCATCATGCATGAAATTGAGTTCACGGGGGTGAACGGCGGGCAAGCCTCGCGAGTGCCAAATACCAGCAGCATTTATTTTGAAGGCGTCCAAGGAGAAGCGCTGGTGATTGCCCTCGACCTGAAGGGTCTGGCGGTTTCGACCGGCGCCGCATGTTCTTCCGGAGCCATCGAGCCCTCGCATGTGCTGACTGCCATGGGCATGACCCAGGAGCGGGCGCGCGGCAGCCTTCGTTTCAGCCTGGGCAAGCAGAGTACGGCCGAGGATGTTGAATTTGCATTGCACCTCACTCCGCAGACGGTGACGCGCCTGCGCGAGCTCTCGCCGGTTTACAATAAGGCAGCTCCTGGCCTCTAACCAATCCAGAGTGGAAGAGCCAGAAGCTAGCAGCCAGAAGCTTTTTATGTCCTCAACCAGAACTATTGCCGTTGCCATGTCGGGAGGAGTTGACTCTTCCACCGTTGCGGCCATGCTGCGCTCCGAAGGGCACAACGTTGTCGGCCTGACGATGCAGCTGTGGAACCAGCGGCGCCTGGCCGGCCATGAGGGCATGCCTGAGTCTGTACAGGGGCGCTGCTGCTCTCTGGACGATGTTTACGACGCGCGGCGCGTCGCCGAAACCATCGGCATCCCTTATTACGTCGTCAATCATGAGGAGCGTTTCGAGCGCGATGTCGTGCGTCCGTTTGTAGAACAGTACCTTTCCGGACGTACGCCCATCCCCTGCAGTTTGTGCAACAATCACTTGAAGTTTGACCAGCTTCTGATTGTGGCCCAGCAGATTGGAGCTGACGCTCTGGCGACCGGCCACTACGCTCGGGTGGAGTTCGACGACCAGTTGGGGCGGTGGCTGCTCAAGCGTCCTACCGACCGCTCCAAGGATCAGACCTACTTTCTCTTTGGATTAACCCAGGCGCAGCTCAGCCGCACCATGTTCCCCCTGGGCGGCATGATGAAGCCAGAGGTCCGCCAACTGGCCCAGCAGCACGGGCTGGCGCTGGCCCAGAAGCCGGACTCGCAGGAGATCTGCTTCGTCCCCGGCGGCGATTACAAGAAGTTTCTCGATGCGTACCTGGCCGAGCAGGGCGAGTCTTTGCCCGATACGGCGGGAGAGCTGGTCACTGCGGACGGCGAAATTGTCGGCGAGCATGCCGGAATCCATAACTTTACCGTGGGCCAGCGAAAGGGCCTCGGCATTGCCACAGGGTCGCCGCTCTACGTGATTCAGATCAAGGGAGACACTCGCCAGGTCGTGGTCGGCAATCAGGAAGAGCTCTATTCGCGAGCTCTGCGGGTTCACCGGACCAACCTGATCTCAGTGGAGCATTTGCCCGAGTCGATGAGGGTAATGGTAAAGATTCGCCATCGCCACGAAGGCGCCCCGGCGTCGATCGAAGCGGGTGCCAGCGATGAAATTCTGGTGAGGTTCGACGAGCCCCAGCGCGCGGTCACGCCGGGACAGGCCGCGGTCTTTTACGATGGCGATGTTGTAGTGGGCGGAGGCTGGATCGCCTGAGGCTGTGAGGCAGAGGAACCAAAGTCGGTCCAGGAGAAAAACTAAATAAACATCTCGTCCTGGGGAACCGAAACATCGTGCCGGCGGCGCTTTCCGCCCAGCAGGAATTCCAGACCCGCGGTTACGCCCTGAACCAGTCCCGAGAGTTGCCGGACCGGGGAGATGACAGTGCGGTGAACCACGTCAGTCGTTTCTTCGATACGATCCATGGTGCGATTGAGCAGTTCGTCGGCGCGGATGACCTGAAGCCGGGTGCGATCGACTATATCCGTTACTGTCGCATCGAGACGTTCAACCTGCCCGCGGACAACCGTCGAGGCCTCGCTGACGTTGCTCGCGATCGTATCCATCTTGGGACGCCATTCCACCAGCATGGACTGCGCCGTATCGACCGTGGGCATGACTTTGGTCTTTACTTCGGTGGCCAAAGCTTCCATGCGAGAGCTGCTTTTGCGCACTGCTACATACAGCGCAACCAGAATGCCTGCCTGGAGAACGACGGCCGCAGCCGTTACACCGACGAAAATCGGTAGATAGTCCATAGTGATTTCCCGCGTCACCGCGACGCATCATCCCTCGGACAGAATCGCGGTCTTACTTCGATGCGCCGCCATCGCTTGCGGTGGCCTCGTGGTAAGCCTGACGACCCGCTTCGTATGCGGACTTGAACTGCTCTTTCTGCTGCTTCGCGACATCACGGCCCTTATCCACCAGGTCTGAAGCCTGCTCACGCGCCTTGCGGGCGCGATCTGAAACGAACTCGCGGCCTTCTCCGGCCTTGGAACGCAGGGTCTCGCGCATCTCGCTGCCGGAACGCGGCGCATACAAAACTCCAACCGCTGCTCCCACGCCCAGACCCGCCAGAAACCACAAGAAACTATTGTTATCGTCGGACATCGTCACCCTCCAAAAAACCAATTGCAACTCTTCAGATCGTAGCACCCGCTCCTGGGAAATACAATTCCGGGCCCCCACTTGTCGCGAAACGGCTGAAGCGAGACAATGTTCCCGCGCTGCACCAAATGTTCCGCGCTGCAGCAGGAGACGACGCTTTGAAGTATCGGCAACACGGGTATCAGGATCGGGGTGACGAAGCCCGCAAGAAAGAATCGGTGGAACGGCCGGTCAAGAAAGACACGTTTGGCCCGCGACCGATCCAGATGGCGGGCACCCGCACGGTGTCGCGCTGTTCGCAGTGCGGATCACTTTTGCAGCCCGTGAACGATCCCGTCGGCCAGTGTGCCAAGTGCGGCTTTGAGCTGCATTCGTGCAAACAGTGTACGTACTTTGACACCTCCAGCCGCTTTGAGTGCACTCAACCGATTCCCGAACGCATACCGCGCAAAGACCAGCGCAACGATTGCACCTTTTATTCGATGAGAGTCATGGTGGAGAAAGAGACTTCCACGCCGGCCTCGCAGCGTCCCAAGGACGCACGCCAGGCCTTCGAAAATTTGTTCAAGAAGTAGGGAGATACCGCTACAGATTATTTTTCGTCCACTCGTCGATCTGACGAAGGGCCTGGTTCAGATTTTCCAGCGAGTTGGCCACGCTGAATCGCAGATAACCCTCGCCGAACTCTCCAAACGAAGCTCCTGAAAGGCAGGCCACGCCTGCCTCTTCCAGCAGCGCCTCCGACAGCCTCTTCGATCCCCAACCGGTTTTAGTGATGTTGGGAAATGCGTAGAAGGCTCCCTTGGGCATGCGGGATGAGAAACCTTTGATGCGGTTCAGGCCGTCCACAAAAGCGTCGCGCCGCGTTCGGAACTCCGCTCGCATGCGATCTACCGACGTCTGGTCTCCACGCACCGCCTCCACTCCGGCGATCTGGGTGAAGCTGGCGGTGCAAGAATTCGAATTCGTCATCAACCGGGAGACATGGCTGGCCAGATCTGGCCGCATCACGCCATATCCCAGACGCCACCCGGTCATGGCGTATGTCTTCGAGAATCCGTCGAGCAATATGGTTCGCTCCAGAAAGCCGGGAACGGACATGATGGAATGATGCTCACCGTCAAAAATCAGCCGGCTGTAAATCTCATCCGAGAGGACCATGATATTGCGATCGCCAATGGCGTCCGCAATGTCGCCGATGTCTTTCTTGCTCAGCACTCCGCCGGTTGGATTCTGCGGTGAATTCAGAATAATGAGGCGGGTGTGGTCGTTGATGAGCGAGGCCAGTTCATCCACGTCAAAAGTGAAATCTTTCTCTTCGTGCAGGCGGATGGGAACTGCCCGTGCCCCCACATAGTGAATCATCGACTCATAGATGGGGAAACCGGGGTTGGGATAAATGACTTCATCTCCGGCCTGAGCCAGAGCCAGGAGGCTGAAGAAGATGATGGGCTTGCCGCCTGGAACCACGACAACATTTTCACTGGTAACGTGCACTCCGCGCGACCGGCTGACATCTTCCGCGACCGCCTGGCGCAACTCCAGCAGGCCGGCCGATGGCCCGTAATGCGTCCAGCCCTTGCGCAGCGCGTTGATGCCGGACTCGACAACGTTCACTGGCGTATCAAAATCGGGCTCGCCGATTTCGAGATGGATAATCTTCTTGCCTGCCCGCTCCAGGGCGCGCGCTTTGTTTAGAACCTCAAAGGCGGTCTCGGTGCCAAGGCGCGACATGCGCTCGGCCAGTCGAAGCTTGTGCTGCACATCACTGGGCATAGGACAAAACAAGTCATTATACCTTCCTGGCAAAATGCAGGTGCGAGCGTGCTTGCTCGTGCGGAGAGCCACCACGAGCCGCGTGAGGACAGTCGCCCCGGGCCTGATTCTCACCGAACAGCGTAGCGGAGCTTCGCTCCGCCGGACAGCCGAGGGCGGCTGTCCCCATGTGGATCGTTAGGCCCAGCACGAGCGAGGACGCTCGCGCCCACATGGAGCGGGGTATCATGGTCGCG
Source organism: Terriglobia bacterium (assembly GCA_963814725.1). Classification (GTDB taxonomy): domain Bacteria; phylum Acidobacteriota; class Terriglobia; order Terriglobales; family Acidobacteriaceae; genus JAIQFF01. The sequence goes on from CAWFDY010000003.1 coordinate 74,101, forward strand.
GCATGTTTTCCCAACGCACCGGCTGGAAGCTCAATCCCAACCGCTTTACACAGGTTCATCGCGAGCTGCAGGCCGCGGGCAGGGAAGTGCTCGACCTGACGATTTCGAATCCAACAAGAGGTGGACTGCTCTACGACGCTGACCGCCTCCTGCACGCCCTCGCCGATCCGCGAGCGATGGAATACGATCCTCAGCCCAAAGGCCTGGCCGCCGCGCGCGAAGCGGTGGCAGATTACTACCGCAGCCGGCCCGGAGGATTGGCGTGCGACATCGATTCGCTTGTTCTGACCAGCAGTACAAGTGAAGGCTACTCTTACATTTTCCGCTTGCTTTGCAATCCTCACGACGAGGTGCTCGTCCCGAAGCCCAGTTATCCGCTGTTCGAGTTTCTCGCCGATTTGCAGGATGTGACACTTACACCCTACCCGCTGCTATACGATCACGGCTGGCAGATTGATTTCCCGTCGCTCGAGAAAGCGGTAACCCCGCGCACTCGTGCCGTAGTCGTGGTGCATCCCAACAATCCCACGGGATCGTTCATCAGCGCGGATGAGGGCGCCACGCTCAACTCATTCTGCCGGCGGCATGGCCTGGCACTCATTGTGGACGAAGTGTTTCTCGACTATCCTCTCGACGGCATCGCGCGGCCAAGCTTCGTGAACAACCCGGAGGTGCTGACCTTTACCCTCAGCGGCGTCTCGAAAATCTGCGGCCTGCCGCAAATGAAACTGGCGTGGCTCGCCACTTCTGGTCCAGCGCACATGGCTGTTGCCGCCATGGAACGCCTGGAAGTGATTGCAGACACCTATCTGTCGGTCAGCGCCCCGGTTCAGGTGGCTGCGGAGACGTTGCTGGGCCAGCGGACTACGATCCAGCCGTCCATTCTCGAGCGCGTTACCTGCAACCTGGTCGCGCTCGATTCTCTACTGGCGAAGCAGAAGATCTGCCAGCGCCTGCAAGTCGAAGGCGGTTGGTATGCAGTGTTGCGAGTGCCCGTCACTCAATCCGACGAAGAGTTGGCAATAGATCTTCTCCGCGAGACTTCGGTGCTGGTGCATCCGGGGCACTTCTACGATTTTCCCAGCGATGGCTATCTTGTATTCAGCCTGCTTACCCCGCCGGATGATTTTCGCGAAGGCCTAGGCCGGGTGCTGAATTGTTTCGACCACGAATGATTGCCGCCGCCATTCCGGGGGAACTGCATCTGCGCTCTGCGGCGGATGCTTCGCAAGCTAGGCACGACGTCCTTCTGCACACCACCGTTTGCCCAGTTGTTGGACCAATGGGACAATAGATCCATGCACAAGATTTTCACTTCAAGGCTAACCATACTGGCGGCTGGCACGATTCTGCTTGGCTCTGTGAGTTCTTTGGGTCAACAGGCTCCGGCGGCAAAAACCCAAACCCCTTCCGCGGCCAAACCCCATCGCGCAGTGCCTGCGGCGAAAAGCCCCGCCCCACTGGCGCTCGCAACTCAAAAAGATAAATTCAGCTACGCGCTCGGCATGAATCTGGGGACGAGCCTGCACAAACAAGCCGTTCCCGTGGACGCGAATATCCTGTCGCGCGGCCTGAAAGACGCGCTGGCTGGCGGAAAGACCGCACTCACCGAAGACCAGGCGCGGGCCGTGCTCACGGAGGTTCAGAACGAGATGCGCAAAAAACAGGAGGAAGAGATGCAACAAGCCGGGGCGGCAAGCAAGAAAGAAGGAGAAGCGTTTTTGGCCGCGAACAAAAGTAAAGACGGCGTGGTCGCCCTGCCGAGCGGCCTGCAATACAAGGTTCTGACTCAAGGTACCGGACCCAAGCCCACGGCGAACGATTCGGTGGTTTGCAACTACCGGGGCACGCTCATTAACGGAACGGAGTTCGACAGCTCCTATAAGCGGGGCGAGCCGGCGACCTTCCCGGTAAGTGGCGTCATCAAGGGGTGGACCGAAGCCCTGCAACTCATGCCCGTGGGATCGAAGTGGCAACTCTTCGTCCCCTCGGATATGGCTTACGGCGAGCGCTCACCCGCTCCGGAAATTGGTCCGAACTCGACTTTGATCTTCGAGGTGGAACTGCTCTCCATCCAAAACAAGAGTGAGGCGAAGCCCTAGCAGGCTAGTGTGGGCGCGAGCGTCCTCGCTCGTGCGGCAGCGCCGCGGACGGTTTCGCACGAGCGAGGGCGCTCGCGCCCACATAAGTAAGACACCGGAAACTAACTCTTTACCAGAAAAGGATTGCTTTCGCGTTCTTCTCCGATGGTGGTCAGGGGGCCATGTCCGGGGACGACCAGAGTGTCGTCCGGCAGGCTCAGCACTTTCTCGTGCAAAGAACTGATGATCTTCTGCATCGAGCCGCCCGGAAGGTCGGTGCGGCCGATGCTTCCCGCAAAAAGCGTGTCTCCGGCGATCAGCTTTTTCTCTTCGGCAAAATACAGGCAGACGCTGCCCTCGGTGTGGCCGGGGGTATGGATCACATTGGCCGCCAGCGCGCCGGTCCCCACCGTGTCTCCCTGGCCGATGTTTTGATCGATTTCCACCGTGCCGGGATCCTTTACTCCGATCCACGCCGCCTGCACGTCGAGCATTTTCAGCAGGGCGTAGTCGTTCTGGTTAAGCAGGATGGGAGCGCCGGTGGCGGCTCGAAGCTTCATGGCTCCTCCCACATGGTCGATATGAGCGTGAGTAACGACAATCTGCTTTACCGTCAGATTGTGCTTTTGGATGAGCGCCAGAACATCGTCAATATCGTCGCCCGGGTCGATCACCATGGCTTCGCGAGTCGTCTCGTCGCCGAGAACAGAGCAATTGCAGCGCAGCGGCCCAACGGGAAGGATTTCGTGAATCATGGCTGGTTGTGAATCATGCGGGTCGAAGAATTGCGGTCGAAGAACTCGGTGCGATGGAGTGATCTCCGATCGACTTATACCGATTGACTGATAAAAAGCCCGAAGGCTACTTCTGTGCCGGCGCTGGTGCAGGCGTAGCCGGTTGCGTCTTGGTCTGCGACGGAGTCAGCCCTTGCAGCACGGAGTTCGTTCCACTTCCTCCGCGCGAGGCCATCACCGAGAGCGTGATCGAGGTGATCATGAAGATGACGGTTGACCAGGTGGTTGCCTTGGACAGCGCCGTAGCAGCTCCCCGGGGACCGAAGGCAGTCTGGCTGCCCATGCCGCCGAAGGCGGCGGCAATGTCTCCGCTCTTGCCGCTTTGCAGCAGCACCACGATGATCAGAAAAAAGCAGACGATAACGTGAATGATGGTAATCAGGATAATCATGCAGTTCTCAACAAACCCCTGCGACAGATGATAACAAAACCAAGGAAACTTACTGACTTTACATCTGGCCCGAAGGCCCAAATACCTACAATCCGGATTCTATTGCACTTTTATTGTACGGCGAATGCGCTGCAGAAGAGAAAGCCGCTAAAGTGTTTTTCTCTTCAATCCCGCCAGCAATAGTTTGGCATCCCCCCTCCCATCGGTCAAGGCTGCGGTTCGAGAATGCCTTGAATGGAGAGCGTAGCCCGTTTCCCCGATCTTCGTAGTTGATCTCGGACCCCGCGCGGTCGTGGCTCGCCCGATTACTTCCGGGTTGCCAACAATGCGCCCCGAATCGTACGGGCTGCGCAGGCTATAATTGCGCGCAGCATGGCCCTAATCGCTGGTACAAAACTCGGGCCCTACGAAATCCAGTCGCCTTTAGGGGCTGGAGGGATGGGTGAGGTATACCGTGCCATCCAGAGCAGCCTCGGTCGTCAGGTCGCCATCAAAGTCCTGCTCGCAGAGAAAGTCGCCGACCCCGAACGCAAGCAGCGCTTCGTTCAGGAAGCGAAGTCGGCTTCGTCGCTGAACCATCCCAACATCATCACCATTTACGACATCGGCCAGGTCGAGGGTGTTGACTTTATTTCGATGGAGTTAGTCTCCGGTAAAGCGCTCGACCGGCTGATTCCCCGGCATGGAATGCGGCTGAATGATGCTCTGAAGTACGCTGTCCAGATTGCCGATGCGCTCGCTCGGGCACACGCCGCCGGCATCGTCCATCGAGATCTCAAGCCCGGAAACATCATGGTGAACGATGATGGGCTCGTGAAAGTTCTCGACTTCGGCCTGGCGAAACTCACCGAACCTGCTCCCGCTAGCTCGGACGACGCTACGCGCACCGTGCGGCCCACGACAGAAGAAGGCAAGATCGTCGGCACCATCGCGTACATGTCTCCCGAGCAGGCGGAGGGCAAGAAGGTCGATGCCCGTTCCGACGTCTTTAGTTTCGGATCTGTCTTGTACGAGATGGTGACGGGAGAAAAAGCGTTCCAGGGTGACACCAAAGCCTCGACGCTGGCGGCCATTCTGAAAGACAATCCGCGCCCGGCAAGTCAACTCGTGGATGGCCTTCCCAAAGAAGTGGAGCGTCTGATCTCCCGTTGTCTACGGAAAGAAGTCAATCAGCGCTCCCAGCACATGGACGACATCAAGCTCGCGCTGGAGGAACTGAAAGCGGAGTCCGATTCCGGAGTGCTGGGAATCGTTGCTATCTCCATGCCGAAGCCCCGTCGTCGCCTCGCCTGGGCCCTCAGTGTAGCTGCAGCACTGATTATTGCAGCGCTTGGACTGTGGCTGGTTCGAAAGAATGAAGTGCCAGAGGCACCGTTGGTGGCAGTTCCCCTGACCAGTTACGCAGGCGATGAGGGCGAGCCGTCGCTGTCGCCGGATGGTACGCAAGTCGCGTTTGCCTGGGATGGGGAAAAGCAGGACAAGTCCGATATCTACGTCAAACAAATCGGGGTGGAGCCGCCTTTCCGCTTGACCAGCGATCCGGCCATGAACTACAGCCCTGCCTGGTCGCCGGATGGAGGCTTCATCGCTTTCTTGCGGGAGTTGTCACACGACCGGACCGATATCGTGATCGTACCCCAGCGAGGAGGACCGGAGCGAATTCTCACCGAGATCAAGGGATCCATGCAGCAGGCTTTGCTCTACGGCCCGTACTTGTCCTGGACTCCGGATTCGAAGTGGATTGTCTGTCCAATGCCGAAAAGCGGCGAGCGGGTCTGGGCCTTGCATTTATTCTCGACAGAAACAGGAGAGCAGATCGTGTTGACCGACCCGCCAAGTAGCGAAGCTGGCGATGTGGCGCCGGCAGTCTCTCCCGACGGCCGGACCTTGATCTTCTCGCGGGTTTCACCCGACTTCTACAATTTGAGTCTGTGGATGTTGCATCTTGGAGCGGACTACAAGCCGGCGGGCAGGGAGGAAAAGATCGAATCGCCCGCTATGACAAACATCGGCGCGGCTTGGTTGCCCGATGGCCGTGAGTTCGTATTTAGTTCCGGAAGTGGAACAAACCATGGGCTCTGGCGGACTGCGGTATCCCAGGGCGCTGTTCCCAGGAAGCTCAATCTGGGTAGCGTTGGCGGGGAGCCGACGATTTCGCGGCTGGGAAACCGTCTGGTCTTCTCAGTCTCTCAGTACGATCTAAATATCTGGCGCGTCGACTTGAAAGGTCCCGGCAAAGAACCGAGCCAGCCCATCCGTTTCATTTCCTCTACACAGATTGAACAATACCCAGCTTATTCGCCGGACGGGCGGCGGATCGCCTTTATGTCGGAACGATCAGGAGCGGATGAAATCTGGATCTGCGAAAGCGACGGATCCAAGACCCGGCAGTTAACTTCGTTCGGCGGGGCGGCAATCTATGGCCCGAGTTGGTCTCCGGACAGCCAGAACATCGCTCTTACGGTTGCACAGAAAGGAATGAAAGAGGACATCTATGTCGTCAATGTGAACGGCGGTGTTCCCCGGCGCATGACGACAGATCCGGCGGAGGACAAGTGGCCGAATTGGTCGCAGGATGGAAAGTGGATTTACTTCAGTTCTACCCGCAGCGGCCGGGAGGAGATCTGGAAGATGCCTTCCAGCGGTGGGGAGGCGGTTCAGATCACGCGGAATTCCGGCGACATCCCGCAAGAGTCCCCAGACGGCAAATTTCTCTATTACATGAAGGGGTGGCCGGATACCGTGAGCGTGTGGAGAGCCTCGGTGGACGAAAATCAAGAAGCGAAAGTTCTCGATTCTGTGCACAGCGAAGGCGGATGGACTGTGGCTAAGGAAGGGATTTACTTCTTCAGACCTCCCGACAAAATGGGACACAGTGACATCTGCTTCTACGAATTCGAGGGCGGCCAGATCAGAAAAATCCTGACCATTCAGGGTCCAGTGAATACCCGAATCTCAGTTTCTCCCGATGGCCGCACAATCCTTTACCCGCAGTCTGACGAATCTGGCAGCGTCCTCATGCTGGTCGATAATTTCCGGTAGGCGCGCCTCTCACGGTTGCGCCAGGACGACGGGCAAACCGGAGACTATTGGATTGGAAGAATTGCAACTGGCCAGCCACCTATTAGACGCGTAAACAGTGGCTCCTTACTTCAGAACTGAAGTTCTGGTGCGGAAGGGGGGATTTGAACCCCCACGCCTTTCGGCGCCACCCCCTCAAGATGGTGTGTCTGCCAGTTCCACCACTTCCGCGAAATCAGCCGTCATTATAACAAATGGCTTCTGGCCCAGGCCGATGGCCGGAATTGCAGACCAGAATTTGTCCGCAGATTTCAGGTTGTTTGAATCGCTTTCGCGGTAGCATCGATTTCTACAGTGACTTATCTGGATTGGTCCAAGGAGGCAGGAGTGAGCAGAGGATTTTTCTCCAGCGCGCCAGCGGTTCCAGGCCGTCGACCGGCAAGTTCGAGCCGTCGTGAATTTCTCCGCTTGGCGGGCCTAGGAGGCGGGATGGCCCTACTGGCCTCGGGCTGGTCTGCCAGGCTGGAGGCGTTCTCTCCGCAGCAGCAAAAGCAGGCGACAACGATCACGTCTGACATGATTGCGCGGATGCGCGCTGCGGGCGCGACTGCGGTGCTGAAAACCGAAAAGTTGCGCGATCTCGTCTATGTAATCACCGGCTCGGGCGGGAATGTGGCTTTGCTGAACGGCCCCGACGGCAAAGTTATGGTGGATACCGGCTTCGCAACCTCAGAGAAGCAGTTCCGCGGCGAACTTGCGTCCATCGGTAGCGAACCGCTCAAGCTCTTGGTGAATACCCATTGGCATTTCGACCACACTGACGGCAACGAATGGCTGCATAAAGCGGGTGCGACCATCCTGTCCCATGAAAACACCCGGCTTCGGCTTTCGACTCCGCAGGACATCGCCGCCTTCCACCTTCACTTTGATCCGTCTCCGGCGCAGGCTTTGCCGCAGCAAACTTTTCTCGAACACAGCAACCTGTATCTCAACAGCGAGAGCCTCTCGCTGGAACACTACCGGCCGGCCCATACCGACTCCGACATCTTCATCCATTTTCAGCACGCGAACGTGTTTCATGCGGGGGACACGTTCTTCAGCGGACGGTATCCGATGATCGATGGGTCCAGCGGGGGATCGATCAGCGGAATGATCGCCGCTGCAGCGCGCACGCTTTCTCTGGTTGACGCCAAGACCATCATCATTCCCGGCCATGGTTCGATTTCGGACCGGCAGGGCTTGCAAGAATATCGGGACATGATGGCAGATGTGCAATCGCGAGTGGCGAAGCTCAAGCAGCAGGGCAAAACAGAGGAGGAAGCGATAGCGGCCAAGCCCACAGCAGATCTGGATGCGAAATGGGGCCAGGGCAACATTGCACCCGACTTCTTCGTGAGGCTGGTCTACTCGACACTCTGAGCAGGCCGCCGGCATACCTCACGCCGACACCTAATACTTGACGATGGCCGCGAACGATTTCGGATCCAGGCTGGCGCCGCCCACCAGGGCTCCGTCGATTTCGGCTTCCGCCATCAAACTCTTGACGTTTTCTGGCTTCACGGAACCGCCGTATAGAATACGAAGGCCGGCCGCGAAATGCTCGCCGAAGGCTTTCGCCGCTTCGCCTCGAATCAGAAGATGAGCGGCGGAGGCAAGTTGCGGAGTCGCGGTCTTGCCCGTTCCGATGGCCCACACCGGCTCGTAAGCGATCACCAGCTTGGCCGCTTTTTTGGACGAGACCGCGTGGAACGCACGCATGCACTGGCGGCGCAGCACGTCTTCGGTCAGGTTGGCCTCGCGCTCTTCCAGAACTTCCCCTACGCAGAGGATCGGGATGAGGTCGGCGTCGAGCGCGGCCTTCAGCTTGAAGTTCACGATGTCATCGGTTTCTCCAAAATACTGCCGCCGTTCAGAGTGCCCGATGATGACGTGGGTGCAGCCGATATCGCGCAGCATCCCAGGACAGATTTCGCCGGTGTAGGCGCCTTCTTTTTCCCAGTAAAGGTCTTGTGCCCCGACCGCGACATTCGTGTTTTTGGTGTCTTCAACCGCGACGAAGATATCGATGTAGGGCGGGCATACGACGATTTCATCCTGGGTGTGGCCCGCAACCAGGGGAAGGAAGTCATGAAAAAATGCCCGGGTCTGCTCGGGATTTTTGTACATCTTCCAATTTGCGGCCATCAGTTTTTTGCGAGCCATCGAATCCTTTCCAGACGATCGACGTGCGAGAGATTGATGTGAAGGACGTGGACGATCACGAGGGCGGCTGCGCCTTCACTTCTTGTCGGTAAGGGCCTCTACGCCGGGAAGCTTTTTCCCTTCCAGAAATTCCAACGAGGCTCCTCCGCCGGTGGAGATGTGCGTGATCTTGTCAGCGACGCCGGCGGCGTTCACCGCCGATACCGAGTCTCCGCCGCCCACAATCGAAGTGGCGCCGACATTTTCCGCGACCGCGTGCGCAATTTTGAATGTGCCCTTGGCAAAAGGCGCCACTTCGAAGACGCCCATGGGGCCGTTCCACAAAATCGTGAGCGCCCGGGCGATCTCCTCGCTGAAGGCCTCGATCGATTTGGGCCCGATGTCCAGGGCCATCAGGTTGGCGGGAATCTGGCCGGCGGCAACGATCTGCACCTTCGCTCCGGGATCGATCTTCTCCGCCACGACGTGATCGACCGGCAGCAGAAATTTCACTTTGTGTTTTTTTGCGTCTTTCAGAAGATCGCGCGCCAGATCGATCTTATCTTCCTCGACCAGAGACTTGCCAATCTGCTCTCCCTGGGCCTTGAGGAAGGTATAGGCCATGCCCCCGCCCACAATGATGGAGTCAACCTTGTTCAAAAGATTTCGAATGACGTCGATCTTGTCGCTGACCTTGGCGCCGCCGAGAATCGCGATAAACGGCCGCTCCGGTTCGCGCAGAACTTTTCCCAGATATTGCAGTTCTTTCTCCATCAGCAGGCCCGCGGCAGCCTTCTGCACGAAGCGGGTCACGCCCACCGTGGACGCGTGTGCGCGATGCGCCGTTCCGAATGCATCATTCACGTAGTAGTCGGCCAGTCCGGCGAGTTGCTTGGCGAACTTTGGGTCGTCGGCTTCTTCTTCGGGATGAAAGCGGAGGTTCTCCAGCAGAAGACTCTGGCCCTGTTCCAGTCTTCCGGCCATCTCCTCAGCCTCCGGGCCGACGCAGTCGGGGCAGAACCCCACGTTTTCTCCCCGAGCCAGTTCCTTGTCGAGCAGCATGCGCAGGCGTTCGGCGACCGGCTTTAGACTCATCGCGGGGTTACGTTTTCCCTTGGGCCGCCCCAGATGGGAGACCAGGACCAGACGGGCACCGTGACGCAACGCGTACTCAATCGTGGGCAGGGTCTCGCGGATGCGCGTGTCGTCGATGACCCGGCCATCCTCAAGCGGCACGTTGAAATCAACTCGCATGAGGACTCGGTGGTTGTTGAGGGAAAGATCGCGGATGGAAAGCTTTGACATAACTTCCTCTGGGGCGACGCTTCGCCGCCCCTCAGGCTTGTGTGGTCGCAGGCGACCCGCCCGCGCCGGGAGATTACAGGCCCTTGCTTCCCAGGTAATTGATCAAGTCGCGGACGCGAGACGAATAGCCCCATTCGTTGTCGTACCACGAAATCACTTTTACGCAATTGCCGGCCACGACCAGCGTCATGGGCGCATCGACGATGGAAGAACGTCCATCACCCTTGAAGTCGGCCGAGACCAATTCCTCTTCTTCGTATCCCAGATACCCCTTTAGCGGGCCGCTCTCCGAAGCCTTTTTAAGGGCTGCGTTCACTTCTTCTTTCGTAGTCTTCTTCTCGACAAAAACCACCAGATCCACCACCGAAACATTCGGCGTGGGGACGCGCATTGCAAATCCGTCGAGTTTGCCGGCCAGGTCTGGAATCACCAGCTTCAGGGCCTTCGCCGCCCCGGTCGACGTGGGAATCATGTTGATCGCCGCGGCGCGGGCCCGGCGCAAGTCTTTGTGCGGGAAATCCAGAATCACCTGATCGTTGGTGTAGGAGTGAATCGTAGTCATGGTCCCGCTGACGATCTTGAAAGTGTCGTTCACCACCTTGGCGATCGGCGCCAGGCAATTCGTCGTGCACGACGCATTCGAAATAATGTGATGCTTGGCAGCATCGTAAACTCCTTCATTCACGCCCAGGACAAGCGTGACGTCCTCGTTCTTCGCGGGCGCTGAGATGATCACTTTTTTCACCGGACCGCGCATGTGCTTCTTAGCGTCGTTAGCGTCGGTGAAATGCCCGGTGGATTCCAGCACTACCTGAGCGCCGACCGACTCCCAGGGCAACTTTCCCGGATCTCTTTCCTTGAACACTTTGATCGTCTTGTTATCGATGCTGATGCTGTCCGGCCCGGCGGTGATCTTGTGCGGCAGGTTGCCCAGGATCGAATCGTATTTCAGCAGGTGCGCCAGTGTTTTGGGTTCGGTGAGATCGTTGACCGCCACGAATTCGATGTTGCTGTCATTGAGCGAAGCTCGGAGCACGTTCCGCCCGATGCGTCCGAATCCGTTGATGCCTACCTTAATTGCCATTTCTCCTCCGGGAGTTGACTTGAAGTGCAGTGGAAAGTTTTCAGACCGGTTCGTGGAAAGAAAATGTTAACAGGGAAGTGAAGAATGCGGCAACTCGACAACTAGGCAGCAGGCTCCATTTCGAGAAAGACATTCTTTTTACTCCAGAAAAATGGAATGCGCGCCAGCCAGTACTTGCGCGCAATGGTCTTACGGGCCCAGGCCCAATCCTCTGGCGGAAGAACGCGCGCGGCCGCCGCGAACTCGGGGCCGGTGATCTTTCCGCGAATGGTACAGGGCGCAATGCGAACTTGAGGGTTGTTTCTGATTCGCTTGTATTTCCCGGAGTCGCTGCGCGTCATCACGTAAAGTTTTTCGTCTTTCTCGCCGAACCAGACTGGGGTGTAAACCAGTGCCCCACTTTTACGCAGAGTTGCCAGGGCTATGTATTTCTGACCTTTAATTGCAGACGGAACTGGCATGGAATGATTGTACGGCGCAAGCTGACTGCATGTCCGCTTTCACGCCACCTTCGCTGGTGGAGGCCGAGCGTCCCCGCCCGTCCTCCATAATCCATCACCCGGCCAAAGCACAGAATGACGCCGAGAGAGCCGCGTCGCGGTTTCTTGACACCCTACCGGGTTCAGCCGAGAATGTGCCCGGCGAGCAGCAGGCAATCCAAATATTCAATTGAGGCAGGCCTATGAAATCTCCGAACCGGCGAGAGTTTCTTGGTGGTGCTGTTGCGTTGGGAATGGTCAGTGCGGCAGGAATTCGGCTTCCTGTCTGGGCACAGACTGCGGCAAATGTCTCAACCAGCAACGCGGGGCCGCTGCTGCTGGGCGTTGACTACTATCCCGATCAGACGCCTGAAGCGCTTTGGGAAGAAGATTCGCGGATGATGGCGGACGCAGGCTTCACCAACGTGCGCATCGCGGAATTTGCCTGGGGCCTGATGGAACCCGCGGAGGGCAAATTCGATTTCGCCTGGCTGCAGCGCGCCGTCACCACGCTGCACAAGCACAGCATCGCCGTCATTCTGGGTACTCCTTCGGCGGCTCCTCCGCCGTGGTTGAGCGACAGGTACCCCGACATCGTCGAAGTCAACGAGAAGGGCGAACGCCTGCATCCCGGTGGACGGCGGTTTACCTGTCCCACGAACCAGGTTTACCGCCGGCTGTCATTGACGATTGCGAGCCAGATGGCGCGGACCTTCGCCGAAACACCTGGCGTGATCGGATGGCAGATCGACAACGAGTTCACCCTGGGTTCATCGCAACGTTGTTATTGCAACTACTGCCAGGCCGGATTTCAGAACTGGGTCCGCTTGAAATACGGTTCGCTGAACAAGCTCAATCAGACCTGGGGAACGGTTTTCTGGAGCCAGACTTATACAGATTTCAACCAGATTCCGGTGCCGCTGCCGTCGGGTGGCGAACCAAATCCCGGGCTGGCGCTGGATTACGATCGCTACCAGTCCTACGCCAACGTTTCTTTCCAGCAGGAACAGTTAGATATGCTGCGCAAGACTTGCCCGCGGCATTTCATCACGACGAACAACGTCGGGCTGGTGGACACGATCAACATGCGCGACCTCTACGCGAATCTGGATTTCGTCGCCTTCGATAACTATCCCGGCTTCTTCGACATGCTGATGGCGCAGCAAGGCAGGGCGGGACCGTCCGCCTTCGTCTCGACTGGCATCGCCCTCGGACATGACCTGGCGCGCAGCCTGAAGGGTGGCAAGCCATTCATGATCATGGAAGAACAATCGGGGAAGGCCGGGCAGAGTAGTTTTTCGCCGCAGCCCGAGAAAGGACAAGTGCGGCTCTGGACATATCAGGCCGTCGCGCACGGCGCCATGGGCGTCAACTACTTCCGTTGGGACACTGCAACTTTCGGCGCAGAAGAATATTGGCATGGCCTTCTGAACCACGATCGCTCGAAGAGTCCGGGCTATGACGAGATCAGGCAGACGGTGAAAGAGCTCAAGGCACTGGGCCCGGACGTTTTGCATTCCAGCTACGTCGCGGACTCGGCGTTGGTGTTTGACTACGATTGCAGCTGGGCGCTAAAGATCCAACCCGGCCACTTCCGGCTGGCATACCTGGATCAGGTCACGGCCTGGTATGGCTGCATCTCGGGCAGTCACTCCGGAATCGATGTGATCGGGCCCGAAGTCGATCTTTCTGCATACAAGATCGTGTTCGCGCCAGTTGCATATGTGATGTCAGAAAAGCAGGCGGCCCGGATCAGAAGTTATGTGCAAGGCGGCGGAATGTTTGTCACGAATTTCCGCCTGGGCGCGAAGACCGACAGCAGCCAGATAGTCCGCACGCCGCTCCCTGGACTGTTGCGCGATGTAATGGGTGTGACTGTCGCGGACTACGTTCCGATTTACTCGGCAAAGAACGGAGTGAAATTTGCGTCCGCTCTGGCAGGAGCGGACGGAGAGTGCGGCCTGTGGATGGACGTCCTTCAACCGTCCGGAGCAGAAGTGCTCGCGTCCTACACGGCTGGATCGCACTCCGGAGAAGCGGCCATCACAGTGAACGACTTCGGTAAAGGCAAGGCAGTGTACATCGGCCCAGATCTGGATGGAGCGAGCCTCGCAAGAGTGCTGCGAACTCTTTCCGGCATGGCTGGCGTGAAGCCACCGCTCGAAGCCACCGCGGGCGTAGAAGTGACGGTGAGGAAGTCGGGAAACAAGCAGTGGATGTTCGTTCTCAATCAAACCTCCGAGGTGCAGAGCCTGAGCGTGCCTGGAGTGTTCACTGACGTCCTGACTGGAGAATCGCACACGGGCAAAATCGAGATAGCTGGGTACGGAGTGCGAGTTTTGCAGGCGGCGTAGCTGCCACTGTGGGGCGGACACTCCTGTCCGCCGCTTTTGAAGTTGATTTTGTTTTGATTTTGCCGGCGGCGGACAAGAGTGTCCGCCCCACACACACCGGCGACAGGCTGGCAGCCTTGGTACGTTCCCCTCGCCCGCAGATTGCCTGAGAAATGTAGCTGTGTTACAAACCAGAGATGCGCAAGTGGATGCGCGATCGCCTTAAGCGCCCAAAAAAGAACGCTGATGCCGGTAAGAGCGAGCCTGCACAGGCGCCTCTTCAGCCCGCCTATTACGACGTCCCTGATACTTCCGCGGCAGCGGCTGCTACGAAATCATCCGCACCGGCATTTGCCGATACGCCTACCGCCGCTCCCGAAGCTGACGAACGTGAGGTTGACACGCAGCCGTCGCCAGAACCTGGAGCGAGCAACGACGGCGCCGTCGAAGCGCGCGCTCCCCGGCCGCAACGGCCTGACGGGGGCAGCGATCCACGCCGGAGGCGGCGGCGAGGTCGAGGTGGGCGGGGCCGCGGCGGGGCGCGAACCGAAAAGCTCGCGCCGGCAAACACTCCCGACGCAGGCTCAGCCGAGAATGTTCAGCCGTCGGGTGGCGCCGAGCTTACCGGGTCAGCAAACCTATCAACGCCCGCGGTGCCGCAGCCTTCGAAGGGCACGGTTGTTCTCGCCATTGGCTTGCCGGGATCGGGCAAGAGCTCCTGGTTCAAACGCCATAACATCACTCCTCTATCGAGTGACATGTTGCGGGCGCTCTTGTTTGACGATCCCACGGAACAACGTTTCCAGGATCTGATTTTCTCCAACCTGCGGTCGATGCTGAAAGCCCGCCTGATTGCGCGTCGCCCCCTGAATTATGTAGATGCCACCAACCTGACCCCGCACGAACGCCAAAGCTGGATCAAGCTGGGCAAGGATTATGGCTACGAAGTGCAAGCCGTCTTCTTCGATGTCCCGCTGGAGGTTTGCCTGGAACGCAATCACAAGCGCGAGCGCGTGGTGGCCGACGACGTCATGCGGCGTATGAGCGCAAAGCTGAAGCCGCCAACCTTTGAAGAAGGATTTTCCAAGATCACGATGGTCAGAGTGAAGCGGAAAGAATAAAGAATAAAGACTAACGTTCCGCGCAAAAAGGTAAACATTGCAGACCGGCCGCCGATATTGACCGCAGCGGCTCGCCCCCATAGAATCAAGCAGCGGACCTGCCGCATTCTTGTCGCCAGTTGCCCCCTCGTTCAACGGTAGGACAGCAGATTCTGGATCTGCTTATCGGGGTTCGAATCCCTGGGGGGCAACCAAACTCCCACGCCCCGCGACAAAACCGTGACATGATTGTCATCCTGAGCGCACCACGCACTTCGCGAAGCGAAGTGTGGGCGGAGTCGAAGGCCCCTATAGGCTGATCGTTGCCGGATGCTGAAATTTTCATCACGCGGTGAAAATGCAACGGGGCTCGAAACGTCTGTGAAAGCATAGGGGTGCTTCGACAGTCGTTCCGAATCGCTCAGCTCGGCTCAGGGTGACAATGCCCGCGATAATCTCGGTGTAGAAAACATTTCCAACACCTGCCTTTAGTCGAACACGACAGTCTTGTTTCCATAGGTCAGGACGCGGTGGCAGAGGTGCAGGCGGACGGCGCGTCCCAGGACGGTTCGCTCCAGGTCGCGCCCCTTGCGGATCAGGTCTTCGACGGAATCGCGGTGCGAGACTCGGGTGGCTTCCTGCTCGATGATGGGTCCTTCATCGAGATTCATGGTGACGTAGTGGCCGGTGGCTCCAATCAGCTTCACGCCGCGCAGCCGAGCCTGGTGGTAGGGTTTGGCGCCCACGAAGGCGGGTAGGAACGAATGATGAATATTGATGATGCGATGAGAATAGTTGGAGATGAAGTCCTCGCTCAACACCTGCATGTAACGGGCGAGCACGATCAACTCGACGCCGCGTGAGCGCAGCTCGCGAAGCTCCTCTGCCTCCTGTTGCTTCTTGTTTTCCACGGTGATGGGGAAGTGCAAAAAAGGGATGCGGTAGCGGGCGGCGATCTCGCCGGCCTCGGGATGATTGCTGACCACCACGGCAATTTCTGCTTTGAATTCGCCCGCCTGCTGGCGTTGCAATAGATCCTCAAGACAGTGCGGCAGGCGCGAGGCGAAGAGGGCGATGCGGGGAATATGGTCGCTGAAATGAAACGCAAATTCCATTCCGTAGCCCTGCGCCAGCGGGCGGAAGTGGTCCGCGAGTTTATCGGTGGAAATCTGAAATCCGGCCAGATGAAATTCGAAGCGGGCGAGGAAGACTCCGGCCTCGAGATCAGTGTATTGATCCGACTGCAGAATGTTGCCGCCGTTGCGGAAGATAAAGTCCGAGATTCCCGAGACCAGGCCTTTCTGGTCGGGACACGTAACCAGCAATGTTGCGGTTTCAGGCATAGGAGGCTAGTTCAGAGCTTGCGCCAGGCCGGCAAGGCTTTGACCGCTCGAAGCCGAAGCATTGACCGGCTGGCTGACGACAGGCCTGCCTCCTGCATGACCGCTTCTTTTTGAAGTGGAGGGTTTTTTTGATGCCGGCGCCTGCGAGGCAATCCAGGAATCCACCTGCTTCTCCAGAACGGTCAGTGGTAACGGACCGCCGAGCAGCACGGCATCATGAAAGGCCCGTATATCAAATGCGGCGCCCAGTTGCTTTTCCGCGCGCTGCCGCAATTCCTTGATCTTGAGCTCTCCGAGCTTGTACGCGAGCGCCTGGCCGGGCCACGAAATGTACCGGTCAACCTCGCTGGTGGCGTTGTATTCCGTGGTGGCAACGTGGGCCAGGAAGTAATCGATCGCCTGTTGACGAGTCCAGTGCTTGTAGTGCATTCCGGTATCGACCACCAGCCGCACGGCGCGCCACATCTCGTTGCTGAGGCGCCCATAAAGCACATACGGATCGCCATAGAGACCGAGTTCGCCGCCCAGCGATTCGCAATAAAGTGCCCAGCCCTCCGCATACGCGCTGTAATCGCCATAGCGGCGGAATTTTGGAAGCCCCGTGAGTTCGATCGCAATGCCTCCCTGAAACGTGTGGCCCGGTATGGCTTCGTGCAGAATCAGGGAAGTGATCTCGTATTTTGGCCGGCTTTCAGGCTTGTAAGTGTTGATGTAGAAAAATCCCGGACGAGACCCATCAGGCGCAGCCCCATCGGCGTAGGCTGCCGGCATTCCGGGCGCAATCTCCGGCGGCACGGGTTCCACGCCGTAGGGCAAGCGCGGAAAGGTGCGGAAAAGCTTTACCAGCAAAGGATCGATTTCCTTGGCCCGCGCGCGCGTATATTGCAACAGCTCGGCTGCGTCCTTGGAGTAGAAGCGCGGATCGCTGCGCAGAAATTGAAAGAACTCCTGCGTGGTCCCGGTGAATCCGGCCTGCACCCGGACTTTTTCCATCTCATCGCCAATGCGCTTCACTTCCTGCGATCCGATCTCGTGGATCTGCGCGGGAGTAAGGTTTGTCGTGGTGCGGGAGCGCGCGAGGTAGGCGTACGTGGCGTCTCCGTTGGGGACTTGCCAGGCCCCAACCTGTTCGTAGGACGCGGGCAGGTATTCCTTCTGCATGAATTCGCGAAAGCGCTGGAACGCCGGCAGGACCTCGCTTTTGATCTCCTGCTGAGCGGCCGCCGCAAGCCGCTGCTTCTCCGCCGCCGGAAATGACGGTGGAAGTTTCAGAAAAGGCTTATAAAAACCGTGGTGAGTGGGATCGTTCCAGTCCATGCCATTGAGCTGGGTGAGAACTTTTTCGCCAATCACTTTGGGCAGCAGGATGTGCTCACCGATGCCCTGACGCATCAGTGCGATGTTCTGGTCCATGTAAGCGGGAAAATTGCGCATCCGACCCAGCCAGTCGTCGTAGTCTTTGACCGTCTCAAAACGCAGGGAATCGACCGTGCTCTCGACCGTCTGAATTCCTTCAAAGGTGTTGGTGCGCACCAGGTACCACTTGTATTGCTCGCCTTCCAGATAATCGCTGGTGTTGTATTCGAGAACCTCGTAGCTCAACAGGTCTGCGGCGGAGAGTTGTGCCCGGCCGATGGCGTGCAGTCGCGCCAGCACATCGCGGGCGTGCTGGAAGTGCTGGCTTATCGATTCGGGACTGAGATTTTGCCACTGATCGTTCCAGCGCCGGTCGCCCAGTTCGGAGGCTCGCACGGGATCGTGCGCCATCTGGTACTCCCAGTCCTGATCGAACAACCGGTGCAGAGCCCGGGTGGACGCGTTGTCCACGGCAGCGGAACTGCCGGAGATGACCAGCGTCGCAAACAACAGATAAAAAATCTGGACGCGACATGCAAAATGCATTTCGAAAAGCTAGCAGAGCCAGTGCTGAAGGCGCAAGCCACGTAGGCCCGGACGCCTCGTCCGGCGGGCGAAGCTCGCCCCGGGTTCGTTTGTTTCTCTGGATTGTTTTCATCGGGCGGTGTACGGCTAAACAGCCGGGCGTTGCCCGGCCGGGCGGGTGAGGGCACCCGCCCCTAAGTGGTTTGTGGTGGGGGCAGCGATTTTTTGACGGACGGCGGAGTTGGCGAGGCCATTAGCTTCCGTATTGCGCTCGCGAGGCACGTGAGTGATCGAGAATTTGAGAGAACGAGCCAGTTTGCGGCAAATCCAGTGAAGCGAATAAAGCCGCGGACTGCGGCACGAGTACTTGCCTTGCATCTGGCGCACCACCACCTGGGAGTCGGAATAAACGTGCAGCGCTCTGGCCTTTAAAGTCTGAGCGCATTGCAGGGCCTCGAGCAGCGCAACGTATTCGGCCACATTGTTGTCCTGCCGGCCGATCCAGCGGGCTATGCGAATGGTGCCACCGTTGTGTCCCTCGATCACTACGCCAATGCCGGACGGCCCGGGGTTTCCCAGTGATCCGCCATCCACATAAGCTGTGAGTTCTGACATTCGGCGTTCCTTTCTATCAACATGCTTCAGAACCGGAGTTGCGTCAAGTTCTTTGTTGGCGGTATGTGGAACACTCTGTGGAAAATGTAACCGGGGCTCCGCCTGAAACAAATAACCAGTGCCGATTCAAGCAGCTGGGATTTCCAATTTGCACAGGTGGTTGAATGTTGTTTGCACCGAAAAACGGCGTTGACATGTGCAGCTCAAGCAATTAACTTCGCCCACGTCGACGGCCGAAAAGGTTGGCTCAAATTAAAACTTAGCCAGTCTGAAGTAGGCCGGGTGATCCGCCGGAAGGGGCGACTCGGAAGGCGACCGAACCCGAAAAAACCGACGGCCCTGCGAGGGGCAGTTGGGGTTTGGAACTGCGAAAGCAGCGATCACATCAAGGGCCGTGATGGTGCATGCGTCCACGCTGTTATGCTTCCTCGCAGGAGCTGGCGGCTAGAGCATAACCAATGTCACGGCCTTTTCCATTTTGTTCTGCAAAGTCCCTCCTGGTAGTCGTCGTGCAAACTCAACCTTCTTAAAAATCGTAAGCCGTAATTAGTTTCTAGTTTCCGGTTCCCGGATAGCTTTACTATTGCTCTCGATGGGCGAAATACTGCGTACGCGCTGTTGTATCGTCGGAGGCGGTCCGGCCGGCATGATGTTGGGCTTTCTTCTGGCCCGCATGGGCGTGGATGTCGTGGTGCTGGAAAAGCACGCTGACTTTTTACGCGATTTCCGCGGCGATACCATCCATCCCTCCACGCTTGAAATCGTTTACGAATTGGGCCTGCTGAACGACTTCCTCAGTCGCCCGCATCAGGAGGTGCGCCAGTTGGCGGGGCAAATCGGCACTGAAACCGTGTCCGTCGCGGATTTCACCCATCTTCCGACGCACTGCAAATTCCTTGGGCTCATGCCGCAGTGGGACTTTCTGAATTTCATTGTCGAGCACGCCCGGCAGTATCCGTCTTTTCATTTGAGGATGGAGGCCGAAGTCACCGGCATCATCGAGGAAGACGGCAAAGTTGTGGGCGTCAAGGCACAAACTCCGACGGGACCGTTGGAAGTCCGAGCGGATCTTACGGTTGGGGCTGACGGGCGCCACTCGGTGGTTCGCGAACGCGCCGGCTTCCCGGTGCTCGCCTTGGGCGCTCCCATGGACGTTCTGTGGATGCGAATGAGCCGCCACCCTTCGGACCCGGGACAAACGTTCGGCCGAGTCGACAGCGGAAGGATCCTGGTTTTCCTCGACCGGGAAGACTACTGGCAAACCGCGTATGTAATACCGAAAGGGAAAGCCGACGAACTTCGGCAGCAGGGGCTTGCCGCATTTCGCCAGGAGCTTGTCCGCCTGGCTCCGTTTCTGCAAGACCGGGTCGACGAACTGCGCGAATGGGATGACATCAAGCTACTCACGGTCGCGGTCGATCGCCTGAGCCGTTGGTTTCGTCCCGGACTATTGTGCATTGGAGATGCGGCGCATGCCATGTCTCCCATCGGAGGCGTCGGAATCAATCTCGCCATTCAGGACGCGGTCGCGACTGCAAACATTCTGGGCGAAAGACTACGGCAGGGAACCGTGAACCTGAGCGACCTTGAGGCGGTGCAGCGACGGCGAATTTTTCCCACTCGCGCTACCCAGCGGATGCAACTCATCGTGCAGAATAATGTGATCCAGAAAGTGCTCGGCAGCACCGGGCCGATGACTGTTCCCTGGCCGGTCAAGCTCATGGGGCGCTGGAAATTCCTGCAGCGAATTCCGGCGCGAGCAGTCGGAATGGGATTTCGCCCCGAACACGTCAAGACGCCTGAGATGCCTGCTGCCTAATCCCCGAACAGGCCACCCGAATTAGCGTACACGCATCTAGGAGACGAACCTCGTGCTGTAGATCCTTGTGCTATAGACCCTGGTGCTATAGAACCTGGTTCTATAGAACCCGGTCCTACAGAACGAAGACCGACCGAAGATGAACAGCGTCAGGGACGCTTGCAGCGGCTGTCAAACGTGGAAGCCAGTCTTTTTGCTGTTTCGATT
The DNA here is from genome assembly GCA_963814725.1 of Terriglobia bacterium. Lineage (GTDB taxonomy): Bacteria > Acidobacteriota > Terriglobia > Terriglobales > Acidobacteriaceae > JAIQFF01. The sequence continues at coordinate 94,735 of CAWFDY010000003.1, forward strand.
GGTGGAGTCGAACCAGTTATGCGAGCGTCACGGTCTTCCGGTCCTCGTGACGCTCTCGTCCGCCGCCTTTGAAGTTGCCCGGCAGTTCATCCGTCCGCAAACCCTGTGCATCTGTCCCGCCTGGTTCTTGCCAACCGACGCACGGCCGGGGCGGCCGCGCCCACATTATTAATCCTGAGGCTTGTCCGGCGGCGGACCGTCGTGTGGGGGGCCGGGACCTCCTCGTTCGTCTTCAAAATGCTCCATGCCGTGCATCGGACCGTGCATGGGCGGGCGCTCCGCTCTTAATTTCAGCCACTGTTCATGAGTCAATTGACTGCGAAGGCCCAGCAGCATGCGCGCGTTCCCCTTCTCCAGTTCAGCGCGAGCCTGGGCCACGCGATCGATTTGCGCCAGAAGCTTGTTTTCATCAGGCGGATCGGCGGCCACCAGGGGTTCCATAATCGCCTCTTCCTTTTGAACCGAGGCAAACAGGTCGATCAGTTTGAGCCTCGAGCTGTTAAAAATGTCGTCCATTTTCTTTTGCTGGTCGTCAGACAAGCCCAATTTCTTGACGAACTCGGGATCGTCCCACCAGCGTCCCGGAGGACCCAGGCGCAAGGCTCCTCCGGGACCTCCCGGTCCTCCTGGCCCGCCCATGCCGTGACGGCCTGGACCCCCCGGGGATGGCGGCTGTCCGAAACACAGCACTCCGAGCAAGAGGGATAAAAACGCACACCCAGCTACGTGCAAGAATCTTTGTTTCCAGCTATGGGACGAAAACATGGTTACTTTCTCCTCTGAATTTTCATCATCTACTTGTTTAAACTTGAGTTCGACTGGCCTGATTCAGAAACGACCAAAGGCTGCATGGGCGCCGGAACCGCCTCAGAAAGCTCGCCGTTCACCTGAGACAACAATTGGTTATCCTGATCAAGCTGCGCCTGTGACAATCTGCTTTCATCTGCCGACGTCGCGACCACGGTGGCAGGCTTCTGGCTGACAGCCGGCTGGTGACGCAGATAGGCCGCCGACCCAGCTAGAAACAGAATCATGGCCGCCATCGCGACCATCCACCGTGCCCGCCGTGGCCGATTTTCAGCGACTCGTGCTCGCGATGTTCTGTTCTCTGCCGCTATCAGAGCGTTTTCGCCCCAGGCGTGAGCCGCCCCGCGAAAACCCGTGATAGAGCTCTTCATCCGGTCGAGTTCATCCGCACACGCCGGGCAAGACAGAAGATGAGCATTCACGGTGAGCGACGAAACTCCCATCAAGTTGTCGGTCAACTCCTCCTGGGTGAGATGTGAGGTCAGATCGGTGCTCATCGCGCGGCTCCAAGTCTGGCGCGTACTGCGCCTACAGCCCGGTATAGATGGGTCTTCACCGTGGGGATGGCCATGCCGGTGGCCTCCGCGATATCGGAGAGCTCCATCTCTTCGACAAAGCGCATCAGGAAAACACTGCGCTGCTTGCCGGAGAGCTCCCGCAGCACGGTATAAACCGTATTCACACTCTCTCGCGCGATCAGGTGCGCTTCGGCGGAGCTGGCGCCGTTGGGCAGGTATTGGCTCACCTCGCCGGCGTCGATCGCGCTGGCGGCCGCGGTTTTCCAGAAGCGGAATTTCTGGCTCTTGGTGTGGTCGCGTACCAGATTGAATGCAATCCGCATCAGCCATGTGCCGACGCAGCAATCGCCGCGAAACTGGCTTCGATTTCGATGAGCCTTGAAAAAGCAATCCTGCGTGATCGTCTCTGCCGCGTCACGATCAGAGAGAGAGAACGCGACAAAGCGAAATACTTTTGCTTTGTAGGCCCGGACCAGGGCGTCGATATCTTCCAGCTCCGAGATATGTCTCTCTCCCGAGAGTGAGATGAGTTCGGTCGGGATCGTCGGGGTCATCACTAGCTATAGACGACCGGGCTGCCAACTAGATTACAAGGTTCGGGAAAATGCACGGGCGAGGATTTTCTGTTCCGGTCTTTGTGGTTCTGTCGATCCGGAGGAATCTCGACGCTGGTGGTTGCCAAATCAACAACTGTCATCCAGAGCGCAACACACACTTCGCAAGGCGAATTGTGTGCGGATTCGAAGGACCCCTATGGGCTGATCGCCGCCGACGGTTAGTTATTACGTACGCTCTGAAATACACGAAGGTTGAAGCGTTCGGGGAGCGCTAGGGGGTCCTTCGACTGCAGTGGCCGATTCGTTCCGAACCGGTCACCTTCGCTCAGGATGACACGGGAATTTCACCGATTTCCGCCGCCCACCCTCCGCCGTGGAGGCGGAGGGTGGGACAGCGCGGCTGGCGCCGCGGCGATGCATTGAACTCCTACCGCCGCCACGGACGGCGTCCGACAAACTCGCGATGCTCGAATCGGGGCGCGAAGTGCTGGTTCCCGTAGAAGCCCGGGCGATAAGCCCAGCCGGGGCGAACATACGTCGGACCGTAGTAGCTCGAACCATAAAAGCTCGGACCGTAGAAGTAAGGATCCGGCTGGTAGGCCACGTACGGCACAGGCGCAACGTACCGGTAAGGACGAACGTAAACCGGACGCGCGTAACCCGTTCCGAATGAAACCACGACACCGGCGTGAGCCTGTGGCGGATTGAAGCAAAGCAACATCACAGCCAGTCCAAACAGTGAAAGTGCGGTCTTTTTTAGCATTTTGTGCACCCTCCATTCCTCATATGGATTAAACCCCGGGAGCCGGAAAAGTTGTTTTCTTAAGCCAACCTTAAATCATTGTTTAGAGCGACATACAGACGCGACCCCGAGTATTTTTGAGTTCGTCGTCTATAATTCCCCGGCCATGAGACTGCGAATTTTCTTCTCCCTGATTCTGTTGCACCTTTGCCTCGCCCCGGCTTTCGCCCAGGACCGTTCCTACGGCCGTTCCATGGTGATCAGCGACGGCGGTATCGTGGCCACCACCCACACCCTGGCTTCTCAGGCGGGTGCGCAAATCCTGGCGCGGGGCGGTTCTGCGATGGACGCGGCGATTGCGGCCAACGCAGCTCTCGGAGTCACCGAGCCGATGATGAATGGTATTGGCGGCGATCTTTTTCTGCTCTACTGGGAGGCCAAAACCGGCAAGCTGTACGGCTTGAATGCGAGTGGCTGGGCGCCGCGCGGGCTGTCAATTGATTATCTGAAACAGAAAGGCACTCTGCAGATGCCGCAGGCAGGCATCGACACCGTTACGGTGCCGGGCGCGGTGGATGGCTGGGCTAAAGCCCACGAGCGTTTCGGACGGTTGCCCTGGAAAGATCTCTTCACCGCAGCGATCTATTACGCCGAGCACGGCTATCCCGTGCCCGAGATTATTCACGGCTACTGGGAGGACGATGCGCAGACATTAAAACAGACGCCTGAAGCGGAGCGGCTTTTTCTTCCCGGCGGAAAAGTTCCAGAGATTGGCGAGATGTTTTCGAATCCGGACCTGGGCAAGACCTTGCGTCTGATCGCTGACGGTGGACGCGACGTCTTTTACCGCGGCGAGATCGCGCAGTCGATCGTGGGCACGTCCGCCGCGCTGGGCGGAACCATGCAGGCGGATGATCTTTCTGATTTTTCAGCCGAGTGGGTGGAGCCGATCTCGATCACATACCGCGGCTGGAAGGTGTATGAGCTGCCGCCCAACGGGCAAGGAATGGCCGCGCTCGAGATGCTGAAGATCATGAGCACACTGCAACCGGACAAGTCCGGCCCGCTGGCAACCATGGAGCTGCATAACCGCATCGAGGCCATGAAGCTGGCGTACAGCGATCTCTATCGTTACAACGCCGATCCGCGCTTCGCAAAAGTTCCGGTCGAGGGCTTACTGGCAGATGACTATGCGCAACAGCGCGCCCGCCTGATCGATCCGAAGAAAGCCAACTGCACTCCGGCCAGTGGCTCTCCTGCCCGCAGCGACACAACGTACCTGGCTGCGGTCGATAAGGACGGCAACATCGCCTCGCTCATCCAGAGTAATTACGATGCTTTTGGTTCCGGCGTCGCGGTCAAGGGCAGGGGATTTGTATTGCAGGATCGCGGCGCATTGTTCGTGCTCGATCCCAGCCATCCCAATGCGCTCGCACCGCGGAAGCGGCCCTTTCACACCATTATCCCCGCATTCATGGAACAGGGAGACGCGCACATCGGATTCGGCGTCATGGGCGGGGCCAATCAGCCGCTGGCGCACGCCCAATTTGTTTCGAACCTGGTGGACTACGGAATGAACATTCAGGCAGCGCTCTCCGAACCCAGGTTTACCGTCCAGCCCACGGAACAGGAAATCGGATGCGATTTGCTGATCGAATCCCGGGTGCCGCCGGATACTCTGAAAGAGCTGGAAAAGAAGGGGCACAAATTCAAAGTGCGAAAAGAATATTCGACCGCAATGGGCCGCGGACAAGCGGTGCTGCACAACTCGAAGAGCAACGTTAATTTCGCCGCCTCAGACCCGCGCGCCGACGGGTCCGCGGAGCCAGAGCCGGTGCCGGAACATTAGGTGATTCATACGTGGCCGGTTAAAGCTGTAATATGTTTCGGGAACTCGTCTGACACGCGCGAGGCATCGAGCGGAATTCGCTCCCAAAGCAGAAGTTGACGTCATCCTGAGCTCGCGATCTCACTTAGAGCATCCGCAGGTGCGTTCTGCACTGATGCAGCGGGCGGCGGGAGCCTTCACGCTTATCCTGGCCGTTCAGAGGGCAGCAACAGCAGGTCCCTCGACCTTGTCCTGCCCGCGCCAACGCGGCCAGAAGTGACGCTCGGGATGACATTGTGTTAATGATTGATAAATATGAACAACGGCAAAAAAACTCCTCTACGCTCCACCCACTGGTTCGGTCTTCAGGATAAAGATGGCTTCCTTCATCGCTCGTGGATGAAGAACCAGGGTTTCCCCTCCAACCTGTTTGATGGCCGGCCGGTCATTGGGATCTGCAACACATGGTCCGAGCTGACGCCCTGCAACGCCCATTTCCGGATAATCGCCGACCGGGTGAAGCGTGGCGTGTATGAAGCCGGCGGCTTCCCGCTGGAATTTCCCGTCATGTCGCTGGGGGAAACCAATCTGCGGCCCACCGCCATGCTTTTTCGCAACCTGGTGAGCATGGACGTGGAGGAATCGATTCGCGGCAATCCGATTGACGGAGTGGTCCTGCTCTGCGGATGCGACAAAACGACGCCTTCGCTCATGATGGGCGCCGCCAGTTGCGACCTGCCGGCGCTCGTGGTCTCAGGCGGGGCGATGCTCAACGGACACTTCCGCGGCGAGACCATCGGTTCGGGAACCAACGTGTGGTCGATGAGCGAAGACGTGCGCGCCGGCAAGATGAGCTGCGCCGATTTCATGGACGCGGAATCCTGCATGTCGCGCTCGGCGGGCCATTGCATGGTGATGGGGACGGCTTCAACCATGGCCTGCATGGTGGAAGCGCTGGGCATGGGAATGCCGCAGAATGCCGCCATCCCGGCGGTGGACTCGCGGCGGTACGTGCTGGCGCAGGAAGCCGGCAGGCGCATTGTCGACATGGTTCGCGACGATGTGAAGATGTCGCAAATCCTCACCAGGAAAGCGTTCGAAAACGCCATCCGGGTGAACGCGGCGATCGGCGGATCCTCGAATTTTGTGTTGCACATGCTCGCGCTGGCGGGGCGCGTGGGGGTAAAGCTTGACCTCGAAGATTTCGATCGCCTGGGACACGAGCTTCCGCTGCTGGTGAACCTTATGCCCTCCGGCAGCTTCCTGATGGAGGATTTCTACTATGCCGGCGGAGTTCCCGCGGTAGTTCGCGCCCTGGGGGATCTTATTCATCGGGACGTGCTAACGGTGAATGGCAAGACCATGGGCGAGAACACCGCCGAGGCGCCGTGCTGGAATGCCGAAGTGATCCACAGCCGGGAGAAGCCGATCAAAGAGAAGGCTGGAATCGCGGTGCTGCGCGGAAACCTGGCGCCGGGCGGGGCAGTGGTGAAACCTTCCGCCGCTTCTCCTCGTCTGCTCAAGCATCGCGGGCGAGCGGTGGTTTTCTCCAGTATCGAGGATTTCAAAAAGCGAGTGGACGATCCCAACCTCGATGTGGATGAGAACTCGGTGATGGTCCTGCAGGGTGCGGGTCCGAGGGGTTATCCGGGCATGCCGGAAGTAGGGAACATGCCGCTGCCGAAAAAACTTCTGCAGCGTGGAATCACGGATGTGGTTCGCGTGTCGGATGGGCGCATGAGCGGCACTGCGTACGGGACGGTAGTGCTGCACGTGACGCCGGAATCGGCCGCCGGCGGTCCACTTGCCCTGGTGCGCGACGGCGATGAAATCGAACTGGACGTTGAAGGCCGCAAGCTGGAACTGTGCGTGTCCGCTGAAGAACTCGAACGGAGACGCGCCGGCTGGACACCACCCCCGCCTGTGGCGACCGGGGGATACCAGAAGCTTTACATCGATCATGTTATGGGAGCCGACCGCGGCGCAGATCTTGATTTTCTGGTAGGGTCCCGCGGCGCCGCAATTCCGAGAGAGAGTCATTAAAGCGCTTCTGGCATCTGGCTGCTAGCTTTTAACCAAAATCAATCGGAAGCCAGTTGAGCTGGCAGCTAGAAGCCAGAAGCTAGAAGCTAGAAGCTAAGGTTTGAAGACGTTATTGGTTACAACGGCTGCAGCGGGGGCGCCGAGCGGCGAACGCCTGGCCGGTGCGCTATACGCCGTGCAGTGCGCGGTCGCCGGCCAGGCGGAAAACAGGTTCGCAGCTTAAACGCGTAGCAAACGTTGCCAGAGCCCAGGCCACGAGCAACAACGTGGCCCCTGCCGGTGCTCTCTTATTTCATATCGTTGTGCTTGGCTGCGTGGCCTTTGAGTTCAACGACGATTACGTCCATACCGGCATCGCCGGTGTTCTCCGGCAGGTGGGTGGTTGCAGCGGTGTATTGCGAGTCCCCGGCTTTCACGGAAAAGGCCTGCGTTTTCCCATCAGCGTAAGTGAACTTGCCGGTTGCGTCAGTGAGAAATACTGCAACCGAAGCTGGATGTTGGTGCATGATGGACTTCTCATGCGGTCCATAGTGCACTTTCAGGATCCGCACCTGGTCATTTTCGGTAACAACCGAATAATGCGTGGGATCGACTTTAACCGCATCCTGCGCCGAGACAATAGAAACGAGAGAGAGGCACACTAAAATCGCCGCGTAAAGCGGAAGTCGCACTCGCATGTTGTTCTCCTTTGTGATTTACCAGATCAGCTAAAATGCCGCCCAACCCTATGCCGCCAGTATGGAAATGTCAATCGCGGAAGCGTGGATCATTGCGAGCAAGACATCCATACACAGGGTTGACGTCATACTGACCTTGCTTCGCGTGAAGCGGATACGCAGCCGCGAATCGATTTTAGACCGGCACCAGTCCAATCGAAGGTTAGCCCGTCGCCAATTTCTTCTGCATCTCTTCCAACGACAATCCCTTCGTCTCCGGATAGACCAACAGCACAACAAAGAACTGCAGGACCATCATCACCGCAAAAAAGACGAACGGGTACGCCCCGGAAGACGCCGCCAGCAAGGGAAAAATCAACGAGATGGCGGCATTCATGAACCAGTGCGAGAAGCTCCCGAGGCTTTGACCCTTGGCGCGCACCGAATTCGGGAATACTTCTGATAGATACACCCAGATGACCGCGCCCTGGGAAAATGCGAAGAACGCGATATAGCCAACCAGAAGCCAGACCAGAACATTCTGATGCTGGCCGGTAAAGAAGATGAACGATACTCCGGCCAGGCAGGCCGCTGTTCCGACCGAACCGACCAACAGCAACTTCTTGCGGCCAAGGCGATCGATCACCGACATCGCGATCATGGTGAAGAGCAGATTGGTCGCTCCGATGGCAACTGCCTGCAGATTGCCGGAAACCTTGCTGTAGCCGGCGTGCCCGAAAATGTCATTCAGGTAATAAAGGATCGCGTTGATTCCGGAGAGCTGGTTAAACATTCCGATACTGACGGCAAGAAAGATGGGAAACGCGAATTTCCGCTTGAACAGTTTCTCAGTAGCCTGGCTTTGCTCGATACCGATGGAATCGACGATCTCCTGCAGATCATGCTGGTAGTTTTTGTCCCCCATCTGTTGCAGGACGGCGCGAGCCTCGTCCACTCGTCCTTTTTTGACCAGCCAGCGCGGGCTGCGGGGAATGGTAAATAGCATGACAAAAAACAGAGCCGCGGGAAGAGCTGTAATGCCGAGTTCCCATCGCCACTCCATCGCCCCGAGGTGTTGCAGGCTGATCAAATAGTTCGAGAAGTATGCCACCAGGATGCCGAGCACGATGTTGAACTGAAAGGCGCCCACCAGGCGGCCGCGCAGCCTGGCCGGGGCAATCTCCGCAATGTACATCGGCCCCAGCACCGAAGATCCGCCGACACCCAATCCGCCGATGAAGCGAAAGCCAACCAGTGCATACCAGTTCCAGGCAAGAGCGCATCCCAGACCGGAGATGAGATAAAGAATCGCCAACACCCGCAGGCTGTCACGCCGGCCGAAGCGTTCGCCGGGTATTCCCGCCAGCATCGAGCCCAGAACTGTCCCGCAGAGTGCGCTGAAGACGGTCACACCTAATAGAAACGGCGAGAGATGGTAGGTCTGGGTAAGGGCGCCGGTGGTGCCAGAGATGACGGCCGTATCAAATCCGAAAAGCAGGCCGCCGAGAGAGGCCACGACCGTACTCTTGAGCAAAGTTGGGTTCAGCTTCATGCGGGCTCCAGCGATTCTGATCTGCGTCCGATGACGATCAACGGCGGCGCAAGCCGCACACAAGTTATCACAGACGAAAGCCTCAGCCTTCGCCTCCCTTTGCGTCTTCCCGAACGCCTCAAAGGATATTGCGTGGACTGTCACGATGGTTATGTCTTGATTTCGCTCAGTGTCCTTTGCGAACTTTGCGGTTACATTGATCTCCCCGCCGATCGGAAAGGAAAGATCCCCGATGCACTGCTCACAAGAATCAATTGGACTGAATTGCCGGGCCGGGAGAATATGGATGTGGGGGTCGAATGGATCGTGCAGGCACGCCGCTAATAAAAGCTGTGATTCTGGACTACGGGGAAGTCCTCTGCCTTCCGCCGACAGCGGAGGAATGGGGGCGCATGGCCGCTGTGTTTGAGGTCGAACCGGCTGCGTTTCGCGAACTCTGGCACCGCAATCGGCTGGCCTACGATCGTGGCGATCTCTCACCCGAAATGTATTGGTCGATTCTGGCGCAGGATGCAGGCAAGCAACTGGTTCCGGAACAAGTCACTCAACTATGCGAGTGGGACCTCGAAATGTGGGGCCGTGACAATCCGGTGATGGTGGAATGGTTGGAGCAGATTCACTCGTCCGGAATAAAGACCGGACTCCTCTCCAACATGCCGCACGACATGATCGGCTACGTGCGCGATCGCTTTGACTGGTTAAAGCATTTTGACCATCAGACCTTCTCTGCCGAGGTGAGTCTCATCAAGCCCGACGCGGCCATCTACGAGCACAGCCTTCGAGGCGTCGGTGCGGCGGCATCAGAAACGATTTTTGTTGATGACCGCGAGGTGAACGTCGAGGGCGCTCGCGCTGTAGGCATGGCCGCCATTCAGTTCCGTTCCGTCGAGCAGTTCGCGGACGAACTCGAGAAGCTGGGATTTCTCACTCTCCCGGTTGAGCCCAGACTGTCCGATAAATCCTGAAGGTCTGCGGCTCGCCTGCGTGATGGGCCGCCACTGCCTCGAGCGGGACCGCGGCTGCGGCTATTTTCCCCGCGCGCTTTTTATTCTTTCGACAAACTGCCGGGCCGTATCCGTGACCAGTTGCAGATTGCCTTTTTCCGCGCCGGCGGTGAGGCTGCCGCCAACGCCCACTGCGACCGCGCCCGCTTTGATCCAGTCGGCCACGTTGTCCACGGTTACGCCGCCCGTGGGCATGAGGGATGCCTGAGGCAGAGGGCCTTTTACCGCCTTCACGAAAGCCGGTCCCAGAGTTTCTCCGGGAAACAACTTCACAATGTCAGCGCCGCACTCCATCGCGTCCACAATTTCGCGCATGGTTGCCGCTCCCGGCATGTAGGGGATCTGGTAGCGATTGCACAAGCGCGCGGTCTCAAAACTTACCGACGGACTCACAATGTACTGCACACCCGCCAGAATGGCGATGCGCGCGGTCTCGGAGTCGAGAACGGTTCCGGCACCGATAAGGATTTCGCCGGACGCATACTTCCTGGCCAAAGCTTCGATAACAGCCGCCGCGCCCGGAACCGTGAAGGTGATCTCGATTGCAGCCGCGCCACCAAGGGCGCAGGCGTCCGCGATCCGTGCCGCCTGGTCTGCGCTGTTGGTGCGCACGATGGCGACCAATCCTGATTCAAGAACCTTGCCAAGAACTTTGAGTTTCAGCATAGTCGTGGATTGTTTATGGAACCGTTCTATTCTTGTTTCCTCTCGAGTGATGGATGTGTGGCGATTCAGCATACCCAGCCAGGAGCCGTCAATCAACTGGTCTTCGCCCCAGTCCCGGCCCCCAGACGCCACGCCAGACCAAAACGGCAGCAGAATTGAGGGTCGCGCAATCGAAAACTTCTGCGTGATGTTGATCGCGCGATTGATTTACAATTCTTGAGCTTCTTGCGGACGGCTCCAATTCTGAGCTGGCCGTCTGCATCCTCTGTACATCTCAAATCATGACAAAAACGACTGTGACTTTTGGCGAGATCATGTTGAGGCTGGCGCCGCCGGGCTTCGAACGAATCCTTCAGACGGGGCAGTTTGGGGCGACTTTCGGCGGCGGCGAGGCCAATGTCGCGGTGGCGCTGGCGCAGTTGGGCCTGCCGGCGGCTTTCGTCACCGTGCTGCCCGACAAGAATCCGATTGGCGATGCCGTGATCGGCGAGTTGCGCCGCTTCGGCGTGGATACTTCTAAAGCGGTGCGCGGCAAGGGCCGCATGGGAGTCTATTACGTCGAGGCCGGCGCCAATCAGCGTCCTTCGAAGGTGGTTTACGATCGCGAGAACAGCGCTATCGCCCTGGCAAAGCCCGGCGACATCAACTGGGACCGGGCCCTTGAAGACGCAGCCTGGTTCCACGTCACCGGGATAACACCCGCCATCAGCCATTCAGCGGCCGAGCTGGCGAGCGAGGCGGTAAAGCAAGCGCGCGCGAGAGGAATTACGGTTTCGTGCGATTTAAACTATCGCAAGAATTTATGGAAGTGGGGAAAGCCCGCCGCCGAAGTGATGGGTGAGCTGGTGAAAAATATCGATATCGCCATCGCCAATGAAGAAGATGTGCAAATGGCGTTGGGCATTTCGGCCGACGTGGACGTACACTCCGGCAAACTGGATCATGCCCAGTACGAAAAGCTGACAGCGAAGGTCCTGAACGAATATCCCAACCTGAAAGCGATCGCGATTACGTTGCGCGAGTCGAAAAGCGCTTCACACAACGGCTGGTCGGCGTGCCTCAACGACCGCCAGGGATTCTGGCTGAGCCGCTCTTATGAAATCACCCACATCGTGGACCGCGTTGGTTCAGGAGATTCCTTCGCGGCAGGATTGATTTACGGTTTGCAGATTCTGCCCGCACACCAGCAAGCGCTGGAATTCGCCGTGGCCACGAGCTGCCTCAAGCACTCGCAACCAGGCGACTTCAGCCGCTCTACCGTGGACGAAGTGAATACTCTTCTCAAGGGCGATGGATCGGGGAGGGTGCAGCGGTAGGCAGGACTTCAGGGCAACCCCTGGCCTCCGCCTGCCCGATGGGCGGGCGAGACAGCCGGCAAGATGCCGGCGCTACTGTATTTTCACCCACGCACCCGACGCTGCCGACCGCTCCACCGCGTTCAGCACGCTCTGCACGGAGACGGCATCGTCGAAGTCCGGGAAGCGGGAATCCTTCCGCGCCAAAGCTCCCAGAAAATCTCCCAGGGTCGCGATGAACGTGTGCTCGTAACCGATGGTGTGCCCAGGCTTCCAGAAATTGTCGGAATACGGATGATCCGGGCCCGTCACCATAATGTCCCGCATGCCCTGCTGGCCGGGCGGTTCGCTGGCATCCGTGAATCCGAGCTGGTTCAGATGCTCAAGATTAAAACGTAACATGCCCTTCGATCCATTGATCTCGAAAGCATGCCGGTTGCGGCAACCCACGCCGTAGCGAGTGGTTTCAAATGTTCCCAAGCTGCCATTGGCGAAGCGAGCGAGGAAAAATGAGGCATCGTCCACGTCGCGGCCCGGAACGAACGTGTGCGTCATCGCGGTCAACTCCGCGATGGGCCCGTTAAGGTAATGCGCGGAGTCGATGCAGTGGGAAAGCAGATCGCCGGCGGCTCCCATCCCGGCTTCGGAACGCTGGTAGCGCCAGGTGGTGGCTTTGCCCGGATCGTTTCCCGACTGGTTCAGATAGAGAGTCCGGTAGTGAAAAACCTGGCCGATGCGTCCTTCTTCGATCAGGCGCTTGGCGAAGACCACAGCCGGAATTCGCCGGAAGTTAAACCACACCAGGTTGGGATTCCCGCGCACCGCCTCTGCCATCTTCTCGGCTTCTGCAAGCGAAGTGGCCAAAGGCTTCTCGCACCAAACAATCTTTCCCGCCTTGGCGGCGGCGATTGCGATCGGAGCGTGCAGGGCATTGGGGACGGCGATATCCACGACATCAATGTCGGAACGGTTCACCACCGCCTGCCAATCGGAGTCGGTCTCAGTCCAGCCCCAGCGTTCCGCGGCCGACGCGAGCCTGGGCTGATAGCGTCCGCAGATCACTTTCAGGTTGAGTTCGTAGGGGACATCGAAGAAGTGTGTTACCTGACGGAAAGCGTTGGAATGCGCCTTGGCGATGAAACCGGCGCCGATCATCGCAATATTCAGCTTCTGCCTGGCCATGGGCGGTAAATCCGAAAGCAAACCGGTTGCGAGTTTCGCAGTGTACCATCGCCGGACTTTGACGTTGACTCGAAGACGTTGACTCGCAGACGCTTTGGCTGGAGCGCCGGCTGGGGCATTGGCCAGGCTTACAGCAATGCCCATCGCATCCACAAAAAATGAAATGCCCCGCCGGTCACAGACGATGTGACAGGCGGGGCACCCTCGGCCAAGTAAACTCTATTTCGAATCTGGACCCAAATCTAATTGTTCCAGACGACTTCCGCTTTTTTGGCGGTGGTGTGTTCCTGTTTGAGAAGGCGTGCCGAATCTCCCAGGGGAACGACATCGGCGGGAACTGCAAATTCCCACAACGGCCTCACGCCATGGGCCTGAGCATTAATGGAATGTTCCATGATGTCCTGCGGCACGCCAAAACCCTGTTGCGCAGCGTGTCCCGCATGGCTCGTAAACTCATAGACCACCGGTTCAGCGCTGATTCCGGCGCCACCCCCGGCCGAAGCTTGTCCGAAAGCCGACCCTGCGAAACAAATCAGTCCCAACACGCATAATGCGATTTTCATCTATGTTGCCTCCGAGTTTCAGAAGAACCCAGGATCAAATTGTGGGAGATCGTCTTGAGTTCGTGCCGCTTGTTTTCGACTCCCGACATGACAATAAGCAAGCCCGATACCAAACTGTTGGAAAGCGTTCTCTATGCTTTCGCGATGATGAGGCGAAACGCGGTGCAATAGTTTGCACAATCCTGGAGGCCGGGGGGACGGCACCCTTTGCGATGTTTACGGCATTGTTTGCGAACTTCGCGGTCAAAGATTTGTTTTTTTCAGATGGCTGCGGAACTCAAAGTTTTTACCGCAAAGTTCGCTAAGGATTCCGCGAAGGACGCAAAGGAAGCTCAAGATGGACACTTCGAGAGGTGGACGGGACAGTAACCTCTATAACTCGCATGGTGCAGGCCTCGGATGACTTTGGTAACTAGCTGTGGCACCAGTGGGCCATTTCGCAAGCCCTCCCAGCCGCATAGCATCGGGTGATTCCGGATAGGAGAGCTCAATGAACACCATATTGATCCGGGACGGACTGCTGGCCGCATTGACTGAGTCCTACGAAGCAGATACCGCCCATTTCGTCAGCTTGCCAAAACAGGTAGTCGATTCTTCGTCGGTGAGGGAAGTGATCGCCGACCTGCGAAACGAAGGTTTCGTGGAGGAGCAAGAGCGTGGCGTAATCCGCTTTACCATTCGCGGGTACATGTCGCACCGCGAGCGTTCCAAGGCCACCTCGCGTGATGCCAAGGTCCTGATCGCAGTATAGGGTAATCCGGCCGGCTGGTTACGACATCCCAGGCCCCGGACGCGACCTCGCGGCCGCATTCTGATCCAGGCTGATCACGCTTTCAGCCTCCATCCAACATACTCGGCGACTCCCTCCAGCGCAGTCGAAAGCCGGGGAGACCTCCACACGCGATTCACTGAAGTGCTTCCGTCCCAGGGAAGCCAATTCCGTCGGGTGGCTGCTGCGCAGAATCTCGTGGCTCGGCAACGTCGCCGAACTGACTGCGTTCAGTGTTTGTCGGATCGCGCTCCCTGGGCTTCCATTCCCAGGTGAGAATCGGAATGGCGCTGCGAACTCGGAAAGCGCCGCGCGTCCAGCGCAAACCGGTCAGGCAGCGATTTTTCTCCAGATACCCCTGCTACCGATGAATCTTGCGCTATCATGACCCTTCAAAAGAGATGCCAGTCGGCACCGACTCTGCAGAGAATGACGGAGAACAGATGACTTTTACGCCCGCCCATAAAGCTCAATCCATAGTTTGTTCCGCAGTTCACGTCGATGCTCTCCTATCGAGGAGAAAGACCTCAACTCAATCCTCATTCGTTCGCCATTTATCTCTGGCATTTCTGCCTCAGGGGAGATCGCTTCTTATGCGCGCACTTACTGTGTTTGTCACTCTGCTCGTTATGGCGGTCGCCGTGCCGAGAGTGGCTGCACAGAAAGTGGAGTTGTCGATTGACGCCTCAAAACTGGGAGCGAAGATCGACCGCAATCTTTTCGGGCAGTTCGCCGAGCATCTCGGACACGGGATTTACGACGGGATCTGGGTGGGCGCCGATTCTACAATTCCGAATACACGGGGCATTCGTAACGATGTGGTTGCCGCGCTAAAAGCAATTCATGTGCCCAACGTACGCTGGCCCGGAGGCTGCTTCGCCGACGAATATCACTGGCGCGATGGAATCGGGCCGAAGCGAGTTGTGAGGCTGAATCCCAACTGGGGCGGCGTGATCGAGCCGAACACTTTTGGGACGCACGAATTTATGGACTTCATCGACCAGATCGGGAGCGAGGCTTACCTCTCGGTCAACCTGGGCTCAGGCTCTCCTCAGGAAGCGTCCGACTGGCTGGAGTACATGACCGCCGCGCAGGCGACGACGCTGCAGAAAGAGCGCGCCGCGAACGGGCATCCGGCGCCGTACAAAGTCGCGGCGCTCGGCCTCGGCAACGAGAGCTGGGACTGCGGCGGCAACATGACCCCCGACTATTATTTGGACCGGATGAAGGTCTTCAGCCACTTCGTCCGCAACTACAATCCGGCGCAGACGGACAAAAACCAAATGATGAAGGTCGCCGTCGGTCCCGGTGGCGGGGAAGAGCGCTGGACCGACTGGACCGAAACCGTCATGAAGGCCTACCAGCAACACACGTGGAGCTGGGAGTTCAACGGCCTTTCCATGCACAACTACACGGTCGTGAAGTGGCCGCCGGCGTTTAAATCGGTAGGCTTCGGAGAAGACGAGTACGCACAGATTCTCAAGACCACCCTCGACATGGATGACCTGATAAAAAAACATTCGACCATCATGGACAAGTACGATCCGCAGAAGAAGGTCGCGCTCGTGGTGGATGAATGGGGCGGCTGGTATGCGCCCTTGCCGGGAAGCAATCCTGGCTTTCTCGTGCAGCAGAACAGCCTGCGCGACGCGATACTGGCCGCGCTGAATATCAACATCTTTGCCCGTCACGCCGATCGCGTGCGCGGCGCCAACATCGCCCAGATGATCAACGTGCTGCAGGCGATGATCCTGACCGATCACGAAAAGATGGTGCTGACACCGACCTACCACGTTTATAAAATGTACGTGCCATTCCAGGACTCTACATTCGTCCCCGTTACGTTTGACATGGGCAGCTACAAGCACGGCGACTTCAACCTGCCACGTGTCGACGCCATGGCTGCGAAAGGCAAGGACGGAAAGCTGTGGTTGGAGATCACGAATCTCGACCCCCATCAAGCAGTGGAGGTCGATTTGAACATGACCGGGGCCAACGCCAAGTCGGCCTCGGGAGAGACACTCACAGCGCCCCAGGTGGACAGCATAAACACCTATGAAGCCCCGAACACCGTCGCGCCCAAGCCGATTTTAGCGAAGGCCCAGGGCGGCAAATTGACTCTGCAACTCGAGCCTAAGTCCGTGACAGTAGTCTCCGTCGAGCAATAACTAACTTTAGTAGCGCGCTTCCGCCAATTCAGAGGCCGCGTGGTCGAGACCGTAAACGTTTACGAAGGAGAGTGCGATGAGGCAGTTTGCCATCAGTATCGTTTTACTGTCGTTATTGTCGAGCATTTCCTGGTCACAAGATCCCAGCGACTTTCGTCCCGCCGAAACCAATGTATGGGGAGTGGAGTATCCCCGGGTTGACAGCACTGGAAGAGTGCAGATTCATGTGAAGGCCCCCGACGCCACAAAGGTAAAGCTAAATTTCTGGAGCGGGCCGAAAGTGGATATGGAGAAGCAGCCGGATGGGGTTTGGACTGTGACCACAACTCCCCTGGTTCCCGGACTGCACTATTACACGGTGATCATCGACGGGGCGGAGGTTGCCGACACGAACAGTCGCGCATTTTTTGGCGGAGGCAAATACGCGAGCGCCGTGGAGGTTCCCGAGCCAGGTTCTACTTACTATTCGATCGAAGATGTACCCCACGGGCAGGTGCGTGAGGTTTGGTACAACTCCAAGGTGACGGGAACGTGGCGGCATGCGCTCGTCTATCTGCCGCCCAACTACGACACCCAGATCAAGGTGCGCTATCCGGTGCTCTATCTCCAGCATGGAGGCGGAGAGGATGAGACGGGATGGATCCGGCAGGGTCGCGCGAATTTTATTCTCGACAATTTGATCGCGGCCGGACACTGCAAGCCGATGCTTATCGTCATGGCCTATGGGTACGCCCGGCGTGCCGGCCAGGCCCTGCCCGATCTGACGGGAAAGCCATTCGGTTCTCCTGAAATGTTGAAAGCCTTGCAGGATATGGCTTCCGCTTTTGAAGATGACGTAACCCAGGCTCTGATTCCTTACATTGATTCGACCTTCCGGACACTTTCAGATCGGGATCATCGCGCCATGGCCGGCCTTTCCCTGGGCGGAATGCAGACGTTCCAGATCACGCTGAACCATCTCGATATGTTTTCCTACATTGGAGGATTCAGCGGAGCGGGCGGGATGCTGGTGCTGGGAAACCGGAAACTGGATCCTGCGACAGATTACAACGGCGTATTCGCCGATCCAGCCGCGTTTGCCAAGAAAGTGCATTTGCTCTGGCTCGGCGTCGGCACCGCAGAACCGGAGAGAATGCGTGCGGGTCTCCAAAGACTGCATGCCTCACTCGACGAAGCGAAGATTCAGCACGTGTTCTACGAATCCCCGGGGACCGATCACGAGTGGCAGACCTGGCGTCGCGATCTCAAAGACTTTGTACCGAGGCTTTTCTAACCACCGCATGGCAGGGGCGCCGAAGCATTTATGGCCGACGTTTGAACTAGATAAACGCTTGCTTACCGTTGCGACTGGAGGTTTCCGACTGTGCTTGGGAAAGCTAAGAGTCCAATCCTGACATTTCTGGCATTGCTGTTCGCAACTCTCTGTACTGCTCAAACTCAGCCGATTCATGCGACCATCGACGCATCCAAATCCGGCGCGCCAATTTCGCAATACATTTACGGACAGTTTCTTGAGCACATCGGCGGAATTGTCAACAACAACATTTGGGCCGAGATGCTGGACGACCGCAAGTTTTATTTCCCGATCAACTCGCACCCGCCCGCCGAACCCCCCGGCCCGGCCTGGAGACGCGTAACACTGCGCCATTGGATTCCGATCGGCGCGGACGAATTCGTCACCATGGATGCCGACCATCCTTATGCCGGCGAGCACACGCCGCTGGTGAAAATGAGTTCCAGCGAAGAGCATGGAATCCAGCAAGCCGGATTGGCCGTGCGCAAAGGCAAATCGTACACCGGACGCATTGTCCTGGCCGGCGCACCCGGCACGACGCTGAAGGTGAGTCTGATTTGGGGCAATGGTGCGGCCGAGCGCCAGACGGTCGTCATTCACAAGATCGGCTCCGCTTATCGCAAGTTCCCGCTGACGTTCCAGGCGCAAAGCGATAGCGACGATGCCCGGCTCGAAATTGTCGGAACCGGCTCCGGCTCTCTCCACATTGGAGCAGTCTCGCTAATGCCGGCGGACAACGTCCAGGGCTTCCGCGCCGAGGTCATCGCCGCGCTGAAGGAACTGCATTCCGGCGTGTATCGCTGGCCCGGGGGCAACTTCGTTTCCGGACACGAGTGGCGCGATGCGATTGGCGATCCAGACAAACGTCCTCCGATTATGGATCCCGTCTGGAATGCGGTGCAACCCAACGACGTCGGCACGGACGAGTTCATGACGCTCTGCCGGCTTCTTGATGTCGAACCTTACGTGACCGTCAATGGCGGCTTTGGCGACGAGTGGTCTGCGGCGCAGTTGGTCGAGTACGCCAATGGCGCGGCCACCACGCCGATGGGGAAGTTGCGCGCCGCGAATGGTCATCCCGAGCCGTATCACATCAAATTGTGGGGCGTGGGTAACGAACCCTGGGGCGAGTGGCAACTCGGTTTCATGCCCGTCGCGCAATGGGAGCTCAAGCACAATATGTTCGCGAAGGCGATGCGGAAGGTGGATCCAACCATCAAGCTGATCGCCGCCGGCGCCATGCCCGACGCGATGACGGGCTCCAAGCAGGCAAAGCGATTGAATGGCCAAATCGTCCCTGACTACCTCTCTCCGGGAGATTGGAGCGGCAACTTGCTGGCGCATTGTCTCGACAATATGGACATGATCAGCGAGCATTTCTACTCCACCAGCGGAAAGCGAACCGACCTTCAGACGGGCGAAAAAGTGGACACCGGCGCCCAATCTCTGGTCGAGTGGGAGCGGGCGCCGGCGACCCAGGTTCGTTCGAAATACGAGCACTATCAGGAGTACTTGAAGCGCATCCCCGAGCTCAAAGCAAAGCCGGTGCCGATCAGTCTTGACGAGTGGGCGTATATCGGAGGGCCGCCGAATTCTTACAAAGTCGTTCCCGCCTACGCCTGGGCTTTCCACGAGATGTTTCGCCATTCCGATCTTTATCAGCTCGGCGCGTTCACCTTCGCGACCGCAATGATCAGCGAAAACCGCACCGAGGCGGTCCTAAATCCGACCGGCCTTCTATTCAAAATGTATCGCGAACATTTCGGCACGATTCCGTTGCTGGTTTCCGGAGATTCGCCGCAGCCCAAGCCGGTCTATCCCGCAGGCGGCGACCAGCCCGCGGTGAATCCGGGCAGCGATACGTTTCCTTTGGATGTGAGCGGCGCCCTCAGTGGCGACGGCAAAACGTTCACCTTCGCTGTGCTGAATCCATCGGATTCGGAGCAGCAGTTGCAACTCGCCATCGCCGGTGTGACGCTCGCCAGCCATGGTCATCTGTGGCGCATGGCTCCGTCGAGCGTTGACGCGACGATCACGGTGGGGCAAAAGCCCGGGGTTGAGGTAGAGGAGCAGCAACTCACGTCGGCGCCGCATGCGATGGCGGTGCCGCCTTTCAGCGTCAACATTTATTCATTCCCTGTACAGTAAATCGCCGTCCTTAAAAAAAATGGCGGTAGACCGTGTTTGTCGGAGACGAAGATGAAAAGTTTGTCCCAGCGACTATCTGTTGTGATGGCTGCCTTGTTGGCTTCCGGGTGTTTGT
Source organism: Terriglobia bacterium (assembly GCA_963814725.1). Classification (GTDB taxonomy): domain Bacteria; phylum Acidobacteriota; class Terriglobia; order Terriglobales; family Acidobacteriaceae; genus JAIQFF01. The sequence goes on from CAWFDY010000003.1 coordinate 114,642, forward strand.
TAGCCCAGAACCCCGACCAACCGGCCTATATGAATACCGCTCTGCCTGCCCAACAGCGCGCCGAAGACCTGGTTCACCGTATGACGGTCGAAGAAAAGGTCACACAACTGGTGAACCAGGCGCGCGCGGTGCCACGCTTGAATCTCCCGGATTACGACTGGTGGAGCGAGTCGCTGCACGGTGTGGCCCGGAACGGAACCACCGAGTTCCCCGAGCCGGTCGGCCTCGCCTCAACCTTTGACCCGGATGCAATCCACCGCATGGCCATCGTGATCGGCACGGAAGGGCGCGCCAGTTACGTGCGAGGCATGCGCGATGGGCACAGCGACATCTTCGAGGGGCTGGACTTCTGGGCCCCGAACATCAATATTTTCCGCGATCCCCGATGGGGGCGCGGTCAGGAAACTTATGGTGAAGATCCATTTCTGTCCGGGCGCCTGGGCGTGGCGTTTGTTACCGGCATGCAGGGCGACGATCCGAAATATTACCGTGTCATTTCGACTCCGAAGCATTACGCCGTACACAGCGGCCCTGAGCCCACCCGCCACACCGCCGACGTGAAAGTCAGCAAGCATGACGAAGTCGATACCTACCTGCCCGCGTTTCGCGCCACGGTGACGGAGGGGAAAGCCGCTTCGGTGATGTGCGCCTATAACAGCATCAACGGGCAGCCGGCCTGCGTGAACGAATTCCTGCTGCAGGATCAGCTGCGCGGAAAGTGGGGTTTTCAAGGCTACGTAGTTTCGGACTGCGAGGCGGTCATCAATATTTTCAGGGACCATCACTTCACCAGGACCCAGGCTGAAGCTTCCGCGCTGGCCGTACAACGAGGCATGGATAATGAGTGCGTCGATTTCGCAAAAGTAAAAGACGATCACGACTACAAACCCTACCTCGACGCATACAAGCAGGGATTTCTGAAGGAAAGCGAGATTGACACCGCACTGGTTCGCCTGTTCACCGCCAGAATGAAGCTGGGCATGTTTGACCCGCCGGATGCGACGCCCTATTCGCAGATTGACGAAAAAGAACTCGATACGCCTGCACATCGCGCGCTGGCGCATGCCCTTGCCAATGAATCGATGGTGCTGCTCAAGAATGACGGTACGCTTCCTCTGAAGCCAGGGCCTCTCAAAATCGCATTGATCGGGCCGCTCGGAGATCAGACCCATTACCTGCTGGGGAACTACAACGGAATTCCGACGCACACCGTGTCGTTGCTGGATGGCCTCAAAGCAGAATTTCCCGAAGCGCAGATCAGTTTTGTCCCGGGAACGCAATTCCTGCGCAAGGATGGCGACGCAGTTCCCGCGTCGGCTTTCACCACCAGCGAAGGCCAGCCCGGCCTCCAGTTGGAGTTTGCCACTGGGGAAATATTCGGCGGAAAGCGGACTATTCTCGCCACCCGCCAGGTAGGCACCGTTGATTTGAAGGCAGGGGACATTCCCCAGGAGGCCACGGCGAAGTATCCGCTCCGAGTGGAATGGCGCGGCTTTCTTACGCCTACCGAAACCTCCGACTACAGCATCGGCGTTCGCTTTCAAGGCGGGTTCGCGAAAGTCTCGGTGAACGACAAACCCGTCGCTCAGGGATGGGCCGGCCCGGATGGGGTCGGGGAGACAAGAGTCGGGCACATTCGCCTTGAGCAAGGAAAGAAGGCGTCGCTCAAGGTGGAATACTCGAAACCCAACGCGGGTCCGATACAAGCGCAGCTGATCTGGTCGAAGTATGATCCCGCGCCCAGTTCAGCAGCGGTTGCGGCGGCAAAAGCCGCGGACGTTGTCGTGGCTGTGCTCGGAATCACCAGTGAACTCGAAGGCGAAGAAATGCCGGTCAGCGAGGAAGGCTTCAAGGGTGGCGATCGCACGAATATCGATCTGCCGAAACCCGAAGAGGCGTTGCTCGAAGCAGTGACCGCGGCTGGAAAGCCTGTCGTTCTGGTGCTCGCCAACGGCAGCGCGCTCGCTGTGAACTGGGCTCGGGAGCACGCGAATGCGATTCTCGAGTCGTGGTACGCGGGCGAGGAAGGCGGCGCGGCCATTGCGGAGACTCTTTCCGGCAAAAACAATCCAGCCGGACGCCTTCCCGTCACGTTCTACACCGGCGTTGAACAGTTGCCGCCCTTCGAGGATTACGCAATGAAAGGGCGTACCTATCGCTATTTCGAGGGCAAGCCGCTATATCCATTTGGATATGGCCTGAGCTACACGACGTTTTCCTACAGTGGATTGACGCTCCCCAAGAGCGCAATCAATGCAGGGGATTCCCTCACTGCGGAAGTGACGGTTACCAATACCGGCAAACGAGAGGGCGATGAGGTCGCGCAGCTATACCTCGTATTCCCGCCCGCCGCGGGTGCGCCGTTGCGTGCGCTGCGCGGATTCAAGCGCGTTCATCTGAAGGCCGGCGCATCGCAGACCGTGCAATTCGAGCTGAGAGATCGCGACCTGAGCATGGTCACCGAAGCTGGTGAGCCGATCATTGCCGAAGGGAAGTACTCGGTGTCGATCGGCGCCGGCCAGCCGAATACCGGGGCCCCGTCGGTCTCGGGAACATTTCAGGTGAAGGGAACGAAAAAGCTGCCGGAGTAAAAAATGGAAGTTCGCGGCCATGATCAACTCCGCCTGTCGAAAGGACGAAATCCAGATTTAGCATGAAGCGGCCACCGTACTTGCCAATGAGAGCAGCACTGATCGTGATCGCCGCGCTCACTCTGCCGGCTTCGGCGAATGCGAGCGGCTCCCCTTTCAGCCTCATCTATGACAAACCCGCCCGCCAATGGACCGAAGCCCTGCCCGTCGGTAACGGTCGCATCGGCGCAATGGTCTTTGGCGGCACGGAAGATGAACGGCTCCAGATCAACGAGGGGACCCTTTGGGGCGGAGGTCCGCACGACTACGCAAACCCCGACGCCTACAGCCATCTCGACGAGGTTCGCAAGCAGATCTTCGCGGGTAAAGTAGAGGAAGCGGAAAAGCTTTCCGAAAACCTCATGGGCAAGCCGAGCCTGCTCATGCCGTACCAGCCTTTTTGTGACCTGCGATTGCATTTTCCCGCCCATGGTCAGGCGACGGAATACCGTCGTGAACTTCGCCTGGATGATGCGAGTGCCGAGACAACCTATAGAGTCGGTCCGACGAGCTTTCGGCGTGAGGTTTTTATTTCCTACCCGGATCAGGTTCTGGTAGTTCGAATCACCGCGGATCAACCAGGACAGGTCACATTCGGTGTGGGCATGGATTCTCCCCAGGCCGGAGTCGATGTCGAAGCGGTTGCAAACGATACGCTGCAACTGACCGGGCAAATCCAGCCCCGGCAGAATCCTGCTTCTTCCTGGACCGGTTCCTGGGATCAGCCGGGCATGCGAGTCGCCGCCATCCTGAGGGTCTTGCCTGAAGGTGGTTCGGTTCGCAAAGCGGGGGGAGGCTTGCAGATTTCTGGAGCAAACGCCGTCACCATCCTGTTCAGCAATGCGACCAGCTTTAAGAACTTCCGTGACATTGGCGGTGACGCTCTCGCCGCTGCCAGAGCGTACGTGCAGCGCGCGTCCAGGCGATCCTACGACTCGTTGCGGCAGAGACACCTGGCCGACTTCCGTCCGCTGTTTTCACGCGTCCAGTTGCGCCTGGGAGAGGACCATTCCATCGACAGCACGGATCAGCGCATCAAGAACTTTGCCGGCAACGAAGATCCCGCTTTGCTCGCACTCTACTTCGAGTTCGGTCGCTATCTGCTGATTTCGTCGTCCCGTCCAGGAGGTCAGCCGGCCAACCTGCAGGGCATCTGGAACCAGGACCTGCTGCCCGCCTGGAGCAGCAAGATGACAACAAATATCAATCTGGAGATGAACTACTGGCAGGCGGATGCCGGCGATCTTTGGGAAACGCAAGAGCCATTGTGGAGCCTCATCCGGGATCTGCGCGTCACCGGCGCCGACACCGCGCGGGTTGACTACCACAGCCAGGGATGGGTCCTGCACCACAACACCGATCTCTGGCGCGCGACTGCTCCAGTGGATGGTCCCTGGGGAATCTGGCCGTCCGGCGGTGTATGGCTCGCCAACCAGATGTGGGATCACTACCAGTTCAGCGGCAACGCGGAATTCCTGACACGCGACGCGTATCCGGCAATGAAACAAGCAGCGCAGTTCGTGCTCGGCACTTTGCAGGAAGTACCCGCCGGCGCGCCCTTTGCCGGACGGCTGGTCACGAATCCCTCCACCTCGCCGGAGAACCGGTATGTCCTGAACGGCAAGCCCCACACTCTGACCTATGCACCCGCGATGGACATTGAGTTGATTCGAGAACTCTTCGAAAACTGCCAGCGCGCCGCCGAAGTCCTTGGAACCGACGCTGCATTCCGCTCCGAACTCAAACGCGCCGAAAAGCGCCTGCCACCCCTGCAAATTGGCAAGCGCGGGCAGCTGCAGGAATGGATTGAAGACTACGACGAATTCGAGCCACAGCACAGGCACGTGTCGCACCTGTACTCCCTGTTTCCGGGACATGACATCAGTCTGAGCGGCACTCCCGAATTTGCGGCCGGCGCAAAGAAGAGCCTTGAACTGCGCGGCGATGGCGGAACCGGGTGGTCGACAGTGTGGCGAGCGGCTCTCTGGGCGCGGCTCCAGAACCCGGAGCGCGCTTACAACAACCTGAAGATCCTGATCAACACGAGCACCCTGCCCAACATGTTCGATCTGTGCCCGCCATTTCAGATTGATGGTAATTTGGGCGGCCCTGCCGCAATCACAGAAATGCTGGTACAGAGCACGTCGGACGAAATCATTGCCTTGCCCGCGCTGCCCAGTCGATGGCCGAGCGGCAGTTTGAAGGGAGTTCGCGTGCGCGGCGGTGGCAAGGCGGACATTGAGTGGAAAGCAGGGCGGCTCACTGAACTCAGGCTGCAGTCAGATCAAGCAAAGAAATACCGGATAAGCTACGGGAACCAGGCCGCCGAAATTCAGATTGAAGTGGGTAAGCCGATCGTCCTGGACGGGACTTTACACACGGTCGGGCAGTGACCCACTTCCAGTGCATGCGATTCTCAGAGCTGACGAATGACATTATATTGAGCCAGCCCGCGGCAGGGTCCGTGCAGGCTGCCCGTGACATGCTAGGGCGGATTCAGCCTGTCGTGAGCTGAGCACCTCGCAAGCTCTCAGTCATCTGAAAGGTTGATTTTCACTCTATGATCTTCCTTCCGCAATTCTGGCTTTCTCGGTGGCAAGGCGTCCTGTTCGCAGTTCTGTTCTCAAGTCTTCCGCTACTCAGTTCGGATTTTGCCATGCAGGTAACGGACAGCGGCTACCTAAACACCCAGGGCTTCAACGTGATGCTGTACGACAGCGTTTACCACCCCATTTTTGTGGACCAGAAGAACACCGCGATGGAAATGATTCTCCACGGAGAGCGGATTGCGACGAACGGCGATGTGCGCTTGATGCCCACACCGGAGCAGTGGGATCTGGTGGCGCAGCTCAAAGGGCGTAAAGCCGATCAGGAACACAATCGCCTTATCGCCCAGCTGTCGTTTCCTGCCTATCAGATGGACTATACCCTGGAAGTTGCCGCTGAACCCGGAGGCGTGCGGGTGAGCGTCAATCTTCACGAGCCGCTGCCTGCAAAGCTGGCCGGGCGCGCAGGTTTCAACCTGGAATTTCTACCCTCGGTTTACGTTGACAAGACCTATGCAGCGGACGGCAGCGCATTCGGCATCTTTCCGCGCAGCCCGCAGGACCCGATGAAGAAAGTTTCGCCCTCGCCCGACGACCCCAAAAAATTACCGTATCAACAGGAGTGGGATGAAGCGAAGGGGTACACTCAGCCCCTTCCGCTGATCACGGGAAACAGCATCGTGTTTGCTCCGGAAGATCCGCTGCATCACATCAGCATCACCTCCGAAACCGGTCCGCTGGCTCTTTACGATGGACGCAATCGCGCCCAAAACGGCTGGTTTGTTCTTCGTACATTGATCCCTTCCGGTAAGACGGAAGGAGCGGTGGTCTGGCACATCCATCCCAGTGTGATCCCCAATTGGACACGACCGCCGGTCGTCGCTCACAGCCAGGTCGGCTATCCTCCCGCCTTTCCGAAGGTGGCTGTCATCGAACTGGACCCGAAATTCGATGCGCCCAAGACAGCAAAAGTCCTCCGTCTGGCCGAGGACGGAGCCTACCGGCAGGTCTTCGAAGGTCACATCTCCGCCCCCACGCCGTGGCTGCGTTACACGTACGCAAAGTTCGATTTCTCCGACGTAAGGCAGCCCGGTCTGTACGTGATCGAATACGCGGGCCAGAGAACGGACGTGTTTCCGATTGCGAAGGATGTGTATAGCCGAACCTGGCAATCCAGCCTCGACGGCTATCTCGCGGTGGAGATGGACCATGTTTCCGTGCGCGAAGGCTACCGTTTGTGGCACGGCACTTCGCACCTCGACGACGCACGCCAGGCGCCCCCGAACACACAACATTTCGACGGGGCATGGTTGGGCCCGGAGACTGAGTCGCCCTTCCAGGCCGGCCAGCACATCCCGAATTTGAACGTAGGCGGTTGGTTCGACGCGGGGGACTACGACATTCGCGCCGAGAGTCAATACGCTGCCATTCAGGACCTGGCCCTGGCCTACAAGGAGTTCGATCTGAAGTGGGACGAGCTCACTGTGAACGAGGTTGCCCGAACCGTCGAGATGCATCGACCGGACGGAATTCCAGACGCTGTGCAGCAGATCAAGCACGGCATCCTGCAGGTGCTGGGACAAATCAATTCCATCGGCCATCCGATTCCGGAAATCATGGAGCCGACACTGAGGGAGTACACCCACTTGGGTGATGCTGCGTCAAAAACCGACGGGCGAATCTACTCCGACAAACTGGGCCCGCACCAGGTGGAAGGGAACTTCTCCGGCGTCGCGGACGACCGGTGGGCGTTCACCACCAAGGAGCCGCGTCTGCAATATGGCGCCGCAGCCTCTCTGGCTGCCGCGTCGCAGGCGCTTAAGAACTGGGACGCCACGCTTGCTAAGCAGTGTCTGGATACCGCCATCCGGCTATGGGCTGAGGAACACGCGCATCCTACCGCTGTAAAATTCCCGCCTGGGCTGGACCGGCCGAAGTTCACGGAACGGATCGTGCGCAGCGAGGAATGGAAAGCTACGCTGGAATTGCTGATCGCCACCAACGGCGATGAGCTCTACAAGAAGCGCATCAAGGAACTGTTGCCGTTGGTTCGACAGGGATTCGGCTACGGTGGCTGGACTGCGGTGCGCGCCCTGCCCTACATGGACGCGGACTTCAAGCAGCAGATCGAGGAGATTGCCCGAACTTATGTGGCTCAGCTGGACACCGAACTTGCCACGACTCCGTTCGGCGTCCCGCCCAGCCTGGGTGGTTGGGGCGGCTCGATCGCCGCGTCCGACCTCGGCGTCCGGATGTATTTTCTGCACAAGGCATTCCCCGGGATCGTCGGCCCGGAATACACGCTGCGCGCCGCCAACTACATGCTGGGCACGCATCCCGTATCGAGCACGTCGTATGTCTCCTCCATCGGAACGGTTTCGAAGCTGAAGGCTTACGGAAACAACCGTGCTGACAACACGTTCATCCCGGGTGGCGTAATTCCCGGGTACATCATCATCAAACCTGATTTTCCGGAGTGCATCGACGACTTCGGCTTTTTGTGGTTCGAGGACGAATACGTGATTGATTCCGCCAGCCGCTGGATTCTGGCGGCCAACGCAGCCGATGCGCTGGTGCAATGACGCTGGTTCAGTGACCGCCAGTTCGGTGACCGCTGGCGGCAATTCGCCATTGGTCAGTAAGGTCGTTGCGACGCGGTGATCAATGGCCAGGTATCCGTCCGGAACGGGCCGGCGGGTAATCCCGCACCGTTGAACAGAGTTGCCGCCGGATTGGACTGCCAGGCGTAGCGAACCTCTTTAGGACTGGGCACCGAAGGCGATGACACGATGATCGTGTCACCTTCAAGGCGTGCATCGGCCCAATACCATTTGCGGTCTTCACCCGCAATTGCGAACTCTTCCAACTTCTCGCCCTTCATGACGAGGCCCCCATGGGTGTGCGCAAAGAGCAGCCGGATCGAATCTGGAAGGCGATCGACGGAAGCCAGCGTTGGACCGGCATAAGCCACCTTCTTGCCATATTGTTTCGCCAACGCACACAGGGCCAGGCGTTCCCCGACGGGCTGTTTGTCCTTGGGATGTAGATTCTCTGGGTCCCCGGTGTCGATGGTAACCGCCAGGCACGAGTTGGGAACGCTCGCGGCTGTGATCGCCTGCGACTCCCGCGTTTCTGCCCACGTGTCGTCAATGGGTGTCGCGCTTCGAGGCCGGAAGGTCGGCAGGCTGACAATATAGAAAGGGAAATCGCCTTGTGCAAAGAGCTTCCGCCAATCGGCAATCATCGCAGGAAGGATTCTGCGGTATTGGAATCCGCGCTCTGAATTCTGCTCCCCCTGATACCACAGAGCCCCGGTAATGGACAGCGGTGCAATCGGCGCCAGCATTCCTTCGTAGAGAACGGAAGGCATCACCGGCCAGTTCTCGTATCCCATCGGCAAGGGATGCGGCGGGCGAGCGTCGACACTCAGCTGGCCTTTCCATTTGCCAGCCAGCGGAAGTGTCGCCTTGTCTCCCAGTTCGATGCGCAACTCTTCCGGCTTCGCAAGGAACCCGCCTGCCGGTTTGGTCTTCAGAACGCGAATCGCCACGACGTTCTTGCCCGGCTTCAGCACGCCCTCGGGAATGACATAAATCCGCGGATTCTCGACCCACGCGCTGGCCCCAACTTGCGTCCCGTTGATATACGCGGTATCCATGCGCTCAATCGAGCCCAAAAATAACAAGGCGCGCCCCGCTGGAATCGGGTCCGGCGCGGCGACCTCTCTACGAAACCACGCCACTGCAGGGGATTCAGGCACTCCCAACTCGGAGAACCCGCCGGGAATGTCAACCGGCTTCCAGGTCGAATCGTCCAGATCGGGAGCAGACCAGTTTCCTTTAATCCCAACGTCGTACTGGTCATACCAGTGCATGACGTAGTTCCCGTATTCCGGCGCACCTGCGGCGGACAGTTTGTCGAGTTTCGCCAGCGGCACATCGAAGTCTTTCAACGGACGTAGCGCGGCAGTACTCGTCCACGCCTCGGCTGGAGTTCCCCCGAGGGCGTCCACGACCAGGCCGATCGGAACGTGAATTTCCTGCTGGACCTTGCGGGCAAAGTAATACGCGACCGCTGAAACCCGCTCTGCCGTTTCGGGAGAAACCACTTTCCATGATCCTTCCACCACATCCGTGTGGTGGTAGGCCGAATGAGGCGCAACCGGGAAGAAGCGTATCTCGGGGAAGTTGGCGGTTTTGACTTCCTCCTCGCCGTTTTTTGCAGAGCGGAGCGACACCTGCATGTTGGATTGGCCGCCGCACAACCACACATCGCCAACCAGCACGTTGTGAAGTTCTGCGGTCTGATGAGTTTGACGACCGCCGATTCTGATGGTGTAAGGGCCACCCGCAGGTGGCGGCTGAATCTTCACCTGCCAGCGGCGATCCGTCCCGGCTATGCCGGATGCCCGCCGGCCAGAGATTTCGACGCGCACCTTATCGCCAGGATCCGACCATCCCCAGATGGTGTTTTTCTTGCCGCGCTGCAGCACCATGTTGTCGCCGAAGATCGTGCTCACGAACGGCAGAGGCTTGAGAGCTGGTTCCGACGGACTTTGGGCCAAACCCGGGGCTGCCAGCGAAAGCAGAAATCCGACCGCGATGGCGAAGATGATATTTTTTCCAGGAATCATGATTGCGAGAACGTCGTCCAGCAATAGCTTACACAAATCCTCGGACGGCGGGTCTGCGATAATCGGTGCTTCAAAGGCCAGGGAAGTGAGGACGAAAATGCAATTGCACTTTTGGCGATACATCGTGTGGCCTGTGCTGGCACTCAGCACTGCTGCCTGGGCTCAGGATGTTAACTCATGCGCCAGCCTGGTTAGCTTCAAAGCGCAGGCTGTCGAGATTTTAAAGGCTGCACCGGTTGCGGCCGGAACCACGGAGCCGAATCCGTGGGGGCCGGGGTACAGCGCACCGATCCCCGCATACTGTCGGGTCGAGGGCGTGATCAATCGCCGTTCCGGAGTCGGCGGCGAGGAATTTGGAATCAACTTTGCACTTGCCATGCCGGAGAAATGGAATGGCGATTTCCTGATGCAAGGCGGAGGCGGCGGCAACGGAATAGTGATGCCCCCGCTTGGTCTGAATGCTGCAGGCGACACGCCTGCCCTGATGCGCGGGTTCGCCGTGGTGAGTACCGACACAGGTCATAAAAGCCATCGTGGACCATTCGACTTCGATTTCATGAAAGATGAGCAGGCATATCTGGACTTCGCCTATCTCGCCAACGTCCAGGTGGCCGCGCTCGCCCGTCAGCTTGTCGCGCAGTACTACGGAAAGCCGGCGGCTTTTTCCTACTTCTCCGGATGTTCCACCGGGGGCCGCGAAGGCATGATTCTTTCGCAGCGCTATCCCGCGATTTTCAACGGAATCATTTCGGGTGATCCTGCGATGCGCACCGGACTTTCGAACCTCGCCATCGGTAAATGGATTCCCGTCGCCTTCAACCAAATCGCCCCTAAAGATGCAGACGGCAAACCCATCGTCACGCAGGCCATCAGTGACGGTGATCGTAAGTTGATTGCCGACGCCCTACTGCAAAAGTGCGACGCGAAAGACGGCGTAGCAGACGGCATCATCTCGGATCCGCTGGGGTGCGATTTCGATCCCGCGGCATTGACATGCAAGGAGGGAAGCAGCGGACAATGCCTGAGTCCGGAGAAAGTTGCTGCGATCAAAAAGGCGGTGGGCGGACCAAAGACACGGGGCGGCATTCAGGTATATCCCGGTTTCCTGTACGACACCGGCATCACCGCTGGAGGTCCCGTCCGTGGGATCCTCTCCCCAGGCCCGGGCATTTTCGGACCTCCACCCACCGCGATGGCAGTTGACGTCGAGAAGGAAACGCTCGCGGACATTCAGCCCCTCGTAGACTCGATGGCGACGAACCTGACCACGTTCTCCGGGCGCGGAGGGAAGCTGATCTTCTACCACGGCGACAGCGACCCGTGGTTCTCTCCGCTCGACACGTTCGACTACTACCAGGATATGTCGGCGGCAAACGGCGGACTCGACGCCGTTTCCAAGTGGAGCCAGTTCTACTTTGTTCCCGGCATGGCGCACTGCGGAGGAGGGCCCGGGTTGGACCAGTTTGATTTTTTAGGTGCGATGGTGAACTGGGTAGAAAAGGGAACCGCGCCAACCTCAGTTATCGCGACCGGCAAGGCTTTCCCAGGACGCAGCCGACCGCTCTGCCCTCATCCGAAGCACGCTCATTACAAGGGAAACGGTGATACGGAAGACGCCAACAACTTCGAATGCCGTTGAGTCATCACTGGCGAGGGAACACCGCGAGAGAGATCGCGAGAGAGATCGCGGAAAACTGCCCGCTATCCGTGTAACACCCGTCACCGCCCCATGAATGGCTACTGCACTACCCAGTCGAGCGAGTACACGTCATAGGTTCCGGCGTCGCGCAGCAGCAGCGGGGAATCGTCGGGCGCGACCGTCAGCGAATAACCGTAATGGCCCGTGGTGGCAAAATTCTTCAAATCCACGATTTGCTCTACTTTGTGGTCGCTCAAGCGGACTTGGCGCACACCCGCGCTCGTGCTGGTTGGTTTTCCATCGTAAACAATCAGGTACTTTCCATCTTTCGACCAGTTCAGCCAGCTGATCGTACCCGTCATAAGCTGAATCCACTTCTGCGTTTGCAGATCAAACATGGAAAGAACTTTCTCGTCGACCGATAAAGCAGGAATATAACGGCCGTCGGGAGACCAGCGCGGGGAGAAGAAGCCTTGCGAATCCGGCAACGTGGAGACCTTGCCAGTCTTCAAGTCAAGAATGTGCACTGCCGAAGCAGGGTCATTGGCTCTACCGGCAAAGACGATCTTGCTTCCATCCGGCGACCAGTTCGGGTCCTGTTGCATATCTGGATTGTCCGGCAACAATTGCCGTGGACTTCCCCCATCGGCGGATACTTCATAGATTCGGGACGGCTTGCCTGCCGGCGTTTCGCAGAACAATATCTCTTTGCCGTCGGAGGACCACCGGGGGTTCAAAACATAATCGGACGAGTAGGTCAATTGCAGCGGATCGCTCCCGTCGGCTTTGCTTCGCCACAGGGCGCCACCAGGATAAGAAACGTAGGCGACCCATTGACCATCCTTCGAAAAGTTCGAGAATTCCGCTGAGATGCCTCCGAGAAAAGGTACGAACCCGTGCGACTTTAAGTCGTAACGCATTAACTGGCCGCGGGTCGTGGCCCCCACAACAAAGAGCTTCTTGCCATCCTTGCTGGGAAGAGGGTCCCACAAAGCCATTGGACTGGAGGTCAACTGGACGGGCTTGGGTTCGGGACGAAGCCACCCGCCCTTTTGCGGGAGGGCCCAAACCTGGTTATCCGACGACAAAAATACGAAATATTTTCCGTCCGCTGTCCAACGGCCGTCCCAGCCGGGCAATATGCGATGTAAGTTCGTCCCATCTGCTGAGACTTGCCAGATTGAGTGATCAGTCGTGTTGAAATTGGCCTCAGTAAATCGCAAATAGGCGCCATCGGGCGACCAGACTAGTTCCTGGATAACATCCGTATTGTTCAGTGCGACCAGCTTATGGGGGTCGGAGCCGTCCGCATTGGCCACGTACAAGGTGCTGGCGTTGCTATAAGCCAGCCGCTTGCCGTCTGGAGACCAACTGCCGGCGTTCCCGACCAGGTCGCCAAGCCTGCGCGGGGAACCACCCAGGATGGGCACACTCCAAAAAGGCCCAGTAGTCGAAAGGCCCTTCCCGTCCACCACCAGAAGTTCCGACCCATCCGCCGACAAGCCGCGAGGAAACATGGTTGCCGAAGGCAGAATGGATAACTTTTGTGGCTCGCCCCCCGCGACGGACATTTCGGCCATGCCCTTGCCGAAAACACCCAAGTAAAGCCTGGAACCGTCCGTGGCTCCCAACGCTTTGGGCTGGCCGTCGTGGGTAAGCTGGACGTAATTAGAGAGCGCAGGCGCCGCCGGAGGCTGCATCCTGAAGTAAGCCAGCGCCGCCGCAGCGGCGAGCACAATCACCACCGCCGCTCCGGCCACTGCCATTCGCCGGTGACTTGGCTTGGCGATCTGCTGCGCATGAGCCCCGGTAGGCGACGTGATGGCCGAATCCGATAATGCTTCCAGCGCGAAAGCCAGATCAGACGCCGACTGAAAGCGTTGTTCCGGAAATTTTTCGAGACAACGGTGGACCACGCGCTGCAAGCCCGGAGGGATGCCGGAGACTACCTGCGAGATTGCCTCCGGTTCTTCATTCAGGATCGCAGTCATGGTCTCGGGCGACGTCGGCTTGCGAAAGGTCTGCCGGCCCGTCACAACTTCGTAGAGAATCGTGCCGAAGGCAAAGATATCGGAACGGTGGTCGGGGTCGTTTCCTCTCACCTGCTCAGGAGACATGTAGCCCACGGTGCCAACCACCATGCCGGCCTCGGTTCCCTGCGTGAGAGTGTTCATCTCGCCGGAGTCATCTTTTCGCTGGGTCAGCTTCGCCAGCCCGAAGTCGAGAATTTTGACCCGTCCGTCTTTCGTGATGAAGAGGTTCTCCGGCTTCAGATCGCGATGGACAATCCCTTTGTCATGCGCCGCGGCTAAACCGTGCGCGATCTGTACCTCATAGTCAATCGCCTTGCGCAGTGGTATCGGGCCGCGCCGCAACCGCTCGCGCAGCGTCTCGCCTTCCAGCAACTCCGAAACCATGTAAGAAAGGCCTTCGTGAGTCGCCATTTGGTAGACCACGAGAATGTTGGGATGATTCAGCGCCGCTGTGGCCCGCGCTTCCTGCTCGAAGCGGCGCAAGCGATCGGGATCGGAGGTCAGTGACTGGGGCAGAACCTTGATCGCGACTTCGCGGTCCAGTCGCGTATCGTGCGCGCGATACACTTCGCCCATTCCGCCTGCACCGAGCGGTGAGCGAATTTCATACTGCCCAAGAATCGTTCCAGAAGTCAGGGACATGACAGGCAGCTGGATTATACCTGCACCGGAAGACGTTTTTTGGAGAACTGGTGGATCAATATCGGCGGCAGGATTCTTACTGCCAGCTTGGCCGACAACGCAACGGCGCGGGACTTTGTTTTCGTTCTTCCTTTGAACCTGTCGATGAAAGATCTGTTCGGGCGCGAGAACTATGCCGATTTGCCGAAGGCACTTTTGGAAGACGGCCCCAGGAAGAATCGAAACGAGGTTGGCGACACTGCGTATTGGTCACCGCATCAACAATTGGCTGTCTACTACCATCACGATGGAGAGTCGATCCCTTCGCCGGGTATCATTCCAATCGCAAAGATGGACGCCGGTATGGAGGCATTCTACGTATCGGGCTCGGTTAAGATGGCCATTGACATTGCCAAATGAGAAACGGCCTTGCGTCGGGCAGCGTGAAGAACGATTGTTAAAAAACGATTACAGGAGTTATGAAATGGAAATAAAGCGAGCAGGATCGCAACCCTCGGCAAAGGGCCCATCCGACTGGTTCACCGGAAGCGTCCGCATCGATCCACTTTTTCAGGCACCGGATCCTGCCTTTGTACAGGGCGCCAGTGTCACCTTCGAGCCGAGTGCACGAACTGCGTGGCACACGCATCCGCTCGGCCAGACTCTCATCGTGACCGCTGGCCTTGGATGGGTTCAGCGCTGGGGCGGGTCGATTGAAGAGATCCGTCCTGGGGACGTAGTCTGGTTCTCACCCGGCGAGAAGCATTGGCATGGTGCGACGCCGATTACGGGCATGACGCACATTGCCGTCCAGGAGAAGAAAGATGGCAAGGTCGTCGATTGGATGGAGCACGTCAGCGACGAGCAATACCGACACTATCAGGCAGCGAATTCATAGAACGTAGAGTTATGCTGCAGAAGAATAGTCGGCAATCAGCCGTCGCTCAGAACGGATCACAAACGCCGACTGCTAGCCTGTGATCACACAAGGTTGAGGAAGAAATGCCAGCAAAACCCTCAGCAATAAACTTGCTGACTGGCGCCAGCAAAACGCGAACTGTTCATATTGGTGGAGGCGGCGGGAGTTGAACCCGCGTCCGAAAATGTTACTGGTCAAGAGACTACATGCTTGTTCACGTTCATGCCCCAGGCATTAGGCGTTGCCGCCCTACCCAAGACGTTCGCGGCTGCTGCTCAGAACGGACAAGAAACAGCAGACGCTAGCCTGAAATCTTAGCCTCTCTCCCCAGACGTAGAAGAGAAGAGCAGCCCTCTGTGTGACGTTCGCTCACCGCCCAAGGGCGAAGCGGTGGAGAACGGCTGCCTAATTAATTAGGCTGCGTATGCCATTTCTTGATTGGCAATTATCATTTTGCCCACGATTACAGGTGCGAGCACCCTGGCATGCCTCTTGGCCGCAAGCATCTCCGTCGAAGCCGTGACGCCCCCACTGGTGGGATAGGCCTTCAAAGAACTGACAACAGGGCTTTTGGCCCCACTTCCAATCTAGGTGTCAATCCAGCGGAAGTCAAACATACCATTTGATGAAGCCAAGGTTACAAAAGGTGCTCTACCGGGGAGTATCCGGAATAGCCCGTTCGGGGGTGGAAAAGGGGTTCTGGGCGCATCACAATTGAGGCTGGTGAGGATTTACCGAGGACAATGAATGAAGACATCTTATAGGACGCTCCTACTTTCGATACTGACTATTAGCCTTGTGTTTTCATGTGTATCCGCGACGGCCCAGCCTAAGGATGACCAGGCTGTGCAGCAGCTTTTCCAGGCCATCAACCGCCAGCGCGAAGCGAATGGACTACCGGCGCTGAAATGGGACGGCGCACTGGCCAACGCCGCCCGGCAGCATGCCCAGCTTATGGCGGAGCAGAAATCACTTTCGCACGGCTTTCTCGGCGAATTGAGCCTTCCCAGCCGGGCCACCCGAGCCGGCGCCCGATTCAGCTGGCTCTCGGAGAACGTCGCGGCCGGACCGAACGCCGAGAACATCAGCGAGCAATGGATGGAGTCGCCCAATCACCGGGCCAACCTGCTCGATGCCGACATGGACACTATCGGCGCCGGAGCCGCCGAACGTAATGGGGTAGTGTTCGCCGTAGCGGATTTCTCTAAAGCGAAACATTAAGTTCCGATAAGGTCAGCTTGCGCGGCAAGAGCGAAGGGTGAGCAGGGCCGCACCGATCACTGAGTTCGGATCACCGAGTACAGCTCACTGCGTAGCTTACCGGGTGGGCGGCTCACCGAGCGCAAGCTTTACGTAGCGGGAGCGATCCTGGGGCTCAGGCCACCAGGTCAAGTCCTGGTCGTTTCCTTCGCGGCTGAATGAGTAGGATGCCCGCATCGCCAGGTCCGTGGGCGTGTCGTTTCCTTCGCCCTGCGGATTGTATCGCCTGGCTGCCTGGTGGTTGTCCAGTATCCAGACCACCAGCACTTGCTCGTTGGCGTAGTCCCGAGCCAGTTTGCAGACCAGAGAAATCAACTGGTCCTGAGTAACATCCCTGGGAGCGATACTGAGCTTGATAACCCGTCCTCGCGCTGCAGCGTTCTCGAAATTTCGCGCTATTCGGAACCGGGGAATCCTGCTGTTCAAATGTACGGCGCAAGAGTCTGACACGCGCAAGACTTGAGCCTCGCATATCCGCACGCCCGCCACAGCGAGCAATGCTACCGCCAGCCAGACGAAATGCCTCGATGTCATGGAATCTCCCCCGTGGCAGTTTAAACCTGCCGCCGTTCTTCGGGAGGTTTTTGCGTCCTCTAGCGCAGGATGCCAGGGCGTTCCACGCGGTGCGCGTGGGCAAGATGCCCTTGGGGGCCAGCAGGACGCTTGCGCCACGCGCTATTTTGCCGATGCTGGCTATCGATAAATTTGAGCCACAATCGCCATAAATCCATTATCTGTCGGATGGCCTGACTCCCTGGGCGCTGCCCAGGCTGGCGGAACGAACCGCAAACCCATCCGAAGTCTATTGCCTATGCGGAATGGGTCACCTTATACTTCGCTATGGGATTGGCGGAAATCAGCCGCTTCGACCATCCGGTGTTGCAAGACTACCTCGTCGACGATGCCTACGACGAGACGTTCGAGAGTCCAGGCAAACCTCGCCCTCATTACGCTCCTTTGCTGGAGACTTTTTCTTCTCTACCGGCCGACGAAATACGCCGCCGCAAGCATGCCGCCGACCTTGCCTTCCTGAATCAGGGAATCACCTTCACCGTGTACGGGCGCGAAGAGGGAACGGAAAAGATATTTCCTTACGACCTTCTGCCCCGCCTGATCACCAGCGCGGAATGGAACCGCATCGAGCGCGGCTTGACCCAGCGGATCACGGCGCTCAATTTATTTTTGCGGGACATTTACCACGAAGGCCGCATTCTTTCCGACGGCACCGTGCCCCGCGAAATCGTTTATAGCTGCAAACATTTCCGGCGGCAGATGCGCGATCTGCAGGTGCCGCGCAATGTTTACGTCGCGATTGTCGGGTCAGACCTGATCCGGCTGCCCAGCGGCGAATTCGTGGTTCTGGAAGACAATCTGCGCGTGCCCAGCGGCGTTTCCTACATGCTGACCAACCGCCGGGTGATGAAGCGGATTTTCCCCAGTCTGTTTCGCCGCCAGGGCGTTCGTCCGATTGAACACTATACTCAGGCGCTGTTGAGCACGCTGCGCTCGCTTTCACCCGAGGGGCGGCCGGAGCCGACCATCGTGCTGCTCAGCCCCGGAGTTTTTAATTCGGCCTATTTTGAGCACGCCTACCTGGCCCGCCAGATGGGAATCGAATTGGTCGAAGGCCGGGACCTGGTCACGCATGACAACGTCGTGTACATGCGGACTACTACCGGCCTGCGCCGGGTAGACGTGATCTACCGGCGCGTGGACGATGACTTCATCGATCCGCTGGCCTTTCGTTCGGACTCGGTGCTCGGGGTCTCGGGACTGTTCAATGCCTACCGCGCGGGCAATGTGAGCCTCGCCAATGCTTTCGGCACGGGCGTGGCGGATGACAAAGCGCTCTACGCCTATGTTCCCAAAATCATCAAGTATTATCTCGGCGAAGATCCGGTGCTGAGTAACGTGGAGACCTATCTGCTCACCGACCCGGCGCAGCGCGATCATGTCCTGCAGAACCTCGACAAGCTGGTGGTCAAGGCGGTCGGCGAATCGGGCGGTTACGGCATGCTGATCGGGCCGCACAGCAGCGCTGCACAGCGCCAGGAATTTCACGACCGCATCGTGGCCGATCCGCGGAACTATATTGCGCAGCCGACCGTCACTTTTTCGCGGGCGCCATGTTTTGTCGACGACACGCTGCAGCCCCGGCACGTGGACTTGCGTCCCTATGTGCTGTTTGGAGACAAAGTCACCATCGTTCCCGGCGGCCTTACGCGCGTGGCGTTGCGCAGCGGCTCCCTGGTGGTGAACTCGTCGCAAGGCGGCGGCAGCAAAGACACCTGGGTTTTGAATCAATAGCCATGCTCTCTCGCGTCGCTGACAATTTGTACTGGATGAGCCGCTACCTGGAGCGGGCCGAGCACGCCGCGCGCCTTCTCGATGTGAATCTGAACCTGATGCTCGATGAATCGACATCGAGCGCCGATCGCCGCTGGAAGCGGATCCTGGCCGCGCTGGGAAATCCACCCAACCTGGCGTGGAGCGGAGACGCCTACCAGGTGGCACAGATCCTCACGTTCGATCCCGGAAATCATTCTTCCATCACTGCCTGCGTGGCGGCCGCGCGCGAGAACGCGCGCCAGGTCCGCGAAGAAATCAGTTCCGATCAATGGCAACGGCTTAACCACCTGTATCACCAGGTCACGCGGCACAAACCGAATGAGACCGATGACGTGCTGCCGTCGGACTTCCTGCTGGCCGTCATCGAAGGCGTTCACCTGATCCAGGGAGTGACCGATTCCACCATGAGCCATGGCGAGGGCTGGCAATTTATACAGGTGGGACGCTACATGGAAAGGGCTTGCGCCACGGTTACTATTCTCCGCCTTTATCACGGTGAGTTCTGGGGGCATCCCGATCAAACGCCCGAGGCCGCGGAATATCTGGAATGGATCGGCCTGTTGCGATCGTGCACGGCGTTTGAAGGATATTGCAAGGTTTATACCGCAGACATCAGTCCCGACCGCATCATCGAATTCCTATTGTTGAATCCGGAGT
This sequence comes from Terriglobia bacterium, assembly GCA_963814725.1. Classification (GTDB taxonomy): domain Bacteria; phylum Acidobacteriota; class Terriglobia; order Terriglobales; family Acidobacteriaceae; genus JAIQFF01. The sequence continues at coordinate 133,929 of CAWFDY010000003.1, forward strand.
TCCCGCACTCGGTTCGTTACTCCATCGATTGCCTGCAGGGCGCGCTGGAAGCCATTCACGGCGAAGGGGGAAAACGCCGTGACGCCCAATTGACCAGGCTTGCGGGGCGGTTGCAGGCCTCATTGAACTTCGGGCAGATTTCAGAGATTCTCTCGCAGGACGTAGGAGCCTACCTGCAGGATATTTTGCGGCAGTGCCGCGACATTCACGAAACCATTTACGAACTGTACGTGAACTATGCGATCCAGACGGCTCTGGCGGGATAAAGAGGAGTGGCTCAATTGCAGCTGCTCCCGAAATGCCGAGATGCCTTCGCGACTAACGTCTCTCAGGAGAACGTCCAAAAATGTAGTTGCTGAAACTGAGCCACTACCGGATTAACGAACTGGGAATTTATGTTCTATTCCATTCAGCATCTGACGAAATTCCACTACGCCTCTCCGGTAAGCGAGAGCGTCATGGAAGCGCGTATGCACCCGCGCAGTGAGGGCAACCAGCGTTGTCTGACCTTTCACCTGGCGGTGAGCCCGCGCTGCCGCGTCTTTGCCTACCGCGATCACGTGGGCAATAACATTCATCATTTCGATATCCCGGGGCAGCATTCCTATTTAGTAATTGTGGCCGAGTCGCTGCTCGATGTGCAGCCTTCAGCCGAACTTCCGTCTTCGCTGCCCGCGGATGCCTGGGCGGAAGCCGATGCCCAAGTCAAAATGGGAGACTTCTGGGAGATGCTGCTGCCCAGCGAATTTGCCCAACCCACGCCGGGTTTACTGGATCTGGCCAAACAGCTGGAGGTTCGCCGAAGGGACGATCCGCTGAGCCTGTTGCGGGAGTTGAATCAGAGACTCTATGACTGGTTCGAATACGTGCCCAAAAGCACGAAAGTAGATTCGCCGATCGATGATGCCATCGCCAGCCGGCAGGGCGTTTGCCAGGACTTTGCCCACATCATGATTGCGCTGGTGCGGCGGCTGAAGATCCCGTGCCGCTACGTAAGCGGATATCTTTACCGGCGCGCCCAGGACCACGACCGTTCGGTTGTGGATGCGACTCACGCCTGGGTTGAAGCCTTCCTGCCCCCGCTGGGCTGGGTTGGATTCGATCCCACAAACTGTCTTCTGGCCGGGGAACGCCACATTCGCACCGCCATCGGACGCGACTATGCCGATGTGCCGCCCACGCGCGGAATTTTTCGAGGAAAGACTGACAGCGAATTGTCAGTAGCCGTGCGGGCGACGGCTTCGCTGGAACCGCTCGAACTGGAACACGGCTTGCCCGTCCCGGAAGAATGGTCCCTGCTGGTCGAAAAGGCGCAGGAACCCCCTCCCGCTCCCTCGCAGAACCTGCAACAGGAGCAACAGCAACAGCAGCAATAAGAACGTTCTGGAAACGCGGGAACCGTCGCCAGTCTTCAGTTCCCGGGGCCAGCCAATCCAAAGGACAAGGTATCGCACAGGACGCAAGCCTCAGCTTTTTGCATCCTGGCGCGGTTTTGGACATCTCAACTACGGTCACACCTTAGAGCCGGCCGGGCGTCGTTGACCAACCCATGACTACTTTCGTCCAACCCTGCAGCAACAGATCCTGTCAGGAGACCTGCCGGTGAAGGCGCAGTGTTTACCGTTTCGCCAGATTCCGCATACCACGCCGCTGTTCACCGATTTCCTTTCCTGGACGCCCTCCATACAGCCTTTCTACTCCCGCTCTCCACACTTCTCCCAATGGCTGAACGATGAATCCATTTCGGGGAGCTACGACTCGTCGCGGCGTTCTCGAGTTGCGGACGTTCTCGAGCGCCAGAACCGGGCGTGGAATGCATCGCCTGTGACTCTGGAGAACATCGCGCGCCTGCGTGCCGGGGCTGCGGCAGTGGTAACCGGGCAACAGGTCGGTCTGTTCGGCGGTCCGCTGTTTTCTCTTTTCAAGGCGCTGAGTACGGTGAAGCTGGCGCGCGAAGCAACCGTCGCTGGACGCGATTGTGTTCCGGTTTTCTGGCTGGCCACCACGGACCACGATCTCGACGAAATCAGCCACGTGTCTGTCCTGGGGCCCGATGGTTCTCTTCACAAGATATCCACTTCCACGCGAGGCCTGCCCGACGCTCCGGTGGGAACGGTGACATTTGGCGATGAGATTGAGCCGGTCGTGGAAGCCGCGGCCTCTCTACTCGGCGATTCCGAGGTGACCGCACTCCTGCGCGAAACGTACCGCCCCGGAGAAAACTTTGGCAGCGCATTCGCGCGGCTGTTTTCGCGCCTCTTCGCCGAGTGGGGCGTGATCCTGCTGGATGGCGCAGACCCCGAGCTGCACCGGATTGCAGCTCCCATCTATAAGGCAGCCATCGAACGTGCGGCAGAACTTGACGATGCCTTACTATCGCGCGGAAGGGAACTGGAAGCAGCGGGCTACCATCAACAGGTCAAGGTTACGCCCTCGTCCACTCTTCTCTTCACGCTGCACGATGGCGCACGCTTGCCTATGCAGCGCCGGGCGGGAGCCGATACAGCAGAGTTTCTGGTCGCGGATGAAACCCTTTCGGGGCCGGAACTTCTGCGACGGATCGAATCCGAACCTGAGAAGTTCAGCGCCAACGTCCTGCTCCGCCCGGTGGTCCAGGATTACCTGTTGCCGACCCTGGCCTACGTCGGCGGAGCGGCCGAGATTGCCTACTTCGGGCAGGGAGCGGTGGTTTACAAGACGCTGTTGGGAAGGGATACCCCGATTCTTCCACGTTTTTCGGCCAGCATCATTGAGCTCAAACTTCAAGCATTACTTGAGCGTTACGGGCTGGCCCTGACCGATGTTCTGCAGGGACCGGAGGCATTGCGCGACGCTTTGGCGAAGCACTCCCTGCCCGCCGATCTGCAAACCGCCTTTGATCAGGCAGAGTTGTCCTTGGGCCGGTCTCTGGCAGCGATTCAGCAACCGCTGGAGCGCCTGGACAAGACCCTGGTGGAAGCAGCGGCGAATGCCGGATCAAAAATGCGCCATCAACTTGAGCAATTGCGATCGCGGGCGGCACGGGCTGAGCTTCGGCAAAGCGAGACTCTAAGCCGCCATGCCGAACTGCTGAGCAATGCGCTTTATCCCAATAAGGTTTTGCAAGAGAGGGAAATCGGCGGGATTTACTTTCTGGCCCGCCATGGCACGGCCCTGCTGCAGGCCTTGTCCGAGACTCTTCGTACTGATTGCCTGGATCATCAGATCGTATCCCTGTAGTCCGCCGTCAAGCAGGAGTGCGCCGAGTTCCTTCGCGTCCTTTGCGTCTCTTGCGGTTAAACACTTTGATTTCCCGGGCAACCGCAAAGGACGCGAAGGAACCCAGGAGTAAAGCCAGAAAACTGCACCTGCTGACAGCGCGCCCGGAAAAGGGTACTATCTCTAGCGCTTGCGGGACGGCGATCTGCCGCTCGTGGCGCCCCAACTATCGTGCCCATGCCCGTGTCCCTGACCTCGCTGCTGGCCTCTCTGCCCTCATCGCTCACGCGCCCTCAATCCATCTTCCGATTGCAGGTTCTCTCGGTCATCATGATCGAAGAATTCGGCAAAAAAGGCGACATCTTCAACATTCTGTGGGCCCTCGTCTTCGGATTCGCGACTCTCAATATTCTTGGACTGGTGGCCCGGCGCTTTGAGCCAAACCGTAACCGCTTGAATTTCGGAGAGAGCATTGCCATCATGGTGGTGATCGTCTCGATTGTCCTCCTGGGATGGGAGATGTTGAATCTGTTCAAGATTTTCCCCATCAAGCTGCAGCGTCACGACTAGCCGTTTTACGGTATGATTCGAGTCATGCCGAAGGACGTCCTCCCGTTCGAGGTTACCTGCCCCTGCTGCAATGCCGTGCTCAAAGTGGACGCCGAGATCAAGGGTGTCATTGCGCACACGGCTGCCGTAAAGCCAAAGATGTTCGCCGACATCGAAGAAGCGGCACGAGCCATGAAAGAACAGGACACTCGCCGCGATTCCATCTTCCGACAGTCTGTCGAAGCCCAGAAACATGCCTCCGATCTGCTCGAAAAAAAATTTCAGGAAGCAGTGAAAAAGGCCAAGGAATCGCCCGATACCGGACGACCAATTCGGGATTTCGATCTGGATTGATCCCGCCGGATCCAGCCTGGATTGATTTGGCCAGATAATCCACAACAATTAAAACGATTCCGGCTTACAATGCGCCATGGTCGGTTATCCCCTCCTCCTCGGCCATCGCGGCGCACGTGCGTCCGTTCGAATCCCTGAGAATACCTGCGCCTCCTTCGATCTTGCTCTGAAGCATGGCTGCGACGGTTTCGAATTTGATGTTCGCCGCGCGGCGTGCGGTACGGCCGTGGTTTGCCACGATCCGAAGGTTGGCAAGATTACAATCGCGCGAGCTCGAGCCAGCAGGTTGCCGCAACTGCCCCGCCTTGATGACGTGATCAAGCGTTACGGCCATCGCTCCTTCCTGAATATTGAGATTAAAGTGGAGGGCCTGGAATCGAGGGTGCTTAGCGCTCTCAGCGGGCATCCGCCGGATCAGGGCTATGTAGTTTCATCTTTTCTTCCCGATGTCGTGATGGAACTTGAGGCCCGCAGCTCCACGGTTGAGATCGGAATCATATGCGAGACCCCGGCTCAACTCGCCCGGTGGCGCAAGTTGCCGGTTGACTACGTGATCCCGAAGCAGTCGCTGGTGAGCCAAATGCTCGTCCATGAAATCCAGGTCGCCGGCCTCAAGGTTTTTGTGTGGACGGTGAATAAGCAAGAGGACATGCTGCGCCTGGCTGGCTGGGGAGTTGATGGAATCATTTCGGATGACACCGAATTGTTGTCGCGGACTCTCAGATGACTGCAGGTGCAAGAGCGGGACCCCGGCCCCCCGTCAAGCGGAGAATTGAACGCGCCCCCCTGCACCCGTGAAGCTAGTCGGCGGCAGCTTCAAGAACGGCCGTCGCTTGCGGTTTATGCAGAAAGCTCGAGCGTTCGATTTCGAAGGCTTCCAGTTGAGTCGCGGTTTGCGCATCGTTCCATCCCAGGGCGGCGCCAATGCGGGCTGCCGCCTCCCGGCTGCACACTGGTGACCAGCAGGCGCCTAACGCGACGGGCACGCGCCGCAGCAGAATGTCGCCCAGCGTGATCGCGCACTCTCCGACCAAAGCATCGACCGCCTCAGCCACAATGTGCGTGCTGTGGGAACAAAGCGGCGCCCGCAGTTCAGGGCCGCGCCTCGCCATGCGCGAAATGTCGAGCGCACGCTTCCCGTGCCACTCCACAATGCTGCGAGCCGTATCGTCACTGATGCCTCCCGCATTTTGAATCTCGATCACCCAGCGGTCGAGCAACAGCTCGGCGCTCTCGGAGCCGATGGCCACGGCCCTGGAATATTTTGCCGGCGTCCCCAGTCTGGAGGCGCACTGGCGCGCCAGTTCCGCGGCGGTCGTCAGCTTGCCGCCGATGACGGAAATCATGTGCTCGGCGCCGTCCGCAGCGTGGTCGTGAAGGTGATGTTTGCGGGTGACCGCCGAAGCATTTTCCCTGGGAGTAAAGGGCAGGGGACGAACTCCCGCGAAGGCGTAGCGAATGTCGGCGGGTGAAAACTTGACCCGCGGAAAAAGACGAACAAATGACTGGACCAGATAGTCTATTTCCTCCTGCGAGGGCACGACTTTGGCGGGGTCTCCCTGGTCTGAAACTTCAGTCGTGCCAACCAGCACCTGCTCGTTCCATGGGATGACGAAGATCGGACGCTTGTCCACGGCCTCGGTATAGATTGCCGCCTCGGGCGCCCCGGCAAAGCGCGGCACTACAATATGCGATCCGCGAACGCCGCCCACCATGGGGCGCTCAGTTCCGATGCGGGAGCGCTGGCAGATACGGTCGGCCCACGGGCCACTGGCATTGATGATCCACGAGCCTTCCACGCGCTCTTCCTTGCCGGTAAATTGATCGCGCAACAGTACCCCGACCGCGCGCCGATGGCGAACGTCGATGGTGAGCACCTGCGTGTGATTGCGTGCCACTGCCCCGGCTTCCGTAGCTTCGACCAGCCACTCTGCCACCAACCGCTCGGGGAACTCGCATTGCGCATCTTCGTAGCTGAATACCGACCAGTTTCGGCCGGAATCAAGGACGCGCTCTAGTTTTCTGACATCCTCGCGGCTCGAGCCCGCCTGCAGCCTGCCGCCACCCAGCCGGCGATAGAGCCATAGCCCGGTGCGTATGGCGAGAGCGCTGCGACTGCTGCTCTTATCCAGCGCCAGCAGGAAGTGAATCGGATGCACCAGGTGCGGACGCTCTTGCAGCAAACGCCGGCGTTCGAGCAGAGACTCGCGCACCAGGCCAAGCTCTGCATGCTCGAGATAACGCAGCCCGCCGTGGATGATGCGCGTAGCGCGGCTGGTAGTGCCGGCAGCGAAATCGTGCTGCTCGATCAGCAGGGTGCGGCGTCCCGCGCGAGCGCATTCCCGCGCAATCGCAACCCCGTTGATACCGCCGCCGATGACGATGACCTGAAAGCGTTGGCCTTCCAGCGGCGGCCGTGTGGGAAGAGCGTAGTTCATAGCGAAAAATCAAGCAGCCCAAATTCAAAAAATACGCACTTTTGACGTCATCCTGAAAGACGTTCGTCTCGAAGGATCCAGTGAGGTCCATCCCATACGTGACGCAACCTCTTATGTACGCTGGACGCTCGGCAGCGCACGCCAGCAGGCAAACCAGCCTGACATCAATTACGGGGCGACACGCTACAGACTATTGTAATTCCACAAGCGCTTCCATATCGCATATCCGCTCTGCGGCAGATGCTTCGCAATCGCAGCATGACGTCCCGCAAGGCAAGGCGTTCGTCCCGGGCCAGCGCCGGCCCCGGATTCATTGCTCATTCGCTCTCCGGTCAGTTAGAGTGTTTGGGCTCATGCCCTCAACTGGAGAACGATTCGAACGCGCGGTTTCAATCATGGCTCGCCTGCGCGGTCCCGGCGGATGCCCCTGGGATCGGGAACAGACTTTCGATTCCATCAAGCCCTACACGCTCGAGGAAACATACGAAGTTCTGGAGGCCATCGACAACCGTGATTGGGATGAACTGCCCGGCGAGCTGGGAGATCTTCTTCTCCAGGTTCTGTTCTATGCCCAGATGGCCAGGGATGAAGGCACGTTCTCCATCGACGACGTATTGGACCGTCTCTCCAACAAACTGGTGGACCGGCATCCCCACGTTTTTGGCGATTTGAAGCTTGAAACCTCATCTGAGGTGCTGCGAAACTGGCAGGCGCTGAAGGCGCAGGAAAAAGAAAAGGGAAAAAAGAAGGAGACCGAGTCCGGTAATGCGGGCGCGGCGGAGTCAGTTCTCGCGGGTGTTTCCACGGCCATGCCGGCGATGATGGAAGCATACAAACTCAGCTCGCGGGCGGCACAGGTGGGCTTCGACTGGCCCGACATGGAGGGACTGTTCGACAAGCTCCGAGAGGAAACGGCAGAGCTGCAACACGATCTGGAAGAATTTCCCGCGCCAGGGCCCGGGCCGGGCGGCCGCGGGGTTGCCGGTGCCGGCGCACCGCGTATTCCTGAAGAGCTGCGCTCGCGCCTCGAAGAAGAAATGGGCGATCTTTTTTTTGTTCTGGTGAATATGGCTCGATATCTTTCACTCGATCCCGAGTCCGCCCTGAGAAAGGCCAACCGAAAATTCAAACAGCGATTCCAATGGATCGAAAAGCAGTTGCGTGCCGCGGGACGCGGCCCCGAGCAGGCATCGATGGCTGAATTGGAGTCGTTGTGGCAGCAGGCAAAGGTCGAGCTGAAGGCGCCGTCGAAGCAAAACGGGCGCGACGCCCGGCGAGGCAATGAGCGAGAGGCTGGATGACCGGCAGCGCGCTGGCGATCCGAAAGTGCCGTACTCTTGATGAGATGTCCGCGTGTGTCGCCCTGCAAAAGGAAGTGTGGAATTTTTCCGACCGGGAACTGGTGCCCCTGCGAGTCTTCGTCGTGGCCGAGAAGATCGGTGGACAGGTGATCGGTGCCTTCGACAACGGCGAAATCGTGGCATTCGCGTTGTCCCTGCCCGGTTCCCGGGGCGGACATGCATACCTGCACTCGCAGATGCTGGCGGTTCGAAACGAATATCGCAATGCCGGCGTCGGGCGCAGCATCAAACTTTTTCAACGTGAGGATGCCCTGGCATGCGGATTTGAGCTGATAGAGTGGACATTCGATCCCCTGGAAATCAAGAATGCTTATCTGAACATCGAGCGCCTGGGAGCAATTGCGCGCCGCTACTCCGTGAATCAGTACGGAATCACATCGTCTCCCCTGCAGGGCGGCCTGCCTTCAGACCGGCTGGTCGCGGAATGGTGGTTGAAGTCCAAAAGGGTCGAGAACCTGTTGCGTGATGCGCAGCAGCAGCCGTTTGATACGCTGACAACTATTTCCGTTCCTGCGCAAATTTACGAATGGAAAGCGTCCCCGGCCGAGCGCGAGCGTGCTCGTGAAGTTCAGGATTGCAACCGTAAGGATTTCCTGCAGGCTTTTTCCGATGGCCTGGCGGTCCTGGGTTACGAACGCGACCCGCGGGGAGCTGGTAAATTCCTTCTCGGGCGCTGGGCAGAAACCGGTATGTACTCGTGGTGAGATGCAATGAAGATTGAAACGATTACCCTGCGCGAGATACAAATGCCGCTCGTCCACTTTTTCGAGACGAGCTTTGGCCGAATCTACGGGCGCCGCATTCTGCTGGTCACCGCCAATTGCGACGGGGTAGAAGGATGGGGAGAGTGTGTCGCAGGCGAAGATCCTTTCTACAGTTCGGAATGGATCGAGACCGCCTGGTCCACCATCAAGCACTACCTCGCGCCCGCTGTGCTCGGCCGCCCGCTCTCAGCAGCTCACGAGGTTGCCGGCCTGATGGCCAGGGTGCGGGGTCACAGAATGGCGAAGGCCGCAATCGAAAATGCAGTGTGGGACGCGGAAGCCAGACAAAAAGATCAGCCGCTGTGGAAGATGCTCGGGGGAACGAATCGCGAGATCCAGTGTGGCGTCTCGATCGGGATCCAGGATTCAGTGGAAGAGTTGCTGGACAAAATCGAAATTGAGCTCGCTACCGGCTATCGCCGCATCAAGGTGAAGGTGAAGCCGGGATGGGATCTGAACGTACTGGAGCGGATTCGTTCGCGCTGGCCGGATATTGTCCTGAGCTGTGACGCCAACTCGGCCTACACTCTCGACCAGCTTGAACACTTGCGAAAGTTTGATCGCTTCAAGCTATTGATGGTTGAGCAGCCGCTGTGGAATGACGACATCTATTACCATGCGCGGCTGCAGCGCGAATTGCAGACCGCGATTTGCCTGGACGAATCTATACGCCATGCCCGCGACGCCGCGGCGGCCGTCGAAACCCAGGCCTGCCGTATCGTAAATATCAAAGTCGGCCGCGTCGGAGGCTTCAGCGAAGCCAAAAAAGTACACGACGTCTGCCAGGACAACAATGTTCCAGTGTGGTGCGGCGGCATGCTCGAGTCGGGCGTAGGGCGGAGCCACAACATCGCGCTTTCCACCCTGCAGAATTTCCGGCTGCCGGGCGACGTGTCGGCTTCGAAGCGTTACTGGAAGCAAGATATTATTGAGCCCGAAGTAGAGGTCAGTCCGCAGGGAACCATCGCAGTCGGCGACGAACCCGGAACCGGATACCGTATTCGGAAAGACCTGGTCGAGAAAATGACCGTAAAAAAAGAAACTTGTGGGGCGGACACTCTTGTCCGCCGCTTTTGATCTTGCCTTCGATCTTGCACTTGTTCTTGAATGTCAGCTCAACCTTTTCAACCAATAGCCAAATCAAAAGCGGCGGACAGGAGTGTCCGCCCCCCACACAACTCGGCTATTTTACCGGCGGTTGGTTTTCTGCCATGGCGGGTTGCCGCAACAGCAGGTCGATTCCCTGAGCGAAGGTCAGCTCCGCAGGTACGGTGTGGAAGTCGCTGTAGGTCTCGGTTGACTTGATGTTGATCGTCTTGAGCAAAAGCACTTTGCCGGTGAAGGCCACCGCCATCCGCGAAATCGACCAGTCATTACCGGATATATTTGCCTGATCCACCTGGAAATGGCCGCCCCGGTCGAGATGTCCGAGAATGCCCCAGCCGAAGCCTACCTCTTTGAATAAAGTGCCATCGATCCGTGCGATGTGCAGCTGTTGAGTATCGATCAGGATCACGCCTTGCATTCCGGTCAGCACCTGTTCCACACGGGTCGGCGGATCATACTTTGGGTCGGGACGGAATTTCAGCCTCAGCAGGCGCGCGCCGGTTCTCGCCACGCCGGGTCCGCCTTCTTCCGTTCCGTCGTACTCAAATAGAAACGCGTCCGGCAACGCCCTCAGGATGCGGTTCACCCGTTCAGCATTTTCCTTTTCCTGTACGCGCTTGTGCTCCAGTTCGTCGGGTTGATCGACGAAGCGCTTCACCCGGCCATATTCCTCTCGGCGCTGTTCCGGATTCAAGGGCCGGTCGTTGTACGCCACCACCACTCCCGCCATCGCATCCCGGGTTTGCACCATGAGCTTGGTTTGCGAACCGGCAGGGGTTTCCTTGCGCTGGCGGAACATGTATTTTGTATTTTGATTATCCGTCGCTATTTCGTTCTGAACCGCGTGACGGACCATTTCGCGGGGCGCAATCGCCGGCACATTTTCGGCAAGGCTCCATACCGGGAGAACGGCCGCCAGCGCAGCCGTCAACATCCAGAGCGAGATGCGAAAAATGAATTCCTTCATGATACCGCCCCCGCTAGCTTAGACGAAAAATACGCTTCGTACGTTGTCTGGTTGGTTCAAGCGGTTCATTAGAGGACACCCTGGAACCGCGAAAGGCAATGGGCCTCCACGCTGATTGTAATTTTGGCGGGTTGCCCCGGTGATCGTCGTGGGATACACTTCGATGAAACGGGAGTGGTATTCGCAAAAGGTTGCGGGGCTTCTTTTCATCATGTTCCTGCCTGGCGCGTAACTGGTGACCAGGTTCTCCGTACACTTCAGAAGTTGCAACTGTGCCCAAGGAGGCCGAAATCATGGAGACGCCGAAGACTGCGGAGTTCGCCCATATCGGGAAATCCGTCGTCATCAAGGGAGAACTCTCCGGCAGCGAAGACCTGTATGTGGATGGCCAGGTCGAAGGCAGCATCGAGCTTTCGGGGAACCGCTTGATCATTGGTCCGCATGGCCAGGTTCGCGCCAACGTCAATGCCAAAGGCGTGATCGTGCAGGGCAAGCTGAACGGTAATATCCGCGCCTCCGAGAGGGCTGAACTGACCAAGTCCGCGGTCGCCGTCGGCGATATCACCACGCAGCGAGTGGCCATTGAAGAAGGCGCATACTTCAAGGGTAAGGTCGATATTCAAAAGGATATGGCGAAGACAGAAGGGGCCAAGGCGGCTTCGATAGCCAGCCCGTCGGCGGTTGCAGGCACTGCGGGTGCGGGCAGCGCGGCCGGGGGCAGCGGTTCGCCAGTGGTCGCGAAGACCACTTTGAACGAAGGCAAGTAATTTCCTGCCGCTTCGGCTCACAGTGCAGTGAGCGAATGAACCAGACGCGCCGCCGTTCCCGCGACGTCAGTGGCAAACAGCTCGATGAAAATATTCGGTTCGTCAGACAGCACCGCGCAGGAGCCGGCGGCGGCCAAAGGAGCGAAGCTCACCCGCCGTTCCAGCAGTCTCGCTCAGCTCATCAAGGCGCTCGATTCAGAAGAAACCCTCTGCATACTCGACCTGGGATCGACCTCTCCCGCGAACATCCGCTATTGCACCGAGCGCGGCCACAAGATCTACAGCGACGATCTGCTTATCTCGTCCACCGATCCGACACTCGCTACCAAGGATGCGGAGGGTAAGCCTGCCCTCGACAGCAAACGCTTCCTTGACGAAAATCTGGTCTATCCCGGCGCGCAGTTCGATATCGTGTTGTGCTGGAATCTGGCTGACTATCTCGACGAAAGCCTGGTAAAGCCGGTGATTGGCCGGCTCTGGTCGCTGCTGAAACCTGGAGGAATGCTGCTCGCATTTTTCCATACTCAGGAGGCGGGGCCGGATGCACCCTGTTACCGGTATCACATCGTGGGTGGGGACGTGCTGGAGATGCAGCTCATCTCCCGCGGCGATGGAAAAAAGAGTGGGCCGGCGAGCAAATTCCGGCTGCAACGCGTCTTCAACAACCGCAACATCGAAAATCTCTTCCGCGATTTCGCATCCATCAAATTCTTTCTCGCCCGGGATAACGTTCGCGAAGTCCTGGTCGTGCGCTAAACAGACCACGTGGGGACAGCCGCCCTCGGCTCGACCAGTTTCTTCGGGCCTCGTAGACACAACCGTGGAGCTTCGCTCCGCCGGACAGCCGAGGGCGGCTGTACCCACGTGGTTCGTGGAAAATGTCAGCGTGTCTTGCGCACCAGATAGTCTGTCACCGCGGGACTGCTCTCCAGCACCGACAGTAACGGCCTCCGAACGTAGCTGGGCAGGCCCAGCATGCGGCGAATTCTGGAAGACACTCGAAAAACCGGCGAGAGAACCCGAGTGTAGTTCTCGCAATAGTTGCGCGCCGCCCGGGGAAGGGAAATCTCGCCGCCGAAAAATGGCCCGAGACTTTGCGCGGCTAAGGCACCGCTCCGCAGGGCGAGCGAAATTCCATCGCCTACGAACGGATCGACGAAGCCGGCTGCATCGCCCACCATCAGGATGCCGTCGCGCTCCGGCTGCGGAGTGCGAAATATCAGCGGCGAAGTGCTCACCGGCTCGCTGAGCAACACCCAGTTCTGGCTGCGCTCGCGCAGCCCAGGATGCTGAGCGAACACTTCCGGGAGAGAGCTGGCAACGTCGGCGCGTACCATGGCCGAGGCATTGACCCGACCGCCGCTCGAGTTGTCGCCGGCGACGGCTACCGGCTGGACTCCGCAGTAACCCCCCTCAAAAAAATAAAGGTCCACCGACAACGAAGGATCGGGTTCAGCGAAGTGGGCTTTTACTCCCAGCCATTTCTCGCGCGGCCTTCCGGTTTCCGCCGGAGGGAGATTCAAATTTGACCAGCGTCCGGAGGCATTCACCAGCGCCCGGCTTTCGAACTCTCCCTCGCTGGTTGCGAAACGAAATGGGCCGGAGCCGGTGACGTTATGTACCGTGACCTGCTGCCGCGCATCCGCCCCGGCCTTCCCGGCCGAGAGCCACAGAGCGGCGTCAAGATCGAGACGGGCGATGCTGGCGGCGGGCGGATTCACAACCGTGTGCAAGCTTCGGCCATCGAGAAAAAGCCGGGCGCGCGGGATGCGGAGAGAATCCCGCAATAACGTTGCGCACTGGCTATCCAGCAGATTACTGAGCAGGCTCAACGATTCGGCGGAGACAAACTCGCCGCAGACCTTGTGGCGCGGAAATCGTCCGCGGTCGAGCAGCAGCACGCGGGCGCCCTGTCGCGCAGCGGAGATGGCAGCGGAAGTCCCGGCCGGGCCGCCGCCTATGACAGTGAGATCGTAGAGCATTCAGTTACTGGCCTTCCGCGTTCCGTTCCCAGCGCTTCACTCTTCGTGCTTCCATGAAATAATTTCCATGCGATCTCTTCCATGCAGTCACTTCCATGCAATCACTCCCATGCGAAACAGGTAGTGGCCAGAAATCTCGACTCTTGCCGCCTGGGTTTGCGAGAGCAGGGTTCGCATCTCTTTTGATGTATAAGCCTGGCGGACGGACGCAGGCGCGTCATTTCTGGTAAGGCGGCTGCGGTAAAGCGGCAAGCCCGCATACACCAGCGCCATGTGCAGGGGATGCCGGATCAGGTCATTGACCAGCACGGCCATTCGGCAAACGCGCAAGCACTCGTCGATAAATCGAACCAGCTCCGGCGGCGACAAATGGTGAACGAACAGGGTAGAGCTCAACAGATCGAAGCTGCCGTCACGAAAGGGAAGCGCAAGAGCGTCGCCGGCGACCCCCCGGATTCCTCGATTCAGGTGCGACGGGGCCCGGTCGAGTGACGTGACTTCGAGTGCCCAGCCCTTGCGTTGCAGGCGCTTTCGAGTAATTTCGGGAACGTATCCGGAACCAGCGGCAACTTCCAGCAGAGAGAAAGACGATTTGCCAGTTTCGCGGGCCACGCGTTTGATCAGATTTTCAGTGGTCCCAATTCCTCCGAACCATTGATTGATGCGGCGCAGATCGCTCAGCGAAGCCGCGACTTCAGCGGGCGTGCCGCTGTCCGTGTCGAGCAATTCGGAGGTTGCTACCCGCTTCATAGAACAGTCGTCAGTCGCCGGTCGTCAGTCGCGCGTCGTCGCCTGACCGTTGCTGAGGACTGACGACCGGCGACCGCTCACCGACTGCTCTTATACTTCGGCCAGTTCTTCTTCCAGCAACTGCTTGTTGTAGAGCTCGCTGTAGTATCCGTTGCGGGCCAGCAATTCTTCGTGACTGCCGCGTTCCACGATGCGGCCAGCGTGCAGCACCGCGATCATGTCGGCATTCCGCACCGTGGATACGCGATGGGAGATGAAAATCGTGGTCCGGTCCCGCATGACTTCGCGCAGGTGATTGAGAATCTTGTCTTCGGTCTGGGTATCGACGCTGGAGAGCGCGTCATCGAGAATCAAAATTCGGGGGTTACGGATAATGGCGCGCGCGATCGCCGCCCGCTGCTTCTGCCCGCCGGAAAGGGTAATTCCGCGTTCACCCACCATCGTCCGATACTGCTCCGGAAATTCTTCGATATCGCGGGCAATGTTCGCCGCTTCAGCCGCCGCACGCACTTCATCGTCGGTAGCATCTTCCTTGCCGAAAGCAATGTTTTCCCGGACCGTCTCGCTGAACAGGAAAGTTTCCTGGGGCACGAAACCGATCTCGCGGCGAAGCGGCCCGAGCGGATATTCGCGCAACGGCTTGCCGTCGATCCATATGCTTCCGGGCGCCGCATCGTAGATACGCGGAATCAGGCTTACCAGGGTGCTCTTGCCCGACCCCGTGGGGCCCACGATGGCGAGGCTGCTGCCGGCGGGAATCCGCAGATTGATGTCATGCAGCACCGGCGTGCCGTCGTAGGCGAAATTCAATCCGCGGAATTCGATCTCACCCTGAATGGATTGGAAGCTGCCCGCCGCCGCTTTTACCTCGGGGCTGTCTTCAATTTCAGGTCGTTCCACCAGAATTTCGTTGATCCGGGCCATGGACGCCGTTCCGCGCTGAAAGATGTTGATCACCCAGCCCAGCGCGATCACAGGCCACGTCAGCTGCACCATGTAAGTGTTGAACGCAACGAAGCCGCCGGCGGTCATGCGTCCGCTCAGCACCTCGCGCCCGCCTAGCCAAAGCACCAGCACGATGGCCAGGCCCAGCATGGTCTCGAGGGTGGGCCACAGCATCCCCATCAGGCGGACCAGCTTCAGGCTGCGGTGTATGTATTCACGATTGGAAGTTTCGAAGGCTGCGATTTCCGGCTCTTCCTGCACATAGGCACGAATCACGCGTGCCCCTGAAAAATTCTCCTGCGCCCGGGCCGAGATCTCGGAAAACATGGCCTGAATTCTCTCGAAACGCTCGTGGATCTTCTTTCCGAAGTGTTGCACCACGATGCTCACCGCAGGCAGCGGCAGAAAAGCATAGAGAGTCAGCTTGGGACTGATCGACAGCATAAACGCCAGCGCGCCGGCGGTGAATACAATCGTATTCGCCGAATACATGATGGCCGGCCCCAGAAGCATGCGGACGGCATTCAGGTCATTCGTGGCCCGGGCCATGATGTCGCCCGTGCGGGTGCGCTGGTAGTAGGAATACGAAAGTCCTTCCAGGTGCCGGAACAGGTCGTTCCGCAGGTCAAACTCGATTTCCCGGGAGATGCCGATCACAATCCAGCGGGTCAGAAACTGAAAGATTCCCTTGATGGCGGCTACGCCCATCAACTGCAGGGAGTAAGTCAGCAGCTTTTGTCGAGTTACCCCGGTCTGCAGGCCGTCGACGGCGTGACGCAGGACCAGGGGAAACAGGATCCAAACCCCGTTATTTACGAAGACGCAGATCGTTCCAATGAAATAGCTGCCGCGATACTTCCGGAGGTAGGGGAACAGGGGACGCAGGCTTTTGGGCAGCATGTGCTTCTAGATGCAATTCTACCAGCCCAGGCTTCAACTTCACGCGATGCTTCCGGGGAGGCGCAATGTCCTTGACTCTCGTTCGGGTTCCTTTGCGTACTTTGCGAACTTTGCGGTTGAATGCCTTTTCTTTCAGATGACTATCGAGTTCAAGGCTTTGAACCGCAAAGTTCGCAAAGCACGCGAAGGAACCCGAATGAATGCAGGGCACTTCCCGAGCGGGGATCAAGCTATGCTGAATCGCCCTGGAAAGCCAGTGCATAGGCCACCAGCAACAGCACAATCCAGCCCAGAAGGAAGAACCAGCTCGAAGCGATGAGGTAACCGTACGCTGCGTTCATGGCGATTGTCTCTACCGATCGTTGTTATTTTGTCCTGGCTGCATCGCCCTACGATGATCCGCGGACCGGGAAAGCTCTGGGATCCAATCCAGCCTGTCCGGTCAGATATTTGTAGTTGTCGACGATTTCCCGAACCGCGTTCAGCCGGCCCAATGTGGTGAGCTGGGGGTCGGTAAGCGCTAGGTTGATCTCGGTCATCCAGCAATCGACCGCGGTCTTTACTCCGTGTGCTACTTCTTCCGCAATCACCTCGACCAGATCACGATTGACGGCTACGGTGGCCATAATGATTCCCCCCTAAGAAACTGATTCGCCGGGCGCCGGCGGTATGATCCGGTTAAAAAAATGCCGGCGCCCGGACGAATATTTACTGGCTTTGCGTTGATTCCGGAGTCGTGCCTTGCGTGCGGTTCATGAAGCGCTGCTCGTGCTTGTTTATCAGCGCGGTGAGCTTGGTTTTCTGCTCCGGCGTCAGAATCTGCACCATCTCCGACGCGATGCGCGCATGCTGTACCGTCAGCTCGGTCATGGTCTGGCTCTGCTGCGTCGCCAGCTCGCGAGCTTTGGCTTCATCGAAACTGCCGCTCAGCACCAAGTCCCGCAACTGGGAGTGGCCCTGCGACATTTGCTGCATCAGCGGCTGAAGGGCTGGTTTCTCTTTCGCCATGATGGCCTTCACCTGCGCCTGTTGCGCGTCAGTGAGGTCGAGCTGGTGGACGAAATAGCCCACCATGGGCCCGCCAAACATGCCGTCGCCGCGCATGTGAGCTCGTCTCACGGTTTGCGATACCGCGATCGCCGCCACCACTGCCAGAACTAAAATTACGGCCAGAGTTTTAAAAGTTTTCGATTTCATCAATATCTCTCTCCTCCGGGTCCGGTCGCCCTTTGTCAGGCTTGCACCTGGCGGCACTTCTCCGAACTCCGGCGCTACACGTTATTAGAAGCCTCTCTGACGCGAGGCGCGGTAAAGAGTCGGTCAAAGCGGGTAAAGTTTTGTAATGTGTCAATAGCCCTGCGGAGGCGACGGGACAGATGACCGGTATCCGCTGGTTGATCGGGTGCTGGATTGACAATTCTTTACCGCGAAGCCGGCATATATAAGGTAGAAGTACAATGAAGCCTGTGGACCGCATACTCGTTATCGACGACGACGTTGAGCTTTGCAGTCTGGTCAGCGAATACCTGGCTCCCGAGGGCTTTCAGGTGGAGTCCGCCCCGGACGGCAACCGCGGCCTCGAGCAGGCGTTGAACGGAGAGTTTCTGCTGGTCGTGCTCGACGTCATGCTGCCCGGCCTGAATGGATTCGAAGTGCTGCGCCGGCTGCGGGACAAGTCAAAAATTCCGGTGCTCCTTTTGACCGCGCGCGGCGAGGATGTCGATCGCATCGTCGGACTG
This sequence comes from Terriglobia bacterium, assembly GCA_963814725.1. Lineage (GTDB taxonomy): Bacteria > Acidobacteriota > Terriglobia > Terriglobales > Acidobacteriaceae > JAIQFF01. The sequence goes on from CAWFDY010000003.1 coordinate 151,750, forward strand.
GAGATCGGCGCCGACGACTATCTTCCCAAGCCCTTCAACCCGCGCGAACTGGTGGCGCGCATTCGCGCCATCCTGCGGCGCACGCGAAGCTCGGAACGATCGGGCGGCGGCCAGTCGGAAATCCTGCGCGTCGGCGAAGTCGAGCTCGATCCCGCAACCCGAACGGTATTGCAGAAGGGTAAGCCCGTGGAGCTGACCTCGGTCGAGTTCAATCTGCTGCACGTCCTGTTGCGCGAAGCCGGGCGCGTGGTGGCCCGGGAGCGACTGGTGGATATCGTGCTCAGCCGCAAGTTTTCTCCTTTTGACCGCAGTATCGACATGCATGTCAGCAAGATTCGCAAAAAGCTGGGCGAATCCGATTCCGGAGTGGACCACATTAAGACCGTACGCGGCGTCGGGTACATTTTTACCCGTCCCCAGGAATCCGTCGCCGAAAAAATCAGGAGCGGCGGCCTGTGAAAAGCCTGTTTCTCAAGATTTTTTTATCCTACTGGGTGGCCCAGGCACTGTTCCTGGTGCTGGCAATCCTCATTACGGTTGCTATGCACGAGCGCGGCGAGTCAGCCATATGGGATGCGCAGCAGGCTACAGTGCTCAACAAGGCGGTGCAGGCGTACGAGCATGGCGGCGCTCCCGACTTGCGCCGCTACCTCGAAGCGGTGCGGGATTCGCTTCATACCCGCGCCTACCTGCTGGACGATCAGGGAAAGGATCTCTCCGGGCGCGAGCTACCGCGCTGGGCGGAATCGTTGGCCAAAAACGTCGAGCCGACGCCTCGGGATATCTGGCAGCGTCTCACCCCCAGCCCGTTCCGTCGCCAGGTCCAGGTTGCGTCGACCGGGCAGCGCTATCTACTGGTGGCATTCCTGCCGCCGAGCGGACCTTTTGGGCCCTTGAACGTTCCGGCTCTCAGCATCCTGATCGGAGTCATTTCTTCCGGCCTGGTGTGCTATCTGCTAGCTCGATACCTGACGGCGCCGGTGGTGCGGTTGCGCGCGGCTACCCAGCGCCTGGCGGCTGGAGATCTCAGCGCCCGCGCGGGAGGCCTCGCCGCCCGGCGCAAGGATGAAATGGCGCAACTGGTGCGCGATTTCGACACCATGGCGGAGCGTCTCGAAGCGGCCGTGCACGCGCAGTCCCGCTTGCTCAATGACATCTCCCATGAACTCAGGTCGCCCCTGGCACGCCTTAACGTCGCCTCGGCCCTGGCTCATCAGCGTGCCGGGGTGGAAGCGCATAGCGCGCTCGAGCGCATCGATCTCGAAGCCGAGCGGCTGAATGGATTGATCGGAGGTTTGCTCACCATCGCACGCCTCGACACCGGCAACGACGCCCGGCACAAATCGCCGGTGCTTCTCGGAGAGTTGATCGAAGGCATCGCCGCGGACGCAAACTTTGAAGCGCAAGGGCGCAATTGCACGGTCGAAAGCATCATCAAGGAAGATTGCGTGGTGGTGGGTGCGCCGGTGCTTCTGCATAGCGCGATTGAAAATGTTGTTCGCAACGGCGTCCGCTACACTGGGGATGGCAGCAGCGTCCAGATCATGCTGGAGCGCGGCGCGAACAGAAGCGTTCCGGAAGCCATCATAAGAATCGTGGATTCGGGACCGGGCGTTCCCGACGAGGCTTTGGATAAGCTCTTCACGCCCTTCTACCGCATTGACGACGCGCGTGGACGCGCCACCGGAGGAGCCGGTCTGGGACTCGCCATCACAGAGCGTGCCGTGCGTTTGCACGGCGGAACGGTTAAAGCCAGCAACCGGCCGGAAGGCGGCCTGCAGATCGAGATTCGGCTGCCAGCGACGACGTCCGCTACCAGTCCGGATGAGGTTGTCCAGATTGAACAGACTGATTCGTTGGAATCTACCTCGCTCCGTTCCCGATAAAACCTTGTGTGAGAAGTCCGCGGGCAACTTTCTGCCCGAACGATGATTCCAACCAGCAGGTTGCGGTCCAGCACAGTCCACGTGCCCGGACGCCCTCGTCCGGGCGGGCGAGTGAAACTCGCCCAAGTTTAGTGTTTCAAATTGGACCCAGGTTTAGCTTCTCGATTCGGCCCAGGTTTATTGTTTCGATTCGGCTAATAGCCGGGCGTTGCCCGGGCCGGGCGGGTGAGGGCACCCGCCCCTACGCGTTCCGTGGGCTGGCGCATTTGCGGTGAATATTTGTTGAAAATGACGGGTCGTGCGGTTTGCTCTTCGCGGTTATTCCTGATACACAAATGAGGATACGTTTGGGCCTCGAACCTGCGGCGCGTGCGGTATCTGCGAGCCGGAAAAGTCGAGAGAGGACAGGGAGAAACAAAAGAATGGGGACGAAGTTCCGGTTCCTGGCGGGGATTGCGCTTCCGCTTTTGACTTTGTGTTTGAGCGCCTGCAGCAACAGCGGTTCCTCCACGGCTTCAGGGACGGGCGCGCTGTTTGTTGCCACTCAGGGCGATTCCAAGCTCTCGGCGTACAGTATCGATTTGAGCAGTGGCCTCCTGACCGCGAACGGCAGTGGTGTTTCCACGGGAAACACGCCTTCCGCGATGATCCTCGAACCCTCCGGGGGCGCGTTGTTTGTGGCCAACAGTAACTCGGCCATACCGCCGAACAGCCCGGCCTGCACGCTGCCCAGTCCAGGATCGATCGGGGCCTTCACCATAAATTCGGGCGGTACGCCAGCCACCGGCGGCGCCAGTTCGCCGGCGGGCATCATACCGATTGCAATGGCCATGGATTCCGGCGCCCACTTCCTGTTTGTGGCCAATCAGGGCCTGCAGTGCGATCCGGCGTCTGCCACCATTTCCGTTTTCTCGATATCGAGTAACGCTCTCACCGCTGTGGCGGGGTCGCCGTTTCCGGCAGTCGCGATCGGGGCTCCCAGCGGTACCGGTCCTTCGGGAATTGCGGTTACACCGGACGGAAAATTTCTCTACGTCTCCAACCAGTTTGACAGCACCATTACCAGATACTCGGTTGACGCCTCCGGAGTTCTGACCCAGGGCCTTCCAGTTCCGGTGGGAACGGCACCCTCGGCCATGGCGATCACTCCCGACGGCGGCTTTCTCTATGTGGGTAATTCGACCACGGTCTCGGCTTTCGCGATTTGCGGTCAGGTCGTGACTTCGTGCAGCGATCCGACCAGTCCTGATGGAAGCCTCACCGTGGTTCCGGGTTCGCCCTTTGCGGCAGGACTGGGCCCGGCCTCCATTGTTGTGGCGCCTTCGGGAAAATTTCTATACGTGGCGAACCGGCTTTCCAACCAGATTTCGCAGTTTAAGGTCGCCACCGGAACCGGCGTTCTCTCGCCGAACACGCAGGCCGTGATCGGCACTGGCGCCAATCCGGTATCGGTTAGCATTCGCCCAGGCAGCGGCACGAATACAACCACTGGCGGCGTTACGACTTACTTGTATGTGGCCAATGTGGGAGCGTCGTCGATCTCGGTTTATAGCTTCGACTCGACGGTCGGCTCGCTCTCCCTGGTGGGCGGGCAAGTAGCCACTACGGGCGGCCAACCTGCGGCACTGGCGGCGGAATAGCTTCCGATCCCGACGGCGGCTGCGCGGTCGTCTGCGTGGCCTGGAAGAGCAGCGGGAGAAAGTGCGTCATGTTTTCACGCCACACCATCCAGTCATGCATTCCCGGAGTTTGAATCGCAGTGGGATGCAGGCCCTCCTGTTTTAACCACGCGATCAGTTTCTGATTGCCGTCGAACAGCCCGTCTTCAGTGCCGCATGAAATCCAGAGCAGTCGCAGTCTGGCATTCATTTCTGGCGCGGCTGCACTGGTACCAGGAAACGATAAGCCGAAACCACCCTCATTCCCTCCCAATGGTGCGGAACTGAAGCCGCCCACATAGGCAAAGTCGCCGGTATGGTTAAGACCCGTCAGCAGACTCTCGGCGCCGCCCATCGAAAGGCCGGCTATCGCGTGATCCTGTTGTCTTCCGGAGAGCGGATATTGCTTTTTCACCAGCGGCATCACTTCCTGGAAAAGGGCTTCGGAAAACCGTTGATAGTTGCGCCGGACCAACTCCGGATCTCTCCATGAGACCCATCCCCGGTTGATGACGTCCATGGTCCCGTAGCCCAGCGGCATGACGACAATCATGGGAACAGCCTTCCCCTGTGCGATCAGATTGTCGAGGATGACGTTGGCCTTCCCCATGGAGGTCCATGCACTGGGATCGTCGCTGTATCCATGAAGCAGGTACAGCACCGGATATTGCTTTTGGCTGCCGGGATCGAAAGCGGGCGGAGTATAGACGTAGTACTCGCTATTGATTCCTACAATATTCGAGCGGTAGAAATGGTGGTGCAATACGCCGTGCGGAACATCTGCCGGCTCCCATAACATCGCAGGCTGGCCGGGAACCAGAAAAATATTCTGCGTGCTGAAGAAGCTTGTTTTGAGGGTCACATTGTGCGGGTCGAGAACATCCGTGCCGTCCACTTTGAATGAGTAACTATAATACTGGGGAGCGAGTCCCGGAACCGTGGCGGACCACACACCGTCCGCTCCTTTAGTCATCAGAAGCGGATCCTTCACGCCTTCAAGATGCAGTTCAACTTTCGCGGCATTCGGCATAGCCAGTTGGAAAAGCACAGTTCCGTCCGCCTGCAATTGCGGCATGCCAGCAGGCGCCGGTTGCAGCGGTACGGGCGACTCGATCCGGGCGGGTTTCGCGCCGGCCTGAGCGCTTGCCGAACCTGCCCACAGAGCGGCGAATAGCGGAATCAACAGGAAAAGACGTGAAGAGGCTGACCGCGCTCGTCGATACGACATGGGAAATCCCCCGTAGTATTTTGAATTTAATTTCAGAGGCGTTGAGCCGAAGCTAAGTCGGCACTTTAAGAATTAAATATCCACCCGCCAGACCGAACAGTACATCCGGAGCCCAGGCCGCCAGAAATGGCGGCAACTGGCTGACATTCCCCATCGACTCGGACAGGCGCGAAACCATGATGTAGAGCAATCCGATGCCGACAGCAGTGGCCACCCCGGCGACGGTTCCGCGCTTTCCAGCGGCCAGCGCGAACGGAATGGCCAGCACTGCCATGATGAGAGAATTGAGCGGGAAGGCAAATTTCTCCTGCAACTGCACTTTGAGCCGCACCACATCGAAGCCGCTTTGTTGCAGGTCGCGAATGTAACGGCGCAGATCCTCCGTGTTCATTTCGGAGGACTGCCGCACCTCCTTCTTGAAATACGCCGGAGGCTCGCTGATCGCGGCAAACGTCGCCACATCGAAAGTGCGGAAATCGGTAATGGCAGATCCGTGCAGGCTGCGCTCCCAACCCTGTGTACAAACCCACCGTTGCAGGCGTTCTTCCCAATGCGCTTGGTCGGCATAGACCCTGGCCGTGAGCTGGAAGGTGGCGGGGTCGAACTGGAAAACCGAAAGACTGCCGAACTGGTCGCGGTCGGGATCGAACAACTGGTAGTAATAAATCGTGGAATGCTGCCCGAAAATCCATTTGCGGTCGGGGTTTAGATAGGTTTGTGCCGGCTTGCCTTTAATCAGGTTGCGCAGCGCATCCTGCCTCCGGTTGGCATGTGGGAGATAGAACTGATCGAAAAAGAATAACCCGGCGGCCAAAAAGACGGAGACCACCAGGATGGGCACGATCACTCGATAGATGCTGATGCCCGTGGCCTTGATGGCGGTGATTTCGTTCGAGCGCTGCATCAACCCAAGGGTAATGAGCACTGCAAGCAGAACGCTCAGATGCAAAACGTTGTACAGAAAAAAAGGCGCTACGTTCAGCAGGTACTCCCCAACGATGAGCGGGGAAATACGGTTGCGCAGAATGTCTCCCAGCAGTTCGAAGAGCGTGAATACCTGCAGCAGCATCAGGAATGACGCCACGATCATGGTCAGATAGATCATGAAATCGCGCAGCACGTAGTCGTCGAGAATCATCGGAAAGCTTGCGCTGAAGACGCGGCGGCGGTTGACGGCCCGCTGAAATGCGTCCTCGGAGCGGTGAAAACGGAGCAGATTCTTCCCCCCTTGCGCCAATCTGGATTTCAGAGGGTTCCAGTGCGCGCGCAATGCAGCGATCTCCAAAGGGCGGCGTTCCGCCCGCCATAGCAGGAATGCGCCCGCGAGAAAGAAAACCATGTTGGCCAGCCAAGCTCCCAGCGCCGGCGACACCTTGCCCTGCCGGGCCAGCGAGACCCCGATCAGCGTGACTGAGTAGTAGGCGAAAACCAGCAGAATCGTCAGCACGAACCCGGCTGATTTGCCGCCTTTTTTGGACGACAATCCCAGCGGAATTCCAACCAGTGCCAGCACCAGGCAGGATGTCGGCAGCGCAAAGCGGCGATGAAACTCGATGAGATACCACGGGGCCACATATTTTTTTACTTTGCGCGCCTGGTCGCGAAGATCCCATGTCATCATCTGCGACGCCGGCACCGGCTCCTGATCACGGCTATCCGTCTGCGGGACGGGAATGGGCACATCGGTCTGATCGAAAGTTGAAATCTGGTAGTGATCGGCGGAGGCGCGATCGGTTTCGTGCGTCGATCCGTCCGTCAGGTGCAGGTGCAGCATCTGCGGCCCTTCGCTGACCAGAATGCCTTGCCGGGCCAGAGTTATGCGCGGGGCCGCCGGATCGCTGATGTCCGCGATGAAAACGCCCTTCCAGATAGCCGCACCCTGAGCCGTTTTGACGTCCTGCACGTAAAGCACGAGCTTGGGAAATCCTTCATAGAAAACTCGCGGCTGCACTTCGAAAGACGCCTGCGACGTCTTCAGCCGGTCCTCGAGCCTGCCGAGCGCGGCCTGCGATGCGGGCGCCAGGTACACGGCGTTGAACATGGCCAGAGCCCAGGCGGTCACGGCAAAAATCGAGATGATGCGCAGAAATGTCCAGACGCCGATGCCGCTGGCGCGCATGGCGGTGATTTCACTGTCCGCGGCAAGGCGGCTGAGTCCGATGAGAATCCCAACCAGGACGCCCATGGGAATGGTGTAAGTGAATGCCACCGGCAGCGTGAAGATGAAGATTTCGATCACGCTGGGTAAAGGCGCGCTGTTGCGTACCACGAGATCAAGAATATGTCCCAGGTCCCGAGTGAAAAGAACAAACGTGAACACCGCGATGCCGATCACGGCATGGGAGATCACTTCACTCAGGATGTAGCGGGTCAGGATGCGCATGCGCCTGGTTCCAAGGGCAGCATAGCACGGCAAATAACGTGTGGGGCGGACACTCTTGTCCGCCGCTTTTGACTTTGCTTCTGAGCAAATCGCAGTTGTGCCAAAGCTGGTTCAGTGAAGCGCCAATCCCATATTGGGCGTCATGCCGAGCTTGCGAAGCATCTGGCGAATAGCGGATATGCAGCCAGACGCGATCCCGCGAAGGCAGGAGCGGGACTTTTTTGAGAATGGTGTTTCTAAGGACTCCGTCAACGATAGGCCGATCCGTTGACTTCAACCAAAGTCAAAGGCGGCGGACAAGAGTGTCCGCCCCACACATCACGCTACTCGGGTCTCAGGAAGACTGCGGAGAGCGGGGGCAGGGTCAAGCTCACCGAGAATGGACGGCCATGCGCGGGTTGCGCTTCCGCACGGACGCCTCCCAGATTTCCCATGCCGCTGCCGCCATGCTCCGACGCATCGCTGTTTAGAAGCTCGCGCCAGAATCCACCGGTGGGCACACCGATCCGGTATCCGTAGCGAGGCACCGGCGTAAAGTTGCATACGATCATGACTTCGTCGCCCGAGGTCCGGCTCTTGCGCAACAGCGAAATAACACTGGCCGCAGTGTCGTTACAGTCCACCCACTCGAAGCCCGCGGGATCGCTGTCGAGCTGGTGCAACGTAGGCTGCTCACGATAGACCTGGTTTAGCTGCGCCACCCAGTTCTGCACTCCGCGATGCAGCGGATACTGCAAGACATGCCATTCCAGGCTGGTGTCGTGCGCCCACTCCCGCACCTGCCCAAATTCGCAACCCATGAACAGCATTTTCTTGCCCGGTTGGGCGTACATATAACCGAACAGCAAACGCAGGTTGGCGAACTTCTGCCATTCGTCTCCCGGCATTTTGCCGATCAGCGAGCCTTTGCCGTGCACCACTTCATCGTGGGAGAGCGGCAGCACGAAATTTTCGGTGAAGCCGTACAGCATGCGGAAGGTGAGCTGGTTGTGATGATAGCGGCGATGAATCGGATCTTCGGAAAAGTAGGAGAGCGTATCGTGCATCCAGCCCATATCCCACTTCATGCCAAAGCCCAGCCCGCCCACGTAAGTGGGCCGCGAAACCATGGGCCATGCGGTGGATTCTTCGGCGATGGTCTGGATGCCGGGATGCTCCTTGTAGGCTTCGGTATTGAACTGCCGGAGAAAATCGATGGCTTCCAGATTCTCGCGCCCGCCGAACTTGTTGGGAATCCATTCTCCGGCTTTTCGCGAATAGTCGAGGTAAAGCATCGACGCGACCGCGTCCACCCGGAGCCCGTCAATGTGATACTTGTCGAGCCAGAACAGGCCGCTCGCCATCAGAAAGCTGCGCACCTCGTTGCGGCCATAGTTGAAAATGAAAGTCTTCCAGTCGGGATGAAAACCCTTGCGCGCGTCGGCATGTTCGAAAAGATGCGTCCCGTCGAAATAGGCCAGCCCGTGAGCGTCGGTGGGGAAGTGCGATGGCACCCAGTCCAGAATCACGCCGATGCCGTTCTGGTGAAGATAATCCACCAGGTACATGAAATCCTGCGGCCTGCCGTAGCGCGAGGTGGGCGCGAAGTACCCGGTGGTCTGATAGCCCCACGAACCATAAAACGGATGCTCCATGATGGGCATCAATTCCACGTGCGTGAAATTCATCCGCTTGACGTATTCCGCCAGACGGGGAGCGGTCTCCCGGTAGGTCAGCGGACGGTCGCCCTCTTCCGGCACTCGCATCCAGGAGCCGAGATGAACTTCATAAACTGAAATCGGCGCTTGCAACGAATCGCGTTTCGTCCGCGTTTCCATCCACTGCCGGTCAGCCCATTCATATTCGAGGTCCCACACGATCGATGCGGTGCGCGGCGGCTTCTCGTGAAGCATGCCAAACGGATCGGCTTTCTCGCCGATATATCCCTGGTTGTGCGAGACAATGTGGTACTTGTACAGCGCGCCCTTGCCGACTCCGGGCACAAATCCTTCCCATATGCCGGAACTTCCACGGGCCTGCAGAGGATGAGAGTTCGCGTCCCAGCCGTTGAAGTCTCCCACCACGGAAACCGAGCGGGCATTGGGCGCCCAGACTCCAAAGTACGTTCCGGGTTTTCCGCCCACCGTCAGGATGTGGGAACCCAACTTGTTGTAGATCCGGTAGTGGGTGCCCTCGTTAAAAAGGTGGAGGTCCTGGTCGGTCAGCAGACTGGCGTCATTGCGCGGCGCCGGTGCCAGGACGGAAGTGTTCTCTTTGCTCATTCAGTAATCTTCCATAGTGTACCGGAGTTTCGGCATAACCTTGCGCTCTTTGCGTCCGTTTTTTGCGTCCTGTGCGGTTGAAAGCCTTTGCCGCAAAGGGCGCAAAGGAATCGCACGGTTCGCTAGGCGGGCCCCGAATGCGCATCGCGCTTCAGTAATATCGCGAACCCCGCGGCGCCCTGCTAAACTGCTACATTCGATTTGCAAAACTCAACCCCATGCCCGTTCTCCGCGTCGTAGTTCTGTGGCACCAGCATCAGCCGTTCTACAAGGACCTGGTCAGCGGAGAATACCGGCTGCCCTGGGTACGGCTGCATGCGCTCAAGGACTATTACGGCATGGTCAAACTGCTCGACGAGTTTCCCAACGTTCACCAGACTTTTAATCTTGTTCCTTCGCTCATCACCCAGATACAGGACTACGTGACCGGCGCGGCGCGAGATCCCTTCTTCGAAGTGGCGGCCAAGCCGGCAAAAGACCTGGATCCCGGCGAGCGGCTTTTCGCCCTGCGGTATCTTTTCCAGGCGAATGCCGAAAACCTCATTGGACGCTATCCGCGCTATCGCGAATTGTGGGACCATTTTCGCAGCGCCGGCGGCGGGACTGCGGAAGGCGCTGAGAAATATTTTTCGCCGCAGGACTTTACCGACCTGCAGGTGCTCTCCCAGATCGCCTGGTTCGACGAGTTTTTCCTGGACGATCCCGAGATTGCTGGCCTGATTCAAAAAGGGCGCGGATATTCCCTTGAAGACCAGCGGTTCGTGATTGCCCGGGAACGTGAACGGCTGGCTGAAGTTCTGCCCGCCCACGCCTCGGCCGCACAACGCGGCTTGATTGAAATCTCCACTTCTGCGTTTTATCACCCAATTCTGCCCTTACTCTGCGACACCAATATGGGCGCTATCTCGACGCCCGGTCTGCCGTTGCCTCAGAATCGCTTTCGTCATCCCGAGGATGCGCGCGTCCAGCTTCAGCGGGGTCTCGATCTGCATCAGGAAGTCTTCGGTAGCCGTCCTCAGGGCGTATGGCCGTCCGAGGGCAGCGTATCGGAGGAAGTGCTGGCCATCGCCCAGGGTCTGGGGGTTCGCTGGATGGCCACCGACGAAGAGGTGCTGGGCCGAAGCCTGGGAATTTCTTTCGGACGCGATGGGCATGGAAACCTGCCTCGGGAATTGGCCGAAAAGCTTTACACCGTCCATCGCTTTGAGAATGGCCAGACCGAGATGAAGATGATTTTTCGCGACCACGCCATCTCGGATCTGATCGGCTTCGTATACTCCGGCATGCCACCGCAAGACGCTGCCAACCACCTCATGCACAACATCAGGCAGGCAGCACAACCTGTTCTAGAAGCTGGACATGATGCAGTCGTACCGATCATCCTCGACGGCGAAAACGCCTGGGAATATTACCCGCAGTCCGGCCGGGAATTCCTCCGCCGGTTTTATGACGCGCTCGGGCGCGAACCCGGAGTAGAGGCCACCACCGTCTCCGAGGCCATTCAGCGCCAACAGAATTTTCCCGTCTTCAATTCGCTGGTTCCGGGTTCCTGGATTCACGCAAATTTCAACGTTTGGATCGGCGCGCCGGAAGACAATCGCGCCTGGGACTATCTCCATCACGCCCGTGATTTTTACGCCCAGGCATCTGCGGGCGCGAGCCCGGCTCAGCGCAGCCTGGCCTTCGAGGAGCTTCTCATCGCGGAAGGCAGCGACTGGAACTGGTGGTATGGCCCGGAGCACCATTCCGCCAATGACCGCGAATTCGACGAACTCTATCGCAAGCACCTGTCGAACGTTTATCAGGCGCTCGGAGCCCGTCCGCCGGACTATCTGACGCAGCCCATTACCGGCGGCGCGGCGCGTCTGGCCGTGATGCCGCAAACTGCGTACATACATCCCGGAATCACGGGCGATCTGGTGCGCTATTTCGAGTGGATGGGCGCTGCCGTCTATACCGCCGACCGGCGGGCCGGCGCCATGCATGGCAAGCAGTTCCTGCTCGATGCGGTTCATGCCGGGATCGACGAAACTTTTATTTATGGGCGACTGGATTTTGTCGGGAATAGAGTGCCCGAGGTGGATTTCGAACTGGTGGTCAATCTCGAATCCCGGGCCGATGAGGGACAGCGGCCACGTCGCGCGCTAAGGCTCGATGCAGGAGTGGCAGCAGGAAAACTTGCGGACTGGAAGATCACCGTGCCTGACACCGGCCAGTCTCTCGCAGCTTCCGACAGCAGTGTCGATCAGGCTGCGGTGGTTATGCTGCGAAATTTTGAATTCAGGATTCCTCTTGACTGGCTGCTGGCGCTTCCCGTGGCCCCAGTGGATGGACAGCCCGCGGCCCCCGTGGCAACCCGGGCGCGGTTGCGCTTCAGCTTGTGGCAAAACGGCCTGCCCGCAGACTCCCTGCCGCTTGAAGGATGGATGGAACTGCTGCTGTTGAGCGAAGATTTAATGACGCGGCACTAGGCAAAGAAAAATGGCGGCACGAGGATTCCGTGCCGCCAGCATGCTTCATTCTTTCGCCCGTCAACTCCTGCGACGGGCGTCCCAACTATTGACCGCTTGCTTCCGCTGCCATGGTGAGCGGACGGCTCAATTCCATGGTCAATTCCGTCCCTGAAGGCAGCACCGCCGAACGCTTTTTGCCCAGCCAATGCGCCACCGTCAGCGTGGCGCCAATGCCGCCACCCACCAGCAACCCTCGGCCCTGATGGGCCAGTCCGCCGATCAGCATTCCGGCGCCCGTGCCCATACCGATTTCGGCCATGTCCTTGCCATCAATGCCCTGGCCCTTGAACTGACCTTCCGTATTCACGTCCGTACCGTTTCGCAGGCTCGTATCCACCATAGCTGCGTTGAGTGAGTAACGTTCGCCGGTAGGCAGAACTACCGCCTCGGGAAACACTCCGATGGTGGGTTTGCCCGCGATGCGCCGCGGTTCGTTGACCTTCAGAACGCGACCCTGCACCGTAGCCCCCACAGGGATTACCGTCTTTCCGTCCAGCATCACGTTTTCAACCACCCGCCCGGAGAAAGAATCGCCTTCCTTGCTGGAGAAAGTGGATAGCGTGCTCTCCAGTTTGACCTTGAACGATGTGCCCGCGGGCAGAGCCATATTGGTTTGCGCCCCAGCCGAGAGAGCGAGCAGCATTACACTCAGCGTGACCAGTATCTTCTTCATTCCGCCTCCTGAAATTTCCCACCGTAAATTTGCCAAACGATTCCGCAATATCCCTAACCGGAAACCAACCGTTTTACTGCCTCCACGACGTGGTGAACTGGAGCCCGATCCGCCTGGTTGCGGCCGCGATAGATGTAAGCCACCTTACGATCGCGGTCGATGATCAGCGTTGCCGGATGGGCGATGTTGATCGCGTCCTTTCCCACTCTGTGATAAAGACCGTAGGCTTTCGTTACCGCGCGGTCTTCATCCAGCAGAAAGGGAAACGACACGGGATGCGATTTCAACAATTTGGCCGGCTTCCAGATTCCCGCGCTTCTCTGTGCCGCGATATACGCCACTGTTGCTCCCGCCTGTTCGATCTCAATTTTCATCGGCTCAAACTGAGCCATGCGCTGTACGCAGTTCGGTCACCAGGTGCCGCGCAGAAACTCCAGGATCAGCGCTCCGCTTTGCGACAGCAAGCCAGAAAGCGAGTACATTTCGTCGCGGTTCGCGGCCGGCAACAGGAATTCCGGCGCCAACGAACCCGGCGCCAGAGTTTCCGTACTATCCATCATCTGCTTTCGACTGTAGAGCACACGCGGCTCGCGCCAGGCTGTGAAAAACTCGGGGAACCACAGGAGACACGGGCGCATGGCGTTGTGCTTCCTTTGCGTTCTTTGCGGTTAAAGGCTCGTTGCCGCAACGCACAAACGAAGCGCAGCGGGAATACGGTGCCGGGCGTCCGTTATAATCTTGCTGAATCCCACATTCGAAAGAGGAACGATGGAAGTCATCACCCAGATTCAGGAAATACAGGCGCGGGAGATTCTTGATTCCCGCGGCAATCCCACGGTCGAAGCCGAGGTCACGCTTGCGGACGGAACCACCGGACGCGCGGCCGTTCCCAGCGGCGCCTCCACCGGCGAACACGAAGCGGTCGAATTACGCGACGGCGACAAGAAACGCTATTTGGGTAAGGGCGTGCTCAAGGCCGTGAAAAATGTGAATGGCGAAATTTCCGACGCGCTGGTCAAGATGGATGCAGCCGACCAGCGAGCCATCGATCAAAAGATGATTGAGCTCGACGGCACCGATAACAAGGGCCGCCTGGGCGCCAATGCCATTCTTGCGGTTTCGATGGCCGCAGCCCGAGCGTCGGCAGCCGCTTTTGGTTTGCCGGTTTACCGTTATCTCGGCGGCGCCGGCGCAAACATCCTGCCTACGCCGATGATGAACATCCTGAATGGCGGCGCTCACGCCGACAACAATGTGGACTTTCAGGAATTCATGGTGATGCCGGTGGGAGCGAAAACATTTTCAGACGCGCTGCGCTGGGGCGTCGAAGTCTTTCACACTCTGAAAGGTGTGCTCAAGAAGCGGGGCTACAACACCGCTGTCGGCGACGAAGGCGGCTTCGCGCCCTCCGTGAAATCCAACGTCGAGGGAATCGAAGTTGTGCTGGAAGCCATCACCCAGGCGGGATACAAGCCCGGAGAACAGATCGCCATTGCCCTCGATCCCGCGGCCAGCGAGTTTTATCAGGACGGCAAGTACGTTTTCAAAAAGTCCGACAACTCCACCAAGAGTTCTGACGACATGGTCCGCTTCTGGGCGAAGTGGGCAAAAGATTATCCCATCGTTTCGTTGGAGGATGGCTTGTCTGAGAACGACTGGGAGGGCTGGCAAAATCTGACCAAAGAACTAGGCGGCAGGATTCAACTCGTCGGCGACGATTTGTTTGTCACCAACGTCACGTTTCTGCAAAAGGGAATCGACAAGCACGTGGCCAACTCGATTCTGATCAAGGTCAACCAGATCGGCACAGTCAGTGAAACCCTGGACGCAATCGACCTCGCCCGCCGCAATGGTTACACCTCGGTCATCTCCCATCGCTCGGGAGAAACCGAAGACACATTCATCGCCGACCTGGCCGTCGCTACCGGGGCGGGCCAGATCAAAACAGGTTCAGCCTCCCGCACCGACCGGATCGCCAAGTACAACCAGTTGCTGCGCATTGAACATGAACTGGGCAGTGCGGCGCGATTCCTGGGCATCAAGGCGCTGAACTATCGGGGATAGAACGAGTTTTAGCTAAAAGCTAGTAGACAGAAGCCAGAAGCTACAAGCTACAAGCTAGTTCATCATCCCGCAGGAGAATGCATTGAAGATCGGCTTCGTCGTTTGCCTCTGCCTGATCGCTGCACTTCCCGCCGTGGCGCAACCGCCTGCTGTCGCGGACGCCACTCCGAGCAAGGCTGAAGTCATACGCTTCATGGATCTGGTGCAGATCCGGGTCAGGGTCGCGCAGGTTTTCGATGGCATGAAGGCGCAGGCACGCCTCGGTGCCGAACAGGGCTTCCAGAAAAAAGTGCCCAACGCCACGCCTGAGCAATTGAAGAAAGTGGATGCCATCGCCGACGAGCTCTTCAACGGATTCCCCATTGACGACATGATCAATGCCATGATTCCCATCTACCAGAAACATCTGACCAAGGGCGATTTGCAGGCGGTCACCAAATTTTATTCTTCGCCTTCCGGGCGGAAATTCATACGGGAGGCGCCCGCCATGATGTCCGAGGCCATGCAGGTCGGAGGCGAGATGGGTAGAAGCCGCATGAGCGACTTGAACGACCGCCTGCAAACGAGAATCGATGAGCTTGCCCGGGAAGAGCAGCAGCCCGAGCTGCCCAGAGAGAAATCCCAGCCGAAATAGATCGCGCTGACTAAAATCCCATCGTGTCGTCCGCCGAGGGGCCGTACGTTGCGGGCAGAGGCTTGTCGTTCAGTCGCAGGTACACCCCAAGCTGGGCGCGGTGATGCACCAGATGGTTCAGAAACATTTGTCGATAAGCCATGAACCGCGAACCTGCGAAGATGGGCTTACCTTGAAAGCTGAGCTTCCAGTTCTGTGTCCAGGCTTCATCCGGCGTATTTTTTAAAGTGGCGCGGATCTTGGCCGCCCCCTCATCAAAAACGCGAAGCAGTTGCGGCGTGGATTCAAACGCGACCTGCTTGACGCTGCCTTTGGAGAAATCGAGTTCCGGAGTGGTCAACACAATCTCTCCAAACCCGACTAACTGAGCGACGTGCGGAGCGAGCTTGTTCAGCGGCATCGATTTGGGATGCGGCTTGAAATCCATCTTGTCCTCGGGGACGCGTTCCAGCATGGTTCGAGTAGTTTTTAATTCCGCATCGAGTTCAGTCAGCAATAGTTCGCTTATAGGCATCATTTCTCCGTTCGTATTAATCGATGTGAGGCATGAGACGCGCGCGCAGAGAAGAGGGAAGTGCTTCCTGCTCGATCACTATATTATGCGGTCGCGAATTTGAAAACCTCACCCGCTCGCCTATAATTTGTTTTCTTCCCATTTTTCGTAACTCCTCTGGGCTTCTGCCATCTGTCTTCGGCGGGCCGGAGACGATGCAGGAGCTTGATGAAGCGTCCCAAACCACTGGTACTGATTATCCTCGACGGCTGGGGCTACCGCGCCGAGACCAAAGCCAACGCCATTGCACTTGCGCGCAAGCCCACCTACGACCGCCTGCTGCGCGAATATCCCAACACCCTGATTCAGACCAGCGGCCACTTTGTTGGCCTGCCGGACGGCCAAATGGGAAACAGCGAAGTCGGTCATCTCAACATCGGCGCCGGGCGCATCGTGCATATGGACAGCACGCGCATCGAGCTGATGATCCAGAATGGCGAATTTTTCTCCCAGCCCGTCCTGCTGAACGCCATGAAGAATGCCCGCGCCGGAGGGCGGCGGCTGCATCTCTTTGGCTTGTTGTCCGACGGAGGAGTTCATTCGTATCAAACCCATCTCTACGCCCTGTTAAGAATGGCCAAGCAAAACGGGGTAGATCGAGTTTTCGTGCATGCCTTCATGGACGGCCGCGACACTCTGCCCACCAACGGCGCCGGATATCTGGAACAACTGCAGCAGAAGATGCGGGAGTACAACACGGGAAAAATCGCCTCGGTCAATGGCCGCTATTACGCCATGGATCGCGACCGCCGCTGGGAACGAATGGCCAAAGCGTTCAACGCCATGGTCTTCGGCGACGGAGAAGGCGGCAAATACGTGGACCCAGTGCAGGGAGTGAAAGACTCCTACAACAAGGGTGTAACCGACGAGTTCGTCGTGCCCTTCGTTTGCGTGGACAATCGCGGCGAGCCCCTCACCACCATACGCGACGAAGATTCCTGCATCTGCTTCAACTTCCGCGCCGACCGCGTCCGTCAGATCACCCGCGCCCTCACCCGCAACAGCGGAATCAATCCGCAGGGTGGCAGCGATCTGCCCGGGGCCGCCGACCTGGACGCCGCCATCCCTCGCGACCGTGTACCCCGCAACCTCGACTACGTGTGCATGACCCAGTACGACAAGAAATTCACGCTTCCGGTGGTGATCCCGCCGGAATCGATGGACAATATTCTTGCCAACGTTATGGGCCAGGCGAGCCTTCGCAACCTGCGAGTGGCAGAGACCGAGAAGTACGCTCATGTGACCTATTTCTTCAATGGCGGAGTCGAGCAGCCCTTCCCCGGAGAAGATCGCCTGGTAGTGCCGTCGCAAAAAGTCGCCACCTACGATCTGAAGCCGGAGATGAGCGCGGCCGGTATTGCCGATGCCGTGATTAAGGCCGTGGATGAAGGAACCTTCGACGTGATCATCGTCAACTTTGCCAACGCCGACATGGTCGGGCACTCCGGCAAGATCGAGCCCACAGTCAAAGCGGTTGAGACCGTGGATGCCTGCCTTGGCCGTATCGAGCCGGCGGTCCGCGCCAAAGGAGGAGCGCTTCTCATTACTGCCGACCACGGCAACGCCGAGATGATGATCGATCCCGTTACCGGTGGGCCGCACACTGCGCACACCACCAATCCCGTTCCATTTATCGTGATTGCGGAAAATGGAAGTAAATTTTCTCTGAATCCAGGCGGCTCATTGCGCGATATCTCGCCCACCGTGCTGGGGATGCTGGGAATTCCGCAGCCCGCGGAGATGACAGGACACGATCTCCGCCTCCTGCTTAAGCCCAGCTAGTTGAGGCGAAAGATCGGGCCTCGCATCCGATCGGTAAAAAAAAGGACCCCTCATCGCTGAAGGGCCCGAGCCGTGCGAACGACTAGCTCGCTCGCGGCATTGGTTTATCCGTCTTTTGGAAATCGGCCGACGCCTCTCCGGTCGAGGCTACGTCTTGCCCGCCGGTCTGTTCGAGGATTTCCTTAGCCTTCTTGGTCCAGTTGGAGTCATCACAGTGCACTGAAAGCAGGATTCCGCCTTCCTTGATCCGGCCTTCATAGCGCTTGGCCTCGAACTCGGGTATACCCATCCCGATCAGGGCTCCAGTGATTCCACCGACTGCGCCGCCCACGCCGATTCCGGCCAGCGCCGCCATTATCGGGCCGGCAGCAATGAACGGTCCCAACCCTGGAATTGCAAGCGCTCCGATGCCGACGAGCCAACCCAGGCCTCCGCCGATCACCGCACCGGTTCCGACTCCGGCTGCCGTACCTTCCGGAGCCTTGGTGTTCTTCTGCGTGGCAAAATCCTTGGTGCCCTCGTTGTGCGGAAACAGGACCGAGACGTCAGTGTTGCGGAAACCTGCCTCGCGCAACGCATCCACCGCGTTTTCAACTCCTGCCCGGTCGCGATAGATTCCGAAAGCTGCTGTGTTTTTGCCTGCCATGTTTGTCTCCTTTTAACCAAATAATTAGGTTTGTAATGCGTTAGGTAGTGTTATTTGGACGCAACTTGAATTTCGCTGGTCACCTTGTCAGCGCCCGCGATTTCGTTCGCCTTGGCTTCAACCGCCTGCTTTTCCTCGTCCGATTTCACTGGCCCTTTTAATGTGACCATGCCGTTCTGGGTGATGATCTTCACGTTGTGGCCGTAGGTGGAAAGCGATTTGTCTTTCACCAGGGCCTTCCGGATTTGCTGCGTCAGCAGTCGGTCGCTGGCGCTGTCTTTCTGCTGATCAGCAGTCGGCTGGGATTTGTCCCGGTCCCGCTGATTCACCTTTGTGTTGTCCGCGGCGGGTTGATCTTGAGTCCCGCTGTTGTCCTGCCGTGCCCAAAGTAGCCCGAGGCTGCTCAAGAGCACGAACTGCACCAAAAGTGCCTTGATCGTGAAATTCTTCATGTATTTGACCTCTAAGTAAGTTGCATTTCGAGTTCTGTTCTTGGATGGCGTGTCGAAGATCGGGGATGGCCAGGAAGTTTTATCGAACCATGTA
Source organism: Terriglobia bacterium (assembly GCA_963814725.1). Lineage (GTDB taxonomy): Bacteria > Acidobacteriota > Terriglobia > Terriglobales > Acidobacteriaceae > JAIQFF01. Next base: position 170,577 of record CAWFDY010000003.1, read on the forward strand.
GGGGCGGATGCCCCCATCCGCCCAGTCGAGCGAAGCTCGACCGGTGTTTTGCACGCCGCTTGTTGCACACCACTTTTTGCACGCCACACGGTAGCGGAGCTTCGCTCCGCCGGGCGGATGAGGGCATCCGCCCCTGCGTGGTTCATCATCTGTTTGGAATTAGGCCGCCGCGGAGATTCTTCGGATCAGGTCCTGCTGTTCGGCTTTGCTTTCGGCGCCGATGGTAAAAGCGTCCAGCACGCCCAGAGAGAGCGCATACTTCAGAGCTTCGTCCTGGCGATCGCGCAGAGCGCCCTGGCCCAGAATTTTCATTCCCACAACGCCTTTTCCCGCCGCCTTCATCTCGCGAAGCACACTCACCACGGTATCGGGATCGGCGTCCATGTACGCACCAACCGGGTTGATGCGCACCAGATCAACCTCGACCCACGGGGACTTGGCCGCCGCACGCAGCGCTTCGATGCTGTGGCACGAGCAGCCGTGAGCGCGGATAATGCCTTTCTCCTTGGCTTCGGAAAAAACATCCATCACGCCGCGGTAGCGTTCGGTCCAGTCGCCTTCAGTCAGGCAATGCATCAGGCAGATATCCAGATAATCGGTGCCCAGCTCCTTGCGAAAACGATCGAGATCCGCCCGGGCCTGCGCCGGGTCGCGCGCCCACGTCTTGGTCAGCACCGTTACCTTGTCCCGGGGGAGCTGTTTTAACGCATCAGCCACGTGGGGGTGGCTGCCATATGCATCAGCCGCGTCGAAAAATCGCAAGCCGTTATCATGACCATTCAGCAGCAGATCCGACAATCCCTTGACGCCCAGCGCGGTCTGGTGAGAATGGTGCCCGCTGCCGACGGTGCCGGTTCCCATCGCAAGACGGCTGGTGGTGATTCCCGTTTTGCCCAGTGTGACAGTGTCTGCCGCATTGAATTTTTGCGGCAAGGCGGCCATTGCGGGAATCGCCCTGACGAAGGAATGACGGCCGACCCAGATAGCTCCTACACCGATGGCTGAGCCAACGACAAAGTCTCTACGGTTCATGGCCCCTCCTTGCAAAATATGTCATACATGCAGAATTGGACCCACCGGGGCCCCGGCAGATATCAGCATGCCGGCGTCGATTTTCGTCAGCATAACGTGGCGGAAGTCAGCCAAGGCGATAACTCACCGTAACGCCATGGCCTTGGGAATTCAAGTGTTTGTTGTCATCCGCCGAAGGTTCCTAGCAACGCCCGAGCCGTGTTTTCTGCGGGCTCTCATGTATTTAGCTTCGAGCTCATTTCAAATAATTTGAGCTCGGAGGGGTCGGCCATACAACGTTTTGCCCATCGCGGGACTCAAAGTGAGGTCTTTGGGCCACGTAATCTGAATCGACATCGACGGAGGTGACCTATGCTTTGGACAATCTTTGTGATTCTCTTGGTTTTGTGGCTGCTGGGACTTGTCAGTTCCTACACCCTGGGCGGGTTCATCCACATTCTTCTCGTAGTGGCGATCGTGGTCCTTGTGATCCAGTTGCTCACCGGCCGCAGGCCGGCCGTCTAAAGCCGGCACTCCGGCAGCAGACGACATTGGGTTCAAAAGTAAAAAAATCGTTGTACACGGAGGAAAAATTGAAACGATCTCTAGCGGTAGTGTTCACTCTGGTCGCGTTTCTTGGCAGCATGGCTTTCGCCACCGCCAAGGAAGATTCCCTTGAGCGCCTGCAGAAGGCCGGCGATGTGCTGAAGCAAATTATGGACGCGCCCGACAAAGGCATTCCGGAAGAGGTTCTGGACAATGCGAAATGCATCATGGTGGTTCCCCATCTGATCAAGGCCGGATTTGTTTTCGGCGGCAAGCATGGTCGAGGTGTGGGTAGCTGCCGCACCGCAACGGGCTGGAGCGCGCCCGCTTTCATCTCCGTCGGCGGCGGAAGCTGGGGCCTTCAGATCGGAGCTGAGGGTATCGACCTCGTTATGCTGGTCATGAATGACAACGGCCTGCAACATTTGCTCTCCAGCAAGTTCCAGCTCAGCGGCGAAGGTTCAGCTGCGGCCGGGCCGGTCGGACGTCACGCCTCGGCAGGCACTGACTGGAAAATGAACGCCGAACTGCTCACCTACTCCCGCTCCAAGGGCGCTTTCGCGGGCCTTACGCTGGAAGGCGCTGTGATCGAGCAGGATGTGGACTCGACGGAAGCGATCTACGGCAAGGATGTTCCTTTCCGCAAGGTTCTTATGGGCGATGTGAAACCGCCTACGGGTTCCCACTCCTTCATGTCGGCGCTGTCGTCGGCCGGACATCAGGCCGCCGCTCACGAAGCCAAAGAAGACGTCCAGGACAAAAAATAGCTTTGCAGAACTTTGCGGCCTCGCCGCTTCGTCTACCCTGCCGCAAGGCAGGGTTTTTTATTTTCCAGCGATCTCCAAATCTTGATCCCCAACTCTTTGATCCCAAGATTCTTGACCCCCAACTCTTTGTACGCGGATCCCCTGGGGTGTGTTTGAATAACGCCATGGATGCGATCGCACACTTTTCCCGGCTCTTTGCTTATGACGGATGGGCGAATCAGGAAACGTTGCGTGGGTTGCGTGCGACGGGCACGCCGGTTCCCACGGCACTCAAATTAATGGCCCACATCTTCGCCGCGCAGCGCGTATGGCTGGAACGGCTCGAGCAGAAGCCGCAGAGCCTTCCGGTCTGGCCGGAACTCACGCTGGAGGCATCGGAAAGCCAGGCATCACAGTTGCCCGGGCTCTGGAAGGGTTACTTGGCCGGGTGCAATGAAGCCGACCTCAGTACTGCGATAACCTACCAGAACAGCAAGGGCGAAGCCTGGAGCTCAAGCAAGCAAGACATACTGATGCATGTGATTAACCATTCCACGTATCATCGCGGGCAGGTCGCAGCGGCGGTTCGAGCGGCCGGATTTACGCCCGCAACCACTGACTTCATCTTTAGCATCCGCCAGGGATTGGTTGCATAGGCCCGACCATCAAGAAGGAACGACAGGCAACGGGCAATGGTGAGTAAATATGGGGAGTCAATGAAAATACTGGTGATGATTTTCCTGGCTGCAGGGTTCACCCTGCAAGCCGGTTCGCAGACTGCGCCCGCCGGACCGGCCGTTACTGGCGATGCCCACGGTCCGGAGGCGGTAAGTTCGCTGGCACCGGGCGCTGTCCTTTCCACTGAACTATCGAAGTCGCTGGACACGAAAAAAAGCAAAGCCAACGACCGGGTAGAAGTCAGGACTGCGGCCGATCTGCTGGCTCACGGACGTATTGTCGTCCCTCGGAACACAAAGCTCCTTGGCCATATAACCGAGGCCAAGGCTCACACCAAAACCTCCCCCGATTCACGGCTGGCAATAATGTTTGATCGCATGCGGATGAAGGATGGGCACGAAGTTCCCGTGAAAGCCACCATTCAGGCCATCGGAAGGCCATTGATGACGGCCCCGTCCCCGGGGCCAGTGGCCAGCGCGGACGATACGTCCCGCTTGCCCCAGGGGGCTCCAGTGATGCGCACGGGTAGTATCGCCAATCCCAGCGCGACTCCTGCTCGGCCTGACGGCATGGATCCGAGGACCAACGATCCCTTGGCTCGCGACGCGGGGCCAAACGACCCCATAACCAACCCCTCGACCGTCAGCCCGCTGGATTCGACCAGCCACGGCGTCATCGGTTTCGAGGCGTTCACTCTCCAGACCTCAGACCTGACCTCGGTTTTGACTTCGGTCAAGGACAATATACATCTTGATTCCGGAACGCAATTGATTCTTCACGTCGAGTGAAACTCGCTCCACCGGAAAGACTTCAGGAAGCGAGAGCATAACGTCGGTCCGCCTGGCCGAGCAGCGCCATCATTTCGTCCAGCGACGCAATATCGAACTCCGACATCGCATTCGTATTCTCCAGCCGCTCCTGCACCAACCGCGACGGATTGAAAAGCTTGAACCGAATATCGTGATCGCGGCACCAACGCTGCAGGAATACCAGCACTCCGACACCGCCGCCGCCGATGGCGCGCATTTCCGTCAAATCGAGCACGATGACGTGGGCGCTGCGCTGCGACGTAACCGCATCCCGCAACTTAAAGGCTTCGTCACTCCTGACAAATCTGCCTTCGCATTCCACCACAGCCATTTCACCGACGTGATCCACGTGTATGTTTGGCATCATGTCCTCCAGATTAGTCTGCTGTGGTGATAGCACGGAGCGTGCCAAGCCCAGGAGCGTGCATTTTCTGCAGGATACGGGAGCGCTATGTTGAAGGAGAGAATTTTTCGGCTGGTCAATAAGCAAATCCGCGCTAGGGAATATCCTGTAGGCGTAGGCGCAGAAGGGTGCCCCGTCCAAGCTTAGCTTGGGCGGGGGTTTTTGAAAACACGACCTCAGGCCCGTTCAGGTCGCAGTACTACTCCTGATCCGCCTTTCCGTGCTTTCTCCACAATTGAACCCGCGAGGCATCTTGTTTGGCAAAAACGAGATCGTACCTGCTTCGCAGCTCTTCTTCAAACGGGGGCTCAACCGGCGTCGCGGTACAAGTGGAGCCTCCACTGGGCGTTCCCCAGGACACTACAAAGTCCGCGTCGGGATCATTGCTCAGAACCTGAAGCCATGCGGCTCTTTGCTGCCCGGAGTTTGAATTGACCTCGTCGTTCGATCCTTCGGGCCGCACCTTTAAATATTTCAGTGGGAAATGTGAAGTGCGGGCCTGATAGTCATTCAGAACAATCAATTGGTTCTCCAGGGTGCTGGCCAGGGCCCAGTGGTCTTCTGGAACGGTCCGATCCAGAAGCGGCAAGCGCTTGCACGATGGCGTCAATCGATATCCCAGGATCAGGATTCGGGAATATTTTGGAACTCTTACCATCGTCGATCGCAGCTCTGCGACGGCAGGCGCAAGCTCCCTTGCGGCCTGTAAATACTCGGCCGCGAAGCCAATCACTGAAAGGGCTGCAACCAGGGAGCACAGTCTCAACCACTGCGCGTCGACCGCTCCGTTCACAAGTGCCAGCAGAACCAGAAAGAGAACCGAGAACAGCAGGATTCGGTTGGCGATACCTTGTCCGTCACCGACCGCGGAGGGCACAAACAGGTAAAGAAATACAGTTAAGACAATTAACACCGCCAGGCTCGTGAATCGGAGACGATTTTGCTCGAATAGTTTTCTGGGGTGGAGGAGTACGCTTGCCGAAAGAATGGCCAATAATGCGATAAACAGCGTTCCGCAACTGGGAGTTGGCGAAATGAACAGAACTGCGTCCCGAGCCAACAATAAAACCCGATTCTTTACGGTCTCCGCAACTGAATAAGTATGTGGCTGCCCGGCCTTAGCCAGTCTCAGGTAAAACGATGGAATTACGCAGGCCGGAAGGGCCCATGGCCAGAGATCGAAGATCAGACGCTTCAGCGTAAAGCGGCTCAATCCATCGCGACCGTGAACGATAAATTCGGCGATAAATTGAGCGCACGGAAACAGGAAGCTTAGGATTACAGGTAATGGATGAGCAAAATAGGCGACCAAAAGTAGACACGCCGCTACCAATTGAAGATGCCAGGGCGTTGTCGGGCGACGACGAAAAAGTATCCCCAATACAAAGAGGCACATCGAAGAACTGATCAGAAATCCAAAAAACCCTAGCGTCAAAAAGGTGTTCAAGGCGAATGGAAGCAGAACAATAAGCACCTGTGCACGCTGCTCTCGAGGCCATGGTGTAGCGTCCATGCAGTAATAGAGACTGGAGAGGAGCAACCCCGAGCTCAGCACGATGAGAATCTTCAGCGCGAGTTCGTTTGGGACGATGCTGGACAGGGCCGCCAAAAGGAGCGCCGAAAGCCAGTTCGGAAGCAGGAATGAATTGTAAGAGAAGTAACTGTGAACCCCCGGATGACTGCCCAGCATCCAGCTCAGCACTCTGCCTTCGTAAAGATGGCTGTACCCATCAAGGGTTACTGAAGTGGGGGAAAAAAAGAACACGCAAAGAAGAAAGACGACGAGCAGAGTGAACAACGGGATCGGATAAATGCTCCAGATGGAATGCTTCGTAGGCGCGGCGCTCAAGTTTTCTCCGTACACCGATTCTGTTTCCCCGCGGTCTCCCCTTGGCCGAGGGAGCGCGCACGGATTACCCTCCCGCCAATGATGGGGATAAATCTACCCCACACACCAGCATTGGCAACCTGAGTCTGTGACCGAGTGTCCCGCGTTCTTGACCACCTCCTGCTTCGATTACACAAGAATCGTCTCGACGGGTTAGGCCAACGTGAATGCCACCAAGGAACCGGAAGGGAAGCAGCCCGCGCCTAGGCGGCAACCCGCTGTGCAGCCCGGGCCTTGTGCGGCGGACCCACATAAGGAAATTCGGCGAGCAGGTCTTTGTGTGGTCCAACTTTGTCGTCCGTCACCTTTCCGTTCGAGAGGATAGGAAGGAAGAAACTTACGACATCGTCGGTGAGCGTCCGGCCATTGTTCGGGAAGACCGCCGGCCGCGTCGGATCAAATGGCATTACGTCCGGCAACAGCGTCCCCGCCACCCGCGTCGCCTCCGCCGGCGTATATCCACCAGTGTGCTCCAGCGCATGCGCGAAGACGGGCACAAACTGGGCATCGTCCTTCGGCTCCGCTCCGAGATAGTCGGCGTTCGCCTCGCCCGCAAGAAAGGGCGTTTGTTGCGGACGCGCACCGCGATCCGCCTGAACCCATTTCCCGCTCGAGCCGTCCACCGAGCGAGCCCATATACCGATCTTTTTTGTGCCAAAGGAAGCGTTGGGCACTTCCAGAACGATGCTGCATACGTCCGCGTCGACGAAGCCATCCGTACCGGTAAATTGCAGGTTGTTCAGGGCGCCACCTACGTCGAAGAAAAAGGGATCGCTGCGCCAGCCGGCGAAGAAGCGGTGATCACCAGCCTCCGTCACCCGTGTCTCCTTCCCAGTCGAAACCGGCACGCCCTCAACGATCACTTGCCCGTCGTCGCCTGTCCCAGGGGCCGCCGCGCCCTCAACCCGGCGAAGCGTCGCCGTCTGAGTCCCGTCCTTAGCCGACGTGAATCGCACCCGGTATGCGATATCTGCGACGTTATCGCCGTTCGTATCGATCTTGAGTTCATAAATCGCCTCGGGCGAGAACGCTTCGTCGCTGGTAGGCCCGGGCGGGTTGGCACCGAGGGCCGGATGAAAGTTCATAATCACGATTGACTTGCCGGCATCCCCAGACTTGGGGAAGACGTATAGATCGGTGAAGTCCAGGCGGGCGTCCCCATGAGGGAACCCAAATTCGGGGCCGGAGTAATGATGGGACATGGCTTTTTCCTCTTATGTTGCTAGGTGAGATTGAGTTTAAAAACAGAATTTCGGATTAGGATGTCTGCCTCAAAAATTATACGCCCGGTGCCGCAGCTTCGCACCCGACGGGTGCCCCACCTTTCGCGGTTTTCGAAAGGTGGGAGCGGGCCTTCGCCAACCTCAACCCAACTGTCATCCCGAGCGAAGTCGAGGGACCTTGTGTTTTCCGACGGGTGGCCCATTCAAAGCCTGCCCTGAGCCTGTCGAAGGGCGGGCTTTTGGCTTGAGTGGGGCAGTTCATATTTCCCAACTTTGTCATCCCGACCGGAATAGATCATCGCGCACGCCACGGATTACGATCTGCCGAGGTTGCGTAGGTGGATAGAACCTCGCAAATTCTTGTCATCCCGAGCGAAGTCGAGAGCCTGCCCTGAGCGAACTTCGAGTGCACGCGAGAGGGAGCCGAATGGGGACCTTGCGTTTCTCGCCACCACGACTCACGTAGGAGCGGACGCCTCGTCCGCTCAGCCGAGCAAAGCTCGGCAAAACCATCCCGGTCCCAATGCTGAGTTGAAATTCGACGGATGGTCACCCAGGACGGGTGGCCCATTCAAACCCGCTTTTGGCTTGAGTGGCCCAGTTCACATTTCCAACTCTGTCATCCCGACCGGAACAGATCATCGCGAATGCGATGATCTGCGGAGGGGAGGGACCTGCTGTTGTTTGTGAGCGACAGTGAAGCTCGACGGCTTTTGTAGCAGCAAAACGTAACGAAATGACTCTGTCCGCTGTGGTGAAGACGCGTCAGTCCCCAGGGCATGAGGACAACCGAGTTTGTTCGTCGGCTCGAGTCTGTACTTGTAAACATCCGACTCAGGTCAAAACTGGGCTCGAATGGGCTTGTCTTGGCGTGCAGGCCGCAGGGTCATTCGGTGGGAGCCCTCTGCTAATATGCGAGTGGCATCCGTCACAACAATCCATCTTTTGCGAATTCTTTTCAGGCCCGGAATTGGCGTGTCGCGATCGGGAGACCATAATGGCTAGAGACACAAAGGTCGATATCAAAAGCATCGAAGAGAAGTTTGGTAAGACAGCCTTCAGCCTCGCACAGGAACGCAACGACTTCCTGCTGCCGCAAGTTCTCGACTTCGTAAAGCAAAGGCGATGGTTAAATCTCCGCCCGGAGTACCAGCGGCGCCAGGTGTGGGACGATGCCAAGCGCAGCCTGTTCATCGAGTCGCTCCTCCTCAATGTGCCAATTCCCCCTGTTTTTCTGTACGAATACGATCTCAGCCGATACGAAGTAATGGATGGACAGTAGCGCCTTAACTCCATCGCGGACTTCTACGAAAACAGATTCGCCCTAAAGAAGCTTGAAAAATGGCACGAGCTCAACGGATTTCGTTACGGCGAACTTCCGGAGTCACTCCGACGCGGGCTGGACAGACGTCGGATATCCGCAACAGTCTTGTTAGTCGAGAGCTCCGGCAAGCGGCAACACCACCAGAACGACGTGCGAAAACTGGTGTTCGAGCGACTCAATACCGGCGGACAACAGCTCAATCCCCAGGAACTGCGGAATTGTCTCTACGAGGGTCCGCTTAACTCACTCCTCATCAAGCTGTCACAAGTGCCCCTGTTCACTGAAATATGGGAAATCCCGCCATATGCAAGGAACGTGGACAAACACGGGAACATTTCGTCAGAGCTTAGAGACAATCCCCTGTTTAAGCGAATGGGGGACTGCCAAATAATTCTTCGATTCTTCGCGTTCAGAGACAAAGCGAATATCAAGGGCTCGGTACGTTCAATGCTAGATAGGTTTATGGAGGAGAACCTAGAGATTCCCGCCACCGGAATAGAAATTATGGAGAAAGACTACCTTTCTAGGCTTCAGTTAGCGAGCGATATCTTCGGAGAACGGGTATTTCGCTACGAGGACGAGGACGGCAGATGGCAACTATCCCAACCACTTTACGACGGCGTGATGATCGCGCTGGATCGTCTCTGGGATAAGCGAGACCGGCTACTCGCACACAGGGAGAGGGTAGTGGCGAACATTGAACGACTGCTCAAAAAGCCCAAGGCATTCGAGGTGATCGTTGGGAAGCCCAATACGGCAAAAGCCGTGCTGAAAAGGATGGACATGCTGGTGAGAGCGATTAAGAAGTAATGGAAAATGATCACATCACTTGAAGACCTCAGAGCGCGGCTTCGCGAATTGAAGGCCGACCTCGAACTCGTCACCACCTCAGTCCAGTTACGCCCAAGGCTCGGCGAAGTACTAAACTGGGGCGGCCCTGCAGAAATAGTGCAAGTCGCAAAGAGGTTCATGAATTCGAAGGAGGCACGTCCAGAAGGTATATATGGCCCGCTGCTCGTCAGACTAATGGCCGGGTTTGAGAGATATCTGCGATCGCTCATTGTCGAGGGTGTGGAATATCGAACCTCGGCTGCTAAGACGTTCGATGACCTCCCACTCAAACTCGCGAACCGAAATCTGATTCTGACCGGTAAGATCTTGGCAAGTGTAGAGAGTCCCCGAGACTGCCTTTCTTTCAACATCGAAGCGCTAATAGTGAACCTGGCGAGCTGCAAAGCTGGCAGCAATTCATTCAAACTGAATCCGCAAGCTTTTTCTGCTGCTGTAATAGGGATCAATCCAGCAGCGATCGACAGGGCCCTCGAAAGTATTGACGTGAACGAATGTTGGGATAAGGTTGGCGACGATTCGAGACTAGAGAAGCTACTGGGAACAAAGGGAGCCCACGCGACCGGGTTGCAGTCTGCAGATCGGCTCAAAGAGCTGTCGCGATGGCGTAACCATCTAGCTCATGGAGGTGACGAGATCGCTATCACTGAGTCACAACTTCGGGACGCCATCGATTTCGTGTGGGCCTTCACCGCTTCCCTCGATGCAGCTGTTAAGAAGCATCTGAAAGGTATTGCCAAAAAATAGCGGTTGCCAAACACACGCGACCGAGTGGGGAAATTTACTTTAATCCTGTCAAGCCCTCCAACAACCCAATTCCTCCTAACCCCTTCACCCCAAACCCGCCATAGTTAGTACACCCATGTCCCATTCCCCGCACCCAACCTGCTATCCTTGAACTAGAAGACCAAAAAAGGCGCAGCCCAAGAGCTGCGCCTTTTGTATTTAGGAGCAAGGATATCGACAAATCAGGTCACTCGAAATCAGGTTAAGTAATGGAGAAGTCTCAGGCGCGACCGCTTCCGCGACGTCCCGCCACCAACCAGCGCCACGCTCTCCCTCCCAAACGTCGCGGAGAGATCGCCGAACTGGCCTTCATGCAGAAAGCGGTCAGCCTGGGCTTCGGCGTAGCCAAGCCCTGGGGAGACAGCGACCGCTACGACTACATCCTCGACGCCGGACGCCGCTTCTGGCGCGTGCAGGTCCGCTCCACCGCCTACGAGAGCCATCGCGGATACGCCGTCCACACCTACGTCTACGTGAAGCGCAAAATGGTCGCCCTCACCGCCGACGACATCGACTGCATCATCGCCTACATCGTCCCGCTCAATCTCTGGTACGTGCTCCCGGTCGAAACTTTCTCGCCCTGCAAAAATCTGTGGTTCTATCCCAACGGCAGTAAGAAAGGATCCCGCTTCGAAAGCTTCCGCGAAGCTTGGTGGCTACTCGACCCAGAACTGAAAGAGATTTCCACAGAAGGAAATCTCTAACGGCGACACGCTTCTCAAACAAAAACATAAGAGTTCGAATATCCGGGACAAACCAACCGCCCTTTATTCCGTCTAAGTCTCTGAACGCCATTCTGCTGAAGACTTTCATTCCGGCAACGCGCGGGTTCATAAGGAGAGAAAATCGTTTCGGAGAGTGTAGGGTTCGATCCAAACTGATAGTTGAGAGCTGAAAGCTGCTTTTATGACATTCATCGATAAGTATCCAACTAGTTCCTTCTGCTGGCTCGAACTGGCCACCACCGACCAGGGCGCAGCCAAAAAGTTTTACACCAATCTTTTCGGATGGGTCTCAGCCGACATGCCCATGGGGCCGGGCGAAGTCTATACGTTGTTCAGGCTCGGAGACCGCGATGCCGGCACTGCCGCATACACGCTGCGCAAAGAACAAAAAGGCATGCCTCCGAACTGGAGCATTTACATCGCAGTGGAGAACGTGGATGCCTCCGCCAAGCGCGCTTCCGAACTCGGCGGCAAGGTGTGCATGCAGCCCTTCGATGTCTTCGATATGGGCCGCATGGCGGTCGTGCAGGACCCTACCGGAGCGGCGTTCTGCCTGTGGCAGGCCAAACAAAAGGCCAACGCAGTGACGGGAGTGGACGGCACTCTCTGCTGGGCAGACCTCAACACGCCAGACCCTGAAGCCGCGAAGAAATTCTATTCCAGCCTGTTGGGATGGAAATTCGAGAAGTCAGAGCACGATTCCTCGGGCTATCTGCACATCAAAAATGGCGAGCAGTTCATCGGAGGCCTGCCACCAGCCGAACACCGCGCCGGAGGCCCTCCCCACTGGCTTGCATACATTCAAGTGTCAGACTGTGACGCCATCGCTGCGAAAGCGAAGGCAACGTCCGCCAAGTTTTACCTGGAACCCATGACCATGGAAAACGTAGGCCGCTTCGCCGTAATAGCAGACCCCCAAGGCGCAGCCTTCGCAATCTTCCAGGCCTTACCAAGAAAGTAGGAGAGTGCTACCACTGGCTGTGTAATGGCACAGGCCGTGTGGGGGCACAGGCCATGTGGGGGGCACAGGCCATGTGGGGGCACAGGCCATGTGGGGACACAGGCCATGTGGGGACGGGCGCCCTCGCCCGTCCTAGCCGAGCGGAAGCTCGGCAGCGGTTTTTGGAGCGATGGATTCCTGGCGGAAAAGTTGCCACCACTGCCAAGATTCGCTTGGCTAGGACGGGCGAGGGCGCCCGTCCCCACACAGTCCTTGCCACCACACCAACCGATGCCCCTAACAAAAGCCAATGCCACCACAAAAACAAAAGCCCCGCGCTTGCGCGCAGGGCTTTTGATCTAGCTGAGAGCTGATAGCTGACAGCTGCTCTTAGTACATGCCTTCCATACCGCCGCCGCCGTGTCCGCCGCCAGAAGGAGCTCCCTTTTTCTCTTCCGGGATCTCCGCGACGAGCGCTTCGGTGGTCAGCATCAGCGACGCGATCGAGCCGGCGTTCTGCAGTGCGGTGCGCACTACCTTGGTCGGATCGAGCACGCCTGCCTTGACCAGATCCTCGTACTCACCGGTCAGGGCGTTGTAGCCGTAGTTGTTGTCCTTGGCGTCATTCACTTTGCCCAGAACGATTGCGCCTTCTTCGCCGGCGTTCTCGGCGATCTGACGCAGCGGCTCCTGCAGCGAGCGCCGAACCACATTGACGCCAATCTGCTCATCGCCTTCGAGCTTCAGCTTGTCCAGAATGCCGACGCAACGGGCCAGAGCCACGCCGCCGCCGGGGACAATGCCTTCTTCCACGGCCGCACGGGTTGCGTGCATCGCATCTTCGACACGAGCCTTCTTCTCTTTCATTTCGGTCTCGGTCGCGGCTCCGACTTTGATCACAGCCACGCCACCGACCAGCTTCGCCAACCGCTCCTGCAGCTTCTCGCGGTCGTAGTCGCTGGTGGTCTTTTCGATCTGGCCGCGAATTTCTTTTACGCGACCTTCGATGTCCGAGTGCTTGCCTTTGCCTTCGACGATCGTGGTGTTGTCTTTGTCCACCGTGATCTTCTTGGCCTGGCCGAGGTCACCGATCTGGACGTTCTCCAGCTTGATGCCCAGGTCTTCGGTGATGGCCTTGCCGCCGGTGAGGGTGGCAATGTCCTGCAACATGGCTTTGCGGCGATCGCCGAAGCCGGGAGCCTTGACGGCCGCGACCTGGAGAGTGCCACGCAGCTTGTTGACGACGAGGGTAGCGAGCGCTTCGCCTTCGACGTCTTCAGCCACGATCAAAAGCGGCTTGCCGCTCTTCGCGATCTGCTCCAGCAGGGGCAGCAGGTCTTTCATCGAGCTGATTTTCTTTTCGTTGATCAGGATGTAAGCATTCTCAAGAGAAACTTCCATCCGCTCAGGATCCGTCACAAAGTAAGGAGACAGATACCCACGATCAAACTGCATGCCTTCGACAACATCCAACTGGGTCTCAAGCGTCTTCGCCTCTTCCACAGTAATGACGCCATCCTTGCCCACCTTCTTCATGGCCTGGGCAATGATGTTGCCGATGGTCTCGTCATTGTTGGCGGAGATGGTGCCCACCTGGGCGATCATGTCGCCGGTCACGGGCTTGGAGAACTTGTCCAGCTCGCCCTTGATGCGGTTGCCTTCTTTATCCAGGCTGCCGCAGATTGCGGTGATGGCCTTCTCGATGCCACGCTTCATGGCCATCGGGTTGGCGCCGGCTGCGACGGTCTTCACGCCTTCGCGATAGATCGCCTGGGCCAGAACGGTGGCGGTGGTGGTGCCGTCGCCTGCAACATCCGAAGTCTTCGAAGCCACTTCACGCACCATCTGTGCGCCCATGTTTTCGAGACTGTCTTTGAGTTCGATTTCCTTCGCGACGGTGACGCCGTCCTTGGTGATGGTCGGGGAACCGAATTTCTTTTCGATGACTACGTTGCGGCCCTTGGGGCCGAGAGTTACTTTTACCGCGTCAGCCAATAAGTTGACGCCGCGGAGAATCGCCTGTCGCGACTCCTCGCCATGTACGATCTGCTTTGCCATAATTCTTTTCTCCTGTCAGATGTGAAAAATTCCTTAACCACGAAGGGCACGAAGGTTCACAAACGAAACCCAACGCCCTCAAAGTTTTACTTCGTGTACCTTCGTGTCCTTGGTGGTCAATGCCTTTGGGACAGAGGCACACAAACGCGAACTTATCGACGTGCGCCGGCGAGCTCTTTCTTGGCGGCGCCGGTCAGGATGCCCAGGACTTCCTCTTCGCGCATGATGATGAAATCTTCACCATCCAGCTTGATTTCGGTGCCGGAGTACTTGCCGAACAGGATGCGGTCGCCCTCTTTCACTGCCAGGGGGAACACTTTGCCTTCGTCATTGCTCTTGCCTTTGCCTACGGAGATTACTTCGCCCTCCTGCGGCTTTTCTTTGGCGCTGTCGGGGATGATGATGCCCCCACGAGTGGTCTCACCTTCTTCAATCCGCCGAACCAGCAGGCGGTCGTGTAACGGGGTAAACTTTGCCATAGTGATTGACTCCTTTCGTTCCGGTTGAATTACGATCAGGGTTTGATAGCAGGGAACCTGCGCCAACCAGCTTCATTAGCACTCAATGTTGGCGAGTGCTAATTGTAGGCATTGAAGCTTGTTGTTGTCAACTTGCGCAGCCGTCGAAGGCTGTAACATGCACCATATAAAGTAGTTACCGTTTTTCGCGGCTGGGAAGCACGCCTGGGCGTGCGCGTTTCGCGTGACAGCGGACCGCGCCCTGCTTAAAATGCCAACGGGTTATGAAAAACATCGCGATCAGCTTCGCAACCGTAGTGCTACTGACTGCCATGGTCGGGGCGCAAGACGACATGGCGATCCTGAACTTTGTAGTGATTCGGGATTACAACGGCAAGCCTGTCCGCAATGCCAGCGTAGTAATGCATCCGGTGGAAAAGAACGGCAAGCAATCCAAGGGCGGACTTCAGATCAAGACTGACGTCGACGGCAAAGCCAGCTTCGACGGTGTGCCTTTCGGCAATCTGCGAGTCCAGGTGCTGGCCACTGGCTTTCAAACCTTTGGGGCAGACTACGCGATTGACAAGCCCAGCGTGGACATTACGGTCAAGATGAAGCGCCCGGCAGGACAATACTCGATCTACGAAGAGCACCCGGGTGACAAGAAAGACGCTCCGGATACTTCGAAGCAGCCCGAGCCGAATTCTCCGAAGGAGCCAGAGAAAGATAAGCCGCAGTAAGCATCTAAAAATCTCCATGGACTATTTACTCAAAACCGAGCCAACCGCGTATTCGTTCGCAGACTTGCAACGGGACAAAAGCACCGTATGGGATGGAGTGTCGAATCCGGCGGCGTTGAAGCACCTGCGCGAGATGAAGGCAGGGGAAAGACTGGCCATCTACGAAACCGGAGAGCATAAGAGCGCGGTGGGAACCGCGTCGGTGGTCTCGGTGGACGCCTCGGATCCCAGGAATCCCCAGGTGAAAATCAAGGTGGGGAAGGCGCTGGCCCGGCCGGTGACGCTGGCGGAGGTTAAGGCTCACAAGCTCTTTGCGGATTCGCCGCTGGTGCGGCAAGGCCGGTTGAGCGTGGTGCCGCTGACCGGGGCGCAGTTCAAGTTCCTCACGGGTGAATAACGGAAAAGCGCGACCCTCATCTCTCCGTTTTCTGAAGGGCTGAGCTGGGCTTTTTCTTGTTCGGAGAGTACAGCCTGGGTTACGGGGCGAAATCAGATGTCTGGCGGGCTTTCCCACTATCGGGCCCGACGGGACGCCGGCACTACGAAACCTTAGCTTGCCAGTTTGCGCAGAAATTCGCGCTCGTCCATGTGGTACTTGAAAGCCTTGTGCCCGTCGATGAAGATGACGGGAACCTCGTCGGTGAACCGGCGGCGCAATTCGTCATCGCTTTCGACATCAATCTCACGCCAGCTGAATCCACCGCGCCGGTGCAACTTGGCGAGCGTTTCCTTGACGATCTCGCAAAGATGGCAGCCCTTGCGAGAATAGACTACGACTTCGCGCGCCTCCGCCATGGGCGGAGTTTAGCAGGTTTGTATCCACTGGAACAGTACTGTCAAGGCCCTACACCGGTGCTAGGTTAACTGAACTGCCCAGGACGGGACCGGACCTGGTTCCGGGGCGAGCAGGCTTGCTCACACCCACATTCGACCCCCCTCTCTATTACAATTCCCGGCATGGCTCCAGTTGGCTCGAAACCTCTTTCCGGCAAAAGCGCCCTGGTCACGGGAGGTGCGCGCCGGCTCGGACGCGCGATCGCGCTGTCGCTGGCACAGGCCGGGGCGGATGTGGCGATTACTTTTCGCAATTCCGCGACTGAGTCCCAGCATACTGTGATCGACGTGGGCAGCTTCGGCGGGCGGGCGGTCGCTCTGCGCTGCGAAGTCACCGACGAGAAAAGCGTCAGAGCGGCAATCCGGGAAACGGTGAAGGAGCTCGGCGGAATCGACATTTTGGTAAACAACGCGGCGAATTATGAGACCGCGGAGTTTGGCGACCTGACGCTGAAGCAATGGGACGCCATATTCGCCTCGAACACGCGGGGGCCTTTTCTGGTATCGCGCGAGGCGCTCAAATATCTTAAAGACAGGCAGGGAAAGATCATCAACATGGGCTCGCTGGGCGGATTGCGTCCCTGGGCGAGCCATGCTCACTACTGCTCGTCCAAGGCCGCGGTTCACATGCTGACCAAGGTGATGGCGAAAGCCCTTGCCCCTGAGATCGCAGTAAACTGCGTTGCCCCTGGAATGATCGATCTGGGAGAAAAGTCGGCAGCGGCATTCATGAAGAAGATGGCACGCGAGACCCCGATGCGGCGCAACGGCACGGGCGAGGAGATCGCCGCCGCGGTCCTGTTCTTCGCCACGGCTCCCCACTTTATTACCGGGCAGATACTGGCCGTGGATGGCGGGTTGGGGCTGTGAAACGCGGCTGATCCGTCCCGGCTCTTCCTCGACGTAGATGATTCTGTGCCATGCGTTCCGGGAGCGCCGGGTTTATTTGTCATGCCTGCTGGCTTTGCTGTATCGTGGCGGTTCTTATCCGCTCTGCCGTGGTGCCGAGAGCCTCATGAAAAAGCTATTGACCGTGATTCTGGTGTGCTGCGCCTCGCTGAGCTGGGCTCAGTCCCGGGTTGAGGATGGAGGACACGAGATTCAGCTCTGGAGCGGGGGCGGGTATTCGGTGCCGGGAGGCACTTCGCACACGGGCGCGTGGAACGCCGGGCTGCGTTACGGATGGATTCTTACTCGGCCCCACGGCCCCGGGTTTCTAAAGGGCAGGTTCGAGTACGCGCTTGATGCCGTCCCGATATTCGTGGTGTTCCAGCCCGCGAACACGGCGTTCGGAGCGGGGTTCAATCCCCTGAATCTCAAGTGGAATTTTGCCGTGCGGGGAAGCGTGGCCCCTTATCTCGAACTCAGCGGCGGGACCTTATTCACCAACCGCAACGTTCCGACCGGAACTGACCAGGTAAATTTCACCTCCGCGGCGGCCCTGGGGACGCACTTTCTCGGAGAGTCCCGCAACTGGAGCATCGAACTGCGCTACATGCATATTTCGGACGCCGGATTGAGCAATCGAAATCCCGGGATCAATACCGTGCAAGTGCGATTGGGAATCGGGAAATTCTTTGGCAGCGGCAAGAAGCCAAAGCAGTAGGTGATTTGATGGCGCTGCCCTGCCTGCGGGGCACCTGCCCTGGGCGCCCCCCTGATAGGGGCGGTGATATTCTCTTCTGCGTATGTCCTCTCTGGTGGAATGCGTTCCTAATTTTTCCGAAGGCCGCGACAAGGCGAAGGTGGATGCGATTGTCGAGGCCATGAAGATGGACGGCGTCTTCCTGCTGGATCGCGAGATGGATGCCGACCACAATCGCTGCGTTATCACGCTCGCCGGCGAGCGCGAGGCCATCCAGGAAGCGGCGATTCGGGGCGTGGGCAAGGCAGCGGAGTTGATCGACCTGAACCAGCATCAGGGGGCGCATCCCCGGATGGGTGCGACCGACGTGGTCCCCTTCATCCCGATTGATGGGGTGACCATTGAAGATTGTGTCGCCATGGCCCGGCACGTTGGGGAACAGATATGGAAGCGCTACCAGATCCCGGTTTACCTCTACGAAGCGGCTGCGACGTCGCCGGAACGGCAGAATCTGGAGAACATACGGCGCGGGCAATTCGAAGGCATACGCGCGGACATTGCGACCAATCCGGCGCGGAAACCTGACTTCGGAGAGTTGCGGGTGCATCCTTCGGCGGGCGCGATGGCGGTTGGGGCGAGAAAATTTCTGGTCGCCTACAACGTCTTTCTCAATACCGCCGACGTTGAAATTGCGAAGAAGATCGCGAAGGCGGTCCGTTTCTCAAGTGGAGGGATGCGCTTCGTAAAAGGCGCGGGATTTCTGGTGCGCGGGCTGGCGCAGGTATCGATGAACCTGACTGACTTTGAGCAGACTCCGGTCCATCGCGTGTTTGAAGCCGTGAAGCGGGAGGCGGCGCGCTACGGAGTGGCGCCTGTCAGCAGCGAGATTGTCGGACTCATTCCGAAAAAAGCGCTGGAGTCGGCGGCGGAGTGGTTTTTGCAGGTCGAGAACTTCGATTCCTCTCTCATTCTGGAGAACCGGTTGGCCGCTGTGATGGGCGGGAAGCTGGCCATTGGCGGGCTGCGCGCGGGAGTCGAACCGTTCGTTGAGCAACTGGCCGCACCCACGGCGACGCCCGGAGGCGGCAGCGCCGCCGCAGCCAGCGGAGCGATGGCGGCGGGGCTGGCCACGATGGTGGCATCCATGTCGCGCGGCAAGAAGGCTTATGCACAGTACGAACCGGAGTTGAGCGAAGCCATCGCCCGGCTCTCCCAGTTGCGCGAAGAGCTGAAAGCCGCGATTGATGCCGACGCCGAGGCGTACAACGCGGTGATGAAGGCTTACAAGCAAGCCAGAGATTCGGCGGGCTCGGATGGCTTGGTCGATGGCGCTTTAAAGCAGGCGACGAGCGTTCCGTTGGGAGTTGCGGAGCGGGCAAGGGAAGTGGGCGGGATCGTCGAACGGCTGAAGCCCATCAGTAATCCAAATATGAAGTCGGACCTTACTACCGCGACCGCACTGGCGGGAGCAGCGATCCAGGGAGCGCTGGCCAATGTGGAGATCAACCTGGAATCGCTGAAGGACACGGCGTTCGTCGCGGAAACCCGGAAGAAAGCTGCTCGGCTCATCCTCTAACAGGGCCTTGACGGGGGGTGGTGCATGCACCTCTCTTGTCACAACACCTGCCCTTTCGTTTCGCCTGCAGGCCTCAAATAGGGCATACAATTGGTGAATACATTGCATCTAAACGCATATATCTTTTGAGGTAGTGCCATGAAAACGATCAAGGTAGGTCTCTGCGCTCTTCTGGGTTTTCTGCTGCTGAACACGCTGGCGTGGTCAATGCCGTTGGGCAGTTCGGCGCGGACGGTGATTCCTTCCGATATTCAGCAGATTATTTCGGTGGATTATCGCGCCCTGAAGAACTCGGACACGGCGATGGCCCTTAAGGAACAGGTATTACCGCCCAGCCTCAAGGAATTCGAAGGAGCACTGCGGGGCGTGGGCATCGATCCCGACAAGGATGTTGAACAGCTTACGTTCGCCTCGTATCGCAGCGGCAAGCAGGGCGTTCGGGTGGTGGGCATAGCGCAGGGGCAGTTCGCCATGGCCACTTTTCTGAAGAAAATGCGGCTGAGCAAAGTGAAGCCAGTCAAGCTGCGCAATGCTGACATTTATGCTATGCCGGCCGGCATGCAGATGACCTTCCTGGATGACAACACGCTTTTGTTCGGCGACAGCGGCGCCTTGCGCGGCGCCCTGGATGCGCGTGATGGCTATACCTACACTCTGGACAGCAACACCCAGATTGCCGACATGATCGGTTCCGTCGATTCCGGCACGGTCTGGAGCGTGCTCGATCAGCAGGGAACACAGAACATGCTGCACTCGGCGCTGGGCGATGCGGCCGGGCTGGCGGATTACGATACGGTCAAGAAACGTATCCTGGGTTCGCGCTATAGCATGAATTTCGAGAGCGGCGTGAATTTCGATCTGGACGTTGTGACATCGGACTCGATGACCGCTACCACGTTATCTTCGCTCCTCAAGGCAGGCATGCTCTACAAGAGGATGTCAGCCACGCCGACGGAGAAGCTGGCGCTGGATAATGTCAGTGTTAACTCCGACAGCTCCAATCTGCAAATGCATTTCAAGGCGGACGACAAGCAGTTCCAGGGCTTGCTGCATTCACCGCTATTTGCGGCGGTTTCGAAGTAGTTCGATGAAGGCGCGGGCGGGTTGACAGGCCTACTTGGCTTTTTGGGCTCTGGCCTTCTCTTCTCTTTTTCCCTTCGCCCAGCCTTCTTTTACGATCTGGCGGGCCCGGCCCAGGGCCAGGGAATCCGCCGGGACATCTTCGGTGACGGTGGTGGCAGCCGCCACGTAGGCTCCCTTTCCAATGCGGACTGGCGCGATCAGTATGCTGTCGCTGCCGACGAACACACCATCCTCAATCACCGTTTTGTGCTTGTTCACGCCGTCGTAGTTGCAGGTGATGGTTCCGGCGCCGACGTTGACGCGCTCCCCGACTTCCGTGTCTCCAAGGTAAGTGAGGTGGTTCGCTTTTGAGCCCCGGCCGAGGCGTGTCTTCTTCAGTTCCGTGAAATTTCCCACGTGGGCGTCTTCGCAAACTTCGCATCCCGGGCGCAGATGGCTGTAAGGCCCGAGCGAAGCGCGGGCTCTGACTACGGAGTGTTCCAGTACGCATCCGGTCTGGACCAGAACGTTGTCGCCGATTTCGCAGCTCAGGATCACACTGTAGGAAGCGATGCGGGTGTCGCTGCCGACGCGGGTGGTTCCGCGGAGCTGCACGCTGGGCTCGATGACGGTGTCGGCTCCGACTTCGACGTCGCTGTCGATGACGCAAGTCTCCGGAAAGAGAATCGTCACTCCCTGGTCCATCAACTGGCGGCACTTGGCCATGCGAATGTGGTGGTCGATCTCCGAGAGTTCGACGCGGGTGTTGCCGCCCAGGACTTCGTAGGCGCTTTCGGCCTGCACGGCGACTACGCGATGTTTCGCCTGGGTGAGAATTGCGGCCATGTCGGTGAGGTAGAACTCGCCGTGATGATTGTCGGTGTTGAGCTTGTCGATGTAGCTGAACAGTTGTTTGGCGTCGAAGGCGTAGAAGCCGGCATTGATCTCATGAATCTTTTGCTGCGCGGAAGTCAGGTTTTTGGCTTCAACGATGGCTTTGACCTCGTCACTGCCTGAGTTCTTGCGCACGACGCGGCCGTATCCGCCGGGTTTTTCAAGGTGGGCGGTGAGCAGGGTCATCGCGGCCTTTTGTGAAACATGAAAGTCGCGCAACTGCTCGATGGTTTCGGATGTAATGAGCGGCGCATCGCCAGAGAGAACGATGACCAGGTCGTAGGCCGCCAGGACTTCGCGGGCGACGATAAGGGCATGCCCGGTGCCGCGCTGCTCGTGCTGGAGAACGAATCCAACGCCGGAAGGGGCGACGGCGCTGCGGACGCGGTCGGCTTCGTATCCGATGATGGCAAAGACGTCGCTGGCTGGAACCACTTTGGTCGCGGCAGCAATTACGTGAGACAGCAGAGTCTTGCCGCCGACTTCATGCAGCACTTTGGGGTGCTTGGATTTCAGCCTTGTCCCTTTGCCGGCCGCCATGATCGCAATCGCGATCTTGGGAAGCGGGGCTGGATTGTTATTTGCTTTCGGCATTCGATCCAATATACCGCGAGAGCTCTGCGTCAGGCAGGGTTACTGTAGTCATCGGGGAAGGTGTGGGGCGGGCGCCCTCGCCCGCCGGGTTTGAATTTGATCTCGCCCGCCGGGTTTCTCGCCCCATGCGATCGCAACGAACGAATCGAGTGGAACAAAATCAAAGTCAAGGGCGGCGGCCGGGGGCGCCCGCCCCGCCCCACAACCATCAGCAACTACGGCACGGCAGCGCGGCTTCCGCCCGGGGCCTGGGTTGCCAGGTCCATCAAATCGCTGGCGATTCTGTCTGTCAGGTGCCGGGCCACCATGTCTTTCTCGTCGAGATAGTCGCCTAGAACAGGAATGACGCCTAATTCTTCGACCGCGTCCAGGTCCGCGACAATCTGGTTGGCGCCTTCGAGGGCGTATTTGGCTTTGAGAGCGGGCGGCGCAGGGGCGCGATTGATAAGCGCGAAATCGAAGATGCGTTTGACCCCGGCATGGCGATTCAGGGCGCGGATGTGATCGGCAGCGGTCAACCCGAGGCTCTCATTGGCCTGGGTCATCAGGTTGCCCACGTAAACTTTTACCGCCGCGGAATTCACCATGGCCTGAGCGATGCCTGGAACCAGGAGGTTGGGGATGAGACTGGTGAAAAGCGAACCGGGACCGAGGGTAATCAGGTCGGCTCGGGCCATTGCCTCCAGAGTCTGGGGGAGCGGCTTGACGTCGGGAGGGTCGAGAAAGAGCTGCTGGATACGTCCGCTGCTGGCCGTGATCTTGGTTTCTCCACGAACTCGCCTGCCGTCCTCCATCAACGCCTCGAGTTCGACGTGAGAGGTGGTGGCGGGAAAAATGTGTCCGCGGGTAAAGAGGATTTCCGACGACAAGCGGACGGCTTCGCTGAAGTCGCTGGTGACTGCCGTCAATGCTGCCAGAAACAGGTTTCCGAAGCTGTGGCCTTCGAGGCCCGATCCCTTTACAAAGCGATGCTGAAACAACCGGGAGAGCAGCGCTTCGTCTTCCGAGAGGGCAACGATGCAATTTCTAATGTCCCCCGGCGGGAGCATGTTGAGTTCTTTACGCAGACGCCCGCTGGATCCGCCATCATCGCTGACGGTCACAACCGCGCATAGTTCACTGATTTCGGGGCCGGTGGGTTTGCCCAGCGCGCTGGCGCGAGTGACGTAACGCTTCAGGCCCTTCAGGAGAGTGGAGAGACCGGTGCCGCCGCCAATGGCGACAACCTGCAGACTCCGGTTTGATAACGCGCTCCGGGATGACGCACGCCGGGAGCGCCGCTCGGCATCAGGCACAGCCACGGCTATCCATTTTCCTCAGGGATCACGGCTTCCGGAGAAAACTCACCCCCAGGGTCGGGATACAGCAACTCGGTAAAGCGGGGATCCTCCGCCAGGTTCTGGAAATCGGAATCGTTGCGCGCCTGGAAACGGAGGGATGTATTGATCCGGATCGCTTCATCCAGATGGCGCAGCGAATCTTCCAGATGGCCGGTCAGGCAATCGAGGGCGGCCAGGCCGTAAGCCACATAGTCGGCCTTGGGTACCTGCTTCGAAAGCTTATCCAGATGCTCGCGGGCCGTGACGTAATCCCCAACGTTCATTAGCGACACGGCGTAATCGTAGTGTTCTTCCGGACTCTTGAACTGCGTTCCGGAGCGCTCCAGATGCTGATTGCAGGTGTTGAGATGAAGCGAGACCCGGTCAGCCAATTCCTTGCTCGAGCCCGTCATCGCCTTCTGCAGAAAGCCTTTAGCCTTTTCAAACTTGTGTTCCTGCAAGGCGCGGAGCCCGGCCTCGTAGTTTTGCACAGCCTGTGCAAAACGCGGGTCATCGTTCATCGGTTTCTTGGCAGCGGTTTTTTGCGCCATTCGCAAAACTCTTCCTGAACTCTTCGTAAGCTCTCCTTTATCATTTGCTTGGAAGAAATCGGCTAAGGCCAGAACCGCCCCATTCACATGAGTTCGAGCGGCGTGTGGTGGCCTTCGGTCAAGGAGCCCAAAAACAACAGCTGTGGAAAACCCAGACTACCTCGAATCAGAAGGTTATACGGGAATTCGAGTGTCCGTCAACTCCGCTGCCCTGAGATGCCTAATTGATGGAAGCGGCTGTCTTCAAATCCACCTGTTTCCATTCTCCGCGCATAATGCCCTTGCGAATCTGAGTCGCCGTCTTTCCGCTCTTGTTCATGGAGTAGGAGTAATAAAGTTCTTTAAGGCAGACCGAGCATTGTGCTCCATGAGTACCCTCGAAACAACTGTGCAGACTATTGTGCCCCATCCCGCGGTCGCAATAGCAATAGCAGGGCTGCTGATGCAACACGGCCGGAATTTTGGCGGCCAGTTCGTAGGCGTGACTCTGAAATGGGTATTGGGAATTCTCGCCCCACAACTGCTCCCGGCCAAGAATCGCCGGCAGCGCGGATACCTTGGCGGGAGGGCCTGCGTTGTACTTGGGGACGGCGCCTTCCTGAGAAATGGCCCAGGGGGTGGAGACTGCGGCAACCAGCAGGCCCAGACACACAAGAGCAACACCGCGCTTAATCATGATTCACACGCCTCTCGGTGTAATGATTGTAACCGAATACGGAAACGGCGGCAGCCATCCAAAGGTAACGGGCTTTCCGTAGTCTGGCCGCGGCAGAAGGTTAACCGCCCAGCCGCGAAGCCGTATAATGTAAGCTGACATGCCGGAACCTGTCCGCCCCGTGGAATCTCGTCATCGCACTGACAAGCTTCCCCCGCCTGCTGTATCTCGCACCTTGCCGGTATTGTCCGTGTGGCTTCGCGACCTGATCATCTCGCTGGCGATCTCGGCATTCATCATTATTTTTCTTTACCAGCCGGTCAAGGTGGAAGGCACCAGCATGATGCCTTCACTCGACGACCAGGAACGCATCTTCGTCAATAAGTACGTCTACCGGCTGGAGCCCATCCAGCGCGGCGATATTGTTGTTTTTCGCTATCCCCGGGATCCCTCGAAGAGTTTTATCAAGCGGGTGATCGGGCTGGCGGGGGACCGGATCCGCATTGAGTCGGGTGAAATATTCGTCAACGGGGAAGCCCTAGAAGAAGATTATGTGCCGGCCGCATACGCCGACCAACGCTCTTTTCCCGAGATCGTGGTGCCGGATAATGCCTATTTTGTGCTGGGAGACCATCGCACCATGTCGAACGACAGCCGCGACTTTGGGCCGGTCAACGCCGGCTTCATCTACGGGAAAGCGGTGTTTGGCTACTGGCCCATGGATAAAATGGGAAGGGTGAGGTAGGGCAGAGATCAGCTATCAGCTGTCAGTGAATTCCAAACTTCCACCCCGCCCGATTGAGAATCGCTGAGAGCAAAGCTGAGAGCTAAGAATAATCGAAATCATTTGTTTCGCGAATTTCGTATCCCTGCTAAAATTCTTAAAATCCACTCCCTGGAGCACGAATGCAAGCTACGCTTGCGCTCGAAGACGGCAGAGTCTTCCGAGGCAAAGGTTACGGCGCCAAAGGCGAATGCTATGGCGAAGTCGTTTTCAATACTTCCATTACTGGCTATCAGGAAATTTTCACCGACCCTTCCTACTGCGGCCAGATTGTAGTTCTCACCAATCCTGAAATCGGCAACTACGGCACCAACGCCGAAGACAACGAAGCCAACCGTCCCTACATCGAGGGCCTGATCGTCCGCGAATTTTCGCGCGTCAGCTCCAACTGGCGATCGCAGCAGGTGGCGGAAGAATATCTCGAACAATTCAAGATTCCGGTGCTGGCGGAAATTGATTCGCGTGCGCTGGTACGGCACTTGCGCGACCACGGCGTAATGCGCGGTGTGGTCTCCACGCTGGAGAATGACGCCGACAAGCTGGTGGCGAAGGCCCGGTCCATCCCCAAAATGGATGGGACCGATCTGGCGAAAGTGGTCAGCACCAAAAGCACGTATGTCTGGGAGACGGGCGAGCGTTCGCATCTTCCGGATGAAGTCGTTGGCTTCAAAGACGAGCCCGCGCGTTTTCATGTCGTGGCCTACGATTACGGCATCAAGCAGAACATCCTTCGCAAGCTGCGCGGGGAAGGCTGCAAAGTTACGGTGGTTCCGGCACAGACTCTGGCGGAAGACGTTCTCGCGCTGAAGCCGGACGGCGTATTCCTGTCGAACGGGCCCGGCGATCCGGAACCCTGTACGTACGCGGTGGACAATATTCGCCGCCTGATGGGGCGTCAGCCAATTTTCGGAATTTGCCTGGGGCATCAGCTCACCGGAATCGCTCTCGGCGGGAAAACTTTCAAGCTGAAGTTTGGACATCACGGTGGAAATCATCCGGTGAAGCAGTTGAACTCGGGGAAGATCGAGATCACGGCGCACAATCATAACTTCGCCGTCGATCCGGATTCGCTGCCGCAGAGCGAAGTTGAACTCACGCACATCGATTTGAACGACAACACGCTGGAAGGCATGCGGCACCGTAATCTGCCGCTGTTCACCGTGCAATATCATCCCGAGGCATCGCCGGGCCCGCATGATTCGCATTATCTGTTCAAGGATTTCGTGAAGATGATGGAGGAGTGGAAGGGGTGAAGAGACCCGCAGTCATTTTCGCGTACTGCCTGCTGTTGGCGGTTGTCGCTGGCGCGGAGTCGGTCCAGGTTGGAACACTGAAGGCTCAGGAGTCCTCCCCGAACGTCCAGATCGCAGTTGTCTTGAACGGCAAGCCGGTGAACCTAGCAACGGTGAATTTTTGTACGGGGACCATTGCTCAAGCCTGCTTTTCAGCCTATACCGGCGACAATGGTGTTGCTGTGCCGCACCCACTCGCTCTGACTACTTATCACGTAGTTGCGCTCTTCGAGGATGGTCTCACCTCGGAGTTGTATCTGCATATCTCCCCTCAGAGCAAAGCAACATCGTTCGCAATGGACTTGACCCCATCTTTCAAGGCAGCTCAAGCGGTTTTAGGGGCCGCGGAGAAGCTGCCTATCCGAGAGACCGTGCGAGAGTTCACGGGATCCTTGCAAGATTCCTGGGGAGCTGTGATCCCCGGAGCGAACATTAAAGTGGTGCGAAAAGGGTCGGCCGACAAGGCGGGTGTGCTGCGGCTCAGGTCTGATGCAGACGGACACTTTTCGGCACAACTGACCGACGGAGTTTACATAGCTTTCTTTTCGTCCCCGGGGTTTCGCACTGAAATCGTGCCCTTCGAGGTGGCAGGGCAGGGTGAGAAAGGAATGCTGGTCAAGCTGCAGATCGGCCACGTGAACCAATCAATAAAGGTGACGACTCGGAGCTAATGCCGCGAAGAACTGACATAAAGGCTGAGGGATTTGAAGTAGCGCCGCCGTCCCGGCGGCCCGATGGGCGGGCGGGACGCCCGCCAGACAGCCGGCAGGATGCCGGCGCTACAAGGAACTATGCCGCGACGAACTGACATCTCGAAAATTCTGATCATCGGCTCTGGCCCTATCATCATTGGCCAGTCGGCGGAGTTTGATTACTCCGGGACGCAGGCTTGCAAGGCGCTCAAGGCTGAGGGATTCGAAGTGGTGCTGGCGAATTCCAATCCGGCCACCATCATGACCGATCCGGAGATTGCCGACCGCACCTATATCGAGCCCCTCACGCTCGAATACCTGGAAGAAATCATTCGTGTCGAGCGCGAGCTTTCGCCGAGCCAGGGATTCGCCATCCTCCCGACCGTGGGCGGGCAGACGGCCCTCAATCTGGCCATCGAACTCTCCGACGGCGGCATTCTCGATAAGTACAACGTGCCGCTGATCGGCGCGAATGTGGCGGCGATCAAGAAAGCCGAAGACCGTCTTTTTTTCAAAGACGCGATGCAGAAGATTGGCCTCGACGTGCCCAAGTCGGCGCTGGTGAACAATCTGAAAGACGGACTCGAGTTCGCCGGCAAGATTGGATTTCCCGTGATCGTGCGGCCGTCATTCACCCTGGGCGGCAGTGGCGGCGGCATCGCTTACAACCGCGAGGAGATGCTGGAAGTGCTCGCCCGCGGGCTGGATTTCTCCCCCGTCCATGAGGCGCTGATCGAAGAATCGGTGCTGGGGTGGAAAGAATATGAGCTCGAGGTGATGCGCGATCTGAAAGATAACGTCATCATCATCTGCTCGATTGAGAACTTCGATCCCATGGGTGTGCATACTGGCGACTCCATCACGGTTGCGCCGGCGCAGACGCTTACCGATCGCGAGTATCAGGCGATGCGCGACGCTGCGATTGCGGTAATCCGCGAGATCGGGGTGGAGACTGGGGGATCGAATATTCAGTTCGGAGTGCATCCCGGCACCGGACGGATGGTTGTAATCGAGATGAACCCGCGAGTCTCGCGGTCTTCGGCGCTGGCGTCGAAAGCGACGGGATTTCCGATTGCAAAGATTGCCGCCAAGCTCGCCGTGGGTTACACGCTCGATGAAATTCCGAACGATATTACGCGCAAGACGCCTGCGTGCTTCGAGCCGACCCTGGATTATGTGGTGGTGAAAATTCCCAAATGGCAGTTCGAGAAGTTCCCCGGCGCCGATGAAAATCTGGGTCCGCAGATGAAGTCAGTGGGCGAAGTGATGGCCATCGGCCGCACCTTCAAGGAAGCTTTGCTGAAAGGCGTGCGTGCCCTCGATACCGGCAAAAAACTGGGAGCCGAAAAGATCGAGCCCAAGATACTCACGCAGCGGCTGGTGACGCCGCATCCCGAACGGCTTTCCTACGTGCGTTATGCCCTGCGCCAGGGCCATACGGTCAAGCAACTGGCCAAGATGACGTCGATCGATCCCTGGTTTTTGTACCAGCTCAAAGAGATCAACGACATGCAGCTTGAGCTGGAAAAGCATCCCATGGAATCGATTCCCACCGAAGTGCTGCGCGATGCCAAACGAATGGGCTTTTCCGATGGCCGCCTAGCGGGAGTGTGGCGGCTCGATGGCAAGGGCGCGCAGGAAAAGGTTCGGCATCTGCGCAAGAAGCACGGCATTTTACCGGTGTACAAGCGGGTGGATACTTGCGCCGCCGAATTCGAAAGCCACACCCCGTACTTGTATTCGACCTACGAAGAAGAAGACGAGGCCGCGCCGACCAGCAAAAAGAAAGTGATTATTCTGGGCAGCGGTCCCAATCGTATCGGGCAGGGAATCGAATTCGATTACTGCTGCTGCCACGCTGCGTTTGCGCTGCGGGATGATGGATACGAAACCATAATGATCAATTGCAATCCCGAGACGGTTTCGACCGATTACGACACCAGCGATCGCCTGTACTTCGAACCGTTGACTCTGGAGGATGTGTTCGCCATCTGCGAGCACGAGGCATCTTCGGGCGCGCCCGTGGGCGTGATCGTGCAGTTTGGCGGGCAGACTCCCTTGAATCTCGCGTTGCCTCTGAAAGCCGCGGGTGTCAACATCATCGGCACGTCGCCCGAGTCCATCGATCTGGCGGAAGATCGCAAGCGCTTTGGCAAATTGCTCGACGAGCTTGAAATTCCGCAGGCCCCGGGTGCGATGGCAGCGTCGGTGGAAGAGGCGATCGAAGGCGCGAAGCGGGTGGGATATCCCGTGTTGGTGCGTCCTTCGTACGTGCTGGGCGGACGCGCCATGGTGATTGCCTACGACGAAGAGATGGTTGTCCGTTACATGAAAGAGGCGGTTGAGTATTCCCAGGACCGCCCGGTTCTGATCGATCATTTTCTCGAAGACGCCATCGAGGTGGATGTGGATGCGCTCTCGGACGGCGAAGATGTCGTCATCGGCGGCATCATGCAGCATATTGAGGAAGCCGGCATACATTCCGGCGACTCTTCCTGCGTGCTGCCGGCGGTGGATATTCCGGACCGCCTGCTCAAGATCATGCGGGAATACACGTTCAGGCTCGCGAGGGCTTTAAAAGTTGTGGGACTGATGAATATCCAGTTCGCAATTCCGCGGGCGAGTGTAATCGGCGCGGATGGGTCTTCGACCCGTACCGACCGTGACGGCGACAAGGTTTACGTGATTGAGGTGAATCCACGGGCTTCCCGCACGGTGCCTTACGTTTCGAAGGCGACGGGAGTGCCCATGGCAAAGATCGCGGCCCGGTTGATGACGGGGCGCAAGCTGCGCGAGTTCCTGCCGGATTTCATCGAGCGCGGCGCCGATCTGGACACGGGAAATTCTTACTACGTGAAGTCGCCCGTGTTTCCCTGGAACAAGTTTCCGGGAGTGGACACCGTGCTTGGGCCGGAGATGAAATCCACCGGCGAAGTGATGGGCGTGGCGGACAACTTCGGCGAGGCCTTCGCCAAAGCGCAAACGGCAGCCGGCCAGAAGCTGCCTACGCAAGGCATGGTTTTTATCAGCGTCACGGATCATGACAAGCCGGGCGTGGCTGAGCTTGCCCGCAAATTCGTGGACATGGGTTTCAAACTGGTCGCGACGGCGGGCACGTCTGACGTGCTGGAATCCGCCGGCATGGCGGTGGAGCGGGTTTATAAAGTCAAGGAAGGCCGTCCGAACGTGGTCGATCTGATCAAGGGCGAACGCATTCACCTCATCGTGAACACGCCGCACGGCGTCGATCCGTGGTTCGATGAAAAAGCCATCCGGAGGGCGGCGGTGCAGGCCCGGATTCCCACCATCACAACCCTGTCGGCCGCTCGCGCCGCGGCCGAGGGAATTGCCGCTTTGCAGCGCGGCGAGCTGCGGGTGCAGGCATTGCAGCACCTGCATGCGGAGCGTACAGTAAATAACCGAAGAGGGTAGTTCTGCCTCGAGAGGTATGTATGGTGCAGCAAAATAGCGCGCTGATCCGTCGCTGGTTTGACGAGATATGGAACAACGGTCGCATGGAAGCGATCGACGAGATGGCGTCGCCCGACGTGATCGGCCACGGCCAGGCGCAGCACGATATCGATGTCGGTCTGGAGCAGTTCAGGGCTTTTGCGATCGACTTGCGCCGTGCGTTTCCGGACATGCAAGTCAGCATCGATCAGACCATCGAGCAAGGCGACAAAGTAGTGGCTCACTGGACATCTACCATGACCCACAAGGATGCATTCCTGGGATTTGCTCCAACCGGCAGAAAAGTCACTGTCACCGGCATTTCAATCCAGCGCATCTCCAATGGCAAGATTGTGGAAGGCTGGGACAACTGGGACCAGTTGGGTCTGCTGGTGCAGATTGGCGCCGTGCCGGCCGCACGTTTTGTCGAGGCTGAGGAGCGCCGCACGGCTTAGGTCCCAGTTTTTTACACAACACCGTGACGACGCCGGGGTCCTTCGACTTCGCCTGACTTCGCATCGCGAAGTTGCGGCTCCGCTCAGGATGACACGGTCGCGGATTGTAACTTTTTTAGGCAATCACTCTCATGCTGCTAAACGGTATTTTTCCTCCCATTACGACGCCCTTCTATCCTGAGGACAATGTTTATTTCAAAAAGATCGAGCACAATGTTGAGCGCTACTCGAAGACTCCCGTGGCTGGACTCGTGGTATTGGGCTCAACCGGCGAAGCGGTTATGCTCTCAGATCAGGAGCGTCAGGATGTATTGAAAGTAGCGCGCGATGCGGCCGCTCCCAACAAAGTTCTCATCGCCGGCACAGGACTCGAATCCGCCAGCGAGACTTTGCGGCTCACCGAGTATGCGGCTGATCTCGGATATGACGCTGCACTGGTGCGCACGCCCCACTTTTACAAGAGGTTGATGCAACCGGCGAGCATGCTGGCTTTCTATCGTACGGTCGCGGATCGTTCGCCCCTGCCGGTTTTGATTTACAACGTGCCGGGGTTTACCGGATACGACATTGCGGCGGAGCTGGTGATTGAACTGGCGGAGCATCCGAATATCATCGGCATGAAGGAATCGGGCGGCGATACTGAAAAGCTTCGCCGGATGGTTGAGGCAACCAGGCACGTGAAGCGTGCGGCCACGGTCACCGAGACATTCGACGCCGTGACGCCGCGCATGATGAAGGAAGCGGCGCGCAGCAAAGATCAGGGCGGAGAACTGGTGCAGGTGGCGGCTTTGGACGGGAGCAGGCCTTCCTCGGCGGCGGTCAAGGTGGTAAGCGGCATCAAGACCCGGCAAAAAGAAGTTGGATTCCAGGTGCTGGTTGGGCTGGCGCAAAAACTTGAACCATCCCTGCAGGCTGGAGCCGTGGGTGGAGTTGTGGCTTTTGCCGACGTCGCGCCCACCGCATGCTACGAGATTTACGCTGCCTGGAAGGAAGGCGATGCCGGCCTGGCGCGCCTGAAACAGGAAAGAATTGCGGCCGCGGCCAATCGGGTTGGAAGCGAGCTGGGCGTGCCTGGGATGAAGTACGGCATGGATTTAAACGGATATTTCGGCGGCGCCGCACGCCTGCCGCTCCTGCCCCTTACCGCGGCTTTGAAGCGGGAAGTGGAAGAGTTGCTGCTGGATGTTCGCAATTGAAGCGGTTCTGGCCAGAGCGGAGGCGACGGCGGGCAACCTCATTTTCAGCCGCAATTCTCCTATGCTGTTCCATGCCGTGAAACGGTTGTGCGAACAGGGCGGAACGGTTAAACTCCTAGATAATTGGCCGATAAAGCGCCAGAAAGCATCAGGATGTCCGAAGACCGATCAATCCGATATTCGCTGGTGGTTCCACTCTGTAATGAGTGCGAGGCCATTACGCCTCTGTACGGCCGCCTCACGGAGACGCTGGATTCCATCGGCCAGACGTTTGAGTGCGTATTTGTGGATAACGGCAGCACAGACGGCAGTTTCCATCTGCTGCAGGAAATAGCCCATGTAGACAGCCGGGTGACGGTCGTCGGTCTGCGCCAGAACGCGGGTACTTCAGTGGCCCTGGGCGCGGGTTTTAACGCGGCGCGCGGCGAATATATCATCACCATGCACGGCGATCTTGAACATGATGCGGCCGACATCCCGCGTTTTGTCGAGAAGCTGGAAGAAGGTTTCGACATCGTCTGCGGATGGAGAAAGCCTCGCGCCGGATCGTGGCTGCAACGGGTAAAGAATCGCTGCGCGAATTGGGCACTGGGGAAGCTTACCGGAGTTAAGATTCACGACTGGAGCGGAGGCTTCAAAGCCTACAAGCGGCAACTGGTTTCAGAAGTGCCGATCTATGGCGAAGTGCAGCGCCTAATTCCAGTGCTGGCGCTACGGCGAGGCGCGAGAATATGCGAAGTGCCGCTCACCGCGGTGGCGGAAGAGCCAGGCGTTGAAAAGTATCGGACCCTGAGCAAGCTTCCGGTATTTTTTGATCTGCTTACAGTCCGGTTCCTGCTCCGCTATCTTTCCCGCCCGCTGCATTTTTTCGGGACGGCAGGCGCGCTCGCGATTCTTTCAGGCGGCGCAATCGGCGTTTGGATGATCCTGGGTAAACTGCTTTACAACATGCGCGTCATGGCCGACCACGGCCCCTTGCTGATCTTCGGCGCCGTGCTGATCGTCGTCGGCATGCAACTGCTGGCCGTGGGATTGCTGGCCGAGATGCAGGTGCGCCACTATTACCAGAGCCGCGGCCGAAACACTCCGTATGACGTGACCTGCGTGATTCGCGCTCAGAAGAACGAAGAAGAAGTCTCGGATTAGAAGCAGTACGAGATCAGAAGTAGCGCTAGACAAGCCTGTTTCAGAGCCACTTATACCCCTCGATACCGATTCCCGCCTGGGCCGTCGCCGTGAGTGGATCGTTGTGCTTTTCGCGGCCGTCATCTTCCTTACCGGAATCATCAGCCCTCCCTCATTGATGGATGATGTCGACGCCTCCCAGGCTCTGGTCGCGCGCAACATGCTGCAATCGGGAGATTGGGTAACGGCGCGGCTGGACGGTGTCGCGTTTCTCGACAAGGCCCCACTCAAGTTTTGGATCACCACAATCTTCTTTGCCATCTTTGGCGTCCACGATTGGGTGGCGCGGCTGCCCGGCGCGCTCTCCGCCATCGCACTGTGTTGGGTGACATTCCGGTTCGGGCGGTGGGCGTTCTCGACGAAGGTGGGTTATTATGCCGGGCTGTTTCTCTCGACATGCGTCGGATTATTTCTTTTCACCCGGATCGTCATCCCGGATGTAATCCTGACGCTATCGATCACGGTGTCTCTATGGGCATTGCTTCGTGCCCTGGACGAAGCCGAAGAGCGTCCGAGGGCCTGGGCGTATCTTCTGGCGGGGAGCCTGGCCGCGGGAGTATTGCTGAAAAGCCTGATCGGGCTTGTGTTCCCGCTGGGCGCGGGATTTTTGTATCTGCTGTTTACGCGACGCCTGTTCGATCGCAGGACCTGGCAGCGGTTGTATCCCCTGACCAGCTTCCTTATCTTTCTGGCCATCGCGGCACCGTGGCATGTGCTGGCGATCCTCCGAAACCCACCCTATTTCGATTTCACCATGCATTCGGGGCCCGGCCAGTACCACGGTTTTTTCTGGTTCTATTTCATCAATGAGCAACTGCTTCGATTTCTGAACGCGCGATATCCGCGTGACTACAACACGGTGCCGCGTTTTTATTTCTGGGTGTTGCACCTGGTGTGGCTGTTCCCCTGGAGCGTATACCTGCCGACGCTGGCTCGCCTCAGCTACAAGCCACTGGACCGGCAGGGCCGGACACGCCTCATGGCTCTTTGCTGGATCGGCCTGGTCATGGTTTTCTTCACCCTGTCCACGACGCAGGAATATTATTCGATGCCGATTTATCCGGCGCTCGCGCTGTTGCTGGCGTGTGGAGTGGCTGCGAGCGACCGCTCCATTCGAGTCGGGGCAAAAGTTGTATCGGTGGTATCCGGTTGTGCGGCCATCGCGATCTGCGCGATCCTGGTGAGTGTTCGCGGACTGCCGACGCCGGGGGATATTTCGAGCGCGCTTACACAAAATTCGGACGCCTACACGCTTTCCATGGGGCACATGCGCGATCTCACGCTCAAATCGTTCGCGTACCTCCGGCTGCCTCTGGTGGTCGCGGGAATTGCTTTCGTAATCGGATCTGTTGGGGCCTGGCGCCTGCGCGGAGAGCGAGCGCTGCTGGCCATCGCTCTCATGATGATGATCTTCTTCCAGGCGACCCGGCTCGCGCTGGTAACTTTCGATCCCTATTTATCCTCGCGCCCGATTGCAGAAGCTCTGAATCGCGCTCCCCGCGGGAAATTGATTATCTACGGCAACCACAATGCAATTTCCTCCTTGCTTTTTTACACTCAGGACGACTGTCTGATGCTGAATGGGCGCAACTTCAATCTTGAATATGGCTCGTATGCACCGGGCGCTCCGCCGGTCTTCATCGACGACGATGACTTTTTACGCCTGTGGTCAACTCCCGAGCGGTGGTATATCGCCTTGAGCGACGATGACCTTCCCCATGTCCAGAAACTGGTTGCCCCCGCGTACCTGCATCGAGTCGCGGCGGTGGGCGGCAAGTCGCTATTTTCGAATCTGGACGCTACGCCTTCTCCCCTGTAAAAGCTGCGATGCAAGAGATGCCTGGCAGATGCTGCCCCGCATTCCGGCGGCAATTTTGCTTGCGAGGGTGGCTTCCCGCTGCTATGATTTATTCGAACGAACGTTCGAACTATGGCCAGCGTCACCTCCATCCAGTCTGAAGTTCTGGCCCGCGGCCGAGTCTCCGGTTCGGACCCGGGCGTCGAGAGCCGTTTCGATCGTCGCCTAGGCAGGATTCTGGTGCACGCCACCAACGTCTTTTGTGACCAGGGTTATGCTGCGGCTTCGATGCGCGATCTGTCGCGCGCCAGCGGCGTTTCACTCTCCGGGCTGTACCACTACTTCGAATCCAAAGAAGAATTGCTGTACCTGATTCAAAAACATACTTTCAGCACCATCGTGGACCGGTTGCGGGAGCGACTGGACGGTGTCATCGACCCGGCAGAGCGGATTCGCGTCTTCATCCTGAATCATCTTGAATATTTTCTGGCCAACCAGAAAGCTATGAAGGTTCTTTCTCATGAAGATGATGTGCTTAAGAATGGTTTTGGATCAGCGATTGCGGCCATCAAGCGCGAGTATTACCGGATTTGTATGGAGCTGCTGGATG
This sequence comes from Terriglobia bacterium, assembly GCA_963814725.1. GTDB lineage: Bacteria > Acidobacteriota > Terriglobia > Terriglobales > Acidobacteriaceae > JAIQFF01. Next base: position 206,293 of record CAWFDY010000003.1, read on the forward strand.
ACTACAAGCTATCGCACAGCCTGGGATTTTCTAGCCGTACCGCGGTGCTCAGCCTGTTTGGCATGATGAACTGGTTGTACACCTGGTATAACCCGCGGATTGATCCCGGCGCGGCGCCGCTGGCCGAAGAGATGGGAAATATCTTTCTCTGCGGTTTGGGCACCACGGCTGGGGCTCGGGCAGGGAAAAGGCGGCAAAAGAAGAGAAACGTTACGTCCGGTTGATCACGATATCCAACATTTGCAAAAAGGAGTTCGAGCATGGCAACCACAGTGCAGCCGGCCAGCGGCGAAAGCGTTAAGCAACTCATCAATTACCGCGTTGATGCGGGCGTGGCAGTGATCGAATTAAGCGATCCTCCGGCCAATACCTACACCTATGAGATGAACCGGCAACTTGATGAGGCAATTCTCAAGGCCCGCATGGACAACGATGTGTATGTGATCGTGCTCACAGGCGCGGGCGACAAGTTCTTTTCCGCCGGCGCGAACATCAAGATGCTGGTGAGTGTCGATCCCACATTCAAGTATTACTTCTGCCTGCACGCCAACGAAACCCTGCTGCGGCTGGAGCATACTCCGAAGCTGGTGATCGCCGCGTTGAATGGACACTGCGTGGGCGGCGGCCTGGAGATTGCCATGGCGGCCGACATCCGCATCGCCCGCCAGGACGCGGGCAAGATCGGGCTGCCCGAGGTAAACCTGGGCGTGTTGCCGGGCACGGGCGGGACTCAGCGGCTCTCGCGCATTGTGGGAAAAAGCAAGGCCATCGAATTGATGGTGACCGGCAACACTTTCTCTTTCGAAGAAGCGAAAGAGCTGGGGATTGTGAACGACATCTACGAGCGCGACAACTTCATGGAAAACATCATGGAATATGCCCGCCAGTTCTGCCCTCCCAACAAAGCCGCGAAGGCTGTGGGCCGCATCAAGCGCGCGGTGCAGACGGGGTGGGAGATTCCCATGGAGTCAGCGCTGGCCGTGGAGCGCGAGAATCAGCAACTCCTGTTCCAGAGCGAGGATGCCAAAGAGGGCCTGGCCGCGTACGTGGAAAAACGCCCGGCGGTGTTCAAGGCGAAATAGCCGGCACTGAGAGAGTGAGAGAAAAAATGAACCACGAAGGCCACGAGTATCACAAAGGAGGGCCTCTCCGTTTGAAGTCTTCGTGATACTTCGTGCCCTTCGTGGTTAAAGGTTTAAATATTATGCCAGGCAAAGTAGCGAAAATCGGGACGTTCAGCGATTGGGTTGGCCTTTTCGATGATTGGCGCAAAGATATTGGCGTCAATCACGACGAAATCGCCAGCTTCAAGTTCGACACGCTCTATGGCGCAATCGAGACCGAGGAGATCCAATTCGGCTCTTACAAAGGCCGGCGGAAATGGGAAAACCTGCGCCAGGTGCCCACCCAGCAGATGCGCGACGCGCTGATGAACATGATTGTCTATCAGGGCGACACCGAATTCGCCAGCGTGGAGCAGCAGCGCTATCTGTTCGAAAGCGCCCCCACCGACTGGGACCGCCGCGCCATCACGCGCGTGATGATCGAAGAAATGCGTCACGGGTGGCAGATGTGCGCTCTGCTGGTGGACCACTTCGGATACTCCGGCAAAGTCGAGGCGCAAAAGATGCTCGAGCGCCGCGCCTTTGAAAACAAGCGGCTGCTGGGCGCGTTCAATGTGGACGTGGATAACTGGATGGACTTTTTTACCTATACCGATTTCGTGGACCGCGACGGCAAGTTCCAGTTGCAGATGTTCAAATATTCCGCTTTTGCTCCCTTGGGCCGCTCCATGTCCTACATGTTGCGCGAAGAGGCGTTTCACATGGGGACGGGGAATGACGGGCTGCGCCGGATCGTCGAGGCCGGTGTCGTGCCGGGCTGGCTGATCCAGAAATATCTCAACAAGTGGATTTCGAGTTCTTATGATTTGTTTGGGACCGATCATTCCTCATCGGCACACTGGGCTTATGTTTGGGGCATCAAGGGGCGCTACGATGAACCGAAAAACGAAACGGCGGCGGATCTTGACGACCTGAACGATTACAATCGGCATCTGTATCGCGATGAGGTCGCGGGACTGATCTCGCGTTTCAATACATATCTTAAGGGCGACCAGCCCAGGCTTTATGCGCCGCACATTAAATTCAACCGGCATATCGGGTGTTGGGCGGGACAACAATTCCACGCTGAAACCGGGGAAGCGATCGACGCCGCCGGATATGAGGAGCACTTGAATCAGTATCTGCCTTCGGCGGCTGACAAGAAAGTGCTGCTGGATATCATCAGAAACGAGAAAAAATGGATTGCACCCAAGGAAGGGGCGCGCGATCCCCTGGCTTCGATTGGAGAGGTTCGGAAATCGGCGATTAATCTATAACGGTTCTTTGCTTTTCGCGAAAGGCCGAATTTCGCAGGACCAATTGTCATTTAGTCGCTCTCAATCCCGGCTGGTCATGAATACGACCGGGTGAGAACGCGTGGTAACGGAGCGAATTTGATGGACTTCGAAATCGGCGCCGCACAGGTCAAAGCCATGCTCAAACGGGGCGACAAATTTATTCTCCTTGATGTTCGGGAGCCCTGGGAGCTTGAAAAGGCCCGCCTCGAGGGCAGCAAGAATATTCCCATGGGGGATGTCCCGGCGCGGGCCCATCAGGAACTCGACCCAGATGAGCAGCTGGTTGTGATGTGTCATCACGGCGTGAGGTCGTTGAGCGTCACAAACTGGTTGCGGCAGCAAGGCTTCGAGAATGCGCAGTCCATGCGCGGGGGGATCGATGGATGGGCGCGGACGGTGGATCCGAAAGTGCCGTTGTATTGACGCCAGCTTTCAGCGTTTAGCTTGGACGGGGCGGCTATCGCGTGAACAGGTGCCCCAGCTTTTCTTTCTTGGTCTTCAGGTAATCTTCGGAGTGGGTTGAAGGGGCGACTTCGCAGGGCACGCGCTCGGTTACGACAATCCCGCCTTTTTCCAGCGCCGCTACTTTGTCTGGATTATTCGAGAGCAGGCGCACGCTCGAAACTCCGAGAGCTTTCAGAATTTCCGCGGGCAGCGTAAATTCGCGGTGGTCGGCCTTAAAGCCGAGACGTTCGTTGGCTTCGACTGTGTCCAGTCCCTGATCCTGCAGTTCGTACGCCTGTAGCTTGGCCATCAGGCCGATGCCGCGGCCTTCCTGTTGCTCGTAAATCAGAATGCCGGCGTCTTCCCCCGCAATCATGGAGAGAGCCATTTCCAGCTGTCCGCGACAGTCGCAGCGCAGCGACCCGAAGACGTCTCCGGTAAGGCACTGGGAATGAATGCGAAGCAGCGGCGGGGTGGAACGAACGTCTCCCATAACGAGGGCGACGGCGTCTTCATTGCGTGGTGAACCGGGATTGCCAAATTCTCCGCGAAAACCGTGGATACGAAATTTGCCCCAACGGGTAGGGAAGTCGGCGGAGGATATTTGTCGAACGATGTGGGACACAACAGCATTATAGCGGGATGCCGGGGTGCACCGGAGGACTGAGCAGATTCGCACGCGCGAGAGCGCTCGCGCCGGCATTCGGAGCTACCCTTTTCCGATTCGCGGAAAATGGTAATACACATCCTGTTTGGAGGCGACGGCAACGCCGTTTCGGGTAGCGGGCCGGAAGCGCCAGTTCTCCAGGGCCTCAAGCACTTTGCCGTCGATTGCCGGAGTGAGGCTCTGCACCACTACTTTCTGGATGATGTTTCCCTTTTCGTCGATGGTCACTTCGACGATCACATCGCCCTGAAGGCTGCCCAGTGCATCGGCCTCGATACGCGGGTCGGGGGAAACCACCGGCAAAGCCGGACGGACTTCTTCTCCGCTCAGAGGACCTTCCAGGACTGTGCCTAGGGGCGAGCCTGCGGCTGTGGCCTGGGCTGCCTGTCCTGGCGCACTGGTCTGGTCATCAAGTCCAATCTTGGGATGGGGCAACTGTGCCTGGGTACTCTTGGACACCTTGGCTTTGCGCTTCCAGGCCAGGTGCGGGTTGAGCTGCTGACGCACGTCCGAAGCGGAAGTGCCCGGAGAGACTTCCGCGTGGCCTTGCAGGCTGGGCCAATAAAGATGAGCAATCGACATTCCGTGATTGCCGTTGACCACAAAAGACGTCGCGACAAATTTTGGTGCGGACGGGCGCACCAGCCACAAAAGCAGCAGGGCATGCGTTGCCAGGGAGCTGTAAGTCGCCCACCGGGGATGGCGGGCGCCGGGTTGGATGGGAGCAAACATTTTCCAGCTCAAACGCGGAGAGACAGCAAGTCCTCGTACTTTAATTAGACGCGGAACAGCACGGCAGGTAAACATAATTCTGCGCGGTGCACCCAGGCGTTACTTCGGATTGGTCGCAGGCAGGAAACGCTGATAAAATTGCAGAACCCGCCGGTTCAGTTCAAAACAAAGTGGGGCTATAGCTCAGCTGGGAGAGCGCATCGTTCGCAACGATGAGGTCGTCGGTTCGATCCCGACTAGCTCCACCAAAGATTCAATCACTTACAACCATCCTCTAGATCAATCGTGTCCCATTGTGTCCCAAAAATCTGAGTGGCCGCCGTAGTTTGTCTCACCAAATCCCAACGGCCCAGGCTGTGCTGTTACGAAAACCTGGTTACAAACCGCATAACGGTATGTTTTCGGGGCGGCATTTGCCGCCCTAAAGCGCAAAGGGAGAGGTGGCGGGGCGTGAGAGAAAGCTGCAGAAGGAACAATTTATGACTGATCATTGCGTAAACGACTAAGCGCTTCGCGCACGTTGGGAGCTTCTTCGCTTTCACGCTTTTCTTGCTCGGATACGGCAGCGCTGTCCGCTTGATCGTATTCGAGGGCGAAGTTAGGAACTGTTTTTGCAAGAGCGATTAGAGTAGCTGACTGCTGAGGAACGAGATCGCTAACTGCTTCTTCTAGATCAGAAGCGCTTCCCAGGCGTCGAGCAGCGAGGCTTGAAGCGGTTGCCCGCCGCTGGCGCAGTTCGGATTTCCGCGTCTGCTAGGCATTCAAGAGGAGGACCGGCAACATAATACTCCGGCAACGTGACTCAGCAGTACAATTGCCCTCCAGAAAAGGACGGCTCACTGGCGACCGAAATTGCTGTCCGATATCAGGAGGAACCTTTGGCTCGCACGTCGATGCGTACATCCCTCTTCGCTCTGGGAACTCTCGTGGTTTGTCTCTCAGCAGCGGCCTACTCACAAAGCAATGGAACAGTGTTTCTGGTGCGTCATGCCGAGAAGACATCCGCGGCTCGCGATGCGATTCTCAGTGCCCAAGGTCGTAAGCGAGCGGAATGCCTGGCTCATACCCTCGGCGATGCAGGCATACAAACCATTTTTGCCACGGGATTTGTCCGCACCCAGGAGACTGCGAGACCTTTGGCAAAAAAACTCGGTCTGCCAGCAGTCACGGTCGAGTACAAGGACATCACGGGACTGGTAGAAAAGCTGCGCGCAATGTCTGACAAGACGGTGCTGGTTGTTGCGCACTCCGACACCTTGCCCGCGATAATTGAAGCGTTGGGAGCTGGCAAAGTAGATCGAATTAAAGACGATGAGTTTGATCGGCTATTCGTTTTCCATTTCACAGGCCCGAGCAGCGGATCGGTAGTCACCTTACGATATTGTGATTGTCTTCCGTCCCGTTGAGACATCGGCGTGCATCGGATGGTCAACCAGCCCGTATGAATATGAAGTGGGGATGGCCGACCTGACCGGTGGCGTGTTGGGGGTTCTTTGTGTGAAGTTCCTTGGTGACTTCTGGTTGTCAACAGCGATTGCAAATGCGGTCTGGTTGCTAGGGGATGCTGTCGGGCATATTCGTCAGTTAACGCTTTGCAACAACTATGCCTCTAACAATTCTGGCATTTTCCTAGCTGCTGAGGTCATCGTGCCGCTCGTAATTCTCTTTCTGACTTTCTTCCACCGTCACGTCGTTCGGCAGCTCCCACTGGGCGTGAAATATCCATCTCACCGCTACCGGTGAGCACGAGGCGTACGAAGGACACTTCCACTGCCGCAAGTGCAAGACGCCTGGTCTATTTGCAAAAATGATACTCCGATCTTAATTCCGCGTTTGCGACGTAGAGAAAGGGACCCTCCGAGGGCGTAAGTCCAGGTAAGTGTGAGGAAACGCGCGCGGAGGGCGGTTTGCGGACGCAAGGCCTTACCCCGCAAGCGACAGGCGAATACCGGGGGCCCGGTAGTCGCGACCCAGACTTGCGTCGCCATCGGAAATGGGCTGGCTCACATGTCTGGCGGGTGCATTTCCGCCGTCTTTCTTGATGTATCGTGATACGATCTAGAGTAGGCATATGGCGACCCAGCATAATCGGCGAACAGCGAAATCGCTTTCCCTTACTGACTATCAGTCTTTAGCGGAGTTGCGGTACCAAATTCGTCGTTTTGTGCATTTCAGCGAGCAAGCCGTACGGAATGCGGGGCTCGAGCCTCGCCAGCATCAGCTGATGCTGGCCCTGAAGGCACTTCCCAAGGACGTTCGCCCTCGTATTGGAGAACTGGCGGAGCGTTTGCTCATTCAACACCACAGTGCCGTGGAGTTGGTGAACCGATTGGCGAGGGGAGGATATGTCCGCCGCGATCGGGGAGATACGGATCGGCGGGAGGTGTTGATTTCGCTGACACCGAAGGGTGAAAAGATTCTGCGAGAGCTGTCCCTGCACCACCGGGCGGAACTTCGAACGCGAGGACCCGCGCTGGTTGCGGCACTCAAACGCGCCATACAAACTGCAAGCATCGGATAGACGGATAGTCCGAACTTGAGCAAGGAACCAATTCGGCATGTCGGAAGGCAAGAACGGCTCCACCGATGACGCGAGTGCAGTGAAGCCTCGTCGTCCAACGATCGCGGCTACCGGGGTTCAGGTTAAAGGCGCTGCTCTCGCTGTACCGGCACAGTTTCGAATGGTGCTGGTTTCTTTCCTGGCCGGCGGAATCGGGCTCTTGGCGGGGTTTATCGCGTATTTACTCTACAACCTGATCGGCCTGCTCACCAATATCGTTTTCTATCATCGATTTGTTTTTGCTTTTAACAGCGCCCGGAATAATCATCTTGGTCCGTGGGTCATCGTGATGCCAGTGATTGGAGGGATCATTGTCGGCTTCATGGCGAAGTATGGATCCTCCAAGATCAAGGGCCATGGAATTCCCGAGGCAATGGAAGCGGTGTTGATCAATCGCAGCCGCATTCAACCCAGGGTTGCCATTCTGAAGCCTATCTCGGCGGCGATTGCGATTGGGACCGGGGGGCCGTTCGGAGCGGAAGGACCCATTATTCAGACGGGAGGCGCCGTCGGCTCTCTGGTAGGGCAATTCGTTCACACCACCGCATCCGAACGCAAAGTTCTGCTGGCCTGCGGCGCGGCGGCGGGTATGTCTGCGACGTTCAATACGCCGATCGCCGGCGTGATCCTCGCCATTGAGCTGCTCTTATTCGAATTCAAGTCACGGTCATTCATCCCGCTCGTCATTGCCAGCACCATTGCAACCGCTGTCCACATGCAGCTCCTGGGTACCGGCCCAATGTTCACGGTCGCCGCCATGGATTTTGGCATTCCTCACGCCCTGCCTTTTTATGTGCTGCTCGGAGGGCTTTGTGGGTTGGCCGCGGTGGGTTTTAGCAAGCTGCTCTATTGGACAGAAGACCAGTTTGAGAAACTGCCGATTGATGAGGTCTGGTGGCCCGCGATCGGCGCATTGGGCCTGGGAATTATTGGATATTTCGTGCCCCGAGTCCTGGGCGTCGGATATGACACGATCAGCGACATCCTGAATGCGAATCTCGCGCTGAAGTTACTGCTTGTCGTCATGGTGGCGAAGGCAGTCGCGCTGGTTGTGTCGCTCGGCTCCGGAACATCAGGAGGACTGCTCGCGCCCATGTTCATGTCAAGTGCCGCGATGGGCGGGGTCTTTGCGCTGGGTATCGACAGGGTGTTTCCTGGCGCACACCTTTCAGCCGGAGCATTCGCGCTGGTTGCCATGGGAGCAGTGTTTGGCGCCGCATCGCGCGCTGCTTTTACCTTCATCATCTTCGCCTTCGAGATTACGCGTGACTACAATTCTGTGTTGCCTCTGATGCTGGTCACGGTGATCGCTTCCGGCATTGCAATGTTGCTTATGCCGGGCGCATCGATCATGACGGAAAAGCTGGTGCGCCGCGGGCTGCGGATTCATCAGGATTACGAGGCCGACATGCTGCAACAAATGTCGGTATCGCAGACGATGGATTCTGAGGTGCCAGCCGTGCCTGGCGACATGTGGCTGGTTGACCTGGCCGACCGAATCGCAAGACGCGACCCCGAAGTAAGCCAGCATCAGGCGCTGTTCATCATGGGCGCAGATGGCAAACTGGCAGGCGTCATCACGCGGGGAGATGTTTTTCGAGCATTGGACAAAGCCTCTACCGAATCCATGACTGTGCTTGAAGCCGGGACTCGCGACCTGGTTGTGACCTATCCCGACGAAACGTTGCACGATGCTTCTGCGAAGATGTTGCGCAACAATATCGGGCGTTTGCCCGTAGTTGACCGAAAGGATCCCGGCCATGTGGTTGGATATTTGGGACGGCATGGGATCATGGCCGCGCGCTTGCGGCGGCTGGATGAAGAACATGTGCGCGAGGCGGGCTGGTTCAGATCGCGCGAGAAGAAGTGACCGCTCCGGGAAATGCGGTGAATCCATCAGGCTGCCGGCAAAGAAGATGCCTCTGGACCATGCCCTTCAAGGCGCAGCAGGTCGAAAGCAGCCTTCTGGTCGGCGCGGATTCGGTCCACGAGAATGTTCCCAACATTCTCGGGAGTGTGTATCTGTTGGGCCACCGACAAAGCACGTGTGTAAAGCGCATAGGCCACGACGTAATTGTGATCCTCGCGATACCGATCCGCCAACATGCATAAATTCTCCGCGATTGCCCGAACCTGCCGCAGGTGGAGTGGGTGTACGCCATTGGGACTTTTCATCGAATGTTCCTTTGAATTATGTGGAACGTTGCGTTCCACGCGTTGGCTTGCGACCGAGCGTTGAATTGAGTCGGCATCTGGTACAGCGCGAGTTCTGCATCAGGCAAATTGATACGGCCAGTTCTTGCCACCCGTTCGCAAGCGATCACTACTTGCGTTGTTGTGCCGTTCCGAAGTGCCGTATCCCTGGATTCCGTAATACACCGCGCGATCAAAGAATTGGGTCAGCATTTGGTACAGTTCGATCTGTCCATACAGTTCCACGACATTGCAGGCAAAGCCCTCCCGTTGAAGGAAATGCCACAAGTGATCACGGCTGCTGATAAGAGCCCACACAAATTGATGCAAGCCGACTCCCTCAGCCGCCCGACGTGCACCGATTGCGCGAAATCGACTCTCGATATCTTTATCGGTCTTTTGCAGCAACCATTCACCCAGATTGCGATAGAGTTCTGCCGCCGCCAATTCGAGGTCGACGGGAGGAATCTTTCGAAAGTCAGACGTACGTTCCGACAGGACAATTTGTTGAGTCAGCTCTCCTGCCAATTGCTCCGAATGTTTTTCAATCAAGCGCACCAGCTTTAGCGTCAGCACTGCCACCCTCCTTAATCACCAACACTCGCGACATGGCCTCAATTGCAGGCGTAGTTGCGCAGGTTTTCTATATTATATCGTGTTACGATATCAAGTGAAAAGGGCGGAATGTTTCTCGGATGAACGATCTATTTGCACTTCGGGAATGAAGATCGCGAACAGGCCTTTGCGGAGGATGAATTATCTGGCTGCCGCCATGATCGGCGTTTGCCTGGCTGGGGTGTGTATGTGATCTTGATGCGACGCCGATTACGCGGCGCTATTTTTGTCGCGGCTTGATTCCCGCCCGTTCCAGCCCCTCTTGAACTGCTGTCCAGACTTCGGCTTCCGGCTTGTTGCCGTCAACCGGAATGATTTTGGCATTGGGGAAGTATAGCGAAATCGAGTCCATCTCGCGATGGTAGTCCTTGATACGCTGATCGAGAATGGGGGCACGATCGCTCTGCCGGCCGGTCCTTTTGGCGCGCGCGCGGATCACGTCGTCGGGCACCTGGAACTGGAACGCAATGGGTGCGAGATGTAGATCGGGAACCATTTTGGCCAGATCCTCGGCTTGCACCAGTGTTGCCGGGTAACCGTCCAGAGCAATGCCGTGGCTGAGGTCAGCAGTCTTCAGGCGCGCCTGCAGGTAGCGGCTCATGGCCGGGTCATAGCGCATCTCGGCCATCGACATGCCCTGGCCACGCAGCCTCTCCAGTTCTGTAGCGTTGTCATGAATAAGATCTTCGATTGAGATGTTGGGGATTCCATATGTGCTGGTGACGGATTGAATAAGAGTAGTTTTGCCGCTGAGCGGGGGGCCAATCAATATGATCAGAGGCGGCAATTGGCTGGATGGTACCGGGGTGGCGGGGGTTTGAGCCCACAGGAAAGTGCCCGGCAGCAGAGACAAAACAAGAATGTATTTCAGCATGATGAATTTCCAGTCAGGAATTCGGAGTGCGGCTAGTATGCCACGGTTCGCCCCCCGGGAATCCACCGGATGGCAGCGTGTCATACAAATCAGCGAGATTGCCTGGCTTGCGAAGGTTTCAAACGGATTACAGAAGGCAGAAAAGCGATCACGAGCGACCGGAAATAGTGGTAAAGATCTTCCACGGAGGTCAATTGAGACTTGACTGTTGGCATGTAACTGCCTGTGTGGAAGACACTTAGCAATGGCACTTCTCTTGCTATCTAAGGAGCAGGGGGAGTCATGAAGAGTCCGGCTGGGATCATAAGTGTAGCGCTGGCGTGCATGTTTGCCTGCAGCGCGTGTGGCGGCGGCACGATGTCAAAGAGTCCAGCGAATCCGTCAGCTGTCGCTACCAGCGAATCGAGCCCCTTAACCGTCACGTTCTCGGCTCATTCGGGATTTTCCTGCGCGACCATTTCAACCACGGATTTTTGTCCCGCCGAAGAGTTCAAGCAGCTTGCGAACATACAGAGTCATGGCAGCGTGACCATCACGCGAGTTACGTTTCTGTACACGGTCGGCCGCCCAATGTTGAATGCTGAAAATATGCCTCCCGGGCCACCGCAACGGGTGGCACTGCCATGTACCACGCCCCCCAACATCAAAATTGGTGAACCGGCCGCTCCGGTTTACAGCCTGGATTTGAAGTCGGGCGGGGATGCAAACTATCTCCCGGGCTCGACCCCCGCGCTGAATGACAGCGGGCCTATCGCGGTGCATGTTACGGGGTCAACTGAAGTGTTCTACGGTTACGGAAATCCGCTGGATACAGTGAACGCGCCGAACTACGGTTGCTGGTATGGCGAGCAGGATGGCAGCGTACAGGGCACACTCACGGTGCAGTACTCCACACCCTGAAGAGTTTTGCTGAGCTTCTGAAACGGAAAGTTGCTGGCTGGAAAAAGAGCGGGGGCGGAGTTGTTCGGCGCCGGCTCAATTGCCGTCGCAGAACTCTCCGCCCACCACCGCCTTTCACTTTCGGCCGCGCTTGGAGTTAACCAACGGACCGCCTATCCTTGCTGGGCAGCGGGGCCGCATACTTTCACTGCGCCCGCATCAAGCCGGATTACTGCAGCGCGGTGTACGCCGTGCATGCCGCAGTGGTAGTTACCAGTGCAGCGGCTACTGCGATATAGCGGACTACGCCGTCTTCGTTGGAGCAGAAGCCCCGCACACCGCTCTGGTTCTGCGAGCCCGGTATGGTGCTGGCTGTGTATCCCAGGTTGAGTCCTGCCGCGGCAATCGGCGCCGAGGAGAAGAAGTAGCCGCTCTTCGACAGAGCCGCGGTGCTGGCACTCGATAGAGCAAAGTCGAGCAGGCAGGCATTGGTTGAGGTCGGAGCAGCTGCCGCGCAACCCGCCGCGGTTGCCGGTCCGAGCGACGCGAGGGTCGGCGCATAGCCCACGGTCGGATAGGTCAGCTGATACGTTACCTCGGAAGTGCTGATGGTGCGAATCGAACTGGCCGCTGACGACTCATTGGCCGCAATACGCGCCCGCAACAGGTTAGGAATTGCAATCGCGGCGATGATCAGAATGATCGCAACCACGATTAACAACTCGATCAGTGAAAAGCCTTTCTGTTTCTGCATCTTGTGTTTCCCCTTGAACGACAGATTTACTGCTTGCCAAACACTCACTGAGCAAGGGTAAACAGCTTTCCGCGGTGTGCGGGTTAGAACGGACTAACCTTCCGGTTACCAAGAGAAGAGTCTTTAGTTCGTCATGCAAGGGTGGAATTTGCAGATCCCGTTCGGGTTTGAGTTTCCGCAGGTCAATTGCTCTGCGTGTTCTGCGCAATTTCTCGAGTCCCGAGGGACGATTTGCAGATTCGCGCCCGGCGAGGTGTTTCGCTGGAGTGGCGTGCCTCTTGCCCGGCAGGGCAGGCGCAACGCTGTCGAACTTTTGAGTATCGTAGAATGCAAAAGGGATGCAGATAACGGAATGCAAATCATGAACGAGACGGTTGTTGCCGGCGCGACTGCTCAACCGCACCTCAAATTTCCCGAGAACTTTCTGTGGGGCGTTTCCACCGCGGCTCACCAGGTGGAAGGCAACAACTGTAATCAGTGGTCAGACTGGGAGCTGGCAGGCCGGATTAAATCCGGCGATTGCTGCGGCCAGGCCTGCGATTGGTGGGAGAACGCGGAGCGTGACTTCGACATCGCGCGCGATCTGGGGATCAGGGCGCTGCGGCTCTCGCTCGAGTGGAGCCGGATTGAGCCGGAAGAAGGCCGCTTTGACCCGGCTGCGCTACAACGCTATCGCCAGATGCTGCAGGGACTGATCGAGCGAGGAATCGAGCCGATTGTTTGTCTGCACCATTTCACGCACCCGCGCTGGTTTGAGAGGCGAGGGGCATTTCTGCGGGCGGACGCGCCTCAACTCTTCGAGCGCTTCACGCGCGAGGTGGCCAGAGCGGTTGGGGACCTTTGCCGTTTTTGGCTGACCTTCAATGAGCCCAACGTCTATGCGGCATGTGGGTATGTTCTGGGAGAATTTCCTCCCGGCCGCAAAGGGCAGCTGCTCAATGCGCTCAGAGTGAATCGCATTCAGGCGCGCGCCCACGTGCTGGCCTATCGCGCGCTTCACGAACTTGTTCCCGGTGCGCAGGTGGGGTGGGCCCAACATTACGCGGTGTTCGAGCCCGTGGCAGGACTCGCCGATCGCTGGGTTGCGGGTTTGCTGGACCGGCTCTTCAACCATACTTTTTTCGATCTCATCGAGACTGGCCGGCTCGGGTTTCCGTTTGGCATACTGAACGGCCGCGATGACGAAGTCAAAGGTTGCTGTGATTTTGTCGGACTGAATGTGTACAGCCGGTTTCATGTTGCGTTTGATATTCGTAATGCGAGCACCTTTTTTGCCAACCTGTTCGTGCCCGAGCATGTCCCTCAAGGAGATGCCGGCGTGGAGCGTGCCTACGGTGAAGCCTATCCGCAGGCGATTAGCATCGCGGTAAAACGTGCAGCGCGGCTGGGGAGGCCGATATACATCATGGAGAACGGCGTGCCCGATGCCGACGACCAGATACGCCCCTGGCTGATTGCGAGCGTCTTGCGCGAATTGCATGGATTGATCGCCCAGGGCTTCGACATTCGCGGATATTTGCACTGGACGTTGACCGACAATTTCGAATGGAATGAGGGCTGGACGCTTCGCTTTGGCCTGGTGGCGCTCGACCCCAGGACGCAAAACCGCACCCTGCGCGGCAGTGCGAAGCTGTTCAGCGAGATTATTCGCGATAATGGGCTCGCGCCGCCGGCCTGACTTCTTTGCGTCCTTTGCGGTTTAAAGGGTTGGAAAAGCATTAATCGCAAAGGACGCAAAAGGTGACAAAGGTAACATTCATTGTCCTTCTCGCCTTGAATTCATCGAAAATTAATCGGGCATTGATCTCTCTTAAAAGGGCGGTTGAGATGCTTGGGGCTGGACGAAAGCCTTTCAGGCGGTCAGGGAGGCGGCCAATGCGCAATCTCACGATTGTTTTTCACGATGCTGGCGGTGGGCACCGGAATGCCGCCGCTGCATTAGTAACAATTCTCGAAGCGCAATATCAACCCTGGAATGTGCGGCTGCTGAACCTGCAGGAACTCCTGGAGCCGATTGATTTTGTGCACCGCGCCACGGGCCTGCGGATTCAGGATGGCTACAACCTGCTGCTGAGGAAAGGCTGGACGCGGCTTACGTCGCCACTGCTCTCGGTTTTTCAACGCACCATCCAGTTGCAGCACTCGCGCATCGTCCGTATTCTGCGGGATTTCTGGGCGCAGAATCCAACCGACCTGGTCTTGTCCGTGATTCCGCATTTCAACCGCTGCCTGGCGCAGAGTATTCGGCAGGAGATGCCGAATACCACTTTCGTAACCCTGCTTACCGATCTGGCAGACTACCCACCGAATTTCTGGATTGTGCCGGAATCGGAGTTCATCATCTGTGGAAGCGAGCGTGCCAGACAGCAGGCGCTGGCGATGGGGCATGACAGGGAACACGTCTATGAGACGTCCGGCATGATTTTAAAGCCATCGTTTTACAAAACGCCAGAGATCAATCGCGCCGAAGAAAGACTGAAATCAGGTCTTCGGGCGGACGTGCCGACCGCGCTCGTGATGTTCGGAGGTCACGGTTCGGCGGCGATGATTGAAATTGCCAGAAGGCTGGATCAGAATTCGAATCCGATGCAATTCATATTTCTTTGCGGTCGCAACCTCCAGCTGGCGGATAAACTTCGCAGCCTCGAATTGACCAAGCCGGCGCTGATCGAAGGGTTCACGACCCGAGTGGATTACTTCATGTCGCTCGCGGATTTCTTCATCGGGAAACCGGGACCGGGGAGCATCAGTGAAGCCCTGCGCTTTGGACTGCCCGTGATCGTCGAGCACAATGCCGGTACGATGCCCCAGGAGCGCTACAACGGGAGCTGGATCGTCGAAAAAAAGGTAGGAATTGTGGTGCGGGACTTCCGGGAAATCGGGCAGGCAGCCGGGCAGTTGCTCGAAGGCGCGGCGTTTGCGGAATTTCGGCGGAACGTCAAAGCGTATGAGAATCATGCGATCTTCGAGATTCCGATGATTCTGGATCAAGTGATGATTCAGAAGGCGGTCGAATCATTCGATGTTGTCCCCCATTTGGCCTCTCCCGATCCCTTTGCCGGCATGGCATGGGCGGGGTTGACCTAAATTCCCCTGATTTAATCCTAGCGCAGCAGGATGCCCACGATCGATGCGGACATCAGATTCGCCATCGTGCCCGCGATCATGGCGCGGAAGCCGAGCTTGGCCAGTTCACCCCGCTTGTTCGGGGCCAGCGCGCTGATGCCGCCGATCTGAATCCCGATCGAACTAAAGTTAGCGAAGCCGCACAGCGCGAAAGTGGCGATTGCGAAAGAGCGGGGATCGAGCGTAGCCTTCTGCGCTCCCAGCATGCCGTATGCCACCAGTTCGTTGATCACCATCCGCGTTCCCAGCAGATTTCCTACAATGCCGCAATCATGCCACGGAATGCCAATCACAAAGGCAACGGGCGCGAAGATCACACCGAAGACCTGTTCCAGGCTGGAGGGGAACCAGTGGGCCACGTGATTATGAATTCCGCCGAAGATGCCGTTCACCAGCGCGATCAGCGCGAGAAATGAAATCAACATAGCCGCAATATTCAGCGCCAGGTGCAGGCCGTCGATGGTGCCGCGCGTAATGGCTCCGAGAACGTTCTCATCTTTTGGCATCGCCTCCTGGTCGATCTCGGTCAGGACCGGCGCTTCCTGACTGGCGTCCGCCTTGCGGTGCGGGCTAGTGACCGGCTCTTCGGTTTCCGGAACAAACATTTTTGCCATCAGGATGGTGCCCGGAGCGGTCATGATCACGGCGCTGAGCAGATGCTTGGCCTCCACGCCATACAGAATGTAAGCCCCCATGATGCCGCCCGAAACGTGTGCCATGCCGGCGGTCATGACCGTCATCAATTCCGACCGGGTGAGGGAAGGGAGGTAAGGGCGGATGGTGAGTGGGGCTTCCGTCTGCCCCATAAAGATGCTGGCGGCAACATCGAGCGACTCCGCGCCGCTGGCGCCCATGCGGATCATAACTTTCGCCATCTGGCGGATGATGAACTGCATCACACCGTAGTGATAGAGCACGGCAAAAAACGCGGAGATGAAAATTACCGTCGGCAGGACCTGAAAGGCGAAGATCAATCCCAGGGAGCTGCCCTTGCGTCCTAGTTCACCGAAGACCAGTTGCGAGCCGGCGAAGGAATATTCCAGGAACTTTTCGACACCGTGCCCCGCCCATTCCAGTAACTGGCGCCCGAAGTTAAAGCGCAGCACAAAAATGGCGAAGAGGAATTGCAGCAGGAGTCCCAGGCCGACGGTCCGGAAGCGGATCGCCTTGCGGTTACTGGAGAAAAGATATGCCAGCCCGAGCATGCTGGCCAGTCCCAAAAGCCCTGTCAGACGGCCCATTCCAGCCTCTCAGTTCTGAAGTCTGTGTGATGGTTTGCCGCCACCAGCGTCACGTTCGAAATCACGCTGTTATTCCTTCGGAGGCCAGGACGCGGTGGATCAATGGCCGCTTCATCGATGGGGGCGTCGCTGCGATGAGATATGCCTTTTGTAACAGAGTTTGTGCCGTGCCGAGCCGCGCTTCCGAGTTGTAGTGCAGTGTGCAAAGAGGTTCGCCTTCGGCGACGCGATCACCAACTTTTTTGTGCAGCACCAGGCCGACCGCGGGATCGATTATGTCCGCTTTCGTTTCGCGGCCGCCACCCAGAACGAGGCTGGCGATTCCTACCTGCTCGCATTGAATGGCTTCCACAAATCCGCCAGCCGGACTGGGCAGTGACGCCCAATGCCGCGACTGGGGCAATCGCCGGGGGTCATCAATCGCGCCCGGATCGCCGCCCTGCTCAGTTACGATCTCGCGAAATTTCTTCAGCGCGGCCTGGTTGCGGATCAGTTTATCCGCCACTTCGCGGCCTTCGTCAACGCTCGCCGTGCGTCCGGCAAGGTGGAGCATCCAGGCGGCAAGTTCGATCGATAATTCCCGCAAATCCGGCGGACCGTCGCCCTTCATCACCTCGATGCACTCTTCAACTTCAAGGGCATTGCCGATCTTTAATCCAAGAGGCTGGTCCATATCGGTGATGAGCGCAACCATCTTTTTTCCCATGCGCTCGCCGGTCTCGACCATGAGCCTGGCGAGGAAGGCGGAATCCTTTTCTGTCTTCATGAACGCCCCGCTGCCGGTTTTGACATCCAGCACGAGAGCCTCGATGCCTTCGGCAAGCTTCTTGCTCATGATGGATGCGCAAATCAGATAAGGGCTTTCGACGGTTGCGGTCACGTCGCGCAGGGCGTAAAGCTTCTTGTCGGCCGGGGCGATCTCGGCAGTCTGACCGATCAGTCCGCAGCCGCAGGCCTTGAGCACACGGCGAAACTCGGCTAGCGATAGATCGATCTGGAAGCCCGGAATCGATTGCAGCTTATCGAGCGTGCCCCCGGTGTGGCCGAGTCCGCGGCCGCTGATCATAGGCACGGTGACGCCGGCCGCGGCGACGATGGGTGCGACGATGAGCGAGGTTTTGTCCCCGACGCCGCCTGTAGAATGCTTGTCCACCTTGGCGCTGGGCAGGTCGGAGAGATCGAGCACCTCGCCGGAATGCAGCATGGCAGCGGTCAAGGCGCTCAGTTCGGCACGGCTCATTCCGCGAATGACCACAGCCATGAGCCACGCCGCCATCTGGTAGTCGGGGATTTCGTCGTTGGTGTAGGCACGGATGAGAAATCCGATCTCGTCGGAAGACAGTTCGCCGCCATCACGTTTCCTGCGAATGAGATCAAGAGGACGCATGTCGGAAGCGGGCGGACTGGCTAAGGGCGAGGGGTTGGACATCGGTCTCCGGGCACGGCGAAGAGGGAAGCTTACCTGAGGAATGTCCCGATTGAAAGCCACCTTGGGAGTCGGTGGCGCCTCAGTTCGAATTTTCCAGCCAAAAGAGCACAAAACCTCCTGCTAGAAAAAAGCAAGCTCCGGCGAAGGCTATCCAACTCCCTACTACAATTTTGCGCTGCCTCTCTTCCCGTGATAAATGGGTGCGCGAAGCCGGAGATTTCTCTGAGACTTTGAAGCGACGCAGCTTAGCCGTCATCCAAAACCAACTGACTGCCCCAATAAAGCAAACAATCACTGGGAACTTAACAACCATGTGTGGCATACCTCAGTTTGAATTTCGTTTCTTGTGAGGGCCGCGCTTACTAGCCTGGGCACTACCTGGGAATCTCACAAGCGGAAACCCTCGGGCAGCAGCTTCGTGATCTCCATCTGCTCGGGACCGGATTGGCCGCGAAACAGCACCACCGCATCCGGACCGAATTCGAAGATGACCTGACGGCATGCGCCGCAGGGGGCGCAGGGGACGTCGCTCTCGGTCGCCACCGCGACGGCACTGATTTTCATGCCGCTGCCTTCGGCGGCGACAGCGGCAAAGATGGCGTTGCGCTCGGCGCAGATGGTCAGACCGTAAGAGGCGTTTTCGACGTTGCACCCGCGGTATAGATTGCCGCGATCCGTGAGCACGGTCGCTCCCACTCTGAATTTCGAATAGGGGGCGTGCGCATTCCTGAAAGCGGCCCGTGCCGCGGCGAGTATAGCTTCCTGCTGTTCGGGCGTGATGGGTTTCGGCATCGAGAAGCTCTCCACTTTTTTCAGGAATCGACGGGTGCGAAGCTAGTGTACTGAGTCGAAGAGCAATCGCCAAAGCATTGCGTTGCAACTGGGTCGGAAGCAATGGACTGCGGTAAAAGCACCACTGCGGCAGCTTAAATCGCGCCTATCCGATCTATCGGTTACCATGTCCGCTTGGGTGTGCACACTTTGGATTCGAAAAACGCGCCGACTGAAGTCGATGAGACTCTGCCTCCCGCGTGGTTTCGCTGGGCTGCGCCGTCCGCGACCGATCTGATTTTCGTTATCCTGCTGCTGGCCATGACCAGCGGCGTTCTGGCGCCGCGACTGCTGGGAGATGCCGGCATTGGGTGGCATATCCGCAACGGAGAGCAGATGTTGCGGACGCATGCAGTGACGCGCATCGATTCGTTTTCGGCCACCATGAGCGGACAGAAATGGTATGCCTGGGAGTGGCTGTACGATGCCGCCATTGCGGGCATGCATCACTGGCTCGGCGTGAACGGCGTGGTCTTTCTCACGGCGGTAATCGTTGCCCTGACGTTTGCGGTTACGCTGCGCCTGAGTTTGCGGCGGGGAGCTGGCTTGGCGGCTGCCGGGCTGCTGCTCGCCCTGTCGCTGGGGGCGTCCATGATTCATCTGTTCGCGAGGCCCCACGTTTTGAGCTGGTTGTTCGCGGTCCTCTGGTATCAGGTGTTGGACAGTTCGGAGAACGGGAACAGTGCCGCGCGAAGACGTTTGTGGTACCTGCCCGTCATGATGCTGGTGTGGGTGAATGTGCATGGCGGCTTTGTACTGGGCTTCGCCCTGCTCGGCCTGTACCTGCTGAGTTGTGGGATGCGGTATTTCCATCAATCCAACGAAGACGCACGCCGGCAGGCTCGTGCGAGGATAAGCGAACTTGCGAAGGTGACGGCGGCGTCATTGTTGGCCATTCTCATCAATCCGTACGGCTACAACCTGCACCTTCACGTGTATCGATATTTATCCAGCCGCTGGTTGATGAATCACATCGAGGAATTCCTTTCGCCGGACTTCCACGGTGTGGCTCAGCAATGCTTCGTCGCAATCCTTCTTATGGGGATGGTGGCCCTGGCGCTGGTCCGCAAGAAACCGTCGCTCTCGCAGACTCTGGTGCTTCTCTTCGCTGCTTATACCGGTTTGTATGCGTCGCGCAGCCTTCCAGTTTCTTCGCTTCTGATAACGCTGATCGTCGCACCAATCTGTACGCAGGCGGTGGCCGAAGCCCGCAACAGTCCGGCGCTCTCGCTGAGGCTAAGATCTTTCCTCGAGCGGTGGCAATCGTTGACCGGGCGGGTGCGGCGGGTTGAACTGGGCTTTCAAGGACATGTATGGCCTGTGGCGGCCGTGCTTTGTGGATTGTTTCTGCTCGCCCATCGCGGTCCAAATTCTCCTGGCTGGATGAATGCGCATTTTGACCCGGCGCATATGCCGGTCGAGGCCACGGACGTGATCGTCCAACGCGGTATTCGCGATCCCATTTTTGCGCCGGACTCATGGGGCGGATATCTGATCTATCGGCTTTACCCTGAAAATAAAGTTTTTGTGGATGACCGCCACGATTTCTACGGGGAAACGTTTCTGCGGGATTACCTGAAGACCATTCGACTGACTCCCGACTGGCAGGTCTTTCTAAAAGAGAAGAAGGTGAACTGGGCATTGCTGCCGGCGGGGTCTTCACTGTCGAACATGCTCGAAGAAACATCGCAGTGGGCTGTGGTGCATCGCGATGAAACTTCAATATTGTTGGAGCGAAAAGACAAGATGTAGCAGTCCTTCGTGTGCCTTCGTTGTTCAAGACTTAAAGCATTAACCACGAAGGACACGAAGGTACACGAAAGGAAATCTAGAAGCGGTCGTTGGTGTCGATGTTGAAGCCGAGGATGGCGTTCACTTCGATGGGCTCGTTCCCGCGCAGGGCGGGGCGAAACTTCCAGGTGTTGAGCGCGCTGAGCACCTTGCTGGTCATGACTGCCGGTGCTGGCTCGAGCACCTGCGGCCGGCGTACCTGGCCGGAGCGGTCGAGAACGCAGGCAATCACCAGCCTGGCCTTCGGCAGTCCCGCGGGCAGGTCGGATCGCATGGGCTGCGGGGCGGTGAGGTCCTCGGCGTAGCCGTGGGCGGTGGAAGCCGGGTCGGCAAACTGCATCACCGCCGTGCCCGCCGCAGTCTGAATGTAGATGGTATAAACCTTGTCGCCCTTCAAGGCTCCGTAGAAATTGAAGGCGCCGCCAGAGCGCGACGTGGCGACCACCGTAATATCAGGCCCTCGATTTTCGGGGCTGGTGTTGGAACGACCCGGACTTCCCGCCTGCTTCCCGCTGGAACCAAAGCTGGGCAGGGTGACGATACCGCTATTGCCACCCTTTACCGAAACTCCAGGCATGGCTGGGGTGCCGCTGGTGCCGGTTCCGGCGCCGCCGGAGCCGGGATAGGGCGAGATGCCACCGCGCGCCGAGGGGTCTGATCCTGGGCCTGCGCCTTCTTTGCCGGCGCCTGAACCGGGACCGGAGAAGCCGCTGCCCGGCCCGTCGCCGCGGCCAATGCCAGCGCCGCCGCCCGATCCTCCCAGCCCGGTCTTGTCGGTGCCCGAGGGAGACATAGCAAGAGCGCCGCTGCCGCCGTTGCCGGGCAAGCCGACTTTCGATCCCGGCTGGCTGGAGACAACGACTCCAGAAGTGTTTCCTCCGCTATTGCTGCCGGGCGGAGCGGTCGCGACGCCTGCGTCCAGCGGGCCGCCAAAGCCCGCGCCGCGGTTCCCTCTGCCTTGGCCGGTAGGCGACCCCCCGCCTGCCAGCGAGGGCGGTGGGGGCACAACCGCTGTGCCGGAACCGATTCCTCCGGCGAGGGAACGTTGTGCCGTGCCCGCGCCCAGCTGCACTGCGGGAGGGACGATGGACGTACTGCCGAGGCCGCTGACGCTGCGGCGGTCGGCGGAGGAATTTCCCATCTGCACGGCCGGCGGAACCACCTGATTTTGCAGCTCTCCGGGGCCATAGCCCGGTCCCATCTTCGCGACTTCCTGGGCCATCGTCGGCGGCGGCGCAACGATCGCCTGTGCGGGCACAGTCAAGCGCGGGTTTAGATTGGTAATTCGCTCGGGGGCCGAGACCGTGGGCGCGATTACCTGCACCGGTTGCGATCCGGGCATGCGGAGGGTGGAAACTTCGCGCTGCGGCACAGCCGCGCTGGGCGGAACCGCTCCCACGTTCATATCGGGTGTAGCGCGCATCTGGTCGGGCACTTGAGGAGCCGGAGGAACTGCCGTTTGCGGAAGGGCTGGCGCACGCAACGACGAGCGCATTCCCTCGGCAGGCGAGGGGCCGGGAAGCGCCTTGAGGGCGAGCAAGTTGGCCACGGCGGAATTGGACTTGGGGAGATCGAGCTTGGGAGCGTCCGCCACGGTCTCGCGTGGATTGCTGCCTCGCGCCACCCGAATGGTCTGCGTGGCATGGTGCGCCTCGCGCCCTCCCGAGCGTCCGGAGCGGCCGGCTTCGGCTCCGCCGACGTCCTCCGTGCGAGGCAGTTCGTTGCCGGAATAATAGATGATGTCGTACTTAGGCTTGGCGGGCGGCTCATACGGCATCATGCTGGCGATTTTCGCCGGAATAACAATGACCGCGATGAGCAACAGCAATTCCAGCGCCCACGAAATCAGAATCCCCCACCAGGGAAACAATCCGACCTGGGCTTCGCCTGCCAGGCGCTTCGGCGACTTTCCGAAAGCCGGGCCTATGGCCGTGAGAAATTCATCCCACCGGGAAGGCCACTCGACGAGAAAATTGGGGGTGTCGTTCAATCGTGGCCTGCCTGTCCGATGGAAATTTCAATTTTGTCACCGACGGCGGTTTGGGTCGAGCTGAGAGTACTGCCCGGCAATTCCAGAACCGAATTGGCCCGCAGCCGCACCGGGGCAAGCCTCCAGGGCTTCAGATTTTCTTCGAGATAGACGACTACTTTGTCGCGATCCAGATAAACCACGTCGATGGGAAAGCGCATGGCGAAGGTGTGTACGCCGCGCGATGGAACGATCCACAAGCCTTGTCCGGCGGGAAAGCTGCTTGCGTCGGTACCCATCAAACCGCGGAAGCGAGACCAGTGAGTTCCGGCGATGCGCAGGTGCCGGGCCAGATAGGCCTGGCGCGTTTGATTCAAAGCATAGCCCGTGGGACCCGGTGACGACATCACGACTCCTGAACTTGACCGCGCTGCAAAGGCATTTTTAACGTCCAGCCTCTGGCATCAGGATACGCACCAACTGGATGATGGCGGGCCCGAGAGTTACGAAGATGATGGAAGGGAGTACGAACAGCACAAGAGGAATAATCATCTTGATGGTGGTTTTGGCGGCCTGTTCCTCGGCCCGTTGCCGCCGCTCGGTGCGTAGGGAATCGGAGTGAATGCGCAGGGCCTGGCTGACGCTGGTGCCGAAGCGGTCGGTCTGGATCAGGGTGGCGACCAGGGCGCGCACGTCGTCCACGCCCGTGCGTTCGACCAGATTCCGCAGGGCTTCGGCGCGCGGCTTTCCGGCCCGCATTTCAAGATTGACCAGATGAAACTCGTCGCTCAGGTCGGGATGGGCATGGCGCAAATCTTCCCCGACCCGCATCAGGGCCTGATCGAGCGCCAGTCCAACCTCGACGCAGATCACCGTGAGATCGAGCGCGTCCGGCAAGGCGAGCGTGATGCGCCGCTGCCGGTTGCGGATCAGGCGCTTCAGGGCGAAGCGTGGAATAAAGAAGCCAAATCCTCCTACGCCGATCATCCACAGCAGATCGAAGTTGCCCTTGACCGCGATCACCCCCAACATTCCCACCAGCCCCAGCAGTACACGGGCGCCCACGTAGATGGTCAGGTGGCGGGGCTCGCGATAGCCGGCCTGAATGAGCCACTTGCGCGCGCGTGAAACTTCGCTGGGTGAAAGCGGAAGGGCTCTGCTCAGCGGATCGAGCGCCTGCTCCAGGCGCTCCTTGAATGCGGGCTTCTCCTTGGCCTGGGTCTTCTGCCAGCCCAGGGCGCGCAGCCGCGACCCCAGCACCGAAAACGGTGCGTAGGCGGCCGCCCCAAAGGAGAACACCACCAGGGCGATGGTCAGAAACAATAGGATTGCCAGTGCCAGAGCCATGTCTTAAACCTGAATCTGAATAATCTTGCGAATCACGAAATAACCAATCGTCTGCAGGGTGATGCCGACCACGATCAGCAGATGCCCGAGAGGATCGTCAAACAGCGGCTTGATAAAACTGGGGTTCATGGTCTGCATCGTGACCACGATGATGGGAGGCAAACCCATCAGCAACATCATCGTCATCCGCCCCTGCGCGGTGTGCACCCGCACCTGCCGCATGATCTTGAAGCGTTCCCGGATCACGTAAGAAAGATTGTCGAGAATTTCCGCCAGATTGCCGCCCGTCTCCCGCTGCAGCATCACGGCCGTGACAAAAAACTTGACGTCCACCAGGGGCACACGCTCGGTGAGATTGATCAGAGCGTCGCGCACCGGCAGGCCGAATTTCTGCTCTTCAAACAGCTTGCGGAACTCGGAGGCTACGGGGTCTGCAATCTCGCTGGCAATCAGCTCCAGGGCGGTGGTAAAAGCGTGGCCGGCGCGCACTGCGCGGGCCAGGGTGTCGATGGCCTCGGGAAAAATCTCCTCAAACTTTTCGAAACGCTTCGTCCGCTTGTAATTGGCGTAAGCGTATGGCAAGAACGCCCCGATGATCAGGCCCAGCCAGGCAAATTGCGGGAAGCCACTGAACAACAATACGATCAATCCCAGACCGGCTCCGCTGACCAGGCAGAAGAGCAGCACGTTGCCGGCGCGGCTCTTCACATCGGCCTGCTCCAGCATGGTCTGGAAGCTCGAAATACTGGCGGAACGGCGCAGCAGATTATCCAGCGCCGGAATCTTGCTCATCACTTCATCGCGCAGCAGGGCCAGTTCCTGGCTTGGCTCCCGGTCGGCCGCTTTCTCCACGTTCGAGAGGCGTTCGCGCAGCAAGCGGGCTTTGGAGCTGCGGTCGTCCATGAGGGAAGCGATGACGAAGACCGCCAGCGCCACCACCACGAACACCGCGATTGCAATCAGAATGAACATAGGATTTTGGAAATACTCAACTTTGGCTCAGCGGATGAACCGCGGGAGCCTCAAACCTCCATGCGGGATTCAAACAGTGCGGGGCGCAGCCGGCAACCCGCGGTGGCCAGCCGGTCAGCGAACTTGGGCCGGATTCCACTGGCGCGAAACATTCCTTTTACTTTCCCCGTCTCGTCAATTCCTTGCCGATCGAAAACAAAGATATCCTGCATGCAAATGACGTCGCCTTCCATTCCGGTGACTTCGGAAATGGTGATCACTTTCCGGGTGCCGTCGGAGAGGCGGGACACCTGAACCACGGCGTGTATGGCGGCGGCAATCTGGTGCCGCATGGCCCGCTCAGGAATATTGAGATTGGCCATGGAGCACATGTTTTCGATACGGGCCAGCGCGTCCCTCGGGGTGTTGGCGTGGACCGTGGTCAGCGAGCCTTCGTGACCTGTATTCATGGCCTGCAGCATGTCAAAGGCTTCTTCGCCGCGAACCTCGCCCACCACGATGCGGTCGGGACGCATACGCAGACTGTTAATGACCAGTTGCCGTTGCCGCACCGCACCCTTGCCTTCGATGTTGGGCGGGCGGGTTTCGAGGCGGACCACGTGCTCCTGTTTCATCTGCAATTCGGCGGCGTCTTCGATGGTGACGATGCGGTCGGAGTTCGGAATGTATCCCGAGAGCACGTTGAGCAGAGTAGTCTTGCCGGCGCCGGTTCCTCCGGAGATCAGAAAGTTAAGCCGCCCCTTGACCATGGCCGATAACAGTTCGAGCATGGGCTCGGTCAGGGTTTTGTTTTCGAGCATGTTGCGGGCGGTGACCGGGTCGCGTCCAAAACGGCGAATCGAAAGGCAGGGGCCGTCGATGGCCAGCGGCGGAATGATGGCGTTCACACGGGAGCCGTCGGCCAGGCGGGCGTCCACCATCGGCGAAGATTCATCGACCCGCCTTCCAATCCTGGAAACGATGCGATCGATGATCTGCATCAGGTGAGCGTCATCCTTGAAGCTCAACCCGGTGGGCTCGAGCTTGCCTGCCCGCTCCACATAGACCTTGTTGTAGCGATTCACCAGAATGTCGGAGATGGTCGGATCCTTGAGCAAGGGTTCCAGCGGGCCCAGGCCGAAGATTTCATCCAGAATTTCACGGGCCAGGCGCTCGCGTTCGGCGAAGCTGAGCGGCACGGCCTCGCTATTTACCGTGTTCCGAATCAGCAGCAGCACTTCTTCCCGGGCGGTTTCGTTCTGGGTGCGGCCCAGTTTCTCCAGGTCGAGGCGGTCAAGGATTTTGCGATGAAGATCGGCCTTGACCTGCTGATACTCGGTTCTCTCGAACGTCTGCAAATTCGCCATAGGGTCTAACCTAACACCGGCTTGCCCGCCTGCCTAAGCTGAGATGGACATGGTCGTCCAGTTCCACGAAGGCGGCTTCTCTCCACACTAGACGGTCTTGAACAGCGACCAGGCTTTACGCTTGACCTCAATATCGTTCTCGGTCAGGCTGGCAGCCAATCCGGCGAAAGATCGTCCCATTTCGCTGAAGGCCTGCTGCATGACCGGAACTCCGCGGTCGATGGCGGCGGACACCGCGAAATACTGGTTGGGAATCTTCCACAGCAGTTTCGCTCCGGCGGCAGCCTCGGCATCGGCTTCGCTGAAGCCCGCGATCTTGCGAAAACGGTTCAGCACCAGGCGCACCCTGTCCCGGCTTCCGGTTTCAACCAGATATTGCTGGATGCGCGCCGCGCTCCACAGGGAGGCGACATCCGCGTGAGCCACCAGCAGCACAGTTTCCGAAAGATTGCATACCAGGCGCGTGGCTGCGTCCACCCGCGATGACGCATCGACCACGACATAGCGGAAATGCCCGACCAGCAGATCCATCAGGCGGGCGAATTCCGAAGTGGGCGGCTCCACCAGCACGGGGGCGTTGACCCCGGCGAGCAACTGCAGGCCGCCATCGTGGCGGGTTATAAAGCTGTCCAGCAGTGAACCGTCGAGCCGATGCAGATTGCGAATTGCGTCCCCCACGGTGAATTGCGGTTTCAGATTCATGTGCAGCGCGGTATGTCCCAGCGGAGCAATATCCACCAGTGCGACATTGCCGTGGGCCGATTGCAGCGCCAGCGCGAGATTCACGGCGGTGGTGGTGGCTCCGCTGCCGCCCTTGGCGTTGACTACGGTAAAGACCTTTCCGCGAGGACCTTCCCGATCCACTTTTCGCTGGGCGGCCGTGAGCCGGATAAAGGCCTCCAGAAGGTCGTGCGTGGTGGTGGGGCGTTCAATGTATTCGCGCGCGCCGGAGCGCATGGCGCTGACTATGATTTGCGGCTGGGCCATGCTGCCCACTGCAAATATGGCGGCGTCCCGCACCTCCTGATGGATCAGTTCGATGGCGCGCAGCGCCGTGGTGTGATTGTCGGAGGGAATATCAACCACGACCACCTGAGGTCCGGCGCTTTGCACACGGCGCAAAACCGGGTCGGTGACCACCACGGGATAACTGGTGCAGGTATGCACCACTCGCGCCACGCTGGTGCCATCCACCAGCACCTGCAGTACAGCACGCTGCTCGCTGTCTTGCGCGATCACGACGACAGAAAGTTCGGGCATCGTCCTTCTGGCCCCCTACAGATTCTTATTTCCCAAGATACTACTTGCCTGAACCCGCTCGCTGATTACGCAGGTCACTGCTTCCGCTTCTTGCGCTATTTCTTCTTATCCCCGGACGGCTTGCCGTCGAACTGCTCTTTATCCATGTACGGTTTGGGGGTGACCGGCAGCGCGGGCGCCTGCGCGCTGGCGGAGATGCGATGCGCGGTGCATAACACCATGAGTTCAGAATTGGTTCTCTGCGCGCTCTTGCTGCGGAAGAAATTACCCAGAATCGGGATATCTCCCAGCCCCGGTATCTTGCTATAGAGATCGGTCACGCGGTTGTCGATCAGTCCCGCGATCACGAAACTTTGCCCGTCCTGCAGTTCGAACTCGGTTTCCGCCTTGCGCGTGCTGAGCGCGGGAACGGTGAAGCCGGAAATGGTGAGCGCATTGGCAAAATCCAGTGCGCTGACCGAAGGAGCCACCTTCAGATGGATGTTCCCATTCGGCATGATCACAGGAGTAAATTTCAACTGCACGCCGAATTCCTTGAACGAAATGGTGACCGCAGTGAATCCCTGTCCCGGCTGCACGATGGGGAAGGGAAACTCTCCG
This sequence comes from Terriglobia bacterium, assembly GCA_963814725.1. Taxonomy (GTDB): domain Bacteria; phylum Acidobacteriota; class Terriglobia; order Terriglobales; family Acidobacteriaceae; genus JAIQFF01. The sequence goes on from CAWFDY010000003.1 coordinate 234,324, forward strand.
CCTGCAAGAAAGCTGGCCTCCTTGCCATTGACCGCGATCAGATTGGGCTCGGCCAGAATCTGCAGCAGGTTCTTCTGCTGCAGCGCCTTGATCACCGCACCGATATTGATGTCGGTGCGAGCCACGAAGAGGTTAAGGAAGTCGCTGATCGTGGTGGTGGGAGGCGTCGCCGTCGTTGTCGTCGTCGATGTATTGCCGGTGGTCTGTGTGGTTGTGGCCGTATTGTGGATCTGCACCGAGCCGAATTGTCCGGTCTGGCTGGTGGCAATAGTGTTGCCCAGGCCCGGCATGAAGAGATTCACTCCCAGTTGTGTGATCACGGAGCGATCAACTTCCGCGAACTTCACTTCCAGCAGCACTTCCTGCGCCCCGACCGGACCGAAAGTGAGAACGTTGACGACATTCTTGGAGTACGCCTCGGCGATCATGCCGGCGCGTTTGGAAACATCTTCCGTCGAGACGTGGCCAGAGAGAACAATCGCGGAACGCGACGGGGAAACGGTGATCTGTTCGTCGGGGAAGACCCGCTTTTCTTCTTCGGCCGCGGTGCTGACGTCCACATCCACACGCAGATCAAAGCTACGCGAGCGCTCCAACTCGTCCCAGATCAGCAGGGACACTTCGCCCGCAGCACGCCCGTGCACGAGAATCTGGGTGGGGGTCACGACCAGCGCGTCGGCCACCGCGTCGTCGGTCACGGAAACTCGCTTCAGCCGCTCGGTAGTGTTGATCAACAGAGATTTGCCCACCATGACGCGCAGGGGGGCGGCGGCTTGCGCGGCGGCTTCCGGAGCAGATGAGCTGGCCTCGGGACCGGGTGCCTGAGGCGGCGCTGGCGGGGTGGCGGGCTGATCCTGAGAGAGGGCCGCGACGGAGGCTGCGAGCAACAGCCATCCACAAAGTACACGGCGCAACCTAGGACTCGGTTTTACTGCGCATTCCTCCCACCTGCGGGAGCGGATCGGCATGTATGGTTCCTCGACTTGTTGCGTGCTAGAACTTGGTGACTTCTTTTTTCGTTCCCTTGATCACTTCGATCGAATAGACGGACGGCAGCGTGGTGGTGGGCGGAGGCGCCGTATGCTTGACCGTTCTGGGCCGCGGAGCAGCGGTGGTCATCGGAATGGGCATGCCCTTGTACAACGACACGGTTCCCACCGACGCCAGCTCCTGCTGTTTGGTATCCAGCGGATTGCGAAGTGCCAGCTGAATCTTTCCCTGCGAAGTAGCCAGGGTAAGCTTCTGCGCGTCGTCGGGCGAAACCAGCAAGGTGATGACCGGCGTTACCTGCGGATCTCCGGCGGTATTGCGCTCGAGCTTTTGGCCGGTCGCAATGACCGCGACGTTTTCCAGAACCGTGGTGGTCTGCTGGTCGGGCGCGCCCGAGGGGTTGCCGGTAAGCAGAACATCCACGCGCGTACCGGGCACGACAAAACCGGCGACTCCAATCACTTCATTGACCCGCACCGAGACGGCCCGCATTCCGGGCGGAATCAGCGACTGCATTCCCGAACCTGCATTTTCTCCAGCCAGCTTGTTGGGCAGAAAGAATTCGCCCTTCGCGATGGGCAGAATCGCGCCCCGCCCCACCACGGAAGTTTTCAGATGAAAGCAGTTGGCGGGAAGATCGGCGGCAGGGAAGCGCACCACTCTAACATCGCTCTCGCCAACTTTGGCTCCGACCGGAATGTCATTTGCCGCCACCACCACTTCAACCCCCGGAGTTGTGTCACCCGATTTGGTTTGAAGGGTGCGGTAAACGGTGTAGCTGACGATCGCGCCCAAAGCAAGGGCGACAAAACCGATCAACAGCAGGCGAGTTCGATTCATGAATGCTCCTCTAAAGCCGCAACGGCAGGACCTGCAATACCAGACTCTTCGAGAAAAATAATCGGCTCAGGACGTGGCGGCCGCAAACTTCGGACTTTACAAAGAGTGTTGCGAGCTGATTGCCCGCTGCGCCTGGCTGGCGGACCCAGGCGAGCAAGATTCGTCACTCGTGCCGAGCCGCTCCCGGCGCTCTCGATGATTGCCACTCGCCCCAGGGATACAGGTTCCGTTGAATCTTCGCGTCCCCAGCCAACAGGTCTTACTGAACCGAACTGGCGACGGAAGAAAATACGTTATTGGCATTGGAACCAATAAGCCGAATGGTCCCCACCACGATCACCAGAATTACTGCCAGCATGACCGCGTATTCCGCGATGTCCTGGCCCTTGTCTTCCCGCCACAAACTTAGAACTCTCGCTTTCATAATCGTCCCCCTAATGAATTCAAGCGGATGGGCAGCGACTCCCAGGCTTGATCAAATTCGAACATCCGGCCCGCCACGATCGCGATTCTGTTGTTGGTTCGGAATCAACGGTTTAGGCACTGATGGGACGAACCGCTCCTGGCGCCCACGAACATAATACCCTGCGGTTATCCCGTAAAGCGACAATTTCTTGCGCCCCGGACCCTTAAATTACTGCCTGCCGCCCCGGAAACCGGGCAAAATAGGGCGATTCGAAGCAGTAGAGGAGAGATGACAGCGGCATCGGGAGATGAAAACAGGCGGACCCTGCATCCGTCGCTGAAAGGCAGCCATTGTGACCGACTGCCCGCCTGCAAGCCGGCTGGACCGCATTCGCTTACTGTACGGAGCTGGCGACCGAGGAAAAAACGTTGTTGGCGCCTGACCCGATCATTCTGATCGTACCCACCACGACCGCAAGGATCACGGCCAGCATTACCGCATATTCGGCAACATCCTGCCCATCTTCCTGCCAAAGCCTGGTTAAAACAGCGTTCATCGTTGACCTCGCCTGTGCCACAAGCCGGAGAATTCCGCCGAACCCGGCGGACCTTGAAAATTCAGGCGGAATGATACTGGCTAATGTGCAATTGTTTGCAGCTGAATCTTGGCGAGATGATTACTACCTTGATTCCCCGCTGGATTACCGAGACCTTGTCAAAATGACAGACTGCTGATCCGCGTAAATCTGTTTCCAGCCCGGACTGGCCCGGAGAGCGGTTATCAGGGGAGCATCGGGTGGCAGAACCACGGTGCGGATACCCCACTTTTGCATTGATCGCCGCCAGTCGTCGGTCAGATAGTAAAAGTCGCCGAAATCGCTCATCAGGGCATCGCCGTAAACATCCGCCCGGCCATCCATGAAGACTTGGTATTGCGGGTACAGCTTCCATATGAAGTACCCGCCCCAGTTGTAGTGGTTCATGAGGGGGCCCGGGGGGTGCTCACGCTGCAGGAAGGCGGCAGCGGCCTCGGGGAACTCCTTGGCCTCCGTTTGAGGCTGACGGATCACAACCTGCCGAACCCTGAACGCTGTGAAGGCAAGAAATGTAACCAGCACGACAAGATTGATGGCCAGGGTTCGCGAAGCGGATTGAGCCAGTGGCGTTCTGAACCAGCGCGTCGCGCCTGAGGCCTGTAGCCACTCCTGCGCCAGTTCGGCGAGAACCGGCACAAGAACCAGCACGAGGATGGGAACGTGCCGCCGGGAGCGTAGCCCGGCCGGGATCGTGGCCAGCAAAAGCACAAGCGTGCGCAATCGCGGCGTGCGGGACGCCAGAGCCAGGCCCGCGAACAAGCCGAGCAGCATGAGCAGGAGCGGCAGGTACGTGGGATCGTGAAAATCGGGTGAGAACCACTCATGAATGAACCGGTGCATGGCCGCGGACCGCAGGGTGGCAAAGGGGTACCAGTAAATGCGGAGGCCATTGGGATTGACCACCGCTATCCCGACGCAAAGCAGGAAGGCGATCGCCAGGCGCTTCAGGCGTCGCGAAAATTTCTGCCACGGTTCTGCGCTTGCAGCTCCCTCGAGAGTCTCGCCGATGAGAAAGAGCGCCAGGAAGGCCAATCCAATTGCATATCCGGCATGCAGGTTGACCCACAACAGCATCAGGGGAACGGTCCACCACAAGAGGTTCGGCGACCGTTCGGACTTTTCGATCAGAAGCAGATAGAGGCTGGCCAGCAGGAAAGAAAACATCTGCGGGCGCACACCCCAGCTAGGCGAAGAAGCCGCCGCACCGCAAACTGTCACCAGCGCGGCCAGGTACGGGCGCCCGGGGGAGCGCACGAAAACCAGCATAAGCGCGGCGGCGACAATGCCGGCGAAGACAACGATCAGTCCTCCAAAACCGACCACGCGGTACAGGGAAAATAAAAGGATTTGTGAAAACCACTCGTGGTTTATCCATGGTTGGCCGAGGCGTGTGAAAGAGTAAGGATCGCTGTGAAAGAGAGCGCGGTTCTGCAGCATCAGCTGTCCGCTGCGAAGGTGCCACCAGATATCCGGATCGGTAATGCCGCGCCCGGCCACCGTAAACAGGCCGAGGGCGACAACCGCTACGAATACGTAACGAGTTTTCAGGAAGCTGGTCATTGCGAAAGCAATCGCTGACTGAATAGCAACTATAGGCGACGCACACCTCGTGATCCGCGTGAACCTTCAGTTATCTTGAGATGATAAACTCCCGTCAAAGTGGATCGCTTCCGCCAACCCTCTTATCTGCTCGCAATTATTTTCCTGGTCAGTTTTGCGGCCTGGCATTACGGCAACCAGGTCTGGAAGGGACATCCTGGAGATATCTATCAACGCTGGCTGGGAAGCCGTGAACTGTTGTTGAACGGGCGCAATCCCTATGGCGAAGAGGTAACGGAGGAAATACAGATCGGCCTGAACGGCCACAAGTATGATCCGCGGCGGGACGAGGCCGAGCAACATTTTTATTATCCCGTGTACGTGGTCTTTCTGATGGCTCCGACGGTGCGTCTCCCCTTTCCGCTGGTAAAGAACCTGTTCGTCATTTTTCTGCTGGTTGTCACCGCGGCCAGCTTGCCACTGTGGCTGGACTTTCTGCAATGGAAATTAACGCCGCCGCAGCAATTTCTTGCAGTGATGCTGACGTTAGCCAGCATGCCTTCACTGCAGGGGATCTATTTGCAGAACCTCGGCGTGCTGGTGTCCGCGCTGGTCGCTGCGGCATGCTTTGCGCTGGGGCGCGAACGGCTGATCCTGGCAGGGACGCTGCTGGCATTTGCGACCATCAAACCGCATCTGGTTTTGCCGCTGGCCGGCTGTCTTTTCATCTGGAGCACGGGGGCATGGAGGGAGCGTCGGAAATTTGTATGGAGCTTCCTGCTCAGCATGGCCGCCTTGATCGCGGCAGGAGAATGGATCCTGCCTGGCTGGGTAACGCAATGCGTCCGGGGCATCCTCGCCTATCCCGAACGATCTTATGGGATCACGCCTTTGCAACTGCTGTTCACCCGTCCGCTCGGTTTTCTTCTGGCGCTGATGGTTGTGGCGGGCACGGTTTATTTAACGTGGAGAGTGCGGCGAGCACCAGCTTTTTCAGCCCAGTTCTGCCTTGTAGTTGTCTGGGTTTTGGCAGCTACCCTGGTGGTGACGCCGAGCCTGGTGCCTTACTCGGATCTGCAATTGCTGCCTGCCGTTCTGGTGTTATTGAAACAGAGACGGGAAATCTGGGGGCTCGGACGCTGGGCGCGGCATACGCTGGCAGCGGCCCTGTCCCTGGTGGCGTGGCCTTATATCTCGACAGTCTTTTTGGCTGTGACGTCGCTGGCGATACCCTCGTTCGCTTTCCATTTTTGGGTCGCTCCCCTCGCCGTTATGCCGATACTGCCAGTGTTTATTTTGGCGGGTCTCGGATGGGAGGTGACCTCGCAACTACGGCGCGGCATCCTGATCGGAGTTCCGGCCAAATCGTAAAGAGGCCACCGTGGAAGTAGCCACGCCCGGTCAGCTCTCTTCGAGGTCGAATCGCCGCAACATTATCACCGCCAGCATCGGCAGGTACATGAACAGCACGGTGAACCTTCCCACTTCCGCGAAACTGTGCGGGATGTGGTACCAGCGCCAGATGCCGGCTCCCCAGCTGAGCGCGGCAGTGAAGAGAATTTCGCGCCGCGATCTGGGGATGAGCCAGAGGACGAAGGTGTCGAAGAACCAGCGCTGCGGCATCAGCGCCGTGAGCAGCAGGAACCAGGCATCCTTATCGCGATAGCGCCAGAGTGCCAGCACCAGCAGCGGGCCGGGCAAGACCAGCAGGGGAATGAAGTGCTCGTAGTTATGCAGTTGTCCCAGCCATAACCCGGGCCAGTGAGGAATCGCAAGCAGCGTCAGCAACACTACAACGATGCAAGCCATCACGCCGCGGCGGCTCAGGTGGGTCAGCGCCACCGGCAATCCCAACTGGGGCTTCGCCATGGTCACCGGCAGCAGCAGCGGAAAGAAGGCGCCGGCAAAGATCAGGGTGGACCACTGCACCGCCAACAATCCTCCCCAATACGGATAGGCGAGGAATACCAGCAGTCGATGGTAGCCATGGCGGGTGAGGCCAAACGCCAGCAGCGCGGAGCTGATGCCGTAGAACAAAGCCGCTGCGAACTCCGGGCGCAATCCCACAAAAGGCACTGCCAAAACCGCCGCGGTAAGCGGGTATTGTTCGAGCGGAGTGTCGTAAGGATTTTGTCGCGCGAGCAGACCGCGGGCGGCGTGCAGCGCCCAGCCGAAATCGGCGGCGCCCTGATGGAAATGCAGCATGAGGAAATAACAGAACGCGGCGCTGGCTAATCCGATCAGGGCGGAGATGCAGAGGCGCAATCGCAACAGAAGTTCGCTCGCATAAGTTGTAACATGGGGCGGCTTTCGTTTTGCTCCAACCACCGGACGAATTGTTCAAAGACTCCAGACTCGGGTTGCTGCTGGCGCTGCTGTTTGCCGGAAGCATGTGGTTCTACGTGCAGCGCATACTGGTGCCCTATCAGAAGGCGGACGCAGCCGTGCACGGGCGCCCGCGAGGCAATCTCTCCGATCTCTATCCGCGGTGGCTGGGCACGAGAGAATTTCTGCTTCATCATCGCGATCCTTACAGTCCCGAAGTCACGCGCGAAATACAAAGCGGATACTACGGACGGCCTCTCGATCCTGCTCGCGCCACCGATCCCAGGGACCAGCAGGGTTTTGCCTATCCGTTGCACGTGGTGTTTCTGCTGGCGCCGTCCATCGGCTTGCCGTTCCCTCTGGTGCAGGCCGGCTTTCGTTGGCTGCTCGTGGCTCTTACCCTGGCGACGGTATTTTTGTGGCTGCGGGTATTGCGCTGGCGACCGTCTGGCGCAGTGACGTGCATGATGATTGTGCTCACGCTGGGATGCTATGCGGCCGTGCAGGGAATCAAGCTGCAACAGTTGAGCCTGTTCGTGAGCGCGCTGCTTGCGGGATGTGCCGCTGCGCTCGTCGCCGGGCATTTTTCGCTCGCTGGTGGTTTACTGGCGCTGGCGACCATCAAGCCGCAACTGGCCCTTCCGGTGGCCTGCTGGTTGGTGCTGTGGGCGGTCAGCGACTGGAGGCGTCGGCAGGCATTTGTATGGAGCTTCGGGTTGACCTCCGGCCTTTTGCTTGGGGGCGCGCAATACCTGTTGCCGGGATGGATCGGGCGTTTTCGCGAAGCGGTTGCAGACTATCGTCAGTACACCGGAGGCGCGGGCTCTCTGCTCGATGTGCTGGCTACGCCGCAACTGGGGAAGATCATCGCTGCGGCAGCCGTGATCGCGGTTGCCGTCGCCGGCTGGCGCTTTCGGAAAGCGTCTCAGGATTCGCCGGCCTTCGTCATGATCCTGGCGTTGGTTCTCGCTGTAACTCTTGTGATTATTCCGACGTTCGCTCCGTACAATCAGGTGATTCTGCTGCCTGCGGTATTCCTGATCGTCGATTCGTGGAAAGAACTATGGCGGCGCGACCGCCTTACTCGCGGGGCGTGCGTGGTGGCACTGGCCGTAGTTGTATGGCCTTGGCTGGCAGCGGCTGGATTGATGCTGGCTTCCATCTTCCTGCCGGCGGAGTCGGTGCAAAAGGCTTGGGCGGTGCCGCTCTATACCAGCCTCGGTATTCCTCTGGCGATTCTGGGGCTGCTTGCGATATGCGCGGTCGATCAATTGAAAACCAGGGCTGCGGTTACTATGCCAGAATCCTGATGGAACAGTTCGACCGGCGCTAAAGCCCCGCTGCCGACCTTGCATTGGGCCGCAATCACAGGTTAGTCTTCTCGCACACTGCGCCACGAGAACGTTTCGGAGGAGCCGATGAACCTCAAAATCGAGAAACGACGAGTTGGCGAGGTAAGCATAGTTTCTTGTCAGGGCCGCATCATGTTTGGGGACGAGGCCAATGCGCTACGCGATTTCCTTAGACAGACTTTGACGGAAACCCCGCGCCTGGTGCTGAACCTTTCAGAAGTCACTTATATTGATAGCGGAGGCCTGGGAACGCTGGTTGGGGTTTACTCTTCCGCCCGTGCAGAGGGGGCGGACATCAAGCTCACCGGCCTGGGCCAGCGCCTGCGCGATGTGCTTCAGATCACCAAGCTGGCAACGGTTTTCGAGGTCTTTGACAGTGAGCAGGAAGCGCTGACTGCCCTGGGGCGTGGGGCAGCTTAGACTTTTGCAGTATCCTTTCCGTGTGTCCGGCAAATTCGGCGGCGGAAGCAGCAACCAGACTCCTCGCCTGACGGAGCCGATTTTTAAAAGAGCGCAGGCTTGAACACATGGCATTTCAACCCATTACGGGCCCGGTTTCATCCCCGGGGTCGGGAATCTTCCCTACCCTGGTTTTCGTGCAGGGGAACGACCAGCGCACCATCAATCTGGATCACACTCCGTTCACCGTAGGTCGAAAGGTGGACAAGGACCTGGTGATCGCCGATCCCCGGGTCTCGCGCGACCATGCTTTGATCACCTCGGAAGACGGGCAGTTCTGCGTGGTCGACCAGGGCAGCAAGCATGGCACGTTCGTCAATGGCGAACGCATACAGCGCAAAACTCTGGAACGCAACGATCGGGTGGAGTTCGGCGTTCGCGACGTCTCGTACGTCATCTTCCATCCCCACCATGCCAGTTCGAATACGGCTCGTGAGTTCCTGAGCCAGATTTCCGGCATCCAGATTTCGACCGACACCACCGATCTGGAGAAGCTGACGCTGTTTCTCGAGGCCGCGCGCAAGCTGAATACCACAGGCGTGCTCGATGAAATTCTGGTGACGCTGCTGGATGCAACTCTGAAGCTCACACGCGCCGAGCGCGGCTACGTCTTCATGCGGGACGAAGAGAACAACCTGCGTCTCGCCGCCGGGCGCAACTCGAAGGGCGAACCGCTGCTTGACGACACCACCATCTCGCATTCGATACTGGATGAAGGCGTCAAGTCCAATTCGGAGTTCGTGATTACTGATACCAGCCAGTCGCTCGATCTGGCGGGCCGGCACAGCATCGTGGCCTACGATCTCCGCACCGTGATCTGCATTCCGCTGCGCAAGCCCCAGGTGCAGGCCACGCGCGATGCGCAGGCGGCCGTGGCGACGGAAAGTTCAGCCGAGGTCATGGGAGCGCTGTACGTGGACTCGCGCTTCGCCTCGCGTGACATCTCAAGCGTCAGCAACGATATTCTGCGGGCCATTGCGACGGAAGCGGCTTCTCTGATCGAGAATGCGCGGCTGGTGCAAGCCGAGGAAGCATCCCGGCGCTACCAGCAGGAGCTCTCCATTGCGGCATCGATTCAACAACGCCTGATGGCCGTGACCATCCCCGAAGTGCCTTTTGCGACCCTCAGGGGCAGGAACCTCTCTTGCAAGGAAATCGGCGGCGATTTCTTTGACGCGGTCAATACCGATGAAGGGTTGGCTGTGGTGCTGGCGGACGTGAGCGGTAAGGGTGTTTCCGCGGCGCTGCTGGCTTCCACCCTGCAGGGCATGATCTATTCCCAACTCACGGCCGGGATGCCCCTGATTGACATTGTGGTCGCCGCCAACCGCTTCTTCACCCATAAACATATCGGGGAGAAGTACGCCACGCTGATCATTGCGCGCATTCGGCGGGATGGAGAGCTGGAGTATGTGAATTGCGGACACGTTCCGCCGCTGCTGGTTTGCAACAAGGAAGTCATTCGCCCGCCACACGGCAATCTGCCGGTAGGATTGCTCGGCGACGCCACCTATGAGAGCGATCACGTGAGCCTGCATGCCGGCGACCGGTTGATCCTGGTGACCGACGGCGTCACCGAAGCAGAGAACGCGCGCGGCGACTTCTTTGAAGATTCGCGTCTGGAGGCGGTGGCCGGCAAGAGCGCCACGCTGGAAGATATTTTCGAAGCCGTCGCCAACTTCTGCGGCGGCACGCCCCTGAGCGACGATTGCACGGTTGTGGAACTGGTGTATTCGGGCTAGGCAGTCCCCGGGATTCGCTACTTTTTAAACGCTTCTTTGTTCACCACGTAAGGCATCTTTGTGACGTCCCCGCCGTAGTTGTTCTCAAGCACATCAAGCAATCCTTGTACCGTGCGCCCTGCCATACCCTTTTCCGGGTCGGAGGACAATCGCGTGATGCGGCCGGCGCTGGCAAAGTGGGGATAAAGGCGGCAGTGGTCCGCAATGGCAGGGTCGCGCAACGGCGAATCCGCGGGCAGAGGCTCCTTTTCGTAAACATCGAGGGCTGCGCCGGCAATCCAGTTTTCGCGGAGCGCTTTCGCCAGGGCAGCCTCGTCGATCACGGGTCCTCGTGAAGTGTTGATCAGAAAAGAGGTCGGCTTCATCTGGCGCAGGGTGCGCTCGTTGAAGAGATGGTAAGTCGGCGCCGAACTCTCACCTTCGCGCAGCAAGGGCACATGTACGCTCACGAAATCGGCTTGGCCCAGGGCTTCTTCCACGCCGACGTACTGAATGGAATTCCTGACTTTCGAAATGCCACGCGCGTGGCGCAAGTCCATGGTTTCCTGGATGGCGCTGACGTAGTCGTGGTTCTGATAGGCCGGGTCGTAACAGAGAATATTCATGTCAAACCCGGCGCACTTCTTGATCATTGCCATGCCGATCCGGCCCGTGCCGATAATCGAAATCGTCTTGCCCGTCACTTCATCGCCGAGAAATGGCAGGTAGGGATGCCAGTAGCTCCACTGGTTCTCCCGGGTGAGATGCTCGGCCGTCCACAGCCTTCGAGCCAGCGCGCCCATCATGAAAAAGGCGAATTCGGCCGTGGCCTCGGTGAGCACATCCGCGGTGTTCGTGAAGGGAATTTTGTACCGATTGGCATCGGCGCGGTTGATGTTGTCGAAGCCCACGGCAATCTGGGCGACGACTTTTAATTTTCCCTTGCCGGCTTCAAATACTTCGGCGTCGATGGAATCGCGCAGGGTTGTGATCAGTGCATCGACGCCGGACTGCACTTTTTCGATAACCAGGCTCTTGGGCGGCGCCTCTGGCCCGGGATAGATTTCGACCTCGTACCCGCGTTGGCGCAGCAGGTCAATTGAATCGCCGATGTCGCAGGTCGCGAAAACACGAAATGTCTTGGCCACGATCCTCCCACTTGCGGGTATTGATCATACGCCACCACAAGCCACGTGGTTCCTGGTGGCTAGCTTTTGAACTTCCAGCGAGTGGCGCTGGCCATGAATTTCTTTTCGTACAAGCCGAAGACTACGTGAGGGCGAACCGCAAACACCGGTTCTTTCATCGCGAGGATGTCTTCTTTCATACCCGCCATATCAAAGTCGTACTTGGGTGTGTACTTCTTGAGAAATTCACGGCGGACGCTCACATCCGCAATTTCTGCGACGCCTTCCATGATCACGGCTTCCTCCGCATCTTCCGTGCAGACCACGCAGCGGAGATTTTCAGCCAGATTTCGCGCCTTGCGCGATTGCCTGCCCGTGCTGAAGAGAAAAGCTCCGCCAGCCACAGTCCCCAGACCACCATGACATGCGGCGAGCCGTCCGGTTTGACGGTCGTGATCCAGTAGTTGTGGCTCTTTCGCAGGCGCAGCTCCGCCCACTTCCATGGCAGCAGGCCCTTTTCGTTTTCCGGCAGGCCATAGCCCGGCATTTGCGGACGCGCGGACTTGGGCGCGCTGGCTGATCTTGTTTTTTTCATCTTCTTTTTCATAGCCGATGCTCGATTCCTGACGAAGTAAATCTGAATGATGATCAGATCTTCATAGGCTACGGTTTCTGCGTGGGCCGGAGCAATACCTCGCTGACGAAGGATTGCGACTGCTGCGTGACCAGCATGGCCACGACGTGGGCCACGTCGTCCGGTTGCAGCATCTTTTTCGGATCCTTGCCCTCATGCGGACTGAGATCGGTGTGCACCGATCCCGGACAGACCACCGATACCCGGATGTTGTGGCCGCGCAATTCCTCCGCGATCGAATAGCTGAGGCCGTTGAGCCCCCATTTGGAGGCGGCATATGCGGCCCCATTGGGCAGCGCATTCTTTCCCGCCAGGGAAGAGATGTTCACGATGTGCCCGGCTCGGGCGCGAATCATCATGGGCGAGAAGCTGCGCATGCCGTAGTACACGCCTCGCAGATTCGTATTCATGACCTGCTCCCACGATTGGGGAGACATCTGGTGCAGCGGGACCGGCAAAGCTGCCTACTCCGGCATTGTTCACCAGGATGTCAACCCGGCCTGACTTGCCTTCGACCAGCGAGGCCAGGGCTTCGACTGAACTGAGGTCGGTCACGTCGCACTCGGCGACTTCAGCCTGCCCGCCGGCCTCGAGGATGGTTTCCGCAGTGCCTTCGAGAGGCTTGCGCCGGCGCCCGCACAGAAAAGTAAGCGCTCCCATGGCGGCCAGGCGGAGGGCAATCGCAGCTCCGATGCCTCCGCCCGCGCCGGTAATGATTGCCGTCTGCCCGCGCAGCGCCGCCTCGCTGTTTCCGGTTATTTCGGACATAAATCGATTACCTCCGGAGCGCGCCGTCCTCGGGTCCGGCTGCCGTTTTGGACATCACGGTTGCGTCCTTTTCGGCATCTTACAAGAGCAGGTGGTAACGCGTTGTAAAGACGAACTTGCCTTAGAGCGGCACACATACTTATAATCCGCCTCACCGGAAACGCTTACGTGGCCTAACGGGCGTCGATCAAAAAGGCCGCATATTTCCGGAGCCCGTCGGATGGCAGCTCGCGCCATTCTTGTTCCAGAAAGACCCGGGTTGGCTGGCTTGGGCGATACCTCGGGCGCTGTCGCCGTTTTTCCCTAACTATCCAAGGAGCGATTCGAATGAAGACGAGTCTAGTGGCGCTTTTGCTGGTGTTGGCTAACCTGGCGTCGGGTCAGGCAACCGCGCCGCCGGCCGCGCAACCGCCAGCAACCCAAACGCAAGCCTCTCCCGCACAGCCGCAAGCGCAGAAAAAAGAGATCAAGGATCCGGCCGAGTACAACGCCTATGTCGGGGCCGTGCAGCAGTCGGATCCCGCCGCCAAGATCAGCGGACTGGAAGCGTTCCTCACTCAGTATCCCAACAGCGTGATGAAGGAAGATGCGCTGGAGTTGCTGATGGGAACCTACCAGCAGGCCAACAATCAGGCCAAGGTCATCGACACCGCAAACCGTCTGCTGACGGCCAATCCGGACAACGCCCGCGCCCTGGTACTGCTGGCCTACAACGAGCGCGCGACCCAGAAGTGGGCGGACGCCAAACAACACGCCGAGCGCGGTCTTGCGGCCGTGGCCAAGATGGCCAAGCCGGATGGAGTTTCAGACGCAGATTTCACCAAGCAGAAAGGCCAGCTTAGCGGATTGCTGAACAGCGTCGCCGGTTTTTCCTCCTTGCAGTTGAAGGACTATGCATCGGCTCAGAAGTATCTGCGCCCCGCGGTCGAGGCAGACCCGAACAATGTCGAGAATGTTTATCCTCTGGCACTGGCGTACCTGACCGCTACTCCTCCGGATGATGTGAACGGGCTGTTCTTTATCGCTCGCGCTGCGAACCTGGTCGCCGATCCAGCAGGGAAGGCGTCGATCATCAAGTTCGGTCACAGCCGTTACGTGAAATATCACGGCACCGAGCAAGGTTGGGACGACCTTGCTGGCTCAGACGAAGACCACGCCGGTGCCTCCGGCTGGTTTTACCATCACGCAATATGTGCCTCCGACTCCGCAGCAGCAGGCGGCTGACCTGGTGAAAACGCAAGAAGCCCGAAGAGATGAGCTTCGCGGAGTGGGAACTCGTCCTTTCGGTGGGAACGCAGGAGGATCAGGACAAGGTCTGGAATTCGCTCAAAGGCAAGAACCTGCAGATGGCGGAAGTGCAGGTCATTTCCGCTTCGCCGACCAAGCTGGAACTGGCCGCCAGCGTGGACGATATCGACAAGAAGCGGCCGACATCGAACTATCTTTTCCCGGTCCGATCCCGGCCAGGAGTCTGCCCAAGGAGGGAGACAAGATTAATTTTGAAGGCACGCCGGTCTCCTACACTCCCAGCCCGTTCGTGATGGTCATGGAAAAGGGCGCCTTGCTGACCAAGGCTGCTCCGGCGGCGGCAAGAAAGCCGCCGGTCCACAAGAAGCCGCAGTAAGTCCGGGTTCTCGGGAACAAACGAGGCAGCCCTCAGGGGCTGCCTTAATTTTTGCCCATCGGTGGAAGCTGATACTCAGCAGACCGTCATCCCGAGCGCAGCCTCTGATGGCGCAACGGGATGAGGGCAAGTCGAGGGACTTGTAACTCGCCTGTAACTCGTCAGCCTGCACGGATCCTTCGACTTCGCAAGACGTTGCGCGAGCGAAACGTTTTGCTCCGCTCAGGAAGACAACGGCCGGAATTGTGGTTTGATGGTTTCGGGGCGGCTTGCGTGCGCGGCTCTAGCGCATCGCCTTCTTCTCGTAGCCAACGGGCCGCGCGCTGCGCGGCGGGCGTTTGACGCCGTCACGCAGCTGCCGTACGTCAATCTTGAGTTCTGAGATGGTGCGGCTCAGGGTATTGCGGTGCATGCCCAGCTCGCGCGCGGCGCGGCATTGGTTGCCCTTGTTCTCCTGCAGGACGGTCAGGATGAATTTCTTTTTGAATTCGCGCACGGCTTCGGAATAAAGAATATTACTCCGGTACATCTGCATGATAAGGGCTTCGAGCTGATCTCTCACGGCATCTCTCTTTCTGCGCGACAGAATCGCTGGCCTGAAAAGCTGCCTGATTCTTCAATAAATCGTTTCATGCCGACTGCCTACTTCTGCCGGAGTCTGAGACGGTGCGGCACCGGCCGGGAACCGTCTGCGGCATACGGCGCAGCAAATCCAGTCCCTGATAAAACTTGGCCCGTAATTCCGCAGGGGCGACCCAGATGGCGGCCCGCCCCACTGCCTGGAAATACGGAGCCCACTCCGAACTCTGCCAGCCACCTGGAGGAAGGCGTGAATGCGGTCATGCTCACCACAATCACGGCCACAATCAGGCAGCCCCGCAGCAATCCCAACGCCCCGCCCAGAAGCCGGTCAATAAATCTAAGACCGGACTTCTTCATGACCCAGCGTGCGGTCTGCCCGGCTATTCCGGCGGCCACCGCGACGGCAAAAAAAATGATCAGGAACCCCGCACTCTCAGCCACCCAGGCTGACTTCAGATACCGTCTCAAACCAGCCGGCCAGGTGCTGATACTGCCACGCCGCCACCAGGTATCCAGCGACCAGTCCGGCCAGGTGAAAAGCCTCCTGGAAGAACCCCGAATACGCCGCCTGGATCGGTGGACAGCAGCACCACCGCGACGATGGCCCAATCCGCGCCGTTCATGCCGCCTTCCTGCGGCTCACGATGCGACTTAAACATCCAGCTCGAGTCCCGGTGAGCTGCTGGTATGCCTCGACGTACTTCTCGCTGGTCCGCCGCGCCACTTCGGCGGGAAGAGCCGGCGCCGGCGGTTGCTTGTTCCAGCGAATCTCTTCCAGATAGTCCCGAACGTACTGCTTGTCGAACGATTCCTGCGAACTGCCGGGCGCGTACTTGTCCGCCGGCCAGAAGCGGGAAGAATCCGGGGTGAGCACCTCGTCCGCCAGAGTGATGCCGTGGGCGGTGCGTCCGAACTCGAATTTGGTGTCGGCGATGATGATGCCTTTTTGCAGGGCGTAGTCCGCGGCCTTGGTATAGACCGCCAAAGTGAGGTCGCGCAGTTGGCCGCTCAGTTCCGGTCCCGACCAGGCTTGGACATTTCGGCAAACGAAATATTCTCATCGTGGCCACTGGTGGCTTTCGTCGAAGGCGTGAAGATGGGCTCCGGCAAGCGGTCGGATTCGCGCAGACCTTTGGGCAGTTCAATCCCGCAAACCTTGCCGGTGGCTTTGTATTCTTTCCAGGCCGATCCGGAAATGTAGCCGCGCACGACGCACTCCACGGGAAACATTTCGGCGCGCGCCACGATCATCGAACGTCCGCGCAACTGGTCGGCGTACTTTTGCAGCGGCGCCGGATACTGGCTGACGTCGGCGGTAAGAAGATGGTTCGGAACCACGTCACGAAGAAACTCAAACCAGAAAAGGGAAATCTGTGTCAGCACCCGGCCCTTGTGAGGAATGCCGGTGGCCAGCACGTAGTCAAACGCCGAAATGCGATCGGTGGCGACAAACAGCAGCCGGTCTGCATCGAGGTTGTAGACGTCGCGCACCTTGCCGCTGGCATGCAGTTTCAGTTCGGGGAAGTCGGTCTGCAACAAAACGGAGTCGAGAAGTTCAGGGCTCATGAGTGAAATTCTACAGGCAGAAATCGTCGCGTATTCTAGTCCTAAAGAAATTTTTGTCAACGGCTTGTCTGGGGCTTCTTCAGGCCGTACGGAGCGATCGCAGAATGCAATTTCGATTGACATACCGCGGGCGCTGAGATTGCCCGCCAGTCAAGGCTTTCGTGGCGCCTCAATTGTGGAAAAACTGAGGAAGGCTGTGCAAGAGCGGGGCGGAGAAACCAGGTGCGCGTCCTGAGCCATGGCTTTGCGTTCTTTGCGGTTTACGCCCTCGTCCTTTCCGGCGGCCGAGGTCAAAGTCTTAAACCGCAAAGGGTGTAGGGGGACCCGGCAGCGCAGTTCAGGGACACTGCCGGCACCAGGGTCGCCGCGAGCATCTGTAAGACTGCGCTATACTTGAGTTGCGATGTCGGCAGACCCTCAAAAGACGTTTTACCTGGAAGTTTTCGGCTGCCAGATGAACGTCCACGATTCCGAGAAGGTCGTCGGCACGCTGCTGGCCGAGGGATATCAACAGGTTCCGACCGTCGAAGAGGCCGGACTGATCCTCTACAACACCTGCTCCATTCGCGACAAAGCCGAGCAGAAAGTCTTCCACCGCCTGGCCGACTACAAAAAACTGCAGAAGCAGGGCAAGCGATTTGGCGTGCTGGGCTGCGTGGCGCAACAGGAAGGCGAAAAGATTTTCGAGCGCGCTCCTCACGTTTCCATGGTTTGCGGCTCGGCCTCGTATCGCAACCTGCCGCAGATGCTGGTGCAGACTCGAGGCAGGGAAGCAGCGCATTACCGGACTGGACGACCGCGAGACCGACGAGTGCTTCGAGACCGAATTCACCGCCCGCACCAACCCGCACCGCGGCTATCTGACCATCATCGAGGGTTGCGACAAGTTCTGCGCCTACTGCGTGGTGCCCTTCACCCGCGGCAAGGAGCGCAGCCGCACCTCGGATTCCGTTCTGGCGGAAGCCCGGCAGATGGCCGATCTCGGCTACACCGAGGTCCAACTTCTGGGCCAGAACGTGAATTCGTTACAAAGACCCGTCGGGAAAGAAGACTTTCGCCGAACTGCTGGCGGCGGTGGGAGAGCTTCGACGGCATCCGGCGAGTGCGCTTCACAACTTCGCATCCCCGTGATTTCGGCCGCGACATTATCCAGGCCATCGATTCGGTTCCGACCCTTTGCGACCACGTGCACCTGCCGGTGCAGAGCGGATCGGACCGCGTGCTCGAACGCCATGCAGCGCCTCTACACCCGGGAGCAGTATCTGGAACGCGTCGCGTGGATGAAGGCAGCCAAGCGGGAAATCAGCATCACGTCCGACATGATCGTCGGTTTTCCGGGCGAAACCGAGGCGGATTTTGAGCAGACGCTGTCGCTGATTGGATGAAGTCGAGTACGACAGCATTTTCTGCTTCAAGTATTCGCCGCGTCCCGAACACGCCGTCGCTGACAGCTGGAAGACGCAATCCCGGACGCGGAAAAGTCCCGCCGGCTGATCATCTTGCAGGAAAAGCAGCGGGAGATCCAAAGGCGGCGCTACCAGCGGCACGTGGGGCAGATTCTTGAAGTCATGGTTGAAGGCAGGAACGAAGCCCGCGGCCAGTGGATTGGCCGCACATCGCAGAACAAGACGCTGAATTTCACCGCACCGCAGGCTGTGACTCCGGGAGTCGGCAGCTATATTCCCGTGCTTACCACCGTGAGTTTTCCCAACAGCCTGTTGGGTGAAATGGTGATATAAGGAGCAAAGAAAGTGCGATTTCGGATTTTGGATTCGAGATTTCAGATTGATGATAGCGCGCGTGCAGCGTGAAATCTGCAATCTAAAATCTTCAATCTGGAATTGGTGTTCGTACGGGGGCCACGATGGAAGTCGAAATGAAAATTCGCGGGCTCATGATGGATCCAGTTACCAACATGCCCATCGTGATCCTGAAAGACACCAGCGGCGATGCCGTCCTGCCCATCTGGGTGGGAATCTACGAAGCCAACGCGATCGCGCTCGAGATCGAGAAAGTCAGCACGCCGCGTCCCATGACGCACGATCTGATCAAGAATGTGCTGGTGGGGCTGGACACGCAGGTGCACAAAGTGGTGGTCACGGAACTGAGGGAAGATACTTTTTACGCCGTGATCTGGATGGAGCGGCAGGGAAATGTGATCAGCATCGATTCCCGTCCGTCCGATGCGCTGGCGCTGGCGTTGCGCGTGGATTGCCCCATATTCGTCGAAGACGATGTGCTGAAAAATTCCAAGCTGGCGGCCAACGTCTCCGACCGCGTCACCAGCGAAGAACTGCGCAAGTGGCTCGAAGGTCTGAACGACGAGGATCTGGGCCGATACAAGATGTAAGGGGATCTAGCTTCTGGCTTCTAGCTTCAAGCCCGGAAGCCATTGCCCATCGCCGCGAGCCTCAAGCCAGAAGCCAGCGGCCAGAAGCGCTTTCATGCCTGATCCCGCCGAACAACTGCAGCGTATCTATCTTGCCGGGTTTGATCTCCAGACCTTCGACCGGTTTCCCAAATGCGTGGGTGTGGTGCGGGACAATTGTATTGCGCTGCTGGTCCCATCGGTCGGTGGAATGCAAATGTTGGGTACTCCGGGCTGGCGCATGGGAGAAGCTTTGGGAGTGCTGACCGAGAAGGACGGCCGCCAGGTCTTCCAGTCCAAACAGGAGATTGTGGACGCGACTCCGGAAAGGCTGGAAACGGTGCGCTGCATTTCGTGCCGACCTGCAGACCATCTTGGACAAGGACAAAGAACGTTAGCCGCTGATTCGGGCTGGATATTGGTCAGCCTGTGATGGCAAAGCTGCGAGGTGCATGCGCAGCTGGGCTACGCTTCTGTCTTTGTCGTTGGTCGATGGCCATGAAACTCCACGCCGTAGTGATAGCCGATGCGATTCCGTATCGTTGCGTCCACCCGGATCGGGGGTGCGGAAAAAGGCGGAGTAAATTCAACCGCCACCTGGTCGCCCGGCCGCAATTCGACGCCGGCAAACAATGCCATACCGCCTTCGCTCAGGGAGGTTCCTCGGCCGTCAAAGATCGAAGCTGTCATGGCGCGGGAGACGATCACCCGAATCGGCAAATTGACCTTGTATCGATGCCAACGACGAAGGTCGAAGTGAATCCGGGGAGCGTTCGAACTGCCGTACCTTCGGACATGAGGTTGGCCTCAACAGAGCTATCGGCGGTACGGCGGGAGTACTTGAGATTGGGCGATAGTTGACATAATATTCGTTATCGGACATTGTCTTTGCTGCGTTCCCTTATCTCTTGACAGCCCGCCGATTCAGCCGCACCATCTCTCACCATGAGACTTCCCAACTCTGCCTTGCTTCGTGCTGTCTGCATCGCGCTGCTGACGGGTACCTGTCTGGCCCAGACTGCGAATCCCGCGAAATCGGATTCTCCCGTTACCAGGCCTGCCATCGTCGGCGTCGCCCACATCGGATTAAGGACGGACGATCTGGCGGCGGCCCGCAAGTTCTACACCGGCGTGCTTGGCTTTCAGGAGCCCTTCAGCCTGGACAAGGCGCCCGGCAAAGGCACTGGCCTGCTGCTGACTTATTTCAAGGTCAACGACCACCAGTACATCGAAATGTTTCCCGAGCTGACCGACTCCCGACATGGACCGGCTCTCCCATATCTCGTTCGAGACCACCAGATGCCGAGCAGCTGCGTGCTTACCTGGCCAGCCGCGGCGTGAAGGTACCGGAAAAGCTTCCACCCACGCTGGACGGCAACCGCGGCTTCGACGTCACCGATCCGGACGGCCACGACGTCGAGTTCGTGGAGTATCGTTCCCGGATCGCTGCATAGCCGCAGCTTCGGCAAGTTTCTTCCTGACACCCGCATTTCAACCCGCATCATCCACGTCGGCGTGGTGGTGAAAGACCGCGCGGCGGCCGACCATTTCTACAAGGATATTCTGGGGTTCAAATTGCAGTGGCAAGGCGGCATGAAAGACACGGACACGGACTGGGTGGCCATGCGCGTGCCCGACGGAACCGACTGGCTGGAATACATGTTGAATGCGAATAATCCGGATCCGCACAGCTCGGCGTCATGCACCACCTCGTCGCTGGGCGTCCCCAGCATACAGGCGGGATACAAGCTGGCGGTCGCGCGGGGATACAAAGCGCCGGAGACACCGAAAATTGGCCGCGACGGCAAATGGCAGTACAACATGTACGATCCCAACTTCACGCGGGTGGAATTGATGGAGCCGAAGCCCGTGCAGAAGCCTTGCTGCTCGCCGATTCTCGAGTAGAGCGCGCCGGGCCCAACCCGTGCATTCGGGCACCCGGGCAATGACGCAGTTCTGGTTCTGCTGAAGCCTTCTTTGAAATCCGGAGGCGAGCTTTGCTCGCCCACCCGGACGGGGCGTCCGGGTTACGTATTTCGCGAAGCTAGCTGGCGTACCGGTTCCGAGGCCAGCACGATCCTGGGATGGAAGAGGGTCCCGGCGATCCGGGTTGCGATGGCGATCAGTTCCCTTTGCCCGGCAAACACTTTTACCTGCCGGGCCTGCGACAGTTCCGGCAAATTTACGGCGCGTCCGTTGCGAATCAGCGCGGCCACATCTTCATTCGCGGTGACGCAAGGAAACTCGGGCAGCAGTTGGCGCGGGTGAATAAATAATTCTTCCTCTCTGCCCGCTTTGCATGCGGCTTCCAGCTCCTCCAGCGTGTGGGCATGGCCCTAGATCGAAATTCGCCCAGCACGGTGCGGCGCAGGGATCTGCAGGTGCGCCCCGCAACCCAATTGCTGGCCCATGTCGTGGGCGATCGAGCGCATGTAGGTACCGGAGGCCACCCGGGCGCGGAAACTGGCCTGGTCACCCGATGCATCCATAATTTCGAATTCCTTGACCTCGACCTGCACTGGCCTCAGATTGACATCCTGATGCTTGCGCGCCAGCTTGTAGGCCGGCACTCCCTTTATCTTCTTGGCTGAAAATGGCGGAGGATCTGCTCGATCAAGCCGACGAAATTCGTGGCGATAGTTCGATGATTTCTTCAAGTGATACATTAACTGTGCTGATCGGACCTTGAGCCTCGCCGTCCGAATCGTAAGTGTCAGTGGCAAAGCCGAAGCGGATCACGCCCTCGTAGGTCTTTTCGGAAGTGCCGATAAAACTGGGCCAGCCGGGTCAGGTTCCCGGTGACCAGCGGTAGCACGCCCGTAGCCAGCGGATCCAGCGTGCCCAGATGGCCTACGGAAGGCTGCTGCAACATGCGGCGCACCCGGTTGACCACATCATGCGAGGTCAACCCGGTGGGCTTGTCGATGATGAGGACGCCATTCATGGGGAGGGTTGTGGGCAATCTGGTAATTTGGTAATTGGGCGATTGAGTAGTTGGGCAATTGTGTAATTGGAAAACCTTGGTCGACTGTTGAGTCACTCAATTACACAATTACCAAATTAACAGATTTGTCCCTCCTCCATGATTCCTATTCGCGACGATCAGCCCCGGTTCAGTACGCCTTACGTAACTTATCTTCCTGATCGGTCTGAACCTGGTGATCTTTCTCTTCGAGGCGACGCTTACTCCGCAGAAGCTTCAAGATTCTGCTTTTTCAGTTGGGGATGGTGCCGGCCAACATCACGGGATTTTTGTCCGGAGTCCGATCGGGGCGGGCTGGTGCCGGCATTTCTTCCTACCCTGACGTCCATGTTCCTGCACGGTTCGTGGATGCATGTGATCGGCAATATGTGGTTCCTGTGGATCTTCGGCGACAACATCGAAGACCATCTTGGACACTTCAAATATTTGCTGTTCTATCTGCTCAGTGGTTTAGGGGCGGCCTTCGCGCAGGTCATTCTGAATCCGCACTCTCGTGTGCCCACGGTGGGCGCGAGCGGGGCGATTGCCGGCGTTCTGGGCGCTTATTTCCTGTTATATCCGCGGGCCAAGGTGTTGATCTGGTTCCCTATTCTGTTTCTCTTCTATCTGCCGGCGTGGGTTACGCTGGGTTACTGGTTTGCGATGCAGTTTGTGAGCGGCGCCGCGACTTCGATCGCGAACTACAGTGAAACCAGCGGCGGCGTGGCGTTTTGGGCCCACGTGGGAGGATTTGTCGCGGGCATCGTATTGATCAAGCTCTTCCCCGAGCGCCAGCAACGTTACCGCTACGGAACGTGGTGAGCTGCGGGCGGCGTCGAACTCAAAGATCCGAAACTCAGAGACCCGAAACTCAGAGGTCTATCGTCCCCGCGTACCGGCGGACAGACTAGGGCAATCGGCAGTCCGACGCAAAACATATGGGTCAGCAAACTCAGCGCGAGTGCGGGGGCTGAAAAAGAAGCTCTGCTTCTGGGAAATGCGGAAAGCGGCAGAACCAGCCAGGTCATGAACATGTACACGGCGATCCCGTAAAGCAAACCCCAGATCACTGCGCGCTGTCTCAGGAAGGCCAACTTCGGCTGGCCGTGTAATAAACGACGGCCGCCGAAAGTGCGATGAAAAAGTGCAGCACCAGGCCCAGCGCGGCGGTTCCCCATCCGCCCTGAAAGGCTGGCGCACCCAGCAATCCGCCGGCGATGCCCTGCAGGATCCTGACCGGCCTGCCCCAGCGGATGAATGCCACGGTGATATCCAGGATTCCCGCCGAAACGCCGCCCCACAAAATGGCCGGCAAAGCTCCTGACTTTTGCCGCACCGGTTTTGCGACAGAGCTCAAGATCTAGACTCCGTTGGTCCGGTTGTGGATCAGCGAAAGGAATTCCGTGCGCGTCTCCTGCTCGTTGCGGAAGCATCCCAGCATGGAGGACGTCACCGCGGCCGAATGTTGTTTCTCGACCCCTCTCATCATCATGCAGAGATGGCGCGCCTCAATCACCACTCCCACACCCTGCGGCTCGATCGCTTTCTGAATGGTTTCGGCAATCTGCGTGGTCAGGCGTTCCTGAATCTGCAGTCGGCGCGAAAAGATTTCGATCAGCCGCGGAATCTTGCTGAGCCCGATCACTTTGCCGTTGGGAATATAGGCGACGTGAACCTTGCCGAAGAAGGGCAGCATGTGATGCTCGCACAGGCTGAACATTTCAACGTCTTTGACAATCACCATCTGATCGTAGTTCACGGTAAAGAGAGCCTTCCGGAGCATGGCGTCGGGATCTTCCTTGTAGCCGCGGGCGAGAAACTCCCAGGACCGGCGAACTCGATCCGGGGTGCGGACCAGCCCTTCGCGGTCCGGGTCTTCTCCGATGCGTACAATCATCTCCCGCACCAGGTCTTCGAAAGTGGCGCTGGTCAGTGAAGTTACATCCGTCGGATTCATGCCTTGCTCCCATTGGACAATTTGGAAATTGCGCCATTTGGAAATGGCGTAATTTGAAAATCGAGTAATTTGGAAAGTGAATCCATCGGCAGAAGCCAACTGAACTCAATTCCTCCGTTGCCAAATTACGCGATCACACGGATTCACTACCGGCGTATTCGAAGGAATTCATCATGGTCTCTTCTATGCGCACCTTGTCCAGATGAGCTTGGGTAAAGCCGCGCTGCAAAATATCGTAGATGGTGGTGCACAGATTTTCGGTGGTCGGCACGGTGCTGGGCGAATTCAGCCCGGGTATTCAGATTTTCCAGGTCAAAACGCTGCAGAATTTCACGCTGCACGAAGCCGTCAAGATCAACCAGGTTGCAGACCATGCCTGTGGCTTCATTGACCGGGCCGCTGACCGTTACCTCCAGCGCATAGTTGTGGCCGTGGCCGTACGGATTGTTGCATTTGCCGTAGATGGCCGCGTTGGCGGCTTCGGACATGGCGTCGCTGTGCAGCCGGTGCGATGCGGAGAACATGTAGCGACGGGTCAAATACGCCTTCATGCTTCACCGTAGAAATCGACAAACAAGTCGGGCGTTTCATACACACGGACGCGATGCAGTTGCGCCTTGCTTGAGCTTCGACACCAGGCGCTGCCAGATGGCGATGGCCAGATTCTCCGTGGTTGGAATCCTGGCTGAAAATTCCGGCACTTCCTTGTTCAGGAAGCGATGATCCATGGCATCGAGCACTTCGCGGTTCATAATTTCCTTCAACTGCTTCAGATCAACCACAAAGCCGGAGCGGGGATCTACCTCGCCTTTGACCGTCACTTCGAGCGTGTAGTTATGGCCGTGGCCGTTCGGGTTGTTGCACTTGCCGAAAATGCGCCGGTTTTCTTCCGCAGTGAAATCCGGATTGTGGTAGTAGTGCGATGCGGCGAATTCGGCTTTGCGTGTGAGATAGACCATTCATCTGCCTTTGATGTGAACCTTCGACGCCGGGCTGTGCCGGTTCGAGAGCGATTGCGTCCGCGGCTCCGGGTTGTGTGTTGCCGCTGTAAGTCCGTCCCTTCCAGGTCACGCTTCCCTGCTGATAACAGAGTTTGGAGCGCAGCAAAAGATACGCAAAGAGTGGAAGGCCCACCGGGGACAAACTGCGTTGCGTCCCATGAAAAATGGGCCCGGCGAATTCGATTGAGAAGAAAACCGTAAAGTGATAGCGCCAGAATGCCGGCCGCCACAGCCGGCTACGAAATGGCCGATGCAGCGCCGCGGTGACGGCTGCTGCCGAACTGCCTGCGATCAGGACAAACTCCGTCAGCCGCAGCATGGCAAGTCTGCCCGGAGAAGGAAACAGCAATGCCAGATTCTTCGTCCAGCCCTCCCGGAGCTGAGCGAAGTTGCGGTACATGCGAGTGCGCACGGCGTCGCCGCCGAAGCGAAAGCGAATCCGGCGGCCGGAAGCTTTTACTGCTCTTGCCAGCGCCACGTCCTCCAGAAGACTGCCACTTACCGCTGCGTGGCCGCCGATGGCGTCGTAAGCGTCACGGGCAATCAGAATGTACTGGCCATTCGCCGCCGCGGCCGGGGACGTCGGGTCACTTACCAGTGAAGGCTGATAAGTGGCCGCGAGTTCGGCGAAGATCACGGGCATGACAGCTTTTTCGAGCAATCCGCGGACGTCCTGCTCAGGAGAATAGGAGAGCAAAGCAGCGCCGTGCTGTTCTGCCTCCGCCACGGCGCGGGCCAGCGATCCCGCTCTATGCACGGTATCGGCGTCCGTGAACAGCAGCCATTTTCCCCGAGCCTCGCGGGCGCCGGCCGCCATCGCGTTATTTTTGCCGGTCCAGTTTGCGGGCGGCGGTCCGGCATCGACAATCCGCACGGATGGAAACGAGTGGGCAATTTCGCGGGTGCGGTCGGTGGAGGCGTCGTCCACTGCAATGGTTTCGAAATCCACGCCAGACTGGCTTACCAGAGATTCGAGGCAACCTGACAGGCAAGCCTCTTCATTGCGCGCGGGCACGATGACCGACACGGAGGGCTCGCTCGATACTATCTTTGGCACCGGCATAGGCCGAATTCGGTATTATAACTTTGTGCGACGTGCCCCGGTCTGGATTGGCTTCGGAACCCTGCTGCTGGCGGGCTGTTACAGCGGCTCCCGGCCTCCCAATATTGGTGCGGCGGCCCCCGGCTTTACCGTCCAGGATAGTGACCATAAAGTCAGTCTGGATGAGCTGCGGGGCAAGGTGGTGGTGCTGAACTTCTGGGCCACCTGGTGCCCTCCCTGCATCGAGGAAATGCCGTCCCTCTTGCAGATGCAGCACAAGATGAAAGATAAAGGCGTGGAGGTGCTGGCGATCAGCGTCGATGCCGACCAGGGTGCTTACCAGAATTTTCTCAGGGAGCACAACGTGGACATGCTGACGGTGCGCGATCCCGGCCAGAAGAGCAACAACCTTTACGGGACCTTCAAGTTTCCGGAGACCTACATCATCGACCGGCAGGGGGTTCTGCGGCGCAAGTTCATTGGCGCCATTGACTGGGGCACGCCCGAAATTCTGGATTACCTCGGCAAGCTCTAATTAGTCTTTTGCGTTCTTTGCGATGAAAAGATTTTGATGCGCAAAGGGCGCTAATAAATTCCGCAGAAGGAAACCCTTAATGAACAGTCAGGGCTAGGGCTTCCTGCAGCGCCGGGTCTGGATCTCTTCGGACTTCATCTGATCTGCGTGCCAGCGTCTTTTCGAGGCCTGCCCGGGCCTGAGTGATTGCATCCAGCTGGGGAGCGTCTTTTACGGTTCGCATCAACCACTCCGATTTGAGCAGACAAGCGTAGGCCAGCCGTGGCGGAAATCCTGAGTCTCGCAGAAAAACTCCGTAACTGTATAGATCGCTGGCTGTGGTCTGTGGGTCACCTTGCCTGCTGTCCAACTGGAGGGCGTGCTGGTAGAGCTGCAGGGCCTGCGCGGTTTTGTTCTGGCCGGCATCGAGCGCGGCTTCGTCGATGCTGGCCAGGCTTTCAAGCTTTCTTTCTCCGGTCTGTGAAGCAATCCTCTGCGCCAGCTCAAAGCTTTTCTCCGCCTGGTCCGGGTGATGAACCTGCAGCTGGCACTGCGCCAGCCGCAAGACGATCGCGATCAGACTCGGCGCGGGCGGACGTTCGTCGGTGCCGGCTGCCGCCACCTGGTTCAGGTAAGTCATGTAGTAAGGAATGGCTGACTCGGCCTTCCCTTCCCGATCGAGTTCGCCCGCGGCATAGAGGTAGGCGGAGGTCTGCGAGCGATCCAGCGCAATGGCCTGCTTCCAGCTCTGGACTGCCTCGTCGCCGTGGCCGAGTTGGTTGGCGAGGATGCCGTGATTGACCAGCAGATTCACATCCCTGGGAGCGTAGCGCAGAGACTGCCGGGTTAAGGCGTAGGCTTCATCGAAACGATTCTTTCGGGTCAGATAGCTGAGCAGTGCATCACGCGGAGCCGCGTTCGCGGGATTCACCCGCAGCGCCTCACTCCACGACGTGATTGCTTCTCCGGAATTTCCCTGGTTGAGCTGCTCCCAGCCGAGATGGGTTTGGAGCGAGCTGTCGTAAGCATCAAGCGCCGCCGCGCGCTTCAGATCAGGCAGGCTCTCGCGGTGCAGCACCAGGTAATAGCGCACCTGGTCAACCGTTCCCCAGACGAGCAGCAGTATAGCCGCCGTGATACGGAGCGTTCGGGCGGGCCGGGAATTTCCGAAGAGCCAGCGCACGCCAGTTTCGCCGCGATTCTCTTCCGGCAGGGTTGTGCCGGACGGTTGCTCTTTTGGGTTCAGCAGCAATCCGGCGACGCGGCTGTCGCGCAATTTCCAGATGGCGCCGTCCAGAATGAAATGGTGAATGTTTACCAGCGCAGTGAAAATCAGGAAGCTGGCGCCGAAGTCATAGTGAAAAAGCCGGCTGGCCAGCCACGGTCCCGGAACAAACAGGGCGATTCCGCCGGCAACCAAAATTCCGAAGTAGGCGAAGGGACGCCAACCGATGCCGCCGCTTCTACCAGCCTCGCGCCGGGCGTAGTAGCTCGCGATCCATAAATACTGGGCCGAATGCATGACCGCGAAGACTCCGCTGCTGTAGCGGCTTTGAGGAACTCGCAGTCCCTGAGCGATCGAGAGTACAGTGGGCAAGAGAAACCAGAGGCATTGCGTGGAAAACAAAGTGACAGCCGGCAGCAATCTTTTCCAGCCCACCTGTTGGGCCAGCGTTGACCATCCGTAGGTCGCACAGGCAACGAAGGCCACGCCAAGCAGCAGGACGGCCGCGGAGCTTATCCGCTCTGGAATTGCCGGCGAGACGAAGAGCGGATCGTTCGACGGGCCGGTTATAAAGCTCAGAAGCAGAATCAAATAAGAAATCAGAAACGCCGCATACAAGGCCCGCCGTCCGGCGGCGGATGGCGCTGCACCTCCGCGGCGCGCGAACATCATGAAGAGGCCATAATTCTGTCCACTGTAGTGCCACGGGCTCCAGATGAGATAAAGAGTGAAGATCCAGGGGATGGCGGCGAACCAGAAGTGGGACAGAATCATGGTCAGCGCAATGAGGGCGGTAATGTGGACGGTAAATATTCGATATTTATGAAAGTCCGCCGAGGTACGATAGGCGCGGTAAATCGTCGCCATGTAGTGGGGATAATTGAAGAACAAAGCCAATCCGTAAAATGCGATCGACCAGCCCATGGCCGTCGAATGGGAGGCGTAGTACGCGAGCACAAGCAAGGGTGCGGACCATGCGCCGCATCCGACAACGAGATCGAGCCATGGACTGTAAAGCCAGACCGAAGGCGCTGGCTCAGCTGGCTTTCTGGCGGGAGACTTTTTCATCGCGCTGAAGAACCCTGCGCGAATTATAAGTTGGCTCTGCGTATAGACGGCGTACCCAAAAGGGTTCGACTGAAAGTAACGCGAGCGGGAAAATCAGGGCATTGCGAATCGTTTCTCAGCGCTGCTTTACAATCACAGCGTGAAGACGTGGGACGCGATCATCATCGGCGGCGGAATCATTGGGCTCTCGCTGTCGATTGCGCTGCGCAAGCGTGGAGTTGCGGTGCTCGTGGTTGAACGGGGCGAACCTGGAGGCGAAGCATCGCATGCCGCGGCCGGGATGCTGGCGGACTTTCCGCTGGAGATGCCTCGCGCCCTGCAAACGCTCGCGACTGCGAGCGCGCGCATGTATCCCGAGTTCGTGCATGAGCTGCAGGACGAATCCGGCATCAACGTCGATCTGCGCGACCAGGGCACAATTTTTCTAGCTCCCGACGATCAGCTGTGGACACATCCCAGCCTCGTGGCGGACCATCCCCTGGCCCGGCCATTGGGCGAACTCGAGCCTTCGCTGGCTCGCGTAAATATGCCAGCAGTTTTTTTGAAGGAACGCAGCGTGGATCCACGCGCGCTGACCGCAGCGGCCCTGAAAGCCGCGCGCCATCGCGCAGTGGACATTTCTTCAGGAACCAGCGTGGTTGAGATTCTTCTGGATCGGGGACGGGTCACTGGCGTCGCGACGGACAAGACCCGCTATTCAGCTCCGGTGGTTGTGAATTGTGCCGGAGCCTGGGCCGGGCAGCTCGAGCCGGATCGGTTTCCGATTCGTCCGGTCAAAGGCCAAATGCTGTCGCTCGCGGCCACGCCGCGCGAGCTTCTACGCCACGTGATTCGTGCTCCCCAGGTTTATCTGGTTCCGCGCAGCGATGGCCGCATTGTTATCGGATCGACGCTGGAAGAAGTTGGGTATGACAAGCGGACCGATGCCTCCACCATCCAGCGCTTGCGCCACGCGGCGGTGGATCTGGTTCCGGCTCTGGCCGAGGCTCGCACCCTGGAAGCGTGGGCTGGGTTGCGTCCGGGATCTCCCGACGATTTACCTATTCTCGGGGCGACTCAAACGCCGGGATATTTTGTCGCGACCGGCCACTTCCGTGATGGAATTCTGCTTACGCCGGTTACGGCGCACGTGATGGCGCAGGTGATTACAGCCGGCGAACCCGAGTATGATCTCTCGGCCTTTTCGGCGGCGCGCTTTCAGAACTCGCGCTCTGAGAACCGATGACCGATGCCAAGCCCATCACGGCCGATCACATCAGGGATCACTATGATTCGATGGCCCTCATCTACCGCGCTTACTGGGGCGACCATATTCATCACGGACTGTTTCTTAACCATGATTCGCCCGAGGCGGCGCAAGTCCGCATGCTGGAGTATTGCGTCAACTTGCTCGGCCTCGCCCCGGGTGTTCATGTCCTGGACGTAGGCTGCGGTCACGGCGGTACTCTGATCCACTTGGCGCAATCACACTCTTGCACGGGAACGGGCCTTACCCTTAGCTCAAAACAGGCCGTGCTGGCGCGGGAACATTCGGTCCGCGCGGGGGTCGCGCAGGCGCTGGATTTTGCCGTCGGGAACGCCGACTCGTTCCAGTTCCCTGCCGCGGCGTTCGACCTGGTGTGGACGATGGAGTCATCCGAACACTTCGCGGACAAATCGCGCTACTTCATGAACATCGGCCAAGGCCTTCGTCCGGGCGGCCAATTGCTTCTGGCGGCGTGGACGGGCGCGATGGATCGTGCCCGCGTGCGCGAGGTGGCGCGGGCATTTCTGTGTCCAGAGTTGTGGACGCCTGACCAATATCAGTTCGCGATCGAGTCCGCCGGGATGCAATTGCGCCATCGCGAGGACATTACGGCAAGCGTTATTCGCACCTGGGAGATCTGTCAGGAACGCGCCCACGCCGCCAGCGTCGCAGTCAAACTATTGCCGCGAGCGGCGCGGGAGTTCGTCGAAGGAGTGGACATCATTCTCGATGCCTACCGCTCGGGCGATCTGACGTATACAGTAATCGTCGCGGCCCGCCCTGCGTAGCGCCGGCCTCCGGCCGGCTGTCCTGAGGGCATCCTGCCCTCAGGGGGCCCCGCGCGAATGACGTGTGCGTTCTTTTCTTGCCGGCTGCTGAAAGAATGGCATCGCCGGTGTGGGCGGGACGCCCCCGGGACGGCGGCGCTACGTAAAATTCGACTCTGCGATCGGTGGGAGATGCAGCCCAGAGCGCTAACCCGTCGTCGGATATACTTAACGTTTTCTCCCTAGAAAGGCATCATCCATGGCCTCTCCGGCAGTCGATTACGCGCGCGGTAATCAGCAGCGTTTCCTCAGCGAACTCAAAGACCTGCTGCGCATTCCCAGCATCAGCACCCTCGATGAGCACACCGGCGATGTAAAAAAAGCGGCTGAATTCGTGGCGCAGGATATGCGGCGCATCGGGCTCGAGCACGTTGAAGTCATCCCTACCAAAGGACATCCGCTGATCTACGCCGACTGGCTTCACGCCGCCGGCAAGCCGACTGTGCTGTGTTACGCGCACTATGACGTGCAGCCGCCCGATCCGCTCGATGAGTGGGTTTCGCCGCCATTCGATCCCACTGAGCGCAACGACAATCTTTACGCCCGGGGTGCGGTGGATGACAAAGGCCAGCTGTGGATGGAAATCAAGGCCGTGGAAGCGCTGATGAAGGGTCACAACGGCAAGCTGCCGGTGAATGTGAAGTTCATCATCGAGGGCGAGGAAGAAGTCGGCGGCGAATCAATTGCCGCCTTTGTGCGCAAGGAAAAGGCAAAGTTGAAAGCTGATTTCGCGCTGGTCTGCGATACCGAACTTTTTGCTCCCAATCTGCCTACGCTTTGCGTGGGATTGCGCGGACTGGTTTATACCGAGATCGAAGCTGTGGGAGCCAGGACCGATCTGCATTCCGGAATGTACGGCGGGGCGGCGCCCAATCCTTTTTTTGCTTTGATCGAAATCATCAGCAAACTGAAAAACGCCAAAGGCAAAGTTCTTGTCCCGGGCTTTTACAAGAACGTGAAAGCGCCAAGTAAAGATGAACTCAAGGCCTGGAAGCGGCTGCCTTTCAATGAAGAGCACTATCGCAAGACAGAAGTAGGCTCGACACTACTGACCGGCGAGCCGGGTTATTCGGTGTTGTATCGCACCTGGGCGCGTCCCACGCTCGAAGTGCACGGCATGCCGGGCGGATTCGTGGCGCCGGGCGCGAAGACGGTGATTCCCGCGAAAGCGTCGGCCAAGGTGTCGATGCGACTGGTGCCCAATCAGGATCCGGACGATGTTCTTAAAAGATATAAAGACTACGTCAAAAAACTGACGCCTAAAGGCATTCAGACAAAGATCAAGGTGTGGAGCAAGGGACCGGCATGCGTGGTGGGCACGGACAACGAATATATACAGGCCGCCACCGAGGCGCTGCACGACGTGTTCAAGAAGGAAACGGTGTTCATTCGCTCCGGCGGCTCGATTCCCATCGTCACCGACTTTCAGGACGTGCTGAAAATTCCGTCCGTCATGATGGGTTTCGGACTGCCCGACGACAACCTGCACGCACCCAATGAAAAGTTTCACATTCCTAATTTCTACCGCGGCATCGAATCGATCTGCCTGTTCTTCGAGAAACTGGGCCAGTAGCAATCGGCAAACACCGCGTAGGGACGGGCGCCCCCGCCCGTCCAGTCCGAGCAGGGCACGGCAGAGTGTTGGGTCCGCGGGTATTTCTATGCCATCCGCGCGACCAGTCCTTCGTTAGCGTTGTATTCGCCCTTCGGTTGCGTTAGGCTGGTTTGGCTCTCGCGATTCTCCCCTCCTTCGTCAGTTCCCCACTCCCTTTCTGGTCCGTTGCTGCATTGTGTGTTCAATCTGGCGCGGTCGGACGCAAGGCCATACCAGATATGGTGTTTTCGTACTTGACCCCGGGACGATTTGGCCGTTACAGTAGCTCTAATTTGTGCCTCGCCGATATCCAGCCCGGGAGGTGCTCAGCAGAGCGATGTGTGAGGAATCCAATTAATTAACCGGGCTGATGATGCTTACATGATCCTCGTCCTGATGAATCGAGACCGCGGTCACGCGGGCGAGGGCGCCCGCGCCACCCTACACAAGCTTCGGCGACCCTAAGGAGTAGAAGTTGCTCAAACTCAAAAGGCTCCAAATTCTCGGATTCAAATCGTTCTGCGACCGCACCGAACTCAAGTTTCACGGGGACGGAGTGGCTGCCATCATCGGTCCCAACGGCTGCGGAAAGTCCAATATCGCGGACGCCATCTCATGGGTATTGGGCGAGCAATCGGCCAAGACCCTGCGCGGATCGCGCATGGAAGACGTGATCTTTGCCGGAACCCGCGATCGCAAGCCTACCGGCATGGCCGAGGTGTCGCTTACGCTGATCGATCCTGAAGTGTATAGCGGAGCCGATGCCCACGAACCCACCGAAGTGCAGATTCAGGATGAGATGCCCGGTGCGGCTGAAGACTGGGATGAAGCCGAGGTCCGAGCCGAAGCCGCGGATGAGACCGAACGGTTGACTGAGGAGGCGCGTCCCGGGAAAGTTGAAGAGATTGACGGCGTGATAATCGCTTCCGATGGAGATGTGGGCCTTCCGCCCGCCGGGCTGGGCGAGGATGCCCCTGCCTCCACCCAAGTGGCCATTGCCGGTCCTCAGGTAGTGCTTAAAATCCGGCGCCGACAGTTCAAGCAACAGTTTAAGGCTGGAGAAATTGTCGTTAACCGGCGGCTGTTTCGCTCGGGCGAGAGCGAGTATCTGCTGAACGGGAAGCTGTGCCGACTGCGCGATATCCAGGAACTATTCATGGGCACGGGACTGGGTCCGGAGTCATACGCTCTCATTGAGCAGGGGCGCATCGGGCAAATCCTGAGCAGCCGTCCTACCGACCGCCGGAACATCATTGAAGAAGCCGCCGGCATTACGAAGTTCAAAACCAAGAAGCGTCTGGCGGAAGCCCGCCTCGAAGATGCCAAGGTGAATCTGGCGCGGGTGAACGATATTTTCGAGGAAGTTACGCGGCAGATGAATTCGCTGAAACGCCAGGCGTCCAAAGCCGAGCGTTACGTGAAGCTGCGAGAAGAGATGCGGGCCAAGCTACGGCTGGTTCTGGCCAGCAAGTTTGCCCAATTGGAGCAGGAAAGCGCCGCGCTCGACGCGCAGATTCGCGCCATCTCGGAGGAGATGCGCCATCAGGCTGAAAGCGTTCAGCAATCGGAGTCCGAACATGCCGAGCGTACACAGCGGGGCTATGCCATCGAGAGCGAAGTGCGCGAAAACCGGGAGCGGTTGAGCCAGTTGAAAATCGAGGCGGATCGTGCCGTCGCGCAGCGGCGCCATAACGAGGAGCGCTGCCTGGAACTGGTATCCCGTGTTGCCTCGGCCGAGGCAGAACTCGCACAGGCTCAGCAACGCCTGGCGGCGCTGGCGGCGGAACGCGACGGCAATCGCCAGATTCTCGACTCGGCGGCGGGCCATCTGGCGGCGGCGCAACAGGAGTTGCAGCAGAGCCAGCAGGAAGCGAGCAGCGCAGCGGCTGCCCTGGCTGAACTCGAACGCCAGCAGGAACAATCGCGCGTCATGATCGTGGAGGCAGTGGCGGCGGCTTCCAGTTTGCGCAACCAGCACACTCAGGTGGAAGAGCGCCTGGCGGGAGTGGATCGCGAGGCTCATCGGCTGCAGTCGGAGATGGCGGCCGCGACTTCACAGATGGAAGCGTTCGGGGGACAACGTGGGCAGCTCGGCCTGGAGTTTGAAACCGTCTCGCAGCGCGTCTCCGGCCTCGCGGAGGAGTTGCGTCAAACCCGGCTGTTGCTGGATACCAGGCGCCATGACGAGTCTGAAGCCAAGAATCACCTCGACAGCCTGCGCGCTGAGTATTCTTCCGCCATCGGAAAGAAGGGCTCGCTCGAAGCGGTGATCGCCGAGCACGGTTATTCCACCGAGTCGGTGCGCCGGCTCTTTCAGTCGGGAGTGATGCAGGGCGGGATGGCTCCCGCCGGGGTGCTGGCCGACTTTCTCGAAGTGGAGACGCGCTACGAAGGTGTGGTCGAAGACTTTCTGCGCGACGAACTCAACTACATCGTGGTGAAATCCTGGGACGCCGCCGATGAAGGCTTGCGCCTGCTGCGCACGGATGTGGACGGCCGCGCCACCTTCCTGGTTCATCCCGAGGATTCGCAAGCCAAGTTCTCTTTCGCGGTGGATGAAAATGCCCGTCAGGTACAGCCCGATCGTCCGATCATTCCGCTGAAAAATGCGATTCGGGTGCTCAACGGTTTTGGACGGTCGCTCGAAGTCATCCTGCCCAAGCTGCGTGACGGCTACATCGTTCCCGATCCCGCGTTTGCCCGTGAGCTGGCGCTGGAAAATCCTAATTCCTTCTTTCTCTCGCAGTCGGGAGAATGCTTCCACAACGTGACTGTTACCGGAGGCAAGCAGCGCGCCGAGGGTCCGCTTTCCATGAAGCGCGAGCTGCGCGATGTGCTGCGCCAGTTGGGAGACCTGGAGCAATCTCTTCGTCACGAGGAAATGCGCGTACTAACTCTGGGCCGCGAGATTAAAGAGCTGACTTCCCTGCTGGATCGCCTGGAAGGCGAAAAGCGGGAGGCAGAAAAGCAGGCCATGACTTCGGGCCATCTGCTGCGGCAGCTGGAATCGGAATTCTCGCGCGCCAGCGAGCGTATGGAGGCTTCCCGCCAGGAGCTGCGACGGCTGGAAGCCGAACGCACGGAAAAAGGTTCGTTGCGTAACCAGGTACAGATGCAGATCGCCGAAGCCGAGCAGAAGCGCATCGAACTGGAACATCTGGCGGCGGCCAGCCGGGAGCAATTAGTCGCGACGCGCGAGCGGCGAGACCGGGGCGCACAGAATGCCTCGCTGCATCTGGCCAATGTCGCCACCCTGGAAGAGCGCCACCGCAGCGCAACCGCGGGGCTGGAGCGAATCGAGTCGCTGGTGGGCGAGATGATTGAGCGGCTGGCGTCCCTGGGAGTACAGATCGAGTCTTCGAACGTGGAGAAACTCAGCCGCGAGAATCAGAATCGCGAGATTGCAGTGCGCCTGGTGGAATTCGATGCCGAGCGCAACGCCTGCGAGACTCGCGACGGCTTGTTGCAAGTCGAATCCGAACAAGTGCGCGCCCGCCTCACCGGGATCGACGAGGCGCTGCACCAGGCCCGCGAGCGGCTGGAGCAGTCACGCGACCGCCGCGGCGACCTTTCGGCCCGGGCAGCCAAGCTGGAGTCCGATGCCGAATACATGGCCGAGAGCTGCATGAACGATCTCGGTGTGGACCGCCAGGAATTGGCGGCGGACGCCAACATCGCGATTGCGCGCGGCGAACAGCTTGCTCTCGAAGACCAGATTTACCGCGACATGCGCACCCGGCTGGACGCCATGGGTCCGATCAACATGATGGCGCTCGAGGAATATAAGGAAACGGCCGAGCGGCATGCATTCCTGGAGACGCAGAGAAAGGATCTGTACGATTCGATTGAAAATACACAGGCTACGATCAAGGAGATCGATGCTTTCTCCCGGCAAAAGTTTGAAGAAGCTTTCCAGAAAATAAACGAAAACTTCCAGGCCACATTCCGAAAACTTTTTGGCGGCGGACAGGGCTTCATGCGCCTTACCGACGAAGAGAACAGCGCCGAAAGCGGCATTGATGTCGTAGCTTCGCCTCCGGGAAAGCGGCTGCAGAGTGTGCTGCTGCTCTCGGGCGGCGAGAAGGCCCTGACGGCGCTCGCCTTGCTGGTTGGAATCTTCCAGTACCAGCCCAGCCCGTTCTGCATTCTCGACGAGGTGGACGCGCCGCTGGACGAAGCCAACATTGGCCGATTTACCGAACTGGTGAAGGAGATGAGTATTCAAACCCAGTTCGTGCTCATTACGCACAGCAAAAAAACCATGAGCATCGCGCCCGTGCTCTACGGCGTGACCATGCAGGAGCCTGGAGTTTCAAAGCTGGTTTCGGTCCGATTCGGCGCCACCGCGTAACGTGTGGGGCGGACACTCTTGTCCGCCGCTTCTGACTTTGATCTCGGGTTTAGAACGACAAGGTCAATTCAAAACCGGCGGACAAGTGTGTCGCCTCACACAGATCCCGGCGCTACGAAACCACTTTGGCTTCACGCATGTCGATTGTCTTTCCCTTTTCCACAAAAATCTGCATCCAGCCGAGCACCCGTATCCAGCCGTCGCCCCAGCAACGCCGCTGCCACGATAAGTTCCACCCAACCAATCGGCGACCATACCAACTGGTGCGGCGGAGCTGCCCACACTACCCTGCGCCATCCGTCAACCAGTGGGGCCATTGCAATGAAGAAGACGGCCAAGCTACCGCCAAAGCGGAGCCCAGTCATAACCTGTTCCTTCACAGACCGGCTCATAGGTCGTCCTTTTCCCCGAATGTCCTTAAGGATGAGCAAAGCAGCCGAGCATCAACGCGCCCGTTCCGCCCAATTCATGGAACATTTTCGCTTCCGCGTAGCCCGAGGCCACACCAGCGATCTCTTCCGCACCAGTCTTACCCAGAATCGCTGGAGCCGAAAGACGTCAAGATCGAGTTCGTGCCCGCGAAGTAATTGCCTGTTCGCGACGAGAGACTTACCGCTTCCGTCCGTCACCAATCAGATCAAGAAACGCCCGGTGCACTCGGGTATCGGCAGAAAGCTCCGGATGGAAGGTCGCCGCCATCGCCGGTCCCTGGCGCACCGCCACGGGATCGTTGCCCTCGGTCGCGATCACTTCGACACCGGGTCCGACCCGTTCAATCCTGGGAGCGCGGATGAAGACCATCTCGATCGGGGACGCGCCCAACTTTTCATCGATGAAGCGGCCTTCGCGGATGGAACTGTCGACCTGGCGGCCGTAAGCGTTGCGTCGGATACCGATGTCGAGTGCGCCAAGTCCGGCCTGCGCGGGATTTTTTACTTCAGTCGCCAGCAGGATAGCTCCGGCGCACGTGCCAAACGTGGGTTTTGACAGCGCGAACTGTTTTAGTTTTTCGAATCCGGCCTCGCCCAGCAGTTTGAGAAACGTACCGGACTCTCCGCCAGGGATCACGAGACCATCGATCTCGTCGAGTTGTTGCGGTTTCTTAACCAGCACAACCTCGGCGCCCAGTTCTTCGAGCCGGCGGCGATGCGCATCAAAATCGCCCTGCAGCGCCAGGACACCGATTTTCATAAGTGTGTGTGGGGGGCGGACACTCTTGTTCGCCGCGGTTGACGTTAAACCCGCAAGTTTCCAGTCTGACTTTGATAAGGACTTCAAAAAGCGGCGGACTAGAGTATCCACACCTGCGCTACCAACCTCGGGTTTGCAGCATGTTGGCTGGGTCCAGGCCGGCCACCGCCAGGCCCTTCATGGCTCCCGTGAGATTTTCGCTGACCTCAAGTAATACTTTAGGGTCGTTGAAGTGCGTGGCCGCCAGCACGATCGCCTTGGCCCGCTTCTCGGCTTCTTCGGGTTCGGCGAAGGTGGTTGAATCCTGCATGAATATCCCAGAGCCGACAAATACTGATTCCGCGCCCAACTGCATCACCAGCGAAGCGTCCGCCGGAGTGGCGATTCCGCCGGCAGAGAAATTCGGCACTGGCAGCTTGCCCGTCCGGGCCACCATGCGAACCAGTTCGTACGGAGCCTGATGCTCTTTGGCTTTGGCGTAGAGCTCTTCCTCGCCGAGCACGGTAAGGATTCTCATCTCCTGCACGATCTGCCGCATATGCTTCACGGCGTGGACAACGTCGCCGGTCCCGGCTTCTCCCTTGGTACGAATCATGGCCGCACCCTCGGCAATGCGGCGAAGCGCCTCGCCCAGATTGCGCGCTCCACAGACGAACGGAACGGTGAAGGCGTGCTTGTCCACGTGATGGGCCTCGTCGGCCGGAGTGAGGACTTCGGATTCGTCGATGTAGTCAACGCCGAGTTCCTGCAGGATCTGGGCTTCGGCAAAATGCCCGATGCGACACTTGGCCATGACGGGGATGGAAACCGCAGCCATGATCTCGCGAATCTTTTTTGGCGAAGCCATGCGCGCCACACCGCCTTCGGCGCGAATTTGCGATGGAACGCGCTCCAGCGCCATGACCGAAACCGCGCCCGCCTTTTCGGCGATGACCGCCTGTTCGGCATTAGTGACGTCCATGATGACGCCGCCCTTCAGCATTTCCGCCAGTCCGGTCTTGAGGCGCAAGCTGCTCGAACTTCCATTGTTCTGGGACATGAATCTTCTCCTGTTGATGCTCTGATACGAGAAACTCGTAGTACGACGATTCACGTAGGCCCGGACGTCCTCGTCCGGGTGGGCGAGCGCAGCTCGCCGATTTCATTCCCGCTGCGAAAAGCTGCCGGGCTTTGCCCGGCCGGGCGGGTTTGGGTAGCCGCCCCTACGCAGTCCCAGAATAGCGCCGAAGTGGACTTGTTATAAGGTCCACTTACGGTATTCTGTGCATACCATCGAGGCGTCATTGGTCCTTGGTCTTTGGCCACGGCAAAAAGCCGACCGTCAGGGCCAACGACCAAGGACCGACGACCAACTACTGCATGCCAAAGCAAGCTACATCGCTGCCGCTCAGTCTCTCCGCGCCGGTCGCGGGCGTTCCCTTGTATCGCTGGTTCTACGACGAACTGCGCTCGGCCATTCTTGAAGGGCGAATCGCTCCCGGCGCTCGCCTTCCGGCGACCCGCGACCTGGCTCGCGAATACAAGCTTGCGCGCGCCACCGTCGTGACTGCCTTTGAGCAATTAAAGTCTGAAGGCTATGTTGAGGGCAAGGTTGGAGCTGGCACCTACGTCAGCGAGGTTTTGCCCGACGACCTGCTGCAGGTCGGACGCAGCAGCGCGGTCGAGGCTGCGGGGCCGCGACGCGTAGCCTGGTCGGCCTATGGCCGCCGGCTGCAGTTATACCGCAGCGGCGGACCGCGCATCACGCGCGCTTTTCGGGCTAACCAGGCGGCGCTGGATCTCTTTCCCACCACGCTCTGGGCCCAGGTAGCCGGCCGCCGGTTGCGCCGGGCCTCGGCTCAACTGCTGTCCGGCGGCGAGGCGCTGGGATACAGGCCGCTGCGGCAGGCGGTCGCCGCGTATCTGAATGCCTCGCGCGGGGTGAAGTGCTCCGCCGACCAGGTGCTGATCATTTCCGGCGTGCAGGAGGCGCTGGAGCGAGCCGCCCACCTGCTGGTCGATCCCGGAGATCCCGTCTGGATGGAGGACCCCGGCTATCCGGGAGCGGCCATCGTGTTCCGAGCGGTCGGCGCTAAAGTGCGCGCGGTTCCGGTGGATGCCGAGGGTC
Organism: Terriglobia bacterium; assembly: GCA_963814725.1. GTDB lineage: Bacteria > Acidobacteriota > Terriglobia > Terriglobales > Acidobacteriaceae > JAIQFF01. The sequence continues at coordinate 274,305 of CAWFDY010000003.1, forward strand.
TCGACCTGGAATGGGGAGAGCGACGCTGGAGCGACGCCAAGCTGGTCTACGTGACGCCGGCGCACCAGTTCCCTCTTGGAGTCAGCATGAGCCTGCGCCGCAGGCTGGCGCTGCTCGAGTGGGCGCGGCGCTCGCGCACATTGATTTTCGAAGACGATTACGACAGTGAATATCGCTACCAGGGCCGGCCCATCCCGGCTCTGCAGGGCCTGGATCGAGCGGGAGTGGTTATCTACGCCGGCAGTTTCAATGCAGTTCTCTTCCCCGCGCTGCGGCTGGCGTATCTGGTGGTGCCGCCGGGCATGGTGGACCGGTTTGCCGCGGCGCAGTCAGTCAGCATGCGGCACGCTCCCTTGCTTGACCAGGCGGCGCTCTGTGATTTCATTACCGAGGGGCATTTCGCCCGCCATATCCGGCGCATGCGCGAGCTGTATGCGGAGCGTCTCGAGGTTTTTCTGGAGGCGTCGCGCTCCCGGCTGAAAGGGTTGCTGGAGATTCCGAATGTCGAGGCGGGATTGCAGACCGTCGGCTGGCTGGCACCGGGAATTGCTGGAGAGCGGGCGGCCGAAGAGGCCGCTAAGCGTGACGTGGAAGTGATTCCGCTGAGTCGCTACTCTTTGCGATTTCGTCTGGCGCGGCAAGGGCTGCTTCTGGGGTTTACCGCGGTGGATGGGCGGGAGTTGCGGCGGGGGGCGGAGCAGTTGGCGCGGGCGCTGGAGGCTTGCCGGCGCTAAAAGCCGGGCGGAGGGATTAAACCTTGCGGAGCTTCTCTCCGCCGCGCGGGCGAGTCGCCCGCGACCACACTAGCGCTACACTTCTGCTTGCTTCACGAACTCCGCGAACATTTTTGGATCGATGGCGATGAAAACCGCACGGCCTCGGGCCAGGACTTTGCCTTCTTGATTCAGGATCTCGCCTTTGTTCACGTGCTTGCGTCCGCGCACGCTTACCTCGCGCGACTCCACGCGCAGCGGTTGATTGAGAGGGACAGGCCGCAGGTACTCAATCGTCATCTGTGAAGTTAGGGCGATTACGTCATGCAGCTTGTTCACTTTGCCCATCGCCTCATCAAGGATGGTCGCGATGATGCCGCCATGACAGTGTCCCGGAGGGCCGGTAAAGCGCTGATCGAGGCGGAAGCGGCAGATAAAAACCTGGCGTTTCTTATCCAGAATGAATTTGAGGTGCATTCCGGCGGCATTGTCAGGGCCGCAGGCAAAACATAGATTTCTATTTTGGCGAACGCCGTGACCGGGGCCTCGAGGTTTCGTCGGCATAAGTGAGAAATTCTATACCCCCCGAGTAATGCGGGCGCGAGCGTCCACGCTCGTGCAGCAGTGCCAGTGGCCTGGCCCCATGGTCTGATCTTCCCTTCTTCATCCTGCAGAGGTTTTCTGAGCTGCGGGATTTTACAGGCTGGCCCAAGGGCGTCTCGCCCTCGGCGGTGCGGGCGAGACGCCCTCACGACAGCCGCCGGGACGGCGGCGCTACTTATTCAGTGATGTCTTTTCACACCAATCTATTTTCGCAGCTTCCTTCGCACTGAAACCTTGCGTCCATCACGTAGGGCTGTGATAGACTTCCGCCGATCCGCAGAAGCATTTTTGATGCGTCAAATCGTTGTCCGAATTCCATGACCTTTAGGAGGTCTGGTAGATGGGCCTCGCTCTCCTCGCGATTATCTGGTTGATCACCTTCTTTAGCACTTACTTCTTCGTGGCCAAAACCTGGTGGCTGCCTCACGGCGCTTCGACCGCGGCCGCTTTTATTGACCATCAGTTCGCCCTTACTTATGTGCTGATGGGAATTGTGTTTGTGGCGGCGCAGGGCGCGTTGGGACTCTTCGTGTGGCAATACCGCGAGCGTCCGGACTCGAAGAAGGTGGAATATTCCCACGGCAATACCAAGCTTGAAGTGCTGTGGACGGTGCTCACCGCCGTGCTTTTTGTAGGCTTGAACCTCATGGGCAGCAATGTATGGGCCCGTGAGCGCTTCGCCCCCGCGGATCCGGGCTCGGTGCCAGTAGAAGTTACCGGCATGCAGTTTGCCTGGTACTTCCGCTATCCCGGCGCGGACGGCAAGTTCGGCGCCACCAGTCCAAAGTTGATGGATCCTTCCGCCGGCAACGAAGCCGCCGTCGGGCTCGATCCCTCAGATCCGGCCTCAAAAGATGATGTGGTCGCCGGCACCATGTATCTGCCGGTCAACCGTCAAGTTGATTTGCGGCTGCGCGCCGTGGACGTGATCCACAGCTTTTTTGTTCCCAACATGCGCTTCAAGCAGGACGCGGTTCCCGGCCTCGAAATCCACATGCACTTCACTCCCACCGAGATTGGGGACTACGAGATCGCGTGCGCCGAGCTTTGCGGTCTCGGCCACTACAAAATGCACGGCATGCTGAAGGTTGTCAGCCAGGATGATTTCGACAAATGGCTGACTGCGCGGGAGGCGGAGAAACAATAATGGTTGCCCAGGACGCTCACGACGATTCGCACGGCCACGGCTCACACACGGTTCATGCTCACGCGGCTCCGACCAGCTTTATCCGCAAATATATTTTCAGCCTGGACCACAAAGTCATCGGGCTGCAGTATTACTTTCTGGCGCTGACGGCGGTGTTCGTCGGCATGTTTCTTTCCCTGCTGATGCGCATCCACATGATCTGGCCGACGGCGAATTTGCCGCTGCTCGGCGAAATCAAGCCGGAAACATATCTCAGCCTGCTGACCATGCACGGCACGATCATGGTGTTTTTCGTGCTGACCACGGCGCCGCAGGGCGGGTTTGGAAACTACTTTCTGCCGATTCAGATTGGCGCGCCGGATATGGCGTTTCCTGTCCTGAACATGCTTTCGTTCTGGACCACATTCATCGCGTTCGTCGTGATCCTGGCAGCTTTCTTTGTGACGGGCGGCGCTCCCCTGCATGGCTGGACCGGTTATGCGCCACTGAGCGCGCTGCCCAGTGCCGGGCCCGGTGAACAACTGGGCGCGGATTTGTGGATCACGAGCATCGCGATTTTCTGCGTTGCCTCGTTGATGGGCGCGCTGAACTTCATCACCACCGTACTCGACCTGCGGGCCAAGGGCATGACCATGATGCGCATGCCTCTGACAGTGTGGTCATGGTTCATCACGGCCATTCTCGGCCTGCTGGCTTTCGGGGTTCTGCTCTCAGCTGGAATTCTTCTGTTGCTCGATCGCAATCTCGGCACCAGCTTTTACGTTCCGCTGGTGGTGGTCAACGGCCAGATCATGGGGCACAAGGGCGGTTCGCCGCTGCTCTGGCAACACCTGTTCTGGTTCTTCGGACACCCGGAGGTTTACATCGCAATCCTTCCGGGCATGGGCGTGGCTTCGCAGTTGCTGTCCACGTTCTCCCGCAAACCGATTTTTGGATACAAGGCGATGGTTTACGCCATCATGGGTATCGGCTTCCTGGGCTTCATGGTCTGGGGCCATCACATGTTCATGAGCGGCATGAGCCCGTACTCGGCGTTTGCCTTCTCCATCATGACCATGGCCATCGGCGTACCCTCGGCCATCAAGACCTTTAACTGGCTGGGAACGATTCGCGGCGGGCGGGTGCGCTTTCAGACTCCAATGCTTTACGCCATCGGCTTCGTTTCCCTGTTCGTCTCGGGCGGATTAAGCGGCCCCTTCCTGGCGCAGCCGGTGCTGGATATTCCGTTGCACGACACCGCATTCGTGGTGGGACACTTCCATCTGATCATGGGTGTGGCAGCGATCTTTGGCATGTTCGCCGGGACCTATTACTGGTTCCCCAAGATGTTCGGACGCATGATGAATGAGAGATGGGGCCGGGTCCACTTCTTCCTGACCCTGGCCGGAACTTACGCCATCTTCATGCCCATGCACTATCTGGGCATGGCGGGACAGCCTCGGCGATATTCCCAGTTCACCGAACTGGCCTACCTGCATCCTCTGATTCCATTGAACACGTTCATCACTTATGCCGCGGTGATTACCATTTCGGCGCAGTTCATCTTTGTGATCAATCTGTTCTGGAGCATGTTCAAAGGGCCGAAGGCGAGCGACAATCCGTGGGAATCGACTACCCTGGAGTGGACGACCGCCACGCCGCCGCCGCATGACAACTTTGGCGGGAAGACGCCGGTCGTGTACCACGGACCGTATGAGTACAGCGTTCCGGGCGCGCCGAAAGATTACGTGATGCAAACCGATCCGGCGACGGTGACACTGCATTGAGATAGTGCCGGCATCTTGCGGCTGTCGGGAGGGCATCCTGCCCTCCCTGCGCGGGCGAGACGCAACCGCGACAGCCGCCGGGAAGGCGGCGCTACAAAAACGGCGCGGGCGAGTGGCCCGCAGCCACACTTCAGAACATGGCGACTTTCAGTTCAGTAACGATCACGGATCCGATCATCAAGGACCCGAAAACCGGCCGGGGTGGCGGCGGGACGCGACCGCCTGTCCCAGGCGGCGGTGGCGGAGATCGCGGCGGCGATGACTCTTCCGATCATGGCGAGCGCCTGCGCCGTACCCGGCTGGGATTGATTGTCGGCCTGGTCGCCAGCAGCATGCTGTTCGTTTCGTTCACCAGCGTGTACATCATGCGCCGGGGCCTCCCCACGCTGGACGACCGCACGGGTGGCTACGTCCACGACTGGCTGCAGGTCAATCTGCCGACGACTTTGCTTCTGATCAATACTGCCCTGCTTCTGCTCAGCAGCATCACGGTCGAGCTGGCTCGCCGCCAGATCACCCGGCAGGCGGCGCTGGCCCCGTTGCGATCGATTCCGGGAGTGTCCATCGGCAAAGAGCGGAATTTTCCCTGGCTGGGAGCCACTGTCGCCTTGGGCCTGGCTTTTCTGACCGGGCAGTGGATGGCATGGCGTGAGTTGGGAAATCGAGGGTTTTACCTGGCTACCAGCCCGAGCAGTTCCATGATTTATGTGCTTACTGGGGCGCACGCCCTGCACCTGGCGGGAGGTTTGCTGGTGCTGCTTTACGCAGGGGCCACGGCGCTGCGTCACAAGCCGGTGGAAGATCGGCGCATTGTGGTGGACGTGACGGCCTGGTACTGGCACTTCATGGCTCTGGTCTGGCTTTATATTTTTGGGCTGTTGGAGTTTGTGCGGTAATGCTCGCAGTCAGAACTGAAACACAAGGTCCCTCCACTGCGCTCGGCTTCGCCGCGCTCCGGTCGGGATGACAGGATTAAGGAAAGTAGCACTCGCTGGTTTGACATAACTGGTAACGGGAGATTGCGAAATGTCTGATGTCGCCATGCCGCAGGTGCCAGGGGTTTACGAGCCCTCGCTGTTTGGTACCTATTCCAAGAAGATCGGTATGTGGCTGTTTCTGCTCTCCGACTCGCTGACGTTCGGAGCTCTGTTGTATGCCTACACCTACGGCCGGATTTCCACGCCGAACTGGCCGACGCCGTTTCACTCCGAGAGCATCCGGAACGCAACTTTTATGACTGGGTTTCTCCTGACCAGTTCGCTGACCATGGTGTTCGCCGTGCGTTCGGCTGTGATGGGGAACCAGAAAGCCCAGCGCCTGTGGCTCTTTGCCACCATGGCGTGCGGCCTGGGATTCGTGATCCTTCACGGCCGCGAGTGGACAAATCTGATCGCAGAAGGGCTAACCCTGCCGGTCTTCCCCACTCCTCCAGGCGAGGCGGGCAATGCGGAGTTTGTGAACGTCACCAAGACCGCGCCGCAATTTGCCGCTACATTCTTTGGCTTGACCGGAATGCACATGCTGCACGTCACGCTGGGCGTGGTCTATCTCGGCGTCGTCGCTTTGCGGAAGTGGTTCATCCCAATTCTGTTGGGATTGTGGCTGGTGGCATGGCTGGGTACGCCGGTCTATAGCCCGTTCCACTACGGTGCTCACGTATTGCTGCTGGCGGCGATCGTGATCTCGATCATTCTGTGGTTGAAGCCCAAGGTTTACGACGCTTCCGATGTCGAGGTCGCGGGACTCTACTGGCACTTCGTGGATCTGGTCTGGATGTTCATTTTCCCGCTGGTGTACCTGATGTCCACCAGGATTGTGTAGCGCAATATTATTACCCCAAACTTTTGAGGAGCTCTACTTCAAATGATGGACGCAACCCAGTTAGTGTTGGAACAGCGAGCGGCAGAAGAGCAGCGGCATCACTCCAAAGGACAATTCCTGTGGGTCTGGGCCGCGTTGCTGGTGATGACCGGCATTGAAGTCTGGCTGGCCTATCAGAACATGGAACTGGTCCGGATGTTGTCGATCCTCATGGGTTTGTCACTGTTGAAAGCCGGACTCATCATCGGTTACTTCATGCACCTGAAATTTGAGATCTCAGCCATGAAGTGGGTTACCATGAGTTCGCTGGTGTTTTGTCTGGCGATGATGCTTGTCTTCCTGCCAGACGCATACCGGATCCTCCACCTCGGAGTAGGAATTACGACGGTGACGAAATGAAATTGCGTCTGGCCACTCTTGCCGTGTTGATGCTCCTGTGGGCCGCCCCGGCTTTCAGCCAGGGTTGCGCCATGTGTTACAGCAATGCCAAGGGCACAAGCAAAGAGGGTCAGAGCGCCATCAGCCGCGGCGTGCTGGTACTGCTGCTTCCTCCGGTAGCTTTTATGACGCTGGGTGCAGGCATGGCGGTTCGCTACAGCCGCAAGCGGGACGAAGAAACCCAGTAGCCATCCCCAGACCACGTAGGGACGGCCGCCCTCGGCTGTCCAGCCGAACAAAGCTCGGCTATTGTGTTGACCTTCAGCTCGTCATTCTCTGCATCCCTCAGTGGTTATCCCAGACCATGTAGGGACGGCCGCCCTTCCCTGCTTTATAATAGAAAGATTCGCACCCGCTCCTGACGCCTTCTGGGTGCCCCAAAGCGGCTGCGACGGTCCCCTATTACTGATGTCCACGGAAACGATTGTGGTTCGCGGCGCCCGGGTTCACAACCTCAAAAACGTGGACTTCGAAATCCCGCACAATTCATTGACGGTTGTCACCGGCGTCTCCGGCTCCGGCAAGTCGTCCCTCGCATTCGACACCATCTATGCCGAGGGCCAGCGGCGCTATGTGGAGTCGCTTTCCGCCTATGCCCGTCAGTTCCTGGAGCGGATCGAGAAGCCGGATGTGGACGAAATCGACGGCATTGCCCCCGCAGTTGCCATCCGACAGAAAAATACCACCCGTAACCCGCGATCGACGGTGGGAACAGCCACCGAGATTTACGACTATCTGAGGCTGCTCTTCGCCCGGGTCGGCCGGACTTTCTGTCTGCATTGCGGCAAGGAAGTAAAGAAAGACACAGTGGACGAGGTTACCGCCTCTGTTCTCGCTCTAGGCGACGGTGCGCGGCTGATTGCATTGTTCCCGTTGCAGGCGGGGGCTGGCACAATCACTGCTAAAGAGGAAAAGGCGGTCGGGGCGAGGAAGCGGAACCCTGAAGCGAAGACCGGTGTCCCTTCAAACCTCCTCAAGGTAAACCTGCCGGCTGTGGCGGGGGCGTCCCGCCCACGCAATCGTAAAAGCAATCCCGAACCCGCCCTTTCCGATCAACTCAGAACCCGCCTGTTCGAGCTCCGGCAGCGCGGTTTCAATCGCCTGTATCAGAACGGCCAGATTTTCGAATTCTCCACCCCCGAATCCCTGCTCGACGTCAATTTCGCGCAGCCGGTGTTTCTGCTGGTCGATCGCCTGGTAGTCTCCCCTGACGCCCGCGCCCGCATCGTGGATGCCATCGAAATTAGTTATCGCGAGGCCGGAGAAGTGATTTTCGAGACGGTACCGCGTGACGATCAGCCGGCGCAGCGGCTCCGCTTCTCCCAACGCTTCGAGTGCAAGCACTGCAATTTGCGGTACGAGCAGCCCGAGCCGCGGCTGTTCTCCTTTAACAACCCCTACGGCGCCTGTCCGAAATGCCAGGGATTTGGCAACACCATTGACTTCGATCTCGATCTGGTGATTCCCGACAAGTCGAAATCCCTTGATCAGGGCGCCATTGATCCCTGGACCAAGCCGAAATATCGGCCGTTCTTCAACGAGCTCAAGCGCTTCGCCAAGCAGGCCAACATTCCGCTCTACGCGCCCTGGGCCAATCTTGATGCCGAGCAGCGCCGGATGATCGTCGAAGGCGAAGGCAAATTTCCCGGCATACGCGGCTTCTTCAATCATCTGGAGCGCAAGAAATACAAATTGCACGTACGGGTATTTCTCAGCCGCTATCGCGGGTATTCGACTTGTTCCGCCTGCGGCGGCGCCCGGCTTCGCATCGAGGCCCAACAGGTAAGAATCAACGACCGGAATATCTGCCAGGTCACCAGCATGACCGTCGAAGAGGCCTCCAGGTTTTTCTCCGGGGTCAAACTGACCGAGCAGGAATCGGCGATTGCAGACAAGCTGCTGGAGGAGATTCACGAGCGCCTGCAATTCCTGATTGATGTGGGACTCGAATACCTGACGCTGGACCGACTGGCTTCCACGCTTTCCGGTGGCGAGGCCCAGCGCATACAGCTGGCGACCTCGCTCGGCTCCCGGCTGGTAGGGACGCTGTATGTGCTGGATGAGCCTTCCATCGGTTTGCATAGCCGCGACACGCACCGACTGATCAAGATTCTTCACGACCTGCGTGATCTGGGAAATACCATTCTGGTGGTGGAACACGATCCGGATGTGATGCGCGCTTCAGATCGTATTCTCGATCTGGGCCCGGGCGCGGGCGAGAGTGGCGGCCAGGTGATTGCGGCCGGAACCTACGACGAAATCCTGAAGGCGCCCGCTTCACTTACCGGCCGCTACCTTTCAGGTGAACTGCGGATACAGCTTCCCGCGGCGCGGCGTATACCCGGATCTCGGCAAATCAAAATCTCGGGAGCGCGGGCCCACAACCTCAAAAATATCGACTTCGCTGTGCCTTTAGGGATGCTGGTCGCCATCACCGGTGTATCGGGATCCGGCAAATCGACTCTGCTGCACGATGTTCTGTTTCAGGCGTTGTCCGCTGCCAAAAGGCAAGTCAACGGAGATCCGCCTCCCTCCGTGGACTGGCGGGAAATCGAAGGCGACGATCTTATTGACGACGTCATCCTGGTCGATCAGTCGCCGATTGGACGGACGCCGCGTTCCAACCCCGTCACTTACATCAAAGCTTTCGATGGAATCCGCGACCTCTTCGCTTCCCTGCCCGAGGCGAAAAAACGGGGCTTTTCCGCCGGGCATTTTTCGTTCAATATTCCCGGAGGCCGGTGCGAGACCTGCCAGGGCGACGGCACCGTAACCGTGGAGATGCAGTTTCTGGCTGACGTCGAACTGGTCTGCGAGGAGTGCAAGGGAGCACGCTACAAGCCGCAGGTTCTGGAAATACGATATCGCGGCAAAAATATTCACGAAGTACTGAACCTGACGGTAAGAGAGGCTTTGCATTTCTTCTCCGGCGTGCCCAAAGTGGTGGAGAAACTGCGGGTGCTGGAGGAAGTAGGCCTGGGATATCTGCGGTTGGGCCAGTCGGCGACCACGCTTTCTGGTGGCGAAGCGCAGCGCATGAAGCTGGCGGCGCACCTGCAACCGGCTTCGCGCGACATTGGACGACCGTCCAACGCGGCGGATCGAATACGTCGCCGCAATCGCATGCTTTATATTTTTGACGAGCCCACAACCGGGCTCCATTTCGACGACGTCAGCAAACTACTGTCCGCCTTCCGGCGTCTAATAGAAGCAGGGGGCTCGATTCTGGTGATCGAGCACAATCTGGAAGTGATCAAGACAGCAGACTGGGTCATCGACCTGGGCCCGGAGGGCGGGGAAAAAGGCGGCTACGTGGTGGGCGCAGGTCCGCCCGAAACTATTGCCAGGCTGCCTAACTCGTATACGGGAAAATTTCTGGCACAAGTCCTGAACGGAAATGGACAACCAACCAACGGCCGAAAGTAAGAACGCGCGCGTAAGGGCGGGCGCCCCCGCCCGCCCAGCCGGGCGTAGCTCGGCCGATGTGAGAGGCGGCGAACAATTCGCTGCCCACAACCCCTCGGCGAGCTTCGCTCGCCCGCCCGGACGAGGGCGTCGGGGCCTACGTGTGATTGTGGTGGTCGCGGTTCTTGCCCTGGGGGTACGCGCCCAGACCACTGGCCAGACTGTCCGTCATCATAAAGTCGCCGTCGAAGATTCCACTTCTCCGCTGGCCCACGCCGAAACCGCAATCGAAAAGCAGGACTACGCCTCAGCCGAGCCCTTATTGAAGCAAGTCGTTGCCCAGGAGCCCGGCAATTATGCCGCCTGGTTTGACCTGGGATTTCTTTACAACGCACTGGGTAAAACCGACGAATCGATTGCCGCGTATCGTAAGTCCGTCGCCGCCAAGCCCACGGTTTTTGAATCCAATCTGAATCTTGGTCTCATGCTGGTGAAGGCGCACGGTCCTGACGCGGAACAGTTTCTCCGCGCGGCGACGAAGCTGACGCCTACGGCCCACGCTGCCCAGGGACAGGCCCGAGCCTGGCTCTCTCTCGGGCATGTGCTCGAAGCGACCAACCCCGACGGAGCGATTGACGCATTCCGCCACGCCGCCCAGATGGATCCCACGGATCCTGAACCGCATCTTTCAGCCGGCCCGCTGCTGGAAAATGAAAACCGCTTTGCCGACGCCGAGCAGGAATACAAGCAGGCCTTCGCGCTCGATCCTTCTTCCACGGATGCCTTGACCGGCATGGCCAACATCTACATGCGCGGCCATCGCTTTACCGAGGCCGAAGAGATCCTGCGAAAACTGGTCGCGCTCCATCCGGGGGACGCTGCGGCTCACATGCAAATGGGGCGAATGCTGGCCGCGGACAATCAAAACGATGCCGCCATCGCGGAGTTGCTGGCCGCGCTGAAGCTCGCCCCAGGCGATGCCTCGGTGCAAATGGATCTAGCAGATCTCTACATCACCGCCAAAAAGTTCGATTTAGCCGAAGCCCAGTACCGCTCCCTGCTGGTGGCCAAACCCAACGATCCCGACCTGCGCTATGGATTGGGGCGGGTGATGCTTAACCAGCACAAATTTCCCGAGGCACAGCAAGAATTACTGGCGGCGATTCAGCTCAAACCCACCCTGGGCACGGCCTACGGCGACCTCGCTGCCGCGGCCAATGAGAACAAGAACTATCCGTTAGTCATCAAAGCGCTGGATGCCCGGGCCCAGCTTCTACCCGAGCTTCCCATCGGATACTTTCTGCGGGCTTCGGCTTATGACCACTTGCGCGAATATAAGCCGGCAGCGGAGAATTATCATCGCTTCCTGGAGACGGCGTCCGGAAAGTTTCCCGACCAGGAATGGCAGGCCCGCCATCGCCTGATCACGATCGAACCGAAGAAATGAACATGTCGAGTGTGCGGGTATCGGCGCTTTCGCTTCTGATAGCGGTGTCTTTCGCCGCAATTCTGGCCGCAGCCCTGCCCGGTGCTGTGCCAAGTGCGTCCGCGGAGGAGAGCACGGAACAGCTGATCGCCCGGGCCGAATCCGCCCGTCTCGAAGATCGCTGTGCCCTGTATCTCGAAATTGCCCGCCGCCGGGCCGAGGCAGCCGACAAACTGTATTCCGCCGGCAATGTGGATGCCGGGAACTCTGCTCTGCAGGATGTTGTGGCCTTCTCCAAAAAGGCGACCGACGCCGCCATCAGCACGGGAAAGAAATTAAAGAATACGGAAATCGCCCTGCGCAAGATGGCGGAGCGATTCCGCGACGTCAAACGCAACGCTGCGTTCGAGGATCAGGCCCCGATCCAGCAGACCGTAGATGAACTGGAGAAGATGCGCACCGACTTGCTGGCTGCCATGTTCGGCAAGAAGAAGAACCAATGACCCGCTCCCGGTTTGTTCTCGCGTGGTGCCTGCTGCTTCTGATGGCCTTGCCGTCAAGCGCTCAACAGAAGCGCGACCCTCTTACCACCCTGGAAATCGATCAGTTGCGCGACACCGCGCAGGAACCAGAGGCGCGGCTCAAATTCTACGTGACGTTTGCCCGGGCCAGGCTGGCGGCGCTCGACCAGGCAAGGTCGGACCCCAAAACGACGGACCGCGGCCTCGCCACCCACGACGGCCTGCAGGATTTCCTCGATGTCTATGACGAGTTGAACGACAACATCGATACCTATGTCGGGCGCAAATCAGACCTACGCAAGGCTCTGAAGATCGTGCTTGAGGGAGACACTGAATTCCAGTCCAAGCTGCGCGCCCTGCAGGACGATGCCAGCGCTAAGAAAGATGAAATCCAGAAGTACCAATTCCTGCTGTCGAGTGCGCTCGATACCCTGGACAGCAGCGTGAAGGATCACCGCGAACTGCTCAGCGAACAGATTGAGGCGGCCAAGCATAAAAAGCCGTCAAAGCCTTAGGCTAAGAACGAGGCGCGTTCCCATGTGTTCCTTTGAGAACTTTGCGGTGAAAGGTTTTGATCTTCCCGGCCACTTGAGAGGACAAAACCTTAGACCGCAAAGTTCGTAAAGGACGCAAAGGAATCTCGAGGTCGGTTTCGCCGTGCTAATCTAACTTCAACGTGAAGCTAAGTGTTCTCCACATTTTTCGGGAAGCCTACCGTGAGATTCGTCCGGAGGCGGCCATCCCCGAGCTGGAAATCGAATTCTTCGCGTTTACCAGCATAAAGAACACGATCAGGATGCGCGAAGGCCGGCTGCTGGTCCGGCTGTCAGATCTTCTCGAAGGCGCGCCGGTTTCGGCGCTCCGCGCCATTGCCCACATCCTGCTTGCCAAGATGTACAGGCGGCCGGTTGACCGCCAGGCTGCGGCGCAGTACCGCCGCTATGTTTCAAGCCACAAGATCAGCCAGAAGGCTCATCTGGTGCGTCAGATCAGAGGCCGCAAGCATCTCGATTCGGCGCAGGGGCGGGTTTACGACCTCGAAGCTGTATTTGACGATCTGAACACCCGGTTTTTTCATGGGTTGCTGGCCCGTCCGCAGATGACGTGGAGCCGAGAGCGCGCCCGCAACAGTCTCGGCCATTACGATCCCGCCCATAACGCGATTGTCGTGAGCCGTATTTTTGACCATCCGCTGGTTCCCTTGTCGGCCGTGGAGTACATCGTCTATCACGAGATGCTCCACCTCAAGCACCCGGTCAGACTGCGGGGAAGCCGCCGGTGCGTACACTCGGCGGAGTTTCAGGCGGAAGAAAAGCTCTTTCCGCAACGGGAAGAGGCAAAACAATTCCTGAGACATCTGTAGCCAGCAGCTCTTCGTTTTCTCGGGGCACTTGCGGTTCGGGATTTGAGCAAGTCAAGAGCTTGACCGCAGAGGACGCGAAGAAGAGCTGTCCGTTGACGCTCACGGCGGGGGGAGACTATCCTTACTGGAGTGAGTATCGCGTTATAATATGCAACTCAGTTGCAATTAGAGGGTTTTCCACAAGATGCTGCAAGCGTTCATTATCACTTTGCGGGAGGGGGTCGAGGCCGCGCTTATTGTCGGCATCACCCTGGCCTACCTGGCCAAGATTGGCCGGCCCGAGCTGCGCAAATCGGTATTCGCCGCTCTGATCGCGGCCTTTCTGGGCAGCATCGGCATCGCCATCCTTTTGTCGCGCACCCAGTGGAATCAGGACATTTTTGAGGGCTGGATTATGCTGGTGGCGGCCTTCTTCGTGGTCACCATGATCGTCTTCATGATGAAGACCGGTCGCGCCCTCAAGGGCCAGATTGAAGGCAAAGTCGGCCTGTTGGCGGGCCGCAACGCCAGTTTTGGCCTCTTTCTGTTCGTGTTTCTGATGGTGCTGCGCGAAGGCGTGGAAACCGTTCTAATCCTGGGCGCGGTGTCGCTGAACACGACCGAATTACTTAGCTTCCTGGGTACGCTTTCGGGCGTGATTGTGGCCATCGTGTTCGGCGTGATGTTCGTCAAGGGCAGTGTTCGCATCAATCTTCAGAAGTTCTTCCGAGTCACTACCGCGATCCTGTTTTTCGTGGCGGCCCAGTTGATCATCTCCGGGCTCCACGAGCTTTCGGAAAACGGTGTGCTGCCCTCTTCGCGCGAAGAGATGGCTCTGATCGGCCCCATCGTGCGCAACGACCTGTTCTTTTTTGTCACCATTGTGGCCCTGGCGGCGCTGATGGTGTTGTTCGAGGTCAAACGCCGCCAGCCCGACGCCCTTCCCGAGTCTCCCGCGGAGCGCCGCAAGGTACTCTGGAGCGCACGCCGCGAGCGCCTGTGGATGGTTTCGGTTTATGCCAGCTCGTTTTTGTTCATCCTGATGGTTACCGCTGAATTCATCTATGCCAAAAGCGTGAGCGCGCTGTCTCCCTCGACTGAGGTGACCTTTCAGGATGGACAGGTGAGCATTCCAGTCGCACAGATTGCCGACGGCGATCTTCACCGTTTTGCCGCGAAGGAAAATGGCACCGAAATACGCTTCTGGATTTATAAGAAACCGGACGGCAAACTTGCGACCGTGTTTGATGCGTGCCAGATCTGCGGGCCGGTGGGTTTCTACAAGGGGCCGAACGGAGTGGTTTGCAAGAACTGCGCCGCACCCATCAATGGACAATCCGTAGGCACCGCAGGCGGATGCAATCCGATCCCGCTGCACGCTGAACAGACCGGCGATGCCGTCATCATTCGGGAGACGGACGTCGCGGCAGGCGCTCACATTTTCCAACCTTAGCCATGTTCCTGCGCTTACTCTATGAGTCCTTCCGGCGGCAGAAGCGCCGCAAGCTGCTGGCCGCAGTGGCGATCCTGCTGGGCGTGGGTGTGGCCACCGCCATGATCGCGGTCGCCACGGATATTGGCGACAAGATCAGCCGCGAACTGCGGACGTACGGTGCCAACCTGATCGTGACTCCTCAGGAAGACACGCTGGATGTCGAAATCGGGGGCGTCAACCTGAAGCCGCCCAGCGACGGCGCGTACCTGAGCGAAGCGGATCTGCCCAAAATCAAAGGGATGTTCTGGCGGAACAACATTATCGGTTTCGCGCCCATGTTGCCAGCCAGCGTCAGACTGGGCGGCGAGACGAATGTCACGCTGCTCGGCACCTACTTTGCAAAGCATGTGGAATTCGGAAAACAGGATTTCATCACCGGCGTTCGCACGACACATCCATGGTGGAAGGTTCAGGGCGCGTGGCCGGAGGATTCGTCGGAAAACGTGCTGCTCGGTGCCCAACTTGCCGCAAAGCTCCATCGGATACCTGGGCAGGATATCGAGATTGGGGGGCGGCAGCATAGGGTTTCCGGCATTCTCTCAACCGGCGGAGTCGAGGATGATCAGATTGTCGCGCCGCTTGCGCTGGCGCAGCAGATTCTGGGAAAGCCAGGCGCGGTGCGCCGCATTTATGTGAGCGCGGTGACCAAGCCGGAAGACGCCTTCGCCCGCCGCGACCCGAAGAGCCTCTCCGCTGAGATGTACGACCGCTGGTACTGCTCTCCCTATGCGCAGTCGATCGCGTTTCAGTTGCAGGAGGCGATTCCGCATTCTCACGCCGAACAGATTCGCCAGGTGGCGCAAAATGAAGGCGTCGTGCTCTCCCGCATCGAGGGGCTCATGTTGATGATCACGCTGGCGGCGCTGCTGGCTTCGGCGCTGGCGGTGTCAGCTTCGATGGCCACTGCGGTCATTGAGCGGCGCAGCGAAGTCGGACTCATGAAAGCGCTGGGGGCGGGCAACCTGGCGGTTGCAGCCTTGTTTTTTGCCGAGGCCGCGCTATTGGCCCTGGTGGCCGGCACGGCAGGATTCGCCGCCGGCGCGATTCTCGCTCGCCAGATCGGACACTCCATCTTTGCCTCGCAGATCACGGTACAACCTGTCCTCCTGCCGGTGATTCTGGGGATTGCCTTGCTTGTCACGTTTGCCGGCAGCGCGGCCGCCATCCGCAGGGCCGTCAGGTTCGATCCCGTGTATGCCCTGCGAGGTGACGCGTGAACCCGTCTGCAGCAGGACGTGTGGCTGGGCGGCGCGCGTCCGCGCCCCATACTTCGATGTTTCTTCGCATGCTGGTGCGCGCTGCTGTCCTGAGGCGCGGCCGCGCCGTCTCGGCGCTACTGGCGATGGTGGTGGCGGCCGCCGTTGCCACAGCCATGCTGAACCTGTACGTGGACGTACAGGTCAAGCTGCGTCGGGAATTTCGTAAATATGGCGCCAACGTGGTTGTGGTCGCCCGGGACGGACAGAATCTCCCCGACAACACGGTTGCCACCGTCCAATCGGTTTTAGGCGCCGGCGGAATCGCGGTTCCCTTCGCCTACGCGGTGGCCCGCACTAGCGATGGCCATTCGGTCGTCGTTTCCGGAACCGATCTCGAAGGAGCACAGAAGCTGGACGGTAGCTGGTGGTCGGTAACGGGTTGGCCGAAAGCCGCCCGCGATGCGCTGGTGGGCGCGAGGGCGGCCAGTGTTGTCGGGCCCCCGGGAGCCTCATTCGACCTGAGTTTCCAGGACCGAACGATTCGCCTCAATCCGGTGGGCATGCTGAGGACCGGCTCATCCGAAGACAGTCGCATCTATATTTCGCTGGCGGATTTCACTGCGTGGACCGGCGTGCCGTACTCGACGGTAGAGGTATCAGCCGCGGGATCGCAGGAAGAGGTGAATGCCGCTATTCGCCGGGTCGAAGCAGCGCTTCCCCAGGCCGATGTCCATCCCCTGCGGCAGGTCACCGAGGCGGAAGCAAGTGTGCTGGGCAAAATGCGGGCGACTCTGCTGGCCGCGGCGGTTCTGATCATTTTTACGGCTGCAGTGTGCGTGCTCTCCACCTTGACAGGATGGGTCTCTGATCGCCGCCGCGACTTTGCCCTCATGAAGGCCCTGGGAGCTTCCGGCAGGATGCTGCAGGGGTTTTTTGCCGCGGAAGCTGCGGCCCTCGGCCTGGTGGGCGCGACTCTCGGCTTTGTCATCGGGGTGGTGGCGGCGGCCTGGATCGGGCGGGTAAATTTCCATGCTCCGGTCAGCCCCCGCCTGAGCGTTTTGCCGGTCATACTGGGCGGTGGCGTTGCCGTGTCTCTCTTGGCTGCGGTCCTGCCGATATCTCTGCTCCGCCGGGTTCAACCTGCTAACATTCTGAGGGGAGAGTGACGTGATCAAGCTCATTCATGTCAGCCGCCTCTATCCGGCTCAGGCCGAGGGCGGTGGGGTTGTGCGCGCCCTGGACGACATCTCCCTGCAAGTTGAGTCCGGCGAGTGGCTGGCCGTGATGGGCCCCTCGGGCTCAGGAAAATCAACCCTGGCCAATCTGATCGGATGCCTCGATCGCCCGACTTCGGGCGAAATATGGCTCGACGGGCAGAACGTGGCCGAGATTTCGGTTCACGATTTGAACCGCGCCCGCTCCGAAAAAGTTGGTTTCATCTTTCAGCAGTTTCATTTGATTCCCTACCTCACGGCTCTCGAGAACATCATGCTGGCCCAGTACTTTCACAGCATGACTGATGAGCAGGAGGCGCTTGCGGCGCTGGCCCATGTGGGCTTGAAAGATCGCGCCCGCCACCTGCCGGCGCAGCTCTCGGGCGGCGAGCAGCAGCGTGTCTGCATCGCCCGGGCCCTGATCAACGATCCTAAAATCGTTCTGGCGGACGAGCCCACCGGCAACCTAGACGCCGTCAATGAAGAGATTGTCCTGCGCCTGCTGCGCGAGCTGCATCGCCAGGGACGCACTATCGTGATGGTCACGCACGACCCGGTCGTCGCCCGCCTGGCCGACCGCCGCATCGAACTGCACCACGGCAAAATTGCCGACCAGGAAGTCTTTGCCATGGCGGACGAAGAGCAGTTCGACGAGGTGCTCGAGGAACTGTGGGCGGTCGAAGAGCACGGGGAGATTGCCGAGGTTGAGCACATGGAAGTCCACGGCGTGCTTCCGGTAAGTATCGCGGTCGATAAAATGGCTGCCCTTGGCCTGCTGACCACCCGGCCGCATCCGCCGGAGGTCCACCACCACAAGCCGTTTGTGAATCCATGCCACGATGCGCTCAAGCCCGCCGCGGTTTCGATCGGCGACGGAAGCATGATCGTGGAATTCACGCCGCGAGGCCGGCAGCGCGCCGCCGATATCATTCGCCGCCACCGCCTGGCCGAACGCCTTTTTACCGACAGCCTGGCGCTGGACAGCGAGTCAGAGATCGAGCAGCAGGCGTGCAAGTTCGAACACATCCTCTCGACTGAAGCGACCGACAAGATCTGCGCGTTCCTCGGCCATCCCCGGACTTGCCCTCACGGGGCGCTCATCCCGCCCGGACCGTGCTGCGGGGGCGATCTGGTATCGCCGTCCCAACCGCAGGAACAGGCCGTGCGTTCCAAGTAATTCGAGTTTCAAAGTTTCAAAATCAGGTTTCAAAGTCTCAAGGTTTGAAACCCTCGAAACATGAAACTTTGACACTGTAAAATCAGGTTTCAAGATTCGAGGTTTTGAAACCTTGAAACTTGAAACCTTGAAACTGCAACAATTACTTCTTCTTCCAGACCACATCTTCATTATTCCTGCGGTCGATCATGGCTTCCACCTCGCCGCCGTCAGCCCGCCGGAACAGATGCCGGCCTTCCACGCTCCTGATAAAAAATATGTCGGACGCTTCAGGGATGAGTTCCTGTTCCGGTCTTTCCGCGCGCTGTGCGTATAACTTGCCATCACGGACGGAAACCGTCTGGGTCCGTCCCGGTGCGAGCTCGTAGGTTCCGGAGAAATCCGCGTATTTACCCGGGTTCGCTTTTCCCGGGGCTGGGTCTTCGTAGTAGCGAAGCATCTGGCCGGCCGCGATCTGCCAGCTTCCGTTGCGATACATCCATGTGTCGGTACCGTGATAGCGCGCAGTCATGTTCTGGCCGAAGATTGTCTCCGTCTCATTCAGGTCGTAGGAGAGGATCGCGGTATCACCTTGAATGTTGCTCCGTGGATTCACCAGTTTGATGCTGCCGGAATAGCCGAGCGGAAGCGGCGCCACATCCTTGACCAGCGCGGCCTTGTCCATGCCTCTGCCCTTCTCGTCGAAATAAATGCTGTCATCCGCGAAATATTTCTTCCATGGAGCCTGGTCGCCGGCCGCGACGGCGTCGAACAGCTGCTGTGTGTTCTGGACGAGTTCATCCTGCGTGATGGAAGAGTGAGTTCGAGACGTGCAGGAAGACAGGAAAGCCGTCATTGCCACGACGGTTAAGAGGGTGCGAGTCATCGAGGATCTCCTCTGAGATTTTCGGGCCTATTGTAACTGCGGATTGTGCGCGCAAAACACCGCTGCGCCATTATGATATTCATTCGCATCGTGAGCACGCGGCGACCATGCATCGGCGTATTCGATTCCGGCTTTGGCGGACTGACCGTCCTCAAGGAGCTGATCGCACTCGCTCCCGAAGCTGACTACCTCTACTTCGGCGACACCGCGCGCCTGCCTTACGGCTCGAAATCAGCCGAAACCGTTGCCCGCTACGCCATTGGCGCGGCCCAGTTTCTTGAACAGCACGGCGCACAGATGCTGGTGATTGCCTGCAACACCGCCACGGCGCTGGCGCTTGACCGGATTACGCAGGCATCCAGCGTGCCGGTGGTCGGGGTGGTCGAGCCCGGTGCTGCGCAGGCGGCCGAGGCCAGCCGGGCGCGGCGGGTGGTGGTGATCGGCACCGAGGCTACCGTGAGCAGCCACGCCTACTCAAAGGCCCTGCAGGCGCACGGCATTCAGGCCACGGAAAAGGCCTGTCCGCTGTTCGTCCCCTTGGTCGAAGAAGGATGGTCGCAGCATGCAGTAGCCGGGGAGATAGCCCGTATTTATTTGGATGAGGCGTTTACCGGGGACTTCACGTCCGCCGATGTGCTGGTGCTGGGTTGTACACACTATCCCCTCCTGAAACCGCTGCTGCAGCGAATCGTTCCGGATCACGTGACTATCATCGATTCCGCCGATTCGACTGCGCGAGTAGTCAGCCACTTGCTGCGTCAGGGCCTGCCAAAAATCTCATCTGAAGGCGAACGCCGCGGAGTGCCCCGCCTGAAATTCTTCGTGACTGACTCGGTGGAAAAGTTTCGACGCATGGGGGCGCAATTCCTGGGCAGTCCCGTGGAAGACGTGCAGCACGTGGAGTTGAAAGAGTAAGCCCCCCAAACGAGATGTCACCCTGAGTGGAGTGGCGGCTTCGCTTCGCGAAGCAGCCGCGCAGTCGAAGGGGCCCTATAGCTAAATCAGTGCCGGGGATCTGGAGTTCGTTGCGGGCAGAGCGGAAATCCACGCCCCGCGAGTCATTGCCTAGTAAAGGAGCCCTTAGGGTCGCGGTAATCGTCCGCGAGCGGACGATTACCACTCGCTCAGGGTTACAATGGGTATTGAGGGCGCCTCAGGATGCGAGCCAAAAAAGAAACGGCCGCGATTGCGGCCGCTCTGAGGAATAGTAATTTCTAGTACAGCCGGAAGCTGACTTCCACGTTGATCTGCACCGCCACCGGCTTGCCGTCTTTCATGGCCGGCTCAAACTTCCAGGTCTTCACAGCTTCGATGGCTTTTTCGTCCAGTCCAAGACCGAGGCTGCGCGCAACCCGAATGTCGCGGGGCTTGCCGTCCGGGCCGACCACCAGCCACAGTACACACGTGCCCTGGTACTTGGCCTTGCGGGCTTCTTCCGAATATTCAGGATCCGGTTGATAGACAACCCGGGGCGCGCTTACGCCTCCGCCCACGCGGAATACTCCACCACCTACGCCACCGCCGCGGCCTTCACCCACTCCGGGGCCCGTGCCCACACCCACGCCGCCGCCAGAGCCTGCACCGATACCGCCGCCTGACCCGGTTCCATTCGATGGTGGCCCGGAGGGAAGGTGCGACATCGGGTCACCCAGGTTTGGCAGGTTGTTTGTCGCCATCTTGACCTGCGGAGGAACGACCACCGTAGGTTCGGCTGTCAATTTCGGATTGTCGTTTCGTACCACCACCATGGGAGGCGTGATCTGCTCCATCGACTGCTTGGGCAGCTTGCCCTTGGGGGCCTGGAATTTATCGCGATCTCCGCCGCCACCGCCGCCGCCAGAAAGCGTCTTGGAGGGTTCCAGGGGTGGAATGTCATCCGGCGAAACCAGGGTGATGGCCTCGTGTTGCTTCACGATAGGCTGCACGATCCGCCTGCCCAGAAGGGTAAGGCCAATGATGGCCGCGATCACCAGCAAGTGCAGAGCGGTGGTGCCCAGGACACCGTTTTTCTTGTAATCGTAAAAGCCCCAAATATCCTTGACCGGAACTGGCTTCGAAGTCAGGACCAGAGGCGGCAATTTTTTAGGGAAGAAAAAATCGTCAAGGTTTTGGAACAGTGATTTCCACAGCGGCTCTTCCAGGGTGCTTTTTGAGAGCAGCAGGTTCAGCTCGGGCTCAGTGCCGCTGGGAGGCTTGATGTCGAGTGTTGGCATAATTGACCCGAAGCCGAAGTGGTGGAACTGGGTCTGCGATCGACCTGTCTTAAACTTGATGAGCAACCCAGCCGGTTAGTTGCTTGTCATCTGCAGAAAGTGAAGAGGCTGTGCCCGCCAGTGCCGCACAGCTTGCGTCTGCTCTCTACTTTGGATGCCAACACTTGGATACCAGTACTGGGAACCCACTACTTCGAGCCCAGGTCTTGAACGCGCCCACTGGTTAAAATTGTACACGTTTCAAGCGCGTTTCTCACAGTGCTTTTGAGAGTCCGCCGGCCGGCGGGACGGGGCCTGATCGATCTGCCGTTGGCGGGTCATACACCGGTCGATGGACGTTAGTTCTCGCGCTCCCTATAATGAAAAAAATCAATCATTTGGGGAGAAACCAACCGAGTGCCGCTGGAGCTTAAATCCACCATCAATCTGCCGAAGACCGACTTTCCCATGAAGGCCAACCTCCCTCAGAATGAGCCGAAAGCCCTGGCTCGGTGGGAAGAAATGGGCATTTACCAGCGTATTCGCGAGGCGCGCCTAGGGGCCAAGCTCTACGTGTTGCACGATGGGCCGCCCTACACCAGTGGACCCATCCACATGGGGACTGCGCTCAACAAATGCCTCAAGGACTTCGTGGTGAAATCGAAGACCATGGCGGGATTTGACGCCCCATACGTGCCGGGATGGGACTGTCACGGCCTGCCCATTGAGATCAAGGTTGACCAGAAACTGGGCGGCAAAAAGTTGCAGATGAAGCCGCTTGACGTGCGCCGCGAGTGCCGCAAGTTTGCCGAAAAGTTCCTCGACCTGCAGCGCGAGCAGTTCAAGCGGATCGGCGTGTTCGGTCGTTTTGACCGGCCGTACTCCACCATGACTCCGCAGTACGAATCCGTGGTGCTGAAAACTTTTTTCAGCTTTTATGAAAACAATTTCGTATACAAGGGCCTGCGCGCCGTCTACTGGTGCATGCACGACGAGACCGCGCTGGCCGAAGCCGAGGTGGAATACGAAGACGACACGACGCCCACGGTGTGGGTAAAGTACGCGCTGCTGGATGACCCGGCAAAAATCGATCCAGCCCTGGCAGGCAAGAAAGTCTCGACCATTATCTGGACCACCACTCCCTGGACGCTTCCCGCTTCCATGGCCGTGGCCTTCCACCCGCATGAGCCGTACGTTGCGCTCGAGTCTGCAGGCGAGGTTTATATCGTCGCAGCCCGCCTTGCTGCCGAGGTGGCCGCGAAGTGCAACCTTCAGGACACTCACGAACTGGCGCGCTTTGCCGGAAGCAAGCTGGAGCGGTTGAACTTTCAGCATCCGTTTCTTGATCGCAAGATCCTGGGCGTGCTGGCCGATTACATCACCATGGATACGGGCACGGGTGTGGTCCACACCGCGCCATCGCACGGTGCGGAAGATTTCGCCACGGGGACGAAGTACGGCCTTGACGCCACCAGCAACGTGGACGAAAAAGGCATCATGCGCAACGGACTGCCCGAGTACGACGGATTGAAAGTGTGGGCGGCCAACGCTCCCATCATCGAACTGCTCAGGCAGCGCGGCGCGCTGCTGCACACGGAAAAGATCGTGCACTCGTATCCGCATTGCTGGCGCTGCCACAACCCCATCATCTTTCGCGCAACCGAACAGTGGTTCATTTCGATGGAGGCCGCCATGCCGGGCGGCGGCACGCTGCGCAGCCGCACCCTGGAAGACGTCGAAAAAGTGAAGTGGGATCCGGCCTGGGGCAAAGAGCGCATGCACAACATGATCGCCACGCGTCCCGACTGGTGTATCTCGCGGCAGCGGGTGTGGGGAGTGCCCATCGCCGTCTTCCTCTGCAAGGACTGCGGCAAGCCCCTGAACGATCCCGCAGTGAATGCGAAGGTGGCGGAGCTTTTCGCGCGCTCCGGCGCCGATGCGTGGTACACGCCGGAAGCGGACGCTGTGCTTCCTTCCGGCACGAAGTGCCCGAAGTGTGGCTCAGCCAGCTTTGAACGGGAGACCGATATTTTCGATGTCTGGCTGGAGTCCGGCACCAGTTATCTCGCTCTGATCGACGATGAACCGGGCTATCCCTGGCCCTCCGATCTTTATCTTGAAGGCGGCGACCAGTACCGGGGATGGTTTCAGTCTTCCCTGCTCTGCGCCATGGGCACGCATGGCAGCCCTCCCTATCGCGGAGTCGTAACTCCAGGCTGGACGCTCGACGAGAAGGGACAGGCCATGTCCAAATCTCGCGGCAACGATGTGGACCCGGTCGATATCGCCAGCCGGCTGGGCGGAGAGGTGGTGCGGTTCTGGGTCGCATCGGTGGATTTCCGCGAAGACGTGGTGGGCTCCGAAGCCTTGATGCAGCGCGTGGCCGAGAGCTACCGCAAGATTCGTAACAGCCTGTTTCGCTACGTGCTGAGCAATCTCTACGACTTCGATCCGCAAAAAAACGCGGTGCCATTCGAAGAGATGGACATTCTCGATCAGTACATGTTGCGGCAAACCGTCGGCATGTCCGAAGATGTGATCCGCTGGTATGACGAGTTCGCTTTTCACAAAATTTACCACCGCATCAATGACTTCTGCGTAGTGGAGTTGAGCGCGTTCTATTTCGACGTGCTGAAAGATCGCTTGTACACTTCGCTGCCGAACTCGCGCGGCCGTCGGGCGGCGCAGACCGCGATCTGGCGCATCGGCGAAGCCCTGGTCCGCCTGCTGGCGCCGATCACGAGTTTTACCTGCGAGGAAGTCTGGCAATATCTGCCTAAATTGCCCGACCGAGCAGCCAGTGTGCATCTAACAACTTTCCCGACCGCGTCTGACATATTGGGAGGTTCCGCCCCGGCGGATGATCCCAAGCAACGTGAAGACTGGAGCACTTTACTGTCGGTTCGCGCTGAAGTTTTGAAGGCTCTCGAGGAGGCGCGTCAAAGCAAGCTGATCGGGGGCGCAAATCTAGAGGCGCAGGTTACCATCACGGCCGCGGAGCCTGTGTTCTCGGTTCTGACCCGCTATAAAGACCGGCTGCGTTATCTGTTCATCGTTTCGGCGGTCACAGTGGAGCTGGGAAAGTCGGAGAACGGCACTGGAGGAGTCCGAGTCCAGGTGGGCAAGGCCGAGGGGAAGAAGTGCGAGCGGTGCTGGAATTATTCCGTGCGGGTCGGCGAGGACGCTGTCTATCCCACGGTGTGCGAGCGCTGCAGCGCGGTACTGAAAGAAATCGGCGGGTAAGACGTAGACTTGCTTTGCGTCCTTGCGGAATCCTTTGGCGATCTTTGCGGTAAGGCTTGATAATCCGATGACCTCTCACCGCACGCGCGCCTTCCATTTCATGATTGCCGTGCTGGTGGTGGTTCTCGATCGAGCCGCCAAGTGGGCGGTCGCGAAGAATATTTCGCTCCACGACAGCATTCAGATTATTCCGGGGTTCTTCCGCATAACGCACGTGGAGAATCGAGGGGCCGCCTTCGGCCTCTTCGCCGATTCGCCTTCCCAATGGAAGATCGCCGCGTTGGTCCTTTTCTCGATTGTGGCGCTGGCCATCGTCTCCGTACTGCTGTGGCGCAACAGCCATTCCATGCGGAGCACGGGAATCGGGCTGGCGTTGATCCTTGGAGGCGCGGTGGGCAATCTGTGGGATCGACTGCTGAGCGGACGAGTTGTGGATTTCCTGTCCTTCTATATCGGTCAGTATCAGTGGCCGGATTTCAACGTTGCGGATAGCGCGATTGTGGTCGGGGCGGGTCTGCTCGTGCTGGAAATTCTCTTCGCGAAATCGCCGGAGCCGGAGAAGTCGGCTTGAAAGTTTAGCTGCCTTAAAGGCTTAAACCGCAAAGTTCGCAAAGAAAATCCGCATAGGCCGCGAAGAAAATCTTTGCGGCCTTTGCGGTTGAAAGCTCTTGGAAAGCTAGGCTGACTTCTTCTCTTCCATCCGGGCGTAGAAAGCCTGTGCTCCCTTTTCCATTTCCTGCTCGGTCAAATCTTTGACGTGGGTACTTACCGTCCAGGCATGGCCGAAAGGATCGACGAAGTGACCGATGCGATCTCCCCAGAACATTTCCGAAACGGGGCCTGCACTCTTGGCTCCGGCATCAACTGCACGCTGGTGAATTTCGTCAACATTGGGGACATAGAGATACACGCCGCCGGTGTAGGCACCCACCGATTGCGGCGACTTGCCGCCCATGTTGGGGATTTCATCCGACAGGAAAATGATTGAATCGCCTATTTTGATTTCGGCATGGGTAATTTTTCCGCCGGGGCCCGGCATCCGCATACGCTCTTCAGCGCCGAATACTTTTTTGTAAAAGTCGATGGCCTTGCCGGCATCGCTAACGACCATCGAGGGGGTTGCGGTGTGAAAGCCCTCGGGAACTGGCTTGACAGATGTGGTCATGCGAAAACTCCTTTCTGAAGCTGGACTGGACTTGAAAGCCTACCGAAGTTCGGACGATGTTCGGAAGGCCATCTTACCCCTCAGGCAGTTCGGGAGAATGAGAAAAGTTTGTAAAAAGAAGTAACAGAAGCAGCGGGCTAAAACTCGATCCGCCAGTCATGCTGAAGGCGAGGAGTCGAAAAAGCCGCTGCGACTCATTGAATGTTGCGCCAGGGACCATTCCCGTTGACGCAAACTTGAGCGATTTGAGAAGAAGGTAGGGGTCCTTCGACTACGGGTTGGCTTTCGCTCAGGATGACAGGGCTTTACGGGGCGCCGTATAACTGCCGGTAAACATTGGCGTTTCGCAGGATGGCCTGCACGTATTCCCGGGTCTCGGTGAATGGGATTGATTCCACAAACTCCTGCGGGTCGCGATATTTTCCCTGGCCCAGCCAGTCATCCACCCGATTGCTTCCAGCGTTGTAGGCGGCCAACGCATATTCGAACGCGCCAAACTTGTCCACCATCTCGCGGAAATAGCGGGTGCCCAGTTGCAGATTTACCTCAGGGGTAAATAATTGTGGAGGAGCGAAATGGCTGAGCTTCTCTTCCCTGGCCACCGAGCTGCCCACCTTGGGCAACAGTTGCATGAGTCCCAGGGCATTCGCGCGAGACACGGCGCCGGGATTAAACTCCGACTCCTGCCGGATCAGGGATGCCACCAGATACGGATCCAGTCCATTCTGCGAAGAAAATTTCTTCAGATCAGACCAGTATGGTTTGGGAAACAGGGCTTCCCAGTAAGGGCGTGGAAGCGTCGGCAGGTCTACCGCGAAGTAGTTGGGCACAGCGCGCTTGAAGACCTGAATGGCTCCGTCATAGCGGCCTGCATCTTCGTAGAGCTTCGCGGTTTCAGTGGCCACCCAGTTTCCTTGATCTTCACTTCCGGCGGCCTGCAGTTCGCGCACCGCGAAGTCCAACAGCGCGCCGTTCTGCAGCACTTGCGCTTTCTGATAACGCAGGTTGTCGGTGGGAGGGTCGCTGGCGGTAACGCTGGCGCCGGAGCTCATGGCCGGAACGCGATCAAGCAGAGCCAGATGCGGAATCTCTACGTCCGATTTGATTTCGTGCAAACGGCGTCGCGCCAATTCGCCATAGTAGAAGTTGCGGAAGCGCTCCGAGACTCTCTGGTAATAGGCGCGGGCCGTGGCGGGATCCTTGTCTTCTTCGGCCAGGCGTCCCCGCCAGTAGAGCGCCGCCGGAACTTCCGCCGATGCGGGATACAAGCCAATCTGCTGTTCAAACCCGGACTTGGCTTCGGCGGTTCTGCCCTGCCGCAGGCTCAGCCACGCCACCTTCCAGTGCGCATACGAGGAACGTGCCGCGCCGGGAAAGCGCTGCTGCAATTCCCGATAGGCATCGATCGCTTTGTCGTAGTCGGGTTTGAGCAGGTAGTAGTTGCCCGCTGAGAGCAATGCTTGCTGCAACCATGTGCTGTTGGGCGCGGCTTGCCGCAAGTCTGCCAGGTTCCGCAAGAACCCGGCTTCATCGCTGCCGCTTCGAGCGATTTCGCCCAGCAGGTAGAGCCGCTGCGCTTTGATCTCGGTGGCCGAGCTGTCCAACGCATCCAGGATCTTTTTGGCCTCTTTGTCCTGCCCGGAGCGGTGCAGCGCGGACGCCAGCGCCATCTGGATATCGGTACGGTCGCCGGGGCTGGCTACGGTGAGCAGGTTGCGATACTCATCCGCGGCGTCGTTGAATCGCCGCCCCCTGACCAGAAGATCGGCGCGCGTCCGGCGGCCGTTCGGTCCCACTGGAGGTAATGTGTTAGTGGAGGCCAACGTTTTCAATTCGGTGTCGGCGTCTGCCGCCTCCCCGGTGAGCGGCATGGTGATGTAAAGATTGCGCAGGATTTCGGCGGCCTTCGCCGGCTGGCCCGCGGCCGCGTAAGCTCGTCCCAGGGCCAGTTCCAGATCCGCGCGCGGCGGCCGGCGGTCATTTTCGAGGACAGGAATTGCGTCCTTCGGGCGGTTTCCGGCCAGCAGCGCCGTTCCGTACAGAACGTGCGCGTCACGCAATAACAGAGACTCCGGATATTGTTTGTCGAAGTCGCCCAGGGTGCTGATTGCGTCCGCCGCCCTTCCGCTTTGCAGATAGGCGGTGCCCAGATAGAAGGTAACGTAGTCGCCAAAATCTCCCGCGAGCGGTTTGGCGTGGGCCAGGGGATCGACAGCTTTGGCGTAATCCTTGTCCAGGATATGGGCGTACCCGAGCACCAGCCCGGCCAGAGCGCCTGCATCTTCCCCGGCATGCCGCCGGGCAAAGACTTCCACTCCCGCATAGGCAGCGGGCGTTCGATCCTGCAACAGTTGCTGCGCCATGGGCTTCAAGCTGGCGGAGGCGATGAAGGCGGCGTGCATCCTGCGCGAGCGCGGTGTGGGATGGCTACGCCGTCGAACGGAAACCTTTTTCCTTTTTGAAGCTGTGGGGCGTTGTGTCGACGCCTTCGGCGTCGATGACTTGGAGGTCGAAGATTTGGGCGTGGAAGAATCGGACGTCGAAGATTGTGCCGCCGCCGGCAGAACGACGGGAGCAAGATCGGCGCACAACACGGCCACGATCAAAGAAAATCTAACCAGAACCGATTGCCAGGAATGAAGGACCACTCTGATTAATTTCGCCGAAAATTGGCGCCCATGATGGATGTGTCGTCTTCAGCCAGGCTGCGAACCAGTTCCTGGCTAAAATAATCGGCTCCGCCGGCGGCGGTGCTGCCGTAGCGCTTCTGATAGGTTGCCCGGCTCTTTTCGATATCTTCCTTGAGCCGGTCGTACAAATCCTTGCTCTTGCGTCCTTCCGTAACTTTCACCTGGTTGTAGAGCTTGATCTCATCCACCAGCAGGCGGGCGAAACGGTGCGCCTTGCGATGAACATCGGCGTCCGCCGGCGAGAGGTTGGCATAGGGGTCGGTCGCGGGGGCAGGCGCTGCGGCAGCGGCTGTCGCGGTCACGACGGGCTCCGCTTGCGCCACGGCGACAGGCTGCTCGATCTCGACGGGCGAGGCAGGAGCCGGCTCATGGACAGGCTCAGGATTGGGCTCAGGCTCGGGTGCAATGTGCCTGGGCGCGTGTGCTGCGAAGGGATCAGGATGGGCCGGCGCGGTTTGCGCGGGCGGCGCGCTTTCCACCTTCTCGCCGGCGGCTTCCGCTGATTCCTCTTTTTGCGCCTGTTTCCGCAGGGAGGCCACTTCGAGCCACGCGCTGGTGGCCAGGACAAGCAATTCGATCGCGGCGGCGTCCAGCCTTCCGCTGCCTTCGGTTCCGGCATCGGCATACACCAGGGCGGCAACTTTTTCTTTCAGCAACAGCGGGAGGACCAATACCTGATCGTCGGCCGGACGGCCGAACTGCGAAACAAACTCCGCATCGATATCGCTCGCGGCCCCGTGAAACGGCATACGCGAGCGCAAGGACTGCTCGGCCAGTCCCACCGTCACGTTGAATGGAAAATCCTTGATCGTGTCATCGCCGTCGCGCGAAAAGCCGCGCCCCTGCCAGCCCGTGGCCGCGCCGGCCTTGATCACGAACAGCGCACCGCGCCCGCAGTAACGCACTGTGTTGTCGAGCAGGGCCCGCAAGATCTCGCGTTGCGTTGTACCGGAGTGGATGGCGGAGATGGCTTTCAACAAATTGGCTGAGCTGCCGTCGGGAGAGCCGCTGGACGCGCCTGCGGCCGCCGCCTGCGGAAGCTGCTCCAGGACGCGCCGCGCCAACTCGCTTCTCAACTGGGGGACGAGGCTGTCCACTACCTGCGAAACCACTCTCTCGACGATTTGTTCGACTCCGGTCGTTTCTGCCATGTTTGGCTCAGCCGTTCGGCCGCTGGATCCGGCTTTTTTGCCCTTCATGATGGTTAGACCTTAGATTATAGGTTCATTCGACCGGGGTTTTCCGGTCACCTAAGGACGTGTTCTAATGCGGAATCGCCGCACCTTGGAATTTATCGCAAACGGGCTGGCCATAGATACGTCAAAACAAATAAGCAGCAATCCGGGTTACCAAGTAAAATAACATTTCCGCCGCCGCATGCAGGGCGTGAAAATTGTTGCATCGGAAGCCAGATGACAGCCATCCAACCAAAGGTAAGTGAGCCGGTCAGCGATGAGCTGGCGCTGGTTCAGGCCGCCAAGGGCGGCGATGTAAGTTCGTTTGAGGAACTCGTCCGGCGATACGACCGGAACGTTTTTCGCATCGCGCAGCACATCACGCAAAACCG
Organism: Terriglobia bacterium; assembly: GCA_963814725.1. Classification (GTDB taxonomy): domain Bacteria; phylum Acidobacteriota; class Terriglobia; order Terriglobales; family Acidobacteriaceae; genus JAIQFF01. The sequence continues at coordinate 304,294 of CAWFDY010000003.1, forward strand.
CGAAGACGCGGAAGATGTGGTGCAGGATGCCTTCCTCAAGGCTTACACCAATCTGAAGCAGTTCCAGGGCCAGTCGAAGTTTTATACCTGGCTGGTGCGTATCGCGGTCAACGAAGCGCTGATGAAGTTACGGCGCCGGCGGCCAGAACGCATGGTATCGCTCGACGAGGATGTAAAGACCGAAGAAGATTCGGTTCCGCGCGAAGTGGCGGACTGGAGTCCGAATCCGGAGCAGCAGTACAACCAGGCGGAACTGAAGGAAATCCTGAGCAAGACGATCCAGGGACTTCCGCCCAGTTTTCGCACGGTCTTTGTGTTACGGGACGTCGAAGGTCTTTCGACCGAAGAGACAGCTGACGCTTTGGAGCTCAGCATCCCGGCGGTCAAATCGCGGCTATTAAGGGCCCGATTGCAGTTGCGGGAGCGGCTCAGCCGTTACTTTCAGAAACGCGAGAGCGGAGATGGCAACCAGTGAAGTGCGCTGAATTCCTGCAGGAGCTGACGAATTATCTGGACGGCGTCCTTGACGACCGCACCAAAGCTGAACTGGAAGATCATTTGGCCTGGTGCCACAACTGCTATGTGGTCTGCGACACAACCAAGAAGACGATCGAGATCTATCGCGACTCCCAGCTTTACGAGCTTCCTGACGATCTGCGCAATCGGCTCCGCTCGGCCATCGTGGCCAAGTGCGAAGCGCACAAGAAAACCGGTCCGCGGGAAGCCTGACCCTTCTGCAGTAACCTCTCCATCGAAAAAGACCTCGTGGTGGACCGCCAAACAGAGCGCTTCCCTCCCCTACTGGCGTTGTCGAGCTTGGCTTGACCCGACGTCGAGGGCGGCTGTCCCAACATGGCTCTTGCGAGTGCGTCTTCCATGTACCACTAGAATCTTTTTTCCGCGGACCGAATCGAATAACGTGTCACTAGTTGGGCGGCTGAAGCGGTAGCCGTTGGGAGGGTGCATGATCGCGGAATTATTTGATTCTTTCTTCGGTTGCAAACATTCTCATTATAGTTTTCCGATCTCGGTCCGGCCCGTTTCGCGCCGTAATCCCGCTGCCAAATTAACTGGGACCTACGTCGCCTGTCTGGATTGCGGCAAGGAATATCCTTATGACTGGCAGGAGATGAGGGTTATTACTTCGTCGGCGGCGCAGCGAAGCTATACGGCTTCTCTGGCGACCAAAGCTACTGCCTGAATCTGAGTTCAGTCGTGATTGAAGCCGCGAGCTCATCGCGGCTTTTTTATTGGGGGTGAGGGCGTCTGGCTGGAAGGTCTCGAACAGCCCTCGGCGCGAGCAGGACGCTCGCGCCTACATTATCGTCGGTTAGTTGCTGTTATCCTCGCGACGCTTCAGCGTCGGGCGATCGTCGTCGGTAGTTCCCTTATCGTCGGTGCCGTTCTTGTCGGTGGTGGAGGTTCGGCGCAAGGTCGGCTTGTTCTTGTCTTCCTTCTTATCCAGTATCTTGTGCCGGTTCTCGATTGTCGCCAACCGGGACTTCACGTCGTCGAACTCTGAGGTTGAAACCATATACTGGGCTCGGGCCGGCAGGATGCTGGCAATCTCTTCCTGCGACTTTGCGATCCGGTCCGGGGTCTGGGGATGGGTGGAGAACGCTTTGGCCAGCGTCCCTGGCTTCTTCTTTTCCTGTGCCTGTACCTTCTCGAAGAAACTGATGAAAGCTTGCGGATCGTATCCGGACTTGTACATATACTGCAGTCCCAGATAGTCCGCTTCAGCCTCGAAGCCTCGCGAGAAGTGCAGGAAGGTCATGGGCAGGGCCAGGCCCATCGCCTCATACCCGGCATAGCCTATGGCACCGCCGACAAAGATGAGCGGGATTGACGCCATGTTCATGAGGTTGCCGCGGGTATTTTCGCGGGCCGCGTGGCAGGCCGCCACGTGGGCGATTTCATGCGCCATCACCCCGGCCAGCTCTGCCTCTTCGTCGGCCGCGAGAATCAAGCCGGAGTTCACATAGAAGAAGCCGCCAGGCAAAGCGAAGGCGTTGATGTCATCCGAATCGATTACCTTGATTGTGAATGGCACCTGGGCGTCGGAATTCCGCACCAGATTCTGACCCACGCGGTTGACGTATTCCGTAACCACCGGATCCTGGACCAGTTTGACGCTCGATTCCACCTGCTGGGCATACTGTTTGCCCATGGCAATCTGTTTTTCGACCCCGTACCAGTTTCCCAGTCCGGTTTTGCATCCCACATTTCGGTTGCCCACGGCATCCACGTCGCCGCGGCCCCCTTCATGTTTAACCTTGTCGGGATCGGCAGCGTCCACCGGGGCCGGCGCGTTGGTCTTCGTGGCGGTGTCGGTAGCGCTCGGCGTAGCCGAAGGCGCGCTGCCTTGATTCTGTGCCCAACCCTGAGGCACCGCATAACTGAGCGTTAAACACACAGCCGATAGAGCTAAGAGCCGTAACTTCATGATGGACTCCCTGATCCGTTCCGCCCCAGAAACCGGACTCTGCCTGGATTATACGCCCGGCTGGAAACAGAAATACCGCAGATTTCCCTACGTGGTTGGACGCACATTATGAAAGTAAGGTTATCCGGGGAAAGGCCGCCGATGAGAGTTCCCTGCCGGCACTCCCGGCGGGGTGTGTGGCGCCGTCAAAGAGGACCTCAGGCAAGTTTCTGCCGCGAAGGCTTTCGCTGAGACTTCTGTGCAATTTTTCGTACCTGGCCCAACTCGGCTTCCCACAAGCGAAAGCCGCCCAGAAATGCATCCGCGTTATCCCCCAGACGGCAACCCTTCGGCAGTCCAGTCAGTTTCTTGGCGTTCCCTCCGCCGATCACGACCTCATCGGGCTGCAAAGCCCTGATAAGGTGAGACAACGCCTCTGAAACATCCTTACTCCATTTCTTCCTGCCGCGCTGTTGCAGACGCCGGCGCCCGACATAGTCCTCGTAAGTCCCGTCTTTATACGGAAGATGTGCGAGTTCGAGCGGTCCCACTTTGCCGTTCACGACGGCGCACGAACCCAGGCCGGTACCCAGACCGAGAAAAAGCATCTTGCCCATCCGGTAGGAACCCAGGGCCTGCATGGCTGCGTCGTTGATGATCTTTACCGGGCACCCGAATGCCCGTTCGAAATCAAAACCCACCCATCCTGCACCCAAATTGCGAGGCTCGACGGCCGGACGGCCTTCGAGCACCACTCCCGGATATCCCATGGATATAACGTCGTAATCAAAGCCTTTGGCGAGTTTCTTGACTGCGGAAACCATCCGCCGGGCGGTCATCGTGCGGCCGGAAGGAACCTTGCGGCGTTCCTGCCCGGTGGCAAGAATCTTCAGATTGGTGCCGCCCACGTCGATCGACAATATGTTCATGCGGCCTGGAATTTCAACGGGCTTCGTCGGACGCGCCCCGGCCGGCGCCTGGTCGGCCCCGCGGGACAGCTGAATGTTGCCAAATACGGAGGGCTCATGGGTACTGGCAAAATTCACAGTGCAGGAAAAGGATTCCCCGAAGAGGAAGCAGGGCCACGCGATCACCGAAACTTTGCGGGCCCTTGCGCGGACGGTGTCAAGGTTTCGCGACGATATCGAACTCCACCGTCAACTCGTCCTTCACCTTGATCGCGCCACCACCCGCGGTCACCGGCTGGATTCCGAAGTCGCTCTGCTTCAGCTGAGTCGCGCCTTTGTAGTGGCCATTCCCGGCCTGGACGTCCAGCTTTACCGGCCGGGTCTGCCCGTGAAGAGTGAGATCGCCATGCACCGCCAGCCGCCCGGTACCGGTGTGCTCCACTGCGGTGGAGCGAAATCGTATTTCGGGAAACCGGACGCTATCCAGCACCTTCGGGCCCAGCATCGTTTCCTGTATCTCTGCCCGGTCCTTCGCGGATACGTCCTTGTCCAAAACGCGCATCTCGCCGGCATCCACGATCAGATCGGCCGACGAACTGCTCTCGCTGAACCCTCCCTGGCGGATGGGGGCGCTAATTTCGTGATCGTGGCCAAAGGCCGAGAAGAGTCCGGCCTTGAAAACCCGCACTGTCATGGCCGATTTTTGAACGTCGATTTCCTGGCGGGTTCCCGATTCGGCAGCCCAGAGCAAGGCAGGGACGAACAGGAGCGTTGCGCACAGTCGATTGCCAGGAAACATGGGACCTCCGAAAGTATGCGATGGAGCGGAATGTCAAGTCCCGAGACTTGGTAGAATCCTTCCCAATAGGATGCGCCTCGCCGCACCCCGCAGTCCACAATTTATGAGGAAACAGGGTGAGTGATAAGGAAGTGGAACGGTTTGCTCCCGGCTGGCCCGGGATTTCGCCACGCTGGACTTCAAGCGCCAAGAGCGGTATCGGTACGGCGCTCAATTTACACAGCCGGGTATGGTTCACGCTCAGCCACGGCATCCTCAACGAAGTCTACTATCCGCGAGTGGATCAGGCCTGCACCCGCGATCTGGGACTGATGGTCACCGACGGCTCCAGTTATTTTTCCGAGGAAAAACGTCACTGCAAGTTTGCAAACCATGCGATCGAAGATGGCGTCCCGGTTTACAAGCTGACCAACACAGAATTGCAGGGACGTTACCAGATCGAGAAAGAGGTTTTTTCCGATCCCTACCGGAACGTCGTGTTGCAGAAGGTTCGCTTCCTGCCCCTGCAGGGCAAGCTGGAGGACTATCGCCTCTATGCCTTGCTGTCGCCCCACCTGGCAAACTGCGGGCAGGAAAATACGGGCTGGGTGGGGGAATATAAAGGTACACCTACGCTGTTTGCCAGACGCGAATCGACGGCGCTGGCATTTGCCTGCTCGGTTCCCTGGCGAAAAATGTCGGTCGGCTTTGTCGGATTCTCCGACGGGTGGCAGGACATTTCCCAGCATTACCAGATGACCTGGGACTACACCCATGCGGAAAACGGAAATGTAGCGCTCACCGGCGAGATTGATCTGGCCGCATGTAAGGGCGAGTTTGTCCTAGCGCTCGGATTCGGCGGCATCTGGTCCGAAGCTGGACAAGAAGTGCGCTCCAGTTTGATGGACTCCTGCGACGAACTTTGCAAGCATTACGTGTGGCATTGGAGGCACTGGCAAGATGGCCTTTTGAAACTGGACGAGCCGCGCCGCGAAGTTGATCTGTATCGCTCCAGCGCGGCCGTGATGCGGTCACATGAGTCCAAAGATTTTCTGGGCGGCGTAATCGCCAGTCTTTCGATTCCGTGGGGATTCAACAAAGGCGATGAAGACCTGGGTGGATACCACCTGGTCTGGCCTCGGGATCTGGTCGAAACCGCATTTGGACTTCTGGCGGCGGGCGCCGAACCGGATGCCTTGCGCGTGCTTCGCTACCTGGAGGTCACCCAGGAACCAAGTGGAAACTGGCCCCAGAACATGTGGCTGGACGGGCGCCCTTACTGGAACGGCATGCAGATGGATGAAGCCGCCTTCCCCATTCTGCTGGTGGACATGCTGCGCCGCCACTCTCCTTTTGTACTGGGCGCGCTGGAGCGCTGGTGGGAACTGGTCAGCCGGGCCGCCGGGTACATCATTCGCAATGGTCCGGTTACACAGCAGGATCGCTGGGAAGAAGACGGCGGCTATTCCCCTTTCACGCTGGCGGTCGAAATATCCGGGCTGCTCGCCGCCGCCGATCTGGCCGATGCGGTGGGAGAAAAGGACATTGCCACCCATCTGCGCGAGACCGCGGATTGCTGGAACGACAACATCGAGCGTTGGACTTACGCCGCCAATAGCGATCTGGCGCGGCAAATCGGAGTCGAAGGTTACTATGTGCGGATTGCGCCGCCGGACTCGGATTGCGCGGCGTCGCCGCTGGAAGGATTTGTCCCCATCAAGAACCGTCCGCCGGGGCAGAACGAATCGCGGGCCGTTCAGCTGATCAGTCCCGACTCTCTCGCCCTGGTGCGGTTTGGTTTGCGGGCGCCGGACGACCCCCGGATCCTGAACACAATCAAAGTCATCGATGCGCTGCTGAAAGTGAACCTGCCGCAGGGCCCTTGCTGGTATCGCTACAACGGCGACGGCTACGGCGAGCACGAAGATGGCTCTCCCTTCGACGGCACGGGAATCGGGCGGCCGTGGCCCTTGCTGGCGGGTGAGCGGGCGCTCTACGAACTGGCGGCAGGACGCCCGCAGGTGGCCGAAGATCTGCTGAGAGTGATGGAACTCTCGACCGAAGGTGGCCGGCTGATTCCCGAGCAGGTCTGGGATGCGGCAGATATTCCGGCGCTTGAGTTGTTTAGAGGAAAGCCTTCAGGTTCGGCTTGTCCGCTGGTCTGGGCACACTCCGAATACGTGAAGTTAAGAAGATCCTTGCGCGACGGCAAAATTTTTGACCTGCCGCCACAGACTGTGCAGCGCTACCAGGTGGAGCAGCAGAAAGCCACGCACTTCGAGTGGCGATTCAACAACAAGTGCCGGACCTTGCCAAAGGGAAAGAAGCTGCGCATGCTGCTGCCCTCGCCGGCGTCGGTGCACTGGAGCTTCGACGCCTGGCAGACCACCCAGGACACGAGTACGCGAGACCCGCTGGGCGTTTTCGTCTCCGATCTACCCACTGACCAACTGGCAACCGGCCGCGAGATTGTATTCACCTTTTACTGGCCGCAGGAGCAGCGCTGGGAAGGCGTGAACTACACAGTGACGGTGGAATGAACGTTCGTGTTGTCATGCTGAGCGGAGATTTTGCTTCGCTTCGCGAAGCAAAGTCGCAGTCGAAGGATCTCTACTTTTCTTGGATTCGCTGACCGGTGCGGCCATACCAACAGTCGTCGCTGCTCTGTAGCGGTCGATACGCGCCCAGGGGTCCTTCTCTCCGCTCAGGATGACAGGATCAGGACGAGGTCTCCGCACCCCAACTGCGAGAGATATTCGAGTAAAGCGCCCCCGCACAAACCGCAGACACCGCCAGCAGCCCCACACCTTCCAAGAATGGCCCAATCAGAACGTGTCCCAAACCAAACAGCGCCAGGTAAACCATCACGCAGCCCAGCACCCAGGAAAGCAGGTTTTGTCCCAGATCGCGGGAGGGCGGCACTTCGGGAGCGAGGCGCGCAAGCGGCTTCCAGCCGGTAATTTGCGGCCTGACGCTGCGATAAAACTTGAGCAGCACATCTTCCGGCTCCGGCCTGGTCAGGTAAGTCACTACCAGCCACACCAGGGTGGTGATCGCCGTAGTGGTCAACGCAGTCTTGGCGAACACCACCGGATTGCTCCCAGAAAAGGGTGCGCTCCAGCGCAGCCCGATGGTTGCGAGCAGCGCGGTCGCCATAGCTGAAATCTCGCTCCAGGCATTGATACGCCACCAGTACCAGCGCAGCAGATAAACCCCTCCGGTGCCCGCCCCTACTTCCAACACCACCTGCCACCCGGACCGGATGTCAGAGAGCAGAACCGAAACTCCAGCCGAAGCGATGACCAGTAAAACAGTGGCCAGGCGCGAGATCAACACGTAGTGCTTATCGTCGGCATCGCGCTTGATGAAGCGGCGATAAAAATCCGACACCAGATAAGACGCACCCCAATTCAACTGCGTGGCGATGGTGGACATGAATGCCGCCATGAATCCGGCAATCACGATGCCGCGCAGCGCCGGCGGAACGTGCTGGCTTACCACCAGCATGTATCCGGTCTCCGGACGTTCCAGATGCGGGTACAGAACGACGGCCGCAAGCGCCGTCAGAATCCAGGGCCAGGGCCGCAAAGCATAGTGTGCGACGTTGAACCAGAGCACGGCCAGCAGGCCGTTCTTTTCGTCTTTCGCGCTGAAGATCCGCTGCGCGATATAGCCTCCGCCGCCTGGCTCCGCGCCGGGATACCAGAAAGCCCACCATTGCAATCCGATGTTCACAACGAAAGTCATGGCCGGCAGCAGCCACAATCCTTCCTGCGAAAAGGGGCGCGAGAAGTCGGGATAGAATGCAGTGGCATCACCCGCGCCCGGCCCGGCCGCGCTACGCATTTCCGCCAGGCGGGTGAGAAGCGAATGCATTCCGCCGGCAGCTGCGACGGCGTACCAGGCGACGCCAATCACGATCGCCATTTTGAGTGCGAACTGAAACAGGTCGGTCCACAAGACGCCCCACAACCCGCCCAGTGCGACATAAAGCCCGGTGAACGGGATGAGGAACAGAACGCAAATAGCCAGCGCATTGCGATCGCTGACTCCCAGCGTGACCGCCACGATACTGGTCATGGCCTTGGTGACCCAGCCCAGGATCAGGCAGTTCATCAGAAGTCCGAGATAGATGGCGCGGAAGCCGCGCAGAAATGCGGCGGGCTTTCCTGCGTAGCGCATCTCGGCGAACTGCACGTCGGTGAGAAGTCCGGAGCGGCGCCACAGCCGGGCAAACAGGAACACCGTCATCATTCCAGACAGCAGAAACGACCACCACAACCAGTTCCCGGCTACACCCTGGGTGTAAACCAGGCCGGTGACGACCAGAGGGGTATCCGCGGCAAACGTGGTGGCCACCATCGAAGTGCCCGCCAGCCACCAGGACACATTGCGTCCGGAGACGAAGTAGTCGTCCACACTCTTACCCGAACGCGATCGGAAATAGAGACCCAGCGCCAGGGTGATCCCCAGGTAAAGAACGATCGCGGACCAGTCCAGAAGAGTGAAGTTCATAGCGGGAGAGAATATAACCGAGCCGCAGCGAAGGCGGGAAGAAAAACATCACATCGAGCGGGGGTTCGACGGAGCCGTTTAGGGCAGCCTCTGCAGTAACGTTTTCTCTCAGCGTTTTCTGTCAGTCTTTCTCTCAGTCTTTTCTTGTAACCCAGGCCAGGCCGTCGGCGCCCGGCCCGGTCGCAATCATCTTTTCTACCTTCCAGCTTCCCAAATTGAGCACGGCAACTTTTCCATCTCCAGTGCAGGAGACATAGGCTACGTCGGGGCGCACCAGAATTTGCACGGGATCGGCGCCCACCGGAATGGTTTTCACAACTTTCATCTGGGACAGGTCCACGACGGCGACCTGGTTAACGCTTTGCAGGGTCACCAGCAGCCATTTGCCATCTAGCGTCGCGGCCGTCCCATAACCCACAGCGGGCAGCGTGATCCAGTTCGAGATTTCGTCGGTTGCGGTATCGATCATCGCCAGCCGGGGACTTTTCTGGTCTGCGGTGAACACCCACTTGCCGTCCTGCGACATCGAGATGCGTTGTACTACCTGAGCCACGGGAATGACCTTGATTGTCTTTCGGGCCGCGAGATCGAGAACGGACACGCTTCCGGCTCCGACGTTCGCCGTGTAAGCGCGATGCCCATCGCGCGACATCACCACCATGTGAGATTCGGGTTGGCCGGTCGGAATCGAGCCCACTTTTTTCTGTCGGCCGGGATCGATGACGTCCACCGCTTTGTCGAGCTCGGCGGAAATATAGAGCATACCGTCCGGCCCAAACCGCACCCAGTGCGGACGCACGGCGCCGACATCGATTTTGCCCACGATGGCCTGCTTGTCGAGATCGACAATCTCCACCGAATTCCCGTCGGTGCCCGGCTTGCCCACGCCCGAGTTTCCGTAAATCGGCAGGTAGGCCAAACGCCCGTCCGGCGAAACTGTCACTTCGTGAGCCCGCACTTCGTTGGTTTTCAGTTTGGCGATCTGTACGCCGGCGTCGGGATCAACCATGCTCATGCTCTGGTCGCCCTGATTCACTACCAGGAGAAGGTTTCGATTTTTCATGGTCTCGCCCGATGATGGCGTGGTCTGCGACTGGCTGACTCCGAGGAATATATTGAGAAGCAGAAATGAAGTGACTGCCCGCCAGATCATGGTTCGCTCCGTGAAGAGGTTTTCGCGCCGGACCAGTGTATCCGCAACCAGGCGTTATAGGAATGCGAGACCGGCAGAGCTGAAAATTGGTGGCCCCGGCGTGAGTCGAACACGCGACCTTCGGTTTAGGAAACCGCTGCTCTATCCATCTGAGCTACGGGGCCGGTTATGGGATTCCTTCCAGTTTACTATTGCCGCTCAATCGCGGCCGGCTCGGCATGTGGCGATCGGCCTTTTATCGCAAAGTTTGCAAAAGCACCGCGAAGAGCGCACAGAAAATCGCGGCGCTAACTGTCCAGGTGCCCCTGCCTGAGACGTTCGGAATGCGCTGTCAATCTTAGATACAGCATGTAGAAAACGATGGCGAGATTGATGAGCAGCACGGCGAGGTGAATCCAGCTGGGGCGGCGGATCAACTCATAGACTTCGAAGGGAACGTACAGAGTGCCGGAGATCAGGGCGAACCACTCTGCCCATGTGCGTTCGCGCCACAGTCCGTAGGACTCCACGAAACGTATGACGGAATACGCGGCCGCGCCGCCAGCCATCGCCCATAATTTTGCATCGGTCAAGTTGTCGGCGAGGTTCAGGAAAACCTGGGCGTAGCGGTGGCGGTCGGGGTCTACGTGCAGAAACCGCAGCAGTGCCTCGGCGGCATCCCAGGCGTCTTTGTGAACCAAGGAGACCGCGCCAAAACCCAGCAGCAGCACGACCATGCCCTTGGCCAACTCCAGCGAGGCGACAGCTCGAAGCGCTGCCCGGCGGCGATGCCGCTCTGCGGCTTTAGCGTGTCCGACGATGGCTGTGGTGACTTTGTCCATGAAAATTATTTCGATTATCTTCCCGGTTGCAGCAAAAGTTGGTCAGCGGAAGAGAACACCCGTTCGCGAATCAGCATGGTGCTGATCAGAGAGGTCAGCCCCGAGGACGCAAAGATCATGGCCAGCACTACGAACTGGTAGATCGCGGCATAGACGGGCCGGGCGCCGGAAAGGAGCATTCCTGCCATCAGGCCGGGAATCCACACGATCCCGAGTGAGCGCAGCGAGTCTATCGCGGGAATCAGGCTGGCCTCAAAGGACGATTGGACGTAAGGTGCAACGCTGTGGCGCGCCTCTGCTCCCAGGGCCAGAGCGGTTTCAATCTGGCCGGCATGCGCCAGTACATCGGAGCGAAGCCGGTTCAGCGCGAGGCTATTGGTATTCATGGCATTTGCAATCAGCATACTGCCTACGGGAATCAGCGTCGTGGTCGCCGTATCGATCACTCCCAGGGATGTCATGATCGCAATGATCGATCCCGCGCCCAGCGCAATCGCCCAGGTTGATACCGGGAACGCGCTGGGCATGCCGTGGGCGCGTCGCGCCGAGGTTGCACCCGCCGCCACCATCATCGCGGCCAGAGCGAGTCCGCTGGTCCAGCGCGGAGCGCGTAGCAGGATAACCAGAATCGATCCTACGGCGATGATCTGCACCAGGCCGCGCGCCATGGCGATCAGGGTCTCGCCTTCCAGATGAATTTCCCGCCGGCGGGCCAGCATTACAACCAGCATGGCTGCCAGCGCCGCCACAAAGGCCTGCGCCAACCCTAATTGTAATTGCGAGTGGAAAGCCAATCTAAGCACGCAGCACCTCCTCGACCCGCCCGGCGCGCGCAATGCGCCCGTCCTGCACCACCAGCGCGCGGGAAGCCAGGCGAGCCGCCTGCCGGACATCATGGGTGACGATCACACAGGCCAGACCCTGGCCGCGCACGACTTTTTGTATGGCAGACTCAACTTCAAGTTTGGCCACATCGTCCAACGCGGACGTGGGCTCGTCGAGCAGAAGAGCCAGCGGAGAATTCGCCAGGGTGCGCGCCACGGAAACCCGCTGAGCTTCGCCGCCGGATAGATTGGCGACGTCACGGCCGGAATAATCCTTGAGTCCAACCTGTGCCAAAAGCTCCTCAATCGTCTCCTGCGGGAGTACCGAACCACGCTGAGCGGGGCCAAAGCGGAGATTCTCCGCCACGGTGCCGGGAAATAAATATGGCCGCTGCGTCACCATGCCCAGCTTTCTTCGCAGTTCACGAGGCTCGATATTGCGATAGTCTTTGCCTTCGACAAACACAGTCCCCGAGCTGGGCTCATCGAGCCGGTTCAGCAGGCGCAGCAGCGAAGTTTTACCTGAGCCGCTGGGTCCGGTGATGGCCAGGACCTCCCCCGTGAGCAATTCAAAGCTGGCATCCTGAATCAGAATCTTATCGCGGACAGTCCTGCCCAGCTGCTCGGCTCGGAGGACGACGGGGTTAGTGACAGCGCTCACGTTGGTCAACTTGAGCCGGGCAGTTCTCTCCGGTAGATCTTGATTTCACTCCTCGTTATTCCTTTGCATCCCCTTTCGTTCCTTGCGGCTAAAGATTTTGTCTTTTCAGCGGGCTGCGTAGATCAAAGTCTTTACCGCAAAGTTCGCAAAGGATTCCGCAAAGGGCGCAAAGTTTCTGGACGACCGGAACTATTTAGTGGCGCGCACGCTGGCGCGAAGCTCTTCGGCAATTTCGCGCGCGGCCTTGCGGGCTGCCTCTTCTTCGGCGACCCCGAACGAGATCGCTCCAACCCGGGCATGGCCTCCGCCGCCGTAGCGTTCACAGACCTTGGCCAGATTCACGGTTGGCTCGGAGGGCGCCCAGGGATTCGAGCCGACTGAAACCTTCACCCGAAAGCTGCTCTTGCTGAGGCCGATGCTGTAGATCGATTCCGGGTGGAGGAAGTACGGGACGAATTTGTTGTATCCCTCGAGATCGTGGTCCGTGATGTCGAAAAACAGAGTCTGATCTTTTGACTCAATACGCTCCTGCAATACCGCGATGGAACGCTGGTGCCGCTCGAGCAAAGGCGGTAACAAAGGAGCCACAAAGGGTTCTTCCAGAATTTCCGCCAGCGGCCGGGTGGCCAGCAGCGGAATCAGCCGTGGGATGAAGGTGTAGTCCTGCGCGGACTCGATGACCAGAGTGAGCTTCATGGCGGGCGCCTTCATTTCGACGGCGGTCTGCGCGTCCGGATACATGGCTCCATCGACAATATCTGTCCACCGCACCAGTTCTGCCACGGGAGCGGGATCGAAACCGAAACGCTGCTCAGCCACGGCGGCGATGAAGCTGGTGCAGGACTTGAAATCGGGATCGTAGAACTTGCGATTGCTCTGGTCCTGCTCGAACTGCGCCGCATCCTCGGGAGTCAAAAATGCGCTCAGGTGATGGTCGAACCACCATGTGATCTTGGGAGAACTGGAGTACTTGAAATCAACGATCGCGTTTTCGTCGCCATCGAATTGCTTTTCGTCAAACAAAGCTCCAGCACGGTGCAGCAGGCCCGAGAACACGAAGGTGACGTCGTCCCTGATGCGCTCGCGGTAGAAGCGCGAAAACAGGGCGGCGGACGACGCCCCGTCAAAACACTTGTCGTGATAGAAGACCCGAACTTTCAATCGTCTCCTTCAAAAGGCTCGGCTCGCCGCACATCTCTATGCAGCGCTACGAATCGGCAACTGATAGCAATGACATCCCGGAGAATTTCTGTCAAGGCGGGAAGTTGAACCGGTCTCCGGCCAAGCGGCGACGGAGACCGGTGATTCGCGAAGATCCCAACGAAGTCTTTTCAGCCGGACGCGCAACCTATGACGCGTTAGCCTGCTTCTCGGCCAGATCACCGATGACGGGCAATTTGTACATCAATCCCTGATTGGCCTTGATCAGCAGGATGATCCAGATGATGAAGGATCCCAGCCATATGATCATATGCAGAGGGAAGGTGATGAAGATCAATCCCGGGACGAATCCGATAATGGTCAGGCCGATCCAGATTGCGATCATGGCCACGCAGAAGAAAATCATCTGAAAGGCGTGAAACCGCACAAAGCGACTCTTGTTGTAAGGTTCCATCACCAGAAAAATGATCGCTGGGACGATCGTGATGTAGCACAACATGCCGACGACGTTATCCGTCATGCCGCCAGTCGTGCCCTGGGCGGCCGCCACCGGCGGTGCCGCGGCGCGACTGCCGCAAGCCGCACACATGGTCGTGCCGTCCGCGATCTGTGTTCCACACCCGCTGCAAAAAGCCATTGACTTTCCCTCCCGTGATTGTGCAACTCAGCCCCCGGACATCCCTGTCCGGCCCTACCTGAACCCCGCGAAAGTTACCAGAATCACCCGCTTAAGGCAAACAGAATCGCACGCAAAGTCGGGCTGCACCCGCGTCACGGTGGAGGGATCCCGTCTGGTAGAGCCTTCGCTATCAATATGATCGCCGGATCGCGATCCATGCGGGTCGGGCCTCCGCGCTCGTAACCACGAACCACGTAGGGACGGCCGCCCCGGCCGTCCGGCGGAGCAAACGCACCGCGGCTCCTCAAGGCAAGAAGAACGGTGTCGAGCTTCGCTCGAACCGAACGGTCGAGAGTGGCTGTCCCTACGTTTGTTTAGGGCGGCTTTCCCTCCGTCTTTACGGCGGCCTTCACGGTATCTGCCGCTGCCTGCACGAGCGTGGACGCTCGCGCCCACATTGGCGGCGTTTGTTTTAGCGGGCGGGCCGCCATAGAATCGGAGGCTCACGATGGCGACGACCACGACTTCCCTTTCCGCTTCTCATCGCCGCTTCGGTTGGGGGCGCGCCTCCGCGATCTTTCTTTTCGGGATGTTGCTGATTGCGCTCGCAGCCCTGGGCTGGTGTTATTTTGTGGCGCGGTCCGCTCTACCTCGACTGGACGGGAGCCTCAGCTTTCCCAATCTGACCGCGCGAGTCACCGTGGTTCGTGATACACACGGCGTGCCCACCATTACAGCAAGTAATTTTCAGGACCTGTTTTTCGCCCAGGGATTTGTGACCGCGCAGGACCGCTTATGGCAGATGGACATCATGCGCAAATTCGCGGCCGGGGAAATCTCCGAAATTTTGGGCGGGGAGTTTCTTCAACATGACCGGGAACAGAGAATCCTGGGGCTGCGCGTGGCGGCTCAAAAGGCGCTTGAAGTTGCCCCGGCGGAGGGCCGTGCTCACTTCGAGGCTTACGCTCGCGGCGTGAACGCCTACATTGAATTGCATCGCGACCGCCTGCCCATCGAGTTTCGCATCCTGCGCTATTCTCCTCGCCCCTGGGCGCCGGAAGACTCCACTTTGATTGCAGCCCAGATGGTCAAGGACCTTAACCACTATCCGTATGGCGATGCCCTTGACCGCGAGAAGATTCTGGCCAAGCTGGGACCGGAGCTGACCGCCGACCTATACGTGAATTCCTCCTGGCACGACCGGCCGCCGACGGTGCCTCGTCCCGCGATTGACCCCAGACTGCGGAAGGATACTGACGATGAGGAAGTCGCTCCAAGCTCGGTCCCGTCAATAGCCGGGCAAGCCGGGGGGCCGGTGCTGAAAACTCCGAGCAATGGCTCGGGATTTGACGCGGATGCCCGCGCCGTGATCGGTTCCAACAACTGGGTAGTCTCCGGGGCGCACACGGCTTCCGGCAAGCCGCTGCTTTCGAACGATATGCACCTGGGACACCAGATGCCCAACCTCTGGTACGAAGCGCATCTGCGCTGCGGCGGGTTGGATGTCGCCGGGGTGACGTTGCCGGGAATGCCTTATGTGATCGTGGGCCACAACCAGCGCATTGCCTGGGGCTTCACAAATGTGGGCCCCACGGTTGAGGACGTTTACGTCGAGACCTTCAATTCGACCGGCGAATACATGACGGCCGAGGGCTGGAAGCGGCCTGAACACCGGCAAGAAATCATTCACGTCAAAGGCAAGCCGGATGTCGCAGTGGATGTGGTGCTGACCCGCCACGGCCCGGTTATTACCGACCTGGTGCCGGGCGAAACCCGCAAGCTCGCGCTGCGCTGGACGCTATACGACGGCACTCACGATCCTTTCTTTGAGGCGGATTTGGCGCAGAACTGGGAGCAGTTTCGCAAGGCGTTCTCGACGTTTGATGCGCCCGGACAAAACGTTGTGTTCGCCGACGTGGATGGCAATATCGGCTACCAGGCCACGGGAAAGATACCTATCCGCGCTGCCGGAGATGGCAGCCTTCCTGAAAATGGCAGCGACAACGCGCACGAATGGACGAGCTACATTCCATTCGACAAACTGCCGAGCGTTTACAACCCGCCCTCGGGCATCATCGCCACCGCGAATGGCCGCATCACGCCGGACAAATATCCGTTTTCGATCAGCACCGGGTGGGAGGCTCCGTGGCGCACGGCCCGAATTTATCGCGTGCTTGAGTCGGGACAAAAATTTTCCGCGTCTGACATGCTGGCGCTGCAGACGGATATTTATTCGGAAGCGGACCGCTTCTTTGCGGAACGGTTTGTTTATGCCATGGACCACGCCAGAAATCCCTCCGCGCGCGCCCGGCAGGCCACGGAAATCATGCGCGCGTGGGACGGCCGCATGGTCGCGGATTCAGCCGCGCCCACGATCGAGTATCGTGCCCGCGTTGAGCTGACCCGGTTGCTGCTCGAGCCTAAGCTGGGTTCGGCTCCCGCCGATCCTAAAACAGCCGACGAGACCTTGAACTGGAAGACCTACGCGTGGGGAATGCAATCGGTGTGGCTGGAGAATGTAGTGACCCACCAGCCCCAGCGATGGCTCCCGCCGGCGTTCACCAGTTACGACGAACTGCTGGCCGCGGCCGTGGAAGCTGCGGTCGGCGGATCCGAGGCCTCCGAGAATCTGGCCAAGTGGGGGTGGGGAGCATTTCGTCCGGTCGAGATTCAACATCCCATCCTCGGCCA
This sequence comes from Terriglobia bacterium, assembly GCA_963814725.1. Classification (GTDB taxonomy): domain Bacteria; phylum Acidobacteriota; class Terriglobia; order Terriglobales; family Acidobacteriaceae; genus JAIQFF01. The sequence goes on from CAWFDY010000003.1 coordinate 320,850, forward strand.
CATTCCTTTGTTGCGCCGCTGGACGGGGCCGGGTACGCAGCCGCAGTCCGGCAGCGGATACACGGTGAAAGCGGTCTCGCGCAGCCACGGGCCGTCGGAACGCCTGACGGTTGATTTGTCTGACCTCGATCAGAGCACCCTGAATTTGGTCACGGGCGAAGCGGGAAACTTTCTCAGCCCTTACTACATGGACCAGTGGAAGGCGTGGTACGAGGGTTACACGTTCAAGCTGCCGTATTCCGTAAAGGCTGTCGAGGATTCAAAACAGCATGAGCTGGTGATGAAGCCAGAGAAATAAGTTGTGGGTGTGACGCTTCAGATTTATTTCCGCGCCAGATGCTTCGCAAGCTCCCCCAGACTTCCCGTTAAATATTGGAATGCTCAAAGTCGCGTGCGTCAGTCCACTTGAAGCACATCGACCAGTTGGCCGACGATGCTGACCTGCGTGGTTTGCAACTTGTCGGTGGTTGTGTCGTAGATGCCCAGCTGTCCATTTTGGACCACGTACACCACGTTGCGGCGGCTGATTGGCTCAATTCCCGTTACATCCCCGGTTGCGGGCGGGACCACCACGGTTGACTTGGCGGTGTCGAATATCGAGAGGCAGCCCCGAACTTCACCAGGGTTGCCGCCGCTCGATGCAGCATTGATGTTGGTACAGGTCTGGGCGCCGATGAAGAGCTGGTTATTCGATCCCATGACCATCTTGCTGTGGGTACCATCTGTGATCGTAGCCGTACTGGAGACGGTCCCGGAAGCCAGATTGACGACCGAAACTTCGCCGCAGGTGGTGGCTAGAGTCGCGGGCTGGGAGGCGGTGCAGGTCGCGCCAGGCTTGGTGCCGGCCACGTAGAGAGTATTCCCGGCCAGAAGGCCGACGGTAGCAGCGTCCACCGGTATCGGAGAGCTGGCCAGATCGCTGTTAATGTCCAGCACGGTCACGCTGGCGCTGGTTCCCCCGCACTCCGCCCCGCAGTTGAGAATGTAAGCGGTTGAACCGTCAGCACTGAAGACGGCCCACACCGGGTGGTCAAAAACCGGGTTTGGAACATTCGTGGGGCACAGGCTGGCATTCGGTTGCGGGGAGCCGTCGGGGCATACAACTGTGCGGGGATCGCCGCTGGTGCCGAGCGCACTGGCCGTAAGCACGGTAATCGTATTCGAGCTGCCTCCCAAGACTACGAGGCGGTTGCCGTCACGGCTCTGCGCCAGGAAGGTGGCGCCGGGAACCGGAATTGAGGCTGTAACCACGGAACTGTTGAAGTTCAGAACATCCACCACGCCGGGAGACTGCCCGGTCACATTTGCCGTCGGAACCGCAACAAAGCCCGTGGCATTGTCGGGTCCTACGACGACGCTTCCGGCTGGAGCAGGGAGAGCGATCGAAGCCGGCGTGCCGCCCGAGGTTTGCACGACGCTCTGCGTCGAATTGTTCACCAGGCCGATGGTATTGCCCGTGGAACTGAGAACCAGCGTAAATCTCTTGTTCGGAAACAGCACCAGCGCGCCTGGGTTTAAGGTTATGGCGTCCACGGAAATCGCATTGGAGAGCAGGTCCAGTTGCCCATCCACGACGTCCAGAACCGCGCTGGTCGAGGTGGTGGTGGGAGACAGCGGGTTAGAAACGAAAACGTGTACTTTGACGCTGGCTGGGTTCACCGTGGTGGAGGTGCCGGAGTAATTGGAGCTGCAAGAAACCAGTCCGGCACCAGCCGCGATGAGCAACACAATAGCCACAGCGGATTGCTTCAACGGTAAAACTCCCAAGAACCTGAAGAATGGAGAGTTAGATGCAAGAATCGGGATTATAGCAGAGCACTCCCGCGCGGGTGTGCCCGTAACGACAACAGGCGTTAGGGGATCCAGGGTGGAAATGCCCTCCAACAGTAATTTGATTTGCGCGCCTTTGCGTTCTTTGCGACCTTTGCGGTTCAAGGTTTTCTCCTTGCAGATGGCCAGAGAGATCAAAGTCTTTTAACCGCAAAGTTCGCAATGACGCGAAGGAATCTCGAGTCCCTCTTCCGCAGTGGATGATGCAAAACTGCGCTTCATCTTGTATTCTCAAAAGGATGCCCGCTGATTTTTTATCCCGCCTGAAACAGTCCCCTGTCCTGTGCGACGGGGCTACCGGAACCTTGCTTTACAGCAAAGGAATTTTCATCAATCGTTGCTATGACGAGCTGAATGTCTCGCAGCCTGATCTGATTCGCGACCTGCATCATGAATATATGCAGGCCGGTGCGGAGATCATTGAAACCAACACCTTTGGGGGAAACTCGTTCCGCCTGGCGCGGCATAGCATGGAGAATCGGGTGCGGGAGATCAACCTCGCGGGCGTTCGTTTGGCCAAGGAAGCGGCCAAGAGTTTTGACGTTTGGGTAGCAGGGTCGGTGGGTCCGCTCGGCGTCCGCATTGAGCCGTTGGGCAAAACGTCGTTCGACGAAGCTCGCGCCGCCTTCCGGGAGCAGATCGAAGCCCTGGTGGAGGGCGGAGTCGATCTGCTGATGCTCGAAACCTTCGGCTATGTCGAAGAACTTCACCAGGCGATTCTGGCTGCGCGTGAGGTGAATCCCAAGATTCCGGTGGTGGCGCACGTCACCATCGACGAGGACGGGAACTGCCTGGACGGCTCGACCCCTGAAAGTTTTACGCCGCGTATTGAAAGCTGGGGCGCTGACGTTATCGGTTGTAATTGCAGCGTAGGCCCCGTCGCGATGCTGGATGTGATCGAGCGCGTCCGCGCGCTCACTTCCCTGCCGCTGGCGGCCCAGCCCAATGCAGGTATGCCGCGATCCGTCGAAGGCCGCAACATTTATCTGTGCTCGCCCGAGTACATGGCCAGTTATGCGCGCAAGTTCGTAGCTGCGGGCGTGCGCCTGATTGGCGGCTGCTGCGGTACCACGCCGGAGCATACACGGGTAATGAAATCGGCTTTGCGCGTGGGCGAAGCCCGGGCAAAGGCCAATCCCTCAAAAAGCAAGGACGAAGCTGCCCTCAAGGCCGCGCCTGTAATGCCACTGGCCGAACGGTCCAGAATGGGCGCCAAGATTGCCCGCGGCGAATTTCTGACCATGGTGGAGATTGTTCCGCCCAAAGGGACGGACATTCGCAAGGAGATTGAAGGCGCTCGTTTTCTGAAGTCGGTGGGCGTGGATGCCATCAACATTCCTGACAGTCCCAGAGCGTCTGCGCGGATGAGCAACCAGGCGCTCTCGCTGCTGGTGCAGCAGGAAGTGGGCATCGAAGCCATCCTGCATTACACCTGCCGCGACCGCAATGTGCTGAGCATGCAGTCTGATTTACTGGGGGCGGCGGCGCTGGGCATTCATAACCTGATCTGCATCACCGGCGATCCTCCAAAGATGGGTAACTATCCGGACGCCACCGCGGTATTTGATGTGGACGCCATTGGCCTGGTCAACATCGTGCACAACCTCAATCGGGGACTGGATATTGGCGGCAACCCTCTAGGGACAGGTACGGCGTTCGTGATCGGCGTAGGGGCCAATCCGGGCGTCCCCAACATTGACGAAGAGATCAAGCGCTTCGAGTACAAAGTCGAAGCCGGAGCCGAATGCGCGGTGACGCAGCCGGTTTTCGACCTCAAGCTGCTGGAGATTTTTCTGCGCCGCATCGAGCACTGCAAGATACCGGTCATCGCGGGAATATGGCCTCTGGTGAGCGTTCGCAACGCAGAATTCATGAAAAACGAGCTGCGGGTCTCAGTACCGGATTCGATTCTCGACCGCATGGCTAAAGCTAAAACTCCCGAGCACGCTCGCGAAGAAGGAATCGCCATCGCCCGCGAGATGCTGGTTGCAGCCCGCGAGATGGTCCAGGGCGCACAGATCAGCGCTCCTTCGGGACGGTATTCGTCCGCCGCTGACGTACTCGAGGCGCTGGGAGGATAGCAGCGAGCTTGGTTGAACATCACGCTTGATACCACGACCATTACAGGAGCGCTTCTGTGGCTAAATTCGAAGATTGTCTCCAACGCCTCGAAAAGATTGTGCAGGAGCTGGAAAAGGGCGAAGTGCCTTTAGAAAAGTCGCTGACGCTGTTTGAGGAAGGCATGGAGCTCTCTGCCGCCTGCCGCAAGGAGCTCGAAGAAGCGGAAGGCAAAGTGGAAATCCTGCTGAAGCAGAACGGAAAGATCCAGGCCGAACCTTTCGAGCCTGGGGCAGAAAAAGCTTCGCGCAAATTGTCATCCTGAGCCGGGTGCAACTCGCTCCAACGCCCGCGAGCGCCAAGTCTTCGGCTGGGAGTAGAATTCACGTATCACAACCAGCACACGACATCCACCGGCTATCGTCAGAGCCTTGTTAGTCTTCATCCTTTGCTCGCACCTGACGGCACAGCAGAAAGAAGCCCCGGCTCCGAACGGCACCTTCACGATTAAAAGTAACGTAGACGTGGCGGTGGTGCCGGTGCTGGTTCGAGATGCGCACGGCCGCGCTATCGGAGATCTGAAGAAAGAAGACTTCCAGATTCTCGATAATGGCAAACCGCAAATCGTCACCGGATTCACCATTCAGCAACGAGCCGGGCTTGCAACTGGCACGCAAGGGGCACAGCCATCCGCCAGCGTGACGGTAACCCCGCAGTGGGCAGTTGTGCCGAACCGCTTCATCGTTTTCCTGTTCGATGACATGCACCTCAGTGCCGGCGATCTCGCCCAGGCCCAGAAGGCGAGCACGAAGATGCTGGCGAGGTCGCTCACGGAGCAGGACATGGCTGCTGTAGTTTCAATGTCCGGGGGCATCAACAGCGGTTTCACGCGTGATTTCGCCGTCCTGCAGGATGCGATCATGAAATTGCATCCGCTGGGTATATTCCGGTCGACCGGGTCGGACTGTCCGAATCTCGATTACCATCAGGCCGACTTGATCGCAAACAAGCACAACAGCGCCGCGCTCGAAGCCGCGATAGACGAAACGTTCAGTTGTTCGCCCGGACTCGGGATGCGAAACATAGCCGAGAGCATGGCGGAGTCAGCAGCCACGCGATCCGTGGCAATGGGCGACCAGGATATTCGGGTAACGCTTCTGTCGATGGGAGAATATGTACGCAGAATGGCCGCCCTGCCGGGAAGCCGGACTCTTATCCTGGTGTCGCCGGGTTTTCTTATTCTTACGCCGGAAAGCAGGAGCGAAGAATCACGCATCATGGATACCGCGGCGCAGTCCAACGTGACAGTCAGCGCGCTGGACGCTCGCGGATTGTACACGCTGGAAATGGACGCCAGCGAGAGGACCGCGGGATCGGTGGAGACGACGTAGCTTAAATCCGAATATCACCGTGACACGATGTCGCTCAACGAAAATGTAATGGCTGAACTCGCGGACGGAACCGGCGGAACTTATTTTCACAACAGCAATGATCTGGAAGGCGGGTTCAAACGCCTGACCACAGGACCAGAGTATCTGTACCTGCTTGAGTTTTCGGTCAAGAACGTTAAACAGGACGGTACCTATCATCGTTTGAAGGTAAAAGTGGATCGGAACGGTTTGAATTTGCAGGCGCGGCACGGCTACTTTGCGCCGAAGCCGATGAAACACAAAAAGTAATTAAGATTGCCACGAGTGCACCGGACACTCTTGTCCGCTCTATTTGAGGTTCGTTTCGGGTGTGGTCCGGTTGAGAGAACCTAAGTCAAAATCAAAGGCGGCGGACAAGAGTGTCCGCGCCACACACTGCGATTGTTATACTCACCCGCATGCTCAAGCAGACCCTGGCCCAGGGACAGCAGATGACCGACGCGGCCCTGGAGCAATTGCTGCCGGCCGCCACAGAGCGGCCCGTCTCGATTCACCAGGCCATGCGCCACAGCGTCTTTGCCGGCGGCAAACGGCTGCGCCCTATTCTTTGCCTGGAAGCCGGCCGCATGATCGCCGATTCCCTTCCGCCCGGCATCCAGGATCTGGGAGCGGCCATCGAGATGTTGCACACGTATTCGCTGATCCACGACGATCTGCCCGCGCTTGACAATGACGATATGCGCCGAGGCCGGCCCACCTGCCACAAAGTTTATGGAGAGGCCATCGCCATTTTGGCGGGGGATGCGTTGCAGGCGCGGGCCTATGAAGTGTTGTCCCGCCTCCGCTGTCCCGCTGAATCGCGGGTCCGCATCATCGCTGAGATCGCCCGTGGCACGGGGACGATCGAGGGCATGATCGGAGGCCAGGTTGTGGACCTCGAATCCGAACGCACCAAACCCGATCTGGCGACGTTGGAATATATCCATCGCGCCAAGACAGCCGCGTTGATCGCGGCCAGCGTTGTCAGTGGAGGTCTGTATGCCGGCGCCGACCAGGCTGCGGTGGGCAAGCTCCGCGACTTTGGACACGCCATCGGCCTGGCTTTTCAGATTATCGATGATGTATTGGACGTCACACAGACTTCGGAGCAACTCGGCAAGACGGCGGGAAAAGACACGACAGCGGAAAAGGCGACCTATCCGGCTCTGTTTGGCGTGGACGAGTCCTTGAAAAAGGCCGAGGCTTTGGTGCAATCGGCTTTGGCTTCGCTCGATGACTTCGAATCCCGCGCCGACGTGCTCAAGGATCTGGCGCACTTCCTGGTTGAAAGAAAGAAGTGAGTGAAAGAAGTGACCGGAAGAGAGCACACGGCCTGGTGGAGGACGGGCGTTTATTGGATCCTGGATGTTTGGAAATTGCCGAAGTTACGGGCGCAATCCGGCCGTGTTGTTAAAATCGAACACGGCGATGGAGTTCGCCAAAACCGCCTGCCTGGGCTGATGACTCCTACGACTCTACAAAGGAGAATCCATCGTGCGCGACATCCTCACCATCTCTCTGGGGGCGATCGCCGGAGCCAACGCCCGTTATTTCCTGAGCCGTTTCGCTGCGAAAATCATGGGGCCGGTGTTTCCTTACGGAACCCTGGTAATCAATGTGACGGGCAGTATGATTGTCGGCTTCTTCATGATCTGGGCGACCGAGCGGGTATTAGTCGATCCGCGCTGGCGCCTGCTGGTCGTGGTCGGCTTCTGCGGCGCATTCACGACTTTTTCCAGCTATGCCTTCGAGACGATGGCTTATTTCGAGCAGGGACAATGGTTGCTGATGTTCACCAACTTTTTCAGCAACAATTTTCTATGCCTGGCCGGGGCATTGGCCGGGATGGCGCTGGCGAGGGTACTGTAAAATGGCGAATGGAATGGCAGTCCAAGTCACGATTTACCTGAACGAATCGGACCAGTGGAATCATCGGCCGCTCTATGCGGAAATCCTGAACTATCTCCGTCAGGAAAATGCATACGCCGCGACCGCGCTGCACGCCGTCTCCGGATTTCTCGGACGCCAGCAGGTGAACACCAGTCATCTGGTGGACGCCGGGGGGAAGCTGCCTGTAGTTGTAGTCTTCGTGGATACCGATCAGCACGTCGAGCGCGTCCTGCCCAAATTGAAAGAGATGGCCGCCAATCGCCTGATCGTCCGCGAGAACGTGGTGCTGGAGCAGGGGAGCCTCGACTGATGTCGGCTGCCGCGCTCGATATCCTCGCCGTTGCTGCCCATCGGGACGATGTCGAGCAGACTTGCGGCGGAACGCTGCTTAAGATGTCGCAGCGCGGTCACCGCACCGGAATCCTCGATCTCACCCAGGGTGAGATGGGGACCAGGGGCAGCGCCGAAGATCGCGCCCGCGAAGCGGACGATGCCGCCAGAATATTAGGGACGTCGTGGCGGCATGCGCTTGACATTCCCGATGGCCGGGTCGAGAACACGTGGGAAAACCGGCTGAAAGTTGCGCGAGTTCTGCGCGAGCAACGGCCGCAGGTCGTGATACTGCCTTACTGGAAGGGCCGGCATCCCGACCACTATACGGCTTCGACTCTGGGATATGAGGCCTGCTTTCTGGCAGGGTTGGCCAAGCTGGATGTCAGCCAGGGTGCAACCACAAAACTGGCGGCCGGACGCCCTCAGGACAGCCCGCAGAATGGCGACGCTGCAGAGCTTCTTCCTCATCGGCCCTTCAAGATCATTTACGCGACTCTCTACTACGACGTGCGTCCCACGTTTGTCGTGGATATCACCGATCAGTTCGAGGCGCGCCTGGAAGCGCTGATGGCTTACAAGACGCAGTTCAGTGATCAGGAGGCCGGCAAGGGCATTTTCCCAGCGCAGGCTGAGATTCGCGCGCGAGTCGAAGCCATGGCTCGTTACTACGGGATGTTGGGCGGCGTGACTTACGCCGAACCATTTCTACAGAAAGAAGTGGGGCTGGTGGAGGATCTTACGCAGATTGCAGTGAAGTCGATCTAGATTTAGTTAATTCAAGAGCCGCTCCAAACCCAGTTCTTAGTTTTTCAGTTCCCGGTTCTCAGTTATTTCTTGATGGCTACCGCGACTCCGTCACGGATGGGCAATATTGTCGTGAAGAAATCCGGGGAATGGTAGAGCAGGCGGTTGAACTCAAGGATTGCCCTGGTGGAAGCCTCGGACGGATTCTCCTGCGCGACTTTTCCGCTCCACAGAACATTGTCGGTAATGAAAAGGCCGCCCTGGCGCAGGCGCGGCAGCGCCAGCTTGATGACGCGCGGATAGTCTTCTTTGTCGATGTCATTGAAAATGATATCGAACTGATTCTTTTCTTCGGAAAGAAATTCGAGGGCATCGCCGGTTTCTAACGTGATTTGTTTCGAAACTCCGGCCCGTTCGAAGTAGCCGCGGGCCTCGTCCGCTTTCTTGCGATCGCCGTCGGTGTAGATCACGCGTCCGCCCGCTCCCACCGCCCGCGCCCACCAGATGGTTGAGTATCCGATTGCCGAACCCAGCTCGAATACGCTTTTTGCATTGACCATCAAGGCCAGTTGATAAAGGATGCGGCCGACGGCCGGCCCTACGATTGGGATTTTCCGCTTTGCAGCCGTGGCTTCAATCTCCGCCAGCACTTCGTCGCGTGGAGGAAGCATCGAATAGAGGTAATCTTCAACGGCGCCGGCGGTGATGCCGCCCATGCGCCATGCAGCATTGATGTCATTTTCCGGCAAGCCTTCTCCTCGTATCGCCTAGGACAAAGTTACTCCCGGCGTCATTTCTAAAATTTCCACACCCGGCAAGCGCTTTTGCAATTCACCCGGACTGCCGGTCAGAACCGGGAAGGTTCCGAAGTGCATGGGTATGACAGTGTCCGGCTTGAGCAGGTTGCAGGCGTAAGCGGCTTCGCGGGGCGACATGGTGTAGTGGTCGCCAATGGGAATCGCGGCGATCTGCGGCGCGTAGAGGTCGCGAATGATGGACATGTCGCCGAACACGTTAGTGTCACCGGCATGATAGATCTTCACGCCGTTGGAAAATTCGATCACGTAGCCGCAGGCTTCGCCGGCGTAAACGATCTGATCGTCATCCGTGATGCCGCAAGAGTGGTCGGCGTGGACCATGGTGACCTTGATGTCTTTCACCGTCTGGGTTCCGCCCTTGTTCATCGCGGCCAGCCGCTTGACGCCCTTTTTCTCCAGCCAGTGCGCAAGTTCGGGGATCGCCACCACCACCGGATTGTGTTTTTTAGCGATTTCAACGGCGTCTCCGATGTGGTCGAAATGGCCGTGGGTGCAGAGGAGAATGTCCACCTTCTTGACGTCCTTCTCACTCTCGGGGCACTTCGGATTCCCCATCACCCATGGATCCACGATGATCGTCTTGCCGGCGGGAGTCTCAATGCGGAAGGTAGCGTGACCGAGCCATGTAAGCTTGATTCCTTGCAGGTTCATAGGAAAAAACTCGCATTGGCAATTGGGAAAAGCGCAATGCCAATTGCCAACCGGTTTAGTTTAATATGAATCGCCATGGCTGAGTTGAAGGTACTGATTTCGCGCGATCAGATTGCCCGGCGCGTGGGCGAAATGGGGGCGGAGATCGATCGTGATTATGCCGGGCAGTCGGTCATGCTTTTGGGCGTATTGAAGGGCGCGGCCATCTTTCTCAGCGATCTTTCGCGGCAGTTGCAGGTTGACGCCACCTTCGATTTCATCGGCGTCTCCAGCTACGGCAACCGTCCGACGCCAGCCCAGGAATTGCAATCCGGCTGGGACTCGACCGGCGAAGTGCGCCTCACAAAGGATATGGATCAATCGATGCTCGGGAAAAACGTGATCCTGGTGGAAGACATTCTCGATACCGGGCTCACGTTAACCTACCTGAAGAAAATGTTGATGGCGCGGCAGCCCAGGTCACTCAAGATCGCGGCCCTGCTGGATAAGCCCTCCCGCAGAAAGCAACCGATCACGGCCGACTATGTCGGATTCAGCATTCCCGACGAGTTTGTAGTTGGCTACGGGCTCGATTACGCGGAGAAATACCGCAACCTGCCGGACATATGCATCGTTCCGCGGGAAGTGTAAGCTCGGTCTGAATCGATGTGGCGCGGCAGCGTCCTCACTCGTAGACGGTGGCGCACAGCCTGGACCTGTCTTGATATCCGCACGAGCAGTATCCTGGCGCCGGCATGGTTGGGCCGGCTGTTATCATTAAAAATTCGTGGAAACTACCGTGACACATTCCGATGCGTCGAAAGTCGATCCCCTCCTGCTGGAGGTGGCCGACGTCGTCAACACCACTCTCGATCTGGACACCACGCTGCGCCGCGTGGCGGAATTGGTGCGCAAGATTATCGACTACGAAATCTTTGCCATCCTGCTGGTCAACGAGAAGGCGCAGGACCTGCGAATGCGCTTCCAGGTCGGCTACGCCCGTGAAGTTGCGGAACGGATAAAAATCAAAATTGGCCAGGGCGTTACCGGACTGGCGGCTCAACGGCGCGAAGCCATTCTGGTCGATGATGTTTCCAAGCATCCGGAATACATCTCGGCGGCACCCGATGTGCGCTCTGAACTGGCGATCCCGCTGATCGTGAAGAACAAGGTGATCGGCGTGCTGAATCTTGAAACTCATGAGGCGGGCCGCTTCACCGAGGAGCACAAGCGCCTGCTGACGCTCATCGGTTCGCGCATGGCAGTGGGAATCGAGAACGCCCGGCTGTACACCCGAACCACCCGCCAGGCGCGCACGCTGGTGTTGCTGAACGAGATTGCCCGTGAACTGACTTCGATTCTGAACGTGGACGAATTGCTGAAGCGCATTGCCGAGCTGCTCAGCCGCCTGATCGACTACCAGATGTTCAGCATTTTGCTGGTCGATTCCGCGGGAGAGAAATTGCAGCACCGGTTCTCCCTGCGCTTTGAGGAAAGCATTCAGATCAAGCACGATGTGCCGGTGGGCGATGGCCTGGTCGGGTTTGCCGCCAAGCAACGCGAAGCTGTGCTGGTCGCCGACGTCAGCAAGGATCCACGATACATTCTGGTGAACCAGGAGACCCGTTCGGAGCTGGCCGTGCCCCTGATTTACAAAGACACAGTCATTGGAGTTCTGGACCTGGAGCACACCAAACGCGGATTCTTCACCGAAGATCACAAACGCACCGTCACCACGCTGGCGGCTCAGGTGGCGATTGCGATTGAAAACGCCCGGCTCTACGAGCAGATCGCCCGCCAGGAAAAGCGCCTGGAGCGCGACCTGGCGCTGGCGCGCGAACTGCAATTCCGCCTGCTGCCGCAAACCCTGCCCCACCTGGCCAATCTGGACTTTGCCGCGAAGTTTACGCCGGCGCGCGCCATCGGCGGCGACCTGTACGACTTCCTGCAGTACTCGCAGGAGCAGCTGGGCATGGTCATTGGCGACGTGAGCGGCAAAGGCGCTCCGGCAGCGATTTATGCGGCGCTGGTCAGCGGTATCCTGCGCTCGCACGCTCCTATCGAACCGGGACCGGCGGAGATGCTGCGGGCGGTGAATTTTTCGCTGGGCGAGCGCCGCATCGAAGGCCAGTTTGTGTCGCTCATCTATGCCGTGTGGGACGATCGCAACCGGTCGTTGAAGATCGCCAACTCCGGCCTTCCCCGCCCGTTGTACTGCCATGACGGGAAGATCGAGGTCATCGAAGCTACCGGCTTGCCACTCGGCCTGTTTGATGATGCCGAATATGACGAGTTCACCTTCCAGGCCAAGCCGGGAGACATGTTCGTCTTTTTCAGCGATGGCATCCTGGACGCCCGCAACAAGGCAGGAGACATGTTTGGGCGCCATCGCACCGAAGCCATCATTGCCGGTTGCGTGGACAATACTCCCGATTGCGTGGTGAAGGCGCTGTTCAAGGCTGTAACCGAGCATGCCGGGGGAGAGGACGCGTTCGACGACGAGACCGTGGTTGCCATCAAGGTGAAAGGCAGACCCGCCCCCAAGTGACGCGAAGCCCATACCGCAGCGAGGGCCGTCCACCGGCCTTTTCCTACCGCGAAGTGCGAAAGGGCTTTCTTCGCCTCCGTTCCGTGGGCCTGGCACTGCAGTGCGACGAGATTCCGTTGGAGCGGCTGGCCGAGCGGTACGGGACTCCGCTCTACGTTTATTCGGCGTCGACGATTCGCGACCGCATGGCCGCTTTCGAACACGCCTTCCGCAAGGTACCCCACACGGTTTGCTACTCGGTCAAAGCCAATTCCAGCCTGGGAGTTCTGCGGCTGCTGGCGGGCCTCGGTTGTGGCTTCGACGTGGTTTCGGGCGGCGAACTGGAGCGCGTCCTGCGTGTGGACCGGCGGGCAGCTAAAAAGGTGGTCTTCTCGGGCGTGGGCAAAACCACGGAAGAGATGCAGGCCGCGCTCAAAGCCGGAGTGATGCTGTTCAACGTGGAGAGCGAGTCTGAACTATGGCGTTTGGCCGAGTGCGCGGCGCGCACCCGGGAAAAGGCGCGCATCGCATTGCGCGTGAATCCCGACGTTCCGGCCAATACCCATCCTTATATCTCCACCGGCCTGCAGCAGCACAAGTTTGGAATTCCGATCGGCAAGGCGAGAAAGCTGTACGCCCAGGCTTCCGGCACCAGGTATTTGCGGATTGCGGGCGTGAGCGTGCACATCGGCTCCCAGATCACTGATGTGGAGCCGTTTACTCAATCCATGGAGCGCGTGGCCGAACTGGTGCGGATGCTGCAGGAAGATGGCCACCGCATCGAATACGTCGATGCCGGCGGAGGTCTCGGCATCGCTTATCAGGCGCCCTCGGCGGGAGACTTCACGGAACAGGCGGCCGAGTATGCAGCCGCGCTGCTGCGCCCCTTGCGCGGGTTGAAGGTGCACCTGCTGATCGAGCCGGGCCGGTCCATCGTTGGGCCGGCGGGAGCATTGCTTACACGAGTGCTCTACCGTAAAACGAACGGAGCCAAACAGTTTCTCGTCGTGGACGCGGCGATGAATGATCTGATCCGGCCTTCGCTCTATGACGCCTATCACGAAATCGTTCCGGCGCACCTGGATGCCAACACGGCGCGGCACGAAACCGTGGACGTCGTCGGTCCCGTCTGTGAAAGTGGAGATTTTTTTGCGCGCGGCCGCACGCTGCCCGTGGCCAACGAAGACGACCTTCTGGCGATTCTGGATGCGGGAGCGTACGGAATGGTGCTCGCGTCCAACTACAATACGCGGCTGAAACCGGCGGAAGTGCTGGTAGACGGCAAATCGGTGAAGCTGATCCGGCGGCGTGAAACCATCGATGACCTGCTGCGTCCCGAAACCCAGACACGCTGAGCTTCTGTTCGAGCTCCCGTACACTTCTGAGATTGCAGCCCACGCGATATTTGCGATGCCAACGGAGCTCTGCTCCGCCTGGACAGCCGAGGACGGCTGTCCACACGTGGTCATTGCTGGCGTCAACGGGTTAGTCGGCACCCGGGTTTACCAGCCTCCGAAAATCTTCGAGCTGAGCTGAGCGGCCGGAATCCGGGTGAACCGCCAGAAATTCCTGCATCGCATCCAGTTTCCGCGCTGCCAGCGGTTCCTGATTTCCCTCTGCATACAAACGGACGAGCATGGTGAGCGCGTCCCAAAAAGCCGGATCCGATGCCTTGTGCAGTGACGCTGCACGCTGCTCCATGGCGGCCAGCAAATCACCGGCTTTTTCGGTTCGCCCGGAAAGTCGTTGGCAGCGCACCTGAAGGCTCCACACTCTCCAGTATTTCGCCTGCAGTTCGCGCTGAGCCTGCCGTTTGTATTCGACGCTGTACCAGTCGAATGGGCGGATATGCTGCAGCCGCCATTCGTCCGCACGAATTCCCTGGTCGGCCATCGCCGCGATACGCTCGGGGTCGCCATGCTGGGCCAGCAGGGCTTCGGCCTGATCGATCAGCGGACTCGGCCTGGGTAATGCCGCCGGCCTGGGTTGAAGGCCGAATCCGTGCGCGGACGCCTGGGGACAGAGCGCGAGAAAGCGAGCTCGCTCCGTCTGTGCCTTGCTGTCGTCACGAAATGCATCGGCTACGTGGATCTCTGCCATCGAGCCGTACGCTGGCGCAAAATCGGGATGCCCGGCGATGATCCCCGTCAATTGTTCGAGAGCGGAGGCCGTGTTTCTACCCATCAAGCTACGCGCGTAGAGGTAGCTGTAGATGACCTCATCCGGATGCTGCATGGAAAGAACCTGATATTCCTCGGTGAGCTTTCTCAAGTGGCCTTCGATTCCGTATTGCTGCACCGCGTCCTGATAACGCTCGTTGACCCACAAATCCTGCGGGTAGCGGTCGCGAAGAGCGAGCAATGGGCGCAGACTGCTGTCGAAATCTGAAGGCCCACTCAACACCACAATCGTTTTTTCGAGCTGAGCACCGATGGCAGGTGCCGGCCCGCACGGGATGTTTTGCGCCCGCACAGAGGCCAGCAAAAGCAGAAGCAAAGCGAAGCAGATCCGCATGACGTAGTGCATGCCGCAGCGCATTTCACAACCCAGACGGCGGAACGCGGAGGGCTTGGTAAACGCCCTCCGCCATCCGGAAATAGAATCACCTGCCACGTTACAACGAACGCAGGAAGTTCAACACGTCCTGCATCTGTGAGCGGTTGAGCGAATTGAAACGGCGGATGACTGCGTTGGCCTCCGACCCGCAGCTTTGAACGGAAGAGCCGGTTAATGCCGAACCGTTAAACCGAGACCGGGTGTTCCCGCCGCAGTCGGATGAAGCGTGGGCCTGTATGGCTTGTAACAAGTCGGAAGTTCGTCCGTCATGCAGGAAGAACGTGCGCTGTCCAACGCCCCACAGGGGTGCGGTGCGGAACTGGTCAGGCCCGGCCGCTCCCTGGTTGATGCCGTCGGACAGGCGCGATCCCATGTGATGCAGGGCGAAGTCCGAAAACGGATGGTAGGTGACGTTCGACATGCCGGTAAATTTCGACATGCCGGTGGTGAGCGTTGAAGTGTGGCAAAGAGCGCATCCGACGCTGTTGAAGAGGTTGGCTCCGTTCGTCGCCGAGACCGACATGGCAGCCGGAGTGGGCGGCGCAGAGAATCGCATGAAGGCGGCAAAGTTCACCAGGTCCGATGACATCTGGGCTGCGGTTCCCGTGCTGCTGCCGTTGTCGTCGAGCATCTTGGTGGCATCCTCCGGCGAGCCGTTGTACACGCATCCCGCGACCGCGGCGCGCTCGTTGGAGAAGGCTTCATTGGAGACGCCCTGCTCCACGTTGTAGGCTTCTCCGGCAAAGACCATCAGCGACTTGTTCTGGGCCTTCCAGCCGAAACGAGTGACGGTGCCGTCGTTGCCGCTGGTATTCAGTGCGCCGGCGATGCCGAGCTGGGACTTGATCGCCCGGTTGGCTGCCAGGTTGGCTTGCAGCGTCGAATCTGGCGTGGCTTCGACCAGTCCCAGCCCGAAGGTTGGAGTTGGAATACGAAAAATCACGTTGTTGGCGGCCAGTTGCTGGGCAAAGTTAGGCTGGCTTAGCACACAACCCTCAGCATCGGTGCGGCCCGCGATGGTGTACAAGCCATGCACTCCGCCATCGGGTGAGCCGTCGGGATTGCGAATGAAGCGGACCTCCCGCACCGGACCGTCGGCAGTAATAAAGGAAGGGACGGTATTTTGCGCGCCGTCGAGATTGGCCAGCGCGACCTGCGGATTCGAGGCTGGGCTGCTGCCTCCTGCCGCCGGGGCCGCGTGACACTGGGCGCAACTGTTGCCGTTGAACGTTGGCCCAAGGCCCGAGCCCGCCTCGCCGGATATCGATCCGCTCACTGAATCGATTTCCATGAAGTCCCCCATGGCATCGTTAAAGAACGTTTGCAGATCAGGGCTCAGCTTGGAATATGGCCCTCCTGCCCCTGGAGCCCCGGCACGCGGCCCGGGGTCGCGTTGGGCCGAAACAGTTCCTGCATTGAAGGTTACGGTCAAGGCCAGACCGGCAACTGCGATTGCGTTAAGTTTTTTCAAGCTGCACCTCCGTGCACGCGAAAAAGACACTCCCGGCGTGTGCCAGGCTTGTTAGTAGTTTTGGGAGAGGCGCGTTTTTTCTGATTTGCCCGTTCGACCCCGCCACAGTTCTGGCGACGCTGCTTGCAGTCGATCCGGACTAGAAGTGGCTACCAGCGGGACTTTTCAGCGTTCCACGCCAGCATTAAAAAAACTTAATGGAAGTTACGCCCCCAACAGGAGCATGTCAAGATGGCCATCAGTACATTCGTCTGTGCAAAACGTCTTTAGTCCAAAGAGGAATTCGGCCTGCCCATGGCTCGGGAAACGGCTATGCGCTAACGGGTGAAGGGTCAGTGACCGGCGTGGTTACCCGCGTCATTCGTCTGATCCCACACGACCTTGCCGCCAACCCACGTGGTCAAAATTGTGACGTCGCGGATTTTTGCCGGGTCAATAACTAAAGATGTCAGGTACTCGCGCGGCGGCTTCGCTAAATGTTTCTTAACACCTTCGTGCCACATGGCGCACGACCGAGCCATTGTCCTGCTTGGCCAGACGGCTTACATTTTCTTCATCGCATTAAATTTATCTGCCCGCCCGGCGCGGCTTTGTAGCGCCAAAATCAATGCCTACCGTTTCACGCTCATGAGACGGGGCACACTCGAAAGTTAATATGGCAACTTCAACCGTCTATGGTTCGCCGCATCCCCGAGTCAGGCTTCTGATCGTGGACGACCATGAAGTGATGCGCATGGGAGTCCGCAACCTGCTGGAACGCCGCACCGGCTGGAGCGTCTGCGCGGAGGCCAACAATGGCCAGGAAGCCATTGAAAAGACGCTGCAATTTCATCCCGACGTGATCGTCATGGACATCAGCATGCCCATCATGAACGGTCTCGAGGCCGCGACTCGAATCACGAAGCAGCACCCGGAGATCCCGGTGGTCCTGTTCTCGCTGCACCTGTCCAGCGATCTTTGCCGGCACATAAGGGCGGACGGAATACGCGGCGCAGTAGCCAAAGGAGACGCGGCTCGGGATCTGGTTTTGGCGGTGGAGACGGTACTGCGAGGGGAGAGCTTCTTTCCGAATCAAACTCTGATCTGATCTGATCTGATTTCCTGAAAACCTTCTGTTTAAGGGAGTGGCAGACGCCGGCCGGTTATGGGGAGTTTACCGACGTCTGCCGTGCGCTCCTTCGCGTTGGGTTGCTTCAATTTCTACTCTCGCCCAAGGGCGGCTGCCATCGGGCAAATACTGTAGGTCGGTGCATAACTTAGCGTAAGGTCTTGCCCCGAAAACGCTACGTGGAATAGTCGGCGTTGATGCGCACATACTCGGCCGTAAGGTCGGTGGTGAGAAAAGTAAGAGCGGCCTTGCCTCTCGCCAGCAGAATTCGGATTTCGCATCGGGGCCGGGCCAGAGCCCGATGCGCTTTCTTCACATCGAAGGCGCAACCCACACCGTTCCGGCAGACGATCTGGTCGCCAATCTGGATACTGACGCGCGCCGGGTTGACCATCACTCCCGATCTGCCTACGGCGGCGAGGATGCGTCCCCAATTCGGGTCCGCTCCCGCCCACGCGGTTTTCACCAAGAGCGAGTGCGCGACCGTTCGAGCTACCTGGCCCGCCTCTCCGCGATTCTTCGCCTGTTCCACGGAAAGGCGAACTACGCGATCGACGCCTTCGCCATCGGACACAATCTGATTCGCCAGGGACTCGCAGACCTGCTTGAGGGCTTGAGAAAATTCCTTTCGCACCCTCGCTTCCGCCAAACCCACCCCGCTTTGTCCACTGGCGAGTAGCAGCACGGTATCGTTGGTCGAGGTGTCTCCATCTATCGAGATACAGTTGAAGGTTTCATCGCAACTGTCTTGCAATAAACGTCGCAGCTCTGCGGGCGTCGCCTCGGCATCGGTAAATAGGTAGACCAGCATGGTCGCCATCTGAGGGTGGATCATGCCAGCGCCCTTGGCCACGCCAAGGAGTTTCACTTGCCCGTCTCTCGAGCGGAAAGTCGCGCTTGCCAACTTGGGCCGGGTGTCGGTGGTCATGATGGCGCGAGCGAAGCTGAGGACCCCATGCGTTGTCGGGACGCTCGCGGCAGCCAGCTCCGGAAGGTGGGAGACGATTTTGCCAGCCGGCAGCGGTACGCCAATAATGCCGGTCGATGATGGAAAGATTTGGTTGTGCCTAAGGCCGAGCAGAACCGCCAACTCCCGGCAAACCTTCAGGCAGTCCCGCAGTCCGTTCTTGCCGGTGGCGCAGTTGGCATTGCCGGAGTTCACGATCAGGGCGCGCATCGCTCCACGGCTCGCCGCCAACGAGGCACGCCCGACCTCTACCGGCGCCGCTACCACACGGTTGCTGGTGAACAGGGCGGCCGCGCTTGTGCCGGCGCAAGCTTCAACCAAAGCCAGATCAGGGCGGCCGCTGGCCTTGATGCCCGCAGACGCCGCCGAGAAGCTGAAGCCGGCGGGAAGACAGATTTTCCCGCTTGACCGAGAACCGGAACGAGCGCGAGGTTTCATACTTCGATCTTCACCAACCAGTTGGCGGGCTGAGGAAGCATGGCGAACTTGGGCAATTCACCGCGTACCATGGCGACTTCGTCGCAGTTGTCAAAGCGGGGACAGACGCAGCAGTCTTTGTGTATTTTGTCCGGCAAGTCTTCGCGCTGCGCCATGGCAAATCCCATGCGCGCGAAAAAGTCGGGGATTCGGGTGAACAGACAGATCGAGCTGACGTGATGTTTGGTGGCCTGCGCCAGCAACGCTTTGATCAGGCGCTCGCCTCCGCCCGACCCCTGGCGCGCGGGGTCGACAGTAATGGAGCGGATCTCGGCCAGGTGCGGGCCGTAAAGATGGAGCGCGCCGCATCCGATGATGTGGCCGCGATCTTCCAGCACCACAAAGTCACGCACGTTTTCGCAAACCTCGGCGAAGGTGCGCGGCAACAGCGTGCCGTCGTGGGAGTAGGCGAGAATAAGCTCGTGGATCTGTTCAGCGTCAGGCAGCAGGGCTTCACGCGTGCGCATGGACGTCCTCCCGCATTCTTTCCACTTTCGTCCGCGCGTCGGCCAGAGCCTGGCGCACTCGTGCGGGAGCCGTACCGCCCGGTACGTCATGGACGGCAAGCACTGCCTGCAAACTCAGACAGGAATAAAAGTCCTGATCGAAGGCCGGATTCAACTGTCGCAGTTCCTCCAGAGGCAGATCGCCCAGTTCGCAATTCTTTTGGATGCAGGCTTGCACCGCCTTGCCAATTTGTTCGTGGGCGAGGCGGAAAGGAACTCCGCGCCGCACCAGGTAAGTGGCGCCGGCCCAGGCGTTCATGAATCCGGATTGCGCCGCTTGCTGCATGCGATCATGATTGAATTCCACGGCCTTCATCCATCCGGACGCCAGCGGCAACAATGAAAGCACGGTGCCGGCAGCGTCGAACAGCGGCTGTTGAGTTTCCTGCAAGTCCTTGTTGTAGGCCAGGGGCAAGCCTTTGACCGTGACCAAAAGCGCCGTCGCGTCGCCTATGATGCGTGCGGCTTTTCCGCGCGCAAGCTCCAGCAGGTCGGGGTTCATCTTCTGCGGCATGGCGCTGCTTCCGGTGGAATAGGCCTCCGGCAGCCGGATAAACCCGGATTCCTGCGACGAAAAAAGAATCATTTCTTCCGCCCACCGGCTCAGGTGGACACCGAGGAGAGAAAGGGCCGCAACAAATTCAAGCGCGAAATCGCGATCGCTGGTGGCGTCGATGCTGTTGGCCGTCGGGGCGTCGAAGCCAAGCTCCCCGGCCATGGCGCGGCGATCGAGCGGCAAGGTCGCTCCCGCGACTGCGCCCGATCCCAAGGGACAAACATTCAACCGTTTTCGGCAGTCAGCCAGCCGCTCTGCATCGCGCAGAAACATCTCGACATAGGCCAGCAGCCAGTGCGCGACCAGCACCGGCTCGGCCCGCTGCAGGTGCGTGTAAGCCGGCATGGCCGCGTTTCCCGCCTGCTCCGCGCGGTCGAGTGCAATGCTCAACCACTCCGACAGGTCGCCACGAATCTGGTCAATGGAAGCCCGAACGTAGAGACGGAGGTCAGTCGCAATCTGTTCATTGCGGCTTCGCCCGCTGTGCAACTTGTATCCGGCATCACCGATCAGGGCGACCAGTTGCTTCTCGACGAAGTGATGCACATCCTCGGCTTCGCCGTCGTCGAGGAAAGAAGAAGACGCGCTTGCCTTCTCTCCGATCTGCTTGAGCCCCTGTAGAACGGCGATCAGCTCGCTCGAAGAAAGAATTCCCGCATTCTTCAGGGCGCCGGCGTGGGCGCTGCTGGCGGAGAGCTCCTCCCGCAACAGGCGGCGGTCGAATTCGAACGACCTCTGCCAGCGCTCGAAACTGGGGTCGAGCGGCTGGCGGAATCGTCCAGACCACATCTTCATCGTGTGACCTCTGGTTTTGCGGCGTCCCGCAGACGGGCGCGTGACCGCGAAGGCAGCCCCAGAATGCGAATGAATCCCTCCGCATCCTTCTGATCGTAACTATCGTCCATGGTGAAGGACGAGAGGTCGGTGCGATAGAGCGAATTCTCCGAGTGGCGGCTGACCACGGAAACATTGCCCTTGTACAAAGAGAGCGTGGTCGTGCCGGTGATGTCCTGCTGAGTGTTTTCGACGAATGCGTCTATCGCTTCCCGCAGCGGGGTGAACCAGAGCCCGAAGTAAACCAGCTCCGCGTATTTCAGACCCATGTGCTGCTTGAAGTGCATGAGGTCGCGTTCCAGGCAAAGCGCTTCCAGTTCCCGGTGCGCGGCGATCAGGAGCGTGCCGCCCGGAGTTTCATAACATCCGCGCGACTTGATCCCGACGAAGCGATTCTCCACCAGATCGATGCGCCCGATCGCATTGCGCCCGCCGATTTCGTTCAGCAACTCGACCAGCGAAACCGGATCGAGTTTCATGCCGTTCACCGAAACTGGAGTTCCCTTTTCGAAGCCGATGACGACTTGTTCATCCCGGTCCGGTGCTTCCTGCGGCGAACGGGTCAACTGCCAGGTGCTGGCGAGCGGGGCATTGCCCGCATCTTCCAGTTCCCCGCCCTCGTGGCTGATGTGCCACAGGTTGCGGTCGCGGCTGTGAATCTTCTCCCGGCTGGCGGTTACGGAGATGCCGCGCTTCTCGGCATAGTCGAGGCAATCTTCTCTTGACTTCAAAGTCCACTCCCGCCATGGAGCGATCACTTTGAGTTCCGGCGCCAAAGCCTGGTAGGTAAGTTCGAAGCGCACCTGATCGTTGCCTTTACCGGTGCAGCCGTGGGCCACGGCGGTCGCCCCCTCGCGCAAAGCCACCTCCACCTGATGTTTGGCAATCACCGGCCGCGCCAGTGATGTTCCGAGAAGATACTTGTGTTCGTACACCGCGCCCGCGCGCAATGCGGGAAAGACGTATCCGGTGAGAAATTCCTCACGCAAGTCTTCGACGACCACTTTGCTGGCCCCGGTCTTGTATGCCTTTTCTACGACCGCTTCAATGTCGTCGCCCTGGCCGACGTCTCCAACCATGGCGATTACGTCGTAGGAGTAATTTTCCTTGAGCCACGGAATAATGATGGAGGTGTCGAGGCCTCCCGAGTATGCGAGCACAACTTTCTCAGCCATTGGCATTCCTCGAATTCGAGCGGCCCACCTTGCCGCCAAGCAATAACAACAGGATAGCTTTCTGCACGTGCAAGCGGCTTTCGGCCTGGTCGAACACCACGGAACGGTCGGAATCCATGATCGCGTCCGTGATCTCCAAATTGCGGTGGGCCGGCAGGCAATGCATGAAGACAGCGTGAGGCGCGGCGTGCGCCGCCAGCTTTTCGTTTACTTGGTACGGCGGGAATATCTGGTTGCGCTGCTGTTCTTCGTGCTCGTGCCCCATGCTGGTCCAGGCATCCGTATAGATGGCGTCTGCGCCGTGCACCGCCTGCTGCGGGTCGTTAAGGATTTCGATCACCGCTCCAGTCTGTTGCGCAACCTCGCGGGCGTCGGCAACGACTTGTGCATCGCAACCATACTCTTCGGGTGTAGCGATGCGAATTTTGGAGCCCAGAGTTGCGGCGGTCAGAAGTAAAGAGTGCGCCACGTTGTTGCCGTCGCCAACGTAAGCTACGCAGATTTTCTTCAGATCGCCGAAGCGCTCCAGCAGGGTGAAGTAATCAGCCAGCGCCTGGCAGGGATGCTCCATGTCGCTGAGCGCATTGATCACCGGAATGCAGGCATGCTCGGCCATTCCTTCCACCGTGCCATGAGAGTATGTGCGCAGGACAATGGCGTCCACCCAGCGCTCCACATTGTGCGCAATGTCGCTCAGTTTTTCGCGGGCGTCGAGTCGGCCCGCGGTCTGGTCCATGAAGAAGGCGTTGCCGCCCATGCTGGCCATTCCGGCTTCGAAGGTCAGGCGGGTGCGCAGCGACTGCTTTTCGAAAAACATGACCATCTGCTTGCCGGCAAGCGCGGTGCGGAAGTTCGACGGCCGCGCCTTCAACAGCCCGGCGAGATGGAAAATGTTTTCAATCTCAAGCGGGCTGAGGTCGCGGATCGAGATCAGATCGCGACCCGAAAAGGCCGCGGTGGCCGGAGGCGTCGCGACCTGCGTGGTTTGAACGGGCTGGCTGCTCAACGTGATTGGCTCCTTCTCTTGATCGTAGTTCGGCCGGGCTTTGCATTCGCGCTTAACTGCTTCTTCGGTTGAGTGGATGTAAGGGCAGCATCGAGAGCGCGTACCACCAGATCCACATGGGCTTTCTGAATGATGTAAGGCGGCAGAAAACGCAGCACCGTGTCCTGGGTACGATTGATCAGGATGCCGCGAGCCAGCAACTGCGCGACCACAGCTTTCGCCCGGTCGGCCGAGTCGAGACTCATCCCCAGCATCAGACCCGTGCCGCGAATCTCGATTACGCCTTCGTGCCTGGCTTTCAAACCTTCAAGCCCGGCGTGGAAGTAGTCGCCGGTCTGGCGTATGTGCCCCAGCATGCCATCGAGCACACGCAGAAATTCTATGGCCACAGCGCAGGCCAGCGGACCTCCGCCGAAGGTCGTGCCGTGCATTCCCGGATGCATGCCGCTGGCTACGCGATCGGTAGTCAGCAGCGCCCCCAGCGGCAGTCCCGCGGCCAGCGGCTTCGCGACGGTGACAATGTCGGGCTGAATCCCATACTGCTGGTAGGCAAAATATTTGCCCGTGCGGCCCAACCCGCATTGAATCTCGTCGAGAATCAGCAGCGCTCCGGTGCGGTCACATAACTGGCGCGCAGTTTCGAGAAATTCCGGACTCAGCGGACGGATGCCGCCTTCGCCCTGAATCGTCTCCAGGCAAATCGCGCACACGCTGCCGTCAAATTGACGTTTGAGATCGTCAACGTCGTTAAATACGACGAACCCCACGCCTGGAACCAGCGGGGCAAAAGGATGGCGATATTTTTCCTGTCCCGTCGTGGCCAGGGAGCCGAAGGTCCGCCCGTGAAAGGAATTTTCCAGCGCCAGCAACCGCCACTTGGCTTTGTGGCCGTTGTTGTTCTGCGTGCGTGCGAAGGCGCGAGCCAACTTCAGCGCTCCTTCCCAGGCTTCAGTTCCGCTATTGCAGAAGAACGCTTTGTCGAGGCCAGAAATTCTGGTCAGCCGCCTGGCCAGCTCCGCCTGGTATTCGTGGAAGAACAGGTTCGACACATGAATCAGCCGGCCCGCCTGCCGCTTCAGGGTGGACTGAATCACCGGATGCCCGTGGCCAAGCGCGTTGACGCCAATGCCGCTGAGGAAGTCGAGATAGCGCTTGCCCATCGAATCCCAAAGATAGACGCCGCGCCCGCGCTCAAACAGCACACGCTGGCGATCGTAAGTGGGAAGCAGCAGCTTGGACTCGGAACGAATCACGGTGGCCAGGCTCATGCGACGATCACCTCCGTGCCACCGTCGAGCCTGGTGAGATAAAACTGCGGCAGAATGTCAGCCTGCACCGCCGGCAGGATGCGTACCCTGCCCACCCCTTTGCGCAGCGCCTGTCCACAGGCCTCAAGCTTGGGCAACATGCCGCCGGCAATGACGGAACGTTCGATCATACCCGGTATCTGTTTCGTGTTCAGCCACGGCATGACGGCTCCCTCTGCGTCTTTCACCCCGGCAACGTCGGTCAGGAAGATGAGTGTGTCGGCGCGGCAGGCGACTGCGCATGCCGAAGCCATCTGATCGGCGTTCACGTTGTAATACTCGCCGTCGGAGCCCAGCGCGACCGAGGACAGCACGGGAATCCCGCCCAGGCCCCATATGGCTTCCAGCCAGCGCGGCTCGACAAAACAGATTTCGCCCACGAATCCCAGATCATAGCCCGGGGTGTGTTTCTTGCGGGCGCGGAACGCCATGCCGTCTCCACCGCAGAGTCCGATTGCGGGACGGCCGGCCGCGACGATAGCCGCCACCAGGCTCTTGTTCACGATTCCAGCCAGCACCATCAGTGCCACATCGCGCGTCTGAGCATCCGTGATGCGCAAGCCATTCACGAAATCGCTTTCCTTGCCCAGAAGTTTCAAGGTCCGGGTAAGCGCGGCACCGCCGCCGTGGACGACAGTGACGCGATGGCCATCTTCCGCCAGTTCAACCATGGCGCGAGCGCATTTGTGCAATGTGTCTTTATCTTCGAGAGCCGCGCCCCCAAGTTTAATTACAATTTTCACTGCAAACCTTCCTGTTCCTTAAACCCGAACATCAGATTCATGTTCTGGACTGCCTGCCCTGCCGCGCCTTTCAGCAAGTTGTCAACGCACGATACGAGCACCAGGCGGCGTCCATCCTTGGCCAGGCAGAACCCCAAATCGCAGTAGTTGGTATGGAGCGAAAACTGGATCTGCGGCAGCTTCGGCGTGGCAAAGACGCGAACCCAGGGTTTGCCCTGGTAAAAATTGTGGAAGCAGGCTTCGACTTCCGCCGCCTTCATCTCCTGCTTCAGATGGAGATAAATGGTCGAAAGAATTCCTCGCGGAATGGGCAACAGGTGAGGAGTGAAAATCAACTCGCCGGAATCCAGCTTCAACTGCTCGAGAATCTCACCAACATGGCGGTGTTCAAACACCGAGTAAGCGGACAGATTGTCGGCCACCGAAACGAAGTGAGTGCGCGCCGTCGCTTCCTTCCCTGCACCGGAGACGCCGGACTTCGAATCGGAGATGATTCCTTTTCCGCGATCCACCAGGCCGGCGGCCAACAAGGGAGCCAGCGCCAAGATCACCGACGTGGCGTAACAACCGGGATTGGCCACCAGAGCCGCTCCCCGGAGCTTATCGCCGTTCAATTCCGGCAATCCGTACACCGCCCGCTTCATCAGATCGGCAGCGGTGACAGAGTCCTCATCTTTAAAAGCGTAAACCGCGCGGTTTTGCGCGCCCTGCAAGCGCCATGCGCCGCTCAAGTCCACCACGCGCAAGCCCTGGGCAATCGCTTCCGGCACCAGCGCCCGCGACACGTCGTGGGGCGTGGCCAGGAACAGCAATTCAATCTCGCGCCGTTTCAGCTCCGCCCAGGACCATGGTTCCAGGGGATAGCGCCCGTTGCCGGAAATGGCGGGATACATGTCCGCGAGATTCACCTCGGCGGAATTTTCCCCGGAACGCTGCAGCATCACCGGAGTTTCGACGCCCGGGTGGTGCAGCAAGAGGCGCGCCAGTTCGACGCCGGAGTATCCGGTCGCGCCCAGGATTGCGGTTTTGAGCCTGGATGCCATCAGGTAAGCATCTCCTCAATGCGCGCGGCCAGCCGCTTCGCGCCCCGGTTGTCGGAGCAGACCATCAAAATGGTGTCATCCCCTGCGATGGTACCGATGGCTTCCTCCCAATCCTGGCCGTCGAGCGCCGCCGCGACGGGCTGCGCGCTGCCCACTGTCGTCTTGATGACCAACTGGTTCTGCGCCGTCTTCACTTCGAGCACAAACTCCCGGATCAGGCGCGACACCGGCGGCAACGCGGGCTCGGAGACCGCTTCCCCGGTCAGGACATAACCCTCGCCCGTCTTGATCAGGCCCAGTTCATGAATGTCCCGCGAAAGCGTCGCCTGCCCCACTTTGAATCCGCGCTTTCCCAGAGCGCGCTGCAGGTCCTCCTGGCTGCTCAATGACTGACGTTCCAGCAGCTCGAGAATGACCTTTTGTCGCAGCGGCTTGCTCATGAATGACTATTCATCATACTGAATAATTATTCATCTATGGTAATTGGTATGCTGCAGGTGTCAAGCAGAAATTTCGATGTGTCCAATCGGTAATCATGTAGGAATAATCATGTAGGAATGATGTCGGCGCGAGCGTCCCGCTCGTGCGATTTTTGGATCACCCGACAATGCCTGGAGGACAGCCGTGTTCGGCGGCCCGGCAGATCACGCTTGAGGGGATGACTGACCTCGCCTGGTTCGTGCCGACTCCTGCACGAGCGGGACGCTCGCGCCCCCTTTACTGCCATGCGCCCTCTGCCTGGCACATGGCGATCGAGACTTTCTGGCTCGCCGCAGGCTCCGGCGGCGAGAAGAAACAGCGATGCAGTCGCTGTACTGCTTCGACGGCGCGCGACTCGTCCACCAGAAAGGTGATATTCCTCTCGGACGCACCCTGGCAGATCATGCGCACATCCATGTCCCCGACAGCGCGAAACGCCTGGCTGGCGATTTCCGGACGCCGATGCACCTGCTCCCCCACCAGGCAGACCAGCGCCTTGTGGTTCTCCCAGCGCACATTAGCCATCCCCTTCAGTTCGTCGGCGATTGGCGGCAGCCGGGAAACTGAACTGACCAGCAAAGTCAGATTTCCGCGAGAGGCCGACAGCAAATCGAGACCTAACTGATGACGCTCGAATACCTCGAAGACTTCGCGCAGCAGCTCGGGCGCGAACCACCGCACTGCTTCCACAAATACGATGGCAACCCCGGCCTTCGCGGTGATGGCTTTGACACCGTCGATCTCGCAGTGCGCCACAATTTCAGTTCCCGCACACTCCGGATTTCGCGAATTCAGAACCCAAACCGGAATATTGCAGCGCGCGGCCGGCGCTAGCGTGGCCGGGTGCAACACCCTGGCGCCGAAATAGGCCAGGTCAGCCGCTTCATCGAAGCTCATACGAGGCACGCGCCGGGCGTCCGGACACCGGTTGGGATCGGTGGTCATGACACCGTCCACATCGGTCCATATCTCGACGCGGTGCGCATGCACGCCGGCGCCGATGATTGAGGCGCTGAAATCGGAGCCGCCACGACCCAGCGTGGTAGGAACACCATCCCGCGTCGCGCCGACAAAACCGCCCATCA
The DNA here is from genome assembly GCA_963814725.1 of Terriglobia bacterium. Lineage (GTDB taxonomy): Bacteria > Acidobacteriota > Terriglobia > Terriglobales > Acidobacteriaceae > JAIQFF01. The sequence goes on from CAWFDY010000003.1 coordinate 348,403, forward strand.
CTGGAACTCGCGCGCCCTGCAGCAGTGGAAGCACGACCGACTGCAAGCTTTGGTTAGTCTCCTCCCAGAGCGGCGTGGCTCGGGTATGCGCAGCGTCCGTGATGATGCACTCGCGCGCGTCCACTAAAGCGGCGTCCACTCCGAACGATCGCAGGGCGGAATGCACGAGCCTCGACGAAAGTAATTCCCCCGAGCCCAAAAGACCGTCCTCTAAATACGGAGTGAGTGCTTTCTGCGACGCGATTGCGAAGAGTATCTTGTCCAGCGACGCAAATTCAGCGTCGAAGGCGCCGGACAGACGGCAACATTCGCCGGCATCCACCAATCCCCCGGCGACGGTGACGTGTCGCTGCCGCAGGATTTCGAGGATCTGCCGGGCCGAGTCGAGGCGCCCCTCTGCCGCAGCGCGTCCGGCGCCGGCCAACTGGTCGGTCACCCTGGCCAGCGCGCTGACTACGACGATGGGGCGATAAGGCGATGGCCGCCCAACCAGGCGACACAGGCGTCGAATGGCCGGCGCATCCTCAACCGACGTGCCGCCGAATTTCATGACCACAGTTTCGAACGCTGGGCTCGATGCTTCAGCACTTCCATCAGACAGACTGCTCATTTGAACTCTCCTAGGGTCCTTGGTGATGGCCATCTTTGCAATGCTTGAAAACCATTCCGCTCCTGGACAATAAAAAAACCCACCGGCCAGGTGCTTCTGGCGGTGGGTCTTGTCAGCTGCTAAAGCTTTATGTTTCTCAGCTCACCAGGCGCCCTCCTCCAGAAGACACGCGAATTCGTGTCGATGTGCCTGTGCTCATCGATGTAATTCGCTTAGCCTTCTGGGAAGTTGCTTTCATGGTAGCTATGGGTGAACCTGATTTAGTTGTGCTGTTCGCGGCCCAGTCTCGGGTCCGAATTCTCTGGTTTGAATTCCTCAAAGAATTGCATCAGCCGTTCCATCAACTTGCGCCTGCCTCCGATGACATGGAGGCCGCTCTCATGCTGGTGCTCTTCCAGGATTTTGTTTAATCCGCTTTCCAGTTCTCTCATTACCGCACCCCCTCAGCTGGGTTTAAGGTTCATTCGTAATCGTAATTGGCCGCGATCAAAAGCTTCTGAGGCTTCTGCTGAAGATTAAACAACTTTCGCCTGAGGAAAGGAAATTTGAAATTATGATGTCGCCAATCGACAAATTCGATCAACCTGGAGGGCCGGAGGAGGACCTACTTGGAGGCGGTCGCCAGCTGCCTGACGGTGCTGATAAAAGTGGTGGTCGCGCGGGTATGGGTGCGGTCCCGCCGGTAGGCAATCCCCAGTTCCCGCCATAGTTCCTGATCGCGAATGGGAATCAGTTTGACCCGGCCGGCCAGCACCTGGTCTTTGGCGAAACTGGAGCTGATCAGCGACACCCCGAGTCCGGCCGCCACGAAGCTTTTAATCATGCCCACACTGGGGAGTTCCATCCGCACCTGCAGATGCGAGGCGTAAGGCCGAAACAGTTTATCCATCACCCGCCGGCTGTAACCGGTTTTGGGCAGCAGCAAAGGCTGTTTGGCAATTTCACTGACGGGGACAACTTCCAGCTTTGCCAGCGCATTTTGCGGACTGACCATCAGCATCAGCTGATCACGAAAAATGGTATGCGTTTTCACGCTCGCCGACTTGACCGGCAGGGTGACGATTCCTACGTCGATGGTCCCATTTTCCAGTTTTTCGACGATCTTGTAGCTGAAATTTCGGTAGATGGTGATCTGTACGCCTGGATACAAGTGGCTGTACTTGGCAAAAACATCGGGCAGCACGTAGAGACAGGTCGCTTCGTTGGCGCCGACCACGAGAGTGCCGCGAGGACTGGTGCCTTGATCCGCCACCGCCAGCAGCGATTCATCGCGCATCTGCAGCAGGCGCTCGGCATAGGCGAACAGCACTCTGCCCGCCGGCGTAAGAGTCACATCTTTACCGGATCGATCAAGCAGGCGGTCGCCGTACTCCTGCTCCAGCTGACGGATCTGGGCGCTCACGGCGGACTGGGAGCGGAAAACCTTTTGCCCCGCCCGGGAAAAACTGCCGAGCTTGGCCACTTCCAGAAATGTCACTAGCTGATCGAAGTCCATGAGTAGTGGAGGATTATAGCGGACATTCTGAAGGATTCAGAAATTTAGGTATGGGCTCGAAAGCAAGAGGGGAAAGAGTTTTCGGGAAGCAAGGTTTCGCCTTCACACCAGCGCGATGGCTCGCGGATCGTCGGAGGGCGGTACATAAACATCGGATTGCGATTGGGATGTAACCGGCTGCCTTTTGAGCCTGCTCAAAATACTGGCCCACGTATCGGCCACCGGGCAAGGCAGCGCCAGCGGTTCCACCCGCAGGAATGGCAGCGGCGCATCGGAATTCAGCAGAGTGGCGGCGCGCGGGCTGCCGGTGAGGCGTAAGTGCTTGCGTAAGACGCGGCGTAACCAGACTTCTTCTCCAACTTCGCCCGCCGTTAAGCGGACCGATTGCTGGTTGTACCCGTATCCGCCGATAGAGTCACGCATGAGATAGGCCAGGCCTCCGGTCATTCCCGCCCCCAGGTTCATTCCCGCAGGACCCAGAATGATGGCCACACCCGCCGTCATATACTCGCAACCGTGCTGGCCCACACCTTCCACCACCGCGAGAGCGCCGCTATTGCGCACCGCAAATCGCTCGCCTACGCGTCCCGCGACATAAAGTTCTCCGCCGGTGGCGCCGTACAAGAGAGTGTTGCCCGCGAGCACGTCTCCTCGCAGGGACGCCTGTTCGCCCGCGGTGATGGCGATGGTGCCGCCGGAGAGACTCTTGCCCACGTAGTCGTTAGCCTCGCCGACCAAACGGAAATTCACTCCCTTGACCAGAAACCCGCCAAAAGTCTGCCCGGCGCTGCCGATGAATTCATATTTCACGGGGCCGCCGGTTTTGGAGTAACAGTCGGCCGCCGGTTGCGGCTGGCGCAGCATCTCTCCGCTCAAATGAGCGCCAATCGAACGATCGGAGTTGGTAATTCGGAACCGGCGACGCCGCACTGCCCGGGTGTCTGCGTCCTCGTCGTTACGGGCGATGGTGCGATTCAACTCGCGGTATAAAGTGCTTCCGTCTTCGGGCGGAGACGACGGCTCGCCCGAAAACGCGATGGGATCGAGCAATCCAGCCAACGCGCGCGCCGCTGGAGGATTTCGCGGCTTCAGCCGTTCTGCCTGGCCGACGATGTCGTCAATCGAGCGCACGCCCATGGATGCCAGTAGTTCGCGCACGTCCACGGCGATGGCACGGAAGTAAGTTTCGACCATCTCCGGTTTTCCGGCAAAACGCGTACGCAGTTTTTCGTCCTGCGTCGCAATGCCCACGGGACAAGTATTGAGATGGCATTGCCGCGCCATGACGCATCCCAGCGCCAGAAGGGCGGCGGTTCCAAATCCAAATTCCTCGGCGCCCAGAAGCGCCCCGACGATCACATCGCGAGCGAACTTGAATCCGCCGTCCACCCGCAGCCGCACCCGGCCACGCAGGCCGGTCCTCACCAGGGCGGCGTGCGCATCGCGTAAACCGACTTCCCAGGGCAGCCCGGTATTCTTGATGGAAGTAATGGGCGAAGCGCCGGTGCCGCCATCGTGGCCGCTGATGGTGATGACGTCGGCTCCAGCTTTGGCGACGCCGGTAGCGATGATCCCAACTCCCGCGCTGGCAACCAGCTTGACCCCGATGCGCGCGTGGGGATTGATCGCCCGCAGGTCGTAGATCAGCTGGGCCAGGTCTTCAATGCTGTAGATGTCGTGATGCGGCGGCGGAGAGATCAGCATCATCCCGGGGACCGCATGCCGCAGACGTGCGATGTACACCGAAACTTTGCTGGCTGGAAGTTGACCGCCCTCGCCCGGCTTGGCGCCTTGCGCGATCTTGATTTCGAGTTCGTCTGCGTTCACCAGATATTCGGCGGTCACTCCGAAACGCGCCGACGCGACTTGCTTCACTTTGTTGTTGGCTTCGCGGTCGTCGCTGTAGGCCGACGGGTCTTCGCCGCCTTCACCCGTATTGCTGCGCCCGCCCAGGCGATTCATGCCCACCGCCAGCGTGCGGTGAGTCTCGGGCGAAATCGCCCCCAGGGACATGGCCTGCGTACTGAACCGGCTCAGAATGGAGGCTTCAGTTTCAACGTCGTCAACCGGCAATGGCTGGTCCGGGATAATTTCGAGAAGATCCCGAACCGCGACGATCTCTCTCTGCTGCCCCAGTTCGTTGAACGCACGATGATTTTCCGCAGTCGGCGCCTTGATGTAACGATGCATGCGCCGCACCAGTTCGGGAGAAGCCGCGTGCTGCTCTCCATGGTGGCGGAAACGATAAAGTCCAAGATCCTGCAGCTTGGTGGTCATCGTCATAGTCGGGAAGGTTATGGAAAACACCGAATCATGGCGGTCGAGGCAATCCTGCAGAAGCTCGGTGACACCTTTGCCGGCCAGAGAGCTGCTGGCATCCTCAAAAAATCGGCTGCACACCTCAGGGTCGAGGCCGATGACCTCGAAGAGATGACTGTTGCGATAGCTTGCAATGGTCGAGATGCCCATGCGGGCGATTACTTTACGCAATCCCTTTTCCACGGCGCCGCGGTAGGCGACTGCGCCTTCCGGCTTCAGGTGCGCCGCCTGTTCCAGCGCCAGATAGGGATATACGGCGCTCGCGCCGGCTGCCACCAGCAGCGCCACATGATGGGTGTCGATGACCTGCCCGCTTTCGATCACCAGCGGAATTTCGTGAGCACCGGCTTCAACCATGACTTTCCAGGCTGCCGCCAGTGCCATTAAAGCCGGCAGCGCAGCCCGATGGGTGTCCACGCCACGGTCGCTCAGCAGGATCATGCCGGGAACTCGGACCACGGCCGCCTTCACATTTTCCAGAAACTGGGCCAGCGCTGCCTTGGCTTCCTCAACCCCGCCTTCTACGGGGAAGGTGAGAGAAATCAGCTCGGTCGTACCCAATTCCTTTTGCAGCAACTCCAGTTGTCCGCCGTCGAGCACGGGAGAATCGAGCGCGGCGCGGGCCAGAAAGACCTTCAGGGACATCACGTGAGTCTCACGCAATGAGTCGATAGGCGGGTTGGTGACCTGAGCGAAGCGCTGCTTGCAGTAGTCCCACAGCGGACGCCGGAAGGTGGAGAGAGTGGCGGGAGGTGCGTCATCGCCCATGCTCCAGACCGCTTCCTGCCCCAGTTCCACAAGCGGTTGAAACAGCAAGCGGAACTGATCTTCGCTCCAGCCGAGCGCTGCCATCGCCTGCATCGGTTCGGGAGTCACATCCAGAAATGCTTTGTCGGTGGGGGGCACCAGCACGACCGGCGTGGATTTGACGGTGCGGATTCCCTCGCGCAGCCGCAGCGAGTTCATGGGCCGCACAAAATCTCCGCTTTCCGGATTCACCAGGAGCACTTCCCCCGGCCCCAGGCGTTGGCGTTCCAGAATCTCTTTACCCCGCAGATCGGCAATCCCCACCTCGGAGCCGACTACCAGCAGACCGTCGGTGGTCACGGTGTAACGCAGCGGCCGCAGCCCGTTGCGGTCAAGCTTTGCGCCAATGGTGTTGCCGTCGGTAAAGATCAGCGCCGCCGGGCCGTCCCATGACTCCTGCACCCGGGCTTGCTCCTCCAGAAAGTGCCGCAACTCCGGCGCCGCTTCAGGCGAACGCTCCCACGCCGGCGGCACCATCGAAAGCATCGCCTCAGCCGGGTTGTAGTCGCGCCGCAGAAAAAGTTCGAACCCATTATCAAAGCTTGCGGAATCACTGACCCGTTCTTCCAGCAACTGGACCTGATCGGTCAGTCCCAACTCGTTTCGTAATTTCGTAGCCCGGGCGCGGAGCCATCGGCGGTTGCCGCTGATGGTGTTGATCTCTCCGTTGTGCGCCACGAAGCGGAAGGGTTGCGCCATCGCCCAGCTGGGCTGGGTATTGGTGGAATAGCGCTGGTGGAAGATGGCAAAAACACTTTCGAAATCGGGATCGCTCAAGTCGGAATAAAACGCAGGCAGCTGGAACGGAGTTAACAGTCCCTTGTAAACCACCGTGCGGCATGAGAGAGAACAGAAGTAGGTTCCGGCGGGAACGCTGGCTTCCACTTCCTTGCGGAATTGAAATAACAGGAACTCAAGGTTTGAAGTCTCGATCTGCGCGGCGAAATAACATTGTTCAATTACCGGCAAGGTTTGGTGAGCTCGCGGACCGGCAACCTCAGCATTGGTGGGGACGGTGCGCCAACCCAGACACTTCAGGCCGCTCTTTTCCGACTGCGTCTCAATGGCATTGCGGGTGGCGGCCTCCTGGCCCGGCGGGAGAAAGATCATTCCCAGCCCGAACTGAGCCGGCAACTCGATGCCGAGGCTGCGCGCGTGCTTGCGAATCAATTTGTCCGGGATGCGCGTCAGCAGCCCTGCGCCGTCACCGCTGCGGCCGTCGGCGTCCACCCCTCCGCGATGCACCAGCCGGACGAGCGCTTCGAGCGCGCGGTCCACGATCTCGCGGGAAGGCTGTCCCCCGATCTGGGCGATCAGGCCGACACCGCAGGCATCGTGGTCTGTGATTAGAAAACTCATCTTTACAGTGTGTACTGTTTATCGTGGTCGAAAGTACAATCGAGAATTTCGATCAGCCGGATGGATTTTTTGGGCAGCGGTGTGCCTCTCGCAGAGCGGCCTCAAACACTAAGGATTCGAAGGTACATGAAGGAAAACATTGGGCTTAAACCAGGCTCCTCGCGGACCTTCCTGTCCTTCGCAATTTATGCATTTTCTGGAGGGCGTCTCTTGTCCAGGCCAATCTCAACCAGAGGAGTGATCGCGGTTGGGGCGGTTACATGCAGCCCGCATTCGGTCTTGTCCGATCCCGACCAGCGTCCGGCGCGCGCATTCTCGCCGGGGCGGACGGCCCGGGTGCAGTGGGTGCATCCGATGCTGGGGTAATTCTGGTTATGCAGCGGATTGTAGGGAACGTTGTGCTTAAGCGCGTAGCTCCACACCATGGGCGAAGTCCAGTCCGCGATGGGATTGATCTTCAAAAGCTGGAACTTTGCATCCCATTCCACCTTGCGCGCTGCAGCCCGGGACGAAGTCTGGTCGCGGCGAATGGCTGTGATCCAGGCTCGCAGTTCGGTGAGCTTCGTCCGCAGCGGTTCCACCTTGCGCAGGGTGCAGCACCGGTCAGGATCACGGCTCCACAACGTTGCTCCATGTTCCCGTTCCTGCTCCTCTGGAGTGAGCGTGCTTAAGACTCTCTCCACCTTAATTCCGTACCGCTTTTCGACCCGGTCCATCAGATCGTAGGTTTCGGCAAACAGGAATTCCGTATCCAGAGTGAAGACGCGGAAGTCAGGGCGCACTCGCGAAGCTAGGTCGAGCAGAACCATTCCTTCCACTCCGAAGCCCGAAGCAATGGCCACATTCTTCCCGAAGGTATCGAAAGCCCAGCTCAACAACTGGTCCGGCCGCCACTGTTCGGCTCCGGCCGGTATTAATTCTGCGTGATCTTTCACTCCGCACGCTCCTGACCTGCAGACGGGATAAAGTTGCTCGCGGCGAAATCAACGGCATCACCCTGCCACGAGAATTGCCGGCTCCGCGCATCCGGGTTCGCCATGCCTACCACTTCGCCCACCACCAGCAAAGTAGGCGAGGGCAGTCGCGGCGATGCGTGCAGACTCTCCACGGTGGTTACATGAACCTGCTGGTTGAGCGATGTAGCTTGAGAAATGATGGCGCAGGCAGTTGTCGCCGGAACGCCGGCGCGCAGAAGCTGCTGCGCCGTGCTGCGATAGTCGTAGCCGGGCATGTAAACCACCACGGTTGCATCGGTCGGAATCCTGGCCGGCCAGTCGGCGAATTCATCTGCCGCCGCGTGATGGCCGGTCACGAGCACCACCGCCGATGCGACCTGACGGTGAGTAAGCGGGATCCTGGTGTTGGCGGCGGCGCCCAATGCGGCGGTGATGCCGGGAACAATTTCGAATTCGATCCCGGCCTTGCGCAGGGCTTCCATCTCTTCGCCGGCCCGCCCAAAGATGAGCGGATCTCCACTCTTAAGCCGGACAACCTGCAGACCCAGCCGGGCATTCTGCACCAGCAACGCATTGATCTCCGCCTGGCCGATGCGCTTGAATCCGAAACGCTTTCCGACGTTTTGAATTTCCGTCGAAGCGGGAATGAATGCAAGAATTTCAGGACCGATCAGGTCGTCGTGCAGTACGACGTCGGCCAATCTCAGAAGCTTGAGCGCCTTGAGGGTCAGCAGCTCGGGATCACCCGGGCCCGCCCCCACCAGATAAACCTTACCCGTCATGATGTTTTCTCCAGACCGGCCATTTCTTTAAGATCGATGCCCGCATTCCGCGCCTTCTCAAACGCCTCGCGGCTGGCCAACTCATGCAGCAGAAGACGCCGCTCCTCGGGATCGAGAGGATTATCTTCGCGCCGGTTAAACAGTTCCGTCCTGATGCGCCCCAGTTCCTTCAGCCATTCGCCGTATTCCGGACCAAACTGTATTTCGAGTTCCCGCCTGATCCGCTGGGCCAGTGCCGGACTTTGCCCGTTCGTCGAGATGGCAATCTGAAGCTCTCCCCGGCGCACCACCGCGGGATAATAAAAATCGCAATAATCGGGATCATCCACGACGTTGCACAAAATATTTCGCGCCTGAGCGTCGCGGAAAATTGCTGCGTTCAGTTCGCGAGAGTTGGTGGCGGCGATCACCAGAAAAACGCCGTCCAGATCCGAAGCATCAAACGCCCGCGCCTCCCAGGCGATGTTGCCCTGCCGGGCCCAGTCGGCCACCGCGGCTGTAGCATGAAGCGCTACCACGCGGACCTGCGCACCCGACACCATCAGACTACTGATCTTCGGTTCGCCGACGCTGCCCGCGCCTACCACGAGGCAGCGGCGCCCTTCGAGTTTCATGAACATTGGAAATAAACTCATAAGCCGTCATCCTGTGCGGAGGGGAAAGCTCGCGCAGCGAGCTCTTTACGAAGTCGAAGGACCCCTATAAGCTCCACGCTCTCGCAGCACAGTCTCGTCGAAACAATTCCCAAATTTCTCCTAGCCCTCGACCGCATGCGGCACCTTTCCGGGCGAAGGATCGCGCTCGACCGGAGCCAGAAATTCCCCGGCCAAACATTCCCGCAAGTCGGCGTCGCTGTGACGGGCAAAGTAGTGGCGAAGGTTCTCGCCGGACAACCTACCGTCCAGATAACGGCGCAGCAGCCGTTCGATGGCGTCAGGCACTTCGCTCGCCAGGCAGCGATACCCGACCGGCCGCGCTACCGACTGGTGCAGTCCCACTGCGCCGCCCACGCAAAAGTAGTAGGCATCCTGCTGCCGGCCATCGACCTTGATTTTTTTGCCCTCGATGCCGATATCGGCAATCCAGTGCTGGCCGCAACTGTTGGGGCATCCCGTCACATGGAGTTTCAGATGTTGCTCAAAGCCGGGCAACCGCTCCTCAAGCTCCTCCACCAGCCAGCGCGAAAAGCTCTTGGTTTCGGTAATTGCGATCTTGCAGAATTCCGAACCGCTGCATGCCACCACGCCGCGCCAGAACGAAGACCCGCCTACCGGCATCTGGTTCGATTCCAGTTCGCCTGCAAGGGCGGCTGCGTTGCGATTGGGGACGTTCACGATGAGCAGGTTCTGCATGTTGGTGGTGCGCAACTGACCGGCGGCAAAGCGGTCGGCCGCATCGGCGGCAGCGTGCATTTGCTGAGAGGAGATCCGTCCCCGCAGCACCGCGGCTCCAACATAGGAATACCCGGCCTGTTTCTGGGGATGAATGCCCACGTGGTCGCGATAGATATCGTCCGGCGGCTTTTCTTCCACGGCAGGATCGAGATGAAAACCCAGGCGCTGCTCCAGTTCTTCCTGAAAGCTTTCCGCGTTCCAGCCATGCTTGAGAAAGAGGAATTTGAGCCGGGCGCGTTCGCGATTCTCCCGCAGCTTTTCGCTCTCACGAAAAATTTCCGCCACCCCCTTCAGCACCGGAATCACCTGGTGCCGTTGCACAAAGGCATTGAGGCGGACCGCGAGATGTGGATCGGTCGAGAGGCCGCCGCCGATCCTCAGGGAATAACCGACTTCAGCATCCCGGCGAATGGCAGTCAGGCCAATATCATTAATTTCCGGATAGGCACACCACACCCGGCATCCCGTGATGCAGATTTTGAATTTGCGCGGCAGATTGTAAAAGTCGCCATTCCCTACGAAGAAGCTGTTGGCTTCGAGCGCCAGCGCCGAGGCGTCGCAGATTTCGTCGGCATCCACGCCGGCCAGCGGGCACCCGGTAATGTTGCGGGTATCGTCTCCGCAAGAACCCATGGTGGTGAGCCCGGCACGCCACAACCCATCCAGCAGCTCGGGCAAGTCCTGGATGGTGACCCAGTGCAACTGAATGTTTTGCCGCACCGTCAGGTCGGCGGTTCCGCGCGCATATTTTTCGGTGACGCGGGCGATGGTTCGAAGCTGATGAGAATGCAGCAGGCCGTTCGGAATGCGAATCCGCACCATGAAAAACGGCAGCGCCTTCCCTTCTCCATTCTTGCCTCCGATTACGCCGGCACCGTCTCCCTGGGTGTACACGCCCCACCAGCGGAAATATGTGCCCAGCCATTCCGGCGTAATGGAATCGAAGCCTTCGCGGGCGAACCTGCGGATATCTTCGAGGCCCTCCCAGGGATTTTTCTCGCGCTTGAGTCGTTCGACCCGCTGTACTTTCGTTTCCGTCACAGCATTCGCCATAGATTTGGGCCACAAAAAAACCCACCGCCAGTGGTTGCACTGGCGGTGGGTATAATTGCCGATTTCTAAATGATTCTTAAGTCAGCAGCCCCCGGTCGCCAGTAGATACACGCATACAACAACAAGTACAACACTGGCAGCGGGTTAAGCATGAAGGCAACATTTAACTCTTAAAGGTTAGAGAACCGCATTGCGTCTGTCAATCTGCTTCTCGGTTCATTCGATGAATGTTTTGAATCAGACACATCAAAAAAGTTGCACCGCCCAAAACGAGGACTCAGCCCAACCACGGTTACATCACTATTATCAACTACTTCGCCTCTTGCACAAAGGCCAGATTCGCCGGCTGAACAGGGATCGATTTGAAAGCCTTACCGGCCAGGAGCTGCTGCTGATCCTCGACGCTCTTCTCCCATGACGCGAAGCTCACGCTGAGCGAAACCATCGCCGCCCGAACGGTGCGCGTTATCGAGACAATATCCTGCACGCTGGAAATCGCCCCGATTCCTCCGAAACCGGACATGGCAATGTCCATGCTGGCGTTCGCAATGTTGACTCCCATCATGAACTTTTCGCCGCCGCTCATGCCTTCGGTTCCCAGCTTTGAGTCTTCCAATCCCGGATAGCGAACAAAGAGGCGGGTGTAATTATTGGCGAACCTGCGCGCCTGCGGACCTTCAATGGGAGTAAACGAAGGTAGATATATCGGCGCGAGATAGACATCCTGCTGGCTGAGCTTAAGGCGGAGAAGGCCGCTGTTGGTCTCAACTTTTTTGATGTCGCTCAAGTTCAGCTCCATGGAGTCGAAGCCCTGCTGCCGCGGCGTGGAGGGATCGATCACCATGTCCCCGAGGCCGTCTTCACCGGCGGGTTTGCTGGGCGGCGCCGGATTTCCCTTTTTGTCATAAGACGACAGGTAGATCAGCCGCACATGGTCTCCGCTTAATTCGCACTTCACGGCCTGGTCCTGTTTGTGGCCACGCATTTCGGCATAGAACGCGACCGGCAGACCCTGGCTGGCCACGACGTCAAAACTCCTGACCGCGGAGTGACCGTCGTTAGCCTGCAGAAAGACCAGCCCCATTAATTGATTGGCCTCGGCGCCCAGGGGGAAAAGCGCGAGAGCGATCTGAAGATGTTCACCGGCGCGCGCCAGTTGTTGCTGCGCATACGGGTACGGTATGGCGAATCCACCGACTCTGTTCTTGGCGATTTTTTTATCTTTCTTTTTCACCTGCGCGCGCTTGGCCCGGATGGCACTGCGCTTCTCATCTCCGTTGAAAGTCAGGTTCATGGACCGGTTAAACAGATCGGCAACAATGTCTTCGGCTTCGTCCACTTCCTCGTCGTACTTGGCGCGTTTCGGATCCAGTGTGCTGAGGTGAAGCGCGGCTTCGTCTTTCGCGGCTTGATCGGACGTCATCTGCTGGTAGAGCGTGAAATTCTCTTTGGCCAGATTGACGTTGCCCATCGCCTCATAGAACAGCCCCAGCTTCCACCGGGTCAAAGCGAAGTCAGGGGCGAGAGCGACGGCTTGCGTAAACGCGGCGAGGGCCCGATTGTATTTGCGTTCCGCGAGCGCACCGTAGGCCGCGGCGTAGAGCCTGCGAACATCGGTTCCGTTCTGGCCAGGAAGCGTCAGCAGCAGCTTGAGATCGACGATGCGGACGCGCGCCTCACCCGCGTCGAGCGCATCGGGCGACATTTCCAGATACTTCTCGAGCAAGTGGACCGCCTCCGTGGTCCGGCCGTTCGACTCCGCGCAGTTGGCCAAATCAAAAGTCGCCGATGGGCTCGTCGCCAGCTTCCCCTTGAGCTCGAGCAGTGCATTGCACAGGCTCGATCTGTGCCCGGCATGAATATCGCTGTGCAGGCCGGCGGGTTTGGCTGGCTCCAGAAATTTTTGGCCGGCTGGCGCGGTCGAAGGCTCGGGAGACGCGGCGTCGCTCGCCGCGAATGACTCCTCAGCCCCGCCGCTATCTTCGAGCGATGCTTCGAGACCTACGCTGTCGGCGAGGATGTTGACCCGGTTGATTCGATCGCGGTCACTGTCATTGGCCGACAGGCCATTCTCCCCGGTGGTAAAAAAAGTCTGCAGCTGCAGCATCCGCTGTTTTTCCCTGGGATCGGCCGTGCCGGTTCTTGCTTTCCTCAAATATTCGAGGGCCTGCACGCGATCGCCCATTTGGTAATAACAAAGTGCCAGATTGTAGGCGAGCACCGGCTGGAAGGCTTGCAGCTTCATGCCCAGATCGAGCGCGGCGGCCGCCTCCTTATACTTGTGCGCCTCGTAAAGTTTGTGCGACTGGTTCAGCGAATCTTTGACCCGATTCTTGATTTCGTCATCAAGATGTTTGATGGCGTCGCTAACGTCTTTCACTTCGATCAGCGCCTGCGACTCGGCATACTTGGTTCGTGCTTCCGCCAGCTGTCCGGCTCTCTCGAGCTTTTGAGCTTCTGCGGTCATCGTCTTGACTTCCGCTTCCAGTTCTTTCTTCTGGGTTTTTTCCAGATTGTCTGCCGACAATCCGCCGCACAGCAGAAACATCAAGACAATCGTCCTGGTTCGCATAAGCCCCTTTCAGGATGCTTTTCCAATCATTTGGTTCGTGCGTATGGTCGGAGAAACAGGGTCGCCGGATTGGTGTTCCGGTACTGGCCAGTCTTGCTAAGTGCGGCCAATTGTAGCGCCATTCCGCTGGAGCAGAGGAGATATCAGATAGAATTTATTTGCAACGGCCTTATGAACGGCGTGATGCCGAGCCTGCGAAGCATCACGCATGCAGTAAATGGGCTGTGGCGCGGGATTGTCCGGTACGCGCCAGATCGTTCGAGGCTAAGGCTTCCCTGGATGACGGCAGAGAAAAATGCCTTGAAACTGAGACGGTGCTGTCCTTCCCTAGGGCCTGGCTGGCTCCGGCACAGCTTCGGTTCCTGACCTCCGAAAGCCAAATTGCAAGATCCAAGCGCTCGGAGCCGGTTGGCCGTTCGCTCGGGCCGGCTCGAATTTCCATTGTTCCGCTGCTTGCACGGCCTGGCGGGCAAAATATTTGCTCGGGCCAGCAGTAACAAGGGTCGCCTTCTGCACGTTTCCCGAGGCATCCACTGCAACTCTGACTCGAACTTTGATGGTCCCGGTAATGGTGGCACGGGCCGACGGCGACACCGCCGGAGAGACCTGCTGCAGAACTTTGCCGGGTTCAACATTTCCAGAAGAAGTGTTGGCCCCGGACGACGGTGCTGGCACAGCGGCGGGTTGATGCGGCGCCGGGCGCGGCTGCGGTTTGTTTTCGGCCGCTACCGGCGGCGGCTCCGGCTTCGGTTGCGCGTCACCATGATCAGGCGCAGCCAGCGGCGCGGATGCAACGGGACTGGCAGGTTGGCTTTCAGATCGGGGCTTGAGCAGCTTGGGGCCAAACAGCAGCGCCCCCGCGACCAGCGCGACCACGGCAAGAAGAAAAACGTAGCGCCACTTCGCAGAGGCGGCCGGAATTCTGACGGTCGAAGGCTGCTGAACTCCGGCAGTGGGCGATTGCAGTCGGGAGGCGACATCCACCATGGTGCAGCGCCGCTGAGGATCGCGCCTCAGACAGCAATGCGCGATTCCCATGAACGGCGCGGGCACGGTCTCCGGAAGCGGCTCGGTCATGCCTTCCACAGCAGGCAGGCGCTGGGTCAGCGCTTCCATCACGGTCATACCCAGAGACCAGGCATCGGATGCCGGCAGAATATTCCCGTTCCTGACCTCGGGCGCATCGTAGGGAGTGGAGATAGCGGCTGCCAGCGGGGTTTCGCCGTTTCGAAACAGACTGTCGCTCGACAACTTCAGCTGGTCCTGCGCAGCCATGACATTGGATGGCTTCAGGCGGCCGTGAACCAGCGACTTTCCATGAATGAAGATCAGGGCGTCCAACGCCGGCTCCAGCAAATCGCGGACTTCTTCGGGCGCGAGTGCGCGCTGCGGAAGAATCTGCGCCAGGTTGTCTTCGGCATATTCCATCACCACATATAGCAGAACCACCTGATCCAACTGGCAGCTTCCGGTTTCGAAGAGACGAAGCAGGTGGGGATGAGAGAGCTTCGCGATGGCTTCCCATCGCGCCAGCTGCGCTCCGGTGGTCGCCGGTTCCGCCGCAATCAGTTTGATCGCAGCTCTTTGCGGTTCGCGCCCGCGTCGTTCCGTGAGAAACACGGCGCTGCGCTCAGAGCCTCCGAGGTATTGGCGGAGCGGGAAGGTGCCATTCACCACCTGGCCCTCCCACTGTTTCCAGTCCCGGGTCATTTTGGTCCCCGTTTGTCCGCTGGTTTGCATGCCCGCTATTGTAAGCGAGCCGTCGCTTGTGTGGGCTGCGCTTTTCGACAAAGTTCTCAAAGCCGGAAAAGGGCCAGGGTGGACGGGCCGCTGCGGAGTGCGGAATGGCGAGAATGCAATTTAGTTGGCGTCGAGTTCGTTCCGCCATCGGCGATCCTGTTGCAGCATGCTTTCGTAGCATTCGCAACAGGCGGATTCCAGGCGCACACGGTCCACGATATTCACGTTGCCGCGGGAGTACGTGATCAGTCCGGCCTTTTGCAGCATTCCGGCCGCGACGGTTACGCTGGCCCGGCGAGTGCCCAGCATGTGGGACAGCAGTTCCTGCGTTAGAGGAACAAAATTGGAACCGATCCTGTCCTGGCACATCAGCAGCCAGCGGGCGAGGCGTTCCTCCACTTCGTGTACCCGGTTGCAGGCCGCAACCTGGGTGCCTTGCATGGCCAAAACCTGAACATAGCGCTGCAGCCGGTTGGCTAGAACCGGGCACCGGCTCATGGCCAGCGCGAGGTCCCGCGCGGCCATCCGGAATGCGCTCCCTGAGATCTGCACCGTCGCCCGGGTTGGACCGCTGCGGAATCCCACTGTGAGCGGCAATCCCACAAAACCTTCTTTTCCGGTCAGGCCCACTTCCAGGCTCTTCCCCTCGGAGAGCACGGTAAGGACCGAAGCCATTCCTTTATTCATGAAGTAGGCGAAATGAATCGGCTCACCGACCTCATGCAGGAGAGTATTCAGCCCAAGCTCGACGAAAGTCAGCTGAGGAAATAGTGCCTCACGCTCTTTTGCCGGTAGGGAGAGAAGAATTTCATTTTCAACCGGTTGCCCATCAATGGAGGCAGGGGCTTCAATTGCGGAGTTCGGAGGTACAGAAAAAGACCTTCTAGGCATCGGTACTCCCAGCGTTCGACGTTCCGTCAGATTTCGCAGGGTACCGTCACCGTTGAGGCGCGGCGGGAAGATGCGTTATGAGACCGTGTTTGACACTACTCGCTTATCCAGCCCTTTACTAGGGGACAACCGTCATTGGGCGCGCCCAGCCACGTAGGCCCGACGCCCCCGTCCGGGTGGACGAGCGCACCTCGTCGTTCTTTGGCTTGTTGCAGAAATAATTGGGAAGTTGCCCGAGCTGCTCTCGGCTGGGCGGACGGGGGCGTCCGCCCCTACTTGGTTCGTGCTGTTTTCAGGCCCCTGCGCCCGATCCCATTGCCGTCCAGGCTGAGTTCTTCCTGGACGATTCGAGAACAGCGGTGATGAAGCGCATGCCGGCCACTCCGTCTTCGAGCGTGGGTACAAGTAGAGATGACGGCGCCGGGGAGCGATTCTCGAGACGCGCGCTGATCTGCTCCGCTATGTCGGTGTAGAGCTGGGCAAAGGCTTCGAGGTAGCCTTCCGGATGACCTGCAGGCAGGCGGCTGGCATGCGCCGCTACTGGCGTGGCGCCAGCCCCGCTGCGGTAAACCAATGTCGGCGCCTTGCCCAACACTGCGTGCCACAAGCAGTTCGGCTCTTCCTGCCGCCACTCCAGGCCCGCCTTTTCTCCGAAGATGCGCAGCCGAAGAGTGTTATTGTTTCCCACCGCCACCTGGCTTGACCACAGCGAACCACGTGCGCCTTCCGCAAAACGCAACATGATCTGGACATTGTCATCCAGCCGCCGGCCGGGGACGAAGGTCGAGAGGTCCGCCGACAGCTCGCTGCAATTCAGCCCGGTGACAAAGCAGGCGAGATTGTAGGCGTGAGTTCCGATGTCTCCCAGGCAGCCGGCGGGGCCGCTTTGGGCTGGATCGGTGCGCCAGGCGGCTTGCTTCTGCCCGGTATTTTCGAGCGGCGTGGCCAGCCAGTCCTGCGGATACTCCACTTGCACCACGCGAATCGCTCCCAGCTCACCCTCGGCCACCATCTGCCGGGCCTGCCGCACCATGGGATACCCGGTGTAGTTATGAGTCACGGCAAACAGGAGCCCGGTGCGGCGCACCCTGGCCTGAAGGTCCAGGGCGTCCTCAAGATTCGTGGTCAGGGGCTTGTCGCAGATAACGTGAATGCCCGCATCGAGAAAAGCCTTACACGGCGCATGATGAAGATTGTTGGGTGTGACGATGGAGACAGCATCGATGCGATCCGGCCTGGCGCGCTCCGCCGCAGCCATTTCCTGAAAGCTTCCATAGGCGCGCTCCGGGGCGATGTGGAGATCAAGAGCCGAAGCCCGTGCGCGAGCGGGATCCGAAGAGAGCGCCGCCGCAACCAGCTCGAAACGATCGTCAAGCCGGGCGGCGATGCGGTGCACGGCTCCGATGAAGGCGCCGCGGCCCCCGCCGACCATGCCCAGCCGCAGGCGGCGCCGCAGTGTGGTGTTTTCAGTTTTTGCTTCCACGGTCACAGAGTTATCCTTCTTTAGCTGCCAGCTCTCAGCTGTCGCTTATCAGTGAAAACAGGACTGGCCGATTTCCTATTGCTACTTCAGACCCAGCATTTGGCGATTGGCTGCCTGGCCGGCGCCGGAACCCGCGAAATCGTCGAAGGTATGACTGGCCGCCTGAATAATATGACGGGCGATAAACGGAGCACCTTCGAGCGCCCCCTGTTCGCTGCTCTTTATGCAGCATTCCCACTCCATCACCGCCCAGCCTTCGAAGCCATACTGGGTCAGCTTGGAGAAGATCCCGCTGAAATTGACCTGCCCGTCGCCCAGCGATCGGAATCGCCCTGCCCGGTCGATCCAGGGCTGGTAACCGCCGTAAACGCCCTGGCGTCCCGAAGGATTAAACTCGGCGTCTTTCACATGGAACATTCTGATCCGGCTGTGATACAGATCGAGAAACTGAAGATAGTCGAGTTGCTGCAACACAAAATGGCTGGGATCGAACAGCATGTTACAGCGCGGATGATTTTTGACCCGCTCCAAAAACATCTCGAAGGTCACGCCGTCATGCAGATCTTCTCCGGGATGGATTTCGAAACATAAATCGACGCCCGCCTCATCGAATGCGTTGAGGATAGGCAGCCAGCGCGCCGCCAATTCGGCGAAGGCGGTCTCGACGAGTCCGGCAGGGCGTTGTGGCCAGGGATAAATATAGGGCCAGGCCAGCGCTCCCGAAAAGGTGGCGTGAGCTTTCAGTCCCAGATTGGCGGAGGCCTTCGCCGCAAAGAGCAGTTGCTCGGTCGCCCACTGCTGCCGTGCCTGGGGATTGCCACGGACGGATGGCGGCGCGAAGCCGTCGAACAACGCGTCATAGGCGGGATGCACGGCCACCAACTGGCCTTGCAGATGGGTTGAAAGCTCGGTCAACTGCAGGCCGTTTGCATGCAGTGTGCCGAGGGTTTCGTCACAATAGGCCTTGCTCTCGGCGGCGAGTTTCAGATCGAACAGCCGGCCGTCCCATGATGGAATCTGCACGCCCTTATAGCCCAGGCCGCTCGCCCAATGCGCGATGTTCTTCAGATTGTTGAAAGGCGCGTTGTCTCCGGCAAACTGGGCCAGGAAAATCGCCGGACCTTGCATGGTTGTCATCTTCATCGCCAGCCAGACCTCTCCCCTGTATCAGTCAGATAATTTACACCAGCAGGAAGATGGCGAAAAACAAATCGGCGGGCGTGGGGAGCGTTTTCTTAACGCCTTGTGCGAAGAGGTGACGAAAGCGAATAATCAAAATCAAAGTCAAGGGCAGCGGATAGGAGCGTCCGCCGTACACGAGTCCTCTGTGATTGCCTGAAGGGAGTTTTTTCATGCGCGGTATCTTCTATTTATTTTTGTCGTGGCTGGCGCTGGCTTCATTTTGCGTAGCCCAGCAGACGTCCGATCAGGCCTCTCCCGGCGCCTCGCAAACGGCATCGGAGCAGGCTAAGGCAGCCTCTCATCCCCGGCTGACAATCGGCGTGGCGCTCGAAGGCGGCGGAGCCCTCGGACTGGCGCACATCGGCGTGTTGAAGTGGTTCGAAGACCACCACATTCCCATCGACTATCTCGCGGGAACCAGCATGGGTGGACTAGTGGGAGGCCTCTATGCCACGGGAAAGAGTCCGCAACAACTGCAGGAATTAGTCGATGCGCAAAATTGGGACGTGATCATGGGCGGCTCCATCCCGTACGGCGATTTGTCATTTCGAAGGAAAGAAGACCTGGTTGCGTTCCCCAATTCCGTTGTTCTCGGTCTGCGCCGAGGCCTCGTCCTGCCCGGTGGGTTGAATGCCGGTCAACAGATCAGCCTTCTGATCGACCGCGAAACTCTCGCCTATTCGAACGTACAGTCATTCGACGATCTACCGGTTCCCTTCCGTTGCGTGGCCACCGACCTGGTCACCGGCAAGCAAGCGGTATTTAAAGATGGATCGCTCTCCCGCGCCATGCGTGCCACCATGGCGATACCCGGACTTTTCTCTCCCATCCGCGATGGCGAGCACATCTATGTCGATGGCGGTCTGGTGGGCAACCTGCCCACCGACGTAGTGAGGGAAATGGGCGCGGACGTCGTGATCGGGGTTCACCTGCAAACCTCCCCCGCAGAGGCGGAGAAGATTCAATCGCTGTTCAGCATCCTGGGGCGCTCCATCGACGTAGTGGTCGCGGGCAACGAAATCCGCGGACTCGCCGGGGCGGACCTGGTGGTCAATGTCGAATTGGAGGACTTCAGCTCCCTGGACTACACGAAGTCGAAACAGATTATCGAAAAGGGAAAAGAGGCTGCTGCCCAGAAGTCCCGCCTGCTCGATACCTATGCTCTGGACGATTCCGACTGGAATCAATACATGCACCGGCGCCAAGCTCTCCGCAAGACCGACATTCCCATTCCGCAGTTTGTGAAAGTAGAGGGCGCAAGCCCCGTGGCCGAAGAGAACATAGGGCGCTTTCTGCACTCCCAGGCCGGCAAGCCGATCGACACGGACCAACTGGAAGGCCTGCTGACGCGACTGACCGGAGTTGGACGCTACGACACCGCCGGATACCAGATCACGCAAAGGAACGGTCAGAACGGACTGCTGGTGACGCTGCACGAAAAGCTCTACGCTCCGCCCACGCTGCAACTGGGCTTCGAGGTGGACGGATCGGAAAGCAGTGACGTGGATTTCACCTTGGCTACGCGGCTTACATTTCTAGATGTGGCCGGATACCGGTCGGAATGGCGCACCGATTTTATCTTCGGCAACACTTATGGCGTGCAGAGCGAGCTCTACCGGCCGTTCTCGCCTTCCAGCAGATGGTTTTTTGCACCGCACGCCGCCGCCAGCAGCGCGGCTTTCAAGATTTACCGCAAGAGCGATCCCCTGGCCGTGTATCGTTTTAACCAGGCTCAGATTGGCGGCGATATTGGTTACGGCTTCAGCCGCTTCAGCGAAATCCGTTTTGGATACGAAGTCGGTACCCTGGACGCGCGACTGCGGCTGGGCACCCCTGAATTTTCCTCGATCAGCGGACGAACTGGGTCCACACGCGTACGCTGGCTGCTTGACCGCACAGACGATCCCGTCGTCCCGCGGCGTGGAGTCAATGCGGAAACGAACTTCCGCTGGTATGACACCAGCCCCGGACAAACCAACAGCTTCCCGGTTGCGGAGGCGCGAGCTGGATACTTCCTGCCGATCACGCACCCTGCGTCCTTGTTCGTGGTCGCGGAAGGCGGGACCACCTTCGGTTCGACCGCCAACGGCTACCCACAGTTCTTCCTCGGTGGCTCCAACCGCCTGAGTGCGTACGGCACGAATGAGCTGTTCGGCGATCAGTATTACCTGTTCCGGGGCGGCTATCTGCACGATCTGCTGACCCTGCCTCCTCTGGCGGGCAAGAAGGTGTACGCGATTGCGTCTTATGAGTTCGGCAAGATGTACAACTTTCCAAGCGCCAGCAGTTTTCCCAACGATTTCGCCATCGGCGTTCTGGCCGAGACCGCGGTGGGTCCTCTGGTGTTCGGCGGCAGCATCGGCGATAGCGGCCACCGCAAGTGGTTCTTTCAACTCGGACGCGTGTTTTGAGGACGCTCCCGTTTAGGTATCAGTTCAGGTTCCATGCCGGTTTAAACACCTGATTTGTCTTGAGCTCCGGCGGCGAGCCGGAATAAAATCCCGAAGATTTTAGTGGATCAAGGGGAGAAAACCACACTGGGAATCGTTCTTCAGCGAGGAATGCTCGCTGATGAATGCTCGCTCAGGCATGATCGCTGAGACGCCGTCGGCCGATGCCGATGGCATGCAATCTCCCAAGCCCCGCAGCAGGTTAAATATTCCCAAACATTGAAAGGACCAAACAACGATGTCACCAAACCATGGTAAGTGGATGATTGGATTCGTTCTCGTTCTTGCTCTCTGCACGTCGCTCTCTGCTCAAAAACGAGGTCGCTGGACATACTTGGGCGATGCTCACGTGGATGGCATGATAGACCACGACAGCATCAAAGTCGGCCGATCGGATGGGACTTTCCGGGCTATTCAATTGCGAGTCAGCGGCGGAGCCATCAACTTTGATCGCGTAATCGTGCGCTACGGCAATGGCACGCAGGATGAAATTCCAATTAGGGCTCGCATTCCAGATGGCGACCACACCCGCGTGATTGACCTGCCGGGCGATCGCCGCGTCATCGAGAGTCTCGACCTGTGGTATGGCAAGGACAAATGGAGCCGCCGTCCCAAAGTAAGCCTCTACGGCGTGCGCTGAAAACCAGGGTGTTTAGGGTACAGATGGGTGCCCCACCTTTGCGCCGTTGCAAAGGTGGGATTCTACAGTCCCGGATAGTCAGGACTTTCCTCTCCATTCCCAATCAGTAACTGGCGCGATAACAAGGGCCACATTCAGTTCGGATCGGACTCCACCTTTCGAAAACCACGAGGACGGGGCACCAAAAGATGTCCGCGCTGTGGTTGGGTGGAAGGATGGTCACTCGCCCGTTTTCGGATTCTTAGGAGAGCTGCTGCACCACCCGATTGCTTTGAATAAGCCATCGGTGACAAAGCCACGCTGCAAGCATTGCTGTGAGGAAGGGCAGCGAGAGATTTGCGAGAAATATCAGGATCCCGTATAGCGAGTGTGCCCAAATTTTCGCGTGATCCGCCCACAGCAATTCCACAAACTGTGGGATTTCGGAGACTGCCGCGACCAGGACTACATGATTTTTTTGGAGCAGTCCGATGAAAGCGCCGCAGAGTAAACCGGCTGCAGGTGTTATCAGGTACAACGAAAACATGTTCACCCGATGCCACTGGCGCCAGAGCTCCGGCCACTGCGGACCGCCCGGGTCGGTACTGAATATCTGAGCGATTAGCTTGTCGCTGTCCGGAGTAACGAAGTGGCCTAGCAGCAAATCGACTGAAAACGCAACTACGAGCGCCCCAAGAAACACAGCAATTGTCCGCATCATCCTCTGTCCCACGAAAGCCCGATCAAATCCCTCACAACGAACCAACGGGTACCCCACCTTCGCGCTTTTGCAAAGGTGGGATTCCACAGTCCTAGATAGTCAGGATTTTCCTCTCAATTCCCAATAAGTATCTGGCGCGATAACAAGGCGAGGTCCGTGCCTGGGGAGGAATCCCACCTTTCGAAAACCACGAAAGGTGGGGCACCCGGTTGCCGTGTGATCCGCAGCGTTACTTCGACAGATTTTTGGGAGACCTTTTGGTCAGCGTCGCCAGCAACACCGCGGCAGACTTGGGAGCGGGCACGGCTTTGTTAAACACAATATCCTTGGCGCTGACTTCCTTGCCGTACAGCTTCTTGTTGGCGTCGTTGTCAGGGCGCAGCGTAGACCCGGCCAGAGAGATTCCGGCGAACAGTCCTCGGGCGCGCGAGTAAGAAAGTATTTCCGCGCGCATCGAAACGTCGGTCTCAGCGGAAACATTTCGTCCTACCGGTCCCGCCGCCGCCGAAACATCGCCGCCCAACTTGACCTTGCTGCTCAGGATGCTGGAAGCTGATTTAGGACTCATGAGCAACAGAACGAAGTCGGTGGCCTGGCCGCCGAGTTGCAATCCGAAGCTACCGCCTTCAAGCGCCATCATGGTAGGCGCGCTCCATGCACCATGGAAATTCTCGCCGCCACGGCAAGTCATCACTCCCCGGCCGTAGCTGCCGCCGATCCCGATAGCGAATTTAAGGACTGAAGGCAGAACTACCACGCAGTCCGCCTTGTCGATCACATCCTGTGGAACATCGTCGGGAATGTTCATGATCTCCTTGATGACCGTGCCCGCATTCGCGACCCGCTCCGCTTCCTTCTGCTGGCCAAATAAGGGCAGCGCCAGTATTGCCGTCAAAGCAAAACCTAAAATAGTTTTCTTCACGTTTCTTCCTCTATCTTTCCTCGACTTGAATTTATTTGTGGATCCGCAGAAATCCAGGGGCTAAGAGTGCGCGCCCATGATAGCAGTTACCGGGTCGGTTGGCGGAAGGTCCAGAGTGGCTGCTGGTCAAACGTCCCAGTCTGGAGCCGAGGCTGATAGCGAATTAACGGCAGAAGGAACGCGGATGCAAAAGTCCGCAAAGAGCGACGCTCGCGAAGCTTAACGCCGAAATTGTGGTGAGCGCGGATGGACTCGAACCATCGACCCATGCCTTAAAAGGGCATTGCTCTGCCAACTGAGCTACGCGCCCACAATGCATCAATCTAACACAGCCGAAATGGTTTGTTTGCGCCCGGCCTGCTTCGCCGGCAGCTTGCTGCTGCGCCAGCGATCGTTACAATGCGGCGAGATTGTTCGACCCTGGCGTCTCTGAGGATGACGCCACAGGACCTCAACATTCGTGAGGTCCGCAGGGCGGTCTCGACCTTGCAAAGTCTCGACGCACTCAATAGAGTAAGGGCGAATTCCTAGCACGAGGAAACTACGGGAAGGTACCACCTCTTTTGTCTTCTTCACGCCGTACATTTCTCCACTCCCTGAGCCGGTCGGCGGTCGTGCTGTCACTGGATAGTGTTCTGGCGCTGGCCCGTCCTCTGCGCCCTTTCTTTCTGGGCGCCGATTTTCAGAATAGCGAAGAGCCCTCCAAAACCGGCGCCGGTCTGGGCCTGAGTTTCATCAACATCGCCCGCGAATCGGGGCTGAACGCCAAAACCATCTACGGCGGCGAACACAAGAACAAATATCTGCTCGAGACAACAGGTTGCGGCGTGGCTTTTTATGACTACGACAACGACGGCTGGCTGGATATTTTCCTGGTGAACGGCTGGCGGCTGGAAGGCTTCCCTGCCGGCGAGGAGCCCACTTCCCATCTTTTCAAGAACAATCGTGACGGCACATTCACCGACGTTACGGTCAAAGCCGGCGTGGCGCACTCGGGCTGGGGGCAGGGCGTCTGCGTCGGCGATTATGACAACGACGGCTTCGAAGACCTCTTCGTCACCTATTTCGGGAAGAACGTTCTCTATCACAACCGCGGAGACGGCACGTTTACCGACGTGAGTGAAAAGGCGGGGGTTGCGGGAAGCGGCAAGCGCTGGAACACTGGCTGCGCCTTCGTTGATTATGACCGCGACGGCAAATTGGATCTGTTCGTCGCCAACTACATTGACCTGGACCTGGCTACGGCTCCGGTGCCCGAATCCGGTCCGTGCCTGTACAAGAGCATAATGGTGGCTTGCGGACCGCCCGGACTCAAAGGCGGCAAAAATATTCTTTACCACAACAACGGAGACGGCACGTTCCGCGATGTCTCCGAATCCTCGGGGATTTTGCAGGCCAATGGAACTTTCGGGCTGGGAGTGCTGACCGCTGACTTCAACAACGACGGCTGGCCCGACATTTACGTCGCCAACGATTCCACGGCCAGCGCCCTCTACCAGAACAAGAAAGACGGAAAATTCGTCGATGTCGCCCTGGAGGCCGGATGTGCGCTCAGCCCCGACGGCAAGCCGCAAGCCGGCATGGGAGTATCGGCGGCGGACTACGACATGGACGGGTTTCTCGACCTTGTAAAAACAAACTTCGCCGGCGACACGCCTTCGCTCTATCACAATCTCGGCGACGCCAATTTCGAAGACACGACTTTCATGGCCGGCCTGGGTGCGCACACTCAGTATCTGGGCTGGGGCTGCGGTTTTTTTGACATGGATAACGACGGCTGGCCCGACATTCTGATCTGCAACGGCCACGTCTATCCCGAGGTTGAGCAACTCAAGACCGAAGCCGGATATGAGCAGCGCAAACTGCTTTACCGCAACCTGCGGAACGGCCGCTTTGAGGATGTCTCGATGCAGGCCGGTCCTGGCATTTCGGTGCCCTCGGCATCTCGCGGGTGCGCCTTCGGAGACTTCGATAACGACGGTGACCTTGATGTTGTCGTCAACGTGGTGAATGATTATCCCCAGCTTCTGCGCTGCGACCTGGCTCCCGGTAACAATTGGATCAAGGTGCGAACCATCGGCACCAAATCGAACCGCAGCGGGATTGGAGCCCGCCTGCGCTGCGTCACGCAGGAATCGGGCAATGCAAAGTCCCATTCCCAGATTGATGAAGTGAGAAGCGGGGGCGGATATTTCTCGCAGAATGATTTGCGGATTCACTTTGGCCTGGGCAAGGCCGACAAGGTGCAACTGCTCGAAGTCCGGTGGCCGAGCGGCCAGATGGATGCCCTTAAAGACGTGAAGCCGAATCAGTTGATTTGGGTCAAGGAAGGTGAAGGCATTGTGCGCACCATGCAGTTCCCTGCTCGCTCCCCGGAAAAACCTGCCCGCTAAGATTCAGGGACGCTGGTCCTTGGCGATCGCAGCCAACTCGCGGACTATTTCCTGAAGCCGGGTGCGACGTTCCTCGTTGGCACGGGAAGCCAGCGGAGCGGGATCCTGCTGCGCAGCGTAATGGTCATTCATGTCACGAAGACTGGCAATCTCGGTTCTGAGGGCGACAACATTTCTCAACACGTCAGCGGTATACATATTCACTAGGATACCCTAGTTTTTCCGCTCCCATATAAAAACGATCTTACCCTCGCCACGCACCGGCGCCACGCAAGCGCGAATGCCGAGGCCGCATGAAGTTAAAAAAACGGCGGCCTGGGAAGAGGCCGCCGCATATGTCGGGCTTTGGTCCTAGAAACGCAGCACCGGACCGAAGGTGACCTTAAAGTTGTTGCGGGTGCCGTTGTCGAAATAAATCTCGTCTCCGCCTTCAAGACGTAGTCCGAACGGACCCAGGAAGCCCTCAACCCCGGCGCCGGGATAAAGGGCGAAACGAGTGTCCCCGGTGGGAATGCCATTTACGGAATTCAGAAAACCCGCTGGCACGTTCTGATTTGAAACGCTGAAATTCACGAAGCCGACTTTCCCGGTAACGTAGACGCGGAACGGCCCGGAGCCGGTTTGGAATTTAGGACCGAACAGACCGGTCAGGGGGCGCAGGCTGCTGGTTACGAACTGCGTGTTCACGCCGTTGGTAAAAACGGTTGTGAAGTTGCGCTCGAAGTCGTAAGACATTTCGGCTTCCAGAGCGACGTTGGGATGGAAATTGAAAGCGGCGCGGCCTCCCACGCCCACGAAGTTAATATGCGGACTGGTAGCGCTGAAATTCATATAGTCTGCGAATGCCCCGACTTCGCCGCGGTCGTAGCTTTGCGCCATCATGGCAGACGGCAGTGCGAAGCCAATAGTTAGTGCGAGAAAAAATATGAAACGTCTCATTACCTTGTATTTCCTCCTGGATTCGGACCTCTGACAAACATCCCCGAAAAAAGACGGGGCCACCAACGGCTGCAGGAGCGGTGCAGCTGGCAAGCAGGGCATAGGATGCAGGGTGCCGTTGGAAGGGTTGGAACTGGAAAAGGCGTGCGGCTAAACGCTGGGGACGCCCCGCGCTTACCGAGACTTGGGCGGCACCGGCTGAGGCGTCAGAAGTTGCCAGGCAGAAGTCTTTTTTGCTGGAGTGGAGCTCCTCGCGCGGAATGGCGCTCCGAACATCGCCCCAAACCTTGCGGCACCGAAGGCCGCATCTGCGGACGGAATATTCATCGTCATATCCATAGTCGCTAAAACCTGTGGTAATCGGGAGGAAGGTGCAATCTCGGGGCACGGCCTATCTGCTTGAGTTCATGAGACAGGGCCGCGGACTGGCGAGTTACGAATCGGTGCGGGTTGCGCGCCTACCAAGAATCATAGCTGCATCGAAGGATAGTTGACGCGGTTCGCCTGAGCCCGATAGGCTGATTTAGGTTACCAAGGTCATCGGAGAAGCTGGATGATCGAGCCTTACGTTCGAAACCAAAGTGTGAGCAGGTCAACCGCAAAACGCTGCAAGAAGTACAACGAAAAGATAGTTACGCCGCATCTGACTGAGTGCGGCCGGAAAAGGCGACTTGACGGACGCGAAAAAACTACAGGGCGACAAGCTTTCCGAAGCTGAAGCCATCGAACGAGCCAAGCTGGGCGATACAGAAGCTTTTCAGTTTTTGTATGGCTTGCATAAGAGGCGGGTTTATTCGCTGTGTCTCCGCATGACCGCCAATACGGCGGAAGCGGAGGATCTCACTCAGGAAGCTTTTCTGCAGTTGTTTCGCAAGATTGCCACGTTTCGCGGCGAATCCGCTTTTTCCACCTGGCTGCACCGGATGGCAGTGAATGTCGTCCTCATGCAGCTTCGTAAGAAGAGTCTTCCCGTAGTTCCGCTCGAAGAGACGCTGGAAAACGAGGAAGAGGCTCCGAAGAAAGAACTGGGCGCGGTAGACCCGGTCTTGTCGGGGTCGATTGATCGGTTGAGGCTGCAACGCGCGGTGGATGCGCTGCCCCCGGGATATCGAAAGATTTTTGTGCTGCACGATGTTGAAGGATACGAGCACAATGAGATTGCCGCCATGGTGGGATGTTCCATCGGCAACAGCAAATCTCAATTGCACAAAGCGCGTATGAAGTTGCGCGAATCGCTCAAGACGAGCAGAGCCGAAAAGGCCGCCAAGCCGTCGTGAGCGATGGGGAAACATTCGGGGGAGACGAAAATGAATTGCGTCGAGTTTCACGAAACGTTACCGGACGTAACGGATAATAGCAGGACGGCGGAGCAGGAGATACATTTAACGAGCTGTCCCGCCTGTTCGAATCTGATGGCAGACCTCGCGCTCATTGCCAGCGAGGCACGGCAGCTGCAAAGCGTTGCCGAACCCAGCTCCAGGGTATGGAACTCGATTGAGATTGCCTTGCGGCAGGAAGGCCTGATCCGCGACTCCCGCCCGGGACCGTCGCTGGTTCCCTCCGTTCCGCGCCGCTGGAATATGGGATGGCTGGCTCCGGTGGCCGCTGTTCTTCTGGTCGGATTCGGAATTCTGGTCTATCAGAGAGGTTCGGGCCCGGCGAAACCCGTTGCCCAGCTCTCGTCTGACGTTCCGGCCACGGTAGCCAGGTTAGAAACTGGCAAAAATCCACTTCCCGTCAATAATGCTAAAAGTGAGGACGATCAACTACTGGCCGCGGTAGCTTCGCGGTCGCCGGCCATGCAGGCGCAATACGCTTCGAACCTGCAGAACGTGAACGCCTACATTCGGGATGCCGAAGAATCCGCCCATGCGGATCCGAATGATGAAGAAGCGCAGCAGATTGTGATGGACGCATACGGACAGCGCGAAGCGGTTTACGAGATGGCTTTGGATCGTTCCATGCAGTAGGATGGCGCGCATCGAAGAAGTTTGTGGTGTACGGATCAGAGGAAGGCTCATAGTCGCAGCGACATGTAAGAGGGGAAACTATGGCGAGACTGCAGCGCGCGCAACTGGTTTCGGTCGTGGTTCTGGCGTCGGCGATTTGCGCCTCGGCTGAGGTTCGAAAAGAATTCCGCTTCGCCGTCGGCCCGAGAGCCATGGTTTCGATTACGAACCAGTATGGTCCGATCTCCGTGAAGTCGGGCTCGGGAAACCAGGTGATCGTGACCGCTGTGCTGCATTCCGACCAGGTGGAGATCGACCAGAGCCAGAGCGGAAGCCGTGTGGACATCCTTTCCCACATCCTTTCCGAAACCAGCGCGGACGCCGATCGCGTGGACTATGAAGTATCCGTGCCGCCAGACGCCAGTGTTACGTTGCGGTCATCCACCGGCTTGCTGCACGCCGAGGGCCTGCATGGCGACGTCAGCCTGGAAGGCAGTCAGGCGAATGTGGAGGTTCGCGACATCAGCGATGCCCATGTTCACGTGAGAACGTTGAACGGTTCGGTGGTGCTGACCAATATTCGCAACGGTCATGTTGAAGTCACATCGGTCAGCGGCGACGTTACCTTGAACGCGGTAAACGGCCCGCTGGTACAGGTCAACTCGACCACCGGAAAGATCCGCTATGAGGGCGATTTTGGAAACAGCGGTGAGTATTCGCTGACCAGCCATAGCGGAGACATTGAGGCCAGCGCTCCCAACGACGCATCCATCGACGTGACGGCGCGCTCGGTGCGGGGACAGGTGGAGAATGATTTTCTGCTCGAACCCAAGCACACGCCCTTCGTGGTCAAAGCAGGGAGTGCCTTCGCAGGTACGATGAACAAAGCAGCATCTTCCGTCAGGTTGTTTTCCTTCAGTGGTAAAATCCACCTCAAGAAGCGCTAAGAAAAGCGCAAAATTAACTAAGTGAGACTGGCGCTGCGGATTGATTCCCGCGTTTATCGCCACACATGAGCACTCGACCCGGTGGGCCGTCCGCGAGCTCGGAGTCTGCGTCGCCTGTTTCCCAAGTGCGGCTGGTGATTCTGGTCGGCTTTATGGGCGCCGGCAAGAGTACGGTGGGTGCGGTGCTGAGCCGCAGGCTGGGCTGGCCCTTTGAAGATCTCGACGAGCGTATCCAGGCTCGGGAAAAACGGTCCATTGAACGAATCTTTCAGGAGTCGGGCGAGACCGTCTTCCGCCAGCTGGAGCATGCAGCCCTGCGTTCCCTGATTGAGGAACTGGAATCGTCGGTCAAAGTGGTGGCGTTGGGTGGCGGCGCTTTCGCCCAGGCGAATAACGCGAGCCTGCTCGAGCAGGCGGCCTTCTCAACCGTATTTCTGGACGCCCCGCCGGAAGAGTTGTTTCAACGCTGCCGGCTGCAGAATTTGGACCGTCCCCTGCGCGGAGACGAGAACGAGTTCAAGCGTTTATATGAGATGCGGCGTCCCTGCTATCTGAAGGCGACTGTGCGCATTGAAACTGGCGGCAAGAGCGTGGAGGAAGTGGCGGCCGAGGCGGTGGCACGGTTGGGACTGTGACGATTCGCTGATCGTCAAATTTGAAGATCGTCAATTTGAAGATCGCCGATTTGAAGATCGCCGATTTGATGAAGACGACGGTATTACACAAGGAGTACGAACGTGAAGCGTTTATGGGCTCTGGTGTTGGGAATTTCGTTGCTCGCGCTGCTGGCGCAGGCACTGGCCGCGCCGCGCAAGGACAAAGAGAAAGAGAAAGATAAAGAACCCGCGGGACAGGTGGTAGATTCCGGTTCCTTCGGCGTATTCATGAATGGACAGCGGGTTGCGACCGAGACTTTCTCCATTCAGCAGAACAGCGCCGGCAGCATCGTCAGCTCTCAATTCAAGACTGAGGCGGGAGCGGAGTCGGCCACGCAGACATCCGACCTGCAGCTCACCCCGGCCGGCGACTTGCGAAAATACGACTGGAAAGAGATCAGTCCCGGCAAAGCGCAGGCCGTAATCGTACCCAACGACAACCTGCTGGTCGAACGCTCCACCAGAAATCCGCAGGATAAAGAAGAAGAGCATCCGTTTCTGCTGCCCATTTCAACTAGTGTTCTGGACGACTACTTCTTCGTACACCGCGAAGTTCTGGTATGGAAATATTTGGCTACGGGCTGTCACCAGGACAAGGGAGTGGTGGCTTGTCCACAAAACCAGCAGGTAAAGTTCGGCGCTATTAACCCGCACCAACGTTCGTCGCTGCTGATCAGTATGGCATTCACCGGCAAAGAGAAGGTGGCGGTCCACGGGGTGGAACGCGAACTCAATCATTTTCTGCTGAAAAGTGACGCCGGCGACTGGTCGCTGTGGCTCGACGATCAGTTCAAAATGGTGCGGATTCTGATCGCTAGCGACAATACTGAAGTAGTGCGGGATTAACCGACGAATCTTCCATGTCCCTGATCGATGCACGCACGTCACGGGTCCTGCTCACGGTGCTGCTGTTCGCCCTGGCGTTCGGCTTTCTGTATATTGCCCGCCGCACTCTGATCGCATTTCTGTTCGCGGTGTTTTTTGCTTATCTGGTGGACCCTGCAGTTTCCCGGGTGGAGAAGTGGGTGCGGGGGCGGGGGCGCGCCATCGCCGTCATATATCTTCTGCTGATTGCGCTCCTGGTCACATTCTTCGTTTTCGTGGGACCGCAAACCGCCCGCCAGGCGCAGCGTCTTAGCGAGTCGCTGCCCAAGCTTCTGGAAACCGTGAGCTCCGGTCAAATTGCGGAGCAGATCGGACGTGAGCAGGGCTGGAGCGTCCACACCCGCGTGCAAGTCTCCAAGCTTCTGGCCGACCACCGCAACGATCTGTTGGGGATGGCCCAGCGTGTGGGTCTGCGCGTTGCGGACGTGGCCCAGCAAGCGTGGCTTCTCATCGTGGTACCGATTCTGGCCGCATTTTTTCTGAAAGACGGCCGCAGCTTTGGAGAGGTCATGCTCTCCCTGGTGCACTCCCGTCCGCAACGCGAATTTCTCGAAGGCGTGCTGGGCGACCTCAATCAGATGCTGGCGCAGTTCATCCGGGCACAACTCACTCTGGCCGCGCTTTCGTTCATTGTCTACATCGCATTTTTGGAATTAGCCCGTGTTCCCTATGCCCTCGTGCTCGGCACCGCGGGCGGAATTCTCGAATTCATCCCAGTGGTCGGACCTCTGGTGGCGGCGGCCGTCATCTTTGGCGTCGCTCTATTGATGAGTTATCCACACTGGTTGCTGCTGCTGGTTTTAATCGGCAGCTGGCGCATGGTGCAGGACTATGTCATCTCGCCCCGCATCATGGGTAAGAGCATGGAACTGCATCCGCTCGCAGCCATCTTCGGCGTGCTCGCCGGCGGCGAGATTGCCGGGGTACTCGGAATCTACCTCTCGATTCCGATTATGGCCAGCCTGCGCATCGTGTGGCGGCGCTGGCGCTTATATGCCGAGAAGCGCAGATTTGGCCCGTTGAACGAATATTCGTTCGGCACCGAGATCAGCCCGCGAAAATAGATGCGCGCTATGTGGGGAGCGCCGCCCCCGGCTGTCCGGCGCAGCCGGCTCCGCGAAGTTGCCCACCATGAGAGAAGCGGTTGAGAAAAAAAGGACAGCCGGGGGGCGGCTCTACCCACGTCATTCGATGAAAAAAGATAATGACATAACATTGACACTGCCCGGACAACTGTCTTGTCATCGAATCGGAGGGCGTGAGACAGCGGTGTTGTAAAATCCCAATAAACCTTTATGCCTGAGAAACTTTCCGTAGGAATTCTGGGTGCTACCGGCATCGTGGGACAGCGCTTCGTGCAAATGCTGGAGCATCATCCGTGGTTCGAGGTGGCGTGGCTTGCAGCCTCTGATCGTTCCGAAGGGCGTCTGTACTCTGACGCCGCGCGCTGGAAGTTGAAGACTGCGATTCCCGAGAGAGTGGCAAAGATGAAAGTCGCGCCCGCCACTCCGCAAGGCGCGCCCAAAGTTATTTTCGCCGCACTCGATTCGTCGATCGCAGCCGAGATGGAACCGCGGTTTGCCGATGCGGGCTGCGCCGTCATCACTAATTCCAGTGCGCTGCGGATGCAAAGCGATGTGCCGCTGGTGATTCCGGAAGTGAATCACGATCACGTGAAGCTGCTGGAATGCCAGTCATGGCGCAAGAAGTCGGGCGGGTTCGTGGTGACGAATCCGAATTGTTCGGCCATCGGCCTGGTGATCGCCCTGGCTCCGCTGCAGCACGCGTTCGGCCTCGACACGGTCATGGCTGTCACCATGCAGGCGGTGAGCGGCGCGGGATATCCTGGAGTGGCTTCGCTCGACATTTTAGGCAATGTGATCCCCTACATTTCTAACGAAGAAGAAAAAATGGAAGAAGAAACGCACAAGCTGTTGGGCAAGCTGAACGGCTCCGGCATCGTGATGGGCTCGTTCGACATGAGCGCCCATTGCAACCGCGTGGCCGTGGAAGATGGACACACCGAATCTGTGTCGGTGAAGCTGAAGAAAAAGGCAACGCCCGAGGAGATTATCGAAGTCTGGACCCGGTTCCGCAGCCTGCCGCAAGAGATGAAGCTGCCCAGCGCGCCAGAGCAGCCGGTACGGTACATGACGGCAAGTGATCGCCCGCAACCTCGCCTGGACGTTGACTCAGGCAAGGGGATGACGACGACGGTGGGCCGGCTGCGTCCCTGCAGCGTACTGGACTGGAAGTTTACCGTGCTATCGCACAACACGATTCGCGGCGCAGCCGGGGCGGCACTGCTCAACGCCGAGTTGCTCAAGGTGCAGGGCTACCTCGACTGATGAACGCTTCCCTGCAACTTCAATCCCATTTTCGGTTGAATCCGTTTCGGATTTCATTGCAAGCTTTGCGACTCCCGGGCGGGCTTTGCGGTCACGAGTGTTTAACCGCAAGGGACGCGAAGCAAACGGCCTGAGGAATTTACCTCGATGATTGTCATGAAGTTCGGCGGCACCTCGGTGCAGGATGCCAAGGCAATCGAGCGCGCCGGCGCCATCGTCAAAGGCCGGCTCGAACAAAAGCCGGTCGTGGTGGTCAGTGCCATGGCCAAGGTGACCGACCAACTGCTGGCGATGGCGCGAGCCGCCGGGGCCGGCGACCGCAAGACCGCGCTGAAGCTTTGCCGTGCCCTGCAGGAGCGCCACTACAATACTGCCGGAGAACTCTTAGGAACAGCCCTCTTCACCCAATTTCACGGCGACCTGGGGGCTGACTTCGAGACTCTCGAAGAACTGCTGCGCGGCATCACTGCCGTGGGCGAGCTCACGCCGCGCACCACCGACTACGTCTCTGCATTTGGCGAGATGCTCTCGAGCAAGATTGTTGCGGCTGCCTTCTCGGCGATGTCCATACCCGCCGCGCTGGTCGATTCCCGCGACTGGCTGGTCACCGACAGCGCTCATATGCGCGCCGTTCCTCAGTTTGAAGAGACCAACCAGCGCCTGCAATCGAAAGTGGCGCCTCTGGTCGCGGCCGGCAGGGTGCCGGTGATGGGCGGTTTTATCGGCGCATCCAAAGCCGGAATCACTACCACCATTGGCCGGGGAGGCTCGGACTACTCGGCTGCGATCGCGGGTGCGGGTCTCGAAGCCGAACGCATCGAGATATGGACCGACGTGGACGGCATGATGACAACCGATCCCCGCCTGTGCGCGGCGGCCCGGCGAATCAAGGTCATCAGCTTCGATGAGGCGGCCGAACTGGCTTACTTTGGGGCCAAGGTTCTGCATCCGGCCACGGTGCTTCCCGCGGTACAGAAAAATATTCCGGTTTACATTCTCAACTCGGGAAATCCCGAGTGCGAAGGAACACGCATCTCGGCCCGCGCCCCGCGCGGACGTAATTTCTTCAAAGCCATCGCGGTAAAAAAGCGAATCACCATCGTCGACGTTGCCGCTGCCCGTATGCAGATGGCACATGGTTTTCTGGCTGCGATCTTTGCCGCCTTTGACCGGCATCGCGTGGCGGTGGACGTGGTCTCGACATCGGAAGTCAGCGTGTCGCTGACCGTGGACTCGAACGAATCGATTCCACCCCTGGCGGCCGACCTGGCCAAGCTCGCGGACGTAAAATACGAGGGACGCAAAGCCATTGTCTGCCTGGTGGGCGAGAATTTGCGCGATACTCCGGGCATCGCGGCACGCGTCTTCGGCGAACTGGCGGATGTTAAAATCCGTATGATTTCGCAGGGGGCTTCCGAGATCAATCTGACCTTTGTGGTCGAAGAAGACGTGGTTTCCGACGTAGTGCAGCGGCTGCACAAGACTTTCTTCTCGGATCTGGACCCCGAAGTTTTCGCGTAGCCAATCGAACACTGTGAACCTGCTCATCCTAGGTCGCGGCAAGACCGGTTCGCTGGTTGCGGAGATAGCGCGCGAACGCGGCCACAGCGTTACATTGCTGTGCGCGGCGGAAAATCCCAACGCGTCCGCGTTGACTGCCGACAAACTGCGCCCCATAGACGTCGTCCTAGACTTCACAACGCCTCAGGCGGTCATGGGAAATATCGAGGCTTGCGTCGGCGCGGGCGCCAGGATGGTAGTTGGCACCACGGGATGGTATGCCGATCTGGAAAAGGTAAGGCGGTTCGTTGAAACGAGCGGGTCGGGTTTCATCTACGGCGCAAATTTTTCCATTGGCATTAACCTGCTGTTTGAAGCTGCACGAACCGCCGCCGGCATTCTGCAACACCAATATTCGGGACAGATCTTTGAGCGTCATCACGCCCAGAAGAAAGACGCACCTTCTGGAACGGCTGCGACCCTGCAAAAGATCATTCGCGATATGTCTGGCAAAGAGCTCGAGATCACGTCGTTTCGTGAAGGTGATGTGGTGGGGATGCACGAAGTGGTGCTGGATTCGCCCAACGACACGATTTACCTTTGCCACGACTCGAAGTCCCGCCGGGGGTTTGCCGAAGGCGCGGTGCGGGCGGCGGAATGGCTGGCAGGCAAAAAGGGCTTTTTCGATTTTAAGGATGTTTGGAGAGAGACTTAACGGACCGAGCTTCGCTCGGCCGGGCGGTGGAGCACCCGCCCCTACGTAAATCTTGCCGGCCACTTCTCCGGTTTTGCAGACGCCGCGATTAGCGTTATCTTTATCTCATGCAATTCCGTGGCTGCGGTACGGCTTTGGTTACCCCGTTTCGACAGGACAGCTCGATCGACGAGACTGCCCTGCGCAATCTGGTGGCTTGGCAGGTGGAATCGGGAATTGATTTTCTGATTCCCTGCGGCACGACCGGTGAGACGCCCACACTTTCGCACGACGAGTGGTTGCAGGTCATCGGCATCACGGTCGAAGTTGCGGCGGGGCGCGTGCCCATCGTGGCCGGCGCGACTTCGAATTCGACCCAGGATGCGGTCAATAAAGCCAAGGAACTGGGCGCCTTTCCAGGCGTGGATGGCATTCTCACTGCCTCCCCGTACTACAACAAGCCGACGCAGGAAGGACAATACCGTCACTTCCGCGCCATTGCCGAGGCCGCGAATAAGCCCATCATTCTTTACAACGTTCCGGGACGCACGGGCGCGAATCTGGAGCCCGGAACTCTGGCGCGCCTGGCCGAGGTTCCAAACATCGCCGGGGTCAAGGAAGCCAGCGGAAACATCAATCAGATGGCTGAAGTTTGCAACGTCGTTCCTGAACACTTTGCGGTTTTGTCGGGCGACGACGCCGTTACCCTGCCCTTGATCGCGCTTGGCGGCGTTGGCGTGATTTCCGTGGCGGCGAATGAAATTCCGCGCGAGATGGCGGAAATGAACCGCGCCGCGCTGAGCAACGACTGGGAGACCGCCCGCCGCATTCACCGAAAATATCTGCCGCTGATGCAGGCGAACTTTATCGAGTCCAATCCCATGCCCGTGAAGGCCGCGCTGGCGATGATGGGAAAGATCGAGGAGGTGTACCGCCTCCCCATGCTGCCCATGCGCCGCGATACCCGAACCAGGCTGCAAAAGATCGCAGCGGAAGCGGGGTTGATTACCCGACCGGCCCAAGCCGCAGTCGAAGCGGCGGATTTTTTCGTGTACGAGAACTGGCTGGCGGGGCCGCATAAGGTCGTGCTACACCGCTCCACTTGCGGCCAGTGCAATCACGGCAAAGGACGTCCCGCGGGACACGACGCGAATCATGCCCAATGGCATGGCCCCTATGCCACTCTCTCCGAGGCGCGCGAAGCCTCCAGGCAGATGCCGGGCGTGTTGATCCGCAGCGAGTGCAAGTGCATTTGAGATTTCAGATTGAAGATGGAAGGCTCCAGGTCTTGAATTTCTCGATTGGCGCTTCAGGCCTTGCAATCTAAATCTGCAATCTGAAATCCTTTCTTCTATACTTCACTTCTCATGTCCTCGCTGCAATCTGCCATTGAGCGCCTGGCCACACTGGGTGAAGTCGAAGGAAATCCGGAAGCGCGCAAGACGTTCCTGGAATTCCGCGAGCAACTGACGCGGGGAAAGATCCGCGCCGCCGAAAAGATTAACGGCGAATGGAAGGTCAACGCCTGGGTCAAACAGGGCATCCTGCTTGGCTTTCGCCTGGGAGAACTCACAGAAATGGGAGACGCCGGGCTTGCTTTTGTGGACAAAGATACATTTCCCGCCCGCCGGTTTGCGCTCGCGGACCGGGTGCGCGTGGTGCCGGGCGGATCCTCGGTGCGCGAGGGTGCTTACGTTGCGCCGTCTGTAATCTGCATGCCGCCCATGTTCATCAACGTCGGCGCTTATGTGGACGAAGGTACGATGGTGGATTCTCACGCGCTGGTCGGTTCCTGCGCGCAGATAGGCAAGCGGGTGCATCTGAGCGCCGCTGCACAAATCGGCGGCGTGCTCGAGCCGATCAACGCTGCGCCAGTCATCATCGAGGATGACGTGCTAGTGGGCGGCAATTGCGGCGTCTATGAAGGCACGCTGGTGCGGAGCCGGGCGGTGCTGGGCGCGGGCACGATTCTGACGCGGTCCACGCCGCTCTACGACATGGTTCGTGGCGAAGTCTACAAGCCAACCCCCGAGAAGCCTCTCGAGGTCCCGGAAAATGCCGTGGTCGTGCCCGGATCGCGAGCTGTGAACAAAGGGTATGCGGCAGAGTGGAATCTTTCGCTCTACACTCCGGTGATCGTGAAATATCGCGACGAGAAAACGGACCGAGGCATTGAGCTGGAAG
Source organism: Terriglobia bacterium (assembly GCA_963814725.1). Classification (GTDB taxonomy): domain Bacteria; phylum Acidobacteriota; class Terriglobia; order Terriglobales; family Acidobacteriaceae; genus JAIQFF01. The sequence continues at coordinate 386,253 of CAWFDY010000003.1, forward strand.
AATGGCTGCGTTAGGATCCAACTAACGATTCGACCTCGACTGCCAAATCACCCGTACTCGCGCTGCTGACCTTGATCGAAGCCAACTTCTGAATTACCGCCTCGGCCTCGTGCAAGGCGGATGCTGGATACGTGCTGGTGATGCCAATCGCCTTCATGCCTGCCGCATGGGCCGCGACGACGCCAGCCGGGGCATCTTCGACCACGAGGCATTCCGCCACGTTCATGCCCAACAGCTTCGCCCCCATCCGATAGGGCTCAGGGTCGGGCTTGCCCTTCACCACATCATCCGCCGCAACCAGCACCTGCGGTATGGGCAGCCTCGCGAGTTTCAGGCGGGCAGTCGCCAGATAGCGGGTGCCGGACGTTACGACGCACCAGCGGCCTTCGGGAATAGACTTCAGCAGCTCTGCGGCGCCGGGCATTACGGATACGCCCTCCTGATCCTCGGCCTCGCGCTTTTCTATTCTGAACACTTCGGCAGCGGCGTCCAGCTGCGGCGCCAGCTTTCGCACGATTTCGATGGTGCGAACTCCGTGGGCGATCTCCACGACTCTCTCCGGGTCGAGGCCGCGCTCCTCCGCCCACCTGCCCCACTGGCGACTGACGGAGCGGGTCGAGTCCACCAAGACTCCATCGAGGTCGAAGAGGATGGCCGCGCAGTCGAAAGTTTTCATGACAGTAATTTTATTTGCCAACTTTGCGACCCTTGTCGAGCTTTGCGGTCAAGAGCTTTTAACGGCAAAGGACGCGAAGGACGCAAAGAAAATCACAGCAAATATCAGGAACTTAGGACGGCAGCGCCGTTGGATCCTCGGCGACAATCAGTTTTTCGTTGGCCATGCGGCTGCGAATTTCCATGTGGCGCTTGCGGAAGTGCGAGCGGGCGCGTTCTCCCCAGGCACGCACGAAGTAGTAGTTCAGGGCCGCACCGATCACAGAGCTGGCCAGTGGAATGATTCGCCCTGACCATTTCTCCACCACTTCCCGGCTGGCCTGCGCGGCAATCCGCTGGATCACGCGCGGCACAAACCGTGTGACTACTTCTTTTTCCAGCAGCTCGCGGCTGATGTCGATGCCGGCGGCACTGGCGGCGGCAATCCACAACTCGGCAGTCTCTTCTTCGGTATTGAACTCAAAGCCGTAAACCAGACTGAGTTTCTGGATGGTGCGCATGGTCACAGCGGATAGGATTCCCATGTCTGGAATGATTGTGATCAGGCCACCGAGGCCAAATCCGGCGCCTTCAGCGGCGGCGACCTTCATTCCACTTCGTATGACGCGCTGGGCCAGTTCATCCAGTTGCTCGACTTCCAGGGAATACACGCCATGGAAATTGCTGATCGGCAGGCCATGGGCGGCCCGCACCTGTAACAGGAACTTCGCAGGATCTACCTTGACGGTTTCATAGGCACGCTCGAAGCCGCGGCGCAAACCATCCTCGATCCGCAGCCTCAACCACGTCTTGCGCATCATCGCCACCCTTCAACCTTATCGCAGATTGCGAGCTGGGGGAAGATAACGGTGGATGGGGATACTCGTGCTGGAAGCCACCACAGGCCACGTGGTGACAGCACCCTCGGATGTCCAGTCGAGCGCAGCTCGACAGTCCGTTACCGAATTCAAGGTGCAGAGCTCCGCTCCGCCGGACAGCCGGGCAGCTGTCCCCACGTAGATGGTGGTAGCTCGCGGGGCGGGCGTCCCGCTCGCGCCTACATTGCTTGTGCTACGATTCAAGTACCGCATGCCAACTGGAAAATTGCACATTGTGCCCCTCGGCGGCCTGGGCGAGTTCGGAATGAACTGCATGGCCGTTCGTTGGGGCGACGACATTATCGTCATCGACGGCGGCTTGATGTTTCCTGAAGCCGAACTGCTGGGCGTTGACATTGTTGTCCCCGATATCTCTTACCTGACCGAGAACCGGCAGCGAGTGAAGGGCATCATCCTCACCCACGGCCATGAAGACCACATCGGCGCATTGCCCTGGATCCTGAGCGAGTTGAACGTCCCGGTTTGGGGTACGGAGTTCACCCTCGCCTACGTGGAAGACAAACTCGACGAGCATGGATTGCTTGACGACGCGGACCTGCGCGAGATCCGCCCCGGCGAAGGTTTCAAGATCGGGCCTTTCACCATTCAGCCGATTCAGGTGACACACAGCCTTGTCGATTGTGTTGCCCTGGCGGTCCATACCCCGCTGGGCGTGATTATTCACACCGGTGATTTCAAAGTCGATCCCACTCCCACGGACAACCGGTTGTTCGATCTGCACGCCTTTGCCGAGTATGGCAAGACCGGCGTGCTGGCGTTGTTTCAGGATTCGACCAACGTGGAGCGCAAGGGGTACACGCCCAGCGAGCGCGCCGTGCGGCGCAAGTTTGACGAGGTTTTCGCGCACACCAAACGGCGGCTCTTCATCTCGTGTTTTTCATCGTCCATTCACCGCATCAAGCTGGCGGTGGAAATGGCGTGGCAGCACGGGCGCAAGGTAGCTTTCGCCGGGCGTTCAATGAACAATTCCGCGGAGATCGCCGAAGATCTCGGTTATATCGAGATTCCCGAGGGTTTGCTGATCCATCCCGGCGAGATGAAGAATTTCCCGCCGGAAAAGGTCTGCGTGCTGATCAGCGGGACGCAGGGCGAGCCCATGTCGGCGCTGTCCCGCGCCGCGGTGGACAACCACAAGCACGCCAAGATCGAAAAAGGCGACACGGTGATGCTCTCGTCCCGGATCATTCCCGGCAACGAGAAAGCCATCTATCGCATGATCGACCACCTCTTCCGGCGCGAGGCGCACGTCATCTATGACGACGGTTCCTCGCCGCCGGTGCACGTCAGCGGTCACGCCAGCCAGGAAGAGTTGAAGCTGATCATCAACCTGGTGAAGCCGAAGTATTTCATTCCCATCCACGGCGAGTACCGCCAGCTGAAACTGCATGCGGAAATGGCGGCGGCGATGAAGGGATCGGTCGGGAGCGTGATCCTGATCGAGAGCGGCGATGTCCTCGAGTTCGACGACCTGGGCGCGCGCAAAGCCGGCCGGGTAAATGTCGGCAGGGTCTGCATTGACTCGGGATCGCGGACCGACGTGGTGGAAGACCTGATTGTCAAAGACCGCCGGCACTTGAGCGAAGACGGGATTGTGCTGCCGATCATTGCCATCAACAAACTTACCGGCAAGGTGGAGACCTCGCCCGAAATCGTGACTCGAGGATTCTCTCCGGGAGAAGATGGCTTCGTCGCCGGCGCGCGTCAGATCGTGATGCAGACGCTGGACTCTTCGAGCGCCGAGGAGAAAGCCGATTACGGTGTGATCAAAGAGAAAATTCGCGCCGATCTGAAGCGTTATGTCTCCAAGCAAACGCAGAAGCGGCCGCTCATCATGCCGGTGATATTAGAGATCTAGCGGGGCTAATTCCATCGTCACTCTCAACGATCTTCGCGAAGCGCAATCTCGCCTGCGCGGTGTCGCCACGCGCACCCGGTTGATCCCCTTTGACGTTCGCGAACCGCAGGATGCCCGAGGCCCTCGCCAGCTTTATCTCAAGCCGGAGAATTTACAGCCCATTGGTTCTTTCAAGCTGCGCGGCGCTTACAACAAAGTCGCGTCGCTGCCGGATGAAGAACGGCGGCGTGGAGTGGTCACGTATTCCAGCGGCAATCATGGGCAGGGCGTGGCCTACGCCGCGCGGGCCCTGGGAGTGAAGGCGGTCATCGTGATGCCGCGGAATGCGCCCGCCGTAAAACGCGAGGCAACCATTGCCCTGGGAGCGGAGATCATACTGGTGGGTCCAGCCAGTTCCGAACGGCAGGCCCGGGCGGAAGAACTGGCGGCGCAGCACGGGTACGCGATCATACCGCCTTACAACGACGAAATGATCATCGCCGGCCAGGGCACCATGGGACTGGAAATTCTCGAGGATTTGCCCGAAGTGGGGACCGTGATTGCGCCGGTTGGCGGAGGAGGAATGTTGAGCGGAATCGCGGCGGCCATCAAGCTCTCCCGCCCTGAGGTTAAAGTCATCGGAGCGGAGCCCGAGCTGGCAGCGGATGCGCAGGCCAGTTTCCGCTCCGGCAAGATCGTGCATTCCTCCGCGGAAGACGTTACCCGGACGCTGGCGGACGGGCTGCGCACCCAAAGCATTGGCGCTCTCAACTTTGAACACATCCGGCAATACGTGGATGACATCGTGACCGTGAGCGAGGATGAAATCCGGAAGGCTACGAAGCAGCTCTCTGCGAGTCCCCGGACGCTGGCGGAGCCTAGTGGTGCGGTAGCCGTGGCCGCTTTTCTCTTCCGCCGTGATCAACTTCCCGCGAATACGATCCACGTTGCGGTAGTGAGCGGAGGCAATATTGAAGCGGACACGCTGGCGGAGCTCAGAGGCGGCGAATTATGAGAATACTCCGTAGCGCCGCTGGCTCGGCGGCTGTCCGGGGAGAGTGCGGACCGCCGCGTGCGAGTGCGAAGCGCCCACGCGGCTGCCGGCGGGACGCCGGCGCTACTTTCTTGAGAGCCTTGCTGACGACTTGCTGTCTGGCCGCTCTTACTTCCGCTTCCGCTGCCACTGCTGCCGACTACCAACGCGGCGCTGTGGTTCGCGTGGCTCAGATTTATCTCTCGCCCGATACCACCTCGGCGAAGCTTGCGGAGATGGATCGTGGGCGGGAGATCATCGTGCTTGAAACCAGCCGGGAATGGGCCCATGTGGAAGCCAATCTCACGGACGAGCGAACCGTTACAGGCTGGGTGCTCGACCAGGGAGTGGTGCGTTCCTCGACTCCGAATGGCGACAAAATATTGTTTGGGGAAGCGGTTGACTCCGAAGACCAGGCCAGCCGGCGGCACGGGCGCAATGGCGCGGCCCAGGACGCCATGCGGCTCTACTATTGCGTCGCTGATTATTTTCCCTCTTCCCCTCTGGCGGGCGAGGGCATGTATCGCTCCGCCGATATCCGCTGGCAACTGGAGAAGGCCGATGTTTCATCGCGGCCTTCAGCCCGGGAGCGCGAGGCCTACCTGCGCGAAGGCATGGAAGAAAAATACATGAAGGAGGTCATCAAGAAATTTCCGGGCACGAAATGGGCGGACCTCGCCGCATTCCACCTGCTCGACAACAAGCTGTGCGGAGACTGGCAGGGCAGTTCGAAGTGTCCGGCGAAAGAATCCGAGATGTACGAAAAATATGCCAACGAGCATCCTCAATCTCCGGCCGCGCCGGAAGCCTTGTACAACGCAGCATGGAGGATGTCGGCGCTGATGGAAATCTACAAAACGGAAGAACAGCCGAAGAAGGCCGAAGAATCGAAAGCCAAAGCAGTGGCGCTGGCCCAGAGAGCCGCCTCGCAGACGACTTCAGAGGACTGGGCGGCGCGCGGCCAGCGACTGCTTTACCTGATGGAACAGGGTATTCCCACCTACGGAAACGTAACCCAGTAAATACTTCCCCGCCAGGTTTCAAGTTGCCAATCCGATTTTTCTGTAAACTTCCTTCACCCTGTTTGGAGGACGCTTGAACGACTACCTGCTGTCTGTGGTCCTGGGAATTATTGAGGGCCTCACGGAATTTCTGCCGGTCAGCTCTACTGCGCATCTGCGAATTGCGGAGGCCCTCTTTCACATCAGCCTGTCCGACGGCTATTGGAAGATGTACACCATCGTGATCCAGTTGGGCGCCATCCTGTGCCTGCCGGTTTACTTCAGGGGGCGCATTGCGAAATTTCTGGCCACGTTTCCCCAGGGCGAGAGCGGCGACCGGAATATTCTGACTCATCCGCTGGGATTAACCGCGGTGGCCTTCGTCACCACCGCCATTCCAGCGTTTCTGCTGACCAAGGTTATCGGCAAGCATCTGGAAAGCCTGCACATTATGGGTAGTTCCCTGCTGATCGGCGGGGTGGTGATGTGGATTGTCGACGCCCTGAATGCCCCGTCAGAAGCCGCCGGACCGGGCGCTCCCAGAAGCCGCATACATACCTGGACGATGGAAGCCATGAGCCTGGGCCAGGCCATCTGGATCGGGGCCTGCCAGATTCTGTCAGCAGTATTTCCGGGAACGTCGAGGTCAATGTCCACGATCGCCGCCGGCCAACTCGCGGGAATGTCCCGAGCCTCCGCGCTGGAGTTCTCGTTCTTCCTTTCGATTCCGACCATGGTGGTCGCCACCTGCTATGACCTGCTCAAATCTCTCCGAGGCAAGGGCGCGAATCCTATCGGAGTTTCGCAAATCGATTCCCACGGATGGCTGGTGCTCGCGATCGGATTCGTGGTCTCGTTTTTGGTGGCGTACGCCGCCGTGGCCTGGTTCATTGCCTGGGTACGGAAGCATGGCTTCGCGCCGTTCGCCGTGTATCGAATCGTGGTGGGGATTCTGGTGCTGGTTTATGCGGCGCGACTCGCTGGCTGAACGCACCAGAGGCCACGCAGGAACAGCCGCCCTCGGTTGTTCAGCCGGGCGAAGCTCGGCCCATTTTGACCGCTAAATCAAACCGCCAGGTGAACTTTTCTGTTCTGGAGTGTGCATCTTAGTTTTGGCGGGAATCGTGCCCGGCTACGGGGCCGGCGGGACGCCGGCGCTACGACGAAACCAACTCGATACTGTTTGTGAATTCCTTCATTGTTAGGCTGCTCGACTCTTGTCATAATTGCTGGACTCTGGGCTCGCTCTGACAAACCTATCCATGAAGTATTTCGCCAAGATTTTCGCTCCCACGAATAACCGCCGGCTCAATGAGCTGATCGGGTTCGTGCTTTGTGTCTCGGGACTGCTTTTGTTTCTAACCCTGGCCTCCTATTCTCCGCTGGATCCCTCCTTTAACAGCGCGTCGGTGCTGACGGGCTCGCAATCGGCGCGCAACTGGGTGGGACTGTTGGGTGCAATCGTCTCCGACCTGCTGCTGCAGGGTCTGGGGATCGGAGCATTTCTGGTTCCGGTATTTCTCCTGGCATTAGGCTCGCGCTGGTTCCGCTCGCGCAAAATCACCTCGCCGATAGCGAAAACTTTGGGTGGACTCTGGCTACTGGTATTTGTGCCCGCGTTGCTGGCGCTCATGCCCGGACACGTGCGCTGGATCGGCGTCATTCCCATGGAGGGGCTGGCCGGGCGCATCGTCGGAGATGTACTCATCCATTACTTAAACCTCGCGGGCGCCTATATTGTCTGTGCGACCATTTTGGCTGTCGCTCTTTATCTCACTACCGCTTTCTCTTTCGCATCGCTCCGGGTCTGGGCGCCTACGCGTTTTGCCTTCGTGGTCGCACTCTGGAATCGCTTCAAAGACTGGCAGGAGAACCGGGCGAAAAAGAAGATGCAGAAGGAACTGGAGAAGCGGCGCGCCACACGGCCGACAATCATGCCTCAGCGGGTGCCTGCCCGACCCGTCGCGCACTCCGAGCGTGAACTTCAGGCCGAGCCTGAGCGCGCAACCGGCATCGAGCGAGTGACGGGAGGCAGTCATGGCGACGAATACGAGGCCGAGCCAACCGCCCCGTACCAGGCGCCCATGGCCATTGTTCCGGCGGTTGAGGTCACGGAACGAGCCGACAGCGGAGCCAAGCCGAAAACCACCATGCCGCGCATCGCCGCCGGCGGATTCAAGCTGCCACCCAGCAGTTTGCTGCACCGCCCGGACGAACAACAGGCGATCGATGCCGACGAATTGAAGGTGCTGGCCCAGGTGCTCACCGAGAAATATTCCGAATTTGATGTCCACGGCCAGGTGACGCAGATCAATCCCGGGCCCGTGGTCACCACTTTCGAATTCAAGCCCGAGGCAGGCATCAAATACAGCCGCATAACTAATCTCACCGACGATCTGTGCCTGGCGCTCAAGGCTGAGAGCATTCTGATCGAGCGCATGGCGGGCAAATCCACGGTCGGAATTCAGGTTCCGAATCGCGACCGCGAAATCATATGGCTGCGCGAGAACATTGAATCGTCCGAGTTCATCGGCACCAAATCGAAGCTGACGCTGGCGCTGGGCAAGGACATCAACGGGCGCATCGTCACCGCCGACCTTGCAGGCATGCCGCACCTGCTGATTGCAGGCTCGACCGGCGCGGGCAAGAGCGTTGCGATCAATGCCATGATCATGTCGATTTTGTATAAGGCCACACCCGACCAGGTTCGGCTGATCCTGGTGGATCCCAAGCGGCTGGAGTTGGGTAATTACGAAGGCGTCCCGCATCTTTTCACGCCCATCATCACCGAACCCAAACTGGCCGCCAATGCCCTGCGGAATGCGGTCCGCGAGATGGAGCGCCGCCTGAAACTGCTGGCCGAAAAAGGCGTGCGCAACATGGAGCAGTACAACAAGCTGTTCGACGATGAGGGGACGCGCAGCCTCTTCGGCGAGGATTCCGAAGACCGTCCGCTGCCCTACATCGTAATTATCATCGACGAGCTGGCCGATTTGATGATGCTCGACTCGGGCAATGTGGAAGAGTCGGTTACGCGACTGGCACAGATGGCGCGAGCTGTTGGGATCCACTTGGTGCTGGCTACGCAGCGGCCTTCGGTGGACGTGATCACCGGGCTCATTAAGGCTAACTTCCCTGCCCGCATTTCTTTCCGCGTCGCCACCAAGGTGGATTCGCGCACCATTCTCGATGCCAACGGCGCCGAGGCGCTGCTGGGCAAGGGCGACATGCTCTACCTGCCCTCTGGCTCGGCCCGGGTGCATCGCCTGCATGCTCCGTTTGTCACCGAAAAGGAAATCGCCGCGGTAGTCGAGTTCTGGCGGGCGCAGGGCACCGCCGAGTATGAGGAGAAATTCCTGCAGGCTCCCAAAGACGAGCGTGCAACCGGTGAAGGCCTCGCGGGCGAAGCCGGTGAAGATGAAAACGATCCGCTCTATAACGACGCCGTCCGCCTGGTGCTGGAGTTCGGCAAGGCTTCCACTTCCCTGCTGCAGAGGCGCCTGCGGATCGGCTACGGGCGCGCCGCCCACCTCATCGACCTGATGGAGCGCGACGGCATCGTGGGAGCAGCGGATGGCCCCAAGCCGCGCGAAGTCCTGAAGCGGCCGGACTGGATCTCGGAAGTTGAAGAGTCAATGCGCTGAAGGACGACACGGGTGTTCCGCCAGAGCTTCCCCGATTGAGGATTCGTGCCGGCTTTTCGTGATCACCAAGCCAACGCGATCCACCGACTTTTATGTGCCTGCCGGGCTATTTTCGGACGGGTTTTTGCCGGAGAGGCGGAGCCAGTCGCGCTGGTACATGAACGAAATCGCCAGGAGCAAAGCGCCCAGGACGATAAAACTGAGTATGCGGTAACCACGGTCCAGTTCCGAGACGTCGTATATAAAAACTTTTCCGATGGTAAAAGCGATCAACGCCAGCGCCTGCCACCGCACCATCGCCGAACGCCGCCAGAAGCCCACCACCATCAGCATCGCGCCGTAGGCCATCCACAGGGCGGAATAGGTAAAGTCGCGCGCGATTCTTGCGTGCTGGCTATATTGAGGGATGTCCCACTGCAGGTTACGAATCGGGCTGGTCATCTCGTGAGCATAGTAGCTGGAGACTTCCAGGCTCAAACCTCTTAAGGCAAGCAAGTTTAGTGCGACCACAGAAACTGCGGTGGCGATGCGTCCGGTTTCATTCTTCCGGCGGCTGGCTTGCCAGGCAAGGGCGCCCAGCACGAGTACCGCTACGGCATAGGTGGCCATGCGGGTATTCCAGATGGGGGCTGTCTCGTAGAAATTATCGATCAGCAGGAGACGCGCAACTCCCAGCGCCAGTGCGCCGATTACGAATGCATTCATCAACTCGGAATGAATGCGGTCGGCTACCCACAACAGCGCTGCTGATTCGACGAACCAGCCGATCGTGATCCAGTGAGCGTCGAGGCGAATGGGGATTGCGATAGTAATAAATCCGATGGCGAGCGCGAGATGAAGCAAGTTTATGGTTCGTACTGCTGCGGGATCATCATTACGGCCGCGAGTCTGCCGGCTGAGAAAGATGTATAAAGCGGCCAGCGCAAGGGCGAACCACGCCGTATCCCTGGTTCCAATTTCCTTGAACATGACGTAGATCTGAAGGAAATATACAGCTGCGTTCGCGACGGCAACGAGTGGAGGCACGGAGTCCGAGAGGCGGCCTCTTCGTGAAGGACGAGTGAGCATCGGTCCGAGCGCGAAGATGGCGAAGAAGAGCGTGGCAAAGCCGAGTGTCATTCGAAGCTGAGTGAGATCGTAGAAGCTGACATACCAGCCGATATAAAGAGCCAGCGTCCCGGCATAACTCAGGGTCAGCAAATGCCGCCACGGCTTCAGGATTACCAAAGCCAGGGCGGCCAGATCAAGAATTGCGACGTAGGAAAAGAGAGCGACTTCACGGTTCTGACCAGTCGAAAGCAGCATTGGCGTGCTGAATCCGCCGATCAGGGCAAAAGCTGCGAGGATTTCCGCGTCCTGGCTCCAGGCCATCGCGGCCGTGGCGGCGGTCACCGCGAACATGAAGATGAATGCGATTCCGCCGGGCACCAAGCTGTACACCTGAAATGCCGCATAGATCGAAAGATAGAGGACGCCGATGCCGACAGCCTTCAGGGAATAGGAAAAAGCGCGGTATCCGCGGCTGCGAAACTTTTCGCTCCAGATCACGACCGCGATGCCCGCGATCATCCCGATCGCCACGCGACCGGATGGCCCGATCCATTCGTTGTCGAAGGCAAATTTCAGGAAGTATGAGACGCCGATCAACACGGCGGTGATACCGATCCGGTTCAGCCAGTGGGAACCGATGCGGGATTCGAGGTCAGGGCACTGAGGTTTTTTCGATGCGACCGGAACCGTCTCAATCGCCGGCCCAGCGCCGCCCAGGGGCGCACTGGCTGGTTTGGTTTCCACGACAGGCGGGAGCGACGACGTGGATGCCCGCGGCTCTGCCGCGACTTCGGGCTGAAGATTCAAGGCTCGTTCGAGACGAAATACCCGCGCCGTCAATTCGGCTACCAGCCGCCGCAGGTCTTCTATCTCGCTGCCTTTTATTTCATGGCCAGAAGGATCCACCGCACCTCCGGGAAAATGATTTCCGGAGCATTATCTGCGAAACTGGTCTGGCTTTCACGAATTTTTAATAAGAGGCCGAACCATGAAGTGCGCCACCGAATACCTTAAGTTTCATACTCGATCTCACCGCGCGTACGTGCACATGACGCCGCAGGTGGAGCAAATCGTAAAGAAGAGCGGAGTGCAGGAAGGCATGGTGCTGATTTCCGCCATGCATATCACAGCCGGGATTTATGTAAATGATGATGAGAGTGGATTGATTGAAGACATCGACCAGTGGCTGGAAGCGCTGGCGCCCTTCCGCAAGGATTACAAGCACCACCACACCGGCGAAGATAACGGAGACTCGCACCTGAAAGCGCTGCTGATTCATCACCAGGTGATCGTGCCCATCACGGCGGGCAAGCTTGATCTGGGCACATGGCAAAGAATTTTTTATGCCGAATTCGACGGCCAGCGCGACAAGCGTGTGATTGTGAAAGTGATGGGCGAGTGATTCAGACCGAATCCGCCAGTCCGTAAGCGGAGCCCTTCGACCAATCGAGGGCGGCGACTTGCCGCCCCCGATTCACAGGAAGCCCGTGCGACGAATTGCCGCGAAAGTAATGCCGGGCCATAAACGACAAGGCCGACAAGGCTGGTAAAACCCAAGTGCAGGCCCATGCTCTCGATCACTTGCCGATCTGAATATGCGGGTCCACTTCGTTGCCGTCTTCGAAGGTAAAAAATGCTTCGTAGGTGCAGCCGCAAGCCTCGGGCTTGGCGGGACCGGAGTTGATCTGCGTTTCAAAGCTGGGACTGTCCCGTGGAAACTCGCGATAGAAAGGATGTTTGGGAGCTTCCAACATATCGTTGGGTTTCTCTTTAAGCCGCAACTCGCGGACTTTAAAGCCTTGCGAATAGGAGGTCCAGTGCACCGAATCCTGCCGCGAAATCGAAATCTGAATCGCGGGATGATCAACCGGCTCCGGCCCGTTATGGACTACGTATATTCTGCGGTCTCCAATCTCTCCCGGAAATTGCAACACTTCAGCTGCTTCTCCCATACTTTTCCTCTCTTTCGAAATCGAAAATATTTTTAGAACTACCTGGCCCCAACCAGCTTCCGAAATCTGGCCTCTTCCCGCAGGTTGTCCAGTTCAGGCGCAACCTTTATTTCCGAAGGCGAGTATCCCTGTTTCACCGCGGTTTCGAGCCACTGCAGTGCCTCGTCCCTGTCTCCAAGCTGGTTGTAGACAATCGCCGCGGTCAGCAGATATTCCGGTTCATTCGGGCGGAGTGCGAGTGCCTGCTGCAAGTGGTCGAGTGCCTGCTGCCGGTCGCCTAGCATGGCGTAATAGCTGCTCGAAAGAATGTGCGGATCGCCATCTCGCGGGTTGACCTTGAGTCTTTCTTCCGCGAGGGCGATTGCGCGGCGAAAGTATTCCTCGGCCTGCCCCCTTCTTCCCGGCGCCCAATAATATGCGCGCGCCAGATTTCCGCACGCGATGTAGTCCCTACTGGCAGGAGTACATGCGTGCTCGTAGGCTGCAACCGCATCGTCAAACCGGCGAACGTTAAAGTAAGCAATACCGAGGTTCGAATAGGCGCCGGACGTAGGGTAGATGGCGATCGCCTTCTGCAACATCTCAATCGCCTTCAGGTAGCGCCCCATAAAAATGTAAATTCCGCCGAGTTCGCGATAACCCTGAGGATTGTCCGGGGCAAGAGCGATGACCTGTAGAAATTGCCTGGCCGCTTCCTCGTAGCGGGCATTCTCAGCGTAGAAGGTGCCCAGCCACTCATAGCCCGCCCAGTATTGGGGGCGAACCTGTATGGCGCGCTGGAAAGTGCGCTCGGCGTCCGCATCCCGGCCCAGGCGCTCATAGGCGAATGCCAGCCCGCGGAAGGCATCGTCCCGGGTGGGGTCCAGGGCCACGGCCCGTTGAAATTGACCCGCGGCTTCTTCATATTTTCCGGTGCCGTTGTACACCGTCCCAAAGCAGGTATTGGCGCTTGCCAGATCGGGGTTAAGCGAGACTGCGCGCTCACAGGCCTGGGTTGCTTTTGTGACCCATGCGGGATCGTGCGTCAGCTCGTAGCGCGCCCAGAATGCCTCTCCCAGGCCGGCATAAGCGAGAGCATATTGTTGATCGCGCTCCAGGGCATGATTGAAAACGACGATGGCGCTTTCAATATTTTCGGGCTTCTGCGCTTCCTGAAGATAACCGCGCCCGCGAAGATAAAAGTCGTAGGCCGCCGGATCATGCGTCCCGTGTGCGGCCAGCACCGCACGATCTTTCCGTTCCACTTCCAGTCCGAGCATGCCCAGGACGCCATCGACTACGCGATCCTCCATGGCCAGCGTATCGGCAACATTCGCGGTAATGGCCTGCGCGTGTAATTGACGCCGGGTGGTGGCGTCCACCAGGCTGTAGGTAACGCGAACCTGATCTCCCGCTCCATGCAGGCTGCCTTCGAGCACCATGCTGACCCCGAATTCCTTGCGCGCCTGTTCGACGGTCGTAATGGCACCGGCGCGTACCTCGCTGGCGGGGACGACCTGCAGAGGGTAACTTCCAGTGAGTTGGGTGAGTTCAGCAGTCAAGGTCTCAGTGAGGCCGTCGGAAAACGCTTTGGCCCCCTGTTCGGCATTCGAAGTGGCGAAGGGCAAAACCGCCAGTTGAATCGCTGGCGGTTTGCCGATTGCAAACCAGTTTTTGACGACATCGAATTTGAAGCCGGCGAAGATTCCTCCAGCAATCAGCGCGACGGCTAGAATTCCCGGGAAAAGATAACGCGTCGCAGTGCGCTTGCTGTTTTTTTCCTTGGGCAATAATGTCCCCGAGGCCATCATCGCTCGAATCGTGGACAGGTCTTCCAGTAGTTCCCCCGCACCCGAATACCTGTGCTCGGGATCTTTGGCCATGGCCTTGTTGACCAGCGCCTGCAACTTCTCCGGAACCGAGAGATTGAAAATGCGAATAGGAGCCGGTGTCTCGCCGCGAATGCGATCCGTGGTAGCGACGAAACTTGCCGCCAGAAATGGATGTTGTCCGGTCAGGGCCTCGTAGCAGACGACACCCAGGGAGAATATGTCTGCCCGCCCGTCCGGAGCCTTCTCCAGCAGAACTTCGGGTGACATATAGGCCGGCGTGCCGGCAAAAGTCCCGGCGCGATCCACGGTGGAACTCTGGTCGGAACGCGGCAGGTGCTTCGCCACTCCGAAGTCCAATATTTTTACCTGACCGGAGCTGGCCAGCATGATGTTCTCCGGTTTGATGTCGCAATGCACAATGCCTTGGGCGTGGGCCGAGACCAGGGCTTGCGCGCACTGAATTGCGATATCGAAAAATTCGTCCAGTGAGAGGGGATCGCGCAGCCGCTGGCGCAAATTCTGACCCTCCACATATTCGAGAATCAGAAATATTTCGCCCTGCTCCTCGACCACGTCATAGACGGCGGCCACGTGGGCGTCACTGAAGCGTGAGGCGCGTTCGGCTTCCTCCAGAAAGCGATGGCGATAAAGGGAGTCTGCACGCAGCGAAGGGGCGAGACGCTTAAGCGCAACGGTGCGCTTGAGCTTGGTATCCTCGGCGCGGTAAACCTCTCCCATGCCGCCCTTGCCCAGGCGGTCTCCTATGCGGAATCGTCCCACCACAGTGCCGGACAGGGAATCCTGCGGCTGCGTGGGAGTGGTCAAAATTGGCTGAAATTCCGCCATAAAAGTTAAGCGAATTCAAATTGCAAAGGCTTTCCCGAGGCTTCGGGCAAGGCTGCTTCAGCGACCCACTGTCGGCCAATCTTACTCCTGGGTACTGGGGCGGGCAATCATGGCAGGAATGGAGCGTGGGCGCCTGCACAACTGACGGAGGTTCGGCACCTGTGACCTCAGGCCGGCATCTGCGAAGTCGGAATTGCGTCATCCCTGGCGCCATGCGTCATGCAGTTACGACACTTACCTCATGTTTAACTTGCGGCCCTTCACGTGCACCTCCCTGATCATCCAGCCCTCAGGTTAACGGCCAGATCACGGAGACCCTCGGTGCTTCATAAGTGCGCCAATCCGGAGTGCCCCAGCCTCTTCCGAAGCCTGCGCCACGGCGTTTTCTTCCTGCTCGATACAGCCAATTCCGAGGCCAGTGCCCGGAGTGTTCCTTCCAGGCGAAGAGAGGCTCGGGAGAGACCGCCGCGACGCATGGAGCGTTACTGGCTGTGCGGCCGTTGCTCGTCTTTACTCACACTGACATTTGAACGAGGGCGCGGCATGGTTACTGTTCCGCTTCGCGCCGGGAACGTTCCGACGGGTGGAGTGCATCTCATGCACATGGGGCCGGGCGCGAAGGAGTAGGCGATGGAATTACGAGGTTTTGTGAATCATTTTCGAACCCATTTGTTGTGCGCCATTTGCGGCGGCGAGCCCCTCTCTGCCGAGCCCAGCTACCTGCTGGCCGAGAACGCGTGGGAAGACAAGCTCATCATTCTGCGCTGGAGCGAGGCTGTCGCGTCGCGGCCCGGAGTGCAGGTTGCGTGCTGCATCGATCACGTGGAGGAACTTGTCGTTCACTGGATGATGCACGGAGGTCTCGACTATCCCGTCGCGCGCACCGGACCCCGCGAGATGCCCCGGTTTGATGTCGCAGGCGCACGCCGGCTTGGTGAATTGGCGGTGCATCGCGAGAGCCTGGAAAGAGTGCTGGCAGAGAATCCACAGTCTCTGCAAGAAATCATGGACGCCTTGCTCGATGCCTTGCGGCGTGATAGCGAAGCCCAGGCTGAAGCGGTGCCGCTGCGCGAGAAGAGCTCTAGAGTGGCGAAAGAGTTGTGCTCAGCTTCAACCAAACCGTAGGTCAAGGCGTCATGTCATGGCGAACTCCCCTCCGGACGACCTCATCCTGAGCAGGCCGCAGCGCCGAGGATTCCGCGCGCATAGCCTCAGGCGTTTGGTACTGCGGGTTTCTACCGCTCTGCGCAGGATGCTTCCGCTGCCCTGGCAATCGTGTCAGCCCTGACACTCCGTCTCCAACCACCCACGATCACGACTTTCCAACGCTTTGTAACTCTTTATTAATCAATCGCATCCGATTGGTCCTCGGTTCGCTATAGGGAACACGTCCGAAGACTACGGAGGTATCAAAATGGAATTCCTGTTCACCGTCCTTGCAATCATCGGAGGCATGACTTTTTCCCTGGCCGTGGCGCTTTTCGTCGAGGAACTCATCTTCGGAAGAGTCCTCGGCGTATTCTTCGCTCCGAAGGAACCACGCAAGGTGGCAGCCGGGCGCTAGTCCGGCACTCACGTTGGAACTTTTGCTGCGGCGCGCAGGTCAATATATTTCTGTGGAGGATCGAGCGATGACGGGACCGCCGGCCGTGGGAGATCGGGACAGAAATCGGGACAGGAGCCAGGACGACGACCGGGACGGGAGCCAAAGCGAAGACCGGGACAGAGAATCCCGATCCGTGCTGCGCCGGCGGCGTGCGATCCTGGCGGCGGCCCAGAGCAGAGCAGTTTATAATTCGCGCATCCTCATCCGGGGCATGCTGACGCCAACTTCTTCGTGGTTTGCCGTCTTTCTCTCGCTGGTCTTCTGGTTGCTTTTCACCGTGCCCGTTAGCGCGCAGAACTGGGAGCAATCGGAAGAGCAACTCGCACGTAAGCTGGTGCCGGCAGATGGCACGAAGGCGATGGCGCTCGAAGTACTGAATCGCTCTTCGCTCAGCTCCGCGATGGCGGACGACATTCGCCGCGGCCTGCTCACCCAGCTCGCGTCGCTGGGGGTTCGTTTTGTCCCCAGTGACCAGGCTTCCGCTGTGGTGCGGGTATCGCTCTCTGAAGATCTGCAAAACTACATCTGGGTGGCCGAAATTCGCCAGGCGGCGAATCCGCCGTCGATCGTTATGGTCTCCCTGCCGCGCTCTGCGCCGCAACCCGGTGAACCAGCAGCGGCTGCGATGGCGCTGCGCAAAGTCTCGCTGTGGTCGCAACCGGAGCGAATTCTGGATGTGGCGATGGTCGATGACAATCCACCGCACCTGATGGTTCTGGATTCGAATGGAGTGAAACTATACCGCCTTAAGGACAGCCGCTGGCAGCTGGAACAGTCGCTTCCGATTCCCCACACACGTCCGTGGCCGCGCGATTTGCGAGGAAGAATGCTGCCGGGCAGAGACCAGAGCCTCGACGTTTTTCTGCCCGGGATACATTGCCGGGGCGCGGCGGGCACGGATCCATCCATGACTTGTAACGACAGCGACGATCCCTGGCCGGTCGGGACCGACGCTGCCTGGTTAACCGCCTCTTTTACCCGGTCGCGAAATTATTTCAGCGGCGCACTATTTCCCGGTGTAGGCAAGCAGACCATGGCGCCGGGCTTTTATTCCGCAGCCCCCGTGCCTCGCGATCAATCCACTTGGTGGCTGCTGGCCGCGGTGGATGGTCAGGTACATCTGCTCGACGGAAGCACCGATCAGGTCCTGGAAAAAGTGGGCTGGGGGAGCGACATCGCCGGCGTCCGGAGCGGCTGTGGATCCGGATCGCAGGTTCTCACGACCGGCCCCGGTGCAGGACGAAACGATTCCGTCCGAGCTTTCGAAGTGGCAGGCCGCCAGCCGGTTGCGGCGAGTCCAGCCCTCGACGTGAGCGGCACGATCACCGCGTTGTGGAGCGAGTCGGGCGGCAGCAGCGCGATCACGGTAGTGCACAATTCGGAAACGGAGAGATATGAGGCCTTCCGGCTTACTGCTAGTTGCGGCCATTAGCCTGTCTCTGTGCGCTGCTCTGTGCCCAGCAGCCGGAGCCGCCACGCGTCCGCGCTACGGCGGAACGCTGCGCCTGGCCATACGTGAGCACCCGGTGTCGCTTGATCCCGCTGACCCGGCTCAATTCGTACCTCCGGGCCTGGCGCGCTTGCTCTTCGATACCCTCATTACGGTGGACGACGAGGGGATCCCGCAGCCTGCGCTCGCATCTGCATGGCAAGCCGATCCCGGGAATCAACGCTGGCAGTTCAGTATCCGCCGCGGGGTCACGTTTCCAGACGAGACGGCGGTGAATGCAGATGCGGCCGCAGCCTCTCTCCGTGCCGCAAGTCCGCGGTGGAAGGTATTCGCCGCCAGAGAGGCAGTCGTCATCGAGTGCGAATCTCCGACTCCTGACCTTCCCGCCTTGCTGGCATTGCCTCGTTACGCCATTGCCAAACGTAGCGGTGGAAAGATCATGGGGAGCGGTCCATTTGCCAATGACGGGTGGGATCCGGGGAAGAAACTGAGCCTGACCGCCCGCGACGACTACTGGGGCGGACGCGCGTTTGTTAACGCCATCGATATTGAAATGGGCAAGAGCTTTCGCGAGCAGATGATCGCTTTGGATCTGGGCAAGGCTGACGTCATCGAGATCGCTCCGGAGCAGGTGCGCCGCGCGGTTTCTGAAGGCCGCCGCATCCTTACCTCTGCGCCGTCGGAAGGGATGGCGCTGGTGTTCAGCCGCGAAGCCCCATCGGTGGACGACAACAAATTGCGCGAGGCGCTGTCGCTCAGCATCGATCGGGAGACGATGACCAACGTGCTGCTGCAGGGTGGAGGCGAGCCCGCCGGATCGATCCTCCCTAATTGGCTGAGCGGCTATGCGTTTCTTTTCCCCACCGCCGTCGATCTTCCACGGGCCCGTGCGCTCCGCAGCGAAGCTGGCGCGGCGCCAACCTGGATCCTGGGCTATGACGGTTCCGATCCCCTGTCGCGAGTGATCGCGGAGCGAATCGCGTTGAACGCGCGTGATGCCGGGCTCACAATTCAACTATTGGACGTCCCGGCGGAAAAGCCGGCTACGGCTGACGTTCGACTGGTCCGCAGCCCGTTGCGCTCGCTCGACGCGCGAGTCGCGCTGAGCGAGACTGCAGCCGGAATGGGCCTGGTTCCTGGTCAATTCGAAGGCGATTCAGCCGCCAGCTTGTACGCCGCCGAGAACGCCCTGGTGCAGTCGCGGCGCGTAATTCCGTTGTTGCACTTAGGAACTGGAGTGGCACTGAGTCCACATGTGATGGGTTGGCAGGACAATCCTGGAGGGAATTGGAGTTTGCCGAACCTGTGGCTGGAAGCAGGCCAGCCTTGAGTTTTCAGCGCAAACTTTTGCTGGTATTCGGATTGACGGTCTGCCTCTCGGTGGGGGCCGTCACCTGGATTGTCTCCGCGGTGACCCGACGCGCTTTCGAGCAAGAGAATGAAGATCAGACCGCCGCCCTGATCGCGCAATTCCGTCGCGAGTTCCGGCGGCGCGGTGATGAGGTCGCGCACCGGGTCGAGGCCATTGCTTCGAGCGAGGCGGTGACCCGCATCGCCTTAGCGGCCAGCCGCGGCTCTACCGATTTCGGCCCCTTCGTGAACGACGCGAAAGCTCTGGCCGACAGCCAGCAGCTGGATTTTCTCGAGTTCACAGACAATCGCGGAACCATTCTCTCGTCTGCACAGTGGCCGGCAAAATTCGGCTATACGGAAACTTCGCTGCCCCCGGCAGAAGCCACGACAGATGCTTTTCTTCGTCAGGAAGCTCTGCCGGAGGGTGCGGCCCTGAGTCTCTCGGCTTTGCGCCTCGTGCAGGTTGGGGACAAGCCTTTGTATGTAATCGGGGGCCGTCGCCTGGATAAGGATTTCCTGGGAAGCCTGGAACTGCCGGCCGGAATGCGCGTTCTGCTTTATCGAAACCTGGGAACGGGCTTCTCGCCCCAATTTCTGGTTGCGCCTTCGGGAAGCGTGCAGCAGGCGAGCCTGTTGGCGCCGCTGGTGGAGCAAGTGCAGCTGCAGCGACAGGAAACCACATCACTGATTCACTGGTCAGACAATTCAGCGGAAGATGAGAGCATGCACGCCATCCCGCTAAACGGACAGGACAACCAGTTGCTGGGCATCCTCCTGGTCGGCAATCAGCGGCGTCCTTATGTAGAGGTACGCAACCGAATACGTTCGGCGGCGCTTCTGGCGGGAAGCGTCGGCATTATTCTCGCCGTGCTGTGCAGCGGGTGGGCTGCGTCTCGAGTGACGCGTCCGGTGGCGCAGCTCGCGGAGGCGGCACGGGAGGTAGCTGCGGGAAACTGGAACACCCGTGCTCCGGTGGATTCGTCAGACGAACTGGGAGCGCTGGCTGAATCGTTTAACCGCATGACAGAGGAACTTCTCGAACAGCGGGAACGGCTGGTGCAAACGGAGCGTGTAGCGGCCTGGCGGGAATTGGCCCGCCGGCTGGCGCATGAACTCAAGAATCCCCTGTTCCCGCTTCAATTAACGGTGGAAAACCTGGTGCGGGCGCGGCAGCAGACTCCGGAACAGTTTGACGAGGTCTTTCGTGAAAGCTCGTCCACGCTGCTGGCTGAAATTTCCAATCTGAAAACCATCATCTCCCGCTTCAGCGAATTTTCCAGAATGCCGCAACCTCAGTTTCAGAAAATCGCACTGAATGAGATTGCACAGAACGTCGCGCGGATGCTGCAAGCGCAATTGCAATCGCCCGGCCACGCGCCCGTAGAATGCAGGCTCGAACTGGCGAAAGACATTCGGACCATTGCGGCCGACCCGGAGTTGCTGTATCGCGCCCTTTCCAATCTGGCCTTGAATGCCGTGGACGCGATGCCCGACGGAGGCACACTCACTCTGAGAACCCGCCAGAGCGGCGAGCGCGTGGTCATGGAAGTTGCCGATACGGGAAAAGGCCTGACTGCAGCGGAGTGCGAACACCTGTTCACTCCGTACTACACCAGCAAAGCAAACGGCACCGGGCTGGGACTGGCTATCGTGCAATCGATCATCAGTGACCATGGCGGAAGGATCAGCGTACGCAGCGAGCCCGGCGCGGGAACAACGTTTATGATCGAGCTTCCGGGCAACCTGGACAAAGTAGTCGCATGAAATCAAGGAGCCATTAGTGCCCCAGAAAGCGCATCTTCTGATCGTGGACGATGAAGCCAACACGCTGGCCTCGCTGGCGCGCGCATTCCGTCTCGCCGGCCATGAAGCCACCCTCTGTGACAATGCCGCCAGGGCGCTGGAACTGGCGCGTTCCCAGCGATTCGATCTGATCCTCTCGGATGTGGTGATGCAGGGCAAAGACGGACTCGCGCTGCTTGAGGATTTGAAGTCGCACGGAGTGGCCGCTCCCGTCGTCATGATGTCGGGCCAGGCGCACATCGATATGGCAGTGCGAGCCACGCGCCTCGGGGCCCTCGACTTTCTCGAAAAGCCCATCTCCACCGAAAAGCTCTTGCTCACCGTAGAGAACGCGCTCAAACTGCAGCGGCTGGAATTCGAGAACCGGCAGCTGCGGCAACGTTTGGGAAAACATGAAATCGTCTGGACCGGCGAAATCATGAAACGGTTGATGGCTCAGATCGCGCGCGTTGCCGCGAGCGAGACCAGGGTCTGCATTCTGGGAGAGACCGGGACGGGCAAGGAATTGATCGCGCGAACGCTGCATGAGCGCAGTCCGCGGGCAGCAGATCCATTTATCACCGTCAATTGCGCCGCGGTTCCGTCCGAGCTCATCGAGTCCGAGTTATTTGGGCATGAGAAAGGTTCGTTTACCGGAGCTGCGGGACGCCATGCCGGCAAGTTTGAGCAAGCGGATGGAGGAACCATCTTCCTCGACGAAATCGGAGACATGCCGCTGTCCATGCAAGCCAAGCTGCTGCGGGTCCTGGAGGAAGGCGAAGTCGAGCCCATCGGCTCTGGCAAACCCATCTCCGTGGATGTGAGAGTCGTGGTGGCGACTCACCGCGATCTCGACCCCCTGGTGCGCGAGGGCAAATTCCGCCAGGATCTTTTTCACCGGGTTTATGTCTTTCCTATCGTGCTGCCGCCGTTGCGGGAGCGAAAAGAAGATATTCCCGCGCTCGTGCAGCACTTCGCCGAACAGGTCTGCGCGCAGAATAACTGGAAGGCCGTGCCTTTCACTCCGGAAGCGATACGAGAGCTGCAGGCACATTCGTGGCCCGGCAACATTCGCGAACTTCGCAATGTCGTGGAGCGGCTGATCCTGCTCGCGACCGAGGGTGAAATCACCCAGCCGATGGTCGAGGAGGTCCTTCCCCGTTCGTCAAGCACGCAATCAACCGCGGGCGGCACCGGAGCCCTCGCCCATCGTGTGCAGAATTACGAGCGCGAAGTCATTCTCGCGGAACTGAAGCGCAATCATTTCCACGTTACCAACACCGCAAAGGCGCTGGACCTCGAACGCAGCCACTTCTACAAGAAAGCCGAGCAACTCGGCATCGACCTTCGAAGTGTGAAAAACGAACCAATAAAGTGACCGAAACGTCCCAAACATACAGGACTCACTGTATTGGACGCCCATCCAATCCCCTATAGAGTTCCTACAGGCGGAGTGTGCGATGGCACGCTGAGGAAGTCCGGGCCTGGGTTCAAAGCCTTCGCTTAAAGCCGTAAGAATTACACGACGCCAGGGCTTCCGTAATGCGTAAGTGCAGCGCATCGCACGGTTTGTCGGTTTGGCTACCGCGGTGCTTGGCGTAAGCCGGAAAAGCTTTTTGAAACGAGTGGTCCGACCGCAATCGCGGAGAAACCATTTGGGGAGGTAGGCTATGGCTGCGTTCCGAATATTCATAGCAGATGATCACGAGGTTGTGCGCAAGGGCTTGTGCGCCCTGCTGCAGGGCGAGGCTGGCTGGGAAATTTGCGGTGAAGCCGCCGACGGTCGTACAGCCACCGAAAAAGTGCGCGAACTGAAACCGGACGTCAGCATTCTCGACATCGGCATGCCCGGATTAAATGGTCTGGAAGCGACTCGTCAGATCATGAAGGACGATCCGCGCGCCAAAGTTTTGATTCTTACCTTCCACGATTCTGATCAGGTGGTGCGAGACGTTCTGAACGCGGGAGCTCGAGGTTTCCTGCTCAAGTCCGACGCCGCACGCGACCTGGTAGTCGCCGTTGAAGCCCTGCGGCGTGACAAAACCTATTTCACCTCCAAAGTCGCCGCCATGGTGCTCGAAGGCTATTTGAACGGGGGCACCAAGGCAGCGGCGATATCCCTGGGACGCGACCGGCTCACTCCTCGCGAGCGCGAAGTCGTTCAACTGCTCGCGGAGGGCAAGAGCACAAAGGAGGTTGCAGTGGCACTCGGGCTCAGCGTGAAGACGGCTGAAACTCACCGCTCCAATATCATGCGCAAACTCCAGCTCCACTCGGTAAGCGATCTGGTGATGTATGCGGTAAGAAATAACATTGTTCACGTTGTCCAACCTACCATCGAGTAAAACACTCGACTCGCAACTCGAAATATCCTAAAACGCACCCAGCAAAGGACGCAGCACAGGCGCGCGCGAAATATTCAGCCGGTTGCTCATGCTCATTCGGCGTTCCCTTAGGTTTTCGCTTGTGCGTACAGCAACTTAGAGAAACCCCTACAGCTTGCACTGGATAGACCCTGACCGAATGCACCTCTACTCTTGATCTCGTTATCGAGACATCGTGCGGGTCAACTTAAGCCCCAGGAGATGAGCTGTGATGAATCAGAAAAGTGCTGCGGAAGCTAGACCCGATGTGAACAATGCCACCCGGTCGAATACAGATCTCGAATTGATCGAGCGCGCCCAGCAGGGCGACTCGGAGGCCTTCGCCGCTTTGTTTCATGCGCACAAAGCGCGCATCTATTCCATCTGCCTGCGCATGACCAACAATACAGCGCAAGCCGAAGATCTTACCCAGGACGCATTCCTGCAGGTATTCCGAAAGCTATCCACTTTTAAAGGGAACTCTGCGCTTTCCACCTGGCTCTACCGGATCGCCGTCAACACTGTGCTGATGCATTTCCGTAAAAAAGCACTGAAGCAGGTGTCGCTGGATGAACCCTCAAGCCACGACGCGAAGCTGGTGCGGCGTGAGTACGGCAGCCGCGACGGACGCCTTTCAGGATCGGTCGATCGCATTACGTTGACCCGTGCCATCAAAGACCTGCCGGCAGGCTATCGAACTATTTTCCTATTGCATGAAGTGGACGGCTACGAACATCAGGAGATAGCCCGGATATTGGATTGTTCGGTGGGCAATTCCAAATCGCAGCTGCACAAAGCGAAGTTGCGCATACGCGAATTCCTGGCGGAGCCGGGCCGGAACGCGATCACGGTTCAGAAGGCGATAGTTCAGAAGCAGGAAGCCGACGCGGAAAGGGTTGTTCCGATGCGTACCCGCCAGGCGCTTCGGCCCGAAGCAGCGTTCGCTGAAGCCGTCGCGGGCTAATCGGCTATGTGGGCGCGAGCGGCGCGGTCTTGCGGAGTATTCGGAAAAGGACTTCGCAAGACAATCCGCTCGCGCCTGCGCCATTCGCCAGTGCCTTAGCGCTGGCCCCATTTCAGTTTCGTGCGCAAGACATCGAAGAAAGTTCCCTGGGTGTGGAGCAGCTTCACCTGGTGCTGTGACTTACAGCAAAGCACACGATCCCCATCCAGCATCGGCATTCCAATCTGGCCGTCGATGCTGAGGTAGGCCTCATCCTCTCCGGTCTTCACCACGATCTCAATTTTGGAAGTGTCGCGCACGACCAGCGGACGATGAGTAAGGGAGTGGGCCGACACCGGCGTGACGACAAACGCGTCCACTGAAGGCATCATAATAGGGCCACCCGCGGCTAGGGAATATGCTGTCGAACCCGTGGGCGTCGAGACAATCAAGCTATCCGCCTGGTAACTCGAAACAAAAACCTGGTCAATATAAACATCGCAGTGATTCAGGCGCGCGATCGTACCCTTGCCGACTACGACATCATTCAGCGCGTCAAAGCTGCCAACAGGATTTTCCTTGCGATATACGTCGCAGTGCACCATGGATCGCGTGTCCAGTTCGCAGAGGTTCTGTTCGATCCCCTGCAAAGTCGTATAGAGATTCTCCAGCGGCACTTCGGTAAGGAACCCGAGCGACCCCAGATTGATGCCCAGCACGGGGATCCCCGCCGTGGACACGGCCCGGGCGGCAGATAAGAGGGTGCCGTCTCCTCCGAGCACTACCACGAAGTTCAACGGGCGGGAAGCCATCTCGTCCCGTGTCAGCACTTCCACGCCGGGAGCGAAAGGCGCGGTGTCCGGATCCACTACGATCTGGTATTGATGCTCGAGGAACCACTTCTGCAGCGGAGGCAGGATGTCCGCGAGCTCAGCCTTGCCGGGCTTGGAAATAATACCTGCGAACTTGGGCGTGGATGACGGGCGAGGGATAGCCATAGTGAAAATCGAATTGTACAGAAATTCAGGAAGAAAGCCCTGGCCTCGAGACTGACTCACGGCAGCTTCTCTAGAATTGAGCGTAAAGCAGAAACTCGCGATTTCCTTCGCCACCGAGAATGGGAGAATCGATGACGCCGGTCTGGGTGCTTCCCAGCGCCAGCAGTGCGTGCCGAACTTTTTCCACGGCAGCTGTCTGCACCTCCGGATCGCGCACGATTCCGCCCTTCCCCACCTGAGTCCGGCCAGCTTCGAATTGCGGCTTTACCAAAACGACGATTTGACGCCCGCGACGCTCCTCCGGAGGAGGAAAGGCGGCCGCAACTACGGCCGGCAGGACCAGGGTCGCGGAGATAAAAGAGACATCCATCACCACCAGGTCGATTGAGCCGCCGAATTGTTTCGGAGCAAGGTAGCGCGCATTGGTTTTTTCCAGCAATCGTACGCGAGGGTCCTGGCGCAGGCGGAAATCGATCTGGCCATGCCCGGTGTCGACCGCAACGACATGGCCGGCTCCGCGCTGTAACAGACAGTCGGTAAATCCTCCGGTTGAGGTGCCCACGTCGAGACATACTTTGCTGGCGACATCAATCTGCCAGTGCCGGAGCGCTTCTTCCAGCTTGAGGCCGCCGCGGCTTACGTATTTGAGATCTCCGCCAAGCAGCCGGATGTCCGCAGTGTCCTCGACTCCGGCTCCTGCCTTCTCGACTTTTTGCCCGTCAACCAGGACATTGCCGGCCAGGATCAGCGCCTGCGCCCGTTCGCGCGAAGTGGTCAGGCCGCGTTCGAAGATCAATTTGTCCAGCCGCAGTTTCAATTCAGGGCTCCGAAGCACGATCGATTTGCCGGCAACAACTGGTAAAGCACCCAGTGGGGTGCAAGATGCAGAAGCTATTCGTAACAAGGAGTTTAACGGGGAACTTCGACGGTTATCCACAGAGTTTCCCACAGCTGTGTTGAAAACTCGGAAGAAGATTACAGACTTGAGCGTTCTGGATCGCCGTTTTTGCGGCGTTCCTTTGCTCAGACAAAATCAAGCCCTTTACCGCGGAGAGTGCAAATAAAGGGCGCAAAAGAAACCGGAACCCTTTAGCCCGCTACTTCTTCGAGAAGCTTCTGGTCGATGTCGAAATTGGAGTGGACGTTCTGCACGTCGTCCTGATCTTCGAGAGCTTCCATCAGGCGAATCATCTGGCTCGCAGCCGCGCCTTCCAGTTTGATGTAGTTTTGCGGAATCATCGAGACGCTGGAGGAAACGGGTTCGATGCCGGCTTTCTTTACCGCTTCGAGAACGGCTTCATAGGCTGAGGGCTCGGAGAGCACTTCCCAATTGTCGCCGTCATCGCGCAAATCTTCCGCGCCGGCTTCGAGCACAATGCCCATCAAATCGTCTTCCTTGACCGCCGTCTTGGGGACTACGATATCGCCCTTCTTGTGGAACATATAGGAGACCGCGCCTGCTTCGGCCATGTTGCCGCCATTCTTGCCGAAAGCGTGACGGATCTCGCTGACCGTGCGATTGCGATTGTCGGTATTGATGTCGAGCAGGATGGCCACCCCGCCCGGGCCATAGCCTTCGAGCGAGAACTCTTCGTAGGTCGCGCCGGGAAGCTCGCCGGTTCCGCGCTGGATGGCGCGCTTGATGTTGTCCGCAGGCATGTTCTCGGCTTTGGCCGCGGCAATAGCGCCGCGCAACCGGGGATTGGTATCAGGATCCCCGCCGTTTTTGGCGGCAATCGAAATTTCCTTGATCAGGCGGGTAAAAATCTTGCCCCGCTTGGCGTCGAGTGCGCCCTTTTTATGCTTGATCGTGGCCCATTTTGAATGGCCGGACATGGAAATACCTCGTGTCTAATAGTCTTTTATGGCGCGGAACTGGCCCGTCGAGGAGATCAACGGATTGCCTCAATGAATGCGGCGAACGAAAATTATAGCATGGGGCCCTGCATACGGGCCTGCCGGGCCTTGTACGCGTACAGTATCGCCAGCAGCGGCGGAGCCAGCAACACTCCCCAGAATGGAATCATGATCCCCAGTGCGATGGGCGCCAGAATGGACGCCCACAGCGGCACCCTTGCGGTGCGTTTCATAATGTAGGGCTGCAGAAAGAAACCGTCCACGATGGCAATCACGGCATACAACATCAGCACGTAAAGCGGATGTTGCCAGTCTCCCCACTTGATCATGGCGGTGAGGGCGGGGCCGATCAACCCCAGCACTGCGCCGATCTGCGGGACGAACTGAAAAGCCGCGGCCAGCAATGCCCACAGCGGCGCTCCTGGCACGCGGATGATCAGCAGGCCGATGAGCCAGAGGAGACCGACCGCGAGCGAATCCGTCATCTGCGCGATGAACCAGTTTTTTAATGCCCCGCCGGTGAGGCGAAAGTGTTCTCCAAGGTTCATAACGAGGCGCAGGCGCGATTTCGGCCCATGGAATCATGTTAAACTGCGATGTGTTCCGCTACAACTGAATCGGGCGCGAAGCTGCTACCTGAGCGAGGTTCGAACTGCGATGAAATTCGGCGTCATCGTCTTCCCCGGATCAAACTGCGACCATGATGCGTTTTGGACGATACAGCAAGTAGCCAAACAGCCGGTTACATTTTTGTGGCACGACTCCGCTGATCTGCAAAATTGTGACGCCATCGTCGTGCCCGGCGGATTTGCGTTTGGAGACTACCTGCGCACCGGCGCCATCGCCAAATTTTCTCCGGTAATGGAGTCGGTCCGGAAGTTCGCCGCCATCGGCGGCCTGGTGCTGGGGATTTGCAACGGTTTCCAGATTCTGTGCGAATCGGGACTCTTGCCGGGCGCGTTGATGCGGAATGTTGGGCTGAAATATGTCTGTAAACCAGTGCAAGTACGGGTGGAAACCCCCGAGACGCCGTTCACCGGCTCCTGCCGAAAGGGCGAGGTGCTGACCATCCCAATCGGCCACATGGAAGGCAACTATTTCTGCGACCAAGCAACTCTGGCCGAGTTGAACCGCAACCAACAAGTTGTATTTCGATATTGCTCTCCAGCCGGTGAATTGACCGCTGAGGCCAATCCCAACGGTTCGATCGAGAACATTGCCGGAATTTGCAGTCCCGGCCGGAATGTTCTGGGGATGATGCCGCATCCGGAACGCTTCAGCGAAGCGCAGCTGGGCGGCACCGAGGGTTTCAAGATCTTCGAATCCATGGTCGGAGCCATGGCTGTAAGATGAGATTCCGCGGGCTTTATGCGTTTATCCGCATCCTGCGCATGAGAGATTTGGTGGGGCTCAGTTTGAGCTTGCGACCCATCCCGGTGGGACGGCGATTGCGCGGGCGCCAGTGACAGGACGCGCCAGATCCTTCGAGGCTGTCATCTCTCGGGACGACGTCAAATAAATGTAAGGTCGTTTGCCGGAACCCAGGCCACTACCCGTATTTGCGTTATTCGCGAGCAGTTTTTGCTACGCTTGTGTTGGTGCAGGAGACTCCAGAAATATCCATGAAAGCCTCTCCGCCTTTGGCCAGACCCCTGATTCAACTAAAGCGTCATGCTTCACGGCAACCACTTCCAGGGATGGCTGCGGCCATTCTTCCTCTCCTGCTGGCAATGTGCCTATGGATTCCCGGTTTAGCAGGATCGTCGGCAGCGCAGGATATACCGAGAGTGCAGGTCTTTGGCGGCTACTCTTACACCCGGTTCGACACCCTGTCCTTCGGTTTCTCCAACCAGACCGGACTGAACGGCTACACTTTTTCACCGGCCTATAACTTCGCTTACGGCTTCGGAGTCGTGGCGGAACTGAGTGGGCAATACGGTGCCAGGCTGAATTTGCGAGATCTTACCGTGGGCCCGCAATTTGTGTATCCCTGGAAAAATACCCAGCTCTTCGCACATCTCCTGATTGGGGACGCCCGCTCCCTGGCGCAGGTGGGCACCACCGTGGAAGACACCGCACGGGCCGTGGCCGTCGGCGGTGGCATGGATCTGGGCATTTCTTCCCGGTTCTCATGGCGCGTGGTCCAGTTCGATTACATACATACCGACCTGTTTGACCTGAAGCAGAACAATTTACGGTTCTCGACCGGTCTGGTTTACCGCTGGGGCTCGATCAAGAGAAAGGGACACAGAACGCTTGCGCCGTCTCCGTAGCGGTCCGCCGCGTGGCCAGGCAGGTATTTGGGAAGGGACTTGATGATACTGAAGAGAATAGCGGGCTTGCTGGGCGCCATCTTTACGCTGGCATGGGTGGCGGGTTGCGGTGGCGGTGGCAGCGGGAGCGGCGGAGGCGGGGCCACCGGCAACAACGCGTACGTGGCCATACCTCAGGGCAACGCTGTTGCTGCCTTTCGCGTCGACACCAAGTCGGGCAATTTTCAGCGCGTGCTGGGTTCGCCTTTCGTCGGCGGAACGTCGCCGATTTCGATTGCGGTGCATCCTTCGGGTAAATTCCTGTATGCGGCAAACGAGGGCGGCAACGACATTTCATTGTTCAACATCGACAGTAATTCTGGCGAGCTCGCGGAAGTCCTCCCGCGCACTCCTGCCGGACTCAATCCGTCAGCGCTGGTGCTCGACGCGGCAGGCGATCTGCTCTTCGTGACTAATGAAACTTCGAACTCAGTGTCTGTCTATGCCGTGGGTTCGAGCGACGGGAAGTTGACCGCAGCGGCGGGATCGCCATTTCCGACGGGCCCACGGCCGGTGGCGCTGGCATTGTCTCCCTCGGGAAAATTCCTGTACGTGGCGGCCTCGAATCTGCCGCGGGTGTTCGCCTACACCGTCGCTTCGGGAACAGGCACTCTGCTGCCCATTCCGGGGTCGCCGTTTTCCGTCGGCAATGGACCGAGTTCGATCGTGGTGGATCCCTCCGAGCATTTCGTTTACGTCTCAAACCAGATCGACAATACCGTGTCTGGCCTGGTGATTGACCCCACGACTGGGTCCCTTACCCTGACTCCGCAATCGCCCTTCGCCAGCGGGACGGGCCCGATTTCAGTCACAGTCCACCCCAACGGAAAAGCACTGTACGTAACCAATATTGGTTCCAATAACATCTCCGTTTATTCGATCGATGCCACCACGGGAGCGACCACAGCCCTTCCGAAATCGCCCTTCAGTGCGGGCACCGCGCCATCTTGCGCGACGGTCGATCCGGCCGGACAGTTTCTTTACGTTTGCAATGGAACGCCCACAAATATCACCAGCTTTCAGATTGACCAGGACACCTTCGGACTTCCCGGCAGCACCGTCGTTACCACCACAACCGGGTCTGCAGCGTCGATCAGATTCGGAAAGTAAAAGTTCGGAAGATAAAAGCCTTTCGGCGGCAGACACACCGACGCCATGATTCGTTTCGGGATTCTCGGTTTTGGATTGCACGCAGTGAAGCGACTGATGCCGGGCTTCGCACTGGCCCAGCACAGCTGCGTTAGCGCCCTATCGCGGCCAAACCTTGACGAGGCGAGGGAGTCCGCCCGGCAGCACCATATTCCGCTGGCGTTCGATTCGTTGGAAGAACTGTGCCGGTCTGCCGAAGTGGATGCTGTCCTGGTCACCACTCCTAACGCCTGTCATCTTGAACATGTGCTGCTGGCCATCCGCTGCGGCAAGCCGGTGTTGTGCGAAAAACCCATGGGGATGAACGCCGGCGAGTGCCGCACCATGGTCGAGGCGGCGCGCAGCGCCGGGGTCATACTGGGAGTCGCGCAGGTATTCCGATTTGAAGACAGCACCGCCCGACTGCGCCAGCGCGTGGCCGCGGGCGAGATCGGCAGGGTCATCTTCGCCCGCTCCGAATTTTCCTTCCTGGCGAGCGCAGGACACCCACGCACCTGGATCCACGATCCCAAAATCGCCGGCGGCGGCCCCATTGCCGATGTCGGAGTCCACTGCATCGATGCATTGCGCTACATTTTGAAAGATGAAGTGGTGCGAGTCAGCGCCCGTGCCATAGAAAGAGCCGACCTCGTCGAGTCGGCTGCAGTACTTACACTCGAGTTCTCCGGAGGCACGCTGGGAACCGTTGCGACCTGCTTTCAAGCCGCGTATCGCACTCCGCTCGAACTGGTGGGGGAAATCGGCGTCCTGCAGGGGGACGACGCACTGAACGTGGAGCGGCCAATCCAACTTGAATTGCGCCGCGGCGGCGCCCTGGTTGAAAGCGAAGAAGTTTCTAATCGCCTGGCTTACGCCCGGCAGGTTGATGCTTTCGCCGCTGCCGCCGAAGGCAAAACTGCTTTTCCTGTTCCGGGGGAAGAAGGCTGGCAAAATCAGGAAATTGTGGATGCGGCCTACCGAAGCCTGAAAAGCGGAAAAGTTGAAGACGTGCCGCAGGTCAGGTAAGACGCGGCAAACGCGGTTGCGTCGGGCACGTTTACTGAGCCGGCTGGGGAGCCTTTGGCGGCGGAGTTCCCTTCGCCTGCACGATCGCCCAGTGCCACTCCTGATCCTGGCCCGGGGCGGAGCCCAGAGTTTCATGGAAGACCGTTGTGCTCGCCGGGGCGGCCGAACCCTTGATGTGATAAAGCACAGTCGAATCCGGATGCTTTTCCGAGAGTAGCGTTGTGGTTTCAGCCGCCGGTACGAGCTTTTCCGAACCGCGCCGGGCCGTATTTGCCTCCCCGCCGCGCAGGATCGTCAGCCCCACCGTAATTTCCTTTATGCTCCAGGTGGTGCCGTTGTGCACCGAGACTGCCAGCGTGTCTCCGCTGATCGAGGCCGGGCCATCCAATTTGGCCAATTCTTCCCCCGGCAATTCCTGGGGAGCGTAGGGATCCGACAGCAGGGCGGTGGCTCCGGCGCTGAAGGAGAGATCGCAGGTCACATCGGGTGAAGAGACCTGGAACTTTTTCGCCGGCCCATCCATGCTGAACAAGAGGCTGCCATTGAGTTTGCGGGTCTGCACTTCGTCCATGACCTGATGCAGATTGTCATTATCGATCACGGTGTGCTCGGGCGCCGCTTTGCTCTTTCGGTAAGAACGCGCCAGATCTCCCAGGGAAGGCTCACTGCCGTCGGACTGCGCAGCCCCGCGCGCGGGAGACAGAATCCCCAACACGATGAGCAGCGCCGGCAGGAATAGTTTGCGAGTCATAGGGTCCCCACTTCCCTCACCATTCTGACGCAAACGGGGCAGCCCCGCGCAGGCAGCATTCAATTGATAACTAGTGAGAGAGCAGTCCTGGGAAAATTGTACTCAGAGAAAAGGCGCGAAAGATCACACCGGGCAGGAACTTTGGTCGTAGCACCCCGGCACACGGGTCGAACCAGCGAAACGCGGACAAGCGGAGCTCCGCGTTCCTGACCAGGCAGGGCGTCAACAGGCGCTGCAACGCAACGGGCGCTGCAAGCCAACATCAAGCGCCTCTTACAGCAGACCAGAGGAACGGAAGCGCGAAACCGGATCCATCACGGGCACGGGCTCTCGTTGAAAAATCCAGCGGGCGACCGCATAGCCGAAGGCAGCATAGCAAACGTAAACCAGCTTCATAGCTCACCCCCCCAAATAGTTAGATGCTCTTTCGCTTTTGGGGGAGTACGACAAGCTTCACCATACGATCACAAGTTAGCAATCAGACACCAAACGGTCAATGAACCACTGGTGCCATGCTAGTGGCCCGAAAGTAATATGGGGTAACCTGCGTTTTTGGGACTGGGATGCGAGCGAGTGCAGAAGGCAACGTCAAAGACTGAAGTCAAAGACTCAAGTCTCAGGCTAAAGTCAAAGGCTTAAGTCAAAGACTAAAGTCAAAAGCGACGGAGAGGAGTGTCCGTCCCACACACCGAATTCGTGGCGCTTACACCTGGAGGGTGTCGCCTTCGCGGGCCACCAGTTCGTATAGCACAGGGTTTACGAAGAAGCCGATGAAGAGGCGCGAAATCAGTCCAGCCACGATCACGATAGCGAAAGGCTTCTGAGTATCCGAGCCGATGCCGGTGGAAAGGGCCGCCGGCAGCAATCCCAGGCAGGCTACCAGGGCGGTCATCATGATCGGACGCAGCCGCAGCAGGGACGCCTCCCGGGTGGCGGTTCGTATGTCCATTCCCTCCTGCCTCAGCTTGTTGATATAGGAAACCAGAATGACGGCGGTCTCTACCGAGACGCCCAGCAAGGCCAGCAGACCCAGGACGGAAGATACGCTGAATGGAGTGCCCGTGAGCTTGAGGGCCAGCAACGCGCCCACCGGTTCCGTCATGATGACACCCAACGCGATGGTCGCGGGAAACTTGAAATTCCCGTAGAGCGCGAAGAGGATCATGAAAATCAGGCCCAGCGCCAGGGGAACGATAAAGATCATCTGGCCTTTGGCTT
This sequence comes from Terriglobia bacterium, assembly GCA_963814725.1. Lineage (GTDB taxonomy): Bacteria > Acidobacteriota > Terriglobia > Terriglobales > Acidobacteriaceae > JAIQFF01. The sequence goes on from CAWFDY010000003.1 coordinate 419,764, forward strand.
CGACAAACTGGCTGTACTCGCCTCCCCACGTCATCCAGTATCCCTGCGGCAGATTCACGGCCTTGTTCACGGCTGCCTGGCCGTCCCTGACTGCCCGCTCCAAATCGCGGCCCTCGATGCTGTACTGCACTCCGATATAGCGGGAATTATCCTCCCGATAAATGAACGAAGCGCCGTTGCCCTGGGTGATGGTGGCTAACTGGCTCAATGGAATCTGCTGGCCATCCGGCGTGCCCACCAGCAAGTTGCCGATGTCCTGCGCGCTGCTGCGGAACTGCGGCTGCATGCGCACCACAAGATCGAAAAGCTTTTCTCCCTGGATCACCTGGCTGACCGCCTGGCCGCCCACCGCGGCTGAGATCACGGCTTCGGCATCGGCGACATTGATTCCGTAACGCGCGATCTTTTCGCGATCAACATCAATCAGCAGGCTGGGCTGGCCCAGTTCACGGACCACGGTCAGCTCGGTGAACCCCGGAATCCTGGCCAGCACATTTTTCGTCTGGACAGCTTTATCCTGGAGCACGCCCAGGTCAGGGCCATAAATCTTGACGGCCAAAGAGCTCTTCAAGCCAGTCAGGGCTTCGTCCACGGCGTCCTCGGCCGGCTGCGTGAAATTAAAGATGATGCCGGGAAAAGCGTTGAACTTTTTATTGAGAGATGCGACCAGTTCTTCCTTGTTGCTCACCTCACCGTGCCAGGCTGGATCCTTGTAAGGCTTCAGCCCGACATAAAACTCGCAATTGAAGAATCCGGTCGGGTCAGTGCCATCGTCGGGACGTCCCAACTCGGATCCCACCACAGTCACCTGGGGATAGGACATCAGGATGGCACGCAGTTGCGGAGCAATCTTGCTCGCTTCTTCAAAGGAAATTGTGTACGGCATGGTGGCTCGAACCCACAACGCGCCTTCGTCCAGATGAGGCATGAACTCGCCGCCAATGAACGGGATCAACAACAGCGATGCCCCGAAGATCAAGGTGGCGATCGCCATGGTCAACTTGGGACGGGCCAGGGCCCAATCCAACTGCGTCGCATATTTGCGCTTCATCCACTCAAAGACTCGGTTCTGCTTCTCCTTGATGCCCTTCTTGAACCAGTACGACGCCAGCACCGGAACCAGGGTCAGAGTCAGGATCAGCGCGCCCACCAGCGCGAACGACATGGTCTCGGCCATGGGGTGAAACAGCTTCCCGGATGGCCCGGTTAGAGCGTAAATCGGCAGATAACCGGCAAGAATTACAGCCACCGAATAGAAGATCGGGCGATCGACATCTTTGGCCGCGATCAGAATCACTTCGTTGAGCTTGTACTCCTGGCCTTCTCGAAGTGCCAGTTCGCGGTAGATGTTCTCGACCATGACCACCGCGCCGTCGATCACAATTCCGAAATCGATTGCGCCGATGGAAAGCAAATTGGCGGCCACGTCATGAGCGTGCAGCACAATGAATGCGAATAACAGGGACAACGGAATCGTGAGGGCAACAATGACCGCGGCTCGAAAGCTGACCAGGAAGAAGATGAGAACAATCAGCACCAGCACCATGCCGCGCACCAGATTCGCTTCGACGGTATCGGTGGTGAGCCTGACCAGTTCGCTGCGATCATAGAAGGGGCTGACCTTGACGTCAGGAGGCAGGACTAACCGGTTCAGCTCATCGGTCTTCGCCTCCACTTTTTTCAGGATTGTCTGTGTCTGCTCGCCCCGGCGCATGAGGATCACGCCTTCGACTGCGTCGTCATTCTTCTGGAATCCGAACTGGCCGAGGCGGGGCGCGTGGCCGATGGTGACTTCGCCCACGTCGCGCACCCGGACGGGCACACCCTTGTTGCTGCCGACGACGATGTTGCCGATGTCGTCGGTGTTGCGGACCAGGCCGATCCCGCGGACGTAGTAAAACTGGCCTCCCTGTGAGTAAAAGCCGCCGCCGGCGTTGGCATTATTGGCGGCCAGGGCCGCGCTGACCTGCGGCACTGTCAGGTGATATCCGTAGATGCGGGAAGGATCGAGCAACACCTGGTACTGCATCTCAGTCCCGCCAAATCCCGAATCGTCGGCCACACCGGGGACGGAGCGGTAGGCGCGCTCCACCACCCACTCCTCAATCGTCTTCAGCTCCTGCGGAGTGCGATCCGGACTGGTAAGCACGTAGCGGTACACCAGGCCGCTGGGGCTGAACAGCGGCGCCATGGAAGGGGTGACGCCGGTGGGAAGCGTAGCCTGGCCCAGCCTTTCAAAAACGAGTTGCCGGGCAAAGTAGTCGTCAGTATTTTCTTCGAAGGTCAGCCGCAGGTCGGACAGGCCATACAGCGAAATGGACCGCATCGTGGTCATATGCGGCACGCCATTCATCTCGAGTTCGAGAGGCAACGTGACCAGGCGTTCCACTTCTTCGGCAGCGTGATCGGGCCATTGCGTGATGATTTCAACCTGCGGCGGCGCCAAGTCGGGATAGGCGTCCACCGGCATCCGTTCGAACGACATGATGCCGCCGACCGTGATGAAACCGGTTAGCATCAGCACCAGAAAGCGTTGACGCAATGCGGCTTGGACGATGCGATGAATCATTTAACTTTGGGTCACTTAGTTCGTAGTGGCCGCTATTCTCAAATCAAATGGATGACTTCACTAACGCTGCAAAGAGTTGGCGAACTGCAGGAACAAGCCCCCATCGCCGATCACACGGTCGCCCGGCTGCAGGCCGGCGGTGATTTCCGTTTGCCCATTCTGGCTCTCGCCCAGCGTCACCGGCCGCCGCCCGAATTGATTGGACGATACTTCGGCATAGACGAACGGCTGGTTTTCGCTGTCGCGCAGGACCGCGGAATCCGGCACCGCCATCGCGTTCTGAATTTTTCCCGCCTGCACGAATGCGGTGACGAACATGTCCCTTTTCAGTTTCTCGCCCGGATTCAACGTTTCAATACGCGCCTGCAGGGTGCGGGTGCTGGGATCCAGTGCGGCGGCGACGTAGGCGATGCGGCCTCGAAAAATGTCGGGATAGGCCTCGGTTTTAATGGTGACCGGGTCTCCGACGCGGATGTAGGGCAAGTCTTTTTGGTAGGCATTGACCAGCACCCACACCGTGCTTGTGTCGGAGATGGTGAAGCACTGTGTACTGCCGGGTTGCAGCAGCTGTCCGGCGGAAACCGACTGATCGACCACTTCCCCGCCGATAGGCGCCCGGACCGGAACCTCATAGGAGGACGGCCCCTTCTCGACCGCATCCGGATCCGCGACCCCCATGACTCTCAACGCAGCCCCGGCGGAAGCCAGGTCGCCTCCAGCCTGCACTTCGGCGGATTCGGCCTGCTCCAGATCCTTTACGGCGATGGCGTGATGCTGGTAAAGGTCCTGCGATCGCGTATAACTTTTTTCGGCCAGCGAGTAGGCGTCCTTAGCCTTCAGGTAGTTTGTGCGCAACTGGGAGTAGTCGGGGCTGGCCACGAACAGCATGGGTTGTCCCTTGGTGACTCTCTGCCCCGGAACCACCATCACCCGGCTGACCGGGCCGCTTACCTGGCTGATCACTGGTGTCGTACGAAAGCCGTTGTATGCGACGGCGCCGGTGAGCCGCAGAGTACGGGTCAAGGTTGTGGGCTGAATTGTCACCAGCTGGATGTGCGACATCTGCTCTTGCCGGATAGCGAACAGTTCCGGATGGTTGGGATCTTTTGCCGCGGCGTTGCCGGCGGCCTCACCCGGTTTCGTCGCGTCGCAACCCGCGAGCGTCAGAATGACTGCAGCCAGAACCATCCCCGACAGGGTTCGTTGCCGGAGCGCGCTGGCGAGACGGATTGTGTGACTCCGCATTTTCATGGCAGGTTCCTCGCTCCTACTGCTTCCTTCAGTTGTTCGAGCGCCGTCATATAAGAAGCCAGGGCCTGCCGATAGGCCAGTTGAGCCGCCCGGTAACTTCGTTCCGCGTCCAGAAAATCCAACAGGCTGGCGGCGCCGGCCTTGTAGGCATATTCGCTGATGTCGCGCGAGTCCTGCGCCTGTTTGAGATATTCGGAGGTATAAAGCTGAACGATCTCGTCGTTACTGTGCACCGACTCGTAGGCATTGGCCACGTCGGACAGCGCCGAATCACTGGCAGATCGTTGCGATTCCTCGGCCTGCGTAAGGGCGTAGCCAGTGCGTGCAATCTCACCCTGATTGCGATTGAAAATGGGCAGGTCGAAGCTGGCAAAGATCGATGCGGAATTTTGCCCAGCGGTGTGAGTGAAGTCGTAGGTACCGGTTACGTCAACCTTGGAGTTGGCCTTCGCCAGCAGAATCTGGCTTTGCGCGGCGGTCACGCCGAGTTGGGCGGCCTGCAGATCGGGACGCTCGCGCAGGGCTCGGGCCTGCAAGTCCTCGACATTCGCCTTAAGCGGTTGGTAGGCGAGGTCTCCGACGACGTCGTAGTTGGCCGGCACGGTGTCAAAGCCGAGCAGTTGCCTCAACCCAACCAGCGCCTGCGCTCTTGCCAACCGGGCCGAAGACACGTCGGTTTGAAATTGCAAAAGCTGAAGCTTGATCTTTAAGTAGTCGGCCTCGCTGATGGCGCCGGCTTTGAATTGCGCCTCGCCGATATCAACGGTACCCTGAAAACTCTTCAGGTCCTGCTCTGCGAATTGCAGCGTGGATTCGGCGAGCAGCACGCTGACGAATTGTTGCCCCACCTCAAAAGCGAGAGTCCGCTCCGCATCCGCGACCTGGGCGCGAGTGACGGCGGTCTGATCACGCGCGGCCTGCAGGCGTCGCTGCCGCTTGTGGCCGCGCTCGAAGAGATACGAAATGCCAAGATCGAACTGCTGGGCCAGGTTGAGGTCGTCGACCGAAAAATCTTCCGGCGTAAAAATAGGAATGAACTGGGAATCGGCTCCAAAGGTTGGATTGGGACGCAGGTTCGCGGTAATCTCCTGCGCCTGATTCTGCAGAATCATCGTCCGGGTGGCTTTGAGAGAGTGATTGTGCTCCAGGGCCAGGCTGATCGCCTGATCGAGAGAGATGGCCGTCGTATTCTGACCAAAACTCAGTCCCTTCAGCAAAATCAGGAAGGCACCGGCCGTGGCGAGCATCCGAAAACGTCGTGACCGCATAACGATCAGATCACGGCACGCTAACCTAGGCGCGAAATTACCCATGACACTCAAAGTTTTCGAGCACCCCGCCAGGCTCCTGCGTCCGTATCATGCTCCTTGCACGTAAAAAATGTGAACTTCCCTGAGAATGGAAAATGGCAAATCGGGAGCGACTCTAGAGCTGGGCGGACGGGGGAGGCCGAATATAAAGATGGAAAGAATGCAGAAGAGGCTTCGGGCGCATTTGCAGCCCGCCAAAGAAAAGATTGCTGCGAGACATGACAAAGAACGCGATCAACAGGATGAGAGCGCTCATTGACGGCGCCATCAAGCAGATGAGGCATACCGGGCTGGCAGACGACCCGGCGTCCAATGCGAGAGCAGAGGTGCTGCCGGAAGTCTGCAAACCGCAGAAATGAGTAGTCTGAACGGTCGCGGAGACCAGGACGCAGGCCAGGCACACGACCGCGATCCAGCTGAACCATGCCGGGAACCGGTTCTCGAGAGTCAAAGTTCTCGACGCCACTTTGAGCTTGGATGCGACCATGCGACTAGTTAGTGGCCCCAAATCGTTCCCAAGAAAGACCCGCTTTTAAAGAAAGATCGTTCGTCCCGGGAAAGATCGTGGAACCAGCCTAATTTTAGCACCAACAGGAGTGCACGCCGTTAAGAAAGCCTTAGTGTCGTTCGGGCTATGTCTTATGGGTAAGATGCTTTCCCGATCTTCAGCCGGCATGTCATGCCGGGCGCAACCCGCACCCACGCCCTACTTGCCCTTCATCAAGGATTTCCGCGCGGCATCGAGCTCTTTTCGCTTCCGCGCATCCACCTTGGGATAGGACAGCTCCAGGTCTTCCAGAGAATCCACGACGGCCGCCGCCACCGCCAGCCGGGTAAGCCATTTATTGTCCGCCGGAATCACGAACCAGGGGGAATGCGGCGTAGAAGTGTTGGCGATCATCTCCTCGTATGCCTCCATGTAGTCATCCCAGCACTCGCGCTCGTGGAGGTCGCTGATGGAGAACTTCCAGTTCTTATCCGGCTGCTCCAAGCGGTCGAGGAGTCTCTGCTTTTGTTCCTTCTTGGAAACATTGAGAAAAAACTTGCGAATCAAGATTCCGTTGCGCGAAAGATAACGTTCAAACGCGCAAATGTCCTGATAGCGTTCTTTCCAGATATCCTTTGTGACCAGAATCTCGGGCATTTTTTCATTGGCCAGAATCTCCGGGCGGACGCGAACGATCAACACCTCTTCATAATAAGACCGGTTGAAGATGCCGATGCGCCCGCGCTCCGGAAGGCATTTCATGGTCCGCCACAGGAAGTCGTGATTCAATTCCTCGCTGGACGGTGTCTTGAAGGAGTGAACCTGGCAACCCTGCGGATTGACGCCGGACATCACATGCTTGACGGCGCCGTCCTTTCCCGCAGCGTCCATGGCCTGGAAAATCAACAGCAGGCCCCAATGACCCTCGGCATAGAGTTTGCCCTGCAACTCGGCGAGGCGCGCAACGCTTTTGGCCAGCAACTCCTCGGCACGATCCTCGGAGTGCAGCGTGGCGGTGTCGGCAGGATCGTGATCCTTTAGGCGAAACTTCCTGCCATGGTCGATCCGGTAGAGTTTGGAAAACTTGTTGGCCCAGCTCATTGCCATCCTCCTCCTGGTTCGAGACCGGCCCGCGGCGAGCGAAGCAGGCTTATTTCTTTACTAACCCTCGCAGGGCCGCCACATTCCGGCCGTCATCTCCGGGCTCGTCGATCGGGGTTTCGGCGATGAAGGCGGCATGGGCCAGACGGGGATCATTCAATAAGCCGCGAAACGGTTCCAGTCCGATCGTCCCCTTACCGATGTGCTGGTGACGATCGAGCTTCGATCCCCGGGCGGCTTTGGCGTCGTTGCAATGCCACACCGGAACGTTCCTGAGACCGATGGTTTGGTCGAGGCGCTTCAGTGTAGCCTGCATCCCTGCAGGGCTCGCGATGTCGTATCCCGCAACGTGAGTGTGGCAAGTGTCGATGCAGGCCGCAACTGGTACCAGCGGACGGAGATACTCGAGCACTTCGGCGATCTGTTCGAAGCTGCCGCCCAGCGAGTATTCCGCCCCGGCGGTGTTCTCCAGCAGGATGGTGAGGCCGGCTTTGGCCAAATCCAGTCCCTGGGCAGACGCCGCGATGGCAGCGGCTGTGCGCAACAGACCCTGCTCGCGGTCAGATCCGCGAAACGATCCCGGATGCAGCACCAGGTACTCGGCACATAAGGCCAGCGCACGCTCGATCTCCCCGCGAAAGGCGTCTACGGATTTCTTCAGGAAGAGTTCGTTCGCGCCTGCGAGATTCACCAGATAGTTCGTGTGAATGACCAGGGGCTTCAGATCATATTTCTCCCGCAACTCGTCCATGGCCTGGCATTGCGGACGGCTCAATTCGTACGGCGTCCACTGGCGGGGACTGGAAGAAAATATCTGGAAGGTATTGCAACCCAGGCGGTAAGCCCGCTCGGCCGCGTTCTGAACTCCACCTGCGCTGGAGGTATGAATTCCAATGCGCCGGGAAGCCGGGCGGGGCGGGCGCCTTGCAGAGGGCAGGCTCGAAATGTCCTGTTCGCGAGCGAAGGAGCGGGGCACAAGCCAGTTTGCCATCTTCCGGGTGGAAATTTCCAGTGTGGAGGCAGGCTTCGCCAGCTCAGCATCACGTCCCAGGATCGGGCAGGCTCCTTAAGCTGAAACCAGTTTCATTTGCCGTGCTGAGGCCAACAACGATAAACTCAGGGCGCAGTGCGGAAACTGCGAGGGAACCCATGTTAGTTGTGATGAAGGCCCAGGCCACCGAAGAACAGATCAAGTCAGTGTGTCAAAAGATCGAGCAGTTGGGCTACCGGGCACATTCCATGCCGGGCGCGCAGCGCACCGCCATCGGGATTACCGGGAACCGCGGCGAAGTCGAGCCGGGAACGCTGGACGAAATGCCCGGCGTGCAAGAGTTGATCCGCGTCAGCAAGCCCTACAAACTGGTGAGCCGCGACGTCAAACAGGAAAACACCGTCATCAGCTTCGCCGGTACGGACGCTACGTTCGGCGGGCCGGGACTGGCAGTCATCGCCGGGCCGTGCGCCATCGAAAATCGCGACCAGACCATGGCCGTAGCCGAAGAGGTCTGCCGAGCCGGGGCGCAATTTTTCCGCGGAGGCGCTTACAAGCCCCGCACCTCACCTTATTCGTTCCAGGGCCTGGGCGAACAGGGACTGCAGATTCTGGCGGAGGTTCGCGAGCGGTTCGGTATGAAGATCGTGACCGAGGCCATAGACAATGAATCCCTGGACCTGGTGGAGAAGTACGCTGACGTCATTCAGATTGGCGCCCGCAACATGCAAAACTACTCGTTGCTCAAACGGGCGGGCCGGGCGAGGATACCCGTTTTGCTGAAGCGCGGCATGTCCGCCACTCTGGAAGAGTTCCTGATGGCGGCCGAGTACGTAATGAGCGAAGGCAACTACAAAGTAATCCTTTGCGAGCGGGGAGTGCGCACTTTCGCGGACCACACGCGCAATACGCTCGACCTCAGCATCGTGCCCGCCGTGCAACGGCTCAGCCATCTGCCCATCGTCGTCGATCCCAGTCACGGCACCGGAAAGCGGAACAAGGTCACGCCGCTGTCCCGCGCCGCCATCGCGGTGGGAGCCGATGGCCTGATCGTCGAGGTGCATCACGAGCCGGACCGCGCCATGTCGGACGGCATTCAGTCTCTCTATCCTGAACAGTTCGACGAATTGATGAGGCAAGTGCGGCAGATCGCGCCCGTGGTGGGAAGAATGGTGCCGGCGATCGGAGACCATCCGCGAGCCCCTGAAGCCTTGTCGGCGCAATCCGCATTCGATCGGCCGACAGTCCGTTAGCTTTGAAAAACTTTCTCTTCCTCGTGATTGCGCTGTCGATCGGCGGCGGAGTCGGGTGGTGGTACTTCGGCGAGCGCCGCCTACCCAACTACGGCCCGGCCTACCGGGAGTATGCCTACGTCACCAACGGCAGGAGCAACACAGTCTCCGTAATCGATCTGCGCACCTTCCAGCCCGCCCGCACCATCCGGGTGGGGAACGAGCCGACGGGCATAGCCGCCAACAACCGGAAGAATGAAGTCTATGTCGTCAACACGCAGTCCAACAGCGTCAGCGTAATCGATGCTGAACGCAACGAAGTCGTTGCGACCATCGGAGTGCATGCCACCCCGTATTTCATCGACGTCTCCTCCGACGGCAAGCGTGCGTACGTGGCCAATTCCAAATCGGCGAATGTTTCCGTAATCGACCTGGACAAACGGGTCGTTCTGGGAAATATTCGCGTAGGCGCCTCTCCGGGACTGGCGCAGGCGTCACCCGATGGCGCAACTGTAGTCGTCAGCAATCGCGGCGATGGAACGGTTTCTCTGATCGACGCCGCGCAGCTGAAGGTGCGCGGCACCGTCCCCGCCTGCCAGGAGCCCGCGGATATTGCGATTCTGCCCGACAGCAGCAAGGCCTTCGTGGCATGCACCGGCTCTGCACAAATTGCATCGATCGATCTAAAAACAGGTAAGCTGCTGGCCCTGCTGGACGTGGGCCAGACGCCGGCAGATCTGGCGCTGAAGCCCGACGGCGGCGAACTGATCGCTACCAACTTCAATTCCGACAGTATTTCGATCGTCGAAACTTCGACCAATGAGGTCGGCGGAAGCTACCTGATCGGCACTCATCCGGCCCGGGCCCTGGTGACTGCGGACAGTTCGCGGCTCTATGTGAGTAACTTCGGCTCCAACACGATCGCCATTTATGACATCGACATCGGCAAGCTGATAACGACGCTGCCGGTCGGCAGTCATCCGGATGGGCTGGCGCTTTCCCGCAGCGAAAATTACCTGCTGGTACTGGACTCACAGTCTGGAGATGTAACGGTGATTCAGAAACGCAATCCCACCAAACTCGAGCCTAGCGAGTATTCTCTGCTGACCATGATTCCAGTCGGCGTGCAGCCGAACAATATTGTGGTAAAGGCGTTTGTACTGGCCAAGCCCGCACCGTAGGATTTTCCGTAGCGCCGCCGTCCCGGCGAGACGCCGGCGCTACACGTTTCGTAAAGCTTGCAGTGATCTTAGGATTGCGCGCTCAGGATGACTGGGCGCCGCAGCACTTCTTGTATTTTTTGCCTGAACCGCAAGGGCAGGGATCGTTGCGGCCCACCTTGGCGCTGCCGCGTACCACCTGCTGTACCGTCTGCGCCTCGCCGGATCCTGCCATGCGCGACTGTTCCAGCTCGCGTTTTTTCCTGCGTTGAAAAGATTCTTCCAGTTCGTCAACCGAGGTGGCGACGTTGCGCGGCGGGCGGCTGCCGTTGCCGTCCGTACCCGCGGCGTGGGGCTGGCCTTCAGGCGGTGCCGCCGGCCGTTCCAGAATCTGCATCAGGTAGAGGTACCGCGCCGTCTCTTCCTGGAAGCGCGTCATCATGGCTTCGAACATGTCGAAGGATTCGCGCTTGTATTCGACCAGCGGGTCGTGCTGTCCGTAGCCGCGCAGCCCGATGCCCTCCTTCAGGTGATCCATGTCCCGCAGGTGGTCTTTCCATTGCGAATCGAGGACACTCAACATGATCATGCGCTCGTGGTAGCGCATCGCATCTGGGCCAATGAGTTGCTCTTTGGCGTCGTAGCGTTCTTTGAGCTTGGCAAATATGGCATCGCCCAGTTCCTGCCGGCTCAGCGACTCCGGCTTGATTCCTTCCGCCAGAATGTCTACTCCGAAGCGGGTGAAAATCGCGTCCTTCAAGCCTTTTACGTCCCAGTTGTCGGGATGGACTTTAGCTCCGCAAAACTGATCCATCACATCGCTGAGAATGCCGGAGACGTAATCTTCGAGAATGAGTTCCTTCTGCTCCACGCCTTCGAGCAACTGGCGGCGTAAGCCGTACACGGCTTCACGCTGCTTGTTCATCACGTCGTCATACTCGAGCAGGTGCTTGCGAGCTTCGAAGTTCTGGGCTTCGACGGCTTGCTGCGCCGTCGCGATGCGGCGTGTGATCAGCCGCGATTCGATGGGGATACCCTCTTCCATGCCCAGCCTTTGCAGAAGATTTGAAACCCACTCTTTAGCGAAGATGCGCATCAGGTCATCTTCGAGCGAGAGATAGAAGCGGGAAGAGCCAGGATCGCCCTGGCGGCCGGCGCGGCCACGCAACTGGTTATCGATCCGGCGCGCCTCGTGGCGCTCAGTGCCGAAGATGTGAAGTCCGCCGACGGCGGTGACTTCGTCATGTTCCTTGTCGGTCTGAACCTTGTAGCGGTCGAATATTTCAGTCCACTGGTCCGTGGGAACGACGTACTCGCTTCCGGCGTAGTACCAGACCGTGCTCTGAGTTTCATCCACATCGATTTGTATCTTGCCCTGAGCCGCGCGTAGGGGTTGAGCGATTCCCTTCTTCACGCACTCCTGCTTGGCCATGAACTCAGGATTGCCGCCGAGCAGAATGTCGGTGCCGCGGCCCGCCATGTTGGTGGCGATGGTGACCATGCCCTTGCGTCCAGCCTGGGCCACGATTTCCGCTTCGCGCTCGTGGTACTTGGCGTTGAGCACGACGTGCTTTATGTTCTTCTTCTTCAGGAGTTCAGACAGCCGCTCCGACTTTTCGATCGACGTTGTGCCCACCAGCACCGGGCGGCCCGTGCCGTAGAGTTTCAGGATCTCGTCCGAGGCCGCAAAATACTTTTCTTTTTCCGTGCGGTAGACCACGTCCGGGTTTTCCGCCCGCAGCATCACCTTGTTGGTCGGAATCACCATGACTTCCAGGCGGTAGATGCTCTCAAATTCGGAGGCTTCGGTTTCCGCCGTGCCGGTCATGCCGGCCAGCTTCTTGTACATGCGGAAATAGTTCTGGAAAGTGATGGTGGCGAGAGTCTGGTTCTCGCGCTCGATCTTGACGTTTTCCTTGGCTTCAACTGCCTGATGCAGGCCATCGGACCAGCGGCGTCCCGGCATCAGGCGGCCCGTGAACTCGTCCACGATAATGACTTCTCCGTCTTTCACTACATATTCGACATCGCGCTTGTACAAGGCGTGCGCCTTGACCGCGGTATCGACGTGGTGCTTGAGGTCCCAGTTTTCCGGATCGGCAATGTTCCCAATCCCCAAAAGCTGCTCAACCTTTTCCCAGCCGACGTCGGTGACCGTGATGCTCTTGTGTTTCTCGTCCACCACGAAATCTCCGGTCAGCTCCTTGGGTTCGCCTGGAGCGGTGTCAATCTCTTCGCCTTTTTCCAGCTTGGGAATAATGCGATTGACGCGGGCGTATTTATCGGTGGACTCTTCGCTGGCACCCGAAATAATCAAAGGAGTGCGGGCTTCGTCGATCAGGATCGAATCCACTTCGTCAACGATGGCGAAGTTATGCTTGCGCTGCACGCAGTCATGAACATCAAACTTCATGTTGTCGCGAAGATAATCGAAACCGAACTCATTGTTGGTGCCGTAGGTGACGTCAGATGCGTAGGCGTCGCGGCGTTCTTCATCGTCGAGATCGTGCACGATGACGCCCACGGTCAGACCCATAAAACGATAGAGTTTGCCCATCCACTCCGAATCGCGCTTGGCCAGGTAGTCGTTGACCGTGACTACGTGGACGCCGCGCCCGCTCAGCGCGTTCAGATACACCGGTAGGGTCGCGACCAGCGTCTTCCCTTCACCGGTTTTCATTTCGGCAATCGTGCCATGATGCAGCACCATGCCGCCGATTAACTGCACGTCGAAGTGGCGCATGTTGAGCACCCGGCGGCCAGCCTCGCGCACCACGGCAAAAGCTTCCACCAGGAGATCGTCCAGCACCTCATTGATAACCCGGGTACGTTCGTCCTCGAGTTCCTTAAGGCGGTCGGGATCGGCATCGGGCTCGTCGGGCAAACCCGCCAGCTGCTGCTGGACACGCAGGCGGAATTCATCCGTCTTGGCGCGCAACTGGTCGTCCGAGAGCTCGCGCATCTGCGGCTCAAGCGCATTGATGGCTGCGACCTGAGGCATCAGACGCTTCAGATCGCGCTCGTTCTTGGTTCCGAAGACTTTCCCTAAGAGTGTATTAATCAAATCAAAATACCTTTGGAGGCAGCACGGCCCTTATCTAGAAGCCTAGCATATTAGATGCGGCGCCAGCCGGTAAGTCGCTGGGGGGAACCTTTAAGTAGCGCCGCCGCCCCGGAGGCAATCTCGACGGTCTCGTCCTTGGCACACGGCGGGCGGGGCACGCCCTGGACAGCCGGCAGGATTCCGGCGCTACTCGTTGAATGCCGATTGGCCGTTTCGGCAGCAGCTCACATTCTCATGTAATATTTTCGCGAACCAATGCCTACTTTTTACGATCGATTCGTCGAGTGCGTCGAGCACTGGCCAAAGAATATCGCTTTGGAGATCCAGCGCCGCGATCAGGTTGAAAGCTGCACCTACGCCGAACTGCGGCACATGGCAGAGTCGGTAGGGTCGTGGCTGGGGAAAAACGGTTTCCAGCCGGGCGCTCGAATCGTAATCCTGGCCGACAACCATCCGCGATGGGTCGCCGTGTTTCTGGGCGTGGTCGCATCCGGATGCACCGCCGTCCCTCTGGACACCGCATTGCACGCTGACCAGATCACCACGTTGCTCAAAGACAGCGGCAGCTCGTTGTTGTTCTGTGACGTCAAACATCTGCTGACCGCGCAAGATGCAATCGGCACGCTGCCGGTAAAGGTGGCTCTGATAAATTCGGCTGAGTCCAAAGAAAACAATCTCCACTCCGGGATTTCACCGGTCGCCGATCTTGACAGCATCCTGGCCTCGGGCCCGGGCGGATTTGCGCCAGCCGCCGTCGCCGCCGACGTGGTCGCCTCCCTGCTTTACACCTCAGGCACCACCTCCGACCCCAAGGGCGTGATGCTGACCCACGCAAATCTGCTTGGCGAAGTCGAATCCGTATTCAGTTGGGCGCACGTGGGTCCGGAAGATGCGGTGCTCGGCGTTCTGCCCCTCTTTCACGTGCTCTCCCAGATGGCCAATCTTTTGCTCCCCCTGGTGAAGGGAGCGCGCGTGGTCTATCTGGAAACCTTGAACACCACCGAACTGCTGCGGGCGCTTAACGAGCGCCAGATCACCATCTTTGCCGTGGTGCCGCAGTTTTTCTATCTCATCCACGAACGCATCTTTAAGGAAGTGGCCAAGCGCGGAAAAGTTGCGGGCGCCGCCCTCAGAGGCCTGATGACTCTCAACCGCGGCCTGCGATCCGTGGGATTCAACGCAGGCCGGATCTTTTTCGGGAAATTGCACAACACCTTCGGCGACCGCATGCGCTATCTGATTACCGGAGGCTCACGCTTCGATCCCCAGATTGGATACGACTTCCACGCCCTGGGCATCGACGTCCTGCAGGCCTACGGCCTGACGGAAACGACCGGCGCAGCCTTTGTGGCTCTGCCCCATCACAACGTCATCGGCTCCGTCGGACCACCGCTGCCCGGGGTGGAGGGAAAGATCATCGATCCCAAGCCCAGAGAAGATGGCGGCCCCGCAATCGGAGAGATTGCGATCAAAGGCGCCATTGTGATGAAGGGATACTGGAACCGGCCGGATGCCACCGCCGCCGTGCTGAAAGATGACTGGCTGCACACCGGCGATCTCGGCTACTTCGATTCCGGCGGAAATTTATTCATCACCGGCCGCGAGAAAGACGTCATCGTGCTGAGCAATGGCAAGAACGTTTATCCCGAGGAGATCGAGGCCTACTACCTGAAGTCTCCGTACATCAAGGAAATCGGAGTGATGGCGCTGGAGAGCGAACCGGGAAATCCCGCTTCCGACCGGTTATACGGCGTCGTAGTGCCGGACTTCGACGTCTTGAAAGAACGCAGGATCGTCAACGCGAAGGAAGTGATTCGTTTTGACATCGAGGGCATCTCGTCCAGAATCCCATCGACCAAGCGAATCGGCAGCTACGAAATCTGGCAGGACCCGCTGCCCCGTACTACGACTCGCAAACTCAAGCGCTTCGAATTGGAAAAACGGGTGCGCGCCAATCAGAAAAAAGGACAGCCTGATTCTGAACCCGGCTCCGCGCAACCGTTGAGCGCCGAAGAGACGCAATGGCTGGAGCAACCCGAAGTGCAGCAGGCGCTGAAAATCGTTCGCGAATCCAGCAAGACCGCGCCCGCGGTCATCCGGCCGAGCGACAATCTGGAACTCGACCTCGGTCTCGATTCCATGCAGCGAATTGAATTGCTGGTTGCCGTGGAAAAAGAACTCGGCGGCGACGTGGAGGAATCAGCTTTAGCGGAAATCTACACGGTCCGCCAGTTGGTGGACGCGATTCGCGAGAGCGCCGCGGCGGGAAAGACGCGGCCGGCGTCGAGCCAGGCGCCGTCCGGCTGGAAGTCGGTTCTGGAGGAAGAACCGGCCGACCCTGACGTTCTGGCGCTGGCCAGGCCCGGCCGGCAGGCGGAGCGCTTCATCTACGCAGCGGCTCAAGTCCTGCACATTTTTGCTTCTGACCGCTTTCATCTGCGGGTGAGCGGGCTGGAAAACCTTCCCGGCGAAGGCTCCTACATTATTTCTTCCAATCACCAGAGTTATCTGGACCCTGTGCTGCTCGCGTCGGTGCTGCCGTGGCCGACATTTCGCAACCTGTTTGCGGTGGGCACCAGCGAGATTTTTGGCTCAGGGTTTATGCGCCGGCTGGCGCGCTGGCTGCGCGTGATCGTTGTCGATCCCGATGCCAACCTGGTTTCTGCGATGCGAGCCGGGGCCTTTGGATTGCGCCACGGGCGCGTTCTCATTCTCTATCCGGAGGGCGAACGCAGCATCGATGGCACGCCCAGAACGTTCAAGAAGGGTGCCGCCATTCTTTCCATTCACTTGCAGGTTCCGATCGTACCCGTGGCGATCGAAGGCTTTTACGAAGCCTGGCCGCGGGGCAAGGCGTTTCAAAAATTCACTCCGCTCACAATCCAGTTGGGGAGCCCGATTCATCCTCCGCCGGAATCCGAAGCATCGGAAGAGGCATACGAAGCCCTGACTGCGGAGCTGAAATCGAGGGTGGTCGAAATGTGGAAGGGATTGCGCGGTGAACAGCCCGGCACAACGCCCGAACTGTACCCGTAGCGGATCCTAACGGGCCGCGCCCTGCGCCTTCTGCTCGAAGGTTTTCACGAGCGCCTCCAGAATCATCGAATCGTAGTCGCCGGCTGACTTTCTGGCAATGATTGCCGCGGCATGCGCTGGAGTTGTCCCGACCGCGCTGGCAGAGTTCATTTGTGTTTCGAATCTTTCCGCAAGATTGAGAATCTGCACTTCGACGGTCGAATTCATCGGATTGGCTCCCGTCGCCTTCAAGTGTTGTGAAGCCACGAGGATTGGAATCGCGCGGCGCAACGACCCGCCCATCACCTGGGCCTCGGTGGCCCCGGCGTCGCCTTTTCGCATCCTCTTTTCAAGCTCTTCCTGCGACGGGTTCGCGGCTCTGTACAGAATCTCATTGCTGATTCCAATTTCATTTACATTGCGCAACGAGGCAGCGGTTCGAAGGTCTTCGGAGCTCTGCTGGTCCAGTCCAAGAACCGTGGCGATGCTGGTCGCGTAAGCAGCAATCCGGAACGAGCCGGCTTCACTGGCTCTCTGGTGGTCGAGAAGATGCTGCAGGATGACCAGCATTGCGTCGTAACCGTTTTTCAACTCCCGGAGATGGGCCTGGCTGCGGTCATAGAGTGTGCCCATGGCATAAGCAGTCACGACCAGAACCCCGCCCCAAAGGGAGATGTCAAGCCAGCGGCTGTCGGGCACCGAGTCCGTCCTGGTATTGAAGACCGCCGGATCCAGATACGCCAGCAGCACCACCACACAGGCACTGGCGCAGGCGGTGAGCGTCGAGTGACGCCGCCCGAAGTAGTATGCGGAATACAGACTCGGGAGAAAGAAGAAGACAAGAACCACCGCCTGAGAAGCCACCAGAAAATGAATTACGGCAGCAATCATCGCCAGCGAAAGCAGCAGCCAGAGTTCCTTGTTTGTCTTCGGCACACTGTTCCAATCGGCAAACCGGGCCAGGAACTTGAGTGAGCTTACAGAAGCTAGCGGGCTCGGGGATGGGTCTGATCGTAAACCTGGAGCACGTGCTTGACGGAAAGCTGGGTATAACGCTGAGTCGTGGATAGGCGTTCGTGGCCGAGCATCTCCTGAATCGCGCGCAGGTCGGCGCCTTCCTCGAGCATGTGAGTTCCGAATGCATGCCTCAGGGTGTGGGGATGAACGTCGGGAGACAATCCTTTAGCGACGGCAATCTTCTTGATGATTCGTCCCACGCTGCGGGAGGTCAGGCGTCCGCCGCGAAGGTTAACCAGCAGCGCCGATGAAACTTTTTTTCTTTCCTTCAACATGTGCTGGCGGACTGGCAGGTAAGCTGCCAGCGCGACTCTCACGCCGTCACCAAAGGGCACGTAGCGTTCTTTTTTTCCCTTGCCGCGAATCAGAATCGCTTCGTTGCTCAAACGAATGTCTTCCAGGTTGATTCCAATCAGCTCGGAATTCCGAATGCCGCAGCCATACAAAAGCTCGAGCATCATGCGGTCGCGCTCGGGAAAAGCCGCAACCTCGGGCATTCCCCCTTCGAGCACGCCATTCATCTCTTCGATGGTAGGCACGCGCGGCAATTTTTTAGGCAGTTTCGGAGTCGAAACCAGGGCCGCCGGGTTTTGTTCGACCAGGCCCTCCTGGGCGAGCCAGCGATAAAGCGACCGCACCGCCGCCAACGCTCGGGCCACTGAAGTCTTCCCCAGTCCTTTCTCGTAAAGACGCGATAAGAATCCACGAATGGCGAGATGATCGATCTGTTTCCATCCGCGCGAGCCCGCGTAGGCAGCGAATTCACCGAGATCGCCGCGGTAGGCTTTTATCGTGTGTCTGGAGGCATTGCGTTGCCCCATTGCATGCAGGAAATCACGCACCGCTTTTTCGACCACCGTAGATTTCATATCAACTTTCACCCCTTATCGCGGGCGCCCCGGCTGTAGCGATGCTACGAAAAACACTTATCCTCGCGCCTTCGCCCTGGGATGATGATTCTGGTAAACGCTTTTCAACCGGTCCAGCGCCACGTGGGTGTACACCTGCGTGGTCGAAATATCGGAGTGGCCCAGGATGGTCTGCACCGTCCGAAGGTCGGCGCCATTTTCCACCATGTGCGTGGCGCAACTGTGGCGAAGCATATGCGGACTCGCCTTTCTTCCCCCAGCCGAGACTCCGCGCACCATCTGCCAGACCCGTTGTCGAGACAATTTCCGCCCGGTGCGGCCGAGAAATAATAGAGGTGAAGCATTTCTTTTTGTCAGCGCTGGCCGCGCATCTCTCATGTAACAGGTTAGGGCATCCTGTGCGCCCTTGCCCAGCGGTACGACTCGTTCCTTGTCTCCTTTGCCGCGCACCAGCAGGTATCCGAGATCAAGTTTCAGGTCTTCCAGTTTTACCCCGACGATCTCTGAAACTCGCAGCGCCGCAGCGTAAAAAACTTCCAGCATGGCATGGTCGCGCACCGCAATCGCCCCCGCATCCTTACCCTTCGAGGCCGTAGGAGGATGGCTCAACATGGCATTCATTTCATCGCGGGCCAGGGCCTTTGGCAACACCTTCCACTGTTTAGGAGAATCGATGTTGAGCGTAGGATCGTGCTCCACGATTTTGTCCAGCAGAAGATACCGATAGAGATGACGAAGAGCAGAAAGCTTTCGCGCCACCGAGCGGCCGTCCACCGAATTGCCAAATAGCTGCTGAATGAACTCGCGGACGTGGCTGCGCTGGGCATTGAGCAGGGTACGCTTTTGTTTCTTGAGGAAATCGGCGAACTGCGCGACGTCGGTGTTGTAGGCGGCAACGGTCAACGCGGCCAGACCCTTTTCGATCTTCAGATAATCAAGAAATCCGGAGACCACGCGGGAGTTATCGCTGGGGGTCACAACTGGAGTATGCGCGATGTCCGGGACTGCCGGGAATAGCAAAGAAGGTAAACCATGTCAGGCTGACCACGGGTTCGGGATTACTGAATTTCTTTCAGAACCTCGACGGCGTAAAGGGCGCCCTCGGGGGTCTCCTCGTGTTTGAAGTACGCAAACACATTTCGTCCCTCGGCCAGGTGCTGGCGGATTCGTTCGACCATGGCCCGGCGTTCTTCGGGCGTGTAGGAAGGTTTTCGGTAGCGGTAGTAAGCGAAATCGGCGGTCACGACATCGGGCGTCACCCGCTCTTCAGTTTCGGCCACGCACAGCGCCCGGTTATGACTTCGCAACAGGTCAAAGACTTCGTCGGTAAACCACGACGGGTGGCGGAATTCAAAAGCTGCCCGGACCGCGCGGGGCAGGGCGGGCAGAAATTCCTGCAGCACTTTCACATCGACTTTGAGATTTGGCGGCAACTGGAAGAGCACAGGGCCAAGTCTTCCAGCCTGGGCGATGGGTTCGATGGTACTGAGAAAGCGAGGCACAAAATCGGCTGTCCCTTTCAGCCGCTTGATGTGCGTAATCACCTGGTGTGCTTTGACTCCGAAGTGAAAACCCGGGGGCGTTTCCGCGATCCATTTCTGGGCGGTCGTCTCCTTGATCAACTGCCGGAAGGTGAAGTTGACTTCTACGGTATTCAGCTGGCCGGCGTAGTGTCTCAGAAAATTTTTTTGCGGGAGCTTGGCTGGATAGAAATCCGGCTTCCAGCTGGGATAGGCCCATCCCGATGTGCCCACGAAGAGTTGCGCCATGTTTGCCTTTAGATGTGCTCTTACAACAGGAAGAACGCTCCGGCTCGTTCGCGTGCCAGATTATATCTTGCGGGTCTTCTTCTTTGCGGTTTTCTTGACGGCGCGTCGCGTAGTCTTTTTCTTGCCCTCAGCCTGGGATTGCATTTCCAGGCCGCTCGAAACGGATACTGACTTCCCGCGAGCTTTGCTCGTCGCACCAGTGGGGACGCTCCCGCCCACATTGTCTGCCAGCTGAGGCAACTTTTGCTTCAATTTCAGAACGGGCTCGAACAGGTCTCCCATCTTCTCGACGCGTTTGAGCAGTTGATCGGCCTCGAACACCAGCAGGCCGGGATCTTTCTTTTTCAGCAACTGCTCAACTTCCTCCCATTTCACGGGAGTGGACACCGTCGGACGCTCCCGCGCCCGCAGCGAATAAACCGCGATGGTGGTTTTGTGTTCGTCGTTCTGACTCCAGTCCACCAGCACCTTGCCCTTGCGCAATTCTTTTTTCATATCGGAAACCACCAACTCGCGGTGCTGATCTTCGAGCAACCGCGCCAGCGCATGGGCAAATGGCTTGGTGGCGTCATAGCTGGTGGGCGTGTTCAGAGGCACGTAAATCTGTAATCCTTTCGAACCGGATGTCTTGGGAAAACTCTGCAGACCGAAGTGCTCAAAGATCTCCCGCAGCCACATGCCGACTTGCGCGCACTGCACGATATTCGCCGGCGGCCCGGGATCGAGGTCAAACACCATCATGGTAGGCCGCTCGATTTCTTTAGCCAGCGACAGCGAAGGATGCAGCTCGATGGCGGCCAGGTTCGCCATCCACACAATCGTGCTCAGGTCGTCGGCTAGAATATAGTTGACGTTGCGCCGGTTGCCTTCACTCCAGATGGGGACTGTCTTCACCCATTCGGGCCGGTGCGCGGTGGCGTTTTTCTCGAAGAAGAATTGGCTGTCCACCCCATTCGGATAGCGCTTCAGCGTCAGCGGCCGGGCCTCCAGGTGGCGGACGAGTACCGGGCCAACGCGGGCGTAGTAGTCGATGACTTGTCCCTTGGTAAAACCGGTTGCGGGATAAAGAACTTTGTCCAGATTGGACAGCTTCAACTGCCTGCTCTCGATCTCGACCACGGGCGAGGTGCTCACAACATGAGTATAGCGGCCCGCCTAGATCAATGCGGACAATGTGGACAATGCGGGCGCGAGCGTCCCGCTCGTGCGAGAGTCACCACAAAATCGGCGGACCGGCTGTTTGATTTCTCTGACTGGGGCGGCTGACTGGAACGGCCCGAGGCGTGCCACGGCACTGGATTGAAGCGGACAACGCAGAGGCACTTGTGACGCTGCGCGCAATATCCTCCGAGAATTCAAATCCATCTGTCAGTCTGAGCGGAGGCTTTCCATTCGCCCGGGAATGGAAAGTCGGAGTCGAAGGACCCCTACCAGCTTTAGCAGTTCACGAGCTTTGGCTTCAAACATTCGGAGGATGGTTTCATTCAAGCCCGTAGGGGTCTTTCGACTGCGCAGCTGCTTCGTGCAGCGAAGCAGCCACTCCGCTCAGGGTGACACTAAGGCAGACGGTGTTCTTGATGACTCCGAACAAGATTCGCGGCGGCCCTACACAAAACACGCGGGGGTTGTGAATCCCGACACATGTTGCCCGGGTTTGACAACTTCCTGCACGCCAAGTAACGTCAAATTCTTCTCTCATGTTGAGTCCAAGTGTTCGGTCTAACCGCAGTGGAGGCCCAATGAGATACCGTGCCATCAAGTTTGCAGCACTTCTGCTCGCGCTTTCGACGGCCGCCATGGCCCAGGATCTGGCTTCTTTTGAAAAGCGGATTACGGTCAAAAAGCTGGACAACGGCCTTACCGTGATCATCTGCGAGCGTCCGGAAGCGCCGGTTTTCTCGTTCTACACGCACGTGGATGCAGGCTCCGTGCAGGATCCCATGGGCCAGACCGGCATGGCTCACATGTTCGAGCACATGGCATTCAAGGGCACGGACAAAATCGGCACTACCGACTTCGCCGCCGAAAAAATTGCGCTGGCGCAAGTGGAAAAGACGTACGCCGCCTATATAGAGGAGCGCGACAAGCGGGTCGGCAGGGACGATCAGAAGCTGAAGGATCTGCAAAAGGCCTGGCAGGACGCCGTCATGGAAGCGCAAAAGTACGTCAAGCCCAACGAGTTCCCTCAGATTCTGGAAAGTAACGGCGCCGAGGGATTGAACGCCAGCACCGATCTGGACGAAACCGCCTATCACTACTCCCTGCCCCAGAACCGGCTGGAGATCTGGGCCTATCTCGAGTCCGAGCGCTTTCTTCATCCCGTGATGCGCGAGTTTTACAAGGAACGCAATGTGGTGATCGAAGAGCGACGCATGCGCACCGACAGCAATCCTGTCGGCCGACTGTTGGAGCAGTTCACCAGCTCGGCCTTCCAGGCATCGCCCTATCACCGGCCGACCATCGGATGGATGGCGGACCTGAATTCGTTTTCAGCTACCGACGCGCAACGCTTTTTCGACAGATACTACATCCCGTCCAATATGGTGGTGGCGGTCGTCGGCGATATTAAGGCTTCCGTGGCCCTGCCCATCGTCGAAAAGTATTTTGGCCGCCTGCCCTCTCGCGGACAGCCTGACGAGCGCGTTACCGCTGAACCGCCGCAGAATTCGGAACGACGCGTGTTGCTGTTCGACCGTTCACAGCCGCTCTATCTCGAGGGCTACCACCGGCCGGACTATCGAAGTCCGGACGATGCGGTGTACGACGCGATTGCCGACATCATGTCGAACGGACGCACCTCGCGCCTGTATCGGGCCTTGGTGCGCGATAAAAAAATCGCCGCTTACTCCGCCGGCTTTACCGGATTACCAGGGAACAAGTATCCCCACCTTTTTGCCTTCTATGCATTCCCGCTTCCCGGCCACACCAACCAGGAAGTGGCGGACGCGATCCACGTCGAAATCGATCGCCTCAAGAATGAGGACATCAGCGACGACGAGCTGAAGATGATCCGCACGCGGGCCAAAGCCAGCCTGCTCCGCGGACTGGATGACAACGAAGGCCTGGCCTCCGAACTGGCGTTGTATCAGTCGCGGTACGGCGACTGGCGGGAGCTCTTCCAGCAGGTGGCAAATCTCGACAAAGTGAGCAAAGCCGACATCCGGCGGGTGGCAAACCAGACGTTTGTCCCGACCAACCGCACGGTTGGGATTATCGAGACGTCGGCCCCGCCAGCGGCGGGCGGCCAAAATGGAGGCGGTCAATGACGGGACGGTCACTGAAAATGAACAGGATTTTCCTCGCAGGGCTGAGCTGCGCGTTGACTCTTGGGATCAGTTTTCAAAATCTTCCGGCAGCAGCCCAGACCGCAGCCCAAACTTCGGACTGGCAAAAAATCAATGTTCCGCCGTTGCCGCCTTTTCATCCTCAGGAACCCAGGCGCTTTGTCCTCCCCAACGGCATGGTGATCTTCCTGCAGGAGGACCACGAACTGCCGCTCATCGACGGCGTGGCTCGCATTCGCGGGGGTTCCCGCTCTGAACCCGCCGAAAAGACCGGCTTGGTCGAAATGTACGGCGAAGTATGGCGTACCGGCGGCACCAAGACCCAGAGCGGCGACGATCTCGACGACTATCTCGAAGTGCGCGCCGCCAAGGTTGAAACCGGGGGCAGCGCCGATTCCACCACCATTTCATTCTCCTGCCTCAAGGCGGATTTCGACGACGTATTCAAGCGCTTCGACGAGCTGCTGCGCGCGCCGGAATTTCGGGCCGAGAAACTTGACCTGGCGCAGAAAGAATATTTCGACGCCATATCGCGCCGTAACGACGACGTCGATGGAATCGTAAGCCGCGAGGCCGCCCGGCTGGCCTACGGTCCAGAGAATCCCTACGCGCGCGTACCGGAATACAAGACCGTGGCCGCCGTGACCCGGCAGAATCTGCTGGACTGGCACCATGCTCACGTGAATCCCAACAACATCATCCTTGGCATCGTGGGCGACTTCGATGCGGCCGCACTGGAAGCTCGGCTGCGCCAGACCTATGGCTCGTGGCCCAAAGGTCCGCAGTCGAAAGAAGAGACCATTGAGTTTCAGCCGGCAAAGCCCGGGTACTACCTGGTGCAGAAGGACGACGTCAATCAGAGCTCAATCGACATGGTCGCGCTCGGAATCAAACGCGACAATCCTGACTACTACGCGGTGCGTGTATTCAATGAAGCTTTCGGCGGGGGCTTCTCTTCGCGCCTGTTCCGCAGCATTCGCACCGAGAAGGGATTGGCTTACGCGGTCGGCGGCGGAGTCGGCACCGCCTTCGATCATCCCGGCATGGTGCGCCTTTCGATGGGGACCAAGAGCGCAACCACTTTGGAATCCATACAGGCACTGGATGAACAGATCGCCAAAGTAGCCACAAATCCCATTTCCGACGAGGAAATCAAGAGGGCGAAGGACGCGATTCTCAACTCATTCATCTTCAACCTCGACTCTCCGGATAAAATTCTGCGCGAACGCATGGCCTACGAGTTTTATGGCTATCCCCAGGATTATCTTGAGAAGTTCCGCGCCGGCGTGGAAAAAGTAACCCAGGCAGATGTGGCGCGGGCCGCGTCCAAATACCTGCATAAGGACAAGCTGGCCGTGCTGGTAGTGGGAAATGCTCCCGACTTCGACAAGCCTTTGTCATCGCTGGGACCAGTCACAAAGGTTGACATCACCATTCCACCGCCCCCGGGCGGTCAACCGGGACCCCCGGCACAGTAACCGCCTGATGTGGGCGCGAGCGTCTCGCTCGTGTTGTAGCGGCACGACGCCGGCAAATCATGTGCTGACAGTTGAGCTCGCTCGACCGCCCTTTCCGCAACAGAATTAGCGGAGCCATGCTCCGCCGGACAGCCAGGGGCGGATGTCCCCATGTGGTTCGTGGTCGCTGAAGCACAGACTCGAGCGTAGTAAATCTACCCCGTGAGGCCTCTGCCACTGCCGCACGAGCGAGGACGCTCGCGCCCACATTGATCTTGCTGCATCTTTCAGCAATGAAATGCTTGACAAAAACGGCGCCTCGGACTCTAATTCTGATAGCGAATAAAAAGCGAATATCGCTATGGCTACACTACCTCTCCTGCCGTCCTCCGAAACCAAGCTGGTGGGCATTGCCCGCCTGGCGGCCGAGGGAGAATCCCTTCGCCAGGGACACGAAGTCGAATACTTTACGCTGCCTGCACGCTCCCTTCTGAACCGCTGCACCGCTGCGCGCATGCCCTTTACCTGGACCATCAATCCTTATCGCGGATGCGAGTTCGCCTGCAAATATTGCTACGCCCGCTACACCCACGAATTCATGGAAATGCGCGACGGCGTGGATTTTGAGCAAAAGATATACGTCAAGCAGCATGCCGGCAACTTACTGAGGCAGGAGCTGCGCCGGGTGAAGCCGGGCGAGGAAATTGCCATCGGCACGGCCACCGATCCCTATCAGCCTGCCGAGCGCCGGTTCGAGGTGACGCGCGCAATTCTGGAAGTATTGGCCCGCCACCAGGGGCTGGAAGTGGCCATCATCACCAAGGGCAACCTGATTTTGCGCGACGTGGACCTGCTGGTCGAGATCGGAAAGAAGAACCGGTCGATGGCGAACGTGACCATCACGACCCTGAACGCCGATCTGGCTCGTATCCTTGAGCCCAGGGCGCCGCGGCCCGATCTGCGCATGGAAACCGTCCGCAAGCTGAATGAGGCAGGAATCCGCACGGGAGTAAGTTGCTCGCCTGTCATTCCCGGGATCACGGACTCGCTGCGCAACCTGGACGCGGTGGTGCGCGCCACGGCGGAAGCAGGCGGGAAACATATTTTCGCCAATCCTTTATTTTTGAAACCCTGCTCGGCCGCGGTATTCCTGCCGTTCCTCGAAAAGGAGTTTCCCCAACTGGTGGCCGACTACCAGAAGCGCTACAAAGACCGCGCCTTCCTTCCTCAAACATACGGAAAGCGAATTTCAGAGCTGATGGCTCGTCTACGGCAGAAATACGGGCTGCCACAAAACAATAGGCAGAGCCGCCAGCCCCCCGCCAAAGAGCTTCCACAATCGCAGCTAAATCTCTTCTGACGAATCAAAAGATGCATCACAAAACTCTGTCATCCCGAGCGGAGCTCAACGCTTCGCTTGCGAATCGTCGGGCGCAGTCGAGGGACCTGATGTTCTGTACGGCTGCACAAACCACAACGCTCTTGTAGCTCTAAAAACACAATCGACGGCCCGGTCCCCTCTAAAGCAGTATCCGCCCCGTACGGGCAGTATCCGCGCTCGACTATAATCCCTGGTCAACCATGTCTCAGTCCCCTTCACCGACTGCCAGCTCCTCGCGCCCCGGCCTCAAGACGCAGCTCAGGCAGTTCTGGCAGCAGGTAACTGACGGACTCGAACTCAACCAGCTCTGGACGCAGTTCCATACCGAGGCGCGTGCCAGTTACCGGCTGTACCAGCGCGACTACAGGACACGGGCGCAGCAGGAAACGCAGCCGCGCGGTTTCTTCCACACGGCGCTGGAATTTCTATGGGCCATCCTGGAAAAGCTGAGTCCCGCCCGGCGGGTTCTTCTGTTGTTGGGAATCGTGTTCCTGATTTTTCCCGGCGGCGAGTTTAGCCACACCGGGAAATCGGGAGAGGTAGAAGTCGTTGAATTCAGCTTTCATTTCTACGCCGGGGTTCTGCTGTTCGTAGTGCTGATGCTCGAAGTGTCCGACCGGGTGGTCATGAAGCGCGATCTGGAAATCGCTCGAGATATACAGAGCTGGCTGCTGCCTTCGATTCCGCCCCGGGTGCCGGGGCTGGCAATCGCATTCTCCACCCGGCCGGCAAACACAGTGGCAGGCGATTACTACGACGTCTTCGCGCGTCCCGCGACCGCCTCGGGGGAGGACCGTTTCCTGCTGGTGGTCGCCGACGTCGCCGGAAAAAGCATTCCCGCCGCGCTGCTGATGGCCACCTTCCAGGCCAGCCTCAAGACGCTTTCCGCCGTGCCCTGCTCACTGGCCGAACTGGTCACCGGCATGAACCAGTACGCCTGCAACAACAGCCAGGGCGGCCTGCGCTTCACGACTGCGTTTCTGGCGGAATTCAATCCAGCCACCCGCTCCCTCGTTTACATCAATGCCGGACACAACACTCCGTTCCTCAGGCGCAGTTCAGGCGCGGTGGAACGATTGACGATCGGAGGGTTGCCGCTCGGAATCATGGCCGCCGCCGGCTACGAATCCGGCAGTCTAATTTTGCAGGAAGGCGATTGGCTCGTGATCTACACCGACGGAGTCGTCGAAGCCATGAACCGGCGCGACGAGGAATATGGTGAACAGCGTCTGCTGGATGTGGTAGGCAAAGGCGCCGCAACTACTCCTGCGGAGATGCTGCAACGGATGATGAGCGACGTAGACGCATTTGTCGGACCGACTCCGCAGCATGACGACATCACGTGCCTGCTAGTCAAAGTCAGTTAGGTCAAGATCGGTCAGGCCAGGTCAGGTCAGGGCAGGTTAGTCACGACAGGCTGTTCGTAATGTCATCCTGGAGGGAATGGCTGCTTCGGGACGCGGGGCAGCCGGAGTTTATTCGCAAGCGAATTTACCGGCTGCCCTGGATAACGCCACTGGCTTTACTTTCTCCTGCGGCGTGCGAACAGCAAGCCCAGCGCCGCGCCCATCAGCAATGTGCCCAGCAATTTTTTCTTATCGCTCACCGCGACGAACCGGGTACCTTGTGGACCGACTTCGAAGACGCCTACAGGAAGAGCGCCGACTCCGCCGCCGCCCCCGCCGCCTTCGCCCCGGGCAGTCTTGATCTCCAGTCCGCCGCTGCCCGTGCCGCCGCCAAAACCATAAGCGATCTTGGCCACCGGAATAATTGTCTTGTCGCCCGCCACGATGGGATCTCCGAAAACGCTCGTTACCTGGGCGCGGGTGGAAAGGCTCTCGTGCAATGATTGCAACAAAGTCAAACTGCTCATAAGTGACTCCTCAATTGGTAGAATCAGCGCGACACCGGCGCTACGAATTCATGGCATCTGCATACATTCTATGGAATGAATGCACTCCCGTCTCCTGCTTGATGCTGTAACGCCCTCGCTGGTAGCTTCGCGAGCGCAGATTTCTCTGCACGGTCTCGCAGATGGCCACATCTTCCATCTGGATCTGATCGCTGAATTCCACCGATGCTTTGGCAGCGGCACCGCCCAGATCCTTCTCCGGCAGATACCACTCGAAAATCGCCAGCGAGCGGTCGGCTGAAACCGGCAGAACGATGTTCAGGGAAACATTGTCGGGATAACAGTTGAGCATCCAGTTGGGGAAGATCCAGAAGTAGTCCGTGGTCAGGTCTGCCGAAGCCTCCTGATAACGCCGCGGCGTGGCATCTCCGGGTTGCGCCCCCCGAATGGGACTGAACTGGCGCACATGGCGGGCATAGGGTTCGACCGTATAGGCGTTGTAGTCAAGCTCCCGATTCAATCCCGGATGCACGCTGGGCAAGTGGTAGCCTTCGAGATAATTGTCCACGTAGGTCTTCCAGTTGCACTTCATGTCATAAGTGCGCCGTGCAAACAACTTCATTCCGGCGAAAGCAAAACGTTCGGCTTGCGCGGGGAGCTGTCCGAGGGCTTTCACCAGCGGTTGGGCATCGGGATCGAGGTTGACAAAAATCAGGTTGGACCATTCTTCGGCCCGCACCGGAGCTAGGGCGAATGCTGTGGGATCGAATCCCTGCTGGCCTTCAAATTCCGGTGCGCTGATGAGCGAGCCGTCCAGCCCGTAGGTCCAGCCGTGATAGCCGCAGCGAAACACTTTGCGGGAGCCGCAGCCTTCCGCCGGAGGCCCTGCCCGGTGACGGCATACATTAAAGAACCCGCGCAACTCGCCCTGAGAGCCGCGCACCAGCAATAGCGGCTCGCCCAAAAGTTCAGTGGTAAAGAAGTCGCCCGGATTTGCCAGTTGCCCGCGATGCCCGACCACCTGCCATGTGCGGGCGAAGATTCGCTCATTTTCTCTCGCCGGCAATTCCGGGTCGGTATAGTACGGTGCCGGAATCGACCAGGCGCGGGCAATGTCCGAATCGATGTGGAACTCCGGGAGTTTGCTCATGGGGGACGCTGGAGCCAGCAATTGTACCGGATAGGCGGAAGAGGTAACGGCGGCCTGCTGCCAGCCCGAAGAGTGTGGGGCGCCGGCTCTAGTGCCCAGGCCCCTCCCGCCTTGCGGCCACGATCAACCTGGCCCTGCTGTCTCACCAATCTTCTTCAAACTGACACAACTTGTCATCCCTCCGACAATTTCTGACACACGCTCCCTTAACACGGCAGTGGTCCTGAACCCAATTAAGAGAGGCTTATGTGGTTACCGCCATTGAAAATAAAGGGACTGTGACTAAGGTGGTAACCGTAAAAGGTAACTCTGGCCCTTGGCCGCTGAAATGCGAATGTACTGGGCAACACCGGGTCGAAGAGACCAAACTTTTACTCAACGGAGAGGGACAACGAGATGCGGAAACAGAAGGGCTTTTCACTGATCGAGTTGCTGATTGTGGTGGCGATCATTCTGATCATCGCTGCAATCGCTATTCCTAACTTGCTGCGCGCGCGTATTGCGGCTAACGAGTCGTCCGCGGTCAGCTCAATTCGTACCATCAACACGGCTGAAGTTACTTATCAGTCCACGTATCCCACGGTAGGCTACGCTGCCAACCTGGCTGCGCTGGGTCCAGTGGCGGCTACCGGTTG
Organism: Terriglobia bacterium; assembly: GCA_963814725.1. Lineage (GTDB taxonomy): Bacteria > Acidobacteriota > Terriglobia > Terriglobales > Acidobacteriaceae > JAIQFF01. The sequence continues at coordinate 449,358 of CAWFDY010000003.1, forward strand.
TGCGGGCGCCACCTCCACCAATGCTTGCTTGCTCGACTGGGTTGTTTCGAACGCGGGCGCAGCGGCCAGCGCGAAGAGTGGCTATTGGTTTACCTCAGTTCCGGTCGCGACGGCTGGACTGAACCTGGGCTACACGGCCAGCGGCATCCCGGCTTCCTTGAACCAGACCGGTGTGCGTGGTTTCTGCTCCAACGAAGATGGTGTACTGCGTTTCACCGCCAGCGGCGGCGCGCAGGTTAACACCAACGCGGCTTGCACAGCGTTCACCTCGTTGCAGTAAGTTGGTTTGGCTAAGTACCCGGGGGAGGGTATCAGGCCGAAGCACCGGACGGAAACGTCCGGTGCTGTTTTTTTGTCCGCCACTTTTCAGCGTTGTTCCCGGAGCCACGTCTCGCCGGATCATGACCGAATTTGTCACTCCCAACCGCCACATTTTGACCCCTACGGCTTGCCACTCGGCTTAACCAACTGATTCCCGTCCGCTTAGAGTACTGAAACGAACACTTTCATGGATCTCTGACCAATTTCAGAAATGGCCCTTCATGTGCAAACACTAATGTTACAAGGGATTAAATCCCAGCTAAAGACTCGGGTACAAGGGGATAACGGGAGATGCGGAGACAAAGAGGTTTTTCACTGATCGAGTTGCTGATTGTGGTGGCGATCATTTTGATTATCGCTGCGATCGCTATTCCGAATTTACTGCGGGCGCGCATTGCGGCTAACGAAGCCTCGGCCGTCAGCTCCATTCGCACCATCAACACTGCCGAAGTGACCTATCAATCGACCTACCCCACGGTGGGTTATGCGGGCAACCTGGCCGCGCTGGGTCCGGTGGCGGCGACGGGTTGCACGGGCGCGACATCCACCAACTCTTGCCTGCTCGATTGGGTCGTATCGAACGCGGGCGCAGCAGCCAGTTCGAAGAGCGGATACTGGTTCACAGCGGTTCCGGCAGTGGTGGCGGCACGCAACCTGACCTATACCGCCAGCGGCATTCCAGCCTCGCTTAACCAGAGTGGTGTGCGCGGCTTCTGCTCCAACGAAGATGGCGTACTGCGTTTCACCGCCAGCGGTGGCGCGCAGGTCAACACCGCCGCAGCTTGCACGGCATATACATCGTTGCAGTAGTTCAGTTTGGCCAGGTACCTGGGGGAGGTGCTGAGCCAAGGCACCGGACGGAAACGTCCGGTGCCGTTTTGTCTTCCGGGGAAGACGATTTGCGCGGAAGGCTCGCCTTTCATCTTCCGGCGCTTTGTCGCCCCGAAACAGGCCGTTTTGCACTATCATTACCCGGGGTAGCTTGAGAGTTCTGGTTTCAGGTGTGACTCCGGACGGCAATCTCATTTTGCAAATGACTGAGACTGCCCCATCCACCCCCTGAGTGCAAAGGAAACATAAGCTAATGAAGAAACAGAAGGGCTTTTCCCTGATTGAGCTCCTGATCGTGGTGGCCATCATCCTGATCATTGCTGCGATCGCGATTCCGAACTTGTTGCGGGCGCGCATTGCAGCCAACGAATCCTCCGCGGTGAGTTCCATTCGAACCATTAACACCGCCCAGGTGACCTACCAGTCCACCTATCCGACCGTCGGCTACGCTCCCAACCTGGGTGCTCTGGGTCCGGTAGCGGCCACGGGTTGCACCGGCGCGACCTCCACCAATTCCTGTTTGCTTGATTGGGTTCTGTCGAACGCGGGGTCCGCGGCCACGGCCAAGAGCGGCTACTGGTTCACTGCGGTTCCCGTAGCGACGGGCGGACTTAACCTCAGCTACACCGCCAGCGGCATCCCGGCGGCTCTGAACCAGACGGGTGTACGTGGTTTCTGTTCCAACGAAGATGGTGTAATTCGCTTCACCGCCAGCGGCGGCGCACAGGTCAATACAAACGCCGCTTGTACGGCCTACACTGCGTTGCAATAGTCGCGGGCGGCGAATGCCCATCGGAAGAGCGCCAGAACTACCGGCGCTCTTTACTTTTTGCCCCAATTTTTTTACCGCTAATCTTTCTCGCTAATTTCTGCCGCTCCTCCGACCGTGACCCATTGGCGGCGCAGGTTGCCAATTTTTGTCGGGCCGCGGCCAAAGTGAGACTCCCCACCGGGATCCAGGATTGCCAAGCTTCCTAAGCTGCTGATTACACAGCATGTTCTGTATAACCTACGTGCGTTCCATAGTCCCGGATTTGGCTGCCGACGTGCAGCACCTTAGACGTAGAGCGGGCTACTCATGGGGCAAACCAAGAATCGGCAGAGGGGATTTTCCCTCATCGAGTTGTTGATTGTGGTGGCGATCATTCTGATTATTGCCGCTATCGCAATCCCCAACTTGTTGCGGGCCCGAATCTCGGCCAATGAAGCGTCGGCGGCGAGTTCAGTGCGCAAGATCGCGACCGCGGAATACGCCTACGCATCGAGCTACCCGACGGTTGGGTATGCTGCAGATTTGGTCAGCCTGGGAGGTCCGGTGAATGGTTGCACCCCGACCTCGACTACGGCCTGCATCCTGGATGACGTACTTACCACTGGGATAAAGAGCGGCTACACGTTCACAGCCGCCGGATTTGCTCCCAGCGGCGCACTCAATTCAACATTCATGACGAGCGCGACCCCGACGGCTTTTCGGGCGACGGGACTTCGCAATTTCTGCGTCGTGACCGATGGCGTTCTACGGTCAGATGCCGGCACCGGTACTCCGACGGCTACGGATGTCGCCACTTGCACGGCCTTCCCCGTAGCGCAGTAAAGCGTCACAGCTTCAGCCTTCCTATCACTTCGTGCCGTAACAGCCGGCGCCGTTAGATTTACCTTAGTAACCAATCGTGGTACGCCATCCAGGTTGGCTTTGGCGGGCTTGCTTATAATCTGAAATGAAGGTCCCGTCGTTTTCCTGGGTTGAATTCCGGAGGGTTTCGCCGTGAAGTCTGCCATCGAAATTCTCGGTCTGGAAAAAACATACGCCGTGGGCTTTTGGCGCAAGCAGTCGAGGTACGCCCTGCATCCCCTGAATCTGACGGTTGAGGAAGGCGAAATCTTCGGCTTCCTGGGGCCGAACGGCGCGGGCAAAACTACCACTCTCAAGCTTCTCATGGGGCTCATTTTCCCCACCGCGGGTTCCGCACGCATTCTGGGCATGGCGGTCAATGATCCGCGCATGAAAGCCCAGATTGGCTTTCTGCCCGAGCAGCCTTATTTTTACGATTACCTGACCGCCCGTGAATTGCTCGAATACTACGGCCAGCTTTCGGGCATTGACGCCAAACACAGGGCACAGCGGGTGGACGAAGTGCTGCAGCGAGTCGGCCTGCCGGAATCCGGCGGCGTGCAGTTGCGCAAGTTTTCCAAAGGGATGCTGCAGCGGGTAGGGATCGCGCAAGCCATCCTGCACGACCCTAAGGTTGTTTTCTTTGACGAACCGATGTCCGGCCTCGATCCCATGGGCCGCCGCGAAGTTCGCGACCTGATGGCGCAGCTCAAGCAGGAAGGAAAAACGGTTTTCTTTTCCACCCACATTTTGTCGGACGCGGAGACCTTGTGCGATCGGGTTGCGGTCATCCATCAGGGAGAGTTGCGCGGAGTGGGCGCCGTTGCCGACCTCGCCTCCAGCGTTCATGGCAAGGTGGAAGTGGTGTGGCAGGGCACGGCAGTGCCAGCGTCCCTGCGATCTTTAGGGGCGGAATGCCACGTCACCGGCGACACCGTGCGGGCCATTCTCTCTGAAGCCAACCAGGATACGGCCATCGAAGCCCTGCGTCGCGAAAGGCTGCGGTTGATTTCCGTTACGCCCGTCCGGACTTCCCTGGAAGATTACTACGTGCAGAAATTACAGCCGACGGGAAGCTCCGTGAGCGCGGGAGCAAGAGCATGATCGCGCGGATTGCACACATCGCGTCTAATACCTTCCGCGAGGCGGTACGCGACCGGGTCTTGTACAACCTGATTGTTTTCGCGCTGTTGTTGTCGGGCGCTTCGATTCTGGTGGGGCAGATTTCGATCAACATCGAACGCCTGGTCGTCATCAATCTCGGACTCACGGCGGTCTCGCTTTTCGGCATGGTCATCGCCATCTTTATCGGAATCGGCCTGGTCTCAAAGGAGATCGAGAAACGGACACTCTACACCGTGCTTTCGCGGCCGGTACGGCGGTGGGAATTTATTGTAGGCAAGTTCTTCGGACTCGCCGGGACCCTCGCGGTCAATACTTTCTTCATGGCGATCGGAGTCTTTGGCGCCCTGCTCTATGTTTCCCGTCATTTCCAGAAGCAGGATGGATGGGTTCTGGTGGCGCTCTATTTCATCATCCTGCAGTTTTTGATCATCACCGCGCTGAGCCTGTTCTTTTCTTCCTTCTCTTCTCCATTGCTCTCGGCGGTCTTTGCCTTTTCGTTGTTTGTGATCGGCAGCTTTGCGGAGGACTTGCGGGGATTTGCCGGCATGACGGCGGGCGTCACGCGCTGGCTGGCCACGGGCGCAGCCTACCTGGTGCCGAATTTTTCCGCGCTGAACATCATTACTTCGGTTGCGCACGGGCAGCCGGTTTCGGGACAACTCATCCTTTACAACAGCGCCTATGCCCTGGCTTACGCCACCATGGTCATCTGCGGAGCCGTGCTGGTATTCGAACGGCGGAATTTGAAATGAGCGGACCGCAAAAGGTCACAATCGCCTTCAGCCTTCTGCTGGCGGCATGCCTTGGCGCCTCGGTCCTGCTGCTGCGCCGCGTGGACCAGATGCGAAGCGGCGCTGCTCTCGAAGAAGTGCTGTATATTTCCTCTCCTCAGGCGCTCAAGCGGCTTAGCTTGGGATACGACGGACTGCTCGCCGATATTTACTGGACTCGCGCAGTACAGTATTTCGGCAGCAAGCACCACCAGGGCGCGAAGCGTTTCGACCTGCTCGGTCCTCTGCTGGAAATTACGACGACGCTCGATCCGCATTTGCTGCCCGCGTACGAGTTCGGCGCCAACTTTCTGGCTCCGAAGCCACCCAACGGAGCCGGCATGCCGGAGCGGGCCGTCGAGTTGGAAAAATTCGGCATCCGCAACAACCCGGACGAATGGCGGCTCTATTACGACGCGGGATTTATCTACTACATGGAACTGAAAGATTATGCCGGCGCGGCCAGGGTATTTGCCGAAGGTTCACGAGTGCCGAACGCCCATCCTTTTCTGGCCGTGATGGCAGGAAACATGGCCGGGCACGCCGGGGACTTGCAGATGGCCCGCATGATGTGGAGTACGGCATATCAGACGACCAAGGACAGCAATGTGCGGGCAAACGCCGCGGCGCACCTGCGAGCCCTGCAGGTGGATGAGGATGTCTCCAATCTGGACGCGCTGATCGGCCGCTACCGGAACGAAACGGGGCGCTTCCCTGCCAGCTTTTCGGAGCTGGAAGCGGCGCACCTGTTGCGCGGCACTCCCCGCGACCCGCTGAACCAGCCTTACAAACTAACGAACGAAGGACACGTCGAAGTGCGCACGCCGGATCTATTCCCGTTCATCGAAAAAGGAACGCCGCCGAATTACGTCCCGCCGGCAGCGCCAAAATTCCTGCCATCAGACTAATGTGGGCGCGAGGGCCCTCGCTCGTGCAGCATCACCACGAACCACGCGGGGACAGCCGCCCCGGCTGTCCAGCGGAGCAAAGCTCCGCCAGGTTTTAGCTTCCCGCAGAAAGAAGTTGAGCTGCGTCCGACGGGACAGCCGAGGGCGGCTGTCCCTACATGGTTCGTGTGAGAATTCCCGGCTAGTTCTGTGCGTTGAGGTTTTCGATAATCAAGCCTTCGTTGTTGGTAACTACCGGAACGTGATGTTGGACCAGGTAGTCAACCGTTCCCTGAATGAGCGTGTGATCCACACTGATGGAGGCGCAACAGGGATCGGTTTCATCGACCCGATGGAACAGTATGATCAGCCACAAATTGTTGGCGACGGCGTAATCGATCTCCGAAGTAACGTCGCTAAGCGTGGTGTTCATGTCCACTTCCGCAGCCTCACTCCACAATTCCAGAGGATGAGTGTCGTGATAAAGAGGTCCGCCAAAAGTCAGGCCCAGGCCGGAGCTGTTGTAACCCAGATCCGAATCGCGGGCGCCGCGAAGCCCCGCGCCCTGGACTACCGCTTCCACAGTCGGGTTATAGCCTCCGTAAGGGTAAGCCAGAGTGGTGGGCGTAATTCCCCACGAAATAAGGTCCTGCTTCGCGCCCACGATCTCATCCGTCATCTGCGATTCGGTGAGCGTGGTCAGGTTGGGATGGGTTCGTGTGTGCACTCCAATTTCGTGCCCGTTGTTGTACATCTGCAAAACTTCGTCGAGTGTGACGTAACTGTCTGTGTCGACCTTCTGAGTGATGATGTACTGGGTGCTTTTCAATCCGGCGGCGTCCAGAATCGGCAGCCCGTTGTCAAACATGGATTGATACCCGTCGTCGAAATTGATCGACACCAGTCCGTGACGCGTGATGGTAAAGGGCAGTGCGCTCGAAGTTCCGCTGTTGGGGTCGGGGTTGGTCACGGTCACCAGCAAAGGATGTCCGGCCGGGGTACACGAGGTCAGTTCGGCGGCCGGAACGGTCACCATGATCGCGGTTGGTGTCAGCGACGAAGGAACCAGAATAGTGGAGCCGAAGTTCACCAGCGCTCCCGGCACGAAGCCCGTGCCCATCACGGTCAGGGAGATTAGATCTCCGCTGCCGACGAGCGCCATGGGCGGGGAAAGCCTGGTGATGGCCAGCGGCAGCCCGGAATATGGAATGGTGCTGACCAGGGACGAAGCGTTGCTGTTGACCCCTTGCGCCGAGGCGCTGATCTCCGCCGTGCCGGCTCCCACGCCGGTGGCCAGGCCGTTGCCGTCGATCGTTGCCACGCTCGTGTCACTCGATGCCCAGGTAAACACAACCCCACTCATCGCGAGGCCGTTCTGATCGATGGCCAGAGCGCTGAGCTGCAGCGTCCCGCCTGGATTGATGGAGCCGTCACCCGGCAGCACGCTGATTGTGGTTACCACCGGCGGAGGCGGCGGAGGCGGAGGCGCCGTGACGGTGAGCGAAACCATGGCCGACACGCCATTGGCGCTCACTGTGATCTGCGTGGATCCTGCGTTCAGTCCGGTGGCGACGCCTTCGTTTTTGCCTTCGGCGTTCACCGCGTTCGTGGAGGCTACGCTGCTGTCGGAACTGGACCACGCGAAAATGATTCCGCTCATCGGATTGTCGTACTGATCGTATCCGACGGCATCAAATTCCTGGACGCTGCCCGACTGTATGGAAGCGGCGGATGGCGACGCTTTAATCGAAGTCAAAACCGAAGGCGGGAGGCTGACGGTCAGAACCACCGCGTTACTGTTGACCCCTTGAGCAAACGCGCTCAGTTGCGACGATCCGGCGGATATGCCGGTCGCGAGTCCGTTCGAACCGACGGTGGCAACGTTTTTATTCGAGCTCGCCCATGTGAATACAAGACCGCTTAACGCATTTCCATACTGGTCAAAAGCGGTGGCCGTCAACTGCTGCGTGCTGCCGGTAAAGATTGAAGGAGATCCCGGAGTCAAGGCGATTGTGGTCAGCACGGGCAGCGGCGGAAGCACCGTCAATGACGCGGGCGCGCTGCTGATGCCGGAAGCCGACGCTGTAATGTGTACCGCGCCCGGGGAAATGCCGGTGGCAACGTTGCCGCTCAGGCTGGCAATCGATGGGTTGCCATCCGAGGCCCAGGCAAAGGAAACACCGCTCATTGGATTATTGAACTGGTCGTATCCCAGCGCGGTATAGCTCTGCGTCTGCCCGGCTGTAACTGAAGCCGTCGACGGCGATACGCTGATGTGGGTCAAGACCGGTTGCGGCGCAGGAAGGTCCGTTACCGTGATCGAAACCGACCCGCTCTTGTCGCTCGCGACCGCCGAAATTATTGCGACGCCCGCCGATACGCCTTTCACCACGCCAGTGGGGCTAACCGTCGCAGCGGCGCTGGAACTGGAAAAGGCGAAAGTTATTCCCGGCACGATTTTGCCGTTCTGATCTTTGGCAGTCACTGCCAGTTGCTGGGTGGATCCCACCATGATCGTGGCAGCGCCTGGCGCCACGGTTACGGTCGTCAAGTCCGGGCGCGGAGATGAATCGCCCGCGATGCTCGAACCTCCGCCGCATCCGAACAACGCCATCGTGGAAACTAGAATCACGACCAGCAAAAGCGCCAGACCGGAGTTCTTCTGTTGGGCCGCTTGCCAGAGTTTCAAATTGCTGTATTTCGAATGACTGCTGATCACGGGTTCCTTGCTTCAAACCTGGCGCCGTCACCACGACCTGCATATCCTGAGGATGCTGCAGTCATGTGGGATGGTCTCACTGGGGAAGTTGCAATTGCTCGACCACGAGGAGCGCGCCGGTTCTCTCCTGCCGCGGTTTCCCGCCAGGCACCGAAACAGCGACAGGCAAAGAAGTTAACCCGGCCGCGCAGAAATTCGAAAGATGCTGTCTCGACCCCTCCTAGCCCGATCGTAATCAGGATTTCGATTACCGCCGTGCCCCGGCCCAAAACCAGGGTGGAAGGATATTTCCACGGAAACACCAAACATCTTCCATCCAGGCATCCGGCGAATTCGCTTGCCCATTTACTGGTTTGTAACTAGCCCGTTCGGGCCATTCCCAGCTATTCCCAAAGCCTTTAGGCTGTTTGTGAGCAGACTTCGGGGGAGGGCTGTTCGACGAACGTCCCATGACTCAATGAGTCTGGGACGTTTTCGTTTTTGGTCATATTTTGTAGCGCCGGCGTCCCGCCGGCTGTCCGGGGGGCATCCTGCCCTCCGCTTCGGCATCCGCTTCGACCCTTCGGCATCCAACATGGCAGTGACTTGCGATATGGTTAGCGAGTGAGACTAGATTCCCTGATCCCCGGTGCATTTGCTCTGTGGCTGGCGCTCTTACCCGCGGTTGCCGGGAACCCAGCCACTGACGTGCAGGCCATGGCTCAAGCGGTGGACAACCGATACAACCACCTCCGAACCTTGCAGGCGGAATTTACCGAGAGTTATCGCGGCGCCGGAATCGAGCGGACCGAGTCCGGATCGCTCTGGCTGAAAAAGCCGGGCAAGATGCGTTGGGAATACCGTTCTCCCAAGGAAAAGCTCTTTCTCAGCGATGGCAAGGACGCATGGTTCTACCTTCCTTCCGATCGCCAGGCGCGGCGCACTTCGGTGAAAACTCTCGACGACCTGCGATCGCCACTGGGATTCTTGCTGGGCAAGACCCGCCTGGAGAAAGAGCTGAACGGCTTGTCCCAGGCGGTGGATGTCACTCCGCAGACGCCCGGCAATACGGTCCTTCGAGGTATCCCGAGAGGCATGGCAGATCGGGTCCGGGAAGTTCTGCTCGAGATCACGCCCGATTACCGCATTGCGCGCATCCAATTTGAAGAGGCGGACGAGTCCGTAACCGAGTACCGGTTCAGCGATCAGGTGGAAAATGGCGAGATTGCCGATCAGCGTTTTCACTTTGCTCCCCCGCCGGGAGTTGAAACGGTGGAGGGAAATTTTGACCCGCAGTGAGGCAATCCGCCTGGCGTCTTGCGATTAGAGAGATTCTATAAACCCGTAGTTGTACCAATTAGGGCGGTTACCAAAGAGTACTTCTCAGGCGCATTCTTCAGGTCGTATTCGCATTCTTGTAACCTTCAGAATGCTAGACTTGGGAGGGTATCACCGTAACCAGAGAGCGATATGGCCCAGTTTTTGATAAAGATCGCCGATGATCGTGGGCGCCTGGCGCAGCAGGTGGAACATGGTTACTCCGAATCCGAGGTACGGGAACGGTTTGTGCAGCAAGGTTACCTGGTTTACTGGGTCAAACCCCGAGGCCTGTTTTCCGGCGGCCAGCTGCAACTGGGCGGGCGCAAGGTTAAACAAGGCCAGTTCGTCATTTTCAACCAGCAGTTCCTGACCTTGATCAAGGCCGGGCTGCCGATTCTGAATTCGCTGGACTTGCTGATCAAGCGCCAGAAAGATGGGAATCTGAAGGGCCTTTTGCAGAATGTCCGGGAGCGGGTGAAGAGCGGCGAATTACTGTCTGACTCTTTCGCGGCGCAGAGCGTCTTCCCCAGGATTTACACAACGACGCTGATGGCCGGAGAAAAAAGCGGCAACATGGAGGAAGTGCTTGGCCGGTATATCGCATTTCAAAGGCTGGCTCTTACTTTCAAAAAGAAGCTGGCGGTATCGCTGGTGTATCCCGCGCTGCTGGTGACGATGGTGCTGGTCATGCTGGTATTTCTGGTGACCTACGTGGTGCCCGAATTTGCGAAACTCTTTGAAAACCTTAATGCCCAACTACCCACCATCACGTTGATTATGCTGGCAGTAGGGACGCGGGCTCAGAAATACGCTCCCTACCTGGCCATTGCATTGGTAGTAGCAGGCGTGTTGCTCTGGCGCTGGAAAAGTTCGGATCGCGGAGCCGAGCGTATTGATGCTGTCCTGTTGCGAATGCCGGTGATGGGAGACATCTGGCTGAAATACCAGGTGGCGAATTTTTCCCGCATGCTGTCGACTTTGCTGGCCGGCGGCCTGCCTCTGGTGCCGTCGCTTGAAACTGCGGGTGCGTCCATGAGCAGCCGGCGCATTCTGAATGGCATCGCGGAAGCGGCGGTCCGGGTGCGGGAAGGGCAGACGCTTTCCGGCAGCCTGGAGCAGCAGAAAATGTTTCCCGACCTGTCGGTGGAGATGATCGAAGTCGGGGAGTCCACGGGCGCTTTGCCGGCAATGCTGAATTCGGTGGCTGAATTTTATGAGGAGGACGTACAGACCGCGCTGGGAGCAACCATGGCCCTGATTGAACCCGTCATATTGATCGTGATGGCGGTGTTCGTGGGCGGAGTGCTGATTTCGCTGTATCTGCCGATCTTCTCCCTGGGCGCAAATATTCACTGACCGGTTGTATGGTCGAAGCAAGACATAAGGTTCATAGAAAGATTTTGAGTATGGCAAAAATGGCGGAGACCAAGCCGATCGTCGCGCACGGGGGAAATGGAGGGGCCCGGCTCGCCCCGGCGCCTCATGCTGACGATCTGGCCAAGGCCCAGGACATTGCACGGCGCTATCGCTGCGAGTTCATCGACTTGCACAACTTCTCGCTTCACCATGATCTGTTCAAGAAGATTCCGGTAGACCTGATGTTCCGCTACAACTTCGTTCCCCTCGAAGAGACCGAGGACGGGCGCCTGGCCATCGCAATCGCCGATCCCAGCCAGCTGATGATGATTGATGAGATCAGCTTGCTGCTCAGCAAACGCATCCTGACCAAGGTTTCGACGCTGGCGCAAATCAGCGAAATTCTCAAGAAGACGGAACAGTCGAAGCGCGTGCTGGAAGAAGCCAGCGAAGGTTTCACGCTGGCGGTCGTATCGGAAGACGAAGCCGGTGGCGAAGACAGCATCTCCATCGACCGGTTGACCGCGCAGGGCGACATCAGCCCGATTATTCGCCTGGTCGATACCACGATCTTTACCGCGCTGCAGCGCCGGGCCAGTGATATTCATATCGAGACCCGCGACGATTCGGTATGCATCAAGTTCCGTATTGATGGCGTGCTCACCCAAGCCATGCCGCCGATCGGCAAAGAGCATCACTCCACCATCATCTCGCGCATCAAGGTGATGAGCGAACTGGATATCTCCGAGCGCCGCGTCCCTCAGGACGGCCGCTTCCGGGTGAAATACGGCTCGCCCGAACGCCCTATCGATTTCCGCGTATCCATCATGCCGTCGATTCACGGCGAAGACGCGGTGCTCCGCGTACTCGACAAAGAGTCGATGAGCGAGAAGTTTCACAAGCTGGTGCTCGACGTGGTGGGCTTCGATCCGGATGACTTGAGAAAGTTCCGGCGCTACATCGCCGAGCCTTATGGCATGGTGCTGGTCACGGGCCCGACCGGCAGCGGCAAGACCACCACCCTTTACGCCGCGATGAGCGAGATCAAGACGGAAGAAGACAAGATCATCACCATTGAAGATCCGGTCGAATACCAGATTCGCGGCATCACCCAGATTCCGGTCAATGAAAAGAAGGGGCTCACTTTTGCCCGCGGGCTGCGCTCCATTCTGCGCCACGATCCGGACAAGATCATGGTGGGCGAAATCCGCGACACCGAGACGGCGCAGATTGCAATCCAATCCGCCTTGACCGGACACCTGGTGTTCACCACCGTTCACGCCAACAATGTGGTGGACGTGATTGGACGCTTTCTCAACATGGGCGTGGAACCCTACAACTTCGTCTCCGCGCTGAACTGCATTCTGGCCCAGAGGCTGGTGCGCTTGATCTGCGAATCCTGCCGCACGGTCGTACACTACCCGTCTGAAGTGCTGGAAGCCAGCGGCCTGGATCCGGGACAGTGGTCGCAAGTTCCGTTTTATGAAGGCCAGGGTTGCATCGAGTGTGCGGGTACGGGTTTTCGAGGCCGCACGGCAATCCATGAACTGCTTGACCTCAGCGACCGCATCCGCGAGATGATCCTGGTAAAGAAGCCGACTTCGGAGATACGGCGGGCGGCCCGCGAAGAGGGTATGCGCTTCCTGCGCGAATCGGCGCTGGACAAAGTCCGGCTGGGAATGACCACGCTGAAGGAAATCAATAAAGTCACCTTCATCGAGAATATGCGGTAAGCAGTCGTCAGTCGTCGGTCAATCCAAGGGAGTCAGTCGGATGACTGACGACTGAAGCCTGACGACCGAAGCCAGACGACTGGTGCAGTGTCCTTCCAGCTATTGCATTTCAATGCTGTAACGCGTTTTACTAATAGGATTACTCCAAACTCATGAGCCGTACTCCTAATTCCGGATCCAGGCCGAAGCTGGCCTGCGAAATTTCGGCTGACCGTGTACTAGTGGGCCGTATTTCCGAGAACGGCGGATCCACGCTGGAAGCCTGTGCCGCGAGTGAACTGGCTCCCGGCAGCGTGGTCCCTGACCTCATTGAGACTAACCTGCGCCAACCGGATGCGGTGTTTGAGACCGTGCGCGACACTCTGGGCAGCCTCGGCGGCCGGTCGCGCGATGTGATCGCCGTATTGCCCGATGCCGCGGTCCGGGTGGTTTTGCTTGATTTCGAGACTCTGCCTGCGAAGCGCGACGAAGCTGAAAGTGTGGTGCGCTTTCGTCTAAAAAAGTCGCTTCCCTTCGACGTGGACAAGGCCAAGGTTTCCTATCATGTGCAGCCCTCGAAAGGCGGCGTGCGGGTGATCGCGGCCGTGGCGCTGGCGAACGTGGTCGAGGATTATGAAGCGGCTTTCCGCCAGGCCGGTTATGAGCCCGGCGTAGTCATGCCGTCCATGCTGGCCGCGCTGGGAGCGGCACACGCGCAGCAGCCCTCACTGGTGATCAAAGTGGATGCCCGCACGACCAGCATCGCCATTCTGGATGGCGAGCAGCTGCTCTTATTTCGCACCCTCGAGAATACGAGAGGGGTGACCATCACGGGCGAGCAACTGGCTGAGGAAGTCTATCCTTCAGTGGTATTCTTTCAGGACACTTACAACCTGAATATTGGCCAGATTTTCGTGGCCGGGCTGCCCGAATCGGGCGGCGCCGCTCCTGCTTTACGCGCTCAGACCGGCGCCCAGGTTTCCGACCTGGTCAACCCGTCGCAACTGGGCGGAGGCGTGGGTTCCATTCCCAAGTGGAGAATGGCAGGGGTGGTGGGAGCGCTGCTTTCCTGATATGCGCGTTGACATCAATCTCGCCAGTCGCCCTTATGAAGATTCCGGACCCCTGTGGATCCGCTGGGGCGGAGCCTTGGGCATCATGGGGCTTTTTACCCTGGTTCTTCTGTACAGCGTATTCTCAGGTTGGGCCGCGGCCAGCAAGGACCGTGGCTTGATCAAGGAGCGTGAGGAGCAGATTGAAGCCCGCGATCAGCAGAAGGCGAAAGCAGAAGAGGTCCTGAACTTGCCGGCTAATCGCGGCACCCGCGACCGCGCCCAGTTTCTGAATGATCTCTTCGAGCGCAAAGCCTTTTCCTGGACCAGAGTTTTCGAAGACCTGGAGCGGGTAATGCCGCCCCGGCTTCACGTCGTTTCCATCCAGCCCGAAAAGGCGCCCGACAACCAGTTGCAGCTTAAGCTGGTGGTGGCGGGAGAATCGCGTGATCGCGCCCTTGAACTGGTTCGAAAGATGGAAGGTTCGCAACATTTCCAGCAAACTCAAATCGAGCAGGAATCGAGCCGGGTGGGGCAGGCTCCGGGCGACAATGTGCAATTCGATATCAGCGCTCTCTACGTACCCGACTTTGCCGACGCCGAGAAGCCGGCCACGACCCCGGCCGCAACCGGCGCTGCCGCGAATGCTGTAAGCAAGGCTGTAACCAAGAAGGAAAAGAAGGTCGCGCATTGATACCTGATCTGGTCGATTTTCGGAAGAAGGCGATGCTTGCGATTGCCGTACTGGTGGCGATCGATATCGTCGCCGCCGTCATGCTTTTTTCCCCGCTGGTCGGATCCGAGCAATCCCGCCGCGAACAGTTGAGCCAGTTGTGGCAGGAGCTGCAGCGCAAAACTCATGAAGCAGAGCCCCTGAAAGACGTGGACAAAAAGATTGCGACGGCCGGGAGGCAGATCGATGACTTCTACGAAACGCGACTGCCGGCGCAGGATTCGGCGATTTACGAAGAGCTGGGGAAAGTTGCGAAGCAGAACGGAGTTCGCATCGGGCAAATCCGCTCCAAGGCCAAGGACACGGAGACTGTCGGCCTGCGTCCGGTCGAAATTCAGGCGGATTTCTCCGGAGATTATCTCCAACTGGTGCGTTTCATCAATTCGCTGGAGCGCGATCCGCTATTTTTCATAATCAATAGCGTCGAACTCGGCGGCGAGCAGGCGGGCGAAGTCCGGCTTCAAATGAAACTGGAGACTTACCAGAAGGCGAGCAGCTGAATGGAGCTGGGAACCGAAAACCGCAAGAAGACGATCGCCGCCATCGTTTTGATGGTGGTCGCGGTCCTGTTTACCTTGTTGCGTTTTTTACCTGACTCTCCGGCGGCTGCGAAGTCCCCGGCCCCGGCTGTCGCTCCCCCTCCAGGGACGCGCCGGATTGTGATCGCAAAGAGCGCAACCACCAAAAAAAATGCCGCCAGCACAGCCCGGTCGCTTGATCCCACGCTTCGTTACGACCTGCTGAAGGCCAGCGAGGACACTAAGTACGAGGGCGCAGGCCGCAATATCTTCCGGGCAGAGGTCGACATTCCAAAACCGATCATGCCGGTGCATGTTGTAGCCCCGGTGGTTCCTCAGGGCCCGCCCCCGCCTCCGCCCATCAATCTCAAATTTTTCGGCTTCGCCAACAAACCCGGCGAGGCCAAGAGGATTTTTCTGTCGCAGGGCGAGGATGTGTTTATCGCGGGTGAAGGAGACATTGTCGATCGCCGCTATCGAATTCTGCGGATCACGCCGGTCTCGGTGGAAGTGGAAGATGTGCTGAACAACAACCGGCAGAGTATCCCTTTGACACAGGGGTAGGGCGGTGCTTGGTCGTTGGCCATTAGCCCCCGGGACTTTGAATCTCGGACTAGGAATATCGAATGACTACGAGCCAGCGACCGGGAGCCAACGAGCGACGACCGGCTTGGGCGCGCCGCTCCGAGCGCGGTTACATGCTCATCATGCTGATGTTGTTCGTGACCCTGCTAGCCATCGCCGCAGCGGCGCTCGCTCCCAGCATTGCCTTCCGGGTAAGGCGCGATCGCGAAGAAGAGATGATTCACCGGGGAGTGCAATATTCCCGCGCCATTCGCCGCTACGTGAAGAAAACCGGGCGTTACCCTTCCCGGCTTGAAGACCTGGAAAATACCAACAATATTCGATTTCTGCGCAAGCGTTATAACGATCCCATTACCGGCAAGGATTTCAAGTTGCTGCATGTGGGTGAAGTGCAACTCACCAGCGCCCCCGTGATCGCCGGAGCCATGCCAGCCGGGGCCAACGCGACCGCTGCCGCCGGCGCCGCCGCCCTCATGGGAGCCGCCAGCGGCATAATGGGTGGAGCGGGTGCGCAGGCCGCGCCTCTCAATCCTGCAGCAAACCAGGCGGATGACTCCGGGCCGGACGCGAGCCAGGCAACTCCTAACCAGACAAACCAGGGCCAGGGATCGCCGGACGATTCCAAGCAGAGTTCAAGCCAACCAGGTGGGGGGATCGGGGGCGCCCAGTTATCCAGCGCGGTGTTTGGAGGGGGACCGATTGTTGGTGTCGCCAGTACCAGCAAGGCTCAAACGATCCGCGAATTCAATCACAAGAATCGTTATAACCAGTGGCAGTTCATTTACGATCCCACCATGGATCGCGGCGGGCTGATCACGACCCCGGCGCAACCCGCATTACAATCCGCCATTACGATGCAAACGCAGCAGAACTCCGGTTCAAACCCATCCGGCTCAAACTCATCCGCATCCCCCGGGGCCTTCGGCGGAATGCAGAGTGCGCCGTCATCTTCGTTTGGCGGAATGCAGAGCGCGCCCCCCGCCCAGCCTGCTCCGCCCCAGCAACAGCAGTAGCCGGGAACACAAGCCGCGATCTCAAGAGTTGAAACTCCGCGCCACGCGGTGGGAACGCAGCCCAGGCTGCGATTTACTCGGACGCAAACTTTCGGGCATCGACGATCCGTTCGATTTCGATCACACCCACCCATTGCCCGTTCTTCTGCTCGGAGTAAACCAGGTTTCCGCCCAGCAGCCGGGCTGCTGCCACGGGAGGAAGATCGCGGTGGTAATCGAAGAACCGGGACTTCCACTCCTGCCACCGGCGCCAATGTTCCAGCAGAGGATGCTCGGGCTCGTACTTGGTCGAGAAAACCAGCGCAACTTCAAAATCCAGGCCCGCCTGGCTGGAGCGAAGATCGGAGGCCGACATCAATTGCTCAATGGCGAAATGTTCAATGCGCACCACACTCATGGGGCGAGTGACGTATCCCAGGTAGGGATGGGTCAGCTCGTCGCTTGCCGGCCAGGCGGTCAGCACGCGCGCCATGGGATAGCGTGCTTCCAGGAATTGCTCGGCCTGCTGATGCAGACGAATGTAGTCGCGGTACGCCAGATTGTCTTCGGGAGAGAATCCGTAAGGCGGATTGATGAACCATCCTGAAACAAACATCAGAGCCACGATCGCGACCACTCCCCGCCACCACCGCACTCTTCGCCAGAGCGTGGAAACGCAGATGAGGATTACCAGGGGCACGGCCGGAAGCATATAGCGGGCGAGTTCCGCGCCGCCGACCAGCGCCATGGTCGATACGTACGCCACGATGACGGCGAGCATGTCGAACTGGTTGTCCCACGCGATGCGAGGGCGGTCTTTATTTTCAACTCTATTCCCCTCCCTATTTTCATCTCTATTTCCATCGCGCAGAGGAGGCAGCCACATCGCGGCCAGCGCGGCCAGGGTGAGAAGAAGCAGATTAAAGTAGCCGACGGTTTGCCACAGGCGAACCAGCAGCGCCAGCACAATCCGAAGGGGATGAATTGTAGCTGCGACGTTGTAGCGGAAGAATTCCGGATTGCCAAAAACAAAACCGGTGCGCCAGTAATGGAAGCCATACCACGCCGCCAGAGGAAGCACTGGCCCCAGAAGCCAAACAGGATTGCCGCGCGCGGTGCCCGGCAACTCGCCGCGAGTACCGCGCACCCGCACCGATAGAAAGTGCCAGCCGAACAACGCCATGGGCGCCAGGATGGCGGTTTCCTTGGTGAGGCTGGCGAGCGAGAACCAGAACAGCGACTGCCAGCCCTTGCCGGTCAAATAGGCGCGCAGTCCCCAAAGTGTCAGCCCGGCCGCTGCGAGGTCGAGGTGAACCAGGGAGCTTTGCGCAAAAAAGACCGGATAGAGCGCGGTCAGAATAGTGGTCGCGATTGCGACCTCGACATGGGCCAGAGCCCTGGCCAACTGGAAGAGACCAAGCAGGGCAAACGCCGCAACCAGAAGCATGGCCGTACGGGTCACGGCTGGAGTGAAGCCCGCCAGCTTCCACCACAATGCCAGATAGGCCATCACCAGGGGCGGGTGCGCGTTTGAAATGCTGGAGTGCGGAATCGGGCTTCCGGTCAGCAACAGGTCCCGCGCTGCAGGCACGTAATAGCCGGCTTCATCCCAGAAATACGGCAGCCGTAGCAGAGGAGCATGCAGCGCCATGAGCACAGCAAAGGCAATTGCAAACACCAGTCCGGGATGGAGACCGCGCGAGGCGTAAAAAGATTTTCGCAATGCGGTGGAGGACACGCTGGTCTGCCGGTTAATGCACCGGCCCAGGGGCCATCATGCGCGGATCGAGTTTGATCTCGCCAAACGTGCTTTCGTAGCCGGCAACATTCTGCTGCAGAATGGCCGACAGCGCCTTCGCCTGCTGCGGGCTCAAATAAATTCCCTGAAAATTGTTGACCTCGACCTGAGTCTCGCTTTGCTGCTGCAAAGTACCGAATACCAGGAAGAAGTCCCACACGTTGACTCTCACCTGCACGCTGTTGGCGTAAGTCTCCCGGTAGTCGGACGCGTTGATCAATTTGATGTTGGGTTGAGTGGGGTTCGACATAAGAGAGCCAGTGTAGCGGGATTGGGTCACGGAAACAACGCGCCGCGAAGACTCTAACGAGCCTCCTTGAGAAGAGCATCGACGGCAGCCTCAATCTGCTCGAAAGGTTGATCCGGACCCGGCGCAGGTTGCAGCCGTCCCTGGCGATCGATCAGGAAAATTGCCGGATAACGCGCGATGTCCCGATAGAGGCTGGGCACTCCTTCGCTGACCGTGAGAAGCGGGTACTTTACGGGCACTTCTTCCAGATATTTTCGTTGCAGGTTTGCATCCTCATCGGACAGTCCGAACACCACGAATCCCGCCGGCTTTCGCTCCTGGAACAAGCGGTCGAGCCGCGGCATCTCCGCCCGGCAGGGGCCGCACCATGTTGCCCACATATTGACCAGCACAACCTGACCCTTGTGATCTTCGAGGCGCTGCGTGGTTCCGAAAATATCGGGAGTGCTGAAGGATGGTGCCGCCACACCGCGCAAAGCCATGTTTCGAGACTGTTTCGAGCGGGTGATTCCATCGCGCACAGGCTTCCATGCCAGGCCCAGGGAAAGAACGGCCAGCGCAAATCCTATTTTGGCGGATAAAGAGAGCGCATGCCGGCGTCGGTCTTTCAACAGGAGAACGGCGGTGATCAGAAACGGAACAGCCATCGCGAGAGTTGAAAGCGATAGGCGAAAGAGCCAATCCTTTTCGAGATCGGTGCTGCGCGAGGTCAGCGTCCCATAGACCAGCGCATAGAGAATGATCGCAGCCACTGGGGAAAGAATGCCGGAAATAAGTACGCGGTAACGGGAGAGTCTGCCCATGGCTGGAGATTCTAGTACGGAACGACGCGTAGAAACAAAATGGCGCCTACCGGATGTTGACCATAAGCCGGCTTGAGCACATCCGGGACGCCGTACCAGGCAAATTGCCCTCCCAACTCGGTGGAGAGATGCGGGATGCGTCCCACTTCCCGCGCATAGCCTGCCGTGTAGGCCTGAACCCGTGTGAAGTAGATCTCGTTGAATCCGGGGGGCTCCGGGTTGTCGCCCAGCAGCAACTCATTGGTGCGATCCACATTTTCAATGCGAGTCCAGACATAATTTTTCTTGAAAAATCGTAGCGTGGATTCGAGCAGGTAACTATTGCCGACGTTGCCGCCTGAAATATCCTGATTTCTTCCCCAGAGGAACATGGAAGCCCAGTTCCCTGTTCCGAGTGGCCGGTTGTACTGGATCGAGGCGGTCATGCGCCGAACGTCCTCATGGGGTGCGAGCGACTCCGGGCTATGTATCTGCGCGATGGAATACTGCGCACTCCAGTTTTGTCCTGGGTTGGCTGTCACACGCGCCGACCAGGAGTCGATGCTTCCAGAGTTGATGTTCCAACGGGATTCATCCGGCTCGCGCCCGTGAAAACCCGATGCCTCACCGCGGAAGTTACGATAGGTAAGGCCTGCGGTAATTACATCGGCCGCGATGTGCGTAGAATCCTGAAGATGATGCCCCAGGGGCGCGATGGGATCTTGCGATGCCGAAGCCCGGTGAGGATACGCGGGCGGCCCCATCGCCGGATCTCCCATGGGCGCGGCGTACAAAGATACCAGCGTATGTTCCGCCAGTTTGTAGTCATACAAGGCGGCCAACTCCATGAAAAAGTCGTGAGGATGCTGACCATCCACGATGGGACGGCCGAAGGCGGTCTCCCCCTGCTGAAAAAGCTCCGGGTAGAAGCGCCCGGAAACCGTCGCGGGCTCGAAACTGAGCATGGCTCTGATGGTCAACGTGCCCTTGCCGATTATTCGTTGCGCCATCGGCATCCACCAGTTGGTGGAAAACAGCTTGTCGCGTCCGCGCGGCCCGCTTTGCTGCTCGTCGATTAAGAAGGCTTCCCCATGAAACATCAGGGTCCAGCTTCCCTTGCTGGTCATGAGCATTTCGAATGGCGTAGAGACAGGTTCCGCGTCCGTGCCTGAGGTGGCGTGTTGCCTCAGGGATTCAATCAGCGAGGCGGGCTTCATGGTAATCATGTCGGTCATGCCGCTCATTCCCGGCATGGAATGCGATGGCCCGGACTCGCCCATGACCTCGCCGGGCGTTTGGCCCGCGGCAGGAAGAACCGGAACCGCGAGACACGACAAATTCACAAGAGCAATCACCAACAGTTTCCGCACCAGTATCCCCCTGGCTTAAAAAACACGACGCCATTCAGGCAGTTCGGTCTACAGGATGGAAATCGCTCAGGTTTAGACGCGGAGAGGAATCGTGTGAGGTGGATCAGCGGACAGGATGGATGCACTGCCGGGATCGCTGTGGGAGGAGATCACGATCGGCGCTAATCGGTTATCGGACGAGGTCACGGCCGTGGGAAGCGGTTGCGCGCCGGTGGTGCGTAGCAGAAGAGCCGAATTGTGTCCGATCTGGCAGCAGCGATAGGTCGATCGCGTGGGAGTCGGTCTGGAACCATGCTGGTGACAGGCCGCAGCAGGAGCAGCCTCGGCATGCACCCCCGAAGTTTCCTGGCAAGGCAACAAAAATGTGGCCAGCCCAGTCAACAGAATCAGCGCCAGCAGTCTGGAACCGCCCTTGGCCATGGCGCCATTATAAGCGAGCGTCGCCGCACGCGATGCAAACCATACAGTCAACCCCGTTCAGCAATTGAAATTACGGGTCTACCGTCACAGTCAGATTTCCCTCTTCGCCTGGTCTCAAGTTCCCGTTAATGGTGGCCGTGCCGGTTGAAAGGAACGTCGCCAAACCAGGTTCCAAACCGTAGGGATCGTCGAATTTCATGACTCCTGGAGGGTTTGCACTCCACGTAAGATAATTCGTCAAGTCCAAGCTCGTGCCATCTGAATACGTGGCCGTCGCAAGAAACTGTTTCGACGGGTGGGACAGGTTGTACTTTGCGTTGTCCTGGGGCGTGATGATTATGCTGGCTGGAAGTCCCACTATTACCTTCGTCGAACCTTTTTGCCCCCCGAGACTTGCTGAGATTTCGGCCGTGCCAGGCCCTACACCGGTTACGCTTCCCTGGGCCACGGTCGCTACATTCGTGTCCGAGGACACCCAGGTTGCTACACCGGTCACGTCTTTATCTGTATAAGTGTTGGAGATTGCCGGATCGCCGTATGCTGCATTCGCGATGAGCTTGACGCTTCCACTGACCGGAATAGACGGCGCGGTCTGGGCATACACGCCGATGCTCGTGAGAGAGTTACTTTGGCCGCCGCTAGAACTTGAATAACCACCGCAGCCAAAGGTAAACAAGACACCAAAGGAGAGCGCAAACAGGGTTGCGCCTCTAAATCGAATCGGATGATTCATTGCACCTCCCCAAGTGCGTGCCAATATAGTGCTGGAAACATCAAAAGTCCAATCCCCTCGGGTACTCCTTTCTTAACGGGCGGGGATATTTACGCGTAGTCATCCCGGGCTCGCCTCGATGTAGCGACAAATGCTCTTTGGTGTCGGAAGAGGGAGATACCCTTGGCTGTATCCAATTCGAGGTGCGGCTGGAAGAAGCAACATCGAACACCGAACGTGGAAAATTGGGAATTGCAGATTAGAATGAAACTGGCACCGCAGCGAGCGCCAGAATTTCGCTGCCGCCGAAAGTCGTTGAGGACCGCAGAGACACACGAGCCGGGATGGCGGAATTGGCAGACGCGTTGGACTTAGGATCCAATGCCCAAAAGGCGTGCAGGTTCAAGTCCTGTTCCCGGCACCATTCATTCCCGACACCCCTTGCGAAGGGATGCCGGGCTTGCGCCACCGCTCAAGGCTGAACCGAATTCAGTCCCAGATAAACTGCCCAGCCCGCAATCACCAGGATCATCACTCCCGAGGTCGCACCCAAAGCTTTCACCAGAGGGGTGATCTTGTTTACCTTGGCCATAAGCTCCATCTGATCTTGCGCCATTCCAGAATTGGAGTCACCGAGGAAGAGTTGATCGTCTTCCTGCATGGTGAGGGTGCTGCGGTAAATCAAGAGGATGATGAGAATAACGGTGAGTGCGCCCCATGCAATCAAGAGCCATAGCAATCCCGGAGTCATAGACCACCTCGGTACGGATGTCGAGCCGGTCCCCGAAGGCTGTTACTGATGTATTTGGTTGTGGCCCCCACAACCAGCTTTCGGACAAGGGCCCCAACGCCGGATTATAGACCTGTTGGCAAGGCCCGGCGCGTGTATTTCGAGCTGCATCGACCGCGGTGGGAATATCATCCAATGAGTGTGATGTTTGGCGGGAGTTGACTGAAAAGCTTGGATGGAAGCGACTTTGCCAGCTTTACCTGCTTCCCGCTTTGCTATAATAGTGAACGAGTCCTTTCAAGGAGATACCTATGGCCACGACGACGACTCCGGAAGTAACGCCGGTAGAGACCAAAAAGGCACCCATCAGCTTGACGGCGAACGCCATCGCCAAGGTCAAAGAGACCATGGCGCAACAGAACCCGGTCCCGGCCGGCTTGCGGGTAGGGGTGGTAGGAGGGGGCTGCTCCGGCTTCTCTTACTCCATGCAGTTTGAAAATGGCGCCGGCATGATGGACAAAGTTTTCGACATGGATGGTCTGAAGGTGTACGTGGACGCCACGTCGGTGATGTACCTGAATGGATGCATTGTGGATTACATCGAGAGCCTCGAAGGGGCTGGCTTCAAGTTCGAGAACCCGAACGTGAAGAGCACCTGCGGCTGCGGATCATCGTTCAGCGTTTAACAGTTTCGATTTGTAGAAAAGCCCCGTCGCTCAGCGGCGAGGCTTTTTGTTTGTAGCGCCGGCATCCTGCCGGCCCGATGGGCGGGCTTCGCCCGCCAGGTCTTGGAGTTCTGGAAACGAATACGAGCGGAGGGCGAGACGCCCTCAGGACAGCCAGCGGGACGCCAGCGCTACGAAATTCCCATCAGGTGGCAGGAGTGGGTTTTTATCACCAGCCATACTTCCTGTCCGGGCTGCATTCGGAGCGAATCTCGAGCCGCCAGCGTGAGATGTACTGCCATCTCCACTCCGCAATCGACTTTCGCAACCACGATTACGTCGCGCTTCTCCAGCGACACGATGACGCCCGGTATGATGTTGCGGGCGCTCAATCCGACAGGCGACTGCGAAGCCAGCAGAATGTCTCCGGCGCGGATGCCGATTCGCAAACTTGCACCGGCCTCCGTCCGTACCAGAGGCGTTTCAAGATTCACATTGCTTTCCGACAGGCCGCACAGCATGGTGCCACGCTCCTCCTGCACGGCCATGACCGTGGCGTCGAAGATATTTTCGAAGCCGGCAAGTTGCGCCACGGTTTCCGTTCGAGGAGCGCTCAGCACTTCATGCGGCGTCCCGCTGGCGATGGGGCGGCCATTCTGCAGCACGATCACGCGCTCGCCGAGAGCGAAGACTTCCTCCCGGCTGTGGGTCACATAAACGATCGGGATACGGTGCTGCCGGTTCCAGGCGCGCAAGTCATCGACTATTTTTGACTTGCTGGCAGCGTCCAGCGCCGCCAGCGGCTCATCCAGCAAAAGTATGGAGGGGTCGATTGCCAGAGCGCGCGCCAGGGCAACTCTCTGTCGCTCCCCGCCGGAAATCTCGCCCGGCTTGCGCTCGCGCAGATGCGCAATGCGAAACGAATCGAGTATTGCGTCGCTTCGCTGTTTGCGTTGCGCGCGGTCCATGCGTGACAGGCCGTACTCGACGTTGCCCTGAACCGGAAGATGGGGAAACAATGCCAAATCCTGGAAGACATATCCGACGCGGCGCTGTTGCGGGGAAACATTCAACCCAAGGCCGCTGTCGAACCATCGGGTCTCTCGAATTGAAATGCGTCCTTCGTCCGGATGGATGAGCCCGGCGATGCAATCCAGCAACGTCGTCTTCCCCGCCCCGGAAGGCCCGAACAGGATGGTGATCCCGGGCGAGAAAGAAACCGCGATGTCGATCTCGAAGTCCTGGTTCAGCCGCTTGCGAACCTGCACGGACACTTCATCGGCCGCCGGCAACGGCGTCAAGATGGCGGCATGGGTGAGGGTCGAGGGCATGGCTCAGATCGAAATCGTTAACCGTGAAGGATACGATTTTACCTCCACACCCACCCCCGGCGGCTTAGTCGATACACCACCGAAAGCGTCACAAATGAAATCGTCAATAAAACGATGGCGGTCGCATTCGCGCCCGAGAAGTCAAGCGCCTGCACTTTGTCGTAAATATCAATGGACACGGTTCGCGTCACTCCCGGGATATTGCCTCCAACCATGAGCACAACGCCAAACTCGCCCATGGTGTGGGCAAAACTTAGAACCGCTCCGGTCACCAGTCCGGGAATGGACAGCGGAACAATCACCCGAAAAAAGGTTCGGAATCTCGACACCCCCAGCGTCTGGGATGCCGCGACCAGCCGGGGATCCACGGCGGCAAAAGCGGCGGCGATGGGCTGCACGGCAAAGGGGAAACTGTACACAATCGAACCGATCACCAGACCCTCGAAGGTGAAGGCCAGCGTATGACCGGTCAGCGCTTCCCATCCCCAGCCCAGGGGACTGCGGGGGCCGAGCGCGACCAGAAGATAAAAACCCAGAACCGTGGGAGGCAGCACGATGGGTAGCGCAAAGAAGGCCTCCGCGAAAAACTTCCAGCGCCATTTCGAAAATGTGATCCAGCCGGCTACGGGAAGCCCCAGGACCAGCAGAATGAATGCAACCAGTGCGGACAGCCGGACCGTGAGCCAGAACGCCTGCCAATCCATTGAAGTCCTCTCGAAAGCCTGTGCGGGGCGTCCCTATCTTCGCCGCTTTTCCATTCGGAGGCAATCAGCCGGGGGAGTATTTCACTTCTGAACGCGGAATCCGATTTCGCGTCAAGTCCACTTTGGTGGACTGTACCGCCGACTTCCAACACGAGGTGCAGGTTTCCCCATTTAGAACTGGCGGTGAAAGAAAAGCGGATTGAGCTCAGCCCATCACTGAAATCGCGCCCGCGCACGTGGTAGTCGTGTGTGGATATGAACCTTGGCTTTCGTCTGATGGCGCTGGTGTACCTGGTATCTCTTGCGGGAACAGCGCCCGCGCAAAGTCCCGTGTTGCCGCCGGCCAGCCGCCGGCGGCAACGCGAATCATGGTTCGCACACGGCCGCCTGGTTCCCGGACAACCCACAGCGGCACTGCGCTACCGGGCTCACCGTCAAAAGATGCAACTCCGCTCCTTGCAGGCTGCGCAGCCGCGCTTGAGAGGAGTCAGCGGTACGCCGCGCACTGCTCCCGGCACCGTTTGGACGCCGCTGGGACCCTTGCCGCTGGCCTCCGACGCCAGCGGGATCGGGGTGCAGGACTATGGTGCGGTCGCGGGCCGCGCTACTGCCGTGGCTGTCGATCCCGCAGACGCTACCGGCAATACGGTGTACATCGGCGGGGCGTACGGCGGAGTCTGGAAATCCACAAATGCCGGGCCGGCCAGCGCCGATGCGTCAGCGGTCGCGTGGGTTCCGTTGACCGACGACCAGCCTACGCTCGCCATCGGATCCATCGCCGTCCAGCCCCAACTGACCAGCCCAAATTCCGCGAATAGCGTGATACTGGCGGGCACCGGCGAAACAAACAGTTCCATCGACTCCTACTACGGATTGGGAATTTTACGTTCGAGCAATGCCGGCGGCAATTGGACTCTGATCTCACAGGACAATTCCGGCACCCGCTCTTTCGCAGGCCTCGGGTTTGGCAAGATTGCATTCAGCGCCGTGACCCCGAATCTGGTTGTCGCAGCCGCGGCGGGAGCCACTCAGGGGGTGATCGAGGGGCTCGAGGATCCGGTCATCACGAATCGCGGGCTTTATTATTCGAACGATAGCGGGCAGTCGTGGACCTACGCCACCGTCAAAGACGCCGGCCTGGTCATTGATCCCAGTTCGGCGATTTCGGTGGTTTACAACGCAACCGCAAGAAAGTTCTTCGCCGCCATCCAGTGGCACGGCATTTATTCCTCGGCGGACGGAGTCAACTGGGACCGCCTGAATAACCAGCCGGGCGGTCTCAGCGCGGTTTCATGTCCTGCGTCTCCGAGCACAGTCACGTGTCTTTTGTATCGCGGGGAGTTTGCCGTCGTGCCCGGGCGCAACGAGATGTATTTCTGGTACGTGGACGCAGACAATAATGACCGGCTGCTCTGGCAAACCAAAGACGGCGGCGCCAATTGGACCCAGTTGAACGATGACGGCATCACCAACTGCGGCGACCTGCTCGGGGGCTGCGGAACCGAACAAGGCACTTACAATCTGGAACTGGCCGCAGTTCCCGATGGAGAGGTAACCGATCTCTATGCCGGCGCGGTGAATCTGTACAAATGCAGAATCACCGCGGCCTCGCCCAGCTGCGGAGGCACGCCTCCCGATACATTTATCAATCTCACCCACGCTTACGGGTGCCCGCCCAGCTTTGGCTCGATCGCTCATGTTCATCCCAACCAGCATGCCCTGGACTTTCTTCAGATCAACAGCAACCATCAGGTGGTGATGTACTTCGCCAACGATGGCGGCATATACCGCGCGTTGGACGGCTATACCGGCCTCACTACCGGCGCCTGCGGCGGAAGTAACCAGTTCGACAGCCTAAACCAGAAGTTGGGATCGCTCACCCAGTTCGTTTCTTTTTCGCAACATCCGAATGATCCCAACACCCTCCTGGGAGGCGCGCAGGATAACGGCTCACCTGCGACCAGCAGTTCGCAGAGCAGCACCAACTGGAACAGCGTGAATTCGGGTGACGGGGGCTACAACGAGATCAATCCCGACAATCCCACGGAATGGTTCACCGCCGGCACCGACGTGAGCATCCAGCGTTGCGCGCTGGGGGTGGACTGCCGTGCGCAGGATTTCAGCGCCGGACTGGTGGTCTCGAACACCACTGTAGGCGGCGATGCCGGAGGATTGTTTACACCCTTCATCCTCGATCCGGAGAATTCCGGAGAGCTTTTGGTGGGTACTTGCAGGGTTTGGCGCGGCGCCACCGACGGCACCGGATTCTCGGTGCTCACCGACAACTTCGAAACCGGGGACACACAAAGCTGCACGGGTGGAGAGGTAAACCTGGTGCGGTCGCTGGCTGCCGGCGGCCTGAAAGACACGGCGGGATTTTCCAACGTGATGTACGCTGGCACCGACGGTCTCGGTCCTCTGGCGTCCTCAGGCGGCCACATATGGGTCGCCACCAACGTCAGCGGCGGCCGGCCGGCGTGGCTCGATCGCACGGCTGCGATCAACCCTTCTGGGTATCCGGTCTCGGGGATCGCCATCGACAAATCCGACACGACGGGCAAAACTGCCTACGCCACCATCATGGGCTTTGGCGTGTCTCATGTCTGGAAGACGACCACCGCAGGCGCTTCGTGGACAGACTTCACCGGAAATCTGCCCGACGCCCCAGCCAACGCCGTGACGGTCGATGCGACGGCTGGCGTCGTTTACGTCGCCAGCGATGTGGGAGTTTTCGCCAGCAGCACAGCCGGTGCTGCCTGGACGGAGGTTGGCCCCATGCCGGTCCCGGGCGCTGCGGCTGGCTATCTGCCTAACGTGGCCGTTACGGCCGTGCGCATGTTCAATTTTGCCGGAACAAAAAAGCTTCGGGCGTCCACCTACGGACGGGGCATCTGGGAGTTCACTCTCTCGGAAGGGCCCGACTATCAATTTACGTCTCAGGCAAACGTGTTGACCACCCTTGCCGGGCAGAGCGCGGCCTTCAATGTTCTGCTGCTGGCCCAGAATGGATTCAACAGCACAGTGAGTCTCACCTGCACGGCGCGGTCGCTGGCGTTGCAGCCTCCTCCAACCTGCTCTGTAACACCGCCCTCAAAAACTCCTACCGGTTCAGGCGCAGCCATTACTGTGAATGCCTCCGGCCCGGTCGGCGATTACTTATTCAACGTGCACGGCGTCGGCACCGACACCAATAAGACGACTCGCGACTTTGCCCTAACGCTGCACGTGGTGGATTTTAATGTGACCACGCCCGCGCCGGGCAGCCTGACAGTCAATCAATCTGGTGTTTCCAGTCCGACTGCATTTCAGGTGGTAGCCTCCGGGGCTTTCAGTGAGACGGTGAATCTCACGTGCAGCGGCTTGCCGGCGGGAGCAGCTTGCAACTTTCAACCGGCTTCGAGCTCTCCGATCGCTGGCAACCCGGCGACCATCACTCTGACCATACGCGCCGCTGCGACCACGCCAGCAGGGACGAGCCAAATCACCATCAACGGATCCGTCGCGGGCGGTCCCACCCGCACACAAAGCCTCTCACTCACGGTGGGCGCGGCCAGCAGCACCAGTCCCGATTTTGCGCTGGCCATCAGCAATCCGTCGCTGACCGTCAATCCCAATGAAACCGCCATCTTCAACGGCACACTGACCGCGTCGGGGGGATACACCAGCGCGGTGAACCTGCGATGTGCAGGAGCCGTTCCCTTGACCTGCAATGTTTCCCCGGCCGCGCTTACTCCAACCGCAGGCGGAGCAGCGTTCACCGTGACCACCAGCAACGATACGGAGAACCACTTCAACTTCACTATCGACGCCGCCGGAGCTGACACCGCGCAGATTCATAAGTCGGTTCCGGTGGAACTGGTCGTCGGCTTCAACTTCGTGATCAACAACAATTCGATTGGCCAGAGCATTCCCGCGGGCCAGGCCGCCAGCTATCAATTGAATGTCGTTCCGCTCGGGAATGGAAGCGTTTTTCCTGGCGCCGTAAGTTTGTCGTGCTCGGGCGCTGGTATGCCGCCGTTGAGCACATGCAGCTTCACGCCGACGCAAGTAGCTTCCGGACTGGGAGCCACCAATGTGTTGTTGAAAATCCAGACTACAGCTGCGGTAAATGCAAATCTCAGGGGTGAAGGCCAGTTGCTCTGGCACGATCTGGGTCTGGCGTTAAGCGGCGTGGTGCTGGCTTTCGGCGGACTCAGGAAACCGCGCTGGTGGCGGAAAAAGAGAATCCTGCGCCTTGCAGGGCTGTCCATCCTGCTGGGCTCAGCGATAGCCTGCGGAACCGGCAGCAGCGGTGGAAGTGGGGACAGTGGAGGAGGAGGCGGCGCCGGCAGTCCGGGGACTCCTTCCGGGCCTTACACGATCACCGTCACCGGCTCGGTTGGTTCGGTCACACGTACGGTGGACGTAGCTCTGACGGTGCAATAACGGCGCGCCGCCGCAACCATAGATCACGGCTGCAGGCATGGTGCGCGCTTCAATCCAGCCGGTGCAATAACCGCAGTAACTTCGCCCGATCAAATCGACCATGTATAAATAAAAGGGGTACAGATAGCTGGTGCCGCGCCATGCCTGATCAATCGTTCGACATCGTAGTCATCGGCGGAGGTATTGTCGGCCTCTCCACGGCCATGCACGCCACCCGCGCGCTGCCGCAGAGGCGACTGCTGGTGGTCGAGAAAGAAGAGGCCGTTGCCCGCCACCAGAGCGGACACAACAGCGGCGTCATCCACTCCGGCATTTATTACAAGCCGGGATCGTTGAAGGCGAAGTTTTGCGTCGAGGGAGCCGCGGCCATGGTTCAATTCTGCCGCGAGCACCAACTGCCTCATGAAATTTGCGGCAAAGTCATTGTGGCTACGAACGAAGATGAAATTCCACGCCTGCACGTACTGGTTGAGCGTGGACACGCCAACGGCCTGGCTGGATTGCGGCTGCTGCAGCGCGACGAGTTGCGCGAGATCGAGCCTCATTCCAGCGGCGTGCTGGGGGTACTGGTTCCGAGTACCGGCATCACGGACTACGCCGCAGTGAGCCGGAAGTATGCCGAGATCGTCGTGGCGCAAGGCGGAACGGTCAGCACAGGAACAGAAGTTCGCGGCGTGGTTCCGCGCGGCGGCGAAATGATCGTCGAGACAAATCGCGGAGCGTTCAGCGCCAGGTATGTGATCAATTGCGCCGGGCTGCACAGCGACCGGGTCAGCCGGATGGCAGGCCAGAAGCCGGAAGTCAGGATCATCCCTTTTCGCGGAGAATATTACTTTTTGACTCCCGAGCGCGAGCACCTGGTGCGCACTCTTATCTATCCGGTGCCCGATCCCAAATTCCCGTTTCTCGGCGTGCACTTCACCCGCCGCATTCAGGGTGGAGTGGATGCGGGCCCCAATGCGGTGCTGGCTTTGAAGCGAGAGGGCTACAAACGCACCGACTTCAACCTTAAAGACCTGGCCGGCACGCTGACCTATCCCGGCTTCTGGCACATGGCGGGAAAATATTGGCGGGACGGCGCGAGCGAGTACTACCGCTCTCTCAGCAAGAAAGCCTTTGTGAAAGCCCTGCAGCAACTGGTGCCGGAAATCGTGAGCGCCGATCTGGTGGCCGACGGCTCTGGAGTTCGCGCCCAGGCCGTGCGCCCCGATGGATCCTTGGTGGACGATTTCCAGTTCGTTCTGGCTGACCGGATGCTGCACGTGTGGAACGTTCCGTCCCCGGCAGCGACAGCTTCTCTGCCCATCGGACGGCATATTGCGGAGATGGCTCGCCAGGGCATGGAAGGCGTTTGAACTTCAGTCTTCATCAGTCTTCAGTCGTCGACCCTCGGTCTTGAGCTATTCAACAGATCACTGACAACCGGCGAACCGATGATGGGTGACGGCCGGGCCGTGGACGGATTACCGACGACTGATGACCTACGCCTGACGACTGATCCCGGCAAAGCCCCGTCCCCACACAGTCCGTGCCATCCCAAAAGTTGTGAAACTGTACAATTGGCGACGTAACGACAGAGCACATGGAGGACACAGCGCGATGAGTTTCGATTTTTCCGGAAAACGGGTAGCGGTGCTGGGCGCAGGCAAAATGGGCGGAATTCTGCTTAAAGCTCTGCTCGAAAAAGGCCTGCTTTCTCCCAAGTCAACCTTTGCCACGGTCCAGCATGAAGAGCGAGCGCGTGCGCTGGCGCAGAGACTGGGCGTCTCCGTAACCACGGACAACCTGGCAGCCACCCGCGATGCCGACATCATCTTTGTATGCGTGAAGCCCCAGGTCGTCCAGGATGTGATGGAACAAATTCGTCCCAACGTCTCCAGCAAGCAGCTCATCATTTCGGTTGCGGCCTCGGTGCCTACCAGCCACATTGAAAAGGCACTCGGCATCGAAGCAGCCGTGGTTCGGGCCATGCCCAACACGCCCTGCTCGCGAGGATGCGGAATGACCGCTCTGTGCCGAGGCAAATTCGCCGACGCGCAACATGTCAACGCCGCTTGCGCCTTGTTCGACGTAGTCGGAAAGACAGTCGTGGTGGACGAGAAGCATATGGACGCGGTGACCGGGCTCTCTGCCAGCGGCCCCGCCTACATCTACATCATTCTCGAATCCCTGGCGGAAGCGGGTGTGAAAGTCGGCCTGCCCCGCGATATCGCCACGCTGCTCGCAGCCCAGACCACGCTGGGAGCCGCTACGGTGGTACTCGAAACCGGCGACCATCCTGCCCTTTTGAAGGATGCCGTGACAACCCCCGCGGGCTGCACCATCGACGGCATCATGGAGTTGGAAGAAGGCAAACTGCGCGTGACCCTGATCAAGGCCGTGGTGAAAGCGGCACAGCGAGCTAAGGAATTGGCCTACGGATAGCGGTTACGCGAAACCAGAATCTGCCTGAAAAATTTGTCTATGGAAGTGCGAAGTTCACCGTGATTTGAGTTTCGAACTCGACCGCTCTTCCGTTGAGTTGGTGAGGCTGGAAGCGCCACTGCCGCACGGCGTCTGTCGCAGCCTTGACCAGCAAGGCGTCGCCGCTGATCACCTGCAGCTCACGAACCGATCCATCGGATCCCACCAGGGCGCTGAGCACAACCGGGCCTTGAATATGTTGCTGCCGGGCTGACTCCGGATACTCCGGCTCTACCCGGCGCAGCAGATAGCTGTGCGCGGGCACAACAGCAGGAGAAGATGGAACGGCCTCCGCATCCTCCTGCTTGGTCGCAGCTTTTTGAATGGGGTCCGCCTCTTCAACTCCAGAAACGGCTTTAGAAGCGGATTCCGTGGGCGCCATCCTGAAAACTACTTTGCCATGTTCGTAAATGACCAGGCCGCCGACGGGTCCGGAAATTTCAGTCTTTGACTTTGCCTCGCGTGAATTTGTCGCCTGCGGTTTGGCAACCGCGGGTTGAGGGGCCGCCTTTGAAACAGCTGGTTGACCCGGACTGGAAGCAACAGGTGGCGACGGGACCGGCCCATCTTCGCGAACCGATTCAGATGGATGAGTTGAAGCAACCGGAGCCGGCGCATCTTGTGAAGCCAGCGAAAGTTGGATGGGAGCGCGATTGACCGCCATCGTCCAGCCCACGCGGCCCACCATCCAGCCCAGCAACAAAGCCAGCGCGAGAACAAACGCAGTCAGGGCGCCGGTGCGGTAATCGCGCCGCATGGTCGCGGCGGCCTGTGCTTCCGGCTCCACCGGAATTTCAGCAATACCCGGATCGAGTTCCGTGGGATCTATTGACGGCGGCGGGTTAAAGACTTCCGGCAGAAGCAGCGTCGATCCGGACGCGATCTCCTCGTAAACCTTCTGCGAAAGCTTGCGGCCGAGTGATTGCAATGCCTGCAAGTCGGAATCACTGAACGCGCGCGGGGTGGAGGAGAAGAGTTCAAGCACGCCCCACAGGTCCCGCCCATCCAGCACGGGAAGAACCACGATGGACCGGATGCCGAGATCGCGGCAGGCAATGGCATTGACCCGGGGATCGGCCAGCGTGTCATCACAGAGCTGCATCTCCCGAGTTTGAATGCAAGTACCAGAAAGGCCGGATCGGGTATTCAGGCAAGTTCCGACGCTGGGCGCCTTGTCCCCCAGCGTGGCTCTGCATACCATCTTGCCGTCCCTGGCAAAAGCGATCACCGCTCCGCTGGCCGCCGTGGTCAGGCGCGCTTGCTGCAGAATCTCACGCAGGCAGGAGTCGAGCGCCGAGTCGCTGGGAAAATCTTCCTGTATCCGAAAGGCTGCGAGATTGATCGACTCCGGGCTGGCCACCTGAGGGGGCGGCTCGATCCATTCCGGTCCGCTCACGCGGGTTGGGGTGAGCGAGGAATAGCGCGTTGAGTCAGGCTTTAACATGGTTCTAGCCATGCGAGTGACCCGGGCGACGCGTAAAGGCGACCGAGAGCGATTGAGCGGAGTTTGGCCTGAAATAAACGTATTGTCAACACAAATGAACCGGGGGTAATCAACTCAAAACAAAAAGTTTATGGAGTAAGGAACCCGCACCGAACCCGGTTCGCAATCCTCCTGTTTCAATTTTACTTCTCCGGCGAATCTGGAAAAAATAGTTTGGGCTGCAAGGGCAGGCATGCGGTCGCGCAGGATGGCGTCTGCAAGATTTGGAACCAAGGCGCGCTTTGCTTTCGACTCCGATGGCCGGTGTACACTTCCCGGGCACGACATCCATTCGGGAGAAAAAGGGTTGACCATTTCTCAATCCATTCCGGCATCCGCAGCGCCTGCTTCGAATCAGGACCATTCGCCATCCGACCGGTGGCATGCCGTCGCGGCCAGCTTCCTGGGTTGGACCCTCGACGCATTCGATTTCTTCGTGGTCGTCTTTCTGGTGGATACGCTGGCTCTTCATTTCGGTGTGAGCAAAAGCGCCATCGTCTGGACCATGACTGCAACTCTGGCCATGCGTCCTGTGGGCGCGATCGTCTTCGGATTGCTGGCGGACCGCTACGGACGCCGCCGGCCTCTGATGGCGAACGTGATTTTCTTTTCGCGTCATCGAACTGTTGTGCGGATTTGCCCCGAGCTATACGGTCTTTCTGATTCTGCGCGCCGTCTACGGCATCGGCATGGGCGGTGAGTGGGGAGTGGGAGCGTCGCTCGCCATGGAGAGCGCTCCGCCGAAGTGGCGCGGAATTCTCTCCGGAATCGTGCAGAGCGGATATTCCATCGGCTATCTGCTCGCCGCGGTGGCTGCGCGCTTCATCCTTCCCGCGTGGGGATGGCGCGCCATGTTCTGGGCCGGTGGCGCTCCGGCGCTGCTGGCTTTTTATATCCGCTTTCGAGTGCGTGAATCGGAAGCATGGAAGCAGCACCGCGCCCCCACCGTGGGCGCGATCGTGCGCACTGCCAGCGGCCATTGGAAGATCTTCCTCTATCTTGTCCTCCTGATGACTTTCATGATGTTCCTTTCGCACGGCAGTCAGGATCTGTTATCCCGACTTCCTGAAGTCAGCGCGCGGGTTGGACTCGAAAGTCGTGGCGTATCTGGTCATTCTGTTCAATGTGGGAGCGGTGCTGGGAGCGATCCTGTTCGGCTATCTTTCGGAAAGGCTGGGCCGGCGCCGCAGCATGATTCTGGCCCTGCTCTTGTGCCTGGCGATGATTCCGGCCTGGACGTTCGGCGGTTCGCTGCTGACTCTCGCAGTCGGCGCCTTCGTGATGCAGGCCGGCGTTCAGGGCGCGTGGGGAATCATCCCCGCTCATCTCAACGAACTTTCTCCCGATGCGGTCCGCGGGCTGATGCCTGGTTTCGCATACCAGCTGGGGATTCTCTTTGCGGCTCCGGTCAACAACGTGGTGTATGCCTTGCGCGGGCCGCTGGGATATTCGTGGGCTCTGGTCGCGTTTGAGATCGCCAACATCGTGGTGTTGATGGCGGTGGTGGCGCTCGGCTCCGAGCGCAGAGGAAGAAATTTTACAGCATCCGTGAAATGAAGTTGACTCTGCGTGACGAAGGCTGTGACCGCCGTCACTTCATGAAGTGATGCAAAAACCCGGCCGCCCGAAGTGCCGATCAGGCGTGCTACCGCGGCATTCTGTGGATTTGTTCCGCGCCTTCCGCGCAGAAAAGCTGATAAAGTGTTGAACTGCGCGTCGGGAGCGTTGGCATGCACATTGCAGTTGTAGGTTCGGGTTACGTTGGCCTGGTGGCGGGAGCCTGCTTTGCGGACCTCGGCCACAGCGTGATCCTGGTGGACAACGACCAGGCCAAAGTCACGGCGCTGAAGGCGGGCGAAGTGCCCATCCATGAGAAGTTCCTGCCGGAACTGCTGAGGCGGCATCGCGACCACAATCTGACATTTTCCGACGATTTGACCGCCGCCGTGCGGGCCAGCCAGGCAATTTTCATTGCCGTAGGCACTCCTCCGACCGAACAAGGCGAAGCGGATCTCTCGTATGTCGAATCGGTGGCTCGCAGTGTTTCGGGCGCCATCAACGGCTACAAGGTGGTGGTGGAAAAAAGTACGGTCCCGGTTTATACCAGCGATTGGGTACGCAAGATTATTTTGCGCAACGCCGCGGCGCCGGATTCGTTCGATATCGCCTCCAACCCGGAATTTCTGCGGGAAGGGCACGGCGGTCACCGACTTTCTGTATCCCGACCGGATCGTCGTGGGTGCGGACACCGAACGATGCGCCGCGGTGCTACGGGAGATTTATGCTCCCCTGACTGACGGGAGTTATTACCAGCGCAAAGATGCGATTCCGGCGCCCGATCGGGCCCGGATTCCACCTCCGTTGATCGTGACCAGCGCCAAGAGCGCTGAACTGATCAAGCACGCCTCCAATGCCTTCCTGGCGATGAAGATTTCATTTATCAACGCGGTGGCATCCATTTGCGAATCGGTGGGAGCGAACGTACATCAGGTTTGCCAGGGAATTGGAACGGACAGCCGTATCGGCCCACGCTTTCTGAATCCCGGGATCGGCTACGGCGGTTCTTGCTTTCCCAAAGATCTGATGGCGTTCCGTGCGGTCGCCCGCGAGTGCGGTTATGAATTCCGTCTGCTGGACGAAGTCATGCGGATCAACGAAGAGCAGCGCCAGCGCTTCCTGCGTAAGGTGCGAACCGCCTTGTGGACCTTGCGCGGAAAGCGTCTGGGCGTGCTGGGACTGGCCTTCAAGGGAGGCACGGACGATATCCGCGAATCGCCCGCCATTCTGCTGGTGCAGTCTCTCCTGCAGGAGGGTTGCCGGATTGCGGCCTACGATCCCGCGGCGACGGAGCGGGCGCGGGAGGTGCTGAACTCCAGCACCGAGTTCGTGAACGATCCTTATGAGGCCGCCAGCGGAGCTGACGCTCTGCTGATTTTGACCGAGTGGGAGGAGTTCGCATCGCTCGACCTGGATCGTCTGCACAAGCAGCTGAAGTATCCCATCGTGATCGATGGCCGCAATCTTGTACGACCCGGAGGTCATGGCCGCTCACGGCTTTACCTACTACAGCGTGGGCCGCCCGGCCGGAATCCCCGTGGCGGCCGCGCGCGACGCTGCGTCTCCACCCCAGAAGCTCGAGAAATCATGAACGGACAACGCGCCCTGGTGACGGGTGGAGCTGGTTTCCTGGGCTCGCATTTGTGCGACGCCCTGCTCGCCGAAGGCTATTCCGTGGTGGTAGCGGATAATCTGCTCACCGGGAAACTTTCGAATTTCGATCATCTGCGGAACGAAACTCGCTTTGAATTTCGGGAAATTGATATCAACGAGCCTTTCGACTGCGGCGCGGTGAATTATGTCTTTCATTTCGCCAGCCCCGCCAGCCCGGTGGATTACGCTCTGCACGGGATCGCCACGCTCAAGGTGGGATCGCTGGGTACATTTCACGCGCTCGACATCGCGCACAAGTACGGCGCGAAGTATCTGGTCTCTTCGACGTCGGAGTGTTACGGCGATCCGTTGGAGCATCCTCAGAAAGAGACTTACTGGGGCAACGTAAATCCCATCGGTCCGCGCTCGGTGTACGACGAAGCGAAAAGGTTTACCGAGGCCGTAACCATGGCTTATCGCCGCTATCACAAGGTGGATACCCGCATCGTTCGAATTTTCAACACCTACGGTCCGCGCATGCAGCTGAACGACGGCCGGGTCGTTCCCAACTTCATGAAGCAGGCGCTCCTGGGGCGAGGATCTGACGGTTTACGGCCATGGCAATCAGACCCGCAGCTTCTGCTACGTCAGCGATGAGATCGATGGCTTCGTGCGAATGTCGAAAAGCGGCGGAGCACCGGCCCGGTAAATATCGGAAATCCCAAAGAATTCACGATTCTGGAATGTGCTCAGAAAGTGCTGGCGGTGACCGGATCAAAGAGCAAGATCCGTCATGAAGCCTTTGCCCCAGGACGATCCCAAGCAGCGCTGCCCTGACATCACGAAGGCCAGGACGCTGCTGGGATGGGAACCGAAGATTGATCTGGAGACCGGGCTGCGGTTGTCACTGGATTACTTCCGAAAAGAAGTCGGCTGAATCTTCTTAGGCGAGGCTGTCTTCGGCGGCCTGGGCGGCGATCAACTGCTTCACCTGTTCCCGCTCATTTTCGGTGTTGAGGCTGAACTGCACCCCCATCCCGAAGCCGGGATGCGCCACCTGGACAGTTCCGCGAACCCGCAATTTCATCTCATGAGTGCGCACCACGATGTCCAGAACCGTGCCCGAAGCAAACGGAGAGGGTGTCTCTACGTAGCAGCCGCCCGTACTCACATCGCTGAGGGTGCATCGATTGGGCACGCCTTCTCCCAGCCGAAATACATCCGCGCTCAGACGGCAGGCGCGGCGACCCTGTATTCGCCGATTCGACGATGCGCTGGAGAGTCCCAGGCCCGCGAACCGGGTCGGCGCCACTTCCGCTGCAGGCTGTGGTTCTTTCCGGGGCGCATTTCGTTCGGCCGTTGCCAGCCGCGAAAGGCTGCCTTTGATCCACTCGTTCATGGTGCGGCGTGAAGTCTGCGGCACGTCCACGAACCGTATGCCGACCCTTCCGGATGAGTCCTGCCAGACCACATCGCCGGAAAGCCGAACCGAGGATTTCTCTCCTGGCAGATTGAATTGAAAGTACACCTTGCAGCGCGGCGGGAGCCGGCGTTCGGACTGAATCGCAAGGCCGTCCTCGCTTAAATCGAGCAGCGTGGCAGCCACGTTCTCCGAATTCGCGTAGGTGATCGAGGCCGGAGCGTGTAAAGAAACCCGCAGCTTGCCCCGTTTTTCGCGTGCCATTAAACCCCTTGCCGCCCGCAGACTGCTGGCCGCCCGCTCTACGGACACCGGCTTGTAAACAATAAAATTGGCGCCCTGGCCAAAAATGTCGCGAACCTGCTCTCGCCCATCCACCAGGCCGATGACGAGGGTGGTCCGGTTGATGGCTGACTTGCGCACTCCTGCAATCAATTCGATCGCCGGCAGTTGGTCCTGGCAATCCACCACGACAGCATCGAAGTGTTTGGTCGCCAGCCGGGAGGCCGCCGTGCCCGTGTCTTCACAATGTTCAGCCTCGATGTTCAGCTCGCGCAGAATCTGGCTGAGCACCTGCACCGCTTTCGAATCCGCACACACAACCAGGGAAGTGAGAGCCATACCTCGAGAATGTTAGAGTTCCGCGGTAAGGGGAGACAAGTTACCTCGGTCATCTGAGGGCGCAATTTGGGCCGGTGGTGACCTTCGTCATCTGGAAGTAAGCCGGGGAACTCGTTTATGTTCGCAGTGGCAGGCCATCCCAGGGTTTCCGGCGAGCGCGTCCCGCATCGCCAAAAAGGCACTAAGAGATGTCATCACAGAACCGGCAATTGGCTAATCGCTGCGGGAGTGGTCGTAGGGATTCTCGGAATCGTTGTGCTGCCGGCTGCTTTGGGTGAACACCCGGATACCAGCCTGCTTATCCTGGGGGCGTGCGGAGTTTCTCTCGGGTCGATCATTGCTGCTACAGGCATTTACTTGAAGGCTCGCGCGCTTCAGTCCTCGCCGACCGACGGGACGGCAGCGGAAGCGAAGAACTCGACAAAACGGGTTCGCGGCGGTTGCGATATTTGCCACGGGGATTTGCCCGTCATCCACTGCAAGGTCCACCAGCTTCACCTGTGCGCGGATTGTCTCGGCGGGCACTACGATTTCCGCACTTGCAGTTACGTGCCCAGCACACGCCGGGCTGCGGCCAAGAACTCCAAGAGCCTGTCTAAGGCGCGCGGAGCGTAACCCGCCCGAGCTGGTTGATTACATTCATGCGGTTTAATTTTCTGCTGTTTGCCGGGTGCAACTGCGAAATCGCCGCTCCGGCCACTTGCCCGTAATTTCCCTGTATCATCGAATCTACTTTCTCAAACCAGTGCAGGAGGATGTTCGTGCCTCGCATCAGCGCGATCTTTTGGGATGTGGGTGGAGTGTTGCTGACCAATGCCTGGGACCGCTCCCAACGCGAGCGCGCTCTCGACCAGTTCAAGCTGGACCAGGCTGAGTTTCAGGACCGCCACGAGATGCTGGTTTCGTCGCTGGAGCGAGGCAAGCTCGGCTTCGACGAATACCTGGATCGCACCGTCTTCTATCGTCCCAGGCCGTTTGCCCGCGAAGTCTTCAAGGACTACGTGTTTTCTTTGTCGCAGCCGAACCGCGACGTGCTGTCCCTGGCCGAACAACTGGCCAAATCCGGCAAATACTTCATGGCGACCATCAACAATGAATCCAAAGAGCTGAACCAGTATCGCATTCAGACTTTCGGGCTGCGCGAGATCTTCTCCGTCTTTGTCAGCTCGTGCTTTGTGGGCCTGCGCAAGCCCGAAGATGGCATCTACCGCCTGGCGCTCGAAGTAACGCAGAAGTCGCCGGAAGATTGTTGCTTCATCGATGATCGCGAGCTGAACCTCGAGGGAGCGCGCAAGCTGGGGATGTACACCGTCGAAATGCGGGATCCGGAGCAGCTACGGCGGGACCTGCGAAAGCTGGAAGTGGAAATCTGATCGGTTTGTTTCGACGCCATTGCCAGACCCGACGTCATGCCTGGATTTTGATTTCATCCTGAGAGACGAAGTCTGGCAGGATTTCGCCCGGCGCCACAAGCGCTCCTACGGCCTGCCCGGAGGCCCGGCAACCGGCTTCCCCGGCGCTATTGGCTTGATCACTGATTCGGCCGTGCCGCCGAGACTTAAGTCGCTGGACCAGTTGTCGGCCACGATCCTCCAGTCGCCATTGGCCTGGCGGCTGAGGAGAACCAGGTATTTGCCGCGTTCCTCGCGCCGCTTTCCGGTGGTGCCCGGAACCAGCGACTTGAAGCGGCCTGCCTCAAATCCGAACTCGCCGAACAATTCTGCCCGGGTCGATTCCATCTCCACTTCACTCATGCCGGCATCGAGCACTCCGAAGAAGAACTCGCGAATCGCCGCCGCGCCCCGCACTGCAGGAACGTTGGGACGAAGCACCATGGCGTCCGGAACGTAGAGCTCGACCAGGTCGTCAAGTTGTTTGGTGTTACAAGCCAGGGCCCAATCCTGAGTGACCCTGCGGAGCGCCATCTCGGCCCGGCTCATCGATGCGCCGCTCTGCGGCGTCCGCGGCCGCGCCAAGTCGCGGCTGGGAGCAACCGAAGGCCGCGCTTCCGGACCTGCCGGCTGCTCCATGCCACCCCCGGAAGAAAAATAGTGATGGTGGTAATGGTGGTGATAGTGATGGTCGCCGGGCACATCGGTCGTCGATTTGGGACCCGGCGCGGCCGGCTCAACTTCCGGCGTTTTCAGCAACGGAACACCGCAGCTGGCGCAAAAGCTGTTCCCTTTCCGGTTTGCACTTCCACAGGCGGCGCATATCTGCCGCCCCGCGTTTTCTGAGTCAGAGTTCACATTCACCGATTCTTCCACGCTCTGCTCGAGCGCGAACCGCTGCATAGCCTGGAGCACTGCAGTTTTGGATTGCGCGACCCGTTTAGGATCAGTCATGCCGCATCTGATTTCCCCACGAACCGTCGCGGGATGGCGGGTTATCCGCGCACTTTCCGGCTGCGGACTCCCAACAGGCTCCCGTGTCGCTTCATTCTAGTCGAAATTTTTTCTACCGAGTGGAAAACTCGACCTTCGCCTCTGCCTCTGTTGGTACACCGTTGCACAAGGCAGGCCGGTAACGCCAGAAGCGCACCGCATCCAGGATATTGCGGTCTTCGGTCGCGCCGGCGCTCTCAAGTATGAGCGCGCTGTGGACCCTGCCGTCCGTTCCCACGATGAAGCTGACGCTGACCTTCGAATTGAAGTCGGTTTCGTCCAACAGAGGGTCGGGCGTGGCCAGTGCCTCCGGAGGCTGGACTGCTCCGCATGCGCTCTGGGAACTGTGTTGCTCCATTGCGGCGAACTCCGAACCGTGGATGGCGGAAGTCCAAACGTGGCTTTCTCTCTCAGTAAGAGAGCTTCTTTTCGCGGCAAGATCAGCCCGCGACAATTCGATTGAAGCGAGGCCCATGGCGGGAATCAATATTGTCAAAAACAGGGCCCACATTTTTCCCAACGACATATCGTCATGCACCTCAAACATTTCCCACCAAGGGTGGGTTTCCAGCCACCACCTGCCGTTCCATGAAAGGGCAATCGCCATGCCATGGCCAGAGCGATACCTGATTGATATGGAACGAGTTGCCGCGACCCTATATAGAAGGTTTCTGTGTAAGGTGAAAATGGTTGCAGTTAAACGGCGGCGAACGTTTGGGATCAAACGAAATTCGGATAAGTGCCAAAATATGTCACCCGTACGGGGCATGAACTGAAGGCTGCATGCACCGTAATGTATGATTCGGGTTGAATTTCGGCAGCATGAAACAAAGTTTCGCTGCCGGTCTCCCGAGGGAATCATTCTGCTTTCGTACAGACAGCGGTCCGCTAAATCTTCATGTGTAATGCGATTTCTGGTGCTCGCGCTGCTGGGCCTGTCGGTCCCGGTGTTGTTGCTCGCTCAAGCATCACCGCAGGTCTCAGGCGTGGTCAGAGATCAAACGGGCGCAGCCATTGTGGGCGCCCAGGTGGTCTTCGTCGGCGGAGCACCTGCTTCGATCGCAGCGACTGAGTCGAACCAGACTCCGTCAACTCAGGTCTTACCGGCGCAGACGCAGGTCACTGACGCTCAGGGCGCATTTTTGTTTTCTCAAGTCACTGCCGAAACCGGAGCACTCCGCGTTTCCGCGCCTGGCTTTGAGTCCCTCAGCCAGCAGTGGCGGCCCGGCGCTTCGCCGGTTCAAATCGTGTTGTTGCCTGCAACCGCGGCCGAACGAGTCACGGTTACAGCCAATCGCACCGGCGTGAGGCTGGTCGAGAACGCGAGCAGCGTGACCATCCTTTCGTCGGATGATCTGAACGTCACGGCTGCGTTCCGGACCGATGACATCCTGCGCCAGGTCCCGGGATTCAGCTTGTTTCGCCGTACCACCAGCCGCGCCGCCAATCCCACTACGCAAGGGGTCTCGCTGCGCGGCCTGGGCGCAAGCGGGGCCAGCCGTGCCCTGGTGTTGAGCGACGGAATTCCGCTGAACGATCCGTTCGGTGGATGGGTGTACTGGGATCGGGTGCCGCGAGAAAGTATCGGAAGCATCGAAGTCGCCAGTGGCGGCGCGTCGAATTTGTACGGATCCGACGCACTGGGCGGCGTCATTAATATCGTCCGCACTGCGGTTGACCGAAGCGCGGTTTCTCTCGAAGCGGCTTACGGGAACGAGAATTCACCGGATCTTTCCCTGGCCGCCAGCACCACCGCTGGGCCGTGGGCGGTCGGGCTGACCTCGGAATTATTCCGCAGCGACGGCTACATCGCGGTGCCGGAGGATCTGAGGGGGGCGGTTGATACTCCCGTCAATTCACAGGATGCGAGCGGCGACCTGCGGTTGCAACGCAAGTTCGGTGAAAGTGGCGTGGTCTTTGCACGGGGATCTTTATTTGGCGAATCACGC
This sequence comes from Terriglobia bacterium, assembly GCA_963814725.1. Classification (GTDB taxonomy): domain Bacteria; phylum Acidobacteriota; class Terriglobia; order Terriglobales; family Acidobacteriaceae; genus JAIQFF01. The sequence goes on from CAWFDY010000003.1 coordinate 492,527, forward strand.
GACAACGGTACCCCGCTGCAAACCAACAGCACGACCATTCGCGAACTGGATTTCGGCGGCAACTGGGATGCTCATGAAATTGGCGTCTTCGAGCTTCGCACCTACGCCGGCCGCCAGAGCCTGAACCAGTCGTTCTCCTCGATTGCCGCCAACCGTAACAGCGAGAGCCTGACTCGTACCCAGAAAGTCCCAGCTCAGCAGGTGGGTTTCTCAGCTCAATGGCAGCACGCGCTCGGGACACACCAGCACCTGGTGGCTGGAGTCGAGGAAGCGAATGTTCACGGGCAAACCGACGAGCAGGGATTCTTCGCCGGCAATCCTACGAGTACTTCGGCAGGCGGAGGACGGGAGGTAAACTGGGGCGCTTATATAGAGGATATTATTCGCATCAGTCCGACCTGGATGCTGACCGCAAGCGGACGCGTGGACCACTGGCAGAATTTCGACGCTTTCGCACCTCCCAACCCTGCCCTGCCGAGCGGTTCCGCGCCTGTTCCGGATCGAAGCGAGACTTTCTTCAGCCCCCATCTTGCGGTGCTGCACAAGCTCACCGGCAATCTCTCTCTCACCGCAGCAGGTTATCGCGCCTTTCGCGCGCCCACTTTGAACGAACTTTACCGCGGGTTTCGCGCCGGCAATGTGTTTACAGAAGCGAATTCAAGCCTGCGTGCCGAACGCCTGACCGGCGCGGAAGGCGGAGCCATCGTCACCGGCTGGAATCAGCGCATCATGGTGCGAGGAAATTTCTTCTGGGACGAAATTACGCGCCCCGTGGCCAACGTCACCCTCAAGACCACTCCAAACCTGATCACCAGGCAGCGCCAGAACCTCGGCAGCACGCGTTCCCGGGGAGTGGAAATAGAAGCCAGCGGGCGGCTAACCAGTTCCCTTTCCGTGACCGGAGGTTACCAATACACGGCAGCCACGGTCACTAGTTTCACGGTGGACCCGGCTCTCGCCGGTTTGAATCCGAGCCTGGCAGGTTTGGATGTTCCGCAAATCCCACGAAACCAATTCTCGTTTCAGACCGCTTACACTCGCCCCTTCATCTTGCTTGCGGTACAGGGCCGGTTCGGGGGGAACCAGTTCGACGACGATCAGAATACATTCCTTTTGAGGCGCTACTTCGTGCTGGACGCCAGCGCGTCGCACGCACTGCGCCATGGGGTTGAACTGTTTGTAGCGGTGGAAAATTTGACGAACCGGCGTTACGACGTGGGACGAACCCCGGTGCTCACCGTTGGTCCGCCCATCCTGGCTCGTGCCGGCCTGCGCCTGCAATTCGGGCCACGCTAACCATCGAGTGAACGCCGTGTCGCGATCCTGCCAGCCATGCCCGTTTCAGGGTGCAGGAATTACGCTGCGCCGGCATCCGATGCATGCTCGGCGCAGCAAAGAGATCGCGCTTGCAAGTTCAGCTATTGGACGGAGCTGCCTACTGAAGAGAACACGTTGTTGGCGTTATTGCCCACCAAGCGGATGGTACCCACTACGATCACAAGGATCACGGCCAGCATCACCGCGTATTCAGCGATGTCCTGACCCTGCTCCTCACGCCACAAACTACACATGATGCCGCTCATATTTTCAGCCTTTCTACGAATCAGGCTCGCCTTGGCGAGAGACCGATTCCGGGGGGGGATAGTAAAGCAAAAAAAACCTCAAGGGCTGGTTGTAATGCGGCTGGTTGCTGACGATTGCGTGTGATTCTGCGCTCCCAGAGCGGCCTGTGTCAAGGCAACCTGGAACTTTTTTTCTGGTGGGCCGCTCTCACCGCAGGCAGCGCCGCAAATTTTTCCGGGTCAGAAATTCTGATCACGCCAACGCGCGGTCGTCGGCGCTAGTGATGCATGAATTTCTTCGCCCAGGGCAGCATGTCCCATGCATGCCAGAAGGCCTTCATTTCGTCGGGTGTTCCCAGAGATACCCGCATGTATTGATCCAAGGGCGGGAAACTGCGGCCGATCAGGATATTGTGTTTGCGAAAGTGTTCAATGACCTCCGTCACAGGATGCTGCACATTGGTCATCACAAAATTGGTGTGGGAATCGATGGGCATCAGCATTCTCAGCATGGCAGAATTGAAGAATTCCTGGCGATCGTCGGCGTTACGCTTCACGGCATCCGTGACGCCCTGCGTATCGGCGAGCGCCACGCCGGCCGCTTCGGCCATGATCGCGTTCAACGTGTCCTGGGTGAGAAACTTTCGCATTTCTTTGATCGCCGCCGGGGACGCCACGGCATAACCCAGCCTCAACCCTGCCAAACCGTACACCTTCGAAAAGGTGCGGGTAACAATGACTCGCTCGTCACCCAGCGGCTGATCGATGAAAGAGGCATACATTCCCGACCGTCCTGCGAAATCGTGATAGGCCTCGTCGATGACCACTCTCGCGCCGCCAGGAAGCTTCGCAATGAGGTTCTCCAGATCCTTTCTCGGCGTGATCGTCGCGGTGGGATTGTTCGGGTTGCAGATGTACACCAGGCCGGTCGAAGGCCCAACGCGAGCATGCATGCCGGCGGTGTCATGCGCGTAGCTCGGGTTGAGCGGCACGGACACCACTTCGGAATCGATTGCTTTCGCGTATCCCTGAATCGCTTCGAAGGTGGGCCAGGCTTGCACCAACTGCCGCCGGGTGGCGAGAAAAGCGCAGGCCGCGACCCGTAGTATCTCGGTGGACCCGCAGGCGAAAAGTACCTGATCCGGCTTCACCCGGTGGAAAGCCGCAATCTGCTCGGTGACTTCGTCATATTTCCTGAAAGGATAGCGGTTGGCCATGCCGGTGGCGGAGCGTATCGCGTTCGCCACCACGGCCGACGGGCCATAAGCATTCTCATTGCTGTCCAGACGGATGAACCCGTCGGACTGTCCGGTCCGCGGGGACTGAAAGGCATAGGCTTTCGAAACGGTCTCCAACGGCCAGCTGACGGCAGCAGCACCAATGCCCAGCGAACGGAGGAAGTCCCGGCGCGATCCGGTCATGCAGGTCTCCTTGACAGCTTTTTGGTAGATGGTGAAGCAACTGCGGCTGCTTCCCTGCGCCGGAACTACTGTGTTTCCTTACCGGCGAATTCCGTGATGCCCTTCAGTACTTCGTAAGGAAGTCCGCCTACGTTTGCGATTCTTCTGCCATTCACGAAGAGGGTAGGGGTTCCTGTCACCTGCAGCGACGCGCCCAATGCAAGGGAGCGCTGCACCCGGCTCACCGTCTCGGGTTTGGCGGCGCAGGCTGCCGTTTCCGGACCCCTGGCGCCGGCCTGTTCCGCCAGCGCGGTGAGTCTTTCATCCGCGTTCGCGGCGGTGATATCTTTTTGCGCGTCGTAGACGGCCGGGACAAACTTCCAGAACGCATCGGGGGAGGTGCGCCCGATGCAATCTCCGTAGTTGGCGGCTTTGGCTGCCCAGTCGTGGCCCTGTAAGGGGAAGTTTTGAAACACCAGGCGAACGTTCTTCTCTTCTGCCATCAGCTTATCGATCGTGGGTTGCGCCTCTTTGCAGTGGGGGCACTGCAGGTCGCTGAATTCCACTATGGTTACAGGAGCATCGGAGGGCCCGCGCGAGGGCCCGTCAATTCCCTTGGTGAGCGCCTCCCGTACGGCGGCGAAAGGGTGCGCGCCGAACGGGATGATGTCGCCGACCACGGCGTGTTGTCCGTCGGTGGTGACGTAGAGACGGCTGCTCTGTTGTCCCTGAGCACTGCTGATGGCCACCAGGATCTCAGTCAACCCTTCGGCCTCGGAGGGCCGGATAGCAACGATTTTCCATGATACCGAAGGATCGTACCCGAACATCTGCTTGAGGAAGGAATTCACAATTTCTTCCGATGGAAGCCGCGTGCTGAAGGTGGGCACAGGCGGGGAGGCGTCCTTCGATTTTGAAGAGGACTTCTGTCTGGCAACAGCCAGCCCAGCCACCAGGACAAGCAGGGAGCAACCAAGCAGCAAACGGCGCATGAGTTCCTTTCAACCAAAAACGGATTCGGTGACCTGCAATTGACTTCGCTTCAATCGTTCATCTTCGCGGCAATCGGAAAACGCCGGCCAGAACCAAATGCCTTGGGAGAAATCTTGAGTCCCGGTGCAGCCTGCTGCCGCTTGTATTCGGCGCCATCCACCATTCGGATCACCCTCCGCACCAGTGCCAGCTCGAAGTTGTGATCGGCTGCAATCTGATCCGCAGTGTGCAGGTCCTCGACGTAGTCGTCAAGAATTGCATCCAGCACTTCATAGGGAGGCAACGAATCGATATCCCTTTGATCGGGGCGCAGCTCCGCGGACGGCGGCTTTTCCAGAGTGGCCTGCGGAATCACAGGCCGGCGCGAGTTCACGAAGTGGCTCAGGCGATATACCAGGGTTTTGGGAACGTCCGAGATAACCGCCAGCCCGCCGACCATGTCGCCGTAGAGCGTGCAGTATCCAACCCCTAATTCGCTTTTGTTTCCAGTGCTGAGAACAATTGCGTGGAACTTATTGGAAAGGGCCATCAGCAGAGCGCCGCGGGTTCTGGCTTGAAGATTTTCCTCAGTCGTATCTTCCTTGCATCCGGCAAACACCTTCTGCAGAGCCTTTCGATAGCTATCGTAAGTCTCCGTGATGCAGAGCAATTCGAAGCGAATTCCGAGATTTTTGGCCAGAGCGCGCGCGTCGTCAATCGAGCCCGGCGAGGAATACGGACCGGGCATGCCGACGCCGATTACGTTTTCCGGCCCGACTGCTTCGGCGGCGATGCAGGCGGTGAGCGCGGAATCGATGCCGCCGCTCAGCCCGATAATCACCCGCTCAAAGCCGCATTTGCGGACGTAGTCGCGTGTTCCCAGGACCAGGGCGGCGTATGCACTGGCTTCGTCGCCCCGCATCTGCTCATGGATCTCGCCAGTCAGGCGGTCGGAATCGAAGTAGATCAGGTCTTCCTCAAACGATTTGCCTTGCGCGACTATCTCTCCCGCGGAATTCAGCACCAGGCTCGAACCGTCGAAGACCAGGCTGTCGTTGCCGCCGACCTGGTTGACCATGGCAACCGGAACCTTGTCCTGCCGGGCGATCGTGGCCAGCATCTCCCGGCGCAGCTCGCGCTTCCCCAGCCAGAACGGGGATGCCGAAATGTTAAGCACGAAGTTGCCGCCGGCCTGCACCAGCGACTCGACCGGATCGACTGTGTACAGGCGTTTGTTCCAGAAGTGTTTGTCGTTCCATGCGTCCTCGCAAATGGTCAGCGCCATCTGCTTGCCGCAGAAGGGAAACAATGACTGGCTGCGCGCGGGAGCGAAATTGCGCATCTCGTCGAAGACGTCGTAGGTGGGCAAAAGCATCTTGGACTGCACGAACGCTATGCTTCCGTCCTTCAGCAAGGCCGCCGAATTCATCACCGATTTGCCGGTTTGGGCCTCGGCCGGGGTCGCGAGACCGCAAATGACAGCGATGCCGCGGGTCTCGCCAGCAATCTGTTCCGCGGTTTCACGATTGCGAACCACAAACGCAGGGCGCTCCACCAGATCTCGGGGCGGATAGCCGCAAATGGCAAGTTCGGGGAAAATAATCAGGCCGGCGCCCGCCGCTCGCGCCAGCTGCGCAAAGCCGATGATCCTCTGAGCGTTCCCGGAGAAATCTCCTACCGTGGGATTGATTTGTCCCAGCGCAATCTTCACGCTTCCAGTGTAAAGCCGCAGTGCTCGCGAGCCAAGTCAGGCGCACCAAACCAGCAATGCCCCCGTCGGGGCGGACGCGCTGGTCCCCACGGTTGAGCGTCGATCGAGAGGCTGGGAGAAAACGATATGGTGAGGACCGGAAAGCCGATTGCGCGGCAGAAAACCTATCGAGCTTTGCTCGACTGGGCGGACGGGGCGTCCGCCGCTACGTGGATCGTTTAGATTTTCAGTTCGGGGGAGGGGGCGGACCGTCCTGCCCAAGCGGATCGGGAGGCGGGGGAGGAATGCCTCTTCCGTTGGCGGCTGGTGAGGCGCTATCCACTTCCTCGCCGGGGCGGCGCAGCGAAGGCGCATTTGGAGGCCGCACCTCGTCTGCCGAACTTTTGGCTACGGCGGGCGCCAGCTCTACTTCTTTCTCGGTGTGAACAATCTTCTCGCCATCGACCTTCATGCTTTCGAGGCGCACAACTTCATCGCCCACGAGGCGGACAAAGTCCACGTCCGCAGGGGGTTCGCCGTAGATCCATTCTTCGTATTCTATTTCGCCATCTTTCTCCCGAATTTTTTTGGGCGGCCGCCCTTTCGACGCCATCACCATTTCGCGATTCATGCCCACCAGAACATGGTGCGCCTTGACGGCATCGCGGATCTTGGGCGGAAGCGTCTCCAGGTAGGCTTCAGCTGCGGATTTGGCATTGAAGTCAAATACCGGGCGCAGCAAAGTTTTCAGCTCGTCAGGATTCAGATCAGGGACATAACTTTTAAAAACCAGGTCCACGTAAGAGCCGCGTGGATTGGCGTTCGAGTCGCCGGGCGCCACCGGAACCGTGCCTCCGCTGCCGCCCACTTGGATATGTTGATACCATTTTTCCTTCTTAACCGGGCCACCGTTGATTTCGAAATGAATGCGGTCGTTCTTGATCAGAATTTCGCTGATGCGAGCCTGGTCTCCCGGCTTGGCCGCCGGACCCCACATGGCGAGCATGCTTTGGAGCTTATCTCCGTCGGGCGAGAGGGCCCCATCTTTCAAAGTTAAACCGACCTTTCCCATGGGAAAGGGCGACCGTATATACACCAACTCGGAATTAAACGCACGAATCAGGTCCATGCGGGTCTGCTTGGTCATATGGGGAGCCTTCTGATCGTCGGCATGGACGGAGGTGACAGCGAAAACGGCGATCAGCAGCAGGACTGGCAGGCTACGCGGGTACATACGACACCCCTGGATGGCGATTGGCTCAATTATAGCGCCGTTCCGGGGCTTATCGAACGAAACTATACGGCAGAAAGAGCAGCGCACGGCACTCACGCCGACCATACGTGCAATCCGTTGCGCGCCACCTGCAAAGGCAGTACGTGACCGCCGATATCTCCGATCGCGGTTGCGACCCGGCTGGCCGTGCCTTGCTCGACCAGGAAAATTACACATCCTCCGCCACCCGCTCCGCAGACTTTTGCGGCGCGGCCGCCATGCCGTCCGGCGGCGCTGATCAATTTGTCGATGAGCGGAGTGGTAATGCCGGGAGCGTTGGTGCGGCGCAGCTTCCACTCCTCGCGCAGAAGGCGCGCGACCTCGTCCCATTTGGCCCCGGACAGGGCCGTGTGCATGGATCGTGCAATCTCGGCAATGCGTTCGAAGTTGCGGAACACCCGCTTGTCTCCATCGATGTGCGCCTTGAAAACCTCCCAGTTATTAATGCCGGATTGGCGCGGCGCGCCCGTGTACGCCAGGACAAAGCGTGATTCGATTTCCTCCAGGGGAACCGTCACCGCCTCGCGGTGAATGCCGTCGGCATCGAGATGGATCGCGCTGACGCCCCCATAAAGCGCGGGATAATAATCCTGGCAGCCGGTGGGCACCTCGATGATCTGGGCCTCGACGTTTTGCGCAATCACGCGCATCTGCTCCAGCGTAAGGTTGCGGCCGGTGAAGCGGGCCAGCGCGGCGGCGCTGGCAATCATCAGCGCCGAGGACCCCGAAATACCGGCGCCCGCCGGGGACTCGGAGTCGGTCTCCATGAGCAACCCTTCCTTGGGCGCAAAAAACTGCAGGAGGCGGGCTGCCAGGGGAAGACGAAATCGCTTCGCGGTGCGCAGCGCCTCGAAGCTGGCGAACTCCTCTTCACGGCGAGTATCGACCGAGCGCAGGTAGATGCGCTTCCCTTTTAACGGAGTAATCCGGCAAGTCGTAAGAATATTGACGGCGAAATTCACGGTAAGGGCGCCAGGATGGAACAAATACAACGGCCACAAATCGATGGTGCCTCCGGCCAGGTCAGCCCGGCAGGGGGCCTGGGCAACAATGGTCGGTCCGCTGGCGGCGTAAGTGGTTTTTCGCATGCTGTGTTTTTACCATGAGCTGGCGGAGAGCCGGGTTTGCAAAAAATGCACGCCGCGTGCAGCGATGCTGAGTTCTTCTTGGATTTCGGCGCTGGTCGCGGTTACCCGGGTTACTGCCTGGAAAAGAAATCCCTCGTTGACAAGGGGAGCAGTTTGCCGCACACTCGGCTTGGAATAGTTGCCGTCATGGCCGGGCGGCTGCATTTCAGACTTTGCACACAGGTTGTATAAATGGCTCCTCCCCCTCCCCTTTCTCCCACTCCTCCCGAGTCTTCGGGAGCGCGAGTTGTTGCGCGAACTCGATCTGAAATTTCCGACGAAAGCATCCGGCAGTCGGACGCCGCGATGATTTTTGTGAAGCTGCGGAAGATGATCGCATCCGACACTCAGTCCACCGACACAATTCTCGGCACCATTGCGGTCGCGGCCCACTCCTTGACCGGAGCGACCGGAGCCGCCATCGCCATGCCGCGCGATGGAGTTGTGGTCTGCGTAGGCAGAAGTGGAGAGACCGCTCCCGAACTCGGCGACCGGCTCAACGTGGATTCAGGAATTTCAGGGGAGTGCTTGCGGACGGGCGTAATCCTGCGTTGCGATGATGCGAGCCGCGACTATCACGTGGATGCAGAGGTTTGCCGCAAGCTGGGACTGCAGTCGATCGCCGTGGTTCCCTTGCGCGGGCAGCAGGGCCGGGTTGGAGTGCTGGAGGCGTTCTCGACCGAGTCTTACGCGTTCACCGAAGATACGATGGAACTCCTCGGGCGTCTCGCGGGATTGGCGGAGGCGGCCTGGGCGCGCGGCGTCGTAACCGCCATGTCTAGCCCCGTTGACGCAGGCATTCTGATGGTTGCCGACCAGATCATTGACACCCCACTTCTGAATGAATCACAGCGGGATGAAGCGCATCTAGACGCCGCGCCGGTTGTCGATCCTTCGGTTTACGATTCGCCGAATATCACCGGTCATGCGCCTGCCGCCGTTCCCCTGACACAAGTGCGGGAAATGCTTGCCACCGCGCAGCCGGTAGAACCTCGCTCCCGCAAACAGTTGCAATACGCCGCCATCGCCGTGGCGGCAGCTCTGGTATTTATCCTGTTTTCTTTTTTGGGGTGGAAGGCCTGGTACCGGTCCAGCGTGTCGTCCAAAGCCGGTACCGGGGCGATTCCTCAAACGCTTCCCGCGGAGAGCGCGGGGGCAAATCTCGGAGTCGAAGTCGCTTCAAAACCCGACGTGATCCGCCCGGCTACCCGGCCGCAGGAACTGGCCCCTCCGCGTGCCGCGAAGCACGCCGACGGGAAGATCCCCGATGAAGTAGTTCGACGAGAGGGGCGACCCTCGCCGCGTGCAGCGGATCGCGACAACGCAAACGCAGCGACCCGCCCCGCTGCGCCTCCGGGCGTAGAAGAGGTCCCCCAAATCGAAGCTTCCAATGCGGCTTCCAGCTCGGGTGCAGCGGATCTTGGCAACGTGCTCGCGGCAACTCCCGCGCTGCCCCGGCTGGGCGTTCCCACCTCGCGCGGGCCGGCCGGGGGCGTACTGGTGCGCAAGGTGCAGCCGTTGTATCCCTCGGAAGCCCGCCGCATGCGCATCGAGGGCGACGTAGTGATCGATGCCGTCGTGACTTCGCAGGGAGAAGTGCAGGAGTTGAAGCTGATCAGCGGCCATCCCGTGCTGGCGGCAGCCGCGATGGATGCAGTTCGAAAATGGCGGTACTCTCCCTACATGCTGAACGGCAAGCCCATTCCCAAGCAGACCCGCATCACCATCAGCTTCATCGCAACGCAGTAGCACCGGCCTCCTCCGCCCGATGGGGGAGACGCCGGCGCCACAAATTCAGGGGTTTGAAATCAGGAGAGGTTCAGGGCTCGACGGACTGTGCCGCGTTCCTTCTGTATTTTTTCCTGCAACAACGTGATTGCGTAAATCAACTGCTCGGGGCGGGGCGGGCAGCCGGGAACATACACATCCACCGGAATCACCTGGTTTACGCTTTGGATCAGAGCGTAATTATTGAAAACGCCGCCCGAGGTCGCACAGGCTCCCATCGAAATCACCCACTTGGGCTCGGGCATCTGCTCCCAGAGCTGGCGGATCACCGGGGCCATTTTGTTCGACACCCGGCCTGCGATAATAATCAGATCGGACTGGCGCGGCGATGGCCGAAATACCTCCGCTCCAAAACGGGCGATATCGAAGCGGGATGCGCCCATGGACATCATTTCGATGGCACAGCAGGCCAAGCCGAAAGTCAGAGGCCAAATGGAATTCTTGCGCATCCAGTTGACCGCTGAATCGAGGGTGGTCAACACTACGCCTTCGGGCGCGGGATTGCCGAAGGTCAATTCCTTGACTACTTTTTTGCCATCCTCGGTAGTCGTATACGAGCCGAAAGCGAGTCCGTCTGACATAACGTCTTTATTGTAAACCAGGTGAACCTCGGACGCCGCTTCCTTTGACGCGTCCTTCGTGCGTTTGAGTTTATTTGCTGAGTGCTAAAAGCGTTGACCACGAAGGACACGAAGGTACACGAAGGAATGCCCCTGCCGCCTGGCCGGCTCGAATCGAAACCACCTGGAGGATTTCCATGACTTCCCTGCCCGACAACGGAATGGTTCACCTGAGTAGCCCCTATTCCGTGCCCGAAACGATGGCGCGAATCGAATCGCTGCTGCAGAAGCAGGGACTCACACTGTTCTGCCGCATCGACCACAGCGGCGAAGCGGAAAAGTCCGGCCTGCAGATGCCTCCCACTCAATTAATTATTTTCGGAAATCCCAAAGGCGGTACGCCCGTGATGATCGCCGCGCCGACTGCGGCTATCGATCTGCCGCTGAAAGCACTGATCTGGCAGGACGGAGGCGGCAAAGTCTGGGTTTCCTATAACAGCACGGAGTATCTCGGCCAAAGGCACGACATTCCTGCTGCCCTGCTCAGGAACATCGCCGGCGCCGGGCCTCTGTTGCAAAAGGTTGTAGGATAGGTGGGCAATCATCCGTGCCACCATTCAAGGAGAAAGCAAAATGGCTGAGTCGAAGTCCAAAGAGCAGGAGAAAGAGAAAGAGATTTCCCGCGATCGCCTGGCAGAACTTTTGAACGAAGATTTGTCCCGCGAATACCAGGCCATCATCGGCTACGTCGTGTATTCGCAGGTGCTAAAAGGCGCAGAGTACATGAATATCGCCGACCAGCTTGCCCTGCATGCCAAGCAGGAACTGGACCATGCGCTCACCATCTCGCGGCAAATCGATTACCTGGGCAAGATGCCCACCGTAACGCCGAAACCTGTCAAGACTTCAGACAAAGCGAAAGACATGCTCCGCTTCGATCTGGAAAACGAAAATGAAACGGTAAGAAATTACCGCGACCGCATCCGGCAATGTGAAGTTCTCGGAGAGTTCGCCATGGCCGAACAGATCCGCCAGATTCTGGTGCAGGAACAGGACCACCAGATCGACCTGGCGACGGCCCTGGGCGAAGATGTCCCGAAGATGGGAAATTCGAAGTAAGGAACGATCAGGCTGAGGGAATGTCGCCGCTGCGGAACTCGGCGCTCAGACGCGCCAGTTGTTGCCGGTCCTCGAACTTGTCGGGGAGAAATTCGACGCCGTACAGGTAAACGCTGCGATTACGCACTTTGCCGCGAACTCGGACGGGTTCGTCGGTGCGGGGATTTCTGAATTCAACCTTGATTTGGCTGCCGACCTTTAGGTTGGCAGCGGCGAAGAGGCAAATTCCGCCTTCACTGAAGTGGACGCCCCGGCCATCGACCACCATCTTATCGGCTGCGTGCTCCGCGGCGGAGTGGTCAACCACCACACGCACGGAGGCGTCAAGCGGATAACGTCGCCAGCGGCGCTGATTTGGCTGTTGCTCCATCCCATCCCCGAATTGCAGAAATCTGCTGGCTAGCGGCGTTCCTGAATTAAAAACACCGCGACCCCTGTGGTTCGCCAGCTTCAAAAGTATTTCAGCGTGCCGATTCGGGAAAGTTACGGGAGTACAACCTGCATTCGAGTCACGGTAACAACCGTGCGGCCGTTGTCAGGGTATTCGGACCGAACCCTCACTGAGAACAGTCGAGCACAACTTTGCCGAACATCCGGCTCTCCTCAAGATACTCGTGCGCCGCGCGGATTTCTTTCAAGGGAAATACCCGGTCCACTACAGGCTTCAGCCGTCCGGCAAAAATGTGGCTCAGCACTTCGTGCAGTTCCCTCATCGTTCCCATGTAGGATCCGAGCAGCGATAGCTGGCGCGAAAAAAGAAAACGCAGGTCGATGCTGGCATCAAATCCCGTGGTGGCTCCGCAGGTGACCAGCGTGCCGCCGGGCTTCAGGCATTTGACACTCTCTCCCCAGGTGGCGGCGCCCACGTGTTCGATGACGATGTCCACGCCTTGCTTGTCGGTCAGCTTGCGTACTTCTTCGGAAATCTTCTGCTGGTAGTGATTGATGCCGTGGTCGGCGCCCAGCGCCCGGGCCTTTTCCAGTTTCGTCTCATCTCCGGCCGTGGCAATCACGCGGGCGTGAAAGAGTTTGGCAATCTGGATGGCTGCGATGCCGACGCCGGAGCTGCCGCCCAGCACCAGCACCGTCTCTCCGGGACGAATGCCGCCGCGTCCGACCAGCATGTGCCATGCGGTGGTGAAGACCAGGGGCACGCTCGCGGCCTGATAGAAGTCGAGCTGGGTGAAACCGGGCGCATCGGGAATTGGAATCACATTCACCGCCGGAACCGCGATCAGCTCACAATTTCCGCCATCCACGCGGTTGCCCAGGACGGTAAACTCCGGGCACTGGTTCTGCAATCCTGCAACGCATTTGGCGCAGTGGTTGCAGAAATACATCGGCGCCAGCAAGACTCTTTGCCCCGGCGTGAAACCGTTAACGTATTCTCCGATTTCAACGATTTCGCCGGCGATGTCTGATCCGAGAATATGCGGCAGAGTGATTCCCGGCAGGCCTCTGCGAATCCACAGATCGATGTGGTTGAGTGCGCAAGCCCGGACGCGAACCAGAACCTGATCCTGGCGCAGCTTCGGATCAGGGACGCCTTCGTAGCGCAAAACTTCGGGACCACCGAATTCGTGAATACGGGCGGCTTTCATCGATCCTCCGACGGGCGAAGCCAAATTATCACAATCGAAATCCGGACTTCTCATCTTTGACGCTGCCGGATTGAAGTGCGGCCTCGCGGCATCCACAGCCCAAGTCTCCAAAGTTTGTTATCTTCCCAATATGAGCCGGGCGCCCAGTTGGTGCGGAGTCATATTGGCAGCGGGTGAGTCGTCTCGCATGGGGGCCGATAAAGCGCTGCTGCCCTGGCCGCCGGTGGCGAACCGGCTGCCGTTCTCCGCCGACACAATTCTGACGGCTGCGATTCGGTCATTGAGGTCGGCGACCGACCAGGTGGTAGTCGTAGTCGGGAAAAACGAACGGGAACTGGCTCCCGTGATCTACGCGACGGGCGGATCGCTGGTGCGAAATCCTGCGCCCGATAAGGGCGAGTTCAGTTCCCTGAGGGTTGGCTTACAGGAAGTCCTGAACCTGGGACGGGATGCGGCCATGATCACGCTGGTCGATCGTCCGCCGGCAAGGGCGGCTGTGCTGGCCCAATTGCGGGATGCATTTGAAGCGGCGCCTTCCGAAGTATGGGCCGTGGTTCCGGAATTCAACGGGCGTCACGGACATCCTTTGCTCGCAGGCCGCGAAATGATTGAGTCTTTTCTCAAAGCCGCCGCGGCGCTGACTGCGAAGGATGTCGAACATCAAAATGAGCGGCATCTGCGATACGTCCCCGTGGACGATCCGAATGTTGCGTTGAATGTGAACACGCCGGAGGATTACGCCGCACTGTTAAATTCTCACGTGGGATGACTTCTTCATACGCATGACACCAGAAAAACCCAACCGTTCTTTCCTGCAGGCCGATGCCTTCATCGAAACAGTTTTACAGCTGAAGCCCAGCCTCGCGGTCTTCGACTGTGATGGCACCCTCTGGTCGGGCGATGCCGGATTCGGCTTCTTCGATTGGGAGCTCAGCCGCGGCCTGGTTGCCGACGATGTTGTCGTCTGGGCCCGGTCCCGATACACCGACTATCTGGCCGAGAAGGTCAGCGAGGATGACATGTGCGCCGACATGGTGACCATCAACCGAGGGCTGGCGGTGGCGGACGTCAAAAAAGCTGCCGAGGAATTTTTCGAAGCCACAATGGTGCAAGGATTTTTCCCGGAAATGCAGAAGCTGGTGCTCCATCTGCAGTCTGCCGGCTGCGAGGTTTGGGCCGTCTCTTCCACAGGCGAATGGGTGATTCAGGCGGGTATGAAACACTTCGGAATACCGCCCGGGCGGATACTGGCGGCCGCTGTTGCAGTCAACGAGGGCAGGGTCACCGACAAAGTAATCCGCGTGCCCAGCGGCAAAGGCAAACCGCTGGCGATCCGCGAAGTCATTGCGCGCACTCCGGACGCCGTGTTCGGAAACTCGATCTGGGATGCCGAGATGCTCGAGATCGCTCGCCATCCCTTTGCCATCAATCCCACGCCGCAACTACGGGCGGTGGCGACTGAACGCAAGTGGCCGGTTTACCTGCCTGCAGGACTGTGAGTGCGGGTGACAAATCAACTGTCTGAAAGGGACACTCAAAGGCTGTCGTCGAAATCTACTTCGAGTGGCTCAATCATTGGAATCAGCCAGGTCAGCAATTTCTGATGCGCGGGATGCGGGCCGTAGGCATCGAGAGCGGCCCGGTCGGAAAACTTCATCACCCCTCCCAGCTCGTAACCCTGTCCGCGAGGCGAAACATTCACCCCCACCGAGGTTTCCAGCAGCCCCGGAATCTGGCCTTGCAACTTGCGAATTTCGGTGATGACGTCCTGTTTCTGCTCGTCGGTGACGCCCGGCTTCCAGCGGAACGCAAACATGTGAATGAACATGATGAGCTGCAGTCCTCGCCGAGATTGTAATGGCTACACAATTATCCCGCCGGAAAATCGGGGATTGCGTACGATGGATGCAATGCCTTCGGACTTTACCGCGAGACGGATCGTTTGCCTGCAGCCGAGCGCCACGGTGATTCTGGACGCAATCGGCAAACTGGACCGGATTGTCGCCTGCACACAGTATTGCGCCGACGTGTGTGCCGAAGTCATATCCGGCGAACGCATGATCATTGCTGATTCGTGGACAGCACAGAGCCAGCAGATTCTCGACGCCCGCCCTGACCTTGTGATCGCTGCCGTCCCCTACCAGGAAAAAGCAGTGGTGGAAATACTGAAAGCAGGCATCCGCTTTCTCGGTCTGGCGCCGAGGAGGCTGGCGGATATCTATACCGACATTGCGACCATCGCCGGAATGGTGGGCGAGCCGGCGCGCGGCCATGCTGCGATCGAAAGCATGCAACTGGAGATCGAGGCCGTCCGGGTGCAGGTACAAGGGCAAGGGCAAGGACGAGTGCGGGTTTTCTGCGAAGAGTGGGGCAAGCCCGTGATTGCGTCACAACCATGGGTAGCGGAGCTGGTCGCGGCTGCAGGCGGCGAGTTCACAGGCGAACCCGGGAGACAGCTGTCGCCGGAATCCATCGCGGAGCACGACCCCCAGGTCATTATCGCCGCGTGGTGCGGAGCGGGTGACCGCGTGCCGCTGGAGAAGATTGTCCGCGAGCGCGGATGGGAACAACTGCGTGCAGTACGCGACGGCCGAGTGTACTGTATCCGCGACAAACTCCTGAACACGCCGGCCCCGACACTTGTGCGGGGCTTGCGAGCGTTGGCGGCGGCGATTCATCCCGGTTCTTTTCCACAACCGGAAGGGCTAAGATGTATTACCGAAACGCGAGTTCGGGCGTACGCGCCTCGGTCTGAGTGATGCGGGCCAATCTATGCCTCCTGGTTCGACATTCGCAGACGTCAAAAAGGAAATCGACCGCATAAATCAAGCCGCTGGTTCAGTGGAAGATTTCATGTGGGAGACAGTAAAGCTGCTGCATGACCGGATGCTGAAATACAACTGGGTTGGTTTTTACATGCTCGAGGAAAAGGCCTCCGACGGGCAGCCGTGCATGCTAGCTCTGGGAGCCTTTCAGGGAGCGATGACCCCGCACACCCGCATCCCGGTGAATCAAGGCATCTGCGGCGCCGCCGCCTCTACCGGCAAGACCATCGTTGTGGATGACGTCAACCTGGACAATCGTTATCTGGCATGCTCGACTGAAACCAAATCTGAGATCGTGGTGCCCGTCTTCGTCCGTGGCCGGGTTGTGGGCGAACTCGACGTGGACAGCCACTTCCCAGCCGCCTTCGGCGATGATGACCGCGCCCTGGTCGAGTATTGCTCCTCCCTGGTAGGCAAACAGCTGGAAAAGCTCGCCGGATGAACCCTCGAAAAGAAGTGGGTCGCAGGATCATGAAACAGGTCGTAGCCGCACTCATCTTGCAGAATGACGAGATACTGGTTTGCCAGCGCACGCGTCACCAGACCATGCCACTGAAATGGGAGTTCCCCGGCGGCAAGATCGAAGAAGGCGAGCAGCCGCGCGATGCCCTGCGCCGGGAATTGAATGAAGAACTCGGCATCGATGCCACCATTGACGAAGAGGTGACACGCATACGGCACGAATACAAAAATGGATCGGCGGTGGAGTTGCGCTTCTACGCCGTGCGCAACTTCAATGGCGAGCTCGAAAACAGGATTTTTAAAGACATGCGCTGGGCAAAGCCTTCCGAACTCCCGTCCTTCGACTTCCTCGAAGCGGACCTGGAGCTGGTAAAAGATTTAGCTGCAGGGAAAATCGCCTCAAAAGCAAAAGCCTAGCCGGAAGGGCCTCGCAGCGTCCAGAACCAGGCGAGGGTCAACGCGACCATGACCACCGTGGTCGTCCACGCCACCACGTTATAGATACGCGAAATTGTGTACTCTCCCATCAATTCCTTTTTATTTACCAGCAGCAGCATAAAGACGAGCACAAACGGAAGTACGACGCCGTTCACGACCTGCGACAGAATGGAAATTTTCACCAGCGGAATATTGGGCAGAAGAATGACACCGGCTCCAGCCACGATCAGAATTGTGTACAGCCAGTAAAACACCGGAGCTTCGTTGAAGCGCTTCCCTACCCCTGACTCGAATCCCAAACCTTCGCAGACAGCATAGGCCGTGGACAGCGGCAAAATCGACGCCGCGAAGAGCGAGGCGTTAAATAATCCCATGGCAAACAGGATGTAGGCATAGTCTCCCGCCAGGGGATGAAGGGCCTGTGCGGCGTCCTTGGCGTCGCTGATGTTGTGGTAGCCGTGTACATAAAGTGTGGCCGCGCAGGCCACGATAATGAACCAGGCCACGATGTCGGTGAAAACACAACCGGCGACCACATCGAGGCGCGAGGCTTTATATTGGCGGCGGGTAACGCCTTTCTCCACGATGGAAGCCTGCAGGTAGAACTGCATCCAGGGCGCGATCGTGGTGCCCACCACGCCAATCACCATGTACAGGTAGTCCTGGCGAAGGAACATTTCTTTGCGCGGCGGCACGACGGTGGCCACCAGGGCGTCCAGCCAGGCCGGTTTGGCAAGGACTCCGGCCACGATATAGGTGAGATAAAAAAATGATGCGGCAAGAAATACTTTCTCCACCGTCTTGTACTGACCTTTCACCACGATGAGCCAGACGATCACGGCGCACACGGGGACGGTATAGTACTTGTTAAGCCCGAACAACTCCAGGCTCCCCGCGATACCTGCAAATTCCGTGACCACGTTGCCGAAATTGACGATGATCAACCCGATCATCATGAAGAAAGTGATGCGGAACCCGAACTCCTCCCGGATCAGATCGCTGAGGCCCTTGCCAGTCACGGCGCCCATGCGGGCCGCGATCTCCTGCACTACGATCAGGGCGACCGTTATGGGGATCATGGTCCACAGCAACATGTGGCCAAACTGCGCTCCCGCCGCGGAATACGTCCAGATGCCACCCGCATCGTTGTCCACGTTGGCGGTAATGAAACCGGGGCCAACGACGGCGAAGAAGATCACCATCCGGATTTTCCAGCGTTTCCAGAAAGTCATGCGGAGCACTGCGATTCATTCAAGCGACCGACCAGCATAAATGGATAGGGGAAATCTGGATAGGTGGAATCGGAGACACCGTGGTCTGGTCGTTGGTCGTTGGCCTTTGGTCGTTGGCCAAATCCCATCGCATCGAGAGTTGGGCCAACGACCGAGGACGGCTCTTTACAGATTGGCGCGCAGCAAGCTGATGATGTCGTCAGAGGTGATGACACCGGTCAGCTTTTTGTTGTCGTCCACCACCGGCAGGGTCGAAAGGTTGTACTTATCGAACAGTTCCGCGACCCCTTTTTCATTGGCTCCGGCGTGGGTCGAGATCAGGGGTTCGAGAGTCAGCGAAAGCATGGGTGTGGCCGGAGTGGCGAGCACAATCTTGGCCAACGGAACCGCGCCCGCGAGAGTGCCATGCGAGTCCACCAGGTAAATGGTACTTACGGTTTCCACTCCGCCTTCAAAATTACGCAGAGCTTCGATGGCATCGTGCACCGTGGCACTCACATTCACCGCCAGGTACTCAGTGTTCATTCGTCCGGCGGCGGTGTTCTCCTTGAACTCCAGGAGTTCGACCATCTCTTTGCGTTCCTGGGGCTGCATTCCGAGCAGAATTTCGGAAGTACGCTCTTCGGGCAGATCGGCGAGCAGATCGGCCGCGGCGTCCGGTTCCATCTCCTCGACGATCTCGGCGGCTCGCTCGGAATCGAGAGATTCGAGGATGGCCTTCTGGACCCTGGGCTCGACTTCTTCCAGGGCTCCGGCGGCAACTTGTCCGGTGAGAGTTTCAAAGACGGCCTCACGTTCGTCCGGGGCCAGATCTTCGACAATATCGGCGATGTCGGCGGGATGCAGTTTGGCCAGGCGCTCGTGAGATATCCTGAGTTTTACCCGCCGCGCCGGGTCGGTTTCGATAAGGTCAACGAAGTCCCAGGGAATGGTTCGCGGCGGAATCTGCCGCAGCAGCGCGCGCAATGCCTGCAAAGGCACCAACCCCTGCAGCAACCGGCGGACGGCACCGCGCGGCCCCACGTCAACCGATCCCACTCTCAGCACAATGTGATTGGCAACGGATTCCTGCAGAAGATCCAGATCATTTACCCGGACGACTTTGCGCCCAAATACGTCGATGACCTGCTGATCCAGCAGGTCGCGCCCCAGCAGGAGCATTCCTTCCGCACCATCGCTCTGAGCCCAGTTGGCCGTGGGCATGTCGGTGCGAACGCCGCCGTTGATCGAGGTCACGGAGACAAAGGGCAGCAGGCGGTCTCCACCCTCCGTCCGGACGATCAGCAACGCCACCCGAGCCCGGTCCTCTTGAGGAACGAGGGCTACCTCGCGCACCCGTCCGCAGCGGCTTCCGCCGGTGTCGAATACCGGCGTGCCCAGCAGTTCGGTAAGCGCAAAACTCAACATGCTTCCGAGAATACTCAACTGGCGAACAAGAATCCACAGGAGCTTTAAGTCTTGGCATCACTCTTGTACCTTTGGGCCTGCCATCCGATGGAGGGGAGATGTTCACGCAAAAACCGTGAGATCGGTTCCCAGCCAATGCCATCCTCACCCATCCGCGAGCCTATTTCCTGGCCAATAACAAGCTTCAACAAACAAGTCTGTTCTTGACTCCAACCCGATGCGGGAGCAGAATCAGCTCCCCCCGTTAAGCCCCGGGTACCGTGTTATCGGCCAATCTCTCTTAGCACCTTAGTTGTACGGGCCCGTTAGTAGGAACAATTTTTTCCGAACGAACCATGACCGCTTCTCTCGCAACGGCCGGGTATCCCGGGTCAGCGCGCCAACAGCGACTGGTAGCTCTGACGGAAAGATGGGTCCAGGATGAGGTTCCTAAACTTCGATTTCACTCTTGCTCCTGCGTGTCTATTTTCGCTCGCTCTTATCGCTCTTCCGAATGCCGGTGCAGCGACTACATTCGGAAGTGCAACGAATTACCCCGTCGGGGCGATGCCCGGGGCGGTGGCTATTGGCGACTTCAATCAGGACGGCAGGCCGGACTTGGCCGTAGCGAATTCCGGCAGCAACACCATTAGCATCTTGCTCGGCAATGCTGACGGAAGTTTCCAGGCAGCCGTGAACTACAGCGTTGGACAGGACCCGGTCTCAATCGCAGTCGTGGACTTGAATCTCGACCACAAACTGGATCTTGCCGTCGCGTTTCATGGCGACCCGTCAACTGCCCATCCCGGAGGTATAAGTCTGCTTCTGGGTAACGGGGATGGCACCTTCCCATCTGCGACCACGCTTGCCGGCATTGATTACCCTACGGGAATTGCAGCGGGCGATTTCAACGGCGACGGCAGGCCGGATTTGGCGATTTCGAACATCGATGGACCCGTGACTGTGTTCTTGGGCAACGGCAATGGAACATTCCAGTCGGCGGTCAACTACGACGTCACGGGCGACGTGGCCTCGATTACGGTGGGTGATTTCAACGGCGATGGCAAACCAGATTTAGCACTGACGACCCATATCAACGTTGATACCGATGGCCTGGACGGCAAGGCCAGCGTGCTCCTGGGCAAAGGGGATGGCAGCTTTCAGCCAGCGGTTGAAACCAGCCTAGGAGGGGCCGCTACTTCCGGCGCGGCTGCGGACTTCAACGGCGATGGAAAGCTGGACCTGGCCTTCGTGCTCAAGCCTAACGACGTTTTTGGTGTTCCCACGGAGGCTATCGCTCTCGGCAACGGCGATGGGACCTTCCAATCGCCTCAATCCGGAACCGGCGGAGCCTTCACTTCCTGGCTGGGGGTGAGCGACATCAACCAGGACGGTTCGGCTGACCTGGTGGGCTTGGACGCTGGAGTGCTTCATATCTTTCTGGGGCAGGGCAACGGCACCTTCCAGCCGCCGCAAACGGTTTTCAGCTCTTCCGGAGCGATCGTCGCGGCCATTGGCGATTTGAACGGTGACGGGTTACCCGATTTCGCGGTCGCTCTCAGTTCCCAAAATGTCGTCAGCGTTCTGCTGAATACCACATCGGATTTTGCGATCGCTCTGTCCCCATTGACCCCGGCTGCAGTGACCGCAGGACAATCGGCCGCGTCCACGGTCACCACCACGGCAGGCAATGGGTTCACAGGCATGGTCTCGTTGAGTTGCTCAGTTCAGCCGTCACCCTCTCTGGCCCCGAAATGCTCAATGAGTCCAAGCTCGGTGAGTCCGGGCACCCCCGCCACCCTGATGATCGTGACCTCGGCTCCAAGGGTGGCTCTGGCGGCACCAGCTGGAAACTCCAGGCTGCTCTATGCGGTCTGGATGCCGGTATTCGGCGGTGCTCTGGCGATCATCGGCTTCCGCACGCCCTGGAACAAGAGAAGAACCCGTGGCCTCCTGGTGTGGAGCGTCGTGCTGGCAGGATCACTCTTGGAGTCGGCCTGCGGCGGAGGCGGCGCCACCTTCAGCACGACCGGGTCGGGCACCAGTTCCGGAACTCCCACAGGCCAGTACACCGTAACGGTTACGGGTTCGGCGGGTTCAACTCAACACTCCGCACGGGTGACGCTGACGGTTCAGTGATTCAGAGTAAGCTCATTTAGCGGATTACACGGAGTTTCGCTGAACCAATAGGGACAGCCTATCCTCACTCTTGAATTCTTCGCCAAGAGTACGGAAATCAGGCTCCGCGTTGACATTTCCGGGGCGTAAGGGCAAACTACCGCATTCGCTGCAACCGCCGTTTCCAGGCTTGGCTAACCAATGGCCCGGCAGGAATACGGGGCAGCGGATACTCCGGGTCCTCAAGTGGCAGACATAAAATCTTCGTCATGACCGAACAGCGGGTCTCCTACACATTGGATTCGACGCTGGAGACAGTCGACAGCGCCGAGCAGGCCGCCAGCCGGATTGCTTCCGAAGCCGGCTTCGACGACGACGAGGTCATGAGAATAGCCATGGCTGTGAGAGAGGCTGCGGTCAATGCCGTCCTTCATGGCAATGCTTATGATCCGGGCAAGAAGGTTAGCCTGGCTTTTGAGCAGACCGGGGGCAACCTGGTGATTACGATCAAGGACGAGGGTAAAGGGCTGGATCCGGATAAAATTCCCGATCCCCTGGCGCCCGAAAATCTTTTGAAGACATCAGGGCGGGGCATTTTTCTTATACGCTCGTTCATGGACGAGGTGGTGATCAGCCCCTCCCAGACGGGCACCGAAATCAAACTAGTGAAACACGTCCACGGTCCATCCGAGGGCGTCAAGGAGGCTTCCCAGTGAGCATGAAGACCAGTACACGCCAGGTTGACGGCGTCACCATCGTGGATTGCAGCGGCCGAATCACTCTCGGCGAAGGCAGCGTGATATTGAAAGATGTCGTGCGCGAGCTGCTTTCCAAAGGGCAGAAGAAAATCCTGCTCAACCTCGGGGATGTGAACTACATCGACAGCTCGGGCATCGGCGAGCTGGTCAGCGCCTTCACCACCGTGCGCAACCAGGGTGGCGAACTCAAGCTGCTCAACCTGACCAAAAAGGTCCACGACCTGCTACAGATCACCAAGCTGTACACCGTTTTCGACGTGAAAGACGACGAAGCCGGGGCTGTCAAGTCGTTCACCTAGACTTCCTTCAATTCATCTCTGGCGAGGGCCGGGATTTTCCGGCCCTCAGCCAATTCCGTTTTGGGAAATCTGCGCATTTATTTTCCCGATACCGGTCTGCGCGATCGCCCTCCAACCTACAATTCACTTCCGGTACGGCACTCCTGCCGGAGCGTGGGCTAAGCTGCCTTGTCCCTCATCGATTATTTCTCGATCCTGCTGCTGGCTCTGCTGTCGAGCCGCTCCGCCTGGCCTGAGTGCCTTCCTTTTTCCGACGCCGCTAAACATGTTGGCGAAGTGAAGTGCATCACAGGAACCGTTATCAGGGTCAAGCAGGGCGAGCGTGGAGTTCACTTTCTGGATTTCTGTGATGACTTCCGTCTCTGCCCGTTCACGGTTGTCATCTTTCCCCACGACTTGAAGAGCGTAGGCGACGTGCGGCAATTGCAGGGCAGGATGGTTGAGATCCACGGACAAATCAAGGAATACGACGGACGCGCCGAGATTATCCTCGAAGAGGAGCGCCAACTGGGCGGGCCGGGCACCCGAATCCCACCGCTGCCGAAGAATTACGACGTGGAAAAGAAGGGACGCTACAGCGCCGGAACTTTCAGCCATCCCAAAGCGAAGCGAAAAACGTCCAAACGTCAACCAGCCGATATCACGACTCAGGCCCCAGAAGATCCGGAGTAGCGCCGGCGTCCCGCCGGCCCGATGGGCGGGCAAGCCCTCCAATTTCCCAGCGCAACTAAAATCGTGACAGCGGAGGGCGGGACGCCGGCGCTACCTGGGACTGAAACGTGACGTGTCTCACACCATTCCATTCCTCAACTGCTCTAACGGATAAAACGTCCCCCGCCACAAGACCCCGCCACGGCTCAAAGTTAGGAATGTTGACCGCAGCATGGTGTAAACGAACAGAGCCGTACTGAGGGGATGCAGCACGAAGTAGTAAGGCGGAATATCTGACTTGCGCGACATGCCCACGTAAATCGAAAACATCGAGAACAGGGCGACGGCGTATCCCAGGCGCGCCCAGCCATGAGCCAGCAGGATACCGGCGAAGGGCATGAAGTTCAGAAACGCGAGTGCGAAGCACGAGCCCAGCGCGCGCGGCCATTGGAACGACATGATGGCGAAAAAATTCTTCGTCAGGTTATCGACTACGCCCATCGCGCCCTTGGCCCACCGGATGGAAACCAGATCTTCGCCAAAGACGTTGCGCTGGGCATATCCCGCATTCTTGACCACCTTGCCCAGCTTCATATCGTCGAGCACGTCGAAGCTCAGCGCCTGATAAGTTCCCAGAGCGTCATACACGCTGCGGCGAATCAGATTGAAAGCGCCTACGCCGATGTGGTCTTTAGTTTTTGGATCGGCGACTTTCCATGGACGATGACCGAAGACGAACAATGTCTGGAAGAAGGCAATCATCATCTTTTCGCCCGGGTGCTGCATAATCATGCGCGGGAAGAGGACGACATGGTCGGCTTGTTCAGATTCAGCGTACGCCAACGCCCGGCGCGCCGCGTCCGCTCTGAACAAAACATCGGCGTCAGTGAAGAGCAGCCACTCCCCGCTGGCCAGATTACTGCCGCTCCACATGGCGTGCGGCTTTCCCATCCATCCTGCGGGAAGTTCCGCGATCCGAATCACTCTCAGCCGGTTGGGCGGCGCGGCCGCGGCGATTCTCTCGATGATCTCTCCAGTGCCGTCGCTGGAGCGGTCGTCCACCGCGATCACTTCATAATTTTCGTAATCAAGCAGAAGCAACCGGGTCAGTGTGGCCTCGATGTCCGCAGCTTCGTTGCAGGCAGGAACAATAATGCTCAGACTGGGATTACCTGGAGGCCTGCTATCCCATTTCGAGAGGGAGATATCAGCGATCTTCGGAACGCCCACGGCCGCATCGATGAGACGCCAGAGCCAGGCTGCACCCAGAACGCAACCGGCTATCCAGTGGAAATAATTCATCCTGCCGGGGCCCTGGCGGCGCCGGAATCATTTCGAATTCGAAGCGTGGGAGCAAAGCGCATGCCGTAAAACAGTATGACAGACGACACTCCCATGGCAATTACGGGCAGAATGAATGCGGCCTGAAGTGAATGCCGATCGGCGACTAATCCCATGAGAGTGGGCGAAGGAACGTCCCCGAGTAGATGAAACAGAAAAATATTGACCGCGATAGCGGTCGCGCGAATACTGGAATCGACCGAATTCACCAGCGCCGTATTGAGCGGCGAAGTGTTCAACAAAAGGAGAAAAGCCGCGACCGCGATGGCCGGCACCATCCAGGGGCCTTTATGGAACAGCGCAATGACCATCACCGGTACTCCGAGGCCCATGCTGACTGCGGAGACGAAGTAGTACGAGCCCTTTATGCGCGGCAGCAGCCGGTCGCCCAGCCAGCCTCCAATCAAAGACGCCAATATTCCATCGACCACAACGATCTTGCCAAAGATGAGATTCGCCGATTGCAAACTGTAGCCCCGGGCGCGCGAAAGGAAGGTCGGCATCCACACCTGTATTCCTCCGAGGGAAAAAGTTCCCGCCGCCATGCCCAGCGTCACTGCCCAGAACGCAGGGTTGCGTGCCAGCCCGCGCAGCGTTCCTCGCTCTGCGGTTTCCTGCTGGGTATCGAACTGTCCTCGCGGCGGTTCTGGAAGAAACCAGACGGCCAGCGCCAGCAGGAATCCAGGGAAGGCCGCAATATAAAACGGAAAACGCCATCCGTGCAGAGGCCCCAGCCAGCCTCCCAGCAGATAGCCGGCTGCCGTCCCGCAAGGGATGGCCAAATAGAAAATCCCAAAAATGCGCCCACGTTTGCTCTCCGGAAAAAGATCGGCAACGAACGTGGGTGCTATGGTTACAAACGTCGCCTCCCCCACTCCGACCAGCGTGTGCCGCAGCAGCAACTCGCCGAAGGTATGGGTGACGGCGGTCATGAGCGTTAATCCGCTCCAGAAAACCGCTCCCAGAATGATGATCAGCTTGCGCGAATAGCGGTCAGCCAAAGGGCCGACAAACGGCGCAGCCACCATGTAGAAAAGCAGAAATGCACTGGTGAGATATCCCACCTGGGCATTCGTAAGGTTGAACTCACTCTGTACCAGGGGCTGCACGGCAAACAGGACGGAGCGATCGATGTAGTTGAGGAAATTCAGCGTCGTGAGGATGACGAGCGCCGTCCAGGGATAAAGTTTGCGTTGAGCCACTTGGGGAAGGAATATAACACGCACGCGATTCGACAGGCATGCTGTCATCCTGAGCGGAGGCAGTGCTTCGCAACGCGAAGCGTCGCCGCAGTCGAAGGACCGCTACCGTTACCCCGAACGTTTCACACTTCCAGGTATTTCTTGGCAGGCTCAAAAATTCGGCCGCGATGAGCTCATAGGGGTCCTTCGACTCCGCTCAGGATGAGAGTTACCTATGCTTCTTCCCCTTCGGCCGCGGCCATCTTGCCACCACCACCGTCGAGATCCCGCCCCGCGGCCGGAAATCGCCCTTCACTTCGGCCCACGCCGGCTTCGCCCAACGCACCACATCTTCCAATACGCGATTCACGATGTTTTCCTGGAAGATTCCCAGATTGCGATAGGACTGCAAATATTCCTTCAGCGATTTCAGCTCCAGGCAATGCTTGTCCGGCATATAGCGAATGGTGATGGTGCCGAAATCGGGGAGGCCGGTCTTGGGACAGACGGAAGTGAACTCCGGGTCGTCCACAACAATCTCGTAGTCGGGAAACTGGTTGGGCCAGGTTTCAATCGCGGGAAAGCGGTGGTCGAGCCCCGCTGCGGCGTGGGCCTCCGTATAACGCGGTTTAGGCATGATCAGTATTCTACCCGGCTTCGCTGGTGGCGGCGGCTCTGCTCGACTGCGTCCTCGGCGTAGATCGTGCATCTAAACCTTTAAGTGTTAAGGCTGGGCTCAGGCGCGCGGTGATACATTATTGAACGCAGGATGGCACTCACGGCAAACAACGACGGGTTTTTCAGCCGGCATCGCTGGATCGTTTGGGCCGCGGGGATCGCTGTTGCTGTTTTGCTGCTGGCTTCTTTCATGTCACGCGACGATGCCGTTCCCGTGCGCGCCGCAACCGTGCAACGCAGCACCATCAGCAGCGTGATTTCGACCAATGGCAAAGTGGAACCGATGCAGAGTTTCGAGGCTCACGCCCCGGTTGGCACAACCGTAAAAAAGTTGCTGGTTAAAGAAGGCGATCGCGTGAAGAAGGGACAGCCTCTGGTGCAGCTCGACGATGCCGCCGCCAGCAGCCAGGCAGCTAAAGCCCTGGCGCAGGTTCGCGGGTCGCAAGCGGATGTCAGCGCGCAACAGAGCGGAGGCAATCGCGAGGAAGTTTTGACCCTGGCGACTCAGCTGGTAAAGGCGCGCAGCCAGCGCGATACCGCCCAACGCAACCTTGAAGCTTTGAAGCGCCTGCAGCAGCAGGGAGCGGCCTCGCCCGGCGAGGTGAAGCAGGCGGAAGACCAACTGGCCGCGTCCGAAGCCGACCTACAACTGGCGCAACAAAAACAGAAGGAACGATACTCGCAGCCCGAGATCGCCAGGGTCGAGGCCCAAAAGGCTGAAGCGCAGAGCGCCTATGCAGCTGCCGAAAACATTCTAAGTCAACTGAATATTCGCGCGCCCTTCGACGGCATCGTCTATTCCCTTCCGGTCCATCAAGGATCGTATGTAAACCCCGGCGACCTGGTGTTGCAGGAAGCCGATCTCTCGAAAGTTCTGGTGCGTGCTTACGTGGACGAGCCCGACGTAGGGCGATTAACCCGCGGACAAAAAATCGATCTCACCTGGGACGCGATCCCCGGACGAACCTGGCAGGGCTCAGTCAACAGCATTCCTTCCACGGTAAAGCTGCTGGGAACACGGAATGTCGGGGAGACCACCTGCATCGTCGATAACGCGGATTTCAAGCTGCTGCCGAATATCAATGTGGGTGTCACCATCGTTACGGCGGAAGATCACAACGCTTTGACCGTGCCTCGTGAAGCGGTTCGCCTGGATGACGGAAAAACATTTGTCTTTGAAATTGTGAATGGCGAACTGCAGCGCCGGGACATTCAGACTTCAATCTCGAACCTGACGCAGGTGGAAGTGGTCGGCGGAATCTCGGAAAAGGCGCTGCTCGCGCTGGCTGCCACCAACTCCAAACCATTGCGCGAAGGCGTGGCGGTCAAGGTGGTTCACTAGACTTCATGAAACTCGCCATGAAAAAACGTTATGACTTCTAAATTCCGCGCCATCATTTTCGTTTTCGCTGTGCTCGGCGCCGGAACTCTCGCGCTGGCGGACGATTCCGCACCCGCTCTTTTGGCCGACGGACGAGTGGATGACGCGATTACCCATTTGCAGTCAAAGATCAGTTCGTCGCCCAATAATGCTGAAGCGTACAACCTGCTGTGCCGGGCCCACTTTTCCATGGGCGACTGGGACCCTGGAATTGCAGCTTGCGAAAAAGCGGTGGCACTCGATTCCGGCAATAGCCGCTACCACATGTGGCTGGGACGGGTTTACGGCGAGAAGGCGGATAGCGCGAATTTCATGAGCGCCGCTTCCCTGGCGGGAAAAGTGCGCACCGAGTTTGAGGCCGCCGTTAGGCTCGATCCGAGCAACGTGGACGCCCGCAGCGACCTGGGCGAGTTCTACCTCGAAGCTCCCGGAATCGTCGGTGGCGGACGCGACAAGGCGGAGGTTCAGATCGAGGCGCTGGCCGCTCTCGATCCCGCAAAAGCGGACTATCTCAAGGGCCGCCTCGCGGAGAAGAAAAAAGACCCGGCAGCGGCCGAAAGGGAGTACCGCTCCGCCATCGAAGCCAGTCACGGCAGCGCTCTCACCTGGTTCAATCTCGCATTGTTTTTCCGTCACCAGCAGCGCTGGAGCGAGATGGAGGATGCAATCAACCACGCCGTCTCGGCGCAGCTCGACCGGCCGGAAATCATCATGGAGTCGGGAGAGGTATTGCTGCGAAGCGGGAGGAATTTTCCCGCCGCCGTCCAATATCTGCGCCGGTATCTGGCTCTCAGTTCGAAGGTCGAAGAAGCTCCCGCATTCAAAGCCCACTATCTACTGGGAACCGCCCTCGAAAAGCAGGGCGATAAGCAGGGAGCAGCACAGGAATATCGCGCCGCCCTTTCCCTGGCCAGAAATTTCTCGCGCGCCCAGGAAGCCCTGGACCGGCTCAACCGTTAAACGGTGGCAGCCGCCGTCATTTACGATCCCATTTTCTGTTGGTTGAAATTTCTTGTGAAGGTGAAGAGATGAACTCTGCTCCTCGCTGCGTGCTGCGTATTTTCACCCTCTTGATTATTTGCGCTCTTCCTGCTTCGTTGTCCGCCGAGCCTTTGCCGTTAAAGCGTGCGGTCGAGCTGGCGCTCGCGCACAGCAGCACGGCGGCCGCCTCCAGCGCCGATCTGCAAAGGGTCTTTGCCTCGTACCGCGAGATGCGCAGCCAATATATTCCCCAGTTCACCGTGGGCTCCGGCCTGGGAAAGTCCTGGGGATACCCTCTGAGCCTCGAGGGCTCGGCGCCCTCAATCGTTAACTTCAACACTCAATCTGCCATTTTTAACCCAGCCTTGCGGGAGTTCGTGCGAGCGGCGAAGACCGATTCAGACGCGGCCGCCCTGCAGACGAAAGACCAGCGCAACCAGGTGATCCAGGATACCGTGCTGAGTTACGCGGAGCTGAGCAAATGGGAGGCCCTGCTGGGACACCTTCGCGAGGAGCATGCCGCCGCGCTGCAGACAGAGCAACAGGTGGGCGAACGGATCAAAGAGGGAGTGGACAGTCCCACCATGCAGAACAAAGCCCATCTGAGCACGGCGCGCCTGCGCCTGCGGCTGGCCGAGGCGCAGGGCGCCATTGACGTGATCCGCGACCGCTTGGCGCACCTGACCGGGCTTCCCGCTGCCTCGATCGAAACCGATGCGGACTCCATGCCGCCTTTGCCCGAAGTGAATCAGGAGGACAATCTGGTGGCCACGGCGGTGCAGGCAAATCCGGCGATCCACGCGGCGGAAATTCGGGCCACGGCTGAGAGCCTGCGGGCTCGTGGCGAACACCGGGCGCTCTTACCCTCGCTGGATTTCGCCGCGCAATACGGCCTGTTGGCTTCATACAACAATTATCAGGACTTCTTTCAGCCCGGCAGCTTTCAGCGGCACAATGCCACCATCGGGGTCGTCATAAAGTTTCCCATCTTCAATACTGCCCAACGGGCTCGTGCCGAGGGCGCCGACGCGACCGCCTCCAAAGCCAGGCAGGATGCCCTGACCACAAAAAATCAGGTTTCGGAAGAAACTCTCAGGTTGCAGCGCTCGGTCGAACAGATGGCTGCAGCCAAAGAGGTCGCGGATCTCGAATACCAGGTCGCGCAATCGAATCTGGAATCGCTCAAAGTCCGCGTAGACGCGGGAACCATGGGATGGCACGACGTCCAGGACGCGCGTGAGCAGGTGAATGAGCATTACAATTCTTTACAGGACGCAAATTTCGAGCTCGAGCGGGCCCGCATTACCCTGCTGAGAGCCACCGGCCAACTGGAAAGTTGGGTGGAAGCGGCCAGGTAATTGGGGCGCCAGCGTTTCCAGCTCGTACTGGCGGCAACGGGGATGCCGCGGGGACGCAGAGGGATGAGGGCACACTGAAACTGAACCTCCGGGGCGCTGCCGCACGAGCGGGACGCTCGCGCCCACATGTCCTCCGGATGTACCTTGAATGTACCTAGGATTCGGGTAAAAATCGCGCGGAAATGTTAATATAAGTCACTGACTATTATGCCCTTAAAAACACTTTTCTTGAATCCGCCGTCGTTCGAGAATTTCGACGGAGGAGCAGGCTCACGTTGGCCGGCCACCCGTGAAATCGAATCCTATTGGTACCCGGTCTGGCTGGCGTATCCCGCCGGAATGCTGGAGGGCGCACGCCTGATCGACGCGCCTTCGCACCATATTTCGGCCGAGGAAACCATCGAGGCCGCCAAAAACTACGAGTTTCTGGTGCTTTACACTAGCACCCCTGGCTTCCCCGGGGACATTGGACTGGTGCAGGCGATCAAAAACGTCAACCCGACCATCAAGATTGCCTTCGTCGGCCCTCACGTTACCGTTCTGCCGGACCGGACTTTGAAAGACTGCCCGTCGATCGACTTCATCTGCCGCAAGGAATTCGACTATTCCGTGGTCGAATTCGCCCAGGGCAAGGCGCTGGAAGAGATCCTAGGAATTTCTTACCGTAAAGATGGAGTCGTCGTCCACAATCCAGACCGCCCGCAGATTCAGGATCTGGACGCCCTGCCCCACGTCACTGACGTGTACCAGCGCGATCTCGATCCGCGCCGTTACACGGTCCCGTTTCTGCTCCATCCGTATGTCTCGCTCTACACGACCCGAGGCTGCCCGGCGCAGTGCACGTTCTGCCTGTGGCCGCAGACCACCAGCGGTCATGCCTGGCGTAAGCGTTCCACCGACGATGTGGCACGAGAGATGGCCAAGGCAAAAGAATACTGGCCGTGGGTGAAGGAATTCTTTTTTGATGACGACACCTTCAACATTCAGAAAGCGCGCACGGTTGAACTTTGCGCCAAGTTGAAACCTTTGAATCTGACGTGGTCCTGCACCTCCCGCGTCACTACTGACTACGAGACTCTCAAAGCCATGAAAGAGGCCGGTTGCCGGCTATTGATCGTGGGCTACGAATCCGGCGACCAGCAGATTCTCAAGAACATCAAAAAGGGCGCTACCATCGAGCGCGCCCGGCAGTTCACCAAGGATTGCCACAAGCTGGGCTTGGTCGTCCATGGCGACTTTATTCTGGGCCTGCCCGGCGAAACCCGGGAAACCATAAACAACACCATTAACTTTGCCAAGGAACTGGACGTCGAAACCATTCAGGTTTCCGTGGCGCATGCCTATCCAGGTACCGAACTCTATGACTACGCGGTGAAGAACGGCTTCATGGTGGCGGACACCAAGATGGTTGATGAAGGCGGCCACCAGTTGGCCCAGATTCAGTATCCTGACCTTCCGGCCGACGAGATCATGGGCTCGCTCCATCGCTTTTACGACGAGTATTACTTCCGGCCGAGGGCGATTTATCGCATTTTGAAGAAGGCGGCATTCAACAGCGGGGAGCGCAAGCGTCTATACAAAGACGCCAGGAGCTTCCTCAAACTGCGCGCCTCGAGGAACAAGTCCATCCGGGACAAAAACCGGCGGGGCGATTCCGCGAACGTAGCTGCGTCGGCTAAAGCCTAAAAGCGTCCATTGCAGTGAAGAGCGTAACCCGTAAAAGTAAAAGAAAGACTGTGTGACTTTTCGCAAGTATCTGGTGCTGGCTGGAGTCACTTTCTGCGCCGCCATTGGCGACACTCTTCTCGCCCGCGGCATGAGACAAGTAGGCAATGTCTCATTACACACCCTCCCGCACATTGTCTTCGCGATCCTGAATCCCTGGGTAGCTCTGGGGATTTTATTTTTGCTAGGATTTTTCGCTTCTTACATGACAGCCTTGTCATGGGCTGATCTCACCTATGTGCTGCCCGCGACCTCGCTGGGTTACGTTTTGCTGGCGCTGATTGCCAAATTTTTCCTGCATGAACAGGTGACCTCAACCCGCTGGCTGGGGATCGGGTTGATCTCCGCGGGAGTAGGATTTGTTACCCAGGGACCGGCGTTGACTCATCCCCCTTCTCATCGCGATCAGCGGAAGGTCGAACACGAACCCGCCGATATTCAGGTGAAGCCATGAAGCACGCCTACACCTGGGGAGCGATCCTGGCGATCGTCCTGGCTTCCACTACTGGAGACGTTCTGCTGTCCCGGGCCATGAAGAAGGTCGGGGACGTGGGCGAGCTGTCGCGGAGTGCCGGCCTGCTGACCGTCGCGGCTCGAATTCTGCGGCGTCCGAGCTTCCTTCTGGGCATCGTGATGATGGCGCTGGCATTTTTCAGCCTCCTTTTCGCCTTGTCGTGGGCAGACGTAAGCCTGGTCGCTCCCGCGTCCGCTTCCCTCACTTTTGTCGCCAATGCCGTGGCCGCAAAAATCTTCCTGCACGAGCGCGTTGACCATCGGCGCTGGGCGGCCGCGTTGCTGGTAGCCGGAGGCGTGGTCCTGCTGGCCGCCTAACAGCCAGGTTGGGCCTCAATCCCCCCGGCCTCGGAGGCCTGTCGGTTCGCCCCTGTGGCTTCCCTGCGTACGGCGCAAGCCATCATTCCGCGACACTCCTGCTCCAAGTCAGGCGTTACCAAAGTCCATAACCAAGGTTACTTTTGCCGGACGCCGGCGATGTGGACAATGGTTAAGGAAGGTTCATTTAAACCGTTGATAACACGCCCGTTCGTAGGGGCGGCCGCAGGTATCGAGCTGGCCTCCAAACTGCGCGTTACAACCTCAAGCGGGTTGGCACAATCCTAAGAAGTAGGGTTGCCTGCCTGGACCCCGAGAAATCGACAGGAGACGGCTTGTCCTGCCTCAATTTGTCGCCGAATTCGCCCACGCCAGCTCGCGAGAAAGCTCGCCAGAGTTCCCGCGAAAGACGCCTGGGGAGGGGTTTGCTTCCACTGCTGCTGGCCGTCATTCTGTTCTCCCTGGCGAGCCCCAAGGCTCGGGCCGACGTGGGAGTTGTTCTCAACGAGTCGCTCGATACCAGTGTGGCTCGGATTACAGGCTCGGGGCACAGTGCCGTATATTTTTCGCGGATTTGCCCTGCCTCGCCAGTGAAACTGCGCCTTTGCCTTCCCGGCGAACATGGGTCGGTGATGAGCAACTACACGACGCTGGGAGAGGATCAGCCCTTCGAATGGAACATCGTTCCCCTCAATATTTACCTTTACGGCGTAGAAAATTCGCATTACCGGCCCATGGTGGGTTCGCAGAAAATCAAGCGCGTACTGGAAGAGCGCTACCGCGAAAACTATCTGGCTGACTATTGCGCCAGCGAGTCCTGCCAGACCAGCAACAAGGCGGAATGGCGGGAGATGGTGGGCGCCACTCTCTCGCGAAGCATGTACATCTTCACGGTGGGCACCACTCTCGAGCAGGACAAGGCTCTGATCGAGCAATTCAATTCCTTGCCGAACGAGAACCACTTTAACGGCATGGTCCGTAACTGCGCCGACTTTACCCGGCGGGTAATCAATACTTATTTTCCCAATGCGACCGGACCCGATTACATCAACGATTTCGGCATGACCAGTCCGAAGGCGATCGCGCGTTCTTTTACCCGCTACGCCCATCGCCATCCTGAAGCAAGTTTTCGGGTTCTTCACTTTGCGCAGGTTCCGGGCACCATTAAACGCAGCAGTGAATGCCGCGGAGGCACCGAGCAATTGGTTCGCTCCAAGAAATTACTAGTACCCATGCTGATCTTCGCCGATCACGCTCTGCCCTTTTTAGCGGCTTCCTACTTGCTTACCGGACGCTTCAGCCCGCAGCGCGAACTGGAAAAGCATCCTACTCTGGAGGCTACCGAGTCCGACAACCTGATGAAGCTCGCCAGGTCCGAGCATGACGAAGGCCGGGCCGAGGAGCTGGAAGCCGACCGCAATCAGCAGCGCGCCCGGGTCGTGGGAACTACAGAGGAATGGAGGCAGTACCGCACCTCATTCGAATCCATGGTTTCAGACTCCGGCGAAGAGCAGAATGATCCCGGTCCCTGGAAGGCAAGCTCTTTCCTGAACCAGAACGGGTCTTCAAAGAAATTCCTGCGCCGTCTGGACGACGCCGGGACTCCGGTTGCAGACGCCAACGGCGCGCTCTGGCTTGAGCTCTCGGATGGAGACGAATCTTCACGCATCGGCCTGAGCGCAAACAACATCATCAGCTCGGGAACGGACTCCGAATTGGCCTATCAACTGGTGATGGCACGCGTGGAACAGGTATTGAAGAGTCCGAAGCATGGGCGTGAGAGCATGGTCGAATTCAAGAAAGACTGGACCCTGCTGGAATCCGTCCGGGCCAATCGCGCCGGGGCGGTAGCCAGGGGCGGCCCGGCGGCGGCAGGCCGTGGCGATGCCATCCCTCCCGGGACCGAATAGACATCCTTTTCGCAGCGCAAATTAATTCCCTTTCAGTGCAAACTTATTCACCCGGCGCAGAAATGAATTTCGTCCCTCAGGCTGCGCTCTTTCTTGCTATGATCTGGTTTTGGTCATGCGCTGTACGCGTACCTTCGTCCGGATTTTCCTTCTGTTTCTCTCCTTCGTCGTGGCGCTCGGAGAAGCCGGAGCACCGGGACCCGTCACTCCAATCGAAAACCATGTGCAGCCGCGAGCCATCGTGATTGGTTTCGTCGGCGGATTTGTCAGGCGCGACGCTCACGTTCACAGCACAGTCCAGATCATCGACCATCTCCGCAATGAATATCCCGCGGGCGTGTATCTGCAGGCCTTCGAAAATCGTCGCCGGGACGAGGCCTACAACGAAATTCTGCGGCGCCTCGACGGTAATCAAGACGGAGTGCTTTCCCGCGAAGAAAAACAAAACGCCCGCATCGTCATCTTCGGCCATAGTTGGGGCGCGTCGGAAACCGTGGCGCTGGCGCGAAAGCTGGAGCGCGACGGAATCCCCGTTCTGCTCACCATCCAGGTGGATAGCGTCTCCAAGATCGGAGAGAACGATTCGCTGATCCCGGCGAACGTGGGACAGGCAATCAATTTCTACCAGCCGGATGGGCTGGTACACGGGCGGCCGCAGATTCGCGCAGCCGATCCCGAACGGACCCAAATCCTGGGAAATTTCCGCTACGACTACAAAGCAAATCCCGTCAGTTGCCAGGGCTATCCGTGGTTTGATCGCATCGTGGTAAAAACACACACCGAAATCGAATGCGATCCCAGGGTATGGAGCCAGGTGGAATCGCTGATTTACGGAAAGCTCGCGCCGGAAGTGCGCAGCAGCGCATCGCAATAGAAGTTCGCTCCATCGCTTTCTACGCCCGTCCTTCGCTCCATCTTCAGCCGCGTCGCGGCTAACCGAACAGTCGCATAAATCCAGACGCCGGCAGGTCCGGCACCAGGAACGCGGCGTCGCGGCGTCCGGCGACACGCGCCACGCATTGAGCAGCCGCATAGCCGCTGCGGACTGCGCCTTCCATGGTGGCGGGCCATCCCGTCGCGGTCCAGTCCCCTGCTAGAAAAATGCGCGGCCACACGGTCTCCGGACTTGGCCGGTGCGATTCGATGCCCGGGCGCGGGGAGTAGGTGGCGTGGACCTCCTTGATCACCGTTGACTTGAGCAGCTTCGCGGCGCGGGCCCCCGGAAAAAACTCGCGCAATTCAAGCAGCGCCAGATCGACAATCTCTTGCCGGGATTTCTCGACCAGCGTCTTCGACGAGCTGACCACCAGTTCGACATAGCTGTTGGCAGCGGCACCGGGAGCCGCGGTCGTTGATTCGGCGCCGCTGCTGCCACCCGCCGGGGTCGCGACCAGCAGCTTCGATTTATGGAACATCCACTGAATCGTGCGATCGAGCAATACTGCATGATCAAGATCGGTGATCTGGCGATCGAACCATAGATGGATGCCGGTGATGGGAGATGTTTCGAAACGGCCCAACGTTTGGCGTAAGGGCTCCGCTGCCGATGTATCGGGCAGCAGGCGCGGCAACACGTCGAAGGGCACGGCTGGGATCACGAAATCGAAGCTTTCTTCTCCTCCAGCAAGCAATAGTTTTACGTCGGCAAACTCGGCGCGGAACGACTCCGCGCTTTCCCGCAGCCTAATTTCTCCGCCGCGCGCGATCATGTAATCACCGGCGCGGCTGTACAGTTCCGTCAGCGGAACCGTAGGAATCCCCATGCGGCCTGCAGCCCGCGATTTTAGAAAAGATTCGCGCACGACCTGGGCGGCATAAGGCACGGAGATGCGATCCATTTCCTCATTCAAAGCGCTGACCAGCACCGTTTTCCAGAAGCGATCAATCGCCCGCTCTGTCTGCCCATGGCGGCGAAGCCAGTGCAGAAAGGAATCGCCGCTATCATGTGGCGCGACGGGGGCCAGCGCAGCCAGGCCTGCAGCGATGGAAAGCTTGTCGGACAAATTAAGGCAGGAGGCGCGCAGAAACGAAGGAGCCGTATGAAGCGGAGCCGGCAACGAAGTAGGTTCAATCACTGAGGCGCGTCCGCCCGGCTCGACAAAAGTCATCCGCTCGTACCAGCGAATCTTGTCTTCCACCCCGATGCGGCGATAAAACTCGATCAGATTCGTACAGCAGCCGAGCAGGACATGCTGGCAATTATCGACCACTTCTCCGGTGCCAGGATGTTGATACGACGATGCCCGTCCGCCCAGATAAGGCCGCCGCTCGAAGAGCGTGACCCGAAATCCGCTTTCCGCCAGCGCACTGCCGGCGGCCAGTCCCGCCAGCCCCCCTCCTATGACTGCAACTCTTGGAGATTGTGTCCAGCGCTCCATCATCAAGCCAGGCGTTTGACCAAACCCTTTCCCAGGATGATGACCTTCTCGCGGACGGTGAGGTTGATCTTTTTGCCGAAGACGTCGTACTTGCGGTTCGAGATTTTTTCCAGCAGCCGCCGGTAGATCGTGACCAGAACCCACAGCGCCGGCTGGCTGTCTTCGTCAATCAGGGGCAACAACTCCCGGGCCGAGCTATAGTATTCGCGGGCGCGGTCCGCCTCCGCCGCCAGCAGCCAGCGCAATCGCTCGGGAATATCCGGCTGGCGAAACTCGGAGGCCGCAATCTTGAAGCGCTCCAAATCTTCCGCGGGAAGATAGATCCTTCCCATGGCAGCGTCCTCCTGCACGTCGCGGATAATATTGGTCAGCTGAAACGCCAGGCCGAGATTTTCCGCCAGCCCCTCCGCTGCGGGATCGCGATACCCGAATATGCGGATGCAAACCAGGCCCACCACCGATGCCACGCGGTAGCAGTACAGGCGCAAATCGGCAAAGGTCTGGTACAGCACCTGAAGATCTTGGGACGCAGGCGAATTGCCGGCATCCTGTATATCCATGCCAGTGCCGTAAGCCAGCTGATCCAGCAGCTCCATGGGAATCTTGAACCGCCGCTGCGTGTCGGCCAGGGCCAGCAGGACGGGATCGTCACTGGGATGGCCCGCCTCGGTGCGGTGCAAGGCGTCCAGCCATGCCTCCAGTTTTTGCCGGCGCTCCCCGGACGGCACTTTGAAGTCATCGGCAATATCGTCGCAACGGCGCATGTAGGCGTACACGGCGCAGAGCGCCTGGCGCTTCGCGGCCGGCAGCACCAGGAATGCGTAGTAGAAATTTTTTGCGGTTGAGCGTGTGATGCCGCGGCAGACCGAATACGCCAGCGCGATCTGCGAAGGGCTCGGTGAAGATGGCGACGGCATGGGCTGCACGGCGGCGCTCATGCTCGCGCCTCCAGCGGTTTCCCCCGCAGCTTACCCAGCGCAGCTCGAGCCACCAGAGCCAGTTTGCGAGCCCTGGAGATAGCCGGGCGCCGGCCTAGTACGGCGTAGTCCTGGCGCTCGATGGCGTTCAGAATTTCCTGTCCTCCGCGGCTGAACAGATCGAGATCGACAGCCAGTTCTCGATCCATCTTTCCCACCAGTGGCAAGCCCTGCTGAAACCACTGGCGGGCACGTTCCACCTGGAATCGCATCATTTCGCGGAATTCGCGTGTGTTGCGTGCTGCAGAAATATCCCCTTCCGTAACGCGGTGCCGTTCAAGGTCTTCCAGCGGAAGATAAATGCGTCCCTTGGAATAATCGTCGCTCACGTCCTGCCAGAAATTGGCTAGTTGCAAGGCGGTGCAAGTGGCATCGGAGAGGGCCTGGCGCTCAGCGTCGCGATATCCGCAGAGATAGAGAACCAGATGGCCCACCGGATTCGCGGAGTTGCGGCAGTAACCCAGCAGGTCGGCGAAGGTTTCATACCGCGTGACCGTCTGATCCTGGCGAAAGGCTTTCAGCAGGTCGGCGAAAGGACGCTTCGGGATGTCAAATTGTCGAACCGTTTCCGCCAGCGCGACGAACACGGGATGCCGGGGACTGCCGGCATAGCAGGCATCGAGTTCCGCCTGCCATTGGTCGAGCATCTCGAGAGACGCCCTTGGATCGCCGACTTCATCGCCGAGATCGTCGGAAATTCGGCAGTACGCATAGACATTAAAAAAATGCTGGCGCAAGCGTTGCGGCAAAAACCAAGTGGCGACGGAAAAATTTTCGTAGTGGCTGCGGGCCAGGCGGCGGCAATAGTCCTGGGCTTCAGCCTTCGCAGGTGCGTGCACTGGGATGGCATATTCCGGCGGAAGGCGGCTCCAGCCCAAGGGTATGGACACCGTGCTGGAGTCGTTGCCGGCAATCGATGACATGGTCAGTTTCTTACCCCGCTAGAGTGCAGTGCTGACCGTCCCCCCCGCTTGCCTTAGTGACCGGGGATGATTGCCGTTTTGATGTCACCGTTTCGGTTCAGCATGTGGCGGAGAACCTGTTGCAGCCGCGATAGCGGCGCTTCTCCGGTAATGTAGTCGGTGGAGCGAATTTTCTTTTCCGCGATCAGGGCGAAGGCCTTGCGCACCGTTTCCGGAGTGTGATGGAAGGTCGCCTTCAGCGTGATCTCGGAATAGTGCAGGCGGTTAGTGTCGAGGTGAACTTTGGTGCCGCTGGCACATCCGCCAAAAAAATTGACGGTGCCACCCTTGCGGACCATGTCGATGGCCCATTCCCATGCTTCTGCCCGGCCCACGGCTTCAACCACAACATCGCTGCCCCGCTTCTCAGGGGATATCATGCGCACGGCTTCGACCGCATCTTTTACCTTGGTGATCTGCACCACTTCGTGCGCGCCCATACGCTTGGCCGCCGCCACTTGGGAATCGCGCTTCACCACAGAGATCACGTTGCAGCCGGTGGCTTTGGCGACCTGCACGAACATCAGGCCGATGGGGCCGCCGCCGATCACGGTGACGGTGTCTCCGATTTCGACTCCGGTTTCGTGTAACCCGCGCAGAACGCAGGCCAGAGGCTCAACCATCGCGGCCTCTTCGTAGGTGACGTCGGCGGGAACAGCCAGCATGTTGGTCTCAACGATGCGCCGCGGAATGCGGATATACTCGGCGTAGGCTCCGTTATTGAACAACAGATCTTCGCAAAGATTTTCCTGGTGTTTGGAGCAATAGAAGCACATCTGGCAGGGCGCCGAATTCAGCGCCACCACCCGCATGCCTTTTTTGAAGCCGCGCACGCCGTGTCCGACTTCTTCGATGACCCCGGCCAGTTCGTGGCCGAACAGCGCCGGCGGCACAATCATCCGTGCGTGATAGCCGCGCTGATAGACCTTCAGGTCCGTACCGCAGGTCAGCGCGACTTGTACTTTGACCAGAACTTCGCCATCGCCAACCCTCGGGATGGGCACTCGTTCAATCTTTACGTCCTCTTTGCCATAGAGGACGGCCGCTGTCATCTTTCCGTTCACGCTCGACTTCCTTCCCACGAACTGCCCGGCTGAATCGCTACCTTCATGGACTCGGGTTGGGGATGGGCAGCCAGGTTGAGAGCCTCGACGCTGCTAGCCAATGAGAATCGGTGACTGATCAACCGCTCCAAATCCATTTCGCGGCTCATCACAAATTGCACCGAAGCCTCTTGCAGATCGACCGAAGCGCTATACGACCCCAACAATGTTTTTTCATCCACACAGACCGCTCCCGGATCAAAAGTGGCGTCGCCGTGAACCGTCTGTGCGAACAGCAAAATCCGGCCTCCAGGACGTACCGCATCCATCGCAGTCCGGATCAAACCATTACCGCCGACCGCCAGGATGGCTGCATCTGCACCACGTCCTTCAGTCAAACCGCGCACCGCTTTTACGACATCAGTACGCGAGGCATCTATGCTGTTCCCCAAGCCGTAACTTGTAGATATTGTAAGCCTTTGAGGATACAAATCGGAAGTGACTACCGTGGAGCCGGCCCGTTTTGCCAATGTGCTCAACATGATACCGATAGGACCTTGACCTATCACTACAACCGTCTCCCCCGGCTGTAACTGCAATCTTTCAATTCCCTTCATGCAGGTATTGATGGGCTCGACGAAACTCGCTTGCTCGTAAGAAACATTTTCCGGGATGCGCACGGTTCCGCGCTCTGCAATCCAGTCCATCACGCGGACGTATTCGGCGAAGCCGCCACCCGACGGTTCGAAGCCGGCGGTGCATCCGACTTTCTTGTAGGTGTCGCATTGCGCGAACGTCTGGTGGCGGCAGTAGTAGCATGCGCCGCAAGGGACGTGATGAAAGACCACGACTCGGTCGCCCGGCTGAAAATCGCGTACACCCGCGCCCACTGCGGCGATCATGCCTGCGGTCTCATGACCGAAAATACGCGGCGCGGAGTGCGAGCCGGTGGCGATTTTCTTCAGATCCGTGCCGCAGACTCCGCAGGTGTGTACCCGCAGCAGCAATTCGCCGGCGGCAGGCCGGGGAACCGGAACGGTCTCCATCCGAACGTCGTTCACGCCGCGATACACCGCAGCCAGCATGGTGGCAGGAATGGCCTGCTTGTTTTCTTCCACCGCGAGTTGTTCCGCCATCGCCATAAGGAGCCCTGGCTTTTACTTCGGACCGTCGGAGGTTGGATGCAAGTCGGAGTCCGATTGCGCCAAATCTTCTGGTTCCAGGTCGTATTGCCGCAACCAGTCGCAAAGTGCGGTGGCTGCGGTGGAGCTGTTTCTCGCCATCCGGATGACCCGCGACCACAGCCATGGGCGTATGGCCGCGTAGGCTACAAACGGTCCAGTCCGAAAGCTTCCATCACTGGCGATAAACCGTTGCAGGGGCGGCATCTCGAAGCTTGCCTCGTCGGAGATAACCTTGAGACCCACGAAAGTGATGTCGTGCGCCTGCGCGGCCCGAGCCACGGCAGCGGCTTCCATATCCACCGCGTGCGCCCAGTAGGCGTCAGCCAGCTTGGCTTTCTCCGTTACGCTGGCCGTGTGGTCAAGGCTCACCAGAACCCAGTGCCCTACTCCGGCCTCGATACGGCTGCCGTCTTTGGCGTCTATGACGCAAATAGGAGTCAGCACCGTCCCAACTTTCAGTGTGGAATCGAGGGCCCCGGCGAATCCCGCGGACTGCACCAGAACCGGTGCATATAGGCTGATGATGGCTTCCGTAGCTCGCCGCGCCGCTTCCGGGCCGATGCCGCCGCACACCAGCACGGCGCGTTCGCATTCGAAAAAATTGTATTTGCGGCCGTCGTATTCCCGTTCGACCGCTTTCCAGTTTTTGATCAGCGGGCGTACTTCGCGCTCAAGGGCGGCTACGATTGCGACTTTGGCCTGATTAGGCAATGTTATCAAACCCCTGCCGAGCTTTGCTCGGCCTGACCGGGTCGGAGACCCGGTCCCACACGGTTCTGGGTTACGTATCGACTATGCATAGCCGTTCGACTGGAACCATTCCACTGCACGGCGCAACGCCCCCTCTACCGGGACGATTTTCCATCCCAGATCGCGCTCCGCCTTGCCCGATGATACGAACATTCTTTTTCGGCCCATGCGCACGGCATCGATGGTCGCGCGCGGCTCGCGATTGCGAATGTGGCCTGTAAACACTTGATCCACGACTCCGGTAGCCAAGGCAACCACATACGGAACTTTTATCCCCGGGGACGGCAATCCGCTAATGGCGGCGAGCTTGTCGAGAATCTGTTTGAGCGTGAGATTCTCGCCACCCAGGATGTAACGCTCTCCGCTTTTTCCCTTCTCCAGCGCCGCGATGTGGCCGCGAGCGCATTCCCCTGCATCCACCAAGTTCAGGCCGGTATCCACATATGCGGGAAACTTCTTCTTCAGAAAATCGACGACAATTCTTCCCGTCGGAGTGGGTTTTATATCGCGCTCGCCTACCGGCGTCGTGGGGTTTACCACCACGACATCCATTCCGGAGCGGCCGGCTTTCACCGCAATCTGCTCGGCCAGGAACTTGGAACGCTTGTAGGGTCCGATCATGCTGGCCAGTGAAACCGGGGAATCCTCATTGGCCAGCTGGCCGTTCGACTGAAAACCCATAGTCGCGACGCTCGAGGTGTACACAACCCGGCGTACCTTATTCTCGCGGGCCGCCTCGAGAATCGACTGGGTGCCCTCGACATTCGAGCGATGCATTTCTTCCGGATCCCGCACCCAGAGACGATAGTCGGCGGCAACATGGAATACCACGTCGCATCCCGCCATGGCCCGCCTGAGCGATGCCGCATCCCGCAGGTCTCCCACCACCCGCTCGGCCTGC
This sequence comes from Terriglobia bacterium, assembly GCA_963814725.1. Classification (GTDB taxonomy): domain Bacteria; phylum Acidobacteriota; class Terriglobia; order Terriglobales; family Acidobacteriaceae; genus JAIQFF01. The sequence continues at coordinate 535,369 of CAWFDY010000003.1, forward strand.
AATTCCTGAATATTCCCCAGATGGCTGCTGGGGCGAATCAGCAGCCGAAGCTCGGCGCCCTGCATGGCAACCGCACGGGCCACATGACTGCCTAAAAATCCCGTCGCCCCGGTGATGAAAGCCAGCATTTTTAAAAACAGCTGTCAGCTCTCGGTTTTCAAACCCCACAAGTGACAGTCTTGTTCAGTTCCGTTTGACATCTGCAAACTGCGAATTTATTTGGACCGATAGTGACAGCTGATAGCTGATTTTCTAAACGCTTCTCTCCGCGATCACTTTCTTGTACGTAGTCAGTGCGATCAGCGGGAAGTACTCCCGGTACATGTGGTACATCAGGTAAAACACGCGCGGAAAGCCGGTGCCGGTGTAGGAAAACTCGTCCCACGTTCCGTCCTTCTTCTGGGTCTTCAACAGGTAGGCCACGCCGCGAACCACGCAGTCACTGCGCGTGTCCTTGGCGGCGAGCAATCCCATGATTGCCCACGCCGTCTGCGATGGAGTGCTGGGCCCCACTCCCTTGGTATTCGGGTCATCGTAGGAACTGCATGTTTCTCCCCAACCGCCATCCGGATTCTGCACCATGCGCAGCCATTCCGCTGCCTGCTGGACATAGGGTTCGTGATGATCGATTTCCATCGCTTCCAGACCGCGCAATACCTGCATGGTTCCGTAGATATAGTTGACGCCCCAGCGCCCGAACCAGGAGCCGTCAGGCTCCTGCTCGTCGCGTATAAATTTCAGCGCCTTCCGTACCGCGGGATGATTTTTGTCGTACCCGTAAGCCGCCAGCATTTCCAAAATGCGTCCGGTAATATCCACCGTAGCCGGATCGAGCATGGCATTGTGATCGGCGAACGGCACGTGCTGGAAGACCATGCGGCTGTTATTTTTGTCGAACGATGCCCAGCCGCCATTGCGGCACTGCATGGAAAGAATCCAGTCAATCGCCCGCTGCACCGACTCATGCTGGTAGCGCCCGTTGGGGTGCTCCACATGCCCCAGGCCGAGGCAGACCATGGCGCTGTCATCGACGTCGGGATAGAACTCGTTATTAAATTCGAAATACCAGCCTCCGGGCTGGCCCTGCCGGTTTTTCACTTTCCAGTCGCCGGCCACGCGAACCTGCTTCTGCAGGATCCAGTCGGCGCATTTCACCATGCGGGGATCGCTGGCCGGAACTCCGCTCTCACCCAGTGCGAACAGCGCGTATGCCGTGTCCCATACCGGCGACTTGCAGGGCTGCATGCGGAACGTATCGTTTTCTTCGATGCCCAGCTTTTCGAACTCATCCATGGCCCGAATTACCTGCGGATCATCCACCGAATATCCCAGGCAACGCAGCGCGATGATGGAGTTCATCATGGAAGGGAAAATCGCTCCCAGCCCGTCGCTCATTTCAAATCGCTGCAGCATCCACTTCTCGGCTACCTTCAGCGCCACCGAACGCAAGGGGCGAATATGCACGCGCTCAAACCAGTGAGTCAGGCGGTCGAGAGAGAGGAAAAAGTTACGCCATGAAAACAGCGTCTTGTCCCAGCGCAAACGCATGCGCGATTTGTCGCGTCCGCCGACAAACAATTCTTCGACGCCCAGTTCATCGGGAATCTTCTTGAACGGCTTCTTGGCGTAGCAAATCGACAGGGGAACAAGAATGGCGCGCGACCACGAAGAAATTTCGTAAATGTTAAACCAGAACCACTTGGGAAAGAGGACGATCTCCGGAGGAATGGCGGGTACCGCGTCGTAGTCGTACTGCCCGAAGAAGCAGAGATAAATCTTGGTAAAAGTGTTGACCTCGGTGACACCGCCCATTTCCAGAATCTTCTTGCGGGCGCGTACCAGGTCGGGATGATCGGCGGCAAAGCCGGCGAGCTTCAATCCAAAATAGCACTTGACCGAGGCGCTGATATTGGACGGACCCTGGTGGTAGATGCCCCATCCGCCGTCGTCATTCTGATGCTCAAGAATGTAGCGCGCCGCTTTGGCCATGCGGTCAGGGTTGCCGGTTCCGAGGACGACATGCAGCACGATGTAATCGGCTTCGAGCGTGGCGTCGGCCTCCAGCTCGCCGCACCAGTACCCTTCCTCATGCTGACCGGAAAACAGGCTGTTGCGCGCTCCGTCGATGGCAGCTGCCACACGGCTGGCCAGGTCGTCAATTTTCCCGAAGCGCATCTGCGGAACTGCAGAAGTGGGAAATGGGGAGGAGGTATCTTCCATAATTTGTGAACGCTACTCCACCGCCGCACCACTGGGCGCGGCAGCGATTGCTTCGACGATTTCAGGCGGCAGTCCGAACCTTACGTTCTCGGGCATGACCTCGACCTCCTGAACGTTCGAGAAGCCCTCGGCACTCAAAAACTTCACCACTTCCTCAACCAGGCACTCCGGCGCGGACGCCCCCGCCGTAAGCGCAATGGTCTTCACCCCGGCTAGCCACTCAGGCCGGATGTTGCGGAAGCTGTCGATTAGATGCGAACCAGTGCCCAGGTTGCGCGCAACTTCTACCAGCCGGTTGGAATTTGAGCTGTTGTCCGAGCCCACCACCAGCAGGAGGTCAGCATCCGACGCCACGTGCTTTACGGCAACCTGCCGGTTCTCGGTGGCATAACAGATATCCTGGGCTGCGGGTCCCTTGATATTCGGGAATCGCTGCCTGAGGGCCGCAATGATATCGCGGGTCTCATCGAGGCTTAGAGTCGTTTGGGTGAGATACGCCACCCGGTCAGGGTCGGCTACGGTCAGTGACGCCACTTCCTGCGGCGAGCCTACGACCTGGGTCACAACCGGAGCTTCACCCAGGGTCCCGATGACCTCGTCATGGTCGCGGTGCCCGATCAGGATCAGCGAGTAACCCTCTTTGGCAAACTTGACCGCTTCCACATGAACCTTGGTGACCAGCGGACAGGTTGCGTCAATGACGCGCAGATCGCGGTGTTCACTGGCGTCGCGCACCTCCGGAGATACGCCGTGGGCGCTGTAGATCACCCGCTCCCCGTTCGGGACTTCCTCGACGCTGTCAACAAAAATGGCGCCCTTGCCCTGCAGCTCTTCCACCACAAAGCGGTTGTGAACAATTTCCTTGCGGACGTAGATCGGTGGACCGAAGGCCTCGAGGGCAATGCGAACAATATCGATGGCCCGCACCACGCCCGCGCAGAAACCGCGTGGTTTGAGCAACAGCAGCGTCTTTTCGTCCTGGTTTGGGGCCATAGCCTGCCTTCTCTAGGGTACACGTTCCCTACGGGTAGTTGATAATAAGACTATCGGAGAAGTACCCAGTTGGTCAACGTAAGCCATAGAGCAGCCTAGGATTAGCAGCGGTTGGCCAGGATTTTGCAGCGAATGGCGTAGGGGCACGGCAGTGCTACCAAAGTCGCCGGATGTCGGACTTATCCAGAATGTGATCTGCGCTCAGAATCGGGATGTGCATGACCTGGGCCGGCGCCACCAGCAATCGGTCAAAAGGGTCGCGATGGTGCGGGGGGAGTAATCCACCCACTGCCGCATGCTCGAGGCTAATGGGCAGCTCAACGAATCCTTCTTCCATCACGTAATTTCGCAGTTCCCCTACGAGACCCAGGGCATCTATTTTCCCAGATTGACCTAGATTGCAAGTTCCCAGGCTGTCGCCGCGGAAACCAGATTATTCTGTGTTTAGGAGCCCGGTAAGCAGCTCTTTTCATCAGATCATCAGAGTGCGCAATTCCCGACAGATCCGCCTTCGGCTTTCTAGGCGTTGGTCTTGAGCATCTGCTCGGCATGCTTGCGTGAAGTTTCCGTCAACTTCGCGCCGCTGAGCATGCGGGCTACTTCCTCGGTGCGCTCTTCGCCGGTGATGAGGTGGACGCTGGTCCGGGTGCGGGCGCCGACGGCTTTTTTCTCGATCAGGTAGTGATGATCGGCGAAGGTGGCGATCTGGGGCAGGTGGGTGACGCACAGAACCTGGTTCGAGCGGGACAAGCTTTTGAGTTTCTTTCCTACCGCCTCGGCGGCCCGGCCGCCGATTCCGGTGTCAATTTCATCGAAGACCAGGGTGCGCTGGGCGCCCGCATTGCGTTTCTTGCCCGAAGCCGCTTCGACACTCGCTTTCAGGGCCAGCATCACGCGGGACAATTCGCCACCCGACGCAATATGTTCCATCTGTCGCAGGGGCTCGCCGGGATTGGTAGCGATCATATATAAGACCTGGTCGAAGCCGGAGGTGGTCCAGTTCCCTTCTTCGTCGCTGCCGCTGACTTCAATCTTGAAACTGGATTTCATGGCCAGGTCGTTGATTTCGGCCTCGACCAGTTTCTCCAGCTTGCGCGCGGCTTCGTAGCGTTTTTTGGAAAAAACTCGGGCTACGCTCAGATAACCCTCGGCCGATTTTGCCAGCTCGCTGCGAAGCTCGCGGAGAATTTCATCCTTATTCTCCATCTCGGAAAGCTTTCGGCTGACTTCTGCGCCGTGCCTGATCACCTCTTCGAGTGCCGGACCATATTTGCGCTTGAGCTTGTCGATTTCCGCGAGACGATCTTCCACCTGCGCCAGATGTTCAGGCGAGGCCTCGATGCCTCCTGCATAGTCACGCAGGCTGGCTCCGGCATCCTCCACGCTGATGCGCGCAGTTTCGAGCGTGGACGCTGTTTCCTGAAATCGGGGTTCGTAGCGGGCCAGTTCCTCGATATGTTTCTGCGCGGCGCGCAATGACGCAGAAGTAGAATCGTTGCCTTCGTAGAGCAGATCGAAGGCATTCATGGCGGCGCTGTGAATTTTTTCCGCGTTGGCCAGGACGCGCTTTTCGGTTTCCAGGCGCTCGTCCTCTCCGGAGTGCAACCGCGCCTCCTCAATCTCACGCGCCTGAAATGTCCACAAATCGAGCAAACGCAGCCGGTCCTGCTCGTCACGCTGCAACTCTTCGATGCGAGCCTGAATGTTCTTCCAGCTCGCGAATGCCTCTCCGGCCGGTTCGATCTGTATATTAGCGAAGCTGTCGAGCAGGCGAAGGCGGGCAGAAGCGTCGAAGGAGAGCAGCGATTCGTTTTGCGCGTGAATGGTGGCAAGATAGGGGGCCAACTGGCGCAGCACCGCCACGGTTGCCGGCTGGTTGTTGACGAAAACTCTTCCCTTGCCGCCGCCGGCGATTTCGCGCCGCAGGATAATCGTTTCGTCCTCCTGATCAATTCCGTTATTGCCGAGGATCTGGGCGACCGTCTTTTCGGCTCCCCCCTCCACTTCAAATACGGCAGAGATGGTGGCCTTATCGGCCCCGGAACGAACTACGTCCGCGGATGCCTTATCGCCCAGAAGCAGGGCCAACGCGTCGATGAGGATGGATTTTCCGGCGCCGGTTTCGCCGGTCAGAAGATTCAGGCCGGGAGCGAACTCGACCGCCAGGTTATCTATGACCGCGTAATTTTCCAGCCGCAGTTCGATGAGCACCGGCGTCCTGACACTCGGAATTACGAAGTGAACGAAGTTGAGCGCAGGATAGCATGAAAAATGTCTGAGCAAGGTGCCCGCTGCGATCGTCAAAACCCCGCCCAGGCGAAGCTTGAACGGAGCACCCTCAACAGTTGGTCGCAACCAGTCTCGAGGGGGTGCCCCGTCCAAGCTCCGCTTGGGCGGGGTTTTAGCGTTTATTTTTGTTCACAGACCTGAGCTCAGCTGGCTCGCCGCGTATCCCGTTCGCGCTCCGAAGCCGTTTCGGACGCAGGCGAACTCTTGCAGCTCGTACACGCCGAAACGATCTCCTGCCTCCGCCGGCGCAGGCGGTCTTCGAATTTGTCCCAACGCCGGCTGGGTCCGCTGGGATCCACACCCATTGAACTTTCGGTTCGCATGGGCGTCATGTCCGACACCGTCTCATCTGCTTCATCTACATCGCCTGAAAGCGTGCCCGATCCGGCGTCGATCTGCTGCTTGGTCGTGGGGGTGATGTTGCGGTCCGTGGCCACCCGATGCATGATCGGGTTGGATTCCCACTGGGAACGATAGCGCCCGTCATAGTCCGCCCACTTTTCGTCGGAATCGACATCCGAGCCGTCGTAAGGCGGAAAGCTTTCGATCTGCTCCTGAGTCAGGTAGACCCTGAAGTCGTCCTCGTGATCGACCGAGGGTCGCAGCGCTTGCGGGGGCACGACAAACTTCTTGCTGGAAAGCCAGCCTCCGGTGTCGACGACCACGTACTGTATCTGCCCGGAAGCGTGGTCGAAGATTACGTCGTCGATCTTGCCCAACTTTTCGTCGCCCGGTCCATATACCTTTGAGCCTCTTACGTCGCCCTTGGCTTCGTCAGCGTCGTTAAAATGATAGTCGCGAAGTGTTCCGTAGTGCGTCATGTTCCCTCCTGGAAACTTGCTGGATCTTGCCAGCGTGGCTTTAAGATGCCGAGCCTGAGTCATGGGTTTTTGCACAGCGCGCGGGGGTTAATAGATGGTGTTCGCGCGCTAAATAGGCCGCCTCGATGGTCTATAATTCGAGGCAGGAATCCTCCTAAAACCAATGAATCTGTATCCCTTGCTGGCAGCAGTGGTCGGCGGCGAAATTATTGATCTGGTGGGCGAGACCGGCCCAGTCGCCAAGGTTGTGTTGCTCATTCTTCTGATCTTCAGCCTAGTCTCATGGGCGATCATCCTTTCCAAGTGGAGTGTGTTGCGGCGGGCGCGGGTGCAAAGCGGCCGGTTTGTACGCGCCTTCCGCAAGGCCCAGCGGCTGCAGGATGTCGGGGCCGTCGCCGAACAATTCCGCCCCAGCCCTCTGGTAGGAGTGTTTGAGGGAGGCTTTGAGGAGTACCGGCGCCAGGGGGCGGCGGCGAATGGCATCATTCGAAGTCCGCTTGCCATCCAGCGCTCTATGCAGATTGCGAACTCCGAAGAGCTGACCCGTTTCGAGCGCAACCTACCCTGGCTGGCGATTACGGCGGCGGTAACGCCTTTTGTCGGCCTGTTCGGGACGGTCTGGGGCATCATCGATGCCTTTCACGGCCTGGGCACGGCGGGAGCCGCCACCCTTCGCGCGGTTGCACCCGGAATTTCCGAAGCCCTGATTACGACTGCCGCCGGACTGGCGGCTGCGATTCCCGCCGTGATTGCCTACAACCTGATTGGCGGTTCAATTCGTGAAATGGCTGCGCGCGGCGACGACTTTGCCATGGAGATGCTGAATGCCGTCGAGCGCCAGCAGCCGCAGCCCGCTTACCGCACGGCTGAAGCTCCGGGGGTGCAGAGGTAATGGCGTTTACCGCTTCCAATGGACGAACTCAAACTTCCCTCGCCGACATCAACATTACCCCGCTGGTGGACGTCGTATTGGTTCTGCTGATCATTTTCATGGTCACGGCTCCTGTGCTGCAATCCGGCATCGAGCTCAATGTCCCCAAGACCCGGACGGTCAAGGAGATCACCGAAGAGCGCCTGGTGGTGAGTATCAACAAGCAGCAACGGGTTTTTCTGGGCAATGACGCGGTCAATATCAACGAAATCGGAGCTCGCCTCAAACAGAAAATTCGCGACCCTCAACACCAGGCCATTTTCGTTCGCGCCGATGAGGATGTTCCCTTTGGCGCCTTCGCGACCGTAATGGACGCAGTCAAATCTTCAGGCATCACCAACGTAAGCATCGTGACTCAACCGCTGGACGCGCATGGCAGCCAACGCTGAGATCTTTTTTGAACACGACCGCTGGGGTCGCAACCTCACGTGGTCGCTCGGACTCCATTTTGCGATTGCCGGAGCCATCGTGCTCTACGCAGTCGCCGTTCCCCACAGCAATGGAGAAGGCTGGGGAGCCGGAGGCGGCGGTGACGCCATGGGCGTGACCCTGGTCAGCACCGTGCCTCTGCCCGCCAATCCGGTGAAGACGGAAAATGTGCTGGCCAATGATTCCAAGGGGCTGGCCCAATCGCAACCCAAGCCGGTGGAAAAAGAGCCGGATGCAATTCCGATTCCGGACAAAGACACCAAGGTCAAACCGGTTCCCAAATCCACGCCCAGCCACGAGAAGCCAAAGCCTGAACCGCCGGTGGAGGCCGACAACGTTGTGCCCTTCGGCCAGGGCGGTCCGGTCAGCGGGCCCTATGGCAACTTCAGTGCCAATGGCGCCAAGGGCGGCTTTGGCTTCACCGGCGGCGGCGGCGATTTTGGCTCCCGGTACTCCTGGTACGTCCGAGTGGTGCAGCAGAAAGTTTCCGAGAACTGGTTAAAATACGAAGTTGATCCCAGCATTTCAACCGCGCAACGCGTGTACATCACCTTCGACGTGATGCGCGACGGCCATCCCGCGAATGTGCAGGTGGAGCAGTCGAGCGGTGTTCCGTCGCTGGACCAGTCGGCCACTCGCGCCATCCAGCGCATTGACACTTTTGGTCCCTTGCCCTCGGATTATGCCGCGAATAAGGTGTCGGTAGAGTTCTGGTTCGATTACAAAAGATAGTAAGAGAGTTGTGAGTCTTTTCATTGTTGCTGATTGAAGGGGGATTCCCCTCTCGGCAAACGACGTCATCCGGAGCGCAGCACTAGGCTTTGGCGTATAGCGCATTTGCGGGACTTGGGCGCCCCCAGGATGACGCGCATCGGAAAATTTGTTCGGCTAGCGGCAAGCAGTCAGGAAGCGATCATTAATGAAGCGATTTTTCACAATATTCTTACCTCTGTTTCTGTTGACCTCGAGCTTCGCGCAGGACTGGATCAAGACCGGCACCGGCCTGGGGGTTGAGAAAGTTCGCCTGGCGGTTCCGGATTTCAACGCCGGCACCCAGGATGCAAAGAACGCCGACCTGCTGAAAGCCTTCAACGAAACCCTGTGGAACGATCTGGACAATGCCGGCATCTTCGACATGGTTTCGAAGAGCTTCTACCCTCTCGGGCAGGTGGGAACTCCGGCGGACGTGAAATTCGAGGGCTGGAGCGCACCTCCGCCCAACGCGGCCATGCTGGCCTTCGGCAATCTGGGCGTCACCGGCAGCGGCATGACCGTCCAGGGCTGGCTGTACGACGTCAAGAATGTCACCTCGCCACAAGTGCTGGGCAAGCAATACCAGGACGCGGCTACCAGCGACGCAGCCCGCACCACCGCGCATAAATTTGCCGACGAAATTATCTTCCGCCTGGGCGGCGGCATTGCCGGAATCGCCGAAAGCAAAATTTATTTTGTGAGCAGCCGCAGCGGGCACAAGGAAATATGGGCCATGGATTATGACGGCGCCAACCAGCACGCCGTGACGCACCTCGGCTCCATCTCGCTCTCGCCCCGTATTTCACCCGACGGATCGCGCATCGCCTTCAGTTCGCTGACCAAATCCGGCTGGGAAATTTTGATGTACTCGCTCGAACTGAACCGCATGGTTTCATTTCCCCATTTCGGCGGAACCAATCTTTCCCCCGCATGGTCGGCGGATGGAACCCGGCTGGCATTCTCTTCTTCGCGCAGCGGAGATCCCGAAATTTATTCCGCGGATTCCTCGGGAGCCAATTTAAAGCGCATCACTTCGTTCAAGGGTCCCGACGTCTCGCCGGCCTGGAACCGCAAGACGGGCGCGCAAATCGCGTGGGTGAGCGGACGCACCGGGCTGCCCCAGGTGTACACCATGGAATCGGACGGCACCAATGTGCAGCGGCTCACCGACCAGGGATACGCAGTCTCTCCCTCATGGTCGCCCAATGGACAGTTTCTCGTGGTTTCCTGGATGCGCAAGTATGGCCCGGGAGCGCCCGGCGCCCAGGATATCTACATCATGGATATCGCCAGCAAGCAGTGGGTGCAGCTCACCCACGACGGTGGGCGGAATGATTTCCCGTACTGGTCGCCGGACGGCAGGCACATCATTTTTCAATCCAGCCGCGCCGGCAGCCTGCAGATATGGACCATGCTGGCCGATGGCACCAATCAGAAGCAGCTGACTTTTGCGGGCGCGAACAGCCAACCCAACTGGAGTTGGAAGTAAGCGGCGGAATCATCTTTAGCTTTTTTTGCAGTTAAATCCCCGGACGAGAAGGAGGTTTCATTCCCCTCGCCGGAACTGAGCCGGGCGCGGCGATCGTGGACAACGCGCACCAAGACTACGGAGGAGCAGAGTGAAGCAACGAAGACTTAGATGGATGATGTTGGTGTTCACCTTATGCGCGCTCATCGTGCTGGGCGCCTGCAAGAAAAAAGTCGCGCCCCCGCCACCGCCGCCGCCACCACCCCTGGCCGGCCCCACAGCTTCGCTGACGGCCAACCCCAATACCGTCGACAAAGGCGGATCCACGACCCTGACCTGGCAGACCAGCAACGCCACCGATGTCAGCATTGACGGGGTCGGAGCCGTACAACCCAACGGGTCGCAGAGCGTGAGCCCGTCCGATTCCACCACCTATACCCTGACCGCGAAGGGAGCGGGCGGGACGCAAACGGCGACGGCGCGAGTCACTGTCACCTCGGCTCCTCCGCCGCCTCCTCAAGCGTCGGCCACCGAGGAAGAACTGTTCTCGCAGACCGTGAAGGACATCTACTTCGATTACGACAAGAGCGACGTCAACCCCGACCAGCAGTCGTCGCTGCAGGGCGATGCCGAATTCCTCAAGCAGCATCCCAACATCAGCTTCACGGTGGAAGGACACTGCGATGAACGAGGCTCGACGGAATACAATCTGGCGTTGGGCGACAGCCGCGCCAACTCCGTCCGCAACGCGCTGGTTCAGGGAGGCGTTAGCGCCGACCACGTGAAGACCATTAGTTACGGCAAGGAAAAACCGTTCTGCACCGAATCGAATGAGCAGTGCTGGCAGCAGAACCGGCGTGGTCACTTCGTGTATGGAAAATAGCTGCAGATAACGCCGGCCGCTGCGTGGGCTTCCCGCCCTCGCAGCGCCGGCGGTATGTTCTTAGTTGCCGCGCTGCATCTTCGCTTCGTCCTCTGGCCCGGACGCGATAATATCCGCACAGGTATTCGACTATGAAAATCCAGCAACATCCCGTTTTATTCGCACTCGCCGCCGCCCTTTTTCTCACCGCCATGACGCCCGCGTGGGCCGTGAACAAGGACATGGTGCAGCTGCAGACGCAGGTGCAGGATCTGCAGGACAGAATTGCGCACATGCAGCAATCGTTCGACGAGCGCATGGGCGTGATGCAGCACCTCATCGAACAAAGCACCGACCGGGCGAACAAAGTCGCCACCTCGGTAAGCGATCTTCAGACCACGCTGCAAAAGCAGCAGAGCGATACCGGCGCCCACGCCGACCAGCTCTCCGGCCAGATCCAGTCCTTGAACGACACGCTGGATGAGCTGAAGGCCAGGCTGGGCAAAGTCAGCAAGCAACTGGAAGACATGCAGGCGGCCCAGCAAAGCATTGCCGTGCAGCAGACTCAGCAACAGCAGCAGGCTGCGGCAGCTCCTCCGCCCGACGTTCTGTATAACAATGCGCTGCGCGATTACCAGGCGGGAAAGAACGATCTGGCAGTGCAGGAGTTCGGCGACTACGTAAAGTTTTATCCCAACACGGATCTGGCTGGGAATTCGAACTTTTACCTGGCAGACATCCAATACAAACAGGGGAATTACGCCGCGGCTGTCAAAAGTTACGATCAGGTTTTGCAGACTTTTCCGGACGGCACCAAAGCCGCCTCTGCCGAACTAAAGAAAGGCCTCGCCCTGGTGGAACTGGGACAGCAGGAAGCTGGCATCGCAGCGCTACGCCACGTGATTCAGCGGTATCCCAAGTCGAACGAAGCCCTGCAGGCCCGTGACAAGCTGCGCAAGCTGGGAGTGGCCGCAACGACTACTGAGGCACGCAGGCCGCAGTAAACCCTGGCTTCCCTGACCGCTGGACGTGATCCTGAATCCGTTCCCTCGAATTTCGGCGTTAGCCCGGTGGAAGGATCTGGCACGTGTGCCCGCGGCCTTGTGGCGCCTCACGGTGACTACCCTCTGGGACGTTGTACGGGTGCCGAGTCGTACGCTTTTTACGCGTGGCCGTGGTGACGGCGATGATGGCGGCGGTGATGGCGATGGTGACGACGTTCGGGGTTATTGTCAGCCTGGTATTTGTGGGCGGCAATGCTGGCATGCGCCTGCTCGCCAGGGGTGAGTTGCTCGCCCCATCCAGACAGGGTCAACAAGAGGACTGCCGTAACAGCCAGTGCGAAATACCTCATTGCTCGTTACCTCCCCTCAGCCTTCTTTTCCACTAATCTACAGGAATAACCCTATCCAGCAACAAAAGTTTCGATTTATGCTAGCAATTACAGGCTCGGGGGTCATTCCCGGCCTGGGACAACACTTCCTGGAGAACATCGAATGACCGATCCGAGAATGACAGTTCCAAAAATGACCGCTCCGAGAATCGATCCGGACGCGGCGCTGGCTAACGATCAGGATCGCGGCAAAGGCGCGGTTGAGCAGGATGGACCGCAGCAGCAGCCCGGAAATACCTCCATGCAGGGCCAGCTTGGACATCGCGACCAGAATCCCATGTTGAAATCCTCCGATACCGATTTTCCGGAACCCAATGCGGGACCCGAACACTCGGGCGAGCCGGACACCAAGAAAAAAGACGTGGCGTAGGACCCCGTCCCTGTTCGCCTCTGTCTTTAATCCTTATTCGCCTTTGTCTTTATCTTTGTCCTTGTGGTGCAGGTCGAGGCCAAAGGCAGGATGTTCCCGCTGCCCGGTAATCTTGATGGGCAATTCGGTTTGGCCATTCTTGCGGAAGAACGGGTCGAACGCCTTCAGCAGAAATGATTTGGCTCCGGTCATGGTTTCGGAAAGTTTGGCCTGCATTCGCAGTTTCCCGTGGAAATCTAACTTTTCTTGCTGCAGCGTGTATGTGCCGTCCAGCGCCACTTCTGCGCCGGTCACGTTAAAGGTCAGCCCGCGGAAGGTAAGCACTGCATTATCGAGAATAAAATTTCCCTTCAGCTGGGAGAGGCTGCTTCCAGCATCCTCATCCTCGGGACGCCCTTGAGCCTTTCGGCTTAGAGTCTTGATCTTGCCCGTCACCTCGGGGCTGGTGAACTGGCCCTGGGCCACCAGAAACTTTCCCTTCAGGTTTAAGCGATCCTCGATACCGCCCTTTTCGTGCGGCAGGTCAAACTTGGTGTGAAATGTGATTGCCCCGGTCATGGGAGGCTTGTCGGCCTTGACGGCCAGGCGCATCAGATCCTCGAGCCGGCCCTGGGTGACATCCACATCGAGCTCAATCACGCGTCCCTTCTTATCCGGAGATTGCACCACCCCACCCTGCGCCACGATGACCGTGTTCAGCAGGTGTGCGGTTACGGGATGCAGCAGCGTGTCTCCGTTGGTGCCATCGACGGTGGCGCTGAACGTGGTGTCGAGCGCAACCGGATGACCCGAGATTTTCACCGTAAAGTCGGGTGTCGAAGTCGTGCCTTCCACTTCAATCTTTTCCAGCACGCCACCAAATTTTCCCTTCGACGACAACATTCCCCTGATGCCTTTGAACACACCCAGGTCGGCTTTATCAAAGGTATAGTTCGCAGCCAGCGGAGTCTGGCCTGGATCGTCCTCACTCCACGGGCCAAAGCTGCCCTGGCTTACAATTTCGCCCGGAGGGACTGCGTTCGTGAGCTGCGCATTGAACGAGGCCGGGCGGTCGAGCCCAACGTGATGCATCACCAGATGTTGAATGGCGAAGACGTGAGGATCTTTGTCGGCGGACTTGGGCAACAGCCGCAGCTCCGCGTCATCGGAAACGAGTTCGCCGATCAGGACGGGCACGTCACGCAGCCTGGACCAGTCCTGCTTCCCTCTCTCGCCTTTCGGTGGAATTTGTATGACCAGGCCCTTAAGGTTGACGTGGCTGATCTTCCAGGGCTTGCCCAGCAATCCCGTGATGCCCGTCTCGGCGGAGAATTCTGCGATGGAGATCAACGGCGGCACATCGGTGCGGCCTTCGTAACGCAAGGCCAGCCCTGAACCCTCGATCCGCGCTCCCGGAAATAAATAGACGTGAAACTCCTTGAGTTCCACCTGGGCGTGGAATTTTTTGCTCAAGATTTCCACGACTTTCTTGTGGAGGTATGGATTGGAGAGATGAATTCGCGTGACGATGAGGGCCACAATGGCTACAGCTAGCAGCGATATTACGACCAGCAGTGTCCGATTTGCCGCTGTGGTTCGAGTTTCAATCATTTGCATCGATTCTCTGACGCGTTTTCGGAGCCAGAGGTTGGCGGAGGCATGTTAGTAAACTTGATGAACCTGCGCGCGATGCAGAGCCGGCCGCGTCGTCTTTCCGAACCCGCGAGCCGCGAGCCAATGCAGGCGAGGGATCAATAACTGCAATTGCGACACCAGCAATCTTACAGTAAGTCGCCGATCCTGCTGGGTTCGTTGACTTGCCTTTGCATTCCTCCTACCATGTCGGCACTCCATGATCGGGCAGACTATCTCGCATTACCGCATTACCGAGAAGCTTGGCGGCGGCGGGATGGGCGTAGTGTACAAAGCCGAAGACACCGAGTTGGGCCGCTTCGTGGCTCTTAAATTTTTACCCGATGAACTGTTGCGAGACCCGCAAGCACTGGAGCGCTTTCGCCGGGAGGCTCGGGCGGCGTCGGCGCTCAATCATCCCAATATTTGCACCATCTACGAAATCGGCAAACATGGCGAGCAATCTTTTATCGCCATGGAATTTCTGGACGGGGTCACGCTGAAACATCTCATCGCGGGAAAGCCGTTAGAGATTGAAGCTGTGCTCCCACTTGCCATTGAGATTGCCGACGGGCTGGATGCCGCGCATTCGCAGGGCATCGTTCACCGCGACATCAAGCCGGCAAACATTTTTGTCACCAAGCGCGGGCACGCCAAGGTGCTGGATTTCGGGCTGGCCAAGGTCTCGCCCATTGCCAGCGCGTCCGGCCAGGCTGCATCGGCGAACACGATAACGGCTGTAAACGATGAACAGCACCTGACCAGTCCCGGCTCTACGCTGGGCACCATTGCTTACATGTCACCGGAGCAGGCGCGCGGAAAAGAATTGGATGCCCGCAGCGACCTGTTCTCGTTCGGAGCGGTGCTGTACGAGATGACGACGGGCACGTTGCCCTTCCGCGGGGAGAGTTCCGCCGTGATCTTCAAAGCCATTCTGGATGCCGAACCCACTTCGGCGGTGCGACTGAATCCCGATCTGCCGGCAAAGCTGGAAGAAATCATCGATAAGGCACTCGAAAAAGATCGCGACCTGCGTTACCAGTCGGCGGCGGAATTGCGCGCCGACCTGAAGCGGCTGAAGCGCGACCAGGAATCGGGACGGTCGAGCACGGCAGTCTCCGCAGAGAGCGCTCAGCTTTCCTCCGCATCGTCATCCATAACCGGGGCAAGCGGCCTTTCGAGTGCGGCGGTCGTCTCCCAGCCCGCGCGGTCGGACTGGAAAAAGTGGGCGGTCGCAGCTGGCGGCAGCCTGGCTCTGGCCGCCGTTGCGTCGCTCTTCTACCTTCAGTCTCGCCCTCTGCCTCCGCCAAGGGTTTCGGGCTACGTACCGCTCACTCACGACGGGAATGAAAAGCATCTCAGCGGAACGGACGGGACACGCCTTTATTTTGAGGACGTTACTGCCGCGGGTTGGAGCATAGCGCAGGTATCCGGTACGGGCGGGGAGGTGGCGGGCGTCGCCGCTCCCACTCCCACCATGAGGGCGCTTGCCGTTTCCCCCGACGGGGCCAACTTGCTCGTCGCAGACGAAGCGGGCACGACGTGGAAGGGACCACTTTGGTCATTGCCCGTGCTCGGCGGGTCGCCTCGGAAGCTGGGAAATGCGATTGCGCAGGCCGCTGCATGGTCGCCGGACGGGCAAAAGATTGTTTTCGCCGACGGGCACGACATATTCGTGGCAAAGAACGATGGCTCCGAGTCGTACAAGCTGGTCTCCGCGCAGGATCGGGTTTTTGATTTGGTTTGGTCCCCCGATGGCACCGTGATTCGATTCAGCATCGCCGCTGATGATGGATCTTTGTCTGGTCGATCTTCGCTTTGGCAGGTTTCGGCCAACGGAACGAACCTCCATCCCTTACTCCCGACCGGTCATGTCCCTCTCGGCGAATGTTGCGGCCAATGGACCGCAGACGCAAAATATTTTGTTTTTCAGTCCCAAGGAAATATCTGGGCCCGTGCGGAAAAGGGGAGTTGGTTTGGAAAAGCCGATGGCCAGCCCACGCAAGTGACCTCTGGGCCGATGGCCTTCTCCTCGCCTGTGCCCAGCAAGGATGGCAAGAAGCTGTTCGTGGTGGGAGCGTTGGCGCATGGCGAACTGGATCGCTATGACGGGAAGGCCGCTGCTTTTGTTCCGTTTCTCTCCGGAATTTCCGCGGATAGCGTCAGCTTCTCAAGGGATGGGCAGCGGGTCGCTTACGTTAGCTTTCCCGAGGGGGCACTCTGGATCAGCAAACCAGACGGGAGCCAGCCACTCCAAATCAGCTACCCGCCCCTGCAAGTTTTGCTGCCTCGCTGGTCGCCCGATGGCAAGCAGATCGTTTTCTATGCGATTTCGACAGGCCAGAAGTCGAAGCTGTATATGGTCTCGAGCGCAGGAGGAACGCCGAGTGAGTTGTTGCCCGAAGTCTCCGAGGTGCAATATGACCCTACCTGGTCGCCAGACGGCAGAAGCATCATGTTTGGCGGCGGTCCGGGTGATCCCAACGCCACGATCCGGATCCTCGATCTGGGGACGCAGCAAATTTCGACTCTTTCAGGATCAAAAGGACTTTTCTCTCCCCGTTGGTCGCCCGACGGACGCCACGTGATTGCCATACCTTTCGATTCCAGCGGTCTTATGCTCTTCGATTTCGCCGCCCAAAAGTGGGAGCAAATCGCTAAGGTCACCGCAGGCTTCCCGCTTTGGTCGAAAAATGGGGATTATGTTTACTTCTTGCATTGGCAGGACCAGCCTGCCGTGATGCGAGTGAGTATTGGCGACCGGAAGTTGGAGCGCGTGGCCGATTTGAAAAACTTCCGCATGACGGGTTATTTCGATATCTGGATGGGCGTGGCTCCCGACGATTCGCCGCTCCTGCTGCGCAACACGGGCACGCAGGAGATTTACTCCCTCGACTGGCAGACCCCGTAAGCTAGAGTAATTCAGGACTCGGTGGCAGGTGGGTTTGTTGGGAACTCCAAGCGGCCCCGCTCCACGGTCACTAAGCCTGGCTCTAGCGCAATTCTTCCATCACCTGCTCCAGCACTTCCCTGCCCGGACGCACGGCCGATTCCGGCAGCGTGGCGAGAGGCTCGTCTGTCATGTTCAGCAGATCCACAAAAGTGGGTGTCTTGGAGTTGACGTAAAACACGCCAGTCAGCACTTCGCCTTTTTCATGGGCTTCGTTCAGGCGTGTGATGGCACGAATGCGATTCGTGGGATCGTAATCTTCTTCCAGTTTGCGCAGGCGAAGATGGGAGCCGTCGTGCATGGTCACATCGATCGTAGTCCCGGGATCGTAGTCGATGGCGATGTCTTCAAACGAAGGCACGAAGCTCACTTCCTGCAGCGGCTCTTCGTGGTCCTTCATATATTTGTAGGACTTGGTCGAGCCTTCGTGATCGTTGAAAGTCACGCAAGGCGAGACTATGTCGAGCATGACCGTTCCCTTGTGAGCGATGGCCGCTTTCATCATGGCGTGCAGCTGTTTCTTGTCGCCGGAAAATGACCGGCCCACCAAAGTCGCGCCCAGCGTGATGGCCATGGCGCAGGTGTCGATGGGAGGCAGGTCGTTGATCACGCCCGTTTTCAACGTCGAGCCCATGTCGGCGGTGGCGGAGAATTGGCCTTTGGTCAATCCGTAAACGCCGTTGTCTTCGATGATGTAGATGATGGGAAGATTGCGGCGCATCAGGTGCACAAATTGACCTACTCCGATGGAAGCAGTGTCGCCATCGCCGCTGACGCCGAGCGCAATCAGATTACGGTTGGCCAGGACGGCTCCCGTGGACACAGACGGCATGCGCCCGTGCACGGTGTTGAAACTGTGCGACCGTCCCATGAAATACGCCGGACTCTTGGACGAGCAGCCAATGCCGCTGGGCTTGATCACGCGCTCGGGCGAGACGCCCATTTCGTACATGGCATCGATGATGCGCTCGGAGATGGCGTTGTGGCCGCAGCCGGCGCAAAGCGTAGTCTTGCCGCCGCGATAGTCGAGCACGGCCAAGCCGATGCGATTGGTCTTCGGTGCCGGCTTGTCGGGCGTTGAGGTCGCCATTTACTTACCCTCCATGGTCATGAGTTCGTCGGTGACGGAGCGCGCATCCAGCGGCAGGCCGTGAATGTGGGCGATGCTGCGCAAGCGAGTGTGGAGTCCGGCCTCCAGGTCCATCTTGAGCAGGGTGAGCATTTGGGCGTCGCGATTCTGTTCGACCACGTACACCACGTCGTGCTGCTTCACGAAATCGTGCACTTCGCGGGTGAACGGATATGCTTTCAGACGCAGATAGTCGGTCTCGATGTTGTATTCTTCGCGCAACTGGTCGCGGGCCTCGATCAATCCCCAGTGCGAGGTGCCGTATCCGATGATGCCGATCTTCGACTTGCCACTATCGACTTCCGGCCGCGGCACGAACGAACGCGCGGTTTCGAACTTGCGGTTGAGCCGTTCCATGTTGCGCTCGAAGTCGTCCGGACGCTCGCTGTACTGCGCTTTCTCATTGTGCCCGCTGCCGCGGGCGAAATATGCCGCCGCAGAATGATCGGTGCCCGGCAGCGTACGGTAACCCACGCCGTCTCCATCCACATCCTGGTAGCGCGCGAAGCCTCCCAGTCGATCCAGATCGGCTTTGCTTAAAACTTTGCCCCGGCTGATCGGCTTCTCGGGATACTTGAAGGGATCGGCCATCCAGTTGTTCATGCCAAGATCGAGGTCCGACATGACAAAGACCAGGGTCTGGAACTGCTCGGCCAGATCGAAAGCATCGCTGGCCATGCTGAAACACTCTTCCGCCGAAGATGGCAGCAACAAAATATGCTTGGTGTCTCCGTGAGAGAGAAAAGCGGTGGAAAGAATATCTCCCTGCGAAGTACGCGTAGGCAAGCCGGTGGAAGGGCCGACGCGTTGAATGTCCCAGATCACTCCGGGAACCTCAGCGTAGTAAGCCAGCCCGGCGAACTCGGCCATCAGTGAAATGCCAGGCCCCGCGGTCGCGGTCATGGCACGCGCACCCGCCCAGCCCGCGCCCACCACCATGCCGATCGCCGCCAGTTCGTCCTCGGCTTGCACGATGGCGAATGTAGCCTTTCCGTCCGGGCCGATGCGGAAGCGCTTCATGTACTCAATCATGCTCTCGGGCAGAGATGACGACGGCGTGATCGGATACCAGGCGATCATGGTCGCACCCGCGAACATGCACCCCAGCGCCGCGGCGGAGTTTCCGTCGATGATGATCTTGCCCGCCGTCTTGTCCATGCGCTGAATGAAATATGGATCGCGCTTGGTGAGATTGGCGGCGGCGTAATCGTATCCGGCTTTGACCGCTGCCAGGTTCAGGTTGGCGGCTTTCACTTTCTTGGCAAACTGTTTGCGGATCGCCTTCTCGACTTCGGCAATGTCGATTTGCAGCAACTGGGCCACCACGCCCACGTAAATCATGTTCTTGACCAGCTTGCGCAGCTTGGCCTCGGGGCAAACCGGCGCGACCAGTTTGTCGTAAGGAACCGCGTAGAACACCAGATCGGAGCGCAGAGTGCCGAGGTTCAAGGGCTCGTCGTACACCACGACTGCACCCGGCGCCACCGACATCACATCCTCGTGCGCGGTTTCAGAATTCATGGCAACAACGAAATCGATTTCCTTCTTGCGCGCGATGTAGCCTTGTTTGTTGGCGCGGATGGTGTACCAGGTGGGTAGTCCGGCGATGTTCGAGGGAAAGAGGTTTTTGCCCGAGACAGGAACTCCCATCTGAAAAATGCTGCGCAACAAAACAGTATTGGAACTTTGCGAGCCCGACCCATTGACGGTCGCGACTTGAATGCTCATGTTGTTTACGACAGGTTTTTGTTCCGGTGGGCGACTCTCAGCGTGGAGAGATACATCCGTGGTGGCCATTCCCGTCCTTCCTTGTCCCTGGAGCGGAGTTCTCCGCCCGCAATTACTCATGAAGCAGAACTGGTTATTATACGGCAGGCAAACCACGTCGAACAGATGTGCGGAAGCAAAGCGACCATGCCGTACCAGACTAAGAACGGGCCGCGCTCTGATTTATGGACCAAGCTCTGCCCCTGACGATGGGACAAGGGGTTGGAGAACCCTGGAGGAAATAGCGAGGGCTTCCAAGAAAAACTGAACCGGTCCAGCCCTGAGCCATCCGGGGAAGCTGAAGCCCTTACTCGCCGCCGGTAAAGAATTGCGCCATTTTACGGAACTTTGTGTAGCGGGTATTGACCAGATCTTGAATCGAGCCCTCCTTCAACTCGTCCAGATGCGATTGCAGAGCCGTGTCGAGCAGCGATGCGGCAGCTTCGTGGTTGGCATGGGCGCCACCCTCGGGTTCGGGAACGACGCCGTCGATGCAGCCCAGTTCCCGCAGGTCTTCGGGGGTGATGCGCATAGCCTCGGCCGCTAGCGCCTTCTTTGTGGGATCGCGCCACATGATGGAGGCGCAACCTTCCGGGGAAATCACGGAGTAAATCGAGTTCTCCATCATCAGGACGCGGTCGGCAATCGCAATCGCCAGCGCTCCGCCGCTGCCGCCTTCGCCGGTGACGGTGGTGATTATGGGAATCTGCAGGCGCGCCATTTCGCGCAGATTGTGAGCGATGGCTTCCGCCTGGCCGCGCTCTTCCGCTCCCAGACCAGGGTATGCGCCGGGAGTATCTACAAAAGTGAATAACGGACGGCCAAATTTTTCCGCAATTTTCATGACGCGCATGGCTTTGCGGTAACCTTCGGGATTCGGCATACCGAAATTGCGATAGACCTTCTGCTTGGTGTCGCGCGCCTTCTGGTGTCCGACGATCATTACTTCTTCACCGTGGAAGCGGGCCATGCCGCCGATGATTGCCGGATCGTCCGCATACCCGCGATCGCCGTGGATCTCGCTCCAGTCGGTAAAGATGCGCTCGATGTAGTCGAGGAGATAGGGCCGTTGGGGATGCCGTGCCAGTTCGGTTTTTTCCCAGGCCTTGGAGTGCGCGGATGACATGTCTTTGCGTAACGCCTGAACCCGCTGGTTCAACTGCTGGATTTCACGCTGCGTATTTTCGTCCGGTCCGGCGGCTGCCTGCATGCGGGCAATCTGCTGCTCAATTTTCTCCAGCTCCTGATGCGTTTTGTCGCCGGACTCGGTTCCGTCGCCGTCGCCGTTCCTGGCCAACCGGGCCTCCACCATCGACAGCAGTAGCTCGGCACCTGCCATCACCAGCGCTTCATTGGGCACCGGTGGTGCAATCTTCGCTACCACCTTGGAATTCTTCTGAATGGAGACTCTTATCTGCCGCAGATTTCAATACGGCTTGCTTTGAAGCCTGAAGAGTACGGTCGTTCCGCCGTTAATCAATCACCCGTACGGCGCCGCGCCCGCACAGCTCTTCCACGCGTGCGATGAAGTTGCGGTCCGGCATCACATTATAGCCTTCCGCCTCCATCACCACCATGAAATCGCCCTGGCGTTCCACGTCAAACAACACTTTCGCCGCTCCTCTTTGTCCGGTGCAAAGCGTGTGCAGTGCATCCACCGTGGACTCGTTCGCTGTCTCCAGGGGCACCCGTATACGAAGTGAATTGGGCAACGGCACTTTGGCGTCTTCCAGGGGACTGATGTCGTTCACCGTCAGCTTGGGATTCGCGCCTTCTTCAATACGCACGCCGCCCCGGATCAGCACCGGCACTTCGAGCTTTACCTTTTCCTGCAACTTGCGATAGGCCTCTGGAAAAACCAGCATCTCCACCGAGCCCTGCATATCTTCCAGCGCGCCCTGCGCGTAGAAATCACCGCGCTTCGATTTGAGCACGCGCAAATTGGTGATGATTCCGGCCGTCGTGATGTTCTCATCCTTGCCGGTGGATTTGGTCAGCGCGCAAAGCTCCTCCGTACTCAGGGCCCGAAGGTCTTCCAGTTTGGAGCGATACTTTTCCAGGGGATGTCCGCTGATGAAAAAGCCAAGGATTTCTTTCTCGTTCGCCAGCCGGGTATGTTCGTCCCAGTCGGGCGTTTCGGGAAGTTTGTTGTGACTGGCGGAAACTTCCTCCTCCTGGAAGACGCCAAAGAGGCCATGCTGGCCGCTCTCGGCATCGCGCTGGGTCTTCTGCGCGCCTTCGATGGCGCGGTCAAGCACAGCCATCAACTGGGCGCGGCGGCCCAGACCGTCCATGGCGCCGCTCTTGATCAGCGATTCCAGAACGCGCTTGTTCAGCAGGCGTAAGTCAACTTTCTCGCAGAATTCATAAATGGAGCTGTACCGCCCCAGCTGCTTGCGCGCAGCCACAATCGACTCAATCGCGTTGTGGCCGACATTTTTTACCGCCGCCAGCCCAAACCGGATGGCGCTGCCACGCGGAGTGAAGTTGGCGTCGCTCACGTTGATGTCCGGAGCTTCGACGGCGATTCCCATCTCGCGGCACTCGTTGATGTACTTGACCACATCGTCAGTGCTGCCTGTCACCGAAGTCAGCAGCGCGGCCATGAACTCCACCGGGTAGCGCGTCTTCAGATACGCAGTTTGATAGGCCAGCAGCGCGTATGCCGCCGAATGCGACTTGTTAAAACCGTAGCCGGCGAACTGCGCCATCAAATCAAAAATCTTTTCAATCTTCTTCGGCGGATATCCCCGCTGGTTGGCCCCGGTGACGAAGCGCTCCCGCTGTGCCGCCATTTCCGATGCAATCTTTTTACCCATGGCGCGGCGCAGCAGATCCGCCTCGCCCAGTGAGTATCCCGCAAGGCGGTTGGCGATCTGCATCACCTGTTCCTGGTAAACGATGACGCCCAGCGTCTCCTGCAGAATCTCCTGCAGTTCGGGCAGTTCGTATTCGACCTTTTTTCTACCCTGCTTGCGATCGATGAAGTCGTCAATCATGCCGCCCTGGATCGGACCAGGACGGTAGAGGGCGTTCAGGGCGGTAAGGTCTTCGATAGAACTGGGCTGGTAGCGTCGCAACACGTCGCGCATGCCGCGCGATTCAAACTGGAAGACGCCGGAGGTGAGCCCTTTGTGAAATACCTTCACATAGGTCTCGCGATCGTCGAGCTGAAGATCTTCGAGAGTGATGCGCTCGTTTCGGGTCTGCGCAATGAGCTTCACCGCATCGTCAAGAATGGTGAGAGTGGTGAGGCCCAGGAAGTCCATCTTAAGCAGGCCGAGTTTCTCGATCGCCACCATGTCGAAGGCGGTGACGATTTCATCGTTCTTGGTCTTGTGCAGGGGCACGAGTTCATTCAGCGGCCGGGGCGAGATGACGACGCCCGCCGCATGCACTCCCGCATTGCGCACCATGCCTTCGAGTTTTTTGGCGGTGTTCAGCAGTTCGCGAATCTGCGGATCGGTGTCGTAAGCCTGCTGCAGCGCCGGCGACTCCCTGATGGCATCCTCCAGCTTGATGTTTAGCGTGGTCGGAACCATTTTGGCGATGCGATCCACGTCGGCGTACGGAACGTCCATGGCGCGACCGACATCCTTGATCGCCGCCTTCGCCGCCATGGTCCCGAAGGTGATGATTTGAGCGACGTTTTCGCGGCCGTACTTGCTGGTCACATAGTTGATGACCTCGCCCCGCCGGTTCATGCAGAAATCGATGTCGATATCGGGAAGCGAAATACGCTCAGGATTCAGGAAGCGCTCGAAAATTAGCTCGTGCTGCAGCGGATCGAGGTCCGTGATGCCGAGCGCGTATGACACCAGCGACCCCGCCGCGGAGCCGCGGCCCGGGCCCACCGGAATATCACGCTCGCGAGCGTAGCGTATGAAGTCCCAGACGATAAGAAAGTATCCGGAAAACTTCATCTGCTGGATGATGGCCAGCTCCCGCGCCAGACGCTGATCATAGTCCGGAAGACTATGTTTGAGGCGTCCCTGGGCATCGAGAGGGCGCAGGGTTTCCAGACGGCGCGCGAAACCCTCACGGCTGACGTGCTCGAAGTAGCTGTCGAGCGTGAAGCCCTCAGGCACGTCAAAATGCGGGAACGGGTTGCTGATCTTCTCCAGCCGCATGTTGCAGCGTTCCGCGATTCCCAGCGTGCGGGATAGCACATCGGGCGAATCCTTGAAGACGCGCTGCATTTCGTCGTGGCTCTTGACGAAAAAGTCGGTGCCGTGGAACTTCATGCGATTGGTGTCCTGAATGGACTTGCCGGTCTGAATACACAGCATGACGTCCTGGGCGTGGGCGTCGTCTTCGCATAAATAGTGGCTGTCGTTGGTGGCGACCAGCGGAAGGCCGAGATCTTTTTCCAACCGGAAGAGGTTTGCATGGATGCGATGCTCCTGCTCCAGCCCCTGGTCCTGAATCTCGAGAAAAAAATTGTCTTGCCCGAATATATCGCTGTAGGTGGCGGCCGCCGTGCGGGCCGCGTCGTACTTATCTTCCATCAGGCGTTCGGCAACTTCGCCCTTCAGGCAGCCCGAGAGTCCGATCAGCCCCTTGGCATGTTCAGCCAGAAACTTTTTGCTGACCCTCGGCTTGTAGTAGAAACCGCGCAGTGAGGCTTCGGACGTAATCTTGGCCAGATTGCGGTAGCCTTCTTCGTTTTCCGCCAGCACCAGCAGATGGTTGTAGGTATCGCCGTCGGGAGGGGTGCGTGCGATGTCGTGGTCGTCTTTCTTGCAGACGTAAAGTTCGCAGCCGACGATCGGCTTCACTCCGGCCTTGTGCGCCGCATTGACGAAATGGACCGCTCCGAAGATGTTGCCATGATCGGTCATGGCGACGGCCGGCATGCCCAGCTCTTTCACCCGCTGGACAAGCTTTTCAACGTCACAAGCGCCGTCGAGCATCGAGTAGTCGGTATGAAGGTGCAGGTGAACGAATTGGGACATGAGTGGTGTTGGGGACGTGACTTTCTTCTATTCTATCGGGAAATTGTGAGACCGGGATGGGGAGTTTATCCACAGAAACGGGGGCGAGGGCCTGGACGCCCTCCACCGAGCGAATGAGAGAAAAAACCTAGCGCGGAATCTGGAAGTCCACTCCGCGATCATCATTCGCCTGAGTTGTGCCTTCAATATCCAGCCAGGCGAGCGGAAGCTTGGTTGCCCGCTGCTCGCTGAATATCCAGAGAGTGCCGCCTACGATGGCGTAGTTCTGCACTTCCTGGGTGTGTTTGTCACGAAAAACCAGCACGGTCGGCATGGCGGACTCAGTCGTATTTCCTGCCTGAGGCGACGGCGGCGAATCTTTCTGCTCGCGCAAGCGAGTCACTTCATCTTCCAGGCGATTGATGTCGGCTTGCTGCTGCTGCATGTCACTCTGCGCGGAGTAGGCGGAGGTGTCTGGAGCAGATCCGTAATGGTCGTACGACGAATCATAAGACGGATCATAGTAAGAGGAATCATAGTTTGCGGTCGAGTAGCCATAACCGTAAGCCGGGTATCCATAGTAGCCAAAATAGAACGGTAAGCCGGAAAAAAAGATGGGGTGCCGGAAATGTCGATGACCAAAAAATAACGGTCTTTGCCCGATAAAAGCATGCCCAATGAAAGCATGATTGGAAAAAGAGTGGTTAGGGGGGAAATGACCGGGGTGGAAAGGCTGGCGGGAAACCATCCCGACGCCCGCACTGAAACGCGGTCCAGACATGACGCCTGATCCGCTGCCAAAGCCCCGCGCGCCGGAAGAGGAGAACCCGCTTCGGCCCATCCCAGCTCCGCCGCGGGAGCCGCCATGCATCTGCGCCAATGCCGGCGCCAGAGCCGCCATGAATACCACCGCAATGGCCAACTGACGCCGCATACGAGCGATATTATAGCGCCGGCCGGGTTGCCAGTTTGTCAAATCTTCGCCGTGTGGGGCGGACACTCCTGTCCGCCGCCTTTGACGTTGATTCTGGCGTACCGGATGAGTTTTTTAGAGCCCATGGGCTGGCCTGGATAAGTCAAAGTCAACTTCAAGAGCGGCGGACAAGAGTGTCCGCCCCACAGAATCACCTCGGTGGTATTTAGTTCTGGTCTCCGGCGCCGTGTTTCTGGCGGCAGAGTTTGCAGTACGTCGGGGGCAGGCTGTTGTCCACTCTGTGCTTTACCGGCGGCAGGGAGCGCAGATATGAAAAGATTGCCTTCAGATCGTCGTCGTCCAGGCTCGCGAACTCTCCGAAGGGCATGATCGAAGACAGCTTCCTTGCCTTCACGTATCCCGTGCGCAGCACCTTTATAAACATTGCTTCGTCGTAGTAATTGATGCCGGATGAGTCTTGCGTGATATTCGCGCTGGTAACATCCGCTCCCCAGGGACCCTGCAAAACTTCTCCCCCGCCATACTCCAGCCCGCGAATCGGGCCGCTATGGTCTGCGGCAACGTGGCAGCCGCACCCAACCTTGGCCAGGTATTTGCCCCGTTCCGCCAGGCTTGCCTTTGGATCGGGACCGCTGACCGGACCGGTCACCGGTTCTGGAACGCCGCGAATCAGATACTTCACCGGAAAATCGATCTGGGTGGGAGGCAAAGGATTTCTGACCGCCGGGAGGGAACGCAAATACACCACGATCGACGCCACATCTTCGTCCGAGAAAGTGCGGTAGGCGCTATACGGCATTATGGGGAAGATAGTCCGCCCGTCGTGGCCGATGCCTTCACGAATCGTCCGGGCAATTTCGTCATCGCTCCAACGGCCTGCGCCCGTCTCCGGGTCGGGCGTGAGATTCGCCGCCACGACCTCGCCCGGCAAGTTGGGGATTGGAAGTACCTGGCCTGCTAGTTCCATCCCTGGCAAGTTGGGAGCGCCGTGCGTCTTCCAGTCCTTGGGTGTGTGGCAGGTCTCGCAGCCGGCCACTCCGGCGACCAGGTAGCGGCCGCGGGCCAGGCGTTCCGGAGTGCGTTCGAACTGGCGGTTGGTTGTAGCCCTCACCCTGGGACCGATAAACGGACGCCAGCCGATGGTAAAAGTGATGGCCGCCGCAAGCAGCAGACAGACAACGAGCAGTATCGTTCCGAGTCTTTTCACCCCTCACCCCAAGCGAAGGATTCATGGAATGCGGCAAAGCATTCCGACCAAAACCTAAATGGATATCCGCAGGCGTTCCAGCGCTTCGTGCTCTAGCGTTTCTTCTTGCCCTTGATTTTCTTGCCTGCAAGAGCAGGCGCTTTTTTCACGGCCTTGGCTGCATTGGCTTTGGGCACAGCCACATGCTTCGCTGATCCCACTTTTGCCGTGGCTGCTTTGGCGGCGTCCGGCTTGGCCGCATTTGATTTGGCGGAATTTGGCTTGGCTCCGCTCGGCGCTGGAGCTGCGGCAGCCTGGCCTTTTCCCTTTTTCTTGCCTGCGGCGGCAGCCGTGGCGGTTGCCGCCGCCGCAGCTGCAGCTGCGGCTGCCTCGGCCGCGGCAGCTTTGGCTGCTCTTCCACGCTTGGGTGGCGGGGGCGGCGGCGGCGGGGGCGGCGGTGGCGCCAGCGGTTTCAGGAACTTTAGAGTTTCCGTCCGCGAACGCAGCTTGCCATCCAGCAGCAGCATGAACACGTCATGCGCGATTTTCGGATACTCCGGCAGCTGCGGCGTGATGTGCAGTTCGGTCATCTCCAGCAACGGAATCTTCTGCTGCACTTGCCGCCACTTGGTGAA
The DNA here is from genome assembly GCA_963814725.1 of Terriglobia bacterium. GTDB lineage: Bacteria > Acidobacteriota > Terriglobia > Terriglobales > Acidobacteriaceae > JAIQFF01. Next base: position 563,044 of record CAWFDY010000003.1, read on the forward strand.
GAAGTTTTTTATCTTCTGCGTCACCGCCTGCTGGCGCGCCGTGAGCGCCAGGAACAGGATCATCTCCGGCCGCGCTTCAGACAGCAGTTTCCAGGCACGGGAGGGCGTGGCTGCCTCTTTGCCTACCAGCCTCTTGGCCAGCTCCTTGGCATGATCTTCAAGATCCCGCCAGGCCTCCACCAGATCCTTGCGCGGAATCTGCTTTCGTATGTCCGCAATGTCTTTGTCGGCCAGCCGGGCAGTCAGAAAGTACATGACAGCGGGCGCCGGATCGGGAGCGTAGCCGAGCTCCGTCATCTGCTGGCGAGTCTTCAGAAGCTGGCCTAACTGTGCGGTATCCACCTTGGCGCTGGTCCAATGCGGATTCAAAACCTGCAGCCAGCCTTCCTTCTCCAGCACGCGCACAATGTGCAGCGGATCTTCTTCGTAGGCCAGTTGCTCAATTTCGTATCCCACGGCCTTCTGGGTGATGTACTCGATGTAATTGTTTTCCTTGGCGGATTCGAAGCGCGCCTGGGTCCGCTCTTCTAGCGGCCAGTGAAAGCGCGCCGCAAAACGGCTGGCCCGGATGAGACGGGAAGGATCCTCGACGAAGGCGTAGTTATGAAGGACCCGCAAAACCTTGGCTTCGATATCGGCCGCGCCATTGAAGGGGTCCATCAGCAGGCCACGCGAGCCCGGATTCAGGGAGAGCGCCATGGCATTGACGGTGAAATCACGGCGGCGCAGGTCTTCGATCAGGGTGGCGGCGGAAATGACGGGCGGCTTGCCCGCCTTCTCATAGTGCTCGATTCGCGCCATGCTGATTTCTGCGCGTACGTTGCCGGGCAGGCCCAGGTACAGGGTCTTGAAATCCTCGTCGATGCCGGCGACGCGGACACCCGCCTTCTCCAGATCTTTTTGCAGCTTGAGAGGATTGCCCTGGACCGAGAAATCCAGATCGCGGATGGGGAAACCGCTGATGATGTCGCGGACCGCCCCTCCGGTCAGATAAATGTTCATGCCGGCGGCGCGGGCGATGTCTTGTACCAGCGTGACGCCGCGCTGCTGGTCCGGCGTCAGCCGGATTTCCATGGTGTATATGTAATCGGCCATGCTTCTTAGGGGCGCGGCTCCGCGGCCCGAGGTGCCACAGCAGAATGCCAGTTTTCCACAGGCTTTCTCCCGGGAAAACACACTGCTCCGTTTGCTTTTATGTAAGTCACTCTATCCAATAGGCTTAGAGTACATGAGATGGGACGCCGCAAGCTATAGAAAATAACATAAGGTTAACGCTTTGGCTACAAAGATATAGAGAACGCATCGCTTTTCGACGGAAAGATGCGAAAATCGCGTTGAACCCGATGGGCGAAAGCCCTGTTAAAGGCCGCTTTTTCCCCAACCAGATGCCCTCAACCCATAAGAAAGTCGTGGTCCGGAAAATGGACCGGGATTCCATCAACGGACATGTTGCCCCGTCGAACTTCGTCCGTGAAGGCAAACTAGAACTCCTCAACACCTCGGGCAATGTGGTGGCAATCGACCTCAAGGACATCAAGGCAGTGTATTTTGTCCGCGAATTCGGCGATTCCGAGTCCTTAAGCCGCAAGACCTTCACCAGCCGCCCGCGCACCGAGGGCCTGTGGATCCGCCTCCGGTTCAAGGACAATGAAGTGCTGGAAGGGATGATGCCGAACGACCTCAGCCTGACCACAGCGGAGGGCTTCCTGATCAACCCGCCCGACCTTCGATCCAACACCCAGAGGATCTTCGTGCCGCGCAGTGCCCTCGAATCCATGACCGTGTTGGCGGTCATCGGGGCAACTCATCGACGCCGCAAGGGGGCGCCGGACGACAACCGGCAGGTGCCGATGTTCGGAGAGTGAGCCGGAAAGGGGCAGAACCGGACTCCAGACCCCGGCTTTAATCTCAAGCGGCCGAGGTCCGGTGTTCAGCTCAACTTTGACTTAGCGCGTTGCGACCTGCAGGTTGTTGGTGACGGAGAAAACACCCGAGACTCCTCTGGCACGAATGTTGGCGAGGTTCTTGTCGCCCTCATTGTCCACGACGCCTTCAAGCGTGGCATGTCCGTTTTTCACGATAATCCGGATGGGTTGCTGCACCCCTAAAGAATATTTCTGCAACGCTCCAAAGCCGTAAATGGAACGGTAGAGCTCACGCCGGATGCGGTCGTCATTGGGCGATACGGGAAGGACTTCAATCTGATTGTTGACGTGCTCGACGCCTTCGATCCTCTTCACCACGTTCTCGGCGTCGGACTTCAAGGTGGGCCGGGTGACCTGCCCCATGAGGGTGACGGTGTCTCCGTCCACTTTGTAGGCCAGATTGTCAAATACGCTGAAGTAAGGCAGCATCACCAATTCATGCCTAACCTCTTTATTGATTCGTTCGGTGCTGCGTGATGAGGCGTCTGTGGCTTGCCGGGCAAAACCGGTAGAAGCCACCGCCAGTAACACGCAAGTTACAAACAACGATCGTAGTTTCATTCTGTTTCTCCTCCTTGCATCAATATCGTTGAAAAGACACTGCATTTCCAGGGTGCATATGGTAGCAAATGACGTGATCGGTTGTCCCCAGTCAACATTTACAGTCCTCTGGCGAATACAGTCTTCTCCCCGCGTGGCTACTAAAGATGCACCTTCCCCATCCTTCGGCCACCCAAACGGTGTAAGATTTGTCTGAGAATGGATAGCCGTGACCTGCAAAACCGCGAAGATGACCAGGAACTGGATCTTCTGCTTCCATCGAGCGTGACCGGTCCGCTCTGGAGGTCGCTGCTGCGGAATATTCACGACCGCCTTTTTCCTGAAAAACTCCCGCCGTTGCAACTCACCTCACGCCCGGTCAACACGGGAATGCTGATCGGCGATTCCGTCAGCCTGCCCTGGTACAAGACTGTATTTACCAATCTGGGCAACGTGATCAACCCGGAAGTGCTGCCGCCGCTGGAACTGGAATCGCGACCGGTGGATGTTGGCGAACTGGTGAGCGATCAGATGGGACACATGTGGTGGAGTTCGCTGCTGCGCAACCTCGCGGATCGGGTAGCGCCGGAACGCTTACCCCCTCTTCAGCTTACGTCCCCGCCTGTGGAAGCCGACCTGAAATCGGGTTCCATGCAGTTGGCGCGATGGTCTTCCCTGATCACCCTGCCCAAGGTTCCGTTGGCGGAGCGGAAATACTTTACTACCGCGCCGGCAAGGCCAAGCCCGACGCGCAGCGGACCGGCAGCGCCATTTGCAGGTTTTGCCGGAATACCGGCAGCCCTCTTTGAAGATGCCCCCGCGCATGCCAACCCAGGTAAGTTGAAGACTGCGCTCTCGCGTTCGAAGTTAAGGGAGGCCCTGCTCATTTCTCTGGCCGTGCTGGAAGCGGTTTATCTGGTGGGCTCTCTTTTCGGGCTGGTCTAATCTCCGGTTTCCCTTCTCAGCGTCCTTTGCGGCCTTGCTTTGCGTCTTTTGCGGTTAAGGGTTTTGTCTTGCAGCCGGCAGGTTCAACATCTTTTAACCGCAAAGGGCGCAAAGGAAACCCGGATCTGATTGTGCCGCTGTCTCCCTGCCCTCCGTTACAATCACGGTCTTGCCTGGAATCACGCCTATGAAACTTGCTCAAATCGCTGATGCGCTCGGGGCACGCCTGGAAAATGGCTCGCCGGATATCGAAATCACGGGAGTCGCCGGCATCAAGGACGCCGGCCCCGGACAGCTCACATTCGTGGCCAATCCCAAATATGCCGGTGCGGCGCGGACGACGAAAGCCTCCGCCGTCATCGTGACCGACGAGTTCCCTGCTGTCACCGCGGCACTGTTGCGCAGTAAGAATCCTTATCTGGCTTTCGCGCGGGCTCTGGAACTTTTCTCCCAGCCGCCGCGCTATGAGCCGGGAACACATCCCACTGCGGTAATACATCCCTCAGCCCGGATTGGAGCCGGAGCGCATATCGGTCCTTATGTCGTGATTGACGAAGGCGTCAGGATCGGTCGGGACGCTGTGCTTTTGGCTCATGTGGTCATCTACCGCAACGCTGCCATCGGTGATAGTTTTTTTGCCCACGCCCATGCGGTGGTGCGCGAAGGCTGCAGCATCGGCAATAACGTCCTGCTGCAAAACGGCGTGATCGTCGGAGGCGATGGCTTCGGCTTTGCCAAAAATGATTCGGGACGCTGGCACAAAATCATTCAGCCCGAGCCGGTGATCGTTGAAGACGATGTCGAGATACAAGCCAACTCCTGCATCGACCGGGCCAGCGTGGAGAAGACGCGCATCGGTCGAGGCACCAAAATCGACAATCTGGTGCAGGTGGGTCACGGCTCCCGCATTGGAGAAAATTCGCTGCTGGCGTCACAGGTCGGGCTGGCCGGCTCGACCGATGTTGGCAACAACGTGATTCTCACCGGGCAAGTGGGCGTGGTCGGGCATTGCAAGATCGGCGATGGCGCGATTGTCACGCCACAAAGCGGAGTGGCAGGAGACATCGAGGCCGGGGCGATCGTGAGCGGTGCGCCCGCGGTCGATCATAAACTGTGGCTGAAGTATTCGGCCCTGCTGAGCAAGCTGCCGGAGATGGCGCGAGCCGTGCGGGCTAAGGCGTCGAAGGAGTAGTCGCTGGAGTGACAGAGGAAACGGCCGCTTCCTGCAACTCTTGCGGCAGACCGCTGTCGATGGCTCGCCTGACCTTCCCCATCAACTCCTCCCGGGTGCCAAAGTCTTCCGGTTCAATCGCGGGATGGAAGGTAAGGGTCACTGTGCCGGGCTTGATGGCGAATCTCCCTTTCGGCATGACGAAATGAGAACCGGAGATGGTCACCGGCACCACCGGAACTCCACACTCCATCGCCAGGTAGAAAGGCCCTTTCTTGAAGGGTAGCAATCTTCCATCGAAGGAACGGTGACCCTCAACGTAGATGGTCATGTTAATGCCCTGCCGTAAAACGGAGACTGCGGCGCGCACCGCCGAGATGCCGGCGTCGCGATTTCCGCGGTCCACTGGAACGAGCGAACCCAGGCGCATGGTTTTTCCCAGTAGCGGGTAGTCGAACAATTCCTTCTTCGCCATCACCGAAGTGCGCCGCGGAATCAAGGGCAGCATCACTGGCGGATCGATGTTGGAGACATGGTTGGACATGAAAACGTAAGTTCGCCTGGCGTCGAGCTGGTCGAGCCCGACGGTTTGCGCACGTATGCCCGCGAGACGCACCCCCATAAAGGCGGCGCCCATCCCAACCCGGTACAGGAGCCGGATGTCCCCGGTCAGGAAGGTCCAGGGAAAGCAAATGACAGCGGCAAAAGGAAGAGCGACGCTCCAGAATGCCAGCATCGCGATGGTGCGAATCATGGCCTCGCCGCTCCCGCCGGCTGGTCTTCGCCTTTTAGCCAGGCTGCGCGCCGTGCCTTCTGCGCGGGCGTAACTTTGTCGAGATTGATCAGATTCATCTCGATTTCCTGTTGCGCGCCGAGCGTCCACTGCAGATCGCGATCACCTCTTGAGTTGCGGACACGAAGACGGAGCGTCTCTCCGGGACGCATTGCCGCCGAACGCCGCGAGAACGCGTCGTCAGCTTTCTCGCCATCGATTTCCAGAATTGCGTCTCCCACGGCAAGCCCCGCTTTCTCCGCCGCGCTTCCCGATGTAACCGCCGATACCTGCAAGGGCGAATCGAAGTTTCGCGCGACAATAAATCCCGGATCGGGCGTCGAGCTGATCGTGCGTTCCAGGTGAAGGCCCACACTCCTGAAAAAATCATCCCATGGAATTTCCCCGGTGCCGGCAACATACTTCCGGAAAAACCATTCCAGGTCGGCATGGCTGACGGCTTCAGCCGCGGTGCGCACTCCTTCAGTCTCAGGAAAAAACTGCCCCTTGCGCGCGTAGTTTTCATTCATCCAGTGAAACACGTCGCGAATCGAAGCGGAGCCGTTGCTGTCCTGGCGCATCTGCAGGTCGAGCAGGACGCCCAGCAAATTGCCCTTGTTGTAATAGGATATGCTGCGCGCGGGCAGGCGGTAGTACGGGTATTTTTCCAGCCACGCGTCCCGGCTGGATTCCTCGACCGACTGGGTGAGATGGGCTGGACGCCGCTCCAGTTCGGCGATCTCGCCGGCTATTTCCGCCAGATATCGTGGCTCATCCAGCAGGCCGGCGCGCAAACGGACAATATTTCCCGCCGTGCTGGTCACGCCCTCGCTGAACCACAGCGCACTGGTGTAGTTTTCCTGGGTGTAGTCGATGGGTTCGAGCGACTGCGGACGGATGCGTTTCACGTTCCAGAGATGAAAGAACTCATGCGCCGTCAGGTCACCCAGCACCTCCGGATTCTCCGCCAGGCGCGACGCGCTGACATCAATCGCCGTGGAGTAAGCGTGCTCCATGCCGCCGCCTCCGGCGCCTCGCGGAAAATGGTAGATGAACATATAGCTTTGAAATGGCCAGTCATCCATCCAGTTGGTGGCTGCTGAAACCAGGCGCCGCAAAGTGGAGACGATCTCCGGCATCTTGTAGTCGGATGGATCAGCGTCCACGACCACACGATAATGGCTGCCTCCTTCGTCGAAATCGGATTCCTCAAAGGCGCCGATTTCGACTGGTGAGTCAGCCAAGTGGTCATAATTCTCTGCCGTAAAGTCTCCCGCCGGAGAATGAGTAAGAGGAGTCGCGATTTTCCAGCCTCTGGGAAGATCTGCGAAGGCGAGCTGCACGCGGGAAGCTCGGCCATCTGCCGGATACATCAGGATTTCAGCCGGATTGAGGAAAGCGTGCCGGGAGTTCAGTTGTGCGCCGAACGGGCCAGTCTGGTCGGCAAAGATTTCGTACTCGATCTCGGCGCCACCCTCAGCCCCAGTGATGTGCCACCGGCTCTTGTTCACCTTCTGTACCGCCAGAGGCTGGCCGCTGTGGCCTCGGGCACGCACCAGGTTTACCCATTGAGCGAAGTCGCGAATCTGGTACAGAGCATTCCAGACCGGGAGCTGAAGATCACGATCGGAGTTTCCCGGAGCAAGAATGATTTTCACCCGGACCATGTGTTCCGGCCAACCCGCGAGGGAAACAATGTAATGAACTTCCGGGGATTGGGTTGGACGTGGAGAATCCTGTGCGCGGTTGAGACCGGCGAGCAGCACAATGATTCCGGCCAAGCCGGCCGCAAGCCTGGTTACAGCTGGAGGCTTCACGCTTTGGCAGACGCCTTCAGGGGGTGCTGGCCTGAAGCGCCTCCGGCCATCGACTTCAGACGATGCGGCAGCTTTTCGTAAATGCCGCCGAAGCCGCCATTGGAGAGGATCGCCACGACATCGCCGGAACGCAGTTCGGGAGCGATGGTCTGCACGATTCCGTCGGCATCGGGAATGATGCGAGCGCGCCTCCCCTGCTCGTGCAGGTCGGCCACCAGAACAGCCACATCCATCCGCTCGTGCTCGGGAATGGATTCGGATCTAAATACGCTGGCCACGATAACTTCATCTGCCAACGCGAGGCTTCGCGCCAGTTCAGACTGGAAAACATTCCGCCGCAGCGTATTCGAGCGGGGCTCCAGAATCGCCCAGAGCCGGCCTCCGGGATAGCGCGCGCGCAACGCCTTGAGAGTGCCCGCGATCGCCGTGGGATGATGGGCGAAGTCATCGATGATGGTGACTCCGTTGACCTGCGCCCGCACTTCCAGCCGGCGCTTGACACTCTTGAAGGACTGCAATGCGGCCCGGATTTGGTTCTTCGAAATTCCGCATCCGGACGCCAGGGCAGCGGCAGCCGTAGCGTTGAGCACGTTGTATTCGCCGCCCAGTGCGAACTCAAAGTCAGACCACGGCTCGCCATCATGCAGCACCGACCACGATGTGCGCGTGGTATCGAGTCGCAGATTCGCGATCCGCCAGCCGGCCGCCTGGCTGCTTCCGTAGCGTTCCACCGGGCAAAAAGCTTTCGCAAGACACCGGTCGAGGCTCTTCCCCGTGTCCAAGGCGACAATCCGGCCGCGGCCGGGCACCAGATTGACCAGGCGCTTGAATGCCGTCTCGACCGCGTCCAGATCCTTGTAGATATCGGCGTGATCGAACTCCACCGAAGTGAGGATCACGGAATCAGGAAAATAGTGCAGGAATTTTGGACCCTTGTCGAAAAACGCGGTGTCGTACTCGTCGCCCTCGAGGATGAAGTGCTTCCCGCTGCCTAGTTGAAAACTACTGCCGAAATTCTCCGCGATGCCGCCGATCAGGAACGAGGGGTCAAGGCCGGCGCTGTGGAAGATCCACGAGAGCATTGACGTGGTTGTGGTCTTGCCGTGCGTGCCAGCCACCACCAGCACTTCCCTGCCGCGAAGAAACTCCTCGTGCAGAATCTGCGGCAGCGAGCAGAACGGGATGCGCCGGTCGAGAATGTCTTCCAGTTCGACGTTGCCCCGCGAGATCGCATTGCCGACTACCACCATGTCGGGCCGCGGCTCGAGATTGCGGGCAGCAAAAGGCTGTGCCACGGGAATGTCGAGACCAGCCAGGAAATCCGACATGGGCGGATACGCTGCCGCGTCCGAGCCGGTCACGTGAAAGCCGCGCTGCTTGAGCATGCCGGCGAGAGACGCCATGGCGGTGCCGCAGATACCAATCAGATGAATATGTCGTTCCTTGCCCATAGTTTCCTATCCGCGCATTGCTTACGACTCACAGATTTGAAAATCGCAGCCGGTATAAGGGTCGCGGCGTCTTCCCCGGCAGCCTGCCGGACCACTTACCCGGCTGAGCGTGAGGATACGGCCGCCGCCGTGGCTGCCTCCAATATCCTAAGTTCGACCCCGCCGGGCGTCACGTTAAGGGAGGCGCGCACTCCGAAGGGCAGAGTAATGTTGCCCCGCGATACGTGACCGGAACGAACGCCGTACGCCACGGGCACTCCGAGGCCGCCCACGATGCGCTGCATGATTTCCTCCAGCGTGTAACTCTGGTCTTTATTTTGTCCCAGCTTGTTCTGTCCCAGCCTGTTCTGTCCCAGCCTATTCTGTCCCTGGCTGTGCTGTCTCTGGCTGCTCTGGTTCTGCACGCAATCCAGCATTTCACCAAAGATAATGCCTCGGACGCCGGCCAGTTTTCCGGCCAGCTTCAACTGCATGAGCATGCGGTCGATCTGGTAAGGCTTGGCGGCGACATCCTCAAGGAACAGGATCGTGCCTGCGGTTTCGATCTCGTACGGTGTGCCTAAAGATGCAACCAAAATGGAAAGACAGCCGCCATAAAGAATTCCATCCGCGGAGCCTTCTACCAGCGACTCAACGTCGGCATCGAACTCAGGATTCCATTCCGAAGATCCGTTCAGCGCGTGCTTCCAGGAGTTGACATCGACGCCGTCGGCGTTCGCGAAATCCTTGGTCACCATCGGTCCGTGAAATGTGATCAGGCCGACGGAGTCCAGCAGATAGGTCATAAGCGAAGTGAGGTCGCTGTATCCGACGAAGATTTTAGGATTTGCCCTGATCTTCTCGAAATCGAGCATCTGCAGAAGGTAATTCGAGCCGTACCCGCCGCGGGCACAGATGATCGCCCGAACCTCGTCGCGTTCGAACATCTCTTCCATCTCCCTGGCGCGGCGAGCCGCCGAGCCCGCGAAATAAAGATCGCGTTCGAAGATGGAATCGAAATAGAAAGGTTTGTATCCCATCCGCCGCAGAGCCGCACAACCAGCTTCCAGCGCCGCCGGTTTTATACTGCTCGCGGGAGCGACTATACCCACGGTATCCCCGGGCTGCAGCGGCGGAGGCTTGAGGCGCGCAATTTTGGGAACTGAGTGCATCTTCAAATCCGATCGCATCCTCGATCATTCACCAACCGGCTAAACGAAATACTCGCCGCGACAGACCAGTTGGGCGGAGCCGCGGAGAAAGACCTGGCCATCCCAGCGCACGGTCTGAACTCCTCCGGGAGCATGCACCCGCACCGGCGACTGGGCTCGTTTCGCTGCAATTGAAGCCGCCGCGGAAGCGCAGGAGCCGGTTCCGGAAGACTGCGTCTCCCCGACCCCGCGCTCAAAAAAACGGGCCTCCACATTGCCGCGATCCCTCACCTTTACCAGTTCGACGTTCATTCCCTGCTTGAACTCAGGGTAACGTTGAATCCCGGCGGCAAAGGCCTGCCAGTTGGACTTGAATTCCTCGACAAATACAACGAAGTGAGGATTGCCCATGGAGACAGGAATTCCATGAACATGGCCCGACGCGAGTGCAATCTCGAGTTCGGCTGCGACTTCAGGTTCGCCCATGGCGATTTCGAACTCGTAGCCGGATTCGTTCCGGCTGATCAGGGTGCAACGCTTGACTCCCGCTCCGGTGCGTATCGCAAAGCTTTCCCTGGGCTGTTGCGAATAGAGATACGCAGCCACACACCGGGTGCCGTTGCCAGAAATTTCCGCTTCCGATCCATCCGCGTTAATGAGCCTGGCCTGCACATCCGCATCCGGAGCGGGAAACAACCACTCCACGCCGTCTGCGCCGACTCCCTGGTGGCGGTCGCAGATTCGTTTGCTGAAACTCCCGAGATCGAAGGATTCATATAAACCGTCAATCTTTGAACCGCTAATCTCTGACCCATCAATAATCAGAAAGTCGTTGCCGCAAGCACTGGCCTTCACGAAAGCGACGGCGCGACCAGCCGACATCATTCCGGCTGCACCTGGCCCAGGGAAACGACACTTTCCAACACTGAAGATCGCTCCAACGCTTGGAGCACCCGTTCATGTTCTTTGCGAGTGCCTTCAAGATCGAATTGGACGCGCACATGCTTCTTCGTTTCGGCAATATGAACGTTGTCCATCATGCCGTGGATGCACTCCAGCACGCCGTTGACTTCGGTCGTGATGTCACCAGCGCTGCCGCCAGTGACTTCGTAGCTGTGCACGGCCAGCTTCAAATTAAATTTCTGCTCCGCATTTCCCAGCAGGAAGAGGCAAATCAGAATCAGAGCGGTCCCGAAAATCGCGGTCAGATAAAGTCCTCCACCCACAGCCATACCGACCGAAGCCACCACGAACAAAGTCGCGGCCGAGGTGATGCCCACAACCAGGTTTCCCCGATTGTGCAGAATGGAACCGGCGCCGATGAAACCGATGCCCGGAATAATCTGGGCGGCGATGCGGGTGTGGTCCCCCATGAATTCGACCGCCAGCGCGTCGGATAGCAGTGTGAACATCGCAGCCCCGAGGCAGATAAAAAGATTCGTTCGCAACCCGGCGGGACGATGCTTGATCTCGCGCTCCAGTCCGATGGCTCCTCCCAGGAATGCAGCCAGCGTCAGCCGCATCAGGAAGATTCCCGCCGAGGAGAATTCCGCGCTCAGTACGTTGCGAATGTGCTGGAGGATTGGCATGGAGGCCCGGTGGCTGGATTTTATCACCGGAAAACTTTGCCGCTGACGGCTTCCGGCCCCGGCAAGTTAACGCAGGTGATTACCGGGCCGCAGGCCGCGTCCGGTAGATGGTCGCCTTCGGCTCTCCGGAGGCGTGGATCACCGCGAGGGGAACAAGCTCTTGGGTTCGCACGGCGGCAGAAACAGCGTCGCCTTCGAAAGCAATCGCAAAGCCAGCGTACTTCGACGGATTGGCCAGCGTGCGCTCCCACAATCCATCCTCATCCACCGGCTGCTTCCATGTCCGATGGTTGCCTTCATTGATGATTCGACTCAGCGGAATGCCCGCCTGCTGCACCCCTCCCACGTGGTTGCCCAGGTACATCAGAATGTTGGATTGCGGAGGAAGGGCCTTCAGAAAGTCGGCAAGTTCGCGCTCCACGGCAATGCGTCCGCGAGAGTTGACCAAAGCTTCCCGAAAGCTCGCCGGAGCCGTCCAGATCGAAGCGTAGCTCCAAATCACTAACACGAGAGCGGCTGCCGAGGGCAAAATCACGTATCGGCGGCGGCGTATAAATTCACCAGCGAATGATGCGGCCAGTGACACAAACACGGCGAATGCGGGCAGCAGTTGCAAACCATAACGCACGTTGTAGTAGGAAAACGGCCACCATGGCGGCACGTAGATGGGCACGCCGCTGTAGGCCACGGAAAGAACATAAAAAGGAATGGGAATCCAGAGCAGCAGCAGGGGCCAGCTTCGGCTCCGGCCGCGGGCCATGCAGGCGATTATGCCCAGCAGCGCGACGGCAATCCAAAGCTTCTGCCGGGTTTCGGACGCCAGGTTTAACTCGGCCGACTTCAGGAAATAACTGAAGGCGGTTCGAAGGTCGTGCGATCCGGGATGCGACACGGCCGTGCTTCTCTGTTCAATGGCCCTGGCTGAGTACGGGCCGGTCGCAAATTCCAGCGGATTGCGATAGACGATTGCGTTGTACCCCAGCCAGAGCGCTGGTGCGGCAGCAGCTAGCAGAATTAAGGTCGCGGTTCCGGCTTGCAGCTTGTGACCCCGCCGTTTCGCCCGCAGCGCGAGCAGGAGCACGGCAGCGCATATCGCGACCGCCAGGAACCACGCGTCATATCGCGTCAAGCAAGCGGCCGCCAGGCAAATCCCGCACTTCACCAGCGGAGATAAGCCTGTCTTCCGCGGGCTATCCTCCGGAGATCTTTCAGCAGCTCGCACAAACTCGCAGAAATAAACCAGAGTCCATACGAACAACGCCAGGTACAGCGGCTCCGTCATGGCTGTGGCTTGCAGGTAAATCAGGTTTGGATTGGCGGCGTAGATGATCGCCGCCAGCCACGCCGACAACCCGACCGGAGGCCTGGTTCGTGTGACCATGCCCTGCGCAGGCACGGTTGGCGCAGCCGGACCGAGGCTGTCACGCACCAGTCGAAAGATGCCTGCGGCTCCAAAAACATAGGCAAACATCGACGGAATCGACCCGCCCATTCCGGTTCTCCACATCCAATTCGAGATAAGGAACGGAATCATCAACAGATGCGGCAGCGGAAGCCACACGGTCCCCAACTGGAGCAAGCCTGGGGTGCGCGAATCGAAGACGCGGCGGGCGATATTGATGTGCGCGACCGCATCTCCGTAAAGCAGGATGTCGCCTCGCCGGAAGTAAAACAGAAAGGAAATAAACGAGACGCAGGTGGTGAGCCATGCCAGCAGCGCGATTTCGCGGCTTAGGCGCCGGACCGGCTGCGCTTTCATTCCAGATGGGTCAGCTCGCGAAAGATTTGAAAACGTGCGTCGATTTCTTCCCGGGTCAGCGACTGCAGGCGCTCGGTGCCAAAACGCTCCACCGCGAACGAACCCATCACCCCTCCGTAGAACAGTGCGCGCTTGAGAACTTCGCGGCTCAACTCGCCTTGCGACGCGATGTACCCCATGAAGCCGCCGGCGAAAGAATCCCCCGCTCCGGTGGGATCTTTAACTTCGTCGATGGGCAGCGCCGGAGCGCGGAATGGATGGCGGCCAATGCCGAAAGCGCCCTCCCGGAAGAAGATGGTCGCGCCGTACTCTCCGTGTTTGATGACCAGCGCCTTCGGCCCCATGGCCAGAACCTTTTGCGCGGCGCGCGGCAGGTTGCTCTCGCCGGCCATGGTTTTGGCCTCGGTGTCGTTAATCAGAAGCACATCAATCAACTTCAGGGTTTCGAACAGCTGCGGGCGAGCTGTGTTGATCCAGTAATTCATGGTGTCGCCTCCAGTGAGGCGCACCGTCTTCATCTCCCGCCGAACCATGGATTGCAGTTCGGGCTGAATATTCCCGAGAAACAGAAACTGCGAGTCCTGATAATGCGCGGGAATGTGCGGTTGAAAATTCTGAAACACATTCAAGTCGGTAAAGTCAGTCTTGGCTTCATTGAGGTTGTCCAGATACTGGCCGCCCCAGCGAAATGTCTTGCCCTTGGCGTGTTCAATGCCGCGTGTATCCACGCCGCGCCTTTTGAGAACGTTTTCATGATCGGCGGTGAAGTCCTCACCCACGATCGCGACCACGCGAACGTCCGTGAAATAGCTGGCAGACAGGGAAAAATAAGTGGCGGCGCCTCCGAGAACTCCTTCCACTTTTCCGGAAGGACTCTCGATGGTATCGAACGCAACCGAACCTACAGCAACAATGCTCATACTTTTTTGGCTTTCGGTGGTTTAGCTTTCAAGTATTTATCCAGGATGAGTTTCAGCCGTTTACGCGTCGCTGCGGGAATTTTGCTGCGGTCTGTGAGAATGGCGTGGGCCAGCGCCGAGCCGCACTTGCAGGTGCGCTCGCCTGGCATGGCAGCCACGGTTTCCCGCACCACACGCGCGGCATTTTCCGCATTTTTCAAAAGGACCGCGACGATCTGGTCCACGGTAACGGAGTCGTGATGCGGATGCCAGCAGTCATAGTCAGTGACCATGGCGATTGTCACGTAGCAGATTTCCGCTTCGCGGGCCAGCTTCGCCTCCTGGAGGTTAGTCATGCCGATCACATCCATGCCCCAGCTGCGATACACATTCGATTCCGCCCGGGTGGAAAACTGCGGACCCTCCATGCAAACGTATGTGCCGCCGCGCTTACCGGTAACGCCGGCCTTTTTGCACGCGCCTTCGACGGCCAGGGCAAGCTGGGTGCAGATGGGATCACCGAACGCGATGTGGGCCACAATGCCGTTTCCAAAGAAAGTGTCCACGCGATGGCGAGTGCGGTCGAAAAACTGGTCCGGGATCACGAACTCGAGCGGCTTATGTTCTTCCTTCAAGGATCCCACGGCGGAGACGGAAACGATTCGTTCCGCTCCCAGCTGTTTAAAACCGTAGATATTGGCGCGAAAATTCAGCTCGCTCGGAAGAATGCGGTGCCCCCGCCCGTGACGAGCCAGGAACGCAACCTTACGTCCCTCCAGCATCCCCAGGACGTAAGCATCCGAAGGGGCGCCGAAAGGCGTCTTCACGCGAACCTCTTTGACTTTGGTGAGGCCGGGCATGGCATACAGCCCACTGCCGCCGATGATCCCTATTTCAGCTTGTGGCAAAGGTCTCCCGACAATTCGCAAGTGCGAGTAACAAACTGGTGATTATACAGAAACGCCGGTGTGTGGCGGGATCTCCGCGACCAGGTCCACACGGTTAATGACTAACGGCGTTAGCCTCAAACACTTCTTTCTCCACGCTGTCCGTAGTCACTTGATCGAGACTTTCCGTAACCAGCACGGTGTCGCCCTGCACTTCAACGACGACCGGGCCTTCCTCGGTTAACCAGGACCGTCTTCCGGTCAAGTGCTCCAATTCAGAGGTCTTGAGCGCCGGTTCCCCGCTCTTTTCCAGACCGTCATTCACATGCAGGTATCGCTTGCTCAGCGCCGAGGCGTAGATCGCGGCAAAGTTCGCAGCCTTCTCCGGACTGGACCAGCGCGACGCGTACAGCAGTCCAAGCGGAGCGCTCGGATCGCCCTTGGAATGCACGGCAAAGTAGTAGCCGCCACGCCAGTGCGGATAGAGTTTGTTTGAAATCTCGGGGCCGGCATACTGATCGATCAGCACCGCCACATCGAACTCTCCGACCGCGCCCACGTCGAAGCGCTCATAATTCTTGAAAGCTTGCCGGAAATCGGGGACCTGCATCGGCTCCAGATGTTCCCCTGAAACATAGGTCTGCGGCTCCATGATCTGGCGCGTGGTTCGTGGAGGATTCCGAAACAGCTCGGCGAAGGCTTTGTCTTTCCCGCCCTTGGTCAGAAGTTCGGAGATGAAGTCGATGCCATAGCGATAAGGAAAGGTCAGCGCCTCCTTCATATAGATGGGAGCGCCGCGGAACTGGACGGCATCGGCGGAGCCGACCAGCATGCCGTCCTTCAAGGCCTGCACCACTTGCGGCGAATCCTTGAGCGACAGCCCCATCGGTTCCAGCATGTAGTCCACGAGCACGGCCATGGCCTGGCCTTCGACCACAGCCTGGCGCGTCGTGCTTACCTCGTCGTTTTCAATATCCTGCGCCGTAATGTCTTTCTTCTTGTTCAAATCGCTTTCAATCGGCTTCATGTATTTTTCCAGGTTGAAAGACTGGTCCTGCAGGGCGTGCGTGAGTTCGTGGGCCAGCACCGGCTTTTGCTGCTCCGCGCCCAGCCAATCCAGAAGGTTCACGGTTCGTGTTTTGGGATCGTAATATCCCGCCACCTGCTCTTTCAGCAGTACGACAAGAAACTTCCCCAGATCGAAGTCGCGCGGCAACAGTCCGAATTTCTTGAGCACCAATTCGGAGCGGCGCAGACGCTTGGCGTCTTCGTCCTCGCTGGTGTGCTTGGTGACATAGGCTTCCACTTCGTCGCGGCTCACCAGTTGGCGCTTGACCTCATGCTTAATGGGAAACAGGGTGTCTTTGCTGGCAAACTGCAGAATCTCGTCCACGGAACGAAAAAGCTTCTCAGCCTCCTGCGGCGAGATCTTCCGTTCTTCAGGGGCAGCCTGCGTGTCCGCCGGCGAGTTGAGTTGTGGAGTGGTTTGTGGGGCCGCGGGCGATCCGCTCGCATCGTTCTGTTTCTCCTGCCACGCCTGTGCCGTCGCGCACGCCGTCAGCAGCAGAAAGAGCAGGATCAGTTTAAGAATCAGTGCCGGAGATCGCGTGTCGCCCGCCTTCAATTTGGCCATTGATACGAGTTTATACTCTCCTCATGAATGTCAATCTCTGGACTTCCACCGAACACGCGCTGGATTATCTGGGCCGCGCGGACTCGATCCCGCACCGGGTCGAAGGCGAGTCAACCCTTCTGGAATGTATCCCGCCGGACGTAAAGCGCATCCTCGATCTCGGCACCGGGGACGGCCGGTTGCTTGCACTGGTCAAACTCGGCCATCCGGAAGCAACTGCGGTAGCCGTCGATTTTTCACCGGCCATGTTGGAAGGGGCACGCCGGCGTTTTGGCGACGATCGCTCGGTAACCGTCGTCGCTCACAATCTTGAGGACCCGATTTCCGAGCTGGGCAGTTTCGATGCCGTGGTTTCGAGCTTCGCCATTCATCATCTCCCGCATGAGCGCAAGCGAGCGCTTTATGCCGAGATTTATGCAGCGCTGACCCGGGGCGGAGTTTTTTGCAACCTGGAGCATGTAGCGTCTGTAGCCCCCGCGCTTCATGAAGAATTCCTGCGCCGCATCGGATACACATCAGCAACGGAAGACCCGTCCAATAAACTGCTGGACCTCGAAATTCAACTGCAGTGGCTAAGAGAAATTGGCTTCAGCGATGTGGATTGTCACTGGAAATGGCGTGAGCTGGCCTTGCTGGCCGGCCGGCGGGCTTAAGAGTCAGGCGGCCACGCGCTTCGCCACCCACTCCCCTGCCGCCTGGGTGCCCAGGTTCCCGCCAATGTCCTGTGTGGTTTTCTTTTCCCGAACGGCTTCGAGCACTGCTTCTTCGATCTTCTGTGCCTGCTGCGTCAGTCCCAGGTGCGCCAGCATCATCGCGGCGGTCAGAATTGCTCCCAATGGATTAGCTACATTTTTTCCCGCAAGGGGCGGCGCCGAGCCGTGCACCGGCTCGAACATTGACGTCTTTCCGGGATGAATATTTCCGCTGGCCGCCACGCCCAGGCCGCCTTGCAATCCCGCAGCCAGGTCGGTAATGATGTCGCCGAAAAGGTTGTTGGTGACGATTACGTCGAACTGCCGCGGATCCCGAACCATCTGCGTGCAAAGCGCATCCACGTACATGTGTTGCGGAGCGATTTGAGGATATTCCCGGCTGACCTCCTTGAACACGCGCTGCCACAAACCTCCGGCATGGGTCATGGCGTTCGATTTGTCGCACATCAGAACACTCTTGCGCGGGCTGCCATCGTGTTTCTTGTGGCGCTCGCAATATTCGAAGGAGTAACGGATCACTCGCTCCACCCCTTTGCGGCTATTGATATCCTCCTGCACCGCGATCTCATCGGGCGTGCCCTTTTTGAATACGCCGCCGGCATCCACGTAAACGCCTTCGGTATTTTCGCGCACCACAACAAAGTCGATGTCCCGGGGCTCGACTCCCTTCAAAGGACATAGTGAGGCGTCCAGAAGTCGGACCGGGCGAACGTTGGCATACAAGTCCATGCGAAAGCGCATGCCCAGCAGAATTTCCCTGGCGTGGAAATTCGAAGGCACGCGAGGATCGCCGAACGCGCCCAGCAGAATAGCGTCAAAGTCGCGGTCAAGCATGGCGAAGCCATCGGGCGGAACGGTTATGCCGTCGGCGAGGAAACGGCTGGCGCTCCAGTCGAAGTGAGTCAGTTCGAGGCCGGTGCCGCAGGCGTCGATGACTCTTACGGCTTCAGCAATAACTTCTGGACCGATGCCGTCGCCGGGGATGATCGCAATGCGCTTCTTTGAACTCACGGGTGGGAAGATTATCAACTTGGTTGAAGGTTGTCATTAGCGAGCACAGGATGCTGAGCGGCAAAGAGCGCCAGCATTCACTTCTTGCGCTGCATCTCTCCCCCACAACCCAATGAATGCCGGATCATAGCGCAGGCCCGCAGAGCACGCCACAACCGAATCGCTCCGCTATAATCAAATCAGCAATGTGGGCGCGAGCGTCCCGCTCGAACTCCTGCGCTCCGGACGCTGCCGCACGAGCGGGACGCTCGAGCCCACATTAGCTCGGTTCTGCATTAAAAGGAATTATGGCCGTGGCTGCACAGCATAACAGCGTGAAGGCGTCTGAGGCGCCTTCCGGTTCGGAGGACGTCCGCGCCGAATTCCGGGCGCTGCTGTCAGCTTCCGGCCTCTACGCTCTCGATTCGCGCGCCACGATTTCGATCACCGGCAGCGACCGGACGCGCTGGCTGAACGGCATGGTCACCAACAATATTCGCGATCTCGAATCCGGACGCGGCGTCTATGCGTTTTTGCTCAATCCGCAAGGACACATCCTGGGCGACCTGTGCGCCTACAATCGCGGAGAGTCCCTATTCATTAACACGGACCGATCGCAGGCCGGGACCATCCTCTCGGTCTTCGACAAGTACATCATCATGGACGATGTCGAAGCGGCGAACGTAGAGCAGCTCACTGCCATCGGAATCGCCGGACCGAAGGCCCGGGAAACGCTTCTGCTTGCCGGGTTTGAAGTTCCGCATGCCGGGCCGTTGCAGTTCATCGACAGCCAGTGGCATCAGATCAGCGTGACCGTGGTTCGCGGCGACAATTCGCAGGTCGAATCTTTTGAGCTGTGCTTCGCAACCGGCGATTTGGATAAAGTGCGCGCAGCCCTGGTGAAAGCCGGGAGCACGCTGGTGGGAAGCGCGGCCCTTGAACTTCTGCGGGTCGCCACCGGAATTCCACGTTACGGAGTCGACATTCGCGAGCGTGACTTGCCCCAGGAGACGGAGCAGGATCGGGCTTTGAATTTTTCCAAGGGCTGCTATGTGGGACAGGAAATCGTCGAGCGCATCCGGTCCCGCGGCCAGGTTCGTCGCAAGTTCACAGGCTTCGAAGTTCAGGGACCGTTGCCCGCGCCCGGAAGCAAGATACAGATTGAAGGAAAAGATGTGGGGGAAATCACGAGCGCCGCTTCCCTGCCGGTAAACGGAGGGGAACGCCGCCTGGCGCTCGGCTACATACGGCGTGAAGCCGCGACACCGGGCAAACAGGTGGAAGCCGGAGGCAGTGTGGCAAGCGTGGCCACCCTGCCGTTTGCGGAAGTATTCAGCTAACCGAAGGAATCAACCATGTCTGAGAAAAGGCAGGACAGTTTTACCGTAACCGACCGGAGGTTGTTTACATCCGACGGAGAGTTGCGTCAGGAAGTTAGTGAAGAAGAAGTGTCCAACGCGAAGCCTGTTCCACCTCCGCCGCCGGCGCCGGAACCGCAGGTGGCTGCTAATCCCGCCAGCGCTTCTCCGGCTGAGTCTTCGCTTTTGGATCCCTCCGTTCCCCCGACCCCAACCGCGGCTGAACAAAAAGTGCAAGCGGACGCCTACCACAAGTCCGCCAAAGAATTGGACGCGCGAGTCGAACTCAGCGGCCACTCCGCCAAAGAAATGGAGATGACATTCGAGCGCTTCATGGCATCTCTTTACATGACCGCCATGCTGCAACTCGGCCTGATGCAGGAAGAACGCGGGCAGCCGCGAGTCGATTTGCTGGGCGCGCGCCAGACGGTTGACACTCTCAGCCTGCTGGCGGAGAAAACCAGGGGCAACCTCACGCCTGTGGAAGATAATTTCCTGCAGAACTGCCTCTACGAACTGCGCATGGCCTACGTGGAAGTCACCAATGCCCTGTCCCGACCGCCGCAGGCGACTGGCGTGAATCCCGCGAAACGATGAAAGCCAAGCTGACGGTGCTGGGCAGCGGCACGTCCATGGGCGTGCCCACCATCGGCTGCGACTGTGCCGTCTGCCTTTCCTCCGACCCGCGCGACCGTCGTACCCGGCCCTCCGTGCTGATTGAGTTTGGAGGCAAAGCCGTCCTCATCGACACCACGCCCGATTTTCGGGAGCAGGCGATCCGCGAAAACATACGCAGCCTGGACGCGGTGCTTTACACGCACGCTCACGCCGATCATATTCTTGGCATTGACGATCTGCGTCCGTTGAGCTTTCGTCACCGGCCGGGGCGCATGCCCCTCTATGCCCGTCCCGATGTCGTGGCATTCATCCGCAATATGTTCAAGTACATCTTCGATGCGGACTACAAATTCGGCAGCCTTCCCCAGGTTGAACTCCAGCCGCTGACAGGCCCGGTTGAATTGTTCGGCGCCCGCTTTGAGCCGGTGACGGTCATTCACGGCGAAACCGAGATCTACGGCTACCGCTTCGGTTCGGCGGCGTACCTCACCGATCACAGCGCCGTGCCCGAGGCGGCTTTCGAGCAATTGCTTAATCTGGATATCCTGTTTCTCGACGCCCTTCGGCATACGCCTCACCCCACGCATTCGACGGTGGAAAATTCGTTGCGGATCGTGGAACGAGTCAAACCCAAGCGGGCATTCTTCACTCATATTTGCCACGACCTGGGCCATAAAGAGACCAACGCGTCCCTGCCCCCGCACGTGCGGCTCGCATACGACGGAATGAAACTGGAGTTTGAGATCTAACAAAAACACTTTGACCGCAAAGGTCGCAAAAAATTCCGCAAAGGTCGCTAAGGACTCTCAAAAAGAAGCTGTCCCTTCGCGTCCTTTGCGACCTTTGCGGTTAAAAGCTTGTGAATTCAGCTAGAAGCGAGGAGCCAGAAGCTGCCGTCCATGCATGTCTTCCACAAACTCGACGACGTTCCCACCGGCTTTGGCCCCGCGTTGGTGAGCATCGGGAACTTTGATGGCGTTCACCGGGCGCATAGCCATGTGCTCAAAGAGATCGTTGACCGGGCCCGGCGTCAGGGCGCGAAGGCGATGGCGGTCACCTTCGAACCTCATCCGGTGCGAATTCTGAAACCGGACTCTGGACTGAAACTAATCACGCCCAACCCGGAAAAACTTCGGCTGCTCGAGGCTGCTGGCCTGGACGCCGTGCTGCTACTGCCCTTTGGACGCGACCTATCGTTGATGACTCCCCGGCAGTTTGCGGAAAAGATCCTGAAAAAGCATCTGCACGCGCGCGAAGTCCACGAAGGTTTCAACTTTCATTTTGGGCACAAGGCTGCGGGCAATGTGGAGATGCTGGCCGAGTTCGGCCGCGAGATGGGCTTCGAGGTTGTGGTCTATCCGGAGATGAAACTTCGCGGCGAACCGGTTTCCAGCAGCCATGTCCGCAAGCTGCTGAGCGAGGGCCGGGTCAGCCGCGCGCGCCATCTGCTGGGTCATCCCTTCAGCATGCTTTCGACTCCGGGCCGGGGCCGCGGATACGGCTCCAAATACACGGTTCCCACCATCAACCTGGCGCGTTACGAAGAATTCGTGCCGCGGGACGGAGTTTACGTTACGCGCACCCGTGTAGGGACCGAGTGCTTCGATGCAGTCACCAATGTCGGCGGCCGTCCCACGTTTGGCGCGGAATCATTTGCCGTCGAAAGCCATCTGCTGAATTTCCATCCCATTGAGCTGGCGCCCGAAACGGAAGTGGAGATTTATTTTCTCAAGCGCCTGCGCGATGAGATCAAATTTCCTTCAGTGGAAGCGCTGCGCGAACAGATCGTCCGCGATGTGGACAAGGCGCGCAGGTTTTTCCGCCTGCTGCAGCCCGCATAGTGTCGCCACCCTGGCACTTCCCATGCGGGAACGGGAAGCACCAGGGTGGCGCGTGCAGCTTAGTGGTGTTCCCTGTTGCCCCCATTCTCGTGCGGCTGCTGGTGGCTCTCCATGTGCTGGGTTTGCTGCACATGCCTTTGTTCCATTTGCTGGGTCTGCTGCTCGTGCCGTTGCTCCACCTGCTGCTTTCTGGCGTCATTGGCGTTACTTTGCGTCAGCCTCTGGTGGTCTTGTTCTTGCCGTTGCTGAAGCTTCTGGTGGTCCTGCTCCTGACGGGCGTACAGCTTCTGCTGTTGCTGCTGATATTTCTGGTCCAGTTTTTGGTTCCCGGTATTGGGAGCGGTCGGGCGATCGTGCGGTGTCAGGTCCTGGGCATGGGCCGCATTCGGAGGCCGGGGAACGTTGGGCGTGGGACGCGCCGCCGATCCGTTATATGGCCCTCCAGCTTCTCTTGCCGGAACAGCGTCGCGTTCTTTGAAAGCTCCCGGTCTTGACGTCGCCGCAATCGGGGGCCTGCCCTGGTTCACGGATGCCCGCAGGTCCCGGTTCCCCCGCGCTTCCTGCATATGTTGATTCTGTGCGGCCACGGCACCGATGTGCTGGTCGCGTGCCGCAATCTCATCCTCGCGCCGCGGACGAGCGTCAATGCCTCCATTGCCGCCGTTGTAACTGACGCGATTCACGGTGGTCCTGTTAATGATCGTTGTGTTGTAAACGTTGTGAATGTTGACGACGTTCACGTTATTTACCGAGCGATTGTAGAAAAAGTGTCCGTTATCCCAGCGCCCGCCCTGGTAGCCCTCGCCGAAATAGCCGTAGCCGTAGGAGACTCCGCCGTAAAACCCAACGTGCGGTCCCCAATAGCCTTCGTGAAAAAGAAACCGGTCACCGCCCCATCCCCAATAACCGGGCGTCCAGAGGTAGCCGACTTGAGGGGCTTCCACCCATGTGCCGGGGACCCAGTAGTAGTCGCTGACGTCGTAGTCGTAAGCCCAATAGCCGGGCGTCCATATGTAACCATCTCCGGGACAAAGCGGCTGCTCATAGACCGGCAAAGGGGGTGGACCCACCCGAATCGATATTCCGATCTGCGCAAATGATGCCGCGGATGCGACCACCATCAGCAGGACGACGAACAGCAAACGAACTGTTGCGATCACACGCATTTGATTGATCTCCTCCAAAGATTCCATTTCAGTTGTCCACGCAGCTCGACCAGCACACTCCTGGCTTCGTCGACGCGGTTCTTGTCGTTGGATTTCCCGAGGTTATCAGGAAAAAGCGGTATCCAGACGTGCCGAATGCCGAAAGGTACTAGCGGTCTCTGGTACGGATTTCGGGCAGATGACGGCTAATCCTCGCCGGAGGCGGTCCCCAGGACGCGAAGCTTGGCCTCTTTCCCAACCGCAAATTGCGGACGGACGGGAGCCGCGAGCGCGGGCGCAAGTAAAGCGACGCCCGGCATGTTTTGCTTCAGCCTCATGGCAGATGCGGAAGGCCTGCCTGATGACGCTGTTTGATGCGACCAGCTCTCACTGCCGGCAGCGCCGGGGGTCTGGCCAGCCGTGGGTATAGCCTGCAGAAATGAACGGATCCAGCGATGCACGTTGTGGTCTTTCACGATCTCGCGCAGCAGACGCATACGCCTGCGCTTTTCTTCCGCGGACATGTGAACCGCGTCATACAACGCCTGCGCCACCTGGGCAAAATCATTGGGGTTGACAATGATGGCGCCGCTGCGCAACTCCGGCGCCGCGCCGGCGAATTCACTGACGATCAGAACTCCGCGTTCGTCGATTTGAGCGGCGCAGAATTCCTTGGCCACAAGATTCATCCCGTCCTTGAGCGGTGTGACCAGGCCGATGTCGGCGGCGCGATAGTAAGCGAGAAGTTCATCGCGTCCCAGATTGCGGTGGATGTAGTGGACCGGCACCCAACCCGGCTCGGTAAATTCGCCGTTGATCTGACTGACCAGCAATTCCACCTCGCGGCGTAAATGCTTATAGTTGGGGATTTCCTCGCGGCTCGGAACCACGACCTGCACCAGCGTAATCTGCCCGCGAAGCTCGGGAAACCGCCGCAGCAGGAGCCGGAAAGACCTGAGCCTCTCCGGAATTCCTTTGGTGTAGTCTAACCGGTCAACGCCCAGAACCAGGATGTCGTCCGCCATCCGCTTCCTGATGTCGGCGGCATGCGCCGCGGTCCGGGGACGTTCCGCATCGTTCGCGAACGCTTCGAAATCAATGCCGATGGGAAACGTGCCCACCACCGACTCCCGCCCTCCCAGGTTTACGACAAGATGTTGAGCGGCGCGCTCGACCGTGGCTTCGGGCAGCAGGCGTTCGAGACAGCTCACGAAATTCAAGCGGTCACGATCGCCCTGAAATCCGATGACGTCGAATTCCAGCAAGGACTGCAGGATGGGCGTCTTCCATGGAAGTTTTTCAAAAATATCGGGCGAAGGGAAAGGGATGTGAAGGAAAAATCCCATGCGGGAGCGCACGCCCGCTTCCCGCAGCGCCGCAGCCGTCAGCATCAGGTGATAGTCGTGCACCCATACGAAATCATCGGGCAGGGCCGTCTCCGCGACCACGTTGCCGAACTTGCGATTCACGCGTTGATAAATTTCCCAATACTCAGGATCGAAATTGCAGCGCGACGGCATGTCATGAAAAAGCGGCCATATGATTTCATTGGCGAAGCCGGAATAGAACTTCGCAGTCTCTTCCTCGGTCAGGGCCACCGAGCGCAGAGTGTACGAACGGCGATGCGCGGCGCGGACCAGCAGGGGTTCGATATTTTCGTCCGGGCCGGTTCCCGCCCAGCCAACCCACACTCCGGGCTGATCGCGCCAGCCGGCTTCGAGAGCCGTGGCCAGCCCCCCGGAGCTTCTCTCCAGGCGAACGCCGCCCGCATGTTTGCGGACGAGAATTGGCAGCCGGTTCGAAACATTGATTACACGTCCCTTGATTTCGCTCATTCCTGCCCTCCTGAAGCGCGAAGCCACTCCCGTAAAAACTGCAGCAGCTCATGAGGTGGTTGCAGCCAGATGTCGGCTGCGGTCGGCCGTGACTGAAGGCGAACCAAAGCCGTCAAGCCATTGCCCTTGAGAGCGTTAAATGCATCTTCATCGGTCTGGTCATCGCCCAGATAGGCGACGGCAGCGCCGGTGCCAGCTTCCTTTAAGATGGTGCGAACTGCATCTCCTTTGCCTGGTCCCGCGACACGAATCTCCAAACCGCCGTCGAATTCGACTAATCGCAAAGGTGCCCGGTCGAGCAGAGGCTTCCAAAGTTGCGGAACCTCGCGGGCAAGCTTCTCAGCCCGCAGCAGGCTCAGGCCGCGCCAATGCACCGCGACTCCGCCCACTTTGACTTCCGTTTGACTCTCCAGCCCGGCATCACGCAGCACCGCTTCAGCGGCGAGAAGGTAGTCCTTGTGCGCGGGTACCGAACTGACCTCGTAGCGCCCGTCGGGCGTGAGCCGCTCCAAGCCGTGGCTACCCCAGATCTCAGGCTGCGGCGAGAGCCCGCTGAGCAGAAGCAATTCCCGCACCGGACGCCCGCTGATCAGCACTACGCGCGTCCCCTGCTCCATGATGCGAGCCACCAGCGCCGGCACCTCGGGATAAGGAAACGCCAAAGTGCGGTCCACGCAAAACGGCGCTAGCGTCCCGTCGTAATCAAGCAGAAGGACGCGAGCGAGTGCGGAACGAAGTTGTTCGAGAAAAGGACCGTAAGTGATCTGCCGCTCGAGTACGTTCATGCCGGCTCCTTACGTCAGCTAGCAACAACGAAAAGCAATACCCGATTATGAAGTGGCGGAGAGAACTTTTAACCGGACCACGGGATAACACCGGGAGATGGGGTCACACTGCTCGCAGTTGAGGGTCGGCCAGGCCCACGAGTGGTACGACACCGGAGCTTACGCCCCTTGACTGCTTTCCACGGAGCCCGATTCAGCGGTACGTAACCGCCATTCCAGTTGGATACTTACCCCAAGTCTAACATGGCAGGAGCCTGCTTCGGTACGTGGAAATAGCTAAAAATGCAATCGCTTACAACGATTGCCCGGCGCTTTAGGTCCAGCGGAACCAGCGCAGCGCAAGAACGAAGGAAATCAACGCCCATAGCAGCAGGATGACCACACGCCCAGTCTGCGATCCCAGCGACGCGCCCTGCAAAATCGTGGCCCGCAATGCGTCATTAAGCGCCGTAAGAGGCAGGGCACGGATGAAAGGCTGCAGCATCGCGGGAAAGCGATCGGCGGAGAAAAATACGCCGGAAAAAATCCACATCGGCATCATCACCAGGTTCATGAGTCCGCTGGCGCTCTCGATTTTCTGCGCGCGACTGGCCGTCAACAGTCCCAGACCCCCGAAGGTGACAGCTCCGATGGTCGCCAGAAGCACGATAGTAAAGATTGAACCCAGCACTCTCATGTGAAAGGCGAGCACACCAAACCCCAGCAGAAGCACAATCTCAATCACCATGAGGATAAGGCGGCTGCTCATGAGCGCCATCAGAAAATCGCTGCGGCGCATGGGAGTACCGACAAAACGCTTCAGCAACTTGCGCTGGCGCATGTCAACCAGCGCGAAGCCAATGCCCCACATTCCGGAGTTCATCAGGTTCATTCCTAACACTCCGGGAATCAGGAAGTCGATGTAGCGCGACCCAGGTTCGCTCGAAGTGACGGTCGAAGTCGGCACCGGATCCTTCCGTCCCGCCCCGGTTTGCAGGGCGTCATCCACCAGTGCCTTGGCCAGGACGCTCTCCGGCCGTGAGGGATCGAGGCGGTACTGAAATCCATTTTTGCCGTCGGGCAGAATGACCAGATCGTATTTGCCAACCCGGAATCCCTGCAGCGCGTCGGGTTCCGGCAACACCGCGGCGCGAATCGAGGAACTTCGCGGTGAATGCTGCAGCAGCCCGAGAACATTGTCGGCTGCGGAACCGGCAACAATGGCGATTGGAGTGACATCAGCCGGCTTGTTGCGGAATGCAATGCCGAGCCCGAAGGCCAGGATCATGGGAAATCCGAAGACCCAAAAGATCACTTCGGGCTCGCGCTTGAGTTCAAGCAGTCGCGCCACCAGCAGATGACGGAAACCCGACCACCGGCCGTTGCGCCGCGGCGGCGCGCCGGAAGGTGACGGCGGAACCGGCGCTTGCGGAGTTTGTTGCACCACGTTCATGGGTTGGCTTCCTGTATGGTCGCAGCCCGGACTAGCTTCGCAGCGGGCATTTCATAGCGAGCGTCATAGCCAGCGTCGTAGCGCACGTCCTCAACCAGGGGGACGTCTCTGGTGGCACTGCCGCACGAGCGGGACGCTCGCGCCCACATTCGACCAGGGCGGATGAGGGAGCCAGCCCCAATGCTGGTCATCACTCTTCCCTCAAATGGCGGCCGGTCAGGCGGACGAACACATCCTCCAGACTTGCCTGGCGCGTGGTCAGGTGCAACAGATGCTCGCCCTCTTTCTCAACCTCAGCGAGCAAGGCAGGGATAGTCAGATGAGGCTCCCGCACATTCAGACAGATCAAGCCATTGTCATGCCGGACCGATTCGACCCCTGGGAGCGCCCGCCACTTCTCGCCCGCACGTCCGTTTGAAGTGCCGCTGATCTGAAACTCAACCATGTGATGCCCACCCAGGCGTTCGATCAAATCGGCCGGCGTGCCTTCCGCAATGATTTGGCCATGATCGACAACGGCCAGCCGGTCACAGAGGCGCTCGGCCTCGTCCATGTAATGGGTGGTAAGCAGCACGGTGCCTCCCGCCTGTTGAAAGCCGCGAATGATGTCCCATAGCTGGCGGCGGCTTTGCGGATCAAGTCCGGTGGTGGGCTCGTCCAGAAAAAGCACTTTCGGATTTCCCACCAGCGCGGTCGCCACCGCCAACCGCTGGCGCTGCCCGCCGGAAAGCTTGCCCACCCAGGCATCGGCCTTCTCGGTGAGTTGCATCTGCTCCAGCACTTCGAGGGGCGCGCGCGGTTGGCGATAAAAGCCGGAAAAAAGCTGGATGGTTTCGAGAACGCTCAACTTTTCCGACAGCCGCGTCTCCTGCAGCGAAATCCCCATCAACTCGCGCAGCTCGCGCGCATTATCCTTCCATGTGCGGCCCAGAATCGTGACCTGCCCGGATGTCGGAGCCAGCAGGCCTTCCAGAATTTCAATCGTCGTGGTCTTCCCCGCCCCGTTCGGTCCCAGCAGGCCAAAACATTCGCCGGTATTGATTTCCAGATTCAGCCCGCGAACGGCTTCCACCTTGCCGTCGTAAGTCTTGCGCAGATCGGTGCATTGGATAGCGGAGGGCACCGAGAGATTCTATCTGAGCCCGGCTTGTGGATTTGCGTTACTTCGCGCCGAAAATACACGTGTGGGGACGGGTCTGACCCGTCCGGGCGAGCGCAGCTCGTCGGCTCTTAGAAATCACCACCGCCCACGTGGGGACAGCCGCCCTCGGCTGTCCAGCCGAGCGAAGCTCGGCCTAAGGTTTAAAACCAGCTATCGCGAAATACAAACCAACACCTTGCCGAGCTCCGCTCGGCCGGACGGGTCGAAGACCCGTCCCCACACGTGCATCTCAGTCGGGCCGCTTCTGCGGGAAAACCGTGTGCTTCGGCGAGGGCATCGGTGCGCTGCCCTTGCGGTCCCGCCAGAGAATTAGATTGAGCACGGCTGTATTCACCGCATCCGGCCGAGTGAAATCCATCTTCGCGGACTCTGCCGCGCCCTGGCCTTTGACCGGATTTGTCCGGTAGATGAGCCCGCTGTCGCGATTGCTCCAGTCGGCGGTGAATGGCAACTGATTTCCCTCTCCAGTGAACAAGGGGGCCATCACTGGAGCGTAGGCATCGTTCTGGTTCATCGGCGGCAACCCCAACAGCGTCTCCATGGTATGCAGCATGTTCACCGTGGTGTAGAACCGGCTGTCCACGAAAGGTTGCGCCGTCGAACCGGGTGAATATTTGCTGATTTCGAAAGCGGTCGAGCGGTGGGCATCGACGTGATCGGCGCCGTCCTGGGCATCGTCTTCGATGATGAAGATGGCTGTGTCATCCCAGTACGGACTGTGCGAGACCGCCTCCACCACGCGCCCGACCGCCAGATCGTTATCCGCGACAGACGCAGCTGGGCTGGGCTTGCCCGGAGTCGTGCCATGGGTGTGATCGTCGGGCAAATAGAGAAGCACGAATGCCGGCAGCTCGGAGCTTTTGCCTTCCTTGCGGGTGCGAACGAAGCCGTCAAACTCATTGAGAAAAAGATCGGCGCGAAGCTGGTCCGGAAATTCAGTATTGAAATCCGGATACTGCGGGCTGAAATGGTCGCGCAGAGTGGCTTTGGTCGCCTTCATGCGCTTTAACAGTGGCACCGCCCACGGCCAAGGACTCTCAGACCCGTGAGGCTGCCCGACATCAGGCGGGAGCAATTCGCCCTTGCGAACAACGTTACGCTCGCACCCGGCGCTGTATGGAGAAGGCGTCCCTTCCTTCGGCGAAGCCCCGGTCTTCGTAATTGCCTTGCACCACACTCCGGCGATGTACTCGCCATAGTCGCGGTAAGTCAGATGATGGCGCGCGAGATTGTCCCATAGATAGCCGGTGCCGGGATCATCCACATCAGGCTCGCCCTGCTCCAGGGGAAATTCATCGGCCACCGTGCCGCCGTAGTCGTAAGTATGCTCGTGGCCGCGGTATGTGATCTGCCACGTCTTCTCGTTGTAATCGCTGGTGATGGCCGCATTCGACCAGTCGTGCCCGTCGCCGGAGACTTCACCACTGTCGTAAAAATTATCCAGCACTCCGAATTGCAGCGCCAGCTTGTGCAGGTTGGGAGTGACGTCCGCACCATACATGGTGAGCGAGGGATCGCCATTGCCCACCTTCTTCCCCGCCAGCGTGAGATCCCCGAGGACCTGATCGTAAGTGCGATTTTCCTTCAGGATGTAGATCACGTGATGAATCGGGTTCGAGCCGGAGCGAAAAGTAATCTTCCCCGGATCGGACAGAAAGAGATTGCTCTCCTGGACCCGCCGCGTCAGCTCCGGTAAGCGCGCTTCGACATTGCGAACATTCAGGCGCGAGAGCGAACCATTCAATAACGTGGGGATGTACGGATGTTCGCGGTGCCGGCGCTCGGTCTCCAGTTGGCTGACGCCGCCGTTGGGGCCGGTGCTCTCTCCCTTGGCCGTGGCAATGAGCAGGTCATCTCCATGCACGGCCAGCGCGCTGGGATACCAGTCGGTCGGGATGAAGCCGATCGCTTCCGCAGAAAACGGAGCCGTGATGCCTGGCTTTGCCAGGGCCGCCGTGTCAAAAACCGCCACTGCATTCAACGCAGCGTCCGCCACATACAACCGCGCGCCATCCTGGCTAAGAGCGAGAGCGCCGGGGTATGTTCCGGCATGCTGCTGTCCGGGAAGGTTGGAAGACGCGATGTGGATTACCTCACCCGAGCCGACGCCCACTACGGCGAGGGCATCCGCGTTCGACAAGGCGACGTATAGCTTCTTCTCGTCCCCACTGAGTAAAAGGGCAGTGGGGTGGGAGCCGGGCGCAATTGGATCTTTCGGCTCCAGTAGCGAAATCCAGCGTGTGACGGTTCCCTTCTCCAGATCCAGTTCGGCCAGGCGCGACGAATTCCACAGGCTGCACCAGGCGCGGCGGCCATCGTGAGTGACCACCACCGTATAAGGAAACGACGACGGAATCATTTCATGCGTGCTGAGATCGAATTGCTGAAGAACATGTCCGTCGCTCGAATCGAGCAGCACGACATTATCGGAGAGGTCGTTGGCGACCAGCAGTTTGTCGCTGCCCTTCCCAGAAATTACCGCCAGGCCGGCAGGATAAGGAATCGCGGTTCCAGCCTCGGTCTTGCGGACTCCGAATGCCGCCTTTCTGCCAGCGGCAATCTTCTGCGGCGCAATTTTCAGGAAACGCTCCGGGGTGACTTTGCCATTTTCGAATGTATAAACCGCAATGCCGTTGCCGGTATGGCCTGTCCTGGCGCCGGTTGGATCGGTGATCGATCCCATCGAGGCGTAAAGATGGCCGCCATCCGAGCTGAAGGCGAGACCGAGAAAGTAGGTCTGATACGCGGTGTCAGAAAGGCGCGTATCGGGAAAATCGGTCAGCTGGTTCGTGGTGAGATCGAGAATGCTGATGGACTGATGCGCCTGCGTCCGCTGGGTTCCGTAACCGTCGTTCAAGAGCGCCGCATATTGACCGTTCGGACTGAGCGCGATGGTCGCGGGAAAGCTGTTGACCGCGCCAATGAGGCCGGGCGACGGGGCGATCAGGACTTTGCTCGACGGCAGCGGGACGGTGCGCGCTTTGGCTGGCTCCTGGGCGGAGAGTGCCGGAAGAAAAATGGCAAATAGAAAGAGCAGGCCGGGCAGACGCGTCAAGATACCTCCGCAAAAGTCTGCAGAACTTGTAGCACCGGCCTGAACAAAAGAAAAGCTGGCGGAGGGAATCACCGACTCTGCCGACACCGCACCCGGGACTTTAATGAGTGTCTGTAACTTCCTGATGTTCAGCCGGTTCCGGTGCTACGTTATGCCTGACGTCAGCCCCACGCACCCAGAAGATCACATCTTCCGCGATATTGGTGGCATGGTCGGCGACGCGTTCCAGGTTCCGGGCGACGAGCAGTGCGTCCAAGGCCTGGCGCGTGGTCTCGGGGTGTTCATTCATCGATTTCACCAGCACGATGAAGGCTTCATCCTTCATGCGATCGACTACGTTGTCCATTTCGAGAACGGCCTGCGCCAGCTCAGCTTTTCCTTCGATAAAGGACTCCAGGGCGCGCCGCACCATGGCGGAAACCGCAGCCGCCATACGAGGAATATCCACGGGAAGTTCGGCCAGCGGCAGATCTACCATGTCCATTACGCGCTCGGCGATATTCACCGCCTGATCGCCGACGCGCTCCAGATCGGCGTTGATCTTGGTGACGGCCAAAATAAAACGCAGGTCAACCGCCATGGGTTGCTGCATGGCGAGGAGGTCGAATGCCATCTCATCGATCTGGCGCTCGGTAAGATTGATCTGAGTCTCGCCTTCGAGCACCATGCGGCAGCGCGTCAGATCGCGCTCGATGTAGGCCTGGCAGGCGCGGTCCACGGCCTGCTCGGCCAGTCCGCCCATACGTAGCAAACGTGCCCTGAGCTCGTCCAGTCCTTGCAGAAAACGGGTGCGCGCCATTATCCAAACCTGCCTGTAATGTAATCTTCCGTCCGCTTGTCGGACGGAGTCGTGAAAATCTTTTCGGTCTTGTCGAACTCAATCAGCCGGCCCAGCAGGAAAAATCCGGTAAATTCGGCGACTCGCGAAGCCTGCTGCATATTATGGGTCACGATGACGATGGTGAACTTTTCCTTGAGCTCGAAAATCAGCTCCTCGATCTTGCCGGTCGAGATCGGGTCGAGAGCCGAGCAGGGCTCGTCCATGAGCAACACCTGGGGCTCGACCGCCAGGGCGCGGGCGATACAAAGCCGCTGCTGCTGGCCTCCGGAAAGACTGGCGCCCGACTTCTTGCGCATCGTGTCTTTCACCTCATCCCACAAAGCCGAAAGGATCAGCGAACGCTCCACAATTTCGTCCAGGCGCTTGTGATCGTGGAAGCCGTTCAGCTTCAAGCCAGCCGCCACATTGTCGTAGATTGACATGGTGGGAAACGGATTCGCTTTTTGAAAAACCATTCCAATGCGCCGCCGAATCTGCACCGCCGACTTGCCGTTGTAGACATCGATTTCGCCAATGCGCACGCGCCCCGTGGCCCGCGCCTCCGGAACCGTCTCATGCATGCGGTTGAGACAACGTACAAAGGTGGACTTGCCGCATCCCGATGGGCCAATCACTGCCGTCGCATGATTTGCCGCGACCGTCATGTTGATGTCGTGCAAGGCCTGTGTCTTGCCGAACCAGGCATTCAATTGATCGACTTGGATTCCGACGCCCATGCGCTCCTCAGTTCGCTCCCTTGAGCATGCCGCGGCTGGCCACCAGTCGGACCGCGCCGACCGAGGCAACGATCAGCACAATCAGAATCAGTGCCCCCGCCCACGCCTGGCGGTGCCATTCATCGAAGGGCGAAATGGCATAAGTAAAAATCTGCAGGGACAATGCGGCAGTTGGCTGGTCCAGCTTCCAGTTCCAGTACTGGTTGCCAAAAGCCGTGAACAGCAGCGGCGCGGTCTCTCCCGCCACCCGGGCAAACGCCAGCATCACGCCCGTAATGACGCCTGAAGTCGCCGTCCTCAAAGTAATGGAAAGCGTTGTGCGCCAGCGTGAAACTCCCAAACCGTAGGCCGCCTCGCGTACCGCCTGGGGCACCAGCAGCAGCATCTCTTCCGTGGTCCGCGTGATCGTCGGAACCATCATGATGGCGAGGGCTACGCCGCCCGCCAGCGCGGAAAAATGCCCCTGCCTGAGGACGACCAGGCCATAAGCCACAATGCCGACGATGATGGAAGGGACTCCGTTGAGCACGTCCGCCGTAAAACGAATCAAATTACCGAAGCGACTTCCGCGGCCATACTCTGAAAGATAGATTCCGGCCCCGATTCCCAGCGGCACTCCCATGAGACTGGCGATCATCAGGATGTAGACCGACCCGCCGATGGCGTTCGCCATGCCCCCGCCGGCTTCGCCCGGAGGCTTCGGAATCTGGGTCAGGAACGCCCAGTTCACCGAACCAATTCCGCGATAGATCAGGTAGCCGAAGACCGCTCCAAGGGGAAGCAGCACCAGCAGAACCGCAGCCATCGCAGCCACGGTCACGAGCGAGTTCATGCCGCGACGCCACAGTGAAATCGGGGCTGCGGCGAAATCGGAGGTCGTCGTCATATTTCCAGTTTCTGCTTACTCAGTAATCTGGCTACTCGATATCCTCCGCTTGCTAAGCATGGCTGCGTGCCGGAGTTCCGCGAGTGACTGTCCAGACCAGAAGTTGTGCCACGACGTTCACGATGATTGTTACCAGAAACAACGCGAGACCCACTTCCACAAGAGCGCTCAGATATAAATCACCGGTAGCCTCGCTGAACTCGTTGGCGATCACGCTGGCCATGGTGTAGCCAGGAGCGAAAAGCGACTTCGCGATCTCCGGCCGATTGCCGATGACCATGGTGACCGCCATGGTCTCCCCCAGCGCCCGGCCTAAGCCCAGAATCACGCCGCCCATGATGCCGGCCCGGGCGTTGCGCAAAACTCCGGTTCGGATCATCTCCCAGCGCGTCGCTCCCAGCGCCAGAACCGCCTCCCGCTGTTGCTGTGGGACGGCGGTCATCACTTCGCGAGTGATCGAGGAGACGATTGGCACCACCATGATGGCCAGAATGATTCCCGCGGCCAGCATCCCGATTCCGTAAGGAGGCCCTTCGAACAATCCTGTCCAGCCCATGTACTTTGCCAGAAAAGGCTGCACGTATTCTCGCAGGAGCGGGACCAGGACGAAAATTGCCCACAACCCGTAAATCACGCTGGGGATCGCCGCCAGCAATTCGGTGGTGAAGGCCAGCGCCCCCCGCAGCCATCGCGGCGACATCTCAGTAATGAACACAGCTACGCCCACGGCAAGGGGTACGGCAATCAAGAGAGCGAGAATGGAAGAAACAATGGTGCCGTAAACGAACGGCAGCGCGCCGTACTGGTCGTTGACCGGGTCCCAGTCGCTCCGAAAAAAGAACTTCCATCCAAAAGCGTGCCAGGAAAGGCTCGACTTAGTTACCATCTCGTAAACAATCAAACCGACGATGGCAAGGATGGATAAGGCGCATGCGAACATGGCATAAAAGAAAGCAGCATCCGCGCGCCGGCTGTCGCCGGAGCTGGTCAGGGCCTGCGCCTGCGCCGAGGCATCATCTGCAACTGCTTGTTGCGGAACGGGTTGCGGTCCTGTCAGTCGAGGCGCTCCTAAAGCTCGATTAGCCATTCCGGGCAAGGTAGCACGATCGTGTTACAGCAGTGTTAAAATGATCTGGTTCGGCCTCAGAGAAGCCTTTGTAAGGACCCGGCAGTCGTTCAACAAGTCAATTTCACGTACGGCCCTTCGGCTGGTCTGCTCTGGTTTTAAACCGGCATTTAAGGCCCTCATTGTTTTTCGCTCGTATGCCATTACGCCCTGACCACACTCGCGCCATCTTCAGCAGGCTCGACCGGCAATTGTCGAAGCTTCCGCGGAAGCCGGTCCCTGAGAACATCCATAAATTTCGCACTTCGAGTCGCAGGGTGGAAGTGCTGGTTTCGGATTTTTCTGAGAAGCACAGCCGTAATGACAAGAAGTTGCTCAAGCTCCTGGGCAAGCTGCGAAAGAAGGCGGGCAGGGTTCGTGATCTCGACGTTCAGGGCGCGGCTTTGCGCAGCCTGAAGATTCCCCTGGAACCCGCGCGAAAGTCACACCTGATGCGAACTCTGGCAGAAGAGCGGGCAAAGCGGGAGCGAAAGCTGGCCAAGTCTCTGGATAAGAAAACTGTCGCCGAAGTGCGCAAGCGCCTGAAACGTACCGCCGCCGGACTGGAAATTTCGAGCAGTGCCGACCCGCTGCGGCTAGCCCGGAAAAAAGTGAATGAACTTGAAGTCGACCCCGGCGGGGTCACGGAAGAAACTTTGCATCAGTTCAGGATTGCGGGCAAACGGGCTCGCTATGTCGCGGAGCTCGCGGGAAAAGACGCCGAGTCCACGCGTGTGATCGGCCTGCTCAGGCACATGCAGGACGTGATCGGGGACTGGCATGACTGGCTCCAGCTGGCGGATAAAGCAGAAAAGCTCTTTGGCGGCGTTCAGGATTCCGCGCTGGTGGCCGCGCTGCGCAACATCACCCGGGCCAAGTTCCGGCAGGCCGTACATACCCTGAACGAAACCCGCTCCGCGCTGGCCGACAAGAAACCCGCCGCGGTGACGCTCGCTGGGCGCGGACTTTCGCATCCAGCTTCGGCGACGTCCTCCGCCGCCTGACGGACCGCCCAAAAGCTCGCAACCAGGGGAGAAGGCATTCCCATTTTCCTTGCTCCAAGGCAGGGAAGTCCAATCCTTACTTGATCTCATCTAATAAATTGATCGAAAACAGCGTGGAGAAAACCCAAACCTTGAGGTCTCGAATTGTTGTCTTCGTAGTCGTCATTCAAACCGTATTGCTTTTGGCCCACTGGTTCTTGTACACGACCTGGACGGACTTCTGGGCAGCTCCAGACCCGGCGGGAATTTCCGGGCTGCAAATAGCTCTGGGGCTGCTTTCGATAAGCTTTGTGCTGGCTTCCCTGCTGGCCTGGCGCTCTTCGCACATTCTGGTGCGCATTCTGTACAAGATTGCCGCGGTATGGCTCGGCACTCTGACTTACTGTTTTCTCGCGGCCTGCGCCGCCTGGATCACTTATGGAGGCGCCCGCCTGTTCGGATTGCATCCAGACCGCCGGGAGCTGGCAATTGTTCTTCTAGCTGCGGCTCTGCTGGTGAGCCTGTACAGCATCGTGAACGCCGCGTGGACGCGGGTTCGACGAGTGCGAGTCACCCTGCCGAATCTGCCCGAATCGTGGCGTGGACGGGTTGCGGCGCTCGTGACCGACACTCATCTGGGCCACGTTCGCGGCCCCCGCTTCATGCGGCGCATCGTCACTACGCTTTCGGGATTGCAGCCTGACATCGTGTTCATCGCCGGAGACATGTATGACGGAACCGTCGCGCGCGTACGTGACCTTGCCCAGCCCTGGGCCCGCCTGGCGGCTCCTCTGGGGGCTTTCTTTGTGCTCGGGAATCACGAGGAATTTACCGACTCCGCGAAATATGTCGATGCCGTCGAGCACTCGGGGGTGCGCGTTCTGAATAACGAAAAAGTTACGGTCGATGGTCTGCAGATCGTGGGCGTGCATTACCGCGATTCGACCAACGACGATCACTTCCGGTCCGTGCTGCGGCGGGCGGATGTGGATCGTGAACAGGCCAGCATCCTGCTCACCCACGCGCCCGATCGACTGCAAATTGCCGAGGAGGAAGGCTTCTCGTTGCAGCTCTCCGGCCACACTCACGGCGGCCAGTTCTTCCCTTTCACATGGATAACCTCTCGCATATACGGCAAGTTTGTGCATGGGCTGCAGCGCCTGGGCAATCTGTGGGTCTATGTGTCCTACGGAGCCGGTACATGGGGCCCGCCATTGCGGCTGGGTACGACCCCTGAGATCGTCCTGATCCATTTCGACTGAGCGGGGTCCGATCGCAGCCCACGAGCCGCGATGGCACGCGGCGTGATATTTATAGGGATCCTTCGACTTCGTGGCTGCTTCGCGAAGCGAGGCAGTCACTGCGCTCAGTATGTCGCAGAAGGTTCTTGCGCAGTGCGGGTAGTCCTCTCACGACAGCCGATTGGAGAAGCCATGAAATTTGCCAGGATAGTTTTCTGGGTCGCCACAATATGGGGAGTGCTGGTCCTCACTCCGCTCTATTTCATGCTCAACCTGATTGGCCAAAAGGATCCGCCGCCCATTACTCATCCGGCTTTCTTCTACGGATTTGTCGGAGCAGGGCTGGCATGGCAGTTCGCTTTCTTCATCATTGCCGGCAACCCGGTGCGCTACCGGGCGCTGATGATTCCGTCGGTGTTGGAAAAATTCAGTTACGGGATCGCGGTGGTGGTCCTGGTCATGCAACAACGAACGAACCCTTCAGACCTCGTATTCGCCGGTGTCGATCTGCTGCTCGGAATCTTATTCATCATCGCGTTCTTCAGAACGCCGCGCCATGCCGCGTAGAAGTCGCGTAGCCTGATTTCCCTCGGGCCCTTTGCGGCTGAAGATGCTTGACCTTGCAGAACTCGTACTCCGTCCTGCAGCCCAACAATCGCTATAATCGATCGGCTCATGAACAAGGTTGACCTAGTCGGCGTGGGACTGAACGCTACCGACACCCTGATTCGCCTGCCACGCTATCCTGCGCTCGGATCCAAAGTTGAGTTTCACTCGGCCAGCATCCTGCCCGGCGGACAGGTCGCAACCGCTGTCGCCGCCTGCCAGCAGTGGGGGTTAAGTACCCGCTACGTGGGCAAAGTAGGGGATGACGGCGCCGCCGCGATTCACCGCCGTGAGTTCGAACGGCTTGGGGTCGACGCTCATCTCATCGCCGCCGCTGGATGTCCCAGCCAGCAAGCCGTCATTCTGGTGGACGACGCGGGGGAACGTACCGTCCTTTGGAAGCGCGACCGCCGGTTGACGCTTCAGCCCGCAGAGCTGCAGCGCGAATGGATCACCGCTGGCCGCGCCCTTCACGTCGATGGACACGACACTGCAGCCGCGGTAACCGCGGCCACCTGGGCACGCGATGCGGGCGTCCCCGTGATCGCGGATCTCGATGACCTGTATCCCAACGTGGAAGCGCTGCTGCAAAAAGTTGACTACCTCATTACCAGCCGCGACATTCCCGGACGCCTTACCGGCGACCAGAACTTGCGGCAATCGCTGCCCGCGGTCCGCGAGCGCTTCGGCTGCCGCCTGACCGCTGCAACCCTGGGCCACGAGGGTGTGCTGGCGTGGGACGGCTCGCGCTTCCATTACACGCCCGCATTTCGCGTGCAGCCGGTGGACACGACCGGCGCCGGCGATATTTTTCACGCCGGATTTATCTTTGGACTGCTGCAGGGCTGGTCTTTGCCCCTCCAGCTCGACTTCGCCTGCGCCGCCGCTGCTTTGAACTGCACTGCAGCCGGAGCCCGCGGCGGAATTCAGTCGGTGAAGAATATCGAAACGCTGATGGCGACAAACAGCCGGCATGACGTTGCCTTCGATACCCCGAAATAGAATTTGAAACCACCGCACGACGCTCGCCCCCGCTCGCCGGTGCCAGTGATTCTCCCCACATTTTCACCCTACGCGGTACACTGTTTTCCTTCTCATGCCAACTTTAGCCGCGGTCGATATCGGGTCGAACTCGGTTCGTCTGAAGATTTCCCGACTTTCGGGACGCAGCCTGGTGGAGATCCACGAAGACCGGCAGGTCACGCGCCTGGGCGAGAGCGTCTTCCGCACCGGCTTTCTTTCTCCCGAGGCCATCGCTGATACGGTTAAAACGCTGCGGCGTTTTCATCGCGCAGTGCAGCAGGAGGGTGCGGAGACCGTCCGCGTGGTCGCCACCAGCGCCTTGCGCGACGCTCGTAATTCGCGCGCTTTTCTGGAGTGGGTGCGTTCGGCTACGGGATGGAAAGTCGAAATCATCTCAGGGCTGGAAGAGGCTCGTCTGATTCACCTGGGGCTAGTGTCGCGCCTGCGGGTCAGCGCTGCGACTACGCTCATGATCGATCTGGGTGGCGGAAGCTGTGAGCTGACCATCTCCGGCAAGGGACACATTCGGGACACGGTCAGCCTTCCCCTGGGAGCAGTGCGCCTTACCAACGAATTCCTGCATCACGATCCGCCTCGCAAGCCGGAACTTCGCCGCATGCGCGGATTTGTGGAGCGGGAAATAGGGAGAATTTCGGAGCGGATCACACGGTCCCGCCCGCGGCTTGTGATCGCGACTTCAGGCACGGCCGCTTCTTTGGCCGCGGTTTGCCATGGCCTTTACAAAACGAAAGGTTCCTCGGCGACAACCCCCGTTTCGCGTGCCCAGATGCGGCGTATTGTCAAAATCTTGTCGCGCCTGCCTCTCGCGGGACGCAAGAGGCTTTCCG
This sequence comes from Terriglobia bacterium, assembly GCA_963814725.1. Taxonomy (GTDB): domain Bacteria; phylum Acidobacteriota; class Terriglobia; order Terriglobales; family Acidobacteriaceae; genus JAIQFF01. The sequence continues at coordinate 602,745 of CAWFDY010000003.1, forward strand.
GCGTGGGTCCGCGCCGGGCTGAGATCGTGGTTGCGGGAGCCGTGGTGTACGCCGAACTTCTGGAACGCTGCCAGCTGTCCGGCTTCCGTTATTCTCCCCTGGGACTGCGCGACGGCCTGATCGCCCAAATGGCTGCGGAATACGACTCCAGCACCCGCTCGGGGAAGCATATCGAATCCGAGCGACAGGATTCGATCCGTGCCGCGGTTGAGCATTACCACGTGGACATGGCTCATGCCATGCACGTCCGGCAATTGGCCATGCATCTGTTCAAGGCGCTGAAATCGCTCCATCGCCTCCCCCCGGAGTACGCGGAATGGCTCTCCGCCGCGGCCATGCTCTATGAGGTGGGCGACTATGTGAATCGCAATGGCCGGCATCGCCACGCTTACTACATCATCGCCCACTCGGAAATTCTGGGTTACACGCCCGAGCAGCGTCGAATCATCGCAGCCACGGCAAGATATCTGGGCAAGTCGCGGCCGTCACCCGGAGACACTGCGATCAAACTTCTGCCTCCGGCGGACCGGGAATTCGTGATCAAGGCTTCTTTGCTGTTGCGCCTGGCCCGAGCTCTCAACCTCGGACGCAGTGGCGCAGTTCGCACCGCTCAGGTGCAGATACGCCAGGGCGGAGTCAGGCTGGTTCTGCAAGCCAAACCGCGTGCCAGCGTAGATCTGGAGTTGTGGGCGGTGGAAAAAGAGAAGGGCTATTTTCGTGAAATCTTTGGCCGCGAACTTTCGGCTGCCGCGGCATAGAGCGTGCGTAAGAGCTTTGGCGTAAGGCACCAGGTGAGCGAAGCCCCGCCGCGGTTGAAATCCGCGCGCGCCACCGCGCCTTTTTTCAGATCGATGGCGGCTTCGCAACCGCTCTCGCTGATGGCTCGGCCCAGAAACTCACTCAGAGTTGGATTGTGGCCGACCACCATGATGCCGTCATGCTTCGCGTACTTGTCCAACAGCTTGCGGAAATCCGCGAAGGTGGCCGTGGGACGCAGAGCATCCTCAAACTGCAACTTCCCTTCGTAACCCATTTCATTGCCGACCAGCGACGCCGTTTGCGCGGCCCGCTTCAATGGGCTGGATATGACCACGTCCACCTGAACGTCGAGCGCCGCCAGGGCACGCCCTACGTAGCCGCATTGCTCGACTCCGGTTTCATCGAGCGCGCGTTTTTCATCCTTCTTGGGATTGCTGACCGGCTCGCCCGCGCTGGCATGACGCAAAAAGTAAAGCACCATATGGGATTACCTTCCCTTCCCCAGCAGCACTCGCCGGCCCTTTCGCGGCGCCGGAACCGGCATGGCTTCCACCGCCTGCTTGCCTTCGGCCAGCCCAAGCAGGAAATCCTGGGCGCTGAAGGAAATCGCTCCCGCCGGGGGTTTTCGTTTTCCATCCGCCTGCCAGCTGCGGACGTAGATGCCATCTTTCCGCAGTACACGGGACTTAACGTTGTCCGCCAGGTAGGCGTCCAGTATTTCACGTCGCACCCTCTCGCGTCCGAGGGCGTCCTTCAACGGGAACATGACTTCTACGCGCTCGTACAGGTTGCGGGGCATCCAGTCCGCGCTGCCGAGATAGACCTCTTCCTGCCCTCCGTTGGCAAAATGGAAGATGCGGCTGTGCTCCAAAAATCGTCCCACGATGCTGCGCACGCGTATGCGGTCACTCACTCCGCGCACACCGGGGCGCAGGGCGCACATGCCTCGAACAATAAGATCAATTTCAACTCCCGCCTGCGAAGCGCGATAGAGCGCCATGATGATGTTCTTGTCCAGCAGGGCATTCATCTTGGCGATAATGTGCGCCGGCCGTCCGTGACGCGCATGCTCAGATTCGCGTTCGATAAGCCCCAGGCAGCGCTCCGCCAGATCGAGCGGGGCTACCAGCAAAGGTTCGTAGTTGGGATGCTCGGCGTATGCGGTAAGGAAACTGAAAACGTCATGCACAGCAGCCGTGATCTTGGGGTCGGCGGTGAGCAGGCTAAGATCGGTATAGACGCGCGCCGTACTGGCATTGTAATTTCCCGTTCCCAGGTGGGCGTAGCGGCGGGTGACGCCGTCTGAATCGCGCCGCACCAGCAGGGACAATTTGCAATGCGTCTTCAGCCCCACCAGGCCGTGGAACACCTGCACGCCGGCGTCTTCAAGATCGCGGGCCCATCGTATGTTGCTGTCTTCATCGAAGCGGGCTTTCAGCTCGACCACGGCGGTAACTTCTTTTTTTTCCGCCGCCGAGATCAATGCCGGAACGATCAGTGAGTGCTCGTTGGTACGGTAGAGGGTTTGCTTGATCGAGAGCACCCGCGAATCCTGCGCTGCCGATTCAATGAACGACACCACCGCGTCGTATGAGTCAAAGGGATGGTGCAGCAGAATATCGTGGCGGCGCAGTTCCTCGAACAGGTCCTGCGATTTGGCGGTGAGACGAAGCTCGCGCGGAGAAAATGGCTTGAACTTCAGGTCGGGATGCGCTGTCTGCTCGTAGATATTGAACAGCCGCGACAGATTCACCGGGCCATTGACGGAAAACACCTGCCACGGTTCCAGTTCGAAGTTGGTCCGCAGGCGTTCGATGATTTCGGGGTCGGCATCGGATTCGATCTCCAGCCGCACCGCATCTCCCTTGCGCCGGTTGTGCAGTTCAGTGCGCACCGACTCCAGGAGGTTTCGGGATTCTTCTTCCGCCAGGTAGAGGTTGCTGTTTCGAGTCACGCGGAAGGCAGCCGAGGAAACGATATCGTAGCCGTGGTACATACGCGATGCATGAAAGGCGACAAGGTCGGCGAGAAAAATAAAATCGTCGGTTCCGCTCGAGGGCAGCCGCACCAGCCGGGGCAGGGACCGCGGCACCGTGACCACACCCGTGTAGGTCAACGTGGAACGCCGGCGGCGGCGCAACAGAAAAGCCACGCACAACGCTTTATTAATCACCCGCGGAAAGGGATGTGCCGGGTCCACGGTCACCGGCGTCAGCAGCAGATCGAGTTCCTTCTCGCAGTAATCTTCGACAAACGCACGCGCCTCTGAATCCAATTCATGCAGTCCCAGAACGCGGATTCCATGGTCTGCCAGCGCCGGGCGAAGCTTTTCGTTCCAGCACCGGTACTGGTCGTCCACGAACTCGTGAGTTTCGCGGGAGACCACTCCCTGTTCCTCGACCAGGGTAAGGCCATCCGGCCCGGCTTCGGTGTATCCGTCTTCAATCTGCTGCACCAGGCCGGCCACGCGGACTTCAAAGAATTCGTCCAGATTGCTGGCGGAGATGGAAAGGAATTTCAGGCGCTCGAGCAGCGGATTTTTCTCGTCCTGTGCTTCTTCGAGAACGCGGCGGTTGAACGCCAGCCAGGAAGCTTCCCGGTTGATGTAGTAAGCCGGATTGTCGAGCGCCAGGCGAACCATGGTGAGCAGAAACCTAAATCCTGGGCAGAGAAAAACTGAGGGTGGAGGTCAAATTCCGCTTCAGTTTTGAATCGATGCAGGTCTAGAGGGCGCCGTCGGCTCCGCGCCAGGCATGCGCTTGACAAGAACCAGCTGCAGTTCCGTTCCACCCGCTTGCTTTACTGACACGTGATGCTTGTCCGTGACCTTCATCTGCACTTCTGCTTTATCGATCCAGCCGTCCGGCAACTCGTCCGCGGCATGCCGCGGCGTGTATTCCGTCAAAAGGATGTCGTGGCCCAGCTGCAGCGAGACCTCGTAGTACGGATCGTCCTGAGTTACCGGGGTGTTTACCAGGTAGTACAAGACCCGGGTGTGAAATTTTTTCTCGACCGTCACAATCCGGCCGGCGTCGAATTGCTTTTCAGCCGCCAGCAGCCAGGAACCCGAAATCACCACTGCCAGCAGGGCCGTTGACGCAAAAATGCGCTTCATCCAGAGCAGTATAGAACAGTCGCGAGTTCGAAAGGATTCAACGGGTGATTTCAAATTCTTATGATCGGTAAAAAAAAATGCAGGGGCGGGTTTAGAAAGCCCGTCCCTGTTTAAAATTTCTCTGCCGCTGGCAAATACTACTGCACTAATTTGATGGCGCCCTTGACCTTCTCGGCCACGTTGCCCGGCAAGGGAGCGTAGGTCAGATCGGCGGTCATTTTCTGGCCGTCATCCACCATCCAGGTAAGGAAATCAGCGAGGATCTTGCCCTTGGCCGCTTCCTTGGATTTTTCCGGAATCAGCAGCCATGTGAAGCTGGAGATGGGATAGGCCTCTTTCCCCGCAGCGTTGGTGATGGAGACACGGAAATCCGCGGGCATACTCTTCGCGGAAGCCGCTGCCGCGGTCACGCTATCCAGCGAAGCTTTTACGAACGCTCCGGATGAATTCTTCACGCTGCCGTAGTCAATCTTGTTTTGCACCGCATAGATGAGTTCGATATACCCGATCCCACCCTGCATCTGGCGAATCATTCCGGCAACGCCTTCGTTGCCCTTGCCGCCCAGGCCCACCGGCCACTTGACGGAAGTCCCCTTCCCCGGGCCGTTCTGCCACTCCGAATTCACTTTCGAAAGATAGTCGGTGAAGATGTAAGTCGTGCCGCTGCCGTCCGAGCGATGAATCACGATGATGCTCTGACTAGGCAGGTTGACCCCGGGATTGGCCTTGGCAATGGCAGGATCATTCCAGGTGGTGATCTTGCCCAGGAAGATTCCGGACAGCGCCTCTGGGGTAAACTTCAGTTCTCCACTCACTCCGGGAACGTTGTAAGCCGGAACTACCGCGCCCAGGACGGTGGGGATGTGCAGAATCTTTGTCTTGGCCTGAGAGAGTTGCTCGTCACTCATGGGACCGTCGCTGGCTCCGAAGTCCACGGTTTGCGCCAGAACCTGACGAATGCCGCCGCCGCTGCCGATCGATTGGTAGTTGAACTGAATATCCGGATGCGCTTTGTGGTATTCGCTAAACCACTTCTGGTACATGGGATTCGGAAAAGTAGCGCCTGCCCCGTTCAAGGTTGTCTGGCCGAAAGCCGGCACTGCCAGAACCACGCACAAAAGCGCAATGCGACGAATCATCGCGATGATCCCTCCTGATTAAGTTGATGCGGCAGTTCTACGCCGGGAATGTTACAGGACTGTTACAACGCGGTAAATTTCGGGTGAACAGCGGCACGAAACGGCGGGCCAGCCCTCGGCTGTCCGCGCATGGTTCGAGGATTTCAGTGGCCGGCGTCGAGGCGGGCGATCTCGTGGGTGAACAGAGTATTTTTCGGAAACTCATCGCGCAGGGTGGCCAGCAGTTCGCGCGCCCTCGTATTGTCCTTGTCGCGAACGTAGGCGATGGCGAGAAGTATGCGCGCGAAAGGGCCGAGGTAGCGGCCATGGTCGGCCGTCATCTGCAACTCAACGATTCCCTGTTTTTTGTCGCCCGCGACCCCACCCATTCGCAACATCCAGCGAACGGGGGCAGCCATGCTGCCGATAATGTACTTGCTGAAACCAGTGGCAACGCGCGCGTCGTAACACTTCGGATCCACGGCCAGCAGTTTGTCGGCCCAGTCATTGGCATCGCGGGTGTAACGCAACGACGACATATTGCGCTTTTCAATCAGGGCGGCATAGTCGGCCTGCAGCCCGGACGACAGGGTCATCGCAAATAAGGCGTCCCGGTCCTGCGCATTGGTGGCGAGCCGTGCACTCGCGACGGACTGCGCATGGGCAAGGGAGGCATTAAAGCGATCCCGCACGCCGGTATCCGGATCGGGCTTGTCCCGGTTCAGAAACGTCTTGTCGTTCTCGTAAAACTGGGACTCCAATACTCCCAGCCGATGAAATTCGGAGAAGAGTATTCCCGCGGCCTCGGCGGTGGGTCCAACCGGATCCTGTGGATGATCGTGCTGCCAGGAAAGGAACACCTGGTGAGCCTGGTCGAAATCGAGGTTATAGAGAAGAAGAAATCCCTGATCCAGTGAAGGGTGCTGAGCAGGGGCTTCCGCGGCGAGTGCGGGTAGAAATAAAATCGCCGCACATGCTGCGTGTGACAGAACGGTCCGCCAGGTGATTCGCTCGCCCACTTTTGATCTCATACTATGGAGTCCGCTGTATTGTGCCTGCCTTATAGCCACAGCGCAACTTACTAAAAGCTTAGATGCCCGGCCCCCAAGCGTATGTCCCGAACTTGCAAAAGAATTGTCAAAACGGCAGGCGGTGACTAGCCCTTCGACGGCTTCTCGATTCGGCTCGTCCCGAATCGGTCTCGAATAAAATTCGGCTCATTCCACGCCCTTGCCTGCCGCGCCTTGCTGGCGTGCCGTTGCCTTAATTTTAGAAGACTATGCGGTTTGACGGCAGCTCTCGGCCTTTGCTACCGTCAAGAGTTCACTCTTCCAGAGTGCCTGCTCCCTGTTCCCGGTAGAGTTCGCGGGAAAGAACGCGGCGAAGAAAAAGAAACGAGAAAGCTGATGGCCATCAAGTTCCGGGGAGTTGATTTCCTCGAATTCGACTCCTTGCTCACCGACGACGAACGTCTGGTGCGCGACACCACGCGCAAGTTTATCGAGGACAACCTCATTCCCATCATCGAGGAGTGCAACCGCGCCGGCCGCTTCCCTAAGGAACTGGTCAAGCCCATGGCCGAGCTGGGCCTGTATGGCGCCAGCCTCAAAAGCTACGGCTGCGCCGGGATGTCGAATGTGGAATACGGCCTGGTGATGCAGGAACTGGAGCGCGGCGACAGTGGCTTGCGTTCTTTTGTCAGCGTGCATTCTTCCCTCGCCATGTATCCGATCTTCGCCTTTGGCAGCGACGAACAGAAGGAAACATGGCTTCCCGTGATGCAGAAGGGCGACAAGATCGGCTGCTTCGGCTTGACCGAACCCGATTTCGGCTCCAATCCCGGCGGCATGCGAACGCGTGCCAAAAAGTCTGGCAATGAATACGTCCTCAATGGCGAAAAAATGTGGATCACGTCGGGCTCGATCGCCGACATCGCCATCATCTGGGCCAAGGTGGAGGACGAAGATAACAATATCCGCGGCTTCCTGGTCGAAACCGACCGGCCGGGCTTTCGCGCCGAGGATATACACGGCAAGTGGTCCCTGCGCGCTTCAGTCACCTCGAGTCTTTCCCTGCAGGACGTACATATCCCGCAATCGAATCTGCTGCCTAAAACCGGAGGCCTGAAGTCTCCCTTGATGTGTTTGAGCCAGGCTCGATACGGAATCGGCTGGGGTGCGATCGGCGCCGCCATGGCCTGCTATGACTGTGCGCTGCAGTATTCCCTGTTCCGCAAGCAATTTCACAACAAACCCATCGCCTCGCACCAACTGGTGCAGGAAAAACTCGCCTGGATGATTTCCGAAATCACCAAGGCCCAGCTGCTGGCGCTGCAGGTCGGACGCCTCAAGGATAAAGACCGGGCCCGCCCGCAACACATTTCCATGTCCAAGCGAAACAACGTGTGGATGGCCCTCGAGTGCGCCCGCATGGCCCGCGACATTCTCGGGGCCAACGGAATCGCCGACGAGTACCCGATTTTCCGCCACATGGCAAACCTGGAGTCGGTGAAGACCTACGAAGGCACCCACGACATCCACGCCCTGATCATCGGGCAAAGCGTCACCGGGATTGACGCCTTCTAACCTTAGTTTGTGTGGGGCGGACAATCTTGTGGGCCGCCTTTGATCTTGGTTTTGGTCCGCGATTTCGGTGTCACAGCGCATCAAAAACAAAGTCTGAGGCGGCGGACAAGAGTGTCCGCCCGACACCACCCTCCCCGCTCGTAACTTTCCCTTCACAGTCCATCGGGGTTATATTCGTTGACCGCGCTTGCGTACAACTTTTATTGCTCAGGGGGCATTCATGACTACGGTTACCAAGTCGGAAACCAAAGCCAGAACATTTGGCCGAAATATTGAAAGCGATCTGGCGTCAAGATTTCTTCGGGTTGTAGAGACTGCAGCCATCGCCTCCGCCCACACCATGGGCCAGGGGGAGCGCAAACTCTCTGATCAGGTGGCGACCGAAGCCATGCGCAAGACTA
>CAWFDY010000004.1:0-237587 GCA_963814725.1 Terriglobia bacterium
CGGCCCCCACATCTTGTTATCGGGTGTCTAGATGTCTCATACCAGCTGGTTGGCAGATTCTTTGGGAATTAGGACGCTAAATAGGAACTTCGCACGTCCAATTCTCGTAGGTAGTGTATGCGGCGATTCGTGGACAGCTTCGGCCAGGTCCTGGCGGCCATGTGGGCGCACAAACTGCGCTCTTTCCTTACCATGTTCGGAATCGCCTGGGGCGTCGGGTCGCTGCTGCTCCTGATTGGATTAGGTGAGGGTTTTCGCGCGGGAACCGCGAAGAATCTGGCGGGCTTCTTCGGCGAAGATTACATGCAGATCTACAACGGTCGAGTGCCGGCCGTAGGCAGCAGCCAGCTTTCCTCTCGCCAGTACTACCTGAACTATCAGGATTTTGTCGACATTCGCAACTCGACCTACGTGCGCGAAGCCGCGCCGGTGATCTACCGCGGCGACCTTCGTCTGGTGAGCGAGTACGGCAGCAGCAACGGCTACGTGGATGGCTCGGAGCCGCAGTTCTACGACATTCGATACCAACCCCTCGACCAGGGGCGCTGGCTGAACTGGGACGACGAAAAGCAACGCAACAACGTCTGCGTCATTGGCAAAGAATTCGTACGCATCCTGTTCCCCGGCCGTCCAGCCCTTGGCGGCAGAATTCTGATCAATGGCGTACCTTTCCAGGTGGTTGGGACGATGCAAGGCGTCGGCCACGGCAACAATAATGACCAGAACATGCGGTTAGTGATGCCTTTTGCCACCATGGCCGTCTATTTCCCGATGCTGGGAGCAGGCAATGCCAAGGCGATCAAATATGTTGCCTACCACCCCAGTACGCGCAAGCAGCACGAACAAGCCAGAGATGCTGTCCACAGCATCGTGGCCAGAAATCACGCTTTCGATCCCAAAACGCCGGATGCGTTTGACGACATGGACACCATCGCCATCGTCGAAATGGTCGGTAAAATCTCGGACGCCATGGATGGATTTCTGGGAGCCGTCGGCCTGGTGACACTGGCTTTGGGAGCAATGGGGGTCGTGAACATCATGCTGGTCTCGGTGGCGGAGCGCACGCGGGAGATCGGTCTGCGCAAGGCCCTGGGCGCCACCCGGCGAAACATTCTGTTCCAGTTCTTTCTGGAGGGGCTGATGCTTACAGCAATCAGCGGCGCCATTGGCGTGGCCGGGGCCTATGTGGTGACCCAGCTCCTCGGACTTGCACCACCCATCGATGGATTCGAATTGCCTCACATCTACCCGGCGAGCGCTGCCCTTGCCATGGGGACTCTGGCCGCGGCCGGTATCATCGCGGGCTTGTATCCCGCGCGACGAGCAGCCTTGCTCACGCCGGTCGAAGCGCTTCGCCAGGAGTGATTGATGATCCGTGCGAAAGATGTGTTCTCGGAGGCTTACGGCGCGCTTCGGCAAAATCGCCAGCGCACCGCGATCACCATGCTCGGCATGGCATGGGGAATCGCCACCGTGGTCTTGTTGCTGGCATACGGGACAGGTTTCTCGACCGCCATCGTCAACATCTTCAGTGCCTTTGCCAGCATGCAGTCGGCTGGTATTGTTGGCGGCCGGACCTCGATGCAGGCCGGCGGAAGCAAAGCGGGGGCCGATGTCCGTTTGACCCGGGATGACCTGGACCGCCTCGTGACCAACGTGCCGCAAGTCACGCGAATCGCGCCGGAATCGTTTCTCGAAGCGCGCGTCAGCTACGAAGGCCGTTCTTACACCTGGAATGTCTCGGGCAGCACCCCCGTGATGCCCGACATTCAGAACCTGAAGGTAGATGTCGGCCGTTTCTACAATGCCGAAGACATGCAGTTGCGAGGCCGCGTCTGTGCGTTGGGCTCGGAAGCCAAGGAGAAATTGTTCTCCGGCCGCTACCCCCTGGGAGAGAGGATTCGGATCAACGGCATTCCCTACGAGGTGGTCGGTGTGATGAAAGCGAGGCCGAAGGAAGGCAATGACAACACCATCAACCGCGTAGTCTACATTCCCCTTCCGACCCTGAGCGACTTTCGCGACACACGCTATGTCGACATGATCTGGGTGGATTTCCTGGGCTCCGACTACCATGCGGTGGAAAAGTCGATCCGCAATACGCTGGCCACGGCTCACACTTTTCGTCCTGACGATGAGCGCGCGCTGCGGGTTTTCATCCTTATGGAACAGCTCTCGAAATTCAAAATCATCAGCATGGCTTTGCAGGTACTGCTCGCCTTTATCGGCACCTTGACGCTGGGCATCGGTGGGGTGGGGCTTATGAACATCATGCTGGTGAGCGTGACGCAGCGCACGCGCGAGATCGGAGTGGAAAAAGCGGTGGGAGCCCGCCGCTTTGACATTCTCTTGCAGTTCCTGTCGGAGGCTCTGGCCATCACCTTCCTGGGCGGCCTTTTAGGGATTGCGCTTGCCTACCTCGTTGCGTACTCGGCAGGGACGCTCACCTTCTACAGCGCTCTTGCTCAGCACGGCGAGATGGGCGACATTCGACTCATCATTTCACCCGCCAGCGTGTTGGTTTCGACTGCCATCCTGGCGCTGGTCGGATTGGTCAGCGGCATGATCCCAGCGATACGGGCGTCACGTCTCGATCCGATAGAAGCATTGCGCTACGAATAGGCCCAACTGAAAGACGAGGAAGAGGTACCAAGTATGAGCGAAACACCGTGACGCCACGCTCGCCACCGGGCTGCCCGAAAACAACTGGCGAAAACAGGCCATTGCGCCCATTGAATCGGCTCTCAGGGGCAATGTGTGCTATGCCGATTTTTCAAACACCACGGCTTCAAGTTCCACTTTCTTCCGCCGCACTCCAGTCCTAGCCATAACCAGCGTGTGGTCGAGCATGACGTGTATGCGGGTTTCGCGAGTTTCGCCTCCGTGATGGGTCAGGTGAGACACGACGCCACGCTTCAGCCGTTTCCTCCGAGAAGAAAGAGCGCTGGACAATATCACTCCATCCGAAGCGCATCGATGGGGTTCACATTCGCTGCCTCACTGGCGGGACGGTATCCAAATAGCAACCCCGACGGCGTTGGAGACGACCAGTGCAACTGCCACTGCAATCCAGGAAATGCCAAGCGGCGCATCATGCGCGCAGCCGGCGTGTCAGCGGAATTCATAATTGGTCAACAAATAGTTGCCAGCATTTTCGGTTACAACGCGCAGTTTGGATTGCCCGACAAGCTGCTCCAAATGTGGCATTTCTGTACCGTAGGCAAGAAGATAGCAGCGGCCCGCCCCTGTCCATATTGATACGAACTCACGGTCGTCAATGAACACACGGGGAGCGCCCGGCGCGTTGGAGCCGTACTCCAGATTATTGTTGCGGCCGTTGAGCAGCAGCGCGGTGCGACCGGTATAGAAGAAAACAGATGAAAATGCGTAGTAAGAATTGGCTTCGATGAGTTGTCCCGCGGGAGCCTGCTGCAGGCTCTGAGCCAGAGGATGCGACCCGAGATACGAGTCGAATCGGATGAGCGCAATTCGGGCGGCTTGGAAGAACAGGATCATGCCAGCCGCAATAACGAGAACCACTTTCTTGACGCAACCCTTCGATCCGGCGATGCCAACAGCGGTTATCCCGAAGGCAAGGGCCGCAATCGTCAGCGGAAACCGCAGATAAGCAAAGGCATTGAGTGTCAGGTCCCGAATGTGTCCCATGGAGAGCGTGTACAGTTCGGGATGTTGGGTCAGGGCTGTAGAAATGTTTCCCGGAGTCGGCAGGCGCCAAACCATCGCGATCAAGACTGTGAGCGCGAGACCCAGCAGGGTAGAAATCACAAGAAGAACACCAGTAGCCACCCGCACCCTTCGACCTCCCGCATTCATCGCCGAACCAATCAGGAGTGCCAGGGCGGGATAGATCGGCATCGAGTAGTACTCCTGGGTGGTCGAGAAGGTGAAGAACAACATCACTACGCCGATCCAGCAAACCGCCATCAACCGTGTCCGTTCTGCGCGCGATGCTGGACTGAATGACAACTTTGGAACGGCGAACAAATAAACTGACCAGGGAAATATCCAGACCAGGTTCAGCAGCCAGAACCATAGCCTTGGCACGGTGTTGTAATCACGCGGGTATCGCAGGTTCAGAAAACGCAACAGATGTTCGTTAAAGAAATAGAACCAGAAGAACCCACGGTATTCGCCGGGCCCGCTATGCATCGAAAATGCAAAGTGAGGGGGATTGCGCAGGACTGCGAACACGTGCCAGGGCATGGCGATCGCTAAAGCGACGGCAATCGCCGTGCCAAGGGTCAATCGGCGCCAGGCCTTGATGGAGAAAAGTTGCCGCGTAAAGGCCATGTAGGCAATACCCGTCAGCACTGGGAAAACCACCGCAATCAGGCCTTTCAGCAATAGGCCAGTCCCCAGGCACGCTCCCAGCATGACCGACCAGCGAAGAGGAAGATGTTCTTCTGGCTCGAGCAGCGACAACCATGCCCAAATGGCACCTGTAATCGCCGCAGTGAGTGTCGCATCCGGGATCAGAATGCGGGTGAACAGGAACAAGCCGGCCGAAGTGGCGAGCACGACGCCTGCGTACAGGCCTGTTTGTTCGCCAAATGCCCACCGTCCGAAGCGGTAGGTTATCCAACACAGAGCCACCGCCGAAAGAGCGAGAGGTAAGCGCGCAGCCCAGTCATGAACGCCGAAGATTTCATACGACACCGCCATCATCCAGTAGATGAGCGGCGCCTTCTCCAGATAGGCGATGCCGTCAAGTCGGGCGGTGACCCAGTCTTTCGAGGTCAGCATGTTGCGCGCGATCTGCGCCTGGACCGCGTCCACGTCGTCCATGAGCCGAGGTGGGCTGGTGATGTTGAGGAGAAAAACAAGGGAGGCGACTAGAACTACGAGCCGACCCCGTCTAGGACCTCTACGATTGGCATGCTCTGCGGTTGTCTGTGGGACGCCAACTCGATCTTCCATCGCTTCATCCATATTAATAAGACCATCAGACCCCATAAGTGGTAGCCGTGGTTTGCTTTTCGCTCCAAATGCGCATTCACAAGTAGCTTCACGGCGGGCCAATGGAACAGACCGCTAGCCAATACGGCTTCCTGCGACAACGTATCCAGGAGTAAAGGCCGAAGCACACCTCGGAGCCACTCATGGATGGGAACGTCGAAACCAATTTTCGGTCGCCGCAGTACTGCACGCGGTAATTTGTCCTTCATCAGGCGGCGAAGTACGTATTTGGAATTTGATCCCCGCACCTTCAAGTGCTCCGGCAAGCCGGCGGCAAAATCGACAATTCGCGGATCCAAAAACGGAGGTCGTGCTTCCAGTGAGTGCGCCATGCTGATGCGGTCTACCTTGTAGAGGATGTCGTCGGGCAAGTAATAGCGCTGATCGAAGTCGAGATAACGCTGCAGTTTCCCGCTCTCGCCCATTCCAGCCAACACCTTGGCGAGCGGACCAGCATCGGCGAACAAGAATAGCCGTTGCTTCTCAGCATCCGAAAATGTTCCGTTCCAGAACACATGCGCCATGTCCGGCGACAGCAGAGTGCCTTGCAGAAACCGTTTGAGGCGATATTCAAAGCTGATCTTCTCGTCGGACACGGGCAGATGCATCGCCAGGCCCAATGCTGCCCGCCGTAGCCGAGCTGGAATTCGGCGGGCCAGAGTGCAGTAGCGATCGGCCCTATAGGTTAAGTAGCCTCCGAAGAGTTCGTCCGCGCCCTCGCCGGTCAGGACTACCGTGACATCTCGACTGGTCATCTGAGCTAGAAAAAAAAGTGGCAAGGCTCCCGCGTCTGCCCCGGGTTCATCGGAATAATAGGCAATGCGCTCGATCGCATCCACCAGGTCGGCGCTCGCGTTCAGGTCGAACTCAGTGTGCTTCGTGTCGAAGTAGTTGCTGACCTCCCTGATATATCTACTCTCATCAAACGAGCGCCCCTGGAAGGTAACGGAATACGTTTGCAGCGGACCTTGATTTGCTTTTGCGGCGTAGTGCAGGATGGTCGAAGAGTCCAGTCCCCCACTGAGCCAAATACCTACGGGCATGTCTGAAACAAGCTGCTCTTTGAGGGATTGCGTCAACAGGTCATCTAGTTCATCGCAGGCGTCCCCCACCGAACGCGGAGCGCTTGCAACAGCCAAAGGCGGGACGTATGTGAAGGTGCTCCACTCGCCGTTCTGCCACTCAAGAAGGCTCCCCGGCATGAGCTTGATGATGCCTTCTACCAGAGTAAGGGGGCCGGGAACGTAGTTCAGGCTGAGAAAACAGTTCAAACCGGATAGGCAAATGTTGCGCCGAACCGCAGGATGCTGAAGGATGCACTTCAGCTCAGAGCCGAAATAGATTTCACCATCCTGAACGCAGTAGTACAGAGGCTTGATGCCCATCCGGTCGCGAGCGAGAATAAGGCGACATTCGGAGCGCACCCAGATGGCAATGGCAAACATCCCGCGGAACCGTGAGAAGCAAGAGTTACCCCAGCACAGAAAGGCGTTGAGGACCACCTCTGTATCGCACCGCGTCTCAAAGCCGAACCCCTCCGCTTCCAGCTGTGCGCGTAGTTCGAGGCAATTGAAAATCTCACCATTGAACACAATTACGATATCGCGATCGGGGCTGAATAATGGCTGATCCCCACTCTCGAGATCGACAATGCGAAGGCGAGTCGCGCCCAGAGAGATGTGCTCCGAGCAAAAGGTTCCCTGATGGTCAGGCCCCCTGTGCCCAAGGGCCTCCAGCGCTGCCATCAGCACCCCGGGGGGTAAGGCCTTCTCGAGATGTGAATAGCCCAGAATGCCACACATGTGCGGAGCCCCATTTGCACACCAGAGCGGTCTCAACCCCAAACGCGCTTCGCAACTTACCACATCCCCAAATCTTCGCTGGCTAAACGTCTTAAACGGATAAGAACATATTGTCAATCAAATATGCTGCTGATCTACCTTCAGCTTTACCTATGGCGTAGGAGGTACAGCATCTAGCTCGTGAAAACACCACACTTCCTTCTCGCGTTTTGGCTCGTTACGGTGTAGTCTTACCCTCGTAAGACTTAAATTGCACGTAATCGATGAACCGGAGTTTGGGCCGTTGATTGTAGCGTAGCGAACGCTGCTTCCTGCTCGTGCGCAGTTCGGGTCTCGAAATCCGCCCTATTCGGTGTTGTATCGGCGGCTCTACATGCCGGACGAGCCATAAAGAGTTGCCCGCACTGATTGCCCCTCTTCGCGTGGGCTCGGTTTGTTCCGGCGAATGTTCCGACTGTCATGAAGTCATACTCGTGAAAGGGAGCGCTATCCAAATACAACGGGAGTTGAGTCATATGGTCCGCCGAGCATTCCTGGACCACCTTCAGAGCCGGCACTCCCAAGACTCAAAGAACGATTAGCCCAGTTTGGAGAAACTCCATGGCGATCCGCGCACTATTTCGCAGTATGGTGTTGGCGATCGCATGTTTGGGCCTATTGGAAGCGCAGGACGTGCCGTTTCCTCGGCTCTCCAAGGACACCGCGCGCAAGCCGTCCCCGCACATCAGGCTTCCAGCTTTGCCCTCTTCTTCGCAGTCCATTCAGCTCTCCATGCCCAAGGGCACCCCGCTTCAAGTAGCGTTGGATCAAGAAATCAGAGTGAAAAATGTGGGCCAGCCGGTTCATGCAATCATCGTAGAACCGATCTACGCGTTTGATCGCCTCGTCGTCCCCGTGGGATCGCAGGTAACGGGCCAGGTCACCAGGATCGAGACGATCTCTGGAGGCAAGCGCACGCTCGCTGCACTAGATGCGGACTTCACGCCTGAACGGAGGGTAGAGTTAAGCTTTGGCGACTTGGCGCTACCGGATGGAAGGCATTTTCAATTGTCCACGAGCGTAACTCCGGGTTCGGGCCAAGTGATTCGGTTCGTATCGGCCGCGGGCAGCAAGGAGAGGAAAGGCGTCAAGGATGCGGCTTCCGAAAGTGCCAGACAAGCCAAGGAACAAGCCAGGCAGGAGTGGGACAAGGCAATGAAGCAGCTCAAGACACCGGGCCGCACGCATCGGCTGAAACGATATATCGAGGCGCAGCTGCCAATTCATTCGCAATACATCCCCGTAGGAACGATTTACTTCGCGGAACTCGACGCGCCGTTGGATTTCGGCACCGAGGTGATGACCCCGCAGATGGCCTCGTCGATTGGCGGCGCCCTGCCGCCGGGAAGCGTGGTACATGCGCGGCTGGTTACTGCTCTAACATCTGCAAACTCGCAGAAGGGCGAAGCGGTGGAGGCGGTCATATCCCGGCCGCTCGTGGGTGGCGATCACGAACTCCTCCTCCCCCAAGGCAGCCTACTCTCTGGCACTGTGAGCCAAGTCCGACCCGCCCGTCGGATGAAGAAGAACGGACAGCTGCGCATCCGCTTCCAGGAACTGACCCCACCGGACGGTGTTCAAGAGAAAGTAGAAGTGACCCTGGAAGGCGTGCAGTCGGGTAAAGACGCCAACGTGAGACTTGACTCTGAAGGCGGCGCCGAGGCTACAACGCCAAAGACCCGCTACCTGGCCACCGCCCTGTCGCTGACCCTGGCTGCCGTCTCAATGAGAAGCGACAGCGACGTGGACCACGGGGTAGCTCATCCAGGAGGTGACACCGGGCCGAGGGTTGCCGGCGGTGCGAACGGCTTCAAGATGGTTGGCGTAGCACTGGGTCTGGCTGTGCACTCGCGCGCGCTTGGCTACATGATGGGCGCGTACGGGGCTGGAATGTCGGTGTATTCGAACTTTATAGCTCGGGGACAAGAAGTGGCGTTCCCGAAGAATACGGCAATGGAGATTGGGATTGGTCGCCGCGAGTAGAGGACCCCTGAGAAGGTTCCACGGAGGTCGGGGGCAGGTTGGAGCCGTGGGAGCCATTGTTCGCTGACTTAAGCAAATCAGGAAGGCAGGCGAGGCAACAAATACCTCCCGAGGAGCGGCGAACTGAGAACAAGTCATAGTGAAATAAAGCTGCGTTGCATTTGCACAATTCGCAAACGGTTTGACCCGCGGACCCCAAAAGATTGAGATTTGTCACACGCCCATCACTCCTGCCGGGAAATGACCTGCCAACCAAACCGTGTCGTCTCATTCCAGACACTTGCCGCAAACTAGTTTGGCGAAACTACGAGAATATGGAAACTCCCTTGAACAATCTTGGGACGAGGGCGTGGATTGTCCGCTGTTGCCTCGGGAGCGGAACCTAGTTGCGCTGCGGACATATAAATCTTGTGCGTCTTAGGGTCGAGAGCCATAGTTCGGGCGCTCTTTTCCGTAGGCACATTGGCAAGCACCGTGTATTTATCGGCACCGTCTTGCTTCACTACCGTTAAGGTGCCCTCGCCATTCGAGGAAAAGGCCAGTTTGCTTTCTGGATCGTATGCCGCCGCATCAGGGCCATCGCCGATTGCAACGGTAGCGATCACCTGGCCAGAATCCGCATTCAGAATCGCCATCATCTTATTCGAACACACTGAAAACAAACGTCGAGCATCTTCATCGATCGCCAGACCCGAGGGTTCCTCGCACGGGGAAAGAGGCCAGGTTTTCTTTACCTTGAGCGCTTGGGAATCGAGTTGTACGATCTCGCTCTTGTCCTCGATGTTGGCGTATACATTTCCCTTCCGGTCGCTGACCGGAAACTCTGGCTTGCCATCCAGGGCAATGGTGGCTGCAACCTTCCCGGATGAAGCGTCAATCGCGGTTACATCATTGCTGCGGCCATTGAATGAAAATACGCGGCTGCTGAAAGGATCGTACAAAATGCCGTCGGGATTCTTGCCTGCCGCTATCTTCTGCAGGACCGAGTGCGACTTCAAGTCGAACACTACAACGACATCGTCACCGCCATCGCTGATGTAGCCTCGGTTGAGATCATCAGCCACTGCGATGCCGTGTATGCGCTTCATCCCGGTGATCTTGGCGACAGGTTTCTGGAGAGCAAGATCCACCACCGCCACTTCCGTGCCGTGGGACACGTAGAGTTGCCCGTTTACAGAGTCCACAGCGAGGTAGTCCCAGCCGCCGTCGCCATCGATTGTAATTCGGCCACTAACCTTGTACTGCTGTGCGCTGACTGACGCCAAAAGCCCGAACAAAACAACGCCCGTCATCAAGAGCAAAGTCCGCATGTTTATCTCTCGGTTCAAGAAATCCGATTCAATTCTCCAAAAAGCTGAGCCTACGCGGCGCTGCCCGGCCGTGGCTACTCCTTTGAGTCTTTAAGTCTTACTAACTTAAGACTATGATGTCAAGGCTAATAGTCGGGGCGCTGTCCGCCCGCTCACGGAAGCTGAATGCAAAAATCGGTTGAAGTGATGGCCTCCGCAATCTTGACCGCCCTGGTGGTCTTTATCCTCTGGTGGGTATTGATACGTTAGCCCTTCAGCATCAAGCGCCGGATGGGAACGCCGCAAATCGATCAACGGGTCGTTGCCGGCTTAATCGTTGATCATGGTGAATCCAGGTGTTAATCTCCGAATGGAAGATGGACGGCTACTTTGAAGAGCGGCTGCACAAACTGGTCGAGCTAAAGGACAGGAAGAAGGCCACTCTGTCGAAATCGAAATCGATACCGACTGCGGCCGAGTTTCGCTTGCTGGAGATTCTCTGGCGCCTGGGAGAAGGCACCATTGAGGATGTGTTGCAAACTTCAGAACCAGATAGTCCGTTGAACTACAAAACCGTTCAGACCGTTTTGCGGATTATGGAAGGCAAGAGATTTATCAGCCACTCTGTTCGCGGGCGTGCTTTTGTGTATCGACCTCGCGTGAAGCGTAGCGAGGTCAGCGGCACCTCTTTACGCTCTTTACTGGATAGGTATTTTGGCGGGTCCCGCTCGGACCTTTTGGTCAATCTCCTGGAAAACGAGCGCATCGACGCGGCCGAGTTGCAGGAACTCGAACGTCTCATTCGTAGTTACCGCAAAGCCATCGGCCCCGGGCGGCAAAGCAGTCGTTAAAGGTCGGATACTTATGTGGTTCAACAGCTCTCTGGCTGGTTTGAGCGCCTGGATCACCTATGGTGCGCAAGTAGCCTTTGCCTATTTCGCGACAAGATGCATTTGCGGATTTATTCGAAGTCCTCGCACTCGCGTGCGAATGTGGGGCTGCTTCCTGTTTTTCGCCATCGCGGCATGGCTGCTTTTGTGGGTCCCCTCCCGAGCAGCAGACCCGGTTCATCTCGTCGCTAACTCTACATCGTTATCAACCGCGTCGAACTTGTATCTGGCGATGCCGGTGAAGAGTGTGTGGGCGTCTGACGTTGCCAGAATCGCGCCGTTGGCTTGGCGAGTGTATGTCGTTCTCTTGCTGGCATCACTGTTGCATTTGCTGCTCAAGTCAATAAAGCTGAGACATGTTCTGCGGAGCGCTCAACTGCCGTCACCTCAGCTCGAGCTTCTTTTTCGGCGGATTTGTTTCCAGCTGGGGGTTCGACATAGTGAACTTGGTCTTGTATCCGAGCTGCGTTCTCCCGCCACCTGTTACTGGCTGCGCAGTCACGTCTTGCTACCCACGGAATTGATTCCCGATCTCGATAGCGATCAACTGGCTGATGTTCTGAGGCATGAACTGACCCATGTTAAGCATCACGACTATCTGTGGGATCGGCTGGCGGCGTTGGGGTGCCGCCTTGTTTTCTTTCATCCGCTGGTGTGGCTGGCGTACCGCCGTCTGCGATTGGACCGAGAGCTGGCCTGCGACTATGCGGTTGTAGGGAAACGTTCGGAAGCGCGCTTTAGGTATGCCGAGTGCCTGATCAGGCTAGCACGTTGGTTTGAAGATGAGCGTAGCCCTTCAGAGGGAATTGGTTTTTCCTCCTCGGAGTCATTGCTTGCAATCAGAGTTCGTGCCTTGCTGAGCGAGCCTTATTCCTGTTCGAATCTTGAAAAAACGACCTGCGCAGCGCTCGTAACAATCACATTGACCGCCGCGCTGTTCTTGGTCCCAAGTGTGGGCCTGATTTTCTATGCACCGACTCCGCTTGCTGCTTCGTTACATCGATCTCCAGACATACACGGCGGTTCTGTGAAAGCACGGGAACGGAGAATGCAGCACGCTTCGTTCGGTCGAGCAGTCAATCCTACACAATCGGTCGGGAGGCTACCCCGATCTGAATTTTCGGGACCCGTTGATTTGCTCCTGAAGTTTCAATTGCCAGCCATGCCTGTTCTGTCAAACTCATCGACTGCCGCCGATAGCGCCGAGACGGGGTTCGTCTACTCCAGCGACAGTAAAGAACAAGCTAAACCACGTACTTCGCGTACTGTCTGGGACGAGGCTCCTATGGCGCTGGCGCACCCCCCGAAGTGGCGGAGCCTTGTCGTCCGAGCGATCACCAACGGCTTGGCGCTCGCCACCGGCAGCATTGACGTCGACGATGTAGACAGTCCCCGCCGACGTACGCGGTAGCAGAATTGCTCCGCACGTCGCCGCGAACGCGATGACATATTCGGACCGAAGCGAACTCTTCACGGCGACTCGACCAGCGGACACCGCTTCTGCCACCGCTTGACCTGAACCCCTGGTTCGGAACGAACTGAGTATCTAATTCGCCGCGGAAGAGTGCCTGACGAGATCAACGCCGTCTACTGTGCTGCTTGATAGCAGCCAGCGTCAATTTTCGTTCCTTTAAGCCTGGGCTGACCGTCGAGATCCCGATCTCCCAGCACTGGGGTTCCCAAATCATCGCCGCTTTTCCGCGCTGGGGAGTCTGGCTGCAGATGGAAGTTGTTCGACGCAGGGTCCACAAATCGCGGATCCGCAAGCCGGGAATGTAGATCGTTACCGGTTGCAGAAACATACTCCTCAAAAGACGAGAATTCTTTATGATCGTATGTCCATTTTGCCTTTGAGCCGGACGGAAAGTAGTAGATGTTGTCATCCAGGGTCACAGAGGGAGCGCCATCCATACGTCCGGACTTGCTGGCCAAAGCTCTCCCGTGTTCCCCGACATAAACTATGTTGTTCTTGAAAACGTTGTTGCGCATGTAGAACTGCATCAGGAACTCGCCGGTGCCCGTTTTCCAGGCGTCATTACGGTAAATGGTGTTATTTACGATGATTGTGTCCTCGGTTGTCCCGCGCTTTCGATCGTAACCTCCAATGCTGAATCCGGCGGCATGGCAGGAATAGACTAGATTGTTGCGCGCGATCACGTGGCTGGTATTGCCCTCAGAATGCTCGCTGGCCATTTCAATACCGAAATCCACATCATGCACGATGTTGCGTTCAATGAGAATTCGCGTCCCGCCATCAACGTAGATACCGTCGGAATCAGGCCCCATGCCGTAAGACGGATTGCCTCTTGAAGTGATGTTGTAAACCGAGTTTTCGCTGACCACTCCATCGCGTGCCCGATCGACCGTTGGATCTGGTGCAGTCTGTTCGAACCCGATGACATCGATTCCGATGTTGTTATTGTCGTGCACTACGTTTCTTGCGATACGGAAACCAGCCACATTCCCATTCACTACCAGAGATTCGCTGGACCCGGTTTTGAGATGGTGAACTTCGTTGCCTTCAATCACGAGGTGGCTGATCGGAATGTTGGCGTCGGTTCCGTAGACCCCAATGCCGAGACCGTTCGCTCCTCCTTCCGTCCCGCCCGCATAGTTCTGCTCGATGTGATGGACGTTGTTGTGGAGGATCTCAATATGGGAGCCGTGTCCGTGCACGCGAATTCCCCATGGCACAATTCGGTAATCGCTGGTCCGAAAATCACGCACCTCGAGATCCTGGATGCGTATGAAGCTCACGTTGGCCAGTTCTACCATGCTGGTATCGCCTTCGACCAGCTTCAGACAACCTCCATCGAGAATTGCTTTCTCGCCAGGTTGACTCCGAAACGTAACGAACCCTTCCCGCTGGCTCCCCGAAGTCTTGACTTTCAATTGCTGGCAGTAGATGCCGGACCGCACATAGACCGTAGCGCCTGCGTGCGCAATGTCGGCCGCATGCTGAATGGTTCGTACGGGGCGCTCGATTGTCCCGGGGTTCGAATCTTTGCCGTCGGGCGAGACGTAAAGATCGGAGGGTGATTTATGGGCAACGCCAGCGACACAGAGAGCGAAAACTAGAGAACTCGCAAACCTCAATCTGCGTGTAAGACTCACGCTTTCCTCGAATGGGCGATCTGACCGATTTTTTGTACCAAGTGAAATGTTAGTGTAACGCCGGTTTTAACCGCTCGACGGCGGCAGCATCGATTGATAACGAGGAGCCGTAGGTAGCCATGATCTCCTGCCGTGATGACGTACAGCAGCTTTGTCATCAAGAAAAGGACTGCTCTCGGAATCTCCAGGAAACGTGGTCCCGCCAAGGCTCAGAATACTTCAGATCGTGGTGACTTTCGTCATCAGGGAGTCTGTTACGCCCGTTCGGGTTTCAACACTGATGGGCCATTGTCCGGATGTCGCTTAGAACCCATTCTGGAGTAGCAGCATCAATGATTTCCGCGGGAGGGATGAAGGCTGTAATGAGTGGCGTTTTCCGTGAACTGTGGAACTACGACGAGGCACAGGATGTCGCTGAATACGCGATGATGCTTGCTGTCGTGTTGGCGATCGCGATAGGCGCGATCCGTTTAATCGGCTTCCACACTAGCACTATCTTCGCCAACCTGGGCAGCGCAATCCGGTGACTTTATGGGAACACGAATAGGAACACTTCTGGACCGATATGAGATTGAGGCCGAACTTGGATGCGGCGCCATGGGAGTCGTATTTCGCGCACGCGATCCTAAGCTGGACCGAATAGTCGCGGTAAAGACCGTGCGCCTTGCTGGACTTGATGCCATGGCTGAACGGGAGTATCGGAAGCGTTTCGGGGTTGAAGCCCAGGCGGCCGGTCGCCTGTCACATCCCGGAATCGTCACAATGTTCGATGTGAGAGAAGAAGAAGCAGAGCCATACCTCGTAATGGAGTATGTCAAAGGCCAGTCTCTGCAAGAGCTATTGAGTCGCGAGAATCGTACTCTGCCCCTCAGCACGACACTCCAACTGGTTCAGGAGATCGCCGAAGCTCTTCACTATGCTCACGCGCAAGGCGTCATACATCGCGATATAAAGCCGGCGAATATTTTGGTTGACGAAAACGGTCACGCGAAAATCGCAGACTTCGGCATCGCAAAATTAAACCAGACAAACTTAACTCTGGCCGGTCAAGTTTTGGGTAGCCCGGCCTATATGGCTCCCGAGCAGTTGAGCGAAGGAGACGTGGATGGCCGCTCCGACTTGTTCTCCCTGGGAGTCATGCTCTACTACATGCTCACTGGCCATAGACCGTTCCAGGGGAACAGCAACACAACGGTTTGTTTCAAATTGGTCAACCACGAACCGCTTCCGGTGTCGTCATTTCAGGCAAAATTGTCTCCCGAACTCGACAATATTGTCTCGCGTGCGATGGCAAAAGATCCGGCACAACGTTACCAGACCGGTATGTCTCTTGCCGCCGACATCGAGCGGCTCCGGGAAAATAGCGGATTCGTAAACCGAAAGAATGATTGGACAACCACCAGCGAAAAGCGAAACACGATTCCTCAACACATCGGCGGTTGCGCCACAACCACCGCGCCGCATGCCGGGCCTACAGCACAACAACCGGCTCGATCGAGAAGGCCCGGACTTAAATGGAATCCGGTCGTTGCGTCGGCGATTTTGGCTGGCGCAATGGCGTTTGGTGCTTCCAGCAGTTTATTTCGCACCAATTCATCCCACAATCAAACGACGGCGGTTGAACAAGCAAACCTTCCGCTCAGTACCGGAGTAGCGGTCAGCAGCGCGATCAATCGAGAGCAGGAAGCAGTTGCAACTCCAAGGGTGCCGAGGAAAGTACTGTCGTCTCGAACGAAGTTGCAGGCTGCTTCGATTGTCGTCCCGCCAGCCTCGATCGTTTCTAACGGGACGCTGCGAATTGCAATCGAGCATGATTTTACCGAGGCGCACGCCTCTGTTTGGATCGACAACAGTCTCGTGTATGAGCACTTGTTGCACGGAGATACTAGAAGGCGAGGGCTCATTTTTCGGAAGGTTGAAGGATACCAACTGGATGCGGTGAACGTGCCTGCCGGGAAACATAACCTGCGGGTACAAATTCAATCTCCACGCGATTCTTATGATGAAACGACAAATATCGCGGACGCGGCCATAGGCGTCAATGACAGCATCCTTCGAGTAGTTTGCGACAAGAAATCACGACGCCTTGATTTGAAGTTGGAGTAGCAAAAGAGGGAGGTTGCGCGATTGTCTCTAGCCATTGAGGTAGCAGCCAAGACCGATGCAGGGTGCATTCGTGTCGGCAACGAAGACAACTTTGGCTATGACGTAGATCGGGGAATCTTTATGGTCTGCGACGGAATGGGAGGCCACGCTTCTGGGGAACTCGCAAGCAAGCTCGCAGTAGAGAGTCTATTGACGTATTTTCGACAGCGCCCTCAGCATACGGTCCGTCGAGATGATGAAAGTACCACACAGCCGGCTTTATCTGAGCGAGCCCATGTCCTGGAGGATGCGATCCAGTTCGCCAACACGGCTATTTATGAGACCGCCTGTGAAGACGAACAGAAGGCTGGCATGGGGTCCACAATTGTTTCTGTATTGGTAGATCAAGATCTATTCTCCGTAGGTCACGTTGGAGACAGCCGCGTCTACCTCATTCGCGAAGGCGCCATTAAGCAACTGACGCAGGATCATTCGCTTGTTGTTCGGCAGACTGAGCTGGGTTTAATTTCCCAGGAGCAGGCTAAGACGTCACCGTTTCAAAACATAATTACCCAAGCCTTGGGCTCGGAAGACAGGGTCGTGCCAGGCCTCGACGATATGGTGGCCGTTTCAAATGATGTTCTCGTATTGACTAGCGATGGCCTGACGGGATCGCTGAGCGACAACGAGATCATGCAGACGGTCACGTCGGCAGCCAGCCTGGAGCAGGCCTGCGAAAACCTTATACAACTGGCTAAACTGAGGGGTGGATCAGACAACATTACCTGCCTGCTAGTGCGCTTTGTCCAATCCCCCTGGTACCAGACTTGCCTCCGCAGTTTGCGAGGTGGGAGTCGATAATGGCAAAGTTATCTCTCATGTTTCAGGAACGCTTGCTGCGTGAAATAGTTCCAACGGGCGGTGTGATCACGATCGGTCGTCAACCGGATAACGTTCTTTGCATCGATAATCCAGCTGTTTCGGGACATCATGCCAAGATTTATTGGGAGGCGGACCGTTACGTGATTGAAGACATAGAGAGCTTCAACGGAACATACGTGAACGATGAACGAATTGACAAAGTCGGACTCCGGGACGGTGATGTTGTTCTCATTGGCAAACATACCGTCTTCTTTCGTGCTGACGCAAACGAGCTCATTCCTTCGGCTTGGGCCAAGGTTGATGACCGCGCTGTGGTTTGGCAGCAACTCGTGGAAGAAAATCAACCTCCGCAGCTTGATCACACGATGGTGTTGGATACGAAAAGAGTAAGGGAAATGCTTGGCAAGAAATGCTCGTCGGTTTCAGTACGGACCTCCGTCCAGACCCTCGGCCTCACTGCAACATCCGCCGCTCGAAATAAAGTTCAAAGAATAGGCACTCTCACTGTCATTGCTGGCCGTACCGACCGTCAACATTACGTGCTATTGAGCAAGCTTGTCGTTATAGGAAAATCTCAGATGGCTACGGTACGACTGAAACGCTGGTTCGCTCCTCAAACCGCTGCCTCGATCCACCATCGAGAAGACGGGTTTTTCCTCGTCGCCGCCCGAAGAAAGACTAGGATTAGAATAAACAGCCTCGAAATGGCCGGCGCTCAGCAACAACTCAATCCTGGCGACGTGATTCAAGTAGCTGGCATCACTGCCACATTTGATTACGAGGGCGGCAGTGGCAACCGGCATTTCTCATCCGAGGTTACTAAGTCGGATGGCATCGCGGGGTTGCAATGACGAGGCGTGGAGTTTATGAGGCAAGTTGCCTGCGATCTGCGAGAGCGTCCTGACGCTAGTCGAGAACTTCCTAAGCGATAGCAAAACCATGCGTTTCTTGAAGAAAGCTAGGACCCTGAGAACCCGCAAAGGTCGCAAAGAACGCAAAGAACGCAAAGAAACCCGCAAGGAAATCAGGATCCCGCCAGGCTGGCTATAAGGATCTCGCGGCGAAGCGTACCATTGGACGATGAGCGGAATATATTTGCAGTACCCCGCATCCGATTCTTCTCACCGGCGGCAGGTTGTCCCTTTCGTTGTTCGACAACATCCAGATTCAGATGACCCAGATTCGGACGATCCGGATTCGGATGACGATGAAGACGACGGCGACGAAGGTACGGATGATGATGACGACGATGACGAGGAAGCCGAAGACGACGGCTACTCGGAGTGAGGATGCCACAAATGACACAAATGGGGTAAGCTGGAAGCTACCCGAGTAGGCTGGTTGGGAGGTGATGAGTGTGGCAGAAGTTCGACTGCAAGAGGGCGAATCGCTAGAGAATGCCCTTCGCCGGTTCAAACGCAAGGTGCAGCAGGAAGACATCATTAAAGAGGTCAAACGTCATTCCTTCTACCTGAAACCGGGCGAGAAGAAGCGCGTCAAGGAAGCGTTGGCGCGAAAGCGTGCCCGAAAAAAGAGTCGCAAAGAGTCGGATTAAGTTGCAATCTGGGCCGCTGCTTTCCTGCAGCGGCCTTCCGTAGCTGGCATTCCGGATTGTTTCAGCCACTGTCGTTGCCCTTCAGCAATGTTCCTGAACTTTTTCGACCGGGCCTGCAGAATTCAAGCTCGTCTGCCGGGGATATTGAATTGGAAGCGGTTTTCCACGATTTTTGCACTCCGAATTGGGCACGTTGTCGGCAGAGATTCCCTTTCAGCCCAGTTTCCACTTGCCAATCCGTAGTAACTTTTCCGATAATATAGAAAGAGTTCAATACACCGTGTATCGATACACTCAAGCGGATCTGCTTCGCATCCTGCGGGTCACGGCGCGCCAGTTGGCATCTTGGGAAAAGGCCGGACTGGTAGCTGCGGCTGAGAGCTATTCTTTCTTCGAACTCCTCCAGGTCAAGAAGGTTCGGGATTTGTGTGCCCGCAAGGTTCGCCCCGCGGTGATACGGCAGTCGCTCGAGGCCATGCTGAAGCAGGTTTCCGGGATGGAAAATCCTCTGCTGGAGGCAGGCGCTTTCTCCACCGGTCAACGGATTGCATTCCGCCACAAAGGTAAAGTGGTTGAGCCCATTGCGGGCCAGTTTTTGTTCGACTTCGCTCCCGGGCAGCGGGTGGTAAGCAGCACGCCTATCTCGAGCGCTTCCGAGTCGGTCCATATCGACGCAGCGGAGCTTTTCGCCCGCGGCATCGCGCTCGAAGAGGATCCGAACCACCATGTGCAGGCGATCGAGACCTACCAGCGGGTGCTCGAAATCGATCCCGAGCACGCGGCCGCGCACATCAATCTCGGTACTTTGCACTACAACCGTCAGGAATACGCGCTGGCGGAGAAGCACTACCGGCACGCCATTGAAGTCGATCCTCGCTACGCCCTGGCTTACTTCGATCTGGGCAATGTGCTGGACGAGACCGGGCGCGTGGCTGAGGCTATCCAGACTTACGGGACCGCGCTGCAACTCGCACCAACGTATGCTGACGCCCATTACAATCTGGCGCTGGCCTATGAAAAGATCAAAGAACCGCGCAAAGCTCTCAAGCACTGGCGCGCTTACATAAAACTGGACACGGTCGGACCGTGGTCTGTCCACGCGCGCAACCAGATCCAACGCATCCTGCAATCCGACGGACTTAAGCTCATACAGGGCGGCAAGCGGGACTAGCCCCCGTCGTTGGCCCGCACTGAAGCTATCGTCTTGCCATCCTTTCTGAAAAACGCACGCTACGTGTTGGGTTCGATCTGGCAGGAACCGTCGAATCGCCCGGTACGCGTCCGGCGTTTGATTCTATTTTTCGGCTGGCAATTCTGGAAGCGACCGGTGGGCAATCCCATCGTCGTGCGGCTATTCAACGGACAACGATTTCGCGCCTATCCGGATTGCCACATGTCGTCCGCGGTAATGTACACGAGGATTCCGGACTCGCGGGACATCCTCTACCTGCGGGCGCACATAAGGGATGGCACTCTGATCGATGTCGGAGCGAATGTGGGGCTGGTTACCCTGCTCCTGGCTGACAAGATTCAGCATGCGTTGCTTTTTGAGCCTAATCCCATTGCCACAGCTCGCGCCCGCGAAAACCTGGAACTGAACCGCCTGCGCTTCGAAGTTTACGAGGTAGCGCTGTCGGACAGGAACGGGACAGTCGAGTTCGAAGACAAAGGCGGAGTAAACCCCCTGAATCGCATTGTCGGAGGCTTCCCTGCGTCAGCGCCGACGCGCCAGATATCTTGCCAACAGCTGGACCAATTCCTGGCGGACTATACCCTGCCCTATCCGATCAGTGTGGTGAAGATCGATGTCGAGGGTCACGAGAACAGCGTGCTGCGCGGGATGATGGATTGCCTGCAACGGCATCGGCCGCGAGTGGTAATGTTCGAATACTTGCAGCGAACCAATCTACGCGAAACCATCGGCCTGTTCGAAGGCGCCGGATACACAGTTCTGCAACTCACGCCGGATGGAGCGGCCATCGCAACCACCGATGTGCCCCCTCTTCAGGATCTGTTCGCCTGTCCCAACGAGTTGTTGCAGGAATTCGCCCCCGCGAACGCGACGAACTCTTAGGCCCTCTTAAGTCCTGTCCAACGGCTCGGCGAGACCAGTGCTAAAATCCGGAGGCTGCCAACCCTCAGCCTGAAGGTGTTTTCCATGCCTGATGCAACCCTGCAAATCGCGAATCCGGCGCCGTTGACCGCCTTCACGGAAGACGAAATCATGTTTCGCGACAACATACGCCAGTTTGCGGATGAGAAGCTGCGTCCGCTGGTCAAGGAGATGGACGAAAAAGGTGTCTTCGACCAGGACCTGATTCATCAGTTCTTCCAGCTTGGCCTGATGGGAATCGAAATCCCCGAGCAGTATGGCGGTGGCGGCGGCAAGTTTTTTGAGGCGATTCTGGCGGTAGAAGAAATGTCCCGGGTGGATGCTTCCGCCGGGGTTGTGGTGGATGTGCAGAACACGCTGGTCAACAATGCCCTGCTGCGCTGGGGCAACGACGAACAAAAGAAACATTACCTGCCGCGCATGGCGGCCGATACCTGCGGCGCCTACGCCCTGAGCGAAGCCAGCTCCGGCTCTGACGCCTTCGCCCTGCAGACGCGAGCCACGCTCCGGGGCAGTGATTATGTGATCAACGGACGCAAGCTTTGGATCACGAACGGCAAGGAAGCAGGCCTTTTTGTGCTGTTCGCCACGGTCGATCCGGCGGCCGGCTACAAGGGAATCACCGCATTCCTGATTGAGAAAGATTTTCCCGGCTTCACCGTGGGCAAGAAGGAAGACAAGCTGGGGATTCGCGCGTCGTCCACCTGCGAACTGATTCTCGAAGATTGCGCTGTGCCGAAATCCAATGTGCTGGGCGAAGTAGGCAAGGGCTATAAGATCGCGATCGAAACCTTGAACGAGGGCCGCATCGGCATCGGGGCGCAAATGGCGGGAGTGGCTCGCGGCGCCTGGGAGTACGCGGCAAAGTATGCGCAGGAGCGCAAGCAGTTCGGAAAACCGATTGCCGAATATCAGGGCATCCAGTTTCAAATCGCCCAGATGGCCACGGAAATCGAGGCGGCGCGGCTCATGGTGTATAACGCGGCGCGGATGAAAGACGCCGGCGTCCCCTTCGTCAAGGAAGCGGCGATGACCAAGCTCTTCTGCTCGCAGGTGGCCGAGCGGGTGACCTCTCTCGCCATAGAAATTTACGGCGGCTATGGTTTCACCAGGGATTATCCGGTGGAGAAGTACTGGCGCGATTCGAAAATCGGAAAGATTTACGAAGGCACATCGAACATGCAGCTGGCCACAATCGCCAAACTGGTGCTGGGTGGGAAGTAAGGGTGATTGCTTCTCGAGCGGGCGCAGAGTTTGGTATTTTTGGGCCGGCCTGCTTACCAATTGCCGGCAAGAGCGTCGAATTCCTGGACCAGTCTGCGCCGCCTCACGCATCTCGCACACACCTTAAAGGAAAAGTGAAATCATGAATCGAATGACAAGAGCCTGGGTAGCGATGGCCGTGTTTGCATTGTGCCTTTCATCGTTCGCGCAGACCGCGGGCAGCGGGAAAACGGGACCGAACAAGGCTCCCGATCAGCTGTCGGGCCTGGAGCCGCGGTTTATCGATACCACGGCCGACCCATGCACCAATTTCTTTCAGTACGCATGCGGAAACTTTTCCAAGTTTTATCCCATTCCTAACGACCGCTCCTCCTTCGGAACCGGCGCCATGGTGGCGGATTATAACGAGTACATTCTCCATGCCATGCTGGAAAAGGCGGCCGCCGGGGGCTCCAGCCGCACTCCCAACGAACAGAAGATCGGCGACTCCTACGCCGCCTGCATGGATGTGGAAGCGATCAACGGCAAGGGATTAATACCTCTGCAAATGGAGCTCGACCGCATCTCCAGCATCAAGAGCAAAGACGAGTTGCCGGAGCTTCTGGCGCACTTTCAGTTGATCGGCGTGAACGCGTTCCTTAACTTCAGCGAACAGCAGGACTTTAAAGACGCGAGAAAGCAGATTGCCGCCGTCGATCAGGCTGGACTGGGACTGCCGGAACGCGATTACTATTTCCGTCCCGGCGAGGCAGCGGAGAAGACCCGCTCCCAGTACGTGCAGCATATTGCCAACATGCTGAAGCTCACCGGCGAATCCGAAAGCAAAGCCGGCAGTGACGCGAAGGCCATCATGCAACTGGAAACCGCGCTGGCCCAGGTTTCGATGGATATCACTTCGCGACGCGATCCCAATAAGGTTTACCATCTGATGCCGGTCTCCGAACTGGCCGCTTTGACTCCGAACATTGCGTGGAACCGCTTTCTGCCCGCCTCCGGGGCGCCCGCTGTCAGCGAAGTCAATGTCGTGAATCCCGATTTCTTTAAAGGGTTGAACGCCCTGCTCGCCTCCACCGATCTCGAAACGATCAAGACATATCTGCGCTGGCAGCTCATTCTGTCGGTCCCAGGTTACGCCCTGCCCAAGGCGCTCGACGACGAGCGCTTCGATTTTTACGGACGCAAGTTAAGAGGCCAGCCCGAGCAAAGAGCGCGCTGGAAGCGTTGCGTACAGGCCACCGACGCCGCATTGGGTGAAGCCCTGGGGCAGGTTTATGTCTCGCAGGAATTTCCGCCCGCCAACAAACAGGCCACGGTGCAGATGGTGAAGGACATCGAGACTGCGATGAACCAGGACATTGACACTCTGGGCTGGATGAGCGCGGAAACGAAAGTTCGAGCCAAGGAAAAGCTTCACGCCGTGGCCGATAAAATCGGATACCCGGACAATTGGCGGGATTATTCCACCCTGACCGTTGTGCGGGATGACGCTTTTGGAAACGTTCTGCGCGCGACCAGTTTTGAAAACCGGCGCCAGCTGGCGAAGATCGGCAAGCCGGTCGATCGCGGCGAGTGGCAGATGAGCCCGGCGACGGTGAACGCCTACTACGACCCGAGCATGAACGACATCAACTTCCCGGCGGGCATTCTGCAGCCTCCGCTGTATGACAGCCGCTCTTCGGACGCCTCGAACTACGGCCACATTGGCGGCATCGTGGGACACGAACTGACCCACGGATTCGACGACGAAGGCCGCCAATTCGATGCCAAGGGCAACCTTGCGGATTGGTGGACGCCCGAAGATGGAAAGCGCTTTGACGAGAAAGCTGATTGTGAAGTGAAGGAGTACGGCAGCTTTGTCGCAGTCGATGACGTCAAGGTAAACGGCAAACTGACACTGGGCGAGAACACGGCCGACAACGGCGGCCTGCGTCTGGCTTATCTCGCGTTTCTGGCTGACGCCAAACGGAAAAATATCGACGTGACGAAGAAGGAAGCCGGCTACACCCCCATACAGCAGTTCTTCCTGGGAGAAGGCCAAGCCTGGTGTGGCAGCACTCGACCTCAGCAACAGCGGCTGCAAGTGCAAACCGATCCGCACTCACCACGCGAGTTCCGGGTCAATGGCGTAGTACAGAACATGCCGGAATTTGGCCAGGCTTTCAGCTGCAAAGCAGGCCAACCTATGATGCCGATGAATGCCTGCCGAGTGTGGTAGCTTCGGCGGCAAAAAAACTGATGTCTTCCTGAGCGGAGTCAGCCCATTCGCTTCGCGAATGGGCTGATGGAGTCGAAGGATCCCTAGCCCGCGGTAATCACTGTCAGCAGTTGAGCAGCTCTCCG
Source organism: Terriglobia bacterium (assembly GCA_963814725.1). Taxonomy (GTDB): domain Bacteria; phylum Acidobacteriota; class Terriglobia; order Terriglobales; family Acidobacteriaceae; genus JAIQFF01. Next base: position 24,294 of record CAWFDY010000004.1, read on the forward strand.
CACCCGTGGCGTTGATAGGGGTCCTTCGACTGCGCTCGGGATGACAATTTACTGCGGTGGAGCTGCCGGCGGAGTGGTTGCCCCTGGTGTGATCTGAGTTCCAATCACGTCGCCCGAGACAATCATTTCGACCCTGCGGTTCAACTTGCGGCCGGCAGCGGTGCTGTTGTCCGCCACCGGGTTTGATTTGCCCAAGCCGCGTGCAATTACGTTGTTGATCGAGACTCCATTGTTCATCAGGTAATCCCGCACCGAGCCCGCCCGTTTTTCTGACAAAGTCTGGTTGTATTCGTCGCTGCCTACGCTATCGGTGTGGCCTTCAATTTCCAGGCGCAGGTCAGGATATGCGAGGACGATGCCTGAGACTCGCGCCAGCCGTTCGCGGGCGGCGGGTTTCAGGGTGTAGCTGCCGGTATCAAAAAGCACGTCAGGCATGCTTACCACGAGGCCGCGAGGAGTATCCCGCGTCTCCAGCACCTGGTTGAGCTGGTTGAGCAGGCGTTGCCGCTGCTCTTCTTTCTGGCGGATCGCTTCGGCAGCGGCAGCTTCGGCTTTCTGCTGATCGGCCTGCGCGGCTGAGCGGGCAGCGTCGGCCTGCGCCTGCTGCAACTGGGCCTCGGCCCGGGCTTTTTCCGCCGATGCTGTGTCAGCCTCAGCCTGCGCCCGTTTACGGGCATCCTCCTCGGCTTGAGCTTTAGCCTGAGCTTCAGCTGTCGCGGAGGCCTGTGCGTCCATTTCAGCCTGGTGTTGCTTGTCCAGCATAGCCTGCTTCTCGTTCGCCAGCCGCTCCTGCTCCTTGCGGCGCAGGGTCAGCACGCGCGCATCTTCCGCCATTTGCGTGGCGCCCCGGGCGGCCGTGCCGATTGGAGTCTTGCCCTGCTTGCGCTGCAGATAGTCTTCCGCACGCGCCAGGTAAGTCTCAGCCTTTTGCAAACTGTCCGGAGCATACTTGGCGGCACCCGCGGCCTTGGCGATGGCTACCGCATTACGCGCTTCCAGCAAAGTGAGCGGCGTTTTGGGGTCTGCCATGGCGGAAGGCAGTTGCTGGGCCGGCATGTCCACCACGTACTGTCCTCCTTCGAGCATGTCGAACTTGGCATCAATGGTTTCTTCAAAGCCCTTGGTTTCCTGCCGGATAATATTTTCAGCCACCACTTCGTTGCTCGGCCGGATGACGGAGAAGTAGGGTTCCGCGGTCACAATCAAGCCGAAGGCCTGCAGATCGGTCGTGACATCAAGACTGAACTTTCCATTCGAGTCTGGAACGATCTCGCCCAAGTTCTGCGACCGCCCTTCCGGCGTAATGGCCCATAGCACATAAGTAAGGAACTGCGGTCCGATGCTGGTCGGCGGCCTCATTTTGGAAAGGTCGACATTGATTTGCAAACGCCCGTTCTTGCTATCCACTTTGGCTTTGCCGCTGATTTCCGGCATCAGGCTCGTTCCCTTGATATCGACCATGGTGGAACCGCCGCGATGGCGATAGTTGATCGCCTTGGTGGTCCGCGAAACCACGGTCACGCGGAACAGCGGAGTCTGATCCATCGGTTCTACGGGCGGGTTCTCCTGCTGGGCGAGTGCGAACGTGACCAGCAACATCACGCAAATCAATCCGGCGAATCTCTTCATGTTTGGCATCCTTCTTGTATGGCGCAAGTGGCAAATGAACAAACCGAAATAACAAACCGAAATAAGCAAACTAACGATCAATTCTGGGGCCTCCCGGCATTCTCCGGAAGTGGCTTCGCGTGCAACCACGGCGTGGCGCGAAGCGAAAAAATTGCTGCCGTAAGATGCCGCCTTCCCGGTTCAGGCTGCCCCTGCCCCGGAAAACCCGGGGCCCGACTCGAAGGTCTGCTCCAAAACCCTTACCAGTCGCGGCCTTTGCTTGATTCGCTGGCACTGAGGTAACCCGTTCCGGTTACCTATTATGTGCAGCAACTTGCAGTAGCGGGCTCCGTGGGTGCTTCGGCACTCTCATCTAAGACGTGTGTTTTCAGCGCGATGCGAAGGTATACGCCGTTGGCGCGCCAGCTGCATTCTGAACAGCGCCTGCTGCGCGAGAGGCAACAGATCGAGGTGCCGTTTTGTGGAACCTGACGGGCGATAACGCGACCAGCAAGCCCCAGCGCACGCTGCTTCCCGTGCTCACCATTTTGTTCGTGGTGTCGTACGGACTGCTGACCATGCTGGTCGTGGAGCAGGGCCGAACCATCGATTCCCAGCGCAGCCTCATCCGGTCTCTCTTCGATGACAGCATGCAGTTAAGCAGTCTGAAAGGGAAAGCAAACCAGAAGAAGCAGGCCGAGTCCCAGGCTCGGGCTCAGTCCCAGATGAAGTCGCAGGCCCTGCAAGCCAAGCCGGGAGATGCGCAGCCTCCGGCATCTTCTGATGCCGCGCACGCAGTCCCCAAAAATCAGAGCACGACCCGGCTGCGAAGACCTCTGCCCCAAAGACCTCCAAAAGATACCTCGGACATAGGAGACGAACGCCGGGCGTTGATCTCCATCTAACTCGACCCACAAAGCGCCGGACCAGGTTCCTTGCATGAGAGTGTTCGCCACATTGCTGTTGTCGATCTCGCTTTACGGGTCATACCGCATTCCGCTTCCGCCACCTCCCGTCGATCATGTGGTTGCGAAGCAGCCGCCGCGCAAGGGCGGACGCTGGTACTTCGCCGAAAGCGGCCATGCCGTTTATTGCTTTGGTCCGGTCAGGCTTATGCCACAAGCTGAAGGCGGACTGCAGCGGGTCGCCACCTTCTGCCAGGGCGACAAGAATATGGTTCCGCTGAAGGACTGAGGGCGGTTTCTGGTTTCTGGTTTCTGGTTTCTGGTTTCTCGATCTCTTGCTCGTTCCTCGATTCCTACCGCGTCTGGTTGGAAGCCAGCAGCTAGCGGCCAGCAGCCAGAAGCTGCCTCTGCACGAACTCTGCAAATCCTATACATTTTGTTTTATGCCGAAGTTTGAGAAGCACATCTTTATCTGCGGCAACCGGCGGCCGCCTGGGGCTCCGCGCCCGTGCTGCGATCCCAGCGGCCAGGCAGAGCTGCAAAAATCATTCAAGGAAAAGCTGGCGGCGCGGGGATTGAAGGCGAAAGTGCGGGCCAATCAGGCGGGCTGCCTCGATCAATGCGAGCACGGCCCAAATATTGTGGTTTATCCGGATGCCGTCTGGTACGGGCGAGTGACGTTAGATGACGTGGATGAAATCGTCGAGTCGCACATCGTGGGAGGAGTTCCCGTCGAGAGGCTGATGCTGCCGGACTCCTGCCTGAACGCGCCTTGCGAGCACAGGATTTCTCAAACCGGTCAGCCGCCCAGGGTCGAACGGGAGTGAGATCCCGTGCTGAACGGTAAATTTCGATGGATAGAAATCAGGCGCCGGCTGAAGCCGCGCGGCGCAGCGCAAGTTGAGTGGCCAGCCACTTTTCCAGAGTCTCGGTGAAGACCGGAGACGCGCCCGCAAAACGAATTCCTACGCGGCCTTGCACGTCCCGCCAGACCAGCTCAACCGAAGATGAGAGGTTTTCCGTCGTAGCCGGCAAAGAAAACTCGATGGACTGAATACAGGAAGAAGGTATCGCCTGCCCCACGAATAGCGCAGCGCCGCCCGCGCTGAGGTTGGTGATGAAAGCAAGAGTCTCGTCCTGCCCGGCCCCTCGTAGGGTTGCCGGGATTTTGATGGAGGCGCGCTGGGACTGGCGTGCGTCGTCGTTCTCGCTGCGGAGACCAAGCGCGGACTTCACGCCATTGAGCAACCGCCCGGCGGAAAGCGGCCGGTAGAGCACCATGTGGCAACGGGCTCCTTCGGCCAGCGCCAGGCTGGCGCGTGAAACCGCCAGCACAATGCCGATCGACTGCTGGCAGGAAGGCAGCGACTTCGCCGCCGACAATACCGCGATCGCACCCGGAGCGTCCGCATTATCCACAAAGATGGCGTTGTACTTCGTGGCCGCAAGCCGTTGCACAGCCTCCTGCGCCGTCGCGCATTGTGAGACTTCAATATCGAGCGTTTTCAGTACTTCACCGACCAGATTAATAAGCTCCTGATCGCGCGAGAACAACAGTGATTGGAGGGCCATCGTCGCTGGACTTTATAACGTGGAGGCGCAATGCGACAAGTTACCGAAGGGAGACCGGGAGTTTACTAAAGTTGATCGGTTTGGTAGGCGCGGCAGGAATCGAACCTGCAACCGCCGGATTAGAAATCCGATGCTCTATCCGTTTGAGCTACGCGCCCACGAGTTGGGCAAATCATTGAATCCAGCGCAGTTAGTTTACCCCAATCGAAGCTTGTCGATCATGCCGCTGCTTCGGCGCGAACGCTCAGCACCACTTTACCGTTGCCTCGTCTCCGCTGTTTAGCGCCCCAGCTCTCCTGCTATTCTGAACCCGATTCCCGTGAAATTTGGCGTACAGGATTCTCCGGTACACAAGGCTGAGCACAAGATGGTCAGCCGCCTGGTGATCGCGCTGCTGGTGCTGGTCTCGGCGCTGGTGGGCGCCACCGCGGGCCTGCTGCTCGTCTATTCCACCGACCTGCCGCAGGTGGATGAACTGGAGCGCTACCGGCCGGGTTCCATCACCGAACTCTATGACGATCAGGGACGCACCATCGGTTCGTTCGCGCTACAGCGCAGGCTGGTTGCCTCCTACGAGGACTATCCCCGAGTGCTGCATGACGCGCTCATTTCTGTCGAAGACAAGGACTTCGAAAAACATTCAGGCATCAATTTCTGGCGCATTTATGGGGCGGCGTATCGCGATATCGTCGCGGGAGGCAAGGTGCAGGGCGGCTCAACTCTCACCATGCAGCTTTCCCGCAACCTTTTTCTGACTCCGGATCGCATGTTCCACCGCAAGATTCAGGAGATGCTGCTCGCCATCCAGATCGAGCGGCGCTTTACCAAGTCACAGATTTTCACCCTGTATGCCAACCAGATCTACCTCGGGCACGGGGTGTATGGATTCGAATCAGCTTCGCAGTTTTATTTCAGCAAGCCGGCAAAGCAATTGACGCTCGATGAAGCCGCGCTGCTCGCCGGCCTGCCAAAATCGCCTTCCTATTATTCGCCCATTACGCATCCCGAGCGCGCGCTCAAGCGCCGCAACCTGGTGATCAATTCGATGCTCGAGGATGGGATGATCACGGCGCAGCAGGCGTCGGTGGCGCGCGAGCAGCCGATCCAGCTCGAAGTGTCGCACGATCCCGACTCGCTGGCCCCGTACTTTGTCGAGGAAATCCGCCGCTACCTCGAAGGCAAATACGGCAGCGATCAGGTCCACGAAGGCGGGTTGAAGGTTTATACCTCGCTCGATATGGACCTGCAGCGCGCCGCCAATGACGCTCTGCTCGACGGCCTCGCCGCCTACGAGCGCCGCCACGGCTGGCGAGGGCGCCTGGAAAATATTTCGCCTGGCGATGTGACTCTGGCCAACTACCAGCATCCGGACTGGGACAGCGAACCTGAGGTGAACGGCTACGTCCACGCCTTGGTGCAGGCTGTAACTCCGGCGTCCGCAACTCTCAGATTCGGCCGCCATTCCGCGACGATCACCGCATCCGATGCGGCGTGGACCCGCCGCAAGCTTCCCGACCTTCTCAAGGTGGGTGACATTGCTTACATAAAGATTCTTACGCTGAGTTCCGACGGAAAAGCGAGAGTCAGCCTGGAGGAAGATTCCGGTGTGCAGGGCGCGCTGGTCGCAATCGACAACGCCACGGGTGAGATCAAAGCCATGGTGGGGGGACGCGATTTCAATTTGTCGAAGTTCAATCGCTCCACGCAGGCATTGCGGCAGGTGGGATCGTCCTTCAAGCCGTATGTCTATACCGCCGCCATCGACCGAGGCGCTACGCCGGACGACACCATCCTCGACGGGCCGGTCACATTCCTCACATCATCGGGCCTCTACGAGCCTCACAACTACGACGCTAAGTTTGAAGGAACGATTACGCTTAGACGTGCACTGGCCCAGTCCCGCAATATTCCCGCTCTGAAGCTGGCCGATAGCGTCGGCATCAAAACCGTCATCGACTACGCCCGCCGCTTCGGCATTACATCTCCGATCCCGCCCTACTTGCCGGTGGCGCTGGGTGCGGTTGAAGTCACTCCGATCGAGCAGACGTCCGCCTACAGCGTATTCCCTGATGATGGCGTTCACATCACGCCGCGCTACATCAGCAAGGTGACCGACTACCAGGGCCGCACGCTGGAGGAAAATTTTCCCGACGTCAAAGATGTCGTCAGCGCCCGCACCGCGCGCACCATGACATCCATGCTGCGCGAGGTGGTGCTGCATGGCACTGCCATCTCGGCGGCCACGCTCAAACTTCCTCTGGCGGGAAAGACCGGAACGACGAACAATTTCACCGACGCCTGGTTTGTCGGCTTCTCGCCCACGCTCACTTGCGGGGTATGGATCGGTTACGACGAGAAGAGATTCCTGGGAGCGAAAGAAACCGGCGCTCGTGCCGCGCTCCCCATCTGGATGGATTTTATGAAAGCCGCCCTGGCAGGAAAAGACCCCGGAGAATTCCAGCCGCCGCCAGAAACAATTCCAACGTCAGCCCCGCACTCGATCGACACGCCAGATGCGGCACCAGCAGGGGACGAAACGCATTAGCCACCACAGTCCGTGTAGGGACGGGTCTCCGACCCGTCCAGGCCAAGCAAAGCTCGGCTGGGTGTTCAATGAACCCAAGTACAATCGCAGAAAAGGCCAGGCCGGTTGCAGGCGATAGGGGTCCTTCGACTAATTTCTGAGCGCCGCAAAACTCTCATCCAAAATCCGAGCCGCCTCATCCACATCGGTCTTCGAAATATTCAACGGGGGCGACATGCGAATGACATTGCCGTAGAACCCGCCCTTGCCCACCAGCAGCCCGCGCTTGCGGGCTTCTTCCATTAACGCGTTTGTGCTGGCGGATGCCGGCTTCTTGCTTTCGCGATCTTCCACCAGTTCCATCGCCTGCATCAGGCCCATGCCGCGAACGTCGCCGATGAGCGGATACTTCGCCTGCAATTCTTCCAGCTTCTTGCGGAAATATTCGCCCACCACCGCAGCATTCGTCCGCAAATCGTCTTCTTCGATGATGTCGATGACAGCGCGCGCGGTCACGCTGGTCACGGGATTGCCGCCGAAGGTAGAAATCGTCATGCCTTGAAACGAATCCGCAATCTCGGGCTTGGCCACGGTCAGTCCGATGGGAGTGCCGTTGCCCAGTCCCTTGGCTGCGGTAATCATGTCGGGTTCGACTTCCCAGTGCTCGATGCCAAACCATTTATGCCCGGTGCGTCCCCAGGCGGTCTGCACTTCGTCGGAAATAAAATCGCCGCCGTATTGCTTCACGATGTTGAAGGCCAGCTTGAAATATTCTTTCGGAGGCGTAATGAAACCGCCCACACCTTGAATCGGCTCCGCCAGAAAAGCGGCAATGCGTCCCGAGGTGGAGAACTGGATCACATTCTCAAGATCCTTGGCGCAGGCAACCTCGCACGAGGGATATTTCAATCCCAGGGGACAGCGATAGCAATACGGATTCATGGCATGCACGATGCCAACTTCGATCGTGCCCTTGCGCCATGTATTCATCCCGGTAAGCCCGCGGGTAAGGGAGGAGCGCCCGCTGTATCCATGCCGCAGCGCCACCACTTCAAAGTTCCCGGTGTGCATGCGCGCCACCTGGATGGCAGTTTCATTGGCCTCGGTGCCGCTGTTGGTGAAGTAGGACTTCTTGAGCGCTCCCGGCGTGATCTGCGCCAGCTTCTCCGCCAGCTCGACCATGGGCAGATTGGGAAAACAGGTCGAAACATGCTGCAGGCGATCGATCTGTGCCTTCGTCCGCGAGGTCACGCGCGGATTGCAGTGGCCGACACTGATGGTCACAATGCCGCCGAAGAAGTCGAGATACTTTTTTCCCTCAACGTCCCAGACGTGCTGCATGGAGCCGTGGTCCATGGGCAGCGGATCGGAGTAATAGGTCGTGACTGAAGGGAATATGTATTCCTTCTGTTTGCGATTGATCTCTGCACGCGACATTTGCGATCGGTCAGCCGGAACGACAGTTGAGCTCATGTGAACCTCAGCAGGGGACGCCTCACTCAGAATGTAAGCTTCCAAGACGCACCATCATAAACCACCCCCGCGCTTGACCGGGAACGGCTTTTCGATCTCCGGAGACGGGGCAGGGGCACATGAGCCGCTGCGAAATTGCCGCAATGCTTCAAAAATCCGGGGACCGTATAACGCGGCCTTGTGCTCTCCGAATCCGGAGATGTTGAGCAGTTCGGGAATGGAGCCCGGCCGCTTGCGGCAAACTTCGTCGAGCGAGGAATCGTGCATCACCACGAAAGCGGGCACGCCCTGCTCCCTGGCGGCCGCCCGCCGCCACTCCCGCAAATACTCGCGCAGTTCAGGATCGACATCCGCAAGAACTGGAGCCGGACGCGCCAGCGTCGGCAAGGACGGCGGGCCCGGCTTCCGTTGATCGATTTTGACCGACTTCACCAGCCAGTCGGATTCACAGCCGCAGGCATCGCACGAATCACAGGTCTGCCACCTCGGGCTTTCGCCGAAATGCAAACAGATTTGCCGGTGCCGGCAGCTCTGCGATTCGGCGAAGCGGCGAATGGTGTGGTAACGCTGCCAGGCCCGCTCTTTCTCGGTGGGATCGACGATCTGATCGGCGAAGTATGCCAGCAAGGCCGCGTCGCGCTTCTGCCACAGAAGGATGCAGTCGGCCGCGAGGCCGTCGCGCCCGGCGCGTCCTGCCTCCTGGTAGTACTGCTCGATCGATTTGGGCAGCGCGAGATGAACCACAGCCCGCACCGAGGCTTTGTTGATGCCCAGGCCAAACGCGATCGTACCCACCAGTACGCGGACCTCGTCCGACATCCAGCGTTCCTGATTTTCGCGCCGCTCCGCCGCGTCCATCCTGCCGTGATACCCAATGGCGGATATTTGCTGTTCCTTCAGGAAGATTACTGTTTCCTCGACCCGGGCAATGGTCGGCGCATAAACGATGATGCTGCTGTCTTTGTAATTGCGCAGAGCGCGAAGCAGCAGGCTGGGCTGCTCGCCGCCCTGGCACTCCTTCACCAGATACCGAAGGTTCGACCGGTGAAAGCTGGCAATATATTTATCGGGATCGCGCAACTGCAACTGGTGAAGAATGTCGTGCCGCACCCGCTTGGTGGCGCTGGCGGTAAAAGCCGCGATGGGATGATCTGGAAAATGCGCGCGCAACCGGCTCAGCTGCCGGTATTCGGGACGGAACTCGTGTCCCCATTCTGAGATGCAATGCGCTTCATCAATGGCAAAAAACGCGATTGGAACCTGTCGCAGCCACGCGATGGTATCGGCCCGCGCGAGCCGCTCAGGAGAAAGATATAGAAGCCGGTACTCGCCCTCGGACGCTTTCCGTATGACCTCGGCCTGCTTTTCATTGGGCAGAGAGCTGTTCAGCACAGCGGAGGGAATTCCCATCTGCGCCAGCTGCGCTGCCTGATCCTGCATTAAAGCAATCAAGGGCGACACCACGATCGCAGTGCCTCCCAGCATCACCGCGGGGAGCTGGTAGCAAAGAGACTTTCCGCCGCCAGTTGGCATCACCACGCAACTGTCTTTCCGCTCGAGCAGGCTGCGCACGATACGCTCCTGCAAGGGGCGAAACGAATCGTATCCCCAATGACGCCGCAGCGTTTCGAGAAGATCGTTTTCCGGCGCCACACTCGCCGAAGACATGAGAACCAGTATAGATGCTGGGCGCGCGGGAATCTGCAGGCGCCCGCGGTGGATTCGAATCGGGGAGACTATAATTTCACGTGATGAAGTCTTTTTTTCGCCTGGTGCTGCTGACGCTGGTCTTGCTGGTGGTGGCGCTGGTCTCCGCGCTCACTGCCATGCGACTGGCCATTCACGGGCACGAGGTGGCGGTGCCCGACCTGGTCGGCATCAGTCCCGCGGCTGCGCGCATGATCGTGGAAAAGAGCGGGCTGGAAGTGAATGTCGAACGCCAGTACTACAGCCCGACGGTTCCAGAAGGAAAAATCCTGTCGCAGCTTCCGCCCGCCGGAAGCCAGGTACGTCGCGGATGGCAAGTCCGCGTAGCGGAGAGCCTGGGTCCGCAGCGAGTTGCTATCCCGAGCGTCATTGGTCAAAGCGAGCGCGCCGCAAATATCAACATCCGGCGCCGCGGTTTGGACGTGAGCTCCGTCGCGGAAATGCAATTTCCGGATGCCCCGGAGGCGCAGGTACTGTCACAGGCGCCGCCTCCCGACGCCAGCGGAATTTCAGCGCCGAAGATCAGTTTGCTCATCGCCGCGCCCCCGCAGGCGCAAGCCCTGGTCACTCCCAACTTCGTAGCCCAACCGCTCGGCACCGTGGCACAGAGTATTGAGGATGCCGGACTGCACGTCGGGACTGTAACCTTTGCTCCGCTTTCCGAAGGCACTCCTTCGACTCAGCCTCCGTCGCCTTCCAGCATGATCGTGTCGCAGAACCCAGCGGCAGGAGAAAAAATTCTGGCGGGCGCGGCCGTAAACTTCGAAGTTCGTTAGGCTTTTCGTAGCACCGGCGTGCCGCCGGCCCGGCGAGAAGCGAAAGCGGCCTAAACCTTCTGCAGCACAGCCACAAAAAATCCGTCACACGGATGTACGCCGGGAATTGTTCTCAGAAATTGGCCGCTCACGAGCGACTCCGGATCCTTCCACGCCAATTCGCCATCTTTCAGCAGCCGCTCCAGCTCCAATCGACAATCGCGTACGCGGAATGAAGCATCGCCCGAGAGCGCCCGGCCAATCACTTCCTCATTTTCTTCCCGCTCAAGGGAGCAAGTGGAATAAACCAGGCGTCCTCCGGCCGCAACCTGCTGCATCGCGGCACGAAGAATCGCAAACTGACGCGCCTGCAAATCCGCCAGGTCGTGGGGCTTCAGTCGCCACTTGATTTCGGGATTGTGCGCCAGGGTGCCGGTACCGGAGCAAGGCACATCGGCTAACACGCGGTCGAAACTTGCAGCCGCCGTGAAATTCAGAATGTCTGAGTGGACGACCTCCACGTTCGGGGCCGGCACCAGTTTTCGCAACAGGCGCGCTCGGTGAGCATGCAATTCCAGCGCAACGATGCTGGATTCGCGACTCCGCTCTGCCAGCACGCGCGTCTTGCCGCCCGGCGCCGCGCAGCAATCCAGAATCTTCAATCCCGTACCGACGAGCAACGCGACCAGTTGGGAAGCTTCGTCCTGAATGGCCAATCGTCCCTCGGCGAAGGCCCGGCTGGCTGAAATATTTCCAGCCTGCACCCGGCGCGCGGAAGTCAGCAGCAGGCCAGGAGTCAGTCCGATTCCCTCGGCCGCCAGCTCCGCTTCCTGTCCGGCATCAGAGAGTCGGACCGAAGCCGCGGGGGAGTGCTGGTCGTAGCTGCAAATCTGCTGTGTGCGTTGCAGGCCGTACTGGCGCTCCCATCGTTCCACCAGCCACGCGGGATGCGCCAGGCTTCGCGAGATTTCTTCCGCGCTTCCCAGTTCAGCAGTGTCAATTCCGGAGGCCGCTGATGCGGCAGCCAGCTTGCGCAGCACCGCGTTTGCAAAAGCAGCCGCTGAGCCCTTGCGCGCGCGCTTCACCAGTTCCACGCTTTCGTGTACGGCCGCGCGGCCCGGGATACGATCGAGAAAGAGCAATTGATAGGCCGCCAGCCTCAGGGCCGTGAGCACTTCGACGTCCAGTTTTCCCAGCGCCCGCTCGGAAAACTTGCTGAGCTCGGCATCCAGCCGTGACTGCCAGCGTAGAACACCCATCACCAGTTCAGTCGCGAGGCCGTGGTCCGCGGAGGATAGCTTCCCGTACTGGCTCGAGTGCAGCAACTCGGAGGCGTACGCATCCTGCTGCTCGATGCGAAGCAGGATGTCGAAAGCTGCGGCGCGGGCGGGAGAAGTGGGCATGGATTTCAAAAAGCTTCAGTGGTTCGTGAGAAGTTCCCGGTTCTCAGTGTCCCAGCGTTTCGCCATTGCGCGGTTGATGGCCGTGAATGAAATCTTTCGCTGGCATTCGATTTTTTCCCTCGAGCTGCACTTCGAGCAACTCCAGGGAGTTCCCCCCGCAACCGACAATCAGCCGGCCATTCTCGATTGCGATTTCAGCGCTTGGCGTCGGCCGCTCGATTGGCTTGACTGACCATAGGTGGAGATTCTTTCCTCGAAAGCTGGTGAATGCGCCGGGCCAGGGCTGGAAGCCGCGCAGGCGATTGAGGATTTGCTGGGCCGGAAGATGAAAATCAACCCGGCCATTCTCTTTCTTCAGGATGGGCGCCAGCGTGGATTTGGCATCATCCTGCGGCTGCGGCTGAATCGCACCCGCATGCAGTTCGCGAAGAGTTTCAACTATCAGGTCAGCGCCGGTTACGGCCATTCGCGGCGACAGAGTGACCGCGGTGTCCTCAGGCGCAATCGGGATTTCCTTCTGCAGCAGAATGTCCCCGGTATCGAGCCCGGCGTCGATTCGCATGGTAGTTATGCCGGTCACGCTCTCGCCGCTCGCGATGGCCCATTGAATCGGAGCAGCTCCCCGGTACTTCGGGAGCAATGAACCATGCAGATTGATATTCCCCATTCGCGGCAGATCGATCATCCATTGTGGAACAATGCGCCCGTACCCCACCACAATGATTGCGTCCGGAGAAATCTCTGTAAGTTGACGGCGAAAATCTTCGTTGTTCCTGATCTTGTCCGGCTGGGTGACCGGCAGCTGCAGTTGCAAGGCCGACTGCTTCACCGGCGAAGGCGCAAGCTCCATACCGCGGCCCTTGGGACGGTCCGGCTGCGTGACCACGAGGCGCACATCAAATCCGGACTCCACCAGCTTTTCCAGAGTAGGCACAGCGAAAGCCGGCGTGCCGCAGAAAACGAGATGGAGAGAAGAAGGGGACAATTGAGTACATGGAGAAATTGAGAAATTGAGAAATTGTGAAGCCCGACTTTTAAATTACTCAATCACTCAATTTCTCAATTACTTCTATTCCTACCACTCTCCGGCTTTCATCAGTTTGCGGATCTTGCGTTTCATGAAGTCCCGCTTGATGGCGCTGATGTGGCTGATGTATAGCTTGCCGTTCAGATGATCAGTCTCGTGCAGAAAAGCACGGGCCAGCAGATCTTCCCCCGTCTTCTCAAACCACTTTCCGTGCACATCCTGCGCCCGGATGGTTACTTTGCGGGCGCGCGACACAGGTTCGCGAAATTCCGGAATGCTGAGGCAGCCTTCGTTCTGGGAGTGGCGGCCCTCGGTCCGTATGATCTCCGGATTCGCGATCACCAGCTTGGCATCCGGATCCTCCTGGAAAGTGACGTCGATGACCGCCAGCCTTTTCGAAATTCCAATCTGCGGCGCGGCCAGGCCGACTCCGTGCGCGGCGTACATGGACTCGAACATGTCATCGACCAGCTTCTTTAAATCGCCGTCGAAAACGGTGACCGGTTCGGCAGGCTTTTCCAATACCGGATTTCCAAATTTCACGATGGGATAGATCATCAGGTCTAGTCGGGAGCCTCAGCCTTCAGAATTTCCTTACTTGTTCCAGGTATCCCTTCAAATTGCGTGACGTTTCGGTCATGGAATCGCCGCCGAATTTTTCCAAAGCGCAGCGCGCCAACGTAAGCGCCACCATGGCCTCTGCCGCCACGCCCGCGGCCGGCACTACGCATACGTCCGAACGCTCATAGGCTGCTTTCACCGGTTCGCGGCTGGCAAAGTCCACCGACTGCAAGGGCCGCCGCAGAGTGGAAATCGGCTTCAGATATCCTCGAACGACAACGTCCTCGCCATTCGAAACTCCGCCTTCGATGCCTCCGGCGTTATTTCGTGCGCGGGTAAATCCAGTATCCTCACCATAGCCGATTTCGTCGTGGACGGCCGATCCCGGGGAGGATGCCGCAGTCACTCCCGCACCAATCTCGACCGCCTTGACCGCCTGCAGCGACATCACTGCTCCTGCCAACAGGCCGTCCAGCCGCTCGTCCCACTGCGCGTAGGTGCCCAGCCCCGGCGGAACTTTGTGGGCCACGACTTCAAAAATGCCGCCGACCGAATCTCCGGTCCGCAAAACTTTATCGACTTCTTCCTTCATTTGCTGCTCAGCTTCCGGATCGGCACAGTTCAGCAGAACTTCGTTGAGCTCAGAAAGTCCGCGAATCTGATCCCACGAAACTTCCTTCTTCAATACTGCGCCGCCCACCGCAACCACGTGGCTGAGCACTTCGATTCCCAGCTCGCGGAGGAACAACTTGGCCAAGGCGCCGATGGCGACGCGCGCCGCGGATTCACGCGCCGACGCCCGTTCGAGCACATAGCGGGCTTCGGAAAAATTGTACTTCAGCGCTCCCGCCAGATCGGCGTGCCCTGGACGTGGCGAAGCCACCCGCTTGTGTTTGGCGGAATCTCCCTCTTCGACCGGCAGCGAATCCTGCCAGTTTTTCCAGTCTTTGTTTTCGAGCAGGATAGAAATGGGCGATCCGATCGTTGCGCCATGGCGCACGCCAGACAGAATATGAGCCTTGTCGGTTTCAATCTTCATGCGGCCGCCGCGCCCAAACCCCTGCTGCCGGCGCCACAGCTCGTGGTCCACAAACGCCTGATCGACTTTCAGGCCAGCCGGCAGTCCCGAGATAAACGCGACCAGGGCCTCGCCGTGAGATTCTCCCGCAGTGGAATAACGAAGCATCGTTAGGAATTGTATCCGATGAGATGGATTCGACTGAAAGCTGAGAGCTGAGCCTATTTCACTCCATTGGGATAGACGAGAATCTTACTGGCCTCGCCCGTCTTCAAACGCTCCATGGCCTTGGAGAAGTCCTTCATCGGAATACGATCCGTGATCACGGGATGCAGATCCAATTTCCCTGCTTTCAATAGCGCCGTCATCTGATACCAGGTCTGATACATTCGTCGCCCGCTGATGCCCTGCACCGTGATTCCTTTAAAGATAATGTCTTCGGAAAAATTCAGCGAAATCGGCTTCGAAGTCAGGCCGAGAAGAGAAATGCGCCCGCCGCGGCGCACAATGTCGAATGCGGTGCGTATCGCGCTGGGATGGCCCGCCATCTCGAGCACAACATCCGCGCCGAGTCCGCCGGTTTTCTCCAGAACCACGCCGCGCACATCGTCTTTTGACGGATCAAGTGCGAAATCCGCCTTCATGTTCTGGGCCAGCCTGCGGCGGTGTTCATTGACCTCAATGGCAAATACCGTGGTCGCTCCCACCGCGCGCGCCACAGCTATCGAGAAAAGCCCGATCGGTCCGCAGCCGGTGATGGCAACAGTTTTGGCTGCGATCTCTCCCGCCAGCACGCTGTGCACGGCGTTCCCCAGTGGATCCAGAATCGACGCATACTCTTCGGGAATCGCGGCGTCGAGCTTCCATATATTCGATTCCGGGATGACCACATACTCGGCAAAGGCGCCGTCAGTGTCCACGCCGATGATCTTCACGTTCTGGCATATGTGGGCCTCGCCGGTGCGGCATTGCAGGCATTTGCCGCAGGCCACATGCATCTCCGCGGAAACGAAATCTCCTTCCTTTACGCTCGTGACCTCGTCGCCGTAGGCTACGACTTCTCCACAAAATTCATGTCCGGGAATAAGCGGTGGATGGATCCGGTTCTGCGCCCAGCGATCCCACTCGTAAATATGAAGGTCGGTACCGCAGATGGAAGCGACTTTTACCTTGACCAGGACTTCATTGCGGCCGAATGCGGGAATGTTGACTTCGCGGATTTCCGCGCCGGGCGCGGCTTTCGGCTTGACCACGGCAAGCATGGATTTAGGCATGTTTTAAGTCCGAGAGCGCGCTCAGAATCTGATTCTAGCACCGGCCAGAACACGGGGATTCAGGGATCGCGCTTCCTTGGCGACCCGTACGGAATTTCTTTGCGCCCTTTGCGGTTAAAGACTCTGATCTCAGCGGCAGGCTCAACCTAGCGTCCCCATCCGCCGCCGCCCGGACTCTCAACCCTGACGCGATCTCCGGCGCGGAGACGTACATTGAATTTTCCCGGCAACTCTTCCACCACGCCGTCTTTCCGGATCACGGACGCATGGCCCGGCGAACCATCGGCGCCGCCGTTCAATCCCCATGGTCCCTGTTTGCGACGGTCGGCCAGCAGCGTGACTTCCGCAGTATCCAGCACTTCGATTTCGCGCACAATACCGTCGCCTCCGCGGTGCCTGCCCTCGCCTCCGCTTCCCGGTCGGAGGGAATATTGCCTCACCCGCAGCGGATAAGAATATTCGAGCGCCTCCGCCGGAGTGTTGAACGAATTCGTCATGTGTGTGTGCACTCCCGAAACCCCAGGCTTTGTAGGACGCGCGCCCATTCCACCCGCAATGGTTTCGTAATACGCGAACGGCTCGCCGGTTCGCGAATTCATTCCTCCAATAGTGAGATTGTTCATGGTGCCCGAAGCTGCCGCCGGAATGCGATCAGGCATGGCTTGTGCCAGCGCGCGCAGGAGAACATCCACGATGCGTTGCGAGGTTTCCACATTCCCGCCGGCCACCGCCGCCGGAGGCCGCGCATTCACCACGCTTCCTGCGGGAGCAGTCACCCGAATGGGCCGCATTAACCCGGCGGTGGCAGGAACATCGTCCTCGAGAAGGCAGCGGAATACGTAGAAGCAAGCCGAATACGTAATGGCTTCGACTGCGTTGATACTCCCCTCTACCTGGGGATCGGACCCGGCAAAATCCACGGTGACGGCCTGGCTGGCCCTGCCCTGCCGGCTTTGATTGTGAAACTTCACTTCCACGGCAATCTTCACTGGCCGATCGCTGATTCCATCGCCATCCATAAAATCTTCCGCCCGATAAGTTTTCTTCGGGACGGGCGACAAGAACGCTCTCATCATCTGCTCTGAATATTCCAGCAATTCGCGGCAGGCGGACCGCGCCCGCGCAATGCCGTAGCGGGCAGAGACTTCGCGCAATCGCTCCGCACCCGTGTGGCAGGCGGCAATCTGCGCGCCAAGGTCGCCTTCGCGCTCGTTCGGTGTCCGCACATTATTCAGCAGCAGCGCCACGATGTCCCGGTCGACCGTCCCGCCGCGGATGAGCCGCACCGGCGGAATGCGCAATCCTTCCTGGTAGATCTCGCGGCACAGGCCCATCGATCCAGGGTAGGTCCCGCCGATATCCGCGTGATGGGCGCGTGAAGCCACGTAAAAGTCGGGCCGGAGAGAACCCTTTCGCGTCGAGCTTCTCGTAATGCCGCGCTTGCCGGATCGGGCGGGACTGTCTCGCGGACGCTCCACATACACGGGCGCGACCAGGGTGATGTCCGGCAGGTGGGTTCCACCGCGAAAGGGATCGTTCAGCATCACAACGTCGCCGGGTTCCAAGGGGGAGCTGGAAATCGCCGCCTGCACCGACATGGGCATCGAGCCAAGGTGCACCGGCATGTGATCGCCCATGGCAATCGCCTCGGCGCCGGCGTCAAATACCGCGCAGGAATAATCGCGCCGCTCCTTGATGTTCGGAGAAAACGCGGTCCGGCGAAGTGTCGCCCCCATTTCTTCGGCAATGGAGTGATAAATATTTTTGAAGATTTCGAGTTCGATGGGATCGCGTGGCATACACCAGTGCCCAGTGTACGCCAGGCGTGCAGTGTAATTTCAGTTCGCCCGAATCCCAAAAGAATCCAGCTCAACCTTCCACATAGGCCCGGACGCTTCGTCCGGGCGGACGAGCGAAGCTCGTCGTGCCGGGTTTAGAGATTCAGTAACACCACTGTGCCAAGCTGTACTCATCGTGCCCGGTTTAGATTCAGGAATCGCTGCCCAGCTGCGCTCGTCGTGTTTAGTTTCGAGGTTCACTAACACCACTGCCGAGCTGCGCTCGGCCGGGCGGACGAGCCGTCCGCCCCTACGTGTTTTGGTGAGGGGTAAGCTTTAATTCCGGACGCGCCAGTGGCGGCCTTGCAGTCAGAATTAAAGGATTGCTTTAGAATGTGGTTGTCCCGCGAGCGGCATCATGCTAGAAACGCGAGTGGGGAATAACTCTTCCTGGCGACGAAGGCGGCTTCCGGAAAAATCAAGATGAGCCCACGAACTCGAGCCCACGCGAAATCCGCAGCGACCGATGTGCTGATTCCCGAAAAGCTTTATTTCCGCATCGGGGAAGTTTCCCGCCTCTGTGTCCTCCCGGCTTACGTGTTGCGCTTCTGGGAAACCGAGTTCCCGCAATTGAAGCCGATCAAAAGCAGCACCGGCCAGCGCATGTACCGGCGCAAGGACGTCGAAAGCGTTCTGCGAATCAAACAGCTTCTCTACAAAGAGGGATTTACCATCCCCGGCGCGCGGCAACATCTGCGGGACGAAATCAAAACCGACAAGAAGCAGGATCCGTTGCCGTTTCCGGCGCGTTCAACTTCCGATCTGAAATATATCCGGCAAGGACTGAAGGATATTCTCACCATGCTCTCAGCCCGGCGCTAGGCGCCGGGGTGATAACGCAAGTTAACCTATCGGCGGCTGAAGTTGCCGGTAAAGTTGTCCCTCCCGACTCTTCCACTCATGGTGATGGATTCGACCTCGTTCCGGTCACGATTGAGCCGGGCCTGGGCGGTGCCACGGGCATCTCCTCGGTCCGAACCCGTGATCTGCATGGTAAAACCGGCGCCGTCTGATCGCTGTACCACTCCATAAAACGTAATTGCGAAACTGTTGCCGCGCAGCGCCACCGAAGGACGCGCCCCCGTGCTGTCCACAAAACCGCGCGTGATGGTCGCATTCCCCGCCCGGCTTGTGAAAGAGCCCCGCCCCGACGTGTCCACTCTGACCCGGGGATAATTAGGAATGCCGGGACCGCCGGGGTACCCAGGGCCGCCCGGATAACCCGGACCGCCAGGGATGCCGGGCCAGTTGGAGCCGTTGGCTCGGGGGCTGTAGGTCAGATTGTCCACCCGATTCCTGCGGATATTCACCAGACAGTCGTAGTTGGCCGTTCGCCATGAATTCGGGCCTCCAACGCCATACCGCACTCGGCCGCGAATCCCTTGCTGATCGCCGGAGACAGAGTAGGGATTCTGCGTATCCAGCGTCAGATTCACTCGCCGGCCGGCGTCCGCGCTGATGCGGTCCGCCAGGGCGCTTTGGCATTGCGCCGCCACCGGCGCGGGACGTCCTGGAGGATATTGGCCCCCCGGATACTGTCCGTTCTTGGATACTGTCCATTCGGATACTGTCCGTTCGGATACTGTGCGTTCGGATTCTGGCCGTTCTGAACCTGAGCCATCTGGGTCTGGGCTATTTGAGTCTCGACGGGCTGGTAATGCGACGAAGAATTCTGCGCCCGAGCTGTGGACACGACGGAGACCGCGCTCAAAAGCCCTGCGGCAATTAAAAAAGTACGCAAACTCGCGAAGTTTCGCGGCATAAAATTGCGGCACATAAAAAACTCTCCCAGGCGCTCTGAATTACAAGCGAGAGGCGAAATATACATCAAAACGCTGGCCCTGACGAAGAGGCTTCCCGTTTTTTCGGATTTGGATTTGACCCTGTGAACCTTGGCAAGGGCAGTTTCAGAGCGCTGAATGCGCTTGTCTCAAAGTTTGAATGGTGCGCTAAGCAGGCGCGCCGGCAGAGTAACTGCGGCCCACACCAGCGCGAGAGCGCCATGGACCGCAATGCCGACCAGCCGAAACGGCAGCAGCAGCACCCATACAAACGGATACATCACCAGCGCCAGCAGTGCCAGAGGCCAGCACAGGACGAAAAGAATGCACCACAGAAGAAACATGAACATGGCGGGGCCCCCTGGAAAATACTCGGCTGCAATCTACTGGTGTAATTTACGAAGCATGCCGGGGAAAAGTTCCGCGAGGCCGGCACATCCCACCAGCCGCGCGCTACTGCGACCCCAGCCGGCGCAGCGACTCTCCATAAGGAGGCCGCGCAATGCCCTTCTCGGTCACGATCGCCGTCACATACTTTGCCGGCGTGACGTCAAATGCCGGATTCTCGACCTCGACCCCGTCCGGCACCATCTGCCGGCCCGCAATATGAGTAACTTCTTTCCCGTCGCGCTGCTCGATGGGAATTCCGCTGCCCTCCGCGGTCTCGAAATCAACCGTGGACAAGGGCGCCGCGACATAAAAAGGAATGCCGTGTTCCTTCGCCAGCACCGCGACCGAATACGTTCCAATCTTGTTGGCTACATCGCCGTTCGCGGCAATGCGGTCGGCACCCACCACGATGGCATTGATCTTGCCCTGATTCATCATGGCGCCTGCCATGTTGTCGGAAATTACGGTGGTGGGAATGCAATCTTTCATCAGCTCCCAGGCGGTCAGCCGCGAACCCTGAAGAAAAGGACGGGTCTCATCCGCGAACACGTGAATTTTCTTTCCCTGTTCCACTGCCGCTCGAATCACTCCCAACGCCGTGCCGTAGCCGCAGGTTGCGAGAGCGCCGGCATTGCAGTGGGTGAGCACGCCACCGCTGGCCGGCATCAAGGTTGCGCCGTGCTTGCCTATAGCCTGATTGGCCGCGATATCCTCGGCGTGCATGCGCTGCGCCTCTTCAATGAGCGACTGCTTGATCTGCGGCAAAGGCCGAACTCGCAGCACTTCGAACTTTTCCCGCATTCGCCGGATCGCCCAAAAAAGGTTGACCGCAGTCGGCCGGGTCTTGCCGATGACGTCGCAGATCTGGTCAAACTCATGTTTCAGATCGCCGCCATTTTCCGCTTTGGAATTCTTGACTCCGAGCGCGATGCCCATGGCAGCAGCGACGCCAATGGCAGGAGCGCCCCGCACCACCATGTTGCGAATCACATCGGCGACCTGAGTGTAGGTCTTGCAGGTCACGTATGTTTCTTCGGTCGGCAGCTTGGTCTGATCGATGAAGCGCACGCCGGAATCGGTCCATTCGAGAGTCTGAATCATAAAGGCAGTCGTTGGTCCTTGGTCGTTGGTCCTTGGTCGTTAGCAGTTGGCCTTTGGTTGACCCTTGACGCTTGCGCACTCATTCCGCGGAATGACGCATCGTAATTTTGCACGTTTCGTAAATGTTGTCCGGAGTGAATGGCCGACGACCAAAGGCCAAGGACCAAGGACGCCGTTTCTAGTTTTTATGCGCTTCGCATCTTACGCGCGGCTTATGCACCGCTGCCGGCTTTCCGCAGATCTCGCACCCGACTCCCGCCGCGGGCATGCCGGGCGAAGTCTCGTCGTTCTGCAGCAGATGCTCTTGCCGGACATCGCGGGCGGTGAAGACCGAAACAAAGGGAGCCGGCGACGCCGCTTTCTCCACATCAGGACGCCCTCCCGCTTCTTCCCGTTCCACCAGGCACAAGGCGCCGACCACCTCGAAACCGAACTCCCGCGCCGCCTCAATCGCTTGCAGGGTCGAAGCCCCCGTGGTACAGACATCATCGACAATCACGACCCGCGCGCCTTTTTCCTGGAAGCCCTCGATCCGGCGCCCGGTGCCGTGCTGCTTTTCGGCTTTGCGCACCAGAAATCCGTCCAGTTCGCCGCTGGCCACTGAAACGGCAACCACGATAGGATCGGCGCCCATGGTCAACCCTCCGATCGCTTTCGGCTTCCAACTCCGGTTGCGTATTTCGTCCAGGACGACTTGCCCGGTCAGGCGCGCGCCTTTGGCGGAGAGAGTTGTGGTGCGGCAGTCGATGTAATAGTCGCTAGTCCCTCCAGACGAGAGCTTGAACTGACCCAGGCGGAACGACCTGGCAGCCAGCAAGCGCAACAAATCCTGACGCGGGGAAGCCATAAAAATCTACGATATCACGCTCGATGCGCAGCCATTACGCACGCCCATGGGATGCGCTATGGTTGCGTCATCCGCTCCAGATGGCGGAAGTGGTCAGTCCCCACATAAAGCACGCTGAAGAGCATGAGATTGTAGCCAACGTGAATCAGAAGCCCGGGCGTGATGGATCGCGTCACCACGCGAGTGATGGTCAGCACCAGGCCCACTACAAACAGCACCAGCAGCGGGCCCCAGGCCTGGCCAAGCTGTTCGCTGTGCACCATCGCAAAAGCGAAACTTGTGGCCAGCACGGCTAGAATCCTGCCCCATTTTCCGGTGACGGAAGTTTCGAGCGCGGTGGTTATGCCGAAAAGTCCAATCAGGCAGGCCACACTCAGCATCGCGATGGTTGCGATTCCGAAGGCTTGATCCGACACCATGCGGGATGCCAGCCCCCAGCCCACAACCGTACATCCCGGCAGCAGAATCGCGGCGTGCCGGCCGTCCCCGGCCTTCGAGCTGCGCATCACCATGGCCGCGACTGCCAGCAAAACCGCAAGCGACAACAGGACGGCCCACGGCAGCGGCAACCGCCGCTCAACATATCCCCAACCGCTCAGGATCAGAATCCACGCACAGGCTCGTCGCACCTGCCGCGGAGTCATAAAGAGAGCCTGCAGCCAGCGGTCGAGCACCGGGTAAAGAAATCCGCGGAACAGCATCTCCTCGGCGAGTGGAGCAATGGCGACGCCGAAGATCATCATCAGGTACGCGCCCGGCCGATCCAGAAAAAACTGGTCCATGGGCAACGATTTCGGAATCGGCAATAGCCGGGAGAGCTCGCCCAGGGCCACCGCCAGCAATCCCCCTCCCGCGAGAAAAGCCAGCCATGCCTGATGGCGCGGCCAGCGCCAGCCTACGCTTTTCCAAAAAGGACGTTGCTGGTGCCGCGTCACGACCACGTACATCGCTACCAGCATCGCGATATACGCCAGCGTCATGCTCGGCACAATGACCAGCGGCCCAGGATTTTTGCCCAGCTGCGCCGCGGACATGCCCATCGACCTCGGGCTATGCAGCACGATCATGAAGCATATGGAGCTGAACAGAAATAAAGCCGCCACCAGCACCAGCCCCACGATCAGGAGATCGAACCCGTTCCACGGCGGATTCTCCGCGTTCGAACTGATCGCAAGCGCAGCAGGCGCAATCGGCTCAGCCTTAATCGGCTCAGTGGCTGGCGCCGGTTCGACCGGAGGCTCGAGTCGCGCTTCAGGAAGAGGCTGATCTGGTGAGGACAATAATTTCCCGTGTGGGGCGGACACTCTTGTCCGCCGCTTTTGACTTTCGTTTTAGTAAATCTTCAAGCTTTTGACTTTTGTTGGGTAATTCTTCACGCTTTTGACTTTTGTTTTGGTAATTCTTCGAGCTTTGGCTTTTGTTTTAACAATTCTTCAAGTTTGCAAACGAATCTCACAATCAAAACCAACCGCAACTGCGGCGGACAGGAGTGTCCGCCGCACACACATCACGCACTGGAGCTTTTTCCCCGCTGTCCGTTCGCAAAATATACCGCCAGGGCTTGGCCGGTGTACGACTTCTTGTTGCGGGCCACCTGCTCGGGTGAGCCCTGCGCCACAATGCGCCCACCTTCTTCTCCGCCCTCCGGGCCCAGATCAATAATCCAATCGGCGCTGCGGATTACATCCAGGTTGTGCTCAATGATCATAACCGTATTCCCCAGGTCGGTCAGCCGGTGCAGAACCTCGAGCAATTTCTTCACATCGTCAAAGTGCAAACCGGTGGTGGGCTCGTCGAGCAGATAGAGAGTCTTTCCCGTCTGCCGTTTGCTCAACTCGCGCGCCAATTTGATGCGTTGGGCTTCGCCGCCCGAGAGCGTCACCGCAGATTGTCCCAGATGAATGTAGCCCAGCCCCACATCCACCAGGGTCTGCAGCTTCTGCCTGACCTGGGGAATATTCTCGAGAATCGGCAGCGCGTCAGAAACCGGCATCTCCAGCAGGTCGGCGATGGATTGTCCCTTGTATTTCACCGCCAGGGTCTCATGGTTGTAGCGGTGGCCTCCGCAGACTTCGCACAGCACGTACACGTCCGGCAGAAAATTCATTTCGATACGGCGCTGCCCTTCGCCCTGGCAGGCTTCGCAGCGTCCGCCGGAAACATTGAAGGAAAATCGTCCCGGCTTGTAGCCCCGCTCGCGCGACTCCGGCAGCATGGCGTAAAGATCGCGGATCTGGGCAAAGACTCCGGTATAGGTGGCGGGATTCGAACGCGGAGTGCGCCCAATTGGAGACTGGTCGATACGAATGACTTTGTCGATATTCTCCGTGCCGGAAATCGCCTTGTAGCTGCCCGGCTCCTCTCGCGAGCGGTAAAGCTTCTGCGCCAGGGCGCGGTAAAGAATGTCATTCACCAGCGTGGACTTGCCCGATCCGGAAACGCCGGTCACCACGGTCATTACGCCCAGGGGAAAAGAAACGTCGAGATTCTTGAGATTATTTTCCCGCGCGCCCAGCAAGGTGATCGCCGCCCCGTTCGGGGCCCTGCGCTCCGGCCGCATTTCGATCTGCGTCCGCCCGGAGATGTACGCGCCGGTCAGCGATCCCGGCTCCTGTTCGATCTCGAGCGGAGTGCCATGCGCCACCAGCTCGCCGCCATGACGGCCCGCCCCCGGCCCAAGATCGATCACGTAATCCGCACGCCGTATCGTTTCTTCGTCGTGCTCCACCACCAGAACCGTATTGCCCAGATCCCGCAACTCCTCTAGCGCCTTCAATAAACGCCCGTTGTCGCGATGATGCAGTCCGATGGAAGGCTCGTCCAGCACATAAAGGACGCCACGCAATTTAGATCCGATCTGGGTGGCCAGGCGTATGCGCTGGCCTTCGCCTCCGGAAAGGGTTGAGGCCGAACGCTCGAGCGAGATGTAGCCAAGACCCACTGCATCCAGGAACTGCAACCGCTCAACGATCTCGTGCACGATCCTGGCGGCGATGATGGCCTCGCGTCCGTTCAGTTTGATCTTTCGCGCCATCTCCAACGCCCGCGAAACCGGCAGCGCGGTGAAGTCGGCGATCGACATGCCGTTCAACTTCACCGCCAGGCTCTCGGGACGCAATCGCCTGCCCTGGCACGCCGGGCATTTCGTCGCCGACATGTAGTCCAGCAGGAATTCGCGATGCGTGCCGGACGTGGATTCATCCGCCATGTGTTTGAGATAACCAAGAATCCCGCGGAAACCTGTTTTCCTGCCCTTGCCGGTTTCGCTTCCGTTCCTGCCTGCCTCGCCGTAGAGCAGCAGGTTCTGAACCTTCGCGGAGAATTTTTCGAACGGCGTCCCCAGGTCGATCCCGTGGGCTGCGGCGGTAATTTGCAGCTGGTGAATCAGGTTCTGCGATGCGGAGCCCGGCCCCAGCCCGCCATCGAGCAGCGGCTTGGACCAATCGGAGATCACCCGCGCCGGGTCGAACTCATAGCGGTTGCCCAGCCCGTGGCACTCCGGACACGCGCCATAGGCGCTGTTGAACGAAAAAGACCGCGGCTCCAGTTGCGGCACGCTGATTCCGCAATCCGGGCAAGCCAGCTTTGCCGAATAAAGTTGCTCCTCGCCGCCCACCACTGCCACTTGCACCAGCCCGCCCGCCAGCTTCATAGCCAGGCCGACCGACAATTCCAGGCGATGTTCAATTCCCGGCTTCACGAGCAGCCGGTCGATGACGACTTCGATGGTGTGATTGCGGCGCTTGTCGAGAGGAATGTCGTCTTCAAGATTGACCAGTTCGCCGTCAATCCGGGCGCGGGTGAAGCCGTGCTGCACCAGCTTCTCAATCTCCTTTTTGAACTCGCCTTTGCGCCCCCGCACGATGGGCGCCAGCACCATGACCCGATCGTCCGGGGTCAGGCTGGTAACGCGCTGCACAATCTGCTCCGCCGACTGCCGGGTGATGGCCCGTCCGCATTGGGGACAGTGGGGAATTCCGATAGAAGCGAATAAAAGACGAAGATAATCGTAAATCTCGGTAATCGTTCCCACCGTGGATCGGGGGCTGCGGCTGGTGGTCTTCTGCTCAATCGAGATGGCAGGGCTCAGGCCGTCAATGGCGTCCACGTCGGGACGCTCCATCTGGTCCAGAAACTGGCGGGCATAGGCCGACAGCGTCTCCACATAGCGTCTCTGGCCTTCGGCATAAATGGTGTCAAAAGCCAGCGAGGATTTCCCCGATCCGCTCAGCCCGGTAATCACCGTAAGCGTATTGCGTGGGATTTCGACGTTTATATTCTTGAGGTTATGCTGACGCGCCCCGCGCACCGAAATCTTGGTAATAGGCATGTACTGGCGAAATTATCGACTGGCCTTCCGTAATATGGACGGCCCCACAGAAATGATGGAAAGTGGGTTTGCGCGACTCTACTCACGTATCTTAGTTGCTAACAATAGCCAGCGTCAACGCGGGTAGAGTAGGCAACTGCGCTAAACGGGTCCGGATCTAGATAAGTCCGGTCCTTGACGGGAAAGCAGGTCGAACTTGGGCGGGTTACTGGTTGCTTTCGTAATTTCATTCACAGCCGTTACAGTCATTCTGATCGGGATTCTGGCGGCCTATGCCGTGGTAAATGGAATCCTTTACGCCTTCAACTATCGCTCGCGTCGCCGTGTCAATGTTCCGGCGGGCGTGCTGGTGCCCAGCCAGGCCAGCAGCGGCGACTAAAGCCATGTGTGTATGTGGGGCGGACACTCCTGTCCGCCGCTTTTGACTTTGTAGTTGCACGGTCAATCAAGATCAAAATCAAATCAACTTCAAAGTCAAGCCAACTTCAAAATCAAATCAACTTCAAAGGCGACGGACAGGAGTGTCCGTCCCACACAGTTCTAGTCCGTCGTTCTAGTTCGGTCCGGGCTGGGGCGGGGGCGCGCCCGGGGCCTGCTGCTGCTGTTGCTGCTGCTGCTGTTGCTGCTGTTGCTGTTGCTGCTGCTGTTGCTGTTGCTGCAGCTCGCGCAATAATTGCTCGGGAGTCTTTACCTGGGACTGGCCGTTCGGCTGCTGCGGGGTCTCGCCTGCGGGTGGAGTCTCCGCCGGTTCGTCCACCGGCCGTTCGGAGATGTCCACGCCTTGTGCGCCGGGATCGTCCATTTGACCTTCATCGGGATTTTGCGCCGGCACCGCTGCGGGTGCACCCTCGACCCCCGCGACCGACTTCGAAGTAAGAATGAGCCGGTCAACGTTTTCGGGGTGAGCCGCCGATCCCAGCATTACGTAGTTGAAGTGGGAGCCGTTCAAAAGGGCTGTTAACACATCCCGCGACGAGCCCGGCCCCAGGTGCGCGACTACCCGTTCGGTAGCGTTCGGCGGAATCTCCACCACTGCCCCGGTCTGCGCCCGCACCGCGCGAAGGATATCTGCCAGGGTGGAATTCTCCGCAACAATCGTAAGCTGTCCGTGGGTGTACCGCACTTGCGGTGGCACAGCAGGCATTTCTTCTGGAGTTGGAGGCGGCGGTGGCGGAGCAGGCGGGGGATCAGGAACCGGAGCAGGCTTTTTCGTTTTGGCCGAACGCTTGTGCGGCGCGGCACGCGGTGACGAAGACGGCGGCGACTGTACTGGCGCAGGCTGTTGACTCCACGATGCAGCGGCCAGTATCAGCAGCAAGAGCAGAATCGACGTCAAACTTCTGGTTGGCGCTGAATCGAGGAAACGCACGGCACCTGCTTCGCAGCTCGCACCGGATTTGCAGCCGGTCAAGCCTGATCAAATTGTAGCATCGGATGGCAGCGGGAACTTGAGGCCAGTCGCACCGGTTGTTGGCCCGATTCTGCGGAACCTGGTAGCGCCGCCGTCCCGGCGGCTGTCCGTGGGGGCGTCCCGCCCGCACCTGCGATCAGCACGGGACGCCTCGGGACAGGAACTACAAATTATTCTTCAGGAGTTACTTACTGCCGGGGCGCGTAGTAGCCCTTGCGGGCTCGCACTTGCAGGTCTTTTTTCAGCGCGGTGATTTCAATCGAGCGGTACCGGCCATCGGCGTCGAAGTCAGCCGGGCGGTAGGAAACGACGTACTGGCTCCGCAACTCGTCTTCGATGGCAGCAAAAGAATTCTTCACGTCTTTCATCTTGAAGGGGAAGAAGGCGCGCCCGCCGGTGGCGTCGGCAAGCTGTTGCAGGGCTTTGTCGCCGCGCAAGATCAATCCACTGTCATCGGTGGAGATCGCGTAGATGATGACTTCCGCGCGTTGCGCCATCTCCACGGCCTGCGCCCGGGTGGTCTCGCTCTGGTTATCTTCGCCATCACTCACCACGATGATGGCCCGCCGCACGGGATGGTCGCTGCCTTCCTTGCTCAACTTTTCACGGCAGGCCCGGTAGATGGCGTCGTACATCGCAGTGCCTCCACCGTTATGCAGGCTTCTCACTCCGGTTTCGAGCAGCCGGACATTGTCGGTAAATTCCTGCGTCACCTGGCTATGACTGCTGAAACCCATGACAAAAGCTTTATCGAAATTTGCCCGCAGGGTGTGCTGCAGAAAACTCACGGCCGCTTCCTGCTCGAAATCAAAACGGCTGTGGACGGATCCGCTGGTATCGACCAGAAGTCCCAGTTCCAGCGGAAGATCGGTTTCGCGACGGAAATTTACGATCGACTGGGGTGGCTTGTGGTCATCGAGGATGGTGAAGTCAGCCTGATTCAGATTGCGAACAAACTTGCCGCGATGGTCGGTGGCAATGAACAGCACATTGACTTCGTCCACCCGCTTCTTGATGGTAAGAATTGAGTCGTCAGGCCCGGTTCCAGTGCTCGCAGAAGCTTCTGGCAAGGCCATGCTGGAGGCGGACACATACGATGACTGCGCCGGCGCGGGACTCGAAATAGCGGCGATTAGCGCTACCGCCGCCGCCGTTCGCCAAAACCACGTCGTGTAGTTCATTCCCGGCTCGTCCAAAATTTTCACGCCTAACGGCCACTAACGGCCCGTCTTTACAGTTAGATGCACGTATCGGGCCGAATGGTCTTGAGGCTAAACGCCGCCCGCTTAAGACTCTAAGGCGGCGAAGGGCGCGCGCCAAGTTACAAAAGGAGCGCTTTTTTGGTCATGGCGTCGGCAACGGCGGTCCGTACGTCCAGAAAACGGGTCCTTCGTGTACCTTCGTGTGGCCTTCCAGGTTTACGATTTTTACCCCCTAAACCACGAAGGACACGAAGGAACGCCCGCCTGCGGGTTCTGCCGTAAACTGTGTCGGGGAGGAAGCCGACTTGACCGCCAGACCGAAGTCCGGGAAAGCAGATCTGATTCGCTGCCGGTGGCCCAGCAATGCGCTTTCTATTCGCTATCACGATGAAGAGTGGGGCACGCCTCAGCACGACGACCGCATTCTGTTTGAATTTCTTGTCCTCGAAGGCGCCCAGGCCGGCCTCAGTTGGGATACCGTGCTGCAGAAGCGGGAGAGCTATCGCGCCGCCTTCGACGGCTTCGATCCGCAACGGATTGCCCACTACAATTCTCGCAAGCTGAAGTCATTGCTGAAGAATCCGGGCATCATTCGCAACCGGCTGAAAGTTGCCTCCGCGGTCAAGAACGCCAAAGCCTTTTTGGCCGTCCAGAAAGAGTTTGGAAGCTTCGATCACTACATCTGGCAGTTCGTCGGAGGACGGCCGCGGGTAAACGCCTGGCGTTCGACCGAGCGGGTTCCCGCGAGTACTGATGAATCCGATGCCCTGAGCAAAGATCTGAAGAAGCGCGGCTTCAACTTCGTGGGCTCGACCATCTGCTACGCCTTCATGCAGGCCGTGGGCATGGTGAACGACCATAGCGTCGAATGCTTTCGCCACGCTCAACTCACACGAGCCACGTAGGCCCGGACGCCCTCGTCCGGGAGGGCGAGCGAAGCTCGCCAGGGGCCGCGGTGAACCCAATCAGAATCCGATGACAAAACCTGCCGGGCTTCGCCCGGCCGGGCGGGTGTGGGCACCCGCCCCTACGTGGACTGGGGCGACGACTAGAATTATATGACTAAGTCAAGTATATAATTGACGGAGTCATATGATACCGAGTCCCCACACTGTGCAGGCCGTCCGCGGCTTCAACCGTTTTTACACGCGCCAGATCGGCCTCCTGCGGGAGGGCATGCTCAAGAGCGCTTTTTCTCTCGCTGAAGTACGAGTGCTGTATGAGATCGCCCACCGCCGGCAGACCACCGCCACGGCACTCGGCCGCCAGCTGGGAGTCGACCCTGGGTACCTCAGCCGCATCCTGCGCCGCCTGGAAAAGAGCGGGCTCGTCCGTAAGTCGGCCTCGCAGCTTGACGGCCGCCAAAGCTTGCTCGGCTTAACCGAGCGCGGCAAGAAAACTTTTTCCGTTCTGAATTCCCGGCAGAATGAAGAAGTAGCAACCCTGTTGGGCCGGCTTCACGCTGCCGATCAGGTCCGACTGGTGCAGGCCATGCGCGCGATTGAAGGCGTCCTCGACACGGGCCCGAAAACCAGCACGCCATACATTCTGCGCTCGCATCAACCGGGCGATATGGGATGGGTGGTCCACCGCCATGGCGTGCTGTATGCGCAGGAGTACGGATACGACGAGAGCTTCGAAGCCCTGGTGGCGGAGATCGCGGCCCACTTCATCCAGCATTTCGATGCAAAACATGAGCGTTGCTGGATCGCCGAAAAAGATGGAGAGATCGTAGGCTCGGTCTTTCTGGTCAAAAAGTCGAAGACGGTCGCGAAATTGC
Source organism: Terriglobia bacterium (assembly GCA_963814725.1). GTDB lineage: Bacteria > Acidobacteriota > Terriglobia > Terriglobales > Acidobacteriaceae > JAIQFF01. The sequence continues at coordinate 54,801 of CAWFDY010000004.1, forward strand.
GCCTGCTGCTGGTAGAGCCTTCAGCCCGGGGGTCTGGAATTGGGAAACGCCTGGTCAGCGAATGCCTGCGCTTTGCACGCCAGGCCGGCTACAGGAAGGTCGTATTGTGGACGCAAAGCGAGCTTCCGGCGGCCCGGCATATATACCAGGAAGCCGGATTTCGCCTCCTGCGGGAAGAAAAACACAACAGCTGGAGCCGCCAGGGTCTGGCTTCACAAATCTGGGAGCTCCAGCTGTGAGCAGCAGATTTATGCGCTCTTTTGCAGCGGCGCCTGGTACGTGCCGGGAACCACGCGGAAGGCAATACTGACGCGGTTCCAGCCGTTGATTGCCACCACCGCCAGGGTCAAATCCGCAATTTCCTGTTCGCTGAACTGCTGGCGCGTCGCTTCATACACTGCATCCGGAACATGCCCCTCGCGCACGTCGGTGACTGCCTCGGCCCAGGCAAACGCAGCCCGCTCGCGCTCGCTGTAATACGAGGTTTCCCGCCAGGCATCGAGGGAATACATGCGCTGGTCTGTCTCTCCGGCGGCCTTCAAATCTTTCCAATGCATGTCGATGCAAAACGCGCATCCGTTCATCTGCGAAATTCGCAGCTTGAGGAGGTGAAGCAAATGCTTCTCCACACTGCTTTGGCTGAGATATTGCTCCATTCCCAACAAGGTTTTGTAGCCTGCAGGCGAGAGCTTATAGAGATCAATGCGCGGTTTCATGAGTCCTCTTTCTTTTCATTCCACTAGTATTTGGATTCATCAGGCATCGGCAAGGCTGCAGTGTTTTATTGGGATAAATGGTCGTGGAATCCCCGCCCAGCCTGAGCCTGGACGAGGGCCGACATCAAGAGTCACACAACATAAGTCTGTGCAGAGTCTTGTGATTCCTCAGCGGCGCAGCAGATTCCGGGCGATGAAAAACACATTGGCCGGGCGCTCGGCCAGTCGCCGCATGAAATATGGATACCACTCCGTTCCGAACGGAATATAGACCCGCATGCCCCAGCCTTCGCGGCCAAGGCGCCGCTGCAGGTCGCGGCGGATGCCGTAGAGCATCTGAAATTCAAAAGCGTCGCGAGAGATTTTTTCCTGTGCGGCAAATGCCTTCGCCTGATTGATAATCCGCTCATCGTGGGTGGCCAGGCCGTGATATACGCCACTCTTCATCAAAATCTTCATCAGCCGGACATAATTCCCGTCCACCTCTGACTTCTTCTGGAACGCAATTTCTTCCGGCTCTTTGTAAGCACCCTTGCACAGGCGGATGCGTATGCGCTGATTCAGCAGCCCCTCGATGTCCGCTTCGGCCCGCCTCATGTAGGACTGGATCACGGCGCCTACCACCCCGGCATATCCCGGAACGCGGTGCAGTTCATAAACCAGGTCGAGCGTGCGCTGCGTGTACGGAGAACCCTCCATGTCGACGCGAACAAAATTGCGCGGTTCCATGGCTGCCGCTTTCGCCACCAGGCCGGTGACCAATTCGCGGGCCAGCGCTTCGTCCACATCGAGGCCCATGTGAGTGAGTTTCAGGCTGATGTTGGCATTCATCCGGAGGCGGGCGATTTCGTCCAGCAACTGGTGATAAAGGCGCGCGCTGGCACGGGCCTCCTCGGCGTTGTGGACATTTTCCCCCAGATTGTCGAGTGAAACGCTAAGGCCGGATTGGTTGACGGTCTGAGTGACGCGGAGAGCGTCATCCACCTGATTGCCGGCCACGAACCGGTTCGAAAGACGCCGTCCGATGGACGAGCGTTCCGCCATCGCGCGCAACCAGCGATTGTCGGAAAGGGAAATAAAAAGCGCTCTCAGCACCGGATTCCCTCCGGGCTGAACCCGGGATGGCAGCCCTCCCGCCAGCGCATGAAGATCACAGAAATCTTGTATCACACCGGTGGTAAATCTGGGGTTGTTCGTGCGAGGACGCGAAGTTCCTAAGACGGCCACGTAGACCCGGACGCCTCGTCCGGGTGGACGAGCGAAGTTCGTCATGTTTGTTTTGGGATTTAGCCCGAGGCCGAACTGAGCTCGGCCGGGCGGACGAGGCGTCCGCCTCTACGTGGTACGTGGCAGCGTCGGCAATGTGGTAAGTGGTAACGACGCAAGCGTGGTGCGTAGTATTCGGCGTCTAGCGCGGTTCGAATTTGACCTCGATGGGCTCACGGGTCTCATGCGCGGCCGGCACCCATCTCCACTTGTAGATCGCGTCCTGGGCCGCCCGCACCAGCAAAGGGTGCCCACCCTTGACTTCAACCGACTTGACGGCGCCGTTCGGTTCAACCACGGCCTCCGCCTTCACATTGCCGGCTAAATTCATGGTACGGGCCATTTGCGGATATTGCGGCGTAACGCGGCTGACGATCTTTCGGGCATCGTTCGCCCCCTGCGGCACAGGCGCCTGCTGAGCCATGGAAACTGTAGAAAGGCCTGGGATTCCAAATAAGATTCCGAATATAGCGAGCGAGAGTATGGCGTGGAGGCGGCTCATAAGGTGTCGAAGTCTTATGCAGCTTATTCCGCATCAACGTCTGGGAAAAGATGACCTAGGTAACCTCGCCGGGTAACGGGCCCCGGGCAAAGCGCGGCGTCAGGTCAGAAACACTTCATCCACATAGCACCATCGCCAGTCTTCTCCTGGTTCGAAGGATTGAATAATGGGGTGCTTGGTCTGATGAAAGTGTTTGGTGGCATGTTTGTTTTTGGAAGAGTCGCAACATCCCACATGGCCGCAGATCAGGCACTCCCGAAGATGGACCCACGTATCTCCCATCTCGAGACACTCCTTACAGCCCTGGCCGCTGGGTTTCACGTGTCGAATTTCTTTCAGGTGGGAGCAGGTAGCGGATGGCGCCATTGAATTCACCTCTAAACGATCGGCCGGCGAGATCGCATTTTGATTCAACCTTCGAGGATGCCGAATCCCGCTTACGACTCGTGATCTTCGAGAAATTTCTCGGCCTCGAGCGCCGCCATGCAACCACTGCCGGCCGCGGTAATCGCCTGGCGGTAGCGCCGGTCCTGCACATCACCACAAGCGTACACCCCGGGCACCTTGGTGAAGACATTGTTTGAAGTCACCAGATACCCATCCTGATCGGTTTCGAGCTGGCCTTCGAACATCCGGGCATTCGGAATATGCCCGATGCCGAGAAACATGGCGCTGGTGGGAAAATCCCTGACTGTATTCGTGTTCGTATCGCGCAGTTTGAGCGCGGTGACCTCATTCAGGGCGGGATCGAGGACGTCCTCGACAATGGTGCCGGTAAGGAACTCGATTTTCTTGTTCTGACGCGCCCGCTCCATCATGATCTTCGAAGCGCGAAACTGATCGCGGCGATGAATCAGCGTCACCTTGGTGGCGAAACGAGTCAGGAAAATTGCTTCTTCCATTGCCGAATCGCCGCCGCCCACGACGGCGATTTCCTTCCCGGAAAAGAAAAAGCCATCGCAGGTCGCACAGGAAGAGACTCCGTGTCCGATCAACGCTTTTTCTCCAGGCAGTCCCAGCCACCGTGCCGACGCGCCGCTGGCTACGATAAGAGTGCGCGCATAAATCGCCTCTTTACCGAAATTCACCTCGAATGGCCGCTTGCTCAGATCCACGCTCACGACGTGGCCCAGCTGGTACTTCGCCCCAAACCGGCCCGCCTGCTTGCGCATATTCTCAATCAGCTCTGGCCCCTGGATGCCTTCGGGGAAGCCAGGGAAGTTCTCGACCAGGGTGGTGAGTGAAAGCTGTCCACCCGGTTCGTGCCCTTCAATGACCAGTGGCTTCAGGTTGGCGCGAGCAGTGTAAAGCGCTGCCGTGTGTCCGGAGCAGCCGGAGCCGATGATGACTACGTTGTGAGTGTTCTCCATAATTGCGTTGACAGTTACGGTCTGCAGGGACGCTCAAGCTTAGATTGCGAAATCCGAATTTGGATGCAACGCCCGCTCGGCAACACCCGAAGCCGGGAAATCAAGAGGAGTTATTTGTTCTTCTCCGCCGGCTTTTTCGTAGCCGGGTTCTTCGCCGACGGCTGTTTTGTCGACAACGACCGTTCCGACTTCTTTTCCGGCGATCGTGCGATCCGCTCCAACTCTTCCGGCACGGTGGTTCGGGCCCCGAGCAGGCCCCGGTAGTTGGAAAGGATCGAAGATGCGTTCTGAAACAGCGGCTCATACGCACTTTGATCCGGCGACGGGCCAGCCTCCGATCCGGAACACCGAGCCAGCACCACGGACGACTTGCCGAAACGCTCCAGCTTGATGCGGCTGGCCGGCGTGCTGCTGGTCAGCATGGTGGCCGGCGTAGTCACGGCTGAGGCGCTGTCTTCAATCGAAACCTGCATCAGATCCTTGGGCTCGCGCACCCGAAAAACCAGAGTCTCGACCATATTTTTCGGGTCCACGCTGAATGAATATTGCACGGTCGAAAACAATGCCTGCACGGAAAATTCGCGGCGTATCCGAACCCAGTCCGCCGTCCCCGGATCAGATGACATCTGACTGCCGGAGCCCGGCTGCAGAAATCCCGGCCCCACTTCAAGGCTCGATCTTCCGCGATCCGTTTCGAAATCGGCCCCAAAGAGAGGCTGCTTCGGCACTCGGGCTAAAGCGGCGGCAATTTCCTGCTGCTCCGCTGCCGAAGGCGAACACACGTTCAGCACGTTGACCTTGACCTGCGGCTGCGCCGGTTGTTGAGCCATCGTCAGCGCTCCAAGGCCGACCGATATCATCGCAATCGAAATGTTTCTCAGGACCATGTTTCTCAGCACCAGGGGATTTTAACAGGACTACCAACGGACCACGGGGGGACAACCGCCCTCGGCGGTCCGGCGGAGCGTTAGCTCCGCGTTTCCGGCCGGCAAGAACCTCGGTCGAGCTGCGCTTGACTGGACAGCCCGGGGCGGCTGTCCCCCACGTGGTTCGTGGTGAACGCATGATTGAGCTTAGAATCAGGCCTTATGGCAAATCTGACACTCGTTTACGGAATGCGGCTGTTGCCCTCGGAAGAAGTCGCGGAGGTCGGGGACGCAACCCTCAAGCTTAAAAACGGGCGCGAGGCCCATGTCACCATGCACGTTCTTGAAGGCAGCAAGGAAGAGATCGAGAAGCAACTGAAAACGAGCCTGGAAGCGTTCTTCGATTTCTATCCGGAAATCTAACGCCAGGCCTCGAGACTTGATGGCTGAACTCGTGTGCCCGAAGTGCGGCGTCCGCTCTATAATCCCTTTGCCCTATGCACTTGTCCCTGCGCACATTGCGTATTCGAATGTTGGCAGCAGGCATGCTGCCACGCACCCGACTCGCCCGCGCAGCCGTTTATCTGCTTGGGCTGGATCTGCTGCTCTTCGCTCTGCAGAGGCTCTTCGGGATCTTCAAAGTTTCCTACGGTCAGGCCCTCAGCGGCTGGGTAGGAATTCTCAGCTCGCTCGCCATCGTTCTGCTCGGGCTTCTGGCATTCCGCTGGCTCAGAGCCAGAGTGCTCTGGCGCCTGCGCAACCGGCTGATCGTGACCTACGTTTTCATCGCCGTGATCCCGGTGGTCCTCCTTGTGGCAATGGCATTCATTACTCTCTACTTATTCGCCGGGCAGTTCGCAAATTTCGTGGTCACTTCAGAACTTGACTCCCGCTTGCGTAGCCTGCAATCGGCAAACGCGGCCATCGCCCATGAACTTGGCGCCCATCTGGACCGACGGCAGCCGGCGACCGCTGAATCGCTCGAAGGACTAAGAAGGAATGAACCGGCCTGGGTATCGCGAAGGATCTGCGCGTGGAAAGGCGGGGAGTCATTGGACTTGTGCGATGCCGCCACTCCCGGCAAAACTCCGTTCGCGCTTCCGCCTTTCCTGACCACAGGGTTCAGCGCGATTGTCCGCGATCAGGATGAGTTGTATTTGAGGGCGGCCACAGAAATCGGCACGGGTCCGCAAAAATTGTCTGTGGTCTCGAGCGAGCCGCTCGATCGAAAACTGCTGGAGAAAGTTGCGAAAGATCTGGGCGAGATCACGCTGTACGCTCTCGCCTTCGATTCGAAGGCGACACCATCGCAGGCGGCCGGTCCATCCTCTGGCAGGCACCAGACACCGGAAACCGAAAGGCCGGGAAAACAAGACATCACGCTTCTTCCGGGAAAGAACGGATTGAGGAGTGATCGCGGAGAAGAAGAGCTTCGTCCCGCCTTCACCGCCGGCCAATTGCCCAAGCCAGGCAACAGCCTTGATCATGAGATCACCTTCGGGACGCCTCTTCCCGTGGTGGACTGGGCCAGTGGAGAACAGAAAAAAACGGGCGCTCTGCTGCGCGTCCAGACTCGGCCATCGGTCCTCTATGCTCGCCTGTTTGCGGCCTTGGGCGACTTCGCCACAGGCGTCGAATACATGTTATTTTTCTCCGCCGTATTTTTTGCCATCATCGAGCTGCTGGCCTTATTCGTCGGCACCCGTCTCACCCGCACCGTCACCGGCGCCGTGGCCCAACTCTACGATGCCACCGAACACATCAACCGCGGAGACTTCAGCCACCGCATTTCCGTGCAGTCGCACGATCAGCTCGCAACCCTGGCCAATTCATTCAACTCCATGACCGCGTCGATCGAAAACCTGATCGAAGAACAAAAAGAAAAGCAGCGGCTGCAAAATGAATTGACCATCGCCCAGGAAGTGCAGGCCCAGCTATTTCCGCAGCACATTTCCCAGCTGGCTTCGCTCGAGGTGTACGGCTTCTGCCGCCCGGCACGCACGGTGAGCGGAGACTACTACGACTTCCTGACTCTCGATCCCTACCGCGTGATCCTGGCGGTGGGTGACGTCAGCGGAAAAGGTATTTCGGCGGCGCTTTTGATGGCCACCATCCATTCCGCCGTTCGTGCCTACAGCCTGGAAAGGGACCCCAGCCTGGTACAGCCGGTAGGGGCCGGCGCGGACGGTTCGACTCTGCTGCTCGCTTCGGGCTCAAACGGCGGCGTCTCAGCGGGCGCCATGCTCTCTCTTCTCAACCATCAGTTGTTCCGAAGTACTCCAGCGGAGAAATACGCCACCATGTTTCTGGGCATGTACGACGGCCACGAGCGCAAGCTCACCTACAGCAACGGCGGTCATCTGCCGCCCATCATCCTGGGGGAAGATGGATCGGTGCGCCGGCTCGAACAGGGAGGTACGGTCGTAGGCCTGTTCGACAACAGAAGCTATGAGGAAGCGTCGGCCGCGCTGCGGCGGGGAGAACTCTTCGTCGCCTATAGCGACGGCGTAACCGAACCGGAGAATGATTTCGGTGAATTCGGCGAACAGCGCCTGATTGATCTGGTGTGGGAGCATCGCGACCAGCCGCTGGCCCGCATCAGCGAAATCGTAACCGCCGCCGTAGACGACTGGATCGGAGCCAACGAACAGCCCGACGACATCACTCTTGTACTGGCGCGGGGGAACTAGATCCGGCGGAGAGGTCACCCGGCCGTCGCACAGGCGGAGTGGCTGGCTTGTAAAGCTGATGTTATGTTCGGAGCTGGCGGCGCCGGAGAATGAACCAGGACTTCTGCGAGGCCCGGCGATAAGCCGGTGCCGCCATTCCCCCGAAGCTCCGTGGACCCGTAAACCGTAACGGGCACGCCCCGTACACGGAGCAAGATCAAACCAAAGTGATTTTCGGGTGAATTAAGTCGCAGGACTGATTCGAGCTAGCAGATTAGAACGCAGAACCTTGAAAGCCGGGATTGAACCGCGGGAGGCGCAGTCGCATCCGGAACCTCGGCACCCATCTGAGTGATTGAATTCAAATGCAGGGTCTGTGGCGCGACCGCAATCGGAGACCCCGGTACGGGCCCGCAAACTCGAGCGTGAGCCGCCACCGGCGCGGTGCCATCGTGAAACGTAAAATCGGGCAGCGCCACCTGGGGCAGAACCAGAATGACGGCAAACAATGCCAGCTCGAAAATGAGGAGCCACAGCTGCCAGCGTTTCATTAAAGGTAGTCGTCCTAAATTCAAAAACTACTCGCCGCCACCGCCGCTGTCAACGGGAACCTGATCCACGGGTCACTTTGCGAACACTGCGGAACCGTCGCGCACTTTGCGGTCAAAAGCTCCTATTTCGCCGCCGGGGATTTCGACAGGACAGTCACTCGTGAAGTCACCTGTTGCCCCTTCTCCATCCCTCCGACGACTACCAGCCCTCCCGACACGATCAGCAGGCCACGATGATCCATGGTTGGATGGGGAGTTTTCTCGCTGATGGTTTCCCACTTCCCGGTGCGCAGGTTGAAGTCAAAAACCACCGGGGAGGGTTCGGAAGGGACGCCGTTATATCCAACCCCGTCATAGTTGTACGGATTGTCAGTTCCCCCGGCAAAGTAAATCTTCTGGTCTTTTACCGACCCACCCGCCGCGATTCGAAAGCGAGCGGTTCCAGGATGGTTGGGAAGCCGGGTCCACTTGATGGTTTCAGGATGGTGGTGGTCAATCTTGCCTATCCAGCATTCGTCGGAGGCAATGTACTTGGGCTGGCCACCCGGCGAATTCGGGTGAGCCCCGTCGATATAAACGATAGTGTCGCCCACCACGGCGCCGGCATGGCCAAAAACAGGCGTCCCGGGGACTGGCGTGGCTTGCGTCCAAGTGTTCTTCTCTGCGTCATACACCTGCACATCCTTGACGGCGTTAGTCTTGGACCACCCGCTCACCAGATAGATATACCGGTCGCGATAGACCCCCGCGACCGAATCGTCCACCGCGACCGGAGTGTCTTCGCCCCGCAACCAGCGGTCGGTGAGCGGCTCGTACACATTTACGTCGGGCAGGGTCGTCTCCTGACCCTGGCCATCCACAACGTAGCCGCCCAAAAGGAAAACATGCTCCCGGGCTCCCACGGCCGAGGCGGCGAAGCGTCCCACGGTTCCGGGAACGGAATGAGCCTCCTGCCATTTCCCGGTTTCGGGATCAAGCGAGTAGGCGGCGTTGGAAGTTGCATCCCACGTCTTTTTCGCCCCCATGCCCATCAGCGAAAAGAGCACCAGGGATCCCCGGCTCTTCACCATGGCCACCGCATTGTTGGAAAGCGGAGCGGGCAGAGGATCTAACTTGACCGACTCCTGAGCCCACAGGAGCCCGCTGAGAAGAATGATGGCAAAATTTCCGAAGCACTTTTTCATGGCAGGCGATTCTAGCGTAGATGCATGAAGCTGTCCCCGGGGGACCCGTTCAACTCAGCAGGAAGGTCAGTTGGCCGCGCTGGCCGAGTCTCGGCCCTGGCCGTCGACTGCAGCCAAAATCGCTTTCGCGATCAATCCAGAGCGATCACTCCAGAACTAAAGACTGCAGGAAAGGAGGATCCGGTAAGTGCCGAGCTACCATGGCTTTCGTCCCTGAACCCTCCGAATTGTCGGCAGATTTATACCGTATTCCATAGATTAAAGGTTAATATCTCCACTTTTCTGCATGGATTTCAGATTAGACCGTCTTAACACCATGAAAAACAACTAGGAAAGACTCTGTATGTCATGGAATGTCAGTTGCAATAAGCAGGAACCACCGGCTTGTGCGCGTCACCTGGTGGCTTTGACGCGAGAGCATTAGTTTTCCCGGTCTCAATCCCAAGGGTTTTAAGTCATTTCAAAGATTCAGCTGCACCGCAGTAAGCATTTCAAAAAGGCTTACCAGGAGGTAGTGAGATGTCATTCAACCGATCTGTTCGTCTGCCGAACGTCCTGCTCAGGGTCGCAATTTGCGTGACGCTGCTGTTCGGCATTGGTACCGGCGTCGTGTGGGCGCAATCGGCCTCAACCGGTAACATTTTTGGGCTGATAACCGACCCCTCTGGCGCCGTAGTCGTAGACGCAATGGTCACGGTGACCGACGTCACGACCGGAGAATCCCGGAGTACTCAAACCAACGACAGCGGGCGGTACATTCTCAGTAACCTGGCGCCTGGAAAGTACGACATCTCGGTCTCGAAGGCTGGCTTTAGTGCGGCGAAACTCTCAGGCCAGACGGTGGAAGTCGGAAAATCGGGCTCGATCAATTTTACGTTGCCCGTGGGCTCGACCACAGAAGTAATCGAAGTTCAATCCTCTAACATCCAGCTGCAGACCTCGAACGCCACGGTGGGCGACACCATTACCGGCGTCTCTCTGGAAGCCCTGCCGAGCCTAGGCCGCGACGTCAGCTCGTTCGCCACTCTGCAACCTGGCACGGCTCCGGACGGCAGCGTGGCTGGTGCGGTGTATGACCAGAATGCCTTCCAGCTCGACGGCGGGCAGAACACCAATGACATGGACGGCAGCATGAACATCTACACCAACAGCTTCGCCGGAGATTCCACGGGCGGACTGGTGGCATACGGAGTGACTGGAGGCGCAGCCGGCAGCGGCGGCCCGACCGGCGTCATGCCGACTCCGGCAGACAGTATCGAGGAGTTCAAGGTTGGCACGAACAACCAGACGGCGGACTTCAACAGTTCCGCTGGCTCGCAGATTTCGATGGTGACCAAGCGCGGCACCAACGCCTGGCATGGCACGGCTTATGAGTACTATCTGGACAACAAGCTGAACGCCAACACCTGGGACAATAACAACACTGGAACTGCCATCCCCAGCTTTCACTACAACCGGTTCGGCGGCGCCATCGGCGGACCCATCCTTCCCAGCTTATTGGGAGGCAAAACGTATTTCTTTGCCAACTATCAAGGATTCCGCTGGCCAAATTCGGAAACGGTCGAAGTGCTCGATCCGTCGGCTTCCATGCGCCTTGGGTTGCTGACTTACGGAGCCACGACCTACAACCTGAATCCAACTCCGGTTACGTTCAACGGGGTTACGTACCCGTCCACCGTTTGCGGTGCGGGCGGTTCGCCGGGTTGCGATCCCCGAGGATTGGGAATCAATCCCCTCGTAGCCCAAATGTGGGGCAGCATGCCGCTTCCCAACGACGCCAATTGCCCGTTGAGCCGTTGCGACGCAAATATTCAAGGTTTCAAGGGCAATCTGGGAGTTCCACAAAGCGACAACTTCGGCGTGGCCCGGCTGGATCATGATTTTGGCGACAAATGGCACTTCATGAGCAGCTACCGGTACTACAAACTGGTTCGTACCACCGATAGTCAATACGACATCAGCAGCGGTACTCCCGTTTCCCTGACCAGCCGTCCTCAGGTTCCCTGGTTCCTGGCAGCCGGCCTCACCACCAACATTTCTTCCAACGTCACCAACGACATCCACTACAGCTTTCTGCGCAACTTCTGGCAATGGGGTTCGGCGGGAGACCCACCGCAACTCCCCGGCTTGGGTGGTGCTCTGGAGCCGCTCGGCGAAGTTTCCCGCACCAACGGGCGCTCGCTTAGCCCTTACAACGTGAACACGCAGGACACCCGTACGCGTTTCTGGGATGGCCAGGACCACATGATTCGCGACGATTTGAGCGTGCTGAAAGGCAACCACCTGTTCCAGTTAGGCGGCACCTACCAGCGCAATTACAACTATCACCAGAGAACGGACAATGGTGGCGGAATTAACTACCAGTCGGTGTACCAGCTGGGCACCAACAGCAACGGAGCCGGTATTGGCGGAATCGGGCCGTATGTGCCCGCTGAAGCACCTTCAGCAACCGTCTTTGGCCGGGAATACGCCGCGGTCCTGGGCATCGTGTCCATCGCGCAGATTGCTTACACCCGCGAAGGATCGAACCTGGCATTGAATCCTCCTCTTACCCCGGCGTTCGACCAAAGCACGATTCCTTACTACAACCTGTATTTCAGCGACAGCTGGCACATGAAGCCATCCTTCACTCTCACCTACGGCATGGGCTGGACGTTAGAGATGCCGCCGGTCGAGAAGAACGGGAAGCAGGTACTCCTGGTTGACCAGTCGAACCAGCCGATCGATACCGAGTCCTATCTGCACCAGCGCGAGATCGCTGCGCGGCAAGGCCAGGTGTTCAATCCTGCCGTAGGTTTCGCCCTGGTAGGAAACGTTGGCAAAGGCCGCAAATATCCCTACGATCCTTTCTACGGCGGTTTCAGCCCGCGCATCGCGGCAGCCTGGAATCCACACTTCGAGAGCGATTCAATGTTTGGCAAGATCCTGGGCCATGACAGCACCGTAATTCGCGGCGGCTACAGCCGCGTGTACGGACGGCTGAACGGCGTTGATCTGGTGCTGGTACCCCTGCTGGGCACCGGACTGATCCAACCGGTTCAGTGCGTGCAGCCTACGAGTACGGGCACCTGCGGCGGTGCGGGTTCGAATCCGCAAACCGCGTTTCGCGTGGGTGCTGACGGCCTGGCTGCTCCCATCCCGGCTCCAAGCCCGACCCTGCCCCAACCGGACTACCCAGGCATCAATGCTGTGGGCGCCGGCGCCGGCGAAGTTCTCGATCCGAAGTTCCGTCCCAACCACAGCGACACATTCGATTTCACCATCCAGCGGCAGCTGTCCCGCAAGACAATGTTTGAAGTGGGCTACATCGGCCGCATCATGCATGACGAATATCAGCCTATCAACATCAATTCAGTGCCTTACATGATGACTCTGGGCGGACAATCGTTCGCGCAGGGCTACGCGGGCATCCAGCAATCGCTGGGTTGCACGGGTCCGGCGGCTGGATGCGGAGCGAATGGAGTGCCGGCGAACATCAAGCCGCAGCCCTTCTTTGAAGCGGCTATGAACCCGGCGTATTGCGCTGGCTTCTCCAGCTGCACACAAGCTGTCGCCACCAACGAGCTCGACAACCTCACCAGCCATTCGGTGTGGTCCATGTATAGCGATCTGGACAACGGCGGCTTCAATTTCGCCCGCAGCATGATGAACACTCCTTTAGCCGGTGCGTTTGGCGCCGCAGGGCAGCTGTCGTCTGGCATCGGCGTCAATGCCAGTGTCGGTCATGGAAATTACAACGCTCTGTTTGCCACCTTCAGAATGTCGGAGTGGCATGGCTTGACCGCACAGTCGAATTTCACCTGGGGTAAAGCATTGGGAACCGGAGCCACGGTCCAGGCAACCAGTGAATACACACCGGCGGATAGCTTTGACCTCAACCGGACTTACGGAGTTCAGTCGTGGGACCGCAAGTTCGTCTACAACATGTTCTTCGTGTACCAGCCGACATACTTCAGGGGACAGAAGGGCTTTGTAGGACACGTCCTCGGCGGTTGGACCTTCGCACCAATCTTCACTCTGGGCAGCGGCGTTCCGATCCAGATCAACACCACTACGCAGGGACAGTCATACGGCGAGGGCGATGCCAGCAACTTCTTTAACGGCACCGGCTTCGGTCCTGGGGAAAATGCAGTTGCGATCGGTAAATACACCCAGGGCAGCCAGCGTCACAACAATATCCCTGGCAGCAATGGAGTCGGCACCAACGGCTTCGGCGCGAACATGTTTTCCGATCCGGAAGCGGCTTACAATCTTTTCCGCGATCCGATTTTGGGCCTGGACACGGGCCGCACCGGCGGTGCGGGAACGCTCCGAGGCTTGCCCTACTGGAACGTGGACTTCAGCGTAAGCAAGGCGGTAAATGTTACTGAGAGGGTCAGTGCCGAGTTCTCCACCGTCTTTACCAACGTTTTCAACCATGTTCAGTTAGGCGATCCGTTCCTCGAGATTAATGATCCGGCGGACTGGGGCGTTCTTCCTGGGCAGGCAAACCAGCCGCGGCAAATGGAATTCGGTTTCCGCGTCCGTTTCTAACCGATCGGCTAGCGTCGTTATTCAGGCCGCGCCTCTCTCATGGCGCGGCCTTTTCTTGTCATCCACCCAACTGCCGGCTCGCACGGATTTCACCGGATGACTTATGCTAGTCTGGCTTTTCATGTTTGGCGTGTCATGAAAGCCGCCCGCGTCTTCGTCGTGTCCTGCCTGGCGATTCTGAGTGTTGCGGCTCAGCAGCCGGCTTCATCGGGCACAGCGGCATCGCACAAGAACACGGTGCCCCCCGACGTCTATCTGATCACCATCGACACCCTGCGGGCCGACCACGTTCACTGTTACGGTTACGAGGCGATTGAGACGCCCGCGCTCGACGGGCTTGCGAAAGACGGCATTCGCTTCACCCAGGTATTCACCCCCAGCCCGATCACCAACAGTTCGCACATCAGTATCCTGACCGGCCTGCTGCCAAGCTCGCATGGCGTGACCGATTTCGCAATCCCCCTGTCGCCTGCTCATCTCACGCTTGCCGAGTTGCTGAAGCGAAACGGATATCGCACCGCCGCCTTCATCGGCGCCGTCATTCTTGACAGCCAGACCCTGGCGCCTGGGCTGGATCGCGGATTCGATTTCTACGACAACTTTCCCGCGCACCCCCAGACGAAGTCGCGCTGGGGGCGAGTGGAACGCCGCGGCATGGATGTGGTTCAGCATGCGGAAGGCTGGATGAACGCCCATTCCGCCGGTTCGCATTTCGTCTGGATCCATTTATACGACCCGCACGATCCTTACGAACCGCCTCCGCCCTACTCGCAAATCTACAAAGATCGCCTGTACGACGGCGAAATCGCCTATGCCGATTCGGCTCTGGGCGAATTTATCGGCTATCTGAAAAAAAAGGGACTCTACGACAATGCGCTCATCGTTGTAGCGGGAGACCACGGCGAAGGTCTGGGAGAACATCACGAGAACACTCACGGAATTTTCCTCTACGACTCCACGACCCACGTTCCCCTGATCATGAAGGCGCCGGCTCAGGGCCATGCGAGCGTTGTGGTCAAGGCCCAGGTTCGAACAACGGACATCCTGCCGACAATAACCGGCTGGCTGCGAATCCCGCCGCCTGAACCCATCGACGGAGCATCGCTCGAGCCTTACTTCGATGAGGAAAAAGGAAAGGGCACAGAAGAGAAGGACCGCATCGCCTTCGGGGAGACCGACTACCCGCTTCGCTTCGGCTGGGCCCCGTTGCGGTCGGTTCGCGGTGGCGGCTTCAAATTCATCGAGGCTCCCCGCCCGGAGTTGTACGACCTGCATGCGGACCCGGCGGAGTTAGCAAACCACTACCAGCCGTCGGATTCCGCGGTGCAGAGATTCCGGGAAATGCTGGCCAAACTCAAGCCCAGCGCTCCTCCGGCTGCTTCGCCCACCGAGGGAACTGCGGCCGCCGAAAATGCGAATGCTCTCAAAGCCCTTGGATACCAGGGCTCGGCGAGTGCAGGAGCGGCCGCCAACAATGCTGCCTTGCCCGACCCCAAGGACAAGATTGAAGAACAGAACCTCTTGCACGCTGCGATGATCGCGTCGGACGACAATCGACTCGACGAGGCGCGGCAAGCGCTCGAAGGGGTACTAAAAGCCGATCCCAAATCTCCCATCGCGCTGCGGCAACTAGGAGACATGGAAATGCAGGCGGGAGAATACGCGAGAGCCGCCGAACATCTGAGACAGGCGAGAGAGGTCCGCCCGGAAGACGCGATCGCTGCATTGTACGAAGGGCAGGCCCGCCAGAAATTCGGGGACTTCGCCGGCGCCCGCGACGCGCTCGAAAGCAGCCTCAAACTTGTGCCGGAACAGTTCCCCGCCCGTCTCTTGCTGGGCCAGGTCTATCTCTCGCTTAAAGATCCGAAGAACGCAGAGGATCAGTTTGAAGCCGCACTTCTTCTGCAACCAAAGAGCGCGGAAGCGCAACGAGGATTGAACCGGGCACAGCAGTTGCAAAAGACCGCGCCCTGAGATGCACTGGGGGGTGTGACGTTGGCGTAGCGGACCACGTGGGGAGAGCTGCCTGGAATCCGTTGAATATACTGCTGAGGCATTTCCTGCATCGCTCTCTTCCCGACTTGCTCTCGGATGGCTAGCCCGCTAAATATTAATCCAACCTTAAAGGTTTCGGCCGCGATTCAGTCGACTAACTCGCGAGGGTGCGGCCATCATTAAAATTTCGATCTGCATCAAACTGTTCAGCCTTCACCCGTGGGCATTGGATAACCGGGTTCGATTGAAGGGCTGATGTGGAGGGACTAGAATCAGCCAGCTCGAATTTCGGCTGACGTTCGAGATTTTGAAATTCTGCAGTTCGGAGGTTTACTTGCTGAAATTCATGAACCGGTTCTCTCTCGTCCTGCTGCTCATGGTGGGGACCCTGATCCTGGCGGCCTGCCCTACCCGCACTGACATTGGAAGAATTATTCGTGATCCTGGGCGCTACGCCGGCCGCGAAGTGGCCATCGGTGGCCGGGTAAGCAATGCGTTCGGAGCCCTCGGCTCGGGCGTTTATCAAATAGAAGACGGCACCGGCGAGATTTGGGTTTTCAGCCAGAGATATGGCGTCCCTGGCAACGGTGCAAAGGTCGCAGTCCGGGGAACGATTTCGCAGGGCTTCAGTTTCGGAGGGCGCAGCTTCGCCGTCATCATGAAAGAAACCGAGCGCCGCCACTAGCCACGTCCGCCCAGCCGAGCGCAGCTCGGCAGAGGGTTGAGAGTCCGAACACCAAACCCTGACGAGCTTAGCTCGTCCACCCGGACGAGGGCGTCCGGGCCTACATGAATTGTGGGATTTCTTAGTTCTGGCGCGGAGGATTTGCGGCCGACATGGCGTCGGGCTGCGCTTCGGATTCTCTGATTTCAAGTTTCATCTGGCGGAGGTTGGTGGCCTCGGCGGGATCCATTCCGGCTTTAAGGTCTGATTTTTCTACAAAATACCGCCATCCGGCGTGACGATCTTCCGAGCTTTGTCCGGTCTCGAAATGCTTGACTTTGAGTTCCGCGTTTTCCTTGCCTTTGACCACCAGCGCGACTCCGCCGGACTCGTAAGTCCGGATATTATGACGGATGATGGCGTATGAAGCTTTAGTTTCGTCGCGTGTCAGACACACCCCGCTTAGGACTAGTGGAATCTTGCGTTTGGTCGGTCGGAGAGCATGCCCGCAGGTTGGTTAACGCTGCGGGCACGCTTCCTATCTTGCTATCTAACTAGAGTTTCCGCTCTGCTTACAGCGGACGGACGTTCTCAGCTTGCCAGCCCTTTGGCCCCTTGGTCACATCGAACTCCACACTCTGGCCTTCTTGCAAGCTGCGGAAGCCGCCTGCCTGAATCGCCGAGAAGTGCACAAATACATCTTCGCCACTCTGACGGCTGATGAAGCCGTAGCCTTTGGCGTCGTTAAACCACTTTACTGTTCCTTGTTCTGCCATTTTGTTACTGTTTCCTTTTCAATCGATTTACGCTGTGAGATCGGAGGTACTAAGGGCGGTTCAAGCTGGTATGCATGAAGCTGCTCAACAACCGATTCTAATCAAACGCACCATTAGTTTAGCAGAAAACTCCAATATTAGGTGGACAAAATGCCCATCGCTCGGGAAGCCGCGAGGACTTCGGTAACCAGCCCCTGGCGTCAGCCTTTGCGCACTTTGCCAAACCCGGGCGAGCTTTACGGCAAAAGCAGTTGGCCGCAAAGCGCAACAAGCCTTCACCAAAGTCGCAAGAACAGTCCGTTCTTTAGTATTTTCCTTCACTTCCGCGTCCGGCAGGTATAATCCTAAGACCAAGAAGTTGCTTGACCACGAAGTACAGATCGCAAACCAGCCTGCAGCTTCGCGATTAAGAACACCAGCTCTCCTGTAGCCGCATCGTCGCACTGCACCACGGTCCAGTCGACAGCATGCGGGATACAGGTGAAGATCGACCCAGTCTCGAGAGAAACTCGGACTGCATATTCTTGAGGACCGCCCTCGGAGGATCGCAGCGATGTCGCAATTTAACGGAGACAAGGCCAGGTTTCACCGCGAACGGAAGCAGAATGAGCGCCGCCGCTTGCGTACCCGCGAGCTGCTCCAGGCCGCGGGATTGAAGGTCAGCCCGGTTGTGGCAGAGAAGAAACCGCGCCGAGCCGCGGAAAAACCTGCATCTTAAAATTTGAGTTACACTTAGCTTGCAGCACGAGGAACCATCATGAAGAAGCTGTTCGTCGGCAACATTCCCCACAGCACCACGGAAGCAGAACTTCGAACTCTGTTCGAACCCCACGGCGCGATTGAGCAAGTGAGTATTGTTACGGATCGCGATACCGGCCGTTCGCGCGGTTTCGCGTTCGTCGAAATGACCGATTCCGCGGAAGCGGAGAAGGCCATCGCCGCGCTTAACGGCAAAGAGCTGGGTGGCCGCGCTCTGAACATTAACGAAGCCCGTCCTAAGACAGATCGCGGAGGTCCGCCCCGGGGCGGCGGACGTCCGGGCGGTGGTGGTGGGCGTCCGGGTGGTGGCGGTGGTGGTGGTGGTGGACGTTCCGGAGGCGGCGGAAGGTCGAGCGGCGGCGGTGGGCGTGACGACTATCAGGGCCACGCGCGCCAGCCTCGCGAGCCGCGCTGGTAGCCGATAACAGCCGGTAGCGCATTACAAGGATTTTACAAACACCGATTTGCCAAAAAAATGTCTCTTGGAGGTGTGTATGTCTGGTCGAGGCCGTTCCAGCTTCACCAAGCGTCAGAAAGAGCGCTCGCGGCAAGAAAAGCAGAAGGAAAAGGCGGAGCGCAAAGTCCAGCGAAAGTTGGAGAAACCGGCAACCGGATCTGATTCCTTTGAACTCTCGGAAGAAGACTTCGCAGCAGCGGCCGCCCAGATGGCCCTTCCGGGGGATTCACACCTGGAAGAGTAGCCCGACAATCTTCGATTCGATGCCATTAAAAGCGCGGCTTCAGGCCGCGTTTTTTTCTTTCCCGGATCTCCCTCATTCTGATCCGCCGGCGGCCCCGCAAAAATGAACCCTTCCGCCCCTCCGCAAAGTCTAAACACAGCAGTGAGCTCGTCTCCCGCCCCCAAGCCGAAACCCGCGATGACAACCCAGCGGCTCCGGACCGTTCTTCCCGCCGTCTGGGAATTGATGCGCCCGCGCCGCAGGCTTCTGGCGCTGGGTTTTGTCCTGATGGTTATCAACCGGGTTTCGGGGCTGGTGCTTCCCTACTCCACCAAATTCCTGATCGATAGCGTCATCGCGAAACATCACGTTGAACTACTGAAGCGTCTGGTGCTGGTTGTCCTCACGGCCACGGCGATCCAGGGGATCACGTCCTTCGCCCTGACCCAGCTTCTGTCGAAGGCTGCGCAGCGACTGATCGCTGAACTACGGCAGAAAGTTCAGGCCCACATTTCGCATCTGCCGGTTTCGTTTTACGACTCAAACAAGACCGGCACACTGGTCTCTCGCATCATGACCGATGTGGAAGGAGTACGGAACCTGCTGGGGACGGGCCTGGTCGATCTGGTCGGCGGCCTGCTCACGTCGGGTATTGCGATGGTGGTTCTCTTCCGCATCAGCCCGGCCATGACCATGCTGGCGTTCGGGTTTCTGTTTTGTTTTGCGGTGGCGTTGAACAAGGCGTTCACCACGATTCGTCCAATTTTTCGGCAGCGCGGAAAGATCAATGCTGAAGTTACGGGCCGCCTTGCCGAATCCCTAGGCGGGGTGCGAGTAATCAAGGGATACCACGCAGAAGAGCGCGAAGAGGCTGTTTTTTCCGGCGGCGTTCATCGACTGCTGGACAACGTGATGAAGACCCTCACCGCCACATCGGTCATGAGCCTCTCCGCCAGCCTGCTTATGGGAGTTGTCGGCGCGATCATCATGTACATGGGCGCGCACCAGATCATGGCCGGCAACCTCACCATCGGCAGTTTCTTTACGTACACGCTCTTTTTAGGATTTCTGGTCGCGCCCATCGTTCAGATCGTCAACATCGGAACTCAAATTACCGAAGCGCTTGCCGGCCTCGAGCGTACGCAGGAAATTCTGCACGAGCGGCCCGAAGATCAAGATCCGAAACGCACGGTTACGCTGAACGACATTTATGGCAAAGTGGAATTTGACCACGTGACTTTCAGTTACGACGGCAGCCGGACGGTTTTACACGACGTCAGTTTTCACGCAGAGCCGGGAACAGTGACCGCCCTGGTGGGTTCATCGGGCTCGGGCAAGTCCACCATCATCGGATTGATTTCCGCTTTTTACGTTCCCACCGAGGGCCGCGTGCTGGTCGATGAAGTCGATCTCAGTACCGTGCGCCTCGACTCGTATCGCACCCGCCTGGGTGTGGTGCTGCAGGAATCGTTTTTATTTGACGGCAGCATTCGTGAGAACGTGGGCTTCTCCCGTCCCCAGGCCAGCGAGGAAGAGATCATGCGCGCCTGCCACATTGCCCGGGTGGATGAATTTGCGGAAAGCTTCCCCGAGAAATACGACACCATCGTCGGCGAACGCGGAGTGAAACTCTCCGGAGGCCAGCGCCAGAGAATTTCGATTGCCCGGGCTATTCTGGCCGAGCCGCGCATCTTAATTCTCGACGAGGCGACATCGAGCCTGGATTCCGAATCCGAAGAGATGATCCAGCACGGACTCTCCTATCTCATGCAAGGCCGCACCACGTTCGTGATTGCTCACCGCCTTTCCACGATTCGCCGCGCCGACCAAATTCTGGTCGTCGAGCAAGGCCAGATTGTGGAGCGCGGCACGCACGAAGAGCTGTACGCGTTGCAGGGCCGCTATTTCGATCTCTACACCAAGCAGCAGGGATTGCAAAATAATCTGTTCCTGGCTCCGGGCGAGGGCGATGCGGCGGTGCCCGCCGAA
Source organism: Terriglobia bacterium (assembly GCA_963814725.1). Taxonomy (GTDB): domain Bacteria; phylum Acidobacteriota; class Terriglobia; order Terriglobales; family Acidobacteriaceae; genus JAIQFF01. The sequence continues at coordinate 75,321 of CAWFDY010000004.1, forward strand.
GTTAGCATCCCTGCAAAAAATGGCGACCGCGACGTAAGTTCCGCCGATGCTTTGCGACTGATGAGAGGCGAAGTGCGTTAATGATCAACGATGTCATCCCGACCGGAGCGCAGCGCAGCGAGCGCACGTAAAGGACCTGGTGTTTCGGGCAGCTGTTAACATTCAAGAGCTTTCACCGCAAAGGACCCGAAGGAACGCGCTGCAAATAAATGAACGTCGCCGCAGATTCGCTCAATCCGAATGGCACATCCGAGATCCGCATCGTCGATGTGTGCCGCCACTATCAGATGGGAGAAACTCTGATACGCGCAGTGGACGGCGTTTCGCTCCAGATAAAGACGGGAGAGTTTGTTGCGCTGCTGGGCAGTTCGGGTTCTGGAAAATCCTCACTGCTGAATCTGATCGCCGGCCTTGACCGGCCGACTTCGGGAGCGGTGATCGTTGAGAACCATGATCTGGCCCAACTCTCCCGCGAAGAACTAGCCAGGCATCGCCTGCGCACCGTCGGAATGGTCTTTCAATCCTTTAATCTGGTTTCGCGCATGACGCTGGCGGAGAACGTTGACCTTCCACTGCGATTTGCGGAAGTGGACCGCGGCGAGCGCGCGTCTCTTACCCGGCAGGCACTGGAACGTGTCGGGCTGGGCACTCGCATGACTCACCGGCCCAGCGAGCTTTCAGGCGGCGAACAACAGCGCGCAGCGCTGGCGCGGGCCTTGATCAACAAACCCCGGCTTCTGCTCGCGGATGAGCCTACGGGAAATCTCGACAGCCGGACCGGAACCGAGATCATGAATTTCATCCGGGAGTTCAACCAGACTTTGGGGATGACCATCGTGATGGTCACTCATGAGCGTGCCCTGGCCGAACGCTACGCTCAGCGCCTGGTCTTTCTGGCGGATGGCAAATTGGTGGACGATCACTCGAATGATGAAAAGCAATAGCGAGAATGATCGCGAGGGGGCACCGTCCAAGCTCCGCTTGGTCGGGTCTGTTCGAGCACTAAGCATTAGACACAACTGTGAAACCCGGATTTACCGATGAAGACTTACGATCTTTCCGAGCTGGCGCTGCGTAACCTGCGCGAGTCGTCGTTGCGAAATTCGCTGACTACGATCGGCATCTCTGTCGGAGTAGCCTCGCTGGTGGCCATGCTTTCACTTGGAATCGGTTTGCAAAAGCTGGCCACGCGACACCTGGCGAAGTCAGGCCTCTTCGATACCGTGGTGGTAACTTCGCGTCGCGAGATGCGCGGCTTCAGTCGGGACGACGAAAGAAGCACCGCCTCGGCCGCCGAGAGCCGAACTCTGGACGAACCTGCCCGGCAGGAGATCGAGCGGCTGCCCGACGTGCTCGAGGCCTATCCCGATATCCGATTTATCACCGAACTCAGCTACCAAGATAAACCTCACCTCACGATGGTCTCCGGCATTCCCGACTCTTCCCGCTCGAACGATGCTTTCAGCGGAATCCCGGGCAGTTTTTTCTCCTCTGAGACGGCTCCCGAAGTAATTTTGCAAAAATCATTTGCCATGGAGTTGCTGGGAAAGACCGTCCCTCCAGGCCAGGAAGACGAGGTCCCGGTAAATGACCTGGCGGAGCCGCTTTTGGGACGGGAGCTCACCATGCGCTATGCGCAGCGTGTTTCGGCGGCGCCTTCAGCGAGCGATGCTGCAAAGCCCGGCGCATCGAGCGAGGCGGCGTCATCCGAATCTGACTCGGCCTATTCGGTCATTTCGCGCGAGCAGAAGTTGAAAATTGTCGGCATCTCGGATCTCGACCCGGACAGCATGCGCGGGGCCGCCCGGGCGCGAGTGTTTTTGCCTCTGAAATTGGCCCAGGACCTTCGCGTCATGCAACCCTCGGATGTGCGCGACAGCATGCGCGGTTTCAACAAGCAGCCGAGCTACACCACCCTCAGCGTGCGCGTGAAAAATCCCAAGCAGGTCGAAGCAGTCGAACAGGCCATCAAGAAGTTGGGCTTCAACACATTTTCAATTCTGGATGCTACCCGCAGCCTGCGCCAGTTCTTTGCGGTGCTCGATCTGTTCCTGGGAATCTTTGGCAGCCTGGCGCTGGCTGTCGCTTCGATCGGCATTGTGAACACGCTGGTGATGGCCATTCTGGAGCGTCGGCGCGAAATCGGAATCATGAAAGCCATCGGCGCCAGCGACGGCGATGTGAAAAAGCTGTTCTTCGCGGAGGCTGGAGCCATGGGCCTGTTAGGCGGGTTCGTGGGTGTGGCCCTGGGCTGGACTATCGGCCATATCATCAACCTGGGAACCAATATCTATCTGAAGCGACAGTCGCTTCCTCCTGAAAGTTTTTGGGCGGTGCCCTGGTGGCTGGTGGGAGCCGCCATCATTTTCGCGTTCGTGGTCAGTCTGGTTTCAGGCTTGTATCCGGCGTCGCGTGCAGCTCGCCTCGATCCAGTGCAGGCATTGCGTTACGAGTAAGCGTGATTTGAAGTTTCAAGGACACTTTCGGTGTGATGTTCTGCTTTGCGGCCTTTGCGGTTCAAAGCTTTTGACCTCTGATTCTTTATTTCGAAACTCCGGCCAGAAATGAAAGTCTCCCAACATCGATTTCCTGTCTTTGCCGCCTTACTCTTCATCGTTCTCCCCTACGTAACTCACGCGCAGAGCCGCACCGAGTGCAACGTCATCAACAGCCGCATTCTTCAACAGCCGGTTCACTACTGCGTTCAACTGCCCCCGGACTATGCGGTCAAGAGTTCGCCGCTGCGGCGTTATCCCGTTCTCTATTTCCTGCATGGTCTGGGCCAAAACGAGCAGACCCTTTTCAGCACCGGCGGATGGAGCGTAATTGAAGACCTGCGGCGGCAGGGAAGGATCGTCGATTTTCTGGTGGTGGCGCCCGAAGGCAAGCGCACGTTCTACATTAATTCGCCAGGCAATAAGCTTCGCTATAGCGACTTCTTTCTGCAGGAATTCATTCCTGCAATTGAGAACAAGTATCGCGTGCGCCCGGGACGCAACGGCAGAGCCATTACCGGCGTTTCCATGGGAGGCTATGGGGCGTTGCGTTTCGCTTTCGCTCATCCGGAATTGTTTTCCGCGGTAAGCGCCCAAAGCCCGGCGCTGATTACGCAAACCCCGAAAGAACTTTCATCCGCGGGGGGTTCCGGCGCTCCCCTCGGCCGGATCATGGGACCGGCCTTCGGTCAACCCATCGACGTTCCGCACTGGCAGCAGAACAGTGTTTTCGTGCTCGCCCGGAAAAATGCGCCGGCCCTGCGCAATCTGGCCATCTATTTCAACTGCGGACAACAGGACGACTTCGAATTCGAAGACGGCGCTGCCGCTTTGCATCAGCAATTGCAAGGGGAAGGCGTGCAGCACGAATATCACTCTTATTCCGGCGACCACAGCCTCTCGTACTTCCTTGCCCACATGGGCGAGGTCATGGAATTTCATTCCAGGATTTTCGCGAGCCGAAAATAGCGGCTGGGCAGTTGTTGCCATTCGCCTTTTGTGCAATCCTTCTGCACGGATTCCAGCGTGGTCCACTCCAACTGTTGAGGTGAGCGATGGCGTGCAGTCCAGAGATGCTGAAGCGTGTCCCACTATTTGCCCTGCTCGATGACGAAGAGACTGCGGTTTTAGCGGCACAGGTAGAAGTCAGAAACTTCGCAGCACGCCAGCGCATATGGAAGATCGGCGACGCGGGCGGAAAAGCCTACGTCATGGTCTCCGGCGCTGTGCGAGTCTCGATGGTCGATGAGGACCAGCAGGAAGTCGTCGTGGACCAGCCGGCGCAGGGCGAGTTTTTCGGATTCGCCTCCATGCTCGATTCAACTCCTCACCAGACCGAGGCCGTCGCGGTGGAAGAGAGTGTTTGTCTGGAAGTGGACCGCCACGACGTTTCAACTCTGCTGCAAAGTAAACCCCACGCCGGGATGGACATGCTCACCGTACTCGGCCGCCAGTTCCACGCTGCGCAGCAGCTGGTGCGGATTCGCGCCAGCCGCAATCCCAACGATGTCATCGAGGAAGACATGACCTTCGGGGAGCGCATCGCCGATCGTGTCGCCAGTTTCGGCGGGTCGTGGACTTTTATCATCACTTTCGCCATGGCGATTAGCGTCTATACGGCCGCGAACATCATCCTGCGCGGGAAAGCCTGGGATCCTTATCCGTTTATTCTGCTCAACCTCTTCCTCTCGATGCTGGCCGCCATACAGGCGCCGGTGATCATGATGAGCCAGAACCGGCAGGACACCAAGGACCGGCTGCGCGGCGAACTCGACTACGACGTCAACCGCCGCGCCGAGTCCGAAATTCAGGGACTGGCGCGCAAATTAAATCTGCTGGGTGACAAGATAGGAGACGTGGAAGATCTGCTCCGTCAATCATCGAGAACCACGTAGGGACGGACGCCTTCGTCCGTCCAGATCCGACCCCGGGCTTACGCTCGGGGCTGCATTCTTACGCCGCTCCGCGGCTCAAATCAAACACTTCGATAAGGCAGGAATTACCTGCGGTGACGCCTAAACGATTTCCAAAGCAGCCGCGGAAATCGTAAACTCCACTTGCTGCGCCCCGAGCACCGGGTGCGTCGCTGTCAGTTTTACTTTTCCTGCCTGCTCTTTCGCCCGAATCCAGATCGCCCCGGTTCCGCCGATCAGGGAAAATGGATTATCCCCGATAATTTCAGCCGGACCTTCGAGGTCAAATTTGACGGCATCATTGGCGAAGGGCCGGATGGCGCCGAATTCATCGGTTACGCGTAACACCACGCGCGTGGTGTCCGCTCCGTCGGCGATCAAACTGTTGTCATCGGGCAAGAGAGTGAACTTTTCGTCGACGCCTCTTCCCGAATACTTTTTCACGATCACCTGTTTGCCCTGAATGTAGCCTTCGAGGCGCAGGTCGCCCCACTTATGAAAAAGCTCACCCAGTTCCACGATGAAAGGCGCGTACTGCAGGTGCTGGAACGCCTTCCGGTCGGGATCAACTTCCGCGATCAGTTCATCCGCGATGTAGAGCTTCAGATGGTCGCAATTCGAACACACCACCGCTTTTGAAAATCCGATGGAGGCATCGCCCCGCGCCCAATGGAAAGCCGGCTCAAGCACGACCTCTTCCGCCGGGTCGCACTGCGACCTGTAGAAACCCGCCGCCGGCTTGGGCTCGCGGAAAATATCGGTGACCCCGTGATAGCAGATGCGATCGCCGGAGCCAAAGTCGCCATGCGTGTTGTAGTCAAACGCGCACCAGCCGATGCCGCCGGAATATTGCGGATTCGACGCCAACTGGTCATGGATGCGCGCGTGGCGCAGGGTATGTTCGGTAAGCCGTTCCACCTGGTCGATGGTTTTCGTGGGATAGGTGTGGCCGACAAACTCGGTGTTCAGGTAACGCGAATGATTGGGTGCTTTCAAGGGAAAGCCGAAGTCATTCATGGTGAAAACGTCTTCCAGAAATTCCGATTCCTGAAAGTAGCGTATGCCGCCGGTTTGCCGAGTCGTATCCAACTTGTGTGCCAGCGCGTTGGTGCGGACGTAAAAGTCATGATCATCCTTCGATTCGTTGATCCGGACACCCCACAGGATGATGGAAGGATGGTTCCAGTCGCGGCGAATCATGCGCCCAACGTTGTCAATCGCGATCAGCTTCCAGGCTTCATCGCCAATATGCTGCCAGCCGGGAATTTCCTCCAGCACGAGCAGCCCAATTTCGTCGCAAGCATCGAGAAAGTGGCGCGACTGCGGATAGTGCGATGTCCGAACCAGGTTGCACTTCAGGCGATGGCGCAGAATGTGCGCATCCCGCCGCTGCGCCCGGGCCGGCATGGCTTGACCGACAAAGGGAAATGTCTGATGCCGGTTCAGCCCGCGCAGCTTGATCACTTTGCCATTCAACTCGAAGCCGCGGTCGGTGAACTGGGCGTCCCGGAAACCGACGGTGCGCGACAGTTCATCCACCGCCTGCGCGCCCCGCAGGATACGGACCTGCAGGGTGTACAAGTTCGGATGCGAGAGATCCCACAGCTTGATCGAACCCAGGTTATCGATGTGAACCGAATGCGCCATCGCTTCGGTGGCGGCTGATGCCGGTGGAACACGCTGCGTGCCCTTCGCCAATACGCGGTCACCATCGCGCAGAGTGACTTCCAGAATTAGCGCTTCGCGCGAAGCTTCCAGGTGCTGCACGAAGCAATCGACATCCAGACTGGGATGGTCGCTCAACACGTCTTTGGGCCTGGCGAAAACGTTCTCGATAAATGTCCCGGGAACGATCCGGAGCGAAACTTCGCGGTAAATGCCGCCGAAGGTCAGGTAATCGATCTCGTAGCCGAAGGGAGGAATGTCCGCTCGCTCGGTGGAATCCAGAGCCACAGCCAGCACATTCTCTCCGTCGAGGTCGATGTGCGGAGTCAGGTCAAAAGAAAAAGGAGTGTATCCGCCCTTGTACTCGCCCAGCGCCTGCCCATTGATCCAGACTTTTGAGGCGGTCATTGCACCTTCGAAATCCACAAAGACGTGCCGGCCTCGAGCCTCGGGCGGAAGTTTAAAGTGGCGGCGGTAGCTGGAAACGAACTCGTAACTTTTCTCATCAAAGCTGTGCCAGGGCAGGAGGACATTGGTATGAGGAATGACGACGCGCTCATATCCGGAGTCGTCGAAGTCGCGAGCGTGCGCTCCATCGGCGACGGTGCGGCTATATCTCCAGTTCCGGTTCATCGGAAGAATCAAGCGCCCGACTGCGGCGTCGGAGGCGGCGGCATTGGCGATTGCCGAACGGGCAATGCTTGCGCCCGCGATAAAAGTTCCAGTCGTTTTCAGAAAATTTCGTCGGTCCATGGGTGCCTTGAGCGGATGGGATGAAGGTCGCGGGCTGCATTATCTAACATCAGGTCATTTCTGTAAACGATTACAAACCAGGGCGAAGACCAGCCTGCCAACCTCTGGATCTTTCCGTGGCGGGGCGCAATTCCTTCCCCGTCAGATGGTTTGCTAGAATGAGTCCTCTTTCAGCCACGGATTTTCACAGGTCTTACGGATGAGCATCTCTTTTGTTTGTCCTATCCATGAACTCCTTGGCCGCTTCACCGCTTAGCGATGAGCAGTCTCGTGGACTGGCATGAATATTAAAGAAGTCGCGAAACGAGCCAAAGTCTCCACCGCCACAGTTTCGCGCACCATTAACGATTCCGAAAAAGTGAAGCCCGCGACCGCGGCGCGCGTCCGCAAAGCCATTGAAGAACTGAATTTTTATCCCAACACCCATGCGCGTACCCTGGTCTCGGGACGAAGCCGGATGCTGGGGCTGATCATCTCCGATATCACCAACCCCTTTTTTCCCGAGCTGGTGAAAAGCTTCGAAGATCAGGCTGTCGAAAGCGGGCAGGAAGTCATCATCGGGAACACCGACTACAACCCGAAGCGCATGGCGGGCTGCATCCGGCGCATGGTCGAGCGCAAGGTCGATGGCGTGGCCATCATGACTTCAGAGGCAGATGCCGCGTTGGTTACCGAACTTACCCGGCGCAACATTCCCACTGTGTTTATGGATACCGGCAAGACCGGTCCTAACAGCGCCAATATTCTTATCGATTACGCGCAGGGTATTCACGAGGCCATGCAGCATCTCTTTTCGCTGAATCACCGGCGAATTGCCTTTATCACCGGGCCCATGAACCTGGAGTCAGCGCGCACACGCTTTGAGGCTTACCTGGCCGGGCTTAAGTCCAGAAAAATGGGCGATGAAGCCATGGTCGAAAAGGGAGATCATCGCATCGAGGGCGGCGCCATGGCGATGAGAAGCCTGCTTAAGTTGCCGGTGCGGCCCACCGCCGTGATTGCCTCGAACGACCTGACTGCGATCGGCGCGTTGGGGGCGATTCTCCAGGCCGGATTGCGAGTTCCCGAGGACATATCGCTGATCGGCTTCGATGACATCTCTTTCGCGCACCTCACCCAACCGCCTCTCACCACGGTGATCCTGTCGCGAGTGCAGCTGGCGGTCACTGCCTTCGCCGCACTTGAAGCTCTGATCCGAAAAGAAGACGGACCCGAAGTCGATTACACGATCCCTACTCACCTGGTAATGCGAGGTTCCACCCGAGCTGTAAAAAGTTGAAGGGGTAAGGTGAAGAGCTCTAGGCCGCCAAGTTCGCCCAGACTAAATGCTTCCCTGTCCGTTTGAATCCGCGCTGGCGCCATTCGCCGCCGAGCAAACATAGACATCCGGCTTGATTCCGGTGGCGGCATGATAGCGTTCGGAAATCTGCACGGCGAACTGGGATGCGTTGCCGGCTTCCACCAGGTTCACGGTGCATCCGCCGAAGCCTCCGCCTGTCATACGCCCGCCGCAGTAGCCTTTGAGAGCTTCCGCAATTTCCACCATGACGTTTAGTTCGCGGCAACTGACTTCAAAAAGATCGCGCAGGCTTTGGTGTGATTCACGCATCAGGCCGCCGAATCGGGTGACATCACCCGCGGCCAGCAATTCCGCGCCTTGCAGCACCCGCTGGTTTTCCGAAATAACATGCAAGCAGCGCTTGAAGATTGTGACGGGAATTTCAGTCTCGTGCTGCTCGAGCTGTTGCAGCGAAATATCCCGCAGAGCGCGCGCGTTGGGATACCACTGGGTCAGAATACGCACGCCTTCATCGCATTCTTCGCGCCGCTGGTTGTAACCGCCGCTGGCATGCTCATGCTTCACCATGGTGTTGCAGATCACCAGGCGAATATTTTCGGGGATGAGAATCAACTTGAACTCAAGCGAGCGGCAGTCCAGCAGCAGGGCGTGTCCAGCTTTGCCCAGGCAGGAGACGAACTGGTCCATGATGCCGACCCGCGCGCCGATGAATATGTTCTCCGCCCGCTGGCAAAGTTTCGCGACCTCTGGCATGGAAAGTCTCGTGCCGTTAAGGCTCATCAGAGCGAGCGCGCTGGCAACTTCAATCGCGGCCGAAGAGCTCAGACCCGCGCCAATCGGCACCTCGCCCCGAACCAGCAGACTTGCGCCCGGCGTGGCATGCCCCATTTCCTGTAGCATGACCGCGATGCCCAGAACATAATCGGACCACACGCCTTGGCCCCGGCTGGGTAGGTTCCCCAGATCAAATTCAAGCTGTTCCGAAAATTCTTCGGAGCGGACCACGAGTTTCCGGTCTGGCCGTGGCGAGATAGCCACCCGGGTGGAAAAACCGATGGCGCACGGCATCACAAAGCCGTCATTATAATCAGTGTGTTCACCCAGCAGATTGACTCGTCCCGGAGCGCAGAATATGCGCGGTGGGGAGCCGAATCGATCTTCAAAGTGTCTGGCCAGCTCTGCCGAATTCATAGGGGCTGAAATGCACTTCGGCTAACCGTGAAAACGCGCCGCGATTCGCATTGGAAAATATGAAATACTATTTTGTAATCGCTTACAGACTGCCGCGTCGGGCGGTCTATCGCTCTCATCAAGGTACAAATTTTACGTTATCTCGGGCTGGTAAGGCTTGAGCGTAACATTGTAACCCATGAGTCGGAGACACGTTAATTGAAGCTCACTGAGGATCCTCATCGCCGATTGAACCCTCTCACCAACGAGTGGGTCCTGGTCTCCCCCCACCGGGCAGGCAGGCCGTGGCAGGGACAACTGGAAAAGATCACCTCACGGCATGAGCCCCAATATGACCCTACCTGCTACCTGTGTCCTGGAAATTCCCGGGTGGGTGGCGTGGCCAATCCGACTTATTCGGGCACCTTCGTTTTTGATAACGATTTCGCCGCCCTCAAACCTGGCGTCCGGGATGACCGGATCGACATTGAAAACCGGGGGTTGCTGGTGGCGGAAGGCGAACCAGGGCTCTGCCGTGTCATCTGCTTCTCCGCACGGCACGATCTTACGCTGGCGACCATGCCGCCTAAAGATATCGAAAGCGTTATCCGTACCTGGACGTCGCAATTCCGAGAACTGGGTAACATGCCGCAGATCAACTACGTGCAGACCTTCGAAAACCGGGGCTCAATGATGGGTGCCAGCAATCCCCATCCCCACTGCCAGATCTGGTCCACCCATTCGATCCCGGACATCCCAGCGAAAGAGTCCGCCTGCCAGGGCAACTACTGGACGAGACATAACACTTGTTTACTGTGTGATTATATCCATCTCGAAGAACAGCAGAGGGTCCGCGTGGTCTGCCAAAACGACGGATTTGTCGTCCTGGTGCCTTTCTGGGCAGTCTGGCCCTTCGAGGTCCTGGTCTGCAGCCGCCGGCACCTGGGCTCGTTTCTGGAGTTCACGGAGGCCGAGGTGGCGATGCTTGCCCAAACCCTGCAGCAAGTTACCGCGACCTACGACAAGGTTTTTGACGTTCCATTTCCCTATTCGATGGGATTTCATCAATCGCCGACGGACGGCGGCGCCCACCCGGAGTGGCACTTCCATGCTCATTTCTACCCGCCTCTGCTGCGCTCTGCGACCATCCGAAAATTCATGGTGGGATTCGAAATGCTGGGGATGCCGCAGCGCGACATCACGCCGGAAAGCGCTGCCGAGCACCTCAAGTCATTGATCATTTGAAATCCTGAGCAGCCCAACACTGTCCTCCTGAGCGGCGGGGGGCTCCGCGAAGCAAGACGGCTCGCCGTCGAAGGAGCCCACCAGTCTGGCTGCCTGAGAACCCATAGCTTACAGATCGTCATCGAGCAGGGGTCCTTCGACTCCGCCGGTTCGTTCGCGAGCGAACGGGCTGGCTGCGCTCAGGATGACCGTGGGTTAAAGAGGAGCGGCAGTTGACAAAGCGGAGTCAACTTTGTAATCGTTTACTCCGTTTGCCCGGCCCTGGGGCAACCGACAACCCCCGAAGGAGAAATTGTTCATGTTGAGGACCATCGACTGGACCATCATGATCGTGTATTTCGTCTTCGTCCTTGGAATCGGCGCGGTCCTGAAACGTTATGTGAAGACCAGCACGGATTTTTTTCTCGCGGGCCGGTCCATCCCTGCCTGGGTTGCGGGACTCGCCTTTCTTTCCGCGAATTTAGGGGCGCAGGAAGTGATCGGCATGGGCGCCTCCGGCGCGAAGTACGGAATCGCCACCAGTCATTTTTACTGGATCGGCGCCATTCCAGCCATGGTTTTTGTGGGCGTCTTCATGATGCCGTTTTATTACGGCTCGCGGGCCCGCTCCGTCCCCGAATATCTGCGGCTGCGCTTTGATGAAAAGACGCGCGGGCTCAACGCCGTCTCTTTCGCCGTTATGACCCTGTTCTCTTCCGGCATTTCGATGTACGCCATGGCCAAGCTGATCCAGATCCTGCACATTTTCGACGCTCCCTTTGCCTGGCTGGGGCTGCCACAGGCGTGGATCTTTCATTTCTCGCTGGTGATTTCAGCACTGGTAGTGCTGGGCTACATCCTGCTGGGAGGGTTGACCAGCGCAATCTATAACGAAGTCGTCCAGTTTTTCCTCATTGTGGCCGGCTTCCTTCCCCTGGTCTGGCTGGGATTGAAAAATGTCGGCGGATGGCAGGGCCTGAAAGCCACACTGCCCGCGACCTACACTCATTCATGGCTCGGCATGTCGAACCCGCACACCAATCGCCTGGGCGTGGAGTGGTTCGGGCTGACGATGGGACTGGGCTTCGTGCTGTCGTTTGGATACTGGTGTACGGATTTCCTGGTGATCCAGCGGGCGATGGCGGCAAACTCCATGAATTCCGCCCGCTGCACGCCGCTGATCGCCGCCTTTCCCAAGATGCTTTTTCCGTTCCTGGTAATTCTGCCGGGATTGATCGCGATCGCTCTACCCACCCAGAACCTGGCCAACCTGGCGGGCCCGAATGCCGGCGCGGCTGTGCACGGTCAAGTCCAGGGCCAGGGCTTGATTCCGGCCAAGATGGACGCTTCGGGCCACCCCGTCCGCAACCGCGATGGAGCCGTCGAACTGGATTACGACTTGGCCACTCCGAACATGCTTTTGCATTACTTCCCCACCGGAATTCTCGGTCTCGGCCTTACCGCGCTGCTGGCCAGCTTCATGTCCGGCATGGCGGGAAACGTGACCGCATTCAACACGGTGTGGACGTATGACATTTATCAGTCGTACATCAACAAGAAGGCAAGCGACGAGCATTATCTATGGATGGGCCGCATGGCCACGATCTTCGGCATCGCCTTGTCGATAGCCACGGCCTATCTGGCAACGCGATTCAACAACATCATGGACATGCTGCAGCTTGTATTCGCCTTCGTGAACGCTCCCTTGTTCGCGACCTTCCTGCTGGGCATGTTCTGGAAGCGGACCACCGGCCACGGCGCTTTTACCGGATTGCTGGGAGGCACGATGGCTGCCGCCTTTCACCATGCTCTGACCCTGCCGCAGGGCGGCGTTCCCGGCGTGAAGGGCGGATGGATCGCCATCATGCATGTCTATCCCAGCGAAATGGCGCAGAATTTCTGGACCGCCATTTATGCCTGGACGACCTGCTTCGTGCTCACAATCATCGTGAGCCTCCTGACCCGCGCGCACGAAGAAAAGGAACTGGTCGGGCTGGTGTACTCGCTCACGGAACGTCCGACGCAGCAGGGCATTAGTTGGTATCAGCGGCCCGTCGTGCTGGCCGTGGTGGTGCTCGCGGCCACCGCGTTGCTGAATATTGTTTTTCGATAGGAGAAAAGATGGGCCTCGACATCCGGCTACCCATTGGCTTTCTGTTCGCTATCTTTGGCGTGCTGCTGGCGGCTTATGGCGCACTCAGCGACAAGGCGATCTATGAGCGCTCGCTCGGCATCAACATTAACCTCGAATGGGGCGTTGTAATGCTCCTGTTTGGCGCGCTCATGCTTTTCCTGGGCAGACGGAAAACCAAGGCTTAGAGCTGGAAGGCCAAAGAATTATCCGCGATCCAAACTGGAGCCATTCATGCACAAGCGAAGGCCATCAGGGCGAATGAAGTTCGCCATCCTGCTGGCAGCGGTTTCGATGTTTCTCTCGGCCCACCCCCTCCACAGCGAGACCACTGTCAATCCGTCCCAGCCGTCGCCTCCGCCCATCATGCTGGGAACCGCATGGTACCCGGAACAGTGGCCGGAATCGCGATGGAACGCGGATCTGACCCTGATGCAACAGGCCGGAATCCACATGGTCCGCGTGGGCGAATTCGCGTGGAGCCAGATGGAGCCGAGCGAAGGGCGCTACGATCTCGACTGGCTGGATCGCGCAGTGGCCGCGACCGCCAAACACGGGATATTCACGGTCATCGGAACTCCGACGGCGGCTCCGCCGGCATGGCTGACGCAAAAATATCCTGAGACCCTTCGCATTAACGAAGAAGGACACCGGGCCGAGCACGGAAACCGCCAACAGTTCAACTTCGCCAACGCAAAGTACCGCGAACTGGCACGCAAAATCGCCGAACAACTGGCGAAGCGTTTCGGCCACAATCCTTACGTGCTGGGCTGGCAGATCGACAACGAATACGCCGACGTCTCGTTCGACCCCGATACGAAAGCGCAATTCCAGCAATGGCTGAAGGCACGCTATGGCACGCTCGACAATCTGAATGCGCGCTGGACGACCTCGTACTGGAGCGAGACAATTTTTGACTGGAACCAGATTCCGATTCAGACCGTCTATGGAAACCCTGGCCTGCTCTTGAGCTGGAAGCGATTCGTCAGTGACACCTGGCGCAGCTATCAGAAGAACCAGATCGAAGTGATTCGCACCAATTCCGATCCCCGGCAATTCATCACCACAAACACGATGGGATTCTTTGATGGCTACGATCATTACGTGGTCGAACAAGATCTCGACCTGGCGGCCTGGGATGATTACGTCGGGCAGGGACATCTCGACTCCGCCAAGAACGGCTTTGCCCACGACCTGACGCGCGGCTTCAAACGAAAGAATTTCTGGGTCATGGAGACACAGCCGGGCTCGGTGAACTGGGCGAAGGTCAATAACGCTCTCGACAAGGGAGAGGTTCGGGCAATGGCATGGCATGCCATTGGGCATGGCGCCGATGTCGTCAGCTACTGGCAGTGGCGTAGCGCGCTGAACGGTCAGGAGCAATACCACGGCACTCTGGTGGGAGCGGACGGCACGCCCGTGCCGTTATATGCCGAGGTGCAGCAGATCGGCGAGGAGTTTGCCAAGGCCGGCCCGGCGTTGGCGGGGACGTCGGTCAAATCCGAGGTGGCAATACTGCATTCGTACGACAGCCGTTGGGCCATTGATTGGCAACGCCACAACCGGAACTACGATCCCGCGGAAGAACTCGTGAGCTACTACGGCCCGCTGCGGGCAATCAGCCAGTCGATTGACGTGGTCGAACCGGTCGCGCCCCTCTCTCAATACAAGCTGGTGGTGGCACCCGGACTGAACGTGCTCTCTGATGCGGCGGCCAAGAATCTTATCGAATATGTCCGCCAGGGTGGACATCTTGTGCTCGGCCAACGTTCGGGCATGAAAGATGAAGACAACAGTCTGCAAATGCAGCGCCAGCCTGGCCCGCTTGCAGATCTGCTGGGCGGAAGGGTCGAGCAATACTACGCACTCGTCGATCCCGTTGCGGTGGAAGGAAAGTTCGGCTCGGGACAGAGCAAGTTGTGGGCTGAGTTGTTGAGCGTCAAAGATTCCGACACCGAAATTCTGCAAACCTACGGCAAGAGCAACGGCTGGCTCGACGGCAAGCCCGCAGCCATCACCCGAAAGGTCGGCAAAGGCAGAATCACTTACATCGGGGCCTGGCTGGATGGCGCTGCCCTGGCTGCCGCGGCCAAGTGGATGACTGACGCGAGCGACGTAAAAGCCGCGCTGGGCGCGGTTCCCGAAGGAGTGGAAGTGTATCCGCGCTATGGCAGTCATGGAGCGGTTTATATTCTCGTGAATCTTTCGAAGGCAGAACAGACGGTTTCGCTGCCGGCCGCGATGACCGACGTGCTCGAGGGCGGATCGAAGCAATCGGTGACACTTCCGGTTTATGGAGTGGCAGTCTTATATAAATAGCCTTTCGTGTGGGGCGGACACTCTTGTCCGCCGCCTTTAACTTGCTTTTGTGCAATGCAGCAGCAGGATCGAAGAGCAAGGCAAAATCAACTTCAAAAGCGGCGGACAGGAGTGTCCGCCCCACACCAATCAACCCACACCAACTCAACCCACCAGGGCAAGCAATTGCTGGAGATCGATGGGGCCGGCGGATTCGGTACCCCGGGGCATGGCTGGCCCGATCGCCACAGCTTCATTGTGGCCTTCGAACCAGACCAGGAAAGATGATTTCTCCGCTCCGGCCAGCCGCTGCTGGTTCAGATAGGTGTAGTAAGAGCCCATGTCGGCGTCGACCAGTGAACCGGCGGGATCCAACTCGGCGTTCGGGCGGATGCCGGACAGCAATTCATTCATCGGCCGCTGCCGCTGGCGTGGAGCGAAGCGCACCAGCAGAGTGAGAGGCTGGGCGCGCCGCAGGGTTTCGCGCGCCGCCCACTGGGCAAATGTCGTGCTGAAGATTTGCGTTCCCGAACCTTCCGTAAGCAGTTTGATCTGGAAACGGTCAAGCACCGCGTCCCCCGCCTTATCCGCGCCAAGATCCGCGGGACGCATCTGGGCCAGCATGGTACGGAGCGTCTCCGGCCCCATGCCGGGCTTTTCAATTTCTCCGCGCATCTTGCGCAAAAGCGCCTCTCGCGCCGGCTTCAGCGCCTCGTACCCTACACAAGTAATGGCCGGGTCGTGTTGCACTTTTTCCCCGCCGTCGATGTACCAATGAGCGTAGGGATCGGGACGAGCTTTCGCCCGGGCTGCAACTGCGTCGAGAAGCGTCTGCAAACCGTTTTCGGGATTGACGCGCGAGAAATATCCGCCATGCGGACGCAATTTTCGAAACAGAGGTTCGTCATGTCCTGCCGCGCCTTGCCCGATCACGGCGATTCCGAGACGGGGCATGGCCGGCGGCTCGGGCGGCGCAGCTGCCTGAAGGCGGCTGGCGTAATCCATGGCTGCCTGGCGAAAGGCATCAAGCTGGTGGGTGGCCCAAAGGTGCGCCGACAACTGCTCCACAAACTGCGCGGGTGAGTTGACCCAATCATAGCTTTCAAGTTTCGGAGATGGGCGGATGTTGGCAAATCCCTGGAACCATTCTTTTGTCTGATCGGCTGAAAGAGAATCAAGATTTGCCAGTTCTCTTTCGATCGCCTTCCGCTCGGGAGGGAATTTGAAATCGTATTCAATGACTTCTCTCAGCAGGCTGGGCACAAAAGTCAGCGGGAGCCGCTGCAACGCCGGCACGTGGCGAACCACCAGCTTTCTTGCCTCTGGCGGGTAACCCTTGAACTGCTCCGGCTTGAGATCCATGGGAAGCATAAGTGGCTACAACAGTTCTGTGATCGGCTTTCCATTAGAAAGGGAAGCGGAAAAATCCAGCATCGATCCAATGGTCGGCACTAAATCGGTTGACTCCATGGCACGGTCGAAAACTACGCCCTGTCGCACGCCCGCCCCCAGCGCCATCATCCAGGTGGTGCGGGAAAGGGTATCGCCGGTGCGATGATGTTGAAAGCCGTTGCCCCCGGAATCGTCGTCGGAATCACGTCCGAAGTCGGGCAGGATGAACATGGTTGTGTTGCCTGCATATTCCGGTTCGGTCTGAATCGCCTGCCATAAATCCGCGCACAGGCGGTCGGTGCGGCGGATGCCGTCGATGTAGAGCGAGTACGCCCCGGCATGCGCGATATCAATATCGTGCATGGTGATCCACAATAGGCTGGGAGCTACCTGCCGCATCAATTGACGCGCGATGTACACGGAAAGCTCGTCGGGGCTCGACAATGTCCGGGCATGGGCCCTGAAGTCGTCCACCGAGAGCTTGAGCATCATCTCCAGCTGTTGCAATTCAAACTCGCGGCCTCCGAGTTCGGGAGCGTAAAAGGGAGTCTCGTAGTTGTCGCGCACGAGGTGTTCTAGATTGCCGGTAGCTCCCGACATGGCTGCGGTCAGCAGGTGCTTGGGAAGAATCACCGTAGCCCCCAAACCGGGGCCATACGAAGGATGGCTGCTCTCGCCGATGCGATTGAAACCGTTGCTGGGAGCCACAACCCAGGCATCCGATGGAGGACGCTTTAAATCCTTCCGGAAATATTCGAAGATGGTTGGATTGGCCGGCGGAACCGCCGCGAAATTGTTGAAGGTCTCATACACTCCGGTGACCAGGCTCGCGGTGGCTACGTAGTGGCCCAGAATTCCCCGATTCACAACCTGAGTGAAGAAAGCGGACTGCGGAATCAGTTCGCTCATCAGGTGCGGAATATTCTCCTGCCCTTCGGGTGCAAACGTTTCCTGGTCACGAGCCCCGCCTCCGAAGGTGACGACCACCACTTTCCTTTTCTTGCGGGGAGCGAGCGTCCGCGCCATCGCACTGGGGCCCAGCAACGTGCTCCCGAGTGTTAGTCCCGCGGCGGTGCGCAGAAACTCGCGGCGGTTACAGGCGAATTGCCGCGCGAGTTCACGAGGTGAGGATGCCGCGCGTGATGGACGGTACGATGTCATCTGGCTCCCTGTTCGGTGCGCTTAGCTTTCAATGTGGGCGCGAACCTCCGCGTTCGTGCTGAAGGTTGCACGAGCGTGGACGCTCGCGCCCACACTAAACCCAACTACTTCGCGGACGGTGCTTCTTTCTCCGAATATACGAACTGCCGAATGTCGGCTCTTTGCTTGTCGAGTTCGGCCATATGCTCGGCGCGGACTCGCTGATAAATCTGGAACTGCGCCTGAGCCTGATCTTTGTCGCCGAGATGAACGTAGGCTTGTCCCAGGCGGTAATAGATGTCCCCCAGGCTGGGATCGAGTTCACGCGCCTTAACGTACTCCGGGACAGCCTCAGCATACTTGTTTTGGTCCGAGTACAGATTGCCCAGCTGCAAGTGTGCATCAGCCAGCTTGGGATCCAGAGCCAGCGCTTGCTGCAGCAAGGATTCGATTTGACCCAGGTCGAGGCTGGGGTCTTGCGCCCTTTTCCCCTTCCACAGACTCATTGCGTAGTAATAGA
Organism: Terriglobia bacterium; assembly: GCA_963814725.1. Taxonomy (GTDB): domain Bacteria; phylum Acidobacteriota; class Terriglobia; order Terriglobales; family Acidobacteriaceae; genus JAIQFF01. The sequence continues at coordinate 93,322 of CAWFDY010000004.1, forward strand.
AGGCCCGTCCGTCGGTTGGTTGCAGTTCCGAAAAGCGGCGGAAGCGCTGGATGACCTCATCCGCCTGGGCCGGCGAACTGTTGTAGGCCTTGGACAGAAAGAAATAAGAACGCGGGTCGGAAGGAGTAAGGTCGGCGGCCCGCAGCAAGGATTTCACCGCGTCATCGTAATTGCCTCGGGAATATAGCGCCATTCCGAGGCCAATCGCCAGCCGGGGCGAATCGGGATAGCGTTCGCTGGCCTGTTGAAAGACCGTCACGGCTGGGTCAAGAGTGTGATGCAAAAGAAGTTCGCTTGCCCAGTCGAAGAGGTTGCTTTCGCTCGGGTCTTTGTGGGCGGCAATTTCATACTCGTTGGCTGCAGCCACGAACTTCCCATCCTTTTCTTCGATCTCGGCCAGCAGGTTATGCAATTCGGCAGTGTCTTTCTTTTGTAGAAGGCTGTGCACCAGCTGCCGGGCATCCGCAATGCGCCCGGTAAGAAGATAGACCCGCGCCAAGTCATAACCGTTGTCGTAGGACGAAGGCTCGATCTGCTGAGCCTCGCGGAGGAACGGCGCGGCATCCGCTAGTCTGCCCATGCGGATGAAGAGTTCACCGAGGTTGTGGTTGGTGTCAAAGTTCCGCGGCTCCAACTCAACCGCCTTCTTGAATTGCACTTTGGCTGCGTCCAGTTTCCCCAGACGGATCAGATTCGTGGCCAGGTTGGTCCTGGCGGGCGCGGAATTGGGATTTAACCGCACGGCCTTCTCCAGATGCGGGCTGGCCTTCGCATCCTCCGACTGAGCCGAATAGACGAGACCCAGAAGCTCATGGATTTCGAAGCTCTCGGGCATCTGAGGCAGCAGCTTGTTGAGTTGTGCAGCGGCCTCGGAGAAGTGCCCGGCATCGTACTGGGCGGCAGCGGCCTGGAACTCGCGACTCAACCGCTGGTCTTGCGCGGCGCCGGCGGCCGTCACCGAAACGCAAAACACAAGGACCGCTACTGAAAATAAGACGGGCCGCAATCGGGTACCCACGGTTTGGTTATGGTATCACCGCTCGGCGAAGGCAGAGCAGCGGTCCCCGGGGAGACCAAAAAAACGGGGAGGCGCTGTCCAAGCCACCTCCCCGCAGGTTCCCGCAGTTCGTTAGTAGTACAGCTTCAGAGCGAACTGAATCTGCCGCGGATCGTAAGGAGCATCGCGGGTCGATCCGATTTCGCCGAAGTTCGAATTGTTGAAGTTCAGAGAGTTGCTGACCGCGCTGCCGCCACCGTTTCCGCTCAACCCCGGCGCATTGAAGTTGGGGTGATTGAGAATGTTGAACAGCTCCGCGCGGAACTGCAACCGGAAGCGCTCGCTCAAGCGGAAGTCCTTGAAGGCTGAGAGGTCCAGCCGCTTGAATGATGGTCCTTCGACTGGCGAAATGCCTCCACCCAGCGCAGCCGCGCCATTCAGAGGAATGCAACCCGCTGGGCCGGCAGTGGGAGCCAGCGCGCCCGGGGTTCCGCCCAGCACGCAAGGCTGAGCCCAGGCAGAAGGGTTGCCGAACCAACTGAGTCCGCCGTTTGAGTCAAAGTGCAATCCGGTTTTTGGATCCCCCACTTCCAAAGCGTTGCAACCTGAGCCAGAAGTCGTCTGGGTCGGGCAAGGAACCGTCATCGGCTGACCGCCCTGAACCGTAGCGGCCCAGTTCAGACTCCAGCCTCCGACTAAGGCATTGCTGATTCCGCCAGCGTCCGACATAAAGCGCTTGCTCTTGCCGAAAGGCAATTCGTAGCCGCCGCTGAAGTGGAAGACATTCCGGACATCAAACGGGGCTAGACCGTTATCGAAATGGATTCCAAGTCCGGGGACATTGGGTGCGCGGTAGCCGCCAATGCCGTTGTTATTGGTCCCGATGCTACCGCCGTTCAGAAGGTCGTGGGCGTCGGAGATAACCTTAGACCAGGTGTATGTGAACAGGAAATTCAGCCCGTTGGCGAATTGCTTTTCCGCCTTGGTCTGCAGACCGTGATAGTAACTGCTTCCGTCCGTGGTTGCGTAGCTCGAATTTTGTCCAAAATCCGGGAAGGGCAGGTAGTTCCTCTGCACGCTCTGGCCAGCAGGCAATGACGCAGGCAGGATCTGTGTAACCGTATTCGAAGAGGGGAAAACCTCAAGATGCCTTCCCAGATTCGTCACGTATCCGGCCTGGACGGACATGGTTGGAGTCAACTGATATTGGAAGGTCAAGTTGCCGCTCATGGAATAAGGCGTCTGGTAGTCAAACTGAATGCCGCGCAATGCCAGACCTTGAGCGTTTACCAGAAGCGGACTCAGCGGAGTGCAGGAGAAGCCAGCCTCAAACGTAGCCGTTCCGCCGGGGCCGGCCGTCGGGCATCCGGCGAACGGAGTGTTGGCGCTGATCGGGTGTCCCTTGTCGGGCTCGCTGAATGAGAAGTTGAACTGGAAGGGGTAATTCTCTCCCAGGTTGGGGGAGAAGCCGCGGTTTTCAAATCCGTTGTAGAAGAGCCCGAAACCCGCCCGAACAACCAGTTTGGAGGTCGCCTGATATGCAAAGCCGAGGCGGGGCCCAAAATTGTTCTTCTGCGAATTCCCGAGGCCCTTTCCGTAGGAGTCGCCGACCTTGAGCGCGATGCCGTCCGTGGCCAGCAAGGTGGTGAAGCTGGTTGAGAGATTGCCGGAATTCTTTCCGTTCGGGATCAAATACATCGGGCTGTTGGTTGGAGGACCGCCGGGGACGAAGTTGGCCTGGTTTCCATAGTGTTCGTAGGTCAGGCCAAAGAAGTCCCAGCGCAAGCCAAGGTTGACGGTGAGCTTGGGCGTGACCTTGAAGTCATCCTGGCCATAAATCCCCAGGTAATTCTTGCCGTTGTCCGTCAGTGAAATATTGGAAATGTAAACCTGCGTTGCCCCGCCGACATTGTCGATGCCGCCGACCGTCGATGGCGTGGGCGTGAGTAAGAAGGCTGCCCGTCCCAGGCTGCCGCCGGTGCCATTCGGAACGTCGGTGTAGTCGCCGTTATAGTCAAACTCTCCGCGTGACCACGGCGGTTGCAGGGTCGAGAACTTCACGTGCTGGTACTCGAAACCCATTTTGAAGGTGTGCTTGCCGTAAATCTTAGTGAAGTCGTCGGTGAACTGGATGGTGGAGCTGACTTCGTCGGAGGGCAGGAAGGCGTTGCTGCCAAGGGTCTGCAATCCGCCAATTCCGAAAGCCGGGAGGCCGCCGTTTTCATGCAGCTGTGGGATGCCTTGAACACCGAACTGGCTGGGAATGTCGGACAGATCGTTGGCCGACGGGGAGACGCGAGTAGTATGAAGGTAATTCAAGCCAGCGCGAGCCACGTTAACCGCGGTCGGAGAAAACACGTGCGTCCAGGCGAGGGCGCTCTGCTGCGCCAGCGCGGTCTGGGGTCCCTGCGCGAAGCCGCCGCCATCTGCAATGCCACCGAAGATCCCAGGAATGAACTGCGGATCGTCCACCAGGCTGAAGCGGTAGAACACCTGATCCTTCGCGCTGAAGTTGACATCGAGGCGGGTATCAAAGGACTGCCGCCGCTCCTCCAATTTGGGAGAATTTCCATAGTTATTGAACAGTGAGCCGCTATTCGGCGCGGGATACAGGTTCAACAGCTTGATGGCATTGGGGTCAAGACGGCTTGACGGAAGCTGGTTCAGACCGCAGCCCGCCAAGGTGAAGGCGGCGGTTGCGGGGCCGCAAGTGCCGAAGGGGTCACGGACGAAATTGGTAGCGGTAGCCAAGCGGCCCGAGATCGGATCCACGGTGCCGGCCGTAACCGCCCGCGTCGTACCGGGATCGAGAATTGTGCCTACCGGAAGCGTCCGTCCCAACGCGTCAGTATTGATTCCCGTTTGTCCGGTAATCAGATCCGAAAAATCTGTGTAACCGCTGGCTCGCTCCGCAGTTGTCGGAACCGAGCCCGACAGGACTGTTCCCTGGAATCTGCGGAAGCCTTCGTAGTCGCCGAAGAAGAAAATCTTGTTCTTGATCACCGGGCCTCCGATGGAGGCGCCGAACTGGTTGAGGCGAAGTTCGCCTTTCTTGATTTGATGGAAATCTTCGAAGAAGTCGGCGGCATCAAGGGCATCATTGCGGAAAAATTCCCAAGCCGCGCCGTGGAAGCTGTTGGTCCCTGATTTGATGGTGGCGTTGAGAACCGCGGCGCCGGAACGGCCGTATTCCGCGCTGAAGTCCGAGGTCTGCACCTTGAATTCCTGAATCGCATCCACCGGGGGCAGAACCACAAAGTTGGTCCCGTTCAGGAAGTCAACGGTGTCGGAGTTGTTATCGATACCGTCAAGCATGTAGTTGTTCTGGGCGGGACGCCCTCCGTTGGCGGAGAAGGCGCCGCTGGCGGCGTTGCCGCGGGTATCCGACTGCGGCGTGTTTACGCCTGCGGCAAGCTGCGCCAGGAAAGTAAAGTTGCGGCCGTTCAACGGAAGGTTATTCACGTTGCGCTGATCAACTACCTGGCCGACGGAAGACTCCTGGGTCTGCAACACCGGAGTGGTGGTCGTTACTTCGATCGTCTCACTCACCTGGCCCGGCTTGAGAGTGAAATTGATCACCACGGCGGCGCTCACGTTGACCGTGACATTGCGGGTCGTGGTTGTCTGGAATCCCTGGTATGTGGCGGTCAGGGTATAGCTGCCGATCCTGACTGGAGAAAATATGTACTCGCCCCCGGACCCGGCTCTGGTCATAAGCTGCGCGTTGGTACCCTCGTTGATCAAGGTCACGCTGGCATCGTGGATCACGGCACCCGAGGCGTCGGTGACGATTCCCGAAATGCTGCCGGTATCAACCTGCGCGGTAAGGGACAGCGGGCTGATCAGCAGGGCGCCGACGAGCAGCGCCAGCGAAATACGCAGCATTAAAGACAACATTGTCTCCAGCTTCATGACCTTCTTCTCCTCAGCTTCTCGGTAGGGTTCGATTAATGTAAACGTGTACATAATCGAAATCGGAACCACCTTAGATCAGGGTTTAAGAGCTTGTCAAGAATAAAACTAGTCCTTTCGTACTAGCCCCTCCCCGATTCCAGCGCATCCGCCTTCCCATCGCGCCACAACCCCGCGCCTCCATCGCTTACACCTGGCCAGTGTCGCCCAATGGCTCCGCCTGCAACCGCGGCACATGGCCGCGCAGGCGCTGGAAATGCTACAGTGAGCTTTTGACGCCTGCAATCAAAGTGCCCGCGGAGATTCACCGGGAAAATGGTTAACTTGTCTTCCCTTCATTATTCGAGGAGTTCTCGCCCGATCCTGGCCTGCATCCTCTCTCTCGCTTCGATCGTCATAATTGGCGCGAAAGCAGACGCACAAAAATCTCCTTCCGCCCGAAGCAAAGCCTCACCGGTTTCGAAGACTCCTTCTCCGTTTCTCGAAGCCGAGACGCTGTTGCGCCAGGGTTCGGTCGAGCAAGCCAAACAGAAGATTGAGGAGCAGCTGCAACTGAATCCCACCAGCGTGGAAGGGTTGAACCTGCTGGGAATCGTTTACAGCGGCGAGAAAGATTACCCGCACGCGATGGAGGCATTTCAGCGGGCGCTGGCGCTCGATCCAAATGCCGCGCGAACTCATAACAATCTGGGCAATTTGTATGTTGCCCAGGAGAAATTCGATCTCGCCGAAAGAGAGTTTGGACAGGTTTTGCGTCTCGAACCCGCCAACCGCGACGCCAACTACAATCTCGGCCTGATGTTGCTGGCGCGGCATTCCCCGGCCGAAGCGATTCTGCATTTTCGGCGGGTGCAGCCCGCGGACACTCCCACGCGCTTCAACCTGATCCGTGCCTACCTGCAGGCCGGCCGCACTGCCGAAGGCTTAAAACTGGCGCAGGATCTATCGGCACAGAATAAAGACAGCGTTCAGACTCATTTCACCCTGGGCGTCTTGCTGGCTTCTGAAAAGCAGAATTCCATGGCGCAGCTTGAATTGGAGAAAGCCAGCGCGCTGCAACCTGAAACTTTTGAGATCCTGTACAACCTGGGCCAGGTCTATCTGCAGAGCGGCGAATTCAAAAAAACTGAAGTCGTTTTGAACCGGGCGCTGAAGTTGAAACCCGATTCACCCGAAACCCTCTACACGATGGCGCGAGTTTATTTCAAACAGGCCCGGGTAGCGGATGCCCTGGATCTGCTGGCCCGCGCCCACAAGGTTGCCCCGGAAAATACCGACATCATCTTTCTTCTGGCTCGGGTCAGCATGTCGCAAAATTATTTTGAGGATGCGATACCGCTGCTCGAATCCGGAGTGAAACTCGACCCCAAACGCGCCGATCTGCTGTCGGCCCTGGGGGAAAGTTATTTCATGGCCGGAAAAGTGGAGAAGGCGATCGATGTCTTCAAGGCTCTGATCGAACTGGAGCCGTCGGCACGATCCTATGTCTTCATGGGACTCTCCTACCGGCATCTCGGACGCTTCGACGAAGCCCGAGGATATTTTCAGCAGGCACTGAAGCTGGATCCGCACAACGCTTCCGCGCTGTTCAATCTTGGCTACGTCGAGGGGAGGCAAGGCAACAAGGCAGCCGCGGAACAACTTTTCCAGGCCTCTTTACGCGCCAATCCCGACTACTCTGAAGCTCTGATGGAACTCGCGACCCTGAGGATAGCGGACAAGAAACTCGAGGAAGCAGCGATCCTGCTGCGAAAGTACATCAAGACAAGTCCGCAGCCCGCCGCTGGATATTACAAGCTGGCCATGGTGGAAAGGAGCCTGCACCAGACGGCGGCCGCACAGCGCGACTTGAATGTATTTCAAACTCTGTCCCGGGACACATCGTCCGGTCCCTATCCGTACCAGCACCTGTTCGACTACCTCGACAATCGCTCCAGCCTGGGTCCCCAGGAGCGCGCTCAACTGGATCTGACTGAATTGACGGCGCAGATCCAGAAACATCCGGACCGTCCCCAGGACCTTTATTTGCTCGCGGAAGCTTATTTGAAGCTGGGAAAGATCGAGGAGGCGCGACAAGCAATCGGGCAACTTGATCAGCTGAGTTCGGCCGACTATCGCACGCAGACCGGGATTGGCGTGCTGCTCGCCCGTTTCCGTTTGTACGGTGACGCCATCCCGCATTTTCAGGCTGCCCTGAAGGCGAGTCCGGATTCCGATGACATAAAGTTCGATCTGGCTGACGCGTACTTTCGCAAAGGCCTTTACCCCGAGGCACTGGAGGCCGCGCAACAGGTCTCGCTCGCAGGCCAGCAGGATGCCGCCTTCCTCTCATTGCTCGGAGACATACAGGCGCATCTTGGCGAAACTGCAAAGGCAGCGGAAATTTTTCGCGATGCGATTGCCAAAAATCCGGACAACGATCAGTACTATCTTTCGCTTACCCTCATCCAGCTGCGGGATAGAAATGTTGCGGGCGCGAAGGAAACTTTACAGAAGGGGCTGGCCCGCATTCCCGGCTCCGGCAAGATCCTGTGGGGCCTGGGAATTATCTCGGTGCTCGAAGGCAACACAGCCCAGGCGGCCGAACGACTGGAGCGCGCCGTCGATCTGTTGCCGGAATGGCCCGGAAGCTACTCCACACTCGGCGTCTTTTACTTTCAGACCGGACAGATTGAAAAGGCTCGCGAAGTGTTGAATCGCTTCAAAGGGAGCAACGCCGCCGGTGGCATGGATGTCAACCGGATTGAAGAAGTCTTGTCCCGCGCCCCGGCGCAGCCTTCTTCCTCCCAGGAACCGATGTCGATGGCAGCCCGGCAGCAGTTGCTTCAACTGGCGCTTTCACTTGCTGACCGTACCCTCTGACGATCGACTGGAAACGACCATCGACAATGCGGGACAAATTGAAAACAAGGAAAGCGATCCGGGTGCTGCTCAACCTGAGCGCCATTATTGGAATCGCCGTCATCCTCACGGCCTTTGCTGGGAGGGCCGCGAAGCCCGGAGATGACCGGATACCTGTCCGTTACACCGACGTGAGGCAAGCCGCTGGAATCACTTTTCTTCAGGACGCTACGGCGACTGACGAAAAATATTATCTCGAAACCATGGGCGCCGGCGTCGCCTGGCTCGACTACGACCAGGACGGCCTGATGGATCTTTATTTCGTCCAGTCGGCCGCGACCGATATTTATAAGCCGCCGCAACCTTTGCGCAGCGCGCTCTATCACAATAATGGAGACGGCACATTTACCGACGTCACCGATAAAGCCGGCGTCGGAGGCAAGGGACACTACGGCCAGGGCGTCGCCGTCGGAGACTTCGATAATGATGGATATCCCGACCTCTATGTAACCGGGTACGGCAGCGCCATCCTTTATCACAATAACGGCGACGGGACTTTTACCGACATCACCGCCAAAGCCGGAGTGGGGGATGAAGGGCAGTGGTCCACCAGCGCGGGATGGTTTGACTATGATAAAGACGGCTGGCTCGATCTGCTGGTTACCAACTACATTGAGTGGTCACCGAAGAACAACCTGTGGTGCGGTGAACGCCGGCCGGGCTACCGTTCGTACTGCCACCCCGGCAATTACAAAGGGCAGAAGACCAGGCTCTACCACAATAATCATGACGGCACCTTCACGGATGTGAGCGACAAATCTGGAGTCGGCAAGCCTGAATCCAAAGGCATGGGCGTGGTCCTCGCCGACTTCAACAATGATGGATGGACCGACATTGCGATCGCCAATGACACCTGGCCCAATTTTCTATTTATCAACAAACATGACGGAACCTTTGAAGACGTGTCATTCGTCTCCGGCATGGCGGCCAGCGAGGACGGGCGCTACGAGGCGGGCATGGGCATCGACGCCGCCGACGTCGACGGTGACGGATGGCAGGATGTGTACATTACTCACCTGGATTTTGAATTGAACCGTCTCTACCACAACAATCGCGACGGCACTTTCAACGACGAGACGTTTCGTTCGGGCATCGGAAACAAGGCTGTCCTGCTGAGCGGGGTGGCCATGAAATTTCTGGATTATGACAACGACGGTTGGCCGGATATTCTGCAACTGAACGGCGCCATGCTGGACAACATCCAGCTTTACCACAGCGAAGTGTCGTACAAAGAACCCTTGCTCATGTACCGCAACCTGGGAAAAGGCCAGTTCGAGAAAGTCTCGGACTCTCTCGGCCCCGACTTCATGCGCCCCATTGCGGGGCGGGGCCTTGCGACCGCCGACTTCGACAATGATGGCGACATTGATATTGCCATCAATAACCGCGGCGACTATCCCTCGCTGCTGCGCAATGACGGCGGCAACGCGAACCACTGGCTGGAAGTACTGCTGATCGGAACCCGGTCGAACCGCGACGGTATCGGAGCCTCGCTGAAGTTAACCTCCGAAGGCTCGGTCCATGTAGAACAGGCGAAGGGCGGCATGAGTTATATGTCGGCCAGCGATCCCAGAATCCAGTTCGGATTGGGCAAGCGCACTAAAATCGACTCTCTCGAAATCACATGGCCCAGCGGACAAGTCGATCGCCTGACCAATGTCCCTGTCGATCGGATCATCGCGGTAAAAGAAGGCACAGGAATCGTGCCGCACAAATTTCCGAGGGTGCCGGAGAAATGAAGAAGGCGTCGTCAGTCTTCGGTCGTCAGTCTTCAGCTTAAACCCCGTGGATTGACCGACGATTGACGACTGACGGCCGATGACTGACGATTGATGACTGACGACTGACGACTGCCCCCCTATGAATTTTCCGAGACGCCATTTCCTGGGCTCTTCCGCAATCGCCCTCGGCAGCACCCTGCTGGAGGCGCTCACCACTCCTTTGTGGAAATGGAAAAACGCGGCTGCCCTGCAGGCAGCAGTGGTGAATCCGGCGGCGACATCCGCAGTGACTTTCGTGGACGTGGCTCGCGAAGCCGGCGTGACTGCGCCCAACGTGTGGGGCTCAGTCGATCACAAGCGCTACATTATTGAAGCCAAGGGCAGCGGCCTGGCCTTTTTCGACTACGATCAGGACGGCTGGCTCGACATTTACCTGACCAATGGCACTCGCCTCGATGCCAACTGGCCGGCTGGCAAAGCTCCAACCTCGCATCTCTACAAAAACAATCGTAACGGAACCTTTACCGACGTAACGGAAAAATCCGGTCTCGCACGCACCGGCTGGCAGACCGGCATCTGCGTGGGTGATTACGACAACGACGGGTGGGACGACCTGTTCTGCTGCTTCTGGGGACACAACATCCTGTTCCACAACAATGGCGACGGAACTTTCACCGACGTTACGCGCAAAGCCGGAGTTTACGACGAAAAATACCGCTGGGGTGCGGGCTGCACATGGCTCGATTACGATCGCGACGGCCATCTCGATCTTTTCGTATGCAACTACATAAGGCTCGATCCCGCAAAAGCTCCTGCTGCGGATGATCCCCTGTGCCAGTGGAAGGGCATTCCTGTAATGTGCGGGCCGCGCGGCATGCCCGGCGACACCAACATGCTTTATCACAACAATGGCGACGGAACTTTCACCGATGTTTCAGAGAAGTCCGGAATCCTGAAACCCGGCCCGCGCTATTCCATTACAGCTGTCTCCTATGATTTTGATAATGACGGCTGGCCGGACATTTATGTGGCAGTGGATTCGCAGCCCAGCATGCTGTTTCAAAACAATCACGACGGCACATTCACCGATGTGGCCGTCATTGCCGGATGCGCGTACAGCGAGAACGGCCACGAGCAGGCTGGGATGGGTGTGGCCGTGGGCGACTATGACTGCGATGGCTGGCTCGACATTTTCAAAACCAACTTCGCCGACGACACCTGCAATCTTTATCGCAACAACGGAGACGGTACTTTCACCGATGTGACGTTTTCATCCGGCATTGGCATCAACAACCGTTACGTCGCCTGGGGCTGCGGCTTCCTTGACTACGACAATGACGGCTGGCCCGACCTGATGCAGATCAATGGACACGTCTATCCGGAGATTGAAGGCCACGAGACTGGGCAGTCGTTCAAGAATCCGCGGCTGCTCTATAAGAACCTGGGCAACGGAAGATTCAAGGATGTTTCATCCCAGGCCGGGCCCGGCGTCAGCGAACTCTTCTCCAGCCGCGGCGCCGCCTTCGGAGACTACGACAACGATGGCGACATCGACGTCCTCATCTTGAATATGAACGACCCACCGTCCCTGTTACGCAACGATGGCGGCAACCGGCAGAACTGGATCAAGATCAGACTGGTGGGAACAAAATGCAATCGCACCGCGATCGGAGCGCGCGTGCGCGTGATCACCGGCAACCATACCCAGATGGACGAAGTCCATAGCGGGTCGAGCGTAATGTCGCAAGGCGACTTGCGGCTGCACTTCGGCCTGGGCACGGCACAAACGGTGGATGCCATCGAGGTCAAATGGCCGACCACCCAAAAGATCGAACGCTTTACCCAGGTAAAGGCCAACCAGATACTCACAATTCGTGAAGGCAGCGGAATTGTCGAGCCCGGCAAATCCACGATCAAATAGGTACGGTCATAAGACCCTGGGCCACGAAGGGTGCGAAGAAAGTCCTGAGTGGCTCGTGTTTCAAGTTTTTCGGAAGAATGCAGGGCGTGATCTCAAAGCGGAATATAGTTCTGCAGGATGGGGCTGACCAGCCCGGCGAAAACCAGCAGCCGGCGTTCCGCGTCCAACGGCTTTTCTCCGGGCTGCAACGCGGTGTTGATTCGAATTAAAGCGTTGTCGCTGCGGTTCAATCGAACGGAATCGAGCATCAGGAAAACATTCATCCACTCTTCGTCGGCCACTCGACGGCCTCGCGCGGAATACCAGAACAGAACAAGTTGCCGGTCGTCGCCTCGGGTAATCAGATAACGATTCGCCGAAAAAGGCCGTTCGCCGGTAAATGCCAGCGTTTGCGTCTCCGACTCAACCCGTGTCCAGCCGGAGGCTTCCAGACAATCTTGCGGCAGGTGCCGGAATAGCACATGCTGATCGCGAAGATAAGCCACGTAGAGATCGACGTAAGCCGCACTCCCTGCAGCATCCCGGTACCTCCGTTGCAGGAACTGGCCGGGGCGAAGGGTCTTTAGTACCGCTTCAGGAATGGAAACATCCTTGCCAGTCCAGCCTTGCAGGTCAACCGGAAATGATGCCAATTCCGTCACTGGCAAAGCGAACGGATGGCGGGCGCGCGCCTGCAGAAACATTCCGGTCCCAGCCAAAAGCAGGCAGACGATGGCGAAACGTGCGTTCCAGGAAATCATGCGAATTTTTCTCGCATCCGGGTCTTTTTTCGTCGTCCAAAGAGCAGAACCTGCAACAGAGCCTGGCACGCAAAAACCAGACCTAGTGAACCTGCAAAAATTATCCATCCCGAAAGCAGGTGGATGGTTCCCTGGGCGCTTTCCACACCCCAGTACTCCACCACGACTCCGGTGACGGCGATTCGCAGTGCATTGGCCAAAACGGAAATTGGAACGGCGATCAGCGTCAGCAAGATGCGGACTCTGATTCTGCTCTCCACAAGATATCCATAGACGATGGTCAGCGTGATCAAAGAGAACAGCGACCGTATTCCGCTGCAGGCCTCCGCTACTTCCAATTGCCCGCCGGGCAGAAGAATGATGTTGCCCTCCCGCACCGCCGGCACTCCCGCCAGCATTAGCAGAAAAGTCGCGGTCTTCGCGGCGACCATCTGCAGTGGAAGCGTAATACGCTCCAGCACGGTAGAAGAAGGAATCATCAGGACCAGAAAAATCAGTGGGACGGAAATAGCAGCCAGGTGCTTCCACCCGGCAAGAAAGACCACCGTGCCGGCAATAAAGAGGAAAAACGAGGCGCGACAGAGAAAGTATCCGGAGCCGAGAGTCCCAACCGCCAGCGCCATCAGGGCGAACAGCAGGATGACCAGCCCCGCCCACGCGGGCTTCAGTGGAAGCATTGCGATTTTTTTCCGTCTCTCCCAGAGCAGAAACAGCGAAAACACGGGCACGAAAAATCCGTGAGCATAGTTGGGATCGTGCCACCATTGCGCTGCCAGGCGGAATGCGAGCGGAGTGTACAGCCAGGCGGCCAACAGGGAAAGTGCTCCCGCCTGACCGTAAATCGTAAGGGCACGTTTCGGAAACGCAGCCATGGAGGAGGCGGAGTCCACCTAGGGTTTACGCCTCGCCTTGAGAGCCTTGCGGGCTTTCCAGAACACTCCCGCAAGTCCGCTTGAAAGCAGCAGTATAGTTTCAGGCTCGGGAGTGACGGCCAAAGGCGGGTGCGAACCGCTGCCGCCACCGCCGGGCAGGCCGAAAATCGGCAGAATGAAGGGAAAGATCCGTCTGCCTTTTGTGGGCTGCAGTGCACTGGCCACGACCGGCAGAGGCAAGGCATCCGCGTATGCTTCGGGTTGCGGCGCCACTTCGTTGGTCACCAGGTCGTTCGAGAACAGTGGCTCGTTCAAATCCGCATCCACGGGATCCACCATTGCCGGCGGGCCCAGCGGAACTAGCGCGATGCGATTTCCGCAGCGCGTCCGGGCCACGATTTTGCCGTCGCTGATCAGGGTTTCGCCAGGATGCAGCGGCAGCTTCTTGCGCGTCCAGTAAACCTTGTCCCCCATGCGATAAGCGACATGCATGGTCTGCTTCCCTGAGACTTGCACCAGGTGGGCGCGCTGAAAATCAAAACCTTCAAATTGCCGGGCGATGACCGGGTCGTGCGCCATGGCCTGCCGCAACTCCTCGGCATTCGCCACTCCGCCGGGAATGACCGAATATAAGTAGGACGGGCGCCCCGGGCGCATGGCCATGGAAGAAATTGCCGGCGTCTCCAACTTCGCCGGGCGGGCTTCATCCAGTGCAAGCCGGTTCACTTCGCGCGGCGAGTAGGACAAACCCGACGCCGCCTCCTGACGGGCGAACTGCCACGTAACCGCTGCTGTCGCCGCAAAAAGCAGCGCCACCAGAAACGTGGTTCGCGAATTCTTCCGGCTGGACCGGGATCGACGACTTCTAGCCACACTGACGCTGGAATCTTTCAAATGTTCCTCAAATGGATCTGTGATTCACGCTCGCGGGGAGGAAAGGAGCATTGGGGTACCTCTAGAGTGCACGCTGCCTTCCAAACCCCGAGCGGCATAAGACCATGGAATTCGCCCAGGCGGAAGGGGAGGATGTGAAGAGATTTGCACAAAAAGGGATTTATTCTCGCACCAGCCGAGGCGCCAGGCGGAAAGAAACCGCCGCGGGGGCCAAAGTTCTTCCCCAACCGCCAGGTTGCACTGGTTGAAGAAGCACTGGTCGACGAAGAACTCGTCGACAAAGCACCGGTCGAGGAAGATGCGGGGCCGGTTGTGTGGGCTCGAGCGTCCTTTGGCTGCGGGATCATCGGGGGCCGTTGCTGGTGGCGGAATACGATTTCAGAGGCGGCTGTTGCGGGGACATCACGTGTTTCTCCGCTTCACTTTAAACCTCGACTCGGGTCAGCTCAACGGGATGCGCACCTGGTTCCCCCAACATCTCGCGCATCAACCGGGCATCTCCTGGATTGTCCTCGACCAGCAGCACGTTCATGGATTTCCTGGTCAACCGCTCTGCTTCTGCTGCGGCAATTTCACCTTGGTCAGCCAGAAATCGTTGATGCTCTTCACTAGACTTTCGAACGCGTCCAGTTGCGCGGGTTTTTTCAGGTAGCAGTTGGCCTGGAGTTGGTAGCTTTTCACGATATCCGCTTCCGCCTCGGATGTGGTCAGGATTACCGTGGGGATGGTCTTCAGGCTGTCACTGGTTTTGATTTGCGCCAGCACTTCCCGGCCGTCCATTTTCGGCAGGTTCAGATCCAGCAGTATCAGGTCGGGGCGAGGAGCATTGCGCTGAACTCCCTTGCGCTTCAGAAACGCCATGGCCTCTACGCCGTCCGCCGCAACCTGCAACTGGATGGAACTGTTGGCGTCGCGAAAGGCTTCCTGAGTCAGCCGGACGTCGCCGGGGCTGTCTTCGACCAGTAAAACTTGTATCGGCATGCCTGTCTCCTCTGATGAGTTTCATGGTGTCTGCTCGCTCTCCGCCAGGCCAAAGCTGAAAGTGGATCCCTGGCCCAGTTGCGACTGCACCGCGATCGTCCCGCCATGCCGTTCTACAATTTTTTTACAGATGGCCAGGCCTACGCCGGTACCGGCAAATTCTTCGCGTCCATGCAATCTTTGGAACATGCCAAAAATCCGCTCGAAGTATTGCGAGTCAATTCCCAACCCGTTGTCTTTTACCGAAAATATCCATTGACTCTGGCCACTCCGGGCTGCCGAGATGTGTACCCGGGGGATGCCGGAGTGCTGGTATTTAATTCCGTTACCCACGAGATTTTGGAATAGCTGCGTCAGTTGCATCTCATCCGCCAATACGGAAGGCAGAACATCGTGGGTGACCACCGCGCTGCTTTCCTCGATGGCGCCGCGCAGATTCACCAGAGCTTGTTGCAAGGCCTCTTCGCCTGAGGTCCGGCGCAGTTCGCTGGCTTTGGTTCCAACCCTCGAATAGGTCAACAGGTCCTGAATCAGGCGCTGCATGCGGCTGGCTCCATCCACTGCGTAAGCGATGAATTGGTCGGCGTCGGCATCCAGCTTCCCGGTGTAACGCCGCGATAAAAGCTGGGTATAGCTGGCCACCATGCGCAGCGGTTCCTGCAAATCGTGCGAGGCAATGTAGGCAAATTGCCCCAACTCCTCATTCGACCGGTTCAACTCTTCCACCTTGTGCAGCAGATTTTCTTCGGCTTTTTTGCGCTTGGTAATGTCGCGAATTGCGGCCGTCACCAGACTTTCCTCTGCACTTTCAAGCGGGCTGAGCATGATCTCGATAGGAAAGTCACTGCCGTTCTTGCGCCGCCCGGTGAGTTCGATTCCGGTCCCAATCTGCTGCGCCAGCGCATCTTCTTCCGAGCGCAGAGCGTCGGCTACAAGCCGCTCCGCGAACCCTTCCGGAATGATGTTGGTTACTTTCTGCCCCACCAGTTCGTCGCGGCGGTAGCCAAACTGCTTTTCTGCCTGCAAGTTCAGCAGAACGATTTCTCCGCTCTGGTTGACCACGACCATGGCGTCCGGCGCGGCTTCGAGCAACCCGCGGTAACGGGCTTCCATCTGCGCCAGGTGCTTGTCTGCCCTGCGCACGCTGATGTCACGGATGGCAGCGGTCACCAGCATGCCTTCCGCACTTTCGAGCGGGCTGAGCATGATCTCGATGGGGAATTCGCTGCCGTCTTTTCGCAGCGCCGACAGTTCGATTCCGTTCCCCATCTGCTGGGCCAGGGCCTCGGCCGCCGAGCGCGCGCCGTCCGCGATGATGCGCTCCGCGAAGCCCTCCGGAATGATGTTGGTTACTCTCTGCCCGACCAGTTCGTCGCGGCGGTAGCCAAACTGCTTTTCCGCCTGCACGTTCAGCAGAACGATCTCTCCGCTCTGGTTGACCACGACCAGGGCGTCCGGCGCCGCTTCGAGCAGCCCGCGGTAGCGGGCTTCCATCTGTGCCAGGCCCTTGTCCGCGGCCTTGCGCACACTGATGTCACGGATGGCAGCCGTCACCAGCATGCCTTCCGCACTTTCGAGCGGGCTGAGCATGATCTCGATGGGAAATTCGCTGCCGTCTTTTCGCAGCGCCGACAGTTCGATTCCGGTCCCCATCTGCTGGGCCAGAGCTTCGGCCGCCGAGCGCGTGCCGTCCGCGATGATGCGCTCCGCGAAGCCTTCCGGAATGATGTTGGTTACTTTCTGCCCGACCAGTTCGTCGCGGCGGTAGCCAAACTGCTTTTCCGCCTGCAGGTTCAGCAGAACGATCACTCCGCTCTGGTTGACCACGACCAGGGCGTCCGGCGCCGCTTCGAGCAGCCCGCGGTACTTTGCTGCCGATTCCTTACTCTCTTTACGGGACGTATCCTTCATTGACACTTCACCTGGCTTTCACAGGGGGTGGCTGGGTGTTTCTATTTCGAGGAGGCTGCGGTCTTTTTATGGAGGCCCATGACGAATCTTTGTTGGCATTTCGATTATGCAGGGGTGCGATTGAAGAGCAGATTAGAAAGGTCTTGCACCCGCAGGAAAGATTTCAAATTGGGAGCCAAGAGCTCCAGTCACAGGATTCACCAGGGCGCAGCAGGCGTGCAGATGAAACGGGGATGCTGGAGCCGGGACGAAAGCGACCCAGCTAGAACGCGCCTCGGGCTCGCGCGAAGGGCACGGACTCAGCCGCCAGCGTTTCAACGAACTTTTGCAACTGCTGCTGAGTGGACTCGTCGAGGCCGATAAACTGAATCCCCATTCCCACCCCGCGGTCGCAGGTCCGTACAATTGCCGTGGTTTGCACCCGTCTCGCATTCAGCCAGAACACGACGTCCAGAATCCGCTTTAAGGGCAGTGGGTACATCGTCTCCACGTAGCAGCCGCAGCCGGTAATGTCTGCGGTTTTGGCCTGCCCATGGGAGCCCACGCCCGGGAGATCCCGAATCTCTATGGTGAATGCCACCCGTTGCCGTGCAAATTTCCTCTTATTTTTCGCCAGCGGCACACTGCGTAGGATGGGCGCTGTTCCGTCGCGGCGCTGCAACTCCCGCTCGTTTTGCCAGGGACATGCCTGCCCCTGCAAGGTTCTCACCCCTGCTTGTATTTTTTCGATGGGCCCGCCATCCAATACCCAGACCACCCGGCAACGGGCCTTGCGTTCGCCCAATTGCACTCCTATGACGTCGCCGGGTTTCAATGGGCTGTCCAGGCCGGAAATGTGGGCGCCATGGTCGCTTATGTTTCGGGCAAGAGCATCCTGGGAGAAGGGATGTCCGGCTGCGTCCATGCCAAACGCCCGGATCACGAGGTCCACGTGGAATCGAGGTTCTGGCTTCTGGGACATGCGGGTAGAGGATGCGTTTCGCTGCTCGTCACTATCCCGGCTTCTTTCTCCCGTGCGTCGCGTTGGCAGCATCCAAACCAGTATGAATTTGTTGCACCGGCCTCTCGATTAATATGTTCTGATTTGCTGCAGGCGGGTCTCAAATGCGGACCTGCCTCAGTTCTGAAGCGCAATGGCGCCTGTGCAACAATCCCTGTAAAGGCGGAATAACTTTATGGACCCCACAAATACAGTCGCTCCCAGGGGACCGGGAGCGCGCAACAGCATGGGCTGGATCCTGATCGCGGTGATTTTAGGGGAAGGGATCTGGAACCTGATCGTGTCGGTGATGAACAACCTGATCGTGCCCTGGCTGGGCGATGTGATGGGCTCCTCTTCGGGATTGCCGACCTCATTCACCCAGCGGCCGTACGACTATCCCGCATTATTCGTTTCCGTACTGGAGCTGTGCATCGCCGGTATCGTGGCAGCGATTCTCAATTACTTCTTGCGCCGGAACAGCGCCGCCCATCAACCCATGACTCCGACGAATTTGGGTCCGGCCAGCCTGAGTCCAGCGAAGGCGACGCTGAATGTACCTGAAAGACCTTTTCCGCAGCCTTTTCCCCCGGCCCAGCCTCCCGCCGTGGTGACGCCGGCGTACGTTCCGCCCGCCGTCGTTCCTCCGGCCGTCATTCCCCGGGCTATCACGCCCCCGGTGACCGTGGCTGCTCCGCCACCTCCGCCGGAAATTCCAGCCCCCACCACATTCGCTGCGCACCACAAAACCGTGTCGGCTCCGGAAAGGCCTTCGGCGCCAGACCCAGCTTCAGGTATGCCAGTCGCGAAGCAGATAGCACCGAAGCCGGCGCCGCCCGCTCCGAAAGCCGCACCTGCCAAGCCGGCTAAGCCCAAACCGGTTTACTACAATATTGTTGGCGAACCGATGCCGTCGGATGAAGACTAAGTGGTGGGATGCGGGCAGGCGGCAGCGGCACGCAAAGAGCGCGACACGCTCCGAAACGACCAAGGCTGGCCGCTAACATCAATCGGGCGTGTCCGCGCTCTTGCGGGTTGTACTCGAACGGCAGATTAAGCAGGGTGCGAAAGGCGCTTGGAAATCAGGGTAGCGTGCAGCAATCCCTTTTTCTCCCACGTGCCCTTGCAGATTACCCGATCACCCTCTTTAACCTTGCTGGCGTCCAATTCAGTGACATCTTTGGCAGCATGATACTGGCCGACCCAATGCGTCGAACTGTCGTACATCACTGACATCTCAACCCCACTGCTATTGCGAACTGTGAGTTGAGATTTGTCGGAATCCATCCTGATGACGGTACCTTCCCAACGCGCCTCTTTGTCGGATTTCATAGGTGCGTCGGACTTCATCGTATCCTGCGCGAACATTCCCGTAGATAGCGAGAGAGCGAGGGCCGCCATGAACAACAGGGTCAAAAGCTTTTTTGCCATTTGATTCTTCTCCTTTTGCGTTCTTCGCGGAAAGCATGTAGATTGCAACACGGAACCATAGCCCCAGTAAGTCAAAAGAGCAAGCGCGTACGCCTGAGCCGGAGTCTACAGCTAGAATTAAGCGCTTAACTTAGGCCCTGGCGGGTATTCATCACTCCCTGCCTGGAGGTTCAAAAGCAGCAGAAGGCATGGCCGGCATGCCTTTCCCTGTTAGTACAACACCTCGCCCTCGCCCTTTTGAGCGACGAGTTTCTGAACCTGGTCCACGATCTTGTCCCGCCGCGCCATCAGGGCTTTTATTTCGTCCTTGTTCAGGTAGTGCTTGGTTTTTTCGGTAATCTCGTCCTGATTCAACGCCTTTAGTTTCTCAAATAGTTTCCGGTCGCAACGGGTTACATCGTTTGCGTCTTTGAGTTCCTTGTGCAGGCGGAAGGCGCGGGTAAAATCGATTCTCCAAATCTTAAAGTCGGCCGTGATCAAGACGTTGGTAAGATTTGGATCGCTATCGTAAACCAACTGATCGAATACGCGAACCCTGAACATCTGATTGTTCCAGTCATCAGGATTGGGGACCGGAATTTTCTGCTTGAGGCGCTCCCCCTCATCCATCTTCACCGGCAACCACCAGCTCAGGGATCCGGAATCGCCTTTCCACTTGCGCTCGACATACACCGGCACGAGGTCGTCCAATCCAAGCATCTCAGCCAGACGGAAGGCGGCGATGTTATACCGGTAGGAATCGACGAAACCAAGTTCAGTGCCGGAGGCCAGTTGGTTTGTGGCCTTGTTTTCATTAACCGATTGGAAGGACGCGTCGTGGGTCACGGTGCCGTCACTCAGCGTCAGCCGCGAGGTGCCAGTGATCCCTTTGGACGACGCTTTGGCATTGATGACCTTGGCGGTAAGCAGGAAATTCTCGATTTGTTCTTTGGTGAAATCGCTTCCGTCCGCGGCCGTGAGCACACACGGATAAATCAAAGCGATCAAGGCGGCAACAACCAGCCTTCTTCCCAGGTGTTGAAGGATGCGCATCGTATTGCCCTCCCCCCAAATTTCGTCCATCAATCTACCCCATCCCCAGGGGTTCGGCAACCTAAAGTCTTGGAATTCCGCCAGCGGCTTTTGCATCCATTACGGCCTTGCGGTTTAGATTCTTGCCGATGGCTGCGGAGTCAAAAGTCTTGAACCGCAAAGGACGCAAAGGCGTCTGAATTTCGAAACTATCGCGGTATTCCCCTGGCTCGATTTCCGCGCCTGTCATTCCTGCTGCAAGCGGAGTTTCGCCGTCCGGGCAGTCTCGCGCAGCAGCGGATCCGCATCATTCAGGCAGGCTTGCAGGGCGCTTTCGAGAGAACGTATCCCGAACGTACCGATGGCATAGGCTCCGCAGGAGCGCAGCCATGGATCGTCGCTGGCGACCAGCGCGGCCACTGCCTGTTCCTGGTTGTCGATGGTCGCATGCACCAGGCGTCCCGCCAGGCGGGCCCGCTCGTGCACCGTAATCTTTCCGTCGAGAAGCGGCACCAGCATTCCCCGCAACTGGGGCTTGAGAACGTTATCCAGGAACTCCAGCGCGTTGTCATGCACAGACGCGCTCTTCGATTGCAAGCCCAGGTAGGCGCTGTGGACATCCAGGTGGGGATAGAGCAATCCCAGCAATCGGAAAATACGCTCCAGCTCCTGTTGCATGGATTCCGCCAGCGCCATCGCCACGGGATCGCCACTGTCGGTTACTCCCAGCTTGTCGAGAATCTGGTACGACCGGTAATGTCCAAGAATTTCCGCTGCCAGGACCGTCTCGACGGTCAGGGCATCGACCTGGATGTCAGGATGCCGGTGGCGCAACTTGTTCAGCGCTCTGATAATCCGGAAGCGCAAAGTGATGTCACTTTCCAGAAAATTTTCCATCAGAACATCGGCTGAAGCCTGGGTTCCGATTCTGGCCAGGATCGCTGGAATTTCCCGCCGTCCCTCGATCGAGATCTGGTAGTCGCCAAGATGGTCTCTTAATGCTCCAACAATCGTGTCCCCGAACTCGCACAGCGCCTTTACCGCTTCGCCGCGCAGGTCGTGATGCGCCAACCGGTCGAGCAGGTCGGGCACCAGGCGCCGCTTGCGCAGTTTTCCAACCGAATGTATGGCCTCCTTCGCCACCACCGGGTCTGGGTCCGTGAGCAGCGTTGAAAGTAACGGGTCGAAGGAATCCGGCAGCACCCCCAGCAGGCGCGCCGCTTCCACGCGATGCCTCTGCCGCCCATCTTCCCGGCCTTCCGCCATGGCCGCGAGAATCTGATGCGCGGCCTCGAGCACCTGTGTTTCTCCCGGGCGGGCCAGAAATGCCACCACGGCCGAGCTGACGGAAAAATCGGCGAAGTCGCTTTCATCCTGCATGAGCTCCAGCGGATCCACATGGGCGTGGTGGGTCAGGTAGAGTAAAGCTTCCGTACGCACGTTCAGGTCGGGATCTTTCAGCAGCCTCTCAATCTCTGGCTTGACCGAAGTATCGCCCGATTCCGAAAGGATGGTGATGGCTTTCTGCCGTACCTCGGGCGAGGGATGGCTGAGCAGACCCCGCACAACGGGATGAGCGCCTCTTTGTCTTTCCACTTCGAAGAGGCTCAGAGCGTAGAGAATTTCCTGGGGATCGGATGCCGAAAGTTTCGTCGCCAGCAACTCCGCCGTCGAACGATCCAGCACGGACGTGGAAGCTTGCTCTACATCCACGCGATGCTGGCTGATACTTTCCTTTAAAGTGGCGACGTATTGCCGCCGCGCCACGCCCACCGCCGTCAGCCAAACAACTCCAAATGCCAGCGCAATCCAGCTGATGCGAGGCGCTGACATGTGCAGGGTGGTGGCAAAAATGAGGACGGTCAAGCCGGCCAGTCCATCGCCCAGCCGCCAGATTACCGTATCGATAAACCATTTGACCTGTAGCTTGATTCGGGCCGGAATAGGAAGGTAGAGCAATTCCGTAGTGGACTTGTCGAGCGAGTACCGCAGCACCTGATCGCAACCCTTCAGAGCTACTGCAGAACGCAACGTGCCGAAGGCCAGCAGTCCGGCCGATCCCAGGAAGACGGTGGTGGGCAGCGCAAATAACGACGGGCCAATGCCAAACCGCCGCAGGAACCTGGAGGTCAGCAACACCTGAAAGGCAAGGGAAACGATGCCGGCATAGAAATTGAAATCTCCAAAAAACGCGGCCAGCGCATCTTTTTTCTGCAGCGTCTGCTGCGCGATAGCCAGAAACTGCCAGCCGGTCAAAGTCGTCACCAGGGACGAAATACAAATCACGACGGCGATGGCAGTTAAATAAGATGAAGAGAACACGGCCCGCATGCTGCCAAACAGGTTTCGCGGTCCGGCTTCAACCGTGCCCTCCGCGACTTCCGGGAGACCGCCGACGGCAACTTGCCCACTCCGCCAGATCAGGGTCACCAGCCCGGAGCAGACCACCAGGCACAACCCCATGGCGATCAGCAGGCTTTCCGTGCCGAAGGTTTTGGCGATGGTCTTGGAGAGGAAGCCGGCAAAGATCCATCCCGCGCATGCGCCGCCCCCTACCATCCCGAAAACGCGTTTGGCTTCGCGCGTAGTGAGGACGTAATTTGCCAGCGTCCATATCTGGGCTGGCGCCAGCACTCCAAAAACTTTTACCCAGATATAAAACGCGGGGAACAGCCAGGCCAGGTGAGAGTAATAATGCGCCATCCCCCAGAACAACGCGCAATTACTGGCGAAGAACCACAGGCTGGCGACCAGCAGCGTTTGCAACTGGACCTGGCGTGCGATCACCACATATCCCGCGACCACCAGGGCCACCAGCACGGAGCTTGAAATGTCAGCGTAGGCCAGTTGCTTGGCCTGAAAATGCGCGAGGAACAGAGCCGCGCCCGCCACCTTACCGGTCACATAGCTGGTGATGACGAGGAAGAGGCTGGCGGACAGCAAGCTCCCTCGACCCAGATCGCCTGAGTGGATATTCAGCGCGCGTTCAATCCACTTCTTCATTCCCCAGCCTTCTCCTCGGCTGCTCGATTCAAGACCGCTGTTGTCAAGACGTCTCTAACCAGCGTCTTGGTTTCAATTTCCTGCGATCAGTGTGGCGCGACCGCAGCCGCGGAGCAGATGCCGCCGTTCGACAACGCGGCCGGCCTTTGCGGAACTTTCCCGGCATCCGTGGCCAGCGCTGGAAGAGCGGGCCCCGGGTTCGACGTCGTGCCACCTGCTGCGTCAATGAGCGCGGTCTGCTGATCCAAATAGTCCGCCGTGTACCGGGCGTCACCGCAAATTTCCAGCGCAGACGCTCGACCGCCGGGGTAATAGCTGCTCAGCATCCCGGTATCAATCAGGAACACCTTGTTGCCGAATCGCGGCCGCATGCGTCCGCCTCGCTGGACGGTATGTCCCACCGCAATGTGGTTCATATCGTAAGCTTCCAGAACTTTACCGATCTGCGCGGCGCCCTCGTCATCAGTCCACGTATCGTAACCGCGAAACCAGAGCGGGCCATCCACCCGCACGCTCAACCAGTCCCTGTATCCGAGAAACTGCCCGATCCGTGCTTGCACCTCGGGATCGGCGGAAATTTGCGACTTACGTTCCGCCAGGACCTCGGCCTGTGCAACCTCGGTCATTTCCTGCAGCGTAAAAAATGGCAGAAAGATCTTTCTCGCGATCAGATATTGTTTGGTGTCATCGAAAGCCTTGATCTCGTCGCGGACGTGAGCATTGATCGTATCCAGTTTCAAGTGCGCCAGGCTGGGATCGATTCCGCCATGCAGAAAGATCACGTCGTTGATTCCCGCTACCGCAGAGTGTTCACGCACCCACTTACCGTAGGTGCCCATGGGGCC
This sequence comes from Terriglobia bacterium, assembly GCA_963814725.1. GTDB lineage: Bacteria > Acidobacteriota > Terriglobia > Terriglobales > Acidobacteriaceae > JAIQFF01. Next base: position 117,441 of record CAWFDY010000004.1, read on the forward strand.
GAAGGCTTCGCCGTGCTCGATGTAGCCCAGCGGATGTCGCGCCATCCACTCGCCTTCAGTGAGTTCCATGGGCTGGGGCAGTTCAGCTAACAGTTGAGCGTGGCCATTACGCCATTTGGAATAATCCTGGAATGCCGCCTTCTGGCGTTGCGCGGAACTGTCATCCGCGAAACTCGCATAGTTCTCCACCGAGACGTAGCGCAGGTCGCTCATCAGGTTCATCATTTCGTGGTTTCCCAGCAGGCTCACCACTTTTCCCCCGCTTTGGGGGGCTTCTTTCTCCAGGGCCATCATCAGATCCATAACCTGCCGGGGCTTTGGGCCGCGATCGATCAAGTCGCCCGTCTGCACGAACGTGGTCTTGCCTCCGGCCCAGTGGTTCTGTTTGTCGATTAATCCGGAGTGCTGCAGAATCGTCACAAAATCGTCGAAATCCCCGTGAACATCGCCAATGGCGACGATGGGATCTGCGTTCTCGGCAATGTTTAAAGGGCCCTGCCCAGGCAAGGCCCGCCAGCCCAAGACAGAAAAGGATCGAGATGAAAGCGCGTTGGGGGAAACCACGCGGAGGAGGAAGCATTTCTCGGCCTCCATGGCTCTACCAGATTGGTATTAAAGACCTGAATTTTCCTAGCTCAATCCGCTATGGAAGGTGCATCTTAGGCCGCCCGCCAAAGCAAGTCAACCAATGGAGGCAAGTGTGGAGGTGGGTGGCCCTCAATTTCCAGTCCCGCGGTTGACGTCACAGCAGGTCCCTCCACTCTGCAGACCATCGCTATCACGATGATCGGCTCCGGTCGGGATGACAGAGTTTGGAGCTCTGAGCATTTCCACTCAAGCCAATACCGGGCTTGAATGGCAGCCCGTCCCGCCCGAAGGACTGTGCGACTCAAGAATCCCTGCCGGCAGAGTCCCGGTATCGCTATACTGCGCTCTTTAACCAGAGCTCAAACCAGAACTCAAACCAGAACTCACTGGCCTCTCGCGACTTGTTCAAGGACGGAAAAATGAAGCGCTTGCTCTTCGTGATTCTTATCGTTTTGGGCCGTCTGCATGCTCAAAGCTATCAACCGACGTGGGAGTCGATTGACGCCCGGCCCACTCCGGCGTGGTTCAGCGATGCGAAGTTCGGCATCTTTATTCATTGGGGCACGTACTCCGTCCCGGCTTACGCCCCGGTGATTCCGGGAAAGCTGGCTTACGCCGAGTGGTATTGGAATGCGAATGACGCACGGCCGGAATGATCCCAAAGCCGATGCCATCCAGACCGGCACGTGGGCATTCCACCAGAAAACGTATGGCGCCGATTTTCCTTATCAGAACTTCGCGCCCCAGTTTCGAGCCGAGCTCTTCGAGCCGGACCACTGGGCGGACGTATTCGCCCGCTCCGGCGCCAGGTACGTTGTGCTGACCTCGAAGCATCATGAGGGATTCGCCTTGTGGCCAAGCAAGGAAGCTTCCGCGACATGGGGACGCCCGTGGAACGCGGTTGAGATCGGGCCGAAGCGCGACCTGCTGGGCGATCTCACCGACGCGGTGCGTCGGAAAGGCATTCGCATGGGCTACTACTATTCGCTGTACGAGTGGTACAACCCGCTCTGGCTTTACGATAAGCCGCGTTATGTCCGCGAGCATATGTTCCCCCAGTTTAAAGACCTGGTCACGCGCTACAAGCCGTCGTTCATCTTCAGCGATGGCGAATGGGAGATGCCTTCCGCAGATTGGCACAGTCCAGAACTGCTGGCCTGGCTGTTCAACGAGTCTCCGGTAAAAGATGAAGTGGTGATCAACGACCGCTGGGGCAGCGACACCCGTCACAAGCACGGCGGCTATTGGACTACGGAATATACGGCAGGCATGAGCGGCATCGACCATCCCTGGGAGGAAAGCCGCGGCATGGGCGTGAGCTACGGCTACAACCGGGCGGAGCGGCTTCAGGATTACCACACCGATCGCGAGCTCGTCATAATTCTGGTTGACACGGTCAGCCGTGGCGGCAACCTGCTGCTCGATATCGGACCGAAGGCCGACGGCACCATCCCCGTCATTATGGAGGAGCGGCTGACCCAGATCGGCGACTGGCTGAAAATCAACGGTGAAGCGATCTACGGAACGAAGCCGTGGAAAAACACGCGGCAATGGAGTCCCGGCGAAGTTCCTAAAGTCGAATACAACAAGGAATATTCGTCGGCTTACGACGTGAACAAGTTGACGGAGAAACCCGAGCCCGGCAAGGCAGGCATTGAAGCGTTCTTCACCACCAAGGGCAGCGACCTGTATGCGATTCTGCCGCGCTGGAGCAATGGCAGCCTTCTGCTGAAAGACGTCACCGGCGCCAAGTCGGTTACTCTTCTCGGATCCGCGGGCCCGCCGTTGAAGTTCAAAGGTTCGGCTGGTAGAGTTTCGATCGAGCTTCCCGAGCTCCCCGAACCGCTGCGCCAGCAACCGGCCTGGGTATTGAAGATAAGTCAGTGAAGATCAGTCAGTGAAGAAGAGTGGGGGCGCGAACCCATCCGTTGATATTCAAGGATCGTGATAGCCCCCTTTTAAAAGGAGTCAGGAATATGAAAGAGAAGGGCTCTTTAATAATTGCGTTGATGTTAGCCGCCGCGTGCTCGATCTATGCAGAGGATGCCGTCGTCGCTCCTCCGGAAAATATCGTTGCACAAGGTGTCCCGGCGGTGCCGGCTGCGTTGGCTGAGACCGCCGGCCGGTACAAGGAAAACCGTGCCGCGTTTGCTCCTTCCTGGCATCCCCAGCGTCGCGAAATGCTGGTTGCCACCCGTTTCGCGAATACGTACCAGACCCATCTGGTTAAATTTCCCGGCGGAGCGCGGCAGCAACTTACTTTTTTCACCGAGCCTGTCTATGGGGGCTCGTTCCACCCCAATGGCGGCGACTATTTCGTATTCCAAAAAGATGTCGGCGGCGGCGAGTGGTATCAACTCTTCCGCTACGACATGGAAACCGGTAACAGCACTCTTCTGACCGACGGGAAGTCGCGCAACCTTCAGGGGCCGTGGTCTTCCAAGGGAGACCTCATCGCCTACGCCTCCACCCGGCGCACCGGGCACGACACGGATCTTTGGGTCATCAATCCCGCGGATCCTAAAACCGATCATCTCTTGACGCAATTAGAAGGAGGAGGCTGGTCCCCTGAAGACTGGTCGCCGGATGACAAACGCATCCTCTTACTGGAGGAAGTCTCCGTCAACGAGAGCTACTTGTGGCTGGTGGATACCGCTACCGGCGACAAAACCAGGCTCATCCCTGGGAACAGGGACGAGAAAATCGCATACGGAAACCCTCGCTTCAGCCGGGACGGAAAAGGCGTGTACTTCACCTCCGATAAGGGATCCGAGTTTCAACGTCTGGTTTACTTTGACCTGGCTACGCAACAAGCCCGCGTCTTGACCTCCAATATTCCGTGGGATGTCGATCAATTTGCTCTTTCCTACGACGGTAAGAAAATTGCTTTCGTTTCCAACGAAGATGGCCTTAGCGCGCTCCACCTTGTTGATACCTCCACCAACGCAGAGCTGCCCGTGCCGAAAATCTCCACCGGCGTGATCAGCGAACTGGCGTGGCATCGGAACAACCACGACCTTGCTTTCGGCTTGACCACGGTGCGGTTGCCGGAGGATGCCTACTCCCTTGATGTTGATACTGGCAAGCTTGAGCGCTGGACTACCAGTGAAACCGGAGTGAACACGTCCGGCTTCAAGGACGCTGAGCTGATCCGCTGGAAAAGTTTCGATGGAAAAACAATCTCTGGATTCCTGACCCGGCCTCCCGCAAAATTCTCCGGCAAACGCCCAGTCCTGATCGAAATCCATGGCGGCCCGGAAGGCCAGTCGCGCCCTGACTTCCTGGGAACCGATTGGTACTACGTCAACGAGTTGGGGATCGCATTGATCGATCCCAATGTGCGCGGTTCCACGGGTTACGGCAAGACGTTCACCAAGCTCGACAACGGGTTGCTGCGCCAGGATTCCTACAAGGACATCGATGCACTTTTCGACTGGATCGCGACTCAGCCCGATCTAGACGCCAGCCGCGTTGCCATCATCGGCGGAAGCTACGGCGGCCATATGACTCTTGCCGTTTCGACTTTCTACAGCGACCGCATCCGATGCTCCATCGACATTGTGGGCATGTCGAACCTCGTAACCTTTCTTGAGCACACCGAAGAATACCGGCGCGATTTACGCAGGGTCGAATACGGCGATGAACGTGATCCCCAGATGCGCGCATTTCTGGAGAAGATTGCGCCCATGAATAACATCGCAAAGATCAAAAAACCGATGCTGGTAATTGCGGGCAAGAATGATCCCCGGGTGCCGGTGAGCGAGTCCGATCAAATTGCGGAAGCTCTCAAAAAGCAGGGTACAAGCGTGTGGTATGTGCTGGCCAAAGACGAAGGCCACGGGTTCCAGAAAAAGTCGAATCGGGATTACGAGTTCTACTCCGACGTAATGTTCCTGCAGGAGTATCTCTTAAAGTAGTTTCTCGATAAAACCGTTCAATGGGTGCCCAGCACCTGGTAGCGGGTAATGGTATAGCCGAGGGCCGCCCCGAGAAACACGTCGGAGGGAAAGTGAGCCAGCGTGGTGACGCGAGAGAAACTTATCGCGGTCGCGAAGCCATACACCGCCCAGGGCACCCAGCGATGAGTGCGGTAACGGGTGGCGACGACTGTAGCGACGGCAAATGCGCCGGCTGCATGTCCGGATGGAAAACTGCTGCCTTTAAAAGGTGATTTACCGCCGGCGAAAAAAGTGTCGTTAAACGACGCACTGGCAGCCACGTCGGAGGGTCTTTTCCTTCTGGTCACTGCCTTGATTGCGAGATCAACCACTGCGGTGTCAGCATAAGCCTCTCCCGCGAGCAGCGCAGTTCCCACCTGATACGGGTCGTGCCGCAGGTAGCCTGCCGCCATCAGAGAAGCCGGCAGGGCGATGACTTCCGCGGACGTGATGGTGGAGTCAAATGTGTCATTGATGTCATCCAGATTGCCCGCGTGGGATTGAAAATATGGCATGGCGTGCGGGTCGGCTACGATCAGCCCGGCTGTCACCCCGACGATGGCCAGAGTGGGAATCCAGTGTCGCCCTTTTGCTAATTGACCCGGAAATAACCAGATCGCTTTTTGATCTCGCAGGAAGTCTCCGGGCAGGCTGCCCCACGTGACCTCGCGATCCGGCGATCTCTCTCCCGCTTGCCTGGCGTAGGAGGGAGCATCTGGTAACTGGGAATTGGGGTCTTGCGAAAACGCCCGCTGAAACGGACAGGCGATGATGATACCAACCGCAAGAATAGAGGTCAGTTTGGACATCGCAGCTTCGATGCTGCCCGGCCATCAGAGGTTACTTGGGTCAAAAGTAAAAGGTCCGAAAGAGTTCCACCGGGATTATTTAGCGATGGAAGGTGTTCCCAACGAATCGGCCGCGGCAACGGCTGCGGGAGCTGATTTCTGCAATTGTTCGACCTGAGCCTGAACTTTTGCCCAATCCTTCGGCTTCCGTTTCATCGCGTATGGGGCATCGGGATGCCCGAAGAAATCCACCAGCTCGGCCCGTACTTCGGGCGAGACACCGTTGAACTTCTGCTTCGCCAGTTCGTCCAGCAGCCGGGCATGGACCTCGTCGTTCAGCCGGTATTTCCCCGGGCCTGAGATTGCGCCGGTATCAAAATTTTCATTCGGCAGTTCCAGGTGGCCGGCGGCGACCTGGCCGAGCAGCTTGCGGTAGCGATCCAGGGCCGCGTTGAAGCTGGCCTCAAACAGGCGCTCCGTTTCAGGCGTCGGTGTTTTTAATTGCAATACCTTTAAGGGACCGAACTTTGGGAGTAACCGAAACAAAAAGGCAAGAACTTTTTCGCCAAACGTCGGACGCTGGTAGTCGTTCCCCCAGTTCTTTTGATAGCTGGCGCGCGAAAGGTTATAGAGGAATTTTTTCTTGGTTATGCCGGGCTGGTCTTTCATGATCTCGTTCTTTTTCAGGCTCCAGGCAACGCGCGTAGCTTTTGGAAGAACCTGGCTCACATCGTGACGGTAAGAGTTGAGCGCCTTGTCTTCGTTCGAAAGAACATCCTTCAACTCGAGACTGTATGTCTCCTGAAAGGCTTGCTCCAGCAAAGGCACGGAAACCCCGAAACCGATGAAATCGTGGTAACTATCCGGAGCGTATCGCCCACGCGCCACTTCCAGGACATCAAATCCGAATTCTGTTTTCACGTGGGCCAGCTTGTCCTGTTCATACGTGACCGAATCGCCGTATTTCTTTTCCAATTTTGGGTAGAGGATCGGTACTGCACGATTCGTCCCCATGGGGTGGCCGTCGTTGTCGGCGGTGTAATGGGAGAGGGCGCCAAGCGCAAAAGCATAACCGTCGAGATCCCTGGAGTCGCGAATCAGGGCCAGAACAAAATCTCCGCTGCGCAGGTAATGAGCCAGATCGCTGAAGAAAAAGCTTCCATGTGGGTAGTACCCCATGTCCTGAATGATCGCTCCGCCGTAAGCGTACCCGTGCGCTTCCTTCAATTGTTCGGGAGTGGAATGGGGAAAACGCGCCAGCAACATCGGGCGCATGGTCGTATCCCAGACGCTGTCGATAATCGCTTCGTGCGCCAGGACTGCGTAAGCCGAAGTTTCATTCGGCAAAGCTAACGACAGGACAAGCACCGCGACGATGACGGATGCTCTTCCGGGAAACTTGATCATTTGCGTCCTCGCCCGATTGTCACCTTACCTCATTAATCTCTAGGATGATCTCTACGATCTCCACCCTGGGGTATCCGAAGATGAGCCGAACTTAGATGCCGGGAACCTCGGGGAAGTACATTCCAGTTTGCCCGGGCCAGAGACCCGAACTGGCGTCAACTGTACAACCGACAACCGAATCGCAGCCTCTAAAGGGCTGCAGATTTGTCTATGGTCGGCTCGATCTCGACAACGCCGGTTCAGAAATCCCGAAAATACGCCATTTTCGCCGGATGCGGATTGGTCACCTTCGCTGTCATCACAGCTTTGATGACAGTATATTGGCCATTCCGGGAGGCTGCAGTATTAAAAGAGTTGGAGAAAGAGAGTTCGGCTAAAGTGAGTGTTGGGGCCTTTCATGAGACGTACTTTCCCCGCCCCGGTTGCGTACTTGAGAGAGTAGTCTTTCAGCATAATCCCGCGCCCGGAACCCCGCCACTGCTCACGTTCGACAGCATCAGGATCGAAGGAAGCTTCGCCGGGCTTCTCGCGCGGCACGTCAAGCGTATTCTCGCCCAAGGCATGCGGGTGTTCATTCCGGCGCCCGGGACGGGGGAACATTTCGGGGCGCCGGAGCGATCGAGTGTCGTAGTCGACGAGCTGAAGGCAGATGGCGCAATACTCGAAGTGATGTCGAGCGAAAAGGATAAGCCGCCCTTAACATTTCCCTTTCACGAATTCGCCCTCGATCATATTGGCGGCAATGGGCCCGCGACCTTTAACGCAAAACTGTCGAACCCGGAACCGCCCGGAGAAATAGTCGCCTCAGGGAAATTTGGCCCCTGGAACCCAGCGCAGGTTGGCCAAACCGCCGTCGCGGGCGCGTACACATTTCAACATGCGGATCTGAGTGTGTTCCACGGAATCAGCGGTCTGCTCTCCTCTTCCGGAAAGTTCGCGGGCGTGCTCAATCACATAGCAGTCGAAGGATCATCGGACGTACCGCTTTTCGCCGTCACCACCAGCTCTCATCAAGTGCAACTCCAGACCCAGTTTAGTGCGGTGGTAAACGGCGAGAATGGAGACGTTTTTTTACAGAAGGTGATCGCGACCCTGGGGCAGACGACGTTGTTGACCGAAGGCGGCGTAGCCGGCAACTCCGACCAGGAGGGGAAAACTGCTGCCGTTCAGATTCAAGCCAGAGAGGGACGTATTCAGGACCTGTTACTGCTTTTCACAAAGTCCCGATCAGCCCCGATGTCCGGGATCGTCAGCTTTACCGCCAGCGTCTCGCTCCCGCCTGGAACGCGGCCGTTTCTCAAGAAAGTTCAACTGCGAGGCGACTTTGGCATCGACGCAGGAAAGTTCGCCCAATCCGACACGCAAGCTGGAGTAAACAACCTTAGCGAAGGTGCACGCGGAGGAAAGATTCCCGCCGAAAAAGATCAAGGCGAGTCCGAAACCGTACTCTCGGATCTGAAAGGACACGTTTTACTGCAGGATGGGACGGCAAGATTCTCGAATCTCTCGTTCGGCGTCCCCGGGGCGCTGGCCCGTATGCAGGGGACCTACGACCTGATCACGGAAAAAATCGATTTGCGCGGAACTCTGATCACAGATTCGGAGCTGTCCAACACAACTCACGGCTTCAAGGCTGCGATACTGAAAGTCCTCGACCCGTTATTCAAGAACAAGCGCGGTAATTACGCAACGCCCGTCAGGATCACAGGCACCTACGATCATCCCAAATACGGACTGGACCTGCAACACGAGCCCAGGCTACAGAGTAAGACCCAGTGAGCTTGGCTTCGCGACGAAGCTTTTATCCGGTCCCGGGACACCCATCGCTCTCTGACATCGACTCTTTCCCCGCGGGGCCACACCGGTCTGGATGTGGCCCTGCTGCGGGAATCCAAGCCCTGGATGGAGCTCACGAAAACTGATGGGTTTACTTCGCTGCCGCACCAGCGAGGGCGCTCGCGCCCACATCAATTCTCATTAATGCGTGTCATCGTATCGAGCCCCTGCCTCGACCTCCGCGATGGCCTGGTTAATCAGCTGCAGGGCCGTCTCGCGATGGCCGCCCTTATTGTGGCTGGCTGACTCCAGGTTCTGCTGTGCTTCACGCAGATGCTGGATGGCCGCAGTCATTTCGGGCTGCGGTTCATTGCGCCCGCGTTCATAGTTGCCGCCTTCCCATGCGCCATTCCAGGCGCCATTGCCCCACTCGCCTCCACCCCACCCGCGGAATTGCGAGCCATCAACCGGGCTGCCTTCACGATACTCGAACATACGTTCCTGCCCATCCGGCCCACGAGCATAGATGCGCAGCGTCTTCTCCTGGCCCGGATCGGGGTCCACGCCGAACGAACTATTGCCCATGCGGAAAATACGGTCCTGGCGGGCAAGCTCCTTCAACCGGTTAGTAACGTCCACGTGCTGGCGGGCAGTGCCGTATTGAGCGTTGAGGATGACGTACTGGCCGGCATCTCCGCCATTGCCGCTGCCTTCCCAGTTTCCATTCCAGGCGCCAACGCCCCACTGGCCTCCGCCCCAACCGCGAAACTGCGATCCATCGACTGTGCTGCCCTCGCGATACTCAAACAGGCGTTCCTCGCCACCCGGCCCGCGAGCATAGATGCGAAGCGTCTTTTCCTGGCCCTTATCGGGATCCACTCCAAACGTGCTGTTGCCCATGCGGAAGACGCGGTCCTGACGGGCAAGCTCCTTCAAACGGTTGGTGACGTCCACGTGCCGGCGGGCAGTACCGTATTGAGCGCTGAGAATCACGTACTGGCCGGAATCTGTGGACGACATTTGTGCTGCCAGCGTTACGGGCAGAATTGTAATTGCAATCAGCAAACCGATACCGATCCGAACATTGACCATGTGACCTCCTGATTAAATTAATTTGAGGAGACAACGAACGCGCGTGTTGATGATGAGGCCGAGCCTTCCCAGGTTGCTTTGGCTCAGGGCAGAACTGCCTATGCAGCCGCAACTATACCTTACGATGATGCGGGAGCCGTGCGAACCCCATCCCGTCGCTTTGTTGGCAAAGGGCTCGGCCGAGGAATCCGGCGATGAGAGAGGTGTGGCGACAACCGACACATAATAATATTGATTGGTGCAGCTTCCGCGGGGAAACTGCACCCAAACAGGATCCTAGAGCGTGATGCTGATCGCGATTCCCGTGCCGGGATATCTGCGGTTGTACAGGTAGTAGCCATTGTCGACGTAGTTCACGTAAACATCGTCGTTGTCGTACCAGTTATTTCCCCAGTACTGCGGCCACGGATCGACTGCGCTGATCCAATAGCCCTGATACTGGAAGCGCGGGTATCCTCCTACGACCAGGAAAGGGAGACCGCCGATGCGAAATCCGTGGCTGGGGCCAAAGTATCCGCGGTACCGTTCGTCAGGAATGCGGTAGCCGCGATAGCCACCGCGTTGCTGCCAGGTGCGGTGGTCGGACTGCCAGTTTTGTGAGCGATGATCCTGCCACGCGCTCTGCCGCATGCGCTGCTGCTGCGGCTGCTGCCAAGCTCGCGCCTGCTGTTGCGGCTGGCTTCTTCGCTGCTGAACGCGCTGCTGTTGTTGCTGTGCACGTTCCTGCTGCTGGCCGCGTTGCTGCTGTTGTTGCTGTGCACGTTCCTGCTGCTGGCCGCGTTGCTGCTGTTGTTGCTGTGCGTGTTGCTGCTGCTGGACCTGTTGCTGCTGTCGCTGAACCTGCTGCTGTTGCTGCTGGACGTGCTGCTGCTGGTTCTGAACCTGTTGCTGTTGCTGCTGCACACGTTGTTGCTGTTGCTGAGCGTGTTGCTGTTGCTGATGCGGTTGCTGTTGCTGACGCGGTTGCTGCTGTTCAGGACGGGCTTGTTCGTGCCCACCCTGCTGTTGTTGGGCATGATCGTGCTGGTCGCCCTGGTCGTCGTGCTGTGCGTAGGCAGGAGCGGCAACTCCCAGAAGCAGGGACAGAATTGCTGTGCCGGTGATTCCGATTGCTCTCATCTATGTCGCCTCCAATGACTGCTGAGTGCTTGCGCCTGCTTTACTGCAAGCTTCCGGTTTGCGCGTTAACCGGGTTGCCGATGGCATCGCCGGATACGAGAAGTTCCACTCTCCGGTTCTGCTGCCGTCCCGCCGCGTTGTCGTTCGAGGCCACGGCCAGGCTGTTGCCAAAGCCCTTGGCGGTAACGGAGTTCATCCCCACGCCTTGCTGTACCAGGTAGTCACGGACCGAACTGGCTCGGTTCTCGGAGAGCGTTTGGTTCATCTGATCGCCGCCGACGTTGTCGGTATAACCGCCAACTTCGATGTTGAGTCCGGGGTAGGCGAGCAGGATTCCGGCAACTTTCGCCAGCTTCTCCCGTGCGCCGGGCTTCAATGAGTATTTTCCGGTGTCAAACAGAACATCGGACATGCTGACGATCAGACCGCGCGCGCTGTCCCGCGTCTGAAGGATCTTGTTCAACTGCTCGGACAGCCGCACGCGCATGGCCGCCTTGTCGGCGTCCGCTTGCTGCGCGCTGGCCTGCGCCTGCTGTGCCGCCAGGCGGGACTGATCCGCATCGGCCTGCGCCGCGGATAGGGCATTGGCTGAGGCAGCCTGATTGTTCGCCATTTCGGATTTCGCCCTGTCGGCATCCGTCTGGGCTTGAGCCGCGTCGGCCTGCGCTCTTGCCGTGTCAGACTCGGCGCGAGATCGGGCGCGCTCGGCTCGGGCCTGGTCCGCCTGGGCCTGTTCCTTCTGCCGGGTCGCATCGTCGGCTTGCGCCTGCGTCTGGGCCTGCGTATTAGCCGCAGCCTGGCGTTCATCGGCCAGGCGTACCTCCTCGATCTTCTTGACGGTGATGGCGCGAGCATCTTCCGCCGTCTGAACCACTTCACGGGCAATTCCGATCATGGCTTTGCGGTCGGTGTGATGGCTGGTGGCATCCGCATCGACCTGATCCATCAGGTGCGAAGCGTGCTGGTAACTATCCCTGGCGTAGGTCTCGGCGCCCTCCGACTGCGCGATGCGCAAAGCATTGCGCGCCTCGAAGAATTCCAACGGCAGCCGGGAATTCAGAACTACGGGATCGAACTTGTAGCCGGTGGGAATGTAGCCGCCGCGTTCCAGAAGCTCGTACTTGGCATGCATCGCCTCGGTCGTACCCTTGGTGTCCTCGCGGACTATGTTTTCGAGCACCACCACGTTACTGGGCTGGCGCACCGCATAATAAGGCTCCGCCGTGACCACCAGTGCGAAAGCCTGAAGATCGGTGGTGACATCCACCTTGCTGCGATGGTTATCGCCGACCAGGATCTCGCCCAGGTTTATGGCGCGCCCTTCGGGCGAAATGGCCCAGAGGATGTAGGTCAGATACTCATTGCCGAACGTCGTAGGCTTCTGCAGGTTAGCGAATTCGACTTCGATTTCGATGTAGCCCTTTTTGCTTTCTACTTTGGCCTGGCCATGGGCCTCAGGCATCAGATCGGTGCCGGCAAAATCCATCTTGGTGGCTCCGCCGCGATGCTTGTAGTTGACCGCCTGCACGCTGCGGCTGACCACGGTGACCCGGTAGGTCGGCGTGTGGTCCATGGGTTCGATGACCTGCGAACTGGTCTGAGCAAACGCGCTCAAACTTAACGCGATTCCCGCTGCCAATAGAATTCTGGTATTCAAATCATTCTCCTTCAGGCCATTGCCTGCCGCACTGCTTAGTGTCGATCTTGAACCTGCGTATCCCCATTAAGAGGCACTTAACTCAGCTCAGCCCTTCCCAACCCGGATATGCGAGAGGGAGTGAAATAGCCCGAAAACATTCAGCAGCCACAACACCACGGCGATTACCACGACGCCGTTCAGAATTGACTTGATGGACGACTGCATCGGAATGAAACGATTCACAAGCCACAAAAGGACGCCCACCACAATGAGAACTTCCAGGAGTTGGATTAACGGCATGGTCTTTCACCTTTCTGATTGCGCGGTGCAACACCCCTCCGCCCGAGGTGATGCCCGGTTCTTAGAATTCCTTAGGGTCGAAAACGTGCGGTCGTGGAGGTTGGGCGACGACACGAGGCGAAAATCCCAATTTGCTGAGTGCGTCGCTTGATTGACTGGCTGGGACCTGTCCCACCGCGACTGGATGATGAAAGCGACGAATTAGGGGTCGTCGCTCCCTCTACACACTTAACAGGATAGAGAATGACAGCTGAAGGGATGAATGTCTGAGCAAGATAGCTCACATCAGAGATAGCGGACTGGGCCGTTCGATGCAGCGGACGCGGCGGCTGCTGTCGCTTCCAGCGAGGCCTCGATCGTTACCTCCACCGCTTCATAGTCGCACTTTACGTCTGCCCACCTGTCGCAAATGACAGTTGCTTCGCCCCCCGGTTGGTAGTGGAGTGATATCGCGTTCCGCAATGGTCAGTCCCTGAATAATCCACGCAATCGTTCACCTGCAGCTGCCGGCTTCCCGGATGCTGCCGTACCGGAGGAGATGAGGCGCTCCATGACCAGAAATTCAGAAATCGCGCGCTTGGAAGAAGCTCGCGTGGCGAAAATCCCGTGGAGGAAGTGGGGTCCGTACTTGAGCGAACGGCAATGGGGTACGGTTCGCGAGGACTACAGTCAGGATGGAAATGCCTGGGACTACTTCAGCCATGACCAGTCCCGATCTCGCGCCTATCACTGGGGGGAGGATGGTCTGGCCGGCATCACCGATGAGCACGAAACGCTGTGCTTCAGCGTAGCTCTATGGAACGGCAAGGATCCGATACTCAAAGAGCGTCTTTTCGGGTTGACCAACAGCGAGAGCAACCACGGTGAGGACGTCAAAGAGTATTACTTCTATCTCGACAACACGCCCACCCACTCTTACATGAAGTACCTGTACAAGTATCCGCAATCACCTTTTCCCTACAACGACCTGAGCGCGACCAGCAGGGGGCGCAACCGCGGAGAAATGGAATACGAGCTTCTGGACACTGGCATTTTTAACGACAACCGCTACTTTGACGTCTTTGTGGAGTATGCCAAGCAGACACCAGAGGACATTCTGATCCAGATCAGCGTGTTCAATCGCGGGCCGGAGCCCGCCGCTCTAGACGTGCTGCCGACTCTCTGGTTTCGCAACACCTGGGCATGGGAGCCCGATATGCCGAAGCCGAGCTTGAAGCAGGCCTCTGAGAAGGATGGCCCTCGTACTGTCGTGGCATCCCACGACGAACTGGGCGCCCGCTACCTGTACTGGGAGGGAGAAGCCCCGCTGCTTTTCACCGAGAATGAGACCAACAATGAGCGGGTCTTCGGTACTCGCAATGCCACTCTCTATGTCAAGGATGGGATCAATAATTTTGTGGTGAACGGCAAGGAGGACGCCGTAAACCCGCAGCATACGGGAACCAAGGTTGCTGCCCGTTACCGATTGAGCTTGGGCGCAGGCGAAAACACCACCATCCGGCTGCGGCTCAGTGACTTGTCACCGGCTGCGATGAAGGATCCCTTTAAGCCCTTTACTCAAATCATGCAGCTTCGCCAGCGTGAAGCGGACGAGTTTTATCGCGTTATCACGCCGCAACGGGTCAATGAAGATGAGGCCCGGGTCATGCGGCAGGCGCTGGCCGGAATGCTGTGGAGCAAGCAGTACTTCGCCTTCGACGTGGATAAGTGGCTGGGGGAACACGGCGTGGATGCGATGCAGCCCGGCGCCAAAGTGATGCGCAACAGCGACTGGTCACACATGGTGAATGACCACGTCATATCGATGCCTGACAAGTGGGAATATCCCTGGTTTGCGGCTTGGGACCTTGCGTTTCATGCCATCGCCCTCTCGGCGGTCGATGTGGATTTCGCCAAGGAGCAGCTGGAACTGATGCTGCAAGAATTTTTTCTGCATCCCAGCGGTCAGATCCCGGCCTACGAGTGGAACTTCAGCGACGTAAACCCCCCGGTTCATGCCTGGGCCACCATCTTTCTGTATCGAACCGAGCAGGCGCTCAAGGGCGAAGGCGACATCGAGTTCCTCAAGCGCTCTTTTGCCAAGTTGATGCTGAACTTCAGTTGGTGGGTGAACCGAAAAGACCGTTTTGGCAAGAACCTGTTCGAGGGCGGATTCCTCGGACTGGATAACATCGGTGTCTTCGACCGTAGCGCTCCCCTCCCCACAGGCGGACACCTGGAGCAGGCCGATGGCACGGCCTGGATGGCTCTGTTCTGCCAGAACATGCTCGAGATTAGCGTCGAGTTGGCAGCCCATGACCCCTTCTTCGAAGATATGGCGATCAAGCTGGCTGACCATTTCCTCTGGATCGCCAGCGCCATGAATCGTATGGGGCCAGGTGGGATGTGGGACGAAGAGGATGGGTTCTACTATGACGTCCTCCGCCTGCCCGATGGCAGTGCGACGCGCCTTAAGGTCCGGTCCATGGTGGGTTTATTACCTCTTTGCGCCACCACCGTAATTGAGCCCTGGCAACGCGAGCGCTCACCCCGAGTGATGGAGGTTCTGAAGGAGCGGTTGCGACGCAGGCCCGAACTCCTCCGCAGCATACATCCCACCGGGGTAGGGCACCTGGGGTATGGCGGGCGCGGCATGGCTGCGCTGGTGAATCCGGAAAGGCTGCGCCGAATCCTCACTCGCATGCTGGACGAGAATGAATTCCTGAGCCCTTATGGCATCCGGGCACTTTCCCGCTACCATGCCGACCATCCCTACGTTTTCAACGTCGGAGGGCAGGATTATCGGGTGAACTATCTTCCGGCAGAGTCCGATACTGGCATGTTCGGCGGAAACTCCAACTGGCGCGGTCCCATATGGATGCCGATGAACACGTTGCTGCTCCGTGCCCTGCTGTCTTTTTACCTGTACTACGGCGACAACTTCAAGATTGAGTGTCCGACCGGCTCGGGCAAAATGATGAATCTGTTTGAAGTGTCGCGAGAAATTGCCAATCGGTTGACTCGAATTTTCCTTCGCGACAAGTCTGGCCGCCGGCCGGTGTACGGCGGCACGGAAAAGTTCCAGACCGATCCTCAGTGGAAGGATTACATCCTGTTCTACGAATACTTTCACGGAGACAACGGCGCCGGGCTGGGGGCGAGCCACCAGACCGGCTGGACCGGAATTATTGCCAAACTGATCGACCTCTTCGGTCGTCTGGATGCGTCCCAACTTCTCGAAGGCGGAAAGAGCGGAGCCTTTGCGAAGAAGGAACCGATAGGAGATGCTCATGCCCGCGTGGCCTAGTTATCCGACAGTTTATGAAATCGACACCTGGGTCTGGCTTGCCAGCCTCAGCGAGGAATCTGGAAGCCCGGTCGATCTGAGTTCCGTACCTGCGGCAGCATGGGATGCCGTCGCCGAATTCGGCTTCAGCGCCGTGTGGTTGATGGGGGTTTGGGAGCGGAGTCCGGCCGGCATCGCGATTGCCAATCTCAACCACGGCCTGCTCGACGATTTTCGCCAGGCGCTTCCAGATTTCCGCGCACAGGACAATGTGGGGTCGCCCTATTGCGTGCGCCGCTACGTGGTTGAGCCGACATCTGGGAGGTCCTGACGGCCTGGCCATCGCGCGGCGGGAACTTGCGAAGCGGGGCATGAACCTCATCCTCGATTTCGTGCCGAACCATGTGGCGCCGGACCATCCGTGGGTCGGCGATCATCCCGAGTACTTCGTCTGCGGCAACGCCGACGATGTTAAGCGGGACCCGGCATCCTTTCTTGATGTGGAAGGAAACGTCTACGCCTGCGGTCGAGACCCCTTCTTCCCCGCATGGCCGGATGTGCTGCAACTGAATGCCTTTCAGCCCCTGCTTCGGCAGGCCGTGATTGCCACCATATCCAGTATCGCCCGCCAGTGCGACGGCATCCGCTGCGATATGGCGATGCTGGTAACGAATCCGATCTTTGAGCGCACGTGGGGCAGCCGCGCCGGGGAACGGCCGGCAACGGAATACTGGGTTGATGTAATCTCCGCCATCAAGAAAGTACATCCGGGTTTCCTCTTCATTGCCGAGGCTTATTGGGATCTGGAGTGGGAGTTGCAACAGCAGGGATTCGACTTCTGCTACGACAAGAAGCTCTACGATCGGCTGGAGCACGACAATGCGGAGAGCGTTCGCCTTCATCTGTGCGCCGATCTTGGCTACCAGCGGAAGCTCCTCCGTTTCATCGAGAACCACGACGAGCCCCGTGCCGCGACCACGTTTTCGCCGGAAAAAGAGCGGGCTGCAGCGGTGGCGATGGCTACGCTGCCGGGCGCGAGACTCTTGCATGAAGGACAATTTACGGGACGCAGGATAAGGCCACCGGTTTTTCTGGGCAGGCGTCCCCAGGAGCCGCCGGATCAGGGATTGGAGTCTTTCTATACCAGGCTCTTAAAGGCAATTAACCGCCCTGTATTTCGTGATGGTCAATGGAGCCTGTGCGAGCGGACAGGCTGGCCCGATAATTCGAGCTTTCAAAATCTAAGCGCATGGACCTGGCTGAAAGACGACGATCGATATCTCATCGTGGTCAATCTCAGCGACAGCACGGTCCAGGCGCGGGTGCAGATACCATGGGCTGACGTACGAGGGGAAACATGGCGCCTGGGTGACGTCCTTTCGGATGCGACTTATGACCGGGAAGGGGACGAAATGCAGACCGCGGGGCTCTACGTGGAACTGGGGCCCTGGAACTGCAACATCTTCCATTGTGATCGCTTGCAATCAAGAACGATGTAACGGGAAAAAGTGGATGGGTAACTAGTGCGACGGTTTATCGACGCACAAAACTTCGTCCGGCAATAGTTCCTGATAAAGGCGATTCAGCGCAGCCGCCCGGTTCTTCAATATGGCTGCTGGATTCAACGTCCCCTTGTCAGTGATTTCGCGGGCTTCCATCGAAGGTGGCGCGTCTAACAGAAGGGCCCGTTTTACGTAAGTGGAACTCCCGGTATTTTGCGACGCGAATGAATTGAGACGTTCCCGAAAGGCCGACCGAACCTCGGGACGAGACAGCATGTCCGAAACCGAAGTTGACTCTTTCAGGTTCGAGCACAGCTTTCTGCAGGAATCCAGGGCGGGGAAAAGCAACGCTGCCACATAATCGCGATCGGGCGCGGTCACGACAGCGTCCTGCAGAAGACCGTCGAAATGGGCCAGCAGGCGCATGCGAAGCATGCCAGTTCTGACCCATGTCCCGCTGGAGAGTTTGAAATCTTCGTTTAGCCGCCCGTCAAAGAGGAACCCTTTTTGAGGATCTGCGGCATCCACAAGTTTCACCGCATCCCCCATGCGGTAGTAGTTCTCTTCGTCGAAGGCAGATCTGTTCAGGTCCGGTCTGCGCCAATATCCGGAAGTGATCGACGGCCCGCGCAACCGGGCTTCCGTTCGCTCTCCCACCGGGACCAATTTGAGATCGACGCCCGGGACCGGAAGCCCGATCCAGCCGGGGGACGATCCTTCGATGCCAGTTGATAATGCAAAAGGCGCGCTCTCCGTCGCACCCAACCCAGTCACGACCAGTATCTCTTCTCCGCAGGTATCGAACGCAATCTGCCGAAGGTCGTCCCATGTTCGCCGGTTCAAACCGGCAGCCGCGAAGAACAGCAACTGCAGGCGGCTGAAAAAGTTTTTGCGCAGGGCGGCGTCCACTCGCAAGTGTTCAACCAGCATTTCGTAGCCTTTGGGGACGTTGAAATAGGCGGTAGGCGCGATCTCTCGAAGATTGCTGACAGTCTCTGCGAATGAATCGGCAGTCGGCTTTCCGCGGTCGATGTAAAGCGTGCCGCCGTTGTGCAAAGCGATGCCAAAATTGTGGCTCCCACCGAACGTATGATTCCAAGGGAGCCAGTCACACATTACGGGAGGCTCTTCGGCTAAACACGGCATCACTTGCCGGATCATCTGTTGGTTCGAGCACAACATCCGGTTGGTTGTGATTACGCCTTTAGGAAAACCGCTGGAACCTGAGGTGTACAGGACCTTGCAAATCGAATCGGCGCCGGTTTGCTCATTCGCGTCGTCAACTTGCGAAGATGGTTCTGCAGCTGCCAAATTCGCGAGATCGATGGAGTCGAATCCATCGGGTGCCGAACCGTAATGCACCACGCGAGCATTTTTCGGCAGGACAGCTTTTAATGCGGGTGCAAAAAGAGATCCGTTCTGGACAAAAACCATTCCCGGACCGAGATCCTGCACCACCTGCTGCAGTGCTCCATATTCCCGGACCGATAAAGAGTACGACGGTGCGATGGGCGCATAAGGAATGCCGGCATACATCGCAGCCAGCGCCAACAGACCGTGCTCAATGCTGTTCCCCGACAGGATCATCAGAGGCCGGTCGGGGGAGAGTCCCTCCCTCAGCAGCCCCGCAGCGAGGCTGCGCACGCGACTCAACGCGTCCGCGTAGGTGCTTATCTCCCAGTTGCCACTAGGCGTTCGCTGGGCCAAAAATGTGCGGTCTGGGGCTTGAGCAGCCCAGAATTTCAGACGATCGGTGACGCGCCTGGGATAATCCGCGAGGGGCTCCGTACGCACATCAATGACGCCATTCTCGCGATGCTTGAAAAAAGCACGCAGCGCAACCACATGCACAGGTCGAATGGGTCTTCTTAGAGATGGGTGCATCTGGATCTGAGGATCTCCCACGGCCTTCATAACCCCTGATGAGAGTTTACCCCCCGGGATCACTTCTCCAATCCAAGACTTCCTACATACAGGCGGAGCACTCATGCGCTGCTTCATTGAAAAAGGTTGCTTCCTTTCGGGGCGATACGGAATCGCTATGGGCAGATACGATGGAAGCATTGACTTGGAATTAATGCTCGTGGATAGGCTTCGCTGTCCGGGCGACACACACGTTTTGTACCATGGGCAGAGAGTGGAAGCTCGAGCCCGGGGCGTTGGAAGGAATTCTTCAATGGTTCAGGAAACCAGAAAGCCGGCCGGGTTCGGGGGCCATGCAGCATCGTTCTCAGCCATCGATGTGCATGTGCACCTCGAGCCGGAGGCGGACCACACCATCGACGCCGCAGCCCGGAAGTATTTTGGCGATTCCGGGGCCGCCCGCGATCACAAGGGAATGGCGGAATACTATCGTTCACGCAAGATCGGGTTCGTGGTGTTCACCGTGGACGAGAAACTGACCGGCAAACGATCTCTCACCAACGATGACGTGGTGCGCTTTGCGACGGAAAACGCCGATATCGCCATCCCATTCGCCAGCATCGATCCGCACCGCGGAGCAGAGGGTATTGCGGAGGCGAAGCGACTCCTGTCTGCGGGATCTGTTCGAGGCCTTAAACTGCATCCTCCGGTGCAGCAGTTTTTCCCGAACGATCGGATTGCTTACCCGCTGTACGAAGTGTTTGCCGAGGCGCGTCTTCCCGTCATCTTCCACACCGGACACAGCGCAATTGGAACCGGAGTACGCGGCGGAGGCGGCGTGCGCCAGAAATACGGCAATCCACTTCCCATCGACGACGTGGCGGTGGACTTTCCTGACATGCCGATCATCATGGCCCATCCCTCGTTTCCCTGGCAGGACGAGGCAATCTCTATTTGCCTGCACAAGCCCAATGTCTACATCGATCTTTCCGGCTGGTCGCCCAAATATTTTGCTCCGCAGTTAATCCAATATGCCAATACTCTGCTGAAGCACAAAGTTTTGTTCGGATCGGATTATCCCTGGATTACGCCCGACCGCTGGATGGCCGATTTTAAAGAGATCGCGATTCGGGAGGAAGTTCGTCCATTGATTCTCAAGGAGAATGCCCGCAAGCTGCTCGAGGTTTAGTGAGCCCGCTAGCTGCGCTGCACACACACTGGCGGAAAACGGCGCAGGACTGCCGGTTGATTCTTTGTGCGATTGACATTCGCACCGGTGGTGAGCTCAGGAGAGAAATATGTTTCGTAGCGATGTTGTGGGAAGTCTGTTGCGCCCAACCTACCTGAAAGAGGCCCGCGATCAATTTGCGTCCGGGAAGCTTTCGGCTCCGGAGTTCAAAGCGATCGAGGACCGTGCGGTCAACGAATGCATCAATCTGCAGATCGACGCTGGCATGGACGTCATCACCGACGGTGAAATGCGCCGATACGCATTCTATGGTCACCTGATCGACGCGGTCGAAGGTTTTGACAAAACGGGAGGCTGGGCGATTCCGTTCCGCGATGATAAGGGCGAGCAGTTGGTGCTGTCGCGGCCGGTTGTGGTCTCAAAGCTGAAGCGCAAACGGCCGTTGTGCGCCGAAGAGTTCACTTATGTCCGAGCCCGGACCAACCACCCCGCCAAGACGACCATGATCAGCGCGCAGCAGGCGGCCGCATATTACGATCGTGCCAAGTCCTCTGCCGCCTATCCCACGGTGGACGCTTACCTTGCAGACCTGGTGGACGTTCTGCGGGATGAAGTATCTGAGCTGATTCGATTAGGGTGCACGTACATTCAGATTGATTCACCGCAGTACACCGCGCTGCTCGATCCGCAACTGCGTGAAGGTTATCGCCAGCGCGGCAGCGATCCCGACCATCTGCTTGATCTTTCCATCGAGATGGATAATGCAGTGATCGGCGATCATCCCGGCGTTATCTTCGGCCTCCATTTATGCCGGGGGAATAATCAAAGCAAGTTCTACGCCGCCGGCGACTATGGGCCGATTGCGCGGGTCTTTCGCACTACGAAGTTCAATCGGTTCTTGTTGGAGTACGACGACGAACGCTCGGGCGGTTTCGAACCGCTGCGCCAGGTTCCGGAAGATCGCGTAGTGGTGCTTGGCCTCGTAAGCTCGAAGCACGCGCAGCTCGAAAGCAAGGACGAGCTCAGAAAGCGGATTGAGTCAGCAGCATCCTACATTCCGATGGACCGGCTTGCCCTGAGCCCGCAGTGCGGTTTTGCTTCGACCATGGAAGGGAACCTTGTAACCGCGGCAGACCAGAAAGCGAAACTACGGCTGGTTGCTGAAACCGCCAGGGAGGTATGGGCGATCGGGCAAGTGTGACCTGCATTAGAAACACCTACGGGATCCCGCCATTCTGCCGATGCCGCAGGCCTAAACTATTTCTTTTGTGCCCAGTGTTGGCGCCGCTTTAGTACGTCACGGCAGAATGATTAGTTCCGGCTTGCTGCCGCCGCTCATTCCATAGACTGTCCCCGAACGGAACGCCCCAACATCATACTTGTAGCAGCCGGGAGTGACGGCTTTGGTCGTCACCTTTTTCTTGCCGCCTCCGCTGATCGGATCGTCTGGTTCAAACGGCGAGTCTGTGCCGAACGAGACCATGAATCCATTGTTCTTGTTCGAGCTCATCCACACCACGGTCGTACCCGCCTTGATGCAGAATAACTGGTTATTCTTCGCGTTGGGAATACCCGCTTTTACGTTGGCGGAATCTGCCCCTCTTGTAATGTCAATCGTACATGCTGACGAGGGCGAACCGCAGGTGTTGGCGGCATTGCACATGCTCTCGGGTTGATCCTCTTCACATACGTATTTGCTCTTCTTTTGCGCCTGCGCGGTTGCGGAACTCAATACAACGACGAAGGACAATAAAAGCAACGCACTCCAACTGTTGGGCTGCCGTTGAATGGTCATAGGATGTACCCTGGCTCGTGCCGAGCTATTGCGATTTCACTTCCACTCGATGATGTTCACCAATTTCCACGCATTCTGGTTTAGCTCGATCTGCAATTCTCCTTCGTTGTTGACGATGAGCTGCGCGGCAGGGAAAAGAGCACCGCCACTCTTGCTCTTGTCTTTGTCATTGAAGTTGATTTCACCGGCCGTCAGATTGAAACTCTTGCTCTGGGTATTCTGATGGGCTTCGCCGAAAGCAATCCTGCGGTCTGTAAGAAAACGAATGGTTCGGCCGGCGGGGGTCACAATTTCTCGAATAAAACGAAGGTCGTATCCAACTGTTCCCGGGATCTGTATCCGGCCCACGCTTTTCATCTTTTGAAGAGCATCCCTCAGTCCGTCGTTCTGACCGGCCTGGAACGCGCGTACCAGGACATCTCTGTCCTCGGGGGTCGAAAACTCGTTAATAATGATTTTCACGTTAAAGTTGCTTCCCATCTGAGTGCTTGTGCCAAAGGCGGTGGCGTCAATGGTTTCGGGTTTTCCTCGTTGCCCAAAACCGGGAACGCCAGCAAACATAAGCAGAGCAATCAGAACGAGGATTCCATTTGCAAAATTCAGGATCTTCAAGGTTGTGGCCATGCAGTCCTCTCCCGCGGCGCAGGGTGTCTCGCCTATACAGGACGCGCCCAAGTCCCTCGAAAAGCCTATGGGGGCTCGAATCGTGGCGATACTGGCAGAAGTTACAGTCGGTAACGCGATAGAGCCGTGTTGCCGTGCGTGTTCCCCGATTGAGTATCCTTTACACGAAAATGACACTGGCCGGACACTCCTGACCTGGCTTTTTTATAGACTGCACCAAGGGTCAGTACCTGACTGGAGTAGGCCATGAAGTTAATTTCTTTGCTCTTCCTCACGATCCTGTGCATTGGGTGCGGATCGATGCCCCTCAAGACTGCCATCTCACAACCCGGATTTGTCCCGACGATTGTGGAGCTCTCACCGGACAATGCGCATGCCGGCAGCCCGGGGATCACCCTGACGATCAATGGCAGCGGCTTTGCATCCGGCGCAATCGTGACCTTCAACGGTGTGCAACAGACCACTCGTTTCTTGACCGCGAACCAGTTGGTTGCCACGATTCCAGCGTCGTCCATGGCTACTGCGGGGACGATGCCAGTTACCGTAACCAATCCCAGTACTCCCGGCGCGGGCAGTCTGTCTGACAGCATGATGTCCGGCATGGGTGGCGGTACGATGGCGGAGACTTCCAGCCCGATGAATTTCACGATCAACTAGGGCAAGCCGACACACTGGACTCGCATCTGCAGGACAAGGTTCTGAGAAATTGATTCGGTTGAGCCGTCGCTCACTTCAAAGACGGAGAGCGGTCCACGCGTCTGCTGCTGCTCAATTAGGGACGTTGGCTGAAGTTGAAGGCCGACCGTATGACCCGCTATACTCTGGGCTGACGTTGCACAACCTGCGACGTAGTAGTGCGATGTGGCGGGTTCGTCTAGGGGTTAGGACGCGAGGTTCTCAACCTTGTAACACGGGTTCGATTCCCGTACCCGCTACCAAATTCCACGGTGACATTTGGTGACGGTCGGCACAGCATTCAGCCTGAAGTAATTGATTACAAATGCAAAACTGGATTGGCGTGGGAGATTGAGAATCTTCCGCTTTTTTTGCCTCAACCAGGCGTCACTTAACTCTTGACAACATTCCCTCCTGGAACTAAGTTCCTTTTAGCGAATAAAAAGCGAAAGTAATTCGCAGCCTCGGCCAGCCGCCTCGGCGTTTTCCTTAATTTTTAAAGGTCCTTCTCAATTATGGCTTCCCCACTTTTTTCCGCCGCCGCGGGCGGTGCTGTCGTTTTTTCTCGCCAGGCACCGGCGCTGGTTTTACAGCGTCTGGCGGCCTTGCCCAAACTGGCAGGCATAACTGCAGCATCGCGTCTCGAGGCGCCCGCTGCGGAGATGGTTTCCAGCGGAATCCGGGAGATCGATCAGCTTACCGGCGGGCTGCCACGAGGATGCATGAGCGAAATTTGCGGGCCC
Organism: Terriglobia bacterium; assembly: GCA_963814725.1. Lineage (GTDB taxonomy): Bacteria > Acidobacteriota > Terriglobia > Terriglobales > Acidobacteriaceae > JAIQFF01. The sequence goes on from CAWFDY010000004.1 coordinate 141,744, forward strand.
GCATCCTCCGGACGCACCAGCGTATTGTTGGCCGCTTTGGCGGCAGCTACCCGGCGCCAGGAAGTATGCGCCCTGGTGGACACGACCGACGCCCTCGATGCGCTCTCGGCGGCGGCGGCGGGAGTCGAGATGGAAAGATTGCTGTGGATACGGTGCAGCCGGAAGTTATCTCGAAAGCCGTCTGGGACACCAGATGTTGCGGCGAGCGGTCGCACCTTCAACCTCAGATCTCCCGCTTCAGAAGTGCTGCCTGAAGAGCGCAGCGGGAAGTCCGATGCCGGGTTGGAGCAGGCTTTGCGAGTTACGGACCTGCTTCTTCAAAGCGGCGGCTTTGGACTGGTCGCCATTGATCTCGGCGACGTGCCGGATGCGGCGGCGCGGCGTATTCCGCTGGCTTCCTGGTTTCGCTTTCAGCGTGCCATCGAACCTACTGCCACGGTGTTGCTGGTGGCGGCACAGGCGCCTTGCGCCCAGACCTGCGCTTCTTTGCTGATCAGGCTGGGGAAGAAGCCGTCAGCTCTCAGCTTTCAGCCTTCAGCAAAAAAAGAACTCGGGCCGGCTCACGCCCGGCTGCTGGAGGGATTGCAAGTTGAAGGGGAGCTGTTGCGTTCGCGCATGCAGCGAAAACCTGCAGAGTCTGTGAGCATGGCTTTCGCTACGGAAGCGGTCCGGATTTCGTAATTGCCGGGTTCTGTTGCTGCGCTGCGAGGGCGAGACGCCCTCGCGACAATCGGCGTTACACCGGCGGACGCCGGCGGGACAAATGACTGCTTTTGCCTGCATCTTCGTGCCTGACTTTCCCGTGGAGGCCCTGCTGCGGGCTGAGCCCGACCTGCGCTTTCATGCCCTGGCCGTGCTCGAAGGCAAAGCGCCGCTGCAAACGGTTTTTGCCCTGAATCAGAAGGCGCGCCACGCCGGAATTTCCGCGGGAATGACCAAGCTTCAGGTGGAATCCTGTCCTGACCCCCTGGTGCTGCGTCCGCGATCTTTGTTGCAGGAAGCTGCCGCTCAGGCTGCATTGCTCGACTGCGCCCAGTCATTTTCGCCGCGAGTGGAAGAGTGCGGATGTGACACTGTGCTGCTCGATCTCGCCGGCCTGGAGCCGCTGTTCGGCTCGCTACCTAAAATTGCGCGGGATATAGCGCGCCGCGCTTTCAGCCTTGGACTCGATGCTAACGTGGCCGTGGCTTCCAATCCGGATACAGCGGTACTCGCCGCTCACGGTTTTTCCGGAGTGGTCGTAATTCCAGAAGGAAAGGAAGCTGAGCTTTTGGGAACGCTTCCCCTGGCAGTGTTGTTTATGAATGGGGGCAACCCTCAATTGCTGGAGACACTCGAGCGCTGGGGTATTCGCAATCTTCGCGCGCTGGCTGCTTTGCCCGAAATCGCCCTGAGCGAACGATTGGGACAGGAAGGAATCCGTTTGCAACAACTGGCGCGCGGCCACAGCTCTCATTCCCTGTTTCCAGTCGAACTGCCGCAGATTTTTGAAGAAGCGATAGAGCTCGAATATCCCCTGATGCTGCTTGAGCCGCTGGCCTTTCTGCTGGGCCGGTTGCTTGACCAGTTGTGCGCCCGCCTGGGAGTACGGGCTTTAGCCACCCAGGAGTTGACCCTGACTTTAACCCTGGAATGCCCCGCCACGAACCATGCAGGGACGGGCGCTCCGGCCCGTCCGGGGCGAGCGCAAGCTCGACAAAATTTTCAGCGCACTTTGCGCCTGCCTGTCCCACTGCTGGACGCCAAAGTTTTTCTCAAGCTGCTGCAACTTGATTTGAATGCGCACCCGCCTGGCGCTCCTATCGTTGGAGTCCATCTCTCGGCCGAGCCGGTGCGGCCGCGGACAACTCAGGGTGGATTGTTTCTGCCGCCTACGCCGGAGCCGGAAAAACTCGAGCTTACATTGGCGAGAATTGCGGGAATCGTCGGCGAAAATAAAGTTGGGTCGTTGCAGCTGCTGGACACGCATCGCCCGGAAGGGTTCAGAATGCAGCGTTTCGCTCCAAATCAGTTCCCCCCAAATCAGTTCACCCCAGGCCAGTACACACCAAGTCAGTACACCTCAGGCCAGACACGAGAACAATCCGCCAGCCAGCCCAAGACATCCGGGAAAGACCGATCCGCGAAAAATCAGAAGCAGCACAAACGGGGACAAGAAAAACGGGGACAAGAAAAAGAAGATCCGCAAAAGCCATGCGAAGTCACAGCCACTGCCATGCGCATCTTCCGCCCGCCCCTGCCCGCAACTGTGACCCTGCAGGAAGGCCGGCCGGTACGTATCGCCTGCGCCAGGCGTAGGGAAATATGCGGGGAAATCCTATGGGCCGCCGGGCCCTGGCGTACTTCCGGAGACTGGTGGGAGCGCGAGGGATGGGCACGCGATGAGTGGGATATCGCATTGCAGGAAACTCCCGGCGTCGCGCTTTATCGCCTGGTCCGGGATTTGCTTACCGGGCAGTGGCTGCTGGAAGGAAATTATGATTGAGTACCGCGCAGGGTCAGACTTCACTAGACGGTCTATCGGGTCTTTACCCTATATTTTGCCCTTTTTTCTGTGCAAAACCTGTTCAAACTGTGTTTAACCGCCTATTTCATAATTACGCCGCAAGCGATCCGATCTCCTGAATTCCCCGACGGATCAGTCTTCATATCGTCCGCCTTGGCATGAATCACCAGGGCCGTGCCTCCGTTGCTGAACAGGGAATGGCTGTCATCGCCGGTGGTTACGTCCTTATCCACCAGCTTCGCCGTCGCCTTGCCTTTGGCATTGACGGTGAAATTGTTCATATCCCCGGCATGGTGGCCTTCGGGATTCTCCAGACCATGCTTCTTACCATCCGGATTGAAGTGCGGACCCGCCGATTTGAAATCCGGCGCATCGCACTGCGGCTTCTGATGGAAATGCAGGGCATGCTCTCCGGGCGGCAGACCATGCAGGTTGAGCTTTATGGATACACCTGCCGTTCCTTTACCCGACAGCACTGCCGTCCCCACGCTCGTGCCCTGAGCATCCTTCAGTTCGACGGTGGTTTTTGTCGCAGCCCCGGCAGCGGCCGTGACCGAGAGAGCGAGACACAATGCCATGGCAAAAGAAAATGTCATGCGGGTTTTCATGACGCACATTATAGCGCGCCAGCGCCACGCAACACGTAGGGGCGGACGCCCTCGACCGCCCAGTCGAGCGCAGCTCGACCCGGTTCTTGCGGCCGGAGGCATGAAGTCACATAGCAAGCACCGCACAGCTTCGCTCCCCCGGACGGACGAGGGTGTCCGTCCCCACGTGGTTTGCGGTGATCTCAGCGCATGGAGACATAGAATGCATTATTTCCGGAGCGCAGGTCTTTGCCGTATGAAAAAGCGATTCCAACTCCGAAAACGCGGAGTTTCACCTGCGCTCCCAGGTCCCACAGCCACTCATGCGAGCCCAGTCCCGAAGCGTCATCCGTAATTTTGCCGGTGTCGAGAAACGGCCCCAGTTTTACGCTGAAGATTCCGTTGCCATAAACATTCTTGTCGGCTTCCCAATTGGACAGAAAATAATTTCCTCCCAGCGGCGCGCTGCCTTTTCTGCCATCGCGGGTTCCGATGTGGCCTCGCACCGAGAGATCGTTGTCTCGCTCCAGTCCAAGCATGAAGAGTTCGTCAAAGGGAACATCGCCAAATGTTTTGCCGGCGCGGATCGAGTGCTGCATTTCGTAGTCGTCTCCCTGCGCCTGGGGAAACCAGTGGAAGCGCAACGTGCCTTGCAGCTTTTCAAAGGCATGCGCGGACTGCGACCAGATACGCCCCGCCTGCGAGGAGGCATCGCTCTCGAGCGTCAACCGTCGCTCCGGCAAACGCCAGAGCACCGCGTTGATCTGCGCCCGCTGTTTGAGCTGGTAGCCCTTGGCCAGCAGGCTTGCAGTGAGAACCGTCCCTGGGACCACGCTGCGGAAATCACGATGCGAAATTTCCGCCCCGGCCGACCACCACCACCGCCCGCTATTCATGGATGTGAAATCGGCGCCTACCGCCTCCCGCCGCAGGTTCAAGCTCGCCAGCACGGGCGCGAGGCCCTGAAAGGAGTTTCGGATGTCCCAGTTTTCGCCGCGCAAGTCGGCATTGATTCCATAGCGGAATTTCGGATCACCTTTGAATGGAGCTGAAAGCTGCGCCGTGAACCGGCGCTTCTCCGCATCCCAGCGATACATAGAAACGAAGTTGATGGCCTGATGGCGCAGGTTGTAAACCTCGGGCGTAATGCTCTGAAACGGCAGACCTCGCAGCAGAAGAAATGCCTTTTCCACGGCGCCCTGGCCCCAACCGTCACGCTCGCGGTTGCGGAACAGGATGTCGAAGCCGCCATCCTGATTGGCCTGCAGGTCGAATTGGTGGCGGGAGAAAATTCCCAACTCGCGAATACGCAACTCGCTGGTCAGCAGCTCGGGAAGCAGCAGCACGCTGGCGGGGGCGAAAGCCATGCTGCGATCGAGCAGCGCGGCAGCCACTCGCGGCCGGGGTTGGCTTCGTACCTCCGCGATCCGCGGTTTGCCGGTACGGTTCCAATATTTCAGCGCGGCTTCTGTGTTTCCCTGCAGGAAATAAATGGTGCCCAGAAAGTCGTTGCCGTAGGAATCGTTGGGATCGATGCGCAGTGCGCGCCGCAGATGGCGCGCCGCGGTCTCATACTCTTTCTGCTTGAACGCCACCCCGGCGAGTTCCAGCGGAAAGCGTTTGTCGCCCGGCTGCAGTCGGGCCCCGGCGGCAAAGGCGTTTTGTGCGTCTGCCCAGCGTCCCAGTTGAGCCAGGGCGGTGCCGTTGTAGAACTCGAGATCTGCCGAGGGGTTGGGTGTGGAGGCGACGAGGCTGACAACTTCCTGCCAGTTCCGGCCTTCGGACAGCCGCCGCGCTCGATCCACCCGCTGGTTGTCTGATGTCTGCGCGCCAGCCGGGGAAGCAAGGTTGAAAAGCAGCAGGAAAGTTGCCGCGATCAGTGCGACTGAGAGGGCTTTTGAGGAAGCGCCAGCAGCGTCCATGCTCCGGCCGCGCTCCATTCCCGCTGGAAAGTTGCCCGGTCTTCTTGCAGAAGTTTGCGCTGGGCAGGGTCGTTGACCATCACGATGTCGAGCCCCACGCCTGTGACAACTACGTAGTGCAAAGCGCCGCCGATATTGGGAGCGGGCTTTAATGCGACGATCAAGGGACGTCCCTTGGCTAGATGCTGCTTGAGGTCTTCCCACTCTCCGCGAATTGTAAATGTACGGAAGCCCTTCTCCTGCAAGTAACGCTCCATATCGGAGGCGTAGATGCCGTGGCCTTTGGAGGAATAGAGAGCGCGCTGAATCTCGGTTGCGTCGGAGCCTTGGATTACCGATCCCCCGCGCTGTGCCTGCCAGTATTGCATCACCATCGCAATGCTGGCAGCGCCGCAGCCGTCTTTCTCTTGTTTTACATAAGGAACATCGAGCCACACGCCGGGAGAATCGGCAGCCGTAACAACGCCGCAGACTGCTGCCAGAACGAGGGCGATGCCAATCACGCGAGCAGAGACGCGAGCTGACACGCTCGATTCCTATCGCACCGCAACAATAATGAGGATGAGCGCCGCAATGGCGACCAGAATTATGATCAGGTCGCGGTCGCTGAGCGAACCGGCGGCAAAATCTCCGCGCGCTTTGTTAACCCGGGAAGCCAGCTGCGCCAGCTCAGCATCATCGAGAGTGGAAACCGCGTTTTTTACCTGTTCGGGATTCATGTGAGCCGATGCCAGCGCCCGTTCCGCCTTCTCGGAGCCGAGGAATTGCTGTACCTGTTCGATATTCTGCCGGCGGGCCGAAGAGGCCTGTACCGCGGCCTGCTGCAGCTCCGAGGGGCTTACGATGTGCGTGGCAGCCTGTGCCGCCAGGTCCTGAGGCAGTGCAAAAACCGTGGTGAGAACCAATGCAGCGGCCACTCGGGATAGCTGCTTCATGTCGAAACGCATGTCTTTCAACCTCCGAAGATTTCGCAACAATAATGACGCGTGACAAAATATTACACGCTCGCCCTCTGATGCGGAGACCGTCGTGGGGGTTTGTACTCGCGGTAATAAGATCGGTAAACAGCCCTTGTGAGCTACAGGTTTTCCACAATTTTCTGCAACTCAGCGGCGATCCACTCTGGTGAGCTGTCACCTGAAAACCGGACCGGAGCGCCAATCTTGATGCTTATGGTTCCCGGGAGCGCAAACCGCTTCTTCGCTTGCTTCAAGGCGAAGAGGCCGCCAATCCGCAGAGGAACGATTGGAATGCCGAGGTTTTTTGCCAGCAGCCCCGCGCCTGCCCGAAATGTAAGTAAATTTCCATCCGTGGTATGGCGGCCTTCGGGAAAAATCAGAATGCTGAAGCCGCGATCCACGGATTCTCCCGCGTAGGCGAAACTCTCGCGAAATCCGCCCTCGCGCGGCAAGGGAAACAGATTCAGCAGAGAAACTCCCAGAATCCATTTCACGCGGTCATAGGCGTTGCCGAACCCATTGCGGCCGGGTAGCGGAGAGCGCAGCGCTTCCAGCGCCTCGCCTGCCGTAGCGGTCACCAGCCGGTGCCTGATGTGACCGGGGAGGGCATACTGGACGAGACCCACATCCACATCATCAATGTGATTGCACACCACCAGCACCGGCCCGCGCGTCCCACGCAGATTCCCGCGTCCAGCGATGCGGGGCCGTCCCAGAAGAAACACGGCGGGGCGCAGGAGCAGGTAGTGAACCGCCAGCCGCACCCAGGTTGCAGGCCAGCGCTGCGTCCATGCCGGATAGTGATAGGCCGAGCGCGCGGGGAGTTTACCCTGCAGCATGAGCTCCAGATCGCCAATTGTTTTCGCCGCGGCGAAGCGAGTCTCGCTGAGATCTACCTGGTATCTGTCTTCAAGCGCGCCCAGCAGCTCAACCCGATCGAGCGAACTCAGATTCAAATCAGAGTCGAGACCGGAGTCCAGGCCCACTTCGCCGGCGGCCTTGCCTTTCACGCAGGCGATCAGCTCGCCGATTGTGCCCGGTCCGTTTCTACCGGTCGAGGCTGTGGCGAGCGGGTCCGCGGTTAATCGCGCGTTCACGACCTGCTGTATTAAATTGACCCGGGGCTTTTGCGTGGAGGTGCGCGGAAAATCTTCTTCCGGCCAAACCAACCAGCTCCGCATTCGCTGGTACTCAGCCAAAGTCCGGTTGGCTCGTTTTATCACTTCTTCCGGATCGACAGTGCCATCGCGGAGAATCAACACCGCACACGGTTCAGCATTGCCGGCCCGCGAGAGTGCGATGACTGCGCAGTCCTTTACTTCGGGCTGCAGGCGAAGCGCCGCCTCCAGGTCAGGAGGATAAATATTCATGCCGGCGGAGGTAACGAGCAGATCCTTCTTGCGGCCTTTGAAATACAGATTGCCTTCCCGATCGAGAGCGCCGATATCGCCCGTCCCATACCAGCCGTCTTCCGCCGTCATGGGTTGCAATTCGTTTCCGGTCCAATATCCGGCGGCAACCCCGCTGCCGCGGACCAGAATTTCGCCGTCATCCGCCAGCTTGACCTCACGGCCCGCCAGCACTTTCCCGATCGACCCTTTGCCCGGGCGAAAGGGATGATTCACGCTCACGATGGAGGTTGTCTCGGTGAGGCCATAGCCCTGAATGGCTGCGTATCCCATTCGTCCCCAGAACTCTTCGGTCACGCTGTCCAAAGCCGCGCCGCCGGAAATGAACGCCCAGAACTTCCACCCGAACTGGCGGCGCACGCGCCGAAAGATCCACCAGCGATGCAGGAAATGCCTGCCCTCCGCCGCGCGAAACCGCCGCTGAAAATCTTCCACCCTGCCGTCATCTTCCAGATCGCGTTCAATTTTTTCTTTCAACGATTGCAACATGCGCGGAACCGCGACCAGGACCGACACGCGTTCGCGCCGGATGGTGCGAATGACTTCGGCCGGGTTGAGCGCGTCCTGAAAGATCACGGTGCCCCCCAACAGTTGCGGCAGAAATATTCCCAGGAATTGCCCGAACACATGACTCAAGGGCAACAGGTTGAGGAAGCGAACGGGATGGACTAGCCGCTCAAACTTTAGATATTTATGAATTTCGGATTCGAGGGGAGCGATGTTGCCCAGCACGTTGCCGTGCGTTATCACCACGCCTTTCGGTTCGGCGGTGGTTCCAGAGGTGAAAACGATCTCCAGAATATCTGCCGGGCCCATGCCTGCCGCGTCGTAAGGCGCCGATGAGTGGGAAGACAATGCCGGGTGAAAGTCTTCGAAAGATAGAACCGGAATCGGAGGAAGTTGAACATGAGTCCGCGAGCAGACCAGCAGCTTGCCCTCGACCAGCTGGCAGACCCGCGCAGTGAAATCGGCAGCGCCAGCTTCGTCGATGGGGACGACGATCGCTCCGCGTAAGGCACAGCCGAAAAAAGCGACCACCCACTCTGCTGAGTTCGGCCCCCACAGCAGGACGCCTTCGCCCCTGCGAATTTCCCGCCTTTCCAGTTCACGGGCGAACTGGAACGCAGCTTCCGCCACTTGCCGGTAAGTCCAGCGCACGGTTCGGTATCCGTGGCGTTGTATGTAGGCGCACTCCCGTCCTCGTCTTAGAAAATTGTCGAGGTACTCGATGACCGAGCGGCGCGCCATATCTGGGATGGTACCGCTTCAGGAGTCGCTCAGGCGGCATCAACTCTTGTCGCGAAAACAACGCTCTTTGAAATCCACCGCACTCCGCCGCCAAAATCAGAGGTTGAGTCGTAGCTCGCCCGGGGCTACTATGTGGTGGCTCCGAGTTCGAAAAGCGGAGCATGGCTCCGCTGGACAGCCCGGGGCAACTGTCCCACGTGACCGCTGGTGGCTATTCACTGCGGCTCGCGGATCGCTATCTGCAGCGGACTCTAACTTTTCCTGGAAAGGCAAATGCATGAACCGATCCTTCAGCCGCAGCCGCCGACGATTTCTACAGGCCAGCGCCATTGCTGGCGCGGGACTAGCCCTGCCTCAAAATCTGCTCGCCTCGAAGAAGAAGTCCGTGCTGATCTTCACCAAGTCTTCGGGCTTCGAACATGAAGTGGTGAAAACCGTCGATGGCCATCCCAGCATTCTCGAGGCAGCGGTCAGGAATCTCGCGCAGCAGCATGGTTTTGAAGTGACGGCCACCAAAGACGGCCGGGTCTTTGATTCGCCCGACTTCAAAAAAAATGCGGCCGTGCTTTTCTTCACCACCCTGGATCTGACCCAGACCGGCACCGATGGAAATCCTGCCATGTCTCCGGCCGGCAAGCAGGCGCTGCTGGACGCGGTTCATGGGGGAATGGGCTTCGTCGGGGTGCACGCCGCTGCCGATACTTTCCATACCGAACCCGATCCGAAAGATCTATCCAATCGCTATATCGCTCATGGAGAGAACTCTGATCCGTACCTGAAGATGTTGGGCGGCGAGTTCATTCTTCACGGCACCGCACCCCGTCTGCAGGAAGCCAGCCTCATAGTGAAAGATCCAGGATTTCCCGGGCTTGAGGGCGTGACATCGCCGGTCCGCCTTACCGAGGAATGGTATTCGCTGAAGGACTTTGCCCCCGATCTGCATGTAATTCTCGCGATCGACACCCAGGGGATGAAAGGCGAGCCTTACCAGAGGGCGCCGTATCCCGCAACCTGGGCGAGGATGCATGGCAAGGGACGTGTCTTCTACACTGCGATCGGGGACCGCCCGGAGAACTTTTCGAATACATTCTTCCTGAACCTGCTGGGCGGCGGGATTCGCTGGTCCATCGGCCAGGTCAAAGCCTCGGTCGATAAGAATCTGACGCAGGCCACGCCGGGCTATGCCGAGATTCCGCCTAAAACTCCAGCCAAAGGATAAACGCCCCGAGCCATCTAGGACGGACTCCTTGTCCGTCCCGGCGGAGCAACGCTCCGCTAATTTCGATCCCAAAGAACGAGTCGAGCTACGCTCGACTGGACGGACGAGGGGCGTCCGTCCCCACGTGGTTCGATTACGTGGTTCGAGGTGGGGCAAAGCGCCCCCATATTGACTTCGCAATTGACTACTTCATCTTTCTAGCCTAAGCTGCCCTCGACGACGTCGTAGTCGTTTCAACTCTCCTGAGTCTCCTGCCTCTCGATCCTGCCAGGCAGAGCGAGCGATTAGATGTCGGTTCTGTAAGGCGCAAGTAGATCAAGCGTCTCACCAAGAACACAATGCAGTGGAAGCGTGTTCCGCTAGTGACTCGTGACGGTTCGGCAACCGGAGCAATCCGGAGTAATCCGAAGCAAATTAAGGAGCACTGTGCGTGAACGTACATCTCATTAACCCGAGTCACGTGTCGTTCGGAACTGCGGTTATCACTCCTCGCTGGCAATATGTCCTGGCTGGCGCCACCCCCAGGCGATTCGGCAACCCGATTCTGGTCGATGAAACCCTCAGCCAGCTGGACCCCGAGCGCATCCAGCCCGGGGACGCTGTCGGCATCAGCATTCACACCGCGAACGCGTTGCGCGGCTATGAAATTGGAAACCTGGCACGGCAGCGCGGCGCATATGTAATTTTTGGCGGAATTCATGCCACGCTTTATCCCGAAGAGGCGCGGCAGTTAGGCGGAGCGCACTCGGTGGTGCTGGGCGACGGCGACGTGGCCTGGCCGGTTGCTCTGGTCGACTGCGAAAAAGGCAATCCGCAGCCGCTTTATCATGGTGGCAAGATCGAAGCGAGCGATTTCGTGGCGGCGCGATGGGAGCTTATTCCGCGCAGCCGTTATATGTGGGCGTCGGTGCAAACCGTGCGTGGCTGCCCCAAGCATTGCTCGTTCTGTTCAGTCTGGCGCACCGATGGCCAGCGGCCCCGGCAGCGGGCATCCGACGCGGTCATTGAAGAGGTGGTGCAGCTTCGCCGTCTGGGCTTTCGCTTCATCGCCCTGGCCGATGACAACTTCTATCCCGTCACCCTCACCGACCTGAATCTCGCACGGGTGCAGAAGAACTCGGCGCGCGTGACTGAGCTGCAGAACCTGCGGGCGGAGCGGTTTGAACTCATGGCGCGCCTGGCGCAGCTTCCCGACGACATGGTTTTCTTCACCCAGATCACCATGGAAGCCGCCGAAGACACTGACTTTCTGGATGCCATGAAGGCTGCCCGCATCAAGGGCGCCCTGGTTGGCGTGGAGGCCGTGACGCCGGCCGGATTGAAAGATGTTTACAAGGATTTCAATCTCTCGGGAGAGCATTTGATCGAGCGGCTGAAGATTTTTCGCGCCCGTGGCGTGCACGTGCTGGGATCGTTCATCTTCGGGCTGCCCAGCGATCGTCCCGAAACTTTCGATGCCACTGCCGCGGCAGCCATCAGCGCCGACCTGACCTTCGCCCAGTTCGTTACGCTGAGCCCCTATCCCGGCACGGTCGATTTTGATCGCTGGGAAAAAGGCCTGGGCGCAACACCGCCGACCATCGCCGGCGTCCCGCTCACCCGGCGCTGGCTAATTCCCCAGGCGCTGCGGCCCAAATTGTACTGGGACCATCCGGTGATGACCGCGGAGGAAATCCGCTCCCGCACGCAAGCCGTCTGGGACAGCTTTTATAGCCTCGGCTCAATCTGGAAGCGGTCAAGCTTCATCAAGTCCAGCCGCGGCCGGCTGGCGTTTGTGTTGATTTCAAAAATCTATCGCCAGATGTACGCCGACACCGGTATCGCGACCGACAGCGCCCGGGTCTCATGGTCCGGACGCTGGGCGCGCTGGTTAGCCAAGCCCTGCCGCAAGCTCTTTGCCGGGAGACCGATGCCCGACCTCAACGTTCCGGGACTCATCGGCCCGGTGCTGGCCCCGGCCGGAACCGCATCGTCGCAAGTCCTGCCTGCCGTCCTGTTCAGCGCTGAATCGAAATTAAGCTGAGCTATCACAAACCACGTAGGGGCGGACGCCCTCGTCCGCCCAGTCGAGCACAGCTCGACGATGGTGGCCATAACAAAATGGCGGAGCTGCGCTTCGCCGGACAGCCGAGGGCCGCAGTTCCCACGCGGCCTGTGCCCGCGGCTCATTTACACGATGGATTGGTCGGACTGAACGTCGCCATTTCATGAGGCGTGAGCCCGGGCTGAATCGCCATGTACGAAATTCCGTACACCCCGTCGCTGCCCGGGATTCCCGTAATATTGACGCCCTTAGTCCCGTCGGGACTGTAAAACGAGTCTTGCGAGCGCTTGTCCCAAAAAGCATGAACTTTTTGATAGCCCGGGAGGTGCGCGGTGTACCAGGCAAGGTCGCCAGCCACAGTATGGCCACCGGGATAGTACAGGTCGATTTTCGCCTGCTTTTTGCAAATGAACACGCTCATCGGTTTGTTTTCCGGCGACAGGCCCGGAAGAGGCAGCCCGGTCACGGGATCGTTCGCGGGCCCGGCGGCCCTGGCCGGAACCGCGAACGAAAGTCCTACAATCACAGCCACAAGCAGAAGTGATTTCGCAACCGGGTGTGACATTGTTCTCCTCCTCCTGTATCGAATTCCCATTTTTATAGCTTCGAGCGCAAACCGCCTTATCTCTACAGGCGGTCCACCAGCATTTTGGCCAGGGGCTTGATGTTCTCCACCGAACATGGGCAAGTGGAATACGAGATGCGGATCAGCTTGTCGCCCTTGCGGACCATCATCATCGCACCGGCTTCGTCAAAAGCCTGATCACCGATGCCCACTACAGTCTGCTGACCGGGGCCGAGGCTTCCCAGCACTTTGGAGTTGACCTGCATCTGCGCATCGGCGGAGTTGTTGTCGACGCCGAACATGAAGACCGGAACGTTTCCGTTGCTGTCCATTCCCGTATCGTGGCCTTCGGTTTGGAAAGACTTGGCGAGCCCGCCGGTCAGGCTTTGAATCATTTGCTGCGTCTTGGCGTCGGCACCCTTGGTCCCCATCATGGCGGCCATATGTTTGGCGGTCATGTCACCGGAATTGCCCTGCGCCAGATAGGAGCAGCCGCCATCGCTGGGCTGGGTTGCAACGATCGTGACTCCGATGGCGCGGCCAACTTCCTCCCTGGAAAGCAGTCGGCAGGGATTACCGGTGATTCCGCCGTTGGAAGTTGTTTCTGCAGAAGCGCTGCCGTTGCCAGAGACCATCTTTGAAATCGAACCCAGGACGGATCCACCAGAACTCGACTCGCTATCCGAACTGGAGCCCAGGCCCGGCACATTGCGTGTCACCTCGTGCACCTTTTGTTTTACCCGGTACACGACGTAGTAAACGCCGCCGGCAGCCAGCGCGCCGAGTACGATCACAACCACCAGGAAGCCGACAAGGATCTTGACCAGCGGGCTGCTCTTGGTCGTGGTAGTTGCAACTGGCGACGGCATCACCGAGACTGCTGGCGCCGGTAGCGTGATCGGCGGAGCGGACGCGGCCCGCGTGTCCGAGCCGCACTGCCTGCAGAAAGAACCGGTAACCGGAGCTCCGCAACCGTTGCAAAATCTTCCCGTCGGCGGTGCCGCCGGCACGGGAGCCACAGAAGGTGGAGTAATATGTGGCGGCTCCGCCGGCGCAACCGCTACGGGCGGCTCTGGGGCGCTTGCAGGCTGCGGGGACGGCGCCCCGGCCAAGCGCGTGTCCGCTCCGCACTTTACGCAAAACACTCCGCTGACTGGTGATCCGCATTTGTTACAAAACTTCGCCATGGGTTGATTCCCCTCCTCTGGTCCATCCGATGGGACCGTTCATCTTTCCCTATCTGCGGCTAGCTTGCAAGGACCGGCGGAGTTGACGGCATGACGGTGCAACCACAAGACACCCTTCGACCGCCTGGTGCTCCGGATTCGAATGCGGCCGCGCCCCCACGCGGCCGCTTCGATTCCGCCTCCGCAATCCCGGCGAATCAGCGCAGAACTCCCGGAGATATGCACTTCGAGTTCTTCGTGATTTGTGCACGCCGGAGGCCGAGGTCGTCAATGTGAAGCAAGCAGGAACGAAGGTCAATGAAACTTCTCTTTAAGCCTGTCTTAACCACGAAGTGGGCGTCAGGCAAGGGTTTAGGCGCACACCTTAACTGCGGGGTAATGATTTCCCATGATAAGATTCTGCCGCACCATTCCGCTCGGCGAGAATCATGAGCAACCTGCCAAAGGCCACCCAGTATCGTTTCGGCCAGTTTGAGCTTGACCCCGCCCAAAACAGACTCTTCCGCAACGGCTCGCTGGTGAAGCTGCAGGACTTGCCCTTCCGTATGTTGGTATTGCTGGTGGAGCGGCCGGGTGAAATCGTGACCCGGGAGGAAGTACGGCGGCACCTCTGGCCGGAAGACACTTTCGTAGAGTTCGACAACAGCCTGGGCGTGGCCGTTCGCAAACTGCGCGAGGCTTTGCGCGATGATGCCGAAACACCGCGGTTTGTCGAGACCGTCCCCCGCCGGGGCTACCGGTTTCTGGCTCCAGTAACCGTACAGGATGTGGAGAGCGCTGCCGATTTCAGAACTCCAGCAGAGGCGGTGCGGGCGGATCCTCAATCCGCCATCGACCCTGCGGTCGCAGCGGCGAAGGCATCCTCGAGGCGGGGACGCTACTGGATTATTGCCGCCCTGGTCGGGCTGATCGTAGGAGCTGCGGTCTATGAGTTTCGGCCCGCCGCGTCGTCTTCATCGTCCACCGCCGAAGCCGGTGGTTCCCCTCGCCAGGTGCGAATTCGGCGCTCCGTGGCCGTGCTGGGATTTCGCAATCTTCCAGGACGCCCGGAAGACAACTGGCTTTCGAGCGCCTTATCCGAAATGTTGAGCACAGAGCTGGCGACGGGCGGCGGAATGCGCATCGTGTCGGGCGAAGACGTGGCCCGGGCGAAACGCGAAATGCCGCTGGCCAACGAAGACACTCTGGCCAAAACCACACTGGAGCGGTTGCGAACCAGCGCAGGCGCGGATGTGGTCGTGCTGGGCTCCTACACTGTGCTGTCCGGCAAGGGCGAGAATCGAATCCGTCTTGATCTCCGGTTGCAAGACACGGCCGCAGGAGAAACTATCGCCGAGGAAGCCCTCACCGGCAATGAGGAAAATCTTTTCGAACTGGCGTCCCAGGCCGGGCTCTCCATGCGCCGGAAGCTGGGCGTGAACGCTGCATCGAATGAGGAAGCAAACCTCGCGCAGGCGGCGCTGCCATCGAATCAACAGGCGGTCCGGCTCTATTCGGAAGGCCGCGCCAAATTGTGGGCTTTTGATTTTGTCGGCGCCCGCGATCTGCTGCTGAAGGCCGAGGCCGCGGATCCGCGTTATCCTCTTGTGCGTTCCGCATTGTCGGATGCCTGGTCACACCTGGGGTACTCCGCGAAAGCGCGCAGCCAGAGCCAGCAGGCCGTGGAACTCTCCCGCCAGCTCCCGCAGGAAGAACGCCTGCTGGTGGAGGGGCAGTACCAGGAAATTTTTGCCAACTGGCCGAAGGCGGTCGAGGCCTACCGGTCGCTGTTCAATCTTTTCCCCGACGACCTGAACTACGGACTTCGCCTGGCAAACGCTGAGCGGCGCATAAAACCGTCGGATGCGCTGGAGACTCTGGCGAGGCTTCGTCGCCTGCCTGCTCCCGTGGGCGACGATCCCCGCATCGATATGAATGAGGCTTCGGCCCTGATCAACCAGGATTTCGCGAAAGTACAGGCTGCGGCTCAACGGGCGATCGATAAAGGTACCGCCCAGGGCTCGCATCTGCTGGTCGCTCGAAGCTACGGAATCCTCTGCCAGGCGTCTTCCGCAGCCGGCTCTCTGGTCGAGGGGGTTCGCTACTGCACCAGCGCTCTGGAGAGCTATGCCGCGGGTGGCGACCGCAACAATGAGGCGCGTACGCTCAATGATCTGGCCGGCCTCTACTTTGAGCAGGGCGATCTTGGCCAGGCAGAATCGATGTGGCGCCGGGCAGCGATTGAGTTCCGCCAGGTGGACGAAGTCGAGGGGCTGGCGGCGACCTTCAACAACCTGGGCGGTGTGCTGCTCCTGCAGGGCAACCTGCGAGCGGCGAAAGAATCTCTCGAACAGGCGATCCCCAACTACCAGGCAATCGAAGACAAAGATGGCCTGGCGCGCGTTCTGAACGATTTGGGAGATTTGTCCCTGCAGAAGGGCGAGCTGGCGGCGGCAGAAACTACGTACCAACAAGCCAGGGCAACAGCGCAGGAGATCGACGACAAGAGCGTGGTTGCTTATGTGCTCGGCGGACTCGGGGATGTCCTGGTGGATCGGGGCGATCTGGCCGCGGCCCACAAGTCGTACGACGAATCCCTGGCGCTGCACAGCCAGGTGGGCGAAAAACAGAACGCGGGCGAAATCGAGGTGGCACTGGCCAGTCTCGCGGTCGAAGAAGGTCATCCCGCTGATGCGGTGGCCGCCATGCTCAAATGCAAAGATCAGTTTGTCCGGGATCAGGAGTCGGACGATGTAATATCCGCCAGCACGGTCCTCACCCAGGCATTGCTGGCTCAGGGAAAGCAGGCGGACGCAAAAAAGGAAATTGAAGCGACCAGAAGCTTAGCGGAACAGAGCCAGAATCGCCTCGCCCGGCTCAAATTCGATCTAGCATTTGCGCGCGTGCTCATCGCCTTGGGGCAGATGGAATTGTCGCGTGCGGAATTGCAGAAAGTGCTGAGCGAGGCGCGCGTCCACGGATTCGCCGGCCTCGAATTCGAAGCTCGTCTGGCGCTGGCCGAACTGGATAAACAGTCAGGACACGACACAGCCGCCCGTGCCGGATTGGCCGCACTCGAGAGCAGTGCGCGCAGCAAGGGATTTGGCCTGATGGCGCGCAAAGCCGCAGCGACGCGCTGATGGTTGCATCATAAATTGACCGTCACTGCGCACTCCTGCTCGGGTCCCACGGGGGGAACTCCATTGCGCGAAAGTAAGACTCACCGGACTCCTCCCCAGCATGATCGGAGGCCGGCTCTTCCCCAATCATCTTCCACTCAAGGTCGTCCGCGAATTGGGTGCGCCGGCTGGAGCGTTCCACGCGAGGCGTCACACCTGTTGCCTGCGGGTCCGAGTCATCTGGCGCGTTACGCCCAGGTGTTCAACGCGTGCGAGATCAATTCGTCGTTTTATCGCCCTCACAAGATTGAAACCTGGGAGCGTTGGCGCGATTCGGTCCCTGCAGAATTCAAATTCTCGGTCAAGGCTCCTCGAACCGTCACTCACGATGCGAAGCTGGATTGCGGCCTGGAAAACCTGTCGCCTTTCTTCCATCAGGTCAGCTTTCTGAAAAATAAGATTGGCCCGATCCTGTTCCAGTTGCCGCCGAGCCTCGAGTATCAGGCTGGACTCGTGAGGGTTTTTCTGTCACGGCTGCGCCATGCCTATCCGGGAAACGTTGTGTGGGAGCCGCGGCACCCCAGCTGGTTTGATGACGAAGCCAATGACTTGTTGCGGGAGTTTCAGATTACCCGGGTGGCGGCGGATCCGGCGTGCGTTCCATTGGCTGCTCGACCCGGGGGGCGAGCCTCTCTTGCGTATTTTCGCTTGCACGGCTCCCCGCGGCGATATTATTCACCCTACTCAGATGATTTCCTTGATGCCCTGGCTTCGCAGATAGCCGGGCTCGCGACTCATGCCGAAGTGTGGTGCATCTTTGACAATACAGCTTCGGGTTCCGCCATCGTGAACGCAGCGTCGCTGCGCGCAAGGTTTGAAAATGGGTGAACTTTGATTTGAGGTGATGACCTTCTGACGATGGAGTAAATGCTAGCCGGTTTGCAGTTCGAGCGAGACCACCGCGCGTGGAGAGAGCGATATTTGTATGCGGTTACCGCGGACATTCACCGGTATCGACGCCGGCCTGACTTTATCGGGATGATCGAGAGTATTGCTCGCGGTCATCTCCGCGTGCGTCAGAGCGCTGCCTCGCGCTTCGAGGATGTCGCCGCTGGTCAGTCGAATATTTGCCGCCACGGGGATATCCACGGATGGATTTGTGATCGTCACCGTCACGCTTTTGCCTTTGAAAGAGGCTGTGCCCGACAGCCCTGGCATGGCCGCCACGCCATCGCGCGATGGGACTTTAAGGTCGTCGCAGCGGATGCGCATGGCGGCGCGCCTGGCTTGCATGTGATCGCGATACATCTCGAAGACGTAGTAAACCGGCGTTCGTGCAAAACGATCGCCCTGTGCCAAAAAAAGAGAATGGATGCAATTTACCGTCTGCGCCACATTGGCCATTACAATCTTTTCCGCGTGCCGGTTGAAAATATCGAAGGTGACCGCGGTATGCACCGCATCACGCAGCGTAAGGGGCTGGCTGAGCAGATAGGAAGGCGCAATCTCTTCGCCCTTCCGGTACCAGACTCCCCACTCATCGACCACCAGCTTTGTATGGTGGTCGGGATCGTATTTGCCCAGCACGGCCCAGTGCTGTTCGATCACGCTCTCGATACGCGCGCCCTCGCGAATCACGTCGTACCAACCGCGGGCGTCGAAGGTGGAGACTTTCTCCGGACTATTTCGGAAATCGGTGTAGTAGTGCACCGACAGGCCATCGATGCGCGACTTGTGCCCCTGCATGCCTTCGAACAATCCGCTGGTCCATCCCAGGTCCATGTCTTTGGAATGCCCACGCGGCCCCACCGCGACCAGAAACGGCTTTGGAGGGTAGGCGGGGAATTGCGTCACGAAGCGGCGGTAAAGGGTCGCGTACTCCTGCGGCGTCATGTCCCCGCCGCAACCCCATGATTCGTTGCCCACGCCCCACCAGCGCACGCCGAACGGTTCTTTTTCGCCGTTAGCGGCCCTCTCGTCAGCCAGAGAGACGGTGCCGGCGGGCGCGTTGCAATAGGAGACCCAATCGTGAAATTCCTTTGGAGACCCCGATCCCATATTCGCCGCGAGATAAGGTTCGGCTCCGGTGAGGCGGCACAGTCTCATGAATTCATGAAAGCCAAAACGGTTGCTCTCGGTATGGTCGAGTCCCGGCGGCATACTGTCCTGCCAGTAGTCGTATGTGCGAGGACGCTTTGCCGCATCGCCGATGCCATCGCGCCAGTGGTAGCCATCCGCGAAGCACCCGCCGGGCCAGCGGAAATTGGGCGCCGCAATCCGCTTCATGTCATCCACAAACTGCTTGCGGATGCCGCCGAGGTTCGCAATCTTCGAATCCCGTCCCACCCAAATACCGTCGTAGATGACGCCGCCCAGGTGCTCAATGAATTGGCCGTACAGATGAGGACTGATCTCCGGCCCGGTCTCGTCGAGAGTAATTTCGATATCCGCATCGGCGGCAAATGCGGATGAGACCCCAGTCATCAGGGCAGCAGAGGCGAAGGCTCCAGCACGCAGAAAGCTTCGGCGATTCATTCGGTCAGGTTATGCAGCCGCAATCACAAGGCCGGAAATTCGTTTGAGCCGCGATGAAATCACATGGTCCGGATGTAGAGAGCTTTCACATCGATGGTGGTGTGTTTGTCTCCATGACAAAGCTGGAAGCCGATATTGCCATCAGCAAACCCGGCATCGTGGACGATATCGATCGTCTTCACTCCGTTCAGCCACGCCTGAATGTGATGCCCTTTGGCAATCACATAATAATGATTCCAGTCGCCGTCATGCACCAGCTTGGGAACCAGATCCTGTGGAAATAACTGGACCATACCGGCTCGCCGCTCCTCCCAGAGGCTTCCCCAATAGCCCTCTCCCATATCGACCTGGTAGCCGGGAGCATCGTCGGCGCTGGTGGGATGAATCCGGATGCAGACGCCTGAATTGGCGTTCTTTCCGCTCATCCGGATCATCACATTGAGTTCGAAATCTCCGTAAGTCTTTTTTGTCCAGCTATAGTTGTGGAATTTTCCGCCGGCATAGTCGCCGTGCAGAACGCCGTTCTGCAGCGCCCAGTATTGCGGGTCCGCAACCCAGCCGTCGAGCGAGCCCAGCAGGTTCACCCAGTGTTCGCCGACGGGCTTATCGTCCACCATTTTTCCCTCGGCAGGGAGGGTCACAACCAGGCGACTGTCGGCCGTGTTCGCGGGAGTCTGGCCGGGCTGTTGGGCAAAATTCACTTCCTTGAGGCTGAGAAGTGAAAGAGAACAGAATAACAGGACGCAGGTCAATGCATTCATGACCGCGTATTCTAACTCAAGATTTGTCGCGGCGGTTCCGGCTGCAGGAAAAACTTTAGCCACCAGGGTCGCCACGAATTTTGCGAGGCCAGAAAGGCAGTGGCCGTCATTGGTCAGGACGTCATCCCGAACTCCGGCTTCAGTGGTAACGGATCGTGCACGCATCCTCAAAGAAAGATAGCCAAGGAAGTTATTTGCTGAACAAAGCCCGATGGAATGACCTTGTTGCCTCCAATTATTTAATATAGGCTCCACGGCGGAGCGGTTCCGCAGACCCGGCCTATGGCTTCCGAAAAACCCAAAGACGACAGTAAGGCCACGTTTGCGGCCTGCACGGAAGAGTGGAGCAGGAGAGGGCTGCTCACTGGCGCGGCGGCGCTCGGATTAGGCCTGCTTTCAGGCTGCCATTCTTCAACGTCCTCAGACTCGGAAGCGCAGGGTGGCAGATTACCGTTTGGTCGAAGACTGAAAGCCGCATTTTCGAATTGCGGCCTCGGGTCCACCTGGTGCGCATCGGGGAAGGAGACGGCCGAAGCCTGGGGAAAATGGTTCGGAGTGGACGTCAGCTGGTTTGACGGTGGCCTGAGCATTGACGTGCAGCGCAAAGCGGTCGAGGACATGGCCACGGGCACATGGGATTTTGTCGCGATACAGACTCTCGGAATCGACACTCTTGTCGATCCAGTATCGAGAATGATTGCAAAAAAAATACCGGTGATCCAGATGGATACGTTGATTTCCAGAAACGAAATGGGCGCCGTTTCGTTCCTCGAGCCGGATAACGAGTACATGGGCGAGGTGGTGAGCGACACCCTTTTCCAGGCCATCGGCGGACAGGGCAATGTAATTCAGACTCGGGGGGCCCTGGGACATACCGGTGCGCAGCGCCGCGCGGCAGGTTTTAAGAAAGCGCTGGCGCGATATCCCAACGTCAAGGTGATCGCGGACGATACCGGCGACTGGGACGTCAATAAAGTGGCAAGCCTGTGGGAAGACTACCTCGTGCAACACAAGAAGATCGATGCTGCTTACTTTCATAATGACGACATGGCTTTGGCCGGCGCGAGGGCGATTCGCAACGCCGGCCGCGAAAAGGAAATCAAGATCGGCGGGGTCGATGGCATGCCTGAAGCCATCAAGGCAGTGCGGGATGGCGTGCTGCTCACTTCCGTCCGTAACCCGGCCTGCCGCATTCATTGGGGAGCGCTGATGATTGGCGCGATGGCGGCCACCGGCACGAAAGATATTCCCAAATATATTTTGATGGACGGGCCGGTCGTAACTCGCGAGAATGCTCCCGGCCTTCTCTTCATGCAGGAGCAATTCCTCCTGTAGCCTGCGGTGCGCGGCAATCTTCATGACACCACCTGCAAGTCTCCCAGTGCTTGAGTTGCGCGGAGTGACAAAGCGCTACGGCAACGTCACGGTCCTGCGTGACATTGACTTCGACCTGCTGGCGGGAGAAGTCCATGGCGTGATCGGTGAAAACGGCGCCGGCAAAAGCACAACCATGAAATTGCTTTCAGGCGTCGATCATGACTATGAAGGCGAATTACGAATTCGGGACAAACCAGTCCGATTCCGCTCGCCGGCTGACGCGCAGGACTTCGGCATCGGCATGGTCCATCAGGAACTCAGCATCTTCCCCCATTTGACCGTGGCAGAGAATCTCTTTGGCCGCAACCCGCCGCGGCGCATGGGCCTGGTGGACTGGAAGCGGATGGCGCGGGAAGCCCAGCGACACCTGAACCAGTTGGGGCTTGCGATCGACGTGACCTGCGAAATGGGCGAGTTGCCGGTCGGCAACCAGCAGGTGGTGGAGATCGCGCGCGTCGTATTCAGTGGCGCGGACGTCATTATTCTGGATGAGCCCACCTCGGCGCTTTCGACGCCCGAGATCGAACGGCTGTTCGCCCTCGTCCGCACCCTGAAGACGCAAGGGAAGAGCATCATCTTTATTTCTCATTTTCTCGAAGACGTTCTCGCAGTCAGTGATCGGGTCACCATCCTGAGGGACGGTTGCAGGGTGGGAACTTTGCCGGCCTCTGCCACCAGCAAAGAGCAACTGGTCGAGTTGATGCTGGGTCCAGGCGCACAAGCGCTTCATCCTCTGCGCGGGGATGAGGTCTCCGCAAAACCGGTGCTGGAGAAAATCGCGCTGGCCATCGACGACCTTACGTCTCATGGTGAGTTCGAACACATTTCTCTTTCGCTTCACCGCGGGGAAGTTCTCGGCGTATTCGGGTTTATGGGAGCGGGACAGGTGCCGTTGGGCCGCTGCCTTTTCGGCGCAAGCCGGGCTGACTCCGGTTCGGTCACGCTGTTGGGCGAGCGCCTGGGAAGGTTCGACACAACTGATGCGGTGGCAAGGGGAATTGCGTACGTGCCAGAGAACCGCCATCACAGCCTGATGCTGCAGAAACCGATGTATGCCAACATTACGCTGGCACATTTGAAAAAAATAGTTGGCAGACTGCTGCGGCGCAAGCCGGAGGTTGCCGCCGCGAATCGATCCATCGAACATCTAGCCATCCGCCCTCCCGATCCGATGAAGCTGGTCGGGGCTTTGAGCGGCGGCAATCAGCAAAAAGTTGTGCTGGCCAAATGGCTGATCGAAGAGCCCCGCCTCCTGATCCTGAATGAGCCCACGCGGGGGATCGATATCCTGGCCAAAGAGCAAGTCATCCAGTTGATGGGACGATTGCGCGACCAGGGCGTTCCCATCCTCCTAATTTCTTCCGAACCGGAATTGATTGAACGAATGGCCGGGAGGGCGGTGGTGATGAGAAAGGGCAGGGTGACGGCGGAATTGCAGGGCGCAAACCTGACCAAGCCAAACCTGATGCACTACGCATGACGCTGAGCCAACTGTTGACGTGGAGCAAAGGCAGGGCGCGGGAACTCACGCCGCTTCTGACGTTGCTGGTGCTGGTTGTGGGGTTCAGCCTGACGACTGAGAATTTTCTCGATCTGGCGAATCTGAGAAACATTTTCGTACAGACCGCCACGCTGGCGATTGCATCCACAGGCGTCACTTTTGTCCTGCTGTGCGCGGAAATCGATTTGAGTATTGCGGCCGTCGCCACCATGACAGGCGTGATTGCAGCCTACCTGTATGGCTCGCTGGGTTTTCCGGGCGTGCTGGCCGTGGCCCTCGCCGCCGCCATTGCCGCGGCTGCAGGATTCGTGAATGGCGCGATCACCACCCGCCTCAGCCTTCCTTCCTTTATGGTGACCCTGGCTACGATGCAGATCGCTTCGGGGCTGGGACAGCACATCACCAAGGGAAAGATTCTCTACACGCTGCCTCCAGCGGTCGAATATCTGGGAGGGGCTTATCTCGGCAGGCACGAACCCTTCCGGCTTCCGGTGGTGGTTCTTTGCGGAGCGGCTGCACTGCTGGTTGGGCATTTCGTACTTTCCTACACTCGCTTTGGGCGATACGTGTATATGACTGGCAGCAATCGCGAAGCTGCTCGCCTGAGTGGAGTGAATACCAAAAACATAGTGACGATATGCTTGGCCATCTGCGGCTGCACTGCTGGAGTCGCCGGAATGTTGAACACGGGAAGGCTGGGCAGCGCACAAGGTTTTGGGATGGAAAGCATGCTGCTCGATAGCGTCGCAGCCGTAGTGCTGGGGGGCACTTCGCTGTTCGGCGGCGAAGGCGGGGTCAAGAATACCGCGATTGGCTTGCTTATTTTTGGCGTCCTGAGCAATGGCCTGAATTTGTTGCAGTTGGATATCTTCGTCCGTCTGTGGTTGCGTGGAGTGGTGCTGCTGGCCGCCCTGCTGATTAACGTATACGCCTTGCATCTGCGCAAGCAAACTAGCTGACGGCGCATGCCCGTTGAGAAACAAAAACGGGCGGCCGCTGTTTCGTCTGCTACCGTTTTCCGGCCTGCACCGTCTGATGGCAAAGACAATTGTGGAGGGTTAATGCCTCACGCTCAGAACCTGCACCGCTTGTTCATTGTCCTGGCCGTCAATTTTTTAGCCTTCGGCTCTTTTGCCCTCGCTCAGGGGACAGGCTCGGGACCGCAATCGAAGCCTTGCTCGGAACCGGAGCAGAAGCGGCTCGATTTCTGGGTGGGCGAATGGGACCTGACGTGGCCGGGAACCAGTCCCGCAGAGACCGCACACGGAACGAACAGCGTCAAGCGGATCCTGGATACCTGTGTTGTCGAAGAAAATTTCAACGGCGGCAACGCCATGCCGCTGCGAGGCTTGAGCCTTTCCATCTACGACGTGCGCGCCGGCAAATGGAAGCAGACGTGGGTGGACAACCAGGGCGCGTATCTGGATTTCTCAGGCAAATTTGAAGCAGGACAGATGGTTCTGGCCCGCGAGGCCGTTACCCCGACCGGGGCGACGGCCATGCAGCGGATGGTGTTCAAAAATATAACGCGCGACGAATTTGACTGGAGCTGGGAAACGTCGAATGACAGCGGTAAGACATGGACGGTGGCCTGGCCTATTCATTACAAACGAATGCCCTGACAGTCAACCTGCTTCGGTAAACGCCAGCCCGAACCTCTTTGCTGACCAAGATGGAAGGGGCATCCCCGGTACTCCGCAATTCTGCGAAGCGAAGACGCCCTTTCCTAAACCACTTTCGCCCGTCGATCACGGAGCGATTCGGCCTAGCCTCCGAAGGTGCCGGTAGCGACTCCCTGCGAGGAAACGCGGTCGCGAATATCCCGAGCCTTGCTGGCGATATTACTGCGCGTCTCTTCTCCGCTTGCCGGGGCAAGCAGCAGACCTACGCCGACTCCAATTCCCAGTCCCAGCAGCGCCGCCGTAGCGGTGCTCAGAAGGTGGCTGTCTTCGCCACGAATCACGTCGCTGGCGCGGCTCACGCGATCAGCGGCTGTTTCATAAGTGTCCTGCGCCTTCGACCTGAATTCGCTTACCGATCCGCCCATGCGGTTGCGCCAGGAATCCAGCAAATAGACGCCGGTACCAAGCAGGATATTCATCAGAACTCTATCTTTGCGTGATCCCATATCTTTTCCTCTTCATAAAATAAAGTTGCTGTTATCAAGATGCCAGAGTTGGAGGTGCGGTTGGTAGTTAATTTCCACAAAGGCCAAAAGGGGACGCCTACCGGGGTACTTTCGGGACACGGATGCCACTGTCGTATATATGGCAAGGCGGTGCGGAGGTTCAGCCAGTCAGAGGCGCATAGTGACGATTCAATGCCCGCGCATGAAGCGCTCGCGGTATTCCTTATCGCGGAAGGCTTCGGTTCCTCCGGGCCGGGTTACGGAGAGAGCGCCGGCGCGGTTGCCGCTGCCGAGGCAGGTTGGCAGATCGGAGCCCTTAACATACTCGTGCAGGAAGCCGGCGTCGAAGCTGTCACCGGCGCCCACGGCATCTACGGCCGTGACGTTCAATGACTTGCCGGTCACGCGTTCTTTTCCCCGCTGCGCCAGCGCGCCCTCTTCTCCCAGTTTCATCACCACGAGCGGGACCATGGTGGCGAGCCGCTGGATCGCCGTTTCAAGATCCTCAGTGCCGCTGATCTTGCCGGCTTCGCGGGCATTCGGCAGTAACACATCGACGTACTTCAACAAACCATCCCAGTCTTCCGTCCATAGATCTTCTGGGTCGTCATTGGTATCGAGTGATATGGTAAGCCCGGCCGCTTTCAGCTGGCGAAACATCTCCGCCGCGTCAGGACGGAGCCCTTGCTGCAGGAACAACGACGAAAAATGAAAATGCTTCGAATCCGCGAGATAGTCGAAATCGAGATCTTTCCATGAGAGTTCGGCAATCGTCCCGGGATAGGTCAGCATAGTGCGCCAGCCAGTCCGTTGCAGCACGGTGGTCAATCCGGTCGTGGTCGAGCCTTCCACCCGGCGCACGCGGGAAATATCGACCCCGCCTTCCGACATTCGATCCAGCGCAATTTTTCCCAACGGATCGTCGCCGATTAAAGATTGAAAACCCACCCGACTTCCGAGTGCCGAAAGATTGTGAGCCACCACGGCGGAAGATGCTCCCAGGGTCAGGATCATGCGGTCGGCCAGCAGTTCGCGTTCACGAGGAAGTTCGTCGGGCAGGCCGTAGAGGATCAGGTCGAGGTTTAGTTCTCCGGCTATGGTGACGTCAAAACGTGGCATGGTTTTCGTCCGGCTTTATTTCGCAGCGGATGCAGGCGTGGCCGCAGGCTGCAGTCCGTGCATCCTAGCAGCATGCGATTCGACCTGCACCAATCCCCGAACCCCGTCCCGCCTCTGATTGACGAACCACCCGGCGGCCCAAGCAGCCCGGGGAATCCGATAAGAGAACCTGACCCGGTCGAAACTCCGGATGTGCCAGTGCGCGAGCCCGATCCGGCCGTACCAAGTCAGATTTAGCCGGGTGAGTGCGGACACTTTCTTCGACTTCGCTCGGGGAGCTCTATTTCGGTTGTGATTAACGACTGGCCGCCGCTCGCCACTCCTGATCAAAGGCTGGTGGACCCGGAGAGACTTGAACTCCCAACCCCTGCGTTCGAAGCGCAGTGCTCTATCCAGTTGAGCTACGGGTCCAGTTCCGCAGACTGGTTCGCGCCACCAACATTGTAGTGCAGAGAGTCGACGATCGCCCACCCGGGCGACGTGAAATGAAGATCAGATAAACTTTCCAGGTCACGAGGTGAAACGATGCCCAACCATGCACTGCCAGAACCCTGGCTGCGAGGCACATTGCAAGAGGTTCCGGCCACGCAACGGGCAGTGGTACACGCCTTGCAGCTGGCGGGAGAAGATTTAAGGCGCTGGTGCGGCGAGTTGACCGATGACCAGCTTAGTCGCGCAACTGCCAGCTTGCCTTCGGTGGCGTTTCATCTCCGGCACATTGCAGGCAGCCTGGATAGGCTGCTGACCTATGCCGAGGGAAACAACCTCAGCGACCAGCAACTGGCCAGCCTGAAAGCCGAAATGAGCCCAGCGGTGTCGCGGGAAACGATCTTTTCAGAAGTGGACGCAGCCTTGGCGAGAAGCATCCGCCGGGTTCAGGCCTTCTCAGTCAATAGCCTCGAAGAGAGCAGAAGCGTAGGAAAGAAACAACTACCCACAACGGTCGCCGGACTGCTGGTGCATGTCGCCGATCATACTCAGCGCCACGTAGGGCAAGCCATCACCACGGCGAAGCTGGTCGCAGCTCAAAGGGTGGGATCGTAAGAACCTGCGGTCGGACCTTCCGATAGCAGATCGGATCACGGGTGATGAGGCGGTATTCCGTCGTAAATGGTATGCTCTGCGACCATGCTGTAACCATGCGGAATTTGCCCGAGATCGCGCAGTCACGTCAGGAGGACATTAAGAATATGCGGACGAGAACCCGAATTGTGGTCGCGATGCTGTCCTTGATGCTGGCTCCGGCGCTGCTTCGGGCGCAGGACAAAGGGCTGGCCCTAACGCCTCCGATGGGATGGAACAGCTGGAACAAGTTTGCCTGCAATGTAAGCGAAAATCTGATTCGGAAAATGGCCGATGCCATGGTGAAGTCAGGCATGAAAGATGCCGGCTACCAATACATCGTGATCGACGACTGCTGGCAGGTGACACGCGATGCGACCGGCGTGATCATGGCCGACGCTCAGCACTTCCCTTCCGGGATCAAAGCGCTGGCGGACTATGTTCACTCCCGCGGGTTGAAGTTCGGAATCTACTCGGATGCCGGCAGCATGACTTGCGCCAAACGCCCGGGAAGCCTGGGCCATGAATATCAGGACGCGATTCAGTACGCCGCATGGGGCGTCGACTATTTGAAATATGACTGGTGCAGCACTACCACGCAGGATGCTCAAGCCGCCTATACCCTGATCCGCAATGCGCTGAATGCGACAGGCCGCCCCATTGTGCTGAGCATCTGCGAGTGGGGGACGGCCAAGCCCTGGCTATGGGGCAAAAAGGTCGGCGGAAATCTGTGGCGCACTACGGGCGACATCAGCGATACGTGGGAGACCACGGAGAAAGGCAAGCTGGGGATGCTCAACATCCTCGATCTGCAGGTGGGAATCGGGAGTTATGCCGAACCCGGACACTGGAACGATCCCGACATGCTCGAAGTCGGCAATGGCGGCATGACCGATGAAGAGTACCGGGCTCATTTCAGCCTGTGGTCCATTCTGGCCGCTCCGCTGATCGCGGGCAACGATCTGCAAAACATGAGACCGGAAATCCACGACATTCTTACCAATAAGGAAGTGATCGCGGTCAATCAGGATCCTTTGGGAAGCGCGGGCCGGCGAGTGAGCAAAGACGGAGATGCGGAAGTATGGGCCAAGCAGATGCAGGACGGAAGCCGCACTGTCGTCCTGCTCAATCGCGGAACGGCGGAAAAAGAAATGGGCTTCTCGTGGGAAACAATAGGATATCCAAACTATTTGAATGCCGCGGTTCGCGATTTGTGGAAGGCCAAAGACCTGGGAGAATTCAAAAATAAATTCTCGGCCGTGGTGGCGCCGCATGCGGTCGTAATGGTGAAAGTAGGGCCAAAGTAGCTTCATAGCTCTCAGCTTTCAGTAAGGTCAAAATCTATACAGGACGTCATGCTGAGAGTGCGCAGCATCTGGCACGGAGTGAATCTGCGGAGGCAAGTCTCTCTCTGCCGATTGAGGTGACAGTTAGCGCCTAATAGTTAAATACCCCCTTTACCTACCTCAATTACAGCTTGTCCCCGATACCCTCCCTCAACGCGGCTCAGTACGATTAGGCAGCCGTCAAATCTATTCATTTTAGGAGGAAGCATTTTATGAATAAGGACAGAGTTGAAGGCACAGGCAAGGACATCGCAGGACGCGTCGAACGCCAGGTGGGTGAGTGGACCGGCGACACTGAAGCGCAGGTCAAAGGCGCCGCCAAGCAGGCGGAAGGAAAGGTACAAAACGCCTGGGGCAAGGCGAAAGACGCTGTGAAAAAGCCCAATTCGACCGAACCCGATCAGAGCGATCTGGACCAGAGCGAAGAACAACGACGGCGGGACCGCGCGGTCAACGAGTAAGTGAACCTTCGTGGTCGGGGAACTCTCCCGAGTTCCCCTTATCATCTTATATAAAGCTGGTTAGTGATGCTGGTTGGACGCGGCCAGGGTTCGAACCAGCGCTGCGCTCAACTCATCCGGCAGAAATCCAAATGGGCCCGGCTTGCTTTTGAAAGCCACCCGACCCTTCGAGTCAATCAGATAAATGCGGTCTGGCCATCCCGTGTAGGCGCGTTCGGTTGAGTTGCCGAATTCGTCCAGGACGCTGGGGAACCTGATCCCGAGCTTGCGGACACAGGCGCCGGCAACGAATGCCCGCTCTTCTTCGCTCTTCGGACTGGCAAATACTACTTTGTCCTTGATATTGCTCTGCGTCTGCCAGACGTCGCTGGGGTGCGCCTCAGTGATATACACCACGAGGAAGGCCACGCGATCACGATACTGGTCGTAGAGTTTGTTGAGGGCGGGAACCTCCCGCCGGAAGGGCGGTCAGGTATAGCTTCCGAAGACCAGCACTACGGGCTGCTGCTGGTTGAGCATGGAAAGCTGCACCCGTTCGGTCTTATCAAGCTTAAGCAGAGAAAAGTCGGGAGCCGTGTCTCCCACCTGCAGAGTTCCGGCCCGGGCGCGCATCCACAACGTCTCAAACGGAAACAAAAGAAATGGAACCGGCCCTGGCATCTTCGCCATGACCCGGCCGAAAGTTTCCGGAGACTGGTTCATGGCCCACCAGATATAACTTCCGAAGGCCACGTAGGCGACCGCCACGGCGATAGCAGCAATTCCCATACGTTTGCGCACCAATGGACTTACCCTGAACGTCGGCTTGAATCGGTTCCATCGCATGGCCAAGGTCACGGTAAGCGTTCGCGGCAGCCAGGACAATAATCAGGAAATACTAGCAGCCCGCGGCCAAAAGACGCAGAACCGGGACGGCGTTTGTTAAACTCCATCCCACCGACAAGGCGAAATCAAGATAAGAAACATCCGGGTAATAAAACGATGAATCATCCCATGAACGATAAATTTTCAGCTCTCGCAGCCAAGGTCGCTCTGGTGGCCGCGCTCTTCCTCACGCTTGCAAGCGGACAGACCGGTCCTGCTCAGCCGGACGCGGCGAAGCCGAAAATGGCCGAGGAAGTGTACAAAAACATTGAGGTCTTCAAGGGTGTCCCGGCCGACCGGCTCATCCCCGCGATGCAGTTCATCAGTTCCAGCCTGGGCGTAGAGTGCAGTTATTGCCACGTCGAGGGAGCATTTGACAAGGACGAGAAGAAGCCGAAGCTAGCCGCGCGGAAGATGGCGAAAATGATGTTCGCCATCAACCAGGAGAATTTCGACGGCCACCGAGAGGTCACCTGCTACTCCTGTCATCGCGGTTCTCCGCATCCGGTTGCGATACCCATCATCGCGGATGCCAGCACCATCGCTGTGCCTGAGGCGATGACGAACATGCCGGCGCCGCAGGCTTCCGGGGCGCCCGCAGCCGATCAGATTCTGGCTAAATACGTGGAGGCGATGGGAGGCGCGCCGGCGATTGGCAAGGTATCTACCCGGGTGGAAACCGGCACCATGGACGTTGGCGGGCGAACCTTGCCGGTTGAAATCTTCAGCAAGGTTCCTGGCAGGCGGATCGTGATGATGCATCTGCCCAATGGAGACAACCTGACCGCGCTCGACGGAGCCTCCGGGTGGACCGCAGCTCCAGGCCGCCCCACCCGCGATATTCCGGCGGCGGAGATGGCCTCCGCGCGGCTGGAGGCAGACCTGCAATTGCCCCTGCACCTTCAGCAATATCTTCAGCTGAAGTGAAGACCGGCAAGCCGGAGAAGATCGGCGATCACGACGTTTACGTGGTGGCGGGAGTGAACTCGGGGGAGGTGGCGGCGAAATTCTATTTCGATGAACACTCCGGCCTGCTGTTGCGCATCTTGCGCTATGCCGATTCGCCGCTTGGCAGCAATCCCACGCAGATCGATTATTCGGATTACCGCGACCAGGGCCGCCTCAAGGTGCCGTTCCAGCGCACAATCGCCAGCCCCCGGTCCCGTTTCACTCTTCGCATCGAGCAGGTGCATGACAACGTGCCGGTTGAGGAGACAAAATTCAGCAAGCCCAAAACGCCGCCACCAGCTCCGAAGCCGACTTCTCCCACGGGATTGTAAGAGAAGGCCAACTCTGCGGGTCCCCGTCAATTCTGACGAATGCGGCAATCGCAAACGTCTGCATTATTCTTGAACAGTGGTCCCAGGTGTGCGTCCCAGGTGTGGATGCCAGGTGGAAGAGCGGCCCTTTCAGGGCCGCGTTCTGAGGATTGTCACGGATTGGCCTTCAGGCCTCGTGGCACCCCTCGGACTGAAGCCCGAAATTCAGGTCGAGGACGCAAACGTGGCGCTTGAAACGCCGCTTTTCCACGGCGCTGCCAGGGCTCACGGATAAACTCCCTGTCCTGAGCCGGACTGCCCGGCGAATCCCATCGGACTGTCACTTCGGACAGGTGGCAGAGCCTCGAAAGACCGTTAGTAAGATGAAGAGCTTTTTCCTATTGGCCCTCACCCAACAAACCAAATCCAGGAGCAAAGTATGAAACTGTCGTGGCGGTTCCTTTGCCTCATCGCGGTTGCTGTAAGCCTTCCGCCAACAAAACCACAAAAGCTGAGTGACCGATGACCCGGCGCTGTTCGGGGGCGCCTTGCGAGCGCTCATTTGCCTTCAGGTATGGAATATCGCGGAGAGCAAAACCAGAACTCCGAACACGCTGACCATGGCAGCCACGAGTTCCGCCGGCGAACGGCGCGTTGCTTCGAAATGGCTTGAAAGGCTCGCGATCTCTCTGCGGTGGCCTGACGTTGCCAGCACCAGTGCCACCACGCCGATGCTGACCATAATCAACGCAAAATCTCGCGGCGTGATCCATCCGCGCGTCGCTGGTGCATTACGTCCAGCGTCAAACTGAAAGAACTTCCAGATCGTGAAGCCAAAACTGATCATTGAGGTCGAGGTTCGGACCCACGCCATCAGAGTTCGTTCGTGAGCCAGCCAGGTGCGATCCAGAGCCATCTGGGTGCTGTCGAGTTTGGCGGGTTCGCTGCTCACGCGGACGCCTCCTGAATCTGAGAGATGCTGGCTGCACTGCGCTCCCCAAAGTGCTCCCCTAAAACTTCACGACAAGGCCAGTCGAGAAGCGGCCGTTGCGCTCTGAAGTAGAGCCGGCGAAATGGGTCAAGAGCCAGTCAGCCTGAAAGAGCCGAATCCCAATTCCCTTACGCAGGCCGAGATCCAGACCACCTCCCACGAACATCGCGAAACCGGTACTGCTCAAACCGCCGCCCGAAGCCGTGGCTCCGCCGAACAAGGCATGCACAAAGGGTTGCACAATGGGCAGGCGGGCGGTGAAAACCGGCCCAAACGTGTAGGTATGAAAATCCGACCGCGGCTTGTAGGCTCCGCTGAAATCGGCGGTAATCCCCAGAACATGGCGGAAGTTTCCCGTCAGCGCCGCATTCCAACCGCTCGCATTGTAGGCGGGTTCAAGATGCGTGAACTGGTATCCACCAAACAGCTCTACCTTTTGTGCGCTCGCCGTCGCACTCCAGACGCAAAAACCCAGAATGAGGATGATCGTCCACTTTTCCACGAATGCGCCTCCTTCGACTCTAATCGTGCGCCGCCGTTTTCACTGTCGCTGGATTCCTGGAAGCGGAGAACTGTCAGAGTTGTCAGCCCGCGAGCGCTCGGGGGAACCACACTTTCGAGACCTGGTCGGAGCGCCTGCTCTCGCCAGCGCACTGTCAGAGTTGACAGTTAACGCACACCATCAACGAGGTTACGCTCATGCTGTTTTTGAAGAGCGTGGGCCGGCGAAGGGGTGTCTCGCTCCATGACTAAGGTTTTCCTTCTTCCTCGACCCGGCTTCTGACAGAGTGCACGCGGATCCTTAAGGACAGGGATCAAGAGATGAAATCGAGATCACTACTACACGGCAGACAGGATTTTCGGGCTGGAAACCTGATCGACACTAACGACCCTGCCATGGTGAATGGCTTGCAGCCAGGGGAAGCTGCGGGAATTAACCGCTTCACCTCTTGTGCCCGTCACTGCATTGAGCATTCACCGCGCCGACCAGTTGTTGTTCATGCTTCGCCGGAGGAAAAGCCGGTGCAGGTTCACTCACGAGAAATCGCCTCAAACAAATCAGGGTACACAATAAGGAGAAATAAGATGACTGCTTCTCGAATAGGAGTATTTTGCCCTCCCATGGTGGCGCTGATTCTCGGTTTCGCGCTTCTTCCAAGAATCGCCAACGCCCAGGATACTTCCACAACCACGGTCCACTCGGGTCAGCCGACCATCAAGACGGAAGTAACGAGCGGCGAGGTCCTGTACGTGTCCGGGAATGTCCTGATCGTGAGGGTCGATGACGGCCAAGTAAAACAATTTACGGTTCCGCAGGCGGCGACCTTTAACGTCGATGGCAAGAACTTGACGGTTCAAGACCTGAAGCCGGGGATGAAACTCACGCGAACCATCACGACGACCTCGACTCCCAGGACCGTTCAAACCATCAGAACAATCAAAGGAAAAGTTTGGCATGTAAATGCGCCGAAAAGCGTGATTCTCACGCTGCCAGACAACACTAACAAGAAGTACAACGTTCCGGAAGGAACGATGTTCACCGTGGATGGACAAAGTCAATCGGTTTTCCACTTGAGAAAGGGAATGGAGATCTCAGCCACAGTGGTCACCGACAGCCCTGAGGTGGTTGAGACCAGCTCCCGTGTCATCAACGGCGAAGCTCCTCCGCCCCCGCCACCGCCTCCAGAAACTCCGGCCGCGGTTGGGGTAATCCTGATCGAAGCCCCGGCCCCGGCCGCGCCACCGGAGCCTGCGCAGGTGGCCGAGAACACGCTTCCGAAAACAGGCAGCGTGATTCCCCTGATCGGCCTGATCGGTCTGCTGTCGATATGTGCGTCGCTCGGATTGCGGGTTCTACGGCCTTAGCCTGACCTACGAGCGTTTCATGGAAGGCCCTGTCTCTGGGAGAGATGGGGCCTTTATTTGTTCGCGGAAGGAGGGCGGAGGAAGGCGTTTTGCCCGACCGGATATTTGGCGGATGGCCAAGTCTCACAGGTAGTTTGACGGAGAACAATCCTGGCAATCAATCGACGATCAGGGCTTCGGGCGAGTGAATTACGACGCTTCCCCGCTGCTTGGACACTGCTCCCTTACGTTCCCACCCGCTCAGCAGGCGACTGGCGGTGAATAAGCTAACGTCTGCGAGAGCGCCTAGCTGGCCGTTCGTAACATCCACCTGTACGCCCGTGGGAGTGACCCGGCCAGTTCCGTGCCCCAGGTTGAGCAACGTCTCTGCCAGTCTTTGCTCGGCGGGTTTGGTGGCCAAGCGAACATGGCGGTTCACATATTGCTTCAGGTAGTGCAAGACGATACGCAGGGCGTTGTCCGCGAGCTGGGGGTAGAGGCCGGCAAGCTTTCGTATGGTTGAGTGCTCCCAAACCATGACTTCAATATCAGAGCTGGCCTCCGCGCTTCCGATGTACGTGCAGGGATTTTTAAGCATTGCGCCGATCCCGAAAGTGTCTCCCGGGGTCAGCAACTGCAGCAGAACCTCGTCTCCCGCTTTGGTCACTCTCAAGAACCTGCCACGGCCCGTCCGCACCAGGAACAGGTGGGAAGATCGCTCTCCCGCACTTATGATTGTCTGTTTTGCGGCAACTCTTTTGTTCTTTGCGGCTGCCCAGATCTCATCAATCGCCTCCGGCGCGACACCGTCAAAAAAGCGAACAGGCGCTGGTACTGGACTTGGGCGGATCACCTTCCCAGGGTCGACAGCGACACGACGATTGACCGCAGACATGGTCCACCCACCGTATATCCAATCCCGACAGGTGCGGGACTGGCAAAACTGTCAGGGCCGCCCGCGCTCCGTTCCATCGCAGAAATCGAGCGGCCCCGACGCAGTTTCAAAGTGTGGCGTTCAAGCGACCTGCCTCACTTCCGCCGCCTGCCGCACGACTGCCGGCGGTTTCCAGCGGCCATCGAGGACTTCCTTCTTCGGCCCATACAGCCGCATCAGCAGGCTGAAGGCGTCCCTGGGAGCGGGCAGCCAGTTTGATTCGTAGCCTTTGCCGGGCGACTCGTTTTGCAGGTAGAGGGTCAGAGAGCCGTTACTGTTGAACTTGAGTTGGTCCCGGTCGCCGATGGCGTAACGGCCAATCGGATTCTTAACGAAGAACTGGTGAGTGTTGTACATGGTGATGGACCAGAATGCATTCACAGGCGGCAACTGTCCCTTGGCAAACTGGATCACGTAACGATTCGCGCCGTTGAACGGTTGACCATTGGAGTCTCTCGTCGCACGCGGGTAAATGGCATCCTCAGGCAAATTCGCTCCCAGGCCGACCATGGCGACGACGGCCCGCCAAAGATAGCTCGTTCCATAGCGCCCGACATTGTTCATGAACTCCCATCCATTCACGGTCCTGCCATGCGGCGCCCTGGCTTCAGCAATGATCCTTGATTGGGCGTCGCGAACGCTGGCTTCCAGTCCCCTGGCCACAGCCGGGTTCAGGTTTTTCAGCTCGAAGGATTTCCCAGGCGCCACTGAGATGGAAGCGCATCGTCTTAACACCCCAGCATCCGCAGCAAACGGAGGATTGTCAGCCATCAGAGCATTGAGCCGGCCAAAAAAGGTCGAGGCATCCATTTTGAACACCTGCTCGACGGGGGGAATTTTCATATCGACATTTGCCGCAACCGGTACATTGTCCGGCGGCGTGTAGGCCTTGCCCCAGGCACTCAGAGGAGTCAGCCTGTACTCATCCTGAATCACATGCACCGCGGGATAATCAGCGGGCCCATTCGTCTGGGTGCGGCCGATGATCCAGACCAGGTTGGTGGGAGATTGGACGTGTTCAACTCCGGCGGGCACTTTTCCAACCCACCGCGGTCCAACAATAGCGAAATCACCCCCGGCGCTGCCCGTAGTACGGGTCCCTGGAGATGCGAATACGTTAGTCCACGCGTCCAGTATTTCCATCAGGTAGTAGCGATCTCCCATTTCCGGGACGCTGAGCACCATCGGTTCTTTTGCCAGATCGAGAAATGCGAAGGAATAAAGCGTGTCAGCGTTCGGACTGACCACGGTTGTGAAGGTATCGTCCGGAAACGATCTCTTCCGCGCAAACTGGTTCACCGGCGCTGCATTTTCACCCGAGTTCGGGACATTGGTGCCAAGGCGCCTGGTGGCGTCCATCAGCACCAACGGGTAACCGTAAATGTAGGCGTCAACTCCGAGATCCTTCGCGAGCTGTTGTGAGATGTCGTAAACGGAGGCGGCGGTTGACATGGATTTGTTCTGCTCTAACATTTTTCTTCTCCTCAGATTCGTTAGGGGTTTGAAGCGCGGGGTTCCCGTGCAAGTGTCCGAGGGTATGGGGCGGAGGAGTTGCTCCCAACTGTCAGAAGTTACAGTCTGATCGTCGCGCACCTGGAACCTGGTCTTAATCGAGCTGCCAATCACATGCTGCGAAGGAATACGAGGGGAGCGGACAGACCGCGATGAAGATCAAAGCGAGAACGCACGCGAACGATCGTACGAATTCAGTCCTGGGCGAGGGTCAAACAGGCAATCTTTTGTTCATGACGGGACTTTCTGATTCGCGCAGCCGATCTGAGCGCCCGATTTGAGAAAGAGAAACAGAGCAGTCAGCCAGCTAAGTTCCGGACTTTTGCAGCGAAATGCCTCGCCGAATCCGGCAAGTATCATTTCTAATTTCATGCTGATTCGAAGATGCTGGTCTGGCTTTCGCTTCGCATTCCGCCAGGATTTTAGCCGGCGTGATCTTGCGAAGGAATTTCATTCCGAGGAACAGTACCAGCAAGTCATCCATCTGGCCAATGACGGGAATGAACGTTGGGATAAGCTGGATCGGGCTGACCAGGTACGCCACGGCGAAGCCGGCAACAACCCTCGCATGCCATGGCACTTGAGGGTTCCTTACCAGGAGAGTGAGTGTCCGGATTTGGTGAAGCACGAAGGCGACATCCTTTTTCCACTTAGCCGATTGCCGCCGAAACCAGCTCTCGCGTCTCGGCATGGTGTTTTCGAGCTCAATCGGGCAAATCGATAGTGACGACATTCAAATCTCCTTCTGGCCAAAGGGGGCACAATTCGATCGGTCTTCGAGGGCACGCTCCGAACGAGGAAGCACCGCCGTGCCACGAGAAATCTGGCGGCGCGGCGGAATAGGGTTGTGACTAAGCGGCGGTTTTGGCTGCTTTACCGCCCATGGCAGCTGCGGCCATTTTGTCCAGTGCATCAGAGAGCGTGAACGATGCTGCCTTCTGCCGCGGCGGGAATTCCTTGAACGTTGCCAGGAACTGGGTGGCGAGTGCCTGAGCCGCCATAATCATGTAGGCTTTTGACAGATACCAGTCCCAGTAAGTGTTTGATGTGATGTCGGCGCGCTCGAACGGATCGGTTCGCAGGTTGAAGAGCTTCGGGATGCGCAACACGGTAAAGGGTTCGCCCCAGATCAGCAGCGTTCCCTTGCAGCGTTGCTCCATGAAGACCATCTTCCAGTTTTTGAAGCGCATGGCAACCAGGTTGCCGTCGTCGTCGAAGTAGATCATCCCCTGGCGTGGGCTCTCCTTCACTTTGCCGGTGAGGTAAGGCACAAGGTTGTAACCGTCGATGTGAACTTTGTAGGTTTTATCGCCGGCCTTGTAGCCCTTTTTGAGTTTCTCAACAATATCCGGCTCGCCCGCCATGGCCAGAAATGTCGGCAGCCAGTCATGGTGCTGAACGATCTCAGTGGAAACCACACCTGCTGGGATCCTGCCGGGCCACCGGATCAATTCAGGAACACGGAAAGCTCCCTCCCAGTTCGTGTCCTTCTCGCTGCGGAACGGAGTCATGGCGCCGTCGGGCCAGGTGTTCATGTGCGGCCCGTTATCGGTGCTGTACATGACGAAGGTGTCTTCGGCGATTCCCAGTTTGTCCAGCGCATCCAGAACCTGCCCCACGTTCTTGTCGTGGTCGATCATGGTGTCGTGGTAGGGTGACTGCGCCTCGCCGGCTTGTCCCAGGCTGCTGGGTTTGGTGTGGGTGCGGCAGTGCATGTGCGTAAAATTCACCCAGCAGAAAAATGGCGTGCCGGCATCGTGTTGCCGCGTAATGAAGTTAATGGCAGCGGAGGCGAATTCATCGTCGCAGGTCTCCATTCGTTTGCGGGTCAGGGGACCCGTATCCTTGATCTTCTGATTACCTACCCTGCCCCATCGCGGCTCCACGGTCGTGTCGTCCTTGTCAGTGGCGAAGCAGTGCAGTACACCGCGCGGTCCGAACTGCTGTTTGAATTTGGGATCTTTCGGATAATCCGGGTCTTCCGGATCCTCTTCGGCGTTCAGGTGATACAGGTTGCCAAAGAATTCGTCGAAGCCGTGGACTGTCGGCAGGAACTTGTTCTGGTCGCCCAGGTGGTTCTTGCCGAACTGGCCAGTCGCATAGCCGAGGGGTTTGAGCAGCTCAGCGATGGTCGGGTCCTCGGCTTGCAGGCCAACCGGCGCGCCAGGGATGCCGACCTTGGTTAAGCCGGTACGGTAACCGCTCTGGCCGGTGATGAATGAAGCACGGCCCGCAGTGCAGCTCTGCTCACCGTAAGAGTCGGTGAACATCATGCCCTCTTTCGCGAGTCGATCGATGTTGGGCGTCTTATAGCCCATCACTCCGTGACTGTAGCAACTGAGGTTTTGAATGCCGATATCGTCACCCCAGATGACCAGGATGTTCGGCTTTTTGGACATTTGCTTTACTTTGTCAGGCATGAGCTCCCCTCCGTTACTCCACTTTCAACTTTTTTATGCTCCGGCTCTTAACCGGTCATCGCGTCGGGTAACTTCCAGTTGCGGGGCGATTGCTTCGCCAAAAACAGTGCGGTAGATGCTGCCTCCGATCACTCCTCCGACCATGGGCGCGAGCCAGAAGAGCCAGAGTTGGCCAAGGGCCCAGCCGCGTACGAATACTGCGGGCCCGGTGCTGCGCGCCGGGTTCACAGAAAGATTTGTGACTGGAATTCCGATCAGATGAATCAGGGTCAGCGCCAGGCCGATCGCGATGGGGGCAAATCCCTGCGGAGCGCGCTTGTCGGTCGAGCCCATGATGATGAACAGAAAAAACAGAGTGAGTACAACTTCCGCCACAAAGCAGGCGAGCAAGGAATACTCGCCGGGAGAATGTGCTCCGTATCCGTTCGCCGCGAAACCTCCGCTCAGGTCGAATCCTGTCTTGCCGCTTGCAATGACGTACAACACGCTCGATCCGGCGATTCCTCCTGCGACCTGGGCTAATACGTAGGGCAACAATTCCGCGGCTGGAAATCGGCCACCCGCCACCAGTCCTGCCGTGACCGCTGGATTCAGATGGCATCCGGAGATGTGCCCGATGGCGAACGCCATGGTCAGAACGGTCAGTCCAAAAGCCAGCGCGACTCCGGCAAATCCGATGCCAAGATTGGGGAACGCAGCCGCGAGCACGGCGCTGCCGCACCCGCCAAATACCAGCCAGAAGGTTCCAAAGAATTCCGCAGCCGCACGTCTACCAAGCGTCATTGTGTCCTCCCGAACCCGGCAGGTTACATTGTCTTTCTCGCCTGTTTCATCGGACACCAGAGTCGCGTACCTTCATACGCCGTTGAACTGTCATAAATGACAGCCTTCGGGAAAACCGTCATTGGTCGTTGGTCGTAGGCTATTGGTCGTTGGCCGTTGGGAAAACCATAGCGGCCATCGGGAGTGGGCCGCCTTCTTTCCCTGTCCCCTTATGGCCCGGCCTGTATAATTGCGCCTCGCTAAGGGAGCCCGCTGCAGGCGCTATGCGCTTCTTCAAGGAAGCAGCTGTGTGGTCCGCGTTGAAAAGGCTGGCCCTGGGTCTGGGCCTGATTGCGCTGTTCTCATCCATTCTCTTGCTATCCGATCTGGGGCATCGCAATGCTGCTTCCGCAGCCTCCGGCAGAGTCCCCGTCGGCGCGGGCGCAAGCGGCAGGAGCGTCAAAGCCGCCATCGTGTACTTTGCCCGTGACGTCGGCACCGATCAGTGCATACAGGGCCTGATCGACGGCCTGAAGGCCAGCGGCTTCGACGAAGGAAAGAATCTCGAAATCCGCCGTGCCGATGCGCAAGGCGAAATGATCAACATTCCCGCCATCCTCCAGAACTACGACAGCTCCGATGTTGACCTCATCATGACTATCACCACCCCGTGCCTGGCCGGGGCCTGCAACAAGGTGAAGCACAAGCCGGTGGTCTTTACCTGCGTGACCGATCCGCTTGCGGCCGGAGCCGGCAAGAGCCGCACCGACCACTTGCCCTTCGTCACCGGCGTCGGCAGTTTTCCGCCACTAAGCAAAGCGCTCGACATGATGCAAAAGCTGGTGCCGGGCTTGCGCGCGGTCGGAACCATGTACAACCCGGCAGAGGCCAATTCGGTGAAGGAGATCTCGGCCGCTCGCGAGATATTCAAGGATCGCGGCGTCAGGCTCGAAGAGATCGCCATCGCCGGCTCCAATGAAGTTCTGCAGGGAGTGCAGATTCTGGCCGGACGGGACATCCAGGTGGTGTGGGTGCCCGGAGACAACACCGCCATCGAGGGATACGAGGGCGCGGTGAAAGGCGCGAAGGATGCGCACCTGCCGCTGATCACCGACGAATGCTCTGAGCTGCCCCGTGGCGGCCTGGCTTGCCTCGGCATCAGCCTGCACTCCGCGGCGCTGGCTTCGGGAAAGCTGGGTGGCAGGGTCCTGCTGGGCGCGGATCCGAAAGATCTGCCGTTGCAGGAAGTGGCGGTCGAGCAAATGGGCATCAGCCGCAACAATGCCGCCCAGTTGGGCATCACGATTCCCTCAGAGTACTCGCAGCATTTGGTTCCGTAGAGCCATCCATGGAGATCGTGACACAACAACTCGGCGACGCACTCGAAGTCAAGGTGAAAGGACGCCTCGACAACTATTGGACGGAGCACCTGCGGGGGAACATCGAAGAAATCATTCGCGGAGGGGCGCATGGCATTCGACTGAATTGCTCCGAGATTTCCTTTCTCAGCTCCGCGGGTGTGGGCCTGCTGGTCAAGTTTCACACCCAGTTGAAAAATATCGGCGGCACGTTCATTGTCACCAGCCCCTCTGAGCGGGTGAAACAGGTGTTGGACCTGTGCCGGCTTTCGACCATCCTTCTGGCCCAGACCGCCCCAGCTGTGCCGCCCACGGCACCCAGGAAGGAAGCGCGCCGGTTTTCTTCTCCGGCCGGATCGTTCGAAGTCATCGAATGCGCTCCGGGAAAACCGCTGATCTGCGAACGGCTCGGCGATCCTGGCTTGATGAATGGTTGCCGTTTCGGTCCAGCGGATTGCCAGGCCATCGCGTTTCCTGCATCAACCTTCGGCTTCGGCCTGGGAGCTTTCGGCAACGGCTTCGACGATTCGCAGTCGCGCTTTGGTGAATTCCTTGCGGTGGGCGGCTCGGCTGCCTATTTGCCGACGGACGGAACCAATGTGCCGGATTTCATGGTCTCCAGTGGCAAGCTGGTACCGGAGATGACCGTGCTGTATGGCCTGCGCGGCGAAGGCGGATTCTCACACCTGATGCGATTCGAAACTTCCGGTGTCGAGGGCCCAATTTGTCTCGCGGAGTTGGTGCGCACTGCACTCGAGATCTCGGGCGCTCCGGCGATCGGAATCGTAATGGTCGTCGAATCCGCTGGACTGGTGGGAGCCGCGCTTCGGCGTTCTCCTGCCACCGCCAATGGAGCACAGGACGCTCCCTTCAAGTATCCCGAAGTGCGTTCCTGGCTGTCGTTCTCCACAGAGCGTCTTTACTCGCGATCGCTGGCATTGATTTCAGGCGTCGCGGCGAGTTCGGAATGCGCGCCCCTGGCTGCGCTGCTTCGGCCCCTGGGAGGCGGAGCAAGCCCACTGGGACACTTTCACGCGGCCGCATTTTCGTATCGCCCCTTGCAGAAGGGGAGCATCGACCTGAAAACAACGGTCACCACTCTGTTCGAGACGGAAACTTTGCAGGGCGTACTCCACCTTTTGTCCGACGACCGGGTTGGCGCCGGGGCACAGCAAAGCGAGTTCGTCCGCGGGGCATGCTGGTTCGGTGCGGCATCGGAGATCAGATGAGATGGGCCAAATGCTGATGAGCCAAATGAAGATAGAACCGATGAATGTGAACCGGACATGAGCCTCCTGATTGGCACATTCACGATAGGGTTCATACTCTCGCTGCTCGCCCTCGGCGTGTTCATCAGCTTCCGCATTTTTGCTTTTCCTGACATCACGGCCGATGGATCGGTCACGCTCGGCGCAGCCGTAGCGGCAACCCTGATGGCGCACGGTACCAGCCCGCTGTTAGCATCCCTGGCCGCCTTCGGAGCCGGAATGCTTGCCGGAGCCTGCACCGGCACCCTCTACACCCGTTTCAAAATCAACTCACTGCTTTCCGGAATTCTGGTGATGACCGCGCTCTATTCCATCAACCTGCACATCATGGGAAAAAGCAATATTCCTCTGCTCTCCGTGACTACGCTGGCAACACAGTCGGAGCAGATCGGCATAAAGCTTATGCGGGGAGCCACCACCTTCGATCTCGCGGGATGGGAGGTCAGCGTGCGCGACGCGTCGGTCTTGTGCGCGGTCTGGCTGGTGGTGGCGCTGACCGGCGCGTTGCTGTATTTATTCCTGCGCACCAACCTCGGCATGGCGATGCGAGCCACGGGCGACAACGTGCAGATGATTCGGGCGCTGGGAGTAAACGATGCCAACATGATCGTCTTCGGGGTGGCAATTTCAAACGGCTTCGTCGCGCTCTCCGGAGCCCTACTGGCGCAATACCAGGGATTTGCCGACGTCGGCATGGGCATCGGCATGGTCGTTTGGGGCCTCGCCAGCGTCATCATCGGCGAAGCTCTCGTCGGGACGAACCAGTTGGGTACAACAATCATCGGCGCGGTAATGGGTTCCGTACTCTTCCGGTTGCTCGTTGCCATGGCGTTGCGCTGGGGACTCAGTCCCAACGACCTGAAACTCATTACGGCAGTATTCGTCTTCTGCGCGCTCATTGTTCCGCAATTCCTGCGCAAAAAACGCCTGCGGAGCGCTCATGCTTGAAGTTCAAGGCGTCTCGAAGACCTTCAATGCGGACACCCCGAATGAAGTCCGTTCCCTGCGCGGAGTGAACCTCGAGCTGGCCGCCGGTTCCTGGGTGATCATCATCGGGACCAACGGCTCGGGGAAATCCACTCTGCTGAATGCCGTCGCCGGAACGTTTCTGGTGGACGACGGGAAAATCCGGCTGGCGGGCCGCGATGTGACACGATGGCCCGAGCATGCGCGTGCTGAGTTGATCGGACGTGTCTTTCAGAATCCGTTCAGCGGCACCTCTCCCAGCCTCACCATCGAGGAGAATCTCAGTCTTGCCGCTCGCCGCGGCCGTGCCCGAGGCCTGGGATGGGGATTGAAAGAATCTCTGGTCGGCAGAATGCGCGACGAGGTTGGCCGGCTGAATATGGGACTGGAAAACCGGCTGGAGAACGCGATCGGCAGCCTCTCCGGCGGACAGCGTCAGGCGCTCACCCTGCTGATGGCCACCTGGCTGCGTCCCGAACTTCTTCTGTTAGACGAACACACAGCCGCGCTTGATCCAAAAAGCGCCGACCTGGTCATTGCCTTGACCGAGCAGGTGATCGAACGCGACAAGCTTACCGCCCTGATGGTGACGCACTCCATGCATCAGGCGGCCAGTTTGGGAGACCGTCTGATCATGATGCACCGGGGCCAGATCATCCACGATTTCCAAGGCGCCGAAAAACGGCGGCTGCGACCCGATGACCTGCTGGCGCGGTTCGAAGAAGTACGGCGCGCCGAACAACTGGATGAAAGCGCCGCCCAGATGCTGGCCGCACAGTACATTTGACCGTGGGGCGGGTAAACCCATCCGCCGATCGGCGTCGCCCTCCACACCTGCCGCGCTCGATTGCTACTCGTCATTGCTACTCGTCTTTTCCCCCAACCACCTGCGCGTGACCTAGCGCGGCAACCAGTGACACCCCTCCGAGAACATTGCCCAGCAGGGTTGGAACGAAGAACTGCGTGGCATAGGTCCCCCATGAAATCGAGTGGGTGGCGATCAGGAAAAACATCGTGGTGGATCCAGCAATGATGTGGTTGAACCCGCTGATACCCACCAGGTAAGTCACGATAATGATGATGCTGACCCGGGCGGACTCTGCTCCCGGGAGCAGCCAGACCATTAATGCGATCAGCCAACCGGCGAAAATCGCGCGGACGAGAACCGTCCCAAAGCTTGCGCCCAGATGAGCCGCTCCAATATCGGTCAAATTTTGTTGCATGTGGGCATCGAAGATTCCGATTTTTGCCACGCAAAGGGCAAACAGGAATGTTCCCACCAGATTTGCACTGAGCACCACCGCCCACAGGCGGAGCAGGCGCAGCAATGTTGACAAGTCCTTTCTCACCAGCAGAGGCAGGACTACGGTCAGAGTATTTTCGGTAAAGAGTTGCTGACGCCCCAGAATCACGATGAGGAAACCCACGCAGTATCCCAAAGAGGCGATGAGGGGCCGCCACGCCTGATCGGGCAAGTGGGCTCTT
Organism: Terriglobia bacterium; assembly: GCA_963814725.1. GTDB lineage: Bacteria > Acidobacteriota > Terriglobia > Terriglobales > Acidobacteriaceae > JAIQFF01. Next base: position 186,442 of record CAWFDY010000004.1, read on the forward strand.
AGCACCGCTTCGGCAATAAATGAAAAGCCCATGGACAGGCCGGCAGCGAACGCCGACCATGCCAACGCCGCAGCCGGCCGGTGCAGCTCATCCTCGCCTTCCCGCCGGATCGTCTCATAGACGACATTTGCGCCGATGGCCAGGCGTTCCTCGACCTGCTTCTTCTCGGCGCGGGTAGTAATGGCGCCCCCACTAGGCACCGGATCGGCGGGTGCAGGTTTCTTATTCATGACATACCTTTCCTGAGGAACGGCCAGAGCCGAAACTCACGTGTATGATCGTTTCCAATGATCGGCAAGAAGGAACTTCGATGCTAAATGGACGCCGGGGTCGCACCCCATCGAAGCGAGAATCATAAAAGCACTTTAATTCGTGAGATGCTGCCTTTTTGATCGACCCAGCATCCAAAGTAGGGCCAAAGGACTCGATGCTGACTAAAAGGGGCTGGAGAAAGAGGAAAACAAAATGTTTGCTCTTAAAATGGCTCGGAACGTCATGGGAACAGCCGGTTTGCTGTTCGCCGGCTTTATTTTGATTTCATCCTTGAAGGATTCGTTGCGCTACATCAAAATCAGCAACATGTAACTGCCGCAAGAAGGCGCGGTTGCCCCCGTCTCCCCGACGACGGGCAGGCTCGTTTATGCCCGCAAGCCCCCGGAAAACACCCGTTTGAGCCCGTCGCTGTTCTTTCTTATGCCCCAGCTTATACTCCGGAAAAACGGTCATCTACGCGAAACCCGCTCTGGGACGCGGCATAAAAGTATGTAAAATACGCAGTTGAAACGGTCTTGATGGGTGAATTAAGTGACTGACACTGCGACCACCGCAATGCCGCACGCTCCGATCTCGGAAATCGACGTCCTCTGGATAACGGCCGGTTTAAGTTGCGATGGGGATACGATTGCCATGACGGCGGCGACCCAGCCGAGCATCGAAGACATCGTTCTTGGATCCATACCCTGGATTCCCAAAGTCCGCTTTCACAATCCTTTTCTCGCCTACGATAACGGCGACGATTTCCTGCGGCCGTTCCACCTTGCCGCCGAGGGCAAACTGGCGCCCTTCATCCTGGTGGTCGAAGGCTCCATCCCGAACGAGCACAACAAAGAAGAAGGTTATTGGGCTTCGATGGGCACCGATTCGAAAACCGGTCAGCCTATTACGACCTGTGACTGGATTGATCGCCTGGCGCCGCTGGCGTGGGGAGTTGTGGCCGCCGGCACCTGCGCGACGTACGGCGGCATCCATGCCATGGAAGGGAACCCTACGGGCTGTATGGGGCTTCCCGACTATCTGGGCTGGAAGTGGAAGTCGATGGCGAACATCCCGATCGTGTGCGTGCCGGGCTGCCCCGTCCAGCCGGACAACTTCATGGAAACCTTGCTTTATCTTCTTTACATGGCCGCGGGGCGGGCCCCGATGATCCCGCTCGATGACGCGCTTCGCCCCAAATGGCTGTTTGACGCCACCGTACACGAAGGCTGCGATAGAGGCGGCTACTACGAGCAGGGAGAGTTTGCCGAAGAGTACGGTTCGAAGCTATGCATTGTGAAGCTGGGCTGCTGGGGCCCCGTGGTGCAATGCAATGTGGGAAAGCGCGGGTGGATGGGCGGTATAGGCGGCTGTCCCAATATTGGCGGCATCTGCATCGGCTGTACCATGCCGGGATTCCCCGACAAATTTATGCCATTCATGGACCAGCCGCCGGGTTCGCTGCTGTCATCCAACGCAGTAATGACCTACGGCCGGGCGATCCATGCATTGCGCCGGTTCACCCAGGCCTCTTTAAACAAAGAGCCAAGTTGGCGGCGTAAAGGTGCGAAGCCAGGGGCTTAGAACTGCTCTACGTCTGAGATCGCTCGAGGTTCAACTATGATCTCCACGGGTAGCGCTGAAACGATTGCGCCAGGCGCTCGCGCGGAGCTTCACACCCCGCAGGTCATTAGTCCCGCGGACGCGGAAAATCTTCTTATCGATCTTGCCGCAGTATTCCTCAGCAACTCCGTTCAGCCCTCCACCCACTCGGACTCGCTGAACGACGAGGAGCAGCTGCCAAATACCAACGAAATCTACAGGGCCCTGGTCGAACAGATCCCGGCGGTAATTTTCATGGCGCATCTGGACCGCGGCATCGGTGAAGCCTACGTCAGCCCTCAAATTGAAGCGACTCTTGGTTTTTCGCAAGAGGAATGGCTGGAAGACCCGATTCGCTGGTATCAGCAGATCCATCCTGACGACAAAACGCGCTGGAGCGTTGAAGCGGCCCAAATGTTCCTCTCCGGGACCGCGCTTCGGTCGGCGTACCGGGTTCTGGCACGTGATGGCAGGGTCGTCTGGTTTCATTGCGAAGCAAAGATGATCCGCCGCAAGGATGGGCGTCCGTGGTTCATCCACGGCGTGGGCTTCGACATCACCGAACTCAAGCGAATCGAAGAAGCGCTACAGGAAGAGCGCAACGTGGTCTCTGCGATCCTGCATACGGTGGGAGCCCTGGTCGTTGTTCTGGATCCGCAAGGCCGCATCGTTCGCTTCAATCGGGCTTGCGAGCAGGTTTCCGGCTATACCTTCGCGGAAGTAAAAGGTAAATACCTTTGGGACTTGTGCGTGCTCGCGGAGGAAGCGCAACGCTTCAAAATCCTCGTCGAACAATTGCGAATGGAATACCGGACCAAGGACTACGAGACCTCATGGGTTGCTCGAGACGGCGCCCGGCGGCTGATTGCATGGTCAAGCACGCTCCTGCCCGGAGAAAATGGGGGCCATGCGTACATGATCGCGACCGGAATCGATATCACGGAGCGCAAGCGTCTGGAGAAGGCAATTCTGCAAATCAGCGCCGACGAGCAACGCCGCATTGGGCAAGATCTGCACGATGGTCTGGGGCAACACCTGACCGGCATCGCGTTTATGACCAAAGCCCAGGAGCAGAAACTGACCGAAAAAGGTCTTGAGGAGGCAGCCGAAGCTGCCCGGATCGTCGGGCTGGTGAATGAAGCAATCCACAAAACAAGAGAGCTGGCGCACGGTCTGCTCCCCGTGGTTTCGGACGCACAAGGCCTGATGTCGGCCCTCCGGCGCTGGGCCGTCGAAGTGGAGGATTTGTTCCACATTTCCTGCCGCCTGCAGCTTGACGCACCGGTTCTCATCCATGATTCCAATATGTCAACCCACCTTTATCGCATTGCTCAGGAGGCTGTGAACAATGCAATTAAGCATGGACAAGCTAAGAGCATCACGATTACCCTTTCCGCCGCGAACGGGAACGGCAGTTTGAGAATCGAAAACGATGGCGCAAGCTTGCCCGAAGCTTCCGCAGACCCTTCCGGGATGGGCATACAAATCATGCACTATCGGGCCAAAATGATTGGTGGATCGTTAAAGGTGGAGACTGAAAAGGCCCGTGTAGTTGTCGTCTCCTGCGTATTTCCACTTACAAACGGCAATGAAGAGTCGAACCAGGAAATCTTATGAGCGTTAAGCAACCTTGCCCTTCCACAGCAAGGAAAAAAACTGTGCTGGTGATCGATGATCATCCTATTGTTCGCCAGGGCCTGACTCTCCTTATCAATCAGGAATCCGATCTGGCAGTCTGCGGTGTCGCTGAAGAGATGCACTCAGGCTTGCGAGCCATACAGTCTGACCGGCCTGACATCGTTATTTTGGACATCTCCCTCAATGGCCCGGACGGGTTGGAGATGCTCAAGAACATCCGTATCAATTCTCCCCGCCTTCCCGTCCTGATTCTCTCCATGCACGATGAGTCGATTTACGCGGAACGGGCGTTGCGGGCGGGCGCCAATGGTTACATCATGAAGCAGGAAGCGACGGAAAAAGTGCTGGTGGCGCTGCGTCGCATCCTGAGCGGTGAAATCTATGTGAGCGATCGCATTTCGAATAACATGCTGCAACACTACGTTCGCGGCGCCGACATCTCCAAGCATTCCTCCCTCGCCGAGCTTACCAACCGGGAACTGGAAGTCTTCCGCTTGATCGGGGAAGGGCATGGAACTCGCCAGATCGCCGAGACCCTGCACCTCAGTGTAAAGACGGTTGAGTCTTACCAGGCGCATATCAAGGAGAAGCTCTCTCTCCGCAGTGCGCGCGAACTGGTTCAGCACGCGATCCAGTGGAATGTCACTGAAAAGTCAGCCTAGCGCCGGCGTTGTTGCCTACACGAGTGTTATCGTTTTTTCCTCGAAGAACCAGTAAACGTCCCGCCCTTCTTTTCGAAAATCCCGATTAGTGCCGGAGGTGCCTGTCCCTAGGGGAATCCCTGATGCGCGTTGCAGGACTTCCTTGGGGGATAAAACAGGGCAGCTGCTCTTGCCTCCACTTCGAATTAGGCCGACTCTGAATCGGGCTGGAGGTTATGTAAGTTCCAGATTCAGCGCAATTCTGCAGCTCGATTTGGAACCGATCCAGTCTTGATTGGAAAGGAGCATTCCGGCTATGGGCACATCAAACGTTCCGTACGGTCGGGTAACGCAAAAGGCGCCTGCCGTCAAAGAGGTGCATATCCTTTGGATTACAGCCGGCCTTGGCTGTGACGGCGATTCCGTTTCAATCACGGCTGCTACGCAGCCCAGCATCGAAGACGTTTTGCTGGGAGCGATTCCCGGCCTGCCGAAAGTTCATCTGCACAATCCCGTACTGGCCTACGAGTGCGGCGATGACTTTATGAAGTTTTTTTACCAGGCATGGGAAGGCAAACTCGAACCATTCGTCCTCGTCGTAGAGGGCTCGATTCCCAACGAAAAAATCAAGAAAGAAGGATATTGGGCGGCGTTGGGCACAGATCCGAAGACCAAACAGCCGATTACCACCAATGAGTGGATCGACCGGCTCGCGCCCAAGGCATTGGCGGTCATGGCCATTGGAACTTGCGCCACTTACGGCGGCATTCATGCCATGGAAGGCAATCCCACTGGCTGCATGGGGCTGGCCGACTATCTCGGCTGGGACTGGCAATCCAAGGCAGGGTTACCGATCGTGAATGTTCCGGGATGCCCGGTGCAGCCCGACAATTTCATGGAAACGGTGCTCTACCTTCTCTATCAGGTCGCGGGACTCGCCCCGATGATTCCTTTAGATGATCAACTGCGTCCTACCTGGCTTTTCGGAAAAACCGTGCATGACGGTTGCGACCGCGCCGGCTACTACGAGCAGGGCGACTTCGCGGAAGAGTATGGCTCTCCCAAATGCATAGTGAAGCTGGGATGCTGGGGGCCGGTGGTCAATTGCAACGTTCCCAAGCGGGGGTGGATGGCTGGCATCGGCGGCTGTCCCAACGTAGGGGGAATTTGCATCGGCTGTACCATGCCGGGCTTCCCCGACAAGTTCATGCCGTTCATGGATGAGCCGCCAGGAGCGCACGTTTCGAGCGCCGCGATTGGGGTTTACGGGCGCGCCATCCGCGCGCTTCGCTCAATCACGCAGAACACACTGAACAAAGAACCAAAATGGCGGCATCCGCGCGCGGAGCTGACCACCGGTTATCACGCGAAATCGTATTAGCCCCAACCCATCTGGCTGCTGAGAAATCAAAGGAGCGACCCGCATGAGCACTGTCACGGCACCAACCACAGATGTCCCCAGCAAATCGAGAAATCTTGTTGAAATGAACTGGGACCCGATCACCCGCATCGTGGGCAGCCTGGGCATCTTTACCAAGATTGACTTCGACGCCAAGAAGGTTGCCGAGTGCCACAGCACATCGTCCATCTTTCGGGGCTACAGCATTTTCATGAAGGGCAAAGACCCGCGCGACGCTCACTTCATCACCAGCCGTATCTGCGGCATTTGCGGTGACAACCATGCCACCTGCGCAACCTACGCGCAAAACATGGCTTTCGGCGTGGTCCCGCCGGCGATGGCCGAATGGATCGTCAATCTGGGCGAAGCCGCCGAATACATGTTCGATCACAACATTTTCCAGGACAACCTGGTGGGCGTGGACTTCTGCGAGCAGATGGTCAAGGAGACAAATCCGAAAGTCCTGGCGAAAGCCGAATCCACGCCAGCCCCGCACTCGAACGAGCACGGATTCCGCACCATCGCGGACATCATGCGCGCCCTCAATCCTTTTACCGGCTCGTTTTATCTGGAAGCCTTGCAGATGAGCCGAATGACTCGCGAGATGTTCTGCCTCATGGAAGGACGGCACGTCCATCCCTCGACTCTTTACCCCGGCGGAGTGGGAACCGTGCCCACCGTGCAGCTCTTCACCGACTACATCGTCAGGCTCATGAAGTATGTGGAGTTCATGAAGAAGGTCGTTCCCCTGCATGACGACTTGTTTGACTTCTTCTATGAAGCCCTTCCGGGATATGAAGAGGTGGGCCGCCGCCGCATACTGCTCGGATGTTGGGGTTCGTTCAACGATCCCGACCATTGCGACTACACCTACAGAAACATGACGAATTGGGGCCGGAAGATGTTCGTAACGCCCGGTGTGGTCGTCGATGGCAAGCTGGTCACCACCGACCTGGTGGACATCAATCTGAATATACGGATCCTGCTGGGGAGTTCTTACTACGATGGTTGGGAAAATGCCGAGACTTTCGTGAAGACCGATCCTCTGGGGAATCCGGTTGATAAAAACCATCCCTGGAACCAGACCACAATCCCGCGGCCGCAAAAACGAGACTTCGGCGGCAAGTACACATGGGTCATGTCTCCGCGCTGGCTTGACAAGCGCACGGGAGATCATCTGGCGCTCGACACCGGCGGTGGCCCGATTGCGCGACTGTGGGCGACGGCGCTCGCCGGGTTGGTGGATATCGGCTACATCAAAGCCACAGGCAAGAGCGTGAAAATCTATCTGCCCAAAACCATGTCAAAGCCCGAGGTCGAATTCGAGTGGAAGATTCCGCAGTGGAGCAATGCCATCGAGCGGGACCGGGCTCGCACCTATTTCCAGGCCTATGCGGCCGCGTGCGCCCTGCACTTCGTAGAGAAAGCGCTGGAAGAATTGCATGCCGGCAAAACCAAGACCTGGTCGGATTTCAAAGTGCCGGAAGAGGCGATTGGCTGCGGCTTCCATGAAGCGGTTCGCGGCGTGCTGTCGCATCACGTCGTGATTCGCAAGGGGAAAATTGCGAACTACCATCCGTATCCTCCCACGCCATGGAATGCGAATCCGCGGGATATCTACGGCACCCCGGGACCTTACGAGGACGCGGTGCAGAACACGCCGATCTTCGAGGAAAACGGCCCCGACAAATTCAAAGGCATCGATATCATGCGCGCGGTCCGCAGTTTCGATCCGTGCCTGCCCTGCGGCGTGCATATGTATCTGGGCAATGGAAAGACTCTGAAAACACACCATTCCCCGATGTTTGGCCTGCAGCAACCCTGATCTGCCCGGGCAACGATTCGGCAGGGAAAAGAGTCTGGCAGGGAAAACCGGGAGTGGGCGCGCGGTTCGCGAACTTCACTCCCGAGTTCATGTCGGTACAGAAAGCCTCAAAACCGTATGGCGGATGACAAAGAGTTTCAGGGAAAAATCCAGCGGATCGGCGAGCTCGTCGGTCAATTGCAGAATATCTCGGACCCGGAGGCCAGGGCCGGCGCAAAGGCACTGGTGCAGTTGCTCCTGGACCTGCACGCGGTTGGCCTGGAGCGGGCGCTCGAAGTCGTCGCGAAAAATGGCGAGGCCGGCCAGCGGATCATTGATGACCTGGGCTGCGATCCGTTGGTCAGCAGCTTGCTGGTGTTGTACGGTATTCATCCGCTGGATTTGGACATTCGAATCACGCAGGCGGTGGAGAAGCTTCAGCCCCAGGTCCGCAAAGGCGGAGGCGAACTGGAATTGCTGAGCTGCGACGAAGGCAGCGTCCGCTTGCATATGCGGATCACCGGACACTCCTGCGGATCAACCGGCAAGACTCTCAAGAAGATTGTCGAAGACGCATTGTACGAGGCCGCCCCCGACCTGGCGCTTTTGCAAATTGAGGGTCTTGATGATGCCTCGGGCTCGTCGGGTTTCATACCTCTGGGCAAGGTAGGCGCAGCCACGTGGGCCGAACATGAATGAAGTCGTCCAACCGAAACATGAAAACCCATTCGCCGTTCTGCGCCAGTTTGTCAGGCGCAAGAAAGATGTGGAGCGTTGTGAACTATGCAGCGCTGAAGTTGCCGCTGCCCACTCCCACTTGATCGAGCCGGGAAGCCGGAAACTCCTCTGCGCCTGCGATGCGTGCGCCATCCTGTTCAGCGGCACGGGGACAAAGTACAAACGCGTGCCTCGCCGGGTGCTCGCTCTCGCGGATTTTCATCTCTCCGACGGCCAATGGGACGGCCTGATGGTGCCGATCAGCATGGCTTTCTTTTTTCGCAGCACTCCCGACCAGCGAGTCGTCGCTTTCTATCCCAGTCCCGCGGGAGCTATGGAGTCGCTGCTGCCGCTCGAGACCTGGACAGACATCGAGGCCGCCAATCCAGCGCTGAAAGAAATGGAGCCGGACGTCGAGGCCCTGCTGGTCAATCGGGTTGGCCACGCGCGGGGCGCCGGCGATCCCGCGTACTACGTGATTCCTATCGACGAATGTTACAAGCTGGTCGGCATGATTCGCTTCCACTGGAAGGGGCTCTCGGGTGGAACAGAAGTCTGGCGCGAGATCGGCAACTTTTTTGCAGGACTGGAGAAGCGTGCCACGGTCGTGAAAGAGGAGGCGCATGCCTGAGCTGAGCTTCCAGATTGAAAAGGCAGAGGCGCAACGCTTCACCGCTGCCCCCACTCTTTTATTCAAGCTGCGCATCACGAACGCCGTAGCCAACGAGGTGATCCATTCGGTCGCGTTGCGTTGCCAGATTCAGCTCGAAGTCACTAAACGGAAGTACACCGCCGAAGATCAAGACCATTTGCGGGATCTCTTTGGCCAGACTGAACGCTGGGGCCAGACCCTGAAGACCATGCTCTGGACTCATGCCAGCGTTGTCGCTCCGGCATTTACAGATAGCTCCGTGGTCGATGTTCCCGTGCCTTGCACCTTTGATTTCAATATCGCCGCAACCAAATACTTTCACGGCGTCGGGGACGGGGAGGTGCCGCTGAGTTTTCTGTTTAGCGGAACGGTTTTTTACCAGGACGGCGCCGGAGCTCTGCAAGTCGCGCCGATTCCCTGGGACAAGGAAGCCCGCTTCCGCCTTCCGGTAAAGTCCTGGCACGAGATGATGGATATCTACTATCCGAATACTGCCTGGCTTTGCTTGCGCCGGGATGTATTCGAGCGGCTCTACGAATACAAAGTCACGAACGGAATTCCGAGTTGGGAGCAGGCGCTCGAGCGGCTGCTGCCTGCCCTGGAAGAGGTTTCACGGCGATGAATACCAAAGCCATCGATGCGATCGCCAATGCGGTCCTCTACGAAGGGTACATGCTGTACCCCTATCGACCTTCGTCGGTGAAGAATCGCCAGCGCTTTAATTTCGGCGTGCTCTATCCGCGGTCTTATAGCGAGGAGCGGAATGAGGAGCATAGTGAAGCGCAGTTCGGACCGGACGCGTGGAGCACGCAGGCAGAATGCCTTGTTGAACAAACCTCGCTCGATCAATTCTCCGCGACGGAAGTCGAAGTCAAAGTACGATTCCTGCAACTCGTGACCCGCGTGACTGACCGGCAAGCGCCGCAAGGCGGCCCAAGCGCCGTCTCCTCGTGGCAAGAGGCGATCGAGCGAGACGTGGCGATCTACAATCCCGATCTCGCCGCGCTCTCGGCTGAGCCCTTCGCCTGGCCGTTCAGCTTTCCCGCCGAGAGGACGGTGGAAGCGGTTCGCGACGCCGAAGGCAATTGCTCGGGACAGGTCGTGCGAACCCAGGACCTGATCCAGGGGAAGATTCAAATCGGCGCCGAGAAACTTGCGGACGATCTCTTCAGGCTCCGGGTGGTGGTTGAAAATCTCTCTACACCAGACTTTCCTGCGGAGTCACGCGATCAAGCTCTGGCGCGGTCTCTGGTTTCCACCCACATCCTGCTGGGGGTGAACGGCGGTCAGTTTGTCTCGCTTCTTGATCCGCCTGAAAACTTCAAGAACCACGCGGCCAGTTGCCGGAACGTCGGAATCTGGCCCGTGCTCGTCGGGGCTGAAGGTGAACGCGACACCATGCTGGCCTCGCCCATCATTCTTTACGACTATCCGCAGATCGCTCCCGAGAGTCAGGGTGACTTCTTTGATGGAGCGGAAATCGACGAGATTCTTGCGTTGCGCATTCTGACCATGACGGACGACGAAAAATACGAAATGCGTCATGCCGATGAACGCTCCCGGCAAATGCTCGAACGAACCGAAAACCTGCCCATTGAGCACTTGATGAAGCTCCATGGCACCTTACGGGAATTGCGCCCACTGAAGGGGGATGCATCGTGAACGAATGGGAGTGGCAACTCCTGGAAGCCAAAAAACCGGTGGAAGATCTGCATCTCGACGGCATCGACGTTAAACCGGGAAGCCGGGTGCGGCTGCATCCAAAACCGGGTGGCGACATCATGGACATCGCGCTCACCGGTAAAACCGCCATTGTCGAATCCATCGAGCAGGATTACGAAGGCAAGACTCACCTTGGAGTTGTGGTCGATGACGATCCCGGGCGCGACATTGGATTGATGCGGCAACCCGGGCATCGATTTTTCTTCACAGCGGAAGAAGTCGAACCTTTGCCCGCCGAACTTGGTGCCGAAAAGAGCAAGCCCGCGACGCCTCGCATACTGGTCGCTGGAGTGGGAAATATTTTTCTGGGCGACGATGCCTTCGGAGTAGAGGTGGCGCAGCGTTTGGCCACTCGCGAGTTCCCGGCAAGTGTTCGCGTGATGGACTTCGGAATCAGAGGCTACGACTTGTGCTATGCCTTGCTCGACGGATTCGATATGACCATTCTGATCGATGCCTGCCCGCGAGGCGGAGAGCCAGGCACGCTGTATGTGATTGAACCGGATCTGAACGACCTGGGCAATGCAGATGAGCAACAGGCGCCGGTCGAAGCGCACAGCATGAATCCCTTGAATGTGCTGCGCCTGGCCACGTCGATGGGCCAGGTGAAGCGCGTTCTATTGGTGGGTTGCGAACCAGGAACACTCGGTCCCGAGGAAGGCCACATGGGGCTCAGCGAGCCGATCGAAGCGGTGATCGATGAAGCCGTCGGATTGATCGAGGCTCTGGTCGCCAGAATACTGAATGGGGACGATCCGACTGAAAGGTCCGTCAACAATGTTCAATGAACGACGCTCAATGAAGCAACGGTCAATGAACGAAGCTCAATTGAGAGGAGACCGCCATGGCCATGGAATTATCTGAAAACGCGAACCACTTTGGAACCGACAAGGACACGCTCTACGTGCTGGGAGGCGCAGCGCTGATCCTGTTTGGAACCGGCCTGATCGTTTCTAATCCGGTGGTAAGGCGCTACCTCGGGCAACTGGGCGTGGGAAATCTCCTGACAGCTGCATTGCCCGACGTGGATCGGTACCTCAAATTGCGAAGCATGTGAGCCAGCAAACTATTCATGGGCACAACGACGCAAACCACGGTGCGATATGTGATGGACAAGAGAGCCAGTCAATTTGCTCTGCAGGTTTCCACTGCGGGTTTGCTGGCGGCTTTCGGTCACACTCCAACCATCGCGATCCGCGACTTTTCGGGCGAAGCGGAGGTGAACCCGGGCGATCCCACGCAGGCATCTCTCAAAGTCGTCATCCGGGCCGACTCCATGGCGGTGAGGGATGACGTCTCCGACAAGGACCGGCGGGAAATCGAGCGCGTCATGCGAGAAGAGATTCTCGAGACCTCCACTTATGCCGAGATCGTTTACGAGTGCTCGAACTTCGCAGCCACTCCGGCCGGGGAAGGGCAGTACAGCGTCGTGCTCAACGGCAATCTGACCATGCACGGCGTCACGCGGGCTCAGGTGGTCCCCGCGCGAGTGACGGTAACCGAAGACGCTCTGCGCGCCTTTGGATCGTTCTCGCTCCGCCAGACCGACTACGGCCTGACATTGGTTTCGGTGGCGGGCGGCACGCTGAAGGTGAAAGACGAATTGAAATTTTCTTTTAACATGCTGGCTCGAAAGAAAGAGTAGGTCCTATGTGCTTGGCCATACCAGGGCAGGTCGTCGAGCTTTTTCCCGATCAGCCGACCTCCGCCATGATCGACGTGGTAGGGGTGCGGCGCAGGGTCGATCTCGGGCTGCTGCAGGACAATCTGCCGGTAAAAGGCGATTGGGTGCTCATCCACGTTGGTTTTGCGATGAGCAAAATCAGCGAGGAAGATGCAATCGACCAGATGCGCATGCTGCGAATGCTGGGAGAAGCGGAATCGGCGATGCAGGAAATCGAAGGGTACGGCCTCGAAGACGCCAAAAATTCCGGGGCCTCATGAAGCATCTTAACGGGATCGAAGCTCGAGCCGGGTGGGCGGAATGAGTATGAAGTTTGTTGATGAATTTCGCGAACCTGAAGTCATTACAAGAACTGCGGAAGAAATACGCCGCCTGGCAGATCCCGGCCGCCATTACCGCATCATGGAAGTGTGCGGCGGCCACACGCATGCCATCTACCGCTTCGGGCTGAAAGATCTGCTCCCGTCGAACATCGAACTCATCCATGGACCCGGTTGTCCGGTGTGCGTTCTGCCCATGGGACGAATTGACGACGGTTTATCGATTGCCCAGGATCCCAATGTGATCTTTGCCGCCTTTGGCGACATGATGCGTGTGCCCGGAACGACGGGAAGCCCACTGGAGCACAAAGCCCGCGGGATGGACGTGCGCATCGTCTATTCTCCTTCCGACGCTTTGAAGCTGGCGCAGAATAATCCTGAGAAGCACGTGATGTTCTTTGCCATCGGATTTGAAACCACCGCTCCCTCCACCGCGCTGACGCTGGTACGGGCGAAGGCCATGGGCCTGCATAATTTTTCTGTGTTCTGCAATCATGTCACCATCATTCCGGCGATCCGCGCGATTCTCGATTCTCCCGACATGCGCATCGATGCCTTCATCGGACCCGGCCATGTTTCGACCGTGATTGGGTGCCGGCCTTACGAGTGGATCGCGAAGAACGAACACAAGCCCGTGGCAGTCTCGGGCTTCGAGCCGCTGGATATTCTCCAGTCGATCGTCATGGTTCTGCGTCAACTTCAGTCAGGCGAGGCCACGATTGAAAACCAGTACCGGCGAGTTGTGCCGTGGGAAGGAAACCGCGCCGCCCTCCGGGCGATGGCCGAGGCTTTCGAGTTGCGCCCTTATTTTGAGTGGCGTGGGCTCGGCTTCATTTCACAATCGGCCTTGCGCATTAAGGACGGTTATGCGGAATGGGATGCGGAGCAGCGTTTTGTCGTTCCCGGCGTCCGCGTGACCGATCCCAAAGCTGCGCAATGTGGAGAAGTGCTGAAAGGCGTGCTCAAGCCGCCTCAATGCAAACTGTTTGGCAAGGAGTGCACGCCGGAACATCCGATCGGTGCACTCATGGTTTCATCCGAGGGATCATGCGCAGCTTACTTCAATTACGAACACCGCAAAACGGAGATGGTGACCAGCATAAGCTCGGTAGCCTAGACCTGGTCCCTGGCGGCAGCCCGGCCGCCGACACCTCGCCCAAAATCCGCTTCCGCGAACCGCAAATCGAGATGGCCCATGGTGCCGGAGGCAAAGCCAGCCGGCGGCTCGTCGAGGGCCTTTTTGCCCCGTTACTTTTTGCATCCTCCTCAAGTCCGCTGGGTGATGCGGCCCACCTTGATTTCGGCGGGACGAAGATTGCGATCACCACCGACAGCTTTGTGGTCAAGCCGCTGACTTTTCCTGGAGGATCGATTGGCGAGTTGGCGGTGAACGGGACGGTCAATGACCTGGCTGTTTCAGGAGCGAAAGCGGAAGCCATGGTCGTGACCTACGTGCTCGAAGCCGGGCTGCCTACGCCTGTGCTCGAAGCGGAGGTCCGAGCCATGGGGAATGCCGCGCGCACAGCCGGCGTCACGATTGCTGGCGGCGATACCAAAGTTGTCGAACATGGCAAAGCCGATTCCATGTATATAACGACCACCGGAATTGGGCGCCCCATCCCCGGCATCAGCGTCGATCCGCAATCGGTTCGACCTGGGGACAAAATTATTCTCTCTGGACCGATCGGCGATCACGGCATCACGATTCTTCTGGCTCGCGGCGAGTTGGATCTTGAGGCAGACCTTCGCTCCGATACTCGTTCCGTACTTCCTCTGGTGGAAGCTTTGGCACACGCCGCCTGGCCGGGCATCCGCTGGATGCGCGACCCGACGCGCGGCGGGGTTGCCACTTCACTCAATGAACTGGCGCGCGACTGCAGGCTGGGAATCGTTCTGGCGGAAGAACGGTTGCCGGTGCACGATGCGGTTCGCGGCGCCTGCGAGTTGCTTGGTCTTGATCCCTTGCATATTGCCAACGAAGGCCAGTTTCTTGCGGTGGTAGCGTCTGAATATGCGGATGCTGCGCTCAACGCCTTGAATCTGGCAGCGGGTGGCGAGGACGCGAGAGTGATTGGCGAAGTACGCGAGCAACCGGCCGGAGCCGTACTGGTGACCACGCTGTATGGCGGAAGTCGAATCGTGGATATGCTGGTCGGCGACCCTCTGCCGCGCATCTGCTGACTATATATGGATCGCAACGGAACCATGACGACGGGGTGCGAACTGGCGGCGCAAGTGGAAAACCGCCTGCTGTTGCGCAACCAGCTCGTAGAAGAGTTCTTTTCCCGGGAAGCTTTTCGGCTGGCCGAAGCTTGCCGCTCAATGTCCGAACGATTTCTTCAGGGAGGCAGGCTGCTCGCATTCGGGCGCGGCCCCTATGCCACCGATGCCCAACATGTCTCGGTTGAGTTCGTTCATCCTGTGATCGTGGGGAAGCGGGCGCTGCCGGCGCTGGATATTTCCATGCTATTCCGTCCCTGGCTGGAAGCGATTCTCCATCCGGAAGACATTGTGATGGGATTTGGACCTCCCGAGGGAGACGATGAGGTTCGCTCTGCCCTTAAGTTTGCCCAGGACCGAAACGCATTGACGCTTGCTCTCCCCGGCATGGATGGATCGTACTCGGTCGAAGCGTTTACCAAAGATTCGTTCCTCCACCAGGAGATGATTGAAATTCTGTATCACACCCTCTGGGAGAGCGTGCATGTCTTTCTGGAACACCGCGAATTGGGCCACGACGTGGGAGAAGCTGGATTTCTCTATCCCTTCCTCGGCCAAGAGAAACAGGAAACCGGCGACTTGGTCTCCCAGGTCGCGGCCTCAATCCGGACGAAGGCGCACGATGACTCGGTGCTGCGAGCGAAAGTGGCGCGCGATCAATCTGAAACGATAAGCGCCGTCGCCGTAGCAATTCATGAGCGTCTGATCAAAGGCGGCAAGCTCATTCTGTTCGGGAACGGCGGTTCCGCGACGGATGCGAACGATTGGGCTATTGACTGCGTGCTTCCGCCGCCTGGATATGCACCCGTTCCGGCTGTCTCTTTATCGCTTGAACCTGCGAACATCAGCGCCATCGCCAACGATGTGGGCACAGAAGTTGTTTTCCTCCGCCAGTTGATTGCGCAAGCACGTCCCGAGGATATTGCCATTGGAATCTCTACGAGTGGCGGGTCGCGCAACATCATCGCGGCGCTCGAAGAAGCTCGCAAGCGGAAAATGCTGACGGTTGCGCTGCTGGGTTACGACGGAGGCGAGATCAAACGCCGTGGAGTTGCGGATCTTTCCATCGTCGTTCCGTGCGATTACATACCGCGCATTCAGGAAGTGCAGGCCTCGATTTACCACATCATTCGAGAAACTCTGGAGGTTTTGGCCCGTGGCGAAGCTTGAACTTTACGGTGCTACCCGCTGCCCTTACACCCAGGAGATGCGGGAGTGGCTGGAGTGGCAGCGCTCCGAGTTTGTCGAGTATGACGTAGAGGCCGACGCTGATGCCATGCATCGCATGAGCACCCTGGCGCCGGGCCATCGCAGCGTGCCGCTGCTGGCGGAGGACGGCAAGGTCGTGCAGATCGGCTGGCAGGGGCACAGCTGCATCGTGGATGTCGGCTGACTAACGTCACTCAGTCTTTGCGGCCGTTGCGGAAGTTCATTGCGAACTTTGCGGAAGAGATCTTGATCCCGCGAAAATCCTTACCGCAAAGGACGCAAAGAAATTCCGCAGAGTTCGCAGACAGGAACAAGTGGGTGCGCCGATGACGATTAGCGCGCGAAAGATCCTTCGAGGCGAGTCTGGTTTGATATTGGACTGAACGATGGCGAGTGCATGTTCCATTCGAGTTCGCGGCGTGGTGCAGGGCGTCGGCTTCCGTCCCTTCGTCTATCGTCTCGCGCGTGCCAACACGCTCGCCGGATGGGTGCTCAATGGCGAAGAAGGAGTTGAGATTCATTTGGAAGGCGCAGAGCCAGGTTTGCAGGCTTTCGTTCACGATCTCAAAACGCTGCCGCCGCCTGCAGCAAGCATTGCCGCGATTGAGGTTCGTCAGGCCGAGAGTTTGGGTCTGACGGAGTTCACCATACGCGGGAGCCAACGGCGTGAACGACCCACGGCGCGTATTTCGCCTGATCTCCCGGTTTGCGATGCTTGCCTGAACGAACTCTTCGATCCGGAAGACCGGCGCTACTGGTATCCCTACATCAATTGCACGAACTGCGGTCCTCGTTACACCGTTGTCCTAGGCCTTCCTTATGACCGGCCCAACACCACGATGCAAAGTTGGCCGCTCGACCAATACTGCTCCGCGGAATATCAAGATCCCGGTAACCGTCGTTTTCACGCGCAGCCAGTGGCTTGCCATGCCTGCGGTCCAGGTTATTACTTACAGTTGGATGGTAAGACTTTGAAAGGAAGCGAACCGGGTATTCGCAAAGCAGCCGAGCTTCTCAAGGATGGCAAGATCGTCGCGGTCAAGGGACTGGGAGGCTACCATCTCGCTTGCGATGCGTCGAATTCATCTGCGGTCACGGCATTGCGTGAACGCAAATATCGCAAGGACAAACCTTTTGCCGTAATGGCGAGAGATCGTGAAACAGCCCGCAGCCTGGTCAACCTTTCGGCGGAAGCGGAGGCCTTGCTCATCTCGGCCGCTCGCCCCATTGTGCTTGCCCCGGTGAAGGCGAAGTGCCGGGGGGTAGCGCCGGAAGTTGCGCCGGACAATCATGATCTCGGAGTGATGCTGCCATATACTCCCTTGCACCAACTGCTTTTCGCGGCGGATGCGCCGGCTGTACTGGTGATGACCAGCGCCAACCGCTCCAGTGAACCGATCGCTTTCGAGGATGACGATGCGATTTCCCGTCTTACCGGAATCGCTGACGCCTTTCTGATCGGCGAACGCCCGATTGCGCGACGGGTGGATGATTCAGTGGCGCGGGCGAGCGTGCTCGGTCCCATGATCCTTCGACGGGCGCGCGGCTACGCCCCGGGCGCCGTAGCCGCCTTCCCCAGCACACGCCCGATTCTCGCCGTTGGCGCTGATCTGAAAAACACGGTCACACTCGCAGTGGATGGCCAGGCATTCGTCGGCCAGCACCTCGGGGATTTGGGCGACTATGAATCGTTTCGCGCATTTCAGCAGACCATCCAAGACTTGCTCTCCATGTACGAGGTGCGTCTCGAGGAACTGCTGGTCGTGCACGACGCTCATCCTGAATACCTCTCCACTTCGCACGCCGTTGAACTGGGAGCCTCTCACCTGCGGGCGGTACAGCATCATCGCGCGCATATCGCATCTGTTCTGGCAGAACGAGGCGAATGGAACACGCGGGTTGTGGGAGTCAGCTTCGACGGGACGGGTTTCGGCGACGACGGCAGCATCTGGGGAGGAGAGATCTTTGCAGGGAGCATCCAACAGGGCTTTCAACGAGTCGCTCACTTGCGCAGCGCCTCCCTGCCGGGCGGAGACGCCGCAGCGCAATACCCGGTGCAAGCTGCTTCAGGATTTCTCCCTCAGCTCGCCTCGTTGCCCGATCTTACCGCTCGCCCGTTTGCCTTCCCGGCGCGATACAGGCATGCAGTGGAGTTGATCGACAAACAAATGCGGACCTTTCCTACAACTTCGGTCGGACGCCTCTTTGACGCCGCCGCCGCGCTACTGGGTTTCACCCGTGAGGTTACGTTCGAAGGGCAGGCCGCGATGTGGCTGGAGCAACTGGCCCGCAAGGTCTCAGTGGCCGAACCCTATCCCTTTCCCTATGCCGACAACGAATTGGATTTTCGCCCGTTGCTACAGTCCGTAATTTGCGACCGCCTCTGCGGACGTGACCTTGTAGAAATTGCCCGCGCCTTTCAATCGGGCGTTGCACAGGGTTTACACAACGCTCTCGTCGCCATCTGTAAAGCTCAGAGTGTTCAGATTGTCGCACTCTCAGGAGGCGTTTTTCAGAACGAATTGCTTCTGAAAGATCTCAAAGGTCTTCTGGAGCGCGAAGACCTGCAGACGTGGACGAACCACGCCGTCCCGCCGAACGATGGCGGCATCAGCCTGGGGCAGGCTGCTATCGCAGCGTTCAACAACTCAGATCGAGCAAACTGAGAAACCCATGCACGAACTTTCCATCGCAATGAGTATCGTCGAGATGGCGGAAGAAGAGATTGAGCGGCGTGGCGAAGTTCGCGTCAACGCCGTCCACTTAAAACTTGGGGCTCTCTCGGGCGTTGTGAAAGAAGCTCTGCTCGCTTCTTACGAAATCGCGTGCGACGAATCGGCGTTGAAGGGCTCCACCCTGGTCATCATTGAGATTCCAGTCTTGATCTTCTGTTCCGGTTGCCAGGCGCAGCGTCCCATCAGCTCGATGCAACTGTTTTGTTGCGCGGAGTGCGGCACGCCGAGCTCAGAAATCGTACAAGGCAGAGAAATCGAAGTCGTCGCATTGGAGATTGAAGAATGGACACCCAGCCACGTTTAGTCGAAGTTAGAAAAAACGTCCTAAAGCAGAACGATCTGATCGCTCATGGCCTTCGCGAGAAGTTCAAGGCGGCGGGGGTTTTTGTGGTGAGCTTGGTGTCGAGTCCCGGCACTGGCAAAACCATGTTCCTCGAAAAAACACTTTCCCGGCTGGGCCGGCATCATCGGGTAGCCGCGCTGGTCGGGGATCTGGCCACGGAAAATGACGCGATCCGCCTGGCGCGCAGCGGAGCCCCGGTCAGGCAAATCACCACCGGGACGCTGTGCCACCTCGAAGCTGCCATGGTGCAGAACTCGCTCGATGGGTGGAACCTCAACGAACTCGATTTTCTCTTCATTGAGAATGTTGGAAACCTGGTTTGTCCCTCCTCTTATGATTTGGGTGAACATCTTCGCCTGGTTCTCATCTCCGTGACGGAGGGCGAAGACAAACCGCTCAAATACCCTACAATTTTCAACAGCTCCGATATTGCCGTGGTCACGAAGACGGACCTGGCCGAGGCAGTGGAGTTCGATTGGCCCGCAGCATACGGCAACATTCAGGCAGTGCGCCCCGGAATGCAGGTACTGAGAGTGTCAGCCAAATCCGGAAACGGAATGGAGGAGTACCTGGGTTTGCTCACAGCCCGCCGGAATGAACTGGGTGTTTCAGCAGAAGTTTGATATC
The DNA here is from genome assembly GCA_963814725.1 of Terriglobia bacterium. Lineage (GTDB taxonomy): Bacteria > Acidobacteriota > Terriglobia > Terriglobales > Acidobacteriaceae > JAIQFF01. The sequence goes on from CAWFDY010000004.1 coordinate 206,007, forward strand.
CAGAATCTGATCGTCGTCCGGCTCTCGCCCGATGTGGGCGATTGCGAGACAGCCGATTCCTCGCGCCACAAGTCTTCGTGGATTTCAATGCCAGAAGCGGATTACCTGGGATCGGAGCCAGCGGCCAGCGTGCGTTCCGGCTGCACGATCCGCATCTCGACTCTCCGGTTGTAGGCTCGCCCGCTGCTCGTGGAGTTCGACTCCAGAGGCGCCGTCGACCCCGCGCCGATCGTACTCAGGCGGGCTGACGGGATTTGATACTGGTTTACGAGAACGTCTTTTACCGCCGCGGCCCGGCGGATCGAGAGACTCAAGTTGTAGGTCTCCTCGCCGGAGTTGTCGGTGTGGCCTTCGATGATCGCGCTCGACTGCGGATTCGTGGTGAGCATTTCGGCGACGCTCTGGATAGCGGTGTTGTACTTGCTCGTCAACTCGGCGCTGTCCTCATCAAAGTAAATTGTCTTCGCGTTCGACTGGGCAGCGCCGGGTGTAATCGGGTTCGACGGCGGAAACGTGCGCACCACGATCTCGGGGCCATCGTCAGCATACGAATTCGATTTTGTCTCTTTACTTTTGCGAGGCGCAGTCAATGGAGCGGGAGTCGGAGCCGCATCCAATGCCGGCTGCGTGTCCTGAACTTGTTGCACCATGGATACTGACTCCGGACCCTCTCCGGATTGCTGACCTCGACTACCCAGCCCATGGCCGAACAAGACTCCGGCGCACGCGGCAGCAGCGAGAAGCGATGCCCAAACCAGCTTCTTTCCGCGGCTGATGTGAGAGCCCTGAATTGGCGCTACTGGCGGCGGCTGAGGTCGATTCGAAGACGCCGTCATGGGCAATTCATTTCGATCACGATTGTTTTTCTCTTCCGCACCATCGTTCCGCTTTGCGATTCTTCCGGAAGGCGAGGGCGAGGGCAGCGGTGTTTCTTTTGCAACGATTGCCTGTCGTTTAATGTCGGGCGCAGCAGACTGCAGAAGAGGCGCCGGCCGAACCGTGGATTTCGGTTTTTCGGAAAGCAGCGTCCGCTCAACCCCGGCAATGCTCTGTGAGACTGCAAGGGGTTCCTGTTTGGGCGGCTCAACCAACGGCCGCCGTCCGTTACCGGCAGGCGGCGGAGGCGCGGGCTTTTCCGCTGTGGTTGGCTTCTCGGCAAGAAGTTCAATCCTGAGGGTTGTCCCGCCGTTTTCGCTCTCGAAGCTATCTGAGCCCGGGTGGGCACCCGCCATATCGGCAAGAACGAATTCCAGATCGAGATCCTGCGCGGCTTCCTTGATCGCCAACTCATCCACGCGTTTTGAACCTTGCGCGAACGCCGTCATCATGGAATTAAAGCAAAGGGTGTTTACGTTGCGTGGAATGCCGTGGCTTACGGACCAGATTAGTTGCAGCGCAGGGTTGCTGAAGAACTCCGGCCCGCGATATCCCGCGATATTCAAGCGATGGTTCAAATAGATACGCGTCTCATCCAGCCCCAGCGGGCTCAACCGGGCGAGCGTCGAGACACGCTGCCGCAACTGCTCTTGTTGGGGCTGGGCCAGCCGCTTTGCCAGTTGCGGTTGCCCGGCCAGGACAATTTGCAGCAATTTTGATCGCGCAGTTTCAAAGTTTGACAGTTGCCGCAGAGTCTCCAATACGGAATCGTCGAGATTCTGCGCCTCATCGACAACCACGATCACCCGCTCCCGGGTAACGGCCGCTTCCGAGAGCAATTGATTCAACTGGCTGTATAACCTGGCGTGGCTGGTCTCCCCCGCATCACTTTTCAATTCGATGAGCAGCGATTGCAGAAACTCGCGCGAGTCATGCTGCTGCTGAAAAAGAAACGCCGTTCTGGAGCTGTGAAATCGTTCCAGAAGGTCAAACAGCAAAGTGGTCTTGCCCATACCGGGCTGGGCTACCAGCACCTGAAAACCAAAGCCGCACTCGATTCCGTTGACCAGCGAAGCCAGCGCCTCGCGGTGCGTACGGCTCATAAAAAGAAATCGAGGATCAGGCGTTACGCCAAAGGGATTTTCGCGGAGGGAGAAGTGACGAAAGATCAGACTATCTACTGAGGGAGTCATTGCGCCATAAGCTTATCTGCAAACTGATCACCAACTGCCGCTCGCATCGCTGGCATAAGTCGAATCGAATCAAGAGCTCTTCCGAGTCCCACCCAACCATCGAGGGGCGGGTTGCAATATATTGCGTTAACACTGCCGCATATTTCATCTTTGCGGGGCCAGCTCTGCCGGGCGGCTATGGGCTCGAACACCGCGCCCAGTAAGGCTTTTCAGCGCCACAAGCCGGCTTTGTACAACCGTCAACCATCAAACATCCGGCGGTCAAGGAACCGTCAACGCGAATCTCGATCGCTTTTCAGTCGTCAGTCCATTTCGAAGCCGAGATACATCATTCGTTCCCCGTGCTCGATCTGCAGCACAATCAGATCTCCGGGCTTTACCGTTACCAGACTCGTCCGCAGTTGTTCCGCGGGCGTGACACCTTGTTTACCCGGTAGGGATCGCTGATACCACTGGCACAATTGACAGCGAACTCGTGACCGCTCACGGCGACGACTCGATAAGAATCGCATCCTGCAAGGCGCCGCGTTCAAGTCTGTCAACCTTGACAGTTCATTCCTTCCCTCGAACGTCGAACACTCCCATGGGTCCGTCGCAATCGCAAAAGACGTTATGTCAACGCATGGGTTGTGTCTTCGACTGATTGGTCGGGCAGTGTCACCGAAGTCTTTCGGCAAACGGCGGAGCCTGCTCGCCGGATGCTTCGTCCTCCTCGCCATGAGCTGGTTGCCCTGCTCCTTCGCTCAAGGCCCGCGATCTTGCGTGCTAGCCGATTGCGCTCTCCAGAACGCGACGCCGGTTTCGAGGGAGTTTGTGCAGGCCGGCGCGAAGTTGCCTCCCAAGTACGACGTTGGCCAAATTGGTCGACGCGGCATCGGAAGAGGCGTCAACTTTTACTCCTCCGAGCGCGAGCGCAAAATGGGAGATGCTCTGGCCGCTGAAATGGAACGGTCGATGACCGTCATTCACGATCCGCTGATTGACGGCTATCTGAATCGAGTCGTACAGAATCTGGTGGATCACTCCGAAGTTGGCTACAAGGTCAGCATCAGGCTTGTTTACGACAACGAAGACGTGAATGCGCAGTCCCTGCCCGGAGGGCACTTATACATGACCTCCAGCATGTTGCTTGCGCTGGAGAGCGAATCAGAACTAGCCATGGTCATGGCGCATGAGATTGCCCACGTGGCTGCACGGCACGATACACGAAGTTTTACTCGCGAGATATTGTGGGATCTGCCGTTCTTCCCGCTGCTGCGGATTCCCGGAACGATCGGATATTCCGTCCGACAGGTCACCTGGAGCTTTCGCAGCATGCCAGTGCTGAAATTTGACCGCGGCACGGAGCACGAGGCGGACTTGCTGGGGTTGGAGTATGCCTATTCTGCCGGCTATGACCCCGAAGGCATGCTGAATTTGTATCAGCGCTTCGCCATGCAGGATTCAAGACCGTCCAGTTTTTTCTCCCGGCTTTTCGCGACTCATCCCAGGATGACAGACCGGCTCCACCGCGCGAAATCAGAGATCGTGCGTCTGCTTCCGCCGCGAACTGAATATGTCCAGGATACGAGCGATTTCCACGAGGCAAAACAACGTCTTTTAGATATCGTTATTGAGAGACAGCGCTCTGACGAGGCAAGCGCGCCGGCCGGCGCCAGTGGGTGCAGAAAATTTCAGCGTTGAGTTCCTTCGTCTGCGCCGCAGAGCCCCGCACAGCTGATTTTGAACCTCGCGATGCAAACGAACAATTCGATACTCACCATGTCCCCATGCGGATTATCAGGCCGGAAGTAAATTGCAGCCCCTGGTCATAGGTAACCTGGTTCAAATTGCCCGTCCAGGATCGTGTGTAGTCGAGGCTTGCTACCCGGAAGGCAAGGGCTTTATTGACCTTGTAGTCCACTCCGATTCCGGCCAACAAGGCGAAGCCGTTGGTGTCGTACTGCTGCGTATATTCGGTGTGCAGTTTGTTGAAATCGGTGGTCGGTGTTGCCGCTGCCAGCAATTCCTTGCGCAATTCGGGATTAGTCTTTTCTTCGGTGAGCTTGGCTCCTCCGACTAGCACCTGTGCGTGGGGACTCCAGCGGCTTGAGGCCTGCGGAGTCCAGCGCGGACCAGCCATGTAGTTCAGGGAATCGCCGGTCAGATTAGGTCCCAGGCCTGTCAACTTACACCCTTGAACATCGACAACGATCTGCCAGTCGGACGCGATTCGTATGGCTCCGGAACCCCCTCCGCCGGCACACGACCCTTGCGAGCCAGCGCCTATGTATTGGCGAAAGGTCGGAGTCATTGTCACCTCAAAAGGGGCGACTCCGGGAGGTGGATGCACCTCGATTTTGCGTGTCTCTTGTTCTATTTCGGTCACCACTGCGAGATGCTCAGGATAAGGACGGAAAGGGCTCGGCCGGTCTTCGCGATCCCATGGGAACCGGCCTCCCAATACGTTGGCGAAGGCACGGGACGGATTCAGTCCGCGCGCCAGCACACGGTAATAGGGATTTGAAGTGTGACTCTCGATGGAGCGAATCACATATCTGTCCAGCGAGTCTTCGACGACCGTCCATCCTAAACCAATCAACGGAGTGACCACGTGATCCACAAATCCTTGCTGTGGATACGCCGATTGGATGTGGCCGAGTGAAGCTTCGCTAACCGGGCCAATCTCAAATTGCACGCTGTAGAGGTAAGAGAAGGCGGTGCCTCGAAGTTTGGCCTTCCAATAGCGCGCGTTCTTTCCGAACACCACATCGCGGTAGGCGCGATCGTTGTGCTGCCATACAAATCCCGTGACTGAACCCTGCATGGGATGACCGATGTAGTTCACCAGGAAGGGATCGCCATCGGCCCATCCGTGCAGGTTGCCAACCGCATTTCCATAGCCGCTCAGGAACGAGCCGCCAAATCCGTCCCTGGTTCCTTGCTCGGTTGCACAACGAAAGGCATGCTCGAAAGCCAGAAAAGTGATGGAACTCAGGAACAGATGGCGCCAAGCGACACCGCCGGGTCGTGATGGCGATCGAACGATGGGTGCAACGGCGCTGTCTGCTGCGTTCAGTCTCAAATGCGACGACGACATTTCTCCGATCTCTGGCTCTTTGCTCGCGAGAGCCTCCTGCCCCGAAACGCTTCGCACGGTCAGCAGCGCCAGCAGTGCAATGCTGCCGAGGTTTGCTATCCAGCGAATTTTTTGCATTAAGCTTGAAAGTGTTTCGGGAGCTGGTGTCCGCGCTTTGTCGTTCTCGCCCAAACCAGACTGGCTGGGAGCGAACTCGCGACTTCGCGCAAATTGCGGGTTGCGCACAGTGCCTCCGCAGGTCAGGAAACTGTCTGGGACGTCTAGGGATCGACCGATCTATCCCGGATAACGAAGCGTACGAGTTGTTCTGAGAGGTGACTGCTGTCAGTCTTTACAGTGAGGAATTCGCGCGCACTCGTTCAGTTTGTTGCGCGAACATCAAGAAGGGTCATTACAGCGTCGAGCATTTGCAAGGGAGACACGGAAGAATCAAGACATTACTTTGGCTAGGCAGCTCGCTCAGACTCTGCCTTTGCTGGCTCACCGGCAAGACCTGGTTCGTACTCTTTGAGATCTTTCTCCAGGAAATAGTTCAGGAAAGTGCGGATAAGGCCGATGGCCGCCAATTGTCCAATTTCATTCCAGGTCGGAGCGATGACGGTTCGCACTACATCGGCCGCGAGTTGAAATTCAAGTCCCAGCAGCAGCCAGATGCCGAATTGCACCAGGATATATTTCCGTCGCCCATGCCTCGTCTGTAGCGGACGCAGAGCGCGGAGAGTGTGATAAAAAGCTTCACCCGCTCCGTACGCAATGATGAGCACGGCGCCAAGCTCAAGCCCTAACGCAACCGCATCTGCTATTTTCTTGGATAGTTCTTCCATGTCATCCATCACGCCGTAAGAAATTCTCGGCGGCCAGCAACCGATTCAAATCACATGATCTCGGAATCAATAAGATTGGAATCAACGGCTTCGGGATTAATGATCTCTGGATTAATGATCTCGGGATCCGTGAGATCGGGTCTTTGCATCTTTGCCGTTCCATCGCATTCGCACACTGTCAGATATGACAGCGCTCGTCTGATTCGTTGAATTCGGGCGCGTGCAAACGGCGAATGCCGCCGGTCAGCATGCGAAAGAAATGCTGCCCTCATGATCAGCGTGCTGTCACTCTTGACAGTTTCGCGCACCCACCTGCAGTTCTATGCTCGCGGATCTGGTTTAAAGATCCCGTCGAGGTTTCGGATGGCAACTGGATCCTCCGCTTCCAATCGGTTTGCTAACTTTCCTCTGGCGCTTCTTGCGTGCCTGGTTTGCTTAGGGTCCGCCTCAGCGTCGCCGCAATCTGACCCTCTGGAGTCTTTCAACAGTGCATTGGAAAAGGTGGTGAAGCAGGTTGCACCGGCGGTCGTCGAGATCGACGTTACCGAGCAGCCGGGGAGCGACCCGGACGATGACGCGAACTCTGACGCGGGCAATCACGATGTGGCAGATGCCAAACTCCGGCCAAGGTTCGCGGTGGGCTCGGGAGTTATCGTGGACCGCAGCGGCTACATCATCACCAATGCGCACGTCGTACGAAACGCCAGAAGCCTGCACGTGCTGCTCGATAAGAGTGTCCGCTCGAAATATTCCAGCGAAAGCGGGAGCGGCACGAAAAGCACGCTGCCGGCGCGGGTGATCGGAGAATTCACGGAAGCCGACCTCGCGGTGATCAAAGTGGACGCCAGCGATCTACCCACGGTTTCCTTCGATGCTCAAGACACCCTGCACCAGGGCCAGATGGTGATCGCGTTTGGCAGTCCTGAGGGCTTGCAGAACTCTGTCACCATCGGGGTAGTCAGCTCCGCCGCCCGGCAAGTTACCCCTGACGGGCACCTGCTCTACATCCAAACGGATGCAGCCATCAATCCCGGAAACAGCGGAGGGCCGCTGGTGAATATCAGAGGCGCCCTGGTGGGCATCAATTCCTTTTTCTTCACTGAGGGAGGAGGAAGCGAAGGTTTGGGATTTGCCGTTCCAGGAAGGCTCGTTCAATTTGTTTATCAACGCATTTTGCAGAACGGACAGGTCACGTGGGGCAACACCGGGGTGCGAGTTCAAGGCATCACCAGTGCTTTGGCTGAAGGGCTCAACTTGCCGCGTGACTCGGGAGTGCTGGTGTCAGATGTTGACCCTGGAACTCCGGCGGAATCTGCCGGCATCGAAGCCGGGGACGTAATCCTCGCGCTCGACAGAAAGCCAGTGGAGAGTGTGCCTGACTATTACGAAATGCTGTATCACACCTCTCCTGGCAAGAAAGTCAACCTCGCGGTATTGAGAGCGAATCGATTCCTCAACCTGGAAGTACCCGCCATCGCCATACAAGAAGGACGAGAAAACAAAGCCTTGTCACCACCGATCGTCAAGCTCGTCTCCAGGCTTGGCGTGGTGTGTTCCGAACTTGGATCGCAACCGGGCGTGGACAAAGAACAATTTCGCTCGCGGGCGGGAGTGTTGGTGGATGCGAGCGCCAGCAGCAACGAGCCCCACGCGGATCTGGCGCCGAGTGACATTATCCGTTCCGTGAATCTACGACCTGTGTCCAGCGTCGGTGAACTGCAATCCGCACTCGACACGATCAAGCCGGGTGCTCCCATCGTGCTTCAGATTGAGCGTAAGGCGAAGTTCATTTTTCTGGCGGTGGACCTGAACTGAAGCCAGGCGACCCGTGTTTTATCGTTGCGCGCCGCCTCCCGGAACCGTGCCTTTGCCCGGAGACCCTGTCACTAAATGAATCCGGGCACTGGCAGTGTTGACAGTTGCGAAACGGTAACGGCCTCCTCAAGATCGTTGCGACTGTCTTTTTTGCATCTTCCGCCCAAGCTGGCGAAGGACACCCAAGGACAAGGACCCAAGCACAATCCGCGCTCGCCGACACTTTTTCGTTTCGAGCATCGGACGACTGGCCATTCCACTAAATCGCCCCAAAGGAGGGATCTTATGCACCTTACTCGAAACCCAAACTCAAATCGATTCTCGCTGGTCGGTAAAATCCTGCCAATCACCGTCGTGCTGCTTTCTCTTTGTTTCCTCGCGGTCGCCGAAACCGGAGATCACGAACGCGACCGGCTTAAGGAGTCGGGCGAAGTAATGAAGGAAATCCTTAACACTCCTGAAGACATACCGCAGGACACCCTGGACAAAGCCGAGTGCGTTATCGTTCTTCCTTCCGTTAAAAAAATGGCAGTTGGAATCGGCGGCAGCTACGGACGTGGCGCCATGAGCTGCCGCGGAGGCGAGAATTTCGACGGCCCGTGGAGTACTCCAACGATGATGGAATCGACCGCCGGCAGCGTCGGTTTTCAGATCGGCGGACAGGCCACTGACTTCGTTATCCTGGTCATGAACCCTCGAGGCGCACGTTCCCTTATGAAGAGTAAGCTCAAGCTGGGTGCCGACGCGAGTGTGGCTGCGGGGCCTAAGGGTCGGGACGCGTCCGCCTCGACCAACGGATCCCTGCAAGCGGAAATGCTTTCTTACTCGCGTGCGCGGGGAGCTTTTGCCGGAGTCTCGCTGGAAGGCGCAACCCTCCAGGCGGACGAAGGCGCGAACGAAAATCTTTATGGGAAGAAAGTCAGCGCCGAGGAAATAGTGATCAAAGGCGCGGTGCCAAAGCCCGAAGCCGCATCGCTACTGCTCTCAACCCTGACCGAGCATTCGCCCAAGAACGTTGCGGCGCAGAACTGAAACGCCAGGGCCTCCAACCGCGAGATCAGCAGGCCCCGCAGCCGGGAGATGACATCTTCCTGGCGTGGGGCCTTTTTTCGTTCGTTGGCACATGATTCGCAGGCGGTGAGAAGATCCAGGGAAAACATCCCGTGCAGTCAGTCGCGTTGCTTGCGCCCGACGCGATCGTTCGCGCTGTGAGTACTACGTTGTTGGGTCCGAACGATTGCCTGCCTTACGCTACTGTGACTGAGCCTAGGTTCAAGGCTTCCGGAATGTTTTCAATTCTCGAACTATTGCTCCGACGTTTGGCTTTGCTCGTGCGAACTCGGCTTCAAGGTCAGCGGCTGCGTCATTTTGAAAACTAGCGCGGACTCGGCCGGCAAGTTTATGTCGTTCTTCCCGGTAAATGCGGCGCCGACCGTGCCGACACCTGCTCCCACCAAAGCACCGATCGCAGCTCCCGAGCCGCCGCCGGCGATGCCCCCGATCACAGCCCCTCCCGCTGCTCCTCCTCCAACCATCCCAGCAGTCCGCTTACCTTTACCTTTGGACTCCATAGACGATGGAACGGTCGAGATGTGGTAGCTGTGGCCCGCGATTGTCACCGTGTTCAGCGCAACGCCAAGGGTGGCTCCGCCCTTGAAACGGCCTGCGGCATGGGCCTCCGTCACCGTTCCTGAAGCGCTGGATCCAGCTGCGGCTACGGGCTTGCCATCAGCCACAACCGGTTCCGCCAGAGTGGCGCTAAACTGATCGCCCTCCTTGCTGGTTTTGGAACCCAACTCCTGCCGCAGGCGTACGGTCAATATCGTTCCGGCCGGAATGACGACCGGTTTCGGCGGCGGAGGGGGAGGCGGAGGTTCGGGAACTGGCGCCGGTTGAGCCGCCGGAAGCGTGGCCTGGTCACCCGAGTTGGCCGGCGCCGGCTCATTGGAAAGTGACGTGTCCGTCGATTTCTTACTATTACAGGCAGCCAGGACTAACAGCAGAGATGAGATGGCAAGCAGGCGCCTCATATAAATTCTTATGCCTCCTACGGGTGGAGAGCGTATGCTCGCAAACACACGGCGGAAACTGTCAGATATAACAGACCGGCGAAGCCGCGAAGATCGCAAGAATCCAAGAATCTATGAGTCCATGTATCACCGCTTGAATCAAAGGTCGAAGATCGAGGACCTTCCGCTTACTATTCGGAACCGCAGGATGCACGCATCTGTACTTGTTGACAGTAGCCTGGGTAGGCGCTGCCTGTTTTTATAGATAGATACTCGATTGCCCCTCGCTCGAAGTATCCGGAGATCGGTAATGGGACTCCCACGTATTTTGTTGGCGGACGACCATATGTTGGTCGTCGAAGCCTTCAAGAAACTTCTCGAACCGGAGTTTGAGATCGTCGGGACCGTTGCGGACGGTCGTGCGCTCTTGTCCATGGCCTTGAAGTTGAAGCCTGACGTCGTAATCATCGACCTGGGCATGCCTCTGCTCAGCGGCATGGATGCAGGTGAGCAACTCAAGAAGATGTTGCCGCAGACGAAACTGGTTGTGCTCACCATGAGCGAGGATTCCGATCTTGCGGCGCACGCGCTTCGTAATTGGGCATCCGCCTTTCTCTTGAAAAAATCGGTTGGCTCGGAACTGGTGAAAGCGGTCCGCGAGGTGATGAAGGGAGAATCCTACGTCACGCCGCGCGTGGCAGAGCGCCTGCTAGAAGACTTCGTCCGCGATCCACGTCCCGATCGGATCAAAAGCTTGACCGGAAGGCAGCGCGAGGTACTGCAGTTATTGGCTGAAGGGCAGACGATGAAGGAAGCCGCGGCCGCCCTGCACGTAGCCACCCGGACGATAGCGTTTCACAAATACCGGATCATGGAAGAATTTGGACTGAAGACAAATTCTGACCTGGTAAGATTCGCGATCAAGGAACGCATCGTAAACCCGCCATAGAACTCTGAGACATCTTCGCAGAGCGTCTAACAAAGCATCTTACAAGGCATCTTAGAGACAAGCCTCGAATGCACCGTCGTTCGGTGATCCTTGCCCGGCCGGCGGCGCTGATCTTTGCGATCTTTGCGGCCTTTCTTTGCGGCCTTTGCGGTGAAGGGGTTCGACTTGCACTACAAAAGCCCATAAGCCGCAAAGGCCGCCAAGTCAGTCTGCGAGTCGCAACGAGATCGACTGGAAGGTTTGAGGCGCGAAAATGTCGCGCAGGAATTTCTCGCAAGCGTTTATCTAGACCTTTGGTCTTACGATCAAACGCAATCCCACATGGCATGCGGAAGTGTCAATCGCCTGCGCCATGCGGGCTGCGGGCCGGTAGCGTTTGCAGTAGTTCGGAGCGCAGAGGAAAGAACCGCCCTTGATCACCCGCCGCGGGATGCGAATGTCCGGCGTTTGCGGGTCGTAACTCTGTTCGCGGTCTCCGCTTCTGGAGCCCGCATCCCCGCAACACGGTTTCACTGCCGGGTGGCGTGCGGTGAACCAGTCGGTCGTCCACTGCCACACATTGCCGATCATGTCGAAGAGACCATAGCCATTGGGAGGAAACTGCCCGACCGGCGCGGTTCCCTCATATCCGTCTGTACCCAGGTTCTGCCATGGGAACTCGCCCTGCCATGTGTTCGCCATGTGCTTGCCGCCGGGCGTCAACTCTTCCCCCCAGGCGTAGCTTGCGCCATCCAGTCCTCCGCGCGCGGCGAACTCCCACTCCGCTTCAGTAGGAACTTCTTTGGCAACCCATCTTGCATACGCTTCAACGTCCTCATACGCGATGTGGACGACCGGATGCTCAGCCCGATCTTGAATCGAACTTTCGGGTCCTTCAGGATGTCTCCAGTCTGCGCCTGCGATATAAGTCCACCAGTTCATGTGGTTGCGCAGATCGACGCGATGCGGAGGCTTTTGAAAAACCACCGATGCGGGATGCAGCAGTTCGGGCTTTGCGCCAGGATAATCCTCGGCGCGCGGAGGCTTCTCAGCCCAGGTGACGTACCCTGTTGCCTCGACGAAATGGGCGAACTGCTGATTGGTCACGGTGTATTTATCCATCCAGAAACCTGCGACGGCTGCAGGGTGCGCCGGGGCTTCCTCGGGATAATGTTTGTCGGAGCCCATGCGAAATGTTCCGCCCGGAATCCAGATCATGTCTTTGTCGAGCAAAGCTGTGTCGGGCGAAGCTGCGTCGGGGCAAGCCCCGCCGGGCGAGTTTCTGTCGAGCGCTGACGGCGCGATCGTGATTCCCTTGACAGTCTGGTTTTCGAATATTTGCATGTCGGACACACTCAAGAAGAGTTGAGGCAAAGACCGTGACACCCGTTACCTGAAGAATGCCTTTCCTGGCGGCTCGAGATCGGCCACCTAAGGGTCGCTCAACCCGAATGCCTGGGCGAACTGTCATAAATAACAGTGGTGGTCCCAGGCGATTGACCGCGATGAACAAAGCCTAAGGTTCGATAGTCCACAGTCAGGCCTACTGGGGCGTGAGTCTTTCGATTGCACTCCCAGTCCAGACCGTGAGAAACCAACGGCGGTGCAGCTTCGGACCGCCGGTCCTTCGATTACCTATTGCCGCGCCATCGCAACGCGCAGTTCGGCGTCGTTGTCCTTGATCAGTTCGCCGCTCACGTCCACGGTTGCTGAATAGAGTTTGCCGGTGAACTTGAACGGCGGTTTGTACTTGTCCCAGACCGGTGACCCGGTGTCCGCTCCGCACACCATCCCTCCGCCAAGTCCCAGTGACAGTGGCATGGTAAGAGCAATGTCACCCTGCCCGACCATCTTCCCGTCAATGTAAAGCTGGCCGCGGCCGGGCGCACCCTTGCCCTTGGCGATGTCGGGCTTGCCCGTCATCTCGAATTCGAAGCGCAGCTTGTGGCGTCCTTCTGGAACCGGAACGGTTGACTCGATGTGATAGAAGTTGGAGCTGACGTAGTTGTAAACGTAGTGGAGCTTGCCATTCTGTACGTAAAACGCGAAACCGCCCTGGACATCGCCGGCCGAGAGCAGTGCTCCCTCGGCGCCATCCTTGGGAATCTCAACGTCTGCTGTAATGCTATGGGGCCGGTTCATCACATTGGGACCGGCATTGATCGGCACCATCTGCGTCCCCGGATAATATGTATAGCTGGTGCGAGCGGCTGCGATTTGCGGACGCGGATCGGCAAATCGCATCGTGCCGCGTGAATCGATTGGCAGAACATCGTACTTGCCTGCCTCCACGTACCAGGTCGCAATCATTTCAATCAGCTTCTCGCGATTCTCCGCCGCAAGGTTGTGATTTTCGGCCACGTCCGTGTCGATGTGATACAGCTCCCACGACTTCGCATCCAGCTCGGCTAGTTTGTCCTTTTCGATGGGTGCGCCGAAGAATAAACCCGATTCCTTGAACGAAGCGCCCGGCCACGGACACACCGCACGCCAGCCATCGTGATAAATGGAACGGTGCCCCATCATCTCGAAGTACTGAGTGATGTGGTTCGATGCAGCCTTGGCGTTGTCCAGTGCGTGAACGAAGCTGATGCCCTGTATCGGCGATTGGGTTACACCCCTGATGGCGGTCGGAGCCTCCAAGCCCAGGGCTTCGAGCACCGTCGGCACCATATCGATTGCGTGGGCGAACTGAGTACGCACTTCACCCTTCGCTTTGAAGCCCTTCGGCCAGTGCACAATGAACGGATCGCTGATGCCGCCGCGATACGTTTCGCGCTTCCAGCGCCGGAAAGGCGTATTCCCCGCGTGGGTCCAGCCCCAGGCATAGTGATTGAAGGTCTTTGTTCCCCCCAGGTCGTCGATCATCCTCAAATTCTGCTCCAGCGAATCGGGCACATTGTTGAAGAACTTGTTTTCGTTGACCGATCCGTGGGGGCCGCCTTCTGCACTGGCGCCATTGTCGGAGATAAACATGATCAGCGTGTTCTCCCACTGTCCGATCGACTTTAGGTAGTCGAACAATCGGCCATAGTGGTAGTCCGTATGCGACACAAACCCGGCAAAGACTTCCATCATGCGGGCGTACAACTTCTTCTCGCCGGCTGCAAGGGTGTTCCAATCCTGCACGTCGGGATCATGACGCGACAATTCGGCGCCTTTCGGGATGATCCCAAGTTCCTTCTGCCGCTTGAACGTATTCTCGCGATACGCATCCCATCCGTCGTCGAATTTTCCCTTGTACTTGTCCGCCCACTCTTTTGGAACGTGATGCGGCGCATGGGCGGCGCCAGGGCAGAAGTACATAAAGAAAGGCTTGTCCGGCGCGATCTGTTTGGCATCGGCAATGAAGTTGATAGCCCTGTCCGTCAAATCCTCGGTCAGGTGGTAGCCTTCTTCCGGCGTTTTCTCAGGTTCAACACCGTGGTTGTCATAAATCAGTTCCGGATAGTATTGATTCGTGTCGCCGCCCAGGAATCCGTAGTAGCGTTCGAAGCCTCGCCCCAGCGGCCATCGATCATACGGGCCCGCTGCTGAGATCTGGTCTGCTGGCGTGAGGTGCCACTTACCCAGAGCGAATGTGTTGTAACCCTGCTGCAGCAGAATTTCCGATAGCATCCCATTCTCGAACGGGATGTTTCCATTTCCGCCGGGATACCCGGTGGAGCCCTCAGTGATACACGACATTGCGTTCGAATGGTGATTGCGGCCGGTAAGGATGCAGGAGCGAGTCGGTGAACATAAAGCCGTGGTGTGCATGTTATTAAAGAGCAGGCCGTCCTTGGCCAGCGCATCAATATTCGGCGTTGCGATGGGACTGCCGTAACAGCCCATCTGGCCGAAGCCAGTGTCGTCCTGCACGATGAACAGGACGTTGGGCGCCCCCTGTTCCGCTCTTAACGGTTCAGGCCAGGCCGGGCTTGAAACGTCGAAAGTCCGTCCTATAACGCCCGTAAACGCAGTTCCGGGTTTGTACTCTTTGAGTGGCATATTGATTTCCTCGTTTTGGAATTTATTTTCTCGAGAGCGTGCTTACCGGACGGCCGTGGCTGGCCGAACCTCGCATTTTTTCCTCTTTGCGCGTGCCAGACGATTGAGATTCAGTTAAGCACGGGAGATTCGGAGCACGAACTGTCAGGACTGACAGAAGTTGGTGGTCCCGAAGCTGTTCTTAGGTCTGTTTGAAAATCCGGGGTCCAGTCGAAAATCCGGCCACGATTCGTCTTAGTCATCTCCTGAGCCGAATCTGCGCCGAATGAAAAAAAGGGGCAATTGCTTGCCCCAGCTCGATTTCGAGTTTCTTCCGGTCTTTCACATGTACTGCGCCTTCTCTTCTCAGGCGGCAAGCTTCTGGCCCAGAAACTCTTTTGCCTTCCCTGCGGCGGCATCCCACTTGGTAAGTTGCTCGGGGGTGAGAAAGCTTACGAGCCGCTGACGAATCGAGGTGCGGTTGTCAGCGACTTTCTTGAGCAAATCTTCTTTTGTGGCATGGGGATTCTGCGTTTTGTATTCCTGCAGGTTTTCATAGGCACTGGACAAGAAGCTGTGTAATTTGTCTGTCTGGTCCTGCGAAAGATTGAGATCGGTTCCAAATCGCTTCAGTTCGTTTCCCAGAGTTTCGCGCTGTTCAAATGTTAACGGCATGTTGCTCCTTTTTTTAATTACGCTGGACTGCTGCATCTGATGGTTCGGGCACAGATTGAATTACAGCGACTGCAGGAACATCTGTGTCCAGAATGAGCATGGATTTGCATGCGCAGAATAAAAACAGAAGAGAAGCGACGCTACTGTCAAACTTGTCAGGGCTCATTCTTTTGGCGGACCGGACAGTGACTTACGGCTCTTAACTATCGTGACTGCAGCGTTTGGGAAAGACTTGCGAGATTCTCCGGCCGTACGCGAATCGTGCCCCGGCGTGGGCTATCGATGTCGGCGATGAGAAAGAACGAAACCGACACGGCGAGCGGCAGGACCATGAACAACAGAATACTGGTTCGATGTGCACCGTATCCGATCAACAGATTGCTGGCCACGGCAATGGCCCCCAGCAAAATCCAGGCCGCAACGGGGATGCGATTCCACCAGGCGGCCTGCGTGTACCCCTGCGAGTTCAGCACATCGTTCATACCCGAAGTTGCGAGGGCGACAAGCGCATTCTGCTGAGCCGCAGCGCGAGCCTGGACGGCCGACCATAATTCGTCCTGCAGTTGACTGGTCTTGGTATTAATCTGCCGAAGTAGCTGCCCATCGCGGGCGGTATAGAAAAGAATCCTCTGATCGAGGTAACGCCGCAGCATGTCGCGGAGCTTCTCCGCGTCCGCATCGGGCAGCAACCCGGCGCGAACGTACTCCGTCCCGATCGCGTTTGCCTCTGCCTCTTCGTAATTCTTGCGCTGGTCATACCGGCTCACGGCCATCGAAAACGTAAAGCCAATGAGTAGTCCCAGCAACGTCAGAGTGGCGGCCTGGATCACGTTGTAATCGTCCCGTTGATCTTCCTTCAAAGGTCGCAGCTTGCGGAGAGAATCGCCGATAAAAACGCAGAGCCCAAGGACAATGAAAGAGAGCCCAAAAAACAATATTGGGTACTTCACGATGTCGGTCATGTGGCGAAGCCGCCGGCAGCTTGAGTTGCCAATCGCGGCAGGTTCGAAAAGTGCCACCCGCCGTGACGAATCACATTTCCGCGATATTACAAACCTCAGCGCCGCCGCTTGATTCGAGCCAACACGAGATCGAAAAACGAGGGGACGGACTACCTCGGCGCCGCCACTACGACATAGCTGGCGGTTGTGCCCACGAACTGCGGCTGATACCAGGTGCTTCCACACTGCTGGTATGTCACTCCATTGACTACGACAGCCGCGCACGAAGGCGGAACTGAGTTCACGATTGATCCGATCGCCGCTGCTGTCACCATGGTCGCCGCCGTGACCGCCGCCGCGGTGGCTACGGGGTGGTAACAACATCCGCCACCTCCGTAATAGCCGCCGTGAACATCCACATCGCGGTTGACGTTCACGTTCACATTCCTGTTCGCATTCACGTTCGTGTTGCGGTTCACATTTGTGTTGTTATTCACATTTGCGTTCCGATTTACGTTCGCGGTGCTGCCGCCGCCGCGGTTGACGCTGGTTCGTGCGGCGCCCCCTCCCCGCACCACCGCGTGGGCAATCGGCGAGAGCGCCAGCAAGATCACCAGCGGCATCGCAATAAGGATTGGCGCTGCCAACCGGATGGCTCGCCTTATAACGGATCGCTTATTAAGGCTGGATCGATTCATAAAGACTGTCCTTTGACGGCTTACTGAGTAGCTCCGCCCGCTGATGCGCTCTGGTCCGCGATCGGGATCCTCTGCGCGTCCTTGGGCGGATCGAATTCGAAACTCGCCTCATTGAACGATGGGGCGAGATTCCAGGTGAGAACTGAGCTGTATTGAGGCCGGGCCTCATCGCTCAACGTGGTCAGGACCAGTTTTCGAGGTAGGGGATAATCGCCCTGCTGAATCCATATTTGCCAGTCGAGGCCTTCCTGGTGAAACGCAAAGTGCTCGCATGTAACCCCTTCGACCTCGCTGGGGCCTACGACCACCGAGCTTTTAATTTCGTTAATGCTGGAATCCGGTGTTCCCCAATAGAAGAGATCGTCAAGCGGCACTTCAATGCCGTATTTGTCCTCGAGTTGTTTGGCCAGCTTTCCGATCGTAGGCGGCGCCGGAACCGTGGCGTAGTAATTCACGCGCTGAGCCCACAGGGTGAAGTTCTTTCCATCGTAGATGTACATGCGTTGCTGCCGGGCATTGTTGACCTCAACCCGCAAACGGTCCGGCATGCGCGCCAGCAGGTTGACGCGGCTGTCGAACTTGACTTGCTGGCCGCCGTCAAGCACTTCATCCCTGGTGATCTGACTTTCAACCTGAAATGCCTTCAGGGAGCGCAGATACGCGCCCATCCGGTTCAAGGCAGCAATGGAATCGGGATCGACGGCGTCCGATTGCGTCGCGGCCGCTGCCTGGGCTCGCACCGCCACCGGCTGTGTCATGTATGTGGTTCCGACTACCAGTGTCGCCACGACTACTAATGCCAGGCAACCTTGTCGCTTCATTGGCATTCCCCTGCGTGAACATTAAAACGTGTGACATCAAAACTCCTGCCCAACCTATCAGCGCTGATCGCAACAGCAACTGGCATTTTTGCCAGTCTCCGTACCTGATCCTGCTACTTCCACCAACAGCAGATAACAAACATTAGCCATTTGCATTCTCGAATCAAGACTGCGAATGGCTGGAGATTTTGACAGGTGACAGCCGAACTCGCCTCACCGTAATGTGCGGACTTCATCAACGCAGAGGCTGCGGACCCCCTGGAAACGGATCAGTCGGTTCCGTATCGCGGACGGCGCGGCGATGAAAGGCCGGTGACCGTATGAGCATTCAAGCGCTGGTTAGTTTGGATTTAAAGACAAGCATCTTTCTCACTGTCTTCGGCTTTGGTCTGCAAGCCACGAACGAAGATGTTCTGTATCTGCTGCGAAAGCCTGGCTTGTTGGTGCGCTCGCTGGTGGCGATGTTCTTGATCATGCCGCTTTTCGCGCTCCTCATGACCAGAATGTTCGATTACCATTCGGCCGTCGCCATCGCACTGGACGCGCTTGCCATTTCACCTGTCCCGCCTCTGCTACCCAGACGAGTCACCAAGTCGGGAGGCAGGACGCCATACGGGCTCGGGCTGATGGTCACTGCTTCCGTACTCTCGATCGTATTTATTCCGCTGGCGCTGAACCTGATTGGCAAATTCTTAAATAGGCCTTTAGATATGAGCTCGGGCGAGGTGGCGAAACTGGTCGTCGTCTCTGTGCTCATACCGCTTGGTTTGGGTCTAGGGGTCCGGTCGATTGCTCCTCATCTCGCCGGGCGAATTGCAAAGCCGGTCGGCATGTTTGCAACCGTGTTATTGGCGTTAGGCGTGCTGGCCATCCTTGTGCCCGTTTTGCCGATCGCGTGGCGGCTCATCGGCAACGGGACGATATTCGTGTTCGTCGCGTTCGTGGTGGTCGGTTTGGCGGTCGGCCATATCCTCGGAGGTCCGGATCCTGACGAGCGGGTCACGCTCGCGCTCTGCACCGCATGCCGTCACCCCGCCCTCGCCATGGCGATCGCAGCTGCGAACTTTCCCCAGGAGAAAAGCGTGGTGGGAGCGGTTTTTCTTTATCTGGTGTTGAACGCCGTGGTTTCGCTGCCATACGTAAATTGGCAGCGCAAGATAATCGCGGGAAGGACGGCGCAAGCTGTAATCCAGTAGCGCCGTCTTCAACATTAATTAAAGTGCCGCACAGAACCCCCTGCGATGGCGAAGTCCATGATCGAGTCAGTCGGACCCCGCCCCAGACCCTGATACTTTTAACAGTTGCTCCCCGTGCCCCTGGCCCTTAGCGTTCGAGTTGCACTTCTTGCCTTGCACGGTGGAGAAGAAGCAAATGAAACAACGAGAGGTCACGATTCTCGTGGCCGCACTGCTGATCCTGCCAATCGCTTTGGCTCAACAGAATGCCCAGCAGGATACCCAAGAAACAAAGACCGCCGATGCCGTGAGGGCGGGCGGCAGCACTTACTTCACCGCCAAGCTAGATAATCTTACGCAGACCCTCCGGTTAACCCCCGACCAGCAAACCAAAATTAAACCGATTGCCGAACAGGAAGTGGCCTACCTGGAGCAGATTCGGGCCAATCCGGTGGCTTCGAGGCAGGAGAAACTCAAGAGGCTGAAGGACATTGTCCAAACCTCCGACACCCAGATGAAACCTGTCCTTTCTCCCGAGCAATGGCAGAAACTGCAAACCCTGCGAAAACAGCAGAAGGAGCAATTGAAACAATACGCAACGGCCAGCAAGACGGCTTCCGACTGAGCTCCCAACGGAAACTTATCGGCCGGACGGATCATGGAGAATAGTCATGTCAGTTCTATACGAGACAGCTTCGCCCGCACCAAGGGTACGGAAACCAACCTGCTTGCTCTTCTGTGACGATCTGAGAAGGCTATTTCTAACGTTGCGCGGACTATGGTCCGGCACTTTTACCGGCGGGGGAGGAAAGCCGGCATCAGCGCCGCGGTAGCACTTCGAAATGTGCATAGCTGATGGTAAGAGCGCCGCGCGAAGACAATCATGATCGCTCGTCCCAGCATCAATCAGCCATTGTCCCGGCCCGATCGGTTTAACTTTTCACACAGCCTGCTGGAACTGCTGCAGACCTCGCGTCCTCGTACGATCCGGCTGGCTGTCATTTCGGTGGCGCTGGCATGGCTTCCCGCGCTCATTCTATCTGCGATGCATGGCTTGAATGCTCTGAAGTCATTCTTGCTCGATTTCGCAGCGCAGTCGCGCCTCCTGGTGGTCATACCTCTGTTGATTCTCACGGAACCAGAGCTCGTAGCCCGGCTGGACGCGGTAGCTCAGCACTTCCTCGAGGCTGAGCTGGTCACGAATGAAGACTTGGCACAATTCGATTACGATTTTCGCGGCTTCAAGCGTAGAGGAGATTCGGTGATTGCCCAGATTGCGATCGTCCTGCTGATCTACACGTTTGTGGCTTATGCACTACCGTACATCCGACTTGGGTCTCTCGAAGGCTGGTGCTACCTGCCTGACAACCATGGAGATTTGGCGCTTGCAGGCTTTTGGTATGTCTTCATCAGCTTGCCGTTGGGACTCTACTTAATGCTCCGATGCGTTTGGCGCCAGTTGGCATGGAGTTGGTTTTTGCGCTCCGTGTCCCACCTGGATCTCCGACTGATCCCGGCCCACCCCGACCGTATGGCAGGCCTCGGCTTTCTGGAGACATGCCTGCACGGTTATATCCCTTTCGCTTTCGCCATCGGCATCATCGTGTCCGGAGGAGTTGCGAATCGCGTGATACATCTGCACTATTCCCTGCTAAGGTTCAAATATTTCCCGCTACTGGTAGTCGCCATCGTAATCGTGCTTTGCGTAGGCCCGCTCTGCAACTTCTTCGGCCTCTTGCTGCGAACCCGGAGACGAGGTGTCTTTGAGTACGGTGGCCTGGCTTCGGGACTGGGACATGAGTTCGAACAGAAATGGCTTGGCCCGGATGCTAAAGTCGATCGGGATGTGCTGGAAAAACCTGATTTCTCAGCCACGATTGATTTGTACTCCGTTGCGGCTTACGTGCAGCAGATCAAATTCTTTCCGGTAAGCGTGGTGAACCTCGCCCAACTCGCAGCAGCAGCCCTGATTCCGGCAATCCCGATCGCTCTGTTCGCGATGCCTTTTGATGTCATCCTCAAAGCCACGGTGAAATTCCTGATTTAGCTATCTGCTTGCAGCTCGATTCCAGAAATTTGATATCGCAGCGACGCCAAGCCAAAGGCCAAACGTAAATGCTTAGGATTGAAGCGGTGATGCCATCCTCGAAACGCGTGGTAAACTGTAGCTCCGCACGCCGGAGAGGTGGCAGAGTGGCCGAATGCGGCGGTTTGCTAAACCGTTGTACTGGCTAATACCGGTACCCAGGGTTCGAATCCCTGCCTCTCCGCCATAGTTCTTAACATCAAGCACTTGCATGCGGTATCGCTTGCCATGACCTTGTTACCCACGACTGTATTGTGCCGGTGCAGATGTCCTGTAGGTGTCCTGAGTCTTCAAGGCTCAAGAAAGTCACTTCGTGCGAAGGGGTAAAGTTGACGTAGACTGACGCCGTCCCCATGGCGACCCGCAACAACCGACAACTTTGCTACTCGCACTGGGCGCTAGTCTCCGGGCGGGACATGGACGGAGCCGCCCAGGCGAACTGTGGGTCACGCTGCGTTACGGCTACTATCTCCCCACCTCGTTCTACTTCCGCGCCATTGTCTTTGGGCTGGTCCTTTTTGCAGGAACCTGCGGGTTGCACCGATTAAGAATTTCCGCGATCCCTGATCGCAGTGCTGGGTGCAATCTCCGCTGCTCTTCTCAGTTTCTTTTTGGTCTTTGATCCGGCCAGGGCGCCAACCATTCCCTTGGAGTTCATTTTTGGATTCGGCTATCTGCCGATTCCGATACCTCCGTTGCTCGGGTTCGTCTACGGGGCGCTGATTCTTCCTGGGGATGCGGCCGGCCAGGCGACTCGCCTCTCACCTCGCAATTGGGCAGTTCTCCTGCCTCTGGCGCTGATGGGTTTGAGCATAGTTCGCGTTCTTCTGGCAAACAGGCCACCGCCGTGATGCGGGATCTCGAGCCGCAAGTGATTTGGGTGACGTGGAATCGAGTCCTGACCCACTTACGGTAAAACCGTTCGACATGTCTGCGACTCCTTCGCGGAGATGGCTCGACGGTCCGACAAGACCCGGCGTACACATCGCACTCAGTGAGGTCGAGATCAGCCGCTTGCGGCTTGCCGGGGCCACGGGGAAGATGACGGTAGCCGGAGACGTCGGGGACGAACAAACCTCACGAGTCCGTTACATTCTCATCCTGCATCAGCAGGTGCAAGAACCCTTCGACTACAGCCTGCCTGAGGGAGATGTCAGCGCAATTTATTGGCAATCCTGGTCCAGCCGGGATCGACTTCCGATGGATGCGCCCGCCTCGACGAGGAAGGGGCACCTCTCCGCGTCACCGGACCATCCCGAGGTGACCTGCTACGACGTCGACACCGTGCCACGCTCTTCGGCAAGTAGGTAATCGTTAAGGCGCTAATGCGCGACGTGGAGGGGATCGTTTGGAGACAGCAAGAAACCGTCCGGGCCTGGAATCGCGGGGTTCCATACTGGAGAGAGTATAAGATAGGGCGCTAGCCGCTGCTGGCCAGGATTGCCGTTCGACCAGCGCCTTGGAGGTTATTGGCCTAACATCGCCATTACATTCATTGACCTGGCTTGTGAGCGTGATCGCCTGTTTACGGTTGCACAGGGTTCCAGTCTTCGCGGATTAGAGTGGTGGTGGTCGCGGGCAGTCACAAAGTAGATCACCGCGTTCAGAGCAAAAACGTTCACAATTTAATTGCCACGGCAAATTGCGAACGGACGAGGCACAAGATGTGACCTGCCAACTAGAGGCCGAAACGCAATTAGATTGTGGCATTTGAACGCAAGACGATATGGTCAGACTTCCAAAACACGTCCCAAAAGCCACTGATCGCAAGGACACTCAAGACACTCTGCGCCGCAACGCAGAGGCGTTTGCGGCGCTGGTGGAGCAAGCACCGCTCGGGATTTACACGGTTGACTCAAAGTTCCGAATAAGAAATGTGAGCGCTGGAGCAATGCCGGCGTTCCAAAGTGTCCAGCCGTTGATCGGGCGCAACTTCGGGGAAGTGATGCGAATCCTCTGGCCGGAGCGTTTTGCCAGCGAGGCGATCAGGATTTTCCGGCACACACTGGAAACCGGCGAACCGTACGTTTCACCAGGCCTGACGGAAATGCGCCATGACATCGGGGCGATCGAGTCGTACGAGTGGCAAATTAATCGAGTGACACTCGCAGACGGCCAATACGGGGTGGTGTGCTACTACTTCGACACGACGCGGCTGCAGCAGGCGCACAATGCGGTGCGGGAAAGCGAGAAGCGATTCCGTACTTTTATCGGAGCGACTTCAAACGTCGTCTATCGCATGAGTCCCGATTGGAGCGAGATGCGGCATCTCGATGGAAAGGAGTTTATCGCCGACACCAAAGACTCGATCGCCACCTGGGTTGATAAGTACATCCATCCCGATGATCAGCGTCAGGTAGTGGCGGCTGTTCAGCGCGCGATTCAGTCGAAAACCATTTTTGAATTGGAGCATCGTGTGATTAGCGCGGACGGTTCGCTGGGTTGGATTTATTCCCGCGCCGTTCCGATCTTCGACGAGCGGGGCGAAATCTTCGAATGGATCGGAGCCGCGAGCGACGTAACCCTGCGCAAGCAGACGCAGGAAATGCTGAGGCAACAGCAGGAGCGTGCCGAATTCGTTGCGGAAGCTTCGGACGTGGGCTTCTGGTTCTGCGATCTTCCCTTCGACAAGCTGAGCTGGGATAAACGCGTAAAGAACCACTTTTGGCTGTCACCCGACGCGGACGTCACAATCCACACGTTTTATGAACAATTGCATCCCGAAGACCGGGAACGCACTCGATGCGCCATCGAAAGATCGATCGCCACTAATAGCCACTACGACATCGAATACCGCACCGTGGCGCCGAACGGGAGGCAAAACTGGATTCGCGCCATCGGCCGCACATTCTACGACAGAGCCGGCCAGCCTACGCGCTTTGACGGCGTCACCATAAACGTCACCGACCGTAAAGAGTTCGAACTCGCTTTGAGTGCCAGTGAGGCCCGCTATCGCGAGCTGGCCGAGAGCCTCGATCAGCAGGTTCAGGCCCGAACTCTGGAACTGCAGTCACGGAATAAAGAAATACTGAACATGTACGAAAGCCTGCGGATGCTTTCGGCGCGCATGATGACACTGCAGGATGAAGAGCGCAGGCGGATTGCACGTGAGCTGCATGACAGCGCCGGCCAATTGCTGGCGGTGATCGGCATGCAACTGAGTACCTTGGCTCGCGACCTTCGCCAAGCGGCTCCTCAGTTCAATAAGCAGGTGAAGGAGACCGAAGGCTTGCTCGATCAGTTGCAGACGGAGATCCGCACGACTTCCTACCTGCTGCACCCTCCGTTGCTCGACGAAGCGGGGCTCTGCTCGGCGCTGAGTTGGTACGTGGAGGGATTGAACAAGCGCAGCAGTGTGCAGACGACGTTGGAGATCGCTCCCAATTTCGGCAGATTGCCGCGCGACATTGAACTGGCGATTTTCCGTCTGTTACAGGAATCGCTCACGAACATCCACCGGCATTCGGGCAGTAAGACGGCGATGCTCCGCATTGCGCGGGACGAGGAAACGATTACGCTGGAGGTGCAAGATGAGGGAAAGGGAATTCCGCCGGAAAGGCTTGTGGAGATCCAGTCCGAAGGTTCTGGAGTTGGCGTACGCGGAATGCGTGAGCGGCTGCGGCAGTTCAACGGCGAGTTGAGAATCGAATCAGGAGAGAGTGGAACCCTGGTTTGGGTGACGATTCCGATTCCCGGGCGCTAACTTCCCAGGATGAGAGCAGCTTCGAACCGATAAATACAACTGTGTGAAAGTATTCTCTTCAATTTCACTATGATTGGTTGGGCACTGTCAGAATGACAAGAACAACACTAGCCGGGTCCGATTCATACGCATCACAGTGCGCTGAGACCTTAGACGCATTCTCTTTCGCTAGAGTCAGCATTTCATCAGTCATGTCGAAGCCGTAGGCGTTTCTGGAACCTAGGTCTTGAACCTCGTGCCTACGATGTATGGCACGACCGCGCAGTGCAGCTGCATAGGACGTGAGATTTTGAATTTCCTATGCATTAAACTCTCGCTTATTCCATCCTGGTCTCTACGGTCTTGATTTATGGCTCAAGATCATCTGCGTTTGCTCAGACGACAGATTTACCCGATGAACCGGTACAGCAGGCGCGCGCAGTCTCCGGTCCGTCCCCGGCATCGAATCAGAACATCACCCCGAAGCGGCTGACCACGGCATCGAAGGTATCGGCGGGGAACGGCAGACAGTCGGCAGACGCGACTTCGAATCGTACATTCCTGAACCCAAGATGGCCTGTCGCTCGCCGAGCGGCGTCCACCATCTCGGGCGCGGGATCGGATTGTTTTCGGCGAAATGCCAGACCGCCAGGGCCAGTTTCCGTCCTGGCTTGAGTACCCTCAACATCTCTCGAACTCCGTCAACAGGAGATGGAAAGGATCTCTAGCCGTTGTCACAGTTCTCAGCTGTCATTTCTAACAGTTGCCTGATACATCGGCACGGGTAGACTGTGGAACAAGTGGCGAAGCGAATAAAGGAGTTGGCGAAAGCGAACGCACGGCTGAATCGCTGGGTGGCCGAGTCGTCGCTGGGGCAGGGAGATGGCACAGAAAACGTACTCGCGACCAGTACCACCCACTTTGCCGCCCGCGAGAGGCAAGGTAATAACGATTTTGGTGGCCGATTCGAATCGAATCCAGTCGGAGTTGTTGTGCAGCGCATTGCGCCGCGAGTCTGGCTTCAGAGTGGACTGTTGCGGCTCCGGGCTGGCCGACTGTCTCGATGCGTTAAGAGTTTCGCCCGCGGATGTCATCCTTCTGGGCAGCGGCCTGGCCAATAATGGTTCGTACTCCGACTTCGAGTCACTGAATACTCTTCATGACAGGTATCCGAAAACTTCTCTGATACTGCTCCTGGACTCATACGATCGTGACGTCGTGGTGAACGCTCTGCGCGCCGGTGTTCGCGGCCTGTTTTGCCGGGTTTCGCAGCCGTTTAAAGCGCTCTGCAGGTGCATCCACACGGTGCAGCAAGGGCAGATCTGGACTAATAACGAGCAGTTGACCTTCGTCGTCGATGCTCTGAAGCGCGGTCCAACAATGCACGTAAGCAACGCACGGGGGGAGTCATTGCTTACTCCGCGAGAGGAGCAGGTCGTGGCACAGCTGGCCGCGGGGCTTCCCAACCGTTCGATTGCTCGTCACTTAGGCGTCGCTGAGAGCACAGTAAAAAAATCCTTGTTGCGAATCTTCGATAAGTTGGGCATCTCAAATCGAGTTGAGCTCGTGCTCTACGCACTCACTCACCGTGAAATGAAAACTCAGGATTCCGGGGTCGAAACCTCACCCATAACAGCGCCGGCATCTCTACTGACGCCCAGAGCACCAAGGGCGGCCTCTACCGCTGTGTATGAAGGGCGCACTCCGGCCAATGGAGATGCAAGCCCGCTGGAATGAGGTCTCGGCAGCCTCAGAGCCCTAGCTCTGGAAAAGTCCGATCGTGTGCGTCGATCGACCCACACTCCCCAAAAGGTTCTTGCTAAGCTGAAACCAAGATCTCCTCTTCGACTGGGGAGCGTCTGGTAAGTCCTCGCAGGAGATCGATGTAGAACGTCTTTTGTCCCATGACGTACAAGAGCATCCCGAGATATGCAGCAAAAAGAAGAGACGCTCCTATTGCGAGCCTGGGCAGTGGAGAGAATCTTGCGCCATAAAGGAATTGTAGGCCGAGCGTTACACCTGCAGCCACCACGCCAGCGAGCAAGGGCCGGCTCGCAGTCAGCAGCGTATCGCGGACGGAAACCACCGTACCACGCACGGCCGATATGATCAGCGGAATGACACATACCGTCATCGTCGCCGAGTAAGCGAACGCAATACCTTTGGGCCCATGGGACAACCCCATCACGTAAGCCGCAATTATGACGGGCGCGAGGACGAGCGCTATTCTCAAACGCCGTCCGACGAGCCCCAGGGAAGAGAGCAGCCAGTTTAATGGATCGATTATCGCAGAGACCAAAATGGTCGGCGCCAACAAGCGGAAGATAGCGGCCGCGCCCTTCCACTTTGGCCCCAGGAAAACAGCAATCACGTCGTCCGCGAAAAGAGCACAGGCCACCGTGACGGGTACGGTCAATGACAAGACCAAAGAGTAGCCTTTCAGGAAGTAGCTTCTGAAACGACTCGGATCGTTTTGCAGCCGGGACAGCGCGGCAAAAGCAACCCCGCCGGCAGCCGAATTCAGATTGTCGGTTGGGATGCTAACGAGCTGGTAGGCCCTTCCGTAGATGCCGACTGCATCGGCTCCCCAGAACCGGCCCAGCAACACTTTTTCACAATTGGCAGCGATATAAAGGACGAAACCGGTCAAGGTGAGCGTGGTTCCAAAACGCATCATCGAACCAACGCCAATCCGCCTGCGTGGCCTTCCAGGAACCCAGGCGGTTGTCAGCCATGCACATACTGTGTAGACCAGTGGCGTAATAATCGACGTCGCCACAAGAGACCAGTATCCGAAACCATGGGAAGCCATACCGATTCCTACTGTCGCACTGGCCAGCCAGGATACAACGTCGATCACCGCCAGGGCGGTGAACCGCATCTGGCGCTCTAGAATGGCTGTGTGTTGTACACCCGCCGCATTGAAAAGAAATGCAGACGCCAAGCCGGTCGTTACTCCGAACAGCCGCGGTTCGTGATAAAAGCGGGCGATAGATGGGGCAAGGGCCAGGGACAACACTGCAAGGATTGCACCAACCAGTATGTTGATCCAGAAGAGCGTCGACGCCTGCTCCTCGGTGACGGTCGAGCGCTGAACCGCCGCTGCCGACAAACCGAAATCCCGGAACACGCTGAACACCCCCATCACAGCCGCAACCATGCCCACCAGACCGAAATCCCTGGGGTCCAGGAGCCGGGCCAAAATCACGAGCGAGCTTACTCGAACCAGAAAACCAGCCCCTTGCGAACAGATCTTGGCAAAGCCGCCGCGGATTGTCCTGCGCTTCAAATCCTTCATCAAGGTCACGCAACGGGTGTGGGAGATCCAGGAATTCCTATGCCGCTTTCAACCCGAGGTGAACCGTCCGGCACGCCGTCCACGGCCGCCCTCGATTGCGTATTCACTACCGCATTTTGTGGCCTGCGTCCTGTCAGATACTTCTGCAGCTTTCCCAGTGCTCGTGCCGGATTCACACCTTCCTCTAGAATCGTTAATGCTGCGGCCCTAAGCAATGTTCCGCGTGTTAACGGATATCCAAGCTCCCTCAGTCTCTTCTCGTGGTAGTCCCAAAACTCCTTGTTTCTGAATCCAACACAGTAATTAACTGCCAGGAACCGGCGATAACATTTCAGCGTTTGCTCGACCTGCCGCTCTAACTCCCTATCACTCAAGTAGGATGCTCCGTACTCAATGAGATCGCTCAATGTCTGGGATACATAAGTATTGATCTGTTTAGAAGCATAGGTTTGCGACTGCGTGTGCGTTCTCTCATAGGACAGTATCTCGTGTACGAAGCCAAAGTCTGATGTTTGCAATATTCTGAAGCACGCACTCGTATCTGAATGTGGTGATGGTGTGGGATAGAAACACGGATTGCTTCTCGCACAGTCGGCCCTATACATCAGCGACGTTGGGCTTCCGAAGCCAATCAGCGGCTTGCCCTTCCAAAACATCTGGGGGCCTAGAATGCAGTGGCGGCCAGCCTCCCGCCCTGCCACAACCGCTTGTGGATACCTAAACCCCTGCCACCTCACGACGTCATCGCTCAGTTGATATGAACCGACTAGGCCCACTTGGGGACTTGCCTCAGCCAGGAGGACCATCTTCTCGAGGCAAAGTGGAAAGATAAGATCATCTGCTGAAACGATTTTGCAGTACCGCGCGGATGGCGATATTTGGCCGAACGCGATGTTGTGATTGTCAGTCGCGCCAACAAACTTGCGGTTGCTGTGAACGCGAATGCGACCATCTCGCGCAGCATATTTCTCCGCAATTGCGAGCGTTCCGTCAGTGCTGCAGTTGTTGACAACGATGTATTCATAGTTTTGATAGGTCTGTCGCAAAACGCTTTCAATACATTCCGCAAGATAGGAAGCGCCGTTGTAAACCGGCGTCAACACGCTGATCAATGGTGGATTGACAATATCCATATTCAGCTTCTTTAAAGAAAGGAAATGTCAGCCAAGCGATAGGAGGTGATTGTTATTGACGTTCGAGGATAAAGGCTGGCCTGTTTACGCTTTTATGGTTCGATAGGAGAGTTGCTGCCCTTTCAGAACTTGCGAGCGCTAGAATGCCCATCGTCTCCCGCGCCGCGCTCCGTGGCTCACCCCGGTTGTGTCAATGTTCCACGCTCTAACTTTCTTTTCCGGCTGCCGACACGGAAGCACATTCTGTCCCAGAAACAAACAAGTCTCCACTTCAGATGCGGTAAGAGCAATTGTGCTCTTCTCGCGACAGCCCACCCGAACAGAGGCCGCAGCCACGAGAATTTCCAGCACAAATGCGGGAGGCCTACCTGTCCTCGACACTCAGCGGCTTTCTGGCGTATCTCCTCCACAAGCTCAGGTCGCTCCGGATAAAAATAGACCAGATTATTGTGAAGATAAGTCAGGCAGGCTTGCCGAACACGCTCGCCGTCTTCAAGCCCCCTGAGATAGTCCATGTGCAACTTCATGGAACGCCACAGAGAGTCTTGCTTAGCTCGCGAATTACCGATGAAGGCTAAGCCGGAGGTACCAGAATAGCGATAGTAGACCTTCGCTTGTGAAACAAATCGTACGCCACGGCTGGCTAAGAGGACGCGACAGAAGTACTCTCCGTCGTCATCTGCGGAGAGCTCGGTCGACCACGGTCCAGCCGCTTCAGTCAGCTCTCGACTAACCAGCCAGGTGGAAGTCTGCATGAACAGATTCTGTCCAAGTTTGCGCAGAAGAAATTCGGGTCTCGATAGATCATTCCAGAGTGCGGACGGGGCGAACTTGGCTCGCTCAGGTCGATACCAGAACCGGCCCCAGGCCGAAGAGAAAAGAGTCCGCTTGTCATTGCACTTACGGGCGGCTTCCATTTGCATAGCGATCTTGTCTGGCGCCAGGAGATCATCAGCGTCGAGCCATTGGATATAGTCTCCGCGGCAGAGCGTGAGGGCCTTATTCCGGGCGGCGGAAGCTCCCCGATGCTCCTGCGACACGACCACCACGGATTCGGATTCGAATCCACGGGCAACTTTCAGTGTCCGGTCCTTTGATCCATCATCTACCACGATGATTTCCTTAGGGTCCCACGTTTGTGCCAAAGCCGAGTGAATCGTTTCCGCGATCCGGTCTTCGGAGTTGTATGCGGGAATGAGGATTGACACCAGGGGCTTTCCGGAAGAGTTTCGCGAAACATCGGGCCGGCGAAGGTCAACACTACCGTTGCCGGTTCTGTCCGCACCTCGCGCGATTTCGGGGTAACGATTTGAAGGCGTCCGCCATTGAGCCATCTCCCGCAAGAGCCTGAACATCTGATAGACCGGCTTGAAACTTTGATGCAAGAGAGCGATTGCACCCAGATACAACACTCCCAGCACAAGAGACACGGCGCCAATCCGAACCGCGGCTCCTACTGTGCCCGGGGCTGCACACAGCGTTGGAATCGCCCGAATAATCAGAGCGGTCGAGAAACCCGCCAGGAGCGACGCAACAATGTACTTCCAGATTGCAGACAACAGGAGGCCTAGCGAGAGAGCCATGGGCCGCCCTGCATACCAAAGTGCGGGGATCATCAGAATCGAGTAAGAAGCAGTCCACGCTGTGGCGACTCCTACAGGTCCCCAATGCAGTCCCACAATAAACAGCGAAACTGTCACCACGAATTCGATAATCCCCCAGCGAAACCAGCGGTCCGGCCGCCCGATCGACAAGTGGATCCAACCGTGTGTGTAGTAAACGATCATGGTTCCGATTCCAGGCCCGAAGAAGGTGAAGATCCTTCCCGATTCTTCCCATGCCGGCCCCAGCAGCAAACGAATCAGATCCTTGCCGACGAGGGTAAGAACCGCGCCCAGCCCCATGCCCGCAAATGCCATGACCGTCAATGCACCAAGAAGATGACGACGGTATTCAACCGACTCCCGGTCCATCCGGCTCAGAGCCGAAACCACCACGAGCGTGAGGGAATGCACGAACTGAGTTGCACTGAGAGCAAACAGGTCATACGCCTTCTTGTAGAAACCGAGTGACTGCGCACTAAAACGCATGCCGATCAGCAAGTTATCGGTGTTGCGGGTGGCATAGTTGACGGTAAAACGCCCATAAGTCGTAACTGCGAACCGCAATGTCGAACCCGTTCCTTCGACGTGGCGCCGCGGGAGGCCCGGCATCCACCGGCACAAGTACCATGCCCCCACGGTCTGGCTGAGCGGCAACGCAATAACTCCTCCGACCAGGGCCCAGTAGCCCCAGCCCGCCACCCCACCAAGGACGGCTACTCCGACGGAGATAGCACGGGCGACGATGTCGTTGGCGGACACTTCGGAGAAGCGCATT
>CAWFDY010000005.1:0-892500 GCA_963814725.1 Terriglobia bacterium
TGGCGGGGGGATCAGAGCGCAACACGCTGTAAATGGGCACTTTGCGGACTTCCATAAGTTACCAGAGAAGAGCCGGGAACGCAACGATTTTGGCTCGAGAAAACGGACGGAAAAACCACCTCGATAAGGCGGTTGTGAAACGTGGCAAGTATAGGAAAGCAAAGGACAACCATTCAGGCGATGCTGAAGGAAGGTAGCGGCTGCTCAAGGTCGCAAGCCCGTGGAGTCGAAGGTTAGGGTCTTCACCTCATTGTAGGCTCCGGGCGGCGCTAATGGCTTTCCGTTGAATGACACACTAATGGCGCCCGCATTCCCAGTCCTGATCACCACCTTGTCGTGAGCTGAGATTGATTTTTCGGAGCCTGCCGTGAGCGTTTCCTGGCTGACCGGCTTTCCGTCAGAGGCGATTGAAACCCAGGCATCGTCACGAGCCTTGATCAAGACTATAAACGCTCCCATCTCCGGGGGTACGGGGTGGAGGCCTACGCAAAGGACTGAGGCGGCGTGCCGATGTTCCCCGCGGGGGCCGGCGTAACGGCCGATTCAGATACACCCGCTTGCGTGGTCGAAGAGCCTGCAGGCTGAGAGTTTGCCGGCTGAGACTTCGCAGACTCACGATTGGCAGGCTCAGGTTTGGCCTGGGCTGGAGCAGCAACGCTGGCCTTACCTTTCTCGCGTGAATGGAAGCCCCATACGGCAAAGGCGACGGCGATGATCAGCAGGGAGAGAGCGAAAAGTTCCCATGGGAGCCCGTGATTGTCCTTTTTACTGGCGGTCTTCGGCACCCGTACAGCCATGGCTGCGAGGACCGGAGGTTCCTCGGGCGAAGCTTCGGGCTGGCCGGTGCCACTGGCGGCCACAAAATCGGCGATAGCCTGGTTTTCATCAAGGCCGAGATGGCGGGCATAGGAGCGGACAAAACCCTTGTTGAAGACGCCGCCCGGAAGCTGATCGAAACGATCCTGCTCGAGAGCGGAAGAAGGAACAGATACCGAGAGTGGTTGATACAGAAATCTCGTCCAGCGTAATCTTTCGCTGCTCGCGTTCCCGTTTCAACCGTGCCCCGAAGGATTCCACCTGGCCGTCTTCCTGCGGCCTTCTGCGGTCTTCGCCACAGCCGGCCGCGTCAAAGATTGACGAGTAATCTCGTGATAAATATATGTTAATCGGGGATACGCGACCCATGAATTTGGACCGGCGGAGAACCGTACTGTTAACGGTCAAAGCCTGGCGGCATTGCGGTAGTCTGACTCCGGCCCTGGGACGCGGTTTTCGGGCTGCAAACCCTTCCGGACGTGGCTTCAAGGGTTCTGGTTACTAAGGTTGATTGCTCCCCGTTTCCGAGCCGCATATAATTTCGATACTTCCTTCCCGCACAAAGGACCGCAGTTAATGACCAAGCCCGATTCCGACCGCAAAGTTCAGGAACTGGGCATCTTCCATGATGTAGCCAAGGCGCTGACCTCTTCCCTGGATCTGGATTCCATCCTGCAGACCATTATGGAAAAGATGGCGGAATACTTCCGTCCGGATAACTGGTCATTGCTGATGGTGGATGAGGAGCGTGATGAGCTCTATTTCGCCATCGCAGTCGGCAAAGCCTCCGAGGCGCTGAAAAACGTACGGCTGAAAGTGGGAGAAGGCATTGCCGGCTGGGTGGCAAAGCACGGGGAGAGAGTGGTTGTGCCCGACGTGTACACCGATCCTAGGTTCGCCAAGCGCATCGACGAAATGACCCAGTGGGAGACGCGCTCGATCATCTGCGTGCCGCTGCGCTCCAAGTTGCGAGTGCTGGGCGTGATTCAACTGGTCAACGTGCGCATGGAACATTTTACCGATCAGGAATCATTTTTTCTGCAATCGATTTGTGATTACGCCGCCATTGCCATCGAAAATGCGCGCGCGGTGGAGAAGATTCAGGAACTCACGATTACGGACGATTGCACCGGCCTCTACAACGCCCGTCACCTGTACAAGACCCTGGAAACCGAGGTGTACCGGTCGGCGCGTTACGGCTACGAATTCACCGTGGTGTTCATCGATCTCGACCACTTCAAGCAGGTCAATGACACGCACGGGCACCTTGTCGGCAGCAAACTGTTGATGGAGATCGGCTATCTGATCAAGGCGCAGCTCCGTTTGATTGACTATGCCTTCCGTTATGGCGGAGACGAATTCGTAGTCTCCTGCCACAGACTGGAAAAGATGCGGCGCTGATCGTGGCGAAACGCCTGCGGGACAGCCTTCGCACCAGCATGTTCTGCCAGGAAGAAGGATTGAATCTGAATGTCCGAGCCTCAATGGGCGTGGCCACATATCCTCACGACGCCAAGACGCCCCGCGAAATCATCCGCCAAGCGGATGAGATGATGTATCTGGTGAAAAACACTTCACGTGACAATATTGGGATCGCCTCGCGTGGAGTGATGAAGTAACTCAGCTTTCAGCCATCAGCTATCAGTTCTCAGCAACCACAGTCCACGTAGGGGCGGGTGCCCACACCCGCCCTGGCCGAGCGCAGCTCGGCTTGCTGAAAGCAGAACACCAGCAGACAACGGGATTGTTTACTTGGTCACGACGGCGGCCGACTGGATCAGGCGCGCCGGCTGCGGCTTGCGCTCGAGCGCCGGTTGCTGAATCCATTTGCGGATCTCCGGCAGCGCTGCTCTCGTTGCTGTCTCTCCGGAACGGATTAACTCGGCGGAGCGTTCGAAGTCGTCGTATTTGAATCCGTTGACGTCGGGATCGATGACCAGATCGGCGGCGGCTTTCCAGACTCCGCAGTTCATCTCCTGGGCGATGGCAAAACACTGGCCAATCACATCGAACAGATGGCGCGGACCGGCGCCGGCGTTCGTCCACGTCCCTTTAAGGTGCACCGCGAGGACCCGTTGCGCACCCCGCGCTCGCAACGGAATGGTGGGAACGGCGTGGGCCAGCATGCCGTCGACCAGCAGACGTCCGTTAATTTTTACGGGAAGAAACATTCCTGGGTAGGCGCAACTGGCGCGGACCGGGTCTACCAGCGGTCCGGAATCAAACACAACTCCCGCGCCCGTGGAAAAATCGGTGGCGGTCACAGCCAGAGGGATGTGCAACTCCTCGAAGGTCTTTACCTTCAGAATGCTGCTTAAAAACTTGATCATGCGTTCATTGCTGGCGAACCCGTAGCGCGACAGAGTCCAGCGCGCGAAATCCTTGAAGCGCACCCGGGTTGCCATCTGTTCCAGTTCAGGGATGCTGACGCCGCTGCAGTAAGCGGCGCCGATCAGCGCACCCACGCTGGTTCCGGCCACCATGCTGACGGGAATGTTTTCCTGTTCGAGAACTTTGAGGACGCCGATGTGGGCGATGCCGCGGGCGAAGCCGCCGCCCA
This sequence comes from Terriglobia bacterium, assembly GCA_963814725.1. Lineage (GTDB taxonomy): Bacteria > Acidobacteriota > Terriglobia > Terriglobales > Acidobacteriaceae > JAIQFF01. The sequence goes on from CAWFDY010000005.1 coordinate 3,377, forward strand.
AGGCGAGCCCGATTCCAGGGAGAGGCTGGGCGGACTCTGATGCGGACAGTCCTGACAAGCCTCGTCCGAATGACTGCACGGAGCGAATGATCTTGTCGAAGCGCTTCACGGGGGGCCTCTTTCCTGCCTACCTGTAATTAAGATGCCATTTACCAGGGCGGGGTTCCAGTCACGGCGGTCAGCTGTGCATGGTTACCCTGGGAACCTCGCGTTGCGCCACAATGACTAACTGCTTCATTTCTGTTAACTTGGGGGCCATGGTACGGGAAATCTCAGCGGGGGGCGTGGTGGTGAGGCCGACGGGCGCGGGCTGGGAAATGGCTGTCATTGAGCCTCAAAACACCGGATCTTCGGCGCGCCCCGCCAGGAAGTCTTTGAAAAAAGTTGTGCTGGCATTGCCCAAGGGGCTGGTCGATCCCGGCGAAAAGCCCGAGCAGGCGGCGCTACGCGAGGTGCACGAGGAGACTGGCGTGGTCGCGACCGCGATCGCCAAACTCGGAGACATTAAATACGTTTACCAGCGGACTTGGGGCGACCAGCAACGCGTGTTCAAGATCGTTTCATTTTTCCTGCTGCGTTATTCTTCCGGGGAAATCGACGGCCTGACCCGGGAGATGCGGATTGAAGTCAAACGAGCGCTCTGGATTCCGCTCGACGAAGCTCCCCGCAGGCTGGCATACCGGGGGGAACGGGATGTGGTTCGACGGGCTCAGCTTTATTTGAAGACACATCCGGAGGATTGACCGTGACGCATGAACATATTGAAACGCATTTCATGGCCACCAATCTGGTGCGCGATATTGTTATCGGTATGGCGGACGGCCTCACCGTGCCCTTCGCGTTGGCAGCAGGACTGTCGGGCGCAGTGCAGAATACGCGGCTGATCGTAGTGGGCGGGCTGGCCGAGATCGCGGCCGGCTCGATCGCCATGGGCCTGGGAGGATATCTCGCGGCACGCGGCGATGTGGAACATTACGAGCAGGAACGGGCACGCGAATACCGTGAGATCAAGGAGATTCCGGAAGAAGAGATGGCGGAAGTGGGGCGTGTATTCCAGTCCTACGGAATGACGGCAGAAGAAAGCACGCCTGTAGCCGAGGCGCTCAGCCGGCGTCCCGATGCCTGGGTGGATTTCATGATGCGCTTCGAACTGGGACTGGAGGAGCCTGACCCGCGCCGTGCCGTGACCAGTGCGGCGACCATCGCGGCTTCTTATGTTGCGGGCGGATTGATTCCGCTTTCCCCTTATATCCTGCTCTCTAACGCCGTGCACGGGCTGGCATACTCGGCAGTCGTGACCCTGGCCGCGCTCGGGATCTTCGGCTATCTGAAAGGGCGCTACACGGGGACGGGTCCAGGGCGCAGCGCATTGCAGACCGTGGTGATCGGCGGCGTGGCCGCAGCCGCGGCCTTCGGCCTGGCCCGCCTTATTTCGTAGCGCTTGTGTGGGGCGGACACTCCTGTCCGCCGCCGTTGAATTTGGTTTTGACTAAGTTTTGGGTTCAGGTTTTGGGTTTGTAAAAAGTCAAAATCAACTTCAATAGCGGCGGACAGGACTGTCCGCCCCACACGGCAGGTTATCGATCGCCCAGTCGTCTTTGCCCGCTCGGACTACGACAATTTCCGATCTCTGCGACTGGTTCGACTTGGGTGCGACGGGTTGCGACGGAAACAGCGTCACGGGAAAAATGTAACGCCCCTCCATCACTTTCTTGCCACGCGCGATTTCATAAGCGGAGTCAGATCCGGAAGCGAAGAATGCCTCCATGCGATCCTGAGAGCTGTTCTGCTTCGCGGCATCGGTCAGCATGAGGAGGCCGCTCTCGTGGTCCTGATTCTGCCAGGCCTGCAGAAATCGGTTGGCCGCCGCCAGAGCGGAGGCATAGCCGCGGTCCGGCGCAGCCCGGGCAGGCAAATGTTTGTTCCGCGCAATGGCCGATGCTGACAAGAACAGCGTGAGTGACAGGATCAGGCCGATGGAGGCAAGATGTATGGTCGACACTTTGTCCTGGGCCGTGGCTGGGCTCTTACGAAGCACTTTCGGATTATCGGCGATCGCGCAGCTTACTCCAAGACACCATCATGGTTCTCTCTGATGGCCGGGCTGGAGTGCACTGCACGTGGAATTTAAAAAGTTTTGGTCAAAAACAACTTCAACTGCGGCGGACAGGAGTGTCCGCTCCACACGCCGCTATACAATCGTTGCGAGGATCCGGGTCTGATGAAGCGCATTCACAAAGTCGCTGTTCTCGGCGCTGGAACCATGGGCGCCCGCATCGCCGCTCATTTCGCCAATGCTGGCGTACCCAGCTACCTGCTCGACATCGTGCCGGCCGGCGCTGAAGGTGCAAGCCGCAACAAGATATCCGCGAGCGGGCTCGAGGCGGCGAAAAAATCGAAGCCTGCGGCTTTCTTCGAACCGGGCTTGGCGAGCCTCGTGACCGTGGGAAACTTCGAAGACAATCTCAAGCGGCTGGCCGAGGTGGACTGGATCATCGAAGCGGTGGTCGAAAATCTCGACATCAAGCGGGCGCTTTTAAAAAAAGTGGAAGTTATCCGCAAGCCCGGCACGATTGTGAGCACCAACACCAGCGGTCTGCCGGTGGCCAAGATTGTCGAGGGTTTTTCCGAAGACTTCCGCAAGTCGTGGCTGGGCACCCACTTTTTCAATCCGCCGCGGTATATGCGGCTCCTGGAAATTATTCCCACGCCCGAGACTGAGCGCGCCGTTCTCGATGCGGTGGCTCAATTCAGCGATGTGAATTTTGGCAAAGGCATTGTTGTCGCCAAGGACACGCCAAACTTTATCGCCAACCGCATCGGAACTTTTTCCGTGCTGAACGTGATGCGATTGATGCAGCAGATGGATCTGAGCATCGAGGATGTGGACGCTCTTACCGGAGACGCGGTGGGATGGCCGAAGTCTGCGACGTTTCGGACGATTGATCTGGTAGGCCTGGACATTCTGGGGCATGTGGCGGGGAATATGCCGGAGCAGGCAGGCGAGAAGAAACCCTACGGGGCGGCGCTGCCTGATTTTTACCAACAGATGCTGCAACGCAAGTGGCTGGGAGATAAAACCCAGGGCGGCTTTTATAAGCGCGGAGAAGGCAAGGATGAGCGCCTGGCTCTCGATTGGAAGACGATTGCATATCGTCCCCGCACGAAACCGAAGTTTCCCGCTCTCGATATGGCGAAGAATATCGAGGATCCGGGAGCCCGGCTGCGGATGTTGCTTGGCCTGGATGGCAATCCGCAGAAGGGCGATAAGGCAAGCGCGTTTTTGTGGCCGCTACTGTCGGATCTTTGGAACTACGCTGCCAACCGGATTCCAGAAATTTCCGATTCCGTTGTCGAAATCGATCGCGCCATGAGGCTGGGGTTCAACTGGAAGCTTGGTCCCTTCGAACTATGGGATGCCGCGGGAGTGGAGGCGAGCGTCTCCCGCATGAAGAAGGAAGGGCAGGCGGTCGCGGCGAATGTTGAGCAACTGCTGGCGGCGGGGAAAAAATCGTGGTATCTCGACGATCCCCGGGTCGCGTCCGGCCGGGCATACTTCGATCTGAGGACTGCGAAGTACGAAGCCGTCAAGATCCCAGCCGGCGTGTGGTCGGTTGAGGTTGCGAAAAAATCCAACGGAGTGGTTAAGAAAAATTCGGGAGCTTCTCTAGTCGATCTGGGAGATGGCATTGGCTGCATCGAGTTCCATTCCAAAATGAACTCGCTGGGCGGAGACATTGTCGGGCTTATCAGTCAAACCCTGAAACCAAATGGTCCGGGCGATGGGTTCGACGCTTTCGTGATCACCAATGATGCCGATAACTTCTCGGTCGGCGCCAACGTGATGCTGCTGCTTATGTCAGTGCAGGAAGAAGAGTGGGACGACGTTGATCTCGCGATTCGGCAATTTCAGGGCATGACGCAGGCGATCAAGTTTTCGCCGAAGCCGGTGGTAGTGGCGCCGTTCGGGATGTGCCTGGGCGGTGGAACCGAAATCACACTGCACGCGGCGACCCGGCAGCCTCACGCTGAACTCTATGCAGGACTGGTGGAAGTTGGCGTCGGGCTGCTGCCGGGCGGTGGCGGCTGCAAGGAGATGCTGCTGCGGGCGGTGGATAGCGCGGCGAGCATTCGTCCCGGACGCGGCGAGTCGATTGAACTCATGGAAGCCATGAAGAAAGCGTTCGAGATCATCGCCATGGGCAAAGTTTCGACATCCGCGCACGAGGCGCGCGGCCTTGGATTTCTGCATGAGTCTGACAACATCACGATGAACCGCGAACGCGTGCTGTCCGATGGCAAGGCGCGCGCCCTGGAACTGGTTCACGCCGGATACGAACCGCCGCAGCCGCGTACCGACATTCCCGCGCCGGGAGAAAATGTTCTGGCGGCGCTGCGGCTGGGAGTGCACATCATGCGGCAGGGGGAATATATCTCGGACCACGAAGTGAAAATCGCGACCAAGGTTGCGGAGGTATTGTGCGGTGGAAACGTCACACCAGGAACGATGGTGAGCGAGCAGTACATTCTTGATCTGGAGCGCGAGGCGTTTAAGTCATTGTGCGGCGAGAAGAAGACGCAGGAGAGGATACAGTTCACGCTGAAGACGGGGAAGACGTTGCGGAACTGAGGCGCCGGCGAATTAAAATCAGAGACGTTATCAAAAGGCTGGAACAAGATGGATGGCGGCTGGCTCGGACGAGAGGCAGCCACCGTCAATCTCGCCATCCGGTCAAGCGGGGAGGGTTACCGTGGCTGGCCATCCGTCAGTGGACATTCCTCCCGGAACGTTGAACAATATCCTCAAGCAGGCAGGTCTCAAATGAAGCACCTCGCTGTTTACGAAAAATCGCTCACGAGCTGGGGTGCCTACGTCCCCGACCTTCCCGGCCTGGGAGTTGCCGCGACCACGCTCGACGAAGTGAAAGAGTTGATCCGTGAGGCCATCGAATTCCATGTCGAAGGCATGCGCGAACACGGGGACCCGATCCCCGCGCCGGCGGCGATCACCGAATATATCAGTGTGTAGTTGCTTGCGTTCTTTCCGTTGGAAGCTGCCATGAGAGAAGTTGTCATCGTATCCTCCGTTCGTACTCCCGTGGGGCGCGCCTTCAAGGGCACTCTGCGCGCTACCCGTCCCGACGAATTGGCCGCCACCGCCATCAAGGGCGCGCTTGAGCGCGTGCCGCAAGTGGACCCGAAAGAAATTGAAGATGTGATTTTCGGCTGCGCCACGCCCGAGGCAGAACAAGGGATGAACGTTGCCCGCATTGCCGCTTTGCGGGCCGGGTTGCCGGTTGAAGTCTCGGCTATCACCATCAACCGCTTTTGCTCGTCCGGCCTGCAGGCGATTGCCATGGCGGCGGAGCGCATCATGAGCGGCGGCGCGGAGATCATTGTCGCGGGCGGAACGGAATCGATGTCCATGATTCCGATGGGCGGGCACAAGATATCGCCAAATCCGTGGCTGATCGATCATTATCCTGACGCGTATCTCACCATGGGCCTGACCGCGGAACGACTGGCGCAGCGCTTCGGCATTACGCGGCAGGCGGCGGATGAGTTTTCCCTGCGCAGCCATCAGAAGGCGCTGGCTGCGATCCAGGCGGGAAAATTTTCGGATGAAACAGTTCCGGTGAACGTGAGCTTCACTACCGCGAACGGAGCGAAGCCGAAGCGACAGGAGATCGTGTTCAAAGTGGATGAGGGGCCGCGGGCGGATACGTCGCTCGAAGCTTTGCTGGCTCTGAAACCGGTCTTTCATGCCAGCGGAACTGTGACGGCGGGCAACTCCTCGCAGACTTCCGATGGGGCGGCCGCTGCAGTCGTGATGTCCGCCGAGCGAGCCAAGGCGCTGGGCTTAAAGCCGCTGGTGCGATACGTTTCGTTTGCCACCGCCGGGTACAAGCCCGAGGAGATGGGGCTGGGACCGGTGTTCGCGATCCCCAAGGCTCTGAAGATGGCGGGACTGAAGCTCGCTGACATCGACGTGATCGAATTGAACGAAGCCTTCGCGGCGCAGTCGCTGGCAGTGATCCAGGAAGGCGGGCTCGATCCAGAACGCGTGAATCCCAATGGCGGGGCGATTGCTCTTGGGCATCCGCTGGGATGCACTGGAGCGAAGCTGACGGCCACCATCATTCGGGAGATGAAGCGGCGCAATGCGCGCTACGGCATGGTGACCATGTGCGTGGGCGGGGGCATGGGCGCAGCGGGGATATTCGAGAACTTGAGTTAGACAAGGCGTCATGCTGAACTTGCCAAGCATCTCGCGTGGAGCGAATATCCAATCGAACCGGCGTTCGTGACGGTACTCGCGAGATCCTTCGAGGCTACGCCTCTCGGGATGACGTCGAAGGCCGGTATTTGCTGAAACTGAGTCACTAGATTTAATTGAGGTTCTCATGGCCACAACGACTGCAATTCCCAGCACCAAAATCTCCGGCGGCAGCTTCCTGCTCGAAGAACGTAAACCTGACGAGGTCTTCACTCCTGAGGATTTCACCGAGCAGCATCAACTCATCGGGCAGACGGCGGAAGAGTTCGCGGTAAAAGAAATTCTGCCCAATGCCGAGAAGATGGAGCACAAGGATTTCTCCATCACGCGTGATTTGCTGAAGAAGGCGGGGGAGCTTGGGCTGAGCGGAGTCGAAATTCCTGAAGCCTACGGCGGCCTCGAGATGGACAAAGTTACCGCCGCCGTGATCGCCGATCACATCGCGAAGTACGCCGGTTTTGCCACCACTTGGGGCGGACACACCGGCATCGGCACGCTGCCCATCGTTTATTTCGGTACAGAGGAGCAGAAGAAAAAGTATCTGCCGCGGCTGGCTGCGGGAGAAATCATTGGCGCTTATGCCTTGTCGGAAGCTTCGTCCGGCTCGGACGCGTTGAGCTGCCGGGCTCGCGCCCAGCTTTCGTCCGACGGCAAGCACTACCTCCTCAACGGTGAGAAGATGTGGATCACCAACGCAGGTTTCGCCGATCTGTTTACAGTTTTCGCGAAAGTGGACGGCGAGAAGTTCAGCGCCTTCCTGGTGGAAAAGACTTTTCCGGGATTCTCAATCGGCGCAGAAGAGCACAAGATGGGCATCCGTGGATCTTCGACCTGTCCGCTGATTCTGAACGACTGCCAGGTGCCGGTAGAGAATCTGCTGGGCGAAATCGGCAAGGGCCATGTCATCGCTTTCAACATCCTGAACGTGGGACGCTTCAAGCTGGGCGCGATGTGTGTGGGCGGAGCGCGGGTGTCGCTGGAGAACGCAATCGCTTATGCAAAGCAACGCAAGGCGTTCAACAAAGTGATTGCCGACTTCGGACTGGTCCGCGAAAAGCTGGCCAACATGGCAACGTTGATTTATGTCGGCGAAGCCCTGGTCTATCGCACGGTCGGCATGATGGATGTTGCGCTGAACGAAGTCGACAAAGCCGGCGCGGATGCGGCCAAAGAAACGCGCAAGGCGATCGAGGAGTACGCGGTGGAATGCTCCATCCTCAAAGTCTGGGGATCGGAGATGATCGACTACGTGGTGGACGAAACGGTTCAGATTTACGGCGGCTACGGGTTCGTGGAGGAATATCCGGCGGAGCGGGCCTACCGCGACGCCCGCATCAACCGCATTTTTGAAGGCACAAATGAGATCAACCGGCTCATCATCACCGGCTTCCTGCTCAAACGCGCCATGTCGGGACAACTGCCGCTGATGCCGGCTATCAAGAAACTGATGGATGAAGTGCTGGCCGGGCCCAGCGCCAGCGAAGAACTGGAGGGCCCGCTGGCGGAAGAACGCAAACTGGTGACGCAAGCGAAGAAGCTCGGTCTTTTTGCCGCAGGAGCTGCGACTCAGAAATACATGCAGGCGATACAGGACCAGCAGGAAGTGATGGGCGCCATCGCCGACATGGTCATCGAAACTTATGCCATGGAGTCAGCGGTTCTGCGCTCGGCGAAGATGGTCCAGCAAAAAGGCGAAGCGGCAGCGGCGACTGCCGTCGCGATGACTCGGGTTTATCTATCGCAAGCCATGGACAAAATTGAATCGGCGGCTAAGAAGGTGATCGCTGCGGTCGCCGAGGGCGATATGTTGCGCACTCAACTCGCGATTCTGCGGAGGCTGGGGAAGCACGAACCGTTCAACACGATTGAATTGACGCAGCAGATCGCGCAGAAGGTAGTCGAGCGGGGGAAGTACACGCTGGGGTAGGCCATTCTCGAACGCGGTCTGGGGCGGGACACTCCTGTCCGGCCGATTTTACTCCTGGCTCCCGATGGTGACGCGTCCCACGCATTCCAGCGAATGGTGCCTTCGCAACAAACCAAAATCCAAGTCAAAGCGGCGGACAAGAGTGTCCGCCACACACACTCTCTCGTTAGGCATTTTTTGGCGACTGCTTTTCCAACTCTTTCATGACGCTCTGGATCAGCTCCTTCGCGTCCGTGAGGCCTTTCATTATTAATTGAATGTCCAGCGCTGGCTTGCCGAGCGAGCGTTGGCTCTGGCAGTACACGCCGTGCTGGCCGACCAGCGCCATGGCGTCGGTAATTGTGTCCATGGTGACTGCCAGCCTTCCGCGAGGAATGCCCATCATGGTTTCGTGGTGCTCCAGTTCTTCGCGCTTCTCGTCGAATACCGGCATAGTTCGATTGTATCGGTTGCTCTGCTGAGAGCATAATTGCGGTCACACGGTGTCCAATCACAGCAGGATCCGTCAAAGTATAGAATGCGGCTTCGGGCTTGCTGTTTAAAAGCCTGGTTTACGAAAACCGTTGCTCAAGGAGAGAGTTATGAAAATACGTAATGCAGCCGTCATTTTCTTGTTATCAGTTTTTGCCCTTATTGCGTGTGCGCAGGATGCGAGCAAGCGTCCCAGCCCGGCGGTGCAGGCGCTATGCAAGTTCACCGATGGAAAGATGGTCAAGAGTGATTATTCCAGCCCGCGCATGAAGGGCCGCAAGATTTTTGGCGGCCTGGTGCCTTACGGCGAAGTCTGGCGGACCGGGGCGAATGAGGCCACGACCCTGGTGACCGACACGAACCTGAACATCGGCGGCAAGGATATTCCGGCCGGCAGCTATACCATTTTCACCGTGCCCAACGCCGACAAATGGGTTTTAATTATCAGCAAGAAGACCGGGGAGTGGGGCATCCCCTATCCGGGAGACGGTGAGGATTTCGTTCGCGTCGACATGAGAGTATCGGCGCTGCCGTCGCCGGTGGAAAATTTCATGCTCAGCTTCGATCAGACCGGTTCGACATGCGCCATGCATCTGGACTGGGAAAAGACGCGAGCCACGGTGGACATCAGCCAGAAAAAGTAGAGATACACAGTTAACGCGGTCGTGGCGGAGGTCAGCGGGGATTGATGGAGAGCCCATCCACCGCGCGCTGCGCTTCCGGCAATCCCGGAGAGAGTTTCAAGGCAGCCTGGTAGGCGGCGAGCGCCTCCGGGCGGCGACCGGCGCTTTCGAGCGCGTGACCTAGAAGCAGAAATCCCAAATCCGTGGGGCGCAGCTCCACGGATCTTGAATAGTTGCTGATGGCCTCATCCCACTGGTTGTGTTTTTCCTGCAACTGGCCAATCCCCAAATAGGCGTTGGGCTGGTTTGGATTCAGGCGCAGTGCCTGATCGAAACTGTCGCGCGCTTTTTCGTCTTCTCCCAGCTTGCGATAGGCGGCGCCGAGATTGGCGTAGGTTGCGCTAAGCAAGCCGGCGTCGGACGTAAGCTGAAGGGTGCGATCGTATTGCTGCATGGCCTCGGGCAGTTGTCCATGTTCCTGAAGCCAGGAGCCCAGGTTCAGATGGCTCATGGGGTCGCGCGGATTGATTTGCGACGCTGCCTGAAAGTGCGCATAGGCCTCATCGGGTTTTCCGAGCAGCAGCAGGGCGCCCCCCAGATTGTCCTGCGCGACGAAATTTCGATCGGTGACGGCGATCGCGTGAGTCCACAGATCAGAACTGCTCACCCAGTACTCCAACTGCCGGTGCGTGGCAAAAGATACTGCCAGCAGGATGCAGGCAGCTGGAACCATGCGTCCGGCAACACCGATCTTAAGCGCATCGGCAAGGTCGGAAGCCCCCCATGCAATCATGACGAAGATGCCGACCAGGGGAATGTAGGCATAGCGATCGGCCATCGCCTGTTCGCCGACTTGCACCAGCCCAATAACAGGCACCAGAGTCCCCAGGAACCACAGCCAGCCCACCACCAGATAGCCCCGGTAGCGGAACCTTAGCACCATACTCGTGACTGCGAGCAGCACCAGCGCAGAGATGGCGACTTGCCATGCTGCCAAGCCGTTCCCCGGATGCGGATAAAGTGGCGCCAGATGAGATGGCCAAATCATCTTCCACAAATAAGCCGCGTATGCGACCACCGCATTCTCGAGACGAACAGCGAGCGAGAATTGCTCGATCGAGCGCGTGGCGCCGCCCGCCTTCTGGGCCTGCATTGTGATCACGGCACTGGCGAGCGAAAGGGCGAAAAGCGGGAGTTTCTCGATCACCAACTTCGATAGCGGCACAGGCGAGATCCGCGGCGTGACTGGCGGGGATCCCTGAATTCTGCCGAGCGGCCAGTAGTCCAGCAACAAAAGCACGAATGGCAATGTGATCACCATCGGCTTCGACATCAGGCCCAGGATAAACACGCTGGTGAATGCCAGGTAGCGGCGCCAGTCTGGCCGCCTGGCATACCAGCAATAGGCAATCAGGGCCGCGAAGAAGAAAAACGTGCAGAGGACATTCTTGCGCTCCGCCACCCAGGCTGCCGATTCGACATTGATGGGGTGGAGCGCGAAAAGTGCTGCTACAAACCAGCTCGCGCCCGGGCGCCGGGTGGAGTACATCAGGAAGAGAAAAAGAAGAACGGCATTCGCGGCGTGGATCAGCAGGCTGGTGAGGTGGTGTCCGGCGGGGTTCTGGCGGAAGAGTTGGTAGTCGAGGCTATGGGAAAGCCATGTGACGGGATGCCAGTTGGCTGCGTCGGTCGAGGAGAAGGCCCAGACGATCGTTTCCCAGGTAAAGCCGTTGCGGACGTGGGGATTCTCAGTGACGTACTTGTCGTCGTCGTAGTTGACGAAGGGATGCCGGTTGACTGGGTTGTAGAGCGCCAGCGTCGCCACTACCAAGAGGAGGCAGAGAATGGCGGTTCGCTTTTCGGGCGAGGAGAACAGTCCCGGCGGCTTTTCAGGGATTGGCAACAGAAGAATTTAACCACAGGGGACGGGGAGGACACAGAGGGGTTCGTCGCGGCGCACCTCTTTGATTATGTGACTCCGTCACGGAACCCGATCCAGGGGCGAATGTTGCAAGCTTTCTAGGCTAAGCCCCTGGTTTCCACCTGAGAACGGGCTTGCGGGCTGCGGCGGTTTCGTCCAGACGGGAGACGCGGGTGGAGTGCGGAGCGGTGAGAACGGTTTGGGGATCTTCTTCGACTTCTTCGGCGATGGATTTCATGGCCTCGACAAACAGATCCAGCTCTTCTTTGGGTTCGCTTTCGGTCGGTTCAATCATCAAGGCGCCAGGCACGATCAGCGGGAACGCGGTGGTGTAAGGATGGAAGCCGTAATCGATCAGGCGCTTGGCGATGTCCATGGTCTTGACGCCTTTTTTGGCTTGACGGGTATCGCTGAAGACGACTTCGTGCATGCTGGGCGTTGAATACGGGAGATCGTACGCGCCTTCCAGACCTTTGCGAATGTAGTTGGCATTAAGGACAGCATCTTCGGTGGTCTGGCGCAGGCCGTCAGGACCGTTGGCCAGAATGTAGGCCAGGGCGCGGACGAACATTCCAAAATTGCCGTAGAACGCGCGTACCCGGCCGACCGACTGGGGCCGGTTATATTCGAAGCCCAAAGTGCCGTCGGGCTTGGTCACGGGAACGGGCGTGGGCAGGAACGGTTCAAGTTTCTGTTTTACCGCGACAGGACCTGAGCCGGGGCCTCCGCCGCCATGCGGAGTGGAGAAAGTCTTGTGCAGATTCAGATGCATGACATCGACGCCGAAGTCGCCGGGACGAACTTTTCCCACCAGGGCATTCATGTTGGCGCCGTCCATGTAAAGCAGACCGCCTTTGGCGTGCATGATCTCGGCGATTTTGTGTATTTCCTGCTCGAAGACTCCCAGCGTATTGGGATTGGTGAGCATGAGGGCTGCGACATCCTGGTTCATCTGCGATGTGAGTGCGGCTACATCGACCATGCCCTGGGAGTTTGATTTCAAATTCTCCACGGAATATCCGACCATGGCGGCAGTCGCCGGATTGGTGCCGTGAGCGGAATCGGGAATCAGGATCTTCCTGCGCGGTTCGCCCTTTGACTCGTGATAGGCGCGGACCATCAGCAGTCCGGTCAGTTCGCCGTGCGCTCCGGCGGCGGGCTGCAGCGTGATGGCGTCCATGCCGGTAATTTCAAGCAGGCATTCGCTCAAAGACTTGATGATGCGCAGCGCGCCCTGCGAGATCCGCTCGGGCTGGTATGGATGTCCATTGGCCAGACCTTCAAGACGGACTACGAGTTCATTCACGCGCGGGTTGTATTTCATGGTGCAGGAGCCCAGCGGATACATGCCCAGATCGATGGCGTAGTTCCAGGTAGAAAGCCGGGTGAAGTGGCGGATGATTTCTATCTCGCTGACTTCGGGCATGTGGCCCAGGTCGTTTCGCTCCGACGAGCCGAGCAGGGCTGCGGTATCGACCTCGGGAACATCCAGCGGAGGAAGTTTCCACGCAGCTTTTCCTGACGACGACTTCTCGAAGATAAGGCCTTCGTTCTGATTGACATGCCGGGTGGCTTTGCGAGTCGCGTGTTTCAACGCGCCACCCCCTGGGGGTCCAATTCTTCTTTGGCAGCCTTTTCCGAATGTTCGCTTTCGGCGGCCAGCCCAACCGCGGTATCAATCGCGCTGCGGGTGGTGAGCTCGGTACAGCACCACAGAGAGGCATTCCCCAGCTCGGGATAGAACTTCTTCAGCGGAAGGCCGCCGATAATCTTGTGTCCCAGCAGGCGGCTGTTGATGGCGTAGGGATCCTCACTGGTCTGCACCACGAATTCGTTGAAACGCGGCGAACCGGGGAACAAGAGCGTAGCGTGCTTGCTGAATTGGCCGGCGGCGTAAGCTGCTTTGGCCAGATTCTGTTTCGCGAGTTCCTTCAGTCCGACCTTGCCATAGACGGTCATGAATATGTTGACCATCAGGGCCACCAGGGCCTGGTTGGTGCAGATATTGGACGTCGCCTTTTCCCGCCGTATGTGCTGCTCGCGAGTGGCGAGAGTCAGAACGAAGCCGCGCTTGCCGTTGCGATCGGTGGTCTGGCCGGCGAGACGTCCCGGCATCTGCCGGACGAACTGTTCGCGGGTGGCGATCACACCGCAGTAGGGACCGCCAAAACCGAGAGGCACGCCAAACGATTGCGCTTCCATGGCGATCACATCGGCCTGTCGTGGAGGCTCGACGATTCCCAGTGAAACGGCTTCAGCGATCGATACCACCAGCATCGCGCCTTTCTTGTGGGCGATGCCGGCAACCGCATCGGCATCCTCGATGGTTCCGAAGAAATTCGGCGATTGAATCAGAACACAGGCCGTATCGGAGGTAATGGATTTTTCCAGTTCCTCCAGATCGAGCCGGCCATCGGCTTTAAACGAGGAAGTGGATAGCGGCAAATTCTGATGATGAGCGTAAGTGGTCAGCACTTCGCGATATTCAGGATGCACGCTGCGCGCGATGATCACGCTGCGCCGGCCGGTGAGGCGAACCGCCATCATGACGGCTTCGGCTGCGGCGGTTGAGCCGTCGTACATCGAAGCGTTGGCGACTTCCATGCCTGTGAGTTCACAGATCATGGATTGAAATTCGAAGATTGCCTGCAGCGTACCCTGCGAGATCTCCGCCTGGTAGGGAGTGTAGGCGGTGAGAAACTCGCCCCGCGAGATTAGGGAATCAATGATGACCGGCCGGTAATGCGAATAAGCGCCGGCGCCAAGAAAGCTGGCATATCCGTCTCCGTTTTCCCGGGAACGCTCGCGAAACCAGTCCACGATCTCGGATTCCGCCAGCTGGCGCGGCACTTTCAGCTCCCGTCCCAGGCGGTATTCCGCGGGGATGGGGGAGAACAAATCGTCGATTGACCGGGCGCCGATGGCCTGGAGCATGGCCTTTCGGTCAGCCGGAGATTTAGGCAGGTAACGCATAGAAATCAGTTAGATGTGTCTCGATGCCATTTCGATTGTTGAATTGCCGCAGCGAATCATAGTCGCAATAAGCCGCAAATGCGATGAATCACTGTCTCCATGATTCGGATGAATCAGTGAGCACCTTCTTCAGCGACAAATTTCTCATAGTCTGCAGCCGAGAGCAGCGCATTCAATTCCGCCGTGTCTTTCAATGTGATTTTGATCATCCAGGCCTGGTGCGCGTCCTTATTAATATTTTCGGGCGCCGTTGCCAATTCCGCATTCACTTCCGTCACCGTGCCGGAAACCGGCGCGTACAGATCGGAAACCGCCTTTACCGATTCCACGGAGCCGAAAGTCTTGCCGGCCGCGACCTCAGTGCCCGGCTTCGGCAGATCGACGAAAACAATGTCGCCCAGCGTCTCCTGCGCGTAGCTGGTGATGCCGACGGTGGCGTTTTTGCCGTCGGCTTTAATCCACTCGTGCTCTTTGGTGTACTTGTAGTCGGTTGGGAAAGGCATGTTTGCTTCTGGCTCCTGGCTTTCGGCGTCTGGGTCTTAGCTTTCCTTTTTCTTGTGCTTAAATTCAGTTATTGTTATTAGTTCTCGGTTCTCAGCTTTGGTCTCTTATAGAAGGGCGTGGGCACCACCTGTGCCTTCACCCCCTGTCCGCGGATTTCTACGTTGACTTCTGTGCCCAGCGGGACGAATTCAACGGGTACGTATGCCAGCGCGATATTTTTCTTCAGAAAGGGCGCTGGCGAGCCGCTGGTGACGTAGCCGATCGCTCGGCCGCCGAGGTCGAGAACTCTGTAACCATCGCGGGCGATGCCCCGGTCAATCATTTCCAGTCCCACCAATGCGCGGGTTGTGCCTTCTGCATGTGCCTTTTCGAGAGCCGGCCGGCCAATGAATTCCGGTTTCTCCATTTTGCAGAAACGATCGAGCCCCGCCTCCCAAACATTGATCTTGTCAGATATTTCGTGGCCGTAGAGCGGCAAGCGGGCTTCAAGACGGAGGGTGTTGCGGGCTCCCAGGCCGCAAGGAAGAATACCGAATTCCTTGCCGGCCTGCAGGATTTCATTCCACACCCGCGCGCTGGTTGATTCGTCACTGGGGATATAGATCTCGAATCCATCTTCCCCGGTATAGCCGGTGCGAGCGATCAGCGTATGGGCGAGACCGCAGACCGTTCCGCGAGTCACCCAATAGAACTTTACCTGCGAGAGGTCTCGGTCAGTAAGCTTCTGCAAAACGCTGACGCCCCTGGGGCCCTGAATCGCTATCTGGGTGAAGTCGTCGGACAGATGTTCGACCTGGCAGTTGAACTGGCGGCTATGGTCGCGCACCCAGTTGAAGTCCTTCTCGCGGGTGCCGGCGTTGATCACCAGCAGATACTCGTCCTCGGCCAGACGATGGACGATGACGTCGTCAACAAACGTCCCCTCTGGATAAAGAAGAGCCGAATACTGCGCCTGGCCGATGGCAAGGCGGGCAGCGTCGTTCATGGAAATGTGCTGAACCGCGGCCAATGCCTGCGGCCCCACCAGGCGGATGTCGCCCATATGGCTGACGTCGAAGATGCCAACCGCGGTCCGCACGGCGTTGTGTTCCGCGATAATGCCGCCCACGGAGGGGTACTCGACAGGCATCTCCCAGCCGTTGAATTCGACCATCCTGGCGCCCATCTGGCGATGAACCGGGTTGAGCGCGGTCTTGCGGATGGCGGGCACGGCGGCCTCGACTGAAGGCAATGCAACCTCGATCAAAAGCAGTGGCTGAGCTGCTGAGATGGTGAGACTTATTACCCTAACACGCGATTGGCGGCGGCTTCAAATGAGGGGTCCGGTAGGGTGCCGGCATCGAAAGAGCAGTTACCAACGGAACCTTTCCCGCTCACCGGAGCCGCGCTAGAGTTCGATTATGGCGACTACCACCAAGACTAAATATCGCTGCATGCAGTGCGACTTGACTGAAGACAAGTGCGATTGCGAGAAATATTGCTGCTCCTGCCAGGGACAAATTGATATTCGCTTGTGCAGCGATGGTCTTTACTATTGTCCGCCGTGCCGCCAGGCTTGCGGCTACAAGGTTTCTGACTAACATTCCGCAGGTTCGGGGTGCGCTTCCATCGCCCATCGGCTGACGACCTTGTGTGCCTCCACATTGTGATCACCCTTCTCGATCGCGAAGAACCGAAATCCCCGCTTTTTGCCTTTTTTCATGCATTGTTCTAGCATGCGCTTGCTTTTTGAAGGGGAGGAAACATGCACACAAAGAATCTTGTTGGTTGTGGATTGCTTTTAATGCTGGGTGCAGTGCTTGCCGCCGTCCCGGCACATGCCGTTGACAAGTCAGACATCGCCGGCCGCGCCGCCGCCTGGGAGAAAGCGTACAACGCGAATGACCTCGGGACGATTGTGGCTATGTACGCAGCCGATGGCTGCCGGATGCCGCCGAATCAGGAGACGGTTCATGGCGGTGACGCGATTCTGGCCCAACTTAAGGCCGGCAAGGACAAAGGATTCGCCAAGGCGAAGATTGCGGTCACCGCCGCCGAAAGCAGCGGGGACCTAAGCTACGGCACGGGGACTTACGAGCTCACCGGCGCAGACGGGTCACATATGGACCATGGTAAGTGGATGCTGGTGTTGAAGAAGTCAAATGGAGCATGGAAGACTCAGTGCGACATCTTTAACTCGGACATGCCCCTATCCGGCATGAGCATGAAGTAGCGGTTCGCCCCGTCGCACCCGCGAACTCCGCCAGTTCTCGCGGGTGCGGCCGAGGCAGGGCTTAGATAACGACGGCTTCTTTGTACTCCCCGAAGACTTTTCTCATCGCGTCAGAAATCTCTCCTACCGTCGCGTTGGCCTCGACCGCCGTCAGGATTCGCGGCATCAGGTTTTCTCCGGAGCGGGCAGCCGTTTCAACCCCGGCAAGAGCAGCCTGCCAGGGGCCGGGATCGCGGCGAGTGCGCAAGGCGCGCAGGCGTCCGACCTGCCTGCGCTCGAGCGATTCGTCCACGCGCTGGGTTGGAATCGATTTTTCCTGGCTCAGCGCAAAACGGTTGACTCCGACCACCACGGCTTCTTCGCGATCGACCTGCTGCTGGTATTCGTAAGCGGCGTTCTGTATTTCCTGCTGCACGTATCCACGCTCCAGGGCTTTGATCATGCCGCCGAGAGTTTCAATTTTTCCCAGATATTCCGCAGCACAGGTTTCAATTTCGTTGGTCAGGGATTCGACGTAGTAGGAGCCGGCGAGCGGGTCAACGGTTTGCGGTACGCCCGATTCGAAGGCAACGATCTGCTGCGTGCGGAGAGCGATGCGGGCGGCCTGCTCGGTGGGCAAGGCGAGAGCTTCGTCGTAGGAGTTGGTATGAAGCGACTGGGTGCCGCCCAGGACCGCCGCCAGCGCCTGCAATGCAGTCCGGACAATATTATTTTCGGGTTGTTGCGCGGTCAGCGTCGAACCTGCGGTCTGGGTGTGAAAGCGCAGCATCCACGATCGCGGGTTCGCGGCCTTGAACTGGTCGCGCATGATGCGGGCCCACATGCGGCGCGCGGCGCGGAACTTCGCGACTTCCTCCAGAAAATTGTTGTGGGCGTTAAAGAAGAAGGAGATGCGAGGCGCGAATTTGTCCACATCGAGGCCGGCGTCGACGGCAGCCTGCACGTACGCGATGCCATTGGCCAGGGTGAAAGCCACTTCCTGAACTGCGGTGGATCCGGCTTCGCGCATGTGATAGCCGGAGATGGAAATCGTGTTCCATTCGGGGACATTCTGATTGGTCCAGGCAAATAAATCGGTGACGATGCGCATCGCCTGCGCCGGCGGAAAGATGTAAGTGCCACGGGAGATGTATTCCTTCAGGACATCGTTCTGTACCGTGCCCGAGAGACTGCGAATGTCGGCGCCCTGGCGGCCGGCGACTGCAACGTAGAGCGCCAACAGAATCGACGCGGTTGCGTTGATGGTCATCGACGTGGAGATCTTTGTCAGGTCGATGCCATCAAAGAGACGTTGCATATCTTCGATGGAGTCGATGGCTACACCGACTTTGCCGACTTCTCCGGCAGCCAGCGAGTGGTCAGAATCGAGGCCGATCTGAGTGGGCAGGTCGAAGGCCACCGAAAGACCCGTGGTGCCATTCGCGAGTAGATATTTGTACCGTTTGTTCGATTCCTCGGCATCGCCCATGCCGGCGTACTGGCGCATGGTCCACAGGCGGCCGCGATACATTGTGGCCTGCACGCCGCGAGTAAAGGGATCGTCGCCAGGGTATCCGATGTCGTGCTGCGGGTCGCGGCCGTCCAGATTGGCGGGCGTGTACAGCGGACGGATCGGAATATGGGAGGAGGTTTCGGGATCGGCGGGAGATCGACTCTCGGCTTTTAATTTATCGGCCATGACGAAGAGCGATAAACACGAAGGACACAAAGGTACACGAAGAAGTTCGCCGATTCTGGTCGGCATGGTGAGGCACTAGCTTCTTTTCCATACTCTCCAGAACGAGCTGGCGCCGAACCATACAAAACTCAGTGTGAAAATAATTGCAACCGCAACTCGCCCTGCGGTGGTATGGCCGGCCCGGTAGAGTGCGTATTCGCGAAAGAATGCCCCGGCGCCGATGAATGCTAAAGCCAGGAAAACAAAGCCTGTGACCTCGAGCCATAACTGATGCAGGACGCGGCCGAAGTGAAGTGCGGTGGTGCGCGCGCCGTTCATGATCGCGCCGACGGTGCGAGTGCGCCCGGCGTGCTGGGCGGCGATCCTGGCCATGACACTCAATTTGCGGACAGTTGAAACATTCACCATCAGCGTCGATTTTAACAGTGTTCGGGTTTACAATGGCGATGCGACGGTGGCGTCGCGAAGCTGCCTAACTCGATCCGGCATCTAAGTAATCGAGTACCGCTCTACAGGGGGCCACGTGGACCAGCAACTGAAGCAGTTGATGAAGGAACTGGGCGAGGCGATCAACGAGTCGCTTGCGGACAGCGAACAGATTGCCGAAGTGGTTTCCAAGATCAAAGAGAGCGGGTACGATATTTTTCTGGTGCTGGAAGCGACCATCGGCGTGAGCAAGCCGGGCGAGAAGTCCGATGACAAGACCTCGATGGTAACCACCCTGACCACGAATCCCGAGTTCAAGGTCAGCGATCAGGATCTCAAATTCCTGAAATCCTTGCGCATCAAGATCGAAAACGACGCAGCCTGAGTGCGTGCGTGAGCCGGCGCCGATCTTCTCTTTTCTTTCTGATAATCCTCACCAAGTTCCAGTGCATGCAGTGTGCTCCGGCTTTTTTCGGCTGAAAGCTAATCGCTGACGGCTGAAAGCTGTGTTACAACCACGTCTTGCCCGGCGACGAACAATCCGGCTTGCTTCGCGTGATTGGACGATGGAGCCTTGCCGCTCTTGTGGTCAACTCCATCATTGGAAGCGGAATTTTCGCCTTGCCGGCTGACGTGGCCAGGCTGATTGGCCGCGCCAGCCCGTGGGCCGTGCTGCTGGCGGGCGTGGCGGCGGGTATCATCATGGCCTGCTTTGCTGAAGTGGCCTCGCAATTTTCGCAGGCAGGCGGTCCTTATCTCTACTGCCGTGCAGCCTTCGGCCGCCTGGTCGGAATCGAGACGGGATGGATGCTTTGGCTGGTGCGATTGGCTGCGCCGGCGGCCACCGCTAATCTTTTTGTCATCTACAGCGGCGAATTTTGGCCGCATGCCAAAGAGCCGCTGCCGCGCTTTCTCATACTGACTTTTCTTTATGGCGTTTTGACCCTGATCAACTATCGCGGGGTCCAGGCCAGCACGCGAGTGAGCAACCTGTTTACTGCGGCGAAGCTGGTGCCGCTGTTTCTAGTGGCAATTGCCGGCGCGGTTTATATGCTCTCGGGCCACCGAACGGCGACATTGTTACCGGAAGCGGTGGGAAGCGGAGCGTGGCTGAAGGCCTGCCTGCTGCTGGTATTTGCCTACGGTGGCTTCGAAACCGCGCTCACTCCCCTGAGTGAGGCGAAAAATCCCCGGCGTGACGCGGCGTTCGCATTATTCACCGCACTGATTACATGCATTTTGTTGTACTCGGTCATCCAGTGGGTAGTGGTGGGAATTCTGCCGGACCCCGGCCATAGCGAACGGCCGTTGGCGGATGTAGCGCAGCTCGTCTTCGGAGGTCGCGGCGCGGCTTTCGTTTCGGTGGGCGCTCTGATCTCAGTTTATGGTTATCTCAGCGCGAACATGCTGGGTGTGCCGCGAATTACTTTTGCGCTGGCGGAGAATGGCGACTTCCCTTCCATCTTTGCCGCGATCCATCCGCGCTTTCGCACTCCTTACGTTTCGATTCTGGCATTTGCCCTGCTGAGCTGGCTGCTGGCGTTGTTCGGTAGTTTCACGTGGAATGCGACACTTTCCGCGGTAGCGCGTCTGCTTTATTACGGACTGGTTTGTGCCGCCCTGCCGGTATTCCGGCGCAAGCAACCGGGAGCCGCAATGTTTCGCCTGCCCGGAGGAATCGTATTCGCGATCGTGGGTACCGGGATTTGCGCGGTGTTGATCGCCGGCGTGAACCTTGGCGGATCGTTGATCTTGATCGCGACCGCTCTGGTCGCACTGGTGAACTGGTTGCTGGTGCGCGAACGCCCGGCGAGAGAAAGACCTGCGCCGTGATTCTTGTCTAAAACATCGGGGAGCTGCTAGGCTACGCGCGTTCCCTATCAGCCTGTATGCAAAAACGCATTCGTCTGCTTCTTTTGCTCGTCGCACTGCCTGTCATCTCGCAGCCCTTTTTTTCCCCGGCGTGGGCCCAGCGCGAAGCCGTCCTGAAGCAGATCGACGAGCCGCACCCATACTACTTTCGCGAGATGTACTTGCCGCAACTGACCACAGGGCCGAGCGCAGTGGCGTGGGCTCCGGATTCCCGCAGCGTGGTTTATTCCATGGCGGGATCCCTGTGGCGGCAAAAAATCGATTCCGCTGCTGCGGACCAGTTGACCGCCGGGCCCGGCTATGACTACCAGCCCGATTGCTCAGCCGATGGTCGCTGGGTGGTGTACACGTCTTATGCACGGGATGCGCTCGAACTGTGGGCCCTGAACCTGGAGACGCGACAAACAAGGCAGCTGACCCATGCGGGAGCCGTCAATCTGGAGCCTCGCTTCTCTCCCGACGGCAGGCGGATTGCATTCGTTTCCACTTCGTTCAACGGGCGCTTTCATATTTTCACGGGTCAATTCGAGGACGGCGAATTGAAAGACGTCCAGCGCCTGACCGGCGAGAATCGCAGCAGTCTTCCCCGCTATTACTACAGCCAATTCGATCATGAGATCAGTCCCGCGTGGTCGCCGGACGGAAAAGAAATTCTTTTTGTTTCGAATCGCGGCCACATCTACGGCACCGGCGGGTTCTGGCGGATGAAAGCGGAGGCGGGCGCCGAGGCACGCGAAATTCATTATGAAGAGACGGCATGGAAAGCGCGGCCCGATTTTTCGCCGGACGGCAAACGGATTGTTTACGCGTCCTACCTGGGGCAACAGTGGCATCAACTTTGGTTGCTGCCCTCGGCGGGCGGGGATGCCTTTCCGCTTTCTTACGGTGATTTCGACAACGTGGCGCCCCGCTGGTCGCCGGACGGGAAGCTGATCGCATTCGTTTCGAATCGCGGCGGCAATACCTCTCTGTGGATGGTCGAGGTCCCCGGCGGCCGGCAGACTCAAATCGTTGCCCGGGAGAAGCATTATCTGAAGCCGCAAGGCCAGTTGCGCCTTGCCGTGCTGGACCCGGCCGGGCGTCCGGTGCCGGCTCGGGTATTCATCGCGGGCGAAGACGGGCGCGCTTATGCTCCCAATGACGCGTGGATGAATGCCGATGACAACTTTGTGCGCTCCGAGCGGCCTTTCGAGGCGCACTACTTCCACACATCGGGCACTTCGGAGATGACTCTGCCGGCGGGAAAAGTCGAAGTCGAGGTAATGAAAGGCTTCGAATACCGATTCGAGCGGCACGCGGTAAACATCTCTGCCGGACAGAAATCCAGTTTGACGATTCACCTGCAGCCGCTCAGCCTGCCCAGGGAGGCCTCCGGCTGTTCGAGTGAGCAAGGCTCAACGGCGTCGGCTGCGCGACCACAGTCGCGGAGCTTCGCTCCGCCGGACGGCCGGGGGCGGCTGTCCCTACATGGTTCCTGCCCAGGCACGCGTTGGGCCAGCGGCGACGTGCACGTGCACATGAATTATGGAGGCGAGTACCGCAACACGCCCGGGCATCTGGTTCTGCAGGCGGGGGCTGAGAATCTGCAAATTGTCGAAGACCTGGTGGTCAATAAAGAGCAGCGGGTTCCTGACATCGCGTATTTCAGCACCCTGCCCGACCCGGCTTCCTCGTCCACGACTCTCTTGTTGCACGGCCAGGAATTTCATACCAGCTATTGGGGACATCTCGGCTTGCTCAATCTCAGCCGCCATTTTCTTCTGCCTGGCTATGCCGCATATCCCAGGACGGCGGCGGCCAGCCTATTTCCCGCAAACGCGATGGTCGCGGACATGGCTCATGAACAGCATGCGGTGGTGGGATATGTGCATCCCTATGATTCAGTCCCCGATCCTGCAAAAGACGCATCTCTGACGCATGAACTGCCGGTGGATCTGGCGCTGGGCAAGGTGGACTACATCGAAGTACTCGGGTTTGCGGAGCACAAATCCACCGCCAGCATCTGGTACCGGCTGCTGAACTGCGGATTCCGGTTGCCCGCTGCGGCCGGCACCGATGCGATGGCCAACTTTGCTTCGCTGCGAGGACCGGTTGGCTTGAATCGCGTTTACGCGAATGTTCCGGCAGGGCCGTTGAATATCGCCGTCTGGCTGGATTCTCTGAAGCATGGCCACACCTTCGCGACCAACGGGCCGCTGCTAGGATTCTCGTTTGGAGGTAAACAGCCTGGGGACGAAGTCGCCCTGCCATCGGGCGAGAACAAAGTGAAATTTACGGCATGGCTGCGATCGTTTGTACCGGTCGATCATCTGCAGGTGGTTTGCAACGGCGAGGTAGTGCGCGACCTGAAGCTGAACCAGGACAAGCAGGCCGCTGATGTGGAAGACACAATTCCAATCTCACGCAGTGGATGGTGCGTGCTCCGGGCCTGGAGCGAGAAAGCGGAGCATCCGGTGCTCGATATGTATCCTTACGCGACTACCAGCCCGATTTATATAACGGTCGCGGGATCACATCCCAAGTCGACGGAAGACGCGGCTTTTTTTGTAGCGTGGATCGATCGCTTGATCGATGGCGCAAAATCGAACACTGATTGGAATACGGAGGCGGAGAAGAAGGCGGTGCTGCAGATGTTGAGTTCGGCTCGTGGGGTTTATCAGGGCATGGAGTGAGAAACCGCGGGGCCAATCCTTAGTCTCGCTTGGGTTCGTGACGATCCGCGCTAGATCCTCGAGGCCACCGTCTCTCTGACAACTAAAGGAAGTACTTTCCAGCGAAGTCACTTCTCGCGCTCTATCTGTAAAAGGGCTACCTTGCGTTCTGCTCCCCAGCGATAGCCTCCCATCTCGCCAGTCTTTCGGACGACGCGATGACATGGAATGACCACGGCGAGGCGGTTGGCGGCACAGGCCCGGGCTACGGCCCGAGTAGCGGTTGGCTGTTGAATGGCTTTTGCGACCTGGGCGTAGGAGCGGGTTTCGCCGAACGGAATGGATTGCAAGTGAGCCCACACTCGCCGCTGGAAGGCGGTCGCCTGAATATCGAGCGGCAAGGAGAAACGCAGCTTCTGACCGCGCATCTGGCGCAGCAGGTTATCTTTCCATGTCCGCAGGGTGGCGTCGTCGCGGCGGCGCATTGCGAATGGAAACTCGCGCCGCAGACCGTGCTCGAGTTCATCATCCGAGTCTGCGAATTGTATAGCGCAGATTCCTTTTTCCGTGGCGGCGATCAGCATGCGCCCCAGTGGAGAGTCCGTGCAGGTATAACGAATGGGCGTCGCGATCGCGCCGCGACGATATTTATCCGGGGTCATACCCAGTTGCGATGCCGTGCGCTCGTAGAGCCGGCTGCTTGAACTGTATCCCGCGTCATACATCGCCCGGGTGACCGAGTGGCCCGCCTGCAGATTGCGTTTGAGCTGATTCATGCGGCAGGAGTCGGCATAGGCTCGCGGCGAAATTCCTAGAACGGCTTTGAAAGACCGTTGCAGGTGGAAGGGGCTCTGGCGGAATTCCGTTCCCAGAATGCGTAAGGTCAAAGGCTCGTCCAGGTGGCGTTCGATGTAGCGGCAGACGGCTTTCACCATTTCCGCTTGCCTGTTGCCGCCGACGCCTTTGGGGCGGCAACGCAGGCAGGCGCGGTATCCGGCTTTTTCGGCTTCATCCGCTCCCCGAAAGAAAGTGACGTTCTCCCGCCGGGGACGCCGCGAGGGACACGAGGGGCGGCAGTAAATCCCGGTTGAGGAAACAGCGAAGACGAAGTTGCCGTCCTGATTGGCGTCGCGAGCCAGAACCGACTGCCACTGATTGTCTCCGGCCCGGTTGCCGGCGCTTCGATCGTAGGGAGCGAACGTCATGTCGCTTGCGTCTGTGCGGTTGAGTATCGCATTGCCTGTCATCATGACCCAAGCCTAACCATAGCTTCCAGCGTGAGCTATCCAGATCTTGCGGTCAAACCAGTTTCGCGTTGTGGCTATTTCGGGGCGAACTCTATACTAGCCGTTGTCGCTATGAGCGAGATCTCCCTGTCATCGAACTGTGATACATCATCCGGGATTGTGGCGCCTTACGTGGCGAGCGAATTCGCTCTCGACGCTCAACATCCAGCGCACCAGTGGCAGGACGCCCAGCCGATCGTGTTTTGCTCCGACTGGCAGGGCAAGAATCCTGACCCGCAGAGGGAAACCAGGGTGCGGGTGCTGTGGTCGCCACAAACTCTATATTTGAGATTTGAATGCCGATACAGGGATATCCACGTTTTCGACGACGCCGATAGTACCGGGCGCCGCGACTACCTGTGGGACCGCGACGTGGCCGAGGCATTTCTTCAGCCTGACCCCACGCGGGCGCGATACTACCGGGAGTTTGAAGTGAGTCCCAACGGAATGTGGATCGACCTGGATATTTTTCCCGGTGGCCGTGCAGATTTAAAAAGCGGGATGACCCGGTCCGTATTTCAAGACGAGAAAACTCACCTCTGGGCGGCGGAGCTAGCGATTCCCATGCATTCTCTGACGGAATGTCACAATCCCAACGAGGTTTGGCGGGCGAACTTTTATCGGGTTGAGGGCGAGCCGCGAGCCTACATGGCGTGGCGGCCTACCGGGACTGCGACACCAAATTTCCATGTACCGTCTGCGTTCGGGACTTTACGGTTTGCTGCAGCAGGCGCGGAAAGAAAATAGTATTTGAGTCATCAGTTGTCAGTTTATTGTTCTCGGTTCCCAGTTTGTGGCGGATGGCGAAGCCTACCGGTTGTGCGCCGGCAGGTGATGGGTGAGCCTGAATAAAGGCGGTTAGTGCGCCAGGGATTGATGCGAGCCTAAAACTACTGGAATTCCGGCGCGCTTGCGCAGTTCGCCAAGAATGGCGCGAGCCGCATTGTGATAAGTCTTGCTGGGGTCTGAGGGATCGCCCCAGACTGCCTCGTAGATCACCCTGGTGGCTTCGACGAGATCCATGTGCAAGGACGCCTCGAGCAGGTCTACGCGCTGCTGCAACCGCTCATAACACTTCTGACACACCGCGGCGGGTGCAAACGCATCCTCATGATGTGCCTCGACGGTGCAGCATAGTCCTGCGGCCGGGGCCATGTGCTCTGAATCAATGTCGGCTGAATCGATCTGGGAGTTGGCGTAAACCTGCAACTTGAACTCGCGCAGGAAACGCTCGCGTTCTTGCTCCAGAGCGGCATCGTCGGGCGCAGGCAGGGCGGTTTCCGGAACATTCACGCCCGAACCGGCGGAGGCCTCCAGAACAGGCGAAACCCGTTCTTCTGTCTTGCACACCGGACACATCGAAAGATCGGCAGCGTAATAGGTCTTGCACTTCACGCAGGGGAGACCATATCCGATACGCCTGGGGCCGAGCGCAGCGGGAAGACTTTCCATCGAAGGCGTGGCGCGATGAAAACCGGTTTCACTGGGAAGAATGTCGGACGGAATCGGACTGGCAACCGTCGGTGCAGGTGTGGCGGTATTCATCGAATGGCTCCGGGGCGAGAGTGGTCTTCTGTGTCAAATCCCTCGCGTTAAATCCAAAGACATTTTAGGTCTGGGGGCGCGCTTCTCCGACGCACGACAGTTCATGTACCCTATTGCCCTCTCGTGCGGGAGTCTCGGAGAGTTGCCCCCGCGAGACTTTCGCCCCGGCCAATTCCCATTCTGGTATATACGGCGTCTGATTAGCGGACGTTTGAGGCCTGCATCAGCTTCAGGAGCTCCCGTTTGCGGGTGCGATAGAGGTCCTGGGCGGGTTCCAGACGAGCCGCTGTATCCAACTCTTCGAGAGCGGCATCGTAGCGGCCCAGGCTCATCAGGCAGGCGGCCAGGTAGTAGTGATTATTCGCGGTCGGTTGCAGTCGGACGGCCTGGCGAAACTCGGTTTCGGCTGCCTGGAAATTGTCTTCGCTGAAGAGCGCGGTTGCCAGGTAGTGATGGGCCAGCGGAGAGTCCGGATCGAGTTGCACTGCCACTCGCAGCTCCCGGAGGGCTTCGGGCTTCTGATTCACCAGCAGAAGAGCTTGTCCGAGGTAGCGATGCTCGTCCGGGCTGTTGGGATTTTGCGTGACCGCCAACCGCAGTTCTACGATGGCGGAATCATAGTCGCGCCTGGACATGAGGGCCCGAGCCACGCAGGTGTGACCGCTCTGCCACCCGGAATCCATGCGAAAGAGGGCGTGGAACTCGGCGATGGCGGCATCGTAATCGTTTTTGTCGCAATAGGCGTTGCCCAGGTTATTTCGCACCGCCGATTCCTCAGGCGCGAGTCGCTTGGCTTCGAGGTATTCGGCGATGGCTCCATCAAAACTTTTGAGGTCGTGCAATAACATTCCCAGATTGTTGTGGGCTTCCCAAAACCTGGGATTCAGGGCGATGGCCTTGCGATATGCCGCGGCGGCCGAGTCCACGCTGCCCTGGTCACGAAGCGTGATCCCCATATCGTAGTACACGTCGGCGCTATTGGGTTCGCGGAGGAGAGACTCTTGAAAGGCATGGATCGCCGCCGGATACCGACCATTGGCATACAGGCCAAGCCCAAGAAAGCGATAGGCGTCGGCGTTCCGAGAATCGATGCTTAAAGCGGTACGGGCTTCTGCAATCGCTCCCTCGACATCGTCGGAGCGATAGAGCAGGTAAGCCAGCCGGCTATGCACGTCAGAGAGACCCGGCATGAGCTGTTGGGAATTCTGGTAAGAATCAAAGGCTTCGTCCCAGTCTTCCTGCTGCTCGTGGACGTAACCCATGACGAACTTCAGGGCGGCGTTTTCAGGATCGGACGCTATCAGCGGTTGCAGCATCGACTGCGCTTCCTGATACTTCTTCTGCCGAATCAGCTCTCCGGCACGGACCAGCGAAGCTGGACATGCGGCTGAATCCAACTTCGACTGATTGGAACCGCTCGGCCGCAAACCGCTTGCGCGCAATTGCTGGACCAGGGAGGGTTGCGCTCCCGCGGCTAGCAACGATTGAGAGTTGGTGGAATCGAGGGTAAAGGCGAGGCCGCGCTGATGGGCGAGGCGCGCCAGTCTCTGGCTCGACAGGCCGCTGGCCGTCCAGGAAACAAATTGCGTGCAGCTGATTGCCGCGGAGTCATCCGTTTGCGCCGAAGCACCGGCCGCGAAGATGCTAAGCAGAAGAAATAAAAGGATCTGACGGCGCATCCGACTCCCCGCCGGGTTTTCAGTACCGGCTGTACCTGCAACATAGAGCCAGCGGTTGAGCCGGGGTAGGTCACGTAAGTAACTGTCCTTCGGCCGCTTTCAGGCTGGCCAGCGGGCAAGTTGACGTAGGTGTCCAGTTTCGATAATGTTGGGCTTGCTGCCAGCTGCAGGCAGCGGAGGAGTTTTATGCTGGAAGGCCTGTTTCAACCGATGCACCTGCTGGTCATCTTTGCTATTGCTCTGCTGGTGTTCGGTCCCAAGAAGCTTCCCGAACTGGGTAAGGGCATTGGCGAAGGCATTCGCGCCCTGAAAGATGGAATGAAGGACGGTGCCGTGGAGCATTCGACGCCGGCAACCGTTGAGGTCAAGGCCGCCGCGCCGACCGACACTTCCGTTCGCCCCAGCTGACGGTTAGCACCCGCTTGTAACTTCGGGAATGCCGCACAATTCGCGTGGCATTCTCCCTGCCGTTGGCGCTTCCTTCTTTTGCGCCCAGCCGTTGCCCTCTCATATAATTCTTCCGGTGTCTGACACTCAGAGGTTACCGCTTCTGAGCAGGGATGAGCAGCTCACGTAGTCAGGAGTTCTCCTCTGTTGATGTCCTCATGTTTTTTCAGCCGTCTTTTTGCCATCGCATTCAGCCAGGCCTTGTGCCAGCCATAAATTAACCCCATTACCGTAGTTGATTCGGAGGAAGACGTGTCCAAACTGCAAGCATCGACGCTCCTTTTTGCCCTTCTATGCCCCGCTTTTCTGTTCGCCGACCAGCTCGTATTGAAGAACGGCGACCGTTTAACCGGAACCATCGAAAAGTCGGATGACAAAGCGTTACTGATCAAGACTGAATTTACCGGGGAAGTTACGGTGGACTGGTCAGCCATCCAGGAAATCACTTCAACCCAGCCTTTGCATGTGAGCTTGAACGATGGCAAGACGGTGGTCGGGACCGTGACCACGTCGGACGGCAACCTGGTAGTGGCGACTACCGCCGCTGGAACGGTCAGCGAGCCCAAGGCGGACGTAACGAAGCTGTTCGGGGAAAGCGAGCAGGCCGCGTATGAAAAATCGTTGCATCCCGGTCTTCTGGAAGGCTGGAAGGGCGGCGCGAATGTAGGGTTCGCACTTACCCGCGGCAACAGCCAGGCCACGAACCTGGCTCTGGCCTTCACTGCCGCACGCACCACCCTGCACGATCAAATCAGCCTTTACACCAACAGCGTCTATGCAGCCAATAACGCTCCGGGCGCGATTCCTTCAACCACCGCCAACGCGGTGCAGGGCGGCATTCGCTACGATCACGATTTGACTCCCAGGCTCTTCGCTTACGTAACCACTGACTTTCAGACGGACGCGTTGCAGACCCTGGATCTTCGCTCCGTTTTTGGCGGCGGCCTGGGATTTCACGCGATCAAGAACGATCGGACGACGCTGGACCTGCTGGGCGGAGTTAACTACACCCGTGAGAGTTACACCTTACTCCCGGTCCGCAGTTTTGCTGCCGCATCCGCAGGCGAGGAACTCAGCCATAAGGTGGGGGCAAGTACTGTGATTGTTCAAAAGCTATATTTCTTTCCCAACCTGAATGACGCGGGCGAGTACCGCGCGACCTTCAATTTGGGCACGGTGACCAAACTCAGCAAATGGCTGGGATGGCAAAACGCGTTTGGAGATATCTACGTGACCAATCCGCCGGCAGGAAGCAAACAGAATGACATTCTGCTGACTACAGGGCTGAATATTTCGTTCACGCACTGAGGATGGCTGCCACAGGCCGCGTGGGGACAGCCGCCCTCGGCTGTCCCGCGGAGCGAAGCTCTGCTAGTGGAGGACGGGCGTCCCCGCCCGTCTTTGCACGGCCGGTGCCCGACGGGCGGGGACGCCCGTCCTCCATTAAGAGCAATGTTGCAAACGACTATGACGAAGAACCTATTACCGGTTTGGTTAGGATTGATCGCGGCACTCACACTCGCGCCGCATTTAATCGCACAGGAATCGTACGATCAACCCTGGCGGCCGCAGTACCACTTCACCCCGCCCAACAATTTCATGAATGACCCGAACGGCACCGTCTTTTACAAAGGCGAGTATCACCTGTTCTACCAGTACAACCCGGATGGCAACGTGTGGGGACACATGAGTTGGGGACATGCCGTCAGCACCGATCTGGTGCACTGGCAGAATCTTCCGGTGGCGCTGCAGGAGGAACCCGGCCAATACATGATTTACTCGGGAAGCGCGGTGGTTGACTGGAACAATAGCAGCGGCCTGTGCCGGAATCCCGATCCGCAAGATCGTTCATGCCTGATCGCGATCTACACCGCGGCTTCCAAGGACCGACAAAAGCAGCACATTGCCTTCAGCAACGACCGCGGCCGAAGCTGGACGAATTACCCGGGAAATCCGGTGGCCGACCTGGATGCACCGGACTTTCGCGATCCAAATGTTTTCTGGTACGCGCCGCAACATAAGTGGGTGATGGTTGCCGTGCTGGCCGATGAAAGAACCCTCGTGATTCTGGACTCGCCCGATCTCAAGAAATGGACTCAACGCTCGACCTTCGGTCCGGCGGGTGACGCTGCAGGACAGTGGGAGTGTCCCGACCTGATCGAATTGCCGGTCGAGGGGACCAAGGAAAAGAAGTGGGTGCTGATCATCAATCGCAATCCCGGCGCGCCGGCCGGCGGGACTGGAGTTCGCTACCTGATCGGCAGCTTTGACGGCGCGACCTTCACCAGTGAAGGTCCCGACGCGCCGCCGCTGTGGGCCGATTGGGGCAAGGACTTCTATGCCACGAACACGTGGAATGACGCGCCGGCAGCCGGCGGGCGGGTTTGGATCGGCTGGTTGAGCAACTGGCAGTATGCGAATACGGAGCCGACGGTACTCTGGCGGGGAGCGCAATCCATTCCGCGCACGTTGATACTGCGCCGCTATGCTGACGGCCTACGCCTGGTGCAGCGGCCGGTTCAGCAGCTTGAAGGACTGCGAAGCAAGAAGCTCAGCATCGTAAATGTCAGCGTTGAGGAAGCGAACCGCACACTTCGCGCGAACGGTATGACAGCGGAAGTTTACGAGTTCGAAGCTGAGCTTAGCCCTGGGCAAGCGGAAGACATTGGTTTTCGGTTGCGAAAAAGTGAGGACGCCGAGACCCTGGTTGGGTTCGACGCCTTTCGCCACGAGGTTTACGTTGATCGCACGCACTCGGGCGAAGTTGGCTTCAGCAAAGATTTCCCCGGCCGCCACACCGCCAGACTGGAGCCGAATGCGAGCCTCAAGCTGCACGTGTTCGTGGATCGCTCAAGTGTGGAAGTGTTTGCCAATGACGGCGAACGCGTTCTCTCCGAGCGCATATATCCTCCGCCGGGCAGCGACGGCCTCGAACTCTACTCCCATGGGACCGGCGGGAGAATCGTCTCGCTGACCATCTGGGAATTGAATTCTGCCTGGAAGTAAGAGGTGAACGCTGAGGGACCGACTGGCAAAAGTGCTGGGACATTCATTGCGTTAATTCTTCTCAGAAGATTGTTTCGACGAGCCGCAGCCGTTCGAAAGCTATAAAGACGTCAAGAATTCGATGACGGCCTTCTGGTCCTCCCCATTCAGTTTTTCAAATTTCTGACTTACGTGGCTTGCCTCGCCGCGATGCCTCAGGATCGCGTCGCGAAGCGTCAGGGATGCGCCATCATGCATCAATCGCGGACGCAAGCGCACTCCCCATAACGGGGCGGTACGTATTTTGTTCCGACTGCTCTCGAAGTCCTGCTTCGAGAGATATCCCGACATCGTCTGAAAGACTCTGTTCCCATAGTGCTCCCGGATCGCCTGCAGGATTCCGTCGCCCGTGCCGACGTCATGCATCAAGTAATCCCCATACGGATGAAATGTGATTGACCCAAGGGCGGCTGGAATCGTGAACGTTCCGCCGTTAATCTTCGTTCCAGCGGAAGCAGTGGTCAAGGTTTCGACGTGGCAGGTCGCGCAACCGATCTTGTCGAACAGACCTTCGCCCTTCCGTGCAACCGCGCTGCTCGCAAGCTGGAAATCACGCGCAGGCGCTTTCGTGGCTCGAACAAACCGGGCGAAGTGATCGATGTCGGAGAGGCCGTCCGGCCCTGATTTGTCGTTCGGCTCCGAGGTAGCGTTGCAAATCCTGGTTACCTCATCCGGTTGCAGGCGGTTTGTTATTCCCATCTCATTGAGGTAAGCGTCGCCGGCGAACGATAGCAGGCTCGCGTGCTGGTCTTTCCAACCGAACCTGCCTACGCTCATCTGTCCCGGCGCTTCTACGATAGGAACCTCGAGAACCTGTCCGCAGATTCTCCGATGAGAAGATTTGCATTGACGCTCGGCGAGATCGATAAGGGTTTGATCGGCAACCGCCTCGACGAACCCATCTCCCAACAGACTTAAAGAAAGGCGAAACGTACGGATGGTTTCGGTCTCTGGAACTCGCTCTTGAATCTCACTGTCAGGAAAAGCCCCGTTGGGACAAATAGCGCGATCATTCACCAGAGACCGCCCCGAAATCACTTCAGATCCGTGAGCGATCGGGATTTCCGGACTGCGGAAGTGGCCGTCTGAACCCTGATGGCCAACGCGTAATTCCGCGATCTGGGAGGCAGCCCCTGAAACCGGACTCTGGTGGCATTCGCGGCAGGACTGCGCGTTATAGAGCGGCCCGAGGCCGTCGCTCATGATCTCGACTTCCTCGAATCTCATTTGATCCATCTCATGCGTCGCGTCGTCGGCGACGCCGTTGCTTTTATTGTCAAAACCGGTGGGTGCTTCGATCGGACGGGAGGCGGAAAAAGCGAAGATAAAACTAAGGACGGCTAAAGGGATCAAGAGTCGCATGGCCGATTCCCCTCCTCAAACAGGACGGAGTCGCGAAGACCGCTTGTACCGAGAACTGGTTCCGCTCGTTCAAGAATCAGGCCGGTCAAACTCGCGGGTCCCCGTCGACATGTGAGCCGCTACTGGAGCCGAGAAGCCAAATTTTCACTCATGAATACCACCCCGGGCGGGTTTTGTCCAAGACGAAAAAGGGGGATACCAAGTACCCGGCTAGGCCCGGGCGGTAGGACGTTGGAGCCACCTCGATAACCTCAGCCCCAGCCCGCCAATCACTACCAGTCCCATAGACAAGAATGGACTTGAGAACGGCCACAAAAGTGGGAACGTAGGCACCGCCTGCGAGCGTCCTCCGTTGAGGACGGAGTCATATGCCTGCGTGTAGGTCTCAGTTGCAAGAAGCCCCCTGCTTCGCTGTACGTAAAATGATGATTCCCGCGACCATGGGCGATTCACTGACGGACTCAAACTGACCCAAATCTGATCTAAGTTATTGAATTGAAATTATAGAAGCAACAATTGGTCCTGAATTAGATTCAAAGATGGAAAAATATGCCCATACTCCACGCGCGCGTCTAGTTCCTATAGAGGTCCTGGTCTTTACGAAACTTTACGGTTGTTGACTGAGTTTTTACCCGTTGGGCAGGTTCAGCAGTGTTGAATATATTAATGATCCCCGCTACAGATCTGCGTTGAGTCGCATGACCAGCCTCGGCAAATTCATTTGCGGTGTCACCATGCCGAAAATCGCGCTCCTGCTCATGCTGGCGTCCTGCGCGCTGGCACAGGATGCGCCGGCTGTTCCAACCTTTTCCATCAGCGGCGTGGTGAAATCGGGCAATACGCCGATTCCCGGAGCAACCGTCACCGCGACCAACACTTCCACGCAGCAGAAAACGACGACTTCTACGGACACGAATGGGGCTTACACGTTCCAGGTCGTTCAGGGCAAATACGAACTGCGGGTCGAAATGGCGGCGTTTGCGCCGAGCACGCGGGCAGTGGTTCTGGGTGAACCGGGCACTCGCGCCGATCTCGAATTGACTTTGCTCTCGCGAACCCAACAGGCGGTGCGCGCGCCACAGCGCCCGGCGAACTCTGCAAATGGCCGGGGCTTCCAAAGTATGGCGGTCATGCAGGGTCTGGCAGCCGCGGATTCGGGCAACAGCGGCGGGAACGACCAGATCGTGCCCTCTGGAATGCCGGTGCCGGGAATCGCACCTGACATCGCGACGGAGTCGGTTTCGTTTTCCGGCAATAGTTCGGGCGTTGGCATGTTCGGGATGAACACGGACGAACTCGACCAGCGGATGCGCGAAGGAGCGGAGCAGGGCGGATTCGGCGGAGGTGGGCCGGGCGGCGCGACTGGCGGTGGGCCCGGTGGTGGTGGCGGCGGCCAGGGCGGAGGCGGTTTTGCTGGCGGCGGGGGTGGGGGATTCGGCGGCTTTGGAGGCGGCGGGGGCCGGGGCGAACCGATGGTGCTGGGCGGCGGCAGAGGCAGATATGACGTCAATCGTCCGCACGGGTCGGTCTATTACTCGGTTGGCGACTCGGCACTTGATGCCGCGCCTTACGCTCTTACCGATGGTTCAGGCGGCAATGCGACGGATAAAGCTGCTTATATGCGGCAGCGCTTCGGCGCATCGGTGGGTGGTCCGCTCAACATTCCGGGGATATACAAAGGCGGCGGCAAAACTTTTTTCTTTGTGAACTACAACGGGTCGCGCGGCGATTCGCCTTATGACGCGTTTTCCTTCGTGCCTACGATGGCGGAGCGCAGCGGCGACTTTTCCGGCGTGGCCGGGATTCAACTGGTCAATCCCAACAACGGACAACCGATCCCGGGAAATAATTTCCAGAATGCCGGGCTTGCGATCAATCCTGCCGCGCAAGGACTCTTGACCTTTATTCCGCTGCCCAATGTGCCAGGGGCCGGCGCCAACGCGCCGAATTTTCATTTTGTGACCTCAACGCTCAATGACAGCGATGATCTGAATGTCCGCCTGAACCAGACCCTCGGGGGAGCCAGCACGCCACGGGGACGGGGCCAGCGAGGGCAGCGCGGTCCGCGCAATAATTTGAGCTTTGGCTTTCATTACCACTCGTCCAGCGCGAACCTGACTAATCCATTTCCCAGCGTCGGAGGCAGTACTCATACCCGCAGCTTCGATGTGCCGATTGGGTACGTTCGAACTTTCGGCAAGGTGATCAATAATGCGCGCCTCGACTTCAATCGTTCCCGCACCAGCACGCAAAACCTTTACGCCTTTAACCAGGACGTCGCGGGGAACCTCGGCATAACCGGCGTTTCCACGAATCCGTTTGACTGGGGTGTGCCAAACCTCTCGTTCACCCATTTCGGAAGCCTTAGCGACACCAATCCGCAATTGCTGCGGAACCAGACATGGACCTTTTCTGACAGCATGATTTACCGGCGGGGCAAACATACCTGGCGCTGGGGCGGAGACTTCCGGCGGATTCAGGTGAACCCCGAAACTGACAGCAATGCGCGCGGCACTTTCACCTTTACGGGAGTGAAGAGCGGCTACGACTTTTCCGATTTCCTGCTGGGACTTCCGCAACTGACTTCGGTGCAGTTTGGCAACAACGACTACCATTTTCGCGGGAATTCGTGGGACATGTTTGTGCAGGATGAATGGCGGCTGCGTGGCAATCTGACGTTGAATCTTGGCGTCCGCTACGAATATATTTCTCCATTTTCCGAGATAGACAATCGCATTGTGAACCTGGACCTGCCGCCGGGCTTTACTTCGCCGCCGGTTCCGGTGCAGGTGGGCCAGACCGGGCCTTATAACGGACAGTTCCCGATCACCCTGGTGCGTCCCGACCGCAACAATTTCGCGCCCCGCGTGGGACTGGCCTGGAAGCCGTTGCCGAACACCGTAGTCCGCGCCGGCTATGGCATCAACTACAACACCAGCGCATACCAGAGCATCGTGCAGAACATGGCGTTCCAGCCGCCCTTCTCGACCACGGCGACGAATACTGGATCGGCGACTTCACAGCTCACATTGCAAAATGGATTCCCCCCGGTCCCTCCTGGTTCGATTAGCAATAATTTTGGCGTCGATCCCAACTACCGCCTGGGGTATGTGCAGATCTGGAATGTGGACATGCAGCAGCAGATTCGCCCCACGCTGATCATGAATCTCGATTACACGGGAACGAAGGGCACGCGCCTGGACATCCTGGAAGCGCCGAACCGCACCGCGACCGGAATTCTCTTTCCCGGCGTGCAGCCGTTTTATTGGGAAGACTCGGTGGGAGATTCGAACGCCAACGCCGCTTCCGTCCGCGTACGGAAGAGATTGCAGGCGGGCTTCTCGGTGGGCGGCCGTTACACATTTTCCAAGTCTCTGGACAATGCTTCGACGATTGGAAGTGGAGAGCCGCTGGTGGCGCAGGGCGCCGGACGCACCGCATTATCCGGAACCACGAACGTGGCCCAGAATGCATTCGACCTGCCTGCGGAGCGCGGCTTGTCCAGCTTCGATCAGCGCCACAGTTTTACCGCCGACTATTTGTGGGAACTCCCCTTCGGCCACGAGCGACGCTGGCTCTCGGGCAAGACTCCGCTACGGGCGGTGCTGGGAGACTGGAACTGGAGCGGGGACATGACCATCGCCTCGGGGCTGCCGTTCACTCCCAGAATTCTCGGCGACGTGCTGGATGTGAGTCGCGGCACCAACGGAACGGTACGCGCGGACGTCGTGCCGGGGCAGTCGGTCAGCGGGGCGGATCCGTCGATTGCGCAGTGGTTTAATACCGCCGCATTCGTCGCGCCGTCGGGAGCGTTCGGCGATGCTCGACGCAACAGCATCGAAGGGCCGGGCAGCCGGCTGTTCGACATGTCGTTCACCAAAATGTTTCCGCTCAGCGAATCGCGGATTCTGGAATTCAGGGCCCAGTTTTCGAACGTTTTTAACACTCCTCAATATGCGGGGATTGATACCGTCATCAATTCGCCGACCTATGGCCGGGTTATTTCCGTAGGAGCGATGCGGTCGCTGCTTTTGACTGCGAGGTTGAGGTTCTGATGCGGGCTGCGAAGGAGCACGGGACACGGGGACAGCTGGGGACGGGCGGCGACGTGCGCTCCTCCATGGTTGCGCTTTTGCTGGTTATGGCGATTCTGTGCGGCAACCTGAGTTCGCAGGATTCGTCCACCGAGTACACCTTCCGGTCCAGGACCGAGCTGGTGCTGGTGAATGTGACGGTGCGGGACAGGAACGGCAATCCGATACGTGATCTCAAGCGCGAGGATTTCACGGTCCTCGAAGATAACAAGGCGCAGCAGGTTATTTCGTTCGATCTCGAGAACACAGACGCCGTACTCTCAACCGCCGCAACCGAAGCGCCGCTGCTGCGCCCGGCTCAGCCATCGAGCACGGATGCTTCGGCCGCACTGGCCACCCGGCCGTTGAAAGACCGGCGGCTCATCATTCTTTTCTTCGATCTCAGCTCCATGCAACCGGATGAAATCGATCAGGCGACGGCCGCCGCGCAGAACTATGTGGACAAGCAGATGGTGGCGGCTGACCTGGTCTCGGTCGTCTCCCTGGGAAGTACGCTGGTAGTGAATCAGGATTTCACCTCTGACCGGGCGCTGCTCAAGAAAGCGTTGCAGAGTTTCAGCCTGGGCGAAGGCGCAGGGTTCGAAGAGGGCGCCACCGGCACCACTGAGGGAACTGCGGAAACCGGCGGATCTTTCACCGTGGATGACACCGAGTACAACATTTTCAACACCGACCGACGGCTGCAGGCTCTGCGCTCGGTGGCGGACAAGCTGGTAAACATCGATGAAAAAAAATCTCTGATCTATTTTTCCAGCGGGATGGATCGCACCGGAGTCGAGAACCAGTCTCAACTGCGCTCCGCGACCAACGCCGCAGTGCGGGCCAACATGGCAATTTACACCATGGACATTCGCGGTCTGCAGGCCCTGGTTCCCGGCGGTGAAGCGCAGAATGCCAGCTTGCGCGGAACCTCTCCTTACTCCGGGAAGTCGGTGGCCAGCGCGTTCGACTCCAACGCCACCACGCAGGAGACACTCGTCACGCTGGCGGGTGACACTGGGGGTAAGGCATTTCTGGACTCCAACGATTTCGGCCGCGTCTTCACCGGCGTACAGCAGGACACTTCGGTTTACTACCTGCTGGGATATCACAGCTCGAATCCGGCGCGGGACGGGCGCTTCCGGCGCATCACGGTAAGAGTGAACCGGCCGGGAGTAAAAATCGACTTCCGGCGCGGCTACTATGCTCCCGCCGACTTCCAGCATTCCACTCGCGACGATCGCGAACGCCAGCTGGATGAGGAACTCGCCTCGGATCTTCCCACCACGGATTTGCCGGTGTATCTGTCGGCCGCGTATTTTCGCATTGCCGACCGCAAATTTTACGTGCCCGTGTCCGTGGTCGTGCCGGGCTCGCAAATTCCCTTTACGCACAACAACGAGCAAGACCGGGCTACGCTGGATGTTCTGGGTATCGTGACCGATCCGGAAAAGCGTCCGGTGGGGCAGATACGGGACACAGTGAAGCTGGCACTGAACGCGTCACAACTGGTGCAGCGGAAAAACGTGCAATACAACAGCGGCTTCGTTCTGCCGCCGGGCACTTACCATCTCAAGTTCGTGGTGCGCGAGAACCAGAGTGGAAGATTGGGATCGTTTGAAACCGATCTTACGGTGCCTGAACTGAAGGCCCTTCCGGTAAAGATGAGTTCGATTGTGCTGGCCAACCAGCTGCAGCCGAGCGGTAAACGCAAAACGGACAACCCGCTGGTGCGCGATGGATCAGAGGTCATCCCCAGCGTGACTCATGTTTTCTCCGGCGATCAGCACCTGTACTTTTATTACGAGGTATATGATCCGGCGCACGCGGCGACGGGCGCGAACGGCCCGGCGAGCGATCGCAACGGTTCGGCAATCCATTTGCTGACCAACGTCTCTTTCTTTCGCGGAAACGTCAAAGCCTACGAAACACCGCTGGTCGAGAGCGAAAAGCTGAATGCGCCGGACC
Source organism: Terriglobia bacterium (assembly GCA_963814725.1). Lineage (GTDB taxonomy): Bacteria > Acidobacteriota > Terriglobia > Terriglobales > Acidobacteriaceae > JAIQFF01. The sequence goes on from CAWFDY010000005.1 coordinate 42,317, forward strand.
GGAAAGCTGCAGTCTTTCAGCTCGATGTGCCTCTCACCCAACTGAAACCCGGGTTCTACACCTGCCAGGTGAATGTGATCGACGATGCCGCCGGACAGTTTCGCTTCCCGCGTCTGGCGTTACTGGTTCGGAAATAACTTAAGGGTCGTCGCTGGTCCTCGGCCGTTGGTCGTTGGCTTTGCCGGTGTGGCTATCCGTATTTCAGCGGCTTAGAGTTGCTGGCTACTGCCGCCAGGAAATCAAAAGATAACCGCAAAGATTGCAAAGAAAACAGCAGCAGACGGAAGTATAGGGCCAAGGGCTAACGACCAAGGACGAACGACGCCCCTTGCGCTATAATGAACCTCAGTTGCAATAAGGACGGTTCCATGCCTTTGCCTGAAACAGAGATTCCTGGACGCTTGCAGGCTGAACTGATGTCGCGCGGGCTGCGCATGACTCGCCAACGCCGCACCATACTGAGCGTGGTCGAAACCGCCAAGCAGCACCTTGATGCCAGCCAGTTGTTGAGGCGGGCCAAGCGGATTGATCCGCAGATCGACCGGGTAACGGTCTATCGCACTTTGGGACTTCTCAAGCGGCATGGATTGATCGACGAACTCGATCTCATGCATATGCAGGGCGAGAAACACTTCTATGAACGCCGCCCCCAGCGAGACCATATCCACATGGCGTGTTTGCGCTGCGGCAAGATCACGGAATTTGAAAGTGACCTCTTCGATCGATTGAAGGGTCAGATTCAACGCGATTGCCGCTTTCATATTGTGGTCACCCGTCTTGAGGTTGGCGGTTACTGTGCCCAGTGCCGCTCCACAGATCAAGCCAAAGATTAAGGCTTCACGGTTGCCGCTCTCGCAACCGCGCTGGGGCTGGATTCGCGTGCGCCGCCGTTCGAATGTTTGAAATTCTCCTGCCTGTTCACCTGGTCTGACTCCACCGCGGAACCGATGCGTTGCATTTAGTTGCAACCGGGGTGCAACAGAAAATGTCGCCGCCGATTGACCGGGGAATCGAAAACCGTTACAGTCAATGAAGTTCCTGTTAGTTGCAACCGAGTTGCAATAAAAAGTGTTCCTTCTTCTCCTATGAAACCAGCTCTGCTTCTCTACCTGTTAGCCGGAGTTTTCGCTGGCGCCTGCACGGCCCAGGAGCGTCCCTATTTCGTGACTTACTCCCATGAAATGGAAGAACCCGGAAATCTGGATATCGAAATGTTCAATGCCGTGGGGAAGCCGCCGGGAGGAAACCGGTTCATCGGCAGCAATATTGAATTCGAATATGGCGCCACCGCGTGGTGGACCACGGAATTTTATCTGGACGGCCAGATCACGCAGCACGACAGCACGATCTTTACCGGCTATCGCTGGGAGAATCGCTTTCGACCGCTGTTACGCGAGGACTGGATCAATCCCGTGATTTACATCGAATTTGAAAATACCAGCGCCGATAAGGCGTTGCGCGAAGTGGTTGGCCACGATGGCAAGAACGATTTTCTCGAACCCAACGCCGAAGCCCGGCAGGATAAAGAGCGCGAAATTGAGCTCAAGCTGATTCTGGGCAGCAACTACAAGGGATGGAACATCAGCGAAAACATCATCGCGGAGAAAAATCTTTCGAACGAACCCTGGGAGTTCGGATACGCCGTTGGGGCCAGCCGCCCCTTGAGTCTTGCGGCGAGCCCTCATAACTGCACTTTTTGCGGCGAGAAGTTTCAAGCCGGAGTGGAGATGTATGGCGGGCTGGGTGACCGCTACAGCTTCGGAACCAGCCAGACTTCCCACTATGTTGGGCCGTTGATCAACTGGGCGGCTCCGAATGGAATGACACTCTCTTTCTCCCCGCAATTTGGATTGAACGATTACAGCATTCCGCGGCTCTATCGATTTGGGGTTTCCTATGAGATCGATCAGCTGTTCGACCGCTTCAGGCGGGGGGCCCGATGACCGCACGGCATGCACTCGTGCCGGCAGTCTTCCTGCTGGCAGTAACGTCTGTGTTTGGAGCCGACGGCAGTTGGTTGAAGAAGGTTCCTGCCGGCGACCATGACAAGACCGGCCCGTATCAGGGCCAACCTGACGCGATTGCCGCGGGCCGCAGAACTTTTCTGGATCGCTGTTCGCACTGTCACGGTGAAAACGCAGAAGGGACCAGAAAGCGTCCGCCGTTAAAGAGCGAGCGGGTACAGAAACAGGCAAGCCCGGGAGACCTGCATTGGCTCCTGGTGAATGGAAACATGAGAAAGGGAATGCCTTCGTGGGCGAAGCTGCCGGATCAGCAATTGTGGCAGGTGATCGCATACGTAAAATCGCTGGGTGAATGAGAGCCCCTGAAGGGCGCCATGATCCACGAAGGATTTTCCGGCCGCTGACCGGATCGCTATCCAGACCCTCCTGATTGTCCCGCCCCACCTACGGTGATCCACGTATTGACGGCATTGCCTGGACAGATAAAGTAGCCTTGGGCGGTCGTGTGAAGTTTTAGCGTCTTACGTCTTAGTGCCCAGGCAGTTACAAACGCGACTCCGGCGAAGCCGTTCCCCAATCCTCACAATATCTTTTTCGCCCGAAACGAGATTTTTCTTGAAATGTAAAGTCTTGTAAAAGCTGAAGATAAGTCGCAACCGGGATATAATTTTTTACGTCAATATACGGACGGTTCTTAGCCGCAACCAACGATGGGCGGCGTGCGGGGGAGCAACGAGTGACGACAAGCGATAAGCAACTGGACGGCGGAGCCAAGAGTCAGTCCTCGATTCGGGAAACGATGCGGGAAATGGTGCTGGAGAGGGAAACCGTGCGGAAAACGGTTGCCTCGAGCGCGCGCCGATCTGGTCAGATGTTTCTGGTCACTCTGCTGACTTGCCTGGCGGTCGTTGCTTCCCTGCTGGGGTGCAGTGCCGGCTCAAAACCGACCACGGCTCGAGCTTCCACCCAGACGGTGGTTTCCGTGTCGGTTGCAACCGCGCAGCGCCGGGACGTTCCCGTGTTTCTGAAGGGGCTCGGTAGCGTGACCGCTTCCAATACGGTGAGCGTCAAGAGCCGGGTGGACGGGCAGTTGGCACAAGTCAATTTTAAAGAGGGCCAGCATGTGAATAAGGGCGACCTGTTGGCGGTCATCGATCCTCGTCCGTTCCAGGTCGCGCTGGACCAGGCGCAAGCCAATCTCTTTCGCGACCAGGCGCAGCTTAAGGACGCGCAGGTAAATTACCAGCGCTTCAAGAGCCTCTTCACCGAATCAGGCGCGATTTCGCAGCAGCAGGTGGATACGCAGAAGGCTGCGGCAGACCAACTGCAAGGGGCGGTCGGCGCCGACCAGGCCCAAATCGACAACGCCAAGTTGAATCTTGCGTACACCCATATCACCGCTCCCATCAGCGGCCGCATCGGCCTCAGGCTGGTGGATGTCGGGAACATGGTGCATGCAGCCGATACCAATGCTTTGCTGGTGATCACGCAACTGCAGCCGATCGCCGTAGTCTTTACGCTGCCTGAAGATAATCTGATCACTGTCTCCCGGCGCATGCAGCAGAGCACGCTTCCGGTCGAGGCTTACAGCCGTGACGATTTAACCAAGCTGGCGACAGGAAAATTGCTGACCATCGATAATCAGATTGACCAGACCACCGGCACCGGGCGTCTGAAAGCGATGTTCGACAACCCGGACGACGCGCTGTGGCCCAACCAGTTCGTCAACGTGCGACTACTGCTTGAAACCCACAATGGCAGCGTGGTCATTCCTTCAGTCGCCGTGCAGACCGGCCCCCAGGGCAGTTATGTATTCACGGTGAAGCCGGATAAAACGGTGGCGGTGAGCGAGGTCACGGTTTCCTTCACGCAGAATAATGTGGCATCCATCGCGAGCGGAGTCGTCCCTGGAGATATAGTGGTGGTGGACGGGCAAGACAAGCTGCAAGCCGGGAGCAAGGTAGATCCGCATGCCACCGGCGGAGCCGGGAACCGGAATGCCCAGCCCGCAGGCTCGCAATCTGACGCCGGACCAGCCGCTCCCACGGGAGCGCCATGAACCCGTCGCGACTTTTTATCCTTCGCCCGGTCGCGACAACGTTGTTGATGGTCGGACTTCTGCTTATCGGCATCGTCGCCTACACCCAGCTTCCGGTTTCCGCACTTCCTGAAGTTGACTACCCGACCATTCAGGTAGTGACGTTTTATCCGGGCGCGGACCCAGACGTGATGGCTTCCTCCGTGACTGCGCCGCTGGAGCGCCAGTTTGGCCAGGTGCCCGGACTGAGCCAGATGACTTCCACCAGTTCCCTGGGAAGTTCAATCATTACGCTGCAATTCAATCTCAACGAAAATATCGACGTTGAGGAACAACAGGTTCAGGCGGCGATCAATGCAGCGACGACCTATCTACCTCGCGACCTGCCGAACCCACCGGTTTACAGCAAGGTAAATCCGGCTGATTCTCCGATTCTCACTCTGGCGCTGACTTCCGACACGTTGCCGCTGTCCAAGGTGGAAGATCTTGCCGACACCGCGCTGGCGCAGAAAATTTCCCAGCTGCCAGGGGTGGGACTGGTTTCGATCAGCGGCGGACAAAAGCCTGCGGTACGGATACAGGCAAACCCCACGGCGCTGGCTTCTTACGGGCTCAGCCTGGAGGACATTCGGACCGCGCTGGCAGCTGCCAATGTAAATCAGGCGAAGGGAGTGCTGGACGGTGCCCGGCAGTCTTTCACCATCGGGGCCAATGATCAGCTCAGTTCGAGTGCGGAATATAACAGCGTCGTGGTGGCGTACAAAGATGGCGCCCCGGTCCGCCTGTCCGATATCGCGACTGCCGTGGACAGCGCCGAAAATGTGAAACAAGCCGCCTGGATGAACACGACCCCGGCGGTAATCGTGAATATTCAGCGCCAGCCGGGCAGCAACATCATCAGCGTGGCGGACCGCGTAAAAGTTCTGCTCAAGCAACTGCAGTCGTCGCTGCCGCCTGCCATTAAAGTTCAAGTCCTTACCGATCGCACCGAAACCATTCGTGCATCGGTAAAAGACGTTCAGTTCGAATTGATGCTCACCGTCGGCCTGGTGGTGATGGTGATTTTCCTGTTCTTGCGAAACCTGTCGGCGACCGTGATTCCAAGCGTTGCCGTCCCGCTTTCGCTGGTGGGAACGTTTGCCGTGATGTACCTGCTCGGGTACAGCCTGAACAACCTGACATTGATGGCGTTAACCATCTCGACCGGATTCGTGGTGGATGACGCCATTGTGATGATCGAAAACATCGAGCGCTACCTGGAAGAAGGGGATTCGCCGCTCGACGCCGCATTGAAGGGCTCCGGGCAAATTGGTTTCACCATTGTGTCCCTGACGGTGTCGCTGATTGCCGTGCTGATTCCGCTGCTCTTCATGGGCGACATCGTGGGACGGTTGTTTCGTGAATTCGCCGTTACTCTGGCGGTCACGATTCTGGTTTCGGCCATGGTATCGCTGACGTTGACGCCGATGATGTGCGCCAAACTGCTGAAGCGGCACGACCCGGCACATCAAAGCCGCTTCTACAAGTCCACCGAAAATTTTTACAACCGGGTGATCGAGTTCTACGGTCGCACTCTGAAGTTTGTTTTGAAACACCAAACTATTACTTTGCTGGTCACCGCCGGCACGCTGGTCTTAACTCTCTTTCTTTATGTGATCGTCCCCAAGGGCTTCTTCCCGGTGCAGGATACGGGAGTGATCCTGGGCATTTCAGAGGGTCCGCAGAATACTTCGTTCGGGGCGCTGGCCAAGAGCCAGCAGGCGCTGGCGCAGGTCATTTTGAAAGACCCTGATGTGCTGAGCCTGTCGTCTTTCATCGGAATCGATGGCATCAACTCGACTCCGAACAGCGGCCGCATTCAGATCAATCTGAAGTCTCGCGACCAGCGCAAAACCTCGGCCACCGATGTAATCCGCCGGTTGCAGCCGGAACTGGCCAAGGTGAACGGCATCACGTTGTATATGCAGCCGGTGCAGGACTTGACGGTGGAAGACCGGGTGAGCCGGACGCAATATCAATACTCGATGGAAGATGCGGATGCAGCGGAGCTGTCGCTATGGGCGCCCCGACTGGTGGAGGAATTGCGCAAGCTGCCGTCGATGCGGGATGTGGCCACCGACCAGCAGAACGGCGGCCTTAAGGTAGATCTGGTGATCGATCGCGATACCGCGTCGCGTCTGGGCATACTGCCGCAGGCGATCGACGATGCCCTGTACGACGCCTTCGGACAGCGCCAGGTGTCCACGATCTTTACCCAGTTGAACCAGTATCACGTGGTGCTGGAAGTGGATCCGCAGTTTTCGCAGAATCCGGACTCGCTCAAGAATATATACGTCCACGCCAACGGCGGCACGCAGGTTCCGCTCGCTTCGTTCAGCCATTTCGAGACGGTCAGCACCGCACTCGCCGTGAATCATCAGGGACAGTTCCCGGTGGTGACGCTCTCGTTCAACCTGGCGCCCGGAGTTTCGCTGGGAGAAGCCACCCAGGCGATCCAGAAAGCGGAGCAGGATATTCACCTGCCGCCCAGCATTCAGACCAGTTTTCAGGGAACCGCAGCGGCATTCCAGAATTCCCTTTCGTCCGAGCCTTATCTGATTCTCGCGGCGATTGTGACGGTGTACATCGTGCTGGGCGTGCTCTATGAGAGTTACATTCATCCTCTGACGATTCTTTCCACGCTGCCTTCGGCGGGCGTGGGAGCGATTCTGGCGTTGCTTCTAACTCACAACGATCTTGGGGTGGTAGCGCTGATCGGCATCATCCTGTTGATCGGCATTGTAAAGAAGAACGCCATCATGATGATCGACTTCGCGCTGGAGGCGGAGCGGGTTGAGCACAAACCGCCGGAAGAAGCGATCTTTCAGGCTTGCCTGCTGCGTTTTCGCCCCATCATGATGACCACCATGGCGGCATTGCTGGGCGGGCTGCCGCTGGCTCTGGGCAGCGGCACAGGTTCGGAGCTGCGGCATCCGCTGGGTATCACGATCGTCGGCGGCCTGCTGGTGAGCCAGATGCTCACCCTCTACACCACGCCGGTGGTTTATTTATGGTTTGACCGCCTGGCGCAGCGTTTTTCGCACTTGAACATTGGCAACCCGATTGAGGCGCCGGGCAGCGCCTCGGCGGACTGAGTCATGAATATTTCAGCGCCATTTATCAGGCGTCCGATCGGCACTTCGTTGCTGGCAGCCGCGCTGCTTATGGCGGGGGCTCTCGCCTTCAATTTTCTGCCGGTGGCGCCGCTGCCGCAAGTGGAATTTCCGGTGATTCAAGTCGGGGCGGGGTTGCCGGGCGCGAGTCCGGAGACCATGGCTTCCGCGGTCGCGACCCCTCTGGAGCGCCAGTTCGGGCGCATCGCCGGCATCAATCAGATGACCTCCACCAGCCAGTTGGGGTCCACCAGCATCGTTCTTCAGTTTGACCTGAATCGCAACATCGATGCCGCATCGCGCGACGTCCAGGCCGCCATCAACGCGGCACGCAGCCAGCTTCCAGCCAACTTGCCGGGCAATCCCACGTACCGGAAGGTAAACCCGGCGGACGCACCTATTCTTATTCTGGCGCTGACCTCTGACATCATCACCCTGCCGCGCATGTACGATGCCGCCGATTCGATTCTCTCGCAGAAGCTGGCGCAGGTAGAGGGAGTGGGCCAGGTGTTCGTGGGAGGCGGAGCCAAGCCGGCAGTGCGGGCCGAACTCAATCCCACCTTGCTGAACAACCTGGGCGTGGGGCTGGACACGGTACGCACCGCGCTGGGCAATGCCAACGCCAACCGGCCCAAGGGCTCGATCGACGGAGCGGTGAACGCCTGGACTCTGGATGACAACGACCAGATTTTTACCGCCGACCAGTACAGGCGGTTGATCGTCGCCTACAACAATGGCGCGCCGGTGCGACTGGGCGATGTTGGCAGCGTGCAGGATTCCGTGGAAGACATACGCACCATGGGAGTCTCCAGCGGGAAGCCCGCGGTGCTCGTCATCATCTCACGCCAGCCGGGCGCCAATATTATCGCTACGGTGGATCGCGTCCGTGCAGCTTTGCCCCAGCTGAAGGCGTCGATCTCTCCGGCCATCGACGTGGACATTGTTCTTGACCGCACCACTACGGTGCGCGCCTCCGTCCACGATATCGAGATCACACTGCTGATCTCGGTGGTGCTGGTGATCCTGGTGGTATTCGCGTTTCTGCGCACCTTCCGCGCCACGCTCATCCCAAGCGTCGCGGTTCCGCTGTCACTGATCGGAACTTTCGGAGTGATGTACCTTCTGGGCTACAGCCTGGACAATCTGTCGCTGATGGCGCTCGCCATTTCGACCGGCTTCGTGGTGGATGACGCCATTGTGGTTCTGGAAAACATCACGCGCCACATCGAGGAGGGCATACCTCCGGTACCCGCGGCTTTTCAGGGCGCCAAGGAGATCGGTTTTACCGTTCTCTCGATGAGCACATCGCTGGTGGCTGTTTTCATTCCGATTCTGCTAATGGGAGGCATTGTTGGACGTCTCTTCCGCGAGTTTGCAGTCACATTGAGCGTGGCCATTGCAGTTTCCCTGGTGCTTTCGCTCACCCTGACTCCGATGATGTGCGCCAAGTTTCTGCGCTCGGCCGACAAGGAGAAGCATGGGCGCGTCTACCGCTTCAGCGAGAAGATATTCGACTCCACCCTCGGACTCTACAGCCGGACGCTGAGGCTGGTTCTGCGCCACCAGTTTTTGACCCTGCTAATTACGATCGGAACGGCGGCGCTCAGCGTCTATCTCTACATCATCGTTCCCAAGGGCTTCTTTCCACAGCAGGACACGGGACGCGTGATGGGTTCCGTGCAGGCAGCGCAGGACATTTCGTTTGCCGCGATGCAGGCCAAGATGAAGCAGTTTGTGGCCGTGGTGACGAAAGATCCCGCGGTCGAAACCATTGTCGCATTCGCCGGGGGAAACACGTCGGCCAACAGCGGACGCGCTTTCATTACCCTGAAACCGCTGGCCGAGCGCAAGATCAGCGCAGACCAGGTCATTGGCAGGCTTCGGAAAAAGCTTTCCGTCGTGCCGGGTGCAACCCTGTTCATGCAATCGGCGCAGGATCTCACCATTGGAGGCAGGCAGAGCCAGGCGCAATACCAGTACACACTGCAGGCTGAGAGCCTGAATGATTTGAACTACTGGGCTCCCCTGTTGCTGCAAAAGCTTCGCACTCTGCCGGACCTGCGTGACGTCAACACCGACCAGCAGGACAAAGGCCTGGAGGCAACCGTCATCATCGATCGGGACACGGCGGCGCGGCTGGGCGTGGCCACGGGAGACATCGACAATGCTCTCTACGACGCGTTTGGCCAGCGCCAGGTCTCGATCATGTACAAGCAGTTGAATCAATATCACGTGGTCATGGAAGTAGCTCCGCAGTTTTCGAACAGCACGGACGCGCTGCAGAATATTTACGTCCGCGCCGCCAACGGGACGCCTGTCCCTCTGGCTGCCTTCGCCCACTTCGGCCCCTCGAACACTCCTCTGGCGGTGAGTCACCAGGGCCAATATCCGGCGGTGACGCTGTCTTTCAATCTGGCGCCGAACGTTTCATTAGGCCAGGCGACCGAGGCGATCAACAACGCGCAGCGTGCGATCAACTTTCCCGCGACTATCGATGCCAGCTTTCAGGGGACGGCGGCCGCCTTTCAGACTTCGCTCGCCAGCGAGCCCTATCTGATTCTGGCTGCGCTGGTCACGGTGTACCTGGTTTTGGGAATGCTGTACGAAAGTTATATTCATCCCATTACCATTCTTTCCACGCTGCCATCGGCCGGGGTGGGCGCCATTCTGGCACTGTTGCTGACGCACAGCGAGCTTGATGTGATGGGACTGATCGGGATCATCCTGCTGATCGGCATCGTGAAAAAGAACGCGATCATGATGATCGATTTCGCGCTCGAGACGGAGCGCGCGGGCAAGAGCCCGGCAGAGTCAATCTATGAAGCATGCGTGCGCCGCTTCCGACCCATTATGATGACTACCATGGCTGCACTGCTGGGCGGGCTGCCTTTGGCGCTGGGCACCGGCACGGGTTCGGAGCTCAGGCGTCCGCTTGGAATCACAATCGTGGGCGGACTCATCATGAGCCAGGCGCTGACCTTGTTCACCACGCCGGTGGTTTATCTTTACCTCGACCGCTTTCGCCTGATGCTGCGCATCAAGCGCCATCCCGCACCGAATCAATTGCCACCGCTCGCCCCCCGGCCCAGCGGCGCTGACTGACGCGCCGTCGTCTGAACCAACTCCGTTGGGATGACAGGGTTAATTCGCTTGTCGCTTTCGGCGATGCCGGTTCGAAGGGGATTTTCGCCGGGGTAATTTCGCCGTAGTTTATTTCGCCGTAGTTAATGTTGATGGCCGTGGCGATGCGGATGGGAATGAGCTTCGCCCGGGCTGTGGGAATGACGGTGGGCATGGATCAGATTTGAGCTGAGCAAGAGCGGCTGGTTGTTCAAAATCTCAGAGGGCGTGCCGGAAGCGATAATCCTTCCCTGCTGGAAAATGTGACAGGCATCGGCAATATCCTCGAGTAGGTCGAGGTCGTGGGTGGCCGTCACCACCGTCTTTGTTCCGCCGGCGCAACTGACGAGAAAGTCGATCATCCAACTCTCGCTTTTCGGATCGAGGGCCGCGGTTGGTTCGTCGAGCAGTAGCACCTCAGGATCGAGGATGAGAACTGAGGCCAGGGCCACCCGTTTTTTCTCTCCGGTCGAGAGGTGGTGAGGCGACCGGTCCTTCAAGTAGGTGATTTCCAGCTGCTGCAGAATGCCGGCGACCGCGAGACGTATTCTTTCCTTCGGCCATTGCAACTGCAGCGGGCCGAAGGCGACTTCGTCGAAGACGGTCGGGTTGAATAACTGGACGTCCGGATTCTGGAATACCAGCGCCACCCTGCGGCGAAAATCGAACTCGATCTCTCCGCTGAGGCGGCTCTCGGTGAGTGGATCACCCTGGAAGGAGACACTGCCACTGTCCGGGAAGTAGAGACCATCGAGAATGTTCAGCAGCGTCGATTTCCCCGAACCGTTGGCGCCCAGCAGCGCGATTCTCTGGCCCGGCATAATGGCCAGATTGAGCCCGTCCAGCGCCTTTACATCCTGGTAGCTATAGGTAACATCGCGCACCTCGAAGATGGGGACGGTCACAGATTACTCTCTTCCGATTCCCGGAGCTGATTTACAGGTGGCGAATAAACTGTCATCTTCCAAACCAGACCGCAAGTGCGGCTACGCCGGCGAATAAGAATAGCGCCACCCAGTCGAACCAGCGAGTTTGGAATTCATCGAGCGCATAGACTTCGCCCTGAAATCCCCTCGAACGCATGGCCAGATAAACGTCTTCGCTGAGTTGCAGGGTTTTGGACAGGAGCACTCCTGCGGCAACATTGGCCAGGCGCCGCTGCTGGCGTGCGTCGAGCCGGCCCAACATCCGGCTCTTGCGAGACTGGAACATGTCGTGCGCGTTCCGGAGCAGCAGGAAAATGTAGCGATACGCCATGCCCAGGATGACCACCAGAACAACCGGCAGCCTGAGTACACGGAGCGCTTTGAGCACGGAGCTCCAGGGAGTGCAGAGGACGATCAGCACAGAAAAAGTCGCTGCCGTTTCGGCACGCATGATCAGGTAAGTGGCGGCGCGGAGACCTTGCGCGGTAACGCTCCACCCGAGAAGCGGCAGGCTATAGATGACGCGGCCGGGAGTGAGGAACAAAGCCGGAATGGAAATGAATCCGGTGAAAGCAAGCACGCCAATCCAGACTCGCTTTGCCAGAGTCGCAACCGATACTCTTGAGAGCAGCGAAACTACCACCGCGACGGCGAGGAGAACTGAGATGAGCCATAACCGGCGCGCCAGAGCCGCGATAATGATCAGCGGCAGGATGGCCACGATCTTCACCCGAGGATCCAGCTTTTGCAGCAATCCATTTTTTCTGGCCAGTGCCTCGGCCTGGAAAGCACTCTCCAGGGCAGCGACGAAAGACGCAAGGCTGCGTTCAACCACTCCCTGCGAACTTTGCCTTCCCGGCTGCTTTGCCATCTTGCGGTAAGTCCAGTTGGAAAATTCAGTTCTGCCTGCTGGCCGGTCAGATTGCGAGGCCAAAGGTCAGGCGCCACGCCTTCCGGCGCACCAGCTTACCAGTAAGAACAGGCCAAGGATGAAACCGCTGCCAAACATGGCGGAGAGCGCGTAGCCGAAGGCGGGATGGCGCACGAACGGCGGCGCGTATTGGGGAAATGGCGCGCTCCATAAGGAGGAGAGTCGAGCGAGGCCGCGAGGCTGCTCGGCGGGAGGCGCGACATTTCTGGAACTGGCCGCGATCTGCTGGCGCATCGCCGGATCACTGAAATCTTTCGCTCCCCATTCTCCCCAGGCTGTTCCGGCGGCCAGAATTCCGAGGGGCGTCAGCAGCATAAGCATGGCCAGTTGAATCCAAAGTCGCTGGGTTGACCTCCAACCGGTATTTGCCTCAGGCTGTGGCGTCCGAAGGCCCAGCAAGGCGGGGCGGGTACGCTGCAGGTAGGCAATCACTCCGCCGGAAACGAACAGTTCAGCCAGTCCGGCAAATGTCAGATGGCCCAACATCATCGCCGGAATCGCGATATGAAGAGCATAAGGAGCGTATAGGGGAGCGCCGCTCGCGTCCTTAAAGAACAGAGGCTGAATTCCCAACTCGCAGGCCGTGAGAAATGCCGCGACATTAATGGCCAGATAGCCCGCAATCGCCGTCGCGGCAACCCGCCGTGACGATGTGACGGCCGATCTGCCGGCCACCATGCGGTAGGAAAAATGAGCGACCAGGGAACCCACGATCGCCATATTGAAACAGTTCGCTCCGAACGTGGTAATTCCGCCGTCTCCGAAAAAAATCGCCTGAATCAATAACGCAATCGAGAGCGACAGCATGGACGCCCAGGGTCCCAATACGACTGCAGCCGCTCCAACCCCCAGGGCATGCCCGGTCGTCCCGCCTGGAAGGGGAATGTTAAACATCATGATGACAAAGCAGAATGCGCTGGCCACTGCCAGCAGCGGCACCAGTCGCGTATTGAGCAGCCGCTTGACGCGGGCGAAGGCCACGTACCAGAACGGTATTGCCGTGCCGTAAAGAACGGCGCAGGTCGAAGGACTGAGATAACCGTCGGGTATGTGCATGCTCGGGGGGAAAGAGGGTCAGAGTAGCATAATCGCCCCCGGCTCATGTGGGACTGCCCAAGACTGGTCGAAGACTAGCCCGGTCTGGTCCGGTTCAGTCTGGCGTGTCTTCGGCCGATGGAGCATCCGCTTTGTCAGGCACATCCATGGTCCAGCCCTGGGCCTGGATGCGGCGGCTCACGAACGGCTTTCCTTCACTTACCGAGCGGATCGCTTCCCGAAGTTCCGATCCTGCGTCGATCTTGGACACGTATCCGTGTCCGCCCACGCTAAGGGCATCTTTCACCATCTGCGGCGAATCATGCTGGCTCAGGAAAATGATCTGAGACTTGGGCGAGACTGCGCGAATCTGGCGGGCAGCTTCGATGCCGCTAATCCCAGGCAGGCTGATGTCCATCAGGATCAGGTCCGGCTGAAGTTCCTGGGCCCTAAGAACCGCGTGCTCGCCGTCGGCCGATTGACAGACTACTTCCAGGTTGGCATCCGCGGACAGGAGATAGCAAACAGCCCGTCTGACCACTTCATGATCGTCAACGACAAGGATCCGCATGACCAATAAGCCCGAGGCTTCAATTGCAGGGGAACACGCCAACACGATTGTGACAGTTTACAGAATTTTCGATGCGAGATGGATACTCTGGATACTGTACTTACCCTTATAGTCAACGGGCATGACCGTTCGATTTTCTCGACACGGCAAGCCTTCGGAGCCGGCATTTCGAAGGGTCGACGAACCGACGGAAAACGCATCGCGCCAATTAAATCGTAAATGCCGGACACCTAACCGTGTTGCCGCCCGGAGATCGCGTTTTCCGAGGCACTCACCACCACTCCGGTGGTTCCGATCGGTTTGTCTTCGGACGCTTCTGATGAGATCGACGTTGTGTTTCGTATTGCAGAATCTGATTGGCCCCCTATCCCTTTCTACACAAATGACTTTCTAGTGGATGCGGGAGATTCCCCGACGATAAAAGCGGGACAAAACAAAAGCGCCCCAGACTCGTTTAAGTCCTGGGGCGCTCATGCGAACAGCCACTCCCCCGAGAAGCTGCACTTGGAACTGAAAAGTAAACAAGGACAACACGACCCGGAACTGTCAGAACTTACAGCCATCCATGGGAACGACTAACAACCGCACCATCGCGTGAAATTATCAAGCTGCAACATACGCCCGGCGAGCGTGGCTACAACCTTCCTCTTGAATGCTTCGATGCCCAACACATTGGCCAAAGCAATCCGGCTCATTCCGCTCGAGAACTAGCGCTCGCCAAATGTGTAGGCGATGCCGAGAACGAATCGCAGCCGCGATTGCCCGGCATCGGCAAAATGCGTGCGCAGGAGATCGAGGTTGAGGCGTGCCGCCCAATGCGGACTAAATACGTAATCCGCGCCCCCGCCGAGCAACCAGGAGAACGAGGTATCCGAGGCTGACTGCTCACCGGCCGAGACTTGTTGAATCTTGGTGCTAAGGTGCGAACCGCCAAACTGCACCTCGGCGAAGGGGCTGAAGGAGTATTTTTTTATCTTTTTCTTTGCGAAATATATTCGCGGCCCCACCAGAAAATTCTGCAGATGACTCTTCACTGTGATGAGGCCGACGCTGGTCAATTCGAATGACCCCACGCGAGAAGTGTCCCATGCGCTGTCAAAATTCCCGGCCACCGCAACTCTGGAGGTCAACCAATACGCCCCCCCGATTTCAAGGCCGTCCACGCCATTGTCGCCGGTCGCGTGCGCCCAACCACCGTTTACTTCCAAACCCTGTCCCGATGCCAACGGGCTGAATGACAGAAACAGAATTAATGCGAGGGATCCAATCCAACCTTTCATACTTTCCTCCCAGCCGGGCCTCTCGGAAGAGTTCGAGAGCCTCCTACCCCTTAATTGGTAATCGCCGGTGCGCCTTCAAGAAACTGTTAGAAGTAACAGGGAATTGCAGAATCTTTCGATGGCTCTTACTTGCGCAATCGCGATACGGAGAGTCGAGCAAGTGATCACTGCAGGCTGGTGGTGCGCAGGTTTTTATCTGACTATTGCAGGCGTTCAGCAGTGGACGGGGTTGACTGTGTCTGGCTAGGGCAGCGAGACAACTTTCTCCCGGATGGCAAACCTCACCAGGTCTGAGTTAGTTTTCAAACCAAACTCGTCCATGATCCGGTACTTATGAAAGGCGACAGTCCTGGGGGTTAAATGAAGCAGAACCGCGGTTTCCTTCATGGTCCGGCCTTCCGCGAGGAGATGCAGCACCTCGCGCTGCCGGATCGTCAATTCCTTGTGGCGGCTGGGACGCGGATCACGCGTGAACTCGTCCACGAGTCCCTTAGCGATCGTGGGTGTGACGTACGATTTGCCCTGCAGAACCTGTTGCACGGCTTTGGTCAGCTCTGAGCCGGCGGATTTTTTGAGTAAGTATCCAGAGGCCCACAGCCGCAAAGCTTCAGCCGCAATTTCGACGTCCTCGTTCATGGTGAGGGCGATCAGCTTGGTGCGAGGCATAAGTTTCTTGAGCTGGCGGCCGGCCTCCATGCCGTTCATGAGAGGCATACCGATATCGATGATCACGACATCCAATTTGAGCTGGGGTGCGAGAGAGAGAAGGGCTCGTCCGTCTGCTACCGTACCGGCGATTTCGAATTCCGGTTCAAGCAGCCTGCGGAAAGCTTCCACAACCAGAGTGTGATCATCCGCCAACAGAATGCGTGGCCGCCCCATTTCCCGACTCCAGCCTGATACCTTTTGGGTGAGAATATTCTCTCCTTTATCAAGTTGAAACTGTCAAGAATTACAGATTGAAAGGGTTAGCTGGCCGATTGCCGTGCTGCAGTGTGAAACAGGTGCGGAGCCTTCTGCGTCTCTTACTGTTTTAAACCCGATCCCACCGAATCATCTCTTACTCGCTGGCAAAAGTAACAGTAGATTCCCTCAGGGAAGGAGAGTAGCATCCGTCCACTGAGAATTACTCTCTCAATCCCATCCCCAGAGAGGCCCCATGCAGGACACCAGCCGCCCCCGAGTCCTTATTGCCGACGACCATATCCTGATCGCGGAAGCATTCAAGAAGTTACTCGCAGCCGAGTTCGAAGTAATCGCAGCCGTCCATGACGGCCGCAGTCTGATTCAAGCCGCCCATGCGGTCAAGCCGGATGTGATTCTGGTGGACATCGGCATGCCGCTCCTGAACGGTCTGGAGGCGGGGGAACGCATCAAGCGCTTCCTGCCCGACGTAAAGATCATCTATGTAACGATCAACCAGGATCCCGATCTCATCTCCGAAGCCTTTCTGCGCGGCGCATCTGGTTATGTTTTAAAAACCTCAGCGGCATCGGAACTCTCGATTGCCATTCGATGCACCCTGCGCGGCGAAAACTATATCTCGAAGCCTCTGGCTGACCTGTCTCCGGAATTTCTGTCCGACCAGGCCAACTCCAGCCATGGCGATCTTACGGACAGGCAGGTTGAGGTTTTGCAATTGCTCGCGGAGGGACGCTCGATGAAAGAAGTGGCCAGCGTACTTAATCTGGCGACTCGAACCGTGGCTTTTCATAAGTACCGGATCATGGAGACCCTGGGTCTCCGCAGCGATGCTCAGATCGTGCATTATGCGATGAGAAAGCATATCGTTTTCAACGACAACGAGTCTCGAGTCCGCCCCTGGATCTTCCCCGGAAGCAGTTAGGCCAGCCGGAACATAAAACCATCCTGAAAACCTCGACTCAGCGCCAGAGGCCTGGGTGCATACCCCCTTTCGCGGGGCCGGGCCGAGATTCGCGCCGGCTTATTTGAAGGCCAACCAAAAGCCCCTGGCCGTCTCAGACTTACGCAGAACGGCGCTCCGGGTTGGCTGCCGGAACAGCCCGCGGTAGCCGCCTGGCGTCGACTGGACGCCGCAATGGAAGTCTGGAAGCGGGCAAAAAGAGCGGTCGGAAGTGGCGGCGCATACAGTTGTGGCATCGTACGAGCCGGAGCAAGAACACGACCGAAGCCCTCTCCAAAAGAGTCCTGGGAAGAGACAGGTATAGCCTGCGGCTGCCGCAATACGGACATGACCTCCAGCCAACCCTACGCAGAATTTGAACCCGAGACGCCATGGTGGTGTACGCAGTATGTTCAGACTTACCATTCACATCTGAGCTGGCGCCGTCCATGATCTGGCAGCTCGCATACTACCGCTAGGCTCCGCTGACGAGGGCTATCCACACGCATGGACGGCACGACCGACATTACGGGGGGAACAAGGGCCGGGGAACTGTCAATTGTTACAGGACCCCCTAAATCGGGTGCATTTTGGGCTACCCGGCGGGAAACCGGCTGGCGTGGCTAGGCTGCGGCTTTGGCCACAAAGCGCTGAGCTGGTCTGGAAGGGAATTCCTGAACGTTTCCAAGGGTTTCCACGACCGCTGCCTCGACAATGTTATGCGAGATCGCGTAAAGCGTGACCTCCGCAAGATTGTGGATGTGCAGTTTGCGCATGAGATTGCTGCGATGGGTGGCGGCCGTCTTGTGGCTGATGCCGAGGGTTGCGGCCACCCGCCTGGTAGTGTCGCCCTCGGCCAGCAATTGTATGACCTCCTGTTCCCGCAAAGACAGGGTAGGGCTGCACGGTTTCTGGTCGTGGACAGGGCCGTTCTGAGTATGAAAGTACTTCGAAAGAATCATCTCCTCCACCCGAGCTGTGAAGTACACGCGGTCCCGCTGTAAAGCTTCGACGGCGTTAAGAATGTCAGACGCAGGGTCATTCTTGGAGACTACGCCTTGAATTCCCGCACGCAGGAGATACCTGATGGCCTCTTCGGATTTGATGACTCCGAAAATCAGCACTTTTTGCTGGCGGTTACGCTCAAGGATTCTTTGAGCCGCGATCGCCCCGTTTGCCCTCCGCATGCCGATATCCATAATGATGATATCGGGCTTGAGTTGCTGAGCCTTTTCGATCGCATCCATGCCATCGACTGCCTCCCCGCACACGACTACATCAGTGAGGGGCTGCAGCACGGCTTTTAGACCACATCGCACCAGCTCATGATCATCCGCGATTAAGATTCGACAGCTCATTTGGCGCCTGTTCTTCCCAACCCGCTTTTTTTGCTTAATCTGCGGGAAGGGTATGCCGTCAAGCCCACCCTATGAAACTGTCAGAACGTACAGCCAGGCGACAAACGTTCAACGGGAATCAGCTTTCCTCGACCGCGACCGGACAATAGGAATACTGCCTGTCCGCGAATCTTTTTCTGTGTCGTTGCTCCAGCGCAAGGAAGCTTTCCCGCCTCCTTCGATAGACTAGGTTTGGCCTTCCCCCACCTCCCCCAAAGAAGCGAGCGGCCAAGAGCTATCGCTGCAAAGAGACCTCGATTCCGATCGGGCTCTCGAACCCAGATCATTTTCAAACTCCTCACACGTGTGACCGCTTTACCGGGTAACCAGGTAACGATTACTGGTTTGCCGCAAACCGAAGTCCCGACTCAGCTGATTTCGTTGCTGGCTTCAACTGGTCCTCAACAGAAACGCCGCTGACAACCGTATTCTCCTGTCTTTCCTCCGCCCTCCTGACCATCGCGATCAGGGAGCGCTTTCCTGTGTTATCAGCGGCTTGTCAAGCCTCGGCGTGTTTTGCAAACGTGTTCGTGATGACCGCGAGTCAAAGACGGACTGGAGTGTCTCACTTTCGTGCCGTGGCCATGCACTAAAGGGCCATTTTCTCCGTCGTGCGACCGAGCTAGTGTGAAGAGTCATCCAAACGAAAGTAATCTCACCAGTATTCAGTAGAAGAACCGAAGGAGTTTTTTTGACCGACGCTTCCAGACAATCCAACCCTGGCTCAAACGGCGCTGAGCGAATACGTATAGTCGTCGCTGACGATCTCCCCGAAATGCTGGAGGCAGTGGAGCAACGGCTTGCGCCGGAGTATGAAATTGTTGGCAAGGCAAGCGACGGACTAGCCCTGGTTGAATGCGTGACGAAAATGAGGCCAGATCTGCTGGTGACGGACATTTCGATGCCCAAACTGAGCGGGCTCGAGGCACTGCGCCGCCTGCGCCAGTTGGGAGTGGAAACTCCCGCCGTAGTGTTGACGATTCATGACGACGAAGAGCTCTTCAACGAAGCTTTCTCTTTGGGCGCCCATGGATTCGTGATCAAACCCCAGCTCGAAACCGACTTGCGCGTCGCGGTTCGAGAGGTGCTTGCGGGCAGAAGTTTTGTATCGAAACGGCTCAAACAAACCTCCAGAAGGTGATCCTCCAATCGTCCCGGCCAGAATCGCCTGAAAATGGCAGAGTGGCAACCAGTCTTCTAATTCGTAAGCCGAATGTGAAATCGAATTACGCCGGCTGACTCATCAGAACCTGCAGGAATCGCAGGGCATTGTCGATATCCTGGCGTTCTCTTTTGCTGATGGACTCGGGATTCTGCGCGATACGCTCGTGGATGGCTCTGCGCGCACTCTCTATGCGTGCGGGAAGCTTGATGGGATCTACTTCGAGAAGGGCGTCTCTGTAAAAGTCTCGCCAAGCAGGATTCGACATTGCGGCCTAGCTCCTGCGACACCTTAGGACGGTGGAGAGACGGAGGAAACTGTAAAAAGTAGCAGCGCAATGATTCGTGCGATTGCGCCGCTACTGATTTGATCACTACGCGATCAGTTGACGTACTGAAGAAGGTCGCTGGGGCGGGCATGAAGAACCTGAGCGGCGCGATCCTCAAGTTCTGTCAACTCACGTTGCAAGCGGCCGAGGTCCAGCAGACCGCCTTCGACTTCATGCACGTATCTCAGCGCCAGTTCGACCCTGTTCCAGCAGCCGGTGCGATCATAAATTTCCCTGAGTACGTTCTTGATTACGTGTTCGGTAGTGCCGAGGAATTCACCGATCTCTTCATTCTTGAGGCCGCAAGCGACCAGCAGAACCGTCCTGAACTGCATGGGGGTCAGGAGGTTGGCTAAAGTGAATTTTTCGACGGTTGGGGAAGGGCTGTACAACGCAATGGACATTACTTCTACCTCTTGATCTGAAGGAATAACACCCTCAGATTGACATGCGCGGGCAGCCTTGTCTTTGCCGCGAGGCAATGTCGCCGAGATTGAGAATTGTCCCGGGAGGAGCTACTGAAGTGAGCTGGCTACCGAAGAAAATGCATTGTTGGCCCTTGTTCCGACAAGACGGATGGTGCCCATCACCAACACTAGAATCAGCGCCAGCATGACTGCATACTCGGCGATGTCCTGACCTTGATCGTCGCAAAGTCTTTCCAAGAGGTTTTTCATAGTTGAACTCCCTTGCGATCCAAAAGCGATTACCGCCGCTGCGAAACCGGCCTCCGGCTTGATTCGCAGCCTCAGCAGTCGAACTCTCCATTTGCCAGATCCTTGTGACGCACTTCGGTGTCGCCCGGAACCAGCCAGATGACTCGCGGCCGGCACCAGCATTGCGGGCCTTCGCAATGTTCAGGAAAGCGGGCAAGCCGGATTCCTTCCGGGAGGGCGTTGATGATCTCGCACAAGCCGGAGAGATCCTCGTAAGACAGAGCTTCGGTACAGATTTGAACGCAAGTCATGGCAAAGCCTGCCTGCATGGGGAGTCTCCAGATAGCCGGTCTGTCGTTCTAAACATCTGGTTGCCACATCCGCCGCAATAAACCTTCCCACTACCGAAAGCCCGAAACATGAATGCCCACTGCACGTTTTGCCTGGACCGAACCATCGCCGTGCCAGCTTGTGCCATGCGTATTCCTCGCGGGCTTCTCATGTCCATTTTCATTTCTCCTCCGAGGCTTCGGATGTGCGAGTACCACTACGGGAGGGACCAGCAGGCTGCCGTTCTTTCAACGAGGCCTGGACAATGTAGCGGCGCGGCGCGTCACCCACGAAGTAAAATGGGTAGCAGGTGACTAGCGTGATGGCGGCAACCGGGCGCGGCCGGAGGACACTCACATCTGACGGCTCCACAACATCGATCCGGTCAACCACGTACAGGTCTTTCTCAATTGGCGTGCTCACTTCAATCGAGTCCCCTGGCGCGATGTCTTTCAGAATTCGGAAGAAGCCGTCACGATGTCCCGCGATTCCTAGGTTCCCCACCTGCCCTACCCTGGCCGTGCCTTCGATTCTGCCGAGGCCGCGATTGAGAGTGAGATCATCGGTGCCCTCGAAGATCGGAACCGTGAGATGAAACTTGGGGATATTGAGTACGGCAAGTGGAGGATTGAAATTAGACGCCAGACTCTCCCTGAAGGCGCGAATGCGCTTCTCTGACCACAAGCTGACATTGACGCCTTGTGGACCGACCGCGCTCTTTAGAGGCTGGCCATCGGTGGCGGCTAACGCTGCATTGAATTGCCAGAGGCCGAACCGGGAGAGAATCGCGCCATGCGCCCAGGACGCGAGGTAAACCAACAAGAACGCGAAGCCGAGAAGCAACAACAGTTGCTCTAGCTTGATGAGCCAGCCCGTCGTTCGGTACCCAGGCCCAATGGCCGCGACTGTCGGATCACTCAACGTTGGCGCCTCCATCGAAGCCGGGCGCCAGCTTACCGCTGTCCGATTTGCCGCGGTAACTGTCAAGTATGACAGTGCGGACTCATCGAGCGTCTAATTGATGAATCATCGAAATCGATGGATAGATCTGCTGCGGAAGATCTGCTGCGGGAATCGAGCTGTCTCGCGACTGGTTTCGCTGGCGACGGCGAGTGTTGCACTTGCTGTAAGCACTCGGCTCTGGCACATCTGACAGTTTCGAGGCCGCTACGATTCTGTGAGGATTGGATGCAACACTCGGAACATATCGGGGTCCGTCCGAAGCTGTGATGAAAACGGTGATGCGTTGGTCACCTCTCGTCGGAGAAAAAGCAGCGGACGAACCCCGGGGGGAATGGATGACGAACGACGTCCGGAAACGGGCAGGTGGCGCGGGCGTTCCGGTTTGCGGACAGTTCATTTTTTTTGTTTTGTGTTGCTGCACGCACGAGCGTTGACGCTCGGTCCCGCACCGGCATCCAGCGGGCTTAGGCCGCCATGCGAAGTTCTGCCGTCACTTCGGTCCCGTGGCCGGTGGAGGACCTCACGATCAATTCACCACCCAGCATTCGCAGGCGCTCGCGCATCGTGACCAGTCCGAGCCCATGACGTGAGCTGGAGAGATCAAATCCAACGCCGCTGTCGTTGACCTGAAGCTGGAGCACATTTTTATTCTCGCGTAAGCGCAGTGAGATATGTTTGGCGCCGCCATGGTTGACGGCATTGCTTAAGGCTTCCTGTGCAACCCTGAAAAAGCAAAGTGCGACTTCAGAAGGGAGGTTGGCAATATCATCGGCTTCCAGGTGAATGGCAACATTGTGCTGGCGCTGCGCTTTTTTGCACAAGCCCTTCAGGGCCGCCTTCAGGCCTAAGTGCTGCAGAGTGGAAGAATGAAGCTGGTGCGAAAGTTCATGAACATCGGTTGAGAGCTCGTCGGCGTCGGCGACCAGGTCGAAAAGCCGCTTTTGTTTGTCGAAAATACTCACCGGCAACTCTTGCCCCAAGCGGGTCAATCCCACCGTCAACAGCGCCAGGCGCTGGCCGATGTCATCGTGCAGCTCCCGGCTGATGCGCTGGCGTTCGTCCTCCTGCGCCTGGATAAGCACTCTGGTCAGCTTCTGCAGTTCCGCGTCTCTCTCCAGCAGACCGGCCTCGACGGCTTTCCTTTCGGTGATGTCCTGAACCATCGCGATCACGAGACGAGATGATCCGCCCTGCGGGTTCAGCATGGAGACACTCAGATGGCCCCAAATCTGGGTGCCGTCTCTCCGGGTGTAGCGCTTTTCAAGGTGATATCCTGCGATCAATCCCGCCTGAAGCTGCTGGAAAAACCTCCGCTCCTCATTGGAAAATTCAGGATCGTCAAATTCCGAGCAACTCATGCTCCGGAGTTCTTCCTCGGAATATCCAAGCATCGAACAAAGGGCTGGATTGGGAAACAAGAGATGGCCGTCCGCATCTTCCAGTGCGATCCCGATGGGAGCCTCCCTGAACAGCGCCTGGAATCGCAGATCACTTTCGAGCTTTTCCTTTTCCGCCTCATACCGCTCCAAAGTCGATGCGATGAGGTTTGCCAGCAGTTTGAAGTGATTGAGTGAGTCGTTTAACCAATCGTGATCCGCCGAACACGCAATTCCCAGGAGTCCCTCATCTCTGGTGCCGCATGTTGAGGGAACAAGAAACAGGCGGTCGACCGAAATATTTCCGAAGAACGTCCGGTCAACAGTTTCCCCAGGGGGGAGATCCTCCAGGCTGCGGAAAGACACAGCTTCGCCTTGTGCGAGCTTTTTAACCGTGTAGGGAATCTCGTCGCAACGCACTACGGGTGGCGACGGTCGCGCGCCCGGCGCGCTGACCGAGAACCTCCGCACCAGCTCAGAAGAGCCCGCCTTTTTCACATACCAGCAGACGCAGTCGGCGCCGGCGGCTTGCAGAGTGTATTGCAGGCCTTTCTCGACTTCGTCCTCCAGTTGCTCGGAGGAAATATCCCCGAGGCGATGGGAGAGCACGTGTATCGATTGCTCGAGAACAAGCCGTTTTTGCAGCGCTGTCTTGGAACGTCGCAGTGAGTCTTCGGTGGCTCGCCGTTCCATCATCACGGTTGCCAGCAGCATTAACGGCACTGCAATGGTGCAAAGCAATATATTGAGAGACAAGAGATCCGTGGCCATTGAGTCCGACGTAAACGGCCCGCGAGAGTGCATCGTGTTCCATATGGAGATCAGCGAGATGCCGAGGAGTGATGCGCTGATGCCGCTCGAACCAAAACGGACGGCAGCCCACAGCAAGAATGGCAAAAGGGCATAGACCAGGCCGGGTACATTGTGTGGCGCGGGCGTGCCGCCAAATGTCAGATCACTCACAAAAGCGATTCCGACTGCCAGTAGCCACGCTTCCACTACCCGGCGTCGATTCTTCAGTGAGGCCAACTTTGTCGAGGCAAATATGAAGATGGTTGGTACGAGCGTAAGCTCGGCGAGCATGTTCGAGAACAGTCGGCCCGCCCCCAGCAACCAATAACTCTTCCCTCCCGCGGCAACCACGACTGCGGCGTCCACGAAGGACGCCAGCAGGGGAGCCAGCAGAACGCCAAACACCAGAAATACGACCAAACCGTGTACTGAATCGAACAGCGGCTTGCTCTTCTTGAAAGCGATGATGCAAGCCGCTCCAAGAAAGGCCTCGCCCGTGCTCCCGATGAACCAACCCAGGGACTCTGCGATTGCAGTTCCATGCTGATGTTTGACGAGGAGGTGGGCGGGAAGAACGGCAACCAGTACCACCCACCACATCCGAATTGGGGTTAACAGAAGAACAGCGAGCAGGATCGCGTTGGGCGGCCAAAAAGCTGAGATCGGACTACCCGGGGGTTTAAGCACAAATCCAACCGTGGCCCCGAGGTAGTAGGTGAAGGAGATCAGCACCGGAATTGCCAGGGCGCGATAGAGATGGCTGAAACTATAATCGGCTCCCGGCATTCGGGCTCGCGCGGTTCTGAAAACCGCTTCCGACCCCGAAAACGAATTGGGTAATAGGCGCTTGCCCATATTTACCGCCTCAACAATTTCACGGGGACCCGGCCGAGCACCGCGGGGATGGATTCGGAGAAATCTCCTTATATCACTTTCCGATAGCCAGAGCGACAGCGATCTGATGCTTCGAAGCGTCAGCACGCGATTTTTACTAACCAAGGCTGCAGGCACTGGTAGTTTTGACAGTATCTTTTGAATAAGACTTGTGGTTTAAAAACGCCCGCCGGCTCCCGGAATCCTTGCTCCTCATCGCGCGCATCTTGAGTAGAGCAAATGCTTCATGCCAACAGCCCGTTTCGATGGCGAACTGGATCCTTCATCCTTCATCTGGCCAAATCCGGGATTCAGGATGACTTCCGTAAGGCACAGGAATGACGTCGAAGGCAGGCAATTACTCGAGACACCAATGGTCGCCATCGATGATCGCCAGCAATGGATCGTCAAGCAACGATCGCACTAAGCTTTCCGTCGCTCCCAAGAAGGCGATCAGCTTCCCTGTAACATTTACCAGTTGTTCGGATTTCGAAAACTTCATAGAAGTATGTCATCTGCCAGTGCAGAACCATCGTTGATTCAGCCTGGCTGAGACTTAGAGTCGTGGATGCTCCGCGCCCATTCGGAGACGAGTCCGACTGCTTGAGCAACACCGATGACCGGCCAATCCAATCCATCACTCCGCGTCACGATTCCGACCGAGCGAACCCGGCGTTATCGCCGCTATCCATAAACCGCGAGTTAATACGAACGGATCACCTCATGAGTCAACCTATCAGGTCGCACGAAGCTTTACCGAGGAAGGTAGTCCCAGCCGAACAGATATCACCGCCTAAGAAGACGCGGATGGAAGGCATCCTCGACGTCGTCGAACGAGTGGGGAACAAGGTGCCGCATCCGGCGGTTATCTTTGTCATCCTGATCGCCGTCGTGGTGCTCATTTCCCATCTTCTTTACATGATGGGGGCGAGCGTGACCTACCAGTCCATCAATCCGGACACCGACCAGGTGGAAGAGGTTACAACCGCCGCCAAGAGCCTGCTGACGGGAGACGGCATTCGCTTCATGTATGAAAATGTCGTCAAGAACTTCATGGACTTTAACGCGGTGGGCGTCATCATCGTGGCCATGCTGGGGGTTGGCGTCGCCGATGGATCGGGGCTTGTTGCGGCTCTGATCCGCAAGCTGGTGCAAGTGGCGCCTCGACAGATGCTGACTTACATCCTGGTGTTCGTCGGCATCGTTTCCAGCATCGCGGCCGATGCCGGCTACTTGGTGCTGATTCCCCTGGGAGCTGCCGCTTTTCTCAGCATGGGCAGGCATCCGTTGGCTGGTCTCGCGGCGTCGTTTGCCGGTGTCGCCGCGGTCTTCACCGTAAACATCCTGATCAAGCCGCTGGACGGCATCCTCACCGGGATCACCAATGACGCCATCCACCTGCTCAATCCAGCGGTTTCGGTGGACCTGACGGCGAACTTCTGGTTCTCCGTTGCGTCGGTCCTCATGCTGACGGTCGTGGTCTCAATCGTCACCGACAAATTCGTCGAGCCCCGCCTGGGCGTCTACGAGGGCGAAAAATCGGCAGACGAAGGCAAAGGGATGACTGACGAGGAATCCCGCGGACTCAAGTACACGGTGTGGGCACTGGTTGGCCTGCTCATCTTCTTTGCTGTGCTCACAATTCCCCGGGGAGCGCTGCTGCGCAACCCTGAAACTGGCGCCCTGATCGGAAACTCCCCGTTCATGAACGGATTGATCGTCTTCATTACGATTATGTTCCTGGTGACCGGCGTGGCGTACGGCATTGGCGCCGGCACCATCAAGAGCATGGTCGACGTCACCAGCGCCATGGAGAAAGCCGTGGCCAGCCTGGGAGGGCTGATCTTTCTCTTGTTCATCATCAGCCAGTTTCTCGCCATCTTCAGCTACAGCAATATGGCCACGCTGGCGGCGGTAAAAGTGGGTGACGCGCTCGAGCATGCGGGGCTGGGTCCCCTTCCATTGCTCGTAGGATTTGTGGGCGTCGTTCTCGTCCTCGACCTGATCATGACCGGCGCAATTCCGAAATGGGCGATCTTTGCGCCCATCTTCATACCGCTGCTTATGCGCCTGAATGTGCAACCCGAAGCCGTGCTTGCGGCATACCGGGTGGGAGATGGCCCGTTTAACGCGATTTCTCCGCTGAACGCATATTTCGCGCTGATCGTAACCTTCGCTCATAAGTACCAGAAAGACGCCGGCGTAGGAACGCTGGTGGCGCTGATGTTGCCCTACGTCATCGTCGTCGGAATTGTCTGGACCCTGCTCCTCGTAGTCTGGCAGGTGCTGGGAATTCCGTGGGGGTTCTGATCAGCGAGGACACGGCGAACACAGACAATGCGCAACCAGCCGGAAGGCCGCTTTTTCGGGAGCGAGTTTTTCGAGAGCTAGCCTTCCAGGAGCACATCATGGCGAATCCCAGCACCAATGCAATGGAACTGACGTTAGAGACTTCGTCCGCGGAGAAAACCCGGACGGGAATCCTGGTCGTTGGCGCTTTCGCCGACGGCACGCTCCCGCCTTCAACCCAGAAGATCGATGAAGCAACGAAAGGAAAACTTTCCGCAATCATCAAGCGAGGGGACCTCGAGGAGAAGGCGGGCGCTTCACTCTTGTTGTACGACCTGCCCGGCCTCGATGCGGAGCGCGTACTTCTCGTGAGCCTGGGGATGCGAGAGGGATTCGGCGACAAGGCTTTTCGCGATGCGCTCAGCGGGGCAGCCAGGACTCTTGCCAATGGCGCGGCAAAGGATGCAGTCGTGACCCTCGCCGATATTTCCGTGCCGGGCCGCTCCCAGAGTTGGCGCGTGCAGGAGGCGAGCCGCCTGCTCTCCGATGGCGCTTATCGCTTCAAGGCTCCGCGGGCTAAAACCGATAAGGGCGACAGGAACGAACCGGGCGCGCGGAAGATAACTCTGCTCACGGCAGAAAAGGTCAGTGATGATGTCAAGAACGCCGTGCGTCGCGGCCAGGCAATCGCCGAAGGGGTCGCGCTGGCGAAGGATCTTGGCAACCTGCCGGGCAACGTCTGCAACCCCGCCTACCTGGCCACGACTGCGGAAATGCTGGGCAAGGAGTTTAATTTTGAAGTTCAGGTGCTGGAGCGATCGGACATGGAGAAACTTGGCATGGGCGCTGCTCTATCCGTGGGACAAGCTTCGGCCCAGCCCTGCAAATTCATCGTTATGCAGTATCGGGGAGGGGGAAAAGCGAAGCCGGTCGTGCTGGTGGGCAAGGGCATCACCTTCGACACCGGCGGCATCTCTCTCAAACCCGGCGCCAACATGGACGAGATGAAGTTTGACATGTGCGGAGCGGCCAGCGTGCTCGGCGCGATGAAGACGGTTGCGCGACTGGGATTGCCCATCAACCTCGTGGCCATTGTCGCGGCTGCCGAGAACATGCCCGGAGGCAATGCCACCCGGCCTGGCGACGTGGTTACGTCAATGTCCGGCCAGACCATCGAGATCCTTAATACGGATGCCGAAGGCCGATTGGTTTTGGCCGATGCCTTAACCTACGCCGAACGCTTCGACCCGGCTTATGTGATCGACGTCGCGACCCTGACTGGCGCCTGTGTAGTTGCGCTGGGAAATGTCACCACCGGTCTGTTCGCGAACGACGACGAACTCGCCGAGCAATTGCTGGCGTCAGGCAACGATTCGGGAGACCGTGCCTGGCGCCTGCCCATGTTCGACGAGTATCAGGATTTGCTCAAAAGCAATTTTGCGGACATGAGCAACCTCGGCGGGCGCCCCGCGGGAGCTATCACCGCGGGCTGTTTTTTGAAACGCTTTGCGGGCAAATTCAAATGGGCGCACCTCGATATTGCCGGCACGAACGCAGTGTCTGGCGACGCCAAGGGCGCAACCGGCCGGCCGGTACCGCTGCTGAGCGAATTCCTCATCGGGCGGGCTGAGGGCAAAGGGCGCGCCACGAGCGGAGTTCGGGAATCCGCGCCTGCCGCCACGGCGGCATAGCCGCGAATTGGTCTATCCGGCAGCACCAGCGACCACAACAGAGAAAGGAAGCAAGCACATGTCCCAGTCCAGCGAGAAAGCACGCAAATATTCCCGTGACCATGCTGAGAGATTTCGCCATGAGCTTCATGAACTCCTGCGCATCCCTAGCCTGAGCGGCGACCCGGCCCACGCCGGCGACGTCAAACGCGCGGCGGAATGGCTGGCGGCGCAGTTGCATGCTCTGGGACTAAAGAACGCCAGGGTGATGCCAACGGGCGGTCATCCTGTGGTGTACGGCGAGTGGATGGGCGCCGGGCCGGACAAGCCCACTGTTCTGGTGTATGGCCACTACGACGTCGTGCCCGCCGTGATGGAAGATGGCTGGGATGCGCCGCCGTTTGAGCCGATAGAGAAAGATGGAAAGATTTACGCCCGCGGCGCAACCGATGACAAAGGTCAGATGTTCATACACGTGAAGGCCCTCGAGTCTTATCTGGAAAGCAACGGTGGAGCGCCGGTCAATGTGAAATTGCTAATCGAAGGCGAAGAAGAAGTCTCGTCCCCGAATCTGAAGCCCTTCATTGAGGCGCATCTGGACTTGCTCAAGGCTGACGTATGCGTGATTAGCGATTCCTCGATGCGGGCAATTGAAGTGCCGGCCATTACCCACAGCCTGCGCGGCATGACCTATATCGAGGTCGAGGTTGACGGGCCAAGAGACGATCTGCACAGCGGCTTCTGGGGCGGCGCAACTCATAACCCAGCACTTGCGCTGAGCCAAATCCTTTCGAAGCTCTACAACCCGGACAACACCATCGCGGTCCCGGGCTTTTACGACGATGTCGTCCTGCTCACTGAAAAGGAACGCGACATGATCGCGAAGACCGCCCTGACCGAAGAACAGTTTAAAGAAGCCACGGGCGTGCCGGCGATCTGGGGAGATAAGAAATACACGATTCGCGAGCGCGTGTCGGCCCGCCCCACGTTGGACATCAATGGCTTGTGGAGCGGCTATTCCGGCCCCGGCCCCAAGACCATAATCCCGTCCAAGGCCGGCGCCAAGCTGAGTTCGCGCCTGGTCGGCAATCAGGATCCGGAAAAGATTTACGATCTGTTGAAGAAGCACATCGAAGCGATCGCGCCGCCTACCGTTAGGGTAAAAGTGAGCCTGTTGACCAAGGGCAAGCCGGCACTGATCCCCTTCGACCTGCCGGAGATGAGTGCGGCCTCACGCGCCTACGCGAAAGCGTGGGGGCACGAACCTGTCTTCACGCGCGGGGGAGGCAGCATCCCGATCGTCGCCGAGATCTCCGCCATGATGAAAATTCCTGTAGTCATGATGGGATACGGCCTGGACAGCGACGGACTGCATGCCGCCAACGAGCATTACAGCATTGAAATGTTCCATCGAGGCATTGAAACCGCCATCGTCTATCTGGATGAGTTGGCTCAATTGCCGCGCGCTGCGTGATCCATGTGGGCGCGAGCGTGGTCGCTCGGGTTGCGTTCGTGGCGCTGCAGCACGAGCGGCGACGCTCGCGCTTACATTGCATAAGGGGAGATTTTCATGGCCATTGCCACCCGTACCGAACGTGACCAGCTCGGCGACCGCGAAGTTCCGGACTCTGCCTACTACGGCATACACACACTGCGCGCCACCGAGAACTTTCCGATCACGGGCACGCGGATCTCGAGCTCTGCCGATCTGGTGAACGCACTGGCATGCGTGAAGCAGGCCGCAGCTCTCGCGAACCGGGATCTCGGCCTGCTCGACGCCGCGAGCGCCCGGGCGATCGTCAAGGCCTGTGAAGAAATCCGCGCCGGCGCGCTGCACAGCCAGTTCGTGGTTGACGTGATCCAGGGCGGCGCGGGTACCTCCACCAACATGAACGCCAATGAAGTGATCGCGAATCGCGCGCTCGAACTCATGGGGCGCGGCCGCGGAGACTACGCCGCCCTTCATCCGAACGAGCACCTGAACCTGAGCCAGAGCACAAACGATGCGGTTCCGACCGCCCTGAAGATCGCGACTTGGTCGGGAATTCACAGGCTCATTGACGCCATGGAAGCCCTGCGCTTGGCATTCGAGGAAAAATCGAACGAGTTCAAAAGCATTCTGAAGATGGGACGCACCCAGCTGCAAGACGCCGTGCCCATGACACTCGGCCAGGAATTCTCAACCTACGCGGTAATGCTCGCGGAAGACCAGGAGCGGCTGCGCGAGACGACAAAGCTGATCTGCGAGATGAATATGGGTGCGACCGCCGTCGGCACCGGCATCACCGCACATCCGGAATACGCGGCACGAGTTTGCCGGCACCTGGCGGAGATCACGGGCATCCCGTTCGTGACAGCGCCGAATCTGGTGGAGGCGACCCAGGACGCGGGTGCATTTGTTCAGGTATCGAGTGTGCTTAAACGGGTCGCGATCAAGCTCTCCAAGATATGCAACGATCTGCGTCTTCTCTCGTCCGGGCCCCGGGCGGGCCTCGGCGAAATCAACTTGCCCGCGATGCAGGCGGGGTCGAGCATCATGCCCGGCAAGGTGAACCCCGTGATTCCAGAGGTCGTGAACCAGATCGCTTTCGAAGTGATCGGCAACGACGTCACGGTAAGCTTTGCCGCCGAGGCTGGCCAGCTGCAGCTCAATGCGTTTCTGCCGATTATTGCTCACAGTATTTTCAAAAGCCTGAAGCACCTGCGCAATGGCTGCATTACGCTGACCGAGCATTGCGTGCGCGGCATTACGGCGAACCGCGAACGTCTCGCGGAGCACATGAGCCGCTCCATCGGCATCGTTACTGCTCTCAACCCCTACATTGGATATGCGAACGCGACGGAAGTGGCGCAGGAGGCCTTGCGTACCGGACGCAG
Source organism: Terriglobia bacterium (assembly GCA_963814725.1). Taxonomy (GTDB): domain Bacteria; phylum Acidobacteriota; class Terriglobia; order Terriglobales; family Acidobacteriaceae; genus JAIQFF01. The sequence continues at coordinate 73,911 of CAWFDY010000005.1, forward strand.
TGTGTCTGAACTTGTGCTGGAGAGGAAGCTGCTTACCAAGGAACAGCTCGACGACATCCTCAGGCCCGAGGCGCTCACGCAGCCGATTCAGGCGTTAGGCATCTCAAACGCTCCCAAGGAACGAGTCGCCTGACGACGGCGATGGCGCTCTGAAAAAGATAACGCTTGTTGCCCTGTTTTTATTGAACGACGAAGAGGGATCAGCAAATGACTACACAGTCGAAGATTGAAGATTCCGAAACTGCGTATGTTTCGACCGGGCACCTGCCTTCCCCCGATCTGGTCAGAACCCTGGTGGCCGAAGCGCACCAACGCTACGAATCGAATACCGACGGATTGAACTCGCAGGTTTACCCGGCACTGGCCCGGGTCCAGAAGGATTTGTTCGGCGTATGCGTGGTCACGACCGGCGGCAACGTCTATGCAGCCGGGGACGCTGATCATGAGTTCTCCATCATGAGCGTCTCCAAGCCATTCGTGTTCGCGCTGCTTTGCCAGCTGCTGGGCGCCCAGCAAATCCGCGAGAAGATTGGGGTGAACAGCACCGGCCTGCCGTTCAATTCGCTGGCGGCTGTCGAACGCAACGCGGACGGGAAGACGAACCCCATGGTGAATTCCGGCGCAATCGCAACCACCAGCCTGGTGCCGGGCGCCACTTCCGAGGCCAAATGGCGATTCATTCACGACGGCTTGTCGCGGTTCGCGGGCCGAACCCTCTCGCTCAATGACGAGGTCTACGGCTCTGCGACAGAGACCAACGACCGTAACCAGAGCATAGCCCGTCTGCTTCGCAGCTACGGCCGTATCAACTCCGACGCGGCTGAAACGACCGATCTGTACACCAGGCAGTGCGCGTTAAGCGTGAGCGCCATGGACCTGGCAGTCATGGGTGCCACATTGGCGGACGGCGGTGTGAATCCACTGACCAAGGATCGCGTGGTTGAAGCGGAAGTGTGCCACTACACCCTGGCGGTGATGGCCACAGCCGGACTGTATGAGACCTCCGGAGAGTGGCTCTACGACATCGGCCTGCCAGGCAAGAGCGGGATCGGGGGCGGCATCGTCACCGTCTCTCCGGGAAAGGGCGGACTGGGAACGTTTGCTCCGCCTCTCGACCAAGCGGGAAACAGCGTCAAGGGGCAGCTCGTAGCCAGGTTTCTGTCGCAATCGCTGGGATTGGATCTTTTTGTATCAAAACCCTTCGGCGAGCCTTTCCTTACCCACGCCTGAACGATCGCCGTACGGCAACGGGGAGATCGAAATCCCGGTTACGCGCGGGAGCATTCGGGTGAACTCCGAAAGCGGTCGCTGTTCGTTGGCTTTCGATCGTTGGCCAAAAACCCGGCCACGGATTTTACGGATGTAACCGCCAGGTTCCACAGATGAAGCCCTGGAAACCAGAATTGGTGAGGAGCTCGCCGGGGAAGCGAGCTCCTGATGCGGAGCCGCCGATTGCGAATGCCGAGAGCAGCGATCCGGCCCCTGCCACGGTTCTCCCCGTGCCCGTTCAACTCACGGCATGGGCGGCCGACCAGCAACTTTCCTTCTTCGTGCTGGCGAGCCTGGCTGCGGGCGCCGTATATCTGGCCTACTTAATTTTTCGTCCATTTTTGACCGCGTTATTCGTGGCTCTGATCGTGACCATCGCGTGCTATCCCTTGCACAAGTGGGTCTCGCGGGCGGTGCGCAACCGCACTCTGGCGGCGCTTACCACGACAACTCTGGCCGTCGTGCTTTTCCTGGTGCCTTCCTTCCTGGTGAGCGCAAAGGTTGTCACTGAGGCGATCAACGTTTACCGGTCGGTTCTGCAGCCCCTAGGCAACAAGTCAGCCTGGCCGAGTCACATTGCGTCCTCGTGGAATCCGCTCATCGAGAAGGCGGCAGATCAGACCGGGATGTCAGCAGACCAGCTGAAGGACAGCATCACCCTGTTCATACGCAAAATAGGGACATGGTTATTCGGGATGGGATCGTCACTGGCGCGGGGCTTTGCTCAGCAGATTGCGATCACGAGCCTGACGTTTGTTATCGTCTTCTTCTTTCTGCGAGACACGGATGAATTTCGCCGCGGCGCTCTTGCCATGCTGCCCCTGTCTCCGAACCGCGTCCGTGAGCTGGCAACCTGCGTGAATCAGGGCATCCTGGCCAATATTTATGGAATGCTGGCGGTAGGTGTTGCCGAAGGCGTGATGACTGCACTTGGCTTTTGGGGGACGGGGCTGCGGTCGCCCTTGCTGTGGGGGGCGATTGCTACGGTTCTCTCCTGCCTGCCGGTTGTCGGCGTCTCGCTGGTCTGGATACCCGCCTGCCTCGTTCTGGCGCTGCGCGGAACCTGGATGAGAGCGATCTTTTTGCTCGCCTGGGGATTCATGATCTCAACCGCGGAGGGCATGGTCCGCTCCAACGTGGTCGGTGGACGGGTAAAGGCAAACTCCGTACTGATCACCCTTTCGTTCATGGGAGGGCTCACGGCATTCGGCGCTGTCGGGCTTTTCGTAGGGCCCGTAGTGCTGGCTTTGGTGGCGGCGCTGGTACGAATCCTCCGCGAGGAGCACGCGAGTGTGCAAGAGTCCCGAAAGCAGGTTGCGGCGGGATTGGCGGCAACGGGTTCGCACTGAAACCGACTGCGGCGACTACACCGATTCATGCCGCTCGGTTCCCGCCAGCCGAAGGTTGCCTTCGCTGCCGAAGGCGAGCTGATGGATCCGGAAACATCCCCGAAAGTTTGCTTCCGCATCGGAGCCGAGCGCCGCGGACGCCGCGGAGCAGAGAACCACGTCGCCGCGAGTTCCGATCCAGTCCCGGTGCCGATGGCCGTGAAGAATCAGGACACGCGATGCGTGGGGGGCGATAGCCTCCAGAACGTCCGGTGCATTCACCAGGGCAAGACCGATCCGATCGCGCAGGCGGATGGAAGTCACCGGATACTCCACAATTTGATGATGGAGCAGAATGAGCCAGGCGCGATCCGTAGAATTTCGCAAGACCGATTTGAGCGCCTTAAGCTGTGACGGATTGACGACTCCGATCGCATTGGTCAAAGAGAAGTGGCTGGGAGCATTCGAATCGAGCAGTATCACGCCGTAGTTTTTCCCCTCGGCTGCAGGTTCGACCAGGGGAAATATGCTGGCCCAGATCTTCTCCATCTCCCAACGTCCGCGCAGGGTACCGCGTTGCGCCAGGGCACGCAGCAGCCCCATGCGGTCACCTTCCCGCAGATAGTCCCGCAGCAAGGGGCCGACTTCGCCGGAAGCACGGTTGACGATATAAGTTCGGTCGCCCTGCAGGGCATCAAGAGTAAGCACGACGCGGAGTTTGCGCAGTGCCTGCGCAGCGCTCCAGGGCAGGTCAAGACGCCCCGGGTTGGTTCGGTCCACGATGTTCACGTCATGATTGCCGGGCACGAATGACAAACGTGAACGCAACTCCGGACTACTTCGGAGCAGATCGACGAACTCCAGCCATTCGGCCCGCGTGCCGGCATCGGTAACGTCGCCGGTAACTACGACGCGATCAACGGGATTCACGGCGTGAATCGCAGCCAGCTTGCGCAATGCGGACCGAATCGACCGGTTGCCGCGCGGGCCGTAAGTGCCTGTTTCCATGCGGTACCCGTAGCGCTCGCCCACGATGTGCAGATCCGACAGGTGTGCAATGCGGACAATCGGGGTTTCGGGTTGCGACGGTGCCGGCTTCCAGTCGAGTACGGCGCCCTTGAAGGTGAGTTCCCGCAGCAGCCAGTAGAGACTGGTGACGACAGTGGACAAGCCGAGGACGACGAGCGCGTTGCCCAGTACGGCCTTTGCGACTGCCCAGGGGCGGACGCGCTCTACGTTGACCAGTTGGAGGCCGGTTGAAAGCTCTACGGTCATGACCAGGGCGAGTGCGAGTCCGCCGAATATCAAGGCGGCAAGAATGGTGGCGAGCCGGCGCGTGTGATCAATCTGTTCCGGCGTAATCGAATTGTGGCGAAAGCGTTCGGCAATTGTCCGCAGCAGTTCGCGCAACGCAACGAACATGGGAAACACCAGGGTGTAGTGCAGATGCCAGAATTCCTTGAAGGCCAGGTCCAGCAGGGGACGGCCGAGCCAGAAAGCTGCCCCCACCAGAACGGCGACGAGAAGGAACGCGAGCATCGGGCTTCTTCCCGCGGAAGCCGCTGCGTGGTACAACCCGTGGCCGTAGGTAAACAAGACCGACGGCGCGATCCCTACGAGGAGAGCGGGCACGACGATCAGAGTCAGAAAGCCGATGGGCGCCTTCAGATAGTTGAATTCGAGGGCGGCGGAAATAATGACGCGCCGTGCGCCGCCATAGGGACTCGTCCGGTTGTCGTCGTGGTCGCCGCGGCGCAGATTCCAGATTCGTGGCAGCGAGCTGGTCGCAACCTTCGGGGTGCTGGCGGCCGCTCCTGCGGACATGGTCGCGTACTCCTGGCATCAGTCGTCAGTCTTCAGCCGTCAGGCTTCAGCCAATGCTTTGAACGACGGACGACCGATGACGGACGACGGTATTTTTCTCATCGCTACAACTACTGGGATTCTTCTTCCTTCTTTAGCTTCACGAAGGTGTACCTTGCGGTGAGTTGAAAACGGGGAGAACTGGAATGCTCCCCACTCTTCTGCTCCACCCACCCATATAAAAACTCGGCGCCGAGATCCAGGCTGCCCAGCGGATTCCAGATCAAACTGGCGGACGAATAGGTGCTCTTGTGATAGGTGTCCTCTGGCTGGAATGCGGTGTTCTGCACCTGCACAAAACCAAACGTCGCATTGGCTCGCAGCGCCGGGGTGAAGTAATGCTGATAACTGCCGTAAGTTGAAAAGAGCGGCAGCGCCCGCAGCGACAGATCAGTCGTGGCTCGGGGAGCCAGGTCGAGGCCCAGGCCTCCTGCGTCACCCACGTAGCGCGAGATTCCATCGCCGTAAGCAACCCCCAAAACGATGTTGTCCCTGCCAAACAGAGTCAAACCACCGGTTCCATTCAAGCCCCATCCAAAAGCGGACTCCTGTGGCCCTCCATCCGGCAGCTGCGCTGACAGATATCGAAAGACACTCGCCAGCTGGATATGCCCACGCTCGCCTTCATTGCGAAGCCGGAATGTGAAGTCGGGAGCGGGAGTGATGGGGATAGCCTTCGTACCAGCGATCGAGAAATCGATATTGGATGATGGCATCTCGAGCGAAACATAACCGCTCGTGCCTCCGCCCAGTCCGAAGCTGTATCTGACCTGCGGAACACGCACGCTAATCGCGGAGTTGACTCCCTGAGTGTCCAGTGAGTCCGGAAACGCATCAGGATCCATGAAATTCGTAAACGTTTGCCCTACCAGAATGTTGTCGAGCTGAGCATAGAAATGGCGCAGCCGCGGCACGGTCGTGCCATTGGGACCGAAGAAATCGAGCTGGATAAACGTGCGCGCAGTTCCCCACTCGCCCGCGGGAATGCGAAAATCCGACGAAAAGCGGCTTCCACGAATGCTCGTCAAGAAATTGCCAGGACTGGTTACAAATGGTATCGGTATCGACGAAGGAACAAACGAATCCCCCAGGCCTGAACCTCTCGGGTCATATGCCAGATCGGTTCTTATCGATCCGTCGAGACGCAGCATCGTGTGCGTGCCTGGCAGGAGAAAGAAACCCGGCAAATCGGGTTCCAGCGGAGCGTTATAGAGACGCGGTGCATCCTCTTCATCTTGCGAGAAGGTCTGGTGATTCTCGGTCGCCTTGCCTACCGCTTCGTCTTGCTTCTCCGGCGATAGCTTCGGAAGCGATAGCGGGGTGCTCTCGATAGCTCCAGTCTCCGGAACCTTCGCGCCGCTCATGGCGTCCAATTCAGACTGCATTTCGGCCATCTTAGCCTGCATTTCATCGATCTTGTTCTGCAGCTTGATGAGTGCCTCCTGCTGCGCGCTCCCAGCCTCCTGCGCCGGCATCTGCTTCGCGCCACAAAACAGCACAACCAAAAGCAGCGGTGTCGTCTTCCATGTTTTTTGCATAGCTATCCCTCCTGTCCTTCAGACCGTTGTAGACATCGCGTGCAATGCTGGTTGGCCGTCTCGTTCGCGGAGGTGGCGACATCTGAGAAGCGTTGCGTCAAGGTATGAGACCAGAGTCGGCGGCATCGAGATTGTTCCGAAGTGACAGCACCGCTCGCCTCAGCGCGCGCGTACTGCAAGAATTACAGGTTCAGGGCAATGAACTGAGGCTGCGCCCGGTTCTGACGAGCGACGTTCATCACTTACGCAGGGGGCAAATTGCTGGAGACTGTCGATTTAGAAGCGAGGTGCGTCCATCGATTCCGCGAGGGGCTCGTTGGCCAGTACCGCGCTCCATCAAGCTACTAACTTGCCGTTCCAGAAATGCCCACGGGTAACTTACATCCCCGCCGTGCCCGTAGCAGGCCTCTTCAACTCATGAGCGAGGTGGTCCTTCTCGTGAGCGAAGTGTTCCTTCTCATGCGCAAAGTGTTCCTTCGCCCTGTCGCTGAAGTCGTGGACTTTGCCGGCGATCGAGCTGCGGGTTTTTTCTCCGGATGATGGCGCGAGCAGCAGCCCGACCCCTATCCCCAGGCTGACTCCGCTCGCGAAGCTGATCAGGTGGCGAACCCTGTGCTCCTCTCGCTCGTGAAGCGCATGCTTGGCACGGCGGCTGAAGTTGTGAACGCCATGCTTAACGCGGTCAGCCATGTCTGCTGTATTGCGGTCCGACTGCTCAAGAAAATACACTCCCGCACTTAGGAACCATTTAAGAATATTGTTCACAGGTCGCCTCCGAGTTGAACTCCGAATTGTGCGAGGCTATCCACCGCGATGAAACTTGTGAACTGGCAAAACTAACAGCAAGTCACTTTGTTTTGCGCTCGAGGCGACTGCCAGTTAAAACTACCGGCAAGCATCCTTATGGATGTCCAGAAACTTACGAGTGACACTCTCGCTTGAGCAGCCGCGGTGATCGCCTACCCTGACATTCTTGACAGTAGCACTCGACGATCCTTGCTTGATAAGAGTCGATAAGTCGAAATTTGCGATCAAGTTGACTACTCACAGTAAAGAAACAGAGGCCATTGAAGTAAGGGCAGAAGCAAAGAGCAATGGAGCCCTTTGCGAACTCTGCGTCCTTTTGCGGCTAAAGATGTTAAAGAGTTTGACCGCAAAGAACGCAAGGGCGCCGCAAAGTTCGCAAAGGACTAGAGGCAAATAAAAGAGAGGATTACTCGGATGAAACCCATAATTCTGTTGCTGGCGGGGACCCTGGCGGCATTTGTATCACAGGCGGCTGTACACACTCAGAACTCTGCGATGCAGACCCAAGGTTCTCCGCTCAGCGAGAGCGCCCGGGCGCGAATCACTGAGGAAGTGCGGCACCAGCTGGTTCTGCTGCCCTACTACGGAGTGTTCGATAACTTCGCCTACACAGTCTCGAGCGATGGAACCGTGACGTTACTGGGGCAGGTGTCGCAGCCCACTCTCAAGTCTGACGCCGAACGCGTCGCGAGAGGAGTCGAAGGTGTCACGCGGGTGGAAAATCAAATCGAGGTATTGCCTACATCTCCCATGGACGATCAAATTCGGCGTGCCACCTTTCGGGCGATTTATGGGAATGATGTTCTGAGCATGTACGCTCTGCGGGCCGTCCCGCCGATCCACATCATCGTGAGTGGTGGACATGTGACCTTGGAAGGCGTGGTGGCTCGTCAAATGGACAAACAACTGGCGGAAACGCAGGCCAGGACTGTTCCCAATGTGTTTTCAGTGACAAACAATCTGCAAGTCGAGGACAAAGATAAATAGTGGACAACAGTCGAGGTTCGCGTAACAGCGCCTCGACTCTTGCGACAGGAGGACGTTGCCCTTGGCCAGGACCGTCCGCCCGTCAGCCATGAAACGCCGCAGCTAAAATCAGACATCCGGCGATTGAAACCGAGCTTTTCCAGCTTGGATGGTGAAGGAGAATCAGGGGCGGAAAATCTCAAAACTGGCAGCGATTAATCCCTAGTCTAAGGGAAGCTTCTCGGGAACTCGGATGATGATCTTCCCGCGTTGCTTTGAAATTGCGCCCTTGCGTTCCCATGCACTGATGAAGCGCGAGGCTGTGAACAGACCCACGTCCGCCAGGCCGCCTAACTGCTCGTTCGTGATATCGACCTCGACTCCTGTCGGGTGAACCTGACCTGCCCGGCGCCCCAAACTGATCAAGGTGTGGGCAAGTCGCTGCTCCGCGGTTTCGGTAACCATTCTTGCGTGCCGGTCGGCATAAGAGGAGAGATAATTCGTAGCAATTCGGAGTGCGTTCTCCATGAGTTGGGGATAGACGCCTGATAACTCGCGAATGACCGACTCTTTCCATACCAATAGTTCGCAATCCTTGATCGCTTCAGCCGTTCCAATGTAGCCAGGAGGGCGCCTGATCAGGGTGGCCAAGCCAAAGACATCTCCGGGCGTGAGCCACCGGAGCAGAACCTCCTGTCCTTCCCTGGTCACCTTATAGTATTTGACACGCCCCGAAAGCAGGAGAAACAGGTAGCCAGCCTTTTCACCGCCTCGGATAATCACATCGTTCGACATCGTGCGCCGCTCAGCGACGCCGATGATCAACTCCTGATCACGATCCGGGATGCTATCGAGCAGCTTCGATTGCGTGGGCCCCGATAGAAACCCTTCCTTGCGTGGACGATCCATAAAGAGGATGCCCGCTGAGTTTGCACCGTTTTGACGGTTTCCCATCATCACTCTGTTTTCCATCATTTCGAGTATCTCTCGATCGACACGCGTCTGGGTCTCGACCAGAAAGCCTCTGCGCCCGCTGTGGACTTTTGCCCACAATTGCTCACAGCGGAAAGGTACGTTTTGCGACAGGGTAAGCAAACTGTCAAATCTGACAGCTAGACGGAGTCTTCTGATTCTGCTTTACGAGCCTTCGGAGTCGATGGGCACTCTGTGCTTCAGCATCTTGAGAATCCAGAGGCCGGAGGCCGCAGCCGCGAGATGCTTCAGGGTGTGGCCGCTCACTACGTGACCGATGGCAAAGATCTGGCGATCGAATGTCTCGAGGACTTTGGCTACGAGATAAAAGCCGACGGCTACTGCCAGATCCGAACTTCGCGTGTACCTGGGGCGTAGCGCGAGCGCAATCAGGAGCGCCAAGATCGAGCCGGTTTGTACCGCGGCGTAGAATCGCAGGTCGCCGGATCCCCCCATCTCGCTGTAGTGCCATTGCACAACGCTGGCTACTCCGATAGGAAGCAGCACGGGAAGTAACCAGAGGCCCAGGCTGGTGTTGACTCGCTCGGCAATCATCGCCGAGATCAGGGCCATGAACACAATTGCCATGGGCAAACGGTCCCATACCAGGCGATTGTTGTCCGGAGCGAGGTGGTAATAAGCCGAGCCGAAGGCGGTCAGCAGAAGTCCCGCGAATATGAAGAAGTACGGAATGCGCTCGCGGCTTTGCACGAATCGCGACCGGGACGCGCTGCTTGCCAGAAATAACAATCCCCATGCTCCGAACACGGCGAACGGTAAATTTGAAGCAACATCGCCAAAGTTCGGGATGCCGAGCCACTGCCGCTGGTCCGCGAAGTTGTGATAAGAGAGCGGCTGTGCCGTTCGTGGAGCAAGGCACGCCGCCACAATCACAACGGCGGCGAGAGCAAGAAACAAAAGACCGGCGGCTCGCGGCGAAAGGGCACGCAATCTCGTGCTGCTCATGATTTTTCTCCTACGGAGCAAATCCAGCAACGGCGGGGGATCCGATTCCTGCGCGCACCAGCTATCAGGCGGCGCCCGCCAGCGCCAGAGCAGAAATTATTGTCTTTAAAACCGGGGCCTGAACAACAAGATACCTACGCCGCATCCTTCCTGGGCCGCAGCACTTCCTCAGCTTCGGACAATTCTCGAGTCTTGCGGTGCTCGAGATTCACGTTCATCTCCGCTCCAATAAGGATCGCAGCCGCTCCCCAGTACAACCAGATCACCAGAGCAATCGGGGCCGCCAATATCCCATACAACTTGTTCAGCTTCAAATCTCCGAAGTAATGGAAGTAGAGGCCAAGCCCCCACGAAAGCGCTAACCACGCTGAAGCCGCGACCAATGCGCCCGGCACGGTCAAGCGGTTCTTGACAGGAACATTGGGTGCAAGCAGATAGAACAATTCAATGGCTGCGAAAGTGAAGGTAGCAGCCAGCAGCCAGTGGAGAAATGGCCACACTCTCATCCACAACGATTGAATAGGAACCGCCCTCGAGAGAACGATCTCGAGAGCCGGCCCGGCCAAGGCCAGGATGACTGCCACCAGCAGAAGCAGTCCAACGGCGAAGGTCAATCCGAACGCAAGGATCCTATTGATCCACAAAGAACGAGGTACCCTGACGGCATAAACGATGTCGAGCCCCGCGATGATTCCTTTCACGCCCTTCGAGGAGAGCCACAGGGTCGCAATGATTCCGAGTGACAGAAGGCCGGTGCGATGCGGGGTAATCGTGGTCAGCATGGGTTCGAGCAGAGCCAGACTTTGGTGGGGTATGACATGGGCCATGAATGAAGTAGCTCCCTGCACTCCGTTTTTCAGAGGCAGGTAGGCCATGATTGCGGTCAGGACCATGAGTGCAGGCGCCAGCGACATTACGAAGTAGTAGGCCAAACCTGCGGCCAGCAGCGACAGGTGCTTACGTTCAAAACCTTTGAAGATAAGTTTGACTACCGATATGGCGTCCTTCAGTTGCTTCATTCACGTACACCAGCGATGCTATCGGTCCGAGGCCGGCGCAGCTCGCCGGGTGAGGTCAGGTTCATCTTCCAGCAGAGGTCGCCGCAGTTTGATCAGGTCATTCAGCATACGGCGGCTGATTTTGAGATGCTGCCCCAGCAGGTACAACTTGTACCGCACCAGTCGAAGCGCCTGCAGGTGGCGTTCGGCGCGGACTTCGCAGGCGATTCCGACGTCCACCTCAATTTCCCGTTTTGCCTCGGCAATCGCTTCGATCAGCAGACCGATGTAGGCCTCAGCATTCTCAACACAGTCGAACGGGGTCGCACAAACCTCAGTCGATCCCGCATTCCTTGCGGAACCGGAGATGGATTTGTCTGACCGCAGGTTTTGGAAATGATCGTTGGACACAAGGCCACGCCGGTTGGAATGAAGTCGTCCACTCCGATTTCCTTTGAAGAGACAGTGTCTCGCACCCAGCGGCAGCGCCATACTGTCAAGAACTACAGTCGCGATACGCGCGCGCAGTTCGGGTTTACTTTCTTCGGAAACAGTGCCTTGCAAGGCCGCCTAGCAAAGACCGCCTTGCTGATGGTGCAGCACGATTGACTGGCAAAAGTAACAGTCGACCGCTGCGGATTGTGCAGCGATAGTCACTTACAAGGTGGATTTGACCAAACTGGCCGCCCAGCTGGCCGTCCAGAAGATGCGCCGCACATGTGAGGACAGAGACATTTCACCTGAAGGAAGTATGGGAGGCCGCGCGCTCTTGAGCAATCGCGGCCTGACACCAAGTTGGCATCCAGTGTTCACATTGCCGTCCGGTTAGGAGTCCGAACGGCGCAGTTGTGCCTTCTGGGATTTCTGCTTTCCGCCGGTGTGGCGGGCCAGGTCCCCATGCCAGGCGAACCCGAGCTTCCAAATGCCGCCCCGGCCAAAGCGGAACCCGAGGGTCCAAAAGATGTTCTGGGCCGGACCACACCCAGAGGAACTGTGCTCGGCTTCCTCAACGCCGCCCGCGAAGGAAATTACGAACTCGCCGCTCAATATTTGAACACTCGCCTGAAAGGCGAGGATGCCGCCGATCTTGCGCATCGACTTTTTGTTGTGCTCGACCACCGCCTGCCGGCGCGTCTCGACCAGCTCAGCGACCAGCCCGATATCCCCCCGTCGTATTCGTACCAGCCAAGCCATAGCCTGGTGGGAACAATCGCCAGCCACAACGGCGATGTGGACATTTTGCTTGAACATCTTGATCGGGGAAAGTACGGGCTTCTTTGGTTTTTTTCCAGCAAGACACTCGAGTCGATCCCAGATCTCTATGAGGAGGTGGACGCTGTCAACCCGGAGAACGTGCTTCCGGCATTTTTAGTGATGCGAATCGCACGCGTATCCGTGTTCGAATGGCTGGCGGTTCTGGTAGGCATTCCGGTGTTTTATTTGCTGACCATCCTGCTGGACCGGCTGATCAGGATGATAGTTGGTTTTGTGCGCCGGCTTAGGGGGAAGCGGCCCCTGGCGAACGTTCAATATTTGCCCAATCCAGTTCGCCTCCTGCTGCTTGCGTTCACCATTCACTGGCTCCTGGCCAAAACCAATCTTTCACTACTGGCGCGGCAGTTTTGGTCGAGCACCGCCAGCGTGATCGCAATCATTGCCTGCGTCTGGCTGCTGCTGCTCGCCAGCAAACGAGTGGAGATATACGCTCGCCGGCATCTGCGAAGCCATGACCTCACCGGCGCGACTACGCTGCTGCGACTTTCCCGCAGAATGCTCGACGTCGTGATCGTCCTGGGCGGCGTTCTCTTTTCTCTAACCCATTTTGGTATTAACCCAACAGCAGCCCTGGCGGGAGTAGGAGTCGGCGGCATTGCCGTAGCTCTGGCCACGCAGAAAACGCTGGAGAATTTGATTGGCGGCATCTCCATTCTGTCTGACGACGTGGTCCGGGTGGGAGACACTCTCAGGGCGGGAGATATCCTCGGCACCGTCGAAGACATCAGCCTCCGCTCGACCCGCATCCGAACCCTTGACCGGACCCTGGTCAGCGTACCCAACGGCCAGCTGGCGAGCATGAGCATTGAGACCCTTCGTTCACGCGACAAGTTTCGCCTCAATCCAGTATTGGCGCTGCGTTTTGGAACGACATCTGTGCAAATGCAAAAAGTACTGGACGGCATCCGCAGCGTTCTTTCGCAGAACCCCGATGTCGAGGCCACGTCGGTGCAGGTACGCTTCCTCCGCCTGGGATCTTCCTCACTTGATGTTGAGGCAGTCGCTTATGTTTTCGCAGATGACCTGGATCGTTTTCTCCAGATACAGGGAGGGCTTCTGCTTCGGATCATGGAGTGCATCGAGTCGGCCGGAACGCAGATTGCACTGCCGTCGCAATCGCTCTTTCTCGCTTCCGGCCAAGATGAGACTGGCCGGCCGCTGCCTTCCAAAGCAATCGCACCGAAAGAGAACTTTATGGCGGTAGCGAGCCAATCGGAATCGAGGAAAGGCAGTCCGCAATGAACCAAGGCCCCAGGCCTGGGTGCAGAGAACTGTCCGGTTTTCGGAAATGCCTGGCGTGCTGATGTGACCCGTGTTCTGAGCACTCAGTCGCGTAATTCACTGCATTGGGGAAATCATGTTCGCCTCGATTTTTGACTACCCTTGGTTCCTGGCACTTGGCCTATTCTCAGGGATTTTTATTGCCTTGGAGACTGGCTACCGCCTGGCCATTCGCACACAAGTAAATGCCGACGAGGAGCAACACGAACAGATCGTAAGCCTGCGAGAGGCCATGCTGCTGCTTCTTAGTTTCGTAATTGGTTTTACATTTTCCATGGCGCTGACCCGCTACGATCAGCGGTCTGATCTGGTTGTCGCCGAAGCAGACGCCATCACCGCAACCAGTCTCCGGGTGGGCATGTTGCCCGATGCTCAACAAGCCGAGCTGTTGGATTTGCTCAGCGAATATGCAGACTCCCGGGTGCAACTCTATGAAGCTGGCTTGAACCGGGAGCGGAGAGAAGCTGCATTGAATCAAAGTACGCGGCTGCAGAGTCAGTTGTGGAACGCAAGTGTGGCGATCGGCCGCCAGGACCGCTCTTCCGTGTTCGCCGCGTTCATGGATTCGGTTAACCAAACCATCGATTTTGATGCGAAGCGGCGTGCCGCAATGGAAAATCGCATTCCTGTCATCGTTTGGTTCCTCATCATATTTATTACATTGCTGGCCGCGTTTACGGCGGGTTATAGCTTCCATCGAAGACTCTGGTTCGCTACCCTGGCGCTTCCCCTGACCTTCGCGGTGGTGGTCGCACTCATCGCCGACCTCGACGCGCCCAGCAGTGGATTCACGGGCTCAGGCCATGAAGCCACCGTGCGGTTGCAGCAACGGCTGCGCCGCGGACATTAGCGTGTGGGGGGAAGTGGGGCACAGATGGCAATACAACCGATTTCAGACATTCGAGTTGAAGGTGCGCCGAAGACCTCGTGGTTGCCGATGGTGATCATCGCGCTGGCCCAGATACTGATGGTTTTCAACGTCGCCTCGTTACAGGTGTCGATTGAAGGGATTGTCACCACATTCCGGACGCCCGCGACTACCGTGGGAACTGCCATCGTTACCTACTCGCTGGTCGTGGCTGGGTTGATCATGCTGGGCGCCAGGATGGGTCAGAGTTTCGGCGCGCGTCGCGTCTTCAGGACGACGGTTGCGCTCTTCGGCGCGGCCATGGCGCTAATGACTTTCAGCCCCGGCGTGACGACGATGATCTTCGCTCAAGTCATCGCCGGCATAGCCGCGGCTGCATTGGTGCCAACGCTCGTCATACTGGTAGCCGATAACTACCGCGGAGCTGAGCAGGAAAAGGCTCTGGGATGGTTGGGCGGTGCGCAGGCCATGGGCATCGTGCTTGGGTTTTTGATCGCCGGTGTTCTTTCCACCTGGGTCGGCTGGCGCTACACCTACGGGTTCCTGGTTCTGTTGGCGGCTGGAATTTATGCGCTCAGTGCGAAGCTGAGTCCGGTGGAGGGAAAGTCTCGCGCGAGTATCGATAAGGTGGGCGTGGTTTTGGCGGCTGCGGCAGTATTTTTGATTAGTTTCGCCGCCAACAACCTTACCGACTGGGGGGTGTTCCTGGCCGCGCCCGGCGCCCCGTTCAGCATACTGGACATGTCCCCTGCGCCCATCATGATCGTGGGCGGTATCTTCCTTATACAGGCGTTCTTTGCCTGGTCCAGAAAGCGCCGGGCGTCCGGCCAGACTCCGCTCATCGCGCTGGAAATAGTCGATACGCCCCAGGAACGGGCCGCGTTTTTCTCGATCTTTATTATTGGTGCACTCGGTTCGGCCATCACCTTCCTCATTCCCCTCTACATTCAAGTGGTCCAGGGCCGCACCGCGTTGCAGACGGCAATCGCCGTGATCCCGTTCTCTCTCGCCAGCTTCACCGCTGCCGTTCTGGTCGTCCGTCTCTACGGCCGGTTGAGCCCGCGCCGCATCGCGCGCTACGCCTTCCTGGTGGTGGCGGTGGGAGTGGCGTTGCTGGGAGTGGTCATCCGGAATGACTGGAGCACATTCATGGTGATTGTGAGCATGCTGGTAGCTGGCCTGGGAGAAGGAATCCTCATGACGCTGTTGTTCAATGTGCTGGTGACCGCCTCGCCCAAAAAACTCGCCGGCGACGTGGGATCGTTGCGCGGGACCACGAACAATCTTGCTGCGGGAGTTGGCACAGCACTGGCTGGCGCGCTGGTGGTCGGGTTGCTAACGACCAGCGTCCATCGGGAACTGGTGCACAACCCACGGGTTCCGGACGAGCTGAAGATCGAGGGCAATCTCTACAATGTTCCCTTCATCAGCAACGACCAGTTGTACAGAACATTCGCTGGTACTGCAGCCACGCCGGAACAAGTAGCAGAAGCTGAACGCATCAATACTGAAGCGCGTCTTCTGGCGCTGAAAGTTTGCTTTTTCACTCTTGCAGGCCTGTCTTTACTGGCATTTTTTCCTGCGGGGGGATTGCCAGGTTATGTCCGGGGAGAGGTGCCAAGCAGCAAACGCCCCCTCCTTGAAGAGGCAGGGCGAAAAGCAGGCTAAGAGGAAGAGAACTCGCAATGACTGAGATTTTCGCACGTTCCGCGCGGCGTTGCGCGATCGACGCGCACGCATCAGAAGGTGGTGCGGTAGCTTGCCGTCGCGCCAAAGCCGCCGTTTTGATCGCGCACTCCGCTGACCGACCATCGGGGATTGAACCTGTACTCCAATTGAATGGCCTGGCGTTGGATGGAAGTCACGTCCGTCGAGTAGGTGACCACCAGATTGTTCGTCACACGCTCCTGGATGATAATTCTTGCCGCGGAATTTTGATTGCTCCCGCCGAGCGCAGGATCGATTGAAAAGTAAGAGAGTCCGGCAAATTTCTCCACCCTATTACTCACAGCGCTGCTCAATCCCTGCACCAAAACCGATTGCGCACCCAGGTTCCCCAACGCCGCCGGATTGCCTCCGCTAGCCTCTGAAGTCTTCCCGAAGGCGAGCAGATTAATGATGTCTGCAGGCGGCAGCGGCGGCTCGGAAGTATAGGTGGTGGTGAGGCGTTCCATCGAGCCCTGAAAGATCAGGGAGATATCGTACTGCTCGATCCTGGTCTTGACCCGGACGTTCACCACAGCTTCAGTAGTCACGGGATTGAGGAAATCAATGGCGCCGCTCTGAATCACATAGCGATTGCCTCCGAGAAAAAGATCTCCTCCGCTCAAATTTGCCCGGCCCAGGATCACTGGCTCCGCGGCCGTTCCGCCCATGCTTAAGCTGGCATTGCCGCTAAGGCTGACCTTGTTGCTGGCAAACTCCACCTGCGACGCCGATTGGATTTCGACATTAAGGCGCACGTGTCGCGCAAATTCGCTGGGCGGAGCGGAATACTCCATCTCGTCAAATTGGTTGATGAAACTCAGCAGGTCGAAATCACGAGTCAGGGAAACTCGCTGCACCTTGACCGTGCCGCCCACCGTTGCCTCTTGTTTATTGCCGACGAGCGTCAGATCGGGCTCCAGCACAGCACGCACGCCCTCCGGATAGCGCACGCGAATATCACTGCCGCTTAGACCGAGGTCGAATTGGAGAATGGGACGAAGGGTCACTCCGCCTCGGGCCGTCAACGTACCTCCACCAACCTGCGCCTGAAAGCTACGCACTTCCAATCCGGTTCGGCTGACCACAACCTCTCCATTTCCCTGGTCCAGGCCGAGCGGAACTCCAGCGCTGTGAAGGCTTGCATTAACCAGGCGAACCTCACCGATCAAGTCGGAGCCGGCAGTGTGCTTGCGGGAATCAAGATCGACCTGAATCTGTCCGCTGCCTGCAAGGTCAGGGCGCAGCAATCGAGCCAGGCCGAGGTCAACCGTGCCTTCCACCAGGTAAGTGAGCATGCGCGGATCGTTCACCGGCAGGGTCACCTCCATTTGAACTTTCGTGCCTGTTCCCTCGATTGACGCTGGCTGCAGGGTCAGAACCGAATGTCGATAGTCCACGCGGATAGGCTTGGCTGCGCCGAGCTGAATCTGTTGGTAGGCAGCAGTCAGCACGGGAATGTCAATATGCGCTTCCAGACGGGCTCGCTCGCGCAACGGGCCGTGCAGCGAAGCATGAAACTCAGTTTGCCCATCTAACTCACCGGCATGGGACGGAGCATAGAGCGCAAGCAGCGGTCGAAGGGATAAGGACTTTGCGTCCAGACTAACGTCGGCCGTGAACGGGGGCTTGATCTGCACTTTGCAACGACCCGTCAACGAGGACTGCGCGATTCCGGAATTCAGCGTGATCTCCGCCAGCTGGTCGTGGATGCTGGCGGCAAGCATCAACTCTTGTAAGGGCTGTTCCTGTATCCGCAGTTGGGACACTTTCACGGTTGCTTTTAAATTGGGGAAAGAGAGGGTTCCACTTCCCTCGGCGTTCAGGTTCAGCACGCCTGCCACGGGAAAATTTTGCAGATTTCCCAACATCAGACGCTCCAGGCGGAGATTCTCGGCCTGAATTCGCCCTTCGTAGCCCCATGTTTTCGGATCAATTGTTATCTGTGATTGGGCTGAACCTGCGGGAAGACGAACCAGCAGCCCGGTGTTGATTACATTGCCGTTTCCTTGAAATTTCAAGACAAGACTCTGAATCGGCTCGGAAAAAATATGGCCGTCGGCAAGGCGAATGTCTCCATGCCCGAGCGGATTAAGCTGAGAACCATGCACGGAAACATTTCCAGAGAAGCTTCCGGAAAGCGGATATTTCTGCCCGGCCAGCTCCTCGACATCGTCCAATGAAATCTGGGACAGGGAAATTTCCGCGTGAATGGGACTGTCAGGGGTGTACACCCAATCGTCGAGCCCGGTGCGCAACGTGAAATTGATCCTGCCCTGGTTCGCCGCTTCGAGATCGCCGCCGCTGATACTGATGGTGTAAGGACTTGCGTCAACATTGGCACGTAAGAGTTTCCACGAGGTTCCCTTCACTCGTAAATTGCGAGCCTCCAGTCTTCCTTCGAGCTGCGGTTTGGCGGTGGAGCCGCGAATGAATCCATTGAAAGATGCCGTTCCTTCCACGCCCAGCAACGACGGAGGCTTCCCCGAAAACATGGCCTTGAGGTTCGCCGCCAGCAACTCAAGCTGCCGCAGGTCATCGCAGCGCGCGGCCACCTGTAGTTGAGAATGGCGGCTTACTCTGCCGTCCAGAGTCAGGGATGAAGTGGGAGTTCGAATGTAGCTTTGGCGCAGTTCGAGCTCGTGACTGGCGGCCGCGTAGTCGCCATGAAATGCTCCGCTAACGAGGGCGGCTGAGTCCTGGCCCATAGTGCCTTCCAGAGTAGCGTCGGCGTGGACCGCGAAGTCTGCAAGGGATCGGTTCCACGTCGCGCTCGTATCGGCGCTAGCCTTCCCTCTCAGATGGGCATTCGGCAATGAGTAGGGCCGAGCGGTCGCCTCGATCTGTTCCAGGGAAACATCCTGAAGATGCGCCTGCACCCTGGCATGAGAATCGCCGGCAACATCGCGAATGGCCAGATGTCCACTTAGGCTTCCGCCAAGTAACTGCGCGCGGATATTGTCGATCTCCACGCCGCCGCCGGCCAGTTTGTAGCTCGCGCTCAGGTCGCGCACTTCGCTGTGCGCGGCGTGCATCCTGACCTGCACGACGGGGCTGCTTACATCTCCTGCGAGGAAGAGGTGTTGTATGAGAGGGCCATCGACGCGGCCGTCATAGATCAACGATCCGGTGAGATGGACCATGCCCTCGGGCAATGCGGCAGTGTCCACGAGACGCGCCAGTTCGGCAGTGGTCAGGTAAGCGTCATAGGCAGCGTGAACCACGGGGATGCTAAAGTTTTCGACCTCACCGTGAACCATGACCTTCGACTGGCCAGCCACGATTGCCAGCTTTTCAAAAGTCAGCTTCGAAGGCGTGACCGTGAAGCTTGCGTCCATTCCGGAGACAACCGGGGCATGGTTGCCGTATTGAATTTGCCCCCGGTCGTAGCTCAGATCTCCATGATAGCGGCTCGCGGAACGATCAAGCGTCGGCTCAAACCTGGCATTAAGCTGCAGGTTGTACACTTCGGCTTCGAGACGGTTCTGTTTGTCATTGAAGAAAATCTCGCCTCGATCGATGATGCATTTGTCGATGGCAAGATCGAAGGCCGTCGCGATTCCAGTGCTGCCGTTGGCTTCCGGCGAAGGCGGATTACTGTCGCCGGACTTGTCTGCAAAAATGTGGATTACGGGATGATCGATAAACAGGTTCCGTAAATTCCATCGGAACTTGAACACCGAGTCAATATTGATTTCCGCGGACACCTGGTCGATCTGCAGAAGAGGCGGCGCGGATTGAGATCCGGGCTTGCGGACCACGATCCCTTCAAGGTTGATGCCGCGGCCGGAAAGATTCAAAGTGAAGTCGCGAATCGCGATCTGCGCGCCGGTGGACTGACCGGCATGGCGCTCCACCCGGGCCAGGATTCCGCGCCGGACCGCCGGGCTATGTTTCACCACCACGATAGCGACAATCGTGAGGCCCACCGGCAATGCCATGGAAAGCGCGAGCGCCCAGAGGATGATCCTTTTCCACTTCATGCATCACACGTTTCTAGAATGCCTCCCCCAAGGTGAGGAAAAACTGCGTTGATCCGATACCGGGAACTGGATTCAGATTGTGGCCAACATCGAACCGAACTGACCCGATCGGAGTCGAATAGCGCAGGCCTACGCCAACGTTGTTGGTGTATATCGAAAAGAAATTGTGGAAGCCGACTGCCGGATACACGTTTCCGCCGTCGTAGAACACTGCGGCGCCGAGTTTCGAAATAAAGCCAAGGGGAAAGCGGAGCTCGGAGTTCAGGATCACGAGCTGCGGACCCCCAACGGGCACGGTGATCTGCGAACACGTGGCTGGGTTCGCGGGATCGCTGCACACAGGTACGGCACGCTGCGGCCCGGCGTCATTCAGAGGAAATCCGCGCAGCGTACTGCCGCCGCCCGTAAAGAAGGTCTGGCTTAAAGGAACCTGCGTGCCTGAAAAAGCGGCCTGCAGGCCCAGGCGAAAGCTGTTGGCCCATACTGTGCTGCTTCCGAAAATCCGGTGATAGTAGGCGACCTGTCCGAGAAAACGTGTGAAGTTGGCATTCGAACCCAGCGCGCTGGGGTAAAGATCTGTCTCAAGGCTCTCGTAGATCCCCTTGTGTGCGCCGATGGGACTGTCACGGGTGTCGCGGACAAACGAGACCGAGAAGCCGGAGAGGCGCACGTCCTGGTCGTGCGGCAGCACGAGGCCAGGAATCAGCAGATCCGTCAGGATCGTCCGGCTGAAGGTGTAGCGGAGAAAGATCAGTCTCGTCTTGTCGGGGTCGAGAAATTTTTGGAACTGGACGATGCCCGCACCCAGAGTCGAAGTGAACAGAGGATTCTGGGCATTACGTTCCCCTGAAATCGAAAGGTTTGAAGTCCAGGAGCTGCGGTGAAAGTTGGGAATATTCCAGGCTGTGGAAGCCTGCACGTCGAGCGGACTGGCATAACCACCGGCGTTTATGCTCTCGCCGCGTCCGCGAACATTAATGCGCGTGTATTGGATCGATCCGGTCGGTCCCCAAATCGTTTCTTCGCTGGTTTCAAAACCTGGAGGCAGTTCGACCGCAGGAAGGCCGGGAACCGCCACGGTACCGCCGGGAATGGCGCCTCCGCGATTCGTAACCTGGAAACCCACACCATATGTAATGCTGTTGCGGTTGCCTTCATGCAATTTAACCAGGACATCCGCTGCAGCCTGATCTCCCACCGGACGCCGGGTGTCAACGCTCGCCCAGTCGAAGACGCCCAGGGCGTAGAGCTGGCTCTCCCCAAGCAATAAGTTGGTTGCGCTGAGGGGCTGGCCGGTTTTGATGTTTACGGTGCGGACGATCATCTGCGTGTCCGTACGCGTGGCGCCCAGCGGTTCGACCGCTTTTGTGTAAATTTGCGGTCCTTCTGTAATTTCGTAAATGGCATCCACCTGGTTCGGTTCGTTCGGACGCGGCCGAACCTCAGATTTAAAGCTCGCCGTTAGAAAGCCCTGCTTAAGATAGGAAGCCATGATTTGATCGCGGTCTTTCTGCAGCAGGTCGCGCGAGTACGGCTTGCCCACCTCGAGATTCAGGCTCTTGGGCGCCAGCTTGTCTTCTGGGATTGATTCGTTCCCTTTCACCACCAGCGACGCAACCATGTCGCGGATGCCTTCGTCCACCTTGAACAGCACACGCACGTTGCCGTCGTCTCTGGTCACTTCCGAATTTACTTTCACGCCGCGATAACCGGCATTGCGGTATAAAGACTCGATGCTGGCCGCGCTCCGTGTTACCAGCCGCCGGCTGAATCTCCCGCGCGAGAAGAAAAGAGGTGCTCGCGCCTTTTTAACGGCAACGCGCGCCCGAAGTTCGCTGTCAGAAAAATGTTGGTTGTTTTGGAATTCAACGCCCTTCACTCTGCCCCGGCTTCCCTTTTCGATCTGGTACACGATGGTCGTGCCCGATGGCACTTGTTCCATGCCGCTCCGCACCTCGACGTCAAAAAAACCCCGGGCCTGAAAGTAGGCGGCAAGGTTCTGTTCTCCTTCTTGCACCAGGTCGAGATCCACGGCATTTTCCTCATAGATGGGGATCTGTGCCCTCTGGGCCCGGCGGGAGATTCGCGCGCCGGTGACATCGACAGAAATTTTCGGGCCCTGATCGATATTGAAAGTGATGTCGGCGCGATCGGTCTGCGGATTGTGCTTCGCGGAATCCAGCTTCACCTGAGCCGACAGATAATCCTGCTTCGCCAATTGGCTCTGCAAGAACACAGCCGCGTCCTGCAGCCGTTTCAACGAATAGGTTTTACCGCTCTTCAAATAGGCGCCGCGAAAACGCGCTCGTATGGAATGCAAGCTGTTGTCCAGGCGGGCGGCTTTTTCAGGAGTAGTGCCGGTAAGAATCAACTGCCCGACTCTTGCCCGCGGCCCCGGATCGACCTGGAAAAAAACGTTCACTACGCCGGGCTGCTGGTCGGATTCGATTCTGGGCTCGACTGTGCCCAGGAAGTAGCCGTTCTGGTGGATGAAATCGAGGAGGTTGGATTGAGCCTTCGTGACGCGTGCGGTGGTATAAGGCTCCTGTTTGGGATAGTCCGCGACTTGCAGGAGGCGCGTGTAAGAAAAAATCCTGGTGGCTCTGGAAAAATTGAAAACTCCAAAGTAAAGCGCCGGCTGAATCACGAACATCAGGCGCAGCCCCGCTTTCTCGGTTGTCAGGTTGAGTTCCACCCCTTCGAATTGACCGGCATTTTTCAAGGCGGCCACGGTTTCATCCACTTTCTCTTGAGAATAGGGCGCATCCACCGGTTGGGAGATCAGCAACCGGAGAGCGTCCTGATCGAGATCGGGGCGGCCTGCGATCTCTACCGAAGAAACGTGCTGACCCTCGTGCGAGATGGCGGAAGGCGGTGGGGACGGCTGCGCCCAGGAACCGGGGAGCGTCGCGAGCAGGAAGATTACCGCCAGAAGGATAAACCTGCCTGGGACTTGCGGCGCCGTGTTCATCCTGCCCGGTTCCTGTTCCGGAAGAGTCGTTGTTTGCAGGGAGCCGAAAAGGTGTCAGCCAGAAGTCCGATGAGCCTGGCCATTGCGTGTGTGCAGAAATACGTCCCACTTCAATCACAACTGCGGCCAAGGTGAAGAAATAGCCGTGCCACTCGGACCGTCAAGGCAGGAATTTAATCCTGCCTCAACTCGCCATCCTCGATTCGAGCTTCGAAATTTCGCGCCCACGTCCTAGCCAGTCGGCCGCAGTGGATTTCGCATTTGGCTTTGCCCAGCCGCCAGCTCTGACTGCAAACGCGCCTCGGCTTCCTTGGAAAGAGAGCTGTGCAGCACCGTGCCGCCAAACTGATTGATTTCCTCCAGGACCTTGTCAGGCGTTACCCGGCGGACCAGAACGAGAATCGCGGAAGTGCCGTTTTGCAAGTTTTGTCCCAGTTGCTTGATGAAATCGTTCGGGATGCCATAGTCCGCCAACTTACCGCTTATCGCTCCGGTCGTTGCTCCGGCCGCCGCGCCTACCAGTGCGCCCAGGGCCGGCTGCAGGAACAACATACCAATCAGCGCTCCCCACATTGTGCCGCTCGCCAATCCGCCCGTGGCTCCGATCTTGGTCATCGGGATGGTCTCGTGCAGTTTGATATTCCCATCCTTCTGTTTCACGACATAGCCAGCGTCTTCCAGGTCAATCAAAAGTTTCGCCTGCAGTCGCTGAAGCACAGCCAGCACTTCAGCCGCCCGGTACTCATCGGGGTAGGTCACTACAACCAAGTCGCTCATCGGTAACTCCTCTCAGCGTTTTTTAAGAGCGTCCATCCAGAGCAAATTGTATGGCTCGCGAAAATGGGCGAAGAACTGGCAATACTGACAGTCCCGGTTCTACCGTCTGCAACCGGGAACGAACTGTCGCAAATGCCACCGGAATTCCAGAGAGGGCCGTCAAACCGCGCGGAAGAAGCGACTCTTCCATTTTTTGTCAGGCGGTATGCTTGATCAACAAAACTTCATTCCCTAGTTCGCTGAAGATCAATTCTTCCACAATCCCGCGTGCCATCAGAATTCCGAAGCCTCCGGGGCGCATGCCTTGCTCTTCGCGCAATTGCATGTGTTTGGCCGGTTCATTCGCGGGATTCGACACTGCGGCATGCGGAATTGCTTCCCACCTGAATCCCCCGCCCGGGTCGTGGACATAAAAGACGATCGCCCGCTCCGTGTGCACCGCGGCAACCTCGATGACCTTCTCGGGTTGGAACGCCGCCCCGTGCTCAATGGCATTCATCAGGATTTCGCGGAAAGCCATCATCAACTCTTCGCGAGGAGATGCGGGCAACTCCGATTGCAGCTCTTCTAGGAATGACACCAGGCGCTCCGCCGTCAGAATCTGGCAATTAACACGCACGGAAACCCAGTCGCGCCGTGCCGACAATATTTCGATCCCCAGCAAAGAGTCCACCGCTGCCGCAGCCTGCACCGCATAATCCGCAATCTCCGTCGCGTCAAATGGAGCAATCTTGCAGAGAAACACCCGCGCCCGCAGTGCGGCGATGATCTCCTCCGGCGTACTGCTGGGTGCAAGGACAATCACTCTCACCCCGGGCCGGACCGCTCTCATCTCCGACAAGAGCGACAGGTCCTCCTCAATGCTGGTTGCGGGATCCGTAATGACGACCTCATACGGCGTCCGGCGAAGGCGGCATAGAGTGTCGGCACTGCCGGCCGAGTACTCGATCGCGCAATTGCGCGCGATCAGGCCTTCTTCCAGCGATTTGCTCAGGCCGGGCGCTCTGCCGATCAACAAAACTCGGCCGGCAACCGCCTTGACGGGGAACTCTCTATGCATAGAGACCGGATTCGCAGCACTCATGGCGCACGCACCTCGTCCGCTCAAGAAAATATTCGGCCTGCTTACGTCCGCTAACTAGGCTGCTACGGGCAGAGAGGCCGTGCCCGCATCATTCGCGGACTTCCTTCCCGCCTTTGGCGACGGGGCGAACCTTAAAGACGGTTCCGTCATAATCGTCCCGCCTAATACTCTCCTGAGCTCGAGCAGGGATTGCCCACCGCAGCAAGCGCAATGGCCATTCAGGCCTTCGCTGATGATTTCGCAATTGGCACACAAGACCGCTTTCTTGAGTCGAACCAAATCCGTATTGAACCGAGACTGAGCGTTCATGGCTATCGCTCCTCCGTATTCCAGGGTTAGACAAATCGATCTACCCAGAGATGGACGCCGATCACGCGAAACCTTCCCGAAGGTTGGTTCCGGAATGACGGAACCGTACTGCTCTCCCTGCCCGCGGAACACTGACAGAATTGACAGGTCATGCGATCCAACATCGGGTCCGGTAAGGTTGGATTCTCGGACCCATGGCACAGTGACTGGAGACGCGTAACTCATTGTGTTTGCTCGATATTGCGGCGTTCGCCGTCTGGTAGATTTGCCAGTTCACGCTCTCGGCGAGGGGGGCGTAGTCTAGACCCCGTTACGCAAGCCAAGTGGTCAACCGAAGCCAATGCTCTACGTTGACATTCCAACCCACTCCGAATTCAAAGCCCTGGCCGAGCGCCGCGCCGATGCTTGCGTCTCGGTGTATGTTCCGACCACGCCCATCACACAGAACGTCGACGCCAGCCGGATCGCGCTCAAGAATCTGGCGAGAGAGGCGTCCCTGCAATTGCAGAAGGGGAATCTGGACAAGAAACGAATCAGAGCCTGCGAACAACAACTGGAAGAACTCGTCGAGGACGCCGGATTCTGGAAACATCAGTCGAATAGTCTCGGCATCTTCGTTACGCCCGATGACATGCGCACGTATCGTCTTCCGAATGATCTGTCCGCTCGGGTTGAGGTCAGCGATCGATTTGTTCTGTCGCCGCTCGTCCGGACACTTAGCTTTCCCTACGCGGCCCTGGTGCTGGCGATCTCACAAGGATCGGTGAGATTGATTGAGATCGCGGAGAACGGGGCAAGCGGAGAGATTTCCTTGCCAGATGTTCCGAATAATCTTTCGGAAGCCACGGGCCGTTCCATGCCGGCAGATCGGGCGCCGGCTCGGCGACTGCAAGGTTCCGAAGGGCAAAAAACCCTGATTCGCCAGTTCGCGCGCGAGGTCGATCGAACTTTGCGCAGTCACCTGGCTCGGCTCACCGAGCCTATGATCCTCGCCGGCGTGGAGTATGTCGTCGCGATCTATCGTTCGATGAATTCCTATCGACACCTGGTCGATGAAGCATTGATCGGTAATTTCGATCAAGCATCCCCGTCTGAGCTTGCCACCGCAGCACGCGAAGTCTTGACCCGCGACTACCAGAAGAAGACCGCCCTGCTGCAAGACCGCTTCTCACGCTTCAAAATGGAAAATCGAACTTCAAGCGATCGCGTCGAGATTGCGCGGGCGGCGACGCTCGGCGCCGTGGACACAATACTGATCGACATTGACACGGCGGTCGAGGGAAGGGTGGATGAAGCCGGCAATATCAAGCTCGGTGAAATTCCCAGTGTTCGTACCTACGATGTGGTGAGTGAAATCGCGGTTCGCGTCATGCTCTCCGGGGGATCAGTAATTGGACTGCGACACGCTGACATTCCTGAAGGCCGATCCATGGGCGCTATCCTTCGATATTCCTCTGCCGTAAATGGCATCGCGGCCTGAGGCGGCCCTGCACGCGATCAGCATTTCAAAGACAGACGATGCAGGCACCTGCCGGATAGAAACGGTAACGAGGCCAGAACTCCAGCCAACGCCTTCACTCACTGAAAAAACGACGGCGCACGCGATAAGATCGAGATCATCTCGACAGGACTCATGCTGTGAACCACGGAGAAGGGCGGTTCTACTTGCGCCTTATTCCCGAGCCTGAGAGCATAGCGCATGAGGATCTTCCTGTTTGTGCTCGCGGCGACCGTCTTCGAGGCGGCCGGCGACGCCATCGTGCGCATTTCGCTGCACCACCCATCTCTGCCGGCACGGATCGGCCTCTTCCTGGCCGGCGCCGTCCTCCTCGCGCTCTACGGAACGTCGCTCAATCTGGCCCCGGTCGATTTCGCCACAGTCACCGGGATGTACATCGCGGCACTGTTCGTAGTCTTCCAGGTCACTAACTTTGTCTTCTTTCGCGTGCTTCCGACTACCACCGTTTTTGTGGGCGGCGCGTTCATCGTGACTGGCGGATTAATCGTCTTCCTCGGCCGCTAGACTCGCGATATCGAACTGAACGACTACCCGCGCCGACTGAGCCTGGGAGGCTGGCCCACCTTTTTCCTCGGCGGTGTTTCAGTCTGAGGCTGCCCCACCCTTGCGCTTTATGCAAGGGTGGGTTATCACGGACGTTGGCGCCAAGGGGCTCGTTAGGAGTGCGGAACGTGACAAGTTCAAGGGACGAGTTGGCCGCGTCCGAGGTACCCACCCGTCGAAAACCGCGACGGGTGGGGCAGCCTCAGGTGGGGAACCCGCCCGGAGTGTTCAGACTCCGACGATGAGAATCAATCGACCTCAGCCGTCACTTTCGCCATCGTACTAAGCCGCGCCTTTCATGGGTCGGCTCAGTTTCTCCATGACCTGATCAACGTTAAAGCTGGCAGCCTTCTGGCGTGGCGGAAATTCCAGGAACGTCTGCAGGAACTCTCCCACCTGAGCCTGGGCCGGGACCAACAAGAACGCCCGGTCGAGGAGCCAATCGAAGTAGGTATTGGAGGTGACGTCGGCTCGCTCGAGGGGATCGGTCCGAAGGTTGAAGATTTTCGGTATGCGCAAATCAACGAAGGGCTCCATCCAGACCTGCAAGGTGCCGGGGACTCTTTGCTCCTTAAACACGAGCTTGAAATTGTCGTAGCGCATGGCCAGGAGATCGCCATCGTCGGAAAAGTAAAAATGTCCGGGCCGTGGGCTCTTCTTCTCTGCGCCCATCAGGTACGGAAGCAGGTTGTAACCGTCCAGGTGGACCTTGAAGGTCTTGCTGCCCGCCTTGTGCCCCTTCCTGAGCTTTTCCTTGATCTCGGGCTCGCCCGCGGCAGCCAGGAAGGTGGGTAGCCAATCCAGGTGGCTCACGATTTCATTGGACGCGGTTCCGGCGGGTATCTTCCCCGGCCAACGCAGCAGCAGAGGGACACGGAACCCGCCCTCCCAATTGGTATTTTTCTCGCTGCGGAAAGGGGTTGTGGCCGCGTCGGGCCAGGAGTTCATGTGCGGCCCATTGTCCGTGCTGTACATCACCAGCGTGTTATCGGCGATCCCTTCCTTGTCGAGAAAATCCAGCATTATCCCCACGTGTTTGTCGTGGTCGATCATCACGTCGGTATATTCGGACATCCAACGTCCGGACTGGCCGCGGCTCTCCGGCTTGGGATGAGTGCGGAAGTGCATGTGCGTGGTATTGAACCAGACGAAGAAAGGCGTTTCCGCGTCAACTTGTTTGCGCATAAACTTCTGCGCCGCGTCCAGAAATTCGTCATCCACGGTTTGCATGCGTTTTTTCGTCAGGGGGCCGGTGTCCTCGATCTTTTGTTTGCCATCGGGATTAGCCCAGCAGTGAAGCACGCCGCGGGGACCGTACTTCTTTTTAAATTCCGGGAAGTCTTTGGCTGAAGGGTAGTCGGCGTTCTCAGGCTCTTCCTCGGCATTCAAGTGGTAGAGGTTGCCAAAGAACTCGTCGAATCCGTGATTGGTGGGAAGGAATTCGTCTTTGTCGCCCAGGTGATTCTTGCCGAACTGGCCGGTAGCGTAACCGAGCGGCTTGAGCAATTCAGCGATGGTGCAATCTTCGGCGCGAAGTCCCTGATCCGCGCCAGGAAGGCCCACTTTGCTCAGTCCAGTACGAAAGACGCTCTGGCCGGTAATGAATGCTGAACGTCCCGCAGTGCAGCTCTGCTCGCCGTAGGAATCGGTAAAAAGCATTCCCTCTTGAGCGATCCGATCGATGTTGGGCGTATGGTAACCCATCAAGCCACGGCTATAGCAGCTCAGATTGAGGATACCGATATCATCCCCCCATATCACGAGGATATTGGGCTTCTTCTTCATCGCAGCGACTTTCTCAGCCATGGCTCGACTCCTTCTTTCTGGCGTCGCGTGCGTCTGTCCGCAGATCGCCGAGATCGGGATTGTGGCGCATCCAGATTCTGTTTTGATACTGTCAAGAACAACAGAGGGGATTGTCAGGAGAAAAGTATGGTAGGCACGACTGGACTCGAACCAGCGACCTCTACCGTGTCAAGGTAGCGCTCTAACCAACTGAGCTACGCGCCTACATGAGGCTACGAGTTTAACAGGGAACATTTGGGAACGGAAGCTGCCGCCTTTAATGAAGGCTGACTGCGCAGCTCTGCTCTCCGCTGGAATTCCGGCGTTCGCAGAACGGCGCGATTCGCATGCGGCCGCATGCTCCACTATTCCTGAGGGTCGTAGTTCAGGTTTTGCCCCAGCCAGCGCTCGACTTCTGTCACGCTCATCGCCTTGCGCCGGCTGTAGTCGGCCACCTGGTCGCGATCGATTTTTCCGAGACTGAAATAACGCGATTCAGGGTGGGCGAAGTAGAGACCGCTCACGCTCGAGCCGGGCCACATCGCAAATGACTCGGTGATCATCATCCCGGTATTCGCCTGCACATCGAGCAAGCGCCAGAGCGGACCCTTCTCGGTGTGATCCGGACACGCCGGGTAACCTGCCGCCGGCCTGATGCCACGATACTTCTCAGCGATGAGATCCGCGTTGCTCAGACCTTCCCCGCAGCCGTATCCCCATTCACACCGCACCCGCTTGTGCAGGCATTCGGCGAAAGCTTCAGCTAGGCGATCGGCAAGGGCCTCCGCCATGATCGCGTTGTAATCGTCGTTCTCGGACCTGAAGCGGTCACACAATTCCTTCAGTCCGATGCCGCTGGTGACGGCGAACGCACCGATGTGATCTTGCAGTCCAGTCTCCTTCGGTGCGATGAAGTCACTAAGAGACCGGCACGGCTCGCTGCCTTCTTTATTCGATTGCTGGCGCAGAAAGTGAAATCGCTGCAGAACCTTCCCTCGGGTGCCGTCCGTGTACAGGTCAACATCGTCGCCCACAGCGCTTGCGGGAAACAATCCGTACACGCCACGCGCGGTAATCATGTTTTTCTCAATAATGGTATCCAGAAGCTCGTTCGCTTCCGCGAAGATCTGGCGAGCCTGCGCGCCTTGTCCCTCGTGTCCGAGAATGCGAGGGTAAACGCCCTTTAGTCCCCAGGTATGGAAGAACGGAGTCCAGTCAATGAAGTCGCGGAGCGTCGCCAGAGGAAAGTTGTCCAGCACGCGCACGCCGGTAAACGAGGGTACAGGCAAATCGTCAGCGCGCCACACGATCGGAGTCCGCCTCGCGCGGGCGGCCTCTAATGAGATCACGGTGAGGCGCGGTGCGGAATGTGCCTTGCGGAGCGCTTCATATTCGGCGCGATGCTTCACCACGAAGGCCAGCTTGCCCTCGTCACTCAAAAGGCTCGTGGTCACGGGCACCGCGCGGCTGGCGTCGAGCACGTGCACCACGGGCTCGCCGTAATGCGGCGCAATCTTGACGGCGGTGTGCGCGCGGCTCGTGGTGGCCCCGCCGATGAGCAGCGGCAACTTGAAACCCAGGCGCTCCATCTCACGTGCTACATGCACCATTTCGTCAAGAGACGGCGTGATCAGGCCGCTGAGTCCGATCATGTCCGCTTTCTCCGCCTTGGCGCGTTCGAGGATTTTTTCGCATGGGACCATCACGCCCATGTCGATCACCTCATAGTTATTGCAGGCCAGCACCACGCCGACGATGTTCTTGCCAATGTCGTGTACGTCGCCTTTGACGGTCGCAAGTACGATTTTTCCCTGCGCCTTTACCACGTGCCCCGATGCAGCCAGCGCAACTTTCTCGGCTTCCATAAACGGCGTCAGGTGGGCCACAGCCTTCTTCATCACGCGCGCGGATTTCACCACTTGCGGCAAAAACATCTTGCCCGCCCCGAAGAGATCGCCCACTACGCTCATGCCGGCCATCAGCGGGCCTTCGATCACTAATAGAGGACGGCCTAATTTAACCCGAGCTTCCTCGGCATCGGCTTCAATGTAGGTGTCGATCCCTTTGACCAGCGCGTGAGAAAGGCGTTCTTCGACAGTGCCATTGCGCCATTCTTCCGCCTTCTTTTCACTCGCGACGGTGCCCGCGCCCTTGAGCGATTCGCCGTGCTCCACCAGGCGCTCGGTCGCGTCGGGACGGCGGTTCAGCAGCACGTCCTCCACCAGCACTTTCAACTCAGGGTCGATCTCTTCGTACACCTCGAGCATTCCGGCATTCACGATACCCATGTCCATGCCCGCCGAGATGGCGTGATAGAGGAACGCCGAGTGCATGGCTTCGCGAACTTTGTTATTGCCCCGGAAGCTGAACGAGATGTTGGAGACGCCGCCGCTGACTTTCGCGTGCGGCAGGTTCGCTTTGATCCAGCGCGTGGCGTTGATGAAGTCGACCGCGTAGTTGTTGTGCTCCTCCATGCCGGTGGCGACGGTAAGGATATTGGGATCGAAGATGATGTCTTCAGGCGGAAAGCCAACTACATCGACCAGTATCTTGTAGGCGCGCTCGCAGACGCGGATCTTGTCTTCGTAAGTCGCGGCCTGGCCCTGCTCGTCGAAGGCCATCACTACAACAGCCGCGCCGTATTTCAGAACTTTGGCGGCGTTCTGGCGAAATTTTTCTTCGCCTTCCTTCAGCGAAATCGAATTGACGATACCTTTGCCCTGCAGGCACTTCAGGCCCGCCTCGATGACCTCCCATTTCGAGGAGTCCACCATGAAGGGCACCTTGGCGACTTCAGGTTCGCTCCCCAGCAATTGCAGGAACCGTGTCATCGCCACGACGCCGTCGATCATGCCCTCGTCCATGCAGATATCGAGAACATTCGCACCATTCTCGACCTGCTGCCTCGCCACGCTTACGGCTTCTTCGTATTTGCCCTGCTTGATGAGCTTGGCGAACTTGGGGGACCCAGCTACATTGGTCCGCTCGCCGATCATGATGTAAACGCCGGGCTGCTGGGTGAACGGCTGCGATCCCGAGAGACGGAGCGGATTCGTCTCGTTCACCCCAGAGTCCTCGGCAACGTTGATGGTATCGGACGCGCTCACGCTCGACTCTCAATCTCGCGCGGGCCTGCGCTGGATCCGCCTTCGGAGGATCCACTGGCCAAAGTCGTCTCCCACTTCCTCGGAGGTTTGTCTTCCAGCGCCTTCGCGATGGCCGCGATGTGCTCAGGCGTGTTGCCGCAGCAGCCGCCGGCTATGTTGATCAGGCCTCCCTTTGCGAAGTCGCTTAAATAGCGAGCCATATCCTTCGGGCCCAGATCGAATCCGGTTTCCGCCAGAGGATTCGGCAACCCGGCATTGGGATAGCACGAGATCGCCACGTCCGCCTTCTCCGAGAGCTCCTCCAGGAACGGATACATCAGATCAGGACCGAGAGAGCAGTTGAGTCCCACGGACAGCGGTTTCACGTGCGCCACCGCATTCCAGAATGCCTCAGTGGTCTGTGCGGAGATCAGCGTCTCACCGCCGCGCCCTACCGCTGCTGAGATCATCACCGGAAGCTCTTTGCTGTCCGCATCGAACACCTCGCGGATAGCCACTAGTGCTGCCTTGGCGTTCAGCGAATCAAAAATCGTCTCGACCAAAAGCAGATCCACTCCGCCCGCCATGAGGGCCCGCACCTGTTGCGCGTACGCCGCCTTGACCTGATCGAATGTCACCACGCGAAAGCCCGGATCATCGGCGTCGGGCGAGTTCGAAAGAGAAACGGTCAGCGGCCCAATGGCTCCGGCTACGAACCGTTGACGCGAGGTTGCGGTCCCGACACGATCGGCCCATTCGCGGCACTGCCGCGCCGATTGCTCGTTGATATCCCACGCGAGGCTGCCGAGAAACGGATTGTCGATGACCTTCTGATAGAACGCCGGATCCTTTCGGCCGCCCTGCTCCCGCGGATCCTCGACAAAGAATTCGCTCTGGGTAATGCTGGTCGCGCCGAAGGTGTTGGTCTCGATAATGTCCGCGCCGGCCTCCAGAAAGCGGCGATGAATGTCGCCGATCATTTCTGGTTTCGTCAGCGAGAAGAGGTCACCGTTGTTGAGCAGGCTCTTGGTTGAATCCTTGAAGCGGTCCCCGCGGATATCCGCTTCCGTCATGCCATAGGAGCGGATCGTCGTGCCCATGGCCCCGTCGATGATGGCAATGCGATTGCCTAGGATCTTTTGCAGCGGGTGTTGGTTGAATTTGGTCATGTCTCCTGATGGTTTTGGCACCTTTCGCTGCCTGGCGGCATTACAGCGAAGTATGCCTCTTTTATTATAGCGATTGGCTGGTTGCATGGCCTCTGGGGCGTGCCATGACGGAAGTAATCGTGATAGCGTGAAAGCCTGCGTGCAGACGATAAAAGCGTCGGGTGCGGGTGGTTTCGGTGTAGTCTTTTCCCCGATGCTTGGCACCAAGCGTGAGGGGACGAGTTTCTCGGAGGGTGGCGCACCGTGTCTTTCTCGGCACGACGAAGCGCACTGGCGCCCTGCCGCGTTTCGTGCTTCCGACGCGGCATTGCCGCTCGGGCCTGGAGATCCCCTGTGAAGATCTCCCAACTGCTCACCGCCCCCAACCAGCTAACTCTGCTGCGGATGATGTTCGTCCCGTTTATCGTCATCAACCTGGTGGCGGCTCACTACCAGTTGGCGTTGATCTTGTTTGTGTTGGCGGGCTTCAGCGACGGCCTTGACGGACTGCTGGCCCGAACTCTCAAGCAACAGACTGTGCTTGGCCAGTATCTCGATCCCATTGCGGACAAGCTTTTGCTCAGCACCATGTTCATGGTGCTGGCGATTCTGCACAAAATCGCATGGAAATACACCGTGCTGGTGTTCAGCCGCGATATTTCGATTCTTTTCGCCAGCGCGGTACTCTACGCCATTGCGGGCCTGCGCGATTTCCGCCCCAGTATTTTCGGGAAGGCCAACACCTTCGCTCAGGTCGCAGCTATTTTGTTTGTGTTGCTTTTCCAGACCAACCCGATTCGCTGGATATGGATCACGCAGGCCACGTTTCTGCATGCCACCGTGGCATTCACCGTGGTCTCGGCGGTGCATTATGTATTTCTTGTCGGTCAGCGCCTTCGGTCCGGCAGCCACATTTCCCAGGAAGCTTCGAAATCTGCCCGAGGCGCGATTTGACCCTGTTTCCAGTGTGCCCCTAGAATGAACGATTCTGTCCGCGAACTCCTCATCTCATGGCGTTGCGCCTGTACAACACGCTCTCCGGCAAAATAGAAGAATTCCACCCTCTGCTGAATAACGAAGTGCGGATGTACGCCTGCGGACCCACGGTGTACGACTACGGTCACATCGGCAACTTCCGAACTTTCATCGCGGTGGACATTCTGCGCCGCTTCCTTCGACAGGGCGGGTTTACGGTGCGCCACGTGATGAACATTACCGACGTGGACGACAAAATCATCCGCAATTCCTCGCTGGAAGGCCTGACCGTAAAGGAATACACGTCCAAATACGAGAAGGCCTTTCTTGAAGACAGCTCGACCCTGAACATCGAGCAGCCGATTCTGGCCCGGGCCACCGATCACATCGATGAGATGGCGCGCTTCATTGCCGAACTGGTGAAGAAGGGTTTTGCCTACCGCACCGACGACGGCTCCTACTACTTTCGCATCGCGAGTTTCTCCGACTACGGCAAGCTCTCGAAAAAAGACTTTGCGGGAATGGAAGACGGTGCGCGCGTCGATGTGGACGAGTACGAAAAAGACAACGCCCGCGACTTCGCACTGTGGAAAGCGCCCAAACCCGGCGAAGCATTCTGGGAGAGTTCGATCGGACCGGGGCGTCCGGGCTGGCACATCGAGTGTTCTGCCATGTCGATGCAGGAACTTGGGAACACCTTTGACCTGCACGCCGGGGGTGAAGACCTGATTTTCCCGCATCACGAAAACGAAATCGCGCAGTCCGAGGCGCTGACCGGTCAAACCTTCGTGCATTTCTGGTTTCACGCACGCTTCCTGCTGGTTGAAGGCGAGAAGATGTCCAAAAGCACGGGAAATTTCTTCACCCTGCGCGACCTCGCGTTAAAGGGGTACAAGCCATCTTCCATTCGTCTGCTGCTCGCGTCCGTGCCCTATCGTCACCAGCTCAACTTTACTTTTGACGGACTGAAACAGATGGCAAGCAACGTGGAGAAGTTGAGAAACTTTCAACTCCGCCTCAAGACCGGGCAGTTCCCCGCCGGCTCGACCGATTCAACCCTGGCTCGCGAAGCGGGGGAACGCCTGACCTCGGCCCTCGATGACGATCTGAACACCGCACAAGCCCAGGCCGCCATCTTCGACATGGTGCGAAAAGCCAACGTTACGATCGACAATGGCCAGATGAAACACGACGATGTTGCGCCCCTGCTGGCCGTGCTCGAAAAATTCGATGAAATCTTCGCCGTCCTGCGCGACGACGACGCGCCCAAGATGAAGTCCATTCTCGAGTGGGCGAAGTCTGAGGGGCGTGAGAAAGATATTAGCCAGGAATTGCTGGATGCGGTTGGAAGTCACAATCTATCTGACGCGGACATAGAGACAAAAATCGCAGAGATGGAAGCGGCCCGACGGGCACGCAACTTCCAACTCTCGGACGCTATCCGCAGCGACCTGACTTCCGCCGGAATTCTTGTAGAGATCACGAAAGACGGAGTGCGCTGGCGCAGGAAGTAGCGCTCGCATCGCGTTCTGTCTCGCTCAATTTAAAATCGCCGCACGCTCTTTCTCCATTTTGCTCTTCCCAGGTTGCGCCGTTGCCGCCGGCTCCCGGGCGGAATTGGCATGGAGGGTTCTCCGGGCGCCCCCAGCTGCGTCCAGTTCCGGCCCTGCTCCAGCACGGAAATATATCCTCCCGAAGCAAGCTCGAGCGGTTTCGAGATTCGCCCCTTGAAATCTACACGATCTGCGTGAGCGGAATCGAACCAGGAGGGAGTGATAAAGTCGGACACCAGCACGCCGTCGATCTCGTATCCGAACCTGTCGGCTTCGACCGCGTCGCAGACTTCCAACGCGTATATTCTTCCGTCCGCACCCTGGGCACACCAGTTGATCCAAGGATCGGCCAGCATTTCGAGCAGCTCGTGGCTCAGCGTGACCGTCCACGACGCGCCGCTCTGCAGATCGAGCCCCGCAAATACTTTTCCCAATGGCGTACCAAGGCTGCTCAGCTCGTGATAACCCAGCACGCCAGCCTGGTCGGGATTGTCCGTCACCGAGATCTCCCACCAACCTTCCGCGAGCGTTTCGTCCCGGCGCAAAAACGTCAGCTGGCAATCTGCATCCCAGTAAGGCCTGAAGTCGAGAGAAACCTGGCGCTGCAAAGCGAGAATCGCCGCTGCGACCTGCTTGTCGGTCAGGCAGGTCGATGCATTTGTGACGGCAATCACCGGTAATGTCATGACAGCCTCCGCTTTCCGCTGAGAAGTTTTGATTTCTGACTATCGAAGTTGTCGCGCGCTGAGCGCGGCATCGAGAGCAGCGTCGCCGGTGGGAGCGCACACCTGCTGGTTCCACTGGCGCTTCAAATCCCCAGGGTTGGGAACAGTCGGATGAGGAATCGCCGTATTCCGCCGCGAGGTCTTCAGCGCCGGCGAAGCGGCTTGTGGAATCAGCGACGAGAAGCTGCTGACGCTGGTGACTATCAGGTTGACCGCTGCAGTGATGCGAGCGGACAGTGCCGCGTCCCGGATGTGTGCGGCCTGCAGGAGCGCCGGCAGTTCCTGGTTAGTCTCCTGAATGATGAGTTCAATTTTCTGCAAGCCATCCGCGTTCGGGTTCGCCTTGTAGGCGTCGTACAGCCCCTGCAGAAGCGTCAGATCTTTGCTGGCTTCGGCGGAAATGTTCTGGATCGCCAAAGCATCCGCGGGCGCCAACTGCTGCCCCGACTGCAGAGTTGCCACCAGGGCTCCGAGGTTCAAAGCCATCTGGGTCAACACCGGCAGATCAGCCAGTGCCACGCTGATCCACTGCGCGCTGCAGCCCGTGGCAATCAGTGCAATGCTCAACACAGCGACCAAAACGATTCTGCTTATGGAATTCAAGTTCATGAATTTCTCCCTTAATTGATTGCTGAATTTTTGTCAGAGCGAACGATTGCAGGCCATCCGAGCTGCGCTCAACCGGAAAGCCAAGGGCCGCTGCCCAACGTGGGCGTGGCGGGCAAAAAAAAAGCCATCAGCCTGCGCTGATGGCGTTTCTCTTCAAATTGAAAGTTATGACAGGTGCTTAGGCTGCTTTTTCGGCGGCCTGTGCGATCCGCAAGATCGTGCTCTCATCGAAGTGCCTTCCCAGGATCTGCAAGCCGATGGGCAACTTTTCGCGGGTCTCGCCACAAGGCACCGAAATTCCCGGGATGCCGGCCAGATCCGCGGTGACCGTATAGATGTCCGCCAGATACATGGCGAGCGGGTCATCAACTTTTTCGCCGAGCTTAAAAGCCGCGGTAGGACTGACCGGCCCCAGGATTGCATCCACCTTTTTGAACGCTTCTTCGAAGTCCCGAGTCAGCAGGGTGCGCACTCTTTGCGCCTTCAAATAGTAGGCGTCATAGTAGCCCGCGCTGAGGGCGTACGTTCCCAACATGATGCGGCGTTTTACTTCCGCACCAAAACCCTGATCACGGCTGCGCCGGTACATCTCGGAGAGCGTGCGCGCATCCTTGGCGCGATATCCGTAACGCACCCCGTCAAAACGGGCCAGGTTCGACGAAGCCTCCGCCGTGGCCACAATGTAATAAGCGGGGATGGCATATTTGGTGTGGGGAAGCGAAACTTCCACGATCTCGCAGCCCTGCCTGGCAAGTCCCTGGATGCCTGCTTCAATCGCGCTTCGAACTTCCTTGTCCAGACCCTCGCCCATATACTCTTTTGCCACTCCAAGCTTGAGCCCGCGCACGGGCTTCTGCAGATCCGCGACATAATCCGGAACTGGAACCTCGGCGGACGTCGAATCCATGGGATCGCGTCCAGCAATCGTTCGCAGCACAATGGCTGCATCCTTCACTGTCTTCGCGAGCGGGCCGATGTGATCGAGCGAAGAAGCAAAGGCAATTAATCCATAACGTGACACGCGTCCGTATGTTGGCACCATTCCAACCACGCCGCAGAACGAAGCGGGCTGGCGAATAGAGCCGCCGGTATCCGATCCGAGAGCGGCCACCGCCATGTCCGCCGCCACCGCCGCAGCTGAACCGCCCGACGAGCCGCCGGGAACGCGCGTAAGATCGCGCGGATTATGAACCGGTCGCCAGGCCGAATTCTCGTTGGATGATCCCATCGCGAACTCGTCGCAGTTCAGCTTGCCCAGCAGCACGGCGCCGGCAGCTTCGAGCCGGGCGACAGCCGTGCAATCGTAGGGGGGAATATAGTTTCCTAAAATTTTGGACCCTGCGGTCGTGCGAATGCCTTTCGTGACCATCACATCTTTGATTCCGACCGGGACTCCGCCCAGCGGCGGCAGCTTTTCGCCTTTGGCCGCGAGCGCGTCCATCTCTGCGGCTTTGGCCAGCGCGCGCTCTTTCGAAAGGGTCAGAAACGCGCCAATCTTAGGATCGTCACTCTCGATTTTGGCGTAGAACGATTCCGCCAGCGCCGCGGCACTGGTCGTGCGCTCCTGCACGGCGGACCGTGCGGCATCAATGGTGAGGAGGTCTAAGTTCATGGGAACGGGTAGTCCGTCCTTGGCCGTGGCCGTTGACCAAGGACCAAGGACGTTTTTTATTATCTTTCGATCACCTTCGGCACTTTGAAAAATGTCCCATCCGAGTCTGGAGCATTTGCCAGCGCCACGTCATGCGGCAGCGACTTGCGCAAGCCTTCGCGGATGTCGTCCCGGCTGGCGTAGGCGAAGCGCTCGCTGCCTTGCTTCGACTGATCCACTCCGTAGAGATCTGACACTTGCGCCATCGGGGGCACGTCCGTTGTATCCAGTTCGTTCAACGTGTCAATGTGACTGAGAATCGAGTTCAAGTCGCGCACCATCCGGGTGCGCTCTTCGTCGGTCAGTTCGAGGTTGCCGAGATCGGCGACATAGGCAACGTCTTTTTCAGTAACTTTCATCAGCTCACCTGGCCCTGAGGGAAGCGCTCTTTCCCGGCCACCACAAATTCAATCCGTCTCACGCTCTCGGCCACATAGCGATTGATCACTGCCAGATATTGCGGAGCGAGCGCCTGCAGCTCGGTTCGCCAGCCTGCATCGGGAACTTCCACTCTGAGAGTGCCCATGGCGAAATCCACTGCCCGCGTCCGCGCGGCGACGGCCTGTCCGCAGGCGATGGCCCATCCCAACAACGGGCCCTGCCCCGCCGGGGAGCGCCGCAAACTGCCGGCGACAATCTTTTCCAGTCCTGCGCCGGCTTGTTGCATGGCTCGGGTCATTGGCAGATCAGTATTTGGAGGGAACGAAAACGATTTTACCATCCTCCCAGGCTTCCGCCGCCTGGGGAAATGTTCCCTTTTCTAAATTCATTCCGTCTCTATTTTCAGGATAGCAATTCGGGAAGGGTAAATGGGACATCGAGGCCGGAAATATATTCCTTTTGCTCTCTATCTCTTGTCGTGGAATTTGCACGGAGCGGGCCTTGACAGAATTCCCGCAGCTCTCAATTCCCGCCGCTCGGCCGGCTATCCAGAGGAAATTCCCGCTTTACATATTCGAGCGCCGTCTCCTTCGACGGGAGCCGCCCTTCGAGTTGAGCATCTTCGACCGTGCCTAAGATTTCCTTAAAACGGGGGCCTGGAACGTAGCCAGCCGCGATCAAGTCGTCGCCGCTGACCAGAGGCACGGGGCGAATGGTCTCTGGAGGAATGGCGAGGATGCGCTCGCGGGTGAAGTTGTAGGAAGTCAGGTCGCAGTGGCTGGCCTGGCAGTCGAGGCGGTGCAGCTCGATGTGCTGGTCGAAGTGGGGCATGCGCACAAATCTTTTGAACGTCGAATCCTTCATCCGAGGCGTGTCGGCGAAACGCATGTGATTCGCAACCAGTTCCAGGACTTGCTCAGCTTCGTCGTTGGAAAAACGCAGACGGCGGCAGATTTCTTCGGCCATCTTTACCCCGACATCCACATGATGGTCAAAACGAATGCGGTCCGGCGCTACGCGGAATGTTGGCGGCTTCCCCACGTCATGCAACAGGGCTCCCCAGGCCAAGGTCGAGGGGCACGGATGCGGCAGTTCCTGAAGCAACAGCAGGGTATGGACAAAAACGTCGCCTTCAGGATGAAACTCCGCCGGCTGTTGCACCCCTTTCATCGCCGAAATTTCCGGCAGGACCTGCTGCAGAAGACCGGTCTGGTCGAGAAGAAGAAACGCCTGGCGTGCGCGGCCCTCGGTGAGCATCTTGGTGAGCTCATCGCGCACCCGTTCGCGCGAAACCTGCCGGGCGTCAGGCGCAAGTTGCGGCGCAAGCCTTTGCATGGCAGCTCTCGTCGCTGCGTCAATCGTGAAATTAAAGCGGGCCGCGAGACGGACCGCTCGAAGCATGCGCAACTTGTCTTCCGTGAAGCGTAAGTCGGGATCGCCGATGGCCCGGATGACGCCTGCTTCGAGGTCGTTTCGTCCGCCCACGAAATCCAGCACCTGGTTGCTGATGGGATCGAGCAGCAGGCCATTGATGGTGAAGTCGCGGCGCTGGACATCTTCCCGGGCGTCCTTGCTGAAGCGTACCTGGTCGGGATGGCGGCCGTCGCTGTAGCCGATGTCGCTGCGAAAAGTCGCGACCTCGACGGTATTGCCGTCTGCATCCTTCATCGGCACCAGCACTACCCCAAACTGGGCGCCCACCGCGTAGGTCTCGGGGAAGATTCTCATCACCTCATCGGGCGTGGCATCGGTAGTGATGTCGTAATCGGCCGGCTCGCGGCCGAGCAGCAGATCGCGCACGCAGCCACCGACGAGGTAGGCCTGGTGACCGTGGTCGTGAAGCGTGCGGATCATTTGTTCTGCGTTCTTTTTTGCCATCGATGTGCACACGACCTAAACCCATGTCGCCTACGGCGACCGGACAGCCGCGGGCGGCTGTCCCCACGTGGCCCGTGTCAGGCATTCCACTCTGTCCGCAGGCGCTCGCGTTCCATCTCGGTCAATCCAAACCACGACTCTGCCACGTCGCGGACGCGTTCAAGTGCTGCCTGCATCTCGGCTTGCTTGCGCTCGAGTTCTTCGGCATCCGCATCCGGCGATACGAAGATCAACGGAGCGCTTACCGCAACAGCGCGGGAAAAAGGATGCGGAATCTGCAGCAAGTCCCAGGCTTTTTCCAGGGTGTAGGCTTTCTCCACTCCTATGTGAAAGGCATAAATAGGCCTGCCGGTGCGTCTTGCCAGCATGACCGGTCCCGGCTTGGCAACGTAACGCGGGCCTCGCGGGCCATCAATGGTAAACGCTGTATCGGAGCCTTCTTGCATGCGTCGCGCCATGATCGCCAGACCGCGGAGGCCGCCACGTGTCGAACTGCCTTGGGCTGTGCCGAAACCGAAGTGCTCGATCACCCGGCGAGTCCACTGCCCATCGAAGTTCGTGGTGTTCATCACGACGACCCCCCGATTGCGCCAGTACCATGTGGCCGAAATAATACAGCGGTGCCAGAATGCCGAGATTACCGTTTCGTGGTGAACCCGAGTTTGATCAAGCTCGCGCTGGCCCAGTTTCTCAAAACGCAAAGTCGGGCCAATGACTCGAATAACGGCAATGACGATCAAGGCAATGATCGGAATTTGCATCCGCCGCCAGCGGGAAAGCCGGGGCAGGCGCGTGTCATAGAGCGAACTGACTGGCTCGGTCTCGGTTGGCCCGGTTGGGTTTCCGCTCGACATTAATTGATATTGTAGTCGTCCTCTGAACGACCGGACAGCCAGGGCATCCGCGGAGCAAAATCGAAGAGCGGCTGTCCCATGTGGTTTGCGGGAAGGTAAACTGGAAGCATGGCAGGCGCGTATATTCTCGGAATTGAAAGCTCGTGCGATGAGACCGCTGCTGCGGTCGTCCATTCGGGAGAGAGGATGGTTTCGAATGTCGTCTTCTCGCAGATCGCAGCGCACCAGCCTTACGGCGGCGTGGTTCCGGAGCTGGCTTCGCGGGAGCATTTGAAAGCGATTGTGCCAGTCGTTCGCAGGGCACTCGCCGACGCCGGACAGACCTACCAATCAATCGACGCGCTGGCAGTAACACAGGGGCCTGGATTGGCGGGCGCCTTGCTGGTGGGAATCGGATACGCCAAGGCCCTGGCTTTCGCCTTGGATAAGCCCCTGGTTGCGGTAAATCACCTCGAAGGGCACATCCATGCCGTTCTGCTGGAGGAGCGCCAGCACGCCAATCGTGAGATGAATTTTCCTGTCCTCGCGCTGGTGGTTTCGGGCGGGCACACCCATCTCTATTTGGCTGAACAAACAGGACAACAGTGGTCCTACCGTGGCATCGGCCACACCCGCGACGACGCCGCCGGCGAGGCGTTCGACAAGGTCGCCAAGCTCCTGGGACTGGGGTATCCGGGTGGCCCGATCATCGACAAGCTTTCTTCGCACGGCGATTCCACGGCCGTAAAGTTTGCCTCCGCGCAGCTCAAGCATCGCGACCGCAAGGAAGCCGGCGCGGCTGAAACCGGACTGCGTTTTGATTTCTCCTACAGTGGAATCAAGACGTCGGTTTTGCGCTATGTCCAGATTCATGACATGCAGGCTTCCATTGAAGTCCGCCGCAAAGCCCTCGCCGGCATAGAGAAGCCGAAGATCGAGGACTACCTGCTGCATTGCGACCGGCAAACGCTGGATCTGGTGGCTTCGTTCCAACGCGCCCTGGTTACTGATCTGACGGCAAAAACCCTGGCGGCGGCACGCGCCTGTAACGCTGCCACTTTGTTCGTCACCGGCGGCGTGGCCGCAAACAATGAACTGCGCCAGCGCTTCGAGCAGGACGCAGCCATGGATGGTTTGCCGGTGTATTTCCCTTCCCGCCCGCTTTCGACCGACAACGCCGCCATGATTGCCGCGGCGGCTTATCCCAAATTTCTGTCGGAAGATTTTGCCCCAATGGATTTCTCAGCAGAAGCGGGAATGGCTCTGCGCTAAAGACTGCCTGCGTCGGTCGGCACTTTATTTCGAGGCAGCTTTTACTTTGGGAACACGACTTTCCAGAATTACTTTCAGCGCTTTGGTGAGCTGATCTTCGATATCGATATCCTTGAATATCGTGAAATCCGCGCCATGCGCCTGGCCATCGAATCCGCTGTTTTTGCCGGCGACGATCACGATCGGGATTGCCGCTGTCTCGGTTTGGGCCTTGAGGG
Organism: Terriglobia bacterium; assembly: GCA_963814725.1. Lineage (GTDB taxonomy): Bacteria > Acidobacteriota > Terriglobia > Terriglobales > Acidobacteriaceae > JAIQFF01. Next base: position 117,046 of record CAWFDY010000005.1, read on the forward strand.
CAGCAATCAGTTCAGCCCCGGTCATCCTGGGCATCAGCATATCGGTAATAATGATGTCGGGGCGAATGCGGCTGACGATGGGAAGCGCTTCTTCTCCATTCGTCGCCGACTCCACGGTGTAGCCACGCTCTTCAAGAAAACGGCACACGGTGTGCCGGATCAGCATGGAATCGTCCACAACCAGGACTACAAGCGGCGTCTGATTTTTTTCGGACAAGATATTCCCCGTGTGACCTTAACAAGACAAAGGGGTGGCCACAAGCAATAAGGAGGCGCGGCAGGTTACCTTTGTCATAGAGGCTGGCGTCCGGATGGCATGTACCGCCCCGGGTTCATCGAAGATCAGGATTCGTTTGGGAGCTTAGTATTTTCGATGATGATGTCTTTGAACTCGCTGGATTCGAAGACTTCGCCGCATTCCTTGCACTCGACGAATTCGGTATCTTCCTCGCGAGCCACGATCTCGACACGCGGGTGCTCACACTTGCCGGCGTTCGTTCTCTTCTCGGGGAGTGGAGTCTGCGGGGCTGGGGTCATAAATCCGGATTTTGGGTTCCCTGTCGAACGGCTGGGAATTTCGCCGGAAATTGGCGGTATTTTAGACCGCCTTTGCAGGATGTCAAGGCCTTCCACAAAATTCAGCCGAAACTTTAGCCTGGAACAAGGCCGGACGGCCGCCCTATCTGTTGAACAGGCCCAATTTGCAGCCCATCGTTCGGTTGAGGTGCCCGAGGGGCCCCTTCGGACCCCGATTCCTACACTTGCCTGTAAGGGTTTGCATTCAAGCAGTTTGGCGTTTAATATAGACATATCCGACTTAAAAGGTCGGATTTAACGGGCCGATGCTGAAGCTCACCAAAAAAGCGGATTACGGATTGATGGCCATGAAGCATTTGGCCGAACACGCCGAGTTGGGCGCATGCAGCGCCAAGGATGTGGCCGACGCCTACCACATTCCGCAAGAGGCGCTGGCCAAGATTCTGCAGCGTCTGGCTAAGGCCGGATTCCTGCATTCGCAGCATGGGACGAACGGCGGGTACACGCTGGCTCGCGATCCGGGAATCATCTCGGCGTTTGAGGTCATTCAGGCCATTGACGGTCCGCTTTTCATCACTTCCTGCGTAACCGTGCGCGGGGAGTGCGATCAAAGCGACCATTGCAATATACGGGAGCCTTTGCGCCGGGTAAGCCACGGAATCGAAGAGCTGCTGCGGGGCATCACTATCCTGGAGCTCAAGGATGAACCTTCGCGCGGGGGCGACAAGATGAAGCACACGACAGAATTCGTGACCATCGGATAGAACGGCCCGGACGGGTCTGGGCCAAAGAGCAAAGACTTGAAGAATTAGCCGGTTCTGAGGAGAGCAATTATGAGCACGGATGTAAAGACGATCCCCCAGGGGTCAAACGGACATACCGAAGTCGGGACTGAAGTGAGCACACAAGAACAGCGTACGGCCGCCAACGGCGTAAAGCTGCCCGTGTACATGGATAACCATGCCACCACACCCATGGATCCCCGGGTTCTGGAAGAGATGCTTCCTTTCTTCATGGAAAAGTTCGGCAACGCCGCCAGCCGCAACCACTCGTTCGGGTGGGCGGGTGAAGAAGGCGTCGAAACCGCCCGCGAGCGCGTGGCGAAGCTGATTGGCGCGACTCCAAAAGAGATCATTTTCACCTCGGGCGCTACCGAGAGCGACAACCTCGCCATCAAGGGCGTGGCCGAGATGTACCGGGAAAAGGGCAACCACATCATCACGGCCGTGACCGAACACAAGGCTGTGCTCGATACCTGCAAGCGCCTGGAGAAGAACGGATACCGCGTCACCTACATGGCAGTGCAGAAAGACGGCCTGATCGACCTGGAAGAGCTCAAGCGGGTCATGGACGACAAGACCATCCTGGTGACCATCATGGCGGCGAATAACGAGATTGGCGTAGTGCAGCCGGTCGCGGAAATCGGGAAACTCTGTCGCGAGCGCGGCGTAATCTTCCACACCGATGCGACTCAGGCAGTCGGCAAGATTCCGATCGACGTCAACAAGATGAATATCGACCTCATGTCGATCTCGGCCCACAAGATGTACGGTCCTAAAGGTGTCGGCGCTTTGTACGTGCGGCGCAAGAATCCCCGCGTACAGATTTCCGCCATCATCGATGGCGGTGGACACGAGCGCGGCATGCGTTCGGGAACGCTGAATGTTCCCGGAATCGTTGGGCTAGGCAAGGCTTGCGCCATCGCTTCGGAAGAGATGGCCAAGGAAGCCTGCACCCTGGCGGGCCTGCGCAACCGGTTGCGCGACCGCATCATGGGCCGGCTGGATGAGGTTTACATCAACGGGTCATGGGAGCATCGCCTGCCTGGGAACCTAAATATCAGCTTTGCCTACGTGGAAGGCGAGTCTTTGCTGATGGGCATCAATGACATTGCGGTTTCGAGCGGATCGGCATGCACCTCCGCGACTCTGGAACCATCTTACGTATTAAAGGCTCTGGGGACGGGCGACGATCTGGCCCACAGTTCGATTCGCTTTGGCATCGGGCGTTTCAACACCGAAGCCGAAGTCGACTATGTGGCCGACCGGGTGATTGAGACGGTGGAACGGCTTCGCGAGCTTTCGCCGCTGTATGAAATGGCGAAAGAAGGTGTGGATTTGAAGAGCGTTAAGTGGGCGGCTGAGTAGTTTAGCAATAGGGGTCCTTCGACTCCGCTCAGGATGACACGAGTTTAATTTTCAGGAGAGGGTTTAAAAAATGGCATATAGCGATAAGGTTCTCGATCATTATTCCAATCCGCGCAACGTCGGCTCGATGGACAAGAACAGCACCGAAGTCGGGACTGGCCTTGTGGGCGCGCCGGAGTGCGGTGACGTGATGAAGCTGCAGATCAAGGTAAATCCGCAGACCAACGTCATCGAAGATGCGAAGTTCAAAACATTCGGCTGTGGCTCCGCGATTGCATCGTCTTCGCTGGCCACCGAATGGGTGAAGGGCAAGACGGTGGAAGAAGCGCTGCAGATCAAGAACACCGAGATCGTGAAAGAACTCGCGCTTCCTCCGGTGAAGATTCACTGTTCGGTTCTGGCAGAAGACGCCATCCGGGCTGCGATTCATGACTGGAAGGCGAAGCAGGGCGCGGCCAAGCCGGTCGCCGTCGAAGCGAAATAGGCTTTCAGCGATCCGCCGTCAGCTCTCAGTAAAAGCTGCGCTGATTTTTGGGTTACTTATGGCAACGACAACCGAAGAAACGACCAAGCCGGCGGCGCCGGCCAAGGGCGGAGTCAAGGTCACGGACAAAGCCCTGGCGAAGGTGCGCACGGCCATCGTCAAGGAAGGCATCTCGCCCGAGCAAGGCGGGCTGCGCCTCGGCGTGCAGGGCGGAGGGTGTTCCGGACTGAGCTACAACATCCGGTTTGACACCCAGCCCCGCGAGCGCGACCGGATCTTCCAGTTCGGCGATGTGCGCGTGTTCGTGGATCCGAAGTCGTTCATCTATCTGAATGGGATGGTCCTGGATTATCAGGAGACTCTGATGCAGCAGGGATTCGTGTTCGTCAACCCCAATGCGTCGAAGTCATGCGGCTGTGGAACGTCATTCTCAGGGTAAAGTTCTGGGTAGCGCGAGCGCCATCGCCCGCGAGCTTGGAGCGGCAAGGCCCTCCGCGCTTTTCTGGTCGAACTTCCTCGATCTCCTCTGAGAGTTTTTTCGGCGCACGCGCCGGTCGCGGGCGAGGGCGCACGTGCCACACAAACAATGGCGATTGATAGCTTCAAAGCGATAGCAGGCGGCGAAAACGCCGGCAACACCGACAGTTGCTGGTCATGCGGCGACATGCGCGCCGCACACTTCTGCCATGCCTGCGGCAAAGTGCAGCCACCCGCGCCGGTGGACTACTTCTCGTTCTTTGGAATGCCCCGCAAATTGAATGTGGACGTGACGCGGCTGGAGCGGGAATTTTACGAGCTGAGCCGAAAGCTACATCCCGATCTCAATGCCCGCGCGGACCAACGCGAACAGCAATGGAGCCTGGAGCAAAGCTCATTGCTCAACGACGCTTACCGCACCCTGAAAGATCCCATCCGGCGGACGCAATATCTGCTGCGGCTGGAGGGCGTGGAACTCGAAGAACAGTCGAAGGCCGCCACCGAGAAAGCTCGCGCCAGCGGCGAAGTGAAGAAACAGATTGTGCCTCCCGATCTGCTCGAGGAGGTTTTCGAACTGAACATGCAACTGGAAGAGATGCGCATGTCGAAGAAGATGGGCGAGGACGATCCCGCCCTGGCAAAGGACCTGGAAGCACAGAAATTGCAGTTCGAAAAGAAATACGATGAATTGGCGGAAGAGCTGAAGACTCATTGGAACCGATGGGACCAGGCGGTCGAAGGGGATCAAACCAGCGAAAAACGCACGGCGCTGGAAAGCATGGTCGATCTGCTGAACCGCCGCAGCTACATCCGGAACCTGGTACGGGACGTGAATGAAACCCTGGGGAATTGAGTAATTTGGTAATCGGGGAATTTCGTAGTTGAGAACCCGATTTTTAAATTACGCAATTGCCGATTACACAATTACTTAATGGTTCGATTACTCAATGAATTCTGATCGCATCGTCGGTATCGATCTCGGAACCACCAACTCCCTGGTGGCTTTCATGCAAGGGGACAGGCCTGTCGTGATTCCGGGCGAGGATGGGCTCAACCTCGTACCCTCCGTGGTTGCGCTCGATGACAAGGATCAGATTGTTGTGGGTAATGCGGCGCGAAAGTATCTGATCGAGACTCCCGAGCGTGCGGTGTACTCGATTAAACGATTGATGGGCCGGGGAATCGAAGATATCCAGCAAGAATTGAAGTTGTTTCCCTTTCGCCTGGCGGATGATCTTGAAGCGGGGGAAGTGCTTCGCATCCGGCTGGGCGAGAAAACCTTCACGCCTCCTGAGATTTCGGCTTTTGTTCTGCGCCAGCTTAAGCGCAATGCGGAACGATTTTTCAATGCGCCGGTGACCAAAGCCGTCATCACCGTGCCTGCCTACTTCAATGACGCGCAGCGTCAGGCCACGAAGGACGCGGGCCGCATCGCCGGCCTCGAAGTCCTCCGCCTGGTGAATGAGCCGACAGCCGCTTCCCTGGCTTACGGGCTCGATAAGAAGCAGAACGGCATCGTGGCGGTGTACGACCTGGGCGGCGGCACGTTCGATGTCTCGATTCTCAAACTGCATGATGGAATCTTCGAGGTGGTCGCGACCAACGGCGACACGCATCTGGGCGGCGACGACATTGACAATCTTCTGATCACGATCGCACTCGACGACATTCGCGGCGACATGGGACTGGATGTCTCTAGAAATGGCGAAGCCGTGGCGACCATTCGCAAGGCCGTCATCGAAGCTAAGATTGCACTTTCGTCGGAGGCCGCCACCACCCTCGAAGTTGGGTTACCGGGGGGTGAGCACTACCTCCGAAAGATCACAAGAGAACAATTCGAGCAACTGCTTCAGCCCATCATCGATCGTACGGTCGGCCCCTGCATGCAGGCTCTGAAAGACGCAGGCTTGAAGCCCGAACAAATCGATGAAGTGGTGCTGGTGGGAGGTTCGACGCGAATTCCCAGAGTGCGCGGACTGGTGGAAGAGATGTTCCGTCGCAAGCCGCACACCGATCTGAATCCGGATGAAGTTGTAGCCCTGGGTGCGGCCGTGCAGGCCAATATCCTCAGCGGCGGCTCGGAAGCCACCGAGAACATGCTGTTGCTCGACGTTACGCCGCTGTCGCTCGGAATCGAGGTTGCCGGCGGGGTGACCGACAAGATCATCCTCCGCAACTCGACGATTCCGGCATCGGCGACGCAGCATTACACGACACAGGTGGACGGGCAGACCAATGTTGCCATCCACGTGCTACAAGGCGAACGGGAACTGGCGAAGGATTGCCGCTCGCTGGCGCGTTTCGAGCTTAAGGGAATTCCTCCGATGCCGGCTGGGATACCGCGCGTTGAAGTCAGGTTCCTGATCGACGCCAATGGCATTCTGCACGTTTCGGCGCGAGAACAGCGCAGCGGGAAAGAAGCTGAGATTGACGTGCAGCCCAGCTACGGTCTGACCGATGAGCAAGTTGAGAGCATGATCCTCGATTCGTTTGACTCTGCGGAAGAGGATTTCCGTCAGCGGCAGGTGATCGAAGCGCGCAACGAGGCCGGCACGATTCTGGCAGCGCTCGAAAAGGGAAAGAAAAGCCCAGCCTGGGGACACCTTACGAACGACGAAAAGAAGCGTATTGCAAAAATGGAGAGGGCGCTTGCAGAAGTAAAGGGCGGCGATGACCATCCGGCAATTCGCGCGGCCATCGATGCGTTGAATCAAGGCACAATGCGGTTGGCTGAACTGATGATGGACAGTGCAGTATCCACGGCCCTCAAGGGCAAGACGATGGATCAGGCGGATATGGGTGAAGGCCCCGATGCACCACATCCTGTAGCTAAAGCGGAATTCGAATAGGCAGGTGTCAGTTTGTGGTTATCAGTTGCCAGTCAAGTTCGATAGGAGCAGCGAATGGCGGAACACAAAACACAAGGCACGGGAGCGGCAACCGTGGATGCTCCCGGCGAGAACACGGTGCAGGTTACATTCCTGCCCGAGGGCAAAACGGTGCAATTTGAGCACGGCAAGCTTCCTTATAAAGATCACGGCAAAGCGGAGTCGCTGCTCGATGTCGCTCTGAATAACGGCATCCGGCTCGACCACGCCTGCGGTGGCAATTGCGCCTGTACCACTTGCCACATCTGGGTAAAAGAAGGCGCCGAAAATCTTTCCGAGATGGATGACGACGAAGCCGACCGGCTGGACATGGCCGCCGATTTACAGTTAAACTCCCGTCTCGGCTGTCAGGCAGTCATCAGCAAGCCGGGCAAAGTTGTAGTCGAGATTCCAGCGTGGAATCGCAATTACGTATCGGAAGAACACTAGAAGGCGGTTTCTGGTTTCCGGTTTCTGGTTTTGAAACTGGAAACCAGAAACTGATTCAAGGAGTTTTTTGCATGCCGAAAGAGCTGACCTGGGACGATCCCGAGGATCTTGGAATCCTGCTGTCCGAACAGCATCCTGAAACCGATCCGCTGGCAGTGCGCTTCACGGATCTGCACCGGTTGGTAACTGAACTGCCGGGGTTCAAGGACGATCCCAAAAAATCGAACGAAGGCAAGCTGGAAGCGATCCAGATGGCATGGCATTCGGAATTTCTGGACCGCACGCAGGCCTGAATTCAGCGTCCGCTTTCTTTGCTGGCGCCGACTTCCCGATAGAATTTCTGCAATACGTAGAATGCCTTTTTGTGCTCTCCCTGCATTGAAAATAATCCCTTCCGGTTGAAATAATCCTGGGTTCCGGGAAGCAGGCGGCGTGGCGAATGGAAATCCATGAGCACCCAGGGTGACATGCCGGCCAGCGATGGAATTTTTTTCAGCATCTCAATCTGGTGCTGGTAGAGATTCGCCTGATATTCCTCGGTCCAGCGCTCATCCGCAGCGCCGTGTCTGCCGTACGGACTTCCGCCGCCGAATTCGCTGGCAATGAGCGGCTTGTCCCAGGCGATCTTCCACTGCATTCTGTCGGCATCCTCCGGGCGGCCTCCGTACCATCCCAAATATTGGTTGAGCCCGAGTACGTCAAGATATTGGCCGAGCGGATCGGTCAGGGCACGGGAATCCGGCCCGAGCTCGTCAACGTGACTCATCGCTGAAGTAATCAGGCGAGTGGAGTCCAGTTGGCGCGCGCGCTCCGCAAGTTGCCGCAAGAATTCGGTTCGCGCCGGCTTGATCGGAGTTTCGTTCGAAAGCGACCAGAACACGACGGACGCTCGATTGTGATCGCGGGCGATCATGTCCCGAAGCTGGTTCTCGGCACTTTGCAGCGTGGATGGATTTTCCCAGTCGATGTCCCAATAAACCGGGATTTCGGACCAGACCATGATGCCCATACGATCCGCCAGGCGAGTCATGTTCTCGTTGTGCGGGTAATGAGTGAGGCGAACGAAATTGCAGCCCAGTTCCCGCGCCCATCCCAGAAGAGTTTCCGCATCCTCGGAACTGAATGCACGGCCGCCGCGCCGGGGAGCTTCTTCATGCATCGAGATACCGCGCAGGAAGATGGGCTGGCCGTTGAGTAATATCTGGGTGCCGCGGGTTTCAATCGTGCGGAAGCCGATGGAATCGTGCACTGTATCGTGTCCAGCGGACAATGCAACGTCGTAGAGTTTGGGATGGCTGGGCGACCACAACTCAAGGGGGGCGGAAAAATGAAACTCCGCGCGGCCGACAGCGTCCGTGGCGACGGTTTGCTTTATCCCCGCCTCAGGAATTTCAATTGCAACCTGCTGCGCCAGCGCCGGACCGCTGAGCTGCACCCAGCCCGCGATTTGATCGGCCGATCCCCTGGCAAGTTGCACCACGTAATCCTGTATGAAGGTTTCCGGTTCCTCGACCAGCATTACATTGCGCGTAAGACCGCCATAGTTCCACCAGTCGGTATTGACCGAGGGGACGCCATCACGCCGGCGTGCGTTGTTGACCTCGGCAACGATGAAGTTGTCGCCTTCGCGAATCTGGTCGGTCACCTCAAAATTGAAGGGAGTAAACCCGCCTTCGTGTTCTCCCAACGCCTGCCCATTGATATAGACGCGGGTGAAATAGTTGGCCGCCCCAAGATAGATGAAGACGCGAGTGTGCTCCCGTTTGTGGTAAGAAAAACTTTTCTTGTACCAGACTGGCCCCTCGTAGAAGAACAGTTCCTTTTTCTGCAGGTTCCAGTCGCCGGGAACTTTCAGGACGTCGGACTTGTCGAAATCGTATTCGACCAATTCTTGTTTGTCCCGGGCCTTGGCATTCAGGTAAAAGCGGGCGTTGAGGCCGGTCTCGTAGGGATCGACGATGGCTTGCCACGGGCCATCCAGGCTGATCGTGGTGCGATTCGGAACATTATTGATAAGCGGAGAAGGGCTCGCCGCGGCGAAGCCCAGCGACGTAAATATGCCCAGGAGAACAATCAGCTTTTGCATTCCGGCCTCTTAAGTCGGGCAATCTTAGTGAGAGCTCGAGAAAGCTGTCAAACAGCCGCCTTGCCGCTTTCACGGACGGTCAACCATTGTGCTCTCGTCTACTCCGGCCTCGCGCAAAAACTTTGCCGCTTCTTCGGGCGGCGTCGGGTTGATGTAGAAACCTGTCCCCCACTCGAAGCCAGCGGTCTTGGTCAGCTTGGGCATGAATTCGATGTGCCAGTGATAGTGGTCATTATTCGGATCCTGCACCGGTGAACTGTGTATCACCAGGTTGTAGGGAGGATTATCGAGCACGCGCTCAGCCCGGGTGAGCAGGGTCTTCAAGGCTTTGGCCAGGTTCTCGAACATGTGGGAGTTCTCGAAGGCCGATTCGTGTTGTTTGGGCAGGATCCAGGTCTCAAATGGAAACCGGGGCGCATACGGAGCAAGCGTGATGTAGTCAGCATTTTCAGCAACCACACGAGTGCCGGTCTCAGTTTCCTGGCGAATCAGGTCGCAGAAGACGCATCGTTCTTTGTAAATGTAGTACTGCTTGGCGCCCTCGATCTCTTCACTCACGTAAATCGGAAGAATCGGCAAGGCAATGAGTTGCGAGTGCGCATGTTCAAGCGAAGCGCCGGCCGCCTCGCCATGATTCTTGAAAATCAGGATGTACTTGAAACGCCGGTCTTTCTTGAGATCGAGAATGCGGTCGCGGAAGGTCCAAAGAACGTCTTCAATGCGCTTGGGCGGCAGATTGGCCAGGCTGGCATTGTGGTCCGGTGTTTCGATGATGACTTCATGCGCGCCTATGCCGTTCATGCGGTCGAACATGCCTTCGGCCTGCCGGTTGAGATTGCCTTCGATACCGAGCGCCGGAAACTTGTTGGGCACCACGCGTACCGTCCAACCCGGAGAGTCGCGCGGCTGTGGAGTGCCGCCGTTAGGATTCGGACGATAGGCTTGAATCTCCGGCGGAGTTTTGGATTCGTTGCCGTAACAAAAGGGGCAGAAGCCGCCCCTGATCTTGACTCCCTCACGAGCGAAGTCGGTGGGGCGCTTGGCGCGATCGGTCGAGATGATAACCCAGCGGCCCACAATGGGGTCTTTTCGAAGCTCGGGCAATTCTTGAGGTCCTTTCTTCGATTCCCAACAGGAACCTGGCGCGAACCGTCTATCTTACGCCTACTGGGGCGCTGCGAAATACCGGAATGCACTGGGGAGACGCTCGCACCTTCTAGAGAGGGACGTTCCGGAAGAGTTCGATCTGCGGCCGCCTCGATTGCGGCTCGTAATAAACGCTGACAACATCCAGCCGCCACTGGCAGGGGTGAGGCAGATGGCGCATATATTCTCTTCCAACCGCGAGGAGTTCACGGCGCTTTTCGCGGTCAACCGCAGCTTCTGCGGGTTTTACGTCGTGCGTAGTGCGAGTCTTGACTTCGACAAAACACAGGATGTCTTCGTCCCAGCCAATCAGATCGATCTCTCCTCGGCGATTGGGAGAGCGAAAATTGCGCGAGACCATGACGTAGCCGCGGCTTCGAAGATGGAAATATGCGGCTTCTTCACCGCGCCGGCCGACGCGCAAATGCTCCGCCCGCCGATCTGACGGCAGAGTGCGCTGTGCGATCCAGTCAAGAATACGAACTGTGGCATGGGTGAGTCGGCCTTGCAGCATGCAGAATGCCTCGGAGCAAGGGTAGAGATTTTTCTTTGAGATAACTGTGACGGGCGTCACAGCCTGTGGTGAGGTCGGCAGGTACAGTCAAATTCTTTACCGCAAAGGACGAAAAGGATTTACGGCGGAATTCGCCGGAGCTAGTGCTCATCGCGGGCACGGAGCCAGTCGATAAACATTTGTTCAATGGGTTTGTCGTAGGTCATCAGCACGTGGCGCACGGTGTGGCCGCTGACAAAATGGCAGACTTCTTCAGCCAGATTCTTGGCATGATCGCCGGCGCGTTCCAGGGACTGGGTCATGAAGATCACCTGCAGGCTGGCATGACGCTGCACGTTCTCGGGGTTTTCGATGTGTCGCAGGAAGATCAGGTTTCGCAGCCGGTCGATTTCAGCGTCGGCGCGTAGAACGTCAACCGCCAGCTTCACGTCGCGGGTGGAAAAGGCGGAGCCCGCATCCGCCAGCATTTTCTCGAGCACAGTGGCCATATGGGTGAGGTCCCGTATGTCCTGCGGATCGAGGCGAGAACACACTGCCTGCGCGCTGCCGGAAAAACTCAGCAGCAGATCGCCGATACGTTCCAGGCTGATCATGAATTTCATGCAGGCCAGAAGCTCGCGCGCTTCGGATTCGGTGACCTGGGTGATGACCTGAGTGACGCCCGCGTCTATTTCCATATCCAGGCGATCAAGGTCTTGTTCGCGGTCGCGCAGAGTGTGTAAGAGCGGACCGGATGCAGTAGCGATTCCTTCGGCTGCCGCAGCGGCGGCTTCTTTCGCGACCACGCAAGCTTCGATTGTGCGCTTCACCAGGTGAGCGTAAGGAGATTCCGGTTGCGGACTTCTCAAGATAGCCGTACTCATGGGCGAACCTCTCCCGGCACCAACCCTGTTCGGCCGCACCGCGCTCGGTCTGATTCTGCTCTTGCTGCTATGGATGGTCAATACTGCAGCGTAGGTTGTTTTTTCAAGGGTTTGGTTAACAGGACGTAAATTCTTTGCGATTTGTCCTCCGTTCCGGGCCGTCCTGCCTGCGGGACCGTCAATGCGGTGGTTCCCGAGGCAATAACTTCTATGCCAGAGGCAGCGTGAACAGGAAAGTGGACCCGTGGTTGAGTTCGCTTTGAGCTCGAATGGATCCCCCGTGAGCCAGGACGATATGCTTGGCGATCGCCAATCCCAGCCCAGTTCCGCCGGACTCGCGGGAGCGCGCCTTATCCACCCGGTAAAAACGCTCGAACAGCCGAAGCAGGTGTTCGGAGGGAATGCCCGGGCCGAAATCCTGCACGTAAAACTCTACGCCATCCGGAACCGGCCGCGACCCCAAAACAATCCTGCCGCCGGATTGCGCATATTTCAACGCGTTATCCAGTAGGTTCGAGAAGACCTGATGGATAGCCTCGGGATCAGCGCCAACCAGCGAGACGGCATTGTCGTCTACTTTTAGTTCAACATTCTGAGCGCGTGCGATTTCGCGAAAACTTTGCCATGCCTCGCTTAGCAGTTCAGGCGGCGCAGTGGGCTGGATGTCGAAGCGCTGCTCTCCCGATTCCACTCTTGCCAGGGTAAGCAGGTCTTCGGTCAGGCGGGACATGCGCAGAGCGCTCTTGCGAATGATGTCGAGAAACTCGCGCGAACTGTTGTGGTCAGAGCCGCCATCGAGAAGGGTTTCGGTGTAACCCTGGATGGAGGTAAGCGGGGTGCGCAATTCGTGCGAGACGTTGGCGATAAAGTCGCGCCGTGTCTTTTCGACTCTTTCGGTTTCGGTGAGGTCGCGCAACACGGCCACCGCGCCCCCGCCCGGCATAGGGGCGGCGGTCACATCGAAAGTGCGGCCCGGAACAATGGACGCGGCCCGGGCAGTAAACACCTTTCGCGAATCGCTTGCGCCGCGCACGGCGGTCAGAAAATCAGGGTCGCGCACCGTCTCTACCAGGGGCGCATTCTTCCGCGTGTGTTGCGGCACGAGCCTATCCATCGTCTGGTTCGCCCACTGCACGCGATCGTCAGCACTCACTGCTATGACGGCGTCCTGCATACTGTTGAGCAGGGTTTCAAGCTGGTGCTGGCTGGTTTGCAAAGCGGTGAAGCTGGCTTCAAGATGGCGCGCGGTTTTATCGAGCGCACCGGCGACTTGTCCGATTTCGTCGCCCGAGGGTTCCTCGATACGCGCCGCCAGATCGCCCGCGGCAATGCGATCGGCAAACCGCACAATGCGATGCAGGCGGCGAGCTGTCGATCGCGCCGCCAGGCCGGAGATGAGAAGTGCCACCCCAAAGGCCAGCAGCGAACCGAAAAGCAATTGGCGGCGTACCCGGGATAATGCCGCTTCAACTTCGGAGAGAGGATAGGCCAGTCGCACGGCGCCGCCGGCAACCGGTGCTGCCACATAGAGAAACGATGTGCCAACCGTGCGACTGCGGCGCGTATCCGTACCGACTTCGCCTCTTAACGCGGCTACGAACTCGGCACGCTGGGCATGATTCTCCATGGACGAAGGCTCGGCCTCGGAGTCGGCCAGCACCCTGCCTTGCGCGTCGATCAGCGTGGCCCGGGCTGCCGCGGCCCGGCCTTCCTCGGCCACCATCTTCTGCAAGCCCGCGAACTGCGGGGACGCAGATGTTCCCGGTTGACTCGCCATGGCGAGCGCATGAATGCCGTCCACGTAGATGGCGAACATTTGGGTTTTCTGCCTGAGATTGAGTTCGATTTGCTGGAGTAGAGAGTCCTTCCAGAAATGGTGCACCGAAAAATCGAAAGTAAGGGTAGCGGAGGCTATTACCAGGATAAAAGCAGCCAATAACTTGAAGAATATCCGCTTCCTCACCTCTTTTTCCTCTTCCTCGCTTCTTTACTTCGGCGCGTCTTCCTGCCTATTTTGGGGCCTCGAAGCGATACCCGGCTCCCCTCACCGTCTTGAGGTACCGCGGGTTTTCCGGATCCGGCTCGATCTTCTCCCGAATGCGACGCACATAAACATCCACGGAGCGGGGAGTGACGTAAGCGGTATCGCGCCAGACCGAATCCAGCAACTGATCGCGGGTGAAGACGCGGCCAAGGTGACGGGCAAAATAATCGAGCAAGCGAAACTCAGTGGCGGTAGTCGTCACCAGGTTGCCGCGCACGGTAAGAATCATGGCGCCGGGATCGATTTCAATTTCGCCGACTTTTACCGGCGCCTGCGACAACGGCCGCTCGAAGCGCCGCAGCACGGCCTTGACCCGCGCCACCAGTTCGCGCGGACTGAAGGGCTTTGGGATGTAGTCATCAGCCCCCAATTCCAGGCCGAGGATGCGGTCCGCCTCGCCGCTCTTGGCCGTCAGAAAAATTACCGGCGTAGCTGCCAGAGAAGGAATGTGCCGGATCTGGCGGCACAGTTCGAGACCGTCCTTGCCCGGAACCATAATGTCGAGGATGAAGAGCGCCGGCCGCTGGCGTTCGGATTCGCCGATCACGGTGTTTCCGGTGGAAAATGCTCTCACAGCAAATCCGTCGGCCTCCAGATGGTGACAGACCAGGCGGGAAATATCCGGGTCGTCCTCGACCACAAAGATGCTGGGTTTCATGGCGCCTATTGTAGCGGGAGGGCCTGTGGGAACCTAGCCGTGGGCACAATTGCGCCGTTCACGGGCGTCATTCTGAAGAGCCACCCTTTGCGTGCGCCGTTACCGGGCTGGAGATCTTCTGGCTGGCGCACTAACTTCGATGATCAGGTTCCCGGAGCGTTCGCTGCGGACACTCATGCCCGGAGGTACGGCCGTAGTCGCGCTGTACTCGGTGACTACTGCGGGGCCGGAACATTTCTTGCCGGGCGGAAGTGAATCCCGGGAATAGATCGCGGAAAGCAGCTTCTTTCCGGAGAAGAATATTCTGGCGCGGTCCGCAACCATGTTGCCGAACTTTGCCCGGCCTGGACGGCCTAGGGCGTCCGTCCCCACGTGGGTCGGGGCGGAGCCTTTGGCCACGCTTGATTGCTGCGATTTTATTTTTGCTCGCAAGCGCAGCGTCACCAGTTCCACTTCGCGTTTCGGATAGCTGTAGCCGTAGCGGCGCTGGTGTTCGATGCGGAAGTCCCGGATCAAATCGCGCGTGTACGGGACATTCAATTCGTAGCCCTGGCCCTGGTAACGGACGTCCACGGTTCGCTGGTGGATGATTGCGCCCGTCCATTGCTCGCCGCGAAAATCTGCTTCGGCATGGCGGCGCAGGGCGGCGAACTCGCGCTCCAACTTCTCATACGGAAGTTGGTTTGCGACCCGCCAGAGCACGGTGCGCGAATAGTCCTTCACCACATCGCTGACCAGAATGCCAAAAGCCGATAATGCGCCGGGAAGCACCGGAATAATTACTCGTGGAATGTTGAGCGCCTCGGCCAGTTCGCAGGCGTGCAGGCCGCCCGCGCCGCCAAAGGCCACCAGTACGAATTGTCGCGGATCGTGGCCGCGCTCAATCGAGACCACGCGGATGGCTTTTTCCATGGTTGCATTGACCACACGAATGATTCCGCCGGCAAACTGTTCGGGCGTCAGGTGCGATCCATTTCGATTGAGCCACTCGGCCACAAGCCGCGCCGTGCGCTCGAGATCAAGAGCGAATTCTCCTCCCAGAAAGCGCTGCGGCTGCAAACGACCGAGCAGAAGATTGGCGTCCGTCACCGTGGGCTGAGTCCCACGGCCATAACAGATTGGACCAGGATCGGCTCCGGCAGATTCAGGGCCCAAGCGCAGAGCTCCGCCGGCGTCAAAGCGGGCTATCGAGCCCCCTCCGGCGCCTACGGTGTGGATGTCGAGCATGGGCACACCGATCGGAAAACCGGCGATCTCGGCCTGGCTGCTGGCGCGAACCTCACCATCCACCAACGCAACATCGGTGGAAGTTCCGCCCATATCGAACGTGATGATGCTCTCGAAACCGTCGCGACGCGCCATGGCGGCGGCGCCTACGACCCCGCCCGCCGGTCCTGAAAGGACCGTTCGGACCGGTTCGCGTGCTGCGGAAGCGAGGGCTGTGATCCCTCCACTCGATTGCATAACAAAGATGCGGGACGTCGCGTGGCGATCAAGGTTCTCGAGATAACGCTGCATCACAGGTTGCAGGTATGCATTCACCACAACCGTGCTGGTCCGCTCGTATTCGCGAAACTCGGGAAGAATCTGATGAGAGATCGAGAGCGGGATATCGAGCCTCTTCAGAGAAGCGGCGACTGCGTCCTCAGTTTCAGGGTTGGCGAACGAAAACAGCAGTGAGATGGCGATCGCTTCGGGATGCTTCTCCTGAACCCGGTTGAGCAGAGAGTGCAAATCCGATTGCGAAGCAGCGTGAAGAATGTTGCCATCGCGGTCAGTGCGCTCTTCAACACCAAAGCGCAAATCCGCTGGGACCAGAGGCTCTACCCGATCAAAGAACAAATCGTAGAGTTTAGGACGGGCCTGGCGGCCGATTTCGATTGCGTCTTCAAAACCGGCTGTGGTGATCAGGGCCACCCGGGCTCCCTTGCGCTGCAACAAGGTGTTGGTGCCAACGGTTGTGCCATGCAGAAGTACGGTCGAAGTTCGCAGTCCGATTTTTTTTAGCGCCTCGACGGTGGCTTGCGATGGGTCGGAGGGCGTCGAGAACACTTTCAGCATGCAAACCTGGCCGCGCTCCACCCAGACGCAGTCAGTAAACGTTCCGCCGGTGTCGATGGCGATGTGGAGCGGTCGAGTTGGCGATCGACCTGGCATGGAAGTCAAAGCGGAAGGGTAACATCCGGAATGCGTTGATGCCGAACAACGAATGTCGCGATCCGCCCGCAGCCACGTAGGCCCGGGCCCCCTCGCCCGGGTGGGCGAGCGGAGCTCGCCTTGGGGGTTCAGCCGCGAGGACGAACCAAAACGGACGGGTGAGCGGAGCTCGCCTGAGGTTCAGCCACGAAACGAACCAAACCGACCGGGCTCGCCCGGCCGGGCGGGTGAGGCACCTGCCCCTACGTGGTTCGTGCGACTGACGGGGTCCTGGCTAGACCTTGTTCGGGAATGCCAGAGTCAACAGTGTCTTTTGTTCCACTTCGTGAGCCTTGGCTGATCCCGTGGCGGGGCTGGCGCTGGCTGAGCGCTTCACGGAAAGCACGGCGCGCTCTCCCGCGATGCGACGCAGGCGCGGCAGCACGTAGAACAGCGCGCCCATGTTGGCCGGCTCTTCCTGCACCCAGACAATTTCCCGCGCAGCGGGAAATTGTCCGATCGCCGCTTCCAGTTCTTTCTCGGGGAAAGGATAAAGCTGCTCCAGCGAAACAATCGCAGTCGCCTGATCGTTTCTCCTTTTACGTTCGGCACGCAATTCATGGACGATCTTCCCGGTGCACATCAGAATACGGCTGGCATCGCTGACCTGCGTATCCGGCAACACGGTGAGAAAACGCTGGTGGGTGAAGTCTTCAATCGGGGATGACGCGTCAGGATGGCGCAACATGCTCTTCGGAGTGAAGACGACCAGCGGCTTGCGCCAGTGGCGAAGGGCCTGCCGGCGCAGCAGATGAAAATACTGCACCGCATTCGAAGGCTGGCAAATCTGAAAATTGTCGCGAGCCGCCAGTTGAAGGAAGCGCTCGGGCCGCGCGCTGGAATGCTCCGGCCCCTGCCCTTCATGGCCATGCGGCAGAAGCAATACGACTCCTGAAAGCAGTCCCCACTTGTCTTCGCCGGCGCTGATGAATTGATCAATCACTGCTTGTGCGACGTTGGCAAAATCGCCGAACTGCGCCTCCCACATCACCAGAGTTTCGGGATAGTCCCGGCTGTAGCCGTATTCAAAACCCAGCACTCCTGCCTCGGATAGCGTCGAATTGTAGATTTCGCAGCGAGCCTGCCCGTCGGCAATGTTTTCGAGCGGAACGTACTCCTGCTCGTCTTCGATATCGAGCAACACGGAGTGCCGCTGGTTAAATGTGCCGCGCCGGGTGTCCTGTCCGCTAAGCCGCACCGGTACTCCTGCCTTTACCAATCCACCCAACGCCAGCGCTTCCGCCATGCCGTAGTCCACCAGGCGCTTGCCCGCGCCCATCTCCGCCCGCTGCTCCAGCAGCTTCTTGACCTTGGGATGAATGTGGAAGTCCGCCGGATAGGTCGTGAGCCTCGCGGTAATTTGGGCCAGATCCTCCGCCGAGATTCCGGTGTTCACCTCATACTCAGGTTTGTAACGGCCGCCCTGGTAGTCGTGCCAATAGCTGGGCAACTCCCGCAGCAGCGGCTTTTTTCGGATGCTCTTGGCTGTCTTCTGAGCCGCTTCCAGTTCTTCCCTGACTTTTTCCACCTTCTGCTGAAGGTTTTCCGCGCCGATGTCTTCCGCGTATATTTCCCACAGCGGCGGGTGCTCTTTGATCGCTTTATAGAGCAGGGGCTGAGTCACTGTAGGGTCATCGACTTCGCTGTGGCCGTGACGACGATATCCGATCAGGTCAATCACTACGTCGCCGCTCCATGTATAGCGATACTCAGCCGCCAGCCTCCCGACGCGCACCACGGCATCGACGTCTTCCGCATTTACGTGAAAGATAGGAATGGACTGGCGACGCGCCAGCTGGGCGGAAAAGCGCGAAGAGTGCTCTTCCTTGTACAACGTCGTGAAGCCCAGAAGATTGTTGGCGATGATATGGACCGTGCCGCCCACTGAGTAGCCCCGCAGGTCAGACAGATTTAACGTTTCCGCCACCACGCCCTGGCCGGCAAAGGCGGCATCGCCGTGCACCAGCAACGGCAGAAACTTATTGACGCCTTCTTTTCCCGCGCGGTCTTGTTTGGCACGAGTGCGGCCCACCGTCACGGGATCCACCGCCTCCAGATGGCTGGGATTCGAAACCAGGTGGATATGAATTTTTGTCCCCGAGCGGGTCACGTATTCGCCGGTCGCGCCCATGTGATATTTCACGTCGCCGCTTCCCAGAACACTGCGCGGGTCCACATCTTCGAACCCGGCAAAGATTTCCTCAGGAGAGCGTTTTGCGACCTGAACGATGATGTTCAGGCGTCCGCGGTGGCTCATACCCATGACTAATTCCACCGCGCCGCGCTGTCCGGCGGCATCCAGAATTTCGTCCAGCAGCGGAATGATCGCGGTCACGCCTTCGAGCGAAAAGCGCTTGCTTCCGAGGTAGCGCTGCTGCAGTACCTGTTCAAACAAGTCGGATCGGATCAGTTGATCGAGAATACGTTCCTGATCGACTGAGGGCTGGGGACCTTCCAGGCGCTCCTGTATCCAGCGGCGCCGTTCGGGGTCGGTAATGTGCATGAATTCCGCGCCCACGGTTCCGCAGTAAATGCGGCGGGCTTCATCGGCCAGTTCGCCTGCGATGCGAAGGCTGGGATGCTCCACGGGCGGCAGAAATCCGAGGGGATCGAGATCAGCCTCCAGGTATCCCCAGTGGCGGAACGGTCCAAAGATGCGTTCACGTTCGCCGTCAAGAGCTTCCATTACGCCGGTGGCGGCAGATTCACCGGCAGGTTTGGTTCGGGTCGCCATAGTCTCTTACTAGAATAACGGATGCAGGGGGAGGCGTGCGGGATTCGCCCCACAGGAAGCAACACAAGCTGGAGCTGCGGTTATTCCGCGATTGCCGGCGCCGGGGTTTTGGGCAGCGTTTTCATCAGCAGGCCGTTCAAAAGAATCGTGATTACCGAGGCGGCCAAAGTCGCGTAGTAGATCTCTTCGGTGACCAGATGGGAATCACGCGCTACACGGATCAGAACATAAGAGAACTCGCCAATTTGAGTCAGACCCAGGCCCACGAACAACGCGGTTCGGGGCGGATAGCGAAACAGCCGGACGATTGCGGTCCAGATTACAAACTTTCCCAGCATGGTCAAGACCACAATCGCACCCCACAAACCCGGTTCGGAGATCAGGATGCGAGGATCTACCAGCGCTCCGATGGTGACAAAAAACAGCGCCACAAAGGCGTCCCGCAGGTGTGCCAGTTTGTCCAGCATTTTGTGAGTTGTACCGGACTCGCTCACGATGAGGCCGGCCAGAAATGCACCCAGCGCCAGTGACAGGCCGACCGCCTGGGTAATCGCGGCGGTGGCAAAACCAAGGGCCAGCACAATCAGTAAATAAAGCTCCTCGTTCTCCGCACGGGCCACCCGCTTCATCAGCGGTGGTACCAGTTTGGCAGCCACGAACATCACAGGCGTCAGTATCAGCAGCGCTTTGCCAAACGCGATCCCGAGCGAAAGAAAATGGCTGCCGGTGAGATTGCTCAGGGAGGGTAAGAGAACGGTCAGTACCACCACTGCGAGATCCTCGACCAGCGTGATTCCCACCATCACGTGACCGTGCGGCGAGCGTAGTTCTCCGCGGTCGGCCAGCAGCCGGGAGAGCACCATGGTGCTGGCCACGGAAACAATAGCTCCCACTGCGATTCCCTGGGTCGTTCCCCATCCCATCAACCATCCCGCGCCAATCCCCAAGCCGACGGAACACAGAATCCCCAGCGGGCCGCCAAGGATGGCCACCCACTTCACCTGCATAAGGTCGTCGAAAGAAAATTCCAGGCCGATGGAATACATCAGGAGGATAACGCCAATCTCAGCCAGAGTTTCAAACTCGTGGACCTGGGACAGGGTCGGCCCCGGCGTGAAGGGTCCAATCAGAAATCCGCCGAGCACATATCCCAGAATCAGAGGCTGCCGGAGAATTTTGGCAACAGTGCCTCCTACGACAGCGGCGCCAAACACATAGGCAAGGTCCCGGAAGAACGTGGTTTCCATCATTCCTCGGCACTCAGTTCGTCCTCAGTCTAAACGCGAACCGCCCCCAGCGCTGTTGGCTGCGGATATGCAAACCTCGCCGGATGCACTGACTGCATCAACCATCCAGCCAGCGCAGCGACCGCCGATACCCGCTCCTGCTGGATCACGTGACGGGGAAGAGCACGTATCGCGATGCGCAGTGCGCGATGATTCGCCGCTCACGCGCAAGATCGCCATGGCGGAGGTTTAGACAAGTCAATGAAATGCCCGGAAGTTGGCGGGGTTGCGTGGGGATTTATGCTGGCCCGTTATGAAGGAAGAGGGGAGCGGTGAACCAGTAAATTCGCGAGTGCAAGCATTTTAAGTATAGGAGTGAATAGCTCGGCCATCACATAGGTCACGAGAAAAAAGACGCAATAAAATTCCGCCGGCCGTGCATCCAGCCAGCGCATTGCCCAATTCGTGAGTGGTTTGCGGATCGACTCACGATTTGCCAACCACGCCATGGATATACCGAGCGCGGCACCTCCAAGGATGTCGGTCGAATAGTGCGCTCCGAGATACAGACGGGGCAGGCAAATCATTGTTGTGACGTAGGCGAAGGTGAACCAGCCAGCTCGCCGGGAGGCCAAGAAGATTCCTGTCGCCAGGGCGAAAAATAACACGGCGTGATCACTGGGGAAGGAATTGTGGTTTACCCATCCGGTTGCGTCTGCCCCATACGGCACGCGAAACAAGAATCGCGTCTCGTTCAGCGGCCGTGGACGAGAGACCAACACGGACAGAGTCCAGGCAATCGCCAGCGCCGGGAAACTCGCAAACATTGCCGCCAGCAACGCTTCACGCTTCCTCCGAACATCTTGGTTTCGAAACCATAGCCACCAGATGAGCGCGAAAACCGCCACTCCCTTAAGCAAATCAGAGTCGGAAAGAAAGACAGCAATTTTGTCGAATCGGAACGACCGTTGAGCGAACCCATTGATAAAGCTCGAAATCGACAGGTCAAAGGGATTCACTTTTGGCTCCCCGCGAACAAAAGCCGGAAAAAACAGGGTAGAGCGAAAACTTCGAAGCGGATGAAAATACGCTTAGGGGAACCATTGAACGCAACAACCTCTGAGAAACGCAGCGTTAATGCGCTTTAGCCCATTTCGCAGTCTCGATCGCCGTCTTGAAACCCGTCCTGAAACAGCACTCGTCCCATTTTGGAATCGGATTTCGCCTGCTTTTGATAATTCCTTCTCATCCTGTCGTAACCCCGGCCGCCCTCCACCGATGTAGAAAGAGCCCCTGCACCAGGTCACTCATGGAAACTCCCCGAGAGTTCGCAGACCTAGCACCCATGCAGCTATCCCTGCTGGCGGGCGATCGCAAGGAACACCGGAATCAAAGGACTGAGGATACGGTCCGCAAATTATGGCGCGCCGTCGAGCAATCGGCCGACATGGTCATGATCACGGACCGTGAAGGAATCATTGAGTACGTGAATCCGGCGTTCCAACTGCTGACCGGCTACTCCCCGGGGGAACTGATGGGCCAGAATCCGCGGGTTCTGAAATCGGGACAGCAGGCCAAGGAAATCTACACCGAGTTGTGGCAAACCATCCTCTCCGGCAACGTCTTTCACTGCACCATGGCGAACCGGAAAAAGAACGGTGAAGTTTTCGTCGCGGAGAAAACCATAACTCCGCTGCGCGACGGCCGGGGCAGGATCACGCATTTTATCTCCAACGATCGCGACATTACGGATCGCCGCCGCATGGAAAACCAGCTGCAGCAGGCCCAGAAAATGGATGCGATCGGCAGGCTGGCCGGAGGCGTTGCGCACGACTTCAACAATCTGTTGATGGTCATCAGCTCTTACGCCGAGTTGATGCTGGACTCTCTGGCCCCGCAGCATCCCTTGCGCCATAACGTAGACGAAATTCAGAAAGCCTCGCGTCGCGCCGCCGACCTGACTCGCCAATTGCTGGCCTTCGGACGCAAGCAAATGCAGGCCCTGCAAGTTCTCGATCTGAACCGGCTGATAGAAGACTTCAACAAAATGCTGCCTCGCCTGATCGGAGAAGACGTGGAGCTGGTGTTTGTTCCAGGAGATAAACTAGGCAGTGTTAAAGCCGATCCGGTGCAGATCGAACAAGTCCTGATGAATCTGGTCGCCAACGCCCGCGATGCCATGCCCAGGGGAGGCAGGTTAACCATAGAGACCGCAAGCGTTCGCCTGGACGACGTCTATGTTCAGCAGCACTCGATTGTTCCTCCGGGCGATTACGTTCTGCTGACGGTCACGGACACAGGACTCGGAATCGCGCCCGAACATCTGTCGCATATTTTCGAACCGTTCTACACCACCAAGGAGGAAGGCAAAGGGACCGGACTGGGCCTCGCCACGGTGTATGGCGTGGTGAAACAGAACGGTGGCTTCATATGGGTGTACAGCGAGCCCGGCCTGGGAACTGCCTTCAAGATTTATCTGCCTAGAGCGCGGCCGGCGAAACCGGTCCCGCAGACTCCCGTTCCGACTGAAGGATTTAAACGGGGAAGCGAGACTCTTTTGCTGGCGGAAGACGAACAAGCCGTCCGGCAATCCATCCGCGAGTTTCTGACCTTGAACGGCTACATCGTGCTGGAAGCCAGGAACGGCACGGAGGCTCTGGCCTGCGCCCGGGGGTACGCCGGCCCCATCCATTTGATGATCACCGATGTCGTCATGCCTCAAATGAGCGGAGCTGAGCTGGCTGCAGAGTTGAGATCCGACCGGCCGGATATGAAGGCTCTATTCGTATCGGGCTACGCCGAGGCTACAGTCCTGCGCCACGGAGCCATCGACGTAACCACGCGGTTCCTGCAGAAACCGTTTTCCTTGAAAGCACTGGCCCGCAAGATCCGCGAAGTTCTTGACGCGGAGAACTCCTTTTCTGCAACCGCAGGCTCTTCCAGGTAGCCTGCACCCGGCCGTCCCCTATAATTGCCCAGACCTTGACTCCCGGCACACCAGCGCTGGAGGAACCTCTATGAGCCCGGCCGCTCCGTCCACCCAGCGCTCTGGGGAACCGGCGTGACAATCGTCCTGCTGGCTGTTCTGGCCGGTGCCATCGTGTATTCGCTGCTCTCGATTGTGGCCGCTCTTCGTTACCTCTCAGTTCGGCCGCCTGTCCTGAATTCTGCCGAGCCCATCAGCATCCTGAAACCGCTTGCGGGAGTCGATCTGGGGCTCGAATCCAATCTGCGAACATTTTTTGAGCAGGACTATCCCGCCTTCGAAATTCTGCTTGCTCTCAGAAGCGCAGACGATCCGGCGGTGGAAATCGTGGAGAAGCTTCGCCGCGAATATCCGAATGTTCCGTCGCGGCTACTGGTGACCGGAGAATCGCCCTATCCCAATGCCAAGGTGTTCAGCCTGGAACAGATGATGCTGGCAGCTGTGAATGACCTCGTAGTCATGAGCGACAGCGACATTCGCATCACGCCCGGCTTGCTGAAAAGTGTGGCAGCAGAGTTTCAGGATCCTGGGCTCGGCGTGGCCACCTGTCCGTACCGGGCGGTGGGCGGTCCAAGTTTATGGTCGCGCCTTGAAGCCATCGGCTTGAATACGGATTTCGCCGGCGGCATTCTGGTGGCCCGCATGCTGGAAGGAATGAAATTTGCCGTGGGGCCGACCATCGTGGCGCGGCGGCGAGTGTTGCAGGCCATCGGCGGCTTCGACCGGCTGAAAGATTATCTCGCGGAAGACTTTGTCCTGGGGAAATTTGCCGCAGACGCCGGCCACGGAGTGATTCTGTCTTCGTATGTCATCGAGCACCACATTGGCAGCGCCGACCTGCGTGACACCGCTGCGCACCGTTTGCGCTGGGCGCGGAGTACGCGGCGCTCCCGGCCCCTGGGCTACCTGGGACAGCTGTTTACCATGCCTCTGCCTCTGGCGATAGTGCTTTGCGCGGTGAATCCGCACTCCTGGCCGGTCCTGCTTGGTGCGTTGATTGTTCGCGTGGCAGCGGCTTATGTAATTTCCGCGCGAGTCTTGCGCGCGCACATCAACTGGCTGCTTCTTCCGGTCGAAGACATTACCGCATTCGTCTTCTGGCTGGCTGGTTTTTTTGGGAATACGATCGTGTGGCGCGGACGGCGATATCGTCTCTATTCCGACGGCCGTTTCGAGCTGCTTGGAACCCGCGCGGGAGAGTGAAGTGCATCCTGTATTCGTGCCAGCTTGCCGCCTTTCAACTCAAATGAATCCCCCCGCCAGTGAACTGAATGCCCGGCAAAGCCAGCGATCCATACCCATACCGCGACGAAATCGCGCACGGGGATAAGCGCGAGCCAGCGGGTCACCCGGCGGTCTCGCAGAAGAGTTCGCCCGACCACCAGAGCCACTCCGTATCGGAAAAAGACAGTAATGGCCAGCAGAGCCCACGCCCATCCGGCACCGCGTGAACATATCAGGGTCAACAAAGCCCAGGGTAATCCAAACGTCGCCGCCAGTCCGGCATAGCCAGCGGGACGCGAATCGCGAATCGTGCGCGCCCATCGCAGCTGGTGGTCTAAAAACTGCTTCAGGTCGTAGTGCGGCAGAAAGGTTTCGACCACGCTATGGGAGAGCACTATTCCCAGGCCCGATGCGCCGATGCGGCGGCCGAGTTCGTAATCATCGGCGAGGTAGTCGGCCAGCGCCTCGAACCCTCCGGCGGCAGCGAGGTCGCTGCGGCGAAAAGCCAGGGTTGAGCCCAGTCCGAAATGAATTCCACCTTCAATGAGCCGCGCTGCCAGCACGCCGGCAGTGAAATCCGTACTGATGAAGAGAGATTCCAGCCGGGAACCCAGGCTTCCGCTGGCCACGCCGCGATAAAGGCACGTCACCAGCCCGACTTTCGCATTTTCCAGCGGGGCAGCGACGTTGCGCAAGTAATCCGATTCCACGCGGATGTCGCTGTCGTTTACGACGATGTACTGATACTGCGCTTGCGGCAACATCTGGATCAGATTGCTGACCTTCGTATTGGTCCCCAGGTTTTGCCGGCAGAGTACGAGCCGAACGGGAGTGCGCGGAAATTCGGCTTTCAATCGCTCAACGAATGCAATCGCAGGATCGTCGGCATCACTGACTCCAAGAATAATTTCGTATTCCGGATAGTCCTGCAGACAGTGGCTCCGAAAGCTTTCGTACATCTCGGGGTCAGTTCCCTTGAGCGGCTTGAGAATGGAAAGCGGAGGCAGAGACGTGGTAGCGCGGGCGCCCTCGCCCGCCCGCTTTCTTTCGTCCAGAAATCGAGCCGCGCTGACCAGGCAAAGAACGTAATAGCAAATGCTCGCAAAAGCTCCCAGCCCTGCAACCATCTCGAAGACCTTGGAAAGGTGGTGGATCATGCGGGTGGGGCCAGTTTACTCGTAGCGCAGCGACTCAATGGGATCGAGATTCGCGGCCTTCCATGCCGGATAAATCCCAAACAGCAGCCCTTCGGCCGCAGCCGAGCCCAGCCCGAACGCAGCCCAGAAAAATGACATGCGCGCGGGCAATGAACTCCAGATCGCGGGAATCGTCCAGGTAATAATCGCTCCCGCGAGAACGCCAAGGATGCCGCCCATTGCGGTGAGGGTCACAGCTTCCAGAGTGAATTGCAGCAGGATGTCGCGCTTGCGCGCTCCGATCGCCTTGCGCACTCCGATCTCCCGGGTCCGTTCGGTCACCGAAACCAGCATGATATTCATCACGCCGACGCCGCCCACAATCAAGCCCACGCTTGAAACCGCGAACATGAAGATAAAGACCGCCCCCGTGACCTGGTTCCACACTTCGGAGAGCGAATCCTGCGTGAAGACCGCAAAGTTGTCCGGCTTGTCGGGCGACACCTTGCGGCGGCGGCGCAACAATCCACGGATCTCATCGATGGCCTTGGGCATATCGTCATGCGAAGTGGCTTTAACGCTGACCCAATACTGCTTCAGTTCAGGATGCAGCTTGCGGAAGGTAGATAGCGGGAAGTACACGATGTTGTCATCCGGGTTCTTGCCGCCGGCAAAGACGCTTTTGCGCTTTGCAGCAACCCCGATCACAGTGAACAACTGGCCATCAATCGTGATTTCTTTACCCAGCGGAGTCTCGTTTGGAAACAATTCCTCCGCCGTGTCCGAGCCCAGTACGATGACGGGGGAATGGTGCTCTTCATCGGTCTCGTTCATCCACCGCCCGGCGGCAATGTCGAGATCGAACACGTCTTTCCATGTACCGGTGTCGCCTTCAAGAACCGTATTCCTGACTTTGCGGCCGTTGTACTTCACTTCATACGTTCCAGTCCCGAACTCCTGCCGAAAATACCGCAACCCGGTAGTGGCAATCTTTACGTGAGGTAGCTGCTGGATCGCTTCAAAATCGTCGAAGGAAAGCTCTTTCCGTGTCCGTATCTCTTCGGTGGGCCGTCCGAAAGTCAGCGGCTGGTGGTAGGCAAATATGATGTTGGAACCCAGGCTGCTGATGACCTGGCTGACATTGTCGTTAAGACCGCGCACAACCGAAGAAATACCGATCACAACTGCGACGCCGATGACGATGCCGAGCACGGTCAGCGCCGACCGCATCTTGTTGGTGCGGATCGTGTCCAAAGCCATCTGGACGACTTCGCCGTAATCGCTGGTCTTGAGCATGTCGCCTCTACTCACCACGGAGGGACAGAGACACGCAGTTTTCATCCCGTATTTCTCCGCGTCTCTGTGCCTCCGTGGTAAACCTCACAATTCAAATCTCAACGCCGCGATCGGATCCAGCATCGCAGCCCGTCTCGCCGGGTACACTCCAAAAAATACGCCCACGCTGGCGGAGACCAGCAGGCCCGCCGCCACGGCCCACAGCTTGATTTCAGACGGCATGCCGATCACGGCCGTGATGCCCTTGGCAAAGACGATCCCGAACAAAACGCCGAGCAACCCACCCACTAGCGCCATGGTTGCTGATTCGATGAGGAACTGCATCAGTACGTCTTGCCGGCGCGCTCCCATGGCCTTGCGAATGCCGATCTCGCGCGTACGCTCGGTCACCGACACCAGCATGATGTTCATGATCACGATGCCGCCCACCACCAATGAGATCCCGGCGATCGCGATCATGGCGATGAAAAACGTGCCGCTCAGATTCGACCAGATACTCAAAAAGCTGGCATTGGTCTCAGCCGCAAAACTGTCCGGACGCCCGGGAAGGTCGTGGCGGCGCGCCCGCAGGACGGCGCGGGCTTCGTCAATCGCAGCGTCCAGCTCCGTGCCCACTCCGGCCGCTTTGCCCGAAATGCGCACGCTGGTGTGCGACCCAAACTGTTTCAGATAGGTAGTGATCGGAATCGCAACGTAGTTATCGCGGCTCTGCCCCAGCGTAGTTCCCTGCTTCTTGCCCACGCCAATCACCCGGTACACTTCACCCTCTACCCGAATCTCCTTGCCCAGAGGGTCCACCGAGGGGAAAAAAGTATCGACCACGTCGGTGCCAATCACGCCCACCTGGGAGCGGTTTTCCTCGTCCGTTTCATTGACCATGCGCCCGGCTGTGAGATCGAGATCCAGAATCGGAGCCATCGACGGCGTCAATCCGCGAATCCATGTATCGGCAAGGGCCTGTTCGTCATATCTGACGTGGCCGCTGGTGTTGGTGATGGAAGCGCCAATCATGGAGCAATGCCGGCAGGATTCGAGGACAGCCTGGTAGTCCTCCATGGTCAGGTCTTTCCGCTTCTGGCCTTCGAGCAACTGGTCCACATTCGTGACCACGGGAGTGACTTTGCTGATGATGAAGACGTCGGCGCCGAGATTGAAAATCTTCTCCGCTACATAACCATTGATTCCGTTGACGAACGTAACCACGGCAATCACGGCAGCTACACCGATCACCACGCCGAGCAGGGTCAGGGCCGAACGTAGTTTGTTCGCCCACAGCGACAGCAGCGCAATGCGAATGGCTTCGATGGTCGTCATGGAACAGCCGTCAGTCGTCAGGCGCCGGTCGTCGGTCGTCAGTCGGCCGGAAAACCGTTGCAGTAAGTTTAGCAGAGCGAATGCAAGGCAAAACTGAGGCTGCCGAAGACTGGGGACTGTCGAACGGCTGCTACAATGGAGCCGTTGGCAGCTGGACCGGACGGTCGCTCTCTGGCCACGTCAGGCGTTATTTGGCGAACCAGAGGGAGGAAAGTCCGAACTCCACAGAGCAGTGTGCCGGATAACGTCCGGGAGGCCGGGTTCAAGCCCGGTTGACGGAAAGTGCCACAGAAAATATACCGCCCCGGCGGCAACGCCAGGGTAAGGGTGAAAAGGTGCGGTAAGAGCGCACCGCCGACGCAGTAATGCGCCGGGCAGGGCAAACCCCACACGGAGCAAGACCAAATAGGGAGGGAGCCTGGGTTGAGCTGAAAAGCTTCGCCCGAGGCGCGTGCCGGCTCGTCGCGCCACAACCTCCGGGTAGGTCGCTTGAGCCTCGCAGTAATGCGTGGCCCAGAGGAATGACCGTCCTGCCGGAGCAATCCGGCGGACAGAATTCGGCTTACAGGTCCGGCTGCCACAATTCTGCTCAGGTTATCCGCTAGTTTGCTGCAAGAATGCTACGAGGTACTCTACCGCATTCCGCGAAGGCTTTCGGGCGAAGGGTATTGAAATTCCAGGTCATCCCGACCGTGACTGCCCGTCCGAAGTGGGTGTTCGCACCTGCAGGGTAAGTCACGTAGCTGAGCGAGAGGTCGAGCGCCTCAGTAAGAGAATAGTTCCCACCAACCCCTAAATGCCAGTAGGTGGCCGCAAGTATCCTGTCGTGGACAGGAAACAGTGTCGGGCTCGCAAGCGCCTGCTCGATCGTAATCCCGCCGTTGGTGTGCAACCAGTTGCCGAATCCTCGCACCGAAAGCGAATGGGGCAGGAAGTAACCCATTTCAAGATCGACATTGTTGTGATTCAAAGGAATATTATTCGGCTTCTCAACGATGGCATAAGAGTAGTCCCCCTGGACATAGCCTTTGCGCAGAAATGGTGAAAGCAGCCGGCCCACACTCACGCCCAGCACGTATTCACGCAAGTCGCGGCCATACGCCGACTCTCCGTGAAAGTCATACGAGTGGCTGGGAATGACGAAGGAAAAAAATGGTGAGACGGCCAGATCCCGCAGGCCGCGCCGCCGGGAATCCCGGAGCACATTGTAGTGCACGCCCAGGTGAAAATCCTGAAAGGTGGAGTGAGAGCTCCCGTCATCCAGCGGAGCCGCGACGAACAGGGGATTTCCGAAGGTAAGGTCAGCCGGATTTCCGGTGTATCGGGTGACCACGTACGGCAGGGAGACTTCTACGTTGAACCGGTCCGTGAAACTGTAACTGAACCCCATGAGCAGGTCAGTAGCGCGGCTTTTGGCTGCGCCCTGCAGCTTGTTACCGGCAGTATCGAAGTGGCCGTTAAACGAAATCGACTGGACGCCAAAGGAGGCATCGCCGTCCCCTTTGGGCGGCAGCCAGGCTTGCGCCAGAAGCCCCGAAGGTGCTGCGAGCAGAAATAGAAGTAGTATGGGAAAGAACGCGCACAGCCTGCGCACTTACACTCCACGCGAAGATATTTGCGCTACTTTTTGGCTAAAACGTTCACTTCGTCCCGCTTGGCTTTGATCTCCATCCCCTCGTCGAGCGCGGAGTAATAACTGTCCGTTTTGGCGGGAGCCTTGAGGATCACGTGATACCGTTTCCCTAATGTCGAGGCTTCGGCCTTGGAGCTCTGATAGAGCAGAGGGATAACCACGCTGTGTGACCCTGTCGCCTGAAGCTGTTGTTCAATAGCGGGAACATCCTGGGGATCAGTCACGATCAGATCGTACTTACCCATGTTTAGCGCCGAATCGAGTTCCGAGGGTTCAGTCACGACCTTCAAGACCTGGCTGGACTTTTTCAGGGCTGATTGCAGAGACGCGTCCGCCAGCGCACCGGCGGCGGGAGTACCCGCACGCAGATAAAGGAGGATGGAAGCTGAATGATTAGAGACATAGCGCAGCTTAACCGCACGCCCGAGAGCGAGAACCTTGTCACCACAGGCTATACTCTGGGTCGCGGCTAACAGGACAAGGATGCAACACCAAAGAGCTGTTCCGGCGAAGCGCCTCATATTTACCTCCACGCACTCGGCTTCGGGCTGGGGCGGCGAGGAAGTTTCGCCTTTGGGGGGAAAGGTCTTTCTGCGCACCGGCCTACACACCCAAAAACGTACACCCGGGGGTACAGGTTGTCAAGATTGCAGCAGGGTTATTGACCTTGGGAGGCATCGCGCCGGATCATTTGCGGAAGGCGCCGCGCCACCAGGCTGGTGCGCCCACCCGGGCGCTCTCCAGGGCCCGAAATCCTGGGCGGGCAAGGCACGATCGTGAATGAGCTAAATCTCGGCCGTTATCAGATTGCGGAACAGATCGGCGCCGGAGGCATGGGCGTCGTTTACCGGGCCCGTGACCAGCGTTTGGACCGCGACGTTGCCGTTAAAGTGCTGCCCGCCGGCAGTCTGGCCGATCAGGCTTCGCGCAGCCGCTTCCGCAAAGAAGCGCTTGCTTTGTCCCGCTTGACCCATCCCAACATCGCAGTGGTCCACGACTTCGACTCCCAGGATGACACCGATTTTCTGGTGATGGAACTGGTCCAGGGCATGACGTTGGAGGAGAGGTTACTGCCCGGTCCAATCGTTGAAAAGGATGCCGTCGGGCTGGTCGTTCAACTGCTGGAAGGCCTGGCGGCCGCGCACTCACAGGGGGTCATCCACTGTGACGTGAAGCCTGCGAACCTGCGAATTACCCCGGAAGGACATCTCAAGATACTCGACTTTGGCCTGGCACAACTCTTAAAGAGCAAAGACCCGGCCTCGGTCACGATGAGCATTACCCAGGACCAGGGTCTTGCCGGGACCCTCGCCTACATGGCGCCAGAACAACTAAGAGGCAGTCCGCCGGATGAGCGGACCGATACTTACGCTGCCGGGTGCGTGCTCTATGAGATCACAACCGGTCAGCGTCCTTTTCAGGCGAAAACTGCCCCGTTGATGATCGACGGCATTCTCAACAGGACACCGGCCACACCAACGTCCCTTAGCCCCGGTCTCTCGGCTGGCCTGGAACATATCATCCTCAAGAGTCTGGAACGGGATCCGACGTGCCGCTATCAGTCAGCCAGGGAAATGGCGGCAGATTTGCGCCGGCTGTCCGCGTCCAGCTTCCCGCTTCCGATTCCAGCCAAACCCGCCCGGCGATTAGCTGTTTCCCGAACCGTGTGGCGAGCCGTCGCTTTCATAACTTTGTTGGCCGCCATCGCCGGCGCTGTCTTTTACCTGTTCCCACGGGGTGCGGCCATCGATTCCATCGCAATTCTGCCGCTCACCAACATCACAGGTACGCCAGAGATGGAGTATCTAAGCGACGGCATCACCGATTCCCTGATCAACAGTATTTCCCAACTACCCAATCTGAAAGTGATTTCGGGAAGCTCCGTTCTCCGGTACCGGGGCAAGGTGGTGGACCCCCAGACTCTGGGGCGCGAGCTGAACGTGCGCGCGGTGCTCACCGGAAAATATATGGAAAGGGGCAGCGACCTGCTGGTCAGCGTGGAGCTGTCAGATACTCGCGACAATCATCACATATGGGGCGAGCAATACAACCGCAGCCTCTCAGACATTGCCGCGGTGCAGGAGGAAGTCTCGCAGCACATCGCGGACATGTTGCGCCTAAAGATTACCAACGAGCAGCGGCAGCGCATCTCAAAGAAATACACCGACAACGCCGAGGCTTACCAGCTCTACCTGAAAGGCCGGCACTACCAGCTGAAAGACACGCCCGAGGATTTGACAAAAGCCCGGCAGTATTTTGAGCAGGCGATAGACGCCGATCCTAACTACGCGCTCGCCTACGCTGGGCTATCGGAATACTACGGTTTCATGGGTTATTCGGGAGAAATCTCTCCCAAGGAAGCCTGGCCGCCCATGGAGGCCGCAGCGCTGCGCGCGGTGCAACTGGACCCAGACTTGCCCGCAGCCCATCGCGAAATCGCAGCCGTCAGTCTGATCGCCAAGTGGGATTGGGTTACGGCCGAGAGAGAAATCAAACGCAGCATTGAACTGGATCCAAACGATGCTGAAACCCACTTTGCCTATTCCATGCTTCTCAGAACCATGCATCGCTTCGATGATGCGTTGCGTGAAGCGAAGCGTGCAGAGGAACTTGACCCTCTCTCCCCGGGATGGAAATCGAACACCGCGTTGGTGCACTACTACGCCCGGCAATTCGACGCTGCCGAGGCGCAATATCTGCAGCTTACGCACAGCGACCCCGATCTTCCCGGCCCACATCTCGGTCTCTCCAACATTTATTCCCGGACAGGCAAGGAGGCGCCAGCCATGTTGGAGTTGCAGAAAGGGCTGGCGCTGCAGGGCGCAGATGAAATTGCAGCGGCTTTGCCGAAGGTTTATGCATCGTCCGGCTTCCGCGCTGCGAAGGACCTCGCGATACGGGAGGAGCTGAAGATACTGGCCGATGCCAGCCGGCAGGGCTATATCTCTCCCGTCGCCTTCGCCACAAATTATGCGCTTCTTAACGACAAGGACAATGCCTTTAAGTGGCTTGAAAAAGCTTTTGCGGAACACACTCCCGGGTTGCTGGACCTCGATCTCGACCCGGATTACGACAACCTGCGTAGCGATCCACGGTTCAGCGACCTGGTGAAGCGCATGAATCTGCCGCAAGGAACAACCGCGCCCGGTGCTGGGTCCGTTTAGGGTCCCGTCTGTACAGAGTTCGAGCGAGACCGTGCGGAACCAGAGGGATTCCGGGACCATCTCGCGGCCCTCCCCTCGGCATCGAATTGCGATGTTATAGAATCCCATCCTCATGGAATCCTTGCTGGGATTTGCCCCTTTCTTTGTGTACGTCGTCATCGAGAGAATCATCGGCATCATGCCCGGCCTGGTGTCGGCAGCGATCGTTTCGGCGATCCTGCTGCTGCGCGACGTCATCAGCCGGGACAGGAGGGTGAAGGTTCTCGAGATCGGCACGATGAGCAGCCAGCAGGTTTGTGGAAGAGTGGTGGTCGATATGAGAACCGGAAAGGTCTGGGGATTCCCGACCTTCAGTCCGGATAGTTACCCGGTAAATGGAGCGGACACCAAGCCTCGGACTTCGCATCCCTTCGCGCTGGGAAGGTTTGCGTTTGAAGACACCGACAAGTAGGCACTATTCCCACGCCACAGGTGGAGATCCCCAAGCCCAGGCTCGCACACCCAAGTCCACGGCCTTGATATAAACTAGTTCTCGACCAGTAAATCAGGAGGCTTCATGTCCGCACCCAGCCGCCGGCCCGAAATTCGCCGCCGACGTACCCGCAGTGAAAAGATTACCAAGCTGAAGAAACGCCACACCGCCGCCACCACCGAGGCCGATCGCACCCGCTTCGCCGCCAAGTTGCATCGTCTGGGATTCAATTCTCCAGGCCAGCCCCTGCTCAAGAATGTTTAGGCCGGCTAGGAGTTAGCCGCGCGCGGGATTCCGGGCTCCTCCGGCAGGGGCGGACGGGCTGCGGATTTTTCCGACACTTCGTGGTATCCGCGCAGAACCTGCTGTGCCGCTGCGTCCCAGGAAAATCTCTTGGCCTGTTCATAGCCCCGCGCCTTGAGTTTGTCGCGCAGTTGCTGATCGACCAGCACGCGATGCAGGGCCCGCATAATCTCGAAAACATTTTCCGGATTGACCAGCACGGCTGCGTTGCCCACCACCTCGGGCAGCGACGACGTGTTTGACGTTACCACCGGCGTCCCGTGCGCCATGGCTTCGAGTGGCGGCAGGCCAAACCCTTCGTAGAGCGACGGAAATACAAAAATTTTCGCCGCATCGTAAAAAATACGCAGCACTTCAATGGGAACAAATCCCATGAAACGCACGTCGTTCTGCATACGGCTTCGAATCACCGTACGGCGCAGATCGGGATGCTTCGACAACTCGTCGCCGATCACGATCAGCTTGAGGCCGGGAAACAGGGATTCCTTCTCCAGATCCGCCTTAAGCGCGGAAAAAGCTTCGATGATCCGCACCACATTCTTGTGCGGGCTGATGCGCCCCGTGTAAAGCAGGAAGGGATGATTCACCCGGTAGCGTTCGGCCAGCAATTGGCGATCGGCAGCGGTGGCATGGCCGCGCAGAAAACGCTCGTCAATCGCGTTGTACACCACTTCGATACGAGCCGCGGGAATGGCGAACAGCTTCTCGACTTCTGTCTTGGTGAAGTTCGACACGGCGAAGATTCGCGCCGCTCCCTTCAAGGCCCGATGGGTGAGATAGAAATGCAGGGAGCGCTTCAGCCCCGACTGATCGCGCGCCCGGTACATGTGATCGAGCACATCGTGCACCGTCATCACGTAAGGGCACGGAAGATTGCGGGGCAACCAGAACAGATGCGGAATATGCACCAGGTCGCAATTCAACCGCTTGAGGATGGCGCGGTAATCGAAATAATTCTTGACCGTGGCGTCGCTGCCCAGTAAAGGTACGCTGTGAAAATTCCCGGGGAGCGGACCGATCTCGGCGACTTTTTCCGGCGGCCCGATCAGAAAGTATTTACTCTGGCAATCCAGCCGGCCCAGCGCCCGCACGATGTTGCGGGTGTAAGTGCCAACGCCGAATTCAGTCATCCGCCGAATATCGATGGCAACTCTCACGGGCTGATTTAATCACAGAGAGGGGTGCGCGGCTAGCACCGGGCAGGCACATGCGTTCCCGATGGAGGACGGGTGGCCCTGCCCGCCGGGCGCCAGCCATGGCAAAGCCGGGCGAAGGCGCCGGCCCTGCATTGCTTACGCTCTTACTTCAACCTGGGTTTTCGCCCGGCGCTCGGGATACAACGGAAAGGCCTCGGCCAGGGTGAGGACCTGTTCGCGAATCTTTCCCAGCACCGTCGCTTCGGTTCGATGATGGAGAGCCTCGGAGATCCATCGACCTACCTGCCTCATCTCATCTTCCTTCATGCCGCGGGTGGTGAGCGCGGGCGTACCGACACGGATTCCGCTCGGCTTCATCGGCGGATTGACGTCGAACGGAATCGCGTTCTTGTTGACCGTTATGGCTGCTTCGCCCAGCGCCTTTTCGGCTTCACTTCCCAGAATGCCCTTGGAGAACACGTCCACCAGCATGAGATGAGTGTCGGTGCCTCCGGAGATGATGCGGAAGCCCTCACCGGCCAGAGTCTCCGCCAAAACTTTGGCATTGGCCACGATCTGCCGCGCGTACTCACGAAATTCCGGCCGCATGGCTTCCTGAAAACTGACTGCTTTGGCCGCGATGATGTGGACCAGCGGCCCGCCTTGCATTCCGGGGAACACGACTTTGTCGATGGCGGCGCCGAACTCCTGCTTGCTCAGGATCATTCCGGCCCGGGGCCCGCGCAAAGTCTTATGCGTGGTAGTGGTCACGATGTGCGCGTGCGGCACTGGCGAGGGATGCACTCCTCCTGCGACCAGTCCGGCGAAGTGCGCCATATCGACCAGATAGAGCGCGCCGACTTTGTCGGCAATCCGCCGCATGCGGGCGAAATCGATAATCCGGGGATAAGCGCTGCCCCCGCCGATAATCAGCTTGGGCCGCTCCTTCTCAGCCAGTTTCTCCAGATCGTCGTAGTCGATGGTTTCAGTTTCCCGAGTAACGCCGTAAGGCACGATGCGATAAGTTTTGCCGGAAAAATTCAGATGATGGCCGTGAGTGAGATGCCCACCATGCGCCAGATTGAGCCCGAGGATGGTATCGCCGGGTTGCAGGACGGCAGCGAAGGCCTCCATGTTCGCCTGGGAACCGGCGTGAGGCTGCACATTTGCGTATTCCGCGCCAAACAGTTTTTTGGCTCGCTCCCGCGCCAGCTCTTCCACCACGTCAGCAAACTCGCAGCCGCCGTAATAGCGTTTGCCGGGATAGCCTTCGGCGTATTTATTGGTGAAGACCGAGCCCATGGCCTCGAGCACGGCTTCGCTGACAAAGTTCTCGGAAGCGATCAGCTCCAGACCTTCATGCTGGCGACGCACTTCGTTGTCGATGGCGGCGGCCACCTCGGGATCAACTTCGTATAGAGAACGAGACATACGGTCAGTTTTCATGGCGGGGTTTCTCAGCTTCTAGCTTCTGGCTCTTAGTTTCTGAACTGCTCAAATCATTCTAACTTAGCTCTTAGCCATGCTGGGCGCAGGTTCATGAGAATGCTGACTGGATGCAAGCCAGGGGCTAGAAGCCAGAAGCTAGCAGCTCTTTACGCGCTCTCAAACGCTGTCCGCAAAAATGAAACCAGCTGCCATCCATCCATGTATTTGTACGGCGTCTCGCCGGTGGTGTAGTGTCCGCAGGGCAACACCACAACTTTGTGGTCCAGAGCATAGCGTTCGAATTCGGCCACGGCATCGCGAGAGAGCTCGGGCAAAAATGTCATGTCATATTTAGCGTAAATAATGAGCGATCGCTTGGGCCAGCGCGCGAATTGCTCGAAATATGAAATCGGGCTGATGCCGCTCCACAGCGCGCGCAGGCGGTCGAGATCGATTTGAGGCTCGAGCCCCTGGCGAATGTGGCGCGTGGATTGTCCGTGCCAGACCACGTCGGCGACATTGGTGGAGGCATGGTTGAAAGCAGCCACGCGGATGCGCGGGTCGTGCGCCGCGGCCAGAAACGAATAGCAGGAACCCAGGCTGGTGCCCAGGATGCCCAAGCGGTTGTAGTCCTGCTGCTCAAGCCAGTCCAGGCAGCAGCGAACGTCAACCACCGCCTGCCGGCAGGCGTCGAGGGTGCGTCCGATGTTGGCCGAGACCGCATAGTCAGCGCGCCGCGTATCCGACGGCATGCGAATGTCGTGATACGGCATGCTCAGCCGCAGCACCGCGATGCCCAGCATATTCAGCACCCGGCACAGGCCGGTATAAGCGATCGCATCGGAGTTCCAATGCGGCAGCAGCACCACTGCCCGCCGTCCGCGTGCCGGAAACCAGCGAGCGTTTACCAGATTGTTTTCCGGATAAGGCGTGTGGACAGGTGAAGTGAAACGCAGGTAATCCGCGCGGGTGTGGCGCACCTTCGCTTCGAGCTTTGGGTCCGGCACTTCCCGCGTGCTGAAGACCTGGACTTTGCGGCGCTCGATCCGGAAATCCGAAGGCACTTTGTAGGAGTAAAATTCGTCGCTGGCCGCGACTATCCGCCGGTTATAGTCGCGCAAGAACTTTTCGGAACCGGCATTCCCCAGAGTGTGCCCAGCGGCAAAACCATTGCGGCAAGGCCAGTCCCGCGCCCACTCGACACCCCATTCCAGCGGACGTACAACGCGATTGTTGTCCACGGAAGTCAACCGGGTTTCCCAGTCAACCATCCATTGTTCGTAGCGGGAAGGCATTGATGATTCAGGATAACAAAGGGGAGCCGTCAGGTCAGCGCGCCCGCAGCGAAACGCAGTTATTGACATTCATGGGTTCATTTCAAAGGGCCAGCATAGCCATGCTCTGTGATCGCCATCGCAGGATGTTGCTGTCCGCGAAGCTAGAGTGGGACGAGGCCAAGAACCGCGCAAACGTCGTGAAGCATGGAGTCGATTTCGCGAACGCGGAGGAAATGTTCCGGGGCGCACTGCTTGTTCGCCCCGATATTGACGAGGATTATGGCGAGGAACGATGGATCGGAATTGGGATGATACACGGCCGGGTTGCCCTGGTTGCGTTTGCCGAGCGTCCCCCGAAATGCCATCCCGATCATCTCGCCGAGAAAGGCAGATCGTGAAGAGCGTCAACAATACGAAGAAGCGCTCCAGGACGGACTGGAAGCGGACTGATTCGCTGCAAGATGATGATATTGATTTCTCCGATATTCCAAAGCAGGGGGCAGACTTTTTTTCACACGCAATACTCTGGTCGGGTCCCAAGAAACAGATCACTCTGCGCATTGATCCCGACGTGCTGGCCTTCTTCCGCAAGCGGGGTAAGGGGTATCAGACCTCGATTAATGCCGTGCTCAAGAAATATGTAGAAGTCGTAAAAAGCAGACTCGGATGAGGCTTGTCGTGCGATTGCGCCCATGACCGTGGGGGGCGAAGCCACGGCTATGCCGGCGCCGCCCCACACTAACGGGCCGAAACCCAGCCGCGACCCAGTCGCGGCCGGCCGGGTCGAAGACCCGGCCCCACACAACCTGTGGTGAGATAAGAATTGAGGGGTTTGGCCAACGGCCAAGGACCAAGGACCAACGACCCACAACTAGCTATACTTCCTCGGCACCCGCTTCGAAATCGCGCAAAGAATTTCGTACACATTCGTACTGGCAAGTTCAGCGTGCTCGCGAGCGTCAACACTTAATCCGTCCACTGCGCCCAGCAGGACAACTTCATCCCCGATGGCAACCCCCGGCAAACCGGTGACGTCGGCCAGGGTTAAATCCATCGAAATACGGCCCACAATCGGAGCGTAGTATTCCCGCACGATCACCCGCCCGCGCGACGAAAGGGCGCGGTTCAAGCCGTCGGCATATCCCACCGGAAGCACCGCAATTCGCGCCGGGGCCTTCGTCACATAAGTGCCTCCGTATCCCAGAGCCTGATTGGCGCGCACGTCGCGCAATGAGAGGATACGGGTCTTCCAGGTCAGCACCGGTTTCACGCCGAGCCGCAACTTGGCGCCGCTGACTTCCCTGCCCGCACGCTCAAAGGGCAAGTGGTAGCCGTACAGCGCGATTCCAGGCCGCACCATGGTGTGCCACGACTCCCGGAGCGAAATCACCGCGCCGGTGTTGGCCGCATGAATCAAGGGCGGATCAAATCCCTCGTTCCGCAGAAGGTTGCGCACCAGCTCAAATTTCTGCAACTGATCGTTGACGGAGGGCGCGTCCAGCACTTCGGATGAAGCCAGGTGGGTGGAGAGACCTTCGAGCAGCAGATGCGGCGACGATTTCAGCGCGGCACAAACCTGGTACAAATCTTCCGGATCGACTCCCAGGCGCCCCATGCCCGTGTCCACTTTCAGGTGGACGGCAAGCCTCGGTAAGCCCATGCCGGCAGCCGCCTTTTCCAGCAATTCAACCTGCCCGGGCTCCCAGATCGTGGGCGTAAGTTGCAAGCGGATGATTTCTTCTTCTTCGCCTCGCCAGAATCCTGTCATCAGCAGAATCCGGGTGCGAATGCCGGCCTCACGCAGCGGGATCGCTTCATCGAGCGAAGTCACTCCCAGCCAGCGTGCTCCCTCCTGTTCCAGGGCGCGGGCACATTCCGTCGCTCCATGGCCGTAGGCGTCGGCCTTAACCACGGCGCAGACGGTTACTCCCGGTCCAATGTGACGTTGTACGACGCCGAAGTTGTAACGCAGATTTTCCAGCGAAACCTGGGCCCAGGTCGGCCGGGTTGCGGTCCGCTTCAGGATTTCGGCTGTAGCCACTGCAGCCGATTATAGCGGTCACAACGGCTCGCACGAGGTTACGCCTGTGCTACTCCCGGGCGCGGGGCAGCCTTACGATCCACCCGACAGGACGAAGTTCACCGTCACCTGGGTCTCCACCTCGACCGGCTCGCCGTTGAGCTCGTAGGGCCGGTATCTCCACTGGCGCACAGCATCGACGGCGGCCTGCACCAGCATGGCGGGTCCGCTCAACACCTGCAGGTTCTCTATCGCGCCTTCACGGCTGATCACCGCTCGCAGCTCTACCTGGCCCTGCACGCGGAACTGCTTCGCCGGCAGCGGGTAGGCCGGCTGGACGCGATGCACCAGATTCCCTTCCATCATGCGCGAGACGGGCGGATGGTGAATGGAAGGCGGAGGTGGTGGTAGTGCTAAGCCGACTCCCACTGAATCGGGGACAGTGCCGCGGCCTCCAGAAGCGTCAGTTCCGCGAGAAACTCCAGCCAGAAGATCCGACATCGCGGGTGCAGAAGCCGCTTCCGTCAGCACTTGAATTGCGGACGGGATCCGGGGAGGGCTCACCAGCCTGTCTTCCACCAGATTGCGCTGCGCGACGGACGACGGGGCGGAACGCGTCTGCTGCCGCGGCACAGCCGGGGGCGGAGCCGGCGCGACCAGAGGCGCCAGCATCGCCAGTCTCGGCAGCCCTTCCGTGTAGAGCAAGGGCAGCATGAACAGCAATCCAATGACACTTGCCTGCACAGCAAACGAGATCAGGGTGGTCCATCTGCGACGAGAATGACTCGACAACTCGGAACCGGACAGGCAATCGGCAAACATGGCAGCCTCCTCGATGTGTGCGTGACCATGAGTAAAGACACCGGGAAGCCGGCCTTCAGCGCATTCGAGGAGAGCTGCAGAAAAGAAAAAAGGCCGCGTTCTGCACGCGGCCTGTGGGAACTTCCTTACGACACCAGGTGTCGCAAGATTATTTCGGTTGAGGGGTTGGCGCTGGCGCTTTTGGCGCAGTGGTCGCCGGCCTGGTCGCCGGCGTGGTTGCCGGCCTCGCGGATGGCGTGGTCGGCCTTGCTCCGGCGGGTTTCGCCGCTGGCGCCGGCACACCGGACTGGGAGTTATAAAGATCGACCACCGGCCGGGTGATGTCCACGGCAGGTCCGGCCCAGAGGACGGGACCGTTGGGCCACGGGTTCGAAGTGTCGATAATTACGCCGAAACCCTGCTCTGCGGCATACTTCACCAGCATGGGTCCCATCTTCTGCAAGATGCGCTGCGCG
Organism: Terriglobia bacterium; assembly: GCA_963814725.1. Classification (GTDB taxonomy): domain Bacteria; phylum Acidobacteriota; class Terriglobia; order Terriglobales; family Acidobacteriaceae; genus JAIQFF01. The sequence continues at coordinate 158,141 of CAWFDY010000005.1, forward strand.
ATCTCGTTCTGCTGATTCTGCGCATCGTCACGCGCGTCCTGCACCGAGCGCTCCAGGGACTTCTGCTTCTGTTCAATCTGCTTTACCAGAGTGCCCCGGCTGTCCTCATTGAGCTTGTCGCCCTGGGTGTTGAGTTGTTTCTTGAGGCTCTCGACTTCGTCGTTCAACCCTTTGAGTTCAGTCTGCTTGGGTTCAAGCTTCTTGCTCAAAGCTTCGAAATCGCGCTGGCCTTCATTGGTGGCGAAAATGGCTTGCTCGACGTTGACCGTACCCATTCTGGTACCGGTGGCACTGGTCGCGAGAGGAGCCGAGGCATTTTCCGATGCAGCGCTCGGAGCCGCGGGTAATCCGGCAGTCTGGGCCAAGGCTGCAACTGATGCGACGAACAAAGTGGACGTAAGAACTCGCGCAAACTTGCTTGTCATGTGGTTGATTTTGAACTCCTTGGATATTTAACCGGAAAGGCTCGATCTCTTGCCTGCGCTTACGCCGAACCTGAAACGACGTGGCGGTCACCCCGTTGCCTGCCTTTTGTCAGGGCGTGGATATTCCCATTATAGGTAAAGCCTCCTCTTCAGGTCAACAGATGGCGGGAGAGGAGCCGCCCCGATTTTCACTCCGCCAACGAGCAACGACCAACGACGGTTCCTAGAACGTCGTGGCCACGCTGAAGCGGAAAGTCTTGCGCGGTTCACGCAGCTGGAATTCAGGCGCCAGACTCCGGGCCGCCTGTTCGAATGTAAAGTCGCCTGCTGCCCCCGGCGGGAACATGTCGCGGGTGATCGGCACCGGGCCCCGGGTAACCGAATCCAGCCGCAGCGGGTTGTAGGCCCAATACACGCGGAACGGAGCATTGATGATGGGCAGGAAGACTTGCACTTCAAGTCCGGTGGACATCCTCGGAATCCAGTTGGTGGAACTCACAACCTGCAGATTCTGGGAAAACTGCGGGTTCTGCAGATGTCCGCCCGTACAGTTCAGAGCAATGTTAAGCGCCGGGCATCCAAACACGGTGCTGTTTATGTCGGCCAGCTGGCCGGGATTGATACGCAGTTCCCCTCCCCGGATGATGGGATCAAGTCCCAGGTCAACGAAGGGCGCCAGCGCTACTGGCCCGGCAATCGTGATTCGATATTCCAGATTCGTGACCACGCTGGCATCTCCGCCCGGGAACACAATCCGCTCCACCGGGACCGGGATGGTGTAACCGCCTCGCAACGGATTGGCCGGATCTTTGGGAACGACCGTGCCATCCGGGTTGCGCAGAATGATCGCGCTCTTGTCCGGGAGAAACGCGACGGGCGAGACGGAGCGGATATCAAAGCCGCGAATGTCATTTTCGCCGCCCATATAGAAGCGCTGGAACGGCGGCGCCACAACGCCGCCAAAGCCGGTCAGGAAAGAAGTCTGCAAATTGATCCCGATTGTGTTGCGGCCCTTCTGCACCGGCTTGAAATGCTTGTACTGAAAAATGGGCCGAACCGACCGCACGGTTCCGCCCAATCCCGCGATTTCTCCGCCCAGGAAAACGCTGGTCCCGCTTTTGGGTGAGATGGGACTATTGATCGTGCTGAAGGAAAAACTGGGAAGGACCTTGCTGGTGATGATGCCTTCGAGCGAGTTTGGACCACTGATCCCGCGGAACGCCAGATCGGTGAATAAAATTTTCGAGGCGTCGCTGACCGCGACAATCGAAGACCGGTCGAAGGAATAAGTAATGCCCACCCGTTTGAACGAATGGTGCAACTGGTAGCTGAGTGAACCAGTGAATCCCGTGCTGGACTGCGTGTAATTCTGCAGGTTGTTGAGGAAAGTGGACGGGAGATTTACCTGCTGGCCGGTGAGAATCGCTTCCTGCCGCGCCTGGTTGTAGTTGTATTTCTGCGTGAACACCGAAAAGCCGCCCTGGATCGGCCGGTCAAAGAGGTAGGGCTCGGTAAAGCTGAACGACAAAATGCGCTGGCTGTTGCCAATACTGGTCTGGACGGCCAGAGTCTCGCCCAGGCCCAGGAAGTTGTTGGTGCTGTAATTGACGCCGATGAAAGCCCCAGCCAGGCCGCTCACGCCGCCGTTCAAGCCGATGCTGTTCTTGCCCTTCTCATGGACCTTGAGCGTCAGATCCACGGTGCCGTTTTTCTCGTCGAGGTGAGTTTCGGTCACGTTGGGATCGTCCGGCTTCAGCGCGTCGAAGTATCCCAGCTGATTGAGCCGCAGCAGGCTGAGTTTCCACAGCCGCTCGTCGTAAACCTGACCTTCCTCCAACGCCACTTCGCGGCGGATGACTTTGTCCCGCGTCGTGGTATTACCGGCAAATTCTATGCGCCGCACGTAAAACTTTTTGCCTTCATCCAGATCGACGGAAAGGAACACGAGCTTCTTGTCTTCGTCGAAAGTAGTATTCGGAATCGAAGTGAAGTTGATGTGGCCGAGCTCGCGATAAGCATTACGAAGGTTGTCCAATCCTTTTGCCACTTTTTCCCGGGAGAAAATATCCCCGTCTTTCATGGGAAAGAGCGAACGCAGCGCTTTCAGATTGGTGACTTCCTGGTTGCCTTTGAATGTGATCCCGCCCAGCCGGTACTGTTCGCCTTCATCGATGGGAATCGTGATGTCCACCGACTTGCCTTGTCCCTTCATCAGCAGCGGAATATGAAAGCCACTGCGGCCGGTGTCATGAATTTCCGTCTTGGCGTCCTCGACCACAACCTTGAAGTAACCGCGGTTCTGAAATTCCGCTCGCACCCGTTCCGTATCTTCTTCCAGTTTGGTGGCGTCGTAGGTCTTGGCCAAAATGTTTTCGAGAAAGATGGAATGCGGAATGCCAATGGGCTTCAGGTTTTTCATGGCCCCACGAAGAACGCGCGAGTTGACGTGCTTGTTGCCGATAAAAGTTATCTTGCCAACGCTTACCTTGGGACCTTCCTTCACCACAAAGGTGACGCTGACTTTAGCCGGCGGAATGGGACGAACCTCGGTGCGGACGGTGGCGAACTGGCGTCCATGTTCCGAGAGCAACTCCCGGATGGTGACCTCGGCTTTTTTGACCTTCGTAGGATCGTACTGGCTCTCAGGCGACAGGCCCACCTTGCGGTCCTTGAATCGGTCGAGCACATCGCTCTTCGACACCGAACTCAATCCCAGATACTCGATCTCGCTGATGGTTGGCCGCTCTTTGACGTAGACGTGGATGCGCCAGCCCTTCGGCGTCTGCTCACGTTCGAACCGTATGTCCTCGAAATATCCCGTATTCCACAGCGAGTTGAAGTCCCGGTCCAGAGCCGCTTCGTCGTAAACGTCCCCGGCGCGGGTAAAGATGCGGCCGCGCACGGTGTCAGCCGGAATGCGCCGATTGCCGTGAATTACGATCTCGGTAATGACTTCCTGCTGGCCCCAACCGGCGGAGCACAGCACGCAGAGCAGAAGGCATAGTAAAGGCCATCGCAATTTACAAATCTTTATAATTGAATGAGATGAAGGCGATGCCACAGCCGGAGCGGGCCGCGCGTGGCCCGACCTGCTCTTCGTCGCTACAGGGCTATCCTGATGAAAACGAAGAATCGTTACTACCTCGAATCCTGGGAGTATGGAAAGTGGCAATTATACGGTAGAGCCGTGAAGACCGTCCAAACCGCCTTCGCTTCGCGGAGACGTTTTAGCAACCCCTACCTCAGACAAGACGGAATAAAACGTGGCGGAGTTGCCCAGCCCTGCAAGTTTTTCCGAAGTAAGCACATAAATGTTCGTATACCCGGAGTTTAAGCGGGTCCAGCACAGCCTGCCCGAGACCTGGCGCAAATCCCCGGGACAGTCAGGCAAGAACGTGGCGTGGCCAACTCTCCTCATCGTGGAATTGATTATAAGGCCTCAAAAGAAGAACGGGCGGCTTGTAGCCGCCCGCTGAAGCAACCTGACATTTGAGACTACGGTGTGGTCTGCACCAACCGCACGCGGTGCGCCCAGAGCACGGGCCCGCCGCTGACCGGGTCCTGAAGGACAAGGCCGCGTGCGATCACCGGCACCGCGACCGTGGCGCTGGCGGCCTGCAGGTCACTAAGAGCCAGCGTATTGCTGTTTCCCTGGAAGAACAGGGTGCCAGCGCCTGTGTTCACGGCGAGCGGGCCACCCAGCGAGAGTCCCAGCAGTCCGGCGTTCGACAACTGGAAGTTGCCGGCATTACCGGCGGTGACAGTCACGCTCCCCGGGACGACGAGCCCGTACACACCCTGGCGTCGCAAGGAGATGAAATCCGGAGTAAACGTGCCGCTGAAGGTCCCGCCGATAAATATCCGCTGGCCCACCAGCATGGAAGAATTCCCAAAAAAGTTGTTCGGGCTGAACCAGCTGTTGTTAAAGAAGCAGATGGCGTAGTTGGCGACGCCGCTGACATCAACGGTCTGAACAGTGTCCACCAGGGCGGAGGCACCGCCACCGGTTTCGCCCACCCACAGTGTGACGGTTTGCACCGGGCCTGTTGCCGGATTCAGGGCCAGAATTCGGCCGGAGACGAACGCGAGATCGGTCGTGATGAACTCGACATCCGTGGCATGAATGCTGCCGTCCATCTGGACCGTTCCCTGCAACGACACGAATCCGCCGGAAGTGGGCAACGTTGCGAGAGTGAAACCGCTGTTGTAGGCAGTGTTGCCGTCCACGTCAATCGTGATCTGATGTCCATACGGTCCTTGCAGGACAAACGAGCCGCCGGAGACATTCACGGAAACGATGGTGCCTGTGAGCTCCGTGATCTGGCCCTGGGGATCGATCGCCTTGACGACCTGGGCAAACATGACCGGGTTGATCACACCCGTGATCTGGCCCATGGCGTCAACGGCAAGAGATTGCCGGATATCGAATTCCGTATGCATTCCGACCAAACCGTTCGAGCCTACGACCATCGGCGTGGGAAAGGTCACCGTCACCGAGGTAGTCTGAGGAGCGGTACTGGTGGGAGCCGCAAACGTGCCGTTCAGAGTGCTCACCTGCGGAGGATTGGCGGCGCTGATGTAGTTGATCACCGGACTGGACAGGACGAAAGTCGCTTTGGTGTAAGTGTCAGCAGGAACCGCATTAAACGCCAACGGCGCGCGCAGGCCCACCAGGCGGGCGAAGTCCACAGTGAAGGGCGACGCCACCAGTTGTGGCGAATTGGCGGCCCCGGTAAGAGTAATTGAATTGATCGTGAGGTTCAGGCCCACCACGGAAGGAAGAGGCGCATCTTCTCCGGTGACGAAAACCGCGCCTGGCTGGGTGTTGCCGGAAAGAGTCGTGGAACCATTGCCGCCTCCGCAACCGGCCAGGGCCAAACCGAACAGCGCAAGCAAAACAGAAAGCGCAAAAAATCGTCTCATGAAAAACTCCTGATTCCTGGAAATCGTTGGATTCGCGGTACCGGGATTCAAACCCTCCCAGGTTAAGGAAGTTGCGTTACTTCCGGACCAAGCACCTAAGTAATTCCCGCCCTGGACGCGGATTTTGGAGGGATCTGGCTCCGAGGGTGCCACGTCCAAGCTTCGCTTGGGCGGGGATCTTGTCAGTGATTACGGGCAGAAAGTAAGGTCACAAGAGGGAAAGTATCCGCAAACAAAAAACCCCGCCCAAGTGGAGCTTGGACGGGGCACCCTCTGGTGGTTTCATATTTCCATCACTTCTTTTTCTTTGGCCTTGCTCATCTCTTCCATCTTCTTGATTTCGCCATCGGTCAGTTTCTGTATTTCGTCCATGGCTCGTTTTTCGTCGTCTTCGGCGATTTTCTTGTCTTTAGTCAACTTCTTGATGGCGTCATTACCGTCGCGGCGGATGTTGCGCACCGCGGTGCGATGTTCTTCGAGCATCTTGTGCAAGTGCTTGACCATGTCCTTGCGGCGTTCTTCGTTCAACGGCGGCACCGGCACGCGGATCGTCTTGCCGTCATTCATCGGATTGAGTCCGAGATCGGCGGCGCGTATACCCTTCTCGATGGCTGCCAGGGCGGAGGGATCGAAAGGCTGAATGGTAATCAGCTGCGGCTCCGGCGCGTGTACCTGGGCAATCTGGTTCAGCGGCATCTGCGATCCGTAATATTCCACGCTGACCGCATCCAGCATGTGGACGGAGGCGCGCCCGGTGCGAGTGGCGGCCATTGCTTTGCGAAAATCTTCGACTGCCTTATCCATTCGCGTCTTCAGTTGAACGCGAATATCTCTTAAAGGGCCTGCATCCGCCATGGTCACTCCGTCGATGTTGCAGGATCAAAACGCTGAATTATAAACCTTTGAACCGCAAAAACTTAATGTCATCCCGACCGGAGCGCTGTAGAGAGAGCGAAGTAGAGGGGCCTGCTGCGGGTGAGTGCCATGGCACTGCAGCTGCACAGCGAGGCTAATCAGCCGGGGCCATCGTTTTAAACATCGAGGGAGGTCGAGATCAGCATCAGAATTGGCAGTGCCCCAAAAGCAGATCCCTCCACTTAGCTCGCTGCGCTTCACTACGGTCGGGATGACATGACAGGCGCCAAAGGAATTTACGCCGTGACCAGGGAACCGATCTTTTCTCCGACCACGACTCTCCGGATATTCCCGCGCTGGTTGAGATTGAAAATGATGATAGGAAGATTATTGTCCTTGCACAGGGAGATGGCGGTGGAATCCATCACCTTCAGTCCTTGCCGCAGTACTTCCATGTAGCTGATCTCGGCAAATTTCTTGGCGTCTTTCACCAGCATGGGGTCAGCGTCGTAGATGCCATCCACTTTTGTGGCTTTGAGAATCACGTCTGCCTTGATTTCCATGGCGCGCAGGGATGCGGCGGTGTCGGTGGAGAAATACGGGTTGCCGGTGCCTCCGGCAAAAATAACGATTCGCCCCTTTTCCATGTGACGAAGCGCACGACGGCGGATGAAGGGCTCCGCCACCTGATTCATCTCGATGGCTGACTGCACCCGGGTGTGGATACCCTGCTTTTCCAGAGCGTCCTGCAGCGCCAGCGCATTGATAACGGTGGCCAGCATGCCCATGTGGTCGGCGGAGACGCGATCCATCTCACGGGCCTGTTGAGCCACGCCGCGGAAAAAATTGCCGCCGCCGACGACAATTGCGATCTGGATGCCGAGCGATTGAACGTCCGCCAGTTCGGCGGCGATTTCATGAATGCGGAGTGGATCGACGCCGAATCCCTGGTTGGCCGCCAGGGCCTCGCCGGAAAGCTTCAGAAGAATGCGCTTGAACACCGGAGTCGACATCAGTTTCCAGTTTCCGGTTTCTGGTTTTCAGTTCCCGGCGGAATCGTTCCTGTTGGTTGCGTCATCATATCGCGCTCCAGATTCCTGGATGCCAGCGCAACCAGAAACTGGAAACCTGAAACTGTGTTATTCGCTTTTCTGTTCCTGCCGGGTGACGGCGATGGTCTCGCCTACCTCGCCTACCTTAAAGCGGGCGAAGCGGCGGACCGCAATGTTCTCGCCCAGCTTGCCCACCTTGGTCGCGACCAGCTGACCGATGCTAATGGTCTGGTCGCGAATAAAGGGCTGCTCCAGCAGGCAGACTTCCTCGTAGAACTTGCTCATTTTACCTTCGACGATCTTCTCCACCACCTGGGGCGGCTTGCCGGTCGCAGCGGCCTGCGAACGGTAAATGTCCTTCTCGCGCTCGAAGGCTTCGGGCGTGACGTCTTCCTTGCGGACGAATTTCGGATCGCTGGCCGCAATGTGCATCGCAATGTCGTGCACCAGTTCCTTGAAGTCGTCAGTGCGGGCCACGAAATCACTCTCGCAATTTACTTCCACGAGAACGCCGATCTTGCCTCCGGCGTGAATGTAGCTGGCGACTGCGCCTTCCTTGGTCACGCGGCTGGCCTTCTTTCCGGCCACGGAGATGCCCTTCTTGCGCAGCAGGACGACCGCCTGCTCCAGATCGCCCTTGGCTTCGGTAAGAGCATGCTTGCAGTCCATCATCGGCGCTCCGGTCTTTTCCCGAAGCTCTTTCACTTGATTGGCAGAAATATTCACGGTAGTTGTACTCATAAATGAAGTTTGCAGTTGTCTGGTTTCCGGTTTCTAGAAACTGGAAACCAGAAACTCGAAATGGCTCTACAAAGTTTGACCCGCGCCGGACGACCCGCGCGGGTCTGATTTCCCTCAGTGGGCTAAAACCCGCGTTCGGTTTAGCCAACGACCAATGACCAATGGCCAAACAACGGGGTCTAATACGTCTGGGTTTCGACCTGCGGAACGTCCTCTTCCACGGCTTCCTTGGCGGCGGCCGGCTGCTTGCGTACGCCTTTGCCCAGCACGTCCTCCATGCTGATGTCTTCAGCGCCGGCTTCAGGAGCGGCTGCAGCGTCAACGTCACTCGCGGCTTCCGTTGCCGGAACCGCTTCGGGTTCGGCATAGACGGCGGCGGCCAGATCAGCGGCCTGCTTGTCCGTCATCAACTGCGCGCCTTCGGCGACCGAATCTGAAATCTTCGAAGTAAACAACCGGATCGCGCGCAACGCATCGTCATTGCCCGGAATCACGTAATCCACTTCGCTGGGATCGCAGTTCGTGTCTACCACCGCCACTACGGGAATGCCCAGCTTGCGGGCTTCGCGTACGGCGATCTGTTCCTTGTTCGAATCGATCACGAAGATCGCATCGGGCAGCCGGCTCATATTCTTGATGCCGGCCAGGTTGGCCTGCAGATGCTTGCGCTCGCGCTCCAGCTTGATCACTTCTTTCTTGGGGAGCAGCTCATAGCGGCCATCGGTAGCCATCTCGTCAAGCTCCTTCAGGCGCTTGACCGACTTCTGGACGGTCACCCAGTTGGTGAGCAAGCCACCCAGCCAGCGCTGATTGACGTAGAAGCCGCCGCATTTTGTGGCTTCTTCCGCGATCGCGTCCTGGGCCTGGCGCTTGGTGCCCACAAACAACACGATTTTGCCTGCTGCGGCCAGGTCGGCCACGAATTTCGACGCTTCCTTGAACATCTTGAGCGTCTTTTGCAGGTCGATGATGTAAATACCGTTGCGCTCTCCGAAGATGTATTCCTTCATCTTGGGATTCCAACGCTTGGTCTGATGCCCGAAGTGAACTCCAGCTTCGAGCAACTCTTTCATGGTGATGTTAGCCAATTAACCTCCTCATTTGGTCTGCATCCGGCCGAACATCAGTTTCTGGTTTCAAAGTTTCCGGTTGCGAAACCAGAAACCAGAACCCGAAACTGCAATTTCGCTCTTCCGGATTGCCATTCCCGCCCCGCACTTGCCGCGCGGGATGAATTGAACACCTATATTTCAGTTTCTGGTTGCAAGTTTCCGGTTTCAAACCGACAGCGCCCTGCCTTTGAAACTAGAAACCAGAAACTATTTCCTAAAAGCTATCTCTTCGAGTACTGGAACCGTTTTCTGGCTCCTTTTTGTCCGTACTTCTTTCGTTCCTTGGAGCGCGAGTCGCGGCTGACCATGCCTTCCGCTTTGAGCTTCTTGCGCAATTCGATATTGAACAGCATCAGGGCGCGGGCAATGCCCAGCTTGACCGCATCGGCCTGGCCGTTGACCCCGCCGCCGCTGACCCGGGCAAGGACATTGAAAGTCGCCGCCATGTCGGTCGAAAGCAACGGTTGCCGCGCGCTCGAGCGCTGCGACTCGGTCACGAAATATTGTTCAAAAGGACGTCCGTTGACTTTGAACTCGCCACTGCCCGGACGCAGATAGACGCGCGCGATTGCCGACTTGCGACGTCCCGTACCGTAATATTGAACTAACGCTGCCATGTTTTAGCTTTTAGCTCCTGGCTTTAGCTTCTGGCCAAATCTCCAGAAGAAAAACCGGCTGTCTGACCTTTCAAAGAATTCCGAGTCTTGCGCACGAACCAGCTTTTGAAACCGGAAACCGTTCTACGCCTTCACCGTCTCCAGCGCCCTGGCTACCGGCTTCTGGGCCTCGTGAGGATGCTTCTCGCCGCGATAAACCTGCAGCTTCGAAATCATGTGGCCGCCCAGTTTCGTCTTGGGCAGCATGCGTTTAATTGCCTCTTCGATAATCAATTCCGGCTTGCGGTCAAAACGCTTGCGGAATTCTTCCGTCCGCAAACCGCCCGGGTACCCGGTGTAATGCTGATACACCTTTTGCTCGGATTTCATGCCGGTCGTCTTCACCTTTTCCGCGTTGATGATGATGACGTGATCTCCGGTATCGAGGAAAGTGGTGTATTGCGGGTTCTCTTTACCCATGAGGATGCGGGCGACTTGTGAAGCCAGCCGGCCGAGCGTCTGCCCCGAGGCATCCACGACGTACCACTTGCGCACAATTTCCCCCGCTTTGGGGAAATAGGTTGACATTACGAGTCTCCCAGAAATTAAAAAAACTAAAGAAGACCGCTGAGTATCCACTTCAACGCCGAAGGCGCAGGGTACCAGGCGGGCAACCGCAGGGACTGCTAAAGACTTAAAGATAGCGTACGGTGCCGGATATTGTCAACGCAGAGGGTCCCTTGGCGGCACCGTTTGGGGCGGACACTCTTGTCCGCTGCCTTTGAAGTTGCTGTTGATCCGGATGCTGCCGGTTCTCTGTGCGTCGCCAGGTCAAAGTCAAAGGCGGCGGACAGGAGTGTCCGCCCCAAACATGCCCGGGAGATTCGACCCTGGAAGCTGTCCTACTCGTACGCCAGGGCGTCGATGGGATCTTTTTGCGCCGCTTTGTATGCCGGGTACAGGGCTCCCAGAATGGCCCCGATGATCGCGATCACCGTGGATATCAAAATCCACTGGCCATTGACTACCACCGTAAGTGTGGGCAAGCGGTATTTGATGCCCGCCCTGGCAATCAAGCTGAAAACAACTCCCACGACAATGCCGCTGATCGCCAGTAGCACCGTCTCGCGCAGAATCACGTTCACGATATAAAACTTTGATGCGCCAATCGATTTCAGAATCCCGATCTCGCGAGTGCGTTCCATGACGGCCGTGTACATAGCCTGGAAGATAACGATGAAGCCGATGGTGACGGAGATTCCGATGACCACGTTGATGAATGTCGAGAGTCCGGGATAGCTGGTGGTGGTCATCATGGAAAGGTATTCGCGCATGGAGCGGACCGAATAATTCTCCAGCCCCTGCACACTCTTTACTTCCTGCACCACCGCATCCGCGTTCGCCGGATCGTCAATCTTGACGTAGAACACGGAGGCTTTGCCCTCGCTGCCAATCAGATCCTGCAGAGTGCCCATGGGCAAAAATTTGCGCGCCCCGCGGCCGTGCTCCACGATGCCCGCGACCCGGAAAGGATGATTGAGTATCTCGAGCGTGTCGCCTACCTTCACATGTTGCGACTGAGCCAGGTAGTCATCCACCAGGCAATCGTTTGGGCCCTGGAAAGGGCCGCCGCGAACGTAGCGAAAAGGAGCCAGCGCCTCGAAAGACCTGAGATCGATGCCGTAGATGACTTCCAGGTTTTTGGTGGTGGTGAGCTGCCAGATGACCGGCGCGACCACGCTGACGTGCGGCAATTGCGAAATCACACCGCCGATTTTGATCGACATGGGAGCGTTGCTGACGCCCGCCATGAATGAAGTGTTCGGCGGCTGCACGATCACATCAGCCCCGATTCCAGCCTGACGCTGGCGAGCGTCGTTCAGCATGCCGACGGATAGTCCCACAATCAGCAGGATCAACGTAACTTCGAGGGCGATGGCCACGATGCTGATGAGCGACCGGATGGGCCGATGCACCAGGTTGGCGACGATCATTTTATTCATCATTCGAAGGCTTCTGGCTTCTACTTAGCTTCGGCGCCGTTGACCCGGCTGGCCTGCGGCTGATCGAGATGCACGATCTGAGCTCCGGCGGGCTGGTCCAACACGAACTTGTCGTCCGGCAAGGGCCCATTCAACTGCAGCTTCACGATGGTCAGGGTAATGTCGTACTCCTCCTGCGGTCTCCATATTTCGATCTGCGAGGGGAAATTCAGGCCATCGTAGTCCTTGTAGCCTTCGTAATGCGCGTCGGTGGCCAGGTTTCCATCCTGATCGTAGATCAGCTGGCGGTGGGGCAAAAGATCGGTACGGCTGAATATGATCTTGCGCGAGAGAAACCAGCCGTGCTCACCTTTGCGTATCACCTCGACTTCGTAATCCGCCTGCTGCACCTGGTGGTGCTTGGCGTCGGTCACGATTTCGAAATTGTTCTGCATCACCGCAATTTCATTCTGCGGATCGATCTCCCGCAAAATCAGGGCTTCGTAAATAGTCTGCGGGCGCAGGTTCTCCATCGGCTGCTGCTGGTTGTGGGACTCGACGTCATTGCGGCCAATCACGAACCTGTTCTTTGGAGGGATCCACAACTTGAAGTCCTGGCCATCGCTCACCATGTCAAAGGCCTTGTTTCGGACAATGGGCAAAAGGCCGATCATTCGCAGCATCGCTGGCTTGCGCGCCAGAATGTAGCCGCGGATCTGCTGGTAATCAATAACCTTGCCCCTCTTAACGCCGCCTACTGAAGCGTCGATATCCACCGTCGCCTGCAAAGTCTTGATTTTGGCGGCCTGGCCGTCAAGATATTCGAACAGCTCCGCCTGGGTGGCGGATTTGAGCGGGGCTGTGCTGATCTGCCGCTCGACCCGTCGCGACCGGAAGAGACACCCAGTCAGAGGCAGGAAGGCCAATACGAGAGCTAAAAGACGGTAGCGGGAGGCTATAAGCATTCAGGTTGCATTGGATTCATCAGGCGGCAGTTGGGTTCATCACAATAGCCAAGTATATGCGAATCAATGGTTGGCCGCAGACCACCCGGCTGGCACGGGGGTTGCCAATTGAGCACCTGGAGGGGTTTGACAGTTGAACGGGTCTATCTTCCCTGGACGGCTTGCCGCAGTTTCGCGACGTTCTGGTTGTGTTCCTCGAGGCTGCTGGAGAAGCGATGGTGGCCGTTACCGTCGCTCACGAAGTAGTAAAAATCCGTGTGCGCCGGATGCATGGCCGCTTCGAGCGAGCTGCGGCCAGGATTCCCGATAGGCCCGGGCGGAAGTCCCGGATGCGTGTAAGTGTTATAGGCCGACTGGAAACTCATGTCGGAATGGTGCAGCGCGCCGGAGTAGTTTCCGTTCAACAACTCGGCATAGATCACACTGGGATCGGCCTGCAGGGCGATGTTTCGTCCCAGCCGGTTGTAATAAACGCTGGCCACGACCGGGCGTTCTTCGGCGACGGCGGTCTCCTTTTCGATGATGGACGCCATGGTCACCGTCTTTTGCAGGTCCTTCTGCACGTCCTTCTGCGAATCGATTGCAGGTTCATTGACTCCGGGCTGATCCGGGGCAGGCTTGTTTGTGAGCAGGCCAACCTGCTCGGCGACCTGGCGGAATTGCTTAACCATCGCGGCCGCGATGTCCTTCATGCTTTGCGTGCGGGTGAACTCGTAGGTATTGGGGAACAGGTATCCTTCGAGGCTTTTCGCTTCTGGAGCGATATCCGAGATCAATTCGAGGTTGGAGTGCGCGACATCAAGAAATTGCTGGCTTGATCCCAAACCCGCATCCTGCACCGCCTGCGCAATGTCGAACATGGTGAAACCTTCCGGGATCACCACCGTGTGCACATAAATATCGCCCCGCACTAGCCGGTCGTGGACTTCAAAGGTTCGTGCGGGCTTATCAAACAGATACTCGCCGGCTTTGAGCGATTGCCGGGGATGGATACGGTGCCAGAGGATAAAGCCAAGCCGGCTTCGGATCACGCCGGCGGATTCGAGTTCAGCCGCGATTCTGCGGGTGGAGAAGCCCGGGCGCAGCATCACGAATTTCTGACCCTCCGGCGAGATGGGCAGCCACAACGCCCAGGCCAGCCAGCCACCGATTGCCAGGGCGGCGAAGAGCACGAGGATCAGGAACTTGCGCAAAGCAAAAATATTCTAGATGAAAAACCGGGCGGCAGTGGTTAGTCGTTGGTCGTTGGTCGTTGGTCCTTGGTCCCTGGTCTATGGTGTCTGGCAGGCGAACCCTGGCCACGGATCTCACGGATTTTCACGGATCAAACCAATTTTTTGGCCTTCCGCTTTTAAATCCGTGAAAATCAGTGAAATCCGTGGCCAAGAATTTGCCGGCGCCACCGGTCAGTTTCAACCCTGGCTACGCGCATCCATCCATGATTGCAGGATCAACACCGCCGCCATCTGATCGACAACCTCTCCGCGGCGCTTGATCGACATATCGGTTTCACGCAGCAGGCGATTGGCCTGGACGGACGACAAACGCTCGTCCCACAGATGTACCGGCAAGCGAAAACGGCGGCGAATTTCCTCGGCGAAGGTCTGCATTTTCCCGGCTTGAATCCCTTCACCTCCGGTCATGCGGAGCGGGAGGCCGATGACGATTTCGGCGACCTTGTACTCCCGAATCACATGCTCGAGCTGCGCAAAATCGGATCGCTTGTTTTGCCGATGGAGGGTATCGATTCCCTGCGCCGTAATGCCCAGTGGATCGGAGACGGCCAAGCCGATTCGCTTCGAGCCGACATCGAGGCCCAGAACTCTCGGGGACTGCCGCGGCCCGGCGGCGTCAGTTTGGTGGGAAGGCACCTGGCGATTATATGTCGCATACACATTTTCTCTATTAGGCTACGATATGCCCATGGCCATTGACGAAGCAGAGATCGAGAGACCTGCGGTACAAGTCCTGGCTGTGCCCCCGCCCAAGCCGCAAAAACCTCACTGGGCTTTCAGTGCAATTGGAATCGCGACAATTTTAGGTCTCTGTTACTGGGGAGAACTGGTGCTGGCGGTGATGCTGGTCTCCGTGTTGCTGGCCTTCATTCTGGCGCCGGTGATGGAATTTTTTATCAGTCTTCATCTGCCTCGCGGCCTGGCGGCCGGAGTCGCTGTCCTTCTGCTGGTGAGCCTGGTGGGCGGAGTGATTTATTACTCTTCGAACCAGGCCATCGTCTTCGTGCAGGATCTCTCCAAATATACGCAAACCGTCCGGCAGGAGATTTCGCAGGTTCGGGAGCGCGCGGAATCGTTCGGCGATTCAGCCACCGGCGCCGGGACGAAAACTCCGCAGCCCCGTACCGGCCCCAACTGGGACGAGTTGCTGACTCGCGGCTTCGGCTCTGTGTCGCAAGCCTTGCTCTCCGCCTCGTTCGTCCCCTTTCTCGTTTATTTCATGTTGAGCTGGCAGCATCACGTCCGTTCGGCGACGGTGATGCTTTTTTCGCTGGAGGACCGCAACACGGCCTACGTCACTCTGGGGCTCATCTCGGCGATGATTCGCAGCTTTATGGTGGGCAATCTCCTGATCGGCCTTTTTCTTGGGACCGCCAGCACCATCGCTTTCGGCATTATGAATTTGCCGTTCTTCTACTTCATCGGTTTCATCAGCGGATTCCTGAGCCTGGTTCCCTACCTTGGAGTCGTGCTGGCAATGGCGCCTCCGATTTTTGTGAGCATGGGAAAGATGGATTCCGGGGGCGCAGTTGTAATCGTGATGGTCGTGCTCGGGATTCACCTGATTGCGCTCAACGTGCTTTATCCAAAGTACCTGGGCAATCGCCTGCAACTGAATCCGCTTGCCGTGACGATCGCGTTGCTGGTGTGGGGTTGGTTGTGGGGAGCAATGGGCTTGGTCCTGGCTGTGCCGATCACCGCCGCCATGAAGATTATCTTCGACCACATTGAGTCGTTGAAGCCGTATGGAGCGTGGATGGGGGAGTAAGCAGTCGTCAGTCGTCAGTCTTCGGTCTTCAGCAAAACGACCGTCCGTAATGAGCTCCGCCGAACATTGTCCTGGCTCATTCGTCACAGACAGGTAGGGCCAACCTGCTACAACCTCTCTTTTGCAGGCTTCTTTGCAAGGAAGGCTATCCATGAGCGGCTCTTATCAAGACACTAAAGTCTGGCAGAGAGCCATGCAGCTCGTAATAGAATTTATTTCTGCACTCGCAGCTTTCCCAGGGACGAAATGTACGGCCTCGTAGGTCAACTGAGGCGAGCTGCTGTTTCAGTTCCGAGCAATATTGCGGAAGGTAAGGTCGTACCGACAAAGAATTTCTATTGTTTCTTTACCATGCCCGCGGATCAGTCTTTGAGGTAGAAACCTGAGGTAGAAACCCAACTTACCATTGCGGGCATGCTCGGGTATATTCCAGAAACTGAAGTCCACCATCTGAAGAATTCCGGCGGCGAAATAGCCAGAATGCTTAATGGCCTGATCAAGGCGAGAAGTTCCAGCGTGGGCAAGCAGGTCGCATAGGGCTTTGCTGACGACCGAAGACCGAAGACTGTTCTAGGCTACGAAGTCCGAGGCTTCCGGGAAGCGCAGTTTGCTCTTGGAGAGAGCCTTGGAGAGCATTTCCTCAATCTGGACTTCTTCGCAGTTCTTGGCCATGGCCAGCTCGCTTACCAGGAGGTAGCGGGCTCGTTCCAGCATCTTTTTCTCGCGGAAAGACAACGGCTTGGACTGGTTCAGCAGGAGCAGGCCCTTCAGGACGGCCGAAACATCCAGCAACGACCCGGTGCGCATGCGCTCGGAGTTTTCCTTAAAACGGTACTTCCAGTCGGCATTGTTGTCGCACTCGCCATCTGTAAGAAAATCAACGATTTTCTGGATTTCACCGTTCTTGACCACGCGCCGCAGCCCAACGGTGTTTACGTTATGGAAGGGCACCATGACTTTAAGGCTGTTGGCTTTGATCTTGAGAAGGTAGAACTTTTCCACCGTCTCGCCTATGGTGCGGCTGCTGATTTGTTCGATAACTCCAACGCCATGATTGGGATAGACGACCTTATCGCCTATGTGGAAATCTCCACTGATCATGACGGCACACCCACGAGGACCGGGCACCGAGGAAACTGCACGGGTTTATTTTACCTCAAAGGGCGGGGTCAAAGCAATTGTGGTAAACCATGCGGGGTAGGTACGTCCGCTTGGAGGAGGTGGAATAACCGCTGGCCTTCAGTGGCGATCCTTGGTGCCGCAGGTTCCAGACAAGGTCCATTTCATGATCCACGCAAAAATCAACTTCTAAGGCGGCGGACAGGAGTGCCCGCCCCACACCGGGGGTATAATTCTCGAGCACATGACTGAGGCGATCAAGCGGAAATTGCAGGAAGAGATGAACGTGCTCGAACACGAGCTCGTGCATGACCTTCCCAAAGAAATCAAGAAAGCGGCGGCCCTGGGAGATCTCAGCGAAAATGCTGAATATCACATGGCGAAGCAGCGCCAGGAGTTCGTCAAGGCGCGGCTTCGACAACTCGGCGCCCGCATGGCCGAACTCGCCCTTATCAATATGGATAACATTCCAAAGGATAGGGTCGGACTGGGTTCCACCGTTCGGGTTTACGACAGCTCCAAGAACGCCGAGGTGGAGTACAAGCTGGTGACCAGCGAAGAGTCGGATGTGGATTCCGGCAAGATCTCGACCAGTTCGCCTATCGGTCGAGCGCTGCTCAACAAGAAAGTAGGCGACAGCGCCGTTGTAGTCACGCCCAACGGCAACCGCGAGATGGAAATTTTGAACCTGGCCACCATTCACGACCAGACGGAAGCAAAGTGACAAAGTTTTATCAGGAGTATCACCCGATCCGATGAGCATGACCTGGACCAGTGCGTTTGGCCGCGCCTGCGGCGTGTTACTCGATGCCATCGTCCGCTGGCTTGCTCTCTCGCGGATCAATCCCAATGTGCTTACGTTTCTGGGTCTGGTGGTCAACGCCATTGCTGCGCTTCTGTTCGGCTACGCCAACGGCGACAACCAGGCTCGCATGTTTCGTTATGCCGGCCTGGTGATCATCGCCTCCGGCTTCTTTGACCTGGTGGATGGGCGGGTGGCTCGCGCCAGCAATCAGGTGACACGGTTTGGAGGGTTCTTCGATTCCGTCATCGACCGCTACAGCGACGCTTCGCAATTTTTCGGGCTGCTGGTCTTCTTCGCTCGCGGCGATCGTTTCTTCTATGTGGTTCTGACCGCCTTCGTGATGGTTAGCTCCATCATGGTGAGCTACACCCGCGCCCGCGCCGAGTCGCTCATCGGCTCCTGCCGTGTGGGGTTTATGGAGCGACCCGAACGCCTGGTGCTGGTCATCATCGGAGCGCTGTTCAATCGCATGGCGCCGGTGTTGTGGCTGATTGCGGTGCTTTCCACAATCACGGTCATCCATCGCATCCGCTATACGTGGACGCGAACCGAAGGCGTGGATGCGGCGCCACATAATGCCGGGCAGGCGGCCTAGTTTTTGCGATGGCCATGCCGAGCTTCCAAAACTTTGCGGTCAAATTGCAGACGTTCATCGCCACGGATCACGTAGGCCCGGACGCCCTCGTCGGGCGGGTGAGCGCAACTCGCCCATGGGTTTTAGCAACTAAGAACCAAAACCGGGCTTTGACCAACTGCGCGGGGTGGGCGCAGCTCGCCCATGGTTTCAGCAACGATGAACCAAGACCGCCGGGCTTTGCCCGGCCGTGCGGGTGGCGGCACCCGCCCCTACATGGTTCGAGTTGGTGATCAACAGCTAGCCGAGCTTCCGCTCGGCCGGACGGGTCGGAGTCCCGTCCCCACATGGTTCTCGCTGGGCTGAGGCCTGCTATGCTGCTTCTGTTTCTTTCTTCCTTCTGTTGAGGATTGTTCTTGGCTAATCCTGTTCTGGTGGTTCATGGCGGTGCCTGGGCCATTCCCGATGACATGGTGGAGTCTCACCTGAACGGCGTGCGCCGTGCAATGGCTGCAGGCTGGAGTGTGCTCTCACGGGGCGGGACAGCGCTGGATGCGGTCGAAGAAGCGGTGGTCGTCATGGAAGATGACGAAACATTCGACGCGGGGCGCGGGAGTTTTCTGAATCGCGACGGCAAAGTGCAACTGGATGCTCTCATCATGGATGGCGCTACTTTGCGGGCCGGTGGAGTGGGGTGCGTGGAGAGACTGCGCAATCCGGTTCGGACCGCGCGCAAGATTTTGAGCGATAGTCCGCATGTGTATTTTGTGGCGGAGGGGGCTGAGAGGTTTGCGGCGGAGCATGGCGTCCCGCTATGCCGCAATGAAGATTTGATCATTCCGCGCGAGGTCGAGCGGCTGCGCAAGTTCCAGGCGGCCCCCGCGGAGGCCAAGGTCGATTTATTCGCGCCTGATATTTCTCACGATACGGTCGGAGCGGTGGCGCTTGATCGCGACAGCAACATCGCGGCCGCGACTTCGACCGGGGGCACGCTCAATAAGGCTCCGGGGCGGTTGGGGGATTCTTCATTGATCGGGTGCGGGTGCTACGCCGACAACCAGACTGCCGCCGCGTCAACCACCGGGTGGGGCGAGCCGATTATGAAACTGGTGCTGGCCAAGTGGGCCGCGGACCGGGTGGCCACCGGCAGCTTGCCGGAGTGGGTGGCCGCCGAGGCCATCAATTATCTGAAAGATCGGGTCAACGGACACGGGGGAATGATCCTGCTCGATGCCGGCGGGCGTTTTGGTATTGCGCACAACACGCCGCGCATGGCGTGGGCGCTTCACACATTACAGAACGAAAGTTGCGGGATCGAGCGGAATCCACAACATTAGTTGTCCGTTGCCGGTCGCCAGTTCCCGGAGTCTAACTAGATGAAGCGGCTTCGCTCGGATCGGATGATTAGCCGGGGGCGTGGAGTCTGCTAAACTGCCTTCCTATTCTTGGCGCTTGCCGGAGATCCCTTCCAATGTCTGACACACATTCACCCACGGCCCGGACTCGTGTGGTTCGCGAGGCTCATCGAGGGATTTACGAGCGCGCGGCCGCGTACGAAATTCTCGACGAAGGCTTCATATGCCATGTGGGGTTTGCCGTGGATGGGCAGCCGTTTGTGATTCCAACCGCCTATGGGCGGTTGGACGATAATCTTTACATCCACGGATCGGCCGCCAGCCGGATGCTGCGCAATCTGGACCAGGGGATTCCGGTGTGCATCACGGTAACTTTGCTGGATGGGCTGGTGCTGGCGCGTTCAATTTTCAATCACTCGATGAATTATCGTTCGGTCGTCGTGCTGGGCACGGCGGTGGCGGTGCGGGACGAGAAAGAAAAACTGCAAGCCTTGAAGGTGCTCTCGGAACACATACTCCCGGGGCGTTGGTCGGAGTCGCGCCAGCCCAATGAAAAAGAACTCAAACAGACGCTGGTGATGCGCCTGCCGATCGACGAGTTTTCGGCGAAAGTACGGCAGGGCCCGCCGATCGACGACGAAGAAGACTATTCGTTCGCGACCTGGGCCGGAGTTCTGCCGCTGCATGTAGTGCCGGGCGCTGCGATCGAAGATCCGCGGATGGATGCGAAGGTCGAGATGCCGGCATACGTGCGGGAGTATTCGCGCAAGCGCTGAAAGCGCCGTTGGTCGTTGGCCCTTGGTCGTTGGCCAAAAACTTAGCCACGGATTTTACGGATTTACACGAATAGATCTTTTTTGGTTCTTTCCCTTATCCGTGTGAATCCGTGGAAATCCGTGGCCGGTTTTTATTTTCCGTTCAGCCAGTCCGCATACGCCTGAAAGGAATAGGGGCGTCCCAGAAAATCGCTGACCAGTTCTGCGGCAGGCTTGGTGCCGCTGGCGGCGAGGACGGAATGCCGGTATTTCCCCGCGACCTCGGGATTCAGCAAGCCATCCTCCCGGAACCGGGTGAACATGTCTTTCGCGATGACCAGCGACCACATGTAAGTGTAGTAGACCGCCGAGTATCCGTTGAGATGGTCAAACGCGGTCTGCATGTGGGTGCCATCCACGAATTTGAAGGGCGTGTAGCGAGTTTGCAACTCGGCCACTAGACGGTCCTGGTCGAGATCCTTCGGATCGCGGTTATAGAAATCGAGACTGACGGCGGCATAGAACATCTGTGTCCGCACGCTTAACGCGCGGCCGAAATCATCCGCGGCACGGGCTTTCTCGGCGAGTTCGGCGGGCAGGGGTTGGTTGGTCTTGTAATCTCTGGCAAACAGTTTCAGGATCGCGGGATCTTTGGGCCATTCTTCAAACATCTGCGACGGCGCCTCGATAAAATCATTTTCCAGGTCGCCGGTGGCCCACTTCGTATTCCCCTCCATGATTCCGTGGATCAAATGTCCAAACTCATGGAAAAAGGTGATAACGTCGTCCCGCTCCATGAGTCCGGGTTCGCCGGTGGCGCGGGGGAAATTGCAGACGAGCACGTATTCCGGAAGCCGGAAGCCCTGCTTGCCCGTGGCGAGTGAGAACGTGGCGTAATGTTTGTACTTGTTCTCGCGCGGAAACATGTCGAAGTAAATACGCCCGATGCGATTGTCATGGTCGAACACGTCGTACACGGCCACTTCGGGATGCCAGACTTGAGCGTCGGTCACCGGCCTGTAGGTGATGCCGTACATCTTGCTGGTGATGTCGAGAATGCCCTGCAGCACGCGTGAGTATTCGAAGTAGGGACGCATCACCTGGGCGTCATACCCGAATTTTTCTATTCTGGCGCGACGCGTCAGATGGGCGACATCCCAGGCGTTGACCCTCTCCGCGGTGGGATCTTCCTTTTTCTTGACCACCAGCAACTCATCGTAATCGCGTTTCGAGCCTGCCTTCGCCGCCTCTGTGATCTTTTCAATAAAATCCGAGGCATTCTGCGCCGTCTTCACCATCTTGTTTTCGGTGATATAGGCGGCCCAGTTCGGGTATCCCAGTACGTTGGCCAACTCGTGACGCTTCTGCAGCAACTGTGCCATCACTTCAATGTTTTTGGGATACGCGCGCTGGCGGTAAAGCAGGTAAAAAGCCCTTCGGGCAGGCTCGCTACTGGCGTAGTCCATGAACGGGAAATAGTCGGTGTTATCCGTGGCCAGGGTGACCTTGCCCGAAGCATCGGGAGGGTGAGAACGCTTGAAGTCTTCCGGAAGCCCGTCCAAGTCTGACGCGTTGATCTGCAACTTGCGCACGTCGCCGGCGATATTTTCCTCAAACTGCTGGCCGATTTTGACCAGTTCCTCCTGCAGGTCTCGGATTTTCTGCCGGGTAGCATCATCACGATCGACGCCGGCGCGATGGTAATCACGGATGTTGGTTTTTAGAAAGTAGTCGCCCGCGGAATCGAGGCCAGCGCCGTTCAGGGATGCCAGGGCGTTATACATGTCTTTGTCGAGAGAAATATCGGTGGTGACGCGGCTGACTTCCTGCTCACAGAACTGGGCGGCATCCCGAAAGGGCTTGGAAGGATGTACCTGTTCGGCCAGGCCGGCCCGATTTCCTGCGTCGGCGGCGACCAGCAGGGCCGTGTCAAAGGACTGCAGGATATTCATCGCGTCCCGCGGAACCGGGCTCGCCTTGATGGCGGCAATCCGCTTCTTCGCATCATCCAGATCGCGGCGGCAGGAAGCGAGAAAGGCTTCGGGCGTGCCGGCCAGATCACTGGACGCTCCCGCGATTTGTCCAAGAGCAGCGGGCGCGAGGCTCGCGCCCAGGATTAAGCAGAAAAACATCGAACCGGTAAATTTGCGATTCACGAGGACCTCCCCATCAAACCATCATAAAGTTCAGGCAAAAAGGATTAGACGTGCGCAAACCCGTCAGGTTAATCAGCCGGGCGGACGCCGTCAAGGAAACACCGACATGTCCTGGTTCAGAAACCTTTACGTTCTTGGCAAAATGCTCGACGAACATTTACGGCCCAGTCGGTAGCGTCGAGTCAAAATCTTTTACCGCAAAGGACGCGAAGGAACCTGGGCGCATCGTGCGGAACTCTCACAAATAAAGGCTGTTAGGGGCGAGACTTGAGCTGGTTTTTTAGTTCGCGGGGCGGGTTTCGTGTCCGGCGGGGATTATTTCGGGTGCGCTGTCTTCGCATTGACGAATTTCAAGAATACGGGAAGTGACGATGGGGGTGCGATAACCGGGGTGGCGAAATTCCAGGTGCATCCCTCGCCCAACAAACCCTATCTTCAACATGGAACCGCCCCAGGACGATCCTTCGATTCTCACCAGCACCGGCTGAGGACAGAATGACGGGTGGCCCCAGATCCAGGCTCGGCCCTCTCCGCAGTGCACGACGGTGTACCAGCGATGCTGCGTTTGAATCTGCAGTGTGGTGCGGGCGGGAAGGTCTTCAAGGAAAGCGCCGCCTTCAATCTCAGACTCCACGATGTTGTGATTCACGCCATCGTCGAGATTGGGATGACAGCGAAAGAACTGCGGGCGGGTGTCCACCGGTTCCTCCTCTACTGACCCGAGTATAAACCTATCGCGAAAAATGGGAACCGTCATTAGTACCGGAGGAAAGTACCCTTAAGGAGGTGGCCGAGCGCGAAGCGGTGTCGCCAATTGCCCTCGCGCAGGCGCGTTGCGACCTATCTCTAAAGTAACGAGGGGCGCGTTTTTACGGATTGACCCGTCAAATTGCGGGAGAGTACGATTTGTAACTGAGCCTTGGGCGCTGCGAGTTGCCGGCGCAGGCGCTGTAAATCATAGACATTCATGGGGATGAAAAAGCTTACGCTGGTGAGCGGACTCGGGCTGGCACTGCTGTTGGCCGGCATGGGCTGCCATTCGGACCAACGCCAGGCGAAGCTGCCGGCACCCCAGGCGAACGCTCCCGCGCTGACCAGTGCAGCTCCGGCCCCGGCCCCGCAAAAGGCGCCCGATCCGGCGCCAGCGCAGCCCGCAGTGGTGCAATCCTCTCCTTCGCCAGAGACCCTACCCAAACCAGACCCAGTCGCGGATGCGGTGGCCAACGCGGAAAAGCAATACACGGCGGGAGAAGAAAAGTTTAAAGCCGGGGACCTGCAAGCCGCCAAGCGCAATTTTGATCACGCGGCGGACCTGTTGCTTCAGAGTTCGGCGGAGATTCGCTCGGATGAGCGCGTGCAACACGAGCTGGAGAGGGTTCTGGAGGCGGTAAACCGTCCTGAACTGGCCGCCTTTCAGTCTGACACGGCGGCTCCGCAACCGAAAGCCGAGCCGGCTCCCATTGATGAAGTCAACGAGGTCACTCCTCCCGTCGATCCGACCGTCAAGGCGCGCGCAGAGGCGGAGATCAAGGGCACTCATTCCGACCTGCCGTTGATGTTGACGGATCCGGTGGCCGGATACATCAACTACTTTTCCACTACCCGGGGACACGACACGCTGCAGCACGCGCTGGAGCGCGGTGGGCGGTACCGGGAAATGATCGAGAGCACGCTGCGCGAACAGGGGGTTCCGCAGGAGCTGATTTATCTTGCTCAGGCTGAATCGGGATTTCATCCTCTGGCGCTGTCAAAAGTGGGAGCGCGCGGCATGTGGCAATTCATGGCTGGCCGCGGGCGAGGCTACGGCTTGCAGCACAACTTGTGGGTGGATGATCGGCAGGACCCGGAAAAATCGACTCGCGCCGCCGCCCATCACCTGAAAGATCTCTACAACCAGTTCGGCGACTGGTATTTGGCGATGGCGGCTTACAATTCCGGTCCGGGCACGGTGCAGAGCGCGGTCAAGCGCACCGGTTACGCGGATTTCTGGGAGCTGTACAAGCGCAACGTGTTGCCCAAGGAAACGCGCAATTATGTGCCGATCATTCTGGCCGTGACAATTATGGCCAAGAATCCCTCCCAGTATGGGTTGGACGATATTGTGCCGGAGCAGCCGGTTCCGTTTGATTCGGTCAAGCTCGACTATTCGGTGGACCTTCGCCTGGTCGCGCAGTGCATCGAAGTTTCACCCGCGACGTTGCAGGATTTGAATCCGAGCCTGCTGCGTTTGACGACTCCGAAGGACCAACCTTTCGAGCTGCGTTTACCGGCCGGGACCCGAGAAAAATATGAGACTGCGATCCAGCCAATACCCGTGCAGATGCGGGTGTGGTGGCGCTACCATCCAGTGGCCGAAGGGGATACCCTGGTTTCGATTGCCCGCACCTACCGCACCAGCCCGCAGGCCATTCAAAGGGAAAATCATCTGCAGGCCGGGGATGAGTTAAAGCCGGACAGCAAACTGATCATCCCGATCCCGCCCGGTCAACATTCGGCCACCGAAGACGGCGCCAGCTACGCCCGCCACACCACCCGCTACAAAGTGCGGCGGGGCGATACGGTGCAGTCGGTGGCTGACAATTTCAGCCTTCCGCCGACTATGATTCGCCGTTGGAACCACCTTCGAGGAGACAGCCTGCGTGGGCGGCGTATCGTATACGTCCACCTGCCGGTGACTCCTAGCGCAGCCGCAGCCGAGACTTTCTCTGATAAGCCCAAATATAAGAGAGAGTTACACTCCGCGAATCCGGCTGCGGTACAGCATCACCGGGTGCAGGCCGGCGAAACCCTTATCTCAATCGCCGCCACCCATCACACTACGGTCGAGGCCCTGAAACGCGACAATGGCAATCTGGCTCTGCTGCGGCCAGGCATGATCCTGGTGATCAAGGGCATCCAGTAAGCCGGTTCGCTGATTCCTTCCGCGTCAAATCATTGCATTGAAATACTGCCGGGCATGCGCTATTCGACATAGCCTGCTCGGTGTAATATGCATCCTGCAACAGATGCTCGGTTCTCGAAACGGCGCGCGAAACCGCTGTGCTATAATCGCGCCCCGTTCAGCCAGTACGTTAGTCTTTCAGTCTTTTTATTTCCCTAGCACCCGCAGTCTTGCACGGGAGCCGCGCCCGGCGCGGCTCGACATCAGGAGGAAAGATGACTTTCGACGATACCCTCTACGCACGAGATGACGAGACGGATGAGTTCGGCGACAGCGGCGCTTACAACGATTCGCTGGAAGAAGATTACGAGGAAGAAGAAGAGGAAGAAGAAGCTGAAGTGCCGGGCACTATCGAGCCGCAACGAGAGCCGGCACTGACGCCAGTCGCTCCCCGCCCGTCAGGGGGTGGAGGCTCGCCCAAGGCGCCGCGCAAACCGGCGGCGAAAAAACCGGCCGCCAAGAAACCAGCGAAGAAGAAACCGGTCAAGAAGGTCGCCCGGAAAAAGCCGGCCAAGAAGAAGCCAGCCAAGTCCGCCAAGAAAAAGGTCGCGAAGAAACGGCCAGCCAAGGCGAAGAAGTCGGCTGGCCGCAAGGGTAAACGCGGTCGCCGGTAAATCGTCAGTCGATAGAAAAGGCAATCCTCGCCCTGATCGAGCGGGCGAGGATTGCCTTAGGATCCAAGCCACGGTTGAAGCTGCGGCCGAAGCGACGCTATGCCGCCCTGGGCAAGGTTGTCGTTTCAGTTCGCCCGCGCAGCGCCAGCGACATCATCAGCCGCGTGACCCCGCTCATGATCATGCTCACGCCCACGAGCGTACCAATCGCCCAGACTGAACTGGACGGCCAGTGAAAGCCAATAAACAGCGCCAGCATCAGGGTAACCAGGCCATCGAATAGCACCCACCCGGCGCCTCGCGAGGGTCGCAGCTTGAAATAAAGCACTACGTCCAGCGCGCCCTCAATGAAGAAGAGCGACGCCAGTATCAGGGTCAACGACGCCACTCCCAGAAGCGGGTGAAGCAACAGATATCCACCGAAGCCGATGTAGGCGAGACCGACCAGCAGCTTCCAGATCAGGCTTCCGGCGCCATGTGCGTGGAACGCCATGACCAGATGAACCACTCCGGCGAGAATGATCAGCCAGCCAATCAGGGCATTGACTGCCATCGCCGCCAGGAATGGCGAACCGATCGCAATGATCCCAAAAATGATCAGCAGGACGCCCCAGACGATAGACCAACCGGAAGCCTGCCGTAGCAACGAGGCCGAGGTTTGTGTAGCCATTTGTGCCTCCTTCCTCAAGTTCGAGGAGGCACATTCTGCTCCCTGAAAGGGATTTTCGCAACAGTCATAATTGACGGTGCCGGGACGGGATTTGTGGGGCCCGATCCAGCTCGAACCCGGGCATGACATGCCCTCAGGGGGGCGGGATGTGGCGCAACTCGGGCAGGCGGATGGGTTACTTTCTGCTTGCAACAGCCTGCAGGCACTTGCTGTACAGCTCAAGCAGATGCCCGGCATATTCCTCGGGCTTTGCGGCTGCGCCGGTGCCCTGAAACCCGACTCCAGACGAAGTCGTGCGGCCGTAGCCCGTCGTCAGGGCGACGAATTTCATAAGATCGAGTGCGATGTCTTCATTACGGCGCGATCCGGATGTTGTGCCAGGTACTTCGTCCATGAGTGCCTCCCGCGGGAATGATGATGGGGCGCTTCTTCAAGTTCGCAGAATAAAGGTAAATCCATGTTAACACTTCGTGCGAACTGGTTGGAGGAGACCCCGGTTTGAACTATCCGGAAATCCCGACTGTCATGCAGAGCTTGCGAAGCATCTGGCGCGGAGCAGGTTAAAAGCGCGGGCGCGTGCGGCAGTACGCCCGAGATGAGAACAAGTTTTTTACCGAAATAAAACCGCTACGTTGAAAGAAGCGGAGGTGGCGGTCCACCTCCGCTTTCATCCGGAATTCGTTCTTCTTACGAGATCAATTCAGGTCTGGCAGCATCGCGTAGGAGAAACCGCCCGCCTGGCTATTCAAGCCAACGAACGTCCGAACCTGGCCAGAGGTGAAAGTGAGAGAACCGGTATCGACGGCAGCAAATTTCTGGCCGACCGAAGTGAGTACAACTTCATACGTGCCAGCCACAGTCGACTGGTAAGGGGCGGCAGCGCCGAAGGATAAATTGCTGATCGTAGGAGTCAGACTGGTTAGAGAAGTCCCCGGAGCAACGATGTAAACATCGGCGGGCCCCAATCCCGGCGACGCGTTGATGACGCGAATCCTGAAATCGCCCGAGGTGGGTGTTGAATTGTCGTCGGACAGCACGAGGTTGGAAACGCTTTGCGAAAAGTTCATCGAAATAATAGTGGTGTCGGCGCCGCCCGCAAATGTTACAGACTGTTGCAGAAGCGCAGTGCTGCTTCCCGAAGGCTCAATGGCTACCTGATGGGAACCGGATTTCACGGATTGGTACCCGGTACTGGTGCCGTACGCAATATTGCTTGAAAGCGTGGTGCTGTCGACCAGCACATCGATATTGCTTTCGTCTGGCACCGCATTCATCAGCCGCAGGCGAGTCGTCTGTCCCGAACCGCATCCCGCAATAAGAAGAATTGCACCCAGACACACCAGGCCGGCACACCATGCCGCCAATCGCCAGATTCGTCCCACTATTTTCACCTCTTGGCTTTGAGAATTTGGAATTTACGCGCGGTAAAGGTTGACTGATGCGAACGGGCTGAGGTTCGGTTGCTGCTTTTGCGTAAAGAGTGCGTCAAGACAGGTAAAGACTTGTCACGGGAGGGAATGGAATTCATCGTTGGTCGTTGGCCGTTGGTCGTTGGCCCTTCGCTCACGGCTGCGACTGTTGATCTCTGATCCTCTAATCTTGATTGGCGATCTTTTTGAAAGGACCGGGACTCACAGCTTCAATTTTTGCCGGCTTGGTGCCGCGCCTGGTTTACGAACTTTTACGTGTCTTTACCAAGTCTTTACTCCGTTCTCGAGATTCCGGTGTTCTAACTACCCAGAGAGAATTTTCGAGATCGAGAAGCTCATCGAGTCATACGATATGAATTGGAGAGTACCTACTATGTGGAATGAAAAGGTTCGAGTCGGTTTCAATCGAGGCGTGCAGAGGTCTTTGGTCGCCGCCGTCGTTCTAGCGGGGTCGCTTGGCCTGGGCAGTGCCCTCGCCCAGAACGCCCAGGATACGCCCCCGCCGCCACCGTCTGAGCAGCAAGCGGGCCCGGGCACGGGCGGCCCGATGGGCCATCGTCCGATGGAGAGCGTAGACGATCAAATCAAGCATTTGAACAAGAAGTTGAAGTTGAGCGATGACCAGCAGGCAAAGCTGAAGCCCATCCTGGAAGACCAGCACAAGCAGATGGACCAGTTGCGCAGCGACTCGTCGCTTTCCCGCGAAGATCGCTTCAGCAAAATGCAGGAAATTCGCCAGAGCTCCGACACTCAGATCAAGAGCGTACTGACGGAAGACCAGCAGAAGAGCTTTGACCAGATGCGGGCCGAGCAAAAAGAACGAATGAAGCAGTGGCGCAAGGGGAGCGACAATGCTCCTCCCGCCGGCGGCACTCCGGACAGTCCGCCGCCGCAGTAATCCGGATAAAGTTTTCTCCCAAAGCCCCTGAACCCGACAGCATTTGCGTCGCCGCAAGCGCTGCCTGGTTTCAGGGGCTCCCTTTTTTCTGGTGCCGGAGCGAGGCTTAAAGAACGTCGCGCGGCGTCAAGCCCTTTACTTACAACCCATTCACAACAGGCATCTTTTTCGCTGCTTCACGAGCAAGCGCTTGCGCCGGCATTTCAGGCTGGCGGTAGTTCGCACATCAGGGCGAGGAGGTTCTTTTCGGGATCTTTGAAATGAGTCATCCACAGATCGTGGGTGGGCATTTTTGCGATCAGATGAGGAGTGTCTTCAAACTGGACTCCGCGCTCGAGCATCTGGCGGTGTGCGCTCGCGATATCGGGTACTGTAAAGTACAGAATCGAGCTGGGATGGTCGAACTCGGGCTTCTCGGGAGGGCTGAGCATGAGGCGAACTCCGCCACAATCGAAGAATGCCAGCGCACCGGCTGTGAACAAGAGGGGCAGTCCGAGAATGTCACGGTAAAATGCGGTGGCGCGGTCGATATCGTGAACGTTAATTGCGATCTGGCCGAGCCGCGAAATGCCGGTTGCGGAAGTCATGGCAGCGCCTCCTCGAATACTCGTTAGTATAGCTAACTATATTCCATGACCGGACGCAAGCCAAAAAAACGGCCGTCGGGAGATCCATCCGGGGTTGCCGACCGGCTGCATTCGACCGCCATCCACCTGTTGCGCCGCGTACGCCGGGAGGATGCAGCAACTGGCGAAGGCCCGGCCCGGCTCTCGGCGTTGTCGGTGCTGGTTTTCGGCGGCCCCATGACACTGGGCCAACTGGCGGCTGCCGAACAGGTAAAGCCACCCACCATGAGCCGCATTGTCACCGGACTGGAACGCAGCGGACTGGCGGAGCGTATGACGGATTCCAACGATGCGCGCCGGGTGCGGATTCGCGCCACTCGGAGCGGCGAACGGTTGCTGCATCACGGCAGGCGGCGCAGAATCGCATATCTGGCCCGGCACATGAACCAGCTTACGCGGCGAGAGCTTGGCATCCTGGGGGAAGCAGTCAGGCTGCTGGAAGGAGTTCTGAGAGACTGGCAGTCACGGGAATGAGGAGGACTCAAATCCAGCGATCGATGCGCGTCAGGTTTCAATCCCGACGTAGCAAATGCGCCCGACGAGGTAGTCGTGAACTTTTTTGCCGGATTCGAGGGCCATCACTTCGACCGGATAAGCGGGATTGTGAGGGCGCAGAACCAGATGATTGCCGGCTACTTCAACATACTTCACGGTGCAATCTCCGCCGCGTGAAACCGCATACATATTCGATTCGCCCTTGCGGTAGGGTTTGAGCGAATTGTAGTGGCGATCAATAAGGACGGTGGCCCCCGGCAGAAGGCGAGGATACATGCTCATGCCCTCGCGCCCGCCGGCCCGGATGATTACGAAACGTTCCCACTCTTCGCGGTCACCCTCGATTTCAGGACGCAGTTTGCGCAGAAAGCTCTTCTTGAGCTTGAGAGTGTCTTTTACCTTCATATTCATGATCAGAGGCTGACATGCCGCGACGGCGCCGTCCACCAGGAAGACATTGTCGAATTCGTCCTTGCTGGGAGGAGCGATGCTGGCGCGCTTGTTGATTTCGCGAGGATCGACAAGATCCAGGACGGAAAGGTTCTGGACATTCAATACCTTGTCCATGCCTTCGACGCTGAGGCCGCGCTTCCGATTCAGGAAATTGGAAATATGCGCTTGCTTGAAGCCGGTCTCGCGGGCCAGGCGCAGGCCGGTGAGTTCGCCGTCGTCGATGCGCTCACAAAGAGCTTTGCGCAGGTTTTCCTGCAGCGCCCTGAACTTCATGCCCAAAGTATAGCACCGCACTTATAGCATAATGCTAATCTTAGCGAGCCGTAGTATTCTTGAAGGAAATAATCTCTTGACTTCAGGAAATCGCGAGCTATACGATGAGCGCCTCATCCGGCAACTTTTTTCTTTGAGGGGGAATTCATTTTACCGAGTCATAAGGTATGTCGAACAATTCACAATCCGAAGGCGAGGAAAACAATTTCGTGGAATTTCGCCGCAAGGTGCGATGCGCGGAAATGCTGTCCTCGGCCATGGAGCGGCTATTACGAGAGCTCCATTTTACCGGCCGGCTCAGTGTCGTGGTGCAGAATGGCCAGGTGCTGAAGTCCGGCTATGAGGAGGGCTATTTTCGGCGGCCTGCAGTTTAAGTCTTAGGGCAGGCGATAGTTCCCCACCCAATACAACAGGCACTCATAACTAAATAATCCGAACAGGCCATCGTAAGAGAAACGAGCCCTGTGACCGAGCAATCGGCGCAGGGCTTTTTTTATTTGCACACAGTCTCCGTTCTGGCGTGGAAACGCCGGCGGATGACTTCAGACAGCGCACGCGCTGCAATCCATGGAGGCGATGATGGAATTCGAAGATCCGGAAGTGACGCAGCTCGAACTGAAATACTGCGAACGCTGTGGGGCCTTGTGGCTGCGAATGCGCGGCGGGCGGGACATTTATTGCGCGCCGTGCGATCTGGAGATGCTGGACCTGCCGCGCCCCCGAAGCGCACCCAGCAGGCCGCGTTTGCCGGGGAACCACAAGGTCGAGATCAAGACGCGCTCAGGTCAGGGGCCTGCTTACTGCGGAAATGGGGGAACAGCATGACCGCGGCTTCCTCTTTTCCGCCCGATGCCGCGCCGTTGCCCGGAGCAGCTCGGCGATCACGAATGAATGAAGAGGCGGCATATCGGTGCCGCGATCCCGATTTGTGGTTATACCGGGAGAGAACGTTGGGGATGCTGAGACGCTATCAACGATTGTCGGTTGAAGTAGGGAGATTGCCGTCATTACTGGGGCGGGAATTTTTCCGTACCCGGGTAACGTCGTACCATGCGGGGACGTTTGAAGATGCGGTGATCTTTGTGCATGATGTGGCTCGCGGACTGGAACAGCTCGGCGGATTTGAACACAAGCTGATCACCAGGATCGCGCTCCAGGATTACACGCAGAATGAAGCCGCCCGGATGCTGGGCTGCTGGCGGCGCACGGTGGGACGGCGATTTCCGGAAGCTTTGGATCGGATGACAGAGATTTTTCTGGAATCCGGCTTGCTGATTCGACTTCCGGCGACCGACGTCGCGCGTGCCGCCAACTGTCAAGAGGACAAAATTGATGAAATGGCTGCAAGTGGCTCGTTACAGAGGAAATAAATTTTGCAGGAACATGTCCCATTCCCCCTGATCGATTTGCTATTCTAAATTTAGAGATCGAGAAGAACGAAGTTCGAGAGCGCGCCACCAAGGCGCGCTCTTTTTTTGGGGCGCGAAAGAACATCGCAGAGAAACGAGACTATGAAGAAGGCAAAACCCAGATCGACAAAAGGGCGTTTACCAAGGCGGGCGGCCCGTCAGAAGCCGGCGAACCTGATGGAAATAAGACGGCAGATCGCGGATATGGTGGGAAACGGCGCTCTGGTCATGGTCGAAACCACGATCGAGGAGGCCGGCAAGGGCCACTACCTGGGGATGAAATATCTCTTCGAGATGATCGGGCTGTATCCGGAAACGTTCGCCGACGACGATCAGCCGATGGATTCGATGGCCGCCACTCTGCTGCGGAGGCTGGGAATTCCCGAAGAGCCGGTACCGGAACAAAGTATTACCAAAGGTTCCGAGACGCCGAGTGCGGGCGGCGAGGATGTTCTAGAATGAAAGCCAGTGGCTGGGAAGTAGCGACGCATCGTTGGTCGCAAACGGCAGAGCGCGTGTCCGCGACCTTTACGGGTCGCAGTGGCGCAAGGCTGTCGATGGCGCACCCACTCCAGTTGCGTGGTGTTCTTAAAATGGATATGACCTGGGTGACGGGCCGCATTGCAGTCGGCGGCGGAATATGGACGGCAGACAACATGGCCGCGGTGGCTGAGGCCGGCGTAACCCACATCATCGACATGCAGATCGAATTTGACGACACCAAATTGGCAGAGCCGTACGCCGTCGCCGTGTTGTGGAACCCGATCGACGATGACTTTCAGCCCAAGCCGCCCGAGGTATTTCAGCGGGGCGTTGACTTTGCAACCGAGGCGCTCTCTGAGGACGGCACGAAGCTGTTCATTCATTGCGCAGCCGGAGTGCACCGGGCACCCATGATGGCCCTCGCGGTGTTGTGTTCGTTGGGATGGACGGCGGAGGCGGCACAAGGCCTAATCGCGAAAGAACGTCCGGTTGTGGATTTTGCGGATGTGTACGTGCGCAGCGTGGAGAGATACCTCGATCAGCAGGTCGAGGCGGGAGAGTAGGAAACGGGTTCTTAGTTAAAATTCTTAGTTCTTGGTTCTTATGTTTTTAGTTTTTAGTTCTTAGTTCTTAGTTCTCGGTTTTACCCCAATTCACATTTTTTTCGTGAGGTTTGCTCCCTCCCCGGGTTGAGGGAGAGGTCTGTCTCACGGCAAGGAGGAAACATGTCGGATGCACGCCGCCGTCCCCTGGGACGGCTTTTCTACTTGCTGGCATTTTTGTTGATGGGGCTGAGCACGACGTGGTCGCAAGCGCCGAACACGACCACCATTAGCGACGTTGTTTATCGCGCGGACGGGAACGTCGCGGGCGGGACGCTGCTGATTTCCTGGCCCACTTTCAGCACCGCCCTGGGACAGGCTGTCGCGGCAGGAAAAAAGAGCGTGACGCTGGGATCGGGTGGGACGCTGACTGTCGCGCTGGTTCCGAACACGAGTACGACACCGGCTGGAACCTTTTATACGGTGGTGTACCAGCTTGACGACGGCACGGTGAAGACCGAGTTCTGGACTGTGACGTCAACTTCTCCAACGACGATCGCGGCGGTGCGAACCATCCTGGGAACCGGAGCTTCGGCGGGGACGTCTTCGAGCGGCGGGTCGTTCGTAAGCAAGGCCGGCGACACCATGACGGGTCCACTCCAGCTGCCGGGAGATCCAGTGGCGCCCAACCAGTCGGCGACAAAGCATTACGTGGACAGCGGACTGGCCGTAAAAGCGGACGTGATCGCCGGAGTTGTTCCCAGCGCGCAGTTGGGGAATGGAACTGCCAACAATGGCCTCTGCCTGCATGGAGACTCTACCTGGGGAGCTTGCGGAAGCAGCGGCAACGCGGTCTCGATCCAAAATGTTCCTGTGGACACGACGACTCCGAGCGACAGCCAGGTCATTACCTACGTTGCTTCGGCGGGAAAGTACGAGCCCCGAGCGGGAGGCGGAGTGACGGCAGGAATGGCCGCGATAAAATATTCATCTGACTATAACTGGACGCAATCGCCCTCGACCAGCCTGGCTACGGCTGGAGCGAAGACAGTAAACCTGACTGCCTGCCCGGCAGGCGTGCTCGCTTCAGAGGAAGCATATTACGTTTACGTGGCCGGCACGGGTACGGCGGAAGCGGTTCTAGTGACGGGCGGAACATGCAACGGAGACGGCCAGCCTGGGCGCGTGAAGCAAGTGGAAGATCGCGTGAGCCAGTTGGAACGAAGCGAGATACGCCGTGGAGTTTATGACCGGATCGTGAATGCGGCAATCACAGCGGCGATCAGCGCGGCGATTGCCATGCACGACCGGTGGTCGTTCAAATAACTGGAAGAGTCTTTCTTATTAAAACCAGTCTTCAGTTCTTCGTTCTCAGTTCTCAGACACCACACAACTCATAAGGAGAGATGCAATGGACTTTTTGTCTAAGTTGCTGCAAGGACTTGCGTTCATACCTTCACTGGTAAATGGGGTAGAAGGCTTATTTGCCAGCCGGTCGGGAGCAGAAAAAAAAGATGCGGCGATGTCGTTTGTCTCAGCCGCGCTTCACCTGACGGATGAGGTAACGTCACGGCATATCGTCGATCCAGAAAAATTCAAGCAAGGTCTCAGCGCTGTGATCGATGGCGTGGTTTTATGCTTGAATGCATCGACGTGGTCCAAACCCGCACAGCCGTGAGCTATCCAATTTCCTCGGACCAGTTCTCCAACATTTTCTTAACCTGGGCCATGAACTGATCGGCGACCGCCCCGTCAATGATCCGGTGGTCGTAACCCAGGGTGAGGTGCACCAGGGAGCGGATTGCGATGGAGTCATTACCGGCGTCGTCGGTGACCACCACCGGCGACTTGGTAATTCCGCCCACACCCATGATGGCGGAGTTCGGCTGATTGATGATGGGCAATCCGAAGACCGCTCCGAACTGGCCGGGATTCGTGATGGTGAAAGTAGAACCTTCCACTTCTTCCGGCTTGAGTTTCTTGTTGCGTGATCGCTCGCCCAAGTCGCTGATGCCGCGCTGCAGGCCGAGGAAGTTAAGTTCATCGGCATTCTTCAGCACGGGAACGATCAAGCCCCAGTCCAATGCAACCGCGATCCCAAGGTTCACGTGACGATGGTAGCGAATGCTTTCGCTTTCGATGGAAGCGTTCACGATGGGAAACTGCTGCAGCGTGATGATCGCCGCACGAGAGAAAAACGGCATGAAGGTAAGGCGTGCATTGTTCCGTTTTTCGAAGGCCGACTTGTTCTTGTTGCGCAACTGTACGATGCGAGTCAGGTCAACTTCAAACATGCAGTGGACGTGCGCACTGGTCTTACGCGATTCGATCATGCGATGGGCAATGATCTTGCGCATCTGATTCATGGGAACGAGATCACCGGGAATGGAAGCGGGAGGGGCAGAGGGGCTACCGGGCTTGGCCTGCGGCGCCGGGGCAGGTGCGGCGGGTTGGGTTTTCTCCAGAAACGCATTGATATCCTGCTTGGTGATACGGCCGCCCAATCCGGATCCAGGGACCTGCGCCAGATTGATGTTATGCTCGCGCGCCATTTTGCGGACCAACGGAGAAGATCGGGCGTGCTCGTCTTCTTCGTGCGAATCTTCTGCACGCGAAGCCTGGATGGGCGCCTGAGGTTCAGCCCTGGGAGTCGGAGCCTTCGCGGGAGGTGCCTCACTTTTCCCCGGGGCCGGCGCAGCAGCGGCTGGCCTGGCTGCGGCACTCTCGCCGTCAGCTGAGATGGTGCCGACGACTGTGTTTACCTGCACTGTGGCGCCTTCGGCGACCTTTATGTCCTGAAGCACTCCTGAAGCGGGTGCGGGAATCTCAGCGTCCACTTTGTCGGTCGAGATCTCAAAGAGCGGTTCATCGCGCTGCACCTTGTCACCCGGCTTTTTCAGCCATTTGGTGATGGTACCTTCAAAGATCGATTCGCCCATCTGCGGCATGACAATATCAGTCGGCATAATTCCCTTTCACGCGGGCTCATGGCTCGCCGCGCAACCCCACATTATATATTCAGCCGGAGTTTTCCCAGGTCAGACCGCGATTTACTAGTGATGGTGCTCGTGCTCTTCGTCCTGAGAATCGGCAACGGGCGGGGCGGTTCCGGTAGTTTTCTTCCAGAAATCCTGCACTCCTGGCGGAAGTTTTTCGATGCGCGAGAGGAAGCCCGTGACTTTCCACATATCCTGTTCGGTTAAAGCGCCGTTCCAGGCGGGCATTCCGGTATAACGGACGCCAGTGCGAACCGCGTAGAAGATATGCCATTCAGGATCGTCGAGAGGATCGATGATGAGTTGCGGAGCTGGCGGGTAGAACGAGCGTTGCAGAAGACTGGGCTTATGATCGAGACCTCCGTGACAGAGGGCGCAATTCATGGTGTAGATTTTTATCCCGTCGATCAAGTTGTCGTCGGTAGGCGGCACGGGATTGGTCAGGCGCGGAGCATGCCGGTCCATGGAGGCATCCATGGCGGACATGGCGATGCGGCGTTCCAACCTCGGCGGAACGGAATCCGCGTTGGTGGGTAAAAAGCCGAGTGTGGCAATCGCCAGGCCTCCCAACAGAAGAAGAATCAGAGTGACGACGATGCCGAGAATGAAATTGCGCATTCCTGTCTCCTGCTACATGCTGCCCTAGTGTTCCGGCCCGGGCGTGCGCGCTCAATCAGCGAGAAACACCCTGCCATCATACGCGAAGCGTTCGGGGGTGGGCATGCGGTTCAGCTCCGCATTCGGGGCGATTGCGGGCAATTGAGATCTTAGTAGGCGTTCAGCCGCCGAGCTTCCCGCAAAATGTCGCTCACCTTGGGCAGGAAATATTCCTCCTGCGGAGGAGAGAACGGCACGGGAGAATCCTGCGCGGCGATGCGAACGATGGGACCGTCGAGATCGTCGAAAGCTTGCTCATTGATGATGGCGGCTATTTCACCGGCAAGACCTCCAGTGAGGGAATGCTCGTGCAGAACGATCACCTTGCTGGTCTTGCGCACGGTGTCAACGATGGCTTGCCGATCGAGGGGCGAGAGGGTGCGCAGATCCACGATTTCGACGTCGATCCCTTCCTTGCTCAAAGCAGTCGCAGCCTCCAGTGCGGTGTAAACCATGGCGGCATAAGTAATGATGCTGAGGTTACGGCCTTCACGGACAATCCGCGCCTTGCCCAGAGGCACAATGTAGTCTTCCTCCGGCACTTCGTCCTTCACACGGCGATACAGGTATTTGTGCTCGAAAAAGATTACCGGATTGTTGTCGCGGATCGACGCTTTGATCAGACCCTTGGCATCGTAGGCACTGGCTGGACACACTACCTTTACGCCCGGCGTGTGAACGAACCACATTTCCGGATTTT
Organism: Terriglobia bacterium; assembly: GCA_963814725.1. Classification (GTDB taxonomy): domain Bacteria; phylum Acidobacteriota; class Terriglobia; order Terriglobales; family Acidobacteriaceae; genus JAIQFF01. Next base: position 195,746 of record CAWFDY010000005.1, read on the forward strand.
GCGAGTGGAAGGGACCACCGTGGACATTCCCGCCGCTGGGTCCGCGGATGACCATAGGCGCGGGCGCGCCCCATCGATAGTGAGACCCCGCCACCATGTTGACGATCTGGTCGAAGGCGCAGGCGATGAAATCCATGAACTGGAACTCGACAACGGGGCGCATGCCGGTGAGCGAAGCACCGTAAGCGGCGCCCACGATCGCCGATTCGGCGATGGGAGTGTCGATCACGCGCTCGGCGCCGAAGCGATCGATGAAACCGTCCGTCACTTTGAACGCTCCACCGTAGATGCCGATGTCCTCGCCCAGGCAGAAGACAGTGGGATCGCGTTCCATTTCCTCCCAGATTCCCTGGCGGATAGCTTCGAGATAGGTTAGTTGAGGCATAGTTTTGCAATTACGCTGGATACCGGGGTTCCATGGCTTCGAGACGCATGCCCTTATTTGAAATGCAGCGCTGCCTCTCTGCCGGTAAGGCTGACGGCAGTTCCCTTCCTGGTTTTCGGCATTTCGTACTTCGGCTTGATTTTATGGCAGCCGTCTTCGCAATACACACCACCCTCTGCCGATTCTGGTTCTGGCATTGGGCTGGCGACCGCGAATTCACGGTCCTCTTCGAGTTGCTGTTCAACGCCGGCGATCAGTTCCCGATTCTCCGTTGCGGTTAACCACTTTTTTACGTTTAACAAGTAGTTTTCGAAACGGGTGACGCAATCACGCTTTCGCCAGTATTCGAATAGAGGCTTTGGGACATAATCGGCGGCGTCATGGATGGCGTGGCCTTTCATGCGCATCAGTTTGGCTTCGATGAGGGTGGGGCCTTCGCCCCGGCGGGCGCGTTCACAGGCTTCGTACGCGGCGTCGTACACCTGGCAGGCATCAGTGCCGTCAACAATCACGCCGGGAATGCCGTACCCGATGGCGCGTTCGGCCAGATCCTTCACGCGGAACTGCATGGCGTTTGGAGTTGAGTAGGCCCAGAGATTGTTTTCGACGAAGAGCACCAGGCCAAGGTTCTGCACGGCGGCCAAATTCAAAGCTTCGTAGGTTACTCCCGTGGATTGTCCGCCGTCACCAATGTAGGTCATGACCGCAATGTTGCGGCCCTGCAGCCGCGCGCCCAGTGCCACGCCCGCGAGAACGGGAATCAATTCGCCCAACATCGAGATAGGGGAGACGACATTGCGTTTTTCAAGATCCCCGAAGTGGGACGAAGAGTCACGGCCCCCGGTGGGCGAACCGGCCTTGGCCATATATTGCATCATGAGGTCGCGAGGGGAAAAGCCCCGGACCAGAGTCGAGCCCTGATTGCGGATCATGGGGCCCAGCCAGTCTTCTTTCTGCAGGGCATACGCAGAGGCGCAAGAGCAGGCTTCCTGACCCAACCCAAAGTAAACGCCGCCGATCACCTTCCCCTGTTTGTATAGATTTTCGAGGGCGGCCTCCATTTTTCTGTTCAGGAGCATCCAGCGGTATATCTCGATGCACTGCTTGCGATTCAGATATTTTGATTCGCGGATGGGCGGGGCCGGGGCGGTGAAATCCCCACTCAGTTCATAGCTAAATTTTCCGGCTTTAGAAATTTGTGAAACGGAAAAGTCCGGCTTCTCCAGGCGATAGTCGGGGATCGCGTAGGTGCGCCGGCCTGGATCGGCGGGGTTCGGCTCAGACTTTCCGGCGAGGCGTTTTTTCTGTTTCTTGGCCATGTACGGTTCCACGTCTTCCATGCTAGCGCGGAGAGATCGATTCTGTCGCGTCCCGAGTCTTCGCAGTCACTAAGCCAGAAATATATCTTCTCTCTGGTGTAACTGGCGCAACTCTTCGGGCGGCTTTAAGGGCACTCCCAGGGTATGTCCCAGCAACGTGTCCAGACTCTCCAACCAGAGCATTTGGCTTTCAAAGACCACGCCAAAGTTGCGCGAGATGGAATGGGCGACCTCCAGCAAGGGAATTTCTTTTCCCAGTATTTCTGCCATCGAGGTTACGGGCCTGTCGATGATGCCGCAGGGGACGATCAGGTTGAAATCATTGAGGTCGGTGTTTACGTTCAGGGCGAATCCATGCGAGGTCACGGCGCGGGAGATGTGGACGCCAATGGCGGCGATCTTGGCTTCATCCGGGCGCACATGGTCTGGGGCGGTCCAGACGCCGGCCAAGCCGCAGATGCGTTTGGCGGGGATTCCGAAATCGGCGCAGCTGCGGATCAACACTTCTTCCAGGCGACGGACGTAATCGACCGCGCCCAGCATCTTGCGTTTGCCATCAGGCGTCGCAAATGCGCGTAGGTCAAAAATGGGGTATCCGACGAGTTGGCCCGGGCCGTGGAAAGTTACATCGCCGCCGCGGTCGGATTCAAAAACTTCGACACCGCGCTGGGCAAGCAGTTCCGGCGAGGCCAGAATGTTTTTCTGCTTCGCGTTGCGGCCGAGCGTGATCACGGGGGAATGTTCGAGCAAGAGCAGGACGTCGCCAATGCGCCCTTCCTTGCGAAGGGCGACGAGGCGCTGCTGCAGGCTCAAGCCGGTGCCGTAGTCGATGGTTCCGAGTTGGAGGACGGAGATCACTGAAGACTGTGAAATTGCGTGATTTGGTAACTTTGTAATTTTAAAGGCTGCTTCGGCAAATTGCTCAATTCCTAAAATTACGCGATTACCAAATTTCGTTTTCTAGGCGTTAATGGGCATTCCATACACGCTGTTGGCGGCATCCAGCATGGCTTCGGCCAGGGTGGGATGCGCGTGAATTGTCCATATCAAATCTTCGACTGTGGCTTCAAGTTCGATGGCAGCGACCGCTTCCGCAATCAACTCGGTGGCCTGCGGGCCGATGATGTGGACGCCAAGAATTTCGCCGTAATCGGCATCTGAAACGATTTTGATAAAGCCTTCGTGCTGCCCCACGATCGAGGCGCGCGAGTTCGCGGTGAAGGGGAATTTCCCGACCTTGACGTTGTATCCCGCCTCTTCAGCTCTGGCCTCGGTTAATCCGACGCTGCCGATTTCGGGATGGCAGTAGGTCGCATTGGGGATATGTTCGGGATTGATGGGCTTGCCTTTCTTGCCAGCAATTTTGGTTACGGCGACGATGCCCTCCATCGCGCCCACGTGAGCCAGTTGCGGCGTGCCCAGCACGATGTCCCCAATGGCGTAGACCCCGGGCTCGGTGGTCTGCATCCAGCTGTCGGTCTTGATGAAGCCGCGGTCGGGTTTGATCTTTGTTCTCTCCAGGCCAATGTTCTCGGTTCGCGGCTTGCGGCCGACTGCGATCAGGATTTTCTCAGTTTCGATCGTCTCCGGTTTCCCGTTCACGCTGAAATTTACGGTAATTCCTGATTTGCCTTTTTCGATCTTGTCCACCTTGGCTCCGGTGTGGAAGGCGATGCCGCGCTTGCGATAGACGCGAGCCAGTTCCTTCGAGATTTCTTCATCTTCCACCGGAACGAGTCGCGGTAGCATCTCGATGATGCTTACCTCGGAACCGAAGGAACGAAAAATGGAAGCGAACTCTACTCCCACCGCCCCTGCGCCAACGATCACCAGGGACTTGGGAATCTCCTTGAGAGAGAGAATTTCGATATTGGTCAGGACCGGGTCGCCGGGCTCGAGGCCGGGCAGCATGCGAGCCTCCGAGCCGGTGCAAAGAATTACGTTTTTAGCAGTGACCTGGCTGGCCTTGCCGTTCGCAGTCACTTCGATGGTGAGGACACCGTTCTTCGCCGGGCCAGTCAGCTTGCCGTAGCCTCGAATGGTTTCCACCTTGTTTTTCTTCATCAGGAAGTCGAGGCCTTTGGCGTGCTTAGCCACGATTCTCGATTTACGATCCTGCACTGCGGCCCAATTGAGTTGGCGCGCGTCCACGCCTTCGATGCCAAATTCTTTGGCATCTTTCAGGTGGTCCCAGAGTTCGGCGTTGAACAGGAGGGCTTTCGTCGGGATGCAGCCAACGTGCAGGCAGGTGCCGCCGAGCGCGTTGTCCTTCTCGATAATGGCGGTTTTCAGGCCATACTGGCCGGCGCGGATGGCGGCGGTGTAGCCAGCCGGACCACTGCCGATGATTGCGACGTCATACGTGGATTCGGGCAAAGAAGTATTCCTCACTATGAAGAGATGCACTGCGGCAAGCGTTTGATTCTAGAACAGAAAGCGGGAAAGTTACGATGGCAAGGAAGTTCCGTGGTGTCCAGTTCGGCACCTACAAAGCCCCGCCCAGGCGAAGCTTGAACCGTGCATCGTCGCAAGGGAACTTCCCGAGCGGGTTAGACGTATGATTAATGGGGGGAGGCGCTTATGCACGTTTTTGGATTCTTCCTTTTTCCGTTTTTTGGATTCGGCTTTGTCCTCTATTTTCTGCCGACGCTCATCGGCGTGTTGCGGGAGAAGCATGACAAAGTCTCTATCTTCCTGCTGAATTTCCTTTTGGGTTGGAGCGTGATCGGATGGATCGTTGCACTGATCTGGGCATGCAAGAATGACCGGATCGTTTACGTGCAGAATCCGCAACGCTACTAATTCAGGAGCCTGGCGGCTTCCCTGGCGTAGTAGGTCACGATGATGCCGGCCCCTGCCCGTTGAATGGAGACCAGCGATTCCATCATGACGCGCTCGCGGTCGATCCAGTGGTTGCGAGCGGCAGCTTCAATCATGGCAAACTCTCCGGAAACCTGGTAGGCGGCTAGCGGCAGATCGAACCGTTCGCGCGCCGCTGCAATCACATCCAGATAAGGCAGCGCGGGTTTCACCATAATCATGTCCGCGCCTTCCTCAACGTCAGCTTCAATCTCACGCATGGCCTCGCGCAGGTTCGCTCCGTCCATCTGGTAGGACCGGCGGTCGCCGAACTGAGGCGCTGAATCTGCGGCCTCCCGGAAAGGTCCGTAGAAGCCGGAAGCAAACTTGGCGGCATACGAAAGAATCGGAGTGTTCGAGAGCTCCGCCTGGTCGAGAGCCCGTCGAATGGCCGCGACGCGGCCATCCATCATGTCGGACGGGGCGATAATGTCCACGCCGGCACGAGCCAGTGAAACCGAAGTCCGAGCCAGCAGTTCGAGGGTGGCGTCGTTGAGAATTTCATAATCAGCAAGAGCCGCGGGCGGAGTTGCGACCGCCGCGCCCAACGATTGCGCACCGGCTCGCACCACGCCGCAATGCCCATGAGACATGTATTCACACAGGCAGACGTCACCCATGATGATGAGATTGGGCACTTCACGCTTGATGGCGCGGGCAGCCTGCTGCACAATCCCGTCTTCTGCCCAGGCGCCGGTGGCAACCTCGTCTTTCGCCGGGGGGAGACCGAACAGGATGATCGCCGGCACACCCAGAGAGGCGGTGTCCCTGGCCTCTTTCACTGCCTGATCGACTGAAAGATTGAAGACGCCAGGCATGGAACTTACTTCTTTCCGAATCCCTTCGCCGGAACACACAAACAGAGGATAGACGAAGGCTTCGGGAGTGAGCCGGGTCTCGCGCACCAGTCCGCGTAGCCGGTCGTTCTGGCGCAAGCGGCGCAGGCGTGTGACCGGAAAGGTCATGGGCTGATTCTAGCAGAGGGTTCCGGTTGCAGCGGTCGGCGCGATGCGCGCCGGAGTCGTGCCTGGAATGCGGTTACCGGAGTACTAAAGTAATGCTTTGTCTCTCCCGAAAGCGAATGGTTCGAAGCGGTACCACTAAAATGCTGAGTATCAATGAACTGGAAGCGCCATTGGCGGATATTCTGCCTGGCCGGCATCGTTGTCTTCTATGCCGGGGTGTCATTGAGCTTTTCAGCGGGCTTCGGCCTGCTCGCTTTCGGTGACATCGTCCAGACGTCCCTCCTTTTTATTGCCTTCGTACTCATGCTGGCAAACGCGGTTTCAACCCGCGGGCAGACTCGTGTGTTTTGGGGGCTGATGGCCGCCGGCTGCCTGCTGTGGTCCACCAATCTGGCCTTGTGGACGCTCTACGAAGTGATTTTGCGCCGAACCCTTCCCGAACCATTTGCGGGAGATGTAGTCCTCTTTGTTCACGTGGTCCCCTTCATGGCGGCGGTGGCGCTGCGTCCTCACCTGTCGGATGAGAAAAAACTGTACTTCAGCACTCTGAACTTCCTGGTGCTGCTGGTTTGGTGGGTTTTTCTGTATGCCTTTATTGTTTTTCCCGACGAATATGTAACGCTCAACGTTTCGCTTTACAGCCCCCATTACGACCTGCTTTATCTCGTCGAAAACCTGGCGTTTCTGGTCGTGCTTGGCATGCTGGCGTTGAATGCGCGCGGAACCTGGAAAGAGATCTACCGCAACCTCTTTATTGCTTCGGGGGTTTACGCGGTGAGTTCACTGGCGCTAAACGGTGCCATTGCGCGCGGGCAATACTACACAGGCAGCCTCTATGACGTTCCGTTCATTGCCTCATTTTGCTGGATGATCTGGGCGACTTTGCTGGCGCGCGAGCTGAAGCCGCCGCCGGAGCCGGCACCGTCTGAACTCTCACGCTGGCAGATGCTGGTGCCCCGGATTGCCATGCTGGCGATGCTTTCCCTTCCTGTGATGGGATATTGGGCCTGGTTTCGCGACTCGGCGCCGCCCAACCTGAGGCAATTCCGGCTGCTGGTCACGCTGGCCGCGATGCTGGTCCTCGGCCTGTTCGTGTTTCTCAGACAGTTTTTGATGGATCGGGAACTGGTTCGCCTGCTCAAAGAATCGCGGTCGAGCCTTGAGAACATGAAGCGCCTTCAGGCTGAACTGGTGCAACGGGAGAAGCTGGCTTCGCTGGCGCAACTGGTTTCAGGCGCGGCGCACGAGATCAACAATCCCCTGGCTGCAATTCTGGGATACTCCGAATTGCTGGCCGCGCAGGAAGGCGTGGACTCGGAGCGGGCCACGATGGCGCGCAAAATCGGCCAGCAGGCCCGCCGTACCCGGGAGCTGGTTTCAAGCCTGCTCAGTTTTGCCCAGCAGTCTCCCGGGGAAAAGACGTTGCTCGACATGGGCACGATATTGCATCGGGCGCTGCAAATGAAAATGCTGCGCACGGAAAGCAAGAATATTCGACTGGAGAGCCGGGTGGCGGCCGATCTTCCGCAAATTTGGGGAAACATGAACCAGCTGTTTCAGTGCTGCGTGGAAATTATCGGGAATGCCACCGACGCGCTGGAAGAAGTGGGAGGCGGAGTCTTTTCCGTGAGCGTGCTTCAGGAAGGCGACGAACTGGTGATGGAGTTTTCTGACTCCGGTCCCGGAATCAGGGATCCGCGCCGCATCTTCGATCCCTTTTACACGACCAAGGCTGTCGGAAAAGGCATGGGACTAGGTTTGAGTGTCACGTATGGAGTCGTACAAGACCACCACGGGCAGATCACATGTGAAAACCGGCCTGAAGGCGGCGCTGTTTTCGAGCTTCGTTTTCCCGTGGCCAAGATGGCGGCCCCCAAAATCGCCGACGCCGCCCGGGCGTAGAGACATTCAGGTTAAGATTCCAGACTTTAGGCTTCAAACTTCAAACTCAGATTCAGAATCTTTTTCAGACTCTGGATTTCGGAATTGGATTTCAGATTTCAGATTTCAGATTTCAGATCTCAGATTTCAGATCTCAGTTCCCTGTTGCCGCATTTTGTCTTGCGGCTTCTTGTAACATGATTTCATGTCGTCTGCGCTTGTCCACGCCAGTGCCCGGGTGCTGGAATTCGAGTCTTTGCGCGATCTGATCCGGGGATATGCCTCTTCTCCGCTGGGCCAACAGTCGATGGCAGCGCTCGCTCCCTCTTCGGACCGGCGCTGGATCGAAAATCAGCAGCAGCTCACCGGCGAAATTCGTGAATTCCGCAGGGTAGGAGGCCGCTTCGATTTTTCCGGCTTGCTCGATATCTCCAGCATGGTAGAGCGGGCGAGTATTCAGGATGCAGTCCTCGAAACCACCGACATCCGCGATGTCGTGCTGGTGGCGGACCGGGCGGTGGAATGGCGGGAAATTGCGCTGCGGCCGCCCGCCGCAATGAAAGTGAAAATGACGGCGGTGCAGGAACTTTCCTCCGGCATTCCCGACTTTGCCGAATTCCTGCGCAACTTTCGCAACAAGATCCAGCCTGACGGCAGGCTCGAAGACCACGCCTCGCCTGAACTGGCTCGAATCCGCACCAGGATCGAACGGCACAGGAAGTCGATCCAGGAGTCCTTGCGCGGCTATCTGCGCCGGTTGGCCGAGGGCGGCGCGGTCCAGGATGAGTTGATTACCATCCGCGGCGAGCGCTTCGTGATTCCCATCAAGATCGAGCAGAAGCGCCGCGTACAGGGCGTGATCCACGGCGCCAGCTCCAGCGGGCAGACGGTCTTTGTGGAACCGCTCGAAACGATTGATCAGAATAACGAACTGGTGCGGCTGCTGGATGAAGAGATGGCTGAAGTCCACCGCATCCTGCTGGAGATGACGCGGCGCATCGGCGCGAACTCGGATGCAATCTTGCGGTCAATGGCCGTGCTGGGCGAACTGGAGCTGCAATTCGCCAAAGCACGTTTCGCCGAAGAGTACAGTTGTGTGCCGGTACTCCTGAGCCAGCAGGATCCGCGGGGCAAAGCTCGGCTGATTTTGATCAACGCCCGCCACCCGCTGCTCGAACGCAATCTGAAAGCAAAAAGCGGGCGCGTCGTTCCCATCAGCATCGAGCTCGAAGGGGAACGCCTTGAACTCGTGATCACCGGCCCCAACACCGGTGGAAAGACCGTTGCGCTGAAAACGGTTGGCCTGCTGGCCCTGATGGCCCAGTCGGGCATTCCGGTGCCGGCGGACCGCGCCGAGTTGCCAGTATTTGATGCCGTCCTGGCCGACATCGGGGACTACCAGTCGATTGAGCAGAATCTCTCGACGTTCTCCGCCCACGTCACCAACATCGACTTCATTTCGCGCACCGCTACGTCAAACTCACTGGTACTGCTCGATGAGCTGGGCTCGGCCACCGATCCCGAGGAAGGCGCGGCCCTGGCTGTGGCTATCGCGGAACATTTCCGCGGCATCGGATGCATTACGGTAATCTCGACGCATCACACGTCGTTGAAAGTATTTGGAGCCAATACGCCGGGCGTCGTGAACTCATCGGTCGGATTTGATGAAGCCACTCTGCAGCCCACATACGAGTTGAGAATTGGCGTGCCTGGCGCATCGGCGGGCATCAACATCGCGCAGCGACTGGGACTGAATCCATCGATCATCGAGGGTGCGCGGTCGAAGCTGGGAACGCAGGCCCGGGATGTAGGTCAGTTTCTCGACAGCCTGCATGCCGACTTGCGCGAGGCCGAGGCAGAGCGTCTTCGCCTGAAGGCCCGCGAGGCAGAACTCGAGCGTGCCAAAACCAGCTTTGCTGCAGAAGGGCGAAAGGAACAACAGGCCAAGATCAAGGAGATGGAAGGCAAGCTCGAAACCCTCTTGCGGGATTTCGAGTATCAGGTGCGGGAGATGGTCAACGCGGTGCAGGATCGCGCGGCTTCGCAAAAGCTGTCGAAAGATGCCGAACGGCGGATTTCCAGGCTTCGCCGGGAATTTCGCGAGCAATTCGATTCCACGGTGGTGGCGCACGCGAGCGGAGCCGACCGAGGGGATCCCAACGCGCAACCACAAGTCGTCAAGCATGTATCCGAGGGCGACACGGTGAAACTCAAGTCAATGGGGCGTGCGGCCATTGTGAGCCGTCGCATCGACGAAAATCATTTTGAAGTCGAGATCGGCTCGATGAAGATGAAGATCGCGCGGGAGGATATCGCGGAAGTGATCGCAAGGGCGGCCGATTCGCCGGTAAAGGCGGCGCGGGCGCGCGGCATTTCGGTGTCGTTGGAGAAAGAAGACGCGAGCGTACCATCCGAGATCAACGTAATCGGGCGCACGGTGGACGATGCCACTCGTGAAGTGGAAAAATTCGTGGACCGCGCATTTCTAGCTGGGTTGCCGCGGGTTCGTGTCGTTCATGGCAGCGGCATGGGCATCCTGCGGAAAGCGTTGCGCCAGTATTTGCAGAAGCATCCGCATGTGGAAACCGTGACGGAGCCTGCGCAGAATGAGGGTGGAGGCGGGGCGACGGTGGTGGAGCTGCGGGTGTAGGAATTTGGTGACTATAGGGGTGCTTCGACCGCGAAAGAGCGTTCGCGAGCGACCGCTCTTCCTCTGCTCAGCATGACAAAGAAGTAGCAAGTTTTCCTCCCTCGTCAACCGAATAACGCCCGCTTCCACAGCTTCTCCACAGCAATCTCGTTCCGGTATATTCAAATCAGCGGCTTTCGGCCTCACAATTCCTGCGGACAGCTGTGCCTCCAACTATGACCGAATCCAGCGACTTCAAGGAAAGCGTCAAGCAGCAGGCGGACATAGTTCGCATTGTGGGCGATTACGTCAAGCTGAAGAAGGCGGGGGCGCAGAACTATTCGGGGCTCTGTCCTTTTCATAGCGAGAAGACACCTTCTTTCTCGGTGCACGCGACGAAGCAGTTTTATCACTGCTTCGGCTGCGGGGTTTCCGGCGATGTTTTCAGCTTCGTGCAGAAGGTCGAGAACATTACCTTCCCCGAGGCGGTGCGAACGGTAGCCCAGAAGCTGGGGATTGCGCTGCCCAAAGTCACCTACTCGAGTCCGGCAGAGGCCAAGGAAGCCCGGCTGCGCACCGTGTTGCTGGACGTGCATGAGCGGGCTTGTGCCTTCTTCCAGGAATATCTTCGTCGGCCCGAGGGTGCGCATGCCCGTGAATACCTGACCGGGCGCGGGTTGAATGAGGATGCCATCAAGGCGTTTCGAATCGGATATGCCCCCGATTCAGGGTTTTTACTGCGCGACCGGTTGCGTGGGGAATTTGAGGAAGAAGCGCTGCGCGAGAGTGGGGTGTTTTCCTGGAAAGCGGAATCTGAACCTCGTGGGTCGGACGCCGGGGCTCAGAAGGCCAGCCGTCAGATATCAGCTCTCGGTCCCCAGTCCAACGCGGGGTCCCTCGGCCCGGCTCGGGACGACAGCGACGGGGCGGCGACGCGAGGTGATGCCATGGCTAAGGTCTCTAAGCCAACGACCGCTTCCATGTATTCCAAATTCCGCAACCGGGTGATGTTTCCCATCACCAACGAAGCCGGACGCGTGATCGGATTTACCGGGCGCACCCTTTCCGCCGATGAAAAGGCCGGTCCCAAGTATTTGAATTCGCCGGAGACTGCGATTTATTCGAAGTCGCGGCTGCTGTTTAATCTCGATCAGGCGAAGGAAGCGATTAGGAAGCTGGATTACGCCATCCTGGTGGAAGGGCAGATGGACTGCATTTCGGTGTTTGCCGCGGGATTTCACAACGTGATTGCCAGCTCCGGAACCGCCTTTACCGAGCTGCAGGCTAGGCTTCTCGGGCGCTTTACCAAGAATGTTGTAGTCAACTTCGATCCCGACACGGCGGGAGCGAAGGCCACCGAACGGACGCTCGGCCTGCTGGTGGAAGAGGAGTTCCAGGTCAAGGTACTGACGCTCGAGTCAGGCTTCGATCCTGACCTGTTCATCCGGCGAAAAGGGAAAGAGGCGTATGGCGGCGCCCTGAAGAGTTCACAGAAATATTTCGACTACCTCATCGAACGGGCCCGCTCCCAGTTCCCCGTCCGTAGCCCTGAAGGGAAGGTCAAGGCGGTGAATTACCTGCTGCCCCACATTCAGCGCGTGCCCAGCCGGATTGTTCGCGATGAACTGGCGCGGGAGATGGCGCAGAAGCTGGGGATCGACTCCTCGGTGCTGCGTCAGGAGTTGAAGCATGCGGCCGCCGCCCGGTCTACGGCCAGTTTGAAGGCCCCGGCAGAGATTCAGATTACCGATGCGGAAAAGATACTCATCCGCGCGCTGCTCTCAGCCACCGAGGTGCAAACTTCTGAAGCGCACGCTTCCGCCCGGGACGGCGCCGAGGAGGAGTTCGACCCAGCCCGGCAGGCTCAATTTGCCCTCAAGAGCGAACACCTGCATCAGGGGATCGCCGCTGAATCGTTGATCGAAGTCCTGCTGCGCAACGAATCGGTCCATGTTACGGATCTGCCGCTGCCGGAGGGCGACCGCAACCTGCTGGCTTCCATCCTTATGAAGGATCACGAGGAACTCTCGGCTGAGCGGCTCGAGGGGGCCGTGCGAGCCCTGCGCCGTATGCAACTCAGGCGCAAATTAGAGCGGGTGCAGCGCGATCTGCAGGTTGCGCGCGGGCAGGAAGCCGGGAAAATGGAGGCCCTGTTGCAGGAAAAGATGCGGTTAAAGCGCGCTCTTATGGACCCGAGCCTGGCCGACGAGGCCCCGGTGGCCCGTCCCGCATAGGCGGAAAACTGGTGAAACTAAATCTTCCGAACCGACATCTAATCGGACAGTTGACGGGAACATGGACGGGGTGTGTCAAAAATCAGCCGCTGGCTGATATCCACGAAACCCATCCGATGCTATAATCCGAAGGTTTGTGCCCGGCGCGCAGCTCGCCGCTTCACGTTCCCACCGCTAAAAAACGCTCTCTGTCCTTTCCGTAGGACGAAAAGAAGGTAATCCGTCTTGGCTCTTGACGACAAGTACGACGATATCAAAAAGCTGATCGACACAGGTAAAGAGAAGGGATATCTGACCTATGACCAGGTCAACGACCTTATCCCGCACGACGTGCACTCTCCCGAGGACCTGGACGATCTGCTGACCACTATTGGAACGCAGGGCATCGACGTGCTCGAGGGACCGAAACTTCCCTCTTCCGCGCTCGATAAGAAGTTCGAAGAAGAAGGAGAAGCCGGCGAGGATGTCGAACTCGACCTCACGCCTGGCGCTCTGGAAAAAACCAACGATCCCGTCCGCATGTATCTGCGCGAGATGGGGACTGTGCCCTTGCTCACCCGCGAAGGCGAAGTGGAAATCGCCAAGCGCATCGAGCGCGGCCAACTACGGGTGTTGAAAGCCCTCTCGCGCTCTCCGATTGTCATCAATGAACTGCTGGCGATGGGCGAGGACCTCAAAAAGGGCGTCCGCTCGATCAAGGAAGTCGTCACCTTTGACGAGGAGGAGATCACCGACGAAATCCTTCAGAACCGGCTCAAAGAATTCACCGGCAAGATCGACGACCTCGCCAAGGCTTACAAGAAAGCCGAAGGCCTGATTGAGAAGTTCGCCACCGTTTCCCAAAAGAAGCGCCCCAAGGACTATCGACGCTACCGGCTGAACCTGGCAAGAGCGGTGGTCGCGGTATCGCTGTGCGTCCGCAAGCTGGGATTTACGAACGCCGAGCGCAAGCGCTTGATCGACCGGGTAAACAAGACGGTCGACACCATGCGGTCGCTCGACCGGCAATCGCAGAACCTGGAACGCAAGGCGGAAGCCACCCGCAGCGAGGACCAAAAAAAAGACTACCGCCGGCAATCGCGCTCCGTCCGGTCTGAACTGGAGAAACTGGAGGGCGAAGCGGGAGTTTCCTTTCAGGAACTCAAGCGGACCCAACGGGAAATCATCCAGGGGGACATGGATGCGGAACAGGCCAAGCGGGAGCTGATCGAGGCCAACCTCCGCCTGGTAGTTTCCATAGCGAAAAAGTACACGAATCGCGGCCTGCAATTCCTGGATCTGATCCAGGAAGGCAACATCGGGTTGATGAAGGCTGTCGATAAGTTTGAGTACCGCCGCGGCTACAAGTTTTCGACCTATGCCACGTGGTGGATTCGGCAGGCCATTACTCGCGCCATCGCCGATCAGGCGCGTACGATTCGTATCCCTGTGCACATGATCGAAACGATCAACAAGCTGATCCGCACGTCGCGGCAACTGGTGCAGGAGTTAGGACGCGAACCGACGTCGGAAGAAATCGCCAAGCGCATGGATATTCCAGTGGCGAAAGTCCGCAAGGTGCTGAAGATCGCGCAGGAGCCCATCTCTCTTGAAACCCCCATCGGCGAAGAGGAAGACTCGCATCTGGGCGACTTCATCGAAGATCGCGCGGTCGTCTCACCGGCGGAAGCCGTGATCAACGTCAACTTGAAAGACCAAACTTCGCAGGTGCTGCGTACACTCACGCCGCGCGAGGAAAAAGTCATCAAGATGCGCTTTGGTCTGGAAGACGGTTCCGAGCACACGCTGGAAGAAGTAGGCCAGTCGTTTGCTGTAACCCGCGAACGCATTCGCCAAATCGAAGCGAAGGCGTTGCGGAAATTGCGGCATCCCTCGCGCTCGCGCAAGCTGCGAGCGTTCCTGGATGGAGTGCGCGACTAGAGTCTCGCTTTGTCTTGTGTGGGGCGGACACTCCTGTCCGCCGCTTTTGACCTTACTTCCGCACTCTGCTCCGGCACTCTAATTCCGTACCCCATGAATCGTATTGCCTTTCTTGTCTGGAACTGCAAAAGCGAATTCAAAATCAAGATCAAAGGCGGCGGACAGGAGTGTCCGCCCAACACCACGGCGCCTTAACAAATTGTTCCCACTTTTCCTTATCTTTCCACAAGCAAGTGGGGTCCTCCACAGTTTCTGCACAACTCACAGCCAAATTTCCGTTGCGCATGATTCGGAATGCGCGCAGAGTGTCTTCAGTGCAAACGTGAGATGCATTGAGCCTGCTCGCGACTGTTGCAGAGCTGGTGGTGACCGGTGATTCTCGAGGGTGAATCACCGGGAGGGTTTTGGGAAATGCGCTTTGGCGCACTTCAGAAAACTCGGGCGTTGCGGCCTCCTCAGAGAGTCCTCCCGTAAAAAGCTGGACTGGCGCTGCCGCTCACTCAGTCGCCGCAGGTCGATGTCTGTGAATCTAGTATTCGCAGATGGATTACCAGCAGGGTGTCTCAGCGAACGTGCGCTCTTTCGGGAGTGCGGTTTTCTGAGTCCACCAATCGCCGCCTAAGGCGGTGAAACTGCGGGCGTCACACTCACGAGCAATGCGGCCCAGGTGGCTGGCCTGGGCCGCATTTATTTTGCACTTCCTTGCCACGGATTTTCGCGGACTTGCACCGATTAAAGCCACCTCTGATCACGTCAAAGGCTCCCCATACTTGAACTTGCTAATTCGCTTTTTGTTCTCCATACTGACGTCAGCACGTATGCGACCGAAAAATTTTGGTTTGGTTCGAGATTTCCAGAGATACCGCGGGCCGTCCACAAGCGCCCAGCGGCTAGTATCGCTTTCGCTGTGGAACTGATTCTCGCCGCAGAAAATTAGACCTTGGCAACTACTGACTACAGTCTCGCGCATAGCCTGCCGGCCAACGTTGAAGCGGAGCGGTCCATTCTCGGCGCCATTCTGCTGGACAACTTCTCTTACAACCAGGCGGCTGAGCATCTCAAGCCGGAAGATTTTTCTCTCGACTCTCACCGCCGCATCTACACCCGCATGATGGATCTGGCCGAGTCTTCCCGGCCGATCGACATGATTACGCTGGTCGAGGAATTCGACCGCCACAAGGAACTCGAGGCCATCGGCGATGTCGGCTACATCTCAGGCCTGGTCGATGGCGTGCCCGACCGGCCGAGTATCGAGCATTACATTAAGATTGTCCGCGATAAATCGCTCTTGCGCGGACTGATCCACGCCGCTAATTCTGCGATTGCACGCGCCGCCGATCAGAGTGATCCTGCCGAAGAAGTCCTGAACGATGCCGAAGCCGCCATTCTGCAGCTCTCCGAGAAGCGCATCGGGCGCGGTTTCATGGGCGTGCAGGAAATTGTCAAAGAATCTTTCGGTTCGGTGGACGCCCTGCTGCAGCGCGGCCAGCGCATTACCGGGCTGGCCACGCATTACACCGATCTGGACGAGATGACCAGCGGGTTTCAACGCTCTGACCTCATTATCATCGCCGCCCGCCCCTCCATGGGGAAGACCGCTTTCGCCATGAACATCGCGGAAAACGCCTCCATCGAAGATCAGAAAGTGGTGGGAATGTTTTCACTCGAAATGTCGCGAGAGGCCTTGCTCCTGCGGCTGCTGTGTTCAAAGGCGCGAGTGGACTCGCACAAGATGCGCACCGGCTCGCTGTGGCGTGACGATATGGACAAAGTCATCCAGGCCATGGAACAACTGGCGCACGCCCCGATCTTCATCGACGACACTCCCGGAATCAGCCTCAGCGAGATGCGCGCCAAGGCGCGGCGCCTGCAACAGTCCCAGGGCAAGCTCGACCTGATCATTGTGGACTATCTGCAGCTCATGTCGGGCGGCGGCAGGCGCTATGAAAACCGCACCCAGGAAGTTTCCGCGATCTCCCGCGGATTGAAGGGCCTGGCCAAGGAACTCAAGGTGCCCGTGGTTGCACTCTCTCAGCTAAGCCGCGCGCCGGAAAGCCGGGGCGGAGATCATCGTCCTCAACTGGCCGATCTGCGCGAATCGGGATCGATCGAACAGGACGCCGACGTGGTCGCCTTCATCTTTCGCGAAGAGGTTTACAAGCCTGACGAGCCCGAATTGGATGGCATCGCCGAGATTATTATCGCCAAACAACGCAACGGCCCGACAGGCAGAATCAAGCTGGCTTTCGTGAAACGCTCAACCCGCTTTGAGTCCATGGCCCAGGATGGAATGGAGCCCCAGGAATAGAATTTCCCGCGAGTTTATTGCCTACAACTGCGCTTCCACATCCTGTGGAAAGGTTGTGGAAGCGATGGTCTATTTCACCGCAGCGCATCAAAACGAGTTCAGGACCATATTGCGATGTCGCGTGCGAATCCTCGTAACCTGAGGGAACGGTTCCACTTAGTCCCTTGCCCAGCTTGGAATTCACAGCCCCCGCGGCTCGCGGCAGGATTTGTACACACTTTGGGATTTGCACATCCGGTAGGACATTGTCCGATTGGCCGTCCCGCGGCCGCCTCCAGCGGAGGGGCGAGAAATGCGGGCCGGGTCTCGATCTTTGAATGCCCGATTGAGCGCGTCTCAGCTCATTTCGGCTGTCTCGGAAAAGAACGAAAGCGCCCCGGATCCAGCTTCGGATCCGGGGACGCTCGTCGAACAGCCCCTCCCCCGGAACTGCTCAAAGACAGCCTAGTTTTAATCGCCATCAACGTAAATAGCCCCCAAGTGCCAGCCCGCGGCACGACCGGGCCACGGGCTCGCAGCGTAATGAAATCAGAATTTTTCCTGGGATCAGGATTTTTTTCGGGATCGGTATTGTCAGCGAGGTTGGCCGACAGCGAGAAGTTTATTGGATGAGGCGCCACATCTCCCAGCATCTAGCATGTGGCGCCTCATCCAAGACAGCTGAAGCATTCTGTCATTACCTGAGAGAGGTTGGGTTGAAGCAGGTGTTTGCGTCGGTTTACCGACGAATAGACCAGCCTTCGATCTGACGCTCGGCCGCCTCTGCGCGTAACCGCCGCCTCTAAAGCTTCCCGGGAGAAATGCCGATAGACCGATCAAGTTGGCGACGCCGGAGAGTTCTGCACTCCAACTCCCAGCTCGAGACTTGCACTGAACCCTTGCACCAAGGCAGCGAATATTCATGACACGAACAATAGAAATCATTCGCGGCATTGCCTCGCCGCCGGAGGGTTTTGTCCGATTGCTGGTCACCAGCGCGGCAGCGGAACCAGTGGCAATTTCGGACCCACGCCAATCGCCTCCCCCAGTACTGCGCCATGCAGAAATTGCGGCGGTGTACCACGGCCTGCGGGTGGCGGGCGACTTTTACGAATTCCTGCGCGTGGGTCCGTCCCGGGTTCTCTTTGGACTGTTCGACCTGGCAGGTCGCAGGCAGGACACACGCGAGATTCTCATCGCGACTCAGCACACATTTCGAACCCTCGCGCCCGAACTCTTCGCCGGGGCGGACTTCAATGAAGCCGAAGCTCTCAGCAAGTTGTGCCATGAAGTCAATCTCACCATACTGCGAGTGGCCGATGGAGTCAGAAGCTGTCCCGCATTCATCGGTTGCTACAACGAGGACGTGGGTACAGTCTGCTACGCCAATGCCGGCCACACTCCGGGGCTGCTGCGCGACGATTCCGGAATCGCGGAACTGAACGCGAGCGGCCTGCCGCTCGGAATTTTTTCCCACGCAACTTACAGCGCGACCACCTGCGCCCTGGCGCCGGGAGCGGTGCTTCTCATTGCGTCGCGAGGAATCGTGGAAGCCGAGCACGGCAATCAGGAATTCGGTTTGGAAGGAACCAGGAAAGGCTTGCAGGCAGCGAGCGCCCTGACTGCTCAGGATTTATGCCTGAGCATTCTGCAGGCCGCGCAGCAATTCATGGAGGCTCCGCCGGCGCATAACGACGTCACAGCATTGGCGCTGCTTCGCCACCGTGACGCGAGCTTACCGCGATCACGAAAACCCGGTCAGAAGGCGATCCCTAAAGCATCGACGGCAAAGCGAAATGAAAAACGGACCCGCATCCCAGTTGGCTCGTAACGCCGATTTTGCCGCCATGGGCTTCGACAATCGCCCTCGCAATGGCTAATCCCATGCCCGTACCCTGCACCCGGTAGCGCTGGCTCTTGCCGCGATAGAACTTGTCGAAAATCAGTTGCTGCTCCATGTCGTCAATCCCGGCGCCCTGGTCAGCGACACTCACCTCGACGCCGCCTTCCTTCAACTCAGCGGTGATGCGGATGGGAGACTCGGGGGGCGAATATTTGGCCGCGTTCTCCAGCAACTGCACCAGAACTTCCTTGATGCGATCTGCGTCCATGCGCGCCGAGATATCATCCGGTACCCTGAGCTCGACCGGATGCTTGCCCATATTTTGTTTAACCTCTCCTACTGCGGCTCGCACCAGGTCGAGCACGCGACAGTCCTGAAGATCGAGCTGGAATTCGTGCGACTCGAGTTGTGCCACTTCCGCAGCCTCGCCCACAAGCCGGTTCAAGCGATCGCTTTCCTCATTGATGACCGTCATCAGTTCCAGCCGGTCGTCCGGGCTGAGTCCGGTGGTGGAAAGCAGGCTGGTGATCGAGGCTTTGATGGAAGTCAGCGGAGTGCGGAACTCGTGGGTCACGGAGTCCAGAATCGCAGAGCGCAGCCGTTCGCCTTCGCGCGCCCCTTCCGAGCGAGTCAAAGTCTCGACCGCGTTGGCGCGTTCGACGGCGATGGCAATCAGGCTTCCCAAGGCGGCCAGGGTTTGCCGGGACAAACTTCCGGCAACTCCGATTGCACCCACCGTCCTGACTCCCATTTTCAGCGGGGTAAAGCTCAGGCTGCGGGCGCTATCCACGACAGGCTCGCCACGCGCGATGATGGATTTGAGTTGTTCCCCATCGAGGCCCGGCGTGTCGATTCCCGAACGGTAAAGGTCGCCCTTGTCCTGTACATACAAAGCCGCGGCAGACACGGCGAACGATTCCACCACGTGATGAGGCACCGCGTTCAGAAGTTGTAGAACGTTGTCAGCCGTGAGCATCTGTTGGCTGAAACTGTAAAGCCGCTCGAGCTCGCGGCGCCTGCCCACGGCCTCTTCCGTCTGCTTGCGGGCGCGGTCCGACAATTGGCTGGCGATCACGGCTGTGGTGAGCAAGGCAAACAGAGCCACCCAGTTTTCTGTGCCGGCGATGATGAACGTGCCGGTGGGAGGAAGAAAATAATAATTGAACGCCCCGGCGGCAATGAATGCGGTAAACAGGGCGTAACGCAAACCCCACACCGCGGAAATGATGAGGACGGAAACCAGAAATGTGAGAGCCACGGTGGTGGGATTCGCGTGAATCACCCTGGTGTAGAGGAACACCACGAGGAAGAGCACGACTGCGCACGCGCCGAAACGGACGGCCATCCGGATGGGAGATCGATTCACGATCAGCGATTGTAGCCGATCTCGACAAATCGAACGCCGTCCGCGACAATAGGCGGCGATGGCGAAAACTCCGGAGCAATGGCTGCATGAAGCTGCGCCTGAACAAAAAGGTGGCACGCTAAAGCTGTTTCTCGGATACGCACCCGGGGTGGGGAAAACCTTCAGCATGCTCAGTGAAGCCATCCGGCGGAAAGGCCGGGGCGAAGATGTAGTCATTGGCATCGTGGAAACGCACGGGCGCAAGGGAGTCGTCGAACTGGCCGAGAAGCTTGAAACTGTTCCGCGCAAAAAGGTGGAATACAAGGGGACGCTGTTTGAAGAGATGGATCTGGAGGGCATCCTTGCCCGCAAGCCCGCCGTAGTGCTGGTGGACGAACTCGCCCACACCAACATCGAAGGCGGCAAACATCGCAAGCGTTACGAGGACGTTCTGGACTTGCTGGAAGCGGATATATGCGTCCTCACCACCATGAACGTGCAGCACCTTGAGAGTGTCGCTCCCAGCGTGCAGAGAATCAGCGGCGTCACGGTTCGGGAGACGGTTCCGGACTGGATGATGAAGCGAGTGCGCGAAGTGGTCATGGCGGACCTCACGCCCGAGGCCCTGCAGACCCGAATGCGGCGCGGCGATATCTATCCGCTGGATCGGGTGGAGAAAGCGCTGGCGAACTTTTTCCGCCCCGGAACCCTGATCGCTCTTCGTGAACTGGCGCTGCAGGAAGTTGCCCAGGAGGTTGACCGCAGCCTCGAATCCTACCTCGACAAGGAAGGCGGCGATCGCAATCTGGGGATCCGGGAAAAATTCGCGGTCGCGATCAGTTCCAACCCGGCCGCGCAACAACTGATCGCTCGCGCGGCCCGGATGGCAAAGAGACTCGATGGCGAGTTATATGTGGTTTATGTGGACATCGGCGTGGATGACAACGATGCCAACCAGCACTCGCTCGCGTCCAATGTTCGTTTTGCCGAGGCGATGGGAGCGCAAGTGGTCAAGTTGAAATCGCCGACGGTCGCCAAAGCAGTCGCCGGATTTG
This sequence comes from Terriglobia bacterium, assembly GCA_963814725.1. Classification (GTDB taxonomy): domain Bacteria; phylum Acidobacteriota; class Terriglobia; order Terriglobales; family Acidobacteriaceae; genus JAIQFF01. The sequence goes on from CAWFDY010000005.1 coordinate 216,468, forward strand.
TGCGCGAGAAACACATCACGCAGGTCGTGTTCGGCCACTCCGCCGTTAAAGGCTGGAAGCGTTATCTGTATTTGAACGCCATCCACAAGTTTTTAAGGGACGCGCCTCCGGTGGATGTCCATATCGTCACCCAGCAATCTTCGTAAAACAAAATGCCCGACAAGAAACGCATCCTTGTGGTGGATGATGAACCGCAGATCACGCGCGTACTGCGCACCGCTCTCACCGGCAACGGCTACGAAGTTCGCACCGCCGACGACGGAGAAACCGGATTGTGGTCGGCGCGGGACTGGCTACCCGACCTGTTGATCACCGACATTTCCATGCCGAACATGACCGGAATTGAATTGTGCCGCAAGCTGCGCGCGGAATCCGCGCTGCCGATCATCGTGCTCTCGGTGAAAGGCGAAGAGAAGATCAAAGTGGAAGCGCTCGACGCCGGTGCCGACGACTATGTCACCAAGCCGGTTGGCATGGACGAGTTGCTGGCCCGGGTCCGGCGCAACCTGGCGCGTACCCAACCGACCGAAGATGCTGCACAACGTACGGTCGCGATTGGCGATTTCAAGATCGATGCGGACGCCTTCAGGGTTTCGGTAAAAGACAGCGAAGTCCGTCTGACTCCGAAGGAATTCGAACTTTTGCTCTATTTCGCCAGGCACGCCAGCCGCGTGCTCACGCATCGCACCCTCCTTCTTGCCATCTGGGGACCCAATAGTCTCGAACAGCCAGAGCATTTACGAGTGCTGGTGGGACAACTCCGCAAAAAAATAGACGCCGTGGAAACGCCACGCTACATCATCACCGAACCCTGGGTCGGGTACCGTTTCGAACCTGCCGGCGAATGATTTTTTTAATACCGGCGCGCGCTTCACGCCAGCGCCTCCGTTTTCTCTGACGTTGGTTTTCTTTCCCATGCTGGAGCTTTGTCTGCACGCGCTCTGGGCGCTCGCGCACGCTCTCCCGTTAACTCGCGACGGGTCAATCCGATGGAGTCTTTACGAGTTATTTATGCACTTCTTATACAAACTTTATGGTCTGCCGTATCCAATGAAGCATGAGAAGTCATTCAGCCGAATCGCTGAGGGCGAGGAGTTCCGATGCCTCAATCACATATTCTCGCGAGTCCCGCAATTTACGCGATGCTGGCCTTGTGCGCTCTGAGTACCGGGTTCATGGTTAAGGTGCTGCTCGCATTCGTTGCCGAGGGCAGGATTGGGCCCGCCAGAACTTTCATCAGCGTCGCACCGGCTCCGGGACGGACTCCGCGCACCTGCGAGCAGGTTTTTTCTGACGTGCCCATCGCAATCGCGGTTCGCTATTCCGTCCGGCTCAACTGGAGCCACGCAACCGCCGACAGCACTCGAAGCCGAAGTGCATAGCAACGGTGAGGAGAAAACATGCGAGACGCTATTTTCGTTGCCGCAACAATCGCTTTCTTTCTGATTTCCATCGCCTATGTGAAGTTCTGCGATCGCATTCGCTGAGGTGAAGTGTCATGGATGCCGAATCCATCATCATGCTGGTTGTAACTGCGGGACTGATGGTCTATCTGCTGTACGCGCTGCTCAGACCAGAGAGGTTTTAATTCAATGACGGTAAATGGCTGGCTGCAGATCATCGCATATCTCGCCGTGATATTGGCTGTAACCCGGCCGGTGGGCGTGTTCATGGCGCGGGTGTTCAGCCGCGAACGCACGTTCATGGATCCGGTGTTGCGTCCCATTGAGCGACTCGTGTACCGCCTGACCCTGGTAGATGAAGAACACGAGATGCGGTGGACGGAATACGCGTTCGCCATGCTGCTGTTCAGCGGCGTTTCCATGCTGGTGCTGTATTTGATCGAACGCACCCAGCACATCCTGCCCTGGAATCCCCAGAAGTTTGCCGCGCTGGCTCCTGATCTTGCCTTCAACACGGCAGCCTCATTTACCACTAACACGAATTGGCAGAACTATACCGGCGAAGCCACCATGAGCTATCTCACGCAGATGGTGGGGCTGGCCTATCATAACTTCGCCTCAGCCGCGGTTGGTATGGTGCTTGCGATTGCATTCATTCGGGGCATCGCGCGCCGCGAAAAAGATACCATCGGCAACTTCTGGGTGGACCTTACCCGCTCGACGCTATGGGTGCTGCTGCCGGCATGCATTGTGTATGCGTTGATTCTGGTTTCGCAGGGCGTGGTGCAGAACCTGAAACCGTACGACACGGTCAAGCTGGTCGAACCTCAATTGGTACAGAGAGTCACCGACGGCAAACCGGTGGTCGGCCAGGATGGCAAGCCGGTGATGGACACGGTCACCGATCAGGTGATCGCTCAAGGACCAGTTGCCTCCCAGGAGGCTATCAAAATGCTGGGCACCAACGGCGGCGGATTCTTCAACGCCAACAGCGCACATCCGTTCGAGAATCCCACGCCGTTGAGCAACTACCTGCAGATCGTTTCCATCTTCGTCATTCCTGCGGGGCTCACCTACACCCTTGGGCGGATGACGGGATCGCAGCGCCACGGTTGGGCTGTCTGGGCTGCCATGGCAATTCTGTTCGTAGCCGGAGTGACCACCGCCTACTGGGCGGAAGCAAAGGGAAACCCCTTGCTCAAGGGAGTCGATCAGCGCGCCAGCCTGATGCAATCGGGCGGCAACATGGAAGGCAAGGAAGTGCGCTTCGGCATTGCCGACTCAACGCTCTTTGCCACCGTCACGACCGACGCCAGTTGCGGCGCCATCAACAGCTGGCACGATTCCTTCACCCCTTTGGGGGGAATGGTGCCGTTGGCCAACATCATGTTGAGTGAAACCGTTTTCGGAGGAGTCGGCGCCGGCCTGTATGGAATTTTAATTTACGTAATCCTCGCTGTCTTCATCGCGGGCCTGATGGTCGGCCGCACACCGGAATATCTGGGCAAGAAGATCGAAGCCTACGACGTGAAGATGGCGATGCTGGTGACGCTGGTGTTTCCACTCGTCATTCTGGTGCTTGCCGGCATTTCAACGGTTAAGGGATTTGGGACTTCCAGCATCAGCAATGCGGGTCCGCACGGGCTTACACAGATCCTCTATGCCTTCACCTCGATGGCTGGAAACAACGGTTCGGCCTTCGGCGGCCTGAATGGAAATACGCCCTGGTACAACATCGCAGGAGCGGCCACGATGCTGATCGGACGCTTCTTCATGATTCTCCCCATGCTGGCGATTGCGGGGAATCTGGCGAAGAAAAAATATGTTCCGGCTTCACTCGGCACCTTCCCTGTTACCACTCCATTGTTCAGTATTTTGCTGGTGGGCGTGATTGTCATCGTCGGTGCATTGACGTTTTTCCCTGCGTTGAGCCTGGGGCCCATTCTCGAGCACCTGCTCATGCAGGCGGGGAAAACGTTCTAAGCGTATTCCGAGGAGCTATGTCAGAAAAGAAGAGCAGATCGCTTTGGGATTTAAAGATCGTGCAACGCGCGCTCTGGGACTCACTGCTGAAACTGAATCCGCGCAAGATGATGGGCAACCCCGTCATGTTCGTGGTGGAAGTCGGCAGCGTATTGACCACCGTCCTGCTGGTGCGCGATGTGATGCGCCACCAGGGACAGTTTGGCTTCAACCTCCAGATCACGCTCTGGCTGTGGTTCACCGTACTGTTCGCCAATTTCGCCGAAGCCATGGCCGAGGGCCGCGGCAAGGCCCAGGCGGATGCCCTGCGCAAAGCAAGATCCGAGACGGTCGCTAACCGGGTTCTGCCCGATGGCAAGATCGAGAAGATCGCCAGCTCAAAATTGCGCTCCGGCGACATGGTATCGGTGGCGGCCGGAGAATTCATTCCGGGCGACGGCGAGATTGTGGAAGGCGTTGCGTCGGTCGATGAATCCGCGATCACGGGCGAATCCGCGCCCGTGATCCGCGAGGCAGGAGGCGACCGTTCGGCTGTAACGGGCGGCACGCGTGTGCTCTCCGACTACATCAAGATAAAAATCACTTCAAATCCGGGAGAGACCTTTCTCGATCGCATGATTGCGCTGGTCGAAGGCGCCGAGCGGCAGAAGACTCCCAATGAAATCGCCCTCAACATCCTCTTGGCGGGCTTGACGATTATCTTTCTGCTGGCAGTGGTCACGCTGCAGCCATTCGCAATTTATTCGGGATCGCCGCAGACCGTTTTCGTACTGGTGTCGCTGCTGGTCTGCCTGATTCCAACCACCATCGGTGGCCTGCTCTCCGCAATCGGAATTGCCGGCATGGACCGTCTGGTGCAGCACAACGTACTGGCCATGTCGGGGCGCGCGGTCGAGGCAGCGGGTGACGTCAACACTCTACTGCTGGATAAAACCGGCACCATCACACTGGGGAATCGCCAGGCGGCAGAGTTCGTCTGCGCACCCGGTGTCACGGAAGCTCAACTCGCCGATGCGGCACAGTTGTCTTCCCTTCCGGATGAAACTCCGGAGGGCCGTTCGATCGTCGTTCTCGCCAAGGAACGATACGGGCTCCGGGGCCGCGACCTGGCCGAGCATGAAGCACATTTCGTCCCCTTCACCGCGCAAACCCGAATGTCGGGAGTGAATCTCAACGGGCGCGAAATTCGCAAGGGCGCATCTGACGCGATCGCAAAATATATTTCCGCGACGAACGGCAACGGCAACGGGCTGCCCAAGGAAGTGCAGGCGACGGTGGAGCAGATCGCGCGTTCCGGCGGCACCCCTCTGGTGGTCTCCGAGAACAAGCATGCGCTGGGTGTGATCTATCTCAAGGACATCGTAAAAGGCGGCATCAAGGAACGCTTCAGCCAACTTCGGTCGATGGGCATTCGCACCGTCATGATCACTGGCGACAACCCGCTCACGGCCGCAGCCATTGCCCGCGAGGCCGGAGTCGATGACTTTCTCGCCCAGGCCACTCCGAAAGAGAAGATGGACTTGATCCGCCGGGAACAGGCGGACGGAAAGCTGGTCGCCATGACCGGAGATGGTACCAACGACGCTCCCGCCCTGGCCCAGGCCGACGTTGGGGTAGCGATGAACACCGGCACGCAAGCGGCGAAGGAAGCGGGAAACATGGTGGACCTGGATTCGAATCCCACCAAACTGATCGAGATCGTCGAAATCGGCAAGCAGTTGCTGATGACGCGCGGCGCCCTTACCACATTCTCCATCGCCAATGACGTGGCCAAGTACTTCGCCATTATTCCCGCCATGTTCGCCGGGACGTTTCCGGTGCTCAATGCGCTGAATATCATGCATCTGAAAACGCCGGGATCGGCGATCTTGTCGGCGGTAATTTTCAATGCGCTGATTATTGTGGCTCTGATCCCGTTGGCGCTGCGGGGCGTGAAGTATCGCGCCATGGGCGCGGCGGCGCTTCTGCGCAACAATCTTCTGGTCTACGGCCTGGGCGGAATTATCGTTCCGTTCATTGGCATCAAGCTGATTGATATGGTCATCACCCGCATCGGGATGGCCTGAGGAATCCCGACAACAGAAACCAGCGTAATGAAAAGAGTCAACGAACTAAAAAGCGAAACGCCATGAAAAAGAATCTTTTGATTTCGGTACTGATGACGGTCGTCACCACCGTGCTGCTGGGCCTGGTTTATCCCCTGGTCGTGACCGCTCTGGCGCAGATCTTCTTTCGCGACAAAGCCAACGGACAGCTGATCCAGCGCAATGGGACGGTCGTGGCCTCGCGCATCATTGCTCAACCTTTCGTGGGCCCGGGATATTTTCATCCTCGCGCCTCCGCCGCCGGCAATGGTTACGACGCCACCAGTTCAGGAGGAACGAATTTCGGACCCACCAGTCAGAAGCTCATCGATCGCGTGAATGCTGACGTGGCCAGCGCCCAGGCGGAGAATCCCGGCACGCCCGTCCCTGTCGATATGGTCACGACTTCGGCGTCGGGACTCGATCCCGACATCACGCCGGCCTCGGCAGATTTCCAGGTGCCACGAATCGCCAAAGCTCGAGGCCTCAGCCAGCAAGCCGTCCGAACCCTCATCGCCCAACATACTCAAGGCAGACAATGGGGGTTCTTCGGCGAGCCGCGGATCAATGCCATGGAATTGAACTTGAGCCTCGATGCCGCTTCACGGCAGTGATCGCCACGAACCACGGAGCGGCGGAGCGGCGGATGCCCTCATCCGCCCAGCGGAGCGCAGCTCCGCTATTTTTTCGGATATAAGGCATGTCGGGTGTCTGACAAGCACAACCCCTGACGAACGGAAGGCGAACGGTGCCGGGATTCTTACGCTACAAAGCTCTGGAGAGCCGATGACGGCCCAGTTCTCAAGGGGATTATAGCGGTGAGCACGGTGCCCGTCGTATTCGACCGAACGTGCAATTCGCCACCCAGATCGGCGACACGCTCCCGCATTCCTGCGAGGCCGATACCAGCAGTCCCTGTCTCAAGAAAACGATTCAAGACGTGCCTTGGGATGCCTCGACCAGCGTCCTTCACATCCAGTGTTACTGCGTCGCCTTGGACTTCGACGTTAATTTCAACCGTCGTGCTTCCGGAATGGCGATGCACGTTAGTCAGGCTTTCTTGGAGGATGCGGAAAAGTGCGAGTTCGACAGACCGTGGTAGTCGTTCCATTTTCGCAGGAAAGTTTAGCTTTGCCTGAATCCCATCGCGCTTAGCAAACCCATCAACGTACCACCGAGCGGCAGACTCAAACCCAGCTTCATCGAGCAAAGGTGGATGCAGCAAATAGGAGATTGTTCGAGTCTCTTTCAGGCATTCTTCAACCGTCCGCACGCATTCAGAAAGAAGCTCCGGTCCTGCGGCGTGTTGTCCGATCGCATTCATTCGATCCAGATTTATCTTCAACCCGGTCAGGTGTTGGCCGATGCTGTCGTGAAGATTGCGCGCAAATCTTCGTCGTTCCTCATCTTGAGATTGAAGCAGTTTGATCGTGAGCTGCCGCAACGCTCCAGTGCGCATCTCGATCAAGTCTTCGAGCTTGGCATTGCTCAACCGCAGTTCCACTTCCGCCGTGTTGCGCGCGGCCATCGCATAGTTCAGGGCATTAAGCGATACCAGAATCTGGTATGCAGAGGAGGCAAATTTCCCCAGTGAAGTCATCAGCCGCTCATCTTCTGCGTCGAACTTGCGCTGGGCATCGTGGGATACCGCCCAGATCGTACCGACTGCTTTGCCTTCGACGTAAAAAGGAACCAACAAAGCCTCTTCGACCAGAGGTGTGACTGGTTGGAAGTATGTGTAACGCCGTTCGACGTGGCTGAATAGCAAAGTGGTGTTGCGATCCAGCACGTCACCGCAAGGACCGAAGTCGCGAGGCGTTCCGCCGCCGATGTGAGCTTTCCACTCGCCCGCTATGGCGGGCCAATAGAAACGTTTGCCGCCATCTTTAGTCAGTAAGCTGATGCCAGCTGAGCCGCTCTGACAAACCTCAAGTATCGTTTCAGCGAGCGTCTGAAGGACGGTACAGGGCGAGTCGGCAAGCGCTCTGGATAATGCAACGAGAGCGCCGTTTTCTTTTTGGTAGTCGGGCGCACGCGCTGGGCGTTTACGCAATTCCTCCGTGCAGAGGATGGATTCCAGAGAAGTCTGCTCTTCTGGGATGGAACTGCCGCGCTCGTGGTCATTCTGGCTTTCAGTAGCTTCGGTCACGTTGCACCTAAACTCCCATCAGGTTGGGTCAACTATAGAGACACGCCTCCATTTGCGCACCAACATACCTTTTAGTCTGGTCAATATTGCTCACTGATCCGGCGGGGCGGCGGGTATGACGTTATCTATACGGCGCGGAATGCGCATTACAATAGCTGCCTTCAGGGCTAGGACTTTGTCGAAAAGCCTTGTGTAAATTGACTCCCCTTATACTCCCCCGCTGTTGGAAGTGAAGACTAGTCTCTTTGTTTTGTATTGGTCGGGGCGATAGGATTTGAACCTACGACCCCCTGCGCCCAAGGCAGGTGCGCTACCAGGCTGCGCTACGCCCCGACTGTCAACGACTTGCAGCTCGTTTCAACCTGACTCCGAGTCTAAGGCAGGCGTACTGTTCACGGCAAGCATTCGACAAGAAAACGTCCAGCCGGCGCGCCCGGGCACTTCACGATTCGTGCAGTCCCGGCTCACCGAACGCTAACGCCGGCCCTCGAGTGGAAGCACAACGATCACTCTGATGCCAGGGTCGGCGGAAGTGATTTCGATGGTGCCTCGAAGCTGGCGCACTCTTTCATGCATACCGCGCAGGCCCACTCCAGACTTTAAGTGCTCCATCGCGCCCGTCGCTGTGCCGGTTCCAAAGTCTCTGACTTCCAGCCTGATTTCCGATGCTCCGCAAACGATCGTGACGGTGGCTGACCGGCTGCCTGAGTGGCGGTAGATGTTGGTCAGGCATTCCTGGACAATGCGGAACAAAGCAGTTTCGATATCGGTCTCAAGCCGGGGCAAATCGTCGGACATTTCCAACTCTACAGCCACCTTGCTGCGGTTTCTGAATCCCTCAATGAAGCCAAGCAGGGCAGACCTCAACCCAACTTCATCGAGCAGAGGCGGATGAAGAAGATGCGAAATCGTGCGAACTTCGGCAGTCAGCAGAGAGACGAAGTGCGCATTCTGTTTGACTAATTCCTCTATCTCCGGAGTCACCTGAGGATCTTTCAGCATGCGCGATTGATTCATGCTCAGCGCGACCAGGAGCTGGCCGACACTGTCGTGCAACTCGCGTGCCAGGCGCCGTTGTTCTTCATCTCTCAACCGCAACAGCCTGCCGGTAAGTTCCCGCAGGTCGTCTTCGATTCGCTTGCGCTCCTGTATCTCCTTTTCGAGTTCTGCCGTGCGCAGAGACGCTTCCTGCTCAAGTTTTTTGCGGGTGCGCAGCAGATTCTGCTCGTATTTCCTTCGATCGGTGGCGTCAAAGAAGGCACTGTGGATCAGGACTGGGCCGGAGTCCTCCGACTTATGCAGAACCGAGTTCATCAGCGTGGGAAGCGGTTCACGATGCCTGCAGACCAGATCGAAGGCGACTTCCTTAACCACGCCCTGGAGCTGTAGCAGCGGGGCAAATTGAGTCTCGTAGAAGATCTTGCCAGCCGGCGGAAGCAAGTCCTGAAATCGCATGGAGGAAAGAAGTTCTTCCTCGGAATAACCCGTCCAGTCCAGAAACATCTGGTTGGCTCGAACGATGGTGCCGTCGTTGAGCGTGCTGAGAAAACCGCAGGGCGCGATCTCGGAGAGTTCGAGAACGACCTGACGCAGGATTTGATTATCCAGAGCCATGCCTAGCCGACGCTCAACGGGTTTCTCAAGCCCTCAATCATCGCCGCTACCGTTTCCTCAGGAGCGCTTAGTTGCGGACAGTGGCCGGTGGCTTTCAGTAAGACCAGGGAACTGTTTGCCAGATGCCGTTGCACGTAATCTCCAACTTCGGCTGGGGCGATCGCATCCTGGCTGCATTGCAGGATCAGGGAAGGAACCATCAGGCTCGGAAGATCAGCCCGATTGTCCGCCAGGAAAGTCACTCGGGCGAAATGTTTTGCGATTTCCGGATCGGTGCGGCAAAAGCTGTTGGCGAGTTCCTCGGCCAGCTCCGGCCGTTCAGGATTTCCCATGATGACCGGCGCCATCGCATGCGACCAGCCCAGGTGATTCGAGTCGAGAGATTCCATCAACCCGTCAATATCAATCCGCGTGAATCCTCCAATGTAGTCGCCGTCGTTGATATAACAGGGCGAGGGTCCGATGAGGACAAGTTTACTAAACAGACTCGGTTCCTGTATCGCCGCCAAAACCCCAATCATCGCGCCCACCGAGTGGCCTACGAAAATGGCATTTTGCAAGCCCAGTTCGTGGCAGATCTCTAGTACGTCCCGGGCATAATCGTTCAAGGAGGAATATTTTCCGGGCTGAAAAGCGCTGAGGTCAGATTTGCCAAATCCCACCTGGTCAAACAACACGATCTTGTAGTGCTGTTCAAACGCGGGTGTAATCAGGCGCCACATGTTCTGGTCGCAGCCGTAGCCATGGCAGAACACCATCGGCACCGTCCCAGACCCGAAGACTTTTACATTATTGCGGTCCAGGATGCTCATCAGATTCCTTCTGCGGGATTTCGCGCCGCCCACGCCATCCTCTGCTGCGGTTGCGGCAAGACGATGAATCAGAATCTTAGCCGAAAGGCCTGTGATGTTGAAATCAGGAGATTACTGATCGAGGGGCAGGCGCTGGTTCCACCATTCGGCCACGTATTCGACGTTGCGGACACGGGGCGGAGCTGACCCATCGTCAGATGGTCGAACCAGGGCAGTCGCAAACCGTTGAGAATGTCCTGCCGAGTGTTACGCCGTTTACGCACACGGCGTATAATTCGCGCTGGATCATGCTGACTCCGCGTTATGCCCTGGTGGCCTACGTAAGAAATCCTGTAGGGGAATTTGTCGAACGACTCCGCCGCCAGCTGCATCCCGAACTCCCTCATCTCGCAGCCCATCTGACCGTCCTTCCGCCTCGCCTACTCCGCGGCACAGAGCAATCGGCGGTCGCGACCCTGGAAGAATTGTGCAATCAGGTGGCGCCATTCGAAGTCACGCTGGGCGATGTTGAAACTTTCGTCCCGCGCACGCCTACGGTTTTTATACGCGTGGCTGAAGCTTCCTACCGCATGCGCGAGCTTCACGACCAACTCAACACCAAAGCTCTGGCTGCGGAAGAAGAGTGGCCATACATGCCGCACCTCACGATCGTGAAGATGAGCGACGAGGCCCAGGCGGAGCAGGCTTATCGCGTGGCCCGCGAACGCTGGGCCCACTTTGACGGCAGCCGAGGCATTCCGGTGAGCCAGCTGACCTTCGTCCGTGAAGACGATCAGCATTGCTGGGTGGATCTTGCGGGCGTCCCGCTGGGCGGTCAACTGGTCTCATAACCTCGGACTTCGACCCAGCCACACGTTTCTCGGATTTCCACGGATACCGCAACGCAGCGAAAAATCGATCCGTGGAAAGCCCTAAAATCCGTGGCCGATTTTTTCTGACTTCGAAGGGCCGAACCGGAACGCCTGACGGCCCCAATCTCCCTCTGAAGTACATGGCCTTCCCGTCTATTGCCAAGCTTGCCTGCGGGGCGTACATAAGATGTTGGGTTGCTGCGTAAAGCCGCTGCCCGCGCGGGTTTTCGGGTAGCTTACGCCAGGAGGCATATGCAGACAGGAGTTTACGGGTCAGGCTATCTGGGGACTCTGGTTTCGGCCTGTCTGGCGGATTTTGGAACTCCGGTAACCTGCTGCCATCCCGACAGTTCCCGCATGGTGGAAATGGCACAGGGCAACGTGCCCTTTTTCGAGAAAAACCTTACCGAGGTAATCAAGCGTAACGTGCGCTCCGGCCGTTTGGCGTATTCGACCGACATGGAGTCCTTCGCTCGCAAGGCGCAGGTGATTTTTCTTTCGGAAGACACACCCCAGCATCTTGCCGATCTGGCGGTTCGAATCGCGCGCCTGGCTCCCAAGCCTCCCATTCTTTCGATCGTGACCCCGGTGTCCGTAGGAACCGCCACCAATGTTGAAAAGCGATTGAAGGACGCGGGGCTGAAGGCAACCATCGTGTCGCAACCGGTATTTCTGACTCCGGGTTGCGCGGTGGAAGATTTCAACTGGCCGGACCGGATTATTCTGGGCACGTCGTCGAACGATGCGGTGATGGCGCTGAAACAGATTCTGCATCCCCTGGTGATGAGGGGCGTCCCGGTGATTGTCACCAATCACGAAACCGCCGAACTGGTGAGGGAATCGGCGACAGCCTTTGTCGCAACCAAGATTTCGTTCATCAATGAACTTTCGAACTTGTGCGAGAAGGTCAACGCGGACGCGGTAAGCCTGGCCATGGCGCTAGGGCTCGACAAGAAAATAGCGCCGCGCTGCCTGCAGCCGGGAGCCGGCATGGGCGGCCTCTTTGCCGAGTCAGATATGGAATCCCTGGCCGAGTTGGCTCGCGGCAATGGGGTATCGCTCAAAGTATTGAGCGCGGCGCGCGAGGTTAATTTCAGCCTGGCGGATCGCATCGTCGACAAGATATCCACCATGGTGAAGTCGGTGCAGAACAAAGACGTAGGAATTCTCGGCCTTGCATTCAAGCCGAACACCAACTCGGTCGCGGGTTCTTCCTCGCTGCGGCTGGCGCAGAATCTGGTAGCGCGAGGCGCACGTGTTCGCGCCTACGATCCCGTAGCCATTCCGGAAGCGCGCATGGAACTGAACGGCACGGTCCACTATTGCGAGACACCCTATGCGGCGTGCGAGGGCATGGATGCCCTGGTGGTCGGCACCGGCTGGCCGGAGTTTCGCGGCCTCGATTTTGACCGCATCAAGCACCTGCTGAAACGGCCTGTCATCGTAGACACAAAAAATCTTCTCGACTCGGTGCGTTTGCGCGCCATGGGATTCGAGTACGTTGGCGTCGGCCGCCACTAGCGTTTTTGTCTGCACAACTTCTCGCCCGCACTTCTGACAGCTCTCACCCCAATTGCTATAATCGCTTGTGTAACGGTGGGAGTAGCTCAATTGGTAGAGCACCGGACTGTGGCTCCGGACGTTGCGGGTTCAATCCCCGTCTCCCACCCCAACGTTCCTTCCCTTTCTTCCCGATAGATCACGGCTATAGCCCCAGCTGATTCCTTCCCGGCCGCGGGCTATACTCGGCATCCGATGGCTAACATTCTCTACGGCGTCAACGGCGAAGGTTCGGGCCATTCCACACGGGCCCAGGAAGTGATCACACACCTGGCAGCCAAAGGACATACGGTTCACGTCGCTTCCTTCGATCGCGGCTTGCGCAATTTGCGGGAAAACTTTGAAGTGACGGAAATCGCCGGCTTGCGACTGGAGTATGTGAACAATCAGGTCCGGTACGGGCGTACCCTGACGCGGAATCTGCTGTCCGTGAGGCAGCGGGCCAAGAGCGTTGCGCTCCTGTCCGGACTGGTTGACCGGTGGAAGATTCAGCTGGTGATTACCGATTTCGAGCCGCTCACCTGCCACGTGGGCCATCACCAAAGCCTGCCTGTAATCTCGATCGATAACCAGCACTGCATCACCAACACCGACGTTTCCTATCCTAGGAAGTACCGGCGGGACGCCGCGGTGACCAAGCTGGTGACGCGGGTCATGACTCCGCGAGCGGACGCGTACCTGGTAACCTCGTTCTTCGAGGCGCGGGTGAATCGTCCCCGAACTTTCCTGTTTCCGCCGATCCTGCGCGAGCAAGTGATCGCAGCCGCACCGGCGGCCGGCGACCGGGTATTGGTCTATGTGACTTCCCCGGTACCGGCCCTGGGCAGGCTTTTGGGATCGGTGCGCGGCTCATTTGTTGCTTACGGCTTCGGGCGGGAAGGCGAAATGGGCAACGTCCTTTATCGAAAGCCCAGCATGGACAAGTTTCTGGAAGATCTGGTGGGCGCCAAGGCCGTGATCGCCAATGCCGGATTTTCTCTTCTGACCGAGGCCCTTCATCTGGGAAAGCCCTACCTGGCGATTCCAATCGAACATCAGTTTGAACAGATCTTCAACGCCTACTGGCTCGACAAGATGGGCTACGGCACGTATTGGGACGAACTGAACAAGGAGCGCATCGAGTCGTTTCTCTACAATCTGCCCGGCTATCGTGAACGGTTGAAGAAGTACACGCGCCAGGGGAACGGGGCGCTGCTCGACAAACTCTGCAGCCTGATCGACGGGTACGTGCCACCGGCCGCGGGCAGCCATGGACGGAGGCAGAAGTGACGAAGGCCGGTCAATCCCGTCTTCCTGAGCTGGAGACTGCGCCCAAGTCGGCCGCCGTGCTTGAAACCGCAACTCTGATCAGCCTTGGTGTCGCCGTGCTTTCGCTCTTCCTGTTCGCATGGATTGCAGAGAGTGTTTCCCACGAACAAACTATGGCTTTCGATCTTGCGGTGAGAACCCGGATTCATAACTACGCCTCACCGGGGCTCACCAGGGTGATGATTGCGTTCTCCTTCGTCGGCGGGGACGGTCTGGTCGTGGCCGCCTTGACCGCGCTGATCGTGTTTCTTCGCTTTCGCTGGCTGCGCGCGGCCCTGTGGCTGGTCGTCACCATCCTGGGCGCTCTGGTGCTGGATTTAAGCCTGAAATATGCCTTTCATCGCCCTCGTCCGGTTCCATTTTTCGTCGCTGTGCCGCACACCTACAGTTTCCCCAGCGGACACTCTTTGTTTTCATTCTGCTTCTACGGAGTGCTCGCAGGCTTGCTGGCGGGACGCACGCGGTCCCGGGTGGGACGGGTTCTGACCTGGACCGTGGCAGCTCTTCTGGTGGCAGCCATCGGCCTTTCGCGAATTTACTTGGGTGTGCACTATCCCAGCGACGTGATCGCTGGATATCTCACGGCGACGCTGTGGGTCAGCACGCTGGTCACTCTTGACCGCATGAGGATGCGTCGAAAGCGCGCTCCCGCCCGGGCCGGCGCGTAGCCGTTCGACTCTGCGTCCTTTCAGATGGCTGCGGAGATCAAAGTCTTAACCGCAAAGGCGCAAAGGACGCAAAGAAACCTGGGGAGTGAAATTAAGACCCGCCCAGACTTCGCCGCATTTTCCCCCTGTCACGATAACCATTCATTGCTAGACTACCTCGCGAGCTTTCCACCCATGGGTCAATGACAGGAGCGCCTTGATGAATCCCAAGTTCTCGCTGCTGGCGGAGTTGACTGCCGAATTCCTCGGAACCTTCGTGCTGATCATGCTGGGAACCGGCGTGGTCGCAATGGTTGTCTTGTTTCCGTCCCAGACACCGGGCGAACTGGTTCACGGCGGCTTCACCAACATCACCCTGGGCTGGGGACTTGCGGTGACCATGGGAATTTACGTCGCAGGAAAAGTCTCCGGGGCGCATTTGAATCCCGCGGTGACCCTGGCGCTGGCGGTCTTCAGAGGATTCCCCTGGAAGAAAGTATTGCCTTACTCGATCGCACAAGTAGCCGGAGCCTTCGTCGCCGCCGCGCTGGTTTACAAAAACTATCTGCCCGCGTTCCACCAGGTGGATCCACAACTGGAAAAAACGGCGGGCGTTTTCACAACCTTCCCGGCGTTTCCTCAATTCCTGCAGGCTGGATTTCTCGACCAGGTCATCGGCACAGCGCTGCTGCTTCTGTTTATTTTTGCCATCACGGATGAACTCAACATGCCTCCCGGCGCCAATATGGCGCCATTGATGATCGGGTTGGTGGTGGTCGCTATCGGCATGAGCTTTGGGGGAATGCACGGATACGCGATCAATCCAGCGCGTGACTTCGGCCCCCGGCTGTTCACGGTAGTCGCCGGTTTTCGCAATAACGGCATTACCGACGGAAACCGCATTTGGTGGGTGCCAATTCTGGCGCCGCTGCTGGGAGGATTGATTGGAGCCGGCGTCTATGACTTCGGCATCCGCCGTTTTTTACGTTCCTCATAGAACCGTTCTCCGGCACAGGCGTACTGCTCTACGCGCTCACGGGACCACGGCAACAAATTGTCTGGGTTGACCGAAGCGGCGCACACGGACGAGAATTTACTTCAGGCCTTCCACCAGATACAGATCGCCGAGGGTGCGGTGGAAGCCATAGACGAAAGTCTTGCCGTCAGGCGTCACCTGGATTGGTCCGATGGTGGAAACGCCCGTGGTATCCACCGGGACAATCTCTTTTCGGATCGTTTTCTTTCCCGTCGCCAGGTCCAACTGGTAAATCTTGGCCGGCACTTCGCCGGTGCGATAAAGAAAGATGGATCGGCCATCCAGGTTCCAGATGATGGGAATGTCTCCCGCTTCCATGCCGTTCACAATGCGAGCGTCGCCTCCCACGGCGGGGTAGGAGTATCCCTTTTCATCGGGACCAATGCCGACGACCTGCTGGCCGTCCGGCGAAATCGCAAACGCGGTTGCATCCACTCCTTCCGGGGAAATCGCTTTCGGCGTTCCTCCGGAAAGATTTTGGGTATAGAGCCGCACTCCGCGCCCGGGTTCGTTGCCCGAGAACACAAAGCGTTTGCCGTCCGGGAACCAGCGCGCCCACTGGTGGTTGATCGAATCGTTGGTGAGCGGCTGGGTTTCGCCAGCTCCGGTCGGCAGCAACCGGAGTTGCTCGGGCGAGCCCGGAGACTGCACGATCACCCACTTCTGGTCGGGAGAGAGCGCATCGGCCACGCCTTCGCCCAGTCGAATGGCCGGCGAGCCGTCCGTACTGCGGATGTACACCGCGTAGGTCAGCTCTTTTGAATCGCCGTACTGCACTCCGCCTCCAACTCCTTCTTCATCGAAAAGAACGATTTTGCCGTCCGCGGAAAGATCCGCGGGATAGGAATAGTCGAGCCACGACAGGTCTCGCTCTTTGACTTGGCCTTCCTGCAAAGCCATGACTTCGCGCCGCCGGCCGACACGGGCCAATAGCACTCTGCCGTCATGCCAGATATCGAACACCACCAGGGTGCCGGGGATGCGCGCCACCAGCCTTTCTTTTCCCGCCAGGCTGACCGCGGACAGATAGTGATCCACGCCCAGTTCGCTGGCGGTGAACCAGACCTCCTGTCCGTTCGCCGACCAGGCCAGCCCGCCCGTGCCGTACCAATCGCGCGTCAGTTTTTTCTTGTTTCCGGAGAGATCGACCACGGCCACGGAGCCGCCGTCGTCGCCCTGGTTGGAGTGGTCAATGAACGCCACGTAATCGCCCTTGGGCGAAACTCGCGGATAGCTTATCCAGCCGCCGCTGGTTTCGTACAGGACTTTGCCGATGGGAAATTCCAGGCGTTCCCGTCCATTCACATTGCGTACCACCGCCAGGCTGGTTCCGTCGGGAGACCAGTCCGCGGACTCGACATCCTCGAGGACCGGGCGGGGCGCGCCTCCCGCCAGTGGCGCACGCGCCAGGGTGCCCACGTTGACCCATGTGCCGACGGGGTGGCTGCCCAGGGAGAGCGCCATTTCACCGGTTGACGAAACTCCCAGAAGCTCAGCGCGGCCCAATCCAAGAGAACGCGATTCGACCGTGCCCTGGCGCGCCGAGAAGATCTCCACTGGGTTTCCCTGCCAGGATGCGCTGTACAGAATTGTTTGCCCGTCGGGCGCGAAGCGCGCCGAGCGAACCTCGCCGCGGCGGAAAGTAATTTCGTGATACAGCGGAGCACTCGCGTCGGCGGATCCCCACAGCCGCTTGCCCAGCAACAGCCCAGCCGCCAGCGCGATCAACGCAGCAAGGCCGGCGATGGCGAACAGAGGGCCGCGACTTTGGGGCCGGTCCGGAGTGCTTCGCAGGTTCGATCTTTCGCCGCTTAAGGATGCGCTCCGCGACATGCCGGGCGCCGGCGCTTCGCTGACCCCGGCGCGCGAGGAATCGGTATCCCGTTTCAAGCGCTTCAGATCGGCGCGCACTTCGGCTGCACTCTGGCAGCGCAGCTCCCGGTCTTTTTCCAAAGCCTTGTTAAGGATAATTTCCAGCTGCGGGGGCAATCCCGGATTCAACTGCACCGGGGATGGCGGCACTTTATTCAGGATCGCCTCAAAGATGACTGCGGAGGTCGTTCCCGAAAATGGCTGCCTGCCGGTTGCCATTTCATACATCATGACGCCGAACGAGAACAGATCGGTGCGATGATCGAGCGCCTCACCGCGCGCCTGCTCGGGCGACATGTAGGAGATCGTTCCCATCGCGGTCCCCGGCGTAGTGAGCTGATCTACGCCGATGGCCGACCGCGTTCCTTCGGAGGCGTCCACGGCGCGGGTCCCCTGTGGAGTCAGTTTGGCCAGGCCGAAATCCAGAATCTTGATTTGCCCGCGCTGGGTGACAAAGACGTTTGCCGGCTTGATGTCGCGGTGCACAATGCCGCTGGAGTGAGCGGCGTCAAGAGCATCCGCGATCTGGATACCCAGCACCAGTAACTCTTCTATCTTGAGCGGGCGGCCCTCGACCCTGTGCTTGAGGGTGGTACCGTCCAGATACTCCATGGCGATGAAGGCCTGCCCCTCCTGCTCGCCGATGTCATAGATGGTGCAGATATTGGGATGGTTCAGGGCAGAGGCAGCCTGGGCCTCACGCTGGAAACGCGCCAGCGACTGAGGATCGCGAGCGACGTCATCGGGAAGGAACTTCAGAGCGACGAAGCGATGCAGGCGGGTGTCTTCAGCTTTGTACACCACACCCATTCCACCGCCACCGACCTGCTCGATAATTCGGTAGTGCGAAATGGTGCGCCCGATCACTGGCGCACGATGTTACTTGTTGTGAATGTAGCAGTCAATGAAAGCCGGGGGAGGGGTCGACCTATCCGTTTGAGGGCGGATTATTCACATCTCCCGACAACGCTCCGCCAAAACTGCCAGCAACGCACTAATTAGGACGCTACCCGGGCCGGTGATGGATGATTTAGCTGGCTTTGCCTTCTTTCGCCAGGCGGGCTTGTGTTGTGTCGTAGCTCTCGCCATAGATTGCCGGCACTTTGGCTCCCATGGGACGGAGATACATCGAAAGTTGTCCGCGATGATGGATGCTGTGGTTCTGGGCGAGCTGCAAAAAACCGACGGCGGGAAGCTGGAACATGCCGCGGAAGTCAACCATCCTGGCCAGGGCCTCACCGCTGGCACTCTCGAGGGCCTGCAGACTGGCGGCAAAAGTCTCGGACGACCAGCGGACGATCCCGGCGGCGTCTGCGGCCGACTCTGGCCTCGGAATCGGGGTGAAATCAAACGCGCCCACCGGTATTCCAGCCAGAAACCGCTTCTCCGATGCCACAATATGCCAGGCCAGTTCCAGGGCACTCTTGGAGACCGCGTCGGGACGGTAGTCACCCCGGCCGGGCGGAATGGCTTCGATCACTCGCAGCGTGGTCTGGTGCTCATTCCTGAGCGTGGGCAAAGCCAAACTCAAAACGAATTTGGCCTGATCGGGTGTGAGAGGGGCAGAAGGCATGAATCCATCCTGTCGAAAGATTTGAAGTTATCTTATATCGAGAATGGACACCTGTGGGATCACCTTATGAAAGGCGATCAGGCCGGCGAGGACGGGCTTTTTCATGCAACCCCACTCCGAACAAGCTCACTCCATGCCGCCCACTCAAGCACCCGGGTTCAGAAGCCCGGAGCGAAGGTGTAGCCTAACGACACTCCGAAGCGTGTCGCGCGCGGAGAGCTGAACTCCTGATTATTGTTGATCAAATAAAGATGGGCTTCCGGGCGAACGAAAAAATGGCCATAAAAGTAGTAGCGTATGCCGGCGCCGAAGTGACCCATGAAGTGATTACTGCTGACAAAGTCAGTACAGCTAATGGCGCCACAACTCGTAAAGCCCTGATAGAAACGCAGACTTTCCCACCCGATTCCCGCCATGAGTTCCGCCGCGGCGCGTTTCCCCAGCTTGGGAGAGTAAATGCCGTTGAAGTCATACAGCAGGGGGCGGTAGGGCTGGAATCCGGCGTAGAGGTTTCGGCTGGCCCTCCAGGAGAGTTCGCCGCTCACACCGAACTGATGCTTCAAAAGCAGGGCCGCGCTGAAAGCCGGATAGGCTCCGCCGGTTAACGACACGGGGGCATGATCTCCGGTGGCACTCGACGCAGAGGGCGCGATCAGTGTCCCTACACCGAAACCCACGTTGAAATTTTGCCCGTGAAGCACGCTGTTCATCAGGAACGGAAATACCAGCAAGGCAATAAAACTTAGCTTTCTCAAATGACCCTCCAAAACCGATATTTGCTTTAGATGCAATGGCGTGCCCGGCTGTAAGTGAAAAGTTTTGTAAACGGATCTGGGGCTGCGGAACGAGCCGAATCGGATTGGGAGGCGGGAACCAACCCCTGCCTACAATGGTTTGCATCTATAATGCGGCACCGGGAATCAAGATAACTTATTGTCCCGCTTAGGGTCATCCTGTTCGATATGGCAGAACTCATCCCTGACAGTTCGTTAGCGAAGAGACTCGCTTCCACGGCCGCAATTCTCTGTTTGTTCGCGTTGTCCCCTAAACACGCATTGGGACAGGCCAACACCAGCTATTCCGGCGCCGAAGACGACGCAGCCCCCGCACCCAGCATTCGGGTCACGTACGACCAGAGTCCGTTCAGCGGCAGCGTTCCCCAGGGGACGGTCAAGCCGGAAGTTGTTTCGCTTGGGTTTCAGGAGGCCATAGACCTGGGCTTGAAGAACAACCTGGGAATCCTGCTGCAGAGTTACAACTCTCTGGCGGCGCGGGGACGCAAGTGGAAAGAACTCAGCGAGCTGCTCCCCAATGTGCACGCCAGCATCAGCGAAACCGTGGCGCAGCAGAATCTGGCGGCGGAAGGTCTTCGGTTTCCTGGATTTCCCACCATCGTCGGGCCCTATGCCTTTTCCGATGCGCGGATTTTTCTTTCGCAGTCGATTCTGAACCTAAAAGCCCTGAACCGCGAGCGCGGAGCTGTGGAAGACGAGCGAGCGGCGCAATACAGCTACAAGGACGCTCGCGACCTGGTAGTGCTGGCGATTGGAAATGCTTACCTGCAGGCCCTTTCAGGAGCGGCGCGGCAAGAGACCGCCGACGCACAAATGCAAACCGCGCAGGCGCTCTTTAGCAAAGCCACCGACCAGCAGAATGCCGGCCTCAGCCCGGCCATCGATACGCTTCGCTCTCGGGTGGAATTTCAGAACCGGCAGCAGCAGCTGATTTCTGCGCGCAACGATTTTGCCAAGCAGAAGCTGGCGCTGGTGCGCGCCATCGGATTGCCTACGGGACAGGAAATCGCTCTCACCGACAAGGCCCCCTACGATCGCCTGCCCACCGCCGGAATCGAGGAAAGCCTGCAGCGGGCGTACGCTTCGCGCTCCGATTATCTGGCGGCCATCCAGCAGGTCCGGGCAGCCGAACATTATCGCAAAGGGGCCACCGCGGAGCACTATCCCACCGTCGGCGTGGACGCCGGCTTCGGCGACCTGGGCTTCAATTTCGCCAATTCGCACGACACTTACACCCTGTCTGCACAGGTGAACATTCCCATTTTTCAGGGCGGCAAGGCCCACGCCGACGTGCTGCAGGCGGAAGCCACGTTGCGCCAGGCGCGCGCCCAACTGGAGAACCTGCGGGGCCAGATTGAATATGAGGTTCGCACCGCGCTACTCGACATCAACGCCGCGGATGAACAGGTGGAAGTCGCCAAGAGTTCCGTTGATCTGGCGGAACAAACATTGAACCAGGCCCGCGATCGATTTTCAGCCGGCGTGACCGATAATCTGGAAGTCGTCCAGGCTCAGCAGACCGTGGCTTTCGCGAATGAAAGTTATATTTCCAGCCTTTACGCTCACAACATCGCCAAGATTGAGTTGGTGCGAGCCCTGGGATACGCTGAACAGGGCGTAAGGCAATATCTGAAGAGCAAGTAATATGGAAACCAGCACACAATCCACCGTGCACGACACGCCTGAAGTTGCAACCCGTGAACACCCTCCGCTGCCCGCTTCGGATCGAGACTTGCGCTGGCAGCACGCTTCCCGCAATCCGCGGTTTCGCCTGGCCCTGATCGTATGCGGGATCGTATTGCTGGTGGCGGGCTTTTTCCTCTGGCGATACCTGGGCAGTTACGAATCCACCGATGACGCACAGATCGATGGACACCTGAACGCGATCAGCACTCGCGTCTCTGGACACGTGACCAGACTTCTGGTCACTGACAATCAATATGTGGAGGCCGGCACACCGCTGGTCGAGATCGATCCCAAGGATTATCAGGTGGCGGTGGCCGTTGCCCAGGCGGCGTACCAGGATGCGCTGGCCACGGCCCAATCGATGCAGGTCGATGTTCCGATCACTTCAATAAACACGGGCAGCCAGTTGTCTGCGTCACAGGCTGAGGTAGAAGGCGGAAGGGCGGGAGTTTCCGTGGCGCGCCAGCAACTGGACGCAGCCCGGGCTCAGCTGGAGCAGGCCATCGCCAATGACATCAAGGCGCAAAACGATGTTGGGCGATACAAGCAGCTAGTCGATAAACAGGAGATATCGCACCAGCAGTATGACCAGGCGGTGGCGGCGGCCCGATCGAGTGCGGCTGGAGTCGCCGCTGCGAGGGCCTCCGCGAACGCCGCCGAGCAGATGGTCGCGCAGGCACAAAGCAAACGCGAGCAGGCCGAGGCCAATTTGCGCACGGCCGAGACTGCGCCTCAACAGCTTTCCGTGGCACGGTCTCGCGCTCAGTCGGGCCTGGCGCAAGCCCAGCAGAAAAAAGCTGCGCTGGAACAGGCCACGCTCAATCTTCAGTACACGCGCCTGGTCGCCCCGGTAAGCGGCATCGTGAGTAACCGGTCGGTCGAAGTTGGACAGAATGTGCAGATCGGCCAGGAGTTGATGAAGATTATCAACCTCGACGACATCTGGGTAACCGCCAACTTCAAAGAGAATCAACTGCGTGAAATGCGGCCGGGGCAGCGTTCGACCATCTCGGTGGACGCGTATGGAAGAAAATTCAATGGTCGCGTTGAAAGTGTCGCCGGCGCCAGCGGAGCGCTCTTCAGCCTGCTCCCGCCGGAAAATGCGACGGGAAACTTCGTAAAGGTGGTGCAGCGGATTCCGGTGAAAATCACATTCGATCCGGGAGAAACCAAAGAACATATCCTGCGCCCCGGAATGTCGGTCGAGCCCAAGGTCTGGCTCCGATGAGTAGCTTTCGATGAGTTCGGCCGCGCTGACCGCCGACGGCGCTGCCTTGCCGCGTCCCGCCATCAACCCCTGGATCATCGCCATGGCCGTGACCCTGGCCACGTTCATGGAGGTGCTGGATACCAGCATCGCCAACGTATCCCTGCCGCACATCGCCGGCAGCCTCTCCGCCGGCACCGACGAGAGTACGTGGGTGCTGACTTCTTATCTTGTTTCAAACGCCATCGTTCTCCCCCTTAGCGGCTGGCTCTCTTCCATCATCGGACGCAAGCGCTTCTACATGAGTTGCGTTGCCATTTTCACCGTCAGTTCATTGTTGTGCGGGCTGGCCCCAAACCTGGGAATGTTGATCTTTTTTCGCATCCTGCAAGGCGCGGGAGGCGGAGGCTTGCAACCCAGCGAACAGGCCATTCTGGCTGACACCTTTCCCCCTGCCAAACGCGGCATGGCCTTCGCCGTGTACGGACTGGCGGTGGTGCTGGCGCCTGCCATCGGCCCAACCCTGGGCGGTTGGATTACCGACAATTTCACCTGGCGCTGGATTTTTCTGCTGAATATTCCCGTCGGAATTCTTTCCCTGGTATTGACCTCGCGCCTCATACAGGACCCGCCCGGCATGAAGCGCAAAAAACTTTCGGAAACCAGCATCGACTACATCGGTCTGGGTCT
Organism: Terriglobia bacterium; assembly: GCA_963814725.1. GTDB lineage: Bacteria > Acidobacteriota > Terriglobia > Terriglobales > Acidobacteriaceae > JAIQFF01. Next base: position 239,737 of record CAWFDY010000005.1, read on the forward strand.
GGTGGCCCTGGGCCTGGGAACCTTGCAGGTCGTCCTGGACAAGGGACAACGCGACGATTGGTTCGAATCGAACTTTATCGTCATCCTCTCCCTGATCGCGGCCGGTTCTCTGTTGTTCCTGATCTACTGGGAATGGACCCGCAAGGATCCTGTGATCGACTTGCACCTGTTCTCGAACCGCACTTTCGCCGCGTCGAATATGCTGATGTTCATGCTGGGGTTTGCGCTGCTGGGCAGCACCGTATTGCTGCCGCTCTTCATGCAGACGCTGCTCGGCTATACAGCGCAGCAATCCGGGTTCGCGCTGTTGCCCGGGGGGTTCAGCCTGATGCTGCTGATGCCGCTCGTGGGATTTATGCTCTCCCGTTTCGATGCGCGCAAGATGATGATGGGCGGACTGCTGGTACTTTCCTATTCCCTGTTTCACATGACGAATTTCAACCTGGGAATCGATTTTCGCACCGTGATGTTTGCCCGAATGATTCAGACGGCCGGCATGGCATTCCTGTTCGTTCCCATCAACACCGCAGCGTATGCCTTTCTGCCCAAGGAGAAGAATAATGCCGCGTCGGGCCTGATGAATCTTGCCCGAAACATCGGCGGGAGCGTGGGCATTTCGATTGTGACCACTATGCTCGACCGGCGGCAGCAATACCACCTGAACCGCATGTCGAGCCATCTAACCGCCGGAAGCCCTCAAGTGCAATCCATGCTTCAAGGCACGGCACGCGCGCTCGAATCCCGCGGATTTTCCGCTTCGGATGCCATGCACCGGGCCTATGCATTGCTGCAGGGCAATTTCTTCCGGCAGGCCACCATGCTGGCCTACATTGACAATTTTTGGCTGTTGGGAGTAGCTATTCTGGTGATGGTACCGCTGGTTTTTCTAATGAAACGCCCGCCCACGGGCGGCGAGATTGCCGTCCACTGACGTGCGCGTCACCGAAAAGGATATGACTTGTTCCGGGTAATCACCATCGAGCGGGAATTCGGCAGCGGGGCCGCGATGATTGCCCGCGAACTTGCCCAACATCTGGGCTGGACGCTGTGGGACGAAGCCTTGACCGAGGAGATTGCCAAGCAGGCGCAGGTGGATCGATCCGCTGTGGCCCGTTGCGAGGAGCGGATGGACAGCACCTTCCATCGCCTGGCGAAAACGTTCTGGCGCGGCAGTTATGAGCGCAGCATGCCCATGACGGATGCCGCTCCCTTCGACGCCGATCGCTTCGTCGCCATCGGACAGGGGGTGATGACCCGCATCGCTGCCGCAGGAAAATGCGTGATTGTGGGCCGGGGCGCCCCATATTTTCTGCGCGAAAGTTCCGACGCGTTTCACGTTTTTCTATACGCTCCCCGAGTGGAAAAGATTCGACGCCTGCGCCTGATCGGACACAGTGAGAAAGAAGCGGAGGACCTCGTCGATACAGTCGATCGTGACCGCATAGAATTCGTGAAGCATTATTTCGGAGCCGATTGGCCCACCCGCTCCCTTTATCACATGATGATCAACACCGTGGTCGGCGACAAAATGGTGATCTCCACGATTCTCGACAGCATGCAGCGCCTGGAAATCCCGGTCACGCCCTGAGTTCCCGCTTGACGACCCCTGCCCTCGTAACCCTTTGGTAATATTGGGCTGCACCTTTTTCGTTGCACTTTAACACTGCTGAAATATCTTCGGATTAGCATTGGAAGTGGATCAGCTCTGCGGAGGCTTCGGAATGGGAGCGGCCCGGATTCCACAACACGCTTTTCCTTTGCAGGTGGCAGCGGTCTGCTACCGGCGGCGCGGCCCTTCGGTTGAATTCCTTCTGGTGAACACCAACGGCGGCGGCAAGTGGACTTTTCCCAAGGGCGATCCCGAGTCGTCGCTCTCACACAGCCAGGCTGCCGAACGCGAAGCCTGGGAAGAAGCCGGCGTTCGCGGCAGCATCGAGGCCCGGCACCTGTGCCTCTACATTCACTCCAAAGGCGTCTTCTGGAAGCCGCCCGGCGTGCGCGAGTTTGTGATTAAAGCATTCCTGCTGGAGGTGGTAGCGGTGGAAGAACCGCAGGAAGAGACTCGCAACCCCACCTGGTTCGGCCCCGAGGAAGCGAAGAAGATTCTGGCCAAGGGCCGAGAGGTGAAATACGCACGGGAACTGCAGGCTGTCGTCGATCGCGCCATGGAAAAGATTGGCCTCGCGCAAGCGGCAGCGTCACTCTAACTGCCAGCGCTCCATCATCCTCAAATGCTCGTCATGCTGAGCGGAACCAGGACGGTCGCCTGCGACCGACCTGGCGGAGTCGAAGCACCCCTATAGCCTTCCCGTCACTCATTCGAAACGCTGCCAGATTCCCAAGCCTTGGTGTCCAGTTGTGCGGCAGGAATCCTTGCGACTGCGCACGAAGCCCGCATGCGGACTTCATACTTCGCCCAGGATGACAGGGTTCTTCTTTAAATCGCCTCTCTCATGAGACGATTGAATAAATGCTCCAGCTCTCCGCCGCCGGCAAGCGCTATGGCCACAAGCTCCTGTTCGAAGGCGCCGACTGGATGATTACGCCTCGCGACCGGGTGGGCCTCGTGGGAGCGAACGGCACTGGCAAATCCACGCTACTGAAGATTCTGGCGGGAACCGAAAGTCTGGATTACGGTTCGGTCAGCCGGGCCAAGGGCATCAGCGCAGGCTACCTGCCGCAGGACGGGCTGGCGCTTTCCGGCCGCTCTGTCTTCGCCGAATGCATGTCAGTGTTCTCGCATCTGCGAAAGATGGAACAGGAAATGGAAGAGCTGACCGGACGCATGTCCGAACTCGACCACGCCTCTCAGGAGTACGCGCAGGTCGCGGAGCGCTACCAGCGCATCGAGCACGAATTCACCACCCGCGACGGGTACGCCATTGAAGCGCAAGTCGGCAGCGTGCTTTCAGGATTGGGCTTTCGAAAAGAAGATTGGACCCGGCAGACGGAGGAATTTTCCGGCGGCTGGCAGATGCGCATCGCACTGGTGAAACTGCTGTTGCAGCAACCCAACCTGCTGCTGCTGGATGAGCCCACCAACCATCTGGATCTCGAAGCCCGGAACTGGCTGGAAGAATACCTCGGCAATTATCCTTACGCGTTTGTGCTGATCTCGCACGACCGCTATTTTCTCGACGTCACCATCAACAAAATCGTCGAGATATGGAACAAACGCATTCATCTTTACCATGGCAATTACGCCAAGTATCTGAACGCTAAGACAGAGCGACTGGAACAACTCGAAGCCGCCTATCGCAACCAGCGCGACCGCATCGAGCAGCTGGAAGTTTTTATCAACCGCTTCCGCTACCAGGCGACCAAGGCCAAGCAGGTGCAGAGCCGCATCAAGGAACTTGAAAAGATCGAACGCATTGAGTTGCCGGAAGAAGAGAAGACGATTCACTTCTCTTTTCCGCAGCCGAAACCTGCGGGCCGGATCGTCGCCGAGTTCGCCGGGGTCGCGAAATCTTACGGCGCCAAGGAAGTGTTTCGCGACGTCAACTTCATGATCGAGCGCGGCGACCGCATTGCCCTGGTAGGAGTGAACGGCGCCGGAAAATCCACGCTGATCAAGCTGCTGGCACAGACTGAACCGCTGACCCAGGGAGAGTATCGGCTGGGACACAACGTCGAGCCGGATTACTTCGCGCAGGACCAGTACAAGGAGCTCGATCCGGACGCGCGCATCCTCGACGATCTCGGCGAAATGTCTCCGCGATCCACACAGACCGAGCTGCGCAGTCTTCTGGGATGCTTCCTGTTTTCTGCCGACGATGTTTTCAAACGTATCGGCGTACTTTCGGGCGGCGAGCGTAATCGTTACGCTCTGCTTCGCATGCTGTTGCATCCGGCGAATTTTCTGCTGCTCGACGAGCCCACCAACCACCTCGACATTCGCGCCAAGGACGTCCTGCTAAAAGCGCTGACGGACTACAACGGTACCGTAGTGTTCGTCTCGCATGACCGCTACTTCATCGACAAACTGGCTACGCGAGTCCTGGAGGTTGGAGACGGCCGGGTCGAAGTCTATCCCGGAAACTACGAGGACTACCGCTGGCGGAAAGAAGGGGGCGCAGCGGAATTGCAAAAGGCGATCGCGTCACCGGCAAATCCGCAGCCTGTGAACGGCAATCTCAACGGACAGCCGGCGAAATTGGAAGACCCTGCGGCGAAGCGCCTGAATCCCATCAAGCGCAAGCAGATGGAAGACCGAGTGCACGAGCTCGAATCTGAAATCAACCGCCTGGAAGATACCATCGCCGAATGTGAAGCGGCCCTGCAGACCTTCGTCAGCGCCGAGGAAACCCAGCGCGTGACACACGAACTAGCCACAAGAAAAACCGAATTGCAGGGCCGGCTGGCAGAATGGGAAGGGCTGGGCCAGGCGCTTCAGCCGTGACGCGCACACGGGCGATTACATCCTCATTGCTGGTTTCGCACTACTCATCGGACTTGGAAAGAATGGCTTGTTTCTCCAATTCCTTAATGATCAGATTCACCAGTGGCTTGATCACCTTGTGCGCTGAACCGGGGTTGAAGGTGTCACTGGTTCCGGCCCAGATGAGCTCGCCATCGGGCGGTTTGACGGCATAAACGTTGGTTTCAATTCGCACCGTCCTGTCCTTCACCAGGTAATCCGGGGAGTAAACCACCGGATACACCGCTCCGTAGTAACCGGAAAAAGTGTTGTAGTAAGGGAGAAAGTAGGGCTGGCCGGGGATGTACGTTATCTTGGTTTCGACCTTCACCAATCGGGAAACGATGACGGCATCGATGTTGTATGCGCGAATCTGTTCTTTGATGTAGCCGAGGTCGAGCGGGCCTGCCGTAGGGCGCAGGAGGATATCAGTTCCCGCCACCCCAACCGTTCCTGGCCTCGTAATCCTGGCGGCAAGAGCAACTTCGAAGTCGGCGCGCGTCTCCAGATTGTTACTCATGCCAATCACCAGGACTTTTTTAAAGTGCTGGCCGGAATAGTTTGGATTCTTCCAGCTCATTTTCAGCTTGGTCGATGCATTCCCCGCGGCCACGGCAAACAGCATCAGGGCAAGCGGCAATATCCGTTTCACAATATTCTCCAATCCCGCCCGCCAATAAGATAAGCCGAGGGAAGGCGCGTTAGCCGGGCCCGGCAAGTGTACAACGCGATCTTTACTCCGAGGCTCCGGCCCCGAGACTCCGGCCCGGTCCTGGCTGCCTCCTCGGGCTCGCCCCGCGAAACATTGATTTCACAGGAGGTTACTCACTTTAAGAGACCGTACAGCGTTCTTCCGTAACCTGCACTATTTCGGCCTGCCATGCGATAGTCACCTTGGCCAATCGGCCAATGAAGTTATCCAGCAGAGTCGCCGCATGCGGCAACGCCTATAGAGCGCGCCGCGCGGAAAAATTCAAGGAGCGCCGCAACCGATGCTGCAGCCATCAGATTCTCAAAAATCGCAATCGTCCTCGAGCCCGGCCTTCAGCCCGGCCAGAACCGTCAGCGTACCTGTGGAGCAGGCAACGATCGGCCGCTCCGTGGTTATCAAGGGTGAAGTCAGCGGTACCGAATCGCTGTACGTCGATGGACGAATTGAAGGAACCGTCAACTTCGCCGAGCACCGGGTCACCATCGGACGCAATGGCAGCGTGGCCGCAAACATCAGCGCCCGTGAAGTTGTGATCCTGGGCAAGGTGCAGGGCAACATCCAGTGCACCGACCGCCTGGACATTCGCAGCGAAGGTTCGCTGACCGGCGACGTAATTACCCAGCGGATCAGCGTCGAGGATGGAGCCGTGCTGAAGGGCAGCGTGCAGGTGCGCGCAGTCGAACAGAAGCATGACAAGGCTCAACCGCAAGCGCAGAAACAGGCGCCTGCTGAATCGAAACCGGCTGTCACCGAGCAGCCCAAAGCGGCCGCCGCAGTCGCGGGCGTTTAATTTTCAGAAACCCGAGTGGGGCGGACACTCTTGTCCGCCGCATTTGACTTTCGATATTTGGGCTTCGACCAAGGCTAAAACCAACTACAAAGGCGGCGGACAAGAGTGTCCGCCCCACATCTACTTCTTGTCTTCCGTCTTCAACTCCAGCGCCGCCGAATTCATGCAGTAACGCAGGCCGGTCGGCGCCGGCCCGTCTTCGAAAACATGTCCCAAATGGGCATCGCAGCGGGCGCAGCGCGTTTCGGTGCGGACCATGCCGTAAGTCTTGTCGGAGTGGTTCACCACCGCCGCTTCATCCACCGGCTTCCAGAAACTGGGCCAGCCCGTGCCAGAGTCGAACTTGGTCTCCGAACTGAACAGCGGCTGCCCGCAACATACGCACGCATACGTGCCGGGATCTTTCGTCTTCCAGTATTTGCCGCTGAAGGCAGGTTCCGTCCCTGCCTTCCGAGTCACCTGATACTGCTCCGACGACAACTGTTTTTGCCACTCCGCTTCCGGCTTTTCCATTCTGTCTGCCATCACACACTCCGAATCGCTCGTTGTTAAACTGAAAATTCAGAACGCGTACATCCTGAAAGCCATCGCGCTCAAGTTTCGATGGTCAAATTTCTATCACCATGTCTTCCAGCCGCGTGGGATAACTGTTCAACACCTCACCTTTGTCCTTGCGCACGATCACCGTGTCGGAGTGGCGGAAACCGCCCCAATCCGGATCGTACACGCCAGGCTCGCAACTGAAAGCCATTCCTTGTTTCAGCACCGTTTTGTCGCCCTCCGCTATCCAGGGAGCCTCATGGCCTTCCAACCCAATTCCGTGGCCGGTTCGGTGCTTCAGAAACTTTTCAAAGCCTGCTTTGCGAATCTGATCCAGGCTCTTTTGGTCCACCTCCTCAGCCACTGCGCCTTCCTTCAGATTCTCGACGCCGGAATCGTGGGCAGCGAGCATGGCGTCGAACAGGCGTTTGGCGTAGTCGGTCGGTTTGCCCACGCAGAACGAGCGCTCGCACTCGACGTTGTATCCTCCCACCTGCGCCCCGAAACTTAGAATCAAGGCGTCTCCTGTCTTCAGCCGGTCCTTGCTTGGAACGGCATGGGGAAAAGCGGAGCGCTTACCGAACGGCACCAGTCCACCGAAGGGGGGATCGATGCCCACGCCGACAACGTCATTCAATTCTTTTGACATTCTGTCAGCCACTGCGTCGGCCGTCACCTTCAGGATTTCATCTTCGCTTACGTTGCCGTTCCGTTGCACAAACTCGCGTCCGGCCTGAACTTTGAAATCTGCGTAGGTCATGGCGCGGCGCATAACCGCGATTTCGTCATCGTCCTTGACCAGCCGAAGATCGTCAATCAGATCGCCGGCATCCACAATCTTCGCCTTCGGAGCGCCCAGTTGTATTTGATGCAGCCGGGCGGGTCGCGGCTCCTCGATGCCGATCCGCGCATTGCCGAACCCGCGCTTGGCAACGCGTTCGAAGATCCAGCGCACCCGGTCAACCGGACCAGGAAAGTCGAAATAGGATTCGTAATCCTTCACCCACCAGGTTTTCACCTGATCCAATTCGAGTCCGGGCACGAACATTACGGGATCACCCGACGCGGGAATCAGAACCGCCAGCGGCCGCTCGGTCGATAGATGGAAATATCCGACCGTATAAATAATGTTGGTGGCGTTGAGCAGAAGCAGAGCGTCGAGCTTGCGCTCTTTCATTTCCAGCTGCACCTGGGTGACCTTGCGGCGGTACCAGTCCGGTTGCAGCCGGTCGTGCTGGCCAGCCGCGGCGGCCGGCATGGCCGTCGCCATGCGCAAGAAATGCATTCTGCCCAGTTGGCTCACATCGGTGGTAACGCTGAGTGCTGCCACCCCCGAGAGGGTTTGCATAAACTGCCTGCGATTCGCCATCGAGCCTCCGCTCGCACCTAGGTGGATTCAGGAGCGACCATCTTAATCCAACCGCGGTTAATCTACCGGCGCTTAATCTACGAGCGCTTAATTTACTGGCAGGCTCTGCGGCCAGCCGGGAATGGCTGCGATGGCGGTTATACTTCCAGTGCGCCTATGCGACTCATTACTTTTGAAGATAGCGTCAAGCGGCCACGCACGGGCGCAGTCGCGCATGATGGACGAATCGTTGACCTGAACTCGGCTTGCGCCTTGTATTTGCGGGACGTAGAGGATGAGAGTGCTTTCGGCCGCCTGGCCGATGCGCTGGTTCCACCCAACATGCGCGAACTTTTTGCCGGCGGAGACACCAGCCTCGAAGCCGCGCGCAAGGCTCTTGACCACGTGCTGGGCGCGGACAGCCCCAGTGGACCGCGCGGCGAGCCCATCTTCTTTTCCGCCGATGAGGTCACTCTCAAGGCGCCAATTGCCCCCACAAAGTTCTTTCATCCTGCTGGATTCCAGAATATCGATGCCATCATCGGGCAGGATGAGCCCGTGATTTATCCGGAGCACCTGACCCAAGAGCTGGATTGCGAAATCGGGCTTGCCGTCGTCTTGAAAAAGAATGGTAAACACTTTCGGGCGGAAGATGCAGCCGGCTATATTGGCGGATACGTCATCTTCAGCGGTATGAGCATTACAGCACCTGATCCGCAAGGTCGTGAGGTCGAATCAGGAATGCTCGAGCTCTCCAGGAGTATCGACACGTTCTGTCCGTTGGGCCCGTGGATCGTGACTTCGGACGAAATTCCCGATCCGAACAAGCTGGTCATAGAGCTACGGGTGAACGGCGAGATCCGGCTGAGCTCGCGTTCCAACCAGGTATCGGTGAACGTGCCCCAGATTCTTTCCCGCTATTCGTCCATGGGCTGCAATGCGGGCGACGTGGTTGCTATCAGAACAGTTTCAGGAACCGCCGGCTCCAGCTCTAACTTTAAGACCGCATATCTCAAGCCCGGCGACGTGATGGAATGCGAAGTCGAGAATATCGGAATTCTGCGCAACCCCGTAGTTTCGTGGGAGGAAGCATACGGACGCAAACCCGGCGCCGGGGTCTCGTCAACGTAGGCGCGAGCGTCCTCGCTCGTGCGGCGGCGTCACCAAAGCTGCCGCACGAGTGTGGACGCTCGCGTCCACACTTCGAAGTCCGATCACTGTCTGCGCAGCGGATTCGAGAGAGGCGATTCCATCGCCTTGGCTTCAGAGTCTCCGAAGGTTCGATATTCGCCGCGGTGATAGAGCAGCGGATTGCCTCCGCGCACCACTACCTCCTCGACTTCCGCGATAAAAATGGTGTGGTCTCCGGCATCCTGCGCGCTGTGCAGCCGGCATTCCAGGTACGCGAGAGCGCCATTGAGCACCGGGGTGCCGTGCGCGGTACGATCGAAGTGTGCTCCCGCCTCGCGTTCCGCATGGCGATGGTCCTGGGCGGGGCGGGCATAGTATTCGGAGACGATCCGCTGATTCTCCGCCAGCACATTCACGCCAAACCGCTTCCGGGCATGCAGGTGAGCGTGGGTGCGGGCGCGATGGTCGACGCAAACCAGCACCAGCGGCGGGTCGAGCGACACGGAACTGAAGGCATTGGCGGTCATTCCGTGTACTTCATTTTCGTAGTCCACGGTGATGACGGTTACTCCCGTCGCAAAACTGCCGAGCGCGTTGCGGAATTCTGCTTGAGTGACGGCCATTCGTGAGCCTGGCAACCTGCTGTTGGAGTAGTTTCAGGCGCAACCGGCAACTGCAGTCAGCGCCGCCCCTAAGAGTTTTACCACCAAATCTCCAGGATTGAACAATTCAAGGCGCTCGAGCTTTTGTGACGCCTCGCAACTCTGCGCTGCGAATCCCTCTCATGTATCATTCTCGTGTCCTAATTTGACCCTTCCCAACCATGCGAGTTCAGGACAGTTCGTTCAGGGATGCGATCGACAACATAAGCGGCGGAATGCCGCTTTCCCGCGAGGCGGCGTGCCAGCTCTTGCGCTGCCCGGATGATGAACTTCCTCTTCTGCTGGAAACGGCGCGCAACCTCAAAGATCAATTCAAGCCCGGCGTAATCACTTACTCGCGCAAAGTTTTCATCCCTTTGACCAACCTGTGCCGCGACTACTGCGGCTACTGCACTTTCCGTCGCGATCCCGGCCAACCCGGCGCCCACACCATGACTCCGGAGCAGGTTCTGGAAGTGGCAAAAGCCGGGCAGCGTATGGGATGCACCGAGGCCCTTTTCAGCCTGGGCGACAAGCCTGAACTGATTTTTCCTGAAATGCGCGCGACCCTGCGGCGCATGGGATACAACTCGACGCTGCATTATCTGGAAGCCATGTGCGAACTTGTGCTGCGTGAGACCACCCTGTTGCCGCATCCCAATCCGGGTTTGATGAGCGCCGAGTGGATCACCCGCCTGGCCGTGGTCTCGCCGAGCATGGGCCTGATGCTGGAGACGACCAATGAGGATCTGCTAGCGCCCGGCGCCGCGCACGATAACGCGCCCGACAAGCTCCCAGGCAGACGTTTGCGCACCATTGAAGAGGCGGGGAAACAATCCGTGCCTTTTACCACCGGCCTGCTGATCGGAATCGGCGAAACCCTGGAAGACCGCGTGGATACGCTGCTCGCCATACGCGAATTGCATCGCCGCTATGGCCATATTCAGGAGGTCATTGTGCAGAATTTTCGGGTGAAGCCCGAGATTCCAATGCGTGACTGGCCTGAGCCGACCCGGGGTGAGATGTTGCGGACCATCGCGGTAGCCCGGCTCATCATGCCCAGAGTCAATCTGCAAGCCCCGCCCAATCTCTCCGGCCCTTGCTATGACTACGACGAATTGCTCGATGCCGGAATCAATGACTGGGGCGGAGTGTCACCCCTGACTCCTGACTTCATCAATCCGGAAAAACCATGGCCGCACCTGGACGAACTCAGAGCGCACACCGAATCCAGAGGATATATTTTGCGGCAGCGCCTGCCGGTTTATCCTGAGTTCATGACGATGCTTACCTCGCGCCCTGGCTTGCTGGCGGAAAAAGTTCAGGCTGCGGCCGATCGTGAAGGCTATGCCGGAAGGGCCAGGGCCGCATGATTGTCGTGCTCACCGGCGGTACGGGCGGCGCCAAGTTCGTCGATGGCCTGCGGCAGATTGTCCCGTCCAAAGACCTCACTATGATCGTCAACACCGGAGACGATCTCGAGTGGTGGGGGCTGTACGTTTCTCCGGATCTCGACTCGATCACATATGTGCTGGCCGGCTTGCTGAGTAAAGAACGCGGCTGGGGCGTGAAAGGCGACACGTTTTTTTGCTTGCAGGCGATGGGAGATCTGGGGGAGCCGATCTGGTTTCACGCCGGTGACCGCGATCTTGCCCTCCACCTGCTGCGAACGAAAATGCTCAAGCAAGGCAAGACCTTGTCTGAGATTTCCGCCGAGATCGCCACGAAAATGGGTGTGCAAGCCCGCATTCTCCCCATGAGCAATGCCAGGATCGAAACGCGGGTGGATACGCCGATTGGCGAACTCAGTTTCGAAGAGTATTTTGTGCAACGCTGGTACCAAGACCCGGTGAACTCAATCCGGTTCGCCGGCATCGAAAATGCCGAACCCGCTCCGGGTGTGATTGATGCCATCCTGTCGGCTACGGTAGTTCTGCTTGCGCCCAGCAATCCCGTCACCAGCATTGGCCCCATTCTGGCCGTACCCGGCATCGTGGAAGCACTTAAGCAGACTCGCGCTCCGGTGGCAGCCGTGAGTCCAATCATCGGCAACACCGCTGTTTCCGGACCGGCGGGAATTTTGATGGCCGCCCAGGGCTTGCCCGTTTCCATCGCTGGAGTAGCGCAAGCTTATCGCGAATTTCTGGATATTCTTGTAGTCGATCAGCGCGACGCCAAAGCAGCGGAAGACTTGAGAAAGTCCGGCCTCCAGGTCCACTGCACCCATACAATGATGGGCACAGCTGACGAAAAAGTTGATCTGGCGCGCCAGGTCTTGTCACTAATCTCAACCGCGGCGGCTTCGAGCGAAAGCGCGGCTCACGCCGCTTCGGACCCGTCATGATTCTCGTCCCAGTCAAGAATCTGTCCAGCGCTAAACAACGCCTGGCTGCGGCGTTCGATCAACCCACCCGCACCGCACTCGCGCAGGCCATGCTGTTCGATGTGCTGGAAGTTCTGGGCACATGGTCAAATCGGCCGGACGTCGGCATCGTCACCGGCGACCCTTTTGCGAAGGAACTGGCCGGACGATTTCATTTTGCTGTGATACCCGACCCTGCCAACCGCAGCGAAACCGACGCCATTGAAATGGCGACCCGCTTCTGCGAGTCCCAGGGGGTCGACAGCACGCTGGTTATTCCGGGCGACATCCCCATGGTCCAAAGCTCGGAACTGGAGAGAATCCTGGAATCCGCGCCTCGCGAGGGGTCCGTGCTGGTGCGAGCCGCTGATGGACGCGGCACCAACGCCATCTTCCGGCGTCCCGCCGGATTATTTCCCGCCCGTTTCGGCAATGACAGCTTCGCGCCTCACCTCGCGGCCGCAAAAGCCACGGGAAAGCCTTGTATCGTAATTTCCTTGCCCGGCATCGAACTTGACGTCGATAGCCTCGAGGACTTGCGAGCACTCGCGGCGGCTCCCGGCGACACTCGCGCCCAACGCCTGGTCCGGCGGTGGCAACTGGACGATCTTCCGCTGGCGGCAAACGAATAGAGCTCTCCTGGACAGCCTGTGCACACTCAAACCTCGAATTCGAAACGAACCGGGCCCCACTCAATCTCAAAACCATCGCGAAAGCCGCTCTCTGCAGTCCAGGAACTCCGCATCATTCCTCTTCCCATGCAAACCGAAGTCGAACCCGGCGATTCCCTGGCCGTTCTTCTTCTCGACGCGGTGAAGCGTCAACGGCAGCGATTGCGCCGCGGCGACATTTTGATCGTTAAACATAAAATCGTTTCGAAAGCCGAGGGACAGCTGGTAGATCTGAGCCAGGTGAAGCCGTCCCGCGCGTCCCAACGCTGGGCGGAGCGCTATCAACTCGACGCCCGGGTGATCGAACTGGCCATCCAGCAGAGCCGCCGCATCGTTCGGCGCAAGCGCGGCGTCCTGATCACGGAGACTCATCACGGCCTGATCTGCGCCAACAGCGCGGTGGATGTCTCCAACGTTGACGGAGGCCGCCACGCGCTTCTGCTGCCCAACCATCCCGACCGCTCCGCGGCGCAAATTCATCGTGAGCTGAAAAAGGCTCTGCGCCTGTCCATCCCCGTGATCATCACGGATACGTTCGGCCGGCCCTGGCGCGAAGGCTTGACCGAAGTTGCCATCGGTGTGGCCGGCATGCGCGCGCTTCATGACCATCGCGGCCGGCCCGATTCCCACGGATACACGCTACAGGCTAGTATTGAGGCAGACGCCGACCAGCTGGCTTGTGCCGGGGGGCTGGTCTGCGGCAAGCTGGCCCGTACGCCAGCCTGTATCATTCGAGGATTCGCCTATCGCCCTGGCCCGGGCAGCGCCCGTGATCTGGTTCGCCCTGCAGCCACCGATTTATTTCGGTAAGGGCCGTATTCACCCGAGGAGGAACCGTGAGCCGAGTTTTATCCGATTCTGAGTTGGAGAATTTTCCCGCTCTCGAGTGGATGAGTGTGGCCGACAAAATGTCGCCAGAAGCGCGCAATGGGCTCGATCACGTTCTGGCCGCAGGAGATGGCGGCGGCCTCTCGCGGGAACAGTGTTTACTCCTGGCCAATGCCGAAGGCGACGACCTTCTCGGCCTCCTGCTGGCTGCCGATATGCTGCGGCGGGATCTGGTGGGAAATCTCGTCACCTACGTCGTCAATCGCAATATCAATTTCACCAACGTCTGTTTCGTCGGCTGCAAGTTCTGCGCTTTCAGCCGCGGCCCGCGAGAGGAAGACAGCTACTTTCACAGCCTGGAGACGATGGCGCAGAAGGCCGTCGAAGCCCGGGCCGTGGGTGCGACTGAAGTCTGCATTCAAGGCGGCCTTCCGCACGGTTTGCCGCCGTTCTACTACCGTGACATTCTGCGCGCGATCAAGGCTGCCGTCCCGGATATGCACATTCATGCCTTTTCTCCTATGGAGATTGTCTATGGCGTGGAACTTACCGGCATGCCGCTCGCTGACTATCTCGAGATGCTGCGCGACAACGGCCTCGACACCCTTCCCGGCACGGCGGCTGAAATTCTGGATGACGACGTTCGCTTCGTGCTCTCCCGCAACAAGCTCTCCACCGAACAGTGGAAGCAGGTCATCCGCACCGCTCACCAGTGCGGCATTCGCAGCACATCGACCTTGATGTACGGGCACATCGAAACCACCACGCACTGGGTCAATCAGCTCGAACTGCTTCGCGGCATCCAGCAGCAAACCGGAGGCTTCACCGAGTTTGTTCCGCTCGGCTTCGTCCATCAAAACACGCTGCTGTTTCATCAGGGAATCGCCCGGCCCGGCCCTACACTGGCTGAGCACCTTAAGATTCACGCCCTGGCGCGTGTCATGCTGGCGGGCTCGATCAACAATATTCAGGTCTCATGGGTGAAGCTGAATCGGCGCTTGTCGCAACTCTGCCTGCATGCCGGCGCGAACGACTACGGCGGAACCCTGATGGAAGAAAATATCTCTCGCGAAGCTGGGGCGACGGCGGGACAATACACCAGCGGCGAGCAGTTCCAGTCACTGATTCTCGAGGCTGGACGCATCCCGGCAGAACGCAATACCACCTACACGCGAATCAATCTGAAGCAGCCAGCTGAGCCCTTCGCATTGGAAGAATCTCTCGAGCCAGAGTTTGCATAATGGAGTTCGCATGATGGAGTTCGCATAATGCCGCCTACGATCGCCGTCCTTGGCGGCACCGGCGCAGAGGGCTTCGGACTCGCCCTGCGCTGGGTCCGGGCGGGCGAAAACGTGATCATCGGATCACGGGATGCGGCTCGCGCCCGCGAAGCCGCGGCAAAGATCGAAGCCGCAGTCGGCAATACCGCCAGGGTTTCAGGCGAAGAAAACAGCGCCGCCTGTGCCGCCGCAGATCTGCTGGTGCTCACCATCCCGTTTGAAAGCCACAGCACCTTGCTCAAGCAAATCAAGCCGGCGATCCGTCCCGGTAGCATCGTGGTTGACACGACTGTGCCCCTGGCGGCCAGCGTTGGCGGTCGCGCGACCCGCACTCTCGGTATTTGGGAAGGCTCCGCAGCGCAACAAGCCGCCGAACTCTTGCCTCAAGGAGTCTCGGTTGTAGCCGCATTCCACAACACCTCGGCAGCCATTCTGACCGGCGATACTGCGGTCGATTGCGACGTCATCGTCTGCAGCGACGACCCTGCCGCCACGCAGAAGGTGCGAACGCTGGCGGCCAAGATTCCCGGCGTCCGCGCCATCGACGGCGGCAAACTGGAAAATGCGCGCATCCTGGAACAAATCACCGCGCTGCTGATCGGCCTCAACATCCGTCACAAAGGCCACTCCGGCATCCGCATCACAGGCCTGCCAGAAATAGCGTACGAGGCGTTGTCGTAGCACCGGCGTCCCGCCGGCTGTCGTGAGGGCATCTGCCCTCGCAGTTTGTGCATTTCGGATGACGGCAACAGCCGCATGAATAATTCTTCCAAGAACCCGGCGATCGAGTTTCGCAATGTCGGCTATCGCCTGGACAACGGAAGCATTCTTCTTCACGATCTCAACCTTGAAGTCCGTCGCGGAGAGACACTCGTTCTTCTCGGCCGCAGCGGTTCAGGAAAGACCACCACCCTGAAACTCATCAACCGTCTCCACAAACAGAGCGCCGGTGCGATTTACGTGGACGGCCGCTCTCTCGACGAATGGGACGTTATTCGGCTGCGCAGAATGATCGGCTATGTGATTCAGGAGGTCGGCTTATTCCCGCACTTCACCGTCGCCCGTAACATCGGGGTCGTTCCCCACATTGAAGGTTGGCCGGCGGACCGCATTCAGCAACGAGTCACGGAAATGCTTCATCTGGTGGGCCTCGAACCACAACTCGCCTCGCGCTACCCGCGTGAATTGTCGGGAGGGCAGCGCCAAAGAGTTGGAGTCGCTCGCGCCCTGGCCGCCGATCCGTCGCTTCTTCTCATGGACGAGCCGTTCGGCGCCCTCGACCCCATCACGCGTGCTGAACTGCAGCGCGAATTCCTGGCCCTGCAGCGGCGGCTGGGAAAAACGGTCGTGTTCGTCACGCACGATCTTCGCGAAGCCCTCTTTCTCGGCACCCGCATCGCGCTCATGGAAGCAGGACAACTGGTCGCTACTCTTACTCCCGACGAATTTCTGCATTCCACCGACCCCATGGTTGCAACCTACACCGACGCCTTCAAAACAGAAATCTCATCCGCTCCGAGGAAGCCATGACGGACTGGCAGCGTAGGGCCGGCCTCCCGCCGGCTGTCCCGAGGGCATCCTGCCCTAGTAGATGCGCAGGAAACGCCTTCGGGTCGTCCATTCCAAACCAGGCTTTTAGAGGTCTACCATGAACGTCCTGCAATTCGTCCTGCAGAATCGGACAGAGGTTCTCGAGCTCACGGCCGAACACCTGTGGCTGGTCGGAGCTTCCATCGCGCTGGCAGTGCTGATCGGAATTCCGCTCGGGATCCTGATCACGCGCTGGCCATTTCTCAACAAACCTGTTCTGGGCGGCGCAAATATTATCCAGACCATCCCCAGCCTGGCTCTGTTCGGATTTCTTTTGCCTGCACCCTGGATCGGCGCGCGTGCCGACCGGCTTGCGATACTCGCCCTCACCCTCTATGCCCTGCTGCCGCTGATTCGCAATACCTATACCGGAATCCGCGGCGTGGATCCCGCCGTGGTCGAAGCCGGACGTGGCATGGGCATGACCGACCGTCAACTTCTCTGGCAGGTAGAGTTGCCCCTGGCGCTGAGCGTGATTATCGCGGGCGTTCGCGTGGCCACGGTGCTCTCAATCGGCGTCGCAACCATTGCAGCTGCTATCGGCGCCGGCGGCCTCGGCGAATACATTTTTCGTGGACTTGCCATGGTCAATAATCAAGTCATCCTGGCCGGCGCGATTCCCGCCGCTGGCCTTGCCATACTGGCGGATACGAGCCTGGGCTGGCTGGAGAAACGCCTCGGCGCTCACTGATCGACAGACAACATCCTTAATGGCCTTCACCGGGCAGAACGCAATGCATCCAGTTCGCAACATCCTCGCACTCGCGATCGTTTTCGTTCTTGTGGCCTGCGGGCCGCCTCGCCAAAGTCGCATCGTCGTCGGCTCCAAGAATTTCACCGAGCAACTTGTCCTCGGAGAAATAATCGCTCAGCAAATCGAGAACAAGACTCATCTCCCCGTGGAACGCCGCTTCTACCTGGCGGGCAGCTACATATGCCATCAGGCCATCCTCGGCGGCCGCATCGACATTTACCCCGAATATACGGGCACCGCACTGACCGCCATCTTGAAGGCCCAGGCCTCCAGCGACCCGGAACAGGTGTACCAGCAGGTGCACACCGAGTACGCCAGGCGCTTCGATCTGGAAGCAGGAAAGCCATTCGGGTTTAACAACACTTTCGCAATTGAAATCCGTGGCGAAGACGCCCGGCGGTTGGGCCTGCAGACCATCTCGCAAGCGGCAGCCTACACTCCGCGCTGGCGCGCCGGCTTCGGCTACGAGTTCATGGAGCGGCCCGACGGGTACAAAGGATTGGCGGCGACCTACGCCCTTCGATTCGCTGAGGCTCCGCGCATCATGGACCTGGGCCTGCTGGCGCGCGCGCTCAAGGAAAAGCAATTGGACCTGGCGGCTGGAAATGCTACCGATGGATTGATTCCGGCGCTGGATCTGTTCGTCCTCGCGGACGATCGCCATTACTTCCCGCCCTACGAAGCGGTGCCCATCATGCGGCAGGATATGCTGGCTCGCCATCCCGAAGTGGGGCGAGCGTTGGATGACCTGGCAGGAAAAATTTCCGACGACGACATGCGCCGACTCAACTACGCAGTTGATGGCCAGCACCGCGACGTCAAGCAGGTAGTCGAAGAATTCCTCCGCCAGAAGAACCAGTAAGCCCGTTCTCCCTCGCCCCCGAGGGCAGACGCAGGTTCACATCAGCCACACCGCATCCACATCCACAATCACCTGAGAGCGCGGAATCTTCTGTTGTGCTGCATAGGCGAGCATAGCCCGTAGCAATGTGTTCAGCTTCTGGCGGCTGGCGGACTTCACCACGAAGTGATAACGGTAGTCGCGCTTCAAGCGCAGAATCGGCGCAGCCGCCGGGCCCAGCACCCGAATCCCTTCGTGTCGTGTTTTCTCGAACCACTGGCCCAGGATTCCCGACCAGCGCAAGGCTTCATCCAGTTTGTTACTCCGCACCAACACGTTGGCCAGAGCGCTGTACGGCGGATAGTGCATCCAACTGCGGAAACGCAGCTCTTTTTCATAGAAGCCCATGAAATCATGCCGGGCTGCGTACTGCACTGCATAGTGGTCGGGAAAAAAAGTCTGCAGCACGACTTTTCCGGGAGTCTGGCCGCGCCCGGCTCGTCCCTCGACCTGAGTAAGCAACTGGAAGGTACGCTCTGCCGCGCGAAAGTCCGGAAACCCAAGCGCCATGTCGGCGCCGACTACGCCCACCAGCGTGACCCCGTGAATATCGTGCCCTTTGGCGATCATCTGCGTGCCCACCAGCAGATCAAGCTCGCCCTCGTCGAGAGCGTTCAGCGCGCGTTCAAAATCCTCACGGCCTCGCACCGTATCGCGATCCAGCCGCCCGATTCGGGCTTGCGGAAACATCCCGTGCAACAGTTCCTCCAGCTTCTCCGATCCTGTGCCGAGAAAATATACGTATTCACTCCCGCAGTGCGCGCAGGCCTTCGGCACGGGAGCCGTGTAGCCGCAATAGTGGCACTCCATGCGACGCGAGCGCTTGTGATGAGTCATGGCAATTGCGCAATTGTTGCATTCGAGCGTCTTGCCGCAGGCGCGGCACAACACCACCGGCGAATATCCCCGCCGGTTGAGCAGTACCATGACCTGCTCTTTTCGTTCCAGCCGGTCTTGGATCTCTTGCGCCAGCTTGCGGGAAATCACCTGCTCGCTTCCTGTCTCCTGAAATTCCTGCCGCATGTCGATGATCTCCACTTCTGGCAGGGGCCGTTGCTCGACCCGGTCGGGCAATTCGAGCAACTTATATTTTCCCTTCTTCGCATTGAAGTATGACTCGAGAGATGGCGTGGCCGACCCCAGCACCGCGGTGGCGTTCGCCATCTGGGCTCGTATCACCGCCACATCGCGGGCGTAGTATCTCGGCATTTCCTCCTGCTTGTAAGAAGGATCCTGCTCCTCATCCACGATGATCAGGGCCAGATCTGTGACTGGAGCGAATACCGCCGACCGGGTACCCACCACCATTCGGGCATCTCCGCGCTTGATGCGATGCCACTGCTCAGCCCGCTCCTTGTCGGACAATGCCGAATGCAGGATGGCAACTTCCTCTCCGAATTGTTGATGCAGGTCGGCCGCCACCGCCGGGGTCAATCCGATTTCGGGCACCAGCAGAATGGCCGAGCGCCCCGCCTCGAGTACGGCACGCATCGCCGAAAGATAGATGGCGGTTTTGCCCGATCCCGTAACGCCGTGCAGCAGCATGCCGCCGAACTTACGGGCATTCACGCTTTGCTGAATGGAGCCGAGGGCCGCCTGCTGCGCGGGATTGAATTGCGAGTCAAAAAGGCTGGGCCGGGCCTTCAGCACTGACATGGTGAAATCCGCCGGCTCTTCCACAATTTCTATAAGGCCGCGCTTCACCAGGGTGCCCAGAGTGGTGCGGGGCACTTCCAACGATTGCAATGCTTCCACCGCAGACTTGCCGCCGGCGGCGGCGAGAGTATCGGCCAGAGTCTGCTGGTTGGAGTTAAGCTTGCCTTCGATCTTCTTGAGCACTGCGAATTTTAAGGTGCGTGCAGCGTCGCGCGCCTCGGACACATCTTCCCGCACGATCCATTTCTTCCTCACCATTCCGGCAAGCAGCGCCCTGGAGGCCCGGGTCGCAGCCCGCAAACTTTCTTCCCGCGCCATTTCCCCTTCGGCCAGGTACTCGAGCACCCGGATTTCAACCCATTGCTCTTCCGGAGTTTTCTGCGAACGCGCCGAGGAGCCCGACGTTCCGGCCCGGTGCAGCGCCATGTGCCCTTCTTCGGCGATGCGGTAGCCGATGGTCCGCTTGAATTCCGCGCCCAGCGGCAGCATGGTCCGGAAAACTTCGCCGAGGGGGGCAAGGTAATAATCGGCAATCCACTGGCCCAGGCGAATCAGTTGGTCATCCAGCACCGGCGCCGCATCCAGCACGCTGATTATGTTTTTGGTTTTGACCTTTGGCGCCTGGTCATGCAGGCGCGTGACAATGCCGGACATGCGCTGCTGGCGAAAAGGCACGAGCACACGTCCGCCGACAACGGGCTGCATCCCGTCAGCAACCGCGTAGGTGAAGACGATGTCGAGCGGCACCGGCAGAGCGACATCGCAGAATCCAGCCATGGTTCAATGTGGGCGCGCCCTCGCGGGTGCCGCAGCGGGGATATGCCGCAATCTTCTTCCGGATGATCTTGTTCCGGACAATCTTCTTCCGGACAATCTCTGTTCCGGGATATTTGATTTATTCCGGGCTTTTGGGCGGAGCCGCCAGCCCCAGATCTTTCATCACCATCTGCAAATCTTTCCAGGCTTCTTTCTTCTGCCGCGGATCGCGCAACAAGTATGCAGGATGGTAGGTTACGGCGAGCTTGGTTCCGCGGAAGTCATACCACTTGCCGCGCAACTCGGACATGGGAGCGTTGACCGCCAGCAGAGTCTTGGCCGCGATCGCACCCAGAGCCACCAGCACTTTCGGCTTGATGGTGTCGATCTGCCGCATGAGAAACGGCGAGCAGGTTTCGCACTCATCGCGCTCCGGAGTGCGGTTCCCCGGCGGCCGGCACTTGATGATGTTTGCGATGTATATATCTTCGCGCTGCAGGCCCATGGCTTTGATCATGTTGTTGAGCAACTGTCCGGCCCGGCCTACGAAGGGCTCGCCCCGCTCGTCTTCGTCGGCGCCCGGCGCTTCGCCGATGAACATCAACTCCGCCCCGGGATTGCCCACGCCAAAGACAATCTGCTTGCGTCCCTGTCTGGCCAGCCGGCAGCGGGTGCAATCACCGATGTCTTCGCGAATGGCGCGCAACCCTTCGACAGGATCGGCCAATGTCGGCTCGGGTGGGACTGCGATCGCAACCAATCCTTGACTGGGCTTTACGCCGGGGGCTTTCGCTCTGGGCAATGGTTCTCGCTCTTCTGGCTGGATTTGGATAGTGAGTTCGCGCCGGTAAAAATCATAGATGCCGAGCTCATTGTAGTAGCGAATCCGTTCGGTCAGGGCGCGTTTAAGTTGCGGATCGAGCGTTGGAGGCATGGGAATTCTAAAAGATTGCAGATTACTTCAATTAAAATTTCCTCTCTCGAGGGGCTGGTGGTTGAATCTTACATCGAAAATCGTTCACAGGCCACGTAGAGACTGCTGCCCTTAGCCGTCGGGCCGAGCAAGGCTCGGCCAGCCGGAGGCGCAAGACAATTTCAGCTTGCCCCTACCTGGCTTGCGGTACTTTGCGGAGGCGGACAGCCTGGTCGAGTACCCGCTGGGCGACCTCCCATTTGGTGGTCTCGGGCACTTCGGTTACTTCACTGTGGGTGATGATGGTCACTGCATTGCGGTCTGAATCGAAGCCAATGCCTTCGCGCGATACGTCATTGACTACAATGGCGTCGAGCGATTTCGACATCAGTTTCTTGCGCGCGTTTTCCAGCACGTTTTCGGTTTCGGCCGCGAAGCCGATGATGATTTGTGAACTTCGGCTGCGGGAGACTTCGGCCAGAATATCGGCAGTCGGCTCCAGTTCCAGCGCCATCGCTCCCTTGCGTTTAATTTTCTGTTCGGCCGTGTGCTTGGGTCGATAGTCGGCCACCGCGGCGGTTTTGATCACAATGGTCGCTTCTGGCAGGAGTTTCAAAACCGCTCGCCGCATCTGCTCCGCCGATTCAACCCGCGTCACTTCAGCGCCGCCCGCAGGAGTCAAGTCGGTGGGCCCGCTCACCAGCAGAACCCGCGCTCCCCGCCGCAATGCCGCTTCGGCCAGCGCGTATCCCATGCGGCCGCTCGACCGGTTGGTAAGATAACGGACAGGGTCAATCTTTTCCCGGGTGGGTCCGGCCGTGATCAGGAGGGTTTCACCTTTCAGCTCCTGCGAAGCGCCCAGCGCTTCCATGGCGGCCGAAATAATCAGATCGTTTTCCGCGAGCCGCCCCGGACCGGTCATGCCGCAGGCAAGATAACCCTCGCCCGGCTCCACAATGCGCACGCCGTGCCGGCGCAAAACCTCCAGGTTCGCCTGGGTCGCGGGATGGTTCCACATATTGACGTTCATCGCGGGGGCGACCACGACCGGAGCGGTAGTTGCCAGGTACAGCGTACTCAGGAAGTCAACGGCGATGCCTTGTGCGAATTTGGCAAGAATATCGGCCGTGGCGGGCACGACAAGCAGCGCATCAATCGACTGCGCCACCGCGATATGCTCGATGGCGGAATCAATATTGGGCTGGCCGCTTTCTTCGCCGGCGGCGCCGAACATATCAGTAATAACTTTTTCGCCGGAGAGTGCCGCAAAGGTAAGAGGGCGTACAAACTGCTGTGCGCCCCGAGTCATGACCACCTGCACCCGGATGCCGCGATCCTGCAGCAGGCGCACGATCTCCGCCGCCTTGTAGGCCGCAATGCCGCCGCTGACGCCGAGCGCAACTTTCATCGGAACCCTGAATCCATCGGAAGCCTGGAACGAGCGGAACGATGGATTAAATGAAGATGGCAGATTTCAGATTGCAAATTTCAGATTCACCGGTGCAACCGCGGCTTGCGGGTCGTGCGTCCTGAATCAGAAATCTGCAATCAACAATCCGCAATTCAGACGTCTTTGGCCATGGCTTTCTCCAGCATCTCGCTGGCCACCTCAGCCGCGGAGCGCGGCATTTCAGGAATCACCCACTTCACTTTGCCCGCCTTGATCTCGTCCTGGGCAATCCGGCAGGGCTTCCGGGAAGGAGTCTCGATCACCGGAGGTGCGCCACTCTGCAGTTGCCGTGCACGCCGCGCGGCCACCAGAATGTAGCGATAGTTGCTGTCAAACCCATCCATCAACTTCATCGTGTTCTCCCTTGCCGCTAGCGTCCACCCGGCGCCGCA
Organism: Terriglobia bacterium; assembly: GCA_963814725.1. Lineage (GTDB taxonomy): Bacteria > Acidobacteriota > Terriglobia > Terriglobales > Acidobacteriaceae > JAIQFF01. Next base: position 262,872 of record CAWFDY010000005.1, read on the forward strand.
GTTTTTTCAAACGAGGCCAGGATTGGTTGCAACCGCTCTCGAACATTGTTCAAACGGCAGCGTTCTGCCTTGGCCATCTGATTGGTGTCGTCAGCGGATCGTCGTTCGAGTGCTTGGGCTCCTGATCGCCGTAGCCGGTCCGCGAGCAGGATCGACTTCAGCGCGTCGATAGAATCTTCCAGGCGGTCGTTAACCAAAATATAGTCGTATTTGTCATAATTCTCAATCTCACGAGAGGCCGTGACCAACCGGCGCTGGATCACGTCTTCCGCATCCAGACTACGCGTACGCAACCGCTTCTCTAGTTCCTTGCGGTCCGGGGGCAGGACGAAAATACTGATGGCTTGCGGAATCTTGCCCTTGATCTGGGCCGCTCCCTGCACATCAATGTCCAGCAGCAGGTCTTTCTTCTCCTCTTTGGCTTCGCGCAGGAAACGTCGTGCCGTGCCGTAGTAGTTGCCAAACACCTCGGCATGTTCCAGGAACTCATCCTTCCCGGCCATGTCCTCGAATTCAGCCCGCGGAACAAAATAATATTCCCTGCCGTTTTGCTCTCCCGCCCGGGGCTTGCGGGTGGTATATGAGATGGAAAATTTCAGGCCGGGCACGATCAACCGGACTTCGTTCACCAGGGTGGATTTGCCGGAACCCGACGGCGCCGAAATGATGTACACGCCACTCATTCGATGTTCTGCACCTGTTCGCGCGCCTTCTCGATTTCGGTCTTGATGGCGAGCCCGTTCTCCGTGATCTTCAATGCGTCCGCCGCCAAACCGGAAGTCTTCGAGAGCAGTGTGTTGGCCTCGCGATTCATTTCCTGCAGCAGGAAATCCAGTTTCTTCCCCACTTCTCCGCCCTGCTCTAGCAGGCCAAGAAAGTGCTTTACATGTGTATCCAGGCGAACCAGTTCTTCCTGTATGTCGCTGCGGTCCACCAGCAGCGCCGCTTCCTGCAGTAGGCGCTCCGGTTCCACCTGGCTGCCGATCAGCTCCCGCATGCGCGTTTTGAGCCGATCCATGTAGGTCTGCAAGACCGCCTGCCGATGTTGCTCCACGCCTTCACGGGCTTTCTGCACATGAGCCATGCACTGCCGCAACTCGCTTTCAATGCCGCGGCCTTCCTCCTCACGCATCTGGTTAAGATGATGCAGCAACTCTTCCACCCTGGCCAAAACGGACGCCTCCAGCGCGCCATCGGCAGGAAGAGGCGCAGCGTCCAGAGCGCCAGGCAGACGCAGGACGGCGTTCAAATCGGGTTCGACTGCCAGTCCAAACTCCGCTGCCGCCATCCGGAATGCCTGGATGTAACCGCCGGCTATCTGCCGGTTGAGCGCAAAAGTCTCGCTCCCTCCGCGCTCCAGATTGAGGGTCAACTCCACATGCCCGCGGGCCAGCTTCTCCTTCAACAGACGGCGCAGCTTCATCTCCAGCGAATCGCTGTCGGAGGGCATGCGAAAGTGAACGTCGAGAAAACGATGGTTGACCGATTTCAATGACAAGGTGAAACCCATCGGGGCTCTGCCCGGAACATGGTTACGGGGATCGGCCACGTGGCCTTTCACCTGCGCGAACCCGGTCATGGAACGAATCGGCATCGATGTAGCGCGGCGCCTTGCCGGCTTTCCCGTGCGGGATTCCAGGGAACGCTTCGCTTTATCGCGTCGCGTTCGCCCGGGGCGATTCTCCCTCTGCAAACTGAAGATCATACAGCCGGCGGTAGGTCCCGAGTTTCTGCATCAGTTCTTCGTGGGCGCCAATGTCGGCGATGGTGCCATTTTCCAGCACAACAATCCGGTCGGCGCGCCGCACTGTGGATAGCCGGTGCGCAATCACAAATACCGTTCGCCCTGTCATCAGATTCTGCAGCGCCGATTGCACCAGAGCCTCGGACTCGCTATCCAAGGCCGAAGTGGCCTCGTCGAGAATCAGAATGGGAGCATTCTTCAGCAACGCCCTCGCGATCGCGATGCGCTGCCGTTCCCCGCCGGAGAGCCGCACGCCACGCTCCCCGATCATGGTTTCGTAGCCGGCCGGCAGCTCCATAATAAAATCATGGGCTAAAGCGGCGCGGGCGGCAGACTCTACCTGCTTTTGCGAAATGGAGGGCTGGCCGTAAGCAATGTTGTTGCGCAAAGTGTCGTTGAACAGAACGGTTTCCTGTGTAACCACGCCAATCTGCGCCCGCAGCGAAGCCAGCGTGGTATCGCGGACATCGCGCCCATCGATCAGCAAGCGCCCCCCGGTCACATCAAAAAAACGCGGGATCAGGTGTACCAGCGTACTCTTGCCCGCTCCGCTCGATCCGACTACCGCCACCACTTCTCCCGCCTGGACCTCAAGATTGATGTCGCGCAGGATTTCGCGGGATTCATCCCCGTCAGTTTCATAAGAGAAGCACACATTTTCCAGGCGAACGCTCCGGGTGAATGGCGGTATCGCTCTGGCGCCGGCCTTCTCTTTTACATCGTCTTCCGTGTCCATAAACTTGAAGATTTCGGAAGACGCTCCCAGGGCCTGCTGGAAATTGTTGTTAAACAGCGCAAATTTTCTCACCGGGTTATACAGGCTGAACACGGCCGCGATGAAGGCGCCAAAGGTCCCCAGGGTAAATTCATTGTGAGCGATCCTGTTGCGCCCCAGCAGCAAGAGCATTGCAATGGCAATGGCGCCAAAAATATCCATCAGGGGGGAACTCATGGCAGCCGCCGCCACGGAGCGCAGGTTGGCCTTGAACAGCTTTTGTGCAGCCCCGCGGAACCTGGCGATCTCCCATGATTCCATGCTGAAGGCCTTCACGATCCTGTTGCCGCTGATGGTCTCCTGCAAGATGTTCTGGATGTCGGCCAGCTTATCCTGTCCGCGGCGGGTGGTATGCCGCACCCGACGCCCGATCCTGATCGCTGAATAGATGATGAAGGGGATAAAGAGCAGCAGCACCCAGGCGAGTTTCCGCCCTAAAATCACCACCGCGATGGCCGTGAACAAAAAGGTAAAAAACTGCTGCAGAAACTCCGCCAGCACGCTCGACATAGCGTACTGCACCCGTTCAATGTCATTGATAATCGTCGATATAAGAGTTCCGGTCGTGTGCCTCTGGAAAAACGCCGCCGAACGCCGCAGCACTGAATTGTAGAGATCGTTGCGCAGGTCGGTAATCATGCCAAAACCGGCATGGTTCACAAGGTAGGTGCCGGCGTAGTCGAAAATGCCTTTGAGCACCGTGGATGCAACCAGCGCGTACGCCACAATCGTCCAGGCATTGTGAAAGTGTGAAGGGACGAACTGTTGCAGGTAAACGACACGCCCGCTGCCCGGGATGGTAAAGAGCTGAATGTTGTCCGATCCGGAGGCTGGATTCAGAACCCGGTCAAAAATGGGCTTGACCAGCACCAGCCGGAAAGCCTCCAGAAAGCCAACGGCGGCCAGCAGCAACACTCCCGGCACCAACTGCAACGCATAAGGGAAGACATACCTTAGCAGTCGGGTCAGTTGCCGCATTCCTGGCTCCCGATGCGCAGCCGTCCGAGGCCCGCGCCTGTAAAAATGGACATACTTGGCAAGCTTCTATTCTACTGCAGTCGGTCAGTCATCGGTCGTCAGCGCGCCGAAGTCATGGATTGCCTTGCTGAGGACTGAAACCGACGACTGACGGCTGATGCTCACTTCGGACTATCCCGATGCACCACCTTCACCCGGTAGCCCGCCTTGCGCAGGCGCTTGCCCACATCCTCCGAGATCATGACCGAGCGGTGCTGCCCGCCTGTACATCCGAAGGAGATGGTCAAATAGCTCTTGCCTTCGCTGATGTAATGCGGCAGAAGGTAAACCAGCAGCTCTGAAATTCGCTGGATGAATTCCCTGCTTTGGGGAAAAGAGCGTATGTATTTGGCCACTTTCGGATCCCGGCCGGTCAGAGGCCGGAACTCGGGCACGAAGTGCGGGTTGGGCAGGAAACGAACGTCGAACAGCAAATCGGCGTCGTTCGGCACTCCATGTTTGAATCCAAAGCTGACGCAGGATACAAGGATGTTCTTCCCCGACTCACGCTTGTGAAAGCGCTCTGTGATATACGACCGCAGTTCATGAACATTGAAGCGGGAAGTATCGATCACCAGGTCCGCCATGGCCCGTATGTATTGCAGATGGCGGCGCTCGGCGGCCAGCGACGACTTTACCGGTGTGTGGGTGCCTAACGGATGCGGCCGGCGAGTCTCGCTGAAGCGGCGCAGCAGGATGGATTCCTCGGCTTCGAGGAAAAGCACTTTGGTTGGCAACATCCGCTTGACCGAGTTCACGATCGCCGGCAGGGACTCCAGTTGCGAGCCTTCGCGGACGTCCACCACCAGCGCGGTGCGGCTGATCTCAGAGGATTGTCCCACCAGTTCCGCGAACCGCGGAATCAACTCCACCGGAAGGTTGTCCACGCAGTAGTAGCCCAGGTCCTCGAACGCTTTGAGCACCGAGGCCTTGCCCGAGCCGCTCATCCCCGTAATGATGACGAGTTCGCCGCGCGGCCGTTCGGCCGCACGATCGCCTTTTCGCTTTCCCGCCTTGACTCCAATGTTGGTTTTTTTACCGCGCTTTGCCCGGGCCATGTGGTGCGATGTTAGCAGGCAGAGCCGCGGCTCGCCAGTTGCATCGCGGTTGCGGGGTGACGCTTTCGCTCAGGAAAATCCAGGCTCGACGGCAAAACAAAAAGGAGGCACCGGATGTGCCTCCTTTTCACGCTTCGCCATGCCAGAGGTACGCCTTCCCCCGAGGGCGCATCTAGCGCAGCGTCGCTGCTACGACAACGTCTTGGGGCAGCTTGCTGGTCGCCACTTCCATTTCGCGACCGCTCCTGGGCAGCTCCCTGCCCTGCGTGTTTCCTACCGTCCATATCTGGGCCAGAAAGTACTCAGCCCCGTAACGATGGAATACCAGCCTGGAGGTCCGCTGTGTTTGCGCGGACTCGCAGGAGTTCGGCAGAATCACCTTGATCACTTTCATATCCGGGCTCTCGACTACCAGGGCAGTCTGGGAAATGCCAACTCGCTGGATGACATAGTTCCCGGCTGGAAATTCAGTTTTGTCCACGATGAAGTTGAATGGGATGTTCGCCTTCATCACACCGGTTTGAGCGTAAACAGATGCTGTGGCCAGCAACAACCCTAGGCCGATTAACCCAAGCAGTTGGTTTTTCATAAATCCTCCTCGCGTACATTTGTTGATTGCAGTCCGCATGCCAAATAAAAACGAATGGTCGTTTGCTTCGGCACTTACTCGATAAGTTGCTGATTTCCAGAACGTTGCGGTTCGATCGACGGTCAGGCCCAGCGTGGCGCCAGATTGGCGCTTTTGAGTTTCTCTAACCCAACGGTTAGCGCCCGGCCAGCACTTGGGTTAATTTTCAGGCGGTGTGAAGCTCTGCCGCCATTTATGCTAACCACCGGGTGGCGTGCAGGAAGAGTGGGTGTCGAGAAGAATGACGTCAGAAATAAATCCCAGGCTGGTCGGTATTGGCGGTCCATTGAAAGGTACGGCGTTCTCTCTTCCATCCGGCGAAGTGTCAATCGGCCGGGACTCTTCCAACCACCTCTGGGCAGCCGACCCCGCATTGTCGCGCCGTCACTGCCTGGTAATCGCGAACGAGGGTCATTTCTCCATCCGCGATCTCAAAAGCCGCAATGGCACTCTGGTCAACGGTGTTCCCATCGAGCAACAGCAGATACGGCATGGAGACCAGATTTATGTCGGCGATTCTGTCCTCATCTTCCTGATCACCGAAAATGGTGAGCAATTCGAGAGAAATCCCATCGAATTCATGGAAACCGCCGGTTTTGAAGGCTCACCGCTCCTGCTTAAGGCGGAAGACTCTCTCTACCTGCAACCCGAGAAAATCGTAGCCAGTCTGCTGCCTCCTTCGGCCCGGCGGGCTCGCGACCTGAATTCACTGTTGAAAATTGCCACCGCCATCGGCGGCATTCGAGACCAGGACTCCCTGCAATGGCAGCTTCTGGGCTTCATCTTCGACGTCGTCCCGGCTGAACGCGGAGCCGTTCTGCTGTGCGATCATCCCGAGGAATTCACCTCCACCGCCGCCTGGGACCGGGTGCGCGGCCCGGGTCATCCCGTACGGGTGAGCCGCACCGTGGTACAACGCGTAGTAAAAGACCGCGTCGGCCTGCTGGCCAGCGATATTCGAGCGAACGACGCCCTACGGCAGGTACAGACTTTGTCTGACCTGAAAATAAGCTGCCTGCTCTGTGTCCCGCTCATCGCTGGCAGCCGCCTTCTGGGGGCAATCTACCTGGACAGCACCAACCCGGCGGCGAATTTTGATGGAGAGCACCTGCAGGTGATGACCGCGGTCGCGGGCATCGCCAGCCTGGCATTCGACAACGTTCGCCACTGGAAACAATTGCGCGAAGAAAACCAGGAACTGCGCGCAGAAATCGGACTCGAACACAATATGGTGGGCGACAGTCCCGCCATGAAGAAGGTTTACGACTTCATTCGGCGTGTTGCCCCCACGGATTCCACAGTTCTGGTTCAAGGCGAGAGCGGCACAGGAAAGGAACTCGTGGCTCACGCCCTGCATCGCAACAGCTCCCGCGCGGAGCGGCCTTTTGTAGCCATCAACTGTGCCGCTATCGCCGAGAACCTGCTGGAAAGCGAGTTGTTCGGCCACGAAAAAGGCGCCTTCACGGGAGCGGCGGCACAGAAAAAAGGTAAAGTCGAGGTGGCGGAAGGCGGAACCCTGTTTCTGGATGAGATTGGCGAACTCGCTCCGGGATTGCAGGCCAAACTGCTGCGAGTTCTGCAGGAGCGCGAATTCGAGCGCCTGGGCGGCACCAAGCCCATCAAACTGAATATACGTCTGGTTGCAGCCACCAACCGAAGCCTGCCGGATGCGGTAAAGGCCGGCACCTTTCGCAATGATCTCTATTACCGGCTGAACGTGGTCACGCTCAACATGCCGCCGTTACACGAGCGGCCAGAGGACATCCCGCTGCTCGCCAGCCACTTTCTGGCAAAAGCCAGTCGTAAATGCGGCATGCGGGCGAAGCCGCTCTCCGCCGAGGCCCGGGCTTGCCTGATGAGCTACAAATGGCCCGGCAATGTTCGCGAACTGGAGAACGCCCTGGAGCGGGCGCTGGTTTTGGGCTCAACAGACTCCATTATTCCCGATGACCTGCCGGAAGCCGTCCTCGAAGCCGGCCCCACCGTTACGGCGTTGGCAGACAAATACCACGGCAGCATCAAAGAGACCAAAAAGCAGCTGATCCTGCATGCCCTGCAGCAAGCGGATGGCAATTACATAGAAGCTGCCAAGGCTCTGGGCATGCATCCCAATTCCCTGCTGCGACTGATCCGCAATTTGGACTTGAAAGGCGTGAAGGCCGGCATGCTCGCGCCGGGCCCGGAGTAATCGGAGACCACAGAAGTAACGTCAGACATCTCAACCGCGAAGATTACAAAAGCCCCCGTCAATCGGATAGTCCACGCCGGTGATAAACGACGCCTGATCCGAGCACAAAAATAGTGCCAGCGAGGCCACTTCGCCCGGCTCTGCCATCCTGCCCAGCGGTTGCACCTGGGACAACTTCTGGAACATCTCGGGCTCGCGTCCGGGATAAGCCTTGCGCAGGTAGTCATCGACAAATGGGGTGTGAACCCGCGCCGGCGAGATGCAGTTGCAGCGAATGTTGGCCGCCAGATAATCCCGGGCAACCGAATATGTCATCGCGATCACGGCGCCCTTGCTCATCGAATACGCGAAACGGTCAGGGATTCCGGCTGAGCCGGCGATCGAAGCCATGTTCAGAATCACGCCTCCGCCATTCGCCTTCATATTCGCGACAGCGGCTGCCATGCAGTTATAAAATCCCTTCACATTCACCCGAAACACGCGATCGAAGTCGGCTTCGGTTGTACTCTCGACCGTGCCGATGTGCGAGATTCCCGCATTGTTCACCAGGATTGACAGCGGTCCCTGGGCGGCCAGCCTGGCGAACACCTCGTTGACCTGCTTTTGATCCGTGACATCGCACCCATGAGGAGCGGCATTTCCTCCCGAAGACGCAATCTCGGCGCAGGTCCCTTCCGCGTCTTTAAGATTAAGGTCCAGAACCCGCACGGCGGCGCCGTGGGCGGCAAAATTCAAGGCGATGGCCCGTCCTATGCCGCTTCCTCCGCCGGTAATCACGGCGACTTTGCCGTCCAGCCTGAAGTCGGTGTTGCCCGATAGTTGGCTCAGAGAGACACTCCTCGCTTCCAGGGAATGAAATCGTTCTGAGAGTTCATCTCAGCCTTCGTTTTGATCTCTCCGCTCGCCACCTTGATCACAAACTCGAGAATGTCTTCGCCCATGCGCTCGATCGTGGTGTCGCCTGAAATTACGCCGCCGGTGTTGACATCAATAATGTCGCTCATGCGCTCCGCCAAGCGTGAATTGGTGGAGAGTTTCACCACGGGAGCAACCGGATTTCCCGTCGGCGTGCCCAGGCCGGTGGTGAACAGAACTACATTCGCGCCCGCGCCCACTTGCGCGGTGACGCATTCCACATCATTCCCCGGTGTGCATTGCAGATGCAATCCAGCTTCGGTAGCGTACTCGGGATAGTCCAGCACAGCCGCAACCGGAGACCTTCCGCCCTTTTTCGCTGCCCCAGCCGACTTCATCGCGTCCGTGAGCAGGCCATCCCGGATATTTCCGGGAGAGGGATTCATTTCAAATCCGGATCCAACTGAGCGCGCACGCGCCTGATAGTCCCTCATCAGCGTCACGAAGCGGTTCGAGACTTCTTTCCGAACGCTGCGGTCGATGAGCTGTTGCTCCACTCCGCACAATTCCGGAAACTCCGAGAGAATCGCCCGACCCCCGAGTGCTACAACCAGATCCGCGGTATGTCCGATTGCCGGGTTTGCCGAAATGCCCGAGAAACCGTCCGAACCACCGCATTTCAAACCCACGGTTAGATGGGATAGCGCCGCCGGCGTGCGTTTCGCCTGGTTGGCTTCTACCAGAGCAAGAAAAGTCTGGCGGATCGCCTCCGAAAGCATGTTGAATTCGGAGCCGCTCTGCTGCTGTTCCAGGATGATGAGGGGCTTGCCGAGGTTTGGATTACGCTGTTCAATCTGCTGGCGCAGAATGCCAATCTGCGCGTTCTGGCACCCCAGGCTGAGGATGGTGGCGCCGGCCACGTTGGGATGGTTTATATATCCCGCGATCAGCCCACATAAATTATTGGAATCTTCACGCGTACCGCCGCACCCACCTTCATGCAGCAGGAACTTGATGCCGTCAATATTCGGGAAAACCTTGTATTCATTCGCCGGGCTCTCCAACGCCGGCTTGACCAGGCCGGTACCACTGCCGGGCGCGCTGCCCGTGGAAGCGCAGTTCAGTTTGCCTTCGCGATAAAGTTTCGCCAGCTCGGCCACCTGCCGGCGATACAGTTGCGGGGCGGCAAAGCCCAGCTCCTCTTCGAACGCCTGCTTCAGCACCCCGATATTTCTGTTTTCGCAAAAAACCAGCGGAACCACCAGCCAGTAGTTACGCGTGCCTACCTGCCCGTCCTGCCGGGCATAACCGAGAAAGGTCCTGCCTTTCCAGCGGGAAATGTCTGGAGGATCCCAGCGATAGGCGCCTGCTTGCTCGTGGAAATCGGAGGCTTGATGCTGAACGTTGCCAGTGGTCAGAACTTGCCCCTGGCTGATGGCTTTCGCCGCTTTACCGACCAGTACGCCGTACATAACGACATCGGCGCCAACCGCGAGGTCCTGGGTGGCAAACTTCTGCTTGGCAGGGACGCCCGTAACCAGGGTATAACTCTTGCCGGCGACTGCGATCTGCTCGCCCTCTTTCAGGTCCGCGAGCGCGACCAGGACATTGTCTTTCGAATCCAGTCTTAGAACTTTGTCGGCCATCTATATCTATTGTAGAACAGCCGGTTTAGTTACATCACTACGGCCCTTCGGGCGGCGTCAGCTTCCAGAATCGTTGTGCATTCCGCCCCAGCACCGCGTCCCGCACCTCGACCGTTTGGCGCCCGAGGTAATCGACAACCTCGCCCATCACCGTTGGGTAGGACGCCGCCACTTTGCACACCGGCCAATCGGAACCGATCATGAGCCGCTCGGGCCCGAAACATTCGAAAGCCACGTCGAGGTAAGGCTTCAGATCCGCGCGCTTCCAGTGCTGCCAGTCGGCTTCCGTCACCAGGCCCGACACCTTGCAATACACATTCGGGAACGCCGCCAGGGTTTGCATCCCGCGAGTCCAGGGTTCTAGACTGCCGCTCTTGATTGGCGGTTTGGCCATGTGGTCCAGAACGAAACGCTGGCGGGGAAACTGCCGCACAACTTCAGCGGCGACCGGAAGATGTTTCGTAAAGATAAGAATGTCGTACGTCAGACCGAATTCTTCCAGCATGGAAATGCCACGGAGGAATTCAGGACGCAGCATGAAGCGGTCGTCGGGCTCGCCCTGCACCACATGCCGAACCCCGACCAGCTTGGGGTTCCTGGCTAAATCCTGCAACTGAGAGTGCAGCTGCGCAGACTGCAAATCGACCCAGCCCACGACCCCCAGAATAAACGGGGACGACGCGGCCAATTCGAGAAGCCATCGTGTCTCTTCGATTGTCTGGCGGGCCTCCACTGCGACGCACCCGTCAAATCCGGCCTGCGCCAGTTCAGGCTTCAGATCACCCGGCAGAAAATCGCGGCGCAGCACAGCCATCGATTCGTCAATCCAGTCGTACTGCGCCGGGTTGTACACCCAGAAATGCTGATGAGCATCAATACGCATAAGTTTGAAATTTTCAGCCCCTATCCCGGATACCACACCCGGCGCGGATCGGCGGCGCTGCGGGGAAAAGTCCAGGCTTCCTCAATCAGGCGTTTCAGGTCGTAAGCGGGCCTCCACCCCAGCAGAAATTTCGCCTTGGTATTGTCCAGCCAGGTTGACCAGTAGGGAGTTTCGATTTCGACCGATGGAAGGTTTCGAGTTTCTTTTAAATAATCGGCGACGTGCTTATAGTCCAAGGGCTCGTCCATACAGATATTGAAAGTCTGCTGGTGGGCTTTAGGATGGTCGAGACTCAGCAGAATCGCGTCCACCAGGTCGCTGACGTGCACGAAATTACGCTGCACCGGCTTGCCTTTCGGGTCGAGCATCAGCGGCACGGCGCCACTCCTTATGTATTCATCCGCACGCTTGCCACCCACCAGCTCGCGCCATCGCGGCCCGCCAAAAACGTCTTCGCCAAAAGATAGCGAAAACCTGAAATCGTCTTTCTCCATGATCCACGGCGCCCGCAGGCAGCAACCCTCGAGGCCATACTGGATAAAGAATTGTTCCAGCATCACCTCTTCCAGAACCTTCGAAAGTGCATAGCATCCCGGGTAAGCGCTATGCTTCTGCTGTTCGGTGATGGGCAATGCGTGAGGATAGAAGAAATGCCCGAGGGCAGCATCGCCGCCGATCAGGATGATCTGCTTAAAGGTCGAACTGGCGCGGCACTCTTCCAGCAGCCAGAAAAGGCCTTTCACGGTAACATCCATCACGTCATCGGGAGTTTCCTTGCAGGTAGCGCAGTGCAGGACATGCGTAACGCCCTGCACGGCGTCGTGCACAACCGCCCGGTCCGAAATGCTTCCGCGAAGGATTTCCAGTTGGTCCCCGGACTCCAGAAGGCGGTTGTGACACAACGCTCGAATTTTTATATCCGGGTCGGAGAGCAAGGCGCGCTCGATAAATTGGCCGCCGACTTTGCCGGCAGCTCCGGTGACCAGAATGTGCTTCTTCGATTTGATCATTGCGACCGCTAGATAATACAGCCAGCCGCAGATCGCGGTGAGCAATTTGGAGGATGAAGATCAGGGTGTCGGATGAAAACGCCTAGTTCGACGATTTGATCTGCATGGTCTCGTCAATCCACAACTGGGCAGGAGCCCCTGCACTGTCACGAGTGGCGGTCACACGAAAGCCGGTCGCAGTGGTCTCGGCATCGTAGGTGTAAGGCGGCCTCTGCCGCTCGATCGTAATGTAATTTCCGGAAACCAGCTCATCGAGCGAAGCATACTGTTGCTGGCTTACAAAATATCCCCGTTCAGCGTTGGCGATGCTGATCAGATCATTCTTCACGCCCATCAGGTTTGCGGCTCCGCTGGGCACACTGCCCCCGCCGGGCGAGGAAACAGTCTTCAATTGCAGGGAATAAATGTACATGCCGACCGCCATCACGATCATGATGCCGACGAATCCGAAGGCTCGACCCATAGTCCCTCCGCCCGCTTCATTGCACCTCGAAACCGGTTGAGGGACAAGTGACGAGAGTGCAGGAGCTGGTCGGCGATCCTCGACGGACCACGCGGTCCCAGCGGATTTGCGGGGCAGAGGTCGCGAGTGGCGCGGGATCGCAGGTAGCTTGATAGGCGCGTAGTTTGCTAAAATTCTTGCACTTAAGTCCGCGACGACGGAGGCTGTTCAACTTTAAGGAGATCGCATGAGCAAGGCTTTAACGGAACTGATGGAATCCAATCGCCAATACGCGGCCAGCTTCGGAGAAAAGAGCAAACTCGGCATGCCTCCGGCCCGCCGTTTTGCCATTCTCACTTGTATGGATGCCCGGCTTGATCCGGCCAAGTGTGCCGGCCTTGCCGAAGGCGACGCTCATGTAATCCGCAACGCGGGCGGCCGCGCCACTGATGATGCCATTCGGTCGCTTGTCATTAGCTACAAACTGCTGGGTACCCAGGAGTTCTTCGTCATTCACCATACCAACTGCGGCATGGAAGCGTTCACCAATGAAGTGATGCGGGGCCTGCTGGCTTCAAGCCTGGAAACCGCCGAACTCACCTCCGGCGGCTTTCGCGACGTCGGCAAAGGACCGGGCTCGCGCGCCGGCGAATACATCGAGTGGCTCACCATCTCGGATCAGCAGCAGTCAGTGATCGACGATGTCTCGCGCATACGCAACCATCCCCTGGTGCCCAGGAGAATACCCATCAACGGTTTCATATACGACGTACACTCCGGCAAGATTCTCGAAGTCGAAGGCGCGAAGGAAATCGGCAAAGCAGCCTGAAAGGTCATCTAGCCGAAGTCTGGCCGGGTTGGGTGGTCCACAATGATCGCCTTTCCGTTGCTGATTGCCTTCACCGAATGACGCACATTGCCCGGCACAATCGCGACCAGCCCAGGCCGGGCGATTTGGGCCACACCATCGATCGTGACCTCAAGCTCACCCTCAACTACCTCGTAAACCTCTTCCTCGGCATGAAAATGCTCATGGATAGACGAACCGCGCACAAAGTCGTAATGCGCGAACGTCATACTGGCTGAATGAAAATAGCGGCCTTTCCAGCCCGGCAACCGCTCGATGACGGGAAGGCTGGTTGTGTCCACGAAGGGCATGCAAAATTCCTTTTGGAAAATTTGTTAACAGGTGAAACATCGAACCGTGAAATTCGAAAGAAACCCCAAGGTGATTTCAGGCGCGTTACATCTCTGCGCCGGTAGCGTCTTCCACGTCGATGGCGGAAGGCCTTCTCCGCCGTAGGAGCTCGTACACCGGCAGCCCCGCCAGTACTACGATAACCCCCATCAACGCTCCCCGCGGAGTCCGCGACGCAACCAGAATCAGCATGATCGCCACCAACAACAAAAACGCGAGCGGAGTTGCCGGATATCCCGGAGTCAGGATGGCAGATTCCGCCGCCTGCCGTCGGGATCGAAGAACAAAGAGTCCCGACACGGTAAGGCCCAGAAAGAAGACAACAATAAACAGGGCGTAAGAGATGATCTGCTCGAAATTCCCCAGCAGCACGAGCACGGCAGCGATCAACCCCTGGATCATGATTGCATTCGCGGGAGTTCCGAAGCGCGGATGAGTTCGTGCCACCGCCTTCAGAAACAGGCCGTCGCTGGCCATCGCATAGTACACGCGCGGCGCGGAGATGATGAGCGCCGAGAGACTTCCCACCAGGCAGATGATCACAATCGCCGCGAATATTACGCCGCCCGTGGGCCCAAACAATACTTCTCCCGCCTGAGCCACGAAGGTCTGATCAGAAGTGACCTTGTCCAGCGGCACAAGATATAAAAAGACCGCGCTGACCACGACGTACACAACCGTCACTGCGAGCAGGCCGAGCAGCAACGCTCGCGGCACGGTGCGGCCCGGATCACGCACCTCGCCGGCAATCTTGCTGACATCCCACCAACCGCCGAACGAAAAGAACGCGCCTACGACTCCCACCGCAAGCGCGGGCGCCAGCGGCAAAGATCCCGGGCGCTGCCCCAGCAGCGGAACGAAGTTCGACCACGATCCCAGGCGGAAGGCAAATGCCCACACGGTCAGGAACCCCAACAGCCCCAGCTTCAGCCCGGTCGTCCAGCGCAGGAATCCCGCGCTCATCCGGATACTGAAAATGTTCATGAGGCACAAGCCCCAGATAACCGCGATGCCCACCAGCTTCATGAAAAAAGGCGGCAAGGGAACGATGTAGGCGAAATATCCCGCCACCCCTACAGCGAGGGACGCCGTGATAGCAGGGTCCATCACCAGCAGGCACATCCAGCCAAAGAGGAATGCGATCCGCGTTCCATAACATTCTTTGAGATAGATGTAGGCTCCGCCAGCGTGGGGAAAGCGCCCGGCAAGTTCTCCAAAGCAGAGCGCGCCGCTGAGCGTCATGGCTCCAACCACCAGCCACACCAGCAAAAGCCACATCGGGGAGCCCAACGCTTTGGCCATGCCCGCGGGAGTGAGAAAGATGCCGACAGCAATGATTCCACCGATCACTGCCGCCGTGGTCGAGGCCAGGCCTAACTCGCGTCGCAAACCTGCAGCGGAAGCGGGAGCCGTTGTGGTGACAGTGGCCATCGGTCAGAATTTAAACTCTATCTCCGCCTCTGCGCCGGGGAACGAGATCTGTAGAAGCTAGTCAGAGGAACTGGCTCCCCACAATAATACAAATCCGCTATTCGCATGCTGATTTGCAAAATTTCGAGCGCTCGACGAAAGCCAATACTACTTTCAGATTATTGACCCTCCGATACGAGTCCTTAATAATCGCCGCACTTTCGTGTGTTCGTTATTCGTGCTGCTGATCTCCGCAGCCGGACTGCGCTTCCAAATTCTTTGCGATCGTTCAACGTGCAATTGTTCAACGAGGAGAAAAGAAATCAATGCTTCGTTCCAGGCACCTTTTTTGTCTTGCCGCTGTACTCATGGCGGGGTTAAACGTGGGCGCGCAACAGATCACGGGAGGAATTGTCGGGACAGTCGTCGATCCCAGCGGCGCAGTAGTTAGCTCCGCCTCCGTCACCGCCCGGCGGCCGGAAACCGGCCTTACGCGCACGACCATTACGGATCATGACGGCTCTTATGTACTGCTGGAGCTGCCCGTGGGCCATTACCAGCTGCAAGTCGAAGCCCGGGGTTTCCAGACCTACGTTCAGCAAGGCATCACCCTGAACGTGAACGAAACCGCCACCATCCCGGTTCACCTCGCAGTGGGCGCCGAAAGCCAGCGGGTTGAGGTGGAAGCAGACGCGCAATTGATCCAGAGCACAGTAACCACCCTGGGCAAGACAGTCCTGGAGCGCGAAGTTCTCGACCTGCCTTTGAATGGACGCAACTTTACCCAGCTGGGCCTGCTGCAACCCGGCGTCGTGCCCCTCACTCCCGGTGTGTCCGCGGCGGGAGGATCGCTGCGTGCAGGCCAATCCTACGCGGTGAATGGCCAGCGCCCGGAGTCGAACAATTTTCTGATCGATGGAGCCAATAACTTCAACGGCGTGGATGGCGGCTTCGTTCTGCGGCCGCCCGTGGATGCGATCACCGAGTTCAGGATTCTCACCCACAACGCCACCGCCGAATTCGGGCAAAGCCTGGGCTCCACCACCAATATCATCACCCGTTCCGGGACCAACCGCTTCCACGGAGCCCTGTGGGAATTTTTTCGCAACGATGTTTTTGACGCCACCAATTACTTCGCGGCCAAGACCGAGCCTCTGAAGCAGAACCAGTTCGGCGCGACGTTCGGCGGACCCGTTCGCAAAGACAAAACTTTCTTCTTCGTATATTACGAGGGCTTTCACAACCGCCAGGGGGAAACCGACTCTTCCACGGTGCCTTCAGCAGCGGAGCGCCAGGGAGATTTTTCGGCGATTTGCCCGGAAGGATTCAGCTTTGGTTTTTGCAACAATCAAAATCATCAGCTGTTCAATATTCTTTCCCACCAGCCCTATCCCAACAACCAGCTTCCGCAGCCTTTCAACTCCATCTCTGCCGGTCTGTTGAAGTATTTCCCCCTTCCTAATAATGGACCCAACGTTTTCACCTCCACCCAGGTCGTGCGCCAGGACTCGAACCAGGGAGGAGTGAAAATAGACCATACCCTGAGCCCGTCTGACGTTCTCAACTTGCGCTACTCGATCAGCGACGGCTCGCAATTCAATCCCATCCCGACTTCAGGGTCGACCGTTCCCGGTTTTCCCGTAGACCAGGACCAGCGTGCGCAAAACATCGTTGCCCAGGAAACTCATACTATTTCGCCCAGCATGATCGCCATTTTCCGCCTCTCGTTCTTGCGGAACAAGTTTCTGTATGGCCAGCATCAAAGTGACACCTCTCCGCGGGAACTCGGCTTCAATTACGATTCCAGCCTGAACCTCGCCGTGGGTCCGCCTTCGATCCAGGTCGCGGGCTACACCACCATCGGTGATCCCATCACCGGGCCGCGCAACACCTATGAAAACTCTTATGACGTCTCCAGCTCTCTGAGCTGGGTGCGCGGCCGTCACGAACTTAAATTCGGTGGCGGATACCAGCGCCTGCAGGTCAATGCGCTGCAAGGTATCGCTACCAACGGCTTCTTTGTATTCGCACCTCCGCCGATCGTGCCCGACGCGTTTGCCAGTTTCCTGTTTGGTCAGCCCGTGGTTTTTCTGCAGGGCCTGGGTAATTTCCAACGCGGCATTCGGGGAAACTCCGCCGATGCCTACGTTCAGGACACGTTCAAAGCGACATCGCGCCTGACTTTGAACCTGGGCTTGCGCTATGACCTTCCATTCCCCTACACCGAAATACATAATCGCCAGACTCTCTGGGTCCCGGGCCGGCAGTCCACCGTGTTTCCCGAGGCCCCGCCGGGCTTGCTCTATCCGGGAGACAAGGGCGTGCCCGCAGGCTTGATCCCCACCGACAAGAAGGCCTTCGCGCCTCGCGTCGGCTTGGCTTTTGACCCCACCGGAAGCGCCAGGTGGTTGATCACGGCTGCGTACGGAGTCTTTTATGAGCCCTACTACACCGGACAAGGCGGGCCCCTGCAGTCACCCATCAGCGCGCCGCCGTACCTGCAGACTCCGCAGGTAAGCTTTCCTGATTTTGGCGATCCGTTTAATGGCAATCCTCCCATCAGCGGCGATTTCTCCAAACCGCTGACCAACCTGACGCTGGCCGCGAACCTGCCTTTGCCGTATTCGCAGGACTGGGACCTGAATATCCAGAGGTCTTTCGGCTCCGACCTCCTCCTCGAGATTGGCTACGTAGGAACCAAAGGCACCAAGCTGCCGCGCATGGTTGAAGCGAACCCGGCAATTTACATCCCAGGGGTTGACGCTGACGGTGACCCGATCTCCACCTCAAGCAACGCCGACCAGCGCCGCATTCATTCCGGATGCACGCTCGATCCTGCTTCCCCGCCCTGCGACTTCTCTTCGACCGGCCTGATTACGGGTATTGCCAACTCCTCTTACAACGCCCTCGAAGCCAGCCTCAAAAAGCGCTTCAGCCATGGCATGTCGTTTCTGGCTTCTTACACATATTCCAAGTCCATCGACGACTCTTCGACCTTCAACCTGACCGGCTCAGCGTCCAAACCTCTCGCCGGAGAGAATGACCTGGCGCAAAACCCCTTCGACGTCAATGCCGAACGAGGCCGTTCCCTGTTCGACGCCCGCCAGCGCCTTGTATTGAGCTACCAGTGGAGCCTTCCCTTCTGGAGACAACCGCACGGCTGGTATCAACAGATCCTGGGCAACTGGCAGGCCAACGGGATTGTGACCGTCATGACGGGCACTCCATTTACCGTGTTCGACGGAAATGACTTTTCGGTACAGGGCTCGGCCCCGGAGATCAGCGGCTTCTTCTCCAACCGTCCGAACGTGGTCGGCAATCCCAACGACGGACCTAAAACTTCGGGCGAATGGCTTAATTCAAGCGCTTTCCAGAGAATCACGCAGGACCCCAATTCTCCGGTACAGCAATTTGGCACAGCCGGCCGCAACATCGCACAGGGACCGGGATACGCGAATTGGGACTTCTCCCTGTTCAAGAACATCCAGGTGGCGGAATCCAAGCAGCTCCAATTCCGCGCGGAGTTCTTTAACATCCTGAACCACACCAATTTCCGCATCCCCGACAGCGACATCAGTTCGCCAACCTTCAACCAGATTCTCGAGGCACAGCCCCCCAGGCTGGTCCAGTTCGCGCTGAAATTTAACTTCTAATCGGAACCGGGGGCGCATCCATGCGTCCCCGCGAGCCGGGAACTCGACGTTGCAAAGACGGAGACGGGGCGCGGACGCCCGTCTTCCACCGGCGGGCTTGGCTCGCCCGCACGCGGCGCTAGTGGACTGCGCTGGTTACTAGTTATTTCCTACTATTGGTAGGCTCCCGCCGGGATGATACTTTTCCCGCCATGGCAATGCGTCCAATCTCGCTTCCGCCGGCTTATTGCCCTGGTCGTGGCATTCACTCCGATCATGCGATTTTTCTCACCAGTCAGGGGAATGTGGCCTGAACCATGAATCAGGGGCAGGCAGAGACTGAGCCGTTGTCCGGAGAGGAAATATCCACCACCTCCGACGTAGTCGTCCTCGGTGGCGGTTTGGCGGGAAAGGCCGCTTGCCTGCAACTGGCAAAGGCCGGACTCAGCGTCACCTGTATTGAACCCGCTGAAACGGCGAGGCAGGCGGTGGGCGAATCGCTTGACTGGTCAGCGCCGGAATTATTGCGCGCGCTTGGGTTGCGATGGAACAGCTGGTCAACACGCAAATGGCAACCTGGAAGCGGCACGTGACCCTAAAGTCGCTCGATGGCTGCTCCGAACATTATGTTCCCACACCCTGGCTGGCCGGCGCTCCCTTTCACATCGAGTTGCGGACCCTGCATGTCGATCGTGTGCGTCTCGATCAGGAACTGATGCGGATGACAATTGATTCCGGCGTCACCCTGGTTCGCGACAAGGTCGTTCGCGTCGAAAGAGAAGGAGAACGAATTTCAGCCGTCGAGACCGCGGGCGGCACCCGCTTCCACTCTCCCTGGTTTATCGATTCATCCGGCTTTGGCGCTTGCCTGCTGGCGCGCGAGTTTAATCTGCCGACCATCCATTTCGGGCCGCCCAAAATCGCCATGTGGAGTTACTTCCCTATCTCAGAATCGATCGAAGGCACCACTTTGTATATGGATCCCAAACGCTCTGAGTATCTCGAGTGGATTTGGGAGATTCCCGTGAGCCCCAGCGTGGTCAGCGTCGGCTACGTCACCACCGCCGATGCGACCAAGGCAAAGCGCCAGCAGGGATCCTCCGTGGAGAGCATTTTCAAACAGCAACTCGTCAAATTTCCACGCTTTCAACAGCTGCTGCAAGTGGCGCCGCTGACTGCTCCGAGCGTTACCGCTTTCCGTTCGTGCGCCCACCTCGGCGTAGCCGGCACGAACTGGCTCATTGCCGGCGAAGCAGCGTCGATGGTGGACCCCATCACTGCCAACGGGGTCACCGCGGCTCTGCGGCACGCAACCGAAGCTTGCGAATTGATTTTGAAATACCGGAAGCTGGGCCGGCTGCCGCTTCTCGCCCGGCGGGCGTATGACAGCCGCGTGTCGCAGATGGCGAAGTTCTTTAACAGCGGCATTGAAAAGATCGTGTACGAATCGCCGGTGAGGAATCGCATCGGCGTGGGACGCTCGGGAACCGTTTATACCAGTCCCGCCTGGAGCATGAATGTGGTGTATGCGCGCCTCAAACCGAAAGGAATGTTCTCCACTTTCCTCTTCGGCCTCTTGCTGCGCGCTTTTCGGGCAAGTGCGTGGGCGCTTTACCAGTACTGCAGATGGCGGGTGCCGGCTGCGGAGATGCAAGGTTGAGTCGTCGTCGGTAGCGAAAGGCACATATGCATCTGCTTTCGAGCGGATCGGGTTACCCGGTCTTGTTTATTCACGGGATACCCACCAGCGGTCAACTGTGGAACCGCGTTGTGAAAAAGATGCAGGGCAGCTTCACCTGCATGGCGGTGGACTTACCCGGCTTGGGCAAGACCCCCAGGGCGGCGCACGGCCTCCGGCACCTGGAGGCGGTGGCCGACAAGATAGAGCAGATCCGGGTAGAGCACAACATCGAGAAGTGGCATGTCGTCGGGCATGACGCCGGATCCGCCATCGCCGTGCACTACGCCTACCGCTTTCAAAAACGTGTTGACCGCCTGGCGCTGCTCTCGCCGGCGGTTTTTCCCGAGCTGAAGCCCTTTCATCTCTTCCGGATCGTCCGCAGTCCCTTGATCGGCGAACTGCTTGCGCCCGCGGTCAATGCAATCTTCTGGAACATCGCCATGCGTCAGGCCATCGCACCGCAAGCCTCCGAGTTGAGCGATACGGTCAAGGACTTCCACGCTCCTTTTTCCGGAACCCTGGGCGCCTGGCGCCTGATGTCGATTTTACGTTGGGGAAATCCAGCCGAAGTTCTGGCGTCTATCCCAGCCATGTTGCCTCAGCTCACCATTCCTACGCTGATCTTCCAGGGATCGCGCGATAAAGCTGTCCCTGAACGGTTCGCGCAGCGGGCCTGCGCCCTGATTCCGCAATCCAAAGTCATTACCGTTGACTCGGGACACTTCATTCCTCTGAATAACCCCGAGGTGGTCGCCACGGAACTGCTGCGCTTCTTCGGCGGACGCGATCTTGCTGCAGGCCTGCCCAACTAGCAATGTGGGCGTGAGCGTCCCGCTCGTGCGGCAGCGTCACGAAAGATTTCGCACGAGCGACGAAGCTCGCGCCCACACTGGCGAAACGAATCCCGTGGCACTCAGCCTCAGGAACGCCCCGCTGCTCGCAGCAGCTCGCTGAGCGCATGGACATCGGATGGACTGGCATCGCCGATCACCACGTATCTGAGTCCGCCTTCGCTCCATGTCTCCAGGTTAAAAGCCATCTGGCGGGAGGTGCCGGCGCCTAACGCTGAGGGAACGATTCCCTGCTGGTCCTGCAGGACAAACACTGAAAGCTGGTGATTGCGGAGTTCGAACAGCAACTGCGCTCCAGCACTGTGCTTCATGTACATGACCCTTCCGCCCACCAGCTTGAATGGAGAATTCTGCAGCTCGGGAAGATTGAACGTAAAGGGCAGCTTGCCCTGAAACCAGGGCTTGACCGTGTGACGGTCGGTTGAAATCACGTCCACCGGATTTGCGCTCGCCATGGTCGCCACGTGCAGATCGAGCAACTCGGCCAAAGCTTGCTCGCGAGCGGAATGCCGCATCCACACAGCCGCCGAGGCAACGAGCAGCAGAAGCGCAACGGCGGCCGTGGCCAGCCGCATCCACGTAAGCGTCCAGACCGGCTTGCGCTTCGCTTGCATACTTTTTTCCAGGCGCAGCCTGAACTCTGGCGACGGGGAGTATCGCGCCGTCGCGGCAGCCTGTGTCATGCGCTTCATCTGCAGGTGGCCAAGCGCGTCCGAAGCACAGGACGGGCAGGTTCGCAGATGAGCTTCCAAATTCGCCAGTTCGTCCTGCGAAGTGGCGCCATCCACGTAACCGTCCAGCTTGCTTCGCCACGAATCGCAGCTCATCGCGAAGCCTCCTGCAATCTGGCCGCCAGCAACTCGCGCATGGCTTTGCGCGCGCGAGAAAGCCGCGACATTACCGTACCCGCGGGAATCCCCAGCGTGTCGCCGATTTCCTGATAGGTCATCTCCTCCAGATCGGATAGAAGAATGATCTCGCGAAACTTCACTGGAAGCTTTTCCAGAGCGCTCTGGATCGCCTCCAGTTCCACGCGCGCGAGCAGAACCGACTCCGGAGTTTCGGAAACTGCTGGTTCGGCGGGCTTGTCATCGTCGCTGTCGAGGGAGACAAACGCGGCTGACTTCAGCCCCGCCTGTGTGGTCAGAAATGTATTTCGCAGGATCTTATACATCCAGGCGCGGAAGTTCGTTCCCTGCTGGAACGAGGCAAAACCGCGAAGCGCCTTCATGTACGTTTCCTGCACCAGATCCTCCGCTGCGGCACGGTCTTGAACCAGCCAGTATGCGAAGTTGTAGAGCTTGGCGAAAAGCGGCATCGCCAGTTCTTCGAACGACCCGAAATCGCCAGAACGATCGCTCACAGCCTCAACAGTGTAACTCCGCCGAGGCTCGCCTCCTGCGCGCGCCCCTTATCTCCTGAAATTCCGCCGCGGATTTTCACGGATCAAGGTCCTCCACCTCATTTGGCCTGATCTGTTGGATCCGTGAAATCCGCGGCCGTTCACGACTTAGCGATGAGCCGCCGCCGACAGATCCAAAGACCTGCCGGAGTGAGCCCGTTCCGAGACGCCGCCTTTTCTCCATTTCTGAAACAGCAACGCATCCAGTGAATACTTTCCGGGCCCATTCACCAGCAGGAAAATAACCGTCAGGATCTGGGCGTAGTCGGATCGGACTTCATGCAGCACCGCCCAAAAACCGATGAGTGGAGGCGCCGGCGGCAAGGGCAAAGGCGAAGTTCCCAGATACAGCGAGATCTTCGTCGAGAGCACCGCCACAATCATCTCGCCGATAAAGGGGATCGCAATCAGCCTCGTCATCAGGCCCGTGATCAGGAGCAGCCCTCCAACGATCTCCAGGTAACCGATGAACGCCGCCGTGAAATGCGGAAACGGTATCCCCAGTTTTGTAAAACGGCCGACTCCCTGGTTGACATAGACGAACTTCAAAATTCCTTCCCAGAAGAACACTCCTCCCGCCATCAGTCTCAAAAGTAGAATGGATTTGGGGCCGTCTGTGGGCGGATTCATGAGCCAGAAGAAAAACTTTTTCATTGTTGCTCCTTTTCATCACATATAACTGGAGCAACCGTAAAATATTCCCTGGAACCGATAATTAAAGTAGGCTGGGCCGAAGCTGCGGATGGCCGTACAAGTCCTGAGGCAGACGCGCACTCCCACCTAGGAAGAGCTGTGCGCGCTACACCGTAGCACGCCCAAATACACGCTCCAGGGACCGACGGCCTCGCGATACTGGTGAGCCATCACGCGAGAAAGTTGATGCAGATGAGTCAGGTCGTGCACCGCCCAGGTGGCTAAAAGTTGCGACAGCGTAACCACTCCAAGAGCTGGATGCCTTCCTCGCCGGCTCAAATCTTCCGCCTGCAAATTCAATGCCTTGAGCGCGGCAACATTCCCGCTTCGCAGGCGGGCGAACTCGTCCAGAAGGCCGTCGATCTGCAGCGACTTGCCTTCACTCTCGCGCGACTGCGCAAAGCGATCAAAGGGATCGAAT
Source organism: Terriglobia bacterium (assembly GCA_963814725.1). Classification (GTDB taxonomy): domain Bacteria; phylum Acidobacteriota; class Terriglobia; order Terriglobales; family Acidobacteriaceae; genus JAIQFF01. The sequence continues at coordinate 286,406 of CAWFDY010000005.1, forward strand.
GCCCGCGCTTCGCCGTTCTCCAGGATGATCCGCACCCGCGGCATCCAGTCCGTGCGCTCTCCGACGATCAGATGTCCCACAATATCGAGCGCGCTCCATGTATCTTCCCCTTCATTGCAGCGCAACCATCCGTCGTGCAGGCCCCGCAAAAGGGCATTCAGGGTTGCGGGCGTGCGGATCAGAATTGCAGTGGCTTCGTCCAGGTTAACTTCCGTCAGGTTTGCCATGTTCGAGTAGATGCACCTCCGCCCCTCTGGGGTTCGTGGTGCTGCCGCACGAGCGGGACGCTCGCGCCTACATTGCTGAAGCAATGACACTCTTGGCAGGATGGCGATGAGTATGATTCACTCTCGCATGGCCAAAAATCAAACTCGCCGCAATTTCCTCCAGGTAGCGCCGCTTGCCGCCGCCGTGAGCGTTCCCCTCACCGGAAAGTTACTCATCGCCGCGAGCCCCGGTGACGGAGAAGCCGGTCGCGAGCCTTCCCAGCTCTTCACCGCGGAGAAACTTGCCGACTCGGTCAAAGCGTTTCAGGCGCAGCTGGGCGAGCACTACCTGTATCAGCCGAAAGATCTGCCACTGACCATCGCCATAACCGCCCAGAACAAGAAGCCCGTTGGGGAATTTGAATATCACGAAGGCCGCGACCATGTTTTCCTGATCCTCGACGGCGCAACCAGGTTCGACCTTGGCGGCACGCCAAAGAATCCCCGGAATACCAGGCCGGGAGAGTGGCTAGCCGCCGAATCCGAGGGCGCGACCTCAATGGATCTCAAGAAGGGTGACATGTTGGTGGTCCCCCGGGGAACGCCGCACCGTCAAAGTTCCGAAACAGGGGTCACCTGGATGCTGATCTCGCCGTCTGGCGCCCTGAAAGCCTGAACATTTTCTGGAATGACGCGCCGGAGGCTGTCAGGGCTGGCTCATGTCCGCAACCGGAGACACAGCGGCAGCCGGATCCAGGTCCCGACCGCAGTATGGGCAAAACTTGTCGCCCGCGTTTACGCTGCGCTGGCAGTGGGGACAAACCGGCTGCAGGCGGTTGCGGCAGTGGGGACAGAAGCTGTAGCCCGGCTCGACCCCGGTATTGCACTGCGGACAGTTGACCGTGCGCGGCTTGCGCAATACGAAGTAGAGGACAATTCCCAGCCCGTTAGGAACGAGGATTGCCACCAGCGTCCACAGCAGTCGGCTCATCCGGCGGAGTCCTGAGTCCCGGTTTATGTAGCCGATCAGCAACACGTAACAGCCGACTACCGTTCCCCCGACAACTCCCATCAGGCACCGTAGCGCAAGCGGCGGGGCATGCGGATCCCTGCCCATGAGGGTCCCAAAGAGCACAACCGTTATGGGGACTAGCAGCACCGCCAGGAAGAAAACCCACGGCGCGATGATGCGCATCTCGTCCTTGAAGCGTGAAGAGGATTGATGTCCGATTGTCATTTCAAATCTCCTGAATCCGTGCAGCCCTCAGCCAGTATCTTGTTCCCGGCCGCTTACCCTTCGTAGGAACCCGCGTGGTCCGCCAGGTGCGTACCCTTGGCCAGCAGAAGTATTCCCACCAACAGCGCCGGCATCAGGCACACGACCAAAAACCCTAGTTGCCACACCGACGAAGCCAATTGGGCTCGCGCACCCAACCACTCGAAGCCGCGCCACAGTGTGAACACGCTGATCAACGCAAGCAGGGTCACGGCGATACAACTGGTTGAAACCAGCCACACGCGCTCTCGCTGGCGCTGCAATTCCAGGGCGCGGCGGCGCACCCTCACCTGCGTCGTCCAAACCAGGCTCCGCTCCGCGGCAATCGGGATCGCGCGCAACCCGCGAATGCTTCCCGCGGCGTTCTCCGCGAAGGTGCGGCATGAGGCACAGGACTCCAGGTGCGCCATCAGCCAGGTTTGATCGGTAACAGAGAGCGTCTCGGGACTGGCCAATGCAATCAGATTCCACGCCCGTTCATGGATGTTGCTGTTCATAACGGCGCTCCTTTCAACCACGGTTCGAGTGCGCTCAGGCCGCGATAAATCCTGGACTTTACAGTTCCCAAAGGCACGCGCGCCACACTCGCGATTTCATCGAGAGACATACCCTCTTGAAATCGGAGTACCAGCGCTTCCCGATATTCCGCGGGAAGATGTTGCATTCCCGCCGCAATATGCTCGTGTTGTTCACGCTGCAGAGTTAGATCAAAAGCCGAGCTTCTTCCTGTAGAAGGCACATCGAAGGGCGCATCGTCATTGAGCGGGCCGTCATTCAACAGGCCGTCGAGGCTGGCCGGCTCCTTGCGGCGCAGGTGATCGATTGTTAGGTTGCGAGCAACGGCAAAGAGCCACGTGCCGAATGCATACTTGTCGTTGAACTGGTGCCCGCGTTCGAGGACCCGTATCCACGTTTCCTGGAACAGGTCTTCCGCCAATTCGCGGCGTCCGGTCAAATACAAAAGATAACGGAGAAGCCGATGCTGGTACTGCTCGATCAGCCGGTCGAGCAAATCAGGATCCCGGCGTCGAAGTCCACGGGCGATCTCGGTGCTCTCTTGCGCCATCGAACTCTCAAGATACAGGGCAGTCGCGTTCATACTACCGATACATACGCGGCCAGGCGGGGAAAAGACGCAAGAAATGGAGTGGAGCTGCAACGGCTGTAAACCATTGAAACGAAAATTGCCCGATCGGTTGAGTCGTGCAGGGGAAGCGCAGGGCACTGTCCGCGTAGGCCCGGACGCCTCGTCCGGGTGAACGAGCGCAACTCGTCTGGCTCCTTGACTCTTTGAGTCGCCGCAATGGCTCGGCCGAGTTCGCTCGGCTGGGCGGACGAGGCGTCCGCCCTTACGTGATCTGCGATGGCGCCGAGGACACTGCCGTTTCCCCCGAAACCCTTCGGATGTCTTCCAGAAGCTTGGTCACAAACTCTCCCGGATCCTGTTTATTGAAGTCCTGATCGAGGACCAGTAGGGTTACCGAAGGGTCGATCTCCTCGAAAGCCTTACTAGTGGACTTGCCCTGTACCGACTGCATGCCGGCGCCGAGGATGACGAGCTTCGCCTTGGTTGCTTTCAGCAGCAGCTTTGCGTCCCCCACATTCCCCGTGGTAAGAGCGTTGTAGCCGGCGCGGCACAGCACCTCCGACAGAAAAGCACAGACCTCGACCGAATCGTAAACGCAAAGGATGCGGAATCGCGGGTCGCTCGACTTGTCCTTGGAATAGCGCGAGCCCAGATACGCGGCCACGATGGCTTCCGCTTCGGAGTCGTAAGTCTCGAACAGCGAAAGCAGATGAGTCATTTCCATCGTCTTGCGGACCTGTTGCTGCAGTCCGCTAAGCTTGATGTCGCCGCCCTTGGCTCGCGCGCTCGAGACCAGGCGCACCAGCGCGCCCAGCCCGCTGCTATCGATGAAATTCACCTGATCGAGCCCCAGAACGACGTCGCTGTGTTTGGGCAGCACGTCTCCGATCAGCGACTGCAGCGAGAATACCTCCGCACCCGACACGATGCGGCCGTTGCACTGGATAACCACCACGCCCCCGACAGGGCGGCTATTCAGACTCAGTGGCATACTCCTCCTTATAAGATCGCGGGGAATTTCCATCCGCCGGGACGAAGTGCCGGCAGCCGCAACCGAGTATTCTAGCCGACGAGGCACAAACCGGCGCTCGCACGCTCTATTCAGGCAGAAAAGCCTCTGGTTTCTTTCCCGGGCGGTCGCTCCGCTCGCGTTCGTCGCATTGCGGCGAAAGAAAGCGGCGAAAGAAAAAAGTGCAGCCCGGTTGCTAAGACGAATGGTAGACGCAGCAGAACAACCCACAGGAAATATCGTGATGAAGCTTTTTCCGATTACCCGTGAAGGACCTCGAAACGATTCTCATGGCTACGCTCACCGGCATGACCACGGATGTATTCCAGGCCCAGGTCCGGGACTGGCTCGCCAATGCAAAAGACCCCAGATGGAAACGGCCTTATACCCAACTCACACCCAATTGGGGGGCGATCTAGATTCCGCGAGACGGATGGAACTACAGTGAGTATCTTTGTGAGTAGGGAACATTCGAGGGCGAGACCCAGAGCGGCAACTGCCTGAAAAGATTGGTCGGCCCTAGCAGACGATTTTCGAACTTTTCTGCTCAACCCCGATATTTTTGAACTAACCCTTTCAGCGGTTTAAGACTGAATTAGACCGAATGGCTACACTCTGGCAGACGATTTCCGAACCCGGGCCAAGTCTTAAATTCCGGATGGCCGACTAACCGGACGGAGCCATAGAAAACAACCCGCTATGAAGTGTCGTGTGCACCGGAAATTGCGTCGAGGCGCCGGATGGTCAAGCTGGTCAGATCTGGGTCATGCCGCCATCGACGACCAGTTCGATGCCCGTGATATAACTACTTTCGTCAGAAGCGAGAAACGACACGACTTTGGCAATTTCGTCCAAGGTGCCGGTGCGACCGAGGGGTATATTGCCCACGACGCTGTCTGCGTACTGCTTGACTTGTTCTTCCGTCATCCCTAGCGAATTGCGATAGCCCGGCGAGGGAATGACGCCAGGACTAACAGCGTTCACGCGGATTTTGCGGTCTTTGAGATCCGTGGTGAAGGTACGCGCGAAAGAACGCACGGCGGCCTTGGATGCGCTGTAGACACTCATCGCGGGCGCTCCAGTACTGGCAACGATCGACGCATTCAGAATGACGGAGCTTCCATCCTTAAGGAGCGGAAGCGCCTTTTGCACGGTGAATAGTAGACCCTTGACGTTTGCGTTGAAAGTGTTGTCGAAGTGCTCTTCGGTGATTGCGGCGAGCGGGGCGAATTGTCCGGTGCCTGCGTTGGCGAATAGAATGTCGATGTGCCCCTTCTGCTGCTTCACAGCGGCGTACAAGCGATCGAGATCCGCAAGATTTGAGACGTCGCCCTGCACTGCAGTAATACTCTTACCGATCTGCTTCACTGCTGCGTCGAGTTCGCTCTGACGGCGGCCCGTGATAAAGACGTACGCGCCCTCCGCGACGAAGCGTTGTGCCGTAGCAAGACCGATTCCGCTATTGCCTCCGGTGATGACGGCTACTTTTCCTTCCAGCTTACTCATGAGCTTTCTCCTGTTTGATTTCCCATTTCTCATGGCATATTAATACCCAAAACGAATGGGACGTCCCCGCTCCTTCGATATTGACCGAGCGCTGGACCGCGCCCTGCTGGTGTTCTGGCGAAAGGGATATGAGGGCGCGTCTTTGTCCGACCTGACTAAAGCTGTGGGCGTCAATCGTCCGAGTCTGTATGGCGCGCCTTTGGCGACAAAGAAGCGCTGTTCCGCAACCGCGCTCGACCGATACTTGAAGCGCCGGCGTTTCGAGCGTGCGAAATCAGAAGGTGACCTACCGGCCAATGTGAACCCTGCTGATCTTGCTCGCTACATCGCCACGGTCCTCTACGGAATCGCAGTTCAGGCAGCGGGCGGCGCAAGCCGAAGTGAATTATAGCGCGTAGTCGAGATGGCGCTGCGAACGTTGCCGATGTGAGACAGCCCCTCGATCGATAATACTGATCGAGCAATCCTAAAAACAGTTCTTTTTCGGAACAGGAACGACCTTCGGGCTGACAGTAGAACGTCATTCCCGTGTTACGGGCAAACCGGAAGTAATCGGGTGTTGGTCGGGACGGGCAGATTTGAACTGCCGACCCCTCGCACCCCAAGCGAGTGCTCTACCAGGCTGAGCCACGTCCCGACTGGAAGGAACCGGCCGCAACATAAAAAGCGGCGGTGGGGTTGACTCAAGGATTTTACACCACGCTCAGCGGTTCCTGCGCTTTGGCACAGGCTTTTCCTCAAAGACAGCGAACTGAATCTTTTTCTCCACCGGGTCAATGCGATCGACCAGCACCCGCACACGGTCGCCCAGGCCATAGATCTTGCGGCTGCGCTGGCCAATGATTTCGCGCGTGTTCTCGTGATAGGTGTAGCGGTCGTCGGCCAGAGAATCGAGCGGGACCAGCCCTTCCACGAAAAGATCCGTCAGCTCAACGAAGAATCCATACTTGGTCACGCTGATAATCAGGCCATCGAAATCTTCGCCGACCCGGTCCGACATGAACTTGACCTTTTTCCACTCCATCAGCTCGCGCTCGGCTTCGTCAGCCCGGCGCTCCGATTGGCTGGATTCTTCGGCAATATCGTGCAGTTCCTCGATCGGGATGGGCCCCCCCTCGGGGTGAACTGCTTCGCGCTCACGCCGCTTTGACCACGGCGAATTTGTAGCGCCGGCATCCTGCCGGCCCGACGGCGGGCTGGAAGCCCGCTTGAATTCGCGGCCGGCACTATCTCCGTAGGACGCGGTTGAAGACGCCCTTGATCCTTCTTCTTCGGTTGTTCTCGAATCTGTCTCGCCCCGCGAACGCTCCGTCCGCCCTCGGGCCGGCGGGACGCCGGCGCTACTTTCACGAAGCACTTCTTTCAGAATTCGGTGAATGATCAAGTCTGGATAGCGGCGAATCGGCGATGTGAAATGGGTGTAAGCCGTTGCGGCCAGTGCAAAGTGCCCCAGGTTTTCCTCGGAATACCGGGCCTGCTTCAGCGAACGCAGCATCAGAAACGAAAGAATGCGCTCTTCAGGCTTGCCGGCGATCTTCTCCGTCAGCCTCTGATACATGCGCGGCGTGATGTGCACTTCTTTCGGAATCTCGATTTCACGCTGCTGGCGGCCTTTGCCGTGTCCGCCGCGCCGGTCGGTCTTGAGCTGCACCCGCTGAATGGGCAGCGCTCCCACGCCCAATGAGTAACCGAAGGTCGCGGCGATCACTTCGAAGTCGTAAACCCGTTTGGCATCCGGCTTCTCGTGGATCCGGTAGAGCGAGGCAATGCGCTTGTTTTCGAGAAACGAGGCCACGCACTCGTTGGCCGAGAGCATGAATTCCTCAATCAGGCGATGCGCAATGTTGCGCTCCGAACGGGTAATGCTTTTCATCAATCCAAATTCGTCGAACTCGATCACGGGCTCGGGCAAATCGAAATCGATGGATCCGCGACGCTCGCGTTTGCGATTCAGGATGAGGGCGAGATCGCGCATCCGCTCGAACCCCGCGACCAGTTTGGCGTAGCGCTCGCGCGCGCCGGCGTCGCCGTCGAGGACCGCACTCACGGCGGTATAGGTCATGCGCTCGGCGGAGCGAATGATGCCCTCGCTCAATTCATAGCCAAGAATTTCACCGTGATGGTCGATCTCCATCACGCATGACATGACCATGCGGTCCACCTGCGGACGCAGGCTGCATAGATCGGTTGAGAGTTCGAGCGGAAGCATGGGCACGGCGCGATCGGGAAAATATACGCTGGTGCCGCGCAACCGCGCCTCCTGGTCAAGAGCCGAATCAGGCGTAACGTAGTGAGCTACGTCCGCGATGTGCACTTGAAGTTCGAAATTTCCGTTTTCCAGATGCCGGACCATGACCGCATCGTCGAAGTCCCGCGCGGTTTCGCCGTCGATGGTGACAATCGGCAGGTCACGAAAGTCGCGCCGCTGTTTCACCTCGAAGGCCGGAATCACGGGTTCCGCATCCTGCGCCTCCTCCAGCACGGCGGGAGGAAAACGATGAGGCAGGTGATGCTTGCGGATCATGATCTCGACATCCGCCCCGAAATCGTCCTCGTAGCCAAGAATCTCCACCACCCGCCCTCGCGGACTCTGGGTGGCGGTGGGCCAGTCCGTGATCTCTACATCCACGACAACGTTTTCGAGGTCGTCCCAAGGAGCGCGCCGGGCGGCTTCCTGTCCCAGCACGCGGTGCGGAGTCTTTCTGCTTCTGCCCGCGTCACTCGCGGATGCGGCGCCTTCCTCATCGGTTCCGGCGCCCGATTTCTCGGGATACTCCATCCCCGCCGGGATCGCAATCTCCTGGGTGATCTTCTGATCGATGGGCGTGACAAAGTTGCGCCTGCTGCCGTAGTGAAATTTCCCCACCACAGTCGAGTGCGCCCGCCCTACCAGCCGCATGATGCGCCCTTCGGCGCGGCCATCGGGCCGCATGTTGCCGATTTCGACCAGCACGCGATCGCCGTGCATGGCCGATCCTACCGCTGGAGGAGGGATAAAAATGTCTCCAACCAAGCGACCTTTCAGCCGCTCATCGAGCGAACCAGCCTCAGGAATCACAAAACCAAATCCGTCGCGATGCATGCTCAGCCGCCCCACCGCCATGTTCTTGCCGGCTGCAGTTTGCGGAATAGCATAGCGGTCGGGACCGACCTGTTGTAACTGGCCGCCGGCTACCAGCTGCTTTAATCGCTCGAACAACTCCCGGCGGGCGTCTCCGTGGGTCCCAAGCTCGCGCACCAGTTGCTTGAAGCCGGCGGCGCGTTTGGGCTGGCGTTCGATCTTTTTCAGGATGGCGGAATCGGAAAGCATAGTGACGGCGCGGAACTCAGGATGTCACTGCAAGGATACCTGAGCCGGCCGCACCAGCCGGCCGAGGTCAGGAGACCGAGGACGGAAAATATTTCTGCTGAAAGATGCGGCGGTGATGTAGCTCATGGCCGGCAATGATAAACGCCAGAGCCCGAACCGAGACTTCGTTCTCGCTGGCGACTCCGCGACGGCTCCATGCTGCCTCATCGAGCGAGCCAAAGAGCAAGGTTGTCGCTTTCCGCACCGACGTAAACTCTTCGACCAGCCCAGCCAGCGTGCGCCGCCCGAACGATCCATACTTCACGTAGTCGTCTTGCTCGAATCCCGCGAGCGGAGTTTTGTCGTTGCGTGCAATCCGCAACGCCCGGTAACTGAAGACGCGTTCCGCGTCGATCACATGGCCCAGAGACTCCTTGACGCTCCACTTCCCTGGAGCATATCGAAGTTCTCCATCAGCCTCAGGGCGCGCCAGCAATGCGACTGTATCGGGCCACTGCTTTTCCAAAGTGGCGAGAATGTCGCCGTCCGGAACCAGAGAAACATACTTGCCGTAATACGGTGCGTGCTCGCCCGGCTCGGGCCGGACGGTGGTGGCAGCATCTGACTTAATAGGCACGACCCTGATTTTACCTCCTCAGGATCGTCTGGGCTAATTCAATCCTGACTGCGTCAGCTTCACGGCGCAGCGCGTTGTACAAGTCCCTACGTTCACCACGCCCTGTGTACTGAAGTAAACGCTGGAAGCCTGGCCCTGAGTGCTGATGTTGTCCACAATAATCCCGCTGGTGCCCCCGGGATAGTTCACGCTGGTGGCCTGGCCATTGATGATCGCGCCGGTGCTGATGTCGTTGAGCAGAATCAATCCGTTAGTCCCCGCACCCATGAGCGCGCTCACCAGAAGGTCGTGATGGCCCGCTCCGCCTTTCAGGGTGATATTGGGATTAAACAGTTCCGTATAAGGGCTGCACGCAACATCCGGCGTCATAACCCGGAAGAGGCTTCCGGACGGAGCCGCATCCATGGTGGGATACGCGCTGAATCCGATCCAGTAGTGAAATGGGTCTGTGGTAGCGGTGTCGGTGCCGCAAAGGAAAAGATGGCCTGTGGTCGGCGCGGCCCCAAAGTATGCATCGTCAAAAGCGCCGGTGTGAAGGTTCCAATTCGCGATCGTCGTTCCCACGCTGCCCAGGCCGACGTGAACCCGAACCAGGCCTGTGAGATCCATCTTCAGTTGAGCGACTACCGCGCTCGCGCCCGCTGTGCCGTCGTTGCCCGAAAAGGCATAAATCCGCTGGCTTTTGCTCGAACTATCCATAATGATGGCGTCAGGGATTCCGAAGGATCCCCCATTGGCGGTGCAGTTAGTCCCTGTTCCTGTTCGACCCGGTGGATGAGCGGCGGTACAACCGCCACCGCCAACCATGACTGGACCAGCATTGAGAGTCGGCGTGGTCGTCTTGGCATTGATGACCCAGAGTTCGCCCAGTTGATCGCCGACGAAGAGCCGGCCGCTGGGGAAATCGTAAACCGGGCCATTGGGTTGCGCTGCGGCTCCGCCTGTGCCGGCGACGGGCAAGGGGAATGTCCAGTCCACCGTGGGTTGAGTGTTCAAGGCACAGGCGAACACGCAACTTATGCGGTAGATTTTCCCGTCGTCACTCGCCACAAACGCCTTGTCGGTTTGGTAGTCCACCCAGGGCGAGGCCAGGGTGTTCGTCGCGGTGGTGGAGTAGGTGAGAGATTTGAGACATGAAGTACTGCCGGCGGCGCAACCGTTAGGAAGTGTCGGGACTGCGGAGGCCGTTGCCGATGTGCCCTCGCCGGCTTTCCAAGTCAGCACATGGAAGATGGCCGAGGTTGCGGTACTTTCAACATACGCGATCTTCGTCCCGTCCAGCGAAATGACCGGTGACGTTAGGACTGCGCCTCCAGCCGTGCTCCCGTTGTACGCCCAATTCACCGTCGGACCGACGGTGCAAAGGCCGCCCGTTCCGCTGTACAGATTCTTGACGCCGACCAGATTGGCCTGGCCGCCGGTTACGCCGGCGACGTTTAATCCATAAACAACGTAGTCTCCGCCGCAGCTTGGCGCGGCGTTGATGTCGAAACTGTATTTACCGGGAAACATGTTGGGCGCTACGATCCCTGTTCCCAGAGGGATGCTCCAGTCAATTTTCAGGCTGGGGCTGGTAGGGCGAATCGGACGCCTCGGAAGACGGCCAGGCCGGCCAAAACCTCTTCCCTCCGTAGACGCCATGTGAAGATTGCGCTCGGCCAAGCGAAACAGAATGCGAGGCTCGGTCCTGGCGTTCTCCAACTCGGCACCCTCCAGCCCGCCGCTCAGTGTCACATGGTGATAACTCCAGTCGAGGACTCGTCCCACGTGTTGCCGGCCCGGCTCTTCCTGGGCTTGTCCGGGTAGAGCCAGGGCAAGGCAGAAAATAAGCGACAGGCACAATACTAGATAGCGGCAAATCCGGTTCATCAGATCCCCCAGGGTCGGCACCGTGGTCGACAATTGGCTTCCTCTCAAAGATTAAAGGACTCTAATCAATTTCAGGGGCCGTCTCTGGGTACCCGGCATTACAGTAGTAACCTGTGGAAGGGCACATCCTCTACCGTCATTCCGGCGCAAATGCGATTATGACTTCGAGGGAAATGCGTCGGGAAAAATTGCCGCCCTCAAGAGAAATTTGCACAGTTTGGAAGTGACCGCAGCAGGCAGGCATCGAAAACACGCGGCGAAATGCCTTCGAGTACGGTTAATGCAACTCCCGGCGTTTCAACAAATACTGTTTTTCACAGGCTACCTTTGCAACTTGCTGGAGTAAAATGCGAGTTGGTCACCGAAGTGCGGCCTTAAGCTGAATCCAGACAACGAAAGGACTTTTGCGATATGTGGAAACCCACGAATCAGCCTACGACTCCAGGCCGGCCAGGTGAGCCGGAGCGCTCGGCGGCGCCCGCCCCCGCCACAACTTCTTCCGCGGTCGAGGCCGCACCGGCTGCTTCGCGCCCGGTTGCAACCACCACGGCGGATCAAGCCACAATCGGCAAATCCCTGGTGATCAAGGGCGAAGTCACGGGTTCAGAATCGCTTTACATCGACGGGCGAGTGGAAGGTTCCATCAACTTGTCTGGCAATCGCGTGACCGTCGGCCGCAATGGCGTCGTTTCAGCCAACATCAGCGCCCGCGAAATCGTCGTTCTGGGCAAGGTCCGCGGCAACCTCACCGCCAGCGATCGGGTTGACATCCGCAGCGACGGCTCACTCACGGGAGACGTTGTGGCAGCCCGTATCTCCATCGAAGATGGAGCCTTCTTCAAGGGCGGCATCGACATTCGCAAGGGTGGGCAGAAGCCCAACGGCGAAGAGGTTAAGGCCCCGGCTGAGACCGCTACCGCAGCCCGCGTATAAAGTTTTTCAGAAAATAACGGCGGACGCTCTTGGTTGATCGCAAGAGCGTCCGCCTTTTTTTTCCGCCTGACAACTGAGATCTTGGAACTGAGATCTGAAACCCGAAAAACATCCTAAGCAGCAATTCCTAAACTGCAATTCCTAAGGTTCGATTCCCTTACTCAACTCCTCAGCCTGCTGCTCGGCGACTCGAGGATATTTCGTGGCCTTGCGTCGCCTGAGGTCGCCAGGTAATGTGGATCGGGTGAGCCACAGACCGGCCGCCACCGCTCCTGCCCAGGTCAGGGTGATCAGTCCCAGCGCTTTCAGATCCGCCGCCCGGCTATTGTTGACCAGCAGCATCCCGCCGACTCGATAGCTCAACCATCCCGCCGCCACGGACGTAATTCCCGCCTTGCCGAGTTCCGTCCAGTTCAGTCCACCCAGCGGCACCAGTTGTCGGCGATGCAGCAGGAATGCCAGCGCAAGCGTGTTCGCGACAATCCCCAGGTCGGACGCCATCGCCAGCCCGACCGTCGAAAGCTTGTGGAACAACAGCGAGTACACCGGAATCGACGCCAGGGTAATCAAACTTGTCGCTACCATGGGGACCAGCGTGTTTCCGGCTGCGTAAAAGGCGCGAGAGTAGAGCCCTTGCGCCGACCAGAAACACAGCGAGAGCGCGAACCAGAAAAAATAAAGCGCGGTTTCCTGGGAATCGGAAAAATGGAAATGCCCTCGACGATAGACCAGATCGATCAGCGGCAGCGCCGCCGCCATCATGAAACCGGTCGCCAGCAAGGATGTCGCAAGAATTCTGTAGATGGAACCATTCACCGTGCTGGAGAACTCTCGCATCCTTTTTTCCCCGTAGAGCTTGGCAAAAAAAGGCAGTGAAGCTTGGCTCGTCGCCTGTCCCAGAACGGCGATCGGAACGGCGAACAGTCGCTTGGCGTAGTTCAGCCGCGTGATATCACCCACGGCTCCGGAAGCGAAGTAGCGCAGGATCCAGTCGTCAGCGGTCACCAGCGACACCCCGAGCATCAGCGGAATTGAGAGCCTCACCCATTCGCGGAACGCGGGATTCCGGACATCAAATGAAATGCTGTAGCCGGTGCCCACCCGGGCGGCGCCGATTGCATTGATCAGGAATGGTCCGATAAAACTTCCCGCCAACGCGCCATAAGCCAGCGACGAGATGCCGAAGCGGTGCGAAAGCAGCACGCCGCCCAGAATAATGGCCGCGTTATAGAGCAGCGGCGAGAAAGCCGGAAACAGAAACAGTCGCCGTGAGAGCAACACCGCGGAAACCACTCCGCCAACGTAAAAGAAAATTTGCGCCGGCAACAGAATTCGCGTCAGGTGAACGCAAAGTTCAAGCTGCTCCGGGCTGAAATTCGGGAAAAGATGAACTGAAATTTGCGGGGTAAAGACTTCGGCTAGCAGAACGCCGACGCCGAGCACCGCAGTCATTACGGTGATGATGACGGAGAATGTCTTTTGCGCCTCGTCTTCCTTGTTGGCGGCGAGAAACCGGGTGTAGATCGAAACGAACGTGATGGAGGCCGTCCCGCCGGCCACCAGGTAATTAAGCCAGTCGGGGATCGTGAAGCCGGCGACGTAAGCGTCGGTCGCAGGGCCGGCGCCGAAGGCATAAGCGATGTAAGCCTCGCGCACATAACCGATCACTCGCGACAGCATCACCGCCGTCATCAGCAGCAGTGTTGCGGAGAACGCGCTGTGCTGGTGCGAGGGGCGGAAAAAACGAAGCAGGCGGGGGAGTCCCTGAACGGGTCGTGCCGCAGACTCTGCAGAATTCGACATCAAGGGGCGATTCTACACGTAGTAGCAGCTTCTGGTTTCTGGTTTTAAGTTTCTAGTTTCGGTTTCATGTTTCTGGTTTCGAAACTGGAAACCAGAAACATGAAACCGCTAATTAGCCGCTGGATGCGAAACTCTCGTGTCTTTGTAGATGGTCCCGCCCTTCATGACGAAATCTACGTGCTCCAGGGCGCGGACGTCGGCCAGAGGATCGGCATTCACTGCAATGATGTCCGCATATTTGCCGACCTCAATCGTGCCCACATTCTTGGTCCGGCCTATCAGGTCCGCGGCGCTCGAAGTGGCGGCACGGATCGCCTGCGCCGGAGTCATACCGAACTTCACCATATAAAAGAACTGTCTCGCGTTGTCGCCGTGGGGATAAACGCCCGCGTCGGTACCAAACGCCATCTTCACTCCGGCCTGCACCGCTTTGCGGAAATTCTCGCGCTGCAGGCGGCCTACCATCCTCTCTTTGTCGAGATTCTCCGCGGGCAATCCCCACTTGGGCGCTTCGTTGAGGATGTAATCGTCGTTATAGATATCCATCACCAGATAGGTCCCGTGCTCCTTCGCCAGGCGGATCCCTTCATCGTCAATCAGGCTGGCGTGTTCAATTGAATCGATGCCGGCCAGGATCGCATTCTTGATTCCTTCTGTGCCGTGGGCATGCGCGGCAATTTTTCGGCCGCCCATGTGCGCCGTCTCTGCCGCCACCTTGAGTTCTTCGAAGGTGAACTGAGGCGAGCCCGGACTGTCTCCTCGGGAGAGCACGCCACCTGTTGCCAGTATTTTGATCACGTCCACTCCGTATTTTTCCTGGGAGCGAATTACGTGGCGAATCTGATCGGGACTATCGGCGAGAGCGAAGTCTCGCTCTTCCGGAAACATCATCACCCGGGTCTGTGGTGAGAAGTTGTTCAAATCACCGTGGCCCCCCGTGATCGAAATGGCAGGGCCGCTGGCCACCACCCGCGGGCCCACCACCAAACCTTCGTTGATCGAGTTGCGCAAATCCACCGCGAGAAATGGATCGGACCCTACGTCGCGCACTGATGTGAAACCTGCCTCCAGCGTCTTGCGTGCATTCACTACGGCGGCAAAGGCGTGGCTGAACGGCGTGTCCTTGAAGCTGTAGATTTCGTTGTAGCGGTCCGCGCGCGAACCCAGATGAGTGTGGCAGTCAATCAATCCCGGCAGAACCGTGGCCTGGGAGAGGTCGATCACCTTGGCCCCCGCGGGAATCTTGATATCGGCAGCGGAGGCAACGCTTTTGATGCGCTCGTCCTCCACCACGATCACCGCGTTTTCTCGAACGCTGTCGCCGGTCGCGTCAAACAAGCGGCCGGCGAGAATGTAGCTGATCTTGGGGACGGATTTCTCAACCGTCGCCTCCTGCCCGAAAGCGATCGCGGACAATAGCAGCCAGACAGCGACGGCGAATATTGCTTTTTTCGAGATAGCCTGGTTCAAGGGACGCTCCTATGGTGAAACCGCCGGGCACAGAGTGCTAGAGTCTGGCGGTTTGGCGCGCTTTGTGTCAAGCCGCAATTCGGCAATGGTTAAGTTCAGATATGCATTTTGACACTGCGGCGCAGGCACCGGATAATCCAGACTGTGTCCGATCCTGTAGCCGCGCGAAATTCGGCTCGCTCTTCCGTTTTCCGGCGCTCTTTTCTCAGGCCTTTTCCATCCGCGGTGCGCGGCGACGGCGTGTACGTCTGGGATGAGGAAGGCAAGTGCTACCTCGATTTTTCCGGCTCCGCGGCCGTAAATTTCATCGGCCACGGTGTTCCCGAAATCTCCGCGGCGATGACACAGCAGGCCCGGCAACTGGAATTCGTACACACCAGCCAGTTCACGACGCCCGTCGCAGAACAATATGCTGCGGAGCTACTCGAGTTCGCCGGAGAGCACTTTCGCGGTGGTGCGGTGTACTTCACCTGTGGCGGCTCGGAGTCAGTGGAAACCGCGCTGAAACTGGCGCGGCAATACCAGGTGGAGATCGGGCAGACCAAACGTTACCAGGTATTGAGCCGGAGCCAGAGTTATCACGGGTCAACGCTGGGCGCGCTCTCGGTCTCAGGCAACCGGCGGCGTCGCGAAATTTACCTGCCCATGGTGAAAGAGTCCGCGCACGTGGGAATTCCCTATTGCTATCGCTGCGCATACGACTGCACCGACGGCTGCCGCAATTGCGGCCAGGCATACGCAGCCGAACTGCTGCAGGCCATTGACGCCACCTCGGAAGAGGCCGCGGCCTTCATCTTCGAACCGGTGAGCGGAGCCACGTTGGGCGCGGTAACGCCCCCGCCCGGATATCTGCAGAAGATCGCGGAAGTTTGCCGGCGCTCCGGCATACTGCTGATCGCGGATGAAGTAATGACCGGCATGGGCCGGACCGGGAGAAATTTTGCCATCGAACACTGGGATATCGTGCCCGACATTCTGATCGCGGCCAAGGGCCTCTCCAGCGGCTACGCACCGCTGGGCGCGGTGATCGCCACCAAAAAAGTGGTGGATGGCATCGCCTCCGGATCATTCCTCCACGGATTCACATACAACGCTCACCCCATCTCGATGGCAGCGGGACGAGCTGTCCTCCACTACTTGCAGCGGAACCAGTTGGTGCAGGCCGCGGACTCGGGGCGAAAAGAATCCGTCGCCGCGAAGCTGGAGCATTCACTCACAACGCTGCTCGACTCGAAAGCGGTCGGCGAGGTCAGGGGCATCGGCCTGCTGCGCGGCATAGAATTCGTTTCTGATAAGCGGAACAAAGAGCCGTTCCCCGCAAAATCAAATTTTGCTGGAAAAGTCGCCGCCGCTGCCATGGAGCGGGGGCTTCTGGTTTATCCCATGCAAGGATGTGTGAACGGGATCTCCGGCGACCACTTGTTGATTGCTCCGCCTGCGGTCATCACCGCCGCGCAGATCGATTTGTCAGTTCAGCAATTGAGAGAATCTATCGAAGCGGTTTCGTAGATTTAAACCGAGTCACTGCCAGTCAGTCCATGTGATTGTGGCCCTGGCGCTCGACCGACCATATATCTGCCGGCATCAACTCAAACGGATACACGTGCACCATCCAGCCGAAAATTTGCGGCATGAACTTTCCCCCGGCTGCGTCGCAACCTTCTTTGCTGGTGATCGAACCGGCCAACCCGAATTTGGCGTTCGGGCCCCAGGCTTCATTCTTTCGGTCGGAGGGCGGCATGCACAGGTTAATGTGGGCGTGCCACTGCGCGATGCTGAGCGGGATTCGCTGGTCCAGCTCAGTCCAGTTCGCATTCTTGGGTGCCGTGTACATCACTCCAATCAGCTTGTACCCGTCGCCATTCCTCTCGTAGAGCAACGAGGTGGGATGGTCGGCATTGAACTGGATCGCCGCCTCGAATGCGTATCGATAATTGGTGAAGTGATACTGTTTTTGCGGAACGTTCGGTAAAAAAATCCTGTACCCGTCAGCCAGCGCAACCTTGTAGTCGGTGTATTTTTCTGCCGCCTGGCGTGCTGCGGTCGCTACCCGATCCGCCTTCTCCTGGTCGCCCGGCTGGAGCTCGCGGAGGGTCGTCATCTTTATGTGCGGCCCCATGTCCATCTTGCGATCCGCCATCGAAAGCATGGCGTGAGCGCTGCCGTCGTTGTTCATGCCAGCCATGTCTGGCATCCTCATGCCGCTCATTTTTGGGACGTCCGGGGCGGCACTTGGTTTGTCCGCGGCATTGTCCAAGGAAGGCTCGTGCAGCGTATCGTGGGGCGTTTCCGGGGGAATTTTCGCAGAGGGCTGAGGAGGAATATCTTTCGACACGCCAGCCGGAGCGTCTTGCGCGGCCTTGGGAAAATTCGAACTATCGTCTTGCAGTTTCTGTTCCTGCGCCCGAAGTGGAGGGAGCGCGAACAACGCGAGCCAGAGCACGGCCAGAGTGCGTTTGCCCAGAATGCGTTTACCCAGAATGCGTCTAGCCATAGGGCTTTTCCAATTGTAATAACCCTGAATGAGCCCGGATGTTTCTGCAAGAGTAGAGAGGTTACGGCGATTACCCCCGTAACGCTACAATTCACCTGGGGACAGCCGCCGTGATTACGCTTCCGCCAGGACCTGTTTCGCCGCCGCCTCGCCCGAACGTACGCAATCGGGGATACCGATTCCGCGATATGCATTGCCGGCCAAGGCCAGGCCGGGCAATTTTTTCAGCAGGCTCTCGATCCGCTGCAGCCGTTCCAGGTGACCCACGGCGTATTGCGCCATTGCCCTGTTCCACCGGTACACACGAGTGAACAGCGGTTGCGCGGTCTGCCCCAAAATCTCACCCAGTTCTTTCGTCACGATGCCCAGAATTTCTTCATCCGTGAGCAACAGCACCTGCTCGTCGCGGCTGCCTCCGAGGAAGCAGCGCAGCAGCGCGCGGTCTTCCGGCGCGCGGTGGGGAAATTTGTTGTGAACAAAAGTCGCTGCCAGAATGCGCTTGCCTTCACTCCGCGGCACCAGAAAGCCGAAGCCTTTGGGTAAACTTGCGCGCACCTCTTTGTCGAATCCCAGGACAACAATCACCGATGAACTATATGGAATTGCTCTGAGTTCGGATGCGAGATCCACGCTGATCATCTCCACGACCGACGAGGCCCCGGTAGCCGGCATGGCCAGGATCACTGCGTCAAAATGATCGGAGCCGTAGCCCGCGGAAACCACCCATCCTCGATCTTGCCGCTGCAGAGCTTCCACCGCAGATTTTGCCCGCAGGCTGTCCGCCGGAAGCTGTGCCAGCAAGGCCTCCGGCAGCTGCTGCATCCCTGCTTTGAGAGAAGTAAAAATTGGCGCCATAGTCGCGGGTGCACGCTTCGTGTTCTTGCGCGCCGCCAGCATGCCGCGCCCCAGGCTGCCATACTTCGATTCCATATCAACGAATCGCGGCAGCACCGCGCGCACGCTGAGTTGCGACGCTTCGCCGCCGTACACTCCGGAAAGAAGAGGATCTGCCAGACGATCCACCATCTGCTCACCATAGTGCCGGCTTACCAGTGCGGCAACACTCTCATCGGCGCTTGCCTGGCGAGGCGCGAACCACCATTCCCGCATCATGCGAAACTTGGTCGCGGAAGAAAACAGGTTGGAGAGCATGGCCGGCGCCAGTTGGGTGGGAACCATGAACTGCAGGCCGTCGGGAAGAGGTACAAGCCTGCCGTTTAGAAGGATGTAGGTTTTGCGATCCGCGTCATTCGAACCAACCAGTTGATCTTCGAGGCGCAGCCGGCGGCAAAGATCCGCTGCCCAGGGCTTTTCCGTAAGAAAGGAGTCGGGACCGGACTCAACCACACATCCATCCACTTGTTCCGTGGCCAGAACTCCGCCGAAGCGCGGACTGGATTCGTAAACTACAAAGTTCAAAGACTCGCCGGCCCGGCGCCGCTCCTCAAGCGCGAATGCCGCCGCCAGCCCGGAGATGCCGCCGCCGACAATGGCGATGCGTTTCATAGCTGTTTGATGTCCGCGACTAATCCTGCAATTTTGTTAGAACGCCCGTCCGGCAGCCAGCTTCACAGGCGGGACCGCACCAGATCGGCGAGCGCTTCTGTCAACAAGCGCGAATCGTTCAACGACTCAGCACGCCACAATCGCATGCCTACTTTCTCCGCAAACTCTTTGAAGCCGATGTCGATGTCATACAGGATCTCGACGTGATCGCAAAGAAATCCGATGGGTTGCACAAACACGCCACGGTGGCCCTGCTCTTTCAATTCCAGAATCGTGTCTTCAACACTGGGCCCGAGCCATGTGCCGCCCGACATTCCCTGGCTCTGGAAGGCAAACTTCCAGTCCTCCGGCTTGAGTCCTGCCTTGAGCGCCACCCGCCTGGCGGTCTCTTTCGTCTGAGTTTCATACGGATCGCCCTCCGCAATCGTGCGCTGGGGAACGCTGTGCGCGGTAAAGATGACCGGCACGCGGCCTGACATTTCGTTGCACGCCCGATTCCAGGCAGAGAGAAACTTTTCGGCGAAGGCCTCGATCAGGAAAGGATGATCATGCCACGACTCGACGAACTCGATCGCAAAGGGCAGCGCGCCGTCCATCTTCAACGCGGCTCGATAAAGCCCGACGCTGGTCCGCGAGTTCTGCGGCGCCAGGCAGATAACGATCGCGCGCCCAATGCCATCGCGTTTCATCGTGCCAATGGTGTCCGCGATAAAGGGCTTCCAGTTACGCATTCCAACGTACACCGGCAGCTTCAGTTCCTCAGCCAGTAGCTCGCCCTGCCGCAGCGTGAGCACAGTCAACGGGGATCGCCCGATCAGACCGTAGCGGTGTTTCACTTCCTCAATCACTTCCGACGGCACCGGGCGACCACGCGTGATTTGGTTCAGAAACTCAGGTATTTCATCGACAGAATCGGGGCTTCCGTGAGCCAACAGCAAAACCGCATTTTTGGGTTCAGCAGGCAAATTAAAATCTCCAGATACTCTTGCGGTTGCGTGCGGATCGAGCCAGGCGACGCTACAGTGCGTACTCCTGAACGAACTTCGCCAACGCCTTGACGTTCTCCACCGGCGTCTCCGGCAGGATGCCATGACCCAAGATTAAAAATATGTCCATGCCGGCCGCCGGCACGCCGCATAATCTCTTCCGCGCCCGCCCTGACTTCTGGCCAGCCGGCAAATAGCAGCACGGGATCCAGATTCCCCTGCACTGCCCCCGAGTCGACCGCCCCCCAGCCCTGATCGAGATGAATCCGCCAGTCCAGCCCAATCACCTCGGCTCCGGTTTCTTTCATCGACGACAATAGCGTAGAGCTGTCGGTGCCGAAATAGATGATCGGCACCCCCGATTTCTGCAAACTTTTGACCAGTTCGGTCGTGCGCGGCAAGACATGACGCCGGTAGTCGTCTACGCTGAGACATCCCACCCAGCTGTCGAATACCTGGATCACGTCCGCGCCTGCCCGCACCTGTTCCGCGGCATACTCCGCGACCACCGCGACCAGTTTTCCCAGCAGTTCATCCCATGCCGCTGGCGAGGAATACATCATCTTCTTGGCGTGCACGTAGTTTCGCGAACTGCCGCCCTCGATCATGTAGCTGGCAAGAGTAAACGGAGCTCCGCAGAATCCGATTACGGGAAGGCGCGATCCGAAGTGGCGGCATACCAGTCTTACGGCCTCGGACACATACCCAAGGTCGGCGGCACGGTCCGTGCGCAAGCGCGAGATGTCTGCCTGATCGCGCACCGGCTTCTCGATTACCGGACCCTCGCCCGGCGAAAAATGGAAGGGCAGTCCCATGACTTCGAGGGGCAGCAGAAGGTCGGCAAAAATGATGGCCGCGTCTACTCCCAGCGCTTCAGCGGCGGTAATCGTCACCTCGGCCGCAACCTCCGGCCGTTTGCATATCTCGATCAGGGAATACTGTTTGCGAACTGCGCGGTATTCGGGCATGTAACGTCCGGCCTGGCGCATGAACCAGACCGGAGTCCGATCCACCGGAAGCGCCCGGCAAGCCTTAACGAAGCGGGATTCGGGGGCAGACATTGACTGTTTAACTGTAGCATCTTGGCCGCATCGCCATTCCGAAGCTGTCATCCATGGCGCAGCCAGGCCGTACAGTTTAGGAACCGGCTCTGCAGACAATTGCGGGGCGGGATGACGATGACGCAGGGGGGCGTCGCAATTGACCCGCACCCGCGATTTATGGGGCCGGAGGCATCAAGAGAGGTACCTTCAATCAGCCGCGTATTCGGCCTATGATTTCCAGAGATTGACCCAGGGAGGTTTCACATGGCGGCGAGTCAGGTAGTTCTATATTTTGACAAACAGGAAGACGCGCTGCTCTTTACGCTAGCCGCCAGTTCGATGATTTCGGACGAAACGCCCGCTCGTGCCGACGAGGCGCTGGTCAAGGTGGCTGCCGAAATTCGCAAAGCCAACCGGATCACCACCGAGGGTGTTCTGGAACCGACCAACTAGCGAACGGCCAGCAGCGCCCAAAAAGCATCGCTTCAACCGGGACCAATCAGGTTCGGCGTACTCCCGTCCGCCAACCGGGCTTCTTCACGGTTCACAATCGCTTCTCTCACGTCCTCTGCTGCCCAACCACTCGCGTCGGAAAAGCGACCTCCAGCAGTTCTTTCTCTCGCACAGCATTTTTTGCTGTAACAATTTCTGCCAACTCATTGACTACTAAAAATCAGGCCGGAGACGCGCCCCCGCGCGGGGAACGCAAGCCGACGAAGAAAGCTTACGAAGCTCCTTCGTTCAGAGTGCTGGATCCCGCCGCAGCCAGGGCGAAACTGAACGCAGCCGCAGGACAAAACGATGTGAGGGCCCGGCAGAAGTTATCGGCAGTTGACGAGCTGGCCGCCGGAAGCACAGTGACGGCGCGTTCCATGCCGCAAAATCGATTGCCTTAGCGCGACTTTTGTCGTCGTCCGAATGCCTCAAGTTAGCCTGGTCAGAATGATTCGCGGTCGAGGCGGGTGTACGCCTGCTCGGCCAAAACCAGGCCGCCGAGAACTCCGGCACGCCCGCCAAGCTGGGGTGGAACGACGTACTGGTCGATGTCGCGGATCACTTCAGTCGCGCGAACATATCCGTTGAGCAGGGTTACCAGCTCTTGCCGTATGCGTGTGAAAAGATGCGCCTGCCGCAACACGCCTCCGCCCAGCAGGATGCGCTGGGGCGACAAGGTCAGCACCCAATTCGCCAATCCATGAGCCAGGTAGTGCGCTTCCAATGTCCATGCCGGATGGTCGGGCGGAAGCTCCTGTGCCGCAGTGCCCCAGCGCGCCTGCATCGCTGGACCGGAGGCCAATCCTTCCAGGCAATCGCCGTGGTAAGGACAGCTTCCGGCGTACGCATCGCGCGCCAGGTCGTGCGGCACCCGAATGTGCCCCATCTCCGGATGCACCAGGCCGTGAAGAACGCGGCCGTTGATGATCGCGCCGCCGCCAATGCCGGTTCCAATGGTGAGATAAAGGAAGTCAGTAAGATTTTGTGCCGCGCCCCAGCGGGCTTCGCCCAGAGCCGCCGCGTCCACGTCGGTATCAAAACCTACCGGGACCTCCAATGCATCCCGGACCGTCCCGGCCAGGTTGTAATTTTGCCAACCGGTTTTTGGCGTGGATGTAACGTAGCCGAATGTGAGCGAGGTGGGGTGCAGATCGATTGGCCCGAAAGAGCCAATGCCGACCGCTTTCAGCTCGCCGCCGGATTCCTCGCGCAGAAACTTAAGGGCAATCGGCAGCGTCGCCTCGGGCGAGGTCGTGGGGAACTGCATGGTCTTGAGGTCCTCTGGCCCGGTCCCCACGCCGCAAACGAATTTGGTGCCACCCGCTTCAATCGACCCGAACATAAGGTTCACGAAAGTCTGCCACAGAACGCCGCGAAGACAAAATTTACATGACTGAAAAGTTCCACCGGCCGCGTGGGGACAGCCGCCCTCGGCTGTCCGGTTGAGCGCAGCTCGACCGCTTTATGCCGAATGCCGAACCTGGCGGAGCGTCGCTCCGCTGGACAGCCGGGCGGCTGCCCCACGTGGTTCGTGATAGGTTTGCACGAGCGTGGACGCTCGCGCCCACATCAAAAAGTGGGGCTAAAAACCTGCGCGGCCTTCCCGAATGCGGCGGGAAAAGTCTGGAGCGTCTCCTGCTGCGCGGGCGGCTGCATTGATATGTGCCTGTTCCTTGAGTTGGTCAAACGGCAGATTCCCCGTCGCCAGATCCCCGCGTTCATACAGCATCCGGTCGGCATGCCCATTCAGCAGCACGCGCCAGTCCCATTGCGGCTCCCCGGCCAGCGTGGCGATGTTGGTGGTGCAATTATTGGTTAGCGCGTTGTACCACTCCGGACGGTCCCGGATGCGGTTTATCTGTCTTAAATAATTGACGAAAGTAGTTCGGGCATGTTCGGGAGAGGCCTGGGTATGAAAGAGATATGTTTCTTCGCCCTTACGGTAATTCGTCCGCAACCGCACCACGTCGCGCTCATCGCTCACCGTATAAATCAGTTCGTAGTAGCGGAAGAATCCGCGGACCGCCGAATACTCCTCTCCGACTTCTTTTCTGGTCTCGATCGACATGGCAATGTAGTCGTGGTCACCAAACTGGAAGCTGACAATGGGATGCGCGATCCAGGGTGATCCCCAGTAGGTGAGGAAAAGATCCATGCCCCGTATCTGCGCGAGATCGAACGATCGGGTCTCCCAGTGCGGGGTATAGTCGCCTTCGGTGCGGTAGTCGCAGTTGCGGACGTTGTGAATGGTCACATGGTCGCCGTTTATCTCCGCCCATGCCGTCTGAGCCACGTCGGGCTGCCACGCCCGGTCATTCGACGGCCTTAGAGTGAGCCACCAGGCCAGCACCAGGGCAAACCCGGCGATGCAAATCGCAATTCCCTTGCCCCGTCCGCGAAACGCCGCCACGGCGCCAAGCATGGCGACGCCATAGCCGGACGCAATGGCCGTTCGAAAAGAGACGCCTGACAGGAGATCAAAATACAGCGCAGCCACTGCCCATAGAGTCAGAAGCATAGCCAGAAGCAGCGCCAATCCGCGGCCTGCGATGCTCGCGACTCGGCGCCATAGAGGGGGTGGCTTCAATGTAGAAATCCTGGGTCAGGCGTAGATTCCGCGCTGCCGCAGCGTGTAAGCGACGCGGTCGATGGCCAGCATGTAGGCCGCGATGCGATTGCTCACCCGGTGGGTCTCGGCGTACTTCAGAACTTCGGCGAAGGCGGTGCGCATGGTGTGCTGCAAATGGTCGTTGACGATTGATTCTGTCCAGAAATATCCCTGCCGATCCTGCACCCATTCGAAATAGGAGACCGTGACCCCGCCGGAGTTGGCCAGGATATCGGGAATCACGAAC
The DNA here is from genome assembly GCA_963814725.1 of Terriglobia bacterium. Taxonomy (GTDB): domain Bacteria; phylum Acidobacteriota; class Terriglobia; order Terriglobales; family Acidobacteriaceae; genus JAIQFF01. Next base: position 310,870 of record CAWFDY010000005.1, read on the forward strand.
ACGCCTTTATCCACCAGGATTTCATCGGCCTCGGCGGTGGTGGGACCATTTGCCCCTTCACAAAGAACTTTGGCTTTTACCCGGTCGGCGTTGCGGCTGGTGATCTGGTTCTCGAGCGCCGCCGGGACGAGAATGTCGCAATCGGACACCATCAAGTCCGCTGAGCTGATTTCGTCGGCCCCGGGAAAGCCGGCAAGGCTGCGATGGTTCTGGTAATGCAGGGAGAGCGCTTCAATATCGAGTCCGCTCTTGCTGTACACGCCGCCTTTACTTGTGGAAACGCCGACAATCTTGTATCCCCGGCGGCGCATGAGGCGCGCCGCATTTGATCCCACATTGCCAAAGCCCTGGATCACTACCCGGGCCTTGTCCGGAGTCATGGCAAGCCGCTTGGCCGCTTCGTCGCAAACGATCATCAGCCCGCGCCCGGTGGCCTCGATACGCCCGTGCGATCCGCCCAGCTCCAGCGGCTTGCCGGTCACCACCGCGGTCACCGTATGGCGCACATGCATGGAGTATGTATCCATGATCCAGGCCATGATCTGTCCGTCGGTATTTATGTCGGGGCCGGGAACGTCCTTTTCGGGTCCCAGCAGTTCCATCAGCTCTGCCGTGTAACGGCGAGTGAGGCGCTCGAGCTCCCGCTTCGACATCTTGTCGGGATCGCAAATCACTCCTCCGGCGGCTCCGCCGAAAGGGATATCCACCACGGCGCATTTCCACGTCATCCAGCTGGCCAGCGCGCGGGTCTCATCCAGGGTGACGTCGGGCGTGTAGCGAATGCCGCCCTTGGCCGGACCGCGATCGATCGAATGCTGCACCCGAAACCCGGTGAATACCTCCAGCCGGCCATCGTCCATCTGGACCGGTATGTGGACGATTACTTCCCGGCTGGGTTCCCGCAGTATTTGCCAGAGGCCCTCGTCGAGCTTGAGCTTCTGCGCGGCCACATCAGACCTGGCAACCTGCGCCTCCCACGGATTCACTTCTTCCAGATAAGCAGTTGGCATTCGATATCCCGGACGGAGTCCCGTTCCTGACCAGCCCGCAGCAAAGTTTATCTCAATATCCTACACTTCGCCCCTGCTTCTCAGGATTGGATACGTGGTTCGTCCGGGGACAGCAGCTCGAGCGGCGGCGCGGGATTGGACCGAAACTCCCCAGCGGAGTTCGTGGCGCTATCGCACGAGCGAGGACGCTCGCGCCCACATCGATCGTCAGCCTTTCATACCCGACATCGTCTTCTGGGCCTTGGTTCGAATGAAGGCGTAATTCAGCGCCGGCAGCGAATTGAATTCCGCCGCCTGCGAGTAAAACTGTTTGGCCTTCTCATGGTCCCCCTTAGCCTCATAGGCTTGCCCCAGGCGATACAGGTTACGAGGATCCTGCTGGTTAGCTTGCTGCAATTCCGAAATCGCAGTGCCGTAATCCAGTTGGGCAAGAGCCAGGCGGCCCGCCAGTTCATGCGCCAGCTTCACTTGTGCAGGATTTTTGGACGCCTCGGCTCCCTCCCGATACTCCGCGATATGGGATTTTGCCCCTGCGTAATCCTTTTTGCCGATCGCCACCGCCGCGAGATTGAAGTGATGCAGCAGCTTTGAATTGTCCTTGATCTCAGACGACAAGCCTGAACCCTGCACCATCTGGAAAGACCGGTCGAACTGCTGCGCCGCCAGGTCATACTTCGGCATCTGGGCGATGATATTGCCCTTAGCTTGAAGGTCCGCCGCCATGGCTGCTACGTCGTTTTTCTTTTCCGCGATGGCATACTCCTTGTCGAGGGCCTGCACGGCTTTATCCCACTTGCCGCCGTCGGAGGCAACCACCGCCATCCCGAACAACGCGGTCCGGACCTCTCCATCATTGCGCGCTTGCTGCAACATTTTCTGCAGCTCGGCATTCGCGTCTTCAGCTTTGCCCATATACAAAAGATCGGCGGAAATTCCGAAGTGCGACGGCACGAAGTGCGGATCGATCGCCAGCGCCTTGCGATACTGATCGACGGATTCGTTGAACTTCCCCATTTTTAACAATAGTTCGCCGTACGAATCATAAGGATTGGGATCGTTGGGGATCAGCTCGATGTATTTTTTGAAAGCCTGTTGAGCATTGGGATAATCATCCGCCTGCCGGTAGGAGTAGCCCAGCATGTTGTAAGCCGGCGAGTAATTCGGCGCGAGTTCGGGCGCCTTCTTCAAGTGCTCGATGGCCTGGGGATAGTCCTGCTGGCCAAATTCGAAAGCGCCCAGATTGAAGTGCGCCCGCTCGTCGTTCGGAAACGCGGCCACCAGTTTCTCGAGATATTCCTTTTGTTTCGCCACCTCGCCGTTGGCTCCGGCCTGATTCGCCAGGATCAGAAGCTTCTCTCCCTCTGAGGCCTTGTCCGCCAGCCCAACCGCCTTGTTCAAGTGATCGAAGAATTCTTTCGCGGTGGCTGCGGCGTTGGCCCGCGCCAGCTCCGCGGAGGCGAAGTCCGGGTCGAGAGCAATGGCCTTGTCGAAATGCTGCAGGGAATCCTGCGCCTGAAGTTTCTCCGCCAAGTCGCGGCCCAACAGAAATTCCTTTTTCGCTTCTTCGGATTTAGTGGTGATGGGAATCTTCCCATCGCCAGCGGGAGCGGTGGGCGATTTTACGGCGTTCGTGTTGTCGCAGGCGCTCGAAGCTGCCAAACTTAAAACCAGCACAGGCAAGATCCAACGACTAAGGCCATTCAGGCGCATCGGTCACTCCTTGAGCAGTTTGAAGTTTCTGGTTTCTAGTTTTAGTTTCTAGTTTCTTGTAGCGCCGGCCGGCGCTACGAGAACCCGGAAATCGATATCTCCCGCTGTAACTAGACGTATGTCAGTTGATTCTGGATAGCAGTACGGCAGTTTCTAGTTTCCGGTTTCTAGTTTCTGGTTTCCAAAACTGGAAACTAGAAACTGGGAACCTGATATCCCCGCACTGTCAGAACATAACAATCAACAGATGATGTTTCCCCGATTGGTATAGTCACAAATGTCGCAATGAGCACCACGCCTCAAACCGCTTCCGGCAGTGCACTGCGGACAGACTTCGTTCTGACCCTGCGCCTCGCCCTGCCCCTGATCATCGCCGAGATCGGCTGGATGAGCATGGGCATTGTGGACACGATCATGGTTGGGCGCCTTCCCGACAGCGCCGTGGCCATCGGGGCCACCGGACTGGGACAGAGTCTCTATCACAGCATCGCGATCTTTGGCGGAGGTTTGCTGCTCGGCCTGGACACGTTTGTATCGCATGCCTACGGCCGCAAAGATCTCAACGACGCCCGGTTTTCCCTGGTAAACGGCTTATTTCTCGCCCTGGTTCTGACTCCGATCCTTATGATCCTGGTGTCCTTCTGGCCGCCGCTCATGCAGACCTTCGGGGTCAGCCCGGAGCTGGTTGGCCCAATGCGGCCATTTCTCCGTGCGCTCAATTGGGGCACGCTGCCCTTGCTGGCGTATTTCACGTTGCGCCGTTATCTGCAGGCGGTGAACGTGGTGGTTCCCATCATGTTCGCGCTTATTTCCGCGAACCTGGTGAATGCGGCCGGCGACTGGGCTCTCATTTATGGACATCTCGGCTTCCCCGCGATGGGCATGACAGGCTCCGGCTGGGCAACATGCTTTGCCCGTGTTTACATGGCGGGCGTGCTGGCTGCCACCTTGTTCTGGGTGGAGTCAAAACGTTCGCTGCCCGAGTGGCGAGGAGTTCTGCGCATTGATTTACAGCGGGTTTCAGCGTTGCTGAAGCTTGGCGCTCCCGCAGCGAGTCAAATCCTCTTCGAAATCGGGGCCTTCTCAGCTGCGACTGCGTTGATTGCGAAGTTGGGCCCGGTCCCGCTCTCCGGGCACGAGATCGCCTTGAACTGCGCCGCCTTGATGTTCATGGTGCCGTTTGGCATAAGTTCGGCCGCTGCGGTGCGAGTCGGCCAACACCTGGGACGAAAAGATTCTGCCGGCGCGCGTCGTGCGGGATGGTCCGCCATCCTGCTCGGCGCCGGCTTCATGACTTGCGCGAGCCTGGTCTTTGTGTCCATCCCCACATGGATCGCGCGCTTGTTCTCTCCCGATCCCATCGTGATTCGCACCGGCGCGCATCTTCTGCTGGTAGCCGCTGCGTTTCAGTTATTCGACGGCGTGCAAACCGTCGCAACCGGAGCGCTGCGCGGAAGCGGCGACACCAAAACACCGATGCTGGCGAACTTCATTGCTTACTGGCTGATCGGGCTCCCGGCCGGCTACTTCCTATGCTTCAAGTTAGGATGGGGCGCACTCGGAATCTGGATCGGACTATGCGCCGGCCTGATAATGATCGGATCCGCTCTTCTGCTGGCCTGGCACAAAAGAATATTCCCGGCATAGCGCCCAGTAGCGCCGGCGTCCCGCCGGCTGTCGCGGGGGCATCCTGCCCGCGCACGGCCGCGTCACTCTTACTGACCGATTCCGCCCGCCCAATAATTACTCCTGAACAATAAAGACCTATGCAGTGCCGGATCGCTAAAGCGCACTCGAATCTGGTGCAGCCCCGGACGAGGATTTCTGGGCTGGAAGCTCAACAAGTAGCGGTTCTGCAAGTGATTGGAAAAACTGTTCATCCTGGTCTCGAAGCCTTTTTGCGACGAGAACAGTTCGTATTCTCCGCCGCTCATCGTCGCTATCGCCTGGGTTACGTTCTTCTTCATCGCCGCCACGGCCATCAGGAAAGCGCCTTGCACATCGGGTGGCGCGTTCCAGAAAGCTTCGTCCGGGTTGCTGCCTCGTTCGGTATCGAGCACCTGGGAGAGCGACGGGGAAAACGGCAGAGCATAAACCGCGACGTTAGCCACTCCGATCAGCTTGACGACCTCGTCGAGCTTCGCAAACTGGCTGCCGTGATCGCGGGTCTCGCTGATCAGCAACAGGACGCGCTGGCGTCCTTCCGGCTGCCGGTTGAGCAACTTCACCGAGTTGGCTACAGCGTCGAGAATGGCGGCGCCGCTGTCTCCCGCCTCCAGGTTTTTAAGATCGCCTTCGATAAGCTGAGGGTTGTCGGTAAAATCGCGCATCAGTTCCACTTTGCTGTCGAAGAAAACCAGGGCGGTTTCCGTATCCGGACGGCTCAGCACTGGCTCCAACATGGACGGCAGACCACGCATGCGGGCGAATTCCCGCCACGCCCTGCGGCCGCGTTGAACCGCGATCACCACTGAAATCGGTTCCGCCTCCGCAGCTTCGTCCATGAAAGGCTGCCGTGCGACGCCGTCGTCCTCAATGATGAAGTCTTTTGCCTGCAGCCCGTAAGCCACGTTGCCGTTGGCGTCTCTTACCAGTGTCGGCACCAGCACCACAGTGGATTGGGTGTTGAAGGTGGGCTCTTGCGGCGCTGCGGCAGATCCGCAAATCGCTACAAACACAGTGACACGCAAAGCAGCTTTGAAAAATCTCATGTTGTCTGCGAACTACTCTTCCCCAATGTCTTCGTTCCACACCTCGGGATTCGTCCGTATGTACTCCCTCAGCAGGGAAACACACTCTTCGGAATCGAGATCAATCACTCTCACCCCGAGCGAACGCAGCCACTCCGCTCCGCCCTGAAAGTTGCGGCTCTCACCCACCACCAGCGTGCCGAAACCAAATTGCCGGACCAGTCCGCTGCAGTACCAGCAGGGCGCAAGAGTCGTGACCATAGTGAGATTGCGATAGCTGCGTTGACGCCCTGCGTTGCGGAACGCGGCCGTCTCGCCATGCATGGAGGGATCTCCGTCCTGCACCCGACGATTGTGTCCCGACCCGACCAGGGTGCCGCCGGCATCGAAAATTGCCGCGCCGATCGGGATGCCGCCCTCCGCCAATCCGGTGCGGGCTTCCGCCAGGGCAACCTCCAGCATCGCGGCATAGTCGTGGTTCAAAATCATGTCCGGCATCATTATGACATTCGGCCAACCCCCACTTTTATGTTAAGTTGGTGGCCGCAATTCGGTGTTTCGCAGTGTGGAATTCCGCGCTGCCACGTTTTGTAGAACGGTTGTCGCCAGACGAATGAGGAAGGGTCCGATGAAATTTCGTTGTAGGAATGCAGCTTTTATCCTGATCCCGCTGCTGCTTCTTGCGGTCAGCGCCGCCGCGCAGACCAGCTACAGCCTGCTTTCTCCCGACAAGAAGATCGAAGTCAAAATACGGACCGGCGACCGCTTCAGCTACGACGTCCTGTTCAAGGGAACAGTGCTGCTGCAGAATTCGACGTTCTCTATCAACATCGACCACAACACTCTGGGGCTGCAACCCAAAGTTCAGTCGTCCAAAGAGCGTAGGTACGACGGCATTCTCGAACCTCCAGTCCGGCAGAAGTTTGCCAAAGTCCGCGAAAACTACAATGAAGTGCGACTGGCTGTCGAAGGCAACTATGCGGTCGTCTTCCGCGCCTACAACGAAGGCGTCGCTTATCGCTTGGAAACGTCGTTGCCGCAGAGTGAAGTGAAGGTCTATAGCGAAGAATCCAGCTTCAATTTTCCTGACGATTACCGCGTTTACTATCCCCTCGAAGAGAGCTTTTTTTCGCACAACGAACGCCATTACCTGCCGGTAAATCTGAACACCATCGCGAACACCGCCATCGCGAGCCTGCCGGCCGTGGTTGACGCGGCCAACGGCGTGAAAGTGGCGATTGCCGAATCCGATATTGAAGACTATCCCGGGCTATGGCTGCGCGGCACCGGCGGCAACGGGCTGGCGGCAACTTTCCCTCCTTATCCGCTGAAGGAAACGCTCGAAAAGGACCGCGATTTCAAGGTCACCGAACCGGCGGATTACATTGCCGTGACTCGCGGCACCCGCAGCTATCCCTGGCGGGTGCTGGGGATCGCGGAAAAAGATGGCGACCTGATCACCAATCAACTGGTCTGGCTTCTGGCCAAGCCGTCGCAGGTCGAAGACACTTCCTGGATCAAGCCCGGCAAAGTCGCGTGGGATTGGTGGAACGCGCTCAACCTCGGCAACGTGGATTTCAAGTCCGGCGTGAACACTCAAACTTATAAGTACTACGTAGATTTCGCGGCCAAGTATGGACTGCAGTACATCATCCTCGATGAGGGTTGGTACAAACTCGGCAATTTGCTGGAGGTTTCTCCCGACCTGAACATGGAGGAGCTGACCGCGTACGCCAAACAGAAAAACGTCGGCATCATCCTGTGGATGGTCTGGAAGACTTTGGACGACCAGTTCGATCCTGCGTTCGCCGAGTTTGAGAAATGGAAAGTCCAGGGCCTGAAGATCGACTTCATGCAGCGCAACGATCAGAAGCTGATCAACTTTTATTACAAAACCTCACGCGAAGCCGCCAAACACCACATGCTGGTCGATTTTCACGGGGGCCAAAGCCAGATCACGATGACCCGCACCTGGCCCAACATGATCAGCGGCGAAGGCGTACGGGGACTGGAATGGAGCAAGTGGAGCGCGGAGACCGAGCCGCAGCACAATATCACTCTGCCCTTTACCCGCATGTTTCTGGGCCCGATGGATTTCACTCCTGGCGCCATGCTGAACGCATCGAAGAAAAGTTTCGCTCCCTTCTTCGACCGACCCATGAGCCTCGGCACCCGCTGCCATCAGCTGGGAATGTATGTGGTGTTCGAGAGCCCGCTGCAAATGCTGGCCGACAGCCCTACCAACTACATGCGTGAGCCGGAGATGATGGAGTTCCTTTCTCCCGTTCCGTCGGTGTGGGATGACACAAAAGTGCTCGACGCCCGCATCGCCGAATATGCCCTGGTCGCGAGACGAAGCGGCAAAGACTGGTACGTCGGCGCCATGACCAACTGGACGGCACGCGATCTTGACGTGGATTTCTCTTTCCTTCCCGCGGGGACGTTCTGGCTGGACGCCTATCAGGACGGAATCAACGCCGACCGGTTGGCAAGTGATTACAAAAAGACCAGGACCAAGATCACGCACGACACCAAGCTGAGAATATCCCTCGCTCCCGGCGGTGGCTGGGCGGCTAGAATTCATCAATAGCCGTCACCCCGGATGCGTAGCTCAAGCGCGCGCAAAGCTTTGCCTACGTGGAGATGTTTCGCCGCCTACAGGTTAGCCCTGATTGTTCCTTTTCGGACCCAGCTGTAATTTTGTCCTCGCAAACGAGGTTTGCAAATACTTCGGAGGAGAAATCCAATGGGAACAATTCTGATAATCCTGCTGGTTCTTTTGTTGCTTGGCGCGCTTCCTACGTGGCCTTACAGCGGCAGCTGGGGCTATTACCCAAGCGGCGGGCTGGGACTGGTTTTGATCATCGTTGTCATCCTGGCGCTCACCGGCCGGTTCTGACGGGCGGATTATTTGTTGCTCTCCCGTGAGTGAACCTCGATCAGGCGTTTGGTCAGAATGACCAGCGCAAGAATCTGAGTCCACTCCGAGACAATGTTGCCGGCAACCTGGCCCCACTTCGAGTCTGGGTCGGCGTGCTTATACATGGCGACCCAGCAGATGCCGGTGACAAGCAGGAAAAGCGTGAGCGAGTGATCGGTTATTTTCTGCCACAGAGATCCTCGCAGCTTAGGTGGCGGCTGCCTGCTCTCCGCTGAGCCGCGCTCATAGAGATATTTCGTGGCCACCACGGTTACCACCACTCCCGACCAATCCGCAATGGCGTTCCCGAAAAACGATCCCCAATGAGTCTTGGGGTCGGAGACAGAATAAAGAACGATCCAGAGAATAAGTACGCCCACGCAGGCGGCACTCAACGAGTGTTGCGAGAGGTAGCCCGCGGTTTTTCCGGCTGTACGTGAGGTCTTGCGATTTTCTGCCTGCACGGGGATCAGTGTAACCTGACTCGCGGTACCGGTTATCCTGGCGTCATTGCGTATTTTCTTGTGTCCCGGCAACGCGCGATGAGTGCGGAGAAATAACGAACGGCATCCCTTTCGGGATGCCGTTTGCCATTGCGTGAGATAACGAAGCTGGCTAGTGCCGGCTGGAGGAGCCGTGTGAGCTTCCACCTGATCCGCCTCGGCTGCCGCCGCCTCCGCCTCCGCCGCCGTTTCCTCGTGACGGAGCCGACTCTCGCGGCGCGCTTCGAACTTCGGCGCCGCGCGGCGTCACGATCGGCTGCCTCATTTCGAGCGGCGGCCGGGAGTAACTCCGCGGCGATTCCTGCACTGTACCCCGCGGGCCGCCGATTTCCGCCGAACCGCGCTGATAGCCTGGCCCCGCAGTTGCTCCGCCGCCGTTCATGCGACCGGCGTTGTTCATGCCACCTCCGCCATTCACGCGATCGACTGCACCTCCGCCCGGCTGCGGCGTGAAGTGCCGCCAGCCTGGGTCGTTGGTCGAAGCACTGGGCCGCGAATAATTTCCCGGACGCGGAACATTGTTATTGGGCATCGCTCCCGGAGACGAGCCTGACGAGCGATTCGTCGACCCTTCACGCCGCGACCCTTCATGTTGCGAGGAATCGGAGTTGGAAAAAGTCCGCCAGCCGTCCGAGGATCGTTCATTGCTGGAGCCGGCCGCCGCAGAGTTACCTGCTCCGACTGCAGGAGTGCGAACTCCAGGCGTAGGCCTCGCCATACCCAGGTTCTGGTTGGCGCCCCTCGTTCCGTCGGTCCTGGAAAACGACTGGCCAGTTCCCACACCGTTGCGCTGTATGGATTGCCGCACCTGCGATACCTGCCGGTCGAACGATGGCGGTGCCGCAGCGGGTCTCGTCTTCGAGTAGAACGTCTGGTTCTGTCCGCCCCGCGGTATCGTGGACGCCGCTGCCGGCCGTCCGCTCACCGATAACGCCGCCCGCGTGGGCACTACCGGAAGACTTCCGGCGATCATGCGCCCGCCGCGGAAGGTTTCGCCGTTAACTCCAACCGGCGTGGACCGTCCAGTGCCGAACTGACCAGTGGGGACGGATGAAATTCCGCCTCGCACCCGATCATTCATCGTAGCCATACGCAAATTCGAATACGCTCCGCCCGCACGCAGCGGGGCGACGCCTCCAAATCCGCTCCCGCCGTGGAAATTATTGATGGTCGTGACGTTCACCACGTTGTAGCGCGACCCGTAGCGGCCGTACCAGGGATAGAACCTGTCGCAGGGTCCCACTGGCAGCCAGCCGACCGAGCCAAATCCGAAGCCAACGCCAACTCCAATCCCGCCGCCGAAGCCGAAGAACGACACGTATGCTGGCGCCCACACCGGACGGTAAGCAGGATATCCGCGCGCCGGACCGGGCCACCACACCCACGAGCTGTTGTAAACGAACCAGCGGCCGTAGTGATAAGGAGCCCAACCCCAGGGCTCGTACGAAACCCACGTCCATCCCCAACCCGGCTCCCACACCCAGCGTCCGCTGCGATATGGAGCCCAACCGGGGCCCGCCGCCGCGGGCACCCACACCGGACCATAATTCGGCACGGTCTGCCAGCGTCCGTAGGCGTCCAGATCTTCTGAACCCACATAATTGCGGTTGGTGTTGTTCCAGGACTGCGCATCGCGAATCGTGCGGTCGCGTTCGCTGTTCCAGGTATCCCAGTTATCTTTCGACGGCGCGTCCGCGACTTTGTATTGCGTGTCTCCGGCGACGCCGCGCACGATCACCATCTGCCCTTTTTCCACGGTTGTGCTGCCCTGCGGGGTCGAGATGTCGACCGAGCCCTTGCGGACGATCACCTGAGTTTCGCCGTCGGAGTTCACCTCGACGCGATACACTCCGTCCATCTGCGCCGGACGAATGGCCACGTTCGCGGTGTCAATCTCCGCCGCTGCGTCAGCGCCCTTGAATACCGTATAGTCGATGAGGCCGCGCTGGAGCTGGATCTGAATTTGAGTCCGGGAGATACCGGCTACGCCCGCCAGGGTGTTATCACCAAGGCGGAGGATGTTTCCGTTGTCCAGCTGAACTTCGGCTCGCGAATCGACGCCGGTGGAAACTTTATCGCTGCCCACCACGGGCTGGTTCAAAGCTGCGGTCGCCCAATCCCCTGAATCTCCGCGCTGCGTCGAGACGTCTCCGTGAATCAAACTGATGCGCGCCACGCCGGACGCCGGCTCAGCCTGCGCCTGTTGTGACTGCGGCCCAGGCTCAGACTGCGGCTCCGGCTGCGACTGTAGCGGCACTTCCTCCGATACCTGTGCGCCCGCCAGGGTCGCTCCTAAAACCATTGTTCCGATGATGAGTGCTAATCTGTTTTTCATGGCCCCACCCCTCGCGACGAAAAACTCGCGCACTCATCACAATGCAGTTGCCATGCCAAACCCCGCTTGGATGGTCCGGCTAAGCTGTTTATATTCAGTAGCTTAAAAAGAGTTCCCAGTTGGCTTCGAGAGCGCTGGAGCAGTTCTGGCTGAGGTCAACCAGAAGTGGTGGTTTTCAGCCACCATCGGGTCGTGAAATTTGCAAGGACGCATCGGCCAGAGAATGCGGTTTGAGAAAGATCCGTTCAGGCAGATCTTGCAAACTAGTCTTCGTTGTCTTTTCCGTTTTCTTTTTCATTTTCTTTTTCCTGATCGTCAATGCCGATCTTCGAGAGCCGGTAGCGCAGCGCATTGCGGGATAGTCCTAAAATCCGCGCGGCCTGGCTTTTATTTCCATGAGCACGGCGCAAAGCCTCGCGGATCATGTCGTCTTCCCACTGCTCGAGCGTCATACCTTCGGGAAGGAAACCGGACTGGGAATCGGCGGCTTTGCTTACGCGTGAGTCAATTTGAATGTCGCTCGCTTCGAGCAGCGGACCCGCTGCCAAAGCCGATGCCCGCTCCATGATGTTCTGCAGCTCGCGAACGTTTCCCGGCCAGTGATATTCCATCAGGACTCTCGATGCATCCGGTGAAATGCCCGTGATTCTCGTGCCCGAGTCGGCGGCAAAGCGCGAAAGGAACAGATTTGCCAACTCAGGAATATCTTCCTTGTGCTCGCGCAGCGGGGGAATATCGATGGGCACAACATTCAACCGGTAATAAAGATCCTCTCGAAAGGTTCCGTCCTCGAGCGCGGCCCGCAAATCGCGATTGGTGGCAGCCACCAGCCGCACATCCACTTTCACGGTTCTGGTTCCTCCCAACCGCTCGAACTCCCGCTCCTGCAAAACCCGCAGCAGCTTCACCTGGGTCGCGGGTGGCACATCGCCGATTTCGTCGAGAAAGAGAGTTCCCTTGTCGGCCAATTCGAATTTTCCGGGCTTACTTCCCGTCGCGCCTGTGAATGCGCCTTTTTCGTACCCGAAGAGTTCGCTTTCCAGCAGATTCTCCGGAATCGCCGCGCTGTTTATTTTTATGAACGGCCCCGATGATCGCCGTGACTTCTCGTGGATCGCCCGCGCCACCAGGTCCTTGCCCACGCCGCTTTCGCCGCCCAGCAGGACGGTCGAGTTGGTTGACGCCACTCGATCCACCGTAGCCAGGACCTCCTGCATCTTGCCGCTCCGCGCCACCAGGTTGGGATGCTGGTAGCGCTGCTGCAGGGCCTCGCGCAGCGAGCGGTTCTCCACCCGCAGGCGCTGCACATCCAGCTCCTTGTGCACCACCATGCGCATTTCGTCGAGAGAAAAAGGCTTGAGCACGTAGTCGCTGGCTCCCGCCTTCATGGCTTCGACCGCAGTTTCCACCGTGCCGAAGGCAGTCATGACAATGACCGGCATCGCTGCCTGGACGCGCTTCACTGCCTGCAGAAAATCCAGTCCATTCATGCCGGGCAACTTGAGATCCGTGATCACCAGATCCACGGCATGGCTGTGCAACAGTTTCAAGCCGGTTTCGGCGTCCTCGGCGGACAAGGTTTGGAAGCCGTCGTCTCCCAGATCGAGCTCCAGAAGCCGGCGCATTTTCGCCTCATCCTCGACAATCAGGATGGTGGGATTCGGTGGTGTCATGAAACTCCCGCACTCCGTGAAGTCTTTTCCGCTTCCGGAAAGAAGATCACGAACGTCGCTCCTTCGCCCTCTGACTTCTCCAGACGGATGGTGCCGTGGTGCTCGTCCACAATTTTTGAAACGATGGAAAGCCCCAGGCCGACGCCGGTTTTCTTCGTCGTAACGAAAGGATTGAAAATCTGCTCGCGCATCTCTGCCGGGACGCCGGGACCACTATCCTGCAGCCGCACCTGAACTCCTTTGCGTCCGTTCGAGCGGGCCGCGGCAACCGCGATCCGGAAATTTCCGCCGTCGTTGCCCATGGCTTCATACGCATTCTGCACCAGATTGAGAAAGGCCTGCTCGCAAAGATTGTCATCGAGCGGTACCAGCGGCAAATCTTTCTGATATTCGCGAGTCACCGTAACCGGGCCGCCGGTCCATTGTTTGGCGACCGAATTGAGCGCCTGATCGATCAGATCCGTCACCCGAAGCAGACGGGTTTCGGGGCGCAGCGGCCGCGCAAAATCGAGAAACCGGGTCACCAGCGCGCTGGCCCGGTTTACTTCGCTTGATATGTATCCCGCGAGCTCGCTGGCCAGCGGGTTCGAATTCTCCAGTTTCCGGTTGAGCGTCTCCGCCGAGCCTTTGATCACGCCCAAAGGGTTGCGTATTTCGTGGGCCAGTCCGGCGGAAAGCTGTCCCAGCGCCGCCAGCCTCTCCGAGCGCCGGGCTTCGGCCTGCGCCAGCTCCAGCTGGCGGTTGACTTCAGTGAGCTTCTCGGCCACCTGCTGGTACTGCGTGGTCTTGCGGCGATTTTCGAGAGTGAAGCGGTTCACCACGATGGCCGCCAAAAAGAAAAACATGATGCGGATGGCAAGTTCGGCGGCTCCCGCCGGGGTGAGCGTGTATTCCTGCAAAGCGGGATAAAGATAGGAACAGTAGGCCGCCGAAGCCAGCGAAGTCCAGAGCAGCGTGCCCCAGGAGCCGAAGTGAATGGCCGCAGTCACAATCGGGACGTAATAGATGGGATAGTAGCTGCTGTTGATGCCCAGCTCGCCGGTGTGATTGATCAGCAGCGTAGCCAACAGGATCTTGACCAGAACCACGGCGGAGCGGCCGGTTCGAGGCCATACCCCGATGATTCGCCCTTCGGCAAGCTGCACCACGCCGATGGCCAGCAGCGCCAGTTGTTTGTGACGTTCCCGCACTGGAGGCAGGGCCGCCAGTCCCAGCAGGAAAACCAGCCAGAGCAGGTCCATCCACCTGATCCCGCTGTGTTTTTCTTCGTTCATCATGAAAAGGATGCCGCTCGGGTCTTGGGCGTTGGACCGCCAGGCTTCCGCTAAGCAGTGTATCTCGCCTCTCTTCGCCGTGGTTAGTGGCGAGCCTTCTCTTCGCCATTCTCTGCCTGCGACGGCCCCAGATGGAAATGCGGCCCTTTCAGGGCGATTTAGAAAGACGTTATTTCTCGATTCGGTTGCGATGGATCCTCGGGGATGGTTCGGTGGCGTACCCACTTTCATCTAGCCCAAAGGTGCCATTCACAGGCTGGCCTTCTGCCTTTACTCTCACATTGAGCAGACTTCGGGGGAGGGCTGTTCGACAACGTCCCATGACTTAACCGAGTCTGGGACGTTTTGTTTTGCCCGAAAGATTCAGAACTGGCGCGCGCGTCCATTTGCCGTGTACCTTATGTCACCAGGATGTGCTCCAGACAATCAAACGCCAGTTAATCTGAGCCGCTGTCGCGCAACCTGCTACAAGGAATTTCCCGGATGACCGAAAACCGGCAGATCGGATACGCATCCTACCCCAGCCTGCGCGATCGGGTCGTGATCGTGACCGGCGGGGCAAGCGGGATCGGTGAAAAGATCGTCGAGCACTTTGCCCAGCAAGGCTCGAAAGTGGCTTTTCTGGACATTCAGAAAGACGCGGGAACGCAGCTGGCTGAGAGCATCGTAGCGACGGGCGGGACGAAACCGTATTTTCTGCCTTGCGATCTCACCGACATTGAAGCCCTGCGGAACTGCATAAAAAAGATCGTCGCGGAATTTAAGACGGTGGATGTGCTGGTCAACAATGCAGCTCATGATGCTCGCCACACCGTCGAGTCCGTAACCCCGGAATTCTGGGATCAGTCGATCGCCGTCAATCTCAAACACCAGTTTTTCACCACGCAGGCGATCATCCCCGTCATGAAGAAAGCGGGGCGGGGATCCATCATCAACCTGAGCTCAATCTCCTGGATGATTCCGTCGGTTGGCTTGCCGGTCTATGTCTCCGCCAAGGCGGCGATCGTTGGACTCACGCGAACCCTGGCTCATGAGCTGGGCGCGGACAACATCCGGGTAAACTGCGTTCTCCCCGGCGCAATCCTTACCGAGCGTCAACAGCGGCTGTGGTTTACGGAAGAGTATAAGGCCGAGATCCTGAAGAACCAGGCCATCAAGCGTATGATCATGCCCGACGAAGTGGCCCGGTTGGTGCTGTTTCTCGCGGCAGACGACAGCGCCGCCATCACCAGTCAGAGCCATGTGATCGATGGCGGTTGGGCCTAGGTCTTCCTCGAGGTCTCGAGATCCTGCAAGGCGGGGGTCGGACGTGAAAAACGAGAAAGCTCCAGTTACGGAATCGGGATTGAAACCCATCACCCGGCGGACGCTTTTGCAAGCCGTCTCTGCCGCCACGGTCGTGGGAATGGTTGGAGGCAAATCCTTTTCGCGGACGTCCGCCGGAAACCAGCCAACCGCGCCGGATGCCTCCGTCGGCAAGAGCAAAACCTTTCCCGACAAATTTCTGTGGGGATGCGCCACCGCCGGACATCAGGTGGAAGGCAACAACACCAACAGCGATCTATGGCTGCTGGAACACCTTCCCGGCAGCATGTTCAAAGAACCTTCAGGCGACGCCTGCGATCACTACCATCTTTATCCTCAAGATATAAGCATGCTGGCCGATCTAGGGTTCAATACCTATCGCTTTTCCCTGGAATGGTCGCGCATTGAACCTGAAGAAGGATTTTTTTCTAACGCCGAGTTGGAACACTACCGGCGCATGCTCGCCGCCTGCCGCGAGCATCACCTGACCACGCTGCTGACCTATTCTCACTTCAGCATGCCGCGCTGGTTCGCATTCAAAGGCGGATGGCAGAATCCCGCCGCCCCCGACTTGTACGCGCGCTTCTGCGAGAAGGCCACCCGGCATTTAGGCGACCTTGTGGATTACGCGTCCACCTTCAATGAGCCCGACGTCCCCCAATTGCTGAACTGGTTTAACGCACCTGGGATGTCGGATCTCGGGGAGGGATTCCGCCAGAGTCTGATCAAGGTACGCCAGCAGGTGAGCGCTCCCGCATTCGCCACCTTCTTCCTCGGCGATGGCAAGCAGATCCGCGATGGCCTGCTGGCTGCGCACGAGAAGGGCAAGGCCGCGATGAAATCGGTGAGAAGCGACATGCCCGTGGGCTTCAACCTCGCCATGACAGACGACCAACCTGCGCCCCAGGATAGCCACGTGGAAGAGAAGCGCGCCGATGTGTATGGACCATGGTTGGAGGTCGCGAAACATTGCGACTACATGGGCGTCCAAACCTATTCGCGAGCCAGGGTGGGGAAGACGAAGGATTTGCCCGTCCCCAAAGATGCTGAGGTTACCCAGGTCGGCTGGGAGTTCTATCCGGAATGTGTTGAGCACGCAGTCCGCTACGCCAGCAAGGCAACCGGCGTTCCCATCCTCGTCACCGAAAACGGAATCGCCACCAACGATGACAGCCGCCGGGTGGTCTACGTTCAGCGTGCTCTGCAGGGTCTGAAACGCGCCATCGACGATGGCGTGGATGTGCGCGGCTATGTCGCCTGGTCACTGCTGGACAATTTCGAGTGGATGTCTGGCTTCGAACCCAAATTCGGGATCGTGGCCGTGGATCGAACCACACAACGGAGAACGATCAAGCCCAGCGCTGCCATGCTGGGCAACATCGCGCGCACCAATTCACTGTAGGACGCCAGGGCCCTCGCGACGGTTCAGGCTGCCTGCATCCAACACTTTGTTGCCGGAACGCCCGCGAATCCCTCGAAAGCGGACAACTTCGATTTCTCGCTCAAAGCGTCCCGGCAGATACGGCTTTGAGCTATTGCCGGTACAATCTGATGGTTGCCGATATTGTGATCGATCGATTTTCAACTGGGTGGGAAGGATCTCGAATTGAAAGCACTCGTGCTGAAGGAGCCAGGCCAGGCAGAGATTAGACCGGTTCCAGAACCAGTCGCAACTTCCAGCAGTCTTCTTTTGAAAGTCCGGATGGTCGGATTCTGCGGCAGCGATCTAAATTCCTTTCGCGGCCGAAATCCGATGGTGTCTTTTCCCCGCATTCCGGGGCACGAAGTCTCGGCCACGATCGCCGAGGGCAGCCAGTTGCACCCAGCGCTCCCCGCCGGACTCGATGTCACTCTTTCTCCCTACACCAGCTGCGGAAAGTGCGCCTCGTGCCGCCGCGGCCGGCCCAATGCCTGCCAGTTCAACGAGACTTTGGGGGTGCAGCGCGACGGCGCCGCCACCGAATATATCGTCGTGCCCGCCGAACGAATCTATCCCGCAAACCTGACGCTCAAGGAGTTGTGCCTGGTAGAACCTTTGACGGTTGGCTTCCACGCGGTGGCTCGGGGGCGCGTGACCGCACAGGACACGGTGGCCATCTTAGGTTGCGGCGGAGTCGGCCTTGGGGCCGTCGCCGCCTCGGGTTTCCGGGGCGCAACCACCATCGCCATCGACATGGACGACGAAAAATTGAACACGGCCCGGGCCGCGGGTGCCACCCATTCGATCAACACCGCCCGGGAAGAGTTGCATCCCCGGTTGGCTGAACTCACCGGTGGCCTGGGTCCGGACGTGGTGATCGAAGCCATCGGAATCCCGCAGACCTTCCGGGCCGCTGTGGAAGAAGTAGCCTTTACCGGCAGAGTCGTGTATATCGGTTATGCCAAAGAGTTGGTTTCGTACGAAACCAGGCTGTTCGTGCAGAAGGAACTCGACATTCTAGGCTCGCGTAACGCGCTGCCTGAGGATTTTCGCAACGTGATTCGCATGCTGGAAGAACATCGCTTTCCGGTAGACGATGCGGTCAGCTCGATCGTATCGATCCAGGAAGCTCCTCAAGCCCTGGCCGCGTGGAGCGAAAATCCGTCCCGGGTTAAAAAGATCATGATGCGCATGGACTGAATCGGGAGGGCTGGCCGACTCCCGCGTGGCAACGGCAGTTTCCCAAAACAAATTAAAGGAATTCTATATGCAGGTTTCGAATGCGGTCGCTGCGAACTCAACCAGGAGTGAACCGGCTCGCCAGCCACTCTTCCCCGCCGGTCATCTGCTTCCCTTCTTTCTGGTAACAGCGCTGTTTTTCTTGTGGGGGATTCCCAACAACCTTAATGATGTGCTGATCCGGCAGTTCATGAAATCGTTCGCCATCACCCGGTTCCAGGCCGGACTGGTGCAGTCCGCTTTTTACATGGGCTATTTTGTCCTGGCCATGCCCGCGGCCCTGATCATGCGCAAGCTGGGATACAAGGCCGGATTTGTGATCGGCCTGTTTCTGTTCGGACTGGGAACTTTCCTGTTCTGGCCGGCCGCATTGGCGGGGCAGTACATTTTCTTTCTCATCGCTCTTTTCGTCATCGCCAGCGGGTTGTCATTTCTGGAAACTGCCTCCAACCCGTTTATCGCCCAGTTGGGTGACTCGGCGAGTTCGGAGAGCCGGCTTAACTTTTCTCAGGCGTTCAATCCCCTCGGTTCTATCACTGGCGTTTTGATCGGTACGGCGTTCATCTTTTCGGGAGTGGAATTGAACCCCCAGCAGGTGGATTCCATGAAGTCGCAACATCTCTACGACGCATATCTGCGGACGGAGACGCTGCGCGTGGTCAAACCCTATCTTGCGCTGGGCGTGCTTGCGATCTTCTGGGCGATCTTAATTTTGCGCACGAAGTTTCCCATTATTCAAAGCGAACACGAAGCTGGCGGCGACCACGGCCGTTTTCGCGACTTGCTGCACTATCCCCACTTCCTGCTGGCCGTGCTGGCCCAGTTCCTGTACGTCGGAGGACAAGTGGGCACCTGGAGCTATTTCATCCAATACGTGCAGGACTACACGCACCAGCCCGAGAAGGTGGCCGGATATTTCCTTACCGGGACGCTGGGCGCCTTCGGACTTGGACGCTTTGTTTCCGCCTACCTGATGCGGTTCATCGCTCCCAACAAGTTGCTGGGCACATACGCTTTGTTTAACATCGCACTGGTAAGCGTCGCCGTGACGCGGCCGGGCTGGGTCGGGCTATGGGCGCTCTTTATCACCAGCTTTTTCATGTCGCTCATGTTCCCGACTATTTTCGCCCTGGGGCTGAAGCGGCTCGGGCCCAACACCAAGATCGGCGGTTCTCTGCTGGTGATGGCCATCGTCGGCGGAGCCGTGCTGACCCCCATCATGGGCCTGATTGCGGAGGCACACGGTATTGCCACGGCATACATGATTCCACTCGTGGCCTACGTATTCGTCGCGGCCTACGGGTTTATGGGTGCCAAGGCAGGCTTTCCCGAAGAAGCAGCGTAATACGGACCTGATGGATGGCTACGATTCAATCAATGAAACTATGAACCGACGATTCTGCCTCACACTGGATTTGAAAAACGACCCCTTGCTGATCGCCGAATACAGGCGCCATCACAAAAAGGTCTGGCCGGAGATTCAGCAGAGCATCAGAGAGGCCGGAGTCGAGGATATGGAAATTTATGTTCTCGGCACACGTTTGTTCATGATCATGGAAGTGAGCGAACGTTTCTCCTTTGAACAGAAGGCGCATGCGGATGGCCAGAATCCGAAAGTGCAGGCATGGGAAGAACTCATGTGGAAATTCCAGCAATCCCTTCCGGAAGCAAAGCCGGGCGAGAAGTGGCTGTTAATGGAAAGAATCTTCAAACTCGCTGCCTGAAGATTTGCCGACCATCCTGAAAGTCTTCACGCCGTAACCGCCTCCTTATCATCGGACAAAATCGCTTGCGAGCCGAATCCGCACCGTTTCGTCCTCACTCATTCTGA
This sequence comes from Terriglobia bacterium, assembly GCA_963814725.1. Taxonomy (GTDB): domain Bacteria; phylum Acidobacteriota; class Terriglobia; order Terriglobales; family Acidobacteriaceae; genus JAIQFF01. The sequence continues at coordinate 330,780 of CAWFDY010000005.1, forward strand.
TGAAGCCTTCATTCCTGATCCCAACTGGTCGGCTTACGTAAGCCCGCGCCGGACGTCCATAACATTGGAGGATATCGGTCGTGAACATCCGGGAAGTGATACGGCAGACTGCCTCTTCCATTGCGGCGCACAAATTGCGCAGCTTCCTGACCATGTTCGGGATCGTCTGGGGGATAACCTCCGTTATTTTACTGGTCGGCTTGGGCAAGGGATTCAGCCGCGATCAGAAAGAGCGCCTCAAAACCATTGGCGTCGATCTCGCCATCATCTGGGGAGGGCGTACCAGCGAACAGGCTGGGGGTTACGCCGCCGGACGCCCGGTCCGGCTCTCGATTCAGGACGCGTACACCATCAAGAAAGAAGCCTACCTGATCAAAACGGTCAGTCCGGAACTGCGGCGCAGCGTCACTGAAGTCAGCCGTTACAACGCCGCGTCGCTTCCGGTGCGCGGCGTCTGGCCCGACTACCAGCGATTTCGCTCGCTCAAGGTACAGGAAGGCCGCCTGATGACGGACGATGACGAAGTGGAAGGCCGGCGAGTGGTCATCCTCGGCGTGGAGGCGCGCGATCAGTTGTTCCCGGGCAAGCCGGCGATTGGCGAAACCCTCACCATGGATGGGTCGCCCTACACCGTGATCGGCGTGCTGGAAAAGAAAAAACAGAATGGCAGTTACGGCAGCGGGCCCGACAACACCCAGCTCTTCGTTCCTTACTCGTCCATGGCGCGTGACTTTCCGCCTCCCGAAAAACCCGGCATCTACAAGGGATGGATCAATAACCTGGTAGTCGAAGTCGCCGACCCGGAACAGCACGAGAAAGCCATGCACCAGATTTACCAGATCCTGGGACGCGAGCACCATTTCGATGCCCGGGACAAGGACGCGCTTTTCATCTGGGACACGCTTGACGGTTCGAAACTTGTGGAGCGAATTTTCGACGTCATGACGATTTTCTTTGGCGCGGTGGCTCTCATGACCCTCTCGCTCGGCGGCATCGGCGTCATGAACATCATGCTGGTTGCGGTCACCGAACGCACCCGCGAGATTGGAGTGCGCAAGTCCTTGGGCGCGACAGCGCGCGATATCCGCAACCAGTTCTTTGCCGAGTCGGCTGCGCTCATGATTATCAGCGGCGCCTTCGGCCTCGGCATCGGAATCGGAATCTGCCTTCTGGTCAACAATCTGCAATTGCCGGACATTGTGCCCCATCCGGTAATTTCGCCGCTGGCTATCATCGAATCGTTGTTCACGCTGGGACTGATCACACTGGGGGCAGGGATGTATCCCGCACAGCGCGCCGCAGCGCTCAGTCCGATTGAGTGCCTGCGGCAAGAGTAGAGCTTCAGGAATAGCGAGGCCGCACCAATGCGCATCAAGGAACTCGTACTGCAAAGCTGGGACGCGCTGTCGCGGAATCGCCTGCGTTCCATCCTGACCATGATGGGAATCGTCTGGGGACTCGCCACAGTTGTGCTTTTACTGGGCTACGGCGAGAGCGTGAGCCAGGGCGTGCTGGCTGCGTTTTTGGGAATTGGCAACAACGTCATCATGATTTGGCAGGGACAGACTAGCCTTCAGGCCGGCGGACAGCGCGCTGGCAAGCGCATTCACTTCAAGTACGATGATCTGCAAGCGATCCGCGACGAGGCTCCTCTGGTACGGCTGGTCAGCGCCGAATGGGACGATCCCGTCGCCTACAAATATGGCGACAAGGTGATTTCCGTCTCCAGCAAAGCGGTGCAGTATCCCTACCGTGAAATTCGCAAGCTGAATGTTGCCGAGGGCCGCTACTTTGAGGAAAGCGATTTCGCGGAACACCGTCACGTTCTGATCTTCGGTCCAAATGCGGCGAAGAAAGTGTTTGGCAACCGCGATCCGGTCGGGGATCACGTCACTATCAATGGACAGACCTGGGATGTGATCGGACTTCTGCAACTGAAAATTCAAGACTCTGCCAACAACGGCCCGGACAATGAGAACGTTTTTCTACCTTTCGAGAGTCTGAGCGATATTAATGACGTGCGTGACCCGGGAATGATCGTCTTCCAGCCGGTCACGGCAGTCCTGCACACCGCTGCACTGGGACAAGTGAGGGAGGTGCTGGCCCGCCGCCACAATTTCAATCCTAAAGATGACAAATCAAGCCCCGAATGGGACACGGTTGAAGACGCGAAAGAAATTCAACAGTTCGGAATTGCGCTGCGCCTGATTCTTGGTTTCATTGGAGCGCTCACGCTGGGAGTCGGCGGCATCGGCGTCATGAACATCATGCTGGTAAGCGTTACAGAGCGCACCAAAGAAGTGGGCCTGCGCAAGGCCCTCGGTGCCCGCAACCGCGACATCGCCCTGCAGTTTCTGGTCGAAGCCCTGGTGCTCACCTTTACGGCCGGAGCCGTGGGCATGCTGGTATCCGTCGCGCTGGCCCATGCCATCCCTCCCATGCCGCTTTACTCTGATATGTACAAAACCGCCAATCATGAGGGCGACATTATTTTGAAGACTTCCAGCAGCGTAATGCTGATGGCTTTTACGATACTCACTTTCGTCGGAGTCACTGCCGGCATGTGGCCTGCATTGAAGGCTTCCCGCATGGAACCGGTCGAAGCCCTGCGCTGCGAATGAAAATGCAGCGCACAGTTAAGCGGCGGCGCAGCATCGCGCGCCCATGCTTCTCATTGAATTCCGTATCGTTCGACCAGGAATTTCCGCAAGACCCGGGGAAGCCCCTGCGCCAGCTCCTGCCACGCCAGCACGCGGCAACGCAATCGCAATTCAACCGGTCGAACGCACTGCAACACCGCGTACATTGCCTCGATCAGATCTGTCCTTCTCGCATCCACTAGCAGGCAAAATGAGCGATCGCCGGCATAGGCGGCCAGGATGTTCCGTATCAACTGATAAGAAAGATATTCCTCATCCGTCTGGGGCAATTCTTCAGCATCGAATACCTCGCCGAAATCACGATAGCCATGCACTAGAGCTTTCGGCGCCCGTTGAAAATCGTTCTCGGTGAGTTTTGCCTCGGTCAGCAGGTCGCCGATTCGCATATCGACTTCGGTGCGATCGACTTTTCCATTTGCCAGGGGCACACGCGGCCGGAATCCGAACTCCGGCATGGAAGGCGTCTCCAGATTAAGGATCAAAGAGAGTTGGCGGCTGTGGAACACCCTCGGGTGGCAGAATATGTTCATCAGCAGAGCATCGGAACTGGCGCAGGTGTCCAATTCCTTGCGACTACCGTGTTCGTTTTGAGGGAATGACTTACGTCCCTGGGCATGCACCTTCTGGAGGCGTCTCCGCCAGTTGGGATGAATGAGTATCGCCTTGTAGCTGGCGGCGAGAAAATTACCGTGACGTAAATCGCCGTCGTAAGGCTCGAAGCAAGTCGTCGGCGCGTCCCCGTAGCTCAAGGAGTGAGGCAGGCCGTGCTCCTGGGCATATTGCTGAGCCCGGTGCCCCACTTCGCGACGCAGCGGATTGGCCAGGTTCATGCCGAGTCATTCCCGAAGCTTGCGGCAAAATGCCGTGGATCCTTCTCGTCACAATGCGAATAAAAAGCGAATTTATCACAGCGAAGTACGCAGCCAAATCAGCCACTGAAAGGACTTTACGGCGTACAGACTTCCCATTGCGGGAAAAAAGGCATCCAATGGACTAAAGTGGGGCGCTCAGGCGGGGAATATGCGACGAATCAGTCTAAAAAATTGCCCCTATTGCGATTGTTCTGAAGTGTACATCTCCACTTCTACCAACATCTGGCAGAAGATGTCTTCCCTGCTTCTGCTTCGACTCCTGCGATGCGATCTCTGCAAGCGGCGCCACTACCGGCCGATGTTCCTGGCCGCTGCCGTAAATCCGGCGAGAAATATTTCGCCCAAAAAAGGCGCGCAGACCGTGGCCATCAAAAAGAAAAAACAGCACCCCGCCTGATCCCGCAAAAGATTATTGCAATTGCACCCGCATGAAGTCGTGCTTTTTATCGCAATTGACTCGCAATATTTTTTCGCCATTCGGCACAAAATTGACAGCCAGCGTCCGGGATTGATCATAGGCCGCGACGGAAGACTGGACCCGCACTCTCATCTGGTGCTTCCCCGAGGGCAGCACAACCTTGCTGGATTCGTACCCTCGCGTGTGATGGAAAATCAACATGCGATTTTTCGTGGCGGCATGCAGCACCTGACTGTAAATAATCTGGTTGTCCAGCCAGATGGAAGCCCGAGCTTCGGCGAAGGGATGGTCGATTTCCAGATCCAGCTGAGCTTTGGCTGGGGACACAGGACTCGGCGGCGGGCTTGCAGTCTCGATGGCCAGCGGAAGTGGCACAGCTTTGACGGATGTCGTCGTGGGTTTGCGGTCTCGCGAAAAAAGTACAAATGCAATTAAGGTGATCAGCGCCAGGGCAAGAACGCGAGTCCGCGTCAGCTTTAGCATCCGCAGAGCGCGCGTAGCCTCCTGCATACCCGACTCTGCAGTGGATCCGGCCACTGCCTGCGGCATGCGAAGATTTGAGGCATTAGGGCCGCGTGCAGGATCTGCACCGGCGTTTAGATGCAGATTCCCGGCCTGAACGAATCCATTGTTTTCCCGAATGCGCTGGATGTCAGCAGCCATTTCTTCGCCGGATTGATACCGCTGCTCCGGGTCCTTGGCGATCGCCCGGGAAACGACAGCGTCCAGCTCTTTGGGAAAATTCATATCATAGTTCGTTATCGCCAGAGGCTCATGATTGACGACCCTGAAGCAAACGGTGGCAATGCTGCTGCCATGAAAAGGCCTTTGACCCGTGAGCATGAAGTAGAGAATTACTCCCAGGGAGAATAGATCTGAACGGGCATCCGCCTTTTCTTCGCTCAATTGCTCCGGAGCCATGTAGGCAGGGCTTCCCAGCACATGGCCATGTCGAGTCAGCTGGGTCTGATTGAGTTTTGCAATGCCGAAGTCCGCGATCTTCGCGTGCCCGTCCGCCGTAACCAGAATATTTGCCGGCTTGATGTCTCGGTGCACTACACCGTGAGCGTGAGCATAGTGAAGAGCCTCGGCCACCTCCTGGGCCAGTTGCAGCGCCCTGCTGGCGGGCACGCGCCGATTATCCGGGTATAAGGCATGTTCAAGCGACTCGCCTTCGACGAATTCCATGACCAGGCAGGGCGCTCCGGTCGCGTCGTCCTCGGCGACATCGAAAATCGTCACGATTCCGGGGTGCGACAGCCGGCCGGCTGCCTGAGCCTCAATGGCAAAACGTTGGCGATACTCGCGTTCAATATCAGGTTCGACGCCCGCAAGAGAAATGGTTTTGAGGGCAACGGCGCGGTTGATCTTCGGGTCCCGAGCCTTGTAAACGACGCCCATACTGCCGCTTCCAAGCTCGGAGATGATCTGGTAACGGCCTATGAGACTGCCTGCGCGCATGGGCATGTGATGAGTGATAATTTGGGAGTCATCCTCATCTTATGCGACCGTTGCCCATCCTTTGTCTGGCACCGTACATTCCTGATTACCAGCGTAACCATTTCGATTGAGTTGACGGGAATGTTATTTACGATTTCAAAATTATCGGGCAAATCGCTGCCAGGCGGATTGCCTCATTCCGCGGGCTTGTCCATGACTGGACCTTTCCCGACTGGAACCTTGGCTGAAGCTTCCTGCAGGCGTTGGGATTCGCTGGTTCGCTTGTCAGCACTCGTCGTCACCGGTTTCCGGCCTTTCACAGGCACTCTCCGTTTGCTGGAGAATTTTGTGGCGGGACTTGGTTTCGCGCTGTCGGACGGGCTGAACTGCACCACCTCTTGCTGATTTGTCGCCGGACTCACGGAGCGGAGTTTGCTGGAATGGTGCTGTACCCACACCAGCCCCCCAACACTGACAAGCACGCCTATGAGGATTTTGGCCGCAACGTTCATCTCGCGCCGTCCTTTCAGCGACGGCAACTAGGATGTCCGCCCCGCCTTCCGGGATGTCCCTCACAAGAGAGAAAGCACAAGCCAGATGACGACTGCTCAACTCGCCTTGGGCGATGTGGAAGGCGCATCAAGAGGAATGGCGATTTGAACCATGTTGTTCTTCACGGCGTATAAAACCAGTTCGCTCACCGAATGCAGGTTCAGCTTTCGCATGATATTGCTGCGATGAGTTTCGGCGGTTTTCACGCTTAGGTTCAGATGCGACGCGACTTCTTTACTGCTCTTGCCTTCAGCCAGCAACTGGACTACCTCGCGTTCGCGAGGGGTCAGGGAAGGCAGGGTCACTTCCCCGCTCCGACTTGTCTGGCTTCGCCCCAGGTAGCCGCCCAGCACCAGGTCCGCGACCTTGGAAGTGAAAAAAGTCTTATTGGACTGCAAGGCTTCAACCGCAGCCAGCAAATCCCGTGCCGCGTCGCTCTTCAGCACAAATCCCCGCGCACCCGCGTTCAGCACGCAACGCACGACTTCATCCGCGTCCGAGATGGTGAGAATGAGCACTTTGGCATTCGGATCATGGTGCAGTATCTGCCGCGCCGCTTCCAATCCGTTCAGGTTGGGCATTCCGATGTCAAGGATGATGACGTCCGGCCGCAGCGCTTTGGCCTTTTCCACCGCCTCACGACCATCCTGAGCCTCGCCGCAAATCTTCCATTCCGGGCGTACCTTGAGTAGGGAAATCAATCCCCGGCGCACAATCTCATGATCATCTGCGACCAGAATCTGCAATGTATTCATTGTCCACCCCCACGCTTTTTGACGACGGTCGCAATCGTACCGACCGGCTTGTTGTTTATTTTATTCTTGCTTCTTGTGCGACGCGATCGACCGCTTACTCCCCGAGGTCGGGCGCTCACTTCGGGCCGCTTCACCTTTTACGTTTAGATTACGCTCCGCTTCCACTCGGGCATTGAGATAAGCCAGTTTCTCCGGATCGGTCACGATGCGGGCGTGGCGCAGAACGTCCGCCGCGTTCGATCCTCTAACGCCTGAGACTACCCTGAAAATTCTGCGGCGTATGTCGCTCACAACGCACCTCGGGATTCAGCATTGGTGATGGCGTTCGTCGGACGGTTCCCGGCATGATCGCGGGAATTGCATCTTTCGAGCTCGACTCTCTGCAGACTGCGCAAATTCTGCAGCGCATCACTGAGAGTCTGCTGTTCTTCCCCGGCACCCTGGTTGATGGTTGCCAGTTCGCGCAAACGCAGTTGGATGGCGGTGCGTGCGGTGTCAATTGTTTCCTGAAGTTTTGCGGGATCGAGCTCGACCATCGCCGCCGCATAGCGGTCCCGCCAAGTCGTTTCATTGTTCAATGTATTCATCCGAGTCAGCCTCTGTTCTCACTTCCACCTTCGAGCATACCTTCGCCACTAAAAAAAGGAGGAAATAGTTGGTTCGTCCAGCCAAAGCAAAAGCAACGTAACCCAAATAATTTCAAGAAGATGCGGGCCGTACGCTATCGTATTGCTATTTACGTCGAAAAATAATAGTAGTCGTAGAGTACTTATTTTGTTATCGTGTTGACGATGCGAAGGAGAGAGGATATGGCTAAACACGACAACAAAGGCGGCGCACCGGCTCAGAGGTATCGGCAGGTAGAAGTCGCGAATCTCAACAGAGGCCGGCACGGCAAGCATTACGACCTGGTCGAAGGCATTCTCAAAGAGCTGGAAACGGCAGCAATCGGTTCCGCCCTGCAGATTCCCCTGAGTGACGTTGGCGGGATTGGACTTCCGAACCTTCGGTCGGCGGTTCATCGCGGTTCGGCTTCTAAAGGGGTGGAAGTTGAAACGCTGGCCGATGAAAAGAATTTTTATGTGTGGAGGACGGCCCGGGCCAAGGCGGAATAGGAGGCCATCTTCTTTCCGCTTGCGACCTGGACCAATATCCGGACGAGGTAAAGCCTATGAACTATAAATGGTTTGAATCTTACAACGCCGCCGTTCTGGAAGCCGATTGGACGAAAATGGAAGAACGCATTCAGGCGGCTGAAGCCGCTATCCAGGCGAGGTTACACGAATTCTCCGTGAATCACGGCGGGACCCCGGAAGAAAATCAGGCGATCATGGATTGTCTGAGCCGCATCAGCATTCTGCGTGCGGATGTAAATTCCTGGCACGCATCCCAACGCAATAAGCCCGATGCCGGGCCCCGCGTTTAAATCAGAAAAGCCGGCTCTTTCTGCGTCACGCCGCGTTGCGACCGGCAAGGATAAGGGCGATGTTGACCAGCTTGCCGGGCTCGGCCTTTGAAACGAGCGCCGAGATGCCTGCAGAGTGTGCTTCTTCCTGCATCAGTACGTCGCTGAACGTGCTGAAAAGAATTATCGGAACCTCCGGTTTAATCCTTCGTATTCCACGTACTGCATCCAAACCGTTCAAAACAGGCATGGAGAGGTCTATGATGATCAGCTCCGGGCGCAGTTCCGCAGTTTTCTCTATTGCTTCCCTGCCATTTTCCGCTTCTCCGCACACTTCGAAGCTGTCGTTCCTTTCGAGAAGCATTCGTACGGCGCGACGCACCGCCGGGCTGTCATCCACAACCAGTACCTTCATCGTATTTTCCCGGTAGCCGCTTGCATCACTCAGGCCCGTATTAGAGATGCCTGATGGGTTAAGAAGGCTGTGTTTAGCTGAAAATAAGCTTAATTCCATTTCATTCCGCCGTTCTGTAAGCGATCTTAACTCCCCCCATCAGGAATTCAGTGTATTGTCCGCTTTCTCCTTTGCGTTTGTAATCAACAACGCTGGAGGAAACAGCAATGACAGCGGAAGACGAACTCAGTTCCAAAATTGACCTGAAGAAATTTTTTGAAGCATCGGTGGGAGCTCTGCAAAACGGAAATCAGGCCAGTCACACCAATCGGGCGCTCGTACGAAGAGCGGGCACTGAACCCACACTGCGCAGTCGAGCGGTTACCGACGCGGCACGTGCCCTAACCGCTTTATGGCGCATGCAAGCCCCGAGGAAAGCCTGAATGCCGCGACAGGCATTTGCCGCGGATGCCGCTTGATCAATAAAGCGACTATCGGATGAAACACGAAAATCTCAAGTGGAATCCCGGAACGCAGCAGTGGTTTTGCGCCAGGTGCGGTCGAACCTCGGACCACGCAGCCGAACCGGAGGCGCGGGCCGCATTAGATCAATGCGAGTGCCGTATCCCTGCCGCCGATACTCCCCGAGCTACGCCCGGCACTGAAACCACTCGGCTCATAAAGAAACCATTCAAAATGAAACTGAAGCGGGAACGAAGCGGTTGCAAGTTTCTGGTTACGGAGACCGACGAAGGTCTGGAGATCACGCTGGAGCTATTCCACGACACTCCGAGCTTGCAAGCCGTATCTCTCGGATTTGAAGTTCTAAGGGGCTCAACAACGGCGCAAGCGAAAACCCTCGTGGACGCGATGAACGACAGAATCGTTACGGTCATCGCCACACCGAAATGAATAAGTTTTTCGGCTAGAGGCAACAAGCCACGTGGGGACAGCCGCAGGTGGCCTGGCAGGCCCTTTCAATCGCATTCAGCGCCCGTCGTCAACGGTCGTAAGTGACCGAACCGTGGCCATCGACTGGTGAAGCTCTGGTGCCCAGAACCGCCATGCGTTCCTGCCCGAACAATGAATCGGCAGCGGAACGGGTGGTTGGAATGACGACTTCAACCACCGTGCCGGGGCCGGCATTGGTGAGCTTCAGTTGTCCGCCGAATTCCCTGGCACGTTCGCACATGCCCCCAATACCCACGCCAGTGCTGCCTGGCCGCAATTCTGCTGTTCCCTCGGCAACCCCCTTGCCGTCGTCGCGCACCGTGATTATTACCCGGCCTTCTTCCTGAACTAAAGTGAGCCATACTTTACTGGCTCCCGAGTGGCGAAAGACGTTGGTGAGAGCTTCCTGAATGATGCGGAAGATTGCAGTCTCCAACTCCAGGGCGAGCCTCGGAAAGGCGGGAGGGCGCATATCGAAAACAGTCTCGATCCCGCTGCGCTTGGTCAGCCCTTCCAGATACCAACGAAGCGCCGACAGCAGTCCAACTTCATCGAGTAAGGGGGGATGCAAAAGATGCGACAGGCTGCGAACCTGCTGTGTCGCGTTATCGATCACGCTGTTGGCTGTGACAATCTGATCTTTTAGCGCGGCCGGAGCGTGCTCTGAAATCCCGCTCAACATTATTTTGAGCGCAACCATCTCCTGCCCCAGGCCGTCGTGTAACTCACGTGCGATGCGGCGGCGCTCGTCATCCTGCATAGTCATCAGCCGGCGGGAAAGCAGGCGCAAGGCGGCGGTTCTCTCATCCACCATGCGTTCGAGTTCGATGGCGTTCTCACGCATGGCGTGCTCCACCAGTTTGCTGTCGTGGATGTCGGAACAGGTGCCGTACCACCGGGTGACGCGGCTGTTCCGATCTCGAATGGGCACCGCCCGGGCACGAAACCAGCGGTAGCGCCCTCCCACGCCGCGCAAGCGATATTCGGATTCGTAATTGTCACCGGACTCAGCGCAGCGCAGCCAATGCGTGGTGCTGCGCTCTCTGTCGTCGGGATGCAGATAGTCCAGCCAGCCGACGCCATTCGCGGACTCCGGGGAAGCGCCGGTGTACTCGCCGAAGCGGGCACTGATGTAGTCCATGGCCCCGTCCGGCTGACGGCTGAAGATAATGTCGGGTGCAGTTTCGACGATGGCATCGAGATCCTGATTTTTGCGTGCGAGTTCAAGATTGAGTTGCTGCAGAGCTTCGGCCCGCTGCTGCAATTCTTCGGTGCGCTCGGCCACGCGCTGTTCCAGTTCGCGATTGAGGGTTTCGAGCTGATGCCTCTTGCGGTGCAACTCGGCGAACACACTTACTTTGGCGCGCAAAAGTTCCGGAATGACGGGCACGGAAATATAATCGACCGCGCCGCGCTCATATCCCATGAGCTGATCCAGGTCCGTCAGGTGTACGGCGGATATGAAAATTACGGCAGCCTCCTGGCAGCGGGGATGCTGGTGAATCATGTCCGCCAGTTCGAAGCCGTCAATCTCGGGCATGCTCACGTCCATCAGAACGATGGCGATGTCATGCTTAAGCAGCTGGTCGAGAGCTTCCCGCCCCGAAGTTACCTTGATGAGATTTTCGCCCAACTGGCCCAGGATGACTTCGTAGCTGAGCAGTTTCGCGGGCTGATCGTCCACCATCAGGATGTTGACCGCGTTTTTCGAGCTCATGAATTCCTCTTACTCTCTGCCCGCCATTCTAAAATGCGAGCCCTCACAACCGCCTAACGATGCAGCCAAACCCGCAACGCGGAGAGAAGCTGTTCGGTGTTGACCGGCTTGGCTAGATATTCGGACGCGCCGGCTTCGAGGCATTTCTCGCGATCGCCCTTCATGGCTTTGGCGGTCAACGCAATAATTGGCAGACGCCGGAACAACGAGTTCTGACGGATTACCTGCATGGTCTCGTAACCGTCCATCTCCGGCATCATAATGTCCATGAGCACGATCGCCACATCCGTGGTTGATTTGAGAGTGGAAATCGCCTCCCGTCCCGTCCCTGCGGTGAGAACGGTCATCCCGCGCCGCTCCAGCACGCTGCTGAGTGCGAAGATGTTGCGGACGTCATCGTCCACGACCAGAACTTTCTTCCCTACCAACGCGTCATCCGAACGGTGCAGGCGGTCGAGCATCCTCTGCTTTTCCGGCGGAAGGTTGCCAATGATGCGATGCAGGAACAACGCCGTCTCGTCGAGCAGCCGTTCCGGCGATTCCACGCCTTTCACCACGACACTCCGTGCCAGCGCGTGCAACCGGGAGTCCTCTTCCGGCGAGAGATCTTTCCCGGTGAACACAACCACTGGCAGGTCATTGAGTTGGGGCCTTGCGCCCAGCCGGTCGAGAACTTCGAACCCCGACATGTCGGGCAAGCGCAGATCGAGCACAACGCAGTCGAACGCTTGCTCTTCAACGGAAGAAAGGGCTTCAGCGCCGGTGGCAGCGATAGAAACATCGATGTCATCGTGCCCCAGCAGTTCACGAATGCTGAACTGCTCCGCCGGGTTATCTTCGACCACCAGCAGGCGCTTGCGGCGCGGCTTGGTGTATTCCATGATGCGGTCCAGCGCTGAGGCGAGCCCCTCGGGCGTAGTCGGCTTGGTGACGAAGGCAAAGGCGCCGCGAGTCATTCCATGATGCCGGTCTTCATCCAGCGTCAGCATCTGAACCGGGATGTGCCGGGTTTCGGGATCCTGTTTCAAATGATTGAGTACGGTCCAGCCCAGCATGTCGGGCAGGAAAACATCAAGGGACACGGCGGAAGGGTGAAATTCGCGGGCCAGAACCAGCGCCTCCGCGCCTCCCATGGCCACCAACACCTTGAAGCCTTTGTCGTGCGACAGATCAACCAGGATTCGGGCATAGTGCGGATCATCTTCCACGATCAGCAAGACTGGATCGTCGGGCTGAAGGTTGGTGCGGTCGTCGGCGATGCGCTCGATCGCAAGTTCCGCGACGACTGGCGATAACTGCCGGGGCAGAGGACCGGTTCTGCGTTCGGCAAGCGCAGCCGCGGGCGCCGATGGACCCACATAGGTCTGAGGCAAATAGAGAGTGAACGTGCTTCCCTTGTTGGGCGCGCTACGCAGTTGAATCTCTCCGCCGAGCAGGCTGGCCAGCTCGCGACTGATCGCCAGGCCCAGTCCGGTTCCGCCGTACTTGCGACTGGTGCCGGCATCTGCCTGCTGGAATGCCTCGAAGATGATGCGCTGCTTCTCGGATGGAATACCGATGCCGGTATCGGAAACCTCGAAGGCGATCACGGACGCCGCGCTGCCAAGAATCGGGTGGGACTCGCTCCACCCGCTGCCGGCCACCGACACGGAAAGTTGTACGCCACCGTGTTCCGTGAACTTGAAAGCATTGGAGAGCAGGTTTTTGAGCACCTGTTGCAGGCGTTTCGAGTCGGTGGCCAGGCTGCGCGTCAGGTGCGGATCGGTGTGCACCTCGAAGCTCAGCCGCCGGTTCTCCGCCTCGTGACGGAACGGCCGGCCTACCATGTCCAGCAGGCTGGCGAAGAATACTTCCTCAGCATCGACAGACACGGTGCCGGATTCGATCTTCGACAGGTCGAGAATGTCGCTGATCAGATTGAGCAGATCAGTGCCGGCGCCATGAATGGTGCGCGCAAACTCGACTTGCCGGGGAGTCAGATTGCCGTCCGGATTGTCGGTGAGTTGCTGGCCCAGCACCAGGATGCTGTTCAGAGGCGTGCGCAGTTCGTGCGACATGTTGGCCAGGAACTCCGACTTGTATTTCGAAGTCAGTGCCAACTCTTTGGCTTTTTCTTCCAGAGCGCGCCGGGCCTGCTCGATCTCCTGGTTCTTGCGTTCGACTTCCACGTTCTGTTCGGCCAGCTGTTGCGCCTTTTGCGCCAGCTGTTCGTTGGTCTGCTGCAATTCCTTTTGCTGGGTCTGCAACTCGGTCGCCAGCTGTTGCGACTGCTTCAGCAGGCCCTCGGTCTGCATGGTGGCTTCAATACTGTTGAGAACGATGCCGATGCTGGCCGTCAGTTGTTCGAGAAACGCCAGGTGCGAGGCGGTGAAAGTGCTCAGGGAGGCGAGTTCGATCACCGCTTTGACTCGATCTTCAAAGAGCACCGGCAGGACGATCACGTTGCGCGGAACTGCCTCGAACAGGCCGGAGCGGATCGGGATCGTGTTCTCCGGCAAGTTGCCGATCAGCATGCGCCGCTTTTCTGTCGCGCATTGTCCGACCAGTCCTTCTCCGATTTTCAGGCGGCGAAGTTGGCCTTCGGGCCCATCGCTGGCAAATGCGGAGAGCAGAACCATGCTCCCCGAGTCTTCCGACTCCATCTGATAGATGACGCCTTGTTGCGCATCCACCAGCGGAGCCAACTCGGAGAGCAGCATCCGGCCTACGCTCGAAAGATCGCGCTGCCCCTGCAGCATGCCGGTCAAGCGAGCCAGGTTTGTCTTCAGCCAGTCTTGCTCGGTATTGCGATCGGTGGTCAGCCGCAGGTTGTCGATCATGGTATTGATGTTGTCTTTGAGGTCGGCAACCTCGCCGCTGGCTTCCACCTGAATCGATCGCGTCAGGTCGCCCTTGGTTACGGCGGTGGCAACTTCGGCGATGGCTCGCACCTGGTTGGTCAGGTTATCGGCCAGCAGGTTCACGTTGCCGGTCAGATCCTTCCACGTGCCGGCGGCTCCGGGCACGCTGGCCTGTCCGCCGAGACGGCCTTCCACGCCGACTTCGCGGGCGACCGTTGTCACCTGATCCGCGAAAGTGGCCAGGGTGTCCGTCATGTTGTTGATGGTTTCGGCCAGGGCAGCGACTTCGCCCTTGGCATTCACCGTGAGCTTCTGGGTCAGCTCTCCGTCGGCGACTGCGGTGACAACTTTGACGATGCCGCGCACCTGCTCGGTCAGGTTGGCAGCCATGACGTTGACGTTGTCGGTCAAATCTTTCCAGGTGCCGGCGACGCCTGGGACTTTCGCCTGACCTCCCAGCTTGCCGTCGGTGCCCACTTCGCGGGCCACGCGCGTCACTTCGGCGGCGAAGGCATTGAGCTGATCCACCATTGTGTTGATGGTGTTCTTCAGTTCGAGAATTTCGCCTTTCACGTCCACCGTGATCTTGCGAGACAAGTCGCCGCGTGCGACAGCGGTGGTCACTTCCGCGATGTTGCGCACCTGGCCGGTAAGGTTGCCCGCCATGGCGTTCACGGAATCGGTGAGATCTTTCCACGTACCGGCGACTCCCGGCACGTTGGCCTGCCCTCCCAAACGGCCTTCGCTGCCGACTTCACGGGCTACGCGCGTGACTTCCGCCGCAAAGGACCGTAACTGCTCGACCATCGTGTTCAGCGTTTCCTTAAGCTGCAAAATCTCGCCCCGGACATCGACGGTGATCTTCTTCGAAAGATCTCCAGTGGCGATGGCGGTGGCCACTTCCGCAATATTGCGCACCTGGCCGGTAAGGTTGCTGGCCATGAAGTTCACATTGTCGGTGAGATCTTTCCAGGTTCCGCCCACGCCCGGCACCTGCGCCTGGCCTCCCAGCTTTCCCTCCGTGCCGACTTCACGCGCCACGCGCGTGACTTCACCGGCAAAGGCGTTGAGCTGGTCCACCATGGTGTTGATCGTATTTTTGAGTTCGAGAATTTCACCCTTAACGTCCACCGTGATCTTGCGCGACAAATCGCCCCGGGCGACGGCCGTGGTCACTTCGGCGATGTTACGCACCTGGCCGGTCAGGTTTCCCGCCATTGAATTCACGGAGTCAGTCAGATCTTTCCACGTCCCCGCAACTCCGGGGACGTTGGCCTGCCCTCCCAGGCGGCCTTCGGTTCCGACTTCGCGGGCCACGCGCGTGACCTCTCCGGCGAAAGCATTGAGCTGATCGACCATGGTGTTAATCGTGTCTTTCAGCAGCAGGATTTCGCCGCTGACGTTCACGGTTATTTTTCGTGACAGGTTTCCGGTCGCAATCGCGGTTGCGACTTCGGCGATATTCCGGACCTGCCCCGTGAGGTTGCTGGCCATGGAATTTACCGAGTCGGTGAGATCCTTCCAGGTGCCGGCCACGCCTGGCACTTGCGCCTGTCCGCCCAGCCTGCCGTCGGTTCCCACTTCGCGGGCCACGCGGGTCACCTCCGAGGCAAACGCTCTTAACTGGTCCACCATCGTGTTGATGGTGTCTTTGAGTTCGAGAATCTCTCCTTTCACGTCCACCGTGATCTTGCGGGACAAATCGCCGCGGGCAACGGCCGTGGCCACTTCTGCGATGTTGCGCACCTGGCCGGTTAAATTGCTGGCCATGAAGTTCACGTTGTCGGTGAGATCCTTCCATGTGCCGGCCACACCCGGAACCTGCGCCTGACCGCCGAGCTTGCCTTCCGTCCCGACTTCGCGCGCCACCCGCGTCACTTCACCGGCGAAAGCGTTGAGCTGATCTACCATGGTGTTGATCGTGTTTTTCAGCTCCAGAATTTCGCCTTTCACGTCCACCGTGATCTTGCGCGACAAATCTCCGCCGGCCACGGCAGTCGTCACTTCAGCGATATTGCGCACCTGGCCGGTCAGGTTTCCTGCCATGGAGTTGACGGAATCGGTGAGATCTTTCCAGGTGCCGGCCACTCCGGGAACATTGGCCTGCCCTCCCAGCCGGCCTTCCGTACCGACTTCGCGAGCCACGCGAGTCACTTCGCCGGCGAAGCGGTTGAGCTGGTCAACCATGGTGTTCAGAGTTTCCTTGAGCTGCAAAATTTCGCCGCGAACATCGACCGTGATTTTGCGGGAAAGATCGCCGCTGGCGATCGCGGTCGCCACCTCAGCGATATTGCGAACCTGGCCGGTTAGGTTACTGGCCATGAAATTCACGTTGTCGGTAAGGTCTTTCCAGGTGCCGCCCACACCGGGCACCTGCGCCTGTCCGCCGAGCTTGCCCTCGGTGCCGACTTCGCGCGCCACGCGCGTGACCTCGCCGGCAAAACCGTTGAGCTGATCCACCATTGTGTTGATCGTGTCTTTGAGCTCGAGAATTTCTCCCTTAACGTCCACCGTGATTTTGCGAGACAAGTCGCCGCGCGCTACCGCGGTGGTAACTTCAGCGATGTTGCGCACCTGCGCCGTCAGGTTTCCGGCCATGGCGTTTACGGAGTCCGTAAGATCCTTCCACGTTCCCGCAACGCCGGGCACAACCGCCTGTCCGCCGAGCTTGCCGTCAGTGCCCACCTCGCGAGCCACACGAGTAACTTCAGAGGCAAAGGAGCGCAACTGATCCACCATCGTGTTGATGGCTTCCTTGAGCTGCAGAATTTCTCCGCGAACATCGACCGTGATCTTGCGGGAGAGATCGCCGCTGGCGACGGCGGTCGCAACTTCGGCAATGTTGCGCACCTGGCCGGTAAGGTTGCTGGCCATGGAATTGACGGAGTCGGTGAGATCCTTCCAGGTTCCGGCAACTCCGGGCACCTGCGCCTGGCCGCCCAGCTTTCCATCGGTGCCAACTTCGCGAGCGACGCGCGTGACCTCCGAGGTAAACACGCCGAGCTGTTGAATCATGGTGTTGACGATGTTCGCCGAACGCAGGAACTCTCCTTCGAGCGGCCGTCCGTCCACATCGAGCCTTACGGTTTGAGTCAGATTGCCTTGCGCGACGCCGGCGATGGCCCGGGTAACTTCCGCAGTGGGACGAAGCAGATCTTCGATGAGGGTATTGAGCGACCCTTCCATCTCACCCCATGCGCCCTTCGATTCGTGGAAGCGGGTTCGCTCGCGCGTTTTCCCTTCTTTACCGACGGCTTGACCGACCCGATTCAACTCCTGCGCCATCTGTTGATTCACAGCGACGATGTCATTGAAGGCGTCGGCGATCTTTCCTGCCAGTCCAGTCCAGGATCCAGGAAGGCGCACCGAAAAATCACCGGCCCGCATAGTCTGCAAACTCGCAAGAATCACCGCCAGGTCGGGAGAGACGGGCGACGCAACCAGGGTGGAGTGTCCATTGCTTCCAGGCCCTTCCTGGGACCCGAGTTTCATGCTGACGGTGGACGTCTTCCGGTCGCTTTTTTTCAAGATCGTCTCCTGACGAGCGTGTTGAATCTGCGCTGCTGCTGAGCCGGCTCCATCCACTGGTCTATGGGGCTTACTGAGCCATCGGAAAACCTGCAGACTCGTCCCTATCGGGACTAATCAAAGAACCCCTTCGAGCCTGACAGTATGTGCCAGACCGCCAACAGAGAATTGCTGCCTGGGAGGAGGCCAGAATCGCGCGAACTTTTTCATTCTAAACACGAAACTTTACGCGTGACTCTACAGTGTTTTCTGTAGAAGAGGTCGGCGGTCGCCCATAGTCGGGCAAGAGTTTCTACTTTTCGAATCAGATTTCGGGGCGAGTATACTCATTGCGCCGCTGAGGCGAAGCCTGTCGTGTATGACGCCTATTCCTGCAAATTCAGAATGAAAGACTCAAAAAGAGATCAACCCACGATGCACCGGCATCGCCGTGGACGAAGTGACCATGACACAGAGGAACCGATGAAGCTTCTCATACTTGTGATGTTTGCCATTCTGCTGGGAATCCAGCTCGCACCAGCTCAGCAGGCGCGCACGATCCAGGTCCGTACAACGAAAGGTCTCGTCGAGGGTTCCGTCAGCGCCGACAACATTCGCTCCTTCAAGGGCATTCCGTTTGCGGCTCCTCCGGTCGGACCGCTGCGCTGGAAGGCGCCTCAGCCCGTGGTGGCATGGGAGGGCGTTCGAAAAGCTACCGAGTTTGGCGCGCGCTGCATTCAGGGCAGCATCTTCGACGACATGGTCTTTCGCGACAACGGCCCCAGCGAGGATTGCCTTACCCTGAACGTGTGGGCTCCCGAAAGCGCGTTCGCCGGAAAGGCTCCGACAGAGTTCAAGCTGCCGGTAATGTTCTGGATCTATGGCGGAGGCTTCACCGGCGGCGGCAGCTCCGAAGCGCGGCAGGACGGCAGCAACCTTTCGGCGAAGGGCGTAATTGTCGTGAGCTGCAACTACCGCCTGGGAATTTTCGGCTTCTTCGCGCATCCTGACGCAGCCAGGGAATCCGCGCACAATTCCACCGGCAACTATGGCTTGCTCGACCCCCTGGCTGCGCTTCAGTGGGTACATGAGAACATCGCGCGCTTCGGTGGCGATCCGGAGAATGTCACTATCTTTGGCGAATCAGCCGGTTCCCTGTCTGTAAGCGGTCTTGTAGCTTCGCCTTTAGCCAAAGGCCTGTTTCGCCGTGCCATCGGCGAGAGTGGAGCATTTTTCCGCATGGGAATTGGGCCGCGGCCGCGCGCTCAAGCCGAAGAAGATGACATGAAGTTCGCGCAGGCTGCCTTTGGCACAACCTCGTTGGAAAAGTTGCGGGCCATTCCGGCCGATCAGATCCTGCACGCAGCCCGTAAAAACAAAGCGGACTTCGTCCCGGACGTTGACGGCTGGTTTCTACCCGAATCGGTCGAAGCCATCTACGCTGCCGGGAAGCAAAACCGGGTCCCGTTGCTCGCCGGGTGGAACGAGGACGAAGGGAACTATCGCGACTTTTTCCACAAACGGGCGCCAACCGCCGAGAACTTCGCAGCCCAAATTCGCGAAAAGTATGGAGACAAAGCCGACACGCTTCTCAAGCTATATCCCGCAGCTACGGACGCCGAAGTCAAACGTTCCGCAGCCGATCTCGCCGGCGACAACTTCATCGCATTCGGAACCTGGAAATGGATCGAAGAGCATAGCAAGACGCCGGACGTCCCTGTTTATCGTTATCACTTCGAGCAGAATCTGCCGCTCCCCGAACCCGCTGCACCACACGCCGGCGAGATTGAATATGTATTCATGGTCTTGTCTGCAAAAAATCTCCCGTGGAAGCCCGAGGATCGGCAAGTTTCAGAACTCATGGCCAATTACTGGACAAATTTCGCCAAGACCGGCGATCCAAACGGTCCCGGACTGCCGCACTGGCCCGCCTACCGCCCTGACGACGGCTACCAGGTATTGCACATAAAAGCCGATTCCCAGGCTGCGCGCGATAACCGTCGGGAGCGGTATTTGTTCCTGGATAGTCTTCCGCCTGAGTCTGGCCGATAGAGCGAGGCTCGATGAGATCAGCCGAACCCGAAACCATCTTTCCGCCATCGAACTGCGGAACTATGGAATGCGCCTACCCGCGATTTGCGCACCTTGACGGCGGGAGGCGGGAAGACCTGGAAGTTGGCTGTGTCCCATATCGTTATTGACGCAACATCGCGATTACACCCCCATTGGTCCGGGCCGTGAGTGTAATCGCCTGTTAACAACGGTTGACCTTCAGGCGCATAATTACGATGTGAGGGCGCACTCAAATAGTCGGCGAGTGCGCGACGGAGTCACGGATGAACAGGAGTATGACAGTCGGTTTCGCCCACTTGGGAGCGTACTTGCTGGTCCTTGGTTTCATCGCCATCCCAACCGTAGTTGTTGCCGGTGGCAAAGACTACCCGATAGAGGGAACTATCACCGCGCTGGGAACGAGTCAGGAGACGACGGGCGGAGGAAGCAATGCCGTGGGTGGAGGGAGCACTTCCGTCGTTACTCATCTACGTCGAACCTACACTGTAAAAACGCCTGACCGGGTCTTCGTGCTGGAATGCCCCTATTGGATGGACGGCTTTCATATTTTCTCGCCAAGTGAATGTGGCGGGAAGAAGAAGTTCGAGATTAGTGATGCGATTCATTTCCGTCTAGAAAAAAACAATGCTCGCGTGCTGACCGCCGAGGGCAAGGAAGAAAAGTTAAGAGTTGTGAGCGAAGGCATGAAGGGCTGGAACGAAGTTCCTCCTACATCCCAGCAGCCATAAACATGGAACCCGGGGTTGGACGAGAAGCCCCAGTTTCGGACTGCGTCGTCGGATAGCGGTTGCTGAATCGCGATTCCGTCAGCCGCCGCGAACTGTCTACGCGCGCCACGACTAGGCCCGTTACGAGTCTGACGGAAGGCGTTATCTTCCTCAATTCAATAGGATGTTGGCAAATCCACAGCCGTGAAAGATGCTTCTGGGCCCGTAGCCGCATCTAAGCGGTTATGGGCCAAGATGCGAAGAATTAGCTTCAGTGACTGTCCTTATTGCGCGTGTTCCGCTATTTACGCCACCACGCCCCGGACCGTGTGGCAGAAGATGTCTATCTTCTTTATGCTGCGCTTCGTGCGGTGTCACATTTGTATGCGCAGGCATTACCGGCCGATTTTTCTGGCCACCTCCGAACATCCGGCACGAGCGGCGGCGCGCGGCAAAACGCCTATGCCGGTGAGGGCGATGAACCGGGCCGAGGAACGTTCGGCATAGCTTCAGCAGTAAAGGGCTGCGATGAGAGCCCCCAAGGTTGTGCGGGCGGTTACTTCCTGCCGGGCGCGGCTCTAACTTCAGACAGATAGCGGTCCGTACATCGCCAGTTGTCGCCACTGCCTTTATTCATCCATACATCGACGATGAAATGCTCCTGGGTTTGCGGGATCGCGGTCTGCTGAAATTGCTCGGCCTCGATGAAACTCACCACCGCAATCTCAGAGCTGAGCTGACGCACCGCCAGTTGCCTCACATTGAAGGACAGCAGGTTGCGGCTAAAAACCTCTCCCAGCCACTCCGCCCGTGGAATGGATTTACCCGGTGACGCCGAATTCCACAGCTGAAATTCATCCCCAACAATACCGTTCAACGCCTTCTGATCTTTCGCCTGGGCTGCCTTGAACCATTGAGTCTCCAGTTCGGTGAAAAACACCTGGAGCTTCGTCTCACCGGCGGGCGCCTTATCTACTTTGTTCTGAGCTGAAGCCATAGGCATCAGGAGAGTCAACGTAAGCGATGCCGCTAAGAGCCTGGAAAGGTTCATGCAACTCCTGATCTAGAAACTCCCAACCGCAAGTGTACGCGGTTGCCGGGGACAAGCTTTCATTTAGCAGGCGGCGAGACCGTTATTCTGGACGTATCTACCTAGATGATCGTGTCGTATGGATCGGCGTTAATGGATCGGCCTTGATGGATCGACCCCGCCGGATAGGCGGAAATCGTAGCAAGCCTGCGAAAAACTACCTTCGCGGACGCCCAGCTACGCGGCTCGCCAACACTCCTGCACCGACTTTGGAGGCTTCGGCAAATGCACAGGACTCTTGCAATTGGGGTAGTTTGGACAGGACAGATAACTGGTCAAAAGCGATTTCCTGACTTCGAGCGGCGAACAGCATCTGGGGCAACGCTTCGTCGATGTCATAGGTTTATTCAACCAACCTGATGTGAACAGATCAATACAGCAGTTTCCGTAGGGGCGCTTTAGAACCGCGAATAGGCCAGTGCGTGGACCGATGCCCGGGCGGCAAGTTTAGAACGGCGCAGATACATGGGTAAGCGCCAGCAAGAGCGTCAATATCAAGATGAGAAAAATAAACAGGCCGCCAGCCATAACCAGGATTTCGCACAGCAGGTTTCATGAAATCTTCGGGGTGCATATTCCACCTCACCGTTCCGGCGTCCACAAGAGATGCGACGAGCCTTCGGACGGTTTTCTCTTCGCCGCTACGGTGACGCATGATTTTTCCGCGCTACCCGTCCAGCTTCGAGCGCTGATCGGTCAAACATCTAATTCATCTTTCTGAAGAATCGTATCCGGGGAAACTCCTGGCAACCCCGGCGGTTCGTCCCTCATCGAAAAGTTGCATATTCCAGCAAGTTTCAATCAATTTTCAATCAGGGAGCAAGTTATGAAACAGGCAGGCGAAACGAACCCTTCCCGCCAGGAAACGACCCCATCGAACCCGACCGCAAGACGAGAGAATGATGCTTCTCGCGTTGCAGCATTGCCCAACGTAAAGATTCCGAGCACGAGTAGTCCCAGCTCCAGCGCCGCCGCCCCAGGGACGGCACAGTCGGCGCCTTCGGCGTTTAATTCAGTTTCCGCTGAACAACAGGCGGCGAGCGTCCCCGAGGATCGCATCCGCCAGCGGGCCTACGAGTTGTATGTGGAACGCGGCTATAGCGATGGCCAGGCAGAAGAAGACTGGTTCAGAGCCGAACGGGAAATAGTAATGGAACGATAGCGCCTGATGCCTCAGCCCAACCGCATCGGCAAACCGGTGAGGTAGTTTCGCATCTCATTCCATCCCTCGCATCCGGCGAGTTGCAAAGGAGAACTCATGCAAAACGTTCTAGGCATCTTCTACTCCCGCACCACCGCCGAACAAGCCGTTCAGGCGCTACTGGCGACGCCGATCACGGCCCCATCCATTGTTCTGTTAAGCGGCGAGGCCGGCGAAGACAAGATCGACACCCTTGCAACCACAGACGCCGAAAGAGACGGCATGGGCGGAGCTGTCGGAGGCCTGGTGGGCGGTGCCGTTGGTATGGGCGCAGGCTTGGGTTTAGGCAGTGCGATCGCCAGCCTGTTCGTGCCCGGCGTTGGCACAATCTTTGCCATTGGGCTGGGCGCCGCCGCGCTTCTTGGCCTTGGCGGCGCCGCTGCCGGAGCCACTGCGGGAGAAGCTTCAGAGCATGTCGCCGACGTTGGCGTCCCCAAGGACGATACTTTCATTTACCACGCGTTATTAAAGCGCGGCCGTTCCCTGGTGATTGCGAACGTGGAGCATGAAGAACTGGCGTCGGATGCCAAGCTGATATTCAAGCGGCTCGGCGCCGAAGACGTTGACCAGGCACGCGCCGAACTGGAAAACGCCGCGTAGCACGGAACTCGAGTCTGGACGAGATCAGAGGTCCAGAAGATTCAGAGTCGAAGCGCTCTCACGCTTGACCTGCGCTACCGTGCAACTGCGAGGGGCTTTGTCGGGCCGCCATCGCAGTAATTTGGTGCCGTGCCGGAATCGGCCTCCAGTAAAGTGATCGAATTGACATTCCACCACGAGCCGGGGGGCCACGGGCTGCCATTCGGCGGACCTCTTAGTGCTCCAACGGCTCGGTCCGCCTGGGGCTTTCCCGGTAAATCCTGGCGGCTTGATCAGCGGCTTGAGTCGTTTGGTCAGGGCTGCCCGCTCTTTCGCCTGGATGGAAGAAGTAAAACCCACGTGGTCAAGCTCGCCTTCGTCGTTATACAGACCCAGCAGCAGTGAACCTACAAGCGGCTGCTTTTCCAGATAGCGAAATCCGCCAACTACACAATCCGCAGTGCGCTGCTTCTTGATCTTCTGCATGCCCGTGCGCTCGCCGGATTGATAAGGCAGGTCGCGACGCTTGGCAACCACCCCATCCAAGCCAACACCCATGTGGAACCACTTGCGGGCGATCGCCAGGTTGGTAGTAAACGGCGACAGGCGAACGCCGGGGGTCGCCTTCAGATACTTGCGCGCGAACTGTTCGAGCTTCGTTCGACGTTTGTCTAATGACATCATCACCAGCGACCTGTGCTCGTCCACCAACAGATCAAAGATGATGAACAGGCAGGGCGACGACTTGCTCAACGCTTGAATCCGGCTCGCGGCCGGATGAATTCGCATCAGCAGCTGATCAAACGATGAAGTCCCATGTTGCGGAATTACTATTTCTCCGTCGAGGACGAACCGTTTCGCCGCCAGGGCGGAAAGCGTTTTCTCAAGTTCGGGGAAGTATCGGGTCAACGGCTTGCCGGCTTTGGAGCGCAGGTCGATAACCTTATCGTTGCGAAAAGCGAGGCAGCGAAAGCCGTCCCATTTCGGCTCAAATTGCCACCCGGAGCCCTCCGGTAAAGCCGATGCCGGCATCGCGTCCATGGGTGGATACGTTTTGCTTAGCGGGAATGCCATGCCAGGGTTCCTTTTTCTCGGCCGATAAGATGCCCTTGATCGCTTCCTCGTCGAAGGGACCTCTGCGCGGCTAAAAAGAATTTTGGGTTTATCATCCGGTTAATCCCTGACCATTAATTACCGATCAGTTAATCAGTGATTCACCCGATTGAAAAAATCCGGGAGAGTTGCGATCGTGCCTGTAAACCCTAAAAGTTGGCTTTACGAGGAAGCAATGGGAAACACTCCGAGTCCGCAAGAGCATGGTTGGCGCGACCTCTATCTGGCGGCCGTTTTCGAGAAGGACCGGACCCAACTGCCGCAAAAAATATCGGACGCGCGGACAGCGATTTCCGCCCGAATGCGTGCTTTGTGCGCTTCGGAAAGCGACAGGGGAGAGAGGCAAGTGCTAGACAACGCGCTGTTTTCCCTCGGGGCCTTAAGGCTTTGCCTCGCCATTGCAGCCAACCCTCAACGTGTCCGCGCTCCGCGCTAGAACACTTCAACACTCAGGCCTCCTGATCTTGAAACACGTCCGCATACCTACTGATAAACCTTCCCAAGGGCAAGCCGGAAAATTCGTCGCGCGGAGCGCCAGCGTACTGGGGATGCAGGTGACGCAGATTGCCGCCTGCAACCGGCTTCACGAAGTGGATGAACGACTGGCTCGATGGCTATTGATGTGCGCTGATCGCGTTGACAATCCCTCCCTGCCCCTGACCCAGGAACTTCTGGGCCAAATGCTGGGCACGCGGCGCGCCAGCGTCACACTCGCAGCCGGCATCTTGCAGAAAGCCGGGCTCATCGAATACCGCCGGGGGGAAGTAAAGATTATTGACCGAGCCAGGCTCGAAGAAAAAAGCTGCGTTTGCTACGGTCTTATTCGGCAGCAAATCGACCGCTGGCAGCGCGAATCCGCCTGAGCATCGTTCGCTCCCTCACCTTCCCTCGTACGAGCCGGATGGCTTCCATGTACGGCAGGGAGATCATCGGCGGATCTCGCGACCTCTGCCACCCCGAACAATCGTAGGTATTCGACGGTGATATTTCCCGAGATACAATCCCAGTCACAAGGGGACGCCTGCGAAGTAAATCTAGACCTCCCCGAATGAGCCAGTTCGAACCCGGCGGTTGTAATCCGACGTCGAAACGACCCGGCTAAAACTCAATCTAGCTACCAAGGAGAGCCATACATGACCAAGAACCGTTTGTGGGTTGGCATTGCATTGTGCACCGCCCTGGCTTGCGGCGGAATGATGTTTGGCCAGGGGCCCCTGGTAAATATCGACGCTCGCAGACATGGCAATCTCGCCGCCGCACAGTCCTACATGGTGCAGGCCTACCAGAAGATCGACGAAGCGCAGCGGGCGAACGAAGACCAGCTTGGCGGCCACGCCCAGAGAGCGAAAGACCTTCTGGTTCAGGCGGACGAACAACTGAGACTGGCTGCAAACGTCTCGAACGATAAACGTCGATAAGGCATTCGAACCGCCCGAGGCTGATTTTGCGGCCTGGTTTCGGGGAGCGGGCATCGGCTCACTCTACGTTTGATTCTCAAAATAAAAGGTTTGGCCTGATCAGATTCATCGGACAGGCCGCCTGAATTCGGGGTTAACCCTGGCGCCCTTTACGGTCAAAAGCTCTACGGAAAGGGTGCCATGGGAACCACTTTCCCCATGTTTCACGGGGCGAACCTCATCCCCTAACAAAATTCCAGAGTATCCGCGAGCCCCATCCTTGCTTTAGCATCTAACCCGTCAGCCGACTGCGCTTGTTGCTGCATTGCAGGATAGAAACTTGAGCATTTCAAGTTTGAACATTTCAAGAAAATGCGCCACGCAGGATCAAATAAACGTCCTTCCATGTTTCCCTGGCAGCGAAATCGTTAAGGAGAAAAAGATGAACAGAAGTGGCTGGTTCACAGGTGCTCTCGGTTTGTTTCTTTTTGCGGGAATCGTGTCGGGCACGGCGGGGGCGCAAAGCAATGCTTCGGCGCTCCCTTCCACAGCATCGCAGGCCGTCGCCAATGAGGTCACCGTCGCCGGAACCATCCAGCAGGTAGTCTCTGATCCTGCTGCCGGCCGTCCTTCTGGAATTCACCTGCTGGTGACGAGCCCGCAGGGAGTCTTCGATGCCGCCGTGGGTCCTTTCCTCGCCAGCGACGTGAAAGATAGTCTCTCCAGCGGCCAGCCCGTGAAGGTTACCGGGGCCATGCGCACATTTAACGGTCAACAATTTCTTCTGGTCCGCGAAATGAATATCGCCGGCCGGCAAGTCACAATTCGAAATCCGCATGGATTTCTGGTCCGCGCACAATTGCCTGCTGGTTTTCACGCGCAGCGCAGCCACGCAGGAGCGAATGGAGGCAACCAGTGAACTGCCGCAAAAGCATTCTTGCCTCTCTCCTCGTCGCTTTGACCATCTCGATCGCCGCCTGTGGCGGGTCGGGAGGAAATTCGCCCAATCCCCCGGCTGCCATTTCTGTGTCTTTCGCCGGTCAGCCTCCCAGCTCGCTTGTGATCGGCACTACGCTCAGCCTCACGGCAATCGTCGGCAATGATGCCAGTAACGCTGGCGTCACCTGGACCGCCACCTGCGGCGGCACGCAATGCGGCAGCTTCAATCCCGCCGCGACCGCGAACAGCGCCGCGACCACGTACACCGCACCCGCCACAGTCCCCACGGGAAACTCCGTGACGCTGGTCGCAACCTCGGTTACGGACCATACAAAAACAGCTTCGGCGACCGTCACCATCACGGCAGCCGCGACCGCGGTCCTCCCCGACGGCACGTACGTCTTTAGTCTTGCCGGTGAAGACATCACGCAGAGTGGCAGCCCGTATTTCGTCGCGGGCGCTTTCACCGTGCTCAACAAGACCATTACTGGTGGAGAGCAGGACTTTGTCGACCTGGGCACCGGCAGCACTGACAACATTCTCGCAGCCGGCAGCAGCTTGAGCACTACTTCGAATGGCAATATTGAGATCGTCCTCGCGACCGATGACATCAGCGTTGGCGTAAACGGGGTGGAAACCCTGCGCGGTACATCGGTTTCCAGCTCCCGCGCGTTGATTACCGAATTCGACGGCTTTGCATCCGCTTCCGGAACTCTCGATCTTCAGACCGGCACGGCGGCTCCTTCCGGAGGATATGCTTTCAATCTCTCAGGCCTGGACGGATCATCGTCTCCCAATACACTCGTGGTTGGAGGGATCCTCAATATCACCGGAACGTCTCTTACGGTGGGAAGCAGCATCTTTGACTTCAACGATAGCGGGACTATCGGCCTGGCGCAGTCTTTCGCCTCCGGTACCGTCAGTGTCCCGGATGCCTTTGGTCGCATCAGCATCAGTCTGACTCCTACTTCCAACAATTTCCCGCAATTTGGCTTGAGTGGATATATCGTCGGGCCCAACAAGATACAGCTTGTCGAGGATCTGCTCGACACCCTGAACGGCGTTCTGGGAGGCACAGCGCTGGGCCAGGGCGCGAATACCGGCAACTTCACTCAATCCGGGGTGGCGGGGAGCACCTATGTATTCACCGCTTCGGGAGTGGATGGGGCTGGACTCGCTCACATTGGCGGCAGCCTCACCCTCAACGCGAACGGCAGTGTTACAGGCACGATCGCGCTCAACGATCTCAACACGTTCGGCAGCCAGGCGATCACCGCTGGCAACTGGACCGTCGGGTCCGGTGGCCGAGTCGTGATCACTAACCTCGCTCCTTCATTAGTTCAAGGCGTTCCGTTCGCCTTCCAGCTCTATCTGGATGGAAATGGCAATGCGCTGCAGTTGGGAGTAGACACATCCGAAGCCACGGCCGGACTCTCTTATCTACAGAGCGCGACCACGGTTAACGCCGCCAGCTATGCCATTGGGGCCCAGGGATTTGCCAACGCGACCGGAGCGCCTTTCTGGGCGGCTAACGGCCCGGTCACGATCGACGGTAGCGGCAACCTCACTGGCTCTACCGACTACAACATCTTTGGAGCCGCGCCGCTGCCGGCTGTCGCGCTCACAGGAACCAGCAATGCGGGGCTGGCCCAGTTCAACATCGCGGGGTTAAACGCGTTGTCGTTTACCACTGCCAACCAATTCCTATACTTTCCTATCGACAGTTCGAGAGTGTTGGCGATTCAGACTGACGGCAACCAACTAGGCCTGATCGTCCTGGAGAAAGTTGGCCCTTAGAACTGCATTTCTCATCTGGAGGGGCGGCCCCGAGGAAAGATGCGTCAGCCGCCAACGGCACGGTCGTCCCCCAGATGCAGTTCATCCCCGACCGGGACCTGGCTCAGCGCTTTTCAGCGACCCTGCTTGATCTCAACCGGGGGACAGAAGCCTCGGAAAAGGGAGCCCTGTTACCGCGAAAACACTGATTCATAAGTGATTAAAAACTCTTTACAACACGCCGGGAGTTCGTGGCACAATCTCTATTGAGGTTCTCCCCCATGTACATCCGGCTGGCCTTTTGGACCCTTTCATTGGCCTACACCTCGGCCCTTTTTTCCCGCACCATCCCTCGCGCCTCGCCCAGCATCATGCTGAGTGCAGCTCTGCTCGGAGCGATCCTCGGCTTTAGCCTTGGCGGTATGCTCATCAATCGGCGCACACGCAAGCGGAGCTAAACTGAGCTTTAATGCGGATTCCTGGTTTGGGCGGAAGCGCGGTTCGGTTTTGCATTTGAAGCATCACCGGGGCGGGCCACGGCGTACATTTCCTTTGCAATCCGCTCCGTCAATCCATCTTTATACAGATCGAAGTGGCTGCGACCTTCCATATAAGTGAAGGTGGCTTTGCCTCCCAGGTCCTTGATCGTCTGCTCGAGCAAGCGCGCGGATTCGTTGAGGTGGAAAGTATCCGCGGTTCCGACCGTGAAGTGTATTTTCCCGTTCAGTAAGGGGCCTGCTTCCTTCCAGTGCGTGCGCAGCAGATTCGCAATGTCGTAGTGCCGCTCCCAATAGTCCGCGACTTCCGGATCAATATTCCCCGTATCACGGTCGAAGAGATGCATGGGCCGTCCATCTTTGCCGCGGGGGCTGAACACCCAGTCGAAAGAACCCAACTGCCCACCGTAGTCGCCCAACACACGCTCCTGTTGTGCCAGGTCTTCCATGGATTGAACGTCTTTGCCGCCCATGAGGATGAACATCCGCGCGCTTCCGTCGTCGCGACGGTAGAAATTTGGCGGCGGCCGTCTGGTGATGTCAACCTGGGCGGCGAATGTGCGGAAATCGCAGGTATCGGGAGCGGTAGGCCAGGTGCCGCCAAAAAAGCCGGGATGGCTCACCTGAATCCAAAGCGCTGCCCATCCTCCGGATGAGTGCCCGGTCAGAAATCTTCCACTGGGTCTCGCATCCATCCGATATTTCTTTTCCAGATGAGGAATGAGCTCCGTGGTCAGCGCCTTCCCCCATGGCCCGTTGTTTACGGAATCCGCGAATTCGTGTGTGCCGCTGGGAAAAGCCTCCAGCATCAGCACCCAGATCATTTCCGGAATTTTCTTGTCGGCCATCAGTTTGTTGACGTTGGTCGCGGTGCGCTGCACCAGGTACCGCATGTCTCCGCCGAAGCCATGGGTCATGTAAACGGTGGGATAGCGAGCCGCACCGGAGCCGTAACTCGGGGGCAGCACAATCGCGCCGCGCATGTGAATCGGGCGTCCCCAAAAACCGGACAATTGCGGGCTCACGAAATCAAATAACTCGGTGTTTGGCGGCGCCTGGAGCGGAGGGTCCGTCTTGCGTTCCACCAGGGTCAGGGCAATGACTTGATCCGTGCCCGGTTTGAATTCCTGCTCGACCACTTTGCTCAGTAAGTCGCCGTCGGACGCATCGTCGTGATAGGCGAAATCGTGATTTACGTCCAGCACCGCCTGAATTTTGTAAGTTCCCCCTGCCGCGGCGCAGAACTTGTCCGGATATGCCAATTCATTGGGATCGACTTCCACTGAATTCTCCGGCGTCAGGTTATGGACTTCTTTCGCCGCTACCCACACGGAGTGCGCATCCGGCCCGTAGCTGGGCATGAGCCTTCCCTCCGGGTTGGCCTGGGTGGACATCATGACAATGAGCCTGCCTGACACCGGCTCGCTGGTCAGCCCGGGACCGACTTCAACTTTGAATATCGGGTGTTGTTGCGCTGGGCAGGATGCCACTTTCAAAAATGTCCCGAATGCAGTGGGAAACAGGAAAGCGACAGCCAGCAGCTCGATCATGGTTCTGCGCATCAGCGGCAAACTCCTTGTGAGCGGAGCGCAATTCTAGCGTTCGGCGGCCCGGCGATCACTAGTGCTTTCCTACTATTGTTCGGTCGAACAGCGTGCGTTTACGTTGCCCTGCAGGGACTCCAGGTTTCTTTGCGCCCTCTGCGAACTTTGCGGTTTAAGATTTTTTAATTCAGGGCCGCAAAGGCCGCAAAGAGATTCCCCAAAAGACGCAAAGAATTCGGATTGAGAAGACGAAAGGAATCATGGCTCACATTCAACTTCCAGAAGGATTGCCTGGGATTATCGGGCCCTTGACATTCAGTCCCGATACCGCACAGCCCCTGCTGCAACTGGCGGAGGTGCTGTTGCGCGGACCAAACACATTGACCTCGGCGGAGCGCGAAATGATCGCCGCCCACGTTTCTTACCGTAACGAATGCGACTTTTGCCAGCTCTCGCACAGCGCCGCCGCGGCCGCGCACCTGGGCGGAAATTACGATCTGATTGAGTGCGTCAAAGTGAGCCCTGAAGACGCCGAAGTCTCCGGCAAGATGAAGGCGCTGCTGAATATCGCGGGCAAGGTGCAGAAGGGCGGGAAGCAGGTCACATCCCAGGATGTCGATCGCGCCCGGAAGAATGGGGCAACCGACAAAGAGATCCACGACGCCGTGCTGATCGCGGCTGCTTTTTGCATGTACAACCGCTATGTTGATGGCCTGGCAACTCCGCAACCGCTGGGGCGAGCGGCTTATCAGGAGATGGGCGAACGAATGGCTCACCAGGGTTACGGACGCCCGCGGCCGTCAAGCTCACAGGAAGTTGCATAAATCGAATCGTGAATCTTATGGCTCACATTAAATTAGCGGAAGGGTTGCCGGGCATACGCGGTCCCATGGTATTCAGTCCTGAAACCACCAAGCCGTTAGGGGAACTGGTACAGGTGCTGCTCACCGGGCCGCACACGCTGACTGCGGCGGAGCGCGAAATGATCGCCACTTACGTTTCCTCGGAGAACAATTGTTTCTACTGCCAGAGCTGCCATGGTTCCACTGCAGCGCAACATCTCGGCGGCAGCGACGCAGACTACGATCTCATCACGCGAATGAAGCAGAACTACGAGGCGGCTCCGATTTCCGCCAGGATGAAAACTCTGCTGGCCATCGCGGGCAAGGTGCAAAAAGGCGGCAAGCATGTTACCGCGGAGGATGTCGCGCGAGCCCGAGAGCAAGGTGCGACCGACAAAGAGATCCATGACACGGTGTTGATTGCGGCCGCCTTCTGCATGTTCAACCGCTACGTGGATGGGCTGGCCACCTGGCAGCCGCGCGATCCCGAAGTCTACCGCGAAATCGGAAAGATGACAGCCCAACTCGGCTACGTCGGCCGGGATTACAAAAAGCCACTGCCATCAGTCGTGGCGCTGCGAAACAAAATTCAAGCCTAGAGGAGCATCTCGCTATGGCACATATTCGACTTCCCGAAGGACTGCCCGGAATTCTGGGACCAATGGCGTTCAGTCCCGAAACCGCCAGGCCACTCAATGCGCTAGCGGAGGTCTTGCTGCGCGCGCCTAATTCACTGTCGGAGGCGGACCGCGAAATGATCGCCACCTACGTCTCATCACAAAACGATTGCTACTTCTGCCAGAATGCCCACGGGGCGGTTACGGCTTATCGTCTGGGTGGAAACGAAAAGCTGGTGAACGATGTGAAGTTCAACTTCGAATCAGCCGGAATTTCCGACAAGCTGAAAGCCCTGCTGAACCTCGCCGGCAAAGTGCAGAAGGGCGGCAAGCAGGTGACGGGCGATGATGTGGCTCGTGCCCGCCAACACGGGGCCACAGATAAAGAGATCCACGACACCGTCCTGATCGCGGCAGCCTTCTGCATGTTCAATCGCTATGTGGATGGCCTGGCAACCTGGGCGCCGGAGAATGCGGAAATGTACCGCGAGAACGGGAAGCGGTTGGCTGAGGTTGGGTATGTCCACTCGACCGATCGTCTGCTGGCTGACACGAAGCGGTAACCTGCGGCTGCATTAAGAGTGACGACGAATTTGCATAATGCCTAGAATCGGGCTGGTCATGAAAGTTGTAACCAGAGCCATAAGGACCATCATGGTGTACAACGCCGGTGAGAGAATTCCTAGATCGAGGCCGGCGTTCAGGATCACCAGTTCAACCAGCCCGCGAGTGTTCATCAACACTCCCAGACCCAACGAATCTTTCCAACTCATGCCGGTCGCCCGAGCCGTGAAGGCTGCTCCCGCGAGCTTGCCGGCCACTGCGGTTGCAATAATGGCGGCCGCATATCCCCACATGGATTTGTCCGTGAGCAAGTCGATGCGCGTCCGCAGCCCGGTGAGCGCAAAGAACAGAGGCAGCAAGAGCGCGAGACTCAAAGATTCAATGCGGTCAACCACGTCCGCGATCATACGTTCATCCTTGGGCATGACCAAACCGGCCATGAACGCGCCGAACAGCGCATGTACACCCAGTCGTTCGGTCGTCCAACTGGCTGCGAGCATGAAGAGGATCAGGGAAGAAATGAACTCCATCCCCGCACCATTTTTCTTATACCTCGATTCGAAGAAAGATGCAGCGCGGCGAACCGGAACTAACATAACGGCCACAAACCCCGCCAGCAAAAGCAGCTTGACCGTGAAATGGCGCCAACTGCTGCCGGAACTCACCAGCGCAGTAAGAACGGCCAGCATCAACCATGCACTGATGTCGTCAATCGCGGCGCATGAGATGGCCATGGTTCCGAGGACGGTTCCTAGCAAATCGCGTTCCTTCAAGATGCGTGCGAGAACCGGGAACGCGGTGATGCTCATCGCCGTTCCCATGAAAAGGGCGAAAGAAGAAAATGAAACCTGTGCTCCGGCGAATGCGGGATAGAGCACAGTGGCCAAACCGACGCCCAAAGCCAGGGGCAGCACGATGCTGACATTGCTGATCAGCACCACAGCAGCCCGTTGCTTAAGAATGCCTTTGAGATCAACTTCAAGGCCAACCACAAACATGAAGAGTAAGAGCCCAAGCTGGCTCAACACTGTGAGCGCCGGCATTGACGATAAGGGAAAGACGTAGGCGAAGGCGCCGGGGAGGAACCGCCCAAAAAGCGATGGGCCAAGGACAATGCCGGCTGTCATTTCTCCCACGACGCGCGGCTGTCCGATGCGCTGAAAGATCCAGCCAAACGCCCGCGCCGCCAGCAGAATGGCCCCGATCGCGAGGATCAGTTGTTCGGTCTTCACCAAGTGTATTTTCGTCGCTCAGTCGGGATGACGTTCACAGCCGGGCTATTCTATCGGACGGATGGAAGCAAAAGCGGCAAGAAGCGTTCCGGCTAATCATATTATTTTCGACCGCGCGTGTGGCGCGGCGGGGTTAGGCTCGCGAGGGAAACCGGCACATGAATGCCGGAAACAAGAATGGAGATCTATGGAGAGTCAGGTTGTTGGGATGG
Source organism: Terriglobia bacterium (assembly GCA_963814725.1). Classification (GTDB taxonomy): domain Bacteria; phylum Acidobacteriota; class Terriglobia; order Terriglobales; family Acidobacteriaceae; genus JAIQFF01. Next base: position 364,674 of record CAWFDY010000005.1, read on the forward strand.
AAGCAAGCGAGCACACATCGGAAAGCTCGATTCGCTATCCGGGATGGGGAGTGTGCCTCGCTGCGTTCGTCGGCGTGATGGTCAGTTTTGCCGCCATCATGCCCTACACATTCAGCCTGTTTCTTGAGCCGCTGTCCAAGGCTTTCGGCTGGCACAGGGAAGCCATTTCCAGCGCATTCGGCATTGCGGCAATGACGGTGGCTGTGTTTTCACCGGGCATCGGAACTCTTCTTGATTGCTTCCCGCCGCGGCGGATCATTCTTCCCAGCATTATTGTTTTCGGCTTGGCATACATGTCGTTGAGCCTGCTTACGCCGAATATTACGCGCTTCTATCTGACATACTTCGTTCTCGGCATCGTAGGAAATGGGACAGCACAACTCGCATACACGCGCGCCGTCCTCACCTGGTTTCAAAAGCGCCGGGGTCTGGCACTGGCGCTGGTGCTCACCGGAAGCGGCACCGGTTCGATTGTCATCCCGCTGGTTACGCAAGCTGTGATCCAACAGTATGGTTGGCGAAGCGCTTACGTTGCCCTCGGTTGCATCGCGATGCTCGGACTTCCGTTGACCGCACTTCTGGTGCGAAACCGGCCGGTAAGTTTTTCGCAATCCGATCAGACATTGAGCACGGGAAGTTCAGTAGGCGCCGCATTGCGCGGCACTGTGTTCTGGATTATGGCCGTCATGATCATGCTGGAGGCATTCGGCTCCAATGGACTGCTCTCCCATCTGGCCGCGATGCTGACCGAGCGCGGAGTTTCCGGAGAGAGTGCAGCGCTCGCGCTTTCCGTGATGGGCGCAACCGGAATCCTGGGGCGGCTAACCACTGGTTTGCTGCTGGATCGCTACTTCGCGCCGTATGTTGCCATGTTCATGCTGGGCGTCGCTTCCATTGGCATCTTCACGCTCGCATCGGCATCCACGGCCACGATCGCCCTGGTGGGGACGGCAGTGCTGGGCTACGGTCTGGGCAGCGAAGCGGATGTCGTGCCCTACCTCGTTGCCCGCTATTTCGGCCGAAAGCATTTCGCGGCGCTCTACGGTATGACATGGACCGCATACGCCGTAGGCGGAGCGACCGGCCCTGTGATTGTCGGCCGCTTCTACGATCGCTACGGTTCCTATCAACCGCGCATCATCATTGCGCTCGCCCTGACCTGCGTCGTCGGAGCCGGGCTCAGCCTGCTGCTGCCGCGCTATCCCGCGGAGCCTGCGGGAGGCCTGGCTCTCCTGCCTTAAAAAGCGTCTTATGTGAGGACGGCGTTGGTCAGGACCAGATGCGCCGCGAAGATATCCTCGACCGCAAGACCTAAAGATTTGAACACTGTGATTTCACGATCATCGCTGCGAATCGGCAGCTCACCAAGTTCCGCCGCGATATGCTCCGCCCTCCATCGCCCTTCAGCAATCCCCATGACCACGTCGCCAGCCTCTTGAAGCGCCGCCGCCCTGGAGTCAACCACCAGCCGCGCGCGAGCCACCAGCGCCGGATCCAGCTCTCTTTGCGTGGGCAGGCACGACCCGACTGCAATCACGTGGGTGCCCTCGGAAACCCATTCGTTCCGGACTACCGGCGTCGGTGATGAGGTCGCTGCCACAACCACATCAGCTCCGCGCACTACGGCCTCAGCATTGGCCATGGCGCGCGCTCCCGTTTCAGAAGCGAACTGCTGCAGACGATCCGCGTTCGGGCTCCAAACTCGCACTTCCCTAAAATTCCGCACACATCCCAGCGCTTCGAGGTGGCTGCGTGCCTGCACTCCAGAACCCAGAACTCCCAGCACCCGCGCGTCCTTGCGCGCCAGGCGGCGTGCCGACACTGCCGAAACGGCGGCGGTGCGAGCCTCGGTGACGTAGCGTCCATCGATGATCGCCTCCGGAACGCCCGTTGTCGGGTTGAGCATCACGATAATCGCTTGATGCGTTTCGAGACCGCGCCCGGTGTTTCCGGTGCACACTGTCACCAGTTTCGCGCCGAGCGCCGGTAGCGACGGCACGTAGGACGACATCAAACCGAAAAGCGAATGCTCGGCGCCGAATGAGAAGACCGTGCGCACCGGCTGCTCCACTCTTCCCGCTGAAAATTCGATCAAGGCCCTCTCCATAGCCTCAATCAGATCCGCCATGCGCAAGCGTTCGCGGACCTCGTACTCGTCGAAATATCGGGGACCTTTCAGCGCGCCTTCCCGTTGCCGCCGATAAGAGGCCGCGTCGAAGTGGCCCTGCGACTCAGCGATCAGCCCATCGGATCCGATTTTCCATTCTTCGAATCCACTGAGGTTCACGCGCCGGCCCCGGCCGCCGGGTCCGGTATCGCGACCGGTAAGGGTCCAGCGATAAAGGATGCGGTCGCCCTCCACCACCAGGCCGTCCATACGCAAGTGCAGGTCAGGAAATGCGCTCATGAATCCGCGAGCCACTTCCGTGATGGCTTTGCGACCGAGCGCCGGATCGTTATCGTTGACACGCAGAGATCCATCCCGCGAAAAAAAGGCGGCTACGCTGGCCGGGTCCTGGCTGCACCAGGCGGCGGTGTAGCGTTGGGCGAACTCGTTGAGACGATCTGGTTCACGCGTCACCGCTTCCCTCCTGCTTCTGGTCCGGGCGAGCATCTCTTAATCGCGATTGAAAGTTCTGCTTCTGGTCTCAGTGGAGTCGTTGGTCCATCGGATGGCGTCGGTGCGGTCAGCTTCGTCATCACCATGACGAGCAATATTGGATTCAGCGTTGTGCAGGGATGGCGGAGAGGGAGGGATTCGAACCCCCGATACCGTTTCGGGTATGCCGGTTTTCAAGACCGGTGCCATCAACCGCTCGGCCACCTCTCCACGCTATTCAAAACAAACAAGTTGATTAATAGACCGCACCTTCGTGCCATCGCACTTTCGGTTAGTTAGGATCATCCCACGGAAGGCAATCCGATGGGGAGATACCAGCGGGGCTACATTTACGAGGCTTTCGGTGCTTTTCATGTGCGATATCGAACTGAAGAGATTGTAGAGGGGAAGTTGCTTCGGGTGCAACGTTCCCGCCGTCTCTGTCCAAAAGATCGTGAGCATCCCACAGCCGCCTCAAAGTCGGTTCGCCGTGCGTGCGATGAGTTCATGGCAACTATCAACGCTCAGGCTTCAGGCCCACAGCAGCCTACAGACCTTACCGTTGCCTCATTTTGGGAACACACCTACCTGCCCTTCATCACTGAAAACCTCAAACCAAGCACCCGTCTCGGTTATCAGCAAGTGTGGAATCAACACCTCAAAGATCACTTCGGCAACATGACGTTGCGCGAGTATCGCAAGGGCATTGGATCACTCTTCCCGCTGTGCGTTGGGAATACTTCTTTGCAAGCTTGGTCATGCTCGCGAAGAACAAACTTGAGTGGAAGGGTTTTCATGCAGGAAGGCGCGGTTTGGGCACCACGCTGCGTGCACTAACCGGGAACAGCACGGCAGCACGTGATGTGTTGGGCCACGAAGACGAACCTCTGACCAAAGATCACTATGAAGGGAAGTTGCCTGAGGAAGCTTTGAAGGGCATGAGGTTGTTGGTGTCGCGATTCTGAAGCGTGAAGCGAAGCTTGGTCTCAAAGCGTGGGGGAAGGCAGCGTGCGCGGGCCGGTAGCAATCAGCCCACCCCCCAAGCCCCACACCAAAGGATCGTGAGTGTAATCGACATGTTTCGCCATCCTAGGGATTTCCCTAGTTGCACAGGTGCCGAGCAGCGCTCTTAAATAAGATCGCTCGTGGTTTGTCAGCCGTGTCTTTTCAGGTTGGCGAAGACCCCTCTCAATTGCAAATGCCACTTTGGAGCGACTTCGATGAAGACGCACTTTGGTTTCTTGACTATCAGTTTCTTGCTCATGTCTTACCTAAGCAGTGCGCAAAACGGCTGCCCGGAAGGATTTAGCTATGCAGGAACTCTATCGGGGTCAGATGCGCAACAGTTCGGATACAAACGTTTTTCTTAAGCTCCCCGAACTTGCAACGCTCGATGAGTCCTATCAGCAAGCTGAAGTCCAGGCTACGAATGGAAAACACAAAACCAAATCGAATCTGCGTCCGCAAGACATACCAAAAGGCATTCACATCAGCCCATACGGTTCGGATGATCTTGAGAAGGCGTGGGCTGTAAGCGAACCGCAGTTAATCAAACAAGACAAAAACGGGGTTCCCACTCGATATGCGTTTGGGATGCACCTTTTCTGTGCGGTGCAAGGTTCCACGTTTAGCCAAACAGAGGGGACTTGCGAAGTGGCGGTACGCGTCTGCTATAAGCCACTGTCAAGGAATTGAACGCCGTCGCTCAGGTGAGATTATTGTCGTCAACAGGCGATCCACAAGCTTGCGCCGTCTGTTCGCCTATCTGACGATTTTAGTTGCTTGGCACCAACCTGTTGCTGAAGTCGTTTGGAATCTCCATCATCATTTCTGCCCAAGTTGCTACCGCTTGAAGGCGTGCAGCTAAGCCCGCGAGGATGCGCGGCCTTGTTAGAAACCGGTGCCGCATCGCACCTGAGCCGATCACTTTTGGATGCTTTTGGTGATTGATTGACTACGAGCGTGTCGCAAGCTACGACGTGCGGCCCCAAGCCTGCGCCTCGATCTTCCAGACGAGCTTTACGTGCGTGGAGATACTTGTAACGCTTTATTTTGCAACACGCGCTAGAGCCGTCCCGGTTTTCAAGACCGGTGCCATCAACCGCTCGGCCACCTCTCCAGCTTCTATAGTTTTACTACATTCTTCAAGTGTTTCGGCACCCCCTCCAATGCGGGCTCGTGGTTTGAGCAAGCGGGTGCCGGTGATGTATAAGACAAAGCCTATGAACAAGCTGCATCTTTCGATTGCCTTGTGTGTCGCTTTGATGGCCGGCGGTGTGGCTGCGTCCGCTGAGACCGGCTCTAAGTCGGGCGATACCGCTCCGGCGCTGGAGGCGCGCGTCGCGGGACTGCAAAAGCACGATGGCTTTTTTCCGTACTACTGGGACGAAAAGAAAGGCGACATTCTTTTTGAACTCTCGCCGGCAACCCTCAAGGGAGAGTTCCTGTATTTCACCGGGTTGGGAAGCGGCATCGGTTCGACCGAGGCGTTCGCTGACCGCAGTTCTTTTGGTGGTGGCGCGTTGTGCCGCTTTCGCCGGGTTGGGATGCACGTCCTGGTGATTCAGGAAAACACAAGCTTCCGCGCTTCGAACGGCACTCCGGATCTGCAGCGCTCTGTCGAATACAGCTTCCCGACGTCGGTGCTGGTCTCGTTACCGCTAGAGGCCGAAAAGGATGGAACGCTGCTGGTGGATGCCGACGCCCTGCTGGTTCGTGACGCGTTCGATCTGCTCTCGCAATTGCGCCGCCCTTCGCGCGCCGTCGGCGGAAACATTATCCGGGAGACATCTTCCAAAGCCGCAGACTGGCGCCTGGACAAGGACCGCAGCATCATTGATCTCGAGCACACCGGAAGTTTTCCGCTCAATACCGAAGTGGAAACGCTTCTCACCTTTGCGACTGACTCCGAGAGCGATTTAAACCAGCCCGATCCCCATTCTCTCAGCATCCGCGAGCATCATTCGTTTGTGGCGATGCCTGCGTCCGGATACGAACCGCTGGAGCAGGATCCCCGGGTGGGATTCATCACGGTGAGCTTCCAGGATTTCTCTCAGTCCTATGACCGGCCGCTCACGCGCTATCTGGTGCAGCGCTGGCGGCTGCAAAAGAAAGATCCCAACGCAGCGCTCAGCGAACCCGTGAAGCCGATCGTGTTCTATCTCGATCGGGCCATTCCCGATCCGGTTCGTGCCGCGGCGCGGATGGGTGCGCTGTGGTGGAATGCCGCGTTTGAGCAGGCAGGATTCCGCAACGCTCTTCGCGTCGAGGACCTGCCCGAGGGCGCCGACCCGATGGATATTCGCTATCCCACTATTCAGTGGACGAACCGTTCAGGCCGCGGTTGGTCGGTAGGACAGAGCCACGTTGATCCACGCACCGGCGAGATTCTTCACGCCGTCGTGCAACTGGATTCGCATCGCATGCGCACCGTGAATAATTACTGGGAAGCCGTGATGCCCTCGGGACGGGACGAACCTGCGCTCGATACTTTCGCCGCACTCGATAACCTCGACCCTCGAACTGCGGAAGAACAAGTCATGCTGAACCGCCTGGCGCTGCTCACCTGCCATGAGATGGGACACGTGCTCGGCCTGGAGCACAACTTCGTGGCCAGCACGTACGGACGCGGTTCCGTGATGGACTACTTCGCGCCGCGGGTGCGGATTCGCGCCGACGGCAGCGCCGATCTCTCCGACGCTTACATGCAGGGAACGGGCACCTACGATCGCTTCGCCATTGAATGGGGCTACAGCCAGGGCAAGGCGGAGGGGAAGGCTGAGGAAGAGAGTGCGCGCCTCGATGCCATCGTGAAAGCCAGCATCGCTAAAGGAATTGTCTGGGGAAATACGGAAGACCCGCGCTGGAATTCCTACGATGACGGGCCCGATCCCGTGACCTGGCTGAAGGAAGTTCTGCCCGTCAGAAATTCGCTGCTGGAGCATTACAACCCAGGCATGCTGCGGCCGGGCGAGCCCAATTCAACATTCACGTCGCGCTTGCCCCTTGTCTATTTGTTTCATCGTTACGCGCTGGGCGCAGCCATCAACGTTGTGGGCAGCGCCAAAGTCCCGCTCTCGCTGAAGGGCGACGGGCAGCAACCCGTCATCATCTGGCCAGCGGAGAGCCAGAAAGAAGCTCTTCAACTATTGTTGAGCTCTTTGAATCCTTCCCGGTTGAATGTTCCCGCGGACGTATGGAAATCTCTGGCGCCGCTCGAGAATCGCGATTCGGATCCGGAGCGATTTACTTCGTCCGCGGGATATCTCTTCAGCCCGCAGGATGGAGCCCGCGCGGTGACGGAAGTTGTCGTGGGCGGATTGCTCGAACCGAAGCGCATGCAGAGGTTGGCAGTGATCTTCGCGCAGGAGGGCGCAGCTCCGTCTCCCGCGAGCGTGGTCGCCGGCCTGGTAACGGCCGCGTTTTCCGATGCGGCGAAAACGGGCGCGGAGCAAGATCTCGCCGGGGTCGTGCAAACTGAAGTCGCGGAGCGGTTGATGATCCTGGCTGCAAATTCCGAAGCGACTGCTGAAGTGCGGGCGGCAGCCTTGGCCGGAGTGCGCGAAGTACAGGGAGCGGTGAAGAAGAATGCACAGCGTGGTCCGGTCATGGACCAGATCGATCACGAGATCATGCTGTTCCTGCAGAATCCGGAGCAGAATACGCCTAAGCTGAAATCGTCAGGAGCGCCGGCGGGGCCACCGGTTTAGCGTACTTAGGAAATTTTAGCGGGCGAGGCCGCCCGTGCCTACATGATCTTTTGCGCCGCCGGATGCCGGGCTTCATAAGCTGTAATTTCAGCGTCGTGTTTCAGCGTCAACCCGATGTCGTCAAGGCCTTCGAGCAGGCAGTGCCGGGTAAATTCGTCAATCTCGAAGCTAGCCGCAAAGCCGTGATCGTCGCCGACCTTACGTTGCTCCAGGTTGATGGACAGATGGTAGTCGGGGAACTCCGCGGCACGGCGGACAATCTCTTCCACTTCACTTTCCGTCAGCACCACGGTTAGCACGCCATTCTTTACGCAATTATTGGCAAAGATATCGGCGAATGAAGAGGCGATGACCGCCCGGAAACCAAAATCATCAAGCGCCCAAACCGCATGTTCGCGGGACGATCCACAACCGAAATTCCTGCCGGCCACTAGAATGCTGGCGCCCGCATGGCGGGGACGATTCAGAGAGAATGACGGATCCTGCGAACCGTCCTGGGCGCGCCGCCAGTCGTAAAACAAGTACTCCCCAAAACCGGTGCGCTCGATTCTCTTCAGAAATTGCTTGGGGATGATCTGGTCGGTATCAACGTTGTGCCGATGAAGCGGGGCAACTTTGCCCTTATGCTGGCGAAACGGTTTCATTCAATCTCCATGGGTAGCGCAGGCCGGAATGCCCATCGGACAGCCGGAACCTGCCCCGAGCGATGTCGAACGGCTGCGCTACTTGCTGTATTTCCAGTTCCTTATATCCGTAAAGTGACCGGCGATGGCGGCAGCCGCGGCCATCATCGGACTCACTAGGTGAGTGCGGCCGCCGCGTCCCTGGCGCCCTTCAAAGTTGCGATTGCTGGTGGAAGCGCAGCGCTCTCCTGGCTGAAGAATGTCGGGATTCATGCCCAGGCACATGGAGCAACCGGACTCGCGCCATTCGAAACCTGCATCGCGGAAAATACTGTCCAGGCCTTCCCGCTCGGCAGCGTGCTTCACCGCTTGCGAACCCGGTACGACCATGGCCCGCACTTTCGGATCGACGTGATGTCCCCGGGCAACGCGAGCAGCGGCGCGCAGATCCTCCAGCCGCGAGTTGGTGCAGGATCCTATAAAAACGCGGTCTACTGGAATTTCCTCTATACGAGTTCCGGGCTCGAGCCCCATGTATTCCAGCATGCGCTGGGCCGCGCTGCGGTCAGCCTCGGTTTTCAACTCGCTCAGCTCCGGAACCCGGCCACTGACGGCAACCACCATGCCTGGATTCGTCCCCCAGGTCACGAACGGAGCGAGGCTGGAGGCATCAATCCTGATGACCTTGTCATAGCGAGCCCCCGGATCGGAAGGCAGGGTCCGCCACCGCGCCAAAGTATTTTCCCAATCGCCATTGTGCGGGACGAAGCGGCGGGTCTTGAGATAAGCGAAGGTCGTTTCGTCAGGAGCAATCATGCCGGCGCGTGCTCCGGCCTCAATGCTCATGTTGCACAGCGTCATACGGCCCTCGACGGAAAGGCGGCGCACGGCTTCTCCGGCGTACTCGATCACGTGCCCGGTGGCGCCGTCGGTCCCAATCTGCCCGATGATGCCGAGCGCCAAATCCTTCGCGGTCACGCCTTCGGGCAGCGCACCGGCTACGTCGATCAATAAGGTCTTCGGTTTGCGCTGCGGAAGGCACTGCGTGGCCAGCACATGCTCCACTTCCGAAGTGCCGATGCCGAAAGCCAGCGCACCGAAGGCGCCGTGAGTGCTGGTATGGCTGTCGCCGCAAACGATGGTCATGCCCGGCTGCGTGAGTCCAAGTTCAGGTCCGATGACATGCACAATACCCTGATCGGGCGAATCCATGTCGAAGAGCGGTACTCCGAATTCTTTGCAATTCTTTTGCAGGGCCTGGATCTGAAGCGCGGCAATCGAGTCGGTGATGGGCGTGCCGCGCGGCTCAGTCGGAATGTTGTGATCGACGGTCGCAACCGTCCGGTTGGGCTGGCGCACCCTGCGCCCGGCCGCACGCAATCCGTCAAAAGCCTGCGGCGAAGTCACCTCGTGCACCAGGTGCAGGTCTATATAAAGAAGAGGAAGGCCTTCCTGCGATGACGAAACGACGTGCTCGTTCCAGACTTTCTCGAATAGGGTTTGTTTTTCGGGCATCTAGTTCCAGTCTTGCCTGAGTCGATATTTTATCAATAAACAGGGGGAGGAAACGGACTGTGTGGGACGGGGCCTCCGGTCGTGCGGCGCTAAGCACCGCTACAGGGCCTGCAGCAAATCCGTACTGCGGCCCCCTGGGCCAAATGACCAGGTCCGGGACTCGTTCCCACACAGTCTCTGCTGTTCAAGATTATGAGATTATGATGATTCTTCATGATCAACGGGAAACGCATCGCCGTTGTGTTGCCTGCGTACAACGCGGAAAAGACTCTGGAGGCGACCGTCGCGGAGTTGCCGCAACTGGTCGATATCCGCATTCTCGTAGACGATCACAGCTCCGACCGCACGGTCGAAGTCGCCGAACGCCTGGGCCTGCAATTCTTCGTGCACGACCAGAATTACGGCTACGGGCGCAACCAGCAGACTTGCTATCGCGAGGCCCTGGCCGCGGGCGCGGACGTGGTCATTATGGTGCATCCCGACTACCAGTACACTCCACTGCTGGTCACGGCCATGGCCAGCATGGTGGCCTACGAAGTGTACGACGTGGTGCTGGGATCGCGAATCATTGGCGGCCAGGCGCTCCACGGCGGCATGCCTTTTTATAAATACGTGGCCAACCGGTTTCTCACCGCATTCGAGAATCTGTTTCTGCGCATCAAGCTCTCGGAGTATCACACCGGATACCGCGCCTTCAGCCGCAAGGTTTTACTGGAACTGCCTCTGCTCGAGAACTCGGACGATTTTGTCTTCGACAACCAGGTGCTGGCGCAATGCGTGAACTTCGGCTTCCCTATTGGCGAAGTATCATGCCCAACGAAATACTTTGAAGAAGCGTCATCCATCAACTTCCGCCGCAGCGTGACCTATGGGCTGGGAGTGGTCAGGACGACGTTGCAGTTCGCCTTGCAGAGAGCCGGGCTGGCGCATTTCCGTATTTTCAGCGCGAAAGGCCGGAAGCTGGAGCCGGGTTACGCCGCCTACTACGCCCGGGGCACGGCCGAGCCGCCGGGCTAGACACTTTGACGATATTTCGCTTTGTCGTCCTGAGCGGAGCTATAAGTTGATCGGTTGTGGGGCGCCTCGAGCAAGCAGCAGGTCCCTCGACTACTCCGAACGATTCGCACGCGAATCGTTTGGCTCGCTCGGGATGACAAAGCTGTTGGACCGGAGGGGCGAGCCGCGAGACATTTGCTGCCGCCGGGCCGTTGCAGCTAGCATCTAATTTTAGAGACGCATGGCGACTTCCACCACCAGCGCGCCCGAACGGCGCCCGCCCAAGATGGTGTACAGCGAGGTGCTGAGTTTCGCCTACGAGACCTTCCGTAGTAACAAAGTCCGCTTCGCTCTCACTGCGCTGGGCATGGTCATCGGCACGGCTTCGCTGATTCTGGTCGTGACCATCGGCATGACCGGCAAGCAGTATGTGCTGAATCAAATCCAGTCCATCGGCACCAACCAGATTGAAGCCGAGTACCAAAGCGCCGGTGAGCGCATCGCCACCACCACGCCCGACCCGCTGACCATCGACGACATGAAGGCTGCGCTCGAGCAAGTCCCCGGAATCGTGGCGGCGTCCCCCGTGGTTCCGCTCGGCGAGCGCATACCCGTCGGGGGCGGCAAGGAACGCGACATCTCCGTGCTCGGCGTTTTTCCCGACTACAAGATCGTGCGCAACCTGGTGGTCATTACCGGCAGGTTCTTTGACTCCAAGGATGAGCAGGAACACAACAAGGTCGGCGTGGTCACGCAAAAAATGGCCGAAGAGCTTTATGGGTCGCAGGAAGAAGCGATCGGCAAGATCATCAAGCTCAGCGGGCTGCCTTTCACGATCGTTGGCACCTTCCGGGAGCGCGTGGACACCTTCGGGCAAACCGAAGTTGTGGACTACACGATGCTCATCCCGTACACCGTGAGCCGCTACTTTACGGATACTCCCACGGTGAAGCAGATTTACTTCTCCACCGCCGACCCTTCCATGGTGCAGCCGGCGACCGACCAGATTCGCCGAGTCATCCGGAGCCGCCACCGGGCCGAGTCGGTGTACAACGTCATGAATCTCACCCAACTCGTCGCGCTGGCTGAAAAGACAGCAAACGCCCTGACGCTGGTGTTGTTGCTGGTTGCGGCGGTCGTGCTGCTGGTAAGCGGGATCGGGATCATGAACATCATGCTGGCTACGGTCAGCTCACGCATTCGTGAGATTGGGATACGCAAGGCGCTGGGAGCGACCAACCGCGAAATTCGCTTTCAATTCCTGGCTGAAGCCATGACCATTTCGCTGGTCGGAGGGCTGATCGGCGTCGTGATCGGTCTGGCGATTCCTTATTCGGTACGTTTCCTTACGGAATACCGTATTCCTATTTCTGGCTTATCCGCGATTGTGGCGATTTTGGTCTCATCCTTCGTTGGCATGATCTTCGGTACGGTTCCGGCAACTCGGGCGTCGAAGCTCGATCCGGTGGAGAGTTTAAGGTACGAGTAAAGATAATGCGCTTCTAGCGCCTGGCTCCTGGCCTCCCGCTCCGAATCACTGAGGAATACGCAACTCGTGCTGGCGTCGAATTTCTTGACGGCGAGGCAATTATGAACGAGTCGGCCCGCTCGGCCAGAAGCTAGAAGCTTCCCAAAAACAAAAATGCCGGGCAGGTTTGCCCGGCTCATTCTTGTTTACTCACCTCACGGGGTACGGCTTGGTTCTGAGGTCCCCGTAGATTCTTACATACTTCTGGTCACCGCTTACATTACGAGAGCGAGGCTCTCCAGTTCTTTCTGCAGCACCGGCATGGAGCAGCCGGACATCTCAACCCGGCCCACGGCATCCATGGCTGCTTGAGGCGAGACCCCGTAGCCACGGCCCATGAGGAAAACCTGCAGGAGTTCCGCGGCTTCCCGCGAATCGATCAACCCGCCCTGCAGAAGGTCGTTTCGTAACGCCGTCAGTTCGGTACTGGAGAATCGTTCTTTCATGGTCGTATCACCTCCGACCGCATTTCCTTAACTATTAGACTCACTGCCTGCCACTAACGTTGCATGCAATTTTGTTGCCGCATTCCAGCTCCTTTTGGATATACGTCGCGGACGCCCAATTGGTTTCTTAAACCCCTTGCGCTGCGGCAAGTTGCGGGCCGCCAGTTTATTTGATGCATCCCGGAGGTAGGTTTTTGTGGCACGAACGTGCCATAACAGGAAATCTCGATATTGACGCGTTGTGTCGTTCTGGGACGGTCGAAGATGACACAAAACGGCTTCAGGAGGGATCGATGACGGCCTCATCCACCAGCATGATCGGAATGTCGTCGCGAATCGGATAGACTCGCCGGCACTCTTCGCACTTGAGGCCCTGTCCGTCGGTCTTTATGGCAAGCGCCTTCCTGCAGACCGGGCAGACCAGAATTTCGAGCAGATCTTGGTCAATCATGAGACGGATTTTACGCCCTTCCTGAACGCGAGAAAAGTAGTCGCAATGACCACGGAGAAAATCCGCCAAAGTTCGCGATGACGAATTCCAGAGGTTTTCTCAACCCGCTTTGCGCGTTTCTTTGCTTCCTCTGCGGTTCAAGCTCTTTTCCCCCGGATAGTTTACGATAATGCTCGATTCTCCAGCGGGAGGCGAGGCTTCATGGCTGCCATTCTCGACGGCAACAAGATCGCCGCTGAAATACGGGCGGAGGTGGCTTCTGAGGTAAAGAAAATGGCGGCTGCCGGCATCCGTCCAGGCCTGGCCGTGGTTCTCGTCGGCCATAACTCGGCGTCCGAAATTTACGTCCGGGGAAAAGTGAAGAGCTGCGAAGAAGTAGGCATCTACAGCGAGAAGCTCACCCCGCCTGACACGATTTCAACTACGGAGCTGCTCGAACTTGTTCTGCAATTGAACCGGCGGGATGATATCGACGGCATCCTCGTACAACTTCCTTTGCCGCCCCAGGTGGATTCCAAACAGATTCTCATGGCCGTAGATCCGGCCAAGGACGTGGACGGCTTCCATCCGGTCAACGTGGGGTTCCTCTCCACGCAGAGGCCGGGGTTGGTCCCCTGTACGCCGTCGGGGATCATGGAAATCCTCAAGCGCAGCAATATTCCAGTGGCCAGCCAGGAAGCCGTGGTGGTCGGGCGAAGCGATATCGTGGGCAAGCCCACCGCCATGCTGCTGATCAACGCCAACGCCACGGTGACGGTTTGCCACTCCAGGACCCGCGACCTGCCTGCCGTATGCCGTCGAGCGGATATCCTGGTCGCGGCCATCGGTCGCGCCGGAATGATCACCCGCGACTTTGTGAAACCTGGGGCCACCGTGATTGACGTGGGCATGAATAAAGTCACAGAGCGCGCGGAGTTCGACCATCTCTTCGCGGGCAATGCGAAGCGCGAGGAAGGCTATGCGGCAAAAGGCTCGACCCTGGCAGGCGATGTGCATCCCAATGCGGCCGAAGTCGCGGGAGCCGTTACACCGGTACCCGGAGGCGTCGGCCCCCTGACCATCGCCATGCTCATGTCCAACACCGTAAAAGCCGCCAGAATGAGGAGGGGCTCGCGCATCGCCGGACGCGCAGCGGAGCACGCCCGCAGTGCTTAAGGTCGGGCTCACCGGCGGCATCGCCGCAGGCAAGTCGGTCGTCGGAGAGATGTTTGCCGCACTGGGAGCCCAGGTCATCCAGGCCGACGAAATTGCCCGGCTGCTCATGCAACCCGGCGAGGCCGTATATCAAGAGGTTGTCAGCCGCTTCGGCGCCGGAATTCTTGATCCGGACGGTAGCGTGAACCGCCAGCGGCTGGCGGAACTCGCCTTTGGAACCGTGGACAAACCCTCGCGCATACAGGAGCTGAATCGGATCGTCCATCCCGCCGTGATTCGCCGGCAACAGGACTGGATGGCGGAGGCAGGCCGGCGCAACTTGCACGCGATTGCCGTGGTTGAGGCGGCGCTGATTCTCGAGGCTGGCATGGCCAAAGACTTCGATCGCCTGGTGGTTGTGACCTGCCGCCCGGAACAGCGCATCGAGCGCTGGGCCCATCGCCTGAAAGTGAATATGGAAACAGCCCGCCGGGAAGTTAACCGGCGCATTGCGGCACAATTTCCGGATGAAGAAAAAATCAAAGCCGCCGATTACGTGATCGACAACGCAGGAGCGCTCGATGAAACCCGGCGACAGGTAGAGACAATTTTTGCCGAGCTGAAGCATGAAGCAGATCTGTAGGCCAGCAAGAACCACGTGGGGACAGCCGCCCCGGCTGTCCGGGCGAGCGGGGCTCGCCGTTGTTTGCCCGACCAGAGTTGCGGAGCTTCGCTCCGCCGGACAGCCGGGGGCGGCTGTCCCCACGTGGTTCTTGCCAGCTCGATTTAGAATCAGATGGAATCGATGACGGAAGGTTTCAGTTTATGAAGCTGTTGCGCCCCATCCTGCTGGCTGTCATTTTTGCCGGCGCTTTCTATTACTTCACCACCTATCGCTCCGGCCGGATGCATTCCGCGAACTGGGTGGGCCGCCCCATTGACCAGGTGGAAATCACCGAAGCGGCTTCGGGCGAGACGATCGACGCCGAAGAGCAGAACAACATCGGCGTCTATCACCGGAACATCGATTCGGTGGTGAATATTACTTCGCGGGCCGTGACTTTCGATTTCTTCTATGGCCTCGTGCCGCAGGAGGGACAAGGCTCGGGCTTTATCATCGATAAGGAGGGTCACGTGCTGACCAACTATCACGTGATCGCCGACGCCCGCCAGGTGGAAGTCACATTGCATAACCGGAAAAAGTACAAGGCGACCGTGGTCGGAACCGACCGCTCTCACGATCTGGCGGTGATTCAGATCAAAGGTCCGGGACTGACTCCGATGGTGCTCGGCGACTCGCACAATCTGCAGGTCGGACAAAAGGTCTATGCCATCGGCAACCCGTTCGGACTTTCCGGAACCATGACCCGGGGCATCATCAGTTCCATCCGCCCGGTGCAGGAGCCGGACGGCATGCAGATTGACGAAGCCATTCAAACCGACGCGGCCATCAACCCGGGCAATTCCGGAGGGCCGCTGCTCAACTGGCACGGCGAAGTGATCGGCATCAACACCCTGATCGCTTCAAATGTGGGACAGAGCGCGGGAATCGGCTTTGCCATTCCGATCAATACCGCAAAAGCCGTATTGAACGATCTTGTAACTCTGGGGCGGGTGCGGCGCCCCGCAATGGGGGTGCGGACCATTCCGATTACACCCGAGCTGGCCAGCCAGATGGGACTGGCCGCAGACAGCGGCTTGCTGATCGTGCAAGTCGTGCCCGGAGGAGCCGCCGACCGTGCGGGTCTGCACGGCGGCACCGAGCGCGCCTACATTGGCAATATCCCGATCATGCTCGGCGGCGACCTGATCCTCGCCATCGATGGCCAGGACGTACAGGACCAGCAGGACCTCAGCCAGGTCATGAACAACCACCGGGCCGGCGACACAGTGCGCCTCACCATCTATCGTGGAAAGAAGAAGATGGATGTGAGCGTGACCCTGGGCGAGGCGCGCGAGCAGGTCTAACTACAGAACCACGTAGACCCGGACGCCCTCGTCCGGGTGGACGAGCGCAGCTCGTCTCGGTCTTTGATTCTTTGATGATTCTATCGAGAGAACCCAGGCCGAGCTCCGCTCGGCTGGGCGGACGAGGCGTCCGCCCCTACGTGGTCATGAGAACGTGGTCAGGAGAACAATGAGCGTTGAATCCATCCGCCGCTTCTGCCTTACTTTCCCCCACGCAACCGAAAACCTGCAATGGGGCGACGACCTCTGCTTCAAGGTGGGAGGCAAGATTTTTGCCCTGCTATCCCTGAGTTCAGTTCCCCAGCGCCTGATGTTCAAGTGCTGCCCGGCACAATTCGACGAACTGGTCGAGCACGAAGACATCATTCCCGCGCCCTACCTCGGACGATACAAGTGGGTGTCCTTCGAGCGCCTGGATGTCTTGCCTTGGGGCGAGGTAAAGAATCTGATCGAGCAGTCGTACGCGATGGTGGCGGCGAAGGCGAAAATTGCCAAAACGAGCAAGCTCCGGGCAAGTAACCGCCGGAAGCCTGCAGCGCGCCGGCCTGGGAAGTGAAACGCAATCCTTATCTGTAAAGATTTGACCGGATCAAGCGAGCTTCACAGGCAAAAGACCTTCGTTGGTGCCGCTGCGCAGAATCTCATCTTACCTGTATATGCGGGTCTGCTGATTTCCCGTCCTCGCGATGGAATTCCACATCGTACACACAACCCACCGGCACGTCGGACCGGAGGGGTCCGGAATAGTATCCGTCGACCGAGTCCTCCGTTGGTTCGAACTTAAACGGATGCTGTCCGCAGTGTCCTGCGTCATCGTGGGGACGGATCTTCAACTTGAACTTCTTACCCGAACTGGACAGCCAGAGGATGGCATCGTCGTTTTGCTTGCTCAGGCATATCGGATCGTGTTTTTGCGGTTCGTCATAGTCCGTGTCATAGACCGGGACCTTTCTACCGGACTTGGAACTATCAGACTTGGGAAATTTGATATTTTGCGAATAGCCCTTTTTCAGATTAGCCGGTGCGCAAGGCAGGAGAGTTTTGGACCCTTGGGTAGCGTTATCGGAACTTGATTGCGAAACGGCTGCGGTCGTGTGACCAAACACAACTGCGCAGCACACCAATGCGAGCGAAAGACCGTGGCGAATGTTTCTCATTTGAATCCACTCCTAACTGAACATTGGGCCCGGTGGAGTAGATTAGCAAAGAATCGGCCTCACGAACCCATCACTAACCGGCAGGCGACGTGCCTGCACACCCGGAAGCATCCGGCCCGCATACGCCGTGCTTCGGTTCCGTCTGTACCCCCGGGAGTTGACTACCGCTCTCCCGCTGGGCTAGCCTCTAGCAGTCTCACCGACATGCGATCTCATTCCAAGTTGTTCATTCTGTTGCTCTTGATAACAGCTGGCTCACGAAGTGAGGGAGCCCGCCTGGTGCCGGTCGAGGCGCCTCGCGCCATGGTAGCCAGCGTTCACCAGCTGGCCTCGCGAGCCGGAGTCCAGATGATGAAATCAGGAGGCAACGCCGTGGACGCGGCGGTCGCAGTCGGCTTCGCTTTGGCGGTGGTGCATCCCCAGGCAGGAAATCTGGGCGGCGGCGGGTTCATGCTGCTTCGGCTCGCCGGCGGCAAAACCCACTTCATCGACTTTCGCGAGAAGGCGCCGGCGGCAGCCGCCGCCAACATGTACCTGGACGCCCAGGGAAATGTTATCGCAGACGCCAGCAGCGTTGGTTACAAGTCCATTGGCGTGCCAGGCTCGGTCGCAGGCCTGGTGTATGCGGAGAAAGCATACGGCAAACTCCCGCTGGAACAAGTGATGGCCCCGGCGATCAGACTGGCCGCCGAAGGATTCGTTCTTGCTGCGTTCGACGCCCAGGATTTGCGTGAGGACAAGCACCTTGCCGGATTTCCCGAGTCACGCCGTATTTTTCAGCGCGAGGGAAATTATTACAAGCCCGGGGAAGTATTCAAGCAGCCGGACCTGGCGCGCACTTTGAAACGAATCGCCGCCAATCCCGATGACTTCTATCACGGCGCCATGGCCCGCGAACTGGCAGCGTCCATGCAAAAGGGCGGAGGCCTGATCACGGTCGAAGATCTCGCCCAATACGAAGTGAAAGAGCGCGAAGCCATACGCGGGTCCTACAGGGGATACGACATCATCAGCGCGCCGCCCCCATCTTCTGGCGGCACCGCGCTGGTCGAGATCCTCAACATTCTCGAAGGCTACGATTTGGCGAAGTACAGTGGCCGGACCGCCCCGCCTGTGCACCTGACCCTCGAAGCCTTCCGGCGCGCATTTTACGATCGGGCGGAATTTATGGGCGACCCCGAATTTTCCCGGATCCCCGTAGCTCAACTGATTGACAAACGGTACGCTGCGGCCTGGCGGGAGTCGATCATTCCCGAGCACGCCAGTGTCAGCAAGGAGTTGAGCCGGCCTGCCATCTTCAATCAGCTTGAGCAGTACGCCGTCGCGCGTCTTCCGCTTGCCCCCACAGCCGTGGCGGAGTCGAACCATACGACTCACTATTCAGTGGTCGATCCGGAAGGCAATGCGGTCGCGGTCACGACCACGTTGAACGATTTTTTCGGCTCCCGCGTCACCGCCGACGGACTGGGCTTTCTGCTGAACGATGAGATGGACGACTTCACCGCCAAGCCCGGCGCGGCCAACATGTACGGGCTGATCCAGGGCCCGGCGAACGCGGTCGGTCCGGGCAAACGTCCGCTTTCCGCCATGACCCCGACGATTGTGCTGAAAGACAATAAGCTGTTTCTGGTGCTCGGGTCTCCCGGTGGTCCGCGGATTATTACGACTGTTGCCAATATCCTGATGGGAGTGGTGGATTACGGTATGAATATTCAGGAGGCGGTGGACGCGCCGCGCTTTCACCAGCAGTGGATGCCCGATGTAAGCAGCGTGGAGCAGGAGTTCCCTCCTGATATCGTCAAAGCGCTGGAAGGCATGGGCCATCACATCGAGTTTGGCGAAGAGTCGGCAGGAACCCGCTCCCCTGATTGGAGCGACGGCGAATGCATCATGATCGACCCAAAGCGCGGAGACCGCCTGGGCGCAAGTGACAAGCGTAATAATGGAAGATCGATCGGCTTCTAGTGTGCAGGACCGCACGCGGTTCGAGCAGAGTTGACTATGCTTAAAGCAATCTCCACTTACGTCTATGCAAAAGAGCGGCTGCACCCCGGCCTGCTCGATGGATTAGTACGGGGCGGCGCGCAGGCCATCGAAATCTTTGCCGCGCGCCAGCACCTCGATTATGCCAACCGCAAACAGCATGTGCGAGAAGTCGCCGACTGGTTTCAAAATAGCGGTGTGACGCTTCATTCGATTCATTCACCCATGTACGCCGACTACGAGTCCGGACGGGCCGGCGCGCCGCCCGTGAACGTGGCCGCAACCGACCGGGCGCAGCGCATCGAGGCCATGGATGAAATCAAGCGCGCCATCGAGGTCGCCGAGCAAATTCCCTTCCGCTTCCTGGTGCAGCACATGGGAACCACCGGCGAATCGTTTGACGACCGCAAGTTCGAGGCGGCCATGACTTCCATCGAGCACTTGCGCGCCTTCGCCAAGCCTCTCGGAGTCAGAATCCTGCTGGAAAATATCCCGAACGAACTGTCTGCACCGGACAAACTGGTGGAGTTCATACAGGTCACGCACTTCGACGATGTCGGTGTATGCTTCGATTTCGGTCATGCCCACATCATGAGCAATGTGGCTGAGGCATTCGAAATCCTGAAACGGCATATTCACTCGACCCACGTCCACGACAATGCCGGCGACCGGGACTCTCATCTATGGCCGGGCGCCGGAACCATCGACTGGAAGCAGGCGATGGAGTTGCTGCGTTCCGCCCCGAATACGCCGCCTCTGCTGCTGGAAATTGAAGCCGACGAGAAGGTAAACCCGGTGGAAAAGATGAGCGAAGTGTTTCGCAAACTGGAAGCGTAGCCGCCGCCGTCCCGGCGGCTGTGCTGGCGGACGGCGCTACTAAAATTTTATGTTATCTCCCATAACCACGATCTCCGACATCGGAAAACACGAAGGCCAGACTGTCACCATTCGGGGCTGGCTCTACAATCTGCGGGAAAGCGGCAAGCTGCTGTTTCCGCAATTCAGGGATGGCTCCGGCTTGATCCAGGGAGTCGTGCCGAAAAACGCGGTGCCGCCCGAAGTATTCGACACCATCAAGGCTCTCACCCAGGAATCGAGCGTGATCGTCGAAGGCAAGGTCCGCGCGGACAAGCGCGCTCACGGCGGATTCGAGCTCGACGTATCCGGCATTCAAGTGCTGCAGCGGGTTTCCGAAACCGATCCGTACCCGATTTCGCCGAAAGAGCACGGCGTCGAATTCCTCATGGAGCATCGCCACCTTTGGGTGCGCTCGCAGAGGCAGGCCTCGATTCTTCGAGTGCGAGCGGAAATTATCAAGTCGGCGCGCGATTTCTTCGATGAAGGCGGCTTTACGCTGACCGATCCTCCGATTCTTACCCCCGCCGCCTGTGAAGGCACCAGCACTCTTTTCCCTGTCGATTACTTTGAAGAGCAGGCGTTTCTCACCCAGTCCGGACAGCTCTATATCGAAGCGACGGCCATGGCTTTGGGCAAGGTGTACTCGTTCGGTCCAACCTTCCGCGCCGAAAAGTCGAAGACCCGCCGCCATCTCACGGAGTTCTGGATGGTCGAGCCTGAGGTCGCTTTTGCGGAGCTCAGCGATCTCATGGATCTTGCCGAAGGCTTGCTCAGCTTCATTGTGAAGCGCTGCCTGGAGCGGCGGCGCGCTGATCTGCAAGTCGTCGGGCGCGACCTGGCGAAGCTCGAAAAAGTAGAAGCCCCCTTTCCCAGAATCACATACGACGAAGCGGTGAAGATGCTGCAGGAAGCTCACGCCAAAGGCGTTCTCGAAAATAATTTCGAGTGGGGCGGCGATCTGGGATCACCGGACGAGACTTACATCTCGTCCCAGTTCGACAAGCCGGTCATGGTGAATCGTTATCCCGCAAAGGTCAAAGCGTTTTACATGGAACCCGATCCCCAGCGCCCTGACCTGGCTTTGTGCGTGGATGTTCTCGCGCCCGAAGGCTACGGCGAAATCATTGGTGGATCCCAGCGCATGGCATCACACGATCTGCTGGTCCAGCGCATTCGGGAACACGGCCTTCCAGAAGGGGCCTTCAAGTGGTACCTTGACCTGCGCAAATTCGGCAGCGTGCCTCACGGCGGTTTCGGCATGGGAATCGAAAGAGTCGTGGCCTGGATCTGCGGACTGGAGCATGTGCGGGAAACGATTCCATTTCCGCGGATGTTGAACCGGTTATATCCCTAAGAACATTTACCGCCGAGCGGGACGGACCACATAGGGATAGCCGAGGACGGCTCTCCCCACGCGGATCGTCGAAGCTAACTGAACTCTATGAACCCTTTGACCGCATCTTCATCCAGCATCGTGCCCCGAAAGATTCGTGTGATCGGCGTGCCCCTCGATCTGGGGCAGTCGCGCCGCGGAGTGGATATGGGACCCTCGGCAGTTCGCGTCGCGGGACTCGAAGCTCGCCTGGAAGAACTGGGCCATGTCGTCGAGGATGCCGGAAATGTTGCCGTCGCCATCGCGGAACAGAAAAAGGCGGGCGACCCTTCCGCCAAATATCTGAAGGAAATTACCGCCACCTGCACCAAGGCCGCCGAGCTGGTCATAAAGACGCTGGAGTCGGAAATGGTTCCTCTGGTGCTGGGCGGGGATCACTCGGTGGCCGCGGGCACGGTAGCTGGCGTGGCCGAATATTATCGTCGTGAGAATCAGAAAATTGGACTGATCTGGATTGACGCCCACACCGATATCAATACTCCTGAGAGTTCTCCCAGCGGAAATGTACACGGAATGCCGCTGGCGGCGACCATGGGCCTGGGACCGGCTGAACTCTCGAACATCTTCGACTTTTCTCCCAAGGTGAAGCCGGAGAACTGCGTGCTGGTCGGCGTACGCGACATTGATGCCGTGGAAAAGGAAAACGTCCGCCGGGCAGGTATCGGTGTCTTCACCATGCGCGACATTGACGAGCGCGGCATGCGCACCGTCATGGAAGAAGCCCTGCGAATGGCCGGGCGCGGCACCGCCGGCTATCACGTTTCTCTCGACATGGACTGGATCGATCCCGAAGACGCCCCGGGCGTGGGCACGCCGGTTCGCGGCGGCGCAACCTACCGGGAGGCGCATCTCGCGATGGAGATCATCGCCGACCACGGGCGCATGCTGAGTTTCGAAATTGTGGAAGTGAATCCGGTCATCGACGAACATAACCGCACCGCAGACCTCGCCGTCGAGCTGGCCTTGTCAGCCTTCGGGAAAAAAATCCTGTAGTCGCCCGCGTAGGGCGGACACTTTTGTCCGCTGCCTTGTTTTAGTTGTTCCGGGGAAGCGCTAGTGACGGAATACAGCTTCTTTAAACCGCTCAGTCGCGTAGAGTGGGAGCGAACGCTAGATGCAGCCATCAAAGCAGGCCTGTCCCGGCCAGGCGACACCTACGAGGATCACTTGGCCCAGGTCGCCAGAAGTTGCTATTGGCTAGACCGGGATGGGAATAAACGATAGCCCGTGTCATGGCAAGAATGGATGCTCAACTCCCGATACCGCCCAAGAGCGTCAGTTGCCCTTTTTGCGCGGCACGCGCAGGCAAACCCTGCGAGACTAGCGGCACCCGCACCCTCCGTAACGCTCTCGGCATCCGTGTCGCGCTGGTTCATGTAGCGAGAATCAAGAAAGCCGCACACCTGGGCGAGAGGTAAAGGGCGGAGTATTAAGCCACCACCACCTGCGCAGCTTTCCTTGACACCCCTTCCCGCGCCCTTATATTCTTGAACTTACTTCCTGGAGAACTTGCTCTTCAGAGCGTGCTTCCGCGGTTACGCGGTACCATTTTGCAGCGCGGGGGGTGCCTGATGTTCATCGAAATCCACGAACTTGAGCTGCATCCCATTGATTTCGAGGAGCACATCCGTCCAGGTGTGCTCGATTTAGGCGACGACTTGCGCCAGACAGAAGTGCTGCATACCTCAGGACGGGCTCAGCTGGTCGAGGAACAGCACGGCAAGCACAAGATAGTTAAGGACATACGCCTTAACGGAAGCCTCAGTACCCAGGTCGAGATGGCTTGCGCCCGATGCCTGGAACCAGTACGGCAAGACGTCGCGCATAGTTTCGATCTGCTGTACCGTCCGCAAGGAGCGGATGCGGGACGGGAGGAACTCTCCGTCACATCTGCCGAAGCTGAGGTCAGTTACTATCAGGGCAAGGGATTGCAGCTGGAAGATGTTTTGCAGGAGCAAGTGCTGCTGGCGCTTCCCTTAAAAGCGATTTGCAAGGACGATTGCAAAGGGCTCTGCCCGCAGTGCGGCAAGAACATGAATTCGCAGCAATGCGCCTGCGAGGAGCCGGCCGAGGATCCGCGCTGGTCGGCGCTGAAAGACATTCGCAGCAAGCTTGAGCATTGATTCGGAAGATTCAGATTTCAGATTCGCGATTTCAGATTCAGATTTCAGATTCAGATTCCAGATTGAAGTACAGAGGAACCACATGCCTAACCCAAAACGGCGACACTCGAAACGGCGCACCAGTATCCGGCGCGCTCACGACGCACTGAAAACCCACTCGCTGTCGGAGTGTCCCAACTGCCACGAGCGCAAGATGCCGCACCGCGCCTGCCCCAAGTGCGGACACTACAAAGGCCGCGAAGTCCTGGACGTCAAAGAGGCCGGTTAGCCATAACCCTCCATGCCAAGCGTCATAGCGCTGGACGCGATGGGCTCGGACCGGGCGCCGAAACCTGAAATCGAAGGTGCGATTCAGGCGGCCCGGCACCACGGGGTTCACGTCCTCTTAGTCGGGAACGAAGACGAATTGCGGGTTCAGCTCGCCAGCTATCCTGCCGCGGCTGACCTGCCCATTGCGGTTGTCCATGCCAGTGAAGTCATCACGATGGATGACAAGGCAGTGCAGGCGGTCCGTTCCAAGCGCGATTCTTCCATTCATGTCGGTGTGCGGCTGGTGCGCGAAGGCCGCGCCGTCGGCTTTGTGACCGCCGGCAACACCGGGGCCGCGATGGCCACCGCCAAAATGGTGTTCGGCGGCATTCCCGGGGTCGATCGCCCGGCGCTGGCCGCGGTCTTTCCCACGGCCGTGAGCACGGTGGCGATCCTGCTCGACGTCGGCGCGAATGTCGATTGCAAGCCCGAAAACCTGGAACAGTTCGCCGTCATGGGAGAAATCTACTTCCGCAGCATGTTCGGCACCCGGCGTCCGCGCGTAGGCCTGCTTTCCATCGGAGAAGAAGAGAGCAAAGGCAACGAACTGACCCGCGAAACCTTTCAGCTGCTCAAACAGTTGCCGCTGAATTTTATCGGCAACGTGGAAGGCCGCGACATTTACAGCGGCAAGGTGGATGTGATCGTCGCCGACGGATTTGTGGGCAACGTGGCGCTGAAGACGTCGGAAGGCGTGGCCAACCTGGTGCGAGCCACGCTGAAAGAAACCTTGAAAGCCACCATCACACGGCAAGTGGGCTATCTGCTCTCGCGCAGCGCTTTTGCCGATTTCAAAAAGCGCCTCGACCATACCGAATACGGCGGAGCGCCTTTGCTTGGCGTGCGCGGCGTGTGTTTCATTACTCACGGATCGTCGAACATGAACGCGATCAAGAATGCGCTGCGTGTTGCCGCTGAATTCGCCGAGCGCAACATCAACGACAAGATCGCAAAAGAAGTGGCAGGGCTAAGGCCGCCCGTGAGCGTAACCACCTAGCACGACCCACGTAGGCCCGGACGACCTCGTCCCGGTGGGCGAGCGCAGCTCGCCTTGGGTTTGCGGCACTGAAGGAATTGATCTTGACCCGCTTCTGCATTGCCGGGTTCAAATTACCGAGCTTCGCTCGGCCGGGCGGGTGAGGCACCCGCCCCTACGTAAACATTATGACTACCTCGCAAGCTATCGCCTTTCTCTTTCCTGGCCAGGGATCTCAGATTGCCGGCATGGGAAAAGAGTTGGCAGAGAAATATCTCATCGCGCGACAGACTTTCGACGAAGCCGATGAGGCGCTCGGCTACTCGCTGTCACAAATGTGCTTTGAAGGTCCGGAAGAAAAGCTGCGGCTGACGGAGATTACGCAGCCCGCGATCCTGACGGCGTCCGTCGCCGCGCTGCGAGTTTTGGGCGAGAAGGGCATCGCGCCGGCTTTTGTCGCCGGCCACAGCCTGGGAGAATATTCGGCCCACGTCGCGGCGGGCACCCTGCGTTTCGCGGACGCCGTGCGCACGGTGCGCAGCCGCGGAAAATATATGCAGGAGGCAGTTCCGGTTGGAATCGGTGCGATGGCTGCGATTCTGGGGATGGATATGGAAAGAGTCGCGGCGGTGTGCTCCGACGCCGCGCAGGGCGAAGTCTGTGAACCTGCAAACATCAATTCAGCAGAGCAAATCGTAATCTCCGGCCACATCGCGGCCGTTGAAAGGGCCACCAGGCTGGCCACTGAACGCGGAGCCAAACGCGCCATCATGCTTCCGGTGAGCGCGCCCTTCCACTGCTCGCTGATGAAGCCGGCGCAAGACAGGCTGGCTGCAGATCTGCAGTCGCTGGAATTTCACAAACCGGCGTTCCCGGTTGTATGTAACGTGGACGCGGCATTGATCGAGAATGACGCTGCCGGACGCGACGCGCTGATCCGCCAGGTTACCGGGGCGGTGAAATGGGAGCCTTCGATGCGGCTGCTGATTGCCCAGGGAATACAGACGTTTGTGGAAGTCGGTCCGGGAAAAGTGCTGTGCGGGCTGATGCGCCAGATCGACCGCTCGAAATCATGCCTTAACATGGGGGATGAAGCTTCCCTGCAGAAAACTCTGCAACAACTTTCGCCGGAGCCGGCCTGAACGGTTTTAACGAACCCTGGATTGCGTCAACGGAATAACAGTTCGCATGGGGGCGGGCTCAGGGTCTTGTCAGATTTCTCCACCCATAATTGCGCGTGCTCGGCGCGTTCGTTGACGATCACATCCACCACGACGCCGCTGGCGCTGCTCGAGCAAGTGCTGGCGCCATTGACTTTGAAGTTTCGAATCACCCCCCACTGTCCGCCTGGACCCCAATCCTGGATAAACTGGTTGAGAGGATACCGCTGATATTTTTCGGGATGTGCTTTCCACTGCGGATCCGCGAAATAAATGCCGTACGCCGCTTCGAAATCTTTATTCATCAGCGCGGTAAAGAATTTGTCCACGACTTTCTTTTCTGACCAGTAACGGTTCATCCACACGACCGCCGCCACCATTAGAACGAGAATCACCGCGGTGAGAATGATGATTTTCCGGCGGCGCGCCGGGCCCGGATCGTAAACTTCGGCATCCAGCAAAGTCATAGTGCTCTAAGCATAGTCGACTTCGGGATACAGGGTAAGAGTTCTTACAGCGTGCGCTTGAACAAGGGCGTGGCGATGCTGAGCGCGACCACAGCGAATATCGACAGATAAATAATGTCCGGAACGATGGCCGATAAGCCGGCTTCCTTCAGTAGAAGCGTCTTGAAACCATGCACCGCAAAGGTGAACGGATCCACTTTGGCGATCGCCCGCAGCCACCACGGGAACGCCTGGATAGGATAGACGGCGCCGCTGGGGAAAAAGAGCAGCGTATTCAGGATTCCGAAGATGGCACGCGGCACCAGCGGGTCATCCACCCTGACCACCAGCAGGAACATCATGGTATTCAAGGCCGCAGCGGTCAGCATGATCAGCAGCAGCAAGCCCAGTGCGGTGGAGAAACTGAAAAGCGTGCCGACGCCAGCGAGCAGGCACCCCACCACCGTGATGACCACTCCCACCATCACCGCCTTTACCACGCTGGCGGCATTCAGGCCTAAAACCAGTTCGGCCTTGGTAATGGGCGTGACCAGATAACCTTCATGAACGCCGCGGGCCTTGTCGTCAATGTAGAGCATTCCGCCGCCAATCATCACCGACATAAAAATGGCGAGGGTGATCGAACCTGGCAGCAGGAATTTCATATATTCGATGTAGGGGTAGAGTTCCACAATCTGCAGCACGGTTTTCTGCAACACGCGAGGCTCGACCGTGGGATTGTTCAGGGCGGCGGTGATCTGGGTGAGTTCATCCTCCAGCGCGCCACTCATGAAGTTGTCGCTGTTATCGACCACGAGCCCGATCTGCGGCTGGTCTTGCTCGTAAACCCGGCGGGAATACTGGGGAGGAATGATGACGGCGCCTTCGAGTTTTCCGTTGCGCACGTCTTCCATCGCAGTTTTCTGGTCGGTGTAATAGATCGGCGCAAACGTCCGCATATTGGAGCGGACTGAATCGAACGCCTGGCGAATTTTCAGCGCCTGGGTTCCGCCGTCCTGGTCAACCAGCCCCAGCCGGGCGTCTCGTATCTTGCCGCCGAAGGCGTTTCCTAACACGATGAGCTGTACGAGCGGGAAGACCATCGAAACGAACATTAGTGCCGGAGAGCGAAAGAATTTCCGCATCTCGCGCTCGACAATGGCAAACATCCGGTTCATGGCTGTACTCCTGGTCTGGGAGGCATGACGAAGCCTTTCGCTTTCACCAGTTCGTCGCGCAACTGCCGGCCCGTGTAATGGACGAAGACGTCGTCCAGACTGGTGTTTTGCACCGAAAGCGATTTCACCGTCACGCCGGCGCGAACCGCGGTTTCGACCAGTTCCGTGGTGGTTCGCGATCCATCTCCGGTCAGCACGCGGTACATCCCCGCACCCTCATGCTGCACCGAGGTGACGCTGTTGAGTTCATGCAGACTTTTTTCCCAATCGGCGGGAGCGTTTTCAAATTGCGCTTCAATCACATTGGATCCCGGAACGCTGGCCTTTAACGCTGGCGGCGTATCCAGGGCTACCAGCTTGCCATGATCCACGATCGCGATGCGGTCACAGAGGCGATCGGCCTCGTCCATGTAATGCGTGGTGATCAGGATGGTGAGCTGGCGATGCGATTTGATGTTGGTAAGCATTTCCCAGACCGCAACTCGGGAAACGGGATCGAGGCCGGTCGTCGGCTCATCGAGAAAAAAGATGCGTGGGCTGTGCACCAGGCCACGCGCGATTTCAAGCCGCCGCCGCATACCGCCGGAGAGTGTTTTGGTTTGAGCCTCGCGCCACTTGGTCAGGTCCACAAGTTCCAGCAGTTCGTCGACCGTCTCTTTACGCTTTTTGGCCGGGACGTCGTACAGCTTGGCGTAAATATTCATATTTTCCTCGACCGTAAGATCGAGGTCGCTGGTCAGAGCCTGCGGGATGACGCCAATGGTGCGGCGAGCGCCATCGGGGTCTTTACTGACATCGTAACCCCCAACCCGAGCCGATCCGGCCGTAATTGGAATGAGCGTGGTCATCATGCGGATCAGCGTGGACTTGCCCGCGCCATTCGGCCCCAGCAGTCCGAAGATTTCTTCTTCCTTCACGTTAAATGAGACGTCATCGACCGCGGTGAAGTCGCCGTACTTCTTGACGATATGCTTCACCTCGATGGCATTGCCCGAATTCACCGGAGCGACTCGAGGAGTGGCCGAAGCCTGGCTTGCGCCGGAGCCGCCGTTCGGTTTGAGGTCAGCAACCATGGTTTGCGCTCACTGCTGTTTCTGTTCAGACGGACTACCGTTTGAGGCCGACGCCTTGAGTTGAGCCTGCGAAACCAGAACCTCGGCCGTCATGCCCGGTACGTACGCGCTCTTGGGATTGTCCAGCCGCACCTTGAGCACGATGGTCCGGATATCGCGCTTGCGGCGGCTTACGTCGCGCTGGGTGGCGAAATCAGCTTCGGGAGCTTTGAAGAAAACCTTGCCAGAGGTCACGGTGCCGCCGGGCAGGCGGATGCGCAGCGTGTCTCCCAGGCCGATGTGATCGGACTCGGTTTCTGGAATTGCGACGCGCGCCCAGGTGTCGGATAAATCGACCAGAGTGACAATCGGCTGTCCTTCATTGAGGACTTCGCCCTCGCGGGCGGCGCGCACGGAGACCGTGCCATTCAACGGTGCGTAAATTTTAGTGTAGCCGAGGCGGACCTCAGCTTCCTTGAGTTGAGCTTCGGCATTTGCCAGCTGTCCGCGCGTCGATTGCACCGTGCTGGCGGCTGCGTGAGCAGTGTTCGTGTTGGCTACGGCAGAATTGAGGTCCGCGTCAGCGGCGCTGACCTGGTCTTTCAAAGACTGAACCGTCGCCTGCTGCGCTTTCAGATTGCTTTCCGCCTGAACCCGCTCCTGATCGGAGGCTACTCCCTGTTTTGCCAGCTCGATCATGCGGCGGCTGTCACTCTCCGTCCGTTGCAATGTTGCTTCAGCCTGCAATAACTGAGCGCGAGCGGATTGCAATCTCGACTGGGCATTCACCACGTTGCTCGAAGTTGAGCCATGCGTGGCAATGCTGGTGGCCTGAGTGGCCGAAACCTGCGAGCGTAGGCTGTCGATCATGGCCGCGGCGGCTCGGGCCTGGGCTTCGAGTTCTGAGGGATCAAGCACCGCGATCAAATCGCCCTGTTTAACCTGCGTGCCTTCGTCCACCAGGAGCTTGGCGATTCGTCCCTGCATCTGGGGACTGATGATGATCTGGTTGGCGTCCACCGTACCGATCAGCACCAGATCGCTGGAGCGGGGCGTCGACACCAGGTAGTAGACGGTCGATGCGATCAGGATGATCGCGAGAATCATTAGAAATTTATTGCGGGCGCTCAATTTCGTTCTCCTCCAGGGTTCGCTCGCGGGCGGAACAGTGCAGCTGAAATAAAATCCATTACGGCAGCTCTTCGGGCTGCCACTCGCTCGGGCGCATAAGGATCGACCTTCGCCACCATGCGCAGCACCGGCGCGTTGGTGAAGTGGAACACAATCACGGCGATCATGCTGGGGACGAAATGCACGGGATCCACCGGGCGAAAGTCGCCAGTGGCCTTGCCTTCCTCGATCACGGCCGCGACTTTGCCAAACAGCGGACCGAAGTATTGCCGGGCAATGCGCTTCAGTTGCGGCGCCTTGCTGTGAGCCGCCCGCATCATTTCGCCCTGCGTAATTCTAGGATAAAGGGGATGACTGGCGATGTAGTCAAAGTGCGCCCCCACGTATGCCAGCAACTTCTGGCGCGGCGGCAGATCACTGGCCAGTGCCTTCTCGATGGTGGCCTTCAACCCTCCGAAGACCTCGTCAAGAACCGCGCCGTAGAGGGTTTCCTTGTCGCGGAAGTAATAGTAGAGCAAAGCCTTGTTGACTCCGGCAGTGCGCGCGATGGCATCGGTGCGCGCCCCAGCCACCCCCTCGCGAGAAAATTCACGCACCGCCGCCTGCAGGATCGCCGCCCGGCTTTCTTCCGGCCGGCCGCGAGAGCCCAGGCGGGGCTTGGGGGTTGCGAGTTTGGGCCGGGCCTTCATTAATTAACCAGTTAGTTAGATCATACTCCAGGCCCGGAGGCGCCGCAATACTTTTTTAGGACCGCAACAAATACAATCGAAACAGACTTAACCTGCCAAGGAGAACCATGAAATACCGGAAACTGGGCCGCACCGGATTTGAAGTAAGCGAGATGGCGCACGGGCTTTGGGGCATGAGCGGATGGAGCGGCTCGGATGACCGCGAATCTTTGGACGCCCTGCAGTTGGCCACCGACCTGGGCTGCAACTTCTTTGACACCGCATGGGCCTACGGCGAGGGCAAAAGCGATGGGTTGCTGGGCCAGATTCTATCCCGCAACGTCAATCCTCCCAATCCCAGCAAACGCTTGTATGCTGCCTCCAAGATTCCGCCCATGAACGGCAAGTGGCCGGCCCGCGCCGCGTACAAGTATCGGGATGTTTTTCCCGCCGACCACGTTTTTAAATATGCGGACATGATCCGGAAGCAACTGCGCGTGGACTCCATCGACCTGCTGCAGTATCACGTTTGGGACGATAGCTGGACCGACGTTCCGGAATTCCGCAGCACGGTCGAGAAGCTGCGGCATGACGGAACCATTCGCCACTTCGGTCTCAGCCTCAATCGCTGGGAACCGGCCAACGGACTGAAGGCATTGCGAACGGGCCTGGTGGACGCCGTACAGGTGATTCATAACATTTTCGATCAGGCGCCCGAAGACGAGCTTTACCCGCTTTGCCAGGAACTGAAAATCGGAGTGATCGCGCGCGTCCCGCTCGACGAAGGCAGCCTGGGAGGAAAGATGACCATGGAAACCAGATTTCCCAAAGGCGATTGGCGGGCGATGTATTTCGGTCCCAAAAATCTCGGTCCCACGATCGAGAGAGTGGAGAAATTGAAGGCCGCAGTGCCAGCCGGGATGACCCTGCCGCAGATGGCTCTGCGCTACATTCTCTCCTTCCCCGCCGTGAGCACAATTATCGTTGGGATGAGAAAGCCCGAGCATGTCCGCCAGAACATCGCGGCAAGCGATGCCGGGCCGCTGGATGTGGCGCTGCTGCGGAAGTTGAAAGACTATCGCTGGGATCGCAAGCCCGAACCCTGGGCAGATTGATGTGTATAGAAGAACTAGCTGTGTGGGACTGAGTCTCTGACCCGGTCGGGCGGCCCGAAGGGTCGCAGAGTTTTTAGACTTCAGCTCAAGTGTTCTAGCGAAATCCGTGCCTGGATTCTCCACACATCTGTTTCGGCGCTTCGCACCGCCTGATCGGGTCGAAGACCCGGTCCCACACAGGTAGTTGTCCGGCCAGAAAGTTGAACGATTTCGGTGTCATCCTGAGCGGAGGCTGCTTCGCGAAGCGAAGCAGCTGCGAAGTCGAAGGACCCGTATAGCTGAATTGGAGCAGGCGGCGTGCTATTTGGGCTGGATACTTCCGCGGAACGCAATCGTTCGTTATGCAGGTAGGGGTCCTTCGACTCCGCTCAGGATGACAAAACTAGCTGCCCCCGGCAATCGAAGGCACCAGCAGGACTTCGTCTCCATCCTGGAAGGCGTACTTGTTTCCGCCGAGGAAGCGAATGTCTTCTTCGTTCACGTATACGTTGAGGAAGCGGCGAATTTCTCCCGCTTCATCACGCAGGTGAGGCTTGAGCTCGGGAAATTGCTGGTCGAGCGCGGTAAAGAGTTCGGACAGATTGCCGGCTGAACAAGTGACCTTCGCATTGCCCGCAGTCAGCCGCCGCAGGGCTGTCGGAATTTGCACGGTAATGTTCATCTTCTTTTTTAAACTCCGACCGTTTCCGGAATATCTTTCGGCGAAGCATTCAGCGTCCGTTCCAGATACTTCTCGAACTCCGCCAGTTTGGGAGCGATCGGTTCTTCAGTTTCGTATTTTCCGGTGAGCACATCGGTGGTCTTCAAGCCGTTCCCGGTAATGCAGAGCACGGTAGTCTCATCGGGAGAAATTCGTCCCTGGTTGTAAAGCTTGCGCGCCGAGCCGACGGTTACGCCGCCCGCAGTCTCGGTGAAAACTCCTTCCGTCTCCGCCAGCAGCTGGATGCACTCCACCAGTTCGGGATCGGAAACATCCTCTGACCAGCCACCGCTACCGGTGATGCATTTGATCGCGTAATGTCCATCGGCCGGGTTGCCGATGGCCAGCGAGCGTGCAATGGTCGTCGGCTTCTGCGGATCGATTTCCGTGTTCCCCGCCTTTACCGCAGTCGAAATCGGAGAACAGCCGGTAGCTTGCGCGCCGAAATATTTCACCGGCTTGGCCTCGACCAGGCCCAGGTGAACCAGTTCCTCGAAAGCTTTCTTGATTTTTATGATCAACGATCCGCCCGCCATCGGGCACACCACATTGTCCGGCAGACGCCAGCCAAGTTGTTCCGCGATCTCGAATCCAACCGTCTTCGAACCTTCTGCGTAATAAGGACGCAGATTGACATTCACGAATCCCCACGGCCGTTCATCGGCGATCTGTGAACACAGCCGGTTGACCTGATCGTAGCTTCCCAGAATGCGTACCAGCTTCGCGCCGAAAACCTGTGTCCCCACAATCTTCGCGGGCTCAAGATCGGCCGGAATGAAGATGACAGCTTTGAAGCCGTTGCGCGCCGCCTGCGCCGCCACCGAATTCGCCAGATTGCCAGTGGACGAGCAAGAGACAGTCTCAAAACCGAAACTCCGCGCATTGGCCAAAGCGACGGCTACAACACGATCCTTGAAACTCAACGTGGGCTGACACACCGCGTCGTTCTTCAGGTAAAGACGCTTGGCGCCCAGCCGTTTCGCCAGACGCGGGGCCTCGAGCAGCGGCGTAAAGCCGGCCGGAACCGTCGGCTGATAGTCCCGCGGCACCGGCAGCAGATCGCGATAGCGCCACATGTTGGCCGGGCCCTGGGCGATCCGCTCACGGGTAAAGGTGGGACGCGCGGCGTCGTAGTCGTAGAACACTTCGAGGGGAGAGAAACAATCGTCGCAGATCGAACGGGGCTGGTTTCCCCAGCTTTTGCCGCACTCGCGACAGCGCAATTCGTATCTCTGTGGATCGGTAGTCCGTATTTCCGAGGTCATTGAGCCACTCGCTTTGGAGTAGCCTGCGGGACGAGCCGTCCTGAAAAGAAGCCTAAAAAGCGAAATCCTCTTTCCCTGGACAATGAGGAAAAGAGGAACGAGATGCTAAGAATTCGGCACCCCGAATCTCATGTTCCCCCTATGCTAGGGCGAGAGTTGACACCGGGCGACCAGAAAATTAATTCTGATCCGGTTGTCGTGGCTTCGTAGGGCTCGTCCCTCGGCCACTCTGCATGAAATCCAAGGTCTGCTCCGGAGAGCAAACTTGAAAGATGGTACCGGGAGAGCCGGGGGTTCGTCAAGGGCATCCCCGGCCAGGTAGACCCGGACGCCCCCGTAGGGGTGGACGAGCGCAGCTCGTCGTTATGTTCTTTCTTTTCGCTGGCGCATATCCAGGAATAGGCCGAAAACGGCCGAGCTGCGCTCGGCTGGGCGGACGAGGGCATCCGCCCCTACGCGGTTTGTGCGGATTTCGGCAGCCGGAGACCCTATTCAGCTTCGACCACGGTGCGGAGGCCGCTCATGGATTCGATGTTGATACGGAAGAAGACGGTTTCGATGGACACATCGCTGGTGTTTTCGCGTCTTTCCGCGAGAGGATTGCGCCACCAGTCGGAATACTGCTCTAGTTGTTCCTGGGCATGTTCGCGCTCGGCAGTGTATTGCGGCTCGGTTAACTCCAGATAGGTTCCGTTGACAATCACGCTCATCCAGTTCGACCAGCTCCCGGTCTCGTCCGCCTGCAGGCACACTTTGGGATTCTTGCGCATCCACTTAATCTTCTTGCCGACCGTTGAAAAGATGTGAATATACCCGGGCTCATAGGCAAAGCGAACCGGTACCACGTAAGGTTGGTTGTCCAACGAACATCCCAGCCGTCCCACAGACATTCGTTTCAATAGATCCGCGCATTCTTCCTGTGACATTGCAACGATTCGCATGACGTTTCCTTCCTTGCACCCCGCTCGGACAATCAACAAGCCTAGATTACTCTCATCATTGGGCTGGGAGCTAACGCGCTCGGTCCCTGTTGCTCACTGCTCTTATAGAAGTAAGCCAGGGCAGGCGATGGTTTCACCTCTGGTCCCCTGTGGCTCACAGCAAGGCTTCCCGTTCTATACTTACGCTGGACGGTTTCCGCATGCCAGAAAAAGTATTCGGACTGGGCGTCAATCAGGTGATGGCATATGCCGCCGTGGCCAATGTGCTGCTGGTGGTGGTGCTGACCGCGATCAACGTGTATTACGCCGGACACGCCAAGCGCCAGGCCGATGCCGCCAAGGAGCAAGTCGATTCCTCCAACCGGCAGGCGGAAATTGCCGGCGAAACTCTTTCGCTCCTGCGCAAGCAGATGGACCAGCAGCGCCGCGCCGATATTGCGTCTGTAGCGTTACAGCTCAAAGTCGCCATCCACGTGATCGAAGACTGGATCAAACGAATCAGTTCGGACCGGCCTCCGCAACTGCCGCAGGAGATCGTTATCCTCCCGGGGGACTTCAGTATTGCCACGCAGCGCGCCCAGTCGATTGATCCGATTGCGGCAGAGAACATGGGCGCCGCTTCGCTCTATATTAGCGAGGCAGAAACCAACCTGAAGATCCTGCGCACCGTGGATCCGGGAGCCCAGGGCGCGAAGGATGTGCACGAAAGGGCCGCCAAAAGCCTGAATACAGCGCGCTACAAGCTCTCCGTGGCCCGTACCCGCTGGGAGGCAATGGCCGACTCGCCGTCTTGACCGCCAGGAGCCCCGCAGAGCATAATTAGGCCCTTGAAATAGCCTGGCTTTCCGGATGAAAGCCCTGTCAGCCAATTTCCCCCCAGCTAAAAAGGCAGCCATTGCCGAGTTCCGTCAACCGGAACAGGGAGCGATTCTGATGAGCGAAGAAGCCACCAAGCGTATCGGCGATTACCAGATTCTTGACGAGTTGGGCAGCGGCGGGATGGGCCGGGTGTGGCGGGTGCGGAACGTGATCACGGACCGCGTTGAAGCCATGAAGGTTCTTCTCCCCGATCTGGCGGGACGGCAGGAACTGGCCGCGCGTTTTCAACGCGAAATCAAGCTGATGGCCAGCCTGAATCATCCGAACATCGCGGCGCTTCGAACCGCCTTCACCGCGGACAACCAGCTCTACATGGTGATGGAGTACGTGGAAGGCACCACCATGGCGGACAAGGTGGAGCATGGCGCGATTCCGGTCAATGATGCTGTCAACTACATCAGCCAGGTGTTGAGTGCGGTCAGCTACGCCCACCAGCAGCACATCATTCATCGCGACATCAAGCCCGCCAACATGATGCTGACGCCGCAGGGCGTGATCAAGCTGATGGATTTCGGCATCGCCCGCGCCGGAGAAGAGCGCAGCTTGACCATGACCGGAACCACCATGGGCTCGTTGAGCTATATGTCTCCCGAACAGGTGAAGGGCGAGGCCACCGATGCGCGCTCGGACTTGTATTCGGTCGGGGTATCGCTCTACGAATTCGTCACCGGCCAGCGGCCGTTCACGGCTTCGAGCGACTATTCGATCATGGCAGCCCACGTCAAAGAGGCGCCAAAGCCGCCTGTTGACCTGCATCCCGGCCTGCCGGCGGCGCTGAACGAAATTATTCTCATGGCGATTGCCAAAGATCCGGCGCAACGCTTCCAGACGGCCGACGCATTCAAGAACGCATTGAGTTCCGTGCCGGTAACTGCCCCGGTGTCGGCCGCCGCGCTGAATGCAACCACGGTCGATTCCCTGCAGCCGCTGTCGAAGGTGGCGGCCGCCCCGACTCCAACTCCGGCCCGGCCTCTCTCCACACCGGTGCCGGCATTGAGGGACGCGAAGACTCCGACCTCGGCTCCGAACCTGACCCCGGCTCCGATGCCTCCGCCTTCTTCCGGAAGCGGACACCGCGGTTTGTACATGACGCTGGGAGCCCTGATCGTGCTGGCAGTGCTGGTGGCGGCAGGGATTTACGTGCCCCGGATCAGCAAAACCAATGCCAAATCGCCGGATACGACCTCCACGGCCCAGAGCGCGGAGAGCAGCTCTCCGGCTGCCAGCCAGCCCGCGGCCACTGATAGTTCGACTCCGGCGGCAACCGGCGCCATGAGTTCAAATACTGCCTCAACACCTGCCACGCCCGCAGCATCATCCGGCAGCGATACGAGCGCAATGCAAGCACCGCCGACTCCTGAAGCTCCGCCGGCTACGCTGGCGATGCAGAGCCAGGCTCCGGCGGCGAAACCTGATCATGCGCGTGCCAAGAAGTTGGTGGCTCAGAACAGCGGCATGGCGATGCCAGGCGATGCATCAGCCGGGCAACGAGACGATGGCCCGGCAGCTCCAGCTGCCGCGAACAATGCAGCCGAGATGGACGAACTTGAGCACGAAGTTGACCAGCTTTCCAACCGTGCCGCTTCCGTTAACAGCGCGTTGGATCGTCTGCAACAGCAACAGGCCGCCTCCGGCTACGGGTTGCGCGGCGACATGGTGGAACGCCAGGCCAGCATGAAGTCAAATCTGTTCAAAGCCGAAGAGGCAATGCAGCACAGAGACTCAGCCCGGACGAAAAAATACGTCGATATGACGGGAAAAGATTTGGAAGCGCTGGAGCGCTTTTTGGGACACTGAGTGGGGCGGTTTCTAAGTTCCGTTTCTAGTTTCTGGTTCTAGTTTGGGTCCTTCGACTGCGAGACTGCTTCGCGAAGCGAAGCAGTCTCTCCGCTCGGGATGACAGTGGGTTGGTTCTAACTGGAAACCAGAAACCCAGAAACTGCCTCACCTGCTGTACTGGTTTCTCTTCTTCTCTTCGTGCCGTTCTTGTCCCAGCTGGATCAGCCGCTCGATCAATTCTGGATAGCCCAGCCCGGTGGCAGCCCACAGTTTGGGATACATGCTGATTGAAGTGAAGCCCGGCATGGTGTTGATCTCGTTCAGGTAGATCTTCCGGTTCTTGGGGTCCATCAGGAAGTCCACGCGCGCCAGTCCGGAACAATCGACAGCCTGGAATGCGCCGATTGCGAGTTGTCGTATTTTTTTGCTTTCGGCTTTGCTTACCTTGGCCGGGATGATCAGCTGCGATCCTTCGTCAAGGTATTTGGCGGTGTAATCGTAGAATTCCTTGCCGGGAACAATCTCTCCCGGTACCGAAGCCTCGGGTTTGTCGTTCCCCAGGACGGACACTTCAATTTCGCGGGCTTTGTGCTTTTTGCCGCCCACGCCTTCTTCGATCACAATTTTGCGGTCGAACTTCGCGGCCTCTGCCATCGCCGGGCCGAGTTCCTTGCCATCGCGTGCCTTGGAGATTCCGACCGACGATCCCAGATTGGCGGGCTTCACGAACACCGGATATTTCAATTTCCCTTCCACTAGTTTCCGGACTTTCTTTGGTTCACTTTCCCATTGACTGCGGAGAACGGTCACGTGCTTCACGATGGGGAGGTTGGCGGCCTGGAACAGCGATTTCATGACATCTTTGTCCATGCCGGCGGCGGAGCCGAGTACGCCCGCGCCCACGTAGGCAATGTCCGCGAGCTCGAACAAACCCTGGATGGTGCCGTCTTCGCCGAAGGTGCCGTGCAGCACGGGGAAGATGATGTCCACATTGATGGCGCGGTCGCTGGCGCGCCGGCTCAGGGCTTCAGTCTGGAAGGGAGCAAGCGCACCGCCGGACCGGTGCGGCTCCGGAGGAACCACCACGGCCTGGCCCGAAGCCAGCACCGCCGCCCCCGGAGTGGCTTCGGGGTCTCCGGCACGGAGATGGGACTGGCCGGAGCCGGCAGCCCCCCCGCGCAGCAGTGATTCGGCGTCCCCGGCAGTCAGCCAGCGGCCTTCCTTGGTGATGCCGATGGGCACAACGTCATATTTGGTCTTGTCGATAGCTTTAAGGACCGACGCCGCCGAGAGCAGGGATACTTCGTGCTCGCCGCTACGCCCGCCAAAGAGGATGCCGACACGCAGTTTTTTCATGATTCTTTTTCACGATTCTTGGGGCTTGATAAGGCTTCACCATTCTTGCACAATGTCATACCGTCCGGGTTGACCAGGGCTGCACTCCGAGTGACTCGGCGGCCCGGCCGGGGAATCCAGTCTTGTTCTGACTTCATGGGGGAAGGAATTTCACCAAATGCGAAAAGTAATCTCTTGGGCGGCTCTCATTCTCTTGTTGTCGGTTGCGGCGGCATACGCCCAGGCGCCAGCCGCGCCGGCGCCCGCTGCGCGCAAAAAGCGCGTCGCGATTTTTGATTTCGACTATGCCACGGTGCATTCCGATGTCGCCGCTCTGTTCGGCTCGGATGTCGATGTAGGCAAGGGCATCTCCGATCTGCTGGTCACCTATCTAGTGAAAGACGGCAGCTACTCGGTGATTGAGCGCAAGGCGATGGACAAGATCATGGCGGAACAGAACTTTTCCAACAGCGACCGCGCCAATCCCAACTCCGCGGCCAAGATCGGAAAATTGCTGGGCGTGGATGCCATTATCGTCGGCAGTATCACCCAATTCGGCAACGAAACCAAGAACCTCAACCTAGGTGGCGCTGGCGGCGGCCTGATCGGCCACGGCCTGGGAGGCTTTGGGCACAAGAAGTCAAAAGCCATCGTGGCCCTCACGGCGCGCATGGTTGACATTGATACCGGCGAGATTCTTGCGGTCGCAGAGGGTAAAGGCGAATCGGCGCGGGAAAGCACTTCCCTGCTGGGCGGCGGGGGCAGCTGGCATGGATTCGGAGGCGGCGCCGCCGACTTCGGCAGCAGCGATTTCCAGAGCACGATTATCGGAGAAGCGGTTAAAAGCGCGGTAGAGCAGACCAGCACCGAAGTGATCGCCGACAAGGAAAAGCTGGTGGCGCGCACCATCGTGGTTGAAGGACTGATCGCAGCCGTGGATGGCGGACAGATCATCCTCAATGTCGGCGCCAAAGCCGGAGTGAAAGTCGGCGATCAGCTGAACGTTGAACGGGTATCTCGCGAGATTAAGGACCCATCGACCGGAAAGGTAATTCGGCGGATGGCCACGTCTGTAGGCGTGGTGCGGGTAACCGACGTGGATGATATTTCATCTGTGGCGACCACGGTTTCCGGAAACGGTTTCAAAACCGGTGATGCGGTGAAAACGGTCACTCAATAAACATGCGCGGCGGGCGCCTCGCCTGCCGCCTTATTGTTTTCAGGACGGGCGGGAAGCCGCCTGTCTTTCCCTTCCCCAAAAAATGTTTCGCGCCGTGATGGGCATCTTGCTTTCAAGCCGCCGTGGTTTGCTGGCCCGAGTGGAGGCGGAACCGACCCTGTCGCGTCTGACCCAGTCGCCTCTGGCTAAGTCGCCGCTGCTACACTATTTTCCATGATCGCAGGACATGCCACGGAGGCCGGCACCGCTCGCTATCGGGATCATTTCCCCAACCTCCGGGACGCCGGCCATTTTCGCAGGGCGGAACACGTGCCTAACGTGAGCCGCCTGTGGCTTTCATCCATCGGACTGGGTACGTACCTTGGCAATCCTACCGACGCGGCAGACCAAACCTATACAGCGGCGCTTACGGCCGCGCTCAAGGCAGGCATCAATGTTCTCGACACGGCGATCAACTACCGGCATCAACGCTCAGAACGCAATATTGGAGCCGCGCTCCGGCAGTTGATCGAGTCTGGCGAACTGCATCGAGATGAGGTGTTCGTTTGCACCAAAGCCGGATATCTTTCTTTCGACGGCGATCCGCCGCCGGACCGGCGTGCTTACTTCCATCGCGAGTATGTTGAAACGGGAGTCCTCGATCCAGCGGAATTGGCAGGCGGTATGCACTGCATGTCACCTGCGTATCTCGAAAACCAGATCGAGCGCTCGCGACGGAACATGGGACTTGAAACCATCGACCTCTTCTACATCCACAACCCGGAATCCCAGCTGGGTGAGGTGTCGCGTGAGATTTTCCTGCGGCGCTTGAAGGGCGCATTCGCAGCTCTCGAGGAACTGGTGAAGGCCGGCCGGATTCAATACTACGGAGTTGCCACCTGGAGCGCCTTCCGCGTTGCGGAAGACTCTCGCGACTATCTGAGTCTGTTTGAACTGGCGAAAATTGCCCGGGAGGTTGCCGGCGAACAACACCATTTTCGCTTCGTCCAGCTTCCCTTCAGCCTGGCGATGCCCGAGGCCTACGGCCTGGTCAACCAGCGGACAGGAACGGAGCAGATGTCGGTGCTCTCGGCGGCAGGCCGCCTGGGAATCGCGGTCATGGGCAGCGCGACACTTTACCAGGCGAAGCTCACGCAAGGCCT
This sequence comes from Terriglobia bacterium, assembly GCA_963814725.1. Lineage (GTDB taxonomy): Bacteria > Acidobacteriota > Terriglobia > Terriglobales > Acidobacteriaceae > JAIQFF01. Next base: position 405,413 of record CAWFDY010000005.1, read on the forward strand.
GCCCGAATTCGTGACCAGCCTTCTGGGAATGGAAACTGATGCCGACAACGCAATTCAGTTCTCGCGTTCGGCGCCGGGCCTCACCACTGCCTTGATTGGCATGGGCCGCCCGGAACACGTGGCGGCCAATCTGAAGCCGGCGCTCACTCATCCCACACCGGCCCAGGAGTGGAAACGGCTGTTTACCCGGGAGAGCGTTTAGAGAAGCTGCCGGAGTGCGGCTGAAGTTCGAGACTCCTACTTCAACTCCTGCAGCTTCTGGGTGGCGAACTGCGCCACTTCGGTGGCGGGATTTTCTTTCTTTATCTGTTCGTACACGCGCTTGGCTTCCGCCGGTTGCTGCGTGCTCGCGTAAGTTTCGGCCAATTCCATCTGGGCCGCTGTCTTGCCCACGCTGCGCGTCGGCTTCGCAATCAGCTGGTTGTACAGGTCGATCGCATCCTTGGTCCGGTTCGTATTGCGGTAAACCGAGGCCAGTGCCAGTTTAGCGAGCGCCCCCAGGTCCTCGTTATGGACCGAGACCACCTGCTTCAAATCCCGCTCGGCGGCGGCATTGTCGCCCAGTTGCGAAGAAGAAAGTCCTAGAAAGTAACGGGCAAACTCAGCGGTCCGGGTATGCGGATACTGATCCACAATCGACTGAAATTGTTTGTGGGCTTCGGTGGTGCGTTCCTGCGCCGAACTGAAGGTCGGGATATCGGGCTCGGGGGGAGCGCCGGCCGGCCGCAGTTGCGTATCCAGCGTGCGCACCGCCTGGTTCAACAGGATGCTGGCTTTCTGGTCCTGCTGGTTCAGGTAATACCAGCCGGCAAAACCAGCCCCCAGAATCAATGCTAGAACCAGCCCTCCAATAATGAGCCTGGATTTATGTTCCTCCGTCCAATGGACGGTAGCTTCCGCCGCGCCGAAGGTGGCCCGGCTGAATCTGTCTTCCTTGAGGCGATGACGAGTTTCTGCGCGCACGAACGTCCCTTCTGTGAGATTAGCGCTGAGGAATTAACCGCTATTGAGTCTAACAGATGTATAAAGCCGAGACTCCGCCGCCGACCGAATACTGCCCCAAACTAAACTGTCATCCTGAGCCCAGCTAAGCCATTCGCTCGCGAAGCGAAGCCGCCACTCTGCTCATGATGACAAATCATAAAAGCCGCCGGACATACGGTGGCTTTCGCAAAACCTGAAGTTTCCGGGCTAGTGCGACGTTTCTTCGAGTATCCCCTGTTCCAGCTTCTCCTGGCACTCGATGCAATGCCGCGTCCAGGGCACGGCCTCGAGGCGTTTGGCGTTGATTTCCTTGCCGCACGAAACGCATTCCCCGAACTCACCCTCGCGCAACCGTTCCAGCGCGACTTCCACCATTTGTAAAAGCTGGCGGTCGTTGTTGCTCTGGTGAAACAGGAATTCCTTGGTATACGAGCTTGCCGCCCGGTCGGCGATGTCCTGGGCCGAGTCTTCGTCCACGGTCCGGCCATCCTGTTCGGTGCGGGTCACCATCCGGCGCAGCTCCACCTGCCTCGATTCCAACCGCTTTTTGAAATAGTCCAGCTTCTTCTTATCCATGAATAATAATTTCGCGGCCCGCAGGCAGCGTCCTTAAGGCATCTCTAAATACAAGCCAATCGAAAATGATATGCGCTTAATTTGAGATGCGTCAACTGCCCCCGGCGTCTAATCCCGCACGGGAGCATTTTTAGGCGGGGATGCGGTGCGCGTAAGGGCTCTTTCAAGGGTCTGGTCAAGTGCCGCCCGGGCTCGCTCATATTCCGGCTGAGCGATGCTGCCTTGCTTGTGCTCTACTTCCAATTGAAACAACTCCTCTTTCAGGGCCTCGAGCAGCAAGGCCGAACGGCCTGAAGCCGTCCTTCGCGCCGGCGCATCTCCCGGCACATCTACAAGAGATGCAGATGAGGCAGGAACGGTCGCAAGCGATCCCTCGGAAGCTCCGACGCCTTGCGCGCCGGGATCCAAAGTCCGGGAACGGGTCGTGATGTAGATCGCGCCGGCAACCAGCACAACGGCGAAGCCTCCGAGGATGTAGGCGCGATATTTCTCCAGCGGATCGGGAGCATCGATCGGCGGACCCAACCCTCCGCCCGGCCTTGAATCGCGCCCCGCTGCCGGGCCGCTGTTATCGCCAGGAGCGTTGCTGTCGTCCCGGGCTTCGGTCAGTGTTCCCGTACCTGAAACCTTGAACCCAAGCGGCTGGCCGACCTCGGTGTTAGACGCCACTTGCACCGTGGCTCCCGGTTCGCGCGGATTATCGCGGGATTCGAATCCTCCACTCGGGCTTGCTGAAAACTGCATCGTCTTCGGCAGCATCACGACGAAATGCTGTGCCGGATAAAGCGCCTTCGGTTCAATACTCAACTCCCCGCTGTAAGGAAGCTCGAAGCCGACCTGGAACAGCGTCTGACCGGGGCGCAACGGAAAGTTGAAGGCGTAACGGTTCTTTTCCTTCTGCGGAACCGGATCAGTCTTGAGCGGCTGGCCTCCCGCAGTCTCGGCGGATGAGTCAACAATTCTCGCCCCGTCGGGCAGGTAGAACTCGAAATTATGATCGTTCAACTGGGTACGGGGAGGATTGGACGTATTGTTTACCGCGAACAGCCGTGTGCCTTCCAGTTGATTCGCTTCAGCCTGAAAACGCATCACGTCGGCGGTGACACTGATGTCGTTGATCTTTTTGGAGACATCGAAGACTTGCACTTCCACCGAGTTCGCCCCCGGAGGCGCCATGCTGTGATACGTCACTCCCTGATGGACGGCGCGAATCAAATGCGGTCCTGCATCCGGCAGTTTGAACGTAAAGTGGCCGCTGGCGTCGCTTTTGGTGCGGTCCGCTTCTTCCATCCCCTGCGCGAGCTTGATCAATATGACGTCGTCGCCGGCAGCTGCCTTCCCGGTCGTTCCATTTTTCAGTGTGCCGGTTAATGTCTGCGCTGAAACGATGGTGCTCAGCAGCAATAGAGAAGCGAAAAGAACTTTAGGAGAGTATTTCAAACTCTCGCTCCTTTTTTGTGGTGCAGAGAGGCTGCTCCGGCTTCGAGCCGCGCCATTTCGGCCAGGATGCCGGCCGCTTCCTCCTCCAGCGAAGCTTTCAACGACTGGTAATCGCTATCCGGAAGTTTGCCGGCCTGTTGCTCGAAATTCAGATCGCGCAGGTTCTCATAGACCACTTCTTTGCGCTCCTGCAAATACGCGAGCCTTGTCTTCTCAGGCCCCATGTGCAATCTTCCCGGAAGATAAAAGACGTAAAACAAAACGCAAAGCGTCACCATGCCGCAACTCAGGGTTGCCACCGTCATACCTGGGTGTCCTTTCTTGCCTGGATGCGAAAGTGCTCAAGCTCCCCGCCGCTCACCGGCTGGACGCCGCCCGGGGCAACCAGGGCCGGTCTTTTTCTCCACGCCAAAACAATCACTGCGGTGGCCAGCAAGCCCAGCGCCAGAGCCAGGAATGGCATGATCCATGCCACGCGATTGAAGCCAGTAGCGGTCGGCGCAGCCAAAACTGTTGGCCCGTATTTCTGCACAAAGTCCTGCAGAGTCAGATCGTCATTTTCGCCGCGATCAAGCGAAGCCATGAGCTCGCCCCGCATGCGATCGGAATACGTGCAGCCCACGTGATTGCATTCGAGCAGTATCTGATTGCATCCGCACACGCACATCAGCCGATGACCCACGCTGTTGAAGCGCACACCCTCGTCGCCGGCGCCGAGAAATGTGAACACCGCCAGCGCGAGCACAACTGCCTGAAGGGTGCGGGACACGGAATGGGGCAGCGGATTCATATTTTTCAGATTTTCAGATTCTCAATTTCAGATTACGTGTTCGTCGCGATGCTTTCTGCCGGCAGTCATCGTCAGCGGTCGTTCCAATCTGAAATCTTCTTCCCGCATCAGTCTCCGGCTCCCGCCGGAGCAGGTTCGATCCGCGCCGGAGCGGCGACTCGCACTGGAACAGCGTTCGGGATCAGGGCCAGCACCGTGCCGCCGATCATGATCAACACGCCCACCCAAATCCACATCACCAGTGGGTTCAGGTGCGCTTTGATGATGGGCCGGCCGGTCTGCTCATTGAGGCCTTCATACGTCAGGTAAAGATCTTCTTTGTAGGTCGAGCGGATTCTGGGCAGGGTCTGCGGCTGCTGGCTGGCTTTGTAAAAACGCCGCTCCGGATACATGGTTTCAATCTTGCGATCGCCCTTGAACACATTGATGATGGCCCACTCGTTGCTGTAGTTCGGATTGTCATCCTGCGTGTAGGACTCGCAAACCAGCGTGTATGGGCCGATGGTCATCCGGTCGCCAAAGCCCATCTCTTTTTCCTTGTCCTGGTTGAAAGGCGTGCCCAGAATTCCGATGATTACAACAGCTACGCCAAAATGCACGATGTAGCCGCCGTAGCGGCGCGTGTTGCGATGGAACAGGTGCACCATCGAGGCCAGCAGGTTCTGTCCGGTATGCCGGGAGATCACGCGGCCGCCGCGTATGAATTCTGAGGCCACGGTGCACATCACCAGCGCAGACAGCATAGCCGCCATCAGCGCGTAGAAATACGCAATGTCCTGCCACGGCCTGACGCCAAAAGCGATCATCAGAATGCCGACGGCGAGTGCGCCCAGAGCGGGCCACATAAAGTTGCGCCGCAAGCTCTCAAACGACGTCTTGCGCCACGCCAGCAGTGGACCGACCGCAGTCAGCAGCAGCAACAGCAGCGCCACCGGAATCGCCACTTTGTTATAAAAGGGCGGGCCGACCGTCACTTTGTTGCCCTGCACATACTCCGAGATCAGCGGGAACCACGTACCCCACAGCACGGTAAAGCAGGCCAGCAGCAGCAGCAAATTGTTAAAAAGAAAACTCGATTCGCGGGAAATCAGCGACTCCAGCTTGTGCTCGCTGCGCAGGTGCGACTTGTTCTTGAAAAAGAAAAAAGTGAACGTGACGAACGTGATCAGCAGGAACCACTTGAACCAGCCGCCGATCGACGACTGCGCGAAAGCATGCACCGAGCTGATGATTCCGCTCCGGGTAAGAAACGTTCCCAGAATCGCCAGCCAGAACGTGGCAAAGATCAGCCACATGTTCCACATCTTCAGCATGCCGCGCTTCTCCTGCATCATTACTGAATGCAGAAACGCGGTGCCGGTCAGCCAGGGCATGAGCGATGCATTCTCCACCGGGTCCCATCCCCAGTAGCCGCCCCAGCCTAAAACTGAATACGCCCAGTGCGCACCGAGAAACACTCCACAAGTCAGGAACGCCCAGGTCACCATGGTCCAGCGGCGCGTGATGTGGATCCACTTTTCGCCGGGATAGCGCATGATCAACGCCCCCAGCGCGAAAGCAAAGGGCACGGTGAAGCCAACATATCCCAGATACAGCATGGGCGGATGGATCACCATTTCGGGATACTGCAGCAGAGGATTAAGACCGGCGCCGTCGGCCGGCAATTCGCCCGTCATGAGAGCAAAAGGATGTGCGGCGAAGTTCAACAGCAGCAGAAAGAAAATCTGTACCGCGGCAATAATGGCGGAGGCATAGGCAAAAAGCCGGGCGTCGGTCTTGTGCCGTAGCCGCAGAACAAGTCCGTAAGCCGACAACAACAAAGACCAGAAAAGCAGCGAACCTTCCTGCCCCGACCACAGGGTGGCGAACTTGTAGGGTCCCGGGAGTTCGCGATTGCTGTGGTGGTAAATGTAGGCGATGGAAAAATTATCCTGGAAAGCGGAGACGACCAGAATGAGCGCCGCGAGAAATACCACCGCAAAGGTGGCGATACCCGCGCGCCGCGCAGTTTCGCCCAGCCGTTCCGAACCTGGGCCCGGGCGAGCCAGTGCCAATACTCCCGCGAGAAATGAGTACGCACTCAGTGCCAGCGCGAGCAAAAGCGCAAAACTGCCAATTTGTGACATGGGGAGTCCGAATTAGTATTTTTTCAGAAACAGGGAGCTGAGGCAACCTGCGAAAGGCAAATACTCACTCAGAAGGGCAGTAATCTACCCGCGTGGAGAGGGCCTGGCGACTGTCCTGAGCGAAAAACCTGGCCATCCCGACTTCCGCCGGCAGCAGGGCGATTCGGCGTGTAGTTGCCATGCCTTAGGCTGAAGATTGCTGGCGATCCGCGCAAGGCCGGCCTGACAGCCGCTGGGGATGACGTCTTGAACACGTGCGACCGCTGAGGGATGCAAGACTGAGAGCCAGCGAGTCCTGTATAGATTTCAGATATTCTAGGCGGTCTGGTGCTGGTCGTAGCGCGCCAGAACCTCTTGCTCCGCGACCAGCCAGTCTTCAGCTTCGTGACCCGGGGTGTAGCCTCGCCGCTCATAAAGCTCGTACGCGCGCCGGCGAATCTCGAATTCCAGATCGGTAACAGGCGAATTGTGATTGTGTTGGGGTGAAGTTGCGGCAGAAGCGGTAGCAACTTTCTTCCTGCGGACGGTTCCATTATCAGAGGTTTTTACGCGAGCCATAATCGGATACTCCTTGCAGATACCAGGTTCCAGCAACGAACCTGGTGGATGAATAAACCAAATAAAAATTGAACGCCACTACCTGGAGCCCTGATGGATTTAGCGGCTGAACTCTTAAATCATAAACCGGATGACTGTGAATTCGAGCAGGCTGAAGCAAGAAAATATTGATTTACTCGGAACACTTTTGGTAATCGATTACCGACTCTTAATAAAAATCATGAGAGCTGGTCTCAGCCTGGGTAATGGAAAGCGGTGTTACTCGCTGCGCCTTCACTGAGATAACGTTATCTTGATTCTGCAGGACCCCCTCCACCATTAAAAATTGCTCTGAACTCAGCAATAGCCGGTTTTTCTGAAACAGGTCCGGCATGATGATGGCGTTGGCGACTCCGGTTTCATCCTCCAGGCTGAGAAATACAAAACCTTTGGCGGTGCCTGGGCGCTGGCGCGCTATGACGCATCCTCCAATGCGCAGATATTTGCCATGAGGGATGGCGGCAAGATCGCTGGCTTTGCGAACTCCAATCGCATCCATGCGCTGGCGGTGATAAGCCATTGGATGCGGACCTACCGTCAGGCCGGTGCCGCGGAAATCGGCCACCAGCCGCTCTTCCGGGTCCATGGGGCAAAGCGGAGATCGGGCGTCAGGCTCGGAAAGTTCATCGAGCAGCGGACCCGAGTGACGCACCGAGCGCTCGATCTGCCAGAGCGCGTCACGGCGATGAAGTTTCTGACCATGGAGGCACGGAGCCGCGCAGAAATCGTTCTTGTCGTTCTCCGTGTCTCGGTGCCTCCGTGGTGAAGTGCCGATGGAATTCAGCGCTCCGATTTCCCCCAGCGTATTCAGCTCATCCTTGCGCAATTCCGAAGCGCGATAAATAAGATCGTGAATGGAACTGAACGGTGCCAGGTTCCTCTGGCAAACGATTGCGCGGGCAGCATTTTCCCGCAGCCCGCGCACATAACGAAGGCCAATGCGCAGCGCCGGCGTCCCGCCGGTAGTTCTCCCAACGACTGTACAGTCCCAATCCGACTCCACCACATCGACCGGAAATATCTTCAGCCCGTGCCGCTGCGCGTCACTCACGATTGTGGCCGGACGGTAAAAACCCATCGGCTGGTTATTGAGCAGGGCCGCGGTAAATGCAGCCAGGTAGTGACACTTCAAATAGGCGCTGGCATACGCGATCAGCGCAAAACTTGCGGCGTGGGACTCGGGAAACCCGTACAGAGCGAAAGAGGTAATCGAAAGTACGATCTGCTCCTGTGCTTCGCGCGCAATGCCGTTCCGTTCCATGCCGGCGCGAAGCTTGGCCTCGATTTCCTTCATGCGTTTTTCTGAGCGTTTAAATCCCATGGCCCGGCGCAGATCTTCCGCCTCGCCGCCGCTGAATCCGGCGACCACCATGGCCATGCGCAATAACTGTTCCTGAAAGAGCGGCACACCCAGAGTCCGCTTCAATACCGGTTCGAGCGAGGGATGCGGATACGCCACCGCCTCGCGTCCCTGGCGGCGCAACAAAAACGGATTCACCATCTGCCCCACAATCGGTCCCGGCCGGATGATGGCGACCTGCACCACAATGTCATAAAAACGTTTCGGGCGCAGGCGCGGCAGGCACGACATCTGGGCCCGGCTTTCCACCTGAAACATTCCGATGGTGTCGGCTTTTTGCAGCGTCGAATAAACCGCGGGATCGTCAGCCGGCAAATGGGCAAGATCCACTTCTTCACCGTAATGATTACGAATGAGCGCGATGGAATCTTCCAGCACGGCCATCATGCCCAGGCCCAGCAGGTCCACCTTGATGATGCCCAGGTCCGCGCAGTCTTCTTTGTCCCATTGCACCACCACGCGGCCCGGCATGGATGCGGGCTCGAGCGGAACCACCGAATCGAGTTGTCCCTGGCAGATGACCATGCCGCCGGAGTGCTGCCCCAGGTGGCGCGGCAAATCCTGCACCGCTTCGCATAATTCAAAATATTTGCGCAGGCGGGGATGGCGCAGATCCAGTCCGGCATCATGGAAGCGACGGTCGAGTGCGTCATGAGCGTCGCGATATTCCCAGGTGGAAACCGCGGCGGAAACTTTGTCCAAAGTCTCGGGATCGAAGCCCAGAGCCTTTCCCATTTCACGGGAAGCCATGCGGCTGCGATATGTGATTACGTTCGCGGTCATGGCGGCGCCGCGCTCTCCGTAGAGTTTGTACAAATATTGAATGACACGCTCGCGCTGGTCGCCGCTGGGAAGGTCAAGATCGATGTCGGGCCACTCACCCCGCTCCTCGGATAAAAATCGCTCGAAAAGCAGCTCCATGCCAATGGGATCGACCGCCGTAATCCCGAGCGAATAACAGACGGCGCTGTTGGCGGCCGAGCCCCGCCCCTGCACCAGAATATTTTCCACGCGGCAGAAACGAATCAGGTCCCAGACAATCAGAAAGTAGCCTTCCAGCTTAAGTTTTCCGATCAGCGCCAGCTCCCGCTCAATCTGGCTGCGGGCGCGGCCTTGCATGTCCAGACCGGCCCGACCATAACGCTGCTGGAAACCTTCCCGGGTGCGCTCGCGCAGGAAAGACATCATGCTCTCGCCTTTCGGCACCGGATATCTGGGGAATTCATAGCCCAAAGCTTCGAGCGTGAAATCGAGCCGGGATGACAGCTCCACCGTATTCGCCAGGGCCTCCGGCAGATCGGCGAACATTTGCTGCATCTGTTGCGGTGATTTCAGGTGACGCTCGGAGTTGCGCGCCAGCAGGCGCCCGGCAGCGGCCAGCGTGCAGTGATTGCGAATGGCGGTGAAGACGTCACACAGCTCTCGCTCCCGGGGAGTCGCATAATACACACCATTCGTCGCCAGCAGCGGAAGCTTGAGCGAGCGGGCAATTTCCATGGCGGCACGGTTGCGCGCCTCCTGCTGACGATGAAAATGACGCTGCAATTCCACATAGACATTGCCGCCGCCAAAGATGTCGGTCAGGCATTTCACCACATGCCGCGCCTCTTCCATGCCGCCCTGGGCCAGCGCGGCGGCCAGCGGGCCGTCATCGCCGCCAGTCATGCAAATAAGCCCGGCGGCATGCTCCTGCAATTCTTCCCTGCGCACAGCGCCTTCGCCCTTCTGTGCCCGCAGCTTCATTTTTGTGATCAGGCGGCAGAGGTTCTGATAACCGGCGCGGGAAGAAACCAGAAGAGGAAGACGAAAAGAATTGCAGACTGCAGATTTTAGATTGCCGATGGGTCGAGGTTTTTCCGGGTTCCAATCTGCATTCTTCAATCTGAAATATGAAATGTCACCGGTCACCTCCGCTCCCGGATGCGCCTTGATCCCCGCCTTCCTGGCCGCCATGTAAAAACGAGGCGCACCATAGACGCCGTCGCGGTCGAGCAGCGCCATAGCCGGCATATTCATCTGCTTGCATGTGGCAATCAGGTCCTCGGGCAGGGAGGCGCCTTCGAGAAAGCTGAACGCCGAACGGGAATGAAGTTCAATAAACATCGCCCCTGGCTGAAGGGAGCACTTTCGCCTTTTGTTCGCTGTTAGAGATTTTGGACGAAAGCCTCCAGGTTGTCAAGACGAGCAGGCTATTTGGCGTTTTTCTTATGCAGGATTTATTGAACCGGCGGAGAGTTGCCGCTGAGCTCAGCCAGCCGCCGCAGCACGCCTTTTACAACTCGGTCGCATCGAATGCCCATAAATGGGAACGCATCTTTGGCATTCGCTCCGACTCTCTGAACAATCCAGCCCCGCGCCATGGCGCGGCCCCGATGCAGGCGGACTTTCACATTCTCCTCGGTGAGATCGAGAGCGGCGGCGGTTTCCGCCGTGCTCAATCCTTCAACATCGCGCAGCATGATTACCGCCCGGTAATGTTCCGGAAGCCCCAGCACGGCATCCTCCAGAAGCTCACCGACTTCTGCACGAGACGCGTTTTGCTCCGGGCTGGGCGAGGTCTCGACGACATTCATATAAGGTTCTCCCTCTGGCCCTGTCTCATCCAGTTGCTGGTTACGCTGGCGCGAGCGCAGACGGCTCAGCGCTTCATGAACCGCAATACGCGTCAGCCACGTGGAGAAAGCGGCGCGCCCTTCAAACTGGTCGAGATGCTGGTACGCCCGCACGTAGGCATCCTGCATCACGTCTTCGGCTTCGGCATCGTCGTGCAGGATGGCCCGGGCCACGCGGTAAAGCCGCTGGTTGTACCGCCGCATGATGATTTCGTACAAGGCGGTATCGCCGGCTTTTACTCGATTGACGATTTCCTCGTCACTGCTGGCTTCGGAACTCGTCCTCTCCACGCTCATCATGGTTGCCACGCTCTATCCATGATAGAGCGGCCCACCCTGAAAAAGTTACAAACGCTTCCTTTGCGGAGTTCTGGCGGCCTTTGCGGTAAAAGAATTTTTTGCGGGAGTGTCGCGGCTGGATCCTGTAACCAATTGCGGCTTCACAACTCTCTTAGGCAGGAGGCAACCATGAGAGATTTTGATGAACGCCTCAACGTCAGCTGGTGGGCGCTGAGAATCGGACTGGGAGTGGGACCCATCATCACCGGCATCGACAAATATTTCAATAAGCTGACCGACTGGGGAATGTATCTCAGCCCCATGGTCACAAAGGTTTTGCCGGTCAGTGCGACCACTTTCATGCACATTGTGGGAGTTGTCGAAATTATTGCCGGGCTCATTGTGCTTAGTCGATGGACCAAACTCGGCAGCTATCTGGTTACGGTCTGGCTGCTGGGGATCGCGGTGAATCTGCTGACTACGGGCATGTTCTATGACCTGGCCATGCGTGATGTGGAGATTGCGATCGGCGGATTCGCCCTCTCCCAACTCACCACAGTGCGTGAAGGAAAAGCGATCGTGACTGAAGCGATTTCGGGAGTGGCCAGCCCGAAGCTTGCGGCCACGCGGTAAGCGGAATTAAAAATAAAATACAGGAGAATACTGTGAAGAAACTAGCTTCGTGGTTTGTACTGCTGGGGCTTTGCGCGATGCCGCTGCTGGCCAGCGCCGAGACCTACGACAATGTGCCGGTGGTGGACGTCAACTGCTCAAAAAAGGCGGCTGCCGATCCTGACTCCCACACCCGCGCTTGCGCGCTAAAGTGTGAAGCCAGCGGCTTTGGCATCGTGACCAAGGACAACCAGTTCCTTAAGTTCGATGCGCCGGGAAACGCGAGCATCAAGCAAGCGCTGAAAGCGTCCGACAAGAAAGATCATCTGCGGGTGAATGTAAGCGGAGAGGTCGAAGGCGATATGCTGAGAGTTACTTCGGTCAATCTGTTGTAGCGTCCGGCGGCTGTCCCGAGGGCGTCCCGCCCTCGGTGTGGCGGGCGGCACGCCCGCCACCACAGCCGCCTCGAAGTCTGCGCTACGAAAATCGGCGCTACAAAATCTACGCCGGCACTTTGGTACGCTTGCTGGTTTGCTTTACGGTGACGGGGTCGAGGAAGGTCATCATCGCCCGCAATTCTTCCCCAACTTTTTCAATCTTCTGCTGCTGTTCCTTCTCGCGGACGCCCTCAAACCAATCTCGGCCGGTCTCGTTTTCCTTGATCCATTGTTTGGCGAAAGATCCATCTTTGATCTCGCGCAACAACTGCCGCATGGTCTCGCGGGTCTGCTCGGTAACGATGCGCGGTCCGGCGGTGTAATCGCCATATTCAGCCGTGTCGCTGATGGAGTAGCGCATGTAGTTGAGGCCGCCGCGATAGATCAAGTCCACGATAAGCTTCAGTTCGTGCAGGCATTCAAAGTATGCGATCTCGGGCTGGTAGCCGGCTTCGACCAGGGTTTCGAATCCCGCCTTAAGCAGGGCGCTCACGCCGCCACACAAAACTGTCTGCTCCCCGAAGAGGTCGGTTTCAGTTTCCTCGGCGAAGGTGGTTTCGATTACGCCCGCGCGAGTCGCTCCAATGGCTTTGCCGTAGGAGAGCGCGAGCTGTTTCGCCTTGCCGGTAGCATCCTGGTGGATGGCCACAAGCGCGGGCGTGCCTCCGCCTTCCACGAACACTTCGCGCACCCGGTGCCCGGGCGCCTTGGGAGCGATCATCGAAACATCGACGTTGGCTGGAGGCGTGATAGTCCCGAAACGTATGTTGAATCCGTGGGCGAACATCAGCGTCTTTCCCGCAGTCAGATTCGGGGCGATTTCTTTTTTGTAGACGTCACTCGCAACCGTGTCCGGCACCAGCACCATGATCACGTCAGCCCAGGCTGATACCTCGGCTGGGGTGCCGACGGTGAGGCCGCTGGCTTTGGCCTTGGCGCGCGATTCGCTGCTGGCCGGCAATCCCACTCGCACGTCCACCCCGCTGTCCTTCAGGCTGAGAGCGTGGGCGTGACCCTGGGAGCCGTAGCCGATGATGGCAACTTTCTTCCCCTGGATGAGTGCGATGTCGGCATCCTTCTCGTGGTACATCTTTGACATGGTTGTTCCTTTCGATGGAAAAAATTGCGGGTTGATCTTACTGAACTGCGACTGATCTCATGCGGCAATCGGAAGGACGCGGCTTCCATTGAGAAGCAGATCCCTCCACTTCGCTTCGCTCGGGATGACAAGCCAGTTGTAAGCGCCTGACTACACCGAGTACGACACGCCTTCGTCGGCCACAACTTCAGGCGTCTTGGACTGCGCTGGGTTTGCCGAAGCCGAAGTCGTGCCGCGCCGCATGGCAACGATTCCGGTGCGTACCATTTCCACGACGCCGTAGGGCCGCAACACTTCCAGCAAGCCGTCGATCTTGTCTTCGCCGCCGGTGATTTCAATGGTCAGCGATTCCGGCGCAACGTCCACCACGCGGGCCCGGAACACGCTGGCCAGTTCGAGCACATGCGAACGGGCTTCGTGGGTGGCGGCCACCTTGATCATCGCCAGATCGCGCGCAATCGCCGGCTCGTGAGTAATGTTTTCAACCAGCAGCACGTTCACCAGGTTATAGAGATTGGCTTCGATGCGTTTGGCCTGGTCCGGATTGGTATCGACCGTGATGGTCATGCGCGAGACTTCCGGTTTTTCCGTGCGCCCGACGGTCAGCGAATCGATATTGAAGGCGCGGCGGCGGAACAGCGACGCCACCCGAGTCAGCACGCCCGGCTTATTTTCGACGTACACAACAAATATATTCAGCATTTTTGCCCTATTCGTCTGTCGCGGTTTCGACTATGGGACTCGGCCGCCGGATCATGTCATTCAAAGACGCACCCGCTGCGACCATCGGGTAAACCGTGTCTTCCTGCTCCACTTTGAAGTCGAGCAGCACCGGCCCGTCATGATCGCGCGCCGCGCGCACCGCTGGCAGCACCTGCGAGCGCTCGGTCACCGCCATACTGCGGATGCCGTACGCTTCCGCCAGTTTCACAAAGTTCGGATTCAGCAGCGGCGTGGCTTCGTAGTTGCGTTCGTAGAAAAATTCCTGCCACTGGCGCACCATGCCGAGAAATCCGTTGTTGATGATCGCAATGTTGATTTTCAGTTTTTCCTGCTGAATGGTGGCGAGCTCCGACATCGTCATCTGGAAGCCGCCATCCCCGACGATGACCCAGACTTCAGCCTCCGGCCGCGCTACTTTCGCCCCAATCGCAGCCGGCAAGGCAAAGCCCATGGTTCCCAGGCCTCCTGAAGTAATCAGCGACCGCGGTTTTTCATGCTTGAAGTATTGCGCCTCCCACATCTGGTGCTGGCCGACGTCGGTCACCACCACGGTGTTGCTGTTGCGGGTTTCGCGCCACAGATCGTTGATGACATGCGCCGCGTACAGATGCCCGTTGTCGGGAAGTTTCTGGACGTCTCTCACCGCGGAATCGCCCTTCAGCTTATCAATCGAATCCAGCCACTCGGTATGGTCCACCGACTCGACTCGCGGCAGCAACTCCTTGAGTACTTCCCGCAAATCTCCGACCAGCGCAACGTCCACCTTGACGTTCTTGTTGATCTCGGCCGGATCGATCTCAATGTGGATCTTCTTGGCATCCTGCGCGTACGTCTTTAGGTTGCCGGTCACGCGATCGTCGAAGCGCATGCCCAGAGCCAGCAGCAGATCGGCTTCCTGAATGGCGTGATTGACCCAGGCTTCGCCATGCATACCCATCATGCCGAGATTCAGCGGGTGCGAAGCCGGGAACGCTCCCAACCCCAGGAGCGTCAGGGCCACGGGAATGCCGGCTTTCTCGGCCAGGGTCAAAACTTCCGCCATGGCGCCGGAGACGATAATGCCGTGTCCCGCCAGGATCAGAGGCCGCTTGGCGTTGTGAATCAACTCCAGCGCCTGCGCGTACTCACCTTCCTCAGGAGAAAGATCGGGACGATAGCCTGGCAGTTGCGGCCGGGCAGCTTCCCAATCGAACTCGCATGAGGACTGTTGCGCGTCCTTGGTGATATCGACGAGTACCGGACCAGGCCGGCCCGAACGGGCCACATAAAAAGCTTCACGCAAAACACGCGCGAGCTGGTCGGCGTGAGTGACCAGGTAATTGTGCTTGGTGATGGGCAGGGTGATGCCGGTGATGTCGGTTTCCTGGAATGCGTCCGACCCGATCAGCTTGCTGCCCACCTGCCCGGTAATGCAGACAATCGGGGAGGAATCGAGCATCGCCGTCGCGATCCCCGTAACCATATTGGTGGCGCCGGGGCCGGAGGTCGCGACCGCCACTCCAACGTCCCCGCTGGCGCGGGCATAGCCATCCGCCATGTGGGTTGCGCCCTGCTCGTGGCGCACCAGGATATGGTGAATGTCGCTGTGCTTCAAGGCGTCATACGCCGGAAGAATGGCCCCGCCGGGATAACCGAAGACGTGCTTTACGCCCTCGCGCTCCAGGCATTCCCAAAGAATCTGTGCACCCGTTTTTGTCATGAACCTGGTCCTCTGTCTGCAATCCTTAGTAAGTCGTTATTGCGAAGCCGCGTTCGCCACAGACCACGTAGGAACAGCCGCCCTCGGCTGTCCGGCCGAGAGTAGCTCGGCAAAGTGTGTCACTGGCAAAACTCATGTCGAGCTTCGCTCGACTGGACAGCCGAGGGCGGCCGTCCCTACATGGTCTGTGGCGACTACGGCTGTCCTCACATGGCTATTGCCGCTCATACGCCCCATAAATAATCTTCCTGTTCGCCTTCGTGGCCTGCGTGGGCGGCATGGGCTTTTTCTTTCGCGCTGATCCCATCGAGATGCTGCGCATGAACATCTTCTTTGCTCACCGCCGCCATCCATGTGGACGCTGTCTTGCCTGCGCTATCGGGCAGGGTGGCAGTGCGGCTGGGCACATCGCGCACCAGCTCGAGCAGATGTCCATCTTCGACGGTCTTGATCTTGTCGGCCAAAGCCACAAAGCGGCGATACACATCATCGAGCTGGGCCCGCTCGAAAGCGAACCCAAGCTGCTCGTATCGCACCCGCAGCGCATTCCGGCCCGAGTGCTTGCCCAGTACCAGGGAGTTGCGGGGAGCGCCCACCGACTGAGGCGCTATGATCTCATAAGTCGACGGATCCTTGATCATTCCATCCTGGTGAATGCCGGCTTCATGAGCGAACGCATTTCGCCCCACGATGGCCTTGTGCGGCTGAACATACACTCCAGTAATTTCAGACAGAAGCAGGCTGGACGGATACAGCTGTTCGGCCACGGCAGCCGTCTCATACGGATAATGCTCCGCCCGCACCCGCATCACCATGACCAGCTCTTCCAAGGAAGTATTTCCCGCCCGTTCGCCAATGCCATTCACCGTGCATTCCACCTGCCGCGCGCCTGCGCCGATCGCGGCCAGCGAATTGGCCACGGAAAGTCCCAGATCATCGTGGCAGTGCACTGAAATGGTCACGCCATCGATACCTCGAACCCGCCGGCGCAGAGTCTCGATCAGGCCGGCAAACTCGTGGGGAACACTGAAGCCGACCGTATCCGGAATGTTCAAAGTCGTCGCGCCCGCCTCGATCACCGCCTCCAGCACCTCGCACAGGAACTTGATGTCGGTGCGGCTGGCATCCTCGGCCGAAAACTGTACGTCTTTGCACAACGATCGGGCCAGCTTTACACCGTCTCGCGCCTGTTCCAGACACTGCTGCTGTGAAATCTTGAGCTTGTGCTTCAGGTGTATATCGGAGGTGGCCAGAAAGGTATGGATACGGGGGCGGGAGGCGCCTTCCAGGGCTCGCCAGGCGCGTTCGATATCGCCTGGACAACTGCGCGCCAGTGCAGCGATTACAGGCCGGCGAATTTCACGCGCCAGGACTCGAACCGCCTCAAAGTCCCCTTCCGATGCGATGGGAAACCCCGCCTCGATGATGTCCACGCCCAGGCGATCCAGCTGGTGGGCCATGCGCACCTTTTCAGCTACATTCATGCTGCAGCCCGGAGACTGTTCTCCATCGCGCAAGGTAGTGTCGAATATGGTAACGCGCTCTCTCTGAGCCAAGTGTTCCTCCGCGGCCCCGCCGGCCATTTTCAGAAACAAAAAAGCCATCATCCGATGCGGTGGATGATGGCTCTTGCTGATCTCTTTGTCGCTAAATCATCCGCCGCTATTTTGAGGTGCAAGCACCAGGCCAGGAATGGCCACGCTAAGGGCGAGTACGCACACTCGCACCTCCTGTGCAGCACGGCTCGCGATGTGGGCGAAACGATTCATTGAATTGCAGCCTGATCCGTGTCTGACAGGTTATCGGCGTCCCCGCCTGCTGTCAATCCAAATTGCCGTTTTGCCTTATCGGTTTTCTCGATAACCCGATTCCGCCCGAGCGTGCTCCGCAAATGCCTGCTTCAGTTTGTGGCTCAATTCTTCGGGCCGGCTGCTTTCTCCCTTGACGACAATCACTTCGTGGCAAAGCGAGCATTCACCAGAAGCCGCCAGTCCCACCTGAAGTCCACCTACCAGTTCCGGCTTGTCAAGCATAGCTCCATGCTAGCCAGAAATTTCTATTCTTAGTATTACCTTTGAAGGTACCAATGTTCCGTTCTGAACTGATGGTCTAAACGGGAACTCCAGCTCTCGAGCCGGATCACTTCGTCTTTCCCCCGGCGGGCTTCGGCGACGCCAGCTCGTTGGCCGTCACGAATATCGGCTCAATATCCGTTGGAATCTGCCGCAGGGTATCGAGCGAGCTCTGCAATGCCGGGCGCACCACTCCCAATTCGTCCTGCAGCTTCTTCGCGCCCGCGTAATCGCCCTGGGCTTCGAGAGTGAGCAGCTCGTGGTCAAGATCGGCAACTCCTCGCTTGAATTTCTCCAGGTCGAGCGCAAAAGTGTGATCGGCACGCTGCGTGAAGGCGCCTCGATCCATGAGGTAGTTGAACTGGATCGCCATGCCCTTGCCGTGAGCATCGTTCAGCCCGAAGCGCAGGGTGCGAAACATGGAAGCCAGATAAGTGGTGTAGAGCTGGCGTTGCGCCGCCTGGTCGGACGGCAGAACGCTATCTAATTTCATCTCTTGCGCATGGTCCATCATGTATTGCAGAGCGAAGAGGCCGGTGATATCGGCTTTGGCTTCTTCGATGGCGCTGTACAGCTCTTTAAGTTCCGCACGCGGTGTGGTATCGCGTCCATCCACCTTGATTTGGTGCGGACCCAGTCCGTGCATCAGTTCGTGGGCCACGATGTGCGTAAAGAATGATTCGAAATTCACGTCCCGCGCGTCCGCGGGCAATGTTTTTCGCGCAATCGGAAGCAGCACGCTGCGGAACTTGGCCTCCTGCACGTTCTTGAGCATCACCCGCTTGCTGCCCTTCTGGTGGACGACACGTTCGTCGTTGGGCAGGTTGTAGGCGGCGGTTGCCACGCCCTTATTGCCGTCACCGGCGCACAGAATCTCATTGACCACGCGGATGGGTGCGGCCGCCCCCAGCCTGGGGTTGCGGTACTGCGGATCCATGGGCAGATTGTCTTCAATCTCCTGCAGGTGGGAGCTGAGCGCGGAAAACTTCGTGCTCTCTTCGTCGTCCCGCAAGTTCAGGAAAGTCTCGAAGGCAGCCTTGTAGCCAAAAAGTTCGTCGTTATAGGTTTCGTAAGGACCGATGGTGATGTCGATGGGCGCGTCCAGATCCATCCAGGCCAGATCGCTGGCGTAGTAATCGTTGGAGAGAAACGCATCCGCCCGGAGATTGAGAAAATTCTTTAGCGTGCCATTGTCAGTCAGGCTCGCCGCTTCTTTCAGAAGGTTTGCGGCCCGCGAGAGCCCGTCTTTGTACTCTTCGCTATAGGGGATGGCCGTCAGTTCACGCGCCTTAGAAGCGGAGCCTGGCTTCCAGCGAATCACGGTGAAAAAGCCTTTTGCTTGTTGCTGCTCTTCCGCCGGCAAGGAGGCGGCCCAGGTTTCAAACTCCGGCGTGGTCATGTTCTCGGGATAAAAATTCGCGCCCTTAAGTTTTTCAGGAGGCACGCCCGGAATAAAAGCGTCGAAATTGTCGAGTACAGACCACGGCCCTTTATTGATCCAGAAATACTGCAAGCGGGCTTTCCCCAGCGGCGTGGCATCTTTCTGCAGCCGTGAATACAGTGCCGGGTTGCCGCTCCAGTACTGGATCAGGAAAACTTCATCCATGATCCTCCCAGCCTCGATCAGTTTGACCAAAGCCTGGCGGTCGCCGTCGGACAGCCTGGAAACATCCACCCGCAACGGCGTAGGCGCGAAGCGCGCCGTCATTTTTTCCAGCTGGGCAAGTCCAGGCGCGGCGGTCTTCTGTCCCCAGGCAGGTATGGCGAGAGCTGCGCAAAGCATCACCACTGCAAAATTTCCGAAAAGCTTCATCTCGGTCTCCTTACAGCCCTGGCTGGGTCTTCATGAACCCGGCGGCATGATTGTCCTAAAATGATTGTCGCAAAATGATTATTGCAAATAGTCCTCCTGAACACCCAGAGCTAGCCTCATGCACTGGCCTTCGCTATATTGATGGAGCTCAAACCACAGCATCATGACCCGCCAACTCGAAGCATCGCGGAAATTGCAGAAACGCGCCGAACAGATGATTCCCGGCGGCGTTAATTCTCCGGTGCGCGCTTTCGGCTCGGTTGGAGGCGACCCTCCTTTCATGATCCGGGGCCAGGGTTCTCATCTGTGGGACGCTGACGAAAATAAGTACATCGACTATGTCGGATCATGGGGACCCTTAATCCTCGGCCACGCTCCGCCGGGAGTGCCTGAAGCCATCGCCGCCGCCGCCCGGCACGGCACAAGTTTTGGAGCCTCGATCGCCGCAGAAGCCGATCTGGCCGAAATCGTCATCTCGGCCTTCCCGCATGTCGAAAAAATTCGCTTCGTCAATTCGGGCACGGAAGCCACCATGTCGGCCATTCGCCTGGCCCGCGCCTACACGAAGCGGAAATATATCGTGAAGTTCGAAGGCTGCTACCACGGCCACGCCGATGCCTTGCTGGTGAAAGCCGGCTCGGGAGTCGCCACGCTGGGAATTCCGGGCTCCGCGGGCGTGCCCGAAGAATTCACCCAGCTGACCCTGGCCCTTCCTTTTAATGACACGGACGCGCTGGAAGCTGCCTTCAGGAAATTCCCTCAACAGATTGCTTGCGTGATCGTCGAACCGGTCGTCGGTAACATGGGATGCGTTCTGCCCGCTCCCATGTATCTCGACGCGTTACGCGAAATCACGGACCGCCATCGGTCGCTGCTCATTTTTGACGAAGTGATGACTGGTTTTCGCCTGGCTTTCGGCGGAGCCCAGGAACGCTACGGAATTCTGCCGGACCTCACCACATTTGGAAAGATTATTGGCGGCGGCCTGCCCGTAGGCGCGTACGGCGGGCCGGCCGAAATCATGGATATGGTCGCTCCCCTTGGCCCCATGTATCAGGCCGGGACGCTTTCCGGAAATCCCCTCGCCATGGCTGCCGGCCTCGCCACTCTGCGCTACCTGCGCAGCCACAAGAGCACCCTCTACACCGGCCTGGAACTTCGAAGCGCGCAACTGGTCGAGGGCGTCATGGCCGCCGCCCGGGAAGCAGGCGTAGCGCTCTGTTGCAACCGCGCCGGCTCCATGTTCACCTGGTTCTTTACCGAGGGCCCGGTAACCGATTGGGCTTCTGCGTCCAGGTGCGACACCAAAGCCTTCGCCCGATTCTTCCGCGCGATGCTGGATAGAGGCGTGTACCTGCCTCCCTCCCAGTTTGAAGCGGCATTCCTCAGCGCAGCCCACACCGAAAAAGACGTCCACCAGACCATCGCCGCTGCAAAGCAAGCACTGAGAACCGAGAACTGAGAACCGAGAACTAAGAACTGACATCCGGGTTCTGCATCATTCCGGGAATCGTCACAAACTCATAACCCTCGGCCTTGTACCGCGAAATCAACCGGTCGGTAGCTGTGACCGTAAATGATCGATCCGCTCCAAACTCCCGGTGTCCGCCGTCATGCAGCAGAATCACATTCCCTCCGCGCACCTGGCTGGACACCTTGCGCTCAATCAGTTCGGCGGAGGTCGCATCCCAATCGTAGCCCGTCACATTCCACATGATGGGTTCGAGTCCCATCTGTCGCGCGATGCGCAACACCGCGGGACGCCGCCCACCAAAGGGAGGACGAAAGAGATTGGAATGCTCCCCAACGGCATCGTGCAAAGCACGTTCGCAATCTTCCAGTTCCTTCGTCAGCTCGCCGGCTCGCTTGAAGGTCAGCAGGGGATGAGTAAAAGTATGGTTGCCAATGACGTGCCCGGCGTTCACCACTTCACGCACAATGTCGGGACGCTGCTGAACATAGCGCCCAATCAGAAAAAATGTGGCGTGAACATCCTGGCGCGCCAGCACCTCGAGCAGCCGCAGGGTGTGCGGATCATTGGGGCCGTCATCATAGGTCAGCGCCAATTGCTTCGACCGGTTGCCGAGTCCATTGTCGAGCCCGGAAAACGTCCGGCCAAACCATTGCCCGGTCGGCGCCATGGACTGGTAGCCAATGGAAGAGGCAGCAGCGGCAACGGCGGCGGGCACGATGTAACGGTACATGCGTGATCGCGATTGTAAATGTTTGCAGGCTAAATTCCAGATCCGGTTGCGGTTGTCTCTGCCCACATCCTCAATCCAAAGTCATCCATCACCAGGCATCAATCTGTAATCTGTCATCTGTAATCTGCAATCCGACTCCGCTGTTAACTCTTTCCACAATTGCCTCGAAGCGTCAGGCGAGATATGCTGCGAAGGAACTTCAATTCCTCCGACCTATAACCCATGGCCAATCTTTTTGAGCTGCCGCGCTACATTGCAGTGGAAGGTCCGATACGAGTGGGCAAGAGCACGCTGGCGCGAATCCTGGCTGAGCGTCTGAACGCCCAGCAAGTCATGGAATCTGAGGACAATCCTTTCCTCAACGCCTTCTACAAAGGCGAACCCGGAGCCGGCTTCCAGGCGCAATTCGCCTTCATGATCCGCCGCTTCGAGCAGCTCCGCGCCCTCGACCCGGGTTCGCGCTCGCAAAAAACCGTGGTCACCGACTTCGTCTTCGAGAAAGACAAGGTCTTTGCCTGCCTGAACCTCACCGATCAGGAGCTGGAAACATACAATCGTTACTACAAGTATTTTCGCGAGCAGCTGCCCACCCCTGACCTCGTCATCTACCTGCAAGCCACGCCTGAAGTGCTCAAGAAGCGCCTGAAAAAGAAAAACGCGCCGGGAGAAAAAGCGATCAACGAGGATTATCTCGAAGAAGTGATCAAGGCCTACGAACACTTTTTCTTCCATTACACATCATCCGACCTGCTGATCGTGAATACTTCCGAGATCGACTTCGTGGAACGCAACCAGGATTTGCAGGAGTTGCTGCGAAAGGTTTCAGCGCCCATCAAGGGAACGCAGTATTTTCTGCCGCTGGGGAGCCAGGAAGCAGCGTCGGCCTAGATCTACCTCCGCCCCCCCTACTTCTCGTGTCTCGGTAAGGAGTAAACCAGCAGCCCCTTCCCGACCTTCGAAAATTCAGGATCGGCCGTGACCAGCCAGGCTCCGCGCTCAATGGCCAGTTCGGCGGCAAAGGCGTCGGCATATCCGAGGCCGTGTGTTTGTTTCAGTGCGCTCGCTCGCGTGGCTCTTTCTCGATCCACCGCGATGACGGCAATTGGCATTTCCTGCACGATCACTTCTGCTTCCCTGGCCTTCGCTTCGCCGCGATATCGCCACTCCATGTAGAAGACTTCGCCCCAATTGACGGCCGACATCAGCAAGGGCAGGTCGTGTCGCAAGGCGTCCGTGAGTAAGCGGCTTACTTTCCCTGAAACACCTTGCCGTCCTTCAAAGAAACCGATCAGAGCATTGGCATCGAGAACATATCGCCGGGTGCTTGTGCGAAATCCGGGCGACACTATTTCTCTCTCCTACGCTCACGCTCACGCTCTTCGAAAGACGCCTCGAAGACCGACGGCTCGCCCGGTGCGGGCTTGAGGAAACCCATGATCTCGTCCAGGCGCCGCTCGGTCATGGGCGTCAGAACTAGCCGCCCACCTTCTTCGTGCCAAGTGGCTGGGGTGCCCTTCTCCAAGCTGAGGCGTTCACGCAGCTCGGCCGGAATGACTACCTGACCTTTGGAACTGACGACGGTACGATAAGCTGCCATGTGCTGTATCTTACCATGTAGTAAGACGCTAAGGAAACGTCTTACACGTGGTAGGGACCTTACCGTAACTCGCAGAAAATCCGAGCTTTGTTCGGCTGGGGCGGGTGGGGCACCCGCCCCTACGTCGGCCGTGGTGGCGAAAACGCTCTATCGACCTGCGCACCGTTTGCGGCTACAATCCTTTTCGTAGCACCCAAGATGTGGTCAGGCTCTATCCGCCCGGTTTGCGGAGGGGCACTGGAGGACATCGTGAGTCTGGTTCCAATTGGCGAACCTTGCCGCAAAGTTACCGTCACTTCTCTCCGCGAAAAGAAACACCACCACGAACCCATCACCTGCCTGACCGCGTACGACTATTCCACCGCGCGCCTGGTGGATGAAGCCGGCATCGACATTGTTCTGGTCGGCGATTCCCTGGCCCAGACCGTCCTGGGTTATGCGAACACTCTCTCAGTCACGCTGGAGGAGATGCTGCACCACACCCGTGCCGCACATCGCGGCGTGAAGCATGCCCTGCTGGTGGGAGATATGCCCTTCGGCTCCTACCAGGCCGACTTCACGGAAGCCATCCACAACGCTGCCCGTTTTGTTAAGGAGGCGGGAGCGGAAGTAGTGAAAATCGAAGGCGGCGAAAAACGTGCCGATCTGATTCACCGCATTATCGACGCGGAAATTCCGGTTGCAGGGCACATTGGTCTCACGCCGCAGTCGGTGAATGTGATGGGCGGATACAAGGTGCAGGGCAAAGACCTGACCGGGATCGAACAACTCATGCGCGACGCCGTTGCGCTTGATCGCGCCGGAGTGGCTTTCCTCGTTCTCGAAGGCATCCCGCGCGAAGTCGCTGCCATGATTACGGCGGAGGTCAAAACTCCGACCATCGGGATCGGCGCTGGACCGGATTGCGATGGCCAGGTGCTCGTATTTCACGATCTTCTGAATCTTGCATTCGGCCATCCCGCAAAGTTCGTCCGCTGTTACGCCGATGGGGCGGCGTCGATTACGGGTGCGGTGCAGGCCTTCTCGTCCGATGTTAGCGCGCGGCGGTATCCCTCAAACGACGAGTCGTACCACTTGCCAAAAGAAACGCGTGCGGCGCTCGATACCGTGCTGGAGCGCAAACGGGCGATGAGGCGCTAACCGCTTGATGAGACCCTCGCGCCTGGTAATGCTCGCAGCAGCCGTCGCGCTGTTGGTTTCCTGCTCCGGTCCGAAGACGCCCGATGCTGCCGCGCTTGAAGCCAGCGCATCGGCTCATATTAGGTCCATCCCGCAAGCCGTTCCGGAAAAGTATCGCAGCCCGGATGCCAAAAAGGGCTGGCGCAATCCCTACCTGATTATTCGGGAAGACGGTGTGGCCCTGCTTGATCCGGACGATCATCTCGAGCGCATTTTGAAGCCCGAAGAATTGACTCGTACCCTGGGCGACCTGCCAACCTCGGCCTGGCCCTACGGTCGCATCGTCGCGGTCACGGAAAATGGAGTCAAGGGTTCCGCCGACGGGGAGGCGAGGATTCGAAAGAATCGGGCAGTCGTCGCCGGCACTCTGGAAAGCCTGCACGTAGTCATTAACTGGATCCCCTCCGCCTGACGCGGGCTCCCGCCGCCAATGAAAATTTGCCGCACCATCGCCGAGATTCGTAACGCATGTGCAAGCGCACGCCACGATGGCAGGACGATTGGCCTGGTCCCTACCATGGGAGCCCTCCATGAAGGGCACTTCTCGCTGATACGTGCAGCCCGGGCCCAGTGCGACGTTGTCGTCGCGTCAATCTTCGTGAATCCGCTTCAGTTCGGCCCCAGTGAAGATCTGGCCAAATACCCCCGCAATCTTCAGCGCGATAGTGAGCTACTCGAAAAAGAACATGTAGATTTGATCTTTGCTCCCAGCGTGGAAGAGATGTATCCGGCGGACGCTGTCACCTACGTCACGGTCGAGGGCCTTAGCGACAAGCTTTGCGGCGCTTCGCGTCCCGGACACTTTCGCGGAGTCACCACCGTGGTGGCAAAGCTTTTCAACATTGTGCAACCAGGCCGGGCCTTCTTCGGTCAAAAAGACGCCGCCCAGTCAACCATCATTTCGCGCATGGTGCGGGATCTGAATATTCCGCTGCAGGTTGTAGTCTGTCCAATCGTGCGGGAACCGGACGGCCTGGCCATGAGTTCGCGCAATGCCTATCTCGACCCCGAGCAGCGAAAGTCGGCGCTGGCGTTACATGCTTCGCTCGATGCGGTCAAAGAGCGATTCGATCATGGCGAGCGAAAAGCGCGGGTGCTGGTCGAAGCCGGAAAGCAGCGCCTGGGACAAGAGCCTTCCGCGCGCCTCGACTACTTCGAGATTGTGGATCCCGAGACGCTCGATCCCGTCGATGAAGTCTCCTGCGGTGCGCTGGTGGCAGTAGCGGCGTTCGTAGGCAAAGCCCGGCTGATCGACAACATCGTACTGCCACCCCAGGCCACGTAGCCGCCACAGGCCACGTAGGCCCGGACGCCCCCGTCCGGGTGGGCGAGCGCAGCTCGCCTGATCTTCATTCGGGAAAACCGAACCCGCCGGGCTTCGCCCGGCAGGGCGGATGAGGCACCCGCTCCTGCGTGGTTCGTGCCCTACTTGGACACGAATCTGTTTCCGGCGATGATGTAGCGCAGCGGATGGTCTGCCGCTTTAGTGATT
Organism: Terriglobia bacterium; assembly: GCA_963814725.1. GTDB lineage: Bacteria > Acidobacteriota > Terriglobia > Terriglobales > Acidobacteriaceae > JAIQFF01. Next base: position 431,104 of record CAWFDY010000005.1, read on the forward strand.
CCAATCCGCGGCGTAACTACGATGCGTTTCGGCCGGACGCCATCGTCCGCAATAAACAGATCGGACTTCGGACTGGTAAGGTCTTTTCCATTGTCGCGCTCCCGGGTAATACCGAAAGCCTCTGCCAGGCGTCCGGGGCCGCTGGTCAGCTTTCGCAGATCGCCGCTTCCATCCATCTCGATATCCCGCCCAAGCGCCATCTCTTCGATTCCAGAGATCGGTTCCAGAGCCCGGAACAGCACTCCTCCCGCCTCTCCGTCGGGGTGGCAGGAGACATTGAAAAGGTAGTGATTGCCGTAGATGAAATAAACATAGGTGTGGCCCGGCGGGCCGAAGAGAACGAAGTTGCGGTCGGTGCGCCCGCTGGCGGAATGGGAGGCGGGATCGTTCCGGCCCAGATAGGCTTCCACCTCCACGATGCGCGCAACCAATCTTTTTCGCTGCTGCCGCCGCACCAGCACCTTACCCAAGAGGTCGCGACTAACCGCGCGAGGATCGCGGATGTAGAACTCGCGGGCAAGGGGCAGCAGCGCAGGTGAATTTCTGTTGTTGGCGATCCTCATCTGGTCACCGCATAATAGCGCCACGGGTCACAATCCTGAAGGAGGATTCATGCTGGGGAAATCACTGAAAATCTTTTCTGTAATTTTATTGCTGGCGCTGGCCGCAATAGCGCAAACCATCCCTGCAGGCACCAGGCTGACGGTACGCGCCGTATCCGAGATCAGTTCGGAAACGGCGAATGCTGGTGACCGCTTTGATGCGACTCTGGCTCGCCCGCTCGTGGTGAACGGCAAAACTCTGGCCCGCACCGGCGCTCCGGTGAGAGGCAAGGTGACCGCCGTGAAATCTAGCGGACGCCTGCACGCTCCCGGAGAGCTTACCCTGCGCCTTACCGGTGTGCAGGTCAACGGGCGGATGGTCCCAGTGGCGACCCACGCCTATTTCGCCAAAGGCAAGAGTCACACCAAGAGCAACGCCACGAAAATCGGCGGCGGTGCAGCGGCCGGCGCCCTGATCGGCGGCCTTGTTGGAGGAGGAAAAGGCGCAGGCATTGGTGCACTCGCCGGCGGAGGCGCGGGGACCGGAGTGGCCGCGGCGACCGGAAAGCAAGAGGTAGTAATCCCCGCCGAGGCAGCTCTGACCTTCACCACAATCAGCAAATAACTCGGGCGTGAAACCCGACTCGAACCACGTAGGCCCGGACGCCTCGTCCGGGCAGGCGAGCAAAGCTCGCCAGGTTTCTATTTCGCAGGCTTATTTTCGAAAATCAAAACCGGCCGGGCTCTTCCCGGCTGGGCGGGGAGGCACCCCCCTACGCGGTTCGTGCTTAGGCAGCGCCTTTGGCGACGCTCTTCAGGTAGGTCAGCACCTCTTCCGAGTGTCCTTCGGGCTTTACTTTGTGGAAGATGTGCTTGATCTTGCCGTCCGGGCCGATGATGAACGTGGTTCGGGCCACTCCCATCACTTTCTTGCCGTACATATTTTTCTCTTTGATCACCTCGTACGCATTGCACACTTTCTTGTCGGCATCGCCCAGCAGAGTGAACGGCAGCTTGTACTTCTCCTCGAATTTCTTTTGCGCTTTCGGCGTGTCCGGTGAGATACCCAGCAGCACGGCGCCCGTATTCTGCATCTTTCTATAGGAGTCGCGGAACTCGCAGGCTTCGATGGTGCAGCCGGGAGTGTCGGCTCGGGGATAGAAAAAGAGCACTACGTACTTCCCGCGAAAAGTTTTGAGCGAAACTTCTTCATCATTCTGGTCGGGCAAAGTAAAGTCAGGGGCTTTATCATTGATATCGATGGCCATGGCCGCATCTCCTAAAATCGCAAGGCTCGGTCCTTTCAAGTTATATCGCACCGGACGCCGGGCCGTCATTCTCCTGGGATTGGCTCTCGTCCTGGTCTCATTTCTTGCCGTCCAGTCCGCGCCCGCGAAAAAACCTCTTAAGGGACCGCGAGCCCTGGGCCTGGTTCAATTGCTTCCTAACGGCAAGGCTCGCCTGATTCCAGTGACCATTCTCTACGACGGCGAGTACTACGACGCCAGCGATTACAAGGCCGCGCCCGTCCCCATGGCACTGGAGAGCGGCACGGTCTATGAAGGCTTCCATGCTGGCGTCTCCGAGGGATTGTTTACGGTCTCGGGCGCCCGACAGGCCAACAACACATGGACAGCCGACGGCACCTGGCGGACCGCCACCGCAATCTCTGCCGCGAAGGATGCTGCAGCCAAGCGAAGGGCGGTCATGTCAAAGCCCGCTCCCGAGCCGCCCGAAGGCCCCCCGGTGTTAAGACGGGCGAGTCCGAAAGCGAAGCCCGGTGACGACGCCCCGGCGGCGGGGCCAACTGCCTCGGCTCCGGCTGCCTCCGCTCCTCCCGCCCCAGCTCCGCCCGCTTCCACGCCGCCGCCCTCAGCCCCGCAAGGCAATGACAGTTCTGACCAGAGTTCAGATCAAAGTTCCGACCGGCCAGTGCTGAAGCGTCCCGCCTCATCCACGGCGGCGGCGGCGCCGCAGCCTGAGGCCGACGACGACCCGGACCGCCCCGTTTTGAAGCGCCCCGAAGCGGCCGCCCCGCAGGTTGCGGCCGCCTCATCGCCCGCCACTTCCGAACCCGAGGAAGATCCGAACCGGCCGATGCTCAAGCGGGGCGCCCCCACTCCAGCTGACTTGAAGAAACGAAACGCTTCAATGCCGGAGTCGAATGCCGCAGTAAAGAGTGCCGCAGCAAAGAATGGCAAGGATGCGGGCAAGCCGTCCGCGCCGGCCTCTGCGCCCGCGGGCCCGATGATCGCCGCCATCTCCGACGCAGCTGGTCCCGAACCTCGCCCATACGCCTACAGCCTTAAGCCAGATGAAGAACAGAAGGTACGCACGAAAATTCTTGCCATGGCCGCGGATGAAGTCCGGACGTGGGCCGCGCAGTCGGGAACTTCGGCGTCTGCAACTGCTCGTACTTCCCGTCCGGGAGTCAAGCCGAAGCCGGTGCAACTTACATTCGCGGATGTTCAGCTACGGGCTTTCGATCTTTCCAACAGCAACGAACCGGTGCTTATCTTCACTGCTAAAGCGCAGATGCCAGCCCGCCCCAATGTCAGTTCCGATCTGGAATACGTCATCACCCTGGTGGCTCGCGACGATATGTACGGCGACCTGCACAAGGCATTCGCCAGCGTGACGGACACCCAGCATTTTGACGTCCTCTCCCGCCTCGAACTGATCGACGCGGTGGATGCCGATGGCGACGGCCGCGGCGAACTCCTGTTCCGCCAGGTCTCGGACTCGGGCAGCGCGTTCGTGCTGTATCGCGTGATCGGCGACCGCCTGTGGCCGCTATTTCAAGGCACGCCGGGACAATAAGTCCCCCCCTGTTGACCCCCCGCCGGGTCGGCGTATTATTCTCCCGCACCAACAAGGAGACCATAAACATGAAGAAATACACCGCGTCCGCTGTCGGATTATTTCTGTTTTTCGCGCTGCAGGCGTTTGCCCAGGAGCACTTTACCGAGGGCCCGATCTGGCAAATAACCCTCATTCGAGTCCTTCCCAACCGAATGGATGCTTACCTCACCACTTTGCAATCCAGCACCAAATCACTCTATGACGAAATGAAAAAAGAGAACGTGATCCTGGATTACAAAGTCTTTCTGAACACGACCAAGCACGATCCTCAGGACTGGGACATCGCGATCGGAGTGCAGTACAAAAATTTCGCCGCTCTGGATGGCCTGACGGCCAAAGGGGAAAGTATAAGAGACAAGATTTTAGGGTCGAAACAAGCGGCTCAAACGCTGGGGGAAAAACGGGTTGAAATGCGGGAAATAGTCAGCACTATGACCTTGCGGGAAGTGAACCTGAAATAAGGCACCGCTGAGATACGCCACTGCTGAGTTGAGGCCCGGTTGCCGCGTTGCGGCCGGGCCGGCCTATTTTTGCGTCATAACTAGTTCACCGTTCTCCACCTTCATCCCGCCCACGTTGTCCGGCAGCTTCAGGCGGTCTCTCTGTTCGTTGAGTTTCTTCTGCAGAGCGTCGTTCACCAGGGACACGGGAACATTCAAATCCCCAACCTTGAATTCTGTTGGATCGAAAGTCGCATAGCCATCCTTCGACCCGAGATGTCCGGCCAGCGTCACCCAAACATCCTTGCCGGCGATCTGGGTAAGAAATTGGCCGTGAGCGACATCTCCGTCAAAACTCACCTGGTAGTCTTTGACTTCCGGCTGACCCGGCGCAACCGCCGCCTCGGGTGATGAGATCCCGCTTACGGCTTGTGCAGCAGCGGCCACCGGAATCTGGCCGGCGGCCTGAGCCAGCGCTGCGCTCACTTCGTCAGAGGTAACTCGAACTTCTGCCGGAGGCTGGCCCTCCGCTTTGGGCTGATCCAACTGCTGCACCTTTTCCTGAAAGGATTGCGCATTGGCCACAGCAGTTGCCGTCGGCTGCGGTTGCGCCACCGGCGCGGGCTTCTTGAGCACGAGAACCAGCGCAACCACGGACGTGAGCAACGTCGCCACACTGATGACGCGGTCAAGCTTCCATTTCTTCATGCGCACACCTCCGGCTGCTATGAACATGGTACCGAGGCAGCACGGCAAGGTTCACATAACGGAAGGCACTGACCGCAGGGTTACTTCGATAATGCTGCGTGGGATTAACATCGCCTGTGTGGGACCGGCACTGACCGTGCGGGACCGGGTCTCCGACCCGGTCCCGCACAACCTAGCCCAGCTTTTTGGCCAGCAGTTCATTCACCATCTGCGGATTCGCCTGGCCCTTCGACGCTTTCATTACCTGCCCGACAAAAAAACCTGCGACTGTCTTTTTCCCCGCCCGGTATTGCTCAACCTGCCTGGGATTGGCCGCGATAATCTCATCGATGATCTTCTCCAGAGCCGAAGTATCGCTGGATTGTTCCGGCCTGCCCTCTTCCTCATAGACGACGGGAAAATCCCTTCCACGCTCGAATGCCAGGTCGTAAAGATCCTTGAGCATTTTGCCGGAAATGGCGCCGCTCTCAACCAGGTCAGCCGATAGAGCCACGCCCTTCATTGAGATCGGCGACTGCTCGATTTCGAGGCCTGCAGCTTTGAGCCGCCCCATCAACTCGCTCTGCACCAGGTTCGCCACCCGTTTCGGGCTCTTGGCCGCCTTGGCTGCCTCTTCAAACTGGTCAGCCAAAGATTTGGTCAGGGTGAGCACCTGCGCGTCCTGTTCGGTAATGCCGTAGTCCGCCAGCATCCGCTTGCGGCGCGCCTCGGGAAGTTCGGGCAGAGTGGCGCGAATCTGCTTCTGCCACTTCGCATCCACCACCAACGGGAGCAGGTCCGGTTCGGGAAAATACCGGTAGTCGTGGGCCTGCTCTTTGGAACGCATGCCGTAGGTCTTTCCTTCGCTCGAGTTGTAAAGCCGGGTTTCCTGCGTGATCTTGCCGCCGGAATCCACGATCCCGATGTGGCGCTCGATTTCATACTCCAGCGCCTCGCGGATAAAGCGGAACGAGTTGACATTCTTGACTTCGGTTTTTGTGCCGAGCTCTTTCTGTCCCCGCGGGCGCACGCTGACGTTGGCGTCGCAGCGCAGCGAACCCTCCTCCATATTGCAGTCGCTGACGCCGGTGTAAAGAATGATCTCCTTCAGGCGCGTGAGATATTCGTAAGCTTCTTCGGGCGAACCAATCTCCGGCTCGCTGACGATCTCGATCAGCGGCATTCCGCTGCGATTCAAATCGATGCCCGTGGTTTCGGAGGAATTCGCAAAGCCTTCATGCAGGCTCTTGCCTGCGTCTTCCTCGAGATGCAGCCGCGTAATTCCGATCTTCTTAATCCCGCCTGCAGTCTTGATTTCGATCACGCCATGTTCAGAAAGCGGCTTGTCATATTGCGAAACCTGGTAGCCCTTGGGTAGATCGGGATAGAAATAATTTTTGCGGGCGAAAATCGAAGTCTCGTTGATGCGGCAGTTCAGCGCCATGGCCGCGAGCACCGCGAACTCCACCGCCTTGCGGTTCAACACCGGCAACGCTCCCGGCAATCCCAGGCACACCGGGCAAACATTAGTATTCGGCGGATCCCCGAAATGAGTCGAGCAGGAGCAGAAAATCTTGGTAGCGGTCAGCAGCTGGACGTGCACCTCCAGCCCGATCACGGGTTCGTACTTCGACGCCGCTGCCATGGAGAGTTCAGACGTTGCACCCATAATCCCCGATTATAAAGCCTGCCCCCATGTGTGGGGCGGGCACTCCTGTCCGCCGCCTTTGAATTTGATTTGGATTCTCTACGATTCAGTTAAGACTCAGATTCAAAGCCAAATCAAGATCAAAAGCGGCGGACAGGAGTGTCCGCCCCGCATATTCGTGGCTAATGCGCTGGCGCGGTGAGATATTTTTCCAGCGAAATCTCGAAATACATCAATTCGTTCCCCTTGGCATCGCGCACCCCAGTGACGTAGAACTGCGCGCCCGCCAGCGGCACGGATATGTCCGCGACGTCGAAGAACAGAAATCCTGACTGCGAGCTGTGCGGCTCCACAGCCTTTGCCACAAACTGCGCGTTCTGTATTTCCTCGATCGCATCCTTGCTCAGGCCTCCCTTAATCTTCTTGGTCGGGAACGGGATGGGATAGTGATCTGATTTTGCCGACGGACGGGTAAGCCGCCGCGCAATGTCGTTCTCGCTGGCCGGCGAGAGTTTGGCCCGGTTGACGGTTACCAATTGCGCCTTCATGCCAGAGAGCTCGATCGGCTGGTTGCCATCATTGGTGACCACCACAAAAATGGGCAGAAATCCGACCGCACTGTACTGAACCGAAAAGATCTTCGCCTTCTCCACCAGATCGTAAGGATCCAGCCCAACCGCCACCCCTTCCATGGGATGCTCATCGTGGGCGACGTAACTCTTGGCGGGCTGAGTCGGCGGCATGGCGAATTCCTTCGCCGCCACGCACATCGCAGCCAACAAGACCACCGCAGCCGCAGCCCGGGCAGTGTGCGTAATTGCAGGTATTCGGAACATGATGATTGATTATAGGATGCCTTCAGTTTACAGATAGTGGCTCACTATTCGTGAACCTGTGCGGAACACTGTCGCGGCGCGGCTTGCGGTTAGAATGTCCCTTCTCTCCTATGTATTTGCTTTACAGCGCGCTGCTGGCCGCAGGCTTGTTGGTCAGCCTGCCCTACTGGATGTTCGGCCCTCGGCGTCATGGCAAATACCGTGAAGGTCTGGGTGAGCGTCTGGGCAGCGTGCCGTCGCGGCTGCGTCCGCAGCCGGAACCGGCCATCTGGATTCACGCGGTTTCAGTTGGCGAGGTGCTGGCCGTCGGCGAGTTGGTGAACCAGTTGCGCCGGCGCTTCCCAAAGTATCGAATCTTCATATCGACCACCACGTCTACCGGCCAGAGCCTTGCGAAAAAGAACTTTGGAGAAGACAGCGTCTTCTACTTCCCGCTGGATTTCGGGTTCGCCATTCGCCCCTATGTCTCCAGGCTCAGACCTGAATTGATCGTTCTGGCTGAAACCGAATTCTGGCCAAATTTTCTCTGCGTGGCTCATGCGAGCGGCGCCAGGGTTGCCGTGGTGAATGCACGCATTTCCGATCGCTCCTGGCCGGGATACCGTCGCTTCCGTCGTGTATTGCATGTAGTTCTGCGGAATGTTGATCTGTTCCTGGCGCAAACCTCTGAAGACGCCTCGCGCCTGCGCGACATCGGCGCTCCGGCCGGGCGGGTTCAGGTAAGCGGCAATTTGAAATTTGATGTACCCACTCCGGCTGCGCCGGCCATCGTGGCTAGCCTCCGTTCAGCCTTTCATCAAGCTGGCGCCGGACCCATTGTGGTTTGCGGCAGCACGATGGGGGGTGAAGAGACACTCCTGTTGCAGGCCTTCCAAAAAGTGCTGGCCAGCTATCCAGCCGCAGTCATGATTCTGGCTCCGCGACATCCTGAACGATTCGGACAAGTTGCGGATCTGCTTAAACAAGCTGGCGTCCGTTTTTGGCTTCGTTCTGAATGGGCTGGCGCGGCCATCGCTGGAGGCGTCGTTCTGATCGATACGATCGGCGAACTCGCTTCGCTGTACGCGCTCGCCGACGTGGCATTCGTGGGCGGAAGCCTGGTTCCGCGTGGCGGGCACAATATTATTGAACCGGCGCAGCACGGCGCGCCCATCATCGTCGGCAGGCATACTGAAAATTTCCGCGACATCGTCAGCCTGTTCCGCGATCAGGATGCCGTCCGCGAAGCAGGTCCGGCGGAATTTCCGCAGGCCCTGATGAATCTTCTCTCCGATGAAGCCGGACGTGTCGCACTGGGCCAACGCGGAGCGGAAACCTTGCGATCACAAATGGGCGCCACGGAAAGAACCCTGCTCGCGCTGGCAAAATTATTGGATGCCGGGTCAGACGGTGTGGGGGCGGGTCTCTGACCCGCCCAGGCCATGGCAAAGCCATGGCATAGGTTTAAGATTCTGCACAAACATGGGCGCGCGGCAACCAGGGCTGAATTTGTGTCGAAGCAAGCCAGCCGCGGCCCACACGTTCCGTGGTAATACACAAGGTCTGTGGTAATCGAAGATGAATCTCTTTGGCTCACTTTACGGACTGGGCGTTCGCGGGCGCAACGCGCTTTACGCAAGCGGCCGGTTTCGCGCCAGAAGGCTCGGCGGTCCGGTAGTGAGTATCGGAAATCTCTCGGTCGGAGGATCCGGCAAGACGCCCTTCGTGCTTCTTCTGGGAGATTTGCTGAAAGCTCGCGGGATAAAATTCGATATCCTGTCGCGCGGCTACGGCCGCAAAACCCGGGGCGTCGCGCTGGTGGACCCCGGTGGATCAGCCCATCAGTTTGGCGACGAACCTCTGCTGATCGCCCGGCGCCTGAACGTACCCGTCATTGTCGGAGAAGATCGGCACGCTGCCGGCACCTTTGCCGAACGCAGTTTCGCGCCGCAGCTTCACCTGCTCGATGACGGCTTCCAGCATCGCGCACTCGCCCGTGATTTCGACATCGTGCTGGTCACTCCCGAGGACAGCCGCGACCGTCTTCTTCCCGCAGGGCGCCTTCGCGAGCCTTTGACTTCACTCCGCCGCGCCGATGCGGTTGTGCTCACCAGCGGCGCGACCGCCGACGCCTTTCCGCTGAGGGACAAACTGGTGTGGAAAGTGCGCCGCGGCATCGTTCCCTCCCAGGTTCCAGCGATGCCGGTGGTTTTCTGCGGCATCGCGCGGCCAAAGAATTTTGTAGCGCAGCTGCGCACCGCTGGTATCGAGCCCGTTGCGGAAGCTTTCTACCGCGATCATCATGCCTATAGCGAGAAAGACATTCGTGATTTGCTGGACCTGAAGCAGCGCAGCCTGGCGGACGGTTTCGTGACCACTGAAAAGGACGCGATCAATCTGGGAGCCTACCTGGCCGCGCTCGAGCCATTGGCCGTGATTCCGGTAAAAATGGAATTGAGCGATGCAGCTAACGCTGTGGATACCATGCTGGCCATGATGGCCGAGAGAAGGCGCTCGCCATGAGAAAATCGCATTGCCTTTGTAGCGCCGCCCTCCGGCCGGTTGTCTCAAGAACGTCCCTTCCCCGGCGGGGCGGACGGCGGAGCGCTGGCTAAGGGCGCAGACCGGGCAAACACGATGAGCAAGCATCTCAAAGAGACCGAACGCCTGAGGAAGATCGTCGAATCCTTCCCTCGGATTACGGTCACCGTGCTGGGCGATCTGGTCGCTGACGAATTTATTTTCGGCGAGATTTCGCGCGTATCCCGGGAAGCTCCCGTCCTCATTCTTAAACATCGCGAGCGCACCATCGTCCCCGGTGGCGGCGCAAACGCAGTCACCAACCTCGCGGACCTGGGCGTCAATGTGCTTCCTGTCGGCGTGGTCGGCGACGACGAGCCTGGCCGCCTGCTGATCAAGGCTTTTCGTCATAGGCATGTTCCCGTGGTCGGAGTCTTAAAGGACAAGACCTATACGACGGTCACCAAAACCCGCATCCTTGCCGGCATGACTCACACGGCGCGGCAGCAAGTGGTGCGCGTCGATCGCGAGCCTGAGGCCGAACCCAACCGTCATTTGAGGCGTGAGTTGGTGCTGGCGGCGCGCGAGTATGCCCGCGCCTCCGATGTTCTGCTGGTCTCAGACTACGGTTATGGAGCTGCGACCCCAGCCATCCTGAATGCTGTGCGCTACAAGGGCGGGCTGCGCGGCGTGCCTGTAGTGCTCGATTCGCGTTACCGCATGCTGCAATATTCGGGCGTGAGCGCTGCCACGCCGAATGAGCCCGAGGTCGAAGCCGCGCTGGGAATAAAGATCGGCCAGGACTGGCGGATGTTGCGCGCCGCCGCCGAGCAGGTGATGTCGCGCATGAAGCTGCGCTCATTGGTCATCACTCGCGGACGCGATGGCATGGTAGCTTTCGACCGCCGTCACAAACCGGCTGACATTCCGATCTTCGGCTCAGACCAAGTGGCGGATGTCACCGGTGCCGGTGACACTGTGATCGCCACGTTTACCGCCGCTCTGGCCGCCGGAGCCACCGCGGAAGATGCGGCGCACCTGGCGAACTACTCCGGCGGAATCGTGGTCATGAAGCGCGGCACGGCAACCGTTTCTCAACAGGAATTATTGCTGGCGCTCGATCAGTCGCCACCCGCCACGCGGCCGCACTGAGGGCAGGCGGCAAAAAAAGTTGGCAGGCAGGAACAACGTAGGGACAGCCGCCCTCGGTTGTCCGGCGCAGCCAAAGGCTCCGTAAATCTCGCTCTCAGGATAAAGCGATCACTAGCAAGATTCTCACTCGCGAGAACTTACAGAAGCAGGTGGCGGAATGGCGCCTGGCCGGCGATTCCATCACGCTAACCAATGGCGGCTTCGATCTGCTGCACGTCGGACACGTGCGCTATTTGCATGCTGCCAAAAAGTTGGGCGGACGACTGGTGGTGGCTGTCAACTCTGACGCTTCCGTGTGTGCTCTGAAAGGCGAAGGCCGGCCCGTGGTTCCCGCCGAAGAGCGCGCAGAAATACTGGCAGCGATGGCGGATGTGGACGCGGTCGTGATCTTCCCGGAGCCGGACGTGCGCGCGATCATTCGCGAAATCCGCCCTGACGTTCACGCCAAAGGCACCGATTACACCGCGGAGACTGTTCCGGAACGCGACCAGGTGATTGCCTGTGGTGGGCGTGTGGAAATTGTTGGCGATCCCAAGGACCATTCCACCACTGAGATCATTCGCTCACGGCCGGGCCGGACAAGTTCGTGAGCGGGACGGGTTCGGCAAAAACTTCCACGAAAAACGCGGAGCAAAAAGCAATTCTCGCAACGGAGCCCGAGCGCGTTCTCATCGTGCGCCTCGGCGCCATGGGCGACGTTATCCACGCCCTTCCCGCTGTGACCGCTTTGCGAGCGGCGTTCCCTCGGGCGACACTGGGCTGGCTGATTGAAGAACGGTGGGTGGAGTTGCTGTGTACTTTGCCCACTCCGAGGTCGGGTCCGCGATCGCCGCGGCGTCCGCTAGTGGATCGCATCCACACCGTGAACACGCGTCAGTGGCGCCGCTCGCCTTTTTCCGTCGCCACTTGGGAGCGCGTCGCCGCCTGTTTAAGCGATGTACGGTCCGCGCGATATGAAATCGCGGTGGACCTTCAAGGGGCCGTGCGTTCGTCCTTGTTCGCTCATTGGTCGGGAGCACCCGCGATCTTCGGATCCGCTCAGCCTCGGGAAAATCTGGCCAGCATGTTTTATACGAGCCCAGTCATCACACGCGGTGAACACGTTATGCAGCAGGGGCTGTCGCTGGCCGAAGCCGTCGCGCGGCGCCAGTTGAAGATGCCTCAGGTTGAGCTTCCCCGCGACCGCGCTTCAGATCAGGAATGCGATCTGCGGCTGAAGGCGCAGGGGAGTGCCGGTTTCGCGCTGCTGAATCCCGGAGCCGGATGGGGAGCGAAACAATGGCCGGCGGAACGCTACGGAGAAGTTGCCCGGCGCCTGGCGCAAGCTGGCGTGCTATCGCTGGTCAACTTCGGCCCCAAAGAAGAGGAACTCGCGCACGCAGTGGAAAGCGCAAGCGGTGGAGCGGCAAAAATGTTCACCGGATCGCTCACTCAGCTGATCGCGCTGACGCGCCGTGCCCGCTTGTTCATCGGCGGCGATACCGGGCCCATGCATGTGGCGGCAGCGTTGGGCGTTCCGGTCGTCGGGATTTTTGGTCCAACCGATCCCGCGCGCAACGGACCTTTTGCGACGCCCAATATTGTGCTGCGCAGTCCGGCCAGCGCCACCAGTTACCGCCATGGAGCCCGTCCCGATGATGGGATGCTTGAAATCACTGCCGGTCAAGTGGTTGCCGCAGCCCGGCAACTGATGGAGGCCCATGGCTAGCTGGCCCGCCATCGCACGCCGCGTCAGAGTCCCGCTGGGCTTTGCTTTTTCCCTTCTGTATTTTTGGCTGGCCAACCCAACCGCGCGATCCATTTGGATTGGCCTCGCCCTGGTACTTCCCGGGCTGTTCATCCGCGCCCTGGCTTCCGGACAATTAAGGAAAAACGAAGAGCTCGCCACCGAAGGCTTATACGCTCACACCCGCAACCCGCTCTATCTCGGCTCCCTGATTCTTTCGATCGGATTCGCGGTGGCTTCCCGCAGTGGGTGGATCGCCGCCGGAATTGTTCTTCTCTTCTTCGCCATCTACCTGCCGGTGATTCGTGGCGAGGAAGTTTTTCTGCGCGAACGCTTTCCGCAGTTCGATGACTACGCCCGCGAAGTACCTCGTCTGCTCCCGCGCCTGATGGCCCCAGGCAAAAACCCGGGCTCGTTCAGCTGGGCCTTGTACTGGAAGCATCGCGAATACAACGCAGCCATCGGCGCCGCAGCCATCCTGGCGGTGCTGGTAGTCAAGCTGCTGATGTAAGCAGGTGTGGGGCGGACACTCCTGTCCGCCGCCTTTGAAGTTGATCTTGATCTTATTTGTGATTTTGATTTGATCTTGATTTTGATCTTAAATGCTCTGATCTTCCCACCGCGACAACCACGAACTTCAAATCCCAAACCCCAAAGCGGCGGACAAGAGTGTCCGCCCTACACACGGGCTAATTTTTCGCAAGCAACGCCTTGGCGCGCCCCAGTTCAGGGCGAACCGAGCTCGACCCATCGCACACTTTCACTAGTTGCGCATAGTAAGCTGCGGCTTTTTCGTTCCTCCCCGCCAGGTCGGCCGCGTTGGCCGCGCCGTAGAGCCCGTTGAAGCGGTTGGGATTGAACTTCAACTCGGTCTCATATTCCGCCAGCGCCTGATCGGGATGCTTGCTCTCGATCAGCAGGTCGGCCAGCATCTCCCGCGCCGGAATGTCCTCCGACCCGCCGCCCGTGGATTCTTCCTTCTGCGCGAGGGTACGCAACGTCTTCATTGCCTCTTCGTCCTTGCCTTCGGCATGCGCCACCCACGCTCCGACCTCTTCTTGATCGGCCTCAACCGCCTGAGCCCCCACCGATTTCTTTTTCTTCAACATCTCCTGACGGATGGATTCCAATTCCGCCATATCCTTTCGGGCTTCCGCCGCGTCTCCCATGCGGGCGGCGCCAATGGCTCGTGCCCAACAGGTAATCGCCCGGTCGCCGGAATCCGCTCCGGCCGCCGGAGTCAATGCGGCGGCCTCGGCCCAGTGGTGAAGCTCCAAAGAATAAAGCGCGGGAAACTTCGACAGGGCGTACGCGCGAGGATCGTAGTCCTCGCCGTACATGTCCTTCATGGGTGGCAGGGCCTTGACCTCCGTGATCACGCGCTGCGCATCAGCCTCGCGGCCACTCTGCAGATAGGCATACACCAGAAAGTCCATGGCGTGAAATTGATGGCCCTCGCCGCCCATGTGCATGGCAGCCGTTTTCCGTGTGGCCGCGATGGAGGCCAGGTTGGAATCGATGTCGTCCTGCCACAAACCAAGCCGGGCAAAGATGTGCGACGGCATATGCAGCGCATGCGGAGCCGCCGGAGCGATTTTGGCGTAACTGCGCGCCGCGGGCAGCCCCAGTTCTGCCAATTGAGGCTTGTCATAACTGTGGATCAGATAGTGCGCCACGCCGGGATGGTCGGGTGCCACCTTGAAAATCGGTTCCAGCACCGCGGCAGCTTTTTTGCGATTGGCGAATGTTGTATCGCCGTCCGGTTCAGAGGCCAGCAGCGAGAGCGCGTAAAACACGGCAGCCTCGCGATCGCTGGAATCATGCTGGTAGAGGCGCTCCATTGCCTGCGAGTAAGCTGTAGCGCGCGCGTCGTTGCTCCCTTCGCCGCGGTAAAACGCGCTCAGCGCCGTTATGTACTCGCGCTCGCGATCACTCGCCGGAAGCGATTGCGCTGTCTTCAGCTCCGCACTCCCCCGCTTGCGGTTGGCGGCACTCGGATGGTCCCAAAGCTGGTGCCACAGGCTCATAGCCACGCCCCAATGAGCCATGGCACAGGGTGGATCATCCTTCGTGATCTGCACAAATTCTTTTTCCGCTTCCGCGTACCAGAATGAATGCAGCAGCGCGACGCCGCGCTCGAACGACTTCTGGGAAGCGGCCGTGCAGGAAACCGGAAAATGCACGGTTCCCAGTTGCGCGGCCGTCAGATCCTCGTGGTGATGGCTCTCATCGGCCAGTGCAAAAAGTCCAAACAGCGAGATCACGGCGAACAGCGCAGCAGCGCGTTTCATGGTTAGGCTCCGTCGAAGCGAGTCTAGACCGGCGACCCACGAGGGTCAATCCAGCGGGGCTTAAAGACTTCCGAGCAAGGGGCTAGTTCGTTTGGAAAATGGTGCGGCGAAGATCGGTTCCGAGGGAATTCTCGCGCCCTGAGTGCCTGGTCGGCAGCCCTGCGACGCATAGGTCAGCGTTTCGCCAAGCCCGCAGAGTCACCATGATCGAGAGGAACCGGCCCCTATGGAGTCAGTTCGTCGGCCAACTATTTGGCAGGAAGCAATTCATTGCTTGCGAGGACATAAGTCGTCACTTTGTCGAGTTTGATGTTTGAACGCGAAGAGACAAGAACGACCGAACCGTCCGCGCCGCTCGCTGAGTTCAGATTCTTCATTTGAACTCGCCCCTTGGAGATGACCGATGTTGGTGCATCCGCGTTCACACCATTGTCCTGCTGAGTCGACAACCGCTGAGACGGATTCGGTGGATCGGTGGTATCGACTGTGGGATTGACTCCGCCCCAATTTCTTCTGTCGCCCTGCGGTCCATAGGAGACTTCCGGAGACACCATCGGCGGCGCCGGCGGATAATACCACGCCGTCAAATACACCTTGAATTTAGCCTCGCCATTTTTCCATTGGGCCGAAGCCATGCGAATCGCAAGCCGCGACGGCGAATCGTGTGATTTACCCACCGACTCGGTTACCTCGCCCGAAATCACCGCGCCCCGCGGAAGCACTGCGCCGTTAATCATCGTGGCCAGCACTAGCCGCGCTTCCACCTTTGTTCCCACGGCGGTTTTTCCCGCTTCTACAGTCTGTCGCAGGATGATCGGCAGTTCGCATTCACAACCATCGGCTGCGCTGGTCCCCGTATCTGCAATTGAAGAGGCTCCAGCACCCGGTACATTCTGAGTCTTGGGAGCTTGACCTAGAAGAACAGCTGAGCCGAGAACAATGGCGCACGCCGCAGAACCTGCTGCTTTGATTTTGCGAAACATCACTCCTCCGGAACCAACTCGAAGGCTAGAGAACTTGCGCCCGAGAGTATACCGCGCCTGTGAAATCCAGTTGTCGCCTGCGACTATCAAAGACCTCACAGTTAAGACGAGGTACTGATTACCGCGTCTCGACAATACTCTTCCACTTCGAGAGATCTTCGGAACCCGCCCCGCGCCTACCCGATGCAGGGTGCCGTGCTCAAAGCTTGTCACTGCAATCGAAAACGTTCGTTCATCAGCCGCTGCAGTCGAGGCTTGTAAATAATGTCATAGGCTAATTCCTTGTCGGGAAACAGAGCAAGCGCCGCCCGCCTGGCGCCGGCCGCCAGTTCTGAGGCCTCTTCCACGGACATGTCTTGATCCTGGCCGATAACCGACATCACCATGCTTATCATGACCTGCAGACGCCGGATCTTTCTGGCTTCTTCTTCCTTCTCGCTTCCATGTGTAGAGAGTTCAACCCGCTCCCGTATATTCATTCCTTCCCCCAGGCTTCACTGTCCGTACAGGGACGGGTCTTAGTCCCGCCCCACAGTTCTTCCAAAACCCCATTCTGTCGGCATTCGCGGCCGAAAGCAACCTCTATGGCGCGCCCTGCCTGGCTTGGCCCCGCGTTCCCGGGTCACGTGCGTTTCCGGTTACGATCGGGCGCGCTACAATCAGCCGGGTTACAATCAGAAGGCTGCAGCAGGTTCAATATCGGCTCCTGCCCGCTGTTCCATCGGAGGATTTATGAACGAACGTCCCGCCGCGCGTCCCGACCCCAATGAAAAGCTGGTGCGAATCTTCGATACGGAGCAGGAATCCGAAGCGCTCGTCGTGCATGGCTTGCTCGAGTCTTCCGGAATCGATTCTGACATGACCTCATTGGACGCCCAGCAGGATATTCTCCCGGGAGTCGGCGGCACCATCATCCTGGTGCGCGAAGGGGATGCAGACCAGGCGCGACGCGTGATCGAAGCCTATCGCCAGGCTCCCGGCACCGACGAAACCGCGGAAATCGATATCAGCGGGCTTCCAATTGAGGAAGAAAAGGGCTGACCGTCGTGCCGTCCAGATAGAATGTGACGGCGCCGTCGAGATCGGTGCGATAGGTTCTCACGTGGGCCCGGCCCAACCGGTCAAGCACTTCTTCCCGCGGATGCCCGTAAGTGTTGCGCGCGCCCACGGAAATCACCGCGAATTGAGGATGCGCCCGGTCGAGCAGCAGCGGAGTGGTGGAGGTTGCACTACCGTGGTGGGCCACCTTGAGCAGATCCGCCTCGGGATGTTCGCTCGCAATCTGCTGTTCCGATTTTTTCTCCGCGTCGCCTTCCAGCAGGACTGATGTTCTGCCGTACGCCATCTTCATTACCAGGGACTCGTCATTGCGCCGCGCGGTTAGATGTTCCGCGCCCGGGGCGAGGACGCGAACCTCCGCGCCGCCAAAGTCGAATTCATCGCCAGTCTTCCGCTGGACCACGGTTACTCCCAGCTGCCGCGCCTCTTGCACCAGGTTCTTCATCTCCGCATCCGAGGGATCGGCCAGCCACAACTCCCGCGGGCGAAAATTAGCCAGGATCGCCGCTGCTCCGCCCATGTGATCCGCATGCGCGTGGGTGATGGCAACCGCGTCAAGCCGGCTGATCGCCCGCGACCACAAATACGGCGACACCACATCTTCGCCGGTGTCCAACTCCGAGTGGGCCCACTGCGGCAGACCTCCGGCGTCCACCAGCAAGGTGCGGCCCTCGGGCGATACCAGGAGTATTGAGTCTCCCTGGCCCACATCGATGGCGGTCATCTCCAGCACCGCCGGACGCAGGTGCGGACGCGGCGCGACCGTCGAAATCCAGATAGCGCTGGCCGCCAGCGCAGCCACCCCACCCACGGCCAGCCAGGGACGGCGGCGCACCAGAACCATGGCCATCGCGATCGACAACGCGCTCAATAAAATTAGGGACGTACCAGGCGTGGGCACTCGCATGTCCGCCACCCGTAGCCCGCCCAACCACCGCACCGGGCCGGCGATGCCCTGAAGCGCGAAGCCCGCAACCAGCGCCGGAATTCTGGCCAGCATATGCGAGACATAACCGAGCGCCATGGCGGCCACGGCTGCCGGCATCAGCAATTCCATCAGCGGGACGACCAACATATTGGCCGGCAATCCCACTACGGTTGCGCGATGGAAGTAATAAGCCATGGGCAGCGCAAGCCCGATCTGCATGACGATTGAGATCAGCAGCAGTTCACCGGCGCCGAACAATATGCGCGATGCCACAGCCAGACCGCGTAACGGAATCCGGCCCCCCGCGAAGCGCTGCAGCCGCCCCGCAATCATTCGCAAATCCACGCGAAACTGGACCACCCTGGCCGGCAGAACAAAATCGTAGGAGACGGATTCGATATTTCTGCAGCCTCGAAGAAAGGGCTGTGTCGTACGCTCCAGCACGGGGATGCCCACTGCCGCCACCAGCCATACGCACAAGAACGTCAACTGAAAGCTCGCTCCAAACAGAACCAGCGGATTCACGATCATCAGACCCAGAGCCGCCGCGCCCATCGCGGTCAACATCGACTTCTCGCGATAGAGCAGCCGCGCTCCCAGGTAAAGCGCCAGCATCAGCGTGGCTCGCCAGACCGGAGCACCCAGCCCGGTAAGCCATGCATATGCCACCATGAGCGAGACCGCGACGGCGCTGGCAAGAAGATCGCTCATCCGCAGCCTCCGCAGAAACCAGAACGTGACCAGCGCGAGGATACTGACATTCATCCCCGAAACGACCAGCACGTGGTAGGTGCCCGACCGCTGGAAATCGGCTCGGACCGGACGATTGATGAATGCCTCTTCGCCAATCACCATCGCATCCATCAGTGCGGCTTCGCGCGGCGGCCACAGCGCGTGAACTTTTTCGATAATGCTGCGATGGATTCGCGAACGCCACAACTCGGCTCGATTCCCGGCGAATCCAGGAAGAACCTCGATACTCGCCGGCTTGCTCGAGGCCAGGGCCGCAATCCCGTTTTCCGCCAGATATTCCCGGAACTCAAAGGCGCCCGGGTTGCGGTAATTGCGTGGCGCAGAAAGTTTGGTCGGAAATCGCAAGCGCTCTCCATAACCAAACAAGCGCATGACCCCGGAATCCGTAACGGATTCGCCCTTCAACTGCGACTGGTAGATATTCAAACGCAAGCCGGCTTTGACCGTAACCGCCTCTTCGCCTCGGGCGATTTGTTCGGTCTCCACTTCTACTCTCTGCCGATAATTGCCCGGACCATCCTCCTGCAAAGTTCCTTCCCTAGTGACATGTGCCGTGACCATCACTTCCGCTCCGTCCGCGAATCGGAGCAAGTCCGCGTGGCTTGCGTCGCCGCTCTCCGGCCCACGGACCTGAATCAATAGCGCGCCCAGAAAGAAGAGAGCGCCCAATCCCACGATGAATGCCAGAGTGCCTCGCCGCCGGAGCCAGTAAGCGCTCGATAAGGCAAATACGATCCACGCCGCCACCCACCACAGCGGCGGCCGCCAGGCATGACCGCCGGCAACGATTCCAGCAGCAAAGGCCAGCGCGCCCCAGAGCAAGGGCTGTCTTCCGCCCGCCTTCGGAGAGGGACTCGGGAGCGAATTGGCTTGCTGATTCACAAGTCACCACAGTCCACGTGGGAACAGCCGCCCTCTGCTGTTGGGTCGAGCAAAGCTCGACATGGTTTTCCGGGATTTGCCGGTAAATACTGGCAGAGCTTAGTGCCGTCGGACAGGCGAAGATCTGCCCTGAGCGAAGCCGAAGACGACTGTCTGCGTGGCCTTCGCTAGCGAACCAGGTGGAAGACGCTCTCCATGTGATAAGTCTGAGGAAATAAATCCACCAGGTGAGCCTTTTCCACCCGATACCCGGACTGGAGCAGCAAAGCCAGATCGCGCGCGAGAGTCGCAGGATCGCATGACACGTAAGTGAGGTTAGCTGCTCTCAACTTCACCAGGCCCTTGATCACCCTCTCACCCAACCCGCCGCGCGGCGGATCCACAATCACCAGTGATGGACGCAATTTCCCCGCCGCATTCTCCAGATACTGTTCTGTAGTGGCGCGTACCGCCTGCACGCTCGCGGGCGAATTGTATAGCAGATCGGCATGAGAAGTCGGTGACGACTCAACCGCAATCACACGTTCAAATTCCCGATTTAGAACTGAACTGAAGAGCCCTACTCCAGCGTAGAGATCCAGCGCAGTTCCCGTAGCGCCGGCGGTTCGGTCGGCATCCCGCCCGCCGCGCACAACGACCTCCACCAGTTTGTCCGTCAAGTAACGATTCACCTGGAAAAACGCTCCCGCGCTGACCCGGTAGGAAGCAAGTTCGGTCGCGTAGATGAGGCTGCCCACTCCGCTGCCGCCAAGGTGCTTGGGTTCGCCCGGCGCTTCCGCCCTGGCACCGCGAGCCGTAAAGAACGCGACCCCTGAAATTTCCGGCAGCGCCGCCATCAGATCCGCGCCCAGGCCCTCAAACTTGCTTCCGGGAGAGCAATACACTTCAGAAAGCAGATGCAAATCATCGCTGCTGGCAAAAAATTCAACTTCCTGAATGCCGGCTGGGACGTTCCCCGCCCTCCCCAACTGCCACATGGCTGCGAGCGCGCGGTTGATCAAAGGCGAACTGATCGGACACTCTTCCACCGGCAGCAATTCGTGTGAGTTCAATTTGAAATATCCGATGGCGAACTCCGGCGCCGTCTGGAGCTTGAATCGCGACCGGTTGCGGTAATTCCACGGCGGAGACGGGTGTACCGTGAGCTCGGTGTCCAGCTCCAGCCGGGCAATGCGGCGCAGATTTTCCTTCAGTATCGCTGCTTTGATCTCAAGCTGGTGTTCGTAGTCAGTATGTTGGTAGTGGCATCCGCCACAGCGCTGAAAATACTTGCATGCGGGAGAGATGCGTCGAGCAGAGGCGGCCAGAACTTCATCCAGCCGGGCCCGCGCAAACCCGGGCTTCTCGTCGCGAAGGGCCGCTTCCACGGTCTCGCCCGGAAGCACGAACGGCACAAAAACCGCTTTGCCCGCGCCGCGATCGTCGGCAGGAAGTCGGGCCAGTCCATCCCCGCCATAAACCAGCTTCTCGATGTTAAGTCGCAAGACTAGATTCTACAGGGCAATGTGAGCGCAAGCGCCCTCGGTGGTGCGACGTTTCCGCGGGCCGCCGCTGGCGCCTACATGTAAAACAAACTGAATCGAGGCAAGCCATATTTTTCTAAAAGTCTTTTATGCAGATACTGCTTTTGCAGCTGATCGATCTGCGCACCCGGCATCTTTCGCCGGTAAGGACTCAGCTCCCGATCAGCCTCAGCCCGCACTGCGAGAATGTCTTCGTCGGGCGTCGCCGCCAGCAGCACCGCGAACAGTTTGTCTTCGAGCACTGTAAGCCGCCGCTCAAGGTCTTCCAGCCGCGGCTGCGTATTTTCTATTTCGGAGGAGAGCTCGCGCAGCGTGCTCGCCGCGGCTCGCGCTGCCTCCCGCCCTGAAACTCCGGAACGTTCCGGCAATTTTGCCGTGAGGATCAGGTCGGCATTGCGCCGCAGAAAAACCACGATGTCTTGGCTCTGAAAGCCTGCCGCAGTTGCGATCGTCCCGTCGCTTCTGGAAACCCCCACAGCCGCTTCCTTCATCTCTTCGGCGGCCGCCAGCACCTCCTGCGCGCAGTAAGCCAGGCTGTTGACCTTGCGCGGCGAAGGCCGGTTCTCGTAGCGCTCAAATGCACTGTCAATGCCGCGCAACACGGCTTCCAGCGGGATACCGGCATCCTTCCAGGTTTCGATCAACGCCCAGTCCAGCGTCGAAAGCAGCAGAATGCCCCCACGGCGCTTCTGAAACTTTTCTTCGATCTCGGTGAAATAATTGAAGTAATTTTCCACGAACGACTCAGCGGGTGCGCGGCTTGCGGCCGGGCCATGATCGTGCGGAAGCTGTCTTTGACAGAGGCGCCGTTCCAGCCGGAGATTTTTCGGGCTCAGTCCCTCCCCGCGCGGTCTTGGCCTCCGCATTCCGTTCCCAGATGAGACGCAGACCGTCGAGGGTAAGCAAATCGTCCACATGCTTGATGTACTTCGATCCCTTCCCAATTAATTCGGCCAGTCCGCCCGTGGCTACGACCGTGGTCTGTTGCCCCATTTCTTCCAGTAAGCGCTCGAGAATTCCGTCCACCAGCCCAAGGTAGCCGTAGTAGAGCCCCGACTGCAGGCTGCCCACCGTCGTGCTGCCAATCACACGCGCGGGCTTGCGAATGGCTACTCGCGGCAGGCGCGCCGTCTTCTCGAACAGCGCATCGGCCGAAATCCCGATGCCCGGACAAATCACGCCGCCCTGATACTCGCCCTTCGCGGACACACAATCGAAAGTGGTTGCAGTTCCAAAATCCACGACGATCGCCGGCCCGCCGAATTTTTCAAACGCCGCCACCGAATTTACGATGCGGTCGGCGCCCACCTCGGCCGGATTGTCGTAAAGAACCGGCATTCCGGTCTTGACTCCCGGCTCGATAAAAAGCGGCTTGGTATTGAAATACCGCTCGCAGACCTGGCGCAAGGTGGAATCGACCGGCGGCACTACGGACGAAATGATGATCCCCTGGACGTCCTTCACTTCAATCTTGTCCATCGCAAAAAGATTGCGGAAGAGCACGCCGTATTCGTCCACGGTCTGGGTCGCGATCGTGGCCACGCGCCAGTTCGCCACCAGTCGCTCGTGTTGCTGCGATTTGCCGCCATGCTCAAGCGCAGCCCGGGCGAACACTCCCAGCACCGTATTCGTATTGCCGACATCGAGTACGAAAAGCATGATGCTCCACTGTCTGTGCAGGGCCAGGTCTCAGACCCATACGGTTCTACTTCACCCGCACCGTCCCGCTCAACACGGTCCGCAAACCTTGCGCTGTTCTCACCTGCAGAAATCCCCGCGGATCGAGCCCCTCTGTCGTTCCTTCAAATCCGCCATTCTCTTCCACTTGAACCAGCCGGCCCCGCACCATCGACGACTGCTCCTCAAACCGGCGCAGAATCGAGGCATGGGCGTCCGGCTTCTCCCGCAGATCGTGATATTCGCGATCGAGAAATTTTAACAAAGCTGCGCACAGTTCGACCCGCGACCATTCCGTGCCGCTCACCCTCCGCAACGATGTGGCGATCGGCTCCAGTTCAGGCGGAAACTGAGTTTGATTCACATTGATGCCAATACCAATCACGATGTACCGTACGCGGGTCGCCTCCGCGTTCATCTCGGTGAGAATGCCACAGAATTTCTTGCCATTGATAAGAAGATCGTTGGGCCACTTCACGTCAGGCGCAGCCTGCGCATCGATCTGCAGCACCGCGGAGCGCACCGCAAGGCCCGCGGCCAGTGAAAGTATCAACGCCTGGGATGGCGGCAACGCCGGGCGCAGCACCACCGAGCAGTAAATTCCGGCGGAAGCCGCCGACTCCCACTGATGCGCGCCGCGCCCGCGCCCGGCGGTCTGTTCTTCCGCCACGAAAACGCTGCCTTCAGGCGCCCCGGCCGCAGCGCTTTCCATCGCTTCGACGTTCGTGGAACCGACCCTGTAATAGTGATGATAGTCGCGACGGATATCCGCGCCGAAAATAGTGCCTGCCAGATAAGGTGCAAGCATGTCGGGCAGCAGCAAGTCGGGGACGGACTTCAGCTGATAGCCTGTCGCCGGATGTCCCGCAATCTCGACACCCAGGGTACGCAGTTGCTGCACCAGTCGCCAAACTTCAGAGCGGCTGGTGCCAATCTCGCCGGCAATCTTGGTGCCGCTCACCACTACGGTCGCGTTCTCCATCAGCAAGCGTGCAATTCGCCCCAGCCGCAGATCCGTCCGCTCAGGCGCAGAACTGTGCGCCCGCGGGCGATTCGCCCGCGAACTCTCGATCACACTCCGCTCGGTGTCGTCTTTCGTAATGCAGGGATTATGCGGGAGAGCGGCGGAAAGGACAAATCCGGATCGTGCAGGACGGACGTCCCCCGCCCGTCGGGCAATGGCCGCTTGAGTAAAGAGCGCTACACCGGAGTCACGCGTAAACTCATATCGACCGCCACCGTGGAATGAGTCAGCGTACCTACGGAAATAAAATCCACTCCAGTTTCGGCATACGCGCGAACGTTTCCCAACGTGATGCCGCCCGAACACTCCACCGGAATTCGCGGTTCCACTTTCGCGCAACGCGCAACCGCCTCCCGCACCTGTTCAACCGGCATATGATCCAGCAGCGCCGCTTCGGCGCCGTAACGGAGAGCTTCTTCCAACTCTGCCAGCGTCCGCACTTCCACCTCGATCGGTTGCGAACCGCGCCGGTTACGATGCGCCCGTTCGAGCGCCGGCGCGATGCCTCCCGCCAGCGTAATGTGATTATTCTTGAGCAGCACACCGTCCGAGAGATCCATGCGATGGTTCTGCCCACCGCCGCATCGCACCGCGTACTTATCCAGCATACGCAGGCCAGGCGCGGTTTTCCGGGTATCCAGGATTCGCGCCCGGGTGCCGGAGACGGCATCCACGAATTTTCGGGTCAGCGTGGCAATCCCGCTCAGGCGCTGCAGGAAATTCAGAATCACCCGCTCGCAGGAAAGAATCACGCGTGCATTGTGGCTCACCACCGCGATGGATTGGCGATCATGCAGGCGCACCCCGTCAAAAATCTCGGGATGACTGGTGACTTCGTAGTGTGAAGTCACGGCTCCATCCAGCATGGCATACACATCGAGAATGCGCGAAATGCATCCCACGCCAGCCAGAATGCAATCCTGCTTCGCGATGATGGTGCCCGCGGCGCGCTGGTTGGGATCGATGCACGCGTAGCTCGTAGCGTCGCTGGTGGCGCGATCCTCCAGCAGCGCATTCTCAACGATGCCCGTGATGCGTCGGCTATTCCAATCCATAAATCGCCCATCCCACAACTGAGAACCGAGAACTATGCACTAAACAACTGCTATTACAAATAATCACTTCCCGAAGTATAAGTTCCCAATTCACCCTAGGGGTTCAAGACTGTTCCGTATCTTCTCCCGCAACCCTTCCAATTCCGCCAGCCTGGTTCGAATCCCGTCCACGACTTTGGCTGGAGCTTTGGCAAGAAACTGTTCATTGCCAAGCTGGCGCTGGCCATTAGCCATTTCTTTCTCAACCTGCTCCAGTTCTTTGGTCAGGCGTGCGCGCTCGGCGGCCACATCGATCTTCTTCTCGTAAATAACGTGGACATCGAACCGCGCCGTCGAGCGGGCCCCTGCTACTTTCGCCAGAGAATTGTCCACAAAAGTTATGCCTTCCACGTTGGCGAGCCGCTCGATCGCACTGCGATTCTGCTCCAGCAGGGACCTGATCCCCGTATCTGGCGCGTAAATTTGAATCGGA
The DNA here is from genome assembly GCA_963814725.1 of Terriglobia bacterium. Taxonomy (GTDB): domain Bacteria; phylum Acidobacteriota; class Terriglobia; order Terriglobales; family Acidobacteriaceae; genus JAIQFF01. The sequence goes on from CAWFDY010000005.1 coordinate 456,143, forward strand.
ACTTTTTGCTTCTGCTCCACTTTCAATTCCGCCCGCACATTGCGGACAGCGACGATCAGGTCCTGCAAAATCGCCATACTGGCTTCGGCCGCCAGATCGACCTGCTTTGCATCGGCCTGGGGATAAGCAGCCAGCGCAATCGATTTCAGCGGCGGGTTGCCATCGTAAATCGCGTGCCAGATCTCTTCCGTGATAAATGGCATCACCGGATGCAAAAGCCGCAACGACGCTTCAAACAAACTAACCAGATTGCCGCACGCCGCGCTAAGAGACGCCTTCTCTGCATCGCTCTCAGGAGCAAGGCGCGGCTTCACCAGTTCGATATACCAGTCGCAAAAATCACCCCAGAAGAAATCATAGATCCGGTTCGCCGCCTCGTGAAAACGATAGGCTTGCCAGGCTTCATTCACATCTTCGGTCACGCGATGGAAGCGCGAGAGGATCCAATGATCTTCCAGAGTAGCCGCTCGGAACCCGGCCAGGCCTGCCCCCAGCCCTTTCAGAAATTCCTGCTGCTTCCAGACACCGGCCTGCTCCGCTCGATCCACATTCATGAACATAAAGCGCGCTGCGTTCCAGATCTTGTTGGCGAACGCCCGATAGCCGTCGGTGCGGCTCTCGCTGAACGCAATGTCGGTGCCCGGAGCTGCCATCGCCGCCAGCGTGAACCGGGTCGCGTCCGTACCAAAACGCTGAATAATATCCAGTGGGTCAATGACGTTCCCCTTGGTCTTCGACATCTTCTGCCGGTCCGCGTCGCGTACCAGGGCATGAATGTAAACTTGGCGAAAGGGAACACTGTCATCTTTTTTGTCCGCCCATCCACTGGCGTCCTTCAACGCCGGATCCTGTTCATGGTTCTTCATGAAGTGGCAGCCGAACATGATCATCCGCGCCACCCAGAAAAACAGAATCTCGTACGCCGTAACCAACAGCGTAGTGGGATAAAAAACGTCCTGGTCGCGGGTTTTCTCCGGCCACCCCAGCGTGGTGAAGGGCAGCAGTCCAGAGGAAAACCAGGTATCCAGCACGTCCGTATCCTGCTTCAGCTCCGACCCGCCGCACTTCGAACATTTCACCGGCGCCTCGCGCGCGACAACAATTTCTCCGCACTTGCAATGCCACGCCGGAATGCGATGCCCCCACCACAACTGCCGCGAAATGCACCAGTCGTGGATGTTGTGCATCCAGTTCAGATAAATCTGCTTGTAGTTTTCCGGAACGATTGTGATCTCGCCGTTCTCCACGACCTCGATCGCCCGGTCGGCCAAAGGCTTGATCTTGATGAACCACTGCGTCGAGAGCCGCGGCTCCACCACCGTTCCGCAGCGATCGCATTTCCCGATCGCAATGGTGTAATCTTTTTCGCCCACCAGAAAACCCTGCACCCGCAGGTCTTCGAGCACCCGTTCGCGCGCCGCATAGCGGCTCAAACCGGCGTAGGCACCGGCGTTTTCGTTCATGTGCGCGTGCTCATCCATGATGTCGATCTGCGGCAAATTGTTGCGCAGGCCGGCCTGAAAGTCATTGGGATCGTGCGCCGGCGTCACCTTCACCGCGCCCGTGCCAAACTCCGGGTTCGCCAGTTCGTCCGTGATGATCGGGATCTCGCGATTCATCAGCGGCAGTAGCACTTTCTTCCCGTGAAGATGCTTGTAACGCTCATCCTTCTCGTTGACCGCCACCGCCGTATCCCCCAGCATCGTCTCCGGCCGGGTCGTGGCCACGGTAATGAATTCGTCGGAGCCAACTACGGGATATCGGATCTCAAAAAGCTTGCCCTGAACTTCCTCGTGCTTGACCTCAAGATCCGAAATCGCCGTCTCGCAGCGCGGGCACCAGTTGACGATATATTTACCGCGATAAATCAATCCTTCTTCATACAGGCGGACGAAAACTTCGCGCACCGCGCGCGAAAGGCCGTCGTCCATGGTGAAGTATTCGCGGTCCCAGTCCACCGATGCTCCGAGCCGTTTCATCTGGTCGAGGATCGCGCCGCCATAGTGCCGCTTCCACTCCCAAACCCGCTCGATGAAGGCTTCGCGACCCAGGTCCCGCCGTTTCTTGCCTTCACTCGCCAGCTGACGCTCCACCATCATCTGAGTAGCGATGCCGGCATGGTCCGTGCCCGGAAGCCACAGCGTGAGGAACCCGCGCATGCGGTGCCAGCGCACAATGATGTCCATCTGCGTCTGGTTGAGCATGTGTCCCATATGCAGACGCCCGGTCACATTCGGAGGCGGAAGCAACAGGGTGAATACCGGACGCGTCTCTCCCGGCCCCGGCGTCGGCGCGGAAAAAAGCTTTTCTTGAACCCAATACTCAGCCCAGCGCGCTTCAATCGCGCCCGGCTCGTACGCTTTGGATAATTCGTGAGGCATGGTGTTCCAGCAATCAGCATTCAGCACTGGCCAACACCCATCCAGGACACAAGGCGTTTTGCCAAGTGCGAATCGCCAGCTGCTGAAGGTTGATCTTCGATACTACAGGTCGGAGAAAACGGGGGTCAAACGGCGCAGGGGGTAGTGGAGCGCGCGGAAAAAACAGGGCCACCCCGTAGCGTTCGAGTAAATATTATTAACTCATGAGTAATCGTGCGCGATCGACTTACGGCGTGCGTACGTGCGGGGGGGCAACAGTGATCGAGCCAAATGGTCGGAACAACCGGCCTCTGGCACAGTGACATCGCGGCCCGTCCCGTTTTGGTACGAGAGCCTGGAAAGAGCCCGGCGACCTGTATCTATTGCCAGCTATCCAGGCTGTAACGGGCGGCTTAGCCTGTGTGGTTGGTGCTATTCCCGTGGAAAGATTAAGGAGGTCGCGATGACACAAGAAGAGTCTCGTTTGCAGGAAGCCCGAGGCCATCCAACTCTACGGGCTTCTGGATGCCAAACGTGCACTGGAAGGTGGTAAGCAGGCCGCGTTCAAACTCGAGGCCGTCCGCCACCCCGAGGCCGCGTAAAGCGGTCGATAGAGTTGATTCGAGCAAGTCGCCGAGCCGATTTCGGAGCGATTAGAAAGGACACCGTGATGAACGCCAACGCTACGCAAGCACAAAACAAGTCTCGCGCTCGCAATAAACGCACACTGCTCATCTCTGCCGCAGTGCTGGCGGCTATTGGCCCGGCGATCGCCCAGACGGGTGCCGGAGTGGGCGCAGAACTACAACAGAAAGTGGCAGCGGTTAAGCAATCAGTTGCCGAAAACCAGCAGAAACTGCACCAGTATCAATGGAAAGAAACAACGCAAATCACACTGAAAGGTGATGCTAAGCCTCCCAGCCAAGCAGCGTGCCAGTATGGTCCGGACGGGAAAGTACAGAAGACACCACTCGGCCCGCCACCTGAACCTCCAAGCGGAGGAAGAATGAAGCAAAGGGTGATCGCAAACAAGAAGGAAGAGATGAAGGACTACATGGGACAGGTAAAGGTCCTGCTCGGCAAGTACGTGCCACCCAATCCGCAGAACATGCAACAAGCCTTCCAGTCCGGGAAAGTGTCGTTGAATCCCAATGCAAGTTCTGGCGTCGCACAGCTTGTATTCAAAGACTATGCCCTGGCCGGTGACCAGATGACGATCTCTTTCGACACTGCAGCAAAAAAGATCAGCTCGGTGAAGGTGAACACATACTTGGATGATCCGAAAGATGTGGTTACATTGGCGGTTCAGTTTGCCAGCCTGCCGGACAGCACTAACTATGTACAGCAGACCGTTCTTGATGCGACGGCCAAGAACCTCGTGGTGACGACCACAAACTCCGATTACAAAGCGCTTGGAGCGCAGTAACTGGTGCACGATGTCGCAGCAAATTCCGAACGAAGGAGATTCTCCATGTCAAGAATTTCACACTATGTAGGGGCAACAATGCTGGCGCTCTTGCTGGCGACGAGCACGTCGGCAATCGCTGCTAAAACACCGCAGCCCAATCCAGCACCATCGTCGACCGCATCTTCGCAGGACAAAGCGGGGGCCTGCAACGACGCCGCCGACAAGAGGGGCCTTAAAAACCAGGATCGCAAGACATTCATGCAGAGCTGCCTCAATAAGGCTGCAGACTCAGGTTCCGGTGGCAACGTGAGTCAGCAGGACAAGGCAACTACATGCAACAACCTCGCGGACAAGAAAGGCGTAACGGGCGCTGATCGTCGGTCGTTTGTGAAGGACTGCATGAAAAAAGCCAACCCCCAATAGGTTGCGCCCCGCGCCTAGCGCTTCCGCTTGCGGTATTCCCGCATCCAAGCGGCTCGCTGTGCTGGATGATAAGACATAAAATCGGCCTGCTCTCGTGCACCATGCACCCGTGTCCCCGTCCCTGCTCCCGACTCACTTGATCTCAAGAATTCGTTCGTGCGCCAGATCATCCCGCCCATCTACGGGAAGTTCTTCCAACATAAACATTGGCAAGCACTGTGGAACGCTGCTCACAAGGCCTTGGTCGACGCCGACACTCTGGTCATCATCGGTTGCTCTCTGGTGTACACAGACTTTCACTTGAGCGGGATGCTCAGGAATGCGATCGATCGGCGGAAGGCAGCAAAACATCCATTCCGGCTGACAGTCGCGGCGGACAGGAATATCAAGGTGCGTCGCAAGTCGCTGAATTTTGTGAGCGGGTGCACAAGCAAAAAGCTTCATTACCCATGGTTCAAAGCTTTTGCCAAGAAACATCTCAAACGAGGAACATGGCAATGACATCCGAACGATCCGCAGAAGCGCTAGAAAGAATAGCCAAGATCTTGGCCGGAATATTGCTCAAGGATATCGAGGAGGGTGATCAGAAGCAAAAGATCAAACGACTCAGGCAGTGTGGCTTCGAGAATACGGAAATCGCTGAGATGCTCGGCACGACCAGGAACACCGTCGGTGTCGCGGTGCACTCGCTGAAAAAGCGGGCAAGAGAAAGGCTCGAAAGAAACCACGCTAAAGCCCTAACTGGTTCCTCGACCTGCGCCACAGGGGTGGCCGCCGCAAGTCGTTGCCAAACCTCGCCGCTTGGCGGTCGTATTGCGCTGTCCAGGTTGCGCTGTTTGCTCGCCGGATCCTGGTCAATGAGTGTAATGGCGATGTTTCAACAACGATCCAAGGTGAAAAACTGAATTAGCTGATTTGCTCGACCAGCACCTCTCTGCCGGCCTTATCGTAGAACGTCACGGTCATCCTTCCCGTGTCCACAGTCCACTTCTCTATCCCGCTCTGCGCGAGGCCCTTGGACATCTCTAAGTAGGTTGTCTGACCTTGCTCGTGCCGGCGCAGGTGCTGAAGGAACGTCTCGCGTTGACCGGTTTCAGCGACGGAAAGCACCTCGTGCACGGGTGGGGAGGCGACCCTGTGGCCGCCCTGCCCGAAGTACTCCGAATGGCCCTCGGCCAGGTAGGAATCGTACCGTTCGACGCCGAGCGCCTTAAGCGCCCGCACATACTCCGGGAGCGTCCTCGTGCTGCCAAGCCGGGCGTGGAGATCGTTGATTTGCTCGATAGTAAACATGCCCAAACAGAGTGGCTTTAAGTGTATATTTTTCGCCAACTATCGCTAAAACGCCATTTTCTAAGCCAGCGTACTATGCCCCAGGTAACGTGGACTGGCGCAATCTGAGGGGCATAGGATTAGTTTTGTGCGAATGCGCTGGGTTCACATCGTGCCGCTCGTTCACTTGCTGGTCTGTTTCTCCGCCCTGAGTGCATATATCCTACCTGCCCTGCAATCGCTCGGTATTTTGTTCACTGTTCTCGTGGTGGCCGATTTCCCCATATTTGGTGTCTACATCGCCATGGCGGTTGGGAATCACGGAGCAGCTGCTATCGTGTGGCTCGTTGTTGCAGGTACACTCTGGTGGTACTTCCTTTGCCGTGTGGCGGAAAAAGTCTCGGACGCTCTAAAAGAGCGACGTAAAAGAGAATCGCTGTTGTAATCAGGCGATTACACCAGCTACCCCTCGGAGCGTCCGCCCCTAGGGCAGGGTCCTGACCGCCCGGTTACCAGATAGTCTTTCCCGTGGCCTGCTAGGCGGTTGCAGTACATCTGACAATCTTCTCCATTTCCAATTGAAGCAGGACAGTTTAGGATCTCTCGCTCACAGGCAGGTCGCAATCAGAAATGCCCCCCTCTCCTCTTGATCGATCGGATTATCCCAGCCTCCGTCAAAGTGTGTACTTGAATCAAGCATCCATCGGATTGATCGGTCAACCAGCAGTAACCGCAATGCACACCTTCATAGACGATGTTGCTAGACATGGCAACCTCTACATGTCCGATCGGCAGGAGGCGGGATACTGCGAAACTCTTCGCGAACGCGCATCGCAATTGCTTCATTGCGATTCCGCGCAGGTCGCAATTGTCGCGAGCGCAAGTGAGATATTGGGGCAACTTCCGATGATGCTGCAGCCAAGACCGAAGAGCACAATTCTGGCCGTTTCATCAGACTTTCCTGCGATAACTCGGCCGTGGCTTCGTCTGGCTGCTCTAAAAAACCATACGGTGCGCTTTGTTGCTGACCAGCCTACGTGCGATTTGACCGACACACTCATTGAGGCAATTGATGAGAGTACCTCTGTCGTTGCGGTGAGCAGTGTGCAATACGCTACCGGTACGGTAGTGGATATTTCTCGCCTGCGCCAAAGGACTGTCCAGGTTGGCTCTCGTTTGATTGTGGACGCTACGCAAGCGGCAGGTGCAATGCGGGTGGACGCAACGGCGTGGGATGCTGATGCCATCGTTGCTAGCGGCTACAAATGGCTTGGTGGGCATGGAGGCGTCGCATTAGGAGTTCTGTCGCCACGCCTGCTTGAGCAGATACCCCCTTTAACGGGCTGGATGGGCGCGTCGGACCCCTTTGGATTTGATGCGACCTCTGTGTCGCTAGCTAGTGACGCGCGGCGCTACACGCAATCAACGATGTCGTATGTTTCTATGGTTGGTCTCGTGGTAGCAGTTGAGCAGTTGTTGTCCTTGGGCGAAGCTCGAATTCAGGCACATGCACGGAGTTTGGCAGCAATGTTGGTTAGCGATGCCAGCAAGTATGGTTGGGACCCGTTTCGTGCTGTTGGCGATCCTGCCTGGTCTCCACACATCATTTCACTGGGCCGCCCTCATGAAAGCCTACAGGCAGTTGTGGAAAAACTTCGTAGTCACAATATCGTATGCGGTATCCGTGGCGGACGCATTCGCATCTCGCTCGCTCCTTACAATGACGCAAACGATGTCAACATTCTTATCGAAGCACTTGCAAGGACACGTTCGGGGTGACCCCGGTCGATGACTGAAATTGCAATTTTTCGCCAACAATCAGCATCAGTCGCGCACAATTCCGGGGAAACGTAAAGATGCACCGACCCGCTGCGTCCGGCGAGACGGATCGGTGCAATAATTAGGAAGCCGATTTGCAGCCTCACCTCAAGCAGCGCGTTCTGCTCCCTTGCGCTCAGCTACCCTGGTCTCAATCACATTGCGAATCAAACGTCGCGTACGTTCTACAAACGCAAGCCTATCGGCCAAACAGCTTTCCAATAGAACTCCCACACCGTAATGACCAGACACGTCGGCTGCGGCGACCAGCGCCACGTACTCGCCAATGCGAAGGTGGGTGAGATGGTTTAGCTTCGCCAGGATGAACAGTTTCCTCGCAACCGGGCCTTCGATCTCCGCGAATTGTTTGCGAAAGTCTTCCACGAAGATCTCCTGAATGCGACCTGTAAACTTGACGGGTTTTTCCCCGATGAGTTTGAAACATTGATCGAGGGTTGCCAGAGTCTTCTCGGAGACAAACGCCCGTGCTTCCAATGCTTCCTTAACTTCCGAGTCCTCTGCCATCTGACCAATTTCTTGATAAATTTTCGCTGCCTTCTCGGTGCCTTGACGCACATCGCTAAGGAGCAGCACAAATAGCTCTTTTGGAGTTCTTGCTGGCATGGTTTCCTCCTAATGATAGGGATTGAATGTGAGGTTGGAAAAGTTTTTTGTCGAAGGAATAAAGTTGAACGAGTTAAACCATATGCAGGTGCCAGAGCCATGGCAACTAGGAGAACTACCAGTTCATCCGTCACGGGTTTGGCGCCTGGCGCCGGATGATCCCCCATGGGAGGTTCGACCTTGCTTATCCTCCGGCCAACATTACGTGCTCAGACGGAACTGTGCTTTGTTGGCGTCAGCACTGTCCTGGCTTAGACTGTGGACTGCGAGGGTCTTCAATCATGAAAAGTTGGACTCCGTGCCCGGTACTGAGGAAGTTGTGTCTTGGCACGCTTTTTGTCGTGATGCTCCGGCCGTCGCCGCGTTGTCTTTTTGGTCAGACAACCCCCGCGCAGACGGCGGCGACGCCCGAGATCCCGGATTGGGCTCTGCCCAGCGGACCAAATCATAAGCAGTATCCTCCGCCAGAGGATTTTCACCGGCCCACCAAAACCTTCGATACGCCGATCGGAATTTTCCAAGGACAATCCGACGTCGGCGGTCCGCTGGTTCCAGGCAACGCCTCCTACGATGCCAAGACCCGGCAATACACCGTAACTTCGGCGGGCTACAACATCTGGTACACGCGTGATGAGTTCCGTTACCTCTGGAAGAAGATGTCCGGAGATGTTTCCTTTGCCGCCGACGTCAGCTTTGCCGTTCCCCAGGATCCTCCGCACGACCGGAAGGTGGTGTTGGTGATCCGGCAGGATCTCGCTGACGATTCGAAGGAGATCATGACCGCTGAGCACGGCACCGGCATGGTTCATCTGGCGGTGCGAGCGCAAAAGGATACCCTGATCAAAGACATGCAATATCGCATTGGGGGTAGCCTGCTTCAGGGTATGATGCCACAGCGCATCGGAATCGAAAAACATGGCGACGAATTCTCGCTCTTGATCAGTGTGAAAGGAGAGACCATGCATCAGTATGGCCCTTCGATTCACCTTCACCTCGACGGGCCGTTTTACGTGGGTATCGGCTTCTGCTCGCACTATCCGGTGACGCCGGACACGGGCGTGTTCTCCAATGTGCTGCTCGCGAACCGGGCAGGCAAGCTGCGCAAGTCATCGTAGGACGTGTTTCGATCTCGACGCCAACCGCTTTGGTAGTCTTTCCTCGCCGCATGAACTGTTGCAATTCGATCACCGGCCTGGCGCCAACAACTGAAAGGGGTGAGACCAATGTTGATGGCACGTGTTTTTGCTAAATCTGCAAGAGCTTTTCATACCAGGAGAGCTACATGCACGGCAATCCTCGGGTTTGCGCTGCTGGTTTGTTCCACGGGCCAGGCACAGCAGTCGCAGCGCGGAGCGGGCGATAATGCGCCGCCCGCGGAGGAAGGTTATCCGACGCTAAAGGTTGGCTCGCCCGCGCCTGACTTCAGCCTGCCGGGCATCGACGGGCAGACGCATAGCCTTAAGGACTACGCATCGGCGAAGCTTTTGGCCCTCATTTTTACCTGCAATCACTGCCCGGTAGCGCAGATGTATGAAAAGCGGATTAAACAACTCGTCACTGACTATCAGGATCGCGGCGTGGGCTTCGTAGTGATCATGGGCAACGACGACAAGGCGGAGAAAGACAGCGAGTTGGCTTTTACCGACGTTGGCGACTCGTTCGCAGACATGAAACTCCGTGACGCGTACCGCCATTTCAATTATCCATACCTCTACGACGGCGAGACACAGGCCGTCACCAGACAATATGGCCCCACCGCGACGCCACACATTTTCATCTTCGACCAGCAGCGCATTCTTCGCTATGAAGGACGAATCGACAGCAATCCGCGCGAACAGCTGGCCGCCAAACACGAAGCCAGAGATGCGCTGAAAGCTCTTCTTGCCGGTCAGGAAGTTGCGGTGAAAGATACGCCGGCCATGGGTTGCTCCACGAAATGGGCCTTCAAACGTCCCAGCGTTCAGGTGGAGAACGAAAAAAATAACGCGAAACTCGTGACTCTCGATCTGGTGACTGCCGAACAGCTCAAAGCTCTGGTTCAGAATCGCGGTAGCGACAAAGTCCTCTTCATCAATTTCTGGGCCACTTGGTGCGTTCCTTGCCTGGAGGAGTTTCCAGAAATCGAGAAGATGGTCCGCATGTACGACGAACGCCAGGTACAGTTCGTGACGATAAGCATCAATAGCCCTGACGAGCAAAAGCTGGTGCTTGGTTTCCTGCAGAAGCAGCATGCCTTCAATCGCAATCTGCTTTTCAACAGCAATGATGCGGCCGAGGCGGTTGCGGCTTTCGGCGGATCAGATTGGAAGGGCTCGGTCCCTTACACTGCGGTCATTAGCCTGGATGGCAAGATCACCTACTCGACGCAGGGTGGCGAATTGAATCCGCTCGAGGTTCGCCGCGCTCTGCTAAAGCAGTTGCCGGATGACCGCTATCTTGGCCAGCAGGCGTATTGGAACAGCATTTTCTGAAATTGATCGACGCTCGGTCGCGGCATGAGTGAGTCCGGCCCCAGATTCCCCGATTCCAGTCGGCTCCACTTAAGAACAATGCGTTACTCTTTGCGCCGCGCGTTGTCTCTAGATTCTGTAGATGGTTGCACTCATAACCCAAAGGTCGGTGGTTCAAATCCACCCCCCCGCAACCAACGCCATCATTGGGTTACAAGCAAAGCTACTTTTTCCAGTTGATTGGGAGCGCTCGCTTCGCTCGCGCTTGGAGTTGGGCTGAGCTGGAACTGAGTTGGTTTGAGCCAAGTTGGGCGCCAACAGCCGCGTCCGCATTCACAGGCGTTTTCCACCCCGTGGAACCGTTTCAGGTGCGATTCGGGCTGGAAAGAAACTTTTGACGCCGTAAGTTGGTCGGCTCTCTGCAGTGTCAATACAATTGGGGGCAGCCAGAGCTACGGCTGTTTAGGGATGCCCTTGACCACGTCGCGGACTTGTACGGGTTCGGTGCCGTTGTACTGCGCGACGGAAGAGATTTCGTTCACCGTAGTGACTATCGCTTCGCCCAGAAGCTTGTCATCACGCATGAGCAACTTGCCGCTCACTGGATCGCGAATCTCCTTGCCGGCGCGCAATACCTGCAGGCGATCGCCTACCTTCACGCCATCCCGTGAGCCAACGTTCAAAATCAGCTGTCCCGATGCATTTGCATCCGCTACCAGCCCGTCAATCACCACCATGCGCGGCGGCAGCTTGGGAAACGTCTCTTTGAGCTCCCCTGCCAGCTGTGCTACCGCGCTGTCCATGCACTCGTTCATCAGGGGATTGTTAAGATCGCCTTCCATCATCCTGACCTGGCTCATATCGCGGATGTCCACTTTCACGCCCTTGCGGTTGACTTCGCCTGTACCCTGCGAAACCGCCAGCACCTCCGCCGTATCGGGACTGACCAAGCGGGTGCTGATCTGCACTTTGGCATTAATGTCGTGCTTGGTCTTCATCGAGCTGCCGCCAAATCCGCCGAAGCGCGACACGCCACCGCCCCCAGTAGTTTTGTCGGAGTAGTCGAAACGCGTGATGGTGCCCAGGATGATGGCATCCACGCCGAGCAGCCTGCCCAGCTTGGCGGCGCTGGCCGGATCGGTTCGGCCGGTGTTGGTAAAGTTCTGTTCCTCCAGCAGCTTGTTAATGGCGTCACGTTCAATCACGCTCACGTTGCCGGCTTGCACCAGCTTGGTGATCAGGATGTCGGCCGCGGCCTTTCCGAGATTGGGAAGGTTTGCTTCGGCGAAAGGGATTTTGATGCCGCCCTGGATCGCGGCATTGTCGAAGTCAAACACTGCGATCCGCTTTTTCGGAACAGCCTGTCCCCATCCGGAAGCTGCTCCAAGGGCCACTATTAGTACCCACGCGCCTGTCCGCATCCCTGAAAACCTCGCCGCCATTATGAGTCGGGATTGAGTTATTTACAAGAATCCGCCCACGCCTTGCGGCAACCGGCAACCGGCATTTGGAAAATTAAAACCTGCGTTGACCCACTCATCGAGCTTGCGCCTGCGTTACTTTTTTTAGCCAGTGCCGCGCCAGCGCCAACGTCTGAAATCGGCTGCTTATTCGCGAACTGGCAGCTCGCCAAGTCGTACAATGGCGGGGTTAACCAAGCCTTGGTCGGGAGGCACCCATGTCCGGTCGCATGTTGAGTATTTATCTCTTTCTGCTGTTGCTCCTGGTTCCCCGGATCGATGCCAAAAACAAAAAGAAGCAGTTGCTCCCGGACGACGTGCTGCGGGCGCAGAGAGTCATGGTTGTGATTCATCCGGATGCCACCGAAGCCGTGACAAATCCGATGGCCAATCGCTCCGCCCGGGATGCTGTGGAAAGAGCAATCACAAAATGGGGCAGGTTCGATCTCGTAGCAGATCCGCAAACCGCGGATTTGATCATTGCAGTTCAAAAGGGAACTAAGAGCGGCCCTGTCATCGGCCACTCTCCTGCGGACGACCAGCAGCCCGTTTACACACCCGGCGTTCCAGATGCTCGCGTCGGTCAGCCGCAGCAGCCCGGTCGTCGTCCAAATCTGACCGAGCCCTTCCCTGGGGGATCGGGAAACAGAGGCCCGCAGCTCGGAAGCCAGGTGATTTCTTCGGACGATACCTTTGAGGTATATCGAGGCAGGGGAGAGTACCCGCTCGATGCAGCGCCGGTCTGGCGATACATCGCGAAAAACTCATTGGATATTCCGCAAGTCGACGCGGTTGAGCAGTTCCGCAAAGCCATTGAGGAATCCGAGAAGCAGAGCCAGCACAAACCTTGAACTCCCTCGGACAAAAGGGATCTCACTTTCCACCCTAGCTTCGATTACTTCACACGTCCAAGGTAATGATCCAGCCAGTCAAGGGTCTCTTTGAACCAGGGCGTCAATGGCATGCCATGGCCTGATTCCAGCAGGACCTGACGCTTGTCTGCTTCAGGAGTTCCAAGCAGGCGATAGAAGGGCTGCTGGCAGGTTTCGAAAGGAACCACGAAGTCGTAGCGGCCATTGATCATCAGCACCGGAATCTTGATGTGGGGAACGAAGTTGAGCGGGTTCTGCTCCGGCAAAGTCTTGCCATCGTTGCATCCTCCATCGGCGAGCACCGCGGTCTTGAACCGTGACTCGAGCGAAAGCGGAATCGCGCCTTCAATAGCACCCCAACTGAACCCGTAAAACGCAATCCGGTCGTGGTCGATATCAGTGCGCGTTTCCAGGTAGTCCACAGACCGCCGCAAATCCTTGGCTCGCTGGATGGTTTCATCGCGTTCTTCGCTCGATCCCGGCTCGCTGGGGTGCGTCGTCCTCTCCAGCATTCCCTTGTAAAAGGGAAACATTACAGCCCGGCCGCTCTTCATCAGAAAGTCCACTTTTAATAGGTGCAGGTCAAGGAAAGTGCGAAAGGCCGCGGCATCTGCGCCCGGGAAATGCACCACGGTCTGGTAGGGCGGAGACACGTTCTTTGGCAGGAAAAGATAGGCAATCACGCGCTCATTGTTGTAAGCAGCCGTGAAGGAGATGCGCTGCCGGCGCCAGTATGGCGAACTGTCGTCCTCGTCCTCGATCTTCGCGTCAAGGGGCGTTCGATCGTACGAATACATGCCTTCGTAAATTCGGAATATAGTTTCGGAAACCGGTTTGGCGTTGCGGTAGTCAACACTCGCAAAACTCACATCCGCCATTAAAGATTCTGGAACCGGCTTGGCCTGAATATTTTTCACCAGCCGGAAACCGTTGCTTTCGGAGCGATCAAACGGCGGACGCGCATCCGGCGCCTGATACATGTATCCGGGTTCAGTCGAACTGCCTCCTAGAATATATTTCCGGCCACCGTCCCCATTGAAGCACCACTCTTTCACGTTTCCCGCCATGTCGTAACTACCGAACGGCCCCAGGCTTGGATAAGTGCCGACCGCGACCGGACCTTTCCCCGCAAAATTGCTGGCCTGTACGATACTCGACTGGTAGGCCATGCTGGCCGCGTCGAACCAGTGATAGACCGTGGGCAGGCTCTTGCCCACGAATTCAGCGTAGGCCGCAGCTTCATACCAGCTGACCCCGTCTACCGGATAATCGTCCTTTCCCGCCGGGTAATTGCCCAGGTCCCACGTGGAAGGCGCCGGACGATCGGTCTTGTCCACGAACAGCGCCATGGCCTGCTCAAAGCTGAGGGTGCGGCCGTCTCTGGTGAAGGGGAACTTCCAGTACTTAGGTTCGCGGTAGCCTCCCACATCGACGAATTTCTTGAAATCGCGGTTCGTTACCTCGTACTTGTCCAAAAAAAACTCGTCCATCTGGACGACGGGATTTTGGGCCACCCGAGCTTCGCCGGGCGGAATATGGACCATGCCCCGCGGAAGCGTGCCCACAGGATCGAGAATGATGCTCTTGTCCCCGTACTCGCTCGTGATCTCTAGAGGTTCAAAGCCGTCCTTGACGACTTTCAGCGCGTATTGCGACCAGACCAGCCTGAGGTTGTCCAACGGCGTTTTACCGAGATAAACCCACTCGGCGTGGGGATCGTCGTACTCGCGGAAAAATACATCAGCGCCAGACGGATTGCTGAGGATGGGATTGGGCCGAATGCTCTTGGCTACTATCTTCCTGACCGCGTCATCGCCCGGACTATAGCGTTTGGCTTGTTCCGCCAGGCGGTAAAAAGCCACGCCCTTGCCCTCCAGAGCAAGCTGCTCCAGTTGCGGCGCCGCAACTTCGTGGACCCAGCGCACCCGGGCATAGTGCCGGTAAAGCAATCCTGCGGCCGCCGCTGCAACCGCCAGCACGCAAAGCGCTCCTAGCAGGAACGAGGGTTTGCGCACGGCCTGTACGATCTGCTGCGACGAGCTCGATTCAATCAGACACCGCTGGCGGATGCTTTCGAACTTCGTCCGCATTTCCGCCGCTGACGCAACGCGTTTCTCCGGCGACTTCTCCAGGGCTTTACGAACCACCTGATCAAGGTCGGCCGGAACTTGAGGGTTCATCGAAGAAAGTGGCGCTGGAGTGGCGTGAAGAATGGAATCGCATATGGCCGCGGAAGTTTCGCCGCAAAACGGCAACTTACCGGTACACATCTCGTAGAGCACGATGCCAAATGAAAAAAGATCGGAACGGGTATCGATCTCCTTGCCCAGCACCTGTTCCGGAGACATGTAAGCGACCGTTCCCAACGTGGTTCCGGGGCTGGTGAGCCGGTCATCCAGATCGAGAGTCGCCGCGTTTGACTCCGCCGGGGAACTCGATGGTTTTGCCAGGCCGAAGTCGAGAATCTTGGCATGGCCCTGTTCCGTGATGAAAATGTTCGCCGGCTTGATGTCGCGATGCACGATGCCCTTCGCATGTGCCGCGTTTAGCGCACCGGCAATCTGTACGCCCAGCGCCAGTACGGTATCGACATTCAGCGCCTGGCCGGCGATCCGGTCCCGCAGCGTTTGGCCCTCAAGAAGTTCCATGGCGATGAAAGCGCGCCCGTCCGCCTCATCGATTTCGTATATGGTGCAGATGTTCGGGTGATTCAGGGCTGATGCCGTCTTGGCTTCACGCCGGAAGCGGCTCAAAGCCTCGTGATTTCTTGCCACAGAATCGGGAAGAAATTTCAGAGCGACAAAGCGGCTGAGATTGAGATCTTCAGCCTTGTAGACGATGCCCATCCCCCCGCTGCCGATTTTTTCCACGACGCGGTAGTGCGAGATGGTTCGGTCGATCATGAGCTCGGACAATCTTAGGTATGAGGCACTGGCAAGTCAATAAACCCGAGGCCGCCAACGGTTTTCGCAGATGTGATCACAGAAGCTCACAACCAGCACAGCAGCCCGGGGCAAGAAATAAAGGACGGCTTTGAGCCGTCCTTTTAGATTCAAAGTTGAAAACCGCTTCTACGCTGGAGCCGGCCGCTCTCCGCTCTTGGCGCGTCCCGGCTGCAGGTCGGGCTTGATCACCTGCTGCACTCCATCATCCGGCTTGACCGGAGGAACGATCTTCGGAAGCTCCTGCCCCTCGATAATCATTTTGATCTGAGCCGCATCCAGCACTTCGCGCTCGATCAGCGCCAGTGCGATCCTGACCAGCACGTCCCGATTGCCGGAAAGCAGATCCTTGGCCGAGTCATAGCCGCGCTTGACCAGCTTCTGCACTTCCGCATCAATCTTGACCGCCGTGGCCTCGCTGTAATCGCGATGCTGGGCGATTTCGCGTCCCAGGAAAATCTGCTCTTCCTTCTTGCCGAAGGTGAGAGGACCCAGGTCGCTCATGCCCCACTCGCAAACCATCTTGCGGGCCAGTTCCGTGGCGCGTTCAATATCGTTGCCGGCGCCGGTGCTCATCGAATTCAGGAACATCTCTTCCGCCAGACGGCCGCCCATCAGGATGGCAATCGACGTTTCCAGATAGTTCTTGTAGTAGTTGTGCCGGTCGTCGGTAGGCAGCTGCATGGTGACGCCAAGAGCCATTCCGCGAGGAATAATAGTCACTTTGTGCAGCGGATCGGAATGAGGCAGCAATGCCGCTACCAGCGCATGCCCGGCTTCGTGATACGCCGTGTTTTTCTTCTCCTCATCCGACAGCAGCATGGATTTGCGCTCCACGCCCATGAGGACTTTGTCCTTGGCCAGTTCGAAGTCGTACATCAGTACGGCTTTGCGGTTTTGCCGCGCCGCCGCCAGGGCCGCTTCGTTCACCATATTGGCCAGGTCCGCGCCCGAGAATCCCGGAGTGCCGCGGCCCAGCACAAAAAGATCTACATCGTCTGCCAGGGGAATCTTGCGTGTGTGCACGCGCAGAATCTCTTCGCGCCCACGCACATCGGGACGGCTCACCACCACCCGGCGGTCAAATCGTCCGGGCCGCAGCAGAGCCGGATCGAGCACATCGGGACGGTTAGTGGCGGCCATCAAAATTACGCCTTCGTTAGACTCGAAACCGTCCATTTCGACCAGCAGTTGATTCAGGGTCTGCTCGCGCTCGTCGTGTCCGCCGCCCAGGCCCGCGCCGCGATGGCGCCCAACCGCATCGATTTCGTCGATAAAGATGATGCAAGGAGCGTTTTTCTTGCCCTGCTCAAACAGGTCGCGCACCCGGCTGGCGCCTACGCCGACGAACATTTCCACAAAGTCGGAACCGGAGATAGAGAAGAATGGAACGTTGGCTTCCCCGGCGACAGCTCGTGCCAACAGCGTCTTGCCCGTTCCCGGAGGCCCCACCAGCAGCACGCCTTTGGGAATTCTTCCACCCAGCTTCTGGAACTTTTGTGCCTCACGCAGGAACTCGATGATCTCTTTCAGCTCTTCCTTGGCTTCATCAACTCCCGCGACATCCTTGAACGTAACCTTCTTTTGCTGCATGGAAAGCAGCCGGGCCCGGCTCTTGCCGAATGACAATGCCTTGTTTCCACCCGTCTGCATCTGCCGGATCATGAAAAACCACAAAGCGGCGAGAAGAATCAGCGGAGCCCATGTTCCCAGCAACTGCAGCGGCCAACTGCCGCTCGTAATATCGCGGATATTCATGCTGACGCCCTTTTCACGCAGCGTCTTGATCATGTCAGGATCGTTCGGCGGAGCGATCACATGGAATGCGGAATTATCGTTGCGGTACTTGCCCCGTATTTCCTGGCCCGTGATGGTGACCTCTTTAACATTGTTCTGGTCCACATCCGACAGGAATTGCGAGTAGTTGACGTCTTTATCTTTCTGTCCCGCGCTACCCGCCTTCATGACCTGCCAGAGCAGGAAAGCCGAAAGCACGATCACCAACCAGAAAACTACTGTTTTGACTGTAGAATTCACCGAAGACTCCTGAAAAATTGAGCCGGGCGCCCAAAAACGACCCCACTGGCTACGATCTATCTGAAATTAGATGCCCGGCCATAGCCGTTGGATTGGACAAGTTACGAAGCCTCATTCTAACCGTTTCGAGGGAAAAAAGGTCGCCGTTCTGACAATGACTTAAGTCACGGCCTGGCTTCAGCTTGCGACTCCAACATAGGGCAGGTTCCGGTTGGTCTGCTCAGGAGAGCCTAATCCGTAACCCACCAGGAAGGCTTCATCCACTAAAAACCCGAAATAGTCCGGCTGCAGCTGCACTCTTCGGGCTGACTGTCGGTCCAGCAAAGTGGCCAGCTTCACTGAGGCCGCTCCCCGGGCCTTCAAATCGCTCATGAGAAATTCCGTGGTGATCCCGGAATGCACCAGCCCCTCCACGACCAGGAGGTTCTGGCCGCGAATGTCGGGCTCATGGCTGAAGAAAATCTCCAGCACGCCACCCGAGCCATCTTCTTCATGCAAATGATATTTGGGCTTGATGAACTGGCAAATCACCGGCACTTCGAGCGCTCGCGCCAGGTCAGCCATAAAGATGAATCCATTTTCCAGCAGGGCAAGCAGGTGGATGGCCTGGCCGCGGTAGTCGTCTGAAATCTGGCGGCCCATCTCCCGCACCCTTTTCTGGATCTGTTCAGCGGGGATCACCGTTCGCGGCTGCCCCGGCCTTGCGATGTCATTCATGCTCTGGATCCTCCCCATTGGCCGACTCGCGAATTACCAGGGCCCCTTGGGTACCATCCTGTGGGCGCAATCGCGCCGGCGAAGGGAAACCACGCACCCATACAATCTCTTGTCCGCTCGCCACCACCGGCCAGAGCTTGCGCTCCGTCCCCGTCAATTTCGATTCCTGCAGCAGTTCCTTGATCTTTTTCGGGGCTTTGCTGTGCGCGGGCCAATACCGGTCCCCCGCGCGCCAGTTCCGCACGGTTAAACTCTTCTGCAGCAATGCCGGGTCAAGCATGTGGTCGGGATTATAACCCGACGCCGCGCTCCCCGGAACCAGCGCCGCTTGAAAAGATACCCCCGCCTCAGCCACCACGACCTGTCCCGGCACTGGCAATATGTATTCATAGTCGTTCGCGTGGGTTCCAGACACTTCGAACTTCAACCCTGAGGTGGTGTAGCGAAGTACCCAACCGTCCGGAAGCATGGCAGACCGCGGACCACGCCGATCGAGCGACAGAATGTCTTCCACGTGCCGAAACTCTAATCCCAGGCCGAGGCACTCCGCCGCCGCTCTCACGACTCGACGCCGCAAAGCGAGGGGCAAATCCGCCAGGCCCTCCGGCCGCAGGGTCAGGCTCTGCGCCTGCCACACCTCCGGCAGGATGCGCCCCACTTCTCTTTGCCAATACTCCTCTTCCGACCGCGCAATCTCCGCCGTCTCGGCCAGCGCTTCCCGTACCGCAGGATTCAGGCCGCGCTCCAGTCGCGGCAAGACTCCATGACGAACCCGGTTACGCGCGTGGCGAAGGTCGCGGTTGCTCCCATCCTCACGCCAATCCTGCCCAATCTCCCCAAGATAGGCCTCCAGCAATTTTCGCCGAGTCCCCAGCAGCGGGCGGATCACTGAGAACTGAGAACTCCGAACTTGTAACTGGGGGTAAATCCCAGCCAGCCCGCGCGTTCCCGCTCCGCGAATGAGCTTAAGCAAAACCGTCTCGGCCTGATCATCCAGGGTATGGCCGGTGGCAATCCGGTTGAGCATATTCGTCTCGAACAGCCGGCCAAAATACTGATAGCGAAGTTCGCGGGCAGCGGTCTCGATGCTGAGGTGCAGGTTGCCGGCGTGGCCCGCGACGTCTCCGGCCCCAACGTGCACCTCCAGCCCATGCTGATTGCCAAGCCCTCTGACGAATTCCTCGTCGGCATCAGCCTGCGCTCCGCGAAGCTTGTGATTGAAGTGGA
Source organism: Terriglobia bacterium (assembly GCA_963814725.1). GTDB lineage: Bacteria > Acidobacteriota > Terriglobia > Terriglobales > Acidobacteriaceae > JAIQFF01. The sequence goes on from CAWFDY010000005.1 coordinate 475,753, forward strand.
CTACAGAAAGGATTACGCCAACTTCCTGGCGCATTTCGAGCATGATCCGCAGCAAGGCCACGGAATCGATCCCGCCCGATACGGCCACGCCCACCCGGTCACCAGCGCGAAGAAGTCCCTGGCGGCGAATGTAACCGAGCACGCTCTGCCCGAGATTGTGCATCGCAACATGGTGCATCGAGACACGGGGCACCGCAACATAGTACATCGCGGAATTCGTCCCGCATAAAGTGGAGCCGAATCATTCCATCAAGCGGTTCATCTCCGCGTAGGAGATGGCGCCTTCGAGCATGCGGTAGGTTCCGGCACCTTTAATCTCTTCTGCGATTCGACTCAGCAGGCCGAGGGTGGCCCGCATCGGACCCGACCCCAAGCTGATCCGGGCCACGCCCAGATTCCGCAGCTCTGGCACCGGTGGCGATCCCGGTCCGGCCAGGATATTTATCGGACACTTCAGATCTTTCACCAGCCGGCCGATGATCTCCGCGTCCCGCAGCCCGGGAACGAACACGCAATCGGCCCCTGCATCGCGAAATGCAGCCAGCCGTCGCACCGTTTCGTCGTAGCGCTTTTCCGCAGGGCCAACCTCCAGCAGATAGACGTCGGTGCGAGCATTCAGAACGATCGGCAACTCCAGCACCGCTATGACTCTCTCTACCTGCAAGGATAGGTCGAGCAGTGGATGGTCGGCGTCGCCAGTAGCATCCTCCAGGTTCATGCCCACGGCTCCGCAGGAAACCACCTCCCGTGCCGTGCGGGCAGCATCCTCCGGACGATTGCCATATCCCGCCTCCACATCAGCGGTTACTGGAACCTCGACCGCGCTCGCAATGCGGGCCACTCCTGCCAGCATCTCCTGACGCGGAATTCTTTGCCCATCGGGATACCCCAGAGCGAAAGCAATGCCTGCGCTGGTCGTGGCTACGGCGCCAAAGCCCGATTTCTGAATGACACACGCGCTCGCAACATCCCACGCATTGGGCAGAAGCAGAACCCGCGCAGCTCGATGCATCGCGCGAAATGCCGCTGCCTTTTCGCTTTGCAATCCCATACTCATTCCTCGATCCGCGAAGCCAGCGAGAGCCTTACCTGCGGTCCAAATCAAAGAGCCATTGATCGTGACGGATCAATGGCTCCCGATTCACTCGCCCGCGCGTCTTCAGGCGGCAGTAGCCATTCTCCGTGCTTCTATCCCATCCAATGCGCGCCACAAGGCTTTCGCCGCGTTCCCGGCTGCGTTAAGCATCGGCTCCGCGGCTTGCGGATCTTTTTCCAGACGGCGCGTCATCTGCTGCCGCCAGATGTGCGCATGATGGACATCGGCAGTGCTGTGCAGGGTGAAATATTCGCGGGACTTTTCGTCTGCGGCATACATCTCGCGAAGCCCCCGGGCTTTCTCGGTGGCCACACGCGGCACCTGCGACTCATACGCGTAAAACGCCGCCAGCGCCTCTTCCGGCGTTCCCTCGCTTGCGACACCGTGAAAGAAAGAAACCAGGTCTTTAATCTCAGCCACCGGAACATGCCCGCGCACATCACGGTTCGCGCCCATGCCTTCGGCAAAGTCCAGCCATAGCTCCGCGTGTTCGGTACCAGCTCCCTCAGCACCCTTCTCGTCTGCCAGATTGGCCAGCACCGCGCGGCGCAGTTCGCCATCATCCAGCCGCATGCTGAGTTCCGCCAGGTAGGTCGGGAACGCATTCACATGGTGGTAATAATCCAGGGCATATTCCCGCAGATCCTGGCGCGACAGCTCTCCCGCGCTCCACGCTTTGTAAAAGGGATGGCAAAGCAGATCAAATTCTCTGATCCGGGCGTCCAGTTCCTGAAAGAATTCCTGGGTTGTCATGTTGGCCTCGATTGTTGGAGTGCAATCAATATACGGGCGCGCAGCCCGGCTCGCAACCGCAGGAGGATGCGAAAATTTCGGATGTGACAGCCGTCACAGACTGGCCTGCGCCTGTCACGTAAGTTGAAACGGCCAGGAGAAATATTTGCCTCACACAAACCGCAACCGCTGGATCGCGATCGCCTTGCTGCTGCTGCGTCCCTTGCTCCCGCCAGGGCTGGCCGCCCAATCAGCCTCGCCGGAAATCCTCGCCATCTCGCCCGCCAGCGGTCCGGAAGGCACGCCTGTGGAAATTACCGGAAGGAACTTTCAAAACGCCTCCCAGGTCCTGTTCGGCGGCTCCACTGCAGTCTTCCAGATCGCCTCTGCCCAAAAACTCATCGCGATTGTTCCTCATAAACTCTCCACGGCACCCGTCACCGTAATCACGCCTCAAGGACGCAGCAGTGCGCCGGTCACTTTCGCGGTTTCGAATGATCCGCGAATTCCGGACGAAACGAGCTACAAGGCCGGATATGTGAACCCATCGCCCCCTCCAGCCGGCTTTAGCTCAGCCCGCCTCTGGGGCATCGCCATTGCCGACACGCGCGTGCCGGGGCACGCATCCGCTCAGGTGGAGATCGCATGGACCCGGCTCTCCTGCCGCATCGAGGGCCGCGACGTCCTCCTCAACGACGACGGCGGCCAGGTACAAGGCGGCCTCTATGGCCGCGATCCATGGTTTGCGAACGGCGGGTTTGCCACGGACGCCCATGATCCAATTCCCTTGTCCTACAATCCGCAGGTTCCGTCCGTGGTGCTCGCCGTCGGGCGGCGCCCGGATCGCATCTGGCATTTCTGGAGTCCCTCTCCGCGAGCCCTTTTGCCGCAAGGAAGGCGCGAAGGCTGTACGGTCGAGATGAAAGTCAGAATTTCCTCCGGAGCCTTGCTCCAGGTTGGCATGGACTACTGGCGTTCGCCAACCATCCCGTACGGCCCCGGCGGAAACAACCGTGAAGCCGGCGCCAGCCACTGGTATTTTCCCTCTCCCCAATGGCAGACAGCCAGGTTCACCGATGTTGGAGGGCCGCAGTTCTAATGCGGGGTCCTTGTTAGAATGGTAGATTCATGCCGCAATTTACCGAACAGTTTGACGTGGTCGTGGTCGGCGCCGGGCACGCCGGCTGCGAAGCCGCCATGGCTGCCGCCCGCATGGGACTGAAGACCGCGCTCTACACCCTCAACGTCGATCTCATAGCCCAGATGTCCTGCAATCCCGCCATCGGCGGCATCGCCAAAGGCCACCTGGTGCGCGAAGTGGACGCCCTCGGCGGCATCATGGGCGAAATCACCGATGCTGTCGGCATTCAGTTCCGCCTGCTGAACACATCCCGCGGTCCCGCGGTCTGGTCTCCCCGCGCTCAGTGCGACAAACAGGCCTACCGCCTGAAGATGCGCGAAGTGCTGGAGTCGCAGCCCAACCTGAAAATCAAACAGGCAGAAGTAGCAGACCTGATCATAGAAATTAACAACCAAGAAACTAACAACCAAGAACTAAGAACTGAAAACTGTTCTTCCTCAAATCCCGAAAGCCGGCGCCATATCCGAGGCGTCCGCCTGCGCGACGGACGCACCGTCGGAGCCGCCGCCACAATCATCACCACCGGCACCTTCCTCAATGGCCTGATCCACTGCGGCGAGCAGCAATACCCGGCAGGACGCTCCGGCGAACCATCCGCCGTCCTTCTCGGCGAAGCCCTCAAACAACTCGGCCTGCGAGGCTGCCGCCTCAAGACCGGAACCCCTCCTCGCCTCGACGGCCGCACCATCGACTGGTCACAATTCCAGATACAGCCCGGTGACGCCGATCCAACGCCTTTCAGCTTTCGCACCCGCCAGGTGGCTCATCACGATTCGCAGGTGCCTTGCTACATCGCCTGGACAACGCTCGAAACCCAGCGCATCATTCGCGAAAACGTTCATCGCTCGCCGATGTACAGCGGGCAGATTCATTCCATTGGGCCGCGTTACTGTCCTTCGATCGAAGACAAGATCGTCAAGTTTCCCGATAAGACTACCCACCAGCTCTTTCTCGAGCCCGAGGGTCTGAACACGCACGAGATTTACGTCAATGGCATGAGCACATCTCTGCCGGTGGAAGTTCAGATGGAGATTCTGAAATCGATCCCCGGACTCGACAAGGCCGATATGCTGCGGCCCGGCTACGCCATCGAATACGACGCCATCGACTCCACCGAACTCGATCGAACCCTCGAGACCAAGAAAATCGCTGGCTTGTTTCTCGCGGGGCAAATTAATGGCACCAGTGGCTATGAAGAAGCCGCCTGCCAGGGCCTGATGGCGGGAATCAACGCAGCGCTGCAGGTTAAAAGCCAACCGTCCCTGATTCTTGATCGCACCGAAGCCTACACCGCGATCCTGATCGATGACCTGATCAGCAAGGGCACCAACGAACCGTACCGGATGTTTACTTCGCGCGCGGAATTCCGCCTTCACTTGCGTATCGACAACGCCGACCGCCGCCTGACCCCGCACGCCCGTCGCATCGGCCTGGTTTCCGACCAAGCCTGGTCTGACTTCGAAGCCAGGCAGCAGCGCCTTCAGTCCATCAAGCTGCTGCTGGAGAAATCAAAGCTCACAGTCGCAATGCTCGAGAAAATCACCGCAGAGCACGTAGGGGCGGACGCCCTCGTCCGCCCAGCCGGGCAAAGCCCGGCAAAGGGGAATGAGCAACAGCCTTCAAACGAGGTATTTCTCTCCGCCATCGGCCAAAGCCTGGCACAGTTCCTGAAGCGCCCGGAGATCACCATCGAGCGCCTGTATCCCGCGCTCCGCCGACTCGCCCCGGACTTCTTCGAAGATGAAATCGGTGTAAATCCGCGACAATCCGTGGCAGGCCTTTCCTCCTCAACCCGCAACGAACTCAAGTCGGTCGAAACCGAAATCAAGTACGAAGGCTATCTGCTTCAGCAACAGCGGGCCATCGAGCGCCTCAAGAAAGCGGAACAGCACATCATTCCGCAATGGTTCGATTACAGCTCGATCAGCGGCCTTTCCCGCGAAATTCAGGAAACGCTGATCAAAATTCGCCCCCGCACCCTGGCGCATGCCTCCCGCATTCCCGGCGTGACCCCGGCCGCAGTTTCCCTGGTGCACGTCTTCATCGAGATTCAAACCCGGCGGCGCGAGCAGGCTGCCGTGATCTAGATCATTGATGTCCGAAAACGGCCAGCCATTTTCGGCTCAATCGGATATCGTGTTGGCAGTGAAACTCGATCCCAAAGTTTGCGCTCGCGCCCGCCGCACCCGCGATCCACGCTTCGATGGACGCTTCTTCATCGGGGTAGTAACCACCCGCATTTACTGCCGGCCCATCTGTCCCGCGCGTCCTCCCAAAGAAGAAAACGTCCGCTACTACCCCACGGCTGCTGCCGCCGCGGAGGCCGGACTTCGGCCGTGTCTGCGATGCCGCCCCGAGTGTTCTCCGGGAACGCCTGCCTGGCTGGGAACTTCGGCGACTGTCTCTCGGGCCTTAAAGCTGATCGCCGAAAGTGCGCTGGAAGATGGCGGCATGGACGCTTTGGCTGCACGCCTTGGCATTGGCTCGCGCCATATGCGGCGTCTCTTCCTTAAACATTTGGGGGCCACTCCGATCGCAGTGGCCCAAACCCGCCGTCTTCATTTCGCCAAGAAACTGATCGACGAGAGTCGGCTTCCCATGCGTGATGTTGCCCTGGCCTCCGGGTACGGCAGCGTCCGGCGATTTAACGCGACATTTCTCAAGACCTACGGACGCACCCCCACGCACCTGCGCAAAACGTCCCGCAGGACTGCGGCCCTTTCTGATTGCGAGTATCGGTTTCTGCTTCCCTTCCGGCCTCCATTTTGCTGGGCCGCAATGCTTGATTTCCTTGCCCCGCGCGCCATTCCCGGCGTCGAACTTGTGGAAGGCTCCACCTACAGTCGGGCGTTCTCACTGCACAATCACGTGGGCATGATTAAGGCCGCTCTCGATGGCGCTTCTGAATCGATCGTCCTTAGTATTCACTTCCCTGACCCGCGGTGGCTGTTTCTAATCGTGGAGCGCGCGCGAACCTTGTTTGATCTCTCCGCCGATCCCCATGAGATCGCAGTTCACCTTCACCGGGACCCTCTCCTGGCTCGTCGTATCACCGCCCGGCCCGGAATCCGTGTGCCGGGTAGTTGGGACGGCTTTGAGCTGGCCGTCCGCGCCATCCTGGGCCAGCAGGTCACAGTGCAGGGCGCCACTACGCTCGCCGGCCGCCTGGCGCGAACCTTTGGGACGGCGATTGAAAATGGGAGTTCGCTCACTCATCTGTTTCCATCGCCGGATAAGTTGGCTCAAGCCGATCTGCGTCGCATCGGGCTGCCGGGAGCACGTGCGCAGTGCATCCGAGGGCTGGCACAAGCCGTCCGCGATGGGAAAATTGTTTTTTCCGGAGTGGCGGATGTCGCGGACTTTCTTCAGCGGTTCCGCGAGTTGCCTGGAATTGGAGACTGGACGGCACAGTACGTGGCCATGCGCGCGCTCAACGAACCTGATGCCTTTCCCGCCAGTGATCTGGGATTGCTTCGCGCCAGCGGGCTTCACCATCCGCGCGAGTTGCAGGCCCGCGCCGAGGCATGGCGTCCCTGGCGCGCTTACGCTGCCATGTACCTGTGGCAATCACAACCGGTGGCTGATCGAGCGCGTCCCGCGGCGCTTTCCGCAAAAAACGCATTCCAAGGAAACAAATATCCAACTCGAATCGCAGCCCAGGCGTCCGCGGTTTCATAGCTCAAATAGAAAAGTGAGTGAAGATCATGGTCGGAACTGCTGAAGTCGGTATCACGAGCTACACCACTATAGAAAGCCCGGTCGGGCCTTTGCTGCTGGTCGCCGATGAGAGCGGCCTGCTCGGCATCAACTTCGCAAATGGGAGAAAGCCGCCGTACGTCAATCCCCAGTGGCGCGACGACGCACAGCCGCTTCACGAACCCATTCGCCAGCTTCGCGCCTACTTCGCCGGTGACCTAAAGAGTTTCGATATAAAGCTGGCGCCTGAAGGTACCGCATTCCAGCTCGGAGTCTGGAAACGATTGTGCGAAATCCCCTACGGAGAGACAATTTCCTACGGCGAACTGGCTCGCCGCCTGGGCAATCCAAATGCCTCGCGAGCGGTCGGCCTGGCCAACGGTTCGAACCCGATTCCGATTGTGATTCCATGTCATCGCGTGATCGGCAGCAATGGCAAACTCACCGGTTACGGCGGAGGATTGCCCATCAAGGAAAACCTGCTGGCTTTGGAACGCCGCCAGCTGCGCCTGCTGTAATTGGTTCCGCAACCGAGCCCGCGCTGAGTGAAGCCGAAGGTACCATTGGACGGGCTGGGTTCAGGTGTAAACCACGTAACATCTATCCCGGTTTCCCCCGGCCGGTGTTTCAATCTGAGTAGATTTCCGCGAGAAATACCCATTCCTGATCTCAGGGGTGGCCCATGTTTGCCTGGGGTTGGCAAACGTGGGACCCCGCCTGCTCCCCGTACTTCGCGCGACACTGAATACGATCTCATTGGAAATCGGGGAATTCCGTGAACTAGTTTGACCTGCCCCCAGGCGAGTTGGCCCACCCTTTTCCCCGGCGGGGTTTCAATCTGACGCTGCCTCCCCTTGCGCTTTTATGCAAGGGGGTGGGAGTGAGGCGACCACCTCGTAACTCCACTTCAGTTACCATAGAAAGGGAAGGACGAGCAGGAAACCTGCATCCAAATAAAATATGACTTCCTCATACACTGTGTTCGCGCTGGCCTTTCTGCTGGTTGCCTCCCTGGCGTCTGCCCAGAATGTCGATCCCGCGCTGCGGCCGCCCAAGGGTGCGCAAGTGGCCCTCGTGGTTTTTGAAGACCTGCAATGTCCCGACTGCCGCCGCGCCGCTCCGCTGGTAGCCGAGGCCGGCCGGACTTATAAGATTCCCGTGGTGCGCCACGACTTCCCGCTGCCCATGCACAACTGGTCATTCGACGCGGCCATCATCGCCCGCTATTTCGATAGCCTCAACAAACAACTGGGCATTGAGTTTCGTGACTACATCTTCCAGCATCAGCCGGAAATTACGCCGCCCACCCTGCGCAGCTTCGCGGAAAAATTTGCCGCCGACCACAAAGTGGATCTCCCCTTTGCCGTCGATCCCCAGGGCAAACTGGCAGCCGCCATCAACGAAGATAAAAATGCCGGCCAGCGTGTCGGCATCAACCACACCCCTACGATTTACGTGGTCAGCAACAAGACGCAGGGCAAGCCCTTCGTCGAAGTCGTGGACCGCACCCAGCTTTTTCAATTAATTGATGCGATGAAAAACGAGTAGCAAAATCGTTGCCGCGAATCACACTGATCACACGGATTAAAATCAGGAAGACAGAATTTGGATCCGCGAAATCCGTGCAAATCCGTGGCAGAAAGAATTTGCGGTCAACCAACCTGCGCACCGCGACCAGCCCGTCAAATCAGGCCTAATCGCTTCGCCACCAGATTCTCCACACCTTGCGCAATCACTAGCGATTGCGGCACGCTGCCCAGCGCGGGAAAGGCAAACTTCTCTCCCCGCCAGCCGATCAAGCCGGAAGTGAAATCGATATCAACTTCTTCTCCTGGGATGATCGTCTTCTCTTTCCCTGCAATCTCCCCGGCAAACTGCTGGCGCAACTTCTTCACCAGCTCTGGAACTTCCACGCATAGAAACCCATGGTTGTAAGCATCGCGCAAATACGTCTGTGAGAAACTGGCTGCAATCACCAGCGGGATCCCCTTCGCCTTCAGGCAAGTGACGGCTTGTTCGCGGCTCGACCCGGCGCCGAAATTGAGTCCGCTTACCACGACATCGCCAGGCTCGGTTCGCGCGGCGAATTGTGGATCGTAATTCTCCATCACCACTTTCGCCATCGTCTCCGGCGTTACGTCATCGCGATAAGCGTAGTCCGTGCCGTAAATGGCATCTGTGTGGACGTTGTCCCGCGGCAAGAACACCAGACGCCCGCGTACGCGTCCGGGAAAGCCGGGAAGAATTTCCACTTTCTCCGGTGCGGCCCCCGCAACAAATTCCGTGTACTCGCGGGCGGGCGTGCGGTCTGCCATTTTGTAGTGTCCCCGTATGTAACCGGCAACCGCCGAAGCTGCCACAACCTCCGGACTCGCCAGATAGCATTTCGCGTCGCGCGATCCCATGCGTCCCTTGAAATTGCGGTTGGTGGCGGAAATCCCTACTTCGCCCGGCTCCAGCAGTCCAACGCCCAACCCGATGCAAGGGCCGCATCCTGCCGGCAAAGGGTTGGCGCCGGCATCGAGCAGCGTCTGCCATATGCCGCGCCGCTCCGCCTCCTCCTGCACCCACTTGCTGGCCGCGCCCAGATATAACTTCACGCCAGGGGCGACTTTCTTACCCTGCAGCACGGTAGCTGCGGCCGCCAGGTCTTCAATCCGGGAATTTGCGCAGGAAAGCAGGTAAGCCTTCTGGATGGGAATCTTCTGGCTCTCGATCTCCGCCAGCGAAGCCATGATCTGCACCGTGTCCGGGCCGCAAACATGCGGCGTCACGTCGGACAAATCCAGCACGATGCGCGCCGAGTACACCGCATCCGCATCGGGCTGCGGCGGATTCTCGGTCCAGGTCGCAAGATTGCGGTCGTTGAAGCGCTCGATGCCGTGTGCCGCCAGCCGCTCCTTCACCATCTTCAGGTATCTGATGGTGACTTCATCCACCGGAAACCATCCCACCAGCGGCCCCCATTCCGTGGACATGTTGGAAATGGAAAAACGCGCATCCATCGAAAGGCTGGCGACGCCCGGTCCGCTGAATTCCACGGCGGCGTTCAGAACTTCATCGTGATTGTAGAGTCCGCACAGCGTGATGATCACGTCTTTGCCAGTCGCGCCGGCCGGCAGGCTGCCTTCGAGCACTACCTGGACCGAGCGCGGAATCTGCCACCAGAAATCTCCCGTGGCCCAGGCTGCCGCGGCGTCAGTGCGCACGATGGGTGTGCCGACGGCGCCCAGCGCGCCATACATATTCGAGTGCGCGTCGGAGGCGACCACGAACGAGCCGGGCAGAACGTATCCCCTCTCCACCATGATCTGATGGCCGATCCCCGACCCAGCGGGATAAAAATCCACGCCATGATATTTGGCGAAGCCTTCAATCGCCTGGTACTTGTGAAGATTCGAGTCTTCCTGGTTCTGAATGTCGTGATCGAGCGCAAATACCAGCTGCTTGGGATTTTGAATCTTCTTCGCGCCCATGGTCTGAAACTTCTTCATCACCGCCGACGTGTTGTCGTGCGTCATGACCCGGTGCGGACGAATGGCCGCGAAGTCTCCCGCCCGCAACGGACGCTTCGGCCCTTCAGCGAGATGGGCCTGCGCGATCTTCTCAACGATAGTCTGACCCATAAAGCTCACCCACCATGGTGGGGACGATTCTTCTTGTGCGAGTACAGCGTTTCACTGCCTTAGGATTGCTGCCGGCCGCCGCGTTCGGCTACGCGATATTCCGATTTCGATCCCATCCGGCAACTCTTTCGTTCTCGAACCTCTGAGAATTCCAGTCGAGCGCCGCAGTCCGCAAATTCCGCAACCAGTAGTTCAAGGCGCGTGGACGTAAATTCATCCAGAAAGCTATCACGTCTCGATCCATTTCATCAGGCAGGCGAACATAGTCCACAAACCTCTCCAGCCCGGCGGCCGGTTTCAGCGGCGTGTGGCCAAGGGTCCGCGCACTCTCCCACAAAGGATCGCCCTGTAGGGGCGTTTTCGGGCGCCGCAGTACCTGCGACGGCAGTTCATTCTTCATCGCGCGGCGTAAAAGATACTTTTCCCGGCACCACGGAACCGGAACTGCCAGCATGAATCGCAGCAGCCGCAAATCCACAAATGGATGGCGGAATTCCGTCGCCATGCCCATCGCCTCGGCATCCGATTCACTGAACAAAGACTCCCAGATCGGCTGCTGAAACGACCGATAAGCCTGGGGGCGCCAGGGATGCGGGCTCGGCGTTGCCGCAGCCCGTTGGACCTCCTCCCAACGCTCCCGCAATTTCAGCCGCAAGACAAGATCCGGTTGCAGCCACTCGGGAAAACATTCGCCTTTAGAAGCCTTTCCTGCCGATAGCGAACCCGCGATTCGTGAAAGAAACGGGATCCGGCGCGAGCGCGTAACCATTTCGCCCAGGCGCTTCGCCAGCTGCACAAACTGTCGCCGCCTGAAAAGCAATGCCATGTAATTCTCCCACTCGTGCCGCAGCGCATTGTCAGGCCCTTCGCCGTAAAACCAGACGCGGCTATACGCCGCCATCACCCTCTGCTCCTCGCGGTCCCAATTGAGATTTGTAGGCGCCGGATTCGGTTCCCGCGTATGGATGGGGAGATCTTCCCAGCCCGGATCGATGAACTTCCCGCTGCGATCCCGGAAGTGAACCGGGATTCCCAGGTGCTTGCCCACCAGTCCGGCGTAGTAGCGTTCGTCGCCGTCAAATCCGTCAATCACCGTGGTCACCGCCCGCACCCCGCTGGTTGACGGATCGGCCTTCGTTGTCCGGCCGCGCAGGATCCGGCATGCGGTCGCCGCCAGCGTCGGCGAATCCAGCCCTCCGCTCATGCAGATCCCAATCGTTTTCGTGCGCAGGCGGTCATCCACTGCCTGCTCGAGTAGCTCCCGAAAGCGATCCACGTAGTCGTCAGCCTGGCGAAAATTAATTGGCTCATCCACCGGCAGCGTCCAATAGCGGCCAATTTCCTGGCTGCCAGCAGACCACGTTCCCCGATGAGCGGGCGGAATACGCTGGATGTCGGCAAAACTTGTCGTCGCCATATCCTGATTCAAATCAAACAGCAGGAAGTCGGCGATCGCCAGATCGTTCAGCCGGCCTGACACTGCCGGATGCTGTCGGATGCAGTCCAGGGTGTTGCTGAAAATCAGCGTGTGTCCCAGGTGAGCGTAGAAAAAAGGCTTTACTCCAAGGTGGTCGCGCGCGCAAAAGAGTTGCCGACGCGGCCCATCCCAGATGGCGAACGCAAAGTCGCCCAGCAGATGCTCGACGCAATCCTCGCCCCATGCCTGGTAGGCGCGCAGAATGAGCTCAACATCGGTGGCGTCGGGAGAAAGATTCTCGTGACCCTGCGCTCTGAGTCGGGGCAGCAGCTCGTGGCGCGCATCGATTCGCGCATCCGCCACGATCCAGACCCGGCCATCGAGTGAAAAGGGCTGCCGCTCGCGCTCCGATTCGTCCGTGGTACGCAGCAGGGTGTGGCCGAATCCCGCATTGCCCTCAACCCATATTTCCTGCGCATCGGGACCGCGAAAGGCCATAAAGCCGGTCATCTGCCCCAATTGATGGCGGTCCACCGGCGCTCCACCGAAATGTACGATGCCAACGATCCCGCTCATTGAGGATTTCCTGCGTGAAAGTCTTTAGCCGGCAGCAGCGGCTTGGCCAGGCTCCAGTTCGATGAGCCCCTGCTCCAACATCTGATCGAGAAACGTGTTCAGGTCTTGATAAAGGCGCTCGGGTTCAACGTCGAACTCGGCAAGAAAGGATTCGAAAGCTTCCTGGATCGAGGAAGCGCCCTGCAGCATGGTCCACATCCGGGTGCCGACCGGGTTCAGGCCCAGGTAAAGCTCGCTTTTGAGGTTTAGGATGACCGCTTCGTCCCCAATAACCCGCAACATCACATCCGGAGCGGTGACCACGCGGGCTGAAAACTGGCTTGGCACTCGGCTTACTCCTGCCGCTTACTTCGGCGGCGTTACTTCTGCGGCTCCCAAATCATTAACGAATTGTATGGCTCTGGCTGCTTTCCACCCAGCACGACTTGGCCGTGGCAGACCACCCAGGCGTGAGCGCGAAGGCGCAGCTTGTCATCCTTCGCCACCCCAATTTCGTCCTTAGCCACTCCGATTTCCACCTGCGACGGGTAACCCGCCCCGGACAGAAGCGACTGCCCCGCGATGGCCTGGGTCAGGCAGGTCGCGCCGGGTACATAGCGGCTCGCCACTTCCACGGCCCACATCAACTGCTCTACCGAAACTTCCCCAACTTTCGCCGCCACGCCCCTCGCCAACCTCGGCGCCCACCTGCGCACCGTCTCTGCGGGTGCGAAGCAAAGCGCCGCGCGGCACCATGCCACAGCCAGCAAAGCGCGAAACAGAATGCGCCGCTCGGTGCCCCCAAGTTGGATGAAACGCTTTAGTCGCCGCATGCTGCCTGCCGGTTGCCTGAGAAATTCGAAGGCGCACGCAAATCCGCCAGAATGGCCTCCCGAACCTCGGGAAGACGCGCCAGAATCCGCGGGTACGACACCGTCTTCACCGCCATCAGCCTTGCCACCAAACTGGCGGCTTCGAATTGCCGCTCCAGCCTGAGGGGATCCAGAATCTGATAGTTGAAGGTATTTTCCACTAGCGCCATGAAACTTTCTCGCGGCGGCAAAGGCGTGATACGGATCGCCTTCCTGACCGCCGCGGGCCCGGGCGGCAGCAGCGCATAAATTCCCCTGACCGGAACCGGAAGCGAAGCGCTTCCCCCTTGCCGGATGGGAAGAATCAGCTTCTTCGTTTCAGGATTCATGGCGACTTTACCCGCAGCCTCGTGCAGCAACCGATGAGCCTGCTGGGGAAAGAGCTTGATTCGCGCTGGGCCCGGATAGGCCGTCACGCCCGCCCTCGAAGGCTGCAGGATCAGCAGGTCGTCGGTCAGCAGACGATCTCCCGCCTCCAGAAAACAGGCTGCCAGGCTCGACTTCCCAAAGCCGCTGCTGCCCATAAGGATCGCCGCTTCTCCATCGACCACGATTGCCGTGGCGTGAAGGGGTTCGAACCCTTGCTTCACCAGGGCATGCGAGAGGGCCTGGCCCAGCAGGTACACCTGGAACGATTCTTCATGCGCCCGGTCGTACCGGCGTCCGGTGATCTGACCGCCGTCGGGAGAAATCAGGAACTCCCCCACCCCCTCCGCCCGCACATACGTCGAACCGTCCCCCTGCAGGCTGGACTCGTAAAAGCAATCCGATTCGGATGGCCCAGGCAAACTTCGCGCGGCTTTCGCAAAATAGGATGCGGGCGCAATGCGAAGCTCGATTTTCCCCAGTTCGCCGCTCCCGTGCTCCGGCAAAGCCAGCGGAATCTCACTGCGCACGGTCATGCCATAGACAAAATAGCGATAGGCAGGAATCGATGCGGAATCTTGCGTAGCCCTCCGCAGGCCGTTGGGCTTGACTGACTTTTCGGCCTGGCCTGCAGGAACCATGGAATCTTTAATATACCGCAATCGGCGAGGGCGGTATCCGCTCAGAAGGACGTGGGGGCCATCACAGACCACGTAGGGGCGGACGCCTTCGTCCGCCCAGCCGCGCGCAGCTCGGCCGCTTTTTTCGCCCCCGCTCCCGGTTTCATCAAGCCAATGACGAGCTGCGCTCGTCCACCCGGACGAGGGCGTCCAGGCCTACGTAACCCGGGCCTATCCGACCCGGATATAATGCCTGCACATGCTCGGCCGACCTGCGAAGTATCTGCGCCTGCTTTGCCTGATTGCCGGATTCCTCGTCACCCTCGATGCTGGCGCAGCATCCTGGCACGGCATGCTGCGGGATGATGCCGCCAAACCCGTAGGCGCCGCCACCATTCGCCTCGTCTCGACAACCGGGGACCGCCACTACACCGCCCTTACATCCGCCGACGGGAAGTTTGTACTCTCAGAAATCGCCGCCGGGGAATATTCGCTCACGGTGGAACTTGACCAAAGGATTTCGCCAGCCCCATCACCTGTCGCCATCAAGGAGGGCGCCTCAATAACCGGCATCCTGCAACTCTCTTCGCCGGCTCAGGCGCCGGAAGTGCGACTTCTCGCCGCCGCCGAAGAGACTTCTTCCGTCCAAGCCAGCGGCGGCGAGCATCTTTCCAGCGGAGAAGTTTCCAGCCTTCCCCTCAATGCCCGCGATTTCAGCAAGCTGCTGCTGCTGGCCGCCGGCACCATGACCGACGCCACCGGCGCCGCCAACTTCACCGAACAGTTCGCAGTCAACGGGCAGCGCGGCTCCGCCACCGTGTTTGCCCTGGATGGCTTCGACACCACCGATCCTGAAATGGGCGGCGCCACCTTTTCCAATTTCAATGTGGATGCAATTCAGGAAGTGCAGGCCTCTTCCGGCGTGATGCCGCCCGAAATCGGCCACGGCGCCGCCAGTTTCACCAACGTCGTCGCCAAATCCGGCAGCAACCGCATGCACGGCAGCTTCTTCGAGTTCGCCCGCAATGCTTCGTTCGACGCACGCAACTATTTCGACCACAAGAGTGTTGCGGACGAGCGCCGTATTCCTCCGTTCGTGCGCAACGAATTCGGCTTCACCAATGGCGGCCCCGTCGTACTTCCGGGAATTTACAACGGCCGCGACCGCACTTTTTATTTCGGTCAATACCAGGGCTTCCGCCAGGTGCTGGGAACCACACAGGTCCTTCCCGTCCCCACCGCCGCGGAACGCCAGGGCATCGACACCGAAACCTTCCCCGGCGACACCTTGACGGTTCCCGTAAGCTCGGCCATTCTCCCGGTTCTCGATCACTATCCTCTCCCCAATGACCCCAAGGGAGCCTACGGCGATCGCACCTTCGCCGCCTCTTCCAAGATCTACACCCGCACTGACCAGTTCTCCATACGCATCGACCATCGCATCTCCGACAAAGCTTCGTTGATGACCCGCTTCAGCCTCAACCAGGTCACCGGGCCGCTTACCAATCCCGATCAGACCGTCATCGATCCCAGCTTTGCCATTCAGTTCTTCGATCACCAGCGCAATGCCGGCGTGAAATATACCCGTACCATTTCTCCCAATGTCGTTTCCGACACTTCGTTCAGCTACATTCGCAGCACGCCATTTTTTCCCGCCATCAATCACACCCAGCCGGCCCTGACCTTCGGCGATGGGCTCTTCCAGCCCTTTAACGCGCCGGGCGGATCGATTTTTGGATCTTTCGGCAACCTGTTCCAGCTCAAGCAGGACATGACCTACGTGCACAAAGGTCACGCCTTCAAGTGGGGAATCGAGATCCGCGCCAACCGCGATGCCACGATTTTCGGCATCAATCCCAACGGAATTTACACCTTCGGCGGAGGCACCGCTTATTCTCCCGTGCTGATTACTTCGGCCAGCGGCACCCATGACATCAAGCCCGGAGACCCATTGCCGGATTCGCTCACCAGCCTGCTTACCGCCACACCTTATTCCTACAGCATTACGGCGGCCGCCAGCGTCACTCCGACCGGCGACCGCTTCAACGAAGCCGCCGTCCGGCGCGAAGCCTACAACTTCTATTTTCAGGACACTTGGAAAGTCAGCCCAACCCTGACCGTGAACTACGGATTGCGCTACGAAGTGAACAGCCGCATCCACGAAGCCGAGAATCGTACGTCGCTGCCCAGATTCCTCGGCGCCGACGGAAAAGATGTTCCCTACTGGGACCATCAGGCCAAACAGATTTTCCTTTACAACCCGCAACCGCCTTACAACCAGGATTGGAAAGGCCTGGGCCCGCGGCTTGCCGTGGATTATGCCGTCACCAGCCACACCGTCCTGCACGTCGGTGGCGCCATCACCACCATGCTTCCCAATTTATGGCAGGAGAACTTCATCACCGGCGCACTGCCTCTCGCGACCACTCTTTACGCCAACGCGCTGCCCGCCGTTCCCTTGCCGTTCAAGGACGCGGTTGTGCCGGTAAACCTCCCTCCACCGTACTCCACCAACGGCAAGCTTCTTTTTCCCAATAACGATGCCAGTCACGTCGCCCCGAACACCGAGGTCGATCTGCAACGTTACCAGGACGACCTCAAGGCGCTCACCCCTGGAAATCAGGTTCAGTTATTGAGCATGGTCGGTTTCGCCCGCAACTTCCGCAATGGTTACATCGAGACCTACACCGCCGGCATCGACCACGATTTCAGGGACGTGAAATTCAGCGCCGCGTATGTCGCTACCGGCGGCGTGCATCTGGCCAGCGCTTATTCGCCCAACAGCTACGGCGGCGCCGACCCCGCTTTCGCGCCCTTCACCCAGTTCGACTCCTCCGGAAACGCGATCTCGGGCTTCGGGCCCGAACTGATAATGACCAGCCGCTCGCACTCCACCTATCATTCGCTGCAAACCAGCGTCAGCAAGACTTCCGCTCGCGCCGGCCTCGGCGTGCAAGCCAGTTACACTTATTCCAAGTCCATCGACGACACCAGTTCAGTGCTGGGCGGGGCCATCCAGGGCGCCGGCGTCCTGCTCCAGACTCTGCCCCAGAATCCATGGGATCCCGGCGCGGAAAAGGGTCCCTCCACCTTCGACGCGGCTCACTCGTTCAACATGAGTATCATCCAGGTGCTTCCCTTCGATCACATAAGCTTCCTGCGCCCGCTCGGACGAACCCTTACCCGGGGATGGCAATTCCTCAATATCACTACCTTGACCAGCGGAGCACCGTTCACCGTTTTTTCGGGAGTGCAGCAAACCGGCTTCGGAGCCGGCGGCACTGACCGCCCCGATCTGGTGGGGCAGCCGAAGTTTTCCACCACCCGCCAGGTGCGCGAGGACTATTTCGGACGCGGCGCCGACAATGCCTCCTATTTCTTTATTCCTATTAACGTGCCCGGCGGCACCGGACCCAATCACGGCCGCCTCGGCACACTCGGGCGAAATACCTTCCGCGGACCCGGCTACACCGATTTCGACGTCGCCCTTATCAAGGACACACCCTTCGGCCGCCGCGGAAATGCGGAACTGGGCACAGTCGAATTTCGCGCCGAGTTTTTCAACGTCATCAATCTGGTAAATTTCGGACTGCCATCCAACATCCTGCGCGGCAGCGGATTCGGCATCATCAGCAAAACCGCCGGATCCTCCCGCCAGATCCAGTTCTCGCTAAAACTGATCTACTGACAACTGAGAACCGGTAACTGAAAACTGGCATAAAAAACCATGACGTCGCCGCAAACCATGCCCTGGCATTCACGAAACACCATCCTCCTTGCAGGATTGGCGCTCGGTGTTGCGACCCTGCATTTCCTCACCAACGGCCAGTACGGATTTCACCGCGACGAACTGGCCACGCTTGACGATGCCCGCTACTTGGCCTGGGGATACGTTGCCTATCCACCAGTCACCCCCTTCCTCGGGCGCATATCGCTGCAACTGTTCGGAACCTCGCTGCGCGGCGCCCGCTTTTTCCCTGTGATTGCGCAAGCGGTTTGTGTCGTCCTTTCCGGCTTGATGGCTCGCGACCTCGGCGGCAGGCGCTTCGCCCAGGTAACCGCTGCCCTGGCGGTAGCCGTAGCACCCGTCTCACTGGGTTCAGCGGCGCTTCTGCAATACGTCGCCATTGACTACCTCTGGTGGGTGCTCGTCGCTTTCTTCGTCATTCGCTTGCTCAATACTGAAGACCCGCGCTGGTGGCTCGGCATCGGAGCAGCCATCGGCATGGGCATGATGACCAAATATTCCATGCTCTTTCTGGTCGCCGGCATGGGCGTCGGCATTCTGGTCACGGACGCGAGAAAGTACCTGAAGAGTGGCTGGCTCTGGATGGGAGTCGGCCTGTCTTTGCTGATCTTCCTGCCCAATATGATCTGGCAGATTCAACACCATTTCATCTCGCTCGATTTCCTGCGTCACATTCACGCCCGCGATGTGCGCATCGGCCGCACCGCCGGCTTCCTTCCCGATCAATTTCGGGGAGCTGCGAACTTCGTAACCATTCCGCTGTGGATCGCTGGGCTGATCGCACTTTTTGTTGCCCGCGACTTCAAACCCTTCCGCGTCGTCGCCTGGATGTACGTAGTGCCACTCGTTCTCTTTATCGCCGCCAAGGGTCGAGGCTATTACCTGGCTCCGGCGTATCCCATGTTGCTGGCGGCTGGAGCGGTAACGGAAGAGCGGTGGCTGGCGTCCTTGAGTGCGCTCTGGCGCGGCCTGGCTCAATCCTTCACTTTCGCCGTACTCGTCATCGGAGGAATTCTGGTTGCACCCTTCGTGCTCCCCATCGCGCCCGTAAACTCCGCATGGTGGAAGCGGGCCGACAATGGCGATTTTCGAGAAGAGATCGGCTGGCAGGAACTGGTCGCGGAGGTTGCTCGGGTGCGAAACTCTCTGAGCAATGAAGAGAAAGCCGGGGCCGGCATCCTGGCGGCTAACTATGGCGAAGCGGGAGCGATCGACCTCTACGGCCCGTCATTCGGGCTGCCGAAGGCGATCAGCGGAGTGAATTCCTACTGGCTGCGCGGCTACGGCGATCTTCCGCCGCAAACCCTGATCGTGCTGGGACTGTCCGCCGACGATACCCAACGCATTTTCCAGTCGTGCGAACTTTCCGGCCACGTAGCGAACTCTTACGGAATCAAAAACGAAGAAACTCTGGACCATCCCGACATTTTCGTCTGCCGCGGACTGCGCAAACCCTGGCCCGAATTCTGGAGCAAGTTCCGGTATTTTGGCTGAAACCTTTTATTGATCGGTTCCCACCAGTTGGACCGCGTCGATCTCGTTCCATCCCGGAATTACATTGGTCGCCAGCGTAATCTTGACTCGGTCAGTCTTGAAAGCAGTCTTGGGCGTTTTCACCATCAGATAATTCAAGTCGGTCGTTGGATCGTTACCTTGCCAGATGGTGTGCGCCGTTCCCTGGTCATCGTAGACTTCGATCTTGATTACAGCTCCCGAACCGAAAGATTCGCGAATTCGCACTTCGGTGGCATGCACCGGTTTGGGAAATTTCAAATCCAGCCACTCGATTCCCCCGTCCGGAGTCTTCGACGTCCAGGCCATCCCGTCGTCCGCGTACTTGTCAACATTCGGCGCCCCGGTTGCCTGATTGGCAGACCACCCGGCAGTGCCCTGGGCGTCGTTGTAAGTAGATGACGCGGTAGCCTGCACCGCCCACTGGCCGTTGGGATCATTCTTGATCTCATCCTGTTTCATGGCCCAGTCCGCAGCCGCCAGCTTGGCCGTGGTTTCCGCGCCCGCATCGCCGCTCGACGGTGCCGCAGGCGCGCTTGCTGGCGCCGCAGCAGGAGCGCCCGCCGGAGCCGCCGAGCCGGCTCCGCCGCTTTCCTGTGTATCGGCGCTCTTCTTGCAGCCACTCAATAAAGCCAGCGAAAGAAAACAACAAGTCAGTTTAGGAAAGACTCTCATCTCATACTCCTTGATCGGCAGCAGCCTGGAAGCCGGACCCACTTCCTCACTGCAGCGGTTCAGACATGTGCTCGTGAACGATCAGCCATTTGCCGCCCTGCTTTTCAAAAATCAGCGTCCAGCGCATGGTCGCCAATTCATGTTTGCCGGCCGTGGTGACCCCGTCTTCTTTGACCGTCGATGTTGCCCAGGTGAGATTTCCGTCAGTGTGCACCTGCGTATCGTCGTTCAGGGCCAGCTTCATCGTCTTATAATTCTTCAGAAGTTCGGTCACGCCCTTTTGATACTCTGCCCAATCCGCATACTTGAGCGGCGCGAGATCGAAGAAGTTGTACTCGCCCTGATCGTAGTACTGCCCCATGCTGGCCGGATTTAGAGTGGCCCAACCGTCCAGTATTTTCTGCAGATAAGCCTTGTCGGGAGCTCCCGACGCGACCGTTTTCTTATGCGCAGCCGAACTCAAATTAGTCAGCGCAAGAACACAAATCAGCATGGCGAAAACGCGCTTGTGCATTTGATCTCCTCCGACGGGCGAGGAATTGTCGCACAGGTCAGCGGAAAGCTCAAAGTAGACGGCCCGAAGCTCGGTTGGGTGATTTCTTGGCGACCTTGCGTCCTTTGCGGTTAAAGCCTTCGACTTCGCCAACCCGCGCCCAAAACTCAAAGTTTGACGCTTTTCCACAGCGCACGCTAAAATAGTTGAGTTTGCCTGTACTCACGGCTCCGTTCTGGAGCCGCCCCGCATTCGTTGCCCAAAGCGCCGACGCGGAAAGCAAGCACAGGAAATTCAGCAGGTTCCCCGTAATCGCGCCAGGCCGCGACGGGCACAAGATTGGATGGAGGCATAAGTATGTACGCGGTCATCCGCGCCGGTGGTAAACAGTACCGGGTGGCGCCCGGCGATGTGATTCGACTCGAGAATCAGGGCGACGGCACTAACGGCAAGATCGAGTTCAACGACGTGCTCGCCGTCTCCGGTGAACCCGGTCAGATTGGCCGTCCTGAGTCCGCTGCGCTCGTAACCGGTGAAGTGGTCGAGCAGGGCCGCGCGGCAAAAATCCTGGTATTCCATTACAAACGCAAAAAGCAGTACAAGAAACTCCGCGGACATCGCCAGGGATACACCGCCGTGCGCATCACCGAAATCGCTTTCAACGGCCAGAAATTCAGCGCTCCCGAGCTTCCGAAAAAAGAAGCGAAGCCCAAGAAAGTGAAGCCGGAAGTACAAGAATCTCCCAAGGCCGAGGCGAAGGCAGCCAAGAGTCCGGCCAAAAAAGCCGTAGCCAAGAAGCCAGCGCCAAAGAAAGCCGCGCCGAAAAAGAAAAAGTAACGCCGGCGGCTGTCCGGCGGGCATCCTGCCCGCCGAGTCGAGTAACTGACAGCCGCCCGCCGAATTTGAAACGAGAAACTGGAAACTGAAAACCCATGGCACATAAAAAAGGTCTAGGCAGTTCACGAAACGGACGCGACTCCAACGCGCAACGTTTAGGTTTCAAAGCGTTCGGCGGACAAGTCGTCCCCGGCGGAACCATCATCGTTCGGCAGCGCGGCACCAGGGTCAAGCCCGGTCTCAACGTAGGCCGCGGCAAGGACGATACCCTCTTCGCCAAAATCAGCGGCCGTATCAAATTCCTGGACAAGGGCTCGATGGGCAAGTTCGTCATGGTCGAACCGCTCGAAGCGAAGTAGCAGACGCAATATCAAGACCGGGTCGCGCGTAGCGACCCGAAGCCTCGGCGCGGGCCGAGGCATTTTTGTTTAAGAACCGTCAGCCACCAGCGTGGAATGATTGAGCTGATAGCTGACAACTGAGAGCTGCCGCTGTGTTCATCGACGAAGCGAAAATTCGAGTCAAGGCGGGCGACGGCGGCAACGGCTGCATGGCCTTTCGCAGGGAGAAGTTCGTCCCGCGTGGAGGCCCCTCGGGCGGCGACGGCGGCAAGGGCGGCGACGTCATCATGGAATCGAGCGAACGCCATAACACCCTGGTGCACTTCCGCTTCAATCCCGAATACAAAGCCCAACGCGGACGCCACGGCGAAGGCTCCAACCGCACCGGCCGCGAAGGTGTGGACGTCATGCTCAAAGTTCCGGTCGGCACCATCGTTTATGACGACGAGACGGGAGAGAAAGTCCACGACTTCTCGCATCCCGACGACCGCAAGGTCATTGCCTGCGGCGGCCGCGGCGGCCGCGGAAATGCCCGCTTCGCGACCTCCACTCACCAGGCTCCGCGCGAACACGAACCGGGGCGGCCCGGCGAAGAGCGCGTCTTCCGCCTGGAACTCAAACTTCTGGCTGACGTCGGCCTCGTGGGCTACCCTAACGTAGGAAAATCGACGCTGATCTCCCGCATCTCCGCCGCCCGTCCCAAGATCGCGGACTATCCCTTCACCACCCTGCAGCCGAACCTGGGAGTGGCCATGGTTGGGCAACCCCCGGATGAAAAAAGTTTTGTCGTGGCGGATATCCCCGGCTTGATCGAAGGCGCGCACACCGGGGCAGGCCTGGGCACGCAGTTCCTGCGGCACATCGAGCGCAACCGCCTGCTGGTGCACCTGGTCGATGTCTCCGATTCCAGCGGACGCCCCGACCCGGTCAAAGATGTCGAAGTCATCTCCGAAGAACTGGCCAGCTTCGGAGCTCATCTTGAAGACAAGCCCGTCATCATGGTGGCGTCCAAGATTGACGTCGCCAACAAAGAAAAGTTGGCGAAACTCAAACGCTATTGCAAAAAGAAAAAACTGGAATTATTTCCCATCTCTGCCGTGACTGGCAAAGGGGTCGATGATCTGAAGTATGCCATCTCCGAAAAAGTAGAAGAACTTCGCTCGAAGCCCAATCCTGAGAACTGAAAACCAGGAACTAAAAACTGTTTTTTTTTAAACTTTATTTTGTAAAACACCCCTGTACAGCTCCACCACCGCCCCATGCACTTTGTCCGAAAGCTCCTCCATGTTCCGTAACGTGTATCCGTCAGACGAAATGGGACGGCCCACGCGCATCTCCAGCGGCCTGCACTTGATGTGGTAGGTATTCATCGGCAGCAGCTCGAAGGTTCCCACCAGCGCCACCGGCACGATATCTACGTGTGCCTTGATGGCCAAGAACAACGCTCCCGGCAGAAATGGTTTGATCTCCCCATCGGGAGTGCGGCCGCCTTCCGGAAAGATTACCAACGGCAGGCCAGCCTTCAGGATTTTCAGCGCTGCGCGAATGCTTCCAATCGATCTCGCCGGATTTTGCTGGTCCACGCAAATCTGCCCCGAACGTTTCAGGTGCCATCCGACAATCGGATAGGACAGCAATTCTTTCTTGAACGCGATGCGGAATTCGAAGGGCAGATGAACATATAAAACCGGAATGTCCAGCGCCGACGCATGATTCACCGCATAGACCATCGGCTTCGACGTGTCGATGGCTTCCATCCCGCTCACCGTCGTGGGCGAGGAAATCGTCTTCATGATCAGCGTCGACCAGAAGCGGGCGAAGCCGTGCAGAATTCGCCCCTTGTCTCCGAACAGCGATACGGGAATGGAAATAATCCCGAGTACGACGGTGTACATCCAGATGAGGGGATCGAAAATCAGAAATGATCGCAGCAGGCTGAGCCAACCGTGATGCCGGGGTGAGGCCACCGCATTCGCCGATTTCGCCGGCACTGCAGCGTCGACCGCCTCGGCCGCGCCCTCCATCTCGATCGGTGTTTTGGCGGATGCCACTTCGTTTTAGATGCGAGCCCCAAGCAGCCGCATAGCCTCTCCTACAATGTATATCGATCCGGTAATAACCACTACGGTAGACGGCCGGACCGCGGTATTCGCCATGCCTACCGCAGCCGCGACATCGGAAGCCAATTCAATCGCGGTCGAAGTCCGCGACGCTGCCTCGCGAATCTCTTCCGGACTGGCCGAGCGCGGATTGTCGGCGCGAGTCGCAATCACCCGCTCCGCCACCGGAAACAAAATTTCGGCCATCTCTCCAATGGCCTTGTCCCGCATCGCGCCAAAAATAAACGTCAGCGGCCGCTCCGGATACGCCGCCGAAAGTGTGGACCGCAAAGCCCACGCTCCCGCCGGATTGTGCGCCACATCGAAGACATATTCGGGATCGTCGCCGGCCGCGGGCATGACCTGGAATCGCCCCGGCCAGTGCGTCCCGCGAATGCCCCGCTCAATCGTCTCAGGGCTGACAGCGAATCCCTGCCGCCCCAACTCCTCGGCCGCGGCGATCGCCAGCGCAACGTTTCTCAGCTGATGACGTCCCAGCAGCGGCGTTTCGACCGTGATCTGCTGCCCCATAACCTGCAATGGGTAACGCGACACCGGCCGCTTGCCCAAACTTGCAGTCAGATATTCGTCACTCGCCGGACTCACCGGAGGCACATATGGCACCGCATTCACCGCTCGAGCTCCCAGCTCCATGATCGTGTTGCCGATAACGTCGTTGGCTTCCGGCTGTTGGGGTAGCGTCACCACAACACCACCCGGCCTTATGATCCCCGCCTTTTCGCGGGCAATTTCGGCCACCGTGTCACCCAGATATTTCTGGTGATCGAGTGAGATGTCGCTAATGACGCTGATCCGAGGATCGACCACGTTCGTGGCATCGAGCCGCCCGCCCATACCCACCTCGAGCACCGCGATATCCACCTTCCGGCGGGCAAAATATTCGAATGCAATCGCGGTCAGCATCTCAAAGAAGCTGGGATGCCATGGCAATTCGCCCTCGCTCACCAGCCGTTCAGCGGTGCGGTCGACCAGATCATGCAGCAGCGCAAAATCGTCGTCGTCAATTTGCCCGCCATCGGTCTGATTGGCGGACACCGGCCCCTCCATGATCCGCACCCGTTCGTTGATTCTGACCAGATGAGGAGAGGTGTAGAGTCCCGTTCGCAAGCCTGAGGCCTGCAAGATCGAAGCCAGGGTTGAAGCCGTCGAGCCCTTGCCGTTCGTCCCTGCAATCAGGACGCTGGGAAAATACCGCTCCGGATGGTCCAACCCGTCCAATAAGACACGCATGTGCGCCAGGTCGAACTTGTGCGAAGGCGTCTGCGCCAGTTCGTGGCCCAGCGCGTACATCCGCGCAATGGCAGTTTCGTATGAAGACATGCAGTCGCCGGACAAATCCTAGGTTAACAGCTTCAACTCTGGGCTTTCGAGAGGATGCCGTCGAAACGTCGCAGTGAGAGACCGAACTGGCGAGTACGCACGCCCGACGGAAACAACTGAGAACCGAGAACAAAGAACTGAGTACTGGGGTTTTAAGCCCGGAGAGGTTAAGCCAAAGCCCGGGAGGTTTAAGCCTGGGAGGTTAAGCCGAAGCCTGACGACCCGCAACCGACGACTGCCTCTCGGACTGATCCATAAAATCCAGCGCCCGCGAAATATAGGATTTGAGCTGGCGCCGGTGTACCACAGCATCGAGCATTCCGTGCTCAAGAAGGAATTCGCTTCGCTGGAAGCCCTGGGGGAGCTTCTGGCGAATGGTCTGCTCGATCACCCGGGGCCCCGCGAATCCGATCAAAGCTCCAGGTTCCGCGATATTCAGATCGCCCAGCATGGCGAAAGAAGCGGTCACCCCGCCGGTCGTCGGGTCAGTCAAAACCGAAATAAACGGTACTTTGGCTTCATCGAGGCGCGCCAGCGCAGCCGAAATCTTGGCCAGTTGCATCAGGCTGACCACGCCTTCCATCATCCGCGCTCCACCCGATGCGGAAATGATCACGATGGGCACCCTGGTTTCGGTGGCTTGCTCAATCGCCCGAGTGATGGCCTCACCCACCACCGCTCCCATACTTCCCCCGATGAAGGCGTACTCCATCGAACTGACAATTACCGTTCGCCCATTCAATTTGCCGCGGGCGTTGATCACCGCGTCTTTCAATCCCGTGTCGGACTGCGCCTGCTTGAGCCGCGAAGAATACGCCTTGAGGTCCACAAACTTCAGCGGATCGGTCGATGTGAGATCGGCGTCGGAAACTTCGTATTCGTTGTCATCCAGAAGCTGCGCCAGGCGGGTGCGGGCGTCGATGCGGAAGTGCCGGTCGCACTTGGGACAAACGTTGAAATTCTCTTCCAGGTCCTTCTTCCAGATAATCTGGCGGCAGGTTTCACACTTCACCCACAACCCCTCGGTGCGGACTTTGCGCTCGCCCGAAGTATCCAGCTCGCCAGCTTGTCGTTTGAACCAGGCCATAAGAATCAGTCGTCGGTCCTTGGTCGTTGGTCAAAGGCCCTTATCCCCAGGTCTGGGGAATTTGCCAACGACCAAGGAGGGTTTCTAGTACTCAATCCCTCTCTGCGCCATCACGCCCTTCTCATAGGCGTGTTTGACCTGGCGCATCTCCGTGACCGTGTCGGCGGCCTCGACAATTGTCGGATGGGCATTGCGGCCGGTCAAGATAATGTGCACCATTTCAGGTTTGCTCTTCAGAGTCTCCACTACCTTGGCCGGATCCAGCATCCCGTAGCTAATGGCGTAGTTAATCTCATCCAGAATCACCAGATCCCATGCCCCGGATCGGATGGCTTCGGCGGCTTCCGCCCAGGCCTCCTCGACCATGCGGACGTCTTCCGGATCAGGCTTCTCCGCTCCCACCTTCACGAAGCCGCGGCCCATCTGCTTCATCACAAACTTGTCGCCGAAGGCCTGTACCGCATCCAGCTCTCCGTAGTGCCATGAGCCCTTCAGGAACTGCAGCATCAGGACGCGCATGCCCTGGCCTACAGCACGCAGGCCGGTGCCCATGGCGGCCGTGGTTTTGCCCTTGCCCGGCCCGGTATTCACGATGATGAGCCCACGGCGTATATCCGACATGCTGGCGAATCTTTAATTGTATATCGTTCCCGGAATGTGGGCGCGAGCGTCCCGCTCGTGCGGAGAGCTAGTTCATTGATGCTAAACGGGATAGTGCATATCTCAGGACTTAATTGCTCTTAGAGGACCAGGATGGCTGTCCCCACGTGACTGTGGTGGCTCCCGCACGAGCGTGGACGCTCGCGCCCACATCAAAGATAGACAGAAAAAAGCACGGGCGAGAACGCCCGTGCTCCGTGTGGATTGATTGGATAAATGATGGACTGCAGCTAGGGCATCTCGATGACTGAGTGCAGGTCGACCTTATGATCAGACGCCGACTTCTCGTCACCGATCAGCTGGATGGTCACTCGCAGAGCGTTGATCTCTTTCTTGACCTTCGCGACTTCCTGTTCCTTCGTCTTCAACACTTCAAATGGATTCTTCATCACAATGAGTCCTTAAAGGGGAGGGCTGAGTTCCCAGCGATCTTTTGCTGACTTCCCGACTCTAGTCTTCTGCAGCCGAGGTGGATACATCACGAAGGTACACGCCTGAATTCCTGGAATATCTCAGTGCCCCAGATGATATGGATGACCTTTTAGAATGGTGAAAGCCCGGAAGAGTTGCTCCAGAAGCACCACCCGGGCCAGTTCATGAGCCAGAGTCATCTTCCCCAGAGAAAGCACAAGTGTCGCTGCCTGCCTCGCTGCTTCGCTGAACCCGTCCGCCGCCCCCACCGCAAACAATAGCGGCAGCGGGTTTCGAGCTTGATAATCGCCCAGAAATTTCGCCAGCTCTTCTGAAGAAAGCTGCGTGCCCCGCCCATCCAGCAGCACCAATACATGCCGCGGACGAGCCTCCCGGGCGCATAACTTCAAAACCGCCGCTTCATCTTTGAGTGCGGCCCCGTCAGCCTCGACGTAGCGGCCCAACCGCTTCATGTATTCATCGGCAAGGGACTGGATGGCCGCCTCTTTAGTCTTGCCGATCCAGACAACTTTGATTTTCAAGGGATTTTCTTTACGAACTTCTCTGCGGTTTTCTTTGCGAACTCTGCGTCCTTTGCGGTCAAAGGCTCTCGCCGAGGATCACCCATCGCCTGAAATCAGGCCCGCTTCTTCCGCACGCTGCGAACCGGAGTCCGCCTGGGCTTTGCCGAATCCGCCACCAGTTCCTCCGGCTGCATGCGCCGCGCCGACTTCCACAACCGTTCGAGGTCATAAAACTTCCGCGCTTTTTCGGAGAAAACGTGGACCACAAAATCCACATAATCCAGCAGCACCCACTCGGCTTGCCGGTAGCCCTCCACATGGGTGGGTCGCAGCCCCGCGCCCTTCAGCCGCAGTTCCACCTCGTCAGCTATGGCCTGGACCTGCCGCGGATTCGTCCCGCTGCACACCAGGAAGTAGTCGGTAAACGCTCCCGACCCCTTTTCCAGCTCCAGTACGGTGATTTCTTCCGCCTTCTTTTCCAGGCAGGCACGGATGGCTTCGGAGACTTGTAGTTTTATCATTCAGTAATTGGTCTTTGGTCCTTGGTCGTTAGCCCTTGGCCTATCCATTGTAGCTGACGTCTTGGATAGCAGCACCGGCCGATGCAGCATAATCACCAACTCATCCAGCATGGATGGGCCGACGACCAAGGGCCGACGACCAAGGACGAATTACACGGGACCGACGCCTAGCGATACAACCCTTCCTTCTTTATGTACTCCTCCACTGCCGCATCCACGAACTTCCGCAACGGCTTCTTTGCCACCACCGCGTCCCGTATCGCCGTGGCCGAGACTGCCTGATGAACATTCTCCAGCAGATGAACGGTCGCCCCGTTCAACACCAGGTCCCCGGTTGCTGCCTGCTTGGCAAACGGTTGGCTTACCGCCTTCGGCGGCCGTATCTTCTCCGGCAAAGCATTCGCCACATCCGCCAGCGAATATCCCGGACGGCTGGCCACAATGAACTCGCACTCGCGAAACAAAGCCTCCGCCTGATGCCAATGCGCAATCTCAGAAAAGGCATCCATGCCGATCAGGAAAAATACCTTGTCAACCTTCTTCAGCGACTCTTTCAGCCGCTTCACCGTGTCGATCGTGTAATTAGCCCCCGGCGCAGCCTCCCTCGCGGATCGCCCTTTGCCCGCCGGAACCGCCGCCGCCCCCACTCCGGGAGCCTCCAGCACCGACGGGACAAACGCCTTCTCGCCCATCGTAGCCAGCACCACCATGGCATAGCGATGGAAATACGGAGTCACCGTCCGGCTCTGCTTGTGAGGAGGAACATTGGCCGGCACAAAGTGTATGCGCCCCAGATCAAAGCGATCTTTGGCCGCCCGCGCCAACGCCAGATGCCCGTGATGAATCGGATCGAAAGTCCCGCCCAGTATCCCGATGTTCATATCAAGATCACTCAAAACATTTTGCTTTTCTTAGCATCCTTTGCGGGACGCCGCCAAGGTTGCCCGCGCGCAATGTCCACAGGTCAGGTGCCGTTCGCGCACTTCCGCATGAACTCACGTAACTCGCGCCATCCCTTTATGGGAATTAAATTCTACTTATGCGAGCGAAGTTCCCCCTTCTTCGCAACCGCAACATCGCTCCGGCTCGGGCCCCAGTCCTCCGATACGGCGTCGCCGTTCTCAGCATTATTCTCGCTCTCATTCCGGCCCTGCTGCTCTCCGACGTAGTCGAAAGCCGGCTCGTCGTATTCGCCGTGGCCATTATGGTCAGCGCCTGGTACGGAGGCTGGAAGCCCGGCGTGGTTGCCACCGCCTTCGCGCTCACCGTCAGCGGATATTTTTCCCTGGCTGGAGTCCACAACCCATCCGACTATCGCCGCGCCATCATACATCTGGCGCTGTTCGTCTTCGTAGCCGGCCTGATTTGTTTCTTCAACGCCGCCCTGCGCTCCGCCCAGGAAGGCCTGCGCCGCTCCGAAATCAACTTCCGTTCCCTGGTAACCCACGCCCCGTACGGCGTCTGCCGCTGCAGCGCCGACGGCATCCTTCTCGACGTCAACCCCGCCCTGGTTTCCATGCTGGGATACACCTCAGGCACTGAACTGGTCGGCCGCAACCTGGCCAACCTGTATTCCGATTCCCAACAGTGGTTCAGCCTGGCCGACTACCTGCGCCTGCTGGAAAAATTTCAAGGCCTGCCCGCCGACTGGCTGCGCAACGATCGCTCCCAGATCAATGTCCGCCTCTCCGGACGCGCCTTCCGCAACGATGCCAACACCATCTTCTTCGAACTTTTCGCGGAAGACGTCACCGAACGCTTGTCCCTCGAACAGCAGCTCCGCCAGGCCCAGAAGATGGAAGCCGTGGGCCGCCTCGCCGGCGGCATCGCACACGACTTCAACAACCTCCTCATGGTCATCTCGGGATACTCCGAGTTCCTGCTGGGACAGATCGGCACCGACCCTGCCCTGCGCGGGCATGTGCAGGAGATCTCCAACGCCGCCGAGCGCGCCACTTCTCTCACCCGCCAGCTGCTGGCTTTCAGCCGCAAGCAGATGCTCGCGCCCAAGATCGTGGACCTCAACGGCGTAGTCGCTGAAAACGTGAAAATGCTGACCCGGCTGATCGGCGAGGACATCGATCTCGTCATGATCCCCGGCCGCGACATTGGCGCCGTCAAAGCCGATCCGGGACAGATTGAGCAAGTCATCATGAACCTGGCCGTCAACGCCCGTGACGCCATGCCGCACGGCGGAAAGCTCACCATCGAAACCGCCAACGTCACCCTCGACGCCAACTACGCCCGCGTCCACTCCCCGGTAAAGCCTGGCGACTATGTGATGCTCGCCATCAGCGACACCGGTATGGGTATGGACGCCGACACCCAGTCCCATATCTTCGAACCCTTCTACACCACCAAGGGACTCAAAGGCACTGGCCTCGGACTCTCCACCGTTTACGGCATCGTGAAACAGAGCGAAGGCTACATCTGGCTCTATAGCGAATCCGGTAAAGGCACCACGTTCAAAATTTATCTTCCCCGCTTCAGCGCGACCGGAGAAACCCTGGCGACCCAGCCTGCTCTGGCTCCAGATCAGACTCAGCCCAGCCCCGGCCACGAAACCATTCTTCTCGTGGAGGACGAAGAAAACCTGCGCCGCCTCGCTCGCCAGTCTCTCGAGAATAAGGGATACCGCGTGATCGACGCACCCGACGGCGCCGCCGCCATCCAGATTTCCCAGGCTCACCCAGGCCCCATTCACCTGCTGCTGACCGACGTCATCATGCCGGGAATGAACGGGCGCGAATTGGCCAATCAGATTTCTCCCAGCCGTCCCGAGATGCGAGTGCTCTACATGTCGGGATACACCGAGAATCACATTGGCCACAACGGCACGCTGGACCAGGGCATCACCCTGCTCCAGAAGCCCTTCAACCTCCCCGCCCTGCACGCCAAGGTGCGGGAGCTGCTCGATACTCCACTCCCTCAGGAGAACCACATGTCTGCTCGTTTGGCACAACCAGCTCCAATGGCTCGCACCCGAAACAAAATTTCCTCCCCCTTTCGCGCGACCCGCTTCGATCTTCACCTGCCGCTGAAATACCGGCTGGTCGGAGAAAGCGGATGGCGCGAGGGGACAACCGAAAACATCAGCCGCTCCGGAATGCTCTTCCAGGCGGAAGAACCCATCCCGGCCAACGCCTTGCTCGAGATCAATCTGGTGTTGCCCGCGGAAATCGCAGGATTATCCGCGGCCGAAGTAGTCTGCCGCGGCGAAGTGGTGCGCACGGTCAAGTCCGAAGCAGGCGCCGTGAGCCCAACCCTCGCAGCGAAAATCCTGCAATACCACTTCCAGCACGGCTCCCGCCTCTCCGAGGCATGAGCGAAGTGGGCAACCTCATAGGCGAACAGGCGTCCGCCCCGAAAAATGTGGGCGCGGGCGTCCTCGCCCGTGCGGGCGAGCAAAGCTGCCCCTGCCGCCAGAGTTTCCCGGCCTGACAACTCGCCAAACAACGTTCGCAACAGATTCGACAATTCCCGCCTGAATTATGCGATTCGCGCGCTACCTGCAACCGCTACGCGGCAAGGTCCACGATTATGTCAACCCACTCGCCATCCAAATATGCGTGCCCGTCATTCGCAAGCACGAAGACCAACTCCTTTGGCTGCTCCGAGAGTGTTCTCGCTTCAATCCAATCGGCGATGTAATAGTCGGCCTCCGGACCGATGCCTTCTTCCCGATTGGATAAAACTCGGGTTACGACCGCTTTCTGCCTACACCCGTTATCTGCATGTATCACGAACTCGAATTGCTGGCCGATCTTAATCTCTGATTCCATGCTATCGTCCTTTCCGCTTTGCCTCTCCCTCCAGTTTGATTCAGCACGACCGCAATTTAGTCGAGGAGACGAGCATTCTACCTCGGCTCAACCTCACATGATGAAATCAGGCGACTACACTCACAACCTTTCTGCGGAAGGGCTAATGAGTGTAGTGGCGATTTATCGCCAACCATCGAGAGCGCGTCAGGTGCGCTTGACGGCGGCAGGTCTGCGTGGGACCTTTATGCGTATGGAATCGCGATTCTTTGCCCGCATTCTGCTCGCCTGTTTGTACAGCGCTTCCGTCGCCGCTCTTCAATCGCCGAGCGCATCGAGCAGCGCGCAGACGTCCGTTGCGCTGCCACAGATCCCGTCGCCAACAGGCCGTTACGGCATCGGCAGGATTGGCTATCACTGGACGGACGCATCGCGTCCCGACGATTACGATCCCAAGGTCCGTCGCGAACTGATGGTCTACCTTTGGTATCCGACAGTGAAGTCCACCGATACAAAAGGACAGTACTTCCCAGGCGCGGCTCAGATGGACGCCCTTCCCGAGACCCATAAGATCATGAGCCGCGAGTTCGGAAACTCCTGGGCACAGATTGTTTCGGGAGAGATTTCCTCGCATGCGATTGAACACGCGCCGATCGCCAAGAGCGGAGTGCCATTTCCGGTTATCACCTTCTCTCACGGGCTCGGCAGCACCGGGTTCCAATACACAGTGCTGATCGAAGATCTGGTGAGTCATGGATACGTCGTCGCCAGCATTGAACACACGTACACGGCTAAGGCGATCTGGTTCCCGGACGGCAGAGTTGTCACGCAACACAACGATTCGCCGCCTGCCCAACTTTCCCAATCCGAGCGCCAGAAGTGGATGACGAAACAAGACTCGATCGGCATCAGCGAAGGGGCCGCCGACGTTCGATTCGTGATCGATCGCATTGAGGAGCTCAACCGCGACAAGCAGCACTCCGCGCTGGCTGGCGCACTCGACCTGAAGCGGCTCGCGGCGATGGGACACTCGGCAGGAGCGGAATTCGCCGCGCGTGCCTGCCAGCAGGACTCGCGCATCCATGCTTGCGTCGACCTCGACGGCGCGATGGTGCCTGTCGCCGCTCTCCCGCTCGATAAGGACGATCGAATGATGCGCCAGCCGCTCCTGTTTCTGGAGGCCTACCACCCCGACGATAGGATGGGTGCCACGCCCGACGAAATCGCGAAATACAAAAGAGTCAGGGAACAGCAGCTTCAGGAATTACCCCCGGGCTCCTACGCCGTGGTGCTGCACTCTCCGGAGATCGCTCACCCAAGCTTCAGCGATGTGCCGCTTCTCTTCCACGGTCACGACGGGTTTCCCGAGACTCCTGTTGTGCTGCACAATCTGGACCTGATCACGCGATTCATCCGTGACTTTCTCGGCAAGACACTTCGCGGGGAAAAAGTTTCGCTGTTCGACGGGCGTACCTCTCCTCTTCCCGAAGCTATCGTCGCGGCATGTGGCCACTGATTCCGTTTGGTTGTTTGATCAAGCATTAGAACTGATCCTCAACAGTCGAAACCAGGCGTTTAAACTCACAACCCGAACACGGGAATTGCGATTATGCGAAGAGTTCCTTAAGGAGTGGAACCCACACTCTCGCGGGCAAGGATGCCCGGGCCACACAGCTCCAGCCGACTCTCAAAGAAGGCTTCGACGCTCGTGAGTATCTCTACCCGGCTCTTCGATTCGTAGATTGCCTTGCGCAACGCAGCTCCGCCCGCCACGCCATGCGTGAACCACGAGGCAAACTGCTTCATCTTGCCTTCGGCCCCCGGCATCTCTTCTTCAATCAGCATCTCGAAGTATGTGCGAATCATCTGGTAGCGGTCAGCTTCGCTGGGCTCGTCGTAGAGCGATACGGACTGTGTGGAACCGGGTCGGAGCCTGCCCTGAGCGAAGTCGAAGGGACCCGGTTGGGCCGGGCGAAGCCCGGCAAGGTGTTCGAGACCCGTAGCCGAGCTTTGCTCGGCCTGGCCGGGTCGAAGACCCGGCCCCACACGGCCTGTGCCGCTGCAATACTGTTCAATCTGCCGGAAGATCCACGGATTCGCCGGCGCCATCCGCCCAATCATCACCGCATCACATCCGGTCTGCGCCACCATGGCGCAGGCATCTTCCGGCGTGCGTATATCGCCATTCCCAATCACCGGAATCTTCACCGCGTCTTTGACTGCGGCAATCCACTCCCACCGGGCCTGGCCGCTGTAACCCTGCTCGCGGGTTCGAGCATGCAAAGCCACGGCGCATAGCCCGCAGTCCTCCGCCATCTTCGCCAGTTCGACGCAAACGATATTGTCGTCATTCCAGCCCGCGCGAAACTTGACGGTAAAAGGAATCGTGACCGCCGCCCGCACCGCCTCAAAGATCTTCCCGATCGCCGGCAAATCCCGGAGCAGCCCCGAGCCGCCGTTGCACTTCACCACCTTTTTCGCCGGACACCCCAGATTGAGGTCCACCAGGTCAAAGCCCAGCCCCTCGACCAGGCGAGCCGCCTCCGCCATCACCTTCGGATCGCTCCCGAAAAGCTGAGCCGAGATGGGATGCTCGTCCTCGTAGAAATGCAGGTAGAGCTTGGCCTTCTTATCCTTGGAGCGCAGAATGCCGTCCGCCGAAGTAAATTCGGTCATGATCAACCCGCACCCACCCAGATTCCGGATGAACCGCCGAAATACGGTGTC
This sequence comes from Terriglobia bacterium, assembly GCA_963814725.1. Taxonomy (GTDB): domain Bacteria; phylum Acidobacteriota; class Terriglobia; order Terriglobales; family Acidobacteriaceae; genus JAIQFF01. Next base: position 510,611 of record CAWFDY010000005.1, read on the forward strand.
TGTCACCCCAGCCATGGGCGCCAGCACGGTAGCTGGAGCAATCCGCACCTTCCCGATCGTCATCGAAGCTGGCACGGCCCGTGTAGCGCGGGCGCCCTCACCCGCGACCGGCCCCGGATTCTCCCAATACTTGCGCACGCCCCTATTCTACCTGTCCCCCAAAAAGAAAAGCCCCCGCAAAAGCAGGGGCTAAAAACTCCGTGCCGAAAATCCGTGGCCAAGCCTTACTTCTTTGCGGTCTCAGCCTTCGCCGGCTCGGCTTTCGCATACTTCCGGCGGAAGCGCTCCACCCGACCAGCCGTATCCATGAGCTTCTGCTTGCCGGTAAAGAAAGGATGGCAGGCCGAGCAGATTTCGACGTGTATATCGCCTTTATGGGTCGATCGAGTCGTAAAACTGCTGCCGCACGCGCACATTACACGAATTTCGTTGTAGTTGGGATGAATCGCTGCCTTCATGGGATCTCCAAACTTGTCCGAGAACTTAGATTCTAAAGGATGACCGTAAGATTCAGCAACTCGGGCCGTGCGTGGGGCGGACACTCCTGTCCGCCGCCTTTGCCGTTTTGATACAGATTGTTTCTCAAATGGCGAACCAGGAAGCAACAGCACAAAAACAAAAAAACGGCAGGACCGACCTCCTGCCGTTCACATTTAAATCTGGGTCTACTTACCGCGGTTAACTGCTTTCTTGAGTTCAGCTCCCGGCGAAAATTTCGCGACTTTCCGAGCGGCGATCTTGATGGTGGCGCCCGTTTGCGGGTTACGCCCGTTGCGGGCTTTTCTCTGTGAAACCGAGAATGTGCCAAAACCAATCAACGCTACCCGATCCCCTTTTTTTAGAGCAGAAGTGATGCTGTCGACTGAAGTGTCGATCGCTGTAGCTGCCGTGGCCTTGCTGATATGGCAGCTAGCTGAGATTCGGTCAATGAGATCCGCTTTGTTCATCTTCTCTCCTGGCAGGTTTCATTCGTCCCCCAGCGCGCACAGGGGAGGGGAGAATTGGCACTCGCTGAGTGGGAAACCCGACGGCCTTATTTAGCTACCGTAAGATGAGAATGTCAACTGTGGAAATCCGCGCCCCATGCCGATTTTGGGTCACCCCCAGCGCCCGAAGCCCTACCCAGCAAGGAAAGACCGCTTCTCTCCGCCGCAGATGGGTGCCCTGTCCACGCTCCGCTTGGGCGGGGCGCCTCTCCTATTTCCTCAGCCCTCCACAACTCCCTCCTTCACTCCACAGGATGTACACAGCCCCGTCGCCTTTGGCACTTGCGCAATCGGCATCCGCCAGTGCAAAGTTTAAACAAGGAAATAGGAAAAAAACCAGGTCATGAAAGTTTCCGCAGACGTTTGTCCTCTGTGCGAAGGTACGGGCTGGAAATCAGTCTTGATCGGCTCCGACCGGCGTGTCACCCGGTGCGACTGCCGCCGGCGGGCGCGTACCCAGACTCTGCTCGCCGCGGCCCGCATCCCGAGACGCTATGAACACTGCGAACTCTCGAACTTCGAGTTCGACGGCGCGCATCGCGCCCTGGCTTCTTCCCGTCTCAGCGCCTGCAAATTCGTCGAGGAGTACCCGCTCGACAACACCGGCCTCCTGCTCATCGGAAGTATCGGCGTCGGCAAGACCCACCTCGCCGTCGGCATCGTCAAAGAGCTGATCCTCAGCAAAGGCATCGCCTGCCTGTTCTACGACTACCGCGAACTGCTGAAACAGATTCAGAACTCGTACAACGATTCGGTAAAAGCCACTGAACTGGACGTCCTGCGTCCCATCTTCGACACCGAAGTCCTGGTCCTCGACGAACTCGGCGCCGTCAAACCCACAGAATGGGTCTGGGATACCGTCAGCCTCATCCTCAATACCCGCTATAACGACAACCGCACCACCATCATCACGTCGAACTTCGATGACCGTCCTGCCGCCGCCGTCGGTGGTCCACGCGGCGCCGCCCGCGAAGAAACTCTGGGCGACCGCATCGGAGAACGCATGCGCTCCCGCCTCCACGAAATGTGCCGCATCATCAAAATGGAAGGCGCAGACTTCCGCCAAACCCACCGCAGTGCCAGCTTCCGGTAGTTCGATCTGAGAACCGGGAACAAAGAACTGAAAACCGGGTTTCATCAAGGCACCCGCCTGATCGCGATGCGGAGGCCTTCACATCCGCCCCCGCGCAGCCGGCTGCGACGATCCCAAATCCGAGCCAGACCGCCGACCGACGCAGCGCCAGCTTCCGCTAGTTCGATCTGAGAACCGGGAACAAAGAACTGAAAACCGGGTTTCATCAAGGCACCCGCCCGGTACTGGCCTCTCCATCGTTTACCTGCCCATTTCAAACTAGAATGACCCAGTGTTAAACGAGCGCCTCGAGTTCTCTCCCGATCGCGATGCGGAAGCCTTCGCTACCGCCCCGGCGCGGCCGGCCGTCTTCCTGCTGCGCGGCGACGATCCCAACTCCGAGCCCTTCGTAAGCAAGACCGCCAACCTGCGCCGACGCCTGCAACGGCTCCTCGGCCCTCCCGAACCATCGCGACGCCTCAACCTGCGCGACCGCGTACGCTCCATCGAATACACTGCCACCGGTTCCGACTTCGAATCCGGCTTCCTGCTCTATCGCGTGTTGCGCGCGAACTTCCCAAAAACTTACGCGGACCGTCTGCGCCTGCGCTTCGCTCCGCTGGTCAAGCTTCACCTCGACAACGATTACCCGCGCGCCTCCATCACCACCCGCCTCGGCCGCCCCGCAGGCCCCTCACTTTATTACGGTCCGTTCCCCTCCCGCACCGCCGCCGAAAAATTCGCCAACGACTCTCTCGATTTCTTCAAAATGCGCCGCTGCGTGGACGACCTCCATCCCGACCCGGCCTTCCCCGGCTGCATCTACTCCGAAATGAAAATGTGCCTCGCCCCCTGCTTCAAAGGCTGCACCGACGACGACTACCGCGCCGAAGTCTCCCGCGTGCAATCCCACTTCGACAGCGGCGGCGACTCCCTGCTCCGCGAATTAACCAGCCAGCGCGACCACGCCTCCGCCAATCTCGAGTTTGAAGGCGCCGCCTCACTTCACGCCCGCGTGGAAAAACTGAAGCCCATCCTCGCCCAGCTCCCGGAAATCGTGCGTCGCATCGACCACCTCGTCGCGATCATGGTGCAACCTTCCGCCATCCCTGAGTCGGTGATATTTTTCTACGTGAATGGCGCCCTGATCACCGGTCCGCTCAACTTCCCCATCCAGGCCGCGGAGCATACCAAATCGCAATCCATGGAATCCCGCATCCAGTCCGCCCTGGCCACACTTCCCGCGCCCGCTTCAAACTCCGCGCTCGAAACCATGGAGCATCTGGCGTTGCTGAAACGCTGGTTCTATCGCAGCCTGCGCTCCGGAGAAATCTTCTTTGCGGATATCAAGGGCGACCTCCCGCTGCGTCGCCTGGTGCGCGGCGTCGCCCGCGTGTACCGCGGCGAAAAACCGGAGAGCGCTTCCACCTTCTCTCCCCAGTGATAAACTGTTGCCGCAAAAAAACTCACCGGAGAAATAAAACATGGCGGATGCCAAAGTTCTATCCAATCAAAAGACCATCCTCGGCAACCAGGCGACGATCATCAAAAATCAAAAAGGGATCCTCGCCAACCAGATTGCCATCGTGAAAAATCAAAAGACTATCCTCGGCAACCAGGGCATCATTAAAAAGAACCAGTCCAGCCTCAACGAAATCCTGAAAAACCAAAAACTGATCCTCGCCGCCGTAACCAAATAGACAGCCACGGCAAACACCCGAGGGTGCCCCACTCTAATTTCGCGACGTTTGCGAAATTAGGGTGGGGATTTTGACTTTAAAGATTGAGAAACTGGCAACCGATGTAGTCCGAGGGGAAGTCGAGAGACCAAATACCGCTCACACATCCAACGCAGAGTGGTCAGCATCCACCCACCCTTCCGCGCAGAAGGCGAAAGGATGGGGATCACTTTCAAAGCTCCGACAAGCCGGTCGAACCTAACTCGCCTTGAGGCCGTCGCGCCAGGCCATCACTTCGAGTTCAGCTCGGACCGCGTCCTGGACAGCAATCACCGGCCTCGCCTCCATCTGAAACGCCGGAAGCATCGAACAAAACTTGTGCACCGCCAGCGGATCGTCGCAGTCCACCAGTAAATGTCCACCCCAGTCGCCCACCCGTATTACGAAGAACTCGATCTTGAAATTCGCCGGCGCCTTCCACTGCCCAAACACTTCAAGGATTCTCTTCTGCGCATTCTCATACTCCGCAGGCGAACCCTGCGGCCGTTCGTTCCAGCTGATCACGTATTTCATCTCATCTCCTTGTTTGTGATGGAAAAGAACCGCTAGAGTCTACTCCACAGCATCTGAAATCGGGAAAGCTGTGAAAACGCCACCCTAAGGCAGGAGATTGAGGGAGATTGAAGGAGATCGAGGGGTGCCCCATTCTAATTTCGCGCCTTTTGCGAAATTAGAGTGGGGATTTTGATGTTGAGATCCTTGAACTTGCAAGGGCGGTCGCCCGAGCGCCTAGTCAGCTGTCAATGGGTCGCGAGCCACCGACCTTTTCCGCGGCGCTTTTTTCTCACCACGCAGCAAATTCCACGCTTCCATATACTGCGCGAACTTGTATCCCTTACGCGGCGTAAGGTGCAGTGTTACATTCGTTTCCGCGACAACGAATGGAATGATGTACCACATATCGATCGGCACCAGATAAACGGCGAAAAAGTCGATGGACCCCTGCGCATAACGCTGTTTACTCCCTCCAGTGATGTCGCACCTGTACCCTCCTGACCTGCCCTGAGTGACAGTCGACTTCACCTGGATTCGCAGAAATCTTCCATTCTGTTCTACTCCTACGTCATAGCTGGCCGAGTCTCCATGCGGTCTAGAGACGTTCAACCCCCGATCCGCCGCGCGCGCCAGAAAACACAGTTCCGCCCATTCGCCCCGTTGCTTGTTTTTCGTGCTTCCATCTTTTTGCATGCCCCACTCCTTCACATCTGAAATGCACCCCCAAATAAAAAACGCGGCCCCCATGGGCCGCGCACATTCGATGGCCTAGGCCTGCCTTGTCTGTATATTGTGTTTACCAAAAAATAAACACGTGGGCCGGTATAACCGACCCACTCGATGCCATTTCCGGGTGAGCCGTTACGAACACCCGCTCGTACTCCCGCAGCTTCCGCACCTGTAGCAACTTCCATTGCGGGTCATGATCGATCCGCAGAAGCTGCAGGTGGGGGCGTCGCCCAGGTCGATGAGTCCGGCGAGAGCGTCGGCGGCGTGGACTGAACCGGGCGTCGGGCTTCGGACTTCGGACCTCTGGTCGGAAACCGGCGAGCTGCTGGCTTCTCCTACGCCTTCAGTCTGCGATGCGGCGCCGGGCGTCCTCAGGCGCAGGTTTTCGAACAGCATGCCCTGCTGGCCGGTGAGGAAGCGCAACTGCAGCCAGCGGAAGATGTAGTCCATGATCGACTTTGCGAAGCCGATGTCGGGATTGCCGGTCCAGCCGCTGGGTTCGAAGCGGGTGTGGGCAAACTTTTCGCAGAACAGTTTGAGCGGCACGCCGTGTTGCAGCGAGATGCGAGATGGCGCAGAGCGAAGCTGTCCATCAGGCCGCTGACCGTGGAGCCTTCCTTGGCCATGGTGATGAAGAGCTCGCCGGGTTCGCCGTCGGGATAGAGGCCGACGGTGATGTAGCCCTCGTGTCCGCCGATGTTGAATTTGTGCGTGATGGAGGCGCGTTCTTCCTGCAGCTTGTGGCGGACGGCGCGCGGCGGAGCGTTGAGATTTTCTTCTTCGACGTGCGAGGCGGCCGCCACGGCGGCGGCGGCATCGCCCTTCTTGCTCAGCGCCGTCGTGGTGCCGGACGCGCTCAGCGGTTGCGACTTCTTGCATCCATCACGGTAAACAGCCACAGCCTTCAACCCCAGTTTCCATGCCTGGATGATAGCACTCCATGATGTCTTCCACGGAGGCATTCTCCGGCAGGTTCACTGTCTTAGAGATGGCGCCGGATATGAAAGGTTGCGCCGCCGCCATCATTTTCAGATGCCCCATGTAATGGATGGACCGCGTCCCCTTGGCCGGCTTGAACGAGCAGTCAAACACCGCAAGGTGGTCATCCTTGATGTCGGGCGCCCCTTCGATGGTGCCGGTCGCGTCAATGTAGGAAACGATCTTGTCAGTTTCCTCGTGGTCGTATCCCAGCTTGAACAGCGCGGTCGGGACCGTGTTGTTCACGATCTTGATCATCCCGCCGCCGACCAGCTTCTTGTACTTAACCAAAGCCAGATCCGGCTCGATGCCCGTGGTATCGCAATCCATCATGAAACCAATTGTTCCTGTTGGAGCTAGAACTGTTACTTGCGAGTTGCGGTAGCCGTGTTTTTCGCCGTGGGCGAGGGCTTCGTCCCAGGCGTCTTTGCTGGATTCGTAGAGTGCGGATGGGACCGTTGTCTTGTTGATGTTGTTTACTGACGCGCGGTGCATGCGGATTACGTCGAGGAAGGGCTCGCGGTTGATGTACCAGCCGGGGCAGGCTCCTCCGGGCATTACGTTTGATCCTAGGTTGGTTTCAGCCAGGCCTTTTTGTGTGGGCTCTGTCGCGGGCACCAACGGCGGGCATGACTCGGCGATTCTTGAGGATTGCAGATAGGCTTCGCCGCACATGATTGCGGTTACGCAGGCGGCGTAGTCGCGTCCGGCGTCGGAGTCGTAGGGGAGGCCGGCTGCCATGAGCAGCGCGCCCAGATTTGCGTAGCCCAGGCCTAGCGGACGGTAGTCATGCGAATTTTTCGCGATCATCTCCGTCGGGTAGCCGGCGTTGTCGACCAGAATTTCCTGCGCGGTGATGAGCACATCCACCGAGTGGCGATAGGCTTCCACGTCGAAGGTGCCGTTGGGCGCGAACTTCAGCAGGTTCAGGCTGGCCAGGTTGCAGGCGGAGTCGTCGAGGAACATGTACTCCGAGCAGGGATTGCTGGCGTTGATGCGGGCCGTGTTTTTCGAAGTGTGCCAGCGGTTGACGGTGGTGTCGTACTGCATGCCGGGATCGCCGCAACGCCAGGTGGCGTCGGAGATCCGGTAGAGCAGGTCTTTGGCTTTGAAGTTCTGCATGGGGCGTCCGTCTTTGACGGCGCGGGTGGTGAAACCGTTGTCGCGGAGGACCGAGTACATGAAGTCATCGGTGACGCGGACGGAGTTGTTGGCGTTCTGAAAGAAGATGGATGAGTAGGCATCGGAGTCGGGGGACGAACCGTCGTATCCCGAAGCGATCAGGGCGTGCGCCTTGGCTTCTTCTTTCGATTTGCATTCCACGAAGTCGATGATGTCGGGGTGGTCGATGTTCAGGATGACCATCTTGGCGGCGCGGCGAGTCTTGCCGCCCGACTTGATGACGCCGGCGAAGGCGTCAAAACCTTTCATGAAGCTAAGCGGACCGCTGGCGGTGCCTCCGCCGCTTAAGCCCTCAGTAGAAGAACGCAGCGAAGAAAGATTGGTGCCGGTGCCTGATCCCCACTTGAAGAGCATGCCTTCGGTCTTGGCAAGGGTAAGGATGGAATCGAGCGAGTCCTTCACTGAGTTGATGAAGCACGCAGAGCATTGCGGCGTCTTGTAGCCGGTGACGCCGAACTCGACACGCGCGCTGGCTGGGTTCCAGTGCCAGTTCTGGGCATCGGAGTTGGGCTCGATGCGATCGCAGCCCACGTTGAACCACACCGGCGAATTGAACGCAGCATACTGGCGCAGCAGGATGTGCGACAGTTCGTCGTGGAACGTGGCGCCGTCTTCGGGCGTCTTGAAATAGCCTTGCGACATTCCCCAGTCGCGGATGGTCTCAGCCACGCGAGTGACCAGAGCGCGGACTCCGCTCTCGCGGTCGGGGGTGCCGAGCGTTCCGTGCAGATATTTGCTGGCCACAATGTTGGTGGCAGTCACGGACCAGTCTTTGGGGACTTCAACATCTTTCTGTTCGAAGATGGCATTGCCCTTGGCGTCCGTGATCAGGGCAGTGCGCTTCTCCCATTCGATTTCGTCGTAGGGTGAAATACCAAGCTTGGTAAAGAAGCGGCGGAAGCTGAGGCCCGGGGCTTTCTTGCTGGGGGTGGCGGTATTGACCGGGGTTGCGTTTGGAACCGCGGTGGCCTGGGGTGCGGGGGCTCCTGCTTTTACTTCTGCCATTTCTGTTTCTTCTTTCTTTTTGGATTCTTTGTTTCCGATCTGCTTGTATGCCTGGCTACTTAATACCAATTACCGATTGAATCATGGCAATTCAAAACCCGGTTTTCAGTTTTCAGTTCCCGGTTCTCAGTTCGGCTTTATGGAAAGGGATTGCGAGCCCTCTTTTAGAGGCATTTTCCACAGCCTGTTTTGTCAACTGTCGTCGCTCCCCGGGAGGAGTTCAGCGCTTGACGCATCGGGGAAGCGGCCCCGCAACTAACAACCCAACGTTTCTTTTCGATGCAAAAGGTACGCCCGTATGTTGGGGCTGTCAAGAGCGTACACCTATATATTGTATCTCAGTCTTAGCAAGTGGGATTCTGCCTATGAACCCCCGTCGTTGTGGACAAAAAGTTCGATGGCACGAAGATCGTTCGTGCCACCGATTACGCCAGCATTTCGGCGCGGGCCGAAGTCCGACGCTTCAGATCTGAAATAGGAAGATCCCGTCCGGGCAGCAAAGGTCGCTTCTCATTCTCAGCGGCGAAACCCATGGCTACATAAACGTCCTCGAAAATCTCACGGGGTGCGATTCTCTGCGTGCCGTCGGAGGATTCCACAAGATAATCGCCTCTTTGTCCGCGATGTTCCCGTCCGAGCGCATCCCGGAACTCCAGGGGACCGGTGAGTTGCCTGGCCCGGATAAGAAATCGCGTCCGATAGACTTGCCAATCGTTTTCTACTCTCCTCACTTTGTTCCACCCTTGGGGGAGGGAAACTCAATGGGAATTGATTTATCAAACACACGCAGTGACTCGGCTGGATTTGTTGTGAAGGTGAAAAAGAATCTACGCGCGATCCGCAGTGCGGTCAATCCCAAATTGTTGTGCAATTCTAAAATTTTGCGCGATCCATCTGAGGGTCCGCGGCGAAGCATGAAAATGCGCGCAGATTCGCGACTGGCGCGATAATGGTTCGCGCGGACGGGTGGCAAAGAGCGGCCGGTACCATTCGCGACGGCACAAATTTCCACAGCGAAGGTTGGGATCCCGGGCTGGACTGCCCAGGCGCAATTTTTGCCGAGGATTGAAAATTGCAGAGCCTGCCTTCGCGGCGCTTTATATGCGGGACAACGACAACACTGGCGGGCAGGGCAGATTTCCGGCAACGCGCTGGTCACTCATCGTGGCGGCGCGCAGTGAGGAGCCGGGAGAACGGCGGCGCGCTCTCGAGGTTCTGACCGCTACTTACTGGAGACCGGTCTATAAGTACATCCGCCTGCGTTGGGACAAAGACTCTGCGCTGGCCGAGGATCTGACCCAGGAATTCTTCTTTCATCTGCTGGAGAAGGATTTTCTGGCACGATATGACCCGCAGCGGGCCCGCCTGCGAACCTTCCTGCGAGTGTGCGTGGACCATCTGGTGGCCAATGAAGAGAAAGCAGCGGCCCGGCTGAAACGAGGCGGAGAGGTTCAGTTCCTGCCGCTCGATTTTGAATCCGCCGAAGGCGAGTTGCAGAATATCGAGATCCCGGCGCCGGATTCGATGGAGCAGCTGTTCGAGCGCGAATGGGTACGCAGCGTCTTCAGCCTGTCGCTGGAGCGCTTGCAGCGGGAATGCGAGGCACGGGGAAAGCAAATGCATTTTCTGTTGCTGGAGTTTTACGACGTGGATGAAGGCGGCAAGGAATCGACTTACGCGCAGGTTGGGGAAAGGTTTGGGATGAAGGCTTCCGACGTTACGAACTATCTGGCGTATGCCCGGCGTGAGTTTCGCCTGATTGTGCTGGCGCAGTTGCGGCAGATGACGGGAAGCGAAGAGGAGTTTCGCCGCGAAGCGCGCACGCTGCTCGGAATCGACGCGTGATGAGGAAAAGGAAACAATGAAATGGCTGTCCGATCAAGCGGTGGATCGCCTGCGAGCAGGGGCCGATACGCCCGATCTCACGGGAACGGGTTACGTGCTGCTGGACAAATTGGGCGCGGGAGGCATGGGCGGAGTGTTCCGGGTTGAGGACACTGCCCTGGGGCGGCAGGTTGCCCTGAAGGTGATTGGAGTTACGGATCTGAGCGGCGAGATGGGCGCACGACTGCTGCGCGAGGCGAAGGTGATCGCCCGGCTGGAACATCCCGGAATCGTGCCCGTGCATGACGTGGGGACTCTGCCCGATGGCCGGGTCTTTTACACCATGAAGCTGGTGCAGGGCCGGCGACTCGATCAGAACCGGAATGAGATCGAAGAAGTATCGGAGCGTTTGCGAATCTTCCAAAAGATCTGCGAAGCGGTTTCATTCGCACACGCTCGCCATGTGCTGCATCGCGATCTGAAGCCGCAAAATATTATGGTCGGACCATTCGGAGAAGTGCTGGTGATGGATTGGGGCCTGGCCAAGCTGCTGGAAAAGAGAACAGCGAATGAAGGTGGCGCACCGCAACACCCCCGCAAGCGGCTTGCGGCGAGAACAATACTGCAGACACCGCACACGGCGTCGTGATGGGCACGCCGGGTTACATGGCGCCCGAACAGGCGCAAGGCGATGTTGGGACGATTGGACCTCCGGCCGACATCTATTCGCTGGGTGCGGTGCTGAAATTTCTTGTCGACGAGTCCGGCCGAACGCCCAAGGCGCTGGCAGCCATTGTCAGCAAGTCCATGGCGGATGATCCCGGCCAGCGCTATGCGTCGGTGGAAGAATTGGCGAGCGACATTGGACAGTATCTGAACGGATTGCCGGTCAGCGCATATCCGGAAAGTGCGCTGACCCGGTCATGGCGATGGACGGTCAAGAACCGGGCCTGGATTCTGCTCATCGTCGCCTACCTGGCCATGAGAGCACTGTTTATTTTGTGGCGGGCGAGATAGGGAACGAGAGGGCAGATTCAGATCGGCTGTGCCACTCGAATCGTGGGACTTCAAATTTACAGTCTACAATCTGAAATTTTCGGACGTTAAAGGATTTCTGAGCTCCGTTGAATAGAAGAGTAAGGTGGGCAACTGCCTGCCGGGGAGGACACGTGAACAAAGTCGTGCTGGGACTGGTGGTGGGAGGAATTTTGGGCATCTTCGACGGGCTCAGTGCCTGGTTTACGCCCGCGGTGCGGTCTCAACTGCTGGGCATCGTGATCGGGTCAACGGCGAAGGGATTGCTCGCGGGCGTACTGATCGGCTATTTTGCGAAAAAGGTCAATTCACTTCCGCTTGGCCTGCTCTTCGGGCTGGGCGTGGGGCTGCTTCTGGCGTACGGAATCGCGGCGATGCCGGACGCAAACGGCAAACATTACTATTTCGAGATCATGCTTCCCGGCGGAATCGTGGGCATGATTGTGGGTTACGCCACGCAGCGCTTTGGACAGCAGGCGCAACTGGCGGAACAGGTAAAACAAAATCAGTCACCACGAAGGGCGTGAAGGTATGCGAGGGTAAAAGCTCGCTCTTCGTGGTAACGAATTTGTGTTTGGGCTGGAACACGATAAAGTAGCGGTCGCGAGGATGATTTATCGTCATGTCGAATGACCGGGAGAAGGAAGCGGCAGCTCGCGCCAGCCTGCGCTTCGTGCGGGAAGGCGATATCGTGGGCCTGGGAACGGGAACGACTGCGACCTACGCGGTACGTTTCCTCGCAGAACAGGTGAGAGCAGGACTGAAGATTCGCGGTGTCCCCACTTCAGTTCACACCCAGGAACTGGCTGGCAGCCTGGGAATTCCGTTGGCGACTCTGGATGATGTTCAGGCGATCGACGTCACGATTGACGGCGCGGACGAGGTCGACCCCGAACTGCGGCTGATCAAAGGCGGGGGAGGAGCGCTACTTCGGGAAAAAATCGTGGCTTCGGCGACTCGAAAACTGGTGATCATCGCCGATTCCACCAAGCAGGTTCAAATGCTGGGCAGGTTTCCGGTACCCGTGGAAGTGATCAAGTTTGCCGAAGCCCTGGTGGCTGAAAAGATTGCGGCGCTGGGAGCCACGGTGAAGGTGCGGGCGGATTCCTCCGGGCGCAAATTTGTCACCGATGAGGGGAATCACATTCTGGATTGCCACTTCGGCCAGATTCCCGACCCGTCCGCGCTGGCCCGCAAGCTCGAGCAGATGCCGGGGGTGGTTGAGCATGGAATTTTTATCGGGATGGCTAGCGTCGCTTTGATCGGAAAGGGCGAAGAGGTGGTTGAGTTGAAGCATCCGGCTCAATCGTAAGCTGGCTTCGGAAGAAGCTACGCGGCAATCTCGCGCAGTGCATCGAGCACTGCCTGTACTTCTTCGGCGGTGTTGTAGTGGGCCAGACCGATGCGTAGAAAGCCGCCATCCTTCTGCACGTCCAACCGCTCGGCGAGATTCAGCGCGTAGTAGTTGCCATCCCATGTAAAGATGCCGCGGTCGCCGAGTTTGGTGGCGAGTTCGAGTGGCGTGTGGTCGGCGATCCGCACGGCGACGGTGGGACAGCGCTGATCGAGCTTTGCGGTATCGGCGATGCCGTAGAACTTCAGCCCTGGAATGGCCAGCAATCCGCGGATAAGGATTTTCGCCAGGCTGCGTTCGTAGTGCTGGATGGCGCTGTAAGCCGCCAGCAGAGCGGCGCGGCGAGTGGGCGCGGAAGGATCCGCGCGGCGTCCCAGTTCGGCGAGGTATTCGACGCAGGCCTCGATCCCGGCGATGCATTCATGATTGAGCGTGCCCCATTCCCAGCGGTTGGGAACATCGTTGGAGCTGACGCGCAGCTTGTAGGGTTGCAGCTTCTTCAAGTGCTCGCGTTTGCCAAACAGGATGCCCATGTGCGGCCCAAAAAACTTGTAGCTCGAGCACACCAGGAAATCGCAATCGAGGGCGCGAACATCGATGGGGCCGTGCGGCGCGTAGTGGACCGCGTCGATGTATGCCAATGCGCCATGCTGATGGGCGAGGCGGACGATTTCTTCCACCTGGTTGATGGTTCCGACGGCATTCGAGGCGTAGCCGACGGCCACCACGCGGGTGCGGTGGTTGATCTTCCTCGTCAGATCCGCCAGGTTGAGCGTGCAATCGTCGGGATTGATTTCGGCGAAGCGGACGGTTGCGCCGCGCTCCTCAAGGGCGCGCCAGGGCGAGACGTTGGCGTCGTGATCGAGATGAGTGAGCAGGATTTCGTCGCCCGGGCCGAGTTCACGACCGATGGAACGGCTGATGGAAAAAGTCAGCGTGGTCATGTTCGGTCCGAAGACAATTTCGTCGTGGTCGCAGGCAAAAAAATCCGCCATGGCGGCGCGGGCCTGCGCGACGACGGCATCGGTGCGGCGGCTGGTGGCGTAGGCGCCGCCGGTGTTGGCGTTGGAATGCTTTAAATAGTCGCTGATGGCGTCGATGACACTCTGCGGAACTTGAGTTCCGCCGGGGCCGTCGAGAAAAATCGCGGGCCGGCCGGCGACGATCTGGGAGAGTGACGGGAACTGCGACCGTACCTGGGCGATGTCGATTGCGGCGATGGCGGGATGGGAGGTTGGCATAAGGCGGATTTTGGATACTTCGGCGGCGGTTGATCGTCAGTTGTCAGTTCTTAGTTCTCAGTTTTTCAGCCCATCGTGGTGGTGTGTTCGGGCTGGATTTTGTAGATCACCCGGATTTCGGTGGGTTGGCGATAGGGATATTTGTCCACGCCGAGATATTTTTTCGCCAGCTTGTCGATGTGCGCGTCAGCGCCCTGTTCGGTGATTTCCACTACGCGGCCGCGGATTTCGAGATAGCGATAGGGATTTTCAGGATCGACGATGGCGAGCGCCACCTGCGGATCGCGCCGCACATTGCGATCTTTCTGGCGACCCTTGGCAGAATTGAAAACAACCATATCGCCTTCGAGATCGACCCATACGGGGGTGACCTGGGGATGGCCGTCGGGCATCAACGTGGCCAGACTTGCAAAGGCGCGTTTGCTGAAAAGATCGAGATATTTTTCGGGGATGGGCGAGGACATGCAGACCTCCTGCGGATTCAGTACAGCCTTGAAGGATTATAGACGGACGGCGCCGCGAGCACGCAATCGGGTGGTTTTGTATCCGAAAGACCAGGTGATCGCGTGGCGTGGGCGAGTCGCCCGCGAGGTCCTGCCTAGGAGTCAGCGTTGGGCATCCGCGGATGCTTCGACGTCCCGGGCAATTTCGGGCAAAACTGCGTGCAGAAGCGCGACCAGGTCGCCCCTGACCCGCTCCCCGGTCTGCAACACTTCTTCGTGGTTGATGATCTGATCGAGGATTCCCGCAGCCATATTGGTCACGCAGGAGATCGTCAGAACTTTCATTCCCATGTGGAGGGCCGCAATTACTTCGGCCACGGTTGACATCCCGACCAGGTCGGCGCCAATCGTCCTCAGGTAGCGGATCTCCGCCGGAGTTTCGTAGCTCGGTCCCAGCAATCCGGCGTATACGCCCTGGAAAAGTGTTTTGCCGGACTTGCGAGCGGCTGCCAGCGCGAGCTCGCGATACTCCTGGCAATAGGCCCGCGACATGTCCGGGAAGCGAGGGCCGAAGCGCTCGTCGTTCGGGCCTGCGAGGGGATTGTGTCCCTGCAGATTGATGTGGTCCGTGACCACGACCAGGGCTCCCTGTTTGTATTCAAGATTGATTCCGCCGGCCGCATTGGTAAGGACCACCGCGCGAATGCCCATGCAATCAAAGACGCGCATGGGGAAGGCGACTTCGTGCGCGGAGTAGCCTTCATACAAATGGACCCGTCCCTGCATGGCAGCTACCGGCACGCCGGCGGCGCTCCCGATCGTCATCTGTCCGGCGTGGCCGACGGCGGTGGAGCGCGGAAAGAATGGAATATTCGCATAGGGAATGCGGGCGGAGCCGGAAAGTTCGTCGGCAAATCCGCCAAGCCCGGAGCCCAACACCAGTCCGATCTTTGGGCGTACGGGGGTCTGTGAGAGCAGGAAACGCGAGGCTGCCTCGGCTTTGGTGAATTCGTCAGTCATTGGCGGCGATTCAGCTTACCGTGGCAATGCTCCAGGAGTCGAGAGGGAGAAACGGCGCTCTTGCCGACTGCATTGCTGTCTCGATATGCATTGGCGCGAGGACCAAGACCCGGAGGATCAGGAAAATTGAACGCCGGTTCCCCGTTTTTCGTTCCCGGTTCTCAGACTACAATTTTGAGCATGTCCTTCCGGGTCTGCGAAGTATCTGTCGAGTGTTAGAGTGCCTTCATATGCGAGTCACAGCGTTAGCGCTGGTTTTAGCCCTGGCAGGGACGTGCATGGCGCAGCAGGGCGCGGCCACCGGGGAGCCGATTGTGATGCCGGCCGCTTCACTGCCCAAGGGATTCCTGCGCCAGCCTTATCACTTTAAGTTCGAGGCCCCGGGCGGCATTACTCCTCTGCGGTGGGAGGTGACGAACGGATCGCTGCCCGAAGGGGTGGAGCTGGCGTCCGACGGGACTGTCAGCGGCGCGCCCACCGAAGTCGACAGCTTTGTATTCGTCGTGACCGTAACCGACAGCGGCAGGCCGGTCGCTTCAAAAAAGAAGGAATACACCCTGGAAGTAGTGGCTCCGCTGGTGGTGGAGTGGAGCAAGAAACCCAAAATTACCGGCCACCGGCTTGAGGCTGCCATCCGAGTGTCGAACCAGACGGGCCAGGATTTCGATTTCACGGTGATTGCCCTGGCGGTCAACGAGGACGGCCGGGCAACCGCAGTGGGTTACCAGCATTTCACGCTGAAAAAGGACACAGACGAGTTCGAGATTCCGTTCGCGGAAAATCTGCCGCAGGGTAACTACGACTTGAATGTGGATGCAGTGGGAGAAGTGGCGTCCACGAATACTATCGTGCGAGCCCGGCTGGCGCCGACGGGGAAGCTTCAGGTGGTACAGGGGCCGTGAGACGAACTGCGCAAAAAAATTAAGAGTCCCGAGGTGGTGTTAAGCCCGTTCATCTCGGCCAGTAGCTCGCTTTAGACCCTTGCCGACCTGCTCTCGCAGCTACCCTTGCGGGCTGCCGCGCGCGATCATGTTTGGGCTCCGGGCTCACCGCCAACCGGACAAACCTGCCTGACGCCTCGGGACTCTATCTTGCCTCCGACATATCTTCTGGTTCGCCTCGACCAGCGCTTTGCTATAGACCCTCACCCGCCTTCCCTGCGTCATCTTGCGATGCGCAGAGTGACTTGGCTTGAGCCCCGGACGCCGCACCAACCGGGCAAACTGCAGAAGCTGTCAAAGAACGAGTTGTTTCTACTCCTTTGATTTTATTAGTCAATAAAAAAGCGGGTGTTTTATGTGCTGAGAAATCAATCGAGTGCAGGCCGTCCACAGGGCTGTGCCGCATTTGTGTGCAACCGTCGTTGCACGCGCCGGAGCTTTTCTTTCGCGCCCCGCTTTTTGCGGAGATATATTCCGCCATTCGCAGGAGTGATCACGAGAAGCCAACAATCCAATTGTGAAAATCCGGCAAAGATATTGCTGGGCGCGGTATTCGGCGATGCTTTTAACCGCAAAGGCCGCGAAGAGGACTCGAAGAACGGCTCATCGGGTAGAATGCCGCTTCGAGGCTGAAGGTGGTGCGAGACTGATGGCGATCATGCCGCGCCGGCAAGGTTCGTCCGGGTGCCAGAAATTCCCAGATGGCAACGACCGAGCGCGGGTACAGTGGAAACGGGAACGGGAGTTTGCTGAGTTTGAAGAAAGTTTTGATGGCAGCAAGCGGAGTCGGCAATGACCTCTGATACCACCGACCGGGGATGGCCTGCGTGTATTCGCTAGTCGCCTACGGGGAGATGATCGCCGATCGCATACGGACCGATGCCTATGCGCTGGCTCTGCAACGGCAGGTTAAGTCAGGGAACGCCGTAGTGGACATTGGCACCGGTACGGCGATACTTGCGATGCTTGCCTGCCGGTCCGGCGCGCGCCGGGTGTATGCGTTTGAGCCCGCGCGAATTGTCGATCTGGGCAAGGAAATCGCAGCCGCGAATGGCTTTGCGGACCGTATTGAGTTTATTCCCCGGATTTCCATGGAGGTTTCCTTGCCGGAGGCGGTCGATGTCGTGGTCTCGGATGTTCATGGGATTTTGCCTTTTTACGGCCGGGGCCTGGTCTCTCTCATCGACGCGAGGGAGAGATTTCTGGCGCCCGGAGGAAGAATGATTCCTGCCAGTGACACCGTCTGGATCGCGGGACTGCGGGCGCCGGAAATTTACAAAACGCATCTTGGCGGGTGGGACGGCCGGCCTTACGACTTTGAAGCGACGGCGGCGAGGCTGCGGCGGGTGAATTCGATTGAGCAGTGCGAGGCCTCGGCGGAGCAGATTTTTCTCGAAGCGCGCTGCCTGGCCACGCTGGACTATCACACCATCACCGAAACCGAGTTGGATACGAAAGTCTCATGGACCGTGGATCAAGCTGGAGAGGGCCACGGCCTGGCTCTCTGGTTTGATTCGGTTTTGGCGGAAGGAATTACGCTGACCAACCGGCCGGGCGCGCCCCGCTTAATTTACCGACAGGCATTTTTTCCCTGGCCTGAAACACTCCACGTGAGCCCGGGTGATACGGTGACGGTCACCATTTCCGCCCGGATGGTGGGGGACGACTATGTGTGGCGCTGGGACACGCAGTTAATGAGCGCAGGCTCGACCGGCGCTGCAAAGATGCAATTCCGCCAGTCCACTTTCTGGGGGGGAGATTTTTCCCTGGCTGAGTTGCACACTTCCGCATCGAAATTTCGTCCCAAGCTCAACCTGGATGGCCTGATTCAACGGCGCATTTTGTCGCTGATGGAAGGAGATATTTCTCTCAAAGATATTTCGCTCCAGCTGGTGAAGGACTTTCCCGACCGGTTCAAACAGTGGCAGGATGCTTACAGCCTGGTGTCGGAGCTCTCCCGGAACTTCGCTGGCTGATTCGCCAGCGCCGGATTCATAGTACCGAGATCCGATCGCCGAACGTTCTACTTCCTTTCTGTCATCCGCGCGAAAGCAGCGGACAAAAACAGCCAACTCCATTTGAAGGTCAGGCGCAGGGGGCGAAGAACGTAGTAAAGGAAAGTCAGATAACCAGGCAGGCGGATGAAGCGGTGGTCAGCGATTTTCGGGACGAAGAACGACTGATAGAACCAGCGTATCTTCTCCGACCGGCGTTTGAGCAGGCGAGGGTAGAACAGCGTCGTCTTCCATGTTGCCGTTGCATCGAGCGAGTCGGGGAACAAGCGGACGTCGGCGGGAAGAGAGCGGGAGTTGAGATTGGCGGGCACCGGAGTTCCGAAGAGGGCAGAACAGGCTGCCAGCGTGGGCTCGGCGACGGCTTCGAGTTCATAGGTTGCGGCAAGGGCTTCCACTTTCTTCCAGTCGATCTGCGTCGAAGCAATCGGCGTCGAAACACAAAGTTCGTGGATATCGGCCAGCCATTTGAGAGTGTTCCACTTGTGATAAGCGGCGTGAATTGACAGATAAAGAAACTGCCATTCCGGGCTCAGGTTCCAGGCCTGGATTCCGAAGAAATTTGCGGGGATGGCCTGGGCCCACAGTTCGGCGACAGCCTCTGCGTCCTTGGAGGAGTCTGGCATGAGCGTCCAATGAACTTCAAGCAAACAGGTCAACGGGCCATTTTGCGGACTGAGGGTGCAGTCTGCGGTAGTACGAAGCTGGTGCCGGATGAAGAATTCCTCGGTGAACTGGCTGGAATATCCGTTGGCCAGCAGCACGCGCCGCGCGGCGATGATTTCTTCAGGGGGAACAAGTATGTCAATGTCGGAGCAAACACGGGCTGCGGCATCGCCGAAGAGCGACTGCGCCAGGGTGACGCCTTTCAGCGGAATCACGCGTATCCCAGCTGCCCGGAGAAGCTCAAGCAGGCGGCACAGCTCTTCCGAAAGAAGCTGGTTGCGCAGAGCGTTAGAGGCGAAGAGCCCTCTCAATTCCGACTGGACTGCTTCGGGGATGTTGGGGAAGCCGAGATCTCTCAGATTGCGATAGAGAAGTGGATAAACCTGGTGGTCATAGGCGCGGGCGAGAAGAACAGGCCAATTCAAGGGCAAGGCGAGCAATTCGAGGATTCGACGGCGGACGTCGGGCGCGATGGTTCCACGGGCCAGCAGAAGGCAGAGCTGGTCTTCACTCGGCAAAGCGGAATTCTGCAAGCCGGAATTCGGTAAACCGGGATTCGGGACGGGATTCAAAGTGGGACCGGATCCGACGTACGTCCCAGCGGGCAGGAGGTCAGGCATGGTTTCTCGCAAGGCCGTGCTTCGCGATGTCCTGGCCATCGTACACTCAGGGTACGATAAAACATGGCCGCCGGCGCTCTCATCGTCGAAGATGTGGTGAAGTATTTTCCGGTGCCGCAAACCGGGGCGCGGGCATTTCTCAACCCTTTTTCGCCCCTCACCCATCCCGCGCTGCTGGGTGTTTCTTTCGAGGTTGGGGCGGGCGAGGTGGCGGCGCTGATTGGGGCCAACGGGTCGGGAAAGTCCACGCTGTTACGGATCCTGGCCACACTTCTGCTGCCCACGCGCGGCCGCGCCCGGGTTTGCGGTTACGACGTGGAACGGGAAGGCTCGCAGGTCCGCGCCCAGCTTGGATTCCACTCGGCCACGGACGGCGGCTTCTACGAGCGGCTCACCTCGCGGGAGAATCTTCGGTTCTTCGCCGCCATGAACAATCTGTTCGATGCCGAAGCCGTCCGGCGGCTGGAAGAGCTGACGGAGCTAATGGCCATGGGCGGATTCATCGATAGTCAGGTGCGAACGCTTTCGACCGGCCAAGTGCACCGCCTGGGCCTGGCGCGAGCCATGATCCACCGCCCCAGCGTGCTGCTGCTCGATGAGCCCACCCGCAGTCTGGATCCGATGGCTGCCGCCGAGTTCAGGAGATTTTTGAAAACACAGCTGGTCGAGCGCCAGGGCACGACCATTCTTTTCGCATCCCATACCCTGTCGGAAGTCGAACAGCTGGCGAATCGCGTGGTGCTGCTCGACCAGGGGCGGATGTTGGCCTGCGATTCTCCGGGGGGCTTGCGTGCCGCGACCGGCGCCGCCACGCTTGAGTGCGCGCTGGAGCGATTGACTCCGGGGGGCGCCGTCGCCGAGGTGCCCTCATGAGCTGGCAGCGCGCGCTGCGGAAAGCGCTGGCGCTCTTCCGCCGGGACGTAGCCATCGCCCGCAGTTACCGGATGGCGTTCGGCCTGGAGATTCTGGAGGCCTTTTTCGGCGTTGCCACTTTTTATTATCTTTCGCGATTCGTTTCGAACGACGAACTTCTGCACACGCTGCCTTCCGGCGTTGACTACTTCGGTTTCGCCCTGGTCGGGTTTGCATTCTTCGATTACCTCACCGTTTCTCTGGGCGCTTTTGACAACAGCATCACGGAAGCGCAGCAGAACGGAACGCTGGAAGCCATGCTGGTCACGGAGACGCCGCTGACCATGATTCTGATCGCATCGCTGGCCTACCCGTTCGTGCTGCTGGCGATCCGCACGGTGATCTATCTGGCGTGGGGAATTTTGCTTTTTCATTTTCCGGTTCACCAGGCCAACTGGCTGGGAGCATTGATTGTCCTGCTGGTTTCCATTCTGGCTTTTGCCGGCATGGGCGTGATTTCAACCAGCTACCTCCTGCTCTTTAAGCGCGGCAATCCGGCACGGTGGCTGATTGTTGGGGCATCCAGCCTGCTGGGCGGGATGATGTATCCGGTGTCGGTACTGCCAACGCCTCTGCAGTGGCTGGCGCGATTGCTTCCGGTCACATATTCGCTGGAGGGAATGCGCGGGGCGCTGCTGGCGGGCGCCAGCTTCGCCGAGTTGTGGCCGGCGGTGCGGGCGTTGCTGCTTTTCGCGGTGGTCTTGTTGCCGGTGTCGAGTGTCGTTTTCGCCTGGGCATTGCGGCGGACGAAAATCACGGGCACGCTGACGCATATGTGACGGTTTTTCGCCGCTTCAAAACTTGTCGAGCTTCGCTCGACCGGACGGCCGGGGGCGGCTGTCCCCATGTGGGTTGTGGTGATTCAGGCTCCGGCTACGAATATCGAGTACTGGTGCGTACCTTCGATCCTGATGAATGCCGGATAGTTTCTCAGCACGTGTTCCAGCAGGGGATTGTGATAGAGCAAATATACGATTCGAGGGTCTTGTTTCAGGGATCGATCGAGGTTGGCGATCGTGTCAATCAACGCGGGTTCCGGCAGAGGATTGAATAGATAAAGGACGAGGGGCTCCGCGGGAAAGATGAATTCGCGGGCATCTGCGCAGATGGCTTCGAGGGCGAAGCATTTCTGGGAATCGCTTTTGTAGTCGCGCAAGTTTTCCTGCGCCACATGATGCAGCGTGGGAAGCAGCTCGATCCCCAGAATGCGGTGGAAGGGATAGTGCGCAGCCATTAACAGAACGCGGCCTTTGCCGGAGCCGACGTCGATAAAAGTGAAATCCTGGAAATTAATTTCCAGGCCGGCCATGATCTCCGCGAAGAGCGCGGGTTCGGTGGGCTGGTAGGGAGAATGAAAGTTCCCCAGCAGGCGGTCGCGCCAGCCGACGGTCGCGCTGGTGGTGTTGACGCGGTGATCCCAGTCATAGTCGGCGTCACCGTAACGCTGGCGGCGTTGCGCGGGCGTGGATTCCCGCAGGAACTGCCAGAGGCTGCCGGCGAAAATAGCCGCGGTCGACCAGAATCCGTGGAGGGCACGGTTTTCCTTCCACCAGGTGCGTGTGGTGGTGAGCAGGCCGGGCGACAAGGGCATGTTCATATGGTAAGGCCTGGGGGCTTGGAGACCTGCTGTCGGAATGATTTCCGCTAAAACCCCGCCCTAGGGGAGCTTGGACGGACCACCCTCAGGTTTATTTGGTGTGGGGAGGGACGGGGAGTCCAGCCCAGGCGTTGATCAGGCCCAGGGTTTCGCGGACTACCGACAGGATATCGCGTGTATTGCGCCACCAGTGGTCGGGATCGAAGGGGTCGCCGTGGGCGGCGTGAACCAGGGCTCTGGGATTGTCTCCCACGAGTTTCTGCCACAGAGTCCAGACTCTACGGGTGTGTTGCGGAGAGGTGACCAGAATGACTGTGGTTTTGCCGGTGCGCCGCAGTTCGCGTCCGGCTTCCTGCAATTCCTCTTCGGTGTTGACGACTGGGCCATGCAGGATGTGAATCGCGTTTTCCGGAACGCCGTCGTGGATCAGCACCTGGCGGTTGTACTCTTCTTCGCCGACGAAATGAATCCCAAGCTCCGCCAGTTCGTCGGCCGAACTCTCCGGACGGCTGAACCAGACTTCGGGCGCGTAGCCCATGGCAAAAACTTTTGCGGCTTCTTCCGCGCGCTGAGGCAGGCCTCCGCTGAGGACGAAGATCACATCGGCGTGAGCCAGCGGATCTTCACGGTTCAGCCAGCGGCCTTCACGGCGAAACACAGCGAGGGCTGCCGCCATGATCAGGAGAATTGCCAGGGCGACCGCGGCTCGTTTCATGGAGCCATATTAACCCGGCCACCAACTACAGGGCTGCCGAGGGCGATTGTCACAGCAAAACCGGGTTGTTTTGTTGTCAGTTGTCAGTCATCAGTTCTCGGTTCTCAGTTTGCTAGAAGTGGAAGCCTAGTTCGGCTGTCAACGCCCGCGGGGTGACGTAATGGGTCCCGCTGAAGGTTGACAGAAAGTTATACAGCGCAACTTTGTTTGTGAGATTGATGGCGGTGAGGCTGAGGCTCCATTTATAGCGTTCGCCGTGGAAGAGATTGTCGTCGCCGACCGCGAGATCGAACAGGTTGCGCGGGGCAATGCGCGGTGGATTGGTATCGTCATTCTCGGTGCCGGGTTTCGGCAGGGTGATCAGAGACGACCCGTATTGTCCTGCGGGACAGGTTGCCGGCAGAGCGAGAGCCGGAGTTGCACGGAGGCTTCCGCAGAACAGGCCTGCCTGGAATTGCTGATCCGCGGTGAGGCCGCTTAAGTCCACCGAGGTGGCGTCTGAAACCGGGACTTCGCCGGCGACCAGCCCGCTATCGTAACGCCAGTTGAATCCGAGCCACGGCCCGGCCTTCCACGGCTGATATTGCACGTGGGTGGTCTGGTTGAAGCGCTCGTCATGGTCAATGCGGAAGGCGGTGAATGCCTCTCCCAGGGTTCCTGAAGGAACTGCGCCTGCGCCTCCGATCTGAGGCGTGAAAAATCGTGCCGCAACGCTTGAGAAGACCATCAGAGCGGAGACGCCGTGAAAATCGGGGACGCTGACGCGTCCGGCGAATCCAGGGATTTTGGAGTTGTGCCACTCGATCGGGAAGGTGATGGGAGTGCTTCCCAGCACGCTGAAGTCGTAGGCGTTGTGAGTGTATTTCCAGATATATTCGCCCGAGAAAACTACATATTTTCCGAATGCCTGCTGCAGTCCAGCATGAAACTCGTTGCGCCAGCCGGGAGCGAATGGAGTCGCGACCCCGGGCATAACGCAGCCCAGCAGCGAGGCCAGCACGACGGAATCGCATCCGGTGCTGGCCAGCACCAGATTTTCGTTGAACGGGGTCTCGAGCACGCGGGCATAGGAAGCGCGAAACACTGTACTGGTTTTCTTCACGTTGTAAGCGACGCCGACGCGCGGCTCGGCTTCCTGGTGAGTAGTGAGTCCGTTATAGAGATCGCCGCGCAAGCCCAGGTTGAACGACCAGCTTCCCTTGGTGATGGCGTCCTGCAGGTAGAGAGCCAATTGTTTGATGTCGGCATGGCCGTGAAAGCGGAACAGGCCGCTGGTCGCGGCGGAGCAGCCGTCGGCCGCGGATGGAGACGGGCGGGTGAGGTCGAAGCATCCCAGAGAGTTGAAAAATGCGTCATTGGAGGAGAACGGCGCCGGGTAGAGAGTCTGGTTCGTCGTGGCGGCAGATCCGCAGTTCGCGGGATCGTTCAAGCCGGGGCTGCCGACCCAAGGGACAGCGTTTCCGTTCGCGTCGAAGCATGGACTGTTAAGGGACGGGTCCACGATGCCGAAGTTGGTGTCCTCGGTGAGGAAGGTTTGCTGATACGTGACTCCGGCTTTGAGGTTGTGAATTCCCTTCGCAAAAGAGAGATCCGAGCGCAGTCCGGTGTTCGCCAGAGTTCGGTTCTGGTTGACGGTTTCCTGCTGGATGGGGCCGAAGTCTGAAAACGGATTGTCACTGGGGAAATAGTTGTAGTGATCGCGGCGCACGAATGCGCCCAAGGTGAAAACCGCATTGGGGCTGAGAATGCGGGTCCACGACGGGGCGATGTTGAACGTTTTGATCTGCGAGCGTTGGTCGGCGGGTCCAACCGGATTGCCGAACACTGGGTCGGTTGCGCCGGTGTTCAAGTTGTCGAATGAGTTTGGAGTCTGGAACCAGGAGCGGGTGAATCCCAGATTCAAGTGCAGCGTATCCACTTTGGAGATCTGCAAGTCCACGCGATCAAAGAGATTTTCCTCGTTGCCCTTGTCGTGAAAGACGGCGAATTCCGGCGGATCGAGAAAGCGCCCGCTGTTCAGCCCGCTGGCGGAGATAAAATTCCCCCACTTCTGGCCGCCGTAGCCAAGGTTAGTGCCGAGATCAGCGGTGCCAAAGCTTCCGTAGGATGTGGTGATGCTGCCTTTGGGCGTGGTCATTCCCTGCCCGGAGCGGGTGGTGACGTTGATGACGACGCTGGTCTTTTCTCCGAATTCAGCCGGGGGCGCGCCCGCGATGACTTCCATGGATTCAATGGAATCGAGGGGGATCTGGTTGGAAAAAACTTTACTCTGCTGATCGGTGATGGGCTGGCCATCGACAGAGAAAGAATTTTCAGCGTGGTCACCCAATCCATGGAAAAGACCGTTGGAATCCGCTGCGATGCCGGGAGAGGACAGCGTAACCAGCGAACTCACGGACGAGGACTGGCTTTCGAGGGGCATCTTGTCGAACAGATCGCGGTCCACATCGGTGTGAAAGGTTGAGGTTTTTTCGAGCAGGTCCCCGCCGGACGCTTCCACGGTTACGGTTTCGGCCGAGCCCTGGATCTGGAGGGTGACGCTGACCGTTACCGGCACGGTCGAGCGGACATCCAGGTCTTGCGCATATGGATTGAAGCCTGGGCCAGTGACGGTGAGGTGATAGGGATTGAACGGAATATTCGGAATGCTGAATTTTCCCGAGGCGTCAGTGGTAACGGTCCGGTCAAAGCCGCTGACCGGATTTTTGACTTCGACGATCGCGTTCGCAATGACTGCCCCGGTTGGATCGGCAACCGTCCCGGTTACGGATGTGGAGCCGCCCGATTGCGCGTGCGCGTGAAAGGCAACAGCTACAAATAAAATCACGGCGAAAGTCGCGAAGCGCGACTTCTGATATGAAGCCAGCATAAATCCTCCAAAAGTCTAAAAAAATGGAAAGAAGTGCGCGAAAACGCACACGGTCTCGATCAACTTTCCAGGGTTCTAGACTGCGGGAGGGGGGCGAACACTCAGGGCGAAAGCGCTGAGCCGCTGCTTGGCAGAGACCGGCGCGGTTCGTGAAATTGATACTCGAACGAAGGTCTGGTTGGGTATGAACGCAGCGGCTTTTGGGGAAGCCGAATGCGCGGCCACGCACACCGTACATCTTGCGGCGTCGGTCGCGCTGGTGTGATGGTGCGCAACAAATGCCATCGCTGAACAGAGAGTCAGCAGAAGGCAGAGCAGCGCGATCCGTTTCGAGAATGCCCGCATACGACTACGGCTATATCAATTCAAAATTTACGCTAGCGGCGAAATGAACGCAACCGGCTTTCGTCCACCTTGGTAACCACAGAACTCGGGCTACTCGACGCCGGACACCAAGCGAGCTCACCCTCGCCAAGACAGCCGGCGCGGCTGTCCCCACGTGGCCTGGCGTGGGCTTAAGGGCGCTTGAGGCTGATTTTGCCGCGGAAAGAACGCACCTCGAAGCGGGAGCCGATTACGGTGCCCGGCTTGAACAGCAGGTTACGGGGGCCGCTGGAAACAAACCCTTCGGTGATGGGGAATTCCGGATCGGATGGGCCGCGGATGGAACGCGCCTTGATGTCGACGCGGGAATTCGCCGGGATTGTGATGTCGAGGTCTCCGGAATGACTGGTGAGCTGGTACATCCCCGAGGAGCCAGGATCGCCTTCGTAGAAAATCCGCCCACTCCATGAGTTGACGTTGATTTCGGGTCCAGTCACGTTGCGAAGATTCACGTTGCCACTTACCGAGTTGATGTCGAGGTGGCTGCCGCGAATGTCGGTCAGGCTGATAGGTCCACTGAGAGTTCGTACGTGCAAGTGGGCGTCACTGATGTCGGTGACCTCGACAGAGCCGGCCGCAGCTTCGAGGATGACGTCGCCGCGCAACCCCTGGGCTCGCAGAGCTCCGTCGGAAGAGCGCAGGCAAACGAACGCATCCGCCGGCACCAGCACCGTGTATTCCACCAGGGCGGCGCCGGGGCGGCTGGAGACTGACCGAAGTTCGACGCGGTCGCCGTGCTGCTCGTTGATCAGAGTGACTGCATCCGAATGCAATATGGTCTCGACGACGACCTGGCGGCTTCCCGAGGGCTTAATGTTAATCGGGCCGTAATTGTTGGTGATTGAAACCACGGCTCGGGGCCCGACGGTGTATGTAAATTCCTTTTTTTCTTTATCCTGAGCGCTCGCGGTAATGGCGACGACGGCGAGGAGAAGGGCAATTCCGGCAGGGACTACGATGGCATTACGGCAAATATTCATACGTCCCCGCTGTCAGCAGAATAGGGTGCAAGTTATAGCTGGCTTGGAGTTTATCGTGAGAGCTGGAGGTTTTGCCCTCTTCTTCTTAATAAGCTCTCTATCAGGCTAGATGCGACCCTGGCTCAATGGGAGGTATGGCTGCGAAGGGAAATTCCTTGATGGCTGCCGGGAGGGAAACAAGGCGACTCAAGCCGGGGACAACCAAATCAATTTCATCAGCAACTAAATAATTAGTTGACCTTTCGGTTCAGCCCGTCGTCTAATAAGCAGCGGTTAAATAGAAGTTATAAGAGGAGAATGGTCATTGCCGCCCAGGAAGTCTGAAACTCTCACCGAGGCTGAACTTCGCTTGATGGATGTGCTGTGGCAAAAAGGCTCGGCCACCGTCCAACAGGTCCTCGATGCTCTTCCTCAGAAGCCGACCCTGGCCTACAACTCCGTTTTAACCACCATTCGCATTCTTGAGACCAAGGGCTACGTGGAGCACGTAAAAGACGGCAGAGCCCACATTTACAAGCCCCTTATGGAGCGGCAGGAAGCTACGCGCTCTGAGATCAAGCACCTGGTCAGCCGGTTCTTTCAGAATTCCCATGAGTTGCTGGTGCTGAATATTCTGGAAGACCTGGGTTCGCAGGGCAAAGGCCCGGAAGCCAGAGGCATTGAGGTCAAGGAACTGAAGCACCTCAGAGAGCTATTGCAGGCGAGGGACGGAAAATCGCAATGATGATGCTCGCTGCGCCGACCCTGCAATTCGTAGCCCAGCTTACTGCCGAGCGCATACTCAATTGCGCAGCGGGAGGCTTACTGATTGCACCGATAACCTGGCTGGTGCTGCGCCTCGTCGGAATGCGGAATTCGGGCACTCGCTTCGCGGTGTGGTTTGCGGCATTGTCCGGAATCGCGGCGCTCCCCCTGCTGGGCGGATGGGGCTCGAATGGCGCGGAGCTGGCCGAACGCTCCGAGATCACTATGCCGGCATCGTGGGCGCTTTACATATTTCTCTTATGGCTGATCATCGCGGCTGCGGGTTTGCTGAGAGTGGGATTGGGATTCTGGCAGTTGCGCCGGATCCGCAAGAGTTGCGTACCGGTGGAGGTGGCGACCCTCGAGCCTTTGCTGGCAAAAACCCTGCAAGAGTTCGATTCCCGGAAGCCGGTGAAGCTGTGCGCGTCGGATGAGGTCCGGGTACCCACTGCGATCGGATTTACCGAGCCGCTGGTGGCGATACCGTCGTGGACAATGCGGGAGCTTTCGACCACGGAATTGAATGCCATCCTGTTGCACGAACTGGCGCACCTGCGACGCCGGGACGACTGGACCAATCTTGCCCAGAAGGTTCTGGGAGCACTGCTGTTCTTCCATCCTGCGGTGTGGTGGATTGAGAAGAAGCTGGCGCTGGAACGCGAGATGGCATGCGACGACATGGTGCTGGCCCAGACCGCGAATCCGCGAGAGTACGCGGAGTGCCTGGTAGCGCTGGCCGAAAAAAGCTTTCTGCGCCGGGGACTGGCGCTGGCGCATGCGGCGGTCGACCGGCTGCGAAATGTCTCTCTGCGAGTCTCGCAAATTCTGGATACCAGGCGCCCCAGTGCGACACAAGTGTGGAGTCCGGCGGCGGTGCTGGTGACCGGAGTTTCGCTGGCCTGCCTCATGGCATTGTCCCACGCACCCACGCGGCTGGTTTCGTTCGATGACGGCGCGGCCGTGGCCTCAGCTTCGCCACTGGCAGCGAGCACGCATCGCCAGCAGATGAAGCCAATCGCAGGGGAAGGGATGGATGCGCACCTGATTCCCGCGAGGCTCCAGTTCCGGCCGCAGGAAGCTCGGCCGGCAGAAAAAGCGCGGGGCCGCATGATTGCGGAATCGGCAGTCAAGGGCAGGCTCAGGAATCGCACCCACGGATTACGCAGATCCGATGTCGCCTCCGAGCTGACTTCAGCGGAGCTGGCACAGCATTCCCCGAAGGCTCCGGCTTTGGTTCGCGCCAGCATGACGACTGACGCTGTTGCAGCTCAGGAGCTGGTTTTTTTGACGCAGACCGAAGTCATGCAGACACGGCAGTATGACGCCTCCGGAGCTGTGTGGGAGATTTGCGTGTGGAGGGTTACGGTGGTGGGTCCGGTGCAGAATCCGATGCAGAAGAAGATACAGGCCGCAACAGGGGCCAAGTCTATTTAGTTTTTTAACCGAAATTTTTTTGACATCAACAACTAAATAATTAGTTGTTTAACGCTGAACAGGAGCATGGAAATGAAAAGCTGGATGCAGAACTGGAAAACAATAGTGAGTAGCCGCCTGGTAATCCCAATATTGGCGATGGCCATGGTGGGCTCATTTGTGACTTATGACTTCGTGAAGGCCATGCCGGCAAAGGCTGCGACCATGGCCGCTCCCACTACGACGCCGCTCGATGACGACAATGTAGGAGCGCTGCTCTCGCTCGACCGGGCGATGGAAACGCTGGCCGCGCGGGTTACGCCGGCGATCGTGAACGTGACGGTGACGTCGCGGGCAAAAACCAACGTGGCGGAAGGCGAAATGCCGGAGGGCATGGAGGACAGTCCTTTCGGACAATTCTTTGGGCATCAATTCGGCCAGCAAGGTCACCAGCGGCCGCAACAGCCGCGGGTAGAGCATGGACTGGGCAGCGGCGTCATCATCTCTCCTGATGGTTACATCGTGACCAACAACCACGTGGTGGATGGCGCGACCGACGTTCGCGTCACCATGAGCGATCGCAGAATTCTTCCCGCCAAAGTAGTGGGAACCGATCCGCTGACCGACCTTGCGGTCATCAAAGTGGATGCTCACAACCTGCCCAACGCACCGTGGGGCGACTCCACGAAGCTGCATCCGGGACAGACGGTTCTGGCATTCGGCAACCCGTTCGGATTCCGCTTCACCGTAACCCGGGGAATCGTGAGCGCCCTGAACCGTCCCAACATGTCTGGCGACGACGCTCGCAAGCCGGGCCGATTTATTCAGACAGACGCAGCCATCAACCCGGGAAACTCCGGTGGTCCGCTGGTGAACGCGCGCGGCGAAGTGGTGGGAATCAATACCTTCCTGGTTTCACCTTCGGGATCTTTCTCCGGCATGGGATTCGCCATTCCGAGCCAGATCGTTCGTCCAACAGTTGAGAAACTGGTGCAGTTCGGCAAGGTGACGCATGGCTACATGGGAATCGGGATTTCGGACGTTACTCCGGAAAACTCGAAGTTTTTCCACATGGACACCGCAGTGGGTGCGGTGGTCAGCCAGGTCGAATCTGACTCGCCGGGAGCGAAGGCGGGCCTGAAGGTCGGCGACGTGATCGCGCAGATCGATGGAAAAGAAGTGAGTGATGCGGGCGACTTGCAAGTGGTGGTCGGACAGAAAAATCCGGGAACCACGATTCATCTGCAAGTGATGCGCGACGGTAAGACCGTCGATGTGCCGGTCACGCTCGAAGCGATGGGCAGCCGGGACAAATCAGGCAAGGAATCGGCCGATGCCGGCGCGGGCAAACCGCGCTGGGGAGTGGGCCTTTCCGACATCACTCCGGAAGTGCGCGAGCAGTTGCAGGCGCCCGGCGATTTACACGGAGCGGTGATCCAGCAGGTACAGCCGGGTAGCCCGGCGGACAACGCGGGATTGCAATCCGGAGACGTGATCGTCGAAGTCGATCGCAAACCGGTGCAGAATGCGGCCGACGTCCAGAAGGCTCTGGGAAGCGTGCCGAACGGGCAGGACGCGCTGGTGCTGGTCTGGTCGAATGGCGGCAACACTTTCCGTGTGCTGCATTCGGCTGAGGCTGGACAGGAAAACAGCGGCATGTAACTGGATTCGTTTTCCCCCGGGGAGGTGGGCGTTCGCGCCTGTCTCCCCCTTTTTTTTGCCCCAGGTTTTATTCGCCACAGACCATGTGAGGACAGCCGCCCCCGGCTGTCCGGGCGAGCGAAGCTCGCCAACGGGTTCCCTCCCATTTTGAAACTAGTCTCCGATTTTTTGGTCCGAGCTATGCGAATCATCCCTTGAAGGCGTCTATCCCCCACGTGGTCTGGGGTGATTATTTGACCTTGCCTGGGTGAAAAAGTGACCTATAATTCGTGGCTCTATGGCGATCGACAACATTCCTGCCGGGGCGGCGCCGCGCATTGCAGTTGTGACCACCGACGAGTCGGTGCAGCTGGCGGCACAGGAAGTACTGGCATCCGCCTTTCACACCACCCTATTAGGTTCGGGTGAACAGATTTTGCCGCTGCTGGCGGAAAGTTCGGTGGAAGCCATTGTTCTGGATCTTGAGACGGCGCAAGCCTCCGACGAGGAAGTACTGCGGTTGATGGAGAAACTGCGCCGTCATGACCAGACCCTGGTGGTGCTCGGGTTCACGCGCTCGCACAACAAGGCTTCCAGAAATCAATTTGAAAGGGCCGGGATCAGCCACTGCTTCGTCGCTCCGGTGGATTTCGAGGAAGTGCAGGAGGTGCTTCATGCCGCGCTGGAAGAGCGTTCGGCAGAGATCGAGAACCGCAGCTTGCGCGAGGAGGCGCGCAGCCGGAATTCATTTTGCCAGCTGATTGGGGGCAGTGAAGCGATGCGGCTGGTGTACGACGCGATCACCCGTGTGGCGGAAAGCACCGTCAATGTGCTGGTCCGGGGAGAGAGTGGGACGGGCAAGGAACTGGTGGCGCAGGCCATCGTTGCCGTCGGTCCGCGCCGGGACAAGCCTTTCGTCAGCGTGAACTGCGCCGCGCTTCCCGAGAGCCTGATCGAATCGGAGTTGTTTGGCCATGAGAAGGGGGCGTTCACGGATGCCCATGAATCCCGAGCCGGACACATAGAGGCAGCAAACGGCGGAACTCTTTTCCTGGATGAGATTGGAACTTTGGGATTGGCCGTACAGAGCAAGCTGCTGCGGGTGCTCGAGCAGCACGTGGTTCAGCGTATCGGCAGCCGGAACAGCAAGCGAATCGATTTTCGGCTGGTGAGCGCCACCAACGAGAATCTGGAGCAGGCGGTGCAAGCGGGCCGCTTCCGGGAGGATCTTTACTATCGAATCAATGTGGTTCCCATCGTGCTTCCAGCCCTGCGCGAGCGGGCGGGTGATGTAGCTATCCTGCTCGATCATTTTCTGCGGATGTACTGCGCCGCCAACAGCGTGCCGCTCAAGCGGCTGGATTCGGACGCACTGGAAATCCTCGAGGAGTATCACTGGCCGGGGAATGTGCGGGAGCTGGAGAATGTGGTGCAGCGGCTGGTGATCATGGGATCGGGCGCGGTGATCACGGCCAATCATCTGCCGCAGCAAATTCTCTACACCAGCACGGCGAAGCAGGAGGCGCTGCTTATCCCGGAGGAAGGCATTTCGTTTGACGAGGAGATGGCCCGGATTGAGCTGGCGTACCTGCAGGCGGCGTTGCGCCGGACGGGGGGCAAGAAGGTGGCGGCAGCGGCGTTGCTTCAGATCAACGCGCAGAAAATGAAGTACCTGTGCCGGAAATATGGGCTTCAGGGTTAATTATTAACCCTCGGGCGGTTAATTTTTAACCCATTGCCCAACGCGCTGGACTGGCGGCTATCGAATTTCCTGCGAACGTTAAGCCTATCTTGTTGAGTCCATTAAGGGTAGCTTGAGTCCGATCTTGCCATTCGTTTGGCACCGACATTGCTTATAACAACACCAGACCGGACAGGGAGTACAAAGCCCGGGTGGTTGCGAAATCAAATTTCAAGTTTTATGGAGGATGTTATGTCAGTTCAGAAGAAATCCTTGATCAGCCAGCGCTCATCGGTAAAGAAGGCTTTGATTGCTACCCCGCAGAATCCCGAAATCGCTCCCGCAGTCCGTCCCGCGGCCCGTCCTTCGGTAAAGGCCGCAGTTCGGCAGGCAGTCCGAGCCAACGTTCGGCAGGCAGTCCGCGCGAATGTTCGCCAGGCTGTGCGAGCCAATGTCAGGCAGGCAGTTAAGGCCGGCGTGCGAACCTCGAAGTAGTTATTGTTTCTCGTAACGTGGGGGGCGGCTGTTGAGGCCGCCCCTTTTTGCTGCTCAAAAAACAGCCCTGCGGGGCTTCACCACATTCGCCGCGCCACCAGATCGCGGGTAAACCGCCAGGCAAATCCGGCGATGCTGCGCCGGCCGACCAGAATCTTTGCATTACCGCTCATGCCTTCCCTCAGTTCGCCCTGGTTCTGAAGCTCTACAGTCGCGATGTAGAACTTCGGCACTCGAATGCCTTCCAATTGAGCTTTCTCAATCAACCCGCTTTCAAT
The DNA here is from genome assembly GCA_963814725.1 of Terriglobia bacterium. Lineage (GTDB taxonomy): Bacteria > Acidobacteriota > Terriglobia > Terriglobales > Acidobacteriaceae > JAIQFF01. The sequence goes on from CAWFDY010000005.1 coordinate 543,662, forward strand.
CGAGGAAGATGCGGGCGCCAGCGATGCCAGCGAGCCCGACCAGGATTTGAATTGAGACTCGGCGTGCAGCCTGACCGGAGCACCGAGGCGAACGTCCCGCATGCCGAATTCGGGAACGTAAATACGCGCTGTCATGATCGACGTGTCCGCCACTTCGGCGACTTCGCTCCCGGACTTCAGGTAAGCACCGAGGAGATCCCGTAACCGAGGAGTCGTGACTGTGCCATTGATGGGACTGGTGACTTCCAGATGCCGAAGGTCTTCGGTGGCGCTTCGGTGACGCACAACCGATTGCTGGCGTTCGTGCTCAGCCGATCCGAAATTCTGATAGGTCATGCTGGCCTGGGTGGCTCGCGACGAGGCATTGCGCAAATCGGCTCCGGCCTGAGCGGCGGCCGACTCCAGTTCGAGATTCGCCATCCGCAGGATCGGTGCGCCGGCCTGGACGGGCTGGCCTTCATCGGCGAGGATTTCGGTCACCGTCCCTGAAACTTCGGTGTGGACCAAAGTCCGGCGCACCGGCTCCAGCGCAAAACGGCCTTCCACGAACTCTGGCCAAAGCGGCGCAAAGGCGGCGGCCAGCACAATCGCTGCCAGCAAAACAGCGCGGGCGGGAGTGAACCAGGCGAGCAGCCTCTCTTTTTTGTCGAGGTAAACGGTTTTCATGAACCTCTCCAGCATGACGATGCGAGACTTGAATATTCGGAGGGCGAGCAGCAGGACGGGAAGCCATGCCCAGTCCGGCGTGTAGGCGCGCAGGACGTGATAGAAGAAGATCACCACCAGTCCCATCAGGAGATAGCTGTACATTCCGGAAAGGATGGCGTACACGATGTACAACACGCGCCGGTGGCGAGGAACGTATTCGATTTCGGCGGGCAGTCGAAAGAGATGTTTGCGAACCCATCCGGAAACGAAGGCGGTGGATCTTTCCTTTAGATCGGTCTCGCCGATCAGTTCCGACAAGAGATAGTAGCCGTCCAGCTTTATCAGCGGATTGAGATTGAGCAGCGTCACGCCGATGCCGGTGACCATCATGACTTTGTAAGCAAAGTCGTGAACGAACATGCCGGTGGCCGTGCCCCACCACACGATGGTTGCCACCACGCAGATCATGAGGTCGGCCCAGAGGCCGGCAATGATGGTTGAGATGCGCGCCTTTTTATCTCCTAAAATCCAGACCTGGGTGCAATCGCACACGAATGTGGGAGCGAAGTACATCAGAAGGAACTGCATTTTTTCCACCCGGGCGCCGAAGTGCTTGCAAGTCAGTCCGTGGGCAGATTCGTGAAAGAAGGCCATGGCACCGAACAGAAACCAGAATTCCAGCAGGTCCCAGGTGGTTTTTTCGGTGAAATTGTAGAAGGCAAAACTGTCGCCCCAGATTTCGCCGAATTTGTCGGCCCACATCCAACCCATCACTCCAAACATAAAAAGGGTCAGAAGGGTGAACCATGTGGTGTAAACGAATTCGAAGTAGGGCTGGAGTCTGCTGAGATAGGCGTCGGCGTAGGGCCACGTATGCAGGGTGATGTCAGTAACGTCAGCAATGTGAAAGCGGCCACGTTTCTGCCGCTCGCTGCTCATCTTTGCCCGCAGGGTGATATTTTTCTCGACCGGCGTCTTGTAAAGCAGTTCGCCTTGCTCCTCGAGAAATGAAGCGAACTCCCTCACATCGTCTTCGCTGAACTCGAGGTTGTGCTGCTGCAGCATCAGGTCGGAAACCTGTTTGTACGAACGCTCCCCGTTGAACATCTTCAGCAGGTTCCAATGATCCGGAATGAACCGCAGGTAAACTTCGGTTCCAGGCATTTTCGCCAGCACCACCGGAATTCCCTGTTCGACGTGTTCCCGGAAGATCACGCGGGGGTCCAGCCTGGGATAGCGGCGCTGCGCCGCCTGCGCGGGGAGATCGGGCAGCGCTACCTCAAGAGCTTCGAGGATGTTCATTTGGGAGGGTTGAGGCGAATGGTCGTGAGCATTCCGGGCCTCAGGTCGGGAGCCTGTCCCTGGAGCCGGGCGAGAATTTCGATGGTTCCGCTCGAGGGATCAACGACCGGGCTGATCTGCGTAATCGTTGCGGTGTGGTGAATTGTGGATGAGCCGTCGGTCAGCTCGACGGTGACGGTTTGTCCGTTCTTTACTTTTCCGACGAAATGTTCCGGAAGCGTGAACTTTACTTCGAGGGGGCTCACGGCGGTGACCCAGAACAGCCGATCACTGATTCCCACTTTTTGCCCCACGCGGACGTAGCGGCGGGCAACGACTCCGTCGAAAGGCGCGACGATGCGGGTTTTCTCTTTTTCCAGTTGCAGGGATCGCTCAGTAGCGTGGGCGTTGGTCAGCAGTTCACTCTCGCGGCTGATTTCAAATTTGTCTGCCTCCACTTTGTATTGCGCATGCTCCAGCGTTTCCTTGGTAAAGACGCCGGCCTCCCAAAGCTTTTGAGCGCGGACCAGGTCGGACTGCAGCACCTTGGTTTCGGCTTGCCAATTCTTCAGGTTGGCCTCGATGGAGCGGGTTTTGGCCGACGCAGCGTCGAGGTCGGCGGAAATCTGGCGGTCGTCCAGCAGAGCCAGGAGCTGGTCTTTGCGCACGCGCGTGTTCGGCTCGGCAAGAATGGAGACGATGACGCCTTCCCGCAGCGCTGCGACATCCACCTGGTTCTCGACCACGACGGGACCGGAGGCTACAAAGTCGCTTTCATCCAGAACGGCCGGCACCGGCGCCGTCGGACGGGGCGCCGGCGCGGCTGCGGCAACTTTCGCGGTGTCGCTGCTGTCGCTGCAACTGCTCAGGGAGAGTAAGAGGAGAATCAGTGCGGCGAGCGCAGCAACGGGTTTCATGGGGCCTCCATCTATTCGGCGGACAAGATGCCCGCCGGACAGCCGGCGGGACGCCGGCGCTACAAAATCTCTTACCACCCAAACCAGGACCACAGTTTTGACCAGATCCATATTGCGGGACGTCGGAAGATTACTTTTCCCGCCGGACTCCATCCGGTGACAACTTTGCCGCGGCCCTGCATGCCGTCGCGAATCGTGCCGTCCGGATTCGGCACTAGAACGCGGGCATAGAAGAAACGATCGGCGCCTTGCGCCTGGCTTCGCGGACTGACAACTGTAACCACGCCGTGGAAAGTGCGGGTGGGAAAGCCGTCTAATTTTATGGATGCTTTCTCACCGGGATGAAGCAGCAGGACATCGTCTTCGTCGATAGCCACGTTCACGATGGCGCGCGAGGTATCGACAACTTCGGCGAGAGTATCGCCCGGCATCAGCTTCCGTCCAACGAGATCTTCAACGTGGGGAGTGGCAACGACGCCGTTCACCGGTGAGCGCAACTGGGTGCGGTCGAGGCGCTCGCGGGCGCGTGCCAGCTCCGATGCCCAGTAGTCCGACTGAATGCGTTGAATGCCAGCCTCGCCGCCGTCATCGCCGTTCAAGGCCCGGTTCATCTGGGAAACTGCGGTGTCATATTTGGCTTGAGCCGCGGCCAGTTGAGCACGGTACTGCCAGTCTGAAAGTGTGGCGAGCACGGTTCCGGGGGCCACGGCGTCGCCTTCCCGCACCAGGACGCGTTGCACCACGCCTTCAATTTCAGGTTGTATCAGTACGCTTTGCGCGGGGCTGACAGAAGCATCGCCGACCACTCGCAGGGGCAACGGGAAGATCAGAAGGAATAGAAGGGCCGCGATCGCGCCAACAACCAGCGCGGCTCGACGCCGTTTCTCGAGTGCGAGAAATTTGCGCTTTTTGTCGAGCACCGGCTTCAGCAGATCGATGAAAGGAACTTCCCGGTAGAGGGACGCGTTACGCAAAGCTACCGTCGCCTGGCCGGAAAGAATCTTGATCATTTCGAGGTGGGCGGGGCCGAGGAAATCCGGGTCGCCGCTTTCGAAGGACAGGATGCCCACTCTGCCGTCATCATCGGCCAGTGGGACGGCATAGAAGCCACGCATGCCGGTCTCGGAGAAATATTTGCCCAGCTTGGCTTTGGTTTCCGGGCGCGGATCGTCAAACTCGTCACCCGCCTGCGAGAAGGAAACCGCGTCGTTTGAGAGCGACGCCCATTCCAGCAGCTCCTGCAAGCGAACCACGCTCGGGTCCTGCGGATTGATGCGCGGCATGCCGGTGATGGCGCGAATCTTCAGACGGCCGCGTTCTTCCAGCGCAATCGCCGCGCGTTCATAGGGGATGACCGCGCCCGGCCCGGTTACGACCGCATCCAGCACGCGATCAAGATCGAGAGTGGAGGTGATTTCAGCGCTGACCTTGACCAGTGTTTCCAGGATTTCAACTTTGCGTTCCGCCTGCAGCAGGCCGGCATTGTTCAGCGCCGAGGCGGCGGTGTCGGCGATGGAATTGAGCAAGAAAAGGTCGTCTTCGTCGAAAGCGATTCCATTCAACTTGTTGAGGGCTTCGATCACGCCCACTTCGAATCCCTTGGCGACCAGGGGAACCGCAATCGCCGAAAATATGCCACCGGCGCCGGCATTTCTGCGGAGCAGGCGTGCATCGTTGGCATCGTCGATAATCAGGGATTCGCCGGAGTCGGAGACTTCGGCGACGTAACCCTCTCCGGTCTTCTCCGAATCGCCTGCCTGGCGTGTAGAATCCTGCCCTGACTGATCCATCAGCAGCAGTTCCTGCTCATCTTTCACCAGCCAGAGGTTTACCGCCTCGACTTCAAGCAGTTCGCGCACTTTGGCGGTGATGATGGGATTGAGTTCGTCCATCTCCAGGGTGGAGTTGAAAACTTTCTCCACGTCGTAGAGCTGGGTGAGCCGGGAGATCGATCCGAGATGTGAATTGCGTTCAGCTTCATATTGAGTTGCGCTGAAGATGGCAGGCGCGGCATATTCGACCAGTTCGACTAACCTGGCAAGGTCCTCCTGATTGATGGCCTGGTCAAAAGTGGCAGCTTCAAGAATCCCGATCAGGGTCTGGTTGACGGTGATGGGAACATAAGCTAGAGAGAGAAGGGTGCGCCGGGCGTGAAGATGGGCGTAGTCTTCGCGGACCAGATCCTTGCTTGAAAGAACCAGGGGCTGGGCCTTGGTGGCGGAAAGACCCAATGCGCCGGAGTCGAAGGGGATGACGCTATCGTCCAGGTGAATATCACCGGCAACCGCCCGGGGCGACCATTGCCTGATTTCGTCATGTTCTTCAAGCAGATAGACTACGGCGGCGCCGGGAAGTATTTCCGCAATCTGCTGGGCGAGCAAGAGGACGCGAGGCTGGACTTCTCGTTCCTGAAGCAAGGCACTCAGGAACCGGGCCTGCGCATCGACAGAAGTCGCCTTCAGCATTTTTATTCTGGCAGCCGCCAATCGACGGTCGCGAAGACGTTGAAACGAAGGGGAGGGCGAAAGTCTCCGCACTTGCAAATTCGCGGCGGCTCCCGTAAGTTGAGCGGGCAATCTAACAAATCGCCCTGCTGCTGTCAATGTTTCAGGGTCATGGCGGCAGGCGGTTTGAGTTGAGGCGACGTATCGAGCAAGCTTATTTGATTGGCTTATCGAAGGAGCTACATGGAAATCAGCGTACGCAGGCTTTCAGACGTTCAGATCGTGCAGATTCGCGGCGCTTTACGCCTGGGCCCCGGCGTGGACAGTTTTCGCCAGACAGTGGATGACGCCATGGCTGCCGGAGATACGCGCCTGGTCATGAATTTCGCCGAAGTTCCTATGATTGATTCGAGCGGTATAGGAATTCTGGTCAAAGCGATGGCATCGGCGAAGCAGCGTGGCGGGGGAGTGAAGCTGGTGACTCCTTCGAAGTTCGTGGTGCAGACGCTGAAACTGATCGGGGTGCTGAACCTCTTCCAGATTTTTGAAGATGAGAATGCGGCTGTGCAGTCGTTTGGTTCCCATTGAGTCTTTTGAGGGTGACCCCGTCCAAGCTCCCCTTGGGCGGGGTTTTCCTTGGCGAGGCCTCGATTGAAGGCTTGATCTTCCTTTCTGGTTATCCCTTCTGGTTATCCTTTCTGGTTATCTTCCGGCAAAGTTCTACACGATTCTTTGGTGCCTTGGGCTGGAGGTTGGGAAGGTTATCGACGAAAGCGTTGCCGAGCTTTGCTCGGCCTGGACGGGCGAGGGCGCCCGTCCCTACGTGGTCTGGGGTTACGTGGTCTGGGGTGATGTCTGGGCTAGTGCGGGAGATGAAAGTTGAAGATGTTGAAGATGCCGCACAGGTAGATGGCGCTTCCCAAAGAGAGTATTGCCAGAGTGAGGGCGGCCAGCGGAGAACTGAAAAGGCTGCGGCGAGGGGGATTCTGGTTGTCGATAGCAGCTCGGTATTTGTCGATCCACTCCTGATCTTTGCTCACCTGACCAAACGATGACTGGATGGATTCCTGCAGCCTTCTCTGATCGTCCTTATCAAGTCCCACGAAGCGAAAGGGTTGCTGGGTCCAGGACACCGGCTTCAACATTTCCGCGGTGCCGAGAACTGGGCCGGTGGGCGTGACGAAGATCAGCTTCACGCGGGCCTCTCGACCGACCGGTTTAGGCAGGCAAAGGATGCCTCCGGTGAGCGAGATAACTTCCAGCTGTCCTTGGGTGCGATGGCCGTCTTCGAATCGAAGAACGGCGGGAGTGACGTCGGATAGATTCAATCGCGGCGCACGACGATCAGGGCTAGGTTGGGGGAGGGCATTCACCAAATGAGTATCCTCCTTGTTAGTGAGAAGCAGCAGATTACGGAAGGACCTGGGACGGTCTGATTACCCTCGAAGAAGTGAGATCGGGCATCTGGCGAGAGACTAGTTTTGCCGGGGAACGGGTTTTTTGGAATTTGCGCTGCGCACCAGGGCCAGGGCAGTCACATCGTTGTGGACCGGCGGCTTCCGCATGAACTGCTGCACGCCGTCGATCACTCCGGCACAGAGTTCCTTGGCACTTTCGCTCGCGCCTTGTTGCAGGCCGGTCTTTACACGGTCCAAACCGAATTCCTCGCGCCTGCGCCTGCCTTCAAGCAGACCGCGGGAGACCAGGAGAAGGGCAGCGCCGGGAGGCAGTGCAACCAGGGGGGCTTCGCAGGTGGCGTGAGAGAAGAGTCCCAAAGGCAGGCCGGTGGCCTGGAGTTCGGTGATGCCGGTGAGATCGCGGAGCAGGCCCGGAGTGTGGCCGGCGTTGAAATAGCAGATGGTGCCGAGTTCTTCGTTGTAACAGCCGGCGAAGGCGGGACAGGAACGCACGCCCCCCTCCGCGGACATAATCGCGCGGTTGAGTTCGAGGCAGAGTTCGGCCATGGCATCGGCTTCGTTGACGTCGTCGCCGGCGAAAAGCTCAGGCGACCGGGTGCGAAAGGTCTGCTGGGCGACGGAGACAAGCTTACCGTTCTCCTCGAGCCGGCCCGCCATATCCAGCAAGCCAAACAGGACGCGATTGGGCGTGACCCGAACGAAATCGTGAAGATCTCCGCCCTGGCGCTCACCGTAGTAGGCGGCGGCCAGCTCGGCGGAGTGCAGCTCCGGAACCTCGGCCTGCACCGGTGCCTGAGGCGCGGAGCGGGACTTGTCGTGATGAAAAAGAAAGTTCATCGGATCAATTGACCGCCGAAGTTAACACAGAAGAAGGCATGGGGCAATGACCCACCCGTGTGGGGCGGACAGCGTATTTCCACGAACCGCGTAGCCCCGGACGCCCCGTCCGGGGAGCCGAGCGAAAGCTCGGCAGCGGATTAGTGGAAACCTCAAGCATCAGCTGTAAAGCTTTTTGTCGAGCTTTGCTCGACTGGGCGGACGAGGCGTCCGCCCCTACGTGGCATGTGGATGTGTTGTACCCACCTACATACTGTTACGCCAGGTCGAAGAGGAGGACTTCGGCGTCTTCGGTGCCTTTTATGATCAACTGTTTTTCTTCGCTGATTGCGGCTCCGTCCCCTTGCGCCAGGCTTTGGCCGTTGAGTTCGACCGCGCCTTTTGCGACTTGCAGCCAGGCGTGGCGATCGCGACCGAGTTCGTGTTTTACTTCCTGCCCGGGGTGGAGCAGCGAGGCGTAGAGTCTGGCGTCCTGGTGAATCGTCACGGAACCGCCGGCGCCGTCCGGACTGGCGATCAGGCGCAAGCAGCCACGTTTTTCGGACTCGGGAAACGACTTCTGCTCATAACCCGGCTTATGCCCGCTGCGGTCGGGGAGAAGCCATATCTGCAGCAGGTGCGCCGGGTTGGTCTTGGACGAGTTGGCCTCACTGTGCCGCACTCCCGTGCCTGCACTCATTCGCTGCCCGTCGCCGGGACGAATCGTGGAGCCGTTGCCCATGCTGTCCCTGTGCTCGAGAGCGCCCTCCAGAACGTAGGTAATGATCTCCATGTCGCGGTGCGGATGCATGGGGAAGCCCTGCCCGCCCTGTACCCAGTCTTCGTTGATCACGCGCAGGGAGCGAAATCCCATGAAGCGCGGGTCGTGAAACTGGTCAAAGGAAAAAGTGTGGCGAGTATTGAGCCAGCCGAAGTCGCCTCCGCCGCGCTCGTTGCTGTGCCTGATTTTGATCATGGGAATAATCCTCGTTATAACGACTATATAGATGCCCGCAGTATGAATAAGGACTCATCCGGCGGACTGGAGGCCGGGGTTTTCCAGCCGATAGTTCATTTGGGACGAGCCTGGGTCTGTATGCAACGCAATCTTTGGAAGCTCTTGTTAATGCTGGTTCTAATGGGCTGCGGCGGGCAGCCCGGCGGGCTTCCCTCCGGATTCGTCAACCAGACCCGGCACTCCGACGACGACCTTTGGGTGATTTGGAAAGCAGCGCAGGAAAGCCTTGCCATGGAGGTGACCTCAACCCCCTGCAACGATCATCTTCCGGGGCGGCGGCGGACATTCTTCCCGGAGACCGGCGGGCGCTGGAGATTGTGCCTCACCAGCTCAGCGTAAGCTCCGAGGCCGACGTCTCTGCGAGCATTTTGCGGGCGGCTACCGGGTTGGATCGGGCGGATCCGACGGGAATGGTGGCCTGCCCCGCGCCTTGCAACGTCCGCTACGCGGCGGCGTATTCGATTTACAAGCGGGACATAACGCGTTACGCCGCGTCCTGGGAAGACCAGGGAGACAGCTTCACCTTTGTGCTGGAGTATGAATTTGAAAACCAGATACTGGCGGCGCTGGGTTACAGCCTGAGATGGAGATAGCCGATTAGAGGGAGCACGAGCGGGGCGCTCGCGCCCACATTACTTTTTTTCGCTTTTCTTCGAAGAATCTTTTGAATTTTGCTTCGAGCCTTCACTCGAACCCTCTGACTTTGAGGAACTCTCACCTTTCGGCGAGTCGCCGGATTTCGATGTGCCGTCTTTTTTCGAAGCCGAATCGCCGTTGGACGACGAAGCCGATCCGGTAGAGGATTTCTTTGCGTAGTCGGTGACGTACCATCCCGAGCCTTTGAACTGCACCGCGGGCGCGGAAATTACCTGCTCGATCGGGCCGCCGCACTTTGGGCATTTCTTTACATGCGGATCGGAAAACTTCTGGATGCGCTCAAAGCGGTGATGGCACTTCTTGCACTCGTATTCGTAAAGTGGCATGAACTTCCTGAGAACTCTCCGGAAAAGGCAGCAAAATCTGAGATCCAATCACCGAAAGCCGCCTCCTTGATTTTAGGGATTGCGGCTGACCTCGTCAATGAACCGGCTGGTCGTAGGCACACGTGGGCTCGGTTTTCTCCTTTGCGTACTTTGCGTCCTTCGCGGTCATGAGTTTTGATGGTAGGTCAAAAGCTTTACCGCAAAGGGTGCAAAGATAGGGACGCAAAGGACGCAAAGGAAGGCATCGCGACGCGATGGTAGACTCGCCTTTATGAAGGCGGGTGAGAACGCGAAGGGAATACTGGCGCCGGGACTCTACCTGGTGGGTACACCCATCGGCAACCTGGAGGACATCACGCTGCGCGCGGTGCGCGTGCTCAAGGAAGCTGACCAGATTGCCTGCGAAGACACGCGGCAAACCCAAAAATTGCTGCACCACTACGGCATCGCAACCCGCACGGTGAGCTATCACGAACACAATGAACTGACCCGGGCCCCGGAGCTGGTGCTCGATCTGGAGGGCGGCGCGCGCGTGGCCCTGGTAACGGATGCGGGCATGCCGGGCATTTCCGATCCCGGCTACCGCCTGGTTTCACTTGCGATCCGGCACCACATTCCGGTCGTGCCGATCCCTGGGGCGTCGGCATTTCTGGCGGCGCTGGTGGCCAGCGGCCTGCCCGCGGACTCGTTTCGCTTCAGCGGTTTTCTTCCCGCGAAAAGCGGCCAGCGGAAGCAGATGCTGGAGAGCGTCAGGATTTCTCCGCGAACCCAGGTTTTTTATGAGGCGCCGCACCGGGTGAAAGAAGCTGTGGAAGACGTTGTCGGGATTATGGGAAAAGACCGGCCGCTGGTGATTGCACGCGAAGTCACCAAGATTCACGAAGAGTTTCTGCGCGGCAGGGCCGGCGACGTTCTGGAAATATTGTCGGCACGGGGAGACATCAAAGGCGAAATCACGCTGCTGATCGGGAAGGCGGAAGAAGGCCAGGAGAAAGCAGTTGCCATGGTGAGCGTGCGGCGGCGGCTGGAACAGATCATGGCCGAGGAAAAGCTCGACGAAAAAGCGGCGCTGAAAAAAATCGCTAAAGAGATGGGAGTTTCGAAAAGCGAAGCTTACCGCGAGTTGCAGCGAAGCAAGTGACCGCTCCACGAACCGCGTGGCCCGGACGCCCCCGTCCGGGCGGCCGAGCAAAGCTCGGCATTGGGGTGGGTCGGAGGCTTCAGGATTTCGACTGGGATCAATCCCTTGTCTAGCTTTGCTCCAATGGGATCAACCCCTCGTCGAGCTTTGCTCGACTGGGCGGACGAGGCGTCCGCCCCTACGTGGCCTGGGAGGATTTCTACTTTGCTGCCAGTTCCCGCTTCACCGCGTCGCTGACCACTTTGCCGTCCACGCGAATTCCTGCGCCATTGAAACGGGCCATGACGTTCTTCATGACTGCACCCATCTCTTTCATCGAGGGTGCACCCATTTCGGCGATGACCGCCTTCACTCCGGCTACGACCTGGTCTTCGCTGGCGGCTTTGGGCATGTAGGCTTCGATCAGGATGATTTCGGCGGCTTCCTTGTCGGCCATTTCCTGGCGTCCGCCTTTAGTGAATTGCTCGACCGAGTCTTTACGTTGCTTGATCAAAGTAGTGAGCACCTGCTGCGATTCCTTCTCGTCAAGCGGAGCCATTTTCTCGATTTCGCGATTCTTGAGCGCGGTCTTGACCATGCGCAAGGTGGACAGACGGTGCTCTTCGCGGGCCTTCATGGCGCTGATGATGTCCTTTTGGATCTGTTCGCTGAGGCTCATGCCCGGATTATACGTCTGGCTTGACTCGAGATACTCGCTACCCCGGTTAAAGCATTAACCACGAAGGGCACTGAGGTACACGAAGGACTGCGCGAACCTTTTTTTGGGAAGTCTTTCGGGTGACTTCGTGTCCTTCTTGGTTCAGGTTTTGCACTCTGCTCACATGCGTAAATTCGCATGATTCGGTAAACTATTAGCATCTCCTGAACAAAGGACTCCTTCGTAAAATGTTGCGTAAGAACCGTCTCTTCACTCCAGGTCCAACTCCCATCCTTCCGGCGGCACAGACTGCCATGGCTTCGTTTGCCATGCACCACCGCACTGCCGAGTTCCGTGCCTTGTACACCCGCGTCCTGGCCGACATGAAAGATTTCATCGGCACGCAAAATGATGTGCTGGTGCTGGCATCCTCCGGGACCGGCGTGATGGAAGGTTCGGTCTCAAACCTGACTTCGCCGGGCGACAAGGTGCTGGTGCTGACCGCAGGCAAGTTCGGTGAACGGTGGCGCGATATAGCCAAAGCGTTCGGATGCGCGGTTGACGTGCTCAGTGCGCCTTACGGCGAAACGCTGCCGATGGATGAAATTCGTCAGAAATTGACTCCGGAGGTTCGCACCGTTTATGTGCAGGCGACGGAGAGTTCGACCGGCGCGCGGCACGATGTAAAAGGGATCGCGAAACTGGTTCGCGCTCAAGGCGATGACACACTCCTGGTTGTGGACGCCATCACCGGCCTGGGCACGACCTACTTCGACGTGGATGGCTGGGGCATCGACGTCATCATTGGCGGCTCGCAGAAAGCGCTGATGATTCCACCTGGCTTAGCCTATTGCGCGGTGAGCGAGCGGGCATGGAAGCGCATGGAGACGGCGAAGTCTCCGCGCTATTACTTTGATTTCCGCAAGGAACGCAAGGCCGCTGCCAAGGGAGAGTCATCCTACACGCCGGCGACTTCGCTGTTTGCCGCGCTCGGAGCCGCGCTGGATTTTATACGGCAGATGGGCAATGGCGACCTGGTGGCGGGGCGTGAAGCCCTGGTCAACAACGCCGAACTGGCGGCGGAGATGACCCGCGCCGGAGCGCAGGCGCTGGGACTGAAACTATTCGCGCCGACTGCCCCGGCGGCGGCGCTGACCGCGATTCAATCCCCGGCCGGAATAGATTCCGGATCGATCGTGAAAGCGTTCCGTGAAACTTTTTCCGCGGTCGTAGCCAACGGCCAGGGTGACGCAATGAAAGGCAAGCTGTTTCGCATCGCGCATATCGGCTACTACGATTACCTCGACACCGTTGGAATCCTGGCGGCGCTCGAGCATGTGCTGGCCAGCGTCACTGGAAAACCGGTGGAGTACGGCGCGGCGGTTCGGGCGGCGCAGGAAGTGTATGCCCGCGTCGCGGAAAACCGGCAGTCAGTCACTGTCTGAAGCATCAGGGACTGAAGCATGAATAACTGACGCAGCAGTGACTGAAGCAGCGGCCGGCTACTGCACGGTAAAAGTCATCATGTTGGAGTTCTGACTGGGCTGCGTGTTGTAAATCCCAGTGCCGCCTGGATTTCTCACGTAAACGTTGATGGTGGCGGGCGTGGCAACGTCCGCTGCGGCGATGGCGGCGGTCAGCTGGCCGCCGGTCACAAATGTTGTGGTGTGCGGCGAGGAATTGAAGTAAACCACGGACTGCCCGACAAACCCGGAGCCGTTAACCGTCAGGGTGAAAGCAGCGCTGCCGGCGGTTGCAGTGTTCGGCATCAGTGGAGCGGAGATATTCGGCGCTCCCGCCGCCATGGTGCCGGAGCCGGATCCCGATCCGGACCCGTAGCCGCCGCAGGCAATAGCGGAAAATGTCAGCAGGATGAGTAAGATAGTTTTCATCGTGTTCTCCAGGTCAGTTTGAGTGTCAGTCGCAGGATCAGGGTACGAGGCAGGCCTGGTGCGGGTGTCAACGGTCTGTCATTTTATGGTCAAGAGTTTGCCTGTGAGAGCTCAGCGGAAGTAGCGTAGGACGACGAAAGCATCCGAATTTCTGGAGAGTGGACCCCTAACTATGAAAGTTGTGGTGGCGGAAAAGATTTCATCCTCTGCAATCGACCTGCTGCGCGAACCGCGGTGGACCATCGTCACGCCCGACCAGGTGGAAGGCAAACTGGCGGCGCATCTGCAGACGGCCGACGCGCTGATCGTTCGTTCGGCGGTGCAAGTGGACGCCGACCTGCTGGAACCTACCCGCAAGTTAAGAGTGATCGGTCGCGCCGGAGTGGGGGTGGACAACATCGATCTGGACGCCGCCACCCGCAAAGGCATCGCGGTGATGAACACTCCCGGCGCCAATGCCATCGCCGTGGCGGAGCATGCGCTCGCCCTCATGCTGGCCATGGCTCGACACATCGGCCGGGCCAATGAACTGATGCATGCCGGAAAGTGGGAGAAGAAATCCCTGCAGGGCACCGAGTTGCGGGGCAAGACGCTGGGCATCGTCGGCCTGGGCAGGATTGGCATGGAAGTGGCGCGGCGGGCGCGGGCTTTTGGAATGGAAATTGTCGCGCACGATCCTTTTGTCTCGACGGCGGTGGCGAAAGAGCAGGGCATCCGACTGGCCAAGCTGGAAGAAGTGTATGCGGATGCCGACTACCTCACGCTGCATGTTGGGCTGACGCCGCAAACCGCGGGCATGATCAACGCAGATTCGATAAAGAGAATGAAGCGGGGAGTCAGGCTGGTGAATTGCGCTCGCGGAGAACTGGTGGACGAAGCCGCTCTGGCGCAGGCGGTCAAGCAAGGCCTGGTCGCGGGTGCGGCCCTGGACGTTTTCACCGACGAGCCGTTGAAAAACTCTCCGCTGACGGCGGTAGAGAACATCATTCTGACGCCGCATATCGCGGGTTCGACCAGCGAAGCCCAGGAGGCGGTGGGTTACCAGATCGCGATGCAGGTGAAGGAATATCTGAAACACGGCGTCATTCAGAATGCGGTGAATGTGCCTTCGGTTTCGCATGACGAATACCTGGAGCTGCAGCCTTACATCGTGCTGGCCGAGAGGCTGGGTTCATTTCTAGCGCAAGTGAGCGAGGGGACGCTGGAAGAAATCTCCCTGCGCTACTCCGGACACATGGCGGAGTCGAAGACTGACCTGATCCGGAACGCCGCCGTAAAAGGCATTCTGAACGAGGCACTGGAGGAACAAGCGAATCTGGTGAATGCCGAAGCCATCGCATCCGCGCGCGGGCTGCGCATCCACGAGTCCCGCAAGCCGCACAGCTCAACCGCCGCCTCGGGGAGCGTGCTTTCTATCCTGCTCAAAACAGCGACGGGAGAGCACCTGGTCAAGGGCGCGGTACTGCACAAAGACACGCCGCGATTGCTGCACGTGGATGGTATCGACGTGGAAGCTCCACTCGAACGCGATCTGGTTTACATGCGCAACCGCGATGTTCCAGGTGTGATCGGGAAGGTGGGCACGATTCTGGGCAAGCACAAGATCAATATCGCAAACTTCTCATTGGGACGCCGGGTGGGCAATTCGAAGACTGACACTCCCCGGGACGCGATTGCGGTGGTGCATGTGGACGGCAAGGTTCCGCAGGAAGTTCTGGCCGAGCTGAAAAACATTCCGGCGGTGGACCAGGCCAAGGCCATACGGCTGTTTTAGTGGCGCAGCCACCGACCCGAAGGAGAACAAAAACTTAAATTGGGCTCGAGCTGAATTGCTTTTGAACGGCGGACGGGACGCCCACCGGACAGCCGGCCAGAGGCCGGCGCTACGACGGACGTGGTTGTCGGTTTTGGGGCGGGCCGGAAATAAGGGTTTAGCGGTACATCCCCGAAGACCGGGGTTGGTTCCAATCACTGAAGCTGAATGTTACGACGACGGGCGCACGAGGAAAATTGATGGTAAGAAGATGCGGCATCGCGGTGGCAGTATTCTTTCTGCTTACATCCATCGGGCTGAGCCAGGACGATCGCTATGAGGTGGGAGTGGGCGGGGCTGCGGTGCTCAGCAAGCAGTCCACGGGCAATGGCACGGTGCTGACGCCGACGAACTCGGGCGCGGTAGTCATCACGGGCCGGTACAGGTTTTCGGAACACAGCTCGGTTGAAATCAACTACGCGCACACCGCCAATTCTCAAATCTATTTTTCGCCTCCGCTGACCTATCGCATTCAGGGCACGATTGCCGAATACTCGGGGGCTTATGTCTTCAGCTTCCATCAGACTAAAACTGTGGAGCCATTCGTTTTCGCCGGCGCCGGAGCTCTCGTCTTCTATCCCGGCTACAGTTCCAACACCGTTAACGGGGTGCAAACCAATTTTCCAGCGAGCCAACAAACCCGTCCGGCGTTTCTCTACGGAGGCGGGGTTGACTGGCGTATGTTTTCGAAGGTTCCCATCCTTCGCAGGTCGGATGCGATCGTCGATCACGTAGCTCTGAGGCTGCAGTACCGGGGAGTTTTCTACAAAGCTCCCAGTTTCAACGTGGGAGGGCTGTTTACCGGTGACCGGGGTCACATGGCCGAGCCTGGGCTGGGTTTCGTGGTGAAGTTCTAAGAAAAAAGCAGCCACGGATTCAAACGCTACGACATAGCCGGAATGAATCTGCATCCCTGAAGAGCGGGCAAGACCCTGGCCGATTTTAAGAATTTATCGCCTGTTTGCGCAGCTTGCGGCTTTCCGCCAGCAGGGTCATCGAATGCATAAGGTTCTGCAGCGTCACGATGCCCACCAGTCGCTGATCTTCCACCACCGGAATGATGCTGAGATTCTTGGTTGTGAGCTTACGAAAGGCAGAGGCCAACGACTCGCCTCTCTGGGCTACTTCAAAAATGCGGTTCATGACGGCCTGTACGTAGCCGTTGCCTTCCGCTCGCAGGGCTTCCAGAATCTTCTGCTTCGAAATCACCCCCACCATGTCGCTGCCGCGAATCACCGGGAAATCGTCCTGCAGACAGTGCACCGCTTTTTCCAGCGCATCTTCGAGGGTGTCGGCTGGGGATAGGGTGGCAAAATCAGTGAGCATCACGTCTTCGAGATGTACTCGTTCCAGAACCGACTGAAACACCGCTGAACGCTCTTCCATCTGGGATGCGGTGAAGAGGCACAGCCCAACCAACGTGAGCCAGTAGTTGGGCAAGAGCATACCTACCAGAATGAACATGGTGGCAAAGGCCTGTCCGATGGAGACGGCGCGCCGGGTGGCCTGGACGGGATCCATGTGGCGGGTAAACAAGGCGCGCAGTACGCGTCCGCCATCCATGGGATAGGCGGGAAACAGGTTGAATCCGGCGATGTAGAGGTTGGCCCACACCAGGCTGCAGGGAAGATTGCTGGTGCGCATGAAAGGCCATGTCCATAGATCAACATGGGGGGCGACGATCAAGATGATGATGCCGGAGAGGATCGCGACCAACAGATTGCTCAGCGGACCCGCCATGGCAATGCGGATATCACGTTTCCAGGGAGCAAGTTTCGTTTCAACTGGCGGCTGAATTTCGTCGAGTTGCGTGATGCCGCCGATCGGCAGAAGAATGATGGATTTCGCCCGCACTCCCAGCTTCCGTCCGACGTAGGCGTGCCCGAATTCGTGTGCCAGGACGCCGGCAAAAATTATTCCCACCAGCGCCAGGCCCCGCCCTTCATTCACCGTGTGATGCGAGGTGGAGTCGGTGTACCAGACGAACAGCGGCAGCAGGAAAAAAAAGGTCCAGTGGATGCGAAGCTCAACGCCAAACATGCGACCCGCCGATATGGACCAACTTCTCATGACCAGCCCGCGGCCCCTTCCGCTACAGCCATTCTATATAGTTTAGACAACGGAGTGGAGCCGGAAGCTTTTATTTCGGCAAATCCGAGGTAATCGGATGACTGGCTCGCCGGTATGAGTGATTGCATGAGCGTATTCCCATGAGAGTGTTGGCATGAGAGTGATTGCCGGGAAGTTCCGCAGCCGTCCCTTGCGCTCGCTTACTGGGATGGACCTGCGTCCCACCGCCGACCGGCTTCGAGAAACACTGTTCAATGTGCTGGGGGCTGGAGACCCAGCCACCTTTGAAGGTCACGTATGGCTCGACCTCTGCGCCGGAACCGGAGCAGTCGGGATTGAAGCTTTGAGCCGGGGAGCGGCCAGGGTTTTTTTCATAGAATCCTCGGCAGCAGCGGCGAGCCTGATTCTTCGTAACCTCGGCTCGCTGGGGGTGGAGGAGGGATTCGAAATACTGAGAGACGACGTGGTTCGCGGCCTGCGCCAACTGGAAGTGAAGAACGTCACTGCCAGCTTTATCTTTCTTGATCCGCCTTATCATGTGGAGAAAGTCTATGGACAGGTTCTTCAACTGCTTTCCGAATCTTCTTTGATGCTGCCGGAAACGGTGGTTGTAGCGGAGCATGACAAAAGGTTCGATCCGGGGGATTCGTTTGCGCCCCTGCTCCGCTATCGCAAGCTGGTGCAGGGGGATGCGGCTTTAGGCTTTTATCGCTTAGCGTAGGTCGTCGCCACCCGCAGGGAAAGGCGCCTTTGGCTGTCCGACGGAGCGCCGCTCCGCTCATGACGAAGGATTAGAAAACCTGTCGAGCTGCGCTCGACTGGACAGCCGCGGGCGGCTGTCCCCGCGTATTCCTACATGTTCACTGTGGCATGGTGCACTTGAGCGAAGCTGCGTCCTACGAGCTTGACGACTTCGACGACTATCTTGGCGACGATGACTACGGCAGTGATCTCCAGACCGATGTGGCCCCAGTAGTTAGCGATCTTCACCAGACCTTGCAGTTTGGCCACGCCTGGATCCGCGGCCATGACCAAGTCAGGGGCACTGATCAGGAAGTAAATGACGACCAGGTTGAGTAAATACAGGAGCAGCCGCGAGAGGGACCTGGCCTTCGTCGGGGGCGGCCAAACCAGTAAGGACGCGGTGAGAGCCAGATCGACCACTACCGTCACCACCAGAAGCGGATAAATGCTTTGCCAGACCAGGCCAAGCCGGAGATAGGCGATACCCGGGCCAAGTATGAGGTACTGGTAGTGGAGCCCGGCCAGCCACCAGACGCTGAAAATGGTTTGTACAAGCAGCTGTGCAATCAACTCGAATCGTGATTTGCGAGGACTTTCCTTTAACAGCGGCGGAAGCTTTCTGGGGTCCCATGTGTCCTTCAGTTGCAACCTGCCCCCAAAGAATTCCAGAGCAGAAAAAGCCAGAGTGATCCAGGCGAATGTCATCAGGGCGACGCTGGGATAGCGAAACAAGACTCCAAGACTCTCCGTAAAGGTCTTGCCGGCGGCGGCGGTCGCCACGCTGGCGCCCACCAGCACCAGGAACGCGAGGCCCAGCGAGGCTTTCAATACCTTCCAATAGACGGGAAACATGGTCGCTCCAATCAGGTGTTGCTCCTTGCGATAACGGCTGGCCAGTTGGATCGGGCTGCCGAGCTTTTTCAGCAGCGCCACCTGTTCCTCTTCCCTGAGCGGGTGCCCGACCTCCGCCTCTTTTTCTTCGACCTGCGAGAGGATGCTGTCGCGCAGCTCCTTAATGATGTCGTCGCGCTGTTTCTGCGGAAGCGCGAACTTCACAGCCTGCAAATAGCGTTCGATCAGTTCCATAACGATTCTCCTAAAATGAGTTGAACCCGGCCCATCTCGGACGCGTCACAGGATGCCGCCCAGCGAGGCGTTAATGCTTTTCCACTCCGCAGCCAGTTGCTTGAGGATCGTTTTGCCGTCGGGTGACAAGCGGTAGAAGCGCTTGTTGCGCTTTTCTTCCTCGCGCCACTCGCTGAGCAACAGCCCCTGGGTCTCGAGGCGCCGCAGCAACGGGTATAAGGTGCCTTCGTCAATCTCCAGGCCCTGTCCGGCAAGCGCCTTGCGCAGTGTGTATCCGTAACGTTCGTCCCGCAGTTCCGCCAGCACCGCCAAAATCAGGCAACCGCGGCGGAGCTCGAGCCGCAAGTTTTCCAGGACTTCACTGTTCGCCGATGGCTCTACCGTGTGTTGCATAGTGTATGACACACACTGTATGACACACAGTATAGATTGTCAAACAATAATTTTTGGGAAGCGCAGCTTTCGCTCCCCCGGAGAGCCGGGGGCGGCTATTTCCGCGTGGATCGTCGTATTGCACAAATGGATGAAAGGAGGAAGGTTATCCGCGCCAGAGCTAACGCTCTCGGGTTATCAGGCCCGGTTACGAAAGTTTGGCTGGGATCGGCGCAAGTTATTGTATTAGAAAGCTTTAATTGATATCAATAATGACAGATTCCAGTTCCGAGAACCTATAGAATCGTACGGAGGGGCGTGGGTAGCGGCTCTCAGTCGTGGAGAGATCTGAGTCTAGGCGCCAAGGTCTTCATCGGCCTTGTCGTGACGGCGGGGACGTGTGTCCTGCTGTACGGGGCGGCGCGGCCTAACAGCAAGAATATCGCGCAGTTTATCTGCTATCTCCTGATCGCAATTCTGGCGGCTCGCCTCAAGGTGCGGCTGCCTGGAATCACCGGCACTATGTCGGTGAATTTTCTCTTCATCCTGCTGGGAATCCTGGAACTGGGTTTTGCGGAGACGCTGGCTTTGGCCACGGCTGCCACTCTGGTGCAGTGTTTTTATCGGGACCGGCCCAGTCCGCTGCAGGTTACGTTCAATCTGGCGGCCAGCGCGGTCTCGATCGCCGTAGCCTACAACGTTTATCACCTGGCGATTTCAGGGGCGCAGGTCACCAGCCACCCGTTGTTGCTCGGCCTGGCAGCCATTACGTATTTCGCGGCGAATACGGGCTCGATCGCCGCCGTAATTGCGCTCACCGAACAGAAATCGATCAAAAGAATCTGGGTGGAATGCTACTTCTGGTCGTTTCCCTATTATCTCGTTGGGGCCGCCTTCGCCGGGATGATCGGGTGGTTCAACCGCGAGTTCGGATGGGAAACGTCGCTGCTGATCGTGCCCATCATTTATTTGATCTACCGGTCTTACCGGCTCTATCTGGGAAAACTTGAAGACGAGAAGCGCCACGTGGAAGAGATGGCAACGCTGCACCTGCGCACCATCGAGGCGCTGGCGCTGGCCATTGAAGCCAAGGACCACACCACGCACGATCATCTGCAGCGGGTACGCATCTATGCCATTGAAGTAGCCAAGGAGCTGGGGGTGACCGCGGGCGAGATGGAAGCTCTGCACGCGGCAGCGCTGCTGCACGATATTGGGAAGCTGGCTGTGCCCGAACATATCATTTCGAAACCCGGCCGCCTGACACCGGAAGAATTCGAAAAGATGAAAATACATCCGCTGGTCGGGGCGGAGATCCTGGAACGGGTCCGCTTCCCCTACCCGGTGGTGCCTATCGTCCGCGCCCACCACGAAAAATGGGACGGATCGGGCTATCCCTTCGGACTGAAGGGTGAAGAGATTCCGGTGGGAGCGCGCATTCTTTCTTCGGTGGACTTCCTCGACGCCATGGCGTCCGACCGGCAATACCGGCGCGCTTTGCCTCTGGAAGAGGTGATGAAGCGGCTCTCGGCGGAGTCAGGAAAGTCCTTTGACCCAAGGGTTGTGAGCATTCTGGAGAAGCGCTACCGGCAGCTGGAAAAGCTGGTGGAGTCGACCTTCAGACGTGCTCCGGCGGTACCGCTTTCGACCGAACTGAAGGTGGAAACCGGAGGAGCTCCGGCGGCAGGCTTCGAAGACATCACGGTGAAGGATGCCCCCGGCCAGGAAGCCACCTTCTTGTCGTCCATTGCGGCGGCGCGGCAGGAAGCCCAAACCCTGTTTGAGCTGAGTCAGGATCTGGGCGCGTCGCTCAGCCTGGGCGAGACTTTGTCAGTGTTTTCGGTGAAGCTGCGCCGGCTGGTGCCGTATGACGCCATCGCTATTTATGTAAAGCGCGGCGACGAACTGATTCCTGATTTTGTCAGCGGAGACAATCACCGTCTGTTCTCATCGCTGAAAATTCCTCTGGGCAGCGGCCTGTCCGGATGGGTGGCGCAAAACCGCAAGCCGATCATCAACGGGAATCCATCGGTGGAACCGGGATACCTGAACGACCCTTCGAAGTTCAGCACGCTGCGTTCCGCGCTGGCGATTCCGCTTGAAGGGCTGGCCGGCGTGGTGGGCGTGCTCGCTCTCTATCATGCGGAGACTGATGCTTTCACTTCCGACCACTTGCGCATTCTGCTGGCGATCAGTTCGAAGATGGCGCTGGCCATTGAGAATGCGCTGAAGTACGAGCAGGCCGAGAGTTCGGCTGTCACCGACTATCTGACGGGATTGCCCAATGCGCGGTCGCTGTTCCTGCAGCTGGATCGGGAAATGGCACGCTGCAAGCGCGACACAACTTCGCTGGTGGTGATGGTCAGCGACATGGACGGCTTCAAACAGATCAATGACCGCTTTGGCCACCTGGAAGGCAACCGCGTGCTGCGCTTGTTCGCGCAGGCATTGAAAGAAAGCTGCCGCGAGTACGACTACGTGGCCCGCATGGGCGGCGACGAGTTTGTGGTGGTGGCGCCGGGGCTGACCGCGGAAGCGGCCGCCAAAAAAGCCGAGAGTCTGCGCGAACTGGCGCGGCTAGCCGGCCGGGAAGTATGCAGCGAGGACATTCTTTCCTTAAGCGTGGGACAGGCCTTGTATCCGGAAGATGGCAAGGATGCGGAAGCGCTGCTGGCCGAAGCCGACCGCCGTATGTATATCGAGAAGCAGAAACAGCCGTCGCGCAAGAACCGGCGCCTGTATCCGCGCATGAAGTGCCGCGTCACCATCGAGCTGCGGCCGCAGGAAGGCGAAGTGCCTGTGCTGGGAAATCTGATCGACGTCAGCCTCGGCGGTTGTTATGTGGAAACCAGCACGCTTTTGCCCGCCGGGTCAAAAATTAAGGTAATTTTCTCCATTGACGATGGCAGGCTGCAGGCTGTCGGAAGCGTAATCAGGATCGATCCCGGATCCGGCATTGCGATCAAGTTCAACGATATGAATCGCGAAGACCGGGACAAGATGCACAAGGTGCTGGAGTTCGTGCACAACAGCACGATGTTCTATGACAACCGATACTTCTCCAAGCTGATGAAGACCTAAGTCTCCCGAAATACTCTCCAGCTGGACGCCAATCGTGGCGGGTAAACATCGGTCAGTCGACTAGTCGTGGACTGTTGCTGCGATTCGGCGTACAGTGCCTTGCCGAGAGGCTAGTGCGGTTCGACGAGGCCGGAAGATTTACGCTGCGCGCCGCAATAATACCTAGTTACGTCCGCGCCAATGTCAATGCCCGGTTCGACGCCTAGTTCGGAACGTAATTCGAAGCCCAGTTCGAGGCCCAGTTCGGACCTCGGCCGTCATGTGTTCGGAGCGGCTGCCTTAACCTTTGGGCTCATCATTCTCGTCGGTCACGAGTACAACGGCTGGCCTCTATCGCGTTACATCGTGTACCCCGCCGCTGTCGCCGCGATCTTGGGAGGGGCCGCGATTCAGTTCCGCCGAACCGCGAAAGCGGGGGCGGCCTTCGTGGGCGCGGTTTACCTTTACTTCGCCTTACGGTGCGTGCCACAAATCTTCACCAACCCACAGATCTACAACAGTTGGGGAAATTTCTTCGAGCAGTTCTCGCTGGTGAGCGGAGCGGCAATGGTTTACGCGCGCTTTTCGTCGCCATGGTCTCGGGGGACGCTGAACCGGATCGGCTGCATTCTCCTGGGCATTTGTAGCGCTTCCTTCGCCATTGAACAGGCGGCTTATCTTGCGCCTACCGCCGGCCTGGTTCCACAGTGGCTTCCGCCCACCCAAATGTTCTGGGCCGCCGCGACAACCGTTTTTTTCGCACTCGCGGCGGTGGCCCTTCTTGCAAATCGAATGGCACTTCTCGCGACTCGCCTTCTGACCCTGATGCTGGTGATCTTCGGATTACTCTTGTGGGTACCGCTGCTGGTTTCGAATCCCCATAAACATATGTATTGGAGCGAAACCACTGAGACCTTCGCAATTGCCGGAGCCGCCTGGATTCTCGCTGATCTCCTCCATGGGTATCAGCCTGATGGCGAAAGTCGTCGTGACAGTTCGCCACAGGCCACGTAGGGGCGGGTGCCACACCCGCCCGGCCGGGCGAATCCCGGCTGGTTTCGGTTTATCCTCTTCGCCGCAGGCTCAGGCGAGCTCCGCTCGCCCACCCGGACGAGGGCGTCCGGGCCTACGTGGCCGGCAGCGGCGCCTACTTTGCGCCTGTGACCATGGGCTCCACATCGCCGCAGGCCGTTGACAGAAATTTCGCGCTGAAGGTTTTGTCGATCACCATGTTAATCGGCTTGCCTCGTGCCGCACCCGTCACGGTCGTGTGGGTGGTCCCGCTGAAGCTGTCCGTGCCGTTCATTTGCAAATCCGTGTGTCCCTTGGAGCCGGTTTCAGGACCGGTGCAGGCGGTGTCATACGAGATCGCGTGAGAGGATTGCACCTTGTTGCTGATGCTGCATTTCACGCCAGTCCCTCGGTTTGAAGCCGTCAAATAATCTCCCAAGTTCGTGCCGGCGGAGAAACAGGCTTTGCCAGCTACTTCGTTGTTCATGGTTCCGGCTTTGACGTTTACATGTGTTTCCCACAAACCGGGCTTCAGAGGAAGGTCGGAAAGCTGCGCCAGCGCAGTCGAAGGGCATGCTGCCACCACAGCGGCAGCGAGAACAATTAACAAAGACGACTGACTCCAGGGTTTCATGAAATGCCTCCGTGGGAACTTTGTGGAGGCCTGAATTTACAGAGGTGACTTACAGCCGTCAATCAAACTGGCATTAATTGAGGATTAACTGCAAACTGCTTTTCTCACAACTAATTGAGAGCAGGGTTTAAGCGAACCTGCGCAGCCGGACCCATCGTGAAACCTGCGTAGGGGGCTTGGGTGCGCGCCGGGCAAGCCCTACTGCGGCAGCCCGAGGTCTTTCAAGAGCGCGATATACCGCGGATCGCTATGCCACTGATCGAGAGAGCGGACTGTTTTGACCGACTCCAGACCCCCGGCTCTTTCCGCACGCGCCTTGTCCAGCCAGGCAAAGGTTTGTTCTTTATCGCCAAGTTGAGCATACAGGTAGGCAATCTCGCTGGGGTCCTGGTAGCGTCGCTTTCCCAATTGTGTCTTCAAGTCGATTTCGCGGGCGATAGCGGCCTTGATGCCGGACTTGGCGTAAACGTTCGCGCAGTCCAGCGCAATTGCCACTTCCTCAGGATCATTATCGAGGGCAGTATGTTTCTTCCACTCCTGCATCGACAGATCGTACTTCCCCAAGTCGCGATAAATCAGTCGCAGCTCGACATGCACGTAGGAGAAGTTGGGATCCATCTCCAGCGTCTTTTTCAACTGTTCGACGGCCGCGTCATCCTGCCCTGCGTTGGCCAGGGCCTGACCGAGATTGCTTTGGTATTGCAGGTTCAAGGGATCGAGTTCAACCGCGCGCCGCAGATGGGCTAGCGCTTCGGGGTGACGCGTCTCCCATGACAGGAAGAGCCCGTACCAGTGATGCCCGTGCGGGAGATTGGGATTGAGTTCGAGGGCCCGCTTGAATTCGGCTTCCGCGCCGGAGAAATCAAACAGGCTCCAGAGAGAACCACCCAGGGCAAGGTGAGCTTCGGCCGAAGAAGGATCAATGGATAGAGCTTTCTCGGCTGCCGCTTTGGCTTTTGGGGCGGCTACGCTCTCCTGTATGGGACCGTAGTCCGGCGCAGCGACGTAATAGTCGGCCAGCCCGACATACGCGAGGGCGTAGCCAGGATCTCGGTCAATGGCCTGGTTGAAGTAGTCGCGGGCTTTGTCCAGGGTTTCGGGAGTGCGCTTTTCCCAATAGTAGAGGCCCTTCAGGTAAAGCTGGTAGGCTTCGGGATCGTTGGTGCCGCCTTTAGCCACTTGCTTCCGAGTTTCTCCGGAAAGGCGCTCGCGCAATCTGGCGGAGATGGCCCCGGTAATTTCCTGCTGCACCGCCAGCGCGTCGGAAACTTTGCGGTCGTACTGGTCGCCCCAGAGGTTGCGGCTGGTGCGGGCGTCAATGAGTTCCGAGCTGATGATGAGCTGGTCGCCGTGCTGCACGATGCGTCCGGTCACCACGGCCTCCACCTTCAATTCTTTCGCGACGGTCTGGGGATCGACGTCACGTCCCTTGTAGCGGAAGACGGACGACCGGGCCATCACGGTCAGGTTGGGCAGTTGGGAGAGATTGTTGATCAGGCTTTCAGTGATGCCATCACTCAAATACTCGGAGTTGGGATCGTTGCTGGCATTAACGAAAGGCATGACCGCGACCGACGAGATTTGATCCGAACCACTTCGGCCTCGCCAGAGGAACGTCGCGCCGGCCAGCAGCGCCAGCCCGACCAGGGCGCCGGCCGCCCAAAGCAGCGCTTTATTTTTTTTGGACTTCGATGGTTCCGCCGCTATCTCGATGCGGGCCGAGCTGGAATCACGGCGCAGGCGCTTTAGATCGGCCAGCATTTCCGCGGCGCTCTGATAACGCAGGGCGCGATCTTTTTCCAGAGCCTTGTTAATGATGCGATCAAGTTCGGAAGGCAGCTCCGGATTGGCGCGGGCGGCCGATGCGGGCGCCTTGTGCAAGAGCGAATCGAAGATCAAAGCCGAGGTGTTGCCGCTGAAGGCCATGCGCCCGGTGGCCATCTCGTAGAGGACGGCGCCGAAAGAGAAAAGGTCGGTGCGAGGATCGAGCTCTTCGCCGCGGGCCTGCTCGGGTGACATGTAGGCTACCGTGCCCACCGCGGTTCCCGGACTGGTAAGGTTCTCCTCGATGGTCGCGCCTTCAGCGGCGGGAGATTGCGCGCCGGTTAACTTGGCCAGCCCAAAGTCGAGGATCTTCGCCTGGCCGCGCTTGGTGATGAGGATGTTCGCCGGCTTGATGTCGCGGTGAACGATTTTTTCGGTGTGCGCCGCATCGAGCGCATCAGCGATTTCGATGGCCAGCGCAAGCAGTGTCTCGGTATCGATGGGCTGGCCGGAGATGCGATGCTTCAGCGTGACCCCGTCCAGGAATTCCATGGCGATGAAGGCCTGGCCGTCCTGCTCGCCAATGTCATAAATCGTGCAAATGTTGGGGTGATTTAAAGCAGATGCGGCCTGGGCCTCGCGCTGGAAACGAGCCAGGGCCTGCGGGTCGCGGGCAACTTCTTCGGGTAGAAACTTGAGCGCTACAAACCGGCGCAGCCGTGTGTCTTCGGCCTTGTAAACCACGCCCATGCCGCCGCCGCCCAGCTTTTCGACAATGCGGTAATGCGAAATCGTCTGCCCGATCACTGGCTGCAAATGTTACGTGGACGTTAAGGGGCGCGTCAATGCAAGGCCGGCGGAGTTTGAAACGCTCGCGGGCGAGTCGCCCGCGAACACATGCATTCATCAGCGCCTGGGCTGATTTATCTTTTGCCGGGGTGAAATTCTCCGCGGCTGGAGAACTGCCGGAAGGGCCACTCGCCGCTTTTGGAAGCGCTTGAGCCGGAACTTGCAGCCGCAGCGGCGGCGGCAATCGGTACTTCGCAACCCCAGTCGGCGGGTGCGGGATGAATGCCCCACACGTTGCCCGGTTCATCGAGCGCGATGCCGACCATCCACCACTTGGCTGCATTCCCTAATGGCACACAGTTCGCAACGCGAGCCGTCGCGCTTTTGCCGGTCGGGAGGTCGTCCAGTGAGACCGCCATTCCGGGCTCCAGTGCGCACGAAAGCCGCACTCCACAACCTTGCGGATTGAGGACCAGGGTGTGTCCGGTTTCGGAAAACGGGGTCGCGGGGTCCAGACTGGTGATACGAATCAGAATCTGGGCGCGGATGCGGGTGCTGCGTCTTCCTGAGTCAACCGGATTTTCAGTGGAATCCATAATGAGAGCTTCTTAATGAGTTTACGTTCATCTGCGGCTTCGGTCGCGGCATCGTGGGCTGCGGCGCAAACTAAAGTAACTCCGGCTTTCGCAGTCGATCTCGCCGTCCTACATTCTCTTTTGGTTTGCTAAAGAATGGCCGGCTGGATGTGAACAAACGGGCCGGCGGTGATGGGTCGGCCTTGATCTGCATCAAGGCGGAGCATATTCGCGGACCGGATTCCAGTCCGTTGAAACGACTTCTCACAATCGGCGGTCGAGGGCCCGCGCATATTTCCTTCCATGTAGGCGAGGCCGGGACAGCGGCTGCATGTGCCGACGTGGCTGCAGCTCGAGCAGACGGGCAAATCCCTGGCGCGAATTGAGCGGACGTCTTTCAGCTCGGAGGAGTGGTTCCAGATGTCGATGAACTTCTGCCTGCGGACATTTCCGCTGGGCAGGGGAAACTGTACGCACGGGAAAACATCTCCGTAGGGAGAAATGTAGGCGAGAGTATGACCCGCGCTACAGGGAGAGCCATCCATTACGCCTTCGTCCGTGGGCGGAGGCGGAGCGCAAAACTCGGCAATATTTCCCACCAGCTCTTCGTTATGAAACACCTGATTCAATTCCGAACCCGGAATGCGTAAGTCAAGGATGGATGTGTCGCCGTCCATTTTCGGAGTAATGGTGGGGTCGAGAGTGTATTCCACGCGCAAGTCGCGGGCCAGCGCCTGCACGCCGGCATGGTCGCCCATGTTGGCCTTCATCAGGACGTTGGCAATGATCACGCTGAGCCCTTGCGCGGTGAGAAAACGGATGGCTTCGACGCTGCGGCGCAGAGAGCCGGGAAGCTTAGTGATGGCGTCGTGAATTTCGGGGCGGTGCGAGTAGATGCTGACCTGCACCTGGTCAACGCCCAGTGCAAGCATGCGGCGCGCTTCTGCTTCGCCAATCATCACCGCATTGGTTTTGATTCTTACGTTGAACATCAGGCGGCGCGCGTATTCCAGAAGCTCGAAAAAGTCGCGGCGCATCAGGACTTCGCCGCCGCTGAAAGTCAGGAAGAAAGTGCCGGCATCCGCCAGTTCGTCGAGCACGCACTTGATTTCAGAGGTGGTCATCTCGCCGTGGTCGTCGTGATCGAGGTAACAGTGGACGCAACGTTCGTTACAGCGATACGTGATATCGAAATGAACCGACAGGGGTACGCTCAGGTCGAAAGCCCGCTGGCCCATCTCCTGCATCAGGGTCACGCGGCCTCCGTCGGGCTGATGGCTGAATCCTGAAAGGGACGGTCGGAAACCAGCAGCACACCGTGGCTCGAAAGATCTTGCACAAACTGTTCGACGTCGCGGTATGCGGTCTCGGGGTCGATATCGAACTCGGCGCAGATATGATCGGCAACGATTGCAGAGAGCGGGGTTTGCCCGTCGGCCGCCTGCCAGACCACGGTCGCCACTGGATTCAAGGTGAAGAAAGTCGAATCAATGGCGGACATGATCATCATCTCGCCGCCCAGCAGACGGGAAGCAATCGCCGAACTCTTCGCGATATATTTTTCTCGCAGGTTGGTTTTCATTGGATCAGATTCCAAACCCTGGAGTCGGGGGTAAAGGTCAGACGCTGCACGGGGACGCGTTCCACAAAATCACAGGCTGACTGAAACACATTTCGAACCAGTTTTGAATCATCGGCAAAGAACAAAATATTCCGCATAAGGCGGCGGACGATTTCGGGTTTCGACATCGTCTCAATCTTGTTTTCCGGACCCTGCTTCAGAAAAAAGAGAGAGTCGATGGGCGCAGAGCAGTTTTCCCCTACGCGCGCGAGTTCGCCGGCAAAGGGAGTTCCACAGGCAAGGTAGCAGCCGTCGACGCGGCGAATGTATGAGACTTCATCGGTCAGCAGCGTCACATCCGGGGGCGCCAGCCGGGAGATCGTGGTTTTGCCGGCGCCGGATACGCCGGAGAACAGAAAGGCGCGCCCGTTGCGGATGGCTCCGGCGGAGTGCAGCAGGAAGCCGCCTTCGCGCGCCAGGATCAGCGTGTGTACGATGCGCAAAACAGAGTCAATGGCGTAAGGGTTGGCGGACTGCCGGATGCGGCCTCGCCCGGCGCCCGGATCCCACTGGGCACGGAAATCGCCTCGCTGCAGGCGCCAGGTGCCGTTTCGCAGGTTTACCTGTACGTCCTCATCCGGAGCTTTCCTGGAGGGCGGAGTCAATTCAATTTCAAATTCGAATCTGGGAGTCGCATCGGACTCGACAAAACCGGCGTAGCGCCGGGCCAGCAGCCGCCGGAAGGAATCGTCCTGCATATGCAGCAGGATCGGCATGCCTCCAATCTCGACGGTGATGTGGCAGCTTGGATTCACGTTCGAAGAACTCCATGACGTGGGATTCAAATTCGGGCCCACGCGTTGTGCCGGGTCATTGCGCTGCTCCGGTCAACCCGGTCTCGAGCTTACGACTGCCTTCGCCGCGGCAGGCTGCGATTCGCAATCCAATCCGGCGGAAGAGGCTCCAATAGCAAAACAACCAGGCCAGGACTCTGTGAAACGGCGAGAGCTTTCGTGGTGGCAAAAAGACCGAGCCGGAACGCCGTACTTCCGTTAGTTTTCCCAGCAACTCGCTGCTTCCGACCGGTGGATCGTTCGCAGGCATGCAATCACCGCGAGTGACGAGAAACGGAGCCTCTGCGGTGAGAACTTTGCCGACAATTCGATGAATCCAAAAACGTCCGTGACGGTTGTAAAGAACAATTTCGCCGGCTTCGACTTGCGCGGGAGCAGCGGAGCGGATGGTGACTACGTCTCCGGGCCACAGGGTCGGGAGCATGCTGGCTCCCGTAGCGCGCAGCTTGAGCTCTCCCCAGGAACGCAAGGCCTCCGCCGCCAAACCGCATCTGCCATCGTCCCGTTCCTGAGCGTCCATGAAGTTTGGAGTTTTGCCGGCACATCGGTCGAAAGTTCGCACCCGCGCGGTTTTCGGGCCGGTGCGGAGATTTTTTCAGCAGATTTTACGATAACTCACCGCACATGCCCGCGAAAGACATAATGCCGGACGGTGTTGCGTCGCTAGGTACCTGCCTGAACGTGACCAGAGGGCAGCTCCGGCCCGCAAAAACAACGCAGTGAACAGAACGAGTAAACGAGCGGCGGAAGGGTTTGTACTATAGTTCGAAAAGACGCTCGGGAAAGACGCTCGGAAAAGACGCTCGCAAGACCTTCGCCAGTAATTTCGCGGGGGGATTTTCAGCTCCGCGAATCGAGTTCTTTGCCGACGACCAACTACTTGCCGCAAACCGCGCCATCCCGGCTGCCGGAATCCACTGCTCCTTACGTCATTACTTTCGGTCCGGAACTTGACCTGGTTTTAGCCTGCTGTGGCGAAGAGTCTTCCGTCCGCATTCAACAGATTCTGCAACATGGCGTCGATTGGGACCAGGTGTGCTACCTGGCACATCATCATGGCCTTATACCGATCGTGTATCGGCGATTGGCGGCTGAGGTGGACGTCCGTCGTTTGCCCGACCTGGAAGCGATTCGCCAGGAGGACAAAGCCAACGCGCACAAAACTTTGTGGCTCACTCTGGAATTGCTGAACATTCACCGGCATCTGGGTGCGCGCGGCCTTGATGTGCTGCCCTACAAAGGCCCCGTGCTGGCGGAGATGCTCTATGGCAATGCCGCGCTGCGCCAGTTTTCCGATCTGGATCTGCTGATTCGTTCTGAGGATCTAGCGTGGATCAAGGCCGCCCTGAGGGAAATGGGCTACGAGCCGGGATTGCAGCTGGAGAGGGCGGCAGAGCGCGACTACCTGAAATCCGGATACGAATACACCTTCGACGGCACACGCGGACGTAACCTGCTCGAAATCAAGTGGCAGATTCTGCCCCGGTTCTACTCGATCGGCTTCGAGGTCGATAAGTTTTTCGAAAGGGCCGTGGCGGTGACGGTTGAAGGGCAGAAGCTGCGCACGCTTTCTGACCAGGACCTGATGCTGGTGCTCTGTGTCCATGCGGCGAAACATTCCTGGAGGCAGATTTCGTGGCTCAGCGACATCGCGCAGTTGGCCAGGTCGCGGGCGCTTGATTGGGTGACTCTACACGCAGAAGCCCGGAGGCTCGGAATCAGCCGCATTGTGTCGGTCACGCTTCTTCTTGCGCAGGAGCTGCTCGGAGCGGCGCCTCCGGCACAATTCGAACTGGAGAGAGGCGGGGAAGCGCTGGCGCATCGGATTGTGCAGCTGATTGTGAAGGAAGAAGAATTCGATCCGGAAGCGATGGCCTACTTCCGCCTGATGATGGAAGTAAGGGAGCGCCGACGAGACCGCATTTCTTTCTGGTGGCGGCTGTTGGTCACTCCGGGTGAGGGGGAGTGGTCGGCGGTGCGCTTGCCCGGGCCGCTGTTTCCGCTGTATCGCGTGGTGCGAGTTTGCCGCCTGGCATGGAGATTGATCGCTTCGCGATCGACATAAAGCCCAATCGACTCTCGAGGGCGCCCCGCGAGGGTCTTAGCGGCTGGCTAGGCCGCCGGCGGTTTCGGCGCCGTCGATGGTATACACCTGGCCGGTGATGTAGGCAGCGTCGTCGGAGGCGAGAAACGCGAACAGGGCTGCGATCTCTTCGGGCCGGGCGTGGCGGCGGAGCGGGATTTTGCTGTTTACCGCATCCAACATTGCATCGGTATATTCGGCGCGTTGCATTGGGGTGAGCACGTACCCGGGCGCGACCGCGCAGACTCGAACTTTGGGTGCGAGTTCGAGTGCCATCGACTTCGTGAGTTCGATGACTCCCGCCTTGGTGGCATTGTAGTCGGCATAGAACGGGTAGCCCATCAAGCCGTTGGTTGACGCGGTCTGCAGAATCACGCCGCTGCCGCGTTCCCACATATGCCGGGCGGCGGTTTGCGCCACGTAAAAGACGCCGGTGAGGTTGACCGCGATCACTTTGTCCCATTCTTCGGGAGTGATGTCGAGGAAGCTGTGGCGGATACTGATGCCGGCATTGTTGATCAGCACGTCCACGCCGCCCATGAGCCGCAGGGCCTCCGCGAAAGCTGCCTGCACTTGTTTCAGGTCGGAGACATCGGCGGCCACAGTTCCGGCGAGCTTTGGAAGCTGCGACTGAATTTGTGCGCGGGCGTTGGTGTCGCGGTCAAGCACCACGACGGACGAACCTTCTTCCAGGAAGCGGGCGGCGGTTGCGGCTCCGATTCCGCTTGCGCCTCCAGTGATCAGGACACGTTTGCCTTTGAGTCCTCGCACGAGTCTTCCTTTTGCTTCCTGAGATTGGGCGTGGACAGTCCTCGCCCCTGCGTCTTAAATCCCAACGATGTTAAATGATGAATGACTTCAGCACGAGCGGGACGCTCGTGCCCAATTACATCCTGCCGCCGAACAGGTAAACCAGTTCGATGACCAGGATGATGACCACCATGAGTTCGAGCACGAAGGCCCGGCTCTGGTTGAACTGGTCCACCATGAAGCGGTAAAGATCTTCGGCGGTGTGCAGCTTCTGGTTGACCAGGTCTTTGTAGTCAGGCACGCCGACCTTGGCCGCCGCCAGCTTGTAGAGGCGGGCGGAAAACATGTCGCTGAGGAACTTGATGGCATTGTCGGCCCGCTCGGTCAGTTCGTTGACATCGAGCAGAACGGTATGCAGCTTGGTCGCGGCCCGCGCCAGGCGCCACCGCGCCAGCATGCCGGTGCCTTTGTCGAGAGCGGCATAAACGATCCCCAGTTCGCGGGTCAGCAGTTCATCGTAATGACGGAATTCGAGCAACTGCGAATTGGCGTATTCCAGGAGCTGGATGGCGGTTTCCGCTCCGGCCTCGCTGTCATAGAGGAACGCGGCGTTCCAGCCGATTACCGCCAGATCATTGGGGTAGTAGGAAATACGGGATTGCAGAATTTCGTTGCGCTCGCCATCGGAAAGCTGCGCCGTCTCTCCACGAACGATTTGTGCGATGCGTCCGCCGTGCAGGGTACACAGCTCGGAGGCGGACGGATTCCCCGCGATCTCCCTCACATGGAAAATGAAGTAGTCCTCGCTCAGCCATTCCGGATAGGGCTTGATCAGTGCCGGAGCTGCCCGCTCCAGCTTCTGGCGGACGATGCGGGAGGCATGCTTTTCGAAATCAACATCCCATACCCAGCGGCTGCCCATCCGAACCAAGGTGTCCCAGTCGCCGGAAAAGGGCAACTCGAAGACCACGCTGAGGACGCCGTAGTCGTAATACTTGATCTGTCCCTCAAGCCTTTCGCCGGTGTCCAGAACCAGCGGCCCAATGGGTTCGACGACCGGAGGACGCTGGTAGCGCACATATCCAGGAGCCGGATGCTTGAAATTAGGCTGTTCCAGGGTGCGGGCGCCAAAGATCTGGCGGAGCTCGTCGAGCCGTATCTCCTCGCAAACGTCGAACTGGATAAGGACGAGCACAGATCCGCGCAGAGCCGGCTCGATGCGGACTTCGGCCAATTTTTCGGCTTCGGGCGGATTGAGGAGGATTTCAGAGTCTAAGGCCATAGAAACCTGCTAAAGAAGGCCAGCGGACGATCACTTACTATTGTCCCAGAAACCGGGTGAGTTGGGGAGAGGCCGGAAGGCCAAGTAGCAAGTTATTCATTATACACGGTTTAATGTGGGCGCGAGCGTCCGCACTCGTGCGAAGGCGGCGATAACTCCGACGACTCTGGCTGCAAGCAAGACCAGGCAGGAGCGAGGATGATCGTCCCTACACTGCCTTTTTAAGCCGCCAGAGGAGGGCGGTGCCTACGGCGACTCCGGCCAGGGCCAAGGCCGAGTTTTTCATTGATCGGTCGATGGCAGACTGTCTTTCTCGCACATAGGCGGTTTCCGGATAGGCGCCATCCCGGGGCAACGTGCCTTTCAGGCCGGCCGCAATCACCTCGGCCAGGTGGAAGGCGTGGCGGTCGGTGGACTGGGCGATCTGCTCACGGCAGCTGAAGCCGTCGGCGATGATCAGGTCGCGCGGGTGGGCCATACGGACTGCGGGCAGTAGCTCCAGTTCTCCGATCGCCATGGAGACGTCGTACTTTCCTGCTTCGAAACCAAACGAGCCTGCCATGCCGCAGCAGCCCGGAGCCGGCGCTCTCCAATCGATGCCCATTTTCCGTAAAACCGATTCCTCATCGTTCATCTTCATGAGGGACTTGTGATGGCAATGGCCGTGGATAAGAGCTTTGGCCGGGAGGCTGGGGAGCTCGAAATCGGCAGCTTTCTTTTCCAGAAATTCGCTGAGCAGGAAGGTTTGCCGGGAGAGCTTGTGGGCCCGGTCGTCCTGGGGAAATAAATTGATCAGCTCGTCCCGGAAGACAGCCGCGCAGCTGGGTTCCAGAACCACGATTGGCATGCCGGCTGCAATTTCAGCTTCGAGGGAATGCAGGATTTTGAGCAGCAGGCGCTTGGCGCGATCCAGCATGCCGAAATCGTAAAGCGGACGGCCGCAGCAAAGAATCGATTTGGGGATATGCACCCGAAACCCGGCCGCCTCGAGCACCTCTACTGCAGCCTTGGCCGTGTCGGGCAGAAAGTAGTTATTGAAAGTGTCGGGCCAAAGTAAGACCGGCGTACTGGCGGCATTTGCAGGGGTGCTGGGATCGGGCGTGCTTCGTTCACGCGTCCTGCGTTGAAACCAGGCGCGAAAAGTTTCCGAAGCGAAGGCCGGAACACTGCGCTGCTGGGGCATCCCGGCCGCTAGTTTGGAGAGCTCGCGCAGCCCGGGCAGTTGAGTGCCGAGGTTCGCGAGGCCGGGAGCTTTTGAAGCAAGCCGCGCCCAGAGGTCGATGTGGGCAAAGGCGTAGTCGCTGCGCGGACGCAGGCGGCCCTCGTGATAGTGCGAGAGAAATTCCGCCTTGTAGGTGGCCATGTCAACCCCGACGGGACAGTCGCTTTTGCAGCCTTTGCAGGAGAGGCAGAGGTCGAGCGACTGCTTTACGTCCTGATTGCGCCAGCCGTCGCGGATCACGTCACCCTGCGCCATCTCCCACAGCAGGTGGGCGCGGCCGCGGGTGGAATGCTCCTCTTCCCGGGTAACTCGCCAGCTGGGGCACATGACGCCGCCCTCGTCGCGGCGGCATTTCCCGACGCCGACGCAGCGCAAGGTGGCATGAGCAAGGCTGCCGTGATCTTTGGGAAACTGAAAATGAGTTTCAGGATCCCACGGGCTGTAGCCGGCGCCCAAACGCAGATTTTCATCCATGCGATAAGGTTCGACGACTTTGCCCGGATTCATCTTCCACTGGGGGTCCCAGATGGCTTTGAATTCGCGAAAGGCTTGCAGCAACTCGGGACCAAACATTTTCGGCAGCAGCTCGGCGCGAGCCTGCCCATCGCCGTGTTCGCCGGAAAGCGATCCGCCATAGCCGGAGACCAGGTCGGCGGCAGCTTCCATGAACTTCCGGAATTTGGCGATGCCGTCCTTCGACTGCAAATCGAAGTTGATGCGATTGTGGACACAGCCGTGGCCGAAGTGTCCGTAAAGAGGGCCGCGATAGTGGAAGCTGTTCATCAGCTGCCGCAGTTCACGCAGATACTTGCCGAGGTTTTCCGGCGCGACGGCGGAATCTTCCCATCCTTCCCACGTCAGATCTTCGCCGGGGACGTAGGAAATGACTCCCAGGCTGGACTCACGCACCTCCCACACGCGCTTGATCTGCCCGCGATCGGTGAACAGCCGCATGGTGGGCGGATTCGGAGTGCGGCTGAGCGATCGCATCAGGCCGGCAGCCTGCGCTTCCGCCGCGGCAACGGTCTGGGCGCCGAATTCCGCCAGCAACCATCCGCCGCCTCCCGGCAAGAGTGCGAGACCTTCCGAATTTATGCCTCGACGCCGCGTGTACTCCACCAGCAGGTCGTCAATTCCCTCCAGGCCAATCGGCGTGTGGGCCATGACATCGGGTACGCGGTCGGCGCACTGGTAGATGTCGGAATAGGCAATCACCAGGAGGACTCTCGCCGGCGGGCTTTCCACCAGGCGGCAAGTGGCCTCAAGGACGGAAACGCAGGTGCCCTCGGATCCGACCAGAGCGCGGGCCACGTCGAAACCATTCTCCGGCAGGAGAAAGTTGAGGTTGTATCCCGAAACCCGC
Source organism: Terriglobia bacterium (assembly GCA_963814725.1). Classification (GTDB taxonomy): domain Bacteria; phylum Acidobacteriota; class Terriglobia; order Terriglobales; family Acidobacteriaceae; genus JAIQFF01. The sequence goes on from CAWFDY010000005.1 coordinate 579,890, forward strand.
CGCGGAATATTGGGATAGCGCTGGCGGACGAGATCGGAATATTTATCCTGTAGTTTCTGCAGGCCGGAATAGATTTCCCCGCGGCGTCCGCCCTCGCGGACGATCTGCTGCAGTTCGCTGTCGCTGGTCTTGCCCACCCGCATCTTCAACCCGTCATAGGTGAGGATATCGAGCGCTTCGATGTTTTCGTCGGTCTTGCCCCCCATTACGGAATGCACGCCGCAGGAGTTGTTTCCAATCATGCCGCCGAGGGTGCAGCGGTCGTGGGTGGCCGGGTCAGGCGCGAAGGTCAGATGGTGTTTCTCAGCGGCGTTGCGCAGCCGGTCGAGAACCACGCCAGGCTGCACTCGCGCGATGCGCCGCCCGGGATCAACTTCGAGGATGCCGTCCATGTAGCGGGTGAAGTCGAGTACCAGGGCGACATTGCAGCATTGCCCGGCGAGCGAGGTTCCGCTGCCGCGGCACAGGAGCGGAGCGCCATACTCGCGCGCCAGAGAAACGGCGGCGATGACGTCATCGGCATCACGAGGAAGAACGACGCCGATGGGAACCTGACGGTAGTTGGAACCGTCGGTAGCGTAGAGAGCGCGGCTGCCGGAATCGAAACGAACATCGCCGCGAATCTGGCGACGCAAGGCCTGTTCCAGCGCGGCTGCATCCACCACAGAACTGCGGGCGGCACTGGCGATGGCTAGGTAAGTATCGGGCATTCAGAAGCCGGGTGTGGGGCGGACACTCCTGTCCGCCGCCTTTGACCTGGGTTTATAAACCGGCAAAGCTAGATTCATTCAAATTCAAAAGCGGTTGACAGGAGTGTCCACCCCACACCCGGCGATGGATCTAGTTGGAGTCGGAATCGCCGCCACCCACGAGCTTACCCGACACTCTGGCGATATGAATTCTGGTCCGGCCGTTTTTCGGTTCGATGTTGACCGTGATCATATTTTTCTTGTCCGTCGATATGATGGTGGAGCGACTTTCGTTCGACGACACTACGTTGGCGTTGGGCAGCTTTGATTTGTAGAAGTCGGACACGGCGCTGACCGAATCACTGGTCTCGAAGTCGGCGGCGGCGGTGTGCATCGCCCCCATATTCATGTTCGACGTCGTGCCCTTGATGACTTCCGCTCCGGGATACAAATCAATGCCCAGGTTGCGGGCTGCCTCGTCGGGATCCGTCGTCGAGTTCATGGTCCCGAAGGGCGTTTCCACGCGCACATTTCCGTTTTCGTCATGAACCCGGCTGTGCTTGGCAATGCGATATCCAATGAAAGAAACGGCGGCAACTCCAGCGATGCCGAGCATCACAAGGATGGCAACCACGATCAGGATGATCTTTAGCGCGCTGCCGCCGCCCTGGGGACCGGTCGCAGCGGTGGCGGCCGGAGCGGTAACGGCCGGAGCCGCGGCCGCCGGCGCAGCCGCGCCGGGCTGAGTCTTGCCGCACGTGGTGCAGAATCTTGCGCCGCTATCGAGAGTTGCGCCACAGGAATTGCAGAATGCCATGGGATCACCTCGTCCTCAAGTTTTCATCACCGCGCGGCGGCGTATAGCGCAAAACTTACATCACCAGCCGGGTGGTGTAGTCCGCCAGGCTTAGCCCAAGAAGCAGCAGCAGAAAAAAAATAGCTGAAAGCACGACAACTTTGACCATTTTCTCGCTGGTGTATTTGACGTGCATGAAGATCAGCACTACCAGGAGGGCCTTGAGGGTCGCAATGACCAGAGCCACTACGGTATTGAAGGGCCCAAGGTCAATGAAGGCAACGCCAGCGGTCACGCCTGTCAGCACCAGCAGCGTAAGCCAGACTGCGATGTTGGTTTTCGCGGAGACGATGTGTTCGGACATGGGCTGTGCTTTCTTCTTTGTGTCTTATTTCTTTCGATCGATCAGATACAGCAACGGAAACAGATAAATCCAGACGATATCGACAAAGTGCCAGTACAAGCCTGAGTTTTCGAGAGGCGTGTGATATTCGGGCGTGTATCTGCCCTTCCACGCGTGATACAGCAAATAGGTGAATATTCCGACTCCGATGATCATGTGCAGCGCGTGCATGCCGGTCATGGCGAAGTAGAGCGAGAAGAAAAGTTGCGCGTGGTGCTGGTCTACCGGATGGTCAGGATGGCCCGGAATGCTGGCATCGAAATTGAACGTAGGGCCGGGAACGTGGTGCTCTTTAAATTTGCTGGTCCACTCCAGGCCTTTGATCCCGAGGAAGGCCACGCCGAGAACAAGCGTCAGAGCCAGATAAATTACCTGTTGTTGCCGCCGGCCCAACTGGGCGGCTCGAACCGCCATCACCACAGTCAGGCTGCTGCAGATGAGAACGGCGGTATTCACTGTCCCTAACGTGATATCCAGCGAACTGCTGGCGGCGGCGAAGTCGGGGAAGTACCAGTAGCGATAGATGAGATAGACGCAGAACATGCCGCCGAAGAACATGATTTCGGTGGCCAGGAACAGCCACATGCCGAGCGACGAAGCTTCGCGCTGCTGCTCCATGTCGACGAACTGGTGCTGGAGCGCCGGATTGTGATGCTCGACGGAGAGCGGGCTATCCGCCACTGCGGGCCTCCTGGGGAGCGGGAATGTGCTCGTAGTCGTACGCTTCGAAATCGACCACCGGGGGCTCGTCAAAATTGAGAGTGGGCGGCGGCGAAGTGGTCATCCACTCCAGGCCGGAAGCGCCCCATGGATTGTCGGGCGCAACTTTTCCGTAGCGCATCGACCACAGGAAATACACCATGGGAAGAAGGTATCCGACCGCAAGAATGGTTGAGCCCGCGGTTGAAAGCACGTTCAGCACCTGGAATTCCGGAGGATACTGCCAGTACCGGCGCGGCATGCCAAGATATCCGAGGATGAATTGCGGGAAAAAAGTCAGATTGAATCCCAGGAAGACGATGAGCGCGGCCAGTTTGCCCAACCCTTCCGGATACATGCGGCCGGAAATCTTCGGCCACCAGAAATGCATGCCTCCCAGATAGCCCATGACAGCGCCACCCACCATGATGTAGTGGAAGTGGGCGATCACGAAATAGGTGTCGGTGACGTGCACATCGATTCCCAGGGCTGCGAGAAACAGTCCAGTCAGGCCGCCCATGGTGAACAGGCCGATAAATCCGAAGGCGTAGAGCATGGGGGTCGAGAACGTGATCGAACCCTTGTACATGGTGGCAGTCCAGTTAAAGACTTTGATGGCGGAAGGGACGGCGACCAGGTAACTCAGGAAAGAGAAAATAAGCGCGGCATACAAGGATATTCCGGCGACGAACATGTGATGCGCCCACACCAGAAAGCCGAACACCGCAATCGCGATGCTGGACATGGCGATGAAGTGATAGCCGAATATCCGCTTGCGGGCGAAGCAAGGTACGATCTCGCTGATGATTCCCATCGAAGGCAGGATCATGATGTAAACGGCGGGATGGGAATAAAACCAGAACAGATGCTGAAACAGAAGCGGGTCACCGCCTCGCGTCGGATCGAATATGCCCAGATGAAGCGCGCGTTCCAGAACGACCAGCACCAGCGTGACCGCAATCACCGGAGTTCCGAGCAACTGGATGATGCTGGTGGCGTAGTGCGACCAGATGAACAGCGGCAACCGGTTCCAGGTCATGCCGGGGGCGCGCATGCGGTGGATGGTGACTACGAAATTCAATCCGGTAAGGATCGAGGAGAATCCAGAAATAAAGATTGCCAGGCCAGCCTCGATGACTTTGGTATTGCTGAAGGCCGTGCTGAAGGGAGTATAGAAAGTCCAGCCTGTATCCACGCCGCCGGTGAGCATGCAGTGCAGCATTAAAGTTCCGGCGATGATGTAGAGATACCAACTCAGCAAATTGATGCGCGGAAACGCCAGATCCTTGGCGCCGATCATCAATGGCACCAGAAAATTCCCCAGCACGGCGGGGATGGATGGAATTAGAAAGAAGAACACCATGACCTGGCCATGCATGGTGAAGAGCTTGTTATAAGTATCGGCCTGCACCAGGTCGCCAGCCGGGGTCAACAACTCCAGCCGGATCAGGAGGGCGAAAAAACCTCCGATGAAAAAGAAGAAAGTGATGGAGAGCAGGTAGAGCAGCGCAATGCGCTTGTGATCGACGGTAAGCAGCCAGGACTTGATGCCATATTCCTGGTTGAGATAGTTCTCGCGTTCCGCGGTAATTGCTGCGGTGGCCATTGCTATTGCACCTTTAATTCCTGCGGCTTCGCGCCCGACGGAACAACCGAGGGACCGCCTGCCGCTCCCGATGGGTTCTGATTCAGCGATTTTATATACGCGACAATTGCGTTCAGCTGCTCTTCACTCACCATGCCCTGAAACACCGGCATGATGGGTTTGAATCCGCTCACCACCTTCGCGCCCGGCGCCAGGATAGATTCCCGAATGTAGTTCTCGTCGGCGGTGACCACCCGGCCGTCCTCAAGTTGTACCGGCTTGCCAAACAAACCGACCAGATCGGGACCGCGGCCCTGCGTATCCGAGCGGTGGCAGGTGGCGCAGCCCAGCTGCAGAAAAAGATTCCGGCCGTTCGAGGCCATCGATCCGGAGGCGCCTCCGCCGCTAAGCCAGGCCTGATACTCGGCCGGTTCCAGAACCACGACCTGTCCAATCATGCCAGAGTGCTGCGAGCCGCAATACTCGGCGCAGAACAGATGATACGTCCCCGCCTTGGTGGGATGAAACCAGGCGGTGGTGTAGCGGCCGGGGAGCACGTCCTGCTTAATGCGAAAGGCGGGCACATAAAAGCTGTGGATCACGTCCTGCGAGGTCAGGATCATCTTGACGTCACGCCCGACGGGCACATGCAACTCGTTGATCTCGCGCTGCCCTTCTTCGTGCTCCAGCTTCCACATCCACTGCTTGGCTACGACGTAAACTTCCGTGGCTCCGCGCGGAGGAGTGCGCTCCTTGAAGTAGATCACTGCGCCCCAGACGAAAATCAGCACGAAAATAAAGAGCGGAATCACCGACCAGGTAATCTCCAGCGGAAGCGAACCTTCAATTTGCTCCGCGAGTACGCCTTTTCGGCGGCGGAAGCGGATGGCGAATACCACGATAAAGGTAAAGACGGCCACGCTCACCAGCACGGAGAGAGCGACGAGGAAGATAAACAGCGCGTCAACGCTCCCGGCGGTGGTGGAGGCTCGTGCAGGCCAAAGTGGAAAAGTATCGAACATAGTCAGTCGTTGGTGGTTAGTCCCCGGTCTTCAGTCCTCGGTCAGTTCTGGGTATTCAGTTCTCAGTTCTCGGTTTTCAGTTGTGTCCCGACCCAAAGCGGATCAGGACGGTCATGAAAATTCCCAGCGCCAGTACGGTGGCCAGGGCGGAAAGCTGCAACACACGCGAAATAATGGCTCCGTACTTACCGGTGTTGGGGTCGTAGTGATAGCAATAGAGCAGCACCTGGTCGGCCAGCGTGCCGATCTTGTTTTCCGACGCCTGGATCAGCCCCAGCCGCAAATCTTTGGGCGCATATTCGACGCCGTAGTAGTACTGTGCGATCTTGCCCTCCGGGGTTAACACCATGATGGCCGTGGCGTGGGCGAACTGCCCGGTCTTGGGATCGTACTGATATTGGAAGCCGGCGGCTTTGGTCAGCGCATCAATCGACTCCTGCGGCCCGGTAAGAAAATGCCAGCCGGCGGCTGCGCCAGCGCGTCCGTAACGCTTCAGGAACTCGGCTTTCTTGCTGGTCGCCATGTCCGGCGTTTCCCTGGGATCGAAGCTGATGGTCAGGACGTCGAATTCTTTTCCGATATCGAATTTAAGCACGCGCAGGGAGCTTTCGAGGCCACTTAACACTTCTCCGCACAGCATGGGACAGTTGTAATAAACAAGATTCAGGATCAGCGGCTTTTTGCCGAAGTAATCACCAAGGCGGACGGGCTTGCCGGTTTCATCGCGGAAGTTGAGGTCAGCTGGAATCTGTTCGTCGAGATGCTGCTCGATGCCTACATTCTTCAAGCCGGGTGGGCGCACGTTTGCCGGCGGCGACATGATGCCCTGGGTCATCCCCTGACCGGCGGCCGACAGCGCTGCGCCCAGAATGACGACCGCCGCCAGCAGAATGCGTTTCGGGTTGTGAGGTATGTTCGCCACTTCAATCAATCTTCAACTGTTGCGTTACGATCTCTTTGCGTCACTGGCGACCTTAAGAAATTCCGCAAAGAGCGCAAAGAAACACTTTATTTTTTCTTCTTATTTCTTCTTCGCGGGCTGCTTACTGCTGTCTACCCGCCGTGCCGCTTCTTTTCCCATATTCACGTCCGAAGACGGAGCCACGCCGGTTTGTGGCCGCGTCGGAAGGCCGCGCTGCACCAGCAGCTCCATGGCCCGGTCAATGGGTATTCGCACGACTCCGGCCTGCTGATCGACCCACCCGTAACTGTTTAGAGTTTGCACTTCTTTCAGAAGGAAGGCGTTGATCTCCATGGTCTCGTTGGTTTCGAGCCGCGGCTGGGGAAACTGTGCCACGCGGCCGGGCTCGACCACTCTGGTATCTGCCGGGTTCGATTGCACCAACGGATTTTGTTCAGGCTGATGGTGGCGCTCGTACGCGTCCAGATAGCTGTACATTCCCTTCAGGAGAAGCCCAACCAGCACGCAGCCGACCAGCAGTGCGAGCAGGAAGAGCAGGACGGCTTTGGCGCTCAAGTCCTGGCGCTCGAAGTCCGCATCTTCGTCATGCCCGTCGATGTGAATATGGTCAGTCATGATCCGGTTACTCGTCTATCGTTCCTGTTGCTACTCATGCGCCGTCTCAAGAACTTCGACGGCAAAAACGTCATAGGCCGGAACCAGCGGCCTGGAACTCAAATTTCGGAAGAAGAAGGCCAGCCAGAGCCCTCCCATGGCGATCGGCAACACGATGTCCAGCCAGGTAACGTTGAAGGTGACAGAAAAATTCGGCTCGATGACCCAGAACAGGTCCACGTAGCGCATGAGCAGGAGCCACACGGCCAGCCACACCAGCCGCGTGACGTCGCGCTTGAACGGACGCGATATCAAAAAGACGAAGGGCACCGCGAAGTGGAAGATAACGAGGAACAGGCCGACGTATCCCCAGCCCCCGTTCAGTCGCCGCATGTACCACGTAATTTCTTCGGGCAGGTTTCCCGCCCAGATGATGAGCCACTGCGAAAATGAGAAATAGGCCCATACCATGATGAAAGTCAGCATGAAGGTCGCGTGATCGTGAACCTGCTCGGGTTTCAGCAATTCCGACATTGGCTTGTAGCGGTAGAGGATTCGCTCGACCACCACGGCGAAGCAGAGCGCCGCCAGCACCTGTCCGATCAGGAAAGACAAACCGAAAATTGTCGAAATCCAGCTGGGATCGATGGACATGACCCAATCGATGACCGCAAAGGTGATAGTGAAGCCGTACAGGATCAGCCCCGGCCCGCTCAGGGCCTTGAAGCGCGAGCTGTTGTCGCGCATGGGCGGATGGTCCTGCTCGGCCGACCATTTGGTCAGGAAGAAAGAGAGCAGCATCCAGACGGCGAAGTAGATGGCGGCGCGGATGATGAATCCGTTCACCGTGAGATAAGTTCTGGTGATGTCTTCCAGATGCTCGCGGAGATGTTTGTCCGCGATGCCATCGAGCGGCCGCGCCCATATATACAGCCGGCGAATGCCAAACAGCAGCGGGACGAACAATACAGCCATCAAGGGCACGCAGCGCATGGCCGCGCCCAGGATACGGCGTATGACCATTCCCCACGCGCCTTTGGTTAGATGGCGGAGCATGAGAATGGCCATCGATCCCAAAGTGACGCCCAGCCATCCCATGAAGGCGAGCAGGTAGGCGTGGAAGAATTCGTCGGGACGCAGCCATGCCCCGACGGCGGCGATCGCGCTGAAGACCAGTCCAATGATCAAGGAACGCTGCTGGATGGTTTTCACCACCGGCGGCGTCATCAGATCGAGATCGCGCCTTGGAGTCGCCGTCATTTCGGCTCCTCAGTGGCTGGCTTGGCCTCGGATTCCGGATTGACAACAGGCAAGGTGGCGCCAGATCCGAGCTCTTCAAAGCGTGGCGGCTCGGACGGAACTTTCTGTCCGGCTGGAACGTCGGCGGCGGTAGCGTCCTGGCTCAACTGCAGAGCGCGGACGTAGGCCACGATGGCCCAGCGATCCTGCGGCGCGATCTGGGAGGCGTAGTCGGGCATGGCTCCGAAGCCGTTGGTAATCACGTCGAACAAATATCCCAGAGGCGCCTTGCGCAGGCGCTCGAGATGGTAAGACGGCGGCTTGCGGGGAAATCCCCGGGACGGAATGACGCCGTTGCCATCGCCCACAGGCGAGTGGCAGGGCGAGCAATAGATGTCATAGCGTTGCCGTCCACGAGCCAGCAGGGCGGCGGTAACCGGAAAGGGCATGTAGTCTCCAGGATCGTTGCCGACTTTGCCGGTGTAAAGATAGCTGTCTTCGTGCAACTGGCCGCGGGCCACTGTGCCTTCGACGCGGGGACGCGCGGAACGCAGGTCGGTGTAGAAATCGCTGCGCGCCAACGGCTTGAAGCGGGGCTGGTCTTGCATATCCTGACGGCAGCCGGCCAGAACCAAAAGAGCCGCCAGCAGGATGGCGAAATGCAATGCGGGTGCGAGCGTCCGTGCTGGTGCGGCGGCCGGCACAAGGCCCGTGGGGACGGCCGGCATCGGCTGTTCAGTCGAGCGAAAGCTCGACAGCTTCGGGAAGAGATGTGTAACCGCGGCAAGCAAGCGGAGCTTCGCACCGCTGGACAGCCGGGGGCGTCTGTACCCACGGAGTTCGTGGTAACCCCATGCACGAGCGGGGACGCTCGCGCCCACATCGACGATGCGAACGGAATTAATCGGGCACCTCCGAAATGGAGCGCGGCCCGAAACTCTGCAGCAGGCTGCGGACTTCTACCGGGTTGTATTTGGGATCGGAAGAAAACACGATCAGGAAAAATCTGTCCTTGGTCGCCATGGCGAAACGGGGCACGTTAAACACGGGATGGTACGGCATGGGCAACCCGTTAAGCGCCAGCATGCCGAATACGGCGAAGATTCCGCCCAGCAGAATGGTCATCTCAAAAGTGACAACGATGAACGCCGGCCAGGAATGATAGGGTTTGCCGCCTACGTTCACCGGGTAGCTGATGACCGAAATCCAGTACTGCATGAGGTAGCCGCCGATGCCTCCGATCAAAGCACCGATCAGCACCACCAGTGGGACTTCATCGTGGTGGAATCCAATGGCTTCCGCCAGGCCTTCAACCGGGAACGGACTGTAAGCATCAATCCTTTTATATCCCGCTTCGCGAGTGTGATTGGCGGCATCCACCAGCGCGTTGACGGAATCGAATTCCGCCATGATTCCATAAACTTTGGCGCGCCTCATTCCTTCACCTCCGACTCAGGCAGAAGGGTGCGCATTTCGAAGATCGAAATCATGGGCAAGAGGCGAACGAAGAGGAACATGGCCGAGAGAAAAAGGCCGATGGTTCCGATAAACGTCATCCAGTCCCAGCGTGTGGGGTAGTACATGCCCCAGGACGAGGTCAGGAAATCGCGATGCAGGCTGACCACGACGATGATGAAGCGCTCCAGCCACATTCCCACCAGGACCACGCCTGAGATGAGGAAAAGCCAGACCGGGCTGCTGCGAAGTTTCGGAATCCACAGCACCTGCGGAATCACGATGTTGCACGTCAAGAGCATGTAATAGAAAAATGCGTAGGGGCCGTGCAGGCGATTCCACAGCAGGAAGGCGTCGTAGCGGTTGCCGCCATACCATCCCATGAAAGCTTCGACCACGTAGCCGTAAGCCACGATCAGGCCCGTGGCCAGCATGACTTTGGCCGCGTTCTGCAGGTGCAGTTCGGTGATGAAATCTTCCAGGTTGTAAAACTTGCGAATGGGGATCGCCAGCATCAGCACCATGGCGAAGCCCGAGTAGATTGCGCCGGCGACGAAGTAAGGCGGGAAAATGGTGGTGTGCCAGCCGGGCACGATGCCCACGGCAAAATCAAAGCTGACCACAGTGTGGACCGAAAGCACCAGCGGCGTCGCCAACCCCGCGAGCAGCAGGTAGGCAGTCTCGTAACGGTGCCAGTGGCGGGCGGAACCGCGCCAGCCCAGGGCCAGCGTGCCGTAGATGACCTTCTTCCAGCGCTGTTCCGAGCGGTCGCGCAAAGTCGCGAGATCGGGGATCAATCCAATGAACCAGAACAACGCCGAAATGGTGGCGTAGGTTGAGACGGCAAATACGTCCCATACCAGCGGGCTGCGGAACTGCGGCCACACTCGCATGGTATTGGGATAGGGGAAGAGCCAGTAGGCGAGCCAGGGGCGTCCGGTGTGGATGAGGGGAAAAAGACCGGCGCTGGCCACCGCAAACAGCGTCATAGCTTCAGCAAAGCGGTTGATGGAATTGCGCCAGGACTGCCGCAACAACAGAAGAATGGCGGAGATCAGAGTGCCGGCGTGCCCAATGCCGATCCACCAGACGAAGTTGACGATGGCAAAGCCCCAGCCGATGGGGATGGTCACGCCCCAGATGCCGACGCCCTTCACAAACAGATAGCCCATGGCAAACAGCAACATCATGGTGAGCAGGAACATCAGCCCAAAACCGACGAACCAGGAGTTGGAGGTCGGACGAGTCAGAACAATCGAACTGATCTTGTCCGTAACCGATCCCAGGGTGTATCCGGGTTCGATGACTGGCGCTCGTGATTTTGTGGGCTCGTCCATATTTACTCGTTCATGATTTACTCGTTCACGCTAACTGTGGTCGGCGTCGAGTTCGGGATTCGGGTTGCGAATGTCGGCCAGATATGTGGTGCGCGGGCGGGTGTTCAAATCCGCCAGCAGGCTGTAATTCCGGGGCTGCGCCTTTAGTTTCGAAACCTGGCTGTTGGGATCGTTGACGTTGCCGAAGACGATCGCGTTGGCCGGGCAGGATTGCTGGCAGGCGGTTTGCAATTCGCCGTCACCGATCTTGCGGTCTTCGCGTTCGGCATCGATGCGGTGTTCATTGATGCGCTGCACGCAGTAGGTGCATTTTTCCATGACACCGCGGCTGCGAACGGTTACATCCGGATTGCGCATCATCTTATATTGCGAAGTTTCCCAGTCCTGAAACAGCAGAAAATTGAACCGGCGCACCTTGTAGGGACAGTTGTCGGAGCAATAGCGGGTGCCGACGCAGCGGTTGTACACCATGTCATTCAAGCCTTCGCTGCTATGCACTGTTGCGCCCACCGGGCACACCACCTCGCAGGGAGCATTTTCGCAGTGCATGCAGGGCACGGGCTGGAAGTAAGCTTTGGGATTGGCGCGGTCGCCCTGGTAATAGGCGTCGACGCGCAGCCAGTGCATGTGCCGGCCCAGCAGGGTCTGCTCCTTGCCGACCACGGCGATGTTGTTCTCCGCCTGGCAGGCGACGATGCAGTTGTTGCAGCCAACGCAGGCATTCATATCGACCGTCATGCCCCAGGCGTAAGGCTCGGAGGCATAGGGATAGGGCTTGTACAGCGTCAAATCCTTGGGCGGCTCTTCTTCCCGCGCGAACTCCGCTTGTTTTCTGTATTCCTCGAGGCTTGCGGTCCGCACCAGGGGACGCGAACCGGTGGCCGTGTCCATGGTCTGGTAACCCTGCGTGGAAGCCAGTTTGTACGCGCCCCCCGTCTTGCGGATCGCCACCCCGCTGGCAAACCAGGGCGTGGCACTCATGCGGAGCGGGTACATATCAAAGCCGGCCGCTGTACCCACACGGCCGGCGCGGCGGCGTCCGTAGCCCAGGAAGACAGTGATCGCATCGTCCGCATGACCGGCCTGGATCCACACTGGCGCGGTCACCTTTTTGCCGCCAAGCTCGAGTTCGACCAGGTCTTCGGTTTTGATCCCCATGCGGTCCGCCATGGCCGGGGACATGAGCACGGGATTGTCCCAGGTGAGCTTGTTCATCGGCTTGGGCAATTCCTGCAGCCAGCCGTTGTTGGAGAACTGTCCGTCGTATATGGAGGGATCGCGGCGAAAGTTTATTTCGATGGCTTTGGGGTCAACACTCGCGGCTGCCGGAAGTGCTGGCGCTTTGCCGCTGAACTGTTTTGCCGGCAAGGCTGTGCCTTCCACCCAGCCATCGTGCAGCGACTTCCGCCAGAACGCGTCAAAGTCCGCGCCGGGATGCTTCGCCTTCCAGTAAGCCTGCACGGTTTCATGCCCCGCCGCATCCCCCTGTCCGGAGAGCATGGACACCAATTCATGCGCGCTCTTGCCGTCGTAGAGGGGTGCGATCAACGGCTGCACGATGCTGACCGTACCGTCGTAGGCGCGGGCGTCACTCCAGGCTTCGAGGTAATGCGCTTGGTTCACATGCCACTGGCAGAGCTCCGCAGTCTCGTTCTGATAAAGGCCGAGATGGACGCGGAAGGGGACACTCGGGCTCTTCATCGCGTCGGCGAAACCGAGATCGGCAGGCGCGTCGTAGGCTGGGTTTCCGCCCATGATGATGAGGATGTCCACCTTGGCGCCGCGCATGTCGGCGACCAGATCTTTAAGCGACTCGGTTTGATTGACCGGGTTGGCATTCACCGGATCGGTGTAGAAAACCGTCTTGCCGACGTTGCCCAGCTTTTCATTGATCGCGTGGACTAGAGCGTGAACAATTGGGGATTGATGGTCGCCGGCAATTACGACGCTGGAGCCGCGATGACTGGATAAGTCGCGGAAAACACCTGCCAGAAAAGCCTGCTGTTGGGCGCTTAGCCCAGGGACACTCGCATTCATCCCTTCGACTACCGGCATAGCTCTGGCCATCAACTCAACATCAGCAGCACGCACCGGCAGATGATGGTCCGCCTTGGCTCCCGTCGAGGTCGGTGTACTCTCGACGACATACAGCCGGCTCATCTCACCGCTCTCGGGATTGCGCCGCCTGGCAAAATCGCGGGCGTAACGGGTGAAGCCGGGGAATCCCGCGTAGAGGAAATCGGCGTCAAGGGAAAGAATTACGTCGGCTTTCGAAAAGTCGTAACGAGTTTCTACCGGCTGGCCGAAGACCAGCTTCGCGCCTTCGAGAACATTGTCGCGATTCACCGGTTCGTAAACGTGCCACTTGGCCTGGGGATAAGTTTTGATGAACGACTGCAACTGGTCAGCCAGGGTAGGCGAGGAGATGGTCGGGGTCAAAATGCGAATGCCCGCTCCCTGCAAGCTCTTCTGGATATTCAGCGGCCCGCGCATGGCCTCGGCCAGCGATGCCCAGGAGCGAATGTCGCCAAGGTAGGTGACAGTCTGGGAGCGGTCGGGATCGTACATCCCAAGAATCGAGGCCTGCGAAAAAATATCGGTGCCGCCCAGGCTTGCTGGATGCTCGCCGTTGCCTTCAACTTTCGTGGGGCGGAACAAGTGGCTTTCGACCAGCAAGGGCTGGGCGTATCCGCTCAAGGTGAACGCGGTGGCAAAGAACAGTGGCCTCCCAGGAATTACTTCTTCAGGCTGCTTGACGTAAGGGACGATCGGTTCGAGGGGCTGCTTGGTGCAGGCTGTCATGCCCGCCATGGCCAGCGAGGCACCCATTAATTTCAGGAAGCCGCGGCGCGAAACTGAATCCAGCCACTCTGACGCGCCCTTGGGGAACTCACGGTGGAGCATCTCCTGGAAATCAGGGCTGCCCGCGAGTTCTTCGAGGCTGCGCCAGTATTCCGGACCTTTAGTCTCGGCGATGCGGGCGCGCGCCGCATCGAGGTCGAGCGTACCCTTCTTGCTGGGACAGATGTCCTCGCGGTGCGGCTTGGCGTTTTGTTCTTCCATACTCATCTTCTTGCTGTTAGAGGCCGGGCGAAAACTCGTCCTCCATTAATTACCCTGTCTGTTACCTATGGCACGTCGAACAACTGGTGATGTCTGTGACCGTGCGCAGCTTGTACTTGTGTACCAGGTCAGTGCCCAGCGCGAACTGGTCGGTGTACTGCTTGCCGTCGACCTCGACCGGCTTGGCTCCTGACGGCTGCTCATAACGCATGTTGAAAACCTGATCGCGGGGGCGCAGATATTTCTCGGGCGCGCGATGGCAATCCAGGCACCACTCCATCTGCAACGACGCCTCGTTGTACATCAGGGGCATCCGGTCCACCGGACCGTGGCAGGTATTGCAGCCCACGCCCTTGCTGATGTGAATGCTGTGATTGAAGTAGACGAAGTCGGGCAAATCGTTTACCCGCGTCCAAACCAGCGACTTCCCGGTTCTGTAGCTTTCGCGGACCGGTTCCAGCAGAGGAGCGTTAGTCCAGATCTGGGCGTGGCAGTTCATGCAGGTCTTGGTCGGCGGAATTCCGGCGAAGCTGGAAGTCTCGACCGAGGTGTGGCAGTAACGGCAATCGATTCCGAGTCCGGCAACGTGGTGCTGATGACTGAACGGCACGGGCTGCGGACGCCTCACTCCGGCGTACGTGACGTAAGGAGAGCGCTGAATTTCCGCGGCAGCCCAGAACAACGCCGCCACGACGAATATTGCGCCGTAGATCGTCGCCCGCGAGAGTGTGTTCGTGCTGCGGTGAAAAATCTGCATTGAAGAAAACGTCCCTTGCCCGGCAGCTACAAAGCGCTCTGCCGGTCCTTGCGGCATGTACTGAACATCCCAGAACCGGCAACTCAACAGCAATAAAACTTGTGATTATAACAGGCAGAGATTGTGGAAAGCCGACTGGAGTTTTCCCGGAATCGGAATAATGTTCAGCACATTGAAAATAATTCCCTGATTTTTCACTACAGTTGAGTTTCGCCGGAGTTTCTACTTAAGGTTCATCACCAGCAACTTAGGCTCGGTCATTTCCTCGATGGCATAGCGCAGCCCTTCGCGGCCCAGACCAGAATCCTTAACGCCACCGTAGGGCATGTGGTCGATACGGAAGGCCGGAACGTCGCCGGCGATCAGCCCGCCAACTTCCAGTTCCTCGTAAGCCTCAAAGATCAGTTTGGCGTCGCGGGTAAAGAGTCCGGCCTGCAATCCGTAGGGAGAGTTGTTGATTTGGCGCAGGGCCTGGTTGAAATCGTCGTACGCTTCAACCGTGACCACGGGAGCGAATATCTCCTGGCAGTTTACTCTCATCTCGGGCCGCGTCCCGGTAAGAACCGTAGGTTCGAGCATGGGCCCCTGGCGGTGGCCGCCGCAAAGCACGCGGGCGCCCCCGCGCACTGCTTCCTCGATCCAATTGCCGGCGCGAACCGCGTCGCTTTCGCGGATCAGAGGTCCCAGGTCGGTGGAATCGTCGAGCGGATCTCCGGTTTTTAATTTCTTTACGCCTTGCAGCAGAAGGTCGGTAAATTTAGAGAAGACGGAACGCTCCACCAGGATGCGCTGCACCGAGATGCAGGTCTGCCCGGCGTAGGCGAAGCCGCCGGCGACACAGCGATCCGCAGCGTAGGCGAGATCCGCATCGCTGTGCACGATCACGCCGGCGTTGCCGCCGAGTTCCAGGACTACTTTCTTCTTCCCGCAATTACTCTTGATCTGCCAGCCGACAGCCGCGCTGCCGGTAAAGCTGATCATTTTCAGGCGTTCGTCGGTTACGAGCAATCCCGCGACTTCATTCGAAAGAGGCAGTACGTTCAGGCCTCCGTCAGGCCAGCCCGCCTGCTGCACTGCCTCCGCCAGCATCAGGGCGGTCAGAGGGGTTTGAGGCGCGGGCTTGAGCACCAGCGGACAGCCCGCGGCAATGGCGGGAGCGACCTTGTGCGCCACCAGGTTGAGCGGAAAGTTGAAGGGCGTGATTCCCGCGATGGGGCCCAGAGGGAAGCGGCGCACGATCCCCCATCGTCCGGCGGTAAATTCCTGCCAGTCGAGCGGAAGAAATTCACCATAAATGCGGGTGCTCTCCTCGGCGGCGACATTAAAAGTGAAGATGGCGCGCTCTACCTCGGTGCGGGCGGCCTTGATCGGCTTGCCCGACTCTTGCGCCATGGTGCGGGCAAATTCCTGTTTGCGTTCAGAGATGTTCTCCGAGACCCGGCGAAGCACTCTCTGGCGTTCGAAAGCCGGAAGGCGGCGGGTGGTGCCGAAGGCTTTCACCGCGGCTGCGATGGCAGCTTCGGCGTGTTCCCTGCGTCCCTGAAAGACGGTGGCGATGACGCTTCCGTCGTACGGCGCGCGTATCTCGACCGGGTCGCCTTCTTCGATCCACTTGCCATCGACAAAAAACCCTTGCGTGCCGGCTGGAGTAGCGGTCATCTGTGCCATGGCGTTATTTTTAACCTCCACCGGAAGTGGAAGGCCAATTATAGGCTCTTTCGCCCTCACGAAATGTGGGCGTACGACCACGGGTGCAGCAAAACGCGAGGGTGCCCGGATGATCCGTCTGAGAGAATGTTTCGAAGTCAGGAGAAGCAAGATTGCCGCGATCGATTCTGGAAACCAGCGAGTTGCTGCGCAAGGGCGCGGTTTCGCCAGTGGAGCTGACGAACGAATGTCTGGCGCGGATTGAAAAGCTGAATCCGACGCTGAACGCGTTCATTACCGTGACTGCCGATTCTGCATTGGCGGAGGCACGGCAGGCTGAGGCGGAAATACGGCAAGGCCAATGGCGCGGGCCACTGCACGGAGTTCCGCTCGGGCTGAAGGACTTAATCGACACGGCCGGCGTCCGCGCCACCGCCGCCAGTCTGGTGTTTAAAGACCGAATCCCCGCAGAAGACGCCGAAGTCGCTCGCCGTCTGAAAGCTGCCGGCGCCATCCTTCTCGGGAAGCAAAACCTGCATGAGTTCGCCTATGGCGGCAGCTCATTGATCAGCGCTTTTGGTGAAGTGCGAAACGCGTGCGACCCAGCGCGAATTGCCGGCGGGTCATCGGGAGGCTCGGCAACTGCAGTGGCTGCCGGACTGAGTTACGGCGCGGTTGGCACCGACACGGCCGGTTCGGTGCGGGAACCGGCCGCGCTGTGCGGCGTGGTCGGGCTGAAACCGACCTACGGACGGGTAAGCACGCGCGGAGTGATCCCGCTTTCATTTTCGCTGGACCACGTCGGGCCGATTGCGCGCACCGTCGCGGACGCGGCGGCGATCTTCGCAACCATCGCCGGCTACGATCCTGGGGACAAAGCCAGCGTTGATGCTCCCGCCGAAGATTACATGGCGGGGCTGAGCGGAAGCTTTGGCCGGCTGCGCATCGGCGTTCCGAGAAAATTCTTCTTTGACGATCTCGATGCCGAAGCAGAATCGGCGGCGAACGCCGCCCTCGTGGTCCTATCTGCGCTGGGAGCGGAAATCCGGGACATCGAATTGCCGGTGCCGACCGACCGCACGCTGCAAAGCGCGGAATCATACAGATTTCACGCGGAGTTCGTCGCTCGCAGCCCCGAGCTTTACCAGCCCGAGACATTGAGGCGAATCCGGACGGGCGAGAGCATAAGAGGGGAAACGCTGCTGGAGTGCCGCCGCGAATTGCATCGGGTGCGCCGCGAAATCGGATCTGTTTTTGCGGATCTGGATGTGCTGATCACGCCGACCACGCCGATTGCCGCGCCCATGATTGCCGAGCTCAAGGAAAATCCCGAGCGGTTGCGGCCACGGGAGCTGTTATTGCTGAGGAACACGCGTCCGGTGAATGTTTGGGGATTGCCGGCGATTTCAGTTCCCTGCGGATTCACCAAAGGCGGTCTGCCTTTAGGCTTGCAGGTTATTGGCCCGCACTGGGGCGAAGCCCGGCTGCTGACAGTGGCTCACGCCTATGAGCGGGCTATCGAGTGGCACCGGCGAAGGCCCGGGTCAGAGTATGCGTAGGGGCGGACGCCCTCGTCCGCCCAGCATTTTTGGCGGGCATTTTTTGGTGAGCGACGCTCGCCCGCCCGGACGAGGGCGTCCGGGCCTACGTGTTTCGTTAGTTTCCCGCCACTGCCTTGTCCATGAATCCGGCTTCGTCGCTCTTCAGTTTCTTCAAGCCATCAGCCGGCAAATACACCATGTGCCCGGCATCGTAGGTGGCGAAAGAAATATTCTTTCGATAGGAAGGGCTGAGGTTCAGATGGTTAACGGTTTGGTCGGCGGCATAGAACGGAGTCGCCAGATCGTAAAAGCCTTCCATCACCAGAACTTTAAGGTAGGGATTCTTCACAATCGCCTGGCGCAGCGCGGTGGCTGTATCCGGAAAGCCGGTGATGCCGGAGCCCCAATTCCACGATTTCTCGAAGAAGTCTTCATCGGCGGGGAACACCTGGTAGGGCATGTCGGTCTTGTATCCCAGCTCGGTGCGCACATAGTTATTAAAGACTGAAGTAAACGGCGGCAGCACCGCTGCCTCGGTGGGATCGTAGAAAGGCGTGTCCAGCGCTCCGTCTGGGTCGGGACCGGTGAAACGGCCGTCCAGGCGGCCCACGCGCAATTTTTGATCGAGCAATAAATAATGGGTGAACTTGGGCACGTCGATGCGCAGGTTGGCCTGGTCGATCACTTCCTTGCTTAAGCCGGTGTAACGCGCCATCTGCTCAATAACTTTTTGCCGCTCGTCCGGAGCGAGGGAGTCGCCCTTGGCCAGTGCCTGGGCGTATTCCGTTGAAGCCCACTGCTCGGAATCCTGCCGCGCCTTGACCATGTCCTGCATCAGGTCCGAGGGCAATTTCTTGTGATAGCCCGCGATCATGGTGAAGGTGGGAATCAACAGAATATATGGCTGGTCATTGCTGCGGGTGTCCTCGAGGGTCTGGAAGCTCAGCGCGGTCGAGAGCAGAGTGATGCCGTTGAACGAGATGCCCTGCCCCGCCAGCTTGCCGGCGATGCCTGCGGCGCGGGTGGTTCCGTAACTTTCTCCAAACAGAAACAGCGGCGAATTCCAGCGGTCGTAACGAGTGATGTAGAGGCGAATGAACTCGCTGAAGGCGTCAATATCGCCTTTGACCCCGAGAAATTTTTTGGATGTCTCGGCGTTTGCGGCGCGGCTGAAGCCCGTTGAAATTGCGTCCACGAACACAACATCGCTTTTGTCGAGCAAGCTGCTTTGGTTGTCCACGATGCGGTAAGGAGCGGGCGGCAGCAGTCCATCAGGCAGCAGTCCGGCACGGCGTGGACCGAGCGCGCCCATGTGCAGCCAGATGGTGGCCGAGCCCGGACCGCCGTTAAAGGCGAATGTCAGCGGGCGTTTTTCGGCGTCCTGACCATCGAGAGTGTAGGCGACGAAGAACATCTCGGCTTCAATCTTGCCGTCGCCGCGCTTGATGGGGAGACGTCCCGTGGTCGCGGTGTATTTCAGCGGCTTGCCGTCCAGTGTCATCTGGTGGTGCGTGATCACGGGCGGAACTTCGGCGACGTCAAACTCTTCCTTGTCTTTGTCCTTGTCCCGATCCCTGTCGGCTGCCGGTTTGGCGGCCGCCTGATTTTGCTCTTCGGCCGGAGGGGCCAGGGGCGGCCTCTCGGCGGGCTTCTTCTCCTGATTCCTGGGCGCGGGCTCGGTGTTTTTTGTTTTTTTATCCTTCGGTTCATCATTGGACGAACTTGACTGCTGTGCCGCGGTTCCCGCCACCAGCGTACACACCAAGGCAAGGGTCAGCATGAGGACGCGCATGTATGGGCTCCTGGGAAATTTCTGTGATTTAGGACTAGCAAGAAGAATCATGATTTGCCGCAGCGCGGAATTATACGCGGAGGGCAGCGGGAACGCTTCCGAAGAACCGGTCGATGGGGACTCACGGTGCTTCTGGTTATTGGATGCACGGTGATGCAGCGACGGTTATTGCCGCGAATCAAGCAGCGCGGGAAAGATTGCTAATATGTATCAGTGGCAATCAAAACTCTCCGGGAAACCCCAGGCAGGATTCTCCAAGCTGACTCTCTGCAGGCTGCGCCCTGGCTGGTGCATGGCTTCAGCACTCGGCCGGGCGGATTTTCGCGGGTTTATGGAGGGAAGAGCTTAAATCTCGGGTTCACCCGCGAAGATTCGCGGCGGGCGGTGGCGAACAACCGGGAAACGTTCCTGCGCCAGCTTGGAGTCTTCGCAAAGGGGGCGGCGTGGCCGCTGGTGACCGCGAGACAGGTCCACTCCGATCTGATTCATTGCGTGTCAGGCGTTGCTGAAGCTGGCCTTACCGGGGACGGAATGATCACCCGGACGCCGGGAATTTTGCTCGGGATTCTGACCGCCGATTGCCTTCCCGTCATTCTGGTGGACACCAAAAGTCGGGCCGTGGGTGTGTTCCATGCGGGCTGGCGCGGGACCGTGAAACGGATCGTCGAAAAAGGAGTGGGAGAGATGCGGCGCTATTTCGGCACTCGCGCCCGCGACGTCAGGGCAGCCATTGGTCCCGGAGTTCATGGCTGTTGTTACGATGTCGGTCCGGAGGTGCGCAGCCGGTTTGAATCCCAGTTCGAATATGGGAGCAAATTATTTCGCGAAGTTGAAGAATCGGACCCGGTCCGCGAAAAGTACCCCATGCTGTTTCTTACGGCGCGCGCTCCCGGCCACAGCGAGCTGCCCAAAAAGATTTTCCTGGATTTGGTGGAGGCCAACCGCCGCCAGCTGATGGCGGCTGGAGTGGCGGCCAAGAATATCAGCGCGTCGCCGCTGTGCACTTCCTGCCGTACCGATCTATTGTTTTCCTATCGCAAGGAAAAAGGGATGACGGGACGCATGCTGGCAGTGGCAGGAATCCGGAATTCATTGAAATGAGCAGAGCCGGCTATTCTTTGCGAGCTTCGTGGATTTCCTGGCGCAAAAGCATTGGCAAGTTGGCAAAGAAAAGCGCTTTTCTTCGGTTAACGATGCAGTAAGATTCCAAGTCTCCACTCATTCCAAGGTTAGAGATGCTCATGTCTGAAGTAGTCGAAAAGCTCGCACCCGAAAGTGCGAATCCAGAGTCCAGTCCCAGCCCCGCGCCCGGGGTCGAGGTCTATGCCGTGTACGGCGTCGAGCCTGAGATACAGGCTTACGCCATGGCGAAATACTCGCGTTCCGCGCTCTCGATGAAAGAATCCCTGCGAGAGATCAGCCAGCTGAAGGCGGAAAAGTTTCTCAACACCTTTTACTTTCAGTACGGCCACCGTTCGATTGCCGACCTGGCACACATTGCATTGGCTATCGAACGCCTGTCCATTCTGGCGGCGATTGCGGTCGCGGACGAACAGCGCTGGGACGGACAGGAGCGCTCCACCCGGTATCAGGATTTCAAGAAGAGCGGCTACTACGTCCCCCAGTTCGACGGACAGGAGGCAGGACAGCAGTACAAGGAAACCGTTGATTCCCTTTTCGCGGAATATGAATCTTTCTCGGAGCGCATGTTTCTGTATCTGGCCAGCACCACTCCCAAGCCGGATGAAATGAAGCAGGAAGCTTACGAACGCACATTGCGGGCGCGGGCTTTCGATATATCGCGCTACCTGCTGCCGCTGGCGGCCAACACCTCGCTCGGAGAAATCGTGAACGCGCGCACCCTCGAGAGCCAGGTGTCGCACCTGCTTTCAGACACTCACCGGGAGATACGGCAATTGGGAGAGTTGCTGAAACGCGCGGCAATTTCTCCCGCGTACAACGTCAACCAGGACGCTTTGCGGGAATTGGTGGGGCAGATTCGTGCCGCTTCTCCCGAGCTGGGCGACCGCGCCGAACAGGAATTGCTAAAGGAAGTTCGGGTAGCGCCGACGCTGGTGAAGTATGCCGATCCGAATCCGTATGAGATCGAGACCCGGCGGGTGTTGCGGCAAGTTGCCTCCGAGTTGATGGGCGACTTGCCCGTCGCGCCGGCCCCGACTGTCGATCTGCTGGAGGAAGAACCGCTGGAGGTTGAACTGGCTGCAACGCTGATCTACGAGCACAGCCACTATTCCTACCGGCAGATACGCCAGGCGGTGCAAGCCGCAGGAGAACAGATTCGCCGCGAGATCATTGATATGGGACTGCGGAATCGCGGCCGGCATGACGAGATGCTGCGAGCCTTCCGCGCCGGGCAACAGTTCCGCTTCGACATTCTCATGGACATTGGCGGCTTCCGCGATATGCACCGCCACCGCCGATGCATACAGATCGGCCAGGAGTTCACGACGAGGCACGGATACGACGCGCCGGAGGAACTCGAATCAGCGGGCACCCGGGAAATCTACGATGCCGTGATGCAACGCACCGCAAGCGCAGTCGAGCAACTGGCTGCGGGGGCGGGAACCGAGGCGCGGGAGAATTCGCAGTATGCGATTCCGCTCGGCTTCCGCAAGCGGACTTTGTTCAAGATGGATTTTGCAGAAGTGGTTTACATCTCGGAGTTGCGGACAACCCCTGCCGGCCACACTTCCTACCGCAACGTGGCCTACGCGATGTTTGAAGCCGTGGCCAAGAAATATCCGGCCCTGGCCAAGTATCTGAGAGTGCATGACGTGAAAGAGCCGGTGGATCTGTTGCAGCGGTAACCAATCGAAAGCTCCGGTCGCGTGCACTAAAGTAAGCTAGCCAATCCCGCCATACGCCTAGATGATAGGTACTTCCGGACGACTGCCCGGATCCCAAAGTAATGTTGCCGGACGCCCCTATGGATGGTATTTGCACACACGAATTTTTCTGGCCGCTGAAAGCTGGTGACGGCAACTACTACCAGGTATGCCGCCGGTGTGGACTGCAGTGCAAGTACGACTGGGAGAGCATGCAGCGGATGGAGGGCGAACCGGCGGGTGCTGTATCGCGGCCGGGCCCAGGCAGCCCTTCCGGCGGTCCGCGGCTCAGCCTGCTGGTTGAGCTGGAACCGGCGCATCGCGTCTTTCTGAATAATCTTCGCGATACGCTGCGGCGCAAGCCGGGTGGCGCCACCCCTCTCAGGACAGTACCGCTGTGGCGTGAAATTCTTTTCTATTCCGACATCCCATGGCAACGGTTTGCGGAGTCGATGGTATGCCACATGGTGGCGCTGGCGATCGTGCTGGTCATGTCGCAGGTGTGGAGTTCGGATGACATGCCCCTCCGGCGAAGCATGTTCGAAAATACCCGCCTTACGTATTACAAGCCATCCAATACGTTTCCTGCCCTGCGCGGAAGCCCGCCGAGGACTCATGCGGCGCTCAAGCGGCCGGCTGCGGCCGCACGCCAGGGCGCAAGCGCGATTCGGGTCGCACAGGAGCGCGCACGAGGAGCCATCAATCCTCCCGAAATCAAGCTGGCCGGGAAGTCGCGACTTAACATGCTGGCGTCAAATCCAGTGATTCCCGAAGTGCCGCTGGCATCCACCAGGCCTTCACGGTTGATGGTCCCGGCGGGTCCCGCGACGCTGATTGCGCCGCCGCCCGAGGTTTACCAGGCCACCTCGCGCCGGCTCGGCATGCCTCAGGCTACTGGGGTTGCGCCGGTCGCCGAGGCTGGAGGCATGTCCTTGGGACGGGCGACAAGCGTGCCCAGCGCAGTCGTGATTGGGCCGCCGCCGGTATTGCAGGCCTCGCTCCGCCCGGCTGGAGAGATGAACATCGGCCCGTCCACGGTTGTCGCACCGTCACCCCGGCTGCCCGTGGGAGAGCAACGCAACCTGTCCGGAGGTACGCAGACACTGGGCAGTCCACTGGCAATGGCAGTTCCGCCGACCCCCTCGGCTCAGGGCTCTGGAAGCCTCGCGAATACACGCGCCGGCTCCCTCTCTGGCGGCGGTTTACAAGCGGTGCCGCCTCCACCGTCCGTGCAGGCGGAGAGTAATTCTGCTGGAGGCGGACGCATGGGAACGCTGCCCGGCGGCGGTTTGCAGGTGGTTCCACCCGCTCCATCGCTGCAAGCAGTGCAAGGCGCAGGGAATCCGGGAGGGGAGGGGCGCGTGGGCTCGCCTCTGAACTCTGTATCCAACAGCGGATCGCAGGCTGTGGGACCGGCTCCGTCGCTGGGAGCTGGAGGAAGCGGCGGCCGTGGCGGACGCGAAGTTGCCATGGGCATGGCCCCAGCGCTTGCGCCAGCGCCAGTCACGGAAAACGCGAGCAAGCAGGCTGCTGAAAAGCCTTCCGAACCCGCGACCGAAGAGATGCCGCTGCGGCTGATTGGCATGGCCATGGCTTTGCCGACGTCTTCTTATTTTTCGAATTACGAAGTTTTCATCGCGGAAAGAAAACTCAGCAAGGGACTGGCACAGTTCATAAAGCTGGTTTACGTTTCCCTGCCGTACCAGCGCCGCTTGTCCGAGTACGGGTTGGACAACACCAAGGTAGTGAAGCTTCGCGTCAGCCGGGACCGCAGTTGTGACGAGTCGCTTATCCAGATGACTTGGCCTGAAGGCGATCCTCATCCCGACGTGAAGAATGCAGCCGACTCTCCCGCGCTCAGCGCCGAAGACCGAAAAAACATGCTGCCTTGCTACCGCACCACCGCAGACGACTATCGCAAAGCGATTGCACGCCGCTAGGACCTCCCAATAAATTCCCGCGACATCGGGTGGATACGCCCGGGATTTTTGCCCTGGGACTACCCGCCGATTGGGGCGAGAGTTTCACGATCGGAGGGAACCGGAAGGACGAGGCGCATAGGTTGCAGCTTCCAATAGGTGAGCGAGCGCCACAACCACTCCGCGGGACCGAAGCGGAAGTGGCGAAGCCAGGGTTCACTCACCGCCAGCTGGAAGATCCAGATTGCGAGCACAACCCAGTACAGCTGGTATCTCTGCAGTTTGCCGAACAACCCGAAGCCGTAACCGTTGAATAGAATGCCGCAAATAATCGTATGGCTCAGATAGTTCGTCAGGGCCATTTGGCCTACAGCCGCCAGGCGCGAAGTAACCCAACGGAAGAGCCCGGCCTTGCAGATCATGAGGATAATCGAGGCGTGCGCCAGGCCGATGGCGAGTCTCTCCACGTCGTAGCCGCTCCACTTGAGCACGGCGTAGGGAGTCCACTGGAACAGGGTCGCGACCGCATCGAAATGAAAACGGATATTCCAGTAAGCAACGTAAGAGCTGATCGAGATGCCGACGGCATAGCCAAGCAACGCGGTCAGGGTATATTCGCGGTAGCTGCGCTGGGCCGAGAAAAATCCCAGCCGCAGAAGGCCCATTCCCACCAGCATCATGCCCGCTGTGTCAAAGAAGAGAAAGCGATAGAAGTCCACCGACTGTGCCCGGGCAACCCAGTTGGCGCGTTGCCGGAAGAGATTCCAGTAGCCGCCGCGGTGAAGGGCAATGTCGTGTTCGATCTGGATGGGTGACGGCTTCCATTCCCTGAGTTTTTTGGCCCATTGCGTCTGCGCGTCGCGCTGCTCATCGGTCAGAGGCTTTCCGGCTGCGGCGGAGGCATCCGCAGCGCTGGCATCCTGGTAAAGGGCGCGCGCGTCGCGTCCTTCGCGGATGGTCTTCGGGATGAGCACCGCCAGGACAAGCAATCCGGTGAGAACCAGCGCCTTCGGCTTCATTTTCCGGAAGGGAAACAAAATCAAACCGGACAAGGCATAGAAGTAAAGAATGTCTCCCTCCCACAAAAAGTAGGCGTGGACAAAACCGATCGCCAGCAGCCAGAGGATACGCCGGTAATAAATGTCGGCCACACCCGCGGTGGGGTCGCGCTGCTCGAGGCGGGAGCTCAAAAGAACCACGCCGGCGCCAAACAGCATGGAAAAGAGGGCGCGCATCTTACCTTCGAACAGAACGTAGTTAATCGTCCAGGCGGCAAGATTGAGCCCGCTGGCGCCGCCCGCGATCGTGGGATCGTCGTAGGCGTTGGAAGGCAGGCCGTAGGAGACGATATTGATCAGCAGGATGCCCAGTAGGGCAACGCCGCGTACGGTATCAACCGAAGAAATTCTTTCCGTCCGAACGACGGGCGATAGGAAGGGGCCGTCTGGCACGATTCACCTGGTCATGAATTCCGGCTTGCATGCCGCCGAGCTTGGCTCGCGGTCCTGACCGAAATTTCCGGTCCGGACGTTCTGCTGCGCGCAAACCATAAGCCCCCTGCCCTGCGCTGTCAAGCTCGAATCGGGGTCAATTTGGCTGCCAGCCGGCTGAAGCCGATCGGCGAGATCCCGCGACGGAGGCGGGTTTAGGGCCATTTTGAGATCTTGGCGCGAAGCAACCTCGTCGCGGACACAAGCCCGCGAAGAAGGCGGCAACTCGCAGTTCATCCGCACCGGATGTTGCTATTGCCGATCACTTCGAATACTGACAGAAGATGGGTAACGCCAAGAAGATGCCGGATGGGCTTCCCAATGTTGAAGAGTTGCAAGGCGCAGCCTGCCGATTTTGCTGAAACGTAGAGGCGGACCAGCGTGCCCAGGCCGGTGCTGTCCATGTGAGTGAGATCCGTTAGGTCCAGCACGATGCCCCTGGAACCTGGAATCAGCTGGCTGACTTCGAGGTAGAGGCGATCGTTCACCCCCGCCACCAGCCGCCCGCTGCATCGCACCTCAACCGGGTGGCCGGTTCGGTCAACCACAAGCGTCAGGAGAGATGTAGCTGTCGGTTCAGTCATCAGAACGTGCTCTGTGGAATCGCGCCGAATGAAATTACCGTCGCGCGATTGTACACATCGCGGCGGCCAATGAAGATTTATTCCGGGTAGTTGAACTCGGAATTCGAGTCTCGCCATCCGATTCGCCTCTGCGCTGGCGTTGCTGGCCCGGTCGATGGCGGGACCAAAGAGGGCGCGAGCGTCCAGCTTGCCGGACGGTGTTCGTGCTACGTCGCGGAGTTGCTCGTGGAACTGCCGCACGAGCGAGGCGCTCGCGCCCACATAACGGGCAGATGCTCGACCTCCCAATGTGGGACGCGACCGTCCAAGACCGTTCAAGATTGCACAGTATTCGATCCTGTGGCCAGGCATGATGGTGGGTAGAGGGTATTGGGATGGAAAAGAAGCAGGAATTTCGCAAGTCGCACAAAGACCGCGAATCTCAGAAAATTGTGGATCGCATCGAGAAACAGGCATCCGCCGAAGCGGCCAAGGCGGAAGAGACCAGGAAAACGCTGGACGATTACGCCAGAAAAGTAGGCAGCTAGGCCGCTTTGGGGTCCCGGCAAGGGTTCCGCGGGGAAGATCCAGGCCACCATGTATAGGCTTGCCGATCAGGTGTACATTACTTTGCGTTCGCCCTTCACGATGCGTCCGATGGTGAAGGCTTTTTCTCCCGCGCGTTCCAGCACGGTCTGAGCTTTTTTGAATTTCTTGGATGGAACGACCAGCAGCATTCCGAGTCCCATATTAAAGGTGCGGAACATCTCTTCCTGCGGGACATTTCCCAACTGCTGCAGATGCTCGAAAATCGACGGGATCTGCCAAGAGCCCATTTCGATGACGGCAGACACACCGCGGGGCAGAACGCGCGGCAGATTCTCGGTGATGCCGCCGCCTGTGATATGAGCCATGGCGGAGACGCATTCTCCGTCCACCAGGCGCTTGATCGCCGGCCAGTAACTCTTGTGGGTGCGCAGGAGTTCGTTGCCGACCTTGCCCTTGAGTTCGTTGACGTAGGAATCCAGGGTGTACTTGCCAACTTCGAAAAGCAGCTTGCGGGCCAGCGCGTAGCCGTTGGTGTGCAGGCCGTTCGAGGCCAGGCCCAGAATCACATCGCCTATCTCGACCGCCTTACCGGTGATGATGCGCTCGCGCTCCACCGCGCCCACGATGAATCCCGCCAGATCGTATTCGCCATCGGGATAAAAACCCGGCATCTCCGCGGTTTCTCCGCCGATCAGGGCGCAGCCATTGTGCTTGCAGGCTTCGGCCAGGCCTTCGATGACTTTCTCGGTAATTTCGGGCTCGATGCGGCCGCTGGCCAGGTAGTCCATGAAAAAGAGCGGGGTC
Source organism: Terriglobia bacterium (assembly GCA_963814725.1). GTDB lineage: Bacteria > Acidobacteriota > Terriglobia > Terriglobales > Acidobacteriaceae > JAIQFF01. Next base: position 607,602 of record CAWFDY010000005.1, read on the forward strand.
GCGCCCTGCACCGCAATATCGTTGACGCAATGGTTGACCAAGTCAGCGCCGATGGTGTGGTGGACGTCCATTTCAAAGGCGATTTTCAGCTTGGTTCCGACGCCGTCGACGCTTGAAACCAGAATGGGGTCCGTCCACTTGACTTTGTCGACGGCAAACAATCCGCCGAAGCCACCGATCTCGCTGAGGACGCTGCGGGTAAAGGTTTTATGCGCTAAATACTTGATTCGCTTCTTGGTACGATTGGCGCGGTCAATGTCCACACCGGCATCGGCGTAGGTGACGACGGTCTTCGAGGAATCATGGGCCACAGGCGTCGATGCGTCTCAGATTAAGTGGGGAATTTGCCAGGCATTTTTCGACTGGCAAACCGCGATTGTAGCATGTCGCCGGGGGAGGAAATCCGCATCGCCGGCCGAAGGTTCTGGAGATACTCCGCATGGGCAGAACGAAGCACGGACGAATGCAGCCATCTGCCGCAGAGCCCGTGCGCGCCGCGAGGCGCACTGAACGTATGCCGGCTATTGCGTGATGTATGCCGACACGTAGTAAATCAAGACGCCGAAGAGGGCCAGGCCGGAAACCGCATAAGCGGTCAGGACCCAAACGTTGCGCCCTTCATGATGATGCGTTGTGCCAGTTTGCGAGCTGGAAGTGGCCGAATTCCCCAGGACACGGTTATCCATGAAACCTCCACGATCGAGGTGGAACGAGACGCGACATGGCGTCCGTTGCTGCCGGAGCAGCTTTAAGCGGCGCATGTTACTACGGCTGGCTGCCGCACGGCACAGAAATCTTTTCGGGGAATGAAACACGTAGGCCCCGGACGCCCTCGTCCGGGTGGGCAAGCGAAGCTCGCCTGGGGGGTGCAACGGACGGAGGGCAAAGCTCGCGCCTGGGGTTGCAACTGACAGAGAGCGAAGCTCGCCTGGGAGCAACTTTGCGAGGGCAAGACCGCTGCGCTTCGCGCGGCCGGGCGAGTGGGGCATCCGCCCCTACGTGGTTCGTGGTGGAGGTCACATCCGCGGCTTGGGCCCGGCCTGGAAAGTCAGCTGTCTTTGCGGTAGAGCAGGTCGCGCATGGCGCTCCTCCGGGCCTGGTTCGCCTCGCTCAGGGATTTGCGTTCGTCGGCGTCCATGCGGCGATGCGATGAGGGGGCAGACGCTTCCGGGGCGCTGCAGGCCGGGCAACGATCGGCGAAACCGGGTTTATCCGGCTTCAGTTCGAACTCTTCTTCGCAGACAGAGCATATTTTGATGGGGAAAGCCATTTACCTCCATGATACGACGCCGGCACGGATCGACGGAAGCAGGGCATCAAGCCGCTGATCAACGACTGAATGGGCTTGGCGAGTCGCGCGCCTTAAGCAGGGCTGGTCCCGCATTGGTTCCTGACCTGGTTCTCTTTCGGGACTTTTCCTCCGCGATTTAATTAATTCGCCTTTTCTTCGCTTCGATCCCATTGTATAATCCGCCCGTTAACACCTTTTCACATTCTTCTTACACTTAAAGGAGCCGCATTCTTATGGCTGATGAACGGGGAAAAGCGATCGATCTGGCGTTCGCGCAAATTGAAAAGCAGTTTGGCAAAGGGTCGATCATGCGGCTGGGCTCAAAGGAAATCGTTCCCATCGCCGTGATTCCCACGGGCGCGATTTCTTTCGATGCGGCACTGGGCGTGGGTGGATTTCCCCGCGGCCGCGTGGTCGAAATCTTCGGGCCGGAATCGTCGGGCAAAACTACCATCGCATTGCAGGTCGTGGCGCAGGCGCAGATGGCCGGCGGCATGGCGGCGTTTGTGGATGCCGAGCATGCCCTTGATCCGGGATACGCCAAGAAGCTGGGCGTGGACGTGGACAACCTGCTGGTCTCGCAGCCCGATTACGGAGAGCAGGCGCTCGAGATTACCGAGGCGTTGGTGCGTTCAGGCGCGATCGACGTGCTGGTCGTCGATTCGGTGGCCGCGCTGGTCCCCAAGGCCGAACTGGATGGCGAAATGGGCGACAGCCACATGGGCCTGCAGGCCCGGCTGATGTCACAGGCGCTGCGCAAATTGACGGGGACAGTTTCAAAGTCGCGCACCTGCCTCATCTTCATCAACCAGATTCGCGAAAAAATCGGCGTGATGTTCGGCAATCCGGAAACCACCACCGGCGGCCGCGCGCTGAAGTTTTATTCCTCGGTGCGGGTGGACATACGGCGCATTGCCGCCATTAAAGAAGGCGACGTGATGATCGGCTCCCGCACCAAAGTCAAAGTGGTAAAGAACAAGGTGGCCGCACCTTTCCGCGAAGCCGAGTTTGACATCCTTTACGGCGAAGGCATTTCGCGCGAAGGCGATCTGCTCGATCTGGCGGTCAACAACAATCTGCTGGAGAAATCCGGCGCATGGTACAGCTACCAGGGCGAGCGCATCGGCCAGGGCCGCGAAAACGCGCGCCAGTTCCTCAAGGACAACGCCAACACCTTTGCCAAGCTGGAAGCCGAGGTGCGTAAACATCTGGGACTGGCTCATGCAACCGGCCAACCTGTGGCGGCAGCCCAGGCGGCAGCGGCCGCTCCGAATGGATCGACCGGCGCCCGCGTTACCACCATGCCCAGCGCGCCGCCGGAAGCCGCTAAAGTGCCGGCGGCGAGACGCTAAATCCCTGCTCTTTGTTATCCCGAGGAAACTTCCTGGCGCGAAGCGTGAGGAAGTTTGTCGAGGGACCTTGCGTTTTTGCCTGCGCCATCACAGCGTATCGCCGGAGGCAAAACACAATATCCCTCGACTTGCTCTCACCGCGCCAGCGCGGCTCGAATGGCGCTCGGGATCACACGTTGTAAAAGAATTGCCATCTCTCATCCCTGCCGCATAGAATCTTCTTTAACCCCTTGCCTGCGTGTTTTCAGTCAGGAAAATTGAGGACGCTTGAAGAAGGTTGTGGCCATCTATCCCGGCTCGTTTGACCCGCCCACCAACGGGCACCTGGATTTAATCGAGCGCGGGAGCAAGATTTTCGACGAGCTGGTAGTGGCGATCCTGCGGAACCCGGAGAAGAACCCGCTGTTCAGCCTGGGTGAGCGCCGGGCCATGCTGGAGGTTCTGACCGCGGACTTCAAGAATGTTCTGGTGGACGTATTCGATGGGCTGACGGTTGACTACGCGGCCCGGGTCGGCGCCGGCGCAGTGTTGCGCGGCATCCGCGCCCTCAGCGACTATGAATACGAGCTGCAGATGGCGATGATGAACCGCAAGCTGCAACCCGAGCTGGAAACGGTTTTTATGATGCCGGCGGAGCAATACTCGTACCTGAGTTCGCGGCTGGTGCGCGAGGTGGCAAAACTCGGGGGATCGATCCAGGGCCTGGTGCCGGAAATGGTGGAACGCCGGCTGCGGGAAAAACTCGATCCGGCAATCAAGTTGCAAAACGCAAGACCGAGTAAAGGAAAAAGCAAAGCCAAAAGAACAGGAAAGCGAGCATGACTCCAGTTACCGAAGCGACCCCGGCGATAAAACTTACGGAGCGAATCAATCGCATTGAGCCCTCGGCCACGATGGCAGTCGTGGCCGAAGCCGACAAGCTGCGCCAGCAGGGCATCGACGTCGTGGATTTTGGCGCGGGCGAACCGCATTTCTCCACCCCGCAGCACGTAAAGGATGCCGCCATCGCCGCCATCCAGAATAATTTTTCAAGGTACACGGCGGTCGGCGGAACGCCTGAACTGCGTGACGCTATCGTGCGCCGCCATGCGGCTGATTTCCAGTCCGGCTATCGCCGTGAGGAATCCATCGCGTCGGTTGGAGGCAAGCACGCGCTGTTCAACGCCATTCAGGTGCTGGTGGACCACGGTGATGAAGTCATCCTGCCGGTGCCGTACTGGGTGTCTTTCAAAGACATTGTGCGCTATGCGGGCGGCAATTGCGTGCTGTTGAAAGCTGACGAGAGCCAGGGATTCCAGGTGACGGCGGATATGATCGAGCGCCTGGTCACGCCGCGCACCCGGATGATCATTCTGAATTCTCCGTCGAATCCTTCGGGTGCTGTAATGTCTCCGAAAGATTTGCAGGCGGTGGTGCGGTTCGCCGCGGAGCGCGGCATATGGGTGCTCTCCGATGAATGCTACGTATATCTGAACTACACCGGCGAACAATTTTCGGTGGGATCGTTGCGCGAGTATCACGAGCGCATGCTCATCATCGGCTCCTTGTCGAAGACTTATGCCATGACGGGCTGGCGGCTGGGCTATGCCCTGGGGCCGGCTTCGGTGATCGCAGCCATGCAAAAGCTGCAGAGCCAGTCCACGTCGAACCCGACGTCCATCGTGCAGAAGGCTGCGGTGGCGGCGCTCGACGGTCCTCAGCAGTGTGTGGAAGACATGCGCCTCGAATACATCAAGCTGCGCGACCATGTGGTCAAAGGTTTGCGCTCCATCCCAGGCGTGCAGTGCACGCTGCCGCAGGGTGCGTTCTACGCCTATCCGAATATTTCTTCTTTCCTCGGGCGGGGCGGCATCAAGTCGGCTTCCGATGTGGCGGGCCGGCTGTTGCGCGAGGCTCACGTGGCGACGGTTCCCGGCGAAGGCTTCGGCACCAGCGAGCATATTCGGGTCTCTTACGCCACCTCGGTCACTGAACTGGATCGCGGGTTGGAGCGCATGCGCAAATTCCTGGCGGCTCTGTAAAAGAGCAGCAGCGTTCCTCAGATTGCGCCCGAGTTTTAATTCCACATGCACACCGCGTGAGCGCACTTTATCCATTTTCGATGCAGCCGGCCTTTGACCCGCGGCCCTGGGGCGCGCTCGATCTTTCGCCGATCTATCCCAATCACAAGTTCGAGGAGAAGATCGGCGAGTCATGGCTGACCGGCGACGCTTCCAAGGTTGCCAACGGCCCCTTGAAAGGACATTCCCTCGCCGATCTGACGGCGCAGTACGGGCGCGATCTGGTGGGCGACACGGCGGCGGATCCCAAGCGATTTCCGCTGCTGCTGAAATTTCTCTTTCCCCACGAAAAACTTTCGGTGCAGGTGCACCCGGATGACGAGGCGGCGCATGGGTCCGGCCTGCCCTGCGGCAAGACGGAATGCTGGTATGTCGCACATGCCAGGGCTGGAGCGCAGATCGGCCTCGGCCTCAAGCCGGGCGTGACTCGCGAACAATTCGCACAGTCGATCAGGGAAAATCGCGCCGAGGAATTGCTGAACTGGATCAACGTGTATCCGGGCGAGATGATTTATGTGATGGGCGGCACGGTGCATACGCTGGGTCCGGGAGCGATCATCGTGGAAACCCAGCAGCAGTCGGATACGACGTATCGACTCTACGACTACGGGCGGCCCCGCGAATTGCATCTGAAGGAAGGGCTGGCTGCCGTCAAGGAAAAAGTCAGCTCGGGGAAGGTCATTCGTCCCGCGCCTTCGAATTTGGATGGCGGCGCAAATCGTCGCGCGCCTCTGATCGCGTCGCCTTACTTCGCCGTGGACCTGTTCGAACTCAGGCAGTCGCATCGCTTCGAGATGGGGGATGAAACGGAAAAACATTCGGTACAGATTCTGGTGGCGGTGGAAGGCTGTGGAATTGTCGAAGCTGCCGGAACGAATCCCGTAACCCTGGCGAAAGGCGATGCCGTGGTAATTCCTGCGGCGGTGGGCGAGTTTGAAGTGCGTCCGCAGTGGACAGTCGAGTTTCTTAAAGCGTCGGTTCCAGGCGGAGTCGTGCCGCAACCCGCGACCAGGATGTAGAGGAATTTCAGATTCGAAACTCAGATTGAAGGCGGGAGATTCAGATCAGCAATCTGCAATCTTAAATTCTTAGATGCAATGGGCGACTGTGGCCAAGACAACTTTCCATCCCGTGATTCTTGCCGGCGGTCGCGGCACTCGCTTTTGGCCGTTGAGCAGGCAGCGCCGTGCGAAGCAGCTGCTGGCGCTCGATGGCACACAAACGATGATCCAACAGACGGTGGCGCGGCTGTTGCCGCTGGCTCCGGCTCAACGCTTCTGGATCATGACCAACCAGCATCTGCGGCGTGAAGTTATAGGCCAGCTGCCGCGGCTCAACAAAGGTCAGGTTCTCGCGGAGCCGCTGGGGCGCAATACCGCGCCAGCTATCGGTCTGGCGGCGTTTATCCTGACGAACACTGATCCGGACGGCGTGATTGGGCTGTTTCCTTCCGACCATGTGATTGGCAACGAAAAGCGGTATCGCGATGTATTGAAGGCAGGGATCAAGATCGCGGCGGCAGGCGAGAATATTGTAGTGCTGGGAATCCGTCCCACGCGGGCGGAGACGGGCTACGGCTACATCGAAGCCGGCTCCGCATTCGCGGGAGACGCGCTTCGAGTGCGACGCTTTACCGAAAAGCCCGATGCTGTGCGGGCCGCCGAATTCGTGAAAGCCGGGAATTTTTTCTGGAATAGCGGCATGTTTCTGTGGAGCGCGCGCACTCTGGCTTATGCCCTGCTTGAACACCTGCCCAAGACAGCCGCGCTGCTGCAAAAGATTGCAGCCGACTTTGGGACGCGCAAATTTGCCGCTACCTTTGCCCGACTTTATCCGAAATGCGAAAACATCAGCATCGATTATGCCGTGCTCGAGCCCCGCTCCGTTCGAGGAGAGCATCATTCCAACATCATTTGCCTTCCCGCGGATTTCGGATGGAACGATCTGGGATCGTGGACGGCACTGCACGAGCATCAAGTGGCCAGGAGCACTCCGGAGAATGAGAACATTCTTCCCAGGAAGGAAGCATTCATCGTCGATGCCGCGGGAAATTATATTCACGCGCCGGGAAAGTTCGTCGCTCTGCTGGGCGTCAATAACCTTGTTGTGGTGGAGACCGAAGACGCGCTGCTGATCACAACTCGCGACCGCGCTCAGGACGTCGGGAAAGTCGTGCAGCATCTGGATAAGAAGAAGATGCGGGATCTGGTGTAGGAGAGGTCAGTCAGCAGTCGCCGGTCATCAGCCAAAACCAGACAGGGCTGAACTTTCCCGCGACTCGCGACTGTTTTTCTGCCGACTGAAGACTGCCGATTGACGACTAAATGACCGACGAATAATGACTGATATCAAATTTGGCACCGACGGCTGGCGCGGCATTATTGCGGACGATTTCACGTTTGAGAACGTTCGTAGTGTGGCAGGAGGGATTGCCGCTTACGTGCTGAGGCACGAAGATCCGGCTCGTGGCGTGATCATAGGCTATGACACGCGGTTTTTATCGCAGCAAGCTGCGCGGCTGGCGGCCGAAGTGCTGGCTGCAGCCGGCATTCCCGTGCAACTTACGTCGGATTCCACGCCAACGCCCGCGATTTCCTATGCCGTGAAACAGCAGGGAGCGGCCGGCGGAGTGGTGGTCACGTCGAGCCACAATCCATGGAACTGGAACGGGGTGAAGTTTAAGGCGAACTTCGGGGGTTCGGCGACGCCCGCGATCATGAAGGTGATCGAAGAGGAAGTGGCCGCCCGGTCGATGCCGAAAGGCAAAGCCGGCGCGATCAAGGAAGTCGATCTCAAACCGGCCTACGTAGAAGCCATCTCGCGATTCGCGGACCTCGATCTGATTGCGAAAGCGGATTTCCGCTTCGCCGTGGATTCGATGTACGGCTCGGGGCGCGGCGTGCTTACGCAAATCTTCAAAAACCGGGGCATTGATTTCGTCGCCATTCGGCAGGAGTTGAATCCGCTTTTTCCTGGAATCAATCCTGAGCCGATTGAGCCTCATGTAGAAATGCTGCGGCGCACCGTGCTCCAGGTCAAGTGTCACGCTGGGCTGGCGGTTGACGGAGACGCGGACCGCATCGGAGCGATTGCCGAAGATGGCAGTTTCGTGGACTCGCACAAGTGTTTCGCCGTTCTGCTGCGCTGGGCGCTGGAGCGGAAGAAGTGGCCCGGCGACGTAGTCCGCGCTTTCAATACGACCGGCATGGTAGATCGGATCGCGGCCAAATTCGGACGCCAGCTCATCGAGTGTCCGATCGGATTCAAATACATCGCGGACCTAATGCTGGAGCGCGAGATCGTGGTGGGTGGAGAAGAATCCGGCGGAATCGGATACTCGCGCTATTTGCCGGAGCGCGACGGCACCCTGAACTGCCTGCTACTGGCCAACGTGATGGCTGAAGAGCGTAAGCCGCTGGGCGAACTGGTGGCCGATCTGCAGCGCGAATACGGCCCGCATTTTTATGGACGCCGGGATCTGCACATTACAGAAGAGATGAAGAAAGACGCGGTGCAACGGGCGCAGTCCGAGCAGACCAACCATCTCGGACGATATTCCATCAAAAAGAAAGAAGGGCTGGACGGCGTAAAATTCTTTCTGGATATTTCGGGCAACGGGTCTTCTTCCGGCGTCGAAGGCGCCAAGCCGTGGGTGCTGTTCCGGATGTCCGGTACCGAACCGTTGTTGCGGGTTTATTGCGAAGCGGCGTCGCCCGAGCTGGTCGCTGAAATCCTCGCCACCGCCGAGGCCTTTGTCCGGGGCACGAGTTCGTGAAAGACAATCTCCGAAGACGCGGAAGGCACAGATAACGATTGGCCTTCCGAGTCTGGCAATTCGTTTTCGACGATACGATAATTCAGGCAGGTGACCATGGTTTCCGCAGCCGCCACCGTTCCGGTTCCTGCCGACACGCCCGAAGCGCGCCGTTACAATCGCATCCGGCGATGGGTGGGCGTTGCCGACTTCTTACTCGGGCTGGCCTTGATGTTGACCTTGCTGGCCACCGGGTGGAGCGGCGCCCTTCGAGATATCGCCTACGAGGTTTCGTTCCAGCACTATGGCCTGGCGTTGTTTCTCTATGTGCTGATGCTGCTGGTACTGGCCAAGTTTCTGGGCTTGGGCCTGGACTATTACAGCTTCCGTCTCGAGCGCCGGTATCAACTCTCCAATATGCGGTTGCGAGCCTGGGTCTGGGATGAGAGCAAGGGTTTTCTGGTGGGGCTTGTCCTGGCGGGGATCGTCGCGGAACTCCTGTATTTCATCATGCGCGAGGCGCCGCAACACTGGTGGCTAATTGCCTGGGCCGCGTTTCTTGGATTGTTCGTTCTACTGGCGCAACTGGCTCCGGTGATTCTCTTCCCTATTTTTTATAAATTCGCGCCTCTGGAAAACGATGAGTTAAAAGAACGGCTGGTGCGATTGGGCGACCGCGCGGGAACCAGGGTTCGCGGCGTTTACCAATGGAAGCTTTCAGAAAAAAGCAAAAAGGCGAATGCGGCCCTCACCGGGCTGGGCAGTACGCGGCGCATCATTCTGGCGGACACGCTGCTGGCAAACTATTCCACGGACGAGATCGAAGCGGTGCTGGCACACGAACTCGGCCACCACGTCCACCGGCACATTTTCAAAAGCATCCTGGTGCAGGCGGGAATCACATTCGTCGGATTCGCGGCGGCGAACTGGGTTTTGCATTATGCCGTGGACAAGCTGCACATGTTTGAAACCATGTCGGACTTCGCCAACCTTCCACTGTTGCTGCTGGTCGCCACCACGCTGTCTTTCCTGGTGCTTCCCTTCCTCAACGCCTACTCCCGCTTTAACGAACGCCAGGCGGATCGCTACGCATTTCGCTCCATTTCCACGGTGCAGCCCTTTATCTCCGCCATGGATAAGCTGGCGGTCCAGAATATGGCGGAGCGCTCTCCCGCTCCATGGGTGGAGTGGTTCTTTCATTCGCATCCGGCGATTTCGCGCCGCGTGGCCGCGGCCCAGGCCTGGGCGAAGGCACAGCCCGCAAATCGCTGACTTCCTGGACGGTAGGGCCGCGCGCGAGTCGCCAGCGGCCACACGACTCGCTTACCCTCAAAACTTCTCCAGCTAAAAACTTCGCGAAGCCAGAATCTCTTCGACTCTCTGCAAATCCTCCTCGGTATCTACACCGATGGTGTCGTAGGACGTCTCGCCCACATGAATCGGAATTCCATTTTCCAGGAAGCGCAACTGCTCCAGCCGTTCGCTGCGTTCCAGGGACGATTCGGGAAGCGCCACGAAGCGGTCCAGCGCCGGCTTGCGATAAGCGTAGAAGCCGAGGTGCTTGAAATATTTCGAACCCGAAGCGTCGCGGTCGAAAGGGATGGTGGCGCGGGAGAAATAGAGAGCCTTTCGTGCCGCATCGGTGACCACTTTCACTGCGCCTGGATTGCCGATGTCGGCGGGCGCCGCCTCTGTCATCAGCGTCCCGACTTGCACGGAAGGGTCTTGCATGACTTCAATCAACTTCGCAATATGCTCGGTACGAGTCAGAGGTTCATCGCCTTGCACGTTCAGATAAACATCCGCTGCAACGGATTGCGATATCTCGTGTACCCGCTCGGTACCGCTGCGGTGAGATGCAGAGGTCATCTGCGCCTTCCAGCCATGGCTGCGGCAGACCCCGATAATCTCCTCGGAGTCAGTGGCGATGATTACGTCTTCGAGCAGGGGCGAGGATTTGATCGCATCGTAAACGCGCCCTACAAGGAGTTTGCCGGCAATTTCGCGCAGGGCTTTACGGGGCAGGCGAGTGGAAGCCAAACGGGCGGGAATCACGGCCACAGTTCTCATGGATTTCGCTTCCATGATATACACCTGGCGCTTCTGGCGGGCGCCGGAGGGCCAGATTTGCCGCGGGGAGGGCATTTGGCGGCTCTGGACTGGAAGTCACGGACTCTCAGTCACAGGTGTTCACTTCTCAGTGACGGTCGGCTGACAGTGGTGGAACTACGTTATATACTTGTCAACTCGCGGACGGCAGCCCCCGCTGGTTCCGCGTTCAGGGCTCGCGCCTGCAGGCCCCGGTGACCTTTTAAAGCTTCGGTTTCCGGGTGATGGCTCGAAGCTATTTATCGCGAGGTCATGATCGCGAGAACACTGTCCTGAGATCGCGGTTCTTCGAGAACACTGTGGATGAATCTTCCCGAGGTCGCCCGGACGGAAAACCTTCGGAGTCAGGCGAAGGGGCAATCCGCACGCCTTCCAAAGGCGGCAGCTCTTCTTCGGGTTCGGCTTCGGGTTCGGCTCCGCCCTCGGACTCGCCCACGCTTATTGATATTCCCGGCGTGAATACACGGCCTCCTTCCTCCGATGTTCCGACGATGGTGAATATACCGGGCAGTTCCTCGGATTCGCCGACCATGGTGGATATTCCGTCCAGCATGGGGCCGGACTCTCCAACCATGATCGAGGGCAGTCCTCTGCCTGGGAAACCCGCGCCCTGGATGCCGCGAGTTCAGAACAGTCCTTCCACGTTGCAGCCCGGCACGATTCTGGGACAGCGCTACGAAGTTCTGCAAATCCTTGGCGAAGGTGGAATGGGTGCGGTTTACAAGGCGCGGGACCGCGAACTGAATCGCATGGTTGCGCTGAAAGTGATACGGCCTGATCTGGCGGGCAACCAGGCCATCATCGACCGCTTCAAGCAGGAATTGCTTCTGGCCACGCAGGTGACTCACAAGAACGTGATCCGCATATACGACCTAAGCGAAGCCGACGGCATGAAGTTCATCACCATGGAATACGTCGAAGGTGAGGACTTGCGCGGCCTGATGCAGAAGAAAGGAAAAATTACTCCCGAGGAAGCGGTTGAAATAATGCAGCAAACCTGCCGTGCGCTGGAAGCCGCGCACAGTGCAGGCATTATTCACCGCGACCTGAAGCCGCAAAACATCATGCAGGACAAGACGGGCCGTATCCTGGTGATGGATTTCGGCCTGGCCCGCACTCTCGAAGGCGACGGCATGACCCAGACCGGGGCGCTGGTCGGCACGATGGACTATATGTCGCCGGAACAGGCTCTGGGCAAGGATCTGGACCAACGCTCCGATCTGTTCGCTCTGGGTCTGATCTTCTATGAACTTCTGACCGGCAAGATGCCCTACAAAGCCGACAGTGTAGTGGCCAGCCTGCTCAAGCGCACGCAGGAAAAGGCGGCCCCGGTTTCGAGCCATGACGCGACCATCCCGCGCCCGCTCAGCAATATTGTCGGCAAGTGCATGGAGCCTGATGTCAAACTGCGCTACCAGAGCACGGCGGAAATTCTCGCCGATCTGGATGCATGGCAGGGCGGCCGTGCGGCTGCCACACTGAATTTTCCCACCAGTTCGCGGCCCTGGGGACAAACCATTCCATGGCACTGGATTGGCGGGGCCGTGGCGACTATAGCGCTGGCCATCACGGGTTTTGTGATGCGGGACACACTCTTTCCGCCCCAGACGGCGCACACCGGGCCTGTCGTTTCCCTGGCGATTCTGCCGTTTCGCAACGCCTCCGGCGATCCGGCGTTGGACTGGTACAGCTCGAGCATTGCAGAGATGCTTACCACGGACGTGGGACAGTCCGCCAGCCTGCGCACCGTCTCGCCCGATCGCGTGCACCAGATCCTGAATGACCTGCACATGACCGGGAACGCGCAGTTCGACCCGACAACGCTCCGCCAGGTTTCGGAGTCAGGCAATGCGGATACGGTGATTTCGGGACAGTTTGTCAGGTTCGGCGACCAGATCCGCATTGATGCCAGTTTGCAGGACCTCAGGCGCGACCGCCGGGTTCCGCTCAAAATTGAAGCGGCCAATGAGAAGGATATTCCCAATGCCGTGGACCGCCTGGCGGAGATGGTCCGCCAGAACCTCTCGGTCTCCTCTGACGTGATCAAGGAGCTTAAGGCGCAATCGTTTCGTCCAAGTTCCACTTCGGTGGATGCGCTTCGGGCCTACAATGACGGCCTGGAACTGGCCCGCCAGGGCAACAATCTGGAGGCATTGAAACGCTTTCAGACGGCGACGCAGCAGGATCCGGAGTTTGCGCTGGCTTATTCGAAGATGGGCCAGACCTACGCCAGCCTGGGATACGACAGTGAGGCCGAACAGGCGTCACGCAAAGCAGAAGACCTGAGCGGAAACCTTCCCGCCCGCGAGCGTTACCTCATCATCGCCAGCCACGCGCGGGTGGTGAACGACAATCAGAAGGCGATTCAGTATTACAGCGATATGGCCAAGGTTTCGCCCGAGGACACTGACATCCAGTTTGCCCTGGGCAGTCTTTTCGAGGTCACCAGCGCCTACGATCAGGCCCGCGAGCATTTCAATAATGTGCTGAAGCGCGATCCGCAGAATATCGACGCGTTGCTCGAATTGGCCCGGGTCGAAATCAAGAGCGGCAACGCATCCAAGGGACTGGAGTCGATCAACCGTGCGAATACGCTGGCGACGCAGAGCGACAATCAGGAACAGACCGCAGCCAGCCTGCATGTAATGGGCCTGGCTTATGAAGCGCTGAACAAGCCCGAGGTAGCGCTGGATAATTTCCAGAAGTCGCTGGCCATCAAGCAGAAAATTGGCCAGCTGCGCGGCGCCGCTGCCAGCTTGAGCGAACTTGGCAATGTGCAGGCGCAGTTGGGCAAGACGGCCGCCGCTCAAGCCAGCTTCGAGCAAGCGTTGAAGATTCGCCGAGACATTGGCGACAAACGCGGAGTTGGAGCCACCCTTCTGGATTTCGGATATTTCGTGGACGATCGCGGCGATCATGACCAGGCTCTCAAGCTGTTCAAGGAGTCGCTCCAGATCCAGCGGGATATTGGCAATGAAAGTTTGCAGGCAATCTGCCTGAACAACATTGGGACCGCGTATTCGGAAAAAGGACAGTACGAGGACGCTTTCACCTACTTTCAGCAGGCGCTGCAGCTGCGCGAGAAAGCCAAGGTGCCGCAGGACATCGTCGAGGCCGTCCACAATCTGGGCGAAGCTTCGGTTTACATGGGCCGCTACGACCAGGCGATTTCACAATACATGCGAGCCCTGGACTTGCGCCGCAGCATCGCTGACACACGGGGCGCGGCGATTGAGTCCTACAGCCTGGGGACACTGTTCGACTACCAGGGGCGTTTCGGCGCCGCGGTCAATTCCAAGCAAACCGCTCTGCAAACTTTTCGCGATCTGAAAGACCGAACCTTCTGGATGGCCGAGATGCTGGGCGGCTACGGCCAGGCGCTGGTTTTGGCGGGCCGGGGAAGCGAAAGCAAGGGTCCGTTCGATGAGGCGCTCAGCCTCTCGCGTGAGTTGAAGAATGATGGAGAGGTCGCGCAGACGCTGGGCTTCCAGGGCGACGCGTCTTTCTATCAGGGAGATTTCAAGTCGGCCAAGGCTCTGTATTCGCAAGCCCTGCAAGCGGCTACACGAAGCAAGGAGCCGGACAAAATCCTGGTTGCAAAGACAAATCTGGCAAAGGTCGCCGTGCAGGAAAAGCGGACCCAGGAAGCCATCTCGAGTCTGCGGCCGCTGATCCAGCAGGCGGACGACCTGGGGCGGCAGCAAATTTCGGTCGATTCCTCGCTGAACCTTGCCGAAGCATTGATGCAGGCTCACGACACCGATAAAGCACGCCAGGAATTGCAGCGCGCGCTGCTGCGTGCGGACAAACTCGGACTGCAACCGTTAAGCGCCCGGGCACATTACCTGCTGGCCATGATCGCGCAGAATTCGGGTAACGCGAGTGAAGCTCAGGATAATTTTCGCGAAGCGCTTCGCTTGCTGGACAACATGAAGAAAGATTCCGGTGCGGAGAACCTGCTGCAGCGCGCGGACATGAAGGCGATCTACGACGCGTCCACCAATGGTTTGCAAGCCAAGGGTTCCAGGTAGTCTCCCCGGCAAAAGCCCCAAACCACACTTCACTGAACAATTGAGAAGATACACGCCTGATCCTTCACCCGGCTACGCCGGGATTGAGGGTGACAGTCACATTTTTTTCGTTCAGTGCTGGAATCGCGCGGTGCCTGTGCAATAACACACCCTGTGAAGTAGAAGACGCCGGCGCGACAGGATGTTTTGGTCCACAAAGAATAAAGGGACGCCGATTTTCGCGGCGTCCCTTTTGTTGACTACGGTTCCGTGATTCCTCAGTGCGCCGTCACGGTTGTGCTGGCGGTTGAGGAGTTGTTGCTGAGCTTCGAATCAGCGTTGGCGCTGCTGACCGTGGCCGTATCTTTGAGGACGGTGCCCGAGGCAGCCGTGACCTTCGCCTTGATCTGGAGGGTCGCGCCGTTGAGCGCGGACCATGAGAGTGGCGCGATCGGCCCGAGCTGGCAGGTGACGGTCTGTCCCGCCACGGCGCAACTGAACGACACCGTGGTGCAAGTCAGTCTACGATTTACGACCGCGCAACTGATGTTGCTTCCGGAGCCGCTCTGAGGTGTGAGTCCGGTCGGGAACGTATCCGTGACCATGACCCCAACCGCAGTTGCCCCGCCCAGATTGCCTACGCCGATGGCATACGTCACCGTGCTGTTGACCGGTGCTCGTGGCGCGGCGAGGTTGAGGATCGCCAGATCAGCGGGACCTACCACGTTATAGGTGACGGTGGACGACGCGTTGTCGGTCGCGGAATCCTGCGTCGAAACCGTGAAAGTGTGGGTTCCCGGCGTGGTATCGATCGGCGTTCCCGAAGGCACCGTGCCCGTGCACTGGGTTGTCGTCAGATATGGTCCCGTCGAGGAGCCGCTTCCAGCGTTCACCGCCGAGCACGAGTAGTTGGCGTTTACTGTCGAGCCCTGCGCGTAATTACCCCCGTTGGCCGGAACGGTGATCGTGACGGTTGGATCCTCGAGCGGAGTATTAAAAGTCGCTACCCAGCACGATCCCGTCCCGCCGCTCTTGCCTTTGGTGAACGGGTCGTTGACGCTGAAGTCGAAGAAGCTGACCTGATTGCTCGCGAACAGGAAGCCACTCGAGGGAGCTGTGCAGGGGTGACCTGCGACGCCGCCATCGCCCTTCAGCCAGCCGGGAAACGGGTTAGCCTGATTGAACAGCGCATTGTTGGTGCCCGTAATCGACACGTCGTAAGTCGAACCCAGGTCTGCGGTGAAGGGATTGCACTGACTGTTGAGTTGTGGGCACGTCAGTTCGTACATTACCGATTTGTCGGTGCCCGAACCATCAGGATTCTTATAGACGAAACACTGCGTGGTTAACGGGGGAACTCGAGTAGGCGCTAGAAACAGCGGGTTCTTCTGCACCAGCATGTCGCAAGCACCGGGATCCATGAAGATCGGGGTAATCTGGACCGCGGTTGCCGAACTCGAATCCGATGGTGTAACCACGTAGTTGTTGTTGGGGAAGGTAAAAGTCGTAGTTTGGTCGAGCTGAGTATGCGCCTGGTAGGTCCAGTTGAGGATGTCCTGAGTCGAGACACTCCCTCCTGTCGCGGAGGTGAAGCCTACGTAAGCGTCGCCGGAAGTCAGATGCAGCAGCGTGCTGAGATTCACCGGAGCCGTTACGGGGGCATTGCTGTCCAGTGTGACGGACAGCGTGCCGAATCCTGTGGGCGCGGAGGGCGCGGGCGGGGTGTAAGTGATCACCACGGTGTGCTGTGCTCCGTCCGCGAAAGTAGGAGTTGAAACGGCAGAAAAAGCTAAGGTTGAATCCGTGGTGGTGCCGTCCACGCATGTCTGGTGGTGGTGAGAGGTATTCTTCCCGGTGCCGCAGCTCTGAATCGCGATGTGGTTCGCGCTGCCCTGGTCCCAACCATTGACATAGGTGTCGAACTCGATGGCGACGCTGTTGGGGATGCCCTCGCCGGTACTGTTATTCGTGCTACCGTCATTGTCTCCGTAACCGAGGGCGCCGCCATTTCCGCCTGTAAAACCAATTGCGCCCAACCCGGTATTTTGAATGACGAAAGCGATGCCGTCAGCGGGCGGGGTGGATGGATTCGTAATTTGAAACGTGAAGGTGGTGGTGAATCCGTTGTTCACCGGCTGTTGCACATTGAACCACGCGGAGCCCACCTGATTCCCAATGTTGTTCGTGAGCTGCAACGCATTCCCGGCGATGGTTGCATCGTGGTTCGTGGTGAGATTCGTAGCGCCGGTAAAATTGGCGAAATTCGGGCTCTGCGCCCATGAGGCGGTGCTGCCGGCAACCAGCAACAGCCCTGTGACCGCGGCCACGAAGACGAATTTCAAAGTCCCTACCTTCATACATCCCCCCTTAGAGTGCTTGCTGGCTGAGCCAGCCTCGGTTCGAAGTTTGCGCACGTTGTAAAGCAAGAATTTAAAAATCGTGAGTCTGAAACTCATCCACCTGAAGCCGGCGAATCTGGAGCACACTGCTCGCAGTGTCTCGACTTCAGGGCTGGGCACTGCGCCCTCGCCCCTAAATTGCGGACAACAAAATTCAAATGATGATTCCTGGAATCTTGATCCTGCGACTGAGCCTGTCGGTCAGTGCTGGGCGCGGGGGGAAACGGGAAAGCGGAACCTACGAAATTGACTGGACCCAATTTGAAGGCCCATCTACTTGCATGAGTCCAGCGCTCGAACCCGTCAAAACGCTCTAGCTAAACCACGAGAATTCTGCCTTGGAACCGACCGCCTGTCAACGGAATTACGCTGCCAGGCAGTGGATATCTTGATTAGTGAACAGGCTTGCACTCCATGCAATCGCTTGCACACGAAAAGGCCAAATAGGAAGCCAAATGCCGCTTGGAAGCGGTATTCGGGGGTATCCCGCGTGGGGCCGATCACTCTTGTGCCCCGCTTTTGACTTCGACTTTCAGTTCCAAAGCAGAAATCAGATCAAAGGCGGCGGACGAGCGTGACCGCCCCACAGTTATTTCGGATACCAGTCGAGCAGGCGTACCTCAATGCCAGTGCCTTCCAATGCTTTCTGGAAGACGGCGAGATCGGACCCGCGATAGTGATAGGGAATGACCACCTTGGGGTGAAACGCTTTGACCGCATCGGCGGCTTCATCGGGTGGCATGGTGTAGGGCAGATTCATGCACACGAATGCGACGTCGATATTCTTGAGCGCGCGCATTTCAGGTACGCCTTCGGTGTCACCCGAGAAATAAAAACGCTTGCCGCCGTAAGCGAGGACGTAGCCATTGCCGCGTCCCTTATCGTGAAAAAGTTTCCCGGGCGCAGGGCCGCGCTTCAGGTTGTAGGCAGGGACCGCCTCAATGGTCCAGTCCTGCCAGGTTTTGGTTTCGCCATTGGCGATGGGTTTGGCGGCGGTGACGGTTTGGACCACGGCGGGCGGGGCAAGAATCTC
Source organism: Terriglobia bacterium (assembly GCA_963814725.1). Lineage (GTDB taxonomy): Bacteria > Acidobacteriota > Terriglobia > Terriglobales > Acidobacteriaceae > JAIQFF01. The sequence goes on from CAWFDY010000005.1 coordinate 625,610, forward strand.
GGTGCCGGCTTTGCTGATGTCCTTGATGGAATCGGGGTCCATGTGATCGCCGTGAATGTCGGTAATCAGAATCAAATCTGCTTTCGGATGTTCCGCGAAGTTCGCCGGCTTGGCGGGATCGAGATAAATGACCCGTCCTCCAGCTTCGATCAATGTGCTGGCGTGATTCAGAGGCGTGATTTTGACCGGCCCGGCGGATGTCGGAAAAACTTGCGTCTGAGCGGCGCCGTGGGCCAGGAGCGACAGAACGAAAAAAGAAAAGACCAGAGTCGGGATTAAGTTCAAAGTTGCGGCTCTCATATCAGCCTCCATGATTCTTTCGAAGAAGATTCTGTGACGATGATTCGGTTGAACATGATTCTCTCGAAATATCTCTACCGGAAAATTCTACGGACGCCCTCGCGCCCTGTTTGGGAACGTTGCCGACCCGGCCAGAAGAGCGTACCAAACTCTGGAGCCTTTTTGCCCGACCCATTAGAGGCGTCGGCTCTAAGCGCGTCGCGTTGCCGTGAGTCGTGAACGTTGCACGGGTTGCAGCTTGCCGTCTACAATCTGTGTAGCGCAATCGGAATGAAAGAATGCTTCAGGTGCCTCATGCCGGGGCATTTTCAGGCGGGCATTTCTGGGGGCCCATGATTCTTCCACTTCCATGGGCCGGGTAGTCTGCAAGTGGTCTAATCCACAATGTGGCGGCGTAGCTCAGGTGGCTAGAGCGACGGTCTCATAATCCGTAGGTCCGTGGTTCGAGTCCACGCGCCGCCACCAAATAAATTCCTACTTCGCTGTTAGATGCCAGCGTACCAGGCGTAACCGTACTCAGCATCCCCGCAGCCGAGGCCTTTGCCAAACTTCTTAATATTGTCTGTGACCGTCAGGTGAGTGATGAATTTTTTGTTCTTGTAGCCGACTTGCCGAGGAAGCCGCATGCGAAGGGGTCCGCCGTGGGGCACGGGAAGGTCGCTGCCATTCATGCCGTAACAAAGAAATGTCTGCGGATGCAGAGCATCGGCCATATCGAGGCTGTCCCACGTATCGGGTTCCATCGAGATATACACGACGTATCGGGCTTGTGGCTGGACCCCGACCAGATGCAAGATGTGAGAGAGAGGCACGCCAATCCACTCGGCGATGTATGACCAGCCCTCTTCACACGCGAGTTCGGTGATGTGGCTGCGAGATGGATAGCTCTTCAGGTCGGCAATGGAGAACGACGCAGGTTCAGCGACCAGGCCATCGACGGTGAGCCGCCAGTCCGCAAAATGTCCCGCCTGAAGGCGCTTGAACTCTTCCGTGAGGGGCGCGAGTTCGTTGGGGAACGGGCGCGGGGAAATTTGGCTGCTGGGGAATTCGCGCGCCAGGGAATGCCGCGTCAGCAGCCGCTGTGACGCGTAGGTTAGCGTTTCACCCAGGCCATAAATTCCGCCGTGATCGGGTGGAACCAGTCCATATTTCTGCGCAAGGCGCGCGGCCACCGCCAGGCCGGATGCCCCCGCCGTCGCTGCGAGTCCGGATACGAGGAGTTTGCGACGTGAAAGGTTGATCATACGGGCTCCTTGCGTGTAGCGGCGCGACCAGTGATCATCGCTCCGGTGCGGTTCCAGAAACCGGCAAGGCAAACCATCGCGACGTGGACCAACAGGAACAGCACAACAACCAGAGAGACAAAGAAGTGAATTGTGCGTGCGGACTGGCGGCCACCGAGCAGCGTAACGGACCAGGGAAGAGCGGAGGCAAAGGCGAGGGACATCGCCAGGCCACTCCAGATGACCAAGGGGAACAGAATGAAGATCACGAAGAGGTAGGTGAGGCGCTGGAGCAGGTTGTAGGAAGAGGCCTCTGCCTCACTCGGCCGTTCGAAGCGCAGCGGTTTTGTGAAGGAGGCCAGAAGCGCCCGCCATGAGAAATCGGCCTTGCCGGGGACCAGGTCTTTCCGGAAATGCCCTGTAAGCAGGCCGTAAATCACATACAGCAAGCCGGTCAGCACCGCGATCCAGGCAGCTTCAAAGTGCAACGCGCGGCTCCAGCCGTTCTGGTCGGGCAGGACGTACCCGTAGCCCGTCGGCACCAATCTTCTTGAGGCAGGAATTGGCAGTTGGAATAGCGGAGTGGTCAAGTCGGTACCGGCCTCGCCCCAGTAGAAGCGGGGGTGCGAGATCAGAATTTCGATGCCGCTCACGAGCAGGGCGAAAAAGCAGAGAGTGGTGATCCAGTGCGTCACGCGGACGAGGGCAGAGTGCCTTGGCACAAGCTTCGTGACTGGGGCGGTTGAAACTGCCAGCTGCGCAGAGTCCAGCGTTGCCATTTTTGGCCTCCGTCCGCCCTCGACTTGCCCGATAGGATGGGCGCCATCCTACCACTCTATAAAGGCTTTGACGGATAAATCACGGCGAGGACATCCCCCGGAACTAACTTCACCTATGAGTCCGATCCGAGAAATGCCCGGGCACCTGTACGGGGCGCGACGTCAAGAATGTCTGAGGGCCCGCGCGGCGAGATGGACACGCGAATGACGGCGGCGAGACTGTTGAGCGGTGGGGCTGCCCTACGCCTTCGACCCAGTGCATGGGCATATAATTGTGTCGACTTATGGCCTTGACCGCTGGTTTGAAGCTCGGTCCTTACGAAATACAGTCTCCGCTGGGCGCAGGCGGCATGGGAGAGGTGTACCGCGCGACGGATACCCGGCTGGGCCGCGAGGTCGCTTTAAAGATTCTTCCAGGGTCGTTCGCCCGAGACGCCGACCACCTCCGCCGCTTTGAGCAGGAGGCGCGTGCAGTGGCGGCCCTCAACCATCCCAACATTCTTGCCATTCATGACATCGGCCAGTACGAGGGATCTCCATTCCTGGTATCCGAACTGTTGGAGGGCGAAAGCCTGCGTGCAACCATCGATCGGGGCGCGCTGCCGCAGAGGAAAACAATTGAGTATGGAGTGCAGATCGCCCACGGGCTGGCGGCGGCACACGAGAAGGGCATTGTTCACCGCGATCTGAAACCGGAAAATATTTTCGTCACCAGAGACGGCCGCATCAAGATCCTGGATTTTGGCCTGGCGAAACTGGCCCAAAACGCGGGCCCGGATTCAAGCGAGTTGACCCTCACCAATGTGCAGCACACCGCGCCCGGCGTGGTCATGGGCACGGCGAGTTACATGGCGCCGGAGCAGGTGCGCGGCGAGGGCTCCGACCCTCGAACTGACATCTTCGCCTTCGGCGGGGTGCTCTACGAAATGCTTTCCGGTGTACGCGCTTTCCGGCGCGACACTGCCGCCGAAACCATGACGGCGGTTCTAAAGGATGACCCGCCTGAGTTCGCCAGTTCCAGCCGGATGATTTCTCCCACGCTGGAGCGCATCGTGCGGCGGTGCCTGGAGAAGAGTCCGGACCAGCGCTTCCAGTCAGCCCGGGACCTGTCGTTTGCGCTGGGTGCGTTATCCGGAACCGAATCAAGTCCGGTGGCGAGAGCGGCTGCGATTTCCGGCCGCACATCCTCCTGGCGCTGGCTCGCAGCTGCGCTCGCGCTGGTGGCGGTTGCCGCGGCAACGTGGTTTGTGCCCCGGCGGCCTCAGCCGACTACTCTCATGCAGTTCGCCCTCGCGGTTCCGGATGAAATGAGCATCAGCCACATGGCGCTTTCGCGCGACGGCTCCATGCTGGTGTTTGTGTCGCCGGAAGAAAACTCCGCCCTGCCCATGCTCTATGTGCAGCGCGTGGGCACATCTACAGTCACGCTGTTGCCGGGAACGCAGGGTGCAAGTTATCCCTTCTGGTCGCCGGATGACGCGTATGTTGGATTTTTCGCGAATGGCAAGCTGCAGAAAATGTCGCTCGCGGGCGGAGCGCCGCAAGTGCTCGCCTCTGCTCCTGCGGGACGGGGCGGCACCTGGGGAAGCAGGAATGTGATTATTTATTCGCCGGACGCTCAAAGCCCGCTGCAGCGCATCAATGGCGATGGCTCCGGAATGGCGCCAGTCACAGACACTATCAGGACTGCCGAGGATCAATCACACCGCTGGCCGCTTTTTCTTCCCGACGGCGAACATTTCTTGTTCTGGGCTGGAAACTTCGGAAACCTGAAAGACGACCGCGTTAGCGGCATCTACCTGAGTTCCCTCCAAGGCAAGGAGAGAAAGCCGGTTGTACTTTGCCATTCGAATTTTGGCTACGATGCCCACAATTTGTTTTATGCCGATGACCAGCGCCAACTGGTGAGCGTTGCTTTCGACCCGTCAGCCGGTACAGTTTCGGGCAGCACGACTGTGGTCGCGAATGTAATCGGATTCCATCCTTCGACTTACTGGTCGGCGTTCGCCGTTGCGCCGAATGGGACATTGATCTACAACACGGGCGTTGGAGCAGCGCAATCCGCGCTGACTTGGATGGACCGGTCGGGCAAGGAATTGAGCCGGATTGGCGAGCCCGGAGTCATGGCAAATCCGACTCTCTCTCCGGACGGCAGCCGCGTCGCCGTGGATATCAGCGACCTGAAGGCGAACAATGTGGATATATGGATCGAAAGCACCACCAAAGCGGCTAACTCCCGTTTCACGTTTGATCCCTCGGAAGAAGTGGTCGGCGTGTGGTCGCGAGATGGGAGCATGATCGCCTACCGCATGGCCGCTTCCGACGGAACGGATATGTACCTGAAGCCGGCGACTGGGCTGGAACGCGAGAAAAAAAGATTCGCCATCTCAAAGGCAACGATGGACGACTTTCTTCCCACCTCGTGGTCTTTGGATAACCGGCAGATTTTGTGCACCCGCCAGACTTCGTCAGGCGACCATCTGGAGCTTCTGCCCGCAACTGAGGGAGAGCCAACCCGGTTTCTGACCAGCCGAGGCAACACGAACAACGGGCAGATTTCTCCCGATGGGAAATGGGTGGCCTACGCAGCGGATGAGTCCGGCAATTGGGAAATCTACGTGACGTCGTTCCCCGAGGCTGCGGGAAAGTGGCAGGTATCACGCGGCGGCGGAGTGGAACCGCGCTGGCGCGGAGACGGCAAAGAGATTTTCTATATCTCTCCCAGCGGCACGTTGATGGCGGTCTCGGTGAGCGGGGATACTAATTTCGCAACCGGGACACCGTCGCCGCTGTTCCAGGTTCATGGCCGCGCTCCGATTTCGAGCACCGACATTTTCACCTATGACGTAGCAAAAGACGGCCAGCGTTTTCTGGTGAACCGCTACATCAAGCCTGAGCATATTCCTCCCTTGACCATCCTGCTCCGAGTGCCGGCCGGCAATTGATCTCCTGAGTTGAAAGAGCACTCGGCAAGGAAGCCACGCTCTATGAGGCACTCCCGAGATAATCAGGGTGCGGCGCGGGGTGGCCCGGCCTTTCCCTCCGATGGACCTTTCGGCTCCGGCGCGCCGACCGGGCTGGCCGGTGGTAAACTGCGCGTATGGCTAACAGGAAAAAAAGCAAGAAGAAAGCTAAATCAAACCGGGCGAAGCCTGCGAAAAAAGCGCAAAAAAAGCTGACATCAGCCAAGACGCGAGCGGCCGCCAGGAAGAAGCCCGCGAAGAAGGCCGCAAAGAAGAAGGCTAGCCCGAAAAGAGCGCCGGCCAAAAAGAACGCTCCTGCCAGGAAGACCGCGGCCGGAAACAGGACTGCCCGAAACAAGGCTGCTAGAAAAAAGACTGTCTCAAAAAAGACTGCCCGGAAAACGGGCTCTCCCCGTCGCCGGGCCAGCGATGAGGTCCCCGTGGTCACTTCGGCATTTCGACGCGAAGGACTGAGGGCGCGGTCGGGCGGCCAATCGGGAGACTTGCAGGGGCTGTCGAACAACTCGCGAGCGGATTCGGAGAGTGTGGATGAGCTGCTCGAAGAAGGCAACTCGTTCGAGGCCGGCGTAATCAAGGGCGTTGAAGATGCCGGAGACGAAGGCGAAGTACACACTCACGAAGTGCCGGAGGATGACGTTCCGGACGAGTATCTGGACAAAGACTGAGGGACAAGACTGAATGCGACGACGCTGGCGGGATCAAGACTGATCTTCGAGATCAGCTTTGCGCCGCCGGTGAAGCTCCGAAGACTGACGTAATTGCCGGATACATGCGGCGGTAGGCGGCATAGTTTTTCTTCATGCTCTCGATGGCCGCGGGTTGCGGCGCGACGCGTTGCGACACTTTCACAAGTTCATTGCAGGCGTTGTCTACCGACGTCCACAGCCTGGCTCCGACTCCGGCCAGAATCGCTGCCCCGTAAGCTGCGCCTTCCTCGGCTTCCAGGATCTCGACTTCATGTCCATAGACGTCGGCCTGTATCTGCCGCCACAACGGCGAACGCGCGCCTCCACCACCCAGGCGAATATTTTTTACCGGCACATCCATCTCCGCGAACAGGGTGAACGAGTCTTTCAAACTGAAAGCCACGCCTTCGAGGATGGCGCGGACGACGTGTCCGCGGGTGTGGGAGGCGGTTAAACCCATCAATGCTGCGCGGGCGTTGGGATCGAGGTGCGGCGTGCGCTCGCCCATGAGATAGGGCGCCCAGAGCAGGCCATCGGATCCGGGAGGCGCAAGCGCGGCTTCGGCCGTAAGACGTTCGTAAGGATCGCGCGCATCACTCGCGGCGGCCACCCCCGCTCCAAAGTTGTCGCGGAACCAGCGCAGTGACAAGCCCGCAGCTTGAGTTACTCCCATCACGTGCCAGCGGCCGGGGATAGCATGGCAAAAAGTGTGGAGCCTGCCCTTGGCGTCAAGCGACGGACGAGCGGTCGCGGCGAATACCACGCCGGATGTTCCGATGGTCGCGCTCACGGCTCCGGGGGCGGCGATTCCCATGCCCACGGCGCCCGCCGCCTGATCTCCCGCGCCGGCCACGACGGGAGTGCCGGCCTTCAGGCCTGTAGCTGCGGCTCCGGCCGCGGAAATTTTTCCGCAGATTTCTGGGGATTCGAACAACTGAGGCAGCAGCGACTCTTCGATGCCCGTGGCCTGCAGAATTTCCTTCGACCAGCGGCGGTGCGCAACATCCAGCAGAAGTGTGCCCGAGGCGTCGGCCATGTCGGTGGCGCGATCTCCGGTGAGGCAGAAGCGGACGTAATCCTTGGGCAGCATTACGGAGCGGACACGCTGCCAGTTCTGCGGTTCGTTTTCACGAACCCACAAGAATTTAGTCAGCGTGAAATTGGGCAGGGCAGGATTGCAGGTCAGGCGGATGAGATTCTGCGAGCCTATTTTTTCGTTGAGCTCATGGCATTGTTTTTCGGTGCGGACGTCGCACCAGATGAGGGCGGGTCGCACAACTTTGCCAGCATCATCGAGCATGACGGCGCCGTGCATCTGCCCGGAAAATCCGACGCAGGCGATCTGGTCGGGGCGCAGTGCTCCCGCCGACAGTGCTTTCCGCACCGCGATTCCGCAGGCCCGCCACCAGTCTTCCGGATTTTGTTCAGCCCAACCGATGCGAGGCGAAACGAAGGGTGCGTGTTCTTCGGTAGCGGAGGCAACGATGCGGCCCGCTTCGTCTACGATCAGGGCGCGAGTTCCGCCGGTGCCTACGTCGATTCCAAGGACATGCATCATTCGGATCTCGCGAGATCAGATAGCTAGGTGCGTGTGCGTTCACGACCGCGCGGTAGGATAACACGAATGAAAGAGCATCTCTCGCGCTTTGGGTAGATCAAAAACTTTTAACCACGAAGGACACAAAGGTCCACGAAGGAAATCCCCCGCGGCTGACGCACGCGGGGGCTTGGAATTTCTTTCGTGAGCGCTTTTGCTTCGTAATGAATGCTTGCATGCGTCGACGAAAATGACTCCGCTGGTTTGGGCCGATTATTTATCGCTGTAATATCCGTCTCGAGCCTGAACGATGAGATCTTTTCTGGTCGCAGCAACCTGTATTTTGTGATATCCGGAGTCAGCGGCACCTTCTCGATCGGGGGTGTAGCCGAGGCTGTACTGATTGCGCAGCTCTTCCTGGATGTCGGAATAGATTTGATTCACCGGCTCTTTTTTGGAGACCACGAACATGCGTCCACCGGTTTCCCTGGAGAGGCGCTCAAGGACTTTCTTTCCGTCGGCGTGTTCCTCAGGATAGCGACGACCGCCGCGGCCAGGACCGCCCATTCCGCCCCGGCCCATTCCCGGTCCACCCATGCCAGGGATACTGATGCCGGTCCGGCCAAAACCGCCTCCATTCCCGTACGCCTCGTCATCCTTGAAGAGGATGGAATAGACGATGGTGTTGGCTTTTTGAGCCGACGTGATGGCTAACTCCAGGGTTTCCCGGCTGCCCATATCGACACCGTCGGAGAGCACGATCACGGCTTTTCGGCCCTGCTGCTTTTCCATCAATTCATCGGAAGCGAGAAAAACCGCGTCGTAGAGATGCGTGCCGCCCCCATGACGTCCGGAGCTGCCGCCCGATCCCGGACCGCCCGGCGAATTGCCTCCACTGGTGCGGGTGAACTCGGGGGTCTGCAACGACTCCAGGGCGGCGCGTAAATTCTCATGCGACGAGGTGAGGTCCTGGAGCAGTTCGACTTCGCGGTCGAAGTGGATGACAAAAGCCTTGTCCTTCTCTTCGCGCAGCACCTGCGCCAGAAAACTCTGGCTGGCATCGCGCTCTTCGCCGAGCACTCGTCTCTGGCTCATGCTGGTATCCACCAGCAGGCCGAGAGTGAGCGGGAGATCGGTTTCACGGGCAAAATATTTCAGGTTCTGCGCGCGCCCGTCCTCGGTGAGAGTGAAATCATCTTTGGTCAGGCCGTTCACGATCTTTCCATGTTTGTCACGAACCGTTGCCAGTACATTCACCACTTTGACCTGGACGGACATGGTGGTGAGGGGCTGGTCGCCGGAATTGGCAGCCGTCGCTGCAGTTGTCGCGGCTGGTTTGGAACCCGACGCCCCGCTGGCTTTTGCCGGTGCGGCTGATGATTGTCCCATCGCTGAAGTGGAAACCAGGGTTGCGATCGCGCAAGCGGCGGCGAAATGATGCAATCTAAAACGCACGGCAGGCCTCTCTCAAAGACGTGAAAATGCGTGATGAACGTCGTGGGCGGAACGAATTGCTTCCCAGTGATGAGAACGCCGGGAAGCTGGATTGGTTGTGAGTCTGATCGTAAACTTTTGTAAAGGGCCGAGGAGTCGCTGTTTCGTGGGAGAACGCTCGCATGCGGCCGCGAGAGTTTTGCTAATCTCGCACGATATAGTCCTGAACGATACCGATTAACGAACTACCGATTTCGTCGGTCGTTTCAATTTAGCGGCTCGCCCGGAGGAACTCGATGGTCGATGACAATTTTGCCATGCCAACTGGACTGCCGGTCGATGCTTCTGCAGCCCGGCGTCCGCAGAGAACGACGTTGCGCGGGCGATCCGTGACGTTGACTCCGCTCGATCCCATCGTACACGGCGCTGCTCTCTGGGAGGGAACACGGGGAGAGGCTGGCGACCGGCTGTGGCAATATCTCTTCGAAGGTCCGTTTCCCAATCGCGCCGCTTTCGACACGCACCTGCGGCGAATTGCGGCATCGCAGGATCCTCTATTTTTCGCGATCGTGGATTCTGCGTCAGCAGATGCCGTGGGATTCGCTTCCTACATGCGCATCGAGCCGGACCATCGGGTGATTGAGGTTGGCAACATTTTGTACACCCCGCGGCTTCAGCAAACCATCGCCGCAACCGAAGCGATGTACCTGATGGCGCGCCACGTTTTCGAAGATCTCGGCTACCGCCGCTACGAATGGAAATGCAACGCTCTCAACGCGCCCTCGCGCAAAGCCGCGCCGCGCTTTGGTTTCAGCTTCGAGGGGATCTTCCGGCAGCACATGATCGTCAAGGGGCGAAATCGCGATACTGCCTGGTTCTCCATGCTCGATTCTGAATGGCCGCTGCGGAAGGCAAGTTTCGAGCGCTGGCTGGATCCCTCAAATTTCGATCAGAGCGGCCGGCAAAAGGTCGCGCTTTCGAGGCTCAATGACGTCGTGACTAACGATATCGGAGGCTAGTCTCCAGGCCCGTCGGGCACGGCGGGAGCCACGGAATGCGCACATTGCTGCAAAGTTTTGTACACATTCGGTGCAAAGAAATTCGCGGGCGATTCTACTTCTCCCTATTTCGTCTTTTTTGAATTGGTTGCGCAGGGCTCTGAAACCGGGATTGGCAGCCCGATTGCGCTGGCTCTCCAGGCTAGAGCCATGCCTTCCCTCATTTACATCACGCGCATTGAGCCTGTTTCCCTGGGCATTGCCGAAGGGCTTGAGTCCGCCGGGTTCCACGTCAGGAAGTTCGGACCGGGCGAGATCACAGCCGATGAATGCCTTCTGGTGATGACTTCCGCGGCAGTTCCTTCCAGCCTGCAATCTTCAGGACCGGCGCTGGCCGCCGGCGGCGGGCCAAACGTGGAGAGTTTCGAGGCCATGCTCCAGCTCCAGAGCGTCCACAAGACGGCCGCCGATGAAACTGAGGGCGCCCAACATTTCAGCTCGCCTGCGATAGAGGACGGCCAAACCTCCGCGCGCGTATCTCACGCACGGCCGGCGGCGACGGAAGCACCGGCGCACAGCTCAGTCGTACCTCAGGCTGGCTACCTGGGATTTATCCCCAGCCAGGCGGGACAACGCGTGATCGCATCGCACCAGAACGGCGCGGCACAGAAAGCTGGCCTGCCTACATTCCAGCGAACGCCTCCGGAAAGCAACCCATTACCATCGATGCCATGGCGAGAAGGGCAAAAGCAATCAACCTTCGGAAGGGAAGTTCGCGAGGCGGCGATTCGGAGCTGGAGACGGCATTGGAAGCCGGCGGCAACAGTTGCCGCCTTGTTGATTTTTGCCATGGCCCTGCTGGGCGGTCGCGCTTCGATCAGCCTTTCGGCAGAGCCTGAGGCTGAACCGGCAAGTCGTGGGATGACGCAATCGTCGGATACGCTTTCTTCGTCGCCAAACCCATTATCCCGATCCAGCGCGAAGTCTGTGATCCTTCCGGAGAGCCCTGTCAGGATTTCAAAGTCGGCGGCGGAAATGCGGCGCCACATAGCAGAGTACGATTTTGTTGCGGAAGATTACACCACCCATTTCGATCTGCGGGCGCATGGCGATGCGTCGCCGCAAGCTCCGGAATTCAGGCGCGGAGGGCGAAACCGCTTGCTCCCGAAACGAATCGTGGTGAATTGAGCGATTCGTGCGGTCGCGCCAGCTTTTGATTTCACACGCCTCGATTGTCCCAGGATAAAAATGGCCCGCGCTTTTGAGCCCTCTTTTTTTGAGACTTCTTTAATGAGAGCCCCGGGCCGTTCCGGTTTTCCGACGGACAGCGGAAATTAATCTGCCACCCTCCTCGTTTCAGGCACAATTATTCGATAGCGATTGCGGCTTCCGCGAGCACGGGCACGAGGAGTATGGGCGCCGATGAGTTCTACAGCCACGAGTGTTTCCATGGGTCGCGTGCTTCTGGTCAGCGCCGACTCAGCCGCCATTCAGCAATTGTCCGAGGGCATGCAAAGCTTCGCCATCGCGACGGAAGTGTGCATTAACGTCGGCATGGCTCTCAGTGTTCTGAATCGCAAGAAATTTGAAGCTGTAGTCGTTGATTTTGAATTGCTGCAGGCGGACGAGATACTGGGGCAGGTGCGCCTTTCTCCATCGAACCGGACTGCCGTGACTTTTGCGATCACCGATCCTGCGCGAGGGGCACGCTTCGAAACCCAGCCCAATTTCCTGATCGAGAAGCCTCTTTCCACCCACTCGGTGGGCAGGACCTTGAAAGCCGCTTTCGGATTAATTGTGCGCGAGCGAAGACGATCGTTTCGCTGCCCGGTCCAAATTTCCGCGACTATCGTTGCCATGGGCGTGGAAGCCGCTTGTGAGCTGGCAAATATCAGCGAGGGCGGAATGGCCCTTACTCAATCTCCGGCTTTGCAGCCAGGGACACGGGTAAGAGTAGGTTTTAGCCTGCCGGGCCAGCGCGTTCGCTTGACGATCGAAGCCGAGGTTTGCTGGCTGGACGCCAAGAGGCGTGCCGGACTGCGCTCCCTGATGATCCCGACGGAGCATCTGGCCATCTTGCAGGAGTGGCTCGCGGGTAAGCTCGAAGAAGACCTGCCCGAATCCGTGGCCCGGCAATTCCGCAAGGAATAGATCTAGCCACTTTCTTCCAGAACCTGATCCTGAAGGCCGCGGGATCCCCCTTTCACACAACCTTTTTTTCCCGGCGAATTCTCGCAGTTACCGTCGGCACTTGTCCTTTGGGACAGGTAACCAACCCGGCGGTTACGTGTCCCCCCCTCGCCTGCATTTCAGGCACTTCGTAACTTGTCGCGTCAAAGCGGGCAAACTAGTCTGACTAGGTATGTGGCCACACTCCCTGCTTTTCTCCTCCGACGAGGAGGCCTCGCGCGCTCTGAGCCACGCCTTCAGAGAGCTCGAATTCGAAGTCGAGCCGTGTACGGAAATTTTCAGCGCGGTGGAAAAGATTACCAGCCGCAGTTTCGATGTCGTAGTTTCGGATTGGAACGAGGGCCTGGAAGCTGTCTTCCTGCTCAAAACTGTGCGCGAGTTGAAGGCAAACCACTCAGCCTTTACCCTGGCGATTGCCGATCCCGAGGCCGCGACCGCTGCTCGCGAGGCGGGAGCCGACCTGGTTTTAAGCCGGCCGCTGGCGCCCGATCAAATTAAATATGCCTTGCTGACTTGTACTCAATTTCTTGCGCAGATGAAAGCCTGGCTGCCCCGGCAGGGTCAAGCGCCTGCGGAGAGCAGCGCCGCCAGGAGTGCAGTGTCCCGGCCGATTGCCGGAACCAGTCAGCCCGCAGAGCCTGCAGTTCCGGAAAGGCGGGTTTCAGAACATAGAATTTCAGAAAACAAGAATGCGGATCCTTTGCCCCGCCTTCGCGCCTGGCCCTCCCCACCTCCCCCGCGACGTTTGGAAACGGCATCTCCGATGGTTGCTGCTGAAAGCATTTTCGACGAGGACCTGCTTTATCGATCGCGGGTGCAGACCCTGTTTCACGCTCCCGAGCCAAGCTTTTCGTCATCGTCAACCCTTCAGCAAAAAGCGCGAAGCCGTGTACTGCCAGGCTTGGCGATTGCAATTGCGTTTCTTTCCGTCAGCTATGTATTCAGCGAACCGCTGCGCGGCCAGGGTACGACCGGTTCAGTGGCTGCGATCTGCGGACGCGTCCTGGAGCGGACGGAGGCATGGCTGCACCGGCCTGGTGGCGATGAGAAACCGGCAGGCGCAGTCCAGACGGCTCAGAATGACAATCCGGAATTCGAGCGTCCCGGCCATGCGGTAGGGCGTATCCGCATCACTCCGGTGAGAGATGGTTTTCAAAATGACTCCAGCACGCCGGCACGTGCACCCCAACGCGCCGAGGCTCAGGCGACGATTCCCCAGCAGACCGGTGCGACGACGGCGGTGCGCATCCCGGAAAGCCTGACCACGCCGGTTCAGAGCACGAGCATGCGCAGCGTGGCGGCGCGGATTACTCCTTCTTTGCTGGCCGCCCTTGAGCCCGTTTCACTATCCGAAGATCTTTCCCGCAGGCTACTGCTGCAGAAAGTTCTGCCGAGCTATCCCGAACAGGCGGTGAAGGCCCGGCTGCAAGGTCCGGTGGTGTTGCAGGCATGGATCGGACGGGACGGCAGCATCCAGGACCTGAAGCTGGTTCGCGGATCATTCCTGCTTGGCCAGGCCGCGTATCGGGCCGTGAAGCAGTGGCGCTATCAGCCCTACCTGATCAACGGCCGCGCCGTCGAAGCCGAGACTTTTGTTACGGTGGATTTCAGACTGCCTTAGCGCCAACCCGCAGAACCCGGAACCAGCCACGGATTTCACGGATCCCCACGGGTTGAAGCCTTCTTTTTTTCTCTTTTTCTTTTCGCTGTTTATCCGTGTAAATCCGCGCAGATCCGTGGCCGCTTTTCGAAGTGAACCTTCCTGGTCAATCAATTCACAACTTTTTACGTATTTTTACCCCCGATTGACACCGTCTCGGCTCCCAGTGACTATGTTGTGTATCAGCGAAACCGAAGCGAGCGAAACCAGGCGGGATGGGACTCAGAATGAAAACCACAGGGCGGAACGAGAAAACCCGGTTGCTCCTGACGTTGGAGCTAGCGGTTATATTGCCCGCCGCCGCTTTGGTGATTCTGAGCGCATGGCACGTGCTGCACATCCAGCGCGACCGCGCCGTCGAAGCCGCGATCCAGCGCGACTTCAGCCAGGTACTGGCCATATCGGAAAAACAGATTAACCACAAGGCTAACGAACTGGTGGACGACGTTCGCGCCGATCTCCCCGTGCCCAGCGAGACGTGCGGGCCGAGTCTGGACAAGGTTCTGGCGGCCTATCCCTACGCCGCCCACATTTTCGTGTACTCCCCCGAGACCGGAATGGTTTTTCGTTCCCAGTCGGACCGACTGGCGAAGGATGGAGCATTTCGCGATGAGGCCAGCTATCTGGACAAGATGTTTGAAGGCTGGTTGAAGATGGATTTCGCCGAGATGTCCGAAAAGCTGGTGCGCAACGAGAAGAAGGGGATGCCCTACATTTTCGAGTCGGAATGGGTGCCGCGTGGCGACAAGCGGGTCTATCAGGCAACTGCACTGTTTGCGGTGAAAGAGGAAAAGAAAGGCTCGGTGGCGATCGCAGGCGTAGCTCTCGACGCCGACTACTTGAAAGACCATTTTTTTCCCGAAATGCTGGATGACGTGATTACCCGCAACGTGAATGACGCTCAGACCGACAAGAATCACGCGGTCATGATGCTGCGCGGCAAATACGAATCCACGGCGCTTGCCCAATCGAGTGGCTGGGACGGCGGCATGCCCGAAGTCGAGCGCAACCTCGAGGGCGACTTCCAGGGATTGACCCTGGCGATCAAGCTGCGAGGCACCACGCTGGCGGCCATTGGGCAGCGCTTCGCACGCATCAGCTTCCTTAGCCTGGCTGCGCTTTCGCTGGTGCTGGCGGGGGGAATTGCGCTGACCTATCGCAGCGTCACCAAGGAAATGGCGCTGGCCCGGCTGAAGTCCGATTTCGTCTCCAACGTTTCGCACGAATTGCGCACCCCGCTCTCGTTGATACGCCTGTACGCCGAGACCCTGGAAATGGGGCGGCTTACGACTCCCGAAAAGCATCAGGAGTACTACCGCATCATCCGCAAGGAGAGCGAGCGGTTAACGTCGTTGATCAATAACATTCTTGACTTCTCGCGTATCGAGGCTGGACGCAAGGAATATGACTTCCGCGAGACCGACATGAAGGAGCTGGTGCACAACACGCTCGACTCCTATCGCTACCAGCTGGAGCAAAACGGCTTTCAGTTCGAAGAGAAGATCGATGAAGTGCCGCCGATGCGAGTGGATCGCGAAGCCATGGCCCGGTCGTTGCTCAACCTGGTGAACAACGCGCTCAAGTATTCGCAGGATAGAAAGTTTATCGGCGTGAGTCTCTATCGCGATAACGGATCGGTGAAGCTTGAAGTCGTGGACCAGGGCATTGGAATTCCGCATCAGGAGCAGCAGAAGATTTTTGAAAAATTCTATCGCGTGGGAGATCCCCTGGTGCACAACACGAAAGGAAGCGGCCTCGGCCTTTCCCTGGTGCGGCACATTGTGACTGCCCATGGCGGCGAGGTGCTGGTGGACAGCACTCCAGGCCAGGGCAGTAAGTTCACCATCGAGTTGCCGGTCAAGGCGGTGCGGGACAGCGATACAGGGGTTTCGGCTTAAGCAGGAACTACACGCGGACAGCCGCCCTTCGGGCGTCCCGTCGAGATGGAGCAAGGATTACGGCATGACGAGAATCCTGATTGTCGAAGACGAGCCCAACATGGTGGCGGGATTGCGCGATAACTTCGAATTCGAAGGATACGACGTGATCACGGCCCCGGACGGCGTGGCCGGGCTGGAACGGGCGCTGAAAGAGGCTCCGGACCTGGTCATCCTCGACGTGATGATGCCACGCATGAGCGGCCTTGACGTTTGCAAGCAGCTCAAAGCCAAGCGGCCTTCAGTTCCGATCATCATGCTCACGGCGCGTGGCCAGGAAGTGGACAAAGTGGTGGGCCTCGAACTGGGAGCGGATGATTACGTGACCAAGCCGTTCTCGATCCGCGAACTGCTGGCGCGGGTGAAAGCCGTTCTCCGCCGGGCCAAGACCGTGCCCAGGGAGCAGGATCGCTATTCATTTGGCGAAGTGGAAGTGAATCTGAAAAGTTGCCAGGTCTCCCGCAGCGGCAAGGAGATGGATTTTTCCTCCAAGGAATTCGAGCTGTTGAAATATTTCCTTTGCCATCCCGGCGAGACTCTGAGCCGCGATCGCCTGCTCGAGGATGTGTGGGGGTATGACCGCTTCCCCACAACCCGCACCGTGGACGCGCACATCGTTCGCCTGAGGCAGAAGGTTGAGCCGAGGCCCGAAGACCCTCGCTTCATCCTCACGGTCCACGGTACCGGTTACAAGTTCGTCGGATAAACGGAGATCAGCGTGCCTGAGATCACCAAAATTCGTGAGACGCCATACCTGAAGCGCCCGGCGCTCGCTCCCGTCAGTCCGGCGGGCGCGATGCAGCCGATCAGGGTCGATGATTCCGCGTTGATCCGCGAGGCGCAGCAGGGCAACACTGCGGCTTTCGAGGAACTGGTTCGCCAGTATGACCGCGCTGTCTTGCGGCTGGCCATCCATCTCACCGGGTCGCCCGAGGATGGACAGGACATTTATCAGGAAGCATTTTTACGGGCCTACATCAATCTTGCGCGCTTCCGCTTCGAGTGCTCTTTCTATACTTGGATTTATCGCATCGTCACCAACCTGTGCCTCGATCACCTGCGCAAGAAGCATTCTCGCGGGCGAGACTTGAATACGACGATGTCTCCGGATGGCGAGCAGGAAGATTTGCTGGACCGGGTGCCGGATCACAGCCCGGCGGCCAGCCCGGAGCGAAGCTTTGCCGGACGCGAACTGCAACAAACCATCATTCGTGCCCTGGGCCGGCTCTCGCCTCGCGAGCGCATGGTGTTCGAACTCAAGCACTACCACGGTATGAGGCTTCGCACCGTCGCCGGAATGTTGAACACGACGGAAGGCACGATCAAGAACACCTTGTTCCGCGCGACTCATAAGCTGCGTACGCAACTCGCAGAAGTGCGCTGATCGCCGCGAATGCTTCAGTCGTGGATTTTCCCCAGCCCCGGGGGTTCCGGATCGAAAGCCTGGTCAAGATAGATCCATAGGACGCGGGAAAAAAGCGAAATGCTTGGAGCCAGGGGCACAAACAATACCACCGCCCAGATTACGTCTTTGTTGATCCACCAGCCTGTAACCGCCCACAGGATTGCGGCAAGCAGCGCGATGATCGCCAGCGCCAAGCCAAAGCTGATGTACATCGCGCCCAGGAAATAACCTTCTTCCCGCTGGAACCTGAGATCGCAGATCGAACAGCGCTGGCACATTTTCGGGAAGCCCCGAAAGATGGAGTAAGCGAAAATTCTCCCCTTGCGGCACCGGGGGCAACGCTGGTGAAGAATCGCCCACGGGGTTGACGACTTTGGCGAGGTTGTCATGCGCTCCCAATTTCCGGCGTAGAAACAGTGTATCCACAAGGGAGCCGCGCGAGCGTTCACAACCAGGCAGCATGTTATCGGAATAAGTGCGGAGTGATTTTACAGGGGCGCACGGGCGGGGTGCCGCGCCACACAAGAACCTTTACTCTTTCGGCGGAGCGTCATCCGCGACCACCATTTGAGCCTTCGGAGCGGCGGCGTGAGCGGCCCGCGCTTTGCGCGCAATCTCTCCCAGAGATGGATTCATGAGCGGCAGTGCCTTAGGCTCGATCGCTGGCGCAGGCCGCTGTTCCGAGCCCGTGACAATGGTCTGATCGGTGGAGACTCCGGCCTCGGCTATCGTCGGCTTCGAGACTACTGCGCGCTGGGGTTCCTGAGCGAATCCCAGGGTCAACAGCACCAGATTGGCGATCAGGACTTTCAGGATTGTCTTCATAGTATTTATACTCATCCCGGTAGTTTGAGCTTGCCTGAGACTATAGAAAGCACTTTTGAGACCATCCATGGGCTCAGTTATGTCTTTTATAATGTGTTACATACAAAATATTCTCCGACGCCGGGTAGGGTTGGGCCTTGGTTTTCCCTTCCCTGAGGAAGAGATTTTCCGATCCTCGGCGGTCTAAAAGCCATGAGATCTCAGCCCCGCCAGTTTGCCCAACCATCGCCGGCCGAATCGCAGCTTGTTTCGATTCCCGCTGGATGGTTCTGGATGGGTTCCGAGAGCGGCCAGGACAACGAACGTCCCATCCATCGGGTCTGGGTAGACGAGTTTCAGTTGGCCAGCTGCGCCGTCACCAATGCCAGTTACGGCGAGTTCGTCCGCGCAACCGGATATGGGGCCGCGCCGTTTTGCGATAAGCCAGGCTTCAATCTTCCTGACCAGCCGGTGGTCGCGGTCTCATGGCTTGACGCGGTTCAATACTGCGAGTGGCTTCGGCTGGGCACGGGACGGAATTACAGGCTGCCATCCGAGGCGGAGTGGGAGCGAGCGGCACGAGGCGGCGTCGAAAAAAAACTTTATCCCTGGGGAGACGCCGCACCGCAGTCCTTACCCGACTACGAGAAGCGCTGGAAGAACGGTCCCGAGGCCGTGGCGAGATACGCTCCGAACGGGCTAGGGCTTTACGACATCTGTGAAAATGTACATGAGTGGTGCAGCGACTGGTTTCAGGCGAGCTATTATGCCGAATCTCCGGAGCGGAACCCGGACGGTCCGCCGCAGGGTGAGCGACGGGCTTCGCGAGGCGGGTCGTGGCGCCATCACGTCAAAGTGAGCCGGTGCGCGGCCCGCTCCAGCATTCCGCCGGAATTTCGTTATGCGGATTATGGCTTCCGGGTGGCGTGCGATTTTTCGGCACGGCAGGTGGATTAATTCCCGCCTCTTCCGCTTCCTGCCAGCCAGCGGAAGAACATGTTGACCAGCGCGAGCACGATCGCGCCGACAAATGCGGCTCCGAAGGTATCCACGTGGAAGCCGGGCACGATGGCGGAAGCAAGCTCAATCATGGCCGCGTTGATCACCAGCCAGAACAATCCCAGAGTGAGCAGGACGAGAGGAAAAGTCACAATCTTGAGGAATACGCCGAGGGTGGCGTTTACGAAGCCGATCACCAAAGCCGCGATCAATGCTGCCAGGGGTCCGTTGACGTGAAAACCCGGAACCACCTTGGCCACGATCCACACCGCCAACGCGCTCAAAGCCCAGTTGAGGAGATGCTTCATGGCGCCCTCCGGAGAGGGTGACTATAACCTTCCTTCGGGCGGGGCGCAACTTCCGGCGAGCTGCGACCGCGATTGAACTTTCAGAAGAAAGAACTTAACCGCAAAGGACACGAAGGACGCAAAGAAAAAATCTAGAGATGTTCTTTGCGGCGGGTTAGCGCCGCGCCGACTGCGCCGCCCAGTCCGGAGAAGACTACGAAGGCGACCAGAGTTCCGATCAAGGCAGTAACCAAGAGAACTTCGATGCCCTGGGAAGATTTGAAGAATTCCAGGGCTTGCTGGGCCTGCGGGTCTGGATTGCGGAGTGCGGCTTGCTCAACCACTTCGATAAGCCGGGCGCGAATGTTATCCCACGCGTGAAACAGTGTGGTTCCGAGCGCGAGTAAGGCCACGAAAATGGCGCCGCCCAGAATTCCGCTCACCATGCCCAGACGAACTCCCATCCAGGGCGTGATGTTGGCCACCGGAATCCGGCGGCGGTAAAAGACCACGGATAAACTACCGCCAATCAACATTCCTAAACCGAAGGCGGCAAGCGGAGTCATCATCAGCACGGACGCGATCAACCCAGCCATCGCGGTGGCTGGCAAAGCCTGCGACCATTCGATCCGGCCGGTGAGCGGGGTAGCGAAATAACCCGGGAGCATTCGATCAACCGAATCAGAACCGATAGTGGTTGGCGCCGAAGTTTCCGGGACATTCACCCTGATTTGCGGCGCGCGGCATTGCGGACAGAAGGCCGTCCCTTGTTCCACGGCTGTACCACATTGATGACAGGGATACTCCACTGACTTTCAAGTTACAGCAGGGTAGCGAGCAGAGGCAAGGGAACCCAGATTCGGATTCTTATCTCAGATTCTGATCTCAAATCAGATTTCAGATTCAGATTCTTATCTCGATTCAGATTTAGATTCAGTTCTCAGATCTGAGTTCTGAGATCTCGGATTGAAGTCTCCGGATTTGCCCGTCTGGGTTGCAATCTGAAATCTTCAATCAAATCGTGTCTTTGCCATTACGCACCACAACGTAGACCAGGCCGAAGTCAGAGCCTTTGCCGTCATCGGCGTTCTTGATCGAAACGATGTGTTGATTTTGCCGGGTGCCTGCTTTGAGTTCCACGGTCTTGCCATTCTGATCGTTTTCGCACTTCAGTTGTTTGGAGTCGCTGGAATCGTCGTCATGATCGATGCTTGCGCTCATGTGATTCTTGCCCGTGTGACACTCCAAGACGGGGCCGTATTTTTTAAGCTGGTCTGTGTAGTAGGGAATGAGCTTTTCGGGTGGATCATCGGACAGGAATTCGAGGGCCACGACTCTGACTCCGAACAGGCTAGTGGAAATATTGACGTGGGCGCCAGTTTGATCGCCGTCGCCATCGCCTTTCTCCTTGCGGCGTGCGCCCGGGTAAAGGGGAAGGCCGATGTCGCGAACATCAGCGTCCTGGGTAACGCGAAGTGCGCCGACGGGCGTCTCGATGTCCACATTTTTCTCTTTTCCCTGGCTGTCTTTCTTCACATTCACGCTGCAGCCGGGGAGCGCCAGCAGGGTGCCGAAAGCCATGGTAAGGATGAGACGCGAATTACGGTTGAGCTGCTTGAGTGTGCCCATGTTGCGATCCTTCTTCTGCGCGTTGTGGCGGCCGCTCGATCCCGGCGCCGCGTTGCGCGATATTGGGAATGCTGACCGGCAGACGGCCGCGAATTTCGATCTCACCGAACAGAGCTTTCACGGCGCTGATTTCGGAGACGCCGGCGTTGGAAAAAGTGCATAGATAATTCTGTATGGCAGGAAAATCCTGCGCCACATATGGATTTCCCATGGCGGCCACCACGGTTTTCTGCGCCGCATGTTCGAGAACGGCCTGCAACAACGCGCCGCTGGCATCGTTGAGGGCGACCGAGTTGGTTACGCCGTTCACACTCTTCATGGCTTTGCCGGCGGTAGGCACTACGTAGATTGCCGCAATCACTGCCTGGGCTTCATCGACCGCGTTCAGGATCGCGGGCTTCATCGCGGCAGCGCTCCGGGGATCCACATAAATCACATTGGCATCGCTTACGCGGGCTTTGATGGCGCGTTCCAGCGCGCGGCCGGATTCGGTCCGCACATCTTCAGACAGCACCAGCGCCACCAGTCCGTTGCGCACCTCTTCCACATGTTGGTACGGAAGTCCGTCGCGAGTAGTTCCCGATTGTTTAAGGGGCAGGAGCTTGCCGTTATCGCGGACGAGGGTTACGGCGGCGTCGGAAATCTGCTGGCCCATGGCCAGATTTTCCGGTTTGCCAACCACATCGGGCAGCGCATCGATGTCCACCAAGCGGGCTTGGTGCAGTCCTAGCGAGGCCTTTGCTTTCAGCAACTTAAGGACGGAGGCATCGAGCTGCGCGGCGGGGATTTCGCCGCTGCGGGCGGCCTCGAGAACGGCATTGTACGAAGCCTCGAGGTCGGCCGGAATAAGCAACAGGTCATTGCCGGCTTTAAAGGCTTCGACGGCGGCACGACCGATATTGGCGGAGTAGAGGCGAGTGAGGCCGGCCATATCGAGCGCGTCGGTGACCACGATGCCCGGGAAGCCCAGCTGGTGCCTGAGCAGATCGGTGACAATCGCGGGCGAGGTCGTGGCGACGCGATTTGGATCAGGCTCGAGCGCGGGAACGGTCACGTGCGCCACCATCACGGCATCGACGCCGGCTGCGATTGCCTTGCGGAAGGGCGCCAGCTCTACTGCGCCCAGCCGGGCGCGATCTCCAGTGACCTGGGCAAGGCTGAGATGAGAATCGGTGGCGGTGTCGCCGTGGCCGGGAAAATGCTTTGCCGTGGTCATCATTCCATTGGCGCGCGATCCCCGGATGTACGCAGCTGCGAGATCTCCGACTTGTTCGGGATCTTCTCCGAAAGAACGCGTGTTGATGATTGGGTTCGCGGGATTGGAGTTTACGTCGGCATCGGGAAAGAAGTTCCAGTGCACTCCGATAGCGCGAGATTCCTGTGCCGTGATGCGTCCGAAGGCTTCGGCGTAATCTGTTTTTCCGGCAGCTCCGAACGCCATGGCGTGCGGAAAGGTGGTTGCGCCGTGCAGTCGCATGGTAACGCCGCGCTCGAAATCAGCCGCGATCAGCAGCGGCAGTTTGGAATCTTTTTGCAAACGATTGAGCAGCTCGGCTGCCTCGTAGGGTTGATTGCGATAGAGGAATGGCGGCTCCCAACGCACGGTCATGGCGAATGAGCCGACGTGATACTTGCGCATGGTGTCGCGCAGCTGAAGATATTCGGGGCTGTTGACGTTGAGAAATTCGGCGCGAACCCAGACCATGAAGAGCTGTCCGACTTTTTCTTCCAGCGAGAGCTTGTGCAGCGTCTTCTCAGCCCATTTTTCACCGCCGCGGTCAAGATGGATGGGGCCGGGGTGTTGATATTTGTCCCTGGCCGGGGCGGGCAGAACCGAGGCAAGAAGGATGAGCAGGACTGCGACACGCCGAGTCATGTGAAGGACGATAGCACGGAAGTCGGGCGTAACGCCGCCTCCCCGGCGACTGTCGTGGGGGCGTCTCGACGGTGCGGCGGTGAGCCAACAGACCGAGGGCGCGACGCCCTCGGGACAGCCGGCAGGATGCCGGCGCTACGAAGGCCGGGACCGCGCTCTGGCAAATTCTGTCACGCGCTCACGCACGTTCAGCACGTGCTTTGGCAAAGTCAGCCGGCTGCCTTCTTCGAGGATGGGAACCAGTTTGTCGAATTCAGGTCCGGAGTGCGAACCGGTGATTACGATGCGGATGGGATGAAACAGCTCTTTTCCCTTCGCCCCGGTTTCGGCTTTCACTTCGTTCACGATGAGCTTGAACCGCTCCGCAGTGAGTTGTGCATCGGTGGCAGATTCGTCTTCCAGAATCTTGACGGTAAATCTTCCCAGCACAGCATCGGCATTGGGCGAGGCGAGCACGGCGGCATTGTCGGGCGCAGCGAGGGCCGCGGCCGCGTCATAGTTAAAGATGAGGGCGGCGCGTTCGGGGAGCTGATCCAACCGGTCCACCGATGGCGCCAGCAATTCCGTGACTCTGGCCAGCCACGCTCGCACTTCTTCGTCAAGCTGGATGAGCGGAATCGGGTCGGCGCTCAGCCACTTTCCGTCTTTAACCTGGATGTAACCGGCTTTCGAAAGAAACCATGCGGCCAGCGCGGTGAGATTTCCCAGCGGGCAATGCTTGACGTAATGCCGGTTCAGCCAGTACAGCTTTTCCATGTCGAATATGGCGGCTGAAGGCGTCACGCGCTCCAGCGAAAATGCTTCCTTCAACTCCGCGGGGCTGAAGATTTCGCGAGTGCCGCCGGTGGGCGCCCATCCCAGTAACGCCAGATAATTTACCAGCGCTTCGGGCAGCACGCCCATGTCGCGGAAGTTGGCGATCGAAGTGGCGCCGTGCCGCTTGGAGAGCCGCTCCCGGTCGCTGCCCAGAATCGTGGACAGATGGGCAAATTCCGGCACGGGCCAGCCCAGGGCCTCGTAGAGCGCGACTTGTTTTGGCGCATTCGACAGGTGGTCATCGCCGCGGATGACGTGCGTAATCTTCATCAGAGCATCGTCAATCACCACGACGTAGTTGTAGACCGGCATTCCGTTGGAGCGCAGGATAATGGGATCGCTGACCACCTCATTCGAGAATTCGACTTCACCGTGCACAATGTCGTGAAAACGTATGGGGCGCTCAGGAATTCTCAGCCGGATGGCGCATGATTCCCCGGAGGCCCGGCGTTGCGCGGCTTCCGCGGGATCGAGGGTGCGGCATTTTCCCGAATAGATGGGCTGGCGATGCTCGGCCTGGGCGCGCTCGCGATCCTTCTGCAAATCTTCTTCCTTGCAGAAACACAAGTAGGCTTTGCCGTCGCCGATGAGGCGTTCGGCGTGTTCGCGATAAATCTCCAGACGCTCGGACTGGCGATAGGGAGCAAACGGCCCGCCCAGGTCCGGCCCTTCGTCCCAGTCCAGGCCGATCCATTTGAGGTCGGCGATGAGCTGGTCTTCAAAACGGGCTTCGCTACGCTCGACATCCGTGTCTTCGATGCGAAGCACCATGGTGCCGCCTTGTTGGCGGGCGAAAAGCCAGTTAAAGAGCGCGGTGCGCGCATTGCCGACGTGCAGGTGCCCGGTTGGCGAGGGAGCGAAACGTACGCGGACGGGGGAAGTCGAGGTCACGAAACGATGTTAGCAGAGCATCCCAGGTCACGTAGGGGCGGGTGCCCTCACCCGCCCAGCGGAGCGAAGCTCGGCAGTTTTTCGACGTGAGGGAAGAAGGGATGGTGAGGGAAGAAGCGCTGGTCCGAGGAGAACCCCTTGGTGAGCTTCGCTCACCTGCCCGGACGGGGGCGTCCGGGCCTACGTGGATCGTGGTGTCGGTCGGGGCGTGGATCCGGGTGGGGCGAGTTTTTTGGGGGCCGTGTAGGTTCTGGTGATGCGGTCGTGCCAGCACAGTTTGTCTTCGTCGAGGAAGCACCAGGCGTAACCGAGACCAAGCGACAGACCGGAGAGCATGGAGGTAAGCACACGCCAGCGGCGAACGCGGAGCGGGACCGGACTTCCGTCAAAGCGGTGCAGTTCGAGCTTCGCCATCCTCAGGCCGGGCGTGCTGCCGCTGTAAACCAGCAGCAGATATTGATAAGCGGACCAAAACGCCGCGATCAGACCAGCCGCGATTGTCACAATCTTGCTCAGCGGTGGCGGGTCCGCCGCGAAGCGGAGAAAGATGCCGGCGAAAGCGCTGAATGCGGAAATAACAAGCGCGAAATCGATGGCAGAAGCCATGATGCGCCGCGTCATGGGCGCAGCCTGTAACGGAATCTCGAATCCGGGACGCCTCTCATTCGCGGGCTCCTCGACCGGTTCGATGAGAATGCCGCCGAGAGCGGGCGGAGGGGGAGCGAGTTCAGGGGCCTCGATGATTCGAGGGCGATCAAATACCGGCTCAGCCAGTTCGTCAATCGCCCGGGGCGCCGGATTATAGCTGGCAAACTCGATGACTTTGGCGGTCATTTCCGTCGTTGGCGAGGGCAGAACTCTGGGATACACCGTTTCAGCGAGAGTGATGCGGGGAGTAACGGGAGCAGGAGTGGGCGCCGGCTCGTCGTCCCAGGCTTCCCGCATCGCGGGCGCCCAGGGCTCAGCGGCTGGAATCGCAGCTGGAGCGGGATTCGGCTCCGGCTCGAATTTCAATTGCAACGAAGGATAGCGGGGCTCGCGCGGACGCCGTCGCGCGCGATAGTGGCTCAAACGCGCGGCCACTTCGCTGCGCCAGGCATCAGGATCCTCGGGCGCGACCGGCCGGGCCTGGGGTGCAGTCGCTGAAACCTGTGGTGCTTCTGCGGCTTCCGCTTCCAGGGGAGCCGCGGCTATTTTCACCGGCTCAATCGCTCGGTCTTCGACGATGAACCTCTGACGGGCCGTGGAAATCGAGGGCTCGAGGCTGGCGGCAAATTCCTGTTCGCTGGCATCGTATGCTTCAGGATCAATTAAATTGGACGAGAGGTCCTGGTTCGCACCAGTCTGAACGTCGGGTTCAAATCTTGGCTTCATGAAGGAACGTTTGAATCCTGGCAAGCTTTCGGCAGAAGGGCTGCACAGCGGCCAAATATGAACTGGTCCCGCAAGAAAAAATACGTGTCAGCAAATTCTTGTTCTGACGTGATCCTGAAAACTCCAGCCTGGTTGCATCTCGCGCGCACTTGAAGGAACTCTGGCAACCGCAAATTGCTTCAAGAGCGCTCGAACTGAGCCCTTCCCGAATGCCTGGCGCTTTGCTACCCAGGCTGCCATCGTGCTAACGTCACCTTACCCCACCGTGGATTCGCTCACCAGGGGTTTTGTCCGCTTGCGATGACATCCCGCACTCGATTCCTTATCACGGCGGCGTTTGTTTGTCATCTTCTACTCACTCCGCCAGTAGTTACCAGCCAGTTGCTTTCCGCGTCAAAGCCTCCTGAGTCTGAAAAGACGAATACGCTTCCCGCTGCGCCTTCCGCGGTGCGCGAGGAGGAAGTGACCATACGGGCTTTACAGCAGGAAAAAGACGGCGTCGTGTACAAGCTGCGCGGACAGGTGGAAATCCACTACGGCACATATATCCTGTACGCCGATTCGGTGGATTACAACTCGGAAACCGGCCAGTCGATCGCGGAGGGTCACGTGGTGCTCAATGGCGGTCCTAATGACGAGCACGTTGAAGCCACGCGCGCCACCTACAACATCCGGAGCGAATCCGGCCGCTTCGAGCATGTCGTGGGGACAACCGGCATGCAGTTGCGGGAGAAGCGGATGATTTTGACCTCCAGCAATCCCTTTGCGTTTACCGGTGAAGTGGTGGAGAAGACCGGTCCTGACCATTACGTGGTTTATAACGGGACCATCACCACCTGTGAGCTGCCCCGTCCCAAGTGGGAGTTCAATGCGCACAAAATCGTAGTGGAAGTGGGTGGCAACGCCACTATTTACCACAGCACTTTCCGGATCAAGGGAGTGCCGGTATTTTATTTTCCCTTTGCCACTCATCCCGTGGAGCGCGAGCCGAGGCAGAGCGGCATCCTGATTCCTAATGTCGGGACCTCTTCCATCAAAGGAACCGTGCTGGGGGACGCCGTGTTCTGGGCCATCAGCCGCAGCATGGACCTGACCGCCGGCGCCCAATATTTCACCCGCCGGGGTTGGGCGCCGCAGCTGGAATTTCGCGCCCGGCCGAATGAAAAAGCATATTTGGACCTGAACTACTTTGGAGTATTTGATCGTGGCATTGGCCAACCCGTGGTGGACCAGGGCGGCCACGAAGTACGGCTCAACACGGAAGATACCTTCGGGCATAACTTCCGCGGGGTTGCCAGCATCGATTATCTGAGTTCTTTTGTTTTTCGCCTCGCGTTTAACGACGTCTTCAGCCAGGCGGTGAACTCAGAGGTTAAATCGGAGGCATTCCTCTCCAACGCCACGAACGGCTTCTTTTACAACGGCTCGGCGCAGCGCTACCAGAACTTTGAGAGTACGACTCCGGGGGATGTTGTCACCATTTTGCACGCCCCCACGCTTGAAAGCTCCAGCGTGGACCGTGAAATCGGACACTCGCCTTTCTACTGGTCCTATGATGCCGCCGCCGGCGGCGTTTCCAGACGAGAGTGCAGCACCGTGAATGAGGCGACCCAGACTTGTGCCCAGTTTTTTTCCACCGCCAACCTGGTGGGACGTTTTGATCTGCTGCCGACCCTGTCGCTGCCACTGGTGCTGCACGGTTGGTCCGTGCGTCCCGAACTTTCTTTGCGCGAGACTTTTTACACGCAGCAACTGGTCCCCAGCAGCGGCGGCGTAGGAGTGGCTGAAAGCGACGTCATCAACCGGAAGGCGCTCGAGGGGACGGTGGAAATTCGTCCGCCGGCTCTGGAACGGGTTTATGACCGCGAATTGTGGGGACGCAAATGGAAGCACGTCATCGAGCCGCGCGTGATTTATCGATACGTCACCGGGGTGGATAACTTTGCCCAGATTCTGCGTTTTGACGATCGCGACATCCTGAGCAATACCAATGAAGTCGAATATGGGGTCATCAACCGGCTCTATGCGAAACGGACATCCACGAAGACGGATTGCGATGCGACCGGCATGGCTTCTCTGGTGATTGGGCGGCCTGCGGTGCCCAGTACGATCCCCTGGGACCGACCGGCGGAAGCGGGCGAAATTCCCTGCCGGCAGGAGCCGCAGGTGCGGGAAGTTCTCACCTGGGAGCTGGCTCAGAAATACTTCCTTGATCCGACGTTTGGAGGAGCCCTGATCCCGGGACAGCGGAATGTATTTACCACCACGGTTGACCTCACCGCCATCGCCTTCCTCACCGACGCGCGTCGGCTCTCTCCCCTGATCTCGAGACTTAAATTCCAGGCCACAAACCGGACTGAGGCGGAATGGGATATCGACTACGACTTTCAGAAGAGCCGGATCAATGCCAGTACGATCTTTCTGAACTATCGCTATGGCTCGTACACGATTGGCGGCGGATCCGCCTTTCTGCAAGCGCCCACCGCCACCCCTACGCCTACGGGGCAGCAGGCATTCGATCAGTTCCGGCTGTTGTTTGGCTATGGACAACCGAACCGGCGCGGGTTCAGCGGCGCCACCAACCTGGGCTTTGACGCGAACCTTGGGGTTCTGCAGTACGCGGCGATTCAAACCGCCTACAACTGGGATTGCTGTGGCTTCAGCGTGGAGTATCGCCGGTTTAATCTGGGGTCGGTTCGCAACGAAAATCAGTTCCGCTTTAATTTCGCGCTGGCGAATATCGGGTCATTCGGCAATCTGCGGCGTCAGGAAAAACTCTTCTAACAATGTGGGCGCGAGCGTCCCCGCTCGTGGGGTAAGCGGCACGAACCATGTAGGGACAGCTCCCCGGCTGAGCGAAGCTTCCGCTATTTGTGATACAGGAACATCCCGACCGGACAGCCGGGGGCGGCTGCGCCCACGTGGTTTCTGGACGCCTACGGTGCGTGCCGCTGCCTGCACGAGCGGGGCGCTCGCGCCCACATTTTTATTGGACGTTTACCGTGACGGTTGCGCTGGTGCGTCCGTACTGGTTGGTGGCGTAGAGCGTGTACGTGGTGGTTTGGGAGGGCTGGACGGTCACACTGGTTCCTCGCACCGCTCCCGGCTGAGGCGAGACGATCACGTAAGAGGCATTGCCCGGATCCCAGGACAAAGTTACGTTGCCGCCGGCGCTGACGCTGGTCGGGGTTGCTGTAAAGCCTGCGACGGCCGGGGCAGAACCTTGCGGAACGGTCGCAGCGGTGTAAACCGGATTCATCTGCACCACTTCAAATGCTGAAGCGGGCACCTGGCCGAGATTGTGCAGATCGTCGTTGTCCCACCGGCTGTCCGGCGCACCGCTGATATACATCGGGCTGCCGTTGTCAGCCATGATCAGGCCGTATTTTTTCATGGCAGAGAGAATTACCTGTAGGTTGGCAGAAAAGCCCGAAATGTTGTAACTGGCTTTTAAACGCAGGCGCATGCCCATGGGCGGAGCATTCGGGCTGGTGGAATTCGACGCCCAATGGGTCGCGGGCAGCACGACTGCGGCCCGGCTCTGGGGCAGGGTGACGCGGATGGCGTGCTGAATTTGCCCTGCGGCCACCTCGTCATACCGCACCAGGCCGGGGAAAATCGGCAGTCCGGCGGCATCGGCGGACGTCCATGTCCAGGGACGTTGCGCGTCAGTGTCACTCAGCAGATCCCAAACCGCGGCCGAATCCGCGTTCCAGGTCCCGTTTGAGTTGGGCACGGCGCTGAACAGTTCGTAAAGAAAGCAATTGCTGTTGTCGAGAACCAGCACGTGGCGGTCTCCGCCTGTCGGGTTCGGGCCACCTTCTATCTGTGCATCGGCGGGAAGCGGCATCGGCCCGGGATCGCTCTCGGAGCCATACGCGGTGAAGTTCACATTCACCGGAGCCTGGGTTCCGCTGACCACGGAGTACGGAATGCCGATGATTGAACCCTGGTAGAGTCCGGATCCGAAGTCGGCGTGCATCCCGACGCTTGACCCGATGAAGTTGATGATGGCAGCGGAGTTCGCGTCCACGGGCGAGGCGGAAATATCCTTGTTCCAGAGATTGTCGCTGCCAAAGGGACGAAAGCCGCTGAGACTGGCGCCCTGTCCGGTGGTCATGGCGCTGCATGCGCTCTGAGTGCTGCCGCCGCCCGAGCCGGACCCACCGCCGCTGCCGCCCGAGCCGCTGCCGGACCCGCTCCCACTGCCACTACCCGACCCGCTACCGCTGCCGCTTGAGCCGTTGCTGCCACCAGCTGAGAGGGTTGAGCTGGCTGCCCCTCCGCCACAACTCGCACCAGCCAGCGCCAATGCAAGCGCGACGGTCGCGACCAGCATTCTCGTCCAGAAAGGCTTCATTGCTCAATTGTCACAGGGAAAAGGCGTCGAAACCACGTGGTGTCGGGTCATGGCCGCGGGGCCATCGGTACATGTACTCCTAGTATCTGGAAACCGGGCAGTTGGCTCTGTGAATCAGCTCCACGGTCCACGTAGGCCCGGACGCTCTCGTCCGGGCGGCGAGCGCAGCTCGCGGTTTGTTGGCCGGCAGCGAACCTCAGCGGAGCTTCGCTCCGCCGGGCGAGCGGGGGCGCCCGCCCCTACGTGGCTCGTGATAGGCGGCAGTCACATCACAGGCGGTCGGAGATCTTGCTCGCCATCTTCTTGGCCGCGTCGGCGCTGACACCGGATTCACGAAGATCGATATTCACCATGACGTCGCCCTTCCGCATCATGAGCGCCGAGTTCCCTGGAGAGAGAAAGGCCTCATCGCCGATTCCGTTCACCGGCGTGAAAGTTTCCATGCCGGAAATGTGCTTCATGGCGCTGTGAGCGATTCCCATGGTAATGCCGCCGCCCTGCCAGGTGTATTCGACATCGAAGTGCTGTCCGTTGGGGCCGTAGCTATATTCACAAGCCGAAGTGCCGCGCTGTTCTACCGACGCGACGGTCTGGCCCAGAGCAGACGACGCTTCGCTGGTGGACAGCATGGCGCAAGGCTGGCGCTTGCCCGTATAGGGTTTCACGTCCCCACCCATGGATTGCGAAAACTCGTGGGCCCGCTGCTTGACCCGGTAGGCGATGTAGAAGCAACTTCCAGCGGCGAGCAGGGCTAGCAACACGAAAAATCCGAGAATCCCGACGATGATTTTTACGGCAGTGCTACTGCCTTGAGACGCTACAGGGGCTGCCGGCGGCATCACTGTGCCAACGGAAGCCGGAGCGGCCGGCTGAGTGGCGCCACATTTGTTACAGAACCTGGCTCCATCGGCCAGTGGGTTCCCACAACTCACACAGAATGTGGCCATTTAAGACCCTCCATTAAAGGGCGAATGTTACGAAGGCGGCGAGCGTCCGTCAAGGGGGAATCGGAGGCAGTTTCTGGTTTCCGGTTTCTGGTTTCTAGATCTGGCGAACCGGCGAAGGTTCAGGCGTCACACATAGATTGCCAGCTTCTGGTTTTTAGTTTCCTGTGGCTCATCCGAGAATCAAGCCCCTGAGTAGAAACTGGGCCAGAAACCGGAGTGGAAATGGGATGCTCATATAAAGATTTGATTGTCTGGCAAAGAGCAACTGTCATGGTGACCGACTAATGGACCGCTCAGGAGAAGCAAGCCGACTTCTTCACGGTCTCATGAAGTCGCTGCAACCGGCTGAGAGCGCTTCAAGAACCAGAAACTAGAAACCGGAAACCTGAAACTGCCTCCAATGCTAAACTAGGCCATCTGTATGGCTGAAAACGGACGTTCGCGCACTTTTCTCTGGATCGTTATTGGAGGAGGAGCTTTCTTCCTCTTTGTGCTGGCCGTGTTTACGCTGGTCTATCTCTCGCTGCATGCGGGAGGAGACAGCACCTCATTGCGCGCCAGTTTTGGAGACAAGATTGGCGTGGTCGAACTGGAAGGCGTCATTCTCGATCCCAGTACGGTAGTGCAGCAGATCAAGAAGTTCAGCGAAGACGATTCCATCAAAGCCATCATCATCCACGTGAATTCACCTGGCGGCGGAGTGGCGGCGTCGGAGGAAATTTATCGTGAGGTCAAGCGCGTCCGGGATGAGAAGAAGAAACACATTGTAGCTTCGATCGAAACCGTGGGCGCGAGCGGCGCCTACTACGTTTCTTCGGCGACCAACAAGATTTATGCCAATAACGGCAGCGTCGTGGGATCGATTGGAGTGATTTCCGAGTGGGTGAACTACGGCGATCTCATGCGCTGGGCCAAGCTGAAGCCGGAGGTGCTGACGGTTGGAGAATACAAAAGCACCGGCGATCCCTCGCGCGATATGACTCCCAAAGAGCGCGCCTACCTGCAGGCCCTGATCGACAACATGTACGGCCAGTTCATTCAGGCTGTAGCCGACGGCCGCCATGCCAAGGTGGAAGACATAAAGTCTGTCGCCGATGGCCGGGTCTGGACGGGGGAACAGGCCCTTTCCATGCACATGATCGATCAGATTGCCGACTTCGAGGCTGTAGTGGACGACACCGCCAAGTCGGTTGGGATTACGGGGAAGCCCGTGCTGGTGCATCCTGACAAGGACCGCAAGACCCTGCTCGACCTGCTGTTCGGTGATGTCTCCCAATGGCTTCCCAGCCGGGAAAAGCTGCTGGACCAGCACACGGGGTTTTACTATTTGTGGAAGTAGGGGCTGTTTTCTGGCCACGCCAACTTTTCCGCGAGCCTTGATCCGCCAGACCTGAAACCTGTTTCTGGGACCGCGGCTGGAAAAGCTGCTTGCATAAAACCCCTGAAATTTGAGAAGTTTATACAGGATTCCGGCTACGGACAGCGCCGCCATCCCATATAATCCAGACGGACTGAGGAGCGTATGACAAAAGCCGATCTGATCGACGAAGTCTCCAAGCTGGCGGAATTAACACGTAAGGACAGTGAAGTTATCGTCGAGACCATCTTTGACAGCATCGTCCGCTCGCTGCGCGTAGGCGACAAAATCGAGATTCGCGGCTTTGGCAGCTTTCGTACCCGCCAGCGCAAACCGCGCGTTGGACGCAATCCCAAGACCGGTGAGCGCGTGGAGGTTCCAGCCAAAAAGATCCCGTTCTTCAAACCGAGCAAGGAATTGAAGGACCTGGTCAATACAGGAGGCGCACACGCTGCAGCGCCACCGGCACCCTCCGTTCCGCCCGCCCCGACGCCGGCGTAGGGTCTTCGCCACCCACTTAGGGGCGGACGCCTTGTCCGCCCAGCCAAGCAGCCTCGGTTACTCAATCCCCGGCACGATCTCAAAAACCTCGCCCAAGACTTTGCCTTCCTTTACCGTGAGGCGCCCAATCGTTACTGGCAAGCGAAATCTCCTGGGGCCGGCGCTGCCTGGATTGAAGTAGAGCACTCCATTCTTCGTTTCATGCCGGGCAGTGTGGCTGTGACCATAAACCACCACCGCAAATCCCGAAGCCTCAGGTTTCAAATCCAGCTCGTTCAGATTGTGAAGAATGTAGATCGAGACGCCGCCTGCTTCGAGCACATTCGTGGCGGGAATCTTGCGGGTCCAGAGGTCACGGTCAATGTTGCCGCGAATCGCCGTAAGGGGCGCAATCTTGGCCAGCTTTTTCAGGATGGCGGGATCGCCAATGTCGCCAGCATGAATGATGAAATCAGAACCGCGCAATGCGGTCAGGGCCTCGGGGCGAAGCAGTCCATGGGTATCCGAGATGACGCCGATGTTCATCGGTGTGGGGCGGACACTCTTGTCCGCCGCTTTTGAAGTTGATTTTTAAATTGGGAGATATCGATTGCCTCTGCCTGACCCTATAGAAATCAAATCAAAGGCGGCGGACAAGAGCGTCCGCCCCACATGGGCGATTACAGTCCTGCGTTCTTCTCCGCAATCAGCTTCTTGATCTTCTCCACGAAATCCGCCGCGGGCATGTCTTCGGTCTTCTCTTTTCCGCGGGTGCGAACATTTACCTTGCCGGCCTCGGCTTCCTTATCGCCCACCACCAGCAGGAATGGCACTTTCTGCATAGCGTGTTCGCGGATCTTGGCGTTCATCTTTTCGTTACGGGCATCGACTTCGACGCGCACGCCGATCTTTTTCAACTCCGCAGCCACTTTATTCGCGTACTCTGCATGGCGCTCGGAAATCGGGATCATCACGGCCTGCACCGGCGAGAGCCAAACCGGAAACGCTCCGGCGTAGTGCTCGATCAGAACCCCGAAAAAGCGCTCGACGGATCCGTACAACGCCCGGTGCACCATCACCGGCTGCTTGCGCGATCCATCTTCGGCGACGTATTCCAGGCCGAAGCGCTGCGGCAGGTTGAAATCGAACTGCACCGTGGAAAGCTGCCACAGGCGCCCGATGGCGTCCACCAGCTTGATGTCAATCTTCGGACCGTAGAATGCTGCTTCGCCCGGTATGACCGTGTATTCGATATTGAGTTCCTTCAAGACTTTTTCGAGCGAACCAGTGGCCGAGTTCCACTGCTCGTCGCTGCCCACAAAATTTCTGCGGTCGGCAGGGTTCCAGGTGGAAAGCTCAGTCTGGAATTTGTCGAAGCCGAAATCCTTGAGTACGTCGCGGGCAAACTCGACGCAATCGGCGATTTCTTTTTCAATCTGCTCCGGCGTGCAGAAAATATGCGCATCGTCCTGGGTGAATCCGCGCACCCGCAACAGGCCGTGCATCACGCCTGAGCGCTCGTAGCGATAGACCGTGCCCAGTTCGCCCAGCCGTACCGGCAGGTCGCGATACGATTTCAGCGAGTCTTTATAAATCAGGATATGGAAGGGGCAGTTCATCGGCTTCATGCGGTATTCGGCGTCGTCGAGCTCCATGACGTCGAACATATTTGACGCGTAGTAGCCTTCATGCCCCGAGGTCTGCCACAACTGCCGCCGCGCCACGTGCGGCGTGTACACCAGCGAGTAGCCGCGCTTCAGGTACTCGGCGCGCATCCAGTCTTCCATTTCTTTGCGGATGATTCCGCCCTTGGGATGCCAGAAAATCAGCCCCGGTCCCGCCAGTTCCTGGATGGAAAACAGATCCAGCTGCTGGCCCAGCACGCGGTGGTCGCGCTTTTTGGCTTCTTCCTGTTTATTGAGAAAATCGTCGAGATCTTTCTTCGAGAAAAATGAGGTCCCGTAAATGCGCTGCAGTTGCGGATTTTTCTCATCGCCCAGCCAGTAAGCGCCGGCAATGTTCAGCAGCTTGAATGCTTTGATCTTTCCGGTCGAAGGGATGTGCGGACCGCGGCAAAAGTCGAGAAACTTGCCTGTCTTGTAGATCGAAATCTTTTCCTCGGGCTTGGTGAACTGCTCGATGAAGTGGGTCTTCATGAAGTCGCCTTCGCCCTTAAACTTCGCCAGCCCTTCGTCGCGCGGCAGAAACTCGCGTGCGTAAGGAATGTCCTGCTGCACCAGTTCCTGCATCTTCTTCTCGATCTTCTGCAGGTCGTCCGGCGTAAACGGAGTGGGACGATAGAAATCGTAGAAGAACCCGGTGTCGGTCGGCGGCCCGTGACCCAGCTTGGTCTCCGGAAATAGCTCGAGCACAGCTGCAGCCAAGAGATGCGCGGACGAATGCCGGTAAACTTCCAGCGCCTCGGGATCGCGATCGGTCAGCAGGCGAAGGTCGGTATCTTTCTCCAGCGGATAGTTGAGGTCAACCAGCTTCGACGGATCGACAATCGGAGGCACAGTGCTCGCCTTGCTAAGGGCCACATGGGTTGGATTGTCCCAATCAAATCCGTAGTCCTGAATTTTCGCGACGAGCGTGGCATCGGCCAGACGCTGGCCGATTGATTTCGCGATGTCGAGCGCGGTCGTCCCCTTGGGGACATCTTTCACGGACCCGTCAGGAAGCTTGACGTGAATGCTGTCTGCCATAGATTAGGTTCGAAGTGGAATGTTTTCAGTTTATTGGAGGGTGCGGGCCGGGTCAAACTTGGTCTACTTCACAGGTCGCAAATCAGACCCGTTTTTGAGAACCAAGCAAAGTATGCGCCTCGGGTCTAGGCTCGTATTTCAGTTCAGCCGCCAATTCTGGCTAGCGATCAGGCGGATTTTAATACATACACGCTATGCGACGGCCTACTATTTAGAACCGTAGGCAATGACCATTCATGGAAGCGCTACTGCACAACGAACAAAGAATTGTCATCGACGACGCCTTCGTCCGCGAGTGGCACCCTAAATACCTGGAAGAAGACGAAGGCGATTACGAAGTGCTAGTCGCTACCGTCGCTCGGGAAATGCACAGCAGAACGATTTCAAGGGAGACCTTTCTAAAGATATGGAACTGGAAGGGGGCCATGAGGGTGATCCGGCACGTGAGGATTAAGGAGTACGACACTCTGTATGCACCAGCCTTTCGCCACGCGGCTTGTGAATCGCCTCAACGGAAACTCGCGACACTCATAGGTCCCGGCATGAAACTTCCGGGGGTGGAAGCTGCGACAGGCTCGACCATCATTCATTTTATCCACCCCGAAAGTATGCCAATCATTGATGTGAGAACCATCGGGGCCTTATTTAGGGCGGGACTAATCTCGACTCAACAGAAGGACTTGGCGCATTACGAAGAATTCCGGCAGGCTATTGAAGGAATTAAGCAAGGTTGTCCAGGTTGGAGTTTGCGACACATTGATAGAGCCCTTTTCGCCTACCACAAACAAGTTTTGGATAAGCATGCGGCTGGTAAGTGTCAGTAAGCCCATGCGATTTATTCCTCGCTTGAGGATGAAATCGAAGCGGCTTACTTGTCATGCAGCAGTGTACGTCTCTTCTGCTGGACCTCTTTCCAAGAGATAGTCTTCACTTGCCTGACTGAACATCATGCAGTCGGCGCACGACCTCTTGCTGCCAGGCTGCATCTACGTCCTGATCAACGGTTGCGTCCAAACTGGCGATCAAGTTGCCAGCCAGTTCGGCCCGTTCGTTCTCGGAGAGGGCCAAGGCCTTTTGCAGCAACTAATGGGCTTCTTCAGTCATAGTTGAAATTATATTCCTCCGCTGCAACTGTTTATTACACAGCAGAACCCTGAGCACTAAGGTTCACGTCCTTCTGCGATTAGCGCTTCGCACTTTAGTGTTTCCCGAAGCTCTACCGAGGCCGCTTCTCATGGGCTACGATTTTCGCCGAGGCCGCTCGCTTCAAAATGGGATTGAAAACCATGAGGGTTTTGGCCGTTGTGCTCCTGGCCGGGCTGACCTTCGGCTGCGGTGGAGGAACACTCTCCAGCAGCGGAGCGGGTACGACTCCGCCTGCCGCCAACCCGCCGGCGGCGCCTACAGCCCTAGCTGCTACCGCAGGAAATCAGCAGGTTGGGTTGACTTGGACTGGCAGCAGTGGCGCGACCAGCTATCACGTCAAGCGGGCGAACACGAGCGGTGGGCCTTACACCCAAACAGCTTCGCCGACCGCGGCGAGTTACACCGATACAGGACTCACCAACGGTACGAACTACTTTTATGTGGTCTCCGCGCTGAATGCATCGGGCGAGAGCGCGAATTCGAACCAGGCCTCTGTGACCCCGGTCGCGACTGCTCCTCCGCCACCAACTGTTCCCGCCGCACCCACGGCCCTCACTGCAATAACGGGGAATCAGCAGATCTCTCTGACCTGGAACGCAAGCAGTGGTGCGACCAGTTATCACGTGAAACGCGCCACCACGAGTGGCGGGCCGTACACTCAAGTGAGTACGCCAACCGGCAGCAGCTACACCAACACCGGCCTGACCAACGGCACGACCTACTTCTACGTTGTATCGGCGCTGAATGCTAGCGGAGAGAGTGCGAACTCGAACCAGGCCAGCGCTACCCCTGCAGTCGCGGCAGCGGCCGATGTAACTATCACGGTAGATCCGACCAAGACCAAGCCGATTTCACCCTGGATCTACGGCCTCAACTTCTATACCGGCATCTCAGGCGCTCCACCGCACCTCACGCTCGACCGTGCCGGCGGCAATCGCTGGACCGCATACAACTGGGAGACGAATGCTTCAAACGCAGGCAGCGACTTTCTCTACGAAAACGACAGCTTCCTGACTTCGAGCACAACTCCGGCCGAGGGCGTGCGCACTTTCGTTGCCGCCGATCATAGCCTGGAGATGGCGAGCGTAATGACCGTCCAGCTGCAAGGCCTGGTATCGGCCGATGAGAGTGGGCCGGTCAGCACCTCCAACCCGCCCGACCTGACTCGCTTCAAGCAAGTAGTGGACAAGAAAAGCACGATCACGCCCGCAGCGTTCACCGAGACACCCAGCACCAGCGACGCGAACGTATACATGGACGAGTTCCTGTGGACGATGGACCAGAAGATCCCCGGCATTTTCGGCGCCAATGCGCCGCTCCCCACCTTCGTAAGTCTGGACAACGAGCCGGAGCTTTGGAATTCGACGCATCTTGAAGTCCAAGGAAGCAGCCCGGTCTCGTCGAACAGCTACATCGCGAAGACCATCACGCTTACCAAGGCGTTGAAAGACCAATTTCCCAACGTGATGATTTTCGGGCCGGTGCACTACGGATTTCAGGGCATCTACAACTGGCAAGGCGAGCTCTCAGCTTCTCCCGATGGGGCAAACTGGTTTCCCGATAAATATTTGCCCGCAATCAAAGCCGCGTCCGACGCCTATGGAAAACCGCTGGTTGATGTCTACGACTTTCATTGGTACTCGGAGGCAACCGACGGCTCGACACGGGTCACGAATCTGACCGGTTCGACCCTGACCGCCGCGCAAGTACAGGCCATTGTGCAAAGCCCGCGCAGCTTGTGGGACCCCACCTTCACCGAGAATTCCTGGATCACGAATGATGTGCTGGGAGAACCGATCAAACTGCTCCCGCGCCTGCAGGCCAAGATCAACGCCGAATTTCCCGGCACCAGGATTTCCATTACCGAGTACGAAAACGGTGGAGACAACCACATTGCCGGAACCATTGCCCAGGCGGACAATCTCGGCGTCTTTGGCAGTCAGGGAGTGTTTGCGGCAACGATGTGGCCGTTGGGTACCTGCCCTTATATTTTGGCGGGCTTCCGGGCGTTCCGCGGCTTCGATGGAGCGACGGCCAGCTTCGGCGACACCTCGCTGCAGGCCACCTCAAGCAAGGTGCAGAACGTAACCGTCTACGCAAGCTCGGATACCACCAACCCGGGCCGGATTGTTTTCGTAGCCATCAACCGCTTCACCTCATCGCAGCAGACAGCGATCAACGGAGTAACTCTCTCGGGAACCGCGTCGGTATATCAAATGACAGCGTCATCGGCGCAAGGACAGAATCCGATTCATCCGGTGCTGGTACAACAAATGCCGGTGAGCGGCTCGTCCCTGACCATCACACTCCCGGCGTTAAGTGTTTCGACGATCGAAGTACAGTAGCCAGCGGGGCTTGAGTGGGCCACGTGTCTTTCTCGCAACTACCAAACAAAATCGCGCGCCCGAAGGCGCGCGATCAAGACCGCCGACTAGAGTCCATCAACCAGCGACTAGCTGGTCTTGCTTTTCAGCACCTGAATTGCCTTGTGCAGCTGTTCGTCCTGCTGCGGAGGTTGTTTCTTTTCTTCTTCCGCGGGAGTGGCGTTGTCATCGTCGTCGGGGAGTGCGGCGTCATCGTCGCTGTCCGCGATCACAATGTTCGGTGTGACTGCGCTGTCCTGAATGGCTTTGCCGCTGGGCGAGTAGTACTTGGCCACTGACAGAATCAGGGCCGAGCCATCGGGCAGGGGAATGGTTTTCTGCACTGAGCCATCGCCAAAAGTCTTGTCGCCGATCACATCTCCACGCGCATTTTCGAGCACTGCGGCAGCGACGATTTCCGCGGGTCCGGCAGTCCCCTTGTTCACCAGCACTGCAAGCGGCAGGTTGGTGATGGCCTTCGAAGCATCCGCATTGAAAGCCTCGCGAGGATACTTCTGGCCCTGTAGATAAGTGATGGTCCCATGATTGAGGAACAGGTTGGCAACGGCAATGCCTTCCGATTCGTCCCCCTCGGCTGAGTTACGCAGGTCGAGGATCAGCTTCTTGGCGCCGGATTTCTGGAGCGCGCGGATTTTCGCAGCGACTTCCTGCGCTTTACCTTTATTGAAGGCATCGACCTGGATATAACCGATACCGTCTTCCACCATCTTGTCGCTCACGGCGGGTACGGTGACGATATCGCGAGTGATCACCATCTTGGTCGGCTCGGCCTTGCGGGCCCGAACCACGGATACGTTCAGGTTTGAACCGGGTTGGCCCTGCATCAGATTGTGTATCTCGGCGAGGGACATCTCACGCGTACTCTTGCCTTCGATGGCCTCGAAGATGTCGCTGGCCTGAATGCCGGCCTTGTCAGCCGGGCCTCCGGGAATGACCGAGATGACTGCAGCGTAGCCAAAGCGTTTCGAGACCGCGGCCCCAATTTCGCCTTTGGCCTCGGTCTGATTGGCTTTGTACTCTTTGAACTCGGCAGCGGTCAGATAGCTGGAGTTCGAATCGAGCGACTCGAGCAGGCCGTGCAGAGCGCCGTCGGTGACCAGCGGAATATTGGGGTCTTCCACGTATTCACTGCGCACCCGGGATAACACTTCGCTATAAACCTGCAGCTGCCGGTAAGAACCATCGTTGTTGGAGGCGCGAACGCCATCCAGTCCGCCTACGTACATAAACAACAGAACAGCGGCGGAGGACACTACAATTGCGACCTTAGTCTTCATGGACATCGGATTTATTCTTCTTTGGAAGAGAGATTATTCCTTACGCGGTACCACGACATTATATGTGATTTGATGCCCGTTTCGCGTTCTTTGGTTCACGGGAAAGTTGACCTTCGGTAACAAAACCGTTGGCAGTGTTGTGCGCCTCGGGATCACATCTTTCGCTTGCTCACACAAAAGGACTTACGCCACGCTTTCGCACAGCTGTTTGGTGTATATTTCTCCCGCCTCGAAAGGTACGGTCATGCGATTTCATCTCGCGTCAGTCATCCAGGCATTAATCATCATGGTTACGGCTGGCTGTATCTCAGGGACGCCGGCGCAAGGGCAGACCGGGGAGTGGAAGCAGTTATTCAACGGAAAAGACCTG
Organism: Terriglobia bacterium; assembly: GCA_963814725.1. Lineage (GTDB taxonomy): Bacteria > Acidobacteriota > Terriglobia > Terriglobales > Acidobacteriaceae > JAIQFF01. The sequence goes on from CAWFDY010000005.1 coordinate 666,445, forward strand.
GTGGGATGGAAGCATGTCGGGCCGGGCGGAATGACGGTCGAGGACGGGCTGATCCACACGCATGGCGGAATGGGGCTTCTCTATTGGACGGGCGGCACGCTGGGCGATTGCGTGATTCGCGTCGTATATAAAATGCGTGACCACAACGACAACTCCGGAGTTTACATTCGCATTCCCATCGAACCCCGCGAAGCCTGGATGCCGGTGCACTACGGATATGAAGTGCAGATTGACAACGAGCCGGAGAAGTCCAACGAAGACGATCATCATGTCACCGGCACGTTGTATTCGCTGACCAAGCCGCTGGCGCGTCCCGGTAAACCCGGGCCGGAGTGGAACACCATGGAAATCACCCTAGATGGGCCGCACACCACGGTGGTGGTCAACGACGTAAAAGTCACCGAGTTCACCGAGGGCGATCCGGTTCCGGACAAGAAATTCGACTTCGAACCGGAGCGCGGAACGCGGCCCCAGCAAGGCTATATCGGCTTGCAGAATCACAGTGACAATGACGTGGTGTTTTTCAAGGAAGTCGCGATCAAGATGCTCAAAAGATAGCAGTCGCCGGTCGTCATCATCAGCCGTCGGGATGGGCTGACGTCTGAAGACCGACGACTGATGAATTTTTGGAGGCTCGATGAACAAGAACCGTTTCTCTCGTCGGGAATTTATCGGGCTCAGCGCCGCTGCGGCGGGCGCTTCGCTGGGAATGAAGACGATTCTGCTCGATCCGGATCCCCTGTGGGCGCTGCCTCAAACCGTAGCCCCCAGCGATCGAGTGCGCTTTGGCATGATCGGAATCGGCATGCAGGGGTCGGGGTTGCTGACCAACTCGATCGAACTGCCGGGAGTGGAATGCGCGGCGGCCTGCGATCTGTATGACGGCCGTCATACTCTGGCCAAAGAAATTGTCCGTTCCAATCTGCCAACCACGCGGCGTTATCAGGAATTGCTGGAGAACAAGGATATCGATTGCATCGTCGCCGCGGTTCCCGATCACTGGCACAAGCAGATCGTCGTCGATGCCGTCAGCGCGGGCAAGGACATCTACATTGAAAAACCCATGTCGCACACCGGCGCGGAAGGCGTGGAGATGGTGGCGGCGGCAAAAAAGAATGGGCGCATCGTGCAGGTCGGCTCGCAGCGCGTCAGTTCGGTGATTTGCACCAAGGCGAAGGAACTGGTGGCGCAGGGCGTGCTCGGCGATCTCATGCTGGTGGAAGGTTCGCTGGGCCGCAACGATCCGACGGGAGCGTGGGAGTATCCGCCGCCCACCGATCTTTCTCCGCAAACGCTCGATTGGGATACCTGGCAGGGAAGCGTTCCCAAGCGTGATTTCGATCCCTTAATCTTCGCGCGCTGGCGTTGCTGGAAGGAATACGGCACCGGCGTCGCGGGTGACCTGCTGGTCCACCTGGTGAGCGGGATGCAATATGTGCTCGGTATCAACGAAGCCCCTAAGCAGGCCATGGCGATGGGAGGAATTCTGCGCTGGAAAGACGGCCGGAATATGCCGGACGTCCATTGCACCCTGTTCAAGTATGGCGACGTTCCGGTGTATATGCGGCTCAGCCTGGGAACCGAAACTCCCGAGACTTACCGCTTCCAGGGATCAAAAGGCATTTTAGAACTGACCGAGTTCAGTCTCACTTACACGCCGCAAGCGGGCGTGGATACGAGTCCGAGTTATTACGCTTCAGGCTTCCCCAAGGCCATGCGGGAAGAATACTTCCGCAAGTGGCATCAGGAACACGACGCCACGCCGGGAAAGGAACCGGCAATGGAAGGCACCAACTATCGCAGCGTTTCCTGGGACGAAGAAAAGCCGCATCTGTGGAATTATTTCCAGGCGGTAAAGACGCGCAAGCCGGTGGTGGAAGACGCGGTGTTCGGTCATCATGCCGCGCTGGCCTGCCACATGGCGAATCAATCCTACTTCCGCAAAAGCGCAGTCACCTGGGACGAAGAATCGAAGACGATCAAGAGCTAGAAGGCAGCCTGGAGTCGCCGGGCGTTGTAGCGCCGCCGTGCTGGCGGCCGTCGCAGAGGCGTCTCGCCCGCGGCATGGCAGTCCTACATATCGCGTAGCGCGGCGACAACTTTTTCCATTGCGTTTCGCTGAAAGAGTCGGATGGCCGCGATTCCCGCGGCACCCGCCTGCATACAGGCGTCCGCGTTCTCCAGCGTGATCCCGCCCAACGCGAGCACCGGAATCTTTTCCTGGCAAGCCTCGCGCAGTGCTTCGAGACCGGCTGGGCGCGCATGTCCGCTTTCCTTTTGAAAGACTGGCCCGAAGACGGCGAAATCTGCGCCTCCCTGGGCTGCTGCAGCGACCTCGATTGTAGTGTGGCACGAAACGCCGATGGTCAGCCGGGCCGGAATGCTTCCGTCTTGTGTCCAAATTCTTTTCACTTCGGCTGGGGAAATATCTTTTGAGTGTAGATGAACGCCGTCGGCGCCGCACAACATGGCGATGTCTGTACGGGAGTTTATGAGAAAAACAGTTTTCAGTTTCTGGTTCCCGGTTCTCATACGCTGGACTGCCGCACTGGCGAGGCTTTCCAGTTCACGGGCTGAAAGATCTTTCTCGCGAAGTTGGATATAGTCGATGCCGCATCGAGCCCCCTCAGTAATGGTTGTGAGCAATCGAGAGCGGCGGGCGGTTTCGTCACCCACGAACTGCGAGCGCTCGGTGATGTAGTAAAGGAGCAAAAAGCGAACCGTGGGTGGTCTTCCTGACGACTGGAGTCCGGTTACGGATTGGTTTTGGCAATTTCCGGCATGGCTTCCGGCGCCTTGGGCGGCTGGGACCCCAGATGATATTTGATCAGGCCGTCGCGAAGAAATTCGAAGCCCTGTTCCGGCGAATCCGCCATGCAGAACAGATCGAGATCAGCGGCGGAAATGGTTCCGGCGTCGATCATGGCATCGAAGTTGACCAGGCTTTTCCAGTATTTGCTGCCGTAAATGACCACCAGTATTTTTTTGGCCAGCTTCTGGGTCTGGGCCAGGGTCAGGATTTCAAACAGCTCATCCAGCGTACCGAATCCGCCGGGGAAGATCACCAGGGCCTTGGCGAGATAGGCAAACCAGAACTTGCGCATGAAGAAATAGTGGAACTCAAAGTTCAGTGCCGGCGTGATGTATGGATTCGGATTTTGCTCGAAGGGTAAATTGATATTCAGGCCGACGGTTTTTCCTCCCGCTTCCTGCGCTCCCAGGTTGGCAGCTTCCATGATGCCGGGCCCGCCTCCCGTGGTGACCACGAAACGCCGCCGGCGAGCCGGAATCTGTGATGACCATTGAGTGAGCAGGAAAGCGAGGCGGCGGGCATCTTCGTAATAACGCGCCGTATCCACCGAGGCCAGCGCCTTCTTGAGATCCGCGGGCTGCTGCGCGCCCGGTCCCTTTTCCAGTTCCGCAAGATTGTGTTGCGCGTCGGTCAGGCTGCGAAAGCGGGCGGAGCCGAAGAACACAACCGTATCCTGTATCTGTTCGCGCCGAAAGCGGGCAAGAGGTTCGGTGTACTCGGCGAGGATGCGCAACACGCGTCCGTCGGGACTCGTAAGAAAGGCGGGGTTTTCGTACGCCAGGGGCGCAGACTTGAGTTTACCGTCACTCATGATGAGGTTGTCTTTCCGTCAGGGGCGCTTTTCGTCGTGGAAGTGAACGGCCTCCCAAAATCCGATCCAGATATCGAGCAGTCCCAGGCCGCTGCACAATCCGCGAACAAAGCCATTGGAAACGAAAGCACGAAGCCCCGGCGATCCCAGCAAGAAGTAATTGTCGGTCCACTCCGGCCTCCAGGGCAGGATAACCAGAAGAACGCCCACGGTGGCACAGAAAAAAACGAACAGCAGGATGAGAAGCCGGTGCAGCCAGAGTTGCACAGCGTTCCGGGGCAGCGACTGGGGCGCCATTTTATCGGCGGAAGAATTCGGGCTGGCAGTCACATCGCGCTCCCATGATGTTTGCACGCGACCGACTGTACTCGCGCGACCGCTCCCAAGCCTGAAAGCATGATGACATTCTACGACTTCAGGGCTTTGATGCGCTCGGCCACATCGCGGTAGTCAATATTACTGCCGTAAACCTCCATGAAATACGTCAGGGCCGTAGCTTTGTTACCGGCGGATTCGTAGGAGGCGGCCAACTCATAATTCAGAGCCGTGCGAGTCTCTTCGTCAATCTTGGGCAGCTTCAGAGCGCGTTCATACCAGCGGATGGCCGCCTCGGCAACGCCCTTATCCAGGAAACACTGGGCCAGCCAGGTGTACGTCTGCATCAGTTGCGGGAAGTCATGACCGCGGTCCACGGCCTGGCAAACTTTCTGCAGCTCGCCGATTGCTTCATCCAGCAACCCCATTTCGCGGAAGGCCACACCCAGGTTGTAATGGGTTTCGGGATCTTCCTGTGTGTTGGCAGAGTCCTCTTCGAGTTCCTGCTTGAGCTCGCCGAACATGTCCGCCAGATCCACGCTGGCAGCTTTTGCCTGCGGAGTTGCCGGCGCGACTTCGGGAGCGAGTGTCCTCTTCTTGGTCGGCTGGTAAGTAAAGGTCGGGGCCGAAACTTCGGCGGCCGGGGCCTTTGTCAGAGTCGGAAGCGGAGCCGGGGCTGGAGCGGCAGCAGCGCCGCCACCCGCGGAGAACGCAGCAATCGACTCGCGTGCAGCTTTAGGCTGCACCGCCGAAGGCGCGGGGACCGGTGCGGGCGGCAAGAAGCCGTCGCCCAAAGACTCTTCCAGATCGGAAACAAAGTCACCCAGCACACCAGCGGGTGCCGCTTCCGGGCTGGCCTTGGCGAATTCCCTAACGGTTGGCTCCGGCGCGGGAACAATGGGCCTGAGCGGAATCTTGAATCCTTCTTTCGGAGCCGCGATTGCTTCCGAAACAAATTCCCTGCCGGCATACGGGCTGTCCGCCGGCTTCGCTGCCGGAATTTGATCGGCCTCATCGACCGATACTTCTTCTACCGCTTCGGGCTGTTTCGCATTGGCCTGTGCCTCGGCGTCCTCAATTTCCTGCCGGAGCGCTGCCATGCGGGCTGCACCTGGTTTCAGCTTGTCAAGCTTTTCGAGCACCACGCGAGCCTGTTCAACCATGGAGTGCGCGAGGTAGAAGCGCATCTCTTCGACGGTTTCGTTGATTGTTTCCGCGTCGGCCTGGGTGGCTCGTGCATCGGGAATCGCTGCTTCCTCGACTGCAGGCTTTGTCTCGTCTGAGAAATCGCCTTCCCACTCGGCCGAGATGTCAATTTCATTTTCCGCCACGGCCGCTTCAGGACGGATCTCAAATTCGCTGGACGCCGGCGCAGTCGAGGTGTGGAAGAAGAGCCCCGAGGCAGAAGTTTCCTGGATCGAAGCAGCCGGGGCAGCGGCCACGTCGTCAGAGCCCAAGTGATCGAAAGCGGAAGAAGTGACGTTCTCCGCTGCAAACGGAGAAGCCGAAGCAGCCGCCGCGTTCTCTCGAATCGATTTGGCGGAAGCCCGTTCTTCGTATTTGCCTGCCAGGTCGCTATACCGGCTGGCTTCGTCAGGATGCCCGGCATCGTGATAAAGCTGTTCCAGATTGCGGCAGCAGACGGAGGCTTCGCCAAAGCGCCCTGCGCGAGTATGCAACGCGGCCAGGCGCTGGTTGAGGCGCAAGTCAAGCGGAGCTTTGGGTAGGGCCGACATCAGAGGCCCCAGGGCCTTGGCCGGCATGTTGTACGAGACGAAGAGTTCGGCGTCGGTCAGCGCGGCCCGCACCGCAAGTGCGACTTCGTCGGGATAGCGCTGGTCGATGAATGGTGCAGTGGCTTCGAGTTCCTCCACCAGAACGGCGCCTTCCTCGGGAGTGATGAGCCGCGTGCCGGGCGTACCACCGCCTTGTTTGGCCAGCACCTGCTCGTAGTTCCGGGTGTGCAACTGGTTTTGCGGTTCGAGCTGCGTGAGCCTCAAGTAATAATCGCGAGCTTTCTCGAGATTTCCAGACTGCACCGAGGCGTGGGCCAGCAATTCGTACAGTTCGGTGACGTGAGTGGAGTCGCCGGCCTTTTGCGAAAGGTCGAGCAGCACTTCCAGGGCAGGCGCGTTTTCGCGCATATGCCCGATCAGGGCATGCAAACTCTCGAGTACCTTGCCGGAATCGCTCGCCACCAGCCGGTCGCAATACTGCTGGTACACCTGCAGAGCTTCTGGGAACTGTCCTGCGGCCATCAGCGCATCGGCGTATCCCGTGATCGCGCCCGTATCGTTATGGACGCTGCACAGTTTCGCCGCCAGAGCGCCTGCATCCGAGAGACGTCCGCTTTGCAGATAGGCCTGCATGAGCGCACGCAATCCATCGGGATGGCTGTCGAGGTCGGCAACTTTCTCCAGATTCTTGATGGCGGCAGGCATGTCGCCGGAGTCGAACGCGTTGCGGCCGCGCAGCAGTAGAGCATGGCCGTTGCTGGGATCGAGCGTAAGCATCCGGTTGAGGATTTCTTCCGCCGGCCCCAGCTGGCCGCGCGCGCGCAGACTGTCCGCGGCGGCGGCGAAAAGCTGCCAGGCTTCCGTTTTCTTGTTCAGGCGGATATAAACTTCGGCCAGGCGAGTGCGCATGGCTACGTTTTCCGGGTCCATCTCCAGCGTCTTCTGGAAAATTCTTACGGCTTGTTCCAGTTCGCCGGAGCGCAGAAATTCTTCCGCGACCTGCAGATACTGTGCGCGGGCATCGTTGAAAAGTCCCTGTTGGGTATAGAGCTCGGCCAGCCGCAGTACGCTCTCCAAGGTGGGTTTCAGCTTGGTAAGCTTCTTGTACATGGCAATGGCTTTTACCGTGAAACCTTGTGTCGCATAGGCATCGCCTACGCTCTTGAAGGATTCGACAGCCTTGTCGCTCTGGCCAAGACGGGCGTAGAGGTCTCCGATGGTGTTGGAGACGGTGAGTTCCTTAGGGTCGGCTTTGAGAACTTTTTCGTACTCAGCAATGGCATTGGGGAGCTTGCCCTGCTGGACGAATTTCTCCGCAGCACTGAGAGCTTTCTGTTTGTTGAAACCAAAACCGAACGCCATAAGATTGCTGACTCCAGCTCCCGGTTTATTTCCCGCCAGAAAACATCTCCGTGAGAAGGTTCACCGACGGGTTGGCCATCCCACCGGCCATGTCTGCCGATCACACAAGGGATGGTCTTTCGGACAAGGGTCATTGTAAGACGTGTTACCAATATTCGTATGGTTACTAAGGGTTACCGAAAGGGAGTGTACGACCGAGTTACATCCGGAACCACCGGGAATTACCTGGATTTTAAAATCACCACCAACTACGTGGGAACAGCCGCCTTCGGCGGAGCGCAGCTCCGCAAGTGTGTACGCTGGCGAACGCTGTCAAGCTCCGTTGCAAACTGCCGGTTTCCCAGTCCGTCACTATTGCCTGCGAACCCGCTGCTGTAACATTCAAGCAATTCACCAAGAATCAAGGCGCGACTGGCGGACCAGCGGCCTGCCTCGATGCCTGGTGTGCGATACCTTGTACGCGATTCCTGGCGGCAGTAAACGGAAGTAATCCGGACCCCGGCGTTTTCCTGCTACGGCAATATGCAAACTATGAGCAGATGGCTCACATGGGTTTCACACCAACGGCTGACTGGCTGGGCCTGTTCGCAGTGTGGCTGGACTTTCCCTGTCCCCTCGATGCTCACTGACAAGGAGGCCAAGAGTGCGTATGACCGGCTGGCCTCGAGCAAATTTCAGGAGCATGATTGCGCTGTACACGGTGAACCTGCCGCCCTTGTCGATTCGGAGAGTTTCGCCGCCCGCGCCCGAAAGCTGGTCACACGGGGATTCAAACCGAAAGATGCCGCCCAGATTACCCTGCAGGAAATCAGCTTCGAAAACCGCAGCGATCCCAACGCTGCCAAAAAAGCCCACATCGATGCGGAGGATTTTCTTCGCCGGGTGAAAGATGGGCTCATCTAGGCGCGGCATTCTTCCCTGAGCGGAATTCGCCATTCAATCTTTCTGCGAGCATGCGATAGCAGATTTCGATTATTGCGAATCCTCGTATTTTCGAGATAACCTTATCAAGATGGCGGCGTCCCGTGACCCGCCCGTGAAAGGCCTGGTCTCGTATGACGTGGATTCGAACCATTCCGCTTTCCGAGGGCGATGACAAATTGCGTCAAGCCGCGGAAGGCCAGCGGTCTCTCTATCCCGTGGAATACGCCACGCCGGTGCATCCTACCGAAGGTGGTGGCGCGCTGATCGTCGAATCTCATAGTCTGATTCCGGAAGCCCTTTATCACGCCTTCGCCACCTTCGGCGTATTGATGTCCCCCGACCTGCCGCTTTCGCGGCGCCAGCACGAGATGATCACTACCGTGGTCTCCGTCACCAACCGGTGCGTGTATTGAATCGACTCCCACGCAGAGTTTCTGCGTCGCGTGACCCTCGATAAGGAGCTGGTCGATGCCCTGGAGCGTGATTACACCACCGCTCCCATTACTCCCCAGGAGCGGATCATGCTCGATTACGTGGTGAAAATCACCAAGGATGCCACGAAGGTCTGGAAAGACGATCACGAGCGGATGCGCTCCGTCGGTTTCGACGATAAGGCGATTCTTCAGATTACATTGATCGCCGCCTGGTTCAACTACATCAACCGGGTGGCTGACTCGTTGGGCGTGGGAAGGGACTAGCATTGTCATCTTGAGCGGAGTGACTGCTTCGCTCCGCGAAGGAGTTGCGCGGTCGAAGGACCTCTAGAAGCGGCACGCTCTCAGCGTGGCGCATCCTAACCACCCTGAGCCCCTCTATTTTTCGTCAGGCTGCCAGAATCCTTCGACCCCACCGGTTCATTCGCGCGCGAATGAACCGGCTCCAGACGGCTGCTTGTCCAATTGCGGCGTTGGCAACAACCGGTTGTGGCGCTCGGCAAGGGCAGCCTGATCTCCTGGCTCCGCGATCCACTCCCAGACTCGGCGCCCATTCGCGTCCAGGGAGCAGCGGGCTTCGGCGTAGTCCGCCAGCCGGTTCAGGACGGTAGTCACCGACGCAATGGGATCTTTGTGCCGCCCCAGCACTTCGGGAAACCTTTGCTGTAATGCCTGGCAGACCAGCCGAGCTGCGAGCGGCTTTCTGGCGTCCATCAGGACTGCGCGACAGGCTCGGGTGAACCCCGGCTGCCGGCTGGCGGATTTGCGGTCGAGGAGCGTGAGCAGCGGTTCGCTTAGCACGCAGTCGCCGAAAATATTCGCCAGCCCCGCCAGGGTTTGCTTGATCGTGCCAATCCGCTTCATGAGTTCCGTCCGCCGCCCGAGCAACTCGTGCAGCTCCCGTTCCGCGGAGCGAATGACTTCCTGAACGTGCAGATCAGCTGGCTGCGATTGTCCGTTTCCGTTCGTCCCCATAATGATTCCCCTCGCCTGATCGTCCTGGTTTCGTATCGTTGGTTGCGTCTGAGACACCCGACCTACAGTCTGCTGCGCGGAGGTTTCAGCCGCCATCCGTTTCTTGCGGCAAACTGAATTCCTTCCGGGATTCCTTCCACACTAGGTTTGACGAAGCTCAACAGGTATGAGATTTATTGTTTGTTTTCATCCAATTGATGAACTACACTCATGCGAGCATGAGTCCGAAATTAGAAGTCCGGCACTTGAAACTCTTGGTCACCGTGGCCGAGGAGGGCAGCGTTACCGAAGCGGGGAAACGCCTGCACCTGACCCAGTCGGCACTGAGTCACCAGCTGCGCGATGCAGAAGAAAAGCTGGGCACCGCGCTATTTCTGCGGCTGGGAAGGAAGATGGTGCTGACGCCAGCGGGGGAACGCTTGATCGCATGCGCGCGTCGTGTGCTCGACGAACTGAGCGATACCGAAGTACAGATTGAGGGCCTGAACGGCGGAAGCCGGGGCGAGATCCGACTGAGCACCGAATGCTACACGTGCTATCACTGGCTGCCTCCGGTGCTGCTGAAGTTTCACGACAAATTTGCCAGGGTGGAAGTGAACATCGTGGCCAGTGCCACCTCCGATCCAGCGACCGCACTGCTGGGAGGCAAGCTCGACGTCGCAATCATCAGCTCCCCTCTGCGCAACAAGAGCTTGCGGGTGACGCCGATGTTTGAAGATGAACTGGTGCTGGTGATGTCCCCGAAGCACCGCCTGGCGTCCTCAGCCCAGGCCCGGCCCAAGGATCTGGAGACGGAAACGGTTCTGATCTACCCTCCGCGCGAAGAGAGCACTTTGATCAACAAGCTGCTGAAGCCTGCCGGAGTGGAGCCGCACCGGGTGATCGAAGTTCCCTTGACGGAGGCCATCGTCGAACTGGCCGCAGCCGGGACGGGCATCGGTTTCCTGGCCCGCTGGGCGGTGGCGCCGGCTGTCGAATCCGGTAAAATTGCAATCCGGCCGTTGAGTGGTCGCGGGTTTCGGCGGCAATGGTACGCCGTCACTCTGCGGCAGCAACCCATGCCGCCGTTTCTGGCCGAGTTTCTGAATCTGCTCTCGAATTTCTGCCCGAAGCATGCGCGGCGCATGTCCGCGTAGGTGGGGTCGAGATAGCCGGCTGTGCCGCGCCCGCAGGACGGTTCCATCAGATTCGTGAACCACGCCGATGGGCTTGCGGCCAGCCGCGCCCCGTACAGCCACTTCCGTAATCTCCAACTCTTCACCAACCCAGACCATACTAGGCCCAGTCGATAGGCCGGCATCTTGCATTCATCCGTTGAATGAAGCCCTCCCCCGCCAATACGCGCCGTTGGCCGCGAAAGCCGGTCGATCTGCAGGTCCTGGTTGTTTTACGCGATGGAGAATCGAAGATCTTCGTCCCAGGACGCCTGACCGAGATCAGCAAGGGCGGCCTGGCTCTATATGCTGGGATTCATCTTCAGCCCGGCGATGCGCTCGAAGTGGAGTTGCCGCCACCTTATTCCCGCGTCAAAGGTATTATTCGCAGTCGCGATGGCTACAGCTTTGGGGTGGAATTTCTGACTGCTCTGTCGACGGCGCCGCGTCCGGCCAGCCGCAACCTGGCACTTTTCCAGCAGAGACACGAAGCTTATCTTCGCGAGAGCGAAGAGGACATCAACCGCTTACAGAAAGAGATCGCGGCTTTGCGGCGGGCTGGAATCCTGGCGGACCAATTGAGAAAAGTCTGAGCTTCTGCTGCCTCGGGTGATCGGCTGGAGTTCAACCCGATTCGCGTTAAATCCACGAACTACGTAAGGGCAGACGCCTCGTCCGCCCAGTCGAGCGCAGCTCGACTGGTTTTTGCATACTGCCCGTGGCGGAGCTTCGCTCCGCTGGACGGGCGGGGGCGCCCGCCCCTACGTGGTTTGTGGGGATGGCAAGGACAGGGTGATTTCGGACGCTGTATTTGTGACTGCGATGTCGGAGCAGTTGTTCAGCACATAGTCCGCGCCGGCGGCGATCAATTCCGGTTCCCCGACTGTGGTTCGAAACGCAATGACTCTGGCTCCGGCCGCTTTGCCGGCACGGATGCCGGCCGGCACATCTTCAACCACGACGCAGTCTTCCGCCGAAAATCCCAGCATGGATGCGCCTCTCAGATACGGGTCCGGATGCGGTTTCCCGTGCTGTATGTCGTTGGATGTGACCATGCGTTCCGGCACGGGCAAGCCCGCGGCCCGAAGACGAGTTTCAGCCAGAGGACGTGTGCAGGACGTTACGATCGTCCAGCGATCCGGGGGCAATGCTTTGAGCAAGCTCGCGGAGCCGGGAAGAAGCACTACACCTTCGAGGTCTGCCATCTCGCGGCGCTCGACCTCGCGGTTCTCGGCGACGTGATCCGCATCTGGCAGAAATTCCCGAACTGTCGCCAGGCTGGGCCGGCCGTGCGCGCGGGTCACCACGTGGTCGGGATCGAAGCCGTGTTCTACGGCCCATTGATGCCAAACCCGGGCCACGGCGCGAGTCGAATCGACCAGCACCCCGTCCATGTCGAACAATACTGCCTGGCAACGAATCTCGGGCATCGTCTCCAGCATCTTCTCACGGGCATTAGGGTGCAGGCTGCAGGTATACCGGAATTCTATTCACGGGCATCGAACCACGTAGGGACAGCCGCCCTCGGCTGTCCAGTCGCGCAAAGCTCGACAGTGTTTGCTGGTAACCAAACCTAGCGGAGCTTTGCTCCGCCGGACAGCCGAGGGCGGCTGTGCCCACGTGGTTCGTGGTTGGCCGGTGCTGCTGTCCGTGCGTGTTCGTGGTTAGCCGGCGCTGCCGGCGGCGGCTTTCCTGGCGGCGTGCGGCTTGTCGTTCAGCATTTTTCGAATCTTGCGCCGCAGATCGGCGGGCGTGAAAGGCTTCTGAATGAAAGACACGCCGGGAATCAGCATGTCCGAGCGGACAAACTCACCGCTGTATCCCGTCATGTAGAGTATTTTGGTTTCGGGGCGCAGAGCCCGTATCTGTTTTGCGAGAGCGGGACCGTTCATGCCTGGCATGATCACGTCGGTGACCAGAAGATCGATCACACTTTTTTGCTGGTTGAAGATGCGCAGCGCTTCCTGGGCTTCGGGTGCGGACAATACGTTGCACCCGGAGGAAGTCAGGGCCTGGCAAATCAGGTCACGCAGCGCTTCTGCATCTTCGACGACGAGTATGGTTTCTCCTGCAAAAACGGCATCGGCAATTTCCTTGCCGGGCTCGGCTGCGACTCCCGCCTGGGCCTCGGCAGGAAGATAGATCTGAAATGACGAGCCGCGTCCCAACGTGCTTTGCACTTCGATGTGACCGCTGCTCTGCTTCACGATTCCGTACACCGTAGCCAGCCCCAGGCCGGTTCCTTTGCCCACGGCTTTCGTGGTGAAGAATGGTTCGAAAATGTGCGCCTGGGTCTGCTGGTCCATTCCGGTGCCGGTATCCGTAACTTCGAGGAGAACAAAGTGGCTGGGCGAAGCTCCCGCACCGGCTTGAGCAGGAACCTTCTCCACGTTTTTCGTTTGAATGCGCAGCGCGCCCCCGTTGGGCATGGCGTCGCGCGCATTCACCACCAGGTTGAGGACAATTTGCTCGATCTGTCCTGGGTCCGCTTTCACCCTATCGAGCTGCGGGTCGAGAACAAAAGAGAATTCAATATTCTCTTTGATCAGGCGCCGGAGCATCTTGTCCAGGTTGCCGACCGTCTTGTTGATGTTCAGCAACACGGGCTCAACCACCTGCTGGCGGCTGAGCATGAGGAGCTGCCGGGTGAGTGAGGCCGCGCTATTCCCCGCCTGTTTAATCTGTTCCAGGGCGCGGCGGTCAGGGTCGGGAAGGTGCTTACCCTCCAGAAGGAGATCGCTGTAGCCGTTGATTACGGCCAGCAGGTTGTTGAAGTCGTGAGCCACTCCGCCGGCAAGCAGCCCAATCGCTTCCATTTTCTGGGATTGCTGCAACAACTTTTCGGAGCGGGACAGGGCATCCTGCGTTACCGCTTTCTCCGACTCAGCCCGGTTGAGCACGAATGCCAGGATCCACACCAGCGCCATGAACAAAACCATCTGAGCGACCACCAGAGACGCGATGTTCAGCCGCACATCGCTCGAAAACAGCTGGCTGTGAATGCACACCGCTCCCAGCAAGGCAGGAACGAGCGCCACGCCTGGCAAAAGCTTTCGCGCCAGCCATCCACCGGGGTAGGGATTGGTCAGTACGGACATCAGGCCGAGGTCGGGATGGCAGAATAAAATCGAAAGGCTGCCGACCAGAAGTCCCACGCCGGTGTGAAGCGCCATCGACGTATATTCGATCGATCCGTATAGAAAGGGCACGCCGTACAGGTATCCGATGATGGCAAAGACTGCGCTTAGCCCACTGATGGCTGCAAGAGCCTGGGAAAGACCGGCCCGCTTTTCGGAGAACGAAACCAGCAGAACGCTGAGCCCGACAATGCAAAAGTTAAGCGCCGTGATGTGGGCCATCCTCCCCGGATAAGGCGATGGCGCTAAATCCTTGAACAGCAACTGGTCAATCTGGAGATCCGCGTGGAACAGATACTCGAATGCGGTGGTCAGCCCTATGAAGACAACTATCATGGCCGAGGCGGCGCACAGAAGTTGAGTGCCGCGGGTCTTTTTGGGCCAGGTCAACAGGACCAGAGCCGCGCCCAGAAACAGAAAGCCGGCAGCCGTATTCGGCTTCATGGCGATGCGTCCGGGGAGCACGGTGGTAAGAACAGCAATGTTGGAAATCCAGCCGAGCATCACCAGAATTCCGAGAAGCACGAGCAGCCCGCCACCCACGCGGGCGATCGTGCGATAGACGGAATATGAATCCTGGCTCATGGCATCCAGTCGCGGGCGGGTGACGCGGATTCAGCCAGGTGAGATTCGAGCTGAAATCCGGCGTCGCGCATCCTTATAGTTACTCCGGATCGTTATTCTGGATCGTCCGGTTTGTGCCGAATGCGCACACGCCCGTTCATAGTGTCTATGCCGCGGACAGCAATGAAAGAGTACAAAGGTAACGCTCGACCGCGGCGGGTCAGGGACCTGGAGTGCGCGAGACCAATCCGCCGAGACGCCGTCGGCGGCCTGCTTTCGCTATCATGTTTCACTGCCAACGCGGGATGGACAAAGGAGGAAGCAAATGTCCAAGAAACAGGGGATCATGCCCGACCCGTTATCGATAGTCGTCATTCTTCTTACCCTGGCGCTGTTTGTCATGGCTCTATTCGCCAACGGGTTCACTCATGAACTGTTGCAGGAGTGCGGAGTGTTCCTGGTTTCGGTAAAGCTGATCGTGATGAGTCACCGGAACGGCGTCTCCGCCAGGGAGGCGGAGACCCGGCTGGAAACGATCCAGCATCTGCTGGAGCATCGGACCTAGCAGAAGGAGGTTTTCCAGAGGAAAACCCTGGCTTCCTCGTCCTCGATTCGCGCGATGAAGTGTTACACTTTTTGGTCTGCCACACTTTGAGGAGCGAACAACCGCATGGCTGATAAAGTCGAAGTCCGCCACACGCTGAACGAGAAACAGGCCCGCCAGCTTGCAACCGTCACCAAGACGGTCCCCATGATGCAGGCGATCTCGCCGCGCTGGCTGGTCAATTTTCTGCAATGGGTTCCGGTCGAAGCCGGCACTTACCGGGTGAACAAAGTTGTCCCCACGCGCCCGGGCAGCCGCACCATCGAGTGCAGCCCCGACGACGATGTCGATCTGCCCGAGATCTATGTTGACTACGAAGAAAAGCCGCGAGAGTACACGCTGAGCGCGGTGACCACCGTGCTGGATTTGCAGACTCGCATCTCCGATATGTACCGCAGCCCGCACGATCAGATCAAAGAGCAGCTGCGCCTGATCATCGAAAAGGTCAAGGAGCGGCAGGAAAGCGAGCTGATCAATAACGGAGAATATGGCCTGCTCAACAACATCGATGAATCGATGAAGGTCAAGACGCGCAAGGGCGCGCCCACACCCGACGACATGGACGAATTGATCGCGCGCGTGTGGAAGGAGCCGGCATTCTTTCTGGCGCACCCGCGAGCCATTGCCGCCTTCGGACGCGAGTGCACCCGGCGGGGCGTGCCGCCGCCGACGGTAAGCATTTTCGGCTCTCCATTCCTGACCTGGCGCGGGCTGCCGCTGGTTCCCTCCGACAAAGTCGCGATCAAGGCAGACAAGACAAATATTCTTCTGCTACGGACCGGCGAGAAGAAGCAAGGCGCGGTGGGGCTGTTTCAGCCGGGAATTCCCGGCGAAGTCTCACCCAGCCTCTCGGTGCGCTTCATGGGCATCAACCACAAGGCCGTAGCGTCCTATCTGATCTCGTTGTACTGCTCGCTGGCCATTCTGACGGAAGACGCCGTCGGCGTTCTCGAAAACGTAAGCGTGGATCAATACCATGAGTACAAATGATCCAGCCTCGGCAGAGCGCCCGGCGCTGAGCATCGCCCCGGAAACAGCGGTGCCGGCCGGTGAGAATCCGTCACTGGGGATGTTCGCGCTGCCTGATCCGGCAGTGATCGCCAGGCTCGCCAACGAATTCTTTGCCTCTCTAACGGGGAATCCAGAAAATGTGGGCGCGAGCGTCCCCGCTCGTGCCACCGCCGGCGATCTTCCGGCAGTCCCGTTTGCGCCTGAAGCTGTTCAAGCCAATCCACAAGCGTTAGGTCAACAGTCCGCCCAGCTCCCGCAATCGCCGGCCGTCCCAGGAGCCGCCGGTTACATTTTTGATCGCACTTCGCCGCTCAACGTTGCGCCATCGTTTGCGTCGCTGAATGACGCGTTCTCTTTCCCTGGCGTGCCGGGAGCGCAGGCCATGCCTGCCATCCCTGGAATGCCGCCCTCCACGCCAGGCGCGCCGCTGACAGAAGCGGAACTGCGTGCCATTCCAGCGTCGCTGGGGAATGTGCCGGCTTTCGCGGCGGGGGTTCCCGCGATTTCGTCGTTTCCGGTGACCGGTTTTTCAGCCAACTTTCTTGATCTGGAAAAAACCGCACCGTTGAGTGCCGTGCCGTCCTTTCCGGATCCCGGCGGCATGTTTTCTTTTCCGGGCGTGCCTCTCTCTGGCTTGCCAGGCATGCCCGCCGTTCCCGGAGTTCCGAGCCTGCCTGCTTCGCTTCAAACGGATTTGCCTGCGTTTCCGGAAGCTACAGCCGTGGCAATGCCGGGGATGGCGCCCTATCTTTCCGGACAAGAAGCCGGAGAAGAAAAAGTCTCGGCCATCGCTCCGCCACCACTCAGCCTCGCATCGCTCGAGTTTCGCCCCGATGTTGTGCCGGACGTCGGTTCACCGGCGCGCCCGTTCGATCCTCATTTCATTCGCCGTGATTTCCCGATCCTGCAGGAGCAGGTGAACGGTCGTCCGCTGGTGTGGCTCGACAACGCGGCCACCACGCAGAAGCCGAATGCAGTCATCGACCGGATTTCATCTTTCTACCGGCACGAGAATTCGAACATCCATCGTGCCGCACACACACTGGCGGCGCGAGCCACGGATGCGTACGAGGGTGCTCGCGAAAAGGTACGGCGCTTCCTGAATGCTTCATCCACTCGCGAGATTGTTTTCGTACGAGGCGCGACCGAGGGCATCAATCTGGTCGCCAAAAGTTGGGGGCAGCGCAACGTTCAGAAGGATGACGAGATCGTTATCACCTGGCTCGAGCACCACGCGAATATCGTTCCGTGGCAGCAGTTGTGCTCGGAAAAAGGAGCGCGGCTGCGGGTGGCGCCGGTAAACGATCGCGGCGAGGTAATCCTGGAAGAATACGAAAAGCTTCTGGGACCGCGCACCCGCATCGTCGCCTTCAGCCAAGTCTCGAATGCGCTGGGAACCATCACTCCGGCGAAAGAGATGATCGACATGGCTCACCGCCATGGCGCCAAAGTATTGCTGGACGGAGCGCAGTCCATCGCGCACCTGGGTGTGGACGTGCAGCTGCTCGACTGCGACTTTTTCGTCTTTTCAGGACACAAAATCTTTGCCCCCACCGGCATCGGCGTAGTCTTCGGGAAAGCCGACCTTCTCGACCACACCCCGCCTTGGCAGGGCGGCGGCAACATGATCATGGATGTAACGTTTGAGAAGACGATTTACAACGTGTCGCCGGCGCGCTTCGAAGCCGGCACCGGCAACATCGCGGACGCGGTCGGGCTGGGCGCGGCACTCGACTATCTCGACCAGATCGGCATGGAGAACATCGCCCGCTACGAGCACGATCTTTTGCAATACGCTACTGCGGGCCTGCTGACGATTCCGGGCCTTCATCTGATTGGCACAGCCCGCGAGAAGGCAGGCGTGCTGTCATTCGTCCTCGACGGATTCCGCACCGAAGATGTTGGGAAGGCATTAAACCAGGAAGGAATTGCGGTGCGCGCCGGACATCACTGCGCCCAGCCCATCCTGCGAAGATTCGGACTCGAGACTACGGTGCGACCGTCTCTGGCGCTCTACAACACCTGCGAAGACGTTGACACTCTGATTGCGGCGCTGCTGCGAATACAGGCCGGCCGCGGCCATCGCGGATTGTAATCACTAGATCGCTTTCTTGTGGAATACCTTCAGCTCTTTGGGAACGATGAATACTGTTTCGTCTTTGACAAGCTGAAGTTCTCGGAACTTTTCCTGTGACAACTCAACCTGGACCGGCGCTCCCCACTCGCTGAGCGCTTCGATTTTCACCAGCGGCCCGGCGGAATTAATGTGCTTGATGGTCGCTCGAAAGTGGCTTCCGCCATTGGGCTGGCGATAAATGTCCAGCAGATGCGGGCGTACGTAAACCAGCTCGCCGGTGGCATCGTCGTGAATCGCCGGCGTTTCTTCATCGATCCGGCCATGGAACAGATTCACATTGCCCAGAAAGTTGTAAACGAAAGGCGTGCTGGGATGATGATAGACGTCGTCCGGGGTTCCCACCTGCTCGATGCGGCCTTCATTCATCACCGCGACCCGGTCGGAAACTTCCAGCGCCTCTTCCTGATCGTGGGTAACAAATACGCTGGTGATGTGAACTTCGTCGTGCAACTGGCGCAGCCAGCGGCGCAATTCGAGACGGACCTTCGCATCCAGCGATCCGAAAGGTTCATCGAGCAGCAGGACGCTGGGTTCGACGGCCAGCGCGCGTGCCAGCGCGACCCGCTGTCGCTGGCCTCCGGAAAGTTGCGAAGGATAGCGCCCCGCCAGGTTTTTTAATTGTATGAGCCGCAACAGCTCGTGGACCTTGGAGTGAATTTCCTCTTTTGAGGGCCGCAAGCTGCGGGGGCGAACCTTGAGTCCAAAAGCGATGTTCTCGAAAACCGTCATGTGCCGGAAGAGCGCGTAGTGCTGGAAGACGAAACCGACGCGGCGGTCGCGTGCGGTGCGGTGGGTGGTGTCTTCTCCGTCAAAAAGAATGGTTCCAGAGTCGGCGAATTCCAGGCCGGCGATGATGCGCAGAAGCGTCGTCTTGCCGGATCCAGAGGGCCCGAGCAGCGCCACTAGCTCGCCTGAGGGAATTCTCAAATCGACATTATCAAGCGCGGCAAAATGCCCGAACTTCTTGCTGATATTTTTCGCTTCGATGCTCATGCGGTTTGCCCTTCTTCTTCCCAGGCAGCGGATTGCGCCAGCTGGCGCCGCGCTCTCCATTCCACCACTGTTTTTACCAGCAAGGTGGTGAGAGCCAGCAAGGCCAGCAGGGATGCCACCGCGAAGGCGGCGGAGAACTGGTATTCGTTATACAAAATCTCGACGTGCAACGGCATGGTATTAGTGCGCCCGCGTATGTGCCCAGAGACCACTGAAACGGCGCCAAATTCGCCCATGGCGCGGGCGTTACAGAGAATCACGCCGTAGAGGAGGCCCCATTTAATGTTGGGCAGGCTTACCCGGAAGAAAGTCTGCCAGCCGCTGGCGCCCAGGGCCAGTGCAGCCTCTTCTTCCTCCTGTCCCTGCGCCTGCAGAAGGGGGATCAACTCGCGCGCCACAAAAGGGAAGGTCACAAATATTGTGGCCAGAACAATTCCCGGCACCGCAAAGATAATTTGCAGATCATGGCGAGCCAGCCACGGCCCCAGCACTCCCTGCAATCCGAAAAGCAGGACATAAATCAGGCCTGATACGACCGGAGAGACCGAGAATGGCAGATCGATCAGCGTGATCAATAGACTCTTGCCGACGAACTCGAACTTGCCGATGGCCCAGGCCGCTGCGACGCCAAAGACCAGGTTCAGGGGAACCGCTATGGCCGCCGCCAGCAGGGTCAACCGGATCGCGGCCAGCGAGTCGGGCGTCCGCACGCTCGCCCAGTAGGCGGAAATTCCTTTCGCAAAGGCCTGGGAAAAGACGATCGCAAGGGGCAGGAAGATGAACAGCGCGAGAAAGAATACGGCGACGCCGATCAGAGTCCAGCGCACAAGCGCCGACTCGCCCGTTGCAGCGGTCGCGACCCGCCGGTTGGGTAAGAGAGTTCGAGTGCTCAGAGGAATCGTAGTCGCCATTTTATGTCTCGCCCATGTCCAGGCACGGCCCCATTAAGCCTGATCCTCGTCCGGAATTAACGCAGCCACCTTCTCTTCGCGGCTGCTGCTCCACCTCTGCAGGAAGTTGATGGGCAGCAGTAGAACCAGGGAAAACACCAGCATGACGACGGCAATCGCCGTGGCCCCGGCGTAGTCGTACTGATCGAGCTTGGTGATGATCAGCAGCGGCGTGATCTCGGTTTTCATCGGCATGTTCCCTGCGATGAACACGACCGAGCCGTATTCACCCACGGCGCGTGCGAACGCCATGGCGAAACCGGCCAGCGCGGCCGGCAAAATCGTCGGCAGCACGATCCGGGAAAAAGTCTGCCATCGGCTGGCTCCCAGACTCGCCGCGGCTTCTTCGAGCTCCTTGTCCATGTCTTCAAGAACGGGTTGCACGCTTCGCACTACGAAGGGCAGCCCGATAAACGTGAGCGCGATGGCCACTCCGAGCGGAGAGTAGGCAGCCTTGATTCCGATCGAAGCGAGCGGCCGTCCCAGCCAGCCGTTCGGCGCATAGATCGTGGTCAACGCAATGCCCGCAACCGCTGTCGGCAGCGCGAATGGAAGATCCACCAGCGAGTCGAAAAGGCGTTTGCCGGGAAAGCTGTAGCGAACCAGCACCCACGCCACCAGCACTCCGAACACCAGATTGATCGAAGCTCCGATCAGCGAGGCTCCAAAGGTTAAACGATAAGACGCAACCGCGCGGGGGGAAGCCGTGACATGCCAGAACTGCTCCCAGGTGAGCGATGACGCTTTCAAAAACGTAGCCGCCAGCGGGATCAGGACAATCAGGCTGAGGTACAACACCGTGTATCCCAGCGCCAGTCCAAAACCCGGCAGGTTGCTGCGTTTTTTGAAAGTGAACGCCATGTTTACTGATTCGGCTGGTAGATCTGATCGAAGATGCCGCCATCCGCAAAGTGCGCCTTCTGCGCTTGTTGCCAGCCTCCGAACACTTCATCCACGGTGACCAGTTTTATCTTCGGAAAAGTCGAAGCATACTTTTTCGCCACTGAATCGAGACGCGGCCGGTAGTAATTCTTCGCCGCGATCTCCTGACCCTCGGGCGTGTACAGATATTCGAGGTAAGCCTGGGCCACGGCTCGAGTTCCTTTTTTGTCCACAACTTTGTCCACAATCGAAACCGGCGGTTCCGCCAGGATGCTTTGCGCGGGCGCAACGATTTCTACTTTGTCCGGACCCAATTCCTTGATGGAAAGAAATGCCTCGTTTTCCCAGGCAATCAGAACGTCCCCGATTTCATGCTGCACAAACGTGGTGGTGGAACCGCGCGCCCCCGAATCGAGCACGGGGACGTTCTTGTAGAGACGCTTCACGAAGTCCTGCGCTTTGGCGTCGTCTCCGCCGGGCTGTTTGAGCGCGTAAGCCCAGGCTGCAAGGTAATTCCAGCGCGCCCCTCCGGACGTCTTTGGGTTTGGCGTGATCACCGAAATTCCCGGCTTCACCAGGTCGTCCCAGTCTTTGATGTGTTTGGGATTGCCCTTCCGCACCAGAAAAACTATGGTTGACGTATAGGGAGTGCTGTTCTGCGGCAATCGTTTTTGCCAGCCGGCAGGAAGCAATCCGGCGTTCTGGGAAATTGCGTCGATGTCATACGCAAGCGCCAGGGTCACAACGTCGGCCTGCAAGCCATCGATCACGGCGCGAGCCTGTTTGCTGGAGCCGCCATGCGACTGCTCGACCGTAACCGTCTGGCCGGTTTTCGCCTTCCAGTATTTTGCAAAGGCCTGGTTGAAATCCTGATACAGCTCGCGCGTCGGATCATAAGATACGTTCAGTAACGAGACTTCTCCGCCCTGGGCGTGGCCGCGGACGGAGAACGTCACCACCAGTCCCGCCAGCAGCAGCCCCGCCGCCAATAGCACTTTCCTCTGCATCAGTTCCCCTTGGAAATTTCGAGCGGCGCCGCGAACCGGAATCTCTGGCCCCAAAAGCAAACGGCCCACGATTCAGGGTCGTGGGCCGCTTGAGAAATTGAATGTTTTATTCCGGTTACATTCCATCCCCATGCCCACGCGGACTGCGACAAGCGCAGCAACAGCAGGTACACATACAGCGCGTGGAGATGAGATTGAATGCCATCGGGAAACAGTATACGCGAAAGCCGCCGCATAAGTCTACTAGGGTGATAGACATTATAGTATTAACCGCCCCTGCGGCGCTCTAAATTATGGCTTTACCGCCTGGGGGCTGGCGGATTTCGCCCGTTCGCGCTGCGCTTCGGCGGTCCGGCCAAGGTGATCATACGCCTGGGCAAGAAGCGCGCGGGCTTCCGCGAACTCGGGCAGGCGGCCGGCCGCAATCTCGAGGTGAACGGCCGCAGTCTTGTAATCTCCGGTCTTGAACAGGCTGGCGCCCATCTCGTAATTTGCCCAGGTGGAATCGGGCTGCAGCTCGATGGCGTGGCGCAGATACTCGATTGCCAGGGAATACTTTTTCTGTCTGGCCAGGGCGGTACCCATGGCATATTGCGCCAAATACATTTTTGACCCGGTCGCCATCACAGGTTGCAGCATCGCTTCGGCCTTTTCCGGCTGGCCCGCGTTAAGCATAGTGACCGCCGCGATGATTTTGTTTGCGGTCGCAATTTCATCTTTCGGATCAATTCCTGTCGCTGCACTCTGAGAGGCAGTTGATTTCTGCAGGCCGACATAGCCCAGCGAAGCCAACTTCTGCATCTCGCTCGAGGTCAATTCGGACCTTCCGGAAGCATTTGCAACGTTGAAACGCCGGTCGAATGCATCCAGCTGGCTGGCCATGGTCTCCAGCGTGGCCTTGGAGGTCTGCACCAGGTTGCGCGTGGCGCGGGGATCAGCCGAGAGATCGTAAAGCTCGGGCTTCGGCGCCTTGATGTAGAGGTATTTACCCGCGCGCCAGGATTCCAGCGAACTCCATCCGAACGCTTGTTGGGAAAAGTTGCTTATCGAGTACACCGGCTGGTCGGCATTTGTTCTAGCGATTCGCAGCAAGGACTCTCCCTGCATCTGCGACGGAACCGGCACGCCCGCAATTTCGAGGACGGTGGGCGCGACATCCACCAGGCGAGCTCGCGCTGCCAGTCGCCTTCCCGCGTTTTGGTTCTGCGGAAACTTCAGAAGCAACGGCACCCGGATGGTCTCGTCGTAGAGAAAGACTCCGCTGGTTTCTTCGCCGTGCGCACCAAGGCTCTTGCCATGATCGGAAGCCACCACGATCAGCGCATCGTCGTACAACTTGCCGGCGTGCAACGCGGCAACAAGTTTCCCAACCGCTGCGTCGGCTGAGGTCACAGCTGCATTGTAGGAAGCCTCGGACGCCGGCTCAGGATCATTCAAGTAAATCCAAAGGAAGAATGGCCCGCTGGAATTGCCCGCCAGCCACACCCTAGCGTGAGCCATCACCTGCGCTGCGGGAAGATCTGCTGGAGCGCTCCTGTACAGATCAAATCCACGGGCAAAGCCTGGGGCCATTCCGTTTTTCGGATCGAGCGCGATCGAACCAACGAAGGCGGCAGTGTGGTATCCCCGCGCGTGAAGCGAGTCGGGCACGGACGGCAGCGCGGATCCGAGGCCGGCGCCGAATTCGCTCGCGCGGTTGGTCTGCGGATAGGTTCCGGTGAGGATCGTCGCGTGCGAGACCACGGTTGACGGCGCCTCGGAAAAAGCCTGTTCGAAAACCATACTCTGCAGGGCCAGAGCATCGAGATTCGGAGTGAGCTTTGTTTTCGCGGCGAGATAGCCCATGCGGTCCGCCCGAGTGGACCCCAGAGTGATGAGGATGACATTCGGCCTGGTGGCTGCACGCACTGAAGGCGCCTGCAAGGCAACTAAAGCGGCCAGAAGTGCGGGGAGGATCCTTCGCAACATGGAGTCCAGTTTATCGCAGAGCCCGAACGGGCAGACGCACGCGGGTGAGTCGCCCGCGACTGCACAGGCTCGCTTTGCTTCGACTATTATGAAAGCGGGGATCACTGCCTACCTTGCGATTGCTACGAATCCGGACCGCAATCCTCGCCTTGCTGCTGTGCGCGGCGGCGGCGCTGCCGATTTCGTGCCAGCCGCGAAAGTGGCGAAGGGATCAGAAGCTCATCATTCTCGGCATCGACGGCATGGACCCGCAGCTTCTGAAAGAGTTCATGGCGGAAGGCAGGATGCCGAACTTTTCCGCCCTGGCACGTCAAGGATCTTTCCGCCTGCTCACCACCAGCATTCCGCCGCAGAGCCCGGTGGCGTGGTCGAACCTGATTACCGGCATGAATGCAGGCGGTCACGGCATCTTTGACTTCATCCATCGGGATCCCAAAACACTGCAACCGTATTTCTCGGCTTCACGCGTTGAACCGCCGAAGCACGGAATTCACCTTGGCAACTGGGTGATCCCGCTGGGCGGCGGCAGAGCCGAACAGCTTCGCCAGGGAAAAGCGTTCTGGGAAACGCTCGACGACTACGGCGTACCCAGCACGATATTTCGTATGCCATCGAATTTCCCGCCGGTAAAAAGCAACGCACGCAGCCTGTCCGGCATGGGAACGCCGGATCTGCGAGGCACCTACGGCACCTTCTCCTTTTATACCGACGATCCAATGACCACTGCGGGAACGGTGGAAGGCGGGCAGATTATTCCCGTGAGTGTCGAGAACGCGCAGGTCAGCGCGAGCCTGATCGGACCGGACAACACTTTTCGCAAGGGATCTCCGCCTGCGCTCGAGCCCTTCACGGTTTCGGTCGATCCCACGGAGGCAGTCGCGAAGTTCACCGTACAGGACCGGAGTTTCGTTTTACGGGAAGGAGAATGGAGCGACTGGGTTCACATACAATTTCAACTGATTCCGCTGATCGGGAACGTCAAAGGAATCTGCCGCTTCTACCTAAAACAGGCCCATCCGCGATTCGAGTTGTACGTTTCCCCCATCAACATCGATCCTGCCGACCCCGCGCTTCCCCTTTCGACGCCGAAGAATTATTCGCGCGAGCTTACCGAAGAGACAGACGATTTTTATACGCAAGGCATTTCTGAAGACACCAAAGCCCTCTCGGCCGGCGTGCTCGACGACCAGGAATATCTCGAGCAGGCGCGCACGGTACTGGCGGAACACCGCCGGATTTTTGACGCGGAATTTCCCAAGTTCCACTCGGGCCTGTTTTTCTTTTATTTCTCCAGCCTCGATTTGAATTCGCAC
This sequence comes from Terriglobia bacterium, assembly GCA_963814725.1. GTDB lineage: Bacteria > Acidobacteriota > Terriglobia > Terriglobales > Acidobacteriaceae > JAIQFF01. The sequence continues at coordinate 691,534 of CAWFDY010000005.1, forward strand.
ATGTTCTGGCGTCTGATCGACCCGCAACATCCGGAATACGATGCCGCGCAGGCCGCGAAGTACGGGCCGGCGCTGCCCGAGTTTTATCAGCAGATCGATCAGGTGCTCGGCGAGGTCATGCAGCGGATGGACAAGAACACAACTTTGCTGGTGCTATCTGACCACGGATTTGCTCCTTATTATGTCTCGTTCAATTTGAATACGTGGCTACTGCAAAACGGGTACATCACTTTGAAGAGCACACCCAATCCTGATCAGAGCCAAGCATTCGCCGATGTGGACTGGAGCCGAACCCGCGCCTACGGCCTCGGATTGAATGGTCTTTATCTCAATCTTCGAGGCCGGGAGCGTGGAGGAATTGTGGAGCCAGGCGCAGCCTCGGACGCGCTGCTGCATGAGATCAGGCAAAAGCTGCTAGCCGTGCGCGATGGCCAGAATAATCTTGCCGCCATTACCCGAGTGGACAGATCCAGCGAGGTCTATCAGGGCCCATACGCCGAGCAGGGGCCTGACCTCATCGTCGGCTATAACCGCGGCTATCGGGCCGGATGGCAAACCATCCTGGGAAATTTTCCCGCTGAGATCTTCGAAAAAAACACGAATCCATGGAGCGGCGACCATTGTATGGACTACACACTTGTCCCCGGCGTTCTGCTAAGCAATCGCGCGATCGATGCGGCGAACCCGGCGCTGACCGACATCGCGCCCACCATCTTTGCGCAATTTGGAATTCCTCAGCCGGGCGGTATGATGGGACATTCCGTTTTTACGTCCAACCGCTGACCGCTCATGAACAAGAGCGTGTCGAAATAATTGGGGAGCCGAATGTCCTCGCAAAAAATAAAGATAGAAGGTGAATTGCTGGAAAAAGCGAAGCAATGCGCGGAGGCCTCGGGCTACGCGTCCCTCGATGAGTTCGTGCTGCATACGATTGAGAAAGAAGTGAAGCGCCTCGCGCCCGACCAGGGCGGCGGCACGGAATCCAAGGAGAAAGTGACGAAGCGATTGCAGGGGCTGGGCTACATCGAATAGTGCCTCGTTGTGCTGCGCCACCTTCAATGATGGAACCAATCCCCATTCCGGCCGCTGTCGTCCCCTTCGACTTCGCGGCAAACATTCCACTCCTGCTTGTGCTGGCGATTTCCATCGTGATTGGGTTGCTGATGGTGGTGGTATTTCGCTACACCTCCGATCAAAAAGGAATCGGACGCGTCAAGGACCGGCTCAAGGCACACCTGCTGGCCGTCCGGCTATTCCAGGACCAGTTGCCCGTCGTGATGCGCGCCTACGGCCGGATTCTTCGCGGAACCGGAAGCTACCTTCGCCTGGCCTTCACGCCGTTCCTGGTCGCGATACTGCCCATCACGTTCATGATCGTTCAACTGGACCAATATTTTGGCTGGATGCCGCTCCAGTCCGCGCAATCTTTTTTGGTTGAAGCGCGCCTTGACAGCGAAGATGCTTCGAGCGACGCTTCGCTGCAATTGCCTCCGGAGCTGTCGGCGTCCGCGCCGCCCGTACACATTCCGAAGGATAAGGAGGTAGTGTGGCGCGTAGTCGCCGAACGCGCCGGACAATTTGACATCCATGTTGCCGCCCGCGGCCTCACCGCATCGAAACAGGTCGTCGTATCGCGCGGCCTGGTTCGTGTTTCGCCGGTTCGGCTGCGCGGCGACTTTTGGCGGCGCATATTTACTTCGGGCGAGCCGGCTTTGGCGGATAATGTTCCCGTGCAATCGATTGCGATCAGCTACGCTCCGCGCGTGATTGGCTTTGCGTGGATGGAGTGGAACTGGATTGTATTGTTCTTTGTGGCCTCGTTGATCGCAGGTTTTGTATTCAAAAGCCTTTTGGGAATTCAGGTATGAAGTTTCGTTCGCTGCGACGAACACGGTCTGCTTCATTCTCAGCCGTGCTGATGGTCATGGTAATGGTCTGCGCAATCGTCTGCCTGTTTCCGCAGCGCGGCGAAGCGTACGCCGGACCTGGGGCGGGATTCGCTGTTTTATCTTCTTTCTGGACCTTGTTTGTCGCCTTTCTGTATTCCTTCTACGCACTCGCGACCTGGCCGATTCGACAACTCCTTCGAATCTTCCGGCGCCGCAAGGCCTACGGCAAGGCGCAAGTGAAACGGGTGGTCATCGTCGGCTTCGATGGCATGGATCCCGAGTTAGCCAGTCGCTTCATGAGCGAAGGGAAATTGCCGCATTTGACGAAACTTCGCGACGGCGGGACTTTTCTTCCGCTGCGAACAACATTCCCCGCGATTTCTCCGGTCGCGTGGTCAACCTTTCAGACTGGAGTGAATCCGGGCAAACACAATATTTATGATTTTCTGGCTCGCGACTTGAAGAATTATCTTCCCTTTCTTTCGTCCGCGCAGATCAGCGAGCCGAGGCGGCATCTTCGAATCGGCAAGTATTCATTGCCGCTCGGCAAATCCGAGGTCAAAGGCCTGCGTAAGGGAACGCCCTTCTGGCACTGGCTGGGCAAGGCAGGCGTTTTCTGCTCGGTCATTCGCGTGCCGGTGACTTTTCCGCCTGAAAAGTTTCCCGGCGTGTTGCTCTCCGGCATGTGCGTGCCCGATTTGAAAGGCAGCCAGGGGACGTTTTGCTTCTGCACGACGCGGGCCAGCAGCGACAAGTTTCGCGAAGGCGGCGTTCGCATTCCGGTCGAGAAGAACGGATCAGGATTTCATTCCTACATTCCAGGTCCGGAAAATCCTCTGGGCACGGGCAGTGACCTTCGCGCCCATTTCAAGATTCGCCCGGATGTTGGCCGTGGCCGGGCTCGGATTGAAATCGATTCCGAAACATTCACTGTCAAAGTGGGCGAATACTCAGAATGGATTCCGGTGAAGTTCAAAGCCGGGATGGGCTTCACAGCCCGCGGCATCTGTCGCTTCTATCTGAAAGAAATCTCGCCTGAGGTTGAAGTCTACGTGACGCCGGTGAATATCGATCCCGGCCATCCCGACTTGCCGATCTCTCATCCCGTGACTTATTCGATTTATCTGGCCAAGTTGTTTGGGCCCTACGCGACTTTAGGATTGGCAGAGGACACCTGGGCGCTTAACGAAGAAGTGCTGGACGATCAGGCGTTTTTGGCGCAGTGCTACGGCAATCACGAAGATCGCGAACGCATGTTTTTCGATGCGCTGGAAAAAACTCCGCAAGGCCTGTGCGCGTGCGTGTTCGACACGACAGATCGCGTGCAGCACATGTTCTGGCGCTATTTGGATGAGGATCATCCGGCGGCAAGAGATCTGCCGCAAGACCAGAAGCCGCGCGTCATTCAGGACCTCTACGATCGCATGGACAGCCTGATCGGACGCGTTATGCAGCAGATCGACGATCAAACCCTGCTGCTGGTGATTTCCGATCACGGCTTCAAATCGTTCAATCGCTGTATGAATCTAAATGCCTGGCTGCATCAGAACGGCTACCTGGTTTTGAAAGATGGAAAGGGCGAAAGCGGAGACTGGTTCGAAGATGTCGATTGGTCGCGCACCCGCGCCTACACCATGGGCCTGAACGGCCTGTATATGAACATCAAAGGCCGCGAGCGTGAAGGCATCGTCGAAGCCGGAGGGGAAGCGGAGGCCCTGAAAGAAGAGTTGCGCGACAAGTTGGACGGGCTGATCGATCCGGCGTCAGGAAAGATCGGCATCACCGGCATGTTCGACTGCGACGCCGTCTACGCCGGCCCCTATGTCGACAACGCCCCTGACCTGATCGTCGGCTACGGCGAAGGCTTCCGCGCCTCATGGGATTCAGTCATGGGCAAAGTCACCACCGCAATCTTCGAAGATAACCTCAAAGCCTGGAGCGGAGATCACTGTGTTGATCCGCGGTTGGTGCCGGGGGTCCTGTTTTCGAATCGCAAGATTGCGATTGAAAAGCCTGCGATCGTGGATGTCGCGCCGACGGTGATGAAATTGTTTGGCTTGGAACTGCCTACCTACTTTGATGGGAAGCCTTGGGTTGTGGCGGAAGTCGCCAAGTAGTCCTGCACGAAACAAGGGATGCCATTCCCTCGCAGCCCTTCGCGGGCGAGGGCGCCCGCGCCACACAATCAATACTCCCCTACTGCAGCAGCGTCGCCCCAATAACCGGCTCTTCTCCCGGCGCGAGCACCACAGCCGCTGCCACGCGGTCCCCTGGCTCCAGATTCAGCAGCCGCACGCCTTGTGCGGCGCGGCCGGATTCGCGAATTGTTGTCGAATCCATCCGGATGATTTTGCCGTACTGGCTGATCAGCATGACTTCGGATTTCTCGGTGACCTGGGCGATGCCTACGACTTTGCCGTTGCGTTCCGTAGTTTTCACGTTGATCACGCCCGAGCCGCCGCGTCCTTGCAGGCGGTATTCGTCGGCGGCGGTGCGTTTGCCGTAGCCGTTTTCGGTGACGGAGAGAATCAGTCGGCCTTTTTCCGGGACCAGGTCGGCGATCTGAGCGTCGGTGGCGGGCGCTTTCGTGGGATCCACTTTCGCTGGGACGTCGGCCTTCGGCGTTGTTGCCATGCCGACAAGGTAGTCGCCCTTTTCCATGCGGATGCCCCAGACACCGTATGCCTGGCGGCCCATGGGGCGAACGTCTTCCTCGTCGAAGCGGATGGCCTGGCCTTCGTGCGTGGCGAGGAAAACGATCTGCTGTCCGTCGGTGAGATTGGCCGCGACCAGTTCGTCGCCCTGCTCGATGCTGATGGCGTAAATGCCATTCGAGCGGACGTGGGAGAAGTCCTTGAGCTCGGTCTTTTTCACCAGGCCGTTGCGAGTGGCAAAGAAAATGTACTTGCCGGTTTCTTCCAGATGGCGAACGGTCAGCATGGTGCGCACAGTCTCGCCCGGTTGCAGACCGACCAGGTTGCCGACGTGCTTGCCCTTACCGGCTGCGCTGACGTCGGGAATTTCGTACACCTTCAGCCAGTAGACGCGTCCGGTGTTGGTGAAGATCAGAATGTAGGCGTGGGTGGAATCGATGAAGAGATGCTCGACGAAGTCCTCGTCGCGAGTCTTCATGCCGGTGCGGCCCGTGCCACCGCGGCGCTGCATGCGGTAGGTAGAGACCGGCGTGCGCTTCATGTAGCCGCCGTGGCTGACCGTGACTGCGACTTGCTCGTCGGCAATCAGGTCTTCGAGATGGATCTCGGCAGCTTCGTCTTCGATGACGGTGCGGCGGGCATCGCCGTACAGTTTTTTTACTTCTTCGAGTTCCTTCACGATCACGGCGCGCAGCTTCTTTTCCGAACCCAGAATGGATTCGTACTCAGCAATGTGCTCGCGCGTAACGCCCAATTCTTTCGTAATTTCGTCGATGGAAAGCCTGGTCAGGCGATGCAACTGCAATTCGAGAATGGCGTCGGCCTGAATTCCGGTGAAGGGCTTTTCCGGATCGCGCTTCGGAGTCCGGCCCGTGACGTTGATATCAATTTTCTTGCCGCCAAAGTAGGAAACCAGGTTCTCGCGGGCTTCCGCGCGGTTGGCGCTGGCGCGGATGATGGTGATCACGTTGTCGAGGTGATCGAGCGCGGTCAGGTAGCCTTCGAGTATGTGTTCCCGGTCTTTCGCTTTCGACAGGAGGTAGGCGGTACGGCGGCGGACCACGTCAACGCGGTGGTCGATAAAGTGCTTGATGGCCTGCACCAGGCCCATTTCCTTGGGCTGCCCGTTCACCACAGCCAGCAGGATCATGCTGAAACTTTCCTGCATCTGGGTGTGCTTGAAGAGCTGGTTCAGGACGAGCTGGGGCTCGCCATCGCGCTTGAGTTCGATCACGATGCGCATGCCATCGCGGTCGCTTTCATCGCGAATGTCCGAAATCGTGTCCACGATCTTGTCGTTCACCAGTTGCGCGATGCGTTCCACCAGTCGGGCCTTGTTGACCTGATACGGAATTTCGGTGATGACGATGGCTTTGCGGTCTTTATTGAATGTCTCGATGCCGGCCTTGGCGCGCATCATGAAACGTCCGCGGCCGTTTTTGTAGGCGTCCACAATTCCGCCGCGGCCGTGAATGATTCCAGCAGTGGGGAAATCGGGGCCTTGCACGAATTTCAGAATTTCGGCGAGCTGAGCATCAGGACTATTCACCAGGGTGATGGTGGCGTCCACGATTTCGGTGAGGTTATGAGGGGGAATTTTCGTCGCCATGCCCACGGCGATGCCGTCTGATCCGTTGACCAACAGGTTGGGAATGCGCGCGGGAAGAACGTCGGGCTCGATTTCGTTTCCGTCATAATTGGGACGAAGATCGACCGTGTCTTTGTCGAGATCATCGAGCAGCGCGGTTGCCACGCGCGTAAGTTTTGCTTCCGTGTAACGATCGGCCGCCGGCGGATCGCCATCGACCGAACCAAAGTTGCCCTGCCCATCCACCAGCGGATAGCGCATGGCAAACGGCTGTGCCAGACGCACCAACGCGTCATAGACAGCGAGGTTGCCATGGGGATGGTATTTGCCCATCACGTCGCCGACGATGCGGGCGCACTTGCGTGTGGACTTGTTGGGCGCCAGGCCCATCTGCTGCATGGTGTAGAGAATGCGGCGATGTACCGGCTTCAATCCGTCGCGGACGTCGGGCAGCGCGCGCCCAATGATCACAGACATCGAATAGTCGAGATAAGACTTCTTCATCTCCTCTTCGATATTGACGGGTTGAATATTGAGCGCGCCGGGAATGCCGGTGCCGTCTCCGCCGCCGGGCGGAGGAGTCAGGGGGAGTTCAGGATTCTGATCGTCAGCCATAAGAACGCTTCTAGCTTCTAGCTCCTAGCCCATGTGGGCAGACACACTCTTGTCCGCCGCCTTTGACCTGGGCTCTTTTTGTCTTACGAAACCCATTCGCGTCGGTGATCATAACCACTCTTGTGATTTCGTGGTCGTGAAAATCAACGTCAAAACCGGCGGACAAGAGTGTCCGCCCCACGCTTCAAATCTGGATTGCTTTTCTGAGCCTAACCAACTGCATTTACAGGATGTTAGAGACGATTCGCGATATGAGAATTATACCATGAAAAAGCTTGAAAAAGGGGCCGCATTGGCGCTCGCTCAATGGCGAACCGGGTTCGCAGCCCTGCCGCTGCAAATGGGATAATCCATCTTCTATGGACGACTCAACGAACACTCTAAACGGGAAGATCGCCCTGGTCACGGGTGCGAGCCGGGGTATCGGCGAGGCGGTTGCGCTTTCGTTGGCTGACGCCGGCGCGGACGTCGCGGTTAACTTTCGCACGCGCTCCGACGACGCCGAAAAAGTATGCGCCGCGATCCGCAAGTCCGGGCGCCGGGCGCTCCCGATTCAAGCCGATGTGTCGCAGTCCGACCAGGTAAAGAAAATGGTCGAACGCATCGAGCGCGAACTCGGTGCGGTGAATATCCTGGTAAACAACGCAGGCATGGCGCGTCAGATCAAACTTGAGGAGATTGCGGAAGCAGACTGGGACGAGCATATCTGTGTCAATTTGAAGTCGGCCTTTCTGGTGACCCAGGCTGTGCTGCCGCAGATGCGCGCCCAGCGCTGGGGCAGAATCATTAACATTTCCTCGACCGCTGCGCAGACGGGCGGCCTGGTAGGACCGCACTATGCCGCTTCCAAGGCGGGCATGCTGGGGCTGACTCACTCCTATGCCGCCCTGCTGGCGAAGGAAGGCATTACCGCCAACACGGTTTGCCTGGCGCTGGTTGAGACCGATATGCTGCGCGCCAACCCGCGGGCGACTTCGAGCGTGCTTCCAATCGGGCGCTTCGGCAACGTGGACGAAGTAGCTTCCGTGGTGCTGATGCTGGCGGAAAATGCCTACATGACGGGACAGACTGTGAATCCGAATGGCGGATGGTACTTCAGTTAAATGACCCTGGTTGGAAAAAGCACTCCCGCCCGGCGGTTGATTTCACTGCCGGGCGGGAGATTCCGCTTTTACCGAAGCGACTGCAGGTTGAGAATCAGCGACAGCACATTCCCCAAAACTCCGTACGACCCGTCCGAATAGTAGCCATATTGGTATCTGTCGTTATAGCCGTCTTCATATCCGCGGCTGAATCCTTGACGAAAATAATATCTATAGTCTTCAGGCTCGACATAGTAACCGCTGTAGCCGTAGGTCGCATCCTGAAAAGCGTAGCTGCCTTGATAGTCGGCGTGCCAGCGATCTTCGCGATCAGCGACTCCAGCGCGGAAGCCTTCCTGGTAACCATTATTCACCGCTTGCCTTAACTGGTCTGCGCCGTACTGGTTGATCTCGTAGTATGCCCCACCGCGCTGGTAGCGATAGGTGGGCGCGGTATAAAAGTAAGGATCATTGTTGTAATCGTGGCGCTCGTCGCGAAGGCGCCGGTCTTGATCCCGCAAACGATCCAGATATTGTTGCTGGAAACGATATTGCGCCATTCTCCGCTGCTGCTGCAGGTTTGCCGTCTGCTGTTGCAGGCGGCGCTGCTGCTCATCGAGACTCTGCCGATATTCCGCCAGGCGCTGCTGCTGCTGGTGAATCAACTGCTGCTGACGCTCCTGTGAGATACGCTCTCGCTGCTCGTGCTGTTGTTGCCCCTGCTGCCATTGTTGCTGCGCTCTCTGCTGCTGCTGCCGATTGAGCTCCTGCTGTTGCAGCTCCTGCCCGTGGTCCCTCTGCGTCTGCGGCTGAATCCGTTCCTGCTGCTGGCGTTGTTGAACGCCTTCCTGCTGCTGTTGCTGCTGCACGGCGCGTTCCTGTTGCTGCTGGTTCAGTTGCTGCTGGCGGTTCTGCTGCAATTGTTGCTGTTGCTGCCACTGGTCGCGTTGTCGTTCCTGCTGCGCTCCCTGCTGGTTTTGTTGCTGCTGCCGTTCCTGCTGCTGCCGTTCCTGCTGCTGACGGATCTGCAGATCGCGCTGTTGCTGCTGGTTTTGCTGATTTTGCTGGTTCAAGCGTTGTTGCTGCTGCACTTGTTGCTGCTGGCGGTTCTGCTGTTCCCGCACTTGCTGCTGTTGCTGGTTCGACTTTTCCTGCTGCGCCCGCTGCTGCTGCTGGTTCTGTTGCTGCTGGCGCTCCAGCTCTTGCCGGTTCTGCTGCTCTCGTTGTTGCTGCTGTTGCTGGTTCGACTTTTCCTGCTGCGCCCGCTGCTGCTGCTGGTTCTGCTGCTGGCGCTCCAGCTCTTGCCGGTTCTGCTGCTCTCGTTGTTGCTGCTGCTGCTGAGTCTGGCCGCTCTGGCGGTCCTGATGCTGCGGTTGAGAGTCAGGCTTATCGTGGGCACCGGGCTTGGCTTGTTTATCGTCCGGCGTTTCCTGTCGTGCGTGGACAAAAACACTGGTCCCAACCAGCAAGAACAAAATCGCTAGCATGGCGATTCGGACGGTTTTCATAGTTGCCTCCACTCTTCCATTTGGATGCCGTAGCGCGGTTCGCGGCGTTGATTTTCGGACAATCCAAAGGGGAAAACCCCAGCAAGAATCCCGCGGAATTAAGGCCTGCTTAAGGTTGATTCTGTAACTGCTGCGGAATTGCCAGAGTTGATAATGTGGATGCGCTGCGTTGGGCTTACAAGAGACTGCTGTGGCCGGCGCTACGGCCTGACTACGACTTCGTTGGGGCCGACCGGCAGTACGAACTTCAGCCCGCGCGCCTGGTTGGCACGCATGGTGGAGGGCACGTCAAGATCCGCTATTTGTATTTTCCTGGTCCACGATCCAGTGGTCCAGTAATCGGCGTTCGAATAAATGGTCCCGCTCATGATGCTGTATTCCGTTATTTCTTCCCGGTGGCCGTCATGGAAGACCAGAACCGCTGGGGGCAGTTGGTGCGGCGCTGGGGCGACGACTCGTTGTCCCTGTCGTCCGGCAGCGGAGCTTGAGGTTATTGGGACTACGGGGCGCTCCGAATAGTCGGGTGCGCTTTGATTCTCGGACGCCTTCGCGGAAGTCGTGGTACGCACAAAGTGGTCGCCCTGCCACTCGATCAGCAAAGACTCGCGGGGCGCCGGCGGTGGAAGGGGCGCCGGCGGCGCAGAACTTGGAACCACGATTACCTGCGGCTGTGGGCTCTGTACGACATACTCCGAGTCAGAATAAAAATCTGGATACGCCAACAGAATCGAGGCGCCTCCGAGGGAATGCCCTGGATGCATGCCAGTGCTGGCGCCCGCCCTTCCAGATCCAACGGCGATGCCAAAACCCGCAGTTCCCGAACCTGCGCGAATCTGTGCCGCTGCGGATGAGACGCCGAGCCCGGCGACAAAAATCAGAAGTGCGAATCGTATGACCATTACTTGCTCGTTTCGAGCTTGGGCGGCAGGCGAAAATCGATACCTCTGTCTTCATTCTGCCTTGTGGTAGCGGTCAGGTCGAGTTCGGCCAGCGCGATCTTATGATGGCGCCCCGGCGTCAAGTCGTACAGCATGTCACCGATCACCGCATAATTCTGAACTTCCAGCTGATGGCCGTCCTTGAAGACCAGCACGGTTTGAGGCTGGTCAGGGATCACCGCCTCGGAAGCCGGGGCTATGGGAACTGGCTCGGCAGCGGCTCGACTTGGCCGCGGAGCATATGCATCCGCGTATGGATGCGCGGCTGGCCCCGGGCCGCGACGATCGAAGATGGTGGGTCCGCCACGCTCATCATCTTCACGCGGAGTTCCCTCCTGGTCAGGCGCTGTGGCGTCGGCCCCGTCCGAATCCTCGGCAAATACCGGGTAGCCGTAGGGTACATATGCTGCCGCTCCCGCCGGAAAAAATTGACCATGCTGATGATGGTGTCTCGGGTTCAACGGGTGGTTCCCACCCGACGGAAAAAGTGGATTGATGCAACATGCCGGCTGGTTGGGAAAAGGATTCCTCGGTTGAAGGCCGTTGGGTCCGAGCGAAGTGATACTGGCAGGCACACCCGGAGTGGAATTCAGCCGCGCTCCGGAGTTGATCGAAGTTACCGAGGCCGGAGTTCCATTGATTTGTGCGCTGGCAGATGGCGCTAAGCAAGACGCTCCCGAAAGGAACAGCACGAGTGCCGCTACCGTGGCCGGATTCAGCCGCTTCACACCCGCATCATACCCCAGTTTCACCGCCACGGCCCACCCCCTTAATCCAGACCCGTCTCTTTAGTTAGAAGCTGCCGCGGCCCGGCTGGTTTGTCTTTTTTTAGAGAAGGCTATGTTGTTGAAGGATAAGCCACTCTTGTCGCTTCACCTGATCGACGTTAGCCGACCCGGGCGAGCTCCCACAAGTTCCACGCGGCGTTCGCGACCAGCAGTCCCGAGATGGCCGCTAAAGCCATCTGGCGCTGGCGAGTTTCAAGGAGATCTGCAGCGATGCCGGCCACAAATACGAACAGGAAAGGGACCGCCATGAACTGGAAACCCAGGCCCGGATAATGCGGCAAACCAAAACTGAGCACGAGGAAAAGGACTGCGACCAGCAGAGGCGCAGTGTTACCGAAATAGCGCGTGCGGGGCCATGAAAAGTATGTGACCAGAGCCACCGGCAGCGCGACGATCAGGGCTGGGCTGCTCTGTCCCAGTTGTGCCAGCACTTGACGGTATGCCTGGGGCATGTAAAAAGCTTTCCACGCCACGCCAAAAAAAGACGCGTGCCGAATTCCCTGCCAGAAGGCGTGCGCGTGGAAAAAATACGATGCGTATAAAAGGCCGAGGGCAATTCCGCAGGACACCACCCATATCGTCAAGGCCGCCAACCGCCGGCTGGGAGCCAGATAAAGCATGAATAAAAGCGCGACCGGCACAACCACGATCAGCGAGAACTCCGATCCGACCGCCAGCACCAACGACAATCCCAGCAGAACGATGCGCCGCCAGTTCCATAACACGACTTCGCGGGGAGCGTAGAGGGTATGCGCTACCGCGATGGCCGTGAAAATGGCCCCGAACGCTCCCCACGCCGCTCCGACCTCGGGCTCGGCGGACCAGAGCGCGCAAGCCCGGATGATGCCGGGCGAGAAACAATAAAGAGCCAGAGCTACGTATCCGCCGGCATTGCCGAAGAGCCGGCGGGCCACATACCAGAGCGAAGCGCCCAAGAGCAGTCCAAAAACAAGGTAAGGAACGGCGGCTGAGCGATGAAGGTCGCGAATATTTTCAGGCTGAAACGCGACCGGCCGCAAGCGCAGCGGGGCGGCAGCGATCAGATACCAGAGCGCCGAGTGGTGAGCATCGTACCCGCCGTTTTCAAACACGGGCCGCAGAATTGGATCCGGTTCCGTGACCGGGCCGTCTTTCGACGGATTTTCTATGGTTGGATTTTCAACGATTGGATTTTTAATGAATGGATCTGCCTCGAACCGGTCTTCGTTCGGCCGACCGGCCGGCGCGGTTCCGGCATCCGCTGCCCCCATCGAACCGGCCCAAAGGGCGCTGCCATGCTGCAGCCGGTACACTTCCGCGAGGTCGAGCGTTCCGGATCGTGCTCCTTTTTCCACCAGCCAGAGGCACTGCGCCAAAAATGCGCACAGCAGAAATACCGCCAGCACCTGGGGCCGGCCAAATCGTTCGCGGGTAAAGAATCGGACCATGGGGAACCGGCGAGTGTTTTACCATGTCGAGGGACGAATCCGGAAATTTCCGCCCATGGACGAACCAAAAGACAGCCTCGTCGGCGAAACCAGCGAAGCTTCACCGTCAACTCCGCCGGACGCACTGGAGCCGGGCCCGGCGCCCGGTTTCGTCGTTAGAAAGCCATCGCCGGTTGAAGAGGCGCTACAGAAAATATTTCTCGGACGCGATGGTCTGCGCCCCATATGGCGATTCGTCTTTTACCTGCTGCTCTACCGGGTTTTGCGATTCTGCCTGTACGTCTTCATCGCCTACGGCTTGCCGGATCTCTCTCCTTTGTGGCTGCAAGTAACCGCTGAGTCGGGACTCACCCTGGTTGTGCTGGCTCCCGCATTACTGATGTCGCGGATCGAAAGCCGCGCATTCGGTGACTACGGTTTTCCGTTGCGCGGTGCGTTTAAGAAGCTTTTCTGGGCGGGAGCCTTGTGGGGAATACTTTCTCTTACGCTACTGATGCTCACACTGCGCGGAGCTCATGTCTTCTACTTTGGGTCCCTGGCTCTGCACGGCATGCGCCTCGCCAAGTTTGCCGTGTTCTGGGCCGTGTTTTTTTTGATCGTGGGCTTTTACGAAGAATTTTTTACTCGCGGATATACCCAATTCACCTTGACCCAGAGTGTCGGCTTCTGGCCTGCGGCAGTTTTACTGTCGCTGGGCTTCGGCGTGCTTCATCTGGAAAATCCCGGAGAAAACTGGGTTGGCATTTTGGGCGCCATCCTGATCGGCTTCTTTTTCTGCCTGACCCTGCGGCGCACCGGTAACCTCTGGTTCGCCGTGGGATTTCATGCCGCGTGGGACTGGGGCGAAAGCTACTTTTATTCTGTTCCGGACAGCGGAGGCAAAGCCCCCGGCCACCTGCTGCACTCTTCGCTGCAAGGTCCGCGCTGGCTGACCGGCGGATCCGTAGGGCCCGAGGGCAGCCTATTTCTCTTCGTGCTGCTGGTGCTGCTGTGGATGGCGTTTGCGTGGGCCTATCCCGAGGTAAAGTATCCGCCGGAATCAAGCGCGTGTGGGGCGGACACTCCTGTCCGCCGCCTTTGACTTTGGTCTTGTGACGTTGGTCTCGTTCAAAGTCAAAGACAAAGTCAAAGGCAAAGGCGGCGGACAGGAGTGTCCGCCCCACAAGACACGGCTTACCACGAATAGTGCACCGTGTAAGTCACCACCTGCTCACCATCGGACGCGATGGTGACCGGAAATTCGACGGTTTGCGCGTCCATCTTGTGCGACTCCTGGGACTGCTCGGCCAGCTTCCAGTTGGTCCAACGATAAAGGTGTTCGACCACGCGGACGGTGACTGCTTCTTTCTTGTGATTGCGGATGCGGATTTCGAAGGACTCGTCCATCCATTTTTGCGCTGCATCCACGTGGAAGCTGGTGCGCTTGCGTTCGCCCACCACATCGAACGAATTCCCGGTGAAGATGCGGATGGTTTCGTCTTTCGGCGTGTGGTCAATCACGTTCTCGCCGACGAATTCCAGGTTCCCGTCGGTGTCGCGGCGGTAGAAGCGCAACTTGCCCTTGGGCAGCGCGATGCCAAGATGATTTACCTCGGCATTTTTGAACTCCTCCATGACCCATATTTTGGGATTGGACTGCGTACCGTAGCTCTGGTCCTGACGAATCTGTTCCGCGTTGTAGTAGCCATACTGGGCCACCTGCGCGCCGTCGTACACGTAAAGCCGCTGCGCGTGGATGCCGGTGGAGCGTACAAATTCGACCTGCTTGGTTTCCTGGTCGTGCAGTGTGGTGGGACGCGCGAGCGTGTAGAGATGAAATTCGTCAAACGACTTCTCGCTGACTGCGGGCGCAGCGGCGTCATTCATCATGGCTTTTGCTTCCGCGGCGTACATGCGCCCCGCGACTGTTCCGGGCTGAATCTTGTTGACATCGCCGGCCATCAGTTTGATGTTTGCGTTTTCAAATGTCTTGCCGCTCTGATTGCGCATGGTGATCCATCCCACCATGTCGAGCAGATCGGTCTTGCCCTTAGGATTATCAGACACCACCACGTTGTAGTCCGCCTGCCAGCTCATTCCGCCGGCGACGTAGGAAATCTCGGCATCGAATTTGCCCGGATCGTTGGTCTGTAACAACCAGCTGAGAGTTGGCTTGAGAATCGTGTCGCCCGAGAGCGCCGGAAACAAGGGCTGGCCGGGCAGCCCGAAGCGCAGCACGCCATCCACTTCGATGATGGGCTGCGTTGAAGCCGGCTGCTGGTAATTCTGCGCGTAGTAGCTGCTGGGAATATATCCGCTGCGGATGATCTTGCCCTTGATGATCTCCTGTTTGTCCGCACGCTGTACCAGGAAGTCAATCGTCTTGCCTTCATAAAAAGAAAGGAGCAACTCCTGCGAGATGGGATCGTTACGATAATTCTGTTCGAGAACCTGCAAACTGCGCCCAGCGGGATCGCGAAGGATGACGGAGTCCGGCTCCAGGTGTGAGGCAATGCCCGCATACTGGGCGTGGTTCACGCCAGCCGTGAGGTCGAGCGGCACATATTCACGCGCGACAAAGAAATTCTGATTGTAGATCGTGAGAGCGGGCTGGTTACTGTCGTTGGCTTTCTCCTGTCCTAGCGCCGCACAGCACAGCAAAAGCATGATCAGCAGCAACTTCTTCATTGTCGTTTCCCCTTGTCTTCTGTGTGGACGGGAAGGAGGAGTATTTCCCGTCCTATGGGAAGAACGCAGGGCGCGGGGGAACTTGCAGGGAGTTTTTAACCACGGAGAACATAGGGGACACGGAGGTAACCGCTGGTAACCATGCTGAGTACTTCGCTCACAGGGATGTAACACCGCGTAAACTCACTTCAGATCCACGCGCCTAATGTTGCTCTAGGTATTCGTTAAGGAAGAGCTCCTTAGTGGTTCCGTCTCTCTCTACCTGGATGACTCCTCGAGGAGTTCGGACGGCACAACCTCCGCCCGCAGTGGCGGCGAACACCTCAATCTCCGAAGCTCCGGAGTCCCAATGCCAAGTCTCGCTGCCGTCCTTGACGTCGAACGCGATCAGAACACCGCCGCGGGTGGCAAACCCTGTATCCAGTTCGCCCAACACCATCGCATCGTGCAAGGGCCCAGCGAATTGCGGCAATGGAAACTTGTAAGCAACTTCACCATCCTGAGTGATCCGATACACAAACTGATCGCCTCGAACTGGAACGTTGTGCAGCACCTCCGAATGCATCCAGCGCATGGAGAGCAGCACGCCTCCAAAACCATCAGGAATGATCGCACCGGTCGGCGACGCCACCGGCATGGGAGTGCTCTGGGGGAGATTCGCCCGTTGCGTTTGCTCGACAACTGTTTCCTTGTAAGAACCATCCGGGTGAATACGCCAGAGAACGGTCTTGTCGTTTTGTGAAAAAGAAACGCTATTTGAATCCATTTCGGAACCGGCGGGACACTTTTTGGCTGTGACAGTCCAATTGAAAAGAGTAAACGCGAGGTACGCATCTCCGTCCGTATTCACGAACAGGCCGCTGGTTTTGCTTTCGAGCAGAGTTGAACTTGACCGGCCCGGAACGCACATCAGCTTGCCTCCAGAAGACTGCACATTGAGTTCATTTTCATGGGATTCAGGCAGCGTCAAAGTGAAGTTTTCGGTTCCAGCAGCTTCATCCCACACCGTCAGCGTGGAGGATTTGCGATCAGCAGCTTGATTGAGCAAGTGCAGAAGACCCTCATAGTTAAGGGCATACCCGACTCGAATACCCGCGAAGATATGTCGCCAGCGCAGCTTGCCGTCTTTACCGACAACGTAGATTGTGAAAGAGTCCTGATGTTGAGCGGCGATAATGGCCCCGCCCAAATCGTCCGTACAAATCATTTCTACTTTTCGGGCCGGCTCCGGAAGCGTCCAGAATGAAAGCTGAATGCCATCCTCTGTCAGTCCCTGCAGGTACGTAGCCCCGGAGTCCTGGCTGAGAGCAAAGAGATCAGGGCCGCCCCCGACGTGGGCGGCCGGTAGCTGGTCGAGTGATCGTCCCAGCGGCTTGAGGCTCCACTTGATCGTGCCCATGGGCAATGTGGAGCCAGGCCATATAGTCACCTCACGAGTGCGTGACTCCCCGTCACGAACGGCCGTCACGCGCACAGTGCCAGGTCTCTTGGGATGAAGTACCTCGCGACCGTCCTCCTCAACCAGCGTGGCAAGTTCAGGGTCGTCAACGACCCACGTGGCACCTTTCAACTCTTGACGAGAATCATCGAGAAGTTGCAGTGGACGTGCCTCGTCCTTGAGGATATTGATTTGAACCGGCGAGATATGCCATCCCGTGTCGTCCTGGCCGAAAAGAGGGCATCCGAGGCCAACAACCGCGAGCAAAGCGAAGAAAATATATCTCCAGACCACTGCGCAAGCCCCCGCCGGATAGTCTCAGCAGGAATAAAGCAGTGCAAATTACCAATGTCACTCTTCAAAAATCTGGCGGGCAAAAAGCAAAAGGGCGGCCAATATAGGCGCCCCTTCATGCATTGAGCAGTTCCGACGCTAGATATCCAGGTTCTTCACATCCAGCGCATTGTCTTCGATGAACTTGCGGCGGGCTTCGACGTCTTCGCCCATCAGCGTGCTGAAGATAATTTCGCACTCGGCGATGTCTTCGAGTTTTACCGAGAGCAGGGTGCGGCGTTCTGGATCCATGGTCGTCTGCCAGAGCTGCTCGGAGTTCATCTCGCCAAGACCTTTGTAGCGAGTCTTCTCATAGCCGCGGCTGCCGGCTTCTTTCACGTATTCGAAAAGGTCGCGGACGTTCGTCTTTTCGACTGTCTCTGTCTCCACAGCTTTCTTTTTGGCGACCGCCTTGGGCGCCTTCTTCTGCGCTTTGCCGCCGCCTTCGGTCTCGGCAGCTTCGGCCTCTTCGCCGCCTGCTTCTTCTGCAGCGCCGTTCGACGGCGCGGCGTCCGCAACGGCTTCGATCACAAACGGAGGCTGCATGAAGGGCTCGATCTGCTTGAATTTTGACAGCAGCTGGCGATACTCGGCGGTCGAAGCCAGCTCCCAGTTGATCAGATGCTCGGCCCCCTGGGAATTCACGTAGTGGACTGCCCACAGATTGTGCTCTTCGTCGAAGCGGGCCTCCACACTCTTAAAATCGCGCTCTTTCTGCAGCTTTTTGAGTTCTTTTTCCAGCTTCTCGATCTTTTTGGGCGCGGCTTTCTTTTCGCCCTCGAAGTCGGCGCGCTTCGAGAGATCGAGCCGGGGCAACAGTTCGGTGATTTTCTCGTCGCGCAGGCGCTTGTTCACCTTGTCAAAGAATCCGAAATATTCTTTAAGGCCGCTGGCGAATTTCGAGAGGCTTGCGCCCTCGAGCGTGGCTGCGCCTTCCCCGTAGCGGACGATGATGCTGTCCGCCGCGCGCTTGAGGATGATCTTGTCCAGCGCATCGTCGTCCTTGATGTACTGCAGGGTCTTACCCTTCTTGATCGAGTACAGCGGCGGCTGCGCGATGTACACATTGCCGCGTGAGATCAGCTCCTGCATGTGGCGGAAGAAAAAGGTGAGCAGCAGGGTTCGGATGTGGCTTCCGTCCACGTCGGCGTCGGTCATCAGGATGATCTTGCCATAACGCAGCTTGGCGAAATCGAAGTCGTCTTTGCCAATGCCGGTGCCGAGAGCGGTAATCATGGCGCGAATTTCCTCGTGGCCCAGCATCTTGTCGTAGCGTGCCTTTTCTACGTTGAGGATCTTGCCCTTTAGCGGAAGAATGGCCTGAAAACGCCGGTCGCGTCCCTGCTTCGCCGTCCCTCCGGCGGATTCTCCTTCTACCAGAAACAGCTCGCAACGTTCCGGTTGTCGTTCCGAACAGTCAGCAAGCTTGCCGGGAAGTCCGCCACCGTCCAATGCGCCTTTGCGGCGAGTGAGGTCGCGAGCCTTGCGTGCGGCTTCGCGCGCGCGCGAGGCTTCAATGGCTTTGTTGATGATCTTGCGTCCGACGGTCGGGTTCTGCTCGAGGTATGCGCCCAGGCGCTCGTTCACGAACGCCTGCACCACGCCGGCGATATCGGAATTCAGCTTGCCCTTGGTCTGCCCTTCAAACTGCGGCTGCGGCAGCTTCACGCTGATCACCGCAACCAGTCCTTCGCGCACGTCGTCGCCGGTGAGATTTTCTTTTACGTCCTTAAACAGCCCCATCTGCTGCCCGGCATAGTTGATGGTGCGGGTCAGAGCCATGCGGAAGCCGGAGAGGTGCGAGCCTCCGTCCACCGTATTGATGTTGTTGGCAAAGCTGAACACCGACTCGGAGTAGGCGTCGTTGTACTGCAGCCCGATCTCCATGACCACGCCGCTGCGCTCGGCTTCCATGTAAATGACTTTGTCGTGCAGCACCTGCTTGCCGCGATTCAGGTGCTTGATGAACTCCGCAATGCCGCCGTTGTATTTGAATTCGGCAGATTTCGCTTCGCCGCTTTTCGCGTCGGTGGTGCGCTCGTCGGTGAGCGTGATCAGTAGGCCTTTGTTCAGGAACGCCAGCTCGCGCAAGCGCTGGGCCAGGGTATCGAAGTTATATTCCGTAGCAGTAAAGATGCTGCGATCGGGCAGAAAGCGTATTTTGGTGCCGAGCTTCTTGCTCGCGCCCGCCTTCTTCAGCTTGCTGGTGGGATCGCCTTTGGAATATGTCTGCTCCCAGGTAAACCCGTCGCGCCAGATTTCGAGATCGAATTCTTCGCTCAGTGCGTTAACGCAGGAGACGCCGACGCCGTGCAGTCCGCCGGAAACTTTGTACGACGATGCATCGAATTTTCCGCCGGCATGCAGCTTGGTGAGCACGACTTGTGCGGCCGGAATTTTTTCTCCGTCAATATCCATCATGTCGACCGGAATGCCGCGGCCGTTATCGACGACCGTGATGGAATTGTCCAGGTGGATGGTGACTTCGATCTGGTTGGCGTGACCAGCCAGCGCCTCGTCCACCGAATTGTCCACGACTTCGTACACCAGATGGTGCAAGCCCATCTCGCCGGTGGATCCGATGTACATCGCGGGACGTTTGCGCACCGCCTCCATCCCGCCCAGCACTTTGATGGAGTCGGCGTTGTAGTCGCTGAGGGTGCCGGAGACAGAACTGCTGCCCCCGGCGACCGCCGCCAGCTTTCCGTTTTTTACCTTTGCTTCGTCGATGGGAGTGATTTCTTTCGTAGCCATTCCGCTCCGTGGAAAGGGCCAGGCGTGGTCTGAGCCGGCGTCCTTTTCCGATGCCCTGGAATTTGTCTCAAATTACTGAAATTATTAACACTTACGGCGTCCGAGGTTGTGTCTAATTATAGCATGAGAAACCACTTTTTTCGACTCCTGAACCGGGCCGGTAAATGCCGCGAAACGGCGGTCTGGGGCGGACACTCCTGTCCGCCGCTTTTGCCTTTAGTTTTTAGCAAAAGATGGGAATTTATTACCTCGAAAATCAACCCCAACAGCGGCGAACAAGGGTGTCCGCCCCACACGGCCGTCTCCCTGCTGTCCCCTACATGATCAGCCCACGGGACCACCCCGACCTGATAGCATATTGGCAGGAGATCCCAGCCCATAATGCCAGTACCTGTATCGCAGATGTGGACGGTGGCCAGTTATGTCATCCGTCAGAAGCTCGCCCGGCGGAAGCAGTACCCGCTGGTCCTAATGCTGGAGCCGCTCTTCCGCTGCAACCTGGCCTGCGCCGGCTGCGGAAAGATCCAGTACCCGGCCCATGTCCTTAAGCGCCAGCTGACCCCCGAAGAGTGCTTCCAGGCGGTCGATGAGTGCGGCGCGCCCGTGGTTTCGATTCCCGGCGGCGAGCCTCTGATGCACCCCGAAATTGAGAAGATTGTCGAAGGCCTGGTGGCCCGGAAGAAGTACATCTATTTGTGCACGAACGCCTTGCTGCTGAAGGAAAAGATACACCTCTTCAAGCCGACCAAATACCTAACCTTCAGCGTGCATCTCGACGGGCAGAAAGAGCACCACGACTTCGCGGTCTGCCGCGAGGGCGGGTACGACATCGCAGTGGAAGCCGTCCGCGAAGCCCTTAAGCGCGGCTTCCGGGTCACGACCAACACTACGCTCTTCGACGGAGCCGATCCGAAAAGCGTGCGCGCTTTCTTTGACGACATGATGGAGCTCGGCATTGAAGGCATGATGCTCTCTCCCGGCTACTCCTACGAGAAGGCTCCCGACCAGCAGCACTTCCTGGGACGCGCCCGCACCCGGCGCCTGTTCCGGGCTATTCTCTCGAACCGCGAAAAGGACTGGCGCTTCAACCTGTCGCCGCTGTTCATGGAATTCCTCATGGGCAAGCGGCAGTATGCCTGCACGCCCTGGGGAATGCCGACATACAATATTTTCGGATGGCAGAAGCCCTGCTACCTGCTGCAGGATGGCTATGCCGACACCTTCGCCGAGTTGATCAAGGAAACTGCCTGGGAGTCGTACGGCACGGAATCGGGCAATCCGCATTGCGCCAACTGCATGGTGCACAGCGGATACGAAGCCTCGGCCGTCAACGACACCTTCGGTTCGTTTGAGGGCTTTGTAGCGACCGTGAAGGGCACTCTGTTCAATCGCTACCGCGACGAAGACGCGTTGCGGCTGCTGGATGAGCCCTCCGAGCCGGGCCATTCCCTGGTGCAGATTGGGAACGCTACCGAATCCTTCGAGGAGACGCGGGTGTGACCGGCAAAACCGCGGGCCACGTACATCCCGAAGCGGAGCAGCCTGCTCCCGACGCGCTCGAAGTCTCTCCCGGATGGGAACACGAAAAACTCGAAGGCTGGGTTCCTGCCCTTGCCTCCGAGGAAGAAACTCGCAAAGCTCTGGAAAAAGCTTTCGACTATCGCGGCGATGTGACCGTGACGCGAAAAGATGGAAGCACCGTCGAAGGCTACCTTTTTGACCGCAAAAGCGGACCAACTCTGGCGGACTCTCTGGTACGAGTGCTTCCCCGCACCTCCAACCAGCGGGTAATGATCGCCTACTCGGATATCGCCGCTCTGGCTTTCACCGGGCGCGATACCGCGGCCGGGAAGAGCTGGGAAGCCTGGGTCAAGAAGTACGTGGAAAAGAAGGCCGCCGGCGAAAAGCATATCGGCCTGGAACCGGAATCGCTGGAATAATTCCGCTGGTGCATGCCCTGCTTGGATTGATCATCGCGCCGGTTTCGGTTGCACGAAACTCAATTTCTCGATCAGTTCGTTGACTTCATCCTGGCTCCCGCCGACGAAGGTGAACGAGGTGGCAAAGCCTTTTTGCAGCTTGACCAGCGAAGCCTGCCGCATGGTCAGCTTTTCCCGCTCTTTGCTGAATTCCCCACGCACCAGCACCGTCGTCCCCACAGAAAACGCGTGCGGCTCTTCTTCCACCTGAAAGCCTTTCGCCGTAGTCAGCGCGCTCAACGACTCGAAATACTCGGCTGCGGTCTTGACCCCGGCGGGTACGGGCTCGGCTGCGATCACGACTGCGGAATTTACCGTGTCGCCGATAGCCTCTGGCGGCCGTTCGAAGATGGCCAGCAGCACTCGCGACCCGGAGGCAGCGGTTGAAGCTTCCTGCAGATCAGCCGTCCGATCTACCCATCCGAAGGGAAGCTTGTAGCTAAACCCGAAGGTGGAGTTATGGTACACACCATCGCGGACGCCGCTCTGGGGCGGAGCAGGTTGGGGCAGAGAGGACTTGGCGTGGCCAGGCGGATGAGAGGAAGAAGGCGCCGGCTGCTGGGCCCACAGGGCCGCCGCCAGAGGCAACACCAGGAAGCTGGCCATAAGCAATGGTACGCCATCCGTGTGTGGGGCGGACACTCCTGTCCGCCGCCTTTGACGATGATCTTAGAAACCGGGACTCCGTGCCTGCAAATGCCTGCAAACCGGAGTCAAAAGCGGCGGACAGAAGTGTCCGCCACACACGGCGTCACGCGGCGCGGGCTGCCAGGGGCTGGGTGCAGAAGCCGCAGCGCCGGGCGTCGATGGGAATCTCGCTCAGGCATTCGGGACACTTCTTAGTGGTGGGATCGGCCGGCGCGGGCGCCTTGCGGGCGCGAGCGATCAAGGCGTTGATCGGGGTTACGACAAAGAAGTACACCGCTCCCGCAACCAGCACGAATGACACTACGGCATTGATGAAATCACCAATCGGAAACGGAGTGCCGTTGACGCTGAAGCTGATCGACGAAAAATCCGGCTTGCCCACCAGCGCCGCGATAAGAGGAGTGAGCAGATCTTTGGTAAATGCCGCCACCACCGATCCGAAAGCCGCGCCGATCACGACGCCAACCGCCAGATCAACCACATTGCCGCGAAGGATGAACTGCTTGAATCCGCTGAGCATCGAATGGAACCTCCAAAATGCACGGCGGCTAATTTACGGTGGAGGGAAGGGGTAGGTCAAGCCAGACGATGTGGGGCGGACACCCTCGCCCGCCGCTTTTTAAGTTGATTTACTTCCGAATCTGGCAGTTGCTGGCATTCACATAGGGCCGTGAATGAGTCCCCTAAGACCCCAAAACTCAGTCAAAGGCGGCGTGCGCCCGCCCCATATGGTCCAGCTCAGATGCGCATAGGCATGACGATGTAGCGGTACTTGTAGTCTTCGCTGTCGGCGGGACGTAACTGCCCCGCGGACTGGGGGTCTTTGAATTCGAGTTTCACGTCGCCGGCGCCGACCGCCTTGAGGAAGTCAATGATGTATTGTGCGTTGAAGCCGACCGTCAACGAGTCGCCCTGATAGCTGGTTTCGATCGTATCTTCAGACTCGCCCGTTTCGGTCGACGAGGCGGACAGCTTCACTTCGCCCTTTTCCAGGCGCAACCGCACCGCCCGGGAGCGCTCGTCGGCGAACTGGGCAACGCGCGAGATGGCGGCGCTGAGTTCGTTGCCGGGGAGCGTGACGCTCTTGGTGTTGTCCTTGGGGAGAACGGCTTCGTAGTTGGGGAACTGGCCCGTAAGCTGGCGCGAAGTCAGCAGCCGCTGCCCGATCCGGAAATAGAGAGTGGACTCGTCCTTGGCGAATTCGATGGTCTCCGCGTCGGTGGAATCGAGCAGAGACCTGAGCTCGTCCATGGCTTTTTTGGGGATAAGAGTCTTCAGTTCTCCCGAAACGCCTTCGAATTTTTCACCGCTGCGTTCGATGTGTGCCAGGCGATGTCCGTCGGTCGCGACCATGGTGATGGATTCTGGTTTCAACACCATCAGCGCCCCGTTCAGGGTGTATCGCGATTCCTCGCTGGCGATAGCGAACCCGGTTTTCGCAATCATTGATCGCAGCACCAGGGCCGGAATCTTTACCACTCCTACCGTCGGAAACACCGGCAGAGTGGGGAAATTGGAGCGCGCCATTCCTACCATCTTGGTGTTTGACCGTCCGCAACGGATGCTGATCCAGTGATTCTCCAGCAGCTTGATGGTGATATCGGCGTCCGGCAGCAGCTTCACGTAATCATGAAGCTTGCGGGCTGGGATGGTGCAGGAACCTTCCTTTTTTACTTTGGCGCCACAGACGGTGCGCAGGCTGAGGTCCAGATCGGTCGCAGTGAGCGACAGCTTGTCATTGGCCGCTTCAAACAGATAATTCGAGAGAATCGGAATCGTGGTTTTACGCTCCACCACTCCCTGGGTTGCAGTCAACTCCCGCAAGAGCTCCGCTTTGCTGACCGTAATCTCCATGGTGGCGGTCCCCGTAGCTGAGGCCAAAGCTTCTACCGGCATAACCCAAATCTCCCGTCGGGCGGCGCTACTTTGAGTACTTCCCTTATATCAAAATAAAAACCTGTAAAACCAGCAGTAACAGTAGGTGGCTCGTAAAAGTGGAAAACCCGGCAAACCCCGCTGCCATCCTGCCTCTGCGCCACTTACCTCTTGTCTAAATCCAGGCCGTCAAGGGGTGGAGGTGAAACTATCATTTGGTCATACCTTGCCTGTTCGGCTGACTCTTGCACAGCTTCCACACCCGATTCACAGCGCCTGCCAAGGAAGACTCTCCGGTTGAGTGCAAATGGCGGCCGCCGCCGCCATTCATCCACCCAACTGCTCGGTCATTTTATTGATAAGCCTGTTCAAATCTTTGTCATTCTTGCGCGTGACATCGATTTTATCGACGGAGTGCAGCACCGTGGTGTGGTGCTTGCCGCCAAACTGGCGCCCAATCTCCGGCAGCGACGCCTCGGTGAGATGCTTGGCCAGATACATCGCAATCTGCCGGGGATAGACGATGGCGCGCGAATTATTCTTGGCTTTGATCTCGACCAGGCGCAACCCGAATTGTTCAGCCACTGCCTTCTGGATGGATTCGATGGTGACCTTGCGGGCCTGGGAGTCGATAAAATTCTTGAGCACCTGCTGGGTGTAGGGCAGCGTAATCTCGGCGCCGATGAGCGACGAGTGCGCTACCAGGCGGATCAGCGCCCCTTCCAGTTCCCGAACGTTGGAGCGGATATTGGAAGCGATGTAGAGCGCCACGTCGGTGGGCAGGATGACTTTCTCCTGCTCCGCTTTCTTCTGCAGAATCGCAACCTTGGTCTCGAGGTCGGGCGGTTGAATGTCGGCGATGAGTCCCCACTCGAAGCGGCTGCGCAGGCGGTCTTCAAATTCCGCCAGCTCTTTCGGGGGACGGTCGCTCGCGATCACGATCTGCTTCATGGACTCGTGCAGCGCATTGAAGGTGTGGAAGAATTCTTCCTGCGTCCGCTCTTTCTGGGCGAGGAACTGGATATCGTCCACCAGCAACACATCCACGCCGCGAAACTTGTCGCGGAAGCTGATCATCTTGTCGTAACGCAGCGAGTTGATCATCTCGTTAGTGAACTTCTCGCTGGAGACGTAGCAAATGGCAGACTGGGGCTGGCGGCGCTTGATCTCGTGCCCGATGGCTTGCATCAGGTGGGTCTTGCCCATGCCGACGCCGCCGTAGAGGAAGAGCGGGTTGTAAGCTTTGGAAGGCCGCTCCGAAACCGCCTGGCAGGCGGCGTGGGCGAACTGGTTGCCGCTTCCGATTACGAAGGCGTCGAAGGTGTAGCGCGGGTTCAGTTGCGCCGCGCCGTCCCAATCGAAACGCGACTGCGAGGCATGCGGAGTCGCCGGCGCCATTCGAGCCGAAAGCCCGCCGTCATGGCGCACTGGCGTGGACGCCGGATCGTCTTCCGGGGTCACGAACTTCACTTCCTGAAATTCCAGGCCAAGATTGTCCAGCGCCTCCTGGATAAGATCGGCGTATTTGTCTCCCACGTGGCGGAATTCCGCCGTGGGTACGCGCACGAAAAGTGTAGGGCCGCTGGAATGGCTGTACTTGGTCGGTTTCAGCCAGGTGTCATACGAATGCCGGTTGATCTTTTTTTCCAGCGCATCCAGGACGCGCAACCACGGATTGGGAGAAAGGCTTGGGCTTGGAACAGACATAAAATAATTTTCATGGGCAGCGGCCAGAGTCCGCGCCCCGCATCAGAATCTTTACCGCTTATGCGTTCATTGTCCAGCAGCAGAATAGCCTGACTGCGCGGCTATTTGCACTGGTCTTAAGAAAATTTCTGTAAGCTGGATCAGTGCCGCATACTAGCACAAAAATTTTCCCGCTGCGGGAATCTTGCGAGCGAACTTTTTCGCGCATGACGATTCAGAACCCTAACCAAACCTCCTGTCAAGTATTGAAGTTATAACTGCCGCGCGAGTGGTGCAGAAAAATTCGGCAACACCACGGACTGGGTGGGGACAGCCGCCCTCGGCTATCCGGCGGAGCGAAGCTCCGCAGTTTAATAATTGGCCTGCAAACATTGAAGGGTTCGAAAAATCTAAATAAGAAGAAATGCCGGCGAGCGGGGCTCGCCTGGACAGCCGAGGGCGGCTGTCCCACGTGGTTCGTTCCTCCCCCGGTTTGCCCGCCTGCGCACAGTCATTTATACTTCTCTTTCGCTTCCAAAGAGACTCAGATCGGAGTAATGATTTTTCATGCCCAAGCGCACATTCCAGCCCAACCGTCGTCACCGCTCGAAGACGCACGGATTTCTTACGCGGATGAAGACTAAGGCCGGCCGCGCCGTTATTTCGCGCCGCCGCGCCAAGGGCCGCAAGCGGGTGTCGGTGAAACCCGGCTTCCGTGAGTAGTGTTCCCCCTTTTCCGGAATTCACGGAAGCTTCGCAACCAGGGTTAAGATCCGTCGTGAACGCTCTGGCACTGAATGGCAATCCCGGCGTTCCCGTATCCGGCAGAAGCAGCAAGTTTCCCCGCCATGCGCGGTTGCTCCGGCACGCGGATTTCGAGCGGGTGTACAAACAAGGGCGCCGGCATTTTGCCGCGCATATGACCGTGTTTTACCGGTCGCGCGCGATTTCGCCAAACGCGCCGGAGAAGCCTGAAAGAGTAAAAGACGCGCAGGGAGTGCGCGTGGGATTCACGGTAGGGAAGGTACTGGGTGGCGCGGTGGTGCGCAACCGTATGAAGCGGCGCCTCCGGGAAGCGGTTCGATTGCACGGCATGCCTCTGATTGCAATGGACGTCGTGATCAATCCAAAAAAGTCGCTCCTGACCGCTGCTTTCGATGATTTGCAGCGCGAGATTCGGCGGGCGTTCGAAGTGATCGCCAGGTCCGCGGAAAATTCATGAAGCAGGCGGCCACGAACTTCGTGCTGTTGATATTGCGCGGGTACAAGTGGGCGCTCTCGCCCTTCCTGCTTCCGGCCTGCCGGTATGTTCCGACCTGCTCGGAGTACGCCATCGAGGCGGTGGACCGGTACGGCGTGTTGCGGGGCGGCACCATGGCGGCAGGGCGGGTGCTGCGCTGCCATCCTTTTGTGCGCGGCGGTTACGATCCGGTAGTGAAGGCGAGCCATTCCAATTTCATGATGAACTTCAACAGCAGCGTAAGGCCGAATGCGTCGCCCGCGCATTCTGTCGTCAATCAATGCAGGATCGCAAATTGTTCGGTCGCAGATCGTACGGTCACTGAGTAGCGAATTTGCCTGAATTCAACAATCCTCAACAAGATCCCGGGATGGAGCGCCGGCTGCTGCTGGTGTTCGCACTCACGTTTCTGGTCATCATTCTGTTTCAGCCCTTGCTGAAGAAGTATTTTCCGCAGTCAGCGGCGCCCGCGCCCGAAGCCCCGGCGGCAGCCCAACCTTCCACCCAGCCTGGCACCCAGGCCGCGACGACGCGACCGGTCGAGGTGCCTGCGGCGGGCGCCACAAAGCAAGCCTCGGCCGAATCAGAAACCATCATTGAAAACGACCTCTATCGAGTCACGTTCACCAACCGCGGAGGCCAGGTCAAGTCGTGGATCCTGAAGAAGTACAACGACGAGCACGGCCATCCCCTGGAGTTGGTCAGCAAAGCGGCGGAGCAGCACGGGTACCCGATGTCGCTCTGGGTTTACGACGAAACCCAGCGCAACAAGTTGAACTCCGCGCTCTACGTCGCGTCGAACTCGGGCCTGCAGAGCGCGCCGGCGCAACTCACTTTTGAATATGCCGATGCGGAGACGTCGGTCCGCAAAACTTTCACCTTCGATCACACTTACGTAGTGCATCTTGAAACGTCGGTCGTTTCCAAGGGCAGCCAGGTCACTGCGTTTCCCATGTGGCCGGCCGGTTTCGGCGATCAGTCGAGCCCGTCTTCCTTCGCCGCCAGTCGCATCGAGCACCAGTTCAACGATAAGACTGAGCGCCTGGACATCAAAAAAATCAGCGGCGGAACCACTTTGCCCGGTCCCTTTAGCTGGGCGGCAGTGGTGGACCAGTACTTCGCGGCGGTTTTTCTGCCTGACGATATACAGAACGTGGCCATGGTGACCTTGCGGCATCAGATCGATGTACCCAGGGACTATCGCAATCCCAAGCCGGGAGAAACCATCAAGGCGGACGTGCTGGGAGTTGCAGTCGGAGATCTCCGCGGCCCCAGCGTAGGGCGCTTGTACGTGGGGCCGAAATCGCTCGGCATCCTGGAATCTGTGCCCGTGCCCACCCTGGCAGGGGTTCCGCAGGACCTGCGAGGGCTGATCAACTTCGGCTTTTTTGGGATTATCGCCCGTCCCCTGTTTCTGTGGCTTAAATGGACGTACGGCTGGGTGCATAACTGGGGCTGGGCCATTGTGATCCAGACGCTGATCATCAACCTGGCTCTGCTGCCGTTGCGCATCTCCAGCATGAAGTCGGCGCTGAAAATGCAAAAGGTGGCGCCGCAGATCAAGGCGATCCAGGAAAAGTACAAGAAGTACAGCATGCGCGATCCTCGAAAGCAGGAAATGAATCAGGAGGTTTCCGCGCTCTACAAGGCGGAAGGTGTAAATCCCGTGGGCGGCTGTTTGCCCATGGTCATTCAGATGCCTTTCCTGTTTGCCTATTACAGCATGCTGGGAGCGGCCCTGGACCTGCGGCAGGCGCCCTGGCTCTGGATCCGCGATCTTTCGTCGCCGGACCCGTGGCATCTATTGCCCATCGGCATTATCATCACCATGCTGCTTACGCAGCGCATGACGCCCCAACCCGGCATGGACCCATCGCAGCAGAAAATGATGACCTTCATGATGCCGCTGATGCTGGGTGTGATCAGCTGGAACCTGGCTGCGGGCTTGTGCCTGTACTGGTCCGAAGGCAACTTGATTGCGCTGGCGCAACAATCGGTAATGAACCGTACCAGCCTCGGCCGCGAGATGCGAGAGATCGCGCTCAAGAGGGCGAGGAAGAAAGATAAGTAACGCTATCAACCTTCAGCTATTGGCTGTTAGCTTAATCCTTTCGAATTGAGAGTTGCCATGGGCTTCGACATCAGTATCTGGATTTCAGAAAATGCACGTCTGCAGCGAACAAGCTGAGAGCTGACGGCTGAGAGCTTCTTTTATGTCCATTCCCGACAAAATCGCCGCCGCCAACAAGATCAACGATCTCTTGAAAGGGATCGTCGCCAATGGTGGCTTGCGGCTGAAGTACCGCATCACCGTGGATCCGCCGCTGGCTGAGCAGCGGGATTGGGAACGCCCTGAAATTCTGGTGGAATTCGTCGGGCCTGATTCGCCGTTACTGTTGGAACGAGGCGGCGAATTGCTGCGCGCGATTGAATTTCTCGCACTCGAAATGCTTCGCCTCCCGGGCAATGAACACGAAAAAGTCTGCTTCGATTGCATGAACCATCGCGGCATGCGACTGGAAGAGTTGCGCCTCGCCGCCGGCGTTGCGGCGGAAAAAGTGCGCCGCACAAAAGCGCCTTACGAGTTTGCTCCCATGTCGTCGCGCGAGCGCCGCATCGTCCATTTGGCTTTGCGCGACCAGGGTGATCTGCAAACGCAGAGCGAAGGCGAAGGCCTGCGCCGTTACGTGGTCGTGTATCCCGAAAACTACAAGCCGGCCCCCGGCAGACCCCCGCGCAAAAGCCTTCCCTGATCGCCCCAGGAACACACGGGACGCCTCCATTCGACTTCGCTCAGGGCGGGTTCCTCGGCTACCCTCGCCAGCGAGGCTCGGCTAGGCATCCGCCCGACAAGTTCAGCGCACCCGCTACAATCTCCTCGTGAACCTTGATGACACCATCGTCGCCATCGCTACTCCTCCGGGTCGCGGCGGCATAGGTGTTGTACGCCTCGCCGGGCCTGAAGCCCGGACGATCGTTGCCCCCATGCTCCGCCTGAAACATGAACTCGAACCCGGACGGGCAGTTTTTGTTGAGCTCATCGAACCCTGTTACTTCGGACAATCCGCCCACGGGACTGCGAGTGGGGAAAAAACTCCGACGGAAAAAGCTCGTACGGAAAAAGCTCACGGGTCTGAGTCGGGTCCCGCGCGGGCGAGCCGCCCTCGACCGCAAAATGACGAACCGTGCATCAATGACGAGCCAGGCATCGACGAAGTAGTGGTCACGTTCTTCGCCAGACCCCATTCCTATACCACCGACGACACGGTCGAAATATCGGCACACGGCTCGCCCGTGGTGCTGCGCCATGTGGTGGAGCTGGCGCTGGAGCGCGGCGCTCGTCTGGCCGAGCCAGGCGAGTTCACCATGCGTGCGTTTCTTAATGGCCGCATCGATCTCACTCAAGCGGAAGCTGTACGAGATTTAATCGAATCGCAAACCCTGTACCAGGCCCGGGTCGCGGCCCAGCAGCTGGGAGGCGCACTCTCGCGACGGCTGCAGCCCGTCAAACAGAAACTGGTCGAACTGATCGCGCTGCTCGAAGCCGGTATTGACTTTGCCGAGGACGATATCTCCGTCCTCCCGGCGGAACAAATTCTCGAACATATCGCTGTCGTGCGAGCCTCGCTTCAGCAACTGGCCGATTCGTTCGCCTACGGGAAGCTGGTCCACGAAGGCTTGACGCTGGCTATCGTGGGCCGTCCCAACGTGGGCAAATCAAGTTTGTTCAATCGCCTGGTAGAGAGTGATCGCGCGATTGTCACGGCCACGCCCGGAACCACTCGCGATCTGGTGACCGAAACCGTGGCGCTCGAGGGCATTCCGGTAAATCTGGTTGATACCGCCGGCATTCGCAGCGCAATCGATGAAGCTGAGAGCATCGGCATTCGCAAATCGATGGAAGCGCTTGCGGATGCAGACCTGGTGCTGGTTGTGCTCGATTCATCTCAGCCGGTCGAAGCTGAAGATCGCAACCTGCTGCAGCTGGCAGGGCAGGCGCCGGCAATTCTAGTGGAGAACAAGTCTGACAAAACCAGTGCCGGGTTTATGCTTCCCGCTTCCCAGTTACGAAGAGTGCGGGTCTCGGCTTTGACGGGCGCAGGAATTCTCGAGCTGCGCGCCGAGATCTTGCGCCATACCGGGGGAGAAAAAGGCGAATCCGGCTTCCTCACCAACACTCGCCATCAAGCCCTGGTCCACGCAGCCATGGCGGGGCTCGACGCCGCTACGGCTGCGGTACACGGCAAGGTTCCGCACGAAATGGTTCTGCTCGATCTGTACGGAGCGCTGCGGCCGCTTGACGAAATTACTGGCGCCACTTCCAGCGATGACATCCTGAATTTGATCTTCAGCCGGTTCTGCATCGGAAAATGAACTAAGGGCTCGAAACGTCCAATAAGGCGTAATGGCACGTGAATGACGGAGAAGTCTTTCTTGGTTCACAGGCAGAAGAAGGAGGAAGCGTAGTTTTACTCTTAAGCTTTTGTTTCTCGGCTAATGGTACCGCCAGTCCTATTAGACATTTCTCCCGCGAGAGCGCTCAGGACCAGTCCAGGCTCGGCAAACAGGTTCATCAAAAAGTGGGCGACGATGCACGGCGCTACAATCCTGTCGCTGACGATATAGACCGAGGCCAATGCCAAGCCGAGCACACCAGTCACTGAGACCACGCGCAGCCCGGCAGCGATGTTCCCCCGGAACAATCCCCATACCGCATGGGCTAAGCCAAAGGCTGCTCCCGACGCGGCCAGTTGAAACACGATTCCGAACCCGTGATTCTGAAGCGTATCCATCAACAATTTCCGAAAGATAGGCTCCTCACAAAAGGCTGCCGTGATTGCAACCGTTAGGGCAAGTATCTTCAGCCCCGACAGGCGAAAGAAATTCGATCGAACCGAGGGCAGGCGTGCGGAGTAGGCGAGGAATAAAACGGTGCAACCCACAGCCGCGACCCAGCCCCATGGGCTCGCGCTTTTTCCGCGAAAGCCCGTAAAGTGCAAGAAACGGTCAAGACGATGGTTCGCGTTAACAAGAAGCCACCAGCCCTCTGCGAGAGTGATCAGCGCAAGGATGACACCAGCCTTCAGCGGATCGCTCCAATGTCTCTCCTCCAAGCATTTCTCCTATTGAGACCTTCGCCTAGCGAACCAGAACATGATCACAACGTTCTTCAGCAGTTCTGAATTCAGCGCACGCACCTCTGCGCATCACGGATGCTTAGTTACTCAAACAGGCGCGCAGGGAATTGGGACCGCCAAAGCGGTATTCGCAAGGTAAGTCTATGACAGCGAGAGAACGCCGGCGAACTCGCCACAGAACCCCGGCCCTAAGGGCAATAATAGCAATGGCGATTCTGCAACAGCTATTGAAGCCAGTGTGTATGGCGTGGGGTTCTGTCGCACGCGAAACAGCGTCAGTTGGCCTTATGTGCACGGCGACAATTGCGAGAACGACTCCTGCCGTCAATGTCAGCGTACCGACAAATCGCATGCCCGAATCAGCGTGAATTGCGGCTGACCAATGCTAGAGAATCAGCGTAGTTTGGTCGCTTCTCCGGTATCCAGCGAGTAGTACGCTTCGATGATCGTCAGCTTTCCCTCATCGAAGGCCTTCTTCAGTATCTCGCTTTTTGCAAGTACTTCTTGCGCAACGCGGTATACATGGTCGCGGATAGCCAAATCAAGCGTTTCAGTTCTCTTTGGGTCGACCTTCGCGCACGAAAATGCAATGGGCCTCAGCACGGCGTCGAGATTTACCGATTCCGCCTTTGCGCCGGAGCAGGCTGCCGCCACGGCACCGCAGCTTTGGTGTCCCATAACGACGATCACGCTTGACCCCAAGTGCTCAACCGCATATTCGAGACTGCCGATCGCTAAGGGATCTGCATTTTCGCCCGCAGAGCGCACCACGAACAAGTCGCCCAATGCCGCGTCGAAAACCAACTCTGGAGCGACGCGGCTGTCTGAGCAACTCAGCACTGCTACCCGCGGATGTTGGATCTTGGTCAGTGCTGCTCGCTGAGCGGGAAAGTCGTGTGCGGCAGTCTTGCCAAGGACGAAACGATGATTGCCGGCAGCTAGATCATTCCAGATTTGATCGGGCGAAATTGTCGTTGAATTCTGCGCCACAGTGAAAATGGCACATTGGATCAACACTCCTAGACTGGCAGACATTCGCAGTTCACGAAACATTTCATTATCCTCAAGCTAATTGTGGTAAGTCCCAAGCGGACAGAAACATTGTAGGCTCACACCCCATCGTAAAATCAGGGGCTCACTATCCCCCTGCGAACTCCTGCATTTACTCCAGAGGAACGAATATAGACGAACGCATTGAAAATAAAGAGTTTTATGTTCCTAAACACTCTGCATCGGAAAGCAGAGGCAGAAAAGTTCGCCCAAAAGAGTTCCTAGTAGTTTGCCCACACGCCGGGCGTGGCCAGTTCGAGCAGGTTGTTGTCAGGATCGCGAAAATAAATACTGGTTCCTCCACGCTCCCAACGGACTTCAGATTCGATCTCCACGCCGTGTTCCAGAAGGCGGGTTCGCCATTCGGGAAGACTTTCGGGAGAGATGGCAAATGCGAAGTGGCCCGCCCCAACCGTCTGGTGCGGTGGAACCAGGCCGCCCGGCAGCTTCACGGGACTCTCTGATCCGCCGCGAACAAACAGCAACAGCACATTGTTGCCCACTCGAAATGCACAGAAGCGCTCATCGCCAATCATGGCCTCAAGGCCGACTACGGATTCGTAGAACTTGCGGGCGCGGCGAATTTCAGCCACGTTGATGCAAGTCTCGACCACGCCGTTAACTTGCGGAGCCGAGTTTGAAGCCGGTTCGTTCACGCCATTGAGCTCACAGTTCGCAAAAGGCAGGTTATTTCGAGAGAACTGCCAGGCTTTCTCTAAATAAGGATTCGAACGGGCCGCTCGCACCACTCCTGGAAGCGGACGCAAGAGCCTTTTCCGCGGCGGGCCGCTGATATCCCAGATTCACCAGCGCGGAGATTACGTCTTCCTCGATCGGTGTGATATTCGTCGCCATGGAGATTTCGCCGGCCTTCTCCCCCATGAGCTTGTCGCGCAGTTCGAGCACCATGCGCTCGGCAGTCTTTCTGCCGATTCCAGGAATTCGGGTGAGCCGCGCGATATCGTTGCCGCGAATGGCGGTGACCATCTCGTCAGCCGCCATTCCGCTGAGGATGGTGATGGCCAGCTTCGGCCCGATGCCGCTCACGGTGATCAGCTTTTCAAAAAGCTTTTTTTCAGCTCGCTGCAGGAATCCGTATAGCGCGATCATGTCTTCCCGCACGTGGGTGTGAATGTGCAATGCCACGTCGCCGCCAACGCCGGGCAGATCGGAGAATGTTGGAATGCTGATGGTGACGTCGTATCCCACGCCGCATGTCTCGACGATGGCCTGGTTGGGATGCTTGGCCAGCAGCTTTCCGCGCAGATGGGCAATCATAGAGAATCAGTCTGCAGTCATCCGTCTTCAGTCGTCAGCCGGACCCCTATTTTTCTGACAACTGACGACTAGAACAACGAACTCTGTTTGCGGTTGGGCGTTATGCCAAAGTGCTCGTAGGCCAGTTGCGTCGCGACCCGCCCGCGCGGGGTACGGTTCAAGAATCCAATCTGGATCAGGAACGGCTCGTAGATTTCTTCGATGGCGTCCTGTTCTTCCGCCAGCGCGGCAGCCAGCGTGTTCACTCCTACGGGGCCGCCCTGGTATTTTTCGATAATGGTCAGCAGCAGTTTGCGGTCCACTTCATCGAAGCCATGGCGATCCACTTCCAGCATCTGCAGCGCAGCCTGCGCAGTAGGCAAGTCGATTTTTCCCGCGCTGCGAACCTGCGCAAAGTCGCGCACCCGGCGCAGCAAACGGTTCGCGATGCGCGGAGTCCCACGCGACCGGCTGGCGATCTCGAGCGCTCCCGCATGATCGATCTCGATGCCAAGAATCTCCGCCGACCGCTGCACAATAACGCGTAAGTCTTCGTGAGTATAAAATTCCAGCCGCAAGACGATGCCGAAGCGCGAGCGCAGCGGCGACGAAAGGAGCCCGGCTCGCGTAGTCGCGCCGATAAAGGTGAACGGCTTCACGTCCATGGTGTGCGTCCGGGCGGATGGCCCTTGCCCGATCATGATGTCCAGCTTGTAGTCTTCCAGTGCGGAATAGAGAATTTCCTCGAGCGCGGGCTGCAGGCGATGGACCTCATCGATAAACAGAACTTGTTTATCGCGGACATTGGTAAGGATCGCCGTCAGGTCGCCTTTGATCTGCAGCGTCGGTCCGGACGTCTGCTGAAAAGGCACCGCCAGTTCGTTGGCGATGATGGTCGCAAGAGTGGTCTTGCCCAGCCCCGGGGGCCCGTAGAGCAGAACGTGGTCCAACGCCTCGCCGCGGGCGCGCGCCGCCTCGATAGCGACGGCAAGATTTTCTTTGACCTTGGGCTGTCC
This sequence comes from Terriglobia bacterium, assembly GCA_963814725.1. GTDB lineage: Bacteria > Acidobacteriota > Terriglobia > Terriglobales > Acidobacteriaceae > JAIQFF01. The sequence goes on from CAWFDY010000005.1 coordinate 727,104, forward strand.
GATGAATTCAACCAGGCGCTGCGGACGCAGCTTCAGCTCGTATGACGAATCATCCTCGACCGGCGCAGCCGAGACCAGCCGCTCCTTCAGATCGGGAATGTTTTTGGCGGTAGCCACTGACAGGATGGTAAGACGAAAACAGAAATTGGGCAATCGGCAAGAACCACGTAGGGACGGACGTCCACGGCCGCCCTGGTCGAGCGCAGCTCGACAGCGGTGTCGCCGCGAATTAAAGGAGGAGCGCAGCCAGCTGATCCCTGCGTCGAGCTGCGCGACCGGGCGGGTGAGGCACCCGCCCCTACGTGGTTCGTGGTTATCTCGGCGCACTCGCTGGTTGTTTCTCGCCTACACGCTTGCTCACTTCGAACGCCATCTTGCCGGTTGCCTTGTCTGCCTCCACAACCACGTGATCGCCGTGCAGCACTTCGCCGTCGAGGATCTTCAACGCCAGCGGGTCTTGCACCAGCTTCTGGATTGCCCGCTTCAGCGGACGCGCTCCAAAATTCGGATCGAAGCCTTCGGTGAACAGCAGGTCTTTGGCTGCGTCGGTCAGCTCCAGCGAGATCTTGCGATCGGCTAGCAGGCGGCGAACGTCTTCCAGTCGCAACTCGATGATCTTCACCAACTGCTCTTTGCCCAGCGGCCGGAAGACGATGATGTCATCCACGCGATTCAGGAACTCAGGCTTGAAGTGGCCATGCAGGGCGTTCATCACCTGTTTCGACGCTTCGTCGAATTCTTTTTCGGACACCAGCCCCTCGGATTGCAGGAAGGCGGACCCGATGTTCGAAGTCATGATGATGACCGTGTTGCGGAAATCCACCGTGCGGCCTCTGCCGTCAGTCAAGCGGCCGTCATCCATCATCTGCAGCAGGACGTTGAAGACGTCGGGATGCGCTTTCTCGATTTCATCGAACAGCACCACCGCATATGGACGCCTCCGCACCTGCTCGGTCAGCTGTCCACCTTCTTCATAGCCCACGTAGCCGGGAGGCGCGCCGATCAGCCGCGAGACCGCGTGCTTTTCCATATATTCCGACATGTCGATGCGAACCATGGAGTGCTCGTCGTCAAACAGGAACTCAGCCAGGGCGCGAGCCAGTTCGGTTTTGCCCACACCCGTCGGCCCCAGAAATATGAAAGATCCAATGGGACGCTTGGGGTCGCTCAACCCCGCTCGGGAGCGGCGGATTGCGTTAGCCACGCGTTCGAGCGCCGCATCCTGACCGACCACACGCTGGCGCAGACGCTCCTCCATGGTTACCAGCTTCTTGACTTCCCCCTCGAGCATTTTAGAGACAGGAATCCCGGTCCACTTGGAAACGATGCGGGCCACGTCTTCTTCGTCCACTTCTTCTTTCAACATGCGTGTAGGGCGGACAACCTTGTCCACCGCCTTACCTTGGTTCGATTTGCTTTGAGAAGACCCGTCCATCTGCGCCGCCAGCTTCTTCAGCTCTTCCTCCGCCTGCACCAGCAAGCCGTAGCGGATTTCGGCCACTCGCTGCAAGTTGCCTTTGCGTTCTTCAGCCTGCTCCTCGATTTTGAGCTGCTCAATCTTCTCTTTAAGCGTGCGGGTGCGCGCGATCAGGTCTTTCTCGCGCTTCCAGTTGGCTTTCAGCGCGTGGGATTTTTCCCGCAGCTCGGCCAGCTCTTTCTCGATCACAGCCAGCCGTTCCTTCGAATTGGGATCGCTTTCCTTCTTTAACGCCTGCTTTTCGATTTCCAGTTGCGTGGCCCGGCGCTCCAGTTGGTCGATCTCCGTAGGCATCGAATCGATCTGGATGCGCAGCGACGCTGCTGCCTCATCGATCAGATCGATGGCTTTGTCGGGCAGAAAACGGTCTGAAATATATCGATGCGACAAAGTGGCTGCCGCTACGATGGCGGAATCCTTGATACGGACGCCATGGTGCACTTCGTAGCGCTCTTTCAATCCGCGCAGGATCGCAATCGTGTCTTCGACGTTGGGCTCACCGACGAACACAATCTGGAAGCGACGTTCGAGGGCGGCATCTTTTTCAATGTACTTGCGATATTCGTTGAGCGTAGTGGCGCCGATGGCGCGCAACTCGCCGCGCGCCAGCGCCGGCTTCAGCATGTTCGAAGCGTCAATCGCGCCTTCCGCCGCTCCCGCGCCCACCAGGGTGTGCAGCTCGTCGATGAAGAGAATGGTTTTGCCTTGTGAGTCTTCGATATCTTTCAACACGGCCTTGAGCCGGTCTTCAAATTCGCCGCGAAACTTCGCGCCGGCCAACATCGCACCTAGGTCGAGAGATACCACCCGCTTGTTTTTCAACGCTTCCGGAACGTCACCGGAGATGATGCGCTGCGCCAGTCCCTCGACAATCGCCGTTTTGCCCACACCGGGTTCCCCGATCAGGACGGGATTGTTCTTGGTGCGGCGAGAAAGCACCTGCACCACGCGGCGTATCTCTTCGTCTCGGCCGATGACCGGGTCGAGCTTGCCGCGCCTCGCCTGTTCCGTGAGATCGCGGGCGTAGCGCTCCAGGGCCTGATATTTGGCTTCGGGATTCTGATCCGTGACTTTTTGCGATCCGCGCACCGAGGTCAGCGCTTTGAGAATCGAATCGTAACTGGCGCCCTGCCGGGCCAGAATCTCCTGCGCGGGATCGCGCTTCAGATGCGTAATCGCGAGCAGCAGGTGCTCGGTGGAAACGTATTCATCCTTGAAATTGGCAGCTTCCTTGAAGGCGCGTTCCAGTAGTTCGTTGGCTGCCTTCGAGAGCGTAGCCTGAGCAGCCCCGCCGCCGGAAACTTTCGGCAGGCGTTCGATCTCGCGGTAGGTCTCGCTTAGTACGGCCTGCGGGCCGACTCCGATTTTCTCCAGCACGGGCAGAATGATGCCCTCTTTGTCTTCGAGCAGTGCCGCCAGCAGGTGCAAGGGCAACAGTTCAGGATTGCCGTGCGCCGAGGCAAGGTCGTTCCCGCGCTGCACTGCCTCCTGCGCCTTCACCGTAAGTTTTTCCCAACGGATCGCCATAGAAACTCCATTTAATAATTTTGCAATTGGGTAATTGGGTAATTTGAAGATTCCGCCGCCAGATTAAGCATGCGCCTGCCGGTCGGGGATTTCAAATTCCCCAATTGCCCTATTACAAAATTAACGGGAGGCGGCAACTGTTGCCGACTCCCGTCATAGACTGTTGAGGTGCGCTCGACTGAGCGGACGAGGCGTCCGCCCCTGCGTAATCTTGCCGGATTACGCGGCTTGGCCGGCGCTCTTTGGCTGCTTGCTTTCCAGCGTCTTCTCGCCGCCCACGTTGACTTTGATCTGCTTGGGCTTGGCTTCCGCCTTTTTGGCCAGCGTGATCTTCAACACGCCCTTTTCGTAGTTGGCCGAGACACTTTCGCTGTCGATCGTGTTCGGCAGCGTGAAGGTTCGGGAGAAGCTGCCGTACCTGCGCTCGACGCGGCGATAGTTCTCTTCTTTTTCGTCCTTTTCGAACTTCCGTTCGCCGTTCACGGTCAGAGTGTTGTTTTCTATGCGGACGTCGATGTCCTTCTCATCAATTCCCGGGACTTCGATCTTCAACGTCACGTTGTGCTCGTCTTCGTACACATCAACCGCCGGAGCAAAGCTCGAGGTCGCCAGCGATTCATCGCCGCCCTCGCTGAAGGATTCGTGAAACAAGCGGTTCACGCGGTCCTGCAAGCTGCTGACGTCACGATAGGGGTAGAAACGGGTCAAAAGCGTCATAACTGAAATCCTCCTGATGAAATCTTTGAATCGGACTAACCAGCCATCTTCATGGTTAGTGTAAGTGAATAATAAAATATGAGTGGCATATTGTCAATACTAAAAATTAGCCTTAATATCAATTACTTACATAAGTTACCACGCACTTCAGATACTCGGTTTCTGGCACATTCAGCAGGATCGGATGGTCCTTGGCCTGTCCCCGGTTCTCTATAACCCGCAGACTTCTACGAACATCCTGAGCAGCAACCCGCACGACATCCATATATTGCGTCGGACTGACGTGGTACGAGCAGCAGCAACTCACCAGGACTCCCCCCGGACGCAGCATTTTCAACGCGCGCAGGTTCAGTTCTTTGTACCCGCGGAGGGCAGTCTCCAGGTTGCTCTTGCTCTTGGCGAAGGCCGGAGGATCGAGGACGATGGTGTCAAAGCGGCGCCCGGAATCCGTGTAATCCCGCAGCAGGTCGAACGCGTTGGCCTCGAGCCATTCAATCTCGCGGCCATTGAGCACGGCATTGCTCTCGGCGACTTCGAGAGCGGGACGGGAACTGTCCACCCCGGTCACTTTGGAGCAGGTCGGAGCCATGTGCAATGCGAAGCCGCCCTGGTAGCAGAAAACGTCCAGCACTTCACCGTGGCTGTAGCGTGCGGCCGCGGCGTAATTTTCACGCTGGTCAAGGAAGGCGCCGGTCTTCTGACCCTGGGAAGCTTCGTAATGGAACTGCACTCCGTTCATGGTGAAAACCGTGCTGGTTTTTTCGCCCTGGATCGGGCCCGAGGTCCGAGCCTCGAGTTGTTCGAGCTCGCGTATGCGGGGATCGATGCGTTCGTGGATGGACGCGGGTTTCAGCCGCTCAGCGAGCTCGGAGACGATGACGCTGCGGACAGGCTCCGCGTCGATGGCCTGGGTCAGCGCCTGGATCGAGAGCAGGTCGTTATAGCGGTCCACGATGAGTCCGGGAAGGAAATCAGCTTCGCTGAAGATCACGCGATAGGCGTCGGTGTCGCGGACTACTCGCTCCCGGTAAGCGATCGATCCCTGAATGCGCTCGCGCAGCAGGCGGGCGAGGTCATCCACTGCATGGTTTGAAATCATGCGGATCGCGATCTGTGAAGAACTGCTGTAGAGCGCCGTTCCCAGGAACTTCCCGCGCTCGTCGGTGACGCCGGCAGCCGCAGCCGGGGCCACTCCATCGGCGGAGACGATGTCGGAGCGATAGACCCAGACATGTCCTTCCTGCAGCCGTTTTGCTCCCCGGCGTGAAATTTTTATGACCGGAAGCGAAGAAAAAGCTGACTTTGAAGGCATGCCATTGATCTTACCCCGCCACGCGTGGAGCGGACACTCTTGTCCGCCGCCTTTGACTTTGCTTGCGGGGAGTGACACGACTCTCCGCGACAGGACAAGCAAGTCACAAGCAAATCCAAAAGCGGCGGACAGGAGTGTCCGCCCCACATTAAGCTTAGCTGGCGGCTGGGTGTTCTGACGGCTGGGCGGTTTCGACTGAGGCGTCGCGCCGGGCTTTCTTCAGATCGGCATGCAACTCGTCGAGTTCGGTCATCGGCAGCTCTGCGGCCCATTCTTCGAGCTGCTGTAAGTCTAGCGTGGTGTGGAGTCGAATTCCGGATTGTATGTCTTCGGCGAATACGGCGCTGAAGTCTCCCGGCTGAAATTGGGTATCGCCGATTTTCCTTCCGGTGTGGGCGTCATAAACTCTGCGGCTGGCGCTGCCGTCTGCATTCAGGAAAGCGAAGAAAACCTCGCCCAGCTCGCCATACTCAGCCCGGTAGAACCATGCTTTATCGACGTGGGTTTTGGGTCGAACCCGGCGTTTGGCAGTGAGGCTGGGACGCTCGACGGCGACTCCGGTGGCAGGATCGAAATACAGAACGCGCTGGCAGGATTCGCAGACGATCACCTGGCCGCCTCGCACTTCGTTGTAGGTCTGCGGACGCAGCATGACCTGGCATCCCATACATTTCTGGTCGCGCACCTCGGCCAGTCCCGAACCGCGGAATTTAGCCACGCGTTCATACTGCCGCAGAAGATCTTCGCTCACGCCCACGCGAGCCTGATTGCGCTTGGCATTCCACTCGGCCAGCAGCTTTTCGTCTTCGGCGGTGCGCTCGCGGGCGACAGCTTTTTCTTTCTCGATCTCAGCCATCTCGGCTTTCAATTCAAGCTCGGCGGCTTTAACGTCCTTGTCGCGGGCGTCCGCGTTTAGCATCAGTTCCAGAATTTTGTCTTCGCTGGCCTTGATGTCCTGCTCGGCGAACTCTATTTCGTGCAGCAGGGCCTTGTACTGTTCGTTGGTTTTTACGGCGAGCGATTGGTCGCGATACTTGGAGATTTTGCCCTGCTGATCCTGGATGGCGCTTTCGTATTTTCGCCGGGTGGCCTCGTCCGCCTTGACTGCGGCTTTTGCCTTTTCCAGCCCGGCCTTTGTTCCCGCCAGCTTTTCTTCGATGGCAGCCACGCGCTTGGGCAGCGCGGCGACTTCCTGATTGAGGCGGAGGATTTCACGGTCCGCCTGCTGTAGCTCCATGAGGTGTTGCACGTCTGGAAGCATTGGGCTAACTTAATTTTAGCATGGTGGGCGCGCCGAACCGGAAGCCATCTCAGGCCGCGTGGGGACAGCCGCCTCCGGCTGTCCAGGCGAGCGAAGCTCGCCGAGGGTTTGGTCTCAGCACCCCAAGTCGCAGCCCATCCACAAACTTGTCATCCCGACCGGAGCGCAGCGAAGCGAGCGCAGTGGAGGGACCTTGTGTTTAGCTGTTCAGGATAAACAGCCGAGCTTCGCTCAGCCCGGACGGGTCGAAGACCCATCCCCACACGGGCAGTGGTAGGCTTTTACCGAGGCCAATTTCCCATGCAGAGCATCACTCTCGGCGACTTCGAACTCACTGCCGTCTCTGACGGAATTTATCACCTCGACGGCGGGGGCATGTTCGGGGTCGTACCCAAAAGTCTCTGGGAGCGCAAAGTAAGAGCGGACGAAAGAAATCTTGTGCCGCTGGGCTTGAACTCCGTAGTTGTCCGCACCGGTTCACAGACTGTGCTGATCGAAACTGGCGTGGGCAACAAGCTTTCGGACAAGATGATCAGGATCTACGGCCAGCCTGCTCAATTGCTTGTTCAGCTCGCCGCCGCCGGCATTGCGCCCGACGACGTCGACGTGGTTATCAACACTCACCTGCACTTCGATCATTGCGGCTGGAACACGGTCCGGCAGGGCGACAAGATTGCTGCCACCTTTCCCAAAGCCAAATACTACGTGCAGGAAGGTGAGTGGAAGCACGCGCACGAGAATCAGCGGGACGCAGTCAGCTACATCACCGGGAACTACGATCCGCTGGTCGAAAGCGGGCAGATGACGCTGCTGCGCGGGGATGCGGAAATCGTTCCCGGCATATCCGTAGTCGTATATCCCGGCCATACCCGGGACATGCAGGCCGTACGCGTCCAAAGCGGGGGCCGGACTGCGTGCTACATCTCTGACTTGATTCCCACCAGCGCCCACCTCGATTTGAACTGGGTTATGTCCTACGACCTCTATCCGATCGAGACCATTGAAAGCCGCAAGCTTTATTACGCGCAGGCGCTGCCAGAGAATTGGCTGACCATGTTTACCCACGATGCGACGCTGCCGTGGAGTTACGTAGAGAAGGACGACAAAGGCAAGATGGTGGCGGGAAAGCAGCCAACCCGCTGAGCGCACGAAGTAGCTCGCGAGTCGCTAGAAAGCCTGTGCGTCCTTTGCGGCGCCCCTTTGCGAACTTTGCGGTTCAAGGCTTTTGATCTCCGCAGCCAGCTCAAAAAGACAAATCTTTAACCGCAAAGTTCGCAAAGAGATTCCGCAAAGGACGCAAAGGAATCCAGAAGTTAATTCCGCAAATAGGATCCAGCGCTACGCCGCAGTCGCAGGATCGATCGCGTTGCCAATCTCCGTCACCTTGGTGGCGGGAAAGCCGCTCAATTCCGCGTGCCGGTAAATGAGACCTTCATCCGCGGCAAGATACATGCAGTACATCTTGTCGGCGGTAACAAACGACTGCAGCCACTGAATATCGGGCCCAAGCTGGCGCAATACCTGGTTGGATTTGGCCGCACCCTGTTGCAGTTGTTGCCATCCCAGCGTCCCGATCTTGGGAATCTCCCGCTCGATCATATATTTCTTCATAACCCCTCCTTCGATACTCCATGTCGTTTCCGACCCTCCAAGGGTAGAGACGAAAAGGGCTTGCCACAAGATGGCTGATTTGCCATTATACGTAGGTGATTAAGCCAGTCGGGAGGATGACTATGACTACCCGAGCGACGACCGACCGAGCCGCAACCGACCACGCCATGACCGAGGTGACCGTCCTGTTCCTCGACGGAACGTTTTCCTCCACCGCCACCGGTCCGATGGAAGTCTTTCGCCATGCCGGCACATTGTGGAACGTGCTCACCGGAACCCGGCCGGTTCCCCGCTTTCGCGTGACCACGGCATCGGCGGATGGGCGTGCCGTCCGCTGCGATGGACCGATCTATATTCAGCCCGACACTGCGATCAACTCCATCCGCAAGACTGACCTTATCTTCATTCCGACCACCGGATTGAGCATCGATGACGTAGTCGAGCGCAATGCGCCCGTCGTGCCCTGGCTGCGGCGCTGGCAGAAGCGCGGTGCAGCCGTCGCCAGTGTGTGCTCGGGCGTGGGATTGGTCGCAGCCACCGGATTGCTGGATGGCAAACGTGCCACCACGCACTGGGGCCTGGCCGAGCGCTTCCGCGAAAAATATCCCAGAGTGAAATGGATGCCGGAGTTGATGGTCACCGAAGATCACGGCTTCTACTGCGGCGGAGGCGTACACGCGGCGCTCGACCTGAGCCTGTACCTGGTTGAGCAGTTTTGCGGACACGAGATTGCCCTGCAAAGCGCCAAGGCGATGCTGATCGAAACGCCGCGCGCATGGCAGGCCGGGTTTGCGATTGTCCCGCTAAAAACCGAGCATTCGGATGAAAGCATTGCGCACGCGCAGGAATGGCTGCATGAGAACTTCCATCGCACGTTCCCGCTGGACGCGCCCGCAAAACGCGTAGGCATGAGCCTGCGCAATTTCGTTCGCCGCTTCAAGCAAGCGACGGGAGACAGCCCCTTGATCTACCTGCAGAAGCTCCGCGTTGCGGCTGCCAAACGCTTGCTGGAACGCGACCATCGCACGATGCAGGAGATCAGCGACGCCGTCGGCTATCAGGACGTAGCCTATTTCCGCATGCTCTTCCAGCGCCACACCGGCGCCTCCCCGAGCGCATACCGCCGCAGATTCGGAATGTGAGTTCCGAGCTCGGCGATGGGCCACCGGCCTGCTACTGCAGCGTCAAGTACTCTGTCCTGGCCTGCTGCAGTATTTGTATATCGGGATCAGCATCTTTCCAGAGCGCGAGAAATCCCTGCGCAGCAGTCCGTTTTTCGGCAAACAGACTTCCACAATTACAGACCTGGCCGCCGGCGAGCCTGACCCGAATCTGTTTCAAAACCCGGCCGGCTATAAGATCACCGATCAGCGAAAGAACGCGCCGATTTCGCAATAGTCCTCAATCCGGGGAATCAAATTCATGAACCGTACAGCGCTGCCCGCTCCCACAAATGGGTGCGATGGCGGTTTTCCGTGAACTGACATGAAAATGGCCGTCCTTTCAGGATGAAGGATGGCCAAAGCGGTGCGACACATCGGGGCCTGGTCGTACCGACGAGAATCAAGCTGCTCGTTCCGTCATTTTCTCCATCACTTGGTCAATGCTGAAGCTCGCTGGCTTCTGCCGTGGCGGAAACTCTTTGAAGCTCTCCAGCCATTTCGTCAGCAGTGGCGGCGCAAGATATTGGAGAGGAATGTTCTCAACGAACCAATCGTCATACTTAAAGCTCTCTTCACCGCGCTCGAACGGATCGGCCCGCAGGTCGAAGAACTTCGGAAGGCGCAGCATCGACAATGGCTCGCGCCAGACATCCAAGCCTGCGCTGCGCTGCTCCGCGAAGACGATCTTGAATCGACCGATACGCATCGCCATACAGTCGCCGTCGTCGCTCCAGTAGATGAAGCCTTCCCGCGGTGATTTCTCTTCCTTCCCCGATAGGAAGGGCAGCAGATTGAAGCCGTCGAGATGAACCTTGAACGTCTTGTCGCCAATCTTGTAGCCCTTCTTCACTTTTTCGACGAGGTCGGGCTCGCCGTTGGCTGCCGCGAAAGTCGGGATAAAGTCCTGGAGCGATGTAATCTCGTTGATAATCTGGCCGGGTTTGATGACGCCGGGCCAGCGCATCACGCAAGGCACGCGCCAACCGCCCTCCCAGTTCGTGTCCTTCTCGCCGCGGAAGGGTGTACTGCCTCCATCCGGCCAGGACATGACTTCGGCGCCATTGTCAGTGGTGAAGACGACAATCGTGTTGTCGGCGACCTCCAGGTCATCAAGCTTTTTCAGCAACTGCCCGACATATCCGTCAAGCTCTACCATGCCGTCGGGATAGAGGCCGAGCTTGGTCTTGCCGACTGACGCCGGCTTCAGGTGCGTGAAGACATGCATCCTCGTCGGGTTGAAGTAACAAAACCAGGGCGTACCTTCCTTTTGTTTACGATCGATGAAATCGAGTGCAGAGCCAAGAAATTCCTCGTCGACCGTCTCCATCCGCTTGCGGGTCAGCGGACCGGTATTCTCGATCACCTGCTTGCCCACCTTGCCAAACTGTTCATCAACCGTCGCATCGTCCTTGTCCGAGGCTTTACACCGAAGCACGCCACGGGGGCCGAAGCGTTTGCGGAACTCCGGGTTCTTCGGATAGTTGGGGTACTCGGGTTCTTCCTCCGCATTCAGGTGGTAAAGATTCCCGAAAAATTCGTCGAAGCCGTGCACGGTTGGAAGGTGTTCGTTGCGATCGCCGAGGTGGTTCTTTCCGAACTGGCCGGTGGCATAGCCGAAGTTCTTCATGAAGTCTCCTACCGACGGGTCCTCGGCCTTAAGCCCGAGCGTCGCACCGGGCGTCCCGACTTTGGTTAGGCCGGTGCGGATCGGCGACTGCCCGGTGATAAATGCCGCCCGCCCTGCGGTGCAGCTTTGTTGTCCATAACAGTCCGTAAACAAGAGCCCTTCCTTCGCGATCCGATCAATGTTCGGGGTACGATATCCCATCACGCCGAGGTTGTAGGCGCTGACATTGAACCACCCAATATCGTCGGCCATAATGAATAAAACGTTAGGTTTCTTACGCATTTCCTGTACTTTGTCAGGCATGAGGTGTCCCCCCGTTCAGAGTTAGAATCGGAAAACAGGTTCAACTTTTTCTGACGAAACCGACACTGTGCGAGTTGACAGGGCGTGCAGTTATTGATGGCTGACGAAAACAGGCGATTACGCTCACGACCGGTCAATGCAGTTTGTAAGCATCACTTACGCTACCTTTAACTTCACGTTACTTCGCTCCCGGCCTGTCCCCCATCGACTCAACGCGTAAGCAACAGCAACACCAACAGGCTGATTTAGGTCAATTGTCGTAACATCGCGATTACACTCAGTTGACCCAGCAACAGACAGTTCGGCAGCAAATGGGCGAACAGACGGCGCAAGCTTGTGCTAACGTCTGCCTACAACAGTTGCCTCGCGCTTCCCCCCAAATTTTCGCAGGGATGTATGACATAAAATGCAGCACGAGGAAATCTTCTTGTGACTGATGCAAATCTAATTCCCACATCAACCGCAGTAGCTCTTGCCTAGCCTCCGAGACAGGGAAATTAAATCTGAGAATGGAGAACGAGCATGGAATGGGAATCGTGGCCGCGTGTTCGAACCTGCACCCTGCTGATTATTTTGGGTTTCACTTCGCACTTCCCTGGCGTATTCGCCCAGACGAATTCAGGTGAGACGAAACCGGAATCTCAAAAAGTGGAACGAGATGGACAGCACGATTTTGATTGGGCCGTTGGCTCCTGGAAAATTCACCTAAAGCGACTGGCGAAGGCATTAGCCGGTTCCACCAACTGGGCGGAATTCGACGGGACAGTGGTCTGCCGCAAAGTGTTGGACGGTCGTGCAGAAGTCGAAGAATTTACGGTCGATGGACTCGATAAACCCGGCCACATAGAAGGTCTGGCGCTGCGTCTCTATGACCCGAAAGCTCATCAGTGGAGCATCTACTGGATCAATGCCGCCGACGGAACCCTGGGCCTGCCTCCGGTCGTCGGGCAATTTAGTAACGGACGAGGGGAGTTCTATGACCAGGAAGAACATGACGGCAGAGCGATTTTTGCCCGCTATGTCTGGACAAAGGTTACAACCAATTCGCCACATTTTGAGCAGTCGTTTTCTACTGATGGGGGGAAAACATGGGAAACGAACTGGATAACCGATCAAATCAGAGAGAAGCCGTAGATGCCTACAACGGGGCGCGAACAAACGGCGCAAGCTGGTGTAATCGCCTGTTAACAACAGTTGGGAGATTCTGCGCACGAAATCACTCGCGTCTTAATACAAACGAGGATTGCAATATGAAACCGCCCCGTTTCCGATAAAGTTGGGGCACTTTACAAGACTGACGGATGGACGAACCGGGGATTAGGGAATCATCACTCCCCTGTTTGTTGCCCCCATCTGGGCTCCTTCGGAATCCCGCACTACGGTCCGAACCAAAAACGTTCCTGATTGGAGATCAAAACTCAGCTTAACATTCAGGCCAGTCCTGTTCATGCGCTCCAGCGTCAGGTCCTTCACCTGCATGTCGATGACTCTCTGCTGTGCGGTGAGCATTCTCCCATTTCCGTCAAAAATGGCGGTGGTGACCGTCAACGTGTCCTTATTCCGTTCATCGGTTCTGCGGAACCTCAGTCCGTTGGTCCCGAGGTGGGTTATAACGGTCAGATGTGCCCCGTTTTCGGTCTTGAAAAATTGAGTCTCACATTCAACGGGCAATTCTCGTATCTCTTCTTGGGAGAAGACCGCCAGTTGGATCTCTTCTTTGGCAGCCTCATCAGGATTGGCTTTGCCAGGAGGAGCGAAATATCCATGGCGGGCTTGTAGAGCAGAGTGTTGCTGATTGGTCAGTGTCACTTTCAGATGGTGATACTTCCCATCAAGCTTCAGGTTCTGCGGCGTGAACCCCAGCAAGTAAGACATCTCAGGCTCGGCTGCCGCCTGAAGCAATCCTCGATCAATATCATTCCGGTTGTGAAAAAAAATCCCACCAGTGCCGTCGGCGAACTCCGAAAGAACATCATCTTGTACCATCTCCTCCATCGTCTTGAATCGCGTCTCCAGGGGGCTAAGAACTCCGGCGTTGGAAGCGTCGTAATTGGGCACGTACAAGCCGCGTGCATCAATCGTGTTGATCACAATATTTCCTTTGGTTGCCCGGTCGATGATCTCGCCCGACCAGTGCATTGAAGGGGTGACGAAGAATCCAGGCGACATCATGACAATGACGCGTTGACCCGGCAGGGACGTCATCGATCGGATTACGGCCTCCAGATTTCGATATGTAAACTGTAATTGCGATTCCTCGATGTCTATTTTTTGCTGGGCCGCCTGCTCGGCCAAGACTTGAGCCGTCTTGGTGTCGAGTGGTCCTGCGCACCTCACCACTTCCTCGACAGCCACCTGCACAGCGTCAGAATCGTTTCCGTAAATGATCTGATAAGCCTCGTAAAAGCTCATCGGCGGGCAGTCTCCACCCGAACTCTGCGAGCGTGGCAGGATCCGCTGGAGTGCGTCTTCCAGTTTTGCCCGGTCTGCCGTAAAGTCCTGATTTACCTGTCCTGATGTGGTGAAGATGCCAAGACGATCGCCAGTTCCCATGGCAGCGAACAACTTTGTGGCGGCTTGCAGCGAAACCATTACATCCTGGGTCGAGAGGTGCAGATCGTCGAAAAAGAGCGTGATAAACCTCTGGGGCAGGTCCGGAACCTTTACAGGTGTTGTGTCGGACGCTGCCTCCACCGAATCCGTCTTGACCGAAAGTAGATGGGACGTAGGAGTATCGATGGAAAAACTGGAAATGGATTGTTGTTTGCCGTCGTCCGCAAGTTGAAAGTCATCTTTTTTCAGATTCGTGACAACTTTGCCTTTGCTGTCGCGCACTACGACCCGTACGAGGACTAGGTTGACGCGCACATTGAACTTCACTTGAGAATCGCGCGAAACAATCTCATCGTTGGGCGTCATCGCCTCGGGTTTGGAGGCGCTTTGCGGAGTGTCTGCCTGTGCACTCTTGGCAGCTTGCGAAATTGGGGATTGTGCTTGGGCGCGTGCAACCGGCAAGCCGACAAAAGAGAAGACACCCCCAACAAGAGTGATCCAGATGGCTTTTGTGAGCCCGTTCGAAGGCCGACTGGTGATCGAATACACCGTCGACGAGTCGGAACTGCGCTTCGTCCCGCGGCAGCAAACTGCTTTCCACAACTCGCTCGCGCTATTTTCCCCGGTTCTTTTTCTCACGGCAAGGGTGCATTCCACTCGTCTGTAGCCATGTTCCCCCCATATTCCTCTGACAATCCGCCGTCGGCCTTTGCGGACTGGTCGTCACTCCACTTCAAAATCAGCAGTGCGGATCTTGCTATTGTTTCCAGCAGAATCAGCGGCCTGCAACTCCATGCGATACGAGCCCGGATCCAGCTTCGAGACCGGCAACTGAAGTCCCAGCGGAATCACCGGATTCCCCCCTTTGCTGTCTGGAATTCTATCGCTCACCTTGAATTTCTCTTGTCCGCTTTTGCGCTCCACGATCCTCAGCGCAATGGCAATCTTCGGAGGATTTGGATCTTTCAAAAGCGGCTCATAGATTTCCGCGTAGATACAGGCAAAGTCCGTCTTCTTGAAATGGTTGGATGCCGAGGGCGAAATCTGCATGCCGTCTACCATCAATGGAGTTCGATCTTCCAGCAATTGGTTGTCGAGATCGGTGGCAATGTCGGAAGCCTTGTGAATACTGTTGCTGAGCGCGACCCCGCTGATGTTGAATTCCTTCACGCCATACGCGTCGATCCAGAGCGGTATCTCCAGTTTGCCAAAACTCACATTGCCTGAGCTGAAGACCACCCTGAGCTTGTATTCGCCGGAAGCAATCTCAAATTGGTTTTCGTAGTGAAATGGCTCCTTTTGGAACTCTTCAACTTCCTTCTTCCCGTCGAGGTCTATGTTCGCCGTGTCGCTGAACCGCGCCGCAATCGAATCGTCGCGCTTATATGCGATTCCCAAAATGTTGATCGTCGCATGTTGCTTCCCCTTCACTTTTTCGAACTTGAGTGCCAAGGAGGGAATATCGACGGCGAGATGAACCTGGGCCGTGTTCGGCGAGGTGTAGAAGTAAGGCGCTTGCATCAGGGCGGCAACATTGCCCTTTATCTCTCCAGCACCGCGGGTCTCCAAGTCCTTCTCGATCGGATTTCCCGCAAGAAGATTTGTAGGCCTAGCGTTGCAGTAGCCGGTCCGAGCGCGTAGCAACATTCCTCCGCGGTCAACCTTGATCTTTAAAGTGTGGCAAGTCCCTTCCTCCGAAACGGCGGGCTTGTATCCAAGGAGGTAATACTGATTTTGATCTTTCGCGATCCTGCCCAAACCGCCCAGCAAGTCATTCGTGTTGATGATGACAAATCCGCCAGTGCCGTCGGCGAGTTGATACAGCACCTGCTGGTTGTCAGAAGCGCTTTGCGGGAACTGCGGAACAATCGTCCTAGGTTGTGAGTAAGGATTGTATACATTCGAGTTGTACCCGGTTCCTCCCTTTCCACCAGTGCTTCCGGTTCCGCCAGTGCCGGTTCCGCCCTTACCACCAGTGGTTCCGGTTCCACCAGCGCCGGTTCCGCCCTTACCGCCGCCTCCCGTTCCGCCAGTACCGGTTCCGCCGGTTCCGCCCTTACCACCACCTCCAGTTCCCCCAGAGCCGCCCGTGGCTCCGGTTCCGGCGTGAATACCGCCCCCGGTACCACCCCCAGCAGTTCCGCCGCCACCTCCCCCGGTGTGTTGGGGCGGAAATGCAGCCGGTTCAGCGAATGCAGCCAGACGAAGCACTGGGTATTGAGAAGGCTTACCCGAGTAGTGCAGCGTCGCCGGGATCAATGACCCCGCCGTGAAAGGTGCCGAAGGCAGCACCAGACGGCTATGCGGCGATTGCTGGGCTGCCGATATCCCTGGAACCGTTAATCCCCGTACATCGATGGGATAGATGGCGACATTTGATTTGTTGCAAGTATCGATGACCGCGGTCAGTTCCGACTGGTATTCCGGATTCATCGGAAATCCAGAGGTGAGCATGACCAGGGTCTTTCGGCCCGGCACCCCGGACATGCCTTTTGCGATGCTTCGCAGAGCAAGAAGCACATTGTGGACACCGAAGTCAGCTTCCGCATTCCCCAGAGACGGCCCGATCGTCGGAGGAGCCAGAGATGCGACCCTGACGGGGTCTGCGTTTGGAGAAACGGTCGATCCTTTTAATCCCGCTACCACCTGCTTCAGGCGGCTCGCGTCGGCGGTAAAGTTTTGCGATATGTGCACAGTGCCGCCGAAATCTGCGATGGCTATCAAGCGGTCGGGGCCGGCATTCGCGTCAATGAACTTTGCGGCCGCATCCCTCGCTTTGATTTGATCGCCCATGTCCATGGTGGAATTGTCAAAAAACAAAACCAGGTAGCGCGGCTTTACGTTGGCGGGGGAACCGGTGTTCTCTTCATAAGAGAAGCTGGTGAGGGCCTGTTCTTTGCCATCCTCCCAAACTCTAAAGTCTTTCTGTTCCAGGTCGCGAATGTAGTTGCCCTTCTTGTCGGTCACGACGGTGTCGACAAGCACCAAACGCGTCTCCGACCGAAATACGGCGAGATTGTCCGAGGCCGCTGGTTGCTGAGCGTATGCGACCGGGTGATCGGAGAGCAATTTCACAAGCGTGAAGGAACTGGCCAGGCAAATGGCGCCAATCAAGAGAACTAGACGACGATTGCGCATACCTCACCTCCCAAGTTTCTGATCAGCGAATCTCCACGGTCCCACTTTCAGCGGACATCAGTTCACCTTCCGCGTCCCTCACGACAAAACGGACATATAGCTACCTGGGGAAGACAGGGGCATCCACAAATCGGGATTCCCGCAGGATCTCGGGCGCACAGAATTAGTGTAACTCTGTTTCCGACTCGGCTACTTCGCAGTAAAGGGCCTGATCGCTAAATACAGTCGTATTGGGCCGTATCCGCGAGGCGGGCGTCTTCAAAGCTCAAGACGCTTAAGACGGTGGAGCTAACGGGACAAGCGGCTGATGCACCGGAGTAAATCTGGCGGTGGGGTGGCGATGCTCTGCGTGCGCGGTGGCACGAAAGTGGTGTAGCCATTCGCGATCGTAAGCAGTACAAGAAAGTGTCAACTGTAAAAGGGGTCACGGATGCCGTGGCCCTTTTTTTTGCTTTGGTTCACGTACTGTCACAGTTTATTGCTAGCCACGCTCGGAGTAGTCCGTTTTCGGGCCCTTATTTAAGCCCGCGCAACCTGAGCTTGCGTAATCCGAGCGAGCCGGTTAGAGACACCATGCCCAACAATCCGATCAATGGAAGCGCGCTCGCTGTTTTCGGGAGCTGAGGTGGAGTGCGCAGGGTGGCTACTTCAGTTCCAAGGTCGGCGGCCTTGCTGTCGGCCGAAGTGGCCTTGCTGTCGGCAGCGGTGGCTTTGCTGTCGGCGGCGGTGGCAAGCTGCTGTGCTTGCTGCGCCTGAGCGGCGGCGTCGCTAGCCTTCTGGTTTGCTTGATCGATACTTGCCTTCATGCTTTGCTCGCTCTGCTGGGAACGTGCATCCAGATCCTTGATCTGGTTGCTGTTCTGCGTGGTGCTCGCTTCCAGCTGAGTTACCTTCTCATTCAGAGGTTCCGTTTGCTTGCGAACATATTTCTTGGTGGCACAGGCCACGCTCATGATCATGCTGGACATCAACAAGCTTGTGACTAAGATCCGGTTCATACGAAAGCTCCTTTCAGGTAAACCATCTGCGTGGTTTCGCTTCACACTTGGTGACTCACATCTTCAAAACTTGGAGCGCCCGCCAGTGTTGACCTTCTTGTCGCTGCTGGTTGCGCTGTCACTCGCCATCGTCGTCTCCCAATTGTTCCAACTTCCGCCGTTACCGAGGCTTCATTTGGCCCAGCGTCCGCAGGATCCGACAAAACTAGTAGAGCAATGAGCAATCACTAGTGAGAACTGGCAATAGTGACAGCGTTGGCGGGATGGGCCAGTCACCGACCAGGCGAAGTACCGGGCGGAAATTGTTCTTTACCGACCAAACCCCCGCCCAAGCAGAGCTTGGACGGGGCGCGCCTGTTGGGCCCTCGTTGACGGGTATATATGGTTGCGCTACGAGCTTCTCTGGAAGACCAGAGCCCAAAATTAGCGGGCGGGTTGAAGGTAGCAGCGAACAGCGCCTCCTTCGGCCTACTCTGCCAGATGAACGTCAAGGATTTAGATTCTCCCTCTCCCTTGCATGTTTTTTCCGGAGAAACGACCTACTCCACTCCTCCTGCCAAGGTTTGGGAGCAGCCGGCCGAGTTCTATTGCCCCGTGATCGCTGCACTCGTAACGGGCGGGTCGCATTTGCTGTGCGCCATGGAGCGCGCGGTGCGAGACATGGGAGGCCAGATCGCTGCGATGGATACCGATAGCGCGATGATTGTTTCCACCAAAGATGGCGGATTGGTTCCATGCGCGGGTGGGCCACACAGACTCGAAAACTACCGAGTGCCAAGCGGACGCGCTGCCATCCGGGCGTTGTCCTGGGCTGAAGTGGATCGCATCCGCGAGCGGTTCGAACCGACAGGCAGGTTCGCCACGGGACAATGTGCCTTCCGCAGCACGCGCGCTGAGGTAGTCCCGCGCAGACCGTCGAGAAATCCGTCAGGACCATCGGTCGTCATCACGATCAGATCCGTGCGAAGCTCCGTCGCGGTTTGCAGTATGACGTCAGCCGGTTCGCCGGCCTTGGTCACTCTCTTCCAACTCCAGTCAGTGTCCTCGGGGAGCTCCACCGAGGGCATTTCGGCAGAGGGGCCGACGTGGAGCAATGTGACCATGCCGGCAGACAAATGCAGGTTGCGGATCAAACGCGCGGCGGCTTCCACGCTCGGCTGTGGGCTGGGTTTGCTCGTGACCGGGATGAGGATGTTCCGTAGCGAGATCGAGCCGTCCTGAGGCGAAACGAAGCCCTCAACGCCCTGGGGGATAAAGAGCGTAATTTGTCCGGCGCCGCGCGCGATCGGCTTGCCCACCGATTTTTCCAGCCAGCGCATGCGGCCCTCGTGCTGGCGAACTGCCAACACGATCAAATCCCTGTGATGCTTTTCCAGGAAACCAAGACAGGCTTTCACCGGATCTTTGCTCGAGGCGATAACTTTGTCGACTTCGATGCCGAGCTGCCCGACCGTGCGCTTGGGGCTACCTTCCGGGATGAGCTTCCATCGCTCGAGCGTGTCGCGCACGCCGGGGAAGTCCTGCCATTCGGCGCTGGGACTCGCCTCGACATGGAGCACCGTAAGTCTTGCTCCGGCCACCAGTGCGATCTTCAGAGCATGCGCAAAGGCGACCTCGCTGGCTTCGGAAAAATCTGACGGATGAAAAATGGATTCCAGTTTGATTTCCTCAAGCCGGGTGGTCTCGGACGGAGGCAGAGGTCGAGCGGCCATGCGATCTTCTCCTTCCACAAGGGTAAGGAGCATCAGAGTTTGGGGACGGGGTTGCCAGCAACTGTCAGAAGTGCCAGATGCTAAAACGGAACCGGACTGAATTGTTAACGTAAATTGGGCGATTTACCGAACTGGCGGGTCAATGAGTGCAATCGCGATGTTAAGGTATTTGATCCCTGCCTCGACTTGCTTCCGGGCAAATCCGACAGCCAAGAGCCAATCGTCATAATGCGGCTAGCCTCCATGTTCTCTTCGTAATGTGACGGTCGTTTGTGCGGCAGGTCGAAGCGAAATGGTATCTCCATGTGCCATGTTCCGCTTAGGTGATTGACCGGAATGCTGAACAGCAGACCTTCCCGATGCTCGGAGAATCGCTGTAGAACTGAAACCGGTCTCGTTACCGAATGGTAAACACAATCTGAGCACCACCTCACCTGCAAGTTCTGCCAGTCGCTTCTGACATTTTCGCCTGCTACAAACCATTCAGAGTCAGCCGGGCTGGGTCCAGTCAGGACCCTCTCAGAAGCCGATGAACCTTGTCTTAACCAGAATCGTATTAGGGGTTCCTGTGTGTGCGAAATTGATTCCTCAGTTCAGGAGCAAGTAACCATGAAAACAAAGTTTGTGTCGATTTTGCTTTTATACAGTTTCGTAGTCTCTGCGTTTGCGCAGAATTTCGAAATCACCGGACAGATTGGCGGCCAGGTCAACGGTGGAGTTGATCTCTCTACGTCGCTGTTTCATCGGATCGAGGTTGCGAACGGAGTGAACTATGGCATCACGGCCGGCTATTTGGTTGGCGAGCACTATGGTGCGGAGTTTCAGTGGAATCACAACAGCGCCGACACGACTGCGCAACCGATTGGCGGCGGTTCGAGCATCAAGCTTTTCTCTCTGCATCAGAACCAATACATGGGCAATTTCCTCTTTCATTTCACCCCGAAAGAGTCGAGGATGCGTCCCTTCCTTTTTTTCGGTCTCGGCGCAAACTCGCTCGACCCCGACGTAAGTGGGGTTAGCGGAGCAACAAGGTTTGTCTATTCGTTCGGCGCAGGGGCAAAATACAACATGGGTAACCACTTCGGACTGCGAGGCCAGTTCAAGTGGGCTCCAACCTATCTCACTACTACCAACGGAGGATATTGGTGTGATCCCTTTTGGGGGGGGTGCTGGACAGTTGGGGACAGTCACTACCTGCACGAATTTGACTTCACCGGGGGAATCACGTTCCGGTTCTAATGGGCTTTCGCCCCGCCGTGTTGATTGGATGTTTTTACCACGTCCTTCGATCTCCGGGCCATTGTGATTCCGGGAGTCCACCCCTATTGTCGAGAGTGCGCCGTTTTCGGATTCCGTCGTTCCTATGACTTTTGACAGGTCCCAGCACACCAACCACCCTCTAGGATCGCATCTCCTTTCTTTAAGCTGGGTGAAGCCTGGTTCAAGAACCTTCTTGCGCTGAGCTTTTCGACCCTCCTAAGAACTGCAAATTAACCGCACGATCAAGGAGAAATGTCATGAATCTGAGCACTGAAGAACGCGAACAAGTCGCGACCGAATTGAAGCGATTCGCCAGCGACCTGAACCTCACCGACGATCAAAAGGAAAAACTTCGCGTCGCTCTTACGGAAGCGAGAGAAAAGATCGCAGAGTACATGCAACAAAATCCTAACACGACAAAAGCCGAGATCATGAGCAAGGTTGTTGCAAATCGCGATGCGATTCGTCAGCGGGTCGTCAACTTCCTTAGTCCTGAGCAGTTGAAGAAGTGGGACGACGAAAAAGCCAAAGCCAAGGACTTCTTGGGCCAGAAGATCGCAGCCTAAGGACTCACCTTGTACTGAAGTTGGCTACACATGGAGGGCCGACAAAATCAAACACTTGTCGGCCCTCCGGGCTGAGGCCCCAATGGAGGGAGGGAGGCACGCCTTTCTCCCTACCCGTTGACACTTGAAAATCCGAACCGCATTTTCGGGACGACTGCCGCTCAGAGGAGATTCGGATGACGGAAATTCGCACGGAACGCGACAGTCTTGGCGAAGTAGATGTTCCGGCTGACAAGCTCTGGGGCCCACAAACCCAGCGCTCGCTCGAATACTTCAGTGTTGGTCATGATTTAGTTCCCCGCGAAATGATTACGGCTTATGCGATTTTGAAGGAAGCCGCTGCCAATGCGAACTTTGCCAGCAAGCGCCTCGATCAAAAGCGTCACCATTTGATCGTTCAAGTCTGCGACGAAATCCTTGCGGGCCAGCATCACGATATGTTCCCGCTACACGTCTGGATGACGGGCAGCGGCACACAGTTCAATATGAACGTGAACGAAGTGATCTCGAACCGTTGTTGCCAGCTTGCCGGCACGCCGCTGGGGAGCAAGACTCCAATTCACCCTCATGACCACGTCAACATGTCCCAGTCCTCGAACGACTCATTTCCGTCGGCCATGAATATCGCGGCCGCTGTCAATGTGAAGCAGCGGCTTATGCCGGCGGTAAAGCAGCTGCACGATGCAATTGATGCGAAAGCTAAGGAATGGGACGACATCGTCAAGATCGGCCGCACGCACATGGAAGACGCTACTCCGCTTACTCTCGGGCAGGAGTGGTCAGGCTATGCGGGCATGCTCATGGATGATCTCGATCGAATTGAAGACGCGTTAAAAGGCATCTATCGTCTCGCGCTTGGAGGCACGGCAGTGGGCACCGGCATCAACGCAGCGCCCGGCTTCGGCGATGCTACGGCAGCTGAGATCGCGAAGCTCACAACCTTGCCTTTTGTTTCCGCCCCAAATAAATTCGCCGTCCAGGGCGCTCACGACGCCCAAGTACAACTTTCAGGCACGCTCCGCACGCTCGCAGTCTCACTGTATAAGATCGCGAACGACATCCGGCTCATGTCTTGTGGACCACGGGCAGGCTTTGCCGAACTAAAGATTCCAGAAAACGAACCAGGCTCTTCGATCATGCCTGGCAAAGTAAACCCGACCCAAGCCGAAGCCCTCACAATGGTTGCTGTTCAGGTGATAGCGAACGACACAGCGGTGGGCTGGGGAGGCGCGGGCGGTTATCTCGAGATGAACGTCTACAAACCTCTGATCATCCATAACGTGACCCACTCAATCACTCTACTGACCGATTCGTGCACTAACTTCCGAAAATTCCTGATCGAAGGAACCAAGCCTAATTTGAAAAAGATCAACCAATACGTCGAGCAGTCGCTCATGCTGGTTACGTCCCTTTCGCCCGTTATCGGCTACGAGAAAGCTTCGGAAATTGCCCACTACGCAATGGACAATGACCTCACGCTCAAAGCTGCGGCCCTCAAGCTCGGCTTCGTGACGGAGACAGAGTTCGATCGAATCGTTGATCCGAAGAAAATGGTTAGACCTTACGTAGCGGAGCTCGCTGGCTAGGGCGTGGGCTCTCATTCACTTAGTCAAGAAACGACTATGTCGGAGCCTTGAGAGACAAAGGATCCTGGTGATGTCCACCATAAATTCGAGAGCCACGCATGTTTCTCCCGGGTTACCGGATGACCAGCCGGCGCTATCGCGATTTCAAGAGTGGCTTCCGACCTTGCTTAGCGTAATCGCAGGTATGGTCGACCTGATCGGATTCTTGAGCCTTGGCATCTTCACCGCGCACATAACCGGTAACATCGTCGTCATCAGCGCTCTTATAGTGCATCACAATCGGGTGGATGCCGCAGAGATTCTGGCTATCCCCGTATTTGTCCTCGCCGTCGCCGCCACTTGGCTGATTGCCAAGGCCACGGGCCGGCGCGGTCGCGGCTTGATGCGTCTGCTTCTTCTGATTCAGTTTCTGCTGATTACTTGCGTGTTGATTTTCAGTGTCATGACCAAACCGTCTGCCGATCCGAACGGCCTGATGGCCACGATCGCGGCGATGATTGCCGTCGCCTCCATGGCCTGTCAGTATGCTCTCTTGCGATTGACAATGCCAGCCGCTCCCTCGACCGCAGTCATGACGGGCAACTTAACGAACGCTGTGCTGGCGCTTGTGGACTCGAGTTCGCAAACCGCACAAACGGAGAGCGACAGCCAGCGGCAAAAAGGTACGCTCCGTCTGCTTATCGGATTCTTCGTTGGCTGCGTAGTGGCCGCAGCAGCCGAAATGTATCTAGGCGATTGGGCTTGGTCATTACCGGCGGCAGTGGCCGCCATGGCAGTAGCCTTAAGCTAAGACGGGTCCCAAGGATGCTCAATGTCCACCATCAAAAATCCTCCAATTTCAAATCGAAAGCTCTCCAGGGCCGGATATCTAGTCAGCACGCAAGTAACAAAGTCGGTATTCAGAGAGCAACACCGCTACTGATGAACGAACCGCCTCAGCCTATCCGTATCGAACCGCGCTGGCCCGTCGCAATCACGGCCATCGCGGTACTCTACTTGCTGACAGTGTTACCGTGGCGCATCAGAGTGTTCCCGATTTGGGTCCCCTATGTAGCGGTGATCGCGCTAATCGTGCCGATGGCTGCCATCAACTTGGCGGCCGCAAAGACGCGGTGGCTGCGCGCCGAACGCGCCACCGTTCTGCTTTTCTGCGCGATTGCGGAAGGTACAACGATCACTGCTTTGGCGCGTCTTCTTGGCGCGATGGTGCGGGGGTCGACAGAGATCGGCGGCAATCAGCTTCTCACTTCAAGCGTTGCAGCGTGGGTCATGAACGTGCTCACGTTTTCGCTGCTGTACTGGCAGATCGATCGCGGCGGCCCTGCGTCTCTGGCGAGCGACCCTAGGCCGGATTGGATTTTTCCACAAGAAGGCGCTCGCGAGAAAGCACCGCCCGACTGGCAGCCGACGTTCGTTGATTATTTGTACCTTGCGTACTCGACGGCGACCGCGTTCAGTTCTACCGACGTATTGCCCCTGACACCCCGCGCCAAGATGCTGATGATGCTCGAAAGTGCCATCTCCCTCGTGACCACCGTCGCAGTCGCGTCACGTGCGATCAACCTTCTCGGTACTTGAGCGCAGCAGGGCTCCAGGGACAGGTAGGAAACTCTTGGCCGTGGCGGAAGACTGGGCACGCAGTCGGGAGGGCGTTGAGATGGTGTCGGATACCTGGGTCGACAATGAGGTGTCCCGACGCGTGAATGAGGCGCTGGGGTACGAGGTGGTGGAACGCTGTGTGCATTACCGTAGGAAGTGCGATGCACACCGAGAGGCCCAGCATTCTCTCATCCAAGCTCTGATCTCGATGCCGGGCTCGTGAGTTTTGCGTTAGGAGCATGCGATTAGAAAATCATCTCGCAGGGCTCGCCCTGGTGGCCATGCTAACCTGCACGGTCCTGGCCCAGGAAACGACCAACACGGCGCCTGTCGCTTCTTCGAACGCCGCTCCGAATCCGTGGGCATTTTCTCTCGTCACAAATGGGTACATCGTCCCTGACAGCCAGTCTTACGTATCCCCCGACTTCTCCGCCGATCGAGGACGACTGCACCTGGAAGCTCGTTACAACAACGAAACTCTGGAGACCGGGTCGTTGTGGTTGGGTTACAACTTCAGGGTAGGGAAGAAACTGGTACTAGATGCGACCCCAATGGTTGGCGGCGTCTTCGGTAACCTGAACGGCGTCGCGCCGGGCTACCTGCTCACCCTCGCCCACAAGCGAGTTCAGCTCTACAGCCAGGGTGAATACGTAATTGATACACAGAATCATGGCGGCAGCTATTTTTATTGTTGGAACCAGATCACATACTCGCCATGGGACTGGCTACAAGTGGGCCTGGCGTCGGAGCGAACCCGGGCCTACCACACCGACCTCGACGTGCAGCGCGGAGTGCTGGTGGGTTTCACCCATAAGAAAGTGAATTTCACAACCACCGTGTTCAATTTCGGATGGACCACGCCGACCGAGGTGCTATCGCTGGG
The DNA here is from genome assembly GCA_963814725.1 of Terriglobia bacterium. GTDB lineage: Bacteria > Acidobacteriota > Terriglobia > Terriglobales > Acidobacteriaceae > JAIQFF01. The sequence goes on from CAWFDY010000005.1 coordinate 752,397, forward strand.
TCTCTCTTTTTGACCATAGGTCGCGAGTTGAGGACTTTTGTGCCAAAGGGGGTGAGAGTGTAATCGCGATGTTACGCCAACTGACATTTGCTTCTGGCTGAATGTTGTTGTTATTTTCTTTCGCCAGATTGTTGCGCGGGGAAGGTCGAGTACTGGACATGGACCAGGCACCACTTGCCGTGGGACTTGCGATAAATCTGGGTTTCCGCGGCATGGAAGAAAAATGGCATTCCATCTTTGCGCTGCTTGGCGGCGAAATCGCCCGTGAACTCCGTCCACGCGAAATCGCCGTAGGAGTGAATAGAAACCGTATCAAGTGTCAGCTTCCGCTTCGAATAGGAGTCGCTTAACAAAGCGTAAAGCGCCTTAATCTGCTGCGTCCCTTGCCAGTGTCCCGCTGGATTGGTCACCGAGTCTTCCTCTGATCCGCACCAGACTTGCGATCCTAAGTGCGCATCAGCCTTGTTGACCGCCTCCGCATACAAGTTCATTAGATTTCTGAGTTCAGTGTCACCAGCTTCTTGGGTTTGAGCAGCGGCCGGAGGATAGACAACTAGGGCCAGTAGGACCGTGGCCGTTGCGCCGACGGAGAGCGAAAGCTTCCCGCCCAGTAAGTGGTGCCAGAGGTGAGTCATGAGACTTCATTCTAGACGAAGGGGAGAGGGTACGGCTTACATGCTCATGATCAGCAATTTACGCATCGTGTTCCAGCGAACGCGAGAGACACAACTGGCGATAACAGGCGATTACACTCATTGACCCGGCGGCCGGAAAGGGATTCTGAGTGTAATCGCTCGCTCAACTTGTACTCTGAGCGGTGCTGGGCTGGACTATGTTTTGGCCCACTGCACTGAGATAGAACCTGCTTGGTCGCCCGGAGCGATATTCAACTGGCACGTTAAAGGCAGCTGTGTACTTCCAACGGCCAAAACCACGGAATTCGTGTCAATCACGAAGTACGGCTGCACGAGATCAGAGTCGTGGACAACCGCAGTGTCTGTCAGGTCGCTACAACGAATCGGTTGCCCCGCCAGGCTAATGCCAGTCACGATCAGGGTTGAAAGTGTGCCATCTTCGTAGATTAGAGTCCCGGGGTTGGTGAGCGTTCCGGCTCCGAGCGTTCCACCGCCGGGCGCAATAAGGCTCGTGCCTCCGCCAATCTGAGCGAAAACGCCCCAGCAAATAGTAGAGAACGAGACAGGCGGCGGACCTTTTATAAAGGGATCGCCCATGACCTGAATCGGAATAAAACCGGTGCTAGCGCCACTCGAGTTTACTTGTGCTAAAGGATCGACGAATGCGTTACAAGACAAGCCCTGAAAGCTTTGCTGGATCTGTGACGCCTGCTGCTGCGAACCCTGGAATGCCATGGCTATCAGCGGTGACTGGGTGCTCGACCGAGGTAAAGCCGCCGTTGTCGGCGAAAGATGGCTCAGTATCCGGGCGATCTTGGCGTTGGGACCGGTGAGGCTGTTCGAAAGGGGAGATCCTCCGCCTCCGCAAGAAACCACCAATCCAAAGAGGATGGCACAAACGGCTGTGCAGGTGACCGATTCGATTAAGTGTTCTTTCGCTGTGGGCGACATCGTTTCTCCAATTCCGCAGGCCCTGAAGGAAACCGCGAAAAAAATCGGTGCGCGGTTCTTCAGGTATTTATCGCTTCTATCAGACGATCAGACCGGAGAGGACGATTAGATGAGCGGCACTGCCCCAACGGCGCGCACATTGTACATCAGCTCTATGTCTTCCTTGTTTGGACTGTCCGAGCAAAAGGAATCTTAACTGTTGAAATCAGGCGATTACACTCATTGAGAGTTTGGCCGATTGGGGGGTCAATGAGTGTAATGGCGATTTTTCGCCAACTGACTTCAACTCACGGCAAAGAGGCGTGAGCGCAGCTTTTACGCGTTGCGCTCGCAAAAAGATCCCAGTGCCGTCTCGTTCGGTCCTGACCGATTCCTCCCGCTCACCGAGCGGGCATGATCTGCATCTCCAAGCCCTTCGGAGGAACCAAAGTGCCAGCTTTCTCAGAGCCTTCCTGGGTTGTCAGGAGCGCGAACTTTCGAAGACCTACCGCGTCCAAGGAGTCCAGAATGCTCACGACGGTGGAGTAAGGGGCGCGAGCGTCGGCCTTAATGTAAAGCATCTTTGCACTTCGATTGGAGACAGCACTTTTGATCTTCTCGGGCAGGACGGCGACACTCGTTCGGTCGGTACCGAGGAATACGTCGCCATTGCGAGTGACAGCCACCACGAGTGCGTCTTCTGTGTCAGCCTCGGGTATCGTCACAGCGCTGCGAGTCACGGGTAAGTCAACAGAAACGCCCCTTTGCATAGGGACATCCGCGGCACCTTGCGCGACAGCCGGAGAGGCGAGGCTAGCAAGGGTCGCTACCAAAAGGCATGCTTCGAGCAAGCGCTTCATAAAGTTTGCTCCTTTCGATCTACTAAGATGGAATTATTAGGGCTTTGCTCCGCCCAGGGATGCAGTCGCCAAGGTTCCCCCAAGCCCCATAGTCTCGACCGCCGACGATGGCACGATCACCATCGAACCCTTCTCCTTGATCGCTTCGTACAGCATGTTCATGGCGCGCAAATGCAGCGCTACAGGATTTTCGGCGTAGGCGGCCGCCGCCTGGACAAAGCTGTTGGAGATTTCTGTCTCCGCCTGGCCCAGAATGATTCGAGCCTGTCGCTCTCGTTCTGCCTGGGCTTGTCGAGACATAGCGTCTTCCAGTCCCTGCGGAATTCTCACGTCTCTGACTTCCACGGACTGCACTGTTATCCCCCATGGATTTGTTTTCTCATCGAGGATGCGTTGAAGCTCTCGCCCCAAGGTCTCACGTTCGGTTATCATTTGCGCCAATTCGTGACGACCGATAGATTCCCGGAGTGCGGTTTGCGCACTCAAATTAATGGCATCGAGGAAATTCTCCACTTCGAGAATCGCCTTTTCGGCATTCCAGACCAACCAGAAAACAATGGCATCGACGTTCACTGGCACTGTGTCGCGGGTTAGTGTGGACTCGGCCGTCACGTTGGCCACGCGAACGCGTTGGTCCACGAACGCGCTAAGCGTCTCCACGACAGGAATAATGTGAAATATTCCTGGCCCGCGCAGACCGACATAACGGCCCAGTCGCAGGAGCGCAACCTTCTCCCATTGCTGCACCACCTTGATTGCGAAAAGCAGATACAAGCCAGGCAAACTCAGCAATATTACGGGTGCAGGTCGACGCATCATTACGCTGAGCAACGTCCCGACCGCGAGGCAGGCCACGAATGCCGTGATTGCTACGCCATTGATCTGTGCGAAACCGTTCTTATTCATGACTTCATCTCCTGCGAGCTGACTCTGGAAGCAATCCGTTCAATTGTTCGACCAAATCCTCCACTGTAAAGCCGGCCGCCCCCGCACGAGCGACACAGTCTGCCACGATCTGCACCAACTGCCGGGCGCGTTCTGCCTCTCCGCCTCGCAGCTTTTGCGAGCTGATAAATGTGCCTGATCCCTGGTGAGTCTCCAATAATCCGCCGAGTTCCAACTCTCGATAGGCGCGAACTACGGTGTTGGGATTGATAGACAAGTCGACGGCCAGTTGGCGCACGGTGGGCAGTTGGTCGCCCACGGCTAGTGACCCGGAAGCAATACCGCCACATACCTGGTCGATGATCTGGCGATAAACCGGGACGCCGCTTTTCAGATCAAGCCGTAAACGGAAGATTGGACGGCGAGAACTCATTGGTATTAATGTACTAGAAGACTAGTACACTTTGTCAAGGTCAAACTCTCGTTTGATGGATGATTGTTGTAATCAGGCGATTACACTCATTTGACCTTGGACAGGGCCGGGTGCCCTCAATGAGTGTAATGGCGATTTTTCAACAGTCAGCGCCGCTTGAACCTCGTTCACGGAAAGCGGTTCTCATTCAGTCGAAGATTCCAACCGCGCATAATAGCCTGTGCGAGTGTGTACGTGAAACCGCTCTCCCGATTTTTCAGCCCGAATTCGGATATGGTGGAAGCGGCCATCTTCTTTGAGGTCGAGGGGTTGATAAGAAATCATGTAGCGATTACGCATCTCCTTTTCGATGGCGGAGAATGCCGAGGTAACTTCTCCCTTGTATATGGAGTCAAAAGCTAGCCCACCGGTCTCGGCTGCCAGCCGTTTCATTGCCAAATAATTCTGCTCGGGGTTGGCGGTGTTCATGGTGTAGATGGTAACTTCCCGCATCTGCGCTTTGGTGATGGCCTGGAGGAGCGTGGTTTCGCTAGCATCGTCATCAAAATCGCTGAGGACGACCAGGATACGAGCTGTCGGTACGCCATCCTCTTTCGTGGTCAATTTGTTGCACGCGCCCTGAATGGCATCGAACAGCGCCGTGCCGCCTCCATTGTGCAAGGCGGCGACCCCGGCAGCTAGATGCTCAGGATCATCACTGTAGTCCTGCGTCACAACTGTATGGTTGGCGAAACCCATCACAAATGCCCGATCCCGGCCGCGCCGAACCATTTCTTGGAGGAACTGAACCGCAGCACTTTGCTGAGCGCGAAACTGAGGGTTCACCGAGCCGCTTGTGTCCACTAACAGTCCCAGCCTCAAAGGCAGGTCACGCTGATAACCAAATGCCGAAATTTTTTCAACCGGCTTGTCGTCGTCCGTGACGCGGATATCTTCCCTATTAAGGCCTTGGGCGAACTTGTGCCAGTGGGTAGCAGCAAAGAAGACGATGACCTCATCGACTCTCTTGCGGAGCGTCCAGGAATCTGGGCTGATCGAGAGTGAAGCCCCAGTGCTACCGGGCGCTTCGACGTTCATCCCGCTGTGCTCTCTGGAGTCTGCACTCGCTGCGCATTCCAGGCAGGCCTCCTGATTCCGGCCTTTGGGTATGTCTTGTGCTAAGGCCATACCCCCAATGAGGAGAAAAAAGATGATGCCGAGCGGCAGAACGATGTCGTTTTGGTTGGTCTGCGAACGGCTTTGGCCAATTGTTCGCAACGATAGACCAGGGTAAAGGCATTGTTCCGATGAGTGGCTCTTGGGAGGAAAAGACGTCCTGACGCGCATAGCAACACCTCCATTTGATCTAACGCTGATATACCTATGGGCGGTTTGTGTCAATCACCGACACATAATCTGCGTCTCCTTTTTCCCTCACACAGCAGAAATCAAGCAGGTAGCTGCGTTTCCCGAAGGTCTTCCGGGGGGGAATTCGAGTCATTGTTGTAAACAGGCGATTACACTCATTGAGAGTTTGGCCGATTGGGGGGTCAATGAGTGTAATGGCGATTTTTCGCCAACGATCTGCCTAGGTTTCCGCCATCTCCTCTGCTTTCATTGACTTGATCCTTTCTTGCTCGTAAGATTCGCGCCAGTGATCGGCCAAACAATTTCGCGCTACCGCATCGTCGAAAAGATCGGCGGCGGCGGTATGGGCGTCGTTTATAAGGCCGAGGACACTGAGCTAGGCCGTTTCGTTGCACTCAAGTTCCTGCCTGACGACGTCTCCCGAGACCCGCAGGCGTTGGAACGTTTCCGACGCGAAGCTCGTGCGGCCTCTGCCCTCAACCATCCCAACATCTGCACGATTTACGACATCGGCAAGAGTGGCGAGGAGTCGTTCATCGCCATGGAGTTCTTGGATGGACTGACGCTGACGCACCGTATTGCTGGCCGACCGATGGAAACCGAGTTGATTCTCTCGCTGGCCATCGAGATTGCGGACGCGCTCGATGCTGCCCACGCGGAAGGAATCGTTCACCGGGACATCAAACCCGCTAACATTTTTGTGACCAAGCGCGGCCACGCCAAGATTCTCGACTTCGGGCTGGCGAAGGTCAGTCTTGCAGGCAGTTCTTCGAGCAAGATTGCGTCTCTCAACACGCAGACGGTGGACGCGGAGCATCTGACCAGTCCGGGCACCATGGTGGGCACGGTGGCGTATATGTCGCCGGAGCAAGTCCGAGCCAAGGAACTGGATGCACGCACCGACTTGTTCTCCTTCGGCGCAGTGCTGTACGAGATGGCGACGGGTGCGTGGCCGTTCCGTGGGGAAAGTTCGGGAGTCATTTTCAAAGCCATTCTGGACGCGGTTCCGACGCCTGCTGTGCGGCTGAATCCCGATGTGCCAGCTGAACTAGAACGCATCATCAACCGGGCGTTGGAGAAAGACCGCAATCTGCGCTACCAGAGCGCAGCCGACATCCGTTCCGAGTTGCAGCGGTTGAAGCGCGATACCGATTCCAGCCGCCAACTCTCGGCGGTCACTGCAATAACTGATGCAAGTGCGAGTCTACCTTCGTCAGCCGCATCGGCAAGCGCTATCCCGATGGCCAGCAGGGAGGCAAGTTCCGATACCCAAGCCGTCGTTGGGCTGTTCGCACGGCACAAGACGGCTTTCTTGGCAGTCGCGGTGATGATCATATTAATTGTGGCTGGCCTCAGCTACGGGGTGTTCCGCTCAGGCTCCACCATCGACTCGCTTGCCGTGCTGCCCTTCGCCGATGGGGGTGGAGATGCCAATACCGACTATCTCAGCGATGGCATCACCGAATCGTTAATTGACAACCTCGCCCATGTGCCGCATCTCAAGGTGAAGTCTCGCAACTCGGTCTTTCACTACAAGGGCAAAGACGTGGACGTGCAAAAGGTTGGCAATGATTTGGGTGTGTCCGCGGTTGTGAACGGGCGAGTGGTGCCGCGAGGCGACAACATCGAGGTGAGTGCCGAGCTGACCAACGTTCGCGATAACACGGAAATCTGGGGGCAGCACTACCGCGGTAAGAGCGCAGACATCATCTCGTTGCAAGAGCAGATTGCGGGCGACATCGCGGCGAAGCTGCGTTCCGGTCTGAACACTTCTGAGAAACAGCAGGTCACAAAACAAGGCACGCAAAATCCCGAGGCTTACGAGTTGTATTTGAAGGGCCGCTACTATTGGAGCAAACGAACCGATTCGGACATTGCCGCCGCAATCTCCTATTTCAATCAAGCCATCGCCAAAGACCCCGGCTACGCTTTGGCATATTCGGGTCTGGCCGATGCCTATAACGTATTGCCCAACTACAATGGCATTCCCAGCAAATGCTTTCCAAAGTCGAATGCCGCCGCCCGCAAGGCGCTGGAGTTGGACGAAACCTTGGCCCATCCCCATGCTGTTATTGGGAGCAACGAGATAGATTATGAGTGGGATTTCGCCGGAGGAGAGGCTGAGTACAGGAAGGCTCTCGAACTCGATCCCAACGATGCCATGGCACACAAATGGTACGCAGAGGATATTGCAGCGATTGGTGGCAGGGAGCAGGAAGCCCTTGCTGAAATCACTCGTGCTCACCAGCTCGACCCCTTGTCGCCGATCATCAGCCAAAGTGTGGGCAGTGTTTACGTCAACGCGCGACAGTACGACGAGGCCATTGCCGTCTGCAAAAAGGTTGCCATTGAAGACCCAACATTTGCCCCAGCCCACTCTTGTTTAGCCAACGCGTACTGGGGAAAACGCATGTACCCGCAGGTCATCGAAGAATGGAAGGCCGATGGAAAGCTTTCCCGCGACTCAAACGAATCTGATTTCGCTTCTGCCCTGGAGCAAGGATTTCGTTCCGCGGGTTGGAAGGGTGCTCTTACTAAAGGCATTGAAACCCGGCAAGCGCAACGTAAGGCAAGCTACTATTCTGCGTACAGGATCGCTGAACTCTATGCGGACTTGGGAGACAAGGATCAGGCTTTCCAGTGGCTAAACACTGCTTCTCAGGAGCGCGATCTTGCTCTAACGGGTTTGAAAACTGACTTCATTTTCGACTCCATCCGCTCCGACCCACGGTTTGCTGAACTGGTGCGGAAAGTGGGGCTGCCGCAGTAGCGAAGCTCGAATTTGTCCATCGGAGATTTCCTCACCCTCTGGAGACAGTCGACCCCGACATCCCAATCCTGAAGGAAGCCAAGGCGGAGTACGCGAAGCTGCAGTAGCAGGGTGGGCTATCCAAACGGCCATCGCCGGGTTTGCCTGCACATTGTTTACCTGGCGTAATCAGGCGATTACACTCATTGACCCCGGACAGGGTTCAACGTCCACTCCAATTCCACTTCACCGTCGCCAGGGCCCACGTCAACTCAGCTCAACTCAACTCCAAGCGCGAGCGAAGCGAGCGCGCCCGCGCGTCACGGTGTCAGCGTCATCTCCTGATGAAACTGCATCCATTCCTCCGGTGGTCACAAGCTCCTCTGGGCCCCGGTTTTGATTTGGGATTATCAGCCATTGTTCGGTGTTGAGTCGCCAGCTGAAACCAGCGATGAAAGAAACAAAACAATCCCTGCAGCGCACAGCAATCCGCCGCCGCCGACCAGAAAGATGAAAGCCAGCGGCCGTGCCCACAGCAGGCAGACGGCTTCGACCAAGAGGCCGGAAATCAGCAACGTCCCCGCCAGCCGCAATCGCTTCGCGAGTCCAACCGTGGCTTTCGTCACTGGGTTCCTTTCCAGAGTTTCACATTGTCTAGTTGGCCGATGTTGTGGACGACGTCATGGCATCCGCTGGAGAGACAGGAAAGTTTGTTCGCTTTCACTGCGGGGAGCAAATCCGGATCGGCGGTGTGTACGGCCCCTTCTTCAAAAGAACGGGCGCCCAAGTGGCAGTGCAGACACTCACGGTTGTTGTAAGGCTCGTAGAGGCGAATTGGATCGTGGGGCTTGCCGAAATACTGTACATAGACGTGGTGCAATCCATTCAATTTGGCGCGAAAGCCTCCGAACATCGCATAGTTCGTGTGACAGGTATAGCAGGCCTCATTCGCCGGGACGCGGTGATTCTGAAAGTGCGCGGCAGCGAGGTAAGTGGGGTCATCCACATAGAGGCTGCGACCGTGGGAAGTCATGGTGTGGCACGACAAACAGAATTCGGTGCTCGTCGAGCGTTCAAGTTCAGACGAAGCGCCCATGGTTAAACAAAGCGACGGCATCAGGAACAAGACCAAAAACGCCAGAATCTTTCCACTTCGCGTCGCAGTTACACCGGGCCACGCGATGAACACTCCAATCAGCACCGCACTGACGGCGATCAGCGAGAGCAACAATATGATCGAAACGTGCATAGGTTTAGCGTAAATTCCACCTTCGTGTTATCGACGATCTCCCGCCCGGAGAGAGGGCGCTCGCGCCTACATTGCGGTCTCATTTTTTGGCCAGCGAGCGAATGTAACCTACGAGTTGTGTGATCTGTTCCGGTTTCAAGCTTTTCTTATAGCTTGGCATCTTGTCCTTGCCGTCGGCGATGATGGCGGTCAAATCGTCATCGCTCATCTTCTGTACCTCGGGCGACGCGAAATCGCGCAGCCCCATTTTCTTTCCCATCGGCGTGTCGCCTTTCCCGTCAGCACCGTGACACGCTGCACACTTAGTCTTGAAAAGACCGGCGGCGTCCTGGGCAGCCATATCTGTGCTCCACGCGGCAATGACCACCACTGCTACAACGGTGAGGATCGCTCGCAACGCTACCGTCTTCATGTTTGTCATAACTCCTCCAAAGAAATGCGATTCCGATTTTCGGTGAAAGCTCATGTCCGAACAACGACGACGACAGCCATCAGAATGCGTAGACCAGGGACAAGGTCACATTGTTGGCGTGGAAATAGCGTGGTAGCGTCGGCCCCGCGAACGACTGCTCGTTGTACTGGTAATAGTTCCAGCCCGCATTTCCTGTGACAGCGTGACCCATATCGACACTCAGGTTACCCACGGGCTGCTGATAGTTGTAGGAGAGCGCCCCCAGCGGCTGCAGGATGTTGAACTGCGGAGTCGTGCCCCGGACGCTGCTCAGGCTATAACCAACTCTGGTTGTCACACGCTTCATCGGCTTTACCATGATTGTGGCTAATCCATAGTTGGTGTTGCTGGTGAAGTAAGCATTGGTCAACAGCGGGTTGGCGGGATCATTGTAAAGGCCCGCTGCGCACGAGCCGGCGCCGGTGACCACGGGCAGTGTCACTCCTAGGGGCGGAGTATCGTTAAAGCAGATCAGCGAGTTCTGCAGAACTCCATTGAAGTTGTAGGAGAAATCCAATGAAAAGCGCTCCCGCGGATTGATCGACGCGGTGAGTCCGTAGTTACGGTTGTGCGCCCGGTAGTCGGTCAGTTGATCATTGTTCGAACTCTCCTGCAGGTTTACCGAACCACCCAGAACCGCCCAGGGCCGTGGAGTGTAGCCGGCCTGAAAGCGGTATCCAGCCTGCTTGCGCGGGCCGATACGTACGATCATGTTGTCGTAGTTGGTGTGCTCGTAACTGAAATTGAATCGGAGCTGCGAGGAGGGCCGTGCCCAGAACGTGATCAGCGGAGTCAGGCCGTTGACCAGAATGTTGTCTACATCCGCGGTCTGGAAATCAAGAATGTGGATCAGATTCTGGCGACTGTAACGAAAGCCAACTGTGAACCCCATGGTCTTTGAGAGGTTCCACGCCAGCTGCAGCTGATTTCGCATCATGTTCTGATTGAAAGACGTTTGAGTGGACGTGGGAATGGTGGTCGGGATGATCGAAGGATCATTCAGCGGAACCAGCAAACTGCAAGTCGGCGGCAGGCAGGCTCCGGTGCCCGCGACGTTCTGGTCCTCTTCGGTGGAAAGAAAGCTTTCGGGAATGCGGTAGTTCCAAAGGTAGAAGGTATAGATCAGTTTCAAATTGCGGCGCACGTGGAAGGTTGCTCCAGCCTGGGCAACATTGGAAATCTGCTTGGCGTTTGCGAAGCCATTGATTGTGTATGCCCGGGTACGTGTGCGCGAGACCAGACCGTCGAACGATTCATTCAGCGGCGTACTCGTGTCGGAAGCGCTGTAGGCGTAGGACGCCGTAAAATCCAACCGCTCGATGGCGCTGCTGCGCACACTGTAGCGCTCGGTAGGAGTCGAGGTACGCACTCGTTGCGTCCTCAAATAACTGAAATAGGCGTTGCATGCGATGTTGGTCAGAGTTCCTGTGGCAGGATCAACCAAGCTAGTCGAGCCAGCGGGCACGGCACAGGGTTGAGCGGCCCCTGTGTTAATAGGAAGGCCCAAAGACACTGATCCGGCGCCTCCCGGCAAAGGCACTTCGGCGAACGGATTCAGTTGCCATGAAGTGTCGCCCTTGAAGTAATTGAGCGTCTGGTCATAGCTCACCACGGTACGCGGCGCGAGTTTGAAATCTATGCCGATGCGGTATTCGTTCACGGTAAAATTTTGCGGCTGGAATAGCGAGACGTCCGTTCCCTCGTGGAAGCTGCTGTAAGACGGTCCGCCCATGTTGTTGCGAGAATATCCGATGCGGAGGCTGACTTTGGACTGAGGCAGCAGCGTGAGATCAACATCGCTCATGCGCCGCACACTCGCGAACAGATGCGGCGATTCCGTAATCGGAATATTGGGCGTCGAGGACGGCGGATTCAGGGGATTAGCCAGCAGGTCGTAATCGAAAAAGTTCTGGTCACGCCGAAAGCTACCTTGAAAGTCGTACCACTTGCCTTTGTCCGCACGCAAACGCAACGCGTTGTTGGGGTCGCCACCCCATCCGAAACTGCTGAGAAGAAGATTGTCAAACAGGAAACCCGTATGGGCGGGCGATTGCATCGAGAGCGTTTGCTCCAGCAGGCGTGGTCCCTGTTGCAGGTTGACCAAGGTGTCGTACATATTACTGTTGCCGTTTTGATCGCTGAAACGGTAGCCCACTTCGATCGATTGGTGGACCACATAGCCATCGGCGTTAACCCCTTCGGGCTGCGAAGGAGATTGCGAACTCGCAGGAGAACCAGACGGCGAAGCCGGCTGCGACGGTTGGGTTTGAGCCAGAGTACCCCGTGGAAGAAGGACGACGAGTGCGAACCAGACAATGTTGAGAACCAGCGTCGCCTTTTGTCTCCGCTTCACCCCAGTTCTGCTGGAGTCGCCGGACGCGCATTCGAGTTGTCGTCCCCAAGTCATCGGTACTTACTCACTTAAAAAATACTTCGCTGAAATTGGAACCATGAATTCCCATGTGACACATGGTGCATGCCTGGTATTTCTGCGACAGATTGTGGGCCGGACCGGCCGGGCCCTGCGTCGGCACGGTGTGACATTGCAGGCAGAGCACGTTGACCTGGCTCACACGGAGGAGTCGTGGATTCGTCGATGCGTGAGGTGTATGGCATGAGCCGCACCCTTCCGTCTTTACAGGAACATGCTCATAGACAAACGGTCCGCGTTTTTCGGCGTGACACTTGTAGCAAATGGCGTCTCCGTCGGGCAGCGTCCTGACCTGACGCACTGTGCCCGTCCCGTGCGGATTGTGGCAGTCGCTGCATAGGACTAGCCCCTGATCGACGCGATGCCTATACGGCTTAGCGAACTCCGCTTTCTGCGTAGTGTGGCATCCGTAACAAAGCTGCGGCTGTTTCTGGACCAGAAGATGTTGCGGCTCTTTGGCGTGATGCGGTGAATGACAGTCAAGACATCCCACAGAACCATTCGCGTGCTCGGACGTTGTGAAGTGCGACTGGGCATGGCTCTCACCATGGCAACTCAAACAGCGCGCGCTTGACTGGTCACGCGAGAGTGTTTTAAAGCTCACGATTTTGCTGATGTCCCCGCCGCCAGCGACATGGTCCGCCCCCGGGCCATGACAACTTTCGCAGCCGTGAGATTCGGGGCCGCTCTTGTTTAGCGTGGTCTTCCAGTGCGGAGTTTTCTCCCAGCCGTTGTAGATTTCCTCGTGGCAGGTTTTACAGACCTCGGGACCAACATACTGAGACGGATCGCTCGACTCTTCAGTCTTGGCTACGGGGTTCTTGGCTTGAGGATCGGAGGGACCTTCATCCGTGGCGTTGAGACCGGTGAGACTCAGAACCAGAACACAGATTGCGATCAGAGGCAATGCCACTGGCTTGAGCATCTTTGGCTGCGTCATTGATCACTTTGGGCGGCACGGACATGAAACTTCCGGTTTCAAGCCCCCGAAATTATCGCTGGAAAAGGCTGCGTATCTCCGACGCTCCCCTGATCGTCGCGAATGAATTAACAATACTTGAATTCAGTCGTGCAGGAATGTTCAGAATTGACCACTTTTGAAAAGGGCGACCTATTCGGATCGTCAAGGATTATTGACAAACGAGGTGATTAGAAAAAGCATCGACCGACTGTGGGCGTAAACAAGGTTTGCACCAACCTCTCCCCAAAAAGGGTCTTATGACTTCGAGTGAACCGCTCTGGCTATTCTCCTCTCGAATCCCTTTGTGATTTCATCCTGTGTGTCCGGTTTCCGGACAGAATTGTTGAAGAAGCAGGGTTTTTCAATGTTCAGCCACCCGTTTTGCCTCCAGGGAGAGCAATTTCGCTCAGTGGTTTATTTGCAACATCCGGGTGCGCTGGCGTGCTGAACCCGAGTTTCAATGCGAGCATTGCGGCAAGACGCACACCTACAGAGGTCCTGATTTCCACCTACGGACGCTTCCTGACTTACTGAGAAAGACCCCAAGGATTAAGGTTTTGATCCACGCCAGGCTCCCACCCCCACATTGTTTTTGGCCAGAGCCGCGTCAACTCCAGCTCAACTCAACTCAACTCCAAGCGCGAGCGAAGCGAGCGCGCCCGCGCGTCACGGCGTCAGCGTCCGCTACAGATTAGCGAAGCACGAGCAGCAGCAGGCAGTTGAAGTGTGTACACGTACGCATCGTATACATATATACCCCCCTTCGCGTTGACGGGTTAGGAGATAGAGCACTTTGAAACGACACATGATAGTAGCTAAGTAGCAAAAGCTGACAGCTAGATGCATTTTCATCAGGAGATGACGCTGACACCGTGACGCGCGGGCGCGCTCGCTTCGCTCGCGCTTTGAGTTGAGCTGGCGAGCCCAAACCGGTCCGGAACCTACTTGCCTAAGGGAGACAAAGCGAAGATTTTATTGTTACCCGTCAAATTCGTGACTTTTGAGTATCCCGATCCCCAATACAGGACACCATTCGTTATCGCAGGCCCCCCGGCCACCGACGATCCACTGCTAAAAGAGAACAGGATCTGTCCGGTTGCCGCGTCGAGACCAAACATGGTGTCGCCATTCACATTTTCGGAGCCGCCGAATACAACTCCATTGGCTACACTTACGGGCCCTACCGTATTGGAATGGTCGGAAAGATTGCCAGGAGCGTTGGTTGTCCAGAGGATTGTGCCCGTGCTGGGATCGAGTGCAGACCATGCTCCAGAGGTGCGCGCGAGATCGGTCCCGTCCGCAACGTAGATTCGACAGCCGTCAGTGGCCGAGCCCCACATGATGCGAGAACCGACTTGGGTTTGCCACAAAAGTTTCCCGTCATCGGCATTAACGGCATATCCGACACCGCTTTTTTGACCGGCAAACACTGCTGTGCCGACCGGCGTATCCACCACCAAGGGCGCCTGGGCAAAGTCGTTGTCTGGACCCCGCGGGGCTTCACAGTTGATTCCGAATATGCAGCCATTGTTTGAGTTGTCACTGAACGCTGCCTGGTAGGTCCAACGGATCTGCCCGGTTGCCAGATCCAACGCGACAATCGAGTCGATGCGGTTGGCGGGGTCGGCACACGTCGGGCTATTAGGTGTAAGCATCTGGCATGCGGCCACGTCAGCGGGCACTTTGTAGTTATTTCCCGTGGCAACGTACACCAATCCCCTGTCTACGTCGATCGCCGGAGTACTGCCCCAAATTGCGGCGCCACTATATCCGTCCACACCTTGGCCGGTGTCCGGCGTCATGTAGGTCTTCCATAAGATGTCTCCGGTAGTGGCATCGATCGCCACTAGACTTCCGCGGAAGGAACAGCACGGGTAGCTCGCAGAGGCAGCAAAAAACTCCTCTGAAGAAGAGATGCCCACGATCAGTGTGTTGTTCACAAAGGCGGGACTGGCCGTGATTATGGCGGACGGATGCGGATCGACCGTTGTGATCCAAATCATTGCGCCGGTCTTGGCATCGACTTTGACCAGGCTTGCAGGCGGGCCCCCGGAAAGTGGCGCGCCGATGACGATCGCCGCCCCCTTGTCTACAATCACGGGGCTGGTACGAGCGAACGATGGCGCTCCCAGATAAGAACTGATATTTTTCTGCCAGACCACTTCGCCGGTGGCTGCCGTCAGGGCATAGAGGTTTCCCACCCAATCTGGAAAGTAGACGGTTTTGCCGTCGGTAGTGGGAGTGGCCGAAACGTCGCCGGCCACAGTTTGCACCCACTTGGGCGCAAGGTCGCCAATGTTCGCTGAATTGAGCAACGCTTCAGAGTTTTGGGAACGCGTATTGTGAAGATCGCCGCCGCCACTCAGCCAGATGGCGTCATTTTCGGGCGAACCAGAATAGGAGTGGACCGAACAGGGCGAGTCAGTTCCACCACAGGAGATCGTGACGACGGCAAGCAACAGCGCGGCAGACGTGATGACGAGAGACCGCTTGCCTATAAAGCCGTGCCACGACGATTTGATTTGGCGACTTCTACTGCCCCCTCTGGCAATCGCTTGCCAGCTCTTTCTGGCCATTGTTCAGACTAGGTCCCTAGTTGACGTGCAGAATGGCGACCAGTGTCGCACATCTAGCCGTTCGTTGGAAATGCCTCGGCAAACACTTCCCATTCAATGCCAGCTTGCCTTAGGCTCTTCCAAATGACGATGGTAAGGCACTCTAGGTCAGCTGGTTCCCCCGCACCGTTCGCGAAAATGGGACCAACAGCCGGATTGCCGCCTCTTTCTCGATGGCGCTCTCCTAACCCCCCTTCGCGTTGACTTGCCACCCTGCCCCACCTAACATGGCATCCTCCGTAATTCGTCGGAACCCATGATCGGCCAGACCATTTCGCATTACCGCATTGTTGAGAGGGTGGGTGGCGGCGGGATGGGTGTGGTTTATAAAGCCGAAGACACCCGGCTGCATCGTTTTGTAGCTCTCAAGTTTCTGCCCGACGAAGTCGCCAGGAACGCCTCGGCCCTGGGCCGATTTCAGCGTGAAGCGCAGGCCGCTTCGGCACTGAACCATCCCAACATCTGCACCATTTACGACATCGGCGAGGAGAACGGCCAGGCGTTTATCGCCATGGAATATCTCGACGGCGTGACCCTGAAGCACATGATCGCAGGCCGTCCCATGGAAATCGACACTTTGCTGGCGCTGTCGATTGAAATCGCCGACGCGCTTGACGCGGCGCATGCCAAGGGCATCATCCATCGAGACATCAAGCCCGCCAATCTGTTTGTTACCGAGCGCGGTCACGCCAAGGTTCTCGACTTCGGATTGGCCAAAGTCACCACTTTGAGCGGAAGCATGGATGCTGCCGGCTACTCCCAGGCCACAGCCATGAGCGAAGACCATCTGACCAGTCCGGGATCGACCATGGGCACGGTGGCTTACATGTCTCCCGAGCAGGCCAAGGGGAAAGAACTGGACGCGCGTACGGACTTATTTTCGTTTGGCGCGGTCTTGTACGAAATGGCGACTGGCACCCTGCCTTTTCGCGGGGAGACTTCGGCAGTGATCTTCAACGCAATTCTGGAAAAGCTGCCTCCGTCTCCGATCCGGCTGAATCCGGATCTGCCCGGCGAACTTGAGCGCATCATTAACAAGTCGCTGGAGAAAGATCGCAACTTGCGTTACCAGCATGCGGCCGATATGCGTGCCGACCTGCAACGCCTGAAGCGGGACACGGACACGGGGCGCGCCGTCGCGGCGGCGAGTTCAGGAAGCATCGCAGTCGCGCCGGACGCTGCTGCCTCCATTTCTTCCTCCGGTCGTCCCGCGGAGAGTCCTGCTTCTGGCGGACGCGCTTCGTCCGGATCGACTCCGGCTGCGGCGGTTGCCGGCTCCGGCTCTTCGGCGGCAGCCCGGGCCGTGTCTTCCGCCAGTGTTCCCGTCGCCGTGGTGGCCGATCAGCCGCCGCGAAAATTGTGGAAGATGGCAGTGCCCGTGCTCGTCCTGCTGGTCGCGGTCGGCGCCGGATTCTTCTACTACACGCGCCGTTCGCACGCCTTGACCGAAAAAGATTCCATCCTGCTGGCTGACTTCGTCAATACCACCGGCGACAGCGTTTTCGACGGGAGCTTGAAGCAGGCGCTGGCTGTACAACTGGAGCAGTCGCCGTATCTGAATGTGCTGCCGCAATCGCGGATTCAGGAAGCGCTGCGCTTCATGGGACGCTCTCCTGACGAGCGACTGACCAACGATGTGGTGCGTGAAATCTGCGTGCGTGAAGGCGTCAAGGCCATGCTCACCGGCTCGATTGCCAATCTGGGCAGCCATTACGTGATTGACCTTAACGCCGTAAATGCCCAGACAGGAGATTCCTTGGGACGAGCGCAAGCGGAAGCTGACAGCAAGGAGAAGGTCTTGAAGTCGCTGGACCATGCAGCCTCCGATCTGCGGCAGAGACTCGGCGAGTCCATTGGTTCGGTGCAGAAGTTCGCCACACCTCTCGAGCAAGCCACGACTTCTTCATTGGATGCTCTGCAAGCTTTCACCCTGGGCCGCGCCGAGCATCAGAAGCTGAATGACGAGGTAGCCGAGCCTCACTTGAAGCGCGCCATCGAACTGGATCCGAATTTTGCCATGGCCTACGCCACGCTCGGCGTCGTGTATGGCAACCTGACGCAAAACCAAAAGCAAAGGGACTATCTAAGCAAGGCGTTCGATCTCAAAGATCGGGCCAGTGAGCGCGAAAAACTATACATCTCGGCCCACTACTACAACGAAGGCACGGGAGATCTGGACAAAGGTATCGAGATCTACGAACAGTGGAAACAGACCTATCCCCGGGACACAGTTCCGTGGGACAACCTGGCGCTTCTCTATTCGGGAACCGGCCAGCATGAAAAATCTATGGCGAACGCCAGCGAAGCCCTCCGGCTCGATCCCAGGGATCGCTATGCGTTTGCCAACCTGGCCGTTGCCTATGAGCGGCTTGGCCGCTACGACGAATCCAAGGCGGTGCTGGACCGGGCCGCAGAGGAGAAGCTGATTGCAGGCGGCGATTCCCTGACGCGTTTTGACCTGGCATTCATTCAGGGCAATGACGCCGGCATGCTGAGCGCCGTGGACGCGGCCAAAGGCACTTCGGTTGAACCGGTCTCTCTCCTTGTAAAGGGGAACAGCGAGTGCTCGCTTGGGAAAGTACAGCTTGCCCGGCAAACCTATACCCAGGGCGTCGCCTCCGCACAGAAGGCGGGAATGAAGGAGCTTTCCGGCATTGTGCGATCACTCGATGCTACGTGCGAGGCTGAGACTGGCAACACTGCGGCCGCGCGGCAAAAGGCGGGGGACGCGCTCGCTCTAACGGACGACAAAGACACCCGCGGCGCAGCGGTCAATGTGCTGGCCCTGGCCGGAGACGCCAGCCGATCTCAGAAAATGGTTGAGGAGTTGGCCAAGGAGTTCCCCACCGATACGTTGATGAACGCCGTCTGGCTGCCGGTCGCGCGGGCGGCAAACCAGATCAACGCGAACCAGGCCGGCCAGGCCGTCGCCACGCTGGACGTGTCTCGTCCTTATGAATTGGGCTCACCCCCGGTGGGCGCCGATTTCTGGCCTATGTTCGTGCGCGGACAAGCGTATTTGCATTTGGGCGACGGAGCCAAGGCTGCTGCCGAGTACCAGAAGATTCTCGATCGCCGCGGCATCGATCCCGTCAACCCGCTCTACAATCTGGCGCGGCTGGGACTTGGGCGTGCCTACGTCCTGCAGCAGGACAAGGCGAAAGCCAAAGCAGCGTACCAGGACTTCTTCGCAGCCTGGAAAGATGCCGATGTCGATCTGCCCGTCCTGAAAGACGCCAAAGCCGAGTACGCCAAACTGCAGTAGGTACCCAGAGAGCCGGTGGCACTTCCGCACCAGCGGTACGCTTGCGCCCACATTGAACCTGATATCATTAGGGCTCCCTGACCCTCCCCGGCGCAGCCGCCGCGGACGGTCGCATTTCATGCGCATACGACGCCGACTCCCCATTCTGTTTGGCGTGCTGCTGGTCATCGCCGCCATCGCTCTGGCGGTTGTGCTGCGCAAACATGCTCCGCCTGAACCTGCCCGCCTGCTTCCCGGTGCCGATGGCTACTTCTACGTCAATCTGAAATGGGTGCGCCGGGCCAATATTGCCGGACAGATGCCGGACGTTTCCCATGAAGCCGAGTACCAGCAGTTCATACAGGCTACCGGATTCCAGTTTGAGCGCGACCTTGACCAGGCTGCCTTTGCCATTCACTACCCGGCGGTCAAAAAGAACGCCAATCCCGCAACTCCCGAGCCGCCCCGATTTTCGGAAGTCTTCGTCGGACGAATTGAAGGAGAGCGGCTGCGGGACTATCTTGGCAAGATCTCGGGATCGGTTGAAAACTACCGGTCAGTCGATATCTACAGCATTCCCCTGGAAGGCCGGACGCTGCGAGTCGCTGTGCTTGGCTTTGATACGGTCGCGGCCTCGAACCACGACGATCCAATGGTGATTCGCGGCATGGTGGACCGATCGCGCAAAGTGGCTTCTCCCTTTGGTGGACCTGCCCTGTTGCGCCGGTACTACAAATATGTTCCGCTCGCCAGCCTGGGCTGGGCCATCTTCAAAGTGGATCCGGCGGACAGCATGCCCACCCGAAGCGCGTTGTCGTTTTTGTTTGCCCGGCCGGCCACGGTGGTGGCGTCCGCCCGATATTTGGGCCGCGTGCATTTTCGCGCGGAAGCCTTTACCGGCAGTAAAGACGATGCCCAGCGTCTGACCGAACAGTTGGATACGTTTTTACGACTCTTCCACACCGCCGAGGGAACGGCCGCCCTGCCGGGCAGCGATCCCGACGTGAAAGCGTTTTTCGACGGACTCAAGGTGCAGCAACATGACGATCGCACCGTGCTGACTGCGGCGATCCCGCCGGGATTTCTCCGCAAAGCCGTTGCATCTCCGACGCTCGAACTTGCGCCGCCGTCGCCTCCTGCAAGCAATAACAAATAGCTGTAACTTTCGAGTTCGCCGGCGCATCTGCTGATACACAAAGTGGAGAACCGCCAAAAGCTACGTGGGGACAACCGCCCTCGGCTGTCCGGCGGAGTGCAACTCCGCGGTTTTGGGTTGTCCTGAGGTTGAAAGGCGCTGCGAGCTGCGCTCGCCCACCCGGACGAGGGCGTCCGGGTCCACGTGGCCTGTGACGGTTCTCCCCATGGTTCGGGGCGGTATTGATTATGACTAGGGCTGCCTGCTGAGAGCAGGTAGAATCATTAAGGATGTCCAATCTTCCTCTTCCTATCGCGGCGTTTCTGGCGGGGCTGGTTTCGTTCCTCTCGCCCTGCGTTCTGCCCCTGGTTCCGGGCTACGTATCGCTCATTTCAGGCGCGGGGGTTGAAGAGCTGAAGACCCAGGAATCCCGGCTTCTGGGCCGGGTTATGCTGAATTCCATCGGTTTTATTCTGGGCTTCAGCGTGGTCTTTATCTCGCTGGGCGCAATTTCCACCGAAGTCGGACAGGTGCTGGCCCGCTACAAGTCAGTGCTGGCGCAGGTTGCGGGCGTAGTCATTATTCTGTTTGGATTGCATCTTACCGGGCTTTTCAAGATCAAGGCCTTGTACACGGATGCGCGTCTGCACAGTGTGAAAGGCGGCAGCACGCCGTGGGGTGCTTTCCTGATCGGGTTTGCTTTCGCTTTCGGCTGGACTCCGTGCGTGGGCCCGATTTTGGCGGTCATCCTGGGCTTCGCCGCGGCGCAGGACTCCGTGGCAAAAGGCATCTTGTTGCTGGCGGTCTATTCCCTCGGCCTGGCAGTTCCCTTTTTATTGACCTCGCTCGGTATCGAACGTTTTCTCAAGTTTTACAAACGCTTTCGTATGCACATGCATGCTCTGGAGGTGGCCAGCGGCGGTTTGTTGATTGCGCTCGGCCTGCTCCTGGTGTTCGGAAGGTTTACCATCATCTCCAACTATCTATCGTTTCTGAATCGATTCGCACTCTAGTTTGCGCCTGAAAGGGAGTTCGTCGTGAAACGCGATCCTGTGGTCATTATCGTGGTCGCCCTGGTGGTGACTGTCATGATTGTGTTCGGATTTCAGATGGCACGGCGAAATTCCGGCCAGCCGGTCAGCTCGGCCCCTAATTTGAATGGACAGACCGCGCCGGACTTCACCCTGGAATCGCTGGACGGCAAAACCGTGCGCCTTTCCGATTTTCGGGGCAAGGGCGTCCTCCTGAATTTCTGGGCCACCTGGTGCCAGCCCTGCAAGATTGAAATGCCGTGGTTTGCCGAGTTGCAGAAGCAGTACGGTCCCCAGGGATTGCAGATCGTCGGGGTTGCCATGGACGACGCCAGCCCCAAGGAGATCGGCGAATTCGCCCACGATCTGGGAGTGAACTATCCCATCCTCGTAGGGAAAGAGGAGGTGGGCAATGCTTATGGCGGCGTCCAGTTTCTGCCCGCTACTTTTTATATCAATCGCGATGGCAAGGTAATTGACCGGGTGTTTGGCCTGAAGGGCCGGGGCGAAATTGAAGACGACATAAAGAAGGCGCTCGCCGAGGGCCATGCCGTACAGGCGCAAAAGTAACGTAGGCGGCGGCTGCAAACCCTTCTATCATTCTTACTGATGTTCATATTACGAACATACCTGTGTGTGCTGACCTTGCTGGCCGTTCAGGCGGCCGCGCAGGAAGGTCCCGCTGGCCTTTCCGCAAATCAGGATATTCCAGGAAGAAGGGCCCCATCGGTTTCGATGGAGCCGGCTGCCGTGACTACGGTTACACGGGGCCGGTCAAATCCTGTGAAACTGAGTTTTCGAGTGCCGTCCGGCTTTCACGTGAATTCCAATCACCCGAACTCAGAGTTTCTCATCCCGACCGCGCTCAAAGTGCAGGCGCCGACCGATATCGTGATCGGGCGAGTCAACTATCCGGCAGGCAAAGACATGAGTTTCGCTTTCGCCCCGGAGGATAAACTGAGCGTGTACAGCGGAGAGTTTCAGGTGGTGGTCGAAGTCCGGCCTCTGGCTGAGGTGATTCCTGCCAAATATATGATTCGCGGGGAATTGAAATTCCAGGCTTGCGACAACGCGGCTTGCTATCCGCCCAAAAAACTTCCCGTGCAGTTTGAGGTCAAGGTGATCAAGACGCCTCCGCCACCCCGTCGAAATCCCGCCCAGAGTCCTCACATTCATAACTAGATCCGGCTGAATTCCCATTCTGGGCTTGAAACCTGAAGCCATCAGAGTACAATTGCCCGGAAAGAACGCGATTGCGGCACTGGCCGGCCAGACAAGCATTCAAATCTGACGGGGGCGGCCAGGCCTTAACGTGAAATCCACTGCCTCACTTTGGATCACTGGGTAAGCTGATGGCTCCTTCGCTTCCTGAGTTTCTGCCCCCTTCCGGTGTCCCGGCATCCGGCTTCACGGACGGATCCCTTTCCGACAATACCGCCGAATATGTAACCCAAACGATCTTGAGGCCCCTACCCAACGACCTCACGCGGATGATCTATCTGGCGTCGCTTCGGGACTGCAATAGCGGAAGGTATCTTCATCCGGAACTATCGCATGAACGGGGCATCGAAGCGGCAGACCGCGGTTTCCGGGCCTGCCATGAGCAGGTATTCCGGCGCCTCCTGGCCACCCGATTGCCGGAGTACGTGACCCAGTTGCAGGAATACATCCACTACACGCGGGGTGAAATCCTGACGGTCCTGAAAACCTGGAGATCTTTACAGGCTTACCGGGCGACGGTTCCTGTAGGGGCGCGTGCGATTTCCGCCGAGCTTTACTTCCTCAATGTGGCGGTAGCACTCGAAGTGGTGGGCAGGCAGACTCTCGAAGCCGGAAAGGCCTAGTGAGTGGCTGCGCTGCCATTCGGCAGTTGCTGGAACGGAAGCCAGGCGTTGACCACGCGGCCAATCACCGAAGCTTCCCGCGGCACTTTAAATCGTCGCACCGGCTGGTGGGACAGCGGGTTGGGCAGCAGGGTCAGCTCCTTGCCCTCTAACTGGCACCAGCAGCAGCTGTGGCCGTCGGTATGCCAGACCAGGTAAACCGGACGTTCGCGAAGCGTCTTCCAGTCAAATACCTGCACCGCATTTTGCATGACATCGACTTCGACAAGCGAGCCGGGAGGGATCAGGTCGCCCATGGTGTCGTCTTTGAGGCCGACCACGGCATAGCGGTACCTTCTGGGATCGAGCCGCTTGCGTAGCGCGGTCGGGAGAGTAGCGAGTTCCTGGGGATTCAATCTCAGCAGGCTGGTTTCATGACTGGCAAGGTTGGAGTCGAAGTTGAGCTGGAAGCGGAAACCCGGCCCCCCTACTTCCGCGGTCTGCGGCCGGGGGACGTCGGCTTCAATCTGGCCGGCATATTGACGGACCTCGTTCGAGTCAATTCCGAACACCAGCAGAAGCTGCTCCAGCGAGACTTTAAGGCAGACCGCCAGGCTAAACAGCTTGTGAATGCTCGGCACCGATCCAGTCTCTATATCGGCCAGGGTCGAGTGCGAGACGTAGAAATCGGCATTCCCCTTACTGTCTGAAATCGACCGGCTGATGCGCTCAATGTCGCTGGACTTGATAAGTCTTTCGTCGCGTAACTCCCGAATCCACTTGCCCGAGTCCATAGTGGGTGGCCCTGTATTCCTAGTCTCAAATCGCGGTCCGCGGATGCATCAAAATGCCGGGAGGCCCGCAAATAAATATCCGGCTAAAGGGAGCAGGGTCGTACCGTTACGAATTCGAACTTCAACTCAACGCGTGCCTGAATTCTACAGGCTGCACTTGTCGCATCCGGTTGAGGCCGGTCAACAGCTCCTCATACGGAATTTCAATCTTCGGAAGCGACAAGGCCGAACCGGGAAGCATCCACTGCAGCCACAGGCAGGGCTGAGCGAGTACCGAGTTTACACGAAGCCGAAGCGCGCCATAAATAAGCTCCTCTGCTTTACTCGCCAGCCTGGGATTCGCCTCCGTTTTCGCCAACTGCCCCAACTTCATCAGCATCGCGGCATTTTCTCCTACCTGGTGCAGCCAGCGGAGCGCCAACCCAATGCGTTTTCTCTGGAAAAGACGGAACTCGCGCGGTGACAGTGACTGACGAAGATACTTTTCTTCGGAGGGATCGAGCAGCACGCTGAAGATTTCGGGATCGACTTCGTTCTTGTTGGTTTCCCAGTCTTCCAGGCTCTTAATTTTAGGCAGCCCCGGGCGCAGAATCGTCCACACCAAAAAGAGGGAAAGGCCACTGGCAAATAGAATTGTTAGCGTCGATACCATTTATTAACTTGTGGGGTCAGCGCATCGTTCCAGCCGGCTAGTTCGGTGCCCGGCAAACGATCGACCCGCGGTCCGTTTCTGGGCCACAGAAAATAGAAAGCCCAGATTGCGACGCCGAGATTATATGCCGCGGACCTCAGTAATACAAAGGTAGGGTAGGAGAGAAGATGAAGGTGGAAATGAAGCTCAAGAAAGATGAGATCCAGGGCCGCATAGACACCGAAGCCGGCAGCAATTCCGAGAGCATAGTGGCGCCAGGTCAGGCTCAGGCGAGACATAAACGCGATCGCCACAATCAGCAGACACACCTGCAGAAACCTGGCGGAGCGCTCGCTCAGAGCCAACCATTCATACAGCAAGTCGGTTCCGGAGGGCCCTTTGGTCCAGATCAACATGGCCAGCCCTGCCGCCGCCGCAATGATCCCGGCCGCCCCCAGAACTTTTAAGAAGCCTCGCAAGAACGCGTACGGTCGAATAAAGTGCCAGGTGTTTTCGAAAACGCTTCCCAACTCCAGAGCGATCGCTGCAGCCTCGCCCCACCAAAAAACTGACGAATACAGGTTTCCCAAGAATGGCAGGAAGTACAGCGTGACATCGCGCGTCGGAATCAGAATATTGAAGGTGAAAAAAATGGGGAATTGCCTCACCAAATGGCGGCGCAGCATGACCCCCGCGATCAGGGCCTGGAGGACGACCGGGAGAAACCAGAAGATGAACGTGGCTAGGCGGGAAAATCCCATGGGCTGCACTGGAAGGCTACAAGCAAACCAGACAGCCCACAAGTAATTCAGGTTCTGACTTGAAACATTTTACGAACTACTTGCCAGGGCAATGCCCCGGAGAACAATTCGGCATGGGCGCACCGCCCGCAGCAAAAGAAGAAGTTGAGACGGCACCCAGCAATACGAGAGTCGCCAGCAGTAAACGAGCCATTTTTTTCATCAGGAGATCCTCCGGGCGTAAACGCCAGTGAGGACCACCTTATTTTTGTCGCCAGAGGAAATCCGAAATGTTCGAAAAACGCGCGATGGAAACTTATGCTCGTCGGTCTACCGACAAGCGATTCGAAAAGTTACAGCCGCCTGAAATCCGCGCCTGCATTACCATTCCGCCTGATTTTCTTCCCGTTGATCGCGAGTACTAAGCTGTCCCGCATCGGCCGAGCCGGAACATTTCGTCGGTCAACCGACGAGAGTTTCTACTCTCTTATCCTGTGGGAGTTCTCTGGCGGCACATTCCCGGGTTCTTTCCAAAACGTTTTTCGCCGCACTTTCAGGCTTTCCTGCTGCCCGCCAGGACTCTTGAGCGGAAACAAGACGCACCAACATAGGTAGCAGGAGATGACTCGAAGAGGAAAGAGTCAGGCTAGTATCGATAAATGAGTGGGTCCGTCGGGCTTCATGATGCATTTACAATTTCTCGCCGCGCACCTCTTTTCCATCCCGGCGAAACCACCGGAGAGACAATCCAGCCGGATCGGGACGCTCGCGTAGAAAGCATCCGAAGCATTTTGAATCAATGTGGATACACCGTCACCCAACTCTCCGACGCGACTTGCCTGCGCTACGGGAGCGAATCGCCATATTTCATTCCCGTCACTTTTCTATACCAGTTACGCCGTGGGGTGACGCCGCACATCTGTCAGATTGTTGCGTTGAGCGAGAACACGGGATACCGGTTTGTGGACTGGCTGGCGATATGCGGCTTTGACCTGCAACAGATCCCCCGCCTTCAGATGCGTTTGCATCCGGAGCGCACCGTGCTGGTCACACCCTGGGAAGACATCGTGGACTCCATGGCGACGCCTTATGGCATCCACTGGAACTCTTCCCAGAATCCCTTCGAAGGTGAGGGGAGCGATAGCCGGCGCTTTCTATTTGCGAAAGTCGGTACGGGCGACGCGCTGTTTGAGCCCCGGCTTGGGCGTGGCAGCATCGTGCGGGTCGATCGTTGTTATGCTCCTCGCATTCGAGGACTTGATGATGGTGCGAAGGAAGATCTGCTATGGCTGGTCGAGCAACCTACCGGGCTGAGCTGCTGCCGGGTTCAGTGGATCGACGACCGGCAAATTGTTTTGTTACCCGTCCGTCCGCCCTGGGGATTCTGGCCGCTACGCATACCCACTGAAGCAAAAATTCTCGGTTTGGTGGATATAAATAAAGATCCACGATGGTTGCGGCCGGGCGAGGAACACGGACGAACCGGATCCTGGAAGCTCGAACCGGCCCTGCCGTCGCAGGGCACAGAAGGCAAAAAGAGTTTTTCCGACCTGCTGCGAGTTTCTCGCAGTCGCACAGGTCTGACTTTCCGCGAGGCCCAAAGCCTTACTCGCACCATTGCCCAAATTTTCGGAAACCAGGCTTACGCGATTGCGCTGGGATTGCTCTCCGACTACGAGGCCATGGGCAAACTACCCAGGCATATCGCCAAGATCATGAGTCTCTGCATGATCTATTGCATGGATATTCGGGAACTGCTGCAGGCTGTGGGCGTGCGCATCGACGATTCCACCAAACTGGATCTCCCGATGCCCCGTTCGGAAGTCCAGTTTCACTTCGAGTTGTTGGATCCTGCGGCGCACGCCGGAACAGCGATATTGTGATCCATGCGTTGACGGGTCTACGTTCTGAAATTCCTCTCGATCTGAAAATTCCTCGCATTCCCTCCGCTGCCTTACTTCAGTAACCGGGCGATAGGTTACTTACGAAGGTTCGAAAAAGACCCTTCCGGTCTATGACTCTGGTGTTTTGACGCGAGGGTGAACTGACCCTACGATTGTGGCTGCACCGGAGCCCCCGCCTCCGGCCATTCTCTCCCAAGACAAAGTGGTTTATTTTTCCGCCGATCGGGCGTGAATGGAGGCTGGGCCGGGCAATGAAGCGATATCACAAAATGAAAATTTCGCATCGCAACTCAATCGGAACGTGCAGCGCCCGCGGCTTCAGCTTGATTGAGATGATGATCGTGGTGGCCTTGATCCTCATCGTGGCGGGAATGAGTTTTATGGCCGTGCAGCCTGCGCTGAGAGATGCACGAGCGAATCAGGCTTTTGAAGACGTGATGATGCCTCTGCGCACGGCTCGCCAGCGGGCGATCACGGAACGCAAGCAATACATCGTCTGCTTTGGAATTGCCGCTCCGACCGGGGCTCTTACGCCGATGGGCGCGCCCAATGTTAAGACCATTCAGACATTCCGGTGGGACGCGGGAACGGCTCTCGCGGCCGCGACGCAAGTTTCGAGTGTCACGCTGCCCACAGATTTGCAGATGCAGGCTCTGGCCGGACTGCCCAATGGTCCCGCGACGGTTCCCGACGGATTCGGCAACGCAACAGCAGCGATCGATTTTGATCAGAACGTAGCCGGAGCCATCGTCAATCAAGTGATGTTCATGCCCGACGGCTCAGCCCATGACGTCAACGGAAACTTGAACAGCGGGATCGTGTACACCGGCCGCACCGGAGATTTGTACAGCTCTCATGCGGTCACCCTGTACGGAGCGACGGGAAGAATCAGAGGATGGCGCCTTCTTAGCAATGCAGGAACGCCCAAATGGTTCCAACAATGACAAGACTCTATCGCATGCCGGTCCGGAAAAATAAGCAGCAAGGTTTTGCTCTGCTCGAAACACTCATCGCAATCGTCGTGCTGATGATTGGGCTTCTGGCGGTGCTCGCGACTTTTGCCATGGCCATCGGCAACACCAGCTCAGTCCAGAACGACAGCATCGCCCGGCAGAAAGCCGCAGAAGCGGTGGAGAGTATTTACACCGCGCGCCAGACCAGCCAGATCGTTTTCGACCAGATTCAGAACGTGGGGTCAGGCACGGGGATCTTCAAGGTGGGATTTACGCCGATGACCGACCCGGGTCCTGATGGGCTCGACAATACCGCCGACGACGTCGCTGCCTTACCCGTTCGTTTGCCGGGGCCCACTGGAGTGATTACCAACACGGCCCAGGACGTTCTGGTGAACCTGGGAAACTTTACCCGGCAGATCGCAATTGCGAACGTGCCCGGCAACACCAACGTGCGTCAGATTACCGTCACCGTGCGTTATCCGGTGCCGCAGGGCTGGTACAAAACCTACCAGGTACAAGCTCTGATTTCGTCGTACCGGTAGGAGGAGAGTCATGCGACTAACCAAACTTAGAGCTCGGGGCTTCAGCATGATCGAACTGCTGATCGCCGTGGCCTTGGGCCTGATCGTGCTGGCTTCGACCACCCAGCTTTTCAAGAACGGCATGGACGCGACCATCCTGGTCTCTCAGTCATCCGAGATGCAGCAGAACGTTCGCGCCACGCTGAACCTGGTCGCGAAAGATGTGAGCATGGCGGGCTCCGGCCTGCCGCCGGGCGGCCTGGCATTGCCCAACGGCGCTGGTGCGGTCGCTTCCATGTTTGCGGTTGACCCAACCAAGTCCTGGCTCGCGAATAATAATTATCCGGCGGCGACGGTTGGCGCGAACGTAATTCCCAACTACATGTTCGGCATTATCCCCGGCCCCGGTAACGGTATGGAACTGGGTGGGCCGGCGAATATTGCAGCGACGGGCGCGCCCTCGGACGCAATCACTGTTATCTACGCCGATTACGCGTTCCCGCTGAATCAATACTCGGCCACGTTTCCTGGCGTCAACCCGAACGGAAGCCTGGTCAATTTTGCGCCTCCGGCAGTTCCGCCGGTTGGCTTCCCGGCCATTCAGTCTCCCACCGGACTGCAGGTGGGCGATCTGATTTTGTTAAATAACATCAATGGCTACGCGGTCGGTGAAATCACGGGGATCGCGCCTGGCGCTGGCACGAGCACGAACGTCACGTTTGCCAACGGGGACCCGCTGCAGATAAACCAGACGGGCGCGGCGAGTGGAAACATCGCGGCTCTGGTTGCTGCTGGTCCTCCGGTTGGCACTCGTATTTGGGCCATCACCTACTTCATCGAAGTTCCCGCGGCAGCGACATCGCAGCCGCCCCGCTTGATGCGTCAGGTAAGCGGGCAGAAACCGACACCGGTAGCCGACAACATCATCAATTTGCAAGTTACATATGACGTGTGCGACGGCACCAATGGCCCCGGCTGTTCTGGTATTCCCAGCGCTCTGGTTGTGCCTTTCACACCTTCGCAGATTCATAAGGTAAATATCCAGGTCATGGGACAGACACTGACCTCTTACGGAAACCGCTCAAGGAGCACGGTGTTGGCCACGTCGGTCAGTACCCGCAGCCTGTCGTTCCGGGATCGCTATCAGTAAAAGTTTGGAAATAGAGACTGTTATCGAGGAGAGAACGCAGCTTCAGGAGATCATCACTATGTGCAGGGTTAAGGGCCGAGAACGGGGATTCACTCTTATCGCCAGTTTGCTGGTGTTGACGCTGTTGTCCGCCATTGCCGTGGGACTTTTGTTCATGGTTCACGGCGCAGGACAGATGGGCAGCAACGACATGGAGACCAATCAGGCGTACTACGGCGCGGAATCCGGCATGGAGCTGCTCACTGCGAATCTGGCGGCGCTTTACCAGCAATCACAATCTCCTACGCCCGCTCAGATCACAAACCTGACGAACAGCCCGCCAACCGCGGCCATGATTGCCGGGATGAATTACCAGGAAAGCATTACCTGGACGCCGGACGCCAATGGCAACCCAGCCAGCCACACCAGCGTCATCAGTTCAGGAGCGAATGCCGGTCTCTCGGCTGAAATTATTCCGCTTACCATGAAGGTCAGCGCGACCCGTCCGGGTGGAGCTTCGGTCAACATCACGCGCGGCGTGGAAGTCGCGCTCATCCCGGTGTTCCAGTTCGGCGTGTTCTCGGATAGCGATTTGAGTTACTTTGCCGGCCCGCCGTTCGCCTTTCAGGGCCGTGTGCACACCAATGGCAACCTGTTCCTGGCGGCCAATTCGGGTCCTCTTATCCTGGGCGCCAAAACCACTGCAGTGGGAGAGATCATTCGCGATCGCCTCGCCAACAATTACAGCGCCGGCGGAGCATATCAGGGCGACGTCTATGCGCCTATTATCGCGAATGGGTGCGATACGAATCCAACCGCTAACCCGAACTGCGTGAAGTTCGCGATCGCGGACGCCAGCTGGAGCGGCGGAATTCCGCCGGCCGGCACACAGACAAACCTGACGACTTGGCGAAGTACTTCAACCAACAAGTTCAATTCCATGGTCGGCAACGCCAACTCGCTGTCGGTGCAGCCGCTGACTCTGCCTTTCGTGCAAGGTGCGGCGGGTTCAGCCCAGCAGATTCAGATCATCCGAAAAGCTCCTTTGGGGGAACTGTCGACGTCGCCAACCGGATCATCGCGCGAATTTAACAAGTCCAACATTCGTATCCTGCTGGCCAGCACCGAAGCTGAATTGGTCTCTTACAATCCGGCACTGATCGGCGATCCCGACGACATCAATATCGACAATGCCTGCGGAGGCAATCGAACGGATAACGTGACCGGCATCGGCGCCAGTCCGTGGGCTATGGCGAAAACTGCATCCGGTTTCGAGGGCCACTGGCCCGGCGTGCCCACAGGCCTGAGCCGTCCCACGGGCGCTTGCACACCAAACGCGGCGAATCCGTGGCCTCTGATCGATGGCTGGTTGCGGGTCGAATACAAGAATGCCGCAGGCAACTGGATCGGCGCCACGCGCACCTGGATCGCCCTTGGTTTCGGGCGCAGCAACTTCCCGCCCACAACGCCATTCGGAGGAGCAGGACAGAACCCCGTCCATCCTCATGCCATCCTGATTTTTCAGCAGCTGGCTGATCGCGATGCGAGTGGAACCATTACCGGTGCGGACGCGCCCTCAAACTGGATCGGGGCAAACTCTCAGTACAGCTGGTATCCCATCAACTTTTTCGATCCGCGCGAAGGTTTTCCTCGCGATGCGAATCCTGGGTTAGCCGGCTCGCAGTGCTACGTGAACGGAATCATGAACGCGGTGGAACTGGACGTAGGCAACCTGAATCAGTGGCTGGTAGCCAATCCCGGCCTGGTGGATTACAGCGGGCAGAACGGTTACCTGGTGTTCTACTCGGATCGCCGCGGCATGCTGCCCGACCCGAATGCGACTCCCGTCGCCGGTGTTACGACTGGAGAATACGGCTTCGAGGACGTGATCAACTCGGCATCGCCGACCGGAACACCGGACGGAGTCAATGAGCCGCTCAGCCCCAATGGCTTTTCTCCCGAGGACGTTGATGAAAACACTCTTCCGGATAACTGGGGTGCAGCCGATGTTGGAAACGGCATGCGCATTGCCACCGCGGGCAACCCTTATCAGATGGTCGATTGCCTTAACGGTGGCCGGCAGAACGTTGTTACCGGAGCACGACATGTGTTGCGGATAATCGACGGCGGTCTTAATAATGTGCCGGTGCGGCCTGATACCGGACTCGGCGGCTTTACCGTGGCCGCGGAAAACCCTGTTTACGTACTCGGAGACTACAACTCAAATGCCGGCGATCCCTGGTGGGGAGCTCCGGTCACAACTACGGCGGACATCAATCACTCGGCATCGGCGGTGATCGCTGACGCTGTAACCCTGCTCTCCAACGGCTGGTCTGATCTCAACAGCATGAAAAACCCGTTGACTCTGGGCAACCGTCCCGCCACGACAACCTATTACCGGTTGGCGATTGCAGGCGGCAAGAACGTGAACTTCCCTCAACCCGCAGGCACATCAGCCGACTTCGGCACCGACGGCGGAGTGCATAACTTCCTGCGCTACATCGAAAACTGGGGAGGAGCAACGCTCAGCTATCGCGGCTCGCTGGTGAGCCTCTACTACTCGCAGTACGCGACAGGCACGTTCAAGTGCTGCACCCTGGTTTACAGCCCGCCAAACCGTAACTACTACTTCGACACCGCGTTCCAGGATCCGGCGAAACTGCCTCCCGGTACGCCCATGTTGCAGGACGTAGTGAACCTGACATACTGGCAGGACTTCAAACCGTACTAAGCATCACCGACACACGTAGACCCGGACGCCCTCGTCCGGGTGGACGAGCGCAGCTCGCCTAGGTTTTTGGATCTAAAACCCAAACCCGCCGGGCTCTGCCCGGCCGGGCGGGTGGGGCACCCGCCCCTACGTGGTGCATGGTGATTGCTTCCGTTCCCGAAACGGGCGTCTGCGTTTTTATTTCTGTCAGAGGCGACGCGCTATTGCGTGACAATTTATTGCGCCGTGACCTTTTATCGTCGAAATCTTCCACACCTGCAGCGCGACGACAAACCTCATTTCATTACGTTCGTTACTAAGAAGCGCTCGGTGCTTCCCAACTGGGCACGCGACGTTGTGCTCGATTGCTGCAAACATGATCACGAGAAGAAGTACGAGCTCTTCGTTGCGGTGGTCATGCCGGACCACGTGCATCTGGTTCTGACGCCTCTCATTGAGAGTGCTGCATTGCGAGTGGTGCGCCTGCCCGATATCATGAAGGCGATCAAATCTTCTTCTGCGCACTTCATCAATCGGCAGAGCGGCGTCCAAGGCACGCTTTGGCAGGAAGAATCGTTCGATCGAGTCTTGCGATGTTCGGAAAAACTAGACGAGAAGATTGGTTATATTCTGAATAACCCAGTGCGCGGCGGGTTAGTAACGGACTGGCGCGACTACAGATGGATCTGGTATCAAGAAAAGCCAGATTCAAATTCTCCGCCACGAACCACGTAGGCCCGGACGCCCTCGTCCGGGTGGGCGAGCAAAGCTCGCCTGTTGTTTCTCGGCGGTGACAATAAACCCAAGACCCGCCGGGCTTCGCCCGGCCGGGCGGGTGTGGGCACCCGCCCCTACGTATTCCGTGGTGGAGGAACCTGGCGGGCGGCGGTGCGCTCGTTGAGGGCGAGCGTGACTACGCGCAGCATGTCGTCCCAGGGCGCGGGCTTGCCCGTCCATATCTCGAACTGGCGCGCCGCCTGGTGGACGAACATCTCGATCCCTGGGATCACTTCCGCGCCGCGCTCTTTGGCCAGCTTCATGAGCCGTGTCTCCGCGGGATCATAGATCATGTCGAAGACGTAGCGGGCGTTGATCTCATTTTCATTCAAGGGAGACTCGCGTGTGTTGCCCATGCCTACCGGAGTGGCATTGATGATCACGTCGAACGTAAGCTTTTTCAGATCGGCGCGTTTCGCGGTTCTCGCCCGGGCCTGGCGCGCCAGCTTTTGTGCCGGGGCCGCGCTGCGATTCAGGATATAAACTTCCGCGCCGCGCTCCTTGAGTCCGAAGACCGCCGCCCGCGCCGCGCCACCCGCGCCCAGCACCAGGATCTTTGCCTTCTCAATCGTAATTCGATTCTCCAGGGGGCGCACCACGCCGGCCGTGTCCGTGTTGAAGCCGTACAGCTTTCCGTCCTGCGCCCGCACCACGGTGTTGCATGCGCCAATCTTCGTGGTGTGCGAATCCGTGTTATCGAGATGCTTGAGAATGCCTTCCTTGTACGGCATGGTGATGGAGAGGCCATGAATCGGAATATCGCGTACGCAGGCCAACAGATCTTTGAGCGTCTTGGCATGCAGCGCCAGGTAGACGCCGTTTACATTCTCCCGGCGCAGCGCGGCATTCATGATGGCAGGCGAAAGTGAATGCGCCACCGGATCGCCGGCCACGCCGTAGATTCTGGTGGCCGCATCCATCTGCTCGATGCGGTAGGTGCTGCGCAACTCCTGGGCTGTAACCTGGCCGGGCGCGGTCTTCTCATCGGGACTGACGGCGGCGAACGTGAAGACGCTGCCTGCTCGGACTCCGAGCAAGCGGCTGATGATGCCTTGCTCGCCCATGCACAAGCCGACCAGAGAATGGCGATCGCCAAATTTCTCCAGGAACTTCATCATCGTCACGTTGTCGTAGAGCGTGGTCGCGGTTCCGACAATCTTGTAAAAGTCGGCGGGAATCTTCACCATCTTTTCCAGAGTCTGTTCCAGATTCTTGGTGCCACGGAAATCATGGTAGGAAAGAATCAGGGCTGACTTGGTCCGCAGCCGCTGCACCTGTTCAGGCCGGCACTTGACGGCGCTTTGCAGTTCGATATCGAGCAACTGGCAGCCCGACGCGCCCGCCTTGCCAAGTATGTCGATCTGGGCGGCCAGGGAGCCTTTGAACTTCCCGCCGCTGGCGGTGCGCCGGCAGGTCGCGATCGCCGTAAGGTGCGGGTGGTACTCCATGAATCGCTTGATTCGGGGGAGCGCCAGCGCCGGTTTGGGCAGGTAATCTAACCTGAACTCCAGAAAGGTGTTATCGCGGATCAGGGCTTCTGCTTTGTCCACCAGAGCGGCCGGATCGGTATCGGTTACCGCCACGCAGACACGGGGCAGCCGCAGAGGCAGGAAGCGGGCGACGTAACTGTTGGGGGCAGCGGTCATGATCTACGAACGACTGGGGATATTACAGGCGCGTAATTGCAGATGCAACAACGGATTATCGCAATTAGCCTGGGCAAACTTTTTAACGTACCCGCGATAACACCAGCGTAACCTTGACCGGACCCTCTCCTCTTGTTACTGTCCGGCTTGAAAGCCCTTTTATTTGCATGAGTTAGCGGCGGTTAAGTCGGCGGGGGCCCGGCCTTGATTTTGGAGGTAACATGAAGAAAACAGGACTTTTGCTGTTGCTGTGCCTGACCATGGCGGCGTCCGCGCAGCAAGCTGATTCCACGTCCGCAGATACGGCTGCCCCTCAGAACACGCAGATTACGACGGGCACTTTTCCGGTCGAGCGGGTGCAAACCCCCACAAATGCCGATGTTTATTGCGGTGGCCTGGTCAGCAAAGAGCTGCTGCCCAATGCGAATTTTGTGACCGGCGGGCTGGAAAGCCCCAACACCACCCGGTTCGCGACCAACGACACTATCTTCCTCACAGGCCAGGGATACCAGACCGGGCAGAAGTACCAGATTCTGCGCGAACTGGTGGATCCGAACAAGTACGAGTTGTTTGCCGGCCAGCATTCCATGCTCAAGGCTATGGGCCAGCCCTACGCCGAACTTGGCTGGGTGCGCATTGTGGACACCCGCGGCAAGATGGCGGTAGGACACATCGAATTCAGTTGCGAAGCCATCGTTCCCGGAGATATCGCGGTGCCTTTTACCGAAAAGCCCACCATCTCCTTCCATCTGCCCGAACGGTTTGACCGCTTCATGCCGAGCAATGGTAGCGCCAGCGGACGAATTGTTCTGGCCAAGGATTTCGATCTCCTGCTGGGGACGGGCTCCAAGGTTTACATGAACGTCGGCGCCAACCAGGGCGTCAAGGTCGGCGACTACCTGCGCGCGGTGCGCACGTATGAAGCGGACCTGCGAGACCCGGTTGATTCGCTTTCATTCAAGGCGGCGAATACCGACGACACTCAGAAATATCCGCCCTCGATCGAAGGGCACATGTTCACCAAGGGCAAGGGACCTTCAATCCGGGTCGCGGACATGCCGCGCCGCGCAGTGGGAGAAATCGTAGTCATCAACACCACTGCGACTACAGCCACCGGCATGCTGGTGTTTGCGCTGGAAGATGTGCACGTAGGCGATGGTGTGGAGCTCGATCGGCAGTAATTCTTTCGAAACAGAATCGCTTGAGGGAGGCTTCGGCCTCCCTTCTTTTTTTGTCATCCTGAGCGGAGTGGCGTCTTCGCTTCGCGAAGCAGCCACGCTCAGCGGGGGTCGCCAAAAACTTCGGCGGTGAACGCTTCCAGCCGGGCCCCCGTTTGCCATGCGTCTGGCGGCAATGCAGCTTTTCTGCAGGCCTGCTCGAGGAATGCGGTGCGGTCCCATCCGTGGTCTACCGGCACCTGCGGCAGCAGCAGGCCGTGGTGGACGCCCAGGCTTACCAGCAGGCCGTGGCGGCCCACCTCGATTTGTTCCGGCGCGATCGGTTGGGGTGAAGAGAGAACGCTGATTGAAATTTGCAGTTCGGGGAATTCGCGGCGGTCCACTGGAGAGAAGCGCGAATCGTCGAATGCGGCGCCGCGCGCGCTTTCGATGACGGTGCGGTACAGCGGCGTTACCGGAAAAGCAAAACCAACGCAGCCCCGCAGAGCGCCGCGATAATAAAGAGTGGTGAAAGCGCCGCGCGGTTCGCTCAGATGCGCGGAAGGAGAGATGGTTGCGATCTCACGCAGGTCGAGTGCGGCGGCTATGGTGTCGTGCGCCAGCCGCAAGAGCAAACTTCGCTCTTCGGGAGAAAATTCATTCGGGTAGGGCGTGCCGGGTGCGCAGGCCACACGCGGCGAGGGGTCATCATGTGACGGGCACATCGCGTTTTCTCCGCCGGCTGAGGACGAAGGATCGTCGTCTGCTTCTTACCACCTGGCGGTCGATCTTCGACCAGAACGCAACAAAATAATCGAGCGCCGATATCAACGACAGAAAGACCATGAACCAGATCGCGACAAAAGCGATCCAGTGTACGGGGAAAATGTAGGGACCGACGGGCCATTCCTTCCAGTGATGGTCCAGAATCACCGCGACCACCGAAACAATCTGGACCAGCATCTTGAACTTGCCCAGGTCGCTGGCTTCGATGGTGAAACCTTCCGAGGCGGCGATCGACCGCAAGCCGCTCACCAGAAACTCACGCGCAATAATGACGACCGCAACCCAGGCAGGCACGAGGCTGGGATTGAATTGAACCAGAGCGATAAAAGCGGCGGCGATGAGAAGCTTGTCGGCCAGCGGATCGAGCAGCATCCCCATGGTCGTAATCTGGCCGCGGCGGCGCGCCAGATACCCGTCTATGCCGTCGGTGATGGAGGCGGCAATAAAAAGCGCAGACGCCAGCAACTCCTGCTCGCCTCCGAAAGCCCGGAAATGATTTGTGGCAAGAAGCCAGATCAACAGTGGAATACTGAAGATGCGGGTCAGCGTGATGGAGTTCGGCAGGTTCACCGCGGGAGCGCCCGCCAAGGGCGCAGTCTGGCAGCGCCCATTATCCTCTACCCGGCAGGGGGAATGAAGCAAAATGTTCGGTGGAGGGGCGACACAAACCCTTTAACCACGAAGGGCACGAAGGTACGCGAAGGGAACTCTTAAGCTTGAGTCTTCGGGTACTCCCTTGTGCCCTTCAACTTACATAACCGCAAAATTAGGAATCCGTACCGGTCTTTCCCAGTCCAAGACCCTTCAGCATGCCCATGCCTTCTTCGATCAGCGACGAGTTCTGCGGAACCTGGCCGTTGGGCGTAAGTTTGTCAATCAGCATGGGGAGCAACTGCGCCAGGTGGGAACTGGCTGCCTCCGGTGCAATCCCAGCTTTGGCGGCAATCTCTTTTACCTGTTCGCTGCCCAGCACGTGCTGGATCTGCTCGGCAGAAATGGGAAGATTCTGGCCCGTGCCGACCCACGAAGAGACCAGGCCTCCCAATCCCTTTTCGTGAAATTGTTGCAGCAGTCCGGAAATTCCGCCGGGCTGGCTATTGATCATTTGCATGACCGAGGACGCGAGCGGATTCGAGCTGTTGGCTAACATGCTGCTGGCCTCTTTGCTGGCCATATCTTCGAGAAAACTCATACTGCCTCCTGAAATTCCGGAGGGCTCGACTCTGAGTCGAGCCCCAATAGCTTGTCTTCGGTTCCGGTGGGATGTACCTCCCGCCGGAAGCTTGCGCCGGGAGCATGAAGTCCCGGCGCTTCCTGGTTCGATTACTTTTGCTTGGCGATAATCTTGTCCTTGATCTTGGCGTAGGTGGCGGAGGGAATGATCTTCTTGCGAGTCAGGTCCGTCTTTTTGGCATAAGGACGGCCGTCGATGATTTTCTGGGAATAGGCGGCTCCGATGCCGGGCAGCGCGTCCAGTTCATCCTTGGTCGCGGTATTGATGTCGAGCAAATTGGCGTCCGCCGGAGCTGCCATGGCGGAATCCGTCTTTGCAGTTTTGGTGCTTTTGGCGGGTGTCGTTTGCGCCGTGGCAACCGTAGCCAGAATCGCCACCGCGAACAGCGCGAACACAATTCGGTTGATCAGGCTCTTGCTTTTCATAGGCTCTCCTTAAGAATTCTAGTCTTTTTCTGAGGCTTTGAAACCGGCAGCCTTGGCGTCGGC
Source organism: Terriglobia bacterium (assembly GCA_963814725.1). GTDB lineage: Bacteria > Acidobacteriota > Terriglobia > Terriglobales > Acidobacteriaceae > JAIQFF01. The sequence goes on from CAWFDY010000005.1 coordinate 790,649, forward strand.
CTCGCTCATGAACTTGCCGGTCTTGGTCTTGCCGTACCAGCGTCCACCCTTGTGGTACACGCCGCTGTCAGTGTTCACCCAGACCATGCCGCCCGACTTGGCGGTCGCAATCTGCGAATCGGAAGCGTTGGCGGTTGTCGTGGGTGCTTTATGAGTGGTGGTCTTGGCCGCAGTGGGCGCCATGGAGTTGGAGGGTGCGGCCATGGAACTTGCCGGGGCGGCTGGCGCTGGAGCAGAAGCCGGTTGACTGGCGGGAGCCGCACTCGCAGCCGGAGTTGCCGCTGCCGTGCTGCTATCGGTGGGCGTCTTCTTGCTCTTCGAAGTTTTTTTGGCGGTAGTGGGAGTAGCGGTTGCGTCGGTACTCGTCGTACCGGTGGCGGGCGTCGCGGGAGTTGCAGCGGCTCCGGTATCCGTAGCCGTCTTCTTGCTCTTGCGAGTCTTCTTCGCGGTGGTCGAAGCCCCGGTAGCGTCGGTGGACGCAGGGCTGGATTCGGTGGCGGGAGCTGCCGCAGCCGTGCTGTCTGCAGCCGTTTTCTTGCTCTTCTTAGTCTTCTTCGTTGCAGCGGTGTCGCTGGTGGTGGTGCTCGCCGAGCCTGCGGCAGGGGTTGCAGCGGCGTCGCCGGCTGCGGCTGTCTTCTTGGTCTTCTTGGCTTTCGTGGTTCCGGCGGCGGCTGTGGACGACGTGTCGGCAGCAGCCGGCTGACCGCTGGCTGCAGCGGTGTCGGTCGTTTTCTTCTTCTTTTTCTTTTTGGTGGTCGTCGAGGTCTGGTCGTCGGTAGAACTTGCCTGTGGCTTCGCCATGGCGGAGATCCCGCTCAGCACGAAAAACATGCAGAGCGCTAACGTCCACATCCCGAGCCTGGTGTGTAGTCTGCGCATGATTGGCCTCTCTCGTCCGGGCCGCCAACTGCCTTCTGCGGAAGCCTGCCTCAGCGGTGCTGAGGTGCGTCCTGGCTGGCCGGAGGGGCGACCATAATGACACTTCGCCCAATATGGGTCAACCTGGAGGGAAGGCGCAAGCCGGGCTTTGCTCGGGCCGGACGGGCGAGGGTACTCGCCCCTGCGTGGTTTGTGGTCACTGATGAGACTGTCGCGTAAGCCTGGACGCCATCGCGGCGTGAAGCCGATCGCTAGGCGTAAATCCCGCGCTGGCGGATGGTGTAGGCGACCCGATCGATGGCCAGCATGTAGGCCGCAATACGGTTGTTGACGTTGTGCGTCTCGGCGTAGCGGACTACGTCATCGAACGAGCCTTTCATGATGTGCTCGAGCTGCTCGTTCACCACTGATTCCTTCCAGAAATATCCCTGGCGATCCTGCACCCACTCAAAATACGACGTGGTTACGCCACCTGCGTTGCAAAGGATATCCGGGATGACGAAGACGCGTTTCTCGGCCAGGATATCGTCCGCGGCGGCGGTGGTGGGGCCGTTCGCGCCTTCGGCCAGAATTTTGCATTTGATGCGGTCAGCGTTGCGGGTCGAAATCTGATTTTCGGTCGCCGCTGGAATCAGTATTTCGCAGTCGCTGAGCAGCAGCTCCGCCGGATCTTCGGCCGACGCGCCGAGAAAGCCGTGGATGTTGCCGTTGCGCTGGCGGTACTCCCATAACGCTTCCACGTCGATTCCGTCGCGATTGACCAGGCCGCCATCCACCTCGATGATTCCAATTACCTTGTAGCCGGCTTCCGCCATGAGGCGGGCGGCGTTCGATCCCACATTGCCGAAACCCTGCACAATCACTCGCGAGGATTCGGGCCGCAGTCCCAGCTTCTTCACGGCTTCGTCGCACACGATCATGATGCCCCGGCCGGTGGCCTCGCGGCGGCCGCGCGATCCGCCAATATTGATGGGTTTGCCGGTGACCACGGCAGTCACCGTCTGGCGCATGTGCATGGAGTATGTATCCATCATCCACGCCATGGTCTGCTCGTTGGTGTTCATGTCGGGCGCGGGAACATCTTTCTCCGGCCCGATGAACTCGATCAGTTCCGCGGTATAGCGCCGCGTCATGCGCTCCAGTTCGCCTTGTGACATCTTCTGGGGATCGCAGATCACGCCCCCTTTGGCGCCGCCGAACGGGATGTTAACTACGGCGCACTTCCAGGTCATCCAGCTGGCCAGGGCGCGGACTTCATCGAGAGTGACGTCGGGCGAGTACCGCAAACCTCCCTTGGCCGGACCGCGCGCAATCGAATGTTGTACGCGGAAGCCGGTAAAAACCTCAAGCCGGCCGTTGTCCATCATGACCGGAATATGCAGGATGATTTCCCGGGTGGGATACCGCAGGACCTTCATTAAACCCTCGTCCAGGTTCAACTTCTGGGCAGCAAAGTCGAAGCGGGCGGCTTGCGCTTCCCAGGGATTGATCTCCTGTTCGTGGGAAATGGTCTTCAATGCCATGGCGGTCTCCGTTGGTGCGGTCAGACAGTAAGATGCCTGGCCGGCGCCGGGCGAACCATCCCGGAGTGGGCGGGCAAACGTTCTAAAGTATATGCAGGGCCGGGGCGGCGAGGCAAGTATCAGGCAGTGTGTAGGAAGGCACGATGGATGTGTGGGACCGGGTCTCTGACCCAGTCGGGCGACCCGAAGGGTCGCAAGTGAGTCCGTTTTCGAAATTCGCGGTGCTGTGTTCGAGACTAGCGGTGCTGCGCACCGCCTGACCGGGTCGTAGACCCGGTCCAACACGAGCCCTGCTCTTACAATTTTATTTCGAGGCCTTCCGCTGCGGCGCGCACCTTCGAATAGTGATTGCGCGCCTCCTCCACGACTTTATCGATGCAGTCGTCATTGTGGTCGGGATCGTGGTGAAACAGAACCAATTCTTTTGCGCCGCTTTCCATGACGACGTTGATGGCTTCGCGCCAGTGACTGTGTCCCCATCCGCGTTTGCGGGCTTCATATTCTTCCGGCAAATACTGTGCGTCGTAGATCAGCACATCGGCGCCGGCGGCCAGCTTGCGTACATTCTTGTCAAAGACCGGGTCGCCCGGTTCATTGTCGGTCGCGTAAACCAGGATTCCTTCCTTGGTTTCGAGGCGATAGCCCATGCAGCCCTGGGGATGATTGAGCCACATGGCTTCGACCATCACATCCTCCAGCGGCACTCGGCCCTGCTCCATATTGTAGAAGCCGCGTTGCGACTTCATCTCTGTCATATCCACCGGAAAATAGGGGGCAGCCATCTGCTCTTCCATCACCCGCTTCAAAGTTCGGGAGCGGCTGGAGGAATGGAAGGAGAAACAGTTTTCCGGGTTTTCGTACAGAGGGCCGAAAAAAGGAATGCCCTGGATGTGGTCCCAATGAAAATGCGAGACGAAAATGTGGGCCCGAATCGCCTGGCCTGCGGAGTCGCGCTGCAGTTGCTGGCCCAGCGCGCGCAGCCCGGTGCCGCAGTCGAAGATGTACAGATGGTCGCCGAGCCGCACTTCGACGCACGAAGTGTTGCCTCCATAGCGCAGGTTTTCCGGCTGGGGAGTGGGCGTCGATCCGCGTACGCCCCAGAACTTGATCCGCATACGCCCCCGTTGGCAGATTTGAGCTGTCTCGCCATCTTCCAACGGTTGCGCCCCTACGTCAATTCATTCGCTGGTTACTCCAGTGTTAGTTCTACGCAATGTTTGCGGGCTTGTTTCTGGACGGATTTCGAGATAACGACATCCGCATTCCATGTTTGGGCCGCAGCGTGATGCTGGGCAGGGCTGCCGCATCGTGCCCCGGAACCAGCCGCAGCCGGAAGCGCTGCGCGATCGCCGCCAGCAGCAGGTTCGCCTCCATGGTGGCAAAGGCCGCGCCGATACACAGTCGCTGGCCGCCTCCGAAGGGGAAATAGGCGAACTTGGGAAGGCGCTGCGTTGCCTCCGCGGTCCAGCGTTCCGGGTTGAAACTTTCGGGGTCTTCGAAAAAGCGGGGGTCACGATGCAGAATCCACTGGCTCATGACGACATTCGCTCCTACCGGAAGGCGGTAGCCGGCAATCTCAATCTCTTTTGTGACCGTGCGAGCCAGACTCCACGCCGGCGGAAAAAGGCGCATGGATTCCTTTACCACTTTTTCGGTGTAAGACAGGCGCGGCAAATCTTCCAGCTGCGGCGTGCGGCCGCCCAGAATTTCGCTCAACTCGTGATCAAGTTTCTCTTCAACCGCGCGGTGCTGGCTGAGCAGGTACCAGGTCCAGGAGAGCGAAACAGCAGTCGTCTCGTGCCCGGCCAGCAGGAAAGTCAGGATCTCGTCGCGCAGTTGGCGGTCGGTCATGCCACTGCCATCCTCGTCGCGCGCCGCCATCAGCATAGAGAGCAGGTCGCCGGTATCCTCGCCGCTGGCCCGGCGCTTTTGAATAATGCGGTCCACAATATCATCGAGTTCGCGGACTGCCCGCTTGACCCGAATCATGGCGGGCACGGGGACATGCCGCATCACGGGAGGCAGAATCATTCGGCCGCCTGATGTGTGGCGCATCAGCACATTGAGAGCGGCGGCGACCCTTTGTGTGTCTTCTTTCACCTCCACGCTGAAAAGCACTTTGGCCACGATCCGCATGGTGAGTTGCATCATTTCCTGATGGATGTCGCGGACCTCGCCATCCTGCCAGTTGTCCAGCATTTCTTCGGTGTACGCCGCCATCGTGCGTCCGTACGCCGCCATCCGCTCGCGATGGAAGGCGGGCTGGGACAGGCGCCTCTGACGAAGCCATCCCGAGCCTTCGCTGGTGAGCAGGCCCTCGCCCAGAAACCAGCGGCTGTTCTGAATCACTTTGTCCTTGGCGAAATTCTGTGACTGCGATACCAACACCTGCTCGATCAGGTTGGGGTGATTCAGGAAATACACGTCCATCCACGCGGCGCGGTAGTAGAGGATGTCCCCATACTCGCGCGCCCAGCGAGTGTAAATGGCAAGCGGGTCGGAATTGAATAACGGCAGGTTGCCGATGAGGAAGCGAGGCGGAGGACCGGGAGGACGGCGCATAAGAAGTACGAATAAGTGTAATGGGTAATGTGGGGCGGACACTCCTGTCCGCCCCACACCTGTTACACGTGCCTGACCCTTGATTTTACAGGCTCGCAACAAGTGGTCACAGCCGTGTTGTCTATAATGACTGAACTCAGAATGATGCCGCCCATGCTGCGACCCGATTACAAAGAATTTTCGCGCCTCGCCAGAGAGGGCACCCTGGTGCCGGTGGTGAAATCGGTCTCGGCCGATTTGTTGACTCCGGTTTCGGCGTTCCTCGCCATCGCGGCTAATGAGCCGGATGCCTTTCTGCTCGAGTCCGTGGAACGGGGCGAGCAGATTGGACGTTATACCTTTCTAGGCGCGCGTCCTTACATGCAGGTGCAGGCGCGCGGCGGTGAAATCGAAGTCCTGCGCGGCAAAAAAAAAGAGAAGCGCCAGGGTAGTGCGATTCAGGTCGTTAAGGAACTGCTGCGGCAGCATCGTTCAGCCGCCGTGCCGGGATTGCCGCCGTTCACCGCGGGCGCCGTCGGCTACTTCGCCTATGACGCGGTTCGGCAACTGGAAAATATTGGCGAGCACGCCAAAGATGACTTCTCGCTTCCAGATTGCATCCTGATGTTTTTCGATCGCCTGCTGGCCTTCGACCATCTGCGCCATCAGATTCACATTATTGCCACGGCGGATGTCTCGAGCGAGAGCCCGCGCCGCGCCTACGACCGGGCGGCGGCGGATATTGCCGTCCTGGAAAAAAAGCTGGCGGCAGGATTGCGTCCCGCGCACTGGAACAGAGTTGGGCGTCCGGCGAAGGGCAAACTGAAAGTACACGCGGGCACCAGTCGGCAACGTTTTATCAAATCCGTCGAGCGAGCCAAGGAATATATCGCCGCGGGAGACATCTTCCAGGTGGTTCTTTCGCAGCGGCTGGATTTCACTCCGTCGGTCGCACCCTTCGACATCTATCGCGCGTTGCGCACGGTGAATCCTTCTCCTTATCTATATTTCTTGCGGATGGGAGATACGCATGTGCTCGGCTCGTCCCCGGAGATGCTGGTACGGGTGACCGGGTCGAAGCTGGAATATCGTCCGATTGCCGGCACGCACCCGCGTGGCCGCGACGAAGCCGAAGACCAACAACTGGCGCAGCAAATGCTGCACGACGAAAAAGAGCGCGCCGAGCACGTCATGCTGGTCGACCTCGGGCGCAACGATCTGGGACGAGTGAGCGAATACGGCTCGGTAAAAGTTAAAGACCTGATGTACGTGGAGCGCTACTCGCACGTGATGCACATCGTGTCGGCGCTCGAAGGCAAGCTGCGTGGCGATCTCGACGCACTCGACGCTTTCACCGCGTGTTTTCCTGCAGGCACGCTAAGCGGCGCGCCGAAAGTTCGCGCCATGCAGATCATCGAACAGCTGGAGCCCACGCGCAGAGGAGTTTACGGAGGCGCGGTGCTGTATGCGGACTTCGACGGCAACCTCGATTCCTGCATCGCTATCCGCACCATGCTGATGCAGGGCAAGAAAGCGTTTTTGCAGGCAGGAGCGGGCATTGTTGCGGATTCCGATCCGGTGCGCGAGTTCGACGAGTGCATGAACAAAGCCCAGGCTGTATTGCGGGCTGTGGAAGCGGCAAGATCCACGTAGCCCCGGACGCCCTCGTCCGAGGAGGCGAGCAAGGCTCGCCAGGGTTTTTGTTGCAAGTTTGATCGGCTGGCGGGTCAAGATGCTGGCCGTAATGCCGTGTTCAGTTCTCGTGTCGAGACTCGCCAGCGATAACGGACTCGCGGGCACTCTAACGCTGGCTGGGACTTTAGATGCTATGACGTTGCGTCGCACATTAGAGTATGCGGTCTTGCTCTCGTTTTGGATCGTGCCGGCATCGGTTTCGTATGCTGCAACCTCTCCCTCGTCGCACTGTGTCTTTCATCGTTTAGAAGATCACTTCGGGGGGTCTTGCGGAGCGCTATTTGATCAAACGCCGGCGATGACGCTTTCGCCTGCCACGGGGGTCACCACGGGAGTCTGGCGTGACGATGCTCACCCTGCATCGGTTTGGGCGGGCGATATGACTGACGAAGGCTATCCGAATGATCCGCTCGAGCTTGAGATCTATTCGGGTGGCTCGGGCATTCTCCGAACGGTTTACGGCTGGTTCGCAGTCACCCGATTCGCATCGTCCCCCACGTTGAGTTTCGATCTCGACGCCTCCCACGAAGTGAGACCAAACGCGCTCGATCAAAAGATCGTGCGAATGGCGTCGGCCATCCTCTCGACCGAAGCAGCGTGGAACCGCGCTGACAACCGTGAATGCCCGACCAGTGCGACGACGTGGAGCATTTATTGCGCGTTGAAGAAAGCGACGTTTGATGTCACGGGTGGATTTCATCATCGACGCCCCGCTCTGGAAGTCGTCCGCGAGATAGTCGACGAACGTGCCGCGACGCGCAACTACCATCACCGCCTCATGGACTACAACAATGATCCTACGACACACCTTGATAACGTCCAGAGCCTCTTCAAAGAAGCGCTTAATCGGATCGAGAAGCCATAAATCCGGCTTCCGACGGTTTACTAGAGGTGTAACAGGCGATACCCATTCGCGTCTCCTGTGGAACACTGGCCGGGCTTCGCCCGGCTGGGCGGGTGTAGGGCGCCCGCCCCTACGTGGTTCGTGGCGGTTCCGTGCGGCGCAAATTTCCAACGCAAGGATTAAACTATATAGAGGGAAGGCAATCATCTATGAATAGTTTCGGCAGCCGGTCGGTCCTGCGTGTGGAGAACAAGGAATACGAGATTTACCGCCTCAAAGCACTGGACGAAAAGGGCATTTCCACCAGGCATCTTCCGTATTCGCTGCGCATTCTGCTCGAGAACCTGTTGCGCACCGAAGACGGACGCAATGTGACTGCGGAAGACATCAAGGCTCTAGCCGCCTGGAACCGCAATTCGAAGCCGGACAAGGAAATCGCGTTCACTCCCAGCCGAGTCCTGTTGCAGGACTTCACCGGAGTTCCGGCTGTCGTCGATCTTGCCGCCATGCGCGACGCCATGGAGCGGCTCTCGGGTGATCCGGGACTAATCAATCCGCTGCAACCTGCGGAACTTGTGATCGACCACTCGGTGCAGGTGGACGAATTTGGCACGCCGCAGGCTTTCATGCTCAATGCCGAACTTGAATTCCTGCGCAATAAAGAACGCTACGCATTCCTGCGCTGGGGACAAACCGCTTTCCGCAATCTGGCCATTGTGCCGCCCGACACTGGCATCGTTCATCAGGTGAATCTGGAATTTCTGGCGCGGGTTGTTTTCGTGCAGGAGTCAGACGGCAAACGCACTGCCTATCCGGACACGCTGGTCGGAACCGATTCTCACACCACCATGATTAACGGGCTGGGCGTGCTGGGCTGGGGCGTGGGCGGGATTGAAGCCGAAGCCGCCATGCTCGGGCAGCCTGTATCCATGCTGATCCCGCAAGTGGTTGGCGTGAAGCTGACGGGCAAACTTCATGAGGGCGCCACTGCCACCGATCTCGTGCTCACCATCACAGAGATGCTGCGCAAGCACGGCGTGGTGGGAAAATTCGTCGAATATTATGGCCCCGGGTTGCCGGAGCTTTCGCTGGCCGACCGCGCCACCATCGGCAACATGTCGCCCGAGTATGGCGCCACCTGCGGCATCTTCCCCGTGGACAAAGAGAGCCTCGCTTACCTCCGCCTTACCGGCCGCTCCGAAGAACAGATCGCACTGGTCGAGGCTTACTGCCGCGAGCAGGGCTTGTTCCATGACGAGAAAACGGCCGAGGCCGAGTACTCCGAACTGTTGACCCTGGATCTGAACACAGTCGAATCAAGCCTGGCCGGGCCGAAGCGTCCGCAGGATCGCGTGACGCTTTCGCAGGCGGGAGAATCTTTTCGCGTGGCGCTGCCTTCGCTGATCAAGCCTAAGGCCTCCGCTCAGGTAGCGGCGCCGGCTGCAGTTGCCTCCGGCAGCGCGCCTTCAGGCAGCGTCCCCAAACAAGTCGATCGCTGGGAGCAGGAAGGCGGCAGTCCCACCGCGGTTGGGACCGAGGATACATTGCACGAAGAGCACGTCACCGCCAATGTCAAAAGCGCGCTGCGGCACGGCAGCGTGGTGATCGCTGCCATCACGTCGTGCACCAACACATCGAATCCCTCGGTAATGGTGGCTGCGGGCCTGGTCGCCAAGAAGGCAGTGGAGAAGGGATTGACGGTTCCCCCCTGGGTGAAGACCTCGCTGGCGCCAGGCTCGAAAGTTGTTCGGGATTATCTGGAAAAAGCCGGACTGCTTTCTTACCTGGAAAAGATCAAGTTTCACATCGTGGGATACGGATGCACGACCTGCATCGGAAACTCCGGGCCGTTGCCCAAAGAAGTGTCGGAAGCGATCGACGAAAAGGATTTGGTTGTCGCTTCAGTGCTATCCGGCAATCGAAACTTTGAAGGGCGAATCAACTCAGACGTGCGTGCCAATTATCTGATGTCGCCGCCGCTGGTGGTGGCTTTCGCGCTGGCCGGCCGCATCGATCTTGACCTGCGCAAGGATCCCATTGGCAAGGGAAAGGATGGCCAGCCCGTATATCTTTCCGACCTGTGGCCGCCGCAGCGCGAGGTCGAAGAAGCGATTCGGAAATCCATTTCTTCGGGAATGTTCACCAAGAGCTATGGCGAGGTCTATGAAGGCGATGCCCAATGGCGCGGTCTGCCCGTGCCCAAGGGACAGACCTATGCCTGGCAAAATGACTCTACCTACATTCGACGCGCGCCCTACTTCGATGGGATGACGCTGCAACCCGCTCCAGTTCAGGACATCAAAGCCGCCCGCGTTCTGGCCGTACTGGGCGACAGCGTTACCACCGATCACATTTCACCTGCCGGTTCGATCAAAAAGGACAGTCCCGCGGGAAAATATCTGATCGGGCATGGCGTGAAACCTGCAGACTTCAATTCCTACGGATCGCGGCGCGGCAATCACGAAGTGATGGTGCGCGGCACATTCGCCAACGTGCGCTTGCGCAACAAGATGGTGCCCAGCCTCGAAGGCGGATTCACGCGCCATCTGCCCGATGGCGCAGAGATGTCGATCTTCGAAGCCTCCGAGAAATACCTTGCCGAAGGATTGCCGCTGGTGATTCTGGCCGGAAAGGAATATGGCTCCGGCTCATCGCGTGACTGGGCGGCCAAGGGTCCGCGCCTGTTGGGAGTGCGCGCCGTAATCGCTGAAAGCTACGAGCGCATTCATCGCTCCAACCTGGTGGGCATGGGCATTCTGCCGCTGCAATTCCTGGCCGGAGAGGGCGCACCATCGCTGAAGCTGACCGGCGACGAAGTGTTCGAGATTTTGGGCGTCCATGAACTGGTCTCGAAATTTGCTTCCGGCAGGCAGCTGAAGATTCGGGCCCTGAGCAGCGGCCAAGCCAAAGAGTTCAACGTGCTGGTGCGCATCGATACGCCGCAGGAGGCGCAATACTACGCTAACGGCGGCATTCTGCAGTTCGTGTTGCGCCAGTTGATTGCGAGCAAGCCGGTTGCCGTCAACGTGTGACCTTTTGCCTCTTGTAGAGATTCGCAATTTAACGAAAGTGTTCCCGCTGGGCCAGTCGATGTTTGGCTCTCGCGCCAGGGGCGAAGTTCGCGCCGTGGACGGCGTCTCGCTCGATATTCATGCCGGTGAGACTCTGGGCCTGGTGGGTGAATCAGGATCTGGAAAGAGCACACTCGGCCGCCTGGTGCTTCGCCTGATCGAGCCAAGTTCAGGCAGCGTCCGCTTTGAAGGACGAGATCTGCTGGCTGCTGGCCATGGTGAGATGCGGCGCCTGCGCCGCGACATGCAGATTATCTTTCAGGATCCATTCGGATCGCTCGATCCCCGCATGAAGGTGCAAGACATCATCAGCGAGCCGCTGGTGATTCATGAAAAAATCAGTTTGACCGCGCGCCGGGCCCGGATTTCCGAATTGCTGCGCGCTGTGGGCCTCGACTCCTCCGTACTGCCGCGGTTTCCGCATGAATTCAGCGGTGGCCAGCGGCAGCGCATCGGAATCGCGCGCGCGCTGGCGCTGCGTCCCAAATTTATCGTGGCCGATGAGCCGGTGTCTGCCCTGGATGTAAGCGTGGGAGCGCAGATTGTGAATCTGCTGGCGCAGTTGCAGCGCGAGTTTGGCCTGACCTATCTGTTCATCTCGCATTCCATGCCGGTAGTGCGCTATCTGGCGACGCGGATCGCCGTAATGTATCGAGGGAAGATCGTGGAAGCCGGCGAGTCAAGGCAGATCACGGAGCAGCCGCAGCATCCTTACACAAGAACTTTGCTGCAAGCGACTCCGGAAGTCGCGGTGTAGAGCAAAATCGTAACAACGAAAATCACTACCGGCTACGTGGGGACAGCCGCCCTCGGCTGTCCAGCGGAGCGAAACTCCGCAGCGCATGTTGAAAAGAAAAGAATGGCGAGCTCTGCTCGCCCGGACAGTCGAGGGCGGGCTGTCCCCACGCGGCCATTGGCGGTTGGCGGGACGGATGGGCAACCACCTGTTATCCTTGAGCCGTTTTTGGAGGCGATATATGAAATTGTGCTTTGCCGTTCTGCTGCTTTCTGCTGCTGCTTTCGCTCAACAATCCAAGAATCCCGTAACCGATGTTCTGCGCGACTCTCTCGCCGGCCGCGAGAAGAACACTGTCGCCGCCATTGAAGAAATGCCCGCCGATAAATTCGGCTTCAAGCCCACGCCCGAGCAAATGTCATTCGGCCACCTCGCGACCCATATCGCCGAAGCCAACTATTTCTTCTGCTCCAAGGTGGGCGACGTTCCCGCGCCCAAGCCGGAAGAGCTGACAGAAACATCCCCCAAGGAGAAGCTGGTGGCTGGGGTGAAGGCGTCGTTCGATTTTTGCGGCACCGCGCTAGCTAAAGCAGAAGACGCGAAGCTCGGCGATTCCATCCAGGATTTCACGGGCAAGACGAAACCGCGAGCCTGGGCGGCGCTGGCTCTTGCCGGAAGCTGGGCGGACCACTACGGTGCTGCAGCTTTTTATCTTCGGATGAACGGCCTACTGCCCCCTTCTGCGCAAAAGAAGCCGGAAGAACCGAAGAAATGACGCCAACGACGCCGGAGCGGCCTGCCGGCGTCATGGCCGTTGCCGTCGCGTTTCTTTTGGCGGCAGCTTATCTGCTGCTGGTCGGACTCGCCATCTTGGTCCGTCCCGGACTGGTGTCGATGGCAGCCGGTGCGGCCTTACTCGGCGGGCTGGAGCTCGCCGGTCCCTACATGTTTCTTCTAACCGCGGCAGTGGCGCTGGCGGTCGCGCTCGGGCTGCTGCGTTTGCACAGATGGGCGCGCTGGGCGGCAATTCTCATCGCACTGATCGGAGTAGTCATGCTGGCGCCAGCCGTCTCCAGCGCCGTCTTCGATTTCCGCATCATTCCACTGGCGTCGAGCGCACTAGGAGTAATGGCGAGGACGATGATCGTCTGGTACCTGTTTCAAGAGCCGGTAAAAGAAGCATTCAGCGTGAAGCCGGCCACGACCTCCACAATCTGATTGTCGGAGGATCGTTTTGTTTCATTCTAACCGCATAGTTATCAATGCCATACACGATGTAGGTATAGCTATATAAAAATGTATTGCGTGGTATAATAAGACACATGGCTCTTAGTATCAAAAACGACGAAACCGAGCGTCTAGCCCGGCAGGTGGCGCGCGAGACTGGAGAGTCGCTGACCGAGGCCATCCAGAAAGCGCTCCAGGAGCGCTGGGGGCGGCTCAAAACGAGGCGGCCGAGCCATGTTTTGGCCGGCCAGATTGACGATTTGTTGCGGCGGGTGGACGCCCTTCCGACTCTCGACTCCCGCCCCGAAGACGAAATCCTCGGCTATGACGAACACGGGATGCCACGCTGATGGTGATCGATACATCCGCACTGCTCGCCATCTTTCTGGCCGAACCGGAGCGCAAAGCATTCCTCGACTCCATCCTGCAAGCCGAAACGCGATTGATCTCCGCCGCCAGTGTGCTCGAAACCGGTATCGTGCTGGAAGCCAGGCGTGGCGAATCAGCCGGCCGGGAATTTGACCTCTTTATCGTTCGCGCAAATCTGCAGATCGTTCCCGTGGACAGTGAGCAAGCGGAGATTGCGCGTTCGGGCTGGCGCAAATATGGCAAAGGCCGCCATCCGGCCGCGCTCAACTTCGGCGATTGTTTCGCGTACGCGCTGGCCAAGTCCTCAGGCGAACCGCTGCTGGCCAAGGGCACCGATTTCGTTGCCAGTGACATTGAAGTTTGCCCCCTTCTGCAGGCCTGAAGGCCGCGGCCTTTGCAGCATTTCTTGCAACGCGTAATCTGAGGTCTGCATGCCGGAGCTGCCGGATATCGCCGCTTACATCACAGCGCTTGAACTGCGCATCGTGGGGCAGCGGCTCGAGCAGGTGCGGTTGGCCAGCCCTTTTCTGCTTCGCACCGCACAACCGCCGATTAAGGATGTCGAGGGACGTCTGGTGCAAGAGTTGAAAAGGATCGGCAAGCGAATCGCAATTGGAGTGCAAGGCGATCTATGGCTGGTGCTGCATTTGATGATTGCCGGGCGGCTGCACTGGCGGCTTCCACAAGCCAAGCTTGCCGGACGCAAGAGCCTGGCAGCCTTCGATTTTCCTGCCGGGTCTCTTGTGCTCACCGAAGCCGGTACAAAACACCGTGCGTCATTGTCGGTCTTCGCTGGCGAGGAGGCCTTACAGGCCGTGGATCCTGGGGGCATCGACGTTTTCAGCAGCGACCTCACCTCTTTTCGCGAAGCGCTGATGGTCGAAAACCGGACGCTGAAGAGAGCGCTTACCGATCCGCGCATCCTGAGTGGTATCGGCAATGCTTACTCGGATGAAATCCTGCACGCAGCCCAGTTGTCGCCCGTCACCCTGACGCACAAGCTGCGGCCTGAGGAATGGGAAAAGCTGTTCGCTAGAACTCGCGACACACTCAAGCTCTGGACGGATCGCCTCCGTGCCGAGGCAGAGGCTGGCTTTCCAGAAAAAGTGACCGCTTTTCGCAAAGAGATGGCGGTTCATGGACGTTATGGAGAACCGTGCCCGAGGTGTGGCGAAAAAATTCAGCGGATTCGCTATGCAGACAATGAAACCAACTACTGTGCACAGTGCCAGACAGGTGGAAAACTACTGGCGGATCGCAGCTTGTCACGGTTATTGAAATCAGACTGGCCGCGTACGCTCGAAGCGCTGGAGTCACTCAAACGCCGGTAGCGAAGTGTGGGGCTGACACTCCTTTCCGCCGACGTTGATCTTGATTTTTCTCTCAAGCAAACAAAGCAAGATCAAAAGCGGCGGACAAGAGTGTCCGCCACAAGCGCTACTCTTCTTCTTCCTTTACATCGCCGCGCGCCGCCCTGGCTTTCTCGACAATCTTTTCCTGCAACATGCCTGGCACCGCGTCGTAGTGATGCATTTCCATGTTGAAGCTGCCGCGGCCTTGCGTCATTGACGTGAGATCGACGCCGTAAGTGAGCATTTCGGCCATCGGAACTTCGGCCTTCACGATCGTGGTGCCGCCTTTGTTGTCCATACCCTGGATTCGTCCGCGGCGGCTGTTCAGATCGCCCATGATGCTGCCGGCAAAATCGTCGGGGATCGTGATCTCGACCGCCATGACGGGTTCGAGCAGCGTTGGCTTGGCCTGTTCCATGGCTTTGCGGAAGGCAATGCGGCCCGCCATCTGGAACGACATGTCGTTCGAATCCACATCGTGATAGGACCCGTCGTAGAGAATCACGCGAAAATCCACCATCGGAAATCCGGCCAGATGCCCGCGCGCGGCGGCATCTCGAATCCCTTTTTCGATCGCGGGAATGTAGTTCTTTGGAATCGACCCGCCGAAAATGTCGTTTACAAATTCGAATTCGCTGCCCCGAGGAAGCGGTTCCATCTTGATTTTGCAATCGCCGTACTGGCCGTGCCCTCCAGTCTGCTTCTTGTGCTTGCCCTGGACGTCGGCTTTGCCGCGAATGGTCTCGCGGTACGGAACCTTCGGAGCCTTCAACACGACTTCCGTGTGGTAACGCTTCTTCATCTTGGAAACAACAACTTCAATATGCTGCTGGCCGGTGCCTGCGATCAGGAATTCTTTGGTCTGGGGATCGCGGAAGAAGCGCAGCATGGCGTCTTCTTCCATAAGCTTGTGGATGCCGGGGCCGAGTTTGTCTTCGTCGGCGCGGCTCTTGGGTTCGATGGCGAAAGTGATGGCGGGCTCGGGCAGTTTGACTCGCGGATATTGAATTGGAGCTGACTTGTCGCCCAGCGTGTCGCCCGTGAGTGTGTCTTTCAACTTGGGCACGGCCCCGATATCGCCGGCGTGCAACTCGGCTACCGGCACGGAAGTTTTGCCCTGCAGGATCGCAAGGTGGGCCAGCTTTTCCTGCGATCCCCGGCTGAAGTTCACGACGCTCGAGTCATTTCTCAGCACACCGGAAAAAACCTTGAAATAAGAAATCCGTCCGGCAAACGGATCGGAAACGGTCTTGAAAACATAGAGTGACAATGGTTCGGCATCGGTTTCGTGGCGTTTCGCAAGCTCGCCGTTCGTGGAGGATGCGGGATCGCCCTGCACCCAGTCGTGCTCCGAGGGCGCGGGCGTATAGTCCACGATGAAATCCATCACCCGGTCGGCGCCGATGTTGCCCAGCCCGGAGCCGAAGATGACGGGAAATATTTTGTCCTCGCGGATGGCATTGTGCAGGGCTGGAATCAGGTCTTCTTCGGGGATGGTTCCCTTTTCAAAAAATTCCTCCAGCAGCGCGTCGTTACCCTCGGCGACCAGTTCCACCAGCTTTTCGTGCTGCGCCTGGACTTCAGCTTTCATGTCGGAGGGAATTTCGATTTCTTTTCCCTTGCCGTTGCCTCCCAGTTCGTAGGTGTAGGCTTTTAACGTCACCAGATCGACGACGCCGCGGAAGTTCTTCTCCTTGCCAATCGGGAGTTCGAGTGGAATCACGGATCGCCCAAAAGCGTTGGTCAGTGATTCCAGCACGCGCTCGGCGTCGGCGCGATCGCGGTCCATGCGGCTGGCGACGATCAGGCGCGGCGTTTGATATTCCTCGCAGTAGTTCCACACGCGCTGGGTCACAACTTCCACCCCGGCCACGCCGTCAACTACAACGATGGCCGCGTCCACCACCGGCAGCACCAGCTTGGCTTCGTGGACGAACATGCTGAAGCCGGGCGTATCCACAATATTGATCTTGGTGCTGCCCCACTCCACGTGCGCCAGGCTGGCGGAGATGGACATCTTGCGGGCGATCTCTTCTTCGTCGTAATCGGTGGTCGCGCTGCCGTCGTCCACGCGGCCCTGGCGCTGGTTCGCGCCTGCCGCGTACAGCATCGCGGAAACCAGCGAGGTCTTGCCCGCGTGTCCGTGGCCAATGACTGCAACATTTCGGATGTTCGCGCCTTCGTAAGCCTTCACGGGTTCGCTCCTTGAGAAAGAGGGGGGCTCATACAAGACTCAAAGAAGAGGTCAACTTATAGACCGAAGCCCGGCGGATGTCAAAAGCTCAAGGGGAACCAAAAAACTTGAACCACAAAGGACACGAAAGTTCACTAAGGAAACCCTTGGAATCAAGACCTTCGTGCACCTTCGTGTCCTTTGTGGTTAAAGATTTTAGGGCTGTTGAAGTTTCTCTGACGCGAACTGTCCCGGCTTTAGGGGGTCCTCTTCACTTTATGCCAATGACCATCGAGTCCGGACCGAGCAAGTGTTCCACGCGGGTCTCGCGGAAGCCCGCTTCTTTCATCCAGCCTGTGCAGTCTGCGCCGCTGTAGTCGAAGCCGCCGGGAGTTTCGATCAGCATGTTCAGGCTCATCATCAGGCCGAAAGCATTCTTGGAGCGGTCGTCATCAATAATGCTGTCATAGACAATCAGGGCGCCGCCCGTGGGGATTGCGTCGAAGGCTTTTCGGATCAGGATTTTCTTTTCCTGCAGATTCCAATCGTGAAGGATGTGTCCCATCATTACGACATCCGACTTGGGCAGGTCTTGCTCGAAAAAACTGCCGGCGCGAAATTTGACTCGCGATGCCAGACCGTTGGCGGCGACGTACTCTTCGAAAATTGGCGCCACCTCGGCCAGATCGAAGCCGATGCCCGAGATGTGGGGGTTGGCCAGCGCGACTTGCGTAATCAGGTCTCCCTGGGCGGTGCCCGCATCCACCGCTGTCTTGTAATTCTTCCAGGGAAATTTGCCGGCGATGAGGCGGTTGGCGCCGGTGCTGATGCCGGTCATGGCCTTTAGAAATCCTTTAAGACGTCCGGGGTCGGCGTAAAGCGCGCCGAAAAAATTGGGCCCGCCACCCTTGGCTTCGTTTTGCAACTCTCCGGTGCGGAGCGCCGTCGTGAGATTGCCCCAAAAAGAATAGAGCCGCCCATTCGCCATCTCCAGTATTCCGCCGACATAAGATGGCTTCCTCTTATCCAGAAATTTGTCTGTGGAGGGTGTATTCGAATACTTTCCCTGGACTTTCTGCAGAAAACCGAGAGCGACCAGGGTGTCCAGAAAGTCACGCGCCGATCTGGGATGCAAACCCAGCCGGCCCTGCAGGCTGTTCAGGTCTTCGGCACGGCCGGCGAGTTCGGTGAACACTTCCAATTCGATTGCGCTCAGCAAAGTCTTCGAAGCCCAGAACCCGAGGCCGACTTGCATGATGGCGTCTATCGTCGGTTCGTTCGTCTTGTTTTGGTCCATTTCGTGCGCCCCTTTGTAGATGTTCATTTGTAGATGATTCTGGATCTTGCCGGAAGACGGGCTCTCGCCCGTGGTTTACTGGTCCGTGCGGGCGAGACGCCCGTCCTCTACGCTTAAGCTCTAGGTTTTCCCGCTCGAACTTCCGGTCAGCAGGAAAGCTCCGCCGCTCATGGCCAATGCGACGAACGCGCTGGTCCATTCATTTCCGTTATGTGGAGTGGCGGCCACTCTGGGAGAATGAAGAATCAATGCCCACAGAAGAAACATGATCCCCAGCCAGGTTGCGGCCAGGCCTGCCTTGATCTGAGTCGCGATGGAAATTGCGGCAGCGACGAATGCAATTCCGACAAAGTATGCCCAGAACAGGTGTCCGGGAATCCATGCCGGGACTAACGTTCCCACAAAGCCCGCATACAGGAAATGTTGAATTCCGAACACCACGAGTGAAACGGCATACAGCCAGCGGCCTGACTTGATGGCCAGGGGCGCTCCGGCCAGGACCAGAGCCGCACCGCACAATGCGATCAGTTCAAATCCGCTGGTCCACGGTCCCGGATCGTGAGGATTCGCCGCGAGCTTCGGCGCGTACGCCAATAACACGCGCACCAGGATCGTGATTGCCAGCACGATCGCCGCACATCGTACTTGTATGCGAGTCGCGATACTGGCCGCAAAGACAAGCGAAACGATGGCGACCAAATATCCTGCAAACAGATTTGCCGGAGTCCATGGCGGACCGAGAGGCGGCACACCCCGGAAGAGAGCGTGAGCCAGATATTGAACGCCGAACGCGGCCATCGCGATGGCGAAGAATGTGCGTCCCAATTTGCTTAAATTTCCCATAAAGTGGTGCGCAACCTTTTCTAGATCAGGCGAAGCGCGATTTACCTTACCACTTTTTGAAAATCACGAACACCGCTGCCACGATCAGAACAAAGCCCAGGATGTAATTCCACTTGATTTGCTGGTCCAGATAGAGCACCGAAAAGACCGAGAACACGGTCAGGGTTATGACTTCCTGAATCGTCTTGAGTTGGACCGCGCTGAATTCGTAAGATCCAATACGATTTGCCGGCACCTGAAAACAGTACTCGAAAAACGCGATGCCCCAGCTGATGACGATCACTTTGAACAACGGCACTTGACGATACTTCAGGTGGCCGTACCAGGCGAAGGTCATGAAGATATTTGAAATGGTGAGCAGGATGATGGTGGTCATAGCGGATATGCTGCCTCATTCAAGAAAGTTTCGCTGCAACGAAAATCTGCTTTCGAAACTACAAGCAGTGGTCTGAAAGGCCTACGAAGCGTAACATCGGCACGCGTTGTACTTCTGAGCACAGGAAGAACCATGTTCCCACAACTTGCCCGATTCGCCGACTTCGGATTTCTGGTTCTCCGGCTCATGATCGGCGTAATTTTCATCAGCAGTGGCTGGAGTCATCTCAAAGATCCTGCAGCTCGCGGTAAGAGCATCGGCATGAGCAAGGGATTCACGATTTTCCTCGGGGCGGCCGAAGTGGCCGGGAGTCTGGGCGTCATCTTCGGGGTACTCATACAGCTGGCTGCCTTGGGCTTGATCCTGCTTATGTTGGGCGCAATCCAGAAGAAGATGTTCGTCTGGCATACAGGATTCTGGGGCGAGAAGAACTCGGGATGGCACTACGACCTCATGCTTGTGGTCATGAACCTGGTAGTGATCGTCACTGGGGGCGGGCGTTGGGTGCTGCTGAAGTAAACTGAGGAAGTAAAGCTGACGAACCAAAGCCGACGAACTAAAGCGCGCCCTGGATGAGTGATGGCCGTGAGTCCCTGTCTTTCGATCGGCTCCCGGCGACACTTCCGTAACCCGAGCCTGCTTGCGCGCTCGCAATGTCTCCCTTATGCTTGTGCGAGACAGGCCGACTCCAGCATCGGAGTGGGCCGACCCCAGCGCTCCGGACTCAAACCATGCACCGCCTGACCGCCAGATTGTTGCTTGTGCTGCTGCTCGTGGGCACCATAGCCCCGGTAGCCCTGGCGATATCTGCGCCCGCGCCACATGCCTGCTGCGTGCGGACGCCGATGCACGATCACGCCTCCGGTGGCCGGGAAATGCGGGAGACGGCCAGTCGTACCGGCAATTGCTGTCCTCCAGTGACCGCTGCGCATTGGGCTGAGCTGGACCCGGGAATTCACTCGACCTCGCATCCCCTGCTCGCTTACCTGCTCACTGACGCTCACCCAGTTCTGCACAGCGATCACGCGGTCTCGCTCCAGCCGGTCCGCGGCCCTCCGCTCAGCTGACAAACCCGATCTGATTATCTTTTTTAATCGAGTTTCATTGAGGCTGCGCTCTATCTCCGTAGCGGGGATGGACCGCACGCTGCCAGAGACCGTCATGTCACTAAGTGCGGATGGCGCCCCGATGCCACGCTGGGCATGGCGTGCTGGAACTATGGGTTCAAAGCAATATGACTTACAAAATAAGCAGAGTGCTATTTGTGCTGGGAATGCTGCTCAGCAGCCTGAGCGCCTCGGCCACCATCTTTGGTACTGTCAGCGGCCTCATTCACGACCCGCAGCACCGGCCTGTGCAGGGCGCGCAGGTCACGCTGCATGCGGCCGCCTCTGCCTGGAGCAAGTCCGCCACCAGTGACGATGCCGGCGAATTTCGTTTCGACACCGTACCTCTCGGCGAATACACAGTGACGGTGGATGTCCCGGGCTTTGCCGCTGAGGAACAGAAAATCACTCTCAGCTCGGGCCGCGAGACCCGCACCCACTTTTCCCTCGCTGTCGCCAAAGCCAAGGAGACGATTGAAGTCAAGGATTCGTCGGTGATGGTCAATCCTGACTCCTCGACATCCACAAACCTGGTGAGCCGGCGGCAGATTGCCCAGACTCCCGGCGCCGATCAGACCAATAGTTTGAGCATGATCACCAACTACACTCCAGGCGCTTACATGGTTCACGACCAGCTGCATATTCGCGGCGGACACCAGGTTTCATGGCTGATCGACGGCATTCCCGTGCCCAATACCAATATTGCGTCGAACGTCGGGCCGCAGTTCGATCCCAAGGACATCGACTACCTCGAAGTGCAGCGCGGCGGCTACTCGGCGGAATACGGCGACCGCACCTACGGCGTCTTTAACGTCGTGACCCGCTCCGGATTCGAGCGCGATCGTCAGGCGGAGGTAGTGGCCAGCTACGGCAGCTTTAACCAGACCGAAAATCAGTTCAGTATCGGCGACCACACTGACCGCTTCGCTTACTATGCCAGTGTTTCCGGCAATCGCTCCGATCTTGGGCTCGAGACCTCGAGCCCCGAAGTCCTGCATGATCTTGGGGCTGGGCTCGGCAGCTTTACTTCCTTGACTTTTAACAAGACGCCCAATGACCAGCTTCGACTGATTGCTGCGGTACGTGGCGACCACTACCAGGTCCCCAACGATCCCGAACAGCAAAGCGCCGGTTTCCGGGACGTGGAAAATGAACGCGATGATCTGGTCAACTTTTCCTGGCTGCACACTTTCAACCCCGGAACCGTTGTGACAATTTCGCCTTTTTACCATTTCAATCGCGCCCACTATCAGGGCAACTATATTGGCCAGCCGGACCCTGATGTGGCAATTCCAGAAGACGACCGCGGCTCAAACTACTTTGGGGGCGTGGTTTCGGTGGTCTCCACTCTGGGCAAACACAATATCCGAGCCGGCTTCCAGGCTTTTGGAGCACGCGACAACCAGTTTTTCGGAATTGTTACCAGTGATGGCAGTAATCCGCCACTGCAGCAGCGAGAGATGGTCTGGGGAAATGTGGAGGCGCTGTTTCTGGAAGATCAGTACCGGATCACCAAGTGGCTGACCCTGAACGGCGGAGTGCGGCTCACTCACTTCGGCTCGACCATCAGCGAAAACGCAGTCGATCCGCGGATCGGCGCGGCGATCAGCATTCCGCGCCTCAACTGGGTCCTGCGCGGATTCTACGGGCGCTATTATCAGCCTCCGCCGCTGCTTACCGTGAATGGCCCGCTGCTTGAACAGGCCGCCCAGCAGGGATTTGGTTTCCTCCCGCTTCATGGCGAGCGCGACGAGCAGTACGATGTCGGCCTGGCCATTCCGCTGGCGGGCTGGAACTTCGACATCTCGAACTTCCGCACCAGCGCGAGGAATTTTTTCGATCACGACGTTCTCGGCAATTCCAATATTTTCTTTCCGCTGACCATTGATCGCGCTCGCATCCGGGGCTGGGAGGCCACTGCAAACTCGCCCCGCATTGCGGGACGGGCCATGTTCCACGCGGCCTATTCCCATCAGTATGCCGAAGGCGCGGGCGCCGTGACCGGCGGCCTCACCGATTTCGAGCCGCCAGACGAAGGCTACTTCTTCCTCGATCACGATCAGCGCAACACGCTCGCCACCGGTGTGAATCTCTCGCTGCCCCGCCGCGTGTGGATGGACTTCACGGCGAACTACGGGTCGGGCTTTGTCGACGGCGAAGGCCCGGAGCATCTGCCCTCGCATGAGACTTTTGACCTGGCCGTGGGAAAGTCTTTCGGCGAAAACTGGGACGTCCGGCTGACTGGACTTAACCTGTCCAATCACCGGTATTTGTTGGACAATAGCAACACCTTCGGCGGGACGCACTACGTGAACCCGCGCGAGATTTCAATCCAGGTAAAGTACAGGTTTCATTTTTAGGCGGTTGAGGGATTTCATGAGATTTGTTCTGGCGCTGCTGGCGATACTCGGAATTGCCGCGTCCACGCTCGCCTTGCGCGAGCACTACAGAACCGATACGTCGCCTTGCAGCATCAACGAAAAATGGGACTGCGGCATTGTGAACCACAGTTCCTACGCCGTGATCTGGGGTGTCCCCGTCGCAGCAGTGGGAATCGCAGGATATCTGCTGCTGGGAATCATGGCCTTCAGGCGCTGGTATAACGCCCTTTTTCCGGTCGCGCTTTCAGCGCTCGCGTTCTCGCTTTACCTGGCCCACATTGAAGCCCGCATTCTGGGGGTGTGGTGCATCTACTGTGTCGCGTCTCTCGCCGTTATATCTGTGTTCAGCCTGCTCACACTGGGGACAGTATTGAACCGGCTTCGCCATTAGCCGGCGCCAATCTTCTTCAAAGCTGCCAGAAGCTCCTCGTTATTGGGAGCCTGGTCCAGCGGATATATCCTGGCGAAGGCAATCTTCCCTTTTTTGTCCACGATAAACACCGCACGCTCGCATATTCCCGGGAACGGCGGCTCCTTGCGCAAAATGCCGAATTGATCGGAGACTTTGCCGTGCGGGTAGAAATCCGCACACAACGGCGTATGCATGATTCCGATTTCTTTCTTCTGCCAGGCAATCTTGCTGGGAATCGAATCGACGCTGATGTCGATCACTTGGGCGTCGAGTCCGGCGAACTTTTCACGGTCGGTGTCGAAGGCCGGTACCTGGGCCGCGCACGTCGGCGTCCAGTCCAGCGGATGGAAGCTGACTACCACGTTCTTCTTGCCCAGGAAATCACTAAGTTTTACATTCAAATGCTGGTCGCCTTCGACCGCTGGCAGTTCAAAGTCCGGGGCTGTGTCTCCGACCTTCAGGGGCATGGCTTTCTCCTCTTTCTAATACTAGCCGATTGCGGCTGCGTCGTTCGCCCCACGCGGATCGGGTTCGAAATTAACATGGCTTTAACACTTTCCTGACGCCCCGCGATTAGACTTCCCCGATGCCACAGGAGCCTCTTGTCATAGAAGATATTCCAGGTCCGAAAGAAGGACAGCGCGTTCTTCGCCTCGTAGGGCCTCTAACCATGAGCAATCTGTTTGACTTCCAGTCCAGGGTTCGGGCCGACACTTCGCGATCGCTGATGTTGGATCTCACCCACGTCGCGTACGTGGATTCTGCGGGCATCGGCTCGCTGGTCGGCGCTTACGTGACTCGTCAGAAAGATGGCCGCAGCTTGTACCTGATCGGAGCCAACGATCGCGTGCAGAACGCTCTCAAGGTTACCCACGTGGAGAAGTTCTTCCGGTTTGTGGATTCGGTGTCGGCGGCGGACTAGGTTCGGGCGGCCAGATCATCTCCGGTTTATGATGGGGTATGCTTCGCCGCGTCCTTCCAGCCGTGTTGCTGCTCTCAATCGCTTCATTTGCCGGCATTGCGGATGACGTCCACCAGGCCGTTTATGAACATAACCTTCCCGCAGCCGAGGCGGCGCTGCGCAGCTACCGTGCTCAACACGGTGTGACGCCAGACTACCTCGAAGCCCTATCCTGGATGGCTCGCGGGAATCTACAGGCTCACCAGCTGGATCGGGCCGAAGCCGATGCCAGGCAGGCCGAAACTCTGTCGCGACAGCTGCTGACGAAACGCCGGCTGGATGCGGAACCTCATTTGCCCACCGCCCTGGGCGCCGCCCTCGAAGTGCGGGCGCAGGTCCTGGCTGAGCGGGGCGAGCATGCTCAAGCGGTCGCCCTGCTGCGCCGCAGTATCGCAACTTATCGTAATACTTCGATCCAAGCCCGCCTGCAGAAAAATCTCAATCTTCTCGGCCTGGTCGGTCAGCCCGCTCCGGCGCTGAAGATTGCGCCGTCGCTGGGCGCGAAGCCGCCATCCCTGGCGCAGCTTAAGGGTTCTCCGGTGCTGCTTTTCTTCTGGGCTCACTGGTGTTCAGACTGCAAAGCAGAAGGACCGGTGATCGCTCAACTGAGTTCTGAATTCGGAGGGCGCGGCCTGATGCTGCTCGCCCCCACCCAACTCTACGGTTATGCGGCCCAAGGAGAAGATGCCACGCCAAAAGATGAGCTGCCATACATTCAGCGCGTCTGGCAGCATTTTTATCCCGCACTGCAGAGTGTTCCCGTGCCGGTGAGCAAAGAGAACTTCAATCTGTATGGCGCCAGCACAACCCCCACCCTGGTGTTGCTCGATCGCACCGGGCGCGTCTCTCTCTATCATCCCGGAGTAATGCCTTATGACGAACTCCGCACCGCCATCGAAAAAGTAATACGCCGATAACTGAGAACGAGAAACTATCAAACTGGAAACTGGGCGTTTGTTTTCAGGATCCAGCATTCAAAATCCAGCGTTCAAGATCCCGCCTTGAGATCGAATGCTTTCAAGATCGATTTCTAGTCGTGACATTCCGCAGTTTCAGAATACGCCCTCCGCAACTACAATCCTCAATCGATGGATACTGCCCGCATCGCAGAGTTGCTGGCCCCGTTTTTGCGTGACCGCAGGGGAAGAAATGAGAGAGCGCGGGTCGAGGACGCTGCCACATTGTCTCCGCAGCAGCTGGAAAGTATATCGACATACATCGATATACTTCTGCGCTGGAACGAGCGAATTAATCTCACTGCCGTGCGTGAGCCTGAACAGATTGTCGCCCGTCACTTCGGTGAATCCCTCTTTGCTGCACGGCAGCTGTTTCCCGATCCAAGCGTAGGGACGGCCGCGCATTTGACTGACGTTGGATCGGGCGCCGGCTTTCCTGGGCTGCCTATCAAAATATGGGCTCCGAAATTACGCCTCACCCTGATCGAGGCGAACCAGAAGAAGGCCGTCTTTCTGCGCGAGGTCGTCCGCACGCTGGGGCTGCGCGAAGTCGATGTATTGTCCGCGCGGGCGGAGCTGCAGACAGAGAAGGCCGACGTTGTGACGGTGCGTGCGGTTGAGCACTTCGATTCGATCCTGCCGATTGCTGCCGGGTTGACCCGCCCGGCGGGACGGTTGGCAATCCTGATCGGAAACAGTCAGGCCGACCGGCTCCGAGCTCTCGTTCCAGGCATGAAGTGGTCCGAACCAGTCATAATGCCCCTCTCCCAGCAGCGTGTGTTGATCACAGGGCGATACGAATCTTGGTAGTTATCACAATGGATTAAGTGGGATGTGTTTGTATTTATGGGCGGCTTGTGAGGGAAATTGCTATTCCTCGACAGAGATGTGGGAAAAGTATGTAAAGTGCGGTTTTTGTCGATGACATTAATGGGTTCGAAATTTGTAAACACCAACGAACCAAGGTAGTAATAAGTGGTAAATGAGTAGCTATTCTTCCGTTTATGTGCAAAATCTGACTTTAAAATCGTTAAAAGTGGTATGTTGTCGACATTTAAAGCCCCTGCCCAATTAGGAGCCTTCGGTTGCTTCCACGCTGAATATGTTCCACGTGGAACGGCTGGCGCGCGCTGTGCAGTTCAACGGAAATTTGGCGGCAGCAAGCGACGAATCGTTCGCTTGGCCTTTATATCTTTCCCTGCGTCGCCATCTATTCGGTTTGTCGAAAAGAGTCACGGTGGGCGAGCACAGCACCCGTTGGGTCTCGTGGCGGGATCTGTGCCGACGATCGGACATCCTGGGACAACGTCGAACTCGGGTTAACGTGAATGTTCCACGTGGAACACTCTCATCCCAGACGGAATGTTAATCAGAGCCCGGGTGCGAATGCGCTTTGTTCCTTAATCTGTGGAAAGATCGTCCACTCTCCTGAGCAAGAGGGCATCGTTTCAACGCTGTAAGTGTTTTCTAGTTCTGCACCAAATTACGTCATTGCAATCGCGCGCGGCTTCGGCCTATTCTGCCAATATCTCTGGGTTCTCTTAAAAATTAAATGGGACGCATCATTGCGGTAGCCAACCAGAAGGGCGGCGTTGGCAAGACTACGACCGCCATCAATCTGGCTGCATCCTTTGCGGCCGCTGAAGTCAATACCTTGCTGGTCGATTGCGATCCCCAGTCGAACGCCACCAGTGGATTGGGGCTGGTCAGGGATCCGGAGCGTTTATCCACCTACCATCTCCTCATGGGCGTGGCCGGTGCGGAGCAGGTTGTGCAGCCGACTGAGCTCGAGCAGCTATGGCTTGTGCCGGCGCACAAGAACATGATTGGCGCAAATTTGGAGCTGGTGGATGCAGAGCGCCGGGAATTCCGCCTGCGCGACGCTCTTGCGACCCTGCGAGAGCGTTACCAGTTCATCGTCCTTGACTGCCCTCCTGCGCTCGACCTGCTGACTCTGAATTCCTTAGTGGCCGCGGACGCCGTGCTGATTCCGATGCAAGCCGAGTATTTCGCTCTCGAAGGAATCAGCGAATTGATGGATACGGTCGAACGGATCCGGTCCAGCTTCAACCCGGAGCTGTCTATCGAAGGCGTTGTCCTCACCATGCTAGATGAGCGAACTAACCTGGCGCAGCAGGTGATGGCTGAGTTGAAGCGGTTTTTTGGCGACAAGCTGTGCGAAACCACCATTCCGAGGAACATACGGCTGGCGGAAGCCCCGAGCCATGGACGCCCCGCACTGCTCTACGATCCGCGTTCGAAGGGCGCCGAAAGCTACATCCGCCTGGCCAAGGAAATCATCGCGCATCATTTGCCGGTGGAGGCTGGGGTCGACGGGCAGGAATCCGGCACGGCGACGCCGGAGATGGACAAGACCGCGTAGCACATTGATGATGGTCAATGTATATAGATTTATCGTCATCGATATGGATTCGACCGCAAGATTAAGGCATGCCGAGCCAAAGCTCGGCCGGCCGGACGGGGGCGGCTGTGCCCACGTGGCTGCAAAGAATGGCTTCAGGCAGTGGAATTGAGGGGACATGACAACGACAGCGGAAAAAATCGTTTCTGAAGCCGACAAGGCTGCTCCTGAAAAACGGAAGGCTCTGGGGCGAGGGCTCGACTCGTTGCTGCCTGGCGGTCCGCGAATGTTCGCGCCCGTAGTTGCGGGTCCTGCGAGCGCCGCTGGGCCGGCTGCAGTTGCCGCTCCGGTCCCGCACGCGCCCGAGGCGCGGGACGCCGTCGTCCAGATTCCAATCGAGCAGATTGAGGGTAATCCCTACCAGACGCGTTACCACTTCGCCGATCAGGCGTTGGAAGAGCTGGCGAATTCCATTCGGGCGAACGGTGTGGTGCAGCCTGTGGTGGTGCGTCCCACTGCAGAAGGGCGTTACCTGTTGATTCTCGGCGAACGCCGCTGCCGGGCGTCGAAACTGGCCGGCAAGGCGACGGTTCCAGCGATTGTACGGCGGGTTTCCGACCAGCAGGCTGCAGAGATGACTGTGGTCGAGAATCTGCAGCGCCAGGACCTGAACTGCATCGAGCAGGCGGCAGCCTTTTCCAAGCTGAGCCGCGATTTCGGATTGACCCAGGAGCAGATCGGGCAGCGCGTCGGCGTATCGCGGGAATCAGTCTCAAATTACATGCGGCTGCTCAAGCTCCCGGCCGCCGTGCTGCAGCACCTGCAGGAAGGGCGCCTTGGATTCAGCGAAGCCCGGGTTCTGCTGCAGTTGCTCGATCCCAGCCTGATCGAAAAAATTGCCGAGGAAGCGGTGCAGAAGCATCTCTCGGTCACGCAACTCGAAGAGCTGGTCGATCGTACCAATATTCCGATGGTGAAAGATGAAACTCCGCAGCGCGCGCGCTGGGTCGATCCTAATGTGCGCGCGGCCCAGACTGAAATGGAGCGAGTGCTGGGTATGCGAGTACGCATTCGCGACCGGAAGGGCAAAGGGAAGATCGTGATCGAGTACGCCACCCTGGAGGATTTTGATCGCGTGGTGGAGATGTTTAAGGGCAGTTAGGAGTTTCTGGTTTCCCGTTTCTTGTTCCTTCAGCGATCTCGAGCCCTCGCATCCGGAGTGGGCGGACAAAGATATGCAGCGCCGGGGCAGCGAGGCAAGTATTAGGCACGATGAATGTGTGGAACCGGGTCTCTGACCCGGTCGGGCGACCCGAAGGGTCGCAGGTGCAGTCGGAGTTCGAAAATCGCGGTGCTGCGCACCGCCTGACCGGGTCGAAGACCCGGTCCCATACGAGCCCGCTCCCTACAATTCTAAACACCGCCCGAGCGGAGCTTGGACGGAGCACCATCCAGAATTCCCGCTCCTCTCTCATTGCGACTGTCGCGTCGGGCTCGGAAAACATCGGGCGGCCTCCATAGAGCATCCAAGCCAGGCATGAGTGCGATAAAAAAGACGTTCACAATTGGCGGAGACCTTGAAGTGCATCGCCTTGGGTATGGCGCGATGCGGCTGACCGGCAAGGGAGTATGGGGCGCGCCTCAGGATCCTGCAGAAGCGAAGCGCGTTCTCCGCCGCGCGGTCGAGTTGGGTGTCGACTTTATCGACACTGCGGACAGTTATGGCCCGGTGGTCAGCGAACGGCTCATTGGTGAAGCGCTCTCGCCGTTTCCAAAGGGACTGGTCGTTGCCACCAAGGCGGGCTTCACGCGCCAGGGCCCTGACCGCTGGGCTCAGCTGGGCCGGCCGGAATATCTGGTGCAACAGGTCGAGATGAGTTTGCGCTGGTTGAAGACGGATGTGATCGATCTGTGGCAGTTACACCGGATTGATCCGAAGGTTCCGGTCGAGGAGTCGCTGGGGGCGATTGCCAAAATGCAGAGCCAGGGCAAGATCCGGCACGTCGGCCTGAGCGAAGTGAAGCCCCGGGAGATCGATCAGGCCCGCAAAGTTGTCGAGATCGTCAGCGTGCAGAACCAGTACAACGTCGGCGACCGGCAGCACGAGGACGTTCTGCAATACTGCGAGAAGCATAACCTTGCCTTCATTCCATGGTTCCCCGTGGCCGCCGGCAAGCTGGCACGGCCGGGCGGCAAGTTGGATAACGTGGCAAAACGGCACGGGGCGACCGTGTCTCAACTCTCGCTGGCATGGCTTCTGCACCGCAGCCCGGTGATCCTACCGATTCCCGGAACGTCGTCGGTTGCACACCTGGAAGAAAATCTGAAGGCTGCCGGGATTGCGCTCTCGCCCGAGGACATGAAGGCAATCGAACAAGCAGCGGAATGACGTTTTTGGTTTTCCGTTTCTAGTTTCTGGTTTCCTGAACGACCGCGCTTCTGCACTGGCACTTTTCTCACTTGGACTGCGAAAGGTTTTTGCCGCTTGACATATTCCTATATGGGAATGTAATGTAAGGCATGGCACGAGCGGCGACGACTTCAGACGCTTTCAATGCAGTCGCAGAGCCGCGCCGGCGGGAAATTCTGAACTACCTGGCGCTCCAGGAGCGTGCCGTGGGGGAGATCGTGGCCAGCCTGGGCCTGGAGCAGCCCTCAGTGTCCAAGCATCTCGGGGTGCTGCGGCGTGTCGGGCTGGTGCGGGTGCGCCGGAACGGGAGGCACATGCTTTATCGAACCAACGCCGAGGCAATCCGCCCGCTGCACGAGTGGACGAAAACCTTCGAGCGCTTCTGGCAACACCAACTGCTAAGAGTCAAGGAACGGGCCGAGGCCAAGAGCAACTCACCGGACAAAGTCTGACTGAAATCTTATTTATGGAGGAACAACAATGATCGAGACAGCAGCAGGAATCGAAAATCTCACGTTAAACGTCACCCAGGAAATCCACGTGAAAGCTTCGCTGGATGCAACTTTTGCGGCATTGGTCGAGCAGCTCGGTAAAGGCAACGAGACTCCGGGAGGGCCCATGCCGATGGTGATCGAGCTTTGGCCCGGAGGCCGCTGGTACCGCGACCTGGGCGATGGTAATGGCCACTTCTGGGGAAACGTGCAGGCCATCAAGCGGCCGACTTTACTAGAAATTACGGGGCCGCTGTTCATGTCCTATCCAGCCATCTCGAACGTGCAGTATCGCCTGAGCGAAGAAAATGGCGGAACCCTGATCAAGTTCCATCACGCCGCCCTCGGATTCGTCACGGACGAACACAGGCGGGGTGTCGGGACCGGTTGGACAAATATGCACGCTCTTGTCCGGGCGCGGGCTGAAGGGCGCTCCCAGTAGCCGTGCGGCCACAAAACTAAGGAGGCACTTTTATGTGTCCAGCATGCATGGCGAGCGCGGCCTTGCTGGCGGGCGGCGTAATCACCACCGGCGGCATTGCCGCCCTGGTTGCGAAAGTGATTCCTGCCAGAAAAATCGCCAGGACCAGCGATTCGGGCAGTTCAAATAATAAGGAGCAATGACCATGGTTGTCACGATGCGCAACACGGACACGTATAAGGTGGTGCCACCAGCTGAGTGGCTTGCCGCACGCAAGGAATTTTTGAAAAAAGAAAAAGAGTTCACGCGGCTGCGTGATGAGCTGAGCCGGCAACGCCGCGAGTTGCCCTGGGAGAAGGTAGAGAAGCGATACGCATTCGCGGGTTCGAAAGGCGAGGAGACTTTAGCCGATCTTTTCGCCGGCAGGAGCCAGTTGATCGTCTATCACTTCATGTTCGGGCCGGGATGGAAAGAGGGCTGCCCCAGCTGCTCCTATCTTGCGGACCACTTTGACGGCGCCGCTGTCCACCTGGCGCAGCGTGATACGACCCTGGCGGTGATTTCACGAGCTACGCTGCCCGAGATTGAGGCTTTCAGGAAGCGCATGGGGTGGCGCTTCAAGTGGGTATCCTCAGCCGGAAGCGACTTCAACTTTGACTATCGTGTCTCCTTCTCAGAAGCGGAGAAGGCCGAGGGGAAGGTCCTTTACAACTATGACATGACGGATTTTCCCTCTACCGAGGGCCCTGGCGCGAGCGTCTTCTACAAAAACGAGGCCGGCGAAATCTTTCACACTTACTCCAGCTACGCGCGCGGACTCGACATCCTGCTCGGCACCTACAACTTTCTGGACCTGACGCCCAAGGGGCGCGACGAAGATGGCTTGGCCCATACGATGGGGTGGGTTCGCCACCATGACAAGTACGGCGAGGGCTTGCTGCCGGTAGCGAATATCGCTGGGGCTGAGAAGCGGCGAGGGTGAGTGTATGGGGTCTCTGACCCGGTTGAGCCGGGCCAAGCCCCGTTGAGCGGTCAAGCACCACCGCCGAGCTTTGCTCGGCCCCACACCGGCTGCCGTAGTCAAACTTCTTCGAGAAGAAATTAAGGAGATACGACCATGACCAAGACAATGGAACCGACCCTCGACGAGATCCGTGAAGAGGCTGCCATCACCAGGCGGGTTCTCGAAAGAGTTCCTGCCGACAAGCTCACGTGGAAGCCGCATCCGAAATCGATGTCTCTCGGACAGCTGGCATTTCACGTGGCGAACATTCCGGGCGGCATTACAAGGATTCTCCAGTTGGAAGAATTTGATACCGCCAACGCCAATTTCAATCCGCCGGAACCCAAAAATCTGGAAGAGATCAAGACTGCCCACGACCAAAGCCTGCGGGCGGCGGAGGACTTTGTTGGGGGCATGAGCGAACAACGGGCATCGGCAAGCTGGCGCCTGTTGTCGAAAGGCAAATTGATCTCGAGCAAGCCGCGGATTGCGGTGCTCAGGTCGATCATGCTGAATCACTGGTACCATCACCGCGGTCAGCTATCGGTCTACCTGAGACTGCTGGAAGTCCCGGTTCCCGTTATTTATGGCCGCAGCGCGGACGAGAATCCGTTTGGATGAACTGTGCAGGTGCGAGCGTCCACGGCTCGTGCGGTCCCGCTACTCATGACGCCGCACCAGCGAGGCTGCACCAGCGACGCTGCGAGCGAGCGAGCGACGCTCGCGCCCACATTTGAAACAGGGAACTAGCTGCCGGCGGAGAACCCGCCGACGTTCGCCACCGTCAGGCGAAGGTACTTGTGAGGATTGACCGGAGTGTCGTTGATGCGGACTTCGTAGTGGAGGTGGGGACCGGTGCTGCGTCCGCTCTCACCGACAAAGCCGATGGTGTCGCCCCGATGTACATGCTGGCCGGTCATCACTGCAAAGTTCGCCAGGTGGCCATAGCGGGTGGTGATGCCGTGGCCGTGGTCGATCATGATGGCTCGTCCGTAGCCGCCCATGAAATCGGCGAATGTGACCAGGCCATCGGCTGGCGCCACGACCGGTTGCCCGTCGGTCGATCCGATATCGATACCGCTATGAAATGCGCCTTCGCCGTTGAATGGATCGATGCGCTCGCCGAACGAGCCAGTTACCGGGCCTTCAACCGGCCAAAGGTTGGGAGCTGAATTTGCCCGCAGCCAATCGGCCGTAGTCACGTTGCGTGTGAGTCCGAGAGAAAGGCCGGTCATGGTGGCCCCGCTCAGAGCCGATGTCTTGAGTGCGCCCAGCTGGTCTAAAGAAGAGATGACCTGGGAGCCGGCGACGTTTTCAGAAGAAGCCGTCACCAGATTGGGATCTGCCTTCAGGCCGTAGAGAGAAGACACTTCTCCGGCCAGCGAACCCAGCGAAGCCACCTGGATGTCCCGCTCCTTAGCCACCTGCTCCAGACGCGAATAGCGGTTCCTGAGGTCTTCGCGCTCGGTGCGAAGCTCGTTATAGTGCGACACCTTCAGGAGCATGCGCAGATACGAGCTGGCGATTCCAGTCAGGCTCACTCCAACAATCGACGCCCCTACCAGGAACACATAAAGGTAGTGGACAGGGATGTGGATCTTCCGCAGCTGACCGTCCTCGCCGGGTGCTACAAAAAGTATGTAAAAGCGTTTCTGCAAATTTTTTCCTTCCGTTAGTGGATCAGGAACTCGACGAATCGTCTCCTGAATTCGGGCTAGCTTCCCATTGTGGAAACCAGAGCCGCCTACATGCCCGAACCCTACCGGAACCGGGTTCATCGAAATAGATGTCCGCAATCCCTACTGGATGCAGCACTTAGTTCGATGCACACTGCTTCTAACGACTTGGCAACGGTAACAAAGTAGGTTCCTCCCTGTCAACGCTACCGGCCTTACCAACGCCGGGTGCTGAGACCTGCCCGGTAGGACGTATTACTCGGTGGTGACTTTGGGAGCGTGGGTAACGTGCACGTTGTCAGATTCGAGAACGGTGGGGCGGAGAGCCAAGTTCGGCAAAATCGGCGCCCGGAAATTGGACCCTCCGCGCCCATCCGGGCCAGCTGCGCTCGACCTTGCGGGTCGAAGGCTCGGCCCCGCATGGTTTCTTGCAGATGTATATTGATTGCGCCGTGCCGCTCCCCGAGAAAGCGCTGATTCGCCTCCTTCGCGACCGATCTGGCAGGCGCTCCAAGCGCGGCTCGGCGGTCCGAACCGGCATTGGGGATGACTGCGCGGTGATCGCCATCCCTCGCGGTTATCAGGCCTTGGTCACTACCGATTTCAGCCTGGAGAATGTCCATTTCAAGCGAGCCTGGCACCCGTCCGAGAGCGTGGGACATCGGTGCCTGGTCCGCGGCCTTAGCGATATGGCAGCCATGGGCGGCGATCCGCTGGCGGTATTCCTTTCGCTGGCTCTGCCGCGCGGCATCCCTCAAAGCTGGGCGGATGGATTTCTCCGCGGTCTGCTGAAGTTGACGGCTGACTTCAAAGTGGCCTTGGCCGGGGGAGACACTGCCGAATCTCCGGGTGGCGTCATGGCAGATATCGTGGTGCTCGGCGGGGTGCCGAGGGGGATGGCGGTGTTGCGGTCTGGAGCTCGCCCCGGGGACATTATTTATGTCACCGGTGAGCTGGGCGCTTCGGCCGCGACGCTGAGGTTACTCTCCGCCGGGAAAAAGCTTCGGCCGGCGGATTTTGTCCGCCACTTCTATCCCACGCCGCGAGTCGGTGTAGGCAGGTTTTTGCGCGCGAAGCGTCTGGCCTCCGCGATGATCGACATCAGCGATGGGCTTTCCACCGATCTAGGCCACATCTGCGAAGAGAGTGGAGTGGGAGCCGAGATTCAAGCCGGCTCCATTCCGGTCGCGACTGTGGGGAAATCGGAGAAAAGGGTGGATCGACAGTCTGCCCTGCACGGCGGGGAAGACTACGAGCTGCTGTTTACCGCGCCGCCCCGGAAGATAGTCCCGTCGCGGATCGCGGGTGTCGCCGTCCGGAAGATTGGTGTGGTGACGCGGGCACGAAAGGTTTTCTTGCGGGAGAAGGACGGGGCCTTGCAGGAGCTACTGCCGCAAGGCTGGGAACACTTCAAGAAATAGCCACCCGAGGCCGTGTGGGACCGGGTCTCCGACCCGGTCAGGCCGAGCGGAGCTCGGCTGGGTTTTGCCAGGCGCCATCTTCACCACACACCCCTCGTCGAGCTTCGCTCGACCTGGCCGGGTCGAAGACCCGGCCCCAATGGTCCGTACCTCCGCATCTAGTCTGTCTCTACTCTCCGCTTTCGAACAGGAGTACGGTAAGGCTATGCAGTTTTCACGTAGTATTCGTCTGATTTCAGCCTGGATCGCACTCTCGTTTCTAGCCCTGGCCCAGCAAGCTCCGTCGCCTTCGACGTCCACCGTGGATGATGACTTTATCCAGAAGCAGTTTGGTTCCACTTGCAAGCTGATGCCAGGGCCGCCGCAGCTCAAGGCGGATCTCGACGGCGATGGCGTCGAGGACCTGGTCGTCGCCGCTCATTGCACCAATCCGTTGACCGATCAGGCGGACGACAACTTTACGGTGATTGATCCCTACAACGCCTTCTTCGGGTACGGAAACACCAAGATCACGACCCAGTTTGCTTCGGAAGATCCGGCGACGCGCGGACTGGTGCTGCTGGTCATCCATGGCGATGGGCCGGAAGCATGGCGAGCCGCGACTCCGAAGGCGAAGTTCGTGATCATCAATTTGCCTTTCAAACAGATTGCGGTGAAAAAGCTGAGCGTAAAAAAGAAAACCGTGATGGCCATCTACGCCGAGGAAACTGGTGGCGATCGCATGACCTCCGCGACTTTCTGGGACGGCAAGAAGTATCGCTACCAGCCGATTGGTTCCAGCATGGATCAGTAAAGGCCTGCTGATTACCAGCCGCTCGTGAGGACAGTCGCCTCGGCTGTCCGGTCGTCTGGAGGGCGACGCTGAACGACTCCCTGCCGAGCTTTGCTCGGCCACCCGGACGAGGCGTCCGGGCCTACGTGGTTCGAGTTGCTGCGTTCATATACTCTCTCACCATGAATCTCGAACAGAAACTGGAAGAGCTGAAGAAGCGCGAAAGCCTGGCCAACGAAGGCGGCGGC
This sequence comes from Terriglobia bacterium, assembly GCA_963814725.1. Classification (GTDB taxonomy): domain Bacteria; phylum Acidobacteriota; class Terriglobia; order Terriglobales; family Acidobacteriaceae; genus JAIQFF01. The sequence goes on from CAWFDY010000005.1 coordinate 826,195, forward strand.
CAGCAGCGCCGCGAGCGGCAGCACAAAGAAGGCAAGATGTCGGCCCGCGAGCGGGTGGAGTTTCTGCTCGACGAGGGCACGTTCGAAGAGACCGACAAGCTGGTTACGCACCGCTCGAACGACTTCGGCATGGCCGAACAGAAGTATTACGGCGACGGCTTCATTACCGGCTATGGACGCATCGATGGGCGGCTGGTGTTCGTGTTTGCCCAGGACTTCACTGTGTTTGGCGGATCGCTCTCAGAAACTAACGCCGCCAAGATCGTAAAGATCATGGATCTGGCCGCCAAGATGGGTGCGCCCCTGATCGGGCTCAATGATTCCGGCGGCGCCCGCATTCAGGAGGGCGTGGTCTCGCTGGCGGGATACGCCGACATTTTCCTGCGCAACACGCTGTACAGCGGAGTGGTGCCGCAGATTTCGGCGATCATGGGGCCCTGCGCCGGCGGTGCCGTGTATTCGCCGGCCATCACGGATTTTATCCTGATGGTCGAAAAAACTTCCTACATGTTCATCACCGGGCCGGACGTGATCAAGACCGTCACGCACGAGGAGGTCACCAAAGACCAGCTCGGCGGCGCTCACACCCACAACGAGACTTCCGGAGTGGCGCACTTCATGGCGCACGACGATGCGGAGTGCCTTTCCATGGTGCGCGAGTTGCTGAGCTTTCTTCCCTCCAACAATCTCGATGACCCTCCACGCCGGCCGTGTTCGGATCCGATCGATCGGGCCGATGCCGCGCTTGACCGCATCGTGCCGGACGCCTCGAACCAGCCCTACGATATCAAGGACGTGATTCATTCTGTCGCCGATGACGGCTACTTTTTCGAGGTGCAGGAGCACTACGCCAAAAATATTGTGGTGGGCTTCGCCTGGATGAACGGCCGTTCGGTCGGGATCGTTGCCAACCAGCCGGGGTTTCTTGCCGGCACGCTCGATATCAATGCTTCCACTAAAGGAGCGCGCTTCGTGCGCTTCTGCGATTGCTTCAACATCCCGCTGATTACGTTTGAAGACGTTCCCGGATTTCTGCCCGGCCTCACGCAGGAATATGGCGGCATCATCAAACATGGCGCCAAGCTTCTGTATGCCTATGCAGAAGCCACGGTTCCGAAGATTACGGTCATTACGCGCAAGGCTTACGGTGGCGCGTATTGCGTGATGGCGTCAAAGCATATTCGCACCGACGTGAACTATGCATGGCCGACAGCGGAGATTGCCGTGATGGGGCCAGAGGGTGCAGTGGACATCGTGTTCAAGCGCGAGTTGGAACAGGCTGGAGATCGCGACGCGGTCCGCCAAAAAAAGATTGAAGAGTTTCGCGAGCGATTTGCCAACCCCTACGTGGCGGCGGAGCGGGGCTTTGTAGATGCGGTCATCCAGCCCCGGGACACGCGCAAGAAATTAATTCAGGCGCTGGCCATGCTGGAGACCAAGCGGGACAAAAACCCGCTGAAGAAACACGGAAACATCCCGCTGTAGCCAGGCCGTGTGGGGCGGACACTCTTGTCCGCCGCCTTTGAACTTGATTTTGATCGTGAGTCAGTTGGTCAGTAAACTGTGAGTCTTGCAGCAGGGGAAGTCAGAATCAAAGGCGGCGGACAGGAGTGTCCGCCCCACATGGTTCAAGGCTCCGTGGGACGCTCCAGCAATATTTCGTGAGATTTTTTCTGCTCCCCGGTCTGGGTTGTCGATGCGGCGGGCACCGGTGAGGCTACCGCGCTCCCTCCGGAGCGCGAATCATTTCTGCTGCCGCCGCGCTCGTCCCACTTTCCGAAGATCATTTTACCGGCAGTCGTCTGCAGCACGGAGGTGACGGATACGTCGATGGTCTTGCCGATCATCTTTCTTGCGTTGTCCACTACCACCATGGTTCCGTCGTCGAGATAGGCGACGCCCTGGTTGTACTCCTTGCCTTCTTTTAAAATAAAAACCCGCATGGTTTCGCCGGGAAGGACAATGGGTTTCAGGGAGTTCGCCAGTTCATTAATATTGAGCACGGCCACGCCCTGAAGCTGGGCGACCTTGTTCAGGTTGAAGTCGTTGGTGATGATTTTTCCTTCATACACCTTGGCCAGTTCGATCAGTTTCAGATCCACCTCGCGAACCGCGGGAAAATCGTCTTCCACGATTTGAATCTGCAGCGACGCAACTTTCTGCAGGCGTTGCAGAATGTCGAGACCGCGGCGGCCCCGGTTCCGCTTTAGCGAGTCGGCAGAGTCAGCCACCAGCTGCAGTTCGCGCAGCACGAACTGCGGAGTCACAATGATGCCGTCGAGGAAACCGGTTTCGGCAATGTCGGCAATGCGGCCGTCGATGATGACGCTAGTGTCGAGTATTTTGTAGCTTTTCTTTCCCTGCTTCTCTCCGCCGAAGACGCCGCCCAGCGCCGCCAGATTCAGCAGATCGCCCTTGCTGGCTCCGACCACCACTCCGATATAGGCCATAAGGAGCATGACCAGGATCTGCAGGAAGTTCTGGGTATGTCCCAGAGGGACGCTGTTGCGAATGACGAGGGAAAACAGATAGGCGCCGAAGATGCCGAGGACGCTGCCCACGGCAGCGCCAATCAGCCGCTTCAGGCTGACGCGGCGCAATTGCCATTCAAACAGCACGACGGTTACACCGATGAGCACGCCGACTCCCGCATCCAGTTTTGCAGGCAAGTCGAACGGATCAGTCAGGTAACAAATAGCAGTAATGATGAGAACAAATAAAAAACGTATCAAAACCAAGTCCACTGAAGGACCTCCCCGGACTCACCCGCCCGGATTTTCCGCGCACGATGATCCCGCACTGGGCAACTGGTGCTCCTTAAAATCGATAACGGCGATCTGTCAAGCGGAGCCTATGATTGGATATGAAACGCGTTTTGCATCCCCTGGACATAATGTGAAGCGGGGAACCCCAACTTTGTTAGGCAGAGTATATACCTGCCCTCAAAATCCGCGCGGCTAAATGAAACCTCTCAACTGCAATCTTTTGCGGTCACCATGCGCTGGTAAACTGCTCGTATGAAGGCTCTCGTTATTAGCCGCATGGGCGGTCCCGAGGTGCTGGAGGTACGCTCCGTCCCCGATCCGGTTCCCGCATCAGGTCAGGAATTGATCGAGGTGGAAGCGGGTGGCATCAACTTCGCCGACATCATGAGCGCGCAGGGCGGATACCCCGGCACCCCCAAACCGCCGCTGGTGGCGGGACGCGAATTTTCCGGCATCCGCACCAGCGACCAGCAGCGCGTCATGGGATACACGCAGTGGGGCGCATTCGCGGAGCTCGTCGCCGCCCCCTCGGCATTGCTCTGGCCCGTTCCCGAACACTGGAGCGCCGAGGAAGGTGCGGCATTTCCCGTAAATTATTTCACCGCTTATTTTGCTTTCTGGAAGGCGGGCCTGGTGGAGCCGGCTACAGGTCAAGCCGTCCCACGAGTTCTTATTCACGCAGCAGCCGGTGGCGTGGGGACGGCCGCGGTGCAGATTGGAAAGTTGCTGGGCGTTGAGATGTTCGGAACTTCCTCTTCGGAAGAAAAACTGGCGCGAGTAAAAACGTTGGGACTGCAGCATGGAATCAATTACAAGAAGCGCGATTACGAAGAAGCGATTATGGAAATGACGAAAGACGAGGGAGTGGATGCGGTGTTCGAAATGCTGGGCGGCGAGCACACAGCAAAGAGCGTGCGCTGCCTGCGAGATTTCGGCCGCGTCATCGTGTACGGAGCGGCCACCGGGGAACCGGCTCATCTGGACGCGCGCATCCTGTATGCGAAAGGCACCAGCGTTCATGGTTTGTGGTTGACGGTTCTGTCGGCGAAACCCGAACTGATGAACCTGGCGTGGAAGAAACTTTCAGCGTGGGCCTCGCAAGGGCATCTGCGGGCCGTGGTGGGCCATAAATTTCCACTGGAAGAAGCCAGCGAAGCTTACAGGTTATTGGTAGATCGCAAGAACTTTGGCAAGGTAGTATTAAAAGTTGTTTAAAAACTCCTGCGTCGTTGAATCTGAGTCGTTGAACGAAGATGTTCTCTGAAGTGCCCTGTCATCCTGAGCGGTCGAAGGACCCCTGTCCGCTTCCCGAGTGCCTGCAGCGATGTACTTTGCGCCTCCGACTGCGGAAAAACCCAGTCTTTCCTGCGACGGTTCGCGTATAGGGGTCCTCCGACTCCACATCTGCGTTCGCGTGCGAACGCGTATGCTGCGCTCAGGATGACAGCGCTGAAAGCTGGCACCAGCATTTTCCCTCCCATCAGATCCATTCACATTCTGCACAAGACAAATCGTTGTGGTGTTGACCCTTTCGAGCGGCCAATCTGCTAACAACCACGCGCGATCATCGTCCAAGGAAGTGCAGGCGAAAGTAGTAGCGGAACTTTTCAGTTGCGCGGTGCGTATCAAACGATGAGACCGGGCTTTGAGGGAGTAACCACTGAGCCGGTTTCGAGAAAATCAGGGGTTAAAGGGATTGGCTCACTTTCGGTTTGGCGGCCCAGGTGAGGACAATCCCCGGAGCAGAAAAGCGCGGCCTTTGCGGTCGCACTCTTTCCGCTTAACCCCGAGGTAGCATTCTAGGCCTTTGACGTTGAAACGCAACTTTCTTCGCCCAGCCGAATGCAGGCCGCCCTAACCGGTTCCCGACGTTATCGGGAAAGAAATAGGAGTGCAATGAGCGTATCCACAATCTCCAAGAGTTTAGTACTGGGCTTAGCTTTGCTGCTGGCTACCAGCGTGTTCGCCGTCAATAAGGGCTCCCTCGAAGTGAACGATGCGGTCAAGATTAATGGAAAGCAATTGGCTGCCGGGGAATATACCGTGAGGTGGGATGGCGCCGGACCGAATGTGGAACTGAACATTCTGCACGGCAAGACTGTTGTCGCCACCGTGCCTGCCCGCATGGTCGATCTCGATCGTTCGGCGGACCGCGACTCCGTGCTGACCAGCGTCAATGGCGATGGCAGCAAGTCGATCAATCAGATTCGCTTCTCAGGAAAGAAATTCGCGCTGGCCATCAATGCAGAGTCAGCCAAGTCAGAATCGGGCGACACCAACAAGTAGTTCAGAATCGCTTTCACAAAAATTGGCGGAGAGTGTGAAAACACTCTCCGCCTTTTTTCGAACCATTCGACTCATACTTCGGCATCAGTACTTCGGCATCTTTGGATCGATGCGGTCTGCCCAAGCCAAAATTCCGCCGGTGAGGTTGTGTACTTTTTTGAATCCTGCCTGGCGCAGGAATTCTACTGCCTTGGCGCTGCGCGCTCCGGAGCGGCAGTGGGCCACAATCTCCTGGCTGGAATCGAGTTCGTTGACGCGCTTGGGAAGATCGCCCAGGGGAATCAGGTGCCCGCCGAGGTTGCAGATCTGGTACTCATGGGGCTCGCGAACGTCGAGCACGAACAGGTTTTCACCTGCATCCAATCGTTTCTTGAGTTCTTCCACCTGAATGTCCCCTGCGAGTACTTCCACGGGCTTCTCCTCACCGCGAATTCCGCAGAATTCGTTGTAGTCGATCAGTTCCTTGATTGTGGGATGGCTTCCGCAAACCGGGCAATCGGCATTCTTGCGCAGCTTGAGTTCGCGAAACTTCATGTCCAGCGCGTCAATCAGCAGCAGCCGGCCAATCAATGATTCGCCTTTGCCCAGAATCAGCTTGATGACTTCAGTTGCCTGGATCACGCCGACCAAGCCGGGCAAAATGCCCAGTACTCCACCCTCGGCGCAGGAAGGCACCAGTCCGGGCGGTGGCGGTTCGGGATAGAGGCAGCGGTAGCACGGACCTTCTTTGGTCGCGAACACGCTGGCCTGCCCTTCGAAGCGGAAAATCGATCCGTAGACGTTGGGCTTGCCGGTAATCACGCAGGCGTCATTCACCAGGTAGCGGGTGGGAAAGTTGTCGGTGCCGTCGGCGATAATGTCGAATTCGCGGAACAGTTCAAGCGCGTTGTCGCTCGACAACCGGGTGTCGAACTTCCGGATGTTCAGGAATGGATTGATGGCCTTCAGTTTTTCAGCGGCTGAATCCAGCTTTTTGCGGCCCACGTCGGCGGTCGAGTGAATGATCTGCCGCTGCAGGTTGGTGTAATCCACCACATCGAAGTCCACGATTCCCAGAGTGCCCACGCCTGCGGCGCCCAGGTATAAAGCCAGCGGAGAACCCAGGCCGCCCGCGCCGATGCAAAGAACCTTCGCAGCCTTCAGCTTGAGCTGCCCTCCCATGCCGACTTCGGGCATGATGAGGTGGCGCGAGTAGCGCTGGATTTCGTCGTTGCTGAGGGTGACTGCTTCCGGTTTCACTTCAAGTGTGGTGGCCATCAGAACCTCATTTAAGACTTTTATTGCCGATTGTTGAACGGAATAAAGCGAATTACCGGCAGGAAGGGCAACAACAATCTGGAAATGGCGGATTGGAGTTGTTTTTCATTCAACAATCACAGATCAACAATCTTACCGGCCTCCGGCGATGGAAGGCACAATCGAAATACTATCACCCTCCTTTACCGCCGTGGCCTCCTTCTGCAGGTAGCGCACATCTTCGTCATTGAGGTACACATTCACGAAGGCCCGCAGCTTCCCGTCATCGTTGTACAGGTGCCGGCGTAAATCGGGGTGCTGCGCGACGAGATCGGAGAGCGCGTCGCCGATGGTGGCAGCCTTAACCTCAACCGCGGACTGCTTGCCTGCGTACTGGCGCAGGGGCGTAGGGATGTGGATCTTGGGCATAGGCTATACATGATGCCACAGGAAGGGCAGGAGATTCAGGGCGGTGGTTATGCAGGGCGGGGCACCCTCGCCCGCCGCCGCTCTTGACCCGAACTCTCTTCAGGCTTGTCAATCGGCCCCAGGGGCTTGCTAGGTCAGAGGCGGTTGATTGAAGTGTCCGCCCAACAGGTCACGTTACCTCAATCTTTTCCCCAACCAACTGCTTATTGTCCTCGTGGCTTCCGGCCAGCGCGAAAGAATTGGTCAGGACAGCCTTGCCCTGCTCTACGCTGGTAATCACGTACGAGCAGCTGAACCAGTGCGCCTCCGCAAGATCGGTTTGCGACCACTGTGCGGGATGGTCAGGATGCGAATGATAGAAGCCGATGATGTCCTCGCCGCGCTCGCGACCCTCCCGCTGAATGCGGATCAATTCCCTGGGGTCGATGTTGTAACGGTTGTGAGCGGAGTCAGTGCGCGTGTTGCCTGCGCGCGCGACCGAAGTCACCGTGCGCACAGCGTCTTGATCCATCTGGCCCAGTAAGACGCCACAGCATTCGTGGGGATAGGTTTCCTCACCGTGTTGCCTGATTGCTTCGTATTCTTTGCGCCGGATCATCAGCATGACGAACTCGAATCACCTCGGAGTGACGGAATGCGGAGAAATGCGATTTCTTCTGCTGCAGAGCGAAAATCGTGACCAGCAGAAACCCGGTTCCCGGTTTTCAGTTTTTAGTTCTCAGTTGCACAGGGAGAGGTTTCAGGCTTCTTCCCAAAATCTCTCGCTCAAATATTTATCGCCGGAGTCGCACAGAATGGTCACGAACACTGCGCGCTCACCCTGACCCAGCTTTCGCGCCACCTGCAAACACCCGACCACCGCCGCCGCCGCCGAGATCCCCACCAGCAGGCCTTCTTCGCGAGCCAGCCGCTTGGCCATGCTGTAGGACTCTTCGGTCGAGATGCCGATGTCTTCATCGGCCAGCTTCGCGTCATAAATTTTAGGGACGATAGCGCTCGCCATATTTTTGGCGCCTTCGATGCCGTGGAAGGGCGAGTCGGGTTGGAGCGAGATGCAGCGGATGCCCGGATTGAGCTCCTTCAGGCGCCGGGTGGTGCCGACAAAGGTTCCGCTGGTTCCCATCATGGAAACGAAATGGGTTACGCGCCCTTCCGTCTGTTGCCAGATTTCATTGGCTGTGCCATGGTAATGAGCTTGCCAGTTGGCGTCGTTGGAATACTGGTCGGCGTAAAAATATTTCTGCGGATCTTTGGCAAAGAGGTCGCGTGCCACGCGAATCGCGCCGTCGGAACCGTCCGCCGGATCGGTGTAAATAATGTTGGCGCCGTAGGCGTGCAGGATGCGTTTGCGCTCCACCGAAACATTTTCGGGCATGCACAAGGTCACGGGAAAACCTTCAGCCGCCGCGATCATGGCGTACGCGATACCAGTGTTCCCGCTGGTGGAGTCGAGCAGAGTCTTGCCGGGTCCGAACCTTCCGCTGGCGCGACCTTGAGCGACGATGTTCGATGCGGCGCGGTCTTTCACGGAGCCGCCGGGGTTGTACCATTCGGCTTTGCCCAGCAACTCGATTCCCGGCAGGTCGCGAACCAGACGATCGAGGCGCAGCAGCGGAGTGTTGCCAATCAGTTCAAGGCTTTTCCGCCCGAGCTTGTCCCGGCTCTTCGCCGCCTGCTTTTCGACGGCCGCAGGTGAAGCTGTCGAAGAATCAGGCACTTCGGCGGATCCGGTTGAGGGTGATCGCATTCGATTCAAACTGACGCCGTGACCATCGTAATGTATCGCGAACTCGAATTGACCCTTTCGCGGCGGTTGATTGGATTATAAAAGAGGCTGCGTCGATCCATCCAGAACGCATAAAAGTACTCTTTAACGCAAAATCGGCATCTGATGAAATAGCCTGATGGGTATTGTTGGAGATTGGAAACTTAAAAAATGGCAACTAACGTAGAGCAACGAAGTTATGAGGACGCGTTGAGCTGGCTGCGCGATCACGGGTTCGATCTGATCGAAGCACCCGGCACGCAGGGGCGGGTATTCCTCAAGAAGTACAGCGTTTCCGCGGCCATCCAGAAAGATGGCGATGAGGGCGTGAAAATTTTCGCATATCCCGGGTACCTGATCGGCAGCGAGATCTCCAAACTGGTGAACCGCGGTTACCAGCAGTTCCTGAAAACCGCCAAGACGGAAGTCCCAGCCACGGCCGATCATCTGAAGGCGCTGCAGCAATTCACGGAAGAATTAAAGGAAGGCATTGGAATGCCCGTCCTGTACAACGAATCCCTGGGAACGGTGAGTGAGTCGTATCAGTACGATCGCGTGAAGGACCGCGACAAACCTAAAGCTGAACGGCCGAAGCGTCCGTGGGAGAAGGCCGGGACTTTGAGCGCAGCCGCAGCCAAAAAAGGACGCGCGTAAGAACTTTAATCTGGGACGGGTGTCCTGCCCGTCGGGGACCCGATCTCGCCGGCAAAATTATTTTTTTACCCGCACTTGCACGCGGGTTCCGTCCGGCAGTTGACCGCCCTGCAGCCTGATCACTCCTTCTTTCACTACCCCTTCAAACTCCTGTGGACTGGCCGTCGCCCCCGCCGGCGGGCCGCTCGCGGCCACGTGTCCTGGGGTGATGGACTGCAATGTGTTGCTCCGGCCCATGCCTTTATCCATGGCGGCGTTCGCCAACTCGTCCGCGTCGCGATTGTGTTCACGCATGGCGTGGTCGATGGAGAACCAGTCTAATTGCGCGATCAATTCCTTGGCCCGGGCGTGTAGTTCCTGCAAGGTTGAATTCTTGACCTTGTAGATTCCCTTGATCTGCCGCACCAGCAACTCCGAATCGCTCACTAGTTTCAGGGCCCTGGGGCCATGCTCAGTGGCATACTCGAGCGCCGCGATCAGGCCCTGGTACTCCGCAAAATTGTTGGTTTGGTGGCCAAGATACCGACTGAGGGCGGCAATTTTTTTTCCGGTTTCGTCCTTAATCACAACCCCGTAGCCGGCAGGCCCGGGATTTCCCCTCGCGCCTCCGTCACTGTGAGCGACCAGGTAGTGCTCGGGCATTTTGGGTTGCGACGAAGCAAAAAGATTGCGTGACGGATATGAGGGCATCGAGAAAGTCTACATCGGGCAGGCTTTATCTTCCCGCGGCCAGGCGGGTGGCCAGCCGTTGCGGCAGGTTGGCTGCCATGATGCGGTCCTGCGCCTGCTTTAGATTGTAGGGTACGCGGCAGAAGGTCACGATGCGTGCCTCCGTGTCATACATGGCGAAGGCGGCGCGCCAGTCTCCGTCGCGGGGCTGGCCCACGGACCCGGGATTCACCATGTACCGCATGCCCTCTTTGAGCGGAAACTCCGCGGTCTCGCTCTGCCCTACGGTGTTGTACTGCGGGCGGAAATAATCACTGGCCACGTTGTTGGTACAGAAGCCGCCCTGCAGATGAGTATGTCCGAAAAATGTCAGGGGCGTCGCCGAGGTCAGCAGCGGCTCAATAGCGTCGCGCAAAGTGACGACATACTCGTCTTCATCCACCGGGGAGCCGTGCACGAACTGGATGGCCGGCAACTCCCCTGTCTGGATGGGTCCGTGAGGGAGCCCCTGAAGCCATTTCAGGTTTTGCGGGTTGAGTTGGTCGCGCGTCCAAAGCGCGGCCAGGCCCGCAATCGGATTGAAATCCTTCAGATCCATGGCGCCGCTGGCTGCCTTGTCATGATTGCCGCGGACAAACATGTGTCCCAGGGCGCGGGCGCGCTCGATCACTTCGTTCGGACTGGCGCCGTAGCCAACGATGTCGCCGAGGTTGACCACCATGTCGTGCTCGGGGGCCGCCGCCAGGGACGCTTCCAGAGCTTCCAGGTTGCTATGAATATCGCTTAAAAGAAGAATGCGCACAGATCACCGGACAAAGTGGCGATTATAGACCTGTCGGGCGAGGCTGTGGGCTGAAAACGACTCTTTGTGGGACGGACAGTCTTGTCCGTCGCCTTTGAATTCGATCGGTATGCCTATGCATTTCTGCGTTTGCGAGGATGGGGTTCAAGGTTGGTGGGACTACATCAACGTCGAAGGCGGCGGACAGGAGTGTCCGCCCCACATGCGTTTACCACGGGACATCTTGCCCAGTGCCCCTGCGAAACCTGCACCAGAGCGGGCAAGCCGCGCACGCAATCTTCGATACGAAACTCGCAGCGCGGCTCGAAGGGGCATCCCGGCGGAAGTGCATGCAGTGGAGGCACCGTGCCCTCGATGGTCTCGAGCGGCCGCTCGCGATTCGTCTTCAGCGTGGGCACGGCATTGAGCAATCCTCGAGTGTAAGGGTGCGCCGGCGCCTGAAATATATCGCGCTTCGAGCCTAGCTCGACCAGGTTGCCGGCATACATGACGGCCACCCGGTCGGCGACCTGCGAAACCACCGCCAGGTCATGCGAGATAAACAGCATGGTCAAGCCGAACTTCGCCCGCAGTTCGGCCAGCAGTTCGAGAATCTGCGCTTGAATGGTGACATCGAGGGCGGTAGTTGGCTCGTCCGCGATAAGCAACTGAGGGCGGTTGACGATGGCCATGGCAATCATCACACGCTGCCGCATTCCTCCCGAGAGTTGGTGAGGATAGTCCCTCGCCCGGCGTTCGGAATCGGCGATGCCGACTTCACTCATGGCAATTACCGCTCGCTTCCAGGCTTCGGCTTTTTTCGTGGAATGGTGTGCCAGCACCGCCTCCGCAATCTGATCGCCCACACGCATCACGGGATTCAATGCGGTCATCGGCTCCTGAAAAATCATGGCCAGCCGGGAACCGCGCAAGGGGCGCATTGCCTCGTCGGGAATTTGCAGCAGGTCGCAAGGCTGATCGCCGCTGCCGTCGCTGAATCCAATCTCACCGCTCACCCGCGCGTGCGGAGGCAGCAGGCGCATCAGCGCCAGTGAAGTGACTGATTTTCCGGAGCCCGACTCGCCCACCAGACCCAGCACCTGGCCGGCTGCAATCGAGAAGCTAAGATCGCGCACCGCTACCAACCCGCCGCCGCTTCCGGCCCGGGGAAATTCAACCCCAAGATTCCGAACCTCAAGAAGATCACTCATGCACAGATAGCGCCGGCGTCCCGCCGGCTGTCCGGAGGGCATCCAGCCCTCCGCTTTCGAAAATTAGAGGTCCAGAATCGTTGTCCTAAGAATCGTTTGTCCGAGAATCATTTTTCCGAGACATTGCCCCAAGGTCATTGTCCCAGAATCAGTGGCAACCCGTTCTTTGGATTCCCAATCACAACCACCTTCGCGTTCGCGCTTCGCGCCAGAGTTTCCGTGGCCTCGATGCCCTTCCACTCCAGCAGTTGCGGACTGATTCCCTGCGCCACGATCTGCTGGAAGTCGCGAATGCCGGCCGCTTCGATGCGCTTGCGCTGCGCCTCCTGTGTTTCCTTCTGCAGGCGGAAGTTCATGGCCAGGGCTTCCTGCTCGGCCTGCTGTTTCGATTCGATGGAAGACTTCAAGGTCGCCGGCAACTGAATGTCGCGCAGCAGGACGCTTTCCACCAGAACGCCGCGTTGTCCCAGTTTCTCGGTGAGCTGGTCATAAATCTGCTTGGCGACCATTTCGCGCTCGCCGGTGTACAAGGCGTTGGCCGTATGCGAGGCGGTGGCTTCACGGATGGCGGCCCGCAGATTCGGCTCCACCAGCACGTTCATATAATTGGGGCCGATCTTCTGGTAAACCTCGGCCGCTTTTTCCGGATTGAGGTGGTAGATGAGGGATGTGTCCAGGTTCATCACCAGCCCTTCGCTCGAAGGCACGCTGGCGGATTCCTTAAGCTCCTGGGTACGAATGGAAAGCTCCTGGTTGGCCTTGAAGGGATTGATCAGATGAACCCCTTCCGGCAACACCTCTCCAGTGACCCGCCCAAACAGGGTGAGCACGCCGACCTGGCCGGAATCCACCCGGGCGACCGAGGCGAAGATGAGAATCACCACCAAAAACGCGACCACTGCGATTCCCACAAGCCGCAACAGAGAACCGGAATTGGCGTCAATCACGTGACCATGAGGATCGTTGAATATCATCTGCGTTCCCTCCCCGCGGGCGATTGTAATGCCAACTGGCGTTCATGCTAAGTGCCCGTCCCGACACACAAGGCCGCGTGTCGCTTCCCTCCCGCAACTCAGCCAGACGCGGCGGGCCTTGTGCAGGCAGCCAGGCTATTGAGGCATAGCCTCACAGCGGGGTTTCCGAAGACCCGCGCCACAATTGATTGTTGCGCAAATTTTCACACTGTCAACAATGACAGTGTCGGGCGGAAATCAGTCTGACCGATGGGATTCGTCCGATAAATAGCGATCTTCCATGAGACCGAAATCAGGACGCGCGCATCGTTGCACCAAATTCGGTCACAGCCTTGTGGAGAGGCTGCACTCCATTGCAGGCAAACGAGATAAATCGCGGCATTTTTTATTGACTATAAAAACGAGAAGAGTAAAAACAACCTCGTTCTTTGACACGTTCTGAAGTTTACCCGGTTGGTGTGGCGTCCGGGGCTCAAGCGAGGTCACCCTGAAACATCGCAAGATGCGCCAGGGAGGGTCAGCAAGGGTCTATAGCCAAACGCTGGTCGAGGCGAACAGGAACACCCGTCAGAGGCAAGATAGAGTCCCGAGGCATTGAACAGTTTTTCCGGTTGGCGGTAAGCCCGGAGCCCAAGCACAGATCGCGCCCCGTCGTCCCCGCAAGGGGACCGCGAAAGCAGGTCAGCAAGGGTCTAAAGCGAGCTACTGGCCGAGGCGAACAGGTTCAATACCACCTCGGGACTCTTATTTTTTGATGGTCAATTCTCAGTTCCGTAGTCGAAGGACCTATCAGCAACTTGCGCGGGGCCGGGGGATTGTCCAGTATGCAACGAGAGCCGTGCCGCCTCGGCTGCGGCTTTGCTAGCCTGGCAAATTCCCGGCCGCTGCATTTGAACCCGCGCTCCCCAGCCCTTATACTTGCAGCCCGCCATGAAGGTCGTAGTCATCATTCCGGCTGCGGGTCTGGGGACACGCATGGCTCCCGTATCCGATGCCAAGGGTAGGAAGCCGGCGCCTACCAAACAGTTCTCTGAGCTGGGTGGCACGCCGATTCTGATTCACACCTTGCGCAAGTTCGCGGCCAGCCCTGAGGTGTCTGAAATTTATGTCGCCCTGCGTACGAACGAAATCGAGGATTTCAGAGCACGCTTGGCGGGCGGCGATCTATCGCGAAAGAAAATCGAACTGGTGGAAGGCGGCGAGAATCGGCAGCAATCGGTGGCCAATGCCATGGCCGCGGTTTCAGCCGCGCCGGATGACATTGTTCTGGTGCACGACGCCGTGCGTCCCTTCGTGACGCAAGAAATAATTCATGCTGTGATCGCGGCTGCCAAACGGCACGGCGCCGCCATTGCTGGAATGCCGGCCGTGGACACCATCAAGCAGGTAGAACGCACCGCCGAAGGCGCAGTCATCACGTCCACGGTGTCGCGAGAGCGCGTGGTGATGGCGCAGACGCCGCAGGGCTTTCGTTACGCCGTGCTCAAAAAGGCCTTTGCGGACGCCTCGGCAGACGGATTTGTAGGCACAGATGAGTCTTCGCTGGTCGAACGCTCGGGACATGAGGTAGTCGTAGTGATGGGCTCGCCGCGAAATATCAAGATCACCACGCCAGCTGATATGGAGCTGGCAGAATTTTTCCTGAAACGGTAAAGGCGGCCACGGATTTCCGCGGATAAAACGGCATACGGATCACACGGCCGTAGGGAGTCGTGGTGTTTCGACCATGCCAAGGACCAACGATCAACGACGAATCGACCAGACTGGAAACCTGAAACTTGAAACCTAAAACTCGCATAGGCTACGGTTGGGATTCTCACGAATTCAAACCACGCATCCCGCTGAAAATCGGTGGCCTCACGCTGCCGCATTCGAAGGGATTGGGCGGGCACTCTGATGGAGATGTGCTTTTGCACGCCATCACGGATGCGCTGCTCGGGGCAGTAGCCGCTCCGGACATTGGTTCTCTTTTCTCTCCGTCCGATCCGCGCTGGAAGGGCGCCGACTCCGCTCTTTTTTTGGCGGAAGCCCTGAAGCGGGTGCGTGCGGCCGGCTATGCGGTGGTCAACCTGGATTCGACATTGATCCTGACTGCGCCCAAGATTGGCCCGCACGCCGCTGCGATTCGAACTCAGGTGGCTAAACTTCTGGGCATCCCTGCGGATTGCGTGGGCGTGAAAGCCAAGACGCCCGAAGGCATGGGCACAGACCACGCTGCGATTGCCCATGCCGTGGTCTTGCTGGAGAAGAAGAAGGCCCGGAAATAGCAGGCGATGTGGGCGCGAGCGTCCTCGCTCGTGCAGGAATCACCGCGAACCACAGGGGGACAGCTTCCAGTCCACTTCGCTCGGGGCAGTCTGGGGCATTCTTGGGCTGTCCGGCGGAGCGCAGATCCGCTATTTGGTATCGGCCAAAACTCTTTCGAGCCCTGCTTGACCGGACAGCTGCGACACTCCCCGCGTGCTTTCCTGCCACTGCCGCACGAGCTAGGACGCTCGCGCCCACACGATCACAGGCCTGCCGCTTCCACCAGCGCGCGGAAGATTGCGCGCGAGCCTCCATCGGTTTCGACCGAGCGTTCCGGGTGCCATTGCACTGCCAGAACAAAATGGTCGGGAGATGTACCTTCAATCGCTTCAATGATCTTGTCCTGCTCGCATCGAGCCACAATGCGAAGACCTTTTCCGATCACTTCCGCGGATTGATGATGGCTGGAATTCACTCCGATCGAAACCTGATCATCGCTCTGGCCTGGAACCACAATTTCGCCGAGCTTTGACCTGGAATCGACCGCTACACTGTGCGCAACGGGCACGCTCTTGCCTGCCTCGTGATTGACCGGCGACTCGATGTGCTGCAAAAGGGTTCCGCCGCGATACACATTCAGGATTTGTAAACCGTAACAGATGCCGAGAACAGGCTTGCGCAGCCGGTAGGCGTCGCGCAATAGCAGCTCATCCACCGCATCGCGCCCGGGATCGGCGGGTGCCGTCATGGAATTTCTCGGCTGGCCGTATTTCGCAGGCTCAATGTCAGCTTTACTGCCGGGTAACACCACGGCACGGCAGCTTTCGATCAGCCTCGTCACTTCCGCGGGAGACAAGTCGAGAGGGATACGCACTGGCTCGCCGCCCGCCATCAGGACAGCTTGCACATACTGCGGCAAGGCGCGCTCGGCGTACTCGGGATCTGCGGAATGAGGAACGGGAATGGCAATTCGAGGCGCCATGAAGCGATTGTAGCGCGGCGCTGAGCCCGAGCCGCCGGGTTACAGAAGAAGATCAGAGAACCGGGTCATGGTAGAAGCTCAGAGAGCTGGGTCACAGAAGAAGATCACCGCGATATATGAGCTCGCCATCGATCACGCGCGCCTCGGGGAGCAGCTTGTGAGGTTTTGCCGGCCCGGCTCCGTCAATGTGGAAGACTTCGTGGCCATGCGCCACCATCCAGTCCGATACCAGCATACGGTGGCAGCGGAAATAAACGCGTTCAGCGCACATGTAGGCGAGGCGGGTCTTCTCCGCCCGCTGGACCAGCTCCCCGGCTGCGTGCTGGAATTCTCCCGTCAGCATGTAGTCGGCATAGTTGCGGAAGCTGGGATTGCGCAACGCGATGTTGGGAGAGTCGTCGCGTATGGTCCCGCGGCGCCCGCCCAATTGTTTCGTCCACAGATATTCGATTCCCGCCGCAGGCAGGGATTTCTCCAGGGACTCGCGGTTAAAGTGAGGGAGGCGCCGCGACATGGGGAAAGCGCGGATATCGGCCAATGCCGCAACTGAGTGGGCCTGCAGGGTTTCAATCAACTCGTCGAGAGTGCGGGTGGAGTGGCCGATGGTGTAGAGAGTCGCCAAGGAGATCAGTTTCGAATTTCAGATTCGGGATTTTAGATTGCAGATTGAGCAAGCGGGTTGGCGGCATCGAGCCTTCAAAAACCAGAATGCCTCAGCTCCGCTGGGAGTGCCCAAAACAGGCCACTGCCGAACATCTGAAATCAACAATCTGCATTCTGTAGGCGGGGTGCGCCGCACCGCGGAATTTCGAACCCTGATTTCGAACCCTGATTTCGAACACCGATTTCGAACACTGACCGCACCTGCGACCCTTCGGGTCGCCCGACCGGGTCAGAGACCCGGTCCCACACGTTCATCGCACCTTGCTGCCAAGCGCCCGAAGCGCCGCAATCACGATCTCGTCCTGATCAGGGAAGACGGTCCGCAGATCGAAAAGAACGCGACCGTCTTCCACCCGGGCGATGACGGGCGGATCTGAAGCTCGCAGGCGCGCGGAGATTTCGTTGGCAGTCAGGCCGTCACCGGTGACAGCGAGCAGGCGTGTGGGCAGTACCGCCGAGGGCGCGGCGCCGCCGCCGATCACTGATTCGCCGTCAATAATTTCGATCGTCAACGCAGATGATCGGGCTCTGGCCGCGACCGCCACCGCGCGTCGTTCAATTCCTTCCCTGGATAAGTGCATCATGCGCGCGACGGGAATGGAGTCGAGATCATTCTTTACATAGGCCAGCAGGGTGGCCTCGAGGGCGGCGTAGGTCAGCTTGTCCACGCGCAGTGCGCGGAACAGAGAGTTTGATCGCATGCGGGCAATCAGATCGGCGCGGCCGCTCAGCACGCCGGCTTGCGGGCCGCCCAGCAGCTTGTCTCCGCTATAGCTGACCACATCGGCGCCGGCGCGCAGACTGTCGAGCACGCCCGGCTCGTGACTGACTCCAACCGATCGCAAGTCGAAGAGCGCGCCGCTGCCCAGGTCTTCCATCAGCGGAATATTTCGTTGCCGCGCCAGTGCGGCGAGTTCTTCGATGGCCGGCTGCTCGGTGAATCCCGTGATCTCGAAGTTGGAGCGATGCACGCGCAACAGCAGGCGCGTCTTCTCATTGATGGCGCGCTCGTAGTCGGCCACCCGCGTGCGGTTGGTGGTGCCTACCTCGCGCAAGATGGCGTTCGACTTCGACATGACATCCGGGATTCGGAACGATCCACCGATCTCGACCAGCTCTCCGCGTGAAACGATAACCTCTGCGCCCTCGGCGAAAGTGTTCAATGCCAACAGAACCGCCGCAGCATTATTGTTGACCACGATGGTCGAGATGCTGGCCGGTGCGGACGGTGTGCGGTCCACATGCGCATCCAGCAGCTTACGGAACAGCCGGTCGACGTGGACATCGCGCTTGCCGCGGTCACCCGTCTCCACATGGAACTCGAGATTCGAATATCCGGACGCAGCATCGCGAATATGTTCCAGCACGGAAACCGAGAGCGGCGCACGTCCCAGGTTGGTGTGCAGGATCACTCCGGTTGCATTGATCACCGGACGCAGCGAGTAACTCAAAGATTGCCGAACTTGCCGTTCGACTGCGGCTGAGATTCCAACCAGCGCGAGCTCCACCGCGGCGGCATCCAGCCGCGCGGCTGCAATCTCACCTCGCAGGCGGGCCAACACGGCGCGGGAGGCGTCAGTCACCGCGGCCTGCCCCTCTCTGGCGGCGATCGCGGAGAGGGCGGGACGCTGCAGCAACTCATCCACGGATGGAAGTTTGCGGTAGAGGTCGGCTTTGGAAGTAGTCGGCACCGGGATGATTATCCCATCCAGCAGGGAGGAAGCCAAAAGCCATACTGGCTACGCCGGACTTATCCCACTTCGACCAGGCCGTAGGTTTTCTGCCAGTGGGTGCGCATGTGCCGCAGAGCCAGGTCAATCTCTTCCTGCGATACTTCTTCATTCGGGCCGGCGAGAACTGCGGCGGCTTCGCGCTTCGCGACTTCGAGCAGCTGGCGGTCGCGGATCAGATCCGCAACCTGGAAGCTGGGCATGCCGGCCTGGCGGGTGCCGAAAAATTCTCCAGGCCCGCGCAGTTCGAGATCGAGCTCGGCGATCTGGAAGCCGTCGGTGGTGCGGACCATGGCGTCGAGACGGCGTTCGCCATCCTCGGAGATTTTTCCGCCCGTCATCAGAATGCAAAAAGATTTAGCGGCGCCGCGGCCAATGCGCCCGCGAAGCTGATGCAACTGGGCCAACCCGAAGCGCTCTGCGTGCTCGATCACCATCACGGTGGCGTTGGCTACGTCGACTCCCACTTCGATTACCGTGGTCGAGACCAGAATATCCACTTCGCCTTTCTGGAAGCGCCGCATCACGTCTTCTTTCTGGTCGGAATGCAAGCGGCCATGCAGCACTTCCACCCGCCGGTCGGGGAAAATCTTCTTGCTCAGCTCCTTGTGCATTTTGAGCGCGGCTTTTAACTCGGTCTCTTCATTTTCCTCAATGACGGGATACACCACATAAGCCTGATGGCCGGCGGCAACCTGCTTGCCGACGAACTGCCAGACTTCGTCCGATCGGTCGTCGGAGACGCGGCGCGTGACGATGGGAGTGCGGCCGGGCGGCATCTGGTCGAGGATGCTGATGTCGAGATCGCCATAAAGAGTCAGAGCCAGCGTGCGCGGGATTGGAGTGGCGGTCATGACCAGGACGTCGGGCTCGCCGGGAGGCGCGGAGCTTTGAGGTGCTGGGCTTTGCCCGGCTGGGCGGACGGGGGCGTCCGCCCCTGCGTGGTTCGTGGTGGTTCCTTCGTCGGAGGATTTCTTCATCAGTTTGAAGCGCTGCATCACTCCGAAGCGATGTTGCTCATCGACAATCACCAGTCCCAGCCTGGCGAACTCGACCTTCTGTTCAATCAGAGCGTGCGTTCCGATCACCAGCTGGGCGTTGCCCTGACCGATGTGGCGGCGTATTTCGCGCTTGCGATCTTCTTCGACCGAACCGGTCAGAAGCACAATCCGGTATCCGGCGTTTTCGAGAATTCGGCGGGCGGAAAAATAATGCTGTTGAGCCAGGATTTCCGTGGGCGCCATCAACGCGACCTGGTATCCATTTTCCATCGCGATAATGGCGGCCTCGAAGGCCACAATCGTTTTGCCCGAGCCGACGTCGCCCTGCAGCAGGCGCCGCATGGGGAATGGCTCCCCCATGTCGGACGCAATTTCCTTGAGTACCCGTTTCTGCGCCGAGGTGGGATGGAAGGGCAATATCTTTTTAATCGCCTCGCGGGCGCGATCCTCCAGCGCGAAGGCGATTCCGGTCTGCGCCTTTTGCTCACGCCGCTTGAGTTCAAGGCCCAACTCCACAAAGAAGAGTTCTTCGAAGATCAGCCGCACGTGAGCAGGAGTCCGCGAGGCTTGCAGGTCTTGAAAGCTTTCGCCGGGATCGGGCCAGTGGACCTGCTGCAGCGCGTCCGCGGGGGAAATTAAACTCATCCGCTTTCGGACAATTGCGGGCAGCGGATCCGTCGCCTGGGGAGCAAGATTCTGCAGAACATGGTGGATGGCCCGCCGGAACCACCGCGGAGTCAGGCGGCCCTGACCCGCTGATTCGTAAATCGGGACGATCCTGCCCACCTCAAGAGAGGCAGCGGCTTTCTCCTCATCGGTTCCGGAATCGTCGGTGGAGTCGCCGATGATTTCAAATTGCGGCTGCACCAGTTGCAGTTCGCCGCCGCGCTCCTGTTCCACCTTGCCGTAAAGGGCCACCAACTGCCCGGGCTTGAACCGGTCGCGCAGATAAGTGGCATTGAACCAGATGCATTTCAGGCGGCTCCGTCCCTGGCCGGCTGTCATCTGAAAAATGGGCATGCGGCGGGTGCGGAACAGGCCCGAAGTTCGGACTTCCGCAATGACCGTCGCCATTTCTCCCACCCGCAGCTCGGAGATCCCACGCGGGTTCACGCGGTCTTCGTAGCGGAAGGGCAGGTAATGCAGCAGGTCGTCCACGGTGCGGATGCCTTTTGCTGAAAGCACTTCGGCAAGGCGAGGGCCGATGCCTTTTACGTACTGCACCGAGGTGGACAACTCCAGCATCTCAGGGATGTTAGCAGGAGATACCGGTGTCAAACTTCCTTCACGCTCTGGCCGCGGTCCTGGTGGGAAATGCCCTGTACTTCGTTCTTATGTCCCACTTGCCGGCGTATGCCCAGCACGTGCCTTTTCGAACTGACAGGGGGTTGGCGGTGGATGCCGCCTTCTGCCTGGCGGCCCTGGCAGCGATCAAACTGCTGAGCCGCTGGATTCGATAAAGCCGGCTGCTGAAAATAATTCCATTTCTTCCACGTTACTTTCGGAACCACAGGCGCGTTCCAGAGCGGGTTACAATCCGGCTGGGATCATGCAAAAAATCGCCATCTTATACGACGCCAGTCAGGCGGTGCTTTCGACGTTCGATCTGGACGAAGTGCTGCAGCGCATTCTGGTGATTGCGCGGGATTATTTCCACCTGCAAAACGTCGCTATCCTCTTGCAGGACAATGAGACAGGCCAGTTGCGTACGCGGTCGCAGATTGGCGGCGAGCCGGGATTCGAAGGCGTGCGGGTGGAAGTCGGCGCCGGGCTTATAGGCGCGGCGGCACAGAAAAAGCGTCCTTTGTATGTGCCGGACTTTGCCAACGAGAGCCGCTACCAGGCCTGGGGGAAGAAGACCCGCTCCGAGCTGGCCATTCCGCTCATGGTGCGGGACGAAGTGGTGGGCGTGCTCGATTGCCACAGCGAAAATCCGAACCATTTCGACTCCGAAACCGTTGACCTGCTGACCCTGTTTTCCACGCAGGCTTCGATGGCGCTCCAGAATGCCCGGCTGTATTCGCAGGAACAGCGGCGGGCGCTGCAACTGGAAGCAATCAACGCGGTCGCGCGCGAGACTACGGTCGTACTGGACGTCAAAGAACTGCTTTTGAAAGCCTGCCTGAAGATCCGCGAGGCATTCGAAGTTTCTCACGTCTCGATGCTGGTCAAGGAAGACGAAGACCTGGTGCTACAGGCCCACCATGGCAACCTCACGCTGCGCATCCCGGAAGGCGGAAAGGTTCCGGCGGGAGCAGGGGTGTGGGGACGCGCCCTGCGCGAAAGCAAGACCGTGATCGAGAATGACGTGAAGACAGACCCGGACTTCATCGGCATCTATCTGGAATCTGGTTCGCGGATGTGCATTCCGCTGGTCTCCTTCGGGCAGACGCTGGGTGTGCTGGTTCTGGACAGCGCGAAACCCGGTTCTTTCAGCGTCACCGACATACAGTCTCTCGAATCGGTCGCCGATATTTGTGCCACCGCGATTCAGAATGCGCGCTATGTGGAACGGGTGAAGCACCTGGCTTATCTGGATGGCCTGACCGGAATTTTCAATCGCCGCTACTTTGAACTGCGCATCGAGGAGGAGTTGGAGCGCGCCCGCCGGTTCAACTCCGGCATGGCCGTCATCATGGTGGACATCGACCAGTTCAAAAGGCTGAACGACGAATTCGGCCATTTGCTGGGCGATGAGGTTTTGCGCCAGGTTTCCTCGATTTTCTCTCAGCAGCTGAGAAAAATCGATGTGGTTTGCCGCTACGGCGGTGAGGAATTTGCCATTTTGCTCTCACAGACCAGCCAGCAGCACGCCCTGGGCGTGGCTGAAAAGCTGCGGAGAATGGTGGATAGCTGGCAATTCCCCGGAGTGCCGCGTTCGGTCACGATCAGCGCCGGCGTCGCGACCCGTCCCGATCATGGCAATTCTCGCGAGGAGCTGGTAAAGGCGGCGGACGCGGGCTTGTATGCCGCCAAACAAGCCGGTCGAAACTGCATTCGGGAAGCGCCATCGAGCGGTATGGGTCGGGCTCTGGGTGTCATGAAAGAGACTTCAGCTAGAACCACCTAGGGACAGCCGCCATCGGCTGTTCAGTCTAGCGAAGCTCGACGGGGTTTTGCCTGCATCAAGAATGCGGAGCTCCGCTCCGCCGGACAGCCGAGGGCGGCTGTCCCCACGTGGTTCGTGCCTCGACTTAGAAGTCATAAGCTGCTGTTGTAAACTCCACTGCAGTGTCCTCCACAGACCAGCTTGGGTTTAGTTTCAAGCCTCCCGATCGCCGGGTTTGGACTGTCCGCGATCTGGTCGCGGCGGTCCGCACTCACATTGAGCGCGAGTACGGCGATACATGGGTGGAGGGCGAGATCTCCAATTTTCGCGCCCACGAATCCGGCCATCTCTATTTCACTTTGAAGGACCAGAATTCGCAGATTCGTGCCGTGATGTTCCGCTCCCAGGCGCGGCTGCTGCGCTTCCGTCCCGAGAATGGAATGCAGGTGGTGCTGCGCGGGCGGGTCACCATCTACGAAGATCGCGGCGAACTGCAGATGTCCGCCGAGTATCTTGAACCCAAGGGCGCGGGCGCGCTGCAGGTGGCGTTCGAGCAACTGAAGGCGAAGCTCGAAGCGGAAGGGCTGTTCGATGCCGCGCGCAAGAAGCCGATTCCCACGCTGCCGAGCCGGATCGGAATTGTGACTTCGCCGCAGGGCGCGGCCTTGCGCGACGTCCTGAATATTCTGCTGCGCCGTCATCACACCGCCGGAGTCCTGATTTTCCCAGCGCAGGTGCAGGGCGAATCGGCCGGAGCTGAAGTGAGCACCGGGATTCGCTACTTCAACAAGACGCGAAGCGTTGACGTGATCATCGTGGCCCGCGGCGGAGGCTCCGCCGAAGATCTTGCCGCCTTCAACAACGAAGCGCTGGCGCGCGTGGTTGCCTCATCCGAGATTCCAGTGATCTCCGCTGTGGGCCACGAGACCGATTTCACCATCATTGATTTCGTCGCCGACCTGAGGGCGCCCACTCCTTCCGCTGCCGCCGAGCTGGTCATCCGGTCCCGGCAGGAAGTGGAGGACCAGTCCGAAGGGCTGCGCCAACGGCTAGCTCGCGCGATGCGCTACCGGCTGTTGATGGCAAGGCAGGCGCTTACCGAACGGGCGCAGCACGGCGCGTTTGGACGCATGGTGGACGTTATCAACCGGCGTCAACAAAAGCTGGATGACTTGAAAAATCGCATGGACCGCGCTGAACGCCAGATTCTGGAGCAGCAGCGGCGACGCGTGGATGCGGCTTCGGCGGCAGTCCGGCATTACGATGTGCGCACCATGCTCGCCGGAATTCATAAGGAACTCAATGCCCGCGTGGCCGCGCTGGTGGCCACCGCGCGTACTTTGTTGTTGCGGCAGAACGGCAGGCTCAATCAATTCACCGGACAGCTCGAGGCACTCTCGCCCCTGGCCATCTTGGATCGCGGCTACGCTCTGGTGTTTGATTCCGCAGGTGTGCTGTTGAAAGACGCGGCTCAAGTGAACGCCGGAGACCAGATCTCCGCCCGCCTGGCAAAGGGCACGGTGAGCGCAACGGTAAGCCGCCAAGAATAATTGTGTGGGGCGGACACTCCTGTCCGCCGCTTTTGACCCTGATGTTGACCGTGAACTTGACTTGCTCTCCCGCCGCAAGATTAACCGCAAAATCAAAGGCAAATTCAAAAGCGGCGGACAGGAGTGTCCGCCCCACAATTCTTTACAAAGCCTTTACTTCGATAAAGATAGCCGGAATGATATGACCCTGGATTACAATTGGCTTTGCCTCCGTTAGAGTCGAATCAGTTGTGGAAAGGGGTCGCAGTTGAAGTATCTGGCAGGACCGTGGCCGCATGTGTCGCTGATTTCCGTCATCGACATTCTGCTGGTCGCCCTCATCATTTACGAGCTACTGGCGCTCATTAAGGGCACGCGCGCCGCCTATATGCTGGTAGGCGTGGCGGGACTGGCGCTGGTGTTTTACTTTTCCCGCATCGGCGAACTGACTACGCTGAACTGGCTTATCAGCACCCTGCTTCCTTACGCGGTATTCGCACTGATCGTAATTTTTGCCGGCGAAATCCGGCAGGCTTTGGCGCGCCTGGGACGCAGGCTTCTGCGCAGCCGGACGGCTGCATCGGAAGCCGATGCTTACGATGACATCGTGCTGGCCGCGAATCTGTTCTCCCAGAATCAGACGGGCGCGCTGATCGTGCTCGAGCGCGAAATCGGATTGCGCACTTACATCGAAAGCGGTGTCCCTTTGGACGCCCGCTTGTCCTACGACCTGCTGGCCACGATCTTCCGTCCCAGCGCACCGCTGCACGATGGCGCAGTGATTGTGCAGAAGGATCGCATAGCGGCTGCGGCGTGCTTTCTGCCGCTTTCCATGAATCCCATTCTCTCGACTCAACTGGGCACCCGGCACCGCGCCGGTATTGGCGTGACGGAAGAGACTGATGCCATCGCCGTCATCGTCTCCGAGGAGACTGGAGCCATCAGCCTCGCTGTGAGTGGCACCATCGAGCGCGACCTAACCGTGGAGCAATTGCGGGAACGCATCGGAGCGCTGCTGCGCCGCTATGTACCGCCTTCCACCCTGCCCACTCCCATTACGAATGGCGGCGATGAGAGTTCGAGCTCCGAGAACGAAGCCGCTAGAATCTCCGCAACGCGCGCTGCCGACTCACGGTACAGTTCCGGAGGCGAGCGATGAAAGACTTCCTGCGTCGCCACGTGCTGCACAACTTCGGCATTAAGCTGCTCTCCCTGGCGCTGGCTGTGGGCTTGTGGCTGGCGGTGGCGCGCGATCCGGTGGCCGAAATCGCGGTTGAAGTTCCCATTGAGTTTCGCAATATTCCGGAGAATCTGGAAATCAGCTCAGAGAGCGTTCCTCGCGCGGAAATTCGAGTGCGTGGTCCGCAGCGGGTCATACGGCGGCTTCAGCCTTCGGATATTTACGCCGAGATCGAGCTTAGCGGGATGAAGCCGGGGGAACGCACCTTCGATCTGACCATGCAACAAGTCCATCAGCCCTCGGAACTCGATGTGGTACAGGTTATCCCAAACCAGTTTCACGTCGCATTTGATACTCGCCTTTCCCGCCAGGTGCCGGTGCGTCCCCGGGCCTACGGCACCTTTGCCGCGGGCTACCAGATCGGACACATTGAGACCGAGCCCAATGCGATCACCATCAGCGGGCCGCGCAAACGGGTGGAAGCGGTCGATGCCGCCATCACCGACCCGGTGGACGCGAGCGGAACCATGGACCGGGCCACGTTCGTGCGGCATGCTTACGTTTCTGATCCCCTGGTGCAGGTGATGAACCCCAATCCGGTGCGCGTCACGGTTATCATGGAGAAAGCTCCCGCCGAAACCGGTGCGCGCTAGCACTCTCAATTCAGTATGACAACCCAGACGCGACAACTTTTCGGCACCGATGGGATTCGCGGAGTTGCCGGCGAATTTCCCTTAACTCAAGCCAGCACATACATGATTGGCCGCGCCCTGGGCCACGATCTGAAACGCTCCAGCGGGCCGGGGCGTGTCGTCATCGGGCAGGACACGAGGCAATCCAGTTCGTGGATCGCCGACCGGGTCTCGCACGGGCTCAACGCCAGCGGGATCGAAGTGCACAGCGCCGGCGTGATCACCACTCCGGGCGTCGCCTACCTGGCGCGCTCGCGGAAATACGCCGCCGGAGTGGTCATCTCGGCCTCGCACAATCCCTGGACCGACAACGGCATCAAGGTTTTCTCCCGCGACGGATATAAATTGCCGGACGCGCACGAGATCTCCATCGAACAGGAAATTTTCGCGCTGCTACAAAACCCTGAAGCCCATGTCGATTCGCCCTTCCCGCCCGGTGCGAGCCTGCCGGGGCAGTCGGAATTGCGCCGCGCCTATGTCGAGTGGCTGGCAAAAAGTGTCCGCGCCGACTTGAGCCGTTTGCGGGTGCTGGTGGATTGCGCGAATGGCGCGGCCGCCGCCGAGGCGCCTGAGTTGTTCCGGCTCTGCGGTATCCAGGCAACGTTTCAAAGCTGCGATCCGGACGGGAAAAATATCAATGAAACTTGCGGCGCCCTGCATCCCGAGACCGTGGCCCGCGCGGTGGCAGCGAAGCCGGGGCAATACGACCTCGGCGTCACCTTCGACGGCGATGCCGACCGTGCGCTCTTTTGCGATGCCAGCGGGCGCGTGGTGAATGGCGATGCTGTGCTTCTGATGACAGCACGTTACATGAAAGAGCACGGCGCTCTGCCTGGCGAAACCGTGGTGGCGACCACGATGTCCAACATGGGACTTGAAATCGCGTTGCGCAATTCGGGGATTCGTCTGCTGCGCGCCAACGTCGGTGACAAGTACGTGCTCGAAGAAATGCAGAAGAGCGGCGCAGTGCTGGGCGGAGAACAATCCGGGCACATCATTTTCCGGGACGGCGAGGCCACCACGGGCGACGGCCTTCTGACCGCCTTGCGCGTGATGGAAACCCTGGCGCTGACCGGGAAACCTCTGGCTGAACTGGTCGGGGATCTCAAAGTTTTCCCTCAGACCATTCAGAATGTTCGTGTGCGCGAGAAAGTGCCATTTGCCAAAGTGCCGGAAATCCAAAAAGCAATCGATGCAGCCGAACGCGAACTGAACGGAAATGGCCGTGTTGTGGTGCGATACTCGGGAACCGAAGCTCTGGCGCGCGTGATGATCGAAGCTGAATCGGAAGAGAAGATGAAAGTGCTGGCCCAGAATATCGCGGGAGCGATCAAAAGCGCACTGGGAGCGTGATCACCACTGGCCAGTGGGGACGGGTCTCCGACCCGTCCGGGCCGAGCGAAGCTCGGCGAGGTTTGGTAAGTGGCTCGAAGTTGATCCCGGAATTCATTGCTTGAAGTTCATTCCCGAATGCCATTCCCAGAATTTCATCCTTAGAATTTCATCTAAAGATTCTTAGACTGACAAGAAACCGAGTCGAGCTGCGCTCGACTTGGACGGGCCGGAGACCCGTCCCTACATGGCTGTTGGTGATCCCTACTCCAGGTCTCGCCAGTTTTGGCCGACGCCAACTTCAACCAGCAGCGGCACCGTTAATGGATGTACGTTTTCCATCTGCTCGCGCACCAGCGTGCGCATGGTCTCCACTTCGCTCTCTGGAACCTCGAAGACCAACTCGTCGTGTACCTGCAAAGTCATCCGCGATTTCAATTCGCGTTCGCGCAGAGCGGCATCGATTCGGATCATCGCAATCTTGATCAAATCCGCGGCCGTTCCCTGCAATGGCGTATTGACCGCGGTGCGTTCGGCGAATCCGCGCTGGTTAGAATTTTTGCTGTTGATGTCCGGGATGGGCCGCACTCGCCCGAACAGTGTCGTCACTTTCTGGTCGCGGCGAGCTTCCTCCAGAGTCTTATCGATGAAGGTGCGCACGCCTTTGTATTTTTCAAAATAGGCGTCGATGAACTGTTTGGCTTCCCTCGGTTCAATCCCCAGGGTTTGGGACAATCCAAATGGCGACAGTCCGTACACAATGCCGAAGTTCACTACCTTGGCCTGGCGGCGATGGTCGGTTGTGACCATCAACGGCGGCACTCCGAATACCTGCGAAGCGGTCAGCGTGTGAATGTCGTCGCCGCGACGATAGGCTTCGACCAGCAACGGGTCTTTCGAGAAGTGCGCCAGCAGGCGAAGCTCGATCTGGGAATAGTCTGCCGCCAGCAGAACATGACCCGGTTCCACGGTGAATGCGGCACGAATCTCGCGCCCGAGTTCGGTTCGAATCGGAATATTCTGCAGATTGGGATTTGCCGACGAGAGTCTTCCCGTTGCCGTTCCAGTCTGGCCGAAGGTGGTATGCAGGCGGCCGGTGGCGGGATTCAGGAGCGCCGGCAGCGCGTCCACGTACGTGGATTTAAGTTTTGAAAGCTGGCGGTATTCGAGCACCAGGCGCGCAATATCGTGGGTGAGGGCAAGCTGCTCGAGCACGTCCACGGCGGTGGAGATGGTTTTGCCTTTACCGTACTTCACCGGCTTGGGCAAATTCATCTTGTTGAAGAGAACATCCCCCAGTTGCTTCGGAGAGTTGATGTTGAAACGGCACCCGGCCTGTTCGCAGATTTCGTTTCCTTTAGCTTCAACTTCCCGCTCCAGCCGGGATGACATCTCTTCCAGAACTTTGCGATCGATCTTGACTCCAGCCTGCTCCATGCCGGCCAGCACTCGCACCAGCGGCAAATCAATCTCGTCGTATAACTTCAGCAAACCCGCCTGCTCGACTTCAGGTTGGAGCGCCCTGGCAAATCGTCCGGCGACGTCAGCCGATTCCGCCAGCGTGCCCCCCAGCTTGAGATTGAAACGGCGCAGCGCCACTTCGGCCAGGCGATGCGAGGAATAGGTCGGATCGAGCAGATAGGAATACAACATGGGATCGTGCCGCACGCCGCGCAGGACGATGCCTTGCGCCTCCAGAACATGAATCGCCGCCTTGTAGTCGTGAACGGATTTCTCAACGCTTTCATCTTCGAGGACAGAGCGCAAACGCGCCCCAGCGGATTCCTGCATCGCAACCGTCGTCGCCGTACCGGCCGCGGATGAAATAGCGATATTCCTCGCCGGCTCCGATGGTTCGACGACGGCCGCGAGCGGCAGCATGCTTCCCTGAGGATCTCCCAAGTCCTCGTCGTCCTCATCCGCGATGACGCTGGATTCCGCCTCGACCGCCACCGCCAGCGGGTTCGTCGAAGAAACCTTCTTCAACACGGCTTCCACATCGGCCGCGGAGCTGGCTTCGGCGTAATGTGCTTCCGTTACCTCAACCACCGGCAGCAACTCTTTCAGCAGGGAAGTAAACTCGAGTTCCGTAAACAACGCGCGCAAGGCTTCGAGATCGGGAGCGCCGGCACGCATTGCATCCACATTGAGATCGACCGGGACATTGCAGTCGATGGTGGCCATGCGCTTGCTGAACAGCACGGTGTCGCGATTGTTTTCCAGCGACTCGCGATAAGACTTTTTTTCGACTTCAGCCGCGCGATCGAGGGCCTGTTCCACGGTTCCGAAGCGCTTGATCAGCTCGACCGAACCCTTGTCGCCGATCCCCGGAGCCCCCGGAATGTTATCGACTGAGTCCCCGCGCAGAGCCATGACGTCCACCACCCGCTCCGGAGGCACACCGAGAATCTCTTCAACTTTTTTAGCGTCGCAAATCAGATTATCTTTAGGTGGGTTGAGCACCAGCACGCGGTCGTTGACCAGCTGCAGCATGTCCTTGTCGCTTGAAACCACATATACGAAGTATGACTGCGCGGCGGCCTGGCGGGCCAGGGTGCCGATCACGTCATCGGCTTCATAGCCCGACAGTTCGAGGACGGGAATGCGGTAACCGGCAAGCGCGCGCCGGATGTAAGGGACCTGCTGCACAAGTTCCGCCGGCATCTCGCTGCGATTGGCCTTGTAACCGCGATATTCGATTTCCTGAAATGTTTGCGTCTTCAGGTCAAACTTGCGGACAGTGGTGATGGCCTCCGCCTCCTGATCGCGGAAAGTGGGCGCAGCCACATCGAAAACCGCCGCCAGATATTCGGGCGAGAAGTCCTCGCGCAACTTGCGCAGCATGTTGACGAAGACGTAGGTAGCCGCGGTGGGCAATCCGGTTTTGGTGGTCATGCCGCGTTGCCGCGCCATGGCATGGTAGGCCCGGAAGATGAACGACATCGCGTCCATGAGAAAGATGCGGCGCCCGTCAGTGGCAACCAGCTTGGGCGCAGGCTTCATCTCAGAAACGTTTTCGGCGGGTGAAGTCGGAGTTTTTTTTCGGGGAGGCAACGGCTAAGTTTAGCAGGACAGTTGTGATTTGGGAGTTCCCGGTTGGGCCGGCTAGTTGCTGGCTCTGGCCGGTTTGCCGTATTCGGTCTGATAGTGCAATTTAATCACGCCGCAAGTGCCCTGCTCCTGCGAATAGACCACGCAGGTATCGAACGGACGGGAGTAAACATGCAGGCTGACGGCCCGCTGGTTGAATTCGCGTGGATTATAAACGCGGTGTACCGGCTCCACGGGGTCCACGGCACAGGGCTGCCGCGGATTCATCTCTACCGTCTCGCCAGTTGCCAGTTCACAGGTGCCGGTCTCGAGATTCTGCGAGACGGTGCGGTAATTTTCGACGCGAAGCCTTCCCACGGGG
Source organism: Terriglobia bacterium (assembly GCA_963814725.1). Classification (GTDB taxonomy): domain Bacteria; phylum Acidobacteriota; class Terriglobia; order Terriglobales; family Acidobacteriaceae; genus JAIQFF01. Next base: position 856,782 of record CAWFDY010000005.1, read on the forward strand.
ACTGCCATCCAGCAATTTTGTTCGCGGTGGTTATGTATGGAACTCGCCTGGCCTACCTCCCAGCAGATTGCGACCAGTTCGTAGAGGGATGTCTTATCGACCAGATTACGAGTGTAGTGCTGGCGATCCCAGTTCAGGTAAGGCGCCAGAGTTTCAGACGCAACCGGCCTGCGCTGCAGGAATTGAATAATCTGATCGATGGGCCTGAAGGCCGACTCGGGAAAGTTTCTCAGCTCGGCTACAAAGTCGTCGATTGAAACCGGCTTGGATAGGGATTGCGTTCCCATAGTTCACCCCGCAGAGGCTCAGTATATATCTCACGCGCCTGCCGCCGTTATTCCACGAACATGCAGTCACCATACGAATAAAATCGATAGCCCTGGGCCACCGCGTGACGGTAGGCATCGAGGGTTCGAGTTTGTCCCGCAAAAGCGCACACCAGCATCAGCAGGGTGGACTGTGGCAGGTGAAAATTGGTGAGCATCGCGCCCACCACGCGGAATTCAAAGCCGGGATAAATAAAAATGTCGGCATCGCGGCTTCCGGCTGTGACCCGTCCCGATTGCCGGGCGGCATACTCGAGTGTCCTCACAGTGGTGGTGCCCACGGCCAAGATTCTCCGCCCGGCATCCAGGGCGTGATTGATTGCCGAAGCCGCTTCCGCAGAAATGCTGTAGGCCTCGCGGTGCAGCTTGTGCTTTTCAACCTCTTGCTCGCGGACCGGCTGGAACGTGCCCAGCCCGACGTGCAGCGTCACCTCCACGGTTTGAATACCTCGCTCCTGCATGCGCCCGATGATTTCCGGGGTGAAGTGCAGACCCGCGGTGGGGGCGGCTACCGAGCCTTTTTCGCGGGCATAGATGGTTTGATATCTCTCCCGGTCGGCGCGGCCGTCGGACCGGTCGATATAAGGGGGAAGCGGCACGTGGCCGATGCGTTCGACTTCTGCAAAGAAATCCGTCGCTGGGGCGAACCGTATGCGGCGCTCCCCGAATGCCCCTCTGGCCGTGACCTGGGCCTGCAATTCATCGTGTTCGCCGAAAAACAGGAGCTCCCCGATTCCGATCTTTCGCCCAGGACGTACCAGGCACTCCCATTCGTTGGGATCGCACGCGAGCTGGCGGGTCAGAAGAACTTCAATTCGTCCGCGCAGAAAACCATGTGTGGCCGGATTACCGGCGCTGATGGCCTGCGCATTCAAGCCGGCCCGCCTGCCGTAGAGCCGGGCCGGAAAGACACGCGTGTTATTGAACACGACCAGGTCATCGCTTCTGAGCAGGTCAGGAAAATTGCGGAACTGGCGATCGTGCGGGATGCCGGAAATACGATTCAGATGGAGCAGCCGCGAACCCGCACGATCCGGGAGCGGCTCCTGGGCGATGAGTTCTTCGGGAAGTGAATAATTGAAATCGGAAACCAGCACGCCGCTCGATTATAGGAGTGAGGCGCGTTTCCTGAGGAAACTGCTCAATCCGTGATGTAATTGTGTGTAAACAGCGTTGTAACCATCCATCGCTTGGTTTAACATACGCCGAATCAGCCGCAACCTGCGGCAGTGCCTGCCCAGACGATGCCCAGTGAACGTCAATACCGGCGCGAAATTACTCTCTTCGGCAGGTCCCTGCACGAGCGCGGCTACGTGGCTGCCATGGATGGCAACCTCTCGGTGCGGCTCGATGAGCGGCGCATCCTGGCCACCCCGACCGCCATGTGCAAAGGCATGATGAAGCCATCGGACATGGTTATCGTTGATATGGAAGGCCGCCGCGTCGAGGGCCGGCGCTGTGTTTCGAGCGAGATAGCCATGCACCTTCTGATCTACAAGCTGCGGCCAGACGTGCAAGGCGTTGTGCATGCACATCCGCCCACAGCTACGGGCTTCGCGGCTGCAGGTATGCCGCTGAACCAGCCTTTGGTGTGCGAAGTGGTGATCGGGCTTGGCTCCATCCCGCTGGCGAAATATGGCACGCCCGGAACGCCTGAGCTTACGGCTGCGCTCGAGCCGCTGATTCCTCAATATGACGCCATACTGATGTCGAACCACGGCGTGGTCGCGTACGGCGGTGACCTCCATCAGGCATATATGAAGATGGAAACGGTCGAGCATTTTGCCCAGATCGCGCTGGTCACGCATCTGCTGGGGCGGCAACAGCCGCTGGGCAGCGAGGAGCTGGGGAAACTTATGGCAGCCCGGAGCAAGTATCAAGGCTCCAGGTCGGCCGCCCCATTGCCCCTGGCCGTCCCCTTCGACGGCGAAGCCGAGGAATGCCCGCAGCCCGCAGTCAGGTCCGTCAGGCGTGTCCGTCACAGATAGTCGACAGACCTGCTGCAGTCGGGTCTGACCATACAAGGCGACAACCCCACCGCGCACCACCCGCTAGTCTCCGCCGATTCTGAAGCGTACTCCGGCCCGGACGTTTGCTCCCAGGGCCGGATATCCGACGACCTCCTGATACGCCTTGTCGAAGGCATTCTCGAGATTCACATAGCCCGTGATCCGCGAGGTTAGCGCATACCACCCGCCGAGATCGACGCGCGCGTAGCCGGCGGCATGATCGATTCCGTAGCCAAGGAAGTCCGAATCGGCGCGCCGCCCAACGAAACTTCCGCCCAGATTCGCGCCCCACCGGCTGCTCAGGTAAGTCAGCAGCAAAGTCCCCGAATGCTTCGGACGCCGGATCAGCGGTTGTCCTGGCGCCAGCAAGGGATCGAAGGCAAAGGGCTGCGCCAGAATTTGCGTGGAAGTGTAGGTGTACGAGCCATCGAGCGACAGCTTCGCCATCGGGCGCCCGTGAAATTCCATCTCCGCGCCATGCGCCAATGCCTCGTTGACATTGATGTACTGCCCGCAAGCGCCGCTGGGCGGCGGACAGGCTGCGCCGGTCAGGAAATTGAAATCGATCTTGTCTCGAAACAGGCCGTTGAAATAGGTAGCGGTGAACGAGTAGTCGCGGGAAAACTTTTGCTCTACGCCAGTCTCGAACGAGCGCGCCTGCTCGGGCTTGAGATCGGGGTTTGGGATTACGGGAAAGCCGCCGCCGTTTCCGAAAGACTGGGCGAAGCTGGGCTCCTTGATTCCGGTGGCATAACTAAAGCGGAAGCGCGTGCCCGAAAAGAACTCTCCGCCCCGGAACGCCGTGAAGCCCAGCGCCACTCGCGGCACAACTCTGTTACCGAAGCTCTCGTTATGCACGTAACGTGCCCCGGCCACCACGGAAAGCCGTCCGAGCGTCAAGACCTGTTGTCCGTAAACCGCATGATTTAAGCGAACCCCGTGACTGAGCGAATCGGGAAGGCTGCCCGTGGTCCCGTTTTCATCCTCGAACTCATAGCCCACGGTAGTTTGCGCCCAGCTCCGTTCCGTGTAGTCGCCCTGATAATCGAATCCGGCGCGGTTGATGTCGGTAATGGCATGAAAAGGAGTGTCAATCTCATCGCCGAAAGGATCCACCCGACCTGGCTGGTTGACAGGTTGAATATTGGTCCGATGCAGCGCGTACTCAAAGCCGGTGATGTGGTGCTGCCAGCGCGAAGGCCCGCTGATTGCCAGCTCCGCGCTGGCCAGCAGATTATTTTGCCGCGCGCGCTGGTCGAGGTCCGGAGGCAGGATCGGGTCTCCGTTGAAATTCCAGGCGCTTTGCACTCCGGTGACGCTGTTCGAGTGCCGAGCCCGCAATCGCAGCGCCGCCCAGTCCGTCAACTTCACTCCAACATTCCCGCCCTGCAGGGAATTTGAATAATCATCGTTCGGGCCCTGGCCCATGGTATTGAACTGATCCGCGAACAGGTTGTAGTCGAACAGTCCGCGCGCCCCGGCCAGGCTGGCGTATCCGTTGGCGGTTCCGAAGTTTCCACCGTCCGCGCCGAAACGCAGTTCAGGAAGGGGCGTGCTGCCGGTGCGGGTGAAGACTCGAACGACGCTGGTCATGGCGTCAGAGCCGTAAAGAGTGCTTTGTGAGCCGCGAACAAATTCCATGCGGTCGGCTCCGCTCAGCGGGAGCACGCCAAAATCGAATATTCCGCCCGGATCGTTGATCGGAACACTGTCCACAATCACTTTGTTATAGGTGGATTCGCCGCCCCGCACGAACAAAGACGAGAGTCCGCCCCGCTGTCCCGCCGTACTCACCACCGCGCCCGGAAGAAAATGCAAGGCATCATCGGCCGCCACCGGCCGCATCACTTCCAGTTCGCCGGCGCTGAGACTTTCGACGTCTGCCCCGGCCACACTGCTGGGCACGAGAGTCCGTGTGGCGCTTACCGTAACTGTTTCGGCGGCCGGAGCCAGTCGAAGTCTCACAGTGACTTCCTGGTTGGAGGGAGAAATGTCCGCGGTTTCGACCGCGAAACCCGCGGCCAGGATGAGGGCTCGGTAAGGCGCAATGTCGGTTCCTCGAAACACAACCTGCCCCTCGGGAGAACTAATCTGAATGGCAGCCGGAGTTGACGAATCCGGGCGGAGCAATTCGACTTGCGCTCCCGCGACCACAGCCGAGCGCGGATCGATAATTGTTAGTTTAATTTCTGCGGCCGAAGCCGCGGCCAGCAGGACGATGAGAGAGATAAAAATTCCAAAGAACCGCATGCACTCCTCCTTTGTCACGCGAAAGGGGTTGGTGTGGACGGTTCACGCCGGTCTCCTGGCTTGCGAGTAAGGACGAGTGCGAACTGACGAAATTCCCAGTCCTCAAATGTCCGACGAATACAACCGGCCTTCCCGGGTTTCCCCAGTGACCGGCTGCGATTTCCTCGCTTACAGTTGCGCGGCAGCGCGGGATTTTCACCCGCTTCCCTCCTCGTCAGCAGGACGAGGGTGCGCGAACCAAAGAAATTGTGAAAGAACAAAACTGATGTGGTTGCAAAAATTTACTAGCTCACCTCGCTGAAGTCAAACGTGCCCAGGTGATGAAGGGCAGTTCCCACAAACCACGTCGCCACAAACCACGTAGCCACAAACCACCTAGCCCCGGACGTCCTCGTCCGGGGAGGCGAGCGCAAGCTCGCCAGAAATTCGGATACGCACCGGCTGCAGCAGAACTACAAAACCCGCGGAGCTTACGCTCGGCCGGGCGGGTGAGGGCACCCGCCCCTACGTGGCCGGTTGCTGATTACAGAGTATGCAGATAGGCCAGCACGCTACGCACCTGCTCTTGTGACATTACCTGGCCGAAGGCGGGCATCATGTTGCGGCCGGTGAGAATCATCTCTCCGACACGCTCATCGTTGGCGGGCATTCCGCTTTGCGGCAAAAACTGTTTCTTGAAAACTCCCTGCAAGCTGCGCCCCTTCTTGTCGCGGGACGAATAAGGTTCGTGACAGCGATCGCAATATTGGTCGTAGAGACGCCGGCCCGCGGCCTGCTGCGCATTCAGCCCCAATTCAGCGTCGCTCTTACGCCGCTCCACATCGCAGCCGGTGCATGCAACGAGAGCGGTAACCCCGAGCGCCAGGGCAAGCCAAAAGCGTTTTTCGAAAAATAACAGGCGGCAAATCGGAGAGCGAATTCCGGACAACGATGGTCCTATCATTTCCCTCGTCCCGCTCCTCGCATCTGAGATACCGCGCCTCCACAACCTGCGCCGCGCAAGTACAATAGTAGAGCAATGCGCACCACTGCGGCCGGCAATCGGGTGAGGATCAAGCGAGCTTACGAGAAGCGCGCGCGGGGTGATGGCTACCGCGTTCTGGTGGACGCGCTGTGGCCTCGCGGGCTTGGCAAAGCCAGCGCCGCGCTGGATGACTGGCTGCGCGACCTCGCTCCCTCCGACGAGTTGCGCCACTGGTTTCACGCCCATCCCGAACGCTGGCTGCAATTCCGCAAGCGCTACCTCAAGGAGTTATCGCTGCCCGAGGCCGCGGCGGGCCTCGACAAGCTCTACGGGCTGGCGCGCAGCAAAAAAAACCTTACTCTTCTGTTCGCGTCGAAAAATGAGCAGCACAACAATGCTGTCGTCCTGAAGGATCTGCTGGACGGGATGCGCAAGCCGCCAACCGGAACCGGGCCCGGCGCCGCCCATCCCATGAGGACGCGCCACTCCCGCCGCCGGCCCAGATAGACGCTCCGATTATTTCTTCGGTCTGCGCTTATTTTCGCTTGGCTTGTCTTGGCTTGTCGTCTTTTCGATTAACGTCTTTTCGAATATCGTCGCTCAGGATTTCGCCGACGATACTGTCGATCGTGTCGTTGATGCGCTTCTCAGGCAGGTTGAAATTGTTCGACAAGATGGAAAATGCCACCCGGTCGCCGTGACTAGTAGTGGCATAGCCGGACAGGGTCTTAACTCCGCTGAGCGAGCCGGTTTTCGCGTGCACGCGGCCTTGTGCATCCACATCCTTGAAACGATTCGAGAGCGAACCGTCGGTCCCGGAAAGCGGTAGAGTATCGCGGAAGCTGGCGCCCCAGGGCTGCGAGTCCGCGTAGCTCAGCAATTGAACCACGGTGTGCGGCGTTACCAGGTTCTGCCGCGAAAGTCCCGACCCGTCATAGAAAGCGTATTGATCGCTGCTGATGCCGGCCTGGTTCAGAAATCCTCGCAGCACTTCAAGTCCGCCCTCGACCGTGCCCGCAGTCCCCTTTTCGCGGCCCAGGAGGCGGAGCAGAATTTCCGCATGCAGATTCTGGCTGACTTTATTGATGACCCGAACGTCGTCGATCAGCGGCCCGGAGTTGTAACTGGCAAGCACCAGGGGCCGGGTTTCCAATTCGCGTTGAGCCTCGTCGCCTCCGCGCGGAGCGGCCGAGGCCGTGACCGTGAGGGTCGCCAGGCTCGACAGCTCGGTGTGCCGCGTCTTCTGCCTGCCGTACACCGCGATGCCTCGTGTCTCCAGCAGATGCCGGAACAGTTCGGCGGCAAATTCCGCGGGATCTTCAATGGCGAGTGCCTCATTCGCTCCCGAATCGCCCAGCGGCATGTTGCCCCAGAGCGTCAACACCGTGGCTCCGGGTTCGCGATTGATGAAAATCTTCCGCCCGGTGCCGGCGGGCGTCGTCATGATGCGATTGTCGATGCGGTAGTAGTCCGCGAACGGAGTGATGCTGACGAACGCGCGGTCGCCGGCGCGGTCGGCCGGCAGAATGCTGACGAAAATGACGTTGTCATTGATGGTGAGGGCGGAAACCGGAGCGCCGTCAGCCCATACCAGGTCATCCTGGCTCCAGCCTTCGCCGTAACGTTCGAAAGCGAAATACGAGTCGTCGGCGATGATGTCGCCGTCGATATACTTCACTCCTTTTTGTGCCAGCGTATCCGCCAGTTGTTCGAGCACGCGAATGGGATGGTCGTTGCGCTGGGTGTGCAGGGCGTACGGCAGTTCGCGTCCTGAAAGATTGGGATCGCCTCGGCCCACCAGCATCAGGTCTCCGGTGAGGCGGCCGTGTGTATCGAGAGTGCCGTTGGTCTCGACGGTTGTGCGGAAGCTGTAGTCGGGCCCAATCAGCGCCATGGCCGCGGCGGTGGTAAACAGCTTGGTGTTGGAGGCGGGAGTAAAGAGCTTCTCCGCGTCACGGCTGTACAGAACCCGGCCGGAGGAGAGCGAAACCACTTCAATGCCCCAGAAACCGTGCGCCAGATCGGAAGCGTCGAGAACTGCGGCAATACGCTTTTCGAGCGGCTTGCGCGACGCTGCCTGCAGTTGTGTCAACAGCAGGAGGCACAATGCAATCTGCGGAAACAGCCGCGTGCGGCGCATGGTGAATTGTACATCGCCGGGTATAGGAGATCGTTACTGCAGAATTCAAAGACAAAAGATCAAAGACAAAAGCGACGGACAAGAGTGTCCGCCCCCACACACTTGTCCCTGGGATTAGAATCGCTGCTATGCGCCCTGTCTTCGCGTGGCAGATCGGGTCCCGAGCTTTGACGTTGGGAAAGCGAACCCTAATCATGGGAGTCGTCAACGTCACTCCGGATTCATTTTCCGACGGCGGAGCGCAGTTTGATCGTGACCGCGCGGTCGAACACGCGCTCAAGATGCTGCAGGATGGCGCCGACATCATCGACATCGGCGGGGAATCCACCCGCCCCGGCTCCAAGGCCGGGCCCACAGCCGAACCTGGGGTGACGGAGGAGGAAGAACTGGAGCGCGTGGTTCCGGTAATTTCCGCACTCCGGCAGAAAAGTCCCCAGGCGATCATCTCGGTGGATACCTACAAGGCCGGCGTGGCGCGTGCCGCAGCCAGAGCCGGAGCGGAGATCGTCAACGACGTCAGCGGGTTTCTCTGGGACCCGCAAATGACAAAGACGCTGGCCGAACTCAAGTGCGGCGCCGTGATGATGCACATGCGCGGGCAACCTCAGGAGTGGAAGACGCTGCCGCCCCTGTCAGATGTCGTCACCGTGGTCAAACGCGAATTGCGGGAGCGCTCGGAAGCGGCGGTGATGGCGGGCATGAAACGCGAACGCATTGTGGTCGACCCTGGCTTCGGCTTCGGCAAAAATCGTGAGGAGAACTATCCGCTGTTGAGGCGTTTTGAGGAATTCCATCAACTCCACTTCCCGCTGCTGGTCGGGGTGTCGCGAAAATCCTTCATCGGTCGGGCTCTGGCGCGCAACGGAGCCGAGCCTCCCATTGCAGACCGCCTGTTCGGAACTCTGGCGGCGGAGACCGTCGCCATCATGAAGGGTGCTCACATTCTTCGCACGCACGATGTACGCGCCTGCGCCGACGCCGTGCGCATTGCAGACCTGGCTGCCAGCTGACCTAGGTCCTCGCAGCAGACGGAGGCGAAGGATTCGCCAGGCTCCCGGCGGAGAGTGCTCCCCTAGAATGCTTTCGATGAATCCAGCAGAATCGTCACCGGCCCGTCGTTGACCAGTTCCACCTGCATCGTCTCCTGGAACCTGCCGGTTTCGCAGCGCAGTCCAGCGGCACGAACCCGCGCGACAAAATATTCGTAAAGCTCCCGCGCTTTTTCCGGCGGGCCGGCGGCGTCGAAAGACGGCCGCTTCCCCCGGCGCACATCCCCGTAGAGGGTGAACTGCGAGACAACGAGCACGCTTCCCTCCACTTCACCCACCGCGTTATTCATCTTGCCGGCGGCATCTTCAAATATTCGCAGGCCAACGATCTTCTCAACCAGATAATCCGCGGAGGCCTCAGTGTCTTCCTTGCCGACGCCGAGCAGGACCAGCAACCCGCCCGCAATTTCGCCGGCAACATCCTCGCCGACGCTGACCCGAGCCCGGCTGACTCGCTGCACAATGGCACGCATGAGCTGATGATACCGCGCTTTGAAATGGACGACGGGCGTCTCGGCCTGTCATGAGCACACACGCGAAGCTGCGCGCCAGATCCTTCAACCAATTGAAGCCAGGTTCAAGACGATGTCGCCCCGATGCCCTGATTGACGCCGCGCCTATCGACTCTTAGAATCCCGAAGCTGCTTCCGGAATCGGAGAATGGTCACGATGACCCGAGCCACTCAAGCATTTCTACTTGCGATTGTCGGAGTGTCGTCATTTCAAATCCTGGCCCAGCAACCGCCCGCGCCCGTTGCTCCGAACGAAGTCCTGATCAAAAATGCGGTGGTCATGACCGTCACCCACGGCAACATTCAGAACGGCAGCGTGTATATCAAGGGAGGCAAGATCGCCGCGGTGGGAAAAGATTTATCCGCGCCGCCCACGGCCACGGTGATCGATGCGGGAGGGAGATATCTCAGTCCGGGCATCGTCGATTCCCACTCCCACATCGCCCTCGACGATGACGTCAACGAAGCGACCAGTCCGGTCACGCCGCAGATGATGATGATCGATGCCTTCGATTACCAGGACAAGGCGATCTATCACGGGCTGGCCGGCGGCGTCACCACGTCGCTGCTGCTGCATGGGTCGGCCAACATGATTGGCGGGCAAGCTGTAGTGATCAAGCACAAATACGGAGCCAGCCGGGATGCGATGTTGTTCCCCGGCGCGCCCCGTTCCATCAAATTCGCCAGCGGCGAAAATCCAAAGCGGGTTTACGGAGCCAGAGACCAGTTGCCTTCAACTCGCATGGGGAATTTTGCGGTGCAGCGCGCGGCGCTGGTGGAAGCGCAGGATTACATGCGCGAGTGGGACGACTACGACGCCAAAGTGAAACGCGGCGATAAAGACGCCAAGGCTCCCAAACACGACCTTAAGCTCGAGGCGCTGGCCGATGTTTTGCGCGGCAAGGTTCTGGTGCAGATTCATTGCTATCGTGCCGACGAACTGCTGACCGAAATGGCCATGGCGAAAGAATTTGGATACAAGGTGCGGGCCTTCCATCATGCCCTCGAAGCTTACAAGGTCGCGGACGATCTGGCCGCGCAGGGCGTTGCCATCGCCACCTTCTCCGATTGGTGGGGTTTCAAGCAGGAGGCGTGGGACGCGATTCCATGGAACGCGGTGCTCTCGATGCGCAAGGGAGTCCGTGTGGCCATCAAGAGCGATTCGGAAGATTTTGCCCGCCGCCTGAACCAGGAAGCCGCCAAGACCATGCGCTACGGCGGCGCCACCGAGGAAGAGGCGCTCAAAATGATTACCCTGAATCCGGCGTGGATCATCGGTGTTGAAGATCGTGTCGGATCCATCGAAGTGGGCAAAGATGCCGACCTGGTGATCTGGGATGGTTATCCCCTCTCTAGCTTCGGCGTGCCTAGCAAGGTGCTGATTGACGGCGACGTGTACTTTGACCGCTCGCTGCCGGGTTTCGGCATGCCGCACTACAGGGAGGGCGAATGATGGGGAAACCAGGCGTCGGTCGCGGGTGGTTCATGGTTGCTCAACTGCTCCTTGCTGTTGCGCTTGGTCTGCTTACGGGGACCGCGGCGGCACAGCAGAAAACGCTCGTCCTCAAAGGCGGCAAGCTGCTTACGGTGTCACACGGAGAAATTGAAAACGGCATACTCGTCATGTCTGGCGGCAAGATTACCGCGCTCGGCGCGGCGAGCTCGATGAAGATTCCCAAGGACGCCGAAGTCGTTGATGTCACCGGCATGACGGTTTACCCCGGGCTGATCGATTCCGAAAGTTATCTGGGCTTGACCGAAATTTCCGCCGAAAGCAGCACCAATGATCTGATCGAAACCAGCGATGAGATCATGCCGCACATGCACGTGTCGGATGCTTTCCACGCGGAGTCTGAGCTGATTCCCGTAGCGCGGCTGAACGGCATCACCAATGCGATCGTTTCCCCGCAAAGCCAGGACACGCTCCCCGGCCAGGATGCGTTCATACAACTCGATGGTAAATCGGCCACCGACATGCTTCTGGTGCGCGACATCGCCATGCCTCTGAACTTTACCGGGGCGCAGCGGCGGAACGAATCCTGGGAAAAGCGAAAGTTTCCCGAGACCCGGATGGGTATGGCGGCGCAGCTGCGCCAGGCCTTCATGGATGCGCAGGATTATTCCCAGCGCTGGGAGGATTATGAGAAGAAGAAATCCGACGCGGCCGCCAGGCCTGATGACAAGAAAGGGCCGCCTTCGCCTCCCAAACGCGATTTAAAGCTGGAAGCTTTGCTGCCCTACCTGCAGGGCAAGAAGCCGGTGGTGCTGGCGGCGCAAGGGCCCAGTGATCTCCAAACCGCGGTCGGGCTGGCCAGGCAATTCAACCTGAAATTCGTGCTAAATCAGATCAGCCATTCGCAACCCGTGCTCGATTACGTTGCCAGCCTGAAAGTGCCGGTCATCGTTGGGCCTATTTACGAAGACCCGCAAAATTACGAACGCTATGACGCCGTGTACAGGTTGCCGGCAGAACTCTACAAGCGCGGAGTGAAAATTGCATTCGCGTCATACGATGCGCACGCGGTACGCAATCTGCCTTACGCAGCGGGCTATGCCACCGCCTTCGGCCTGCCCCATGACGAGGCGCTGAAGGCGCTCACCTTGAATCCTGCGGAGATATGGGGCGTGGCCGACCAGTTGGGCTCGCTCGATGTCGGCAAAAAAGCCAACGTGGTAGTGGCCGATGGCGATCCGCTTGACGTCAAGACCGACGTGAAGAAAGTTTTTATCGAAGGGCGGCCAGTGCCGATGACGAGTCGCCAGACCGTATTGCGCGACCGGTATTCGAGCCGTTAGCAGAATGTGGGCCCGAGCGCCCCGCTCGTGCGGCAGCGGCAATGACTGTTCCCGGGGTTCAGAAATTGCGCGATTGACCCGTAATGTGATGCGCAGCCTGGGCGATCTGTCCGGGCTTTTTCCGGCCCCACACGAGCGGGACGCTCGCGCCCACATTTTCTTCGCGGGCTTTACATCAATTCGCGCTGGCCAGTACACTGTTTGTTCCCTTTTAATCCTTCAGGAGGTGAGGTTTTATGGCCGAAGAAAAGAAAGAGATTGTCGAGAAGGTGAAACAGATCATCTCCGAGCAGTTGGGCGTGGATGAAAACGAAGTCACTCCCAGCGCGTCATTTGTCGATGATTTAGGCGCCGACTCGCTCGACCAGGTCGAGCTGGTCATGGCGCTCGAAGAGCACTTCGGAGTCGAAATTCCCGATGAGGATGCGGAGAAGCTTCGCACCGTGCAGGACGCCATCGGCTACATCGACAAGCACGCGAAGGTGGGCAAGTAACCGCCCGACGCCCGCCCGGCGGTAGCGGCGATCCCAGCGCGGTCCACGGGAGAGTTGCCATCGGCAAGGCGCAAAATCTTATCCGGGCATTTCACGAGGACAAACCATGGCGGCAGTTGACGACAAAGTGAAGCAGATCATCGTGGAACAGCTGGGCGTGGACGAAGGCGAGGTCACTCCCGCCGCCTCTTTCGTCGACGATCTCGGCGCCGATTCGCTCGACACCGTGGAACTGGTGATGGCCTTTGAGGAAGCCTTTGAAATCGAAATCCCAGATGAGGACGCGGAAAAGATCCGCACCGTGCAGGACGCCGTGGATTATATCGGCAAGCATGCGAAAGGCGGGAAGTAGTTGGGACGAAGGGTCGTAGTCACCGGGATCGGACTCATCTGTGGAGTGGGCAACACCGCGGAAGAGGTGTGGGGGAAACTGCTCGCCGGAAAGAGCGGAGTCGCCCGCATTACGCAATTCGATCCCACTGATTTTGCCTGCCGCATTGCCGCCGAAGTCAAGAATTTCGATCCCCTGAATTTCATCGAAAAAAAAGAACTGAAGAAGATGGGACGCTTCATTCACCTGGCCCTGGCGGCGGCGGATGAGGCGATGAAAGCTTCGGGCCTGCAGGTGACACCCGAGATCTCAGAGCGCGTGGGCGTCCACATCGGCTCTGGAATCGGCGGGTTCGATGTGATCGAGCGCGAGCACATCAGCCTCTTGAACGGCGGGCCGCGCAAAATCTCGCCATTTTTTATTCCCGCCGCAATCGTTAATCTGGCCGCCGGACACGTCAGCATCCGCTACCACGCTCGCGGGCCCAACGAGGCTACCTGCACGGCTTGCACCTCGAGCGCGCACTCCATCGGAGATGCGTACAAAATCATTTCGCGCTGCGACGCCGACGTCATGATCGCGGGCGGAACCGAAGCCGCAATTACGCCGATGGGAGTGGGCGGCTTCGCTGCCATGCGCGCGCTTTCCACCCGCAATGACGATCCCGAAAAAGCAAGCCGGCCCTGGGATTCGGGACGCGACGGATTCGTGATCGGCGAAGGCGCCGGCATTCTGGTGCTCGAGGAATTGGAATTTGCGCGCCGCCGCGGGGCCCGCATCATGGCCGAAATCATGGGCTACGGAATGAGCGGAGACGCCTTCCACATCACCCAACCGGCCGAAAACGGCGATGGCGCCTACCGCGTCATGCTGAACACGCTGCGAGACGCCAAGGTGCAGCCCGAGCAGGTCCAGTACATCAATGCCCACGGTACCTCCACCGACATTGGCGACAAGCTCGAAACTGTCGCCATCAAGCGCGCCTTCGGCGAACACGCTTACAAACTGGCGGTGAGTTCAACTAAGTCCATGACCGGGCATCTGCTGGGCGGAGCGGGCGGTCTCGAAGCCGGAATTACATTGCTGGCGCTGCGCGACCAGATTCTGCCTCCAACCATCAACCTGGAGAATCCCGAACCGGATTGCGATCTGGATTATGTCCCCAACACCGCCCGCAAAGCGGATGTGGAATATGCCATGTCGAACTCATTCGGCTTTGGCGGGACGAACGGCGCCCTGCTCTTCCGGCGCTGGAGCGATTAAATTTCAAGGTGTCAAATCGGTGAAATCGCCGGGCCGTGAAGATGTAGGCGCGAGCGTCCCGCTCGTGCAGCACCACCACGGACAATGTCGCACGAGCACGGACGCTCACGCCCATGGTGCATGCCTGGCCGCGAATGCTGGGCATAGAAGTAATGGGCGTCGTTCTCGGTCCTTCCGGAGCTGGGTAATATCTACGGTGGCACGAGTGAGGCGCTCGCGCCCACATTTCACGTCTGTAACCTGCGGGTAACCACGCACTTCGCTTTTCCTGTATCTTCCACAAAAAATTAGCTTTACAGGCCCAATTTGGGCCTGGGCGGTCCATTCCCGGTAATGACACCTTGGTACCTGCATATTGTCCTTCTATCCCTTTGCCAAGGGCTCAAAGGCAGGCCAGAATGGAGTTTCGGGGCATTCCCGTAAGCCATGCAAAAATCGTCTGGAATCGTTCTGGCGCCACCTTCTCGTAGCCGAAAAGCTGCAGCCCGGGTTGCTCTCGTCGATATCAAGGAACCTGCCCGAACTGTACTGACCGATTGCTTCAAACAGTTCGGGATTGAAGCTGTTCCCATGACCGGCGACATCGGCGAGCAGCTCCGCCGGGAGAAGCTCGAAGCGTGCGTCGTGCATCTGATCCCCGGCTCTCTGCCCGTGATGGAAAGCGTGCGCGCGTCGGCTTCAAATAGTCGGATGGTGATCTACGGCCTCGGAGGCAGCGCCCAGGAGGCCATGAAGTTTTCCCGCTATGGAGTGAACGCCGTCTTCCATGAGCCCCTGGAACGGCAAGCAGCGCTCAAACTGGTCCGCGCCACGCAGATGCTGGTGCTGCACGAATTCCGGCGCTATATACGAATTCCGATTATTACCGAAATTGCGATGGTCACCGCCGACAATCGCCGCTTCGCCGCGACCAGCAAAGAAATCAGCACGGGAGGGCTGTCGGTCAAGAGTCCTGAGGACGTTTCCATAGGCACGGCGCTCGAAGTTTCATTCGCCCTGCTGACCCTGCCCCGCATATGGGTGCGCGCCCACGTCAGCTGGCGCAAACCCGATAAGACCTTTGGTGTCCGCTTCGACCCCAAAGACGAACGCCGCCTGCGCATCAAGGAATGGATCGAAGCCTACCTGGAAAATTAAGGGGGATTCTCTGCGTCATTTACGGCATTTCTTAGCGCCCTTTGCGGTAAAGAGTTTGATCTCGCCGCGTGACTCAAGAGTCCCCTCGCCAGGCAATTCAGAAGAAACGCATGTAAAATCTAAACAGCGCCATGGCCGCCACTTCGCAGCTGATACAAATCGAACTCAGCCCTCCGGTTCGGCAACCCAAGCCGGACTGGCTGCGAGCCAAGGCTCCGTCCGGCGAAAACTTTCACAATCTAAAAAAACTTGCGCGCGGACTGGGTTTGCATACAGTGTGCGAGTCCGCGCAATGCCCGAATATTGGCGAATGCTGGAACCAGCGCACTGCAACTTTCATGCTGCTGGGAGATATCTGCACCCGGCGTTGTGGATTTTGCGCCGTGCCTAAAGGCAAACCGGGCCCCATTGAATGGGACGAACCGCGACGCGTGGCTGAAGCCGTCGCCACCCTTGGCCTGAAACACACGGTCGTCACCAGCGTGAATCGCGACGACGACAACCTGGGCGGCGCCCGAATTTTTGCCGAAACCATTCGCCAGATTCGCGAACTGGTGCCGGATTGCCGGGTGGAAGTTCTGATCCCGGATTTCCAGGGGCTCGACGAACCCCTGAAGATTGTGCTGGACGCGCGGCCTGACGTACTCAACCACAATACCGAGACGGTGCCGCGGTTATATCGATCCGTACGCTCCGGCGCGCGCTACGAGCGCACCCTGCGTTTGCTCGAGAACGCCAAAAAATTGGCGCCCGCGACGGTGACCAAGTCCGGAGTCATGGTCGGACTCGGCGAAACCATGGACGAACTCGTGGAAGTCTTCCGCGATCTGGGCTCACGAGGCGTGGATATTCTCACCGTCGGACAATATCTGCGGCCGTCGCGCGATCATCTCCCGATTTCCCGCTTCTACACGCCGGCAGAATTCGACTCTCTGAAACACGAAGCCTTGCGGCTCGGCTTCCGCCACGTAGATTCGGGACCGCTGGTGCGCTCCAGCTATCACGCTCAGGAGCAGGCGGAATCCACTCGATCAATGTAGGCGCGAGAGCCAATGTGCGCACGAGCGAGGGCGCTCGCGCCCACATCAAATTTAGAATACTTTGAAGTGAATGGTCAGATACTGCTTCGGGTTTTCCCGGATTGATTTAACCAGGCCCCGGGTCTCGACCAGCATCTGATCGGCGTTGTTGTAGAGCGAAGGATCGCGCAGCAGCTTGCCGGCTGAACCCTCTCCCGCCTCCAGGCGATCGGAGATGGCGGAGAGCTTGTTCATCGTGTCCTTCAGCTTGCGGGCAAATTCTTCGTCCTTTGCCAGCATGCCGATGGGTCCCTTGCCGGCATTTACATCGTCGGTAAGCTTTTTGACATTCGCAATGGTGGCATTGGCATTGTCATAGAGCACTGGATCTTTAAGAAACTTTCCGGCACTGCCCTTGCCAGCATTGATGTCATCGATCATTACGTTGATCTTGTCCACGCTGCCGTTGACTTTGCGATACAACTCTTCGTCGGAAAACAGCTTGCCCAGCGTGCCTTTACCCTGGGCTACCTGGTTCACCAGTCCCTGGAATTCGTTGACTGTCGCGTTCAGCCGGTCATAGAGCGTGGGGTCGTACAAAAGTTTGCCGACCGAACCCTGGCCACTCTCGACAAAGGCGACGATCCGGTCCAGTCGCTTCAGCAACGCGTCCATATTTTGCAGCGTGCTCTGCCCGGACCGCACCATGTCTCCGAAGTCGGGAACCTCGCGGCTGGGCAGCACGTCTCCATCCTGCACCTGCGGCCCCTTGGATTGCGAGCTGTCGATGTCGATGTAAGTCTCACCCAGCACGCCCGCGGTGGAAAGCAGTGTCAGCGAATCCTTGCGCAGACTGAAGATGTAGTGGGTATTCACCTTCATCGTTACTTCAACCGGAGTGAGTTGCTTCTTCGGGTCGCGCACCACCAGGATGCCGGTCACATTGCCGATATCGACGCCGGCCAGACGCACCGGCGCGCCCTCGCGCAAACCGTTGGCATTGTCGAAATAGGATTTGAGCTGGATCTTGCTGCTGAACAGGCCGCCTGTGCCGCTCATGAGGAAAATCAGCAGCCCGAGCGTAACGCTGGCCGCGAGGACCGTGAGCCCCACCTTCAGTTGAGACCACTTCAACTGCTTCTGGCTAGGCACGCATTCTCCCGAGCGAAGATTGACCAGCTATTAGCCGAGAATAATAGCAGACTGCACTGTCTCTTAAGCCGTCCTGTGGACAGGACGCAACGTTGTGGTCAACACAAGCGCCCCCAGGTAGGCTGCCGCCCCGCAGCCCAAAGTGACATTCAGCCCAAACTGGATGGCGATAATGATAGCCAGAACCGATCCCAGAACGCTCGATGCCGCATTCATGGCCCAGGCCCATTCCACAATACTTCCGTCGGTTTCGACCAGCGGCGGCGCCGGCGACTCAGCCGGCCGGCCGGCTGCCAACGCTCGCAGGCCGGTAGGAAATGGCATGCCCATGGCGAACCCCAGTGGTACCAGCAGCCCGGCGCTGACCAGCAGCTTTGCGGCAAACGGCAAGCCCACCAGTTGACCGAGCAAGGCCGGCAGTACGCCTACATACACCAGCAAGGCGGCGATGATGAGCACCAGGGGCAGCCATACCCGCCCCGTTTCGGCCAACCACCACCGGGAGACCATGCTGCCTGCGCCGCTCGACAGCAGTAGCAGGAAGACGACCACGGTCAAGGCATAGACGGGATGCCCCAGGAAGAGGACGAATCTCTGGATGAATGCAATCTCCACCAGAATGTAACCCAGCCCGACTGCGATGAAGTACAGCAGCCGCAGCGGCCGCGGTTGCTGGCCGCGAGCGCCTTTCGCCAGGGGAAGGACCAGGAATACCAGCACGGCCAGAAGAGATATGGCCAGCACCATCCCCAACACGGCCACCCCCAGATTCACCTTCCAGTCCACGGCCCGAATCAGCGACTGTGGATGCAAAATCTGGCCCAGCTTCAAAGTGAAAAAGAAAAACGGGGCGTTGTCCGTTACCGGAGAAATCTCGTAAGGGTAGCGGGCGGCAAAACCTCGCGGGTCGTTCGACTGGATCAGCTCGCTAAATGAGGCGGCGCTGGAGAAATAGTGTTCAGGCTGTACCATCGCCCGGGCCGCAACCGGATCGGATGGCGCGTACAACAAAGCCAAGCGGGGATGGCTCGCCATATGATCCCTGACCTGCGCCAACTCATCGGCGGTAAATGCGGTTCGCTTGGCCAGCACGACGACGGGAATTCCATCCGCATCCAGATGTCCCTCGGAGACCACGAGAAAATTCGCAGCTGGGTTCGCCACTCCCATTTCATGCAAGGCCTGCATGGCGACGGATACCACGCGCAGGGCTTCGCGGGGCTGCTGAAATTCCCAGCGAGTGATGGCAATCATGCCATCCGGCTTCAGATGCTCGAAGTATTCGCGAAAAGCTTCCACCGTGTAGAGGCTGTTTTCGCTGAGGGCAAAGGCGCCGGCGGCAGTGGAGGCCCAGGTATCTACCAGCGTCATTTGAACCACGTCGAACTGCTGCTGCGCGTTGCGCACAAACGACCGGCCATCGGTGACGTGAATATGCACCTGAGGTTGCTGGTAAAGGTGAAAGGTGTAGTCGGCGTAACGGCCGCGCATGATGGTATTGGCGATGATGGGATTGATCTCGATCCCCGTAACACTCGGGCTGCCGCTACCGAGCGCACGGAGGACGTCCACCCCGCCGCCCGGGCCGATAATGGCGAAATCTCCGCGAGGACGCAGGACATTGGCCAGCGCTGGCGGCGCGGACATCAGATTCCTCTCCCATGGACCCTGCCAATGCCTGGAGTCAACATTCATCAGGTAGGTGGAGGCGTCGGCATCGATCACGATCGCCTTGCCCTGGCCTTGTCTATCCACTTCCACGCGGGAGATGGCATTCCAGCGCGCGAATTCTACCCACGCGGAATCGCGGAAGCCGCCCTTGGCGTAAACGATATCGAACAGCTTGCCGGAGTAGTTGACGGCAATCAACAGCAGCACGAAGAGCGCACGCCCGGCGGCGGACCTGCGCGCCTTGCGGTCAACCGCCCAGATCGTTCCCGCCAGCGCCATGCAAACTCCGGTAAAAAACACGGTGTTTGGGCCGCCCAGCCAGTTGAGCAGCGGCACGATGGCCAGGCAAGCCAGGGCGCCTCCCGCCAGATCGGCCGCGTAAAGCGGGGAGACGTGTTTGGATTCGCGCGCAAACACAATCGAAAATTCCAGTCCGGTGATAAAGAATGGAATAGCCGACGCCAGGTAAATGGCCGTGAGCCGCAGAAAATTCGCTTTTGAGATTTCGAGCGAAACGGGAATGCGCAGCACGATGACCAGCACCACCGGCACGATCAGCGCGTTGATCGAACACAACCGGGAAACCAGGGCGCGGGTTTCGAATTTGGCGAGCAGGCCCTTTTTCAGGTGCGCGAACACGCCTCCGGCGCCCAGTCCGAGCAGGGCAATCGAAATTGCCAGGAATGCGAAGTGATAAAAAAGCACAACCGAAAACAGCCGGGTCAGCGCCAGTTCCAGCAGCAGGGCGGCAAAGCTGCACAGAGCAATGCCCCAGAGCATCGCGGGATTAAGGGTACGGTCAGTATTGCTGGTCGGGATCAGCAGGGATGGCTCACTCATTGCGAAAGGTTTGCCCGGAACGCGGCAAGTTTAACAGAAGGTGAAAGTAAATCTCGCCCTTCAAGTTTCCAGGATGACCTGCGCAATGGCCTGCTCGGCGGTGTGTGAGAGCGAGAGTGCGACACGAGCTGCACCCAGCTTCGCCGCAATCTCTGCAGCCTTGCCATGAAATGTGATGGTGGGGCGGCCTCCCGGCTGGCGCGATACTTCGATGTCTCGCCAGCGCACGCCATGACTCCATCCCGTGCCGAGGGCTTTCATGCCGGCTTCTTTCGCCGCGAACCGGGCAGCGTACCGCTCCACGCGATTGGCTTTGGAATCACAGTAGCGGATCTCGCCCTCGGTGAATATGCGGTGAAGAAAGCGGTCGCCATGCCGGGCCAGAGCCTGCGCAATGCGCGGAACCTCGGCAATGTCGATTCCGGTGCCGACGATCATAAGGCTAAGTTAGCACGGACCAATGTGGGCACGAGCGGGACGCTCGCGCCCACATTAAGGTTATTCCTGGTGCCTTATCTCCATCACAATCGCCGCTGCCAGCGCGCTCGCTCCCGCCACCAGCGCCGCGGGAAACGCTATCTGCCGGTACGCTATCGTCATATTGGGATGAACTCCCCGTACGACGGCGATGACGACCAGGCCCATGATTCCCAGGAACAGGCACACGGCGAACGAAAGCAGCGCCAGCAAGAAGCCCACCAGCAGCACCCTCGCCGTGATCAACAGCCAGCGGAGCGCGGGAGACAGCTGTTTCACAGGAGGCATGCGCTCTCGATTGTAACGGTTCAGAGTTTTCAGGCGTGGGCAGGCACTGAAAGGTGAGAGCCGATAGCTGACAGCTGCCTCTTCCGCTAGAATACGACTCATGCCGTCAGCAGCAGCTCCGATCACTCGTCCCCCGGCGGAGGTCGTCCGCCTGACTCCGGTCTCGCAAGCGCCGAATGGAATCTGCTATGCCTCTTCGGGAGAGATCACGGTTCCCGAAGCCGACTTGCAACGCATGGTGTCCGCCGTGCCCGATGTTGCCGCTGCGGCGCTGAAGCGCAAGGCATACTACTTCGTCCCGCTGACCGTGAACCAGGGAGCCGAGACCATGATCGCCGACCGCTACGACGTCGCGTTGAGCGACAACGCCGTCTGCCATCGCAATCTCGACCTCGGCGATTCCCAGTGCGTATTCATTTCCACCCGCCTGATGGATGACAAGTTCTCGGTGGCTTTTGAGTTCTATATCAACGTGGGTCACGCGGTGGTCGAACGCGCCGGCGTCTCGCAGGATTTTGCCGATCTGGTGTGGCAGCAGGTGCAGTCCAAAGCGCGCGGAGAAACCTCGCTCGATGCCTGGGAGTCGCGCAAACTGGCCTTCGAAGGCGGTCCGGAGGCGGAGAAGTATAAGAACGAATATTTTGCCGCAAGTTTTTCGGACGCCATTTCCATTTATCTGTTGTCGCTCTTCATCGACGTGGATTACCACGATCTGCGCGAACGCGACTATCCTCTGCTGGCCCCGGGCCCCATGGCGGAGCGGTTGAAGAAGGTGGCGGAGTTGTTTCCGGCGAATCCTGGGTTTGACTTTACGATTTACTACAAGAGACGGACTTGAACCTCGCCACGGATCTGTACGGATTCCACGGATAAAACTGCCGAAAGCATCAAACTTCTTTATCCTCAGTGTCCCCGGTGGTTAAGATCAGCACTCCATGACGGTCACGGTTCGATCCTTCGCGAAGATTAATCTCGGCCTGTGCATCGGCGCTCTGCGTCCTGACGGTTTTCATGATCTGCGGACCGTCTATCAGACGATTGCATTGCACGACATCGTTCACGTGCAAGTGAAAAGCGGAACCGGCATCGAGATTCTTTGTGACAACCCGCGTGTTCCCAAAGATTCGTCGAACACTTGTTACCGGATTGCTGAGCGCGCGCTGGCGACGCTTCAGGTCCGCGGGCGCGTGACCATTACCATCGACAAACGCCTGCCCGTTCAAGGGGGATTGGGTGCGGGCTCCGGAAATGCTGTGGCTACGCTGCTTGCGCTCGAACGGGCGCTCAAGAAGAAATTGCCCGGAGCGGAGAGGCTGCGCATCGCGGCAGAAGTGGGCTCGGACCTGCCTCTTTTTCTTGTCGGCGGGACCGTCCTCGGGGTGGGCCGCGGCGAAGAGGTTTATCCGCTGCCGGATTTGCCCTCCACCTACTGCGTGCTGGCCACGCCTGAGATTGGGGTTTCGACACCCAAAGCTTTTGCGGATTGGGATGCGATGGCTGGTGCTCCCAAAATCGTTGCCGAGCTTCGCTCGGCCCGGACGGGTCGAAGACCCGTCCCCACACAGTCCGAGGTCCCTGCTCAGTCTGTGGAGCGGTCCAAATTGACGCTTTTATCCCCCTCGGATAGAATGGTCGAGTTCGGTCGCGTGATTTCTGCGGGGCTGAGCGGTCAACCTTTATCCGGTGTCCCTGTGAGTAAAGGCAGGGGCCGGGCCGAGACCTCGCTTCTCGACCTTGTCCGTACCGGGATCGAAAACGACTTTGAACAGGTCGTCTTTCCTAAGTATCCCGAATTGCGCAAGGTCAAAGGTGTGCTTCAGCAGGCGGGGGCGTTTTATGCCTCGCTCTCGGGGTCAGGTTCCGCGATCTACGGGCTGTTCCGGTCGCGGGCAGAGGCTCAAAGGGCAGCGGCCAGGCTGACCGGTGACGGCGTACCGGCAGTAGTTACGGCGACCCTGACGCGACGGCAGTACTGGAGAAAGTTTCCAGTTTCCGGTTTCTAGTTTCCAGAGGATAATGCGGGCAACAGGTTTTACCCGCAACCAGAACTAGAAACCTGAAACTGATTCACTGGGCCGTCGACTAATGGTAGGTCAAGTGCCTTTGGAGCACTTTGTCTAGGTTCGAATCCTAGCGGCCCAGCCAGAAACGCAGCTTCTGGCTCCTGGCTTCTAGCCAGGACACTGCAGCGGCGGTTCACGCTAGAAGCCAGTAGCTAGGAGCCAGAAGCCCCATGGCAACTCTTGCGACAGCGACCGAAAAGAAGGTCCAGATGAACGCGGACGAGAAACCTGAGCGCAAGCCTCAGCGCGGCCGGGTGGACGATAAGTTCAAGATCTTCTGCGGCACAGCCAACGAACCGCTGTGCGATGAAGTCTGCGCTTTTCTCGGGTTGACGCGAGGCCAGGCGCAAGTCACTCGCTTCAGCGATGGCGAGGCGTATGTGCAGATTCAGGAGAACGTCCGCGGCGCGGATGTTTTTGTGCTTCAGCCCACTTGCCATCCGGTGGATGAGCACCTGATGGAATTGCTGTTGATGATCGATGCGCTGAAGCGGGCATCGGCCCGGCGCATTACCTCGGTGATTCCGTACTTTGGCTACGCGCGGCAGGACCGCAAGGACAAGCCGAGGGTGCCGATTTCATCGAAACTGGTGGCCGACCTGCTGACCACCGCAGGCGCCGATCGGGCTTTGATTGTGGACTTGCACGCACCGCAGTTGCAGGGTTTTTTCAATATTCCGGTCGACCATCTGTTCGCGTCGCCGGTGCTGGTGGATTATTTCAAGCGGCTTAACCTGCCGAACCTGACTGTGGTTTCTCCGGATGCGGGCGGCGTGGAGCGCGCCCGGTTTTTTGCCAAGAAAATGGACTCAGCGCTGGCCATCGTCGATAAACGCCGTTCCGAAATGAACGTGGCCGAAGTCATGAACGTCATCGGCGACGTCAACGGACGCACCTGTCTGGTGATCGACGATCTGATCGATACGGCCGGAACTCTGGTCAAGACCGCGTCCGCGCTGATGGAAAATGGCGCCAGCAAGGTTTATGCCTGCGCCTCGCATCCCGTGCTTTCGGGCCCGGCGGTAAAAAACATTTCGCAGTCCTGCATTAACGAGGTGGTGGTAACCAATACCATCCCGCTGAGCGAGGCGGCTCAGGGAGAACCGAAGATCAAAGTTCTGACCATCGCCGGCCTGATCGGACGCGCGATCCAGTCGATTCACGAAGAAACGTCCGTCAGCAGGTTGTTCTTATAGGAATCTAAATTTATGGCAACTGCAACCACTGAAAGCAATGTTTTAGAAGCGCAACCGCGAACTCCGGGCAACAAGAATGTCGCCCGCCGGGTGCGTGTGGGCGGCAAGATTCCCGGCGTGCTCTATGGCGCCGGCAAGCAGTCCCTGGCGGTGACGCTCGATCCGCGCCAGGTCACGCGCATCCTGCATTCCAGGACCGGACACAACACTATCTTCGATCTCGCGGTCGAAGGCGGCGAAAGCACCAAGGCCATGATCGTGGACTGGCAGTACGAGCCTATCAAAAGCCATCTCCTGCATATCGATCTGAAGCGCATCGCGATGGACCAGAAGCTCACGGTCAGCGTGCCGGTCGTGCTCAAGGGCGAAGCTGCCGGAGTGAAGCAGCAGGGCGGCATCATGGAGCAGATTCTGCGCGAAGTGGAAGTCGAGTGCCTGCCCGGCGACATTCCGAGCGTGATCGAAGCCGACGTGAGTGAACTGGTTTTCGGCAAGGTCTTGCGCATCTCGGATCTGACGCACGACGAAAAGAAAATTCACTTCATCACCGACGCGAACCAGCCCGTGGCCCACATCACCACGGTCAAGGAAGAAGTGGCGCCGGCTGCGGATGCGGTTGCCGCCGATGCTGCTGCCACCCCTGCCGAGCCCGAAGTCATCAAAAAGGGCAAGCAGGATGCCGAGGGCGAAGAGGGCGAGGCAGCCGAGAAGCCCGAGAAAGCAGAGAAGAAAGAGAAGAAGTAACTGCCACGGTCCACGTAGGGACGGGCGCCCTCGCCCGTCCAGCCGAGCGAAGCTCGACCGCGGTTTGGATTCAGGTCAAAAATTGTCGAGCTTTGCTCGACCGGACGGGCGAGGGCGCCCGTCCCTACGTGGTTCGGTGAGGGTGCGGGGCGGATTGATCAGGCGTGAAACTGATTGTCGGGTTGGGCAATCCGGGCATTGAATACCAGTTCACGCCGCACAACCTGGGCTTCCTCACTATTGACCGCATCGCCAGCGATTGCGGCGCGGAATTACGGAATCGCCAGTGCCATGCGCTCACCGCGCGGGCCGAAATGGCGGACGAACAAGTTCTGCTGGCGAAGCCCGAGACTTTCATGAACCTGAGCGGCATGGCGGTTCGTGAACTGGTGGCCAGGCACGAAATCAGGCCCGAAACCGACCTGATTGTGATTTACGACGAACTGGATTTGCCGCTGGGCACGATTCGCATCCGCCAGCGGGGCAGTTCGGCGGGCCACAATGGCATGAGGTCGATCATTTCGGCGCTCGAGACGGAAGAGTTTTTGCGCATCCGGCTGGGTATTTCTCCGGCGCGAAAGATTGCGGATGGCGTCAAGTTTGTGCTGACTCCGTTTCGCAAGTCGCAGCTTAAGGCGGTGGACGAAGTGCTCGGCAACGCCGCCGCCGCCGTCGGCGTAATTTTGAAAGAGGGTCCAGCTGTAGCCATGAACCGCTTCAACCGGAAGGCAGAACCAATGTAGGCGCGAGCGTCCCGCTCGTGCGGGAGTCGTCGGTGATGCTGCAGCACGAGCGGGACGCTCGCGCCACATTGAAGATCGAAATTTGAACATCGAAATCGAACACGGTAGATGGAAGATGGAGAGAGAAAATGAATCGCACTTATGAGTTGATGTTTATCGTCCGCCCCGACATGGTGGAGGAAGAACAGGACAAGCTGATTTCCACGCTCGAAACCGCAGTGACTTCGTCAGGCGGAAGCGTAAAGAGCGTGGAGAAGATGGGCAAGCGCCGCCTGGCCTACATGGTCCGCAGATTTCACGACGGCATTTACGTCCTGATGACGGTTGAAGGTGGCGGAGGGCTGATTCACGAACTGGAACGCCGCCTGCGGGTCACGGAGCCGGTGATCAAATTCATCACAGTACGCACCGACGAAGAGCAGAAACGTCTGGACAAGATCAAAGCGATCCGCGACGCCAAGCGCAAAACTCCGCCTGCAGCCCCGGTAACAGAAGCCGGCGGAGAAACCGCAGCGGTTACGGCGTAAAACCCGTCGTTGGTCCTGGGCCATGGGTCGTTGGCAGTTCGGTAGAACCGACGCCATGAACCACGGCAGCAGAACTGGGACCGAAGGCCAACCACCAACGACCGATGAGCAACGACCAACGACGATATTAAGGAGCATCATGGCTGAAGAAACCAGAGCAGCAGAAGCAAGTACGGGTGGGGATCGGCCGGCGCCGGTCGAGCGACCTGCCGGCGAGCGCCCTGCGGGCGACCGCCCTTCGTTTGGAGATCGGCCCGATCGAGAGCGCCGTCCTCCGCGTCCCGGCGGCCCGGGTGGCCGTGAAGGTGGCCGCAAATATTTTCGCCGCAAGAAGGTTTGCAAATTCTGCGTGGAGAAAATCGAAGCCATCAATTACAAGGACGTTCGCCTGCTCGCCCAGTTCGTGGCGGAGAGCGGCAAAATCGTCCCGCGGCGTTTGACCGGGGTATGCACCCCGCATCAGCGGCGTTTGTCCCTGGCCATCAAGCAGGCGCGCAACATCGCACTGCTGCCGTTTGCCGGGCGTGCCTCGTAATTACAACGGCCACGGATTTACGCGGATTCTCGCGGATCAAAATCTAAGTCATAAAAAAATCCGTGAAAATCCGCGTGATCCGCGGCAAAAAGAATTTCTATAGGGAGTCACCATGGAAGTCATACTGAAAGAAGATGTGCCCAAGCTGGGCTCGCGCGGCGACGTGGTGAAAGTCGCCGAAGGCTTCGGGCGCAATTATCTGCTGCCGCAAAAGCTCGCCATCCAGGCTTCGAAGGGCAACAAGGCCGTGGTCGAGCAGATGAAGGCCGCGGCTGTGCGCCGTTCGGCCAAGGAAAAGACCGGCGCCGAAGTTTTGGCCAAGCAATTCGAAGGCGTGTCCGTTTCCTTCCAGCGGCGCTCCGGCGAACACGACCAGTTGTTCGGTTCCGTCACGTCCGGCGATATCGCGGAGGCGCTGGCCAAAAAAGGCTTTGACGTGGACCGCCGCAAAATCCAGATTCACGAGCCGTTGAAAGCCGTGGGTGAATTCGCGGTTCCGATCAAATTGCACAAAGATGTGACGACGCATCTGAAAGTGATTATCGAAAAGGAAGCAGCCGAATAGTGGTAAGGCTTGTCCGGCTCCGCGGACAAGCCTTACTTGCAAGTCCCAGCCCGAGGCTGTTCTGCGACCCTGGCGGCTTTTCGTGGCGCACTTTGCGGTAGAGTTTTCGATCTCCAGTTAAAGCTGCCGAGGACCCTGGATGGGATGGTTTTTCGTATTCTTCTTCGTCTCCGGATTCTGCAGCGTCCTCTACGAAATCATCTGGCTCCGGTTGTCGATGGCGCAATTTGGCGTCACCAGCGCCCTGGTTTCCATTGTGCTTTCGATGTTCATGGGCGGGCTCGGATTGGGCTCGTGGGGCGCTGGCTACGCCATCCGCAAGCAGGGCGACCGGATCAAAATTCCCGCATTGCGACTTTATGCCATTGCTGAACTGCTGATTGGATTCTCCGCGCTCGCCGTTCCGGTTGAGCTGTTCTGGGGAAGAAAACTGCTGGAGCGTGTGTCGATCTCTTCTTCCGCGGGCTATTACTTCTTTTCCGGGCTCGCGATCGCAGTCGCGCTGGTGCCCTGGTGCGCCTGCATGGGCGCAACCATTCCTCTGGCCATGCTGGCCATCAAGAAGCGTTTCCATCGCGAGTCCCGCCGGTCGTTCAGCTTTTTGTACCTGGCCAATGTTCTGGGAGCAGTCGCCGGCGCAACCGTGCCTCTACTGGTGATCGAGATCCTCGGCTTTCGCGGCACGCTGAAAGTAGGAGCGCTGTGCAATGCTCTGCTCTTCGTAGCCGCGATGGCGCTGGCATGGCAGCGCTCCGTCGTCAGCGGGGATAGCTCATCAGCAGAGCTGCCATCCGCAGAGCTATCGAACTCCCGAGTGAGCGCCGCGAATCCGGCCGGCAATCTGCCCCTGGTGTTGCTGTTTCTCACGGGCCTCACCAGCATGGGCGCCGAGGTGGTGTGGATACGCAAGTTCACTCCCTTCCTGAGCACAGTCGTATACGCTTTTGCGGCGATTCTTGGCGTATATCTGGCGGCGACTTTCGTGGGGTCTCGCGTGTACCGCTACTGGAGCCGTACCCACAATCAGGAGGGCGGGTTGGTATGGGGCATGCTCGGTTTCGTTTCCCTGCTGCCGCTTCTCACCACGAGCCCTGGCTTTCATGTTCCCGATTTCCATTCCTCAATGTTTCGGTTGATTCTTGGTATCGGGCCGTTTTCAGCGGTTCTCGGTTTCGTCACTCCCATGCTGGTGGATCGCTGGTCGGGGGGCGATCCCGATGAGGCCGGCAGCGCTTATGCAATCAACGTCGTGGGATGTATTCTCGGCCCGCTGATCGCCGGATTCCTGCTTCTGCCGCTGATGGGCGAGCGTTGGGCGTTGTTCGTGCTGGCTCTACCCTGGTTGATGATTGGCGTCACGCCGCGCTGGTCCGTGGGCCGCGAAGCCGCCGCACGGCAGACCCTGCAATTCAAAATCTCATGCGCGCTCGCCGGGCTGGCGGTAGTTGCGGCGTTCATGCTCAAAGGTTTCGAAGACCAGTTTCCGCAAGGCCAGGTGCTGCGGGACAACACTGCAACCGTCATCGCAGCCGGAGAAGGCATGACCAGGCGGCTGCTGGTCAACGGAATCGGCATCACGTTTCTGACTCCAATGACAAAAGTAATGGCGCACCTTCCGCTGGCCTCGCTCAGTCATCCTCCGCGAAACGCGCTGGTGGTTTGTTTCGGCATGGGTACAACCTACCGTTCCCTGCTCTCATGGGATATTCCGACCACGGCGGTGGAACTGGTGCCCAGCGTTCCCCGGCTGTTCTGGTACTACCATTCCGATGCCGAGCAACTTCTGCGGTCGCCGCTCTCGCATGTCGTGGTCGATGACGGCCGCCGTTATCTTGAACGCACTTCGGAACAATATGACGTCATCACCATCGACCCGCCCCCGCCGGTGGAAGCGGCTGGCACCAGCATGCTTTATTCGAAGGAATTTTATTCTGTCATCCGGCAGCGGCTTGCGCCGGGAGGAATTCTGCAGCAGTGGCTGCCCACGGGAGACGCCGTGGTAAAAGCCGCAGTCGCCCGCGCCTTGAAGGAATCCTTCATTCACGTTCGCGTCTTCCACTCGCTGGATGGCCGAGGATTTCACTTTCTGGCGAGCCAGCAGCCCGTCAATCCAGGCACGCCGCGCGAACTGGCCGGGCGCATGCCCGCCAAGGCGACGCAGGATTTGATCGAATGGGGTCCTGCACCCACCGCCGAAGGTCAACTGGCAATTATTCTCAGTCGGGAAGTTTCTCTCGACCAGATGATTGCCGGTGCTCCCAGCGCTCCCGCCCTGCAGGATGACCGGCCCGAAAATGAGTATTATCTGCTGCGCAAGAATCTTCCCGCACGGTGGCTACCCCGCTTGGGAGTACCCCATTAAGCCCACGCACGGGCAGGGCCAAACTCCTATAATCCTGCTCACGGTTCTCTGCCTGTCACGTCCATAGCTATGCAACCGGGAAGAAACGGCAAGGCACCCGGCTTAGTCGAGGACAACCAGAGATGCCGGCCGATGTGTGGGCAGTAAATGTGAGACTTGGCGGGTTTTCGCACCCGGACGTGAGTCGCGGGGCGAACCGA
Source organism: Terriglobia bacterium (assembly GCA_963814725.1). Lineage (GTDB taxonomy): Bacteria > Acidobacteriota > Terriglobia > Terriglobales > Acidobacteriaceae > JAIQFF01. Next base: position 886,435 of record CAWFDY010000005.1, read on the forward strand.
ACAAATGAACCCCAGGACCCCCTAGCTAGGGGCCAAATGGCTGGGCACAGTGCAAGCCGTATTGACGATACGCTGCTGGTCCGCGAAGCGCAGCGCGGCAATCGTGCCGCCTTCGAGGAGCTGGTGCGGCACTACGACCACGCTGTCCTCCGCCTGGCCATGCATCTGACCGGGTCGGAGCACGAAGCGCAGGACATCTACCAGGACGCGTTTCTGAAGGCGTACAAAAGCGTCGGGAACTTCCGCTTCGAGTGCTCCTTCTACACCTGGATTTACCGCATCGTGACCAACCTGTGCCTGGATCATCTGCGGAAAAAGCAGGTGCGCAAGGAAGACGCTCCGGTGGCGGTCGATGCGCAGGGCGAAACTTACGACGTTCTGTCGCAAGTGCCCGATGGCAGAAGCGGCGCCAATCCTGAGCGCGATCTGATGCGCCGCGAGCTGGGAACACGAATCAACCACGCTCTCGACAAGCTCACGCCCCGCGAGCGCATGGTCTTTGAGCTGAAGCACTATCAGGGACTGAAACTAAGAACGGTAGGCGAGATCTTGAATACCACCGAAGAAACGGCAAAGAATACGTTATTCCGGGCCACCCAGAAATTGCGGGGCTCTCTGGCGGACATGCGATGAAGAAGGTGCGTGGCGGAACGGGCCTCACGTCTGTCCAGGCTGGCCGCGGAGCGGCAGAGAAGATGACCGAGCACCAAAATCAAAATCAACGGCGGCGGACAAGAGTGTCCGCCCCACACATCCCCTTCGAAGGGGTGAAACTATGAAATGCGAATGGGTGCAGGAAAATATCCTGCTGCATATCTACAACGAGCTGCCCGACGATGCGCGTTACGAGCTGGAGCAGCATATAGCGCGTTGCACCGGTTGCGCGGCTGAGCTGAAGGCGGCTCGCCAGCTGCATGCCACGCTCTCCCAGGTTCCGGTTCAGGAGCCCACTCCCAACCTGGTGACAGCGTCGCGCATGCGTCTTCAGGATGCGCTCGAAACCACCGAGCAGGGCGGCTTCTGGCAGCGGCTGGTTTTCGATCCCGGCTCCTGGCTTCGCCCCATCAAGCTGGCCCCGGCACTGGCCGCTGCCATCTTCATTGTGGGCTTCGCGGGCGGAATCGGGGCCACATACCAGATGATGAATGGAAGGAGTCAGGTCGATCTCGGGGCTGTCGCCTCTCCCAGCGAATCTTCCATCACGGGCATTCAATCCATCTCGCAGGAGCCCGGATCTTCCCAGATCAGCATTCGCTACAACACAGTATCCACGCAAGAGGCGCAAGGCTCCCTGAACGACCAGCGTATCCAGCAGTTGCTGCTTTTTGCCACTCGTAACAACTACAACTCAGGCGTGCGAATGGATTCCGTGGACCTGCTGACCCAGGCGCCGAATGACACGCGCGTGCGGGAGGCGCTGCTGTACGCGCTGCGGTACGACTCGAATCCCGGGGTTCGGCTGAAAGCCATCGAGGGCCTCGGCTCTTATGTGAAGACCGACATGCGGGTCCGCAATGCCGTGCTGGAAGCACTGGTGAACGATTCCAATCCCGGGTTGCGAACTCAGGCGTTGCACCTGCTCGAGCCGGTGCGCGCCGACAGCAGCGTCCGCGTGGTGCTGCAAAAGCTGGCGGAGAACGATCAGAACCTTTACATCCGTTCCCAGGCTCGCAATGTACTTTCCCAGATGTCGGAGATTGATTGAGTAACGAGTCCAGAAAAAGGTCCGCAAGAGAACGGTTCGGCAAGAGAACGGTTCGGCAAGAAAATGGTTCAGCAAGAAAAGGTTCGGCAAGAAAGCTGAAGGTGCCCATTGAAACAGTTTCCTAAAATCATTGCTGTCATGCTTCTTCTGCTGCCCTTCGCAGCGGCGCAGGAAGTGCGTCCTGACGAACAGTCGAGGGTCTATCAGGAAAATGGCAAATGGACACGGCAGATCACCGGCTCCGTCGCCGCCGCGAAAAACCTGCATGTCAAAGTCGAGTCGGGGACGGTGCGGGTGGTGGGCGGAGCGCAGCCAACCATGACCTACGTCATCAGCAATCATTCCTATGCAACGTCGGAAGAAAAGGCGCGCCGCGAATTCGACTCTTATAAGGTCAGCGTTTCTGTCCGCGGAGATACCGCGTGGGTAGTCGCCGAATGGGAAGGCAGCCAGCCTCGCCGGGCGTCCAGCGAGTTCGTCATCAACATTCCCCGGGGCGCGGACCTGGTGAAAGTCGAGACTGAAGGTGGCGATCTTACGGCCACGGGTATCGCGGGCCGGCTTGAAGGTGAAACCGGGGGCGGAAGCATCCACCTCGATGACATCATAGGTGTCATCAACGCGGAGACCGGCGGCGGAAGCATCGACGTGGGCAACGTCGGCGGAGACCTCACCCTGCGCACCGGCGGCGGGTCAATCAAGGTCGCTTCCGCGAAAGGAAAGATCAACGCCGAGACGGGCGGCGGCAGCGTCGTGGTAGTTTCAGGAATGCAAGGAGCGGTGCTCGAAACCGGTGGAGGCAACATCGAAGTACAGCGCTGCGCCGGATCGCTGAAGGTCACGACCGGCGGAGGGGGCATCGAGTTGGGCGAGATTGCGGGTCCGGCCGAAATTGAAACCGGCGGCGGAAGCATCCGGCTGAACTCAGCTACCGGAGCCGTAAAAGCTGAGACCGGCGGCGGCAGCATCACGCTGAACGGAGTGCCTGCGGCCCGTGCTGAAACCGGAGCCGGCGGCATCGTGGCCAAGTTCGTCTCTGGAGCCGACCGCACCGATTCCGTGCTCGAAACTTCGGCCGGCGATATCACGGTTTACCTGACGCCCAATCTGAACATCACGATTCGGGCTTCGATTGAACTGGCGAACGGCCATCGCATCCGTTCCGATTTTCCCGAGATACGAGTCACTACTGAAGGGGGCGAGTGGGGGCCAGGCACCGCCACCGCCGAAGGCAAGCTGAATGGAGGCGGTCCGGTGCTGAAGGTGCGCACAACCACCGGAGATATCAGCATCCTCGCCAGCCGCTGAGGCAGCGACAAGGAGGGAATGAACATGCGTCCACCGAATACGAAGCAATGGATTCTGGCGGTACTAAGTTTCCCGATGTTCATCGCAGCCGCCCCGGCAGCGCAGTTCTGTTCGCCACAGCCTTTCGCCGAGACTTTCGGTTACTCCAGTGAAGACTCCGGCGGCGGATCCTACCTGGGAGTCGATACTCGCGACGTCAGCGCCGATCGCCTGGGCTTGCTGAAGCTGAAAGAAGAACATGGCGTCGAAATCACGCTCGTCGATCAGGACGCTCCCGCCGGCAAGGCCGGGCTCAGAGAGCACGATGTGATTCTCACCATCAACGGCAATCAAGTAGAAAGTGTGGAGCAGTTGCGCCGGATGATTCGCGAGGTTCCCCCCGGACGAGTGGTGAACCTCGGCATCAGCCGCGATGGCCAGCCGCTGGCGGTTAAAGCCCTGCTGGCGGACCGCAAAAAAACTTTCTCGATGGCAGGGCCGGGCAAGAATTTCAGCTTCGCCATGCCCGCCATACCGGCAATTCCCGCCATCCCCGCCATACCAGCCATCCCAGCCGCTCCGTTCATGCCGGAAATGGATATGCCGGTTTCCGTCGTGATCGTGCACTCCTCTGCGCGCAGCGGACTGATGGTGGAAAACCTTACCCCGCAGTTGGGAGACTTCTTCGGAGCCAAAAACGGCAAAGGCGTGCTGGTGCGTTCGGTCGAAAAGGGCAGCCGCGCCGAGCAAGCCGGATTCCGCGCCGGCGATGTAATCGTAAAAGTCAACGGCGAATCCATCAGCGACAGCGGAGACTTCACCCACGCCATCCACGGCCGCAAGAGCAATACGGTCGGGGTCAGCATCATCCGCGAAAAGAGGGAACAAAATCTCACGCTCACCCTGCCGGAACACAACCAGTCGGAGCTTCGCGATGAGGACATAAGCGAGGAAACTTCCGATGCTGATTCCGACGTCGTGATCGATTTGAGCGAAGCCGAATCTGAAATCGCGCACCTGAACCCGGCCATCGAGCAGGGCATGCGCGCCATGCAGCCCGTAATGGAACAAGTGGTCCGCGAGCTTCGCCAGCAGCGCGACCAGTTGCAACGGCAAATGCGCGAACTGGACCGTCAACTCAAACTCGAGCTCAAACGGGAAAGCCAGGAAATGCGCGAAGGCCAAAACCAGAAGGTTGAGCCTTGGAAGCCTCAGGCAGATATTTAATTTTCTCGATGGAGGCGAAGACTGAAGGCGCGGCCATCAGTGCCGGAAGCGTCCGATCAGATACAGCACCAGCGAAAGCACGACGCTGATCAGTATCGAGGTTGCCAGCGGAAAATAAAAAGTAGTGTTCTTTCCGCGATACACCATGTCGCCCGGCAGCCGTCCCAGGGGAAAGTTCGCCTTTCCCAGCAGCATCAGCGCGACGCCGGCCACGATCGCAACCACTCCCGCCAGCACCAGCAATTTTCCCAGTCCGCTCATCGAGCTCAGTCTAGTCCTCCCGACAGGAGACGTCATGCGCTGGCTTCGGAAGCTCTTCGGGCGGAGCGAATATGTACTCGCGCCGGGATACCACCGCCCGAAATCCAGCGTGCTAAAATCTCGCGTGATGCGAAAGCGCCTGACCCTCGCCGCTATTTTATTATTCGCGGTCTTTCTCTCCGCCCAGACGATTCCCGAAGTCGAAATTACGGCCGAGCCCATGCATTCTCTGGCTCTGCAAAACGAATACGTGCGCGTCTTCAAGGTGGAAGTGCCGCCCCACGGCGCCACCGTGATGCACCAGCACCGCCATGATTACGTCTATGTGACCCTGGGAATCTCGCAGGTGGAAAACCAGGTTGCCGGAAAGCCCCCGGTCACGCTCACGCTACAGGACGGTCAGACCCGGTTCGTCCCCGGAGGCTTCGCCCACATCGCGAAAAATCTTTCCGACCGGCCCTTTCGCAACGTCGCCATCGAACTGCTCCAGGATGAAAAGGCGCGCCATTCGCCTCCGCCCAAGTGGGACGAAGAAAGAGCCTTGCACATCCTGAACGGCGGCACTGATGACGTTCTGTTTGTAAAAGACGGCGTGCGCGTTTCAGACCTTCAGCTTCAACCCGGCGGAGTGCTGCCCAAACACCATCACGCCGGCCCGCATCTGGTCGTAGCCGTCACCGATCTGAATTTGCGCAGCGACATCGAAGGCAAAGCTCCGGCCCAAATTCAACTCCAGTCCGGAGACGTAATTTGGACCAAAGGCGGCTTCACCCACACCATCACCAACATCGGCAAGCAAAACGCAAGACTGATCGCGGTAGAATTTCCGTAAACCTCACAGCCCGCGGGGACGGGTCTCTAACCCGTCCAAGGCCGAGCAAACTCGGCAAGATGTTTGCCCGCGAACCTGAAGATTGACAACTTGCTCACCATCTACCCGTTGCTTCCAATAGCTGAGGAAATCACCGGTAATGGAGGCGCTACGTGTACTAAGGTAATTACTGAGACTCTTGTCTTCTCTGGAATGCTCATCGACGAAGTCTAGATCGATTCCCGCCAGCGTTATGAAATCCACGACTGACTGGGGAGCCTTTGGCTTCATACTTACCGCCGGAGAAGTCCCAGTTTGCGACACTTTTTTAGGCGGCCTGAGGTCGGACAAGAGAACGTTACGAGGGAGCGTGTCCGAAAACGTGTCGAAGTATACGAAATTCGGCCAGTGTTCTCTGAGTATCGTGGCAAATCGAGACGGGCTGAGCAGTTCTAGCTTCGACTTGGCCGGAATATCTTCCACCACCGGAACGAGTTCAGACTTTGAAGATTCCTCCTCCGAAGATTCAACCTCGTCCTCCTCCTCCTCCTCTTCTTCTTCGTTAGATACCTCGGGCCAAAGCGACGCGATGTCTTTATCAAGGCTAAAGCGCCCAGAGTCCAAGTTGCGCGTTACACAAAGGATCCCGTCCCTTGAGATCTTTGCCATTGCAACCTCTGGGATTTGAAATTCTTCTTCTTCCAGCCAGAGTCGAATATCAGACACATCAACAGCGAACCGAACTGCGACCCGAGGTTCCGCATCGAATCGATCG
>CAWFDY010000005.1:897500-1110777 GCA_963814725.1 Terriglobia bacterium
TGAGGCCGAAAGGCGTAACCGATGGACATCCGGTTAATATTCCGGAACTCCCTTGTATTCGTTATTACGATGGGGTGACGCAGTAGGATAAGCAGGCCGTCCTATGGCTATGACGGTTGATGCGTGTAAGGTGTTTCTTCGTAGGAAAATCCGCGAGGAAGCTATCACTGAGACGCAAAACAGTACTCCGTATGGAGGAAAGCTGCTGATTCCACACTGCCAAGAAAAACCTCTAAGGAGAAGATAAGGGATCCGTACCTCAAACCGACACAGGTAGACGAGGAGAATATCCTAAGGCGCTCGTGAGAACAGTTGGTAAGGAACTCGGCAAATTAACCCCGTAACTTCGGGAGAAGGGGTGCCGCATTAGGGTGTTAAAGCCCGAAGCGGCCGCAGAGAAATGCGCACTGCGACTGTTTAACAAAAACACAGGTCTCTGCAAAGTCGAAAACGACGTATAGGGGCTGACGCCTGCCCGGTGCTGGAAGGTTAAAGGGAGAGGTCAACCGCAAGGTGAAGCTTCGAACTGAAGCCCCAGTGAACGGCGGCCGTAACTATAACGGTCCTAAGGTAGCGAAATTCCTTGTCGGGTAAGTTCCGACCTGCACGAATGGCGTAACGAAAGTGCGACTGTCTTGCCGACTGACACGGCGAACTTGTAGTGCCGGTGAAGATGCCGGTTGCCCGCAACTAGACGGAAAGACCCCGTGCACCTTTACTATACCTTTACTATGAACTATGGCACTTGCTGCGCAGGATAGGTGGGAGGCTTTGATTCCAGGCTCTCGGGCTTGGAGGAGCCAACGGTGAGATACCACCCTGCGAGTTCTGTGGTTCTAACCTACTCCCGTAAACCGGGAGAGGGACATAGTAAGGCGGGTAGTTTGACTGGGGCGGTCGCCTCCTAAACGGTAACGGAGGCGCGCGAAGCTACGCTCAGGCTGTTTGGAAATCAGCCGACGAGTGCAAAAGCATAAGCGTGGTTGACTGCGAGTCCTACAAGACGAGCAGGTACGAAAGTAGGCTTTAGTGATCCGGTGGTTCTGCATGGAAGGGCCATCGCTCAACGGATAAAAGGTACGCCGGGGATAACAGGCTGATCGGAGCCAAGAGTTCATATCGACGCTCCGGTTTGGCACCTCGATGTCGGCTCATCGCATCCTGGAGCTGTAGAAGGTTCCAAGGGTTAGGCTGTTCGCCTATTAAAGCGGTACGTGAGCTGGGTTCAGAACGTCGCGAGACAGTTCGGTCCCTATCTGTTGTGGGCGCAGGAGATTTGAGAGGACCTGTCCTTAGTACGAGAGGACCGGGATGGACGAACCTCTTGTGTTCCAGCTGTCGTGCCAACGGCATAGCTGGGTAGCGAAGTTCGGTTGTGATAACCGCTGAATGCATATAAGCGGGAAGCACTCCTCAAGATGAGATCTCCCAACCCGTAAGGGATAAGAAGGGCCCAGGAAGACCACCTGGTTGATAGACGGGAAGTGAAAGCGCAGTAATGTGTGAAGCTTACCCGCACTAATCGCCCGTTCGGCTTGACCATAAAATTTACTCGGTGCATGAAACCAGCTGTCAGCTCTTAGCTTTCAGCCTTCAGCTAGAACCTGAGCTGATTGAAAGCAGCGTTTTTCTCATCCGCTCGAACCTGGGATGGAAGTTAGAAAAACACGCTGACACTGGGCGCCGACGAGTTTGTGAAAGCAAGCTAGCCTTGGTAGCAGTGGTTGAAATCGGAAGTAAACCAAGAAGAAAGTAAGCCACACCCAATCTATTCAGTTGTGAGGCATCGTCCTCACGATCTTTGAAAATCAGCTATTGGCTTTTAGCTGTTAGCTCTTAGCTTGTTTCCTTTGGAAGTTGGAGACATGCTGAAAGCGCGTGAAGCCAATAGTCAATATTCAACGACATTGCAGCCAGTCGTTCGCTGGACGGGTTGAGCGCAAGCTCCTCGATCGGCACGGCAAAGCTAAAAGCCAAGAGCTAATAGCTAAAAGCTGCTTCAGTTGTCGGTGATCTTACCGCGGGGGATCCACCCGTTCCCATACCGAACACGGAAGTTAAGCCCCGCAGGGCCGATTGTACTGCACGCGAAAGTGTGTGGGAGAGTAGGTCGTCGCCGGCTTAAATAAAGGCCACGTTGAGAGAAATCAGCGATGGCCTTTTCCTTTGGGTGCGAGACCCGGACTTGGGTTCAAAGCATCATGCACCCTTAAATATCTTTATATCTGAGCTTTTGCCGCGCCTCCTCGCCTGCGGGATCCTGCAGCCAAGAGATAAGATCCTCAATCACCAGGAGTTCGAATGCTGGTTGATCCTGTGATCCCACACTAAAGACCTGGTGTGTTGCGCCAAAGACCTGACGTGTTGATCCCTCGTCGCCGACAAGAAGAGACTGAAGATAGAACCGCTCACGGAAATGCTCGCCTGCCGACCAGCAGACAACAAAATCTACGTGCTTCGCGAACTTTGCTTCGTTTTCAAAATCAGCGACTAGACTGTCGAACTCAAACTTATACTCCAAGATCTTGGGTTCGGTGACGTATGGCAAACTATAGTTTCGCGATACCCCGAGCCGATTGCTCTTTGCATCGAAAAGAATATCGTCGGTTTCGAGGTAATCCATAAAGAAAACGGAGTCGTATCGGTCACTCTGGCTTGTTCCGAAAAAACGAAAGCCCCTTAGCGTCCCCGTTCCGATGAGTTCATGAAAAAGCGCAATTACGTCTTGTTCCTGTCGTGGTTTTGATACTAGGCTGATAGATCTTCCTGGGAGCGCCAGGGATAGAGGGTTGTGATCCCTAAACTCCTCTTGGGCGCGTTTCCAATCGTAAATCTCCTTGTCGGGAGTGATATTTTGAGCTCCAGCATCCGGCCTAACGTACAAAAGGAACCGACGAAATGCATTCACACAACGAACGGCGAGTTTCTCCGCTAGGGTCATCAGCTCGGGTTGAAAGACCTTGCGGCCCATATCCGGATTTCCATCCGTAAAATGAACAATTACGTGGGAATTCGCTTGATAGCCGATCGCGCTCGTTAGTGGAATGACGAATAGCTCGCCTTGTGTCATAAAGTCAGTTGCTAACTGAAGGCCGCCATGGATGATACGCTGTCCCTTCCTCAATCCTAGGACATCATCATTGAACTCTGTCCAAAGCTTGGACGAATGCAGAAATGCAGCGTAAACGATCACGTTGTGACGTTCAATAATCTCTCTCTCCTCATCTACGAGAGCCGAGTTGAAGTAGGAACCTTCCTCGAGAATTTCTTCTTTACCCCAAACATCGTAAACACATTGCAACCTTTTGAATTCCGCCGGCAACTTAAGTAGCTTGGTTTGCGAATCACCTTGAATAGCGTCAGCGGCCTTACTGACGTCGCGCAGACTCTGAACTTTGAGGTTAGGGATTTCGTGGGGGTAGTAGTACTCCGCGCGATGTTTTGAGTACTCGCTAACTTCTTTGTCTGACGATCGCACGATAATGGTCACCTTGGGAGAAAAGCTGGAGGTTAAAAGGTACACACCGCCGAGAGGGGTCTTTATACGAAGAACGTCGTACCACTGCTCGGCGGTTCTCGCACCGAGCCACGAAAGGTCGCGGGGCCTCTCTCCCGCGCTTTTTCCGACGATGATTTCTACCGAGGTTCCACTTTGCTCATTGGCTAACTCTGGTACCGCGAAGTCAGTTGTCGCCAACTTTGGTCTTGGGATCGTGCCACTGCCGTCTTCTGCCCACTGCCTGCCCTGTCGCAGTATCACCGCGACACCAGCGCTTTTTTGCTTACTTTGAAGTTTAATGAACGAAAACCCATAAGCTAAAAACGTAGCTCCAACCCCTTTGTGTCCCCGAAGGTCAGCCTGTTTCTTGAAACTCACGCTCGGACGCAGGCAGTATTTAATTTGCTCTTCGTTCATGCCAATTCCGTTGTCGACGATGCGAACAATGCGATCAGGAATATCAATGGAGACCCAAATGTGAGGGTTGTACCCAGCTACCCCTTCGCGCTGGCGCGCTTGGACCGCATCGAGAGAGTTTTGAAGAAGCTCAGAAAATAGATCAAAAGTTCCGGTGTAGCTCTTGAGGATATTCTGAACCTCTCGCTTGCGTGACAATTCAAAGATCTGGGATAGTGCGGCGCTGCTTGCGGAATCATCTTCCGCGAGTGGATCAAATCCGTCCAAGTGCACCGGAGTTGGCATCAGCTTAGTCTCCTCTGGAATTCGTTGACTGTAGTTTGTGTTGGAGGCAGGGAGGCAAAGCCCTGCCGTCGGGGCGACCTCTAGCATGCTTTTCTGGACGGGTGAGCCCTGTATTTTGCATCCTCAACATCTGCGGGGCCCCGTCCTTGTGTGCCACGTGCGAAAAGGTGAACTTTCCATGTCGTCCCAGTAGAACCTGGAAGAGTTGCTTGTGAATTGTGCTTCTGAAATCGCGCCCTTGCGAAAACCCACAAGGGAGTGGGACCCGTATTCGCTAAAGAGCATCTAGTTCTTGACTGTCATGGCTTCCGAGTCCACGGCCTTTTTGCCAGAGATGCCTTCAAGCCCGGCGAGGACGCCTCGATAGTCATTCTTGTCGCATTGAATTGCGAAGCCGCCCTTTTTGTCTCCGTCGGCCCAGGTCAGGCCTACGAAATGTTTTTTGGACTTACTGAGGGCAGTTAGAGCGCCCAGACCGAGGGTGAATACGCCGACAGCTACGGCGGTGCCGACTCTGCGATGAACGTCTTGTCCGTAACTTACTTCGGTGATGGAAGAGGCGAGAATGGTAGCGACCACGGCGCTGTCTTTGACCAGCCGTGCTTGATTCCCTTCTATGTACAACTTGAGGCCTGTCCCCGACTTGACGTCGGCTAAGGAACCGCCGTCATAGGTGACTTTGTATCCGTTATCTCCGGCAAAGACTGAGATGGGAATAACTATGGAAAGAACCGCTGCGAGCACGATCCGCATTTCGTTCTCCTAAACGCGCACCTCGATTCCCCCTCACTTGTAGCGCTGAATCTTACGTGGCCCGTGCTGGCTGTCAATGGCACCTTGGAGTCATAGCGAATAAGGAGAAGGCAATGCCTCGCGGAGAGCATTTCCCCTTTGACGGATGAACACCTCGGACGGCAACACAAGGTCCCCGTTCGACTCCCCCCTCGTTGGCACTCGGGTTCGCTCAGGGCAGTCTCTCGATTTCGTTCGGGATGGCAGGTTTTGAGAACAGAAAAATCCCCGCCCAGGGGGAGTTTGGGCGGGGCACTCTCTCCAGATCACCGCTCAGCTTAATAGGCGGCTGTCGGTTCTCCGTAGAGAAAGTCATCCATCATGACGATATCTTTTTTGTCGTCATTAGGGCCCGGCGCGGTGTCGCCGGCTATGATTCTCACTCGAGCGACACGAGCGTCGCTGAAGACAACGCCGACGAAGGACAGGTTGCCGTCGCCCGGCGAAGCTGGCGCATTGCCGGTGAAAAGCAACTCGCCGCGAGTGCCGTAGTACTCGATCAGAGTGCTGGCGAAACGGTTTCCTGTCCTGTCTCTCGAGCGGCTGCCATCCGGGGAATCGACGTCGGTAAAGACGACGCCGAAGCCGGTGGAAGCCGCGGGTGTATTGCCATTGCTGCCGGGAACGGCGAACTCGACTTCGGTGACGTTGCTTCCGATGGGCGAGAACAGTCGCAGCGGGCTGAATGCGTGGAAGATCGTTGCGTAGCTTGAGTTTCCAAAGGTGTCGGCCAGGCCCGACGGCGGCGCCTGGACAAATCCGCTTCCGCGCGTGGTGATGTTGGCACCACGAGTGTTCAGAAACGTGATTAAAGGAGTGCCGGTGAGAGTCGTGGTTGCGTTGGTCGGGTTGCCGCCGTCCCAGTTGATTTCACGGCGGCCGCTGGCCAGCGGACCGGGATTATTGGCATTGTTGGTGGCTCCGAGTGCGGCGCGAAACTGGTCCACAGTGCTTTGAATAGAAGCTGCGGATGGGCCGGCTGCCTGGAATACGGTTGGCGCTACGAATTGCTTTGCAGCAAAATCATTGGTTTGTGCCGCGAGAGGTTGTGCAACCACCAGAGCAGTGATCATCCCAGCGGCCATAGAGAATAACTTCACGAACGAAACGGCTTGGCGCGTACTTGCGAAGTAGCTCATCAATTTTCTCCTTTTATGTGAATGCGTCAATGTGTATCCACGGTCTCTCGTAGATTGTTTGCTAACTCGAGACCGTGGAATGTTCGTGAAGACTGTCTTCAGTGCGTTGTGTGGTTTGATTCAGGCCCGGCAGGATTGATTCGCGGAGCGTGTCACTTGTTTGTCAAATGAATGTTTGCAGCTGGTGACAGGAAACTTACTCACTTCAGTTGCGAAGAGCGTAACTCTCCCGCATTGCCCGAGTAACTCAGAGAACAAAAGTCTGCGAACTCGAAAAAGATAGCGAGCTGGGCACGCGAGGTGTATGCTCCGGTGGGCCGGGCGATAAGAATTGAAGTCCCGGCCCATTCTTCTATGTCCACTCTCAATGTAGAACCCGTCGGGTCTGTGGTGAGCGCGGAGAAAAAACTGGCCGCGATGTCCTTCACCGGTCGTAACGGGATTTTGTGCCGCTACTTTTATTTTGCGATGTCGCTGCTGCTCGCGGCGATTGTGGTCAGCGGCTTCAAACGTACCGTCAACCAGAACCTGTTTCATCCTGCGGTGCCGCGGCCTTTCATTCTTTGGATTCATGCCTCGGCTTTCACCGCGTGGGTGATCTTCTTTATTAGCCAGTCTGCGCTGGTGCGTGTACGCAAAGTCAGTTGGCATCGCTCCATCGGATGGTTTGGCGCCGGGCTGGCTGCCTTGATGGTCCCGTTGGGCGTTACGACCGCCATCGTCATGGCCCGCTTTGATACGGTTCAACTGCATGCGAAGGACGCAGATGCTTTTCTGAGCATCCCGTTCTACGACATGATTGCCTTTGGCGTGTGCATGGCGCTGGCGATTTATTGGCGTACGAAACCAGAACTGCATCGCCGGCTGATCTTCATCGCAACCTGCGGACTCATGGACGCGGCCGTTGCCCGCTTTGACTACGTGTTCAACAATAATCTCTTCTATCCTTGCCTGGACCTGCTGATCGTTCTGGGAGTTGTACGCGATCTGCTGGTGGATCGGCGCGTCCACAAGGTGTATCTCTATGCGGCGCCGCTGTTGATCGTTGGACAGAGCCTGTCGCTGTATATGTGGCGAAGCAATCCTGCCTGGTGGCAGGGGATCACCCACGCGATTCTTGGATAGTAGTCGTTAACTCCGACCTCATTTCCGATCAAGGTTCTTTCTGGGTCCGTGGAATCCCACCTTTCGAAAAGAAGCGAAAGATGGGGCACCCGGCTGCCGCTTGGCTTCCCGCCTTCCAGATCGCCTAACTTGATACCATTGCTTGTCGCGGAGGGGAGATCATGGGCAAAGTCAGAGTGGCTGCGTTTTCGATCTCACTTGATGGGTTTGGCGCTGGGCCGTCGCAGGATTTGGAGAATCCGCTTGGAATTCGCGGGATGGAACTGCACAAATGGGTTTTCCCGACAGACGCATTCAAGAAGATGCACGGTCAAGGCGACGGGACGAAAGGCGTCGACAACGATGTCGCCGGGCAATCTTTTGTGAATGTCGGCGCGTGGATATTGGGTCGCAATATGTTCGGACCGGTTCGGGGTCCATGGGAGAACGAGTCGTGGAAAGGATGGTGGGGGGACAATCCTCCGTACCACACACCGGTTTTTGTGCTAACGCATCATGCGCGAGCTGCGCTTGCGATGGACGGCGGCACCACGTTTCACTTCGTCACCGACGGGGTGGAGTCGGCGTTAAATCAAGCCAGGGAAGCGGCCCAGGGGAAGGACGTGCGAATCGGCGGCGGCGTTTCGACTATTCGCCAATATCTTACTGCGGGATTGATCGACGAAATGCACCTCGCTTTGTCGCCGGTCTTTTTGGGCGAAGGGGAAAACTTATTTTCGGAAATCAATCTCGCCAGGCTTGGTTTCGCTCCGTACGAGACCCTGGCTGGAGAGAATGCGACTCACGTTTTTGTGAGGAAGCAGAAGAAACACTGATAACCGCTGTATCTGGAGCGACCGCAGCGGCTGCGATACTTCCGCGTCTTTCTTGCATGGGGGAATCTGTGTCAACCTTGCGACAACCTGTGTCCGACAACTCGCTTGTGGCGGTCGCAAATCCGTGCCAGAGGACGTGCCTTGCGCGCCAGACCGCAAGAATGAGGCACCCAATTTTGTGGTCACGGAATTGCAGGAGTGGAAGATCGGAAACGGAGGCGCCAGGCATTTATGAATGGAGAAAAGCTAATCAGCCGCGGGGACGCGGCTTTGCTTGGGTTGTTGCTTGCTCTTGGGCTGATTGTTGGAGGCTGGGTGCTCGGAGGACAGATCAAGGCGACCCGCTTGAGCGATCGCTATGTCACTGTGAAGGGTCTGGTCGAGCGCAAGGTTAAGTCTGACGTTGCGGTGTGGCCGCTCACTTATAAAGAAGCAGGAGATGATCTGTCTCTGGTGTATGCGAAGGCGGAGTCCGATAAGACAGCTATTCTGGAGTTCTTGGCTGACCAGGGAATCCAGTCGTCCGAAATGGAATTGGGCGTCATTCGTGTGGTGGATACGCAGGCGAACGAATATGGAGGTGCAACTCGAGCCGCCCGCCGCTATATCGTTGAGCAGCAAATCACGGTGCGCACAGCGCGCGTCGACCAGGTGGTGGCGGCCGCGCAGAAAACCATGCTGCTGTTACAAAAGGGCATTGTGTTGAGCACCAATCCGGGGCAGGGCGTGACCTACCAGTTCACTGGACTGAATTCCATCAAGCCGGACATGATTACCGAAGCCACTCGGAACGCCCGTGCCGCCGCAACTCGCTTTGCAGCAGACTCCGGCAGCAAGGTAGGTTTTATTCGACAGGCCAACCAGGGCGTGTTCTCGATACTGGCCGCCGATCAGGGTGGCGACACTGGCGACGGCGGCGGGAATTCCGGTGGCGACAGTAGTGTGGTGAAGACGGTTCGGGTGGTGACGTCGGTGCAGTATTATCTCGACGAATAGAATCTGGGAATAAAATTACGAATACAAGGCCCGCTCAAGCGGAGCTTGGACCGTCGCCCTCTGGAGTTTCAAATTATTTTGAGAGGAACCGTCGTGCATACTACTCTCACACTTCTAGCCGCTATGGCCGCCTGCACTCTGTTCGCCACGGTTGTCTCCGGGCAGAGCGCCAAGGACATTCGCGGTCCATCACCGTTGGTTGCCATTGAAAACGAGCCGCCGGCCCGGCTGATTGTCGATCCGCCGCTTCCCGAGCCGCTGGCTTTGGGACGCGTCTTCATTCAGTACCGGACGGAGAATCTGCGCGTGGTGCCGGTGTTCGGCAAGGGAGCGCTCGACGTGTCGCCGCGGATTGGGCATATCCACGTCACGGTCGATGACTTGCCCTGGCACTTCGTTGACGCCAGTGGAGAGACCTTGATTCTGGTGGGGCTGGAAGCCGGTCCGCACAAGGTGTTGATCGAACTAGCCGACCCCACGCACAAAGTGATCACCAGTAAAACGGTGAAGTTCACGGTGCCCGATGTTAAGAATGCTGAGCCGCACAACCGCTGAGTAAGAGGGTTGGCGTTCGGCAGGCTGGATGTGAAATCGCCCAAGCGAGCTTGGACGGTCACCTCAAGTGTAATGCGGGAGGATCGATTTGGAGAGGCGAGACTTTGTTACATCGGCGATTGCCATGGCAGGAGCGGCGTTGAGTATGGGGGACGGGTTGGCGATGGCGGGGCCTTCTCGTGAGTTCTATCAGATGCGGAAGTATTCTTTGCAGGCTGGGCCACAGTTGGCGTTGGCTCAAAGTTATTTCGAGCATGCCTTGATTCCGGCGCTGAACCGGACGGCGATGGCTCCCATAGGGGCGTTCAAGCTTGATATTGGTCCGGAGACGCCGACTTACTATTTGCTGATCCCGGCAGGTTCGGTGGAAGCGCTGGTTAACGTCGACTTGAGGTTGGCCGACGATGCGGAGTTCATGAAAGCGTCGGCGGCGTTCTGGGGAGCGCCGCCGTCGGCACCGGCATTTGCGCGAGTGGAGAGTTGGCTGCTGGCGGCGTTTGCCGGGTGGCCGAAAATCGTAGCATCCAAGAACGACCAGAAGTCCGACAAGAGAATGTTCCAGCTGCGCACCTACGAGAGCGCAAGCTATGCCGGACACGCCAGAAAAGTGCAGATGTTCAATGATGCGGAAATCGGCATCTTTACCCGGACCGGATTGGCTCCGGTGTTCTTCGGGGACACGTTGATCGGGTCCCGGATGCCGAGCCTGACCTACATGCTGACCTTCGCGGATGTGGCGGAGCTGAATGCCAGGTGGGCGGTGTTTGTGAATGATCCCGCCTGGAAGGAGCTTTCGCACCGTCCGGAGTATGCGGATGCGGAGATTGTAAGCAATATTTCCAATTTGTATTTGAGCCCGTTGGGCTGTTCGCAGATTTAGAACGGGCGGTGGCCTCATTCTTTTAATTCTTAGCCGGCGGAGAACGCAAGGTCCCTCGACTTCGCTCGGGATGGCAGTTTTTTGCGCATCTGGAACATCGTGATGACGTGCGATACACTTTCGCGTCCAAGCTGAATCGGGAGATGCCTGTGGCGACGTTGCGCCAACCTGCATTTGAGACTGCACCGATAGTCGTCCGCAAAGCCACGCCAGAAGATGCTCCAATCTGCGGCCGCATCTGCTATGAGGCCTTCACCAAGATTTCGACCGAGCACGCCTTCCCGCCCGACTTTCCGTCGATCGAAGTGGCGACAAGAATCCTTGCCATGATGTTTGCTCATCCCGGGTTCTACTGCGTAGTTGCCGGAGCGGGCGGGCAGGTCCTGGGCAGCAATTGCCTCGACGAGCGCTCTGCGATTGCGGGCCTCGGGCCGATTACCATTGATCCCGCGGTCCAGAATAAGGGCGTGGGACGCGCACTCATGGAAGCGGCGCTCGCCCGTTCTGCAGAAGTGGGATGTCAGGGTACCCGGCTTCTGCAGGCCGCCTTCCACAATCGTTCTCTTTCTCTTTACACCAAGCTCGGGTTTGACACTCGCGAGCCGATATCCACGATGCAAGGGCCGCCGATCAAGGCGCCGATGCCGGGTTACAGCGTGCGCTCCGCGCGCATGCCGGACCTGGAGGAATGCAGCCGGCTTTGCCGAAGCGTGCATGGTCACGACCGCAACGGCGAGCTCCGCGACGCGATTAGGCAAGGCACGGCGGTTGTTGCTGAGCGCGAGGGAAGAATCGTAGCGTATGCGACCGTGATCGGCTTTTTCGGACACATGGTGGGCGAGAACAACGCCGATGTCCAGTCACTGATCGCGACCGCCGAAGCATTCGCGGGTCCCGGTATTCTCGTCCCGACTCGAAACGCGGGACTGTTTCGCTGGTGCCTGGAGAACGGGCTCCGCGTGGTGCAGCCGATGACGCTCATGACCGTCGGCTTTTACAAAGAGCCCGCGGGCGCTTATCTTCCGTCGATACTTTATTAGGTCGCGACTCTAGTGGAGGGACAATGCCGACTCAGACGCTGGACCCGAGTTTCCAGGAATTGATTCGTGGACGCCACATTGCGACTCTCGGAAGCGAGAACGCCGATGGGTCGATACACCTGACTGCGGTCTGGTATCTGTTCGAGTCCGGCAGTCTGTACGTAGCGACCTCTTCGAAGACGCAAAAAGCCCGCAATGTGGCGGCGCGGCCTAAGGCTTCGCTGATGGTGGACGTGCGAAAGCCGGGCGCGGAGCGTGGGGCCACTGCTCAAGGTAGAGTGGAAGTGATTTCGGGAGAACCGTCACGCGAAATAAATCGGAGGATACATAGCCGGTATCTGAGTGCGGCGGCGATATCCGATCCCCATGTTGGGCCGGTGTTTGCCTCGTTTGACGACGTGACGCTAAAGCTTACCCCGGTTTCGTGGATGGTATGGGACATGGCCGCGCTGGACGTTCAGGCGTTTGGAGGGCGATTGGGCAAGACGCCCGGATACATGCTGGCGTTGGACTGAGTAGGTAACCCCCGCCCAAGCCTGGACGGGTGCCCTCTCGCGCTGAATTGCCCACACACCCGCGAACCGTTGGATAAATCTCTTCAATATGGCTGATAAGGTTTTTTAATTAGGCGTGGAAAGAGGGTCGCGATATCCTGCCCGTTGCAAATCAGCCGTACGATCCCCACGGTAGACGAGATTGATCGTTACATTTAAGGAGATTCATGTCGAACGAACTTCGTAACTTTCTGGCGCTGTCGTATGACGAGTTGGAGCAGTTGAATCTGAAGGCCAAGGAGCAGCGCAAGAATCGGGTTGCCCTCCACAAGGTTCAAGAGGATCGGCTCAAATACCTGACGGATGAGAAGCGCATCAAGGCTGTGACCGTGCTCTTCAGCGATCTCGAAGGCCGGCTGCACATGCTGGACTACGACAAGAAGTTTCTGGTCAAGAGTTGGGACAACCTGACTTTTGACGGGTCGTCGATCCGCGGCTTCACCGCGCAGCGGGAGAGCGATCTGCGGTTGGGGATCGACTGGTCGGCATTTTATTGGGCTCCGGCGGATTATTTCGGGTCGGGCAAGGTGCTGGTCTTCGGCGACGTCATCGACAAGGGCGGAAGTCCGTATGCCGCCGACATCCGCGGCATTCTGAAGTTGTATGCCGACAAACTGAGCAAGGATGAAGGCTATACGCTGAACGCAGCTAACGAAATCGAAGGCTTCTTGTTCAAGGGTGTGGATGCGGAGCGGCGCTACAACGAGACCGGCAAGTTCGAGTATGTCAACACCGGCGGATACTATCACTCGCTGCCCGGCGACCTGCTGCGCACGTTCATCGATACAACCGCTGAAGTGCAGCGGGCGATGGGCTTCCAGAACGAGAAAGACCATCCGGAAGTCGCGCCTTCACAGTTTGAAATCAATTACGGATACGGCGAAGTGGTGGCTGCGGCCGACCAGATACAGATTTACAAGCTGGTCTGCCGGCAGGTTGCGACCAACATGGGCCTGACGGCCAGCTTCCTTCCGAAACCGGTTGTGGGTGTGAATGGCAGCGGCATGCACACCAACGTTTCCATCAGCAAGGGCGGGAAGAATCTGTTCTGGGATCCGAAAGGCGAAGAGAAGCTGAGCAAGCTGGGCTGGTCGTTTGTGGATCGGATTCTTACCCACGGCAATGACATCTGCCTTCTGCTCAATCCCAGCGTGAATGCGTACCGGCGGCTGGATCCGCACTTCGAGGCTCCGAACCAGATCAAGGCTTCAGCGGTGGATCGCGGCTCCATGATCCGCATTCCGATCGGCAATGAGAAGAGCATGCGCGTGGAAGTGCGCTCGGTGGCTCCGGACGCAAATCCTTACATGGTGATGCTCTCGATCTTCAAGACCGGCATTGATGGAGACACGGCGAAGATCAAGAATCTGCGGCAGGCGGAGCGGTATCTGCCGGACAACATCTATGACGCGCTGGCGAACTTCAAAAAGGCGGACTGGACGACCACGCTGTTCGGCGAGGATGTAAAGGGCCGCTACGCGGACTTAAAGCAGGCTGCGGCGGATCGTTGCCCGCGGCTGCTGGGTACGGTTGTGAAGGCTCCGGAAGTGCAGTATCACCACGACGTTTACAACCAGTTCTTGTGGAACATGTTCTAGACGTCGCAGCTTGCTTTTCGATCATGAGGCCACGTTTGTTAATGGATGCCGTTCTCCATTAACGAACGTGGCCTTTTTAGTGGAAACGGGATTCCGCGATTTACAAACATTTGCCCGCATTGACCGTGTCTTTACGTTTCGGGCGACCTTTCCCCCGATAGAATAGCTCCCGATAAAATATACTGGCCTTGAATTAAAATATCGAGATGTCGGCGAATTGCGTTCGATCGCCGCACGGGAGAACACGGGTGAAACTACTCGTCATGCTGGCGACAGGATTGGCGCTGCTGTTGAATCCTGCACCTATGCTGGCGCAGCATGGCGGACACGGCGGTGGCAGCCGCGGCGGAGCTCCCCGAGGCGGGACAGCTGACCCCACCGACGCCAGCCTCACGGATTTCAATCACGCGCTGGCGGTGCAAGCCACCTCCGACCAGCAGTCGCACTTCCCGGAGTTGACCAAGAGCACGGAAGACGCGAGGAAGCTCGCGCAGAGCCTGTCAGACCCGGGCGCGAAGGCAGATCAGGTGAGTGATTTTACCCGCAAGACGGCGGCCTTGAAGGACGCGGTGGGAGAGGCGCAGGGCAGCAACCAGGATTTCGTGAAAAGCTTCACGAAATCGCAGAAGTCGGGATTGAAGGAACTGACGAAAAAGTTGGACAAAGCGGAGTCGGAAGTTGCCAAACAGTGGAAGGGTCTGGAAGCCCAGCTGGCAGGGTCAAAGACCGGCAGTGAGGCTATCGCCGGTGCGGCTGACCGGCTGGAGAAGGCGCTTGAGGAATTTCAGACCCAGCAGATTGAATTAGGCAGGGAGATGGGTATTCAGACGCCGGCAACGTGAGAGACTCTGCGGCTCTATTGTGCCGGATCGGCGCGGGCGAGTCGCCCGCGACCGCACTCAAACACGCAGTCCACTCATCCACATTTAGAACAGCGCGGTGGGGCGGCGCTTCCAGTTTTTGCCTTTGTCTTTTGCGATATTTTCCATGTCCCCTACGTAGGCGCCCGCCTGGGTCAGGACATGGTGCAGGTCGTTTCCGACGCTGATGAAGGTGAAGCCTTTTTCGAGGAACTCGCCCACTCGCGCGGTGCCGAAGAGGAAGATTCCGAGAATCAACTTGTTTTTCCGGGCGTGATCGACCAGCTTTTGCGTGGCCGCGCCGAGCTCCGGCGAAGTGTACATGTGGGGAAATTCGTACTTCTCGTAAAGGCCCATCGACATACACAGATCGTTCTGGCCGAGAAACAGAATGTCAACGCCGGGCACGGCGGCGATTTCCGCGATGTTCTCGATGCATGAAGCGGTCTCAACCTGCAGGGCGACGATTCCGTTGTTGTTGAAGTTACCGGCGTATCCCAAAAGCCCGGCTTTGTTCATGCTGCGCTGCGGAAAATACACAGAGCGTGTTCCTGTCGTGGGATATTTGGTGCAACTCACGGCCTGGCGGGCTTCTTCGGCGGTATTGATGTAAGGAACGAGAACGCCGTCGGCTCCCATGTCGAGGGCCTGCTGAATGCCGGGGCGATCATCGTATCCGCCGACGCGGACCAGGGATTTAGCGCCGCCGTTTGAAATTCCGGAAAGCATGGCGGAGAGTTTTTCGTAGCCCATGGGCCCGTGTTGAGTATCGACCAGCAACCAGTCATAGCCGCTGTGCGCCAGTTGTTCCGCGACCGTGGGGCTGTGCGCGTTCAAGAACAAACCCATCTTGGGCGAACCCTCGCGCAGTTGCTTCTTGAAGTCGGCGCCGCTGAGACTGGCTTCGGACATGGCAGATTCTCTCCTGAAATATTGAACGGCCAACAGTGTAACCTACCGGGCGGAACAAACGGGGGACGCGAGCCGCATATTGCAGATGCATCGACTGTGACCTTCGGACACTAGGCATTTTTTGATCTGATCGGATCGGCCGGATCGGCGAATTTTCCGAGATATGGGATCTGTGTTCGCGAAGACTGTGCGAAGCGAAGCCTTTTAATGCCAAGGGAGGCTTTGGGCAGAAAGTAGTTGTTTCTCCGAATAACACGGGACGGCCGACACCGACCGCCCCGGTAGAGTTCGGACTAGTCGTGGTGGTCGTGCCGCCAGTTCCAGTATTGTTTCTGATCGTCTTTGTTCAGTTTGCGAAAATCGCGATCGTCGCGATGGTTCTGGGACGTCCACTGATGGTAGTAAACGGTCTCATGATCATCAAAGCGATGATAGTCGTTGTAATAAGGGTCGTACACGCGATAGGGATGCCCACCGCCGCAGCCAACCGTCAGAGCGGGAGCAAAGAATGCCACAGCCAGGAGAAGCGAACTCAGATAGCGGGATCCGCAGTGCATATCGACTTGCCTCCTTTATTGGAACCATCTCGTTCGGGAGGGTTGGTTGCCGGACCAGGCTTCCGAGTTGCCTCGGCGAAAAAGCAGAGGGCCAGGCCTGTAAGCGTCGAGTGAATGTTGTTCGCGTGTAGCTGTCTCATTCGGAACCATTTACGCTCCCCGCGCCCGAAGCCTCCTTGCTCCGGGTCGGGTCGCCCGCGTATCATGCAGCGTTTATGACTGCGAAATCTTCTCTGCGACCCGCGACCCTGCGGGAAAAATCACAATTGATGTCGGCATCGGAAATCGAGCGAACTCTGGTCCGCCTGGTCCACGAAATCATCGAGAAAAACAATGGCGCGTCTGACCTTGGGTTGGTTGGCATACGCCGCCGCGGCGTGCCGCTGGCTCAGCGCCTGGGACAGATGATCACGCGCATCGAGAAGACGCCGGTTCCAGTCGGCACGCTGGACATCACTTTGTATCGCGACGATCTCTCCACGCTGGGACCGAAGCCGGTGGTGCAGAAGACGGAAGTAGGATTTCCGATTACCGGCAAAAATATCATTCTGGTGGATGACGTTCTTTACACCGGGCGAACCATTCGCGCCGCTATGGACGCGCTGTTTCGCGAGGGACGCCCGAAGCAGGTGCAACTGTGCGTGCTGATCGACCGGGGGCACCGCGAATTGCCGATTGAAGCCGGATTCATCGGACGGAAAGTGCAGACTTCCGACCGGGAGATTATCGAAGTAAAACTCCGCGAGGTGGATGACGCGGAGAAAGTTCTTTTGGTCGAACGGCAAGACTGATGCGGCGAACCCAGATTGAAGATCGTCGATTTCAGATTGTTTTGGCGCTCGCTTGCCGGGTTGGATCGGCCATTTGAAAGCGTCAATCTCAAATCTGCAATCTAAAATCTTCAATCTGAAAATCTGTAAACCTGAAACTCCGGCTGCCCCTGGCACACCATGAACAAAGCTGCTCGCGGCTCCCTGCTGGGCATTGAACATCTCGGAGCGCAGGATATTCTGGGCCTGCTGAATCTGGCGCGGCGGATGAATCCGCTGCAGGCGCGTCCCTTGCTGCGAGGCAAACGGGTGCTGCTGCTGTTTTACGAAGCCTCCACCCGCACCCGCAGTTCTTTTGAAATCGCCGCCAAGTCGCTGGGTGGGATGACCACGCTGGTGCTTTCGAGCGGGTCGAGTATCGAAAAAGGCGAGTCTCTGCTCGACACCGGCTACACGCTGCGCGCGGTGGGCGCGGATGTAATCGTGATCCGCCATCCTCAGGCCGGCGCTGCCGCGCTGATGGCCCGCTACCTGGATATACCGGTGATCAACGCTGGGGATGGAATGCATGAGCACCCTTCCCAGGCGCTGCTCGATGCCTACACGATTCTGCGACACAAGAAAACGCTGAAGGGATTGCAAGTCGCCATCGTGGGCGACATTTATCACAGCCGGGTGGCGCGGTCCGCCATTCATCTGCTCAGCAAGTTCGGGGCGCGCATCACGCTGTGCGGTCCGGCGGAGTTTTTGCCCGAGGCTGCCACCAGCCTCGCTCCGGGTTTGCATATCGTGCGAACGGTGGAGGACGCGGTGCATGGCGCCGACGTCATCATGACACTGCGGGTGCAGAAAGAAAGGCTGGCGGGCACGAGAATCAGCTTGCAGGATTATATTGCACGCTACCAGATGACCATGCCGCGATTGAAGCTGGCCAAAAAAGATGCCATTCTGATGCACCCGGGCCCGATCATCCGCGGACTGGAGCTGACCTGGGAAGTGGCGGATTGCCCGCAGTCGGCCATCGTGGAAGAAGTGAGGAATGGCGTGCCGGTGCGGATGGCGATTCTGGCCAGGGCGCTGGGGAAGGCCAGATGAGAACTTCAACTTCAATTCTGCGGATTTTCGCGGATGAACGCGGATTAAAACATCACGAGCTTGCCGAGAAGCTAATCGGTATTTTCTATGGCATTTGCGGGATTCAGAATGAAGGAAAAAATCCGCGACAATCCGCGTGAATCCGTGGAAAGGAAGTAAAGGGGTTGCGCATTTGACTGGAAAAGAAAATCAGAGCTTGTTGATCAAAGGTGGCCGCCTGGTCGATCCGGCCGCGAAGGTCGACGCGCTTATGGACATCCTGCTGCGCGATGGACAAGTGGCCGAGATTGCGCCGCCCGGCAAAACGCGGGGCACCGCGCATGCGAAATTCGATGCCCGCGGGTTGGTGGTCGCTCCCGGCTTCATCGACCTGCATGTGCACTTGCGCGAGCCTGGACAGGGATACAAGGAAACCATCGTCACCGGCACCGCTGCCGCCGCGGCCGGCGGATTCACCTCCGTCTGTTGCATGCCGAACACCCAGCCCGTGGTGGACTCGCCAGACTGGGTTACATGGCTGCAGCAACCGGAGCGCGGCGCGGTGGTAAATGTCTTTCCCATCGCCGCTGCGACCCATGCCAGCAAAGGCGCGGTGCTGACCGACTTCCGGGCCTTGCAACGAGCCGGAGCGGTCGGGGTGAGCGATGACGGCAAGCCCATACTGAATGACACCGTGATGCGCGAAACTCTGCGCCTTTCGTCCGAAATTAATCTTCCGGTCATCCAGCACGCGGAAGATACTCGCATGACCGACCGCTGTTCCATGAACGACGGTCCAACCGCGTTTCGGCTCGGCTTGCGCGGGATGAAGGCTGAGGCCGAGGCTGCGATTGTGGAACGCGACGTGCAACTGGCGCAGCAGTTCACGGGCGCGCGGCTGCACGTGGCTCATCTTTCGACGGCAGATGCACTGAAGGCAGTGCGACGGGGAAAACGCAGCAAGTCGCATGTGACGTGCGAGGTTACGCCCCACCACTTCGCGTTGACGGATACGGATGTCGGCGAATACGACACCAACTTCAAGATGAATCCTCCGCTGCGGTCGGACTCGGACCGCGAGGCTATCCTGGTGGCGCTGGCCGATGGAACTATCGATGCGATTGCCACCGACCACGCGCCCCACGCGCCGCACGAAAAGATCATCGAATTCGACCGCGCGGCGTTCGGGATTACGGGGCTCGAGACCGCGCTCGGCGTTGCCATCACTCATCTTCATCGCGGACATAAGATCCCACTCAGCCGGATTGTCGAACTCTTCACTTCTGGCCCGGCGCGAGTGTTCAGCCTCAGAGGACGGGGAACGCTGATTCGCGGCAGCCATGCTGATGTCACCATCTTCGATCCGCAGAAGCGCTGGACGTTCGATGCAGCGAAGTCACACTCGCGGTCGCAGAACAGTCCGTTTGGCGGAGCGCAGCTTACCGGGAAAGTGATGGCTACGATTGTGAGTGGGCGGGTTGTGTACCGGGCGGAGTGAAGCGCCGATATTCGTGTGCAGAGGGCTGCCTGGGCTGTAGGCCAAGGCAGTAGCAGTGAGTCGAAGTCAGAAGCGGCGGCGAGGGCGCCCGCTCCACATCAATTCAGTATCGCCATTCTTTTTCCTACGCCCTTCAGCACTTCCAGGGCCTGCTGCAATTCTTCGCTGGTGTGCGTGGCTGTCATGATCGTGCGGATGCGGGCCTTGCCTTCCGGCACGGTTGGGAACGCAATCCCTGTACCCAGCACGCCCTCCTTGAACAGCTCGCGGGAAAAATCCATGGTAAGGCGGCCGTCGCCGATGATGATCGGGGTGATTGGAGTTTCGCTGGCCGGCGTTGTCTTGCCTCCAATGTCGAAGCCGAGCAGGCCAAGCTCCTTCTTCCAGAAGCGGGTGTTCTCCCAGAGTTTCTCGATACGTTCGGGTTCATTTTCAAGAACATCGAAAGCCGCAATGCAGGTGGCCGCGACCGAGGGCGGATGCGAAGTCGAGAACAGAAACGGCCGGGCGCGATGATAAAGAAAATCGATCAGGTCGCGGGTGCCGCAGACGTAGCCGCCGAGAGCGCCGATCGCCTTCGATAAAGTGCCGACCTGGATATCCACGCGGTCGTGCATTTTGAAGTGATCAATTGTGCCGCGGCCGTTGCGTCCCAGGACGCCAGAGGCGTGGGCATCGTCCACCATCATGATGGCGCCGTATTTTTCCGCCAGGCCACACAGCGCGGGCAGGGGGCCGATGTCGCCGTCCATGGAAAAGACGCCGTCGGTGATCAGCAGCCGCTTGCCGGGCTGATCCTTGATGCTGGCCAGCCGCTCCTCCGCCTGGGCGATGTTCTTGTGCTCAAAGACCAGAATCTTGGCGCGGGAGAGGCGAGCGCCGTCGATGATCGAAGCATGGTTCAGCTGGTCGGAGATAATGAAGTCTTCCTTGCCTAACACCGCGGAAACCGTACCTGCATTGGCCGCGAACCCGGACTGGAAAACTACGCACGCTTCCACATTTTTGAAACGGGCGATTTTTTCTTCCAGTTCTATGTGGATTTTCATGGTGCCGGCGATGGTGCGCACAGCGCCCGATCCCACGCCGTACTTGCGCGTGGCCTCGAGTGCGGCCTCGCGCAGCTTGGGATGCGTAGTGAGCCCTAAATAATTGTTCGACGCCAGGTTGATGACTTTTTTGCCGTCGAAAGTGCAGACCGCAGCTTGTTCGTCGTCGAGGACGCGCAAGCGAAAATGCGTGCCTTTGGCCTTGAGATTGTTGAGTTCGCCGGTTAGATACGAGAGGGGATTGGCGCGGGCTGCGGTGGGTACCATCTTCGAGATCTCCGATTGCGTCGATCAATATTAGTTTAATACTCGGTTTGATACTGGGTTTGATACTGAACCCCAGTTTTCGGTTTATTGTTCTCGGTTCTCAGTGAGTTGAGCCAGGGTGTTCAGGTCGGGTACTTCGAGATCTGGTTTGCCTGAGGCGGCTTTGGCCGCGCCAGATCCAGGGCGGGGCGATGGACGATTTACCCACACCGTAGCGATTCCCAGCGATTGAGCGGGAATCACGTCGTGGTAGATGCTTTGACCCACGTGCAGCCATTCACCCTTCGCTACTGCGGTTCGTTGCTGTGCCAGGTGGAATATTTGTGAAGAGGGTTTGTAGGCACGTGCCTGCTGGGCGGTGATCACGGAATCGAAAGGCGTCTTGAGGTGGCGCGCTGTGGCGGCAAAGAGATCATCGTCCACGTTCGAGATGATTGCCAACTGGTAACGCTGCTGGAGTCTGCCGAGGGCTGAAATGGTATCCGGAAAGGGCGGCCACTCCGGAATCGATTCGGCCAGAGAGTTTATCTCGGACGCTGTCGGGTTGAATGCGAGGCGTTTGCCCAGCCCCGCCAGCACGGAACGGAGCACTTCGCGGTACGGTTGAAAATCTCCCTTCTCGGCGTCGGATTCCAGTTCGGAGTAGTGGCGCAGGAGTTCGGAGTCAGTGATGGCCTGGCCGTGGGCGGCAAGAATGGGGCGAAGCGCGGCGAAGATTCCAGCCTCCCAGTCAATGAGCGTGCCGTAGCAGTCAAAGCTCAGCAGGCGGAATTGGCTGAAGTCGAGCATGGAGCTTTTGGGCGCAGAAGGAACGAGCCCAGGACTTCGGCCCTAGGCTCATATTCAGGCACGATTACTTTACTTCGACTGGTTCCGATAGTTTGAAGGTGAGTGCCGACTCCGCCGGCAGGACAATGTCCTTGTTGCCGGTGAAAGCCGCGCCCCCGGTGCCAGCGCCGCCGCCAGCAAGGGCGCCGATAGCGGCGCCTTTGCCGCCGCCTGCCAGGCCGCCGATCAGCGCGCCCAGGCCAGCGCCGCCGCCCGCCATGATGGCGGTCCGTTTGCCTTTACCAGACTCGGTGCGGGTTATGGATGACGTGGAAATGGCACGGTCAGAACCGCCGACCGTAATCGAAGTCAGGCGCAGTTGCAGTGACGCCCCACCCTTGAAGCGGCCCAGCGGCTTTGCGTCAACCACGGTTCCGGAAGCGGCGGCCCCTGCCGGGATCGCGGTCCGGCCATCAATTTCCACCGGGCTGGCTACGGTTGCGGTGAAGGTTTCGCCAGCTGAGCTGATCTTGGAACCGACTGCTTGCCCCAGGCGAACGGTCAGCACTGTACCGGCCGGGACCACCAGCGGTCTCGGGGCAACCGGTTTGGCTTCGGGCTTCATGCCCGACATGTTCGAATTCGACATGGTCGAACCGGACCCGCCCGCAGTGTTGTCGCCCGGCGCGGCGGTATTGTCGCTGGAGGACGGGGATGAACTTGAATCCGGCGTAGCTGAGGGACTGGCCGGCTTGTTGCAGCCGAGCAGGGCGAAGGATAAATAGATACCCAGAGTGAGAGCGGTCAAACGACTTTTCATGAATTTTCTCCGTGTCTGATTACTTCGTCAGAAAGCCAGACGGGCAGATGTCTGGAACAGGGACTGACGGGGTGCGGCAAAAACTGGTTTTGATCTTAGTCCTTATGCGGCTCTGATGTCATGGCCGCGCCGTCTTTCTTCCCGGCAAGATCAAGATCCGCCGCGGAGGACTCTTCTCCACTGATAGCCGGGTCGGAAATAGTCGCGGCAGCTTCGGGCTCGGTGAGAGTTTCTTCTACTTCCGGAGTGGTTTGCGACAGGAATTTCGCAGTATTCAGCAGAGGCCGGCCGAGGGACGGATTGTAAGCCGTCCATGCGCCTTCGGAATCGCCGCCGCGCTCGAACTGGGCGCGCATGGCTTCCATTTTGGAATCGAGGTCGTCCAGATAGTGCAGCATCAGCGCCTCGGGAAACATGGGCAGCTTGGGCGAGCCGAAGTCGTACTGGCCATGATGGCTGATGATGAGGTGCTCGACCAGGGTCTTGAGCGATTCCGGGAAGCCGGGGAGTTGCGGCAGCTTGGCCTGGAGCATCTCCAGTTCGATAATCATGTGCCCCAGCAACTGGCCGCGCGTGCTGTAGGAAAACGAACGATTGTAGGTGAGCTCATGAATCTTGCCGATATCGTGAAAAAAAGCGCCGGTGAGCAGCAAGTCGCGATTGATCTGCGGATAATTGCGGCACATGAGATCGCAGGAATGACAGAGCGATACGACGTGCTCCAGCAAGCCGCCGATAAAGGCATGATGCAGAGTTTTCGCGGCCGGCGCATTGCGGTAGGCTTCCGCGATCTCCGGGTCGGACATGAAGGCTTCGACCAGGGCCTTGAGATGCGGATCCTTGAAGGTTGCGACGTAGCCTGCCAGGGTTTGCCATAACTCGCCGATGTCTTTCGTCGTCTTGGGAAGATAGTCCGCGAAATCGACTTCGGATTCGCCCAGGCGACGCAGCTTGTGGATGGTGAACTGGAAGCGGTTCTTGTACTTGTTGACGAGTCCCTTGACCTTGATGAAGTCGTCCTGATTGCAGGCGTCGATGGCGTCTTCGACGTTGTCCCACATCTTGGCTTCGACGTGGCCGCTGCGATCGCCCAGCGTCAGGGCAAGATAAGGCTCACCGCTTTTCTTGGGCTTGACCTGCCGGGATACCACCACAAAGGTGGAGGTAACGATCTTGTTTTCGAACTGGACGCAGTCGCAAATGAAAAAATCCTTCATAGCCTGCGACCATTCTAGATGATGCCGAGCTTTTTCTTCTTTTTCTTCAGTTCCTTCGCGCCGGCATCTTTCGCGGTGGTTTCAATCGGTTTGGTCTGGTTGGGACTGGCGCCGGTATCCACGTATCCGGGTGCGATATCGATGTAGGCTTCTTCGCGCAGCTTCAGCAGGTAGGCACGCAACGCTGGTTGCAGTTTCTCCATGTAAATCGCCTCCTGCACCTTGGATTCAATCTGGTTGAGCGGAGGCACTCCGGCTTCCTGATGTTCCGTCACCTTGAGGATGACAAAGCCCTGCTTGGTGCGTATCACGTCTGAAACGTCGCCCGGCTTCATGGCGAAGGTTTTGTCCTCCAGTTCCTTGGCCAGCGTGGCGCGTTTGAAATATCCCAGGTCGCCACCCTGAGCGGCGGTGGGCCCGTCGGAATTCTTTTTGGCAACATCGTCGAAGGCTGCCCCTTTGCGAATCTGGGCCAGCAGGTCATCTGCTTTAGCCTGCGCCGCGGCGAGTTGCTGGGCTTCGTCCAGGGCAACGTCGTTATTCTTTTTTCCTATCTTTTCGGTGGAAACCAGCAGTTCACTGAGGCGAATCTGTTCCGGTTGCTCCATTTGGCTCTTGTGCTGGTCGTAGAACTGCTGCAAGTCCTCTTTGCTGACATTCATCCGCGAGCCGACTTCTTTTGAAATTACCTGCTGCGTAATGATCTGGTTTTTCAGGTTTTGCTTGAAATCTTCGAATGAGATGCCTTGCGCCGTGGCGGCTTTTTCCAGCTCTTCCATCGAGTCCAGGTGCATCTCCTTGCGCATATCGTCGAGCCGCTTGATGACGTCGGTGTCGGCGGTAATGGTCAGGTCCTTGCCTTTTTCAAGCAGCAGTTGCTGGTCGATCAAGTCGCGCAAAACGTCTTTATCCTTCTCCGCGATGATCTTGTCGGCATTGGCCGGGTCCTGTTGGTGGGCTTCCTGTCTAAGCTGTTCTTCGCTACGCAGGTACTCGGCCTGAGTCACGATCTGGTTGTTCACCCGGGCGACGATTCGTTCGATGACCGTGTCGGCGTGCAAGAGCGGAGGCAATACGGCGAGACCAATCAGCAGGCACCAGGAAAGTAGTTTTCGCATAAAAAAAGTTCGGGGCCAGCTCTGATTTCGCCGGGCAACCCCCTTAAATTGTACCTCTGGAGGGGGCCTCGCGGCCACCCAGTTTGACAGGCGGGCTGGCGCCAGGGTTCTTAGCCTTCTACCCCGAAATTAACTTGATATTCATTAGGCCGCAATCATTCTGCAACACTCGTCCGCTATCTTTGCCGCAGTGACATGCTCTTCTAACCGGGAGGGCGGGAGGACAGTCTCGGGGGGCTCCGGGCTGTCCCTTTTCCTTTTCTGGGCCTGTACAATTCTGTCGGGCCATTCCAAACCATGAGACTTCCTGGAGTGAATGAGCCGCGCCGCCAGCGGGCGCGATCCAACGACCCAGATGCGAATGACTACCCGCAAATGACCGGCAGCGGACTGAGGAACTGTCTCGGACTTTTGCTGCTGGCGTCGAATGTTCTGATGGCCTGCTCCCAGGGCCAGTCCTCTGCATCGCTCCCCAAGGACGCTGATGATTCCGCCGCCGAGCCAACCGTGACTTTGTTTCCTCACCCGGAGAGTGCGCGTTACTGGATATCGGGCCAGAATAATATTATTTTCCAGTGGCATCCTAGCTTTGACGCACTCTACAGCGGCCCGCACAGTCTGAGTTCGCAAGCCGAACACGCTACCTCGAACGTTGCCACGCTTTTTCTCGGCTACCAACTGGGGGCGACCACCGAAATATTCGCCGATGTTGAGAGCGCTGCCGGCGGTGGGTTGAGCGCCGCGCTCGGGTTGGCGGGATTTGTGAATGTCGATGTGGTGCGCAATCCGCAGCTCGGCCCCACCCCGTATCTGGCGCGCGCCATGGTCCGCCAGATCATCCCGCTCAGCTCGGAATCGGTTGAGACCGAACGCGGACCTCTGGCACTGGCTGCCAGCGTGCCGGTTCGCCGCCTGGAATTTCGTGCCGGCAAGTTCGGGTTGGCCGATTTTTTCGACTTGAGCGCTTCGGGCAGCGATAGCCACTCCCAGTTCATGAACTGGACCGTGGACAACAATGGTGCATACGACTATGCCGCCGACACGCGAGGCTACACGGTTGGCGTCATGGCTGAATATTACGATCGCAACTGGGCCTTCCGATTCGCCGAAGCGCTCATGCCGCAGGTGGCAAACGGCCCCGACCTGGAGTGGAACCTTCGCCGTGCCCGCGCGGAAAACTATGAGCTCGAAATTCATCCCAGCCTGACGCCGAATCGTTCCACCACGGTACGCCTGCTGGCATTTGTGAATCATGCGAATATGGGCGTTTACCGGCAGACGATCGAAGATTTTCTGGCGGGCAGGACGCCGCGGCCGGAAATCAGCGCTCATCCGCTGCAAACGACGGTCAAGTACGGCTTCGACGTCAATCTGGAGCAGGAGTTGCCCCATCACGTGCGCGGCTTTGCACGTTGGGGATGGAACGAGGGGCAGCACGAGTCTTATGCCTACACCGAGGTGGACCAGACGGTCGAGGCCGGCGCGGACCTCGCGGGAGATTCATGGCACCGCGGGCAAGACAAAGCAGGCGGCGTATTCGTTTCAAACGGCATCTCCGCCGACCATCAGAAATATCTTGCTTTGGGAGGTTTGGGGTTTCTCCTCGGCGATGGTGGTCTTAACTATGGCCGGGAAAATATTTTCGAAAGCTATTACAACGCTCATGTGTGGCGTGGAATTTTCGCCGGCGTGGACTTGCAACACATCACGCACCCTGGCTATAACCGCGACCGCGGGCCCGTGCTAGCGCCGGGATTGCGATTCCATCTGGAATTCTGACGAGTGTGGGGCGGACACTCTTGTCCGCCGCCTTTGCAGTTGGATTTTGTTGGTCTCCGCGGCCAAAGTCAAAATCAAAAGCGGCGGACAGGAGTGTCCGCCCCACACTCACGCTCTCAGTCTACTTCTCTACTTTCACACCCTTCCAGAATGCCACGTGTCCCTTGATCTGCTTTGCTGCCGGTTTGGGCTCGGGATAGTACCAGGCGGCATCATGGTTTAGCTTGCCCGCTACCTCGACGTCGTAGTAACTCGCGGTGCCCTTCCAAGGACAAATGGTTTGGGTCGCGCTGGTTTTGAAATATTCCTTCTTGATTGCGTCCGGCGGAAAGTACTGGTTCCCTTCCACCTCAACGCATTGATTTGATTCCGCAAGAACAGTGCCGTCCCAGATTGCTTTTGCCATAAGACCTGTTTAGATTGCAAAGCTGGAAGGCGGTCGCAATCATTTGAAGCGTTCGAAAGAATTGCCGAGTGTGCTCGACGGCCAACGCCGTTTCAATGGCCATTCCATGGTCTCGCCATTGCAGCGAGTGCTGGTGTGCTCGCCGCGTGCGGCGGGATGGAACGATCCCGCGGTTGCGGGCCACTGGCAGGAACTCGGATTCTTACATCTGCCCGATTTCGCGACCGCGCAGGCGCAGCATGACAAGCTCTGCGCCGGGCTTGAATCCGCCGGCGTAGAAGTGGTTCATTTGCCTGCGTCGCACGATCTCTCGCTGGATGCGGTTTACACTCACGATCCCTCTTTAATGTGCGATCGCGGGCTCATTGCTCTTCATCCCGGCAAGGTAAATCGCGTGCCCGAGTCGCAGCGTCACGTGGACTTCTGCCGCAGCGCAGGAATTCCGGCGTCGGGGAACATTGAGCCGCCGGGGAACGCTGAAGCCGGCGACATGGTCTGGCTCGATTCCAACACGCTGCTGATCGGCCAGGGTTACCGCACGAATCCGGCTGGAATCGTGCAAATGAGGGCGCTGCTTCAACCGTTGGGCGTGGAGGTGATTTCCGCGCCTCTGCCGCACGGTGCGGGGTCGTCCTCATGCCTCCATCTCATGTCATTGATGAGCATGCTCGATGAACGAACCGTCCTGGTGGATTTGCCCTGGCTGGCGGTTGAGACCGTGGAGTTGCTGCACGCTCGCGGATTGGGACTGGCTGAGATCGAGTATTCCGAGCGCGACACGCTTGCCTGCAATGTGCTTTCGCTGGGCAGAAAGCGACTGCTTGCCATTCAGGAGAATGAAAAGACGAATCAGAAACTTCGTGATGCCGGATTTGATGTGCGGACTTTTCCGGGTTCGGAGCTTTGCGTCAACGGGGGTGGCGGCCCCACGTGCCTGACCCGCCCCCTATCACGAACCACGTAGGAGCGGGCGCCTCCGCCCGCCCGGCGGAGCGAAGCGCCGCTGAGGTTTGCGCCGAAGAGCCTGCGAGCTGCGATCGCCGTCCGGACGAGGGCGTCCGGGGCTACGTGGATCGTGGAGGTTTCCCTGCTAAAATTGAAAGGCAATGGTTCTCCCCTTCGTCCGCGATCTTTTCACGGACGTGGAAAAGTTACCGGCCTTTTCGCGTGTGGCCTCCCATCTCAGGGAGGGCACGGGGCGTATTCGTGTCTCTGGACTGATTCCTACCGCAAAAGCTTTGCTTCTTGTCCTGCTGCAAAAGGCGGCTGGGCGCCCCATGATTGTCGTGGTTGCAGACAACCGCGCTGCGGAGGAACTGCTGCCGGTAGTACGGGCTTTTTGCGAGCTGACTGGTGCGGCGAATCCGGAGTCGGCGGTTTCGCTTCCCAGCCACGACGTACTTCCATTTCAGAACCTCTCTCCGCATCCTGAGATACAGGAAGAGCGGGCAGTTGCGTTGTGGAAGATTGCGACCGGGGCTGCATTGTTCGTGATCTCGCCGATTGCCACTACCGCCCTGCGGCTGCGTTCCGCGGAATATTATGCCGGGCTGGCGCGGACGGTGCGGCGCGGGGAAACGCTCGACATCGACGAACTGCTGCCGCACTTGAACACGGTCGGCTACCACTCCACCGATGTGGTGGAGATGCCCGGTGAATATGCCTTGCGGGGCGGCATTCTGGATGTGTACTCGCCAGAAGAAGAGCGTCCGGTGCGCATCGAGTTTTTTGGGGACGAGATCGAATCCATACGCCAGTTCGATCCGGCCACACAGCGTTCGTCGAATCCCAGAGACGAAGCGCTGCTGCTTCCGCTCACGGAAACTCCGGTGACGGAAGAGCTGCTGGGAGCGGTGCATGCCCGCCTCTCCGGGAAGCGCATCACCGGGAATGAAGAAATCATCGAGCAGGCGGTTCGATCGGGAGGGGTCACCGTGTTTCCCGGCTGGGAGTTTTATGCGCCGGTAGCCGGCGCAAATCACACTCTCTTCGATCTGCTGCCTCGCGCCCTGGTGCTCAGCGAAGAACTGGAGGTGCTCAGGACAGAGTTCGATCACGCGTGGTTGCGCATCGAACAGGCCCACGAGAGCAGCGGAGTCGGGAACCTGGTCCGGCCGGCCGACCTCTACCTGCCCGTGGAAGAGTACTGGCAGAAGGTTTCTGATCAGCCGGGGGCTGATGTTGAACATCTGGGAATTGAGCGTAGTGACGATTCCACGGCTGCGATTTCATTTCACACCCAGCCGACCACCCGCTTCCACGGTTCGGTCCCTGCCATGCTCGAAGAAGTGAAAAAGCAGATTGCGGACAGCAAGCGGGTCTTGATCGCTGTCCCAAACACCGGCGAAGTGGAACGGCTGGCCGACATATTCAGCGAATACGCGGTTTCGTTCCGCCTGGGCAGCCGCACCCGCAGCGGAGAGAGTTATGCCGACGAAACTTCGTACTTCTCCGGCGAAATTCTCACCGCCACGCTCGCCAAGGCTTACGTCCCCGATGGCGTTACTTTTCCGGACGCAAATCTTTCCATCCTGGGAGCGCGTGACCTGTTCGACGAATCGGATGCGGTCGCCAGCCGTCCGCAGCGTCACAAGTCGAAGACGTCGGCATTTCTTTCCGACTTCCGCGACCTGCAAGTCGGCGATTATGTGGTCCACGTCGAGCACGGCATTGGGCAATACGAGGGACTGAAAGAAATCAATCAGGGCAACGGCAATGCGGAATTCATGTTGCTCGAGTACGCCGAGGGCGCGCGGCTCTATGTTCCTCTCACCCGCCTGGATTTGGTGCAGAAATACCGATCTTCGGAAGGGGTCAAGCCGGTACTGAATCATCTGGGAACGGCCGCCTGGGCGAAGACCAAAGCTCGTGTGCGCAAGGCCATGAAGGACATGACCGACGAGCTGCTCAAGCTCTACGCCGAGCGCAAGACGGCCCAGGGGCATGCCTTCTCCCCCGACAACGAATGGATGCGGGAGTTTGAAGACACCTTCGAATTCTGCGAGACGGAAGACCAGGACACCGCCATCGCCGACGTCAAACGCGATATGGAATCGACCCAGCCCATGGATCGCCTGCTTTGCGGCGACGTTGGCTACGGCAAGACGGAAATCGCAATGCGCGCCGCCTTCAAGGCCATCAGCGACAATAAACAGGTGGCAGTGCTTGCGCCGACCACGGTTCTTGCCTTTCAGCATTACGAAACTTTTAAACAGAGATTTGCGGCTTTTCCCGTCACTGTCGAGATGATCAGCCGCTTCCGCTCGCCGAAGCAGCAAAAGGAAATTCTGCAAAAGGTGGAGGCGGGGAAAGTCGATATTCTGATCGGCACCCACCGGCTGATTTCGAAAGACGTGAAATTTGCCGACCTGGGGCTGCTGGTGGTGGACGAAGAGCAACGCTTCGGCGTGCGCCATAAAGAACGGCTGAAGCAGATGCGCAAGCAAGTGGACGTGCTGACCATGTCAGCCACGCCGATTCCGCGCACGCTGCATATGTCGCTGGTCGGGTTGCGCGACATGAGCGTGATTGAAACTCCGCCCAAGGATCGCATTGCCATACAGACGGTAGTGGCCAGCTGGGACGAGAAGCTGATCCAGTCCGCCATCGAGCAGGAACTGGAACGCGGCGGACAGGTTTTCTTCGTGCACAACCGCGTAGATAGCATCTGGGAAATTGCCGCCAAGCTCCAGGCTCTGGTGCCGCGGTCGCGGGTGATTGTGGGGCATGGGCAGATGTCAGAAGGCGAGCTGGAGAAAGTGATGTTCAAGTTCATGCATCACGAAGCCGACATCCTGGTCTCCACGACGATTATTGAAAACGGCCTCGATATTCCCTTGTGCAATACCATTCTCATCAACCGCGCGGACCGTCTTGGCCTTTCCGAGCTTTACCAGCTGCGCGGGCGCGTAGGCCGGTCGAACCGGAGAGCTTACGCTTATCTTCTGTTGCCGGCTGAGATCGAACTCACTCCCATCGCGCGCCGGCGCCTGGCAGCTCTGAAAGAATTTTCCGATCTGGGCGCAGGCTTCAAGATTGCAGCCCTTGACCTGGAGTTGCGCGGCGCCGGCAACCTGCTGGGCGGGCAGCAGAGCGGGCACATTGAAGCCATCGGTTTTGAGTTGTACACGCAGATGCTCGACCGCGCGGTCCGCGAAATGAAGGGCGAGGCGGCTCCCGATGAAGCCGAGATCCAACTGAATCTCGGGCTCAATATCCGCATTCCGGTCAACTACATTGCGGAAGAGAACCAGCGCCTGCGAATGTACAAACGCGTGGCCGGGGTGGAAACTGATTCGCGGCTTAATGATGTTCGCGCCGAACTGCAAGACCGTTATGGCGAACCTCCGCCGCCAGTGCAAAACCTGCTGGACTATGCCGCTCTGAAGCTGCTGGCGATGCGCGCGGGAGCGACGGCCGTCGAGCGCAAACGGGACCTGGTGACGATCAAGTTCCGGCAGAATGCCGAGATCGATCCCGCAAAGCTGGCAAGGTTTGTTTCGTCGCAGCGCGGGGCTCAGTTTGCTCCGGATGGCACCTTGAAATTTGTTTCCAAGGCGATCGCTCCGGCGGAGGTTCTGGCACAATTGCGAGGGCTACTGGAAGAGTTGTCGCCGGCAGCACAGGATTTGCCGTCAGTACCTTCGTGAAGTAACAATCGGGTCCCCACAAAAAATGCGCAAACCACTCGTATCCGCCGCCTTCTGTATCGCAAGTCAAATCATTCTGTCGGCCGCCGTGGGTTTAGCCCAGACGCCACCTTCCCCAATCCAGACGTCCTTCAACCAGTCTGTCGACGACTATTTCGATTTCTATTTTCAATTCCATCCCACGGCGGGCACGCAAGCCGGTTTTCATCAATACGATGGAAAGCTGGAAGACTTCTCGCGCGGAAATATTGACGCGGAAATCGCCGGTCTGAACAAATTCCAGAAACAGTTTGGGGCGATTCCCCCGAGCCAGCTGTCCCCGGAATCGGCCGGCGACCTGGAGGTTCTGGCTGCTGCCGTCCAGGCTCGTCTGCTGGAACTGCAAACTATCCAGATGTGGAGGAAAGACCCCGACGTTTACATCGGCGATCCGAGCTACGGCGTTTTCATGATCATGAGGCGGAATTTTGCTCCGGCCGCCGAACGGCTGCGATCGGTAGTGGCTCGCGAACGGCAGATTCCGCAGATGCTGGAAGATGCGCGACTGAACATCAGCAATCCGCCCAGGATTTACACGCAGGTTGCATTGCAGCAGCTGCCGGACACGATCAAGTTTTTCCAAAAGGATGTCCCGGAAGCATTCCATGATGTGCACGAGCCGCAACTGCTGGCAGACTTCAGCGCAAGCAATGCCGCAGCCATCGCGGCCTTGAGCAAGTATCAGGAATTCCTGCGCCATGACTTGCTGCCGGTTTCGAACGGAGACTTCCGTCTCGGAGCCGAAACCTTCCGGTTGAAACTGCAGTACGAAGAGATGGTGGATATTCCTCTGGATCATTTGCTCGAGATTGGGTACGCCGACCTGCGGCGCAACCAGCAGCAACTCAAAGAGGTTGCCGCGAAGATTGATCCCCAGCGTAGTGTGGCGGAGGTGCTGGGCGAGTTGCGCAAGGACCATCCGCCTGCCGATCAGTTGCTGCAGTCGTTCCGGGATACGCTGGGAAGATTGCGGCAATTCATCGAACAGCACAGGATCATCACGATCCCCTCAACCGTGCCGCCCATCGTGGAAGAGACGCCGCCCTTTGCCCGGGCGCTGACCACGGCTTCCATGGACACGCCGGGGGCCTACGATACGAAAGCAACGGAAGCGATGTTCAATGTCACTCTGCCCGACGGCGCTGACTGGAAACCGGACAAGGTCGAGCAGTGGATGCAGGGATTCAATCGCGGCACCATCGTAAGCACCGCCATTCACGAAGTCTATCCCGGACACTACACCCAGTTTCTATGGCTGCAGGCGGCCCCTTCCAAGACGCGCAAGCTGCTTTTCAACAACAGCAATGCCGAAGGCTGGGCGCACTACACCGAGCAGATGATGCTCGACGAAGGCTACGGCAGCGGCGATCCGCAATTGAGACTGGGGCAGTTGCTCGATGCGTTGCTGCGCAACGCGCGCTTCATCGTCGGCATCGAAATGCATACCGGCAAGATGACACTGGAACAAGGCCAGGAATTCTTTGTGAGCCAGGGTTACCAGGTCCCGCCGGTCGCCGAGGTGGAAGCGAAACGCGCGACCTCCGACCCGACGTATCTCTATTACACGTTGGGCAAGCTGCAGATTCTCAAACTGCGAGAGGACTACCGGAAGCAGCAGGGCAGCAGTTTCACGCTGCTGGAATTTCACGATCGCTTCATGCGCCAGGGATCGGTGCCGATGAAGATCATCCGAAAGAGCATGTTGGGAAGCGATACTCCCACGTTATAGTTTTTTTGTACGGGCCCGTCTCACGGACGGCGATTTAGAATCTAAGCTGCCGTCCGCCGATTGTTTCTGCTCTCGATTTTCGACATCAACAGAAGAGGAAGTCAGTAATGGCCAAAAGAGTTCGCAAAGCTGTCTTTCCCGCCGCGGGCCTGGGCACCAGGTTCCTGCCGGTCACCAAGGCGCAACCCAAAGAGATGCTGCCGCTGGTGGACAAACCGATCATTCAGTACGGAGTTGAGGAAGCGGTCGCCTCGGGCTGCGATCAGATCATCATCATCACCGGTCGCGGCAAGCAGGCTATCGAAGACCACTTCGACGTCAGCTACGAACTGGAAAAGATGCTGGAGGAACGCGGCAAAACCGA
Source organism: Terriglobia bacterium (assembly GCA_963814725.1). Lineage (GTDB taxonomy): Bacteria > Acidobacteriota > Terriglobia > Terriglobales > Acidobacteriaceae > JAIQFF01. Next base: position 931,072 of record CAWFDY010000005.1, read on the forward strand.
TTTGCTGCAGATCGTACGGCAGATCTCGGACCTGATTCACATCGCCTATGTGCGGCAGAAAGAGGCGCTGGGCCTGGGCCACGCTGTCCTCACCGCGCGGGAGTTGGTCGGCGACGAACCCTTTGCCGTGCTGCTGGCCGACGACGTGATCGATGCCGACGTGCCTTGCCTGAAGCAGATGATGGAAATCTTCAACCAGACGCAATGCTCGGTGCTGGCGACCCAGGTGGTCGAAGGTCCGGGGATTTCGGCTTACGGCGTGCTCGAAGGCAAGCCCGTGGCGGGGTCGAATGGCAAGCTGTACGAAGTGCTAAGCCTGGTGGAAAAGCCGCGGGCGGAGGAAGCGCCGTCGAATCTTGCAGTGATTGGCCGCTACATTTTGACTCCGACGGTTTTTGAAACTCTGTCGGAGATCAAGGCCGGAGCCGGCGGCGAGCTGCAACTGACCGACGGGCTTAAGCAACTTCTCAAGAAAGAAAAAATTTACGGCTACGTTTTCGACGGCAAACGGCACGATACCGGGGACAAGCTGGGATTTCTGAAAGCCACCGTGGAGTTTGCGCTCAAGCGCCCCGATCTGGGCGGACCGCTGCGTCAGTATTTGAAAAGTTTGAACCTTTAAAGCAATCCAGGGTTGTGTGGGACCGGGTCTTTGACCCGGTCGGGCGGCCCGAGGGGCCGCGCGGTTTTGATGTTCATCCAGTTGCCGCGGTGCTTCGCACTGTCCCATGCGGGCACAGGCGCTGCTGTAAATCTACGAAGTCCCCAGCGTTGCCTTCAGCTTCTTCGACTTCTCGGCCACGCCGTTGGCCAGTTTTTCTTTGTGGGCCACCAGTTTCCCAGCCAGTGCTTCGTTCGACAGCGCAATAATTTGTGCCGCCAGGATGCCGGCATTGGTCGCGCCGGGCTTTCCGATGGCGACCGTTGCCACGGGAATGCCCGCCGGCATTTGCACCGTCGCCAGCAGCGAATCCATGCCTTGCAGTGAAGTGGAAGGAATAGGGACGCCAATCACGGGAAGGGTGGTGTGCGCGGCGATTACGCCCGCCAGGTGTGCCGCGCCTCCCGCGCCCGCGATGATCACGCGGATCCCGCGGCTGGAAGCCTTCCGCGCGAACTCGGCCGTGCGGTCCGGAGAGCGATGCGCCGATGTGACGTCGATCTCGTAGCCGATTCCAAACTCTTCCAGCGCTTTCCCCGCCTCGCGCATGATCTCGAGATCGGAGTCGCTTCCCATCACAATTGAAACTTCAGGCTTTGTGCTCATGGCCATCCTTATCTTTTGTTGAACTCAAAAATCTCTTGTTTGGATCGGTCCGAAACCTCATCCCAGCGCCGGTTCCGGAGTTCACACGCACGCCGCTCTTTTTACGGCGCTTTTATGACACTCCTCGACCGGCCTCTGCGAAAGACGGCTGCGGCGACTATTTCTTGAGTGCCCGGGCGGCAATGTCACGGCGATAATGCGCCCCTTCGAAACCGATTTTCGACGCCGCTTCATAGGCGCGGTCCACCGCAGCCCTCAGGTCGGCCGCCCGCGACGTCACTCCCAACACCCGTCCGCCGGCGGTGAAATACGTGCCGTCGCGGCGAGTGGTACCGGCGTGAAAGACTTTCACGCCTTCCACTTTGTTGGCATTGTCGAGGCCGATAATTTTTTTTCCTACTTCGTAGGTGCCGGGATAGCCGCCGGATGAAATAACCACGCATACCGAGGCGTCTTGCGACCAGCGAAACGCGCCCTCACTGACCCTTCCGTCGATCGAGGCTTCGAGCGCTTCCAGCAAATCGCTTTCGAGGCGCATCAGGATGGGCTGAGTTTCGGGGTCGCCGAAGCGGCAGTTAAATTCCAGCACCATGGGTCCGCGCGCCGTCATCATCAAACCGCAGTACAGGATGCCCTTGTATTCCGCGCCTTCCGCTTTCATGCCGGCCACCACCGGCCGGGCGACGTGCTGCAACAGCCACTGCGTCATCTGCTCGTCCACGATGCTGGCGGTGGAGTATGCGCCCATGCCGCCCGTGTTGGGGCCGGTGTCTCCGTCGCCGATACGTTTGTGGTCCTGGGCCGCCACCAGGGGCGCAACCCGCTCACCGTCGCTCAGCACCAGGAATGAAAGCTCTTCGCCTTCCAGGCATTCCTCCACCACCACTCGCCGACCGGCTTCCCCCAGAGTCTTGCCGCTGAACATCTCCGCCGCGGCCGAGGCTGCCTCTTCCTTACTGCGGCAAATCACGACACCCTTACCTGCGGCCAGGCCGTCCGCCTTTACGACTACGGGGGCGTGAAAGTGCGGCAGGGCTTCAAGCACATCGTCGATGGAATCGCAGATGGCAAAATGCGCCGTGGGAATGTGATGACGCTGCAAGAATTCCTTGGCAAAACTCTTGCTGGATTCCAGTTGCGCTGCTGCCTGGGTGGGGCCGAAGACACGCCATCCGCGCCGGGTAAACTCGTCCACCACGCCAAGCGAGAGAGGAAGTTCGGGTCCGACCACGGTCAGGTCGGGACGCACCTGGTTTGCCACCGCAACCAGTTGGTCAGTATTTTTCACGTCGGCGGGAAGGCATTCGGCGTCGTCGGCAATTCCGCCGTTTCCCGGCACGCAATACACTTTGGAAACCCGCGGAGACTGGCGCAGTTTCCATACCAGGGCGTGCTCACGCCCCCCGCTTCCGATGACGAGAACTTTCATATACGGAGACTCACAAGGTTAGGGGGACGTGGGGGCGATGTCAAACGAGCTATTGAGGCTAAAGTATTTCAATGCAACTGCATCGACCTCAAAATCGTATTAACTATGCTTAACGTATAATGCGGGCAGGATGATTACTGTCTCCAAAGAGGACTACCTGAAGGCCATTCTCGAGGCCGAGAGCGAGGGCGAGACGGTCATCTCGGCAACCCTGGCGCATTGGCTTTCAGTATCGCCGCCGGCGGTCACGATGGCGGTACGCCGGTTGAAAAAAGATGGCCTGGTCCGGATGCAGAGCAGCGGCGAGGTCAACCTCACCGCGGCTGGGCGCAAGATCGCGCGCAAACTGACGCTTCGCCACCACTTGATCGAACGCATGCTGGCGGAAATGTTCGGTATGGAATGGTACAAGGTGCACGACGAGGCGGAGCGCCTGGAGCATGCGGTCTCCCCGGATTTTGAGGCGAAATTACTCGCCAGGCTGGGTCGCGGCGGGGCCTGTCCCCACGGGAATCTCAGTGAACTGGAGAGTCCGACGAGTCGCCGCCGCCGCGGCTTGCTGCTGCTGGCGCACGCCGAGGCCGGAGTCCACTACATCGTCAGCGGCATTTACGAGCGCGACCGCCGCCTGCTGGAATTTCTGGAACAACGAGGCATACGTCCCGGAGCCCACGTGCATGTCTCCCGGCGAAATTACGACCACACTCTCACACTGAGCACCGATGCCGGAACGGTGGCGCTGGGCGGGTCAGCGGCGGAGAGGGTTTGGGTAACAACGGATGGAGGCCGCGCCTCGCGCCTCTCCGGCCGTGCCGGGCGCGCGGCATCCACCGACGGCTAAACTAATTAACCATAGTTTACTTTGTTGTGTATACTTGCGCTAATGCTGTCGCCAGCGGATTTGCCCGTCGTCTCCAGCCCCGAAACCAGCCCGGAAACGGGATGGCGCCACACCGTGATTCGTCCCAGCCTGCCGGAAATCTACCGCACCCTTCCGGTTCCCCAGTCGGCCGGATTCCTGCGCAAGCTTCTGGCCTTTGCCGGGCCCGGCTATCTGGTGGCGGTGGGATACATGGATCCGGGCAATTGGGCGACTGACCTGGCAGGCGGCTCGAAATACAATTACTCTCTTCTCTCCGTCATTCTGCTCTCGAATCTGATGGCTGTCCTGCTGCAGACTCTGGCCATCAGGCTAGGGGTGGTTACGGGGCGCGACCTGGCCGCCGCCTGCCGCGATCATTTCAGCCGTCCCGTTTCGTTTTTGTTCTGGATCGGGGCGGAAATTGCGATTGCCGCGTGCGACCTGGCCGAGGTGATCGGTTCCGCCATCGCACTGAATCTCCTGTTTCACATTCCTCTTCTGTGGGGAGTGTGCCTCACCTCGCTCGACGTTCTGCTGATTCTGTTCCTGCAGCAGAAAGGCTTTCGCTTCGTCGAGGCGCTGGTCATTTCGCTGATCGGGGTCATTGGAGTCTGCTTCGGATTGGAAATTCTTTTTTCGCAGCCCAGCCTGCTGGGCATCGCGCGGGGATTTTTCATTCCTTCGGCGCAGATTGTCCGGGATCCTGGCATGTTGTATATCGCGATCGGCATTCTGGGTGCGACCGTAATGCCGCATAACCTGTATCTGCATTCGGCTCTGGTGCAGACGCGCGATTTCGAGCGCACACCGGAAGGCAAGCGCGAGGCTATCCGCTTCGGAACCATCGATTCCACGATTGCGCTGACCTTCGCGCTGCTGGTGAATGCGGCTATTCTGATTGTGTCGGCGGCGACCTTCTACCGTCACGGATACAACAACGTTGCCGAGATCAACGACGCGCACACACTGCTCACCCCCTTGCTGGGAGTCACGGGAGCGAGCACGATGTTTGCGCTGGCCCTGCTGGCATCCGGCCAGAACTCCACCCTGACGGGCACCCTGGCGGGGCAGGTGGTGATGGAAGGCTTTTTGAATATTCGCCTGCGCCCCTGGCTGCGCCGCCTGATTACCCGCGCGGTTGCGATTATTCCCGCCGTCATCGTGACCGCATTCTGGGGGACCGGCGGCACCGCCAAACTGCTGGTATTCAGCCAGGTGATCCTGAGCATGCAGCTGAGCTTTGCCGTCTTCCCGCTGGTGATGTTCACCAGCGATCCGCGGAAGATGGGAGAGTTTGCGAATGCCGCGTGGCTAAAAGGGGCGGCGTGGTTTACTGCGGCATTGATCGCGGTGCTGAATGCATGGCTGCTGCTGCTGGCATTTCGGGGTGCGTAGGCAGGTAGTTGGAATAGGCGCGTAGGGCAACGGTCAGCTGCAAAAGCGCGCGCTAGATCGTCAGGAAATTCTCCACCAGTTTTTTCCCCTCGTCGGTAAGCACGCTCTCGGGATGGAACTGCACGCCTTCCACCGGAAACTTTCGATGCCTCAATCCCATGATGGTGCGCGACCCATCGGGTTCGGTGGTGTAGGCGCTCACTTCGAGGTCCGCGGGCAGGTCTTTTTCTTCCACGATCAGGGAGTGGTATCGGGTCGCGGTCATGGGGGACGGCAGGCCGCGGAAGATGGTCTTGCCGTCGTGCTGCACTCGGCTGGTCTTGCCGTGCATCAGGTGCGGCGCGCGGATGACGTTGCCTCCGAATGCCGCTCCGATTGCCTGATGTCCCAGGCAAACGCCCAGCAGCGGCACCTTGCCGGCGAAGTGCCGGATCAGAGGGATCGTGATTCCGGCTTGCTGCGGGGTGCATGGACCGGGCGAGAGCACGATACGTTCGGGACGCATCGCCTCGACTTCAGAGGGCGTGACCTGGTCGTTGCGCCGCACTTCAACCTTCGCCCCCAGCTCCCCCAGATACTGGACCAGGTTGTAGGTAAACGAATCGTAATTGTCGAGGACGAAAACCATGGACAGACTCAACCGTCTAGCTTATACCAGAGGCCCATCATTGCTCTGGAGCAAGGTTCCCGGGCTGGGCGTCCGATATCTTGAAGCCGAAATGCGGTTTCCAGTTGATGCATGGCGAAACAACTATCTTGACACGATGGGCTTGAAACGCCATGCTAATGCAGCTTTTACGGAGAGCTCATGGCCGAAGCTGAACCCGAGAAGCGGGCTACGCGCCGTTTTGCCCTACGGTTGCCCGTGGCTGTTACTTATTCGAACGATGGAACGCAGGAAAAAAGTGCTCAGACTCGCGACGTAAGCGCGCGAGGAATTTGCTTCTACGTGGATTCGGCGATCTCGGCGGGTTCCGCCATCGAATTTACCCTGACCCTTCCACCCGAAATTACCCTCACGGAAAGTATTCGTGTCCGCTGCAAGGGGAAAGTCGTGCGCGTCGATGACGGGGACGGCAAAGTGGCCGTGGCCGCAGTGATTGATGAGTACGAATTTCTGGCTGAACCGTAAGGTTTGCGGCTGGACTACCTCTCACTTTCTTGCTTCCCCGAGACAGTCCCAGTGATATTGTTGCAGGTATAACGCTTGTCTCCGGGAAGAGAAGTCTTTGCCGCGTATTGGCCGCCAACTTGTGTGGTATTCGGTGCTGGCGGCTACGCTGGGTGCCGGCTTTGGTCTGGCGCAGTCGCCTGACGATCCGCCTGTGCCCAAAGGCCCGGCGGCAAGCCTGCGCTCGGTGAAGATGATTTCCGATGCGGAAGGCCCGGCGCTCGAAATCATCTCCAGCCAGACTCCTGATCCCAGCATTGAGTTTCTGGACAGTCCGCCCCGGCTGGTCATCGATCTGGCCAATACCAAAGTTTCGTTGCCCAAAAAGAAGCTTGTGGTTGGCAGCGAGCAGATAAGCGCGGTCCGGATCAACCAGTTTCAGCAGGCGCCGCCAATCGCGCGCGTGGTGGTGGACCTTGTCCATCCCATGGGTTACAGCAGCGACAGCACGGGCCAGCGCCTGGTGGTGCGCATGCACCCAATGGCGCAGGCACGGCAGAAGATGGAAACTCCGTCGGTGGCGGCTTTTACCAAAGGAGTTCAGCCCGCCTTTGTTCCGGTAGCCAACGGAAGTTCCGGAGCGGTAGTGGAAGCGGGAGGCCGGCTGGCGTCCGATTCCGCGATTACCGCGGGCCTGGATACTTCCATCCTACGCCTGACGCGGGGCGGCGAAGTGCGCGTGTGTCCCAAGACCACGCTCTCGGTGACGCCGTCGGACAATGGACGCGACCTGATGCTGGGCATGAGTACGGGCGCGCTCGAAGCCCACTACACGTTGAATGCCTCCACTGATTCTGTGGTCACGCCGGACTTTCGCATGGTGCTTGCCGGTCCAGGTGAATTCAACCTGGCGATCAGCGCCAATGCTCAGGGGGATACATGCGTCCGCCCTCTTCCGGGCAACACGGGTTCGGTGTTGATTTCGGAGCTGATGGGCGACGGCACCTACCAGGTGAAGCCGGGTGAGCAGGTTTACTTTCGTTCCGGGCAACTCAGCAAGAGGGAAACCACGGTGCCTGACGACTGCGGCTGTCCGCCCGCGCCAGTGCCGGTGATGCGAGCTGCCGTGCCCGAGCCCACGGTATCGGAGAAAGATTTGCCGCCGGCAGTTCACCTGGCGCAGCCCGGAGAAGAGGCCAAACCCGCGCCCGCAGAGTCATCTCAAGGCGTGTCGTTCCGGGATGACGCGAAGTCTCAAGTGACGATGACGATCGCCCCCCGCGAAGCGGCTGACCTGCCGGCGCCGCCGCGCAATGCACCGCATGTCGAGGTAGAAGCGCCATTTGTATTTCGCGGAGGCGACCCGGCGCCGGCGACAGACCTGCCTGATCTCGCGGCTCAAGCCCTACCGATGGCTCGCTCCAGCAGTCCGGCGCCATTACTCACCATGGTTGAGCCGCCCCCGGAAGGGCCCACTCGCAAGACGGTTGCGGGCAAGGTAAAGGGCTTTTTCTCGGCTATCTTTAAATAGGCCTTCTTAAGATAGGCCTTCTTACCGGCGCATGGCTTTGGTCAGGGGAGCCACTTTTTCTTTGACCTGGTCGGCGATTTCCGCTCCGCGTTCCATGGCTTCTTCGGCGAAGTCGCGCGCGTCGTCTGTCCACTCGTCCACGGTTTCGCGGGCGCTATCAAATCTGCGACGCAGCTCTTTTCTCATTTGCTTGCCGGCCTTGGGGGCGAGCAACATGCCGAGCAGGGTGCCGGCGCCTAAACCGATCAGCAGGAAGGTCAGGGCCGTACCGGCGGCGTTGCCGCCCTCGGAAGCTTCATAATTTCCAGTGCGCATAAGAGAATCCTTTCAAACTCGATTTGGGTGGGCCGTGCTACTTGAGCGTAGTACAGATTGTCCGTAGATCAGATTCCGCAATTGAGATTCTAGCTGCCTGTGCCAGCTTCGCGGCTTCTTTCTCGCGATTGCCAGGGGTGAGATTCGGGGTGCTGTTCCCAAACCAGCTCAAGTCCGTGTAAAATAAAGAGTTGGAAGCCCGCATCCGGCGGAAAATGTGGACTGCCCGCCTTCCGCCAGCGTAATCGCAACAGTCTAAGGAGACATACCCAGCAATGGCTATTCCCGCCACCCAGCTTCGCCCCGGCATGATCATCAAGCACAACAATGATCTGCATTCCGTTTTCAGCGTCGAGCATCGCACTCCTGGAAACCTGCGCGCCTTCATTCAGGCCAAACTGCGCAACCTTCGTACCGGCGCCATGTTCGAGCATCGTTTTCGCTCACCCGACCCCATCGAGAAGATTACCGTGGACGAGGTGGAGATGGAGTTTCTCTACGCCGACGGCGACAGCTACTACTTCATGGACACAAGCAACTTCGAGCAAACCCACCTGTCGCGCGAAATTTTGGGCGATGCGGTCAACTATCTGATTTCCAATCTCCAGATCAAAGTGGAATTCTTCGATGGCAAGGCAGTGGGAATCGAACTGCCGCAGACCGTCGAGTTGACCGTGGTTGAAACCGAACCAGGATTGAAGAGCGCCACCGCGTCCAGTGTGACCAAGCCGGCGAAAACTGAAACCGGGCTGGTGGTGCACGTTCCGCCTTTCATCAACGAGGGCGAAAAGATTCGTGTGGATACGGCCGAAGGCGCGTATCTGTCGCGAGCGTAGGCGGCCACCCTGAATCGTGATTTGTCATCCTGAGCGGAGTGAACAATTCGCGAGCGAGCTTTTCACGCAGTCGTAGGACCCCTACCGATTAAAATGCTGCGGGCGTTGTAGTGGGAATTGTCAGCCGGGCCACGAAGCCCTTGATTACCGGCGGCGGTTTGACTTATAGAGGTCTTTCGACTCCGCAGCTGCTTCGCGAAGCGACGCAGCTACTCCGCTCAAGATGACAGGTGGTTGGTTAGAAAATGACTTCCACTGAGAGAACTACGCAAGCGTGCCGCTTCGTCGTCCGTGGACGAGTGCAGGGCGTGGGATTTCGCTGGTTTGTGGAACGCGAGGCGCATGTCCTCGGCGTCGCGGGGTGGGTTCGCAACAACGCGGACGGCAGCGTCGAAGTGCTGGCCATGGGATCGCGCGATCAGTTGCTGGACTTGAGATCACGATTGCGCGCCGGGCCGCGGGCCGCCCGAGTGGATGATGTCGAAGAGCAGGAAGCCCAGCCGGTAGCCGGCCTCACAAATTTCCGTATCGAAGGAGCCTGGTAAATGTCGAAGCCCGCGCCCGAGCAGTCGCGACTCAACTGCGAGCCGCTGAAAAAACTGATCCGCGAAGTTCCGGATTTCCCCAAAAAGGGCATTCTCTTTTACGACATCACGACCCTGCTCAAGGACAAACGCGGACTTGCCATGCTGATCGACGGGCTCGCCGAGCAATACCTGGACGCCGGCGTCGATCTGGTGCTGGGAATGGAAGCGCGGGGCTTTATCTTCGGCCCGGCCGTCGCCTATCGCTTGAATGCGGGCTTTGTCCCCTTGCGCAAACCCGGCAAGCTGCCGGCTGCCACTGCGAAGTTCGACTACGCGCTCGAGTACGGCACCAACACTCTGGAGATCCACAAGGACGCGATCCAGAAGGGCCAGCGTGTGCTGATTGTCGATGACCTGCTGGCTACCGGCGGCACTGCCGAAGCCACGGCCAAGCTGGCTCATTCGCTGGGCGCGGAAATCGCCGGCCTGGGATTTGTAGTAGAACTCGACTTCCTGAATGGCCGCGACAAGCTGAAAGAGTACAACGTGTTTTCGCTTCTGCACTATAGCGAGTAACGTTTCTAGCGCTGGGCAATCAGCATCCACGCCATGATCGCGGTAATCGCGGCCGTAATGATCCAGGCCGCCATCTGATAGGCGCGGGGATTGACGAACTTTCCCATCAGCTCCGGCTTGCTGGCCAGGAGCAAAACAAACACCAGCACAAAAGGCAGCAGAATTCCGTTGAGAACCTGAGAGAGGATTGCCACCCGGATCAACGGGAAATCGGGAATCAGAATGACGATTGCTCCAATCCCGAGCAATGCTGTGTAAAGCCAGTAGAAAACCGGCGCGCTCTTGAAACGCTTGTTCAGGCCGGACTCGAATCCGAGCGCTTCGCAGACGGTATAGGCCGTCGATAACGGCAGGATCGAAGCCGCGAACAGCGACGCGTTCAACAATCCCACGGAAAAAAGAATGAAGGCATAGTCGCTGCCCAACGGGCGCAGAGATTGAGCAGCGTCGGCCGCGTCGTGTATCCGGTGCTGGCCGTGCACGAACAAGGTCGCCGCGCAGGCGATGACAATGAATCCCGCCACCACCACCGAAAAAAGCGATCCAACAATGGCGTCGGCTTGCGAGTATTTCAGGTCGGCGCGCTTGCTTCCCTTGTCGACCACGGAAGCCTGCAGATAGAACTGCTGCCACGGGGCAATAGTCGCGCCGATGATTCCGGCCGAGAGGTAAAGATAGACGGGGTCCTTCATCTCCCGCAACGAAGGGATTCGCACCATCTCGCGACCCACCAGCGCCCAATCCGGTTTGGCCAGAATTGCGGTCACGATGTAGGCGATATAGAGAAACGACAAACCCAGAAAGATTTTTTCGATCTTGCGATAGTCGCCAAAAACCACCACGCACCACACCACGACGGCCGCGATAGGCACGGAAATATATTTGCTTATGCCGAACAGCTGCATGCTGCTGGCAACTCCGGCAAACTCCGAAAGCACATCGCAGAAATTGCAAACTACCAGCGCCGCCATCACGAAGAACGTGATGCGAAAGCCGTACTCTTCGCGGATGAGTTCGCTCAACCCTTTGCCGGTGACCACGCCCATGCGGGCGGCAATTTCCTGGGCAAAGGTCAGAGCAAGGGCCACTGGAATCATGGTCCAGAGCAGCGAATATCCAAATTGAGCGCCTGCGGAGGCGTAGGTATAGATCCCGCCGGAGTCGTTATCTACGTTGGCGGTGATGAAACCCGGGCCGAGGATGGAAATGATAAAGAGCAGCCGGGTTGCCCAATAACGAAACCGTCGCACGACTGCCTCCAGTATCCGAATTGGAAGAATTTTGCATCAGTTTGAAATCTTGGAGGCATCAGGAAAATGCAACCGCTGCATTAGGCGAGAGTAACCATCCCGGATGCGAGTGGCAATGAGAAAATCCTAAGGAGCAGATCGACATGTTGCGAGGGACAAGCCATCATATCTCCGTCAACACCAGCTTCGCCCCCTTTGCCAGGTAGCTCTTTCTCTGGAACCAATCCTCCATGGCAGATCTCAATTCAGCGAGCGGGACATGAGTCCCAATCTCCATGGCTCCATCGGCGACCGGAAGGGTATTGTCGAACACGGTGGCATTGGTGAAATTTCGCATGGAAAAACTGTCCAGCCACTTCAACGGACAGGGCACGCGCCGCCCGTTATCTTCGTATTCCACGCGAATCCTTCGGGCAAACATCAGAGGGCAATTTAAACACAGACCACCACGAACCACGTAGGGACAGCCGCCCCCTGCTGTCCGGCGGAGCGAAGCTCCGCAAATTGCCGCAAACCTTGTCGAGCTTCGCTCGACGGGACAGCCGGGGGCGGCTGTCCCCACGTGGTTCGTGGTGGGCATCCCTGCTTGACAGGCGGCCCTCCGCGGCATACGCTTCCGCGGCGTATATGGAGGAACTATGTTCGCTGGCAGCGGTTTGATTTACATCATTCTGGTGGGTCTGGTCGCGGGCTGGGCTGCGGGCAAGATCATGAAGGGCGCCGGCTATGGCGTTCTGGTGGACATCCTGCTCGGCATTGCGGGCGCCATCTTCGGAAGCTGGGTGTTGCGGGTGCTGGGCATCTATACCAGCGGCGGCCTGCTTCCCACACTTCTAGTGGCGATTCTGGGAGCAGTGCTGCTGGTGGTGATCGTTAGGGCGCTGAAGCGGGCCTGAGCGGCTAGTCCGAGCCCGACGGTCCTATCCGCACCAAGTCGGAGGCCAGCGGGTTCGAGCTTCTTTTCCAGCGGTAGGGATTTACTGAGCCCGAACGCAGGCGGTTCATCATCGAACCGAATGCGGTAGAGCCGCGAACCAGATGTCCGATGCTCAGCGGGCCTAAGACTTTTCTCTGCTGTACGTGGTGCAGCCCGCTTGAAACCACGCAGCCGCACTGGCTGCAGTCCGGCGTGCCGCCGAAGATGCAGGGCTCGACGCGGGTGGTCAGGTCAGCAGAGAAGTTCGTGGACATCTTCGAGAAGAGGCACTTCTCCGGGTTGGCAGGCGGCTCGAGCAAAGCCTGCCCGATGCCTGGATTCATCAGCAGCTTGGGATACGCTTCCCGCAGCGCCGGCAACTCGCGTGCCACCTGCTGGCGCTCTTCCAAGGTGAGCATCTCGGGCGTGCGCTCGTCCTTTTGCGGACTATAGAGGCTCACCCAGATTCGCTTGACTTCGGGCTGCGCCTGCCAGAACGCGAGATATTCTTCGAGATAGCCGGGGCGCTTCATCATGGGCCCGGTAATCGTCCAATGAATGTTCACTTCGCGGCCGCGGATGTTTTCCAGAATGCGAGCGTAGGTGGCGGGCTTGCGTCGCGGGTCGTGGTGTTCGGGCAATCCATCGATTGAAACCGCAACCCGGCTGCGCCGCAGTTTCATCCATTCCCGGGGGATGGGAATGATCCCGCTGGTCACCACCATGGTGAAGATATTCTGCTGGCTGAGTGCAGGCAAAATTCTATCGAGTTCACGATGGCGGATCATGGGTTCGCCGCCCACCAGCGAAACATGCAGCGGACGATGTTTCTTCACCAGGCCCAATACGCCGGCCACCAGTGCGTCGCCGCGCAGGTCGGAGAGTTCACTCAATTTTTTCTCCCCGCCGAGATGGGAATCGCCATAGGCGTAACATCCCGGACAGCTCAACGGGCACTCGCGAGTGATTTCGATTGAAAGCATCGGAGCCCGCCCATTAAGGATGCTCCCCCAGGCAGCAAACAGTTCTCCCACCGTCATTCCGGGCCTTGATTGGGACATATCGATGCAAAGTTAGATGCGCGGCGGGGTCAAGTCCTGCGAAATACTGTAAAGAAAAAATTGACCGGGTCGATCTTTTTATGAGTTTCGTAAGTCCAATCATTTGAGTTTCTTAGGTTTGCCTGAATTTCTTTTGTGTACTTTGCGCAAAGAACGCAAAGGAAACCGGGAGTGAATCAAGACGTTACCCTGCGCGAGCATTCCCGCCGCTTCTCTGGCAGAATGGAATGTACAAATTAGACAGTCGCCATTAGTTGAAGTTTTCGCTGCCTGTTCAGGACTGCTATGAAAACTGTACGTTCGCGTGGCCCTCTCACCAGCAACATACATCTCGTCAAATGGGTTGAAAAAACCGCGGAACTAACCAAGCCGAAGGACATTCACTGGGTGGATGGCTCGAAGGCGGAATACGACAAGCTTTGCCGCGAGATGGTCGCGAGCGGATCTTTTACCAAGCTGAATGAGAAATTGTGGCCCGGCTGTTTCCTGGCTCGCTCCGACGCGGGCGACGTCGCCCGGGTAGAAAATCGCACGTTCATCTGTTCGCTCTCAAAAGACAACGCCGGCCCCACCAACAATTGGGAAAATCCCTACACCATGCGCCGCAAGCTGAAAGAGAAATTCAACGGCGCCATGCAGGGACGCACCATGTATGTCCTGCCCTTCAGCATGGGCCCGGTAGGGGGGCCGATGTCGCAGATTGGCGTGCAGCTCACCGACTCTCCTTACGTGGTTGTGAGTATGCGCATCATGGCGCGCATTGGGATCGAGGTCTTCAAAGAAATCGATAGAGACGAGCAGCGCGTGGTGCCCTGCATTCACAGCGTGGGTGCGCCGCTCGCCCCCGGGCAGCAGGATGTCCCCTGGCCCTGCAATCCGGAAAAATATATTGTCCACTTTCCCGAGACGCGCGAGATATGGTCCTACGGATCAGGCTACGGCGGCAACGCGCTGCTGGGGAAGAAATGCTTTGCCTTACGTATCGCCTCGAATATCGCGCGCGACGAAGGTTGGATGGCGGAGCACATGCTTATTCTTGGCGTGGAAGATCCGCATGGAAAAAAAACCTACGTCGCCGCAGCCTTCCCCAGTTCCTGCGGCAAGACGAATTTCGCCATGATGATTCCGCCCAAGGAACTCAAGGACTGGAAGTTGTGGACCGTAGGCGACGACATTGCATGGCTCAAGCCGGATGCTCAGGGATGCTTGCGCGCGATCAATCCGGAAGCGGGATTTTTTGGCGTAGCGCCGGGAACGTCGCAAAAAACCAATCCCAACGCCATGGCGACCCTTTCCAGCAACACAATTTTTACCAATGTCGCTCTCACTCCGGAAGGGGGAGTGTGGTGGGAGGGCATGACAGATGAGCCTCCCGCGGAATGCCTGGATTGGCAGGGCAATGTGTGGACTCCGGAAATTGCAAAGAACACCGGCGCCAAGGCGGCGCATCCGAATGCCCGCTTCACCGCGCCAGCTTCGCAGTGTCCAACGATTGATGCAGCCTGGGAAGATCCCACCGGCGTGCCCATCAGCGCCATCATCTTCGGCGGCCGCCGCGCGACCACGATTCCGCTGATCTATCAGGCTTTCAACTGGAGCGCCGGAGTTTACGTGGGCGCCACCATGGGCTCGGAGATGACGGCCGCTGCCGCGGGTGAAATTGGCAAAGTCCGTCGCGATCCCATGGCCATGCTCCCTTTTTGCGGCTATCACATGGGGGATTATTTCCGGCACTGGATCAAAATGCAGCGTTCGCTCAGCCGCACGCCGCGCATCTTCCATGTCAATTGGTTCAGGAAAGACGCAGACGGGAAATTTATATGGCCCGGATTTCGCGACAATACCCGAATACTGAAATGGATCGTGGATCGCGTTCACGGCCGGGCGCAGGGTAAGGAGACGCCCATCGGCTGGACTCCCCACTACGAAGACATTGACTGGAGAGGCCTGGACTTTCCCAAGGAAAGGTTCGACAAGCTGCAGGTTGTGGACCGGGCGGCGTGGAAATCCGAGGTGATCGGGCACGAGGAATTATTTATCCTGCTGCACGCGCACTTGCCGCCGGAGATGATTTACGAGCGTGAGTTGCTGATCTGCCGGCTGTAGGTATCGTGCGGGCCGGGCAGGACGCCCGTCCTTCAATAAGGCTAGGTGACGGGCGCGGCTTCCGGCTGATCGACCACGGCGTCGAGATGCGTGAGCATTTCGTCCACGGTCAGCGAGTACATCTCGCGCCCCAAACCCTCGCCGGATTCAAGCGCCGTCTTCAGGTAGTGGCCGGCAATTTCCACGGCCAGCGGGTCGGTGATCACTTTCTTCGTGCGCTTCTTGTACAGCACCCATCCCGGGAGGGGCAAGGCGACCCAGACGGGACGTCCGTCCACCAGAAACTTGATGTCAACGGCGTCGGCGTGACGAGTGGCAATGGCCACGATGATCGCCTGGTAAATGCAGTGGACCTTGTTCTTTGTCCAGCGATCGAGAGCGTGAAAATCCTGATACATGAATGTAAAAACTATAACTGACGCGATGGGCGTGGGCAAATCGTAATTAGCGCCGCCGCTGTAGGGTTGAATGTGGGGCGCGAGCGTCCCGCTCGTGCATACTGGAACCCGGAGAAGCTCCGGGAGGAGGATGCCCCCGCGACAGCCGGCGGGACAGGCTGCGGTCCGGCGCGCGCACATTTTCCGTATGATGAACGAATCACTCTCATGAAAAATCTCGGCATCCTGCTATCTGGACGCGGAACGAACTTTGAAGTAATCGCAAAAAATGTGGCGGCGGGAAAGATTCCCAACGCGGCCATTGCCGTTGTGATCTCCAACAAGCCAGAGGCCGGCGGAATTGAAGTTGCCAAGAAGATGGGATTACCGACGCAGGTTATTCCTTCCAAAGGCAAGCCCCGAGAAGAACATGATCGTGAAGTGGTGGCTGCGCTGCGGCAGCACAAAATCGATCTGGTCTGCCTGGCGGGATACATGCGGTTGCTCTCGCCCTGGTTCGTGCAACAGTTTCCACGTCGCATTCTGAATATTCACCCTTCGCTGCTGCCCGCATTCCCCGGCCTCGAAGCCCAGGAGCAGGCATTTGCTTACGGCGTAAAAGTGAGCGGATGCACCGTGCACTTCGTCGATGAGGAACTCGACCATGGGGCCATCATCGTGCAAAAAACCGTGACTGTGGGCGATGGCGACGATGAACACACGCTGGCCGCGCGCATTCTGGAGCAGGAGCACGCAGCGTACTCAGAAGCCATCAATCTTGTGCTAGGCGCAGAGTACGAAATTGTCGGGCGAAGGCTGGTGAAATCCTCACGAACCACGTAGGGGCGGACGCCCTCGTCCGCCCAGCCGAGCGCAGCTCGGCTATTTTTCGCCTCCGCTCCCAGTTTCAGCAAGCCCATGACGAGCTGCGCTCGTCCACCCGGACCTGGGCGTCCGGGTCTACGTGGCCTGCGATGCCGCTATAATCTTTACCCTATGGCAACGTTTCCCCCGGTTGACGAACAACTCGCTTACATCAAAAAAGGCTCGGCTGAAATTGTTAAGGAGTCCGAGCTGCGGGCCAAGCTGGAGAAGTCGCTCGCGTCCGGCACGCCGTTGCGTGTAAAAGCCGGGTTCGACCCGACCGCGCCCGATCTACATCTTGGACACACCGTGCTGTTGCGCAAGCTCAAGCACTTTCAGGATCTCGGCCACACCGTCATCTTCCTGATTGGCGACTTTACCGGCATGATCGGCGATCCCACCGGACGCTCCGCCACGCGTCCGCCGCTGAGCGCGGAAGAAATCATGCGCAATGCCAAAACCTACATGGCGCAGGTCTTCAAGATTCTTTCGCAGGCCAAGACTGAGACCCGATTCAACAGCGAGTGGTTCGACAAGATGAAGCCCGCCGACTGGATTCGCCTGACCGCCAAATTCACCGTCTCACAGATGCTCGAACGCGAAGACTTCCACAAACGTTTTCAGGAAGAAAAACCCATCGCCATGCACGAATTGCTTTACCCGCTGGCCCAGGGTTACGACTCGGTCGCGCTAAAGGCCGACGTCGAACTGGGCGGAACGGACCAGAAATTCAATCTGCTGGTGGGACGGGAGATGCAGCGCGCTTACGGGCAGGACTCCCAGGTGGTGCTGACGACGCCCATCATCGAAGGGCTTGACGGCGTGCAAAAGATGTCAAAGTCCCTGGGCAATGCGATCGGTATCCAGGAGCCTCCATTCGAAATGTACGGCAAAGTAATGTCCATTTCAGACCCGATGATGTGGCGTTACTACGAGCTCCTGACGGATGTTCAGTTGTCCGAGATTGAGAAGATGAAGCGCGAGTCGCATCCCATGGAAGCGAAGAAAGACCTGGCGCGAAAAATCGTGACTGACTTCCATTCGGCGGACGCGGCAACGAAAGCCGCGGAGGACTGGGCCAAACAGTTTCAAAAAGCGGAAGCACCCGAAGACGTTGAAGTCGTCGAAGTCAAGGCAGCCGACGTGGAATCTTCGATGGCAGGACGAATCAAGCTGGACAAATTGCTGGCGCTGACCGGCCTAGCGGATTCCGTCAGTGATGCGGGACGGAAGTTGAAGCAAAACGCCGTCAAGGTGAATGGCGAAGTAATCACAGAATCGGTTATCGCGAGCTCCGTAAAAGAGCTCACTTTGAGAGTAGGAAAGAAAATCAAAAGAGTGCAACTCACGAAATAACCGTGTCATCCTGAGCGGAACAGGTCGATTCGCTTGAGAATCGATTTGCGGAGTCGAAGGACCCCTGCCGGAAGAAAATACTTTGAGGCTCAGAATTGCTGTCAATCAAAGACCGCTGAGAATTTGCCGCCGCTGGGATCCCAAGTGCGCGGCCGCTTCGTTTCGCGAAGCAGCCACCTCACTCAGCATGATAGTGCGTTCTTAGTGCAGCAGGCCGAAAACTTCCACGCTGTTAGTTGTCCCCACGAAGACAGTGCCGTTCGAGATCATTGGGGTAATGAATTTATTGCCGGCTCCAATCTGATCTCGCGTGCCGGCCTGGTTGCTGTTGTAGAGTTCATGCAGGTTGCTGGCATCGTAAGCATGAAGCACTGCCGGCGTACTGTTCTCAGCTGCCCACACAATCCCATTGCCGGCGCCGTTGGCCGAGATACTGGGCGTCGCGCCGGGATAGCGGAAGGCATTGCTGGTCTGGCTGGACGGAGTGGTTGCCACCCTGGCGCTGGCGATGGGGAACGCCTTGATCGCATCCCCGACCGCGCCATAGTAGAGAGTTCCGTTGAAGTATGCGGGCATGCTGAACACGCCGCCGCCTAACACTCCGGAGATATCCTGATAAATATTATTGCTGCCGGCGTTGAACTTGCCCATTGCGTCCCGGTTGACCACGTATATATGGCCATCCTTGCCTGCCCCGACGGCGAGATGACGGACGGTGCTGGTGGAATCTGTGAGATCAGGCAACACCAGTGCTCCGCCCGAGCCGAGATCCGTATCGCCGTCATTTTCCGACTGCTGATTGCTCATCTCAAAGTAGTCGGCCACGGCCATTCCGGCTGAAGTGGAAATCTTCAGGAACGCATTTCCATAATTTCCGTTGGCCGGAAATCCGCCCGAGTTCAGGGTGGTGCCAAAATCGCCATTGGCATCGAGAAGGTAGATGTTTCCTGCGCTGTCGGCGGCAGGTCCCGTGTCCGACATCCAGATGGCACCGGCGCTGCCATTTGGAACCACATTGAACGCGCTGGTCTGGACTAGCGTGGTCTGGTTGTATCCGATAATCCAGCCGGTGTACGGACGAATGTCGCAATGCGACGCCCAGGTGGTGTAAACCACTCCGTTTAGAAGCAGCAGCGCGGCACGATCTTTATATTGGGCCGGATCGAAAATCACGTTGCCATTGGAGCTGTTGTCTCCGGTGCCGGGGAACGAAGCTTGTATGGTGACCGGACCTCCGAATAATTCAACGCCGGTGGCGAGGTCCAGCGCATGCAGGCGCTGGAAATAGTTGGATCCGGATTTTGACATGGCCACAACGTAGATCGCGCCGCTGGTTCCGACATTGCGGTCAATCACGGGCGTCGCCGTGATTCCGATCTCCGGCGTAACCTGGTCGCATCCGCGGGCGTCGCTGGTGGTTTCACCCGAGCCCAGAGTTGAAATCTTCCACAACTGAGTGCCGGCGTCGGCGTCGAAGGCGTACACACTGCCATGCTCGGTGGCGACAAACACCACGTTGTGGGTTGCGCCCGCGATATTCGCCAGGCTCGATACATAGAGCGGCTGAGCGTCCACCTTGCCATCGACGGCGAGCGAGCGCAGCTTGCCGAAAGTTGTCATGTTGACATTCGCCGTGGTCAGAATCGTTTCATTCAGGTTCTGCCCGGTGCGGGCAATGTCATTGTGATAGGTCACTACATCCACCGCGGAGGAGCCAGTCGGGGGGGCAACGCCGACCGTTAGGGTTGCGGCGTTGCTGGTCGCGCTACCCGCGGTGTTGCTGACGACGACGCGGAATTGGGTGCCATTGTCGGCGGTCGAGACCGGAGGCGTCGTGTAGCTCGCGGCGGTTGCTCCCGAAATCGAAGTGTTGTTCCTCTGCCATTGGTAGGTTAACGGATTGCTGCCGTTTGCCACCGCTGTGAACGTAGCCGTCTGACCGGCCGCTACGGTTGTGCTTGCGGGATGGTTCATGATCGCCGGAGCTGTCACCATGGGCGCGGGCGTCGAATACGAGCCACCACCACCACACCCGGCCAAACCCACAACCAGACTTAGAGACAGACACACTACGGCAAAAGACAACAAGCGCATAATTCGAAGGCTCCCCGGGAAGTGGCGTGGGATAAGAGCGTTGACGTTCAGGCCAGGATGAATAGTATGCCAGCTCTGTCCCGCGAACTCAAGGCAGCTGGCCGATTCTGCCGCAGTCGATCGTTCTGTAATCGATCCTGCTGCAGTTGATCGTTCTGCGGTCGAACCTTTAACCAGCAAGCCTCTCAGCCTCATGCTCATTTACCGGCTCCAGTCAAAACAAGTGACGTTAGGACATGCCCTCGCGGGCGCGGCAGATTTCGGGATTCAAACTCTGTGTAGTGAAGACCTGTATTCATCGGCCCGCCGCGAAGCGCAGGCAGGGCTCCACTGTCATGGGTTCGAGTTTGTTAATCTCGGGCGGAGAAATGCGCGCTGCCACCATTCTCGGGCTGGGTTCTTCAATCGGTCAGTTGAAGCCGTTCGCACAGACTTCAGATGCCCGGTGGCAGATTGGGTTGCCAGCCCCCAGGATGACACGGGCGCGATCCTGCTCTTCGGCGGGGATGGCACGTTGCACGGCCTGCGCAGCGTATCCGACGCCGTCAAGGCCTGGCGACATTTCGTGCGCCGCCGGGACAATGTGTTGCGCACCGACGTGGGCGTCATCTCAGGAGCCGCAATTGTGATCGCATTTGCCAACGCCCCCACATACGGAGGAGGCATCACAATCGCCCGCGGGGCACGGATGGACGATGGAAAGCTCGACGTCTGCGTGGTCTGCGCGATGGCGAAGCTACGCCTGCAGCGCTTGTTTCCTTCTGTTTATTCCGGCCGCCATCTGAACTTCGCGGATGTCGAATATTTTCGGGAGGCAGCCTTGCGAATCGAAACTGAAAAAATTGTCGGAGGTGTACGCCGATGGCGAGTATGTCTGCCAGACGCCGTTGCAAGTCTCCGTGGTGCGAGCGGCTTTGGATGTCATCGTCCCGGCGCCGCGTGGACTTTGATTCCGCAGGAGGGCGTACTTCGAGTCCGCCATTTTTGGCGCCCACTGACGTGTTCGCCACGAAAACGTAGCGCCGCCGTCTCGGCGGCGCTACTCTTCGCATCGCCATTTTTCTAACCTGGGCCTAAATACAACACGTGAACATAGGTCCCCAGCCGGGTGTTGTAGGCCAGGTACCACCCATCGTGGTCTGGATCCGCATAGATCACGATGTCATCGCTGTCCCATAGCCAGTCGCCGACGGCATCATAGTCGTACGGGGCAGCCTGAAAAAAGAATCCGCCGATGTTGAAACGTTCTCGACTGCCGCCATGCAGCCGCCAGATGTGCTGGGCACCGATCGCTCCGGTGAAATGTCCATGTTCCCAGGGATGATCGAGATGATAGTTAGGATCGCCCCTCCCGGTTTCATGCCCTACCCATTGATCGTTTTGAGCATGAACGTGCGGCGCCTGCGGATGTCCGGGCTGGTCCTGGTAGGTTCGTCGTCCCTCTTGCGGCGGCGGTTGATGTTGCGGCGGTTTCGGGGCTGGAGCCGGTCCGTGCTGCGGAATGTGCCCATTGCCGACGCCCTGCTCGCGTACAGTAGTACGCGTCGGCTGTCCGGCGTGCGACGGTGCGGCATGTGATGATTCGGCGTGTAGTTCGGTTTGGCCTCTCGCGAGGCTGCCCTTTTCCTGGGCCGAGAGTCCCTGTGTGAAACTGATTAAGACCATTGCCAACAACACAGCTAGATAGCTGCTGAACTTCATTCATTCCTCCTCTCGCCCCAGTGCATGTAGGTTACTCCTTCTGGCCGCGGGATTGCAGGGTGGGCGCGCGGGATAGGCCTGAATGCAAAGCCATTTAGAATTGGAACCAGGAGCCGGCCTGCGGGCCTTGCACGCAAAATGCCGTTATGGTAACTTTTAAAATTGTCCCGGACATGAGGAAGGGATCAGAGGGTGTTTTGTCTCTGAAAAGGGCAGGACGCGATCCAAGACCTGCTGGCGTAGCTCAGTTGGTAGAGCATCTGATTTGTAATCAGAGGGTCAGGGGTTCAAATCCCTTCGCCAGCTCCAGCATTGGTTCCGGAAGGCAGGGGTTCGCGAGGCAGAAACGCGCGGCGCGGCTGTGGCTCGACAGATTTTTCCAACAGCACTCCATAAGGGAATTTTCCAAGTGCGGTGTTTGCGTGCGAAGGGATATTCGCGCGCTTTTCTGTTCGTCACTCTTCGGTGGTTTCGTATCGAAGAGTCTGTCTGCTCGATCTTCCGCGGCGTGAACGTCTGCGAAGCATGCCGGATAAGCAGGTAAGGCCGAACTGTTCCGCAGTTCTGCACAGGTGGGTGAGTGGTTAAAGCCAGCAGACTGTAAATCTGCCCCTCCTCGGAGGTACGAAGGTTCGAATCCTTCCCTGTGCACCAGAGACTTGAAATGAATCGTCTCTACTTGGCGCTGGCCGCCTTCGTCGTCCTGGGGGCGTTGGCATGGACGACGTTAAGCGATCCGCGAATGCGTTTCGCCACGCTGGCAGTCCTGGCCATGTTCGCCGTGAAGACCTGGCTGCGCCGCAAAGACGCGATGCATCCGGGAGACGAGAGCGAAGCGGAGTAGGTAAGCGTCGGCTGGGCCAAGCCAGGATTCGCTGAGGGCTGAAGGCTGATAGCTGATGGCTGGTTCAAGCCGATGTAGCTCAGTTGGTAGAGCACTCCCTTGGTAAGGGAGAGGTCACCAGTTCAATCCTGGTCATCGGCTCCAGAGTTGAGGCGTTTTGCGGGGGTGAGCGAGACTGGTGCTCGCAGCCAAAATCCTGAGTGCGGCGAAGGATCTCAGGTCAGGGGTAAAGAGTGGAATCGGCTGGGGTCAAATTCCTGGCTGAGAGCTGACGGCTGAATGCTGAGAGCTGTTTTACAAAGCGGGAGTAACTCAGTGGTAGAGTCACAGCCTTCCAAGCTGTTGGTCGCGGGTTCGATTCCCGTCTCCCGCTCCAGATTCTCGGTTGCAGGTTACGAGTGATGGCGAGCGTTCCGCAAGCTGCCATAAAAGTTGAGCGCGAAAAGGAATTCGGGGAACTGAAGGGCGCCATCGATCGGGCCCTAGGCCCGGAAAGGGTCGGAAAGTTTCTCAAACGGGTGCGTCGCAGCGGTTCTCGAATACGCGATCTGGAAAAGATTTTATCCAGCAGAGTTTTCGACAAGGTGGATGATTCGATTGCGAAACTGGGAGCGCAGAAGTTGTACCAGGTGCTGACTGTTTCCGATCAGGCGCAGATACGGGAGCTCTACTTGTCGAAGGTGGAAGAAGTGGATTCGGTACTGCGGACAAAATTTCAGCAGCTTTATCGCTATTACTGAAAAGAGTTTACTGAACAGCTTTTACGGACCGGTTTTTACTGAACGGTTTTTACCGAACAACGGGAATCAGCGAGGCACGGCAAGATTATGGCGAAAGAGAAATTTGAGCGTAATAAGCCGCACTGCAACGTAGGGACGATTGGTCACATTGACCATGGCAAGACCACGTTGACGGCGGCCATCACCAAGGTGTTGTCGAAGCACAACCCGAAGATCCAGTTCCGGTCGTTTGATTCGATCGATAACGCGCCGGAAGAAAAAGCTCGCGGCATCACCATTGCCACGGCGCACGTGGAGTATGAGACGGCGAACCGGCATTATGCGCACGTCGACTGTCCCGGGCACGCGGATTACATCAAGAACATGATCACGGGCGCGGCCCAGATGGATGGCGCGATTCTCGTAGTGGCTGCGACCGACGGTCCGATGCCGCAGACGCGCGAGCATGTGCTGCTGGCCCGGCAGGTGGGCGTGCCGTACATCGTAGTCGCGCTGAACAAGTGCGATGCCGTGGACGATCCCGAACTGCTTGACCTGGTCGAACTCGAAGTGCGCGAGCTGCTGAAGACTTATCAGTTCCCGGGGGATGATGTGCCGGTAGTACGGCTGTCGGCTCTGGGCGCGCTGAACGGCGAAGCCAAGTGGGAGAAGCAGGTTGACGAACTGATGGCGGCGGTGGATAAGGCCATACCGCAGCCGGCCCGCGAACTGGACAAGCCGTTTCTGATGCCGATCGAAGACATCTTCTCGATCTCGGGCCGGGGCACGGTCGTGACCGGACGAATCGAGCGTGGCAAAGTGAAGGTTGGCGAAGAAGTGGAAATCGTCGGCTTCCGCGATACCCGCAAGACAGTAGTCACCGGCGTTGAAATGTTCAAGAAGCAGTTGGACGAAGGTCTGGCGGGCGACAATGCCGGACTGCTGCTGCGCGGCATTGCGAAAGAAGACGTCGAGCGCGGCATGGTGCTGGCCAAGGGCGGGTCCATCACCCCGCACACAAAATTTAAAGCCGAAGTCTACATTCTGACTAAAGAAGAAGGTGGGCGGCACACGCCGTTCTTTAAAGGCTATCGCCCGCAGTTCTACTTACGGACGACGGATGTGACCGGAGTGGCCGAGTTGCCGGCGGCGACCGAGATGGTGATGCCGGGCGACAATGTGCAGCTGGTGATTGAGCTGATCACGCCGGTGGCGATGGAAAAGGGCTTGCGCTTCGCTATCCGCGAAGGCGGGCATACGGTAGGCGCTGGAACCATCAGCGAGATTATTCAGTAGGCAAGAACTGTGTGGGGACGGGGTCTTCGACCCGTCCAGGCGGAGCGGAAGATCCGCAGGCGGTTTCGCCCACAGCCACACAGGCAGGAAGAACCAGTTATTAGTTGCTGGTTCTCAGTTCTCAGATTGGATTGAGCTAGAAGCTAGAAGCCAGGAGCTGTTTTATGCCCCGAGAGATCATTACCTTGCAGTGCGGCGATTGCAAAGAGCGGAACTATTCGACCACCAAGAACCGGAAGACGATGACCGAGCGACTGGAGCTGAAAAAGTTCTGCCGCATCTGCCGCAAGCACACGCCGCATAAGGAAGTGAAATAATTGAGTTATTGGGGAATTTGTAATTGCGTAATTATTGAAGACCTGGTTTTCAATTACCAGGTTACGCAATTTCACAATTTCTCAATCAACACAGGGGCGTAAGCTCAACGGTTAAACTGTCGGTCTCCAAAACCGAACTTGGGGGTTCGAATCCCTCCGCCCCTGCCAGTTTTTTGGGCCGACGATGTTAAGAAGGAAAGCGGGAAAAGGTCATGGCGAGCATTGCGGAACAGAACGCGCTGACGGCGACAATCAGATCCTGGCCAGAGCGGATCAAGACTTTCTACAACGACGTGCGCACCGAGATGAAAAAGGTGACCGCGCCGTCCTTCAAGGAAGTGCAGGCCACGACCCTAGTCGTGATTGTTACGGTTTTTCTGTTCGCCGCGTATTTCTGGGCCGTGGACCTGGTGATCGGACACGGGATTGACTCGGTGTTCCGTTATTTCGGGCATCACTGAGTTCGGGAAGGAATCGAAGTGCTACAGCAGACCAGTACAGAGCCATCTATGCAGGACGAAGAAAAAAACGAGGCGGCAGCGGGTGGAGAGGGTGTTGCGCCCGAAGCTGCCGGCACGCTCGAACCGCCGCGCAATCCCAATATGAAGTGGTACATCATCCACTCCTATTCGGGATTTGAGCGCAAGGTCAAGGAATCGCTGGAATCGCGGGTCCAGGCCTTTGGACTGCAGGAGAAGATCGGCAAAGTGCTGATCCCGACCGAAGCGGTCACCGAAGTCCGCAACGGCAAGAAATACACGGTCGAGCGCATGTTCTATCCCGGCTATGTGCTGGTCGAAATGGATATGGACGACCACGTCTGGCACGTGGTGAAATCCACGCCGCGAGTCACGGGATTTGTGGGCACCGGGCAGCAGCCGACACCTCTTTCAGAAGAAGAAGTGCAGCATATCGTGTACCGCGTAGGCGAGGCCAAGGACAAGCCCAAGCTCAAGGTCAAGTTTGAAAAGGGCGAGACCGTGCGAGTCACCGAAGGTCCGTTCGCCAGCTTTGCCGGCATTGTGGATGACGTCAATGAAGATCGCGAGACCCTGAAGGTGATGGTTACGATCTTCGGACGTTCGACCCCGGTGGAAGTTGAGTTCAATCAGGTGGAGAAAGTGGCTTAAGAGACAGTTGCTGGTTTCCGGTTTCCAGTTTCGGAAACATAAAGAGAGATTATGGCGAAGAAAGCTACAGGTTCGGTAAAGCTTCAGATTGCGGCGGGCAAGGCTACGCCGGCGCCTCCCGTGGGACCGGCGCTGGGCCAGGCGCAGATCAATATCATGGAGTTCTGCAAGCAGTTCAATGCGCGCACCGGCGCCAAGGAACTCGAGGGATTGATCATTCCGGTGGTGGTGACGGTTTACAGCGACCGTTCGTTTACCTTTATCACCAAGACGCCGCCGGCCTCGATTCTGCTCAAGCGCGCGGCGGGAATCGCCAAGGGATCGGGCGCTCCCAACAAGGACAAGGTCGGAAAAGTGACGGCCAAGCAGGTCGAAGACATTGCGCGCCAGAAGATGCCGGATTTGAATGCGGCGTCGGTCGAATCGGCGATGAAGAGCGTTCGCGGCACCGCCCGCTCGATGGGCATCGAAGTCGTTGGATAGAGGATATTCGAGTTGGTCGTTCACCACGGCCGACCGGATCAGCGTTCGGCGGTGGAAGACAGGAAAAAATAATGAAGAAGTCGGGAAAGAACATCACCAAGGCACGCGCGGCCGTCGAAGCGCGTCCTTATCTGCTGAAAGACGCGGTACCGCTGCTGCAGAAGGTCAAATTCTCCAAGTTTGACGAGACCGTGGAAATCACCATGCGGCTGGGAGTCGATCCCAAGCATGCGGATCAGATGGTGCGCGGGACGGTCGTTCTGCCGCACGGACTGGGAAAATCCAAGAAGGTCCTCGTTATTGCCAGCGGCGACAAGATCAAAGAAGCCGAGGACGCGGGAGCGGACTTCGTTGGCGGCGAAGAGATGGTCGAGAAGATCAATAAAGAGAACTGGACCGACTTCGACGCGCTGATCGCCACTCCCGACGTGATGAAGTCGGTGGGACGCCTGGGTAAAGTCCTCGGCCCCAAGGGTCTGATGCCGAACCCGAAAACGGGTACCGTTACCTTTGATGTGGCCAAGGCGGTGCAGGAAGTGAAGGCCGGCAAAGTCGAATTTCGTACTGACAAGACGGCCCTGGTTCATGTGCCCGTGGGTAAGATTTCGTTTACCCCGGACAAACTGGTCGAAAACGCTACTGTGGTCATCAGCAGCGTGATCAAAGCCAAGCCGACCGTGGCCAAGGGTAAATACATCAAGGGCTGCTACCTGAGTTCGACCATGGGGCCGGGGATTTCGATTGATACGGCCCACGAGGAAGCGGCGGCGAAAGCTTAACCGCCGATCGTGCCGGTCGGCCTGGCCGGGTCAGAGACCCGGTATTACCGAGATGTCCCACACAGACATTCAAGAGGGATTGAATCATGGCGGTTAGCAGAGCGAAAAAAGTCGAGCAGGTCGAGAAGCTGGGAGCGGAGTTGAAGAATGTTTCCAGCCTGATTATCGCGACCTACAGCAAGCTGACAGTGGCCCAGGATTTCGAACTCCGCAAGACCTTGCGCAGCTCCGGGGCGAAGTACCGGGTGGTGAAGAACACGCTGGCCAAGCTGGCCGCCAAGGGCACGGCTGCGGAGGGCGCGCTGAGCGAGCTTTCCGGCGTGACCTCGCTGGCTTACACCTCGGGCGACCCGGTGGCGCTGGCCAAGGCGATCTCGAAGTATGCCAAGGACAATCCGGAATTCACCTTTAAAGCAGGCGTGGTTGAAGGCCGCGTGGTCTCGATCCAAGACATTCAGGCCCTGGCCACCATGCCGTCGAAGGAAGAGATTTACTCCAAGCTGCTGTTCCTGATGAACGCGCCGGCGCAACGCCTGGTTACGGTGATGAATGCCGTCGGCAAGGACCTGGCGGTGGTCATCAATCAGGGAGTGGAGAAAAACAAGTTCAAGGAAGCGTAGGCCTGGGCGGCGCGGGCGCTCTCGCCCGCGACCGGCGGTTCGGCCTGAACGATTTGTGGCAGCAAGAATTCTGGTGGCAACAAAACGCGGGCGAGGGCGCTCGCAGCCACACGAGTCCGGAAGGTATCAAGAGCGGGGGTTGCGTGGTCCTGGCAGTCGTGTTGTCTGGCACGGCGAAACGAGGACAGGGCGCACTGGAAACCCGACTTGCGATTTACGGAAACAGATAGACCGAAAAATTCGAGGAGACTAGACAAATGGCGGATCTGCAGCAGTTGGAGGATTCAATCGTAGGCTTGTCGTTGCTTGACGCGGCAGCCCTGGTGAAGCGGCTCGAAGAGAAGCTTGGTGTGTCGGCGGCGGCGGCAGCCCCGGTGATGGTGGCGGGCGGCGGAGCTGCGGCAGGCGCGGCGCCGGCCGAGGAAAAGACGGAATTCGCCGTCGTTCTGACCGCGGTCGGGGCCAATAAGATCAATGTAATCAAGGCAGTCCGTGAAGTCACCAGCCTGGGCTTGAAAGAAGCCAAAGACCTGGTGGATGGCGCTCCCAAGACCATTAAAGAGGGCGTCAATAAGGACGAGGCTGAGACCATCAAGAAGAAGTTCACCGAAGCCGGGGCCACGGTCGAAGTAAAGTAAGCGGTTTCGCCGGTGGCGCCGCAAGGAACAGTGGGTCTTTCGACTGCGTGGCTGCTTCGCTTTGCGAAGCAGCCACTCCGCTCAGGATAACAGTGGGTGGAGGCTTAGCGGCCTTCCCGAAGTGGCCCTCGCGGGACGACAATTTTGATTGGTGAACCCTGGAAAGCGGTGGTAGCATCTATATATCGTCTGCTTCCCACTTCACGGTTAGGCGACTCTCCACTCCAACGATCCGGGGAAGCGGAGCTGAGTCGCACACGAGTTGGCAAGCTGTTCCGTGTAAGCGGAACGGAAACAGGCCTGAGAACTGGCGCGGAAAGAAAAAAATCAACTGACGCTAAGCGCTGCAACTGGCGCCCACGGGGAGCTATGTCCTCGAGGGCGTATTCGTGTCTGCGGTGCGCGAGCGCGGTGACCGTACATAAGCGGGTCAAGTAATCGTTGACCTGCCCGATGGGACTCCGGTTCCGTCACCACGCAATGTGCCTTTTCGCAGCCCAAAGCTGCGCTGAAAGTTTGGGAGCCATCTGAATGTCGAAGAATAATACCTACCGCAAACGATTTGATTTTTCAAAAATTCCAGCCACCATCCAGATTCCGAACCTCATCGAGGTTCAGAAGCGCTCCTACGAGCGCTTTTTGCAAATGGACCGGCTGCCCAGCGAACGCGATGATGCGGGCTTGCAGGCCGTGTTTCAGTCGGTGTTCCCCATCAGTGATTTTCGCAACGTCTCCCAGTTGGAGTTCGTGGATTTCGCCATTGGCAACTGGGAGTGCAAGTGCGGCCACCTCAAGGGACTGCACCACCTGCGCACGACTTGCAAGAACTGCGGCTCGACGGTGATTACCGACCCGTTTCATCCCGGCGATGTGCTGTGCACCAAGTGCGGCACGTACAACGCCAACACTCCCGATTTCTGCAACAAGTGCGGCGATCCGGTGGGGCTGCAGCTGAAGTACGACGTAAGCGAGTGCGAAGAGCGCGGCATGACGTACTCTGCGCCGCTTAAAGTCACTATGCGGCTCACGATTTTCGAGAAGGACGCAGAGACCGGAGCCCGCTCTATCCGCGACATCAAGGAGCAGGAAGTATTTTTCGGCGACGTGCCGCTGATGACCGAGAACGGAACCTTCATCGTGAACGGCACCGAGCGCGTGATTGTCAGCCAGCTGCACCGTTCTCCCGGAGTGTTCTTCGAGACCGCCAACAACCGCACTTATTTTCTGGGCAAGATTATTCCCTACCGCGGATCGTGGGTGGAATTCGAATACGACCAGAAAAACGTGCTCTACGTTCGCATCGACCGCAAGCGCAAATTCCTGGGCACCATTTTCCTGCGCGCCCTCGGCTTGCGTTCCGGCGAAGACATTCTGCGAACGTTCTACACCGTGGACCGGCTGGTCGTTCGCGATCAAAAGCTTTACTGGACGCTCGATCCCGCCAGCGAGAAGGCGACCAACCTGCTGGGCATGAAGCTGGCGCACAGCATCAAGTCGAAATCGGGCGACGAAATCGCGCACTCGGGACGCAAGATCAATGCGGTCACGCTAAAAGAAATTCAAAAGGCAAAGATCAGCGAGATCGAGATCGACGTTTCGGACCTTGAAGGCGCCTGGGTGGCCAGCGACGTGGTCGATACCACCACCGGCGAAGTCCTGCTCGAAGCCAACTCCGAGCTAACCGCGGACAAGGTTTCGAAGATTCTTGAGTCCGGCGTGGTCGAGATCAGTCTGTTCTTCCCCGAGCGCGATGACGTAGGCACGGTGATTGCGCAGACGTTGAAGCGTGACGCGGTGAAGACTCCGCAAGAGGCGCTGATCGAAATCTACCGCAAGCTGAGGCCGGGCGATCCGCCGACGCTGGATACGGCCACCGCGTTGTTCCATGGCATGTTCTTCGATCCGCGCAAGTACGACTTTTCGCGGGTAGGCCGGCTGAAGTTCAACATCAAGCTGTTCGAGAACCAGGACGCTTCGAAGCTGGATAACCGGACGCTTGAGCCGGAAGATTTTTACGGCACCATCCGCTACCTGCTGAAGCTGCGCAAGAATATCGGCACCGTGGACGACATCGATCACCTGGGCAACCGCCGGGTGCGCGCTGTCGGTGAGCTGCTGGAAAACCAGTTCCGCATCGGGCTGGTCCGCATGGAGCGGGCGATCAAAGAGAAGATGTCCGTCTACCAGGAAATGTCGACGGCCATGCCGCACGACCTGGTTAACGCCAAGCCGGTGATGGCAGCGATCCGGGAATTTTTCGGATCGTCGCAGCTTTCGCAATTCATGGACCAGACCAACCCGCTTTCGGAGATCACGCACAAGCGGCGTCTCTCCGCTCTTGGGCCGGGCGGCCTCTCGCGGGAGCGCGCGGGCTTCGAAGTTCGCGACGTCCACCCCACGCATTACGGGCGAATCTGTCCGATTGAAACTCCGGAAGGTCCGAACATCGGGCTGATCTCATCGCTCAGTTGCTATGCCCGGATCAACGACTATGGTTTCATCGAGTCGCCCTACCGGCGGGTTAAAGGCGGACGCGTTCTCGACTACGTCAGCATTGTCAATGCCGGAGACGGCGATCGCAAGGTTGGCGACCATCTGGAGAAGCACGAAGCCGAAAAGCTGAATGGCGACTTGAAAGATAAAAAGAAGCGGGCGGCGGAGCTCGAACCGTTCTCGTTCTATCTTTCCGCATGGGAAGAAGACCGTCACACCATCGCGCAGGCCAACGTCGAACTCGACGAAAAAGGCAAGATCGTCGGCGATCTGGTCAATGCCCGCAAGGCCGGCAACTTCGTTCTGGTCAGCCGCGATGAAGTCGATTACATCGACGTCAGCCCGAAGCAGTTGGTTTCAGTGGCCGCTTCGCTGGTGCCTTTCCTCGAGCACGACGATGCGAACCGCGCACTGATGGGCGCCAACATGCAACGCCAGTCGGTTCCCCTGCTGCGCGCCGAAGCTCCGATTGTCGGAACCGGAATGGAAGGCGTCACCGCTCGCGATTCCGGAGCTGTGATTCTGGCCAAGCGCAATGGCATCATCGATTCCGTCGACTCGGAACGGATCATTGTCCGCGTCGAGGGCGAGCATCATCCTGGACAGCTTTCGCGCGAGGTGGGCAGCGACATTTACCAGCTCACCAAGTTCAAACGGTCCAACCAGAATACCTGCATCAACCAGAAGCCGATTGTGCTCAAGAACCAGCGCGTCACCAAAGGGCAGGTAATTGCGGACGGTCCCTGCACCGATCATGGAGAGCTGGCCCTGGGACGCAACGTTCTGGTCGCCTTCATGCCATGGCGCGGCTACAACTTCGAAGACGCGATTCTGGTCTCCGAAAAACTGGTGAAAGAGGATTACTACACCTCGGTACACATCGAGGAGTACGAGATTGAAGCCCGTGACACGAAGCTTGGTCCGGAAGAGGTTACGCGCGACATTCCCAACGTCTCGGAATCGATGTTGCGCAATCTTGACGAGGCCGGCGTCATCCGCATCGGAGCTTCCATCAAGCAGGGCGACATTCTGGTCGGCAAAGTCACGCCCAAGGGCGAGACTCAGCTCACGCCAGAAGAGAAGCTGCTGCGCGCTATCTTCGGCGAAAAGGCCGGCGACGTGCGCGACGCTTCACTCTACTGTCCGCCGGGAATTGAAGGCGTGATCGTGGATGTCAAAATCTTCTCCCGCAAGGGTCAGGAAAAAGACGAGCGCGCCAAGTTTATCGAAGGCACGCAGATCGCGAAGCTCGAAAAGAACCTTTCGGATGAAATACGGATTCTTACCGACGAGCGCCTGAAGCGTCTGGAAAACATTCTGGGCGGCAAGGAAGTGCAGGCCGATCTGCACGACGAGCGCACCAACAAACGCCTGCTGACCAAGGACACCGTCCTCGATCGCGATGCCATCGAGCGCATCTCTACCCGCAATCTGAAGCGCATTAAATACGCGGATAAAGACCCGCGGGTCAATGAGCAGATCGACGAGATCGAGGAAATGACCTCGCGTCAGATCGACGTGCTCAAGAAAATCGTCAACGAGAAGAAAGACAAGCTGACCAAGGGCGACGAGCTGCCACCGGGCGTGATCAAGCTGGTGAAGGTTTACATCGCCATGAAGCGCAAGCTGAGCGTGGGCGACAAGATGGCCGGCCGTCACGGCAACAAAGGCGTGATTGCCCGCATCCTGCCGGACGAGGACATGCCATATCTCGAAGACGGCACGCCGATGGAAATCGTGCTCAACCCGCTGGGAGTTCCTTCCCGTATGAACGTGGGACAGATTCTCGAAACCCACCTGGGATGGGCCGGTCACGAACTGGGCAAGAAGATCACCGCGATGCTCGCTGAGAACACCAAAGAGGAAGCGATCCGTCGCGAACTCAAGGCGCTGTTCAAGGACACGACGCTGGCCGACACCATCTCCGAACTCAGCGATGAGGAACTGATGGCGGTGGCTCCCAGCCTGAAGAAGGGCGTGTTCATGGGATCGCCGGTGTTTGACGGTTCGCGCGAAGGCGAGATCAAGGCTCTGCTGACGCAGGCGGGCTTGCCGTCATCGGGCAAAACCTACTTGTACGACGGCATGACCGGCGACAAGTTCGAACAGCCGGTCACGGTCGGCTACATCTACATGCTGAAACTCTCGCACCTGGTGGATGACAAGATCCACGCGCGCTCGATCGGGCCGTACTCACTCATCACCCAGCAGCCGCTGGGCGGAAAAGCGCAGTTCGGCGGCCAGCGCTTCGGAGAAATGGAAGTGTGGGCTCTCGAAGCGTACGGAGCGGCGTTCATCCTGCAGGAGCTGCTGACCGCAAAGTCCGACGACGTGTACGGCCGCACCAAGATTTACGAGGCCATCGTCAAGGGCGAAGCGGCCATGGAGCCGGGCGTGCCGGAATCGTTCAACGTGCTGATCCGCGAGTTGCAATCGCTCTGTCTGGATGTGGAGCTGATCAAGGCGGGAGAGAAGAAGCCGGTCTTGAGCGCGGCAGCGGATTAAGAAAGCTATCAGCCGTCAGCTCTCAGCTTTCAGTGAAAGCGATGAGCTGGCGGCGTAGCAAAATTTTAGAAACAGTTTCTTAAAAAGTGAGCTTACCGGGAAGTTGCTCCCCATCCGGCAAGCCAGAGACGTGAAGGGAATTCGGACCAGACAGGAAACTGGAAGCCGGAAACTCGACACTGGTTTCGGGAGCCGCGCAGCGGCGGCGTACGACCGCGGGAAAGCGGAGGACCACCTTGTACCGTTCTAGCCCCTTTGACATGGCAAACCCGATCGCTGATTTTGACGCCATCCGCATCAGCCTGGCCTCACCCGAAAAAATCCGGAGCTGGTCGCATGGCGAGGTGACCAAGCCCGAAACCATCAACTACCGGACATTCAAGCCGGAGCGTGATGGCCTGTTTTGCGCGCGCATTTTCGGTCCCGTAACCGACTGGGAGTGTTTGTGCGGCAAGTACAAACGCATGAAGCATCGCGGAGTGATTTGCGACAAGTGCGGCGTGGAAGTGACGCTCTCGAAAGTACGGCGCGAGCGCCTGGGCCACATCGAGCTGGCTTCTCCCTGCTCGCATGTGTGGTTCTTCAAGGGACTGCCCAGCCGCATCGGGCACCTGCTCGACATCTCGCTGCGCGATCTTGAGTCGGTTCTGTATTTCGAG
This sequence comes from Terriglobia bacterium, assembly GCA_963814725.1. GTDB lineage: Bacteria > Acidobacteriota > Terriglobia > Terriglobales > Acidobacteriaceae > JAIQFF01. The sequence goes on from CAWFDY010000005.1 coordinate 965,129, forward strand.
GCTTACGTGGTGGTCGAGCCTGGGGATGCGCCGGTAAAAGATCACGAAGTGATCAAGGACGAAGCCAAGTACCGGGAACTGGACCAGCAGTACCGTCCCGCGGGCTTCAAAGCCATGATGGGCGCCGAGGCCATCAAGGAATTGCTGAAGCGCGTCGAAATCGAAACCCTGTCGGTCGAGCTTCGCGAGAAGATGAAGCATGAGAGCTCGCTGCAGAAGCGGCTCAAGTATGCCAAGCGCCTGAAAGTCGTTGAAGCCTTCCGGAAGAGCGGCAACAAGCCGAACTGGATGATCCTGGATGTCATCCCGGTGATTCCGCCGGAGCTGCGTCCCCTGGTTCCACTGGACGGCGGCCGCTTTGCCACCTCCGACTTGAACGATCTTTATCGCCGCGTCATCAACCGCAACAACCGGTTAAAGAAGCTGATGGATCTGCACGCTCCCGAAGTCATCGTGCGCAACGAAAAGCGCATGCTCCAGGAAGCTGTGGACGCCCTGTTTGACAACGGACGCCGTGGCCGCGTGCTGCGTGGCGCCAACAACCGTCCTCTGAAGTCTTTGTCCGACACGCTCAAAGGCAAGCAGGGGCGCTTCCGCCAGAACCTGCTGGGCAAGCGCGTGGACTACTCGGGACGCTCCGTCATCGTGGTCGGCCCCGAACTCAAGCTTCACCAGTGCGGCCTGCCCAAGAAGATGGCTCTCGAGCTGTTCAAGCCGTTCATCTATCACCGCCTGGAACAGACCGGGCACTGCACCACCATCAAGCAAGCGAAAGAGATGGTCGAGCAGCAGGAACCGATCGTCTGGGACATCCTGGAAGAAGTCATCAAAGATCATCCTGTGATGCTCAACCGCGCTCCTACCCTTCACCGCCTCGGCATTCAGGCTTTCGAGCCGGTGCTGGTGGAAGGCAAAGCAATAAAGATCCATCCACTGGTCTGCACGGCATTCAACGCCGACTTCGACGGCGACCAGATGGCGGTTCACATTCCGCTGTCTCCGGAAGCACAGGTTGAAGCCAGCGTGCTGATGCTGTCATCGCACAACATTCTGTCTCCCGCATCGGGCCAGCCGATTACGGTCCCGACGCAGGACATGGTGCTGGGCCTCTACTACCTGACCAAAGGTAAGCCGGGCGCCAAGGGCGAAGGCCGAGCTTTTGCCAACATCGAAGAAGTGCTGCTGGCGCTCGAAGCCGGCGCGGTCGAAACGCTGAGCCCCATTCGTCTGCGTTACACCGGTGAAGTCATCGATCTGAGCACTGCCTACGACGATCAGGAAATTATTCACACCGAGCCCGTGAACTCGGATCGCGGATTCCTGACCACGACTGTAGGACGCGCCATCCTGAACGACCACCTTCCTGAAGGCATGCCGTTCATCAACGGCTTGCTCAAGAAGAAGGGTATCGGACAGCTGGTGACCTACTGCTACCTGCGCTTCGGTCTCGAAGTCACGGTCAAGATGCTGGACGAGGTGAAAGACCTCGGATTCCGCTATGCCACCAAGTCGGGATTGTCCATCGGCATCGACGACATGGTCATCCCGGACAACAAGAAGACGCTGGTGAAAGACGCCGAGAAGCTGGGTGTGGCCGTGCAGCAGCAGTATCTGGACGGAGCCATCACCAACGGCGAGCGTTACAACAAGGTCATCGAAATCTGGTCGGCAATTACCGAGAAGGTCGCAGACGAGATGTTCGGACAGATGCAGCAGCGTGATAAAGAAGGCGCGCTGAATCCGATTTACGTCATGGCCGACTCCGGCGCTCGCGGATCGAAACAGCAGATTCGCCAGCTCTCCGGCATGCGCGGACTGATGGCCAAGCCGTCGGGCGAAATTATCGAAACCCCGATCACGGCCAACTTCCGTGAAGGGCTCACCGTGCTCGAATACTTCATCTCGACTCACGGCGCCCGCAAGGGTCTGGCCGACACGGCGCTGAAGACGGCCGATTCAGGCTATTTGACGCGGCGTCTGGTGGACGTGGCGCAGGACGTAATCATCAGCGAATACGATTGCGGCACTGTGGACGGCATCTACGTCGCTGGAATCGTCGAAGCCGGCGAGATCATCGAGCCGTTGCGCGACCGCATTGTGGGCCGCGTATCGCTCGAGAAGATCAAGGACTACGACGGCGGCGTGATCGTCGATATCAACAACGAAATCACCGAAGACCTGGCCAGCGCGATTCAGGCGGCTGGTATCGAACGGGTGAAAATCCGCTCGGTGCTGACTTGCGAATCGAAACGCGGAGTTTGCGTGATGTGCTACGGTCGCAACCTGGCGTCGGGCCGGCTGGTCGAACTGGGCGAAGCCACGGGAGTCATCGCGGCGCAGTCCATCGGCGAACCTGGAACCCAGCTCACGATGCGTACCTTCCACATCGGTGGTACGGCATCGCGAGTCTCCGAGCAATCGCGGTTGGATGCCAAGACTAACGGCGCAGTCCGCTTCATCGGATTGCAGACGGTCAAATCGAAGTCGGGTGACCTGGTAGTCATGAATCGCCAGGGTTCGATTGCGGTGGTCGATGACAAGGGCCGCGAACGCGAACGCTATGCCGTCGTATACGGCGCCAAGTTGAAGGTGAACGAAGGCGATCAGGTCAACCTAGGACAGGTCATGGTCGAGTGGGATCCTTATACCTTCTCGATCCTGACCGAAATCGGCGGAACCATTCAGTTCAAGGACTTGCAGGAAGGGGTCACGCTGCACGAAGAAGTGGACGAAGTGACTGGACTGTCGCGACACGTGGTGGCGGATTCGCCCGACGAGAAGCGCCAGCCGGCCATTGTGATCAAGGGCAAGGCCAGCAAGCGCTACCTGATGCCCTCACGCGCTCACTTGATGGTGCAGGACGGCGACAGCGCTCATCCGGGCGATGTGCTGGCCAAGATCCCGCGCGAGACTACCAAAACCAAAGACATCACCGGTGGTCTGCCCCGCGTAGTCGAATTGTTCGAGGCGCGTAAGCCGCATGAAACCGCGGTCATCAGCGAAATCGATGGCACGGTGAAGTTCGGCGAAGTCTCGAAGGGACAGCGCAAGATGTATGTGGTCGCTGACAACGGCACCGAAAAGGAATACTCGGTACCGCGCGGCGTTCATATCAACGTGCAGGAAGGCGAACGGGTCAAGGCGGGCGAACCGCTGATGGACGGCCCGCTCAACCCGCACGACATTCTTGCCGTCCTCGGAGAAAAAGAGCTGCAGTCGTATCTCGTTAATGAGATCCAGGAAGTGTACCGGCTGCAGGGCGTGAACATCTCGGACAAGCACATCGAAGTGATCGTTCGCCAGATGATGCGCTGGCGCAAGGTGGAAGACGTGGGCGATACGCAGTTCCTGCTGGAACAGCAGATCGACAAATTCCGCTTTGCGGAAGAGAACGAGCGGGTGATTGCATCGGGTGGACGTCCGGCAACCGGCCGGCCGCTGCTGCTCGGTATCACCAAGGCTTCGCTCTCGACCGACTCGTTCATTTCGGCGGCGTCGTTCCAGGAGACCACTCGAGTGCTTACCGAAGCTTCGATCAACGGAGCGGTGGATCACTTGCGCGGCCTGAAAGAGAACGTCATTGTGGGACGGTTGATTCCGGCTGGCACGGGCATGGAGTACTACCGCAATGTGCGGCTCTCGCCAGAGATGGAAGAAGCCGCAGCCAAGGTGCAGGAAGAGGTTTCGCAGGCCTACGAGGAAGCCGAGCGGGCGCTCGAGTTGATGCGTACGGAGGGCGAAACCGAGGAACTGACGGCCGAGTAATTTCGGAGGCGTACGGGGGCGGATGGTCGCATCTTATCCGCCCCCGGCCCTCCCGATCTGGGTTTCGTCTTTGTCCCATACCTAAACCATGCACGCTAACCCACAGCAATTGCTCGATCAGGAACGTAGCAGCACTTCGCAGTTGCATGCGATGCCTGCGCGCAATACTCTGGGTCCATTCATGTTGCGTTTCCTGCGCCTGCTTCGCCTCGCCTTTTGGCGCGCGTTTCAGCATGACGCGTTCGCCACCGCTAAAGCGGCGGCCTATTCCTCCATTCTCACGTTCTTCCCCACCCTCTTGCTGATTGGAGCCGTGCTGGCGAACTCCCGCCGGACGGAGGTCTATCTTCGCGAAATCTCTGACGTGGTAGGCAAGATCCTTCCCGCGGGAGCCGCCACTGCCCTGGCCTATCTGAGAGGAACCACCCAGCGCTCGGTGGGAGTACTGATCACGGCCTCGCTGATCACGCTGTGGACCGGGTCGGGCGTCATGATCTCGTGGATGGAGGGTTTCCGGCGCTGCTATGAGCTGCCCAAAAGCTGGGGTCTGGTAAAGGAGCGGCTGATCGCATTTTCACTCGTCATCCTTGCGGGCGTGCCGCTGACGTTCTCGACTGTGCTGGTCGCTTTTGGCAATCGCATCGAAACCCAGATTCTGTTTCAGCTCGGGCATGAATTTGGCTTTCTCATCCTGCTGATGTGGACCGCCATCCGATGGCTGATTGCCGGATTAACCTGCATTGCCGTGATGGCTCTCATCTACCACAATGCCGTGCCGCGCACCCAGCCCTGGCATAGCGTCTTGCCGGGCGCTACGCTGGCATCGGCGCTGTGGTTTTTTGCCACCACCCTCTTCGGCTGGTACCTGCAGCGCTACGCCGACTACAGCATTCTTTATGGTTCCCTGGGAGTTGGTATCGCATTGCTGGTGTGGATGTATATGATCTCGCTGGTAGTGCTGGTGGGGGCGGAGTTCAACGCCATGCTGTTTCCGCGGGCCCGGCTGGGAAAAGAGCTGATCACGATGAGCAGCTCGAATGTAAATGTAAGACAGCCGTAGCCAGTTGGTTTTGGTTCGTAGGCGGCTTGCCCGCGAACTGGCTTTCGGGTGCGGGTCACTTGCGACCGCACGACTCAAACCCTGTAACACACAAAATGAGGAGAATTTGAAATCAGGCAAGCCGGATCTTGTTTCGGGTGATCTCTCCGCAGAGTTCGCCCCTGTGGCTGCCCGCCGCGCGAAGATAATCTGTACCATCGGGCCTTCCTGCAATACCGAATCCATGCTGCGCGAGATGATGCGGCTGGGAATGGATGTTGCCCGGTTGAACTTTTCGCATGGCACACACCCCGAACATGCGCGGAATATTGCCCGGCTGCGCCGCGCCGCCAGGCAGGAAAACCGCACGATCTGTATTCTGCAGGACCTTCAAGGTCCCAAGATTCGCACCGGGCGGCTCAAAGACCACGAGCCGATTCTGGTCAAGACGGGTTCTCTGGTCACGATCACGCCGCGAGATGTTCCCGGCACTCCGATCCTGATCTCCACCACTTTTCAGGGATTGTCCTACGAAGTGCGGCCCGGGTCGCGCATTCTGCTCTCTGACGGACTCATCGAACTGCGGGTGACGCAGGTACGGGGGGGCGATGTGGAGTGTGAAGTGGTCAATGGTGGCCTCCTGGCCGAGCACCAGGGGATCAACCTGCCGGGAGCCGCGCTGTCGATTCCCGCGCTTACCAGCAAGGACCGCGCTGATCTTGAGTTTGGGTTGAAGCACGGCGTGGACATGGTCGCCCTGTCGTTTGTGCGCTCGGCGGCGGACGTGCGCAGCGTAAAAGAGATCATTTCCGCGCGGGGCCTGGATGTGCCCGTGATTGCCAAGCTGGAAAAGCCGCAGGCGCTGAAACGGCTGGAGGAAATTTTCGAGGCCTCGGATGGGGTGATGGTGGCGCGCGGCGATCTGGGCGTGGAGATGCCGGCGGAAAAAGTTCCAGTGATTCAGAAGTACGTGATCCGGCGCTCCGCGGACTGGCGCAAACCCGTGATCATCGCCACTCAGATGTTGGAGTCGATGATCGAGAATCCGCGGCCCACTCGTGCCGAAGCCAGCGACGTGGCGAATGCGGTGTTTGACGGCACCGACGCCGTGATGCTCTCGGCGGAAACCGCGACCGGTCTTTATCCCCGCGAAACCGTTGCCATGATGGCGAAGATCGTAGTGGAGGCGGAGAGTAACATGGCGGAGTTTACCCAGCCCAGACGCCGCCAGCAGCGCCGGCTGTCCATTGCGGAGGCGATTTGCGAATCCATCGCGCATGCCGCCGAGGACTTGCACATGGGAGCGATCGCGGTATTCACCGAGAGCGGAAATACGGCGCTTTTGATCTCGAAGTACCGCCCGCTGGCGGAAATATATGCTTTCTGCCGGAGTCTGACGGTGTGTAACCGGCTCAATCTTTTGTGGGGTGTGCAGCCGGTAGTGCGCGAGCAAACATTGACCGCGGAAGAGATGCTGCTGGCGGCGGAGCAGGAGCTGCTGCGCCGGGGGAGAGTGAAAAACGGCGACGTGCTGGGGGTGGTGGCAGGGACGCAGATGGCCTCCGGGTCAACCAATTTTATGCGCCTGCATGTGGTGACTCCCGAAGAAGAGCGCGAAATTGCACGCCGGACCCAGCGCCGCAAGCGCACAGCGAAAAAGAGCTAGAAGATTCAGGGCCGCGATGCCGCTTGAGACTGTAAAAACGTTCGGCGACGATACATTCAACCCTCCCGTCCGCGGCTTCATTCATGGTTCGGAGCAAGATACTTCCCAAGGCCTGGTGCTGGCGCATGGCGCCGGATCAAATGCCAACTCTCCCCTGTTAGCTGCGCTGGCCGCGTCATTTGCCGGCGCCGGATTGCTGGTGCTCCGTTGCGATCTGCCCTTCCGGCAGAGCCGGCCCTATGGCCCACCGCGTCCGGGAGGCGCCGAGCGTGATCGCGACGGCCTAAGGAACGCAGCTGCGGCCCTGCGCAAACTGGGTTGCGAGCGAATCTTCATGGGCGGGCATTCGTATGGAGGGCGGCAGGCGACCATGCTCTGTGCCGCGGAACCCGAGCTCGCGGCAGGACTGCTGCTGTTGTCTTATCCGCTACATCCGCCACTTAAGCCGGAGCAGCGCCGGGTGCAGCATTTGCCTGGGCTGCGGGTGCCCGCATTGTTCGTGCATGGTACTCGCGATCCGTTTGGATCGGTGGAGGAGATGGAGACGGCGCTGAAGGTAATTCCGGCGAAGACGGAGCTATTGATAGTTGATGGAGCCGGTCACGATTTAGGTTTTAAGGGCAAGGCGGCGCCGGAAGAATTGGCGGGGCAAGTAGTGCGGTCGTTTCAGGTTTTCTTCGGTGGTCGATAAGTGCCGAAACTACCAAAGGCCACGTGGGGACAGCCGCCCTCGGCTGTCCGGTCGAGCGAAGCTCGACAGATGTTTGCTGCTAACCAAACCTAGCGGAGCTTTGCTCCGCCTGGACAGCCGAGGGCGGCTGTCCCCACGTGATTCGTATGATTTTGCCGGATTAGTTTGCCGTATTAGTTTACCCAGCCGGATTTTGAGCCGCCGTTTTTCTTGTCTTCGTCGGGCGGGATGTAGTTGCCCTGCTCATCAAATTCGACTGTGCGGTTGTGTTTGCGCATGTACACTTCGAATTTTCGGGCAGCACGGCGGCGCTTCCAGCGATAGTAATTATTGCGCAGGCCGAAGAAACGCTCGCTGGCATTGAATTGCAGGCCTTTCTTGGGCAGCAGTTTCACGTAAATAAATCCAAACAGCAGGCCGCCGATGTGGGCGGCGTACGCGATGTTGGTGCCGCGGCCCGGGCCAGCGGCATTAATCGCATCGATCAGGGTAAAGAACGCGACTCCCATCACGAAATATTTGGCGCGGATGGAAAACGGAAGCGGAAACATCATGATTTCCTGGTTCCCGAACAGGATGCCGAATGCCACCAGCACGCCGAGGACCCCGCCAGACGCGCCTTCCGTGCTGGTGCTGGGAGATATTCCTCCCCAGCCGGTGTAGGAAATCGCGATGGTGGTAAGGGCCGCGCCAGCCACGCAAAACAGGTAGAACTCCAGAAACCGCGTGCTGCCCCATTCCGTTTCAAGCTGAGCGCCGAACCACCACAGCCCGAGCATGTTCAGCAAGATGTGCCAGAAGCCGGCGTGCAGAAAAGAATAGGTGACGAGCTGCCAGACCCAGCCATGCAGAACCAGGTTCGGAACCAGGGAGAAGGAATAAGAGACAACAGCAGCCACCCCTGGATTCAAAACGGAGAGCAGCGTGGTCAGCAAAAACACGCCTGCGTTCGCCAACATCAGCCACTTCACCGTTCTGGTAAACGGCGGCAGACTGAGCGTAAGAGTGCGTCCGCGAGGCATGGGGGTTAGTGTTTCAATGGTATCAGGTTTCGTCTAGCGCTCGGGTTGAGGGACAACTGCCAGGCTGCGGTGCCCCTCGTGATCGACAGCGCGCACGGCGAAGATCACATTATCTTTCGACATGGGCAGGGTAACGCGGGTTTCGTTGCCTACAGCTTGCGCGTGTTCCCATTCCGGGCTGGCGGTGTCACGCCAGAGTACCTCGTAGGATGTGGCGCCGGCCGACGCTTCCCAGGTCAGAGTCGAATTATTCTCCAGCTCTTTGGCTTGCAGGCGTACCCTGCTGGGCGGGGCCGGGGCGGAGGCCAGCGAAGCGAGAGTGCCAGCGTTGACCCGCGCCACGTTGGCGACATAATCGAAATTCACGAACTTCAGCAGGTCGCCGTATTCGGTTCCGTTTTCGGTGCGAATATTCTGGTGCTGGTGGTTGAAGTCTTCGCGATATTCGGTAAGGCGCACGGCAGCGTAACCCTGCTCGTTGAACGAAATGTGATCTCCACCCCGCAGGTAGCGGTCGAGACGGAATATCAGCAGCGGCTTGACCCCGGTGGAATAGCTTCGGCCGATATCCCCGACGTAACGCGCCAGCTGGCGGGAGGCCGAGTCATTCTCGCCGCCCAGGTTTTGCACCCGGCGCACCTCCGCCTCGGTGGCGGCGAGGGGCACGCCCTCCGAGAAGACCCGCACGATGCCAGGATCCTGTTGCGGGCCGCGATTGCCGCCGACGATGTCATTATTCAAAGCCGCTTCGATGTTCCAGCCCTGGTCCTTTGCCATCTTCGCGAAATGCGCGCTGCCATTCAGCCCCTGTTCTTCGCCGGCGACGGCCAGGAAAATAATGGTCGCGGGAAATTTTAACCGGCTGAGGACGCGGGCGCATTCGAGGCTGACGGCCGTGCCGCTGGCATCGTCATTCGCGCCGGGGGCAACGCCGCTGGCATCGAAGGTGTCGCTGTTGCGCGAATCATAATGGCCGGTCACCAAAACGATGCGTTTTGCACTCTCTGGGTCAGTACCCCTCAGAACCGCATAAACATTGGTGATTACGGTGGGCTGGGGAACCCGCTCGGCGGCACTTTGGGTAAAGCTGTCGGTCTTGACCTCGAGGCAACCGCCGCAGGCTTGCGAGTAGCTTTCGAATTCGGACTTGAGCCATTCTCGCGCCGCGCCAATGCCGTGTCCCGCCTTGATAGAATCCGGGTCCTGCGCCGAGAGCGTGAGGCGCGTCTGGAAACTTACCAGCTTCTCGATGTTGGCCTGAACCCGCTGCACCGAGATCTGCGACAAGGCGGCGGCAATTTTTGGGTCCGCGGGCGGAGTGAGATTGCCGGCGCCCGCAGCGTCCAGCTGTGTGCGGTAAAGTACGGACGCGACCAGCGCCAGGCGCATTGCGAGAATCAAAAGATTTCTAGAAGAAAACATCGCGCGCACAGGATAAGCTGGAGCCATATTCTTTTCCGAAGCCTACCCCTTGACCTATGGCTCCGGAGAAACTAAATATTAACAGGAGCGATCTTACACAGGACACTCGTCCAGCCGGAGGCCCGAATGATTTATTGTCCAGAATGCGAAACCAACCTCGACATTGACGAAGAAGAGGTTGATGAAGGAGATATCGTTTCCTGCCCTGAGTGTGGCACGGATTTCGAAATCGTCACGGTAAGCCCGATCGAACTGAAGCCAGTAGAAGAGGCGGCAATCGACGAAGAAGAATTAGAGGAAATGGGGGACGGGGACGATTCCTAGCCCTGCCGGAATGACAGTATTTTCCGCACGGATCAACCTCCGGTTCTTTACCGTTGCAGCCTGCCTGATTGGACTCTATCTTTCCACGCATAAGGTGTATGCCGGTCCACCTGGCCCCTCGTACCAAAGGCCCGACCAGCATTACGCCGTCATTTTCGGAACCGTGTGGGGGCCCGACGACCATCCCTTGTTCGGGGTGAAAGTGAAGATCCGGCGCGCGGAAGAGAAGAAGGCCCGCTGGGAGCTCCAGTCTGACCATCGCGGAGAGTTTGCCCAAAGGGTACCGCCAGGGCCCGGAGACTACCTGGTCTGGGCCGATCTGAAGGGATTTAAATCACAGTCAGGCAAGGAGTTACATCAGGACGCGGAGGTCAAGGTCCACATCGATAATGAAGAGCGACAAGACATCGGCTTGCATCTAAAATAGTGCTGGTCTGAGTAGTCGCGGGAAGAGTTTCGTGGTGAAGAGTGTCGTGGAAAGCTAGTGTCACGGGGAGAGTGTAGGTTTCGAGCGGAGGGTTTCGTGAAGAAACACGTTGTAACAGCGCTTGCGATTGTTTTGGCGTTTCTATCTCTGGCCAGCCTCGCAGCCCAGGCCAAGGACAAGACCGGCGACGCCGGAAAACAACTGACGGGACGAGTTACGGACAAGCAGGACGGTCCGCTGCCCAGTTCCGTGGTTTATCTCGCGAATACCCGCACCCGCGCGGTCAAGACCTTTATCGTGGGTGCAGATGGGAACTACCGCTTCCCCGCGCTGTCACCCAACGTTGACTACGAAGTCTATGCCCAGTATCAGGACCGCAAGAGCGACACGAAAACTGTGAGCCAGTTCGACAGCCGCCCGTCGGTAAACATCAATCTGAAGATTGATATGAAATAAGTCGTGGCTGGTGACTCGCGGCTTGTCTGGTCGCGAGCTGCAGGGCGAAGTCAAGAGCTGCAATTCAAAGTCAAAATCTAAAGCCCAATTCAAAATGAAAAGCCGCGGGCGAGTCGCCCGCGGCCATATAACCCGTTCAGCATTGCAAGACCAATACAAAATCTAGTTGTTTTCGCCGCCGGCCCGCTTCCAGGACATGAGTTCGCCGATGGTGGAGCCGCCGCTGCTCGATACCGGTTGCTTGTAGGCTTCGACTTCGGAGCGGGAAGCTTCTTCGCCGACCGCCTTGATGCTCAGGCCGACTTTCTTTTCTTCCTGATTCATCTTGATGATTTTGAAGTCGTGCTCAACCCCCGGCTCGAGGGTTAAAGGCTGACCGTTGGCATCCACGGCTTCGCTGTTGTGGCAGAGGCCTTCGATGCCTTCGGCGATCTCGACGAAAGCGCCGAACGTGGCTACCCGCAGGACTTTGCCGTGCAACACATCTCCGACGTGATGCTGTTCGAAGAAGGTTTCCCAGACGTCGGGCTGAAGTTGTTTTACCCCCAGCGAAAGCCGGCGCTTGTCCGGTTCGATGGCGAGGACGATGGCCTTTACCTTGTCACCCTTTTTGAGGACTTCCGAGGGATGCTTCACGCGTTTGGTCCAGCTCAAATTGCTGACATGGACCAGGCCGTCGATGCCTTCCTCGATTTCGATGAACGCGCCGAAGTCGGTGAGGTTGCGTACCCGGCCTTCGACCGTGGCGCCCACCGGATATTTATCGTGCAGCGCATCCCATGGGTTGGTCGCCAGCTGGCGCATGCCCAGAGATATGCGGCGCTCGGTTGGATTGACGCTCAATACCACGCAATCGACCTGGTCGCCCACATTGACCAGCTTCGACGGGTGCTTGATGCGTTTGGACCAGGTCATTTCGCTGACATGGACCAGGCCTTCGATGCCCTGCTCGAGCTCGACGAACGCGCCGTAGTCGGTGACGCTGATGACGCGTCCGCTGACGTGCGCGCCGACCGGATAACGATGCTCGGCATCCAGCCACGGATCGGGCGTGAGCTGTTTGAAGCCCAGCGAGACTCGCTGTTTATCTTTGTCGAACTTCAACACCTTGACCTGGATCTGGTCGCCTACGTTGACGAGGTCGCGGGGATGGGTGAGGCGTCCCCAGGACATGTCGGTAATGTGCAGAAGGCCATCGATTCCGCCCAGGTCGACGAAGGCGCCGTACTCGGTGAGGTTCTTCACCACTCCGGTGAGGATGGTGCCTTCTTCGAGGTGCTCGAGAGTCTTGGATTTCTTTTCGTTCTGTTCTTCTTCCATCAACTGCTTGCGCGAGACTACGATATTGCCGCGCTTCTTGTTGAGTTTGATGACCGCGACTTCGATGGTCTCACCTTTAAGCACGTCGAGATTACGCAGGGGGCGCAGATCCGCTTGCGAGCCCGGCAGGAACGCCTGGGCGCCAAGAATATCGACGGTCAGGCCGCCTTTGATGCGCTCGATCACCACTGCCTTGATGGGTTTCTTTTCGTTATGGGCCTTCTCAATCTCGTCCCATGCGCGCAGGCGCTGCGCCTTCTGGTGGGAAAGATTGATGTACCCTTCCTCGGTCTCGCCCTTGTCGCGCATGACGGCGATTTCGTCGCCGGGCTGGAAGCGAGGCTTGCCGGAGTGGTCCATCACCTCGGCGATGGGGAGCATGCCCTCGGACTTGGCGCCGATATCCACCACCACGTGGGTGGCGGTGATCTTCAGCACGGTGCCCTTGATGACGTTGTCTTCGCGGGCGGCTTCCTCGGTCTCGGTGGTGAAACTCTCGAGAGCGGAGGCAAAGTCTTCCGTGGTTGAGGGTTGCTTTTCATCCAGATTCTGAGCCGGGCTGTTGTGGCTTGAATCCGATTGAGCAGACTGGGGCGGTTGGGGGGAATCGCTGTTTAAGGTCGAGCCCTCCGGGGATTCCACGGGTCGTTCAGCAACTGAGGTGGAGGACGCGGAATCCAGGTTGTGGGCGTTGTTGTCGTCAGGCAAGTTTGATGGCCTCTCTCGGGTTTTCCGCGCACGATGGGTGCGGGGACGGAAGCGGGGCGTTAGCGGACGGCTGGCGTTAGTCTAAGGTTGTGTTCAGCCCACCCTGGCGGATGGACTGGAACAATCCCAGCGGTCGGACGTCTCTAAGCAAACCCGCGTCCAAAGGGAACTCTTCGAGTGTAGCAACGGCTTCCGAACAGTGTCAAACAGCAAAAGCAGCTTCTGGCCCCTGGCTAAACCGCCCATGTAGGGGCGGACGCCCTCGTCCGCCAAGCCGAGCGAAGCTCGGCGGGAGCCAGAAGCCAGAAGCCAGCCAGCAGCTAGAAGCCAGCAGCGCCTTTCTGCTACTCTGCCCTGCCTATGGACTACCTCTGGACTCCCTGGCGCTACGCGTATGTAGCCGGCATCGACAAGACTTCAGGCTGTATCTTTTGTGACCTGCCGAAGGCGGGGGATGACGTCAAGGCCCGCATCGTGCATCGCGCCAGGCATTGCTATGTAGTACTCAATAGTTACCCCTATACGGCCGGACACGTGATGATCGTCCCCTTTCAGCATCTGGACGAACTGCAAAAGCTGCCGCCCGAGGCTGCGCACGAGATGATGGACCTGGGGCAGCGCATGGAGCGTGTGCTGCGACAGGTGTACAAGCCGGATGGGATCAATCTGGGAATGAATATTGGCAAGGCCGCGGGGGCAGGAGTGGCGGGACACATCCATCTGCATGCGCTGCCGCGCTGGGTGGCCGATTCCAATTTCATGACCGTGGTGGGGGAGGCCAGAGTTCTGCCGGAGATCCTGGAAATCACATATGAGCGGATCAAGGCGGCGATGAAGGATTAAGAGAACTGTGTGGGACCGGGTCTCCGACCGGTCCCACACAGACCGTGGTGGCTTACGAGAGCAGGCCCTGCATTTCTTTTTCTCCGATTACCTTCACTCCCAGCTCTTTTGCTTTGTCCAGCTTGGATCCGGCGTCGTCGCCTGCCACCACGTAGTCTGTTTTTTTGCTGACCGAGCCGGAAACTCTTCCGCCGGCATCTTCAATCATTTTTTTGGCCTCGTCCCGAGTGAGGTTCGGTAGTGTGCCGGTGAGAACGAATGTTTTTCCGGCCAGGGCCGTGCCGCGCTGCCTCTTTTTGCCCGTGAAGGCTAGTCCAGCCTTGCGCAGTTGCTCGATCAAGTCGCGGTTCTTTGGTTCCTGAAAAAATTCGACGATGCTTTGGGCGATGCGCGGACCGACTTCGTTGACTTCCTGAAGTTCTTCTTCGCCAGCTTTTTCAAGGGCGTCCATGGATCCAAAATGTTCGGCCAGGAACTGGGCTGTGCGCTCGCCTACCATGCGGATGCCCAGGCCGTAGATCACGCGATCGAGGGGCAGCTTCTTTGAGTTCTCGATCTCGTCGAGCACGTTCTGGGCGGATTTGTCGCCCATGCGCTCGAGCGAGAGCAGGTCGTCTTTGGTCAGCTTGTAGATGTCGGCAACGTTCTTCACCAGTTTGCGGTCGGTGAGCTGGGCGACCAGGGCATCGCCCATGCCCTCGATGTTCATGATGCCGCGGGAGGCGAAGTGCAGGATGCTTTCGCGCAGTTTGGCGGGGCAGTTGGTGTTGACGCAGCGGTGGTCGGCTTCGCCTTCGGTGCGAACGACGTGACCTCCGCATACCGGGCAGCGCTCCGGCATGTGGAACGATTTGCGGCCCCGAGGATGATCTTTATCTTCGACGACGCGCGTGACTTTTGGGATCACGTCGCCGCCGCGTTCGACTTCCACCCAGTCGCCGATCTTCACGCCAAGGCGCTCGATCTCATCCATGTTGTGGAGCGTGGCGCGGCTGACCGTGGTGCCGCCAATGGGCACTGGTTGCAGAGCCGCGACTGGCGTGAGTTTGCCGGTGCGTCCAACCTGCACCAGGATGTCTTCGATTTTGGTGATGCCGCCGCGCGCCGCGTATTTGTAGGCGATGGCCCAGCGCGGGGCCTTGCCGGTGTATCCCAACTCATTTTGCAGCCGGACGCGGTCAACCTTGATGACGATGCCGTCGATTTCATAGGGAAGTTTTTCGCGTTTGGGCTCTTCCTCTTCGATGAATTTCCAGATCTGGTCGAAGGATTTTGCCAGCGTGCGGCTCCGGTTGACTTTGAAGCCCGCGGTGTCGAGGGCGGCGAGGGTGTCCCAGTGGCGGCCCAGATATGTGCGTCCGTCCGTGAGCAGGGCGTAGGCAAAATAGTCGAGGCGGCGCTGGGCGGTGACGCTGGGCTCGAGCTGGCGAACCGTTCCGGCAGTGGCGTTGCGAGGATTGGCGAAAACGGAAAGGCCTTTTTGTTCGCGCTCTTCATTCATCTTTCTGAAGGCGGCGACGGGCATCAGCATTTCGCCGCGAACTTCAAAGTCCACGGGGATGCCGGCTTTTTTCAGTGTCGCCGGCGGTATGGAAAGCGGGATCGACCGGACTGTCCGCACATTCAGAGTAACGTCTTCCCCGATGGTTCCGTCGCCGCGGGTGATGCCGCGGACCAGTTTTCCCTGCTGGTAGTGCAGAGCCAGTGACATACCGTCGAGTTTCAGTTCGCAGACGTAGTCGATGTCATTGTCTTTGCCCTCGCGGCCGGTGAGTTCGCGGACGCGGCGCTCCCAGTTGCGAAGCTCGTCCTCACTGTAAGTGTTGTCAAGCGACAGCATGGGAGAAGAATGCGGCGCCTTGACGAAACCCTCGCGGGGCTTGCCTCCAACGCGTTGAGTAGGGGAGTCTGGCGTTATCAGTTCGGGATGTTCAGTCTCGATCTTCTTCAGCTCGATCATGAGCTGATCGAATTGCGCGTCGGTGATTTTGGGATCGTCGAGAACGTAGTAGAGATATTCGTGGCGGCGTATTTTTTCCCGCAGTGATTCGATCTTCTTTTCGGTCCCCTTGGGCGCGTTGGCCATGACTGAGAGATTATATTCGGGAGTTGGCAAGGACCACGTGGAGACAGCCGCCCTCGGCTGTCCGGCGGAGCGGCTCCGCGAACGTCTGTTCTAAATGGAGGACGGGCGTCCCGCCCGTCGGGCACCGGGCAGCCGAGGGCGGCTGTCCCCACGTGGTTCGTGGCAGTTAGACCAGGTCCTCGACTTTCAGCGGGGCTCCCTTCCATGCCGTCTGGAATTGTTTTTGTACGAACCCGGCGTCGTAGTCGCGCTTCTGCGCCTTTAACGCCTGATGCAGTCCGAACAGTGAACGCGGGTTGCGCGGGTTGCGGTCGAGATCGGCGCGGAAGACTTTTTCCGCTCCGGCCGCGTCGCCTTGCATCAACAGGGCTGCGCCCAGCGTTTCACGTACGGGGAAGAACCAATCGGGAGGTTCGCCGTACTTCAGCGTATCCTGCACTGCGACAGCCTCGGTCAGAATGGAGATTGCGGATGCATTGTCTCCCTTTGCCATCGCAATCTTCGCGCCCAGCACGTCCCGTGCGATCTTCAGGATGTCTTTGGTCTTGTTGTTAATCGGGGCATTGAAGATTGCATCTTCAGGTGTGTTCTTTTCGGCTTCGGTGATGATCGCGTACTCCGCCTCCGCCTCTTTCACTTTGCCGGTTCCGGCAAATGCCATACCCCGCCCAAAATGCCAAAAACCGGTTGTGACCTGCATGGATGCGTCCGGCTGTGGCATTTTCAGAATGTCCGCCCATTTGTGGAAGCGAATGCTCACGGCCATGGGAATGGTCATGAAACCTTCGATCATCGGCATGTCTTTCACGGAAGGCGCGACGTGGGCAGCCAGCATATCCGCATTCTGTTTGGCTTCCACGTAGTTGCCATCCATGGCGGAACACATGGCGATGAAGTGCAGGTTGTGACTGTAGTACATCATCGGATAGACGCCCTGTACGCCTGTGGCTTTCATGTAAGCCCGGTCGACAGCGGCTGCCTGCTCGTTGGTCTTGACGGCGGCGGCGTAGTCACCCGTCCGGATATAGACGTGCGCGGGCATGTGCACGATGTGTCCCGCGCCGGGCGCCAGGGAAGCAAGTTTGTTGGCTCCAGCCAACGCCCGCTCCGGACTGGCGGATGCCTCGGTGGCATGGATGTAATAGTGAATCGCGCCCAGATGGTTGGGATCGCGGCGGATCACCGACTCCAGGGTCGACACAATTTCGTTCGTGCCTTCACGCGGCGTGCCATCGACCAGCCACAAACCCCAGGGATTCAGGTTCATGCCGGATTCGGCGAACAGTGTGGCGGCATCGAGATCGTCGGGAAAGTTTTTTGAGAGTTCGCGCATGGCGTCGTGGTAGGCCTCGGCGGTCTGGCGGCGGTCCGCCTTCGGATCGGCTGGAAAACGCAGCGCCATGGCTTGAATGTAAGCCTGCTCGGCCTTAGAGGCATCGACTGAAAGATCAACCGCCTTCTGGATAGCCACATGGGCTGCGGCGAAGCGCTCGTCACTGGCAGGGTCGTTGTAGTTTGGACCGACCGCTTCCGCGATTCCCCAATAGGCGATGGCTAATTTTGGATCGAGCTCGGCGGCTCGCTGAAATGACCGCACGGCTTCGTCATGATTGAAGGCGTAGATCTGGCGGAGGCCCTGATCGAAAAATTGCTGAGCCTGAGCGTTGCTGGTCGAAACGGGATGATGCAGGTTGCCATAGCCGGACATCAACACGGCAGGCTTCGCGGGCGGGTGCGCGGCATGATCCTGCGCGACGGTGAGAATGCACGTCGTCAGAACGCAAATGGCGAGCATAGCCGAGCGGACGGAAGTGTGTCTCATTTGGTTTGCCTCCTGGAAAATTGGATGAATGCGAAAGCCGAGCGAGAAAGGGACCCCGAGCTGTGGATAGATTAGTAAAAAACGCGGGCTGGGCGCAATAAGGCGGGCACCGGGGCAGGGTCCTAATTTCAGGAAGCCTTTGCGTCCTTTGCGGAATTCCTTGCGAACTTTGCGGTTTAAGATTTTGTTTTTTCAGATGGCCACGGAGATCAAAGTCTTTACCGCAAAGTTCGCAAAGGAATTCCGCAAAGAACGCAAAGGAACCCAGGGGTGAAAACTTGCAGGGCAGGCGCATTCAGTACAATTCCCATGGACCCTCATGCGCAAGGCTGCCCTGTTGTACAACCCGCTCTCTGGCCCGCGCCGCAAGCGTCGGCTGGCGGACGTGGAGGCGGCGTTGGCCGTGCTGCATGCGGCTGGAATCGAGGCCGCCGCCGAAGCGACTCGAGGACAGGCTGACGCCGGTGATCAGGCACGCCAGGCGATAGCCGGCGGGTGCGACACAATCTTCGCCTGCGGTGGCGACGGTACGGCGCACGATGTTCTTCAGGGCATGGTCGGAAGCCATGCGGCCCTCGGCATCATTCCCCTGGGTACGGCAAACGCGCTGGCGCACGACCTGGGGCTGCCGCTTTCGGCAGCTGGCGCAGCCCGGGCTCTGCTTGCAGGAAAGCCGCGACGCATCGCTCTGGGGCGCGTGGAATATACCGACCTTGCAGGCCATCGCGGCTCGCGCTTTTTCGCCGTCGCGGCGGGCATCGGTGTGGATGCGCATCTTTTTTATAAATTGAACAGCCTGGTCAAGGGACAGCTGGGCATGGCGGCCTACTATGCGCAGGCGACGCGGCTGTGGCTGACTCATCCTCTGGACAAGTTTGCGGTCGCAGTCGAGCCCGACACCCAGGCGCATGTTTCGCAGCTGCTGGCAGTTCGCATACGAAACTTTGGGGGAGTGCTGCGCGAGCTGGCGCCGGGCGCTGCGCTCGAGCGCGATGATTTACGGTTGGTTCTTTTTCGTACGCGCAGCCGCCTGGCGTATCTCCGCTACATCATTCGGGGGATGGTCGGTGCGCGCTGGCACGTGGCAGGCATCGACCTGGTGCATAGTCGCAAGATCGATTGCCAACTACGGCTTGGTGCGCCTGCGGATTCCCGCGTCTTCGTCGAAGCCGACGGCGAATTGCTGGGGACGCTGCCCGCGACCATCAGCATGGTTCCCGATGCCCTGTCACTGCTGGTGCCGCGTGGGGCGGACGCTCCTGTCCGCCGCTTTTGAAGTTGGTCTTTTGTATGTGATCTTGTGTGTGATCTTGGTGTGTGATCTTGCCTACACCGCACCGCTCGGAACCAAGATCAAAGGCAAAGGCGGCGGACAAGAGTGTCCGCCCCACATGGCGCTACAATAGATTTTTGGAGCCCGTTACCCACTTTCTTACCGGAGCCTGCCTCGCTCGAGCCGGCTTCAACCGCAACACGGCGCTGGCTACGGCCACCATGACACTGGCGGCGGAAGCTCCGGACATCGACGTTGTCGGCAGCTTCAAGGATCCCATCTTCGGCTTCGCCCATCACCGGGGATTCACCCACTCTTTTGTGGGGCTGCTGCTGGTGCAGGCGTTGGTGGTGGGCCTGATCTACCTCATCTGGAGGCTGCGCGGAAGGAAGGTGAAGGATGTAAATCTGCCGCCGCGATGGGGTCGGCTGTTTCTATTCGCATATATCGCCGGGCTTACGCACATCCTGCTGGATTTCACCAACAACTATGGCGTACGTCCGCTCTGGCCGTTCTCCGAGAAATGGTATTCGTGGGACATCGTATTCATCGTGGAGCCGGTGCTGCTTGTTTTGCTGATTGGTGGACTCGTCGTGCCCGGCTTGTTTTCGCTGATCAACGATGAAATCGGAGTACGGCGCAAGGGTCCAGCCGGGCGGGTTGCCGCGGTGGCGGCCCTGTTGGGTGTGATCGGCGTGTGGGGCGTGCGGGACTACGAGCATCGCCGGGCGCTCAATGCTCTGAATGCCCGACTGTACGACGGGAATGATCCGGTGCGGGTGTCTGCGTACCCCTATTGGGGGAATCCCTTTCAATGGTCTGGCGTGGTCGACACCCGTAACTTCTACGCGACCATGCTGGTGGATTCTTCAGTGCCGGATGTTGATCCCGAAGACCGCATGCAGATTTGGCGGAAGCCCGAAGAAACTGCGGCGACGGTGACTGCCAAGCGAAGCGAACTGGGGCAGATTTATCTGGACTGGGCGCAGTACCCCATGGTGGAAGCGGAGCCAATCGCCTCGGGTTATATGGTTCGCTTTCGCGATTTGCGCTACGAGTATCCGGGGCAGGAGGGGCGTACCGTACTGAGCGCCGGCGTGGAGCTTGACCGGAACCTGAAGGTGGTTCGCGAAAGCTTTGGATCGCGCGGGCGGCAGGTTTCAACCGAAAATCAAAAATGAAGATTGCGACGGGGCCCGAGCGTTCCGCTCGGGCTGGGTTTTTTCGGCGTTGGGCAAAATGGGATTTTTCGGTTCGTGGTGGTTCCTGCACGAGCGAGGGCGCTCGCGCCCACATTAGAGTCAGCTCCCTTGACGCAGGGCCCGCGGCGAGCCACAATCATTGCTTGAAAAAGTTGAGGTGATCATGCTGGCTTACTTGTTTCTGGTGCTTGCCGTCGCGGTGCGGTTCATCCCTCATCCCTGGACATTTACTCCGGTGGTGGGCGCGCTGCTGTTCTTCGGAGCCCGCGGTTCGCGCCGGTTTCTGTGGGTGCCCTGGGTCGCGCTCATGGCTTCAGACGTGGTTCTTACCAAGGTGGTCTACGCATATCCATTCGTGTGGGACCACTTTGTGACGTGGGCATGGTATGCGGCGGTGCTGTGGCTGGGAGCCAGAATGCGGAAGAATGCGAAGCCATTGCCAGTGATCGGTGCGGCGCTGGCCGGTTCGGTCTCTTTTTTCCTCATCAGCAATTTCGCGGTTTGGGCGGCGTATGACATGTATCCCAAGAATTTCGGCGGGCTGATGACCTCCTACACGCTGGCTCTGCCGTTCTTCCGGCACGCGCTGGAAGGGGATTTGCTGTTTACATCCGTGTTTTTTGCGACACCCGTCATCGTGGCGGCCTTGTCCCAGGCCTTCAACCACGGCGACCACGCAGCCGCTGCCTGAGAATCACCACGGACCATGTGGGGACAGCTGCCCCGGCTGTCCGGTTGAGCGAAGCTCGACAGAGTCTAACGGCGTACACATAGCCAGCATGAACACATAGCGGAGCTTCGCTCCGCCGGACAGCCGAGGGCGGCTGTCTCCACGTGGTCTGTGGTGATGCCCCGCCTAGGTTTTTCTTTTTCGCCAGACTACAAACAGCCAGATCGCCAGTCCCGCGGCCACGGCTGCCAGCACCCAGGCCCAATGTTCCCGGAAAATGGTTCCGAATATGCTTACGACATGGGGTCCAAATACCAGGGTGAGGATGGAGAGTATCAGGAAGCGTACGAAGCGGCCGGCGAAGATCGCGAGCAGGAAGTGGCTGAACTGCATCTCCGAGACTGCGGCCGCCAGGGCGAAAAGCTTGAATGGAGTTGGCGGAGGAAGCATGGCGGGAAACATCAGGCTCCAGAAGGGATGCTTCTGGAAAGCCCGATGAAATTTGTCGAAGCGCTCGGGCGAAATGCGCTTGCGCAAGAGTTCTTCGCCGCCCCAATATCCAACGCCGTAGATCACGATGCTGCCCAGGGCTGAGCCGGTCGAAGCCATAAGCACGTACAGAAGGAAGTGGGAGCGATTCTGGTACACGTAAGTGGCGACAATCGGGTCCATCGGCAGGCCGAGGGCCGCTCCGTCCAGGGCGGCAATGGCGAAAACACCCCAGGCTCCCAGCGGCTTCAGCAGCCCCCAGAGGAACGCGGTGTAACGCAGGAAGATGTGCTTGATTGTCTCCAAGGCGTAAGAGTAGCAGTTTTCGCGAACCGGCCAGTAGTGTGGGGCGGACACTCCTGTCCGCCGCTTTTGACATTCGGGTCAGATGATCAGTTTGAAGACCGAATCGATTTACCCCCCCAACCAAAGCAACTTCAACGGCGACGGACAAGAGTGTCCGTCCCACACGTTTTTATGAATGCTTTGTGTTTCCGCTCAACAACTCAAGCGCATGTGGAAGCAGGTCGATGACGGCTTCGAGAGATTCGGCCGCGCCGCAAGGGCTGCCGGGAAGGTTCAGGACGAGCGACCTTTCAAGCACTCCGCAGACTCCCCGGCTGAGAGCGGCCAGCGCCGTCTTTTTCGAACCTTCGAAGCGCATGCGTTCGGCGACGCCTTCGAGGAGGCGGGTGCAGACGGCGCGCGTGGCTTCGGGAGTGACGTCGCGTTCGGCGATTCCGGTGCCTCCGGTTGTGGTCACCACGCGAGCCTTGCCGGCAAGGCGCAGGATGGCTTGCTGAATGGCGGGCTGATCGTCGGCTACGATCTCTTTTGCCACCACCACAAAGTTTTTTTGCCGGAGAATTTCCGCTACCGCGGGACCGGAAAGGTCGGTGCGCTCTCCGCGGGCTGAAGAGTCGCTGACCGTAAGAACGGCCGCCGTCAGCAGCTCAATCTTCGAGGAGGACATCTTCCTCTTCTTCCCCGGCGCCGCCTTCGTCACGCTTCGATTCGTCGAGCATGCGCAGGCCTTCCATTAGCAGGCCTTGCGTGTTCAGCGTCGTGGTCTGCTTACTGGTCTTGCCTTCGAAATTGATCTGGAAATTCCCCCCGGTCCAGCTCAGGACTTTGAAGACCGCCTTGTCCCCGGTAAGCGAGCCGTAGGCGGCATGATTCACCTGGCCTTCGCTGAAATACATTTCGCATTTGTCGCGATCGTTGGTGAGGGTAAGGGCGCAGCTCTTGCGTCCCATTTCGAGCGACTGCACCAGGTCGATCACGTTCATCTGCGAGAGGTTGCCCCGCAGGACGCCGTCGGAAGGAGCGGTCTTGGCCATTTTTTCCAGCGCAATTTTGTCGATCACGCGCTTGATGCGCTGGGTGGCATCCTTCAGGAAAAACGGCTTCTCGACGAAATCATCGACTGGATCCTGGCTGGAAAGCTTTTCACTAATGTCGGCGCGGCTGGCCAGCAGGATGACGGAAATTCCGGATGTCTTGGGGCGGCTCTTCAGGCGCTCGACCAGTTGGTGGCCGTCCATGCCGGGCATGCGATAGTCGCTGACCAGAAGGTCGGGCGGATCGTCCACAGCCTTCAGCAGTGCGTCGGCGCTGTCGCTGGAAGTGACCACGCTGGCCAGCGGGGCCAGCGCGCCCTGCAGCAGTGCCAGCACCATGGGATTGTCGTCCACCAGCAGGACTTTGACGTTATTTGGCATGGCAGGCTAGGTCGTCTTGCGGACCTTATCTCGAACTCGGGTGTAGTTACCGCTCTTGCCTCCGGTTTTGTGTTCGAGCACGATCTCCCGGATTTCGATTCCCTTGTCCAGCGCTTTGCACATATCGTACACGGTCAGCGCGGCGACGCTGGCCGCGACCAGAGCTTCCATCTCGACTCCGGTGACCGCCGTGGTTATTACTTTTGAGTCAATAGCGACGCCATTCTCGCACACGCGGATGTTCACATCAACGTACGAAAGCGGCAGGGGATGGCACATGGGGATCAGATCGGAAGTGCGCTTGGCCGCCATGATGCCCGCCAGCCGCGCGACTTCGAGCGGATCGCCCTTGGGATTTTTCGGCAGGGCTTTCAGCACGGCGGGCTTCAGGGCAACGAATGCGCTGGCGGCAGCTTCGCGCTTGCCGGGCGCCTTGGCGGAAACGTCCACCATGCCGGCGCGGCCCGAGCGATCGTAGTGAGAGAGTTTGCGAGTCATCGCGAAAACTATCTTACACGCGCGCAGGAAGCGCCGCGGACCGCGTAGGGGCGGACGCCCCCGTCCGCCCGGTCGAGCCGCAGGCTCGACGCGGCTTTTGTTGCTATGTGAAATGGCGGAGCTTCGCTCCGCTGGGCGGACGAGGGCGTCCGCCCCTACGCGGCCCGTGGATCTTCCCTACGTGGTCCGTCAGCGCATTAGGACCGGGACCCATTCGCCTGCTGAAATCTGCTCCCGGTCGGCGGAAACTACCACGTAACAGTTAGATCGAGTCATCGACGCGATATCGCCTGAGCCCTGCCACGCCGTGAGTTCTACTTCCGTATGTTCGAATTCACCTGAGAGAATTGCTGGAAGAAATCTCTTCAGGCCGGTTTTTGTTTTTATCTCGGACTTCAGCCTCGCGCTCAGAAATGCCAACTGGCGCGGACGCATTCCCGCCAGGGCCTCAAGGGCCGGACGAGCGAAGAGTTCGAAAGTCACCATGGTCGAGACCGGATTGCCGGGCAGGCCGAAGAAATAGACGTGCGCGGGCGCCGGTGCGTCGCTGGCCAGCCGCCCGCGGCCACATGGGGCTCTGCCGAACACGACTGGTTTTCCCGGCTGGATGCGGGCCCCCGTGAAGAAAAAGTCTGCCTGCAATTCTGCCAGGACCTTTTCCACCAGGTCGTACTTGCCGACTGAAACTCCGCCGGCGAGCAGCAGCAGATCGGATTCAAGACCGTCGGCGATGAGCTCGCGCAGACGTTCGGGCTGGTCGGGAGCGATCGGCAGCAGGACGGGTTCTCCACCGGCGGCCTGCACCTGCGCGGCCAGTGAGTAAGAATTCGAATTCCGGATCTGGGTCGCTGAGGGCGGAACGTCAACGTCCACGATTTCGTCGCCGGTCGATAAGATTGCGACTTTCGGTTTGCTGTAAACCAGAACTCGGCTTCTACCCACCGACGCAGCCACGGCGACCGCGGCGAAATCGAGCCGTGCTCCCGGAGACAGCAATTTTTCGCCGCGCCGGGCTTCGGAAGCGACGGGTGCGATGTTCTCCCCCGGATGGACCGGTTTCATGACCTGCACCCGGCCGGCGTCCCAAGAAGTGTGTTCGATCATTACGACGGAATCGGCGCCGGGCGGCGCGGGCGCGCCCGTCATGATGGATGCCGCCCGGCCGGGCTGCAGCGTGGGAATGTCGTCGCTTTTGACTCCCGCTTTTATTTCTCCAATCACTTCGAGAGTGGCGGGCGCTGCGGAAGTATCCGCGGCTTGCACGGCATAACCATCGCGCAGGGCTCTGGAGAATGGAGGAAAGTTGCGATCGGCAAATATCGGCTCGGCTAACACTTGTCCGGCGCTTGCTGCATCCAGCAGTTCAACCAGTTCTTTGCCACGGGGACGCAATTGCGTGGCGTGATCCTCCACCATGTGCCGCGCTTCCTCGAAGGTGAGAACGATGGATGGCGCAGGTCCGTGGGCCATGGAGGGATCATACGACACCGTCCATCCACCCCGAACCCCGTAGGGGCGGACGCCCTCGTCCGCCCGGTCGAGCGCAGCGCGACATCTTTTTTTAGAAAACCAAAAGCAACTTTACGGAACAACAAAACAGCCTTTCTTTGAAACAACAAGAACAGCATCTTTTCGGAACGACCAAAACAGCGGAGCCTTGCTCCGCCGGACGGATGAGGGCATCCGTCCCTACGCGGTTCGTGGTGGCCATTCGTGGTGGCGGTTTCGTATTGGCTCTGTTGGTAACCCCGTCCCCGGTTGGCATTGAGCATCGCTCCGGCTTCAGGGACAATCGGAGTTCGGTTCAATCCGTCCCATGCGCAGATCGTCCACCGAAACTAAAGCTGAGTTCCAGATATCACGCCGCTTCGAGCGTCACACGCTGGATGTCCGGGTGACGATCAATGTGTTTCGTTCCGGAGAAAACGTTTCGTTTTGGGGGCGGTCAAGCGAGATCGGCGCGGACGGAATCGGGGCCACGTTAACTGGAGAACTCGAGCCGGGCGAAGTCGTATCCATGGAACTCCTGTTGCCTATGGCGCCGGCTGCCATCAAGTTCCGCGCCCTGGTTCGGTATCGCAACGGTTTGCGTCACGGTTTCGAATTTCTCGCATTAAGTGGCGCCCAGCGAGAGGAGATCCGGAAAGCGTGCGAGAGGCTCAGCCCCAGTACCTAGCGCTGCGGGGTAACTGACAAAATTCCCGGGTGGCAGGACAAATGCCGCCAAATCCATGGACTTTGGTTTTGCCCAGCCCGTCCCGGATGCAACTATTTCTCGCCAAATGCGTCCTATTAGTGGGGCGCACTCCCGCGGGCGGAAATCCAATGTGCCGGTTCAAGCGTACGCCTTTCAGGGGGCCATTTTCATGTTGATCAAAAAGCCAGCCGATATTCCGTCTTCTGAAATTACGCCGAAAAGCCTGTACGTGAACCGGCGGAAGTTTCTGGCGGGCACGGCGTTAGCGGGCGCAGCCGCAGTGGTCGCTGGGGCTCGCCTGCGCGGGCTGCAATCGCCTTCAGCTGTGGCGGAGGCGAATACCAAGATTGACGGTATTCAGAAGAGTCCGTTTTCGACCACTGAGGCGATTACGCCGTTCAAGGACGTCACCAACTACAACAACTACTACGAGTTCTCTACCGACAAGTATGCGCCCGCAGGCCTGGCAAAGGATTTCAGAACGCGTCCGTGGACCGTCACCATCGACGGCCATGTCAAAAAGAAGCAGATCCTTGACGTGGACTCCATCATAAAAATGGCGGCACCCGAGGAGCGTATTTACCGGCATCGTTGCGTGGAAGGCTGGTCGATCGTGGTGCCGTGGGTCGGGTTCTCGCTGAGTGAATTGATCAAACGCGCCGATCCGCTGCCCAAGGCGACGTTCGTCGAGTTCACTACGCTTTTGGATTCGAAGCAGATGCCGGGGCAGCGCAGCTCGGTACTGCAATGGCCTTATGTCGAAGGGCTGAGAATGGACGAAGCCATGCATCCGCTGGCGCTTCTGTGCTTCGGCATGTACGGGGAGGTTCTTCCGAACCAGGACGGGGCGCCGCTGCGCATGGTGATCCCATGGAAGTACGGCTTCAAAAGCATCAAGGCTATCGTCCGCATCCGCTTTACTGACGGCCGGCCGAGCAATACGTGGAATCTATCCGCTCCGAACGAATATGGGTTTTATTCCAATGTGAATCCGAGTGTGGATCATCCACGGTGGAGTCAGGCGACCGAACGGCGCCTGGGAGAATTCCGCAAGCGTCCGACCCTGATGTTCAACGGCTACGATCAGGTAGCGTCGCTGTACTCGGGCATGGATCTGAAGAAAAACTTCTAGGTTCACATTACAAGCTTTTGAAAAATTATGGTGCGATGGTTTAAGCCGATCGTTTTTCTGGCCTGCCTGCTGCCGCTGGCGCGGCTGGGGTGGGACGCCCTCAAGGGAACGCTGGGCGCAAATCCCATTGAATTCATCACTTTTTCGACCGGCGACTGGATCCTGATCTTCCTGCTCATCACACTCGCGATCACGCCGGTGCGCAAGCTGACCCGCCAGCTGTGGCTGATTCGATATCGCCGCATGTTTGGGCTTTTCGCGTTTTTTTACGCGGTGCTGCATTTCCTGACCTACATCTGGCTGGACAAGTTTTTTGATCTGCATGAGATTTGGGCAGACGTGATCAAGCGTCGCTTCATCACCGCCGGTTTCGCCGGGTTCATTCTGTTAATTCCGCTGGCGCTTACTTCGACACAAGGTTGGATTCGCCGGCTGGGCGGAAAGCGCTGGCAGGCGCTGCACCGCCTGATCTACTTGAGCGCAATCGCCGGGGTCATCCATTACTGGTGGCTGGTGAAGGCGGACGAGGGCAAGCCGATGCAATATGCGTTTGTGCTGTCTTTGCTATTGGGTTACCGCATTGTTTCCTGGCTGGCCCGCAGGAATCGAGAACGAAAAGCTTCGCTTTCGGAACGTGGCGCGCAACTCACAGAAGGATAAGTTCGCCCGGCCAGCAGCAATAGTAAGTATGTGGGGCGGACACTCCTGTCCGCCGCTTTTGATCTTGCTTTCGGGAGCGCGGAAAAAGTTTCGACTGTTGCAGTTGAGATCTCGAGCGACAAAAAATCAACAAGCAAAAAAAGTTGCCCGCTTCCCACTAGCCTTTTTCGTAGGCGTGTTTCTGCTCGAGTTCAGAGAGGGCGGCGCGCATGTCCACTTCAAACTTTTCTGCCTGTGCCATGAGCGAGGCATTGGCAGAAGCCCACTCACCTTCGAGAGTAATGAGTTCCTGAGCGCGCAACTTCTGCGCCACTTCGAGCAGGTGTGCGGATGAAGTTTCCAGAAACAGCGCCTCGGTGGGATCTGCAATCCACACCGGCCCTCCGGCAACCCTGGTCTGCCAAAATACTTTGCGTGCCACCAGCAATGCCACATCTTCGTCGCTCGCCTTGCCGAACACCCACTTGCTGCGCTTGAAATCGTAATAGCGGCTGGAGAATTGCACCGGAACCCGCTTCCCTGACTTCAGGAATTCAATCTGCTTGCGATCGACTTCTTTTCGTAATGCGTTGACGACCGGTCCTTCGATGTCTTTGGGTTCCAGTGACGGCATCACTTCGAACACGGTTGCGGAAAGATTCACGGATACGGGAGCGTGCAAACCTTCCGAGTTCTCGAGCGCAATGTCGGCGTGCAGGACATAGAAATCCGCTCCTGAAGTGGACTTGTGAAAAGGCCACTCCAGATGGAAAGACAGCGGCAGGCCGGTGATACAAACGTAGATCTTTTTTCCCTGCGCTTTGGCACTTGATTGGGGATGATTCATAGTGGTTAAGTTGGAATTGCTATTTTAACCGTGGTTGCTCCACTTTAGGCCCGGCAGAGGCAAGAAATTGGGACGGCGTCGGCCAAATGTCGAGCGGAGCGGGCAATCTATACCACGGTAACCTCGGGGGTTCTTACCGACTGTGATGCCAAGCCAGCCGAGCTTTGCTCCGTCTGAACAGGTCGGAGACCCGTTCCACATGGTTAATGCCGGCGGCCTGGCTCGGAATCCCACTTTAATCTGCTTCGTCGAAAGGAATGCGAGTCTGGAATGCTCGAATCGGTAGTTCGTCCCACCTGTTTACTGGCGTGATTCGTATTTTCGATGGTGCCGGCCGCGCCCGGCGAAAATGGACGCGCCGGAAAATGGAAAAGGCGGCCCTTGGGCCGCCTTTCTGTACGTACGATTCCGATGTATGGAAGCTATCTGCCGGCTGCTGTACCTGCGGCCTGGGGATACATCGAGGAGATCTTCTCCAGCAGCGCTTTTATGCTGCTGCCGGTGTCGAGGTTGGCGTCCACTGCGGGATGACCTTCGCCGTCAGTGTGCAGGACCAGGACGCGAGCCCCAGTCTTCGCCTTTTTGACCATATAGGCCAGATGGTGCCGGTCATTCTTGGTTAAGGAGGGGCCCAGGATGACCAGATCGAATGCCTCCCTGTGCAGCAAGTCCTGGACCAGCTGGCGGCCTTCCGCCGGGGTCACTTGGTGGCCTGCTTTCTCAAGCGTAACCGACTGTGCAGCAAGGACTTCCGAATCCCCTTCCGCATACAAAACCTTTAGTTTCGAGGCTGAGTTTGACGTGTTTGCCATAGTGGAATTGGGCCGGCCTTTCCGTTCCCGGCTGAGTTGCCACGTTAGCAATCCGCCGACGTCCTGAGAACGTCACCGAAGACCAATAAGAACGCCACGGAAGACCACGCCCGTCCGGGGGCGGGAAGGCATGCAGAGTTGGGTCCGGCTCAGGAAATTCGGTCCTGGAACGCTTCAGGCGTCAGGGAGGCAGGTCACTGTCTTAAACCCATCCAACGTTCGGAAAGGACGATGGAATTTCCAGGATTGTGGGGGTCGAAGCGAACCGAAGTGGGAAGTCCGAGGCGGCACGAGTGGAGATTGATGAGCTGGCGTAGATAAGTCACGTCTTGCGAGGCTTCGTAGGAAACGCCAGCTACGTCGTACTGATAGATCAGGAAAGTCGAAGGCTGCTCCCGGGTGCCCGGCATCTCCTGAACGTCGATGACTGTGCCGTCGGTGATGCGTCCAATGCGGTCGAGCCAGGCTCGCCGCTCGCGCTCCAGATCGTCGGCCGTCTTAGGCTTGCTTCGCAGCAGGAGATAAGCCAGGGTCAGGACTGCTCCCGCTACCACGATCAGGATGTAGAGATGGAATGGGATCATGAGTTAAACAGTATGCCGCGCGGTGCCACAAATAGAATAAGGCCTGCGGCAGAATCGGGGAAGTTGATTGAATGTGGGCGCGAGCGCATGGCTGGGCCACAGGCAGACCCGCTGGATCTGGCACGAACCACGTGGGACAGCCGCCCCCCGGCTGTCGGAGTCGAGCGAAGCTCGACGGGTCTCGCCGAAAACACTGCGGAGCTCCGCTCCGCCAGGACAGCCGGGGGCGGGTGTGCCCGCGTGGTTCTTGGTGGCTCCCCGCACGAGCGAGGACGCTCGCGCCCACATTTTTCAAACTACCGGATTGCGCAAAGTTCCGATGCCTTCCACGATTACTTCCATGGTTTCTCCAGCGACGACCGGGCCGACGCCCTGGGGAGTGCCGGTCGAGATGAGGTCGCCCGGCATCAGAGTCATGATTTTGGAAATGTATCGAATGACCACATCAAGAGGAAAGATGAAGTCCCTGGTGTTGCCCTGTTGGCGGACAGCGTCGTTGACTCTGGTTTCCACGCCAATCCCGGCCCAGGGATCAATTTCGTCGGTGACGACCGGGCCCACGGGGCAGAAAGTATCAAAGCCCTTGGCGCGGGTCCATTGGCCATCTTTCTTTTGCAGATCGCGAGCGGTCACGTCGTTGACGCAAGTGTAGCCGAGGATATAAGGACGGACATCTTCGCCGTCCGCAATGTCATGGCATTTTGTGGCGATCACAACTCCGACTTCGCCTTCATAATCCACGCGCTCCGAGACTGCAGGCCGCCGCACCTGGGCACCCGGAGCCAGCAGTGATGAAGGCGGTTTGAAAAAAAGCAGCGGCTCGGCCGGAACCTCATTCCCCAGTTCGGCCGCATGCTCACGATAGTTGCGACCGACACAGACGATCTTCGACGGGGCCACTGGAGCAAGAAGCACAGCTTCCGCCAGCGCGAAATGATCCGTCCGGCGCGTTGGCAGGTCTTCCAGATCTCCACTCGAATCGTGCGGAGCTACCAGAAACAGGCGGGTAATGGTTTCCTCGCCACCGATTGTTTCGACCAGACCGTAGTGGGCCTGATTTTTCAATTGAAAACGGCAATATTTCATAAGACCTCGGAGAGCAGCTGTCAGCTCTCAGCTTTCAGCGAGAACCTGAGCTTGATGTGGGCGCTCGCTCCTACATTGAACCGTCACGGCAAACCTGAACGCTGATAGCTGACAGCTGCTTACGGCACTTGCTCGCTAGCCTCTTCTGATTTCGCGCTTTCGTTGTTGCGTTCGTCCACTGCCGATACGGAGTAGAAATACTGCTTCCCGGACTCCACAGTTGAATCGCGAAAGGCCGGCGTCTTCACCGGGGTAGAGTTGAGTTTCACCGGCAGTCCGCCCTCCTCGCGGCGGAACACGTTGTAGCCGCCAAGGTCGGCTTCCACGTCCGGAGACCATACCAGGTCGACGAATGGAGCCTGTCCTACACCGGAAAAGACGGCCTGCAGGCCCGACGGCGCGGCTGGAGGGAAAATATCGTGGGCGAACACTGAAACTACCGGAGTGTCGTCGCCTTCCACTTCAGATTCAGGTTTTCCCGGCTCGGAGATGATCGTTACCAGCGTGGCGTGGTAGTCGTAATGTTTCTCCCATTCAAATGTCTGGTCGAGGAATTCACGCCGCCGGCTGCCCTGATCCTGCGAAGCCTGACCGTTGGACGGAGTTCGCAGGCAATCGGTCAAGGGCGCGTCGGTGATCTTCGAAGCAGCATTCTTCCCCAGCTCGCGGCGGTAGATGCGAGTGTTGTAGGTGAGCGCGTCCGAGGTTCGAATCTCAGCAGTTGAAATCGAGGATGGGCAGTTCCAGGAAAGCAGAATGCCATCGGCCCTGATCTGCGCTCCGAAATCACCAGGCGGAGGCAGCGTCGGCGCGGATGGGATGTTCACCTGGTTGGAAAGCCCCGCGCTGCGCCCGCTCGCGTTCTGTACCGACAGGGCGTAGGTGAGGGTGACGGTGGGATTTTGTTTTTGCAGGTCCTCCGACAGCGTATCGATGTAAGAGGCCTGAACTTTTGGGACTGGCGTACCCGATTGCGAGGCAGGCGGCGGGAATTGAGCCGGCGGAATTTCCGCGACCGAACTTTCACACTCCGCCAGGTGGGCATTCAGGCTGCGACAGATGCGGGTCACCCCCGGGTGGCGGACGGTTTGGCGGTCAACGTTCTTGGTAGGAACGGTCCATGCCAGATAAACCCGGTCACCTTTGCGTGCCGCCCGTAGATCGGTAACCGGCTTGGCCAGCTCCAGCGCGGGCGGGATCGGAACCCCGGGGGCGCCGCAGGAAACGAGCACAGCGCTTCCCAGCACACAGCTCTCCAACACACAGCTCCCCAACACAAGGCTCAGAATGTTCCAATCGGATCGCTTCATCGCGGGAACAAACAGGGTAACAGACAGCGCGCGGGATCGCGGGGAGCACCTGAAGTCCTTCCGTATGGCCGGGTCCTCGCCGGTTCGAGCAGCCAGGGCGACCCGGCACGCGATCTCAGGGCAAAGTTTCGAGTTGTTTCAGCCGCCGATCCAGAAGTTCGAGATCATCGGTCAAAAGTGACGGATCGGATAAATTGATATTCAAGAAGCGCTTCAGCAGCGCCGCGGGAGGCGCGTCGAAGCCATTCTTTAGCAGGGCAATGTAGTGCGGCACGAAGTCCGTCGGGTCCGCGGTGTAAAGCTGGTAATACTTCAGCGCCAGCAGTCCACCATACACATAGTTAACGTCGTAAAGTGGATCCTCATACATCAGGGAAACTGTCGTCCAGCGATTCCGGAGTTCGGGAGTGGTAGGGGGAAAGATTGAGAACTGTCCGTCCACTTGCTCCGTGAGCTTATCGAGGTCGTCTGGTCCTTGCACGCTGCCGGCAGCAACTCCGTCATAGACGCACTGTTCGAGAAGAGCGTCCTGCGCCCCATAAAAAGCATCCAGTCCCTTGATGCTCATCCATTGCCCGCGATAATACCGCTGCAGGCGCGGGTCCGCCGAATGCTCGGCCATGTAGTCGGCCAGCACAAGTTCATTGAAGGCGGCAAACGATTCGAAGAGAAAGCTGGCACCCTCCGCGTAAAACGGCGGCACGTTGTGCGCGCTCATCAGGCTGCGATGGGCGGCATGGCCGCCTTCATGCGCGATCACCGATAAGTCTTTGAAAGTTCCATCGTAACGTCCGACAAACAAAATGCTGGTGCTGCCTGAGAAACCGACGGAGAAGCCTCCGGTGTAACGGTTCGCAGATCCTCCTGGCTGAATGTCGGCCCGTCCGCTGCCGGATTCGAGCAGGGCATCAAAACTCTGCTGATACTCCGAGCCCAACCCGGCAAAAACCTCTTGGAAGATATGCGGGAGGTCGGCCAGTGAAGTGACCGGCGGGGTGAATCCGGGCTCTGGCGCTGCCAGATCCCAGGCCTGCATAGGGTGCTTATAGGCTTGCTGGAATCTAGCTGCGCGGATTCTCTCGAAGCGTTTAATAACGTCTCCGTGTTGCGCCGTCAAATCGAGCAATGCCCGGGTTTGGGCTGGATCGAGGTACATGCTGCTGTATTTGCGAAACGGTGCGTCTGGATATCGATGCGCCTTCGCCAGCGAGTCCTGTGCCTTGACGGCGTGTATCAACGAAAACGCAAACAGATTTCTTTGACTGGCAAGTCCGTTGAAGCGATGTTTGAAAGCCTCCTCGCGCACGCGAGCATCCGGACTTGATGCCAGAAGACTTCGTTGCCGGATCACATCCAGCGCCCCCGCTTCTGTTTGTACTGTGCCAAACGGAATTCCAGAGAGAAGCTGTTCATACAGGTCATATTGCCAGTCTGCAATTTCGGGTTGGAGCCGGTCGAGTAATGCCTGCTTGTCCTCCGGCAACACGTGCGCTGCGTCCCGGCGAATGTCCTCTATGGCAAACCGGTAGGCTTTCAGGCCGGGCTCAGCCAAATAGAAATCCTGCAAGCGAGCTACGGAGATCGCAAGGATTTGCGGAATGATGAAAGCCGTTCGCGCATCAAAGTCAGATTCGAGTTTCTGGTTGGCGCCGCAGGCTGGATCTTTGCGATCCAGGGAACAACGTAAGTGAAGATATCCGTCATGCCGGCGGTAAATTTTCAGAACGGATTCATAGCCTTGCAACTCCTGGAGGAGGCGCGGCCCGGCATCGATCGCTCCCTTGAGTTGGGCCAGGTCGTTCAGCGCAGAATCGAGGACGCGACGCGCGCTTGCCTCGTCCTGGGGCGACGAGAAGTAATAACGTTCCAGATCGGCAGTGAGCGGAGCCTGTACGCCCGGCTTTCCCTGGCCCATGTTGGCTATACTCAGCGTCGCACACAGGAAAATTAAAAGTGGCTTCACGCTTTTATCCGACCAATTCCTTCACGGCTTCGCGGAAGACACGGGTGTGCTGATCCACATCATCGGGATCGGTCTGGGGAGACATGAGCGCCATGTTATGAAACGGAGTCAGAAGAATGCCGCGGTTCATGGCGTACAAGTGCATGAATCGCTCCAACTCGAAATCCATTGCATCGTGAGCCTGGGCGCCATTTTTGGGCGGCGCGGCAGAAAACTGATATTCAGCGCGGCAGCCCAGGCGGGTCACGTGCCACGGCACTCCGAATTCAGTAATCGTCTTTTGCACGCCGGCGGTCCAGCGCTCGGCGGGAGGGATCATGCGGGCGAACGCCTCCTTGGTGAGCACCTTGGTCAGCGTGGCGCGCATCGCGGCAATCGAGAGCGCGTTGCCGGCCAGCGTGCCGCCAATGCCGCCGGTATCGCAATCCTCAAGGTTTTTGTGTTTGGCGATGGCATTTGCCACTGCCTCGGTAAACCCGTAGGCAGCGCCGGGAACGCCGCCACCGATGGCTTTGCCCAGGACGAAGAAATCGGGATCGAGATTCTCCGCGCGGGTGTAGCCTCCGGGGCCGGCGCAAATGGTGTGAGTCTCATCCAGGATCAGCAGGGTCCCAAATTTTTCTGTCAGCTGCCGCAATGCCTCATGGTAGCCAGGCTCGGGATGCACGATTCCCACGTTGGTCATCACCGGCTCCGCCAGCACGCAGGCTACATCGCCCGGCTCCAGAGCCTGCTCGAGTGCCGCGACGTCGTTGAACTCAACCACTTTCGTGGTCATCGAGGGATCCACAGCAGGACCGATGTTTCCCCGGCGAGCTTGTGCAACACCGTCTTTCAGGGTGATGAAACTTTCGTCCACGGTGCCGTGATAGCACCAGTTGAAAACCAGAATCTTGTGGCGTTCGGTAATCTGGCGCGCCAGTCGAATGGCGAAGCGGTTGGCGTCCGTGGCGGTGAGAGCGAATTGCCAGTAGGGCAGGCCGAAGCGCTGTTGCAATTCTTCGGCGACGAAAATCGCGTCTTCGGTGGGAAGCATAAGGGTGATGCCGCGCTTCATCTGTTCTTCCACGGCCTTCACCGTGGCGAAGGGAGAATGGCCGGTCATGGCGCCGGTATCGCCCAAGCAGAAATCGATGTAGCGAAGGCCATCCACGTCGTAGAAGTGCGCTCCCTGAGCTTCGCGGACGAAGGGCGGAAAAGCGCCGGCCCACTTGATCATCCAGTTCATGGGCACGCCGCCCAGCAATGATTTTCCGGCGCGTTCGAACAAAGACTTCGATTTTGGGCGTTCCTTCACAAAACGTTCCTGCTCGCGCTGCATGAGAGAGTTGAGGCGGGGACGATCGAGGGTTTTCATGGGCCTTGGTGGAAGCATAGCAGAACAGCAAGAGGCGTTTCCGGGGTCGAGTGTGGAGCTGCATGTGTGGTCGCGGCAGTGTCCAGCGGGGGAAGAGCCGGCCTCCATTTGCGATTGCGTAAATTGACTTGCCGAGGAGCTGCGGCCTAACATGACCTCCACCGTATCGACCTGATGATTGGCCAGACCATCTCGCACTACCGCGTCATCGAGAAGCTTGGCGGCGGGGGGATGGGTGTGGTCTATCGCGCCGAAGATACTTCGCTCGGCCGCTTCGTCGCGATAAAATTCCTGCCCGACGGCATCGCGCACGACCCGCAATCCCTCGAACGTTTTCGCCGTGAAGCCCGCGCCGCTTCCGCGTTGAACCATCCAAACATTTGCACCATCTACGAAATTGGGGAGCACGAGGGCCTTCGTTTCATCGTGATGGAGTATCTGGAAGGCAAGACTTTGCGGGAAGACATACTGGGCCGCCCGCTCGAGACCGATCGCCTAGTTGACCTGGGCATCGAGATCGCCGACGCGCTGAATGCCGCTCATACCAAAGGCATCGTGCATCGTGACATCAAGCCCGCCAACCTGTTCGTAACCGATCGCGGCCACGCGAAAATTCTCGACTTCGGGCTGGCCAAGATCAACGCCCCCGCCGGTTCGAAGTCCAGCGAAACGCCGACGATGACGGAAGAGCATCTCACCAGCCCCGGCAGTGCCCTCGGCACCGTCGCCTATATGTCGCCCGAACAGGCTTTGGGCAAAGACCTCGACGCGCGCACCGATCTGTTCTCCTTCGGCGCCGTGCTTTACGAGATGGCCACCGGGATGCTCCCGTTCAAGGGCGATACCTCCGCCGCCGTCTTCAACTCGATTCTTAACAAGGAACCGGCGTCGGCACTTCGCTCGAATCCCGACCTGCCCGCGGAAGTGGAACGCATTATCACCAAGGCCCTGGATAAGGACCGCAACGTCCGCTACCAGAGTGCGGCCGATATGCGAGCGGACCTGACGCGCCTCAAGCGCGACACCACTTCGGGCAAGGTAAGCGCCGCGAGGGCTTCGATGGTGGAACCCCGAAGCAAGAGTCGTTGGCTCGGGGCGATGATTGCTTTGGCGGCCCTGCTCGCGATCGCGGCAGGGGCGGCGTGGTGGTTGCGCTCCCCACCGCCGCCTCCGAGACTCATCGGAGTCACCCAGATTACAAGTGACAGTCTGGCTAAGAACTCAACCCTGCTGACCGATGGCGCGCGGATTTATTTTGGCGAAATCTCGGCTGAGCGCTTTGTTCTTTCTCAGGTCTCGACTACCGGCGGCGAAGTGGCACCCCTCTCCATTCCACTGCTCAACCCCAGCGCGATGGACATCTCTCCCGACCACTCGCAATTGCTGATCGGATCTTTTGTCGGAACGGAGGCGGAGGTCCCGCTCTCGGTTGTTCCTCTTCCCGCCGGTTCTCCACGCCGCCTGGGGGACACAACCGGCCACGACGGCGCTTTTTCGCCCGACGGGCGGCTGGTGCTTTTCGCCAATGGGAACTCCCTATTCCTGGCCAAATCAGACGGCAGCCAACCTCGCAAGTTGCTCACTACTTCGGGCCAGCCGCTTGCAGCCAGATTTTCTCCCGACGGCATGCGGATTCGATTCACACAGTTCGACGTACAGCAGAACGCCAGCGCTCTCTGGGAGGCCAGGGCTGATGGGACCGGCCTTCACGCCTTGCTTCCCACCTGGCCCGATCAGGGTGCAGAGTCTAACGGCCGCTGGACTCCCGATGGCGCTTACTACCTTTTTACCCACGCGCAAGGCACCGCCACAAATATCTGGGCCTTGCCGGAGCGGCACGGCTTCTTGCATAAGGGCTCGTCGGGCCCGGTGCAGCTCACCACAGGGCCCCTCGCCTACGATCACCCGTTACCCAGTCAGGACGGGCACAAAATCTTTGTCACGGGCCTCCAGCCGCGTTCTGAACTGGTCCGTTACGATGTCCGCTCCCGGCAATTCCTGCCTTTCCTTTCCGGAACTTCCGTGGACCAGGTGGACTTCTCTCCCGACGGTCAATGGATCACTTACGTCGCGGTCCCTGAGGGGTCGCTCTGGCGCAGCCGCGTTGATGGCAGTGAACGCCTGCAGCTGACCAATCCGACTCTGTTTGCCATGCTTCCGCGGTGGTCTCCGGATGGGAAACAGATTGTTTTCAGCGAAGCGCAGTATGGAAAGCCCTGGAAACTTTTTCTCGTGTCGGCACAGGGCGGAGCGACACAGGAATTACTTTCGGAAAACCTCAGCGAGATGGACCCTACCTGGTCGCCCGACGGCAAGCGTATCGCATTTGGACGTTTGGCCTACGCGAACAATAAAGATATCGAAGTCCTGGACCTGCAGACGCATCAGCTCTCCGTCCTGCCCGGGTCGCAGGACATCTTCAGTCCCCGCTGGTCGCCCGATGGCCGCTTTTTGGCGGCCGTTGGAAATGACTCCAGAAAGCTGATGCTTTTCAATTTCCAGACGCAAAAATGGACCGACTGGGTGACTCAGGACACCCAACTTGGATATCCTTCCTGGTCGCAAGACGGCAAATCTCTTTATTTCGACAGCACTTACTCGAACAGCGAGTCTTACTTTCAGATTAAGGTCGGAGAGACCAAGCCCGAATCCGTGCTTAGCTTGAAAGGTTTCCGCCGCTACTTTGGCTTTGCCGGACCCTGGAGCGGCCTCACTTCGGATGGCACGCCGGTCTTTTTGCGCGACATCAGCACCCAGGAAATCTACGCGCTGGATGTGCAGCTTCCTTGAAGCCTGTCATCTGCTAACGCGGATCCTCGAGTTAGAGGGACATCGCACAGTTCAGGACTAAGCAGCGTAGGCTCTGACGAAGAAGTAAACCGTCATCCCGGTCCCCACGACGATCACAAATGCTCGTATCCACGCTTGCGGCAGCTTCTGCGCATAGTGCGCCCCGAAATATCCGCCCATCAGCGCACCCACGATCATCACCATGGCCTGCGGCCAGTAAATCGCTCCCTTAACCACAAACACCAGAGCCGCGACGCCATTGATGGCGACTCCGAGAATGCTTTTCAATGCGTTCATAGCATGAATGTCCGTCATGCCGACGGCGGCAAACATAGCAAGGTTGACGATGCCGAGCCCGCCTCCGAAATAACCGCCATACACGGAGACGACGAGTTCAAAAAACGACGCGCCCACGATGGCAGCGGTGGTCGCTTCATGTCCGACACTGGAGGCGCGGCGACCCGCTAGTTTTTTTCCGAAGATAAAGAGCAACGTCGCTGCCAGCATGAGCCAGGGCAGGACTCGCAGGAAGGTGTGAGCCGGGGTCCGCAGCAGAAGAACCGCTCCGGCGATTCCTCCGGTCAGGCCGGTGGCCAGCAAGGGCAGCAGCACTCGCGCAGGCACATCCAACCGGTTGCGATACGCCCCGCCACTCGCGGCCGCGCCCGTCCAGAGGGCGAGCGTGTTCGTAGCATTGGCAGGAATCGGCGGTACGCCGGTAAACAGCAGGGAGGGAAAGGCGACGAAACTGCCTCCGCCCGCCACCGCGTTCAATGCTCCGCCGGCGAGGCTGGCCAGAAACAGGAAGATGGCGTGTTCGAGCGTCAAGGCTAAAGACGTCTATATCTTTACAGAATGTAGCGCGACAAATCCTGGTCTTTCACGATGTCGGCCAGCATCTTGCGCACGTAGTCGGCGTCCACTTTGATGTGCTCGCCTTTTTTGTCGGGGGCGTCGAAGCTGATCTCGTCCAGCACCCTCTCCATGATGGTGTGCAGGCGGCGGGCGCCGATGTTTTCCGTGCCTTCGTTTACGCGGAAGGCGTAGCGGGCAATTTCTTCCTGGGCTTCACGGGTGAATTCCAGTTTTACTCCCTCGGTTTCCATCAGCGCGATGTACTGCTTCACCAGCGAAGACTTGGGTTCGGTCAGGATGCGGATGAAGTCTTCCATGGTGAGCGATTGCAGTTCGACACGGATGGGGAAACGGCCCTGAAGTTCAGGGATCAGATCGCTGGGTTTCGAAACGTGGAAGGCCCCGGCTGCGATGAAAAGAATGTGGTCGGTGCGAACCATGCCGTAACGCGTGCTTACCGTTGTGCCTTCGACGATGGGCAGGATGTCGCGCTGTACCCCTTCGCGGGAAACGTCGGGACCGTGGCCGCTCTCGCGTCCGGCAATCTTGTCGATCTCGTCCAGAAAGATGATGCCGGAATCTTCCACCCGGTCGATGGCCAGGCGAGTCACCTGGTCCATATCGATCAGGCGTTGCTCTTCTTCCTGAATTAAGTATTCGAACGCTTCGTTGACCTTCATCTTCCGCTTCTTGGTACGCTGGCCGAAGATGTTGGGCAGCATGTCCTTGATGTTGACGTCCATCTCTTCGACGCCCTGGTTGGAGATGATTTCGAAAGATGGGAAATTGCGTTCGCGGACGTCGATTTCTACCGTGCGGTCATCGAGTTTGCCCTCGCGCAACTGCTGGCGAAGTTTCTCGCGGGTGCGGCTCTGCGATTCGCCGGACGAAGAAGAAGCGGTTGTGCCTTCGAGCACCAGGCCGCCTGTCGCCGCGTCGGCAGGCCGGGGAGCGGGAGGAGGCAGCAGGATATCCAGCAAACGCTCTTCGGCATTGAGTTCGGCCTTGTCGGATACGTCTTCGAGCTTCTCTTCGCGAACCATCTCGATGGCGATCTCGACCAGATCGCGAATCATGGATTCGACATCGCGTCCTACGTAGCCCACCTCGGTGAACTTCGAAGCTTCCACTTTCAGGAACGGCGAGTTCGCGAGCTTGGCCAGGCGGCGGGCAATTTCGGTTTTGCCCACGCCGGTGGGGCCGATCATGATGATGTTCTTGGGGATCACTTCTTCCGCCAGGTCAGGAGTGAGCTTCTGGCGGCGCATGCGATTGCGCAGAGCGATCGCCACGGCGCGCTTGGCGTCCTTCTGGCCGACGACATGCTTATCCAGTTCGGCGACGATCTCGCGCGGAGTGAGTTCGTCGAGAGCGATCTGTTCTTCTTCAGCGACGGCGGGGAGATAGATGGCCATAAATCAGTCGTTGGTCGTCAGTCTGCAGTCATCGGCTCAGTCGTTTCCTGACGACTGAAGACTGACGACTAAAGCTCTTCAATCGTTACCTTGTCATTAGTATAGATGCACATTTTGCCTGCAATCTTCATTGCTTCTTCGGCGATCTGGCGGGCGGTCAGCGAAGTATGCTCGGCTAATGCCTGCGCGGCTGCCTGGGCATAAGGCCCTCCGCTGCCGATGGCAGCGATGCCGCCGTCGGGCTCGATCACGTCGCCCTGGCCGCTCAGCAGGAAGGTCTGCTCTTTATCGGAAACCAGGAGCAAGGCTTCGAGATGGCGCAGAAACTTGTCGGTGCGCCAGTCCTTGGCAAGCTCGACTGCGCCCCGGCCCAGGTTGCCGTGATACTGCTCCAGCTTTGATTCAAACCGGCTAAAGAGGGTGAAAGCGTCAGCGGTTGAGCCGGCAAATCCTGCCAGAATTTTGTCCTGATAGAGGCGGCGAATCTTTTTGGCGGAGTGCTTGATGACCCCTTCGCCCAAGGTGACCTGGCCGTCTCCGGCCATGACGACGGTGCCGTTGCGGCGGACGCTGAGAACTGTAGTAGAGCGAATCAGACGGGTGGTTGGCATGAGCGCAATTCTCGATTATAGCAGCGCAGACCACGTGGCTGGTGGAGTCCTGTACAAGCGTGGACGCTCGCGCCACATTTTGATTACTGCAGGGCGATGAGTGGGACTGCCAGCAGCGCGGCGATGATGCCGACGGTCTTCCAGCGGGTGAAATGTTCGCGCAGTACGATTCGCGCCAGCAGGACGGTGATTACCGGATAGAGCGAGCTGAGTACGACTGCGGTATCTAGGCGGCCGGTTTGTTCGGCGCGGATGAAGACGGCGGTTCCGCTGACGTCCAGGCATCCGGCAAAAAGTGCTTGTGCGGCGTTTACCGGATGCAACGCCCCCCGGCCTCGCCGGAACGCGACGATGGCACCCACGATCAGGAGGGAGGCCAGGCGTGAATACACCGACGACCACAGGGCTGAGCCGTTACCTGCACGATCGATGCAGATGAAAAATCCGGCAAAACCGAGTCCTGCCAGGGCGGCCATCCCAATCCCGGCATAGTCTCG
Source organism: Terriglobia bacterium (assembly GCA_963814725.1). Lineage (GTDB taxonomy): Bacteria > Acidobacteriota > Terriglobia > Terriglobales > Acidobacteriaceae > JAIQFF01. The sequence continues at coordinate 1,006,668 of CAWFDY010000005.1, forward strand.
AACTGGGCCTTCAGGGCGGGAGATGAGCCAGATGCCGGTGCCGGCGATGGCGAACCCTGCGATCGAGAGAGCGCCCGGCACGCCCTGCGTGACCATGGAAAATGCGGCCGGGATGGCGGCGCCGAGAACGGCGGCAATGGGTGCGGTGATGCCCATCTTTCCCTTTGAAAGGGCGCGATAAAAAATCGTCAGCGCAGTACCGCCCAGGGCGCCCGCGAGCAGCGCCCAGTGCCGGCTCGCCGGCGAAAGAGACGGAGCACGGGTGAGCAGCGCAATCGTGAGCATGAGAACAAATCCGCCGGCGTGCGAAAGCAAAGTAACGATGAAAGGGTCCGAGCGCCTCGACGCATAGCCGCCGGTAAAGTCACTGGTTCCCCAGCACAGCGCAGCCGCCAGACTGAAGCCAACGGGTATGAGTTGTTGGGCGGTGGCCAATCGAATCTTCTCCCTGACATCTTTTGACCGGAGGTCGAGAGTAGCACGCGTTAAGATGTCGTGGGCTTATGCAGACACGCGCGCTGCGGCATCGCCCGTAGCGCCGCCCGTATTACTGACTGGAGCAGGAATGTCGCCAGCACTAATTCTTGGATTGGTCGGTGGGCTTCTGGTCGTGGCCTTTCTCGCCAATCGCGTTTTTGGATTGACCAAAATCCCCGATGTGCTGGTGCTCATGATGCTGGGCGTATTGCTCGGGCCAGTCATGGGCCTGGTGCGTACGGGCACGCTCGCCAAAACCACAACCCTGCTGGGAACATTAGCCATCATTCTCGTTCTGTTCGAAGGCGGGCTGGAGCTCGACCTTCGCGATACTTTGAAGCACTTTCCCGGCAGCTTCCTGCTGGCGACTCTGGCTTATGTCTTCAGTGCGGTTCTGGTGGCTGCCATCGTCGCCAAAGGCCTGGGCTTGTCATGGACCGATGGCCTGCTGGTCGGCGCCGTGCTCGGCTGCACCAGCAGCACCGTGGTTTTGCCGGTCTTGCAGCAACTGCAGGCGGAGGAGCCGGTGCGAGTCACGCTGATGCTCGAGGCCTCCTGGGGAGATGTATTAGCCGTCCTCACCGTCGGGCTGCTGCTTGGAATGCGCAGTGAAGGCGGCGCTGTTGCGCAGGGCCTGGCGCATGGGCTGTTGCGGCAGGTGGGCATCGCGCTGCTCTTCACAATTCCCGCGGGGGTTTTGTGGTCGCGCCTGCTGCACGTGCTTTCGGAGCAGCGTTTCTGGCAGGTGCTTACGTTTTCGATCGTTTTGGTTCTCTATGCCGGGATGGAAGCGCTGGGCGCCAACGGATTAATCGCGGTGCTGGCGTTCGGCCTGACGCTGTCGAATTTTCCCGGCGTCGATCCGGGATTGGGATTGACCGGGCCGGTGGCGCCCATGGCTGAGTCGCAGCAGGCGCTGCTCACCTTCCACTCTGAACTCGCCTTCCTGGTGCGCAGTTTCTTTTTTGTGCTGATTGGCGCAGTGGCCGAGCTGGGGATTTTCCGTGAGCATCCGTTGCTCATGGTGGGAACGCTGGGATCTTTATTTCTCGCACGCTGGGTGGCGATTCATTCCAGCCGTTGGGCATGGCGGGGGATTGATGCGCACAGCCGCGAATTGATCCTGTGGGTCATGCCTCGAGGGTTGATCACGGTCGTCCTCGCGTTCGAGGTGGCACGACAGCGGAGCCCGGGACTCGCATTTGTCCCTGGGCTGGCTTTTGCAGTCATTCTGATTACCAATGCGTTGTTGGTGCTGGCTGCCTTCCGGGTGCGTCGATCGGCGCCCGCGGAATCCGCGATGACCGACCCTCAGATTTCGCCTGATGCTTTGCCTGCAGTAACAGCCACGGTGAGGCCGCGTCCTCGCCGGCGCTGGTTGCTGAATGCCGTAACGCTCTTCCTGCTGGCTGTGGGCGGGGTGGTGTTGTGGTATGGAAATCATCCGGAACGATTGCAGTGGATAAGGACGCATTTGCATCGTCGGCAGTAGGTTTGATGGAGGACGGTCGTCCCGCCCGTTCAGCGGCCGGGGAGGCTCGGCATCATTGCGGGTGCTTAAATTGACTTGCTGAAGGCCTGCGGCCTAACATGACCTTCTCCTCACCGAACTGATGATCGGCCAAACCATCTCGCACTACCGCATTACTCAAAGGTTGGGCGGCGGGGGGATGGGTGTGGTTTATGAAGCCGAGGATCTGCGCCTTGGCCGGCGGGTAGCGCTCAAATTTCTTCCGGATGAACTGGCCCAGGATCCGCAGGCGCTCGAGCGCTTCCGGCGCGAGGCGAGAGCCGCTTCGGCGCTCAACCATCCCAACATCTGCACCATCTACGACATTGGGGAAGACGAGACCCGCCAGTACATCGTGATGGAGTATCTCGACGGGACGACGCTGAAATACCGCATCGAAGGCAAGCCCATCTCGGTTGATCAACTGGTGGAGTTTGCGGTGCAGATCGCGGACGCGCTGGACGTGGCGCACACCGCGGGCATTGTCCATCGCGATCTGAAGCCGGCGAATCTGTTTCTCACCAAGCGCGGGCAAGCCAAAGTTCTCGACTTCGGACTGGCGAAAGTATCGGGAAAGCCAATGCCGGAGCCTGCGGGCGCGTCCTTCGCGACAGCGGCTGTGGATGCGGCCAACCTTACCAGTCCGGGCAGCACGGTTGGCACCGTGGCGTATATGTCGCCGGAACAGGCGCGCGGCGAAGATATCGACACTCGTACCGACCTGTTTTCTTTTGGTGCGGTGCTTTATGAAATGGCGACTGGACGCCAGCCCTTCGTGGGCAACACCTCTGCTGTAATCTTCGACGCCATTCTGAACCGCGCGCCTACCGCGCCGGTGCGGCTGAATCCGAACTTGCCGGCAGAGCTGGAACGCATCATCAATAAAGCTCTTGAGAAAGACCGCGACCTGCGCTACCAGGTGGCGTCAGAGCTGCGCGGCGATTTGAAGCGGCTGAAGCGCGAAATTGATTCGGGCAGAAGTTCGTCGGTAAGTATTTCCACTCCGGGCGGCGCCACGCCGGTCGACTCAACCCCCTCAGGATCATCGTCGGTTGGACCGCCGCCTTCGGCATCGGCTCCAGCCGTGCAACCCGCCTCATCCGTTTCTGGACCGGCTTCCTCGCCAATTGCTGTGGCAGTGGCTCCGCTTCCCGCAGGCCGAAAGGGTTGGTACGTCGCAGCGGCTGCGCTGGTGGCAGTGGCCATCGCCGCAGGTGGATTTTTCTACAAACGTGGTGCACGCACACTGACGGAAAAAGATTCCATCCTTCTGACCGATTTCGTTAACACCACGGGCGATCCGGTCTTTGATGGCACGCTGAAACAGGCTCTGGCGGTGCAACTGGAGCAGTCGCCATACCTGAATGTATTTCCCCAGGAGCGGGTGCGGGACACGCTGAAGTTTATGGGCCGCTCGCCGGATGAACGGATCACGCCCGATCTGGCGCGCGATGTCTGCCAGCGTGAAGGCATCAAGGCAGTGTTGAACGGAACCATTAGCAACATTGGCAGCCAGTATGTGGTGGATGTGAACGCAGTCAACTGCCTGACTGGCGACAGCCTGGGACACGAGCAGGTTTCGGCGGATAAAAAAGAGCAAGTGCTCGGTGCGGTGGGAAAAGCGGCGTCGAGTCTGCGCGGCAAATTGGGGGAATCACTGGCTTCATTGCAGAAGTTTGACGCCCCTGTAGAGGAAGCGACCACCTCGTCGCTCGAGGCGCTCAAAGCCTTCAGTCTGGCTGAAGCGGAGAGGAACAAGGGTTCCGAAAACACCGCTATTCCTCTTTACAGACACGCCATCGAGCTTGATCCCAATTTCGCCGCGGCTTATGCGCGTCTGGGCCAATCCTATGCCAACACCGGGCAAAGCGCTCTCGCGCGGGAAAACGTGAAGCTGGCATTCGATCGGCGCGAACGGGGCAGCGAGCTGGAAAAGCTGTACATTTCCTCTCATTACTATGAGATTGTCACCGGGGAAATGGACAAGGCTAACGAAACCTATCAGCTCTGGAAGCGAACCTATCCCCATGATTCCATCCCGACCAACAATCTGGCGGTGGATTATGCCTGGATGGGAAAGTTCGATCAGGCGCTAGTAGAAGCCCAGGAGACCATGCGTCTGGATCCAAACAGCTCCTTCAGCTATGGCGCTATGGGTGGCGCTTACATCGGGCTGGGCCGCCTGGCGGAGGCGAAAGCCATTCGCCAGAAGGAAGTGGAACGGAAGCTCGACGGAATCTATGACCATGCTGATCTCTACATGCTGGCCTTTCTCGAGGGCGATAAGGCGGCGATGCAGCACGAGGCGGATTGGGCAAAGGGCCGTCCCGATGAGTTCGCGATGTTTGAAGTTGTCGCCGAGGCTGCCGCTGCTTCGGGAAAATTACAACAGGCAAGAGAGCTCTACCGTCAGGCAGTGGACAGCGCCCAGCGCGCGAAGCTACCCGAAAATTCAACGGTCATCTTGACCCACGCGGCTCGCACTGAGTCTGAAGTTGGCAACCTGTCGCAGGCTCGCGATGGGGTTCGGGCAACCTTGGCTATCGATCGAAACCGGTTCGCATTAGCTTCGGGTGGCTTGGCGCTGGCGACTGCCGGCGACGCAGCGCAGGCCTCTGCCCTCGCGGACGAGATAAGCAAAGAGTTTCCCGTCGACACTTTTGTCGTCAACGTGTGGGTGCCTTCGATTCGCGCCCAGGTCGAGATCGGGCGGGGCCACCCGGAGAAGGCGATCGTTTTACTTCAGCCTGCGACCGGTTACGAATTTGGATGGCCCGCGAGGCTGATGCCCTCCTATGTCCGAGGTCAGGCCTATCTACAGATGCACAAGGGAAAGGAAGCTGCGGAACAATTCCAGAATATCCTGAACCGTCGCGGAATCTGCGGCACCATACCAACCTGCTCGCTGGCGCATCTGGGATTAGGTCGCGCCCGTGCGCTCTCAGGCGACAATGCGGGTGCCCGCACTGCTTATCAGGACTTCTTCGCGCTGTGGAAAGATGCCGACCCGGATGTTCCCATCCTGAAAGAAGCCAAAGCCGAGTACGCCAAACTGCAGCAGTAGTAATGTGGGCGCGAGCGCACTCGCTCGTGCGGCAGTGGCACCAGCCACGGGAGGGGACAGCCGGCCCGGCTGTTCTGGCAGAGCGACCAGCCACATGGGGTCAACTGCCCTCGGCCGTCGTAATGAGAGGCGCTCCGCCATTTAGTGCGCCGACAAAATCTTGTCGAGCTGCGCTCGACTCGGCGGACGAGGGCGTCCGCCCCTACGTGGCCTTTGGAGATCCCAGCGAGCGCGCTCGCGCCTACATGTCTTTTACGTGGGTGGCGATGTACCACTTGTTGCCGAAAGGATCGATTACGCCGCCGCTGCGGTCGCCGTAGGGATGATCCTGCGGCTCGGAGATGGAGGTCGCGCCTGCACTGAGAGCGCGCTTGTACAACACGTCGCAATCTTCCACGTACAGGTAGAACATGGTCGGCATCGGTTGATACAAGCCGTGGGCCTCGCCCATTTCCATGTGCGCATTGCCGATTTCTACGGTGACGTGCTGGATCACGCCATCAGGGGTCGTGTGGCGGCCCAGTTCACGGGCCCCGAAGGCACGCTTGACAAAGTTGAGAACGGGCTCGGCGCGCAACGGATGCAGATACGGTTGCAGCGTGGGCGCTCCCTCCGACCTGTAATCCTTGCCTTTGAATGTGGCGATGTACCAGTAGTTCGCGGCCGCGTCTTTCACCGTCGCAGAGCGTTCTCCGTAGTCCTGGTCGACGGGTTCGTGGATAGAAGTGCCTCCCACTTCCAGAGCGCGAGCGTAGGTGGCGTCGCAGTCCGGCACATAAATATGGAATGCACTTGGCATTGGCGTGCCGCGCCATTTCATCCCGGCTGCTCCGCCGCCCACCATCAGCATCGAATCTCCGATTTTAACTTCGGCGTGCAGGCCGCCTTCGGAACCGGGGCCGCTGCGGAAGGTTTCTTCCGCGCCGAAAGTTTTGGTCATGAAATCGATCAGACCATCCGCATCCTGCGCCACCAGGTAGGTGGTCAGAGTCGAATAGCCTTTCGGCACCGGATCAACGGCTGGCTTCTTCTTCGGCTCGCCCGTCTTTTCCCCGCCCATGGCCCGGAAGCGGCGGTGCATCTCTTCGACTGACATCTCTTCCTTGACCGTAAACACACTCCACGGGTATCCGAAGGGGTCGATGAGGTTGGCATCACGCCTTCCGTAAAACTGGTCGGCGATTGGGCGTTGCAGCTTTGCGCCTGCGGCAATGGCGCGCTCCGCGAAGCTGTCCACGTCGGGCACCTCGAGTGTCATGGCTACCGGCGAGTTGCCCGTCGTCTCCGGGCTGAAGCGTCCGCCCTCGGGCCACTCTTCCGCCAGCATGACGACGGAATCTCCAATCATGATTTCGGCGTGGGCGATACCTTTTCCAACCTCGAAGCGGAAAGTCTCTTTCGCTCCGAAAGCAGTCTTGTAAAATTCGATCGCTTTCGCGACGTCCTTGAAGCTCATGCGGGGGGATGCGACGATTCGAGCCGGAGCAGCAGTTTCTGTCATGGTTGCCATGGATGATTTCCTTTTCAAATCAGATTTGAGGCGGGCCTTGAAATCTTCGCGGGGAAGCTGGCGCAGTTCGGCGGCGACGCGCAACAGCGGAAGCAATTCGGGATCTTCGGATTGAAGCTTCGCCTTCGGAGCCGCCAGAAGCTCTGTAACGGCGTGGTCGAGCTGTTCAATCATTTCGTTCTTCGGCAGAGAGCGCTTAGGCATTGGCACCCTCCAATCGGTCGCGCAGGTTTTGCAAGGCGCGGAACTGCAGTTGTTTTACCGCGCCTTCGGTGCGTCCCAGGGCTTGTGCGATTTCACGGATGCTTTTCTCCTCGGCGAAGCGCATTCCGATCACGCGACGCTGGTCTTTCGGAAGCTGGTCAACCAGGGCAAAGAGCCGCGCGCACTCATCCGCTTCCTCCAGCCTGGGCCGCTTGCCCAGATCGGGCAGATCAGGAAGGTCCTGGCCCGTGACTTCTTTCCCTCCGCGCTTTGAGCGGTCAACAATCATGTTTGCGGCAATCCGCAGCAGCCAGCCGGCAAAGGGCACGCCCCGCCATTCAAAACTGTGAATACTGGCCAGAGCCTTGTGGAAGACATCCGAAGTCAGGTCCTGGGCCGCATCACGATCGCCGACGCGCCTGGCGATGTATCCATATACGCGGGCGAAATTCAGTTCGTACAGTTCGGCGAAGTGACTGGGGTCCTTTTGCGCAGCTTCCACCAGCAGGCGGTCGTCTCCCGCCAAACCGGACGCCTCCTTCGGGGGGCCTTTCGCTGGTCGCCTGAGGGCCATCGTGCCTCTAACTATATAAACTTCCGTGGCGGAAAAAGGTTACGGGGAGATTATTTCTCAGTCCGGCGGGACCCATGCAGAGGCTTTATCGGCGGCCGACGCGAGCATTGTACTGTTGCATGATGCCGTAGCACTCGCAGGCCTCGGCCTCAAGTTTCTTGCGGTTGACAATGGTCACGGCGCCCGGCGTGTAGCGGATGAGGCCTTTCCGGCGCAAGGTTGCCGCCGCCAGGCTCACGCTGGATCGATTGGTGCCGAGCATGGTGGCGAGAAAGTCGTGGGTGATGCGCAGCACTTCGGAATCCACGCGGTCTTGCGCCATCAGCAGCCAGCGCGCCAGGCGTTGCTCAATTTCGTGCAGCCGGTTGCAGGCGGCCGTTTGGGCAACCTGCATGCCCTGTACCACGGCGAAGCGGCTCAACAGCAACTGAATATGCGGGGCCGATTCCAGGACCTTTTGCAAAGTCTCCACCGCGACCCGAAATCCATCTCCGCTGATTTGCACTACTGCCTGCAGCGGGCTCCGGCTCAGGCCCACGGCTGCCGGTATTCCGGCAAAGCCTTCGTTTCCCACCACGCCGGCTTCCGCGGTTTTACCATCTTCCATGGCGACGACAAAAGATATCAACCCCCGATTCAGGAAGTACACAAATTCGAGCTTTCCTCCCGCTTCGTGAAGCACCAGGTGGTCCGGCAGATCGAGATATTCGAGATGAGGCCGCAATAAATCGTACTCGGCCTGAGAGATCGATAGCAGAATGACGTTGGCGACCGGTTTGCCGGCCGGGTTGGTGCGCTCGCCTGCCTGCACGATCTGTGAATTCTTGCTTTCCACCAAACATCCTCAAATATTTTCGGAGTGTGCGCTCAATCTTCAAGCGGGCAATCTTGTTCAGGAAGGACGGGGACGGCAAGCCGCTTAACGGCCCAGAACATTGCCCTCAATTCGACAAAGTCACTCTGTACTTCGAGACTCACCGGCCGGCTTCGGAGCTGATGAATTGTGCCTGAGTCGCCGCTCCTTGGCTTCCAACAGCCGGTTGATTTCAGCGATGAGGGCCATCAGTTTTTCGGGATCTTGTTCTGTTGCCGCCTGCTCGCAGAGTTGCATCCATCGCTCTCGCTGATCTTGCATGCGGTCTCCCCGGGTAGGATGGATACCACATCCGGCCATCTTTACAGTGTTCGATGCCGGACAGTTGACTTTGGAGGCTGGCGCCCGGTGCTTCTGCGCTCGCATCACCACAACCCAGTTCGAAGGGAATCCAGGGACTCGGTCGTGAGCCTTCAGCGCAGTGGCGGAACGGCCTCTCGGAGGACCTTTGTACTCCTCCGCGTGTTAGACTTTACTCAAGAAAGCGTGATTGCGAGAACCCAGGTTGATTGAACTCGCACCCTCGATTTTGGCGGCTGATTTCGCCCATCTGGCGGATCAGGTCCGCGCCGCCACCGCTGGCGGCGGTACGGTTGTCCATGTGGATATCATGGATGGCCATTTTGTCCCCAACCTGACCATGGGTCCTCCGCTGGTGAAGTCCCTGCGGAAGTCTACCGAACTACCCATCGATTGCCACCTGATGATCGAAAATCCAGACCAGTTCATTCCGGAATTTTGCGACGCCGGGGCCAACTGGATTTCGGTACATCAGGAAACCTGCGTGCACCTGAACCGCACCCTGCATCTGATCAAAGACCATGGCTGCCGGGCGGGTGTGGTGATCAACCCCGCGACTCCGGTTGAGACCCTGAGCGAGGTGCTGGATCTCGCGGACTATATACTTGTAATGTCAGTGAACCCCGGGTTTGGGGCTCAGAAATTCATCCCCGGAACGGTCCACAAGATGCGCCAGTTGACTGATCTGAGGGCGAAGCGCGGCCTTGGCTATCGTATTGAAGTCGATGGGGGAATCGACCTCGACACGGTGCCGGAAGTAGTGCGGGCCGGGGCGGAAATTCTGGTGGCGGGCAACGCTATCTTTGGTGAAGGCGATCCAAAGCTAAATGCACAACGGTTATTGAAGACTGCGGTGGAGGCTACGCTGCAGAAGGTCTAGTGTCAGTCTTCCGTCGCCGGTCTCCGGTCGTCGCAAATCCCTAGGGCTTCGGGCTGACGACTGAAGACTGACGACTGTTTTCCGAGGTCCCTATGTTTCGTCGTATTCCGGTCGTTCTTCTGCTGGGCGCGCTGACTTTCGCCGTCGGCTGCACCAACAAGAAGGTCAATAACCCGCTGGCCAATGTCGGCTCGAAACAGCCCGACAAGGTGCTGTTTGATCGCGCCATGGATGCCATGAAGCACAATCGCTACGACGTGGCGCGGATTACCCTGCAGACCCTGATCAATACTTATCCGGATTCGGAATACATCGCCCGCGCCAAGCTGGCAGTTGCGGATTCCTGGTACGCAGAAGGCGGCGGAACCTCGCTGGCGCAGGCGGAAATCGAATACAAGGATTTTGAAACCTTCTTTCCCAACATGCCGGAAGCTGCGGAAGCGCAGCTGAAGATTGCCAACATCCACTACCAGCAAATGGAGAAGCCGGACCGCGATTACACCCATGCCATGCGGGCCGAAGAAGAATATCGCCAGCTGATCCTGCAGTATCCCGACAACAAAAAAGTCGTGGCGGAAGGCAAGCAGCGCCTGATGGAAGTTCAGGAAGTAATCGCTGAGCGCGAATTTCGCGTAGGGCACTTCTACTTTCTGCGGCAATCCTATCCCGCAGCCATCGCGCGGTTGCGATCCCTGATCGACAAGTATCCCCTCTACAGCGGAGCTGACGAGGCCCTGTTCCTGCTCGGGCAATCCTACGAAGCCGAGATTTCAGTGGTACGGTCGAGACCAGGCCGGGAGACGGACAAGACCCTGCTGATACAGGAATTCACGCGCAATGCGGCGGAAGCCTACGGCAAGATTCTGACCCGGTACCCGCTCATGCCGCGCACCGGGGACGCGAAGGCCCGGCTGGAGGCCTTGCATCAGGCTGTCCCGAAGCCGACGAAAGCGGCGATCGCGCAGAATAAGGCGGAAGAAGAGAGTCGCAGCGAGAGCAGCACAGTCTCCAAGGTAGTGCGCAACTTCCAGAAGCATCCCGACGTAGCCCAGGCTTCGAAGGTGGGCGAACCCACCCTGGTTGATCCGCAGGTGATCAGCGCGACGTCGGTGGTGCAGGATGCGGCGCGGGCCATGAGGGGAGGCGCTGCGTCGGACAACGCGGTGGGCGTCGAAACCATCGGCAAAGGGCCGCTGGCTCCGGACCAGCCGGCGCCACGGTCAGACGCTCCCGCTCCAGAAGCCGCCGCTGCTGCACCAGCAGAACCCACTCCGGCGCCGCCCGCGGCAGACCCGAATGAGCTGAAGCCTAATGTCGCAGCCGATCCCAACGAACTCAAGCCAAACGTTGACAATGGCGGCCAAACTGCGGCGCCTCCTACTCAAGTGAACGAAATCCAGGCTGGCGGAGGGAGCCAGCCGGCCGCGGATGGCAAAGCAAATTCAGGATCGGAAACCGCCGATGACAAGGATGTTCAGGACGCGATGTCTTCCAGCAAGCACAAGAAAAAGAAGGGCGTGCGGAAAGTCGTACCGTTTTAATTAAAGCGCCGTATGTTGCAGGGGTTCAGGCAAGGGTGCTCCCAGGAAGCCACACCCACTCGTCACTGACCAGTGGTAACCTGCTTACTCTCTTCTTGTCATTGACTTACGGTCCGGCACCAATTAACTTCAGGCTGTCTCCCCCTCACCAAAGGAAATCCCTTGGCACGAAGAATTCTGCTTGCCGATGACAGCGTAACCGCCCAGAACATGGGCCGCCGCATCCTCACCGATGCCGGTTACGAAGTAGTTACCGTCAACAACGGCTCGGCAGCCCTGAAGAAGATTGCTGAAAACAAGCCGGACATTATTGTGCTGGATGTCTATATGCCGGGCTACGGCGGGCTGGAAGTCTGCCAGCGCATCAAGGAAGCAGCGGAGACGGCGCGAATTCCGGTACTGCTGACTGTCGGCAAACTGGAGCCCTTTAAGCCTGACGAAGCGCGGCGCGTGGGCGCTGACGCTTTCATCATCAAGCCGTTTGAAGCCACTGAACTGCTGACCGCGCTGACCAAGCTCGAAGACAAGATTGTGGCTGGCCCTCAGCCCATGAAGTCCGGACGATTTGCCAAGACACTCGCGGCAGTCGAGCGCTCGGATGGCGAAAGATTTGGCGACAAAGAAACCGGTTGGAAAAATCGCCTCACCATCCCCGGACTGAGCAGGCCCAAAGCCGCGGAACCGGAAGCGCCCGAACCCGCCGCTGCCGTTTCCGCTCCCGAATTTGACCGCGGCGAAGCGGGTGCGCCGGTAGAACCCCGACGGGAATTTGAGCGTCCGATTCCGGCGGGCTTGCCCGCCGACATCACGCCCGAGGAGATCGCCGCAATTACCGCAGCTGCGGCTTCGTTCGGAGGCAAAGCCGGACATCCAAGCGTCATTCCGGAAGGTTCCGCATCGGAGTCCGCGGCCAATATGCAGGCTGCGTCTGCAGAGGCTATTCCTCCGCCTGCCGAATCGGAAACGCCGGCCGCGACCCTCGCTAGCGCGACTGAATTAGAAAATGCAACACCGCCTAAAGCGGTTGCCCAAGCTGTCGCCAGCAGCAATACTCCGAAGACTGAAGATAATCCTGCTGCGGCAGAAGCGCCTGCGGCGCAAGCGGACGCTGGTTCCGAAATATCTGCCGCTTTTGAAGCACAGGTTCCCGAGAGTCACCAAGCCCCAGAGCCAGAGATCGAAAAGCCGTCTGGCGGCGATGCCGAAGTGATGGCTGCGATCGCCTCTCTGGCGCCCTCGAACGGCAACGGAAGCGAAAGCGCGCTGGCAAGCCTTGGCAGTAACGAACCAGTTCCAGTCGCGACGGGATTTCCGTCGGCGATTGAAGCCAGCATTACCGGGCCGCGATGGATCGCCGAATCGGTCGCGGTATCGCCAGAGGAATCGGCACTGGCTCTGGAACAGGAAATGGAACTCGCCGCCGTGGCACAAGCTACTGCTGCCCAGGTAGCAGCGGAAGCGCCTCAGCACGATGCGGTCACAGCCCCGGAGGTCGAGGCTGCCACTTCTGAAGTGACGCCGCAGGCCAGCGAACCGGCAATCGCCGAAGCTGCAAGTGTCCCCGAAGCTGCAAGTGTCACCGACGCGGTAGCTACGCAATCGGTTCCGGCTGCAATCGTCGAGCAGGCTGCGGCTGCATCGTCCGAAGTTCAACCCGAAGCGCAGTCCGCACCTCAGTTCGCAGCCCAGGATGTACCTCAGGAAACACCGGCGGAGGCGAAAGAAGAATCTGCGTATGCTGCCGCCGCGTCCGCGAGCTCCAGTTCGGAACCGGTGTCCACGGTTGAATTGATATCTTCGTCCGCCGTTGCGGCGGAGACTGCAGTCGCTTCGCCGACCGCTAGTGTCGAAGTCGCGCCACAGCGCGAAGCCGAGCTCGCAGCAGCGTGGCAAAACTGGAAGCAGATTCGAGAGTCGTTCGGGAGCGCTCAACCTGCCGCATCCACGAAAGAAGCTCTCCCGGTTGAAGAAAGCGTCGTGCAGGAAGAGCCCGCGGCTGCGGCCAAAGATACGGGCGCGGACGCAGAGCCGGAAACGACCGAAGCAGAAGGTGCCGACCTTGAAGCTGCGGACCCGCAAGCGCAGAGCGGAGACACTCCGGGAGAATCCAGTGCAATCGCCAGCATCGTCGATTCCATGCTGGCCGAGCTGAGGCCCAAGCTGGTGGAAGAAATTGCGAAAAAGATGAGTTCGGAAAAGAAGGAAAAAGAAAAAGAAAGAGATAGGGACCGGGACAAAGATAAAGACAAAGATAAAGACAAAGATAAAGACAAGAAAAGAAAGAAGTAACAGCCCGCCTCGTCGGATACAGATTGTTTTCTGTCTGCAGTAAGTTAAAACCAAGCCATCAAAACCAAGTCACGGATTGGCACCGATCTTTATCCATAAAATCGGGGATCACATCGCCAGAAAACCAAGCCCAGCTTTTTTACTCAGCCTCCGGAATGGCAAAGCCGTATTGCTTAAACAGTTCTTTCACTGGCAATGATTGAACGAATTTTAGGAACTGCTGCGCGGTATCTTTGCTCTTTGACGCGCGCATGATGACACACGCCTGTTCAATCGGCGGATAGTCGCCGGCAGGAATCTCAAAGTATTGCCCCTTGTCTTTCAGGTTGGGACCTAGAGCGAGAGAGAGGGCCACAATGCCAGCGTCGGCAGATCCCGAGGCGACGAAAGATGCGGCCTGCGATATGCTTTCGCCCAGCACAAATTTGTGGTTTACCTGCTGATAAATATTCTCCTTCTGCAATGCCGCAACCGCGGCTTTCCCATAGGGCGCGTGCTGCGGATTGGCGATTGCAATCTTCCTGATCGTCGGGTCCAGTAAAACTCTTAATCCCGAACTTACATCCAGTTTGGAATCGTTCGGCGCCCACAGGACAATCCTGCCGATTGCGTATCGATAAAACGTGCCGGGTTCGGTAAACCCGGCCGCCTCCAGTTGCTTTGGATACTCCAGGTTCGCGGAAAAGAACATGTCAAAGGGCGCGCCATTCTGCAGTTGCTGCGCGAAGTTGCCCGAGGACCCGTAAATCAACTTGACGTGTTTCCCGGTTCCCTTCTGGAAGCGCGCTTCGACTTCCTGCATGACAAACTGAAGGTCGGCGGCAGCGGCGATGGTGATCTCCTGCGCTACGCAGAGGCGGCCTGTCAGTCCCAGAAAGAAAACCAGCACTCCGGCAAGTTTCTTAAGATTCACGTCCACACGCCCCCATGAATGAATGTCTTACTGGTTCACGATTTTCATCATATGTTCGGGGTAGCGATGCCCCGAGGCGGCATCCGGCGGAAAAGCCTTAGCCAGACGGCTCAATTCGCCCGCCGTGAGCTGCAGTTCGAGCGCGGCCACGTTTTCCTCGAGATATTTTCTGCGTTTGGTGCCAGGAATTGGCACGATGTCTTCGCCTTGGGCGAGCACCCAGGCCAGCGCCAGTTGTGCCGGCGTGCAGCCCTTTTCTTTTGCGATCTCTTGCACCTGCCGCAGGAGACTCAGGTTCTTTTCAAAGTTTTCTCCCTGAAAGCGCGGAGAATTTCGGCGGTAGTCATCCGCGGGTAAATCTTCAAAGCGCTGGAATTGTCCGGTTAAGAAGCCGCGCCCAAGAGGGCTGTAGGCGACGAAGCCGATGCCGAGTTCGCGGCAGGTGGCGAGAATTTCGTCCTCGGGGTCGCGCGTCCAGAGGGAATACTCCGTCTGCAGCGCGCTAATGGGATGGACTTTCACCGCCCGCCGGATGGTCGCCGCTTTGGCCTCGGAGAGGCCGAGGTAGCGTACCTTGCCCTCCTTCACCAACTCCGCCATGGCTCTCACCGTGTCTTCGATCGGAGTGTTGGGATCGACGCGGTGCTGGTAGTAAAGATCAATGGTTTCCACGCCCAGACGCCGCAGGCTCGCTTCGCAGGATTTGCGGACGTATTCCGGCGTGCCGCTGACGCCGCGCACGCCGGGATTGCTGGGGTCGCGCAGGATACCGAACTTGGTCGCAAGCACAACTTTGTCACGCTTGCCCTTGATGGCGCGCCCTACCAGTTCTTCGTTGGTATGAGGGCCGTACACGTCCGACGTGTCGAGGAAATTAATGCCGAGTTCCAAGGCCCGGTCGATGGTCGCAACAGACTCCGCATCGTCCCGATTGCCGTAGAACTCCGACATGCCCATACAACCGAGGCCTAAGACTGAAACGGCGGGGCCATTACGGCCGAGCTTGCGGGTTTTCATAAGACACTCCAGAGAGAAAAATAAAACGACAGTTGCACCAGCATAGATGCGAACGGCGCGACCGCGGGTGCTGGACTTTCAGTCTCGCCACGATCCACGTGGGGACAGCCGCTCACGGCTGTCCGGTCGAGCGCCGCTCGACGGTGTGTGCTCGAGTCTAATTGCGAGCTTCGCTCCGCGGGACAGCCGAGGCTGTCCTCACGTAAGTGGTGGCGGCCCTTCAGGCGATGATGGCGATCAACGGCTTGCTTCGTTCCACGACCTCTCCAATCTCGACCGCCGGCACTCCGGCGGCCTTGAGATTCCGCATCAACGCCGAAGAACTATGCTCCGCGACTGCGATCAACAGGCCCCCCGCGGTCTGCGGATCAAACAGGATCGTCTTCAATTCTTCCGGAATCCCCTCGTCGTAGCCCACGACGCATTCGGCAAAGTCACGGTTATTTTTCAACCCGCCGGGAATGTTACCGGCGCGGATACACTCCAGAGCGCCCTCGAGCAGCGGAATGTCGCCGACTCTGAAGCGGAGGGAGACGTTCGATGCCATAGCCATTTCGCGAGCATGACCGATAAGCCCGAAGCCGGTGACGTCGGTCAGGGAGTGAACCGGGCGTTGGCCGGCACGGATTTCGCTGGAACACCTCGTTGGGCGCAGTTCTAACCCTGCCGAGCCTTGCTCGGCCTGGGCGCGTCGAAGACCCGTCCCTACATGGTCCGTGGTGGTCTCCTCCCGGCTTTCGCAGAATCCGACCACGATTTCGCTGGCGGTCTTGTTCAGCGTGGTCATCGAAAGCGTGGCAGCGTCGATCCATGACTGCTTTGCCGATCCACCCTTTATCGCGGAGGATATGACGCCCGTGCCCAGGGCCTTGGTAAATAGAAGCCGGTCGCCGGGCTGAGCGCCGCCGTTGGTGAACACACGGTCGGGATGAATAAGCCCCGTGACGGAATAACCGAACTTGGTTTCCTCGTCGCGGATACTGTGACCGCCCACCACCGTGCAATTCGCTTCCATCATCTTCGAAAGACCGCCCGCCAGAATTTGCTGCAACACTTCGAGATCGCCATTGGCGGGAAAACACACATGAGCCAGCGCCGTGATGGGCCGGCCGCCCATGGCGTACACGTCGCTCAAGGCGTTGGTGGCTGCGACCTGGCCGAAGGAGTAAGGGTCGTCCACGACGGGAGTGAAAAAATCCACGGTCTGCACCAGCGCGAGGTCGGGGGTGATTTTGTAAACTCCGGCGTCATCGGCGTGGTCGAAGCCGACGAGAACGTTGGGATCGTGCTGGCGAGGCAATTGGCTCAGCACCTTGTCGAGGATCGCAGGACTCAGCTTTGAGGCGCAACCGCCTGCTTTGACCGTCTCGGTCAGCCGGAAAGCTTTAAGGTCAGGCATGGGAGACATTGTAGAAGAATCTACGAGGGAGCCCGGGCGCGCCTGCCCGTCTGCATTCGCGCCCCGAATTACTTCGCCGTGACATCCGTCACCTGCAACTCGGGATACTCACGATTCCAGTCGGCGGTTACGTGCTCAAACGTCAGGCGGAAGGGTTTGCCCTGCGCTGGCGCGAGTGGTGCGAGGCTGAGATCCAACGCTTCGGGATACGGTCCGCTGGTTTGCAGAATGCGCAGTGGGACGTCTTCGCTTTGTGCGATCTGCCCCAGCGAATCCTTGAAGCTGACATGCACCATGGCATGACTGACAATCTTGTCTCCGCCATTCGTGACCGTGCCGTCAAGATAGGTGACCGATGACCCGACAAAGTTTTCCGCCGCGCTCATTTTCATGTCTGAAAACTTTATGTTCACCGCATAAGGATGGGGCGCGCTGGCAATCCTGGAATCGGTGCGTAACAGCAGGGAAGCGATGACCACGACAACCACCACCAGCGCTACTCCAAAAACAATCGGAAGCCAGTTGGAATGGCTGTCATCCGTTGGCGTTGCTGGACGCGGCTGGAGCAGGGTGCCCATGGGGTGATTGTACGCCTGGGCAGGGCGGGCCTTTTAGAGTGAGGATTGAGAATTCAGATGGGAGAACCTTCGATAATGAAGGTTTTTGAAAATCTACAAGCTGGAATCTTCAAACTGAAATGTTAGATCTTGATCGGCGTTATTCTCCGCCGACGATGAGGCCGTCGATGCGCATCGTCGGAGACGCCATGGCCCCGCGGAATTCAAGATCGCTCGCGACTTCGGAAATGTTGAAGAACATCTCCTTAAGATTTCCTGCCACCGTGATTTCTTCGACGGGATAGGCCAGTTCGCCTCCTGATATCCACATCCCGGAAGCGCCGCGGGAATAGTCGCCGGTAACCAGGTTGGCGCCGTGGCCCAGAAATTCAGTGACGTACAAGCCTTCGGGGATGCCGGCAATAATTTCCTGCGCGGTCTTCTTTCCGGGCTGGAGAAAATAATTGCCAGGCCCGATGCCGGGAGTCCCCGCGAGCCCGCGAGAAGCGTTGCCGGTGGTTTGAAGTCCCAGTTTTTTCGCGGTGTAGGTGTTCAACAGATAAGACTTGAGCACGCCATTTTCAATCACCACGGTGCGCCGGGTCGGAATGCCTTCGCCATCAAAGGGAGATGTGCCAAATCCGCCGACCATGGTGCCGTCATCGATCACCGTAACGTGTTCGCCCGCGATCTTCTCGCCCAGTTTGCCCGCTAGGAACGACGCGCCGCGATAGACGGAATCGCCGTTGATGCCTTCAAAAATGTGGCCAAGAATGGAAGTGGCCACCAGGGGATCGAGGACGACAGGAACATGCGCGGTCTTGACCTTGCGCCCACCCAGTCGCCGCAGGGTGCGCTGCGCCGCGATCCTGCCCACGTCTTCGGGAGAATCCAGCTGGCCCATCTTGCGGGCAACGGAGAACCAGAAGTCTCGCTGCATGGCGCCACTTTCCGCTTGCGCGATGGGCATGGCGACTACCTGGCAAAAAGAGCGGCGGTACTCGCCGACAAATCCGTGGGAGTTGGCCAGCACCTTGTGGCCTGTGGCGGCGTCGAACGACCCGCCTTCAGAATTCTTGATACGAGGGTCGTAATCGAGCGCTGCTTTTTCAGCGCGGCGGGCGTAATTGATCCGCTCTTCGCCGGGCAGCGAGTACACGTCAGCCGAATACAGATCGAGGTTGCCAGGCAGAGAGCCGAGTTGCGAGGCTTCTGGAATTCCACTGAACGGATCTTCGGAGGTGATCCTGGCCAGTTCCAGCGCGGACTTCAACATGCGGTCCAGCGCTTCGCGGGAAAAGTCGCTGGAATAAGTGCTGGCCGAACGCTGGCCGTGAAATACGCGAACCCCGATTGAGCGAGAGCCGGCTTCTTTCAGAGTCTCGACCTGGCCCAGGCGGACGAGCGTGGAAAATTCATCGCCCTCTCGCACCACGCATTCGGCCGCGGTAGCGCCTCCGGCCATGGCGCGGCGGACGACGTCCTGGGCGAGGCCGCGGAGATCAGTTTCTAGTTTCAGGTTACTGGTTTCCAGTTGTGTCTGAGCCATAAAAGTCATTTTCATCAGCGAGATACAGAGCAAAAACAATAAAGAGGATTTCTCAGTGAATCTGTGTCTCCGTGGTTCACCAATTACTGCATGAACCCGCCGGACTCTTTCTTTGCGGTTCCCCCTACGGTGAGGCGATCCACTTTGAGTGTTGGGATGCCGACGCCGACGGGAACGGCCTGTCCGTCTTTGCCGCAGGTGCCGACGCCTTCGTCGAGCTTCAGGTCATTGCCTACCATGGAGACCCGGGTGAGAACATCGGGGCCATTGCCAATCAGAGTCGCGCCTTTGATGGGGGCGGTAACGTGCCCGTCTTCGATCAGATATGCCTCGGAGGCTGAGAACACAAATTTCCCGCTGGTGATATCCACCTGGCCGCCGCCGAAGTTTACGGCGTAAACGCCGTGCTTGACCGAGCGGATAATGTCTTCCGGATCGTCCTGTCCCGCGAGCATATAAGTGTTGGTCATGCGGGGCATGGGGATGTGCTCGTAGCTTTCGCGGCGGCCGTTCCCGGTGTCTGCCATTCCCATGAGGCGGGAGGAAAGTTTGTCGCTCAGGTATCCCTTGAGAATTCCTTTTTCGATCAGGACGGTGTTCTGGGTGGGCTGGCCTTCGTCGTCCACGTTGAGCGAGCCGCGGCGCCAGGGCATGGTGCCGTTATCCACCACGGTGCACTTTTCGCTGGCCACGCGTTTGCCAATAAGCCCGGCGAATGCGGAAGTCTGCTTGCGATTGAAGTCGGCTTCCAGCCCGTGACCCACGGCTTCGTGCAGCAACACGCCGGGCCATCCGGGACCGAGTACAACTTCCATTTCCCCAGCTGGAGCTTCGCGAGCGTCCAGTTGCAGAATGGATTGCCGCGCCGCTTCTTTGGCGAAATATTCCGGAGTTTTCTCTCCAAAAAAGAAATCGAGTGCAACTCGCCCGCCGCCGCCCGAACTGCCTCGGGCAGAAGTTTTTTCAGTCTTGGCAATGCAGGAGACGTTCATGCGGGCCAGCGGCTGGGAGTCTTCGGCAAAAGTGCCATCCGATCCCACCACCAGAATATTGCGCAACTCGTCGGAATAGCTGGCACGAACTTCCCTGATGCGCGGGTCGTAGGCGCGAGCCGAGGCGTCGGCGCGCATCACCAATTCGACTTTGGCCGTAATCTCGGCATCCACGGAAGGCAGGGTGACAGGGTAAAGGCTGCGGGCGGCCTTCTCCTGAAAGCCCACCACGGGCGTCTTCGAGGGACCGCTGGCGATCAGCGCTGCGGTGCGGGCTGCGTGCAGGATGCGCTCGGACGAAAGATCATCGGTGTAAGCGTAGCCGGTGCGTTCGCCAACCACCACGCGAACCCCGCAGCCCGCCGAGATTCCCTGGGAGGCCGACTTCACCATGGATTCATCCACCATCAGCGAAGTGGATGAAAGGTATTCAAAATAAAGGTCGGCGTACTCTCCGCCGGCTGACAGGGCCGCTGCCAGATAGCGCTCGAGATCGTGTTCCGTGAGGCCGTAGTGCTGAAAAAAGAACCTGTTCTTGTCCACAGTAATTAGATGTCCTTGGGCTGGGAAAGACTCCCGGAGTCTCTTCATTATCCCACATGGTCCGGCGTGTGCCGGTGGCTTGCAGGGCCCTCCCGGTCCCGCACGTGGCCTGAGATGATGGTCACATGTCACAGACAGGGGATTCACCGGGATGAAAGCATTCTAACCATGACACCCGAGGCCCTTGCTCGTACGGTCGAGGATTTCCTGGCGGGGGCGCGCGATGCCGTCGTGCTCGATGACGGCGCTGCCGTGTTCGATCTGGCGCAGGCGAAGTATTCCATTTCCGGCGAACGCAACAAGTGCCTGCTACATCTCTGGTCGGCGGAACGGAATCTGGTGCGGCGAGTGCTTGACGTTGAAATCAAGCATGAGGTGCTGCGGCTGGCGGTGCAGAGGCTGGGGCAGACGCGCCCCGGCAAACTGGAAATTTGCCGCCAGCGCGATCGCCGGACTCCGACCGCCAGGCGCGCGGCGCGACTGGCCTACCAGCGGAGTCTTCAGCGGATTCTGGAGCGGCATTTTCAGCCTTACGCAGCCTCGCGCCTCACCACATCGGCCGACCTGGAGCGATCGTTCGGACCCACCTACGCCCGGGGACTTCTGCGCCGCGGGCAGTCGGGCTTCGCGGTTCTCGGAGTAAACCCACAAGAGAGCCAGTCTTCGATTGACGCTGCTTTGACCTTCGGAATTCTGTGGCTCGACGCCTGCCGTGTGGCTCATGCAGGAAGAATCGTAGTCGAAGGTCTGAAGCTTTTTTTGCCGGCTGGGACTTCCGCACTGACTCGCGAGCGCATGTCGCATTTAAACCCCGACGCTGCCAAATGGCAGTTGTACGAATTGGAAAATCGCAGCGGAAACAACGAAGGCCGGCCGAGAGAAATCGAACTCGCGGATGGCGGTAATGTCAGGACACGCCTGGTGCACTGGATCGATCAGGCCGAAGCCCTAGAGCGATTCTCCGAGGCGATCAGACGAGTCCGCGAGTTGATGCCCGAGGTTGAAATGGGGGTAATTTCCGCGGCAGAGGTCGGCTTCCGCTGTCATGGCCTCGAATTCGCCAGGGCGCGGTTGGCGCACCAGCCCGGCACCCTCCGGAGCACACCCGAGATTGTCTTTGGAGTGGGCGCGGACGAAAAGATTCTCGGAGAACACAATGCGGACATGTTTCACCGGCTGGTGCGCAGTGTGGGCGAGGTTCGCCATTCCGAAGGGCCGCGCGATCACGCCCTATGGCGAATGCATTCCGAGCGCTGGCTGGAGTCACTGGTGGTGGAGGATGTGGGCGAAGTGGATGAGCGCCTCGATGCCGGCTGCCTGTATTCCCAGGTGCCGGCGTTTTCCGCCGCCGACCGCGCCATGATCGACGTGCTCACGGTTACCCGGGAGGGCAGGCTGGCGGTGGTGGAACTGAAGGCCGACGAAGACATACACCTGCCGTTGCAAGGGCTGGATTACTGGTCGCGTGTGTCGTGGCACCACGCGCGCGGAGAGTTTCAGCGTTTTGGATACTTTCCGGGACGGGAATTGTCAACGGAACGTCCCCTGTTATTTCTGGTAGCGCCGGCACTGCATGTGCATCCCGCCACTGACACTCTCTTGCACTACCTGTCGCCGGAGATTGAGTGGGTGGTGGTGGGAATTGACGAACGGTGGCGCAACGGAATCAGAACGGTATTTCGAAAAAGGCCTCGAGACAAAGAGTTGAAGATCGATGTCGCGTCCGGGGAGTGCGCCTGAAATTATTTCTTCGGCCACGCTCCCAGCAGACGCCGCACATCCACCAACTGAGCCAGATGGTATGCGTTGTGATCGGCGATCAGAAGCGCCTCGCGCAGGACGGTCTGGCCCTCTCCCCAGGGAATGCGCGCGTGCAGGTCGGTCTTCGGGTTGGCAATGAGCTTCTGCACGGCCTTCAGATCCTGGCGAAATTTCTTGATGCTGCCGTTCCAGGCGGCGACGCCGGGCGGAGCCTCGGTTTTCGGCCAATAGCCCTAGGGCCACTTGGGTGAAACGTGCTTGCGGTTCCGGCTGAATTCAAGGATGTCCCATTGCGCGAGCCGCAGGTGTTCGAGAATCATCCAGGGAGAGTGGGGTAGGCCGGCAGGTCTCTTCCCGCGCAGTTTAGCCGGAATGCCCGTGACCACATCGTTAAATCCGGCGTGAGCATTGCCTCCGGTCAAAAGTTCGGTCAGGTGCTGGCGCAAGGAGCGGTCGTGATTGGATTTCATATTTTGCCTTTTCGTCGTTATAGGTTCGATGTCATTGCGGCCCGTCAGTTGCAAGAGTGTTCTGTGAAATCCGGCCACGCTCGATGCTTTGCCAGCGCAGCGGGGCGCTTAGAGTTTGCAAGAATTTGACAAACCCGCATGGACACACCTTGCCGTTCCGCGCTACCCTAGCTGCCTGAAGGAGTCTCTATGCGTCCATGGATGGTTTTGCTGGTTACGGTTGTTTTGGGAGCGGGATTACACTCTGCGTTTGCTGCCATGCCCGCGGTGGGCAGCGCCGCACCTGACTTTACACTCCCTTCGCAGGATGGCTCGCAAGTCAGTTTGAAAGATTTTCGCGGCAAGTGGGTCGTGCTCTACTTCTATCCCAAGGATGGTACGCCGGGATGCACCATCGAGGCTCACAACTTCCAGCGCGATCAGCCGCAATACGCGCAGCGCAACGCAGTTGTGGTCGGAGTCAGCGTGGACACCACCGACTCGCACAAGGAGTTCTGTTCCAAGGAAGGGCTGAATTTCAGGCTGTTGGCCGACACCGAACATAAAGTGGTGAAGCAATACGACTCCACCATGAAATACAACGGGGTTGAAATCGCCGCCCGGAACACCTTCATTATCGATCCGCAAGGCAACATCGAACGCGCCTACACCGGGGTGGACCCGAACAAGCACAGCCAGGAAGTGCTGACGGCGCTTGACGAGTTACAGAAGACCGCCTCGAAGTAGTCTCTAAGTATTGTCGATGGAGGACGGGCGTACCTGCCCGTCCCAGCCATCCCGGTGCGATCGGCTCCCAGTGTCCGACGGGCGAGGACGCCCGCCGGACAGCCGCCGGGACGGCGGCGCTACTTTTCCGATCCGGTTAAACTGGCAGCATGGATGTTCGTCCCGAGCAGCTTCCGCACCGCGACTTCTACCGCATTCTCATCAGCGCAGTCGCTCCACGTCCTATCGCATGGATCTCCACGCTTCGCGATGGGCAGCTGAACCTGGCGCCGTTTTCCTTTTTTAACGTGGTGTCGGCGAAGCCGCCGCTGCTCGGATTTTCGCCCGGGCTGCGCCAGGTGAACGACAAGGCCGCGCCCAAGGACACGCTGCACAACATTCGCGAAACGGGAGAATTCGTGGTGAATGTTGTGACCTTCGCGGTGGCTGAAGCCATGAATCTCACCAGCGGCGAGTACGACAGCTCGGTGGACGAATTCGCGCTGGCGAAACTTACGACCAGGCCATCCCAGGTGGTGCGTCCGCCCCATGTGGCCGAATCTCCGGTCAGCTTTGAGTGCAAGCTCGAGCGCATCATCGATTTTGGCTCGGAGCCGCCAAGCGGGAGCCTGGTGATCGGAGAGATCGTCAGCGTCCATCTCGAAGAAAGCGTTCTGAAGGACGGACGCCTGGATGCAGATGCGCTTGATCTGGTAGGACGCATGGGAGGCATCCAATATTCCCGGACCACCCAGCGCTTCGTAATCAAGCGGCCAACGTCCGCCTGAAGTATTGCCGGGGCTTCACGGACTAACGTATCGAATCGCGCAGTTCGAGAAGAGCGTTGTCCGCCGACGACAGGCGAATCACGCCGAACCGCGGATAGTCGAGATCAATAACGGTAAAAATGGTGATCGCGATCACCACGGCGTAGAGTAGCCAGTGGAACCAGCCGCGGTCTTTCCTTTTCGCGGTGTCGTATCCCGCCAGCAGTCCGCTTAAGAGAGCGACTGAAATCGACAGGCCAAAGATGAGCGGCGGAAGATGAGTATGCAGGGCAATCGTCCGCGCGGTGGTGACGTCGATCATCTCATTCAGGGACGGCAGAAGGAGCCGGGCGATATTTTGCGTAGGATCGTCGCGGCTTGCAACGATGGCGTGGGCCCATATCTGTTGTTGCAATTGCGCGGCGCGGGTTAACTCCTTCTCGGCAGCCTGCAGGTTGGGCAGACTTTCGTACACGTTGAGGCGGGCCGCGAGGTATTGCCGAAACAGGTCGCGCATGACCGGTTGCTCGCTGGCGGGCAACAGGTCCAGCCGAAGATATGCAGTGCCGATGGCGTTGGATTCCTGAACGATCAGCACTCGGCGCTCGTCGAGGTGCGAGATTCCATTGGCAAAGGTAAATCCCAGCAGCAAACCCAGCAGCGCGAATATTGCCGCCTCGATCGTAGACGTCCCTGCGTGCGGAGTTTCCGTTTTTTTCGAAACGTAGCGGCCGATGCGATAGCCGGCTTCCAGGCAGATCACCATCCCGAAAAACAGGCTGATCGAAATCACGACTGCCATTTGTGCCGGATTCATAGATGCGTTCCGAAGCGAAAGTTTGAAGTTCAACAGTCTATCGGAACTTCCGCGTAAATGTGCGGGAACCACCGGCGGCCACGTAGGGCGGCTGCCCCTGCGTGTTTTGTGATAACTCCCTACACGAGCGGGACGCTCGCGCCCACATTAGGCTCTAGTTGAAGTCGATCTTTTCGAACCCCAGGCCCTGCAGAAGGCTGGTGATTGTGGAGGTGGCATTTTGCTGGGCGGTTTTCAGAACGCCGTCGGCGACGGCCGCTTCGAGAAGTTGGCGTTCTGCCTCCTGCCGCACCTGGCTCTCCAAATTTGGATCGGTGGGAACGAGCAGTCCGGTCTGCCGGGAATACACGCGCGTCCGGGCGCTGTCGAGCCGCGTGCTGAATACCTGGGCAGCGGGAAGATGGAGCTGAACCTGCTTGCCCTCAACTTTTACGTCGCCTGGCTGGAGGCCGGAGAGGTCGATTCCGGCAACCACCTCGCCATGCACCAGCAAAAGCAGGCGGTCTCCGGCCAGAAAATCGGGGAAGATGGGATTTTCCTTGGCCCCGCTCACGATCTTGTCCATGGTGTAAACCACGGTTTCAAGTCTTTTGAGTTGCTGTATGCGGTTGACCACGGTCGGCTGGCTGACGTCGATGCTGAGCGTTCTGCCGGTCATCGCCGACCACAGACGGCTCAGCAGGGCGGGGCCGGAATTTCGTGAGAGGGCGAGATATCCAGCGGCGCCTGACAGCAAGACTCCTGCGAGGAGGCCAATGACGAGGGCGCCAACCACGGAGGCGGTTGATGAAGAGCCAGGCGCCTTTTCAGTACTGAGCATGGTTCTCAGGTTAACACTCCCGTACAGCCGACGCATTAACGAAAGCCTTTTCCATTCATGATTTTAGCGGCAAGATCCACGTGGGAACAGATGCCTCGGTGTCCGGCGGAGCAAACTCGCAGTCCTGGCCTAAATGATGAAGCGCGGTTGAGGTGTGCTCGCCTGGACATCACGGGGGCCGTTACAGTCTGACGGGCCGGGAAGATGCCCCATGCAACGAAATGGTTGCATTTTTACACTGCACCAAGGTAATATGCACATTAGACGCAGCAGTAAGCGTTTTCTAGTCGCTGTACGCCCTTTCTTCCAGACGGTTCAAAAAGTGGCCCAATTAGTATGCGTGGGGTGACCCTATCTCGCCTCGCAACAGGTTCGGAGAGACCTTATGGCGTGGTACGCTTATTGCATTGCTGAGCAACAGACCCTTGCTAGTGGCGTCCGCTCTCGCCGTCCTTCCCTGTTGGAAGGCGTTCAGGGCGTCAACGGAGCTTCAGTGCTCTCTTATCCCAGTGGAGAGTTCAACATAGTCGTCAGCGAGTACGAGCGCGACGACGTTCAGTTTGGAGAGAAGAACGTCCTCGAACATGCACGGGTCGTAAGTGCGTGTTTCCGCAGTGGAACCGTGCTACCCTTCCGTTTTGGAACCATTTTCGATTCTGACGAGGCACTCCGGCAGGCTGTCCGTTCCAACCGTCGCACTTTTGGTCAAAGCGTTGCCCGGTTGCGCGGCAAAGCCGAGATGCACCTCAAACTGCGGGTCAAGGATGGCTTGCTGCGCGAGGCCATGGCGGAAATCGTTCTGCCGGACACTGTGGGCGGCGATTACCTGATCAAGCTGCGAGAGAAAGCCTCCCAGGATCGCGAACGCAGGACCAAGGCTCGCGCCCTCTCCGTGCAAGTGCACAAGCTGTTTAATCCGCTGGAAGAAGAGATCAGCTGTAAGCGCGTGGATTCTGACGGAATGCTGATCGATATCGCCCACCTGATTGACTCCAAATCCATCGAAAAATATCAGAACCGGTACAGCAGCGCGGCCAAGCAGTTGAAGAACTGCGAGCTCGCCATCAGCGGACCTTGGCCGCCTTATCATTTTCTGCCAGGCAAGCTGCGGATGGTGGCCGGCAACTCCTAGAACGGACCTCGCGACCTCGGCCTCGGACCCCAGCCTTTAGACCAGGGTCTGAATCCGAGGTCTTTGTGTCTGCACCGAATGTGCAGGATTCTGCACTTCAACCGGGTTGCGCGGACCTGTGAGTTTCTGTCCGGTCCCTGCTTTCCGTCCGCTAAGTATTTTTACATCAGATAGTTGCGGATAGATCGAAGGCTCGGCGGCGGGCCCTCAGGTTTTGGTTGCGCAAATGCACCTAGAAAAGCACCAAAAGAGGCCGCTGACAAGCAATGACCTTCACTCTCTGTTTTTTTCGACATCTCTCTTGTTGCCGGTCTGGCCGCCGGATCGGCTCACTGCATCGCCATTCCTGACTCAACCATCCACTTTGCCTCTTTTATTAGTGGCCCCAGTAATGGGGCCATTTTTTCGTGAAGCGGAATGTAAGCTGGGGTGCGTTGTGCAGGGCTTTGGCCCGCTGCATCTGGAAGGTGTGTTCTCTCAACTCTGACGAGGTGTTTCGTGATCTACCCGCGCAAGGTGCTCTACTCGCTCATGCTTTCGCTTCTCGTCACCGGATCCAGCTCGCCCCAGAAACAAAGGCCTCGAGCCGATTCGGATTATGACCATCCCGCTGCGCCAGCCTCGGCATCACTGCCAGCGCCACTTCTGCAGGAGCTCGCGGCTATCCGCGATGCCGCTTTGACCGACGATTACGCCTACCGGCAAGTCGCACATCTTACCGAAAATATCGGACCGCGAGCGATAGGCTCTCCGCAAGCTCAGGCTGCTATCGAGTATGTTGCCGGAGAGATGCGCAAGCTTGGCCTGGAAGTGCGCCTGGAGCCCGTACAGGCGCGGCATTGGATACGAGGGGCGGAATCCGCCGAACTGGTGGAATACCCCGGGCAAGCTCCCGGCAGCACGCAAAAAGTTGTGCTGACCGCGCTCGGCGGAAATGAACCCACGCCGCCCGAGGGGATAACCGCCGAGATTGTGGCTGTCGATAGCTTTGCCGATCTGAATAGCCTGGGGCGGCAGAACGTCGCCGGGAAGATCGTTCTCTTTAACGAGTTCTTCGACCGGCGCAAGGCCGCCGATGGACTCGCAGGGGAAGCTTACGACGAAGCCGTCGTCTATCGGGCATCGGGAGCGAAAAAGGCCGCGGCGCTGGGAGCCGTAGCTTCGCTGGTGAGGTCAGTCGGAGGGGCCGACTATCGGTTGCCCCATACGGGCGGAAGTACCGCCGCGGGCATTCCCGCGGGCGCTGTAACCAGCGAAGATGCTGACTTGATCGCTCACCTCGCAGCTCAGGGCAAAGTTCGCATGCACCTTGTTCTCACTTCCAAAACCGCGGAAGAAGTGAACACCTACAATGTAGTGGGAGATCTAAAAGGCTCGGAGCATCCCGAACAGGTTGTGATCGTTTCCGGCCACCTGGATTCATGGGACCTGGGAACCGGGGCCATTGATGATGCGGCCGGCGTCGCCGTCGCCATGGAGGCGGCTCAATTGATGCAGCAGCTCCACTTGCATCCCAGGCGCACCCTGCGGGTAATCGCCTGGATTGACGAGGAAAACCTGGGGCGCGGCCATGTGGCCTATGCCAAGGCGCATGCCTCCGAAATCGGCCAGCACACGGCTGCGATCGAAAGCGATCTGGGAGCGTCTCATCCGCTGGGATTCCGGGCCAAGATCAGTGCCGAGGCTGCGGCGCGGCTGCAACCGGTGCTCGACGTGCTGCAGCCGGCCGGCGCCAATCTCCTGGTGCTGACCAGCGACAGCCCGGAGGCCGACATCGATCCACTGGCCAAACAGGGAGTGCCAGCGCTCGGCCTGTTGCAGGATAGCCGTACATACTTCAACTACCATCACACCGCCGCCGACACGCTGGATAAGATTGTTCCGCAGGAGTTGCGGGAGAACGCGACCGCTCTGGCAGTGATGGGCTACGCGCTGGCGTCGATGCCCGATCCGCTCCCCCGCTGAATCCACCACAGACCACGCTGAAATCACCTCGGACCACGTAGGGACAGGCGCCCTTGCCTGTCCAGCGGAGCGAAGCTCCGCCGTTTCGCTTTTCAGGGAAAACCAAGTCGAGCTTTTGCTCGTCGAGCTTGCTCAACTGGGTAGCCGAGCGCGGCTGGGCGGCAGTAGCTGCCGCGCGAACGAGGGCGCCCGCGCCGCATCTCGCACATGCATCTCTTTTCCTGCTGGGCCATCTAATCAACTGGGTACAAGCGTATGGGCAACACATTTAAAACCGCGTTTCTGCTTACCGCAATGACGTTGTTACTGTTGGCGGTGGGCCGCTTTTTGGGCGGGCAAAACGGGATGCTCCTGGCGCTGGGCATTGCTGCGGTAACGAACTTCGTCGCCTATTTCTTTTCCGACAAAATCGCGTTGAGAACTTATCGCGCTCAACCGGTGACGCGGGAGGAACTGCCGCGCGTGTATAACGTCGTCGAGAGGCTGACGCAGAAAATCGGCTTGCCGATGCCGAAGATTTACGTTATTCCCACCGATTCTCCCAACGCTTTTGCCACCGGACGAAATCCGACGCACGCCTCGGTTGCAGTCACGCAGGGTATCTTGAATCTGCTGAATGACGAAGAGCTGGAAGGCGTCCTGGCCCACGAACTGGGACACGTGAACAATCGTGACATTCTGATCAGTTCCGTGGCGGCCACCATCGCAGGCGCGATTACGTGGCTGCGGTATGGCGCCTACTTCGGCGGCATGGGAGATCGCGATGACCGCCGCGGCGGAGCGATGGGCGGTTTGTTCATGCTAATCCTGGCTCCTATCGCCGCCATGCTCATCCAGATGGCGGTTTCGCGGTCCCGCGAATACGCTGCGGATGAGACGGGCGCGCACTTTACCGGCAATCCGTATGCTCTGGCGAGTGCGCTCGCCAAGCTCGACGCCTATTCCCGTCGCGTGCCCATGATGGGGACGCCCTCAACCGCACATCTGTTCATCATTCAGCCGCTGTTGGGCATGAATTTTGGAAACCTGTTCTCCACTCACCCGCCGATTGCCAAGCGCATTGAGCGCCTCACCGGAAGGCCGGCAGAGTTTACGCAATAAGTCGCCAAGCCTGCGACGGGGCATGTGGGTTGAGCGCTGACCGGCCTGGTTGTGACCTTCGTAACCTCCGCCGCTCAACTCAAGCGCAGCCGTCGCATAGTAGAATTTCTTGATGTCGCCTGAAACCGCCATTGCAGTGTCGCATCGCGCGGCCCAACTGGAAAACGCGCTGCGCAAGGTGATTCGCGGCAAGGATGACATCGTCCGACTCGCGCTTGTTTCGGTACTTGCCCGTGGACATCTGTTGATCGAGGGCGTGCCTGGCGTGGGCAAGACAACTCTCGGCCAGGCGCTGGCGCGGGCTATCGACTGCGGTTTTCAGAGGGTACAGTTCACCAGCGACATGCTGCCATCCGACGTCCTGGGAATTTCAATCTACTCTGCCATCGAGCAGAAGTTCGAGTTCAAACGCGGACCGGTTTTCACCAACGTCCTTTTGGCCGACGAAATTAACCGGACCACGCCAAAAACCCAGTCCGCATTGCTCGAGGCCATGAACGAGGGTCAGGTCACGATCGACTCTCATTCATACGCGTTGCCCCAGCCCTTCCTGGTGATCGCTACACAGAATCCGGTGGAGCATCACGGCACCTATCCGTTGCCCGAGTCGCAACTGGACCGCTTTCTCATGCGTCTGCGAATGGGATATCCGGATGGCGAATCCGAAAGGGAAATTCTGCGCTCTGAAGCTGGCACGGCGCAGCTGGATATTCTGGAGCCGGTACTCACCGGCGCTGACGTGCTCGAAATGCAGCAGGCCGTCACCCAGGTGCGGGTCGATGATTCTCTCGTGGGCTACGTGCTAGCGATCGTGCGCGCGACCCGCGACTCCGAGCAGTTTTCGTTAGGAGTTTCGCCACGAGGCTCTCAAATGCTTTATCGCGCCGGACAGGCCATGGCGTTTCTCGACGGACGAAGTTTCTGCATTCCGGAAGATTTCAAGCCGCTGGTGGTGGCGGTCTTTGCGCACCGCGTTGCCATCAACGGCCGCTACTCCTCTACTCTGAAGAAATCTGAACAGGCCGAGCAGCTGGTTCAGGAGCTGGTCGAAACGATTCGCGTGCCGGTTTAGAGCCTTCTGGAGATAAACTACCAGGATAAAAACCAGTCACCAGTTGTCGGTTCTCGGTTCCCAGTTCTGGCTTTCGGGACTTAGGACGTTCATAATTACTCGTCATGTCCTTTCTTCGGTTTCTCCTGCTGGTATCTCTCATTGTGTGGCTTGGCGGGCTGATATTTTTTCCAGTCGTGGCGCAGACCGCTTTCTCAGTCTTGCCTACGCGGCAGCTGGCTGGGTCCATGGTGGGACGGTCGCTGGGAATTCTGCATTGGATGGGCATGATCTCGGGCGTCGTATTTCTTGCCAGTTCGTTGGTGCTCGCTCGCATGAGCAGCGGGGAAGTACACGCATTCGCGCCGCCGAACCTGCTGATCTGCCTCATGCTCTTATTGACTCTGATTTCGCAGTTCGGCATCATCCCCCGAATGGACGCGATCCGGGCTTCGATTGGCGAGATCGATGCCGCGCCGGCAGACCTTCCCGCTCGCGTGCAGTTCGACGCATTGCATCGCTGGTCCACGCGACTCGAGAGTGGGGTTATATTGCTCGGCTTGGCCGTTGCCTACTTGACCGCGCGGGCATTGGCCTGAACCGGTTTGTCTTCGCCCCTGGCTGTTATCATCGTGCTGTCTCTTTCTCCGTCCTATGAAAACCGGCATTATTGGCCTGCCTCAGGTAGGCAAGACATCCCTGTTCCGTATTTTGACCAAGGCACACCTGTCCGACCAGGCGTATGCCAACCCGCGCGAGGCCCACATCGGTGTGGCCAAGGTGCCGGACGAGCGCCTCGACCGCCTGGCTGCGCTTTACAACCCCAAGAAGCTGACCCACGCCTCGGTTGAATATGTGGATGTGGGGGCCATCGGCCAGGAGGCCCTCAAGGAATCTGCATACGTGGGGCACCTGCGCAATGTGGACGCGCTCGCCCACGTGGTCCGCGCTTTTGAGGATCCCTCGATTCCTCATGTGGGGGCGGTCGATCCCCTGCGTGACATCAAGAATGTTGATTTCGATCTCATGGTCAGCGATCTGGGACAAATCGAAAAACGGCTGGAGCGCCTGGAAAAAGATCTGAAGAAGATGCGCACTCCGGAGCTGGAAAAAGAATTCGACCTGCTGAAGCGGGCCAACGCCCACCTGGGAACCGAGCGGCCGCTGCGCGAAATGGAAATGGCCCCGGAGGACAAGAAGCGCCTGCGCGGGTTCATGTTCCTCAGCGAAAAGCCGATTCTCTACGTCCTCAATGTCGGTGAGAGCACAGAGTTAGGCAACGACCTCGAGAACGCCATCGGCAAATACAATCTAAAGGAGGTGGCGTCGCGCCCCAATGCGTCGGCATCCGCGATCTGCGGGAAAGTGGAAGCGGAACTGGCAGAGATGAGCGATGCGGACGCCGCCGAGTTCCTGGGCAGTTATGGTTTGAGAGAAAGCGGGCTGGTGCGCCTGATTCGCACCACCTATTCTCTTCTGGGGTTGGTTTCATTCTTCACCGCCGGCGAAGATGAATGCCGCGCCTGGACGATTCCCGTCCGCTCGCGGGCGGTCGAAGCTGCTGGCGCCATCCACTCCGATCTGGAGAAGCATTTCATCCGCGCTGAAACCATCCGCTGGGACCAGTTGCTCGAAGCTGGCTCCGAGGCCAATGCCCGAAGCAAAGGCATTCTACGTCTCGAAGGCAAGGACTACATCGTGCAGGACGGCGATGTGATGCACATTCGCCATAGCGGCTAAGTCCCATTTTGGAACTGAGATCCGAAATCCGGGAACCGAGAACTGAGAACCAGAAACTGATAAAAAACCAGTTAGTCAGATCTCAGTTCTCGGTTCTCAGTGTTCATGCGTCACATCTTTCTTGAACCGTTATTGCCATGATTGTCCCCAGGAGGATTACTTTATGGGACAGTCATATCGGGACTTGATCGCCTGGCAAAAGGCAATGGACTTTGTCATGGACGTTTACCGCACCAGCAAAGCATTTCCCCGGGACGAGCTATATGGACTGGCCAGCCAGGTGCGAAGGGCGGCGGTTGGAGTTCCGACCAACATAGCCGAAGGGCAGGCCCGTTTTTCCGCCAACGAATTCCACTATTTCCTGGGGCGGGCGCGCGGCTCGCTGGTCGAGGTTGAAACCCAGCTGATGATTGCCCAAAATCTTGCGTACTTTTCTCCGGAACATGGAAAGCATCTATTCGACCGGGCGGCAGAACTGGGCAAGATACTGAACGGTTTGATCGGAGCCATCAGGCCGGCGGCGTAACCGAAGACCGCGGAACTGGTATCATCGCCCGCGTACATGCACCCTATCCTGCTCAGCATTCTGCTCGGTCTCACGGCCGCGGCAGCTAACGTCTTCGGTGGCGCCATCATTGTCCAGAAGCACTGGGACCGTTCTTACCTGAAGTATTTCGTGGCGCTAGGAGCAGGATTCATGCTGGCGACCGCGATTGTGGAGATTTTTCCCGCCAGCCTGGCGCTTCGCGGCAAAACCGCACCCTTCCTGGTTCTTGCCGGATATCTTCTGGTTCATCTTTTCGAGCACACGGTTACTCCCCACTTCCACTTCGGCGAGGAAACTCACAAGGATGCCTTCGTCCACGGTCACCGCGGGTACTCGGTGCTCATGGGCTTGATCATCCATACTTTTTTTGACGGCATCGCCATCGCTTCCGGCTTCATTGTTTCCGACTGGCTGGGATGGGTCATCTTTCTGGCCATTTTCCTGCACAAGATTCCCGAGGGGTTCACCGTTGCGTCCGTCATGCTGGCCAGCGGGCAAAGCCGGCGGATCGCATGGGGAGCTTCCATGCTGCTGGGCGCATCGACTCTGGCGGGCGTGCTGACCATGGCGCTATTCCGCCATGAAGTCAGCTACGGCTTGCCGCTATCGGCGGGAGTGACGATTTACGTGGCGGCCTCAGACCTGATGCCCGAAGTTAACCGGGAGCCAGGGGTAAAGATGGCTCTGGTCGTTTTCCTGGGAGTCGGCTTGCTATTTTTGCTCGATACTTTGGTGCACGTGCACTAGCTATTCCACGGTGTGCTTGGCGGTATAGCCCTCCCTGGCCGCGATGATGTACTTCACGTCCTTACCTTTCTGGTCTTTCACTTTCAGCGGAGCTCCATCGGGAGCCACCACTTCAACTTTAAGTTTGCGGTAAGTACCGTCCAGCTTGGGATTGGTGGGGTGGTACGCCAGGTTGTACTGGTTGCGAATGTCGCCGATAACATCGTGAAAAATCTCCGGCAGTTCGGCTTGAAATCGCGGGAAGTAGGCGCGTCCACCGGTCAGGCGGGCAAAGGTGTTCATCTCATTGTCGGCCTGGAGGTAATCCATTTCGCCCACTGGAATGCCAATGCCGTGGGTGTAGCCGCAGCTATGAGATTCGCAGTAGTTGCGCACTGCAAATCCTACGCTGATGGGAAAGATCGTCACGTCATGGGTGCTCTTGATCTTCTTCGTAATCTGGTCGAGGTTGAGTTTGCTGAAGGTGTCCACGCCCGTGGTTACCAGGATGACGTACTTGCGGCCTTCGATCTGGTCCACCCGGTCGAGCGTGTCGTACAGGGCGTCGAAAAGATTCGTCTCGGCAAAACCCGGAATTCGCAGCTGATTGAGCGCCCCATAGACAGCCTGCTTGTCCTGGGTGAAGTCGGCCAGGATATGCGGCTTCATGTCGTAGGAGATGACCGCGACCCAGTCATTTTTCTTGAGGGCATTGGCGAAGGCGTAGCTGGCATTCAACGCGTCCACCATGAAGTAGTAGTTGGTGGAGGCAAACTCTACCAGCAGCACGGCGGTGATCGGCGCTTCTGAAACGTTGAAGTTCGTGAGTGATTGCTGTACGCCATCCTCGGTCACCCGGAAGTTGTCCTTTTTCAGTCCGGGGATGAACTGACCGTCTTTGGTTGTGACCAGCACGTCTACGTTCACCAGGGGTACGTCCACCTTGATGGAATAATCGGGCATACCCTCCACTTTTTTGGGCCGTGCAGGCGGAGGCGGAGGAGGAGGCTCTTCTTTTTTCTTTGGAATAGCGTAGGGGCCGACGTCGTTCTGAGGTCCGCCCGCTTCTGGCGGCGCTTCCTGTTTTTGCGCGCCGGAGGAGGGCGCAGACGCCGGCGCGGACTGGTCCTGCGCCACAAGCGTGGAGGCGCAAACGGCCGGAAACCCGAACATCAGCATCATCAATGGGATAGTAAGGATCTGCGGGTGCGAGGGGTTCAATCTGCTGATCCGGTCAATACATAACATGGAGTTCCTCGGAAATTCGTTATGCTAGTATAGACGCAGGGCTTCGCGATTGGGATGTTTTGGAACGCGTTGGCGATCGTTTTTGGGCTCCTCCCACCAGTAGTTTAGACAAAACCGCGAAGGGTAATTTTTTGGTTGTCGGAGCTATCGCTCCAGGAAAATTCATGAGACGTACCCTTTTCTTCAGCACCCTGGCTTTCCTCTTTCTCTCTTCAATCCTTCAGGCTCAGGCACCCAAGCAGGTTGAAACCATTCCGGTTAGCGAAATCCATGCGGGCATGCACGGCCTCGCCTACACGGTGTTTCAGGGCACCAAGCCGGAATCCATGGGAGTGGAGGTTCTAGGAATTCTGAAGAATGCCAACGGCCCCAAGGGAGACATTATTCTGGTCCGCCTTTCGGGCGAGAAGGCCGAGTACAGCGGTGTGGTAGCGGGCATGAGCGGAAGCCCGGTGTATTTGAACGGGAAGCTGGCGGGTGCGCTCGCCTTCCGCATCGGCGAATTCTCCAAGGAACCTATCGCGGGCGTAACGCCGATCGCGGAAATGTTAGAGATCAATGCCATGGACCGCACTCCGGAGGCCAGCACGGTGAACAACGGTGGTGCGGTTCACGCAGCGACACGGACTTCTGGTCCGGGCGCGGAGAATATTGTTACGAGCGAGTATGCCAATTATCTGAAACCGATTGAAGCCCCGCTGGTGTTCAGCGGATTCTCCCAGGAAGCGGTGCAGCTTTTTGCTCCGCAGTTTGCGAAGGCAGGGATTGTCCCCGTTATGGGAGTGGGTTCGGTGAGCACAACCAAGCAGCCTGAACCGCTGGAACCGGGATCGGCCATCAGTGCAATTCTGGTGCGTGGCGATATGGATATCGCGGCCACCTGCAGCGTCACCTACATGGACGCGCAACATCTGCTGGCCTGCGGACACCCGCTGCTGCAATTCGGCATGGTGGATTTGCCCATGACCAAAGCCGAAGTTCTGGCCACGCTGGCTTCTCCCCTTAACGCTTTCAAGATCGTGAATGCCACCGAGCCCGTAGGCGCCTTTGTGCAGGACCGCCACACTGGAATTTTGGGAGAGTTTGGCAAACTGCCCGACATGATTCCGGTCACCTTGAACATCCATGCCGGGGCGACGAACAAGGAATTCCATTATGAGGTTTTGAACAACGCGAACCTGAGCCCGCTGGCCATGATGGCCACGGTGTTCAACGCACTGCACGGCGTGAACGAGTACGGCGAGGACACGACTTACCGCATGAATGGACGGATCAGCGTAAAAGGCTATCCGGACGTGACGGTACAGAACATGTTTGCCCCGTCGGACGGGGGGCAGCCGGCAGCCGTGATGGCTGCCATGTCATTGGGCGAGCGCTTTAGCCGCATTTACGACAATCCTTATACCGTGCCCGGAGTGCGTGGCGTCCAACTCGATTTCGATCTGGTGCGCGAACGCCGCTGGGCACGCCTCGAGGGCGCCCGTACTGACCTGATCGAAGCCCGCCCGGGGGATGAGATCACGATCGAAACTGTGCTGCGCCCTTACCGCGGCGAGGTAATTCTGCAGCAGATTCCAATTCACATTCCTACCTCCACTTCGAAAGGGCCGCTTCGCATCATGGTCAGCGATGGCGAAACCCTGGACCGCATTCGCCGTGGAAGTCCGCTGCTCGGACGCAAAATGGATCTGGCGTCCACCATCGCAGTGTTGAACAAACAGCACGTCAACAATCGCGTATATGTATCGCTGCTCGAAGCCGATCCGGAAGCCATGGTCGCCGACAAGGTCATGCCCACCCTTCCGCTTTCCATCATG
The DNA here is from genome assembly GCA_963814725.1 of Terriglobia bacterium. GTDB lineage: Bacteria > Acidobacteriota > Terriglobia > Terriglobales > Acidobacteriaceae > JAIQFF01. The sequence goes on from CAWFDY010000005.1 coordinate 1,043,528, forward strand.
AACGTGATGGACAGCATGCGCGGCACTCAGGAAATGATCGTGCAAGGGGAGTCTTCGGTGAACGAAGCGGCCACCGGCCCTCTCGATTATGTGGTTTCCGGCGCCCAGCTGCTGACGATTACCATTAAATGAGGTGTGGTCGCGGGCCACCCGCCCGTGGACTTTGACCTTCATTCGCGGGCGGATCGCCGGCGACCAGGCCAGCCACGATGGCGCAGCTCCTACGTGTTAGTCTGAATTCTTCCATCACAGATCAGTCGCGACCGATCGGTAATGAGGTAACAAAAAAGTGGCAATCAGTAGCAACAAGCTGCGTCTCTTTACGCAATTCATCCTGCCTCTCGTTTCTTTCTTGATTGTCGCTCAAATTGCCCTCGGCGAAGGCACACGCATCTGGGAGCAATCCAAGTTTGAAGACCTGAGCAAAGGCACGGCCAATGGGGTGGCGATCCGCAGCACTGGCGGCCTCGAACTCGCCCCCGCGTTCAAAGCGATTTCTACTACTCCATCCACTTATATCTGGTCGATTGCGAGCGATCAGACCGGAAACCTGTATGTCGCTACAGGCGCGCCCGCGCGGGTGTATCGCATTACTCCGCAGGGAGAGTCTTCGGTGATTTTCGAACCCCAGGAGTTGCAGGTGCAGGCTCTGGCCGTGGACAAAAACGGCATTCTGTATGCCGCCACGAATCCCGACGGGAAGGTCTATCGCATTGAGCATCGCGCCGGCGTCCCGGCGAAGGCGGAAGCGGCAAAAGATAGGTCGGCCAGCGAATTCTCCTCTTCGGTGTATTTCGATCCCGGCACAAAATACATTTGGGACCTGGTCTTCGACAATTCCGGCAAGCTGTACGTTGCCACCGGGGATCACGGGGAGATCTTTGAGGTCGGCCCCAAGGGCGAGCACTCCGTCTTCCTCAAGAGTGACGAGGCGCATATCCGCGTATTGACCATGGATGCCAAAGGCAATCTGATCGCCGGCTCCGATGGCAGCGGCCTGGTCTACCAGATCAAGCCCGACGGAGAAAGTTTCGTGCTCTACAGCGCGCCCAAAAAAGAAATCACCTCGCTGGCGATCGACAAGGACGGAAACATATACGCCTCGGGCGTGGGAGAAAAGCGCCCCGGCAGCACTCCGGCGGTGTTCTCGCCGACTCCGGCCGCTCCGATTACTTCTCCCGTCGCGGGACCGGCACAGCCGGGCATGGTGGTCCTGAACGCCAACCCTTCGCCCTCCCCGATGGGGAGCGGGATACCGTTGCCCGGCGCAGGAGCGACCGGCGGATCGGAAATTTATCGCATTGCACCAGACGGCTCTCCCAGCCGGGTCTGGGCTTCACGCGATGATCTGGTTTACGCTCTGGCCTTCGATTCCACTGGACGCCTGCTGGCGGGGACAGGAAATCGCGGCCATGTTTTCGCCATCACGGGGGAAGATCGTTTCGTCGATCTGCTCAAAGCCAGCGCTACACAAGTCACTGCATTCGCGGACGCTCCCGGCGGCGGGCTATACGTTTCAACCAGCAATCTGGGCAAAATCTTTTTGCTGGGCGGGGCCCCGCAATCCCAGGGTAGCTACGAAAGCGACGTGTTCGATGCCAAGGTTTTCTCACGCTGGGGACGCGCCGAGTTGCGCGGCGCCGGCACGGTCGAACTTTTTGCCCGCAGCGGCAACGTGGACAATCCCGACCGGAATTGGAGTCCATGGAAGCCCGTCGATCTGCGAAAGGATTCGGCCCTGAATGTGCCGCCTGCCCGCTTCATTCAGTGGAAGGCGGTGCTGCATGCGGGGAATCCAGCACCCAGCGTGGAAAGTGTGCTGCTGAACTACCTGCCCAAAAACGTCGCTCCTGATTTCGACGACGTGAGCGTGCAGGTGGGCGTGCGATACCAGCCGCTCCCCAAGCTGGCCACCCTTCCAGATGCCGGTGGAGCGGCCGCCGGCACTCCCCAGCTGCGTTTCGACACTCCGCCTCCCACCACTCGCGACTCCGATTCCATCGGCGTGAAGTGGACCGTACATGACGACAACGACGACCAGATGGTTTACTCGGTCTATTACCGCGGGGACGGAAACACCCGCTGGCTGCTGCTGAAAGATAATCTCACTGACAAATTTTATTCTTTCGACGCCTCGCTACTGCCCGACGGCGGCTATACCGTGGAGGTCCATGCTTCGGATGCGCCTTCGCACTCTCCGGGGCAAGCGCTCACGTCTACCCGAGACAGTGCCCGCTTCGAAGTGGATACCACGCCGCCGCGAATTGACGACCTGGCGGCGGCGGTGGCGGGCTCGCAAATCCACGTGACCTTCCATGCCAGCGATGGATTTTCCAACATCAAGCGCGCCGAATACTCCGTGGACGCGGGCGATTGGCAATACGTTGAACCGGTCGGCCAACTGGCGGATTCGAAAAATGCGAGTTACGACTTCCAGGCGCCCGTGCCGGCTGGCGCATCACAGGCCGAGCATGTCGTCGTGGTGCGGGTGTACGACCGTTTCGACAATATGAGTTCGGCGAAGACCGTGATTCGCAAGTAAGTGTGGGGCGGACACTCTTGTCCGCCGCTTTTGAGCCTCAAATATTCAAAATGCCGGGTGGAAAGATCCTGAGCAAAAAATCTCAAGCAAATCCTAAGCAGAAGATCTCGAGAAAAAAATCTCGAACCAAAAAAGCCTGAACCCAAGATCAACCCCAAAGGCGGCGGACAAGAGTGTCCGCCCCACACTTTAGTTGGTGGTGATCCGGTCGGCGTTGCGCAGCTCGGGGAAGGCCCATGCCCATATTGCGATCACGACGAGCGTTCCGACTCCTCCCAGGACGACGGCCGGAACTGTGCCGAACCAGTGAGCAGTGAGTCCGGACTCGAACTCTCCCAGTTCGTTCGAAACTCCGATGAAGATCATGTCCACTGCATTCACCCGCCCGCGCATTTCGTCCGGCGTCGCCAACTGAACCAGGATGGATCTGATGATCACGCTGATCATGTCCGAAGCGCCGAGGAGCAACAGCGCCACCAGCGAGAGCGCCAGGTTGCGCGAGAGGCCGAAGATGATTGTGCATACTCCGAAGCCAGCCACGCACCATAACATGGCAAGTCCGATGCGGCGCCGCAGCGGACGGTGCGCCACCAGAATCGCCATGGCGGCCGCTCCCATTCCCGGAGCGCTGCGCAGAAGGCCCAGGCCCCAGGGTCCGGTCTTGAGAATTTCGCTGGCGAACACAGGCAGCAGCGCCACCGCCCCGCCGAGCAGGACCGCGAACATGTCCAGCGAGATCGAGCCCAGAACCAGCTTGTGGTTCCAGATGTAGCGGAAGCCTGCCAGCACCGTGGTCCAGTTGACCGGTTCGCGGGCCCGGGCCTGGGTCCGCAGAGTGATTCGCAAAGTGGAAAATACGGCGACGATGCCGGTAACCACGGCGGTCGCATATACAACGACGGGTCCGCGCGAGAGAGCGTACAGAAATCCGCCAATCGACGGTCCCAGGATGGTTGCCGCCTGAAAGATGCTCGCGTTCCAGGCCACGGCGTTGGGAAAATGCTCTTCCGGGACCAGTTGGGGCAACAGGGCGCGGCTCACCGGCCCGTTGAAGGCGCGCACGACGCCAACCAGCACTACCACTGCGTAAATAAGGTGGACGGAGCGGATGCCACGCCATGCGATTGCGCACAGCATTGCGGAAGAGACAGCGAAGCCGCAGTAGCACAGCGTGACCACTTTGCGGCGATCGAAGCGATCAGCCACGTGTCCCGAAACCAGAAACAGGAGCATGCCCGGCAGAAACTGCGCCAGGCCGATGAGGCCGAGATCCAGAGGCTGCCGGGTGATCTCGTACACTTGCCATCCCACCGCGACCGATTGCATCTCCAGCGCCGCGACGATGAAAAATCGCGCCACCTGATAAGCGGTGAAGTCGGGATGAGTGAACGCGATACGTCCCGCAGGAAGTTTCGGTTTTGCAAGTCCAGTTTCCGTGAGTTCGGGTTCAGTGAGTTCAGATTTTGCAAGTCGAGGTTCAGCGGCTTCGGCCATCCTTTAACTACTGTGCCACAAAAGAAGCCAGACAGCAGGAATTCGCGGAGAGTATCGCCGCTATAATCCGCAGTGTGCTCGCACTTCTTCGCACAATCGCGTGGTGGGCCTGTGTGGTGTACTCCACCATTCCGTTATTCTGGCTGGCTATCCATCCCCGCGCGGCTTACTGGCGCAGGCAGCGCCGTTCGCCTTATTGGCTTCTGGTTCCGTTGTGGATATTGATGTGGATTGCGATGGCTGCGATTACCGCGAAATGGCGAAGCGTCTCGCTCTATGAATCAGGATGGAGATGGCTGCTTGCGGCGTCGCTGATTGTTGCAGGGCTATGGATCTACCGGCGCTCTGGAGTGGGCTTCAGCGCCGCCCAACTCGGCGGCCTGCCCGAGATCGCCGGCAGGAATCCGGAACAGCACCTGGCCACATCCGGCATACGCTCCCAGGTTCGCCATCCGATTTATCTCGGACACTTGTGCGAAATGGCAGGGTGGAGCCTGGGAAGCGGGCTCGTGGTCTGCTACGGTCTTACTCTGTTCGCAATAGTCAGCGGCGCGATCATGATCCTCCGGGAGGATGCGGAACTGGAGCGGCGTTTCGGAAACCAATACCGGGAGTACAAACGAACCGTGCCCGCAATCGTGCCCAGGATGCGGCTTCCATGAGGATGGGCCAAGCGGATCGCTATAATCGAATCTGAGAGCTGATACCTTCATTACTTTTTTCATGCGCTTCGAACTCTTCATCGCGACTCGCTACCTGCGGGCAAAACGAAGGCAAGCCGTAATTGGAGTGATCACCGGCATTTCCATTCTTGGAGTGGCGGCCGGAGTTGCATCCCTCATTGTGGCGCTCGCCATCAACAACGGATTCCGGCAGGACTTACAGAACCGTTTGCTGGGATCGACTTCGCACATCAATATATTGCGCATGGAAAGCGACGGCATCAAAAATTGGCGCCCTCTGATGGAGCGCCTGGCGAAACAGCCACATGTGGTTGGCGCTGCGCCCGCCATCTACGAGCAGGTCTTGATCTCAAGAGGGCCGCGAGCCCGCGGCGCGGTGTTGAAAGGAATGATCCCGGCAGACGAGCGCAAGGTCAGCGATCTGCTGGATACGGTGAAAGTCGGATCGATGGACCCGTTGGAGGAGAGCACAGGCTCGGGCAGTGGCGCGGAGCCGGGTCTTCGACCCGGCTTGGGCGGGTCGGATACCCGCCCCCACACAGACTCGGGAGCTTCCGGCGCTGGGGTTTCGAACTCAGAAAAATCTGCCGACGATCTGAACTCGCTGCATGACCGCGTGGCTGCAATGCCGCCGATCGTACTCGGCAAAGACATCGCCGAAGACCTTGGGGCCACGCTCAATTCAGTTGTGCTCGTTACCAGCCCGCAGGGGGAGCTCACTCCGTTTGGATTGGTTCCAAAATACAGCCGCTTCCGTGTGGTGGGGATCTTTAGCTCAGGATTTTTTGACTACGACAGCTCCTGGGCATTTACCCGCCTGATTGACACGCAGAATCTCGAAGGGCTGGGCGACGAGATTACGGTGCTCGAGTTCAAGGTGGACGATATTTACCAGGCGGGTCAAATTTCCGAGCAGCTCGAGCAGGCCGCCGGCAAAGGATACATGGCGACCAACTGGATGGAGCAGAACAAGGCCTTGTTCCGCGCGCTCCGGCTGGAGCGCCTGGTGACGTTTATCACAATCGGACTCATCGTCTTCGTGGCCGCTCTGAATATTCTGATCTCGCTGACCATGATGGTGATGGAGAAAACCCGGGACATTGCGGTCCTCATGTCGATGGGCACCCGGAAGTCGCAGGTTCGCCGGCTCTTTATTACCCAAGGCCTGCTGATTGGAGTCATCGGCACGGCGATTGGCCTGGCGTTCGGCTACGCGCTCTCTTGGGCGGGAGGCCACTACCATCTGCTGTCGCTCGCTCCCGAGGTTTACTCGATCGACTACGTGCCGTTTGCTCCCCGCCTGATGGATGGCGTGCTGGTGGCTATAGTGGCAGTCGGAGTTTCTCTGGTCGCCACGCTTTATCCCTCATGGTCGGCGGCCCGCATTCTACCCGCGGAAGCGCTACGCTATGAGTGAGACGAGAGTCCGCCGGGGCTTGTCGGGTTGAGGTGAAAATCGGATTGAATGTTTGAGTTCGAGTTCGTGTTTTAATCATTCTAGCTAGCGAACTGGAAGCTGAAAACCAGCGGCTGGACACTGCACTTTGAACCGAGGAGCCCACTTTTTGCATCTAATCGAGCAGGAAACGATGCTACGGGTTGAAGGACTGAAAAAAGTCTTCCGCTCCGGGGAATCGGATCTTGTGCTCTTTGAAAACTTGTCATTCCAGGTCGCCAGGGGCGAGATGCTGGCTATTGTGGGTGAGTCGGGTTCGGGGAAGAGTACCTTGTTGCACATCCTCGGCGCGCTTGATCGTGCTTCTGCGGGTGACGTATACTGCGCCCACTTGCGATTGAGTTCGCTTTCAGAAGATGATGCGGCCGGGTTCCGAAACCATGAACTCGGTTTCGTCTGGCAGTTCCACTACCTGCTGCCGGAATTTACGGCACTGGAAAACGTGGCCATGCCGCTTTTGCTTAGGGGTCTCCCCAAGGCGAAAGCGGAGGGAGAAGCTTCGCGATGGCTGCACGAGGTGGGTCTGGAGCGGCGTTCACATCACCGCGCGGGCGAACTTTCCGGCGGTGAACAGCAACGCGTTGCTCTGGCCCGGGCGCTCATCACCCAGCCCAAGCTACTGCTGGCGGACGAGCCCACCGGAGACCTCGACAGCCGCACGGCGGACTCGGTCTTCGAATTGATTGCCCGGCTGCATCGCGATTACCAGCTTACCTCTCTGATTGCCACCCACAACTTTGCCTTCGCTCGCCGCTGCCATCGGGTGCTGCGTCTGCAGCGCGGCCGAATGGAGGAGGTTGAGCCGGAGACACTTTCCGGGATGGATGACGGTCAGGGATGAACGGGTTTGACAAGCTTTCGTGCAGCCTGCCGAAATGAAATACGCGGCGAATGACCGTACGGTAGTGCAAATATTCGCGACTGATGGCCCTGGGGTTTCTTTAGTAACGGGACTCTGGTTTGTACCGGCGCTTACGGGCCATAGACGCGGTGGAAACTTGATTGCATAATGATCTTGGGGCGGTGGTTTCCCGTACGTTGTGGGACCCCGAGCTTAACTCCGGGCCATGGGGGTAGGGCTTTATGTTTGAACGTTATACCGAAAAAGCGAGGCGCGTCATCTTTTTTGCGCGCTACGAAGCCAGCCAGTTCGGGTCTCCTTATATTGAGACGGAGCACCTGTTATTGGGACTTCTGCGCGAAGACAAAGCTCTGACGAACCGCTTTCTGCGCTCGCACGCCTCGGTTGAATCCATTCGGAAGCAGATCGAAGGACATACGACGATCCGGGAAAAGGTTTCGACCTCCGTGGATCTTCCGTTAAGCAATGAGTGCAAGCGGGTTTTGGCCTATGCCGCCGAAGAGGCGGAACGCCTGTCGCACAAGCACATTGGAACCGAGCATTTGCTACTGGGTTTACTCAGAGAGGAAAAATGCTTTGCCGCGGAAATTCTTCACGAGCGGGGTTTGAGGCTCTCGACCATCCGTGAGGAGCTGGCGCGCAGCAGCCAGGAGAAGTCGGCGCCGCAGCGGCAGCGCGAGTCTTCGCTGCTGAGTGAATTTTCCCGCGACCTGACGCAGGCTGCGATGGACAATCAGCTCGATCCCCTGGTGGGGCGCGAAGGCGAACTCGAGCGCGTGATTCAGATCCTCTGCCGCCGCACCAAGAACAATCCGGTCCTGATCGGCGAGCCTGGCGTGGGTAAAACCGCCATTGTCGAAGGATTGGCGCAGCGTATCGCTGACGGCGAAGTGCCTTCGTTTCTGGCGGACAAGCGCATCCTGGGACTCGATCTCTCTTTGATCGTCGCGGGCACCAAGTATCGCGGCCAGTTTGAAGAGCGGTTGAAGACCATCATGAAGGAATTGATGGAGTCACAGAATTCCATCATCTTCATTGACGAGTTGCATACCCTGGTGGGCGCGGGCTCGGCGGAAGGTTCGCTCGATGCCGCCAACATCCTGAAGCCGGCGTTGTCGCGCGGCGAAATCCAGTGCATTGGAGCCACCACTCCGGGCGAGTATCGCAAATCGATTGAAAAAGACCGCTCGCTCGAGCGTCGCTTCCAGGCGGTAAAAGTTCCGCCGCCGGATGAAGTTAACGCCACCAAAATTTTGTTCGGAATCAAAGACCGGTACGAGAAGTTTCACGCCGTCACCTACACCGACGAGTCCATCAACTTCGCCGTCTCGCATTCGAACCGGTACATTCCGGACCGCTTCCTGCCGGACAAGGCCATTGACCTCATCGACGAAGCCGGAGCGCGCGTCAAGCTGCGCCAGACTTCGCTGCCCGAGGACATTACCGAAGTCCAGAAGCGCATCAAGTTCATTGTCCACCGTATGGAGAACGCCATCGCGAACCACGAGTTCGAGAAAGCGCGCTTCTACTCGGACGAGGAACGCAAGGAGCGCGAGAACCTGCGCGCTCTTCGCGAAAAATACCACCTCGATGAATCCTCCACCGGTGTAGTTGGCCGGGAGGACATCGAGGATGTGGTGTCGCGCTGGACTGGCGTGCCCATCACGTCCATTAAGGAAGAAGAGTCGCAGAAACTGCTGCGCATCGAAGAAGAGCTGCACAAGCGGATCATCTCGCAGGACAAAGCCATCGTGGCCTTGGCCCGCGCCATTCGCCGTAGCCGCGCCGGGCTCAAGAGCCCGAACCGGCCCATCGGCTCGTTCCTGTTCCTCGGACCTACGGGCGTCGGCAAGACCGAAGTCGCACGCACTCTGGCGCAGTTCATGTTCGGCAGCGAGAAGTCGCTGGTGCGCTTCGATATGTCAGAGTTCATGGAGAAACACTCGGTCTCAAAGCTGATCGGTTCGCCTCCGGGATACGTAGGCTATGAAGAAGGCGGCCAGCTCACCGAGCGCGTAAAGCGCGCACCTTATTCGGTTGTCCTGCTCGATGAAGTCGAGAAGGCGCATCCCGACGTATTCAATATCCTGTTGCAGGTGTTTGAAGACGGCCAGCTTACCGATGGCTTGGGAAATACCGTCGATTTCAAGAACACGATCATCATCATGACCTCGAACATCGGCGCCCGGCACCTGCAGAAGCGCGAAGGCTTGGGCTTCCAGTCAACCAATGAGGACATGATTTCCGGCAAGGTTGAAGACCTGGTAAAGGGCGAAGTCAAACGCACTTTCAATCCCGAGTTCCTCAACCGCCTGGACGAGATCATTCTGTTCATGGCACTCAGCGAACAGGACCTGATCCAGATTCTGGAGCTGATGGTGAACCTGCTGAATCAGAACCTGTCGCAGAAATCGATTACGGTGACTGTGACCGACGAAGCCAAGAAGTGGATCCTGAGCCAGACGCTGGGAGACCGCAGTTACGGCGCGCGTCCTCTGCGGCGAGCTTTGCAGAAGTACATCGAAGATCCGCTATCCGAGGCGTTGATTCAGGGCACGATCACGACCCGCCCGGCATTTATCGAAGTCTTCCTGGACGGACAGAAGTTGTACTACCGTCCGGTCGATTCGGAAAAAGCCGAAGGCGTGTTGTTGTACGAGAATTAAGTAGAGCTATCAGCTATCAGCCGTCAGCTTACGCTGGCGGCTTTTCTTTGCGAACTTAGCGGAATCCTTTGCGCTCTTTGCGGTCAAAGGCTTTACCGCAAAGGACGCTGAGGAAATCGCGCAAAGGTCGCAAAGAACTCTTATGGAAGTCGTCGTCTATTCTGCTTTCTGGTGCCCGGACTGCCGCGTTGCCAAGCGTTTTCTGCAGGGCCACAACATCCCATTTAAAGAAGTGGACATCGAGACTACACCTGGCGCCGCCGACGAAGTGGTCGCGCGCACCGGCAAGCGCGCCATCCCGCAATTTGTCATCGACGGCGAATGGGTTCAACCGTATCGTCAGGGCGAGGGCTTTCTCTATGAGGAGATGTCCGAACGCCTGGGAATCAAAGAGCCATAAGCCCACCCGTACATAACCTTCCGTACCCTAGAAGACCCGGCCTGCAAGCCGCAAGATAGTAGGTCAGAGGTCTGCCCGGCGGACAGGCATTTCCCTCCCCCAATTGCCGCGGCAGCCAGTTTGTCCTCATGGTCGAGAACCATCATTCATCGGGAGAAGAGCCGGTCTGCACCCTGTGGGCTCGGCTGGTGGAAGTCGTCCTGGGCGTGTTCCTGATTGTTGGAACCGGGGTTATGGCGCACTATTACGCGCCGCCTGTCCCTCTTCCGATCCTGGCACAAACCCGGCCACTGCTGGACAATGATCTCCGGACGAATGATCACCAGACCAATGACCACCAGAACAACGACCACCTGGATGAGCTGCGGCAGCTTACTCTGGACGTCGATGAACTCAAGCAAGAGCAGGCCATGCCTGCCCTGGTCCTGAACCGGTATCGCGATTCAATCTGTTACATCTACGGGATTTACCACGTCTCCATGCCGGGACAGCGACCGGCTCTGCGGGCTCGTATTTCGGGAACCGGCTTTGTGGTCGCGGAAGGCCTGCTGGCCACCAACCGGCATGTGGCGGAGCCCTGGTACGGAGACGCCGAGTCGGATGTTCTGATCAGCAAGGGAGCCAAACCGCAGCTCGAAAAGCTGGTCGCATTCTTCCCAGGATTTCCGCTCCCGGTCGATATTACGCCGTTGGTCCTGTCAGCCCACGGAGACCTGGCGGTCCTGAAGGTTGAAAACTCACAGGCCATCAGCCGGCTTCGACCCCTGCCGCTCGCCGGCAGAATCTCAAACCCGGGAGAACTGGTCGCGGTTGTCGGCTATCCCATGGGCGTGCTGGGAATGGTGGCGAAATCGCCGCCGGCGGTGTATGAACGGCTGGCCTATCGGCGGGACGATATCGGCGCCGCAAATGAACTGGCCGCCCTTTCCCTGATACGCCCTTCCGCCACCTGCGGGCACCTTGGAGATGTAGTGGGCGACAAACTGATTTATGACGCCCCGACCGCCCACGGCGGCAGCGGGGGCCCGGTGTTCAACTCGCAAGGCCAGGTGATCGGCATCAACGAAGCCTATATCGACGGCTTCTCCGGCGGGACGCTCGGTGTTTCGGTTCAGGCTCTGCGGCCATTGATCGTAGCCGCACAAAAAAGAATTCCCGCCAGCCCGCCCCCAGCAGAATAAATCCGGACGTCATCCTGAGTGCCGCTTTCGCCAAGTGAACAATCTGGCGCGTGCCGGCACGCGCATTTCGGCAATTACCGACCGCCGCTTCCGCGCGAGATCCTGCATCGCCGGGCGACTGTTCAGAGTGCCATCATGAAACGGGAAGAATCAGGGAATCGATGGGCGGCGATTCTCTTAGGCCTTGACGACTTTGCCGCTTTTCAGGCAGGACGTGCACACGCGGATGCGCTTGGTAGCGGCGCCCACTTTGGCATGCACCGGCCGCAGATTCACATTCCAGCGCCGCTTGGTGACGTTGTGAGCGTGGCTGATATTATTTCCGAATTGCGGCCCCTTGCCGCAGATATCGCATACTTGTGCCATTGACTGCTCCGGTGGGTTCAGTACTTGAATGTGTTAAAGATAGATTTTACCGGATTTCCGGCCCTGCGACAACCTTGGTCCCGGCCTGCGCCATGCAGGTGCATCCGTTCTCGTCAGCCGGAGCTTGCGACAACTTTGCGGCTGAAGCCCATACCGCCGGCGGCGCAAGGCCATCCGCAAAGGTCGCGAAGGCGTGTGCGATACTGAAATCATGGCTTCGCCTTCCGATCCCAAGTCAGTAAAAGTCAACCTCACGACCGGAGAGGGCGTGGACATCGAGTGGAACGACGGCCATCGCTCGCACTACCCTTTCCCCTTCCTGCGCAATGCCTGCCCCTGCGCTCTCTGTGACGATGAACGTGGCAAGTCCGGGCGCAACCTCGGCGAGGCTATCAAACTCGCGCCCGCCGCACTTCCAATGTTCAAGGAATCCGCCAGGCCGCTGTCAGCCGAGGGCGTAGGCAAATATGCCATCAAGTTTCACTGGAATGATGGCCACGAGCTGGGCATTTATTCCTGGCAGTTTCTGCGCGAAGTTTGTCCGTGCGACCAGTGCAAGTCTGCACGTGTTGCGAGCTGAGCCGAGAGACGTCTCGGAAGGCCGATCAGGCCAAGAAATTCCTGACCTTGTTCCATTCGGTGCCATTTTTCTGGTCACTCCACTCGCTTTCGATGGCCTCCTTCTGGCGGGCGGTCAGGTGCCAGGAGAGGGGCGGCGAAGGAAGCTCAGGAGGAGCGCTGCCATCCTGCCTCGAGCCGAACTCGAAGATCGCCGGCGTAATATTCACTCTCCCAGCCCACTTTTCCTGAAGCAGTTTCAACTCCACCTGGTTGTGGGATCGTTGGCCGGCGGTGCGGACCGCAAACAGGGCGACCAACGGCGCATACGCCTGGAAGAACCAGCCGCGAATGGATCCCTTGGGTAACTCGACTGGTGAAGGGCTGGGTTCCTCCCGTATCTCGATGATCAGGATTTCTTTTTGCTCCGCCAACTTTCCCTGCAGCTGCAAAGAGTCGAGCGCGATGTCCAGCCATTCGACTAGGGTCGACATGCCATAGTTGTCGTAGTACCCCCCATCAACGACATGGGAGGCTTTGCCTCCAGTGGGCGGAACATCAGCCCGGGAGGCAGGCCCGACATAGGGAAAGGTCGCGGAAAGGCGTGCAGCCGTGACTACCGCCACGTCTCGCATTCTCTGGTAGATCGAGTGAAAGTCCCAGCGGCCGACCGCCCCAGCCGGATGCGGAAGGTAGGTGGTGGAGAGCAGCAGGCGCTCGCCCGCCTCCACCAGCGTCGCGTTGAAAATGTTGGCCGGCCGAAGCCCCTTACCCACGTCCTCGGACCACTTCGTAAGGTTGCATTCGAGACGCGCGGCGTCAGTGGAGGCCGTTATCCAGGCGCCCTCCAAAGCGCGTCCGCGGCCCGCGACGCTGCGCGGAAAAACGGGAATGATCGAATGCAAAAGATCGTGATACACCAGCCCCCAGGACACGTCCTCAAGGCTCGAGGCCTTGGCGTCGGACACCACTTGCGTCAGATTGGCCTCCTCTGGAAGCACGCCGGCGGCAGTGTACTGGTTCACAAAATACATTGCGCCAACTCCGCCTCCAGAAACTGAACTGATGAGGCGAAGGGATTTCGCGAACAGGCCCTCATCTTTTGGCTGGGTCTTACGCCATTCCAGTTCAAGGCCGGTGAGTACACGCGCCGTCCACGCTGCTGCCTGTATGCCACCGCCGGAGGCGGCGACCAGGATGATCCTTGGACTCCTGGAAGCAAGCAACACCTCTGCGGGACCGGGGGTTTCGGGGAAACAGGGCTCGCCTTCCTTAGGGTCGCAGGTTCGTGTGCGATAAAAATGATCTGTGTTGGGTAATTGCGCGGTGATCGCGAGCCAGATTCCCAACAATAGAACGACGGGCACGCGCCAGCGGTCGGCGGCAAACGTAATTCCTGAAAATGTCCAGCAAGTCAGCATGATGAGCAGCAAAACGTAGGTCAGGGTGGGAACCCGCAGCCAGCGAGGCGCATAGTGGAGGGAGCCGATGACCGCGTACAGAGTCAGTGTGAGAGAAAACAGAATCACAGAAAGCAGATGGCCATGCAGCAGCTTGCCATTCTCGAAATACCCAGCGGACCCCGCGCATAAAGCCAGCAACTTCACGACGAAAGTAGCAACATTTGATATCGGCCCCGGCTGGCGTACGGCATCTTGAAATAGCTTTTGGGCCAGCCCGAGAAGAGCGCCTCCGCAGAGCGCTCCCGCCAGGACTCCGATTAACATCCGGATGACCAATCGCCCCCGCCGCGATTCGGGAAGACTCTGCCGCACGCTGTATTCAAGGACCGCATAAATTGCGGGAAGTGCGAGCAAGCCGGACAGCGCGAAGTGTATGGGCTGGGGAAGCTCCGAATTTGTCTGAAAGCATATTCCGTCGAAGCGGTAGTGGCCGTAGGACAACACCAGCCAGCCGGTGACCAGGGTGGTCCAGGCTGTGAAGAGACCGGCAAGAGTCACCACAATCATCCCTTGCGGGCTGACGTCAAAAAGATTGGCGAACAGGGTGCTCTTGAGCGAGATCAGGGGAAGTATTACCAGCGCCAGAGCGCAGAGCAGGGGGACTCGCGCCAGCATCAGAAATGGGACGAGTTCCTTCGCGCCCGCCCAGAATGCCGGGGCAAACGGATGAATCATGGAAGCCTCCAGCTGTGAGGATGCGAGGGAAGGGGCACCGAAAACCGCAAAAGATTATGCGATCGGCGACCGGTAGTCAACTCAATCTTCCGCGCAATTGCGCTTGAACGATCTCTTGTAGAATCGAAGTTACCGCGAATCTTTCAAGTGTCATTTCTAGACCAACTCAACCCGCAACAACGCGCCGCCGTTGAAACCACGGAGGGGCCGGTGCTCATTCTTGCGGGCGCGGGCAGCGGCAAGACCCGGGTCATTACCTTCCGCATTGCCTATCTCATTGAGACTGCGGGGGTGATGCCGGAAGCCATTCTGGCCATGACCTTTACCAACAAAGCCGCGCAGGAGATGGTCGAGCGGGTGGACAAGCTGGTGGGCGGACTCTCCATCGCCAAACCGACGATTTCAACTTTCCACTCCTTCTGTGTGCGCGTACTGCGGCGGGATATCGAGCAGTTGCGCATTCCTTCGGCGGTGCCCGGCTCGCCGCCCATTGGGCTGAGCAAGAGCTTTGTGATCTACGACGAATCCGATCAGCAGCAACTGGTGAAGTCGGTGATGCGCCGCCTGGGCATTGACGACAAGCAGACTACGCCGCGCTCGATCCTCTCCCACATTTCGTGGGCCAAGAATCATATGCTCGATCCGCAGGAGGTGTATCTGCAGTCGGGAGATCCCAAGACCGAGCGAGTGGCCCACATCTACGCGGAGTACCGCAAAGAACTTCTCAAGGCAAACGCCCTCGATTTCGACGATCTGCTGCTTGAAACCGTGCGCCTGCTGAAGGCTGTTCCCGGGGTGCGCGACTATTACAACCGCCGCTACCAGTACGTGATGATCGACGAATACCAGGACACCAACCGCCCGCAATACGAGTTGATGCGCCTGCTGGCCGGCAGCCATCACAACATTTGCGCTGTGGGCGATGAAGATCAGTCTATCTATTCCTGGCGCGGGGCCGACATTCGCAACATTCTCGAATTCGAGAAGGACTTTCCCGAGGCCAAAATTATCCGGCTGGAGCAGAATTACCGCTCCACGCAAAACATCCTGCAAGCCGCATCGGCCGTGGTCGCGAACAACCTCAAGCGCAAGGGCAAAAATCTGTGGACGTCGCGACAGGGCGGCGCCAAGATCGGCTATTACGAAGCTCCGGACGGCGAAAACGAAGCTCTCTTTGCCGCCGACTACATTTCGAAATACTTGCGCGAAGCGGGTGGTCAGGTCGAGACTCCGCGCGCCGCGGTGCTTTACCGCACCAACTCTCAGTCCCGTCTCTACGAGGAAGCGATGCGGCGCTACGGGCTGAAGTATCACGTGGTCGGCGGATTTTCGTTCTACGAACGCGCCGAGATCAAGGACATGATTTCTTACCTCAAGGTCACCCACAATCCGGATGACACGATCGCGCTGCTGCGCGTGATCAATACGCCCGTCCGCGGGATCGGCAAGACCAGCATTGAAACTCTGGAACGGGTTGCGCTGGAGACCGGGCTTTCCTTGTGGGGCGCCATTGCGGAGGTGATCAAGCGCCAGCTCTTGCCGCAGCGTGCGGTTGCCGCGTTGAAGGTTTTCGCCAATATCATTGAAGACGGGCGCGCCATTCTGAATGGCAGCTATGCCGAACGCCTGCAGGAGACAGCAAGAGCGGAGGCAGAGGAGAAGGAGAGGTCTGAGTGGCCGCGAGCGACTCGCCCCCGCGATCCGGATGACGATGCAGAAGGGAATGCCGAGGCGGGCGCTGATGATATGGAGTTCAGTCCCGATAACTTTTCATTCGATTTCGGCGGTGACCTGGGGGCGGAAATTCCTCCTGTGGTGGAACCGGCGAATGGATTGCCCGACGAAGAAGTGGAGGCGGGACGCCTCCACGACAGCCGGCAGGATGCCGGCGCTACGAACACCGGCGCTACGAGCACCGATGTTTCGAACAACGATGCCTCGGTTTTCCCGTCTCCAACTCCCAGCACTGCCGACATTCTGAAATTTCTCATTGATCGTACGGGATACATCAAGCTCCTCGAGCAGGAAGACACGCCCGAGGCTTTTTCCCGGGTCGAGAACCTGCGCGAATTGGTGAACGCAGCCATGGATTCCCGCGACCGCGGTGAAACCCTGGACCAGTTTCTGGACCATGCCGCCCTGGTCAGCGATGCCGACGCCTACGACGAGCGGGCGCAGATCACGCTTATGACTTTGCACGCCGCCAAGGGCCTGGAGTTTCCGCTGATCTTCCTTGGGGGCCTGGAAGAGGGCCTGTTTCCGCATTCGCGGACTTTCTTGCAGCCGGACGACGTTGAAGAAGAGCGCCGCCTTTGCTACGTGGGCATGACCCGGGCCATGGATACGCTGATCCTGACCCGCGCGGTTTACCGCCGCCGCTACGGCACCGATTTGCCCGAGGCCAGCATTCCGTCGAGGTTTCTCGAGGAAATCCCGGTGGAACTGGTGGAAGATCTGGGATCGTCGAGAAGAGGCCGCGCCGGTCGTGTGGCTGCAGGCGACTCGTCTGCGTCCGGGTACGCGCGGGCGGGCCGTTCGCGGCCCCATAACCCGCCGCACGAACAGGAATCCGCCCATTACGCTTACGAGGATGAGGATCAAAGCGCGAGCTGGGCCAGTAAGGCGACGGCGGGAACGCCGGCTGCGTCATATTCCTCGAAGTCCTACAACTCGATCGAGAATATCGCCGGTTTTTTCGCATCGCGAGGCAAGAAGTTCAGTGTCCCTAAGTTGCCGGTGGAAGAGCCCAGGGGCAGAAAGGGCTTCCGCCCTGGACAGAAGGTTCGGCACCCCAAATATGGCGAAGGTACGGTGTACCAGCGCGAAGGAGAAGGTGAAGATGCCAAGATTACGGTACAATTTCCTCGCTTCGGTTTGAAGAAGCTGGTGGAGAAGTACGCGCAGCTGGAGGGAGCCTAAAGAGCTGCTAGCTCCTGGCTTCTAGCTAGATCGCGGGTTGACGTTGGTGGCTAGAAGCCAGAAGCTAGCAACTAGTAGCGATTTTATTAAGGAGAAACAAACAGCACTCATGGCAAACACAAGCAAATTGACCAAAGAAGAGCGCAAGAAGACCAAGCGCGCATCGCGCAAGAAGCGCAAGACGGATAATCCGCTGAAGCCTCGCGAGTATGCCCGAGGTTCGGCGAAGCGCAAAGTGAAAAAGCTGGCGCGCGGTACCGCGAAGCGCTAAAAAGCACCCGGCATTGAGCGCCTGGCACTCAGCGATGAACTGGCTGAGTGCCGGGCGTCGATCGCCAGCCGCTTCCCAGGAGACAACAAACCTTTGGCACAACCACCAACGGCCCGCGACTCTGCCCGCACCTCCAACAGTCAGCTGCTCTGCTGCAAGTCCATCGACAAACTGATCGCCGAAGCGGACGAGCCCGGTCATCGTCTCAAGAAAACCCTCGGTCCCTGGTCGCTCACGGCGCTGGGTATTGGAGCAATCATCGGCTCGGGCATATTCGTGCTGACCGGCACTGCCGCGGCAGGCGAGCACTTCGAGGCGCCGTCGATTCTGCACGCGCAGGTTCTGGACCTGATCGGCAACTTCCTACGCACAGGCAGCACGGCGGGAGCGCTGATGCATGGCCGTCCGCCAGCTGGTCCTTCCATTGCCATCTCGTTTTTACTGGTTGCGGTCGCCTGCAGTTTTGCCGGCCTGTGCTATGCCGAACTGGCCTCAATGATTCCGATTGCGGGCAGCGCTTACACCTATTCCTATGCGACCCTGGGCGAAATCTTTGCCTGGATCATTGGCTGGGATTTAATCCTGGAATATGTGGTGAGCAATGTGGCCGTCGCCGTCGGTTTCAGCGGATATGCGAAAGCGCAACTCGCGGCATTTGGCGTCAACCTGCCCAGCGAGTGGGCCAGTCCGGTATGGGCTTCGGGACATTGGACGGGGGCCTATTTCAACGTACCCGGCTTCCTCATCGTTTTTATGCTTACCCTGCTGTTGGTGCGCGGAGTGAAGGAATCCGCCGGAGCCAACAACGTGATGGTGCTGGTTAAAATCGGCGCCATTCTTACGTTTCTGGTGGTCGGCGGCATGCTGGTGAACAAGGCCAACTGGACGCCATTCGCTCCTTCTGGTTTCGCGGGAATTGTCACTGGCGGCGCCATCGTATTCTTCACCTACATCGGTTTCGATTCCGTATCCACCGCGGCTGAGGAGTGCAAAACGCCGCAGCGGGATTTACCTTTCGGCATCATCGCATCGCTGATTATCTGCACCATTCTTTATGTAGGCGTCGCGGTCGTACTCCTCGGCATGATGAAGTACACGACTTTCGTCTCAGGCGAAGCCGCCGAAGCGCCGGTAGCTTATGCGCTCAAGTATCTGGGCGCGCGGCCGTTTTTCCGATCCGTGATCGTAGTGGGAGCGCTTACTGGAATGATTTCATCACTGCTGGTGTTCCAGTATGGACAGGCGCGCATCTGGTACGCCATGTCGCGCGATGGCCTTTTGCCCAGGCTGTTCTCCGTGGTGCATCCGAAATACAAGACTCCGTACTGGTCCACGTGGATTGCCTGCTTCGCGGTTGGAATTCCCGCCGGACTGGTGGATATTGGCGACGCCGCCGACCTTTCGAACATCGGAACGTTATTCGCTTTCGTCCTGGTCTCGATGGGCGTTATTTTCTTGCGCCGTCGCCAGCCAGATCGCCCGCGCGCCTTCCGCGTCCCATTCGTTCCCTGGTTTCCGCTGATCTCGGTGGTACTCTGCGGCGGGCTGATGACGGGACTTACCGTTATCACATGGTTGCGTTTCTTCATCTGGCTCGCTCTCGGCCTGGCCATATACATTTTTTACAGCCGGCATCACAGCGAATTCGCCAAAGGCAAAGCCTGACGAAATTGCGGATCGATGATTCTGGATTTCAGGATGAAAGCACACGCATCACTGGGCGTAGATTTCAATCTAAAATCTTCAATCTGAAATCTGAATTTGGATTTTATTCTCCTGCAAACGCCCCTGTCTTCAATCTACAATCAGGGGTATGGCGTCGCAGCCCAGTTCCTTCATTGTGACTCTGCCCAAAGCGGAGCTGCATTTGCATCTCGAAGGCGCGATTGATCCCACGACCCTGCTTGAATTGCGGCAGCGGCACGGCAAAGCCAGTACGCTGACTGACATTGAACAGCTCTACAGTTACCAGGATTTCAACGGCTTCCTGATGGCCTTCAAGGCGGTGACCGAAGATTTGCAGAGTGCAGACGATTACGAGCTCATTACCTACCGCCTCATGGAACGGCTGAAAGCGCAAAATGTTCTTCATGCCGAAGTGTACGTTTCCGTGGGAGTTTGCCTGTGGCGGAAGCAAAACTTCGACGCCATTTTCGAAGGGTTGGATCGTGGCCGTCAAAGAGGAGAGCGCGACTTTGGCGTTTCCCTTCTGTGGATCTTCGACGCCGTGCGCCAGTTTGGAGCGGCTGCAGCTCGCGAGGTCTTCGAGGTGGCCGCGCGTTATCGGGACCGCAACGTAGTGGCGATCGGAATCGGTGGCGATGAACAAAAAGGTCCGCCCGAGTTATTTCGCGAGGCCTACGCATTTGCCGGTGACAGCGGCTTGCATCTGACTGCGCACGCCGGTGAAAATGCCGGGCCCGAGTCGGTATGGGGCGCGCTCAATCTTCGTGCGGAGCGTATCGGACACGGCCTGACCGCAGCGCAGGATCCGGAACTGGTGGAAGAGTTGGCTACCCGGCAGGTGCCGGTTGAGATTTGCCTTACCAGCAATGTGCGAACCGGTTCGTGCCCGTCGCTGAATGACCACCCGGTGCGCCGGTATTTTGACCAGGGAATCATGATCATGCTTAACACTGACGATCCAGCGATGTTTCGTACTTCGCTGGCGAGGGAATACCGACTCGCCCAGCAGTCGTTCGGATTTACCGAAGAACATTTGCGCGAACTGGCGCGCAACTCGTTCGAGGCATCTTTTCTCCCCGCGGAAAAAAAGCTTACCTTCCTGAATTTGTTTGACGCGGCAGCGGCCCACACATAGCCTTTCGGAGCCGACCTTCTAGGAGCCTAAGGCATGAAAGCATCTTTAATCGCCTGCCTGTGTCTTGTCACGTTCCTTCCCGCCGGGTCGCTCTATGCAAAATCGGTCCCCAAGAACGAAATTGAGGCGCTTATCTTCACCAACGTGAATGTGGTGAATGTTCGCGATGGCGTTATCTCGCGCGGCGTGACGGTGGTGATCAGGAAAGGGCGAATCGACGGCGTGGCGAAGGTTGGATTTGTTTCCGATGGGTCGAAAACCCAGATCGTGAATGCCAACGGAAAGTACATGATCCCCGGACTTTGGGACATGCATGTGCACAGCGCCTTTGTGGACCCGGCGTGGGATGAAAAGGTGATCTATCCACTCTACATCGCCAATGGCGTGACCGGGGTGCGCGACATGGGCGGGGATCCGGACGTTCTCGAAAGCCGCCGGAACCGGATCGAGCGCGGAGAACTGCTGGGACCGCGGCTTATCCTGGGCGGCCCGTTTCTGGCCGCCGGCAAAAGCGATAAGCAAACCATTGCGGTGAACACGCCGGAAGAAGCGCGTCAGGCGGTGGACGCGATCAAAAAGCGCAGGCTGGATTTCGTCAAGGTTCTCTCCGTTCCACGAGATTCGTATTTTGCGATTGCCGACGAATCCTCAAAGCAGAAAATCCCGTTCGTCGGGCACGTTCCTTATTCCGTCAGCGCTCGTGAGGCTTCCGCGGCGGGGCAAAGAAGCATTGAGCATCTCAGCGGAATCCTGCTGGCCTGCTCCTCGCAGGAGGATGACCTGCGGAACCAGGGAATCGCCGCACTGGCCAAACGCGACTACGCGGCCTACGAAAAACTTGGTTCGCGGATTATCTCCACCTACGATCAGGGCAAAGCGAAAACATTGTTTTTCCAATTCGCGCAGAACGACACCTGGCAGGTTCCAACCCTGGTATGGACCGAGGCCAATAGCCACATCGACGATCCGAATCTGGAATCCGATGCGCGCCTGAAATATGTTCCTGCCTCCGTGCGCGGCACCTGGGACCCGGCTAAGCTTATTCAGAAAAGTTCAGCCGAGGAGTTGGATGCGTTGCGGGCCGAAGCCGCGCGCGACACGGAACTGGTCAGGGAAATGCTGGCTGCGAGCGTATCGATCATGGCCGGAAGCGATGGCCCTGATCCTTATGTGTTTCCTGGTTTCAGCCTGCATGACGAACTGGAGTGGCTGGTGAAAAGCGGGTTCACTCCGCTGCAGGCCCTGCAGTCCGCCACGGTCAAGCCAGCGTTGTTCATGGGCAAGATGGAGGAGTACGGAATCGCCGAGCCGCAGCGCGTGGCTGACCTGGTCCTGCTCGACGCCAACCCGCTTGACGACATCGCGAACACGCGCAAGATTTTCGGTGTGGTGGCGAAGGGTAAGTATTATTCGCGCGCGGCCCTGGACACGATGCTCCAGCAGGTCGAGAAGCTGGCCGCACAAGAATAGGGAACCTCTTTTTTCATGACGCAGCATATTGGCATCGTCGCTTGCAGTGCCGAGGGAGCAGCGCTCTGCTATCGCACGATCGCTCTCGAGGGTGCTCATGCGCTGGGGACGCACAATCATCCCGAAGTCTCAATGCATACGCATTCGCTGGCCCAATACATGAAGTGCATCGAAGCCGGTGACTGGCCCGGGGTTGCCGAATTGATGCTTTCATCGGCGGACAAGCTGGCCAGGGCGGGCGCGGATTTTCTCATTTGCCCTGACAACACCATCCATCAGGCCTTCGATTGGGTCGAGCGCCGATCTCCGCGCCCCTGGCTGCACATAGCCGTGGAAGTCGCAGCCGAGGCGCAGCGCAAGCACTTCAAACGCGTGGGCGTGCTCGGCACTCGCTATCTTATGGAGGGCCCGGTGTATCCGGAGAGGTTAAAGGCGGCGGGCCTCGAGCATCGCACACCGAACGCGCCGGCGCGGGAAGAGATCAACCGGATCATCATGGACGAACTGGTCAACGCCCGGTTCACGCCCCGCTCTCTGTCGTATTTTCAGGAAGTGATCCGAACCCTGGCCGATGAAGGCTGCGACGCAGTCGTGTTAGGCTGCACGGAAATTCCGTTGCTGGTCACGCCCGACTCCTCGCCCCTGCCAACGCTCGATTCCACCCGCCTGCTAGCCAGGGCGGCGGTCAAGCACGCCGTTGGAGCTACCTGAGACCGTGTAGGGACGGGTCTCCGACCCGTCCAGGCCGGGCCAGGCTCGGCCAGGTTTTTGGCGTCGAGAGATGCTAGACATGATGCGAAGCACGCGGCTGACATTCCGGCGTCTTCCCGCCACGTTCGCAGTCTGCCGCCTGCCTCCAGATGCTCCGATTCCCGCATTGCCCGCAAGTCTCTTCACATCAATCACGCGCACCTCTGATGAGCTTTCCATCGTATGCCGCGTCGATCAGGCTCCGCAGAATGCAAAATGCGAATTATCCTGGATCTGCTTCAAACTCGAAGGCCCATTCCCGTTCTCGCTGACCGGAGTTCTGGCCTCATTCGTCGACCCGTTGGCTGAGAGCCACATTCCGATAGTTGCTGTCTCTACTTTCGACACTGACTATGTACTGGTAAAAGAAGAGGACGCGGCTGCGGCAGTGGAATCGCTACAGGCGGCTGGGCACAGGCTGATTTCCTGATGGAGTCGAAATCGCTGGAATGTCGCGCGCAGTTTGAACCGGGTTGGCGGAACATCATCTTATAGGGGTCCTTCGACTTCGCTCAGGATGACGCGCCTCAGGGGCAGGGTAAGCCAGATGCTCCGCCGTTGCCGCAGGCGTTTCCCCGTTCGCTTCGCAAATTGCGCCACACGCTGTCCAATCGGTGCACTTTGGACATCCCTGTGCTCTAATTAAACAAGAGCCATGCCCTCTACCGGAACCACTGTGCGCCGCCGCCTGAAAGGGTTTCACCGCAACCTGCGCGGAGCGCGCATGATCGCTGGCGCATTTTCGTCCACGGACCACCCTCTGCTCGCGCATATCATTCCTGTCCGACGTTGCAATCTGGCTTGTGAATACTGCAACGAATACGACGATTTTTCGAAGCCGGTCCCGATCGAGGCCATGTTTCAGCGGGTGGATAAACTGGCCGACCTGGGGACTGCGGTCATCACCGTCAGCGGCGGGGAGCCTTTGCTGCATCCTGAACTCGACGACATCATTCAGCGCATTCGCAAGGGGGGAATGATCGCCGGGCTGATCACAAATGGCTATCTTCTGGTGGCGGAACGCATCCAGCGCCTCAACCGCGCCGGTCTCGAATGGCTGCAAATTTCGATCGACAATGTCACGCCCGACGAAGTTTCGAAAAAAAGCCTGAAGGTGTTGGACAGGAAACTGGAGTTGCTTGCCGAACACGCCGACTTCCACGTCAACATCAATTCCGTGGTTGGCGGCGGCGTAAAGAATCCACAAGACGCGCTAACGATCGGCAAACGGGCACTGGGCCTCGGCTTCAGTTCGACGATCGGGATCATTCACGATGGCTCGGGCCAGTTACAGCCTTTGAATGACCAGGAGCGCAGGATCTACGACGAGATGAAGGCGATGGAGAAGAGCAGCTTCACGCGCATCAACGGCTTTCAGGACAACATCGCGCAGGGTCGCCCC
This sequence comes from Terriglobia bacterium, assembly GCA_963814725.1. Taxonomy (GTDB): domain Bacteria; phylum Acidobacteriota; class Terriglobia; order Terriglobales; family Acidobacteriaceae; genus JAIQFF01. The sequence goes on from CAWFDY010000005.1 coordinate 1,067,507, forward strand.
AATCAATGGCGCTGCCGCGCCGGGGCGCGCTACCTCTACATTTGCGAAGATGGCCTGGTGCATTATTGCTCCCAGCAGCGCGGATATCCCGGTATCCCGCTGGAGAAGTACACCATCGAAGATATTCGCCGCGAATATTTGTCGGAGAAATCGTGCGCTCCGAATTGCACCGTCTCATGCGTCCACCAGGTGTCCGTCTTCGATTCCTGGCGAGCGCCGCAATTGCCTGCGCCTCTTGCCGTACCCCCGTCGCCCAGCAGTGATCTGATCCAAATCGGTTGATTGATGCGCGCTCCCCGGTTGTAAAATGGCCCGGCCGGTAGGGCCCGGCCAGGCATGAATAAAAGAGAATTTTTGCAAGCTTCCGGCGTTCTCCTCTCCAGCGGCATATTGTCTCGCCTGATGTCCGGCGAGCAGCCACCCGCGGTGCGAACCAATTGGGCTGGCAACTATCAATACAGAACCGACAACCTGTTGGCGCCAAAATCGGTCGAGGAAGTTCGGCAGGCGGTCAAGCGCTGCAAAAAGCTGAGGGCGCTGGGCGCGCGCCATTCCTTCAACGGGATTGCGGACAGCACTGCGAATCAAATTTCGCTAAAACTTCTCGACGAGATGACGTTGGACGCGAAGTCCCGCATCGTCACCGTCGGAGGAGGCATCACCTATGGCCAACTAGCGCCCTATCTGGAGGGCCAGGGTTTCGCCGTGCATAACCTGGCTTCGCTGCCGCACGTTTCCGTCGCTGGCGCCTGCGCCACTGCCACGCATGGCTCGGGCAGCCATAATGGCAACCTCTCAACCGCCGTCTCCGGCATGGAAATTGTCACGGCGGATGGTGAAGTCGTAGCCCTCTCGCGGCAAACAAATGGGGAACGGTTTCCCGGAGCCGTGGTTGCCCTGGGCGGGCTCGGCGTAGTCACGAAGATCACGCTTGAGGTGCAGCCGACCTTTCAGGTTCGGCAAGTCGTCTATGAGAACCTTTCGCTGGCTCATTTGGAGCATCATCTCGACGATATTTTTCTGAGCGGCTATAGCGTGAGTCTATTTACCGACTGGCAAAATCATCGCGCCACGCAAGTCTGGATCAAGCATCGGGTTGAACCCGGCGTCGCTTTTGAGTTTCCGCCGGACTTCTATGGAGCGAAGCCCGCCACCCAGAAGCTGCACCCGCTGGCTGGGCATTCGGCCGAAAATTGTACCGAGCAGATGGGCATTCCCGGCCCCTGGTATGAACGACTGCCGCATTTCCGCATCAACTTCACGCCCAGTAGCGGAGCCGAGCTGCAAACCGAGTATTTTGTTCCCCGGGAGCGAGGTTATGAAACCGTTCTCGCGGTCGAAAAGCTGCGGGACCAGATCGGGCCTCACTTGTTTATCTCGGAACTGCGGACGATTGATGCTGACAACCTTTGGATGAGCACGTGCTACCGGCGGCCGTCGATGGCGATCCACTTTACCTGGAAGCCGGAATGGCCCGCGGTCAAACAGCTACTGCCGCTGATCGAAGAACAACTGGCGCCCTTTGATGCGCGACCGCACTGGGCGAAGCTTTTCACCATGGCGCCTGCCCGAGTGCAGTCACTCTACCCGAAGTTGGCGGACTACCGGGAGCTCTTGAAGCATTATGATCCGGACGGGAAATTCCGAAATGAATTTCTAAATACCAATATTTACGGTGGGTGACGCCGTGCAGAAAGTCTTTCGCTTCAACTTCGCATCTGCGTTCGCAAGCCAACGCGGATGCCGCGCTCAGGATCACATCGCTTGATTTCCTAATTCCCGTACTTGTCGCTGAGGTATTTGCCGACTTCGCCCTGCAGCTGGCCGTAGTCATCGTGCATGGTGGCGCGCAACGCCGATTCGGTGGAGTTCCCATCGGCGAGGCGCTGCAGGATGCGCTGCAGATCGCTCACGCCGTGGACGTCAATGATGAATTGGACTGCCGCGAGCGACTCGTCGTACGCCAGCATCGCTTCCATCGGCGAAAAGCGCATGAAGCTGCCTTCCAGGCTGTTGAACGGAAGCTCCTGCTGCGTGGTGAAGAGTTGCGCCAGGCGGCGTCCGCGGGACAACGATTTCGGTTCCATGGCCTGCGCGATGCCTTCATTCAACCATTGCGGACAGCGTCCGCCCGCAAGCTGGTTGATAAAGGAGTGCGCGAGCTCATGTTTGAGCACTCGCGATAACTCAGGCGTAACTCCCGTCATGCCGTTAATCGGGATGCGAAGTTTGCCGTCGTTGACCGCGCCCGCCCATGAGGGCGACTGGGTCACGTCAAAAAAAGCCTGATCGGTGTAGAGGATGACTGCGATATTGCCGCGCGGAGCCACGCCCAGGTCGCGCACCAGGTCGTTGTAATGCGACTCCAGCGTGGCGACCAGATCGCGGCGCAATGAATCTGGTGTCTGCCTGCCCTCATATTTCAGAAGAAAGTGGCTGCTTTCGTTTTGTGTGAAATCGGACTCCGCGCTTGCGTCGCGCTGCGCTTTGTCGAGATACTTTTGCACCTGGGCGTCGGGACGAAGCTGCAACGAGCGCTTCCAGCTGCGAATGGCGTCCTTATTCCGGTCGCTGGCATATTGGGCATATCCCAGCACGGCCAGCGTGTCCGGCGAATCGGGTGCAATCCGCACCGCGCGTTCCGCATAAGGCAGAGCTTCGACGGCGTTCCCTGTGCGCAGGAGCAGCGCAACGTAAAAGTTCAGGATGGTGGGGTTCTGGCCTTCGTAGCGCAGCGCGGTCTCGAAGTAACTACGGGCTTTATTGAAGTTCGTCGCCTCCATTTCATGCTTTCCAGCGATGAAATATCCGGCGGCGGTAACTCGCGCATTGCCCCGTTGCTCGATTGCGGCCAGAGCATCGGCGTCCACTTTCCCTTCGCGGATAATCTGGTCCGTGACTTCGAGTTCATCTTTCAGTCCGCCGGAAGGAGTGAAAGACGGCGCCTCCCGGGCGTCCTGGCCGGCGGCGGCGCGCTCCGGACGAACTCCCCCAGCCTCCACCCGGTCGACCGAAGATTTCGGAATTGCGTAAGAGTCTTCACCGACCTCATATTCCAGATGCGATCCGTTTTCGTGAACCTGGTCGGCGTAGATGCTACGGCCATTCTTCAGGCGGATTACTTCCGCGGAAGCGCCGGCAGCGGCGACCAGGACGAGACTCGGGAATAACAGGAAGATGACAAATGCCCGCACTATGGCGCATTCTAGCAACGAGGGTCAGCCCGGCCTACGTGACGAAGGTAATTAAAATCATTTCCGCCAGCCTGCTGCTACTGTTCTTTCTGACAGGGCTCACGGCCGCGGCGGGCAGCGCACAAACCAAGGCGGAGGATTCAGCGACGCCTTCCGGGCCGGCGATCGGTTCTTCTTCGCCGGAGAAGCCCGCCGAAGCGTTATATCTGCAATTGCGCAGCGTGGGACTCGACAAATCACGAATCTATAAAATCCGCGATGTGACCCTCGAGCGTGCCGCTTTCCACATTACTTTCGATGATGGCACGATCGCTTTTACCGAAGATGTCGCCGGCCATGTCACCGGGGCCTTTTTTGAGGGTCAAGGCGAGGTCCTGCTAATTCCGAGCAATCAGGCCGAACGCACTTCCATGATGCTGTTTACAGGCGCGGCCATTCTGGAAGAGAAATTTGTCACGGGATATTTTCGCTTTAACGATGACACTTTTGCCGAGTTGCAGCCGTCCCTGCGTCCGGCCGATAATTCCCAGGACTTTTTTCCGCAGTGGGACTCGGCGGCCCGCAATCTTGCCCAACTTGATGCCTTGCGGCTGCTGCTCACCTTCAGTAATTCTCTACCAGCGTCAAGCCCGGCAGGAGAATCGGTTTCGACTGTCAAAACGCGAGCGCCTGACGACCGCATGCTGCACGCGCGCCTGCAGGGACGCAATCTTGGGACCTTCGATCTGTATTTCGATTCGCTGGCCGCGGAACAAATCTGGGCCGGCCAGCAAAAAAATGTCGAGGGGGAAAACTACTACGATGTATGGAGCGCATTCGCCCTGGGCCAACCCCGCGGCCGCTCCGGTGACGCAGCCGGCGTGATGGGCGAAGAGGCTAAGCCCGAAGCCGTGAGCGTGTCGCAGTACCAGATACGAGCCCGGGTCGCGCCGCCCACCAGGCTCGAGGCGGAAGCGTCGCTGCAGCTTGAGGTTCGGCAGGGCGGCCAACGAGCCGTGCTCTTCGAGCTGTCCCGCTTTCTTCAAATCAGCAAAGTAGAAGCGAACGGCCGTCCGGTGGAGTTCATTCACAATCAGGCGCTCGATGGTACACAGCTGGCGCGACGAGGGAACGACCTGGTCGCGGTTGTTTTTCCGCAATCTTTGCCCGCCGGCCAGAAGATTGATTTGCGATTCGTGTACGGCGGCGACGTGCTCTCTGAAGCCGGCGGCGGACTGCTTTATGTTGGAGCCCGCGGCACCTGGTATCCCAATCGCGGCCTGGAGATGGCGGGATTCGATTTGCAATTCCGTTATCCGCCGGGCTGGACGCTGCTGGCTACCGGCAAGCGCGTCGAGAGTCCGCCTTCGGATGCAATGCCGGGTGAACAATCCGGCCGTTGGATTTCCGAACGTCCCATGCCGTTTGCCGGATTCAATCTGGGCAAGTACCGTCGCGTGTCCGCCCAGGCAGGCAATGTTCAGGTGGAAGCGTACGCCTCGTCGGGCGTGGAACGCACTTTTCCGCAAGGGACAACCGAGGCGCTGGTGACGCAGCCTGCCGTGCCGTTCCCCTCGCACCAGCCGGTTGACCGAGTCACGGTGCAAACGCCGTCGCCGTCGCCGTCGCGCAATGCACAGGCGGTGGCCAATCAATCCGCGCGAGCCATTGAGTTTTATGCCCGCCGTTTCGGGCCTTATCCCTACACCAATCTGGCGCTCACGCAAATGCCCGGCGACACCAGCCAGGGTTGGCCGTCGCTGATCTTCCTATCAAGCTTTTCTTTCCTCACGCCCGAGGAACAGTCTCACTTGCATATGAGTCCGGTAGCGAAGATTGTGGACGACAACATCATTGCCCACGAGACCGCACACCAGTGGTGGGGAGATCTGGTGTCCTGGAAGAGCTACCGCGATCAGTGGCTCTTCGAGGCTCTGGCGAACTACAGCGCGTTGTTGCTGCTTGAGTCCGAATCTCCTGCGCAGTTTCGCGCCGTACTGGAAAAATACCGGCAGGATCTGCTGGCCAAGAACAAGGACGGCTCGCCTCTGGCGGATGCCGGTCCCGTCACCTTCGGCACCCGGCTCAACTGTTCTCATTTTCCCACCGGATATGTGGCCATCAGTTACGGCCGCGGCACCTGGCTCTTTCACATGCTGCGGAGCATGCTGCGTGCGGCCGAACAGAAGGCGGGTGGGGCGCAGGGCAGGCTCTCGGACGCTCAAGCCGACGAACTTTTTTTGCATGCGCTGGGCGAGGTTCGGGAACGATTCCAGGAAAGGGCAATCAGCACGCGGGAATTTCTTCAGGTGTTTGCCGACGTGCTGCCTCCCGCTCTGCGCTACGAAGGACGCAAATCCCTGGACTGGTTCTACGAGGGGTGGGTGAACGGCACGGCGCTTCCCCATCTGCAATTGCAGTCCGTGAAATATGTGCCGAAGCCCGGCGGTTCGTCGGTGAGTGGCAAGATCTTGCAGGAGGACGCGCCCAAGGAACTGGTGACGGCCGTCCCGGTGTATGCCATCGTCGACGGGAAAACCGTGCTCTTGGGCCAGGTTTTCGCAGATGGCCCTGAAACCAGCTTTCACTTCTCCGCTCCACTGGGCACGCGTAAGGTTGTGCTCGACCCTTACCAGACTTTGCTGACGCGCCCCTGATGTCCAGGAGCTGATTTCCGAGAGTTGATGTTTAGGGGACCGGTCGCCCATATACTCCGCGAGTCGAGACAGAACGGATCTCTCCCGAAAAGAACTCCAACTCTCCCGAAATGATATTTTCGCAATTCATTTAGTGATTCGCCATCTTGCAACCCATTCGGCAAGGCGTTAACGCTCGTTTCAACCGTGTCCTTTAGGATCACCGAACCCGCCAAACCTGGAAGCACAAGTGCATGGGCCTGCGCGGAGGTGATGCTTGCAACTGGCAGGTTCCGATCGAGAAGTTCCGGTAACTTCTTTGTGCCCCGTCGCGCCGGTCCCAGTGTCCACGGAGTGGAGTCATACAATCCTGGTGGTGGAAGATGAGGCATTTGTTCGCGACGTGGCTTGCAAAATCTTAAGCTCGGCGGGTTATTGTGTGCTGCCGGCGCGATCCGCGACAGATGCGGTTCTTACCTTTCGCAGCCATCCTCGCAAGGTGCAGCTGCTGCTAACGGATGTGGTCTTGCCGGACAGGAACGGCTGCGACCTGGCGCTGGAACTCGCGGCGGCAAGCCCTGACGTAAAGGTGATCCTCGTCTCCGGGTATCCGGAGAACGCCGTCACCCTCAAAGGCCTTCCGCATCCCGGATGGCTCTACTTGCCTAAACCATTCTCGGCTGCGTCACTGCTGCAGAAAATCAAAAGCGCTCTGCATGGAGTTTGAACGTACGAGTACGTATTCTGCGGGGCCGCGAAGAAAGCAATACGAAATCATGCCACCGCGCCGGAGCTAAAGCGAGCCAGTCAACTTGGAGCAGTTCAGGCAGCGCTTTCGTCCCGAAGGTCCTGCTCGGATAGAACTGCCTCCGCGATCTGCTCTGCCGACACCTGGTAGGTTCCTTTGGCGATGGCATTCCGAAGAGCCGCGACTCTCTCGCTCTGAATTTCCGGTGGCACCCGGTTCGCCAAATCATTGGCGAACGAATCTGGCTCGAACGATTGTTGCTCCTCCGAATCCGTATTGGGCAAGAACTGGTTCAGATTGGCATCGAGTCCCGCATCCCCTTGCGAGCCCGCGTTGTGTTCTTCTCCCTGACTAGCCTCCCCAGGCATCGTCACTTTCCGTTCAGTCTCCATGCACTCGTTCTCTCCTTTCATCCGCGTGGTGGGCCTAAGAATGCAAACCCAAAGCTCGATCCTGAGTAAGGTCGTGAAGTTTTGTTGAGCCTCGTTTTGGATCGTATGACAGGATCTGTCACGCACCTCCCGCTGCCCCAGTAGCAATTTCAGTGCCACCGCGTCCTTCGCCTAGTTCAGAAAGCCTGGCCCGCAACCGAACTACTGCCATCGAGTGAATTTGGGAAACTCGCGACTCCCCGACTCCCAGGATCAGCCCTACTTCCTTCATGGTGAGCTCTTCGTAGTAGTAGAGTGCCAGCACCTGGCGCTCCTTTTCCGGCAACTCGGCGATGGCTCGCGCCAGCATGCCCTTCATCTCGGAGCGCAGGCACAGAAACAGAGGCGTCTCTTCCGAATCGTCCGGCAGATACTCACACAAATCTTCTTCCCGGCCATCGCGCGGCGATTCCACTCGAAGGCTACCAATCTCAAGACCGGAGATTTCCCCCAGGAGCAACTGCAGGCCCCGCAAATCGATGCCCAGTTCTGCCGCCAGTTCGGATTCGCTGGGATTACGTCCCAGTCTCGAGCGGAGCGTATTGTGCGCTTCTTCCAGCCGCCGGGCCTTGCGCCGTAAATCGCGCGGGCTCCAGTCCATTTCACGCAGGCTGTCGAGAATGGCTCCGCGAATGCGGAACTTGGCGTAAGACCCGAATTGCACATGCTTGCTGCCATCGAACTTTTGCAGGGCATCGATCAGGCCGACCACGCCGGCATGGACCATATCTTCGAGCAACACATGGCGCGGCAGGCGCTCGTGAATACGGCGTGCAATGTACCGCACTTGCGGCAACTGTTCGATCAGCAGACGGTCGCGCTCCGCGTCCTGCCGGCTGGTGTAAGCGCGCTCGCCCGCTTCGTTCATAAGTTTTCCACCTGAAACCGCTGGCCAGGCGGCGCTTTTGAAACCGAAGGCTCATGTAAATTGAACATGTGCCGATTAAACGCAGGTGAGTTAAGAAGCAGATTAGTAGGAGATTAAAGACGCATGTTGTCGGTATCACGCTGGGCAGTTTCAGGAACACTGCTGAAAGGGGACAATTCAATCAGTATTCGAAAACGGCGAATGTCGTCGCAGCGGGGCAAGTCATTTCGAATCGCCCATCACCCGGTTGCCTGGGATGATCGAATCTCGCTTCGCAAGAGCCTTACTTCCACGTTCAGGCATTCAGCATCGCGCTGCATGCAGAAACTTCCGCCCGCCGCGGTGAAGATGGCGCATGCGATTCCCAGCCCCAACTTGCGGAGAAGCTCCTGTTCACGGTCCGTCGGAGGCGGCGGGTCGCAGACCCCTTCCCGCGAAGCCATCAATGCGAGATTCACGCTGGTTTCATGCTCCGCCAGTTCAATCTTCAGGACCGCGCCCGGAAGGGTCGAACCGATTACAAATCCCAGCAGATGAAACAGTCCCCGACGCAGCCGGGGCGCGTCGAACCAGACCAGGCCTGCGGACTGTGGCCGGTAGCAAATCTCTACTCCAGCCGCATCCGCCACCAAAAGCAGGTCGCCGATGGTCTCGGCGACGGCGGCTCGCAATTCCAGCATCTCGCCATCATCGCCCGCCTCGCTTGCCTCGAGCAGTTCCCGCATGGCGATTGCCAGGGCCGACACTCTCTCGGCCTGAACCAATGCATTCAGAACGATTTCGCCGTACTCCTGCGCAGTCGGAGTCTGCAGCAGGGCTAATTCGAGCGAACAGCATAAAGTCGTCAAAGGCTGGCTCAGCTGGTGGAACAGATCAGAAACCAGGTGGCGCAACTCATTTTTTGTCGCAGCCCCGGAACTTCCCATCAGAAGCGGCTTCATAGCGCACCTCCCGCCGCCGCTTTAGCCGTCGGATCGGCGTGGGTGCGGGCGCTCAACTCATAACCCACGCCCCGGATGGTATGAATCAGGTGCTTGCCGAATCCGTCGTCCACCTTACGCCGCAGATAGTTGACGTACACATCCACCACGTTGGTGCAGGTGTCGAACGATAGATTCCATACATGTTCAATGATCATGGCCCGGGTAATGCGTCGCCCAGCGTTGCGCATAAGGTATTCCAGCAAGCAGAACTCCTTTGATGTCAATTCGATGCGGCGTCCAGCCCGCTCCACCCGCCTCTCCACCCGGTCGAGCTTCAAATCATCGACTGCCAGCACCGACTCCACCGGTAGGTGGCTGCGCCGCATCAGGGCGCGAATGCGAGCCGAAAGCTCGGCGAAGGAAAAGGGCTTCCCCAGGTAGTCGTCGGCCCCCAGATCCAGGCATAGGACGCGATCTTCCACCCGGGTGCGCCCGGTGAGCACCAGAATCGGCATGCTGGGTTTTCGAGTACGCAAAAAGCGCAGGATTGTTACCCCGTCCAACCGCGGCAAGTTCAAGTCAAGCACCACCAGGTCGAAATCCAGATCGCCGGCCATGGCTCGCGCCTGTTCCCCGTCATTCGCCACGTCCACGGCGTAGTGCTCGGACTCCAACCCTTTTTTTACGAAACTTGCCAGCGCAGCATCGTCTTCCGCGACTAGAATTCGCATAAGGTCGATTTAATTTGAACTATTTGATTCTTAGCCGGGAAGGGGATTGAAACAAGTGATTCAGATGCAATCAAAGGTCTCGTCTTCCCGCGGAGGGAATAGGGAGCAAAAAGGGAATTACTCCCCGCTCTCTGGAACCTGTACGGTCACTCACGTGCAGTCTCTCTCTTTAGCGATAATGCAAATGACGGCCATTGAACCGTTTTTGCCGGAAGGATTTTCCCAAGCGTGAATTTCTGGAGTCCCAGAACGCTGAAATCGCTGGCCCTGCCGGGAGGCATATTCCTGGTGGCGGCTTGCGTGATTTTTCAAGGCGCCTTCGGCTCCATCCCCGCGGCCGCCGTCCAGTTCTACTTTTATTCCGTTTTTGCCGCCGGCATCCTGCTGGCCTGGCGTTTTCATTCCAGCCGTATCCTGTTTGCACTGCTTACTTTGTTTCTGGCCCAGCGTGCTCTGGATTTCTTTTCCGCTGGCCACAGCTCCGCCATCGGACCCGGACGGATCGCGATCGAAGTTGTGGCTTTTCTGCTGCCGCTGAACTTCATTGCCTTCTCCGTCTTTCGCGAACGCGGTCTGGTCTTTCCCGCGGTCGTTCCCCGGCTTGCCCTGTTGTTTTTTGAGTCGGTGTTCGTGGCCATTCTTTGCCGCCCGGGTGGAACCGTTGGTCCGGCGCTGCTGCACTCCCGCTTCCTGGGGCGCCTGTCCTGGACGCCGCTTCCTGCGCTCGCGCTGCTGGCCTTCACTGCCGCTCTGGGAGTTCTGCTGGTGCGCCTGCTGCTCTATCGCAAGCCCACGGAAAGCGGTTTGCTGTGGGCGCTGCTGGCAACTTTTCTGGCGTTTCAAGTCGGTGCGTTCGGCCCGGCTGCCACCGCCTATTTCGCGACTGCCGGCTTGATTTTGGTCAGTTCCATCATCGAGAACTCTTACTTTCTGGCTTACCATGACGAATTGACGTCGCTTCCAGCGCGCCGGGCGTTCAATGACGCATTGTTGTACCTGGAGGAACCCTACGCTGTCGCCGTGGTGGATATCGATCATTTCAAAAAATTTAATGACACCTACGGACACGAAACCGGCGACCAGGTGTTGCGCATGGTGGCGGCGAAGCTCGCCAGCGTGACCGGTGGCGGCAAAGCTTATCGCGTCGGGGGAGAAGAATTTTCCATCCTGTTTCCCCGGAAGACCGCAAGGGAGGCGATGCCCCATCTGGAATTGCTTCGTTCCGTGATCGAAGTTTCCACCTTTCGTGTACGGGGCGGCCAGGAACGGCGCGTGACGGTTCGATCGCATAACCCCCGGCAGCAGGATCCGCGCAATCAGGATTCCCGGGCACAAAGTTTTCGTAACCAGGAGCGCCGGAGTGCGGAGCGCCGAGGCGAACCCCGCCGCGCCACTCCCAGCAGAAAAAGAACTCCGCCTCCGCTCGTCGGCGACGAAGCGGCCAATCACGAGCTTTCCGTTACTGTCAGCATCGGAGTCGCCGAACCCACGGGCCGGACCCGAACTGTCGAACACGTCATTCAGGCCGCCGATCGAGCCTTGTACCGCGCCAAACAATCCGGACGCAACCGTATAGAGACGGGAAACACGCCTCGCGCCGCCAAGCCCAAACGCAATATCGCGTAATTCCGTAAACTCGGTAGTCTGGGTTGGATCACCCTCGACCGCTGCGAAGGCCTTCAATGTGCCCACCCTTGCAAAAAATGCAAGGATGGAGCAGCCTCTATCGTGGTGACAATCGCACCAGAGCCGTTCAAAGTCGTTGGAGGCGCAGCCGTTTGAATATTTCAGGACAATCGATCGTTGGGTTTCGTTCCGCAAGCAAAGTTGGAGCATCCTTCCGGGCCACCAACCCGCGCAACGGCGAACTGCTGCCGCCGGATTTCTTCCCGGCGGGGTCTGACGAAGTAAATCTGTCCGCCACTCTGGCCAATGAAGCTTTCGCAACTTACAGCCAGCTATCCGGCCGCGAAAAAGGGAAGTTCCTGCGTACCATCGCGGCCAAAATTGAAGGTGCCGTGGATGCGCTGGTGGAGCGCGCCGAACAGGAGACCGCGCTTCCCAAGCCCCGGTTGCAGGGCGAAACGGCACGCACCTGCGGCCAGCTTCGCCTGTTCGCGCAGGTTGTGGAAGAAGGTTCGTGGGTCATGGCGCGCATCGACCGGGCTGATGCCGGCCGCAAGCCAGCGCCCAGGCCAGACATGCGCTCAATGCTGCACGCGCTGGGTCCGGTGGTTATCTTTGGCGCCAGCAACTTTCCTCTGGCGTTCTCGGTAGCCGGGGGAGACACCGCATCAGCTCTGGCGGCTGGAAATCCCGTCATCGTCAAGGGACACCCGGCGCATCCCGGAACCAGTGAACTTGTCGGCCAGTTGTTGCGGGAGAGTGTTAGGGAGTGCGGTTTGCCGGAGGGAGTCTTTTCCCTGCTGCTCGATTCCGGCGCCGGCGTGGGTGTTGCCCTGGTCAAGCATCCGTTGGTGAAGGCCGTGGGCTTTACCGGTTCGCACCAGGGCGGCAGGGCACTGATGGATCTGGCTGCGGCACGTCGGGAGCCCATCCCGGTATTTGCCGAAATGTCGAGCACCAATCCGGTTTTCATTCTGCCGGGAGCGCTGCGCGAAACAGGAGACGCCATCTCGGCTGGATTGCATGCGTCTCTGACCATGGGAGCGGGCCAGTTTTGTACCAAGCCGGGTATCGTCTTCCTTCCGGAAAATGCCGACGCGGAAAAATTTATCGATAAGCTGGGCCAGCTGGTCGTCGAATCGAATCGCTTCCACATGCTGACGCCCGGCATCAGGTCTGCCTATCGATCTGCCACCGCTCGCCGCGAAAAAGAAAAAGGTGTGAGGCTGGTGGCGGCGCCGCCGAACGCCGTGAATGAGAGTGGACAGGAGTTCAGCGTAGGAGCCGCGGTATTTGAAGCCGATCGCGACGCGTTTCTGCAAAATCCCGAACTGGCTGGGGAAGTCTTCGGCCCCACGACGATTCTGGTCCGGCACTCCGCCCATGCACAGGTACTGGAACTGGCGCGCAGTCTGGCCGGCCACCTGACAGCCACCATCCACGGCACGGAGGCTGATCTCCGCGAATACAGCGATCTGGTCGCGATTTTGACCAACAAGGTTGGCCGGCTGGTGTTCAACGGCTTTCCCACCGGAGTTGAAGTTTCCCATGCAATGGTGCACGGCGGACCTTATCCATCGACCTCTGATGGACGCTCGACCTCGGTGGGTTCTCAGGCGATTTTTCGCTTCTGCCGGCCCGTGTGTTATCAGGGATTTCCCGAATCCACCCTGCCACAGGAATTGCGCGACAACAATCCTCTCAGCATCTGGCGCATGGTAGATGGAGAGATGACAAAAGAACCGCTGCCGTAAGCTCACGGCCTTCAAGAGTTCCGGGCTCGCACTCTTTGACGGAAAACCTGCGCCCGGTGCGGCACTTCCGGCTTATCCGATGGCGGCGGAAATAAAGCCTCTTACACCGTAGACGCAAAGTCTTCCGGATGGAACCCCCGCCGGGAAAAAGGTCTCCGTTTCGCGCTGAAGCTCGCGTGCTATAGAATGTCGCCGCGCTCAGTTCGTGCGCCCGCTCACTGGAGGACTCGAGTATGTCTGAATTGTTTTCAAAGGAAATCACCCGGCGAGGATTCATCACCCGGGTTGGCCAGGGATTCGTGGCTGCCAACCTCGGCGGAACGCTCTTGAACACCACCTGGGCGCAACAGGTGCCGGACCCGCCGGGAAAGAAAATGGGGTGGGCCATTGTTGGTCTGGGCAGCCTTGCCATCAACCAGATTCTTCCCGCCTTCGCGAAATGCGAAAAGTCGAGGGTGGTGGCGCTGGTCAGCGGTCATCCCGACAAGGCCAACAAGCTTGCGCTTCGTTACGGAGTGAATCCGAAGAATATCTATAACTATCAGAACTACGACACGATCAAGGACAATCCGGAAGTCGACATTATCTACATCGTGCTGCCCAACGGAATGCACGCCGAGTACACCGTCCGCGGACACCAGGCAGGCAAGCACGTGCTCTCGGAAAAGCCGATGGCGACCACTCCGGCGGAGTGCCAGCAAATGATCGATGCAGGGCGCAAGGCCAATCGGAAACTCATGGTCGCCTACCGCTGCCGCTATGAGCCTTACAATCAGGAAGCAATCCGCATGGCGCGGCAGCAGGAGTTCGGGCCAACCAAAGTCATTATCGCGGATCATGGATTCAATATCGGAGATCCAACGCAATGGCGGCTCAACAAGGCTCTCGCTGGCGGCGGATCGCTGATGGATATCGGAATCTACTCACTGAACGCGTCGCGCTATCTCACCGGCGAAGAACCGACGGAAATCAACGCCATGATGTACAGCACGCCGGGAGACATCCGCTTCAAGGAAGTGGAAGAAGGAATTAATTTCCAGCTCCGCTTTCCCAGCGGCATCCTGGCCAATTGCACATCCAGCTACGGCTTTGCCAATCAAAACCGCTACCGGGTCGTTGGCACGAAGGGATGGTTCGAGCTCGAGCCGGCGACAAGCTACACCGGTTTGCGGATGCGGGTGCAGACTGACAACGGGATCGGAGAACGCCTGCTTCCAGTACGCGACCACTTTGCGCTGGAGATGGACCACATGTCAGGGTGCGTGATGGACAACAAAGATCCGCTCACTCCGGGGGAAGAAGGATTGCGCGACCTGACCATCATGATGGGCATTTACGAAGCAGCGAAATCCGGCAAAGCGGTAAAGTTGTAGGAGGCCCCGATGGGCAAGGGACGCTGCTCAACCGTACCGCGATTGTTCTTGTCGCTGAAGCGAAGCAGAGCCTTGGGGAGCGCGACAATCGCCCGGCCAGGCGCGTCTGCAGAGTCTAGTCCGGCAGTGGAATGCGATAGATATTCCGTCGCGTGTCATGGCGCGTGTAGGAGTAATGATTCGGTGCCATGGCAGAATCAACTTCCTGGGGGATGGCGATTGCTCTCTTATCCGTCTTCAGTTCATCGCCTGTGGCGACTCCGCCGGGCGGGAAATCCGGAATTCCGCGAGCCGGCACCGGCAGCGCGAAGCTACCAGCCCCAGTTGCGGGGAAACTGAGGTAGAAGAACTTTCCCGCAATGTCCCAATGAGCCCTGCACAGCGTGCTGCACAAGGCAATGGACGGGCCGCCGTCCAGCGGATAGGCCGTGATGATCGCTTGCTGCTCTTCATCCTTGTTCTTGGTCGCAACCGCGATCCAGCGTCCATCCGGAGAGGTTGCGTACACTTCCAGAACAGGGTCTGGAACGATCTTCCGGCGTTCGCTGCCGTCCGGTTTGCTGCGGTAGATGAAACGTTGCCCGTCTTCCATGGCGCGGAAGACCAGGTCGCCATTGGGCAGAATCACGGGAATATCCTCGCTTGCAGACGACATGATTTCGCGCGGCGAGGTGCGATGATCGGTGGACGCCAGCCACAAATGTGAGATTCCGTTCTGATCCGCCATCGAGTACGCGACCTGTTTGCCATCATGCGAGACGCTGTAGTAGCCACGGTCGGACCCCGGCAGCATTGCGACGCCCGAAGCCACGCGCTCGGCTTTGCCGGTGCTCAAGTCTCTAGACCAAAGGTCAGCCCCACTTTGCCCACTCTGCATCCGGTAATAAAGCTTGCTTCCGTCCCAAGAGAACGTTGGGCGGAACGTGTTGCCCTCCGATGAAAGTTGCCGGTCTCCTGCCGCGTCGTGAATCCAAACGGTATCGTCCGTCACGCCCACAGAGGTCAGCAGCGACTTCCCGTCGGGGCTCATCGCGATGTTCTCCTCTTCCGTAGTGCCGGAAGTTACTTGTTGTACTAGCCCGTCGGGGAACCTCTGCCTCCAGATGTGGAAACGCCCGCCGTGATTCGAGTTTACGTAAACCCATTTACCGTCTAACGACCAGGCGCCGGCAAGGCAGGTTCCTTGCGCCGGCCCCACGACCCTGGCTTCTTCGGTCCCCTGGAACGGAACCACCTGGCAGGGCGCTATTTCGCCCTTGTTGTTCATGGTCACTATCAGCACCCAGCGCCCATCTGGAGAAAGATAGGAGTGGTGGACCATGCTGCGTTCTCCAGGGGGGACATAGACGTCCCGGCTGTGCCCGCGAGACAGGTCGGTTTCGACCAGTACCATGTGAAGTCCCTGCCTGATTTCCGAAAAGAGAAAACGATTGCCGCCATCGATCCAGCTCAGAGAGGAAGCGTTGCGCAGAAGGATCTCGGGCGCCCCACCCAGAACCGGCACTACCCAGGTGTCAAACGGAGTCACCGTGCCATATGCGATGCGCGAGCCGTCGGTAGAGAAGGCAGGAGCCAGCTTTGCCGCCGCGTCATGGGTAAGCTGAACCGCATCCCCGGAGGGAAGCATCCTGACATATAGATCGCCGCGGCCAAAGAAAGCGTCGTTGCCTCGGATGAAAGCCAGCATGCGTCCGTCGGCAGAAAGCGCAGGGTAAACTGCGGAGTCGGTAAAGAATGTCAGCTGTTCCCAGTTGGTTGGACCCGACGGCTCCGCTTGGCGGAAATAGCGATAGAGTCCGACCGAGGCTGCGCATAGGAGGATTACCGCAAGCGCGGCGACGACAGCGCCTCTCCGAAAAAAACTTCGCGGGGTGGCAGTGGGCAGTGCAGTCGTGCCAGACTCGCTGTCACGCTTCAGTCGCTGCAGGTCGGTGCGGAGCTCGGCGGCGGATTGGTAGCGGAGATTACGATCTTTCTCCAGCGCCTTACTGACCACCTCATCCAATCGTTGGGGAAGGATAGGATTGCGCTGGAGTATAGACGCTGGCGTCTCATCCAAAATGGCCTTGAAAACCACCGCCGAAGTCTTGCCTTGGAAGGCAGGCCTCCCGCTTGCCATTTCGTAGAGCATGGCGCCGAAGGAAAAGATGTCGGTTCTCTGGTCGAGTTCTTCGCCGCGCGCCTGCTCCGGCGACATGTACGCGATCGTGCCGACGGCCGTCCCGGCGCCGGTCAGGACGGCTGAGGCCGTTTGGCTTGCAACTGCCGTTTCGGCCTCCGAGGCATGGAGCAGTTTCGCTACTCCGAAATCCAGCACTTTCGAAGCACCCTGCACCGTCAGGAAGATGTTTCCCGGTTTCAGGTCGCGATGGACGATTCCTTGCCGGTGGGCTGCATCGAGCGCGTCGCTGACTTCAGTGGCGCAGCGCAACAGCTCCGGCAGCGGGAGCGGGCCGCGGCCAAGACGTTCAGCCAGCGTTTCCCCTTCCAGAAGCTCCAGAACCAGGTATTCGATCGTCCCCTGAACGCCTACGTCATAGAGCCGACAAATATTGGGGTGATTGAACGATGCGATGGCACGGGCCTCGCGCTGGAAGCGTTCTCGTGCGTCGGCCTGCTCTGAGCGATGTGAGGGGAGGACTTTGATCGCGACGACACGGTCCAAACGCGTGTCGCGCGCGCTGTAAACCTCTCCCATTCCACCTGCGCCCAACAGGACCGTAATTTCATACGGTCCAAGTCGATGGCCGGCTGCGAGTGGCATGAATAGGGTGCATTATAAACGCTCGACTGACCGTACAGGGTTCCGGCTCCGGACGGTTACTATAAGCTGAACCTTCCGCGCAGCTTCCCATCACCGAACGGAACTGGACTCTTAAGGGTAATCCCTCTCCGGTAATTCCCAGGGCCCTTCAACTTCAAGAATGAAGTACCATGGTGGCCGCAAGTTGGCTTCATCCGGCATACCGAACCATGAGGGCTGAGAGCCGATAGCGTTCATACTCATTTCCCGGTGATTGACTCTCGAGTACCTCCATACGAAGGGGGAGCCATGCGTGATGGAAGTGAGTTCACCTGCTCAAGCCGTTTCCGCCACACCGTTTTCCTGGTTATATTTTTTGCACTCGCCATAGTGCCTCTGGCCAGCGCTCAGAAAAAGCAACCTGCGATTCAAAGTGGTCCAAAGTACGATCTCCAGGCCGAAACCAAACTCAAGGGCATCGTGGACGAGGTCAAGCTCCCTGCCAAGGGCAGCGAGAGAGAAATTGCCCACCTCATGGTGAAGGACGGCGCGAACTCCATCGACGTTTACTTGTGTCCAAAAACTTTTTTGGACGATATGGGCATGAGTTTCGCCAAGGGAGACGAGATCAGCATGACCGGTTCGAAAGCGAAGCAGGGCGGCGCCGACCTTTTTCTGGTGCGGGAAATAACGAAAGGCACCGACAGCTTCGTGCTACGCGACCCAAAAGGAGCGCCCGTCTGGGACTGGCGCCACTAAGTCCCCCCGGCGCCTCGGCTGCTTCCGGTTCCATGTAGCAGGTGTGCCTATTAAGTTGATCGCAGAGTGCTGGTGCAGCCGTAAAACGAACGTCTGGCGGTACCCCGGAGCGAATTCGTTCTCACGTAGCGATGACCAGCGGTAGCTCGTCTTCAGTCCTCTCTTGGAGAGTATGACTGTGGCCCGGTATCCGAATGGAGATACCGCGGTGCCCCCCTTTTCGAACCCTTCGGTACCCTCATTTGTGAGTCGTCTTCAGAGCCACCGGTGTGCCTTTGGTGAAGGGACTTTGTTGGTCTTGTGACGAATATGTTTTCTCGCTAAGTTGGCGACGAGCAGTTTCATCGACTGGCGCTAACCGTGGACCTTCGACAAAGCAAACGATATCGATTGAGCGCGTCCGTGACCTTTTCCTGGGAACACTCCCTTGCCGACTCAGTCCAATGTGAAGGCTACACCCGTGACATCAGCTCAAGCGGAGTTTTCGTGCTGACCAAGGAGAGATTGCTGTCCGGAACCGGAGTGAAGCTGGAAGTTCGCCTCCCCTCTCGGCGCGGAACGCGCTCCGGCGCGTCTCTGCGGACTCAAGGGCGGGTAGTTCGGTCTGAGGAAACAGGTTTTGCGGCGGTTGCGGACATGGGTTTCCGGATGCGGTTTCCTGAGACCTCGTCCCCGGAGAAGGCGTTCGGCACCGACAGTAGCAACGGCGGCAGCCAGCACGAAGCGAGCGACGAAGAGACTAGCCAGAAGCAATTCGATGTTATCCGACGCTTTTGGATGTAAGTTCAGGGTGTTCAGTAGTTTAGGAAGTATATGGATCTCGAACTGACGGGGCGAAGCTGTATCCGGAGCACAGCCGCACAGCTGATTACGACCGATCCTGAGCGGAGCTCGGTCGCAGAAAAAGACTCTTATACCGAGACGCTCTGGTACGCGGGGTATACGGCCGCTCGGCACGAAAAGCGGGTGGCTGAACATTTCGCACAAAGAGATGTCGAGCATTTTTTGCCTCTTTACGAGACCATGCGTCGATGGAAGAACGGCCGTCATCGGGTCCGATTGCCACTTTTCCCCGGCTACATATTTGTGCACATCGCGCTGCGAGACCGCTTGCGCGTGATCGAAGTTCCGGGCCTTGTGCGGCTGGTCGGGTTTAACCGCCTGCCGTATCCGTTGCCCGAGGTCGATGTCAGCAAGCTGATCGACGTTCTCAGCAAGGGTGTACTCGCGGAGCCGTACCCCTATCTGACCTCCGGAACACGAGTGGAGATCCGGAACGGTCCGCTGCAAGGCATGACCGGAATCCTGCTGCGCCGGCAAAACAGATGCCGACTGGTGATCTCAGTCAATCTGATCATGCGCTCGATGATTGTGGAGGTTGAGGCGAGCGATGTGGTTCCGGTACGGACCTCGACTTCCAACGTTGGGCAAAACGCAGCGGAACGTATGACGGCTGATCCGCGGCCTTGGTTGTGAGGGTGGGAACGGGAGGGCTGCCATGAATAAGATTCCGCGAGTTAGGTTGCTGGGAATCCTCTTCCTGCTGAGTTGCGCGTTGGTCGTGCCGGGCCAAACGTACAAGTCCGCAAACAACCCGACCGATAGAAAATCCACCAGCGCGGCGGTTGGAATAACAAGCATTGTTCCAAGCGCGGCCGACGCGGTGAAGAAAGAGTTCATCATCGGGACGGGAGATATTTTAGCCATCAATGTCTGGAAAGAGGCGGAAGTCTCCAGGGTCGTTCCGGTGCGATCCGATGGACGAATTTCTCTTCCGCTGATTGGGGAGATCCAGGCCGGCGGACGCACTGCGAAACAGTTGGAGACCGAGATCAGCTCGAAATTGACGGACTACATTTCAGAACCAGAAGTGACTGTGATCGTACAGGAGATCAAGAGTCAGAAATTTAATGTGCTTGGCATGGTGATGAAGCCGGGTTCCTACCCGCTGGCCGATGCGACGACTGTGCTGGATGCGATTGCGATGGCCGGCGGCTTTCGCGATTTCGCCAAACGGAAAGATGTGTACGTGCTGCGCCGCGCTGCCGACGGCAGCCAGACCCGTCTGTCCTTCAACTATAAGGACGTGGTGAAAGGAACCGGTTCGACGCAGAATGTAGCGCTGCAGACGAACGATACTATCGTGGTTCCCTGAGGTGCGATATGAAATGCCGCACCATTCTCGCAGTCTGCATGGTCTTTCCGGCAATTCTCGCACGGGCGCAGCACGAGCATTCGGCTGCACCGGCAGCCACTGGCCCGGATCCGTCTTACACCTCCGATCTGACGCCGCCGATGCCGGTGAGCGGTTTGCAAATGCCCTTGATGTTTTCTTCAGAAACTCCACGCAGCAACTTCGTGACGGGAAGTCTGCAACTCGACACCGGCTACGATGACAACGTCCTGATCACACCGAGCAACCACCTGGGCGACGTGGGATATCTGATTCTGCCCAGGATCGAGATCAGCCAGACTCGTGAGCGTTGGAACCTGAACTTCGAGTACAGCCTGGGTCTCACCATTAATCAACGAGTTGTCGAGAGAAATCAGACAGCCCAGAATCTGCAACTGTTGTTTGCCTATCGTCTGAGTCCGCACGTAACCGCACAAATCCACGAGAATTTCGTGAAAGCCAACAGTCTTTTTTCCGATCGGCTAGGCGGCTCATCGGTGGTTGGCCCGGGTCCACTACAACAGCCGAACCCGTTCGGGGTCACGCCTCTGGCGGATCGTACAGCTAACGCGACAGGCCTCGATCTCACATATCAGTTCAGTGCAAGCAGTCTGGTTGGAGCGAGCGGAGATTTCCATTCCGTGACGTACAACGCGCCGGAAGGTTCCACGAGCCCGGTGACTGGGCTGATTGATTCTGCCGCGTGGGGCGGGAACGCTTTTTACGCGCGCCAGTTCTCGGGCCGGCACTGGGCAGGGGTTACTTATAACTTTCAACGGCTACTTTTCGATCCGGGGAATCGAACGGATGTGAATCGGACTTTATTCTTTTATTCGGTCTCCACTGGACCCCAGATGAGGTTTTCAATCTGGGCCGGCCCGGAGCGAACCGCAAGTGCGATTCCGGATGCGGTGGTACCTGTTACAGCCCTTGCGAGTTCCACGAGCCCGACGGGGCGCTGGGGCATTGCCGGGGGAGCGGACTTGTCATGGCAGGGAAAGCGCACGAGTGCCCGTCTCGGCTACCTGCGCCAAACCAGTGATGGCGGCGGACTGGCGCAGGCCGTGAATCTGCAGCAGATCGATGCGAATATCCACCAGCGTCTGACCGAGAGATGGACAGCCATCGGCGCTCTGGGATACGCCAAAAACGATCCTCTGAACTTAGCCAACGGTTCGGCCCCTTTTCACACCTGGCTCGGTCACGTCGGCCTCGACTGTGTTCTGACCGACAATCTGCTGGGTGGCTTGCGCTACGGACGCTATCAGCTGGAGTACACATATTCCGCGTCTCCTGCTGTGTCCGCGAGTCGCAATCGCGTCTGGATTTCGCTCGCCTACTCTTTGTCGCGTCCCCTTGGGAGGTAGTCATGGCCGACGTTCTCGACGATTCGTCTCTGGAAAAAACAGACTGGAAAAAGCAGTGGCGGGTGCTGTGCCGGCGGCGCTGGTGGCTCGCCTTACCCGCCTTCGGGATATGGCTCGCTGTTTGGGCAGTGGCTTGGTTTCGGCCTGCGGTATACCGTTCGGAAGCTGTGATTCTGGTTGAGCAACAGACGGTCCCAGAGCAATACGTGGTCTCGAACGTTTCGGCGGATTTTCAGGGCCGGCTCCAGAACACGGCGCAGCAGATCCTTAGCCGTGCACGTTTGTTGACTATCATTCAAGACTTCAACCTTTATCCCAGCTTGCGAACGCGAGTCTCCGGAGATGAACTCACCGAACGGATGCGTAAGGACATCGAGGTGGAGTTGGTACAAGCCCCGAACCGGAGCGGCACCGTGACGGCCTTCAACGTGGCCTACATGTCGAACGACCCTGTGCTGGCCCAGAAGGTCACGTCCCGGCTCACATCTTTATTCATCGATGAGAACCTGAAGGCGCGGCATCAGCAGTCAGCAGACACCACCCAGTTCCTGGCCGCCCAAGTAACGGATGCCGGCCGAGCTCTGGCTGAACAAGAAGCAAAAGTAAAAACATTCAAGAGCCAATATCTCGGCCAGTTGCCAGAGCAGGTGCAGAACAATTTGCTGAGCTTAGCGGGGCTGCAGGCACAACTCCAGCAGGAGACCGACATGCTGGGACGAGCCAAACAACAGCGGGTTTACCTGGACACGCTACGAACACAGTGGCGTTCTCTGGAACCCACCGTCGGACCAGGCGACACCTCAGGCGCGCTCTCTCCTCCTGCGCTCGACCGCGAACTTGGGCGACTACGGGCCCAACTGGCCGACCTTAGTTCTCACTATACCGAGCGTCATCCGGATATCCGAAAGATCAAAGATCAAATTGCGAAGACGGAGAAGCTAAAGCAGCAGGCGGAGGCGAGAATCGCGTCCCCTCCCACGAGTGGAGCCAGCGACGAATCAAGCTATCCGAGCAGCCCTGCTGAAATGGAAGTGGAGAGCCAGCTCAAAGCCAATAAGGTGGAGATCGAAAATCGCCAGCATGTCACGCAAGACTTACAGAAGCGGATCGCGGGAAACCAGGCAAGGCTGGACATGACTCCGGTTCGTGAACAGCAAATGGCAGGCCTGACTCGTGACTATGAGCAATCGCGAAAAAACTACGAGCAATTGCTGGGCAAACGCGATCAGTCGGAAATGGCAACTGATCTGGAGAAGCAGCAGGAAGGCGAACAGTTCCAGGTGCTGGATCCTCCGAATACGCCGCAGAAGCCGTTCTCTCCAAACCGCCTGAAGCTGGATTTGATCGGCTTGGCCGCCGGATTGATGGTAGGCATGGCGGTGCTGGTCGGAGCCGAGATGGTCGATGACCGCATTTATTCGAAGGAAGAACTGGCGACGATCGTATCGGCACCCCTGCTGGCGGAGATTCCTCCCCTGACCACAGCCCTGGAGGAAGATCAGCAGGTCCGCAGCGAGTGGCTGCAAAAAGGGGCGTTAAGCGTGATGGTGGTGCTCGTAGCTGCCGGCTTAGCCACAACGTTTCTGTTCGGGTGAGAGATGTATAAAAGGTTCTTCGGCCTAACCCGGAACCCATTCGAGCTCTCGCCAGATCCCTATTTTCTGTTCGCCACGGCGCGGCATGACGAGGCGCTGGCGTCGATCCTGCACGGCGTGTTGCGGCACAAAGGCTTCATCGTTGTGACCGGCGAGGTGGGGACAGGAAAGACCCTGCTGGTCAGTTGCCTGCTGGAGCTATTGCGCCGTGAAAAGATCGCATCGGCCAACATATTTAATCCCTGCCTGTCACCGTTGGAATTTCTGCGTTACATCGTCGTCGATCTGGGGATCAAGGCTGCCGGTCAGGATAAGGGATCGTTGCTGCTGGAGTTGAACAACTACCTGATTGAGCGCTATCGAAGGAACACAACGACAGTGCTCATCGTGGACGAAGCACAACACTTGGAAATGGAACTTCTCGAAGAGATTCGCCTTCTGACTAATCTGGAAACGCCGCAGCAGAAGCTGCTTCAAATTGTTCTGGTAGGACAACCGGAACTGGACCTGAAAGTGGACTCGCCGGACCTGCGGCAACTCAAGCAGCGGATCGCGTTGCGCTGCCAATTGGAGCCCCTGCAAGAAGAAGAAACCAGGAGCTATATCCTGCAGAGGTTGCAGCGGGCGGGCGCGAACTCACACGCCGCCACGATGTTTCCGAAAGAAACGATTGCCAGTGTTTATCGCTATTCGAGGGGAATCCCGAGATTGATTAACACGGTTTGTGAGAATGCGCTGATCGCTGCGTATGCAGCGGAGGCGCAAACTGTTCGCCCGCAGGTAATCGAAGAAGTAGCGAAGGACCTGCGGTTGAATGTTCTGAGCACGGCGCCAATCAGCATGTCGGCGGCGGCCAATAAACGAGGCGCCATTCCACAGTTCGTGCTTGAGTGGGTGGAAGCTTTGGAGCGGGTGGTGCGCGACACTCAAGTGCGGCACACATCTTCGGACAAGGGAGCTAAGATCGTATGAGCCGCGTCTACGAAGCACTCCGCAGGTCGGCATTAGAAGGGGGCGTAACCCCAACAATGTTGGACCCCGACACCTTTCTTTCGGCTGCAACGCCGGCAGAACCGGTGATTGATCAGCCCAGCACCGAAATGGCGTGGGGTGAGATCAAGAGTTTTCTTCCCGCCATCAGGGAGGAAAGCCGTGTGGTGACCTTGACCACTTGCAACAGCCTGGGGGCGGAGAAGTTCCGGTTGCTGCGCGCGCGCTTGCGGAACCTGCGGGAGCGGCGTCAACTGCAGACGTTAGTCGTCACCAGCGCGGCACCCAACGAAGGAAAGACAACGACCGCGATGAACCTGGCGGTCTGCCTGGCAAAAAACACAAAAGAGAAGATCTTGATTCTGGAAGGCGATCTGCGGAAGCCGGTGTTGGGCGAGTACCTGGGCATTGAATCACTGAATGGCATCGGAGAATGGGCGTCGGTCGATGAACCGGTCAGCAGGTTTATCTACCGGCTCGATGATTTGCAGTTGTGGATTCTGCCTGCAGGGTCGGCGCCGGAAAACCCCGCCAACATTTTGCAGTCGTCACGTTTCCTCGCACTGTACAAAGGGCTGACCTCTTGCTTCGACTGGATCATCATTGACGCGCCGCCGCTGTTGCCGACAGCCGATATCAGTTTCTGGTCCCACCAGGCCGACGGGTTGTTGCTTGTTGTTCGGGAGGGAAAGACGCCGAAAGCGGCGCTGCAAAAGGGGCTGGAGACGCTCGACAATCCGAAAGTGATTGGCGTTGTGCTCAACGACGCTCGGGAAGTACATAGCAGTCTCTATAGCCAGTATTACTACAAGGGACCCAAGCATACCGGTGCGACCAAGTAGTAGCCGGCCACAATAGTGATCGAGTATTCCACGAGAAGACCTGACTACCCCGCCCGTTCCCCGGTCGAACCGATATGCGCAAGCACATGACACTTCAACAGGCATCTCGTTGCACATCCGGTTGCGATTGCGGCCACTGCATGCTGATGACGGAGTCGCGGTTTACACGCGGCCTCAGCCTGGAGCGGAAGCGCACTGAACGTTCGCGGAAGCCGTTCGTTCTGCTGTTAATGGACATCGAGGGTTTGAGCGAACTCAATAGCCACCACCCGAAGCCGGTTGTTCACGAGATTGTGACCAAATTGGGATCTCTCGTTCGTGAAACTGACACCACCGGCTGGTATCGCGACGTTTCTGTGCTGGGAATAATTTTCACGGAACTGGGAAACAGCGGGCATTTAAACGCTTCCGTTGAATCGATTGTTGCCAAGATTTCTTCCGGACTCGAGAGACAGCTCGGACGGGAAAGAAGCGACAAGATCAAGATCTCCTACCACGTGTTCCCGGAGGATTGGTCAGAGAAGCGACCCGCGGGGGTTATCGACCCGGAACTTTATCCAGAGTTGCGACCTCGTCAGAATTCCAAGTGGCTGCACGGGACAGGCAAACGGTTCATCGACCTGGCGTTGAGCGGCTTGGCACTGTTCGCTCTCTCTCCTTTGTTTCTCCTGATCGCAATCGCTGTGAAGTTGAGTTCCGAAGGCCCGGTTCTCTTTCGGCAGAAGCGGGTCGGCCGCTTTGGAAAACAGTTTACTTTCCTGAAATTCCGTTCGATGCGGGTCTACGCCGAAACGGAGATTCACGAGCGGTACGTCAGGAACCTGATCGCCGGTAATGTGCGGATACCCGAAGACGGAGTGTTCAAGATTCAGAATGATCCGCGGGTAACTCTGGTGGGCCGGTTCCTGCGGAGAACCAGTTTGGACGAACTCCCGCAGTTCTGGAATGTGCTGACCGGCGAGATGTCGTTGGTCGGTCCGCGCCCTCCACTCCTCTATGAAGTGGCCGTCTATGACCTCTGGCACCGGCGCCGGTTGCTCGAAGCGAAGCCTGGGATTACAGGTCTATGGCAGGTGACCGGCAGAAGCCGCACCTGCTTCGACGACATGGTTCGCCTGGACCTGCACTACACCCGGTTTTCATCCCTGTGGCTGGATCTAAACATTCTCTCGCATACGCCGGGTGCGGCGGTGGCCGGCGACGGGGCGTACTGACAGGCACTCCACTTGTTTCTTCTCCTGACAATTCCACTTAAATGACTCGGCAGCCGGGCGGCTGACGAACGTTGTTCTGAAGGCAAAAGGTGAACCATGATTCGTGTAGGCGTTATCGGGTACGGATACTGGGGGCCGAATATCGTGCGCAACTTCAACAATGCCGATATTTCGCAGGTGGTGATGGTATGCGATCAACGATCCGATGCACTCCGACGTGTGCAGCAGGCCTACCCGCAAATCAAGATAACGTGCGACTCCAAGGAACTGATTGAGTCGCCGCACATCGATGTCGTAGCGGTGGTCACGCCTGTCAGGACTCATTTCGAACTGGCCAAGCAGGCACTGAACAGCGGCAAGCACGTTTTTGTGGAGAAGCCTTTCACACTCTCCTCCGTCCAGGCCGAAATACTGGTCAACTTAGCGGAGCAGAAGAATCTCAAACTCACCGTGGACCACACCTTCCTGTTCACCGGGGCAGTAAAGAAAATCCGCCAACTCATCGACGATGGCACATTGGGCGTCCTTTATTACTACGACTCCACTCGCGTGAATCTCGGCCTTTTCCAGCACGACGTCAACGTTATCTGGGACCTTGCCCCCCACGACCTTTCCATTATGGATTACCTCATCCGGGTGAAGCCTGAGGGTGTCGTCGCGACGGCGGAGAAGCACCTCAACGGGTTGGAAGACGTTGCCTTCCTGACGTTCTACTTCCCTAACAACATTATTGCGCACGTGAACGTGAACTGGTTGTCCCCGGTGAAGATCCGCACCACCCTCATCGGCGGAGAAAAGAAAATGATGGTGTGGAACGATCTGGAAGCAGATGAAAAGATCCGCGTCTATGACAGAGGCGTGGATAAGACAACGAACAGCGAAGGTATTTACGAAATCCTCGTGAAATACCGGACGGGGGACATGTGGGCTCCTCAGATAGAGCATACCGAAGCTTTGAAGAAGGAACTGGAGTACTTTGCCGAGTGCATTAACAGCAACCGTACGCCAATCAACGATGGGAAAGCAGGTTGGCGGGTGGTGCAGATGTTGGAAGCAGCGAACCTGTCGGTCAAGAACCGAGGCGCAATGGTGGAAATTCGGAACGAGGAGGTGATTGCAGCGTGAACCTCTACGCGTGTATCGCTCCGGACGTCAAGCTGGGAAAGAACGTACGGCTTTCCAGCTTCATCAATCTCTATGGATGCGAGATCGGAGACGAGACCAAGATAGGAGCCTTCGTGGAGGTGCAGAAGAACGCCTGCATCGGAAAGCACTGCAAGATCTCGAGCCACACCTTTATCTGCGAAGGCGTAACCATCGAAGACAACGTCTTCATTGGACACGGAGTTACTTTCATCAATGACTCCTATCCGCGGGCTACAGCGGTGAACGGTGAGTTACAAACCGAATCCGACTGGAAAGTGGAGCGTACCCGAATCAAGAACGGAGCTTCCATAGGTTCCGGCTCAACCATTCTCTCGAGTGTGACTATTGGCGAGAACGCGATCGTCGGGGCAGGCAGCATGGTCACGAAAGACGTTCCGCCCAACGCTATTGTTGCGGGAAATCCGGCCCGGATGTTTCGATATATTGCGCCTGAAGCGAGGATCGCATGACGAGAAGTCTGCAGCCGATTCCTTTTCTCGACCTGATTGCACCGCATCGAGAATTGGAACAAGAACTAGTTGCTGTCTTCCGCAGCGCGCTGAGTGGCGCTGGGTTCATTGGCGGCCCGATGGTGGAGAAGTTCGAACAGGAGTTCGCCTGTTTCTGCGACACAAAACGGTGTGTTGGAGTTGGAAGCGGCACCGACGCCCTGCGCTTCGCCTTGATAGCCGCCGGTGTCCGCACCGGAGACGTGGTCGTCACGGTTCCCCATACTTTTATTGCGACGACGGAGGCCATCTCTCAAGCGGGTGCGCTACCCGATTTGGTTGACATCGAAGAGCACACCTACAACATGGATTGCGAAAAGCTTCGCGAGTACCTAGAGCAGAAATGTACGAAAGACTGCTCTGGTCAGCTCGTGAGCCGGCGTAGTGGACGTCCGGTGGCCGCGATCGTTCCCGTTCATCTCTACGGACAAATGGCCGACATGGATGCCATCCTCGAGTTGGCGGAGCGTTTCGGTCTAACCGTGGTGGAGGATGCTTGCCAGGCTCATGGAGCGCAATATTTTTCGCGCAAGCAGAATTGCTGGCTTAGTGCCGGGGCGGTCGGCCAGGCCGCGGCGTTCAGCTTTTATCCTGGCAAAAACCTGGGCGCATGCGGCGAGGCCGGCGCCGTCACCACCAATGACCAGGCACTCGCTGCAAGAGTGTGTCTTCTGCGCGATCACGGTCAAGCCAGGAAGTACTACCACGATATCGAAGGCTACAACGGTCGGATGGATGCAATTCAAGCCGGAATCCTTAGCGTCAAACTACAACATCTGAACAAGTGGAACGAGGAGCGGCGGGCGCGTGCCACAGAGTACCGGAGTCTGTTCGAAGCGGAAGGCAACCTGGTCAAGGTGCCGCACGAGCCCACATGGTCCCATGCGGTACACCACCTTTATGTGGTGCGGACCGACGATCGCGAAGGACTGACGGCGTTTCTGAATTATCAGGGCATCGGGAGCGGCGTTCACTATCCGATCCCGCTGCATTTACAGAAGGCTTACCAGCATCTGGGCTATCGGGAAGGCGATTTCCCAATTTGCGAAAGAGCCGCGCGCGAGATCGTCTCCCTGCCGATGTTCCCGCAGTTGCGGCCCGACCAGCAGCAACGAGTTGTACGAACGGTTGCTGAGTTCCTTGCCAGCAAGTCGCACCGCCCACCCGTTGAACCGGAAGCAGAAGCGTCGCACCTACGCCGCGTGGAGGCAGTACAGAGCGGATTTTTATCACCCGATCGTCATTTTATTTGAGGAGCTTAAAGGCTGTGAGAACAGACAAAAGGGATGTGGTCGTTGGACTCGGTGAGATAGGCAAGCCCCTGCTGCAGCTCATTTCCGAGCATCACGAGGTAGTCGGCGTTGATCTCTTGCCAGTAGAGCCGGTCGACGAGGTTGAAGTGCTGCATATCTGCTACCCATTCCAGATTGAAGACTTTGTCGGGGAAACGGCCCGTTATATCGAGTGCTTCAAGCCTGCTCTGACAGTGGTTAACAGCACGGTGGCGGTGGGGACCACGCGAGCCATTGCCGAGCGCTCCCACACCGACGTAGTGAACAGCCCGGTGCGCGGTAAGCATGCCCGCATGCTGGACGACCTTCGCTGCTATACCAAATTTTTAGGTGCACTCGATTCCGCATCGGCTGCCAAGGCCGCACAACATTTCGAAGCAATAGGGCTGAAGACGAGAACGCTTTCCTCGCCGGAGGCAACCGAACTAGCCAAGCTCGCCGAGACTACCTACTTCGGCTTAATGATTGCATGGGCGCAGGAATTGGAAAGATATTGCGACCAATCCGGCCAGCATTACGAGGAAATTATTTCTTTTTACGACGGAATCAAGTTCTTCCCGCCGGTTAAGTACTTTCCGGGACTCATCGGCGGTCACTGTGTCATGCCGAACATCGAAATTCTCACCAGCTTTAAGGGGTCCGTCATGCGCGAGGCGATTCAGGCCTCCAACCGACTGAAGCTCGAGCGAAACAAACCGCATGAGGATGTCGAGATGCCAGTGCGTTCACTTGTCAGTGTTGAGAAAGTTGCAGTCTAGTCGGGAACATGAAAGTAACAACTAACCTCGCCGCCGATCGCGTCACGACACTGGCGGCCGGCCCGACCAGGCTGCATCAGGCAGACTCCGGAGATCTGTTTCTCGAAGCCAGATCCGGCCTTCGCGGAAAGCGGGTGGGCATGTTGGTCTTCTCTTCATATCCTGCCGACCCGCGGCCCCGGCGCGCTGCCGAGGCGCTTCTTGATGAAGGAATGCATGTGGACTTGATTTGCGAGGCAAGTGAAAAGCTGCCAAGGCGTGAACACCTGGATCGCCTGGAGGTCATCCGTATCCCCATCAGGCATTCTCGCGGAGGGAGGCTCTCGTACATTTATCAGTATTGCTCCTTCATTCTCATGTCCGCGAGCATTCTCGCCTGGCGCTCGCTCCGGCGAAGGTACGATCTGGTCTACATCCACAACATGCCAGACGTTCTTGTCTTCAGCGCGCTGCTGCCAAAAGCACTTGGTGCCAAAGTGATCCTCGATATGCACGACCCAATGCCCGAACTCATGACGACGATTTTCACCCTCAACCAGAACAGTCTTGCTGTTCGAGTAGTTCGCCAGCTGGAGAAATGGAGCATGGCATGCGCGGATCTGGTGATTACCGTAAATGTTGCCTGCAAACGGATCTTCGCCGGGCGCAGCTGTCGCGCCGAGAAAGTGGGAATCGTTATGAATTCGCCGGACGGAAAAATCTTTCCGTACCGGTCCGCGCGCTCCTATCCCATATCCGAGAGCGCTTCGGGCAAGCCGCTCGTGATCATGTATCACGGGTCGCTCGTCGAACGAAACGGGCTGGATATTGCTGTGGATTCGCTGGCGCGTGTCAGGAAGACAGCCCCGAGTGCGACACTCAAGATCTGCGGAGCCAGCACTCCTTTTCTAGAACAAGTGATGCAGAACGCCCGCAGCCTGGGCCTGCAAAGTTGTATTCGCTATCTCGGGCCCATGCAGTTGGAGGAATTGGTTGCTGAAATCGAGACTTGCGACGTTGGAATCATTCCCAACCAGCGTAACCCGTTTACGGATGTCAACACCCCGACTCGGATCTTCGAGTATCTGGCGCTGGGCAAGCCGGTAATAGCCCCGCGGACGCCGGGGATTCAAGACTACTTCAATTCAGAGTCGCTCCTGTTCTTCGAGGCGGGCAATGCTGGCGATCTGGCGAAACAAATCGAATACGTCCATTTCAATTCTCGCCAGGCGACAGAAACTGCGGAGCGCGGCCAGCGGGTCTATTTGGCGCATACCTGGCAGGCAGAGAGAGCAACATTTGTGGGAATGGTCAGCGGGCTTCTAAGGGGAGTGTGAGCGGCATGGCTACAGGTACCGTCGCAAAGTCGGACGGGAAGCGCGAGAGCCCAAGGCCGATAAGTGTGTGGCAGGTTGAACGTTCACTGGAGAGCCTTCAGAAGTGGGTGGAGGACCGAAACTATCGCGGCTACGAACCCTTTGACGGTTTATCTTCGTGGGCCAGGCCGCTGGCAATGGGCAACCAATTGGCGGAACGTCTGCTTATGCAGTTGATCCGGCAATGTCCCATAAACCTCCGGCCGGTGATGGGAGTGCGGCCCCAGGATTCCACAAAGGGCCAGGGTTATATGGCACATGGATACTTGACACTCTATCGCGCCACCCAGCGGCCACAATATCTGGAGAAGGCGCGGCGTTGCCTGGAATGGCTCGACACACACAAGGTGGCACGATTCGAGCATCACAGCTGGAGCAATCATTTTGATTTTGTTTCCCGTGGTGGTGGGTACACCCGCAACGATCCAATTATTGTCTGGACGAGTTTGATCGGCCACGCCTACATGGAAGCTTTTGAGATGACCGGAGACAGGTGGTTTCTTGCAATTGCGGAAAGCGCGTGCAACTGGATTCTTGATTTGCCCCGTGAACGAACCGGCCACGGCGAATGTATAAGCTACCTGGCCGACGTGCAGAGCTCAATTCACAATGCCAACATGCTGGGTGCCAGCCTTTTGGCTCGGGTAGCGAGGCAGAACGGAAACGGCGCGTATCGGCGAGTCGCGCGCTCCGCAATGGAATATAGCTGTTCGAGGCAATCGTCCGATGGATCGTGGTGGTATGCCGAGGAGCCTAAGTATCACTGGATCGACAATTTCCACACTGGGTACAACCTGGACAGCTTGAATTGCTACATTGAATCGAGTGCCGACGAAGAGTTTCGTCCCAACCTGAGTCGTGGGCTGAACTTCTACAAGAACCATTTCTTTGAAGAGAACGGTCGCCCAAAGTATTACCGCTCGCGAACTTACCCGGTGGACATTCAGTGTGTGGCGCAATCGATCGACACCCTGGCTCTCTTTTCTGACCGGGATACGGAATGCCTCGAACTAAGCGCCAAGGTGGCTACGTGGGCGATCGGAAGCATGCGGGACCCGAAGGGTTATTTCTATTACCGCAAGTATCCTTTCATCACGGCCAAAACCCCGATGCTCCATTGGGGCCAGGCCACCATGTTCAAGGCCCTTGCTCACCTTTTTCTTCGCTTCGAAGCTGTGAGTCCCGCGCGGTAGGCGTATGCGGACCTCGAATTCGAGCCAATCCATCCAATTATTGATTCGCCAATGATCGGTGTCATCGCACACTCGTCCGAACACGCTGTGGTCCGGGAGTTCTTCGAACTCTTCAAGACTCCGTGGGAGTTCTGTCAGCCTCATCGGAGGTACGAAGTCATACTCTGTGCCGGGGATGGGAGCTTCGATCAGAATGCCGCGCAGCTGACTCTGATTTACGCCGGGCGGAAGTTGCCGTGTGATACGGCCGCAAACGATCAGATGATTGCGCATGCAAATGACGCTTGCACCTTGCCATACAACGGATCTCAAATTCCGATTTACGGGGACCACATACTTTTCGCGAAGAACTGCGGATTCTCGCCTGTTGCCGAGTCTTCGGAGATCGCGGTGTGCCGCCGCCTGCCCAGTGGCAGGAACGCAGTTCGAATCGGCTATGACCTGTTCGCCGAGGTTCGCACCCTGTTGACAACCGGGCAACCCGCCATCAACGCCGCGGTTCCAGCGTTGGAATTGCATATTGCCATGTTGCGGGACTTGATCGTCACGAATGGAGTTGCACTGGCCGAGATTCCGCCTGTCCCGGACGGGTATCGTTTCATTGCCTGCCTGACGCACGATGTGGACCATCCCATGATGCGGCGGCACAAATTTGACCGCACGATGTTTGGCTTTTTGTATCGGGCCGTCTGGGGATCGCTCGTCGACGTGCTCCGAGGCCGTTTGCTCTGGCGCAACCTTTGGAAGAATTGGGTGGCGGCGGTGAAGGTGCCATTCGTGCATCTCGGGCTGGCCCGGGATTGCTGGTCCGATCTCGACCAGTACCTTGTGATCGAAGAGGAAGCACCCTCATCCTTTTTTGTCATTCCTTTCGAGGGACGCCCCGGGCGGACTCGGCAGGGCAGGGCGCCCAGGGCTCGCGCGGCCCGGTACCGTGCCGCTGACATCTCCTGTCAGCTGTGGAAATTGATGGCCGCCGGCTGCGAGGTCGGAGCACACGGTATCGACGCGTGGCTGGACAAGTCGGGAGCCAGCGATGAACTGGAAGAAATTCGCCGAGTCACGGGAAGGCAAGAAATCGGCGTGCGAATGCACTGGCTGTATTTTGATCAACAGTCGCCCATAACTCTTGATAGAGCAGGAGCCAGCTACGATTCCACGGTCGGCTACAACGAAACCATCGGTTATCGCTCGGGCACGATGCAGGCGTACAGACCTCTGGGAGCCAATCACCTGATCGAGTTACCGATGCACGTGATGGATACTGCCTTATTTTTCCCGCGCTATCTTTACCTTTCCGCCGGTGGGGCTCGGAAGCGGGTGGGGCGCATGATCGATGATGCCGTGCGGTTCGGCGGTTGTCTCACCGTCAATTGGCATGACCGGAGCATCGCCCCCGAAAGGCTCTGGGGGGACGTTTATGTGGACCTGGTGGCGGAACTTAAGGCGCGGGGAGCCTGGCTCACAACGGCCGGGAACGCAGTCGCCTGGTTCCGAAAGCGGCGGTCGACTGTTTTTGAGGAGTTCAGTTTGAGCGCCTCGTCGCTGCGCGCGAAGATCGGGGTCGGGTCCGATGATGATCTGCCCGGTGTCCAGCTTCGGATCCATGAAGTTGGAGAACAGCACCAGGATCCTTTGACCGGAGCAGTGCCTGAAATCGCTTGTGGCTTGTATCAAACGCAGACTGTTGACACTCGCGTTGCGCTTTCAGGCGTGAGGCAAACCGTCGTAGAAGGAAACCCGCCCATGGGCGCACAAGCATTGAGCTACGTTCTGATTACCCCGGCGAGAAACGAAGAAGGGTTCATAGAGCAAACCATCCAATCCGTTGTCGCGCAGACGGTACTTCCACGGAAATGGATGATTGTCAGCGACGGCTCGACAGACCGCACCGACGAAATCGTAAAGAAGTACATGACCGAATATTCCTGGATCGAATTGATCCGGTTGCCCGAGCGTGGAGAGCGTCACTTCGCCGCGAAGGTCCAATGTTTCAACTCGGCTTGGGAAAAAGTGCATTGCGAGAAGTTCGACATTATCGGGAACCTCGATGCAGACATCACGTTCGGCTCGGACTATTTTGAATTCTTGCTGGGCAAGTTTTCCGCGGACCCGAAGCTTGGTGTAGCAGGAACCCCATTTGTGGAAGGGACGACCTCTTACGATTTTCGCTTTACGGCGACGGAACACGTTTCCGGCGCATGCCAGTTGTTCCGCCGTGAAACCTTCAAAGAGATTGGTGGTTATGTGCAGGTGAAGGGCGGCGGAATCGACTGGATCGCAGTCACTACGGCGCGGATGAAAGATTGGAAGACAAAAACGTTCGTGGAACGAGTCTGCCATCACCACCGCCCCATGGGTACAGCATCGTCCGGCAAGTTGACAGCGACTTTTCTTCTCGGCAAACAGGACTATTACCTGGGTGGACACCCTTTATGGGAGCTGTTTAGAAGC
The DNA here is from genome assembly GCA_963814725.1 of Terriglobia bacterium. Classification (GTDB taxonomy): domain Bacteria; phylum Acidobacteriota; class Terriglobia; order Terriglobales; family Acidobacteriaceae; genus JAIQFF01. The sequence continues at coordinate 1,102,160 of CAWFDY010000005.1, forward strand.
TGTTATCAGATGGGAAGGAAGCCCTATCTGTTCGGCGGCTTGTGCCTGCTTGGCGGTTACTCCTGGGGTTGGGTTACACGCACACAGAGACCAGTCTCCGCTGACCTGATCAATTTCCACCAACGTGAACAGATGCAGAGATTGCGGCAAAGCCTGTCGAGAGCGATTGGCATAGGGGCGGCAAGCGAAGCGCGAGGTTAGTTTGCAAAGTGATTTCATAATAGGTACGGACGATCCCATTCTGGTGACGGGAGCCGCTGGTTTCATTGGCCCTGCCCTGGTCCAGCGGCTATTGCATCACGGCTTCCGCAACGTGCGAGCGTTTGTCCGGCCATCGAGCGACGTGACGCGACTCAAAGCCATGGCAACCCGAGAGGGAGCACAAGTTGAAGTTATTCGAGGAAACCTTCTTTGCCTGGAGGATTGTGTTGCGGCAACGAGCGGGGTTGCGGTCATCTTCCACTTAGCTACCTCCACGGATAAGTCCTTTGCCAACGCATTCATGAATTCGGTGGTCACGACGAGCAACCTTCTGGAATCGTGCTTGCACGGTGATCATCTGCGGCGATTCGTCAATGTCAGCTCATTCGCGGTTTATACCAATATTCGAAAGTCTCGGTGGAGATTGTTGGATGAGTCATCACCCGTAGAGGAGCAAGCCGGCCGACGCAGGGACGCGTATTGTTACGCAAAGGTAAAGCAGGAAGATCTCGTGATCGAGTATGCGAACAAGTTCGGACTCCCGTACGTGATCGTGAGACCCGGTTCTGTTTATGGCCCTGGGAAAGCAGCCATCACGGGTCGGGTAGGGATCGATACCTTCGGGATGTTTATGCACCTGGGCGGGTCGAACCCAATTCCGCTCACCTACATTGATAACTGCGCCGAAGCTATCTTGCTCTCGGGAGTGAACCCGGGAGTCGACGGAGAGGTCTTCAATGTCGTGGACGACAATCTTCCTACGAGCAGGCAGTTTCTACGGCTGTATAAACAAAATGTGAGGCGCTTCGCATCTCTCTACATACCTCACTTTGTGAGTTATGGAATCTGTGGCTTGTGGGAGTGGTACGCGAAGTGGTCGGACGGCCAGCTGCCGCCAGCTTTTAATCGCACCCGATGGCATGCTGAATGGAAGAAGACCCGTTACAGCAACGAAAAGTTGAAGAGCCGATTAGGTTGGGTACCCAGTGTGTCAATGTCGGAAGGGCTGATGCGCTATTTCGAGAGCTGCAGGGAGGGACGAAGTGCTTAAGGTCGCAATCGTCGGATGCGGAAAGATTGCCGATGATCATGCGTCTCAGATTCAGAGAATCGCGCGCTGCCAGATTGTTGGCGTGTGTGATCGAAACCTCTTGATGGCAAAGCAGCTCTACGAGCGGTTCCCAATCAAGCGCTACTACAACGACCTCTTCGAGCTTCTGAGTTATGCCCGGCCCGACGTAGTTCACGTCACTACACCCCCGCAGAGTCACTTCGAAATTGCCAAGGTATGCCTCGAGCACGGCTGTCATGTCTACGTGGAGAAGCCGTTCACGGTTTGTGCGACGGACGCCCACAGGCTGGTAGCGATGGCCGAGGAAAAGAGCCTAAAGCTTACAGTCGGGCACGACGCTCAATTCAGCAACGTGGCACGGCGCATGCGCGCACTGGTTCAGAGTGGGTACCTGGGCGGGACGCCGGTCCATATGGAGAGCTGTTATTGCTACGACCTGAGTGATCCAGCCTATGCGCGAGCGCTCCTCGGCGACAAGCAACATTGGGTTCGCCGGCTGCCCGGGAAGTTGCTGCAGAACATTATCAGCCATGGAGTTGCCCGGATCGCAGAGTTCCTGACCAGCGATGCACCTGAAGTGATTGCGTACGGCTTTGTCAGTCCTCGTTTGAGAAGCATGCGAGAAGCAGAACTTATCGATGAGCTCAGAGTTATCATCTGCGAAGAGCAGCGTACTACTGCATACTTCACTTTTTCGTCGCAGATGCGCCCTTCGCTTCACGAGTTTCGTATCTATGGCCCCAAGAACGGTCTGTTTGTCGATCAGGACCATGAAATGTTGATCAAGCTTCGGGGAGCGAAGTTCAAGAGCTATGTCGACAAGTTCCTTCCTCCCGTGAGTGTGGCATCCCAGGTTCTGGGCCAGTTGAGCACAAATCTGAAAAGCTTTCTGGGCCGAGACTTCCACATGAAGGCTGGCATGAAATACCTGATCGAGTCTTTCTACAGCTCCATCGTCCACGACACACCCGTCCCCATTCCGTACCGGGAGATTCTGTTGAGCGCCAGGATTATGGACGACATCTTTGATCAGCTGAGCCGTAGACGGCCCGCATCTGTTGGCAAATCCGAGGAATTCGATGCGCTGCCATTGCACGCCGAGGTTTAGCCATCGCGCCGGAGGCGGGATTTCCGCTAGGTTGTGACATTGGAGTAGTTGAAGCGACCCACCGTGCCTTTACCTTTCACAGCTTCGACTGAGGCTCAGTCTATGGGAGACCGCACCATTGAGATTAGCGTCAGGGGAAAGTGGGTCAGGGTCCCGGCGTTCGACATTGCCGGGACCACCGTAGTGGTTAAGGGCCGGTGGATCAAAGTAGCCTCGTTCGAAAACGAGGCGTACGTGGAAACCGAGCTCACTGATCCTGAGGATTGCGTAAGAGAGTTGAAGCAGCGCAGGTCTCAGAGATCGTGCATCGATATTTTCACGTTCTCCCAGAAACTCCCCAACACCACTCCCAGGCATGACTATCCGATGGAGTGGGATAGCATTGCTGCGGTTCGCACCACGAACTACAAAGACTGGTGGGATAAGTTGCCGCAAGAAACTCGGAAAAACATCAGGAGGTCACAAAAGCGGGGAGTCGTGGTTACAGTGAAATCCCTCGATGACGAGTTAATTAGAGGAATAATCAGTGTGAACAACGATTCTCCGGTGCGGCAGAATATTCCTTTTGTGCACCATGGCAAGACATTTGATCAAGTAAAACGGGACCAGCTCTCCTTTCTCGATCGAAGCGATTTCGTCTGTGCGTATGCCGGTGATGAATTGATCGGGTTCATAAAGATCGCGTATCGAGGAAACATTGCCTCAATCGTGCAAATTCTGCCCAAAGCAAGCCACAACGACAAAAGACCGGCCAACGCGCTGATCGCAAAGGCGATTGAGATATGCGAATCAAAAGGGATTTTGTACCTGACCTACGGACAGTTCAGTTACGGAAACAAGCGTGAAAGCTCTTTGGTGGAATTCAAAGTTCGTAACGGTTTCGAAGAAGTGCTGGTACCGAGGTTTTATGTCCCGTTAACGAGTTGGGGCAGGCTTTGTACGAAATTAAAGGTGCATCGAGGATTCATTGGAATTCTTCCGAATAGCGCAATCAAGCTAGGCATTGGCGTGCGCGACAAATATAGAACTCTTACACAGTGAACCAGCCGGTGTAGCTCAATGTCAGAGCGGTCGAATCGTGATCGGCAGATGGAGCGTTCAAATCCTCCCGCCGGCTCCAGTGTTTTGATAGTTAAATCCCGCGTTACCTCACAACAGCCAGGCTGAGTCGGAATCTTCTATCTTGAAGGGATAGGTGTTCAAGCTTTTAGGGAGGCCATGAATGTCTCGGGGTGTAGCAAGTGGCGTGTACGCACTGCTGATCGTGGGACTTTTCTGGCTGGACCGAGACCGGAGGGCCTCGCTCGCCCTTTGGATTCCGGTGGTTTGGATGTGGCTCGCTTGTTCGCGATCCGTTTCACAGTGGCTGCAGGCAGGCACACCAGTGGACTCATCCGTTGACCAGTACCTGGAGGGCAATCCGCTCGACCGGGCGGTGTACACAGGGCTGCTCGCGGTCGGATTAATCGTGCTCGTTGGCAGAAGAAAGACGGTCTGGAGGCTCTTGCAGGCGAACTGGCCTATTCTTTTGTTTTTCGGCTACTGCGCCGTGAGCCTTCTTTGGTCCGACTATCCGGGCGTGGCGTTCAAGCGATGGACCAAGGCGCTGGGTGACCTGGTTATGATTCTCATCGTATTGAGCGATCAGAGACCGGCCGCTGCCGTCAAACATCTCCTGGCACGGGGGGCTTTCATTCTCATCCCGCTGTCGGTTCTTTTTATTAAATATTACCCAGCTCTGGGGCGATCGTTCGGGAGGTGGGATTGGAGAACGTACTACACGGGAGTTACAACCAACAAGAACACTCTGGGCGCAATTTGTCTGTTCTTCGGCTTGGCATCGGTGTGGCGTTTCCTGGCTGCCTGTGACCACAGGGTGAAGCAGCGGACTAAAAAGTTGGCCGCGCATGGAGTAATCCTGCTGATGATAGGTTGGCTGTTCTGGAAGGCAAACTCGATGACATCCGTGGCCTGCTTCCTGCTGGCGAGTTTCCTCCTTTTGGCAGCACACTTTCGCATCCTGTCCCGGCGGCGCAGTTCCGTGCATTTCGTGGTTGCTGCGGTGATATGCGTTTGTGTATCCGTGCTGTTCCTCGGTCTGGGCACGGGTGCCCTCGAAACTGTGGGCAGGAATTCTACTCTCACTGACCGGACCGGCATCTGGGCCATGGTCCTCGGAATGGCCTCGAATCCGTTGCTCGGAACCGGCTTCGAGAGTTTCTGGCTTGGGCCGCGATTGCAGAGCATGTGGGATGCTTACTCGTGGGGACCGGGAGAGGCGCACAACGGCTACATTGAGATCTATCTAAACCTAGGATGGATCGGAGTCATCCTGCTCGCAGGTGTGCTTGTAACCGGGTACCGGACCGTCCTCGCGGCGTTCTATCACAAGCTGCCGACTGGGGACCTCGTGTTGGCGTATTTCGTCGTGGGAGTGGTCTACAATTTCACCGAGGCAGCATTTTTCAGGATGATGGCTCCGGCCTGGATCTTCTTCCTTCTAGCGATAACGAGGATTCCGGAGATCCGACACTCCAGACTCCAAACCACGGTTGGCAGAACTTCCGCACCTGCGATGGCCCTCTCATTTACTTCTCGGCAGGAGTCAGCATGCGGTTTTGAGCACCAAGGCTTGATGCTGGAGGAACAGATTGGACCACAGTAATTGTAATGAGGTGCGTAGTGGCGTCGTGTCATTCCTCTTCTAACACCGTCGCCCAGGATGGTGCTCATACCGCGAACGTGGCGCCCATACGGCCAGTTGCGATTGAGGTTGGATTGCTGAGCGGAGGTGGTGACCGGCACTACGCGTTTGGACTGGCGATGGCGCTCGTCGCGAAAGGTATCCGCGTCGACTTTATCGGTGGCGATGAGGTGGATAGTCCAGAAATGCATTGCACGCCCAGGCTGAATTTCCTCAATTTGCGACGGAATGGACGACGAGATGCCAGCTTTGCCGAGAAGACATGCAGAATGTTGCTCTACTACCTGCACCTGATCCGGTACGTTTCCGGGGCCCGGCCGAGGACCTTGCACATTCTCTGGAACAATAGGTTCGAGTTCTTCGATCGAACGCTTTTAATGCTTTACTACAGACTCCTGGGAAAGAAGATCGCACTCACCGCCCACAATGTTAATCCAGGTGCAAGAGAGCGCACCGACACCCCACTCCACCGTTTTTCTTTGAGAATCCAGTACCGGCTGGCACATCACATCTTTGTTCATACGGAGAAAATGAAGAAGGAACTCGTCGAGGAGTTTGGGGTTGGACAAACTGCTGTCAGCGTTATCCCTTATGGCATTAACAATGCAGTTCCGAACACGGAGCTGACCGCGGACGATGCCAAGCGGCGACTGGGCATCCGGCGGGGTGAAAGGACGATCCTGTTCTTCGGCAATATCGCGCCGTACAAGGGCCTGGAATACCTGGTCTCGGCGTTCGAAAAGATCGTGGCCCAGGAGGGAGAATACCGGCTGATCGTTGCAGGCAGAGTGAAAAAAGGCGGCGACAAATATGTGGCTGGGATTCGCCAATCGCTGAGCCGCGCAGGAAATCGAGAACGGGCAATCGTTAGGATCGATTTCATTCCGGACGATGAAATGGAGGTGTATTTCAAGGCGGCAGACGTCTCCGTACTCCCATACACTCACATCTTTCAGAGCGGCGTGCTGTTCCTGGGATACAGCTTCGGGCTGCCAGTGATCGCAGCCGATGTCGGCTCCCTGCGGGAGGACATCATCGAGGGCGAAACCGGGTTTCTGTTCCGGCCCAAAGATTCCGACGATTTGGCTCAGACGATCAAAAAGTATTTTGCCAGCGATTTGTACCGTAGCCTGGCCCGGCGGCGCCGGGAAATACGAGAGTACGCGAACGAGCTACATTCGTGGGACGACATCGGCGAGATGACGCGCGACGTATATGCCGGATTGGTGGCACTTGAACGTTGATCTCCATGGTGTGACCGTCGAGATGCAGCGTTGCCCGCCTATACATTACCGGCAGCTCCAGTGTCGTTGCTCAGCGTCAAGCTAAAAGGAATCGAGCAGGCACCTCCGTGTATTCACAGGAGGGCCCACTTGCAGGATAATCAGGAGCATGATGTTGCGTTTCTGCAGCAATCTGTGCCCTCGGCCCGTCAAGACCTCAATAGCAAGCAGGATCGGCAGTAGGCAATTAATATTTGCCTCCATGCTTTCGTTGCTTTTTCTCTCGGTGCCAGCGCGGGCGGCTGACATAAAAGCAGTTTCTTGCTCCCGGACGGATGTGCAGGCCGCCATCAATTCCGCGGCCAATGGGGACCGGGTATTGGTGCCGTCAGGCGCTTGTACCTGGACGACCACGACGCCGTTGCGTGCCAGCGTCATCATTAACAAGGCCATCACGGTGGAGGGTCAGACGGCTTGCACGGGTCGCGCCTCGACCCTTTCGTGTATTGACCACACCATTATCTCGGATGGAACAGGAACAGGGACTGGAGAGGTGCCACTGGAGATCGGCGCTTCAGGAGCACGCCTTTCCGGATTCTCATTCGTGGATACACGGTCTGTCGTCGATAGTAAATCCGCCGTTCAAACTGATGGGGGCGCGACAGGCTGGAGGATAGACCACTGCCACTTTCATCCAACCAACACGAATCATACGAGAGCTATTAGTGCGTTTGGGTTTGGGCTGATTGACCATAACTATTTCGAAGATGCGCTCGATGGTGTCGATGTGGAGGGTGGCCGAGCTGGCGATTCCGTTCCCGGCGACGCTTCGTGGGCCCAGCCCATGTCCTTCGGGAGCGCCGATGCGGTCTACATCGAAGACAACCAGTTCAACTACACTCAGGTGCTCGATGGGGCCTATGATGCCTATGCCGGGGCGAGACTAGTTTTCCGTTACAACGACGTGAAGAACACGAACTTTGGCGGACACGGTTTGGACAGCGGCGGTCTTCGGTCTACCTTGCAGTCCGAGATTTACGGCAACACCATCAGCAACTCCGGCAAGCATATCTACACAACGGCAAACACTCGCGGAGGAACAGGGATTCTGTTTAACAACACCGTGACTGCGAGTGGTGGGAGTTACGATTCTTTCCTTAAGATGCAGAATTACCGCAGCGATTCAGCCTACCCCACTTCGTGGGGTTCCTGTGACGGAACTAATGCCATAGACAAGAACATCCCGGGACAACATGGCTGGGGCTGTAAAGATCAAGTTGGACGCGGTACGAATCAGGGATCTTACCCGCAATATTCATGGGGCAACAGCTTCAAGGGCAGCGACGCGACCGCTTCGAATTTCGCCATTTGCGGTTATGAGGATTGCACTCGCGCCCAAACCTACCACATCAAGAACAACCGCGAGTTCTACAATGAAGTTGAAGGCTTCAACGGCTCCGCGGGAGTAGGCAGCGGAACCATGGCGTCTCGTCCAGCAACCTGTACTCCGAATGTGGCATACTTCGCCACGGATCAGGAAGCACAGGGGACGCTCTATCAGTGCACTGCAACCAACACCTGGACCAAATACTATCAGCCCTATACCTATCCCCATCCGTTGCAGACCGGCAGCGATAATCCGTCGGAACCCAAGCCTCCTACGGATCTCAAGGCTGTTGCTCACTAGCTCGAGCTGAACTCTCAAGACCCGATTGCGCAGATTGGGAAAGTCTCCTCAATCAGACTCTTCAGGATCGAAACACCTGCGCCGAATTGCTTCAAGATCGCGAAGTCCGCCGGCCCGCCGTCAAGTGCACTCCAAAATTGAATAACGAAACGCCTTGTGAAGCCTTTTGATGAAAACGGCATGTTCCGTCCCGTGGCGACACACGGAGGAAGCGAGCTGCGCCAGCGCGCTGTCCGCGGCGCCGGGGTCACTCTGCTTCTCGGCGGCGCCGGGTTGGGGATACAGATTATTTCTACCGCGATCTTAGCCCGGCTGTTGGTGCCTGCGGACTTTGGCGTAGTAGCTATGGCTACGACCCTCACTATGTTGTTGGGGAGCTTCGGACAAATCGGGTTCCCCGAGGCAGTTGTGCAGCGGGAGGAGATGGATCACGCCCTGGCCAGCAATCTTTTCTGGATCAACGTGGGTTTCGGAGTTCTTCTTACCATCGGGTTTGCAGCTGCAGGATCCTTGCTTGCAAGGTTTTACCACGACAGTCGCGTGGCTAATGTCGCCATTGGTACGTCGCTGACAATCTTCTTTACGAGTACTTCGGTTCTGCATCTGGCCCTGCTTAAGCGTGC
>CAWFDY010000006.1:0-19104 GCA_963814725.1 Terriglobia bacterium
TTCGACCACGTCGACTTTGGCCCTCGGCGGCCCGCCAGAGGAGGTAGGGGAAGCTGAGTCGTCCCTCGCCCAGGCCATCGCAACCATCAGAAGCAAAACACCAAGAATCCAAAACAAACGTAGTCCTCCCACCATAGATACCTCTTGAAAGCTGAAGAAAAGCGGTCTGCCGATAGGGTATCAAAAACCAAACCGTCAGGTTTTGAGCAACCCACCCAGGATGCTAATATAAATAACGAAGTCCACCACACTCCTCAGTAGCTCAATGGCAGAGCATTCGGCTGTTAACCGAAGGGTTGTAGGTTCGAGTCCTACCTGAGGAGCCATTTCTTGTAACCCTCGGTGCCGTTCTGGCACTGGGTTATTTTCACGCCGCTTCGCCCTGGCACGGACCTGCAATTGAATGCGTGGAAGCTGGCGATGGGCCGCTTTTCTCATCATTCCCTTTTTAGCGCCGCATACCCTCTAGCATTTCATGCGCTGGAACCGGCGCCGCCGCTTCTGCATGGCTACGACCATTCGATTATTTACCGCTTACAGCAAAAGCTGAAACAGTCGGTCGTCGTCGAAGTCTCGTCAATCGTGAGAATCAGGAACACTTTCACGAGACGCGGCTTCGCCAGAGGACACACATATGCCGCCGTGCGCTCCAGCCTCACGCCAGCCCCGTTCAGCCGGTTCGATTGCGGTTCTCGCCACCCTGATATTTCTAGCCGCGACGTGCCCCCTCAGGGCGGGCGGCGCACCCATAGCGCCCACCCTCACGACCCTGACAATTTCCTCCGGTGAGGTCACGACCGGCACAGCCGTAACCCTTACCGCAACTGTGACGGCCAACGGCTCGCCGTTCACCCGCGGCCAGGTGATATTTTGCGACGCCAACGCCGCCCGTTGCACAGACTCGGCGATCTTTGGACAAGCCCAGTTGACGGCCGCAGGGACGGCCACTATCAGGCTGACGCTGGGAGTCGGCAGCTACAGCATTGTGGCGGCGTTTCAACCCTTGCGCTTTGCTCCGGCCAGCGCGTCGGCGCCGCAGCCGCTGGTGGTTGATGCCAACGCCAGCTATCGTTCCATTTCGACGATTACCCCCAGCGGAATTCCGGGGAATTACACGCTGATCGGCGGGGTCACCGCTTTCGGAAGAAATGTTCCCACCGGAACGGTTTCGTTTCTCGATACCGACAGCGCGAATGCGGTGGTGGGAGCGGCAGCGCTCGATCCTACTACCCTCGGGTTCACTATGCTGCCCGCCCCCGACTCGCCGGCGACCGTTGGTCCTCGTCCTCAAATTACAGTTTTGGGTGATTTCAATAATGACGGACGCCTGGACATGGCGGCGACCAACGAACTTGGATCTACGATCAGCGTCTTGTTGGGGAATGGTGACGGAAGCTTTCAGCCCCAGACCACCTATGCCACCGGCCTGTTCCCTATCGCAATTGCCGGCGGTGACTTTAATCGCGACGGCAACCTTGACCTGGCTGTCGGCAACCAGCGCGACAACACTATCAGCATTTTTTTGGGCAATGGCGACGGTACATTTTTGCCGCAACAAACCTATGCGGTGGGGAATGCTCCGCAGTCGATTGCCGTGGCCGACTTTAACGGCGACGGATTTCTTGATCTCGCGGTGCTCGACAGGAATGATGGCGGCGCAATCATCCTGCTTGGCCAGGGGGACGGCACCTTCGTGACCGAGCTGCAAGTTTGCGGTCTTCCACCTTGCGATCCCCTCATATTCACGATCGGCGAATCGGGCCAGGTTATCGCCTCGGCAGACTTCAATGGGGACGGAAAGGCTGACCTCGCAGTGACCGAGGCAGCAAGCAGCACGGTCAATATCCTGCTGGGCATGGGCGATGGAACATTCCAGAGTAGGGTGGCCTACGCGGTGGGTTTCGACCCCGTTGGAGTCGCGATTGCAGATTTCAATAAAGATGGAGTTCCTGACCTCGCGGCGGCGAACTTGGAGACTCGTTCGGTCAGCGTGCTGCTGGGAGTGGGAGATGGGACGTTTTTACCCCAAGTGACCTATGTTACGGGCAACTCTCCGGAGGGAGTCTCGGCCGCGGACTTCAACGGGGACGGAAACATGGACCTGGTGGTCTCGAACAACGCCAGCAATTCAGTAAGCGTATTTCTCGGCCAGGGCGACGGCACGTTCAAAACCCAACTTGCCTTTCCCGCCGGACCCAGACCACTCCTGATGGGTGTGGGCGATCTGAACGGCGACGGACTTCCAGATGTCGCGGCGCCAAACTCGGTCGCCACCGCTTCCGTTCTGCTGTCTGCGCAGACCGAGACGGCTACTGCGACCGGCCTGGCGGTATATGGAAGCGGCACTCACAATGTTCTCGCCAGCTATCCTGGCGATACCGACCGGGCGGCGAGCCAGTCGGATACCGTGCCGCTGATTGCTATCCCGCAAATCGTCACAGTCACCACCCTGACGGCCTCGCCCAACCCGGCCTTCGCCGGACAGCCGGTCACCCTGACGGCAACCGTAACTCCAGCTCCCACAGGCACGCCCACAGGCACGGTCAGCTTTTTCAACGGAAGCACGCTGGCGGGAACGGGAACAGTCGATGTGTCCGGGGTCGCGAGCTTCACCACCAGCAGTCTGCCGGCTGGATCGTTGACTCTGACCGCCGTCTATTCCGGCAACTACGGAAGTGCGGGATCGACTTCCGCGCCCCAGAACGAGACGATCAACTCGCCGACCGCGACTGCCACTGTGCTGCGGGCCGCGCCGAATCCATCCACTCCGGGAGCGGCGGTTACTCTGACGGCGACGGTTTCTCCGGCGCCTGCCGGCACTCCGACTGGAACGGTAAGCTTCTTCAACGGCAGCACGCTGCTGGGTACGGCAAACCTGAACGAATCGGGAGTGGCGACCTTTACTGCCTCCGGTCTCCCGGGCGGAACGAATACGATCACCGCCGAATATTCGGGCAACGCGGGTTTTGCGACTTCGACCTCATCCGGGCTGGGGGTCACGGTAACGGCGGCTCCGACGTCGACCGAACTGGCCGCCGATCCGAATCCGGCGGCAGCGGGGGCAGCGGTCACGTTCACTGCGACCGTGAGTCCCGCACCCACGGGCACTCCGGCGGGGACAGTCAGCTTTTTCAATGGCACGACCCTGCTGGGTACCGCAAACCTGAATGAATCGGGGGTGGCGACCCTCACTCTTTCCAGTCTTCCGTCGGGCGCGGACACGATTACCGCGGTCTATTCCGGCAACGCGGGTTTTGCGACTTCGACCTCGGCCGGACTGGCGGTGACTGTAACTTCGGCTTCGACTTTTTCGGTGACTGCTCCGCCGTCTCCACTCACGGTAAACGCGGGTGGCGCGGTGGATATCAGCATCACGGTTCCGCCCATCGGCGGCCCCTTTGACAGCGTGGTCACCATGTCAGCCTCCGGCTTGCCGGCGGGTGCGGTTGGGGCTTTCAATCCTGCGGGCGTGACTCCAGGGACTTCGGGCGCGGTCACGGTGCTGCACATACAGACCGCGGCCCATAGGGCCGCCTTGCCCGCCAGGCAGCGGCAATTCCCGTTCCTCCCGAACAGTCTGGCGGCGGGCTTGTGCGTGATGGCTGGCCGGAGAAAACGCATGGCCAAATCCGGGCGAATGCTTCTGCTGGTGGCGATGCTGGCGGGTGGCACGCTGCTGCTGACGGGTTGCAATGGCGGATTCGCTGGAACCAGCCAGAGCTTCCCGATTACGGTCACGGGCACCAGCGGGAGCAAGCATGTTTCCACTACGTTCACCCTCATTGTGAAGTGAGACGGACAGTCATCGTTAAACACCTGAGGCGCACACCACGACCGGGTACCTGGCAGACGAGGACAAATCAAGATGCGTAACCTGATTCGATACTCAATCCGATATTCAATCCGATGGATGGCCGGGCTGGTGCTCGCTCTGGGATATTGCTTGTTCGGAGGGGCGGCTGCGTCCGCCCAGGGCGTGCCGGTCATGGAATTTGGCGCCGACTACAACTACGTTCGCGCCAACGCTCCGCCGGACGCATGCGGATGCTTTTCCATGCATGGCGCGAACGGCTGGTTCTCTTATAACTTCACTCATGCTTTCGCCGTAGTCGCGGAAGTTGCAAGCCAGCGGGCCTCCGGCATCAACGGATCGAGCGAAGACCTTACCCTCACTTCTTACTCGTTCGGGCCGCGCTTCAGTTGGCACAAGTACGGGCATTTTGCCCCCTTCGGCCAGGTCTTGCTGGGTGGCGCGCATGCCAGCGGAAGCTTCGCCACGGACAGCTCCGGATTTGCGGGCTCATCCAACGCCTTCGCATTGATCGCGGGCGGCGGGCTGGATATTGGAATTACACGGCACGTCGCCATCCGCGCCTTCGAAGCCGATTATTATCGCACTCAGTTCGCCAACGGTTTCAACGACCGGCAGAACAATCTGCGACTCGGCGCCGGTGCTATCCTCCGCTTCGGCGAGAGATGATCGAACCCGGCATTTAATCCGGGTGCGAGCGTCCCCCTCGTGCTCCGTCTTCGCTGCATGCCCGGTTGTCTTCCGGACCTTAGCCGTTGCCGCACGAGCGATGACGCTCGTCCCCACATTCGCGGTATTGCCGACCAAAGCTAGCCGAGCTTCGCTCGGCCTGGGCGGACGAGGGCGTCCGCCCCTACGTGGTCTGTGGTCCACAAAACCCATGGTGCGGGGCCGGAGTTTCCTGCATCTATAGACCATCCAAATCGTCAGCGTCTAGAATTACCTCGTCACTAAAATTGAGACCGAACCATGGCGAAGCCCATTCTGTTGAGTGTGGATGACGACTCCGATGTCTTGCGGTCGATTGAGCGCGACCTGCGTTCGAAGTATGGCGCTGAATACCGGGTAATTGGCAGCGATTCTCCGGAGGGGGCGCTCGACCTGCTGAAGCAGTTAAAGGTGCGGAACGACAGCGTCGCGCTGCTGCTTGCTGACCAGCGCATGCCCCGCATGGACGGCGTGGAATTCCTGCAGCAGGGAATGAAGATCTTCCCCAAAGCGAAGCGGGCACTGCTGACCGCCTACGCCGACATGAACGCTGCCATCAGCGCCATCAACCAGGCCAACATCAATTATTTCTTTCTCAAGCCCTGGGATCCTCCCGCCGAACACTTGTATCCGCAACTGGATGACTTGCTGGATGACTGGCAGGCCTCCTACCATCCCGCCTTCGATGGGATACGCGTATTGGGAACGCGGTGGTCGCCGCGGTCGTATGACCTGCGGGACTTTCTGGCGCGAAACCGTGTTCCTTACCAGTGGATCGACGTGGAAATCTCCGGAAACGATCCAGAAACCAAGCGCCTGCTGGACGCGCTCGGCCCTGAAGCGGGCAGCCTTCCGGTTGTTCTTTTCCCCGATGGAACCAGACTGTTAGAGAGCCTTCCGGCGGACGTGGCCAAAAAGGTGGGGTTGCGGACGCGAGCCCAGACCAACTTCTACGATCTGGCGATCGTGGGCGGAGGGCCGGCGGGACTGGCGGCCGCGGTCTATGGCGCATCCGAGGGTTTGAAGACGGTGATGATCGAGCGCGAAGCGCCAGGCGGCCAGGCGGGCATGAGTTCGCGCATCGAGAATTATCTGGGATTTCCCTCGGGCCTCAGCGGCAGCGATCTGGCACGACGCGCGGTGGCACAAGCCCAGCGTTTTGGAGTTGAGATACTGTCGCCGGTGGAAGTCGTCGGCGTCCGAACCGAAGGTTCCTACCGGATCATGAAGCTGGTTGACGGGAACGAGATCTCCTGTCACGCGTTGATGATCTCGACCGGAGTGCAGTGGCGCAAGCTGGAAGCTGAGGGCATCGCCCGATTGCAGGGAGCGGGCGTGTACTACGGTGGGGGCGCCACCGAAGCGATGTCCTGCAAAGGCGAGATTGTGTATGTGGTGGGAGGTGCGAATTCGGCGGGCCAGGCGGCGATGAATTTCGCCAAATATGCGGACCGGGTGGTCATCCTGGTGCGCGGGGATTCTCTGGCCAGCACCATGTCGCAATATCTGATCGACCAGATCAAGGAGACTCCGAACATCCAGATTTGGGCTCACGCCAGCGTAGTCGAATCTCACGGCGAAACCCATCTGGAGGAAATTTCCGTTCTTTGTTCGGATACGGCCAAGATCGAGCGGGTGCCGGCCACCTCAATGTTCATCTTTATCGGGGCGCTGCCGCAGACCGACTGGCTTGGCGATCTGGTGGAGCGGGATGAGCGCGGTTTCATTCTCACCGGTCCCGATCTCATACGAGACGGACAACATCCCAAAGGATGGACTCTGGAGCGCGATCCTTTTCTGCTGGAAACGAATGTGCCGGGCATTTTTGCTGTGGGCGACGTGCGCCATGGATCGGTGAAACGAGTGGCTTCCGGCGTGGGCGAAGGGTCGGTGGCGGTGCAGTTCATTCATCAGTATTTAAGCAAGGTTTAAGAGCCCAATCATAATGATCGAAAAATCGGATTTGTTGCGCGTACCGACGTTTGAAGGACTGCCCGACGATCAGCTCGACTGGTTCATCAACCAATCCCAGGAGATCCGGCTCAAGCCGGGAGACACTTTTTTACAGCAGGGCACTCCAGCGGTCTCGATGATCGTGGTTCTCGAAGGGCAGCAGCAGATGCGAGGCGCGCTGGGTGGTGAAGCCGTTACCCTCACGCTGGCGCCGGGCGATATCAGCGGGCTGTTGCCGTTTTCGCGGATGAAAGTGGCAGTGATGACCGGACGGGCGGTCACCGATGGCCGGATTTTGAAATTTCCTTCTGCAAAATTTCCGGACCTGGTACATAAGATGCCCGAACTGGCCCAGCGGCTGGTGGGCATGATGTCGGACAGGATCCGCGAGACCACGCGGATGGAGCAGCAGCAGGACCGGTTGGCAGCACTGGGAAAACTTTCGGCGGGCCTGGCTCATGAGCTGAACAATCCCGCCTCGGCCGCCAAACGCGCGGCCAGTTTGTTGCGCGAGGCCCTGCACCGCATCAAGGACGCGGCGCAGGAGTTGGGCAGGCACGACCTCACGGCCGTTCAGAAATCGGAAATCGAAAAGCTCGAAGCATCGTTCATGCAGCCGAACGAGACCCCGCTCGATACTCTGGCGGTCAGCGATCTGGAAGATCAGATTGACTCCTTGCTGCGCAGTCACGGGCAAACCGACTTATGGCAACTGGCAGCCGATTTGGCGCGAAGGGGCGTGAAGCCGGAAATGCTGGAATCGCTGTTCGCGATCCTCGACGCGGACGTGGCCCGCGCCGCCCTGGTGCGGATCGCAGCGTCGGTGGAGATTGCGAACCTGTTGAATGAGATTGAGAGCAGTACGACGCGAATCTCTGATCTCGTGCATGCCGTCAAGGAGTACACGTACATGGACCAGGCGAAGGCGCAGAACGTCGATATCGTGAAGGGCCTGGAGAACACGCTGACCATCATGAACCACAAGCTCAAGCGGGGCGTGACGGTACAGCGCGAGTACGAGAAGGTTCCTCTGCTGGTGAATTCATTCGGCAGCGAACTGAACCAGGTCTGGACCAACATCATCGACAACGCGATTGACGCCATGGGCGGACAGGGCGCGCTGCGGGTGCGGACTCACCGCGATGACAATTGCGTCGTGGTAGAGATTGGGGACAATGGTCCGGGAATTCCTCCCGACGTTGAAGCGCACATCTTCGAACCTTTTTTCACCACCAAAGGCGTGGGAGAGGGAACCGGCCTGGGTCTCGATACGGTGCAGCGGATTGTGAGAAAACACCGAGGCACGATACAGGTGGATTCGAAGCCTGGAGACACTCGTTTTCAAATATTTCTTCCGCTGGCCGAAGCTCCGTCGTAATCCTTCCATGAATCACACTCCGCGGGACAGGCCGGACTCGCGCAGGTCGAGTTCGTGTTCGAGCTGACGCAGAGTTTCGTCGTTGATGCTGCCCTGATTCCGGAGGCGGACTGCGGTCTGCCGTTCCAGCCGAATCAGTTCGCCGGTGATTCGCGATAACCGTTGGTGATGGTCGGCGCCGCGCTCTTCGGCGCCGTCTTTTGTATTGATGTCGCCGAGACGGTGGCGATAATGTCCGGCGAAGTCCTCGTACATGGCCGCGCATTCAGGGTCATCCTTCAGGCGCGCTTCTTCCAGGTAGGCGAGCGCGGTTTCCAATATTTCCCGGCGCGCAGCTTCCTCTTCCAGGTCGGAGCCCGGGAGATCGGTAAGGCCGAGCAGCCGTACCAGCCAGGGAAGAGTCAGCCCCTGCAAAACCAGGGTTACGAGAATGACGCAGAAGGCGAGAAAGATGATCAGGTTGCGCTGCGGGAAAGGACTGCCGTCCCCCAGGGTTTGAGGCAGGGCGATGGCAGCGGCGAGTGCAATGACTCCGCGCATGCCGGTCCAGCCAACCACGAGGATCCCTTTTACCTGTGGGAGGGCCAGCTTCTGATGGAGCAGGCGGGTGCGAATCCAGTGCGCTACGTAAGCCCCGGGAAATGTCCAGACCATTCGCAACGCGATGATCAGAGCGCTGAATATGGCGCCGTACAGCAGCAGGATGCCGCGACTGTAGCCGTGAATCTCATCCAGCACGTAAGGGAGCTGCAGACCGATGAGGACAAATACCAGTCCGTTGAGGATGAAGTTCAGGGCATCCCAGACCGCCCAGGCCTGCAGGCGGACGCCCGGCGTAAAGAATCCTGAACTACGGCGGCTGAGATAGAGCCCGCAAACTACGACCGCGAGTACACCTGAGCCGCGCAATCTGTCCGCGATAATGTAGGCCGCGTAGGGAATCAATATACTGAGGGCAATTTCGATCGGACCGTCGTCGATGCGACGTTCGATCCAGTCCACGATCCAGGCCGTGATAAGTCCCACCGCAATGCCGGCAAAACTAAGAAAGGCTAGCCGCATGACGCCGCTTGTCAGCGTCGGAGCCTGGTGACCCATCACCATGGCGATGCCCAACTCCAGCGCCAGCAGGCCGCTGGCGTCGTTCACCAGGCTCTCGCCTTCGAGCAGGTCAGTGATCGGCTTGGGAATGCCGACGCGCTTTGCGATGGTGGTGGCAGCAAGGGCATCCGTGGGCGCGACCACCGCTCCAAGGACCAGGCCAATCTTCCAGTCGAACCCTGAGAACAGCCACGGCGCGCCTTTTGCCACCCCAAAGACAGTGAAGATGACCAGGCCAAACGCCAAAAGCAGAATGCTGACCATGTTGTAGGAAAATTCCCGCCAGGAAGTAGTCCACGCGGCAGAGTAGAGAAGCGGCGGGAGGATGACAAAGAAGATGACGTCAGGGTTCAGCGCGATCCTTGGAATCCCGGGGACGAAGCCGAGCAGGAGTCCTGCGATCACGAGGACAATTGGATACGGCAACTGCAGCTTTCGGGCCAGCGCTCCAAACGCAACCACGAAAAGCAACAGCAACAGAAAAACCAGTTCTACTGCCTGGACATTGCCCGTCAAGTCTGAGGTCTCCGCACTGGGCCGGTTGCCCGAGTCTTGGGGAAGTATAAGGCAGGATGCAGGAGGTCGGGCTGAACCGGCGCTCGCTTAGCTCACGGCACTCTGCTAGCCTGAATGACGCATGAGCACTGATCTGGTTTTGCTGCTGGCAGTTGGCATTGGATTCGTTACCGGCCTGCGTTCGCTGACGGGCCCGGCGCTGGTCTGTTGGGCGGCACATCTGGGATGGATCGATATCCAAGATGCGCGGCTGGCTTTCATGGGATCATCCCTGGCGACTTATGGGTTCTCGACGCTGGCCCTGGGGGAACTCATCGCCGACAAACTTCCTTTTATACCGCGACGCACAAAGCCAGGACCTTTATTCGGCCGTATCGTTTTAGGCGCGCTGTCGGGGGCGACCCTGTGTTCGGCGGCCGGCGCGTCGGCGGCTGTAGGAGCGGCGCTGGGCGGAGCGGGAGGCCTGGCTGGCGCGTTTGCGGGGTACCGGGCGCGCGCCGCGTTAGTGAAAAATGCGGGCATGCCGGATTGGGTGGTGGCGGTGCTTGAAGACGTAATCGCGATTGGCGGCGGCCTATTCCTGGTCTCGCGATTTTAGTGAACTGGTATTGCGAGTCATGAGGTGTCGCGAGTCATGAACGGTAAGCCGCAGTTCTGACCCCAATCTCTTGCTTGCCCTCGATCCCTTGCTTGTCCTCCTGAGCGCGCAGTCGCAGGACCCCTACCAGCGAAAGAGTCCGGGGCCGGGGGTCCCTCGACTTGCTCTCTGCACAAGCGCGGCTCGTTCGTTCTAGTGAGTGGGAATGGCCGCGACCGTGGTGCCTGGCCAGACCGGATTCAAGGTGGTGCGAATCACGTTCATCAGTTCATTATTGTCGGCAGGTTTCTGCAGGAAGGCGCAAGCCCCGGCTTTCAAGGTGCGTTCCCGGTTGTACTGTGGGTCGCGAGCGGTAAGTATGATCACCGGAATGGAAGAGAGCTGAGCGCTTTGCTGCAGGCGGTCCAACACGACGAAACCGTCGCCAGCCGGCAGGCCGATGTCCAGAATGATGAGATCGGGGCGCTCTTTCTGTGCCATCGCGATAGCGGAAAAGCCATCGGTGGCGTAAGCGGTATCGAAGTGGTTGGCGCGCAGGCGCAGATTGAGACCCCGTCTAAGATCGGGATCATCGTCAACGATGAGAATTTTAGCTTTGTCCATTCGTGTCTCCCCTTTGGTTCTGGAATTTCCGTCTTAAAACCCAGCAGAACAATTCAAAGTCAATTGGCAGAAGTCTGATTCCGTCCCAATGTCGCCATGGTTATGTCAGTGATGTTATCGGCAACTTCCTGAACAAGTTTATTGATGGGCTCGGGACGATCGCGGGCCGGCATTTTCAACCCAACCGACGAAAGTTTGAAGGTGCAACTGGCCTTCAGGCGGGTGGAGCGCTCCAGTTGTTCACGGATCCGCCGCTCCACCACAGAGGCTCCGTGCTCGTCGGCGGAGGCCACGATCATGATGATTTCGCTTTCGGGGCTGCGGCCGAGAGTGGGCAGAATTGCATCCTTGTCGCCAAGAATGCAGGGCTCGAGAATCTGCAGGCAGTGCTGGCGGACATCATCCCATTTGCCGAGAGGATTAAGCGGCGTCAGTTCGATCGTGATCAGGGAGGCGGAATCCCGAAGGTGTCCCGCAGTGGTGATCACGGGCGCGAGAAACTTTGCCAGGGAAAACAAGGGGAGGGTAAAGATAAAGGTGCTGCCGTGAGACTCCTCGCTTTCCACCCAGATTTGCCCGCCGTGCAGACGGATTAGTTCCTTGGAAATAAAAAGTCCCAGGCCCAATCCTTTGCGGCTGTCATCGATGGAGTTGGGGTCCTGATACAGCCGTTCGAAAATCAGCGTCTTGGCCTCCTGGCTGATTCCGCGTCCGGTATCGGAGACTGAAATGTAAACAAAATCGGGATCCTGATTGCGCAGGCAGGCCTTCACCATGACGGAGCCTTCTGCGGGAGTAAATTTGATCGCATTATCCAGAAGGTTGGTAAGAATCTGAAGCACACGATTGGGGTCGGCAAAGATAAATGGAATACGAATGTCAACCCCAGCCTCCAGGCCCACTCCTTTTTGCCGGGCCGTACCCTGGAGCATTGCGACCGCTTGCCGGATCACGTCGTTGATGACGATGCAGTGAGGATCAATCACGATCTTTCCTGATTCCGCGCGAGTAGCTTCGAGCAGATCGGTAATCATCGCGCGCAGCTGGTTCACACTGCGGAAAATGGTTTCGAGGTGGTCACGCTGCTCGGGCAATACCTTACCCGCCAGGCCGTCCAGCAGCAGCGACACGAATTGATGAATGCAACTCAGCGGAGTGCGTAGTTCGTGCGAAACATGGGAGAGGAACTCGTTCTTGAACTGAATTTGCTGGCGACGGCTCATGTCGAGCGAGGTCAATAGTCCCTGACGCTCGATGGCGTAACGCATGGCGCGCGCCAGTTGTTTGCTGTCGAAACTCCCCTTGACCAAATAGTCCTGAACGCCCTGCTGAACCGCACTGACGGCGACTTCTTCGTCGTCCAGGCCGGAAAGTACGACGATGGGCACCCCCGGTGTTTCCCGAAGCACGGTGCGGTATGTTTCCGCGCCGACGCTGTCGGGAAGGTTGAGGTCGAGCAGCACCATCGCAGGCGGAGAGACGATCATCGAGGCCAGGCCGGTGGAGAGCCGGGTTACGCAAGAGACCGCGAGATCGGCATGAGCTTCGACTAATCGCAACCGGATCAGGTCGGCATCTCCGGGATTGTCCTCGATCAGCAGTACATGGGTGGATCCGGGATTCATTGTTCCTCCTCGCAGGGCATGCACAGGCGATCCATAAATCTTTCGGCAGGCTCACAGCCTTTGGGCGGCGGGTCACGCCAGTCGCAAGGGGACACGACGGGCTGGTTACGCACGTATTTGTGTCATCGGCGCAGAGGTTGTCACCTTTAGTGGATGTAAAAAATTAATCAAATGGCGGGCTTTGTCGAAGAAGGCGGTGTGGTCCTCGCGGCTTCGAAGCTTGGCCGCGGTCCGGACCCGCTGGAGACGTTTGTGCCTGATCAGGTCGTTGCTGTTCACCGTCGTAGCTGGCTTTTCGCACTGAAAACAATGCGGTTCGGGATTGCCGGTGCGTGGCTGGCGATTCTCTGCCTGGCGGTGCTTCCGTCATGGGCGCAGGAAAAAACGGACCGCCTGACTGACCTGAGCCTGGAAGATCTGATGAACACTAAAGTAACGTCCGTTTCGAAGGCGGAGCAGAAAATATCGCGCGTGGCGGCAGCGATCTACGTCATCACGCAGGAGAGTATCCGCCGATCCGGTGCGACCAACATTCCGGATCTGTTGCGCATGGTTCCGGGGCTCGACGTGGCGCAGATCAACTCCAACACCTGGGCCATCAGCGCCCGCGGATTCAACGGACGCTTCAGCAACAAGATGCTGGTGATGGTGGATGGACGAAGCGTGTATACGCAGACCTTCGCGGGGGTTTTCTGGGACGTACTGGACCTGCCGCTGGAGAACATTGATCGCATTGAAGTGATCCGCGGCCCGGGAGGATCGGTGTGGGGCGCCAACGCAGTGAATGGCGTGATCAGCATTGTCACCAGGAAAGCTTCCGCGACGCGCGGCGGCCTTCTCGTTGCCAGTGCGGGCAATGTGGATCTGGGATCGGGCATGACGCAATATGGCGGTGGTTTGGGCGACCAGACGGACTACAGGATTTATGCCAAATACCTGAATAACGATCACCTGCCCGGCCTCGGCAGTCAGGATGGAAGCGACAGCTGGCACGTTCTTCGAGCCGGTTTTCGCACCGACAGCACGCTCTCACCCAGGGACATCTTGACCTTCGAGGGCAATATGTACACCGGACGCGAAGGCGTATCCGGCGGAATTCTCCCTTCAATCACGTCTCCCGTAACTGTAATCACCGACCGCCGTGCCAGCCTTTCGGGGGGCGTGCTGCAGTCGGTCTGGGAACATGCTTATTCGGAGCATTCAGACAGCAAGCTGCAGGTCTCTTTCGATAATTACGACCGGAGCGACCCGTTGCACGAGCTGCGAAGCAGGCTGGATGTGGATTTCGAGCACCATGTCGCCGCCGGCCAACGCCAGGATTTTGTCTGGGGATTGAGTTATCGCTACAGCTTGTCCACAACGGACGGAGGCCTGACGGTGTTGCTGAACCCGGCCAACCTCAGCACTCAATTATTTGGATCATTTATCCAGGACGAGATCGCCATTGTTCCGGAGCGACTCTACCTCACCCTCGGAACCAAGCTGGAACACAACGATTACACGGGTCTTAATTTTATGCCCAGTGTCCGGCTAGCGTGGACGCCGAGTGAGCGGCGCACTTTTTGGGCGGCGGTGTCGCATGCCGTCCGTACACCCTCGGAGACTGACATTGACGCGCGCGCGAACTTAGGGGGAGGTCTCGTACCAGGCGGTATCCCCGCCGTGGCTGCCCTGGTCGGAAACCCACGCGTCGGCAACGAACTTTTAACTGCATACGAAGGCGGTTATCGCAGCATGCTCAGCGATGCACTCTCGATCGACCTGGCTGCTTTTTACGACCACTATGACAAATTGCGGACGGTCGAACCGGCTGCACCTTTCTTTGAGGGCAGTCCTTCTCCGCCGCATTTGGTTGTCCCGGTTACGTTCCAGAATTTTATGTATGGGGAAGGGCATGGCCTGGAGATCAGCGCGAACTGGAAGGTGAACGAACGCTGGACGCTGAGTCCGGAGTACGCCTTCCAACAAATTCACATGCATCTGACGAGGGCCAGCCAGGACACGGCATCGCAGGCTGACGCTGAGGGAAGCACTCCGGTTCACTCCGCTCAACTGCGTTCGCACGTGAAGCTGTCCCGCGATCTGGCGTGGGACGCCTCTGCCGGTTTTGTCGACCGGCTCCGAAGTCTCGACGTTCCTGCTTACACCCGCTTGGACACCGGGCTTAGCTGGCAATGGACGGAAAGCCTCTCCTCCAGCTTTGTAGGCCAGAACTTGCTGAAAGATCGCAGGCTGGAGTTTACGGATTCCACCGGAGTCCCTGCAGTCCTCGATGGTGAAGCGCAGCGCATACATAAAGATAACTTGGCAATTTTGAAACGAGTGCGGATCAACGCGGCCACGATGAGAACGCTCAGGGATTTCTTGCGCGCCGTCTTCCGGCATAGCTCGCGCACAACCCAGGCAAATGCCCGCGCTGGCGATCATCGTTTTTGCAATGGCCATGGCGGCGCAGGCCCAGTCGGCGACCGAGTACGAAGTGAAGGCGGCGTTCCTTTTTAACTTCGCCAAGTTTGTGGTGTGGCCGTCGGATTCGTTCGCGACGGACGATGCGTCGCTACAAATCTGCGTGTTGGGACAAGACCCTTTCGGCCATGATTTCGAGCGGGCGATCGGGAACAAAACGGTCGGAGGCCACCGGTTGCAACTTGTTCATCTCGCCGGCCTGCGGCAGGGGAATGCCTGCCAGATCATATTCGTAGCGGCTTCCGAGGGGCCCCATCTGAAGGAAATCCTGCGCAGCCTGCGGGGAGCGAGCGTGTTGACGGTGGGGGACTCTGCCGGCTTTGCCCGGATGGGAGGAATCATAAATTTTGTTCTGGATGACAGCCGGGTGCGATTCGAGATCAATCTGCAAGCCGCGGAAAGGGCTCATCTGAGATTGAGCGCCCACCTTTTGACCGTGGCCACGCTCATTGTGCCGGACGAAGGGGGCGGGAATTAGATGAGTTTCCTGCGCGACATTTCGCTGGGCCGAAAGCTGACCGCAATTATTTTGTCGATCACGGCCGTCACTTTACTTCTGGCCTGCGGGATGATGATCGGCTATGACGTGATTATGAACCGGCGGGCGATGATTACCGATTCGTCAACGCTGGCAGACATGGTCGCGGACAATAGCACGGCTGCCCTGACCTTCCGGGATGTGCAGGCAGCACAGGAAGTGCTGAGATCTTTGCACACCCAGCCGCCCATCACCGCAGCCAGCTTATACACGGAAGATGGCAAGATTTTTGCGGTTTACGTGCGTGACGGAACGGATTCGGATTTCTCCTCTCCGATCTTTCGCAAGTCCGGCAGCTTTTTCGAGAATGGTCGCCTGATGGTGTTTCGGCCGGTCCGTCTGTCGGCGGATTCCATCGGTACGGTTTACCTGGAATCGGATTTGTCCGCGATGAATGCCAGGCTGAAAACCTATCCGTTAGTGATCGCGCTGGCGCTGCTGATTTCCTCGACGGTGGCGTTTCTGCTGGCAGCGCGCCTGCAAAGGCTGGTTTCGGAACCCATTTTGAATCTGGCGCAGTTCGCCAAGAAAGTTTCCATCGAGCGGAATTATTCCCTGCGCTGTTCCGGTCACCAGCCACGATGAAGTTGGGCGCCTGGTAGCTGGAGTGAATGAAATGCTGGTGCAGATCGAACAACAGGACGAAGAACTGCAGTGTCACCGCGGCAATCTGGAAGAACAGGTCGAGGCGCGCACCGCGGAGCTGCAAACCGCGAACGTGCGGTTCTCCGCGGCCCGGGATGCGGCCGAAGCTGCCAGCCGGGCGAAGGGCGAGTTTCTGGCCAATATGAGCCACGAGATCCGCACCCCGATCAACGGAATTCTTGGCATGACCGAACTTGCGCTCGACACGGAACTGAGCCACCAGCAGCGCGAATATCTGGTGACTGGTGCGTTCCTCCGGCGAGTCACTATTGAGCATCATCAATGACATTCTGGATTTCTCCAAGGTCGAATCCGGGAAGATGGAGCTGGAGCAGATCGGTTTCAACCTCTACACCAGCGTTGGCGAAACCATGAAGACGCTGGCGTCCCGGGCCCACGAAAAAGGTTTGGAACTGGCTTACCAGATCGGCTCCGACGTTCCGCCGCGTCTGCTCGGCGATCCGGGACGGCTGCGGCAAATCCTGGTCAATCTGGTGGGAAATGCAATCAAGTTTACGGCGCATGGAGAGGTGCTGGTCGAAGTAAACATGCAGTCCGAACGCCAGAACAGGGTGGAGTTGCATTTCAAGGTGACCGATACCGGAATCGGAATTCCTCCGGAAAAACACGGGCTGCTGTTCCACGCGTTTTCGCAGGCCGACAACAGCACTACCCGCAAATATGGAGGGACGGGACTGGGACTGGCCATCTCCGCCAGCCTGGTCGAACCTGATGGGCGGAAAAATATGGCTGGAGAGCGCGGCAGGCAAGGGCAGCGTATTTCAGTTTACGTCGTATTTTGAGCAGCAGCCGGCAGAGGCGCTGGCGACGCGTTCCCCCGAAGACGACCTCCGGGATGTACCGGTGCTGGTGGTTGACGACAACGAAACCAATCGTCGGATTCTGTTCGAGATGACGGCCAGCTGGGGGATGAAGCCGTGCGCGGCGGATAGCGGCAAGGCTGCACTGGAGGCAATCGCCGCAGCCCGCAAAGAAGGAAAGTCTTTCTCCGTAATCCTGGTGGACGCGCGCATGCCCGAGATGGATGGTTTCCAGCTTGCCGAATCGATTCGCCTTCAATCTGGCGCCGTACGCGCGAACATTTTGATGTTGACCTCGGGCGGACAGATGGGTGAAGCGGAGCGCTGCCGGCAGGTCGGGATTTCCGCCTACCTGCTCAAGCCTGTGATGAAGGCTGATCTGCGCAAGGCCATCCTGATGGTTTTAGGCGCAGGCGACTCCGTACAGCCGGAGAGCGCCGGCGCCATGACCGCACTGGTGACCCGGCACACCCTGCGCGAGTCGTCGCGAAAACTTCATATTCTCGTGGCGGAAGACAATGCCGTGAACCAGGCGGTCATCTTGCGCGTGCTGGAAAAGATGGGGCACATCGCGGTGCTGGCGCGCAACGGCAAAGAGGCGCTGGCGCTTGCCTTGCAGTGAAAAATTCGATCTGGTGTTCATGGATGTCCAGATGCCGGAGATGGACGGGCTGGCGGCGACCACTGCCATCCGCCAGCGCGAGAAAAGTACCCGCACCCATCTGCCGATCTTCGCCATGACGGCCCACGCCATGAAAGGCGACCGCGAACGCTGTTTGGCAGGCAGGAATGGATGGATACATTACGAAACCCATACGGTTTAGCGATCTTGAAAAAACCTTGTCCGGATTTTCCGCGACCCGGCAGGTATCTGCTCCACCCAGGTCTGAAAAATATTCGTGGGCAAAGTCTGAAGCCCTGGATCGACTGGGCGGCGATGAAGAACTTCTACGCGAACTCTGCCGGATTTTTCTGGAGGAGTCGCCGAAGCTGATGCACAAGCTACGGCAGGGCATCGCTGATCTTGATCCGGAAGCCGTGATGCAGGCCGCCCACAGCCTGAAAGGAGAACTGGGATATCTGGGAGCGCCGGGCGCCTCGCAGGCGGCGATGGAACTCGAACACATGGGGCAAGAAAACAACTTATCGCAGGCTTCGGGCACGTTGGTTGTACTGGAACAGGAGATGGAGGGGCTGCACTCCGCTCTCAGGGATACCGAGGGAGCCATTTCATGACGGAGTTGCTCCCTGGGGAAAGTCTTGAAGCGGTTTCCGGTTCGAAACCATCCCCTCTGAATAAGGTATTGATTGCGGAAGATGATCCCATTTTCCGGCGGGTGCTGCAAAAGTGGCTGCAGACATGGAACTATGGCGTCACCGCTCTGGAAAATGGACTGGATGCGTGGAGTGTGCTGCAGCAAAAGGATGCGCCCCAGATGGTTATCCTGGACTGGATGATGCCCGGACTCGACGGTATAGAGTTGTGCCGCAGAATCCGCAGTCATGCCGCCGGCCCTTATAAATATGTGCTGCTGCTGACCGCCAAAGGAAGCAAAGAAGATGTGGTTGCCGGACTTGACGCCGGCGCCGACGACTACCTGACCAAGCCATTCCACGTCAACGAGCTGCGTGCACGGGTTCGGGTGGGTGAACGGATTTTGGAATTGCAGAGCGCATTGCTGGCGGTTCAAACCCAGCTGCTGTTCCAGTCGGCACACGACCATCTCACAGGCCTGTGGAACCGCGAGGCAATCATGGGTTTGCTGCATCGCGAGACGCAGCGCAGCATGAGGATCGGGCAACCTCTCGGGGTCATGATGGTGGATCTTGACCACTTCAAGCAGATCAACGATTCGTACGGACATCCCACCGGGGACGCCGTACTCCGCGAAGTAGCCCGCCGCATGCTGGCATCGGTAAGAAATTATGATTACGTGGGCCGCTACGGCGGAGAAGAGTTTCTCATCGTGCTGGCGGACTGTTCACCTTCGGATCTGGCGGTGACTGCGGAACGGATGCGGAGCAGCGTCTCGGGGCACCCGGTTGAAACGGATTCTGGCCCGGTTTCGGTTACCATCAGCATCGGATTGGTCGCCGAATCAGCGACTGGTCCCGTAGTGCTTAACGGAGGAGAGCTTTTGCTGGCGGCCGATACTGCACTCTATTCCGCCAAAGCGAATGGCCGGAATCGGGTGGAGAGCGCGCCGGAAGTGCGGCTGGCAAGCCCGGCCCATGCGGGCGCGGGATAGCTTTGAACTTTACGGCGGGGGATCCGAACCTCGCGAACAAATCAGCGCCGATATTTTCCCACCCACTCCGCCTCGCCCAGTACAAGACCTTG
>CAWFDY010000007.1:0-240092 GCA_963814725.1 Terriglobia bacterium
TGGATTCGATCCCCATGCGCGGAACGATCGTGATTGGCGAAGGCGAACGCGATGAAGCGCCCATGCTCTACATCGGCGAGAAAGTCGGCGCCGAGTTTCCCGATGGGACCGAAGTTCCGGAAGTCGATATCGCCGTCGATCCTCTCGAAGGCACAAATCTGTGCGCCACGGGCGCGCCCGGCGCCATCACCGTCTTGGCGGCCTCCGAAGGCGGCGGGTTGCTGAACGCGCCCGACTGCTACATGGAAAAGATCGTGGTCGGCCCTTCCTGCAAAGGTGCGGTGGATATCGACGCGCCGGTAATCGACAACCTCAAAAACATTGCAAAACGTATGCACCGAGACGTCGAAGACCTGGTCATCATCGTGCTCGACCGCCCGCGGCACGAAAAACTGATTGCTGACATTCGCAAGGCTGGAGCACGGATCAGGCTGATCGGCGATGGCGATTTGTCCGCCGGAATCGCGGCCGCCGTGATCGGCACTGGCGTCCACGCCGTGATGGGCTCAGGGGGCGCACCTGAAGGCGTGATCACGGCCGCTGCCATTCGCTGCCTTAACGGATACATGCTGGGACGCCTGGTGATCGACAAACCGGAACTGGAAGAGCGCATTGCGCGCATGGGAATCAAGGACAAGAACAAGATCTACGAGGCGGAGGATCTGGCTCCGGGCAAGCAACTCATCTTCGCCGCCACCGGGGTGACGGAAGGATCGTTGCTGAAGGGCGTGCGCTTCTTTGGGGAAGGCACACGGACATCGTCCGTGGTGCTGACCCTGCGCACCGGAAAAGTGCGTTTCATCGACAGCATCCACCTGGAAAAGGGGCCGGATGTGAAAGTGCGGTTCGTGTAGAGCGTCCCAACTGCGCTTGAAGAGTTGCTGTGACTTCCAGTCGAAGCGCGCCGGCGGACTGGGCGGGTTACCGCGCCTGCCAGTCCAGGGAGTAGATTTCCTGAGTGCCCGTGTCTCGAAGCAGAAGAGGGGAATCGTCGGGGGCCAGGCCCAGCCAGAGGCCAAAAAAACCCGCCTGCCGAAAGTTTTTCAGGTCGGCGACACGCTCGACTTTGTGGTCGCTGAGGCGCACGCGCATCACAGCCGGGTCGTCTTCTTCGTGCAGGAAGTAAAGATAGTCGTTGTTCTTCGACCAGTTGGGGAAGCCCAGGCTTACCTTCGCGATCTGTTCCCACTTCTGGGCGGCGAAATCGAAAGACATGATGGAACTGGAGTCTAAAGGCAGGGCAATTAGATAGCGTCCATCGGGCGACCAGCGGGGCGAGAAAAGCCCCTTGGAGCCGGGCATGGCCGCAACCTGGTTGGTCCGCAGATCGAGTATCTGGATATCACCGTCAAGATTGGCTGTTCTGCTGCCGAAGGCGATCTTGGTTCCGTCCGCCGACCAGGTGGGGTCCCATTCATCCTGCGGGTCTAGAGGGATGGCTTCGCTGGGCGTTCCGCCCTCGGCTGAAACCATATATATCCTTGTCTTTTTGCCCGGCGCAAAAGCAAAGAAGACGATCTGCCGGTTATCCGGTGACCAGCGGGGCATCAAAGCAACGAGTGGTGGATAACTCAACTGAATTCGCTGGCTTCCATCCACTTTGCTTCTCCACAACGTTGAGTCTGGATAAGAAACGTAGGCTACCCACTGCCCATCGCGGGAGAAGCTGACGCTGTCGGCCGAAATTCCGGAGAGAAACGCAGAGAAGTTGCCTGACTTGGTGTCGTACCGGGTCAGCTCTCCGCGCGGCAAAGTTCCCACGACAAACAGCTTTTTGCCGTCCTTGCTGGGCCGCGGGGAGGAGAAACTCATGGGGCCGGAAGTCAACTGGAAAGGTTGACGGTCGGTTTTTCCAAGCCAACTTTGGTTTTCCGCGCGAGCCCAGATATTATTTTTCGCCTGGAAGACAAAATACTTGCCGTCGGAAGTCCACTGGCCGCAGCACTCGTCGGGAGGCGGATTCCACCCGGGAAGAAACGGGGCCGGGTCTTTTCCGGTCGCCGAAACCTGCCACAACTGCCTCCCGGTACTGCTCCGACTCCCGACTGAAAATCGAATCAGCGAGCCATCCGGCGACCAGGCTACGTCGAGCACTTGCTCGGAAGAGGAGAAAAGCTTGGTGGGCGCGGAACCATCGCTGTTGGCCATTGTCAAATCGCGGCCGTCGCCGAAAACAATTTTTTGGCCGTCGGGAGACCAGGCCGCTACCTGACCGGCGGCGTCGCCCAGCCGCCGAGGTGAACCGCCGAGAACCGGCAGCGCCCAGAGCGGGCCACGAAATGCAGTTTGGCCAACCTCGTCTGCGACCAGTATCGTGGATCCGTCAGGAGAAACTGCAAGCGCCACCATCCTGGACGACGGCGCAGGTATAGGCGCCACTTCTCCCCCAGAATTTGCCACCTGGACGATGCCGTTGCCCGCACCGTACTCGGCAAGAAAGAGTCTTGCCCCGTCAGTGCCAACCGTCCACTTTTGAGTTCCGTCGTGCGTAATCGGGACGTAGCCGGATACGGTGGGCTGGGACGGGGGGCGAGATCGGGTGTAAATGAAGGCTACGATGGCGAGTAGTGCCACGCCGCCGATTGCTGCCCAGAGTTTCCATCCTGAGCGGGTGGGTTTGAAGGCCAGGCTCGACCCGCTGGTCACAGCAGCGGGTGCAATTCCTGTAGTGGCTCCGGAAGTTGCGGCAGCAGAACGGCCGGAATCCGTGTCGCGCTTCAAGCGTTGCAGGTCCGCTCGCACCTCCGCCGCGCTTTGGTAGCGGAGGTTGCGATCTTTTTCCAATCCTTTGTTGATAATCCGTTCCAGTTCGGCCGGCACAGCGGGATTGAGACGCAAAGCCTGCACGGGCGCCGCATCCAGAATGGCCTTGAAGGTCTCCGCGGAACTGCCGCCATGGAACGGGAGCGCGCCGGTTGCCATCTCGTAGAGCACGGCGCCGAAAGAAAACAAATCGCTGCGAGCATCCAGTTCTTTGCCTCGAGCTTGCTCCGGTGACATATAGGCGATGGTGCCGAGGGTAGAGCCGGGACTGGTCAGATGCTGGGCATCGATCACCGCCGTCAGCGTGTTCGCCGAAGTCATCTGAACGGGAGAACTTACGGGAGCGACCTTGGCCAGCCCGAAATCCAGCACTTTGGCGTGTCCGCGCTTGGTGACAAAGATGTTGGCGGGCTTGATGTCGCGGTGGACGATGCCTTGGGAATGCGCGGCGTCCAATCCGTCGGCAATCTCAATAGCGAGCGCCAGCAGAGTCTCGTTCTCTAACGGCCTTCCCGCGATCAGGTTCTTCAGGGTTACCCCATCAAGAAACTCCATCGCGATAAAAGTCTGCTCGCCATGTTTGCCAATTTCGTGGATGGTGCAAATATTGGGATGATTCAGAGCGGACGCGGCGCGCGCCTCCCGGCGGAAGCGTTCCAGGGCTTGCGGGTCTCGCGACAATTCATCGGGAAGAAATTTGAGGGCAACGAAGCGGCCAAGTTC
Source organism: Terriglobia bacterium (assembly GCA_963814725.1). GTDB lineage: Bacteria > Acidobacteriota > Terriglobia > Terriglobales > Acidobacteriaceae > JAIQFF01. Next base: position 3,487 of record CAWFDY010000007.1, read on the forward strand.
GGTGTCTTCAGCCTTATAAACCACCCCCATACCGCCCCCACCGAGCTTTTCGACGATGCGGTAGTGCGAGATGTTCTGGCCGATCATTTATGGCAGCGCAAATGTTGCGCTTCATCTTAGGTGGATGGCAGAGGCAAGTCAACGCGCGGTGGCCCTGATAAGAGTGAAGGCTCTTTCAAGAACAACCGGCCCGAGAACGAAGTCCCTCACTCAAGAAGCAACGGCGGTAGTTCCCGTACTGTGGCGCCTCGAAGTGGCGAATGGATTCGCCCTCGCCCCACGACGCGGTGTGCTGACACAGGCGAATGCTGGACTACACCGGCGTGGGCGGCCATTCCTGCGACACGCCCGAAAACAGGCTTACCGTTTTTTCCAATCGTCTCGTCCCATCGTGTACCGCAATCTGATGGGGCTTGCCGGGTTCGTAGCCATCCCACAGCGACACTCCCGCATAGGCGCCATCTTTGCGCAGCACGTAGTAGGTCATATCCATGAAGCGCAAGCGATTCATGTCCCCGTTGTAGTTGCGCACGATACGCTTCAGCGCATCCATGCCGGCATCGAGCGGCGACATCCCGTGGCGCAAATTTTCCACGATGGTATGAGCGCCGACGACCTTGATGTTCTCTTCGCCACTTCCGGTGGCCCCGGCTGAGCCTACGTCCTGATCGGTGTAGCAGCCTGCCCCGATGACGGGAGAATCGCCGCACCGCCCGGGCAGCTTCCAGGCCAGGCCGCTGGTGGTTGTGGTGCCGGAAATCTCGCCCTTGTCGTTCAGCGCTGAACAGTGGATGGTGCCGGTAGGTGGAAACAGAACCTTTCGGATCGCGATCATGCGCTGCTCCGGCTCGATTCCAATATCGGCAGCAGCCTGCTTCATACGTTCAATGCGTTGCTGAAAGTCTTCGGCATGGGGCGCCGCCAACCGCTTTTTCCATTCCGGACTGGAAAGTCCCGGCCCCCACCAGTCGGAATGAGTTTCTTTCCACAGCAGCCAGACCTTGCGGGAGTGTTCCGTAAGCAGGTTCTCGCGCGGAAATCCGCGGGCCACGGCAAAACGTTCAGCGCCTTCTCCGACCAGCATCACGTGCCCGGTGTGCTCCATAACCGCCTGGGCCACCAGCGAGACATTCTTGATGTTGCGAACACCACCGACCGAGCCGGCGCGCCGGGTGGGACCGTGCATGCAGCATGAGTCAAGCTCCACTACGCCTTCCTCGTTCGGCAGCCCGCCCAGGCCTACGCTGTCCTCATTCGGATCGTTTTCGGGCCCTTGCACAACCTTCAGCGCGGCGTCGAGAGTGTCGCCGCCTCTTTTCAAAAACTGGAAAGCCTCCTCCTGATAATCAAATCCATTGCCCGCGCTGATGATGATCGGCCGTTTCCCACTCGAGGCATCGCCTGGTCCCGGCTGGTTCCGCTGTTGCCCTTCAAGGCGAAGCGAAACCGCCCCCACGACAGCGGTAGAAATAAAATCACGGCGTGAAAAAGCCATTCTGATCCTCCGCAGATTTGGCGCTGTCGCCAGGAAACCGCACAGGATAGCACGCCCGAGCACGTGCGATATTTCAAGAGCTTGAAGGCGGCTCTTGAAGACTGCATCCAGGGCGGCCAAGTCCGCGGGAAGGAATCAGTCGGATCCGGTTTTCTGCAGAGTTCGGTTTTTGAAACGGCTGGCGATCGGCGGCGAGCGTCGCAAGTGCTCCCGGGCGGCGAGTATCGAGGCGTTGATCGCTTCCGGCTTCCGGTCCGTAATCGCAGCAATCTCGATCACCGAGAAGCCCTCCATGGTGTGCAGGATGAAGGCTTCGCGTTCCAGAGGGGCGGTAGCGGCGAGGGCGAACTCGACCAGCGAGTTCATTTCAAGGGAAGAAGTGATTTCCTCCGGCGTAGCCATGCGCCGGTCAGCGATAATGCTCTCCCGGGTAAGCGTTTCATCGGGCTGATGATATTGCAGTTCGGGCTCGTCACTGGCGCGTACGTTCCGAACTCGCGCCGAATCCTCGAGCGGGACTGGCAATCCGGGATCGGAGCATAGCGCCTGCAAGTCGCCGATGGCATGAATTGCCAGACGGTATAACCATGCTTCCAGTGCCATCTTGTCGGGCTTGTCAACGCTGTCGCCCAGCGCTGCGGCGATCACCTCATCGATCACCTCGTCTTTGGTGACGGAATCGGGCGCCATCTGCTCGGCGGCTTCACGAAAATACAGCTCGCGCTCGACGAATCTTTCCAGGCGGGCCAGATTCGCATCCACGTAACCCCGTATGTCGTCGGCTGAGGCCGTCGGTGTCTGAATCGCGGCCAGGGTCTGCTCGAATGGCACCTGCGATTCGGTACGCGACCGCGTAATTCCTCGCCTCATCCAGTGATGCGAACTGCGCAAATGTTTTTTGTAGTGGGCGATCTGCTGCAGCAGATCATCGGAAGCGCTCTTCATGGCAGCCACCGCGGTGGGCGCCGCGCTCTGCGCCGACATCTGGGCAGAAGGCAGGCGCAAATTCAGGGATACGATTACGCCCCGGCGCGGAGAACTCTGCTCCACCCTGCCATGCAGGTGCAGCAGTTCGGGCCGGAACACCTGTAGCCGCTTATGTACTTTTTCAACCAGATGATTAATCTCTTTTTCGAGATCGGGAGTTTTGCGCAGGCGGTAGGTAATATGCACATTCATGCCAAGCCTCAGAACACGGGTAGCGGGTCCCGTGAAGCTTTTAGTTCTTAGCCTGAATTTTACACCCGCAATAAACGTGAGAGTGCAAAATCGGACTGCCGATAAAAACTGTTTGTTTTGGGGCTGGACAAATCGTAAGCGCGGTAGCTCCGGAGTGCTGCAGCCTGCCCGCTAGACGGAAACGGTGACCGATGTCTCGGTACGAATCACCGGCCGGTATAGCGTATCGCGCTCCACCGGTTCCCTTCCGGCTTCGCGGATCAGGCGAATCAGATCTTGCCGCCGCATGCCTTGCGGAGTCGTAGCGCCGGCATCATGGTAGATCTTTTCTTCGATCACCGTACCGTCGATGTCGTCCGCGCCAAAACGCAACGCGATCTGGGCAATCTTGGCTGTCATCATCTGCCAGTAGGCTTTGACGTGGGGAAAGTTGTCGAGCACCAATCGGCTGACCGCGATTTGTTTGATATCGAGCATGCCGCTGGTCTTGGGCAGATGCTGCAGCGGCGTGTTGTCAGGATGAAATGCCAACGGGATAAACGTCTGGAAACCATGGGTCTCGTCCTGCAGTGCGCGGAGTTTAAGCAGGTGGTCAACCCGGTCTTCATCGTTTTCCACGTGGCCGTAGAGCATGGTGGCGTTCGACTTCAGGCCGATCTGATGAGCCAGCCTTGCCGTATCCAGCCACTCATTGCCGTCGATTTTGTGGTCGCAGATGATGTGCCGCACCCGGTCGGCAAAAATCTCCGCGCCGCCGCCGGGAAGCGAATCCACCCCTGCGGCCTTCAGTTGTTCCAGCGTCTCCCGGATTGAAAGCTTGGCGCGTCGGGAAAGGTACGCGACCTCAACCATGGTGAAGGCCTTGAGATGGACCTGCGGAAAGCGCTGCTTGAGTCCGGAAATCAGGTCAAGAAAATACTGGAACGGCAGATCGGGATGCAGCCCGCCGACGATGTGGAATTCCGTGACAGCCTCGGTATAACCGGATGCGGCAGTCTCAAACGCCTCTTCGAGCGCCATCGTGTATGCGCCGGCCGTGTCCTTCTTACGGCCGAAGGCGCACAAGCGGCAGGCCGCGACGCAGACATTGGTCGGGTTCAGATGCCGGTTGACGTTGAAAAACGTCTTGTCGCCATGCATCCGTTCACGCACATGATTGGCCATCCAGCCCACAGCCAGAATGTCGCCCGTCCGGTAGAGCGAAAGGGCGTCCTGCTCGTTGAGGCGTTCGCCGGAGAGAACCTTCTTATGGACAGGCTCCAGGCGAGCATCGTCAGTCTGGAATGAATGCGCCGGAAACATCACTTTTGATGATACCCCAGTGTGCAGTGGAAGCGACAGCCGCCCGCCGCAGAGGCAGTATCTTTCGCGCACCCGGGTCCACAGTAGCGCCGGCGTTCCGCCGGCTGTCCGCAGGGCGTCCCGCCCTCCGCCAAATGCCTGTGTAACCCTGCCAAACCACGCTTACTTCTTCAGCAACAGGTCCGCAGCAATGAAGATAAAGAACACTACCGAGATTACGCCATTCATCGTGAAAAAAGCTGCGTTCAGCCGGGAGAGATTGCGGGAAGAAACCAGCGAGTGTTCATAAGCCAGAAGCAGGGCGACCACGATGATGCCGATGATGGCCAGCTTGCCCAACCCAAAAGCGGCCACCACTCCCACCAGCAGGACCAGCATGATCACATGAAAGAATCGCGCAATCCAAAGCGCGCGGCTGACGCCGAAATAGCGTGGAATCGAATGCAATCCTGCCTGCCGGTCGAACTCATAGTCCTGGCACGCATACAGGATGTCAAACCCGCCCACCCAAAACGTAACGGCCGCAGTGAGAAGGATAATGCGGGGATCAAACGATCCGCGTACCGCAATCCACGCCGCGGATGGGGCGATTCCGAGCGCCAGCCCGAGCACCAGATGCGACCAGCGGGTAAAACGCTTGGTGTAGGAATACAGCAACACCACCGCCAGCGCGAGTGGAGAAAGCAGGAAAGCAAGGTGAGTTAGACGCGAAGCCGCCAGAATAAACACCGCGCAGGAAAGAACCACGAAGGTAGCGACGAATCCGGAGGTCAGATTTCCCGCAGGCAGGGCTCGTGTCCGGGTGCGGGGATTAGCCGCGTCAATGGAAGCGTCGGCCAGCCGGTTGAAGGCCATAGCCGCCGATCGCGCTGCTACCATCGCAACCACGATCCATAACAGTTGCTGGCCTCCGGGCAACCCATTTGCGGCCAGCATGGCTCCGCACAGAGCGAACGGGAGCGCAAAAATGGAGTGCTCCCACTTGATCATCTCCAGAGTTACGCGCAGATTGCGGAAGAACGCCACCAAAGAATTGTAAAGCACAATTCGTGTGTGGGGCGGACACTCTTGTCCGCCGCTTTTGACGTTCGAGACGAAGTGAAGAGTCTCAACCCACGATCAGCGGCACAAACCGGCACCCTTCCCTTAAGCTGACCCGCGCTTCCCCTCCCTGCTTGCACACCAGTTGTAACTCCTGCGCATCCGGCGGACCCACAGGGATTATCATGCGCCCGCCTTCCCCGAGTTGCTCGATCAATGCGGGGGGGATTTGTGCCGCGGCCGCCGAGACGATGATGGCGTCGAAGGGCGCATGTTCGGGCATTCCGAGGCTTCCATCGCCGGTCGCCACAGTGATGTTGGCCAGACCGAGGAGAGCCAACCTCTCGGCGGCATGCCGCGCCAGCTCCATGTGACGCTCCACAGAGTAAACGCGGCGTGCCAGCCGGCTCAGCAAAGCGGTTTGATATCCCGAGCCGGTTCCGATTTCCAGAACTCTCGATGCAGCCTGCAGCTGCAGAAGGTCCAGCATGAGGGCGACGATATACGGCTGCGAAATCGTCTGGCCCGCATCGATGGGAAGGGGACGATCCGCATAGGCCTGATCGCGATATTCCGCGTCCACGAATTCATGGCGTGGAATGGTCGCCATTGCGTCGAGAATTCTTTGGTCTCGAATGCCGCGTGCGCGCAGTTGAGTCTCCACCATGTGCTCGCGCGCAGCCACGAATGGGTCGGGATGGAATTCGCCAGCCAACGCCGACCAGAATACTCCTGAGGCGGGTGCGGTCGCGGGCTGTGGTGGGTCGAGAAACTTATTTTTTTCGTTGCCGGACCCGGACATCGAAGCTGACTACGCCGTTCTGGTCACGCACGGCCACGATGGAAACGTTGCGCGTGATGTTGTACACCACCTGGATGATTTGCTGCGACGCCTGGGCGACGTTGGTGGTGTAAGTAAGCGTGAGATTGTTTTTCACCTGCTGCTCGATGGTGACTGCCGGTCCGGTCTGGGTGGACGAAGTTTCAGTGGTCAGGCCCTGGGGATCGATCTTAATGCGGCTGACGCCGAACAGTTTCTGCACCCGGTTGCTGACCGTCGCGTTCAGCGCCGCGCTGAGGATGGCGCTCGAAGTCTCCGAATTAAAAGCTGACTGCGACTGATTGAGTTGCGCCGATTCTTCCGACGTCTGGCCAAACGCCAGCAGTCCGATGATGTCTGAGGTGGGCAGCGGCGGCTCGGAGCGGTAAGTCACATTCGGCCGGTCGATCTGGCCATTCAGATCAAGCGTTATGTCGTAGTCGCGTACCCGAGTGGAAGCCTGCAGATCCAGCACCGGCGTCGTGGTCACAGGATTGATGAATGTGATGTCGCCGCGCTCCAGGTGATATTTGGTTCCATTGAAGTACACCTCGCCTTCGATGATGTCGGCGCGGCCCAGGATGACTGGCTTTCCAGCCGTCCCGCGAAGATGCAAATCGGCGTCGCCCGAAAGGCGAACGATGGCGGTCTGCATCTGCAATTCCGGAGTGGTGGCGATATGAACGTCGAGGCGAATGCGGCTTAGCAGACGGTTGGTCGGGGGCAAAGCCGAGCTCTGGGAACGTTCCAGATATCCGCCGAAATCAAAGCCGGGAGTCATGGCCAGCTTGGTGACGATAATTTCGCCATTTAAAGTTGAGCCCGATGATGTCCCGGTAAAACGCAGATCGGCATTGGCAGTGGCGCTGACCCCCGGAGGATACCGCAGGCGCACATCCTGTCCCTTCACCGTAAGGTCAAAGTTTAGTTTTCCGTTGTAGGCGGTAGCATATCCACCGAATGTGACCAGGCCGCCGCCGGTATGGGCCGTCAGGTTTTCCACCTGCAGCCGGTCCTGATTGAAAACCAGCGAACCGTTAATGTCGCTCAGGGCGCTGGGTAGATCGATGTAGGCGATGGCGCCGCCGTCCACCCGCAGCCGGCCTTGCATGGAGGGCTTGGCCAAGGTACCTGCCACCGACACATCGACCGTCACTACACCGGAAGAGGTGAAATCGGGATTGAAGGTCTCAATCAACTTCAGGTTTAGCCTTCCCTGCGCCCGCAGGTCCAGATCGCGGTCGCCTGCCAGATGCACTCTTCCTGTAGCCGAAATGTCAGTGTCTTCGCCAACCAGATGGAACTGATCGATCTGCAACGACTGATTGGCGACGGTGAAACGAATCGGCCCCTCGTTCTTGATCCTCACGTCTTCGACATCGGCGTCAAGATTGGCGACATTGGCGGTGAATTGAAGGTCGCCAGGTCGTCGCAGCGGGCCCACCATGTGCACTTCGCCGTCCGCTTTCGAGTGCCCCTCAACCGCGCCGCGGAGGTAGGTGCGAAAGATCGAATCCAGGTCGAACTGGTGGAAACGGAAGTACACATCGGCGGGCCACTCCTCGCGCAGATGGACTTGCCCATCGATCGTCAGGCCCGCCTGCTGAAACTGGGATTGCCCGGTGATACTCAGTTCCGGCCCTTGCGAAACCGCATTGATGGTGAAGTCTCCGGCACGTTGCTGGTCAAACGCAAGACTGCGGAGATGAATCGCCGCATTCAGGCTGGGTTGTTCCAGAGTGCCGGAACCGGTGGCGGTGAAATCGGCGCGGCCGGTTACGGCCACCCGTGCGCTTTGCAACACCGGCAGGCGGGCGAGATCGAAATTTTCTCCCGTCAGGTTGAAGCCGAACGCATGGCTGGAGGAGTTGTAATTGCCGCTGCCGGCGACAGTGGATTCATAATGCTTCAATTGAATATTCCGGGCTTCAACATCCTCGCCATTGAAACTCAAGTCCGAGCTGAAGCGTTCCACCGGTTCGCCGTAAATGCTGCCATCCCGCAGCTGGACATGCCCCTGCCCCTGTGGAGCGGCACGCGATCCTGCCAGCCGCAGGTGCAGGTCCACGATTCCGGTGATGGGATAGGCATACCCTGCCAGCGCGAGAATGCCGGGCAAATCCGCATTCTGGGTATCGATGTGCGCCTGAAACGCGCTGTTATCGCTGAAACGCCGGCCCTCGAGCTGCACTCGAAAATCAAACTTGAGCGAATCGGGATCGCGGCTCAGCGTGCCGTTGCGCACCGCGAAAACCGAAGGCGATAGCTGGACATCCGCATGCAGAGAGTTCCAATTCACCATTTTCTCCGGCGTATGCGAAGTAGCCGGGATCAAGGTCTCGAAATCCTGCGACTGCAGATTTCCGGCAATGGCGATCTGGGAGAGCTTTCCGGTCGCGGTGCCGTTGAACGACGCATGCCCTCGCAGTGTCACCGGAATCGGGCCCGTATATCCGGCGGCGCTGAAAACCGGCTGCCACTCGCCCAGGTTCGTGGTCGCGACCAAGAGCTTGAGCGATGCGGAAGACGAGAGCGTGCCCGAAGCGTGCACCTGGGTGGCCCGAGTGGCAGCCGTCAACTCCGCGATTTCAAGCTCCCCGGGACCGAAGCGGTAGGCGCCCTGAACGTGCGCTGTGAGCGGATACGGTGCGTCGGTTGCCTGCGCCGGCGGCACCACGTCGGCCACAAACAGGGCCTCGGTGTTGCGCACTGCATCCCGCCAGTGAGCCTCGACGGTTCCGCTGGCCAGCCCCGCGGGCTTGATCCGCTGAAAAGGACGGGAGGCCGTAGCCAATGCAGCCAGAATCTCCGCTGCCGACAAATCTTTGAAACGGAGGCGCACATTTCCACTTTGCTGCTCCGCCCGTTTTTCCCTGGGATTTCTACTTGAGGGAGGAGGCGCGACCCATTGCACCGCGCCATCTCCGGTAATGCTGCCGCCCAGCACGCGCCCCTGTATCTGGGTCAGCGCGAAGCGCTTCGGATCGAGAGAGTAATCGGCGCTGAGGCTGGCGTTGTGCACCCCAACCGGAGCCGCTTTCCAGTCTAGATTCGACAGCGCCGCCTTCCCCGCAGCCGCAAATTCCTGAGCCGACCAGGCGCCACGTCCTGACAATTGGACCGTGCCGCGTTGAATCTCTGGTCGTCTTGCGATGGCGGACAATTCAGCCAGATCGAGGCTGAGGCCGTAATCTCCGCTCACCTTGGGCTGGCTGAAATCCTCTACCTGACCCTTGGCCTGTAGCCGGGAGCGCCCGGAAGTTACGCTGAGAGACCGCAGCTGAAGCTCGCTTCTGCCGACGCTGAAATGCGCTTCCGCAGCCCAGGCAAACGGGCGATAACCGCTGAACGAACTGTCCGCCTTCCCCAGAACAATGTTGCCTTCGTAACGGCGGCGGAACAACGAGTAGCTCATATCGCTCGAGACGTCACGCAGCGCAAAATCGAGAGGGACTTTTCGATCTCCCAGGATGGCTTCACCCCGGCGCACCTCAAGGTGGCTGATAGACAGGGCAAACAGCTGTTCCACGGTCTTTTCATCCGAGGTCGGCTTCACCCGCGGCTCGGGCTGGTTGGTGGTGCCGTCGGGATAAACAATGATGTGGACGACGGGATGATCGAGCGCGAGGTAGCTGAGTCCGATTTCACTGCGCAGGAGCGACCAGATTTTGACCTGCGCCATCAGGCTGTCGGCGTGGGCATAGGGAACTTCGCCCGCCTGCTCTTTGCCGTGGATGGTGATATCGCGTACTTCTATCTGAAAGTGAAAGGGGACGGTGTGTATGCTGCGCAACTCGACCCGGCCGCCTGTGATCCGTTCAAGGGTCGCGATCAGCCGTTCGCGCACCAGGGTGCGGAACGACTCGGTCGTGCTGTACCAGCCCATCCCCGCCAGCACCACCGCCCCCGCCAGCATCAGCCACAGGAGGTACTTCCATATCTTGCTCCGCCCCGGCTTGGTGGCGGTTTCACTCATTGGCTCCGGCTCCCAGTGCTGGATCCCAGCGCCTCGGAGCGGATTTCACTTCCGGCGCGGAGGTTTTGCAGCCAGGCGGTCAGGAGCTGATTGATTTTCTTTTGTGTGAGCAGTTCCCTGATTTTCGCGGTGACTTCCGACAGGGCAACGTTGTGCCCGCCCGATTGACGGAGTTGAGGCAGCAATTCCTGGTTGTAATAGCTCTCGATGCTCTTGGAATCGACATTCACCGATGGCCGCAGCCGCGCATCCACCAGGCGCAACAGGTCGAGTTCCATTTCAATCTGTTTCTTGATCCTGTCATCGCTGAGCCGGTACCGGTCAAGGAGCGCGCGCCAGCCCAATTCTGTGTCCGCCTCGGGATAGAGCTTGCGAATCTCGGCCAGTCGCTGGCTCACTTCGTCCGGCGAAGCGTGCTGCGGGTCGGATGCCTGCAACTGCTCGCGCAATAACTCCTGGTCGATCAAATGGTCGAGAGCAGATTTGCCGTCTTCAGCCGTCATGCTGGCGAGCGACCGTCCGCTGCTGAAGGCTTCGTAACGGAGCGAGTCTTCCCAGTCGCTGAGCAGGATGATGTGGCCGTTGACCGTGGCCACAATTCGATCGATCACCTCCGGAGACGCCGGCACGGCGGCTGCGGCCAGAAGTGCAATCACGCAGAAGAAGGTGACCGGTGTGCGTCCCATTAGAAAGTCTGCCCAATGCTGAAGAAAACGTTGAAATGGCTCGCGCGCTGGGGGTCGAAGACCGTGGTGGATACGCCGTTCACGGTGGTCGTCTTCTGGCCCGGGAACGCGGGCGGATTCAGATTGTATCCGAAATCGAAGCGCACCGGACCCACCGGAGTCTTATAGCGAACCCCGATGCCGATGGCTTGCGAAATAAAGTTGTAGTTGCACTGGCTCGCGGTCGCAGCCTGCCGGCACAGCTGGGGATTTTTCTGCGACCAGGTCAACAGGCTGTGCGTAAGATCATGTCCGTTGGTGAAGACATTTCCGGCGTCATGAAAGATCGCAAAACTGACGTTGTCCTGAAAAAACGGCAGGGTGGGGGGAGGCATGCGCAATTCAATGTTGTTGATGAAGAGTCCCGTGCCGCCCAGGGGGAAGCCGGTGACCGGGTCGCGCGGACCGGCCTGGTTGAGTCCGAATCCGCGAAGTGAAGTTCCTCCGCCGGCGAAGAAGCGCTCGGCCAGCGGAAGGCACGCGGGTTGCCCGGCTTGCGATTCCGGACAGGGATCTCCAGGTTGCGGCATGAACGTATTTCCAAACGGCGTCTCGATACCCACGCGGGTGGATCGAGCCAGCACAAATTTCTGGTCCGGACTCCGCTTTCTGCCGATCGCATAGTAAGTGGAATTCTGGACCAGAACCCTGCCGAAATCCGTCTCCGAGCCAAAGTGGCTGTCCGCCACTCCGCCGTCGATCGTAGTGTAGTTCCCTTTCGTGGTCTCAAGGTCGTTGTCGCGTTTATTACGGATGTAACTGAAGTTCGGGATGGCCACCCGCGTGGGCTGCGACAGCAGTGGAATCTGGTCGGGACTGATGGTGTTCTGGATGTTGCTTGCCCGTACCCTGCGGTAGGTCAGCCGATAGGTCATGATGGTGGTCTTGCTGATCGTCTGTTCGGCCTGCGCGGATCCTTCCAGGCGTTGCGAGGTGAAAGTGGTGACGTCCACCGTATTGTCGTAAAAAGTAGTGAACGTGAGGCGCCAGTTTGGATTGTTAAACCAGCGTGGAGCGTCGTAGCTGATCAGTCCACGCTGCTGCAAGCCTCCCACGTTGGCCTTGAGGGTCACGGTATGGTTGCGGCCGCGAAAGTTGAGTCGGGTCACTCCGAACGAAACCCGCGGGCTGACGCCCGTCTCCCCCAATGGTTGATTGGTATCGGAGCTCGGCTGCCCGGTCTGAAACTCCAGTCCCAGTCCGTAATTGAAGGTGTAGCGCTTGGCTTCCTGCACATTCACCAGAACGTTTTTTTCCTGCTCGCTGCTGTCCGGGTTCTGCACGGCCGTGTCCACCTGGCTGAAGATGCCCAGGTCATAAAGGCTTTTCTGCGTGTTCAGCATGTCGATCTGGCTTAAGGGATCTCCCGGCTTGACCTGAATCTCGCGCTCCACGATGAAGGGATGCGTGTGATTCAGTCCTGAGGTGAACACCCGGTCCACGATGACCTGAGCGCCCAGGTGAATGCTGTATTCGACATCCATGATGAGCGGGTTGCCGGGGGAAGCCTTGGCGGACGCATCAAACTCGGCGTTGGGAAATCCGTTATTGAAGTAGTAGTTCAAAACAATTTCGCGGTCTTCGTTGATTTTGGAATAGGCAAACGCCTGGCCCGGGGAGATGTTCAGATCGGGGAACGGCGTGGCCAGGGTTTTTTCGTTGCCTTCGATCTGCAGGGATCCCACCCTGGTCTGCGGACCCTCGTCGATCTGTAGCGTAATGGCAAGGTCGTTCTCCTTGCCCTGGAAGTTGTCTTCAACCCTGGGCGTGATCTTCACATCCAGAAAACCATTGGCCCGGTAAGGGTTCGCGATCAGATTGCGCACGTCCGCATTTAACAACGATTGACTGTAACGTCCGTGCGCCAGAAACCGCCCGGCGGGCTCGATCTGCATGCGCGACCTGATCTGTTCATCGCTGAAGCTTTTGTTCCCGGCCAGCACCAGCTTCATGAGTTTGTGCCGGTCGCCGGCGTCAATGTTGTAAGTCACCTTCATTTCAGCGGTGGAAACCGGATCTTTTTTCACTGTGACCTTGGCATCGAAGTAACCCAGGCCCTGCATGTAGTTCAGCAAATTCCTCCGGCCCTCGTTCAGCAAGTCATCGTCAAGAGCATTTTCCTCATAGACGGGGACATTTTTCTTCAGTTGACCCCGGCTGATTTTGAAACCTTCGACCGCGATCTCAACCTTCGGTCCCGGCTGGATGTCAAAGGTGTAGTCCACGGTATTGGTTTCCGGCCTGTAGATCCGGCTCGAGATCGCAACCTGGGATAAAAGACGGTTCTGCTTCTGATACTTTTTTCTCAAGCGGTCGAGAGCGCGGCTGATACGTTGCAACGTGACATAGTCTCCCGGGCGCATTTTGGCGAACTCCTGAATCTGCATATCTGAAAAACCGGCGTTCCCGGTTACGGTGATGCGGCCGACTTTGGCGTGGGGCCCGGGCGCAATCCGGAACAGGATATTCATCTGCTGGGTCTCAGGCTGCGGCTCCTCCTTATCGCTGACCGTCGCCCGGAAAAATCCGTTCTGCTCCATGAGTTGCCGGATGCTATCGAGCCCGCTCGCCAACTTCTGCGCGGTGAACAGCTCCCCCAGCTGCAATTTCGAAGCGTTTTCCACCTGGTTGGCCGTGGGAGGATTCGGCGTTCCCTCCACCAAAATCTCCCCCACGAAATAACTTTCCCGCATGCGAAATGTCAATGCCACCTGACCTTCCGGGGTACGCTCGGCCTCGGCTTGAATATCGGCAAAACGCCCGGTGGAGTGCAGTGCCTGAATGCTTTCGCGCACTCGCTCGCGATCCAGCGGAGCGCCGGATTTCTGCGAAATCAGCTCCAGCAGGCGCCTGGTGTTGGCGGAGGGCAGATCGCTAAAGTCAATCTTCTGCACGATAAAGCCTTCGTACGAAGCCATTCCTGCGATCGCGGGCAGAGCCGGCGGCGCCGCGGTTTGCTGCGCGGGAGGAGATTGCGCCAATGCGTTCGGCATCAGGACGTTCAGAACCAGCAGGGTCAGAACCAGTAGGTTTAGAAGGTTTAGTAGTTTTAGCAGTTTTAAAAAAAGAGCGGCCCGCATGGCCCCTTCCGCCGGCGCTCTTCTGATCCCTCCCTCTAGACGCAAACCGGCTCCTCGCAGTTGCGGACTATGATGGTTCGATGAATGGGCAGCTCGCTGTGTTGCATTTTGGCCGCGAAACTTAGCGGCACCTATAATAAAGGTTGGCGCGCCTGGAACTGGTGACCTGTTTGGAACTTGAAGAAAGATATTCGCGGCAGGTGCTGTTCCCTGGAATCGGCCCCAAGGGGCAGGAAAAGCTCGCCGCAGCCCGCATCGCCCTGGTCGGATGCGGCGCCACCGGCTCGGTTCTGGCCTCCCTGCTGGCCCGCGCCGGGGTGGGTTCGCTTCGCATCATCGACCGCGACTACGTCGAGCCCAGTAACCTGCAACGCCAATCCCTGTTCGATGAGGCCGACGCCGCCCACTCGGTGCCCAAGGCCATCGCCGCCGCGCGAAAGATTTCAGCGTTCAACTCCAGGATTGTGGTGGCACCTGAGGTTGCCGACGTCACTCCCGCCAATATCGAAACCCTACTGGCTGAAACGCAGTTAGTGCTCGACGGCACCGACAACTTCGAAACCCGGTACCTGATCAATGACTTCGCCGTGAAGGCTTCTCTGCCGTGGATCTATACCGCTGCCGTCGGCAGCTACGGCGCTACTTTAACCGTGCTGCCGGGCAAGACCGCCTGCCTGGCCTGCCTGTTTCCCGACCCGCCGCGTGGAGCCATTGAAACCTGCGACACCGCCGGAATCCTCAACTCCGTGGTGAATCTGGTTGCGTCAATTTCCGCCACCGAAGCCATCAAGCTGATTGTGGGAGCAGAGCAGCAGCTTCGACGTACCCTGCTTTCCTTCGACGTCTGGAACAACCAGCGCGCGGAAGTGACGGCAGAAAAACCTCGTCCCGGATGCCAAGTGTGCGGCGAACGCGAATTTGCTCATCTCGCGGGAGAAGGCCAGCCTCACATAACGCTCTGTGGAAGAAACTCGGTGCAGATTCACGAGCGCAATCAACCGATCGACTTCCTGGAGATGAGCGCGCGCCTCAAATCACATGGGGCCGTGAAGCACAACGATTTCGTGCTTAAGTTCTGGCCCGAACCTTACGAGATGACCCTGTTTCCGGACGGGCGGGCAATCATTAAAGGCACCACAGACCCGGCTGTCGCCCGCAGTCTATACGCCCGCTACGTAGGAACCTAGCGTCACGAACCGGATATCGCATTCTCTTTGCGTCCTTTGCGGTTGAATGACTTTGACCGCAGAGAACGCAAAAGTTGCAAAGTAAGTCTTTCGCCAACCCGCCGATTGCGAGCAATAGTGACCATCTTCTGCTGCGCAACAACTGACATAATCCTGGAGTATGTCGAAGAAGAAACGGCCAAGAGAATCGCACCAGGAAGCACTGACCCGGGTCACAAAAGAGATGGCTCTGCCTCGAAAAACCGCCTCGGTTCGCAAAGAAGAAAAAAAAGCTCGGTGCCGGGCAAGCCCGTAGAGCCTGTTGCCACCTGGCGTTCAGCGCTGCGCCAGGATTTCCAGCGCATCAAAAAATCCGGGGTAGGAAATGACGGCCGCGCCAGCCCCCCGAATCATGGACTCGCCCTCGGCTCGCAGAGCGGCAACCGCAAACGCCATGGCAATGCGGTGATCACCCAGGGAATCGATCTCTGCCCCGTGCAGCCTCTGGCCGCCGGGAATTTTCAATCCGTCTTCCCGCTCTTCGACTTGCGCTCCCATGGCGCGAAGGTTGGCAGCGATGGCGGCGATGCGGTCGGACTCTTTCACCCGCAACTCCTTCGCATCGCGAATTTCGACTCCACCCGCGCTATAGGGAGCGATCGCAGCCAGCACCGGGATTTCGTCGATCAAAGCGGCCGCGTCATTCCCCTCAATCGTGATGCCTTCGAGCGCGCGCCCTTCCACCTTGACCGTGCCGCGCAACTCGCCGTGTTCATTTTCGATTTGGGTAACCGAAATTCCTATTCCCATCAGGATCAGGATATCCAGGAGGCGCGCCCGGGTAGGGTTCATCGACAAATTCTCAATCGTGAGTTGCGAGCCTGGAAACAGGCCGGCCGCGCACAAAAAGAAAGCCGCGCTTGAAATGTCGCCCGGAATCGCGGCCTCGATGGCGTGCAACTTTTGTCCTCCGGCGATGCACGTCTTCCGGCCGGCCTGCGACAATTCCGCGCCGAACGCGCGCAGCGCCAGCTCGCTGTGATCGCGGGTGCTGATGGGTTCGACAACCTCGGTCTCTCCCCTGGCGAATAGCCCGGCGAAGAGCAGGCACGACTTGACCTGCGCGCTGGCCACCGGCATCTCGTAGCGGATCGCTTTCAGCTTTCCACCGGAAACCTGCAGAGGCGGCTGCCCTCCGGGCTGTGCACGAATCCCGGCTCCCATCATTTCGAGCGGCGTGATGATTCGCGCCATAGGACGGTGGGAAAGCGATTCGTCCCCGATCAGCGTGCTGCTGAAATTCTGACCCGCCAGGATGCCGCTCAACATCCGCATGGTCGAACCGGAGTTGCCGCAATCGAGCGGCAGTGCCGGCGCCTTCAGGTGCGGCCCGCGACCATGCACCACCACACTATCTTTGCTGTGCTCGACTTCCACGCCCAAGCCGCGCACGCAGGCCAGCGTGCTGGCGCAATCCGCGCCCGCGGAAAAATTGGTCAGGCGCGTAACGCCCTCTGCGATCCCCGCCAGCATCGCGTAACGATGCGAAATCGACTTATCTCCCGGCAGCCGGAGCGATCCGGCGACGTTCCGGGCGGGACGAATAATGGTTTCAGAGACGGCGGTCATGTGTAATGAATGAATCTTAATCGTGAAGCTAGATTTGAAGTGTTTGGCGGCAATGCGGCTGGCGATTCACGCCGGGTTGCTAATTCTAAAGTACGAATTCTGAGATTTGAAGTTCGAATTCCTTAGGCCAGCGCTTTGGCCTCGGCCGTAGCCTCCTTCAGAATCTCTGGCGGCACTTCACGGATGGCGACGTTGAATTCAAACCTGGGCGTCTCCGTGCCCCGGCCCCACCGGTTGACCTCCCAATGCGCCCGAATAAACCTGGCGTCCGCATGTCCACTTAAATCGAGCAGCAGCGGGTGCTGCCCCCGATAAAACTTCTGAGGAAACACGACCAGCGGTTTTGCTCCCCATGCCGCGCCGTCGGCGGAGCCGTACAGGCTGACGTCCAACGCTTCCTGCTCGATGATGTCGGTGATGTCGAGCGTCAGAAGGAACACTCGGCTGGATGACCCGCCGAGGTTGAGAGCGGGTCCATCGCCTTTCGCGTTGACCACCGTTTTTTCCGGAACCAGGAACGTATTGATCGTGACCGTGCTCGCGCTCGATGACATGGTGGAATTGTAGCAAAGGAAGTGGCCTTCTTTATGACCCGCCTTTACGACTCGATGCGTTCAAGAAATTGGCGAATCAGCCGGCCCACTTCCGCCGGCTGTTCCCAGGCCGCATAGTGTCCCGCGTGGCGAATGATTTTCAATTCGCTTCCCGCAATATTTTGCCGCATCAGTTCCGCTTCCGAAGGGCCGGTAAGGATGTCTTCGTCTCCAGTCATGAGGAGAGTCGGGACGTTGATGCTCTTCAGGTCCGGCACCGAGTCCAGCCGTTCCGCCATGCCGCTTTGCACCTGGGCGACATTTCCCGCCGACATTCTTCGCATCATCTGCAAGGCGCCGTCCACCAGATCGGGGCGGCTATCTCGGGTGGTCTTGCCGAACAATTTCGGAACCATGCTCTTGAAGAATGGCTCGGTCCCGCGTTCCAGGACGTCGGCGGCCGCCCGCAGGCGTATCCCTCGAGCCTCGGCAGAATCGGCTTGCGCTTTCGTGTTCATCAAAGCCAGCCCGCTCACCCGTCCGCGAAATCGCCGCCAGAATTCAAACAGCGCGTAGCCCCCAATCGAGACTCCCGCCATGGGCACGCGTCCCAGCCCGGCGTGATCGAGAATCGCGGCAATATCCGCGGCGTGCTTCTGCATGGTCGCCGGCCCTTCCCCTGCGCTGGAGTCACCGTGGCCACGCAGATCGGGCAGGATCAGCTGATAGCGCGAACTGAGAGCCTGAGTCGCAGGCAGCCAGAATTCATGGTTGGCGGGGAAGGGATGCAGCAGTACGACCGGCAAGCCACTACCCACGATCTGATATGTAATCTGCGCGTCGCCGCTCTTGACCTGGATCATTCGCCTTTTCTGAAGCCGTCCGTCGAGTTCAAAAAGCTGTCGCCCGGTTCCCCGCCGGCGCATCAACTCTCAACGGCTCTTCCGGCATGAGCACCCAGGCAATGGGATAAGAAATCCAGCCGACGCCGGTCATCACTCCCGTGATCAGCCATACCAGCCGAACCAGAGTGACATCGAGATCCAGATATTCGGCGAAGCCGGCGCAAACTCCCGCAATCTTGCGGTCGGCCCGTGGTCGCACCAGCCGCTGGCGCGCCATCACGCTGCCAATCCGCTTGCCGCAATAAGCGCAATGAACCGCATCATCCTGTACGACTTTGCCGCAATAGTTGCAATACATGTCGATCCTCCCAGTAAGCGATACGCGACCGAGCTGTGGAATGTTCCAGCCCCTAATTCTCCCGGTAAGCCTCTTTCATTCGTTTGCGCGCCGTCTCGGCTGGTGCCGTGCTGGCATCGGCCGCCAGGACTGCTTGATAGCGAGCCAGCGCCAGGTCGCGTTTCTGCAGCAGGTCGTACATCTCTCCCGCCCCCAGATTGGCTCTCTGGATTGCGTCCGGATCGGCATGCGGGGCTTGTTGCACCTGTTCGTAGGCCGCCGCCGCGCCGCTAAAATCCTTTTGGCTGCGCAGCAGGTCGCCAAGGCTTAGGGCCGCGATCTCATAGTGCCGCCCGGGAAAGCGCCCATCTCTTCCCGACTGCCAGATCCTGCGGTACACCGCGGCCGCTTCGTCATTTCGGCCGGACGCGCGCAGCAGGTGACCCTCCTCCAGCGCGAGCAGCACATCCTGGGGAAAGCGGGGGACCAGTCCGCGCACCAGGGGTAAAGCTTCCTCGTAGCGACGCTCCCGTCGCAGAAACACCGCCAGCAGAATCTGGGCGTCAATGCTGGTTTCGCCGCTTCCCTGGGCACAGTCCCTCAGGTACTGCAGCCCCTTCTCCTTGTTCCCGCCCAGGCCCACCATCGACGCGGCAGCCTTCATGCCCCAGGGCAGGCTTCCAACCACGTAGTTGTGCGCGCCCACAATCAGCTTGGCTTCGACCGCGCCGGGGGAAAGTTCGAGAACGCGCTCGTGGTCGCGTCGCGCCCCGAGAGCGTTGCGCAGAGCCGTCAACCACGCGCGCTCGATCAGCGCGGTGTAGGTGGCGAACTGGGCGCGCGTCACGCCGCGCGCGTACAGCGCCTCTACGTCATTGGGATTCGCGTCCAGTCGCTTGGCCTCCAACTGAAGCGCCCGGTCCGCCAGGTCCTTGATCTGCTGCTTGACCTTCGGATCCGCGGGGTGATGCGGCGCGGAGATAAGAGTGTCGCTGGCATACTCACCCGTGTTCAGTACGCCCATGCGATCGAGTTCCCGGAACAAAATCGCAGACAGAAGGTGGTTGACCGCGAAGGGATCCTCAGGGTGCCGTCCCAGCACCCGTTCAAATTCCTGCACGGCCAGGTCGTAATCGAGATTGTAGAAATGGTTGAAGGCGGCGACATTCTGCGGATCATGAGGACGGTAGGCCAGCGACTCCGGGGACGCGTCTGATGGAGCAGCCAGTGATTGTGCAGTCAGAAGAGTCACAACCAGAAACAAAACCGCGCGGCGTGGAGACAAAAAAAGCAAGGGCTCTCGTTGGGGTGGAGTTACTTCAGTCTACCTGAAACTTCCTGGCGCGAGGTGCGAACCAGAAACGTCAAGACTCGGGAGCATCTGTCCGCGCCAAATATGCTTATAATCAGCCTGCGAAATTATCTTTTCGTCATAAGTCGAGCGCATCTTTCCTAGTAGAGAAGGTAATTCTTGCCCGCTCGACGCCGTAGTGGTTACTGTTCGATGTACCAAGAAGCGGCCCTTCAATGACTTAACACTTTCAGGTTTTTGGTTACTGGCTTGCGATGTGTCACAGCGAGGGATTATATGCCCGATGTTGTCAGTGAAGCTCAACATGACTACTGGCGCCCGCCGGTGGTCCCGCCTCAGGCAATCAGCACCAGCGTAGTCCAGGTCTGCGAAGGTTGTGCCACCGAGTTCATGGTCGGCTCACTCTATTGCCAGGTATGCGGCACGGCCCGCGACGCGCGTCCCTCCATCACCGCCCACTGGACCACTTACCTGCAGTTTCATCACATCAAGCGCGCCCTGGGTCTGTCCACCGCTTCGCTTATGGCTTTTTTTGTGGGGATCGCCTGCCTGATCATGGCCAGCATTGCGGTGAGTCTGATATACAGCGTCCAGACTTTTAATGACTTCCAGGCCGTTCAGTTTTACCGTATGCAGTGGCTTCTGGGAGCCATCGCCGCCTTCGCCGCCGGGCTCCTGTTAAAAAACACGTCTGGCAGCAAGCGCTGATTATTTTTGCCCGCCTCGAATTTCGCTTCTTCTCAAGTTGCAACCACCGCCTAAGTGACCGGGCCTGGATCGTTGATCACCACCCGCCTCTGCTGTTGCATTCGATACAGATGGTGCAGCGGGCCATTTCCTCGTCCCAGCGGATAGGCATTGCTGATGGCGGCCGCGACGTAGGCTTTCGAGAGCAGTACAGCCTCGGGCAATCCTCGTCCCCGCGCCAGATGGCAGGCCATCGCGGTGGCGAACGCGCAGCCGGTGCCGTGGGTTGAGGTTGACTGCTGGCGGTCGGATTTGAAAACCTCCTGCTCCGCTCCCCTCCGGCTGGTGAAACTTAGCAGGTCGATCGCCTTGTCCAGGTGCCCGCCGGTGACGACCACGTTGGCCGCGCCCATTTCATGAAGCCGTGCCGCGGCCAGCCGCATTTGATCGAGATTGGTGACCGGCAGTCCAGTCATGGCAGCCGCTTCATCCAGATTAGGCGTCACAACTGTGGCCAGCGGCAGTAGCCGTTCAATCAGCGCTTGCACTCCGGCGGCGTCGAGCAGGTCGTGTCCCGAAGACGACTTGATGACCGGATCCAAAACCACGTTAGCGAGCTTCGCCCGCGCCAGAAAATCACTGACCGCGCCCACCACCTCGCCCGACCCCAGCATCCCGAGGCGGACCGCCGAAATTTCGACGTCCGCCCGCAATTCCTCCAGGGTGTCGGTTACCAGCCCCGGACTGACCGTTTCGACCCGAACAACCCCCGCCGTGGACTGGACGGTTAAGGCGGTCACACAGCCCACCGCGTAGCAGCCGTGAGCGGCGATGGTTTTGACATCGGCGGTCACCCCGGCTCCCGAAGAGGGGTCAAATCCGGCGATCGTAAGCACCACGGGAGGAGCCTGGGCGGCCATCAAGGCACTGTAATCGAAATCCAATGTGGGCGCGAGCGTCCCGCTCGTGCGGCAGCGCTCGTGGCGCTGCAACGGGATTGTCCGTGACGCTGCCGCGACGCCGTCCGTGGCACTCCCGCACGAGCGAGGACGCTCACGCCCACATTTAGCGGCAAATGTTACCTTTCGACGCACCGACGTAATGTCTGTAACGCAGTGAAAATAATGGGCGAGTAATAATTGCCGACACGTACCCTTAAGGCTGTATTTACTATTATGTAAACATTTAAGCCCATTGCCTACAGCGATATGGGTACCGTTCATCATGACTAACAGTATGTTACGTAAGCTATCTATTACTAGATAAGCATCTTGCTAGGGTTTTCTCCGGGTTGACAGCTCCCCCAGCCGGGGGTAGCCTTGTTGAATCCTTGGCGATGGTAGGGGGGAACGACTAAGAGATGTGAGGTGACTATGCGAGGACATATAGCTCATATATTGGCGACCGTTTTGATGGTCGTCAGTCTAGGGGCGGCTCAGCGACCAACCAACTCGGAGCTCGTGAACACCCGTAATTCTGTAACCACCGGGAAGGTACCCCGGCAGAAGGCGTATCAAATTGGGACGGCATCGTGGTATGGCAGCTACTTTCAAGGCCGGACCACGGCCAGCGGCGAGCCTTATGACATGTACGACCTGACCGCCGCACATCCCTCACTGCCTTTGGGCAGCTGGGTACGTGTGACGAACCTGCGCAACGGGCGGGCGGTGGTGGTGCGTATTAACGATCGCGGGCCGATCGTACCGGGCAGGATCATCGACCTGTCCTACAACACGGCGCGCGTGCTTCGGTTCGAATCCAGCGGCCTGCAACGGGTGCGTCTGGACGTGGTGAAGTCCGCGGCGAAGGCCGACCAGCCGCAGGTCATGGCAGCCCTGCAATACTAGCGCGGGCGTTGTAAATCCCTTACAATTTTCAGGATGTACGATCCGAGACAGAATCTGATCGTCGCCCTGGATGTATCATCCGCGGCCGCCGCCCAGAAGATCGTGGCGGCCGTGGGCGACTCGGCCGTGACCTACAAGGTAGGGATGCAGCTCTATACGGCCGAAGGGCCGAGGGTGGTACGCGACCTGATCGCGTCCGGCCGCCGTGTCTTCCTGGACCTGAAATACCACGACATCCCAACGACAGTTGCTGCCGCCGTGCGCGAAGCCGCCGAACTCGGAGTCGGCATGCTGACCATCCACGCCGCCGGCGGAGGCAAGATGATGCGCGCCGCAGTCGAATCCGCCCGCACTGTGAATCCTGGGCTCATGCTGCTCGGAGTGACCGTCCTGACCAGCATGGACGATCAGGATCTCGACAAAGTAGGGGTGCGCGGCCCAGTCGTGGACCAGGTTCTCCGCCTGGCGGCTATGGCTATCACCAGCGGATGCCAGGGCGTAGTTGCATCCGCCCTCGAAGCTGCCGAACTACGCGCCGAACTCGGCAACCACTTTCTGATTGTGACTCCGGGAGTGCGTCCAGCAGGAAAAGATCACGGCGATCAAAGCCGCGTGGTGACGCCCGCCGAAGCCATCGCAGCCGGTGCAACTTATATTGTGGTCGGCCGTCCCATCACAGCAGCGCCCAATCCCGGAGCCGAAGCGCGGTCAATCCTGGAGCAGATGAGCATGGCCGTCAGCGCCTAGACGCTTTGTATTCCAGGTAGCCTTGACCGGCTACGCCGGGACTTCACCTCGATTTCGAGCCGCGGAATTCGTCTCCAGGGGCCACGTTCCGGGGAGATAAAGCGGGTTATCGAGCGGCTTCGTGCTTCACTGCTTAGAGCTTCTCGTAAAATTCGCAGGCCGAACAGGAAATAAAAATCCCTCCCGGCACGCCGCGCTCGCGATCTTTTATCCGCTTCACGATGCGAGTTGGCTTGCCGCACTTGGGACAATCCGTACTCTTGGTGGTGTCCATTTCCTTCTTGCGATCGGCTGTCTTTGCAATCTTGGTTGCCATTCCCTGATCTCCTTGAGCACTGCTCTCAATCTTTTATTTCGAACTCAGTAGTATTCCAATCCCAGGTGTGTGATTAGCTCTTCGCCCTTCAAGTGCCGCAAGGTGTTTTTCAGTTTCATCAACTGAATAAACAGATCGTGCTCGGGATAGAGTCCCGCAGCCGTCATGGGCGACTTGAAGTAAAAACTCAACCACTCCTGGATGCCCAGGCCGCGCAACTGTTTGCTGCGCTGCGCCAGGTCGAGAAACAGCACCAGGTCCAGCACGATGGGCGCAGCCAGGATCGAATCGCGGCACAGGAAATCAACCTTGATCTGCATCGGATAGCCCAGCCATCCGAAGATATCAATGTTGTCCCAGCCTTCCTTGTTGTCCCCGCGCGGCGGGTAATAATTGATGCGGACCTTGTGGGTGAACTTGCCGTACAGCTCCGGATAAAGCTCCGGTTGCAATATGTGCTCGAGCACCGACAGCTTGGACTCTTCCTTGGTTTTGAAAGACCCCGGATCCTCGAGCACCTCCCCGTCGCGGTTGCCCAGGATGTTGGTGGAGAACCAGCCGTTGAGCCCGATCATTCGCGCCTTGAATCCGGGCGCAAGAATCGTCTTGATCAGTGTCTGCCCGGTCTTGTAGTCCTTGCCGCAGATCGGCGCCGAATTCTGGCGCGACAGCAGCTGCATCACGGGAAGATCGACCGTCAGGTTGGGCGCTCCGTTGGCAAAGGGCACGCCTTCCATCAGCGATGCGTAGGCGTAAATCATCGAGGGCGCGATGTTCTCGTCGTTTTGCGTGAGCGCCTTTTCGAACGCTTTCACCGACTGGTGAGCTGCGCTCGGTTCGATAAATGTTTCGGTCGAGCCGCACCAGATGGTCACCAGGCGGGAAGCGCCGGAGGTCTTGCGAAAGTCCTTTATGTCAGCCCGGACCTGTTCCGCGAGATCCATCTTGTTCTTGCCCTTTTTAACATTGGGGCCGTCGAGCTTCTTCACGTAGTTGTGATCGAAGACCGCTTTGCGGGGCTTGATCGAACTGAGGAACGGTTTCACCTGCTCCAGTAAGTCCCGCTCCAGCACCCCCGCCTTCGAAGCCGCGGCGTACATGTCGTCTTCGAAAATGTCCCAGCCGGTGAAGACCAGATCATTGAGCCCGGCCAGCGGAACGAATTCCTTGATCTTGGGGGACAGCGCGTCCGTCCGCTTGCCCAGCCGTATCGTCCCCATCTGCGTCAGGGAGCCGATCGGCTTGGCGATACCCTTCCGGATGGCTTCCACTCCAGCGACAAACGTGGTGGCCACAGCCCCCATCCCGGGAATCATGATTCCCAGTTTTCCCTTCGCCGGCTGTATGTCGCTGCCTGGCTGCTTCGACTCCGTCTTGCTCTTTCCGTTCTTCGGCCTCGTCGGCATGTGTGAGCTGCTTCCTATAGTTTCCCTTGAGAGTGTAAGGCGAACTTCTTATGTTCTCTTATCGAGTCGGCATTTGCAACCGCGCCAGCAGTGAATGGCAACAGAAGGAGCGTGAATGGCAACGTCGCGGCCTTAAGGCAAAGTTTTCGGCAGCTCCGCTCTGCGGGCCGCCCGAGCGGTGGGCGGGAAGCCGGCGCGACTCAGGGCTTATTTCTCCAGATCCATCGTCTTCACTGGCAAGTCCCAGTGCGCGTCCAGGATCTCGAATCTGCGCTGCTCTTCGCGCTCATAGGCTGCCTGGTCAGGAAAGAGCTGCTTCTTCATCGCGTCTTCGTCGAAGGGCTCGTTGGCCACAGTCGCGTTTTTAAAAACGATGGTGACGCGGTAGTCCCAGCGCCCGTCTTCAGTAACGTGATAGCGCGGCTGATCCATCCAGACCTTGAGGAGGCGCCCCATCTCGACCTCCTTTTTGAGCAGCGGGTAGTGATTCTTCTTGAACAACTTGAGGAACTCGTCCCCATGTCCCCACTTGGTCTTGTAGTAATACTCGATCACATAGGGCTGCCCCGACCCGGTGATGGGAGTCTGCGCCACACTGCAGGTGACGGCAATCATCGACAACACAAGTACAAGCAGAAAGCGTTTCACGATCAATCTCCTCAGGCGAATATATTGCAGATTTTAGATTGTGGATTGAGAACCGGAAAACCCCACTGATGCACCATCGATTTTGCTGTGCCAGATGCTTCGCATACGCAGCCGCACGAATCACACGGAAAAAAGAACGATACAAAATCTGGAATTTCGCGGGTCTACTCGGTGCGCATCCGGTTTTGCCAGTGTGACCAGACGAACCAGATAATGCCCGCAGCCAGGACCACGCCGATCACCAGGTCGAACTTGTGGAAATACTTGCCCAGCTCCCGCCAGTTTTCGCCCAGCTTCATGCCCAGCCAGGCTAATCCAAAACACCACGGCCAGGAGCCCAAAAAAGTATAGATATGAAAGCGGCCGCGCGGCATGCGTGCGATTCCTGCCGGCAGCGCAATGAAGGTTCGGATCACCGGCAGCATGCGCGCGATCAGCACAGCCAGGTATCCCCAGCGTAGAAAGAAACGGTCGGCCCAGTCCAGTTCGCGCTTGCCCATCAGAATCCAGCGGCCATATTTCTCGACCAGCGGACGGCCGCCATAGTAGCCGATTTCGTAGGCCACAAGCGAGCCGACATTACAGCCGATCGCGCCCGCCGTCGCCACCCAAAACAGTTTCATCGAACCTTCGTAAACCAGGTAGCCCGCAAAAGGCATGATCAGTTCGGAAGGCAGCGGGATGCACGCCGACTCGATGGCCATCAAGAGGGCAATCCCGCTGTAACCCGTGGCGGCCACCACGGACTTGATAAACACAAAAAGAATGGCGAGGATCTTTTCAGTCATGCGGCAAATATCTTAAGGGAGAAACGATGGCGTGAAAAACTCTCGGGCTGCGTTCACCGTCAAACGACGGCATTCTCAGAACGCGCCTTCCTGGGTAAACGTATATCCCGGCAGCATCGCGCCGGTGGCGTTCTTCGCAACTTTGACTTTTACCGTGGGAACATCGGGTGCGGACAATCCTGCCGGCCGGAGGACAGCATACTGGGTGAAGACTTCGTTGTACATTTTCGTGACGAGATAATCCTGGCCGTCAGTATCATTCCGCCAGACCTGCCCGAGTTGAATCGACTTCACGGCCACGTAAAACTCCCAGTGTCGCTTGAAACCACTCTCAGACTACCGGGACACCCGAAGTGCGTCAATTATGGTCATGGTTCCGCGAGATTACGAAAGACAGCGTTAGCATGGGGCAAGACCTGCGGACGGACTCAGGGCCTGCCCTGAGTGGAGTCGAAGGGACCCGTCGGCTGGCGGTGAGGCGCTTACCTTGCATTACCCCATGCTTCTATAAGCGATTTGCTAAGATTGTCGCTCGATTTAAGGAGCTGGCATGGCTCGCGGCATCACTCCGCGCCAACCCGCAAAGACAGGTCGCCACGAGGGCACACGCAAACCGGCTGCCGGCAAAAAGCCAGGCGCCCTGCGGACGCCCCGGACGGGCGAGGGCGCCCGTCCCTACGTGGATCGTGCTGCTGCCTCTGGAAAGGCCCGGCCTTACGATCCCATCGCACCCGGGCGCGTGGAGGAAATCCTCAATCGCCTCAACACGCTTTATGCGGAAGTGACTTGCGCCTTGCATCACAAGAGCGCCTGGGAACTGCTGGTGGCCACGATACTGTCCGCCCAATCCACGGACGTGCGGGTCAACCTGGTGACTCCTGAGCTGTTCAGGAAATATCCCACGGTGCAGGACTTCGCCGCACTCACGCCCGAGCAGTTGCAGCCCGATGTCCGCTCCACCGGCTTCTTCCGCAACAAATCAAAGTCGGTTGTCGGCGCGGCGAAGATGATCGTGAACGATTTCGGCGGCCAGGTGCCCGGACAGATGGACCAACTCTTGACCCTGCCCGGGGTTGCGCGCAAGACCGCCAATGTAGTGTTGGGCACATGGTTCAAGCAGAATGAAGGCGTTGTGGTCGATACCCACGTCCACCGCATCAGCCGCCGCCTGGAACTCACCCGCAATGATGATCCGAAAAAAATCGAACAGGATCTGATGAAGATCGTACCGCGCGAGCGCTGGACGCTGTTCTCGCACCAAATCATCTGGCACGGCCGCAAGCTGTGCATCGCGCGCCGCCCCAAATGCGCCGAATGCCCGCTCGAAAACATCTGCCACGCCGCCGACAAAACATGGAGCACAGTCGGGATTCACAAGAGCGCCAAATAGCGAGTCCACTGCCATTGGTGGCGTCCGGAACAACCCAGCGGCCCCCAACGCTTGGAAAGATCATAGAAATCCTTCGACTCCGCTCAGGATGACAGCTGCTACACTTTTCCTATCACGTATGCGCACGCTTACTTTATTGGCATCCATCATTTCTATGAGCACGATTTCCCAGCCTCAAAGCCTGCCCGCACCCCAGGCAATCACCGATCCAAAAAAGATCACCAGCACGCCCAACGCACAGGTGGAACAGAACCAGCAGAATCTGTCCATCGAGCGGCTCTACATGACGCGCTCGATCGGAGCCACGGCGTGGTCGCCGGACGGCAAGACGATCGCCTTCGTCTCCAACATCAGCAACCGCAATAATATTTGGCTGGCGCCGGCGGCAGGCGGCTGGCCCACGCAGCTCACCGTCAGCGACCAGCGCCAGACCCAGCCCGCGTGGTCTCCCGATGGCAAATGGATCGCCTACATCTCCGACTATGACGGGGACGAACAATGGGACATTTTTTTCGTCTCGCCGAGGACGGGACAGGTCATCAACATCACCAACACGCGCGAGATCGCGGAGGAGAGCCCGACATGGTCTCCCAATGGCCGTTATCTCGCGTACACGGTGAAGCCGAAGACATCATCGGTCTTTGAGATCGACATCTTCGACACCCTGATGCGCGATACGAAACACCTGACCGTGGGCACGCCCAAGGACAAGATGAACGTCAATCCCATCTGGTCCGCGGACAATAAGATGATTGCCTATACCCAGCATCAGGCGAAGGGCACCGATTCGAATATCTATATCGCCGATGTGGCCACCGGCAAAAGCACCCTGCTGACTCCGCATGAGGGCGAAGCGGTTTACAGTGCCCACGATTTTTCCGCTGATGGCAAGCGATTGCTGATCAGCTCGAATGTCAACAATGGTTACGACAATGTCGGCCTGCTCGATATTCCCGCCAGGAAAATCGCATGGTTGACCCAGGACAAATGGGAGATCGAGGCTGGGAATTTTTCTCCCGACGGCAAGTCGGTTACCTGGACCGCGAACGTGGATGGCAATGCCGATATCTACGTCCACGATCTTGCTTCCGGTAAAACCACTTCCCTGCCGCTACCCAAAGGGGTGAACCACCTGGGCGGAGCGGAGTCTGCTTTCACTCGCGACGGCTCGCGCCTGCTCTACAATCACAGTGGCGCAACCTCACCCAACGATGTCTGGGTTTATTCCACAGCGGACCGCAGGTCGCAGCAGATTACGCATTCGCTGGTGGCGGGCGTAAGTTCCGAGGATATGGTCGAGCCCTTTCTGGTGCACTATCCCAGCCGGGACGGAAAGTGGACCATCTCGGCGCTGGTCTATGTTCCTTACAACATGGCGCGCAGCGGTCAGAACGCGGCCGTGGTGTACGTTCACGGCGGACCGAAATCGCAGAGCGTCAACTCGTTCAGCCGCATCATCCAGCATTTGGTAAACCAGGGTTACATGGTGATCGCGCCCAACTATCGCGGATCCACCGGCTACGGCAAGGAATTCGAGAATGCCAACCTGTTCGATATGGGAGGTGGCGATTTGCAGGACGTCCTCGCCGCCGCTGAGTGGATCAAACACACCGGCTATCTCGATCCCAGGAAACTTGTCTTAATGGGCGGCAGCTACGGCGGGTATCTGACCATGATGGGCGTGACCAAAGCGCCCGACGTCTGGGCCGCGGGCGTTCCCATCGTGCCGTTCGTCAATTGGTTTACCGAAATTGCCAACGAAGATCCGGTGTTGCAGCAATCCGATCTTGCCACCATGGGAGATCCGGAAAAGAACAAAGACCTGTTCCACGACCGCTCCCCTATTTTCTTTGTGGATCAGATCAAGGCGCCGCTGCTCTTGCTGGCCGGCGGCAACGATCCGCGCTGCCCTAAGGAAGAGGCTCAGCAGGTGGTGGATGCAGTGAAGAAGCGCGGAGGGGTGGCCGAGTACAAGGTATATGAAAACGAAGGCCACGGCTTCGCCCGGGTCGAGAACCAGATCGACGCCTACCAGCGCGTGTCACAGTTCTTGAAGGCGCGAGTCCCCCCAGCCAACTGCGGCTGCTCCCTGAACGAATAAACATGTGGGCGCGAGCGTCCTCGCTCGTGCCCATATTAATTCGTCCCGATTAGTTCTTAGTGAACTTGGCGAAGAAATCTCCGTCATTCCAGCGCGGACGCTCCGTCTGCTGCGCCACCTCGTAACCCACCGCCAGATCGACCCTCGTGCATTTCACCGTCGCCTTGAAATCGAAGGGCTGGCTCATGTCGTCGCTAGGCTGGTGGTAGCGCTGTGCTTCCCAGTCGAACTGCATCTTTTTGCCATCGAGGCTGGGGTCCACGGTTTGAAGCCCTTCTTCGATGTACAGGGAAGGCACGCCTTGCAGGATGAAAGAATACTGGTCACTGCGAATGAAATAGACTTCTTCCGGCAAAGGATCGGGACTCACAGTGAGCCCCATGTGGTTCGCCACATCGTCGGCGACCGCACCCAGGCTGGAGTGCTCGCCTCCCAGCGGAACGATATCTTTGAAATCGTACAGAAAGGAAATCTCGTCCATGTTGATGTTGGCCACGATTTGCCGGATCGGCACCGTGGGATTGTGCGCGTAATAATCTGAACCCAGCAGCCCCTCTTCTTCTCCCGTAACCGCCAGAAAAAGCAGCGAGCGCCGCGGCGCTTTTTGCAGCAGCGAAAACGCCCGCGCCATTTCGAGCAGAGCTGCCGTTCCCGACGCATTATCTCCCGCACCGTTGTAAATGCTGTCTCCCTTGACCGGATCTCCGATGCCCAAATGATCCAGGTGGGCGGTGAAGACGACATATTCATTTTTGAGTTGAGGATCGGAGCCGGGAAGAATGGCCCCCACGTTCGAACTTTCCACTTCCG
Organism: Terriglobia bacterium; assembly: GCA_963814725.1. GTDB lineage: Bacteria > Acidobacteriota > Terriglobia > Terriglobales > Acidobacteriaceae > JAIQFF01. The sequence continues at coordinate 33,667 of CAWFDY010000007.1, forward strand.
AATAACGGCTGAAGATATGAAGGGAAACGCTGGCGGTCAATGAAAAGGCTTGCGGCTGGCCGTCTTCGGCCGCCTGCAGCGCGTCTTTCCAGGATTTCGGCGCGCCTGCGAACATGGCGGCCGCCGTGGTGGAATTGACGCGTACATAACCCTGGATTTTGGGCTGGACGTCATTGGGGACGCCTTTTTCATCCAGCCATCGCAGCGCCGGTCCCCGTGAATAACGCACATATTCGGAGAACGGCGTGCGCTGTTCCGTCTTGCCCGCCCACAGGGTGATAAATCCAATGGCCCCGTGCTCGGCCGCCATGCGCAGCTTCTGTTCGCTGGACGAAAAATGGGCGCCGGGAGCAGAGGGCAGTTTGGTGGGAGCGCCATACAGAGCAGCCACTATTTTGCCGTGCACATCAACTCCCGCGTAATCGTCATACTGAAGTTCAGGCGCGCTGATGCCAAAGCCGACGAATACAACTTGTCCCTGAACTTTGGTGTCGGCAAGAACCGGATCGCCGCCCATTACATAATCCTTTTCAGAGACCAGAGTTCGGGTTGAGCCATTATTCTTTAAAATGAACGAGCTCTTGTCCTGCAACAATTCTATTTTTCTGAATCGCACTTTCTGGAAGTACGACTCGCCATCACCCGCCGGCTTCAAACCCATGTTCTCGAATTGCGCCCGAACGTAGTTGGCGGCGAGCTGGTAGCCCCGGGTGCCGGTGCCACGCCCTTCCAGCAGATCGTCGGCCAGAAAACTCATATGCGCCCGCAGACCCGGGACGGTAATGCGCTGCAGGAGTTCGTCCGGCGGGAAATTGGAAGGAGCAGATTGACCAAAGGCGAGAGAGACGGCCAAAACCAGGCCGAGGACCATAAGACGACGCTTCGTTCCCAAACTTTTACCTCCGCAGAATTCGCCAGCTGACGCTGACTAAAGATCGCGCTTTGCAATGGCCTTGATCAGCCCGGGAATCGTATATTCCGCGGCTTCGACGTCCACCTTCAAGCCAAACTCCCGAAGGGTAGACGAAGTGATTGGCCCAATGGAAGCAAGCCGCACTTCTTTTAGATGCCGTCTGAAGCCCGCGCCTGCATTCATGCCGGCGGCGCGCCCATCATCGAGCAGCGCCATAAAATTTCGCACCGTGGAAGAACTGGTAAACGTGATGACCTGCGGCCGCCGCGAGGATGAATGCAGAGCGGCTCGCAATCGGTGACGCGAAGTCTCCGGAATAACCGTCTCGTAGGCTTCGACCACATCCACCTTTGCGCCCAGCTTGCGCAGTTCGTGCGGAATCACATCGCGCGCAACCTTGGCCCGCGCCAGCAGCACCCGCTGGCCTCTGACTTTCCGGCGGAGACTCTTCACCACCGATTCCGCCACGTATTCCCTGGGCACGACGTTTACCTTAACCCCGTGGCGCTCGATCGCCTGGCGCGTGGCCGGGCCGATCGCTGCCACTTTCAGGGGATGCATGCGTTTCGCATCAATCCGCAGCTTCTTCAACCTCCCCCACAGGGCCTCAACACCATTCACACTGGTCAGAATCAGCCAGTCGTAGCCGGCAAGATTCTTTAAGGCTCGGTCGAGCGCTTTGTAAGACCTTGGCTTCCGGATTTCGATAAAGGGAATCTCCACAACCTCCGCCCCCAGAGCGCTAAGCCCGGACGACAGCGCACTCGCCTGATGACGCGCCCGACCGACGAGCACTCGCATGCCTGACAACCGGCCGCCTAATTTTGATTTTGCAGGCGCTCTCATATTTGCAGAGGAAACTTCTCGTAAAGAATAAATGAAGACTGGCAGAGCCATATCGCGAGGTTTTCACCGCGAGTCGCCCGGCCACACTCGCAATTCAGGGTTGCTCCGGCGCCGCTGCCGTCTTGCCATAGACTTCGCGCAGGATTTCGTCGCCCCCGCGGCGCAGCAGGGCTTCGCCGACCGCCTCACCCAACTTGACTGGATCGTCGCCGTCGCCCGATTCCCGCAACAGCTTGGTTCCATCAGGGCGCGCCACCACCGCTTCCAGATACAGCCGGCCATTGACCACTTCCGCCAGCGCGCCGATCGGGACCTGGCATCCTCCACCCATCTGGTTCAGCAGCGCTCGCTCGCACGTGGTGGTGGCGCGCGCCGCGCTGTCGTCCAGAAACAAAACGTGCTGGCGCACGGCTGAATCGTCCTTGCGAATCTCAATTGCCAGAGCGCCCTGCCCCGCCGCCGGGCACATGAGCTTTGCCGGCAACACCTGTCTGATGGATTCCCGCCTGCCCAGCCGATTCAGCCCGGCGGCAGCCAGGATCACCGCATCGTACTCGCCGGCTTCGAGTTTCCGCAGCCGGGTGTCCACATTCCCGCGTAAGGCCTGTATATCGAGATCCGGGCGCAGCGCCTTCAACTGTGCCTGCCGCCGCAGACTGCTGGTTCCAACCTTCGCTCGATCGGGGAGATCCTCAATGCTGTCGCAATGGCGCGAACAGAAAACGTCGCGCGCATCCTCGCGCGCGGTGACCGCCACAATCTCGAATTCCGCCGGAATTTCGGTCGGCAAATCTTTCAGGCTGTGTACAGCAAGATCGACCCGCTTCTCAGACAGCGCTTCTTCAATTTCCTTGGTGAACATCCCCTTGGTGCCGACCTGGGCGAGAGCGACGTCAGTGATCCGGTCGCCGGTGGTCTTGATAATTTCAATCTCCACTCGATGGCCGCGCTCTTCGAGCAGCCCTTTGATATGACCGGCCTGCCAGAGCGCAAGTTGCGATCCCCGGGACCCGATGCGCAGCAGTGCCACTACGGTTTAGCTCCGCGTTCGGCAGACTTCGCTGCCTTTCTGTCGCCGTCTTTCTTATTTTGCAGGCCGCTATCGCTCACGCTCTTGTCGTGAATATCCTTGTCATGCAGATCAAACAGCCGCCGCACAATATCGACCACCGTGGTGGCTTCGGGCTCGCGCACTGCGGTTTTCAGAGTGCTGATCGGAGTGTGCATGATCTTGCTGATGATGCCGCGGGTGAGCGCCTCGACCGCCAGCTCCTGTTCCGGAGAGAGAGGCCCCAGCCGCCCGCGTACACGGTCGATTTCCGCCTGCCGGATGGTTTCCAGATGATCCTGGAGCGAAACGATGGTTGGAACCACGTCCAGGGTCTGGAGCCTTACCTGAAAGCGCTCTACCTCGCCGCTGATAATGGCTTCGGCGCGCTCCGCCTCTTTTCTACGGTCGGCAACGTGCGAAGAAACCGCCTGCTGCAAATCGTCGATGTCGTAAACGAAGATGCCGTCCAGGCGATTCATCTCCGGATCGACATCCCGCGGCACCGCGATATCGATAAAGAACATAGGCCGATTTTTACGCCGCGCCAGAAAGAGTTCCCCATGTTCGCGCCGGAAGATGGCGTGGGGCGCCCCGGTGGAAGTGATCACGATATCCGCGCGGTCGCAAGTCTCGTAAAGCTGTTCGAACAGAATGGCCTGCCCATCGAACCGGGCCGCCAGTTGCTGGGCGCGATCGAAAGTCCGGTTCGCCACAAAAATAGATTCCGCTCCGTGGGCAATCAGGTGGCGGGCCGCCAGTTCGCTCATCTTGCCGGCCCCGACCAGATAAACATGCTTGCCCTGCAGCGATCCAAAGATCTTCTTGGCCAGTTCCACCGCCACGGATGCCACCGAAACCGCGGACGAGCCCACTGCGGTTTCCGTCCGCACCCGTTTGGCGACTGCGAATGCCCGGGTCAAGAGTAAGTCGAGTTGAGAGTGCACGGCGCCGACTGCGCGCGCAGTCGCGTACGCCTCTTTCACCTGACCCAGAATTTGCGGCTCGCCCACAACCATCGAATCCAGGCTGGAGGTGACGCGAAACAGATGCCGCACCGCATCACTCTCGCGATATTCGTAGAGGTGGGCCTCGTAGTCGGAAGGATTCACCTGAAAGTAATCGCGCAGGAACCCGCGCAGGTCGACCGCGCCATTCTTCGTCTGGGTCAACACTTCCACCCGGTTGCACGTGGAAAGGATGATCCCCTCTTCCACTCCCGGGTGTCCGGCCAGTCGTTTCAACGCGTCGGGCAGCCGCGCCTCGGGAATGGCAAGTCGCTCCCGCACTTCGACCGGCGCCGTCTTGTGGTTCACCCCGATGAGTTGAAACTTCATGACTGGACAAACCTGTGAATCGTGCTGTAGTAGTTCGCCGACCAGGCGATGATCGCCGCCACCACAGCGCCGGTCGCGAGATACGCGGCCCTGCGCCCGCGCCATCCGGCGTTCCATCGGGTAAAAACCATCACCATGTACACCGCCCACATCAGCAACGAAAGAAATATTTTGGGATCGAGAAGATCCAGCCGCCCGTAAGTGGCCTGGGCTACGATGCTGCCCGCCACCAGCCCGAGCGTCATAAACGGGAAGCCAAGCAGCAGCGAGCGGTAGCCGATTTGATCAATCACTTCCAGAGCGGGCAGCCGCAACAGGATCGCGGCGGGTTTCTTCGATTTCAAGCTGCGCTCCTGAAGCAGATAGAGCAGGCTGGCGGCAAAGCTCAAAAATAGCGCTGCATAACCGATAAAGATCATCGCAATGTGGACAAACAGCCATCCCCGGCGCATGCCCGGCGTCGCCAGCAAAAAAGGCTGCTGCGTGGTGACAGCAACAAAAGTCAAAACAAAGACCAGGGGAAACACGACGATACCTGGAGAAGCGGTGCGGTACACCAGATACACAATCATGAATGCCGCCATGATCATCAGCGAAAGCAGCGATTCTGAGTTGTGCACCGAGGTGAGCGTCAACTGTCCCGAAAGAAGGATCCCCTCGGTCAGCGATACGAACTGAAAAACCATGCCCAGGCTCATGGCCGGCAGCGCCACCCGGTTCAACAGCACACTGGTGCGAGTCAGCGCCAGCAGCGCGTAGAGCAATCCCACGGCGTAGAAGCATAGCGCCACCCGGAGCCAAAGTATGGGCATAGAGATAGAGGAAACTCAGAAGCTCTGCGAGTCAGGCCGCCGTTTCAGCCGCCCACAGCGATTATAGTCTGCACTACGGGCAGGGCAGAAAAATCAAAGGTCCACTGAGTAACCGCAAACCGCAGCGCCGCGTCCCGCCGGCTGTCCGGAGGGCGTCCCGCCCTCCGATGACCTCGCGAGAGAATCGTCTTTGGTCCTTGGTCGTTGGCCACTACCTTCGATGGCATGCTTCAGGGGCTGGCAGACGGTGAATCCTATTCCACCCCAAGCGTTGCCAGCGACGCTTCTAGGCTTTCAGAACTCAGCGCCAGCCGCCGTCCCCTGGCCTTCATGTCCTCGATCTCGTCGAAGGCATGAAAGAGCCTCATCTTGACCGCGCCGTACTGTTCAGCGTCAGTGAGGGAACGGCCATGCCGTCCGGCCCAGGCATTCGAGGATTCGTCCGGCAGAAAGACGCTCACGGAAAAAGTTGTCTTACGGTCCGACGTGACGTCAAAAATATACTCGCTGGCCGGAGCCTCAGGCGCGTCGGCCAACGCCGAGCGTTTCCCCACGAAGTAGTACTGGTAGACGTATCCCTGGCCACCGGTGTACGTCTTCATGCGACGGAGGGTCATAGCCGTTTCATAAACTATCATCCCGCGCAGAGCCGGAAGATTCTCTTGCGAATCGTTCGGCGCAGTCGAGGGACCTGATGTTGCATGCAGCGCCACCAACGCCCAAATTATTTCATCGCCGCTAAGCGTCGATTGTCGCGTCCCGCAGGCGCTTGACCGCGGTCTCCGAGGCCACCGGCGAATAATAGACTTCCTTGAACGTGTACGACCTCGCCCTGCCTCCGATCACGGGAAGGATTTCGATGTGCCAGTGGTAGTCATCATCGATAGTCTTCCAATAATCCAGACTCTTCGATCGAAACAGAGTATTCGGGGAGGTGTGAAGCACGAGATGAAACTCGGGGGTCACCGTGCGAATCCTCTGCAATGTGCGTCGCAGCAGAACTCCCAGGTCCTGCAGGCTCGCCGGACGGCCCAGAGCGAAGCGCTCAAATGCAGACTCGTGAGTTCGCGGAATGATCCATGTTTCGAAGGGCGCGCGGGGCGCGTACGGGCACAGTGCGATGAAGTCGCCACGTCCTTCGATGACCCGCAAATTCTGCTGCAGCTCCTGGGAAAGAATGTCGCAGAAAACACAACGCTCCTTCGCTCTGAAGTAGTCCCTTCCGGCGCGCAGTTCATAGAGCACGCGGCGGGGCACAAACGTGGTCGCGGTCAGCTGCGACGTAGGATGCTCGAATTCCTGTCCGGCACTGGCTCCGTGATTCTTGAAGATACTGACATACTTGAAGCGCGCGTCCCGTTTCAAATCCTGTATGCGGTGCGCCGCCAGCAGAAGGAACTGCTCGATGTCGGCGTGGCTCGCGTTCCACAACTGCCGGTCGTGCCGGAAATTCTCCACCAGCACTTCGTGCGCGCCAACTGGCGCCATGCGATCGTAAATGCCCTCGCCGCGGCGTGCCGGGTCTCCCTCGATGCGGTACAAAGGCGCGGGATGCACCACGGCGCGGGCCGACCAGGGCTCCCCGCCGGCGCCCGGCATGTTCGAGATGAGTTGCGCTTTCGCCGGCGAATCCGGACAAAACCGGCAAAACCCTTCGGAGCGCGGAGAGCTGTCGGGCACATCGTCGCCCGTGATCACCCACGAGCGCGTAATCGGATCCTTGCGCAATTCCATGGCTGTAAGGAAAACATCGGCGCAGACGCCGCGTCAACTGTGAACTGAAATCAGAAGTGAGCCGGGTCTTCTCAGCGTCCTTTGCGGATTTTCTTTGCGTCCTTTGCGGTTAAAGGTTTTGATCTCACCGCCATCTGACAAAACGCTAGACCGCAAAGGACGCAAAGAAAATCCGCAAAGGACGCTGAGGCTGCTGAATCCAGGATTGTGATTGCTGTCATCGGGGTGAGATACGGCGTTTGTTATAATCCGCGCACGACACCCCATGAAATGACCGAGCCGTCCACCCCGCTGATGCGGCAGTATGCCGCCATCAAGAAGGAGCATCCCAGCGCCCTGCTTTTCTTCCGCCTGGGAGATTTTTACGAACTTTTCTTTGACGATGCCGTTCTGGCCGCGAAGGAATTGCAGATCACGCTGACCTCGCGCAACAAGGAAAAGGGCGTTGCCATCCCCATGTGCGGCGTCCCGCATCACGCAGCGGAAGGCTACATCTCGAAACTGATTCGCAAGGGATTCAAGGTGGCCATCTGCGAGCAGGTGGAGGATCCGCGGCTGGCAAAGAAGCTGGTGAAGCGGGAAGTCACCCGCGTCGTCACCCCGGGCACGGCAGCGGATTCCTCGCTCAGCTCCGAAGAAAACAATTTTCTCGCGGCCATTGCACAGACCGGCGAGCGCGTGGGCTTCGCCGCTCTCGACCTCTCGACCGGCGAATTTCGCGCCACCGAATTTCAGGGAGAAGACGCCGCCAAAAGAATTCAGGAGGAAATACAGCAGCTGCGCCCCAAAGAGGTCCTGTACGCGTCATCCGCGCCGCTGTTCGAGCGCAGCCGCCGCCAACCCTCTGGCGACGCGTCTCCGCCCCCTCCAGTCCCCTCTGCGGGCGGCTCCGGTTACGCTGAAACGCCGCTCAACGATTGGATCTTCGCCCCTGACCACTCCATCCCGCTGCTGGAGAATCATTTCGGAGTGCTATCGCTCGAGGGTTTCGGCCTCTCCGGCAAGCCGGCAGCTGCGGCCGCCGCTGGAGCGATTCTTTACTATGTCCGCTCCACCCAGCGCGGAAGCCTTAGCCACGTCGATCGCATCGGATTCTACGAGCGCCAGACCTGCCTGGTGTTGGACGCGGTCACCGTGCGCAACCTGGAACTGATCGAGCCACTGTTTGCCGGCGCCGATGCCGGCATCACTCTGTTTCGTTCGATCGATGCCACGGTGACTCCCATGGGCAAGCGCCTGCTGCGTTCCTGGCTGTTGCGCCCCTCGATTGACATCGCGGAGATCAACCATCGCCTCGACGCCGTCGAAGTACAGGTAAAGCAAATCATCGCTCGCGAAGAACTCCGCCGGGCGCTTGACGGAATACTTGACCTCGAACGCCTGCTTAGCCGGGTCACACTGGAAACCGCCAACCCGCGCGACCTCCTGGCCCTGGCCGCTTCCCTGGCCAAACTGCCAGCCGTGCGCAAAGCATTGGAGCATGTCGGAATCACCGCCACCCATGCGGGCGACTCGGCCGCGGCAACCTCGCCAGTCGCACCAGCCGATGAAAGGCTTCCCAAGCGACTGGCCCACCTGCACTCCTCAGTCGATGAGCTCTCCGACCTGCGCCAGCGCATCGAAAGCACGATCATCACTGAGCCTCCGATCTCCCTCAGTGACGGCGGCGTAATTCAGCCCGGCATCGACCATGAGCTCGACACGCTGCGCGACCTGAGCCGCAACAGCAAGCAATTCCTGGCGCAGATCGAGCAGCGCGAACGTCAGCGCACCGGAATCGCATCCCTCAAGGTGAAATTCAATTCGATCTTCGGTTACTACATCGAAATCTCGAGAGTGAATTCGCACCTGGCTCCGCCCGACTACGAACGCAAGCAGACGCTGGTCAACGCCGAGCGGTTCACCACGCCGGAGCTTAAAGAATACGAATCCAAAATACTCGACGCGCAGGAAAAAATCGTCGATATCGAACGCCATCTGTTCGCGGAATTGCGCACCGCGATCGCCGCAGAGGCCCGGCGCATCCGCCAGACCGCGCTCGCCCTGGCCGAAATCGATGTGCTGGCCGCACTGGCGCAGATTGCCGCGCTGCGAAATTACTGCCGCCCGGTATTTGATGACTCCGCGGATATCGAAATCGTTGCCGGGCGCCACCCCGTAATCGAACAACTGGAACTGGGCGGTGGAGACCGTTTCGTCCCCAACGATCTCTTCCTGAACTCAACCACCAACGCCATCATGGTGCTGACCGGCCCCAACATGGGCGGCAAGTCCACCTATCTGAGGCAGGCCGCGCTCACCGTGATCATGGCGCAGGCAGGAGCGTTTGTGCCCGCGCGCTCCGCCCGGCTGGGCCTGGTGGACCGCGTATTCACCCGCATTGGAGCCAGCGACAACCTGGCTCGCGGCCGCTCGACGTTCATGATCGAGATGACCGAAACCGCCGCCATCCTGCACACCGCGACCGCGCGGTCTTTAATTCTGCTCGACGAGGTGGGCCGCGGCACTGCCACGTACGACGGTCTGGCCATCGCATGGGCTGCGGTCGAATATATTCACGCCCGCACCCGGGCGAAAACCCTTTTCGCCACCCACTATTTCGAGCTGACTGAGCTGGCCGAGCAACTCTCCGGCGTCAAGAACTACCACGTGACCGTAAAAGAAACCGGCGGCGGTATCGCCTTCCTGCGCAAAGTCGCGCCCGGCGCGGCTGATCGCAGCTACGGCATCGAGGTCGCCAAGCTGGCAGGACTTCCCCATGAGGTGATCGTGCGGGCGCGAGAAGTGCTGGCCGAACACGAAAGCGCCGAGCGCGAACTCATGGGACATCTCTCGCCTCATGCCTCGCCTCCCGCCGCTCAGTTAACTATCTTCACCCCTCTTTCGCAGCCAGTACTGGACAAGTTGCGCGAACTCGATTTGAATTCGATCACCCCACTTGAAGCCTTAAATCTGCTGGCGCAACTGAAAAAGCAAGTGGAATGAAGGGGCGGCGCTTTGCGTAGGCTTTCTTAGCGACTTTGCGGATTCTCTTCGCGTCCTTTGCGGTCAATAGCTCTTATCCGCACGGATCGCAAAGGAAGCCGCACAGCAAGCGAAGAAAATCCATTGTGCCATGTAACACTTCAGCAGTTGCTCATAAATGAACATTCGAAACATATCTTCTGACCTTGCACGCAACGTTGGCCAACTGCTTATCATCGGCTTCGATGGCACCGAAATGTCTCCCGGCCTGGCTACGTTGCTCAACCGCGTGCAACCCGCCGGTGTAATCCTGTTTGCACGAAATATTACGGGCGGAGAACAAACCTACAGGCTCCTTAGAGATTGTCAGGCCTGCGTCACCACCCCTCTCTTCACGGCCGTAGATATGGAAGGCGGCCGCGTCGATCGCTTCCGCAACGTTTTTGGCCGGAGCCCTTCCGCCGCCGATATCTTCTCTACCGAGGATTCGAAGCTCTTCCGCAAGCATGGCAAGGTGATCGGTGAATCCTGCCGCGCCCTGGGATTCAATACCGACTTCGCTCCGGTGGTTGATCTTGCTTTTGAAGCGTCGAAAACAGTCATGAGCTCCCGCGCCGTTTCGGCGGATGCAAAACAGGCTGTCCTCTATGCGCGGGAATTTCTCAAGGGTTTGCGAGATGCCAAGGTGGTCGGGTCAGCCAAGCACTTCCCCGGCCTGGGTGAAGGAAATCTCGACACCCACCTGGATCTTCCGTCGATCAACAAGTCGTGGAAAAAACTTTGGGCGGAGGATCTCTATCCCTATCGCGCCCTGCGCCGTGAAATGCCGATGGTCCTCATCGGACACGCCAACTACCCTGCGATCACGCACGATTCGAATCCTGCCTCGCTATCGAAAAAGTGGATTACCGATGTCCTCCGAAAAAAAATTGGCTACCGCGGATTAGTCGTATCCGATGATCTGGAAATGGGCGGCGTTCTGAAGGCCGCACCCATCGAACAGGCTGCCATCGAGCACATTCGCGCCGGCGGCGATCTCTGCCTCATTTGCCACATTGAGGAATACGTCACGCGTTCTTACGAAGCCCTAATAAAAGAAGCTGAGAGCAACCGGAAGTTCGCCCGGCGAGTTGAGGAGTCCGCCCGCCACGTGCTCGCCTTCAAGAAGAAATCGCCGGCGCTAAGAAGCAGAATCGTGCCTCCGACTCCAGCCCAGCTCGAAAGACTCTCGCGCCAGGTATCGAAATTAAGCGAGCAGGTCGCGAAAATACAGGCAGCGGTGATTTCATGATCGTCGCCGGCATCATGAGCGGCACATCGGCGGACGGCATTAACGTAGCCCTGGTGCGAATTACATCAGGTCATCCTGTTTCTCCTCGGCGCACGGGGTCGCGAGCGACTCGCCCGCGCACTTCCGAATCCACAGGCCTGTCGTTCAAGCTCCTGGCCCATGCCGAGTACCCTTATCCCAAAGCCGTCCGCCAGGCCGTTCTGCAATCGATGAATGCGCCACAAGCCAGCGTAGCCGATCTTGCCCGCCTGAATTTCCTGCTCGCCGAACTCTACGCCGAGGCCGTTCTCGCCTTGCAGCGCCGCTTTCGCCTGAAAGCGAAGCTTATTGGTTGCCACGGCCAGACTCTTTACCATCAGGGTGAGCCCGCGAAATTTCTCGGCCGCAATGTGGCCGTTACTTGGCAGACCGGCGACGGTGCGGTGCTCGCGGCGAGGACGGGCGCAACCGTCGTCTCCGATTTTCGTCCGGCGGACATGGCCGCAGGCGGCAAAGGTGCGCCGCTGGTTCCCTTCCTCGACTATCTTCTTTACCGCGATCGGCGGATCGGGCGCATCGTGCAAAATATCGGCGGCATCGCGAATCTGACGGCGATCCCTGCGGCGGCGCGCTCGAGACAGGTGACAGCTTTCGACACCGGGCCGGGGAATATGGTGATCGACGCCGTCACCGATCTGCTTTTCGGCCAGCCGTACGATCGCGATGGCCGGATTGCCGCTGCGGGCACAGTCATCGAAATCGTCGTCTCCGAAATCCTGAGCATGCCTTTTTTTCGCAGAAAGCCGCCCAAGACCGCGGGCCGGGAAGAGTTCGGACGCGAGTTCGCCAAGCGATTCCTTAAACTTTGTGGACGAACAAACAAAGCGGATGTGATCGCCACCGCCACCGCTTTGACGGCCCGATCGATCGCCGACGCGCTTCGCCGGTTCGTGCTCTCGGGAAACGGAAACTTTCGAGAGTTTGTAGTCTCCGGCGGCGGCGCCAACAACCCCACGTTGTTGGCGATGCTGGCCAACGAACTCCGGCCATTGCATCTGGGCATTCGCGCCTCCGACGAATTTGGACTTCCCTCCGCCGCCAAAGAAGCCGCCGCCTTCGCGCTGATGGCGTACGAAACATGGAACCACAGGCCGTCGAATATCCCCTCCGCTACGGGAGCCAGGCGCCCAGCAATCCTGGGAAAGATCTCGTATGCGTAGACCATACCGGGAGGCGCTGTGGTGGCGAACGGGAGAAGAAGACTTCTCGTGCCGAGGAGAAGAAGAAAACCTGTCATCCCGAGCGAAGATGGAGGCGCGCTCGCGCGCCGAAACGAGTCGAGGGACCTGCTGTGCGCTCTTGACTTCCCTGAGAATACTTCAGACTCTCGCGTGCGCTGCCTGCCTCGCGTTCCTATCCTGCTCGAGCAAGCCCGACCCCAACACCCTGGTGATGATCATCGAAAGCAGCCCGACCAACCTCGATCCCCGCGTCGGCCTCGATGCTCAATCGGAGCGGATCGACGACCTGATCTTCGACGACCTGCTCACCCGCGACGCTCATCTGAACGTGGCTCCCGGCCTGGCTGAAAGTTGGGAGATTCCTGATCCGCGTACTTACGTCTTCCACTTGCATCACGGTGTGAGCTTTCACGACGGACGCCCTCTGACGGCTCGCGATGTGAAGTGGACCTTCGAATCCCTGCTGCAGGGGAAAGTTCGCAGCACCAAGTCGGCGGTGTACAGGTTCGTGGACCGCATCGACGCAAGCGACGACTACACCGTCGTCTTCCACCTCAAGGAACCCTTCGCCACACTGTTGTGGAATCTTTCCGATGGGGCCATCGGCATCGTGCCTTACGGCAGCGGCGACGAGATGAGCCGCGCGCCCATCGGCTCCGGACCATTCCGCTTCGTCAGCGCCGAGCCGGATAAAGAAGTTGTGCTGGCGCGCAACGATCAATACTGGGGTGAGAAGGCGCATCTGCAAAGCGTGCGCTTTATCGTTGTGCCCGACACCACCACACGCGCCCTTGAGCTGCGCAAGGGCAGCGCGGACATCGCGATCAATGCCTTGACCTCCGACATGGTGTTGACCCTGGAGCACGATCCGAACCTGGCGGTACTGCACGCTCCCGGCACCGTTCTGGCCTACATGGCATTCAATCTGCGCGATCCCATCCTCAAGGATGAACGCGTGCGGCAGGCCCTGGCCTACGCCATCGACCGGCGTCCCATGCTGGAATATCTGCTGCGCGGATTCGCCCGGCCCGCCAACAGCGTTCTGCCGCCCGAGAGCTGGGCCTACAATCCGGACGTGCCGGCGTATGACCATGATCCCGCGCGCGCCCGCCTGCTGCTCGAGCAAGCCGGATATCCTGAAGTTAACGGCGTCCGCTTTCACCTCACGATGAAGGCATCGACGGAAGAAAGCACGCGACTGATGGCTGCCGTGCTACAGCAGCAACTGCGGCAAGTCGGAATCTCGCTCGATATTCGCACCTTCGAATTCGCAACCTTTTTCGCCGACGTTACCCACGGGCTGTTTCAGGTTTATTCGCTGCGCTGGATTGGCGGCAATGAAGATCCGGACATCTTCGAATATATTTTTGACTCCTCCAAGTTCCCTCCCAATGGCGCCAACCGCGGATACTTCGCGGATCCGCGCATCGACGCGCTGGTCGATCAAGCCCGTCGCGAACTGGACCAGAACACCCGCAAGCAGCTCTACGCCGAAATTCAGCGCATCCTCGCCGACAAACTGCCTTACATCAACCTATGGTATTTCGACAACGTGCTGGTGCACTCAAAGCGAGTGCGCAGCCTGACGCTCAATTCGTCGGGAAATTACGATTTTCTGAAGACGGCGGAGCTGGTGGGAAGGCCTTAAAAGCGTCGTTGGCCCTTGGTCGTTAGTCGTTGGCCCCAAGGGCGTTGGCCCCGGTTTTCGGCTCAGGTTTTTGGCCAACGACCAAAGGCCAAGGACCAACGACGCTTTTTTTCCGCGTGTTACCATCGAAAAATACACCTTCCCCATGAACATTCTTTTTATCGGCGACATTTTTGGACGTCCCGGACGCAACATCGTCAAAGACCGTTTGTCCGGCCTGGTGAAAGACGGTGCCATTGATCTCGTCATTGCCAATGGAGAGAACTCTGCCGGAGGCTTCGGCATCACCGGCCCGCTGGCGGAGGACTTGTTCGATCTCGGCATCGATGTCATCACCACCGGGAATCACATCTGGGACAAACGCGAGATCATCGAGTACTTTCACTCCGCCGACGGCAACCAGCACAGCCCGGCGCGTCGCCTCCTTCGGCCCGCCAACTACGCGCCTGACATGCCCGGCTGGGGGATGTATGAAGGCCGCAAGAACAATGTTTCTTACGCCGTGATCAATCTGCAGGGACGCGTATTCATGGCCGCGAATGACGATCCTTTTCGGGTTGCCGATAAATTACTGAAGGAGATCAAGGCCAAAGTAATTTTCGTCGACCTGCACGCTGAAACCACGTCTGAAAAACTTGCCATGGGATGGTATCTGGATGGCCGAGTCACCGCACTGGTGGGCACGCACACGCACATTCCGACCGCGGATGAAAGAGTGATGCCCGCAGGCACGGCCTACATCACGGATGTCGGTATGACCGGCCCCTACGACAGCGTGATCGGAGTACAGAAAGAGCTGATCATCGCCCGCTTCCTGAACAATATGCCGGCGCGCTTCGAGGCCGCCACCGGTGACGTCCGCCTATGTGCCGTCGTCGTCGATTGCGACGAGACCAGCGGACACGCTCGAAAAATTGAAAGACTGATGGTGAGTTGAAGCCGGCACGGATTTCTTGTGAAGGCGCCCCCGTGTCATCCTGAGCGCAGCAACTTCTTCGCCTCGCGAAAAAGTTGCGGAGTCGAAGGACCCCTGCTTTCTTCACGAACTCCGAGTTCACGGAAAGCCGCAATGCGCCCAGTTCTCTACTTCTTCAGCAGCTTCTCCAATTCCCCGCGATTCACCGCAGGCAAATAGCGCAACCCAGCCAATGCTAACGCCATGTACACCGCTCTGGCCTCGGGAATTTTCTTCAATCCCTTCAGGTGTTGGCGCACCACCTGCGCATCGCCGCGCACAATGGGTCCGCTGAACGCCCGCGCGGGACCGAGCCTGGCATAATTGGCCAACGTCTGCCGCACAATCGGAAGCGACATCCGCCGAGCCTCCGAAGCGGAAAGCCCCGCGGCGCGTGCTACTTTTTCTCCCGTCACCAGCAAGGCAATGAGGAGCGGCGACGTGAACCCTCCCCAGGCGTGGTAAATCGCCTTTTTGCTCTTGGCGATGGAGAAAAACTCCGCGCCCAGGTCGCGGACGATTTTCCTGGCCACTCGCAGCGCCAGCGGATCTCCCTCCATTGCGAAGGAAACGCCTTTTAGAGACGGAACTGCACCGCGCACAAACGTCATGAGCGGATGCACTGAAGCCGCCGATGCACCGCGACACCGCAGCACGCTCAATTCGTCACTGGCCAGGGCTCCGCTCGAATGAAAGGCGATCTTGCCTCGCCAGTCCGGCATAGCGCCCAATTCCCGCGCTGACCGGGCAATCTGGCGGTCGGGCACGCAGAACCAGACGAGATCGGCATACAGGCTTTCAATTTCCGTTGCTACGACTGCCTCGGCACGCACCCGCCGGGCTAATTCACGGCCTCGCGTGCCAGACGCACTGCTGCTGCCCGAAATAATTTCGCTGATGCGATAGCCCGCGCGTTTGAGTTCGAGCGCCAGCGCCGTCCCCAGCCTTCCCGGCCCGACAATTGCGATCGAAGGTTTCACGGCCATCGCCGCAGCATAGCATTTCCGTCACCGCAAACTGCGTGCCGCGGACGACCCGCCCGCGCTGCGGCGGCACTGCTTTATAGTATTTCCATGCCCAAGCCGTCCCATAAGAAACCCACCCATAAGAATTCCAGCCGTAAGAAACCTGGCGCAGCCAAGGCCGGCGTACTCTCGTCGCGCGTGGTCTATCGCGGCCCCGCCTTCCGCGTCACGGCCGACCATGTTCTCGAACCCAGCGGAGTTCGTACTCGGCGCGACATCGTGCATCACTCCGGGTCCGTGGTGATTTTGGCGGTGGACGAAAGCGGCGCCGAGCCGCGCATAGTGCTGGAACATCAGTACCGTCACGCCGCCGGCCAGCTTCTCTGGGAGCTGCCCGCCGGACGCATCGACGACGGCGAAGATGACTTGGCCGCTGGCAAACGGGAGTTGCTCGAGGAAACCGGCTATACGGCGTCGCGATGGCGCCGCATTCTGAATTTCTATGCCAGCCCGGGTTTTTTGGCTGAAACCATGAATCTCTTTCTGGCCCGCGGTTTACGCGCCGGCAAGGCCCAGCCCGAAGCGGACGAGGTCATCAAGATTCGGATGGTGCCGCTCAGCGCCGCCGTTCGTATGGTCATGCGGGGCACCATCAAGGACGCTAAAACCATTTCCGGCATCCTTTGGCTCAGCCAGTCCCGGGCGGTTCCCAAGCGGCGTCGATAGGGCTTTGGGTCCCACACTCCCTTGACTTCACCCACCTGTAGCAGCACAATTGCCTCAATTGCTGGGTACGGCCTCGCAGTGCAAGAGAACGTGCCCGAGGGGGCGTACGTGGAACGTCTGAAAGGTACGGTAAAGTGGTTTAACAACGCCAAGGGATACGGTTTTATCGGTCGCGACGATGGCAGCCCTGATGTCTTCGTCCACTACAGCGCGATCACTTCGGAAGGCTACAAGAGTCTGCAGGAAGGCGATCAAGTGGAGTTCGAGGTTACCCAGGGACAGAAGGGGCCGCAAGCCGCGAACGTCACCAAGGCATAAGTAAGTTGTTCAGCACAGCAGGCAGTCTTACGCCCTCGCTCGGGACACATCTGGTTGTCGCGAGGGTAGTCCGCTCTCGTTCGCGCCGAAAGAAGGATCTCGCGCTCGCCTCCTGCCTTCCCCTCCAGCCCCAACTTGTTTATCTTTATCGCAATGGACAACAAAGCCATTGCCGGCATTCTTTACGAAACCGCCGACCTGCTCGAAATCGATGGCGCGGATTCATTTCGCATCCGCTCCTATCGCAACGCGGCTGAAGCAATCGAAGCCCAGACCCAGCAGATCGCCGACCTTATCGACGAGCCAAAGAAAGTTCTCGCCATCCCGGGCATCGGCAAAGGCATGCTGGTGAACATGCAGCAAATGTTCAAGGAGGGCAAACTTTCGCTGCACGCGGAACTGCTCACTAAATATCGCCCGTCCATGCTTGACCTGCTCAAGATTCAAGGGCTGGGCCCGAAGACAATCGCCCTGATCTGGAGCGCGTATCAGGTGAGCGATCTCGAGGGTGTGGCGAAGCTGGCGAAGGAGGGGAAGATTCGCGAACTTCCCCGCATGGGTGAAAAGCAGGAACAAAAGCTGCTCAAGGCAATTGAAGACTATCGCCGAATCGCCGGCCGCTTCCTGCTCGACACCGCCGAACGGGAGGCACAGAAAATTATCGACCATCTGGACGCCTATCCCGGCGTGGAAAAGGTAACGCCTGCCGGTTCGTTGCGTCGCGGACGCGAAACCGTTGGCGACCTCGACATACTGGTGACCGGAGAGGTCTGCTGCGATGGCGACACCCGGCAGAAACTGATCGAGCACATCATCAAACTTCCCGGACTCATGGAAATCATCGCCCGCGGCGAAAACAAAGTCAGCTTTCGCTTGCGCAGTGGCATGCAGGTGGATGTGCGTCTTCTCCCGCCCGACTCTTTCGGGGCCGCCATGCAGTATTTCACCGGTTCCAAAGCCCACAATGTGGCCCTGCGGCAGCGAGCCTTGAAAATGGGCTACACCCTGAGCGAGTACAGCCTGGCCATGCTGGACACCGAAAAGCCGGTCGCGGGGAAAACCGAGGAAGAGATTTACGCCAAACTCAAACTCGACTACATCCCTCCCGAGCTGCGTGAAAATCTGGGCGAAATCGATGCCTCTGCCGCTCATGCTCTGCCGACTCTCATCACCCAGGCAGATTTGCAGGGCGACGTCCACATGCACACCGTCGAAACCGACGGCCGCAATACTATCGAAGAGATGGCCGAAGCCGCCTTGCAGCGGGGATACAAATACATGGCCATCACCGACCACTCCAAGAATCTGGCCTTCGCCAACGGCCTCGACGACAAGCGGGCGATCGAACATATTCAGCACATTCGCGCCGTGAGCGAGAGGCTCGGCAGCATCAAGATTTTCGCCGGCATCGAGGTGGACATTCTGGGTGACGGAACGCTCGACCTCTCCGATTCCGTCCTCGAGCAGATGGACATCGTGATCGCCAGCGTGCACTCCCATTTCAACCAGACTTCACCCGAGATGACCGACCGCCTGCTCAAGGCAGTCGAGAATCCCAATACTTCCCTGCTCGGGCATCCCACCGGCCGCCTGCTGCTGCGCCGTGACGCCTACGGCTTCGACATCGATGCCGTGCTCAAGGCGGCTGCGAAAAAGAAGGTTGCCATGGAACTGAACGCCTATCCCGACCGCCTCGACCTCGGCGACCGCCATCTGCGTCTGGCAAAAGAACACGGCGTCAAAATCGTGATCAACACCGATTCCCACCACACGTCCCACATGGAGAAGATCCGCTTCGGCATGTTGCAGGCCCGCCGCGCCTGGTTAACCAAAGAGGACGTGTTGAACACCTTACCGCTCTCGAAATTTGCCAAAGCAATGAAACACGCCTGGTAAAAGCGTGCCCGCCCGACTGAACTCTTTGCGCCCTTTGCGTCCTTTGCGGTTAAGAGCTTTTTACCGCAAAGTTCGCAAAGGACGCCAAGGAACTAAGCAAGGCACGACAATGAACTGCAGTAACAGTCACCTTTTCGGAAAAATGCGCATCGCTTCCCACTGCCCCGCATCTACTGCGTATGGAATTCCGACAGCTTGGCCGGTCCGGCCTGAAAGTCCCCGCACTGAGTTTCGGCACTGGCACCTTTGGAGGCGGAACCGAATTTTTTCGCGCCTGGGGCGCAAGCGACGTCGCCGAAGCCACTCGCCTGGTCTCCATCTGCATGGAAGCCGGCGTCAATCTCTTCGACACCGCCGACGTTTATTCCGCCGGCCTCTCCGAGGAAATTCTGGGCAAGGCAATCGCGGGGCGTCGCCAGGATGTGCTGGTCTCGACCAAGGGCACATTCCGCATGGGCAAAGGGCCAAACGATCTGGGATCTTCGCGGCATCACCTGCTTCAGACCTGCGAGGCAAGCCTGCGTCGTCTGGGCACCGACTACATCGATATCTACCATCTTCACGGCTTCGACGCGCTCACTCCCGTCGAAGAGGTTCTCAGCACGCTCAATCATCTGGTTGAAAGCGGCAAGGTGCGCTACATCGCATGCTCAAATTTTTCCGGCTGGCACTTGATGAAGTCACTCTCTGCCTCCGACCGCTACGGCTGGGCGCGCTATGTAGGACACCAGGTTTACTATTCGCTGGTGGGCCGGGAATACGAATGGGAGCTCATGCCGCTCGCGCTTGATCAGGGAGTGGGCGCCCTGGTCTGGAGCCCGCTGGGCTGGGGACGCTTGACGGGAAAGATTCGCCGCGGCCATCCGCTGCCCGCCGCCAGCCGCCTTCATAAGACTGCCGACTACGGCCCGCAGGTACCGGAAGACTATCTGTACACCGTGGTCGATGCTTTGGAGCAAGTTGCCAGGGAGACGGAAAAGAGCGTGCCCCAGGTGGCTCTGAACTGGCTGCTTCAGCGCCCTACGGTCTCGACCATCATCATCGGCGCCCGCAACGAGGAACAACTGCGTCAGAATCTCGCCGCGGAAGGCTGGTCGCTCTCTTCCGCTCAAATCGCGGCTCTCGACCGCGCGAGCGAACAGAAACCCATCTATCCTTACTGGCACCAACGGCAGTTCGTGGAACGCAACCCGCTGCCGATTCCTGGGTGAAGTTTCGCGGATTCTGGTCCGTGAAAATCCGCGGAAATCCGTGGCGTATTTCGCGCCAGCTTCACTTTAGATTCTTGTAAATCTCGCCACCCTTCATCACGAAGACAACTTTCTCCATCACGCTGATATCCGCCAAGGGATCGCCATCCACCGCTACGATATCGGCAAACTTTCCCGGCTCCAGCGTTCCAATGTCGGCGGAGCGTCCCAGCAAGTCAGCTCCATTCACCGTCGCCGCCTGTAGCGCCTGCATCGGCGTCATGCCTCCGTTCACCAGCGCGCCGAATTCTTTCGAGACAAAATCCACGTCATCGTCCACGCCATACGCAATCTTCAGATGGTGGGCGAGAGCGCGCTTGAAAGCCGGGCCCTGCTCCTTCGCGATGGCCACTCCTTTGGCGAAGCTGACCGCGTCGCGCCCTTGCGACGTTCCGGTCTGCAGATCGTGCTGGAAACAGAAAAGTGTCGGCACCAGCCAGGTGCCATGCTGTTCCATGAGCTGTGCCCCTTCTTCATCCATGACGGTGCCGTGCTCGATCGAGTCCACTCCCGCGCGCACCGCGGCCTTGATACCCTCCGCGCCTTCGGCATGGGCCATGACTTTCTTGCCCGCCCGATGCGCCACCTCGACCGCCTTGGCCATCTGTTCTTCGCTCAATTCTTCGACCCTGTAATCGCTGATCGGGTCCATCACGCCCCCGGTCGCCATCAACTTGATCCAGTCGGCGCCGAATTTGATGTCGCGCCGCACCGCCCGGCTGACATCGTCCACCGTGTCGGCAATGTTCGGACGCCGGGGCAATTGCTGGTCCGGCGCCAGCACGTCCCCGTCTCCATGGCCGCCGTTTACCGAAACGAAGTTTCCGGCCGACACCATGCGCGGGCCGCGGATCAGGCCTTGCTCGATGCTGTCGCGCAGAGCCAGTTGCCCGTATCCCAGATCATCCTCGCCCGCATCACGCAAGGCGGTGAAGCCATGGTCCAGCCAGATTCCCAGGCTATGCACTCCCCACAACGTTTTCTGTGCCGACGACATCCGCAATCCGGAAGCCGAGGATTGGTCCTTGGGATTTCCCAGCACGTGTGCATGCGCATCAATCAAGCCGGGCACCACCGTGTAACGGGAAAGATCGATGGTTGGAATACCGGCCGGAGCTGAATCGGCGATTCGCAGGATCCGGTCCCTGGCCAACAGGATGTACGCATTGCTCGTCACCCGCCCGGTTCGCACATCGATGAGCCGTCCGGCATGAACCGCGGATGTCGCCACCGGCACCTGTGCGAGCGCCGGCGCCGCCACGAAACCAAATGCAATTCCCAAAAGTGTTCCCAGCCACCAACCCTTGCCTGCTCCCATTCCGATCCTCCCGTGCTTGGCCATTCACAAGATCCGCCCTGGACAAATGCCGATTGCCGACGGCCAGTTGTTGAGCGCAGCCCCCAGCAGTATAGAATTGCTGCAAATCGAGGCTTGCCATGCCTGAAGACATCCCCTCAAAATCATCGCCCGCCCCGGAGCCAAACCCAGAACCAGACTCTACTCCATCGATTGAACTCCGGCCGGGGCCGGGAATCAATATCGCCGAAGAGTTCGGCACAGCGAAACGCAACCTTCCCCCCGCGAAAATTGTGGCGATCGTGCTCGGCATCGCTGCGGTGCTCATCGCAATCTTCGCCTTCGTGGAGCGAGCCAAGCCGCAGGGGGGAGGAACCGTGGACAATATCGCCGTCGCGGAAATTCCCGACCAGCACGCCGTCATGGTGGCCGTGAACGTGACGGTGCACAATTCAGGCGAGAAGACTCTTTGGATCCATGACCTCAAAGCCAAAATCGTCACCGACGGCGGCGAGTTTACCGATGAAGCCGCGTCCGCCGTGGATTTCGACCGCTACTTCCAGGCTTTTCCGGTTTTAAAAGAACACGCGCTATCGGCAATACCGCCGGAAACCAAGATCCCTCCCGGCGGCCAAACCCAGGGCACGATTGTAGTGAGTTTTCCCGTGACCCAGAATGTCTTCGATAAACGCAAGTCGTTCAGCGTTGTGATACAGCCTTACGATCAGCCGCTGCCCCTGGTCTTGACCAGGTAAACGATCTTTTACTCGTGTTTTTTTATAATCCTTCTGCGCGCCAGGTGGCTGGATGCGGTTGGCTTAATGTCGTCGTACTTCATGAAGCTGATCGAACCGTCTATCTCGAGCACCGCCAGCGCAACTTCACTCATTCCGGAGACTCCGTGCTCGCGCATCGACTGATGCAACTCATCCAGGCCGACGTGCTCGCGAGCCATGTGGGCAGCGATCATCTTGCCATCGTGGACCAGCAGACTGGGCTGTCCCTGCACTAATTTGCGGAAGCGGCGGTTCCCGCCCGAGAGTTCGGCAATCAAGTAATTGAGCAGCAGCAGGGTGGAAGCTGCAACAATGCCTCCCATGACCGACGTATCGGGACCGGTCATTGCGTTCTGTACGGCGTTGCTGAGCAGGAGTAGAAGGGTGAGATCGAAGGGCGTCATCTGCCCCACTTCGCGCTTGCCGCTGAGGCGCATGCCCAGAAGCACGACCGCATAAATCACCGTCGTACGCAGCGCGATGTGGAGCAGAACCTGACCGCCCGGGTACATGGCCTTACTGAGTCGCCGTGATCGGCGTCGGCGCGCCCTTGGGCGTGCTCAGATATCCGGTGGCTTTGTTCTTGTCCACGCTCCAGACCACCAACTCATACAGCATGCGGTCGCGCCCGCTGTAAAACTGGATGGGCTCGCTCACGTTCCGATCTTTCTTTTCGATGGTCTTATCGTCGGACGTAACATTCATCGTGAACTTCCCCTTCTTCACATCCGTCTTTTTCAATTGCAGACCGACCGTGGACACGGGCTGCGATTTTGCCCCCTTGACCAGCGTGAACTCGTAGTAGTTGCGGTCGCCCTTATGCTTGAGGACTTCGAGGTCTCCACGCGTATTGGCAATCAGGCCGCTCTGCACTCCCAGATCGCCGATGGTGCTTTGCAGCTTGGCTTGAGTGGCCGCCAGGTCAGCCTTGGCGGATGCAACATCGGTTTTCACTCCTCCGACATCGGTCTTGACTCCCGCCACCTCCCCGCTGACAGCGCTGATCTGCTCTTTCTGTTGCTCCGCCAGACGCGCTTCTGAGGCGCGCTGCTGCCGCAGCAGGTCAGCGGATCGGGCCGCCATCTCTTTTTTGGTCATGCCCAGTTGTGTGGCTAACGTCTCATCATCGGCCTCGGCGGACTGCATGCGCTTGCCCAGGTCGGAAATCTGCGTGCTGCTGGCCGTCTGGTCCTTGCCCATCTTGTCGAGACGCCCGCGCAGATCGACGATAAAATACAACGATCCAGCAACATAAATTACAGCCAGGGCGAGCAGTATCCATTTTCCACCACTACTGCCCTCCGACGTGACGTGAACTTCTCCGTCATCCGCCATATAGGTTCCTCCGCCATTTGAAATGGGATGTGAAGCAATTGTTGAATACGCGGCGCGCACTGTCAATTGCGAGCATGGTGCAAGCTGCCTGGCATCTTGCCAATCCGCTCGCCTCATGGTGTCGATTTCTCAGCTTCCCACGCCGTCCTGCATGACCGCGTTTACTGCCGGCAGAATGCCCAGGTCCAAATAAATAGGCCGAATCAATTTTCGTATCGCCCGCAACCGAGTGGCAAACCACATTGCGCCCGCAAGACAACATACACCGCTTAACATGACCGTGAGCGGGGCCCCGATGGCATTGGCCAGGACGCCGGCGAGCAGGCTTCCGAATGGCGCCATGCCGACAAACGCCACGGCGTAAAAGCTCATCACCCGTCCGCGTTTGTCATCGTCCACGATGGTCTGGATGATGGTATTGCTGGCCGCCATCTGCTGCATCATGCCAAAGCCGCAGACCAGCATGAGCAGCAGCGAAAGCCACAGGACCCGCGACGTTCCAAACAGGATCAGGCCCACGCCCAGCGCGCCGGTTGAAATCGGAATCATCCTGCCCAGACCTAAAACAGTGGTGCGCATTGCAAGCGATATCGCCGAAACCAACGCGCCAATTCCCAAAGCTCCCATCAAGAATCCCAGCGTGTGTGGACCGCCCTTCAATATCTTCGCGGCAAAAATCGGCATCAGCACGGTGAAAGGCCACCCCATAAGGCTAACCATGGCGAACAGCAGCAGAATCGTGCGGACCGGCGCGAAGCCGGAAACGTACGCCCAGCCTACTTTCAACTGGGTGAGCATGGAATCAACCGTCGGCTTCACCACTCCCACCGGCAGTCGCATGGCCACAAGCGACGCAATGACCGCGATATAGCTGATGCCGTCGATCAGGAAACAGGATCCTTCTCCAGAGATCGCAATGACCGCGCCAGCCAGCGAAGGGCCCACCAGCCGGGCGAGATTTACCATGGACGAATTCAGCGCAATCGCGTTTCCCAGGTCTTGTTTGTCCTCCACCATCTGCACCAGGAAGGCTTGCCGGGCCGGCATATCGAACGCATTGATCAAACCCTGGAAGCCGCTGAGCCAGATGATTTCGTGAATATTGATGTGCCGCAGCAAAGTCAGAACGGCAAGCGCAAGGGATTGAACCATGGCCAGAACTTGCGTCACCAGCAAGACCTGACGACGATCGAGCCGGTCAACCCAGACTCCGGCAAACGGTGCAAAGAGAAAAGTAGGAATCTGTCCCGCGAATCCCACGACGCCGAGTAGAAATGCCGAGCCAGTCAGCCGGTAAACCAGCCAACTGGTGGCCAGGCGGGTCATCCATGTGCCGATCAGGGAAATGCTCTGGCCGCCGAAATACAAACGGAAATTCCGGTGCCGCAGCGATCGCCAGGCATACGAAATGCCCGGCTTGCGAGAAGATGCCGAGGGTGCGGACGATGTTTCAACGCTCACACTTTCCATTGTGCCACTTCCGGACTCTTTTGCGTCCTTAGCGAACGTTGCGGTTCAAGGTTTTGTTTTTGATGGCAGCGAGATCAAAGTCTTTACCGCAAAGTTCGCAAAGGGATTCCGCAAAGGACGCAAAGTCGCCTTGAATTTGGACACGGGCGGGTTCGAACTCCGTGAGATATTTTTGGCTCGCAGATCGCTAGAGCTTCACATTCCGCAACCGCAGTGAATTGGTGATCACGGAGACCGAACTGAGGCTCATGGCCGCCGCCGCCAGAATTGGACTCAACAGCAGTCCGAAAAACGGATAGAGCACTCCCGCCGCGATCGGCACCCCGAGCGAGTTGTACAGGAATGCGAAGAACAAATTTTGCCGGATGTTGCGCATGGTCGCCTGGCTCAGTTTGCGGGCTCGCACGATCCCCACGAGATCACCCTTGACCAGAGTTATGCCACCGCTTTCCATGGCTATGTCCGTACCCGTTCCCATTGCGATGCCCACATCGGCCTGCGCCAATGCCGGCGCATCATTGATGCCGTCGCCGGCCATGGCCACGGTTCTCCCTTGTTTCTGCAGCCGCTGCACGGCTTCAGCTTTCTGGGCCGGAAGAACCTCCGCCTCGAATTCTTCGATGCCAAGAGTTTTGGCGACCGCTTCAGCTGTAGCGCGGCTGTCGCCGGTGAGCATCACCAACTGCAGGCTCTGCTGTTTCAGCTCACGCAGAGCCGCTGGCGCCGAGGCCTTGATCGAATCCGCAATCCCGATCAATCCCGCGGCCTGGCCATCGACGGCCACTAGAATCACGGTCTGTCCCTGGCGCCGCAACTCGTCTGCTTTCGATGCCAGCGCCACCGTGGAAATTCCGCTCTCCGCCAGCAGCCGATCGCTTCCGATCAGAATGTTTTTTCCGTCCACGCGGCCGCTCACCCCTCGCCCGGTGTGAGACTGAAAATCGCTTTCCCTGCTTATCGCGAGGCCACGGCCTTTCGCCGCTTCCAACACTGCCGCTCCGAGAGGATGTTCACTTCCCTGCTCCAGGCTGCCGACCAGTCGCAGCAGTTCGTTCTCATTTCCGGGCGGCCCGGCAACGATGGAGACCACGCGCGGCTTCCCGTCCGTGAGGGTGCCAGTCTTGTCCACGATCAGGGTGTCAACTTTTTCCAGTATTTCGAGCGCTTCCGCGTTCTTGATGAGAACGCCGGCTTGAGCGCCGCGTCCCGTCCCGACCATGATCGCGATCGGAGTCGCCAATCCAAGCGCACACGGACACGCGATGATCAGCACCGCCACTGCATTCACCAACCCGTGCGCCAGTCGTGGCTCGGGGCCGAAGAAGCTCCACGCCGCAAAGGTCAGAATCGCAATCGTAATCACCGCCGGGACGAACCACGCCGCCACCCGGTCCGCTACCCGCTGAATGGGAGCGCGGCTGCGCTGGGCCTGGCTCACCATCCGCACAATCTGCGCCAGCAGCGTTTCTCCTCCAACTCGCTCGGCGCGCATCATCAGCGCCCCGGTTCCGTTCACCGTCGCTCCAATCACGGGGCTGCCCGGCCCCTTGCTCACCGGGATGGATTCGCCGGTAATCATCGACTCATCCACGCCACTGCTGCCCTCGATCACGACTCCATCCACCGGAATTTTCTCGCCCGGGCGAACCCGCAGCTGGTCACCGCGCACCACCTCTTCGAGAGGGATGTCCTGCTCATTTCCGTGGCGCACGATGCGTGCCATCTTGGGAGTGAGGTCGAGCAGCGCACGAATCGCCGCACCGGTGCGGCTGCGGGCACGCAGTTCCAGAACTTGCCCCAACAACACCAGCGTCGTGATGGCGGCAGCGGCTTCGAAATAAACCGGAGGCGTCCCGCCCATCTCCCGGAAAGAGGCTGGAAATATTTGCGGAAAGATGATTGCCACCAGGCTGTACACATACGCCACGCCCGTACCAATCGCGATCAGGGTAAACATGTTGGTGGCGCGGTTCACGACTGAGGTCCAGCCGCGTTGGAAGAATGGCCAGCCTCCCCACAACACGACCGGCGTCGCCAGAATCATCTCAATCCACGCCACATTGACCCCGGCCCGATTCAATAAATGCCGCACCGCCATGCCCGGCAGCATATCGGCCATTGCGATCAGCAGCAGCGGGGCGGTAAGAGCCAGACTGATCCAGAAGCGGCGCGTCATTTCCCGCAGCTCCGGATTTTCCTCTTCCTGCGCGGTCACCGTGCGCGTTTCGAGCGCCATGCCGCAGATCGGGCAATTGCCCGGAGCCGGCCGCACGATCTCCGGATGCATAGGGCACGTGTATTCGACCCGCGTCGCCGCCACCGGCATCTCCGGCTCCAGAGCCATTCCGCAGCGCGGACACGCATCAGACTTGGACGAACGCACCTCCGGGCACATCGGGCAAACGTAAGCGCCAGCCGTTGCAGTCGCAGGCAAATCAGAAGTGCCGCGGCGATGTTCGGTTGCGGCGGTCTTGACCGGATTGACTGGATTCGCCGGCGCGATGTTGATGCTTTGCAGCCCCGCTGCCGCTGGGCGCGGCGCCAGGTAGTCATCCGGACGCGAACGGAATTTCTCCAGGCAGGAAGCGCAGCAGAAGTAGTACGCCTTTCCGCCGTGGTCCATCTTGTACTTCGCGGTGGAGGGATTCACATTCATCCCGCACACCAGATCTTTCACACTACTTGCAGACTTCGCGGAATCTTCCATAGGAGCCAGAGGCGCACTTCGAAAACCTGAGCCGGATCATATTAGATTCATTCGCTTATACAATCGATTGTTGTATCTTCGAAGGGGAGGCACGACAGACCAGATGACGCAATTAGAAGTGGCATACCACTACGAGAACCCGCCCACAGAAGCCATCATGCGGGCCTTGGACAATGTGCGCGAAGTCTATGGCGTGCGAAGAATTACGTTCCATGAGGCCGACCGCATTATTCGCGTCGAGTTCGACGCTTCGCGATTCAAAGAACCTGTGATCGCTGGCTTGTTACGGCGTACCGGGCTGGACCTGGGCGACCTGCTGGTGCTGACATCAGAGGCCTAACTCAATGACTTCCATGGGTTAAAACAGGCGGGTCAAATCGGGGGAGGGGAGGGCTGAAGCTTGGAAAATGCAAGGGGCGCTCAAGAAAACCTCTGGCCGAAGTTTTTTCTCTGGAGCGCCCCGTTGCGCGCCACTTCGTCTGTTGAGATGTAAAGCATCCCCCTTGCCACTCTCAAGTTGCTGAAATATAACGCCCGCCTGGGCGGCAATCGAGTAGGAATTGCCCCCTTAGGGGGAAAGATTTACGTGCATCCGAAGCCTTGGCACGAAGGCTGCCGAACCCTTGTGGAAATCCTCCAAAACCCGCTACCGTAGCCAGTTTCATCGCACGCCTGCCATGCGTCCCCTGCGCCGGTTCTGTGCGCTGTTTGCTGTGAAAACCATTACCACAACGACATCAGGAAATTTGGCATTGTAAGGAAATTATTACGGTACCGGCATCGCCAGCGGAGCCCCCGGCAGATGTTCCGCCTTCCACCGCATGGCCGCAGTGATTCGGGTACGTCCGCTGGGATGATCGAAAAAGATGAATTCTTCGATCGGCCCGGGATCGAGCTTGCGGTACTCCCCCAGCATGAGATCGACTTCCGCTTCCCCATCCGGTTGCTGGCTGGCATTGATGCCGTATAAGTCGGCTTCGTATTCCTGAGTGCGAGTTATCGTGTCATTCACCGGTGTGAGCACGAAGGAAAAAATCGCCAGCAGCATCAAGGCCAGCGGCAGGATCGCCAGATCGGTAATCCCCCGGATTCCCCAGCCCTCGCCCCAGCGCGCCAACCCGGCTTTGAGCCCCCAGTTCAAGAGAGCGAACATGAGGACGAATACCAATCCATTGAGCACCAGGCCTTTGAACTCGTGGTGCAAGACGTAGTGCCCCATTTCGTGGCCCATGGTCGCTTCGATTCCCGGCAGTGTGCACCTTTTCAGCAGATTGTCATTGAGTGAAATTCGCGTGGTCCCGGCAAAGCCGCTGACGTTGGCGCTTACCCGGTCGGACTGGCGCGACGCGTCAAACTCATACACTTCCGTCGCCGGAATTCCGTTGGCGCGAGCCAGGCTCAAAATGGGTCCCTTGATGCGCGGATCCTCCAGTTTGGTGTAGCGGTTGAACAGCGGAGAAATAAACACCGGGGCAATCCAGGCCAGGGTCGCGAGAAAAACCACACACACTGCGCTCGCCCACACCCACCAGCTTTTGCCAGCTCTCCTGACCAAGGCAAACAAAACCGCCAACAGGATCGCTCCGAGTAAAACGGTTAGGGCCAGGTCGATTGCCTGGTCCCGCATCCATTGCCCGAACGTCAGATTGGAGAGCCCATATTTGTGCTCGCGAAAAAAACCCTCATAAACCGTGAGTGGAAAGGTCAGGACCGAAACCACCACAATGAACTGCGCCCAGTACAAGGCCGCCTGAAGCGCCTTGACGCGGCTGATGCGCTCGGCCCGGTCACGCATCCACAGCGACCACCGGAATTGCAGCAACAGCCACATCACCGCCACCGTGGACAAAAAATCCCACAGCAGAAGCCAATACCCGCCTTCAAAATAAGCGTCGGATTGCGCGCGCTGCGCAGCCGGAACTCGAGCCAGATAGGCGTTGACTGCTGCATCGACGTCAAAGGATTGTGCCGGAGCGCCACTCGCGCCCGGCGCTGGGGCGTCCGGCTTCTGCGCTGGAGCTGCGCCCGCAAGCGCCACCGAAAAAGCCATCCCAAAGAAAAGTACGCCCAAAGTAAACGCTCGTACCCACCAATTCATGATGCCTCCAACCGGCAATTGTGATTCGCGCGTGGCATCTTATCAACTCTCCCGGCTTTCGCTATAATCGAAGTCGCTGCTGGACCGTCACACCCCATCGCGCCCTTAGCTCAGCTGGATAGAGCGTCTGGCTACGAACCAGAAGGTCGGGAGTTCGAATCTCTCAGGGCGCACCATTCTTCTCAAATAGTTGGCGTAGTAGGCGTGAAATGAAATCCCCATTGCTGAATTGGGTCCACCAGTTAAGATTGAGTCCCGCCTTCCTTGCCGACACACGCCGATATTCCGGGTTGCAGTTGTAGTCGCCTGCTTTGGCATTGATGAACACGTTCGTCCAAATAGACTCGTCGTCGCGCTTCTTGGCCTAATCAGTCCCACTACCGATTGGAGTAAGCTTGAACTCTGCAATCACGGTCCCTCACCTCCGGCGGAAACGGGATATCCTGGGATGCTGAGTTTGCAATAAGCACTGTGTTGGAATGGGAGCGCTCAATGAACAGCGTACAAATCGAACAGAAGAGCTATGACATGCCCCCGCGGGAGGGGATCAGCATCGCGCAATTTCTCACCGTCGCCGACATCGAGCGATCAGCTCGCTACTACGAAAAGGTCTTCGGCGCTCGCATTCTGAGTCTGGGTGACGGCAACGCGCCTGGGTATCTTCAACTGGCAAATATCTGGATGATTCTGAACGTTGGAGGCGGACCGACCCCGGATAAGCCGACGGTAACGCTCAGCGTCCCCGACCCGAATCACATCAATAGCTTTATGAATTTCCGCGTTGCGGATATTCAGGCTTGCTACAAATTATGGAAAAGTCGAGGCGCCGAATTCATTACCGAGCCGATCCCCAAGTACGGCGAGATCCGCTGCTACATTCGCGATCCTGACGGTTACATTATCGAAGTCGGACAGAGCACCGATCAAGTCTACGGTTAAGCCCGGCGCGGACGGCGACCCACTCAAGCCAAAACCAGGCTTGAATGTGCCACGAGCCGAAGTGCAAGGAAGGAACTGCCGATGGCTCCCGTGGTTTATCGCACCATCCAAATCGACGGTCTATCAATTTTCTACCGGGAAGCTGGAGCGAAGAATACGGAAACGCTTCTCCTGCTGCACGGACTTCCGTCGTCGTCGCGCATGTTTGCACCGCTTTTTGCGCGGCTGTCCGACCGCTATCATCTGATCGCGCCGGATTATCCGGGGTTCGGACACAGTGACTGGCCGGACCCGAAGAAGTTCGCATACACGTTCGACCATTACGCCGAGATCATGAACCATTTCACCGAAGCGCTCGGACTCTCGCGCTACACCTTATACATGCAGGACTACGGGGGTCCGATCGGCTTTCGCATAGCGCTGGCACATCCGGAGCGGGTCGAAGCGCTGATCGTGCAGGACGCCGTCGCCCACAACGAAGGCCTGGGAGCAAATTGGAAAACGCGCCGGGCGTTCTGGGCTGATCGCGCTGCGAATGAGAGCGCGTTGCGCACCAATCTGTTATCGCTCGAGGCCGCGCGGGCGCGACACGTTGGAAACGATCCCGACCTAGAGCGCCACGATCCCGACCTCTGGACAGACGAGTTTTATTTTCTGAATCGGCCCGGCCAGGACGAAATCCAGAGCGATCTTTTCTACGACTACCGAACCAATGTGGACTCCTATCCGAAGTGGCAGACCTGGACGCGCGAAAGGCAACCGCGGCTGCTCGTGATTTGGGGAAAGTACGAAACATCGTTTGACCCGAGCGAGCCGGAGAGCTACCGCAAGGATGTTCCCAATGCGGAAGTCCACATAGTTGACGGTGGCCACTTCGCACTGGACACGGCTGCCGATGAGATTGCTGCCTTGGTGAATGGCTTTATGGCGTCTTCCCAAAGGTAAGGGTACTTGGCACGCTTTCGTCCAACGGACGTGTCGCGCTTGTGCCAATCTTGCCTCGAGTAGTGACGGGACAGTGACTCGCTCAGACATCGAAGGGAGTACCAAATGGCCGGCACAAGTGAAGTGAAAGATCCCACGCGCATGAACGCGTCCCCGCCTGCTGTGTCGAAGCTTAGTGTGAACGTGTTTACTGCCCCTGGAAAAGCCATGGTCGGCGAGCGGCCAAAGCCCTTCGGCGAAGCGTTTGGCTTTGACCCAAGCACGTCGACGTTAATCTTCGGCGAGCACGACGCGGTGCTGGTAGACGCAATGACGACGGTGTCTGAGGCCGAGGCTCTCGCGGATTGGATTGCTCTGCACAATCGCAACCTCGAGACCATCTACATAACGCACGCCCATTTCGACCACTTCTATGGTCTCAGCATTCTGCTCGACCGCTTCCCGAACGCTCGGGCGATCGCAACACCGAAGACGGTAAACGTCGCGCAGGTATTTTTGTCTCCCGCAGTGGAACGCTTAGCCCGTCGTTTATTTCCTGGGCAAGTGCCCACGAAATTAGTTGCGCCGGAGCCCTATGAGCACGAGGCATTCACGCTCGAGGGCCAGGAATTGCGCATCATCGAGCAGGGACGCACCGATTGTCCCGATTCGACGTCTTTATATGTCCCAGCGATCGGCCTGGTCGTCGCTGGCGACGTTGTGTACAACCAATGCCGCATGTACGTCGGCGACACCACCCCCGAGAGCCGACAGAATTGGATCGCGGCGTTAGACCGGTTAGCGGCGCTGAACCCGGCGATGGTTGTCGCCGGTCACAAAAAGCCGGGCGCGCCCGACTCCCCCTCGACGATCCAGGACACCAAGCGTTACCTCGAGGACTTCGATCGGCTGCAGAAAACCGCGACCTCCGACCAGGCGCTGTTCGATCAGATGACGGAGCTATACCCGCATTGGGTAGCCAATCAATCGTGGCTGATGTTCGGATTCCCAGGGGCATAGTTCAGATCAACCGCGGTAGCCGGTCCTTGCGCACTTGGAGGAAACCGCGAACGATGAGCTAGGTCATATTCAGGAGAACAGAATTCGATTTCGAAAAGGAGAACAACAATGGCAACTAAAGGAAAAGTCTTAGTGCTGGTCTCGAGCGGTCATGGCTTGCCCTTGAAAGAGGGCAAGGTTTATACCGGCGCAGGCTACTATCTCAACGAGCTGACGGTTCCGGTTCGCGCCCTGATGAGCGAGGGCTACGAAATCACTTTCGCCAACCCCAAAGGCAACACGCCGCAACTGGATGTCAATTCAGCGGTAGCCGCCTTCTTCGGTGGAGACGAGGCTAAGCTTCAGGACTATCTGAAATTCCGCGACAGCCTGACTGGGCTCAAAAATCCAACTCGTATCTCGGATGTCATCGCATCGGGCCTGGATCAATATGACGCTGTTTTCGTCCCCGGTGGCCATGGCCCGATGATGGACCTACTCGACGATCCCGACGCGGGCACCGTGCTGAGACACTTTCATGAAACATCCAAGCCTACGGCAGTGCTCTGCCATGGCCCGATTTCACTTCTCTCGGCGCTTCCGAATTCGACGGAGGTGGTGGCCGCGCTGAGTGCGGGCGATGCCGCCGGAGCACACGCCAAGGCTCAAGGCTGGATCTATTCCGGATATAAGATGACTATCTTTTCGACAGCGGAAGAGCAGCAGCGGGAACCGCTTGAGATTGGTGGTAAGGTTCTCTTCTACCCGGACTTCGCCTTGAGTACGGCGGGCGGCGACGTAAGTGTGCTTGCTCCATGGACGAGCTATGTCGTTCAAGATCGCGAGCTCATCTCAGGTCAGAACCCGTTTTCTGATCAAGCGCTTCTGAACCTTCTTCTACCGGCACTCGATGGGAAGAAGAAGTCGGTTCCAGCGGCATAAGAAGCGGGAACGCCCAGAAAGAACCAATTGAGAAAGGGACGACACTTGAACGGCGTAAATAATCGATGAAGACTACGTTCGGCGGGTGGCCCACACAACGCGGTCTTCGTTGTGTGGTTCATTGAAAGCTTCCTCCCTGTTTTCTTAGATCAACTCCATCATTCTCAGCCCCACTGAAGCCAAAAACAGGCTTGAATGGGACCCCCGACGTGACAAACGCGGATCAAGGAGAACAAAAATGAGTACGGAAAAAGTGTCCGAGGAGATCAACCAGAATCGCCGCCGATTTGTTGGCATTGCAGCGATGGCGGCTGCCGCCACTCAGTTTGGCGTGCTCGGCTCCGCCAACGCCGAAACCCGGATGCAGCCGGGAACGGGCGCGCCGTCAAGCGCAACGCCGAGCGTAACGTCGGGCGCAACGTTCGGCCCGCTGAAGCAGATCGACGCCGGCCTTCTGAATATTGGCTACGCGGAAGCCGGCCATGCCAGCGGTCCGGCGGTTATTCTTTTGCACGGCTGGCCTTACGACATTTACAGCTTTGTCGATGTCGCTCCCTTGCTCGCGTCGGCGGGCTACCGGGTTATCGTGCCGTTTCTGCGCGGCTATGGGTCGACGAGTTTTCTCTCCAGCGCAACCATGCGCAACGGCGAGCAAGCCGCGGTCGCTCTCGACATTGTCGCTTTGATGGACGCGCTCAAGATCAAACAGGCCGTTATCGGCGGCTTTGATTGGGGCGCGCGCACAGCCGCCATCATTGCGGCGCTGTGGCCCGAGCGCTGCAAAGGTCTGGTTTCCGTCAGCGGTTATCTTATCGGCAGCCGGAAGGCCGCCCAGGTGCCCTTTCCCCCAATCGCTGAGCACGCATTCTGGTACCAATGCTATTTCGCGACGGACTACGGCCGGGCCGGCTACTCCAAATACACACGCGACTTTAACAAGATGACCTGGCAACTCTCTTCGCCAAAGTGGAACTTCGACGACGCCACTTTCGAACGCAGCGCGGCGTCATTCAACAATCCCGACCACGTGGATATCGTGATCCACAACTACCGCTGGCGCCTCAGCCTCGCCAGCGGCGAAGCGAAGTACGACGACCTGGAGCGCCAGCTTGCCGAAGGCCCAAAGATCGCGGTGCCAACCATCACTATGGAAGGCGACGCGAATGGTGCGCTGCACGCGCCCGCCGAGGCCTATCGCGGAAAGTTCACCGGCAAATATGAATACCGGCTGATCACAGGTGGCGTCGGCCACAATCTGCCCCAGGAAGCTCCGCAGGCCTTTGCCAAAGCTGTGATTGACGTCGACGCTTTTTGATCGGCGCATGCTCACTGCCGTTTCCGCCTCGCCTTCGTCTCCCCAGTTGGAAGGGCCACCGGGGCTAGAGGCCGCTGCGAGTTCTGACAGTTGTCAGCATTCAGGCGGGCCCGCAGACTCAACTCAAAAGAGCACCCGGGTCTCGGGGACAGATCGGCGTGCCTGATTTTTTTGGGCCTTAAGGCAGCGGGCACAGGACTTACTGCAGTTTGCCTTTTACGAACGCCCGCCGCTCAAGAAACGAACGAAGACGATGAATAAAGTCTGGATTTGCCTGCTGCTGCCCGCGCTTGCGACCGCCGCCTTTGCCCAGAAGGTAAAAGTCGGATACGACAAGAGTGTGGATTTCAGTCGGTACAAAACCTACACGTGGGCTGAACCGGCGATGCCGCCGACCAGGCCGATGCTGTACTCGACGGTAATCGCATCGGTCGAGGAACAACTCAAGAACCGAGGCATGCAAAGGGTAGACAAGAACGGTGATCTGACGCTGATCCCGGCCGGCGGAATCGAGTTTGGAATCAGCTCGGCGGCAGGAACGCCCATCCTGTCCACCTACGGCGGAGCCCCCGCGTCGATCGACGCAACCATGTGGACCGGCGCAAGCGGAACCGCAAACCTTACCAGTTCTTACGTTCCACAAGGGACCCTGCAATTGCAGTTCGTTGACCGGAGCACCAACAAGGTGATTTGGAATGGTACGGTTTCCGAGAAGTTAGATGTTGAGAAGAAGACGGAATCTCTGGACCGGATTTACAAGGCGATTGCCAAGCTGGTCAAACAGTTTCCCCCAAAGGCCGCGTCGAAGTAAGCGAATTCAAGCTCGTATTCACCAGCGGCAGAGCCTGGGTCACGAAGCCCGCTAAAATTCCACAAGTGGCTCAACCCTTGGATAAGTTTTCCTCCGCTTTGAAAGAAACAGGTTCGGCTTGAATCCCTCGTTTCGGTTGGGTTGCTCCGACTACAATGGTCGGTGCGAGGCCGATGCCCATGAATTTCCGTTCTCTCATTCTTTTTCTTGTGCTCTGCCCCTCCCTGCTTAACGCACAAGGGTTGGACAAAGCCAAAATTGACCAGGCACTTGGACGTTCCGGCACGCTCGTCGGCGATGTTTACCGCGTCGGATTTCCTCGCACCGATCTTCGCGTTTTAGTGGCCGGAGTAAGCATCAAGCCCGGCTTTGCCCTGGGCTCCTGGGCGGCGTTCGGCGGCACCGATGACCACGCCATGGTGATGGGCGACCTGGCCTTGCTGGAGGGCGAACTCACGCCCGTCATGAAAAAATTGCGCTCCGCAGGATTCGATATCACAGCCGTGCACAATCATTTACTGAATGAAACGCCGCGCATCATGTACATGCATTATATGGGGCGTGGAAAAGCGGCAGACCTGGCGAAATCCCTCCGCGCAGCTCTAGCGGAGTCGCGTACACCGATCGACAAACCGGCGCCGCCAGCGGCGGAAGCGGAGCCTCCGGCGTTCGTCAAGACAGTTGAGGATACTCTGGGGACCAAGGGGAATTTTGCGGGTGGCGTGCTGTCTTTCGGAATTCCCCGCTCCGGTGCAGCCACTGATCACTGGATGACCTTAACGGCAGCGCAAGGAGTGGGAGAGGCAATCAATTTCCAGAAGGCTGCAGCCAGCACGGTGGCAACCACGGGCGACTTCGTCCTGACTGCGGATGAAGTGAATCCGGTTATTTCCGCCCTGGAAGAACACGGCATTCAGGTTACCGCCCTTCACAGTCACATGCTCACCGAGGACCCGCGACTTTTATTCATGCATTTCTGGGCGGTGGGAACTCCGGACTCGGTGGCGGCGGGCATCAAAGCCGCGCTCAGTCACATCGCCATCAGCCGGTAGACGATCTGCCGCGCCTTATCGCAACCCAATCCCGCAACCCGCCAGTTCGGTATAATACGCGGACAGTTACTCTTCTAATCTTCTCTCCGGGGCTGCGAGGGCACGCTATGCCGCTTTCTCTGAGCACGCGCGGAGTCGGTAAGGTCACCATCGTGCGTTGCAGTGGACGCATCGTGACCGGCGAAACTGAGGCTTTGCACCTCCACGTCAACGACCTTCTGCGGGATCGCACCGAAATCGTTCTCCACCTCGGCGAAGTAGTTTTCATCGACAGCAATGGCCTGGGTATGCTGGTGCGCCTGCTGACCAGCACGCGCAGCGCCCGCGGCGATTTGAAATTGTGCCAATTGCCCGAACCGGTTCACAAGGTTCTGAAGGTGACCAACCTCATCACCTTGTTTGACACTCATGAATCCGAAGAAGATGCGATTCTCGCCTTTTACCGGCGGCAGTCTCCCGCCGCCCGCACGCAATCGTCGGGACTCACGGTGTTGTGCATCGACCAATCCGCGAATGTGCTGGCGTACTTGCGGGAATTGCTGGGCCAGGCCGGCTATCACGTTCTCACCAACAACAATCTCCGTGACGCCTTAATCCTGTTGCGGGCGACCCGGCCCGGCCTGGCGATCCTGGGTCCCAACCTGAAGGGGTTTCCCGGCGCCGAGCAGGCTTTTCGCGGGGCGTGCGCCGCTCCCGTGCTCGAACTGGGAGACGAGTTCTCGACCCTGGAAGCAGGTCAGGCAGCTTCCGAACTTCTGGAAAAGATCCGGGCTTTAGGCACGCCGCCGGCTTCCAGCTAACCGCAGGACTTATTTTTTCAGCAACGTGGTATGGCTGGCGACGCACTGCCATTTGTTGTTCTGGTAGAGCCAGGTGTCGGTGAACCGGCCGAAGTGCTCGAAGGGCTGGCGTTTGTAGGTTCCCTTGGTGTGATAAGTCCCCACCACGATCGCCGCGCCGACATATGAAATCACCCGCGCTTCGTCATTGGTGATCATGCTCGCCCGGTAATCCGCGTCTTTCAGATCCTTGAGAAAATCCGCTTTGTTCATTACAGTGCCGTCGTAATCGGTGTAGATAAAACCGTCCGAGATCAGGTTGCTCACCGCTTTTGAGTCATGGTGCAATTGCGCCTGGTTCCATGCATTCTCCAGCGCGATCAGTCTGCTGGCTTGCGCGGTGTCGTCATTGGCCGGATCCCTTGCCATCAGCAGACTGCTCAGCAATAAGAGGCACAATGTGAGCTTGATCTTCATGGCATTTCCCCTTTGCCTGTATTCTTTGGCGGAAGAATGGCGGCCGCGCTTCTCGCCCGGTGAAGAATCTTGATGATCCTCCACGCAAATCATACTATTCGCCCATGGCGCTACTGAATAACGAGAGTCACCGCTGCGGTGTTACTGAAAGGCCCACTCGTAGCGGTCACAATCACCATCGATGAACCCGCAGGCGTCCCCGGGTCGTGGTTGCCGCCGCCGGAACCGCTACTGCCGCCGCCGCAACTTGCGATTGTTACCAGGCTGGCAACAGCCATCAGGGAAAGCAGCCGGCTCCAGACCCGCCGTCTCGACCCGCTTCCCAAAAGAAAGATTCCTGCCAGCGTAGCCCCCAGGCTTGTGGTCCACCAGCCCGGACCTTCCAGCCTTGCGCTGTGGGGCGCGGTGGTTGAAATGGTGAGCGTGGTTGAACCGCTATTCGTAATCGAAGCCGGATTGAAGCTGCAGGTACTTTCCCGCGGCAAGCCCGCGCACGACGCAGCCGTAAAGTTGATGGTGCCGCTGTAGCCGGGCTGGCCGGTGACGGTGAGCACCACACTTCCACTGCCGCCGGGACTTGCGATCGTGATGGATGGAGCTGCCGCCGCGAAAGAGAAATTAGCCAGCACGTTCACGGTCGTCGCAGCCGAAATTGATCCCGTGTAATTGGTATCACCGCTGTACTGCGCCGTGATGACGTTTTGACCAGCCGGCAGAACCGTGTTCAGGTTGGCCGACGCCCCGGCCGTGGTGAAGACCCCGTTCTGGACGCTGCCAGTTCCGTTGGAACCATTGACGACCACCGGATTGTGCGCATCAGCAATCGGAGTGCCGCCCAATAGAAACGTCACGGCGCCACCAGGTGCCAGGCCACTGCTCGTAGTGTTCACGATCGCTGTCAAGGTGGCGGAATCACCCAGAGCCACGGTGCTGTTAAGCGAAGACACGACTGTAGTCGTCGGAGCCTGGGTGACCGTCACCTCGACGGCTGCGGAAGTGCTTGCATTCAGGCCTTGGTCTCCGTTGTAGTTGGCCACAATGGAATGATGGCCCGCGGGGATCGTGAACACGCCCTGCGCGGTGGTTGCCGTGCCCTCGCTGTTCACGCCGGCGGTGCCGACGAGTCCTACATCGTCCGTGAAAGGAAACCTGGCCCGAGGCAACGCCGTGGCCGGACAGGCTTGAGATATCCGCCCGCAAGTACGCAGCATTGCCATAGGGCTGGGTGGTAAAGGGTATGGTGTTGCCGCTCGCATCAAAACCGAAAATGGACAGCGCGGTCGTACTTCCTTCCGGCGAGACCGTAATCATGGTCGGAGTGGAATCGCTGCCGGCGAAGGTCCCGTCGCCCGCGTAGTGGGCATGGACCTGGTATGTCCCGCCCGGCAGCCCGTCCCAGGTGCTGGAGACGGCGCCAGCATTCAGGGTAAGCGAGATCGCACCCGGCGCAGTTGCGTTGGTCAACAGCGAAACGTCACCTGTCGGTACTCCGCTGCCACTGCTGGGCGACACATGGATGCTCACGTTCGCGGCGGTGCCATGAGTGAAGCTCGTGGGACTCAGAACTAGAGTGGAGGTCGTAGCCGTGAACGCGATCGAACTCCATCGATTCAGCAGATTGGTTACGTTTACCGAACCCAGGCCGGAGGCGAGATCATATCCGACCGTGCTTTGATATTTCGCGGTGGGCGTTCCGAAGCCAGCCTCCCCCGGGACTGCGTTGTTGCCCACCGTCACGTCGTTGAACACGCAAGTGCCGGCGGGAAGAGCCGTGGTTTTCGATCCGTTGCACTGGGCCAAGGTCTCCGCTGTCGCCAGGCGATAAAGGACATAATTTGCCTGCCCCTGCCGCGAACCTGTCTGCTGGTTAACCAAAGCCATGATGCCGGCGAACGAAGGCGCCGAGGCGGAGGTGCCCGAAACGCCTGCCAGCAGAATGTCGCCTTGACTGTCGGGCACGCAAGAGCCCTCGATGCACAGCAGGTAGGGATCGTGGCTCGAGGCCGTCAGGGAGACGTCGGGCAGATCCCGTGCCCCATCGTTCGGAATCCCACTCACCCCGGACTGCCACGATGGTTTGCTGAAAAACACACTGGCCCCGCCGCTGCCGGCTCTGATATTGGCTTTCGTACCGCACTGAGCTGAAGTGCAACTCTGATTCCATACATCTTCTGGAATATACGATTTCGCCGACACCCCACCCACCCCGTTGGCTGTGCTCCAGTAGGTGGCGTCGTGTCCGTTTTCGTTAAACTGCGTGCCACCCACGGCCACAACAAAGGGATTCGATGCCAGGGGACTCACCGACACCGGTCCTGTCGCCACGGTCCCGTCGTTCGGATCGCAACCTTCTGCGCCGGTATCCCCGGCGGAAACGAAATAAGTGATGCCTTGCGCCGCTGCCTGCTCCGCCATGGCCGAGATGCTTTGCGTTCCGGCACTCGTGACGAAAGCTTCACATCCGCCGAAGCTTTCCGTCATCACTGGCGCCAGATTGTTGTCGATGATGAAGCTTTCGGAGAGAAAAATGCCATCCGTGCTGTTTGTGCCCGCGGAGATGACAAAATCGACGTCCGCCTGCGGTGCCAGTGCCGTGGACCACGTGCCGTCCAGCGTAGCCTCGCCTTCCTCGAGTCCTCCCAGGTCGCCGGGATCAGGTCCGTTCAGGATGATGCTAAAAAAGCCGCCGGACAACCCGAAAGCACTGCGAAAATCGCCAATGTCCTGACCCCCGTTAAACAGGTTGCTCCGCGCCACAACTGCAATGGTCTGCCCAGCTCCAACGATTCCGTTCGCAAAAGCAGGAGTGGCGTGGTAAATCACGGCATAGTCTGCGGGCGCCAATCCGTGGAAGGCGCCCGACAACGTGACCTGCGAGGGCGGTCCGGGCCTGACTGTGGCCCGCATTTTCTCCCCCGAAATTACGAGTTGGGGCTGGGCGTAAAAATTGTGCAGCGAATGCACACCTGCCACCACCGGCGCCAGCGCCGCCGGTATGTCCGGATCGCTCGCGTTGGCCCAGTGCGCTTTTCCGTTCACCACATATTTGTGGATGGCGGTGTGAAATGTCTCCTGTACCTGCGCCGCGGTTCCAGAGAACTCGATCACGGTGCGGCCCTTGCTGACCTCGGCGATGCTGAAGCCATGCCCCTGCAGCCACGAGGTAACGGTTTGAATGTCCGAGTCGGCCGGGCCAAACTGCTGCCCGAACTGTTCCGGCGTCACCCATTTGTGATAGTCGGGCGACGATTTGTCCTGCTGATCGTCAAGCAGCTTCGCCAGCGTGGTCTCTTGCTCCTCACTTCGCTTCAGAACCAGCAGCATTCGTTCCATGGGCAGGTCTGGCGGGGCGGCAGCAACCTCGAAAGCAGAGCGCGCCAAAGGGTGGACGTTGCCTTTCAGCACCATCCGTCGACCTTCCTCTACAGGTTCAGTGATGCGGGGACTGACATAACGCTGCTGCGCCGGGGCCAGCGTGGATGAGGCCAGAAGACCAATTAAGCCGATCGCAAATCGCAGACGAAGGGGAACAGATCGCATGAACTTCTCCTCAAGCGCATCTGCCGGCCAGGCAGACCGCTACACAGGTAACTCGAAGCCGCGGACGAGACCCCCTCGTCGCTAACCATCATCCACTGGCGTCGGCCAGCCTCGCGCCCATCCTCCAATTTCTCGTTCTATGGGTCACGTGGCGGCAAATCATACCCCAGGCGTTCGCAATGTAAAGTGCAAGGTTTGGTGCAGATGCAGGCGCGAGCGTTCCCGCTCGCGCGATGACCGGCGCGGCGGGTTGCCGAACCAGGTGGCCCCTCGACAGAACAAGCGGCTGGTTAAGCAGAATGAAGGCTGACAGCACCACGCCTGGCTAGACGCGGCAAAAAATAAAGCCCCACAAATTAAGAAGCGCCCCAAACTCTTGCGAGTTGTGGGACGCCCGAACAGCCCTCCCCCAGGTCTGCTCACGTACGAAGTTATGGTTTGTCGAAGAGACTGTAAATTCCACCTTCGTGCCAATCCGTGGCACGATCAGGCTATGAGGAGAGTAGAGCGAAGCTGTTTTGAATCATCCGGATCGCGCTCATGAGGCAGCGCGAAAATGAGTCCTGCGCTTTACGCCCAGTAAGCCGCCTGGTTACCGC
This sequence comes from Terriglobia bacterium, assembly GCA_963814725.1. Taxonomy (GTDB): domain Bacteria; phylum Acidobacteriota; class Terriglobia; order Terriglobales; family Acidobacteriaceae; genus JAIQFF01. The sequence goes on from CAWFDY010000007.1 coordinate 75,650, forward strand.
CGTAATCGGCGCGGTGGGGATTGCCGTTGACCCTGGCCGCCTATCGTACTTACATTCGCCACAGGGGGACGTAATGAAGGATATTCACGAGGTTTTACGCCGTAAGCAGGCCAAGTACGCCCAGCTCAGCAAACAGATTGAGGCCTTGCAGCAGGCGGCCGAAAAACTGCGCGAAGTCGCCCCTCTGCTCGCCGAAAGTGACGAAGAGGAAAGCACGGTTTTGGCCGAAGTCGAGGACCAGGGCAACAGCATGGCAGCACGAGCCGGAGCATCGCCTGCGGGTGTTTCCGCTCCCAAGCCCGCGTCACGCGCTCCGCGCTGGCCTTAGTCCGAAAAGAGTTTTCGTGCGGCACAGGGCCCGCTTATGACATTTCAGTCTCTTCTGGTTTGCAAAGACGAACAGGCGACGGCGGTGCTCACGCCCGTCCTCGCCGGTTTCGGCCTGGGCGTGCAGTGCTGCGGTTATCCCGACGCGCTCTGCCGCCTGACCGAACAGAAATTCGACGCCGTGATCGTCGACTACGACGATCCTCACAGCGCCGCCCTGGTCCTGCAAAACGCCTACCAGGCATCGGCCCCGCACAACACAGTCACCGTCGCCCTGCTGGGCGACAAAACCAAAGTGCGCCACGTTTTCGGCGCGGGCGCAAATTTCGTTCTCTACAAACCCATTTCTCCAGCAGCAGGCCGAAGCCAGCCTGCGCGCTGCGACCGCCCTGATGAAGCGCGAACGCCGCCGCTCTTTCCGCGTCCCGGTCCAGCTTCCGGTAAAACTCCGCGTCGAAAATGGCGCGGAGATGGAAGGCATTCTGCTCGACCTGAGCGAGGACGGGCTGGATGTTCTGGCGGCACAGCCGCTTTGCCCGTCCGCCATCATCAGCGCTCAGTTTCGCGCTTTCCGATCAGCACCGAGATGGATATTCGCGGTGAAGTCGCCTGGGCGAATCCCAACGGCGAATCGGGGGTTCGCTATATCGATCTGCCGGAAAATCTTGCGTCAGACCCTCAAAGCCTGGGTCGTCGCCAACGCCGCCGAATTTCTTCCCGGAAGATCCCGAGCCAGTTTCGGAGTGCAAGCTCACCGATCTCAGCCTGGGTGGCTGCTACGTCAGACCGAATCGCCTTTCCCGGAGCGCTCCGGCATCGTGCTCTGCCTGAAAGCTGAGGACATGGAAGTCCAGGCCGAAGGCATGGTTCGAGTCATGCATCCCGAATTCGGCATGGGTATTGAGTTTGCCTCGAGGCACCGCCGAACAGCGCGACCAGGTCGGAACTTTCATCGGCTTCCTCACCAGCCGCCCCGGGACTCTGCCGCAATTGCTCATCACGCCCCGGGCGCTGGCGGCCGGCAACGATCAGGACTACCGCGGCAGCCAGCCATCCGATGAACCCGAAGACCTGTTGCTCACCCTGTTGAACCGCGCGGATTCTCTAAGCCAGGAAGATTTCCTGCAGGAACTTCGCCAGCAACGCAGCTCTGAAGAAGTCGCCTCTTCGTAGCCCAGGCTTCTATTCCGAACCGGATTCCGATCAACAAAAAGGCCCGCAAGCTTTTCAGCAAGCGAACCTGTTGCCCTCTCGGGCTGCTCCACCCTGTGGTTCGAAGTCTACTCCGCCCTTCCGAAAAAAAGTTTCAGCAGAATTAATTTATTGTGAACGTCCTGTGACAACCATGTGCCAGATAAATCATTCCCTGCCGGTCCGGACGAGATCCTTCCGCGCCTTCGGGCGCTTGGGATGACATCTTCAAACAGGAACTGCGACGAACGGAGCTGCAGGCATTTGCGATCGAGTTTGCTCAATTGGCTCTATTAAGCAACAATCTCAGCCGTGACCAGCGAACCCCTGCGCAACGTGCGGTTGCAGGATGTGCCCGCTGCTCCCGCCGGCGGTCCCTTGTATGGCGGCGAAATGTCTGGCGGGCCAATGTATGGCGCGCCAATTCTGGTTATCGCACTGAGCGCTTTTGCCGTACTCGTGCCCACCTTCTTTCTCGGAATCCCCTCCGGCCACGACTTCGAGTTTCACCTTAACTCCTGGATGGAAGTGCTCAGCCAGTGGAGGCTTGGCATCCTCTATCCGCGCTGGGCGGCCCTGGCTCATTTTGGATACGGTGAGGCGCGATTCATTTTCTATCCCCCCGCATCGTGGACTTTGGGAGCGGCTTTGGGATCGTTCCTGCCCTGGAAGATCGTCCCGGCAGTTTATCAATGGATTGCGCTCACGCTCTCCGGCTGCTCCATGTTCCTGCTGGCCCGCCGTTTCCTGCCGCGCCGCGACGCCATCTTCGCCGCCGCCCTGTATGCCGCGAATCCGTATCACATCGTCATCGTCTATTGGCGCAGCGCTTTTGCCGAATTGCTGGCCGGCGCGCTTCTTCCTCTGCTTTTGCTGGTCATCCTGCGATCGCAGAAAGACGATCACAAGTCAGTCGTGCTCCTCGGGTCTGATCGTGGCCGCTGCCTGGTTGACCAATATCCCGTCGCGCCGTGATGTTGACCTATTCCCTGGCACTGCTGCTGGTGGTCGCCGCCATCGTGCGCCGTTCCCCGCGGCCGCTCGTGATCGGCGCTCTCGCACTTCTGCTGGGACTTGCGCTGGCCGCGTTTTACGTCGTGCCTGTCTTGTACGAACAGAAGTGGGTGGAGATCGCGCAGGTGTTATCGCCGGGCGTCCGTCCTCAGGACAATTTCATCTTCACCGTCGCTCAACAACCCCGATCATGATCGTTTCAACCTGTTGATCTCCGTGCTCTCCGTCGCGGAATGGTCCTGCTGGCGATTTTCTGGTTTCTGCTCGCGCCCGTGGCGCACTCGGGCTCCCGAGTTCTGGATCATGCTTATCGCCTGGTCCGCCGCCTGCGCGCTGCTGCTTTCTTCCGTATGAGCCTGTTGCTCTATCGCTTTCTGCCGGAATTGCGTTACGTGCAGCTTCCCTTGCGTTGGCTGCTCTGCCTGAATGTTGGTTTCGCTTTGCTCGTCACTATGGCCACACGCCGCTGGTGGTCGCGCGCCGCTGGCCTGCGTCGCCATGCTTGCGGTCTTGGTCTTTGTATGGCATCGCGTTCAGCCCCCATGGTGGGACACTGCCGGCGACGTCGCCGAAATGCTGGACAACCAACGGACCGGTGTCGGGCTACGACGGCATCGACGAGTATGTCCCCAACGGCGTGGACGTCTACGAAATCAAGAAAGACGCGCGCCGGGTCAGCTTCGAAGGCAATGGCACTTCACGCATCCGCATCACCGAGTGGGGCCCCGAATCAAAGTCCTTCAGCGCGAATCGTGAGCCAGCCCGGCAAGCTGGTGCTCAAGCTGTTCAATTACCCGGCGTGGAGGGTCGAGGTAAACGGTCGCCCGGTCCGAACCGGAATGCTCGCAGCGTCACCGGCCAGATGGTCGATTCCGGTCGAGGCCGGAGACAATCAGGTTCGAGTCACTTTCGCGCGCACCCGCGACCGCGAAATTGGAGGATTAATTTCTCTTCGGCACCGTTATCCTGATGCTCGGAGCTGATGCTTTACAAGCGGCGCATCGCTTTCTTCGCATCTTTCACCAATATGATTCGCGTTCTCATCGCCACCATCGAATCCCGGCAAGCTCCGTGACTTTGCCGGAGCCGCGTCTCCGCTGGGAATCGCAGATCGAATCTCTGCCGAATTTCGCTTCCATCCCCATTGCCGTCGAGGACGGTCTCACCTTCGAAGCCAACGCCCGCAAGAAGGCCGAGTACTACAGCGCATACGCCCCGGGAGAAATCGTCCTGGCCGACGACTCCGGCCTCGAAGTGGACGCGCTGGGCGGCGCCCCCGGCGTCCACTCCGCCCGCTATGCCGCCGACCAGCCTCACCTGGTAGGAAATAACACCGACGACCAGGCCAACAACGCCCGCCTGATTCGGGAACTCAGAAAAATTCCCCCGGAAAAACGCACCGGCCGATTCGTCTGCGTGATCGCTGCCGCCCGTGACGGGCAAACCCTGAACGTATTTCGCGGCCAGGCCGAAGGCGTTGCTTCTCGATTCCCCGCGCGGCTCGAACGGATTCGGCTACGACCCGCTCTTTTATTTTCCGTCCATTCAAAAAACCTTCGCCGAACTGACGCCGGAAGAAAAAGCCAACTACAGCCACCGCGGCGCAGCCTTCCGCCAATTCCTCGACTGGTACACTCGACCTGTAAGAACTAAAATCTGAGTAACAGAGAACTGGTGTTCTTGACTCTCGTTCTCTCGCACCGCGATAATAAAAGGTTCTCCAGTCATCTTTGAGCAGCACAAGGGGTCCAGTGGCGACAACCGCCAGTCCTGCAGCTCCCGTCAAGCACCCATGAAGGCGTCCCGCCTCTGCGCGCCGGTCAGGGACATTCGTTCCTGCTTCGCAAGCTTCATTCTCTCAGCGGCATCATTCCGGTCGGCGCGTTCCTGGTCGAGCATTTCGTCTCCAATGCATTCGCCACCCGCGGCCCGGCCGCGTACGCCAAGCAAGTCGAACTGCTGTCGAGCTTTCCTTTCGTTTTCTATCTGGAGCTGTTCGGGATCTGGCTGCCGATTCTCTACCACGCCCTTTACGGCTTCTACATCTGGTTTCGCGGCGAGAGCAACGTCACTGACTATCCCTGGGCCGGCAACTGGATGTTCACGCTGCAGCGCTGGACCGGCGCCATCGCCTTCTGCCTACATCGTGTGGCACACCTGGCATCTGCGTTTCAGCGGCGTTCACATCCTGACCCATCCGGACGCCGCCTTCGGCAAAGTGCAACTGGAATTTCAGCACGCCTGGGCCATCGCGTTTTACGCCGTGGGAATTTTCTGCGCCTCATGGCACTTTGCTTATGGAATCTGGCTGTTTGCCGCCAAGTGGGGGATCACCACGGGCGACGCGGCCCGGCGCAGATTCGGCTACGTCTGCTTCGCCATCGGATTGCTGTTCATGACGGTGGGAGCGCTGACCATGCGTTCATTCTTGAGAACACCTTTGCAGCCCATCGGTCCGGAGAGCGGCATCCATGACTCTTATGCCGGCGCAACGGTGCCTGGGCAAAGATAGATCGGGTAAAAATAAATAAAGATTGCGTTAGACGGGACATTCAAACCAGATGGCATCGACTCCGAAAATCATAGTGATCGGCGGCGGCCTGGCCGGACTCTCCGCCGTCATCAAAATCGCCGAGATGGGCGGACAACGTTGACCTGTTCTCCATCGTGCCGGTAAAGCGCTCGCACTCCGTCTGCGCTCAGGGCGGCATCAACGCCGCCAAAAATCTCAAGGGTGAAGGCGATTCCACCTGGCAGCATTTTGACGACACCGTTTACGGCGGAGACTTTCTGGCCAACCAGCCTCCGGTCAAGGCCATGTGCGAAGCCGCCCCCGGCATCATCGATCTGCTCGACCGCATGGGCGTGCCTTTCAATCGCACTCCCGAAGGACTGCTCGACTTCCGCCGTTTCGGCGGCACGCTCTTCAATCGCACCGCCTTCGCCGGCGCCACCACCGGTCAGCAACTTCTCTACGCGCTCGATGAACAGGTCCGCCGCTACGAGTCCGAAGGCAAGGTCCGCAAATTCGAGCACTGGGAATTTCTCTCCGCAGTACTCGATTCCAACCGCGTCTGCCGCGGCATTTGCGCCATGGATTTGCGCTCCATGGAAGTTCGCACCTTCCCCGCCGACGCCATCATCATCGCCACCGGCGGCAACGGCGCCATTTTCGGCCGCTCCACCAATTCGGTGGTCTGTACCGGTTCGGCGCAATCGGCGCTCTATCAGCAGGGCTGCTACTACGCCAACGGCGAGTTCATTCAGGTCCATCCCACCTGCATTCCCGGCGAAGACAAGCTGCGCCTGATGTCAGAGTCGGCCCGCGGAGAAGGCGGACGCGTCTGGGTCCCCAAAACTCCCGGCGACAAGCGCGATCCGCTTTCGATTCCTCAAAATGACAGGTGGTACTTTCTCGAAGAGTGGTATCCGAAATACGGCAACCTGGTGCCGCGCGACATCGCCACCCGCGCCATCCACAAAGTGGTGTACGAACATAACCTCGGCATCGACGGCAAGCCGATGGTCTATCTCGACCTCACCCACATCGACCGCAAGATTCTCGATCGCAAGCTCGAAGGCATCCTGGAAATCTACGAAAAGTTCGTAGGCGACGATCCCCGTGACACGCCGATGAAGATTTTTCCCGGCATGCATTACACCATGGGCGGCCTCTGGGTGGATTTCACGCAAGCCACAAACATCCCCGGAATTTACGCCGCCGGGCGAATGCGAATATCAGTACCACGGCGCCAACCGCCTGGGCGCGAATTCCCTGGTCTCCTGCATCTTCGGCGGATTCATCGCCGGGCCCACGGCGGTGAACTACGCCCGCAATCTCAAGGCCGCGCCGAGTAATGGATATTTCGATGCCGAGCGCAAACGCCAGGAAGAAAACAACGCCACTGCTGATGAAGTCGGACGGCACCGAAAATCCTTTCAAGCTGTGGCGCGAGCTGGGCGATCTGATGACGAAGAACGTCACCGTCATTCGCTACAACAAAAACCTGCAGGAAACTGACGCCGAGCTGTGCAAACTGCTGGAACGCTTTCGCCACATCAACCTGAGCGACCGCACCCAGTGGGCTAACACCTCGGTGGTCTTTGCGCGGCAGCTCTACAATATGCTGCAACTGGGGCGAGTAATCACCCAGGGCGCAGCGTTGCGCGACGAATCGCGCGGCGCACACTACAAACCGGATTTCCCCGAGCGCGACGACAAAAACTGGCTGAAGACCACGAAAGCAAGTTTCGCGCCGGACGCCGACGAGCCAAAGTTCGAATTCGAGGCGGTAGACGTTTCCCTGATTCCGCCGCGCCCGAGAAGATACGACGCGGTGAAATAGGCACGGACACGTAGGGGCGGGTGCCCCACCTGCCCGGCCGAGCGCAGCTCGGCAGCGGTTTGCAGGTGATCACGATAAACTCTGGCGAGCTATGCTCGCCTTCCCGGACGGGGGCGTCCGGGGCTACGCGGTTCGAGCAAGGCTGAAAATAAATGGCTACTTCCAAGACCGTCCTATTCAAAATCAAGCGCCAGCCGAACCCCAACGTCCGGCCGCACTGGGAAGAATTCGAACTTCCCTGGCACTCGGGCATGAACGTGATCTCGTCACTCATGGAGATCGCCGCCAACCCGGTCACCCGCGACGGCAAAGCCACCACGCCAATCACCTACGACTCCAACTGTCTCGAGGAAGTCTGCGGCTCCTGCGCCATGCTGATCAATGGACGCGCCCGCATGGCCTGCTCCGCTCTGGTGGACAAACTGGAACAACCCATCCGGCTTGAACCGTTTTCTAAATTTCCGGTGGTTCGCGATCTGGCGGTCGATCGCAGCGTGCTTTTTGAAAATCTCAAAGCAGTAAAGGCCTGGGTCCCGATTGACGGCAGCTACGACCTCGGCTCCGGCCCCCGCATGACCATGCAGGAGCAGGAAGAGGCCTATCCTCTTTCCCGATGTATTTCCTGTTGCTGTTGCATGGAAGCCTGTCCCCAGTTCAACGAGGACACGGGTTTCGTAGGCGCGGCCACAATTTCACAGGTGCGCCTGTTCAATACCCATCCCACCGGAGCTGCGCTGAAGCGCGAACGCCTGGTCGCGTTAATGGGCGACGGCGGCATCCAGGAATGCGGCTACGCCCAGAACTGCGTCGAGGTCTGCCCCAAGGACATCCCTCTCACCCGCTCCATTGCCGAGGTTGGCGGCGAGGTCATGAAACAGGCCATCGGCGACTTGTTCAGGAAATAATGATATCCAGTAAGTAATGACTCATCGGTAATACCACTAAAGTGGCGTGTCGGGAACTGTCATTGCCCGGACGCGGTTTGTCACTCCACAGCCGCTAGAAGCCCCGTAAACAGGGCCTTTCGGCCCGTAACCCGTTTTAATTACTTACCCGCCCGATTGGCATTCCGGTTGCTTCTACATAGAACGGTTGCCACGGGCGCGCCGTTAGCGCGAGTTAAGTAACCAAAGGGTAACGGCCCGGGGGCTCTTAGGAGCTACCCCGGGCTTTAAAAAATAGCCCTTGTTTTTGTGCAGCCCCGGTTTAGAATACGCGCCTGTCTCAAGCGCCCTGGGACATCGCGATAAAATTTAGAGGCCACTTCGTGAACCGTAGGATTCATAGCGCGACACTTTTGTTTTTGCTGGCTGCCGTCTGTGCGCCCGCTTTTGCGCTGCACAGCTACGTTGCGCCGCGTCGCCCTCGACGGGTCGTCCGTCGCGCTCACCTTCGTCGCCTCCGCTGGAATCCTGTCTTCCGTCCTTCTCGCGAATCGCTCTTGCTGCAGAATCACGAGATCGACCGCATGGATTTGCCCCGTATTCAGGACGACGCCGAACTCGAGCAGCTGAAAGCCAGCGAGGATCTGGTTCCAATCGTTGCCGGTCCCGCGCTGCGCTTCGATCCGCGCCTCGATCCGGACCGGCGCTATTGCCGTCCCTGGACGCGCGAATTTCTCGATGATCTCAGCACGTCCTATTACCAGCGCTTTCATGCACAGATTCAGGTGAATTCCGCGGTTCGCACGGTGAAGGTCCAGAAGAAGCTTCGCCGCCACAATCGCAATGCGGCTCCGGCCGAAGGCGAGATCGCTTCTTCCCATCTCGCCGGCATCACGGTGGACATTCAGCGCCGCGGCTTGTCGCGCGAACAGATCAAGTGGGTGCAGGACTACATGCGTCCCCTGAAAGAGCAAGGCCTGATCGAACCCGAAGAAGAGCGCCATCAGTGGGTCTTCCACGTAATGGTCTCAGGACGCTATACCGACTGGCGCGAATCCAAGATGCTGGTCGGCGAACAGCCGATTCCCGACGCCAGCGAATCCGCCGAACTTCCGCTGCAGTAGCACCTGCCATCACTGATTCCCTGTCATCCTGATCCGATCCCTCATTCTGTCATCCTGAGCGAAGCAGTCGAAGGACCCCTACCGTGATAACGACCCTCGCGATCCTGGATGTCGAGCAGCTTGCGGATACTCGCGGAGTCGTTATATCAAAAAACCATGGACCCTTCGACTCCGCAACTTCCTTCGCTGCGCGAAGAAGTTGTTGCGCTCTGCGACAAGTCACGCAAAAACCTTTACGCCCCACCCGCGCAACCGTATAAAATCGCACGCGTCTCCAACAATCATGAATATTCTAAAGTCTTGCGTTCTCCTGCTTCTGTCCGCAACCCTGACCGCACAAACCGTTTCGCCCAAGGCACGGGCCATCCACGACTCCGCGATTGTGGTTGACACCCATGCCGACACTCCGCAACGTTTTCTCTACGAGAACTACGATATCGGCAACTCCGATCCGAAAGACATCGGCCACATCAGCCTGGATAAGGCCCGCGCCGGGAATCTGGGCGCGGAATTCTTTTCCATCTGGGCCGACCCTGAAACCACAAAGGGCCATTTCGCCAAGTCCACCTTCGACATGATCGATTCGGTTTACGAACAGGCCGCGCGCCATCCCGATCGCATGATGATGGCCTTCTCCGTAGCTGACATCGAGCGCGCCCACAAAGAGAAAAAGCTGGCTGCCTTGATGGGGATCGAGGGCGGCCACTCCATCGAAAATGACATTCATCTGTTGCGCGACTTCTACCGCCTCGGGGTTCGATACATGACTTTGAGCTGGTCGAACACCAACGAGTGGGCCGATTCCTCCGGCGATATCGACGACCCACAAATTCAGCATCACAACGGCCTCACCGATTTCGGCAAGCAAGTCGTGCTTGAGATGAATCGCATGGGCATGATGGTCGATATCTCTCACGTCGCCGACAAGACTTTTTTTGACGCCATCGCCGCCAGCCGCGCTCCCGTCATCGCCTCGCACTCTTCCGCCCGCGCCCTGGATTCCCATCCTCGCAATATGACGGATGACATGCTACGCGCCGTGGCCAAAAATGGTGGCGTCGTCCAGACAAACTTTTATTCCGAGTTCATCGACGAAAACTACCGCAAGGCAACGCAGGCCCAACAAAAAGACGCTGATGCAGCCATGCAGGCGCACCTCGCGGAACTGAAGGCATCCGGCAAAACCATCAACTACCTCGACAAAGACCAGATCGAGCGCGAATGGGCGGCTAAACTTCCCCGCCCACCGCTGAAATCTCTGATCGATCACATCGACCACATCGCCAAAGTCGCCGGCATCGATCATGTGGGCCTGGGCTCGGATTTCGATGGCGTGAGCGGCGCCATGCCCGAGGGCATCGATTCAGCCGCGGATTTGCCCAGGATCACTCAGGCGCTCATGGATCGCGGCTACGGCGAAAAAGACATCCACAAGATTCTCGGCGGGAACCTTCTGCGGGTCTTCGCCGAGGTGGAGCGGGTGAGCCGGAACATGCAGGCCGAAGACGCGCGGGTATCCACTGGTAAATAGCTTTTCCAGATTCGTTTATCGAAACTCTAGGATAGAATCGTTCTTCGCGGTCGTCACAAACCAAGCATCAGGAGCCTTCATGAGAATTGGGTTCTCGATTTTTCTGCTGATTGCGGCGTACCCGGCCGGATGGTCGCAAACTGCGCCGGCGCATAAGGCCGTGTCCGCCAAAACGCCGGCCTCTTCAGCGGCCGCCAAACCGGCGACAACCGCGGTGTTGCCCACCGCCACCATCGAAACCACAGCGGGAAAGCTGTCGTGCACGCTCTTTCCAGACAAGGCTCCAATCGGAGTTGCGAACTTCATCGGTCTGGCGCAGGGCACAAAGGACTGGACCAACCCCATCTCGCATGCAAAAAAGCACGGCGTGCCGCTCTACGATGGCACGATCTTCCATCGTGTGATTCCCGGCTTCATGATCCAGGGTGGCGACCCAGCCGGCAGTGGCAGCGGCGAGATTGGCTTTGAATTCAAGAACGAGACTTCCCCCATCCTGAAATTCGATCGCCCGGGACGTTTGGCCTACGCGAACGCTGGTCCCAACACCAACGGATCTCAATTTTTCATCACCGAGGCGGCCTATCCCACCCTGAACGGCGGGTACACCATCTTCGGCCAATGCGACGATGCATCCGTAGGACTGGTGAAGCAGATTGCGCGCATGGGCCGCGACTCGAACGACCGCCCGTATCGCCCCGTGAAAATCATGCACATCGTGATTGCCAAAGGCGGAGAGCCAGCATCCAAACCATCAGCGGCGACTGCACCCAAGCCGGCGGTCAAGAAGCCGGCCGCACCGGCAACCGCTCCAAAGTAGCGCCGGCGTCCCGCCGGCTGTCGCGAGGGCATCTTGCCCTCGCATTTCTAAAATTGAAAGGAATCCAATGCCCCGAAAACCCGGTACATACGCCATTATTGATACCAGTGAAGGCTCCATCGTCTGCCGGCTCTTTGAAAAAGAGGCCCCGAAAACCGTAGCCAACTTTACCGAACTCGCGGAAGGAAAACGCGAGTGGACTCACCCCGTGAGCCGCAAGAAGAGCAAAGACCGCCTCTACGACGGCACCATCTTCCACCGCGTGATTCCCGATTTCATGATTCAGGGCGGAGACCCGGCCGGCACCGGCTTTGGAGGCCCCGGCTACCAGTTCGAAGATGAAACCAAGGGCTCACCGCACAGCTTCGACAAGCCCGGCAAACTGGCGATGGCCAACTCCGGCCCCAACACCAACGGCTCGCAGTTCTTCATCACCATTGCGCCCACACAATGGCTCACCGGCAAACACACAATTTTTGGAGAAGTAGTAGAAGGCTACGACGTGGCAGAAAAAATCGTCGCCATCCCGCGCAATAGACAAGACAAACCAGTGAAAGACGCGGTGGTGAAGTCAGTAGTGATCGAACGAGTCTGAAAACTGAAAACTAAAAACTGATTTTTTAAACTCCAATCACGGCCACCAACTCCTTCACCGCAGCCGCGCTCTTATCCAGCGCGGCTTTTTCGTCAGGAGTGAGTTTGATCTCGATAATCTGCTCCAGGCCCGCGGCTCCTAGCTTGCAAGGCACTCCGACATACAATCCGCTGATCCCGTATTCGCCCTGCAGGTAAGCGGCGCATGGCAGAATTTTCTTCTTGTCTTTGAGGATCGCCTCCACCATCTCAGTCGCCGCAGCCGAGGGAGCGTAGTAAGCCGACCCGGTTTTAAGATACTTCACGATTTCCGCGCCGCCATCCCGCGTGCGCTGCACCAGGCGCTCCACCGTCGCCGCATCCATCAACTCTGTAATCGGAATGCCCGCAACCGTCGAATATCGCGGCAGGGGAACCATGGTGTCGCCGTGCCCGCCCAGTACAAATGCGGTGACATTCTCCACACTGACTTTTAATTCCTGCGCGATAAACGTTCTGAACCGAGCCGAGTCCAGCACGCCAGCCATCCCGATCACCCGCTCGCGCGGAAAACCGCTCATCTTGAAAGCCGCCTGGGCCATGGCATCCAGCGGATTCGAGACAATGATCAGAATACAGTTTGGTGAGTACTGCACCACCTTGCCCACAACGTCTTTCATGATCTTATGGTTGGTATTCAGCAAGTCATCGCGGCTCATCCCCGGCTTGCGCGGGATGCCGGCCGTGACCACCACAACGTCCGAGCCCGCCGTATCGGCATAATCCTGCGTGCCGAGCACGCACGAATCGCGCTTCTCGATCGGCATGGCCTCCAGCAGGTCGAGCCCTTTCCCCTGCGGCACGCCGTCCATGATGTCGATCAGCACCACATCCGCCAATTCCTTGGCCGCGATCCAGTGCGCTGCAGTAGCCCCCACATTGCCCGCCCCAACAATCGTGACTTTCTTGCGCATGAATGATTCCCTTTCCAAAATCGTTGACCACCAAGGACACGAAGCACCACCGAAGGATGCCCTTCGCGTACCTTATTGTCCTTAATGGTTGATGCCTTTACTCGGCAGCGGTCAATACTCCGGCGCTCATATTTTCGATAATGTAGTTGGCGAACTCACTGGTCTTTACCTTCGTCGCGCCTTCCATGAGGCGTTCGAAGTCGTATGTAACTTTTTTCTGTTCGATAGTCCGTTCCAACCCGTTCTCGACCAGGTCGGCAGCTTCGCTCCATCCCAGAAAGCGCAGCATCATGACGCCGGAAAGAATCACCGAGCCCGGATTGATCACATCTTTGTCTGCATATTTCGGCGCGGTCCCGTGGGTGGCCTCAAAGCACGCGTAGCCGTCGCCAATGTTCGCCCCCGGAGCGATTCCCAGCCCGCCCACCTGCGCCGCGCACGCATCGGAAATGTAGTCGCCATTCAGATTGGGACAGGCCAGCACCGAATACTCATCCGCCCGCGTGACCACCTGCTGGAAGATTGAGTCCGCAATGCGGTCATTGATCATTAACTTCTTCTTCCACGCGCCTTTGCCGTGGGTGGCGTAAATCGCCTCCAGCACGCGCTCGATTTCTTTGTAGATCGACTGCCGGAAATCTTCGGTGGCAAACTCCATGCCGGGCTCGACCAGCGCGGCATTCTCTTCGATGGAAATGTCCGGCCTCTTATCTTTGTTCCCCAGAATCCAGCTCTCGCGCTCGGTCACCACGTGCTCGCGAAACTCCTCGGTAGCCAACTCGTAACCCCACTTGCAGAATGCTCCTTCGGTGAATTTCTGAATGTTGCCCTTGTGCACCAGGGTCACGGTCTTACGCCCGCTGTCCAGGGCAAACCTGATCGCCATTCGCACCAGGCGTTTCGTGCCGGTAATTGAAATGGGTTTGATGCCGACGCCCGAATCCCGACGCACCTGCTTCTTGCCGCCCTTCAACATGTCGTTGTTCAGGAATTCGATGAGCTTCGCGGCCTCGGGTGTTCCCTGCTCCCACTCGATGCCGGCGTAAACGTCTTCGGTATTTTCGCGATAGATCACCACATCCATGCGCTCGGGATGCTTCACCGGCGAGGGCACGCCCTTGTAGTATTTCACCGGACGCACACAGGAAAACAGATCCAGAATCTGCCGCAGCGCCACATTCAGCGACCGGATTCCGCCTCCGACAGGCGTAGTCAGCGGCCCTTTGATGGCCACGCGAAATTCCCGAATCGCGGCAACGCTGTCATCCGGCAGCCAGGTGTTGAAGTTCGCCATCGCCTTCTCGCCGGCAAACACTTCGTACCATACGATGCGCCGCTTGCCCTTGTAAGCCTTCTCGACTGCGGCATCGAAGACTCGCACCGAAGCTTTCCAGATGTCGCGTCCCGTGCCGTCACCCTCGATAAAAGGCACGATCGGATTGTCAGGAACCTGATAGGTCCCATTCTTATAGGTGATTCGGGCGCCATTCGCCGGCACCGGCACACCGTTGTATGAATCCGCCATTCATGGCCTCCGCAACTCGCTGGATTAGGATTGCTGGATAAAACGATCAATTATAAAGGTTAGCGGCCGATGACGGCACTCGAGGAACCCGCGCAGTACAGCGCCTTTCGTTCCGGCAGGCGTCGGGTGCCGCAAAACCCTGGCGGCTACAATGCAGCATGCGCATCGCTCCCTACTTCATCATGACGGCTCTTCTATTAAGCAGGCCCGCAGTGCCCGCGTTCGCTCAAGCTCCGCAGCCTGCGGCAGAGGCCGTCAAAGTCCCGACGACCGCCAATCCGGATGCGCCTTCTGAAGCCCAGACCCATGCCTTCTGGGACCGCACCAACATTCTGCTGTTCTCCGGCGTCGCCGTCTTCCGCGGGCTCGATTACGCCTCCACCCGCAACTTCCTGGCTCGGGGACGCGAGGAAGTTCTGATCCCCGACGATATTGTCAACAACTCCGCCGCATTCGCCAGCCTGGAGGTAGCGGCGACGCTGACGTCCGTGGGCCTGTCCTACGCGTTGCACCGGACCCATCATCACAAGCTCGAACGCTGGCTCTCTATCGGCCACATCGGCGTCACCGGCTTTGGCGTGGTGAGAAACTACTCGCTGGAGTCCAAGCACTGATGAATCAGACGCGGAATCGTACGGATCGAATCTCTTCAACGTCATGCACCGCGTAATAGCGAACCTGCACGGGGTTCAAACGGGTTACGCCATTGACAACGGGAGCTCCACATGAATTCGGCGTCTGCGCCATTGTCACTTGGGAAACAGAAACGATCAGAGCGAACACCGGTGAAAGTGTCGCTACGGTAGGCTTATACTGTCTGCAATTCAGTTCGTGGGAGACAGCCCATGTCCCGGTCCCTAGCCCTCGGAGTTGTTGTTGGCTTTGCATGTCTTTTGATTCCAGCCTCATTGCTGGCCGCTTCTCCTGATCCCGACCGCGTCCAGTTCAATCACGACATCCACATCGGCCCCAACGACAAAGTTGGTGATGTTACCTGCATCGGCTGTGCCATTCACAACCGCGGCCAGGTGTCGGGCGACGTCACGGCCATCGCCGGCAGTGTCGTGGCGGAATCGGGGTCCTCGATCGCAGGGGACGTTACCACAGTCGGTGGCAATGCCCGCGTAGAGAGCGGCGCCCAAATTGCCGGCGATCTCACTGTGATCGGCGGGGTCCTGCACCGCGACCCTCAAGCCAGCGTAGCTGGAGATGTCACCAACCTGGCGGGCTATGGCTGGGTGGTCATGATTTTCCTGGTACCGTTCGCCATCCTCGGTGGGATCGTCGCATTGATCCTATGGTTGGTCCAGCGCAGCCGGGCTGGCCGCGTGACTGAAGTCATACCATTCCACGGCGCCTCTGACGCCCGCCATAAGCCCTGACGTTATTCCGTCAACGAAGGACACGAAGATCCCGAGGGAAAAGAATCCTCCTCCTTCGCTACCGGGCCAGACTTGCCCTCAATCCTGCATAACCCTCTCGTAAATCATTCGCACATTCCCCATCGTCGAATCCAGTGCAGCTTCCAGCCCCTCCGCAAAGTCGCGGCCGAGGATGCGTCCGGTCAATTTCTCCGTGACCAGGCGCCCGTGCTCGGTCGCGGGAAGCCACTTGCCTGCCCGTCCCACCACTAACCGCGACACATGTTCCGCGGTGCGCAGCAATTCGGCCGCGTGGTCGAGCGCGGCGGCGTCACTCTTATTCAACCGCCCCGCGGATACGCAGCGCCACAGGCGGTCCCGCAGACTGCCCCGCTTGGGCGCGAGCCCGTGTTTCACCATCATGAAACTGGTAACGAAATCGACGTCGTACGTTCCTCCGGGAGAAGACTTGAAACTCTTGTCCGGTTCAGCAGTTTCCAATTTCGTTCTCATCTCGCGGACGTCAGCGAGGAATCCGGAATCGGCGGCAAATCTCTGGAATAACTTTTCCGATGCGGCAGTAGCGCGCTCACCCAGGCTCCTGGATCCGGAAAAGTGATGCATCTTGGTGTACATCAGGGCTTCCCAGGGCTGCGCCTCATGCTCGAAATAGGACTCCAGTTGAGCCGGCGTGGCCAGCAGTTCGCCCTCGCCTCCGCGCGGACGCAGGCGCGCATCCACTGGAAACACCATACCCTCGCGGGTGTAGGCCGAGAGTGCATGCGTGATTTGTTCGGCGCATCGGGTCAGCGTGATGCGATCGCCGGCTTCGTCGCCGACAAACAAAACATCGGCATCGGAGAAGAGATCGAATTCGCCGCTCCCCAGCCGGCCCAGCGCCATCACGGCCAGCCCCGGAGGCGCGTCTGAGATGGCAAACGCTGCCGCCATCGCATCCGACGCCGCCAGCGTAATTTCGCCGAAGGATTCGTACACATTGCGCGCTTCGATTACATCTCTCACTCCCACGGCAAACGCCCGGTGCCTGAAGTGCTGCCGTAGCATTGCTAACTTTTCTCCATACGAAAGCGCCGAGTCGGCCAGGTAGGCAAAAACCGGGTCCCGGTAGCCAACCGCTTTTTCAAGCGAAGATATTTTCGATGACGCCGCCTTTGATAAGTTTGATAAGGACGAATCATCCGAGCGTTTCTCGAACAAATACCCGTGCCCCTGAGACGGGTCATTGGACTGCGTTTCGGCAAGCGTCGCAATTTCCTCAGGATGTCGAATCAGGATCTGCGTCAGGTATTCACTGGTCTCGAACAGGCTCAGAGCGAGCGCGGCTTCCGTCTGGTGCCGCAGCAGCAGGGCAAAGCGGCGCGAACTGTCGAAGGCGGAGACCAGAAACCGGTGAAAGCTGCTGCGGGCCTGAACACTCAGGTCCGGCCGGTTCGTGATTTCATAGAGCGCTGGCGCCTCGCTGGCCAGCCGTTCCAGCAAATGCTGCGACGGGTCGGACGCTCCGGGCTCGGCAGGACCCAGCAGTTTGAATTCTAACTCCCGTGACCGCTGCTGGCCGCGAGTCTGCTGCTGAAAGATAATTCGCTGGTAAATTTCCGCCACCGCAGCCATCCGGCGCCGCACCATGGTTGCCAGATCCGGTGGGCGGTGTTCCCCGTGGGCATAGCCTTCCATGGCGCGCTGCAGGATCCTCGATTCGACCTCTGATGCCGGCAGGCGGTGAGTCTGCCGGCCCTGGCGCAGCTGAAGCCGGTGTTCCAGATGGCGGAGGAATTCGTAGGCGCTGGTCAAGTCATGAAATTCCTTGCCGCTGATGTGGCGCTTGTCATGCAGCTTCTGCAGCGAAAAGAGAGTTCCTCCCGAACGCAGCCAAGGCTCCATCCCGCCGTAAACCCGTTGCAGGCACTGCACCAGAAACTCGATGTCGCGAATTCCACCGCGATCGATTTTTACGTCGATGGTTTCCGGATACGGTTCCGACGGCCGCCCCGGCGGCGGCTTCTTTTGCATCCGTTCGCGCGCCACCAACGCCGTCTTGATCGCCGCAAAATTGACCTCGGCGGTATAGATATGCGGCTGCACGGCGCGAATGAATTCGCGGGCCAGAGCAGTATCCCCGGCCGCATGCTTGACTTTGATCAGCGCCTGCCGCTCCCAGTCGTGCGCGGCCTCCGCGTAGTAGGCGAGGGCCTGCGAAAGCCCGATGGCAAGCTCGCCCTCGCCGCCGTGGGGCCGCAGGCGCAGGTCGATCCGGAAAACCGGACCCTCCCGGGTGAGGCGCGAAAGAATCTCGGTCGTATGCTGGGCCAGGCGGATGAAATATTCGCGGTTGGAAACCGCAGTCCGGGGCGGCTCCTCGCCGTCGGCGTAGATGCACATCAGGTCCACATCCGAGCTGTAGTTCAGCTCGTTGCCCCCAAGTTTGCCCAGCGCCAGGATGGCGAAAGGAGTGTCCACCACCCGCCCCAGCGCGTCCAGATGGCGGGGCGTGCCGTAGCGCCGCTGCAGCTTGCTGTCCGCCTCGCGCAGGGCTTCTTCGATCAGCACATCGGCCAGGGCCGAGATTTCCGCCGTGGTTTCCGCCAGGGGCGCGATCTTCAGCACATCGCGCAACATGATGCGGACATACTCCCGCCGCTTGAACCGGGCCAGCGCCGCCGCTACGTCGCTCTCCGACGAACGCGACCGGAAGCGGGCCAGGCTCTCGTGAAATTCCTCCTGCGAAAAACTGCGGTCAAGATTCTTCTCCCGCAGAAACGACGCCAGCAGATCCGGATTCTGGATCAGCGTCTCTCCCAGGAACGCGCTGTGCCCGAAAACCAGAATGGCGTAGTGGGCCAGGAAATTGTGCTGATCGAGCAGCCGCACCGTCTCGGCAGACTCCGTCAGCCGTTCAAACAGGAGCAGCGCCCCGTCCGGATCGGGAGCTTCGGCCAGCAGACCTGGCAAAATCGCACCCAGCGCCGGGAGGAAGCGTGCGCTGACTCGTTCCAGGTTCAGCCTGCAGGCCTCGGGACTGCGAAACTGCGGATAGGCCGCACTGCTGGCGTGGGAATGGGCCTCAGACCCGTCCAGGCCGAGTGATGACCGGCTGGACTGATCCGGAGGAGAAACCCCGGTCGGCTTATTTGGCAGTTTCGATGAAGGCAAGACTCTCGGCCCAGATTTTCAGAATATTCCTAATACCGTCTCGTGCCGAAATATTTCCTCACCCCAATCGTGTTGTAGCGGCCCCAGGGCCCGTTGGGACCGAGGTCGGCCGGTCCCAGATTCCGGTCTCGCGCCCCGAAGCGGGTGAAGAGAAAATGCTGCGTCACCCGGAATTCAAAGCCCTTCCCCAGATAGAGTCCCCCGCCCCACGAATTCTCCAGGCCAATGGCGTCCATCGACCAAGTGTAAAGCGTTTGCGGAAGGTTCTTGCCGAACAGAAACCGTGGCTCGCCAAAAAGGAAGAATCGGCGGAACTCTCCCCGGCCAAAGGGCCGCGCTTCGATATAGCCCGACATCATGTAGCGGGCGAATGCGTTGCAAGGGTCATCGACTCCTCCCACAATGCCGGCATCCGCCCGGCAAAGGTTGGGATCGATCTCGTTGTGCGGAGGCGCAAGATCAAACTGCCCATAGCCCCAGAACGTGTCACGGGGCAGAAACATCCGGTCCGAACTGTCATGCGTCACAGTATGTTGGGTTGTGTCCGTTTGTGCTGAGACCAGTCCCGGCAAGATCAGACATGCAAACATCCATAACAGCGCCCGCTTCATGAACCCTCCGCAAGAATTTTTGTTGTGTGGCCGCAGGCGATGCGCCCGCGGTTTTCGTCCCCCACCATGCACTCATGCCCCAGGGTCCGACCGTGTTTTCAAATCTGGTACAGGATTACTGCCTGGCCGGGCGTGTGAACGCTCCGCGGGCGCCACATTGTACCCCGTGTGGGCAAAATTCAAGTCCGGAGGCGGTCCCGGGCTTGGACGGTACGCTGGCATTTGGTTTCTTTGCGAACTCTGCGCACTCGCAGTCAAGAATTTGATCTGCCGCAACCAGCCGAAACCCAACTGCTGCTCCTCTCCCCAGGTTGCGCCGCCGGCAGCCCTCCGGTATCCTCACCTTGACCGCATTCGGACGTTCAGCAGCGCCAGGGAGATCCATGAAGGCCACGCGCAGTGTCCGCATATTTCTGGTACTGGGACTGGTAATTCTTATGGCTGGATCTGCCCTCGCTGCGAGCATCTACGACTTCACCCTGCCTTCGATCGACGGCCAACCCATGCCGCTCGCGGGCTTCAAAGGCAAGGTGATTCTGGTGGTGAATGTCGCCAGCCGCTGTGGTTTCACTCCGCAATACAGCGCATTGGAAGCTTTGTACGAGAAGTACAAGAATCAGGGTTTCGTGATCGTCGGCTTCCCGGCCAACAACTTCGGCGCCCAGGAGCCCGGCACCAACAAAGCAATCAAGACTTTCTGCTCCAGAAAATACAATGTGACATTCCCCATGTATGGCAAGGTGTCAGTCAAGGGCGATGACCAGACTCCGCTCTACCACTACCTCACCAGGCAGGCCGATCCTGCCATCGCGGGAGACATCAAGTGGAACTTCACGAAATTTCTGGTTGATCGCAACGGGAATGTCGTTCAGCGCTTCGAATCCGCAGTCACGCCGGATTCAAAAGAGGTAGTCTCTGCCGTCGAAAAACAGTTGAGCCAGAAATAGCATCATTTCTCCCGGCCGGTTTGAAAAATCTTGAACGATCCATCGTTCCTTCTACGTAAATCCATATCGAGTTTTTCTATTCCTCCCACAACTAGAATCAATAGTGGCAGTAAGCCCTGATAAAACATGAGGATACGTTTGGCCCGGATATTGCTAAGAGAGAAGGCACCGGGGGGTGAACAATGCCACAAGAGGTTTCGATTTCCTACCAAGCGGTCAAGAGCAAAGTCTATAAGCTGGTCGACGCCATGGTTGAAGGTGATAAGAACCCGATCGAGGTTCAGGCATCGATTCAGCGCTGGTGGAAGCTGATTCATCCTTCCGATCGCGCCGTCGCCCAGAAATATCTGTTAATGGTGCTGGAAAAATCAAATACAACTCTGGGAGCCATTGTCCTCGGCCTCCCCGATGTCAAAGAGATCAAAAGCCCTCGCGACATGGACGTTGACCGATTTTCCGCGCGTAGCGACCGAACGGCTGTAAGCAGCCCCGTCTAAACACCCTCAAACGTTGAGGCCCGGCAAAAAGCCGGGCCTTTTTCTTTTGCACCCCTTGTCATCCCGACCGGAGCGCAGCGTAGCAAGCGTAGTGGAGGGACCTTGTGCTCGCCCACGACGCTACATTCCCTCCTTCAATTGATTGCTCCCGCGCAACCTCAACCGCCGCAAAGGCGATCGGGTTGGGATGACAGGTGAGGTCGCGGACTAAATATCGTAATACAGCATGAACTCGTGCGGATGCGGCCGCAGCCTCACCGCCTCCACTTCCTTGGTGCGCTTGTACTCCACGTAAGTGCTTAAGAGCTCTTCGGTAAACACATCGCCCTTGAGCAGAAATGCGTGGTCCCGCTCCAAAGCATCCAGCGCCTCTTCGAGCGAGCCGGGCATGGACGGAACTTTGGCCAACTCTTCCGGCCCCAGGTCGTATATGTCCTTGTCCAAAGGCTGCCCGGGATCCATTTTGTTCTCGATACCGTCGAGGCCAGCCATCAGCATCGCGGCGAATGCCATGTAGGGATTGCAACTCGGGTCCGGCGGCCGGAACTCCACCCGCTTGGCCTTGGGTGAAGCCGAATACATCGGGATGCGGCACGCCGCCGATCGATTCCGCCGCGAATACGCCAGGTTGACCGGAGCTTCGAAACCCGGCACCAGCCGCTTGTAGGAATTTGTGGTCGGGGCAATGATCGCCGCCAGCGCTGGGCCATGTTTGATCAGCCCTCCGATATAACACAGCGCCATTTGCGACATTCCGGCATAGCCGTCGCCGGCAAAGAGCGGCTTGCCGCCCTTCCACAGCGACTGATGAGTATGCATCCCGCTGCCGTTATCCCCAAAGATCGGCTTGGGCATGAAGGTCACGGTCTTGCCGTACTGGTTGGCCACATTCTTCACGATGTATTTGTAGAGCATCATGTGATCGGCGGAGCGCACCATCGAATCGAACTTCAGATCGATTTCAGTCTGCCCGCCAGTCGCCACTTCGTGATGATGGCACTCCACTTCCAGATCGCAGTTCTGCATGGTCATGACCATCTCAGTCCGCAGGTCCTGATAGTGGTCGGTCGGAGGCACGGGAAAGTAACCTTCCTTGTAACGCGGACGGTATCCCTGGTTATTCTCGACACGCCCTGAATTCCAGCGGCCTTCTTCGGCATCGATGAAGTAAAAACCGTGCTGCTCGCGCTGATCGAAGCGCACGTTGTCGAAGATAAAAAACTCGGCTTCCGCGCCAAAGTAAGCGGTGTCTGCCAGCCCCGTGGAGCCCAGATACATTTCCGCTTTTTTCGCGATATAGCGCGGGTCGCGGTCGTAGCGCTGCTTGGTCACCGGATCGACGACGTCACAGACCAAAACCATGGTCGCGACTTCCGTAAACGGATCGAGGATGAAGCTGTTGGGATCCGGCATCAGCAGCATGTCGCTTTCGTGGATCGCCGCCCATCCCCGGATCGACGAGCCGTCCATACCGAAGCCTTCGTCAAACGACGCCTCGCTCAACTGGTCGATGGGATAGGAAACGTGATGCTGCAGTCCCGGCAAGTCGGTAAAGCGAAGGTCGAACATCTTGACTCCGTTCTTCTTCACAAACTCCAGAACGGTTTTCGGATCAGCCATGAATTGTTCCTTTCGGATTCCGCTTGATGTCGCTGATGTTGCGTGGCCGATGCTTGATCGGCATTTTAAGCCGCGAGGCGGCGCAAGAATACAGCCCCGGGCACAAGCCCGGGGTGAAAGGTGGGAAATAAAAAGCCCTGAAAGGGCGAAAGAGGGCGTGCCTGCTACAATCTCGCATTGTGTAAGCCGTCCATAACTTTATCCGTGCGTAGGCCGTGCAAGGAAATATATTGTTTTTATGGCCCGGATAAGGGTGTTTTATGCCCGTCGCACTACTGGGGCTGTTGTAGTACCTGACGACGGGGGAAGGCCGTGCCAAGGAATGTCTTCAAATTCACAGCCACCGGGTTTGTGGCCGTTCTCGGAATAGTCCACCGCAACGATCCCTGACGAATTGGGTGGAACAGCCAGCAACTTTCGGCGGTCCGTGGTCCCAGAACGTAAAGCCGTCGAGGTATTACAGAGCTAAGAGATAAAAGCATAAGAGCGAACGCTGCCCTATGGACTTTGAACAGCTAGAAACGTTTCTGCAGGTCGCCCGTCACAGCTCCTTCTCCCGGGCCGCGGAGAAACGTTTCCGTACGCAACCGGCTATCTCCTCCCAGATTCGAGCTCTGGAGGAAGAAGTCGGGGCCAAGCTGCTCGACCGCTCAGGCGGTAAAGTTTCCATTACGGCTTCCGGCAAGCTTTTCCAGAAATATGCGGAAGAAATTCTTGAGGCCCGCAAAGCGGTTCTCATCGCTATTGCGGAAACCGAGCGAGTGCCCCGGGGAGAAATTATCGTCGGCGCCAATGAAGGCACCTGCCTTCACATCCTTCCCGAAGTCTTCGCCGAGTTCAAAAAGCAATATCCCGACGTCGCGGTCAACATCACGCGCGCCGACTACGGCAAGATTCTGGACTCGGTGATCGACAACTCGGTGGACTTCGGCTTCATGTCGATGCCCGTAACCGATGCCCGTCTGACCGTCGTCCTCATCCATCGGGATGAACTGGTGGTCATCGCGCCTCCGCAGCATCCGCTGGCGAAATTGAAGTCAGCGCCCATCTGCGAAGTGGCGAAGTTCCCCTTGGTCATGCCCAAAGCCGGACACACCCGCGACGCTCTGGAAGAGCTCTTCCACGAACGCAAATTAAAGCCGCAGTATGCGATGGAACTTGATTCGAGCGAGCTGCTCAAGCGGTTTGTTGCCGCAGATGTCGGCGTCGGTTTTATCGCACGCTCCAATGTGCAGGAAGACGTGCAGGCCAAAGTGCTGGTCGCCATTCCAATGGCGGAGACTCCCATTCGCCGCGACCTGGCGCTGGTCTTCCGCAAAGACAAGGCCCTAAGCCGCGCCGCCCTGGCCTTCATCGATACTACGGTAAAAATAAAAAAAGTAGAGCCCATAGCTGCAATCCGCTAGTCGAGCCACGTAGGCCCGGACGCCTCGTCCGGGCTCGGCGAGCAACGCTCGCCTGGTTTCGGGTTTCGGGTTTCAGCTTTCTGGTTTCGGGCTTAAAGTTTAAAGATCTTTGCTACCCGGCTTGCGGAGCTTCGCTCCGCTGGGCGGGTGGGGCACCCGCCCCTACGTGTCCGGTGATGATTCTTGGGTTAAAATCCCCAGAGTGAAACAAGTCTTCCCAGCCCTTCTGATTGCCGCCGCTTCCCTGCTCTCAGCTCAGACTCATAAGGCACCGAGACCGGGACCTGCTTCTGCGTCCAAGCTGATTTCCATCCGGGTCACAGGCTCGACGCGCTACCCGGAGGAGCAGATCATCGCCGCCACGGGACTGCGCCCGGGCCAGCCCGTCAACGAAAATGACTTCAAGGAGGTGACCCGGCAGCTGGGAGAGTCCGGCGCTTTCACCGACGTCGCCTACACCTTTCAGTTCAGTCCCGAAGGCATAAAAGTTGAATTGCAGGTTCACGACGGCGGGCCGTTCGTCCCGGCGCGGTTTGAGAACTTCGTGTGGTTTTCGGACGAAGAACTTGCCCGGCAGTTGCGTTTGCATGTGCCGCTCTTCCAGGATCAACTCCCGGCGACCGGAAACCTCGCCGATCAGGTTTCCGAGAACTTGCAGGCGCTGGCCATCGAACATAACCTGCAGGGCCGGGTGGACTACCTGCGCGCCGGACCGCAGGACGGTCCGGTTGAAGCCTTCGAGTTCAGCATCAGCGGCCAGCCGATCAGCATTCGCCACGTTGAATTTACCGGGGCTGGCGCGGCCGAGCTGCCTGCGCTGACCGCCGCAGCCCGGGGCATGGGCGGAGAGGATTACTCGCGCAGCCAGCTTGTGCTGGAGGCTCACAAGAACTTCATTCCCGTCTTTCTCGAGCGCGGTTATCTCAAGGCGGCCATCGCTGACCCTCGGCCCGTGGTGGTGGAAAAGACCTCCGAAGAAACCTCCGTGGATGTCACCTTCCCCGTGGCTCCCGGCCTGATGTACACCCTCACGGGAATCGAGCTTTCCGGGAACACAGACGCTTTCAAAGCTGAACAGCTTCATTCCCTCATCCACCTGCAAACCGGCAAACCCGCCAATGCGGTGCAGGCCGACCGGGACGCAGAAGATTTAAAAAAGCTTTACGGAACCCGTGGCTACATGGGGGTGCAAATCCATCCCGTGCCCGAAATGAACGATGCCGATTCGACCGTGAAATACGTCGTCCAGATCCACGAGGGCAGCATCTACAAAATGGGAGACCTCGAAGTTCGCGGCCTCGACAGCAAAGCTACCGAAAGCACCTCATCCGCGTGGAGGCTCCTGCCCGGCCAGACCTATGATTCCAGTTATGCCAGGCAGTTTCTCGATTCCATCGCCAGCCAGTTCCCGGCTGACCGCTGGAAAATTACCTTCCGTGAAACCCCCGAAGATCAGGACAAAACTGTGGACGTGTCATTGCGCTTCGACGCCATAAGGTGAACTCCAATCTCTGATTTTTTCTGTATCATTGGGGCGTAGCACCTGGGCTTTCGCCGCGCTCTGGAAGGTTAAGCGGCATAGAAACCGCCCTAGATTGAAATCAAGGAGATCTCTTCAGATGAATTCGGCCTTCAGGAAAGTCAACACTACTCTCGCCATCGCTTTTTTGGGCGCAATCCTGACCCTGCCTGCCGCCTTCGCCGCTGACAAGCCCCAGGTGTTTACAGGCCGGGTCAGCGACGCCATGTGCGGATCCAGCCACATGATGGGCGGCGACGGCGCGGCCTGCGTCCGCGCCTGCGTGGGCAAGGGGTCGAAGTACGCGCTGGTCGTAGGCGACAAAGTTTACACACTCGACACCAGCGACAAGACCGCCCTCGGTCAGCTCGACAAGCTTGCCGACCACCAGGCCAGAGTGACCGGCCAGCCCAACGGCGATTCGATCGCCGTGCTCTCCGTGGCCGAAGCCAAGTAAAACTTCGCCCGCCGACGTACCCGCCTCGATTCATGGCGGCTGCTTTACAAAAATTACCTACATTTTGATATTGCCGCCGCAACTCGCTATGGTATGTTTTAGCGAATTTAGAGCCATCGGAGGGAAGTCGAATTGTCTAAAGACATGGTCCCCAAGAAGATTTTCTTCACTAAGGGGGTCGGGAAACATCGCGAACGCCTCACATCGTTTGAGCTGGCACTGCGAGACGCTGGCATTGCCGCCCAGAATCTGGTCCGAGTCTCCTCAATTTTTCCGCCACAGTGCAAGCTCGTGCCGCGGTCCACAGGACTGAAGTTCCTGAGCCCCGGTGAAGTGGTGTTTGCGGTCGTGGCTGAGAATTCCACCCACGAGCCGCATCGCCTGCTGGCCTCAAGCATCGGGGTTGCGATTCCCGCGGACCGCAATACCTACGGATATTTGAGCGAGCATCACTCTTTCGGGGAAACCGAAGATTCCGCCGGCGACTACGCAGAGGAACTCGCCGCCGAGATGCTGGCGACCACCCTCAACGTCGAATTCGACCCCGATCGTTCCTGGGACGAGAAGAAAGAGATCTATCGCATCTCCAACAAGATCGTCCGCACCGCGAACGTCACCCAATCGGCTGTAGGCGACAAGCGCGGCCTTTGGACGACAGTCATCGCCTCCGCCGTCCTGATCTTTGATTAACCACCGCGACTAACCACCGGGATGAAATAAAACGGCCCATCGGTAAAAAACGATGGGCCGTTGCCTTTGTAGCGCCGGCGTCCTGCCGGCCGTCGCGGGGGCATCCCGCCCGCGCGCTTTTGTTTTTTCCAGTTCCCTACTTCCGCGCCACAGCTTTCTCCTTCTTCGCTTTGTGAGTGCCATTCTTCCCCAGGCGCTCCAGCACTGCGGCCACGATTAAAGGCAACCCGACGGTGGCATCCACAAACACCTCGCCAAACTTTCCACCCTCGGCCGGCGGGACAAACTTTCCCCAGGAAATCGCCTCACTGTAGGGACTTCCCGACAACCCGCCCCAGTAAACCGGCTCCGGGCAAATTCTCAGCCCGTAGTGGTAGCGCTTCAGGGGAACGTTTTCACCCATGCGCCGGTGCCGCAACTCGATAAACGGCCCGAACTGCTGCGACCAGTTTCGCGGCACTCCTCCGCCGATGGTAAATATTCCCAGCTTCTTCTGCCGCAGCAAGGTGGAGGCAAAGTGCTCCAGATCCTCGAACGGATCAAAGCGCAGCTTGTGCCGTCCCGACGATTCCCGCATGCGATTGGAAAGCGCCACATCAAGGCCCAGCTCAGAATCGGTAAAGGCAGGGACAAAAACCGGCACGCCCTGCTCGAAGGCCGATTTCAAAATCCCGCGTTGTCCCTTGGCGGTGCGGGAAAGAAATTCTCCGATGGCGTGGTTGAGTTTGTACGAACAAAGTATCTCACTGGGATCCCACTGCTCGAGCACCTCGAACATTACTTTTTCCACGTCGTCGAGGTTCTGCTCAGGTTCCAGTGTGTCGTAAACACGGTTGTAGCCCTGTTCGTAAAGCTCCGTGTCAGGAACTTCCGGGTTGTAGCGGAAATGAGCTCGTCCGGTGGCCTCTACCAGCCCATGCGCCATCAGCGCACCGGTCGAGACAATCGCATTCACGATGCCGCGATCGATCAACTCCGCGACCACCAGGCCCTGCTTGGCCACAGTCATCGCACCCGCCAGAGTCATTACTACAAAGCAGTCCTTGTCGCGAGCCATGGCTTCCAGCACGTCGGCGGCTTCTCCCAACTGCCTGCCGGTAAACGCGGTCTTCGACATGGCGCGCACCAGATCGTCAATGGAATGCACCTTGCCGAGGTCGAGTGGTTCGAGCGGTACCAGGCGATCTTCGATCGGATCGTGCAGGTGGCGCTCCATTCCCGCGCCGTCATGGTTGTCTTGTTTCAAAATGACACCCCCAGATTATGCTGCACTACTCTACTAGAACCGTACAAACGATTGCCAATGACAACCGGGAACTGAAAACCAAAACTGAAACAAGAACGAAAAACCAGGAACCGAAAAGCTCGGAACTGATATTCTGTCTTTTCTTTTTGCCTGCATCTTCCTGCTCCAGGAGAGAAACCGTTGCCGCCGCAGAAATTCAACGTCGGGCTCATACAGATGTCCACCACCGCTGACCCCGACAGGAATTTGCAGCGCGCCGTTGACAAGATCCACCAGGCCTCGGCGCGCGGCGCGCACATTGTCTGCCTGCCTGAACTTTTTCAGACACAATATTTCTGCCAGCGCCAGGATCCCAGCCTGTTCGACCTGGCCCAGCCGATTCCCAGTCCGGTCACGACCCGTTTGGGAACGCTGGCCAAACAGCTTCGCATCGTCCTTATCGCTTCCGTGTTCGAGAAGCGCGCTCCCGGCGTCTATCACAACACCGCCGTCCTGTTCGACGCCGACGGTTCGCTGCGCGGCCTCTATCGCAAGATGCACATACCCGACGACCCGCTTTATTACGAAAAGTATTACTTCACGCCCGGTGATTTGGGATATCGTGCGTTCGATACCGCGCTGGGCCGCGTCGGCACGCTGGTGTGCTGGGACCAGTGGTATCCGGAGGGCGCTCGCCTGACCGCGCTGCAAGGGGCGCAAATCCTTTTCTACCCCACAGCCATCGGATGGCATCCGTCGGAGAAAGCCGAGTTCGGACAATCGCAGCACGACGCATGGCGCACCATTCAACGGGCTCACGCCATCGCCAATGGCGTGTACGTCGCAGTCGTAAATCGCGTGGGACACGAGACCGGCGACATCCGCGGCAACTCGGTTCCTGGAGATGGTCTGGAATTCTGGGGTGCCTCTTTCCTCTGCGATCCCTTCGGCCGCGTCATCGCCGAAGCTTCGCACGATAAGGAAGAAATCCTGATGGGCGAGGTTGACATGCGGGTCGTGGAAGAAGTCCGCCGTAACTGGCCTTTCCTGCGCGACCGCCGCATCGACAGCTACGGCCCCATCACCAGCAGGATCATCGATTGACCACCGACGAGAGAGCCACCCCAAACTATGTGGGGACTGGTCTCAGACCCGTCCAGTGCGAGCGAAGCTCGCCGAGCCCTTGGTCCGCTAACACATGAAGCTGCAACTCCCTCCGCACTATCGCATGCCCGCCGAATGGGAACCCCACGCCTCCACATGGATGGCGTGGCCCCACTATCGCAGCGACTGGCCCGGAAAATTTGAGCCCATCCCCTGGGTGTACGCGGAAATCATTCGGCACCTGGGCCGCCACGAGCGTATCGACCTGATCGTCAACAATGCCGCATCCGAAAAGCACGCGCGCAAAGTGCTCACGAAGGCCAACGCGCTAAGCAAAAACGTGATTTTTCACCGCTGGCCCACAAATCGCGTCTGGACTCGCGACTCCGGTTGCACTTTCGTCGCCAGCGCTGGTCACGTGGGGACGGCAGCCCCCGGCGGTTCGGTTGAGCGCAGCTCGACTGCAAACCTCGCCGCCATCAAATGGCGCTTCAACGCCTGGGCCAAATACCCCAACTACCAGCACGACGAAAAAATTGGCAACCGGATAGCCGAGGCGGCCGGTGTTCAAACAATTCCGGCACTCCACGGCAAATCCCGAGTCGTGCTCGAAGGCGGCTCCATCGACGTCAACGGAAAAGGCACTCTGCTCACCACCGAAGAATGCCTGTTGAGCAAAAAGCAGCAACGCAATCCCGCCATGTCCCGCGAGGATTACGAAAACCTTTTTTCAGATTATCTCGGCATCAAGAATGTGATCTGGCTCCACTCTGGCATCGCCGGCGACGACACGCACGGCCACGTGGACGACATCACCCGCTTCGTCTCCCACGATACGGTGGTCACAGCCGTCGAATCCGATCCGAAAGACACTAACTACGAGCCCTTGCGGGAAAACCTACGCCGCCTGCGTGCCGCCACCGACCAGGACGGCAAACCCTTGGCGATCGTCGAACTGCCCATGCCGGCTCCCGTCGCCTTCGAAGGCCACCGCCTCCCGGCCAGTTACGGCAATTTCTACATCGCAAACGGCATCGTCCTGGTCCCGGTGTTCAACGACCCCAACGACCGGGTGGCGCTGGACATCCTCGCCGACCTGTTTCCAGATCGCGAAATCGTCGGCATCTACTCGGGAGATTTAATCTGGGGCTTCGGCGCGATGCACTGTATGACGCAACAACAGCCGGAAAGCAGTCGTCCGCAAAACAAAACCGACTGACAACTGAGAACTGAATACTTAAGATCTGCTTTCGGGAAGCAAGGTTCGCCAGCAGCCGGAAAACAAAACAGCCGATACCTAAACGTCTGACAGCTGACAGCTCGTTTTCTAACGACTGAAGGCCGCCGACTGAGTCCCGACTATCTTTTATACTGCGTCGGCTGTGGACCCTTCTCCAGCATCTCGCGGTTCCAGATAGCGCCGTCGCGGGTGTAGCTGGCCAGTTCGAAATCCTGGGTCAGCTCCAGCGCGTCCGTAGGACAGGCGTCCTCGCACAATCCGCAAAACATGCAGCGGCTCAAATCGTATGTGAAGTTGGTGAGTTCCTTGCGGCGGGTTTTCTCGTTCCGTTCGCTTGAAACCACAATCAGATTTTCCGGACACGCCAGCGCGCACAAGTCGCAGGCGATGCACATGGTCTCGTCCGTATCGGGATTGACATTCAGCCGCGGCGCCCCGCGGTAGCGCTCCGCCACCTGCGGCCGTTGCAGCGGATACTGCTCGGTATAAATCTCTTTCGGATCCTGATAAAGGAATGTGACCTTCAGACCCTGAAGCAGGTCCACCATGAAGATCTTGCGCAGCAGGCTCGGGATGCCCATATCGCCGTAAGCATACCACTAACGGCCAACTCATAGAGCTGTCATCCTGAGGAAGCGGGACCTATTGCAATTCCACCGGCTTTGAAAAACACCGCTTTCCTATAAGAGACCAGTGCGCCTGCATCCGCGCACAATCATTAACTCTCTTTGCCAGGCGGCAAGCCGCCTCCATCTCTGTTGTGATTTGCCGAGGAACCGCCAGACAGTTGATTCCTCGTTTCCTGGGTGGCCCTTTCAAGTTGCGCCTTCGCTCTCCCCAGATGGCCCAGCATCGAGTGCATCCGCTCGGGCCCCAGCACAACAAACGCCACAGCGAGTCCGATCAGTATTTCTGCGCCCATAACGCCCCTCTATGCCCGGTCGCTCGAAATTGCATCCGACGCTGGAATTTTCTTTTTCTCTTCCGGGTTCATGGCTTCTTTGAAACCGCGAATGCCATCGCCGATTCCCTTACCCAGTTCCGGCAATTTCTTCGGACCGAACACAAGTAAAGCGATTCCGAAAATTACCAGCAGGTGCATTGGTTGAAACAATCCTTCAAACATAAATCTCCTTTTTACGCCCTCGGTCTTTGCCAACTTCGTCAATCTGAATGAATGTGCACCGGACTTGTCCACCGCGCCGGTATCGCATGCGGCGGACAAGCCGGGAACCCTACTTGATTGTGCCGTTCAATCCGGCGGGGAAAAATCCTCCGCTGCCCGAACCGCCCGCATAGACAATCGACAGAACCTGCGCGGTCGTACGACTGAATGCGATTGAATTGATATCGGCGTTCACGATCGTGGAAGCCGATCCCAATGAGTTGACGGTGACGCTGAGCCCGACGTCATCGTTGTTCGTGCCATCCAGAGCCGAGCGGGCAGCGGAAATCTTGGTCGCGGTGGCGTTGATACCCGCCGCCGGAGTCGCCGCGTCCAGTCCGTACAGGACCGTGCGGATCAATCCGGCATGGTAGGCTTCGACCGCCAAAATGCCGGCTGCCGCGTCCAGGTAAGCCGGAGTTGTAATCAGGCCGGCTGCTCCGTGGTAAGCGGTAACGCCCACATCCTCGAACACGTACGACCCGAGTAGAAAGTTGATCTCGTTCGCAAACGGATCGAACGCAGCACCAATGCCTGCAGCAGCCGCCAATCCGTTGAAGCTGTTCACCAGATCGATGGCAGGTTGAGCCACGGCCGCCGTCCCCAGAGCGTTGCGCAGGAATGAAACGTGCTTCCGTTCTTCGTCCGCCGTTTCCTTGGCATAGGACTGAAAGGCTGGCGTAGCAAATGGGACCATTGCGCTCGCGGCGGAATTGTTCTTGATCGTCACTCCACCCTGCGTGCCGGTCCCGTCGATGCCGATGCTCATTTGATCGATGGTCATTCCTGAAGTTGCGATGGTGTAATACTCCGCCTCCAGGTATTCCAGGTTGAGGGCAAAGTTAAGAATATCGGCGTCAGTGACAGCGGCTTGTGCGTTGGCAATTCCGGAAAGCGCCAGGCCGGCCAGGGCTGCTCCGCCCAGTCGGATCAGGGAGCGGCGATTGGAAATAATCGAATCGAGAATCTGGGTCTCAGTACGAGGCATGCTTTTATCGTTGCTTTTGGTTTCCATGATTTGCTTGTCCTTTTAGGCGGCAGTCGCCTTGATGGTGCCGTTCATTCCATTTGGGAAAAAGCCACCCTTGGTGACTACGCCCGCCCCGGATCCATAAACAATGTGCAGTACCTGGTCGGTAGTTCGGTCAAACGCGATCGCGTTCGTGGAATCCGCAGCCACAATCGAGGTCGCACTGAGCATCGTTTCGTTTCCGCCGCCCAGGGTTGCTCTTAACGCCGACACTTTGTTGGCGAGGTCAAGGTACGGCGCAGACGGGTTCGCAATGGAACCACCAACGATGAGAGTCCGAATTTCCGCGGCATGGTAGGCCTCGACCGCCATAATGCCGGCTGCCGCTCCCAGGTTGCCCTTGTCCTTGAGCAGGCCGGCGGCGCCGTGATAGGCCGTGACCCCGACATCCTCAAATACAAAAGCTCCCACCAGAAAACTGTTGGAATCGCCAAAAGGATTGAAAGCGCTGCCGATTCCGGCCGCCGTCGCCAGACCATTGAAGCTGTTGGTCAGATCAATCGCCGGCCGGCTTACCGCCGCGGATCCCAGCGCCTGACGCAGGAAACGCACATGGTTCAGTTCATCCTGTGCGATTTCAAACGCGTACTGCTGCAAGGTCGCAGTAGGAAACGTGACCATGGAACCCCCGGTAACGGCGCCCGCGCCTGAGCCCGCATCTGTACCTGATAGTCCTTGCCCAGTAGTGGCGCGTAAATAGAATTCGGCTTCCAGGTATTCGAGGTTGAGAGCAAAATTGAGGACGTCCGCGTCCGTAATGCCGGGCGTCGGAGTAGGAGGAGGAGTCGTGGGTTTGGTAGAGCTGCCGCCGCAACCGGCTAGCACCGCCGTAGCGCCAGCAACTCCCGCCCCCGCCATGAAGCTTCGGCGCGAGTGCGCCTTCTTGATTAATTCTAAGATTTTGTCCATAACAATCGAATACCCTTCCGGAAGAGTTAAGTCATCACTGGTAGGGATACGGGGTGTGAGTGAATTCAGATTGAAATCGGATTGAAATAGTTCGAAAAAAGATTTGAAGTAAAGAGAACCATGTAGGGGTGACGTTAAAATCCCCTACGAACGCGGAGAGTGAAGGGTTTGTTTTTGAATTTAAATCTTAGGCGCCGACACGCAGTAGACAACTCCCGCATGAAATCAATCCTCCGGCGCGCACAAATTGGCGCTGTTGCAGCCGGTGTGTTGGTTGGGCTTCTATTCGCGCGCCAGATGCAGTACGTCACTCAATCCGCCGAACCGATGACATACGTCGTTGCCGAAGAAGTTTTCTTATGATCGTCATCATCGCAGGCCTCCCGGGGACAGGAAAGAGCACACTGGCGCGAGCCCTCGCGCAGCGGCTTCCGGGCGCGGTTCTCGACAAGGACTCAATTCGAGCCTCGATCTTCCCACCGGAATATGTCGAGTATTCGCTGTTGCAGGACGATTTCTGCCAGCAGATCATGCTTCAAACCGCAGCCCAATTGCTGTCCAAACATCCTGCTCTCCACGTTCTGCTGGATGGCCGCCCCTTCTCGCGCCGTTATCAGCGCGAGCGCGTCATCGAATTCTGTTCGCAAGTTGGGACCACATGGGCAATGCTGGAATGCGTCTGTTCAGAGGCCAACGCACTCGGACGCATCGCGGAAGCAGTGGCGGCAAAAAGCCACCTCGCCGCCAATCGAACCCCGGACCTCTATCGCGAAATCCGCAAGGCATGGGAACCGATCGAGCTCCCTAAACTCGTCATCGACACTGACGAAAACCTGGAATCATGCCTCGATCAAGCGCTGCGCTATCTAAGCGCACAGACCCACGTTCCCTAGCGGGCAAGCGGCGCTACCCCAAAGTTATCGACGCGCTTGATAAACAAAGAACTGCTCAGAGGGAATGAGCGTAATGGCAATGTTGCGCCGGCTGAACAGCGCTTGACTCTGGAACCGGTTCAAGGGTTCATACTGGTCTGGTGACTTCTTCCTCCATGCGATCGGGAGAGCTTGTACGCCTGACCGGCCTCAGTGCGGACACGCTCCGCCACTATGAGCGACTCGGGATTCTGCCCAAGTCGGACCGGACGGAGAGTGGCTACCGCCGCTATTCCCCAAGCGCGATTCGGCGGGTTGAGCTTACGCAGCGGGCTCTCCAACTTGGCTTTTCCCTCAGCGAACTGGCCGAGATTCTCCGAACACGTGACAATGGCGGCGCTCCCTGCCATCGCGTGCTCAAGTTGACCGAGGAAAAGCTGCGCTCCCTCGGAGCGCAGATTCAGGAACTCCGCCGAACCCAAATCTACATGCGTCAACTGGTCCGGGAATGGCGCAAGAAGCAAAAGAAGACTCCGCCGGGCGACAAGGCGATGCTACTTCATTCCCTCGCCGATAAGCCCAAGCTCAAATTAGCCAACAATTTCAAAAGGAGACCCAGGCCATGAAATATTTTGCCGCCGTTCTCGTTGGGCTCGCACTGTCGGCTTTCTCTCAAGACGCAAAGCGGGACGATGCGATGAAGAATTGCCCGATGCACGATGGATCTCAGGCCCATCATGCTGTCGTGGAAAGCCATGGGGATCAAGCGATGGGGTTCCCGTACGACAAGACGACTCACCACTTTCGGATGGCCGTTGACGGCGGAGCGATTGAAGTGAACGTGAACGACTCCACTGACAAGACAAACGTTGAAGCGATTCGGATGCACCTATCGCATATCGCCCAGATGTTTGGGAATGGCGACTTCTCCGCCCCGATGTTTATTCATGACGGCATTCCGCCCGGTGCGACAACGATGACCCTGATGAAATCCCAGATTACCTACAAATATGAAGAGACTCCCTTGGGCGGACGCGTACGCATTCAGTCTACTAACCCGATCGCGCTGGCTGCGATCCACGACTTCATTCGCTTCCAGATCATGGAGCACCAGACGGGCGACAGTCTTGAAGAGGGACAGAAGTAACTTTCCAACCAGGCGTTTACACTGATCATCATGGCCCCCGCCGATCCTTCACTTTCGAGGATCAATGAGTGAAAATCGCGATTTTACGAAAGTTGCGTGCCATTAACCCCACACGCCAGAAGTGATGGCGCACTGAAAACAATGGATTACTCTCCCCCGCATCACCAAAGTCACCCCGAATCGCAGGAACTTCCCACTCCACGTGCTATACTGTCGTTGCGTCTAATACCACGGTTGTGGTGCGGTTGCTCTGGTTTGTACCTGAATTCCCGCCTAATTTTCCTCCGTTCGTCTTCGGCGTAATAAGTAAAAACACTGAAAACAAAGAATGGCCAATGCAAGTTGCTGTGCTCGCCCGGAAGCTCGTGTGCGCGCCGCGATCGCTTCCGCCAACAGAAAAAGAGAATAACCAATAATGCAGAGTTTCACCGAACTACCCCTCTCCCCCTACACGCAGGAGAGATTGTCGTCCCTCAACTTTTCCATCCCGACCCCGGTGCAAGCCGCGGCCATTCCGCAGGCACTCGCCGGCAAGGACGTGCTCGCCACCGCTCAGACTGGAACCGGCAAGACGCTGGCCTTTCTGATTCCGGTCATCGAGCGCCTTCTACAGCCCGCAAAGCCGGATGCCGGAAAATCGGGAATCGCCGCCCTGGTCCTCGTGCCGACGCGTGAGCTGGCCATGCAGGTGGTCGACCAGTACAACGCCTTGCGGGGCAGCAAGCTTTCGCCCGCAGCCCTGGTCGTCGGCGGATTAGCCGAAGGAAACCAGCTGACGACGTTACGCCGCGGAGCTCGCCTGGTCGTGGCCACGCCGGGCCGCCTCGAAGACTTCCTCGATCGCCGCCTGATCAACTTTCAGACCTTGCAGGTCCTGATCCTCGACGAAGCCGACCGCATGCTCGACATGGGTTTTCTCCCCGCTTTGCGCAGGATCGCCAAGGCTTTGCCCAAGGATCGCCAGACCATGTGTTTCTCGGCCACCCTCGAAGCGTCGGTCGCGCATCTGGTCAGCGACTACACCCGAAACCCGGTACGCCTGGCCTTCGGCTCCACTCTTAAGCCTTCTGAAAACGTTCGCGTGCAGGCCTTCGAAGTTGCCGCCGACCGCAAACAGGAAATGCTGCACCGCCTGCTTTCGAAAGAAACCGGACGTTGCCTGGTCTTCGCCCGCACCAAGCGCGGCACCGAACGCCTGGCCAAGAACCTGAATCGCGAAGGTTTCGCTGCCGCCATGATTCACGGCGACCGCTCGCAGTCCCAGCGCACCGCGGCCCTGACCGGATTTCAGCAGGGACGCTACCGCATCCTGGTCGCGACCGATCTGGCCTCTCGCGGCATTCACGTACAGGACATCGCCCACGTCATCAACTACGACCTGCCTGAGGTCGCGGAAAACTTCATCCACCGCGTCGGCCGCACCGGACGCGCCGGTGAATTAGGCGTAGCTTCGACTCTCTACGGCCGCGAACAGCGCTCCGATTTACACCAGCTGGAACGTACCCTCGGGATCCGTATGGAAAGAATGCTCTCTGACGATACCCCGTTCGAGAAGCCCCGCACCCGGGTCCACATTGAACCCAGCGAAGCCTCCGCCCGGGGAAGAATGAGCCGCCTGCCCGGAGAAATCCTCCAAGTCCAGCTGGAAAGCTAAAACCGCCCACGTAGGGGCGGGTGCCCCCACCCGCCCGGCGGAGCAAAGCTCCGCCCATCCGCCAAACTAATCGGAACCCGCAGCTCACAACATGCGTAAATAGTCTCAGGTGCATGTATGGCGAAGCTCCGCCCGATCGCAATCGTTTTCCTTGCCACTCTTTGCTTGCGGCCGGCCATAGCTGCCGACTCCCCAACCGCCGACGCCATCATGGCTCGCGTAGCCGCGAACCAGGACAGCAGCGAAAAGCTGCGCAGCCAGTACATCTACCAGCAACACATCAAGGTAACTTCCAGAAAGAAAAACGGGAAGGTCCTGCGCGAAGAAACGGCTGACTACCGCGTTGTCCCCAAGCCCGACCACACGGAAAGGGTCCTGCAGCAACTCACAGGCCGCTACTGGCACGGAGGCAGGTACGTGGATTTCAGCGGCGAGCCCGCCCCCGAAGCCGAAAGCACCGATGGCGAACTGGTCCACGACTTCCGCGACGACCTCATCCGCGATGACTCGAAAGATGGCCTGGCCCGCGACCTGTTCCCTCTCACCAGCGACGAACAAAAAAACTACAAGTTTCGTCTCATCGACCAGGAACCGTTCGAAGGCAGGGCCGTTTTTCATCTGGCGTTTACGCCGAAAGATGACGAAGACACCGATTGGTCTGGCGAGGCCTACATTGACGCACATGAATTTCAGCCGGTTTACGTATTTACCAGGCTGTCACGTGCGCTGCCCTTCGGCGTTCGCACGTTCATGGGGATTGACCTCCCCGGCATTGGATTCGCGGTTCACTACCGCCGGCAGGACGATGGAGCCTGGTTCCCCACTTCTCTCGGCAGCGAATTTCGCATTCGTGTCTTTTTCGTCTTCAATCGCACCATGACCGTATCTCTCGAGAATAAAGCGTTCGAGCACACTCACGTTGAAAGCAAGATTGTCGGAGCCAACCAGTAGTCAGAACGAAACACAACGGAAGACGTCCTCGCCCGTCTCGCTCCCGCACCAGCCAGGACGCTCGCGCCCACATTGCTGCATCTTTTTCCCATATAATCGGGTCGTTGAAAATCTGACGCAGGAGGCGATCATGGCGAGTCTGCCGGACGGTTTCTCGGAGTTAAAACAGCGCCTGCGCGCCACCTGGATGGCCGGCGATTTCGGCCAGATTGCAAAACTGAATGCCGCCGAAGCCGAAGGCTTCATCCGGCGGATCAATCTCAAACCCGGCACGAAAGTTCTCGACGTGGCCTGCGGCACCGGGAACCAGTCAATTCCAGCCGCGCGCGCCGGAGCTGAAGTCATCGGCCTCGACCTCGCTCCCAACCTTCTCGAACAGGCCCGAAAACGCGCCGCCGAGGAAAATCTAAAGATTGAATTTATCGAAGGAGACGCCGAAAAACTTCCCTTCGAAGCCGCCCGCTTCGAGGTCGTGCTCTCAATGTTCGGCGCCATGTTCGCGCCCCGTCCCGAACTGGTGGCCGCGGAATTGCTGCGAGTCTGCCGTCCGGGCGGCCTGATCGCCATGGGCAACTGGACTCCCACTGGCTTCGTGGGCCAGATGTTCCGCATCACCGCCCAGCACTCTCCGCCACCGCCCGGCATACCCTCGCCTTTGTTATGGGGAGACGAAAAGATCGTGACCGACCGCTTCGGCGGAAAAGGGCGCCTCAAGATTACAAAGCAGGAGCTGTTGTTCGATTATCCTTTTTCGCCCTCCGAAACAGTTGCCTTCTTCAGAAAATATTTCGGCCCCACGCAGACGACATTCGCGCGCCTCGACGAAGCCGGCCAGCGCGCCCTGGCCGCCGATCTCACGGCCCACTGGACCGCCAACAACCAGGGCGACTCCAACCATACGGTCATAAAAGCCGAGTATCTGGAAGTCCACGTCACAGTAGTCTAGTGCGATTCCCGAGGGTGGCCCGTCCAAGCTCTGCTTGGGCGGGACTTTTTGCGAGGGCTGTGATGCGCCGTCAGAACAATTCCACATTTTCTTGTGCTCGGAATTCCTGCGACAAAGATCCCCGCCCAAGCGAAACTTGGACGGGCCACCCACCGGAGTAAGATTGGCTACGTGGAAATTTCTCCCACCACCGACGAACTATTTATGGAGGAGGCTCTCCGCGCCGCCCAGCGGGCCCTGGAAGCCGGTGAAGTTCCGGTAGGCGCAGTGGTCGTGTGTGAGGGCAAAATCATCGCACGCGGCGGCAATCGCAATCTCACCGATTCCGATCCCACGGCGCACGCCGAGATCGTGGCCCTGCGCCAGGCTGCCGCTTCCCTCGGCAATCACCGCCTCGAAGGATGTGAACTGTTTGCCACCATCGAGCCCTGCGCCATGTGCGCAGGCGCGCTGGTCCACGCCAGGCTAAAACGTCTGATCTATGGAGCTGACGACCCTAAGGCCGGAGCCATCCATTCCGTGATGCAGGTCCTGAATCACCCAGGCCTCAATCATCGCATGGAGATACGCGGGGGGGTTCTCGCGGGCCGCTGCGCGGAGATCCTGCAGTCTTTTTTTCGCTCGCGCCGCGAAGCTGCCGCTGGTTGAAGGCTGTGGCCAGCAAGTGCGATGCGAATTGCTGCCAGGCCATTTCGATCCCGCCTAGCAGTCACCCTGAACTGTCGAAGGATATGGCGGGAATCTCTAAGCGTCGCATTACGCGTAACCCAGGCACGCACCTGCTAAAATGTTCGGGAAACCCCGCGGAGAGATGGCCGAGTGGCTGAAGGCACCGCACTCGAAATGCGGCATACTCGAAAGGGTATCGGGGGTTCAAATCCCTCTCTCTCCGCCACTATATTTCCCCACTGACCACTCATCCCATCAGAAGCTGAACGTGGCCTGCAGATCGAGCCGCCGGTTGGCCGCGCCACTCGAGAACGGGCCGCCCTGCAGCGCATTGGGTACGTCGAAAAATGGCGAGCCCAGAATGCCGCTTGGATTCGCGGTATTCACATTGTTGAAAACGTTGCGCACTGAAACCCCGAGAGTGAGATTGTAACGCCGGTCGGAGCTCGCCGATCCGCCGCCGCTTGGACCTCCACCGAACAGAGGACCGCGGGGACCTCCGCCGCCTCGCGAACCGCCACCGGGACCACCCGGGCCGCCGGGACCCCCGGGGCCGCCCTGGCCCGGCGTGAATCCTTTTGTCTTGGCGCCAAATCCGAAGGTTTTGGTCAAGCGCAAATTCAATGTGAAGTGCGCCGGGCCCGTGCCGTAATTGATGGGCAAAACTCGTTGCGCCGTCGGAGACAAATCGGGCCGGGCGTCAAAGGTTCCGATCGGCGTGCAGTAAACGTTGGCATCCGCTGGACTGATTGCCGTCGTGGCGCAAGTCGCTGAAGAAATAAAGCCCGGACGATCGTTGAACACTGAGTCTCCATTCAAATCATTGGGCGAGGTAATGTTGAAAGGCGAACCGGAACTCGCCACCATGAACGGGCTGAGCCGGAACAGGTAGGGCAACGCGATGGTCCCGCCGAAAAAAATGCGATGACGCGTATCAAACGCACTGCGGCCATAGTCCTGGCTGATGTTGTAGGAATTTGACGGAAAGGTCGAAACCCCGGCCGCATCGCCGTTGGCGTAATTCAAAGTGTAGAAACCAAACAACTGCACCTTGGT
The DNA here is from genome assembly GCA_963814725.1 of Terriglobia bacterium. Taxonomy (GTDB): domain Bacteria; phylum Acidobacteriota; class Terriglobia; order Terriglobales; family Acidobacteriaceae; genus JAIQFF01. The sequence goes on from CAWFDY010000007.1 coordinate 116,203, forward strand.
TCCCAGCCGGACGTTGCTATTGACGATCAGCTGGTTCTGTTTGAAGTTGCCCTCCGACACGTACTCATAAATATTGCCGGCCCCGGGCTGCGGGCGAATTGTGCTGCCGGGCGTCCCCGGAAACGGAGCATTGGCGTTGCGGGTGAGGAACTGGTCGAAGCCGCGTGAATTCAGATAGGTGACCGAAAGCGTCGCCGCCTTGCTGAGTTGCCGCTCGGCGCTGATCGCCGACTGCAGCGTGTAAGGAGCGTGCAGCCGGGGATCGACGCGGTACACCGTCGGCGTCGTGTTCGCGCTGGCCGTGCCGCAGGTGGCAAGATCGAGCGCCACCCCTTCACCCGGAAAGCATGTGGGATTGTTGATGACGAATTGTTGCTGAGTAATTCCGTTTAATCTCTCGGCTTGCAGAAGCTGTTCCGACTCGAATCGATCGTAAAACATTCCGAAGCCCCCGCGCAAAACCAGCTTCGGCGCCGAATTCTTGCCGCCGATCCCCCACGCCAGTCCCAGCCGCGGTGCCCAGTCGCCGTGATCGTGAATATCGTTCTGAGTTTCAAAACGCAATCCCGCGCTGAGCGTGATGTTCGACCTCACCCGCCAGTCATCCTGGGCATAGAGGCCCGCGTCGTACGTCGTCACTTCCGCGTTGGGGAGTCCGCTGGTAAAGGAAAGCTGCGTGGCATACGGAATTCCGCCCGGAGTGACCAGTTGCTGCACCGCGTACTGGTACGAGATGGGGCAGGGCGTCGCAGGATTGGCGGCGATATCGCAATTCGGATTCGACGGAGTGTCCTGGGTAGAATCCAGCGATGAAAAAATGAACGTGCCGTTGAATCCGGACTCCGAGAAGCTGTCATCGCGGAGCGCGCGCAGGCGGCCCCCAAATTTGAAAATATGAGTGCCGTGAACCAGCGACGTGTAGTTCTGGAACTCGTAATGATCCTCACGATCGCGGATCGTGCCCTGGTGGTTGCCGCCAGTGGTGAACGCTCCCAGCACATTCACACCCGGCGTTGTGCCGACGGGCAGCTGGCTGTCGCTCTCCCGAAGATATTGGAAGCGCGTTTCATTGACGATTTTCGAGCCAAACACCTGGGTGTCGCTCAGCTGCAGCGTATGTTCGACCGACTCCGAGTTGTACGCCTGGGGCTCCAGGTTGAACTGTCCAATACCGTCATTGTCCTGCGCATCGCGGAAGTACTGGTAGCGTGCGGTAAAGGTGTTGTTCTTGCTGACCTGATAGTCGAAACGCGGACCGATGTTGGTGCGGGTCCGCGGATTGGGAACCGCGTCCGTGAACGGAATCGTGTTGTTAATGTCCGTGGGATCGAGCGTGATGGCATTGATGGCCGCGAGATCGTTGATATTCCGCCGCTCGACGTTAAAGAAAAACGAAGCCTTTTTTCCCAGTGGCCCGCCAATATTTCCACTGTACTGCGTGGAATAGTAGCCCTGTTCCGGACCCGCAAAGGGATTCGTGGCGTTGAAAGACGAATCGTTTCCATTCACAAAAAACTGTCCGTGATATTTGTCGGTTCCCGGCTTGGTAAAGATTTCGATCCGTCCGTAACCCAGCTTGTCGTATTCCGAAGAAAATGGATTCTGGTTAATCCGGATCTCGCGAATCGAGGCCTTGGGCGGCAGCTGGCCCGCGGTAAAGCCGTCAATATACATCTGCCCACCGTTGGGACCAGCCGCGGGACCGGCAAGAGCTTCGAGATCAGACTGCAACTCATCCGGATCATCGGGGAGCGCCTCAAGTTCCTTACCGGAAAGCACGACCGCCCCGGCATTGTTCGCCGGATTCACGTCCACGGTCGGGGCCGTGTCCGAGACTTGGATCTTCTGCTGTTCCACCGCAATGGTGAGCGCAACATTTAGCCGCAGCGGCTGGTCCGCAATTTCTACGCTGTCGTTTTCATAGACGGTGAAGCCCTGGGCAATCGCATTCAACGTGTATTTTCCCGGCGGCAGCGCTTTGAATTCATACATGCCCTGCGCATTGGTTTGAACGGTGATCGGAGAACCTGTCGCCGGCGTCATCACCACCGACGCATTGGTGACAGCGGCTCCGGATGGATCTGTGACTTGCCCGCGCAGAGCTCCAGACGGCCCCTGGCCCAGCGCAATGCCCGAGAATACAAGCAGCGACAAAAGAATTAATAAACCTGCGTATTTTTCAACTCTCATTCAATATTCCAATTTCCTCGTAGACATCGGCATTGAAAAGCATTGGATTGCGAGGGGGGCCTGTGGAATCGCCCGCCTATTGACCAAGGGCGTCGCCGCCGGCTGGCGCGCTCAAACTCCATGGCGCCAGCATCATGGCCTGGCTCCCATTCGGAGCGGCTTGCAGAATCGGCTCAACGCCGCTCAGCAGGGTGATCGCGGTTGCTCCTCCCGAGGGCGTTCCTGACGTGGCCACGATCATCACCGCATCGCCTTTGTGGAGATCGGCCACGGTCGCGGCCGGCATGCGGCCAAGCATCTGCTGAAAATCCGGCGCCCCGCCAGCACGCATTCCTGAGCCCATGGCACCGCCTCCGGTTGGGAGAGCGTCAGCAGGTACCCTCGCAGGTGCGCCTCCACCGGCAGGATTCGCACCGGCGCCCTGAGGACCGCCCGCCGGCGCTGCTCCCATGCCGGCCATCGCCGCCTTCAGTCGCATCGCGATACGCTGCGCCATCTCCGGTGGCAGCCGGTGAAGCTGCGAGTCGGGTGTAATTTTTATCTGCACGGGTTTCTTGCTCAACAAATCCTGGACAACCAGCATTCCAGCGGCTCCGTCAACTGAATTGACGACCCCGGCCACATTTCGAAAACTTCCCGTAACAATTTCTTCCGCCGCCAGTTCGGCGCCGTCGGCACTGCGATTGCCGCGCGCCCGCAACTGGTCGCCGGGCTGAATCTCGGGCAGCGTGCTGGGCTTCGCGTCGTCGAACTTCATCGAATCCGGCGCGTAGCGGCGAATGACGGTGTCCCTGGAGGCGCGAACGACAACCGTCTTTGAACCTCCGAAGCCCGTGACGGAAATCGAGACCGTGCCCGCCGCTGCATCCACGGCCTTCACCAGTCCTCCAACTCCGCGCTTCTGCCAGTCCTGCCGGTCTTGATCTTTGCGCGCTTCGACGTCGGTGCGTTTCATGACCACGATGGAAGCAGCCGTCATCGCGGCGGCATTGTCCGAGGACTTGCCTGCCACCAGAATCCGGTCACCCACCTGCAAGTCCTGCAACTGAACTGCAGTGGCATTCTTCAGCGTCTTCTCGCCCGGCGCGATCCGCACAATGCGGGTTGAATCCTGCACCCTGACCGTGATTTCCGCTCCGGAATCCGGCGTAAGCGTAATGACGCTCCCGGCAATCGCCTTGATGGCGCCGATATGCTTTACATTGGCGCTTGCTCCGGACGTCTCCGGTGCCTGGTCGCTCGATGGGATTGCCAGGCAGACCGGAACCATTCCCGTGCAACAGGCCACGGACACCCAGAAAGCCAAGATCGACAGCCTGCGCGTGATCGCCTTCATGCTGGCCATTTGCTCATATCCTTTTGCCCCATGTTAATAATCTACATTCCCAACCGGGTTAGAAATCTCGGCTTTACAAAGTTTTACTCATCAATGCCGTAAACCGGCGAGGATCTCGAAATGGCTGCTCATGTGGAACTTCGTAGTCATCTGTCTTAGACGAGAGGAGTGGAGGATTCCGCGCGCGCGGCCTCGTTTGCCCGCCTTCGAACGGCTTGCATGGCTTCGCTCACGCGCTTTAACCTTCAATTTTGAAACTACTGGCACGGGGATATTGCTCGTCGTGCAGATCAGGCCTGGGATATCCGAGCATGAGAATTGCGAGTCTCTTCGAGCCCGCACCGAGATGAGCAGGAATTCACTATCGCTTCCCGCTCAAGGCATTCTTGCCGCGCGTCTAGACACGGCTTCATCCTCTGCCCTGTCGGTCCAGGTTGAACCATCCTGAATCCCGGACCGCTTCCGGTAACCGGTGACCCTCGAGCCGCGGCGGCGATCCCACCCCCAGCCCAAGCTGCCGGCCGTGCATTTGACCATGTGGCTTACAATCTGGTGGCCATACACCGTAAACGACTTGTTGGCATGCAGTTACAAGCCTTCATGGAAGTACTTATTTATTTTTGATTCACCGCCTTCTTACGTCTTTACCATCTGCATCCAATCCACACTTAAACAAAGCCGACATGGCGGGGCGCAACTACAGCTTCATAGCTCGGGGCTGTGGAAAAGTAAACACGCACAATCCCCTACCTATGAGTAAGCTATTGATAACCAGCGACGGCGACGCATTCTGTAGAAGTGAAGGTTGATCTCGATGAGTGATGTGAGCATCCCTGTTTTTCTGCTGGCGGAAAATCGCCTGCTGCGGGAAGCCCTGACGCGGATCCTGAACAAGAAAAATGGGATCGCCGTGGTTGGAGCGGCAACCTGGTCGCCTGCGGTTCCTGATGCGATTGCTGCCGTGTCTGCTCGCGTTCTGTTATTCGATCTTATCGATGTTGCCGCCAGCCTGGCTTTCGTCCGCGCTATCCGCGAATCCATCCCCTCATTGAAAATAATCATGATAGGGGTCGAGCTCGATAGTGAATTGTTTCTCCGGGCAGTACAGGAAGGAATTTCCGGATATTTGTTGAAAGACGCCACGGCCGCCGACCTTGCGGCTGCCGTGCGCTCCGTAGCCAACAACTGCGCCATCTGTCCACCTGAGTTGTGCCAGACGCTGTTCGATTACGTGGCTCATCAACGAGCCCGCTTCCCGAATTTTTCGATCAGGCAGCAGTTTGGACTTACGCGGCGGGAACAGCAGCTGGTGGAGATGATCGGGGAGGGCTTCACAAATAAAGAAATCGCTTCAAATCTGGGCTTGTCCGAGCAAACTGTTAAGAACCATGTTCATCGGGTTCTTCGCAAGGTCGGCGTCCGGGATCGCTTGTCCGCCGTGGAAGTGTGCCGCACCCAGGGCTTCCTGCCGGTTTAAATGCCCGCCACATTCGAACGTTTTCTTCTCGCCCCGTCGCGTCCTTCGTGACTGGAGCTTTTTCGCTTGTGGGCGCAGAAAGCAAAATCAAGCCATATTCAGGAAGCGACCGGCAAATAATCCAGGAACAGCGCTCGCAGCGAGGCGGTACTTTTCTGGTACTGCGCTTTGATTTCCGCGGTACTTTTCGAATTTGGAAAATATTCCTTGGTACTCAGCAGGCTATTGTCGGCGAACAATTTCTGATGCTTAATTGAACCTGTCCCCGGGTAAGTAGTAGGCACACAATGTTCCAGGGGGTGCGGCGTGGCGAAAATAAAGGTATTGGTGGCAAACCGACCGCGCCTGATGAGAGAACTGGTGATGGCCATCATCTCTGATCAGGCGGATATCGAGATTGTCGGTGTGATCGAGGACGAAAATTCTATTCCCGACATAGTCGATCAATCTCATCCCGAATTCCTCATCATTGCTTTGGATCAGTCGGAGGAACGTCCGCGTATCTGCGACGTCCTGTTAGACCGCTACCCTCACATGCGCATATTGGCTCTCGCGGTGGAACGCGACAGCAGCATTTTTTATTGGGCCAACGTGGATATTCGGGCCAACCGCATCGAAAACTCCGAACAAGGAATCATGAACGCCTTGCGGGGCCTCGAACCTGTGATCGTCAACGCATTGGAAGCAAGTAACATCCGTCGGCAAACGGAGCAGTAAAATTTGGTTTTCTGTTCTATCTGATTATCACGCAACGGGTTAGCTCACAGATTGCCCTGTAAGTGAGAGGGCGGAGCTGTTTTTGCGCTGGGGTTCGGCCAGCTTGTGTTCGCAGAAAAAGAATTCGATCTGAGGAATACGGCAATGATGTTTTTGCGAGGCAGATTCTTAATTCTCGTTTCTCTTGTCAGTCTGACGTTGTGCCTCGGTATCGAGGGACAAGATCAGGCCAGCGATCAGAGACACGTCGATTCCCGGGATGTCGCCCCTTCGCGCCGCTCCATCGATTCCTACGATCTGGGCAAAGAAAACCTGCAGCGCGTTGCCGCTTCCTCGAACCAACTCCAAACCGTGCTTTTAAAGGATGCCGGAATCCTCGTCGAACTGAAAGCCTGGGTGGCCAACGAGGCGACCAACAATGGACAGATTGTCGAAGACAGCTTGCTGACAGACCAGGCGATTTTCGATCGCCTGGATCGCGACGTCGCCTTCCGCTCCGTGGCAACACGACTGGTGCAGCGCTACGGCTACCTGCTGCCCAGCGTAAATCCGGACTCTGACATTGCCAAAGAGCAGGACCTGACATTGAAAGAGCGCATCCACGTTCTGGCACAACGCAAAGATCGCGAAGATCAGCAATCGCAGATGGGCGAAGGGTCTGATAACAATCGCGACCGTCAAGCGCCTGCGCTCGAGCGCACGAATTGCGATCCTCGAAGTCAGCCCAACTGCAATGATTCAGGATCGGTGCAGGACCACCCACGCAGGGGTACGCAGCCCAATGAGAATTCTGGGCCTGAAGCTCCTCTTCCGTCCTCGCCCGATCAGTTCTCGCCCGCCGCCCCAACCCGCACCTTGCGTACGGCTATGGGCTCCGATGATTCCGAACCTCGTGCCGCGTCAACGTTTGAACCTGCTTCCCTGTCAGGATCGGATCTTTCCAGCCGCGCGCCCGGCGGCTTGGGCGGGAATACGCCCTCCTCGGGACTGGATGCCCTGGACAGCCTGCGACAACATGGCAGCCTCGACGATGCCCTTGGATCGGCGGCGCCCAATCGTTCCGAATTAGCCAGTGCCTCCAGCCCGACCATGAGTCGCACCTCGCGGTTGCCGCTCGGACGCCGGGGCTCAGCCATGGAAGATCGGGATCTCGCGCCCGTGACCATGGTCCACAAGAACAGTCCCTACGCCGACATTCCCTCGCTCTACGACATGTACGTGCAGGCGGCTCAAAGGGATCGTGAGCCGGCGCGTTTCGGAATGGATATTTTCCAGAACGGCACGCGTGCTATGGACGCGATTCCCATGGACCTGCCGGTCGGGCCCGATTACGTGGTTGGGCCCGGAGACGGCTTGTCGATCAACCTTTGGGGAGCCGTCTCACAGCGTATGGTTCGGTCGGTGGATCGAGAGGGCCGGATTAATTTGCCGGAGGCCGGGCCGCTGCTGGTAAGCGGCAGAACGCTGGGAGAGGTGCAGGAGTCGGTGCAAACCCTGCTCCGCACCCAATTTCGAAACGTTTCGGCGGATGTCTCGCTCTCCCGGCTGCGAACCATTCGCGTCTATGTAGTCGGAGAAGTTGCCGAGCCCGGCGCTTACGACATCAGTTCGCTTTCCAGCCCGATCAATGCCCTGTTCGCGGCGGGAGGCGTTACGCCGCGCGGCTCGCTGCGCAATCTGAAGCACTATCGCGGCAAGCAACTGGTCGAGGAAGTGGACGCCTACGACCTGCTGCTGCACGGCGTCGGCTCTGACCTCAAGCGCCTCGAAAACGGAGACTCCCTGCTGGTCCCTCCCATCGGCGAGCAGGTCACGGTCAGCGGCATGGTGCGACGTCCAGCCATCTACGAATTGCATGGCGAACGCTCACTGTCGGATGTGCTGGATCTGGCAGGCGGAATATTGCCGGCTGCGGCCCTGCAACACGTTGAGTTGCAGCGGGTGCAAGCCCACGAGAAGCGGACCATGCTGACCCTCGATTTATCTTCCGAGGGAAACCCCGCGAACGTTGCCCAGCAGCTCAGCGACTTCAAGATCCAGGATGGCGACCAGATTCACATCTTCCCCATCGCTTCCTACAACGAGAAAGCCATCTATCTGCAGGGACACGTCCTGCGCCCAGGACGCTATTCCTATCATGACGGAATGAAGCTCACCGACCTGATCGCTTCATACAGCGACTTGCTGCCTGAGCCGGCGGGTCATTATGGCGAGATTGTCCGGTTGAACGCGCCGGACTTCCGCCCCAGCGTTGAGAGTTTTGACCTCTCCGCGGCGCTCGCCAATCCGGCAGAGTCTCCGAAGCTGCAACCGCTCGATACCGTGCGCATTTTCAGCCGCTTCGATTTCGAGCAGGCTCCAACGGTTTGGGTGGGCGGCGAAGTCCACTCGCCGGGTAAATACCGCACTTCCGGGCAAGTGCGTCTGCGTGACGCGATCTATCTGGCGGGCGGAGTTTCAACCGAGGCCGGCCTTGATTCCGCGCAACTCTTCCGCACCCACACCGACGGAACCATGACCATTCACAGCGTGAATCTTGCCGGAGCGCTGGCTGGAAATTCTGTCGATAATCTTCTTCTTGAGCCGCGCGATCGCGTTCTGGTGCACCGCAATCCTGCACAAGTCGATCCGCCGACCGTGTATGTCAAAGGCGAGGTGGCAAAGCCCGGCCGTTATCCGCTCACCTCGAACATGCATGTAGAGGATCTGGTGCAAGTGGCCGGAGGACTTAAAAGAAGCGCGGACCCGCAGAGCGCCGATCTCACCCGCTACCAGGTCGGCGAAGCGCCCGGCACTTCGAATGAAAATTTGCCCATTGCACTCTCGGCCGCCCTGACCGGAGAGGGCAGCGACAACCTTCAACTGCGGGACGGCGACGTGCTCACAGTTCGCGAAGCGCCAGGCTGGAATGACATTGGCGCATCCGCCAGCGTGCGCGGCGAAATTCAGCATCCCGCAGCCTACGGTATCCGGCCCGGCGAAAAGCTAAGCTCTCTGCTGCAACGGGCGGGCGGGTTCTCTCCCGAAGCATTCCCTTACGGCGCGGTGCTGATGAGGCGCGAAGTGCGGGAGATCGAAATGAGCTCTCACATGGCTCTGGTCCAGCGAATAAAAGCGGAGCAGCGAAATCTGAAAGCGCTTCCCGAAACCGATCCGGATCAGAAAAACGCCAAACTGACAGCCATCGCCCAGACCGAAACCACACTCACCCAGCTCGAAGCGACGGTGCCGATTGGCCGCGTCGTGGTTCACATCCCGACCGATATCAGTCGCTTGAAAAATAGCGCTGCCGATGTGCCCTTACGCGACGGAGATGTGCTCCTGATCCCCAAGAAAGCGAACTACGTGATGGTGTCCGGCCAGGTGTACAACCAGACCGCCATCAGCTATCTCCCCGGCAGAAGCGCGCAATGGTACTTAAGCCAGGCAGGAGGGTTAACCCAGATCGCCGACAAACAAGCTGTTTTCGTGGTTCGGGCTGACGGATCCGTGCTGGCTGCAAAAAACAACGGAGGAACCGGATGGTGGGGGGGTAGCCCGATGAGCGCCGCCTTGAAGCCGGGTGATTCCATCGTCGTTCCGGAAAAGGCGCCTAAGATCGGAACCCGAAACTGGGCGACGACCCTGCAGGCGGCGCAAATTGCCACCTCGGTGGCGCTCACAGTTGCATACTTCAAGCCATAATCATCCGCGAGAATGCTGGAGATACGCGCGTGACTTTGGAGCGCCTTGCGAGCCGATTCATCCTGAGATCTTTGCCAGGACAATGCGGCGGGGTTACGGCCTGGGAGCGATTGCCGGAAGTAGTTTCGTTTGTATAGCTGCGCGCTTTGGGATTCAATTCGCGACATCCGTCTTGGTCTGGGAGCCGTCAGGTTGCGTATTGCCAGGTTGTTCTTGTCGGGAATTTATCTGAGCAGCGTGGTTGTGGCGACGGCGCAGACGCAGGCTCACCCGGCTACATCCTCTGCGTGCCAGCAGGACTCGACGCCGGCGCAAATTTGCGTGATTCCTCCCCGACCGCAGCCGGTGGAAGCGAATGCCGGCGGCGGGGACCGGGGCTGGCTGCCTCCGGGGACCGATCCGCAAAACGAGGTTGGATGGCCGTTGGTGAAGCATCTCGCTTCCGACCAGAAGACATTCTGGACCAGCGGAAGAAACTTAAACTCGAAAACCATAAAACCATTCGCGGCTTTCGCCGGTTTCACCAGCCTGCTCATCGCGACTGACAGTTGGCTTTCCAAACAAGTGCCTGACCAACCCCACCAATTGAAGCACAGCAATGACATCTCGCAATACGGCGTCTATGCGATGATCGGCGCTGCCGGCGGATCTTATCTTTGGGGGCGCTTTACCAAGAATGAGCACCTGCGCGAAGCCGGATTCCTGGCCACAGAGACAGTCGTGAACAGCACCGCCATCACTTATGCGCTCAAAGGTATTACCCAGCGCGAGCGTCCGCTCGAGGGGAACGGGCATGGAGGGTTTTTCGAGGGGGGAGCTTCGTTCCCATCGGAGCATTCAGCCATTGCCTGGTCTATCGCCACCGTGATGGCGCATGAATATCCGGGACCGCTCACCCAGTTCCTGTCTTATGGGCTGGCCTCAACTATCTCGCTCACGCGCGTCACAGGACGGCAGCATTTTCCCTCTGATGTCTTTGTCGGCGGTGTCCTGGGATGGTATCTGGGGCGCCAGGTTTATCGCGCTCACCACGATCCGGAGCTGGGAGGCGCAGCCTGGGGCCCCATGCCGGGCAGCGCGACCGAGAAACCACGCGAAACGCAAAACATGGGCTCGTCCTATGTCCCGCTCGACAGTTGGGTGTACCCCGCACTCGAGCGACTGGCGGCGATGGGCTACGTTCAGACCGCCTTCCTCGGCATTCGTCCCTGGACTCGCATGGAATGTGCACGGCTGCTCGAAGAAGCCGGAGAGCGGGTGGGGGATAACGAGTTTTCCGACACCCAGCCGGGAAAACTATACGCCGCGCTGGCCACTGAATTCGAGCCTGAGACGGCCCGTTTCTATGGCGCGCCGAATCTGGGAGCTGATCTCGATTCGATCTACACCCGCAGCACGCAAATTTCCGGACCGCCTTTGCGTGACACTTACCACTTTGGGCAAACCATCATCAACGACTACGGACGGCCGTATGGCGAAGGCTTCAACAATGTCTCGGGAGTAAGCGGGCACGCTGTCGTCGGCCCCTTCGCGTTCTCGGTGCAAGGCGAATATCAGCATGCGCCGTCTTCGCCTTCGAGCTCGCCGACGGCACTGCAAGCCATTGCCAATGCCGACCTTACGCTTCCGGTTTCGAATGCCATGGCCCCGGTGGATCGCTTTGAACTGCTGGAAGGGTCGGTGTCGTTCAACTTTCACAACACGCAATTCTCGTTCGGGAAACAAAGCTGGTGGCTGGGACCGGGAGAAGCCGGTCCGCTGCTGTTCAGCAACAACGCCGAATCCATCGTCATGCTCAAGATCGACAGTGTTTCGCCCTTTCGAATCCCTTATGTCTCACGGGTGCTCGGGCCCATACGGACGGAATACTTTATCGGACAGCTTTCCGGCCACCAGTTCGAGTTGAATTCTTCGACCCTGCTGGGGCCAGGGAATATCAACCCGCAACCCTATCTGGACGGAGTCAAAGTCAGTTTCAAACCCACTCCGAACCTGGAAATTGGCATGGGCTTCACCGCGCAGTTTGCCGGACCCGGACTGCCTTTTACCTGGAGCAATTTTGTCCGCACCTTTTATGTTCATTCGCAAACCGGACCCACCACCAGCACCAACAATCCGGGAAAGCGCCTCTCCGCCCTCGACTTCAGCTACCGCATCCCCGGCCTGCGAAAATGGTTGACGGTCTATAACGATGCGCTGGTGGTCGATGAAATTTCTCCGATCGGATCCAGCCGGCCAACCGTGAACCCGGGCATCTACATGCCCCAGATTCCGAAACTTCCAAAGCTGGAATTGCGCGCCGAGGGTGTGAAGGAACCGCTCACCAGCGAGTTTGCGCCTGGATTCGTGTATTACGGATTGCGCCGTTACCGCTCGGGATACACCAACAATGGCTTGCTCATGGGCAGCTGGATCGGGCGGGCGGGACGCGGCGGGCAAGGCTGGCTGACCTATTCTTTTTCGCCCCGGTCCAAAGTTCAGCTGGGATACAGGCTGCAGGAAGTTTCGAAAGACTTCATTGGCGGCGGACGGCTGGTGGACTATTCAGCCCTCAGCGACGTGATGCTCAGCCGCAACCTGAGTGTCTCCGGTTCGGTGCAATACGAGCAATGGCAATTCCCTGTGCTGGCGCCGGGACGACAGTCGAACGTGACGGCTTCGGTTCAGGTCACTTTTTTCCCGCGCGTAAGGATTCGAAAATAGAAATAACAGATACGCAGCGGAGGACGCTTTTCCGTCCGGTCGAATGAATTGGCCGCTGCCAGGGCAAGTGAAGTACAAAGAGAGCCGGCAAAAAGTTTAGGGACGGCATCGAAACGCGAAATCGTAGTCGTATCGGTGATGAGATTTTCGCGACGGCGATAGTTGCAAGGAAAGAACAACAAGTATGCATTCTTCAGTCGGAGTAGGCAGATCACCGCAGGAACCCCCGATTGCCCCGGTGGTCAGCCTGCGCGTCATCGAAACCGGAGAAAGACGGAGCGCCGCGGCTCACTTTCGTCGCGTCGTAGTGGCGTGCGAAGCGGCGGCCGATCTTCTGACCATCGTTCTCGCCGTGCTTCTGAGTTACGTGCTGTACTCCAGTTTCTCCCTGGGCCGGCATATTCATTATCCGACGCATGCCGTCCTGGGGCTGGCATTCGCATTTGCCGTGATCATGGTTCTCATGCTGGACCGTGTGGGCGCGTACCGCCGGGGTAACAGCCTGTTGAGAGTGCGCGAGACTGAGCAGGTGTTGCGGGTATCGGCGCAGGCGTTTCTTATCGCTCTGGCAGTTTCGTTTTTCAGCAGCGTGCTGGTCTCGCGCTGGTTGCTGGTTTTATGCCTGACTTTTGTGCCGCTGGCGTTATTTATCCAGAAAACTTTTGTGTACCTGGCGGTGCGCGCCCTGCACTTAAGAGGTTTTGGAAATGAAAAAGTCCTGATCTATGGTGCGGGCTGCACCGGCAGGCGCGTTTTCTCGGTTCTGGCGCGATCTCCCAAGCTTGGGCTGGAGCCGGTCGCTTTTGTGGATGACGATCCCGGCAAAGTCGGCTCCACCGTATTTGAAATGGGATATGAACGGAGACGTTCGGCGTGCGTTTTGAGCGGGCCCATCAGCAGCGAACTGATCTCGCGGCATGCGGTCGATCTGCTCATCGTCGCCATCCCCTCGATCGGGCGCGAACGCTTTCTGCATACGGTAGAAGAGGCTTTCAAGGCCACGTCGCGGGTGTCGTTCGTACCCAGCCAGTTTGTCCCGTCCGATCCCTGGATCGATTATCAGGACATTGACGGCGTGCTTCTGGCGTCTTTCGGAAAATCCACGCGGCGCATCGGATACGACCTGCTCAAACGAGCTTGCGACTTCGCCGGAGCCCTGATTTTTCTGCTGCTTGGACTGCCTCTGTTCGCGGTGCTGGCGGTGTTGATCAAGCTGGACTCACCCGGCCCAATCCTGTTCCGGCAAAAGCGTGTCGGACAAGATGGCAGGCCCTTCCGAATGTTCAAATTTCGAACCATGCGCCCAAGCGCGACCCCTTACGACTACTCGCCATGCGTGCCCGACGATCCAAGAATCACTCGCATCGGGAGATTTCTGCGGCGAACCAGTCTCGATGAGTTGCCCCAGCTGGTGAATGTGCTGCAGGGCCGTATGTCGCTGGTTGGGCCGCGTCCTGAAATGCCTTTCATCGTGAAGCAGTATTCCGAGAGGCACCGGCAGAGATTGAAAGTGAAACCTGGGCTGACCGGCTTGTGGCAGTTGAGTGGAGACCGCGCATTTCTCATTCATGAGAACGTCGAATACGATCTCTATTACATTCAGCACCGCAACTTTTTCATGGATGTGGCTATCCTGCTGCACACGACGATATTCGCCATGCGCGGGGTGTAGAGAGAGTTTCTGGCTGCTTCCAAGGCATTCTTATCCGCAATCATATCGAGTATGATCTCTAGTTGTATAGGGCTTCGGAAGGCTGTGCTCCGGCCCGGTTACGAATGGCAATTTTTGCGCAGCCTGGCGTCTGAAAAAGAAAGAGATTTGGCGTGGAGAGCGTGAGACAAACCGTTTTTCATGAGCTCGAGCCGGAGATTGAGCCGGCGAGCGACCTGGAATTTCCTTCTGAACCGCAGGGCGAAGACCCATCAGAAGCAGGGACGGTTTGGCTGGACCGGCTCAATTTGTTATGGGAGAAGCGGAGACTGCTCCTGCGGGTGGCAGTCTGGGCGGCACTCATCAGTATTCTGATCGCTTTCCTCATTCCTCGGAGATATGAGGCGACCGTCAGCATCATGCCTCCCGACACCTTGAACGACAGCGGAGCGATGCTGGCCGCGGTGGCCGGCAAAAGCTCACCCGGACTGGCTGCAATGGCCGGAAATCTCCTGGGAATGAAAAATACCGGTGCCCTGTTTGTCGACTTGTTGGGTAGCCGCACCGTGCAGGACAAGATTGTGGAGCGCTTCGAACTACAGAAGGTTTACTGGGTTCGCTATAAGGAAGATGCGCGTAGAACCTTGAGCAGCCGGTCCGGCTTCTCGGATGATCGCAAAAGCGGTGTCATTACCCTGAGCGTCACCGACGGAAATCCGCAACGGGCCCACGATATCGCCCAGGCCTACGTGGAGGAACTAAACCGGCTGGTTTCGCAGGTGAGCACCTCCTCGGCACGGCGGGAACGAATCTTCATCGAACAACGGCTGGCATCGGTAAAGGGCGATCTGGAGGATGCGGAGCAGCAGTTCAGCTCTTTCGCCAGCAAGAATTCTGCCCTGGACATCAAGGAACAGACCCGCGCCATGGTAGAGTCTGCCGCTGTACTGCAGGGCCAGATGATCACCGCCCAGTCGGAACTGCAGGGTCTGCAGCAAATCTACACCGACGGCAACGTCCGTGTGCGTGCACTCAACGCAAGAATTGGCGAACTGAGGCACCAGCTCGAAAAGTTGAACGGTTCCGACGCTTCGCTCGCCCCCGATGCCGCTCCATCGAACGAACTCTATCCCTCGATTCGAAAGCTGCCTCTTCTGGGCGTGCAGTGGGCTGACCTCTACCGCCGTATGAAGGTGCAGGAAACCGTCTACGAACTCCTGAACCAGCAATATGAACTGGCTCGCATCCAGGAGGCCAAAGAGATTCCCACCGTCAATGTGATCGATCCGGCGAATGTACCGGAAAAAAAGTCGTTCCCTCCGAGGACGCTGATCGTCGTTTCACTCACCCTCCTCGCCGTCGCCGTAGCTTCTGCCTGCATCATCGGGTCAACCCAGTTGGAAAGTCTGGATTCGCAGGATCCCAGAAGAGTTCTCGCATCCCGCATTTTTCAGCAGTTTGGCTCGGTGCGCAAGCGTTGCGAACAACATCCCGGTTTTGGGCGGCTGAAAAGTTATAGCGAGCGCTTCCGGCGCGATCCTCAATCGAGTCGCTCGCAATAGTTTCCATTTGCATCGCCTTAATTCTCTCAGCCATGGGCATTGAAAACTGGAGGACATACGAACTTGGCCGGCGGGTCAGTGCGCTGGGAAGTTCCCGTAATTTCCGGGAGAGCGCGAGCAATGCCGCATACAGCGTTGCCGAGTATGTGGCGCAACCCGTAGCCCTGCTTCTGGCCGCCCCATTTCTGGTGCATCGGATGGGCCTCCCGCAATATGGCATCTGGATGCTGGTCAGTGCGATTCTGGGAAGCATGGGCATACTCAGCACCGGATTCGGGGATGCGACGGTCAAATATGTCTCCACCTATCGCGGTCAGAACAACCCGGCTGGAGTGGAACGCACGATTCGCGCGACGTTAACCATCAACACGGCTCTGGGCGCGGTGTTTGGCGGGTTGGTCTGGCTGGCGGCACCGTGGCTCGCGCACAGCGCCTTCAAGATTGAATCTGAATTGCAAAGCGCCAGCATCGCTGCCATTCGGATCAGCGCGATTATTCTGGTCCTGCGATCCGTCGAGAGTGTTTTCGTCAGCACACTGCGCGCCTTCCAGCGCTATGGTCCTCCGGTCAAACTGAACGTGTTCCTGCGCGCCGTGGTAGTTGTTTCCGCCGTGGTTCTGGCCGCCTGGGGACGGGGTGTGGTCGCGATCATGCTCGCTACTCTGTTCTGGTCCGCCCTGGTCGTGGGCCTGCAGGCCGTCGCTGCCCGCAAGGTTACCGGAGCATTCAATATCCTCCCCACCCTCGAACGCCATGCCCTGGGTGAAGTTTTCGCCTTCGGCTGCTTCAGCTGGCTGCAAGCGCTGGCGGCCGTGGTCTTCAGCTACGCAGACCGTTTCCTGGTGGCAGCCATGCTCGGAACCGTGCCCGTGGCCATCTACGTTTTGTGCGTCCAGGCCACGCAACCGATTCATGGTTTGGGCTCGGCGGCATTCAATTTCTTATTTCCGCACATCAGCTCGCGTCATGAAGCGGGCGAGATTCATGCCCCGCGGCGGGTCTTCCGCTTCGCGTTGCTGGCGAGCGTCGGATTCTCCCTGGCGTTGGCATTGCCTCTTGTTCTTCTAGGAAAACCGTTGCTCACTCTCTGGATGGGGGCGGCGTTCGCCCAGCAGGGATACGTCATCCTGGGCATCCTTGCCGTTGCCTATGCATTGCTGGCTGTCAATGTGGTTCCCCACTACACGCTGCTGGCACTCGGAAGCGTGCGTTATGTCTCGATTGTGAACGTGCTCGGCGGCATCCTTTCGCTCGCGGCCGCAGCCCTGTTGATTCCGCGCTTCGGTTTGATCGGAGCTGCATTGGGGCGACTTGTCTATGGACCGGCAGTGGCCCTGAATTTCCTCAAAGTGAGGACTACGCTGCCGCAGGCCGTAGACGCTCCCGAAGAGGCGGTTCCAGCCCTGCCATGATTGCAAAAACCCGCATTCGCCTGCGGCGTGCCGTGCAGGCCACACAACACGAACTTACCGGCTTGCTGGCGGATTTCAAATTACTTCGCCGGCGCGGTAACGGGCACTGCAGTTTTCGCCATTCCCGCATGGACGGCGTGGACTTATTGGTCAGGGCCGACGAAGATCTGGGTCACGATATTTATTTTTTCGGCGAGTACGAACCCGCGGATTCGGCCTTCTTTCAGCAGAATGTGCGGGAAGACGATGTGTGTGTCGATGTCGGCGCGAACGTCGGCTTTTACACTCTTTTTCTGGCCAAGCGGGCGATTCGCGGCGCGGTACACGCCTTCGAACCAGTTTCCTTGAATTACCACGTGCTCACGGTCAATGTGCTGGCGAATCAACTGTCCAACGTGATCCTGAACAACTGTGCGATTGGCGACAGTCGCCAGGAGATTGATTTCTACGTGGCCCAGGATGGGGGTTTCTCGTCTGCCGTCGATACCGGCAGAAAACAAATCACGAACAAGACGACCGTCAGCATGATCACTCTTGACGCTTACTGCGCCGAGGCCGATCTGCCCCGAGTCGATATCCTGAAAGTCGATGTGGAAGGCGGCGAGCCTGGAGTTCTCCGCGGAGCCCACAACCTGCTTTCCGATGCCAGGCGCAAGCCACGCCTGGTCATGCTTGAACTTTACGAGCCTATGCTGGTGAGGTTCGGCGCCCGCATCAGCGATGTAGTCAGCCTCATGAGAAGCTACAGCTACCAGCCTTCCATTGCGGTCGCGGGGAAATTAGTACCCTTTACCGAAAAGCATCACAACACTTTCTATAACGTCTTCTTTACTCCGGCCTGAAGCTGGATTGTGATCTTGCTTTACAGGGTTAAGCCAGTCCCTTCGAAGAGACGGCCCAGACCTCTGGGTTATCCGCAAACCGAGGCCAATGCATGCGAGTTCTGGTGACTGGAGGGGCCGGCTATCTTGGCTCCATCATGTGTGAGAGGCTGCTCGACGCCGGACATCACGTCACGGTCGTCGACAATCTGACGTATGGGCAGCGTAGTCTGTTTCAGCTGTGCGCCGATCCCCGCTTCGAGTTTGTCTTCGGCGACGTGCGGAACGAAGGATTGATGCGTGGCCTGATCGAACGGGCCGATGTGTTGATTCCTCTGGCCGCCGTAGTGGGCGCGCCCGGCTGCGACCGCGACCCATGGCTGGCAACGTCCGTCAATCTGGACGCGGTCCTGCTGCTCAATCGCCTGAGAAAACCCAGCCAGCTGGTAATTTTTCCCACCACCAACAGCGGCTATGGGACGAAATCCGGGGATGTTCATTGCACCGAAGAAACTCCGCTGGAACCGATCTCGCTTTACGGCCGGTTGAAAGCGCAGGCGGAAACGGAACTGCTGGGCAGCCCCAATGCGATTACGCTGCGGCTTGCCACCGTCTTCGGATTATCCAATCGTATGCGGCTTGACCTTCTGGTCAACACTTTTGTCTATGAGGCGCTGACCGACCGGTATATCGTAATTTTCGAGAAGGATTTCAAGAGGAATTATCTGCACATTCGAGATGTGGCCGACTGCTTCGTCCATTGCATGGAACACTCGGAGCGCATGGTGGGCAGGCCTTACAACGTGGGCCTGGACGCAGCCAACCTGTCGAAAGAAGAGCTGGCCCTGCAGATCAAGCAATACGTGCCGAACTTTTATATTCATTTTTCGGACGTCGGCAGCGATCCTGACAAGCGCAACTACATCGTTTCCAACCAGCGCTTGAGGGAAGCAGGCTTTGAGGCCCGCCGTACCCTGGACCAGGGAATTCAGGAACTCATCAAGGGCTACCGGATGATGCCCCGGAGTCCATACACCAACGCATAGAGGACTTTGGTATGCCAAGCAGCGCTTTTCCAGAAAAGCTACTGGATCTACCGCGCAACTCCTGTAATGGAACTATCATCCGGGCGAAATCTCCGTTGCGGCTCAGCTTTGCCGGCGGCGGAACCGACCTGCCCGAATACTACGAAAAACACGGTGGCGCGGTCCTATCCAGCACGATCAATCGCTACGCATACGTAACCGTTTATCCCGGCGACAACGGAGAGGTTTCCATCCGCTCGCTGGATCTCGGATATCTGGTGAAATATTCGGTGGGCGAGGTACCCGCATACGACGGCGTCCTCGATCTGGCCAAGGCCGCCATACGGCAGGTCGGGATTGAACGCAGCATAAGCATCGATGTCCGGCTCGACGCGCCTCCCGGCAGCGGACTGGGCGGATCCTCCGCCTTTACCGCCGCCATCCTGGGAGCTCTTTCGGCGTCGAGCGGAAAAGTCTTGAGCACCTACGAGCTGGCGGAATTGAATTACTTTGTGGAGCGTGTCGACCTACGGATTGCCGGCGGAAAGCAGGATCAGTACGCAACCACCTTCGGTGGATTCAATCTGATCGAGTTTCGCAACGACCGCGTCATCGTTAACCCGCTTCGCATCAGTCGCGACATCCTTAACGATCTGGAGGCGCACCTGCTTCTGTGCTACACCGGCGGAGTTCGCCCCGATCTCGGGCTGGTGGACAAGCAGGTACTGTTTTTCCAGCAAGGCCGCCCTGAAACCCTTGCGGGCATGAAGCGTTTGCAGGAGTTGGCGTTCGAAATGAAAGAAGCCCTGCTGACCGCCCAGTTGGGCAGGTTTGGCGAGTTGCTGCACGAAGCCCACATCAACAAAAGGCGCATGAACCCGCATATCGCAGAAGGCACTCCCGCCGATCTGCTCTACGATGCCGCCTTGCGCCATGGAGCCATTGGAGGCAAATTGTGTGGCGCCGGCGGCGGCGGCTATTTGCTTCTCTATTGCGAAACCGGGCGGCAGAATGAGGTCAGGAAAGAACTCGAAAAGCTGGGCGGACAATTCACCGACTTCGCGTTTGATGGATTGGGGCTGCAGGTTTGGAGAAGCTCGGCGGCATGATCACCGGCGCCATCCTGGCCGGCGGGTTTGGCACAAGACTTCGTCCGGTATTGAGCGCTACCCCGAAGGTCCTGGCTCCGGTCGGAGGCAGGCCGTTCCTCACCTACCTGCTCGATCAATTGATTGCCGCCGGGGTTCGCAGGGTCGTCCTGTGTACCGGCTATCTGGCGGAACAGGTTCAGAGCACTCTGGGCCAGCGATATGGAGAACTCGAACTCGTTTATTCTCGCGAGAGTGAGCCAGTCGGCACCGCCGGCGCTTTACGCCTGGCGCTTCCCTGCCTGAACTCCGATCCAGTACTGGTCATGAATGGCGACTCCTGGTGCGATCTAGACTTGACTGCTTTTCTAAGCTGGCACCGGCAAAAAGAAGCGATCGCTTCCCTTGGGTTGGTTCATCTGCCGGATACCGCAAGATTCGGGCGGGTAAGTTTTGACGGCAATGGAGGCATCCTCAGTTTCGGCGAAAAGGCATCCGCAGGTGCGGGGTGGATCAACGCGGGCGTCTACCTCCTGTCGCAAAGCCTGCTGCAGACCATTCCAGCGCAGCGTAGTGTCTCGATGGAGTACGAAATCTTTCCCCGCCTCATCGGGAACGGCCTGTTCGGATACGCCGAGGGGAACCGGTTTCTCGATATTGGAACTCCCGAATCCTATGCCGAAGCCGAGAACGTACTGCTGGCGAATTCTGCGCCAGATCGGTCAGGGCGCCAACGATATGTCCTGCTGGATCGCGATGGCACCATAAATATCGAACGTCACTACTTGTCCGATCCCGATCATTTCGAATTGCTGCCCGGGGTTGTCGAAGGCTTGCGACAAATTCAGTCCGCGGGACTGGGGCTTATTGTCGTATCCAACCAGTCAGGTTTGGGCCGGGGATATCTTACGCGTGAACGTCTTGAGGCGATTCATCAAAAGATGAAAGACTTACTAAGAAACGAAGGAATCGTCCTGAGTGGGATTTATATTTGTCCCCACCTCCCCGAGGAACGTTGCGCGTGTCGCAAGCCCGAAATTGGACTGGGGCGCCGGGCAGCGGCGGAGCGCGGTTTCGACCTGCGGCAGGCGTTCGTGATTGGAGACAAGGAAACGGACATCGCCTTCGGCAGGCGTTTAGGAGCAACCACCTTCCTGGTTCTAACCGGCTACGGAAAAGAAGTCGAACAGCGCGGCCAGCATGGCGCAGACTACGTGGTTGCGGACATGCGTGCCGCCGCCTCGGTGATCGTTGGCCAGCTGGAGAGTGAAGATCAGAAATTTTCCAACCCAGTCCCCATGGTGAGCGAATGATAGGTCAGGCAACGGAACGCGCGACAATAAAAAGAGAAACAGGCGAACGAGGACCGATGAACCCGGAAAGAGCGGCGCAAGAGGCTCGATCTCAATTGTTGGCAAGCGCGCAGCTGAAAATAGAGACCGCCGATTCGTGTCTCCAGGCCATCGTAAGTGCCGCTGCCATCATTGCCGCCAGCCTGAAGGCAGGCGGCAAATTGCTGATCTGCGGAAACGGCGGCAGTGCGGCGGATAGCCAGCACCTGGCTGCGGAATTTGTAAATGTTCTCAATAAGCAACAGCGCCGCCCAGCGATGGCTGCAATCGCTCTGACAACAGATAGCTCGGTGCTGACTGCAATCGCGAACGACTTCGGCTTTGAGACCGTGTTTGAACGCCAGCTCGCAGCCTTCGGCAAGCCAGGAGATGTGGTGCTCGCCATCAGCACCAGCGGGAACTCCGAGAATCTGCTTTGCGCATTGCGCTACGCGCAAAGCCAGCAGTTGAAGACGCTCTCCTTGACCGGCGCATCGGGCGGGAAACTATCCTCGATGGCGGATGTCAGCATTTGCGTTCCATCCCAGGATGGTCAACGGATTCAAGAGGCCCATCTCGCCATTGAACACATTTTGTGCAGCCTGGTGGAACAAGAGCTTTTTGGAGGCGCTGAGCAATGAACCAGTTCTGGAAAGGCAAGTCAGTGTTGGTGACCGGCGGCGGCGGGTTCCTGGGCCGCCACCTGGTAGAGAAGTTACAAGCCGCGGGAGTTGAAGGAATCTTCGTGGTCAGAAGCAAGGAGTTTGATCTGACCCGCGAAGACGATGTCCGCCGCCTGTTTGCGGAGCACCCTGCGGATGTGGTCTTTCACCTCGCAGGGCTGGTCGGGGGGATCGGTGCGAACAAAGCTCGCCCTGCGGATTTTTTCTACCAGAACCTCATGATGGGCGTACTGGTAATGCATCACGCCTGGAAAACCGGCGCCACAAAGTTCGTGGCCGCGGCCGCAGGTTGTGGTTATCCGGAGCATGCTCCCATGCCTCTGCGCGAGGAATCTCTATGGGACGGTTTTCCGCAGCAGGAAAGTGCGCCGTACTCGCTGGCTAAAAGGATGCTGCACGTGCAGTCTCTGGCCTATTGGCGCCAGCACAAGTTTCCGGCTGTGATCGCGATCCCGGGAAATATCTACGGTCCCTACGACAACTTCGATCTTGAAAATGCCCATGTAGTGCCTGCGCTGGTGCGCAAGTTCGCCGAGGCCACCGACGAAGCGCGGAACGGAGAGCGCCCTTTCGCGCCTGTGACGGTGTGGGGCAGTGGCCGGCCCACTCGAGATTTCGTTTATGCGGGCGATGTGGCGGAGGGCATTCTACGCGCTGCGGAAGTTTACGACGCTCCCGCGCTGGTAAACCTTTCCTCCGGAACGGAGACCACCATTCGAGAGGTTGTCGAAGCCATCGTGGACATCTCCGGCTATGGCGGGAAACTGATCTGGGATCAAAATCGGCCCGATGGCCAGATACGGCGGCTGATGGATATATCCAAAGCTCGGACGGAACTCGGTTTCAATCCTCATACCAGTCTGCGTGATGGCTTGAAAGCGACCATCGAATGGTATCGCTCAGCCTATCTGGCGCACGCTCCTCTGGTCGCGGCGCAGCGCTGACCGTGTCTGGCTTTCTTTGCAACTTCGCGGGCCCTTCGCGCCCTTTGCAGTCAAAGGATCTGTAACCTTAAACAGTCCGCGAAGCAATTTTCCTGAAAGGAAGCGTGATGGCTGAAGGGTGGAAAGGAAAGCGAGTCCTGGTCACGGGTGGAGCTGGATTCATCGGTTCCCATCTGGTGGCGCGCCTGGTCAAAGAGGGCGCCGCGGTCAGAGCCATCGACAACCTGGAGCGCGGAAAACTCGAGTATCTGGGCCAAAATCTCGAAGCCATTGACTTCCAGCGCGGAGATTTGCGCCTGGCGTCAGTTTGCCAGGACGCTTGCAGGGGAATGGACGTGGTCGTTCACCTGGCGTCCAAAGTCGGCGGCATTCGCTATTATCTGGAACAGGCGGGAGAAGTTTTCCGGCAAAATACCCTGATCGACCACAATATATGGTCGGCTGCGCTGGAACAGGAAGTACCCCGTTTCTTCTATGCCTCCACGGCTCACGTGTATCCCATCGAGCTTCAAGGCAGCCCTGACGCGGCTCCGATTCGAGAGGCACAAGCCTATCCTGCCAATCCCGAACTCTCTTACGGCTGGGCAAAGTTCATGGGAGAGAAGTTAATTCAGTTCTCGATCGAACAAGGCTGTGCCACACGCGCCGCCATCGCACGAATTATCGGCGCCTATGGTCCCAACCAGGATTTGGATCTGGCCACAGGGTCAGCGATTCCAGTATTTTGCCGGCGGGCCATCGAATACTCTCGTGACGCTCCATTCGTGGCGATGGGAACGGGAAAAGAATCTCGCTCATATCATTACGTAACCGACACGGTCGAAGCAATCTTGCGCTCCGTCGAAAAATTGGGCAGCTCCCAACTGGTTGGACCGTTCAATTTGGGGAGCGAGGAGAGAATCGGTATCGGGGAACTCGCCCTCCACATCATCGCC
Organism: Terriglobia bacterium; assembly: GCA_963814725.1. GTDB lineage: Bacteria > Acidobacteriota > Terriglobia > Terriglobales > Acidobacteriaceae > JAIQFF01. The sequence goes on from CAWFDY010000007.1 coordinate 139,762, forward strand.
ATCTCCGGAAAGCCGATCGAAATCGTATGGGAGACCAATCGTCCCACGGCCATCTGGGGACAGGTATTGGATTGCGCACTCTCTCGAGAGATCCTTGACGGATGGCAGCCGGTAATTTCCCTGCGCGAAGGACTGGAACGTTGTTACGAAAATATCTCGGAGCGCCTGGCCGTACTTTCGGCCCAGGCCTGAGCTTATTCGAACTCTGATCCTGTCTGGCGAGAGATTCTACAAACCAGTTTCCATTCCACCATCCCCGTCAATCAGAAGAGCATAGTTGCCATCCCCGGAGCAGAATTCGCCGTCGCCATCTGGCCCCATGCAATCCGGTCAGGCGAAGCCTCGCTCGTCCAGCAGGCCGATTTTCAACCGGCCAAAAGCCAGCTTTTTCGCAGGACTGCTTTTTCTATTGTTGTTTTCCGGTCCTCCAAAATTTCGCCTCCGCGACCCCACGGCTTCCCTCTACGGCGAAATAGACTTTTCTATTGTAGTGACCATGCTGGTGTGGGGACTGGGAGGCGCCTGGGTTTTCTATCAACTCACTCGCACCTACTCGCAAAAGCATCTGCGCCTTCAATTTTGGCTTCCTCAGAAGGTAGCTGCGCTGACCATCCTCTTCCTGGGAGCATCGACCGCCGTGTCGTTGGCTCCAGCCGTGACCGCATTCAAGGTCTATCAAATCCTCGTCGCTTTCCTTTTTACCCTGATTTTTGCGGAGCGCTACGGGGTTGAGACTTGCCTGAACCGCCTCTTGCTTGGGAGTTCATTGCTGTGCGCGATCATAGCCGTGTTTGCACTTATCGCCCCGGGTCTGGTGCTGGCCACGTCGGAAACCGGATTTCCCCGGTTGCGCGGGCAGGGTATCACCGAGACCGGATTCGCCGCCACTCTCGCCATTGTCTTGTTGCTGACAACCCGCCGCAAATTCTCCCGGCCTGCCTTCATCTCTTTGGGAGCGTTTTACTCCATTATACTTTTCCTCTCGCTGGCTCGAGTCGGCTGGCTCGCGCTGGGAGTCTTCTTCGCTCTGGCCCTGGTGAAGCGCCCCAAGATCACCAGCCTTCCTTGGGTTTATTTATTCTGGGTTTCGGCGGCCATTGGCCTCGCCGCCGGCCTGCTCAGTAAATTGAGCGACCTGCGCGATCCCGAGACTGTGTTTACCCTTAGCGGCCGGCTGGGGCTTTGGGCCTTTCTCGGGTCGGCCACCCTCACCCGCTCGCCCTGGCTCGGATTCGGTTACTTGGCCGGCACGCGCGACCTGGGCATGCAATACGATCCTGAGCTTGGATCCGGTCACTCGATTTTTTTTGATGTGTTTGTCGGTGGAGGAATTCTCAGCATCACCGTCTTCGTAGTTTTAATCATCATGCTGGCAGTGAAAGCAGTGAAGCTGTTGCGGAAGAGGAACGACGCCGTATCTTTCGCAGTGGGCTCTGTTTTTCTGGTGGTTCTACTGTTTGCCTTTGTCGGAGAGGACATTGATTCCAGCCCGTTTGGGTTTACCTTCTGGGCTCTCGTGACCATGCTTCCACTGCTGGCAAGCGCGGTGGCCCGGCGTGTACCGTCCACCGCGCCGGCCAAGGCACTGAGATCTGGTTCGCGCCAGGTGCCTGCAACGGGCCACTCCAGTCCGGCCTAAGATGTTACATCGTGCGCTCCGTCATTCCGGCCGGCCTGCCCGACTATGAAAATTCTTTTCATCCACGATTTCTATCAAAGATTTGGCGGTGAAGACGCCGTTGCTCTCTCCGAGAAACAGCTTCTGGAGGATCATGGAGAAGAGGTAATCCCATATACCCGGCACAACGACGAGATCAAGGATTACGGGCTTCTCCGAAAGCTGACACTTCCAGCGCAGGTCATGTACTCGCGCCAGACCCAAGAGGACATTCGCGGCCTGGTGGAAAAGCATCGGCCGGATGTCGCCTATATTCATAATTTCTTCCCGCTGATTTCGCCCTCCGTCTACCCCGCTCTGAAGTCAATGAACGTTCCCGCTATTCAAGTGGTGCACGACTTCCGTATGCTGTGTCCGAATGGAGTGTTTTATACCCAGGGCGAGGTTTGTGAGCGCTGCAAGCATGGAAACTTTCTCAATGCCGTACGCTATCGCTGCTATCGCGATTCTTACTTTGCGAGTGCGGTTGCATCCTCGGTGGTCGGCCTCCATCGGCTCGCCGGAGGGCTCGACAAGATCGACGGCTACATCTGTCTGACGGAATTTACGCGACTGAAGTTGCTGGAAGTGGGTGTTTCCTCGAATAAATTATTCGTGAAGCCGAATTTCGTCGATGCCACCCAGGTGGAACCGGCGTTCGCCGGCGGCCACTACGCGCTCTTTCTGGGCCGGCTCTCCGAGGAAAAAGGTTTGTGGACGCTCATCCGGGCATTTGAAAAAATGCCGCATCTGCCTTTGAAGATCGCAGGCACGGGCCCGCTGGAACAGGAGTTGCGGCAATACGTAAGCCAGAGACAACTCGGCCACATCGAGTTCGTGGGCTTCAAACAGGGCCGCGAAAAATGGGATCTCCTGCTGGGCAGTCGCTTCGTGGTGATCCCTTCGGAGTGGTATGAAACCTTCTGCCTGGTCGTGCTGGAAGCCTATGCCGCCGGCAAAGCTGTGCTCGCCTCGCGGTTGGGAAGCCTGCCGTATGTTGTGCAGGAGGGTGAAACCGGCCTTCTCTTTGAGGCCGGCAGTCCTGACGACCTTGCCGCAAAAGCGACGGAGTTGCTGCAGCGCGATGATGACACGCTGCGGCTCATGGGAAGATCTGGCAGGAGGCTGGCGGAAACCCGGTATAGCGCAAAGGAGAATTATCTCCGCCTCATGGAAATATTTTCGAGCGTCTCGCCCGCCCGATCGGCGGAAGCGTTGCCGCTGACTCTCACTTAGGCGCTGCGATGAAGTTTGAAAACATGCCTTTCTTGCGCAGACACAGGTCGCAGCTGTGGCTGCCGGTTTTCTAAAATTGACCTTCAACCGGACGCTTATTACAATCACAGGAAGCGATTCGTACCCGGCGGGTTGCACTTAACGTGGCCAGGAACTTCCCCCCAGGCCAGTCCATCTCATCGATCACGCCAGCGGATTATGTCTGATTCTTTGTACAGCTTTGTCGAGGGCTTGCTGTCAAAGCTCAAGGGTCGCAAATACGACCTTGACCGGCGTATACCGCTCCACCTGTTCCTCATGATTTTGCTGCGCCGCTTCTCCTGGCTCATGCGGGGAGTTATCAGAACATTCCTGCTGACCGGCAAGCCCTCCCTCGTGTTCATTGCTCCGGGGGTGAAGCTGCGGAATCTGAGCCTGTGCCGATTCGGGAAAGGCGTCACGCTCGACACGGGAGTGATACTCGACGGCCTTTCGTATCAGGGTGTGAGCCTGGGCGACAACGTCACAATCGGATCCTATTCGGAGATACGGTCCAGCATGCTTTCCAGTCTTGGCGCGGGCCTTCAATTCGGCAAAAACTCAGGTTGCGGCGCCTATTCGTTCATCGGCGCGGGCGGCCCTGTTTTGATCGGAGAGCACGTGATCATGGGACAGCATGTTTCTTTTCACGCCGAGAGTCATATCTTTTCCCGCACCGACATCCCGATCCGAGCTCAGGGCGTGACCAAAAAAGGCATCACCATCGAAGATGACTGTTGGGTGGGAGCCAATGTAACTTTCCTGGACGGATGCCACGTGGGAACTGGATGCGTGGTGGCCGCCGGGGCTGTCGTGCGCGGAGAAATTCCGCCTTTTTCCGTCATCGCGGGCGTTCCCGCCCGGGTCCTCAGAAGCCGCAAGGCAGACGAGTTTGCGCCGGAGAAGCTCGCCGCCCTGGGAAGCACCTTGGTTTGAACCGCCCCAGTATGTGGACGTGGCACACCCACCTTGCGAACTTTCTGTTTGCGAGTGGATATGTAGTCTGGTCCCGCTGGTGACGTTTCCCGCCGAATCTAATGTAAAGTTATTCATAAGTCTGATCACCAGCCGGTCGCGGGAATGTCCAGACAATTGATTGCCCACAAACCTTGAAGGAGTATTTCTAGCGAATGAGCGCTCGGACAGCGATTAAGACGATTGCCAAAGATATCGACCGCCGGCTCGGAATCAGGCCATGGCTGCGGGGTGAACCTCGAGGCGGCTTTGATCTTGCAGGAGAGAAAGTCATCGACTGGGGTTGGATCTGCGCCAACTTGCCTCACACCAGTCAAAAGGCCCTGGAGATCGGATGCGGTAATTCTCCCGTGCTGCCGACGATGCTGGCTCTGGGCTACGACGTCGTTGGCATCGATCTGGATGCCACGGTGGCCAATGAGATCAGCGGCTTTCAATTCATCCAGGGCGACTTCAATCAGGTGGAAGTAGCCGCGGACTTCGACGTCGTGGTGGCATGCTCCGCCATCGAACACTTCGGCTTGTCCGGCCGTTACGGCGCCTCGGAGGATCCCGAGGGCGATCTGAAAGCGATGCGGAAGATCGCCTCCATTCTGAAACCTGCGGGGCAGCTTTTCCTGACCATTCCCGTCGGCACCGATATGGTGTTCCGCCCGTGGCACCGGGTATATGGGCAGCGGCGCCTGCAATCGCTGCTCGAAGGCTTCGAGATTGTGCAGTCCCGATTTCTCGTGAAAAAGCCGTGGGGGCCGTGGCACGAAGTTGAACGCGAGATCGCCTTGCAAGCTCCTGCCGATCAGGCACGATATGGGCTTGGAGAAATGATTCTGCGGCCAGTGGTTTAAGGTCTGACTGAAATTTAAATGGCCTTGCATACCAGCCCAAAAATCTCCATCGTCACGCCGACTTTCAACCAGGCCGCCTTCATCGAAGAAGCGCTGCTGAGCGTGAAAGAGCAGCACTACCAGAACCTGGAACACATCGTCATCGATGCCGCTTCCACCGACGGCACGGTCGAAATCCTGCGGCGCTACGCCGCCCAGCCCGGATGGGAGTATTTAAGCTGGATCTCCGAACCGGACCAGGGCCAGAGCGACGGCTTAAACAAGGGTTTTCACCGGGTCACTGGCGATATTGTCGGCTGGCTCAACTCTGACGACCGCTACCGGCCCGGCTGCTTCGAACAAGTCGTAGAGGCGCTTCAAAAAAACCAGTCGGATATCGTATTCGGCGATTACACGATGATCGACCAGTCCGGCCGCTTCCTCCGCATTCGCCGTGAACTGGAATTCAGCCGGTTTCTTCTCTCCTACCTTCATATCCTCTACATTCCGACAACCACCAGCTTTTTCCGGCGCCGAATATTCGACGATGGCAACTTCTTCGATTTAAGCCTGGATAACACCATGGACTACGAGTATTACCTGCGGCTCGCGCAGAAAGGTTACAAGTTCCAGCACGTCCCTGAGCTGTGGGCGGACCTTCGCCTGCATCCGCGAAGCAAATCCATAGCGGAAAAAGGCCGGGTATTCCAGCTGCATGATGAGATTGCAGTGAAATACTCTCCACTCCTCCGCCACCTGCATCCAAGACTGGTGCAAAGGCTCGCCCTGAAAAGCCTTCAACTGGTGGCCCGTGGCCGGCGCTTTTCAGAGAAGATGATTCGAGGCTACTACTTCGAACAGTTTCAGCCGCCGCGGAACTATGGAAAATAGGGTGTGCGGCCAGTCGGCAGGTGCCATAGGGGTTGGTTCGTGCCCTTTGTGGTTCGCGTTTCTGAAACTGACCCGCCGCTGCTTTTCGTATCTTATGGCTTCTGTTAGCGTTTCTTGACAGGGAATTTAGTACGGAGAAAATCGGACTTCATGCGCATTGCGATGATTGGTATCAAAGCGCTTCCACCGAAGTACAGTGGATTCGAAACTGCGGCCGACGAGATTGCGCGCCGTCTGGTGCAACTTGGACACCAGGTCGTGGTTTATAACCGTAGTGGTTTGAGCACCCATCACGGCACCGACTATCACGGGGTCCAGCTCGTCACTCTGCCCACCGTCCAGACCAAGAATCTGAGTGCCATCGTACACTCCGCTCTCTCCACCCTGAATGTCGTGTTCCGCCGCGTGGATGTGGTCCACTACTTTATTACGGGCACCACGCTGTTCGCGTTTCTTCCCCGCCTCGTCGGCATGAAAGTCGTGTGCTCGGTTGACGGCACCGACTGGCAACGCGCCAAGTGGAGCTGGGTGGCGCGGGCTTATCTCCGCCTATCGGAGCGACTTGCCGCATGGTTTTGCAACGCCCTCATCTCCGATTCCCGGGAAGTTCAGGACTACTACAAGAAAAAATACCGGATCGATTCTTCCCTGATCACCTACGGTGTGCGTGAATCCACGGGAAACGGGCGGGAGTGGCTGGATCGCCTGGGCCTCACTCCCCGCGAGTATGTGCTCTTTGTAGGCCGGCTGGTGCCGGAAAACTGCGTGCATCACCTGATTGCCGCCTTTGAGCATATCCGCACCGACAAAAAGTTGGTGATTGTAGGCGACGATCCCTGGGGAAAGACATACATAAACCGCCTGAAATCCACCCGCGATCCGCGAATCATTTTTACCGGTGGAATCTACGGCGATGGCTATCCCGAACTGCAGAAAAATGCCTATTGCTTCGTATTGCCTGACGAAGTAGGCGGAACCCATCCCGCTCTCGTCGAAGCCATGGGATTCGGTAACTGCGTGTTGGTGAATGACACCCCTTCCAACCTTGAAGTCATTGCCGACGCAGGTTTCAGCTATCGAGGGTCAGAGAATGAAAACGACCTTCGACGGCAATTGCAGATGCTGATCGACAATCCTCCTCTGGTAGCGGAATACCGGCACAAGGCGCAGGGGCATGCCCGAAACCATTACACATGGGAGCACGTGGTTCGCCAGCACGAACAACTCTACCGGCAGCTTCTGGGCTTCCGTGAGGATACCCTGGCACTCTCGGCAAAATCCTCGGCATCCAATTGACATTCGAAAACATCGCTTCGCCTGCATCTGCTGGGCAATTCCATTCCCCGCTCCGTTTCATCTCTTTCATGTGCAAACGGCGGTTGGAACTCGGCTGACCCAAGGCGCGATCCGGCGCCCTCCTCGCTGTCTCGCAATCCGAATCGATGTATTTCTAATTTGAGGGAAAAGATGAGAACCCTGGCAAGTGTCCTTTCGTTGCTCCCGTTTCTGCTTTTAGCTCCGTTGGGTAATGCTCAATGCACCAATGGCGAAAGCGTGTGCAACCAGGCCGTACCACGCCTGATAAAAGTTAACGGGGCATTGAAGGACGCCACAGGGCAACCGAGAACTGGCATTGTGGGCATGACATTTTCCATCTACCGCGATTCCAGCGGGGGATCGCCCTTATGGCAGGAAGTCCAGAACGTGCAACTCGACCAGGAAGGTCACTACGAGGTCCTGTTAGGCTCAGCAAAAACCGATGGTGTCCCGCTCGAACTGTTCACCTCGTATGAACCCCGCTGGTTAAGCACCCAACCGCAATTGCCCGGAGAAGATGAGCAGCCAAGAGCGTTGTTGGTAAGTGCGCCCTACGCTCTCAGGGCGGCAGATGCGGAAACGCTGGGAGGTCTGCCACCCTCGGCGTTCATGAGAGTCGGCGCAAACGTTCAGAATAGGGTTGGGGCTGACAGCCCTGTTGCCATTTCTGTTCCGCAAACTGCGGGTATGCCGAATGCGGTCACAGGACCGCCATTCGGGCCATTGCAAAATCAGAGTGTGACAACACCGGGTGGCACAGTTAACGCGATTCCGATATTTTCCTCTGCTTCAACCGTAGCCAGCTCCCAGATTACAGATACCCTCGGCGTGGTCAGCTTGCGGAACCTCTCGAATATTCTGTTCGCCGACCGGTTTCCCGGCGGCGTGCCCGACGCGGTGGCGGCTTGTCCAGCAAATGGATGTATCATTTATGCCGTTTCGCCGAACGTTAATCTCAACCTGGGAACCATCGATCCCGGAAGCAAGTCAATTACCCTTTATCTCGGACCGTTCACATACAATGTGAAACAAATTACTTTGCGTAGCGGGCTGCGGATTATTGGCATGGGCGCATCAGCCGCCCCCAGCGGCTCCGATCCCGGGTGTGTGACTGCAACGCCCTGCAATGGAACCACTTTGCAATCTGTGAATGGAAATAATCCAGTGTTTGTAATCCCGCGAGTCAATAACCGGGCCGCTCTGGACGTGTCGATTTCCGGCTTCCGCCTCCTGGGATCGGTCGGGAACACCTCCGAGGATGCATTCCTTCTCGACGCCAGTTCCCTTTCGAACGCCGGCTTGTGGTATTCAACCCTGAAAGACATTCAAATATTTAATTTCGCCGGCGTCGGAATACATCTCAAAGGGACGACCGACGGCTTCGAGGCCATGAATCAATGGGTTCGCTTCGACCGGGTTGTCGTCTTTCGCGCTCCCGGTGGCGGCAACGGCCTCCGAATCGAGGGCGCCGCCTTTGAACTGGATTTTGAGGATTGCCAATTCGACGGACACACCGAAGGAGATGGAACCAACATCTATATCGGTGGCCTGGCCGGCGGCATAAATGGGTTCCCGATCACGATCCACTTCCGAGGATTGGTTTCGCAATTGGCTGCTGTTGCCGTGCATCTTGATGGAGCAGAAGGAATTTCGTTTTACGGTTCACACCACGAAAAAGTCTGGGGCGTATATCAGATAACCGGAGCGATGAATATCTGGAACATCGGAGTTACGATTTCCGACGCCTGGTTTAATACCGACGTTGGAAGTCATGGCGGCACCGGCTATCTCCTGAACGTTGGAACTACGCTCGCCTCGGGCGTGCGGTTTATTCACAACGAGATTTTTGGATCTCCCGACTCCGCAGTGACGAGCACGAATCTGGCTCAGATCGTCTACCAGGACAACGAATATCAGGGAACTGCAACGGTCCCGCCCACCACCGGAATTACTACTCAAATCGCTCCTGCAGCGTCTATTAATATCGGTGGCGTCCATTCGGTTGGGCTGAATCCTTCAACCACGCCCATCACTACGATTCAAAGCTCACTCGGCCCGGGAGAGATGGCCACATTTTTCACCTTTGCGGGCCCGGCTGCATTCGGGTCGGGCGGGAATATCAACTTGATGGGGGCGTCTACCGTGACCATCAACGGATCCATCACTTTCGTACGGAACGACCTGACTGGAACCCTGCAATGGACTCCAGTGGCACAATGGACGGCTCCTTAGCTTGCGATGGGCCGCCTGCACCGAGTTCTTCGCTAACCCTGCACAATTATGAGCTTTGTGATCGAGTCACGGCATTTGGAAGACGTCGCAGTTATTGTGCCTGATGCTCATCGCGACGAGCGCGGCTTCTTCATGGAAACCTATCGCGCGGACCACTTTGAAAAGCTGGGCTTGCCGTCCAACTTCCTACAGGACAATCAGTCTTTTTCCAGGAAGGGTGTCATCCGCGGGCTGCATTTCCAGTGGGATCCGCCCATGGGAAAGCTCATGCGCGTGACGCTGGGCTCCGCCTTCCTGGTCGCGGTGGACATCCGCAAGGGTTCTCCGACGCTGGGAAAATGGGTGGGACAGGAAGTCTCGGCAGAGAACATGAAACTGGTGTGGGCGCCCGCCGGCTTCGCTCGAGGCTTTTGTGCTTTGAGCGACAATGTCGTCGTGCAGTACAAGTGCACCGCGATTTATAACTCGAAGACCGAATCGGCCATTCGGTGGAACGATCCTGATCTTGCAATCGAGTGGCCCGAGAAGAATGTATTGCTCTCGCCGAAAGACCGCGACGCAAAAACGCTAAGCCAATGGCTGGCGTCGCCCGATTCCGACAACTTCCTCTACAGGCAACCGGCCAAAAGCATTTCGTAGTTCTTCCTGGTTTCCGCTACAAATTCCTCTGTAATCTCCCCGCCGGCACCTGCCCTACCTCGCACCGCCTTCGCCGGACGCCACGGTAATGTGAGCGCGGGCGTCTCGCCCGTGCCGCAGCGCAACCGACCGGTCAGTACCGGGAGAGCTCCCTGTGCCACTCACTTCCTCTTGAAGTACTGTACCGCCCGCTCGTGCTTCGTCGCAGCCGCGCGGCTGGAAAATGTACCCAAATTCCGGCGACGCCCTGTCTTGGGATTCTTCTTTGCCGAGTACAGCCGGTATTCTCCGGATTTCAATTTGCGAATCATGGCATTGAGATGCAATTGCGACGGCTCGGTTTGCGCGGACCATTGCAAAGAATCCACATGCAAAAGATGGAACCCGTCACGATCAACCTGCTATCCTTCCGCGCATGCGGTTGCTCAATTGGTTTTGTCCATGCTTGCTCCTCGTTCTGATCGCCCCGCCGGTCAGCGCCCGTGTGGTTCGGGTTGAGATCGCCTCGCGGCAGGAGGTTTCAGGCGGCAAAGCTTTCGGCGATGCCGGCGCCTATGAGCGAATCACCGGACGCGTCATCTTTTCCGTGCTGGTCTCGAATCCGCATAATCGGGGCATCGTCGATCTGGAGAAGGCGGTGAATCTGGATCATGGCGCGGTCGAGTTTTCCGCCGACTTCATGGCCTTGCGGCCGAAAGATCCCGCCAGGGGCAACGGATCGCTGCTGCTCGAGAATCCGAACCGGGGCCGGGGACGCATTGTCAGCCTGATCGATGGCGGCGACTGGGACGCCGCGCAGGATCCCGGAGATGGGTGGCTGCTGCGTAACGGCTACAGTATTGTTTCGCTGGGATGGCAGTGGGATGCTGTTGGCGACGGTGCGTTCCGTTTATACGCGCCCATCGCCACAGAAAATGGAAAGCCCATCTTCGGCTTGCTGCGCGGCGACGTGATGCTATCGAACGTCATGAACGAGATTCCGCTCGGGCATCTGATTATGGGCGCGATTGGCGGCAGTGAATATCCCGTTGCTGATCCGAAAGACCCGCGAAACCAGCTCACAGTGCGGGATTCGCGCGACGCGACACGCACGACGATTCCCCGGTCTGCTTGGCAATTCGCGCAGACAGTGGATGGAAAACTCGTCGCCAGCGATCGCCATATCCATCTCGACGGCGGCTTTCAACCCGGCAGGATTTACGAATATGTTTACCCGGTCCGCGACCCGGTGATTGCCGGACTGGGTTTTGCCGCGGTGCGCGACTTCGCTTCCTATGCCAAACACGCTGCGGAGGCCCTCGTTCCCGCGACGCGGGTGTATGGAGAAGGTATTTCGCAGAATGGACGCTTTCTGCGCGATTTTCTTTACCAGGGTTTCAATGCGGACGAAGAAGGAAGAATAGCGCTGGACGGAGTTCTCGCGCACGTGGCCGGAGCGGGCCGCGGCAGTTTCAACCTGCGTTTTGCGCAGCCGTCCCGCGATGCGGAGCCGACATCCGCGATCTTTTTTCCCACGGACATTTTTCCCTTCACGGACCTGCCTGAGACCGATCCTGTGACCGGAGAAAAAGGAGGGCTGCTCGATCGTGCGACCGAAGACAGGGTGGTGCCAAAGATTTTTCTTTCGAACACTTCCTACGAATACTGGGGACGCGCCGCCTCGCTGATCCATACGACTCCGGACGCAGCCCGTGACGCCGACATTTCTCCCAACGTTCGTATTTATCACTTCACCGGGTTGCAGCACTTTTCGGGTCCATTTCCGCCGGCGGAGGGTGACGGAGAGCTGCAAGGGCAGAAGCCACAGTCCCCGCTTCCCATCCATTATTTCTGGCGTGCCATGGTTTCCAACATGGATGCATGGGTTCGCAGCAGCGCCGCTCCACCGGAAAGCCGCTATCCTCGGATTGCCGACCATACCTTGGTTCGCATGAAGGATTTACTATTCCCCACAATTCCTGGCGTAAACATCCCCGCCGATGCAAACCTGGCATACAGATTGAATTTCGGACCGGACTGGAAGCGCGGCATTGTCAGCATCCAGCCCCCGCAGATAGGCGAACCATTTCCGCTTCTGGTACCGCAGACCGATCACGACGGCAACGAGCTTTCCGGTGTCCATCTGCCCGAAATTGCGGTGCCTCTGGCAACGTACACGGGATGGAACCTCCGCTCCCCGTCGATCGGAGCGCCGGGCCAACGCCTGCCGTTTGAGGGATCGTACCTGCCATTTCCCCGGACCGCCGCAGAGCGCGAGAAAACGGGCGATCCCCGTCTATCGATCGCCGAGCGCTACTCGAGTCGTGAAGATTACCTGCGCGACTACGGAAAGGCGGTTGACGGGCTGGTGAATGCTCGCTGGATTCTGGAGGAGGACCGTGCCGCTCTGATGCTTCGCGGGGGCATGGAGTGGGATCAGGCCGTAAAACCTGATAAAGTCCTGGTGCACTGAATGGATCGGGCAGTCGTCCTGTAAAATGCGTTTCGGTTCGACTTTTGAGTTTTCGACCGTTGCAAGCTGTGATGCGGGGGCTCAATTCACCACTTCCCGAGTCCGCCCCCGCAAGCCTACAATCAGACGCTGAACAAGGAGAATCGCGTAATGGCTAAAAAGAAAACAAACACTGCCTTCTTGAAAATGGCTCAGGCGCCTTTGAAGCCCTCACCCGAGCTGGCCGAGGTTTTAGGGTCATCCGCCCCCATCTCGCGGCCACAGGTTGCGAAAAAAGTATGGGCATACATCAAGAAACATAAACTTCAGGACCCAAAGAAGCGCCGGGAAATCATCGCGGATGAAAAACTAAAGCCGGTCTTCGGGAAGGCCCGGTTGGATATGTTTCAGATGACCAAAGCCATCAGCAAACATTTGAGCAAGTAAGAGCGCAATCTCAACCGGGCGCGCATTCATCCCTCCGCCCGGTTGACGTACCCTTTTGAGCTAGCCAGCGATCCGCGCGGCTTGGGTCATGTCTGCACCCACCACCAGCAGAAACTCATTTCTCGCTCCTGCCATACGGCTCGACAGGCAAAAGCCAATTTCGCCTGGCCGCATTAATTCACGTAATGGCGCCAGTCGAAGACTACCCTGATTCCTCCGGTCACAATCGTGTGCAGGTGCGGCCTGGGCGCACCCGTTGGCGAAACCACCGATGAACCCAGGGGCTGGTCGAAGCCGACATAGGGCTGAATGGTCAGGCCTGAGCTCTGGTCGAGAGAGAAGTTGCGGAAAATTCGATAATCCAGAATTGGGATTTCAACCTGAATCGAACGAAGCGTGATCAGGGTGGTGTTGACGGGCGACACGCCGGGAGTGGGAATGATAACGGGATGATCTCTGCCGTTGTCGTAGTAACTGAGGCCCACCTCGCGTCCGAGCACGAACTGGAGGCGGCCAATGGGTGTCGCGATGCCCGCCTGCCAGGGAATCAGTCCCCCGTTGGCCGCCTGCATCGCCATCTTTTCCAGGCTCCGCCGCGATGTAAAGGCAAGCACCGGAGCCGTCAGGAGCAGGTCTCCTGGAATCGCCCAGAAGGGTGCACGGAAGCGTGCCGTGATGGCGCCGCGGCCGGGTACCGTCGCCACTCCACTCGCATGCTTGTCCTCGCGGATGCCGACTTCGACAAAGGCCAGGCCATCGCTGGATTCGTTGAGCACGCCCTCCAGGCCAAGGCCCAGGCGAAAGGCAGCCTCCAGCCCCCCGATCGAGCTGACATCCGTTTGTGTCGAACCAAATCCGCGGGCCAGGATCCCAAAGCGCACCGCGGTGGACAGCCCGACGAAAGGCCCAAGCTCCGAGCGAAACCGGGGTAGTTCACCGTGCCCCGCCCCAAGCGCGGGCACCGGCGTTTGCTCGATGATGGGGACGAGCGCCAGCACGTCCGCCATCTCGCCCGCCGCCGAGGGAAAATGTAACTCCCGGCAGACGTCAAATGTTTCGGGCTCGATCGGGTTGGAATCCTCCGCTGCGTGGACGACCATCTTGCCCTGGAACGCATCCAGCAACTGTGCCAGGCTGTCGCGAACGGCGGCAGCCGCGCGTTGCGCCTCCTCAGGCTGCATATGTGCATCGCCCAGCGCGACAAAGTGGCCGCCGCTCCATGTGACTGCCGATACGCCATGCTGGCTGTAGTAGTCGTGCGTGCCTTTACGCACCGCCGTATTGCCCCATGTGCCGGTCACATGACCCGAGGCAAAACTGTCCTCAAGGAAATGCAATCCGAAAGCTTCGTCCGCCAGAGCCGCCCGCACTGCCTGCGCCCGCAGATCAGAGGCAACCCCGCCGCGGCTTATGCGTACCGCCGTGGCGAGCGCGCGCAGGTGATACCACACGTAGGTTGCGAGCCCGTTGAGATCGGCCTTGGGGCCGAGCGCAAGCCGCGCGTACGCCTCGGGGGTAATGGTGACATACGGAAGGGCAAGCAGAAAATGCGCATTGTTCGAGCTCGCGCGGGTAACGTATTCGGGATCGGTTCGTGAAAGTGCAAGGTCCGAATCGCGAACGGCATTGGCCCGCTGATCGTGCCGTTTCGCGGCGGCCAACTTGTCCTTCAGGCGGGCGCCGATGCGCGCCACACCAAGAATCCATGGCTTGTCGAGGATGTTGCCGAGCATGTCGCGCGCGGAACAGGAGTGGTCTCCGGCGATGGCAGTCCATGCCGCATAGTCGATACAGGTCGGGTTGCTGCCCTGCGCCGCTTGGGCCGCCTGCTCGCACAACCGGGCCTCGTGTCCGGAGCGGGCCTCGGACCAGAGCTTTTGCAGCAACGCCTGCTGTTCCGGATCTAGTTGCTGCACCGCCATTACAGCGATGTCCCGGTGCTCGGGAAATACCCACGCACACACGGGCAGAATCAGCAGCAGGATCAGGTAGGCGATCGATGTGAACTTACCGGATCTCGCCTTGAAAGCTTGGCGCTGGGTCACTCGTCTTTCCTTCGTGCCGCTGGATGTCCGCCGGGCCCGGATGCCGCGAGTTCGAAGGCTCAGGCGTGGACGTGAGAAGTTTCTCTTCTGACGCACTCTCGAGACGAGGACTCCCGGGTAATCAACCGCGCGAAGGAGAAAACCACATTTCGTCCCGGGCGCCTTTGGCTTCCTGGAACGCGTCCGAAGGGACCGTCCTGACGGGACTTGGGATTCAGACGGCGGTAGGGGTCGGCCGTTGTGATCTTCTCCTCATCAAATGTCCCCATCGCATTAAAATCGCCGATCGAGACTGGCAGGAACTGTCAGAACTAACAGGTGGCCGCGGACCGAGGATTCTCGAATTGCTCACTTGCGGTTCGGTCCGGAGAAGTGCGCGCGAGCGCCCGGCAGCTAACTTTTTTCACACCACGACAGGCTGGCACTTGCCAGACCGCAGCTCTCCCTGTACCGTAGGCGATAAGCAGAGGGACGGAAACGCCCCTCATGGGCCCGTCATCGGCGCTCCCGCGCCAGGCCGGCATCTCCGAATGTTCGCCAGCGTTCGATGGGTCTAACGGCATCTATTCAGACTCAGCACGACCTGCAATCTTAGCGGATAAGGGTTGCCAAGCATGATGACTGCGTTGCCTTATTTCGACAAAAACCATAGCAGACCATTGTTGCGAGTTCTGGTCGTGGAAGATTACGAGCCCTTCCGGCGATTGATCTCCTCGATTTTGCAACGAAGGCGGGAATTGCAGATTATCTGCGAAGTGTCTGACGGACTGGAAGCGGTTCGTATCGCCCAGGAACTAAGGCCCGACTTGATCCTGATGGATATCGGCCTTCCCGGCGTGAATGGAATCGAAGCGGCTCGAAGAATCCGCAAGCGGGCTCCCGAGTGCAGGATAGTTTTTGTGAGCCAGGAATCCTCCCCTGAAATGGTGCACGAGGCTCTCAACCTGGGAGCACTGGGATACGTGATCAAAGCAAACGTCGGGAGCGAACTGGCTGCGGCAGTGGACGCGGCTTGCCGGGGCAACGTTTTTCTCAGCAGCGGATTGTCGCATCCTGGTCTCACCTGCCCGACGGGGGCACCGGAACTCCGCCACGAAAACACTCTTCCGTCGCGGGCGCCGGGAACAGAAGACTGCATCCGCAACCATCAGCTTCGATTTTATTCTGACGAAGGATCGTTGCTGGTTGGTTTCGCCTCTTTCATTGAAACCTCGCTCAAGGCAGGGAGCGCTGTGATTGCCATCCTGACCGAGCCACACCGGGAAGTTCTTTTGCAGCAGCTGCTGGCAAAGGGCGTGGAGACTGCCGCCGCCGTTGAACAAGGCAGATACATTCCGCTCGATGTTTGGGAAACCCTCTCCTCATTCATGGTGAATGGTCTGCCCGACTCAGGCCGGTTTTTCAAGGTTGCAGGGGATCTCCTTACGGCAGCGTCCGAAAAGGGGATCAATCGGCGTGTTGCAGCCTGTGGCGAGGGTGCGCCTACGTTGTTGGCACAAGGCCAGACGGAGGCTGCGATCCAGCTCGAACACCTCTGGGATGAGATCGCCGGAAAATATGACCTGGATTTGTTTTGCGGGTATGTACTCGACAGCTTTCAGCTCGGGTTGCCAAATCACATTCTGAACAGGATCTGTGCGGAACACTCAGCCTTTAGTCCGCGATAATCTCCTGTCAACCGGCGGCCCGCATCGAAGTATCTCCCGATTTGAAAGGGACGCGCGCGTGAATCGTGGTGCCGCGCTTGGGTTGTGATTCGATGGAGAGCGTTCCCTTCAAAAGCTTAAGCCGTTCCTGCATGCTGATCAGGCCAAGGCCTCTACCCTCTTTTGCCGCTTCACTGTCAAAACCCGCGCCTGAATCCCGAACCGTGAGGTGAATCTCATCCCACGTCGTCCACAAGCCAACGTCGAAGTGCTCAACGCCGCTGTGCTTGGCCGAATTGTGAAGGGCCTCCTGCATGACTCGGAAGAGGCAAAGAGAAATCTCCGGAGTCAGTGATCCCGGCAAATCGTCGATTTTAAAATCAATCTTTACCTTCTGCTGTTCACTGAACTCCTTGCAAAATCCCCGCATGGCCGGGACCAGCCCGAGGTGTTCCAATCTCGTGGAGTGCAATTCGTGCGACAAGGATTGGATGTCACCCGCGATCTCGGCTGTCTGCGTCCGCAATTTTCCCATATGCCTGACGATTTCCTCGGGCGAATCGGGTAATTCCTGTTGCAGCCGCTCCAGCTCCACCGTCAGAAGCGCGAGGCGCTGGCTGATGTCATCATGAAGTTCTCTGGCGATGCGGGAACGCTCCTGCTCTTGTGCCTCAATCAGTCTCCCGCCCACACTCGCCAGGGCGGCCTCAGCCTGTTTGCGGTCGCTGATGTCGGCGACCATGCCTACGACGCGCAGCAATCTGCCCTGCTGGTCAAAGAAGGCGCGGCCATTTTTCTCCAGCCAGACCACCGAGCCATCGGGACGCACCATGCGGTATTCGGAATGAACAACCGGATCCTCTGGAGTGCGTTCGAAGCACGCCGCACTAAAAACCGCTCGATCGTCCGGATGAAGCACGGCCAATAGCTGATCGTGCGTGACGCCCATCACGTCGGCTGCAAAACCCAGTATCGCGCTGGCTTCCGCGGATCTCGTGACCATGTCAGTGGCGACGTCCCATTCATACGCATACATTTTGCCCGCCTGGGCCGCCAGGCGAAACCGTTCTTCGCTTCTTCGCAGCGCCTCTTCAGTCAACTTGCGTTCGGTGATGTCCGTAACCATGCCGACAATACGCAGCATCTTGCCGTTCTCGTCGAAGTGCGCGCGGCTGTTCCTCTCCACCCAGATGACAGAGCCGTCAAGGCGTAGCATGCGGTAACTGATCCGAAGGTCGGGTCTTTCAGGACTCAACTGGCCGAGCACTTCCAAAAGCCTTTCCCGATCTTCCCGGTGAACCTTGGCCAGGACTTGCTGACCCGTGAGGGGCTCTGCCGGCTCGAACCCGAGGATCGAGGCCGACTCGGCTGAACGCATGAGCTGATCGGTCGCAGCATCCCACTCGTAAGCAAACATCCTCCCGGCCTGAGCCGCCAGGCGAAACCGTTCTTCGCTCTCGCGCAGCGCCGCCTCGGCCCGTTTGCGCTCGGTGATATCCTGCAGAATACAAGCGGCGCGATCCACACCCGTTGGACCCTGGATGGGGAAGTACGAGATGAGCATATCTCTCTCGCCAATTTCAGGATACTTGTGCTTCATCTCGAATCGGACAGCGTTGCCGCGGAAGCACTCATCCAGTTTTTCCTTGACGATGTTTTCAAACACTCCCTCATTCAATACTTCTGAAACCAGGTGCCCCACGACTTCTTGCTTCGTCATACCCCGATAGCGCACGAACTTGCGATTTGCGAGCGAGTAACGGTATTCCCGGTCCATGACCGCAATCATGTCCTCAGAACTTTCTACCGCCTGTTCGTACTCTCGTAGCTTCTCCTCGGCAAGATTGCGCTCGGTGACGTCGATCGCGACCCCGATATAGCCTGCAAAAGAACGATCCGCGTTGATTCTTGGCGCCCCGATGTCGAGAACCCATCGATGTTCCCCATCGTGCCGTCGCAACCGGTATTCCATCCGAAATTGCTCACGACGATCGAAGGCCTGCGTGTAAATCTCCATGCATCTTTCCCGATCATCGGGGTGCACTCCCTCGGCCCAGCCGTTCCCGAGCTCTGAATTGACAGAGCGGCCGGTAAAATCCAGCCAAGACTTGTTAAAGTAAGTGCAGAGCTTGTCAGCGCCGGACATCCAGATCATTACCTGAGTCGCGTCCGCCAGCAGCTGAAACCGTTCTTCACTTTCATGCAGGACGGCTTGTTGATGCTTGCGTTCGGTGATATCTCGGGCGATGTCAGACGAGCCGATAATTCTGCCGTCGAGATCCTTGATCGGAGATATGGTCAGCGATATGTCGATTCGGCCTCCGTCTTTCCTTTGGCGCACGGTTTCGTAGTGCTCCACCGTCTCGTCCTTCTTGAGCTTGCCCATGCTTTCTGCGAACTCTCCGGAACGATCCGATGGAAGAACGAGATGCATCGGCTTACCGATCACTTCCCCTCTCGAGTAGCCGTAGAGTCGCTCTGCCGCCTTGTTCCAATCCGTAATAACTCCATCCAGATCCCCGCCGATGATCGCGTCCTCCGACGATTCGACAATCGCCGCAAGCCGGAGGCGGACCTCGGTCGCTGCCTGATCACGCAGAAGGCGCGCGCATTCCCTCTCGGCTTCTTCCCTCTCGGCGATCATCGCCGCCAACGTGAGCCCTGATATTGAAAGCACCGCAAAGAAAGCGTCCAATAATACGGCGTTGATGAATGGGTTATTCAGCGCGAACGGCCCGGAACCATGCGCGGTCTCGAGTGTGGCGATCGAGGCGATCCAGAGACTGACGAATGCGGCTCCGCCCGCTCCGCAGCAGATGGCTGCCCAGACTACAAATGGCAACACTGCCAAAGCCATTACATGCAGCCTGACCGGGATGAGAGGCAGGTCGCCAAAGATGACGAAGCACGCTATCGTCAGCAGCACGAGAAGCGCGATCATTTCTCCGAGGCGAGCCCGAAGATGGCTCTTCCTCAGATTAAAAAACGCCAACACCACGGGAGTCACCAATAGCACGCCCATGCTGTCGCCAAGCCAGTAAACCAGCCAGGCTCTCTCGAATCCTGACCACGCGTGCACGTGGGCTGAATATAGAACTGGAACCCCGATCGAGGCGCTGATCAGGCTGCTGCCAAATGCACCGAATACGATCAACCCGACCGCATCGCGCAAGCGCAACATCGGAAATTCGAAGTGGACCACGCGCCGCAGCAGGAATGCTCCGGCCAGAGCTGCGAGTACGGTTCCAAACCCGTACACCAAAGCTCCAACCAGCGAAACGGGACTCCAGAGCACCAGCAAGAAAGCCCCAAGCGCCACACCGGGCCACACTCGATAGCCACACAGCAGTAGAGCGGCGAGGGCCGTACCCGATGCCGGCCACACCGGCCCGATGCCGCCGCTGTTGACCACAGGAAGGGCGCCACCGATTTTGCCCGCGGCGAATTGCACCGCAAACACGATTGCAATCTGGGTAAGATACTTCCTCACGTCATTCCGAGGAAGCTCCACCGCGTTTACAGCATCGAGCATGTGATTGATCCTTAGTTTAAAGCGGCGCAAACCGGGGGTGGACAGAAAAGCCCATAGAATTATCGGCTTCCTTACCAACGAAACACAAGATTTTCCTGCTACGCGCGATAGCGTACCGATAGGGTCGCCACCCGCGCATATTGAATCGATTCATCCCGGTGAAGCGCACCCCGGCCGCGCAGCCGCGCCAGCCCGAGGACTCAGCCGGACATACGCGGTGTAGCTTTCCCTGCCGATGATCATGAAAGGACGCTTCGCCCCCGGCTTCGCGGCGGCCGCGCTGGTCGGCAAATCTTCAACGGCATTGTTGCAGAGCTGGGCGCGCAACAGCTGGGCGCCGTCGAACGCTGGCGGCGAATCACAATGGCAAAATGAATCAGCGACTGTGATCACGATCACTACAGGAGTGGTTGTGCCCGCCGTGCGACATTCTTCTCGTATGCAGAGGCGGCCTGCTCTGCGCCGTCGGAATCGGAGCGCTAGGAGTTGATGTTTCTTGGATCGTCTTTGGCACTGAGGTATTCAAGTCCTAGCGGTCCAATCGCCGTCACTTGCGTGACGTACTCGCCGGACTTCGCCCAGTGAAAATGGGAGGTATTGCCCGGCAGAACGATGACGCTTCCGGGCGGGTACGCCTCCAGCTTCTCCGGATCAAACTGATCGCCCAGACCGACGTAGAAAACGCCGGAGATCACGGTATAGACTCGATCCTCCGGGTGCCGGTGCGGCATGAGCTTCACGCCGTGAGGCAGCCGGACTCTGATCGTATAGGGGCCAGCCTCCGAAGGCTTACCGACGATGACGGCGAGACGGACCGAGGGTGGAAACGCCGGGAATGGCGTCCAGTTGATGTCCTCGGGCAGAACTGATTTGAAAATTTCCTGGCCTGGTTGATGCGCTGCAGGCATACCTTGTCGTGGCCCCATCCCCACGGCCGCTTTCTCGTTTGCCATATAAGCCGCTCCTTCTAACTCAGGCGTGATGAACTTTTGCAGACGGCGCGAAGCACGCTTCAACGCTTCTGGTACGGGTGAAAGATGTAGTCTTTTGCTTTCACCGCCGTATGGCACGCGTTTCCGCAGTCTGAGAGGCTTGTAGGGTCGGCGGTGAACTTGTCCGAGGCGGAATCATAGTTGAACACCGCGTATCCCCACCCTCCGCTTTTCGGGAATCTTTTGCTGTCCTTTTCCATGACGAAAGCCTGCTTATAGACATCTGGCACGTCCACGACAAAGGGGGCTTCGGTGCTCTTCTTCGGCTTCCACTGCAGCTTCACGATCATAGAGCCGTCCGCAAAAGACTGGCCGTTGCCGGGAACGCCGGCTTTGTATGCCGTGATCATGGCCGGATTGGCGACGATGACCTTGAGCACATCGTCAGTGTGGGCGGAGGAGACCACCGACCAGTCCTCGTACCCCCTGAAGTCGGAGAACGCGATTCCGCTCGGCGATTTCAGCGCGTACTTGTCGCTATTTTGGCCTTGCGCGAACAGGACCGCGACGGCCGAAACGGTGAGCACTGCCACGGCGGTCGCAATCACGATAAAGCCGGCGATACCTTCCACGTCGGGGCGTGTTTCTGTCTTTTGTTTGACTTGCTCCTGCCCCGCGTATTTCGTCACAAATTCAGACATGGTGTGTTCTTCTCCGAGAAACATATTTTCAAAGCCCGATCAGTCATGGCAATTTCTGCTGTGTCGCTCGACATGATTCCTACCGACAGAGTGGAACAATATCTTCAAAGACGCCAGATACTCCCGCCATCCGCCGCCTGCCACTGCGAAGCGCGGTTTTGTCGTCGGCCCTTTTTCAATTCGTGTTTTTTTCGCGCCGCGGCTCGCACAATAGTGTCAAGCCACCAGCAAGACCTTCCCCATACCACCCGCCTCGGCGGCGGCTTGAGCTTCGGCCGCCTTGCTGAGAGGAAACTTTGGGCCAATCGGGATCACCAGCTTGCCATCTCGGACCGCTTCAGCCATGAACTGAAGAGTTTTCACATCAGCCGTCGAATACACCGGTATTACCTTTACGGCTGTGTACTTCTCGGCATTCCGTGGCGCCCCGACAACCGATGCAAAGACTCCTCCCGGCTTAACCTTGGCGATCAGTGTTTCAGCAGTCTTACCGTCGACCGTATCGGCGACGACATCGAGCATCGGAAGATTCGCAATCGCTTCATCGTCATCGGTTGCGACCACCTGATCTGCGCCGATGGTCTTCGCTTCATCCAACTGGCGCTTCTGCACCCCTGCAATCACGACTGCTCCCTTTTCCTTGGCAGTGAATACCGCCGAACGCCCGACATTTCCAGAAGCGCCTACGACCAGCACCGTCTGGCCCGCTTTGACTCCCGTAGCTGAAAGCAGTTGGTTGCCGGTGGTCGTCGCCAGCGGCAGCGCCGCCGCCTGAATCAAATCAAGTCCCTTGGGAACTTTCGCCAGAACCGCGGCTTTCACCACGCAAAGTTCGGCGTAAGTATTGTCCGCCATAGCGAACACCTGGTCGCCGACGGAAAAGCCTTCCCCACCCGGCCCAACTGTGACGACAGTCCCCGACACATCGACTCCTATGAGGCCGGGGAACTTGAGGGGGTAAAATTCTTTCGTCAATCCGGCGCGCCGCTTGTAGTCGACCGGATTCACACTCGCGGCGGCGACCCGCACCAGCACCTCGCCCTGGCCCGCAACCGGATCAGGGTAATCCTCGAACTTCAGTACTTCCGGACCACCATATTCGCGAACGACAATTGCTTTCATGATTCATCTCCGACTGGGACAGCTGGTATTAATTACACCCGAGGCGCTCCGGCGAATCAATTGTACGATGGTATTGGCGATATCCTATAGATTCGTCATCGCGGCTCTGGCCTAATGAAGGCACGTTGCATCGGAGCAATTATGAAAACAGGTGAGAGTTTAGACATGAAGTTCGAAGTGGTCGTCATCCCAGTCGCGGAGGTTGACCGCTCCAAGGAGTTCTACACCAAACTTGGGTGGCGGCTCGACGCTGACTTTCCCTTCGATAACGGCTTCCGCGTTGTTCAGTTCACTCCTCCCGGCTCGGGGTGCTCGCTTCAGTTTGGCACGAAGATGACCTCGGCCGCGCCGGGATCGGCCCAAGGCCTCTACCTGATCGTCTCCGACGTGGAGGCAGCACGAAAAGATCTTGTCGGACGCGGTATTGAGGTGAGTGAGGTGTTTCACCCCGGAACGCCAGGCGCTCAGTTCCAGATCGACGGCAGCGGTCGCATCAGCGGGCCGGCTCCCGGGCATGCCACCTACAATTCGTTCGCCACATTTCGTGATCCCGACGGTAATGGATGGCTGTTTCAGGAAGTCACAACCCGGCTGCCCGGCCGGGGACTCAGCAATTTAGATGTCGCCACCCTGACGGGGCTCTTGCAAGAGGCAGAGAAGCACCACGGCGAATACGAACCGACCGCGCCGAAGCACCACTGGTCGGGTTGGTACGCCGCCTACATTGTCGCGCGTCAGGAGGGCAAGACCCCCGAACAGGCAGCCAAAGACGGCAAGCTCCACATAGAGGGGGCGCGGTGACCCCTACGATCAGGCGCTTCGACGCGATCGTCATCGGGACAGGCCAGGCCGGCCCGTCCCTGGCAGCGCGCTTTGCGGCTGCTGGCAAAACGGTCGCTATTATCGAGCGCCATAAATTTGGCGGCACATGCGTGAATACAGGATGCATCCCGACCAAGACTCTTGTGGCCAGCGCGTATGCGATCCATGTTGCCCGCCGGGGTGCAGAATATGGATTCGGCACTGGCGATGTGCGCGTTGATATGAAGCGAGTCAAGGCCCGCAAGGATGCCGCCTCTGACAGGTCAACCAAGGGAGTGGAGAAATGGCTACGAGAAACGACAAATTGTACGGTCATTCAGGGCCATGCCCGCCTTCAATCGCCGAACACAGTCGCGGTCAACGATCAAGTCCTGCAAGCCGACAAGATTTATATCAATGTTGGCGGGCGGGCTTCGGTACCGGAAATGCCGGGGATCCACAACGTTCCCTTTCTCACCAATTCATCGATGATGGACATTGATTTCTTGCCCCAGCAGTTCATCATCGTGGGCGGAAGCTACGTTGGGCTGGAGTTCGCCCAGATCTATCGCCGCTTCGGGAGCGAAGTTACGATTGTGGAAATGGGACCGCGCCTGATTGGACGGGAGGACGAAGACGTCTCCCAGGCAGTACGCGAAATCCTGGAGGCTGAAGGCGTAAAGATCCGCCTGAACGCGAAATGTATCTCGGTGGCAAAACGCGATGGCGGCGTCACTGTGGGTGTTACTTGCGAAGAAGGTTCGCCAGAAGTAATGGGCACTCACGTTCTTCTGGCGGTGGGACGCACTCCCAACACGAACGACCTGGGACTCGACCGGGCCGGGGTCGCCACCGACCAGCGCGGCTACATAACGGTGGATGATCAACTGCAAACCAACGTGCCCGGCATTTGGGCAATAGGAGACTGCAATGGCCGCGGTGCTTTCACGCACACTTCCTATAACGACTATGAAATCGTTGCCGACAATCTATTCAACGCCGATCATCGCCGGGTTTCCGACCGGATCCAGGCGTACGCCCTGTATATCGATCCCCCGCTAGGGCGGTGCGGCATGACGGATGCCGAGATACGTAAATCCGGACGTCGTGCCCTGGCGGTGAAATATCCGATGAGTCAAGTGAGCAGGGCCTACGAAAAAGGTGAAACCCAGGGTTTCATGAAAATCTGCGTCGATGCAGAAACGAAACAGATCCTGGGAGCGGCGATTCTTGGAATCGGAGGCGATGAGGTGATTCACGTTCTGCTGGACGTGATGTATGCCAGGGCGCCGTACACGGTCATCCAGCGCGCAATGCATATTCATCCGACGGTCGCGGAATATCTGCCGACCGTCCTCGCCAAACTGGGGCCCTTTGCCTAGAAGCAAATAACTTGTCCGCGGCCAGCCGCGATCGAGTCCATAGTCTAACGACTCGAGGGCGCTGATTTTGGAACTCCAACGAGGTACGAATGCCCCGATTGCTCTCACTCAATGTCGGCCTTCCGCGTGACGTGACATGGAACGGTAAGACTGTGCGTACCGGAATCTGGAAATCTCCAGTGGAAGGCCGAAGGATGGTACGCAAGCTCAATATTGTTGGCGACGGGCAAGGCGATCTCGCCGGTCATGGTGGGGAGCAGCGCGCCGTTTTTGTCTATCAGATGGACTCCTATCACTATTGGGAACACTTTCTCGGACGGAATGACTTTATCGACGGCCAGTTCGGAGAAAACTTCACAGTCGAGGGACTTCCTGATAACGAGGTATGCATTGGCGATCAATACCGCATCGGTGATGCGATATTTGAAGTGTCACAGCCCCGGGTGACCTGCTACCGCGTCGGCATTCGCACGAACGAGCCTCGCATGCCTGCGCTTCTCGTAGCGCATCACAGACCAGGATTCTACTTTCGCGTGCTGCAGGAAGGAGAAGTCGGCGCGGGCGACGACATCGTTAAAATTGCGGGCGGTCCAGAGCGAATCACCGTGGCCGAGGTTGACAGCCTGCTGTATCTGCCAGGGCATTCCCGTGAGGAGCTGCAACGCGCGCTTCGAGTTCCCGCACTGAGCAAGGGCTGGCAGAGTTCGTTCCAGGCCATGCTGCAGCAAGACTTGAACTCGAACACTAACGAGGGAAATCCGGGACTCTCCTATGAGGAACGACCGGCGGCATGGCCCGGATTTCGACAGATGCGAGTCGCGAAGATTAAGAAGGAGAGTGAAAGCGTAACGTCCTTCATTCTGGAGCCTATCGATGGGCAGCCCCTTCCGGCCTTCCAGGCGGGTCAATTTGTTGTTCTGCGATTGCTTGTCGATCCGGACAAACCACCGCTCCTTCGCAGCTATTCGCTGTCTGACCTGCCGGTCGCCGACCATCTTCGCATCAGCGTGAAGAACGAATTGAACGGGATAGGAAGCGCGTTTCTGTGCAACCGTGCGAAAGCAGGCGACGTATTGGATGTCAGTGCGCCGCGTGGAAGCTTTACTTTGCATCGCAGCCAGAATCCCGTGGTCCTCTTGAGCGCTGGCGTGGGCGCAACGCCCGTGATGGCGATGCTGCACGCACTCGCCGCCGAAAGATCACAACAAGAGGTCTGGTGGATCTACGGAGCGCGCAATCGCGTCGATCATCCGTTTGCGGAAGAATCGCGGTCATTGCTGAAACAGCTCTCTCGCGGACGAGGATACATTGTGTATAGCAGGCCCGCTGCAATCGACCAGGTCGGGGCAGACTTCGACGCTCCCGGGCACATCGACGCAGCTTTGCTGGAGAAAATCGGAGTATCACGGAACAGTAACTTCTATCTGTGTGGTCCAACTTCATTCCTGCAGAATATGCGCGATGGACTGGGAAAGTGGGGTGTGCTGGTCGAGAATGTTCACACGGAAATCTTCGGTGCTCTTGAGAGCATCACCCCTGGAATGGCGCAGGTTGTTCACACGCCTCATCAGCCACCAGGGCCTCCTGGATCCGGCCCCGCAGTCTCATTCGCGCGCAGCGGGATTACCGCGGCCTGGGATCCGAAATTTGCAAGCTTGCTTGAATTGGCGGAAGCCTGCGACGTTCCGGTCAGATGGTCGTGCCGGACTGGAGTCTGTCATACCTGTATGACTGGTCTGATTGCGGGATCGATTACTTATAACCCCGAACCGCTGGAGAGGCCCGCTTCCGGGAACCTGCTCGTATGCTGCTCCCAGCCAAGTGAAGGCGTCACTCTGGATCTTTAAGAGAAGGTGAGTTCAATCATGCGCTCTAATATCGTGCCCGGACGCATTTTCCCCGACTACGAACTGCCTGATCACACGGGCGAACTGCGCAAGCTCAGCGAACTGCAGGGTGACGATCCGCTGATCCTTACACTGGCGCGCGGCCACTATTGCCCAAAGGAGCACCAGCAGCATCTGGAACTCGCCGCGTTCTACCCGAAGATCGCGGTGGCGTACACCCAGATCGCCACCATCGCCACCGATGATCACCATACTTTGCAGGAATTCCGCGCGTCAGTCGGAGCCGTGTGGACCTTCCTTTCGGACCCCGACCGAACGGTTCAGAAGGATCTTGACATCCAGGAGTACACCGATCCCGAGCATAATCCGATGATCCCGCATACGCTCGTGATCAAGCCGGGCCTCGTGATCCACAGCATCTATAACGGCTACTGGTTCTGGGGACGCCCATCGGTCGTCGATCTTTGGCACGACCTGCGCGCCGTGACCAGCGAAATCCGTCCCGACTGGGATTTAAGCACGCCTGGACTCCGCGAGGCATGGAATGCGGGAGACCTCTCCCGTTTCCACGGGTGGGACAAGAAAGGCAGTGCGGAAGCGGCCTCGATTGAAAAGAAAAAATAGGGCGAAGGCTGCTGGTAAAACCGAAACCTACGGAGCCATTCCCAGGTAATTCCCGTAGCCGACGATCACGGTTGACCCAACGAGCAGCAAGAGTGCCAACGCCAGCAGTCTGCCGGCCTTAACTCCTGCACCTTTCCACTCCTTCAATCCGATGCCCCACAAGCTGCTAAAAATAATTATGCTGGCCATGTGCAGAGTCCAGCTGGAAAATTTGTACTTGCCCATTTGGGTCTCGCCCATCGAGTAAAAGAAGAATTGAAAATACCAGGTGGTGCCGGCCAGCGCGCAGAGCAGATAATTCCTCAGCATCGGCACTCGCGTCTCCGCCGATTTGCTGGTAACCGGAACATCGACCACCGCCACCGATGACTGCCGCTGAAGTTCGGTTCGAGTGGGCGTCATGTGTGCGACAACTTCCCTGCTGGGAGCATCGAGCGCCGTCTCGATGATGGTCTCGCCCTTTCCCGGATCACCTGGTTCACGCGAGATCGAGGTAAAGTACTGGTAACCGGTCTTGTTTCGAGAGTTCAGAATGACGCACCAGATAAAATTGGTGGTAAATCCACCCAGCAGCACCACAACCAGCACCGGCAACCCCTGCCACAGGTCGGGAGTGCCATGCCTGATGGTAAGAGCTTTTATGGGATCTCCAGCGGCCAGACCGTAAGCGAAGCAGGCGCTCATCACTCCCGAAAGAGTCGCCACGCCGACGCCCTTCTTCAAGTCGAATTCCTTAATGGTTATTTTCTGCTGTTCGGGTGACATGGCCTTCTCTTTATAAACGCCCGCTAAACCCGCCGCCGCAATGCCTAACAGGCAAACGAAAATGCCCAGAAGAATCACTCTGCCGGAGGCCGTGCCGACAACCTGGTTCATGAATTCACCACGAAAAATAGGCGGGATCAGAGTTCCGAAAGCGGCGCACAAGCCCAGGACCACGGCCATCCCCAACGACAGACCGAGGTAGCGCATGGTCAGGCCAAAGGTCAAGCCGCCGATTCCCCACAGGAGTCCAAAGAAAAATGTCCAGAAAATTACCATACCCGGTGTTTCGCGGAGAACCGGCAGCAGGTCTCTGGTCATGAGCAGCGCGAAAAACCAGGGCGCGATGATCCAGCTGAAAAACCCGCCGGCGAGCCAGAACGTTTCCCATGCCCATTTCTTCACACCGCGATAAGGAACATAAAAGCTGCCGGAAGCCAGACCGCCCAGCCAGTGGTACAACACGCCGATTAAGGGATTTGGATTCATGGCACCCTCAAGACAATCTTCGGCTCGGCGTATGCTCTGGGCTTCTCCATTGCTTTGGGCTTCTCCATGGATGAATCAATGCCGGCACAAATCCTAGTCGCTGCAAACGGCTGAACGGTAGTATTCTGCACGGGTTGTTGTCAATAGAAGTTTATCTTGTATTGGATTTTAGAAATCCCGACACAGTGCTGCCCTGCTTCCAGGTGCAGGGCCGTCGCGTAAGATGACAACTCATAAGTACGGCTCGAGGTGATTTCGCTATGTCTCGCGTAGCCTTTCGTTTACGAATCAAGGCCGATGCCATCGCTGGCTATGAAAAAGACCATGCGCAAGTATGGCCGGAGCTGCTGGCAAAGCTGCAAGAGGTCGGTATTTCCGACTATTCAATCTTCCGCCGCGATCAGGACCTCGTGCTGGTCATGCGCGTAGAGGATTTCGACGCCGCCTGGGATGCTCTGGCCACCGACCCTGTCAATTTGCGCTGGCAGGCGGAAATGGCCAAGTACTTTGAGCCCGTTCCGGGCCTGCAACCCGGGGAGCGCTTCGCCATGATGAAAGAAGTCTTCTATATGGAGTAGCAGGCTTCCCTTCATGGCTTCCCGACGGGTCTTTCTCAAAGGACTGACTCACAGGACTGATTCGCAGAAGTGATCGGTGCACTCGTGGGGTATGATAACTGCGACTTTCGACCGGTGGCCGTTTTGCATAATCGGACGGCCACTGCGTTCCGACATACTTTTCTGCTGAGAGTGTCTCCATGCAACTCAAAACGAGTTTGCGATATTTGGAAGACCGTTGGGACGAGCAGGTAGCCCGCGGTCTCGATCAACCTGAATTGCTGCGCTACCGATCGAATCTGCTGGGTTCTGACCTCCGCATCACCAACTTTGGAGGAGGAAACACCAGCTCGAAACTCAAACAAACAGATCCTCTCAGCGGGAGACCAGAGGAAGTTTTGTGGATCAAAGGCAGCGGCGGCGATCTGGGCAGCATCAAGCTGAGCGGACTGGCGGCCTTGTATTCCGAAAAGCTGCTGGGGCTGAAACACAAATATCGGGGCGCTGAATACGAAGACGAGATGGTGGACATGTATCCGCTATGCGCTTTCGGCAGGAACAGCGTCGCTGCTTCCATTGATACCCCGTTGCACGGCTTTCTCCCCTTCCCGCACATCGACCACTTGCATCCTGACTGGGGTATTGCACTCGCGGCGTCGGCCAACGGCCGCGAAAAGATGGAAGAGTTCAATCGTCTGTTTGATCACCAGTTGATCTGGGTGCCGTGGCAACGTCCCGGCTTCGAGTTGGCCATGATGCTGCAACGCGCGGTGCAGGAGAGTCCGAACTGTGACGGGGTGGTACTGGGTGGCCACGGCCTTTTCACCTGGGGAAACACGCAGCAAGAGTGCTACGAAAATACCATCTCGATCATCGATCAGCTGGGACAGTTTGTCGTCGGCCATGTCGATAAGAAGGGCACAAAGTTGTTTGGCGGTTCGCGGTTCGAAGCCCTGGATAACCGGCAGGATCTCGCACTGGATATTTTTCCTTTTCTGCGCGGCCGGGTTTCCGGGGCGCGGCGTTTGATTGGCAACTTCAGCGATCTTCCGGAAGTTCTGCGTTTTGTGAATTCCTCAGACGCGCAGCCATTGGCCCATCTGGGCACCAGCTGTCCCGATCACTTTATCCGTACGAAAGTCCGGCCCTTGTTTGTTCCGTGGAGCCCGGGTGCAAGCGTGGAGGGACTGCACGAGCAGATTGATTCCGCCCTGAAGAACTACCGCAAGGAATACGCGGACTATTACCAATCATTCGCCCTGCCCGATTCCCCCGCCATGCGCGATGCCAACCCAACCGTGGTGTTGATACCCGGAGTCGGTATGTTCAGTTTTGGCAAGAGCAAGACCGAAGCCCGGCTCACCGGCGAGTTTTACGTAAATGCCATCCATGTGATGGAGGGCGCAACTTCGCTGGACACAGGGCAAATGCCCGCCGCACTGCCCCAGGCGGGCGCGGCCGCGCCGACCGAGGCCTTTACCGTGCATGCGAACTATGTTGCTCTGCCTCCGTCAGAAGCGTTCCGCATCGAATACTGGAAGCTGGAAGAAGCGAAAATACGCCGGCAGCCTCTGGAAAAGGAACTGAGCCGCTACGTGGTTCTGATTGTGGGTGGCGGCAGCGGCATTGGTCGTGAGGCGGCACTGCTGGCGGCCGAACGCGGCGCCCATGTGGTGGTCGCTGACCGTGATCATGACGCCGCCAGGAAAGTCACGGAGGAAGTCAAGGCCCTCGCGGGAAAAGAAGGCAGTCTGGCAGTGGCCGTCGACATTCGTCGGCGCGACGTGATCCGGCAAAGCCTGCGCGAGTTCATTGCTGTTTACGGCGGGCTGGATCTGCTGATTAATACGGCAGCGCTTTTTCCTTCATCGAAGGATGGTCAAGTTTCTGACGAACAGTGGGGCGTCACCCTCGACATCAACGTGACGGCAAATTATCTTCTGGCGGATGAAGCTGCACGCATACTGAAAGAGCAGAATCTTGATGCCTCAATCGTGCTGACCAGTTCAGCCAACGCCGTGGTGCCCAAACGTGGCAGCGAAGCTTACGACGTAAGCAAGGCAGCGCTCAGTCATCTGGTGCGGGAGTTGGCAATTTCTCTCGCGCCGAAGATTCGAGTCAATGGCATCAGCCCGGCCACCGTGATCAAAGGCTCGACCATGTTTCCCCGCGACCGCGTGATCGCGTCGCTGAAGAAATATGAGATCCCCTATGAGGACGCGGCCAGTGACGAGCAGTTACGAACTCTGCTGGCCGAGTTCTACGCCAGGCGAACGCTTACTCATCGTCCCATTGACCCCAGGGATTGCGCTGAAGCCATCCTGTTTCTGGCTGGACCGAAATCGCCCTGCACCACCGGCCACATCGTTCCGGTGGACGGCGGACTCACCGAGGCTTTCCTGCGATGAATGAGGTTGCTCACGGCCCGGCCCTGAAGAAGAAGCCGACTCTTGTGGCTGTAGATCTGGGTGCGCAGAGTTGTCGTGTGTCCTTGTTACGCTGGGTTGACGGTCATCCTGAAACTCGGCTGGT
The DNA here is from genome assembly GCA_963814725.1 of Terriglobia bacterium. GTDB lineage: Bacteria > Acidobacteriota > Terriglobia > Terriglobales > Acidobacteriaceae > JAIQFF01. The sequence goes on from CAWFDY010000007.1 coordinate 171,401, forward strand.
CCACCGCTTTCCAAATTCCGCGACTGACCGGGGCAACGGCCTGCGCTGGGACCTTGCTGCCATTTGCCGCGATGCGGATGAAGGCCTGCGAATCTGCGGCCAACTCGCGCCTGAAGGAATCGATGCCGTTGGAGTGGACGGGTGGGCCGTCGACTATGTTCGCATGGGGCCCGAAGGCCGACCCCTCGCCGATCCTTTTTGCTATCGCGACGAGCGTAATGTAGCGGCGCAAGCCCAGGTTCACTCTCGCATTTCGCCGGAGCGTCTTTACGAGCTCACTGGAGCTCAGATTCTTACGCTGAACACGCTCTACCAACTGAGCGCGGATGCTCGCGACCTACAGAATTCTCCCTGGGCAAATTTGCCTGAGTTTCTGCTCTGCCGGTGGGGCGCACGGCGCGTCTCTGAATACACCAATGCAACGCACACGCAGTTGCTCAACGTGCAGGATCACACCTGGTCGCCGGAAATCTTTGCCGCCGCGGGTTTGGCGTTGAATGCCGCGCCACCACTAGTGAATCCCGGGACTGACATCGGCCAACTCGCTGGCCCATTGGCTTCGCTTCCGGCCTACAGGAATACCCGCCTGATCGCTCCCGCGTGTCATGACACCGCATCGGCCATTGCTGGAATTCCGGCGCAGGGCGATGACTGGGCCTTTATCAGCTCGGGCACATGGTCGCTGGTGGGCTGCGTGCTTGATTCCCCTTGCGTCCGCGAAGCTGCGCGGAAAGCCAACTTCAGCAACCAGGGCGGGGTCGGTGGCAAGATCTATTTTCTTAAAAATGTGAACGGCATGTGGCTGTTGCGCCAGTGCATGGACGACTGGCGATCCCACGGTCAGACTTGGACAGTGGAGCAACTGCTTGATGCCTCCGCCAACTTGGGTTCTCCCGACGGCCTGCTGGACGTCGACGATCCCGATCTGTTGTTGCCAGGAGACATGCCGAAACGCATCAATGCGCAACTGGCGCGCAACTGCTGCGCGCCCATTCCCGAGGGTCCAGGCATGGCTGCAAGCATGACCAACCTGATCCTTCATAGTCTGGCTGCCCGCTACGCAGCGGTTCTGCAAGATGCCACGAGCATCTCGGGAAAACGTCTGAAGCGGCTTTACATCGTCGGGGGTGGAAGCCGGAACAACCTGCTGAACCGGCTCACGGCCAGGGCCACCGGCCTGGAAGTCCTGACCGGCGCGACCGAAAGTGCCACAGTTGGCAATTTCGCGATTCAACTGGCCGCGCTCGGAGGAAATTATTCTGACGGAATGGGAGTGACGGCAAATTCAGTTGCGGAGTGGGCCACCGTGCTGGCTACGCTTCCCATCGACACCGGAGAAAGAGGGGCTTTCGGAAGTACGATTCCCGCTCAGAGAGCAGAAGATCCGCAGGCGCCGAATGGAAAGGCACTCGCATGACGGAAAAACTGGAAGTTTTGATACATCGTGCGCTCGATAATTTCAAGATCGAACTTCCCTCCTGGGGGTTTGCCAATACGGGGACTCGGTTTGGAAAATTCATCCAACTCGCGGCTGCCGTTACCATCGATGACAAGTTCAGCGACGCGGGGCAGGTGCACGCCCTGACCGGCGCTTGTCCTACTGTAGCGCTGCACGTGCAATGGGACCTGCCGAGCGGATTGAAAGATATTGCCCAGGTGAAGCGCCTGGCCGAAAAGTACGGAGTGCAACCCGGGTCAATCAATCCCAACGTCTTTCAGGATCAGGAATACAAGTACGGGTCCGTGGGCAACCCGGATCCGGTAATCCGGAAACGGGCGCTGGATCACATTCTGGACTGCGTGGCCATCGCGGATGCCCTGGAGTGTCGCGACATTTCACCCTGGTTCGCAGACGGCTCCAACTATCCCGGCACGCAAAGCATTCGAAACCGGATCGGATGGTTCGAGGATGCGCTGCAGAAGGCTCACGCGGCGCTGACCCCGAAGCAACGGCTGCTGATCGAATACAAACCGTTTGAGCCAGCGTTTTATCACACCGACATTGCCGACTGGGGAATGGCATTCCTGCTGGCCCGCAACGCCGGTCCGCAAGCCCGTGTTCTGGTAGACACCGGACATCATTACCAGGCGCAGAACGTCGAGCAGATTGTCGCGTGGCTGCTTCATCACAGGATGCTCGGCGGCTTCCATTTCAACGACCGCCGATATGCCGATGACGATCTGACTCTTGGCTCCATCGATCCTTACCAGATATTCCGAATCTTCCACGAGATCCACACCTACGCATGGGAAACCGGCGCATTTGCCGATGTGGCCTACATGGTGGACCAGAGTCACAATCTTAAAGGCAAGCTGGAAGCCATGATTCAGACTGTCTGCGCGGCGCAGGAACTTTATGCCAAGGCGGCCATCGTGGACCATCCCCGCCTGGCTCCGTTGCAGAAGAATTGCTCACTGGTCGAAGCCGAAGAGGCGCTGCGAAGCGCGTTTTGGTACGACGTGCGGCCGGCGCTAAGGGAATGGCGGCGTAGCCACGGTCTGCCGGAAGATCCCATGCAGGCCTTCCGCGAGAGCGGATACCTGGAGCGCATCACCACCGACCGCAAGGAGCGCAATGCGGTTTCTGTGACCACCTACGCCTGACGTTTCAGCAGTCCGTGTCGACTGTGGGCTTTAGGGTCGAGGGCGGCCATGCCCAGGGCGCGGCTCCGGCCGTCATCCTACTGCTCAACCGCAAAACTATACGATCCCGCTCCGGCCTGGTACACCCTCTTGCCACTCTCGTCGAGGACGAAAGAAACTCCCACGCTCTGCCGTATGTCTTTGCCATTCTCCAGGATCTTGCTCGCCACTCCGCCAGGCATGTAAATAAGCGCAGTTGTATTGGGGGGAATCACGACATCCCAGTTGATAGAGTCTCCATTCACTTTCCAGTTCGAGGTAATCGGTCCATACGAGGAATCGAATCTCGCCTTGACCTCGCCCAGGTTGGAATCGAACTGCGGATGCAGGATGATGCGATGGAATCCCGGATCTTCCGTCGATTCGTCGATCCCTGCAGCATAGCGGTATAACCATTCGGCGACCGCTCCATAGGCGTAGTGATTATAGGAATTCATCGAAGGGTCACCCATCATTTGATCGCCGTTCCACCGTTCCCACATGGTGGTTGCCCCGTGATCGATCATGTATCCCCAGGACGGATACGTGTTTTGTAACAACAGCCGGTAAGCGGTGTCGCTGTGCCCGCTGTTGCTCAGTTCGATCAACAAATAAGGAGTACCCAGGAAGCCGGTGGTCAGATGCCAGTCGTGACTCTGGATGTCTTCGACCAGCTTCTCGGCTGCAATGGCCCGATTTTTTTGCGAGAGCAGATTCATGTGCAGCGCCAGCACATAACTGGTTTGACTGCCGGTGCCGACTGTTCCGTCAGGTTTGACAAACTCTTCATTGAATGCCGCCCGCACTTTCTCGAAGACCGCTCGATATTTCTCCTCGTCCTGAGGCCGTTCGAGCACTTCCGCCATGCGCATCATCAGCGCGGCATCATAGGCCCAATAGGCCGTGGCAATTAGGTCTTTCGGGGTCGTGCTGCCGATCGCCAGCCAATCGCCGTAATCGTTGCCGCGCTCTTTCAGCCAGAGGTGGTTCGGGTTCGCACCTCCGATGTGCTCCATCCATTTTTCCATGGCCGCCCAGTTGTCCTCCAGAATGCGGCGATCGCGAAATTGCAGGTAAGACGACCATGGAATGATTACGCCCGCGTCGGCCCAACCCGCGGCGCTATCGCCAGTGGGGCCAACTCGCGGTGACACATCCGCGAAAGCGCCCATCGAACTCTGCGCGTCACGAATATCGGTTGTAAATTTGTGCGAGAAAGCCGCCAGGTTCGCATTGAAGGCGGCGGTTCGCCAGAAGACCTCGGCATCTCCCATCCAACCCAGTCGTTCGTCGCGCTGCGGACAGTCGGTAGGCACGCTGAGGAAATTTCCACGCTGCCCCCATAGAATATTGCTCCACAACTGGTTCACCATCGAGTTGCTGGTGTTGAACTGAACGGTGAACGGCGCGGCAGTATAAAAGACGACGCCCTCGATCGCGTCCGCGGTGGGTGTTCCCGGATAGCCCGTCAGTTCGACGTAACGGAAACCATGGAAAGTAAAATGAGGCTCAAACAATTCACTTCCCTTGCCGCGCAGGACGTATGTGTCCGTGGCTTCAGCCGTGCGCAGATTCTCCGTATAGAGTTCGCCATTCGGCTTCAGCACTTCGCCAAAGCGCATGCGCACCCTGGTTCCCGCCTTGCCGGAAACATGCAACCGCGCCCAACCCACCATGTTCTGGCCGAGATCGAAAACGAACACTCCCGGCGCCGGACTCTTCACGGTCTTCGGTTTGAGGACTTCGTTAACGCGGATGGGCTGAAAATTCTGCGACACAACCGGTGCCGGTGGCGGAGAGGCAATCGCAACCCCACCCCATCCCGCGCCGGAGAACGATGCCCGGTCCCACCCGGCCTGCTCCAGGCGTGCGTCGTAGTTCTCGCCGTTGTAGATTTCCGATCCGACAACGGGAGATTGCTTTGCCTTCCATGATTCATCGCTTACGATCGAATCACGCGAACCGTCGGTATATTCGACTTCAAGTTGCACCAGCAACCGGACGGGCGGCGGTCCGAAATTGTAGCGAGTCTGCAACCAGCCCAGGCCGTCGGCATACCAGCCTCCACCCAGAATCGCGCCAATCGCATTGCCTCCCTGCCGAACCTGCGACGTGACGTCGTAAACCTGATACACGACCCGCTTGCGATAGTCAGTCCATCCCGGCGCGAGAATATCGTTTCCCACGCGCTGGCCATTCAAGTAGAGCTGGTAAGTTCCCAGAGCAGTTGAATAGATTCGAGCGCTGCGCACCGCTTTAGCCAGGTTGAAATTTCGTCGCAAAAGATCTACCGGTTGTGCCGGCCAGGGAGTGCCCAAAGGTTCCTGTCCAATCTCTGCCACCACGGCGGCGGCCAGCCACGATGAATCGTCAAAGGTCTGCCCCGTCCAGACCGTCCCGGATGGTTCAGGTCCGGTTTTCCAATCCGGTCCGGAGACGAAGCGCTCGATCTTTCCATCCGCCATCTGCACTCGCAGAAGCGCGATGAGGCCAGCTTGCGGGAGTTTGTTCCGCTCTTGCTGAACCATGGCTTGAGCCGCCAGAGAATTGGCGCCGGCGTTCAGGAGCTTGCCGACAGGTATGACGCGAAAATATCCCCAGGGATCGCGGGCCCGTCCGAAGTTACCCATGGGCGATTCGACCGCAACCTGCTTGCCGTTGACCCACGCAGCGACATTATCTTTAGCAGTGATGAAGAGTGTGGCGTCCTTGGGTTTTTGGGCAAGCTTGAAACTGAAACGGAAATCGTGTTTGCCGGGTGTGGCATGGGTCAGCGCATTGTCTGCTGCTGCCCAGATCCACTTCGGCGACGATTCATAGTCTCCACGCCCGAGTGGCATGTCGCGCGTAATCCATCTGGCTTTCCAGTCCGAGGGAGAAAGAAATCCCATCTCCCACCAGGTTGCTTCGCTGTAGGGCGAAGCTTGGCCCTGCGCATCCCACACCCGCACCTGCCAGTAGTAGCGCCGGCGAGATTCAACGGCGGGGCCGCCATAGAGAACGTTGACAGACTGATCGGACTCGACGCGGCCGCTGTCCCAGACATCGGCTTGCGTCAGAACTTCCGGAGAGCTGGCCACACGAATCTGGTAAGCCGTTTGCCTCGCGCCGCGGCGCGTGTCCTGCTGTTGCCAGGAAAGCCGCGGATGCACGATATCGATGCCCAAAGGGGTTGTCATCGACTCACAAAGAAGCTGTCCGGGGGCGTTCGATTCGGCAGACTGGGCCAGGGCCGCCTGACCGATTGACATTACCCCAGCCAGCAAAAGCGCGCAGCCCAACGCGTGAAGCGAAGAACGTGTGTTGTTCCGGATTGCTGACAGGTTCGTGAGCCAGGTGGAATCAGCCCGGCAATGTTCGATGGCAGGGTCGATCGGCGATTCACGCATTCGGAAGCTCCGTGTCCGTAAAGTTTCCGTATAGTACTTGTTCTTCGGTTGGATTTACAGAGTTGGACGGAAATTCGGCAGCTTTTCATGTGCAAGGTTCCGCGCCGGCAACTAACCGGGAGCGTGATTCCCTGGCAGGACAGGTTTGGTGTGCGTGCCGCGTAAACCCTTCTCTGTATGTCGTGCGGCTGTCCAGGTCATGTTTTCTGGTATATTTTTGACCGCCTGAGTCATCCGCAATGGTCAAATCAGGTCGGAGGCCTGTGACGGAATTCATGAAGAAACGTCCACTCCCGGTGACCGTGCTCAGTTTTTTAATCGCAGGAGCGGGTCTGGTCGGGTTTGTGTACCATCTGAGCGACTTCAACGCGCGGCATCCTTTTCAGAATGACGCCGTCTGGATTGGCTTGGTCCGTCTGGTCGCGATTGTTTGCGGAGTGTACATGATCCGTGGCAGCAACTGGGCGCGCTGGCTGGCCATGGTTTGGATCGGATTCCACGTGGTCGTCAGCAGCTTCCATTCACTCCAGGAATTCGTATTCCATGGCCTGTTGTTCGCGGTCTTCGCTTACTTCCTCTTCCGTCCCCAGTCGGCCGAGTATTTTCGCCCCGAGAGAACAGAATAGATCCGTTGTCCGCGAGTCATGGTTCATGATGTACCCGCGAATCCCGATTCCCCTCATGCATCCGTAAAAACTCCCCAACAATGGTGAAACTTCCCGCTTCACCACGGCTTTCATTGACTGGCTGGCCGCTTCCGCCATAGCATGCTTGCGGCATGATCGGCGAAACCATCGCTCACTACCGCATCGTCGAGAGGCCAAAAGGTCGAAGACAGGTAGAGGGGAAATCAATGGACCGAAAGATAGTCAGGACTATCGTTCTAGGAAGCTTCGCGTTGGCGGTCGTGCTGAGCACGGCGTGGCAAGCGCAAGCACAGGACGCCAAACCTTCGTATCCGAGCATGGCCCCGCTTGACCAGTACCTGATTACGGATCGAAATGCCGAGATTGCCCTGGCGCGGAGTGCGGCGCCGGAGGCAATCTCGCGCGATGCCGATGTTCTCGTCCTCGGACGGCATGGCTACGAAATCGCAGTCAAAGGCAAGAACGGTTTCGTGTGTGTCGTGGAGCGAGGGTGGATGTCCCCATTCGATGGTGATGATGCTCTTAATTTTTGGAACCCTAAACTTCGAGGCCCGCTCTGCTTCAATCCGCCGGCTGCCCGCTCCATTTTGCCGATGACGTATAAGAGAACGGAGATGGTATTGGCCGGTCAATCCAAAGCTCAGATCATCGAGGGCATCAAGACGTTCATAAAGCAAGAGCTGCCGCCCCTGGAGCCTGGAGCCATGTCCTACATGATGTCGAAAGAACAGTACCTTACCGATAATGACCACCACAACTGGATGGCTCACTTGATGTTTTACACTCCACTCATGGACGGCGCCGTTTGGGGTGCAGATCTGGCCAACTCTCCCGTCATGCTGAGTCCACAGTTCCGCGGCGCTCCCGAACCGATCAATGTATTCATGGTTCCCGCGGGCCGGTGGTCAGATGGAACGGCAGACCCAGTCAGGGTCAGGTAGCGACACACCCCAATCCGATCGGATTACCCTAATTGAGAATCGACGGACCGGGGTCAAGGAGTGCCATCTCTCGCAAGCGCAACCGCAAATTATCCCTTCAGCCCGCCCAGCGCATCCAGAGCGGGGATTGAGTAGGATGTGGTCGACGAGTATTCCGGTGGCTTTGTTCCATTTTGAATCGACTCTATGAGATTCTCGATCGCCTGGCCGGCAATGGGCGGAATGCAAACCGTTGCGGCGAGCCATCCCTTTCTCACCCATGCTTGACCCGTGGTGGGTAGTCCGTCGCACCCGGTGAAGAGTAAGCTCGACCATTTTCCAGGTTCCTGGTCCGCGATCTCCCGAAAGGCCTTGCGCGCGCCCATCGCCATCGAGTCATCCTGGGCGCCGACGACGTCGAGAGCCATCCTTCGCGAGGTTGTCAGTTGCAACCAGGAACGTACAGCTTTCCAGGCGCTTTCTTCCGTCCACTGGCCTTTCAACGTCACAAGCTGGATATTTGAGGGCTTCGTCTCCATCATCCCAAGCGTGCGTTTTTTGGCTGAAGAGCTATGCGAGGGTCCTTCGATATAAAGAACCACGCCGCCACCGGGCAGCAACATCCCAAATTGCCTTCCTTGAATGCGGCCAATTTCAACGTGGTCAGAGCTGATCGAAAAGATGGGTGCGATCGACGTTCTGCGCAGCTCTGAAATGTAATCGGGAGCCCGGTTTAACACGGCCCATCCGATTCCGGCGGCGCAAGCCGCTCGGGCGACCTGCGGGAGTGCGGTTCCACTGGCGGGTTCGATCACAATTGCATCTGGCCTGGTTCCGACAGGAACCTGGATCGCTTTTAGAATTTGCGTACTCTGCTGGACTGCGTCGTTATCCGCGTAGACGATCTCCAGATCAATCGCCCGTTTCTGGGCAGCCTGCTCTGCGGAGAGCGCCTGCGCCAGCTGGAAGTCATTCTTGCTGGTCGGAAGTGAAATCAGAAACCTGAGCTTTTTCATCGACCATCACTCAAACCCAGTTGTAACAATACACCTCCGCGGCCTTAGTGCCTTCCATCAGGGGAAGTCCTGGGGGTTACGAACTGCAAGGAAATTGATTCCAATGTTTCGTCCGGGCTGGTGTATGCCGGGAACGTAAACCTGTGTGCTTATGTCTGACGGCCATCCCATGGGGCAAGGCGGCACGTCGGATCATCCGGATTGAGTCGTCAGCAATCGAGCAGTTTAAAGTCCCCTGACGCGGTACAGGACGACCCCATGCGATGGCACAACCGCACTGATGGTGCTGCTTGTTTTCTTCGTCTCGCCGGTCCACAGGTCGTGCAAGGAATATCCACTCTCGTTTTTGGCGAGACCTGCCGTCAGTGCTGGAACGGAGACTTCCTCCGCCTTCGCGCCGGTGTTGAACAAACCGACGATCGTGTCTCCGTTCGCTTCCCTCTTGGCGAACGCTTGCTGGTTGCCGGTATTGAGCACTCTTTTCGCGGCGATCGCATCCTGGTCGACGGCCAGCACTTCGGAGTTCTCCAGGTATTTCTGAAGATCGGTTTGGTCGAGGTGAGCAAGATCGATGCCGAGGATGAAAGGCGCCGCCCCAAGGGCCCAAAGGCTGATCTGCGTCTGGCGCTCGACCGGAGTCAGCCCGTCATTGCTGCCGTTCCCTACCTCGATGGAGTCATAGTCATTGAAACCGCCTGCACCAGCGTAAGGCTGCCACTCCGCCACGTAGTTAAAGCGTTTGGCAATCTCGGCCCAGCGGGTCAGTGGATAGCTGCTACCGCCCTTTTCGCAGTCATAGCATTCGACGTCGGGCGCGAATTCCCACTGATTCGCATACTTCATCACGGTCGGGGCGATAGCGATTGTAAGGTGCCCCTGCGTGACGTCCAACACCATGGGCCGCCCGCTTTGCCGTATCGCATCCGACCATGCCTTCACGTCAGCGGCGTTACTGTCTTTCATGCCGTCAATTTTGATGTAGTCGATACCCCACGCTGCGAGCATCTCCAGCCATGAATTCGTATACTCCTGCGCTCCGGGCTTCTTGTAGTCGATGCGGACCATCCCCTTGCAGTTGTAATTGTTCTCTTGTACGGACGGTTCCGCAATCTGGGCAGCAGTGTACGATGTGCCCTTGATCGGCGTGTTCCGGTTGACTGCCTGCCGGGAAATACCCGGCGTAACATAGATCCCGAACTTCATCCCGAGACTGTGGATGTAGTCAGCGACTACCTTGATGCCATCAGTATCTCCCTGGGCCGGGAATCTCGACGGATCTGTCACCCAGCGGCCATAAGCGTCGACGTTCGGGCCCTGCGGTCCCGGACATTGATACCAAAAGTCGTCGAGGTTTATGTATTGGTAGCCCATTTTTTGCAATCCGGAATCATGCAGGGCGAGCGCCTGAGCTTTCATTTGGGCTGCCGAAGGATGTTCGCGGAGGAAGCTCCAGCTACTCCAGCCGAGAACGGGCGTACGCTCGAGACCGTTATCCTCTGCGCTGGCATTGTGTAGAACCGCGACCGCCAACAACGCGATCAGCATCGGTGCTCTCAATCGGCGTGTCAATTCGCTCAAATAATTCACCCCTGTTCTCTATCATAAGCGGGGGACAAAAACAATTACGCATGGCAACCGGTGCACATACCTGTAGTCGTGATTAGCCACTGGAACGTACGGCAGGTGGATTAGCGCGGGCGAGTGGATCCCTTTGCCGAGGCCTGGGATCCAGGCGGTTCACGGAACGGCTCCACAGCAATGTGCTCGTAACACACGTCCAGCACGGTCAGGTTTTCTGTACCACCCGGCAATTGAAGGACAACGCTGTCACCCGCCGATGACTTCATCAACGCGCGCCCCAGAGGTGACACCCAGCTGATGTGGTTACGGTTGAGATCGATTTCGTCTGTGCCCACGATGCTCACCACACGCTCCACTCCCGCGGCATTGGCATAGCGCACGGTCGCTCCGAAGAATGCCCTCTTCGCCGCCTGCCCGGCTCTTGGAGCTTCCGGGTCCACCACCTCCGCAGCTTCGATTCGCTTCGCGAGAAAGCGAATCCGCCCATCGATCTGCCGCAGCCGCCGCTTGCCGTACTGATAGTCCGCGTTTTCACTGCGATCGCCGTTGCCGGCAGCCCATGTCACAACCTCCACCACGGCCGGGCGTTCCCTGGTGAGCAGAAACCGGTGCTCATCTTTGAGGCGCTCCAAGCCGTTTCGCGTGATGTAGTTCTTGACGAGCGGCCCGGGCGCGTCCGGTTTGGGATGTCTCGTAAACCCTTTTCGCATCTCGTAATCTTTTCCGCGGCTTTTGCTGCCTAAATCCAGTGACGCTCGAAACGCAGCAACTCCTGCCGCAGGTTCCATAGCTTACACTCAAACCACATGCTCAACCGGGGCCATGCCTATACCACAATCATCATCAGCAAATATCACGGACGAACCCTGCTTTCACACCTGGCAAGCCTTTACCCACACTCAACCCCACAAGCCTGGGAACAAAAACTGAACAATCGCGAAGTCACCCTCAACGGCGTCACCGCCACCGGAAGCGAATCGCTCACCTCAGGCCAAACCCTTGTGTGGAAGCGTCCACCCTGGATCGAGCCGGACACTCCTCAGCACTTCGAAGTCGTGTTTGAAGACGCCCATCTGTTGGCCGTCAACAAACCTGGCGGGCTGCCCACTCTCCCCGGCGCCGGCTTCATGGAAAACACCCTGCTGCGCCTGGTGCAAAAGCAAACCCCCAACGCAAACCCTGTCCACCGGTTGGGCCGAGCCACTACCGGCATCGTCCTCTTCGCCAAAACCGCGCAGGCCGCCGCTAGACTAGGCGCAGACTGGAACACACCCAGAATTAAAAAAATCTATTGGGCGCTGGCTCAAAACGTTGCACAGCACGACGCCTACGAAATCCTCACACCCATCGGACTTGTACCGCACCCTCGCATCGGATCGGTGTGGGCCGCCAACCCGAGTGGCAAGCCGTCAAAGTCATTGGCGAAGGTGATCTCACGCACGACAAGCACCACAACATTTGAGGTAAGCCTGAATTCGGGCCGCCCTCATCAAATCAGAATCCATCTTGCATCCATCGGCCATCCGCTGGTAGGAGACCCTCTGTACGGTTTATCCGGCCAGCCTCTTAAAAATCTCCCCGGCCTCCCAGGCGATGGAGGATATTTCCTGCACGCCCGATTCCTAAAAGTCCACCACCCCATCACCGGCGAACAAATCAATCTCGAAGCAGCTTTGCCGTCTGGATTCTCATTGCATCAGTAGGTTCACGGCGGGATTCAAATCAAGAAATTCGAGGACAGAGGAATCAAGAGTAAGTTGAATAGACCGTCATAAACTGCCATAATATGAAGGTATGGCAATGACTTCTTTAAACATCTCACTTCCCGAAGCCCTGAAAAACTACGTTGAAGGACAAGTCGCGTCCGGGGACTGGGGAACGCCGAGCGAGTACGTTCGCGAACTGATTCGCCAAGACAAGGAACGCCGTCTGGGAAATTTGGAGCAAGACCTGATAGCGGCAGCCAAGGGCCCAAAGATCGAACTGCCAGTGGCGGAGATACGAAGAAAAGGTTTGATCTCCGCGCTGCGTGAGCGACCCCGGAGAACTTGAAAAAAGTTCAGCTTGTTCTCAGTGATTCGGCTGTCGCTGATATTTTGGAACAAGCAGATTGGTATATAGCGAAATCCGGCCATCCCTTGGCGAAGCGTTGGGACAAAGCTGTAACCGCCACTGTCCTGCGTATCTTAAGGAACCCAGCCAGCGGGAAAGTCTGCTCATTCAAAGCACCTGAGCTGCGAGACGTTCGTAGCCTGCCGATAGGCGGGTTCCCAAAACATTTGCTTTTTTATCGGATTCGGCAATCGAAGCTTCTTGTTCTTCGTGTGGTTCATGGAGCGCGAGATCTGGAAACTCTTTTCTCAGCGAAACGTCCGATTTCTAAAATTCCACCATCCCATCACCGGCGAACAAATCAATCTTGACGCAGCTTTGCCGTCTGGATTCTCATTGCAGCGGTAGGTTCACGGCACCGCCAAGCTGGAAGTTGACGCGATGTTCGTAAACACAAGCGCGTTTATAAAGACTAATCATTCAGCTATAGCCGATCAGCGTCTCTGCGTTGGCAATGAAGCTGGTACAGCGGTACGTGTTTCTTTAGCGCCAGCGTTGATTAGCAGCCTCTTCGATTTCTGATAATCAGCGTGGTCAATCGCATTGCATCTCGAATAGCCCAGGGTCATCCATCGAGGGTCTTTCTCGTGGACGATTGGCGATCCGCAGTTCGCTGCATTGAGATAGTCGAGAGCTGTGCGTCCCTTCGAGTCCTGCATTCGAGCATCTGCCCCAGCTTTCAACAATGTCTCGACCTCATCTGGATCTCCGCGCTGAACCAGAAGCATGAGTGCGGTTATGCCGTCATTGTTGACTGCATTCACTTCGGCACCCGCATTCAGAAGGTCCTCATCCGCCATGCCCGTGACGGCAGATGCCATCAGCGCCGTTTCGCCTCCCTTGGAGCGGGCATTCACATCTACTCCTGCTTTGACTATTTCACTCAACGGCGAATCGCCATAAGAGCTAGCGGCATACATCAGAGGCGTCCATCCGCTCGCGTCGACGTCAGTCAGCTTATCGCCCGCCGCTAACGCGGCCTGGAAAGCTTTTTCGTCCCCTCTATGCGCCGCATCCATGAGCTTTGTCCTGCCTGGTTTGGGTAAATACTCGAAGGTGATTTCCGCGATACTTTCAGTTTTGGGATCACCATGTCGCCACTGATGTGTATTGGCAGACTCGTCAACATCTAATTCCACGTCTCTGAAGATCGCCGGTGCGGCATCGCCATACTCGCCGACTCTCTTCTCCTGACCACCGATGCGCATCTTAAACGAACTAGCATCGCCATCCATGAGCCCCGCCTGGTCGTAGCGGCCGCACAGCCTCCAAATAGCTGGTGTGCGAAAGCGCTCCAACAGTGAGTTCGCCTCGGCCGGTGTGATCTGTCCTCTCTGGGAAAGATCGCCCTGCTTCCAAACAACCGAGCCGTCTGCACCAACTCTTACGTCTTCATTCCAACGTTGGAGTTCTACGAAATCTCCATCCATCACGGTTGCTGGAGGCACGCGATCATTGGCAGTTGGACATTCTGAGCGATCCAGCCCCGTCGTGGCGATCGAAACGACCTGAACTTGTCCTGTTCTATCTAGCACCGCCTTCGTCACTGGCTGGCTATCGTCGTACCCATCGTCAGGTGGATTGAGCTGGAAGTGAAATGTGACTTTGTAGGCTGGCCCCGCAAGCTCCGCTTTCGGCTCAAAGTGCCAGGCCTTCACGTTTTCGACGGCGATCCCCTGCAACATTGGATGGCCAGATACCGCAGTTACATCGACAGTCCGACCTTCCGGTGTCTGTCGGAAGCTCACTACGACGTCACCCTGAATGTTAGCGACTCTCGCAATCGGAGGATATTTCAGTTCCGGGAGGGAATCCGGTACGACCGTCTGCGCCTGACAAACGCCGAAAGTCGTCGCGCATAGCGATAGCAACACCAATGGCCGTATTCTCCACATGTCTGGACCTCTTCTATCGGAGAGCTATCCGTTTATCAAGGATACACAACGCTCCGGGCGACCCGGGGTGCCCCCCGAATTTGTCAACCCAATAGTCAACATCTTGTGATCACGCTCGCAGCGCTAGACCGTCTAAGATATCGGCCGACATGTTCGCTCTCATTATTTTGGGACGAGACTGTCTCATTCAAGCGTACCGTGTTAATTAAATCCGAGCCTTGCAGCGGAAAGAAGGAGTTACAGCATGGGGAATATTAGCCGTCGTGATTTTCTGGCTTTGGCTGCGGTGCTTGGTGCGGAAGCGGCTTGGGGTCGCTCATTCTCGACTCCCTCGAAGATTTCCTGGCGCGAGAGTCGCGACCTTTTCCCGGAAGGTGTAGCCTCGGGCGATCCCGACAGCAACAGCGTTTTGCTGTGGACCCGTCGCGCCCCTCAGCCTGAACCGGCCAAGGAGTTGACCGTCGAAGTGGCGCTCGACCCGACGTTCCAGCGTGTGATCGCAACTCAGAGAGTGTCGATTTCGGCACAGGCGGATTGGACCTGTCGTGTGCTGGTCGGAGGACTGAAGCCGGCCCAGGTTTATTGGTATCGCTTTACCGATTCTGAGGGTAACGGCAGCCGCGTCGGCCGCACCATCACTGCGCCTGCCGATGATGATTCCCGTCCGGTACACTTCGCGTTTGTCAGTTGTCAGAACGCCAACCTCGGAGCGCAGAACGCGTACCGAAGAATGATCTTCGAGGATGAGCACGCTTCTGAGCAGGACCGGCTCAGCTTTGTCCTGCACCTGGGCGACTTCATCTACGAACTGGTCTGGTATCCGGAGGACCGCGCCACTTATTACGACCGCAAGGTCAGGGAACTCGTTCGTTATCCTCAAGGAGAGAAAATTGACGACTTCCACATTCCAGTCAACGTGGATGACTACCGTGCTGTGTATCGCGCCTACCTGCATGATCCCGACCTGCAGGACGCTCGCGCCCGCTTTCCCTTTGTTCCCATGTGGGATAACCATGAGTACAGCTGGCAAGGATGGCAAGCCTTGCAAGTGTTCGACGGCAAAACGCGTCCCGCGCAGACGCGCAAGGTCGCAGCCATGCAGGCATTTTTTGAGTATCAGCCCGCGCGTATGGTGAAGAGCGGCGGTCCTTCGCTCGAAGTTTTCAGCCCACCTCAGGTTAAGGATGCCCCGGTCACTGTTTTCGATGAGCATGGACTCGGGCAGGAGGCCAACAATCTTGCGGCGATCAATAGTCTGAAGGGATACCGGTCGCTCCGCTGGGGCCGGAACGTAGAGCTCATGATCACCGACGAGCGAAGCTACCGATCGGAGGACCCCGGAACCAAGTTCGCTGACGCAGATTTCTTTAATAAGGACTATTCGGAGTTCGTGCCTGAGGAGGTGTTTGAGATACTCGATGGTGGTCGGGATTACGACGGAGGCAAACCGCCCGACACCATCCGTTTCGGGGACAAGCAAGTTCCGAACCTGCGTAAGGCGGATCCCGCGCAGACCATCCTCGGAGCCGAGCAAAAAGCGTGGTTTCTGGAACAACTGCGGAATTCGAAAACTGCCTGGAAGATCTGGGGAAGCACAACTGCGACCCTGGATATGCGCGCCGACCCGCTGAACATTCCCGCAGGGATGGTTGCAAGCGCCTGGCCCGGTGCTGGGTATGCCAACTTAGGCGATGGCGTCAGCCTTGCCTATCTCGAGCGCGGTGAGATTTACGATTTCATTCAAGAGCATGCGATTACGGGGTTTGCCACGGTGGCGGGCGACCGGCATAGCTTCTGGGCTGGTTTATCGGCGAAGTCTCTGCCGCCGAAATCCTTCGACCCCGTAGGTGTGGCATTCGTGGTTGGATCCATCTCCGCGCCCGGAACGGTGGAGTCAATGGAACATCACATGCCCAAAGACGCTCCGCTGCGGGCTCTGTTCCTCGGGCAAGGTCCCGGTGACAACCATCCGCAACCCACCATTAATATGCTGGTGCGTCACGGTGTTCGGTCATGCCTGGAATATGCGAAGAGTGGCGACGTGCAGAAGGCACGCCAGCTTTCCAACCAGGATTTGTCACCGCACCTGTCGTTTGTTGACATGGGCGGCCATGGGTATTCGGTAGTGCACGCAGCAGCGGACCGGCTGGAGACGGATTTCGTCTGCCTGCCGCGTCCCATCGTTCGCCAGGACCAGCCGGATGGCGGACCCATTCTCTATCGGGTTCGACACGCTGCAAAGCTCTGGCGCAAACACGAACGTCCGAATCTCGAGCAGAAAGTGATCGAAGGCAATCCGGCGTTTTCGATTTAGGGATCGGCTAACAGGAAAATCGCTCCCACGTCGCGATATCAAATGCTCTAGAAAATTATCGCTGCGTTCGGCGACGAAATTCGGCCGCCCAGCGCCGTGGTAAGATCCGAAATACCTCACACAACGAACACCGCGTTGTGTGGGCCACCCGTCCTGATCGGGACGATGTTCGTATATCCCGCGCGCATGAAAGCGAACCTCGAAAGCACCGGCGGGCTAGTGTTCAGTGGGCAGCTTCTACTAGATCTGGTGGAGAGCGGAATTTCGCGCGAGGACGCTTACCGCCTGGTACAGAGCCGCGCCATGCACTCGTGGAAAGAAGGCCTGAACTTCCGCGAGGAGATCTGCAAAGACCCGAGCATTACGGGGCGCGTCCCGGCAAAAGCGATCCAACGGGCGTTTGATCTGAAGCGTCAGTTGCGGAATATTGACGCGATTTTTGCGCGGGTGTTTGGGGCGAAGAAACCCGCAACCCAGAAACGCCGAAAATCCTAAATCGCAATAATTCCCTTGCGTCACTTTCTCCTCCGTGCTACAACTACGTCATGCGTACTACGCGCCACGTAGTAGACAAAGAAAGCGGCGTGGGCCCCGGCCACTTCTCCGACCCCCCGCTGCTGGTGCTGGCGAGCCTCGCCAACGGGCCGAAGCACGGACACGCCATGATTGAGGACATTGCCAGCATCTGCGGAACACGCCTCGGCCCGGGGACACTCTACGGCGCGATCGCACGCCTGGAGCAGCAGGGATGGATCGAGCCGCTCGCCCCCAAAGATCGCCGCCAGCCCTATCGCATCACGGCGCAAGGTCTGCGCGTTCTCCGCGCGAAACTCGCGACGCTGCGGCAGTTCACCAAAGCCGGACTGGAAAGGCTGGAGGCGCGATGAATCCCAGCACTACGAACCCCGGCGGAATGAATCCCAAGCTCGTCCGGCTACTCGTCCGGCTGTATCCGCGCGCGTGGAGAGAGCGCTACGGCGCCGAGTTCGCCGCGGTGCTTGAAACTGGCCGCGGCGGTCCTGGCGCAAGCGCAAATGTGATTTGGTCGGCGCTCGGCGAGCGCATCTTTCCAACAGTAGGAGGCAATATGGAGCAAAGCCGTTTCCAGTCTTGGTGTGTGCGAGCGCCCTGGGCGATGTTCGGCCTTGGGCCTCTCCTTCTTCTCGCCGCGGCCTACCTCGTCGCCTGCTTCATTCTGTGGTCGGGGTGGAAGATGTTTCTGCCCGGAACAGAGACACCCTTCGTCCCTATCGACGGGTTTGCAATCGTTTATTTCCAAGCCGGCAGGCTGCTCTATTTCAGCGCGCCGATTCTCATCGGATGGGCCATGGCATGGGTCGCCGGTCGCCAACAATTGAAAGCGCTCTGGCCCGCAGTCGGCTGGATATTAGTCGCCTTCATCGGTGGCACGACCCAGGTTTACACCAGCCCTCCAGTGGGCCTTGGCGGCGCGGGCCACGTGAGGATAGGTTTCCCCGTCGGACCTTCGGTTCAGCCGTTCCCGGGCAGCTTGCTTCATGCCCTGGTAATTCTCTCGCTCACAGTGCTGCCGTATTTGGTTTGGCGACTACTCAGGCCCCGCCGCACTCTTTCCACCTAGATGCGGCTTACCAGCCCTTACGCGAGAATGAGCCGCCGCCGGAAATCGCAAGGCAGATCAAGGCTGCCAGGAGCGTGAGTGGAAATTCGATTCCACTGGGAACAAAGAATCCATTTTTCATGTGGACGGTGATGAGCGCCACCAGCATGTCCACGGAGAGTAGGATAGCCGGACCTCGCGTGGCGAGGGCGGGTGGCCCATTCAAGCCCGGTGTTGGCTTGAGTGGGTTAGAGTGATCGAGTCGAAATCCGAAATACCCCACACAACGAACCGCGTTGTGTGGGCCACCCGTCCGGTTTCCGCAACAGCTACGCAAGCGCCAAATTTAAATTGGCGATGGCCTCGTCGATCTCCTGGGTATTCTTGAAGCCGATCGTGGCGCTATCGACCCTCGCGTTCTGGAAAGCGAACCTCATTGCTTTCACACGATCGTCATGACTATTCTCGAACTGACCGCCACCGCACAGCTTCATGCCGATCACACCCAGCCCTTCCTTCTTCAATGTGTGGATGTGATCAACCACTTCGCTCACATTGTCTGGATGGTTGGTGTCCTCATACGTCGGTCCGTCCATGCGTGAGCCGTTGTGGTTGATGCGGATCAGCCCTACATCAAGCCAATTTGTGCCCGGCATCTGACGCAGCGCCGGCAACCCGTGCACAGAGGCGCCATGCGTGCGGATGGTTTTTTTCTGCTGCGCCTCAAGGATGCCGTCCTGCCAGCGTTTCGTAGTCTCTGGCCAGTCGGCATCGTGCTGCCAATGCAGAAGCATGATATCGAAATATTCCGTCTGCGAGATTCGGCGTAGTTCATCGAACTTGGCTTGCGGTTCAATATCCTTGTGGAAGGTGGTCACTTTACTCATCAGCTGATAGCTGTCGCGGGGCAAGCCTTTGAGCGCCTCGCCCAGCATTCCCGGTGTCTGGTAAGCCTCAGCCGTTTCGAAAAATCGGATGCCCCGATCATAGGCATAGCGGATCAGCCGAGTGAACTCCTGTTGTCCCAGAGCGGCCTGTACTGCACCGCTGTTCGTCCCAGTTCCGAACGCTAGCCGCGTCACCTGGACGTTTGAGCGACCAAGTACGACGGCATCGGTCGCAGTGCGCTTGGCGGCAACCAGCGGCGGAATTCCTACGGTGGCTATGGCTCCCGCGGCCAGACCTGTTTTGAGGAAACTACGTCGAGTGATTCGGCTCATGTTGGCCTCCGCGCGGCTTAGTCAGAGCGCCAGCCGCATCAGTGGATGTTAGCGCGGCGGGGTGGCCCATTCAAGCCCGGTTTTGGCTTGAGTGGGGCCTTTTTGCGATGGATCGCGTAGCACGAAGACGAAAGAAACTCCTAGTCCCACACAACGAAAACCGCGTTGTGTGGGCTACCCGTCCCGATTCTTTTTCCTCGACGCGACAAGTTGACTAAGCTAGATTGGCTGCCGAATCAGAAGCCTGGAGGCCCGAGTTGAAAAGACTAGGATTGCTGTTTGTTCTCGTTTTTCTTTGTCCGGGACTCTGGGTGGAGATCATCCATCCGCAAACGCCAAGTCCCAAAGCTAGTAAATCTGCTATTCCCAAGACTTGGGATGATGCCGAGATGGCTGTCCTCGAAATCCCTTTGGCCAATCCGGTGGGGTCTCCGAAGCAGGTCCCCGCCGACTACTATTACCGGATACCGGTCCGGCCCATCTACAAAAGCTACCCCGTATATGCCGCAGGTCACGAACCAACTGGCTACTTGGAATCGCTCAAACATAAGGACCCGATAATTTATTGGGATGACAAAGGTCACGCGCCAACGCTCGAAACAGATGCCGAATGGATAAATGCGGGGAAGCAGTATTCGACGCGCCGATAGGCGATGGAGGAGTCGGAGGATCGGAACCGACCGACCTGTACGTTCGCGATCCAAAGTTTCTGGAGATGACGGGCGCACCGGTCGCCCGGGATGGCACGCTGCCGTACTTCCGTTATGTGGTGAAGAAAAAAGGCGAAGTCGAGATTGGGGTCTTGGCGTGTGGGATGTGCCACACTCGGGTTATGCCGGACGGAACTGTTTTGAAGGGAGCACAGGGAAATTTCCCCTTTGATCGTTATTTCGCGCTCGACTATCTCCGTTCCGACGCAAAAATGGCCGCATTGCTCGAACGAAGCCTGTACGCGACCCCGTGGATCAATTCTGATCCTCTTCCTTCGACCAGCAGCATGCCCCTTGAACAAATTGCCGAAGTTCATCGGACGATTCCGCCGGGAGTCGTTGCTCGCAATAGAACGAGTCCCTTTGCTCCGGCACAAGTACCGGATTTGATCGGAGTCAAGGATCGCAAGTATCTGGATCGTACAGGTCTTCAGCAGCAACACTCGATTGTGGACTTGATGCGGTACGCCGCACTCAATCAGGGCGGCGACGATCTCGCGAACTTCAATGGCTTCGTTCCGGTCGACTTCCCCGACTTCAAGCAATTGCCAAAGATTGAAAATCTCGATCGGGACCGTTACAGCGACGAGCAACTCTATGCTTTGGCCCTGTATATCTACTCGCTGAAGCCCCCTCCGAATCCCAACAAGTTTGACGCGCTAGCCGAACGCGGCCAGGAACTCTTCAAGAGTAAGGGCTGCATCATGTGTCACACGCCGCCGATGTACACCAACAACAAACTGACAACTGCGTCAGGTTTCACTCCATCGGCTGACGCAGAAACAAAATACGATATTTTGTCTTTCTCAGTCGGCACTGATCCTAACCTCGCGCTGAAAACCAGGCGCGGGACCGGCTATTACAAGGTCCCATCGTTGCGAGGCGTCTGGTATCGCGGGATGTTTGGCCACAGCGGGTGGTGTGCGACGCTGGAGGACTGGTTTGATCCCCGCCGTCTGCGAGACGACTATGTGCCAACCGGATTTAAACCTTACGGCATGAAGACGTATGCTGTTAAGGGACACCCTTTCGGATTGGACCTGTCCGCGGAGGATCGCAGAGCTCTTATCGCATTTCTCAAGACCCTGTAGATCTTGTGATTCTCAGCGCTGCCAGTTGCAGCGAGAACCGCATTAACCTTGTGTACCGACCCATTCGACAGAGCGTACCGCGAGTTGCTCCTTCAAAATGATCTCTTTCTCAAACATCAATAAACAGTATGGCAAGCAGTTGCTCTTCGTGGATGCTTCGTTTCAGTTGAATCCCGGCGAAAAAGTCGGACTGGTCGGTCCCAATGGGTCGGGCAAGACAACGCTATTTCGTATGGTGGTCGGCGAGGAAACTCCCGACGAGGGCGCGGTCTCTGTCCCCAGGAAGTTGACGATCGGCTACTTTCGCCAGGACGTCGAGGAAATGCAGGGCCGTTCGGTCCTGGATGAAGCGATCGCAGGCAGCGGACGCGTCGGCGATCTGCACCACGAACTCGAAGCCTTGCAGCGGGAAATGTCCGACCCCGACAAGGCGGATGACATGGACCGCATCCTTGATCGCTTCGGTCACG
Organism: Terriglobia bacterium; assembly: GCA_963814725.1. Lineage (GTDB taxonomy): Bacteria > Acidobacteriota > Terriglobia > Terriglobales > Acidobacteriaceae > JAIQFF01. Next base: position 192,967 of record CAWFDY010000007.1, read on the forward strand.
TTCAGGAGGAGTACGAGCATTTGGGCGGTTACGCGCTCGAATCGCAAGCCCGTGAAGTGCTCCACGGCCTGGGATTCAAAGACGATCAGATTGACGGCGACGTGGGCGCTCTCTCCGGCGGATGGAAAATGCGGGTTGCGCTGGCGCGCGTCCTGCTCGGAATGCCGGACGTATTGCTGATGGACGAACCGACGAACCATCTCGACATCGAATCCATCATCTGGCTGGAGCAGTTTCTCAAGTCATTTCCTGGCGCGCTGCTGATGACTTCGCACGACCGCGAGTTCATGAATCGACTGGTCTCAAAGATTGCAGAGATTGATGGCGGCGAAATCATCACCTACTCGGGTGACTACGACTTCTACGAGCGCGAGCGGGCGGTGCGAGAGAGCAATCAGCAGGCAGCATTCGCCCGGCAGCAGTCCATGCTGGCCAAGGAGCAGCGCTTCATCGATCGCTTCAGGACGCACGCCGCCAAAGCGGCCCAGGTGCAGAGCCGGATTAAGGCCCTGGACAAGATCGAGAAGATCGAACTACCCAAAAAACGGCAGGTCGTGAAATTCGACTTTCGTGTCCCCCCACGATCCGGCGAACAGGTGGCCGTCCTGGAGAATCTGCACAAGAGTTACGGCCCGCGTGTGATTTACGAAGGGTTCAATCTCACCATCCGCCGCGGAGAACGCTGGGCCGTCATGGGAAGAAACGGCGCCGGTAAGACTACGCTTCTTAAAATGATCGCCGGAGCCAGCTGCTCCCGATGCCGGAAGCGTGCGGCTCGGCGCCAGCCTGTATATGGGCTACTTCGCCCAACAATCGCTGGACGTCCTCAATCCTGATCTCACCGTGATCGAACAGTTGCAACAGGATTTTCCCCAGGACAGTATCGGGTCGTTGCGAAACCTGGCGGGAGCATTCCAGTTCTCCGGCGACGACACAGATAAGAAGATCCGCGCACTCTCCGGCGGAGAAAAATCGCGGCTGGCAATCGCGCGCATGCTCTACAACCCGCCGAACTTCCTGGTGCTCGACGAACCGACGAATCACCTGGATCTTGCGACCAAGGAAATGCTGGTGGACGCCCTGAAAGATTTTGAAGGCACCATGATCTTCGTATCGCATGACCGCATGTTCCTTCGCGGTCTCGGCTCACGTGTGCTGGAACTAGGCGGTGAGAGCGGCACGGACCGCAATCCCACTGTTTATCCCGGGTCGTACGTTGAGTACGTGCAGAAGCTTGGACATGAGGCGCCTGGGATCTATTCGTAGGCCTTGAGAAATGGGTGCGTCCCGTCTGTCCCAGTATTGCCGATGGGCCCGAACAGCGAAACATCGGCAGAGATCCATGATGGGCTCACTTCGAGCCTGGAGGCACAACGCCGTTCATGCGCAGATACTCGACCATCTGCCCATAGTGGTCGTATCCATGAGCAGAAATGAAAGATGCAACGACCGACCGCGTATGCAGACCGTCGACACCGTCAATAGCGGTGTAGGCATTCTCGGGAGCAATCGTCGCGAGCGCCTTGTGTGCATAGGCGAAAGAATCCGCAGCGGCCTTCAGGAGTTCCTCCTTCGTCCTCAGACCCTCAATGCTTTTAGGGTCAACCGGCATCTTCTCCCCAAGAATCTTCGAAGCGAAATAGTAGTTCGCCGGTGCGACGTGTGATATTTCCTGCGCGAACGTGCGAACCCCGTCATACTTCGCGCCCTGCGAGGCCGTAAAGGTTGCCGCAGTAGGCGCAAAGCCGTATTTGTCCGCAGGCATCGCCTGCGCGACTCCCATAAACTCATGCTCGAAGAGGTTCAGCAACTCATTCTGCGCCTGCACGGGTGACATTTGGGTGCCGGCGGCCACCTTCGCACTTATTGAACCCGTTTGCGCAGAGCCCACGAGCGTACAGCCTCCTAGAATCAAAGCAGTGCAAACATACCGGAGACGCATAGATCACCTCACTAGCAAATTTGCTCAACAGTCTAGCAGACGCCTGCCCCCCGTTCGGGGGGCTGCCCCCACCCTTTGGATTTTGAAGTTGACTTCCTGAAATCAAAACAAAGAAACCGGGCACAGACGAGATGTTTCCCAGTTTTTCGGGGGATGAAAATTGGTGAACGTCCCGTCGGTCCCCGCATTATCCCCCAGCGTTTCCCCGTGTCTCTAGGGTAGAATCGCCCTTCGATCAACAAGGCTGGTGCATATGGCGGAGATGAAGGCGTTGCTGACGCAGCTCAGCATAGGCAGCTCGGTCGCGGAGTTTGACGAGGCTCTGGATCGTTACTTTATCGAGACGGAAGCCTTTCGAGGGCTGGCGGACGATCAGGCGGACATAATTGCTGGCGACAAAGGAACTGGGAAAACCGCCCTGTACAGGGTGTTCGCGAAGAGGTACACGAGCATCCCTTCCCTCAAGCAAATGGAGGTTGTCCCCGGCTTTAATCCAGTCGGCAACCCTGTATTCCAAAGGCTCGCACACGTAGAGGCCCTCTCCGAAGGCCAATACGTTACAGTTTGGAAGTCGTATTTTCTGTCGCTCGCGGGCAACTGGCTACTTCAGTTCTACGGAGCATCCGGTAACGAGAACATGCGACCGATCGACGCTCTTCTTCAGCGAGCGGGCCTTCGTAGCCAGGACGATTCGGCCGAAACAGTGTTCTCGAAAATCGTTTCAGTGTTGGGCCGATTTGTGAAACCTAAGTCCGCGCAGATGGGCTTCACGTTTTCAGAAGCCGGAATACCGATCATCACCCCGAAAGTCGAATTTGGCGCAGACGAGCAAACGCAAGAGAAGCCAGAACTGATTTCCCACGAGGAGGGTTTTTCAGTGTTGAATCGCGCTCTCGAGGGGGCGGATCTAACGGTCTGGATCGTCCTCGATAGGCTTGACGAGGCATTCCAAGGGTTTGCTAATGTGGAGACGCCTGCACTTCGGGCGCTCTTCCGCACCTATCTCGATCTTCTGGCGTATCCGCGGGTCCGGCTCAAGCTCTTTGTGCGGAACGACGTATTTAGAAAGATCGTCCAAGGCGGCTTTGTCAACCTAACACACATAAATGCTAGAAAGATGCAGATCGTTTGGGAAGAGGACGACCTGCTAAATCTTTTTGCAAGACGTGTCCGCGATTCCTCGCAGTTCTTGGATGTCACCGGACTTTCGGGCAGGACGGACAGGGAAATCTTTGATCGAATTTTCCCCGACCAGGTTGTTCCCGGTGGCGGAAGGCCGAAGACTTGGAATTGGATGATGTCTCGAATACGTGATGGTAACGGAGTCAGGCCCCCAAGGAATCTCATTGACCTCATCGTTGAAGCCCGTCACGCACAATTACGTAGCGAAGATCGGAATCCCAGAGAGCAGTCGCAAGAAATCCCGATAATCGAGGGCGATGCCATACGCCGAGCGCAACGGGCTCTCAGCGAACGACGTGTCCAAGATACTCTGTTTGCCGAGGCGGCGGATCTGGTACCCATGATCGAGAAATTCCGGGACGGGAAGGCGGAGCACAGCGCCAAATCTCTAGCGGACCTTTTAGGACTTTCTGAACATAGCGTTCGAACAGTCATCAAACCGCTGCTGGAGATCGGATTCCTAGAAGAAGTTGGTAGCTCGTTCAAAATCCCGATGCTTTACAGGGACGGGCTGAACATAACCCAAGGGAAAGCATTTGAAGCGGGCGACGCCGTAGACGAGGAATAGCCGGGAGCGCCAATTTCAGAATAGGACGGGAAAATCGGAGAAAAACTATCCAATTTCCATTGTCAAAAGATGGACAAACGTTCCGTCTGCCCCGATTTATCCTCGGTTTATCCACGTTTGCCTTCATCGCAGCTAGAAGCCACGTGGCACAGAAGATGAACCGCAGAAAGGGACCCGCTGAAAGTCGCCACCTTCAACATTAACAACATCAATAAGCGGCTCGACAACCTCCTGGCTTGGTTAGCGAAAGCTGAACCGGACGTGGTGAGTCTCCAGGAGCTCAAGGCAGAGCAGGAAGCCTTTCCCGTGAATGCCCTTCGGACTCTCGGGTACGAAGCGGTCTGGCAAGGGGAGCGCTCCTGGAACGGCGTGGCCATTCTCGCGCGAAACCAGGTTCCCGTGGTGACTCGCACAAGCTTGCCGGGAAATCCCGAAGGTCGTTATTCTGAAACTCGTAATCATCAAGATCATAATCCTGAAGATCATCAAGCTCGTTACATTGAAGCGGCGGTTCAGGGAGTCCTGATCACTTCCATCTATCTCCCCAATGGGAATCCGCAGCCTGGACCGAAATTTAATTACAAGTTGGCCTGGTTTGAGCGCCTGATTGCCCACGCCGCCGAACTCATGGCGAGCGGCGCTCCCGTGGTGCTCGCCGGTGACTATAATGTCGTGCCGACTCCGCAGGACATCTATCCGACTCGGTCGTTGGATAACAACGCGTTAATCCAACCCGAGAGCCGACAGGCCTTTGCGCGTTTGCTGGCTCAAGGCTGGACTGATGCCCTGCGGAAGCTGCATCCGGACGGGCCGCTGTGGACATTCTGGGATTACAAATTTGAACGGTGGCAGAAGGACAAAGGCATGCGACTCGATCACTTTCTGCTGTCGCCAAATTTGTCAGACCGGTTGGTGGACGGCGGGGTTGACCGATGGGCGCGCGGGCAGGAAAACGCGAGCGACCACGCCCCAACCTGGATCACCCTCGATCTCTAGACCAGAGCGCGTTCGAGCCAGCGCACACGCACAACCTCCGTTGCACTTCCCGCGATCGGCTGCGATACCTCGCGGACAGCTCGCCGCACGCGGTGCAGCAAATTATTTTGCTGCTTGTAGGCGCGAAACATTCCCAGATGGAAGTAATCGAGTCGCACCTTTGTCCTTCCTCCGGCTTGCGTTTATTTTGCCGTCGACAAATATCGAAGCACTCAAACTAGGGGCGTTGGACACCTGGCGCATCATTCGGCAGGAGATGAAGTTGCAGGAAGGCGGCGGCCGCGTCGCGGGAGCGTCCCGCGATTTCGTGGGGGGTCGGTCGCTCGGAGACGCCGAGCAGCAGGCTGACCATCAAATCGCGCCAGAGAAGCCCGGAGAACTGCTCGGCCAGTGCGGCAGGACGGCCAGTGACCAGTCCGGACGCCTGGGCCTCGGCCATGATTTTACGCAGGGCGGCGCGGCTTGCCTCGCGACCTATAGAGTTGAGCGCACGCGCCACTTCGGGGGCATGGACCGCCTCAGCAATTGCCAGCCGGAATACCGCAATCACCGTGGGGTCGCTGATCTCGCGGACGAGCTGCGCCCCGAACGAGGCCAGCACCCGTGCCAGCGTCTCGCGATCGCGCACAACAGGCAGGTCAGCAGGCACGCTCAGCCGCCTGGCCCGCCCGCTGATGCAAGCGATCAGCATTTCCTGTTTGTTGCCAACCAGCGCGTAAAGCTCCCGCTTTGAAACGCGGGCGCGGGTTGCGATCTCAAGCGTGCTGGTCATGGCGTAGCCGTTCTTCATGAAGGCGGCAAAGGCCGCCTCCAGGATGCGCCCGCACACCGCGGTTCCCTCTCCGCCTTCCGGGCGTGTTTTTGAAAGCGATGTTTTATTCATTCCGCTCCTTGACGCTTACGGTACCGAATGGTACCATTTCTCTCATGGTACCCGACGGTACCACATCGCCCTGCTGCCACCACTAAATGGTTGGAATCTCAATAGGAGAACTTTATGCAAACCCAACTCGCTTTTTTCGTCAGCATTGCATTCAGCCTAATCGCGTGGGGAATCCTCGCCGCCCGATATATCTGGCCAGAACTCCGCCTGCGGTCACGAGCCGAAGCCTTGCGGCCTCTGCTCACCCTGCACAGCTTCCGCTTCCTCGGATTGGCATTTCTGGTGCCCGGGGTCGTATCGCCGGACCTGCCATCTGCCTTTGCGCGTTCCGCCGCCTATGGGGATATCATCGCGGCAATGCTCGCCTTGCTTGCGCTGATATCGCTGCCCGGTGCATCCGGCGTTGTCATGGCATGGATCTTCAATCTGTGGGGTACGGCCGATCTCTTCAATGCGTTCTACCAGGCCAATCATGCTGGGCTGATGGCGGGTCAGCTGGGCGCCGCGTATTTCATTCCGACATTGATCGTGCCCCTGCTGCTGATCACGCATGCAATTGGCTTCCGTATTCTTGTGCAACATCAGAAGGCATCCGTAGTAGGGCAAAGCCGGCACGCAGCATAAAATTCGTATCGTTGCCAATCCTGCAGCCAAGACGTGGATTGAGCCCCCGACCAAGGTCCCGGGGGCGGATAGGACGCCTTCACGAGGCGAGGATACGCAAACCGTAGGACAGAATTCTCAACAGAACTTTTTGCAGGGGGTTGCAACCGAGGTTCTCAAGCCAAAAACAGCGCTCTTCTTTCTATCGTTTATTCCGCAGTTCGTTTCACCTGCCCAGGGGCACTTGATTTTGCAATTTCTCACTCTGGGCACAATTTCAATTGTCCTGAATACGACCGTGGACCTTGCGGTGGTCGGATTCGCTGGTTTAATCGCACAAAGGCTGGCCCGGAATTCCAAACTGCTCGAGAGACAACGCACCGGGTCGGGAGTTGGAATGGTCGGTCTCGGTGTCTACGTCGCAGTTTCGAAATGAGTATTCGGGCATGAAACGCCAGATTGAACGTCGGATGATGTAAAACTCTTAAAACGAGTGTACGACCGCTTGTGAGGCTACTTACGCAGCAACACTTTTCTTCCGGTCATTCAGAATCTTTAAGAACTCTCGCATAAAGAACGGCAGGTCCATCCAGGTCCGAGATGTAACCAGATTTCCGTCCACCACTACCTCTGTATCCTTAAGCTTGCCCCCGGCGACTTCCACATCCGGCGCCAGGGCTTCGTAGGTGGCGACCGTGCAGCCCCGAAGACCATCAATGGCAGCAAGGATCAGCACGCCGTGACAGAGCGCTGCGATTGGTTTCTTGTTCTCTACGAAATGCCGAACGATCTGCTGTAACTTTGGATCGTTACGAAGATATTCAGGAGCGCGGCCGCCGCTCAGAATAATCCCATCGTAGTCTCCAGGATTGACATCCGAGAAAGCGATATCGGCAGGAATGTGATATCCGGGTTTCTCCACATAGGTTTCCCAACCCGGTTCGAAATCGTGCACCACCGATTTCAGGAGTTTCTTTACTGGCGCGCCGATGTGTACCTCAATCCCTTCTTCCCGCAATCGAAGATACGGATACCACGTATCGAGAGATTCGGTGGCATCGCCGGCCACAAGCAGCACTCGTGTCATGGCAACCTCCTTGATAGACATGTATCGTACACGAGAGCGTCCGCGCCTGTTCTCGCGATTTTCAAAGGGCGGACAGAAAATACAAGGACAGAAAATACGGGGCAGACCGGACGTACCCCAGGTTCAGCTCACGGCTTGGCAGAAGCCGCGGTGTCGAGTGGCCGTGAAGAGTTCGCTCGGTTCAAATATGTCATCGCGCGTTCGCGGCGAAGTCTGACACGGTCAGCGCAGGGCTGCATTTCTTCCACGGGCAAGGCTCATGTGATCGCCCAGATGGAGGGCATCGGGTCCGGCCTGGCCGATGCCACCCCCGATCGCAATGGAGCCTCCGCTACCCTGGACGACGAATTGAAACCAGCGGACCTCGATGCCGTACGCCTGAACTCTTTTTCGAGCGTCCTACATTACCGGTGCAGCCGTTCCATCCGACCACTTGCCCACGGGTACTAAGAAGATGGTCTCCGGCTCCGGAACAAAGCGCGGATCCAGTACGACCGGGGAGCCATCAAGGTTCGCACCCCAGCTCGCGGGGTTTGCTTTTGGAATGTGAAACATTAAATGGGGATACCAATGCCCGACTTTATCGTTGAGATACGATTCCTTCGACAACATCATGGACATCGCGCCAGCTTCCGGCGTCGGCAGTCCTTTCTTGGCAACCGCGGCCTTGATACTGCTGAGCATCTGAGGCTTGGTCAATCCGGCCAATACCAGCTCCGTCCTCTTAAAGGTGTAGGGCAGGATGGACCGTGCGGCAGGAGGGTTATAGCAGATGGGGCTCCGATTTTTGGGATTCCAAAACTCCGGGTGGTCGAAGGGAGACATCCACGCTCGTTCCACGATGCACACGAAGCCGTTGTTACCTTTAACGGCAGTCTCGTAGCCATGCCGGCCGAGAGCCATTACCGTAGCGTTCGCGGATATGGATTTCGGAGCGGCGGTTCGCGCCAATGCAATCTCAGCATTTCGATCGGTCATCAAGTACTGATCCAGAGGGGCCATCGTGGGATATGGTGATTTGACATTCTGCGCCTGAAGCTGCCACCCGGCACCCAGCACTACAACCAGCACGAGGTTTCCCCACGTAATCGTCTTGCCTATCTTGCGGCTCATTGTTTTTGTCCTGTTTGATACGAGCTTCCTTTTTGAGAGAGCTTCGAAAAAAATAGTCGAATGTCCTTCACCATCAGATCCGGCTGCTCGAGGGCGGCGAAATGGCCGCCTCTCGGCATCTCAGTCCTTTGCACGACGTTGTAGGTCAGATCAATCCAACGCTCGGGCGCAGCGACCACTTCTTTCGGGAATACGGCATAGGCCACCGGAGTCTTCATTTGCGGCATATCTCTTCCGCTGTCGAAGAGCCGGTGCTCGCGGTAGATCCGCATGGAGGATCCCACTGTCCCTGTGACCCAAGAGAGTGTGACATTGGTGAGGAACGTGTCACGATCCACCGTGTGCAGAAAATCTCCGTCATTGTCGGTGAGGTCCTGGAATTTCACTGCCAGCCAGGCCATCCACCCCACCGGTGAATCGGTCAGGGCATAGGCGACCGTCTGGGGCTCGCTCGACTGAAGGTTAAAGAACGTACTTCTCTTCTCGTCCCACCACGCTGTATAGCGCCGATGCTCCTCAGCGGTCAGCTCTTTCATTGAATCCGGACTGGGAGGTGGAACGGCAATAAGATTCAAGTGAAGCCCGATAACACGGAGAGGGGCCTGGCGCGCCATCTCTTCCGCAATCGTCGAACCCCAATCACCGCCCTGAATCCCATATCTGGTGTAGCCCAGACGATCCATGAGGACAATGAACGCTTTGGCCATCCGCGCTGGGTCCCAGCCACGACTTGTCGTTGGCCCGGAAAATCCAAAGCCGGGAAGCGAAGGTACAACGACGTCAAACGCAGGGGCGCTGCTGTCCTTGGGATGCGTGAGCGGGTCAATCAGAGCAAAGAATTCCAGGATCGAGCCTGGCCATCCGTGAATCAACATCAGGGGGATTGCATCCGTTCGCGGCGATCGTTCGTGGATGAAGTAGATCGTCTGTCCGTCGATCTCTGTTGTGAACTGATCGAATCGGTTGATTTGGGTCTCTTGCGCGCGCCAGTTATAGTCTTTCTGCCAATAGTTTGCGAGTTCGCGGACTTTGTTGATGTCAGCACCGTATTCCCAGGTCGTGCCCGGCAGTTGATCGGGCCACTTGGTCTCCGCCAGGCGGCGGTGCAGATCGGCGAGCACGCTATCCGGAATATGCGCCTTGAAGGGCTTGATGGCCGCAGGATTATCAGGTTCAGCCTGGCCGTGACCAAGCTGAATTGTCACGAGCACAAGTAACACCTTGGCAACCGCACCCATTGTCCGACGTTGCAGGGTCATCGATTTCCCTCTTCTCGCCCGGGTGGCCAGCACACCCGTTTAGGCTACGCTAGCGTTCCGCTGTGCCTGCCGAATATCCACTGCTGGCCGTCATCTGCCGCAGAACTCGCTTTCGACAAAAACGTGCTCATTTCCCGCGCATCCGTACCGGTTGGTATGTATAAGTGTCGCGCTATCGTACAAGCGATCAGATTCGCTTGCCCGGCGGGCGCAGGGACCGCAGCCAGCCGACGATGTTTCTAATCCCCGCTTTCATGACTTTTGCATCTTGAGCATTCTTTGCCAGCGAGACATAACCTTCGAGCGTCGCGATCAAAAAGCCAGAGGCCTCAGCGGGTTTCACGTCGCGGCGAACCCTTCCCTGGGCCTGTCCCTGTCGCAAAGCGGCCGCAATGCCCTCCCGCCAGGCCTGGAACACCGTCGCCAGCCGCTTGCGGAATCCCTCGTCAAGGGGAGACATTTCCTGAGCCAGATTGTTCAAGGGGCAGCCGCCCCGCACGGCCTCGGGCTGAATTGATTCGCCTTGAACAATGCCGATCAGAGTGTTGATAGGGTCCTTGCCCTCTTGCAGTGGACGCAACCACTTGGCACGGAGGTCGGGAGCGATGATCTCTTCGACGACGGCGTATCCCAGGGCTTCTTTGCTGTCGAAGTGGTGATACAGCGCTCCCTTCGTAACCCCAGCCGCGGCCAGAATCGTGTCTAGGCCGGCGCTTTGGTAGCCCGATCTGTAGACTTCGCGGAATGCAGCCTGTAACAAGCGCTCCCGCGTGCGCTCGGGGTCGCGCAGCCCGGTCGCCCTGCGTCCCGAGTTCTTGCGTGCAGTAAACATACCGACCAGTATGTATGGCGGCCCTCGCAACGTCAAGCGAAACCTGTTTTGCTTCAGCTTGTGACCGATTCGGCGGTTCTCAACTGCCGGCAGACAATGCACCGGAATGAGTCGGTTTTACGCCAGGTCAACACCCAGCCACGAGTTCGCGATCATCCTCAAGTTACCCTTGTAGGCACGGCCCACCGGGTATTCGCCACCATCGGTGGTGCGCAGCACGTACGTCCCAGTGTTATCGCGCCGCAAGTCTTTGACTAGAATCGTGTTCACTAGAATGGATCGATGAATTCTCAGGAATCCGAGCGGTGTCAACTTCTGCTCCGCCGTGGCCATCGTTTCCCTCACAAGATAGCATCCGCACTTGTGCACAAGACCGACATAGTTCCCCTGAGCCTTGGCCACGACCACATCGACTGGATCCATGAAGACAATTCTGTCTCTTGCCTTGATTGCGATGCGCCCGGCCGCGGTTATTGAGCTAGCCTTTGCGTGAAACTGTTCCAGTTCTTTCCCATTCTCGCGACGGTGGTCAGGTCGCATTTCGATCGTGCCATTCATGTTTGCCCGGCGTGCGTCTGCAGGGGCAACCGCACTATCCCGAACGCCGTGTTGCACAAACATTTCGGAGGCTATCGCCTTCTGATCCTGAATTGCGCGAGTGCTCATGATTCATCCCTTTGAATTGGTTGGCGAGCTAACATACCGACCAGTATGTATGTTGCGTGGGCGAGGAGTCAAGAACCGAATGTGGCGGTCAGCGATACCGATGACCGCCGACCGGAGCGCGATCCGCAGTCTCATAACCTCGGCATCGAGCAGATTCCATTCTTGGAAGATTTGCGGTCAAACGCTCGATAGCCGTGCTGAGCAGCGGTGCGCACGCGAGTTCCTCATGGTACAGAACGGGAAGCGTGAATCCACCATCGTTCAGTTCGTCACATATCCATCACAAGGAATAAGCGGAGGCGCTTCGCGGCAGCGCGAATGCAACAGAGTTTGACGGCAGGGAGTTCGCTTCGATCACCTGTTACTGGAGTAATCAAACCGAGTAAACAAACTGCTTTACCCACGTTGTGCACGAACCTCGTTGTCGAGGAACTTGTGGTTCAATCTTGCGGTTTAATTCGGAGGCTACAAATGAAATCTCTCTCGTCCATGTTTGCCGAGTGTCTTGGTCTTAAAGTAAAAGGCCGACATCTCCACCTCGCAAGTCTACTGATTGCCTTCATGGCACTCTTTGCTTCCTCAGCATGGGCCCAGGAAGCAACCATCGTCGGCACTGTGAGCGATTCCTCGGGTGCGGTAATCGCCAACGCCAAAGTCACGGCGACTAACTCGGAAACGGGCGTAGTGCGTAGTATCACAAGTAATGAGGCGGGCCAGTACGTGCTCCCCGACGTTCACATAGGCAATTACAACGTAACGGCTGAAGCTCCGGGGCTCAAGATCGCGGAGCGGAAAGGCGTCGTGCTGCAGGTAGGCGACCGCTCCCGCGTGGACTTCCAGATGCAGGTGGGGGCGACAACGGAGACCATTACGGTTGAAGCCGCCGCCGTCCGAGTGCAGACAGATTCCGGGGAACAGAGCAATCTGATTACCGGCAAGCAGATATCGGATCTCGCCGTCAATGGCACGAGCTTATTCCAACTTGCCGCCTTGGCTCCCGGCGCATCGAACGACATCACCAATTACAAGGATGTCCCGGTCGGCGGCGATTCGAACGTCAGCTTCAATGGCCAGCGTACTGCGCACAACATGTTCATGTTGGACGGCGGTGAGAATTATGACCGCGGTTGCGGAGGCTGCGTAAGCAGTGCACCCTCCAGCGAATCCATTGCTGAGTTTCGCCAATTGACTTCCAACTACAGCGCCGACTACGGACTATCTGCCGCGGGCACCATCACCATGGCCATTAAGTCTGGTACCAACAGGTTTCATGGCTCCGCATGGGAAAACAACCGCAATGACGCCTTCGATGCTCGCGACTTCTTTTTTCCGGCTCCAAACAAGAAACAAGAGCTGCGGATGAACATCTTCGGTTTCAATGTGGGCGGGCCGGTGACGCTCGGGCACCTCTACAATCCGGACAAAAATAAGACCTTCTTCTTCTACAACATGGAGTGGCGCAGGTACATTGACGGCGGGTCCACCAACCAGGCGGTTCCAGATCCCGCAACTTATGGCGGGAATTTCAGCTCGGTGTCTACTCCAATTATGGTTCCCGGCGCGGCCAGAGTGGCTCCTTCTGTTTTATTTGCCAACTGCCCCGGCGGGGTTGCGCCAGCCGGCATCGTGCCAGGCACGCAGTTCCCCGGCAACATAATCCCGTCCTGCATGATTAACCCGAACTCGACTGCATTGCTGAGTACGGGCTTTCTCCCCGCTCCCACGACAAATATCGCCAACGGCCAGGGGAATTTCGTAGGCGGCGCAAACAGTGCGACGAATCTAAGGGAGGAAATGGTCCGCATCGATCATAACTTTTCCCAGAAATTCTCTGTGTTCGGCCATTTTCTTGCAGAGCAGATCGTTCAGGGTTACAACACAGCGCAGTGGAGCGGTGACAACTTGCCTACGGTTGGGGATAACTTCAACAATCCAGCCTACAGCTATGTCGTCCACGCCACACACATCATTAGCCCGTCGCTTCTCAACGAAATAGCCTTCAACTACAACGGGAACCGCATCCACATCAATCCTTATGCGTCTACCGGCATGAAGAGCCTGTCGCTACCCACATGCGCTGCGCCGTGCGACTTCAGCAAGTCCCGATTGTTCACGGGACCGAATAACTTGAATCGCATTCCCGACATTCAGCTCGGTGATGACAGCGGAGCGACTTTCCGGATCTCCAGCTGGCCATGGGCAAACAGCGCTAACGATTACCAGATTCGCGACGATGTCTCCTGGACCCGGCGTGGGCATCAGCTCAGGATCGGTGGAAGCTGGGCTCTCTACAAGAAGGGTCAGGATCTATTCGGAGTGACCCAGGGCGGATACACGTTCGCAGGCAAAAACAATTCTCAGTCTTTCACAGGAAATAGCTTCTCTGACTTCCTGCTTGGCACTCCCGCCTTCTATGGCGAGCTAGCCGTTCAAGACCATCCCTTGTGGAATAACGTTTCCTGGGCTGGTTACGTTCAGGACGACTGGCGTGTAACCAGCAGGCTTACGCTCAACCTCGGCTTGCGCTGGGATGGCGCGCCTCACACCTACGAAGCCAACAACCGCATGGGAAACTTCTATTCCTCTCTCTACGATCCGTCTAAAGCCGCCACCTTCGATAACTTTGACAACATCTGCAGCGGTCCGGCCGACCCCGGTTGCGCCGCCGCAAGTCCTGGGCTCGGCACAAGCCCGAACAAAATCCTGGCAGGTGTTCCCTTGTACCTGAACGGCATCGGGATTGCCGGGCAGAACGGCGTACCCCATGGCCTGGTGAACAACCACTGGTTGGCGTTCGGTCCGCGGCTTGGCTTTGCTTATGATCTTACTGGAAGTGGCAAGACTGTCGTCCGCGGCGGATTTGCCATCATGTACGATCGCGTTCAAGGCAACGATATGTACAATGCGGGGTCGATCATCCCGTTCAGTTTGAATGTTGGCCTGAGCGCCGTGGAGCTTCAAAACCCGAACATCCTGCTTGCAAGTGGGGCCGCACCCACCTACCAGACCATCACTCCGGCGGACATCAATTCCAATAATGGAAACGGTGGTCTCGCGATCAATAACTACAAGATGCCGAACAGCACGCAGTACAGCGCTGGCGTTCAGCATTCGTTCGGTCCCAAGACGGTTCTGTCTGCCTCCTACGTAGGCAATCAGAACCGACACCTGAGCGACTATCGCAATATCAACCTCCCTTCGCTAAGCGATCTACCGGCGGTAGCCTCGCTCACTACGCCATACGTGAAGGCGCCGAGCCTTCCATACAAGGGGTTCAGAAGTATCAGTCTGGCGGAGAATGAGGGGAGTGGCCACTACAACTCCCTGCAGATTGACTTGAACTCGCAAGCCAGTAAGGACCTGCAGTTGCGCGCTTACTACACCCTTTCACGTTCCATCGACCCAACTGGCACCTCAGGCAGCGGTCAGGACTTGAGTACTGTTACTAATCCTTATGTGGGGTGGCGGTACGATCTTGGGCCAAGCCAGTTCGACAGGACCCACAATTTTTCCACCAACTTCATCTACAGCATCCCCGTGCTGCGCAACAGCTCGAGCCGCGCGCTGAAGTCGGCGCTCGGAGGCTGGCAGATCTCTGGGATCGCCACGATCGAGTCCGGCTTGCCACTCAACCTCACCTCGAGCAACTCCAACGTTGTTGGCGGCGGCAACCGGCCTGACTTGAACGGAAGAATTACTTATACGCATACTGTGCTTCCGGGCAACCAGCAGATCCAATACTTCAACACATCGGTCTTCACGGCTCCCGCGGTTGGCGCCTGGGGTGATCTCGGCCACAACGCTCTGCGCGGACCGGGCCGTGACAACTGGAATCTCTCTCTCTTCAAGACCTTTGCATTCGGCGAAAGGAGCGGATTGCAACTTAAACTGGAGAGCTTCAACACCTTCAATCACACGCAATTCCAAAACGTTTCTAACAATCTCGGCGACGGCCGGTTCGGACAATTTACCTCGGCGTATCCTGCGAGAATTGTTCAGCTCGCTGGGAAGGTGTACTTCTAACTGTCAAGTCCCTCCTTCCGCTCGCGGTTATCCGCGGGCGGACGCCCCGGGACAAGACTTCTTTCGAACCGCTCGCATTCAAAAGGTGCGAGCGGGTTTTTTTACCACTCAGATCGTGGATAGCATTTCTGAAGTCGCCCGGCAAATGCAGCAGGGTTCGTGTTTTGCCCGCTATCGCGGAACAAAACTGGAGGCGTAAGAATCGACCCCCCAATGAAAACAACCTTATAGTTCTCCCTCTCTGGACGGCTCAAAAACGTTACGATAAAGGAACTTTTCAAGCGGTTGATGTCCCGCGATGAGGATTCCAACGGTACATCGAATTGACCTGGTCCGGTCACCTCGCGGCCTAACGCTTCGCCGAACCGGACTGCGCCGTAACCAGGCTGTTCAATTTCGGCAACTGCCTCTCCGACCTTGCCGGCGGGCTGAACATTGCAGGTAGCAAGGGTTTGAACAACTACGAATCCGCCTGCCTTCACAGGATGCTCAGTCGGAGGCCCGGGCGAGGGAAAGAATTGCTCCGCCAAATAGGAGCGTGTCGGCGAAGTAGTTCAGCCCCTCGACCTGCACCGCGGTACTCGGGTCCGCCAGTGCGCCGACGAGGACGGGCCCGTAGATGACCACAACCATGAGCACAATCCAGGCGCCGAGATATGTGGCCGCCATGCGCGTCTTCCGCATCAGTAGAAAGCAGACGCCTGCAACGATGAGAAATGCGCCCGTCAGATAGTCGATGAGGGCACGAACGGGAATCCACGTGGGCATCTGTTTTTCGAGCGGAACTCCGGGCAGTCCCAGGGCGTGCAGAAAATGTTGAATGCCGAAAAAAATCGCCGCGATCGCAATCAGCACGCGGCCCGCGGTAATGAGACTCTTACCTCGACCACGCAATCCGCCCATCGCAATTCCTGCAAGAACCCAGCCACCGCCGGCGAAGGACATTTCCCGGATGACGATCGTCCATGAGATTCGGTCGCCGCTGGTGACGGCTCTGGGAAAATGCAACATCGCTACAAACAGGAACATCATGATACCGAACAGCAAGCCGGACCATCGCACTTGAATCTTAGTGGCGATGCTCAGCGATGCGGCTAACAACGCAAAGCCGACGAAATATGCCCAAAACAAACGCCACGGCATGTACGGCGGCACACCCTCCATCAGGAACTTTGCGCCTGAAAGATGTTCTGCGCCAAAGGCCGCCAACGGGATGGCGAAGCACAAGTTGTTCAGGGCTACGATCTTGTCGAGGCCACGAGCCTGGGCGATATCGTTTTTCGCGGCCAACAGGCCAATCGCGAGCAGCGCGACTCCGGCCGCGGTCATAGAGAAAGCAGTGCGAGAGAATCCTAATAATACGGCGAGAACAATTGGCTGCATCGATCTCCCCAGTCGGTACGGCGTTTCAATTCTACGACGAAGTTAGGTTAAGACCGCATCCCGCAAAACCATTGGGTAGTGACTAAGGTCGTGACAAAGCCTCGAGACGATCTACCGCAGCAGTGGTAGCTCGCCGCAATGATCTCGATTTTGGGATTGCCCCTGGATCACGGGCGATGGATCAACGCACACTCTGATAGAACGGTTTCTTGAGCCTCGTGAAACAGATGACGCTCATGGAGGAATTTTGTGGAAAAAGAAATTTGCTTACTTCGGCAGTCAGTCGGAAGTCGTCACTATCGCATTGATAGCAATTGCGGGCGGTAAACAATCCACGTCTTGGGACCTTAATTTCTCAGACTGCCACTCTGAGTGTTGGCGAATTCGCGTCCCGCCTGATCAAATGTTTGGGGTGTTTGGCAATTAGTAGTTCGGTGCCGCGGAGTGCGCTCTTCACCTTACTTTCCAGGCTGTGGATATCCGCCTGGTCCATTCTCACCTTAAGCTGCCCAATGAGAGGGATACTGCGCTCCTGAAATGCTGCGGAACTTTCCGATGCGACTCTCAACCAATAGTATGCGGACTGGTCGTTCTTTTCGACACAGTACCCCTCCATGTGAGCAAGTCCTATGACAAACTGCGCCGCCACCGAGCCCTTTTCCGCGGCTCGAAAATAGGCTTCTATCGGATAACCCTCGTCGATTCCGCCGCCAGACAAGCCTGCGGTTTGTCCGCTGCTTGCCTTGAACAGCAAGAAAAGGAGTTCGAACCGGCTTGAGACTTCCAGTTTCTCAAAGATTCGTACCAGATAATTCTTGATGGTGTGCTCGCTCAGCCCGAGATGATCGGCTATCTGCTTGTTGCCTTGGCCTTGAGCGGCACACTCGGCAACCTGAAGTTCCCGGCTGGAAAGCAAATTAAGTCCGGCGGTCTCGATTCCTTCGCACGATGGAATGCTTCGCAACGCCTGGAGCAGGAATTCCGAGTGATCGCGACCGGCCCAGATTATGCCTTCGCTGACCCGCTCGATGCAGGCCCACAACTCGGAAAGCGGCTCGCTCCGGCAAAATACACCGGTGGCGCCGCAGCGGAATGAAGCCGCCACCAAATCTCTCTTTCCCGCTTCCAGCAGGATCACGATGCGAATGTCTGGGCATCGTGCATGCAGTGTGCGGGCAACCTGCAGTCCTTTCTTGTTCGAGCCATCCAATTCGACACTGATCAGTACTACGTCACTTTTGCGGAGGGGGGCCAACGACAACACTTCTCTCGCTTCAGCTACACCGGCAATTTCAAAGCGAGGATCGCGGCTGAGCGATTCCGCCAGGAGTTCGCTCGCCATGGGATTGCGGTCAGCCACCAGGACCCGGATGGATTTGTTCGTGTAGGAAATCGGCACGCCCTGCGTTGACATCGTCTAATTGGTCTCCCGAACCAGAAGGTTGCTCCGCCAACGTGGGCGAACTGATTCTCGCACAAAGCAACTCGACTAACAAGGCGAGGGCAGGCTAAAAGCGCCGTGGCAAGCGGGTTCTCGGCATTCTGCTTCGTCACGATCACGGCGCGATCGGATCGCTGTGGAAAACATCGATTGATGAGGAAATCTCGTCACAACGGTACTCATGGTTCATGGTTGACTGGGTCGGATAGTACCGGGCAGCAGCCCGATACCGCCATCCGATCCGCATCGCTTCTGCCACTAAGGTGTAGGCCTTCGTTCCCGCGCCCTACGACGATCACCCGCTTGTGGATCCTCGCCTCAGCGGCTACGGTGTGTTGTTCCTCGGCAAGACCCGGGAACCAACTGTGGCACATTCAATCGAGCGCAGGAATTCACGGCGGTTTGAAATAGCGCTGCCTGTACTACTCCGGTGGAATGAAGGTATGGATCTATACGCCGCTGGAACGTGCGCGAATCTGAGCCAGCGGGGAATTTTCGTTCTCGCCGCCAAATGTCCGCCCCTGGGGGCCAAGGTTGAGATTGAATTCGTCCTTCCGGCGGTCGGCCTGGTGACCCTGCCCGTCCGGATGAATTGTGTAGGTCGAGTCAGCCGGATCGAGAGCTGTTATCAACAAACTGGATTCGCGGTCGCTGGCGAATTCGCGAGCCAAACTTTACTTCAACCTGCAATCAGGTTGGCCACCCAATAGCCGTCGATCATGGGTGGATTGTTCTCCGCAGGTTGTTCTCCGCAGGCAGCTCCCCATGGGACTGAGAGTAGCGGAGCTGTGTGTCCGAATCGCACGCGCCCGGTCAAGTCTCCCGCAAACCCATCCATCCTTCCAACCCATAAACCGTCCACTACAGCCATTTCGCCCAGAGGCATCCACATGATTCGCGTCGACATCGCATCGATTCTGCTATCCGCTCTATTGTTGTGCGCGACGGCGTCCACCCAGGTGGCGCCCGATCGACAGCCAGAGGCTCCGATCCAGGCCCAGGCTACGGCGCGGCCGGATGCATCGCGCCCGCAATTGAGCGAGCGGGGGCCGCGATACCGTTTGGTCAGAAGCGACGTGATCGAAGTCAAATTCAAATTCTCTCCTGAATATGATCAGACGGTCACCGTGCAACCCGACGGCTACATCACTCTCGATGGAGCGAGCGACATAAAAATCGAAGACAAAACATTACCCGAGATAACTGAAGCCATCCGGGCTGCCTATCAGGGAACACTTCACGATCCGGTCATTACTGTTTCCCTCAAGGACTTTGACAAGCCATTTTTCATAGTGGCCGGCAGGGTCAGCCGGCCGGGCAAATATGAATTGCGCGGCGACACAACCCTGGTCGAGGCCGTCGCCATCGCCGGCGACTTTACCGACGCTTCCAAGCATTCGCAGGTAGTCCTTTTCCGCCGTGTTCCCGGAGATATGGTCGAAGCCCGGCTATTTGATGTGAAGCACATGCTCTCCTCCCGCAATCTGCAGGAAGACCCCCATCTGTCGCCCGGCGACATGGTGTTCGTCCCGCAAAACAGGCTTTCCAAGATACAGCGCTACCTGCCGACTGCCAGCATGGGCACCTACCTCAGCCCCACCCAGTTCTAAGGCGCACAAGGAGACGTTGATCATGCAACCGACATCGCTTGAACGAAGCAACGGCCCCCACCCTTACAGCATCACCTTGCGGGACGTTGTCGCTGTCCTGTTCCGCCAACGCCGCCCTCTGATCATTTCGTTCTTCCTTGTTCTCCTGGCCGTGGCGTTGTCCGGGGTATTGCGTCCCTCCTACAAGTCCGAGATGAAATTGCTGGTCCGGCGCGAACGCATGGATCCCATCGTCACTTCGCAGTCCAACGCTCCCGCCCAGGTCGCTCAGGAGGAAATTACAGAGTCCGAGCTGAACTCCGAGGTTGAACTTATCGGGAGCAGCGATTCGCTGCGAAAGGTTGTGCTGGCTAACGGATTGCAAAACAACCAGCGCTCATTGCGTTCCCTGTTCGGTCAGTTCAACGAGCAGATGCGGATCGAGAAGGCAGTCCGCCTGCTGTCGGACCAGGTCAAGGCCGAGCCTCTGCGCAAGACCAGCATGATCGTGGTCAGCTTCGAGTCAGGCGATCCGCAATTGTCGGAGCGGGTGTTGAATTCAGTGGCCGGCTCTTACCTGGAAAAGCATCTTCAGATGCACCGGCCGGGAGGCGAGTTCAAGTTCTTCGATCAGGAAACCGAGCAGCTTCGAAAGGAGCTCGGCAGCGCCGAGTCGCAGCTTACCGACTTCACGCAGAAAAACGGTGTCGTTTCCGCGCAACTGGAGCGCGATCTCACGCTGCAAAAGGCCAACGACCTGGACGCTTCTCTTTCCCAGTCTGAAGCCGCCATCGCTGAAACCAATCGCCGTATCCAGACTCTCGAACAGCAGAGAACAACCATCCCCGCTCGAACCGTCACCCAACTGAAGAGCGCCGACAATGCGCAGCTTCTGCAACAAATGAAGTCAACCCTGCTTCAGCTGGAACTCAAGCGTTCGGAATTGCTTGCCAAGTTCGAGCCTACATACCGGCCGGTAGTGGACCTCGAAAAGCAAATCGGGGAGACGCGGGCCGCCATCGCGGGAGAAAAAGATGCACCCGTACGCGACGAAACCACGGATCAGAATCCCCCTTATCAATGGGTGCAGTCGGAACTGGCCAAGGCCCGAACCGACCTGAGCGGACTTCAGGCGAGAGCCACTGCGCAGCGTGCTGCCTTGGACCGGTACCGGCGCGGAGCTCGCTCGCTGCAGCAGGCCGCGATCGTCCAGCAGGGGCTGCAGCGAACCGTCAAGGCGGAGGAAGACAACTACCTTCTCTACCTGCGCAAACAGGAAGAGGCGCGCATGAACGATGCTCTGGACCGTGGCGGAATTCTCAACGTCGTCATGGCGGAGCCGCCGACGACTCCTGCCCTGCCCAGCCGTTCCATCCTTTCTTACTCGCTGCTCGGCCTGCTCCTGGCCTTCACCGGAAGCATTGGCCTGGCATTCGCCGCTGATTTTATGAACTCCTCATTCCGCACTCCAGATGACGTTACGACTTTCCTCGGCTCCCCGGTGCTGGCGTCGATCCCCAAAGGTGTCCAATGACCATGTTCCTCGATCACTACAATTTGCTGGAACAGCCCTTCGGCGTCTCGCCCGACACGCGTTTTCTCTATCTCAACGTCATGTACCGGGAGGCGCTGGCTTCCCTGTGGTGCGGACTGCAGGAGCAACGCGGATTCATGACGCTGATCGCCGAGCCGGGGATGGGCAAGACGACTCTTCTGTTCCAACTCTTACAACGCTTGCGCCGGGCTTCGGTTCGCACCGTGTTTCTTTTCCAGACTTGTTGTGACTCCACCGACCTGGTGCGCTACCTCTTGCAGGATCTCGGCGTCTGGCCGGCCTCCGATTTGCCCTCCATGCACCACCAGTTGAACATGGCGCTCGTCCACGAAGCTCGGGCCGGACGGCAATGTGTATTCGTCATCGATGAAGCCCAGAATTTGAGCCTTCCGGTGCTGGAGAGCATTCGCCTGCTCTCCGACTTCGAAACTCCTCAGGGAAAGCTGCTGCAGATCATCCTCGCCGGCCAGCCGCAATTGAGCGACACGCTGCTGAAGCCCGAAATGCTCCAGCTTACTCAGCGGATTTCCGTTTCCACTTTCCTTGATCCACTTGACTCCCGGGAAGTGGGCGCATATGTGCGCCACCGTCTGGGGGTGGCCGGCTACCAGGGCAAGCCTCTGTTCACTGCTGACGCGTTGCAGTTGGTTGTGCAAGAGAGCGGGGGGATTCCACGCACCATCAACAACCTGTGTTTCGGGGCGATGTCGGCCGCATTCGCCCTGGGCAGCAGAAGAATTGACCGCGACATTATCGAAGAGGTCGCCGCCGAGCAAAGTCTGAAGGTGCTCTCTGCCAGAAAAAGGCCGTCTGCCACCGTCGCAACCGCTCCCGAAGTCGCCGCTGCTTCAGGTGCACCGGCCACGCCATCAAGAAACTGGCTTGGCAAAAGAATATGGAGCGCCGTGACTCCGTAAGGAGTCCATGCCCAAACGCTTTCACAGAAGGGAAATGAAATGAGCAGAGCTTTTGAAATCCTGGACCGCGTACAACAGGAGCGGGAACTGTTCCGCGTGCCCCCGATAACCCGGGCGGAGCCCGCGCATTATGAGATCGTCCGGCCCGAGGTTACGCGGGACGATTGGCCGGCATTTGCCCGAGAGCAGTTGCTCAAACTTGTCCAGACCGCATTCCTGACGACCGATGCGGGCCACACAACTCTTCCGCGGAGAGTCGTCTTCTGCGGCATTGATAACGACGAGGGCAGCCGGCAGTTGTGCGGTCGACTCGCGCGGGTGCTGGCCGAGCAGGTTTCGTCAGCGGTCTGTGTGGTCGACTCGAACCTGCGCACCGCGTCAGCCCAACCCTTGTTCGATTCAGCGATATTCGATCCTCTTGCATCCTCGCCCTTGTCAGAGGGCTCTGCTAAACGTGGCCCGACGAGGATGATCACCGATAATCTGTTTCTGGCCTCGCACGATTCGTTGCCAGGCGATGGCAAACCATCGCTGGATGAAGTTCGCGCCTGGATTAAAGATTTAAGCGAGAGGTTTCCTTATCTGGTCATAAGTGCTCCGCCGCTCGGTCTGTACCGGGACGCCGTCATGCTCGGCCAAATGGCCGATGGCGTGGTGCTCGTGCTGGAAGCAAATTCCACGCGGCGCGTGACCGCTCAGAAATCCAAACAAGCTCTGGACGAAGCCGACGTCCGCGTGCTGGGAACCGTGCTGAACAATCGAACCTTTCCTATACCCGAAAAACTTTACCGGAAACTTTGACAAGGTGATCAGGAATGGCACCCGTCAACATGCAGCCCGAACTCACCGTCATCATCGTCAACTACAACACCCGGGATGACCTTCGGAATTGCCTCGCTTCGATCTACGCTTCCCACCAGAGGACGCCTTACCACATTTGGGTGGTAGACAATAACTCGACGGACGGCAGTACCAGCATGGTCCGTGACATGTTCCCTGAAGTAACGCTGATTCCCAGCTCCGAAAATCTCGGGTTCTCCAAGGCTAACAATCTGGTCCTGCGCCAGACGAGCACGGACTTTGTCCTGCTGCTGAATCCCGACACTATCGTTTCGGACCACGCATTCGATGACACCATCGACTTCCTGAAACATCATCCGGACGTGGGGATGGTGACGTGCAAGTTGGTGAAGGCCGACGGGACACTTGACCTGGCCTGCCGGCGCTCCCTGCCATCTCCTTTGAGCGGTTTGTGGCGCGCGATTGGACTGGCCAGGCTATTTCCCAGCTCTCGCGTTTTCGGCCGTTACAACCTTACTTATCTCGACGAGAATCAGCCCAACGAAGTAGAGGCCGTCAACGGCGCGTTCATGATGACCCGCTTGCAGGCCGTTTCCGAAGTCGGACTGCTGGACGAACGCTTCTTCATGTATGGAGAAGACCTGGATTGGTGTTACCGGTTCCGTGAAAACGGCTGGAAGGTCTACTACCTGCCAGCACCCACCGTCATTCATCTGAAAGGTCAATCCGGCAAGAAGCAAAGCAGCCGCATGCTCAGGGAGTTCTTCCGGGCCATGGAACTGTATTGCCGGAAGCATTACGGCACTCGCCACAATCTCGCGAGCCGCCTGGCCACTACGATCGGAATCCGGCTGTGGATGTTCTCCACTCTTGCGCGAAACGCCATGCGCAGTCAAAAGCGCGTCACGCCCTAGCTGAGCGTTCATAAATGGAAACCGCGACTCTTCATACCAGTTATGCCGGCAAGCCCTTTGCGCCGCCGCTCGCCTGGCTGGCCGGGGGCTTCATGGTGGCCGCCTTCGCACTGGTGGGCGTCCTCTATGGCCCAATGACGGGTGGAGTGCTCCTGGGCGCGCTCGCTCTTGCGTTGTCCATGCTAAGCCTTGAATTCGGATTGGGATTCCTCTTCATTATTGTGGTGTTGTTCAGCACGGAAGAAATTCGCAGCATCTCGATTCCCTTCTTCGGTGGAGGCCTGCGGCCCACGGATGTGGTCACCGCCGTGATTCTTGCCGGCTGGCTCTGGCGCGTGACCATGCGCAAACCCATGAACCCTGTGCCGCGGAGAATGCTGAATCCCGTGCTGGCCTTTGTCGGACTGGGAGTGGTCGGAGTATTTGTCGGACTTCGGAACGGGACGGATTACAAAGACAGCCTGCTTGAGCTGCGACCCGTGCTGAGTTATCTCCTGATCCTGCCGATCGTGGCGGAATTCCGCATCCCACAAATAAAACGATTACTGGGGCTGATCGTCATCGCCTCCTGGATCGCAGCCATTCGCAGCGTTTTCCTCTACGCCCAGGGCAACGGAGACGCGGGGCTCTATACCGGTGGCCGGATGCGCGTCATGGAAATCGAATTCACCTATGTCCTGCTTTCGCTGGTGATTGTTTTCTGCGCGTATATACACTCCGTACGCAGGGGTATGGTGCCACTGTTGTGCATGGCGTCGCTCCTGGCCGGATTGGCGGTTACCTTCTATCGCAGCGCCTTTCTGTCCCTGCTCGCGTCCCTCATCTTTCTTTATTGGGTCATCGACCCCCACAGTCGCATGCGGTGGCACCGCGTAACTGGTTGGGCAGCCATTGTTGTCATCGTAGTATCCACGGGCAGTTTGTTCTGGGCGGGCCGCGGCGACGGTTTCATGGGGGCGCTGGGCAGCAGAATCGCCTCGATCGAAGATTACGACAATGACAGCTCAGCCCAGCATAGGCTCAACGAGTGGAATGCCGCGCTCGGCCTGTTCGCGCACAATCCCTTGCTCGGAGCCGGCCTTGGAGCCAGAGTGCAGTTCTATAGCCCCCTCTATTCCGAAGACGAAAAGCCGACAAAAGGTTACTGGAGCAACGATTTCTACATGCACAACGCGTATCTCTGGCTTGCCACCAAGATGGGAGCGGCCGGTTTGCTCATCTTCTTGTTCCTGATCGCAGACGCGCTAAGGTCTACCATGTGGACGCTACGCGACGCCCGTGACAGCGAGCAGCGTTGGCTCCGAATCGGGATCGCCACTTCCCTGTTTGCTCTGGCGGGCTTGTCGATGTTTGGTCCAATGTTCTTCACCATCAACCAGGCCCCCTTTGCCGCCTTTGCGCTGGCCAGCCTTTGCTTGTTGAACCTGGGGCCGCGCCCCGAATATCCGCTGCAGGCACGAAGTTGATTGCCAGTCCTCCCAACGGCTTCGTCATTTAACTCAGCCATAGACATGAAATTCCTTCTGTTCGACTGGACCATCGAAGGTCATCACGGCCGCTATCTTCGTTGCTTCGCGGAAGCTCTTCGCGGAATGGGCGAGGTCGTGGTTGCTGCACCTGCGGAGATCGCCCGCGAAGTGTCCGATCTGGGAGCCCGGATCATAGTTCTGCCGGACCAGCGCACTCCCGTCGACCCGGCTCGGCCGATCGCTCCCCAAAATCGTCAGCTGGCCCTTCGGGAATTGGATCTGGTTGAAGCCAAGATTCGGGAAGTACAGCCCGACCATCTGATTCATTTGTCCGCCGACCCGATCATCCGTCGATTGGTCGAACGGCCATCGCTGGGGGTGCCGACTACTCTGTTGATTTTTGCTCCCCGGGCTCACTACCCATCGGTGTACAACACTCCGCTTTCCACGAAAGAATTGATGCGGGCCTGGTTTCTGGAATATCTGGTGGCTCGGTGGCGCCGGCGCCCAGACGCTCATACCATCCTCACCCTCGATGCGGAGGCCGCTCACCGGTGGTCGCGTGGGCCGGGAGGAGCACACTGGCTGCCCGAACCTCCGCTCGGGCCGATCCCACCACTGCCCTCAACGCAGCGGACGGGGTGTGTGCTCTACGGTTCTCTGGCCCGCCGCAAGGGTATCCATCTTCTGGCGCGGGCCATCACGCTGGCGCCGATCGACATTCTAATTGTGCTGGCCGGAGCGGTAGAAAAAGGATTTGAATCTGAGCTTCAGAGGCTTGTGCAGGAAATGCGTTCAGCTGGCGCCACGGTGGATGTACACCCCGCTCAGATGAGCGAGGCGCAGGGATTGGAAACGTTGGCCAATGCGCGCTGCGCGGTTCTTCCTTATCCCCGCCATTACGGCATGTCCCGCGTGCTCCTCGAGGCCAGCGCGGTCCACACGCCGGTGGTCACAACTGATCGCGGAATGTTGGGCCACCTTGTTCGTAAACATCGCCTGGGCATCAGCGTCGATTGCGAAAATCCACATGCTCTGCGGCAATCACTTCTCGAACTTTGCACTGAGGACCTGTCCTTCAAATACGCCACTGCCCAGGGCATTTTTGTGGACAATTTTTCGCAAGCACGATTTGCGGCGACCCTGGCCGCAGCCTTTGGCCGCACTCCATCCACCAGCGCCAGCCGCGAAACCTACTTCGAAAGAGAGATCGCCTGAATGAGCACTGTAATCATCACCGGGTCTGCCGGACTCATCGGCTCCGAGGCAGCCCGTCATTTTGACGCACTGGGTTGGGACGTCATCGGGATCGACAACGACATGCGCGGCTACTTCTTCGGAAATGAAGCTTCGACCGCGTGGATGGCTGAACGCCTCATTCGGGAATTACGCCATTACCGCCACTTCCACGTCGACATCCGGGACCGCGAATCATTGCACCGCATCGTGGCCGATACATCCGCTGACCTGGACCTTGTCATCCACACCGCAGCGCAACCATCTCACGATTGGGCCGCCCGGGATCCGCTGACCGACTTCCAGGTCAATGCAGAGGGCACGCTGAACGTCCTGGAGGGAGTTCGCCTGCATGCTCCTAACGCAACCCTCATCTTCACTTCGACCAACAAGGTTTACGGAGACACCCCGAATCGCTTGCCCCTGGTAGAGTGCGCCACCCGCCTCGAATTGACCCCGGATCATGAATGGCACAAGGGCATTCCGGAAACAATGTCCATCGACCAGAGTACCCACAGTTTATTTGGCGTCTCCAAGACGGCCGCCGACCTCCTGGTCCAGGAGTATGGCCACTACTTCGGCCTCTCGACCGTCGTGTTTCGTGGCGGGTGCCTCACCGGGCCTGGACACTCAAGCACCGAACTCCACGGCTTCCTCGCGTATTTGATGAAATGTGTCGTCACGGGTCGTCCGTACACGCTCTTCGGTTACAAAGGAAAACAGGTACGGGACAACATCCACAGTGTGGACCTGATCGCGGCCTTCGAATGCGTCGCCCGCAAGCCGATTCCCGGATCCGTCTTCAACATCGGTGGCGGACGTGAATCAAACTGTTCGGTGCTCGAAGCCATCTCGCGGGCGGAACAGATTGCCAGTCGCGAACTACCGGTCGAGTACGTGGACCGCCCCCGGGTGGGCGACCACATGTGGTGGATCAGCGACCTCTCAGCTTTCAAGGCCGCCTATCCCCAATGGCGTATCACCCACACCATCGACACCATTCTCCAGGAAATATTCGAGGCCAATCAGTTGCGCCGTGTGGAAGCCTCAGTCGCGTAAACCCCAGGCTTGGCGCCTCAACCAGTCGTCCTCACCTTCCAGAGAAGTTTCCGGAGACCCAGTGTCCTATTTCAACAATGGCGTGAGCGGAGCAGGTAGCGCAATACGCGGCAGACTGTGGCGCGCAGCCACGGCCGTCGCCGTCATTACGCTGCTCAGCCGGTGCCTGGGAATTTTGCGCGAGGCCCTCATCGCAGGATATTTCGGAGCCACTCCTGACACCGACGCGTTTTTCGTGGCCTTCCGTGTGCCTGACGTGCTCTTCAACAGCCTGATGAGTTTTCTTGTGGCTACTTCATTCATTCCGGTGTTTTCGGACCGCAAAGCGAACGGCGGAAGCGGACAGGCCGACTTGCTATCGGGCGTCATTTTCAACTGGATCCTGCTGATCCTTGTACCGATTTCACTTCTGCTGGCCATTTTCGCGCCCGAACTGGTTCGCTGGCTCGCCCCGGGATTGCCGCTCCAATCACATGCCAAGGCCGCGCTGATGGTGCGCGTCATGTCTCCCATCATTGTCTTCGGCGGGATCAGCGGGTTGGGCAAAAGTATTTTGAACAGTCTGCACCAGGTGGTCGTGCCCGCTATGGCGCCCATCGCCCTGAATCTGGCCGTCATTTCTGCCATCATCGCAGTGGGCCATCACTGGGGTGTTACCGCGCTGGCTGTTGGAGTCCTGGGCGGAGCCGCGTTACAGACCCTGCTGATTATGCCTCAGTTGGGTTCCGGGGGAATTCGTTACACCTTTCGATTGGACGGCGACCGCGAAGGCACGATGCAGATTGCCCGACTCTGCAGCCCGGTTGTCTTTGCGCTGCTGGTGGGGCAGATCATGCCGTTCGTGGAAATCTTTCTTGCTTCCCGGCTGTCGGCAGGGGCCATCTCCTACCTGGGATACGCCAATCGCATCTACATTTTGCCCGAACAGCTCTTTACCATCGTCATCTCGACGGTCTTGTTCCCCGCCATGGCATCGGACCTCGCCGCGCGCAATCTCAACGCCCTGCGCGGAAAACTCTCCCGGGTGCTCACGCTCACCGTTTTTACCGTCTTACCCATCTCCTGCCTGATGGCCGTCCTCAGTCAACCGGTGCTCTCCATATTGCTGAAGCGTGGCGAATTCAGCGGAGCCGACACAGAACACGCTGCCACGGTGCTCGCCGCCTATTCGCTCGCCCTGGTCGCCCTCTGCGTGCGCAGCCTGGTGACGTTCGCTTTTTTCGCCTTGCAGAAGCCGAACCTGTTATTGCGTTGGACCGTGTTGATGCTGCCCGTCAACATCGGCGTGGATCTCCTCTTCATCTCTCGCTTCTCTTACGTTGGCATCGCGCTCGGATGTTCAGTCACCACCGTAATTCACACCGCCATCCTGACCTTTCTCTTGCTTAAGGAGCTGCATATCGGTCTGGCTGGCCGGCACTTCCTGATGCTGGCGAAAGTAGCAGCTTCCTGCGGAGTGATGCTGCTGGTGGTTTCGCTCCTTCAACCAGCTTTCGATCAAACCGCGGGAAATGCCTCTATCCTCCAGCAATTTCTCGTGCTGGCGGTAACCACGTCTCTGGCAGGACTGGCTTACCTGCTCACCGCCACGCTCCTCGAGGTCAGCGACGCCTCTTTCATGTGGTCCAAGCTCCGGCAACTAGTGTCGATACCCAGGCTGCAGGCACTGCTTTCGGTCAAGTCGCCCGTCGGCGAATAACGCTGTGAAGATACTCATCATCTCAACCCAGGTTCCTTATCCTCCCAGCGACGGCGCGAGCATTCGCATCTTCAATCTCATTCGGGAATTGTCACGCGCCCATGAAGTGCTGCTGGCCACGATCGTGCGTAGTCCGGCCGAACAAGAGAATCTCGATGGCCTTCGCCCTTTTTGCCGTGAGATCCATGCTGTGTCACTGCCGCGAGGTAAATGGAAGCGCTGGACACAGATTCTGACCTCGCCCTTCGTCCGCGATCCGCACCTGGTACGGATCAACCGGTCAGAGGAGTTACAGCAAATTGTGTCGCGGCTGGCACCTCAGGTGGATGTCATCCAGGCGGAATTTCCTCAGGGTGGTCAATACATCAACGGCTCGGCAAATGTGACCGTCCTCGATGAGCACAACGTAGAGTCTGAACTTCTGCGTTCGGCTTGCCGCTTCGACACATGGTCGGCACGGCGCTTTTTTGACACCCTTCAGCTCAAAAAGATGGCGCGTTTTGAATCACACTTGTGCGCGCGTGTAGACGCAATCTTAGCCACCTCTGGCGATGATGCGAGCCTGCTCAGGACTTACAACCGCAACGTGATGGTCGTGCCCAACGGGATCCACGAAACTACCGCTGATGGCGAAGGTTCTGCCGGTCCGGTGGTGACGTTTACTGGTCTGATGAACTACCGGGCGAACGTCGACGCCGTCTCGTATTTCGTCCGGTCAATGTGGCCCCTGGTTTGTCAGGCCGTCCCGGATGCAAAGCTGTACATCGTCGGACGAAAACCTACACCCGAAGTTCTTCGCCTGCGCAGTTCAACTATTGCGGTTACTGGCGAAGTGCAGGATGTAGAACCTTATTTACAGCGAACCTCGGTTTTTGTGGCGCCGATTCGGGCAGGCAGTGGCACCAGAATCAAGATCCTCCAGGCCATGTCTCAGAGCTTGCCGGTGGTTTCGACATCCCTCGGGTGCCAGGGCCTCGAGGTTGAAAACGGTAAAAACATTCTGATTGAAGATGACCCCAAGGCTTTCGCAGCTCGGGTCGTGTCGCTATTACGAGACCCTTCCGAGCGTGCACGCATTGGAAGCGCCGGATGGAACCTCGTAAACCAACGATATACCTGGCGCTCCATTGGTAAGCAGCTTAGTGAGGCCTACGGGACATGGGTATCAGCCTGATCACAACGGTAAAAAACGAAGAACACTCCATTTCGGCCTTTCTTTCTTCGATCTGCCGGCAAACCCGCCTGCCCGACGAGGTAGTGATCGTGGATGGCGGATCCACGGATGCGACCGTCGCCCTGATCAGGGAGTGGAAGGGATTGAATATCCGATGCGTCGAACACCAATCCAACATCGCCGCCGGGCGCAACATAGCCATCCGCCTGGCCGCGTACGACACCATTGCAGTTACGGACGCAGGTTGCCAGTTGCGTCCGAACTGGCTCGAAAAAATCACTTCGCCCATCGCGGATGCGGATGCCGTCACAGGCGCTTACCGACCGGTTGTACAGTCCCTGTTTGATGCCTGTCAGGCCAGCGTTATCGGATTGTTCGGATCTGACAAACCCTCGAAGCGTTTCTCTCCCTCCAGCCGGTCACTGGCATTTCGCAAGTCGGCATGGGAGCGCATCGGAGGTTACCCGGAGTGGTTGGACTATTCCGAAGACGCGTATTTTCACAGACAGCTGCTGTCGCAGGTTCGCGTCCTGTTTGCGCCCGATGCCGTCGTGGAATGGGAGCAGAGAAAAAATTTGGCATCGGTGTTTCGGCAGTTCTTTCGTTATATGGAAGGCGAGGCCCTCGGCGGCCTGCATGCCAGCCGCAACCTGCTGCGATATGCAGTGTACTTGTCGGCGTTGCTGTGTCTGTTGCTCTCCATCAGCCGGCCCGGATTCTTGCTTCCGATGCTGCTCTGCGGCACCGCCTTCGGGATCGCATACTCCATCGGCTCGTACCGTAAATTCATCGGCCTGAAGTGTTACCCGTTATTGGGTCCAGCGCTCTTTGCTATTCCTGCGCTGCTGCTTTTTGCGGATGTCGCAAAGATGGCGGGTTACTTGTCTGGGCTGATCAAGCTGATAAGACGCCCAACTAGAAGTCCGATCAAGACGTTCTTGAAATCAAGAGACGAAACCCTATGAGATCCAGCCTCCGTATCACGCACGTCCAGCCTATAGCGTTCGATTTGTTTGGCCACAAGGACGAAGAGTGGGGAACAAAGGTGCGCTACTTTCTACCGAATATGGTTTCCGCCCAGATTCGACAGGGGGATCGACCAACAGTCCACCTGCTTACTTCTAATCGTCCCAATCGCATGCAAGTTGGAGGAGCCGAGATTCGCTTTCATGCTTGCGCCCAGCTCCCTCGCCGCTATCCCGTGACAGCTCGCTTCGGACGACAGGTGAGCTTGAGTCTCTTGAAAAGCTTGCGTCGAGAAACGACAGACATCATTCATTTCCACGGTGCATGCTCTCTGCACGCTATGTACGGCGCTGTGGCGTGGCGGGCAAGACAGCAAGGAATCCCAATGGTGAGTCAGGATCATGGGTCGCGCCAGGGAAAGTGGTTGGAAAACCGCCTGTTGGACTTCGCTTTCCGCAATACTGACGGCATACTCGCCGCGAACGAAGAAAGCAGGAAAGACCTGCGGCAGCGCGACACGGTTCACGCTCCGGTCTTTGTCCAGCCAAACGGCTACGATCCCACGGTTTGTTTTCCAGCTAGGCGCAGCCCCCGCGATCACGGTAGCCCGTTTTCGATTCTTGTTGTTTCCAGGCTATGGGAGGACAAAGATCCGCTTACGATGGCTCGCGGCGTTGCCATGCTGTGCCGCAGACACAGCAATGTTGATCTGACTGTTATAGGTCAGGGGGTACTGCGCGACCGTGTTGAACTGGAACTCAAGGGAGCACAACTCAAAACAACATTCATCGAGCATATTCCGCAGGAAGAGCTTGCCAATCACTATCGCGCCGCCGACGTTCTGGTGCTGACCTCGTTAAGAGAGGGCTGGAATCAGGCCTCAATCGAGGCAATGGCATGTGGTCTTCCGGTGATTGCCACCGACATCCCCGGGATTCGGGACGGAGTCGCCGATGCCGGCATCCTGATCCCACCGCAACGTCCTGACCTTTTGGCAGAGGCATTGGAGCTCCTGATGCGGACCCCTCAACTCGCCCTGAAGCATGGCGAACTTGGTGTGAATCGTTCGGCAATGTACACCTGGGATTCAGTCACCAAAGCCCTCCGTGAGGCGTACGAGTATTGCATCGAGAGAAGGCACATGCTCTTGAACGAGCCCACGGCGCAGTCAACCATGCACCATGGCCTGCCTTCATGAAGCCATCGATTTCGACAACGACATAAGGAACAGCCATGAACCGTCACGAACTCGCCACCCATATCGTAGACCGTCTGACCTCCGACACCGCAGACCTGCGGCGCCAGTTCCATCAATCCGGACGAGTTCCCACCTGCTATGTGGACGACCTGCTGCCAACAGACGTCTGCCGGACCATCTTCGAGGCGTTTCCCGCCAAAGATCAGATGGCTCTGAAGAAGAGCATTCGTGAGAGCAAGTATGTTGCCGCGCAGATGAATCGCTACCAGCCAATCCTTGAAGAAGCGATCTACGCCTTCCAGGACGAGCGGGTCGTTCAGGCTGTGCAGGCCATCACGGACATCCCGGAGATGTTTCCCGACAGCAATCTTTATGCCGGCGGCATCAGCCTGATGGCAGAAGGCAGCTTTTTAAATCCTCATCTTGACAACTCGCACGACAAAGACCGCGACCGCTATCGTGTCCTGAATTTGTTGTATTACGTCACCCCGGATTGGCAGGAGGAATACGGGGGAAACCTTGAGCTATGGGACCGGGGCCGGGCCGGGGCCCTGCGGACTATATGGAGCAGGTTTAACCGGCTTGTGCTCATGGCTACGACCAAATCCTCATGGCATTCGGTCAGTCGGGTAATCGATGGAGCCGAGCGCTGCTGTCTCTCGAACTATTATTTTTCCGACCATAGCCCTGAGCACGAGCAATATTTCCACGTTACGTCATTTCGCGGGCGCCCCGAGGAACCGGTGAAAGACCTTGTCCTGGAGGGCGACGCAGCGTTGAGGATGGCTATCCGGAAAGTCTTCAAGAAAGGGATCGTCGAAAACCCGCACATATATAGAAGATAGTCGCTGCCTGTAGGCGTCTCCAATTTCCTGCGTTGTGGCACACAAAAGCAGATACCTGCAAACACTTGGCACACTCACACAACTTAGCTGGCACTTTATTCCTTGTTTCATCCCTGCCCGGAGCGTTTTAACAATGTCCACTGCTGCTGCCATAAAATCCGAATTCAATAGGCTTTCCCTACCCTTTTCCAAGGTGCTTTCCAGGCCAGGTCTCACGTGTTGCGTGATCATCATCTCCGATCTGCTGGCACTGTCCCTGTCGATGGCGATCGGAGCAGGCCTTGCTCGTCTTCTCGGAGCCACTCTCGACCCGGAAGCATACCTGGGCGTCTGGCCGTT
Organism: Terriglobia bacterium; assembly: GCA_963814725.1. GTDB lineage: Bacteria > Acidobacteriota > Terriglobia > Terriglobales > Acidobacteriaceae > JAIQFF01. Next base: position 226,706 of record CAWFDY010000007.1, read on the forward strand.
GCTCGGTTTCTTCCCTGCTGTGTATGCCCTGTTCGGTCTTTACCCCGGCATCGCGGTCAATCCAGTGACCGAGATCCGCCGTACCTTTGCCGCGACCGCTCTGGTCTATCTCATGATTGGCCTGGTCGGATTCGCCATCGGGAGAAATCAGAACTATTCACTTCTCGCTTACCTCCTGGTATGGGCGATCTCGACGATCTGGGTCCCGGCAAGCCGCTCGCTGGCTCGCCACCTGTTCGCATCCCGCAGCTGGTGGGGCCACGCGGTAGTGGTAATCGGCTCGCCGAAAGCGGGAGCATCCATGATGAGATCGCTGCAGAAGCACCCTGAGATGGGACTGCGGCCGGTGGGAACGCTGGACGATGCGGGCCTCGATCCTGAGGCGTTGCATGACGCCGCCCGGCTGGCACGCTACGGCGTGACCCACGCTTTGATCGTGCAGCGCGGCATTTCCCAGGCCCGCCTCACCAGCCTTATCGAGTCCCACTCTGACCTCTTCCCCCACGTTCTGATGATTCCAGACCTCGGAGAATTCTCCAGCATGACGCTGCAGACCCGCGATGTCGGGGAAAGCCTGACGCTGGAATTTCGCAACGGCTTGCTCATGAGCGGTCCCCAGCTGGTCAAACGGGTGGCAGACGTCGCGCTCTGCCTGGTCGCGGGCGCGGCCGTGCTCCCGCTGATCCTGCTCATCTCCGCGCTGATAAGAATTGACTCTACCGGTCCTGTGTTTTACACCTGCACGCGGGTGGGAAAAAATAAGCGGCGCTTCACCATGTGGAAGTTCAGGTCCATGTCGCAGAACGGGGACCAGTTGCTCTTGGATCATTTTCAGCAGAGCCCGGCAAGTGCTCTGGAACTGGAAGAAAACATCAAGCTCAAGCAGGATCCCCGCGTTTCAAGGATAGGAAAATTTCTTCGCAAGACCAGTCTGGATGAGCTTCCCCAACTGTGGAATGTGTTGAAGGGAGAAATGAGCCTGGTCGGTCCCCGGCCCATCTCGGAGGCCGAAATTGCAAAATATGGAGGTCACTTCGGATTGTACTCACGGGTCCCGCCCGGCTTGACCGGCCTGTGGCAGGTCTCCGGCCGCAGCGACTGCACCTATGGCGAACGGCTGAAGCTGGATGCCTACTATGTCCGCAACTGGTCCCCCTGGCTCGACTTGTACATCGCCGCCAAAACCGTTCCCGTGGTTCTGCAATGCCGCGGAGCTTACTAGCGACGTCCAGCAACTGAAATTTGAGGCCCATCACAAACCCTCGCAGCACGATCCTCAGATGACTCCAACCTTTCCAGTCGAGCAGTTCGAAAGCCATCTCGGAGAACTTTCCTCAGTCAACCAATCTGTTCCAGCAACCCTGGAACCGGAGCGCGGACCCGTATCGCTGCGCACCGTTCGCGATTTGCGCGATCTGGAGGGCCTGCGCGAGATCTGGAAATCGTGGTCCGGCTCCCGTGATTCCGACCTTGATTACTTCAGCCATCGGGTAAGGTGGCGAGGTCCAGATTGTCGGCCACATGTGATCGTCCTGAGCAGGAATGAGAAGCCTGAAGCTATTCTCATAGGTTTTCTAGAACGGCGCAGCGTGCCGGTCCGGCTGGGCCAGGTTACGGTTTGCAGGCGCATGGCCACGGTCCTCGAATTTGTCCGGGGAGCCCTTCGCGGCGAGGCGTCAGCAGAAAACTGCGCGGCCCTGGTCAGGCAAGTGAACCACTCCCTGAAAGAAGGCGAAGCGGATACAGCGGTGTGGGAGAACCTGCCAATGGAATCTCCTTTCTACACCCTCATCGGCGGACAGCATCGTCTTCTGCTGCGGGAATATTTTTCCGCCGATGACGACCGTTACGTCATGCCCTTTCCCAAAACGATGGACGAACTATGGACCAGCCTTCACAGCACCCAGCGCTCCAAGCTGCGAAGAAAATACCAGCGTGTGTGGAGGCACTTCGCCGGCAGGATACAAATTCGAGAATTCTCCTCGATGGCTGACCTTGAGCCAGCCCTGGCGGCCGTCGAGCAAATCGCCAGCCAGTCCGACAAGCGGAGCCTTGGCTTTGGCTTCTTCGACACTGCCGAAGTGCGCGAAGGAATGGCTCTTGCGGCCAGGGCTGACTGGTTGAGAATTTATGTTCTTTACCTCGAGGACAAGCCGGCCGCTTTCTGGATGGGAACTCTTTACAACGGCTGCCTGCAAGCCGACCATGTGGCGCATGATCGTGTCTGGGCGCATTTTTCTCCGGGCACGTTTCTGCTGCTGCACATCATCGATCGGCTCCAGAGAGTGGCCGTCAGCTCCGTCGATCTCGGCCGGGGGCGGGCCCAGCTAAAGGAGTGCCTCGGCGCTCTTCCCCAACCCGAAGCCCGCGTCCAGATCTACGCTTCCACGGGCATCGGAATCCAACTCAAACTGTTGACTCTCAGCGCCCATCGCGCCACAGTGCTATGGCGGTCGCCGTACTTTCCCGGATGGGTGCGGTCGTTACGAACACAGCTGGCGCCCCGCCGGCCAAACCGTCCGCTCTCGCAGACAATCTTGACGCCTTCTACAGACACCCCCAGCTCCGCCCGACCCCTGCCCTATTTCCCCTTCCAACCCTAGGCTGATCTGCTGTGACACACAGATGCCGAAGGTGTCCTCAGCACATAGCCTCGGCGCGCCCATTACGCTGCCCATCCGCACACTTAGCGCAACATCCCCAATGAACAACCTCGAATGCCGCAATGAAATGCCGTTTTGCTAGAACATTTTCCTTGCCGCTCGATGGCGTGAAATGGAGAGTGAACGAACACCCCGGCATTTTCACCGGAGCTGTGTAGTCAGCGGCGAGGTACAGGGTCGTCGTGTCCCCGGAGCGGTGCGCTGCACTCTCACCAGGTCGGGGTCAAGCTCTATATCATGCTCCTTGGCCTTGCGCATTACCGCCCTGCGCAAATCCTCATCTGAGCGCGGCTCCACAAACCCGACGCGGGCGCCGGCCTGCGACACGGTTGGCGTCCCCGACGGAACAACCGTACTCCAGCGGAGTGTGCTGAGGATCCGCGGAACGGACACGACCGGCAGGACTAGCGAGAGCCATTAGGCGCGCAGCGGAGCGTCTGGCAGGCCGCTAAAAATGCTCGTGAATCACTGACGGCCAAGGGCGAATCCGTCGCACTCATTCTGGTCACCCCATCACCGATACAGCCTTAGTAACGACGCCTGTCCTTAAAACTACCGCGTATCAGGACGCTCGAGTTCGATTCGTCGATCCAGCGGCAAAGGCGCTTAGCGCACATAATCCGACCAGGATAAAAAGCGCGGCACGAAGGCTTGAAAACTGCGCCACAAAACCAATCAGTGGAGGACCTGTTAGGAAGCCAAGATAACCCGCCGCGGCTATCACGGCAAGGCTCGGACCTGGAGCACTGCCCTCAATATTACCGCCGGCCGCAAAGGTGCTGGGGATTATCGTCGCGAGTCCTGCGCCTACGCAGGTGAATCCCACGAGTGCGCCGCTAGCATTTCGATACAACAGCGCAACGATCAATCCCGCAGCTGCAAGGAGCGCCCCATAACGGACAACGTGCGCGCGGCCCAACTTCCACGTGAGACGGTCGCCCGTCAACCGCCCCACAGCCATCGCTCCTGAGAAGACCGCGTATCCAAGGGCTGCAAACCCAGGTCCAGTGAGAAGGGAAGAGCGAAGATATATCGCACTCCAATCGGCCATCGCGCCTTCGACGAGCATGATAGAGAAAGCAAGAAGGGAGAGGGCGCCTAGCGTCAGGGAGAACTTGATCGTCCCTTTGGGGGCGTCACGCTGTACTTCGGCGACCTTTTCCGGAAACCGAACCCATATACACACGACCATCGACACCACCGCCAGCATAACTCCCCCTACCCAAAAGTGAAGAGTCGCGGTGATTCTGCGAGATGCAGCAATCCCTCCTAGGACAGATCCGGCCATTGCGCCCAAACTGAACAGTGCATGGAAAGACGACATGATATGACGCTGGGATTGCTTCTCCAACAACACCGCATGCGTGTTCATGGACACGTCCATTGAACTAGCCATCGCACCATAGAAAAGTAGTGCGAATGACAAGCTAACGACGCTGTCAGTTTGCGCTATCAAAGGTAGTGCCAGGCAAAATCCAAGGCTGGTCGCAATCACCATGGGCGCGCTGCCGAACGCGCCGATTAACCATCCGGCGATAGGCATTGCCAAAACAGAACCAATCGCCGCCATCATCAGTGATCTGCCGAGAATGACAGGAGAGAGATGAAGCATCGCCTGGAAGTCAGGGATTCGCGAAGCCCATGAGGCGACGATAAGACCGTGGATCAGAAAAATAGAAGACAGGCTGAGGCGTACCCCCAGGAGGCCAGTTTGATGCATTCGCCCCAGGCCCTTTCTTTCCATTTTATGAACTCAAATGCTTGCAATGCGGATGGGTCCGAACCAGCTCCCCACGTCTGTATTCTCCCCGAAGAACAAGGCTAAATTGTGCGGGAAGGGCTTCTGTGTTCATTATCAATGATTTAGTCCTCTTCAAGCAGGGCCCAGACTCTATTAGCACGCTCCGACCGGAATTGGGTGTTCATAGAGGACGAAACCCGCAAGTGCGGTGCTTGAGCCCCGGTTCATAGTCCGGAACTCACCCCAGTCGCGATATGGACTCGGGCCCAACGCCCTCGAATGGCTATGCTAGAAGTCTAAGCTAATATATTTATAAAATAATGCCAGATGATATTAGGCCTTTTTGCCTATTTTGCGTCTGTTAATAAAAAAAATGCTTGACAACCTGAGCTTGCTGGCTATAAGTTCACGCACGTTTAGAGAAGTCTCTTTTCTTGCACATTTGAAAACTACCGGCCGCGAAGCCGGTGTCGGTGGGCTTGGTCGAAATTCAAACATAGCGGGGACGCGGAGGGCATTTTCCACATGGATACTAAGAATCTACAAGTGAAGTTAATGGTCGGGTACTCAATTTGGTGCCTGGTTTGCATAGTGTCCCTAGCCGGAAATCTGCACGCCCAGGGCTTAACTGGAAGCATCAGTGGCCGAGTTTCCGACCAATCGGGTGCGGTAATCTTCGGGGCTCACGTGGTGGCTACAAATAACGGCACCGGCTACAGCCGCGACGTCACGACTACCGAAGCGGGCTTCTACAGCTTGCAGGCCTTGCCCTACGGGTCTTACTCGCTCGAGGCCAGCGCGCAAGGTTTCAAAACCCTTAAGCAGGGTCCGCTGACCCTGAACAGCAATCAGCAACTCTCGATAGACTTGGCACTTACCGCGGGCGCTGTGGCGGAAACTGTCGAGGTCAAGGGGATTGTGCAGAGCCTTCAAACTCAGGACGCGGCTAGTAAGGCCCAGGTCTACCTTGATCAGGTGCAAAACCTGCCTTTGAACAGCCGGAGTCCGTTCGAACTGGGCCTTTTGGGCCCTTCCATACAGACCAGCCACCAGCAATCAGGTCCTGCTGTCCAATACACCATCAACGGCCAGAACGCTAACGGCTACAAGTTGATGTTCGATGGAATGGAAGCCGGTATCGGTGGCGACGGGCAGTACTATGCTGGTAATAACTTCAATCTCTCCATTACCAGCGTGGATGCCATCCAGGAGTTCGACCTGCAAACCGGAAACTACTCGGCCGACACCAAGGGTTCATCCGGTTACGTGAACATCGTCTCCCGGACCGGCACCAACCAGTTTCACGGCGACGTTTACGATTTCTTCCGTAACGGTGCTCTCGATGCCAGCAACTTCTTCGCGAAAACGAGAGGAAGTTTAAAGCAAAATGATTTCGGCGCCACCGTCACCGGCCCTATCATGAAGAACAAGGTCTTCTTCATGGGTAGCTACGAAGGACAGAGGGTCAATCTTCCGTACCCTGCCATCGCGAATGTTCCCACTGCATCTTTTCGGGCAACCGTCGATCCTCGCCTCTCCCCCCTGCTTGATCTCACCCCGCTTCCTACCGAGGCCATCCCTGGAAACCCCGATGTTGGGATCTTCGCGCAAAATGTGACGTCAGTGATCAACCAAAACCTCGTGACTGGGCGCGTCGATATTAATGCCTCTCAGAAAGATAGAGTCTTTACGGCGTACACCTGGAATGGCGGGCGACTCCACGGAGCGGTTGTGACCACCGGCAACGGGCCGGCTATTTTCCCCGGCACCAGCAACAGTCAGCCGGAAACGCACCAGAATGTGGTGGTGGGGTGGAATCATATCTTTTCCCCCACGCTTTTGAACGACTTCAACATCGGACTGAATCGGTTTCTGCAACAACGCGCGATAGGACCAAACGACCCCATCGCTTTCAACACATTGCCACGTGCTACTGTCCCCGGATTAACCATCCAGGGCGGAGGAAATACGAAGAAACTGGGCAACACCCAGCCGCAATTGACGGACAAGGTCGTATGGGTCAAAGGGAAGAGCACGCTGTCTTTTGGAGGCAATTACATTTACCTGGTCAGCGGGCAGAACCAATTTAACTATATCGGCATGAGCTTTCCTACACTTGCAGCGTTTGCCGCCGATGATCCGTCCAGCCTTAGCGCAACTTTTGGTGTGACCGGACGGGAACTTCCAGAGCATCTGCACTGGAACCAGGTGGGTCTGTTCGTGCAGGAAGATCTTCGGGTTACGCCCACCCTTACCATGAACCTTGGACTGCGCTATGACAACTTTGGGGTATTTAAGGATTCGCAACCTTATGCTCTGAACGTTATCAATGGTCCTTTTGATCCATTCCGCTCAACCAATCAACCGCTTTATGACTCCAACCACGATTTTGGACCGCGGGTGGGATTTGCCTGGCAGCCGATGGCCGGTTCAGTGATTCGGGGCGGGTTCGGTCTGTTTTACGGCACGCATGCCAGCGGCCAGGAGGGCGACGTGCTAGCTTTGAATTCCGTGCACCCGTTCTCGGTAACCACCTCAGACTTCCCGGATCTGTCGTATCCCTTCGATCCTGCCCTTCTCCAGTTGGCGGGTACCGGTAATCTTGGCCGGTTCGTGTTCGATCCCCATTCCAAGGATCTATACTCAGAGCAGTGGAATCTCACGTTTGAACACCAGTTTGGTTTTCAAACTCTGGTCACCCTGGGATACGTAGGCAATCACGGTGTCCACGTGCCTGGCTCTGCGCTCCCGAACAACTTCAACCCGCTCACCGGAGCCCGCGTAAATCCAAACTTCGGTTCGATTAATGAGGTTGTAAACGACTATACCTCCCACTACCAGGCGCTGCAGGCGCAGGTAAGACATCGTCTCACGAATAATCTTGCGTTCGACGGGTCTTACTCCTGGGGACACACGACGGGTCTTTCGAGCGGCTTCCTCGACATAAGCGCTGCCGTAGGTTTCAGCAGCGATCAAATCCAGGCCTTCGGCCCCCCGCCGTACACTACGAAGAACCTCTCCAGTGGTACTTTGTCCAGCGACGTAAGACACAGCTTTTCCGGGGACTTTGTGTACCAACTACCCCGCCTTGACAGTTCGAGCGGGATCGTGAAGGCCGTTTTTGGCGGCTGGACCACGTCCGGCATCATTCAGGCTTCGACCGGGACACCCTTCAACGTGACCACCGGTCAGGACACCGGCGATCACCTCTTCCACCAATTCCCGAATCGTGTTCCCGGCCAGTCGCTTTACATCTCTGGCAATAATCCATCCCAGGGATTTCTGAATCCCGCTGCATTTTCAATACCCACGGCAGTGGATCCTACGACTGGACTGGTTTTGGGGAATCTGGCAGTTAATTCTGTACACATGCCGGCGAATTTCACCTTCAACTACATGCTCGGAAAGCGACTGGGCTCTACAGAGAGGTTCAATTTTGACTTTCGCGCCGAGCTCTTTAATATCTTCAACCATCCAATCTTCGGTTTGCCAACGACCAACCTTGCCGCTGGATCTCTGTTTGGCACGAGCACGACTGCGAGTGATCCGAGAGAGATTCAGTTCATGCTGAAGGTCAGTTTCTGAACTTCAGCCCACGGGCCAGAGATTGTGAGACGGTTCTCTTTAACCGGGTTCGACGAAGTCGGACCCGGAGCCACACCGAACGAGAGGGCCGTCTCTAGCTGGTCACATCTGTTGATCGGCCGATCCCCTGCCCTGGTCTCCACTGCTCCTGGATTTCTAACCTAACCTTCCGCCTCTAGTGTTACTCGCGAGAGCCAGGAGGCTTCACCATGCGGCTTACGACCCAAGAAGAACTTCCTGATATTCATCTCAGCGAGCGAAATCACGATTGGTCGGACTGGGGATCTCATGAAGCGTAATCTCTCACATCTGGGCCTGGTACTCGTCTGCATGATTTGCGCGCCCTGGTGCCATGCGGCGAAGGCAAGTCCGAGCGTCGACGTCGTCGTAGGCGATACTGCGCCAGAACTCGAACGCTTTGCTGCCAGTGAACTTTGCAACTACCTGGCGAAGCTTTACGGTATCCGTGCATATCCTGCGCGATCCATCTCCACTTCCTCGGAGATGGTATTTCTGATTGGCGCCCCTGAGACCAATGCGGCCGTGAAGCAAGCAGCAGAGGGCAGAACGTTTCCAAAGTTGACCGATCAAGGGATCGTGCTTCGCCGGACCAACCTGCAAGGTCGCCCGGCGCTGATCGTGGCCGGGGGCAGCCCACGGGCCACCTTGTGGGCGGTATACGAACTGGTTGAGCGTTGGGGCGTCCGCTATTTGATGGACCGCGACGTCTTCCCCGAATCGTCGGAGTTCAAGTTCCCGGATCTGGACGTAGTGATGGAGCCCATCTTTCGGGTGCGCGCCCATCCCAGTATCCAAGACTATGCCCCAAGCGGCGAATCATGGGGCATGGCGGATTTCCGTCCCTTGATTGACCAATTGGCGAAAATGAAGTTCAATCGCCTCAACGTCCTCGCCTTCGGGTATCAGCCCTATCTCGATTGGCAGCTCAATGGCATCAAGCGCAGTTCGGCCAGTCTTTGGTACGACTATCGCTATCCCATCACGCCTGACATGATCGGCCGGCAGCTGTTCGACAACCGCCCGGAGTTCTGGAATCCCGATTTGCCCTTCAACGCCAGCTATGAGGAGTTCGTGGCGGCAGGCGAGCGGGAGATGCACAGCCTCATTGACTATGCGCATCGGAGGGGGATGGAGGCCGCCGTCTCAGCACCCACAACCGATTTCCCGCCGGAATTTGCTCCGTTGCTGAAGGGAGCCGTGAAGTCGGGTCAGCTCACCATCAGGCCGGGGCCAGACACGCCGGTGAACGACCCGGGGCTATTCGAGTTGTCCACCGCAGTCCTGCGGGCAACCTTGAACACCTATCCCGAAGCCGATTATGTAACTTTGGTGATGCCCGAAGAAACACAGTGGCTGGGAGACTACCCACGAGCGTGGGCGGCGCTGGACGCCAAATATGGAATCAGCAAGGTTCGCTCGTTGAAAGACGTGCTCACGGCAGCCGCGAATCGCAAGGGATCAGTTCGCTGGCCGGGTCAAAGGGGGCTGAACCAGGCTAAGGCAGACATTATCGCCCTCGACTACTATGATCGCCTGCTGCATTCGCCAAATCTGCTCAAAGGGACATTGCGTCCCGACAGAAAGTTCATCTACGCGGAACCAGCGGAGGAACTGTACCCTCTGCTGGACCGGGTGGTCCCAGCAGGTTGGGAAATCTCAGCGATGCCGGAAAATCAGCCAGAACACTTTCTGCCTCGCGCCGAAATTCTCGATACCCTTCCCACCCGGACTAATCCAGGAGTAATGGATGTAACCCTCGACGATGATGTCGTCGGAATCGTGCCTCAAATCCGGCCCACGGTGCTGGAGAAAATTCTTAAGGAGTTACATCGTCGCAATTGGTCGGGCTTCACAGCTCGCGAACGTTTTCCGGGCGATCACGATGCCATCCTGGAGTATTTAGCCCATCTGGCCTGGGACCCGAACGCGACTCCCGACAGTGTCACTCTGGATTTGATTCGCCATGTGTGCGGGGAAGAATGTGCTCAGGAGATGCTGGCCGCCTTGCACGAAGCGGAGGCGGCAACGCTTAATGTTGCGACGAACCAAACAGACTTCGGCTACTACGTTCCGAACATGATCATGAAGTTTTGGAAGCCTGGACCGGCTGCGCCGTACCTGGTTGAACTTCAGCCCCAGTACGAGCGGGCTCTGGACGCAGCACGGCGGGCGCAGGCAAAAGCGAGTCCGGAAGGACGCTGGTATACGGACTACTGGGTCGGTCGGTTGGAGTTCGCGCTGGGTTACGTCAAGACGGTCGTGGCAGTGCAACGCGCAGCCGCGGCGGAGGCAGCCCACAACTCGGTTGAATGCCGCCAGCAAACGGAGAAAGCACTGCAGACGCTAAGCCAGGCAACGGAAGCGTATGTCCGAGTGGCCCGCACTCGCACCGATCGGGGGGCCATCGCTGTTCTGAATGAATATGGTATCCGACCGCTGAAAGCCAAGCTGGCCGAAGAAACCAAGTGAGAAACTTGGCCACGTCGTCCGGGCCAGCCCTGGCTCATCGTTTCCGGTCTCACTCTCCGCTTTCAGGGTGTTGTTCTTGGGGCATGCGAGGAGATCCAGGTCTCATCGCGCACCTTTCTATGACCGGAAGCCTTCCCTCCTGACAGCCCACTGTTGTGACGCATCGGCGACCCAATCAGCCCGTTACTCTTGCCGTTACTCTTGCGATATCCGTTCCGCCTTGAGGTCAGGCCCGCACCGCGATCTACGGTCGGACCATTATGGAGTTCTGAATCATGCTTAGCCGAATGCGCGAAACCGGTTCTCCGGTTGGCCGGAAACTTCGCTTTCCAGGGCATAGAGTCCGCCTGCTAATCGATCCCCCCGTGGCGCCTCAACGCTCGCGGTAGTGATGTAGAGCGTTCTTAGATCCGGCCCACCGAATGTGCAGGTTGTAACATTCTTGACCGGCATCTCCACCACCCGGTCGATTTTCCCGCTGGGAGCAACCCGCACTATGCATCCGCCAGAGAAACGGCAGTTCCAAAGATAGCCTTCGGCATCGACGGTTGAGCCATCGGGCAAACCCCGCGAGAAACCCTGTAAAAACGGCGCCTCGCCCGAAATTTCGCCGGTCGCTGGGTCGTAGTCGTACGACCAGATCACATTCGCCAATGTGTCGGCGAAATAAAAACGCCGGTGGTCGGGACTCCATGCCACAGTGTTGGAGATTCCCAGATCCCGGCGCCAAATAGTGACCCGACCATCCGGGTCCAGGCGAAATAGCATGCCGTCCTTGCCGCCGGCCTCGCCGGCCGATCCATCTGGGTTCACATTGTTGCGCATCGAGCCAACCCACAGCGAACCTCTTGGATCAGCGCGTCCATCATTCAAGCGAACCGTCGGCCATCCCTCGAGATGGAACCGATGCGTGTGCCGAACGTCGGTGGCTGGCTCCCACAAAAGCACGCCTGAGCCCATGACGACAGCGAGCACGTCATCCCGGTCCGTTAATGCGAGCGCGGTGACCGGCTCATCGAAGCACCATGTTCGGGTGCATTGATCGACCGGAGTGAAGCGATGAATCAAGAACCGATAGATGTCCGTCCAGTACACCGCCGCATGGCCGGCGTGCCAGACGGCTCCTTCCCCACAGCGGTCCCCACTCGGAGCAACACAAACTGGGTGTAAGTTCATTTCGTGCCTGGCTGGGAATCAAGATATTTCAACCCGTGCATCACTCCTCGTAGTTCGGCAAGGCCCTTCAGACGGCCTATCAGCGAGTAACCTGGGTTGACCGTCTTGTCGATATCATCTGCCAGCAAATGCCCGTGGTCAGGGCGCATGGGAATCTCTCGGTCAACTCTTCCCTCGCGTTGGCGGCGGGTTTCCTCCACCATCAGCGCTCGCACGACGCCCACCATATCCGAACTGCCGCCAAGGTGCTCGGCTTCGTGAAAGGAGCCATCTCCCTCACGAGTCACCTGCCGGAGATGCACAAAGTGAATGCGTGAGCGGAATTCACCGATCATCGCCAAGAGATCGTTATCAGCCCTGGCTCCGTAGGAGCCCACGCAGAAGGTGAGGCCGTTGGCAGGTGCGTCGCACTCGCCCAGAATGGCTCGCACATCATCAGCGGTAGAAACCACTCGAGGAAGACCAAAAAGCGACCAGGGTGGATCGTCAGGATGAATGGCCAGCACAACCCCAGCTTCTTCCGCGACCGGCACGACCTCCTTCAGGAATTCGACCACACTGGCGCGCAGATCGGAAGCGGTCATTCCTTCGTACTCGGTCAATAGGGCTCGAATCGCTTCACGGCTGTACGACGCTTCGGCGCCGGGCAACCCGGCAATGATCGTCTTTTCCAGGTTCTTCTGCCACTCGTCCGGCATAGAATCAAATCGGGCCCGCGCGGAAGCGATTCGATCGGTGGGAAAATCGGCTTCGGCATTCTTGCGTTTAAGAATAAAGAGATCATAAGCGGCGAAGTCGACCGCATCGAATCGCAATGCATACCCAGTGCTGGGAAGACGCCAGCGCAAATCAGTCCGGGTCCAGTCCACCACAGGCATGAAGTTGTAACAGACGACCTTGACGCCGGCGTTGCCGACGGCCCGCAGCGAACTCTTCCAGGATTCGATGAACTGCCGGTAAGGACCAGATCGTAGCTTGATGGAATTGTGGACGGGAATGCTTTCTACCACTGACCAGGTCAAACCTGATGCTTCAATTTCGGTTTTTCGTTTAGACCTCATCCAGCGGCCATTCTTCTCCGCGGTACAAATGATGCAACGCGGTGACGATGCCCGCAGCTCCCGCCTGCTTGATTTGATCCAGGCTGATCGGATCTTCCGGCCCAAACCACCGCCAGGTTTGTTTCATAGCGAAGTTGAGGTCCTACGGGTTTGTTCCCCGACTCCGTCCGCGACTAAAAGTATCCATGTCGTCACCGAGTTCACTTCGTGTAGGTTTTGACCTTGTTATTTCTCGAATTCAAAACGGTGAAAGTGCCGTCCGGCAGTGCGGACACCCTGATGTAGTTCCCGCTATCTGGATCCTCCTCTGGATTCGCAATGAACTCCTCCGGACTATTGTGGACCTTGCCTCCCTCAACCAAAAGTGGAGTTGCCAGAAATCCTGCAGCCCAGGAGAATCATGGACAATCTGCCACGCCACCGGATGACCGCCTTCGCGCGCCCCGTTGTTTAGGACGGCCACCCGCGGTCGTAGTGCCCACACCATCGCTTTTGAATTGGATTCCGAAAATCCGTGATGCGAAACCAGAAAGAGATCCACGGTTCCTACCAGATTCTTAGGGCAGAATAACGCCATTTCCTTCTTCGCGTAAGATCGCCAAGGTCAATCATCCGGAAATTCTTGTAGGTAATTAACGTACCGAGTAGCGCGCATTCTCCCCGGGATCGTT
>CAWFDY010000008.1:0-823674 GCA_963814725.1 Terriglobia bacterium
TCGGAGGTTCAAATCCTCTCTCCCCGACCAATCTTTTCTGTAGCTTACGTCGTGGTCGCTCTCTTCTGAAGCGTGTATTGTGTCGTCGTTTGTGTCGTAACCGGTTGGTTTGTCCTCCGAATTGCCTTTGCGGGTCGCAAGCCCGTCCAATGCCTTCCGCTTGAGATCAAGCCGAACGTGGGAGTAGTGCTCCAGCATCTGCCGCGAGACGTGACCGGCAATTGCCATGATGGTCGCGTCGCTGGCTTGAGACTCAGCCAACTCGGTGATTGCGTGATGCCGGAGGTCGTGGAAGCGTAGGGCGGACCGATTCCTGCGGCCTTCCGCAGACTCCTCCATGCCGAACGCCAACTCTTCTGGGGGCCCTAGGATCGAAGCGGCCATTCTCACACGCCGGGAAGACGTAGTGATCTGGCTGCGTATCCCCTATCGCAGAAGCCCTGCCGATATAGCTCCCGCATTGCGCTTAACGCGTCTTCATTGAGCGGAATCACGCGCTGCCCTGCCTCGGTCTTGCTCTTCCGAATCGTGACCGTACCAGCCAGGAAATCCACGTCATACCAGCGAAGAGCCTTGATCTCACAAGCGCGCATGGTGGTGTTGAGGGCAAGCACCATCGCCAATCGTGCGTTCTGCCACTCGGGCTTCATCGCGGCAGTCTTGGCGAGTCGGAGCTTTTCGTCCAATGTCATGGCACGGCCAATCTGTGTGCGAACCGGCAGAGGCTTGATTTCGTCCGAGAACTGATGCCAGAGCTTTGCACGTTTCATGACGCCTCGCAGAACTCCGAGTTCCAAATTGATCGTCTTATTCGCGACGTTGGCAGCATTCCGATCTGCCATATAGGTCCGCACCATTTCGACCGTGATGCGATTCACCTTGATTGGTCCGAACACTGCACAAAGCGGCTTCAATCGCTCCCGCTCAGTCTGCACGCTTCGCGGGGCCAAGTGAGCGATGCGCTCGGCCAGATTTTTCTCCGCCGCCTCCTTGAAAGTGCAGCTTGGAAAACTGTTGAGATAGAGGCGCGAGCTTGCCCTGCGAAGCGCGAGCGATAAGTTCCTTTTCTTTCTTCTGAGCCTCGCGCCAATCGCTCGTCTCAAGCGACTGGCGGAACCGTTGGCCGTCAACGAAGAAATGTGTGTGCCACGTCTTACCGCGTTTTACGAGTGCCATGCTGGTCCTCTTTTCCTATCGATTTGGACGCTTTTCGTTTTCGTCGCCATGTTTCTCCGTGCTCGGCCCACCACTTTAGCTTCAGTTCGTGCTGCACACGCTCGCTGCAATCTGTTGTGCAGTACTTCTGGGCTACTCGTCGCGCTATGAATTTGCTGCCGCAATTTCCGCAAGTTCGAGCCCGCCAGCTTTCGCGGAAAAGAAGATCGAGCGCCCTCTGAAAGTCGCAGCCGCTCTGGTAACGAAGAATGCCCTCATCCCAATCCGGATAAAAGCAAGCCGGTAAGCGATAGATTCGTGAGACTCGTGCTTGCTCATCCCGAAATGGGGTTTCAGCTTTGACACCGAGCAGAGGCAACAAGGGCGCGGTGCCGCCATCCCACACTTCGCGAACCAACGAGGGGTAGTTCCGTACACTCTCCGGCAGGCCCTTCCGGGCTTTCTCGTACTCGGATTGCGGAAAGAACCTGGGCCATCGACTTCTGAAGTGAGACCAAGCCTCGTCGTCGGGCCGGATGTTCGCAAATTCTCCTAGCGCCTCAAACAGTTTGGGGCGATCGTTCCGGAGTCCGCGCTCTATGTCTCGGTTGAACTTGCGCACCAACCTCTTAAGAGTGCGGTCAGCGTCGCGGTCGGTCCTGAGCTCTGCTTCTGTGTAGTGGTGTTCGTCGGGCATTTGGGTGCTAGATACCTTGATTGCGATCGTTGCTAGACTATTAATATATCTTTCATTCTAGCATTTTCAGGCTCATTCTAGAAGCGTCTTTAACGACCACTTTGGAGGTGCTAGCCATGGCACTGAAGAGCATGAAACACGCCGCTGATACTTGGGGCGTTTCCGTTTACACGGCAAGGCGTCTCGCTGCCGCCGGCGTCGTTCGCACGATCAGGGTTGGCCGCCGCCGGTTGATTTCGGTAAGCGAGATAGAGCGGATTGAATTGACAGGAGTTTCTGAACTGGCGCAACTGCGTCCTAGCCAGAGTGGGGGGGCGCGCAAGGCCTCAGGAAAGCGCTGAGGTCGACTATGGCGAACGTTCCCCAATTGCTAACCCTCGCTGAAGTCTCAAAGACACTACGAGTATCCAGCCATACCGTCCGGGCTTGGGTACGCCGGGGGAAACTTAAGCCGGTCAGGATTTGCAGAAGACTTTTGTTCAGCCCGGATGACCTTGTGCGTTTTCTGGCTGAAGCCGAGGCACGTCCGCCCGAGACGATTGCTCACGACTCCGCTGTTTAGGCCGCGCTTTATCGAGCCAGCCCTCAGGGTAGGGAGTCCAGTCTGTTGGGTAAGCGGACAAATGACTGAAAGGGAGCGTATTAGCGGTTCACACAATCCTCGCCAACCTAACGCATGTCGAAAAGAAACAAAGATGCCCATACTGACAAGCCTCGAAGCGAAAGGGAGGCGATTCTTTACGAGATGAACCTTCAGGCCTACATCAACCAACGCAAGGGGCAGTATATCCGGGCGGACGATGGGTCATTGCACCTAATAATAGGGGGGAAAAGAATCCCTCTCTCCTTCGATCGTAAGAACTACAGTCTCGCGACCTTGATGCTAGATGCTTGTCAAGTCACGTCTCTGTCTCAAGGCTCGCAGGGAGCGATTCAGCGGCTTCAGATCAAAGCACACAGGAATGCTAGCAGTATTGTTCTCAAGCATTTTTCGGGACTTTCGCAGGATGGGGCTCGCTTGTACGTCCCAGTTTCCGGCGGACAACTCTTGTGCGTTACTGCAGGTGAGGTTCGACTCTGCGCGAATGGGGACAATAAAGACAAATTCTGGATCGAGCACCCCAACAACATGCCTTTTCGATACAAGGTTCCCTGTGCTAGCGACGGCTTATCGTTATTTCAGCGTCTCATCGTGGATACTCAATCTTGTCGCATACCCGCAATGCGATGGCTTGTCGCAATGCACGAAGGGTACTTTCCTTATGTACGTGGGATTTGTCGAGCCCGGTTCTTGCTGGTTCACGTCGGGGGTACTCAGCAGGGCAAGACCACCGGAGCCGAAAGATTTACTCAGCTTCACGGGCTCGGAGAGGTAAAGGGCGACTACAGCGTCGCCGCCCTGGCCAATATGCCCGACCCTGGTCTGCTGGTCATGGACAATAGAGAGCAGGCGAACTTCACTCAACAGCTTATCGACTACTGCTTGTTTCTCGCTACTGGAGCCGAACGAGGGCGGTCTTCAACCGAGGGGCAGATCCGGACAAGTTCCTCCCGCCCAGTTGGAGTCATCACTTCAATCGAGGGCGCTTGGAAGGCGGAACTGCAGGCTCGATGTGTAGAGGTTTTGTACGAAATAAACGGAACCAAGGTGGACCGTGACGACATTGAGGACGAAATCCTGGAGAAACGAGACGAGATACTCTCTGCTATGGTTCCGGTCTTCCAGGTTTGGTTGCGGCGCAGGCCTGAGCAGGGAGAGTGTTTTTCGCGAGAGTGCCCCATTCCTAACTTCGAGCGCCATTTCTCGACGCTGGCTGATCTGCTACGTGCGTATGCAGAAGTATCGGGAAAGCCGCTGCGTTGGGCTGAAGAGATCATTGGGGAGTGGACCAAGCAACTCAAACACCAGGGTTCGGACGCTGAGGATGAGCTGGAGTCTCCGTTGCTGCTAATGTTCCGGAATGTTTCCGAGACGATTTACGATTATGTGACTGTCGAACGGAATGTTGCTCATGACGGCGAGCAAGGGACACTCTACATCACAGAAGTCGGGGTGTTGCTGGATGCGCTCAGGAAGGCTTGCCCGCGCGATGTTGCACTCCCGAAGAATGCTACCGGTCTGGGCCGTCGGCTGCGCAGCGCCAGGTTTCAAGCGTTCCGGTTCCTGGATCATGAAATTGCTCCGCACTTGTCGCAACTCGCCCGAACCGCCACGAGACGTCCGATAGGTTTTTTTGTAACGGATGACGAAGTGACGGACGGATGACGCCATGCCATCCCAAAGTGTCATCGGTTAACTGCTGGTTACTGATGAACTTGTAGACCATGATGACCTTTTATAAAGGAAATGAAGAGATAGAGATACGTGTGTACCATGGCTGTCTAGAGCCGCCAGCGTTCTTCAACCTGTCGTGTGTCATTCGTGTCATTTGCGTCATCGTCTTGACGAAGATCACGAAGATCCGGCTAAGTTGAGTTTGGAGAGTGCTCGGGGCATGGGCAAACTTGGGTATGTCCACCTGCGTTTAAGTCACAATCTTGTCCCTCCGCCCCACTCCCGACCCCTCCACTACCCTCGCCGGGGACGAATCCTGCCGTGCCTGGGAACGCGCGGCGTTGCCACCCTGCTGGACGGCGGCCCGGTGCCATTGCCTCCTCGTCTTCTCGACGCAGGGCACATCGCAATTCTCGTCATGTTTATGTCAGCGGGAGGGCCTGTGGGCACACATCGGAACTCTAGATACCGAACACGCCGATGTCTAGGTTTCGTAAGCAAATACTGCGTCCGGGAGGATTAATACGACGCCCTCGCACGCAATAATTTGAGTGACACTTTATGCGAAAGTGATATTTTCACAATTGGGTACTTGACATGGCAGCAACGGGTCACGTCTCAGCGGCGGTCCAGTCTTGGCGCGAGGGTCAGAATGCGCAGATCGCCCAAGTGCTGCGGGACAGTCTAGTCGGCATGCTCTTTGGTCAGCGCATCCGGAACCTGCGCATGGTGCTGGGATGGTCGCAACGCGAGGCTGCCGAGCACTTTGGGGTCAGCGTGCGCACCGTGATCCGCCATGAGCGCGGAGACTGCTTCCGCCCGCGGTGGCCACTGGTGCAGAAGGTGCGCGGCTTGGAGGCAGATAACGCGGAGGAATTGATCGCGTATCTTGTGTATGTTGAACGGACTGGCTTCTCCCTACTCGATCCATTCCTGGCTCAAAAATGAATCAAACCACAAGATTGTCGGGAGGCGCAAAAATTCGCTGACAGGCGTGAGAAAGTTGTTGACACGCCTGTCATGCAGTTTTTGAGGCGCGAGCGTGCAGCCTTACTTGTGCTTCTGGACGCCCTCGAATCCCTTTTCAAACTGCCTGACCAGCGGAGTCTCGCCGGACTGCAGACCATCGCGTCCCATCACGCGCCAGAGAAAATTGCCATCCGACCCCTGGTGCGCGTCGTAGACGGCCATCAGATCTTCGGAAGGCGGGCTCGTCACGAGGATGACTATGTCGGCATCGGAGGGCGGGTACACGATTCGTCAGTTTGCCCCATTTCCGGATGACGTCCAGGACGGCGCCTGCAGTGTTGGAAAAATCATCAGCAATGGGCATTCCCCGATGGGTGGTGTTGGCCGACAGGGATCGAGAACAGGGTAGTTAGGGAAAATTGCGTGCAAGAGCCGTGCGCTTTCCTCGATCTTGAGCCAATCCCGTATGGGTTGCGTTGCCATAATCTCTCGCCCGTTCCTCAGAAGCTCCGAAAAGTTCGCACAGCTGCAATCAATCTCTTCCTGATTTCTGGATCGTACCTATGAAGTGACTCGGGTAAAGGCTCCTTCCAACTATGCCAATAAACACTTGCCTGTTCCATCGCGCCCATTTCCTGAGCCAGTTTCGGCGAGCTGTTGAGCCTTGGCGGAATCGCAAGGCTGGATTCAGCGTGGTAACTTGAGTGGATTTTGGTCACTGACAGAAAGCCTAAATCTGGCTTTGCGGGCTGTCTGTGATGGCAGTCACCGCTGAATGTGGGCCGATGGCTAGGATCCTATATGCGCGGTGGCGTACAAAGACGGGTGGACAAGGTAAGAAGCCAAGCGCGTGGGGCGTGCTAGGCTGCCGTTTTGCTCTGCGTCCCGAACACCTCAGGGACTGTCTCAACTGCGATGGCCCTCCGATGGCGTATGTGATCTCTGATCGCAGCTTTCAGTTCTGGCAGAATCGTCTCCAGTTCACACTGAGACTTCGCCGCGATGGCCCGATCAGTGAGGAAACGTATTCGGTCTTCGAGGGTGGACGACAACATAGGTAAAAGGTGTCAGATTCCGTTTTTCAACCGGTATCGTGTTTCGATTCTGACGAAACATGAAGTGATCGATGCCAGGTGTGTTTCAAGGCGGAACCGCGTCCGGTTCTGGCCAGCCGGACAATACAGCAAATTCCCGATCAGCACCTGCCTTGATTCCCGGGCCGCGAGGCCGCCATCGTGACAGTCCTCCTTATTTCGCTTCTTACATGGACGGTGACACTTTAATCTTTTCAACGTGAATCAAATTCTTGTCCTTATCTAGCGTACCCGTTATCTGGACACCTTTTCCTTCATAGTTCTTAGCTTTCTTTTGACTGTCCAGTAGGTACTTCTCATTGCCAGAGTTCAAAACGTAAGCATCTCCATCTTTGACAATTGTTCCCATATAAACCCTTACTTCGTGCCGGTCTGGCTGCGCTTTAGCCTCCGATGTCGGAAACGTCGGCGGAGTAGCTGGGGCCCGGGTTGCGGGAGCTTGAGCCGTGGGATCTATGGGATGGGAAGGCTGACTTCCTTGTGCCGATACGCTAGGGAGCGAACCGGCCAGCAAAGTAAGAGTACAGAATGCGCGCAGATAATGTTTCATAGTCTCCTCCATGCGCGAGGTGGCGTCTCGAACGCAGATGCAAAACAGGACAGAGATGTTGGCTACGAGAATTGAAGTCCACGCCGGCGAAATCGCTCGATACAGTAAATCCTGTAGACATGGTTGCCGGTGTTTCGCATCTCATTGCCGTGTTTACCGGGGAAGAATGGATATTAGCATCGAGTGGCGGATCGACGAGCTCTGCGACCTGGCCGCGGGAGAGCACGATTACACAAAACTGAAGAACGTGATCGGGCAACTCCTCGAATGCATCGACGCTCGGCAACAGCAACGCGACGGGGCGAGGAAGATTTCATTGCCGGGAGGTGGGCAAAATGAGAACTCTCGTTAAGACACTCTGGAGCAACCAGGAAGGTCAAGACATTGCTGAGTACGGAGTTATTTTAGCCGTGATTTTGGTGTTGGTTGTGGGGACTGTTCGACTGGTGGGCAGCAATGCCAACAACGTGTTTTCTTCCGTATCGAGCTCAGTTCAGTGATGCTTATGGTGAACAAGCTCAAAAAGCATGGGAGCGCAACGATGCTGTACGTCACCCTTGGGCTCTTGGCGCTGGTCCTAGCTTATGTCTTCACCCAGGCGGTGCACCAAAAGGCGAACCCCGATGCGCGGCCTCAAGGGGCGATGCATCAGGAATGATCTTTAACCTTAACCTTTCAGCCTCACTACCGAACTTCTCTAATGCTGGTAATTGTAAGCGTGAGCCGTCGGGACAACGATCAAATCGAGATTCGAGTGGCGAAACCTCAACACGACTCGAATCGCGCGCAGATCTACTCATCCGAAAAAGAGGCACGAGCCGTTTTGTTTGATTTTGGTATCAAGCCAAGAGGTAGTCGATTTGCACCTGAAATTGCTTTCTCAAGTCAGCGCAAATGAGCCTCTAAACTTCCCTCCGATGGATGTCCCACAACATGAATTGCTGTCCAAAGGATTTCGGTTGTAATCACATCGATTTGCCCAGTCTTTACAATGGTGCGACCTTGTCGTGAGGCCAAACCTCCGAAGCAAACGATCTGCTCACCTCCAAGGTCGCGGACGTTAGAATGGCATTCATTGTTTTCTGGTTGGTGTTCTGGTTGCCTCATAACTGTGTACGCTACCGCACTCTGTCAGGCAATGGATAGTGCAAACAGCTGCCTCTGTGATATACGGTACCAAAGTCGCGCCGCACGCCTTGTTTTGGGGAGCGACAACCCGGTTCCAATTTGGGGGAGTGTCCCTAAGTTTAGCTTTGGCCAAACCCTTACAAAGGTCTTCGTTGGGGTGCGGGAGGTCACATGGATATCAAGACCAAGTATGGTTGGCAAGGACTCTACGCGACCGCACTGCTCGAAACCGACTGGTCGAAAATAGAAGAGAAAATCCAAGTAGCGGAGAATGGGATAAGAGCGAGGTTGCACGAATTCTCCATGAACCACGGTGGAACGCCCGAAGAAAACCAAGCGATCGAGGATGCTCTGAATGGGCTGAACGGGCTGCGGAAAGAGGTTGCTGCGGGGCAGAGATCGAAACGGGCAGGCTAGGCGGAAGTCAACCCAGTTTGTTCAGTCCCTGCAGTTACTAAACGCGCGGACTGAGGAGCCGCGATCTGTTCCGACTATCATCTCTCATCGGGCAACCGGCGAAGCCAAGGCTTAGCCCTGCCATGTGTGTTTGCCACAGACGCAGGGCACAGTCTCGGTAGGCTCTCGCTTGGTTAGTTGTCGTTTGCAGATTGGGCAGGGTTTGGTCATTACATACGTCATAATCTTGCTCCCCTAACGAGATCATGCATTTTGAGTGCCACACTTCTTGATTCTGGCGTTGACCCAAACTCCCTTCAAGCGCACGTCCGAACCCGAGAATTGCGTATTATTTTGAGGCGTACTAGGGGCTTCCCTGTAGCGCGGATTTTCCAAGATGGATGCAAAAAGCCCCCATTATCTATTGTTGCGGGACTGGGCTGGCGAGACTACTTGAATGGAACCCGTGGTCCGTTTGCTGCCCGCGCACTTCGTGAATCGCGAATCCGCTTTCAACGTACGGAATGTTCCCGAGTAATGGGCGGTTTTCAAGGGATAGCACTCTTGAGTTTGCAGTAGGTATGCGTGACTCTGATGGGACAAGTCACGCGGCTACCTTGAAGTCCGACGCCGAATTCCAACTAGGTTAGATCGCGAGGGCGTTTCTTTTTGCCGATGGTCATGGCTTAGGCCTGGTGCCGTTCTGTGGCTGGGATAGCGGCTAGGTTGAAGTCCTCGGAGTGCTTCAACTTAACGTGTGTGCGAAACGCTTCGTCGAGCATTTCACTGGTTTTGCCCAGAGTACTCGGGCCATCGGTCGCCGCCTTTTCGACGCAGATGACCTCATGGCACTCAGAGCAGCTTCGCATACCCCGTACCGATGATTCGCTCTCGTTCCAAACAGTACGATTCTGCCTTCGTCAGGTCAGGCGGTTGTTTGCTGCGGTGAAGCGTGACGAGCAACGATAGGATGTGATCTAGGGCGTCATGGTCTGCCGCACTGGAAGCCTGCAATTTGGCCTGATGCAGTTCGCCTTCAGCAACGTCAAACTTTTCATTGTCAATCAGTTGCATGATGCGTTCGTCGAGGTGCAGAAAATCTATGTACCGATCTTAACAACACTCTGACGTTCGGGGATGGGCAGACTGTTGAAATATCGCCATTACACTCATTGACTTTCGTGAACAGGCTCACCGATGGGCAACCAACACCTCTGACTCGCGACTTGGGAGTGCCTATGGACCGTTGCTTCCGCGCCGACCGTTTTTCTGCCTGGTCTTATGAGCTTGCGCCTTACCCTTGGACCTTAGAGCCCTAGTTTTCCCGCCTGCCTTCGGCTTTCTCGCGATCAACCGGCGTGTTCCGGCCAGTGTCTTTGTTCTGGCACTCCGCGCCTTCGTGGCCGCCTTCTTTTTGATTGATGTCGAACGACGTGCCGCCAGCGCGGATTCAATTTCGGTAATTGCCGAGCCCGGAACGACCACGATGTCGCCTGAGGTGAGATGCACCCTAAATTGGCTCTCCTCGAAGCTCTCCGGGAAGTCCTTCAAGATGCTGAGCGCTTCAATCTGCTCAATGACTCCGCGACGGTCGCCTTCTAGCTTGAAGGTAACCACGCACATGCAACCGAGAAGGTCATGCATTTTAGAGGTGATCGGGCCATTCTGGTTCTGATCCGGCTTTTCCATCATTATGGGCCTCCCAATGGACTTACCGAGCAGAACAGCAGAAGACGGAATTCGTGTCGTCAGGCCGCTATCTTTCCTCGTTTTACCTTGGCCCACCTCGCCCGTTGTGCCGCCGCTATCTTGCGACGGGCCGATGGCGACATGGTTCGTTTCTTTGGTACCTCTACAATGCCCTTTGCCCTCGCCCAACGAGCTCTCTGAGCAGCCGCAATACGAGCGCGGCCTTTGGCTGATATCTTTCGGCGAGGTTTGCTTCCGTTGTTGCCCCGGTAGACACCCGCAAAAGCCTCGATAGCTGCATTCAATCCGGACAATTGTTGGTGTAAGCGTTCACGTTCCTTACTCAACTCCTTCAGAATCCCGGATAAGTTCGCCAATGTTGTTCCCCCTCGGCTGAGAATTCTAGCAGAGAAGGCAACTAACAGGATTGAATGCGGCGCTTCGGCGTTCACTCCGCGTTCAAGAGTGTCCAAAAGTGAACAGATTTCTGAGTCGTCCTTTTTTACTCAGTTCCGATGGACAACCAAATATTCCGGGCAATTTGTCTAAGGGTAGCCGACGAGAAAGATCCGCAGATCGTCGAACTGTTTAAGGAGAGATTGCGGCTCTTGCTCCGAGAAGAGACTCGGGCCTTCCAAAATCAGGGCTTTGCCGAGCAGCCTCCTGAACATCGCTGGGGACTGGGCTAGTGAAGGAAATCAGTCCCAAACAGGTACTTGCTGTCCGCTGTCCGACCTGTGGCGCTCCGCCTGGTGTACGATGCGAACTCGGCACTGGGCAGCCTCGCACAGAACCGCATCGTGACCGCCGTTTGATTGCAGCTGAGAAATCAGGTATGTGATTGGCGCGTGTGTCCAAAATCCCGTCAGCTAGGAAACATGCGCAGGACGCGCGGCGGTTGGCGAAACTATTGGCACGGATCGAAAGGAATCAGGCCCGAAAAGCCTTGAGCAAGGAAAAGTCGTAGGCGTCGAGTTTCAGTTTATCGCGATCAGTTTTTGCAACTCGACGGCGATCTGGCAACGGCGAAGTAAACGGGCAGCACAAGCGTCTGTATCAATCGTCGAAGGCTCTACCATCTCCACAAACAGACGATCCCACAGGTTGATCGCCTCTAGTTCCGCTCTTAGTTGTCTACTCTTTGTCATGCTGGAGATCCTACGCCTGCTCAGCAACTCTGTAAGGGTCCCAGGTTTTCTCGAAGAGCGGTCATCCCTGTTGAGATTGAGGTGGCTCCCTCGGGTCTCCACCCGATTGTCAACCGATGTCTCCTTGGAGTACGATCACGAAAATAGTGGAGGTTTAAATATGACCTATCCACATTCGTGGGACGAAGACCACGATGCCGGCATACGAGTGACCTGCTATTTGATCGGCGCCCTATCCATTGCGTTTTGCATTGCCATGTTCGTCTATTTGATTTTCATGTAGACGGTTTACTGCACGTCGTATCCTCTTACTTTCTTACTTTCGTCCCCGAATGCCTCGGGAATGGCTTCGACGGCGATGGCTCTGACATAGCTTATGTGGTCGCGAATGGCAGCTTGAAGTTGTGGCAGGACGTTGGCTAGTTCCTCCTCGCTCTTGGCGGCGGCTTGGGCGATACAACACAATGGCACCACCATGCGACGACGCGCGATACATTATTTCACGTACAAAGGTGCAGGATTTCCCCTAGCCAGATCGCGGGTGTCAGGCTGTAACGCAGAGTGCTCCATGAAAGACAAGCCGAATTGGATGGAGCTTTGTCAGCAAGCATCGATCGAGCAAGATCCCGAGAAGCTCGGATTCCTGCCGCGATGGCGTGGAGAGGAGCCCGTCCGTTAAGTAAAATGTCCAGATTGGATTGCCAGCGATATGGAGGTGCTCATGCGTTGGACTGCCTCGGTATTCTTGGTTGCCCTTTTGCTCTTCGCCCTGCCCACGTATCCCCAACTTGGAGCCCCTCTAGGCCGTTGCGGACCGAGCCCCTCCGATCCCACTTGGCCTCAGAATCATCTGCCATCGGAACAAGTCTCGCAGGAGGCCCCGAAGAGCCCCGCTGTGGATATGTTGGGGCTTCAGAGCGATGCCAAGGAACTCGCTGACCTTTCTGCCTCCATCCCCACCGACGTAAAACGTGTGAACCGCGGCTTGCTGCCTAAAGACCTAGTGGAGAAACTCAAGCGGGTGGAAAAGCTTTCCAAGCGCTTGCGTAGTGAGCTAACGCGATAGCGGACAGAACGTAGAACAAGGACCGATGGTCGACTTGACATTGTGGCTTTGTCGGTGGGAATGGCTCTTCGCCTTTTTGTTCGCCATTGTTCCTCCCCATGGGCTACTTTGCTGCTTGGTGTTTGGCGAACTCCGCGGGCGTGAATTTACCGCCTTGGACATAGCTTGCGTTGATCTCCGTAAATTGCTTCCACTTCTCGGGCAGGTCATCCAGCGCGAAAATCGCAGACACCGGGCAGACCGGCACACAGGCGCCACAGTCGATGCACTCGATGGGATCGATGTAGAGCTGCGAGACTTCATTGAAGCTGGGCCGGCCATCATCGTAAGTCGTGCTCTTCTTGGGGTGAATGCAATCTACGGGGCAAGCATCGACGCAGGCGGTGTCCTTCACTCCGATGCAGGGCTCGGCAATGATGTACGTCATAGGCCACCTCCTTCTTCCACGCTATGCTTCCTGGACCGGAGATTCAAGCGATGCTGGGAGTAGACTGGTGGGGTATGACCATGACGGTGGAGAAGATTTCGGCGGTGACGTTTCGGGTTTTGAACATGAAGGCTTCCGTGCGGTTTTACAAAGATATTTTGGGCATGGAGATTGTTTACGGGTGTCTTCGGTGGCTCCTCCCCCCAACAGCCAGCCTTGATTTCCAGTCTAAATCACACAGGGATGGACCTTCGTACTTGACTTGTCGTCAGACGGCAACGAAGGCAAGGAACTTCAGGCAGCGTCCTTGCTATCAATGACCCTCAGCTTCGTGAGTAGAGCTTCGACTTCATCCTGCTTGTTCAAAGCGATCAACTCTTGGAGCTTTCGGGCATCTTCTTGGCCAATATCTGGCAGGTCTATTTCTTCGCCATGCCACATGAGTTTCATATACGAATAATAGCAAAAGACCACTGCTCGACTACCGAAAGTCCCACTAGAGGTCCGGGAAACAATGCTCCCAAGGCGAGCGTATCTCAGCTGTTAGAAAGGATCCCGGAACGAAGAAGTATTCGCGAGGTTCGCCGCCCTCGCGTTGATCGTCTCGTATCCGATGCTGGGGTCTTCCGCCCACGACGGAATCAGGCCCCCTTCGCATAGTCGCTGCTTGCGTGCGGGCCAGAATGGTCGTGCGGAGGAACTGGGTGCCGACTAAAAACTCGCTCGAGTCCGCGTGCTTCACTTTCTCGCAGAATTCATTATCGGCGTTTGCTCACTCAGTTTTCCGCTTTCGGCATTGCGCTCCAAATCGTACAAGTAAAGCGAAATTGGTTAGGAAAGACCATCAGTTGGATCTGCTGTCGAAATGCCTTTGCTCCGTGCGCTGGAACATCTAACACTTCAAATTCCGCTGTGTCCAGAACGGCGTTAGTCCTCTCGTCTTTGTCGTACGCGACCACTCGGATTCTCACCCTTTTTAGATCGCGGCTGTAGTCGCTCTTTATTTGTCCCGTCAGTATCCAATTGGGCCGCAAATCGCCGCTAACATTCCGGACACGAGAGGGCACTATGCTCAGTGCCTCACCATTCAGGTCCTGGCCTATCTGCTGATCGGTTAGCTGTTGGTCGATCGGAGCCGCGCCGTCCTTGGCCTTTGGAATCGTTTCTGAGCGTTCGCACCCCAAGGCCAGGCACGAAATCATCACAACCGCAACCAGTCCGACTCGCTTCGGCATTGAGAGCTCTTCGGAAGCAAACAACACGCGGCAGGGTCTCGTTCCGTGCACCCAGGGAGACGGACATGGTGAACCGTGAGAACGCGTGAGTCAAAGTAAATGTGACTCATCGGCTGTGTACGCATCGGCTGCATACCGCGAAGATGACTCGCGATGCCGTTCGATATCCGCATTCGGTTTGGCCGCGCGATCCGCCGTGTACGGGAGGAGCAGGGGATCAATCAGGAAGAGGCTGCGGAGCGCTGCGGGATGCACAGGACGTACTACAGCGGCGTCGAGCGGGGCGTCAGGAATGTGTCGCTGGTCAATATCGAGAAGATCGCGAAGGGGATGAGGACGAGCCTGCCGAAGCTGTTTGAGAGGGTCTAAATGGATCGCCTCAAGTACAAGCTCGTCCTTCTTGGCTGCGGTTCCAAAGGAACCAGTACGAAGCCTTCGGTCACCTGTCCATCGCTGATCGCCGCGCCGACAATTTCGCCGCTGCCGTTTGATGGCCTGTGGCCCGGCTGAAGGAAGTTAAATCCCCGCCACCTGGCCATCAGAACTGATGCACCTGCCCGTGCCCGATTCAGAAAAAATAAAAGAATGGCGTCAGCCGGTCGATGGTTCCCCCTTCAGTTCTTCAGTTTCTGCCGCTCGCATGCCTCCACGGTTTTCGTCGGATCGACGGCCTCATCATCGACCTGTTCGTTGATGATTTTGCCTGATTTGTCGATGAGGAAGGTGGCGCGCCTCGCGGTTTCCATCGGAACGCCCTGGATGTCAAACTTCTGGGTCAGTCCGTAACGGCTGGTCACGGGGCCGCCCCAGTCGCCGAGAATGGGAAAGCTGACTCCGTTTTGTCGAGCGAACGCAAAGTTTGAGAACGGGCTGTCCATGCTCACACCCAGAACCTGGGTGTCGGCGCCCTCCAGCTTGGTGAGATTCTGCTGGAGAGCTTTCATTTCACGGGTTCAACCGCCGGTGAAGGCAAACACAAAGAACGCTAGGGCGACATTCTTCTTCCCCCGGTAATCCTGCAACGACACTTTCTTCAGTTCCTTGCCATCGAATGCCAGCAGCGTGAAATCTGGAGCGGTATCGCCCACCTTCAACTTCATGGGCGGAGCTTCTTTCCCAGGCTTGTTCTGGGCCTGCAACAGAGATGATCCTGGCATCAATACAAGAGTCAGAAGACCAAGACAGACAGCAACTCCCCATCCTCGTTTCATTTGGACTCTCCTTTGGCAGTTTTGCTGCCATGTTAGGGGCGGAGTGGTGCCAAGTCAACGTGATGCGGGGTTAGTGTGTATACGATGCGTACATGTACACACTTGAGACTGCTGTCTCTGCCGCTCGAATTGCGCTGGGACAGGAACAGACGTCGACGCCGTGACGCACTGGTGTTGATCTGGCGCGCGGCGCGCTCGCTTCGCTCGCGCTTGGAGTTGACCTACCGGTTTGGTCAGTGGGTGGACGAGTGCAATTCTCACATTAGCGCCTAAATTCTGACCCACAGTCCATCCCGCTGTTCCAAAGTTGCAATGATTCGCCCCGGAAAGTATTGGCCTTCGTCCTTGCCGCAGTGTCGGTAAAAGTTCCCGACCTCAGTCCAACGACTGAACTCAACATCCACACGGCACTTGGTTCCGCAATTGCAGGTGAACTCAGTCGGTATCCACTCATCTGGGTAATCTATGGGGTTGGCACCCACTTGCGTTTACCTCCACGCTAGTACAGTAAGTATTGAAACCCCGCCATGTCGAGACCTTTCGACTAGCCGCTGAAACTAATTGCTGTTGGAACATCGCCATTACACTCATTGAGGGGCACGCGGCCCTGTCCGGGGTCAATGAGTGTAATCGCCTGTTAACAACAGTACGCTGGCACACCGTCAAAGGAGGATAATGCCGCAGAGGCAGGTCCATGAAAGTTGAACTCTCAGAAGACGAATTGGGCATTATCAACAACGCCTTGAACGAGGTTTGTAACGGCGTTGATCTCGAAGGCTAGTTTGACACGCGCATGGGCTGCACGGTGGAAGAAGCGCGGGAGCTCCTAGCGAAGATTCATGCTCTTGCGTCAAGTCAATGAGTGTAAACGCCTGTTAACGCCAGCAACCCGCCTCTGATAGGCTACGTGTCAACCCGAGCTGCGCAAATGCCAAAGGCCCGCCATCCCGTCGCACTTTCGCTCGCCGCCATCATCCTGTTACTCGTGTGCGCGAATTTTGGCGCGGCTGTGCTGCTTCTCGTGGGCTTTCCCGGTTTCTTAATTCTGGTCGGCATCGCTGGCGGAGCAAGGATACCCACGAAGATTCCGGGGCGAGACACAATTCTCTATGTGGCCATTTCTCTCGGAGTAGTAGCGGTTATCGCGTTTCTCGCTCTGTACGCGGCTCATACGAATCGTGATATTTTTAATCTTAATAATCGGTGGACAACCATCGCCTTCGCCGCTCTGTTCGCATTCGGATTTGTCATAAAAGACCTTCGTAGCCACCGCGGTCGCCGTCGCTTCTGGGCTCTATTTGCAGGACTGCTTACTGCTCATTTTGCAATTTTGTCGTACGTGTTTTCGGCAGGAAAACAGGTACCATTCGTGTTGATGGCTCCTCTACTGTCTATCGGGGAGATTTTTGTCCTGTACATTCTCTTCGGCATTGCAGGTTTTCCACTCAAGCAGTCGCAACCAAACAGTGACGCTTCATAACAGGTGATGACACCGTAACTGTTGATAAATCGCCATTACACTCATTGACCGGTAAAGGGTCCCCCGGGAGGCCATCCAGCCTCAATGAGTGTAATCGCCTGGTTACAACAGTTATCCGCAACAATAGTCGGAATCCTGCTCCGTTCGTCGTGATTCCATTGATGTTCGCCACCAGTGCGTGCTATGAGAGAAAAGACTTGAGATGACAACCTGTTCGCAACCCTACTTCGACCCTATTAGTCGTACTTCTACGGACCCACATTGTCGAGCGCCCAGATGCTGCCGGAAAGATCTTCCATTGTTAGCACGAACTTGTTCTGGCTGAGCGCAAACCCGACCTGATCTATCTTCTGCAGAACCATCAGCCTTGGGCTCTTAAATGCTGTGACCCGGAACGGTTCTCCAACCGGCTTTCCCTGGGCAGAATCGAAGCGGATTCCCCAAACATTGAAAAAGCCCCCAGGGCCAGAAATGAAATAAATCGTCTTGCCATCGGGAGACCACCGAGGTTTATCGTCCCAATACTTGCCTTCAGCAATTGGGATCCAAGGCCCGCCCGTTACGCGTATCACAAATAGTTTGGATTCAGCCGCCCTGGGTGAGTTTCTGACTGCTTCAAAGACAATCCATCGCCCGTCTGGAGAGAAGTTGCTCTGATAAACATCGTAAAGGGGATCGGAAATGATCTTTCGTGCCGTAGCGTCGGCATGTGGCACTGCGGGTACGGGCAACAGCCACACTTCCATCCGGTGTGTTTCACTGCCTTCTTGCGATACCAGAAGGCTTTTGCCGTCCCATGACCAATCCCATACAACCCCTCCTTCTTTGTTGCTTAACGCTGTGAGTGGCTCTTCGATCCGATTTTCGGCCGACCACTCCATGATCTGGCCCTCGCCGGTCCCAGGTTTTCCTCGCCCATACGCAAGACGCATGCCGTCGGGAGACCACTGTGCGAGAGTAAGATAATCGCCGGTCACGATGGGGGCCTCGCGTCCGTCCACGATCGACTTTCCCCACAGCTCCATTCTCCCGACGCGCTCACCAAAAAAGGCCACCTTGTTGCCGTCTCGCGACAGGCTGGGATAAATCGACCTCATCCCAGGCGATGTGATCGGCTTGCCGTTGCCAGCGGTATGGCCACTCGTGGCATCGAACGGAAAGAGCCAACTGCGAATATGCTCTGACTCTGCCGTAAAGGCCAACTGCCTGCCGTCGGGAGAGACAGCAATTTCAGTGTCTGGCCCTGGGCCTGTGGTCAAGCGCTCGATCGCGGTGGCTCGCAGGGTCTCCGGATCGATGGTCATCTTCCAAATGTTTCTCGCTCCCCTGTAGGAACTCCCAAAATAAATGGCTTTACCCGAAGGTGCCCAAGCGAAAGGAAATTCCGTCTGCCAGTCCTGTCTCGAACTAGCTACTTCTAATAGCTCCTTTGTGATCGCAGGAGCAATCTCCGACTTAATCGCGACACCGCCGGCAATCGGTACTGTCCAAAAACTGGGGCTTGTGCGGCCTGCGACCCGGACAGTCAATCTCTTACCGTCGGGATGCCATGCGGCCGAACCTGGCCACAACTCGTGCTGTGCGAAAAATTCGGCCAGGACCTCGCGGGTTGAGCTGCCGTCTAGCTGCACGACGTAGAACCTGTCAGTAGAATCCAGCGTTGCAAAATGTGTCCGGAACAAAATCTGCGAGCTGTCCGGGGACCAGCGAGGGAAATATCCGAAAGCTGAGATTCTTCTCTCCAATCCGGCACCGCCCAGCGCGGGTATGACGAACAAGCCTCCTTCCCCACCTTCAGACCGATACGCAATGTACTTCCCGTCGGGCGACCAATCGGGTTGCCAGTTCTGACCTGGTCCTTTGGTGATCTGCACGGGATCGCCGCCGCTGAGCTGCTGCACCCAGACATCGAATTTGCCCCCACGATCGGAACTGTAGGCGATGAAGCGTCCGTCTGGCGACCACGTGGCTCCAAACTGCAAACCGTCATCGAAAGTGAGGCGAGTAAGAGCCCGCTGCGCTGACGATGCAGGAACTCGCAACCGCCTGTAAATGAAAAAAACCGCCGCGGCAAGCAAAACAAGGACAACGAACAGGATCAAACTGCGGCCGACCCACGCCATCCGCGACCCCTGCCGCCCGCCTGAGCCGCCATCCAGGTTGGTAGTCTGGGTTCCCTCGACAGGCGCGATAAACCGATAACCGCGCCGGGGCAACGTCTCAACAAAACGCGGGCTCTCCGCCGAGTCGCCCAGCACCTCGCGAATTTTGTTAATAGCGGTATTCAGGTTGTGATCGACGTCGACAAACGTGTCCGGCCACAGCCGCTTCTGCAATTCCTCCCGCGTTACCACGTCGCCGGGGCGCTCCAGCAAGATAGCTAGAACTTGAAACGGCTGGCCAGGGAGTCTCAGCCTCACTCCAGCTTTGCGCAATTCTCCCGCCCGAACGTCAACTTCAAAGCTCTCAAACCGGACTAGCCGAGGAGAATGGACAGATTGTTCCACAGACGTCCGCCTCAAGTGCCCCAGTCTAGCACCGAATTTCAATCGATGTGCTCGCGGCCCGCGTGTTGCGGCTAGCCAGTCCCACCCTGCAGTCTCTTGAGTCTAAGTGAGTTAGCTGCTTTGACTTTCTTTCGACCTTTCGCTGATCCGCAATAGAGCTCCGATGCATTGAGGTAGTCGTACCTGAAGCCCAAGGTCGCCCTCACCGCGCAACCCGCGCGGAGGAGGACGACATGAAAACATGGACGAAGGGGCAGCATTCAGGGCTCGGTAGAAGCCATCGGTCTAAACACTGGTTTGGAAGCCGCTTAAGCACCGGGGTTGCGGGGGGCCTCATTGTGTTTCTGGGAAGTTGCCTCGGCTCTTTGTGCCTCGCATCACCTCTGCCAAGTCATAAAGACGTTGAAAAGCAAGCCTTAGCCAAGACCGAGATTCCGTTCGAACTCTACAACGACAATCTGATCATCGTGAAAGCAACTATCGGACCGATCAAGAATGTGAACATGATCCTCGACACGGGCACGAGCCCGACTGCCATCACCAAGGAAATCGCCGACCGACTAAAGCTGCGGGGAGAGACAGAATCGCTGGAGACACTGAATGGGACGATTCAGACACAAAGCCTCGTCTTGCCGCGTATCCAGATTGGCCCGCTGCAGGCTCGCTCCCTCAGAGTCGTCGTACAGGACCTTAGCTTTATGGAGCGGGGCCTGGGCATTTCCTTGGGGGGAATTGCTGGCCTGGACATCCTGAGCACCAACAGCTTTACGATTGATTACCCGAGGAGGAAGATCGCTTTTGGACCCATCGTGCCGAGCGAAAAGACAGTCCATTTTGAAACACGAGTGCCGTTTCTCACCGTGAAGGCGGAGATCAATGGACAGGAAGTTCGCTTGTTGGTCGATTCAGGGACTGGGGGACTGCTTGTCTATCGCAACCGGCTCCAGACAACGAAGGAGCAGCTTCGTCTCGATCCGAATACTTCCATAACCAGCACCGGCGGGATGACTCACCTGCGATGGCTTCGCGCTGGGGTGTCAATCGGCGGAGATAATCTCGGGGCACGTAACGTGGCCATCGCCGATGGAGGCGCTGATCGCCCAAATGACTTCGATGGTCTCTTAGGATTCGCCAAGATGGGATTCCGCAAGGTATCTTTCGACTTCGAAAATGGGCTGTTCGGATGGGAATGAAGGGGAAACGATCGAAGGCGTATCAAGACGTGGCTGGTTCGCGACTCCCCGAAGCCCTTCTGAGGATCTTTAGCTTGGTAGTAGAGCTTCAATGCGAGTCGTAACTGTCGTAACATCGCCATTACACTCATTGGGCGGGGTGTGAGTGGTGGGCAACGCACAATGGAAAGGAAAAAGTACGAATGACGTGGCGCGAGTTGAACGGCCAATTGAGAAATGCGAAAGACGTTAAAGTGATTCTGCAACTGTACAAGGCGGAGTGGAAGGGAAAGCGTCGCAAGACATGGCTGACGAGGATTTACTGCCGCTACAGCTGTCTTCGCCGGAAGAAAGAAATGAAAGCTGTGGCATCAGCTGAGTCATTCGCCTGATACGCCAATAGACCCAGGCGCGGTAACTGTTGAATCATCGCGATTACACTCATTGACCCCGGTTGCGAGCTTCAGGTCGGTATTCCGACCGGCTTGTGAGTGTAATCGCCTGGTTTCGCCAACAATCGTTTGGATTCGCTTACGGTTCGGCGTAAAGTCTGTGACAGCTAGGTTTGCCGTGTCGTCTGTCCTCGACCCACTGATCCGAGGGCCCCGCGGAAACAACGTCGCCCATCCTATGTCGAACCGTTGCCTTACCCTTCGGTTGATTCTTGGGGTGCTGGTGGTCTGGATCGGGGCGTTGCCAGCGCACGGCCGGACGCGGCAGGTCGTCCTGCTCTATGACGAACGCACAACGCTGCCGGGTCTAGCTGCCCTCGACGCGTCCATTTTTCGCACTTTGACCTCGAGTTCCGCGGAACCTGTCGAGGTCTATCGCGAATCGATGGATCTTTCGCGGTTCGGTTCAGACACCTATTTGCCTGTTCTGCAAGACTACCTTCGTAAGAAATATGCCGACAAGAAGATCGATGTGGTCGTTGCCGTGATGAGTCCTGCGTTGGACTTCCTACTGAGCCACGAGAACTTAGTCTTTCCGGGGACTCCCATCGTCTTCTGCGGGATCGACAGGAGAGAACTTGGCAGTCGTGCGTTGCCATCTCGTGTGACGGGCGTTCTTCTCAAGCGGGCATTTGCTCCAACACTGGACATAGCGCTCAAACTCCATCCTGACACAAGACGAGTCGTGTTTGTTGCAGGCACTTCGGCATTTGATAGGAGGCTTCTTGAGCAAGCCAGGGAAGAGTTGCGTCCCTACAAAGACCACCTAGACCTGACATACCTAACCGCACTACCTATGAACGAGCTGCTTTCACAAGTCTCGCAGCTACCACGACACACGATCGTGTTGTACTCTACGCTGTTTAAAGACGGAGAAGGAACACCTTTCGTGCCCCACGACGTCGCGGAACATTTGGCGGCGGCCTCCAATGCACCTGTTTACGGATTTATTGACCAGTACCTAGGTCGTGGCATTGTCGGGGGTCGGATGTATAGCCTGAATGCGCACGGCGAGGCGGCTGCAGGCTTGGTACTAAAAGTCCTCGCCGGAATACCACCATCCAACATTCCGGTCATCCAACCCGAAACCAGCGTGATGCAGTTCGACTGGCGTCAGTTGGAGCGCTGGGGCATCCGCGAGAACCAGTTGCCGCAAGGCAGCATGGTTCTCTTTCGCCAACTGTCATTTTGGGGGCAGTACAAGCTATACGCGGTCGGAGTAGCTGCCATCGTCACTCTACAAGCCGTGATAATAGGTGGGTTACTCCTGCAACGCAAACGCCGGCGGCGAGCAGAAGCGAGTTTGCTGGAGAGCGAGCGGCGTTTCCGCCTGGTCGCCAACACAGCCCCAGTACTGATCTGGATGTCTGGCCCCGACAAGCTCCGCAACTACTTGAATCAGCCCTGGCTCGAGTTCACCGGTCGGTCACTTGAAGCTGAGTTGGGCACCGGATGGGTAGAAGGTGTACACCCCGAAGACTTAAACAGGTGTATGCATACCTACACTCAGGCGTTCGATCGGCGGGAGTCCTTCCAGACGGAATATCGGCTCCGGCGACACGATGGAGAATATCGATGGGTTTCGGATACGGGTGTGCCGAGATTCATCACGGACCACTCTTTTGCGGGGTACATCGGTTCGTGCGCAGACGTTACCGATCGTAAGCTTGCGGAAGAATCTCTTGCCGACGTTGGGCGGAAGCTGATTGAAGCCCACGAGGAGGAGCGTACCTGGATCGCGCGAGAGCTACACGACGACGTCAATCAACGCATGGCACTGTTGGCAATCGAACTGGATCGATGGGACCAACAACTACCGCCCTCGGCAGTTGAATTTCACGATCACATCCATCACGCCAGCCAGCACCTTTCGGACATTGCCAACGACATTCAGGCCCTGTCGCACCGGTTGCACTCTTCAAAACTCGAACACCTGGGCCTCGTGGCAGCGGCCAAGAGCTTCTGCAAGGAGCTATCGGAACAGCGGAAGGTAGAGATTGAGTTCGCGCATTCGGATGTGCCGCGCTCCATCCCGGGCGAGGTCTCGCTTTGTCTGTTCAGGGTGTTGCAGGAAGCCCTGCAGAACGCGGTGAAGCATAGCGGTGCCCAAGACTTTAAAGTGGAGTTGCGCGGTACATCGGAGGAGATCTACGTGACCGTGAGCGATCCGGGAGTTGGCTTTGACTGTCAGAATGCTATGAACCATAAAGGGCTGGGGCTCATCAGCATGAGGGAGAGACTGAGATTGGTAAGGGGGACCTCTCTATCAACTCGAAACCCGGTCGTGGCGCCACGATCTCTGCGCGGGTACCCTTCGGCGGCAGAACAACATCGATCAGAATGGCAGGATGAGAATGGTTGTCGAGAAATCGCCATTACACTCATTGTGGGAGCAGCAGCCCTGTCCGGGCTCAATGAGTGTAATCGCCTGTTATCGCCAACTGGTGAACGTCACTGAGCGTGGATCGCACCGTCATTCATGTCGAGCCGGACTTCTCTACCCCACGTCGTTCTCACGACGAACGTGCTACTGTCTGCGGAAAACCCCAACGTGCTTCCCGCAAACCATTGGGGCCGACCAGTGGTGGTCAAATTGGCATGGGCCTTCAGTTCGTCCGCTGTCCAAATGTCTCTTAGCTTGTACGTTCCGAGCAAGTCTTCGCCACCGTAGCGATGCTCTCTGTAGACTCGCAGGACTGTGAAGTCAGAGAAAGGCGGGTCAACTGATACCAACACCAGATGCTTTCCGTCATTGCTGATGAAAGGCAATGGGATCCGTTCGCCTTTCGGGGGTGCCAATCCCACGTCCCAGTCATTGGACCAGAAAGGATTTGTAGTGGTGAATTTGTCGTTGATGAATTCTTCGCTTCGGAAAACGCGATAATTTACTCGCGTGATGGTTCTGAACTGTTGGTCTGGATTCAGGTATTCAAATTCCATGGCCACTAAAAATTTTCCATTTGCGGACATTGCAGCCCTCACATCAGGGAACAGAGCCCCAGCCCAGACGGCTGATGTAAGGGCCAGAAGCGATACTGCGACGGAAGTTAGTCGGCTGAGTGGTTTCACCACGATACCCTCCTTCACCGCGACGTTGCAGCTAACTTTACGCCCCCAATCATAGGATTCGAGAAAATGATTGTTGATAAATCGCCATTACACTCATTGACCAGGTTGTGTAGCATTTCGACGATCCGGTGCTCCTGGCACGACACCCGCCAATTCCGCGAGCGCCTGCCAATGCCTCTCATGCGGGCGGCGTAGACCCGTACGGATGGCCGATGCATACGGCTCACTCACCCTCAACGCCGAACGTATTCGGGCTTTTGGAATGCTGGCGAGTGCTGGTTGAACCCGGGTTTCGAATATGGCGGCCGTTAGCCATGCGGGAAGGTTCGAGACTTTCCAATTCTGGATTGCTTGTTTGTGGAGTCGTTGCGTAGCTGAACGCTTCGCAAGGGATGCCGGTTGCTGTGCACTCTTACGTCCCGCGTCGAAGTTTTCATGCGTTGCTGTTGCAGCGCATTCCAAACAATAGTTTTTGCCTTTGCGAAGCTGTTTTCCACAACCACGACAGATTCGATCAATTTGCGGAGTTTGAACCGTGGGAAATGGCGGACGGTCCTTCGCCTGCCTCCGGTGCCGCTGCGTTAAAGGTGTGGAAAGCGGCCTGCTGGACTTAGACCGAGATGTAGTATTCCAAAGCGTCTGAGCCACATATTCGGCCCAGGGCGCGACGAGCTTGCCCCAAACGGGTGCGGTCTGGCTTAGCTTTGCGCACAAGTGCGACATAAGCCTGCAGTTGCCTTATCGAGAACACCCTCACCGACAAAAGTGGCAACGATGTCCAGTTGAGACCGGGTGCCGAAGTGAAGGTTACGATCAAACCAAAGCCGCATTCGACCTGCTCATGGTTGCGGCTTATCCTAGCGATATGCGAAAACGTCTCATCACGCCGAAGCCGCAGGACACCCCGCCTCTGAATGAAGATTGGCTTGACCTTAACTCTGCGGCCGTAGTCGAGGTGACCTCAGAAGAAAAGGGATACCCAGTCGAGTCTGCGTTGGTCTCGGGCGAAACGCAGGGCTGGCGTGCAGCCGATTCTGGCACTCAGACTATCCGGCTAGTTTTCGACGTACCGCAACACATCAAACGTATCTGGCTCCTTTTTGAAGAAACCATGGCAGAGCGCACCCAAGAGTTCGTGTTGCGCTGGTTTTCCGCTGGAGGACACTCATTTCGAGAAATTGTGCGCCAGCAGTGGAACTTCAGCCCGCCAGACGCAACACGCGAGACCGAAGACTATCGGGTCGTACTCTCCGATGTCACGGTTCTCGAATTGGTGATTGTGCCTGACAAGAGCCGAGGAGCGGGGACTCGCGCATCACTAAAGAGTTTGCGCTTGGCTTGATCTAGTGGAGTTCGCGACATTTGTGAAAAAGGGGATCACAGAATGCCTAAGAAGAAAAATACAAATGCTGCTTTTTTTAAAAATGGCTCAAGCGCCTCTCAATCCCTCCCCACAATTGGCCGAGCCCGAGGACTGGCAGGGTTTTGAGTGTAATCGCCTGATTGCTTCAGCCATGCGCTAAACTGGGGCCGGCAGTATTTCGGTACGAAGAGGAGTCATACGTGGAAATACGTCAGCGCATTGCTGTGATCTTGTGCCTGGGGATAGGCCTGGCGTCGTCGGGGCTCACTGTGGCGCAGTCCTCTCCGGGGTTGGGACAAGAGATGAGTCATGCAGATCGCGAGCCGCCCGGACTGCATGACTTCGATTTTTTATTCGGACGCTGGCAAGTCCATCATCGAAAGCTGAAGCATCGCCTCGTCAACAGTCACGAGTGGATCGAATTCGAAGGGACATTATTCTGCCAGCCACTGATGGGTGGCTACGCTAATGTCGACGACACCGTGTTCGAAGTTCCGGGCGGCACTTACCGCGGCGTAGCTCCCCGATCGTTCGACGCCAAGACGGGGCAGTGGTCGATCTGGTGGATGGACAGCAGGACGCCACTTGGGCCGATGGATCCGCCGGTGAGAGGCAGCTTCCACAATGGCGTAGGAACGTTCTATGCGAACGACGATACCGAAGACGGGAAACCAGTCCGCACACGGCTCATATGGTCCGAGATCACACCCACCTCAGGTCACTGGGAGCAGGCAGAATCAACCGACGGTGGTAAAACGTGGGAAACGGATTGGATAATGGACCTCAAACGAGTGCAATAGTTGGTTGAATGGATATTTGCCTTCGAGACCCGGCGCATCGTTAGCCGCAGCAAAATTGACAATGTCGTTGACGACATCGTCAAGCTGCTCGAATACGCGAAAGGTTTTCCGCAAGAACACTTGATGTCGGCGGGTCAACTGTTGCTAAATCCCGACAGCGCTCATTGACAGGTTGTGAGCGCTACGGGAAGCCATTGCGCCGCGGGGTGAGAAACGTGGCCCGCCCTGCCAACCGTTCGCCTTCGGTCGAACCCAGGACAGTGGAAACGGTAAAAACCTGTGCCGTCCCTCACCCCGAGACTAAGGGAAAGCTTAGACCCGCCAATAGCCGAGTTCAAGAGCCCCAAAGCTGAGCGCCAGCGCCCCATACCCATTGAAACATCCCTATTACGCTCATAACCAATCGGTTCTGAGTGTAAACGCCTGTTTACAACAGTTACTTCGTTTTACTATGCGTGATATATTTAGTCGGTCAGGGGTGCTGTCATGAGCAGATTTTTCCTCGCCCTTGGGTTCAGTACGATTTTCCTACCTCTGTGCCCTCAAACTTCACTAGCGGACGAATGCAGCAAGCCATTCATCGTTCTCGAAGTGAATTTTCCTGCTAGTACCAGCCTCGCTGCTCAAGAACAAGCCGAGGCAAAGGCAAAACTGATCGGCGCATGCCTCGACGAATCCCAACTCGGAAGAATGGCGGATGCCGTCAGGAGCGAGCTCACGGAGGCCGGTTATCTCCGAGCCGCTGTTCCTTCACCGTCAATGACCGTTGTTGAAGGAGATCGAAATCCTAAACCCGTCTCACTGAAGTTTCAAACAATCGACGAGGGAAGGAGATACACGACCAGCCGAATTGAATGGTGGTACCTCAATTCATTCAAATTGGAACAGATTCGGTCCGTTTCTACTCTTCGAGTTGGAGATGTATTTGAACGACGCAAACTTCTCGCAACGACGGTTAGCCCGTCATCAAGGGACAATCGCCAAAGTGATCAGGCAGGCCCAATCTGCGGTTAGGCGCCTCTCCTTGCAGTAGCGGTGCAGTCGATTGGCCGACGACATTATCCAGAGCTGCCCCGACTAGCTATAATCGCCTCGCGATGATCACGGTTTCCAAAGAAGACTATCTAAAGGCGATCTTCGAGGCGGAGAGCGAAGGTGAAACCGTCATCTCTGCGACGCTGGCCGGATGGCTGAAGGTAACCCCGCCCGCGGTTACTATGGCATTGCGCCGGCTGAAGCGTGACCGCTTGGTGGAAGTGCGCAAAGACGGGCGAGTGCGGTTAACCGACGCTGGGCGCCGAATCGCGAAGCGCACCGCCATTCGCCATCACCTGATTGAACGGATGCTGCATGAAATGTTTGAAATGCCGTGGTATCGCACCCACGATGAGGCCGAGCGGCTAGAACATGCGGTCTCAGCGGATTTCGAGTCGTTGCTGGTCAAGAAGCTGGGGCGCAGCGGAGCTTGTCCGCACGGCAATTTCATGACCTTCGATAGTCCGACCCAGAAGAGCCGGCGTGGTTACAGGCTGCTGTCGGAGACGGAACCAGGCCAGAGCTACATCGTTGCCAGCGTGGATGAGCGGGATTCGAAGCTGGGCGAGTTGCTGGACAAACGGGGCGTCCGGCCCGGAAGCGAGCTGTATCTTCGTGAGCGGAACTGCGATCAAACCCTTTCCCTCGACACCTCCGCTGGCGCCGTCGTCCTGGGCCGCCCGGCAGCAGAGAAAGTCTGGGTGTCTTCTCCGCCGGCTTCTGCCGCCAAGCGTTAGTTAACTGTGGTTAATCTGTGCTAATATACCGACGCTAAGTGAAAGCAGAGCGACGGATGGAGACAAAGGTTCCCAGCGACGGGCACTTGTCGTTGGAGGGGATGCACAGTACGGTCGAAGTGCCGCACCACGAGGCCGGCTTCTGGGAGCAGTGGCGGGCTTTCGTCGGCCCGGCGATTCTCGTCAGCGTCGGCTACATGGACCCCGGGAACTGGGGAACCGACCTGCAAGCTGGCGCGCAGTTCAAGTACGGGCTTTTGTGGGTGGTGGGAGTGGCCAGCCTGATGGCCATTTTCATGCAAGTGATTTCCGCGCGGTTGGGCGTGGTGACGGGAAAGGACCTGGCCCAATGCTGCCGCGACTGGTATCCGGGGTGGACCCGTTGGCCCAACTGGCTGATGAGCGAGGTGGCAATTGGCGCCTGCGACCTGGCCGAGGTGCTCGGGAGTGCCGTTGCCCTGAACTTGCTGTTCCATATCCCGCTGCTCTGGGCAGTCATCATCACCGGCCTGGACGTTCTGCTGCTACTGGCCTTGCAAGGGTTTGGAGTGCGCACCATCGAGGCCGTGGTTCTGCTGCTGATAGCGACAATCGGGGTGTGTTATTTCATTGAGATTTTCGTTCTTCCGCAGACCCACCCGAGTTTTCTGGAGCTGGGACGAGCACTGGTTTCGCCGCACTTTGGTCATTCGGGGATGTTATACGTCGCCGTGGGCATCATCGGCGCGACCGTGATGCCGCATAACCTGTATCTGCACTCAGCACTCGTGCAGAGCCGCCAGTTGCAGAAGGATGAACCGTCCATCCGACGCGCGATCCGCTTCAACACCATCGACTCAGCCGCGGCTCTGACCGTTGCCTTCTTCGTCAACGCGGCGATTCTGGTGCTGGCGGCGACGGTATTCTTTGGCAAGGAAAGTGTAACCGTATCCGGCGGGCAGGTGGTCAGATTCGCCGCCGACAGTGACTGGATTCGGGTCGCTTACTTGACGCTGGCGCCACTGCTGGGAACGGCGGCGGCGAGCACATTGTTTGCGGTGGCGCTGCTGGCGAGCGGGCAGAGCAGCACCATCACCGGTACGTTGGCCGGGCAAGTGGTGATGGAAGGCTTCATGCACTGGCGAATTAAACCCTGGGTGCGGCGCCTCATCACTCGCTCACTGGCCATCCTGCCGGCAGTATTGATTATTGGCTTACGCGGCGAAAGCAGCGTTACCGATCTGCTGACGCTTAGCCAGGTAGTGCTAGCGCTGCAGCTTCCGTTCGCCATGTTCCCGCTGCTGCACTTCACCAGTTCCCGCCGACGCATGGGGGCTTGGAAGAACGGATGGTTTCTACTGATTACCGGCTGGGCCAGCGCGATTCTGATCACTGTGATGGACGTGTATGGCTTGCCGGACTCGCTCAAAGCCGCGTGGCACGTGATCACCGGCGGGTAGGCACGACAGAAACGGAACAACCATGTACCAAACCATTCTCGTGACGTTGGATGGCACGGCGACTGACCGGGCGATCGTCGAGCACATCAAGCAACTCGCGATGCTCGCGCGAAGCTGTCTGGTGTTGTTGCATGTGGCCGATGGATGGGCCGCCAGGACCTATGGCCCGGACGCGGTCAGTTCCGAAATCGCCGAAGACACCGTGTATCTGGATAAGGTGCGGTCGGAGTTTCAAGCCTTGGGTATTCCCACGGAGGCCGAGCTGGCGTATGGCGAACCAGCGAACGAAATCATCAAATGGGTTCGGCAGAAGGGTTGTGACCTTGTGGCGATGAGCACACATGGACATCGCTTCCTTTCCGATATATTTCTGGGCACCACAGCCAGCCGGGTCCAGCACAGTATCAGCGTGCCCGTTCTCCTTCTGAGGGCGAAGTGAAGTATCCGCAGGGCCTCAAACAATACCGACGGCCTTCGCGATCATTTGGATCATGTCCAAAGATGGAACGTTGATGCGAACGCCACGGGAAAAACACTATACTGCCTCCCTCAATTGGCGGGGAAACCTCTTGCGATTTGCAGTTGTGACCTTGACAGCCTGTCTTGCTGCAAGCCAGTCGGCTGTAGGCCAATGGATGGGGAAGCAGACAGGTTGCTACGCAGATTCCATCGCCGCAAATCCGAACCGTCCCACGGTCGCAAATCCTGCGGACATCACACAATACGGTGTATTGGAACTAGAGTATGGCTGGGATCAGGTGTGGCCCGAACAGAGCGTCCAGCAGACGTCTTTCGGTGGTCTTTTGAAATTTGGGATGCTTTGCGACGTTGAGTTGCGTTGGAACACAACCTCCTTCCTGTCACAAACTGACGTGAGCGGTACACACCGGAGCTTCGGAGACAATTGGCTGGGTCCACAGATCCGGGTTTACCGGCAGACGAAACGGGTGCCAACGCTGGCCTTCGGCTATGCCATCAAAATACCCTCCGCCAGCACGGAAGGCGACTTGGGATCGGGACACGTGGATCACGCATTTACCCTTTTGGCGAGCAAAGATATCGCACAATTTCACCTCGACTTCAACGTTACCCAATTTCTCATTGGGCGGAAGGATAAATCAAGCTTTGACAAGAATCAGCAATTGAATCTGGCGTTTTCGCACGTTATCCGCGGCAGACTCCAGTTCACGGGGGAATTCTATGGTGACACCCGACTCAACCAGACCACACCAGGGTTCGCGTCTTCGCTGTGGGCGCTGACGTATACGATTGCTCCACGGCTGGTAATTGACGGCGGTTTTGAAGCAGGACTGACTTCCGGCGGGCCACATCGACACGCGTTCCTGGGAGCGACCTTCTCGATAGCAAATCTTTACCCCGGATGGCGACAAAAGCGGTCGAGCAATCCACCCGATCCAATAATAAAAATCGACTGACCAGAACTCTAAAGACAGAACCAACTGGTATCGGCGGTTGCGACTCCCAGCCCCTCTGATGAATTCCTGGATGAGTGGTCGGCAAACAGGAAGCTATCCGAGCCGCCAACGGGTCAGCAATCGTCTCAATTGGTGATAAATCGCCATTACACTCATTGACCAGAAACGGGACCAGGACCGATACCGGTCTGCGTCAGTCCCAACGGGCGGCGTGCTGGAAAAAATAAAAAAATATGTGGGGGAGGGATGGATATGCTCCCGCCGTCGCTGGGTGCCAGGGGCGGACAACTCGCGAACTCTTGGCGCGAGCGCGATTTGCGGCAGGACTCTTGTGTCGTGACTTGTGTCGTAACCCTGCCATCCCTGCCCGGATCGAGCCATGTCGGTCGGTGTCGTTCCGGTACACGCATGGGGTACGCGACGAACTCAAGACCAGCGTGAACACTGGACTTCCTTCCTTCAAGGGATCGCTTGGTGTCACTCAGGTTTCTTGCGGCCACCGAATTCGGGACCAGGGGGTCGGAGGTTCAAATCCTCTCGCCCCGACCAATTCAAAGTAAGCGTTTAAGGTTGAGTCGGGCACCTTGGATATCCAGTTGCCTGTGATAGCGGGCACACCCACCCTTTCGCACGGAACGCGAAAGGGTAGGGCACCCCGCTGGCACTGGTATGCTCTGGTGGTGACTGAATTGGCCATGACTCGAAAGACCATAGCTGAACGCGGAAAGCGGCTGGAATATTTCACAATTGTATGGAATAGCCTCGAAGGGTTGGTGGCTGTCATAGCCGGTGCGATAGCGGGCAGCATCTCGCTAGTTGGCTTCGGAATTGACAGCTTCATCGAAGTCACATCCGGAGCCACACTACTGTGGAGAATGTCAGTTGACGCTGATGAAGAGAGTCGCGAAAGAAACGAGCGACTGAGTATCCGAATTGTCGGCGCATGCTTCATCGCTCTTGCCG
Organism: Terriglobia bacterium; assembly: GCA_963814725.1. Classification (GTDB taxonomy): domain Bacteria; phylum Acidobacteriota; class Terriglobia; order Terriglobales; family Acidobacteriaceae; genus JAIQFF01. The sequence goes on from CAWFDY010000008.1 coordinate 31,494, forward strand.
TCTATATTGCCTACGAGGCTGTCTCTGATCTCTTTGGTAGAAAGGCTCCTGAGCACAGCATTCCGGGCATCGTCCTTGCTTGCGTATCGCTGATCGTCATGCCCATTCTTTCCCGCTCAAAGAAGAAGGTGGGACGTGATCTCGGCAGCGCAGCAATGGAGGCCGACGCGAAGCAGACTGATTTCTGTGTGTACTTGTCAGCGATTTTGCTCATTGGACTTCTACTGAATGCCTCTTTCGGTTTGTGGTGGGCTGACCCCGTCGCTGCATTAGTCATGGCACCCATCATCGCGAAAGAAGGAGTGGAGGGAGTCAAGGGTGAAACGTGTTGCGCCCAGCACAATCGCTGTGATGCCGTTCCAGTCAATCACCAAAAGCATCCAAAGTGATTGGCTCAGGTGCGATGCGGCACAGGTTTTGAACCAAGCCGCGCATCCTCACATGTTTTGCAGCACGTGTCTTGCTCTGCTGTGTTTCTTCCCACTCTCTGCGACAACCCAGATTGCAGAGCTCACCACCGGTCAGGCTGTTCCCACAATTCGGACAAGCAAGATAGTCAGTGATTTCCGTTTGTTGATTCCCTCGTTTCTGAAGAGGTGTTGGGGGAGGGTTGCTTAGTCTCAGGCAGCGGCCCCCATCGCAACCTCAGGCTGCCCCATTTTCCGCGTCAGTTCCATGTGGAAGATCACGCACGAGGGGATGTCACCGGCAAGAAAATCTTTCCGCACCGGCTCAACGCCGTTGAATTTGCATTGCCTGCGAACAGCTTGTAATGGTGTAGCATCCTCGACAATGGATGCGGAGTGCTTCGCGATGAATGCTGCAGATTTCCGCCGGATTGCTCTGAGCCTCGAGGGGGCGGAAGAAGGTACGCACATGGGTTCGCCTGACTTCCGAGTGGGAGGCAGGATCTTCGCGACGCTCGCGTCTCGAGACCAGGGCTACGGCAACTTGATACTCGCGCCGGAGCAGCAGGCGGACTTCGTTGGCGAGTTGCCCGCGGTTTTCCTGCCGATTGCGGGCGGATGGGGGAAAATGGGAATGACGCACATTCGCTTAGCGCAAGCGAACGAGGACGTGTTGACGGGTGCTTTGCGCGCAGCATGGAAGCTTAGGGTCGAAAAGAATACAAGGACGACGAAGAAGCGTGCCCCGCGCCGCGACTGAATTTACGCAAGTGTCTGGGGCGAAATCGAAAGTTCTCAAATCCTTCGCGAAGGACGAGGAATCGGGGACTCAGACCTTCTTGTCAGGCTTCTTGGCGATCAGCTGATGCATCCGGCAATACGCAACCAGTGTGTAAGGTGAAGCATCAGCATGGTTCATCCCGGCAACAAGCTCTTCCAACCGCGCCGCGGTCAAACTACCCTCTCCGGGAAAAACTTGGGTCAGATTTGGGTCAATTACCTGCCGAAAAACGGGTAAAACCGTGGTCTGTGACGCCGCCTAGCTAAGCGAATCAATGAGATAGCATTTATGTGGTTGCTTCGGGACCAACTGTCGTTTCCGTGGTTTCAATAATTTACCGGCTCGAGGGTTGTGAGTGTAATCGCCTGATTACGTCAACTGCGACTGGACGCCCTTCTTCGTCATCAGGTCTAGAGACCGCCAATCAGGCTCGCGCCGACTAGGCAGGATGGGTGTACAATCTCGCCGCTCTTGAATTCAAAAAAGGAGATTCCGGTTGATGACTCAGAACCCGACAACACCGAAGCAAGATCCTCCAGCCCACTCTGGCATCCTGCAGATCGTGAACGGTGCGTATGTTGCCGGCGCCGTGTCGTGCCTGGCGCAGCTTGGAATCCCCGACTTGCTCGAAAACGGGGCGAAATCAGCCGAGGAATTAGCTGCCCAAACCGGCGCTCAACCGGACGCGCTCTACCGCCTCATGCGCGCGACCGCTTGCGTTGGAGTTCTGGCCGAAGGGCCGGACAAGAAATTCTCACAGACGCCCATGTCGGCCGTTCTACGTACCAACGCGCACCCCAGCCTACGAGGGCTCGCCATCATGACCGGCCGGGAATGGCACGAGCGAGGATGGTCCAGGCTGGAATATTGTGTGCGCACCGGAAAACAGGCACTCGACGAGATTTACGGTATGCCCATCTTCGAGTATCTGAAGCACAATCCCGAGGAATCGCGGATTTTTGACAATGCTATGACCGGACTTTCCAGCATTGATGGCCCCGCTGTGGCCGATGCCTACAACTTTGCCGACGTACAAAACATTGTCGACGTCGCCGGCGGCCGCGGCCTTCTGCTGGCCACGCTGCTCGGCCGGAATCCGCACTTGAAAGGCACGCTCTACGAGGTACCCCATGTGCTGGAGGGAGCTAAAACAGGTGCCCTCAAGCCGTATATGGACCGGTGTACGCTGGCCTCGGGCGATATGTTCTCTTCGGTCCCCTCAGGCGCCGATGCCTACATTATGAAACACATCATTCATGACTGGCCGGATGATGCCTGCGTCAAAATTCTAAAAGCCTGCCGCCAAGGCGTAAATCCTGGCGGAAAGTTGTTGGTGGTCGATTGCGTGATTCAGCCGGGCAATGACTTCTCTCCTGGAAAATTTCTGGATTTGCAAATGTTGATTTTCCCCAGCGGACGCGAACGCACTGAACCAGAATTCCGCAAATTGTTGGAAGCGTCGGGCTGGAAACTCTCGCGGACCATTCCTACAGCGGCCGGGGATTCGATTGTTGAGGGAGTGGCGTAGGGTTTGGGTTTGAGCGACTCTGACTAAGCTTGTTCCCGGAATGCTTCTGCTGTTTCTTCGGGACCAACTGTCGTTTCCGTGGTTTCAATAATTTACCGGCGGATTTGGGTCAGTTTGAGTCCGTTAGCGAATCAATAGTGGTCGAGGTTGTGAGTGTAATCGCCTGAGTACGCCAGCCAGGGCTGCGCGGTGTGCATCGGGGTTGTCTGACAGTGGACTCCGTGGGAGGCTTATTGCGCATGGAGACGCGACAGTCAGATTTACGGAGCGTCATTCGACTCGTGTCGATCCTCAATCTGGCGTATTTCGGGATCGAGTTCGCCGTGGCTCTCGCTATCGGATCAGTGTCGCTCTTCGCTGACAGCATCGACTTTCTTGAAGACGCATCGGTCAACTTCCTGATTCTTGTCGCGCTGGGGTGGAGTGCGCCCCGCCGTGCGCGTCTGGGAATGGCGCTTGCTGGAATTTTGCTCGTGCCGGGGTTGGCCACTCTTTGGACAGCTTGGCACAAGTTCCTGTTACCCGTTCCACCCGCCCCCTTACCATTGTCTGTCGCAGGTGCGGGAGCACTCGTGGTTAATCTGTCCTGTGCGCTCATGTTGACCCGCTATCGTCACCACGCAGGCAGTTTGACCCGCGCAGCGTTTCTTTCGGCCCGCAACGATGCATTGGCCAATGTCGCCATTATCGGCGCAGGGCTGACCACGATTTACATCCGATCAGCGTGGCCCGACTTGATTGTAGGGCTAGGGATTGCAGCGCTGAATGCGGACGCAGCGAGAGAGATTTACGCGACCGCGCGGGCAGAACACCGGACAGCCGTTCCGTGAAGACAAGCAGGGAATTAACAACACCACGAGGAGAATTGCGTACCTGGTCCGCTTATCCGGCTTCGTGACTATCCGTCGCTGTCCCATGTGTTAATGAGGCCAGTTTAACTTGTGGGCAGTTGTTAGCGAAAAATCGCCATTACACTCATTGTCGGAGCGGCAGTCCTGTCCGGTGAGTGTAATCGCCTGTTAACAGCAGTTGTCGCCATTCCTGCCTGAGCGTGCACCCTCCAGGCGGTCAATGAGTGTAATCGCCTGATTTCGTCAGTCATGCTTCACGGCATATACCAATGAGATTCTCCCTGAACGGTAAACCTTGTGGCTCAACAGTGTCAGCTTCGCTTGCCTGTAAGGAGGAGCTACCAACGGAACTCCGCCGCCCAACAGTACTGGGATGACGCTTACCTCGACAGTGTCCACGCTGCCAGACTGCAAGAAACTGTGAAAGAGTTCGCTACCGCCCATCAGCCATATATCTTTTCCCCCCTCAGTTCGCGACCGTTGCACCCAGTCTTCATTCAATTCGGAGACGACTGTTACTTCTGGGTTCTCTTGCTGTTTCAATGTCCGAGAGAAGACGACGGTTTTAATGCCTGTGAATGCAGCCTCACCAAGTCTCTTTTTTGCAGCCTCGAAAGTTCGCCTACCCATCACTAAAGTGTCGAACTGAGCCCATATGCCCTTGAAATCCACCTCGGGGTCAGTCTCAATCCAGTCCGCCTCACCATTTGGGCCAGCTATGTAACCATCTAAACTCATCGCCACGGCATATCGGATTTGTCGCATTGCTTGCGCCCCTCTTTGAATGATGCCCAATTGGCAAATCGAATCGATGGCGCAGTATTGTAGCCTCGCTCAATGTGCTTGGGTAACTGTTGCAAAATCGCCATTACACTGATCATCCGACAGGGAGCCTGCCCGAGGGATCGCTGCGTCGGCAGATCGATGAGTGTAATCGCCTGATTGCGTCAACTTTTTTCCACTCCTGGCCAATTAATCGCTTGACATATATCTATTGGCGATATATCAGTTTATGATATATGCGGAAATCGGAAATCCCAGATACTGTTCGCGGCCAACTACCTCTTAGTCCGGCCGTGTTTTACATCTTGTTTGCACTTGCCGAAGGCGAAAAGCACGGCTACGCAATCATGAAGGAAGCAGAAACTGTCTCTGGCGGACAATTCACGATGGGGCCGGGGACACTCTACACCACCATCCAGCGTTTGTTGGAGCTCGGGCTGATTGAAGAGACCTCGACCCCTTCAGACTCCGAACGTCGCCGCCGCTGTTATCGGCTGACCCGTAGCGGCCGCTCGGTCTTCGAGGTTGAGTTGAATCGCATGGATTCGCTCGTGCGCTCCGCCCAGCGCAGAAAGTTGGCTGCCCCATGAAACACGTTAACGCCAACTCCTTCCCCGCCGTCCTCGAAGTCAGCCGCAAGGTTTACGCGACCTCTCTCATCCTCTACCCCAAGGAGCTTCGGCGCGAATTTGGTACTGAAATGGTCGAAGTCTTCGATGAACAGGTCTCAGAAGCATACTCCCGACGCGGGTTTCCCGGCCTGCTTCGTGTCTGGTTCAGAGCGACCAGGGAGTTTTTCACCGTCGCTATACCCGGTCGGCTTGCTGAAAGAATGGTCCCCATCGTTGCGGTGACGGCGGCATTGGCATTGTTGGTGTGGTTCGCGGGCTACATAGGCTACGTAATGAAAACAGCTTGTGCAGGCTGCGGTCATTAATTTATTTCGGCTTGTAAATTCATGGAGGTACTTATGAAAAGTTACGTTTCTCTGTTTTTCCTATTGATCGGCACGACGCTTTTCGCACAGTCGAACCCGAAACCGGAAGAGGCCGCGGTACTCCAGGTACAGCAGCAATGGTTGGAGGCATCGCAGAAGGGCAATGGCGAGGTATTAAATCAGATCATTGACGACGGCTTCGCTGGTAGCACGCCTGACAATCACATTATCGACAAGCAAAGCCTCTTTCCGCCGAGTGGCAGCGAGCCAATGTTCCCCAACACCCACTTCGTGAACCTCAACGCAAGAGTTATCGGTAATACCGCGGTCGTATTCGGAAGCCTGATCACCACTGGTGACACGAAAGTTCTGCGTTGTGCGATGGTCTACAGCAAGCGAGCAGAGGCGTGGAAGATGATCGCTGCTCATCTAGTACCGGTGACAGAAACTAAGGATGCACGCGGACAGTAACCCTGGTGGTGTCCACCTTGCTTTTCAGGAGATGTCCTGCGAGGATTCGGTAGTTGGCGAAAAATCGCCATTACACTCATTGACCCTGGTTGCGAGCTTTCAGGTCGGTATTCCGACCGGGTTGTGAGTGTAATCGTCTGTTTACAACAGTTATCTTTCTGAGACCGTCATGCCAACCTTAGGAGTACGCTAGAACCATGCCACCATGCCTTGCTGCTTCGCTCGGCGCGAACCGCTATTTGCTCAGGTGATTCGTTGAACTGGGGTCCTGTACTGTCCTCGGTGCACTCTGGCATGGGTGTTGTTAGCCCATCACGCCGATCGGTTCTGGGATTTCGGGCGTCCGTTCTTGAGTAGGCAACATGAAAACTAATCTAGTTCTGATCCTGTCCGCCGTCGCGGCGGTTCTCGGGGTTTTGAGCCTCGCCGGTTCCACCACCAGGAACAAGCGCATCCTCGGAGCTCCCTCCAGCCTCGGCAACGGCACTGTGACGAGTTATTCCGAGCTCGATTCGTCTGGCGCCCTGCAGGCGATCGGCGTGGTCTTTTCGGCCAGTGCTCTGGACGCCTTGCCAACGCAACTATCCGACGGCAATCACTGTTTCGACGCCAACAACGACGGCGTGATTGACCCAGCCACCGAATGCTCGGCCTGGCATGAGCGTGTCCTTCCCGTTCCCAGCGAGGCCAGTCGGCAGCCGGATGTCCCGTTTAAGTGGGCTTTACTCAACTGGAACCACGGGCACATGCCGGCGGGAGTGTTCGACAAGCCCCACTTTGACGTTCATTTCTACATCGAGCCGATCGAGAATGTTTTCGCTCTCCAGCGGGGAACCTGCGGGGTCGAGTTTCTTCGCTGCGATCAGTTCGCGCTGGCACGCAAGCCCGTGCCGAGAAACTACGTGCCGCCGAACTTCCAGGACGTGGGGGCAGCCGTACCGGCCATGGGCAATCACCTCTTGGACCCGACGACTCCCGAATTCCATGGCGGGCCGTTCAACCGCACCTGGATCTACGGAGTCTACGACGGCCGGGTTACTTTTTACGAGGAGATGGTGGCCCTCACCTTCATGAAGTCAAAGCCCAACGTGTGCTTCCCCATCCAGTCGCCCGACGCCTTTGCGATGGCCGGATACTACCCGACCCGGTCGTGCATCCGCTACGCGCCCGGGAAGGCCGAGTACACCGTCTCCATCGAGGACTTCGTGTTGCGCAAGGCGAGTCCTCCCGGGCCGCTTCGGGATGCCGTCAGTGGCCTGCCGCAGCCTCGTGGGCTCACATTAGGAGATGAAGGAAAATGAGGCTGAAAGGAAAAGTGGCACTGGTGACCGGCGCATCACGCGGCATCGGCTTCACGATAGCCGAGTTGTTCGCCCGGGAGGGCGCGATTGTCTATGCGGGCAGCTCAAGTAACCCGTCCGGCATCTTTCCGGCCGGCGTGATCGGGGTCGAGTTGGACGTCTCGAAGGAAGAGCACTGGAAGCGAGTGGTGGGTGACATGGTGGCGGCGCACGGCAAGGTGGATGTTCTGGTGAACAACGCTGGCGTCGCCGTCTATGATGCCGTGCACGACTGCAGCACCGAGAACTGGCGTAGGGTTGTGGGCGTGAACCAGGACGGTTGCTTCTTCGGGATGAGAGAAGTAATCCCGCACATGAAGGCGCATAAGTCCGGCTCGATCATCAACGTGTCGTCAATCTGGGGGACCGCCGCAGTGCCGGGTGCGCACGCCTATCACGCGACCAAAGGCGCGGTGGTCATGATGTCAAAAAACGCGGCCATCACCTATGTCGGCGACGGCATCCGCGTGAATTCTATCCACCCGGGCTTTATTGACACACCGCTGACCCAGGCTCAGGACCCGGCCATCAATGCCTACGTCATCGGCCTGACGCCTATGAAGCGCGCAGGCACCCCGCTCGAAATCGCGAACGGTTGTCTTTTCCTCGCCTCCGAAGAGTCCAGTTTCATGACAGGTGCCGAACTCGTGATTGACGGCGGATACCTAGCTCAGTAGCCCGCGTGGCAGACACCCTGATCGCCACAAATACTCTAGGACGGGAGGCCCACAATGGCGGCGAACCCAGTTGTTGGAATTGGAACGCCGCTCAATGGCCCCTATCGTCTTGCCGCGCGGTAACCGTCTTCGGACTCTAGACGTTGCCCCCAATTTGGAAATCGGGCGAACCCGAAATTGATTGCATTGTTGCGTAACATCGCCATTACACTCATTGACCATTTTGAATGGCTGGAAAGCCGAGAAAACTTGGGTCAAACTTGGGTCAATTAGATGCCGAAAACCGCGTAAAACCGTCGTCTGTGACGCAGAACCAAGCTAAGCGAATCAATGAGATAGCACTTCTGCTGTTTCTTCGGGACCAGGGGGTCGGAGGTTCAAATCCTCTCGCCCCGACCAATTCAAAGGAGTTCCGCCTTTTCATCCTTCGCCAAGGAACGTGAGGATGCGCCATTCCGCTCACTCGCGAGTCCGTCCGAGGCTCGCTGTTCCATCAATTGCCGGCGTTGAACCACGAGGAACTACGGGGTTGAGTCTTTGTGCAGCACTTTGCGCCTGATGTCCGGCCAGAATTCCTTTAATACGTTGGACAGGCCATCGTAAAGAATCAGAAAGCCGAAGGTCGAGGCGTTTCGCGCCGCGGTGCGGTCTTCCTCGGGGTGGTAGATATTGGAAATGGCGGCTGCGGTGGCGTTGCCAATGGACTCCGAGTAGTTGAATCGGGTGGAGCCCGAGTCTGTGCGGGTAACGAAGAGCCGGTTCATCGCATACCAGGTACGATGAGAAAATTTCCCGTCGCGCATCTGGTAGTAGCGCGGATCTTCGTGCAGCAAACTGGGAAAGATAGCGGTCGTCATATACGTGCCGATACTATTGTCGGCAAACGAGGCGCCGTAGCGTTTCGCATAGGCATCCCATCCTTGTCCCCAGGCTTCCGGATCGTTTTTTGCCTGACCGATGGCGGCAAGAACGCCGTTGAAGGGATAAGCAGCCCAATCAAACACGCCCGCCGTTGCGAGCCTGAATTTCTGTCGGCTTGTAAGCGGCGGAAGAGCCTTGGAACCTGCCACAAAACCATAATTTGGCAACACCGCGAAGATACGGTCATTTGTGGTTCCGGTTTCCTTTTCCAGCTTACTTTTGCCGGCCGCATCATCCGTCTTGTTCGCGGCTGGATCCTTGTCGGCGGGTTTCGGCGTAACGACCTTCGGATCAGGTGTGGCAGGGGGAGGCGAGGACTGCTGGGCAACCGCCGGGACGATGACGACAGCAAGGATAGCCAGAAGCAGCAAGAAAAAATGACGGGAGACTGCTATCCAGTGTTCGAGCTCGACGAATCGTGGGCCGCCAGCCGCGGTTACTCCGCGGACAAAATTGTTGCCGAGGCTTTCCTTCGTGGAACCTTCGTGCCGGGGAGGGATTGGATTCGCACTTGTAGCAGATTCTCGGAACATTGGACCCAGGTATGTCGCCATCATCTATTTTAATTGTAGCGGAATTGCGAAGACCCGTCCTCAGCATCGGAGCCCTGTTGGCCACTGGGAACTGTCACTTGTGCCAGCAACGACAAATACGGGGTCGGAGGGGGTTTTTCGGCAGGAATGCAGATTGCCGCCCCGCGTCACGGCACCCAGGAAGTTAAGCGCCTGGTCGGTTCGGAAATCGTCTGACCAGGTCAATGAATGAGTGTAATATACAATTGTATTGGTGTGGATATCCCCAATCGCGTAGACGACAGCCTTGTGTCTGATGGTCTTGTGTTTTTCGCTCAATCCGGTTTGCTTCATCGCGCCGGGATACGAAGTGAATTCATCGGTCATCATGACTTCGACATCCTGGCTGACGTTCTCCCTGATGTACTTTGCCAGCGTTCCCGACTGTACGTCCGAAGCATGGAAGAAGCGGAGATCGCCACCACGTTGACGGATGCCGATAACAACTTCTTTCGGGGTGCCACGTCCCGGCTTGCTGCCACGTGGAGGTCTACCGCCTACATAGGTTTCGTCCACTTCGACAGTACCAGTCATCATGGGCCGCTCAGTTTCCTTCATGGCAGCACGAATGCGATGACAGAGATACCACGCGGTCTTGTAGCTCACGCCCAAGGTACGTTTGATCTGGTTGGCCGACATTCCCTTGCGTGCTTCGCAGAGCAGCAGGGTAGCCATGAACCACTTCTGCAGAGGCAAGTGGGAATCGTGTGTCGCCTGGTTACACCCGTTACGGGGCATGTCCTCTGTTCCGCTCCAAATTGAAACCATCCTGAAGGAGGTTCTGATCGAGTCTTCTCGTTAGAAAGGGCGTTCAGACCGACGCGTGCGCCAATGAAGCCATTCCAACCTAGGGGGTAATCAGAGTTTGCGACACGAAGCGGAACAACGGACAACGTCGGTTCAATATTTGGCTCTGAAAGACTATGGGCGAATCTTCCCGTTCGTGGTCAAGCGCTCCAGCCAATGCTGTGCTGTATTGGCGTCCGGGCCCTTGGTGTTGTTTTTCAGGAATTCCCGCAGAACTCGCGCGGAGTCTTCATAGCGCCCCACCACCGTCAGGCACTGGGCCAGAAGCAACTCGGCTTGGGCAGACGATCCGTGAGAGTCAGTGTGTGCCTGTTCCGCCATGTTTAGAGCCTGTTCGTACTGCTCGTGATAATAATAGGCCTTACCGAGCGCCCATTTGGGTCCCCAGCCTGATGCCGGGTGCAACTGGATAGATTTTTCCAGCAGCGGAATGGCTTCCGCAAACTTCTTTTGATGTACGAGATTCATCCCCAGCGCCGCAAGGAGGCGGGGCTGATTGGGGTCCATTCGGCTGGCTTGTTCCAGCGTGGCCTGTGCCTGCTCCCAATTGCTCTGCTCCATATAGAGCATTCCTTGAAGGTAAAGCACATCCGGATTTGCCGGCGCAAGTTTTACGGCCTCGCCAATAAATTTCTGCGCCTCCTCCAGTTTCCCCGCTGCTAGAGCTTGCGCTCCCTTCTCCAGTGTCTTCCTCGCCTTCGGAGCAAGCACAGCTCTGCCGGGAGCCCCCGTTCCGTCCCCCGAGGTCGTGTCCCATTCGAGATACACGTCCTCCTGGTACTGAATCGCAGCCGGAATCGAGACTTCCTTGTGCGCTGCTTTGTAGCCCCCTGCTTCCACGACGACGGTAAATTCTCCCAGACCTCGCAGAATGAAAAGGGCGTGGCCCTGTGACGTTGATAGCTGGTCTTCCAGAGCTCCGTTCTTGTAGAGCTTCACCATCGTCGGAACGGTAATTAGTTGACGGGACCTATCGCGAACTGTAATCGCAATCTCGGCGCTTCTGCCAAAGCTATTCGTGGCTTGATCGGCGCTGTCCTGGCAGGCAGAGGAAGCCTTGAGCAAACACAAACCACCCAGAAGCGCAAGCGTAGCTCGCCCAACGCAAAAGCGAAGGTTATTCGTCATGGAGCACACCCCGTGAGGCTCCAAATACGACCGAAAGACTAGTCTCAGGCGTGTGTACCGTCAAGGTAAACTTAGATCCCTGTCGGTAGTACATGACATGTCCGCTTTGCGGGCGGTTAGGATGGGAGACCCTGCGGAGCATGGGCTTATCCGAGGGCCGCGATGCAACGTAACTGACGGGGGACCGACGGATGTTCACCCGTTTTCCCGGTTATGACGCAGCTTCACGAGTTTAAAGGTTGCGGGAAAGCCGCGGTTGTTCGGGTCCGCGATTGGACGTGACCTTTGATCGAATCCCTCGCGGCAGGCGTTCTCGATTCCCACCCTTTCGAAAATCGCGAAATCAGGTTGGCCCGCAGTTTTCGACGGCTGGCCGTTCGCGCTTGCCAGCAGCACCTCCCGGCACCACTCCCCGAGCGACATGGCCGTGCGACAATGCTACTGTTTAGAAAAAGCCATTGAATCGGCCCGCGACGCGCTTCGCAAAACACTGAGGAGTTTGGCAATGAAGAATCCCGTTCGGTTCTTGCTGCATGTGCCCGTTCCTTGGGTGTTCGTGCTGACCTATCTCCTTGGAGTAGTCCTAGAGCATATGCATCATGGCGCCACGATTTCTCCAACTGCGGCCTTGGTTAGTAGGACGGCCGGAGCTGTGTTATTTGCTGTGGGTGCCGTCATTGCAGGCTGGGGTCTCGTGCTTTTCGGTAAAGCTAGAACCACAACGGTTCCGGGTAAGTTATCTGGGAAACTGGTGACGTGGGGACCGTATCGCTTCACTCGAAACCCAATGTATGTAGGCCTTGTCTTGGCCTACCTCGGAGAAGCGGGATTACTGAAACAAATCTGGCCAGTCGTTCTTCTCCCCTTCACGGTCGCTTACATTAACTGGACGGTGATTCCGGTCGAAGAGGCGAAGTTGGAAGAAGCCTTCCCCAAAGATTACGAACAGTACCGCTTGCAGGTGCGGCGCTGGATTTAGTAAACAACAAGGGTTACGGGCCTTGCATCTTGCTCGCTTGCGAGTGCAATCTGCAGGGCAGGTATCGCGAAGGGTCTGCAAGACGGCCCAGGGCAGTGGCGGCTGTTATCCGTACGCCTAAATCGTTAGGGGATGTCAGGGTCGACAATTATTCGCAGGAGCCGTGAGAATCTATGTTCGCGCCTCGATCAGGCGTCGCCCGGAATATAGCTTCGCCACCAGAAGCAGCGACCAGGATGTGCGCGTGAGCGACGCGAGTTTTTCAAAGGCTCCAGCCGGGCCACCCATATGAGTAGCAAACCCGAAGGCTGTCAGAAACGCCATCATCAGCAATGCGGTGAGAATCGAATAAGCTGTCCAGCCTTTCCATGGGCTATCGCCCGAAAATCGCCAGGCGAACAAGAGCAGGACCAGCAGCGCTGAATTGAAGGCGATCAAATCGCAAACCAAATGCAGCGGCTCGTGAATGAAAATCGCATCACCAGCCACACCGACCCCAGACAGAAATTGAAAGGTTGGAATCAGGACTGCGCCCCGTCCTGCGCCCCGTCCTGCGCCCAGCTCTCTCCGTAGCGCCAAGGCAAATGTCATCAACATCAGTCCAAAGACAAGAAAATTAATCCGTTGTGCCAGCCCCAAAGGAGTGAATTCGAGGGCGCTGATCGTATCCCGCAGTGTGTCGTAGTTTGGAGCCCTCGCCCCCAGTACGAGAAATGTCACCACAAACAGAACCCCGCCGAAGCCCGTCGCCAAAAGGGCCGTTTGCGTCTTGGACCGATGCATGGGGATAGGCTAGCAGAGCACAGAGCGCCGGAGCCACGGGAGACGTATCGACCCCTGCGCTTCTCGCCGGACTCAAGCTCAATTGTGATTGGATTCCAGGCGAGCACGGTAGCCCTTGCGAGCCCGGACCTGTAATCGTTGGCCTTTTTTTTGTGCGATGATGCGGATCGTGCGATAACTTCCGTCGGGGTGGAAATCGGCGGGCTTATAGGCGATGAAGTAACGGCTGCGAATCAGCTCGTGGAGTTTGTCGAAGGAGTGGCCCAGTGTGAACAAGTCATCGGGAAACATGGCCTCCCCTCCGCTGCGCTCCGCCAGCGCTTCCAACACCCTGTCGGCATCCGTCTTATGAACCAGGTTTTCCCTTGTGCTGATGGTGTAAATCGTAACCCCCGCCCGTTCGGCGAGTTGGATGGCCTGCTTCAGAGTGCTGTGGCTGGAGTTGTCTTCGCCATCGCTCAGGATCACCAGAACTCTCGCGACCCGGTCGCTGTCGGGATACTCTGCCAGCTTCCCACAGGCAAATGAGACCGCATCAAATAGCGCGGTTCCGAGGCCTCGGTTTGCAAGCTGCTCAATTCCATTTCCCAGTTCGCCCTGGTCCGAGGTGAAATCCTGAGTCACGGTAGATTCGTTCGAAAAACCTGCTATGAAGGCGAGGTCGGAGGCGCTGCTCAGCACCTTCTGAACGAACTTGATCGCAGCGCGCTTTTCAAACGAGAACCGGCCGTTCACCGAACCGCTGGTGTCAATGAGCAACGCCAGTCGCAGAGGAAGCTTCGATTGCGGGGCAAACTGCATTATCCTGTCGGGCGCTTTATTATTATCGAAGACCTGAATGTCGAGCGCCTCCAGATCGTTGACCATACGTCCGTGATCTCTGACGGCAAAAAACAGGTCCACCTGGTCGACACTCTTACGGATCGTCCATCCCCCTCCGTGGCCCGAAATGCCTGGCAACGGATCCGAAGACGTACTTCCACCTCCTGGAATGCCTGCCAGTTTCCCGCAATCATCGCAGGTCTCCCCCTCGGGCTCGTTGCCCAGCGCGCTCAGCTGTGCCTCCAATTCCGCAGTCCTGGAAAAGGCCGGCGATCCCGGTGCATCGGTAACAATATCGTCCTGTTTTCGTTTGTTGACGTTCGCAGCCTGAAGCCTTACCTCTTTGTTGTGGGCAAGAATAGCCAGTTGCTTGCGGGCGGTGGGTGCGAACGCGTTCGTGGAATCCTCGCTCAGAAACAATTTCAATTCGCGCTCTACCGTGTCGAGATCGTTCAGTTTGAGGGCCGCCGCCGCACCTACATAATGCGCGTTCGCATTCCCCTTGTGTTCAAGCCCATGCACGCGATGCACCGTCTGCAAGGTAGCCTCGTATTGGTGGCTCGCATTTTGCGCATACGCCAGAGAGGTAAGGGTCTTCGGGTCCAGAGGGCTGAGGGTAGAAGCTCTTTCCAGTTGTAGGCGCGCGGCCTCAAAATCGTTTTGCGAAAATGCCAGCCGGCCGAGATTGAGAAATGGTAGTGGAAATCTGTTGTCCAGCTTCGCAGCCGTTTCAAACTCGCTTCTGGCACGACTGGTATCGTCCAAATCGAGGTAGGCGAGCCCAAGACTACTGTGCGCTGAAACAAACTGGGGATAATCCGCGATCGCCTTTTGTAGACATTGGATCGCTTCTTTCGACTTCTGGGCTCTCAGCAGCGTCGTGGCACGATTGTATTGCTTCACATCCTTATCCGGCGCCGCCAGGTCGAGTACCGATACAAGGCCGGAGTCAACCAGTTTCTGATTCTGTAACTTTAGTTCCTCTTTCTTTTTCCGGTCCCGGCTTTGTGTCTCGAGATAAACTTGTGCGAGCTCGATTTGTTGAAACCCGGAATCCGCACCTGCATTAATGGTGGGTAAACTTTGCCCGAGCGAGAACATCTCGCCGAATAGCCAGCAGGCGACGGCCCAGGCAATCCCATGCTTAATAATCCTGAACGATAGACAATGAGGAGTAGCCTGCACGAATTACTCCTGTAACTTATGCGGACCTCGTCCCTCACGAATGGAAGACACAATACGAAGACCGGGGCCGTTCCAGCTGGCTTCGGAGGGAGAACGCTGGCTGAGCATTGTCTTCATTTCCTCCGTGACATTCAAGAGTCATTCCTGGCGGTGAGTGTCGAGCTGCCATGAGCAATGCCTCGTTGGCATAAACTCGCGATTACACCCATCGATCATAAGGACGGTTTTGAGCGTAATCACCTGTTAACAACATCAGTGTATTCGCAAGACCAATATCAGCAGAGAACCTGAGTTGATGAAAATATCGCGATTACACCCATTGACCTGGTTGGGAGCTTTCAGGTATTCCGACTGGGCTGTGAATGTAATCGCCTGATTACATTAATCACGGAGTCGCCGGCCAGAACTGGTCATCATCGTAAGGCAAAGCCCTGACCAGAGTACGAGACCGCTGAGCCTCCAATACGTATCAGCCGTACGATGCTGGTATAGCGGTGTGAAGCCAGCCAAGCTTACACAGAGAACCAGACCTGCGGGCACGGCAAGCAATCCCCTCAGAATCCGTGGCAGACGTAAGCGGGCGCTGTAACCCAAGAGACCGTCGAGCCATCTTCCGATGGCATACCAAACAAGCGGCACAAATGGGATGGACGTATACAGCCACGCAGTATCGTTCAGGGGATACAAAACCGCGGCAATCAGCGTGGCGACAAACGTCGCCGGAAGTTCGAGGAGTAGGGCGATCTTCTGGACTGGTTTGAGCGGTGGCGGTCCAAATAGTTCCATCGGAACGCTACTGCTCTCTTGGTATGCAACGACCGGTATCCTGAATTACCGAAAACCATGCTTGCGGCATGAGGTTGGCGTGCCGACGAAAACCAGACGAGCGAGACATGGATGATCGTAAATACCAGTGGTAACGCCCGACGAAAGCCGATCCGACGCATATAGTTATAGACACCGCATGGGCAGAGATGGAGCAGCGATCCTACCTCAAGAGGGCCAACTAGCGATAAATCGCCATTACACTCATTGAGGGGCACGCGGCCCTGTCCGGGATCAATAAGTGTAATCGCCTGTTAGCGACAGTTGGGGAATGGCGTCGCGTTATAATCCCGACCAACGTGGGGCAACCACAGAAGCCTCGGCTTATTACCAGCAGATTCACCGCCCTAATCGGCGTGATCTTGACTGGCTACATCGCAGCACTGGCTATCCGGTCTGCGTTCTGGCAATCTGCGCATCACTTTCACTGGCTTCTCCCACTAGACCGCCTGCTGCCCGCGTGGGCGGTTCTGACGGTCAATGTGGTGATCTACGGATGGATACTTTGGTTATGCATCGTTTTCCCGAAGGCCCTTCAAGGGAACGAGCGCGTTCTGGTTGCAGGTTGGGTTCCGAGCCTCGTGCTAGGGCCCATTCAGGGGATGGTATCGGTTTCGCTTGCTATCGCCATTCAGTATGTCAAGGCGGCTAGCATGATGGTCGCATTCATCGTCGCCGTGGTAATCCTGGTAGAAAGCTCAGGAACGCGTACCGCTCCCTCTGATAGGGTTGTCCCTCAGTAGCTGTTGAAACATCGCGTCTACACTCATTGACCTTGGTTTTTGGCGAACAAACGGCGCAAGCTAGTGAAATCGCCTGTTTACAACAGTTACGAAATGGATGTCCTACTTTGCAAGAGCCAATGGGCGTACGCGCTCGACCATTTGTTGCAGAAACTCATCGCGGTGCATGAACATTGCAAAGTGCCCTCCATGGATCAGCACAAACTCCTTGCGTGGTGCCTTCATGGCCTCGACGTACTGCCGGGCCAGCGCCGTGGGAGTGGTGAAGTCTTCTTCGCCCTCAAAAACAAACATCGGAATTGAAAACTCTAGGCCAAGCTCTGCCATTCCGAGAGACTTGGTCTGAGCCACGAGAACATCTGCAAGGATCTGGCCCTGGAACCAGTCGTTAACGTCCTGTAGTGAGCCCCCAGGAGCGACCAATGCAAGGCCTGTCGTTCCGTAGAGGAACTCGTAGGAGCCTTCAAACTTGTTCGACCATTTGCGCTGTATGCCGTACCCTTCATAGTTAGTGTAGGGAGGAGGCCCAACACGCTTCAACTCCTCGATGGCCTGCTGGTTTCCGGTCGCGTCCGCCTTCTTCAACAGCGCGTCATAGGCCGCCGAATAATTTTTGGCTTCGTCAGCGACCTGACCCGTGCCTACGTATGCGTAGAAAAGATCGGGCCGAGCTCGAACCATTCCCAGTTCAAGGACCGTGCCGAATGAATGACCGAGGACGATGATTTTGTCTTTACCCAGGTGCTTCCGCAGATACTCAGCCACCTCTATCCCGTCCTTGGTCATACGATCAATAGTCATTGTGGACGTCACCGAAGGGCCTGTCTTTCTGAGCGTCCTGCCTGCACCCCTTTGATCCCACTGCACCACCGTGAAGTACTTTTCCCACGGAGCAAAAAACAAGAAGGACCAGGGATTGGTGACGTCGCCCGGCCCGCCGTGCAGAAACAGCAGCACGGGACTGCTCCGGTCGTCGCCGCGGATTGTTATCCATTGCTCGATACCGCCAATACTGACGTAGCTGGCCTCGTCAATCCCTTTGGCGGCCGAAAAAGCGTAGTCTCGCGCATTGCGAGCTCGCACGAAAGATGACACTTCCTCAAATTTCCGGTATTCCGCGTCGTTTGTGGATGCTGTGGCTGAGGGTTGTGTTTTGTCCGTCTGGCCCAGGGTCGGACGACCCGCGCAAAGAAGTACAAAGAAGCAAACAAACATTCCTCTGAACACGCGTTGCTCCTGGATGAAATAAGAGTTGGCGATTAGATTCAAGAGGGTCTTAAAGACTTAGACGCAAGCAGAGTAAAAGAGTGATCGGAAATGTCATTTGTTGATAAATCGCCATTACACTCATTGACCGTCATTTGCCAATCCCTCAATGAGTGTAACCGCCTGTTTACAACCGTTAAGGCCGTGACCTGTTAAACTCTGCCGCATGTCGACGTTCGTCCTTGTACACGGCGCGTGGCAGTCGATTGGGACGTGGGACCTGTTGACCCCCTTGCTGGAAGCGCGTGGCCATACGGTCATAACACCCGTGCTTACCGGGCTCGGCACCGACCAGAGCCGTTTGTCTCCCGAAACTACCCTGCGGCGACATATAGAGGATGTTTCGCATGAGTTGGCAGGGCTGTCACAAGTGATCCTCGTAGGTCACAGTTACGCAGGGATGATCATCAGCGGTGTGATAGAGGCTCTCCCAACTAAAGTACAGCGACTCGTCTTCCTGGATGCCTTTATTCCTGAAGACGGGCAGTGCGTTCTGGACTTGCTTCCGGCTGAGATTCGGAAATATTTTCGCGATGTCGCGCAAAAGCAGGGAGGTGGCTGGCGACTTCCGGGCGGGGATGGCCAGCTCGATCTCTGGGGACTCGAGCCAGGCGAGGCACGTGATTTTGTTCGGGAGCGGTTGTGTGATTTTAGTCTTCGGTGTTTTGAAGAGCCGCTTCCGCTCCCGGCGAATCGAAAGGCCAGCATTCCCGCCACATTCGTTGCTTGCGTTGCTGAAAATTATCCCGCGAGGCCCTTCTTCAAGCCGTTTGAAGAGAAAGCCAGAGCTTCCGGCTGGAAGGTGGCGGAACTGAAGACGGGACACGACTGCCATGTTGAGCGTCCTGCCGAGGTCGCGGATATTCTGCTCGGGGCCGAGCATTCGCGATGAAGGGTGGCAATTCCGCTGATCGGTGCAGGTTGCACCGGCTTTGCTTAGAGCGGGAGGGCACTTGGGAAGCGCGTCTGAAAATCCAGAAGGCTTCCCTGCTTGACGGGCATGAGTCACTCCTTCGAGTGATGTTGGCAGGCCGGCCCCCGATTATAGTCCCGGACTCGTGTCTGATTCGCCGATTCTCTTTCGGAGAGACCGTCACTAATTATCGATTCGTTGCACTACCGAGAGGATCTTCCACTCACCTTTCATTTTTGAAAGCGTCATGTAGTCTACCCAACCCGGAGTAACGAGTTTCGCCGATGCGATGTTCCCCGCAACGTCCAACACCGTGACCTGCTCCGTGCGCTGCGCTTGCGTCATGTGAGTGCCTCCGCCGCTGCGAACGTCCTCCACCAATTGCGGGCCTGTTTCTTCCCGCATCGGAATGTCTCCATGAATCTTGTGCTTCAGGTAATGAGGATGCAGCGTCTGCTGCATGCGTGCGGCGTTACCGGCGTAGTAGGCTTCGATGTAGTTCGTAACCGCGGCATGCACAGCCGACGCATCGTCATTCGAGGATTTGTTGTCTTGAGCAGTGAGTGAAAGGCTAAAAAACAGAAGCAAACTTAAGCCGAAGCCGAGTGCAGTGCGGTTCATGGTGAGTTGTCCCCCGTTAGCGAAGAGATCGGACGGTTACGATTATGACAGCTACTGGCGGATAGGAAAGCGCACCAAAGTCCATGTCTAGCCTGAACTTGCCAACAAGCCTTCCTAATCTCGCCGGCGTAACCTCGCCATTACACTCATTGACCCATAGGGACGGGTTTTGAGCGTAATCGCCTGTTTACAACAACTACCTCCCCGTAGCCAATCAGTCACGTACTATCCGCGAGGCCTGGACGATTTCATGCGCACTGGCAGTTTTGCCAGCCGTCGTGACACGATTCTGCTTATAAATTGGCCTGATTGCCGCCGGGCGGGCGGTTGCAGGCGACACGCCGTTCGAGTCGACGAAGCCGACGGCCTCGAGACAGCAAGCCCCGTGATCGAGGATGCGACTTTTTGTCCAGCTCGTGTTGTCGGCGGCGATCACCGCAAGTCTTCTGAAGTCGGTTAGCGCTCAGGACCTGACCCCGCGGGCCTACCTCATTACACCGCTCCATTCGAACGTAGTAGTCCTGACCTGGTCTTTTTTCGACGGCAACATTCTGTTTGCTGGCGCGGCTCCGGTCACCGGTGCAACAGGGACATACCACGTACCAATCTTCAGCTACTATCACTCGTTCAGCTTCCTCGGCCGCTCCGCCAACATCACCGCCTCGTTGCCTTATGCGGTGGGGAATTTCCAGGGAACGGTGCTGGGCGCGGAGAAACAGCTCTACCGCTCCGGCCTGGCGGATTCATCCTTTCGGCTCTCCGTGAACCTGAAGGGTGGTCCGGCCATGCCGGCGCAGGAAATGTTGAGATGGAAGCAGAAGATACTACTGGGCCTGAGCGTGAGGGTGGTCGCTCCCACGGGCCAATACGACCCGACGAAATTGATTAATTGGGGCGCCAACCGCTGGGGCTTCAAACCGGAATTCGGTTATTCCGAACGATGGGGCCATTGGCTGCTCGATGGGTACATGGGAGTGTGGATGTTTACGACCAATCAGGAGTTTTTTTCACATAATGCTTTCTTTCCCGGCACGCAAGCCAAATCAGAGAGCCCGGTCGGTTCCTTTGAAGGTCATCTCAGTTACGGCATCAGGCCTCGACTTTGGTTTTCTCTGGACGGGAACTATTGGTTCGGTGGCGCAACCAGCTTAAACGGGATAGAAAATCCGCTGACCGTTCAGAGGAACTCCCGCATCGGGGTTACAGCCTCAATCCCTGTAAGCAAGCGCCAGTCCCTGAAGTTCAGTTACAACGATGGCGCCTACATCCGGTTCGGCGGGAACTACCAAAACGTCTCGGTGGCATGGCAGTATTCCTGGTTGGGTAAACCGAATTAGCCGAGAGCACGGACTCAGATTGAATTCGTCCGGAGATTTCCGCAGTCTTTTCGTCCCTAAGCGTGTTCTCGAGCTCGGGAACGCTCCAGAGGCGGAACAGCCTTTCGTCGGTCTGGCGCATCCCGACGAATGGACTGCGAAAATGTCTCGCGAGCTGAAGCGCCGGTTCAAAACTGCAAGCATCCCAACAGCAAAGTTCGAAAATCAGCCGAACAAAGGAGTTGTCAATTGGCGAAAAATCGCCATTACGCTCGTTGTGGGAGCGGCAGCCCAGTTTGAGGGTCAATGAGTGTAATCGCCTGTTAGCAACAGTCTAAACTGATAGACTGCGCTGTGAGGCGCGGTAACGGTGCGTGAGTACGACTTGATTGCAGAGTGGTATGCATCGGTACGCATCGATACAACGGGAGTACCCGAAGCGACCGCGCTAGCTTCATCGCTCCCACGCGGATCGCGTGTTTTGGATATTGGGTGCGGTAATGGCATTCCACTCACCAAAGCATTGCTGAGCGGGGAACACCGCGTTGTCTCGCTTGACAGTTCTGGTGCGATGCTTCGGCATTTTCGACTCAACTACCCCGCAATGCCTGCCGTTCAGGCAACGGTACAGTCCTGCCCATTCATCGATAGCATCTTCGATGCAGCGGTCGCATGGGGCATCATGTTCCATCTCAATCCCGAAGATCAGATTAGGGCAATTGCAAACATCTCACGTGTCCTCAAGCCCGGAGCACCCTTCCTTTTCACGTCCGGAGACGAGGACTGCTTCCACGGTAAAGTAAGTACCATGAACGGCGTAGAGTTCCGGCATTTTTCATACTGCATCGATACGTATGGACGGGTGCTTCGCGACCACGGATTCACATTGGCTAACGTCCACGCCGACAGCGGGAATAACACCTATTACCTCGCGAAGAAAGCCGCTTCGCCGAGTTGATTGTTGCAAATCGCCATTGCACTCATTGACCGGATCGGCCAATTCTCAATGAGTGTAAACGCCTGATTACAACATTGTGCGCTTCCCCTTTCGATGGTCGGACGTCAAACGCGTGAGGAGAAAAGATAATGCTGCATTCGTTTCAACAGCCTGTGGCTCGGTTCGTGTCGGCCCTTCTTTTCATGGCCGGAACCAGCATGGCCACCGCGCAAAATACAAGTAAAGAGGTTCCTCCGATCATTGATGTGCACCACCACGCCATGGACAACGACAATGGCTTCTCCGTCGGCCCGATGTGCCCTAACACTTCCAAATTTACGGCGTCTGACCCAAAAAACGATGGCGGACAGGATTCAGGCTGGGTTCAAGAAGAGTGCACGCCGAAGCTGTACCCCGCGGCGAAAGGCGCGTACATGAAAGATGTGCTCGCCGAGATGGAGCGACTGAATGTGACCGCCGTTGTTTTTGGGGATCCGGCCAGCGTAAAGAAATGGAAGGATGCGGCTCCGAATCGCGTAATTCCGGGAACAGGCTTTGAGAAAGACAACGACCGTATTTCGCTGGATGAGTTGCGCAAAGACTTTACCAGCGGCGGAATGAAAGTGATGGGCGAAATCGGCCCGCAGTACCGCGGAGTTTCGCCGAGCGATCCGGCGTACGACAAATATTTCGCATTGGCGGAGGAATTGGACATTCCCGTCGCGATTCACATGGGCACAGGGGGTTCAGGCCGCGCCAATCTCATCATGCCAGCGTACCGCGGCTCGGCGGGCAATCCGCTGCTGCTGGAAGAGCTGCTGGCACGCCATCCCAAGCTGCGGGTACAGATCATGCATGCGGGCTATCCCATGATTGATAATCTGTTAACGCTGCTTCAGGCAAACTCACACGTCTATGTGGACATTGCCGGACTGATCTGGAGTTACCCGATAAAGGAAGTGAATCGCTACATCGAGCGCATGGTCGACGCAGGCTTTGAGGACCGCATCATGTTCGGCACCGACCAGTTCATGTGGCCGAAGCTAATGGCATATTCCGTCAGCATCATCCAAAACGCCGACTACCTGACTCCGGAGCAAAAGCGCGACATTCTTTACAACAACGCTGTGCGCTTCCTGCGTTTGGATACCTCAAAGAAATAGTCTGCGGACCCAAGGCGTTGAGAACCTGGATTGTTGGCGTAACATCGCCATTATACTCATTGACCCGGATCGACCAAACTTCTCAATGAGTGTAATCGCCTGTTTACAACAGCTATTCAAAATGTGGGGCGAGACCGTTGCTGTCGCTTGAGACGAAAAAGCGGTGAGCTCTGTCAGACTGCGAGCCGTAGCCCCCAAACGCCCCTTAATGACCGGTTCCCTGATGAACGGGCTCCTCGGCTTCCGGGGTCGCACGAAGTCCGCTGATCGACTTGATGTCGATGCGAAAGAACACAGTCTCGATCGAAGAAAGCAGCGTTCTGTCGCGTGCTTCCGACAGAGGGATTCGCCACCATTCAGAGTTCTGCTCCGCAAGTCGTTCCCGCGCATGTTCCCGCTGAGCGGTGTGGTGCCGAGGATCACTCAATTCCAAGTAGGTTCCAGTCACAATTACGCTAGTCCAGTTTGACCCGTTGCCGATCTCGTCGGCTTGCAGACAAACCTTGGGATTTTTCCGCATCCACTCAATCTTTTTGCCGAAGGTCGAAAAGATGAAGATGCAATCAGGCTCGTACGAAAAAGCAACTGGCACCACATACGGTTGATCGTTCAACGAACAAGCCAGCCTGCCGAGCGATACCCGCTCCAAGAGCTCACTGCATTCTTGTTGGGATATGGGAATGATTCGCATGACAGTCTCTCCTGACGCCGCTGCCAGTTTAGACTACGTCGTGCTTTTCGCCACCTGCCATCGGCCTACTCACGGTAGAGTTGGCCGTATCCCAAGAGGATTGCTGGCGTAACATCGCCATTACACTCATTGACCGGTAAAGGGTCCCCCGGGAGGCCATCCAGC
The DNA here is from genome assembly GCA_963814725.1 of Terriglobia bacterium. GTDB lineage: Bacteria > Acidobacteriota > Terriglobia > Terriglobales > Acidobacteriaceae > JAIQFF01. The sequence continues at coordinate 55,106 of CAWFDY010000008.1, forward strand.
CTTAATGAGTGCAATCGCCTGTTTACAACAGTTACTTCCCGTTAGCCCGTCATTCAGGCACAACCTGCGGTCACAAAGCTCGTTGCGCCGGTGGTCGGGGCAGGTGCTAGTCTGGCGTAGCAGTCGATGAATAACCGTGAAATCCAGGCCGCTTGGAAGTATCACGATGGGAGCAAGCACTCCTACTGGAGTATTCGTAACCATCCTCACTCTCTGGACTGGGCGAACCGGCCGTTGCCTTTCAAAATTTACCCAAAGACAGAGCCTCTTCCACTGCCGCGGGAGCTGCCGCAAACAGGGGTGGCCCTGCTCTCCGCAATCTCAGAACTGGTGCCTTCGTCGCGGGCTGATTCGGTCCCTGGGGTTCAGGATCTGGCACGCCTCCTTTATTTCTCGGCAGGGATTACCAAACAGCGTGCATATCCAGGTGGAGAAATCTATTTTCGCGCCGCAGCTTGCACCGGAGCTCTCTACGAGATCGAACTGTACGTCGTGACCGGCGATCTGCCGGGTTTGGATGCCGGTGTGTATCACTACGATCCGGCGGATGTATCGCTACGGCTTTTGCGAAAAGGTGATTTTCGCGGAAACCTGGCTCAAGCGACGGCGATGGAACCCGCGGTGGCCCACGCGCCCGCAACGATCATCTGCACCGGAACGTACTGGCGGAACGCCTGGAAGTACCAGGCGCGCACCTATCGCCATTTCGGTTGGGACAACGGCACCATGCTGGCAAATATGCTGGCCGTGTCTGCGGCTTCGGGGCTGCCGGCCGAGATCGTGCTCGGGTTCGTAGACGCCGAGGTCAACCGTCTGCTTGATCTGGATACGCGGCGTGAGGTTTCCTTGTGCCTCGTACCGATCGGGCGCACAACGGAGAGTTCGCTGCCGGCACCGAGAGAGGCTCCGGAGCTTGGCTTGGAGACAATCCCGCTTTCACAGCACGAAGTCGAATATCTCGCCATGCTTGAGATGCACGACGCGTCGGCGCTTGAGTCTGTAGAGGAAGTAAATCAGTGGCGCGCCAAGCCACCAGTCTTTCCCTCCGCCGCTCTGGCGGGCGAGGCAGTTCGCCTCCCGCGCCTGCCGGAAGAAGAACAACCGAAGGACACGACCGAGCAGGTAATCCTGCGCCGCGGTTCTACCCGAACGTTCGACAGGGCGGCATCCATTACGCTGGCACAGCTTTCTACCATTCTCGACCGCGCCACGCGAGGACTTCCAGCTGACTTCCTTGAGCCGCCCGGCGCGCAGCTAAACGATCTTTACCTGATCGTGCATTCAGTGCAGGGGCTCAAGCCGGGCGCATACTTCTTCGGGCGTGTGCAGAGCACACTGGAGCTTTTGAAGGAGGGGGAATTCCGCGCCGAGGCCCATCATCTTGGTCTGGAGCAAGATCTGCCGGCGGACGCTTGCGTGGATATCTTTTTTCTCGCCGATTTGAAACGCATACTGGAGCGATACGGGAACCGCGGCTATCGGGCCGTCCAGCTCGAAGCGGGTGCCATCGGAGGCAGGATCTACCTGGCCGCATATGCCCAGCACCTGGGTGCGACCGGGCTAACGTTCTTCGACGATGATGTAATTAACTTCTTTTCACCGCACGCGACAGACAAGAGTGCCATTTTCCTGCTCGCGATTGGCAAGCCGCTGAAACGCAAACCACAGTAGGGGCCAACGTCCGGACTGTCGGCTACTCGGAAGTTATCCAGAAACGGGCTTGGAGGAGATCACGTTGACTTCCTCGAAGCCGACTTCTGGACAACGTGCGCCTGCGGGGGTAAAGTGTGCGCTCGGCTTATAGTTCATATGATATACTTCATATGAACTATATGGCAAACGAACTTAGTATCTGGGACGTTGCCGTTCTGGCATTCCTCCACGAAGGACCTATGCATCCGTACCAGATGCAGCGGTTGCTTCGCCTTCGGCACAAAGACGAGATCCTTGCGCTCAAGCGCGGATCTCTGTACCACGCGATCGCCCGCCTGCTGCGGGCCGGCCTGATCGCTGTGCGGACGACGAACCGGGAAGGCAAGCGCCCCGAGCGCACCATTTACCGCATCACACCCGCGGGCCAGGCCGAGTTCCTCAACGCGATTCGCTCGATGGTCACCATCCCCCGCCGTGAATCATCCGAGTTTTTGGCGGCCCTGAGTTTCCTGGTTCACCTGGATCCAGAAGAGGCAGCCCAGCCCCTCAGGGAGCATGTCCAGAAGCTCCAAACCGAGATTGGGCAGCTTACCGCCAGGCTGGCATCCGCATCGGTCCACGTCGCGCGAATCCACCTGATTGAAAGCGAATATCTGCTGACCATGCTGAAGGCCGAACTTGGCTGGGTGAAAGTTCTGGAGAAGGACATTCTCAGTGGGAAACTGATCTGGGATCTGAAGGCGATCTTGCGAGAGGCGGCAAGCACCGAAAAGAGGAGGAAAAAAACATGAACGCTACGACACTCAACGAAATGCCAGCCAACGGCCGACAGCGGTTTGCGGCTCCGATATGGACTCTGCTCCTTCTTGCGCCATTTATTGGGGAAGTGCTGAGCGGCTCGACTCGTGCGAGCATCCTCTTTGTTTTCCTTCCAGAGGTCATGGTCTGGGGTGTGGGCGCGCTGTTCTGCCGTGAACTGGTGCGGCGATGGCGCGCCGGCGGCACGAGCCTGCTTTTCCTCGGACTGGCTCTGTCCATTGCCGAGGAGTTCATCATCCAGCAAACCTCGCTGGCGCCGCTGCCGTTTCCGGGCTCTCACCCCGACTACGGCCGGGTGTGGGGAGTGAACCTCGTTTACTTTCTGTTCATGCTCGGGTACGAGAGCGTGTGGGTCGTAGTGGTCCCGGTACAGGTCACGGAACTGTTCTTTCCCCGGTACGCCAGACAGCCGTGGCTGCACAAGCGTGGGGCTATTGTCGCATGCATTGTGTTTCTACTCGGATGTCGCATCGCGTGGTACGGTTGGACGCAACAGGCACGGCCACGGTTACATGCGGCTCCCTACCATCCATCGTGGGGAATGATTGCATTGGGCCTGTTGGCGATCGTGGGGCTGATCGGGCTCGCGTACCTGGCCCGTGGCTTTGGCCAGCCATCGCCCGAAGACCAGCGGAAAACAATCCCGGCGTGGCTGGGCGGATTGGCGGCCTTCGTTATGGGCTCAGCCTGGTTCTCGCTCATCGGCCAGCAATTCATTCCTCAACCTGTGCAATCGTTTTGGATTGCGATTGCCGCGGGGGCCGCATGGGCCACGGTCGCATTCGCACTGTTTTCCTGGTGGACATCGCGCCCGGCGTGGACCGAGGTGCATGGCTTCGCAGCCGCCTTTGGTGCGACGCTCGCTTGCATGGCGACTCCGTATTGGACCATGACTAGCTGGCCGAGGTTCGATATTGTTGGAAAGATAATCTTCGATGTTGTCGCTCTCGCCGGATTCCTGCTTCTTGCGCGGAAAGTCTTTGCCAGGCGAAACTAAATAAGGTCCGATAGCTTCAACAGCTGACCATTCGAAAGCAAGTGGCGTTCCGTCAGTCCGATCACCACTCACGGTGCCCCTGGGGTTTCGCGAGATTTCCGACCCGGCCGTTTCCGTTCAAGTCGGTATCCTCAAGTTGTAACGGTTAGTCGGCCAACCGGAAGCTATCCAGAAACGGGCTTCGCGGAGATATCTCCGAGCCGCCGCGAAAAGGACCACACTTCTCCCAAGCCGACTTCCGGACAACTTCACGTCTCGTTCGCCGAAAACCACCGACGCGATCCAATGTCCGCCTTCGGATAACTTCAGGTTCGCCCGTCAACCGGACACAGACGAGCGGGTTACAAAAAGTACTCATTCATTTTCTTAGCTGAGCGGTGAAGTTAGTGACGACTGTGATTGGCTGGCTGACCTGCTGCGCAACCCGCTCCATCAGGAGTTTTTGACCGTCGGGGAAAACGCTATAAAAGGGTACGCTCAGGACGGTCCACTGGCTGACCAGCGTCTGGCCGGCTCCGAATTCGAGCGTGTTTCCCAGGTCCTTGACCGGAACGGCAACGATGGATTGAGTGCCATCCAAGTAGTAGAGTTCTTTGCCGTCCTTACTCCATTGCGGCACCTGTCCACCATTGGGTGACACCTGCCACTTGCCTTGGCCGCCGCCATAGGCCACCACATAGACTTCTGCTTGTCCGGAGAACAAGGTATAAGCGAGCCATCGACCATTTGGGGACAGCGTTGCGTTGACTGCGTGCTCTACTACCAGACGAGGTTTTCGGTCTCCGTCCAGCGGCAGAGCCCAAGTTGTTTGCTCCCCAGTTTGAAAGCCGTTCGAATAGAACAGGGTTTTGCCATCGCGGGACCAATCACTGGGGATCAGCGTATTGCCACCCGCATCGGAGAACAGCATTTCTTCGGCTCCACTGCCATCCGCGGGCTTTCGGTAGATGGTGCTGGTTCCCGCCCGCACGGAGACGTAAGCGATCCACTTGCCATCCGGCGACCAGACCGGATAGGTGTTCGCGATCGGGCCGAAGGTGAGCCGGGTGCGGACGCCTCTCGCAAGGTCAAGTGTCCAAATATCATTGATGCCGGAGTCGAGCATGAGGGCGACGCGGTCACCTTGTGGCGAAAGGCGGGCAAACTGCAAGTTCTGCAAATTCTCGACGGCAATGCCCGCCTGTTTTCCAGTGCGGTCCATCCAGACCAGTTGCACGTTGCCCGAAGTGCCGCTGGCGAATGTCAGCACACCATTGTCGGTAGCCGAGGCGTCCATGTGCCAGGTCGTGACGTCATTCAGCACACCAGAAGAAACGGCCTGAGCCTGGCCATTGAACGTGCCTTTGGTGGGATCGAACGGCTGCGCCATCAACTGGTCGCCGCGCCCAAACAGGAGGAAACCGGCAGCATAAATTGCGTTGGTCTGGGCGCGAATGAGCAGACGATTCTCGTTGCCATCGAGCGACGAATAGTAAATGGCGTTATTCGATGATTTCGATGGGTCATGGTGCATGGCTAAGTAGAGAAAATGCTTGCCGTCGGGTAAGAAAAACGGCCAGCGATGGGAGGTGTGGAGGGACGGGTCCAATCTTGTGAGGGGCGTGGGAGTGCCGCCGCTCGCGCTAACCAGCATGAGTGCTGCGGTTGGGGCTGGAGAGAACACAATTACGCCTCCAGGTCCCCACGCGCCGCCGCGTCCAATCGTGACATCGCAAACGGCCTGCGACGCGCCGCCACCAATCTCGATCGTCTTCAACTTATTGCCCGCGAAGTACCCGATCGAGCGGCTATCAGGGGACCAGAACGGAAAAATCGCTTCGCTCGTGTCGGGGAGTGCCCGCGCATCATTGGAATTCATGGGGCGGACCCAGACGGACGTCTTGCCGTCAACGGTCGCGGTAAAGGCCAAGTAGGCACCGTCGGGGGAAATTACGGGTGGACCGCCAGCGTCGTCAGTGAGGCGGAAGTGTCCTCCCGGTGGGGGATTGAGGGCGGCGCGAATGCTGGGCGCGGCCGGAGCCGGACGATGAAGGAGGAATCCGGCAAGCGTTCCCAGGACAATTGCGACCGCGACCGCCGCGACCCATAGAACTCGGCTTGGTGCGAGCGCGACGGAAGATTCTGGATCTGGCGGAACGGAACGGAGCGAGTCGACCCAGCCCAGGTCCATGGCCACGTCGTGCGCCGACTGAATCCTTTCGGCAGGATCTTTGGTCAGGCACGCGCGCACTACGTGATCGAGCATCGGCGGAGCAAGTGGCTGGATAGCGGTAATCGGCTCCGGATCCTTCTCCAGAATCGCCGTGAATACGCTGAGCTGCGATTTGCCTTCGAAAGCGCGGCGTCCAGTGATCATTTCGTAGAGCACGCATCCGAAGCTGAAGAGGTCGCTGCGCGCATCGGCTTCCGCGCCTTGCAGAAGCTCGGGCGCCATGTATTGGAACGTTCCGACGATCGAACCCTTCTGTGTGAGCGGCGACGCAGCCGAGGTGAGCGAAGCCAGGTTCATGGTCGGCGTCGAAGGAGTGAACGGGCCGACCGCCTGCGAAGAAATGGCCATCTCGGGCTTGGCAAGGCCAAAGTCCATCAGCTTTGCGCCCGCCTTGGTCAGCATGATGTTCGCCGGCTTCAGATCGCGATGGATAATGCCTTGTTGATGCGCCTTCTCTAGTGCCTGCGCGATCTCCGTGCCAATTTTCAGAACCTGCTCCAGCGGCAACGCCCCTTTCGTCAGGCGATCGGCCAGAGTCTGGCCTTCGAGATACTCCATCACCAAGTAGTCGGTGCCGTCCTGCGAGCCGATGTCGTACAGCGTGCAGATATTCGAGTGCTGCAGCGCGGAAATAGCTTTCGCCTCACGCTCCATGCGTTGCTTCAATGCCGGGTCGTCGGAAAGATGCGCCGGCAGAACCTTGATGGCGACGGGGCGGTCAAGCCGCGTGTCCTTAGCTCGATACACTTCGCCCATGCCGCCTGCGCCGAGCGGCGATTGAATCTCATAAGGTCCCAGTTTCGTGCCAGAGGGTAGAGCCATGCGTGGGCGTAATTATAGCCCGTGCAGCACGTTACGCGGGGATACGACAATCCTAGGTGTGTGGTCGACAATCCGGAAACTATCCAGAAACGGGCTTCTGGGAGATCAGGAGAATTTAATGGGATGATTTCCTCGAAGGCGACTTCTCGACCGCGTAGTTGTGAATTTGGTCTGGACTTTACTTCCGGTTAGCCCATCAACCGTCCGCGGAGTTGCACGGAATCCCCACTTCTGCCGACAGCAGGCAGAAGTGGGGCACCGAATGTATGAGGTTTTAGTTGTTCTGTGAAGGCTGCTCGGCGTGATCGATGACGAGAACCTGCACGCGTTCCGTTTGTGGCTGCAGCTTCAGTCCTATCTGCTCTTCTACCGCCGTAAGAAGCGGAGGACCGGAAGCTGCAGGCTGTCCCGCCTTCATCAGTTCAGGTGGCAAGCCGGCAGCGTGGATGCGCGCTTGTTCCTCGGCGTCAGGGGTCCAGTGGAGATTGAAGGCATAGTCACCATCGAGCCCGGTTTTGTCCACAACGGTTCGCCCGAGACGTTGCGATAACGGCGCCGTTAGCAATGCCACAGGAGTTCCCTGCGAGCTCAGCTCGCCTACTCCCATATGCATGAATCCATGTTTGTCTACTTTTTGGAGCTTAGGGCCGCCCTCAGCAATGAGCAGTTCGTACACAGGGAGATCTCTGGATTCCTGGTGCAAGGTCACTTTGAAATAGTCAGAAAGGACCTGTTGAAGCAAGTGTTGGTGCACCAGGTTTCGCTGATCGTCACTGAGCTTGCGGATTTCATCGGCCGCGGATTGATCAACCTTCGCGTCAATGTCGTAAGTCGTTGACTTGAACCACTCCGGCTCTCCGGCGAGCTGCGTGTCCTGAATGTGGTAGGCAAGCTGAAGGAGGGAATGCGGGGAAACGCTGTTTGCGGTGAAGGTCCCATTCGACATCATCATCCTTGACATCACCAAGCCATTGCCTTCGCTCGGGTGAGGCTTGATCGAAACAGATTCGAACCTGGGCGTAACGGAAAGTTGCCCTTGCGCGTGGCCCGGAGTGGCGTTGAGCAGCCCAAAGGCGATGGGCAGAGCGATGGCAAGGCATGCGGCTGTCCACAGCATTAGTCTTCGAGGCAAGTTGAGGTTGCGAATAACATGATCAGTCATGATGTGAACCATCCTTTTCTTTAGATCAGCGCCCGTAACCCCTGACACGCACGTAAGAGGGGAACCCAAACAGAACTCGCAGATTTTCAGAATGCTTTCGGCATAGAGATGGCGTTCAATGCCGCGTTGCAAGACTTCTTCGTCACAAGCGCGCTCGCGTTCGTCGATCAGGCGCGCACCAAGCCACCAGACCAGCGGATGAAACCAGAAAGCTGCTTCGACGAGCATGTGGATTGCCGCCGTGAGGTTGTCGCGACGCCGGACATGGCATAGTTCATGCGCGATCACCGCTTCCAGGTGAGCATCATCGAGTTTCTCCGAGAGCCCTTCCGGCCAGAGCAAAACTGGGTGCACAATGCCGAAGATTCCCGGCTCGAGTGAGCCACGCGAAAGCCAGATGTCAATTTCCTTTGAGGTCATCCCTGAGGCCAGCAATCTGCGCAGCGCATCTAGTTCACGCCCCGCCCGCCGAGGAACCGCTATTGCTGCTGCTGCGCGAATTCGCAGCCAACGCGCAGCCCAGATGCCAAGCACGGTCAGGAACCCACACAGCCAAACACCAGCGGCGATCGGGAGCAGATGAGGCACGCGGGCCAGAGTAGGAGCGGGAGCGGCTTGAACCACTGCCGGTGCTGCCTTCGTGAAAGGCTGTCCGACCTGCTCAATTGCGACATAGAGCGCGCCGCCAGCGTTCGAAATATGCCGCCAGGCGAAACGGCTGCCGAGCGCCACCAGCACTGAGAAAGGCACCAGAAACTTGATTGACGCAGCCAGCCAGAGCCAATACCGGACTCGGGCCTGATTGCGACGCAGTGTGAGCGTGAGCAACGCAGCAACTACGGCGCACACTGTCGACTGCCACAGGTGATCTCCCAATGCCGGCGCGGCCGCGCTCCAAAGACCCGACAGAGAATGAACGGTCATTCCGGCTTCTCCTTTCTTCGCAATTGACGCAAGGTCTTTTCGGCCTCCTTCACGTCGGCCAGCGTCAGCTTGCCCGACTCAATGAGGTGTGCCATCACCGGTTGGGTGCGGCCCCCGAAGAGCGCTATAAGATCATCAATCAGCCGGCGTTGCGCGGCATCGCGCGACACCGCGGCTTCGAACACGTGGAAGTTTCCGACTTTTCTTACGCGGCCAACCGCGTTCTTGGCCTCAAGGCGATAAACCGTTGTTTGAATGGTGGTGTAGGCGGGTCGCTGCTTTTCCGGGAAAGTCTCTTGGATTTCACGGATGGACGCGGTGCCGCGGTTCCACAATACCTCCATGATGCGAAGCTCGAGTTTGCTCAATGCTGGACCGGCCATTTGCTTCTCCTATGCACGTATGCATTATTACTACACGTGTAGTAGATATGCAAGTGGTTTTTATGATTTCCCAGCTATGGTTAAAAAAGCTTTGGTCTTGTAGCTTCCCCGTTACCTAGTGCGTAGTCGGCCAACCGGAAGTAATCCACCGCCAGCAATCGTCTGTGCCGTGGCCGCAGAGAAACAGTCTCAAGATTGAGGAACTGGACCTTAATGAGCGGCACCTTCTTGCGGTTATCGACTCAGGTGGCAAATCCGTAGAGTCTGTTTGGTTCCTATTTTCGAAGTACAAGAGCACTGATTGCGATCGGACAAAGAACTACAAGAAGAGCCAGTCCAAGAAGAATGGTTTCCGACAGTTTGGACGAAATAAAGCACTGCCGTACACTTCTGCCTATGAGAGACGTGTGCTTCGGAGCTGTCCTGCTGATACTCATCGGTGCGGGTATGGGCGCGCAAGCCGCCCAACCTGCCCAGACGACGGGAGTGGATTATCTCGCACCGTTTCCGGCGCACCATGTGATCGGCAATATCTACTTCGTGGGAAGCAAAGCGCTGGGCATTTACCTGGTTTCGACTCCGCAAGGCCACATCCTGATCAACGCTGGATTAGAGGAATCAGTTCCCATGATTCAGCAGAGCGTCGAGAAATCAGGGTTTCGATTCAGTGATATCAAGATTCTGCTGATCAGTCATGCGCATTTCGATCACGATGCGGGAGCGGCGCGGATCAAGCAATTGACCGGCGCCAAATATATGGTCATGGACTCCGATGCGCCGGTGGTCGAGTCTGGAGGTGGCAAGGATTTTTTCTACGCCCACACACCCGGAATGCTCTATCCCGCCGCGAAAGTGGATCGCGTCCTGCATGACGGCGATACGGTAAGCCTGGGCGGCAGTGTACTGACCGCGCACCTGACTCCGGGCCACACCAGGGGATGCACCACGTGGACGATGAAGGTGCGCGAAGGTGGCGAAAGTTACGACGTAGTGATTGTGGGCAGCCCCAACGTGAACGAGGGCTACAAACTGGTGAACAATGCGGCGTATCCGCAGATCGCCAGCGATTACCAGACGACGTTCAGCGTGCTGCGGGCGCTGCCCTGCGACGTGTTTCTGGGCGCTCATGGAAACTATTACGACATGGAATCGAAATATGGGCGCAGGAATGGTGGCACAAACCCGTTTATTGATCCAAAAGGCTACCAGGCATATGTGAATGAGCGGGAACAGGCGTTCCAAGCGGAATTTGCCCGCCAGCAAGCGGCAGCACGGTAAGCTTGCGTCCTGGACGACTGCCGCAAAATATGTAGGGAGAGCGTTGCTGGCCGAACGACCCGACTTCGCCGCAGCGGCTAGGGGTGAGTGCGCGAAGTATTGGGATCCGGACTCGTCCGGAAGTTACTCGAAGGTCTGCGCGGAGCGGGCCTGGAGAGCTGGCTGATCTTTCCTTCCCGAGAATCTACCAGGCCGTCGTTGGCCTAGCTCTCGTCAGTCCCTCGGGAGGTTTACTGGGAAGATTTCTTTGGCACCGTCTCTTCAACATCCGCCTGGATGGTGACATCGACTTGCGCGCCGGGCTTCAGGGAGACTTTCTTGCCATTTTCGTCCTGCAGGGTATTCTCGACACGAATTTCTCGATACAGATCATCCGCGCCGTCAACGCCGATTTGCACTTTTTCGGTCTGTCCTGGATGTGCCGGCGGGATGATTTTTTCAACCGTTCCCGGGACGGTAACGGACGGTTTCGCCTGCTCTTGGGTATCGTTTTGGGTTTCCGTGCTCAAGAGACCCCCCTTGAAATCTAAAAATTAGGCTTAGTTTACCACGCCGAGTCGCCACGCCTGAGCCGCTTTTGCCGCACTTCCCGGCGTGGCTGAAGAAAATGAAATGCACCGGGGAAACGCTGGTCCGCAAAAATTGGTCCAGCAAAACTTCACGAAGCAGTTTCGCAGCGCGGCCCAACCCTAGCCGGGGGGGCCCGCCAATTTCGTCACTTCCGGTACCTGGCCTCCCAACCATTCGGGATGGTGCGCCGTCGAATCAAAGTGCTCGGAAGTTTTGAACAATTCGTATTTTCCCTGCGCCGCAACCGTGGCCGTCCTAGCCAAAAGAGCGGCAATTTCGTTCTGGCGCATGGGCTGGAAATTACGCATCACCTTGAAAGCCTGTTGCAGGATTTTGTTGCTGTCGATTCCCGTGATCACCACCGACGTCGGCAAGGTGAGGGAATAGCGCAGGCATTCTTCCGGAGTGGCAACGCCGCTCTTGAGGATGATTCCGTCCCCCATCGATTTCATTCCGAGCACCCCAATCTTCTGCGCCACCAGTTTCGGGAGCACCAATTGCGTGAAGCTGCGGAAGTGGGCATCCATTACGTTTAAAGGCATCTGCACGGTATCGAAGCGAAAGCCGTTTTGCTCGGCGACCTCGATCATGTACAGGTGAATGTGAGGATCTTTGTGGCCGGTAAAGCCGATGTAGCGTACTTTTCCGGCGCGCCTGGCTTCCAGCACGGCTTCCATGGCGCCGCCCGCGGCGAAAATGCGGTTGGCGTCATCGAAGCGGATCACTTCATGATGTTGCACCAGATCCAGATGGTCGGTCTGCAAACGGCGCAACGATTCATCGAGTTGACGGGCGGCGTCTTTTCTGGTGCGCCCGTCGATCTTGCTCATGAGAAAAACTTTTTGACGATAGCCGTCCTTAAGGGCCTTGCCCATCCTGATTTCGCTTTTGCCCTGGTTGTAATCCCAGGAATTGTCCAGGAAGGTAATTCCGCCATCCACCGCGGAACGGATCAGAGATACGCTCTGACGATCCGAGAGCTTGGGCGCACCAATGTGGAAGCCGCCGAGGCCGATCGCTGAAACAAGCTCTCCGGTGCGACCAAGTTGACGCAGCAACACGTCGCTCGACTGGCCAGCCGCGGCGGGCCCTCGATTCGCCTTATGGCTTTCTCTCGGCAAATCGGTTTTTGGCAGTTTGGCCATCCTCTTCTTTCTTAGAAACCAGGTTATGTTTCCTTCTTAAATCTCGGTCGCTTTACGCGCACGCCGGATGGCCGCAATCGCAAGCGATTTCCGCTTCTTCGGAACCCGCTTCTTTGCACAGCTGGCTGCAATATTTCTCGCCTTTTGGCGCCATACACCGGCACGGTAGATGAGCGCATTTCTCCATTTTGTCGGCCACGATAGGTCTCCTTAAGTGTTGATCATGAAAAAACGGCCGGCCCACATCAAAAGCGTTTAAACTTCGCTGCGGGCCGGCCCGATATTACGAGCTGATGCTTAGGCTACTCTTTTCGTCCGCTTTTTGTTGTTGGGTTCAATCCGTTCCGGCTGATCTTCTTCTTCCTCATCACCTTCCGCTTCCTGATTGATGGTTTTGGCCAGTTCGGTCAATTTTTCGTCAGTCTCTTTTTCTTCCTCAAGAGTCTCTTCGAGAAGAGAAACGTGCTCGGTCTCGCCCAGCGTCTCGGCCAGAGCGCGGACGGTACCGTAGGCCGCGATCTCGTAGTGTTCGACACGTTGCGCCGCCCCGATCAGGCCCGCATCTTTCACGCTACCTTCGAAATCTTCCTTGATCATCTCGGAGCCTTCTTCCACCAGCCCTTCCATCCCGGCACATTTTTTGCCCTTCGGGCTTTCGCCCAGCATCTCGAAAATCTGTTCGAGCCTTTCGACATGCCCCTTGGTCTGTTCGAGATGCTCCTCGAAACCCGAGCGCAGTTCGTCCGAGGTACTGGCTTTCGCCATCTTTGGAAGTGCTTTTACCAGCTGATTTTCCGCGCTGTAAATATCCTTCAGTTCGGCGATATAGAGTTCTCTGAATCCTTCGGCTGCCATGGCGACTCCTGAAAAGAAAATTTAAATCCAAAACTTGGATGCGGTTGCGGCGCAGGAGCGACGCCCATATGCGCAGATTTTTTCATTATGCCTCGACTCGCTCGATAAACGCGAAATTTGCGATTTCGAATTTGAGATCTATGATTCTGAGGACAATGATTCTGAGGACTATGATTCCGAGGCGGCGCGGTCAACCGGCAGGACATTGGCACCGAACATAAAGTTTGCCAGACGAAGGGTTATGCGGGGTATGTAGAACTCTGGACGGTGCGCGACGTACCGGCCATAGTCGCCGACTACCTGCTTTTTTGGCGTGGAAGCGTAATTCTCGTTGATGCGCTCAATAACTTCCTGCAAAGTCAGATGAGACATTGCGCACACTCCATTAAGTAGATTGACAACAGTGTGCCCCGGAATTCCCCGGTGGGCAATACAGTGGATTCCTTAGTGATTCCGAGATCGGTAAAGGAAGGTACACCGGACTAGCCGGCCAGTACGGAGCGGACCGCATGGATCACCGTGATTCCGGTTCCGTCCGACTTGGAGACAACAGTGGAGACGCCAGCCTTCCGGGCCTCGTCCAATAACTGGGGAAACGAGTGCAGGGTAAACATAAGGATGACAGTTTGGGGGGCAATCGATTTAATAAGGCGGGCTGCGTCAAGACCGTTCATCACCGGCATGGAAAGATCCAGAATCACCACGTCGGGATGCAGCTCCCGCACCTTCTCAACCGCTACCTTGCCGTTTTCCGCCTCGCCGCATATTTCCCAGTCGGTGTCGCTTTCAATGCGGAGACGGAGTGAGCGCCGGGTTGCCGCCACATCGTCGACGACTAGGATTCTCGTGGCCACAGACACCCCAGATCTCAGCTTACTGATAACGCTGGAGTTCGCAATACACGGAACGCTGTACCGACTGCAAGAAGTGAATTTTCTAACGGCGGCTGCGCCTACAGGTGTGCGACATTCACGGGAGTTATTTCTGTGCTTGCGACGGCGGCCGGGCGCGGAAGCTTGGAACTGTCACTGCAATGAACGGCGCTCAGGCAGTTTTTCACCGCCCTGCGGTATAGCGATCGGGCGAAATCCGCCTCGTCGCTGACGGCGCCCAGATTTCCGAAAGCCTGAATGAAAATATCACGGGTCAGGTCTTCGGCAACTGCGACATTGCCGGCAACCCGAAGAGCCAGTGAATAAACGCGCCGGTCGTGCGCCGCGAACAGATCCATGAAAGCCTGCTTGTCACCATGTTGCGCACGCTTCAGCAGTCGAGAGCCTGCCTGTGCCGGGTCGGGGTCAAGCTGCGCGGGCATTGTGATATCCAACAAGTCGTTTCTCCGTTGTAAGTTCACGTCTATCGACAGGCTAGAAGATTGGTGAGGCAGAGTCCATCCGGTGCTCGCTGTACTCGGAAGAATGGTTCGCTGTATCGGCCGGGAGATGCGTCAGATTTCGAAGATCCTGAAAACCGCAGGGGGAGTCTGCGATTGCAGCATCGGCAGGGCTACGTTGTGAACCCGAATGCCGGCGGTGGTCTTCCCGTCCGGCGAACCGTTGTGGGCATGGCCATGCAGGACCATGTCCGCGCCGTGGCGATCGATGACTTCAGCCAGGCGCGAGCTGCCGAGGTAGGGGAATATCTCGGGCGCTTCGCCCTGTACGGTGTCCCCAATGGGGGCGTAGTGAAGCACCACCACGCGTTTGGGGGACCGCAGTTGAGACATGGCACGTTCCAGCTTCAGCGCTTCGTCGATCGCCGCTTGGACAAACGCTTTCACTTCGACCTCTCCGAAAGCGGTGAGCGCGCCCCGTCCAAAGCCCCCCGGAAAACCTTTGGTGCCGGCAAACCCAACCCCGTCCCGTTCGTACGCGGTGCCGTCGAGAAATTTGATTCCCGCGTCCGTCATCATGCGCGCCAGTTCGGCCTGCGATCCGCTTTCATAGTCGTGATTTCCCAGGACGGCTACGATGGGCAGGCGCAGCCGCACCAGGGAGTTCAGCAACGGCTCCATTTCGTCCGGTTTGCCATAATTGGTGAGGTCGCCGGCAATGACCAGTAAATCCGCCTGGTCCCGCACCAGCACGAGCTGTTCCTGGATCGCCCCGAAGCGCGGAGAAAAGAAATGCAGATCGGCTGTGGCGGCAATTCTCATGCCCTTTTCTTTGCCCGTGCTCGATTCAGGCTCGCCTTCGCGCCGGCCGCAGCGCGCCGCGGGGGCGCTGCGATCCTGGCCTCATGCCGCTGGGCACGAAGCACGTTCTCCATTCCCCATTCTGCCACATCGATTGCGAACATCTTGTCATCCACCAGGCTGCCGCGAAAGTGCGCCGAGGGATTGGACTCAGTGACCTCCTGCGAGAAACGCTCCAACAGGCATTGCCATACCCAAGCCGGGACATAGTGGCTGTACGCAGGGTAAACATAGCGGTAGAGGACCAGGGCAAAAAGCAAGATTTCCCAATGCTCGCTCACCAGCGTGAGAATCCGGTTCCAATCAAGTTTGCCCTGGCTGGAATAAATCACGTGAGCAATGTCTGCCCCGTCAAAGCGCTCGCGGCGAATCACGAAGAGTTTGGACACCAGCAGTTCCTCGGCGGCCAGCACCCGCGCGCGCACATCCAGCACCATGGCTGGCCGGGCATTTTTGATCCATGAAGGCTCAACCGAAATTACCGCATTGCTCATTCCGGTGATCAGGTCGATGAAGAAGCCGTTCCGCCGCGCCTTGTGCAGCCAGACTGCGTCTTTTGTCTCACAGCGAAAACCGTGTTTTCTCAGGCAGCGCAAGGCGGCGGGAATGTCTGCGGGAGTGAGAAATAAATCCAGATCTTTGGTGGCCCGCCAGATGCCGGTATGAATTTGCAGCGCGAAAGCACCGGAGACGACGTAAGGGACGCGGCACCGATTCAACAGCATCAGGGTTTCCCGAAACATCGCCTCCTGTTTCCGGGGAAACCTTGGGCGCAGCGAGGAACTTACCGGAAGTTTGGGCGATTTTGGCACGGCAGCTTTCGATGTCACATCAAATGAATTCGTTGCCGCGCCCAGGCTTTAGGACGCGTTATGTCGTGATGACCTCGACCTCTCCTCGCTTGTCGAGTATCTGCAGCCGTACCAGGTCGGCGCGGCGCTCCAGGAACAGGTCCACGCACGAGTTGCCGACTCTTAGATCCCGTATCCAGAGCTCGGGGACGGCCTCGGGCAGATAGGGACCGTCGAGACGGATCTGTTTCGTTTCGGCGTTGAGGGAGAGCCCAAGGCAAGATTGCAATAACAGAAAGACGGCGCCGGCTGCCCAGGCTTGAGGCGCACAAGCCACGGGATACAAAGTAGGCCCTTCTCGCGACCTTCGCTCGAGGCCGCAAAATAGTTCAGGCAGTCGCTGCAACTCCACGAACGTGCTGACCGCGAGCAGCGACGAAAGAATCTCGCCCGCCATATCCTTGAAGCCGTACCGTGCCAGGCCGGCAGCGATCAGCGCATTGTCGTGAGGCCAGACTGATCCGTTGTGATACGAAATCGGGTTGTAGCGGGAGGCTCCGCTCGCGACCGTCCGAATGCCCCAGCCGGAAAAAAGGTCCTGGCTCAGCAGGGAATGCGCAACCCGGAAGGCGTGATCGGGATCCGCGATTCCAGTGTAGAGACAGTGCCCGGCATTCGACGTGCGAACCCGGCAGGGTTGTTTGAGTCCATCCAGCGCCAGGGCATAAGTGGCGATGTCATCGCACCAGAACGCGGAGTTGAACCGTTCGCGAAGCGCCGTGGCCTGTAATTCCAGGGCGGCAGCTTGTTCAGGATTTCCCAGCCGTGAGGCCAGATAGGCCGCGCCCCGCTTTGCGGCATACACATAGCCTTGTACTTCGCAAAGCGCGATCGGCCCCGCCGCCAGAGTGCCGTCGGCATGAAAGACCGAATCGTTGGAATCCTTCCATCCTTGTTGAACCAGGCCGTCCTCTGATTGACGGGAGTATTCCACGAATCCGTCGCCGTCGGAGTCGCCGTAGCAATCGATCCACTGCAGGGCGCGCTCGACGTTGGGCCATATCTTTTCGATGAAGGCGAGATCTCCACTGCGGACATAGTAGGAATGCGCCAGCATGATGAACAACGGAGTCGCATCCACGGTTCCGTAGTAACAACCGAACGGGACTTCTCCCAGCGCCGCCATTTCGCCGCGCCGCATTTCGTGGAGAATCTTTCCCGGCTCGGCTTCGGTGGTGGGATTGATCTCGGAGGCTTGGCTGCACGCCAAAAAATCGAGAACGCCGCGGGCAATCGCGGGATTCAGCCACAGACACTGCAATGCCGTGATCAGGCCGTCCCGCCCAAAAACCGTGCTGAACCAGGGGACCCCGGCATAGGGATAACTGGGCTCGGGGTTGCCGACGATCATCATCTCCACGTCCGATTGCGAGCGTGCGACCCAGCGGTTGAACTCGTCGCTGGAAGAGTGAACCTTGCTGGGTTCGCGTCTGATTTCGCTGATTTCAAGACTCGCGGCGCTCCACGCCTGCTCGTAGGACTTGGGAGTTCCATTGGAACTGGGCATGATCTCGCACGAAATTGTCAGGTTGAACGTGGCCTGGGTGCGCGGTTCGAGACATGCGTCAAAATGAACTTCGGAAGCGGATATTTTCTTGGGAAAAGGCGAGCATGAAACGTGAGTGCGCCGGATCACTCCGTCCAGGCCCTGGTATGACAACATCGCGGAATCCGCGCCCACGATATCTTCGAGCCGTTCGCCCTTGCGCTCCCGTTTCACCCCTCGAACTTCGAAGATATCCGCGAAGTCGGCGGCAAAGCGCAGCTGGAAAGGAATATCGACACGGACGGTTCCATAATTAACCACTTGGAACTGTTCGTAACAGACACCGCGCCACAAGAATTTTGTGCGCAATACGTGAAGGGTCCCGCGGGGGACCACAACTTCTCCACCGCGCGAGATGTCAACATTGGCCAGGTCGGCGGCGAACAGCGAATTGTCGGCTTTCACCGTCGAACTCAGCAGCAGGGGGCGGGCGTGAGCGAGGTAAAGCTCAAGCTGGGACAGGAAGCGAGTGCCTTCACAGAAGATTCCCTGTTCTCGCAACCCTACGGACGCAATGTCGCCGTAACGGTCAAAAACGGCAAAGGTGGTGCCGTGTTTGAGCACACGCGTGCGATCGTCCGCCGGGGCAGAGCCGGTGGCGATGTAGAAATGTTGGGTTACGCTGCTTTCATCCAACTCACAACTCCGTCCGATAGGCGCCGAGGCGAGTCCCGCTCATAATTTCGTCTGAAGGGGAGAGGTCCGACGCGGACAAGAGGGGATCAGCGGCCAGGAGTTTCCCGTACACGGCCAAGTAATCTTCGCACATCCGGGCTGTGCTAAAGCGCCGTTCAAAATATTTTCGGCATCCGGCCCGGCTGATCGTGGAAACTTTCTTTACCGCTTGCACGCCCTGAAGCACACTGTTGACGACAAAACCGCTGACGCCGTTTTCCACGAGTTCGGGTACCGAGCCGCGCGGATAAGCGATTACCGGCGTGCCGCAAGCCATCGCCTCGACCATCACCAGGCCAAACGGCTCGGGCCACTGCACCGGGCAGAGCAACGCCGCCGCGCCGCCAAGAAACGCGCTTTTCTCCGAATGGCCTATCTCGCCCACAAACTCAACTCCCGGATTCTGCAGCAGAGGTTTAATCACAGCTTCAAAATACACATGATCGGCGCGGTCAACCTTGGCGGCGATCTTCAGCTTCATCCCGGCTTGCTCAGCAATCGCAATCGCCTGCACCAGCCCTTTTTCGGGGGAAGTCCGGCCCAGAAATGCGAGATATCCCTCCGGTGCTGCGTTGTAGCGGAGGCTATTGACCGGCAGGCCGTGATAAATCGTGCCCTGCCAGTTCAGCCAGGGTAGGGGCTCGCGCTGCGCGTCTGAGATGGAGACCACCGGGGCTTCGCGAAATCTTTGAAACAAGGGCGCCAAATCGGGGATGTCGAGTCGGCCGTGCAACGTGGTCAAGGTGGGCACGCCCGCACTTTGACTGCGTGGGAAATGCAGATAGTCGATGTGGAAATGGATCAGGTCGAAGTTGTCTTTTTCATCCAGCACCCGCTCCACCAGCAGGACGTGATGGGCCAAAGGGTCAATACAATCGGTCGCCAGTCGCAGGGATTGCTTGCACACGGGCACCAAACGAGCCTCCGTCAAGGAATCGCCGCTCGCGAACAGTGTTACTTCATGGCCCCGCCTCACTAGTTCTTCGGTTAGATAGGAAACCACTCGTTCAGTTCCACCGTAGAGTTTTGGCGGGACGCTTTCGTAGAGAGGTGAAACCTGGGCGATTCGCATGTGGCAAGCTTTCCTTTCGTGCTGGAAACACACAGCAGCAGACGAAACGGAACCACCCGCATGTTTTCGCTCGGGCTACTCGATTATTGATATTCGGGCATTCTTTTTCTATCCGGCATTGTCTGTACGAAGACCCAGGAAACCGAGTAGCTCGCGGTTGACGGATTTCAGCAGGAATAGAAAAAGTGGGATTTACGCCAGGGATGTCGATGCGCGGGATCCGAAAATTACCGGATCGACCTGATTGTTCGCTCGCATAGGTGTCGATATTCTCCATGCATGCTTCTAGTTTCTGCTTTCGACCCTACGTTCGGGCAGGCACCCGATATGTCTGTGGCATAGTCCCAGGTGCCTGCCTCTCGCCTTTCCTCCAGCCCTATCGAGAAGTTCAAGTAACGGCGCGAGCAATCCTCTCTACAGGCAACGATTTAGCGGCAGACTGCTTCTTAGATCTTCGTTTTGGAGGCGCCGCATTGACGCTGCCACCGCTCCACTCCGGTTTAACCGAGGCGTCGCCCGCGTCGCCGTCCGCAAACGCGCACCCGACCCTCGAGATACCCGACCTTACTCCTCCAGATTCGGAGGAATCCGAGGTTCTTCAAGCATCCATCAAGGCTGGATCGGTGGCGCAGATCGTCGTCGCTGTCATTGCGGTGATTGGGCTCATCTATCTTCTCAAGCTCGTTCTGGTCACCACCCTGGTATCGCTGCTGCTGGCGTTTGTCCTTGAGCTGCTCGTGGGCGGACTGGCCAAGATACGGATTCCGCGGCCGGTCGGGGCGCTGTTTGGGGTGGTCTTGATGGTCTGTGTGGCCGGCGGCCTTATGTACTTTTTCTACGGCCGGGCTGTTGACTTCGCAACCCAACTTCCAAAATACTCCGGCAAGATACGCTCCACCATGGCAGACCTTCGGTCGCAGACCAACCGGATCGAAGAGAGCACGCGGGAGGTCATTGCTTCGCCGCGGGCCGGTAAACCTCCACTTGCGGTGGAAGTGCAAGAGACGCCAGGCCTGACCAGGGTAATTTCGGCGGGCTCAGGAACCTTGGGCGACGTGTTTCTCGCGATCAGTTTCATTCCCTTTCTGGTCTATTTCATGCTCACGTGGAAGGATCACGCGCACTCCTCGACCATGCGGCTCTTTGCCAGGGAGCACCGGCTGGCGGCCCACCGTACTGTGGGAAGGATTTCCGCCATGATTCGCAGTTTCATCGCCGGTAACATACTGATCGGGATTATTAATGCCCTGGTCAGCGCGATTGTGTTCTGGCGGCTCGGTATTCCGTATTTTTATTTTGCCGGAGTAATCAGCGGATTCGCCAGCCTGGTGCCATACCTGGGGATATTTCTCGCTCTACTCGTGCCGCTGGCCGCGGGGGTGGGAATCCTCAACAAGAGCGGAGTCGGCATAATTTTATTTACGGTCGTTGGCCTGCACATGCTCACCATGAACGTCCTCTATCCCAAGATTGTGGGAAGGCGCTTGCGGCTCAATCCATTGGCCATAACGCTGTCGCTTCTGTTCTGGGCCTGGATCTGGGGGGCGATGGGTTTGATACTGGCCGTACCCATCGTGGGAGCTACCAAGATCATCTGCGATTATGTCGAACCGCTCCAGGGGCTGGGCGCCTGGCTGGGCGACTGATAGTTTTGCCAGTCCCTGAAAGCACTTTCGAAGGCGGCCGCACCGCGTGCTTGAGCTCCTACGTAACGCAAGTCCCAAATCTGCAGGAGGTCGTTATGAAACCGCCACGCGTGTAGTTTCGAATGCCGCAATGCATAACATGAAAAAAGAAGATGCGAAGGACGCCGCCAAGGACACAGGGGCAACGAAGAGCACGGTCACTTGAAGGTCAAAAGCCCCGAAGCCAGGCTCCGGGGCTTTCGCTCTATACGGCTGCGCGTCTTCCCAGCACGAAGTGCAGGATTAGGGAAATCACTGCGAAGACCAGCAACAGATGGATCATGCCACCGGCGACATGGAACACGGTGAATCCGCCAATCCATGCGACCAACAGGATCACGAACAATATTGTCCAGATGCTCATATGTCCTCCACGCTGTCATTTAGAGCCAGCGACGCAACTCAGATGGCGATTACGAGATAAACAGTTGCTTAAGGCAGGGCGAAGACCGGACCGGTAATTACCGGAATCGGGGACTGACGCGAATGCCCAGTTCGTCGAGATGATCCAGCAAGTCGCCCGGATCGTTGTACACGCGGTAGGCGCCTGCTTTCATGAGTTCATCTTCCCCAAATCCTCCCGAGAGCAAACCGATTCCCAGAGCTTTGGCGCGCCGCGCAGCGAGCAAATCCCAGATGCTGTCGCCGACCACGACGCAGTCCTCGAGCCTGGCCCGAAGCTTGCGCGCTGCCGCAAAGAACAGGTCCGGATCAGGCTTGGCATGCTGAACCTCATCCCTGGTGACCAGTGGAATGCCGGCATCGAGGCGCAGCAATTTTAGAGCCTTCCTGGCTCCATCCCTGTCCCCGCTGGTGGCGATTGCCCAAGGCACGCCTGACTGCGAGAGCGTATTCAGAAGCTCTCGAGCCGCGGGCAGCGGACGAACCTCACGCCACCTTTTCTGGAATGCCCGGCTGTGTAACTGTTCCAGCTGATCGATCAGCTTTTTATTCACCTTGCGGCCGGCATCGCGAAGCAGAGCGTGTGCGAGCAATTCGCCGCTCATTCCGATCCGCCGGTGGACAAGCCAGGTGGGAAGCGATATCGATTTCCGCTCAAAAGCGTCGCGCCAGGCCAGCGTGTGCTCGTAAACGCTGTCGATCAATGTGCCGTCCAGATCGAACAAGAAAGCGGGCTGGCGGGAGGGCTGAACAGTTCCGCCTGGAGCGGTCGTTTTGCCTGTTTTACGCACTCACCTTGGATGCCGCGGGAAGGAGAGAGAAGAAAATACCGCGGATCGCCGTTCACAAAAAACATGAAAGCGATCCGCTCTAATCGAAGGCGCCAGCCGTTGCAGCCTATTTCGGCTGCGCGACAATACGCAGATACGGCTTGGGCGACTTCCAGCCCGCCGGATACTTCTGCTGCGCTTCTTCGTTCGAAACCGAACCCAGAATAATGACGTCGTCACCATTCTTCCAGTTTACCGGGGTCGCGACTTTATGCTTGGCTGTCAACTGCATGGAGTCGAGGACGCGCAGCACCTCGTCGAAATTGCGTCCGGTGCTCATGGGATAGCTGAGCTGTAGTTTGACTTTCTTGTCCGGACCTACAACAAACACCGTACGCACCGTCGCGTTGTCGGCTGCCGTGCGGCCTTCGGAGGTGTGCCCACTTTCGGCGGGGAGCATGCCATAAAGTTTGGCGATCTTGAGTTCGGGGTCGCCAATCATCGGATAATTCACTTTGTGCCCTTGGGTTTCTTCGATGTCAGCAGCCCATTTGCCGTGGCTGCTCACCGGGTCCACGCTGAGGCCGATAATCTTTGTATTGCGTTTGGCGAACTCCGGCTGCAGGCCGGCCATATAGCCGAGTTCAGTGGTGCAGACCGGGGTGAAATCTTTCGGGTGCGAAAAAAGAATCGCCCAGCCGTCGCCGATCCATTCGTGAAAGCGGATCTGGCCCTGCGTAGTGTCGGCTGTAAAGTCCGGCGCTACGTCGTTGATGCGCGGAACGCTTGGGGTGGATGCGATTGCGGTGTCGGTGCTCATGGTTGCTCTCCTCAGTGGTCGATTTTGCCCTTCATTGGGAAACTTTTGGACTTGAGCTGCTCCCGCCGAGGTTTTCGTTAACGGGTGGGGGACAGAGAAAAAAGAAACCCACCCGATTTCGGCCGGGTGGGTGTCGAAAAAACCTTGCTGCGCTACCCACACCCCGGCATCCGGCTACAACAACACAGGACTGCCGGCATGGTGCGCTGCTTCATTCAGCCTCTAGAATACGCGGCGACCCAAATCACGTCAAACCCCGGCCATCAGACAACTGGATCTACTCTGCGGCCGTCCTGCGCGACATTTGCGGGTATGATTTTGATCCGGGCAAGGCAAGATTTTGATCCGCAAGTTGATAAAAACCGCCGACCAGGATGCAGAGATTCGCCGAGCCGCGACTGGCGCTACAATAATTCGCTATGAGTCCCGACCTTCGCCGTTTTTCCTTCGCGCAATTCGATGTCTTCTCGGCCCGGCCGTTTGAGGGCAATCCTCTGGCGGTTTTTCCGGATGCCCGCGGCCTCAGCGATCAGGAAATGCAAGCCCTGGCGCGGGAGATGAATCTCGCCGAGACCACCTTTGTCTTCCCGCGCGACCCCGCCGCGGAACGGGAGCGTGGAGTTCGAGTCCGCATCTTCACCGTGCAGGAAGAACTCCCCTTTGCCGGCCATCCCACGCTGGGCACGGCATTTCAACTTCGCGGTTCGACCGGAGCGGGTGAAATCGCGCTCGAATTGAATGTAGGCAGGGTCCCGGTGCGCTTCGAAGAAAAAGCCGGCCAACCCGTCTTCGGCGAAATGACGCAGGTGGAACCAACCTTCGCCCAGATCCACGATCGTGAAACGGTGGTGCGCGCCACCAGCTTGCGGGACGGCGACATCGATCCTTCATTGCCGATCCAGACCGTCTCGACCGGAATGCCGTTCACCATCGTTCCCCTGCGAGGGCTGGACGTCATTCGCCGTCTGCAAGTGAATCTCGCCGGCGCGACCGAATATTTGCAACAATCGGGCGGAGGAAAGTTTTTCTATTTCGTGACTCGCGAGACGGTGGATCCGGGCGCACGCTTGCACGCCCGCATGCTGATGTATGGCGGGGAAGATCCGGCCACCGGTTCAGCCGCCGGCTGCGCCGCCGCCTGGATGGTCGCGCATGGCGTTGCCCAACCCGACGAACAGGTGCGGGTGGAACAGGGAGTCGAAATCAACCGGCCCAGCCGTATTTTTGTGCGCGCGGGTCGCGTGGATAACAGAGTGGTTAACGTCAGGGTCGGAGGAAATGTTGTGGAAGTTTTGCGTGGCGAAGTTTTTTTCTGAACGCGCGGGACGTTGTTTGCCGTGAAAAAATGGCAGATGCATAAGCGCAAATATTTTTCAATGGGGCCAACTGACCATTAGCATCGGCGACACTTTACAGTCGGCGCATCGGCCATTAGCATCTTGTTTCGCTTTCAAAAAATTTTCCATCTCAATAGCGGCCTGGTTACGTGCAGCCGCTGTCGTGACCCCAAAAGGCGGAATGAAGCCGAAACGAACCATTCTTTGTGTTGACGATAACGAACAGTCCCTTTCCATCCGCAAGGTTATGCTCGAAACCCGCGGCTACCGCGTGATCGCGTGCGGCGGCGGCGAGGAAGCCCTGGAGCGTTTCAAAAAAGGCGGCGTGGATCTGGTGCTTACCGATCTGGTTATGCCCGGCGTCGATGGCAGCAAGCTCATCGATGCCATCAAGAATCTGTCGCCCCAGACTCCCGCCATTCTGCTCTCCGGAAAAGTGCGATTCTACGATCGCGACACGCGGGCGGACGTCTTCCTGCCCAAGGGCATGTATTCGCCGGTGGATTTGCTGGAGCGCATCCGCTTGTTGCTGGTGCGCAAGCGCGGTCCCAAACGCGTCCAGACCAAGGCGCAAGCCGCCGGACAACTCGGCGCCGCGTGAGCCTCGTTCTCTCCCGTCTCTCCCTGTGCTTCGTGTAATATCAATCAGTTGGATGCCTGCCTTTATCGAAGCCGTGGAGTTGCGCAAGACCTACCGCGTGGGCAAAATTGATGTTCCCGCCCTCAGGGGCATCTCCTTTAAAGTCGAAAAGGGTGAGTTTGTCAGCGTTGTAGGCCCATCGGGCAGCGGCAAATCGACGCTTTTTTACCTGCTGGGCGGATTGACCCGCGCCGACTCGGGTCACGTCGTCATCGATGGCGATGATTTCGCGGAGCTCTCCGATGCCGAACGCACCCAACTGCGCAAACGGAAAATTGGGTTCGTGTTCCAGAAGTTCAATCTGCTGCCCACGCTCGATGCCCAATCCAACATCGATATCGCGCTGGATATTGCGGGCGCAAACGGGGCCCGCGATGCCGGCTACTTCAATAAAATCGTGGGCCTGCTTGGACTGGACAAACGATTGCACCATCGACCCTCCGAACTCTCCGGCGGTGAGCAGCAACGAGTGGCTTTGGCTCGGGCGCTGATTAACAAGCCGGCTATCGTTTTGGCCGATGAACCAACCGGCAATCTGGATTCCAGGAATTCAGAAATCGTGCTGGCCATGTTGCGGCACTCCAACCGTGAGCTCGGCCAGACTGTACTTATGATCACGCATAACCCCGAGGCGGCCGCCTACGGCGATCGCATCATCCACATGCGGGACGGCGAGATCGTCGCTCCGCAAAAAGATCCGCAGAGGGCTGGCCAGCCAGGCTAGCTGCAAATCGCAAGCAGGATCACGAGATTTTTTCTGGGCTTTACCGTGAAACCTTCCGAACTCATCTACGACTGGAACCAGATCGGCTCCGGCCAACTGAAGCCCATCGGCCAAGCCCTGCTTAACGATGAGACTTTGCGCGACGGCTTGCAGTCGCCATCGGTGCGCGATCCCTCGATCGCCGAGAAGATACAGATCCTGCACTTGATGGAAGCTTTGGGCATCAACTCCCTCGACCTGGGACTGCCCGGGGCGGGGCCGCGTGCGCTTGCCGATTGTGAAGCGCTGGCATACGAGATTGTCCGCAACAAGATGAAGATTGGCGCCAACTGCGCGGCGCGAACAGTCGAGAATGACATTCTGCCCATCGCCGGCGTGGTGCAACGCACGGGGCTGAACATCCAGGCAGCCACTTTCATCGGATCCAGCCCGATTCGCCGGTATACCGAAAACTGGACCGACGACTTTCTGCTCAAGACCACGGAAAAAGCCGTGACCTACACGGTCTCACTGGGCCTCGAGGCGATGTATGTCACCGAGGACACGACGCGCTGCGATCCCTCCATGGTCAAGCAGCTCTACACCGCTGCCATCAACTGCGGGGCCCGCGCGATCGTGATTTGCGATACTGCCGGACATGCCACGCCCGTGGGGGCCTTCGCCCTGGTGCGCTTTGTGCTGGAAGAAGTCGTCAAGCCTTCCGGAGAAAACATCCGCGTGGACTGGCACGGGCACTGCGATCGCGGGCTGGCGGTTGCGAATTCCATGGCCGCGCTGCTGGCCGGCGCCCACTGCGTACACGCCTGCGCGCTGGGAGTCGGCGAACGCGTGGGCAACACCCAGATGGACCAGATGCTGGTGAACCTGAAACTCATGGGGATTCCGCCGTGGCAAGAGCAGGACCTCAGCAAGTTGAAGGAATATTGCGCAGCGGTGTCGAAGGCCAGCGGCGTGCCCATCCCGGCAAATTATCCGGTGGTCGGAGAAGATGCATTCCGTACCGCAACCGGCGTGCATGCGGCGGCGGTCATCAAGGCCTACAAAAAGAAAGACGTCGAACTGGCGGATGCCGTTTACTCCGGCGTGCCAGCGCAGATGTTCGGGCTGGAACAGATCATCGACATCGGGCCCATGAGCGGAAAGTCGAATGTGATGTTCTGGCTGGAGCGGCACGGCGTGGCTGCAAGCGATGACCTGGTGGATCGCATTTTCCAGCGCGCCAAAAACTCCGATCACACCCTCTCGGATGCAGAAATCCGCGAGTGCCTGAAGCCGTAGTCTTGTAGCGCCGGCGTCCCGCCCACCCATCGGGCCGGCCGGAGGCCGGCGCGACACAGGAACTGATAGATTGCCACGTTCAACGGCCGGGCTTGCGTTGTAAGATGAGTGAACACGTCGTTGGTCCTTGGCCGTTGGTTGTTTGCCTTTAACCCTTGGCCTTTAATTCTTCCATCGTCATCGCGTCGTTGGGCATTAAGCCAACGACCAAGGACCAACGACCGAAAACCGAACGACCAACGGCTGCATTCCACATGCCTCGATCGCAAGCCGAATTATCGGAGCTATTTCCAGGCGTACAACAGGAAGTCGCGCACCTGTGCTCATTGCCTGAAGTTCGTTCCGCATTCACCTGGTTTCGCTCTCAGGAAGCGCAGTTTGCACAGTGGCAAGTGGAACTGGCGCGAATTCCAGCTCCTCCCTTCGGTGAAAGCGCGAGAGGCCAGTGGCTGGCCGACAAATTTTGCGAGCTGGGATTGCAGTCCGTTCACAGCGACGAAGTCGGCAATGTTTTCGGTACGCACCCCGGTCACGGCCACGGACACGTCTCGCTCAGCGCCCACCTGGACACGGTTTTCCCGGCGGGCACGCCGCTCAACATCCGGCAGCAGGGAAGCCGGCTTTACGGGCCCAGCGTCTCCGACAATTGTGCCGGAGTCATCGCGATGCTGGCGATGGTGGCGGCAATGCGCGCCGTGCGCATCCGGCACGCACTGCCCGTCCTGTTCATCGGCAACGTGGGAGAGGAAGGCGAGGGCGACCTGCGGGGCATGCGCCACATTTTTTCCCAGCCGCGCTGGAAAGATGCAATCCACTACAGCCTGGTGCTCGACGGAGCCGGCGCAGACACCATCGTGGCCGAAGCCCTGGGCAGCCGCCGCTTCGAGGTGATCGTGCGCGGCCCGGGTGGGCATTCCTGGAGCGATTTCGGTTCACCGAATCCTATAGTGGTTCTGGCGCGGGCGATTCATGCCTTCGCGCAAACACCGGTCCCGGTGTCGCCGAAAACCACTTTCAACGTGGGTGTAATTCGAGGCGGAACTTCGGTAAATTCGATTCCGGAGTCGGCCAGCATGCGCGTGGATATCCGCTCCACGTCGATGGCAGAAATAGAACGGCTGGAGCGTGCCCTGCGGCAGGCACTCGACCAGGCGGTAGAAGTCGAAACGCGGGCGACCGATACCGGGACCGCTGCGCGGCGCCGGCCGTTCGGCCTCAGCAGCGAGGTGGTGGTCATCGGCAATCGTCCGGCGGGCGAGCTGTATCCTCACGCCCGCATTCTCCAGGTGATTCGGGCTGTGGACTCTCAGCTGGGCAATGCGGCCCAGGTACAACGCGCTTCCACCGACGCCAATATTCCTCTCTCGCTCGGACTCGAAGCCATTGCCATCGGCGCGGGCGGCGCGGGCGGCGGCGCGCATACCCTGCAGGAATGGTTTGACTGCGGAGGGCGCGAGCTTGGGCTCAAGCGCATCCTGCTGGCTCTGCTCGGACTCGCGGGAGTGGCTCTGTGAAGGTAAAGTATTTTGCTTTTCTGCTGGCGGCAGTTTCTGCGGCGGGAGCGCAAAGCATTCCTCAACCCCGTTCCAATCAATCCCAGGGGAATTCACCGAAGGCGGACGTCATCTTCCTGAACGGGAATATTTGCACCGGCGTTGTGGACGCTTCTTCGTTTCGTTCGGTTCAGCGTGCGGAGGCGCTGGCCGTGCGCGATGGACGGGTTGAGGCGGTGGGCCGGGGCGACGAAATCCTTAAGCTGAAAGGGCCGTCAACCGAGGTCATCAACCTGGGCGGGCATTTTGCGATGCCCGGATTCAACGATGCGCATATGCATCTGGCCGACGCGGGTTTTCAGCGTCTGACGGTTGACCTGATCGGGGTGAAGTCGCTGACCGAGTTCCGTGACCGCATCCGGGCGCGGCTGCAAAACGTCGGGCCGGGTGAGTGGATCGTGGGCGGCGGTTGGGACCAGACGCTATGGCCGGTCAAAGAGCTGCCCAGCCGATGGGACATCGACGAAGTGACCACCGACCATCCGGTATTTCTGGCGCGCGTGGATGGACACATCGCAGTGGCCAATACTCGCGCCCTTCAGCTGGCGAGTATTACCGTCGCCAGCAAAGATCCGCCGGGCGGCAAGATCGATCGTGATGCCACGGGCCAGGCCACCGGCATTCTGCGTGAAACTGCTTCCCATGCCGTGGACGTTGTGATTCCGAAACCGAATCACGACAGGCGCCGGCAGGCGATCGAAGCGGGGCTGCAGGAGTTAGCCCGCAGCGGCATCACTTCGGCGCAGGACAATTCCAATCCCGCAGATTCGAAACTGGCCTGGGACGACTTCCAGATATTTGAAGAGATCGAGCGCGAAGGCAAATTGACCGCCCGGATCACGGAGTGGCTGGCCTTCGACGATCCTCTGCCGCTTCTGCAGCAGCATCGCTCGGCGCACTCTCAGTCGGACAACATGCTGCACACCGGAATGCTCAAGGGTTTCATGGACGGATCGCTGGGCTCGCGGACGGCGGCGTTAATCGAACCCTACGCCGATGACCCAACCAATTCCGGACTGCCGCGGTACGAACAAGACGTCCTCACCCGGATGACGCAAGAGCGAGTGAAGGCCGGATTTCAAATCGGCTTCCATGCCATCGGCGATAAAGGAATACAGATGGCACTGGAGGCTTTCGCGACCGCCACCGCGCCAGACCGTGTCGGCAGCGCTCTCACACCAAACCAGGCCGCGCCAAACCAAGCTGGCCAAAGCTTGTCCGGGCAAGGCTCGGCCATCCCTGACCTCCGCCTGCGCATCGAACACGCGCAAGTGACCAACCCGCGGCAGGTAGCACAGTTCAAGCAACTCAGGATCATTGCATCCATGCAGCCCAGCCATCTGCTTATCGACATGAATTGGGCCGAGACGAGACTGGGTCCGAAGCGCGCGGAATATTCCTACGCATGGGCGGCTTTTCTCAAGAAAGGTGTCACACTCGCCTTCGGAACCGATTACCCCGTCGAACCGGTGGCGCCTTTCCGCGGTCTCTACGCCGCCGTCACGCGCAAGAGTGAAGCTGGAAACAAAGAATACTATCCCGCGCAGAAGTTGAGCATGGAGCAGGCGATTGCGGCATACACAACGGGATCGGCCTTCGCCGAGTTCGCCGAAAAAGATAAAGGCACGCTGGCGCCCGGCATGCTCGCGGACCTGGTTGTCCTTGATACCGACATCACATCGGTCCCGCCCGAAAAGATTCTGGGAACCAAGGTTCTGCGCACCGTGCTGGGCGGAAAAACGGTGTACGAAGCCAAATGAAGTTGTCGTGTCCAGCAGAGCCTACGGGGTCGTTCCCGGTTTCATGTCTGCTACTCTAGGCGCGTGTCCCGCTCGCTCAAAGCCCACATCCTGCTGGTTCTGATCACTCTTATCTGGGGCTCGAATTTTGTCGTCATCAAAAATGCTCTGGCGGATGTCTCTCCACTTTTTTTCAATGCGGTGCGCATGAGCCTGGCTGCGGTCGTGCTCGCTGCGGTCTTCCACCGCGAGTTGGGACGTTTAAGCTCCGGTTCGCTCTGCTCCGGGCTGCTGGTTGGAGTGTTTCTCTTTGCCGGCAACGAACTTCAGACTGTGGGCCTGAAATATACGACGCCATCAAAATCGGCTTTCCTGACTGGGGTTTCGGTTGTCCTGGTTCCCGTTTTGCTGGCGTTGTTCTGGAAGCGCAGACTCAATCGCTGGACCGGCGCCGGCGTGGTGCTTGCGTTTGCCGGCTTGTTCCTGTTGACCGTTCCGGCATCAACCGGCGCCGGATTCAATCTGCACAGCATGAACAAAGGAGACCTGCTTACATTGGGCGCGGCACTCGTGTTCGCCTTCCACATCATTCTTATCGGGCACGCGACCCGAACTCAGGGATGGCAACAGATCACCGTGATTCAAGTAGCAATGACCGCCATTCTGATGATCGTGACCGTTCCGCTTGCAGAGCATGTCTACGTCGTCTGGTCTCCGCGCGTGATCTGGGGAATCGGGATCACCGGCTTCCTCAGCCTGGCGCTGGCTTTTGCCATTCAGGCCTGGGCGCAGCAATTTACTCCGGCTACGCACACAGCTCTCATCTTTACTCTCGAGCCCGTATTTGCCTGGCTCACATCCTTCATTTTCCTGGGAGAACGGTTGGGCGCCCGTGCCGGAGCGGGAGCAGCATGCATCCTGGCGGGACTTCTTATCTCGGAGGAGAAGGCTGGCGCAGAGTCGATGGCGGTTTCTCCGGACCATGCCGCAGTGCCCAGCCAGCACGGATAATCTTAGCGCCACCTACCGGGGGTGAATGCCGTTCCCGCCCACATTGGGTCCGCAACACTTTTCCTGGAATTTGCGTCTAACTCTCTTTACTTGGTCAGCTTACTTGGTCAGCGGCGCTTGGTCAGTGGCGGTTGGTTAG
This sequence comes from Terriglobia bacterium, assembly GCA_963814725.1. Classification (GTDB taxonomy): domain Bacteria; phylum Acidobacteriota; class Terriglobia; order Terriglobales; family Acidobacteriaceae; genus JAIQFF01. The sequence goes on from CAWFDY010000008.1 coordinate 86,362, forward strand.
CGGCGGCCATAAACGGAAAGGTATAATCGACAAGGGCAGGTTCTATGCGGAGGAAGTCACAATGAATCAGCGTGCAAGCGCTCTTTGGGTACGTTTGAAGGCGCACCGCCTCGCGTACAGCATTTCTATCCTGATCACTCTGAGCGTCGGCATTCTGATCGGCACGGTTATCTCATCCGGGGTCAAGGGCCAGGACAAGAAGTCATCCTCCTCCGACGTGGCGATGTTGACTGTGCCTTCGCCGCAAGTACTCTCGAACCAGTTCGCCCAGATCTCCAAGCAACTCGAACCCAGCGTGGTGAATATCAATACGGAATCCACCATCAAGACGCCGCGCCGCCGCCGAGGCGCGCCGGGTGGAGACGATGACTCGAATCCGTTCGACGACTTCTTCGACCGCTTTTTCGGTGGTCAAGGCGGACAGGGCGGGCAGGGCGGCGCGAACGGCGGTTCTCTGCGCGAGCGGTCTCTAGGCTCGGGGGTCATCGTGGACGCGAAAGGTTACATCGTGACCAATCGCCACGTAGTCGAGAAGGCGGACCGGATTCGAGTGAAGCTGCAGGACGACCCGCCGGGATTGCTGCGTGACGCGCGAGTGGTGGGCTCGGATCAGGAAACGGATCTGGCGGTGATCAAGATCGAAAGCGACAAGCCCCTTCCCACGGCGAAACTGGGCAATTCCGACAGCATGCAAGTCGGGGACTGGGTCCTGGCAGTTGGCAGCCCATTTGGATTGCAGGAGACCGTGACCGCGGGAATCGTTTCCGCCAAGGGCCGCAACATCGTGCCCCAGCGTCAATTCCAGTCCTTTATTCAGACCGATGCTGCCATCAACCCGGGCAACTCCGGGGGTCCGCTGGTTAACATGGGCGGCGAAGTCATCGGCATCAACACTGCCATCCTTACCGATACCAACGCTTACGCCGGTGTGGGATTTGCCCTGCCCTCGAATACCGTGGCCCAGGTTTACAACCAGCTGGTGGGCCCAGACCACAGGGTCTCGCGCGGTTCGATCGGCATCATGTTTAACGCGCTCGATAATCCTGCCATTGCCCGCGTGTATGGCACGGGCTCGGGCGTGGTTATCTCGGATGTTACTCCGGGCAGTCCGGCGGAGCAGGCGGGGTTGAAAGTTGGAGACACGATTGTTTCAGTGGATGGCAAGCCGGTGAAAAACGGCGATGAACTTGTTGCCGACATCGCCGCGCGCAAGCCGCAGTCGAAAATTGTGGTGGGTTTCATCCGCAACGGCAAGAAGCAGGAATTGACGGCCACGGTCGCTGACCGTGCCAAGTTGTTCGCCGCCCGCCTGGGCGACGAGGATGAAGGCGGCCCCGAGGCCGGACCCAAAGAAAGCAAACTCGGCCTGAGTGTCAAAAGCTTGAATCAGGAGATGGCGGATCGTCTCGATGTCCCCGCCGGCAAAGGTGTAATTGTCCAGGACGTGAAGGCCGGATCGTTTGCCGAGGATGTAGGTTTGAGCCGGGGCGATATCGTCCTCGAAATCAACAAACAGCCGGTGGACGGCGAGGACCAGTTCAACCGCGTTTCCGGTACATTGAAGAGCGGCCAGGACGTGGTATTTTTGGTCCGCCAAAGGGGCGCGGGCCGCGACGGTGGAACCATCTTTTTGGCCGGTACACTTCCGTAACTGGAGACTGGCACAAATAGGGGTGGCAGGCGTCTCCGCAATGGGTTACCCTGCCTGCTCGATCCGGAATTATCTTCGGATTGCAAGGAAGTTACTTCTGGCCACGATTTTGAGACTGGATGGCTCCATTTCGGCTGCATGGATAAGCGCGGGGTGCGCTGTCCTGCTGACCTGCAGCATCCTTCCGGCGCAGACGACGAAGAAATCTTCCGCGACTCTGCAGAACGTTTCTACCCACTCCAAACTCAAGAAGTCGCGCAAGAGCGCGAGTTCGCGCCATGGACAACAGAAGATCGATCCCGTCCGCGCCCGCGAGATTCAGGAAGCACTGATCCGCGAACACTATCTTGATGGCGCCGCCTCCGGAACCTGGGATGCGAAATCGGAAAGCGCGATGCAGCGCTACCAGGCGGACAACGGCTGGCAAAGCAAGGTAGTCCCGGATTCCCGGGCTTTGATCAAGATGGGATTGGGCCCCGACCATGAACATCTGTTGAATCCGGAGAGCGCGATGACTGCGCAACCCGTAGCGCTTCACGGCCCAACCATGTTGGAACAGGCCCCCGCTGAAACCCTGCCAAAGAAGTAACCAATCAGAAACTAAGAACTAAGAACCAGAAACTAGGAACTAAGAATTAAGAACCAGAACTAAATTAAAGAACCAGAACTAAGCATCTAGCACAAGACTGCTCAGATCAACTCGCGGCCAATCAAACTCAAGGGCGGCGGGGAAGAGTCTCACACGCGCTACTTGCGCCGAACATTTTTAATCACTGGATTGGGTAAGTATGGGAGCGGCCGGTCATTGATGACGGCCCGGGGGTTGTCATCGACCAGTGCCCGTGCCACTTCGTCGCCGCAAAGTTTCGCGACTTTTTCTCTCGCCGCGGAAAGCGATGGGGGGCGGTGTTTGGTATCGTGTGCGTCCGTGGCCATCACATGTACGGCGTCCCGTTCGAGCAGCCACTCGACGGCGCGCACAACTTTTTGTCCCCACCCTCCGGTAACCGCTGAAGCGGTCACCTGCACCACGCAGCCCTGGTCGATCCACTGCAGCACGCGCTCCTGAGTTTGCTGCAGGATGGGATTGCGCTCGGGGTGGGTGATTACGGGAATAACGCCGACGTCGGCCATGCGCGTGAAGTAATCGTTGATTTGCGTCGGAATGCTGTAGTTGCTCAATTCCACGAGCAGATAGTGGCTGCCTTCGATGGTGTAACGCTCCGGCGAAACCATGACTTCGCGCAGGTTGTCGTAAGAAAGATGGAAATCGCATCCCAGGCTCAACTTCGGGGCCTTGCCTACCAGCACCTTGAGATACTCAAGATTGCTGGCCAGATGCTGCCGGTTATATTGATATCGTTCGTTGGCGTGCGGAGTGGCTACGATGTGCTCAATGCCGTCATCGGCGGCCATGCGACACATTTCAAGCGACGTGTCCCAGGACTTCGGGCCGTCATCCACCTGAGGCAGGATGTGGCTATGGATGTCGATCACATGGACTTTCGAGGGGGAAGGCTGTGAGCTGATTTAAGCAGATTTCCGTGGAAAGGCCAAGAGAATGGGATGCGCCCTGTTTCTCTTTTTAACCTTCCGTCATCGCGGTAACCCATCATCTTTGGTGACTATTATGCCAAACCTGGCCGGGATTTCCCACCGGGCGATCCAGTCTCCCGCGAAACTGAATCCGGACACCCAAACGAAACCTGGCTCACTGCCGCAGAACCGAGACGCTCGCGCCCAAATTTTTACTTGTATCTTTCAGTGATGAAATCTCCAATTGACTGATAGGCCTTCGAAAGCGTCGGTTCGTCAGGCAGGAAAACGATGCGGAAGTGATGAGTACCCTTCTTTTGGCCGAAGCCGGAGCCGTGAACCACAAGTACGTGTTTTGCCCGGCATAATTCCTTCACGAAGACGTCGTCACCCTCAGGAATGTCAATGCGGGGGAAGGCGTAAAACGCACCGCGCGGAGGCACACAACTGAGGCGCGGTGTGGCATTGCACCACTGCACGGTGAGATCGCGGCGGGCGCGAAGCTTGCTGCGCACTTCCGCCAGGTGGTCTTGCGGCCCATCGAGCGCGGGCGCGATTGCATATTGTTCAGGGTGATTCGCGCACAGGCGCGCGCGCAGAAGGCGATGGATGCCTTCCACGTAGGGCTTCACAGCGGCCGCGTCGCCGCTGACCACTCCCCATCCGATTCTCCATCCGGGAGCGAGATAATTTTTCGACAGTCCGCCGAAAGTCACGACCGGAACATCAGGGGCAACGGCTGCGATCGAGATGTGCTGCTTCTCCGGTTCGTCAAGAATCAGCTTGTCGTAAATTTCATCCGCGAAGATGACCAGGTTGTTGCGGCGTGCCAGTTCAGCCAGCTGTTCCAGCATACGGCGGGAGCAGACCGCGCCTGTGGGATTATTGGGGCTGATCAGCACGATGGCGCGAGTGCGCGAATTGATCTTGTGTTGGATGTCGATCAGGTCGGGCTGCCATGCGTCATCTTCGTTCAGATCGTACGGCGTGACCGCAATGCCGAGTTTGCAGAGCACCGCCGAATACAGCGGATAATCCGGGCTGGGAGTCAAAATATGTTCCCCCGGATTGACCAGCGCCGTCAGGCAGATATCCACCGCTTCGCTGGCTCCCGAAGTCACGAACACGTCCTGTATGGTCGAGATGCCCTTGCGCGCAGCGTCACCGCGGATGGCTTCGAGCGCCTCAGGTATGCCCGGAGACGGCGCGTAGCCATTCTTGTTTTCTCGCATTGCCTTATGCACGGCTTCGATCAGATGCGGCGGCGTCTTGAAATCGAAGATATTCGGGTCGCCCACGTTAAGGGCCAGGACTTTGTGGCCCTGGCGCGTGACTTCGTCCGCCACCGACGCCAGATCGCGTATGGCGTAACGGACATTGTCGAGGCGCTGGGCGGCTGCGACTTCACGGATTTGCGTGCTCGGCATGGGGCTCCGTTTACACCAAGGCTCTAAAGCCAACGACCAACGGCCAACGACGGGTTTAATCCACTCTATCGATCTGCGCCTTCTGCAATCGGTCGGAGTAATCCACGTACACCGCCTTCCACTCGCTGTAGAAGTCAATCGCGCCCATGCCGCCTTCACGATGGCCGTTGCCTGTGGCTTTGACGCCGCCGAATGGCAAATGCACTTCTGCGCCGATGGTCGGAGCATTGATATACGTGATGCCGGCGTGGAGGTCGCGCATGGCGACGAATGCCTTGTTCACATCTTTCGTATAGAGCGCGGATGACAGTCCGTACTCGATGCCGTTGGCGATGGCGATGGCGTCTTCCAGATCTTCACAAGGGATAATGGACACAACCGGCCCGAAAATTTCTTCTTGCGCGATCCGCATCTTGGGATCCACATCGACGAAAACTGTCGGCTCCATGAAATAGCCGTACTGGTATTCGCCCTGATCGAGGCGGTTGCCTCCGCACTTCAGCTTTGCGCCTTCCGCCTTACCGATTTCCACGTAGTTGAGGTCAGTCTTCAGCTGGCCCTCGTTGATCGCCGGGCCCATCTCGGTGCTCTCGTCGATGCCGTTCCCAACTTTCAGGCGTTTAGCCCATTCCACATAGCGTTCCACAAACTCGGCATAAACACCTTTCTGCACGATGATGCGGCTGGTTGCGGTGCAGCGCTGGCCGGTGGTGCCGAAGGCGCCCCAGATGCCGCCTTCAATAGCGAGATCAAGATTGGCGTCGTCGAGAACGATCATGGGATTCTTGCCGCCCAACTCCAGCGAACAGTGCTTGAAGCTCTTGGCGGCGGTGGTGCCGACAATGCGCCCGACCGCGGTCGAGCCGGTCAGCGAGATGGCGCGGACTTCGGGGTGCTCCGTCAGCGGCCCTCCAACCTCAGGCCCGTAGCCGCTTACGATATTGATCACGCCCTTGGGAACGCCGGCATCCGACAGGGTGCGCACTAGGTTGTAAGTGGAAAGCGGCGTGTCCTGCGCCGGCTTGATCACGCAGGTGTTGCCGCACACAATAGCCGGCAGCAGCTTCCACGAAGGAATCGCCATGGGGAAATTCCACGGCGTAATCATGCCGCACACGCCGATGGGAGTCCGCACCGCCATAGCGAACTTGTTGGGCAACTCCGACGGCGTTGTTGGCCCGAACAGGCGGCGGCCTTCGCCCGCAAAGTAGTAGGCGGTGTCGATGGCTTCCTGAGTGTCGCCACGGGTTTCCTTAAGAATCTTGCCCATTTCGCGCGTCATGTCGCGGGAATATTCTTCCTTGCGCTCGAGCAACATTTCGGCGGCGCGGAAGACGATTTCGGCGCGGCGCGGGGCCGGCACCAGGCGCCATTTTGCATAGGCGTTGCGGGCGGCTTCGACGGCGTTTTCCACGTCTGCCTTCGCGGATTTCTGGAAGATGCCGACTACGTCGCGCGTGTCGGCGGGATTGCGATTTTCAAAAGTCTCTCCGGTCGAGGATTCCACCCACTCGCCGTCGATGAAGTTCTTGTAAACCCTGGTCGGATTGCTGCTCCCGAGCGCGGGCGGACTGGTCAGAGTATCGGTTGCCATAACTCTCCTGAGTTGCAGGGAAAAATGCGTGAACCTCTATGCTACAGGCGGGGTCGAGGGTCGGGCAAGCGGTGTGGGGCGGACACTGTCCGCCGCTTTTGCCGTTGAGTGTGTGCAGGATCTCTCATCTGGACGGAACAACACAAAATCAAATCTGCAACCAGCTTCAAAGGCGGCGGACAAGATTGTCCGCCCCACATCCGCTTGACAAGCCTCGGGAGAGAGTACAAAATCCCGGCCTTCCCTCGGTGCATTCTCACAAGACAGGGAACTATTGTGCTGGTGACCACGTATTGAGTCGAGGACGCCCTGCCGGCGTCCGAGGAGCGAATCTTCGTGGAATTGCAGATTCAGAATCTGTCCAAAGTTTACAAAAACGGCGTGCGCGCGCTGGACAACGTCTCATTGACGATTCCCGTGGGCATGTATGGATTGCTTGGCCCCAACGGGGCGGGCAAGTCCACTTTAATGCGCACGATCGCGACGCTCCAGGATCCTGACAGCGGGCAGATCCATCTGGGATCGCTCGACGTGCTGCGCCAGAAACAGGAACTGCGCAAGACTCTGGGCTATCTTCCCCAGGAGTTTGGCGTCTATCCGCGAACTTCGGCGCAGGAGATGCTCAACCACCTGGCCTTGCTGAAGGGCATCACCGACTCGACGCATCGCAAGGATACGGTGGAGGCGCTGCTCAACCGCACCAATCTTTACGAACATCGCAAGAAGGCGTTGTCGGGATTTTCGGGCGGCATGCGGCAGCGTTTTGGGATCGCGCAGGCGCTGCTGGGCAATCCGCGCCTGCTCATCGTGGATGAGCCGACGGCCGGCCTCGATCCCGGCGAACGCAATCGCTTCTACAGCCTGCTCTCGGAGATCGGCGAAGACGTCATCGTAATTCTCTCCACGCACATCGTCGAAGACGTGATGGAGTTGTGCACCAACATGGCGATCATCCATCAAGGGAAGGTGCTGTTTTCCGGCGCGCCCAATGACGCTGTGAAATCGCTCGAAGGACGCATCTGGCAGAAATCGGTGGCCAAGTCCGAGGTCAAAGACTACGAGCAGCGCTATCGCGTTATTTCGAGCAAGTTGATTGCTGGAAAGCCGCTCATCCACATCTATTCTGCTGAGAATCCGGGCGACGGTTTCGCTCCTGTGAGCGCCGATCTTGAAGACGTTTTCTTTAGCCGCATCTCCGGAATCGCCTGAGGCCAGCCATGTTCAAACAGTTCTTCAGCTTCGAAGTCCGGTTCTGGCTGCGCTCGTGGATGCTCTGGGTATTTTTCCTGATCGTTGCCTTGATGTTCTTCGGGGCAGCCAGTAGTGACCAGATCACAGTTGGCAGTTCGCTGAAAAATACTTTCCGCAACGCCCCCTGGGTAGTGGAGAACTTCTACGCGGTGTGCAGCCTGCTCACGCTGCTGATGACTACCGCGTTCGTGAATTCGGCCGCCTCGCGCGATTTCGCTCACAACACTCATCAGATTATTTTCAGCACTCCTGTCCGCAAAATCGACTACCTGGCAGGACGGTTTCTGGGCTCCGCGCTGGTGGCCGTGATTCCGTTGCTCGGTGTTTCCGTCGGAATTCTGGCGGCGAAATACATGCCCTGGGTGGACGCGGAACGCTGGGGGCCGGTGGTGTGGGCGGCGCACTGGAAGGCGATTCTGGTATTCGCCGTTCCCAACACGCTGTTCATCGCGGCGGTTATCTTTGCCATTGCGGTATTGACCCGCAGCACGGTGGTCTCATTTCTCGGCAGCCTGGGGCTGCTGGCGGGATACGGCATTTCGCGCGTGCTCACCAGCGATTTGAAAAACCAGAAGCTGGCCGCGCTGATCGATCCTTTCGGCATCGATCCTTTTTTGTACACGACGAAATATTGGACCGTAGCCGAGAAGAACACCCTCTCGATCGGATACTCCGGCTACATGCTGTGGAACCGGCTGATCTGGCTGGGAGTCGGAGCACTGGTCTTTGCCTTTGCCTACTGGCGCTTCAGTTTCGCGGAAAGAAGTCCGAGAAAGAAGAACGTCAAAACTAAAGAGATCGCTTCGGTCACCAGCGCGGTGATTCCGGTGGCCGCCCGGAATTTTGGAGCCGCCGCGGAGTGGCTGCAATTCTGGGGCACGGTAAAAATTGAATTCAAACGACTGGTGAAGACCACGTCGTTTGTTGTTATCACCGCGTTCGCCTTGCTCAACTGCGTGCCGGCGTTGATTTACAGCAACACGGAAGGCTTCGGAAACACTTTTCTTCCGGTCACGTACCGCCTGCTGGAAGTGATCGCGGGTACGCTCTACCTGTTCCTGATCGCCATGATCACATACTTCGCCGGCGTGCTGGCGTGGGAGGAGCGCGACAGTGGCACCGACGAAGTGCATGATGCGCTGCCCAATCCGGAGTGGCCCACGTACCTCGCGAAGCTCACCGCCCTGATGAGCAGCATTGTCATTATTCTGGCCGTGGCGATGTGCGCCGCGCTTCTGGTGCAGTTTTTTCACGGATATCACCGCTACCAGATTGGCCTTTTCGTTGTGAACCTGTTTGGCATCGACCTGCTGGGTTTCGTTTTCCTGGCGGTTCTGGCGTTTTTTATCCACGTTATCTCGCCCAATAAATACGTAGGCTATTTCGGATACATCGCTTTCCTGCTCCTGACCACGTTCATCTGGTCGCCGCTGCATGTTGCGACTTACCTCGTCCAATTCGGGCAGGCCCAGACCATGACCTACTCGGATTTCTTCGGGTACGCTCCGTTCCTCCAGAGCTGGCTGTGGTTCATGTTTTATTGGACGGCGTTTTGTGTTTTTCTGGCGGCGGCCACAATCCTGTTATGGCAACGGGGCCGTGAAACCAGCTGGCGCAGCCGCATCCGGAACGCGCGCTTGCGTTATCACGGGGCCGTGCGCTTTGTCGCTGTGGCATCCGCACTTTGTTTCGTAGCCAGCGGCGCCTGGATTTTCTACAACACCAAAGTTCTGAATACCGTGCGAAGCGAAAATGACCGCGACCGCCTGCAGGCCGACTACGAGAAGACCTACAAGAAGTTCGAAAAGCAGCCTGAGCCGCGAGTCATCGACGTGAAGTATGCGATTGATCTGTATCCCGAATCGCGCAACATGACCATGCGTGGACAGCAGACCATCGTGAACCAGACTTCGAAGCCGTTGACTGAAGTGCATTTCACGCTGGACAAGGATTACAAAACCACGATCGAGATACCAGACGCTAAGCTGTCTCACGATGACCAGCGTTTGCTCTATCGGATTTACGCGCTGACCACACCGATGCAGCCGGGCGAGTCGCGCGTGATGCATTTCACCTTGCAAACCGAGGTCCGGGGATTCGAAAACACTCTGACCAACCGCGCCGTCCTGCCCAATGGCACCTTCATCCACAGCCAGATCGTTCCCCAAATTGGATACCAGGCGGGCAACGAATTAGAAGACAAAAACAAACGCAAGCGTTTTGGACTCAAGGAAAAAGATCTGATGCCGGCGCTCGAAAAGAACTGCGACGCCGATTGCCGCGACAGTTACATCAGCAACAACTCTGACTGGGTGAACGTCGAAACCGTGATCAGCACCTCGCCTGACCAGATCGCCATCGCTCCCGGATCTTTGCAACGCGAGTGGAACGAAAATGGGCGCCGCTATTTCCAGTACAAACTCGACCATTCCGGTCTGAATTACTACTCGTTCCTGTCCGCGCGTTACGAGGTTGCCCGCAGCGAGTGGAACGGAATCAGCATTGAGGTGTACTACCTGAAAGAGCATCCCTGGAACGTGCCGAAGATGCTCAACTCGGTGAAAAAGTCTTTCGAGTACTACACCACCAACTTCGGTCCGTATCCTCAGAAAGAGGCGCGCATCATCGAATTCCCCCGCCTGGCCTCGTTCGCCGAGGCTTTTCCCGGGACCATGCCGTACTCCGAGTCGATCGGCTTCATCGCCAGCATCGAGAAACCGGACGACATCGACATGGTCTTTTACGTGGTGGCGCATGAGATGGCCCATCAATGGTGGGGACATCAGGAGGTCGGTGCGAACATGCAGGGGGCTACGCTGCTGGTGGAGACGCTGGCCCAGTATTCGGCCCTGATGACCATGGAAAAAGAATACGGCCGCGACACCATGCGCAAGTTCATGCAGTACGAAATGGACAATTACCTGCGCAGCCGCGGCGCCGAATTGTTGAAAGAGCGTCCGTTACTGCGGGTCGAGGCGTCGCAGGGATACATCCACTATCGCAAGGGCAGTGTCGTGATGTACTACCTGCGCGAGATGATTGGCGAGGACGCGGTGAACCGGGCGGTGCGCAAAGTTCTGAACCAATATCGATATGCGCCGCCACCGTATCCCACTTCGTATGCGCTGGTCGATGCGTTGCGCGAGGAGACTCCGCCGCAACTGCAATATCTCATCAGCGACCTGTTTTATGACATCACGCTATTTTCCAATCGAGCCGTGACCGCGACAGCCCACAAGGGAGCCGGCGGAAAATACCTGGTCACCGTCGAAACCGAAGCGCGCAAATTTAAAGCCGACGAGAAAGGCAACGAAACCGAAGTTCCGGTGAACGACTGGATCGAAGTTGGGGCCCTGGCCGCTCCCGAAAAGGGCAAGCGCTTTGGCAAGGTCCTGCACCGCGAGCGGATACACATGACTACCGGCAAGTCCAGTTACAGCTTCACCACCGATGAGCTTCCCGCCAAAGCTGGAATTGATCCGCTGTTGTTGCTGGTGGACCGGGTTCCCGATGACAATCTGATTGATGTGGCCGTCCAACCTTAAAGCTCAAACCGTCTTCTAAGCCTGCGCCAGCCTATAAATCTTGCGAAATCGCGGGTAGCAGTTTTCCAAAGGAGAACTCATGAAGGTTCATCGGATACGGAATCGCGCCCTTGTGTTGTGCCTGGCCATGCTGATGACGGCAGCCTGCAGTAAAACTGACAATAGCGATCTTAACTACAAAGCGGCCATCAATAATCACTTCAAGGCCTTTCCCACTTGCATCTGGTCTGATGCGAAGAAATTTCCTGTCCAGGCAGCAACTTCTGACGACGCGAAAACTGAAGGTTACGACGCGCTCACCCAGGAAGGGTTGCTGACCCGCACCACGGCCGAGAAAAAAGTGCTCATCATCGCCTCCAAACAAGTGAACAACTACGACCTTTCAGACAAAGGCCGGACCTCCTGGACGCCTGATTCCTCACAGCCCGGCTATGGAAACTTCTGCTATGGAAGCAGGGAAGTGACCTCCATCGACAACTCGACGGTTGGCACAAATGGGGCAGGCGCCAAGACCGTCGATGTCAGCTATCACTACAAGATTGCGAATGTTCCAGAATGGGCTAATTCCCAGGAGATGAAGACGGCGTATCCCAGCATTGCAACGGCGCTGGCGGCGAATCCTTCGGACACCGCGAGCCTGGTGATGACGGGCGATCGTTGGGAGTTTGTGAAGTAACGGAGTTTGAAGGCGCCCCGTCCAAGCTCGCTTGGGCGGGGTTTTTAACATCGAATCGTAAGATTATCCCGGAACAGCAGGTCCCTCCACTCCGCAAGATCATTCGCTGCGCGAATGATCTTGCTCCGGTCGGCATGACAGAATTTGAGATGGAATCTGCACCGCCCTCCGCACCGCGGTACATGACCGCCGGAGGTGTGACCCAAGGTAATCAACTCTGCCCTGCCAGTTATGCTTGTGATAACTTCGTAAATACCCCATATTCTTAGGGTTTGGCTGGCGTCCGGTGGACTTTGTGTCTTCTAGTAGCAAACCTGGAATCCATGTAGCCTGGAAGACAGTCACCTATCGCAGCGTGGCTCTGGGAGTGCTGTTCGTTGTGGTCGTACTTTCCATCGGAGTCAATTTCGCCTTCCCGCAGTTCACGCAAAAGGAGTTGAAGTCGGTCAGCGCCCTGGGAAGCAGCATGCTGGAGGCGATTGCCGGGGCGGGCGGCAAGGCGAGATCGGGTTCGGTAAACTCGCAACAGGCGCACATCACGGCCCTCGACGGAACCGTCCGGGTAAAGAAGGCCAGCAGCAACAGTTGGGTGACCGCGGATTATAACGTCCCTCTGGAAAAGGGCGATGTGGTGCAGACCGGTTCTGAAGGCATGGCCAAAATCGTCTTCAGCGACGGTACCAACTACACCGTGAAGCAGGATTCGTTGATTGTGATCGAAGAGAATTCAGCCAATGACAAGCAGCAGACCAACGTTTCGGTAGCGGTGAGTACGGGCACGGTGGATCTCACCACGGCGACGTACGTACAAGGGTCGAAATCGCAGGTCATCGTGGCTGGAGCAACGGCATCCCTGGCGCCGGACAGCGCCGCCATGGTGCACAACGATCCCAAGGGCGACCAGCACGAGATTCTGCTGAAGAAAGGTTCGGGAGAAATCACCCGCAACGGCGAAGTCGTTCATCTGGCGGATTGGGAGAAAGTGGCTTTCCAGTCGCAGTCGCCACGCATGGCTAAGGTAAAAGAAATCGGACCCCCGACGCCGATCTCCCCCGCGAACATGATGCCGATTTTTACCTCGGGAGCGTCCAAGCCGGTGGAGTTTTCCTGGACCCCGATGGCCAATGCCGTGGGATATAAGCTGCGCATTTCGCACAACCCGTATTTTTCTTCGACGATTGTCGATCGCAAGGTGACCACGGCGGATGTGATCGTGTCCGGCCTGGGAGAAGGGGCATACTACTGGCTGGTGCAGTCCTACGATGCGGAAGACAAGGAATCGGTGGAGAGCCAGAAGAACCGCTTCACCATCATCCCCAAGGGCCAGAACACGACTGCCATCGACCTGGAACTCGATCCTTTTATGCAGCATGGCCATGTGATCGAACTCACGGGCAAGACCGAAGTCGGGGCGCGCGTGATGGTGAACGGGCGGGAAGTACCCGTGGTGGGCGTGGATGGCAGCTTTCACTACTTTATGCCGCCGCTTCCTCCGGGAGAGAGTTTAGTCACCATCACGGCGCAAAATGCCAAAGGCGGTGTGAATACGGTGCAGAAAAAGATCGTGATTCAGTAGGCGCGGCATTGTATGCGCCGGCATCCTGCCGGCCCGATGGGCGGGCATTGCCCGCCTGGGTTAGGAAGCAAGAGTGGATGGCAGGCCGCCCTCCGGACAGTTGGCGAGACGCCGGCGCGACGAAAGGCCGGTTCTTTGAAGAATTCCCGAGGTACTGGGACTTTGGTTTGACGGCAAAACGGGGTTCTTCCCATAGAATTATGGACACGGCCCCCCATCCGCGCAGAAGCAACCGGGTTCGCCCGGTAATGACAGCGGTCCGAGAGAGCTAAATCGCGTATGTCATCTAACGGATTCCATTCTTCGACGCGCCTGCACAACCTGAGATCGCTGTTCAGTATTTTTTCCAGCGATCTTGCCATCGACCTGGGGACGGCCAACACGCTGGTGTACGCGCGTGGCAAGGGCATCGTGGTCAACGAGCCTTCCATCGTGGCCATCAACAAGAATACCGGCGAAGTGGAGGCTGTGGGCAAGGAAGCCAAAGAGATGCTGGGCCGCACGCCCGGCAACATCGTGGCCATCAAACCCATGAAAGACGGCGTCATCGCCGACTTCAAAGTCACCGAGAAGATGCTCAACTATTTCATTCAGAAGGCGCATAACCGCAAGATGCTGGTGCATCCCCGCATCGTGATCGGCGTGCCTTCGGAAATTACCCAGGTGGAAAAGCGCGCAGTCATGGACTCCGCTTATCGCGCCAAAGCCAGCGAAGTGTATCTCGTCGAACAGGCGATGGTCGCGGCCATCGGCGCCGGACTTCCGATTACCGAACCCAGCGGCAACATGGTCGTCGACATCGGCGGCGGCACCACAGACATCGCTGTCATTTCTCTTAGCGGCATCGTTTATTCCCGTTCCGTGCGCATGGCCGGCAACCAGATGGACGAAGCGGTAATGAATTACCTGAAGCGGAAATATAACCTGCTGGTCGGAGAACGCACCGCCGAGCAGATCAAAATGGAGATCGGTTCCGCATACCCGCTGGAAAAGCCGCTCACCATGGAAATCAAGGGCCGCAATCTGATCGAAGGCGTGCCCAAGACCATCACCGTGGACGACAGTGAAATCCGCGAAGCTCTGAGCGAGTGCGTTTCGACCATCATGAACGCGATACGGGTGGCGCTCGAGCGTACTCCGCCCGAACTTTCCGCCGACATCAGCGATCGCGGCATCGTCCTGACCGGCGGTGGCGCCCTGCTGAAGAATCTCGACAAGCGTATTCGCGAAGAAACCGGGTTGCCGGTTTCAATCGCGGATGATCCGTTATGCAGCGTGGTGCTGGGCACGGGCAAGATGCTCAGCGACTTCAAGCTGCTGCGGAAAATTTCGATAGAGTAGAAAATCAGTTTCTGGTTTCCAGTTTCCATTTTGTTCAATGTAAAACGGGCGGCCTCCTCGCCCGTCTTGCAGCCAGTTGCGCAAACCATCCATCGTGCCGCCGGCGTCGTGAAACCAGAAACTAGAAACCGGAAACCCGAAACAGTAATTCCATGGAAAATCTGATGAGCCGCTACCGCAACGTCACCATCCTGGTGGCGGTCCTGTTTGTGCAGGTGCTGGGGCTGGCGGTGCAGGTCAAGCGTTCGGGCGCCGGTGAGTCCACCCGAATCATCCGAGTCTGGACGGTCAACGCCGTCACTCCGCTCGAAAAAGCCATCATCTGGTGCCAAAACGGCCTGGGCAATATCTGGAACAACTACGTTTACCTGCGCGGAGTGCGGCAGGAAAACCGCGATCTGAAGTTTGAGATTGAGCGGCTCCGCCTGGAAGAGGTTCGTTTGTCCGACGATGCGCAGCAGGCGCGCCGCCTGCAGGCATTGCTCGGTTTCAAGGAACAATACATTGCAAAAACCGTGGCCGCGCAGGTAATCGGCACGAGCGGCAGCGACCAGTCGCGGTCGGTTTATATCGACAAGGGTACTTCGGCCGGAGTGGAAAAAGATATGGCAGTCATTACCGCGGACGGCCTGGTGGGCAGGGTGCTGCGGTCATTCGGATCTTCCGCGCAAGTGCTTCTCATTAACGACCAGAGCAGCGGCGTGGGCGTGATCCTCGACAAGTCGCGTCTGCAGGGCGTGGTCAAAGGCACCTCTGGCGGCGAAGTGATACTGGAAAAAGTGATGACCGACGAACAGGTGGCCCCAGGCGAACGCATCATCACCAGCGGCGGCGATCAGATTTTCCCCAAGGGCGTGACCGTGGGCACGGTGATGAAGGTCTCGCCCGGCGCCGACCTCTTTCTCAACATACGGGTAAAACCGTCGGCGAATTTAGGCCGGCTGGAAGAAGTTCTGGTGATCACGAAGAAAGAGGACCGGGCGCCGTCGGTGGGTGAAAACAATTCGGTGCGCGCCGTGGATATTTTGACCCAGCGGCTGCCCTCGGTTCCGGACAAGCCGGCGGCTGATCCGAATCAATCGTCTGGAACCGCGCCATCGGAAACAGGCGCAGGGGCCAAGGGACGGGTGGATGCGGGCGCAGCCGGAAACGGAATCGGGCAGGGAGCGGCAAAGCCGCTGATCCCGCCGAAGCCGGTAGCCAAAAAGGCGTCACAGCCGGCCAAACCGCCAGCCAGTGTTCTGACGCCGGCTCGACCTGAGGGAAAGCAACCGGGGCCTTCGCAGCCGGGTAATTCGGAGGATCAACCGCACTAGCGTGCCCATTACCTACACATCTCAGGAGCAGGTAGAGGTTTACCGCTTCAGCGCTCCAGCGACGATCGTCATTCCGCTGGCCGCGCTTTTTTTACAGGCTTTCCTGCCTCTGAGGCTGCATTTCTTCTCCCTGTTCGACCTGCCCCTGCTGGTAGTGATCTTTTTTGCGGTAGCGCGCAGAAGCCAGGTTGCCGGACTGCTCTCCGGCTCGCTGATTGGACTGTTACAGGATTCACTGACCCACCAGCCCATCGGGATGTACGGAATCGCAAAGACCGTGGTGGGCTTTGGGGCCTCGTCCCTGGGCGCGAAACTGGACGTGGAGAATGTGGGCGCGCGCTTTCTGGTGACCCTGTTCTTCTATGGGGTCCACGAGATCGTGTACTTCACCGTGGCCCGTGGCCTGGTGAAATTGAATCTGCAGTGGAACTGGGGGCACGAAATAGGCGGCGCTTTGCTCAATGCGGCGCTGGCGGCGGTGATATTTACTCTGTTGGACCGGTTCAAGCAGCGGGCATGAGAACGGTCGTTGGCTGTTGGCTCTTGGTTGTTGGCCGTTGGCAAAATCCCTCATCCATCCGATCGGTGATGTCCCTCCGTCACCGTCTATGACAACAACAGCGGTTCCCCGCCGGTCTACAATAAAAAGTGAAATGATTGGCCAACGACCAAGGGCCAACGACCGACGACCAGCAGCTGACGACTGACGAGCGAAGACTAATCCCATGTTTGGCCGCGACGAAAAAGTATCGGGATCCCGCCTGACCGCGGTGCAGTACATCATTCTCGTCGTGTTTCTGGTGCTGGCTTACGGGTTGTGGCGACTGCAGGTGGTGCAGAGCGAGTTTTATGCCGCCCTGGCGGAGAAAAACAAGACTCGCGAAGTTCCTATTCTCGCGCCTCGCGGCAAAATCCTCGATCGTGAAGGGCGCGTGATCGTGGACAACTATCCCTCCTTCACGGCTTTGCTGTTGCGCGACTCGACGCGCGATCTTTCCGGGGACGCCGACTTGATCGCGCAAGGGCTGCATCTCGATCCTAAGGAAGTGCGCGAGCGTCTCAAGAAATTCGCCGGTACGCCGCAATATCAGCCGATTTATCTCAAGGAAGACATCACGCCGGACGAATTGGCCTTTATCGAGTCCCATCGGAACGAATTGCCCGAGCTCGATACCATCATGGCGCACCGTCGCCTTTATCCCAAGAACGGCTTCATGGCGCACCTGGTGGGCTACGTCGGTGAAGTCAGCGAGCAGATGTTGAACCAGGCGCGCTGGGAGCTGTACAACCCCGGCGATGTCGTTGGCAAGTCTGGCGTGGAGCTGCAGTACAACCAGGTTTTGATGGGAAAGAACGGCTCGCGCCAGGTGCTGGTGAACAGCAAGGGTAAGGAAGTGGGGGAGCTCGATCAAAAGCCGGCCGTGCCCGGGCACAACCTCAAATTGACGGTGGACATTGACCTCCAGATCGCGGCCGAGGAGGCCATGGGAGATAAGAACGGCGCCATGATCGCGATGGATCCGCATACCGGAGAAATCCTGGCCATGGTCAGCCGTCCGACTTTCGATCCCAACGATTTTGCGGTCCGAATCTCTCGCGGCGAGTGGAACAAGCTGGTGACCGATCCGGACAAGCCGCTGCTGAACAAAGCGATTCAAGCGCAGCTCGCGCCCGGTTCCACCTTCAAAATCCTGATGTCGGTGGCGGGCTGGCAAGAGAACATTGCCCAGACTCTGAACGTGCATTGCACCGGCGGCGCGATGTTCTATGGCCGCAGGTTCGGCTGCTGGGTGAAAACCGGTCACGGCGCAGTCGATCTCACCAAAGCGATCTACCAGTCCTGCGATGTCTTCTTTTATACGTTGGCGGAAAAACTCGGCATCGATCGCATTTCGCGATATGCGACCGCAATTGGGTTAGGCCAGAAGACCGGCATCGATCTTCCCGAAGAGGCCAGCGGCGTTATGCCGTCGGAAGAGTGGAAGATTCGCAATTTCAAGCAGAAGTGGTATGCGGGCGAAACCATTTCGGTCGGCATCGGTCAGGGCGCGGTGGCGACTACGCCGGTGCAATTGATGCGCGCGATTTCCGCCATCTCGATGGACGGCCGCATGGTTGTGCCCCATGTCGCCAGCCCGACCGGCCTCCCGCCGGAATACCTTGAAACCCACCACTACACCGATGTGACGAATATTCCGATCAATTCGGACGGGTTCAACCTGATCACCGACGCCATGGCCCGGGTGCTGCTGCCAGAGGGAACGGCGCCGTCGGCGCATGTTCCCGGAGTGGATATCGCGGGCAAGACGGGCTCGGCGCAGATCGTGTCGCTGGCGGTTCGGGCGCTTCACCAGAATAATGAAGCTCTCAACCAGAACGGATGGTTCGTGGGATTCACTCCCCGCCGCAATCCGGACGTTATTGTGGCCGTGCTCTTCGAAGGCGGCGAACACGGCAAGTTGGCGGCACGCCTGGCCACGCAGGTGATCAAGGCTTACGTGGACAAGCAACGCCGTCAGCCTACAAAAGTGGCAAGTTCCGGAAACGTGGATGTAGGCGCAGTTTGGAACGGCGCTTCCGGCACCGATGACGACCTCCACGGCGGCCATTTCGCTTTAGAGGTACCGAAGAATCGTGCGCCGCTGGCAGTGGCAGCGCCCGGGTTGCAGTAGCGCTGGCATCCTGCCGGCTGTCCCGAGGGCGTCTCGCCCTCGGTGGTTGTGAGGGCGGGACGCCCTCACGACAGCCGCCGGGACGGCGGCGCTACTTTGCGAGAGTTACGAAAGAGGAATCAAGTTGGTAAACCGGGCGGGTGGGCCGGGTTGGCCAACGACCAAGGGCCAACGCCCAACGACGATTACTGACGGCCGACCGCTAAACCATGTCCCGCTATATTTCATTCCGTGATTTCGACTGGCTGCTCTTGACCTTCGTCCTGCTGATCTGCGGGCTGGGGGTGATGGAGATACACAGCGCGACCCTGCACACCAAGTTCGCGGGGGCGCATATCCGGCAGATTTACTGGATCGCGGGCGGCCTTGCCGGCATGTTTCTAGTCAGCCTGGTGAACTACCAGAAGCTGCTGGACCGGGTGCACTGGCTCTACATCGCCGCCATCGTTTCCCTGATGAGCGTAATGCTGTTCGGGCAGAAGTACCTGGGCGCACGGCGCTGGGTCAAACTGCCCGGAGGGGCGCATTTTCAGCCATCCGAGTGGGTGAAGCTGATCCTTATTCTGGCGGTGGCCAAGTACTTCGCGGATCTGCACCAGCGCGAGCTGTCCTGGCCAGATTTCATGAAGGCGGGCGCGATTGTACTGGTGCCCATGCTCATGGTATTACGCCAGCCCGATT
This sequence comes from Terriglobia bacterium, assembly GCA_963814725.1. GTDB lineage: Bacteria > Acidobacteriota > Terriglobia > Terriglobales > Acidobacteriaceae > JAIQFF01. The sequence continues at coordinate 105,628 of CAWFDY010000008.1, forward strand.
TGGGGACCAGCCTGACTTACCTGCCGATTGCCATCGCCGGCCTGTTCCTGGGCGGAGTGCGCTTCAAGCAGGCGGCCATTGTGACCGTCGCGGCTTGCCTGCTTTTGCCTCTGGCATGGCATGCATTGAAGCCTTACCAGCGCGACCGCCTTACCAGCTTCATGCATCCGGAGGCCGATAGCCAGGGATCGGGCTACCAGGTAAACCAGTCATTGATCGCCGTCGGCTCGGGCGGCATTTGGGGGAATTCGGAGGGTTCCCAAACCCATCTGGAGTTTTTGCCAGTCCCGCAGACGGACTTTATTTTCGCCGCGTTTGCCGAGGAGCACGGTTTTGTAGGAGCGCTGGCGGTAATGCTGTTATACTTCATCGTGCTGATGCGATTGACCCAGAACGCGCAAACGGCGCCCGACCGCGCTGGCACGTTCGTGGTAATGGGTGTGGTGGCTGTGCTTAGCTTCCATATTCTGGTCAATGTCGGCATGGTGGTTGGCTTTATGCCGGTCACGGGAATACCCTTGCCGCTGATGAGTTATGGCGGGTCTTCTGTCCTGTTTATGTTTCTGGCGTTGGGCATCGTAATGAATGTACGGATGCGCCGGTTCGTGAACTAAGTGGGGAAGAAGAAGGGCAGGGGCAGTAGCCGCGCTTGCCATCCGCGGCGGAAAACAAGATTAATTACGATCGCCCTCGCGTAAAGGGGGCATACGCCGGCTAGAAAAGCAGTTAGAGCCGGGCAGGATTGAGCAAAGGCGCTGCCAGGCCGGTAACGGCCCCCTCAGAGTTGAGAGAGCGGTCACAAACCTGGCAAAGCGTAAAGCGATAAGTGCAAAAGATTCCTAATCTTACGCAACGGATTCGGCCACGGAGAGACCTCCGGGGCCCAGGCTGTCCCTTACCCGGAACGGCTATCGCGGAGCTTGATCTTCCCAGACTTTTCCTGCCTTCCATCCGGTGATCCCGAGGCCGCGTGACGGCCCGGGACCGGAGTTTGCATGAATAAAGAAATATTTGTCTCTTCCACCCCTCACGAAACCAAAGTGGGGATGGTCGAAGACGATCTGCTTGCTGAAATTTACCTCGAGCGCGAAAACGAATACACCCTGGCTGGCTCCATTTACAAAGGACGGGTAACCCGCGTCCTTCCCGGAATGCAATCGGCGTTTGTTGACATTGGACTGGAACGCGATGCGTTCCTCTACGTCTCCGATTTCATGGAGTTGGAGGATTCCGAAGACCTCGACGAGGTTCCCACCAACCGCCCTGCAACCGAGCGCTACCAGCCGCAGGCCGAAGGCGCTGCTGGCGAGGCTTCCGCCCCCGTAACCTTTGAATCACAACCCCAGGAACAGTCGGAAGCGGTGGCGGAGCACGAGTCGCCGGCAGCCGCTGATTCCCGTGACAATCGCGGTGGCATGCGAGGCCGTCGGCGCCGCCGCGGACGTCGCGGCGAACGCTTTCCGGAATCGAAACTCAGCAGCCAGGCAGGGGAAGCGCCGCGCGAGGCTTCCCGCCCCGATCATCCCGAACAGACAGATCGTCCCGAACGTACCGAGCGGTCAGAACGGAGCGAACGTCCCCAACGGACGGATCGTTCCGAACGGACGGACCGTCCCGAGCGCACCAATCGCACTGAGTCTTCGGATCGAAGCGAAAGGTCAGACAGCCGGGCCCCCAGGTCGGAAAGGACCGATCGGTCTGAGCGCTCCGAATACGGTCCGCCGCCGGGATACCAGCCCATGATTTTGCCGGGAGAGTCCATCTCCAAATATCAACGGTTGGCCCAGACCCGGCCCTTGCCCCCCAGTGAACGCGCGGCGGAGCCGGCTCACGACTTGCCGTCGCTGCCGGCGGCGGAGATCTTTGGCGACGATGAGCCGATTTTTGCCTCTACCTCTGCGCCTGCTTCTGAAGAAGTCCATAGCGAGGAGTCAGCCCAGCCTCACAGGATGGCGGCTGAGGACAGATCGGATCAGTGGGACCGCGAGCAGCATCGCCTTCACGAGATGAATGTGGCGGCTGTGTTTGGCGGAGAAGCAGCGGAAGACGACGACGAAGCCGATGAAGTGGAGGAGACGCCTGCAGTCCGTTCGGACCGCTCCGGCATCGCCGCTTCGGGCAAGGTGGAGGAAGAGGTAATCGAAGAGGAAGAAGAAGCTGACCTGGCCCACTACGTGGAAGAGCTCGAGGAAGATGCTGCCTTCGAGGAACTCGAAGAGGAGACTCATGCCGCTGGGGAACACGAGCATCAGCTTTCGGAAATCGCCGCCTCGGCGGATCCGGCATCGGGAGATGTCGCGCCGTTTTCGGCGGAGAGCGCGGCCCCGGCGGATGGCGGCCTGTCCGCAACCGACCTTTTATCCGGCGAGCTGTCATCAGCCGATCTGTCGTCCGGTGAGCTGTCGGCTGAAGACGAGTCTGAGGAAGAAGCGGACGAAGAAGCAGAGCTTGATGAAGCTCAGGCGGAAGCTGAAGCGGCTCTGGCCGCCGAAGCCGGCGGCGGCGGAATGACCGAGGCTCGGGCAGAGGTTCGGGCTCCGGCCGGCACCGCAGGATACACCCAGCGCGCTCCGCGTCCGGGACAAGATCGCCGCCCGCAGCGGGGTGGGCGTCGCGGCGGAGGCGGAGGCGGGCGCCGTTCGCGCAGCAATCAGCAACAGAACATTCCATTGATCACCGACCTGCTGAAGGAAGGGCAGGAGATTCTGGTTCAGATCGCCAAGGAGCCGATCGGGAAAAAGGGCGCGCGCATCACCAGCCACATCGCGCTGCCCGGCCGTTTCCTGGTATACATGCCCACGGTCAACCACACTGGAGTCTCGCGCAAGATCGCCTCCGAGGAAGAGCGCCAGCGGTTAAAGCGCATCATTCAAAGCGAGCGTGAAAACGGCCATGGCGGATTCATCGTCCGCACCGCCGCCATGAATGCGGCTGAAGACGATCTTCGCGCCGACATCCGCTTCCTGAAGGGCTTGTGGGCTGAGATCAAGTCTCGCGCCGACGCCGGCAAGGGGCCTACCCTGATTTATCACGATCTGAACGTGGTCGAGCGCGTGCTGCGCGATCAGGTCACCTCCGACTTTTCCGCCATCTGGGTGGATAGCGACGAGGAATATGAACGGATCGTGCGTTTCGCCAACCGCTTCCAACCCGCGTTGGTGAAGCGGGTAAAGCTCTACACCAAGGAGACTCCGCTGTTCGAACAGTTCGGCCTGAGCGAGGAGATCAACAAGGCGCTCAAATCGAAAGTATGGCTGAAGAGCGGCGGCTACATCGTCATCAATCAGACCGAAGCCCTGGTCGCCATCGACGTCAATACAGGCAAATACGTGGGTAAGACCACGCGGCTTGAAGACACCATCGTCAAAACCAACGTGGATGCCATCAAGGAAATCGTTCGCCAGATCCGGCTGCGCGACCTGGGCGGCATCATCGTGATCGATTTCATCGACATGGATGAACGCCGCAACCGCCAAAAAGTCATGCAGGCGCTGGAAGAGGCGCTGCGCAGCGACCGGGCGCCGTCGAAGGTTCTGCAGTTTAACGACTTTGGACTGGTGGCCATCACCCGCAAACGGGTGAAGCAATCGCTCGAGCGGACCATTGGATCTCCTTGTCCCTATTGTCAATCCACCGGTTTCGTGAAGTCGGTGACTACGGTGTGCAACGAGATCTATCTCGAGATGCGCAAGATTGCGAAACACCTGGAGCATGCCGACGTGATGCTGCGAGTGAATCCCGAAGTCGCCAAGACGCTTAAAGCGAACAGCGGGCGCGCGCTGATTGAAATGGAAGAGATGACGAAGAAAACGGTCATCGTGAAAAGCGATCCGGCATTGCACCAGGAGCAGTTTGATATCAATTGAAATGCTGCTGCAGGCTTCTGGCTGCTAGCTTCTGGCTGAACAAAAAATGAAGGACGGGCGTCCGCGCCCGTCCTTCTTTTTCCTCTGCCCCTTCATATTTATCGGGCTCGATCTTCATCAACCTCGGAGCTGCGTTACGCCCTTAAGTTTCCCTTAATAATCGAGCTGCTGAACCGCCCGATTTGGAACGGTATCCAGTCGCTTTTAGCGAACAGGCAACTCAGAACCCAAATATTCAATCAAAATAGGGCTGTCCAACTTCGGACGAGGAGGGCGATTTGAAAATACGAAGCTTACAATCCCTTGTACTATCGGCAGCGTTGACCACAGCACTCGGAACGGCCACGCTGGTTACGGTACCTCAGGTGTACGCTGACGACCACGCCAAGTGCCAGCGGGAAATTGAAAAGCGGGAATCCAGACTCGATGAAGCAGTCCGCAAGCATGGCGAGCGCAGCCACCAGGCTGACGAACGCCGCCGTGATTTGAACGCGGAACGCGAACGCTGCTGGAATACGTACCACGGGTGGTGGAATGGCCACGACCATCAATGGCATACCGACCGCGACTGGGAAGACCGTCACTAGGAAGACCGGCACTAGATCTAGATTTGTGAGCGGCGGACAATTTGTCCGCCGTTTTTATTTCCAGGATTAAGCTGCAGAGTTAGCTGCACACAGGCTGGAATATTCAAAGGCGGCGGGCAGGAGTGTCCGCCGCACGCAGAGCTTAACCCGCTAGCTTTTTCGTCCGGCGATCATAAGACCAGCTCCGACCACCAGCATGACTGCACTGATCGCGGGTGAGATTTTCTCACTGCTATGCGTCTGAATGCCAACATTAACGTCGCCTGCCTTGATTCCGTGATTTTCGGAATGTGGAACAGCGACAAAAAACGACAGGATCCCGAGAACCACAACCGCCAGCCCTACGGCAAATAAAGTCTTCATTGGATGCCTCCTGATAGCAATTTTGGGCGCACAAAGCCCAACCTTCACCGAGCCCGCATGAGATGCGGCCGATGCCGGTGGGGATGCTTCTGTCATGACTAATCGGTAAAAGTGCGGGCAAACTCCACTAAGCTGCGCAGGGCGATGCCGGAGGGGCCCTTCGCCATCCAGGGTTTTTGCTCTTCTGTCCACGCGGTGCCGGCGATATCGAGATGCAGCCAGGGCGTGTCTTCGGCGAACTCCTTCAGAAACATGGCGGCAGTAATGGCCCCGCCGTAGCGTCCCCCGGAGTTCACGATGTCGGCGATATTGGAGCGGATGATCTCTTTGTACTCATCGTCGAGCGGCAGACGCCACATCTTTTCGCCGGCCGCGTCGAGAGCCTTGCTGAAGCGGTCATACATGGCGTCGTCATTGGCAAAGATGCCGGCGTTGATGGATCCCAGCGCAACCACGACCGCGCCGGTGAGCGTGGCGGCGTCAATCAGGTGGGTGCAACCCAGCTGGCGGGCGTAGAACAGACCGTCGGCCAGCACCAGGCGTCCCTCGGCATCGGTATTGATGATCTCGATCGATTTGCCGGACATGGCAATCTGCACGTCTCCCGGCTTCTGCGCCTTGCCCGATGGCATATTCTCGGTCGCCAGAATGATGGCGATGATTTTCAAGTTGGGCTTGAGCAGGGCGATGGCCCGCATGGCGCCGATCATGGTCGCGCCGCCGGCCATGTCATATTTCATTTTTTCCATGCCGTCCGAGGGCTTGATGGAGATGCCGCCGGTGTCGAAGGTGATCCCCTTGCCCACCAGCCCAAGCACTGGCTTGGCCGGGGCTCCCGCAGGTTCGTAGCGCAGAACGATCAGCGCTGGGGGTTCGTCGGAGCCTTGGGCGACGCTCCAGAAGGCTCCCATCTTCATCTCCTTGATTTTGTCGGCGCCGTGAACTTCGCACTTCAAGCCGACCTCTGCGGCCATCTTTTTCGCGCGATCGGCGAGGATGGTGGGGGTCATGCGGTTCGAGGGTTCGTTGACCAGATCGCGAGTGAAATTCTGCGACTCGCCGATGATGCGCGCCTCGTCCACCGCTTTCTGCAGCGCGGCCTGATTGCCGCGAGCGACGATGGTGAGCGTGTCGATTTTCTGATCCTTGCGATCGCTCTTGTAATAGTCAGGATCAAAGTTGCCGACAAAGGCGCCTTCGACTATGGCGCCGATGGCTTCCTCTGTTTTCAGCCCGACTTCGGGTACGAGGAAGGCGAAGCTGCGCAAGCCTTTTGCCTTGAGGCTGCGCACGGCGGCACCGGCGAGCCGGCGCAATTCGAAGGCGGAAAAAGCTTTGCCTTTGCCGCCGCCGAGAAGCAACAGACGTTTGGCTTTTAATTTCGCCGGTCGATGCAGCAGCGTGGTTTCGAAGGGCTTGCCGGTGACTTCACCTCCGGCGATGACGTCGGCGGCCGCGTCTTTGATGGCGGAGTCTGAGGCCTCGATGGACAGTTGCGGTTTTTCTTTTTCCTTATCGGAGCGGCCCTTTTCTGCTTTGTCGAGCACGATTGCGACCAGGCACTCGGTGTCCAGTTCGGCGGGATTGGATAGGACAAGATTAGTTTTCATGGTTGTGTGCTTCCAGTATCGTCGGCGGGAAGGGAATTAGGCAATAGCGGCGCGGAAACTCCGCGTTTGAAGTCATGCTGAGAGACCATAGGCGCCAGGCATCTGGAGCAGTGGCAAATTCCCGCCGGACAGCGTTCCATCGTCTTCACGCCAGAAGCCTCGCTCCGCCTGGCACGACGCCCCGGTCAGGCAAGGGCCCATGACAGTCTGCCGTTCTGAATTACAGCACCACGATTGTGATTCCCTGGTTTCGTCTGCCCAGATCGTGGTCTTGTTTGATTTCGGGATGGGCGTTGAGCAGAGCCCATGCGCGCTCGTCGGATTTCGACCAGTCCTCGCCGAAAATGCAGGCGCGAATCTCGCCTCGACTGCTCATCTCGGTCAAGCGTCTTTGGGCCGCGATGCGAATATCGCCGCCTGCCCCGGTCGATCCGTAGCCGTGAATCAACTTGAGGATCGCGCACCCTGCCTGACGGCAACGCGCGAGTTCGCGATCCATCTGTTGCAAGGCTTCAGCTACGGTCGGCATTCCGGTTTTTAGATTTATGGTTTTGATGGGGCCTCCGCTAGGGAGAGTTTTTGCGCGGGAAATCTTGAGAACCTAGATCGCGGAGCAATCGATCCAAGGCCTCATTGAAGGATCTGTTTTTTTCCCCATTCGGAGAAATCCGGTATGTAAAATTCTCGAATCTCGCGAGCGGAGTCTTTGCCAATATCCGCGTCGAAACATTCCCAGTCTTCCAACGCGTTGAACGAAACGAGGCTTATAGGAAAAAGCATGCGTCGATTTTCCTCTTTCTCTCGTTTTCGCGCCTTTGCGATCTCGGTTTTAACCCACTCGCTGTTCATGCTATGTGGAGACAGAATCAGAAGCAGCTTGTCATAGAGGCGGATTGCGTCATCAATCTGCTCGTGGACCTTCCTCCCAGCCTGCAAATCGTGTGTCGCAAACCAGCAACTCACCCCCTTTCGGTGGAGGTTGAAATACAATCGGTCGGCGAACTCCTGGTCTTTGGTCGAGTAGCTAATGAAACAGGAAAAGAACTGTACGGGCCTCGCGACGAGGGGTTTCATGTAGGCGATGAAATCTTCTGGAATACCTACGCGCCGTAAAAAACTCTCTGGGATATTGCCATGGGAGCGGAAGATTGTGTCGACTCCAACCACGGATGGACCTACGTGCTGTACGCTCTCTAAGCCGATCACGGTGCTAAGATCGCAATCTCCGAAAACCGCGTAGCCAATCGAGGCCTCCGTCAAGTTTAAGTTGTGAAGATATGCCCTGCTAAAGTCCACTTGACGAAGATTTGTATTGCTAAGCACTGCATTTCCAAGGTGCGCATCGCTTAGGTTCGCGCCCGTGAGATCCGCTCCGTTTAGGTCTATGCCCCAGAGGTTTGTGTCACTGAGATTGGCGCCGCGAAGATCCACGCCACGGAGGAGAGCTCCTTTTAGCTCAACCCACCGCATATCGGCGTCGCAGAGGTTTGCGCCTGTGAGATTGGCATCGCGAAGATCTGCCTGTCTAAGTTCTGCCTTGCTAAGGTCTGCCTTGCGGAGGTTTGCGCAATGGAGGTTTGCTCCGACCAGATTCGCCTCGCACATATTCGCACCGGCTAAATTGGCATCGCGAATATCCGCAGTTTCGAAGTCTGTCCGAATAAATAGGGTTTTCTCCATATCTGCGGCTCTGAGATTTGCGCCCTTAAGTTTTGCATTCATTAGGTTCGCCCCGGACAGATCGGGGTCGATTTTTGGCCTGGCCCTTCTCCACGCGTTCCACGCGGGGACCCCCTTCTTGAGCGTTGATAAATGTTCAGGATTCGCCATAAACCCCCAGCTCTTTTGGCTGGCCATAATACACGCAGTTCAGTTCCAAGTTCGATAAGAAGGTGCTACCGTCGTACCCTGCCGGCCAAACTTGTTCCGAATGTGTGTTCCTCACCACTGTGTGTCGTCCATGACACTTGCAACCTAGGCCCAACATGCCCTAAGCCCCACATAATCATTGTGTTCCGGGATGGCCTCGCTCGTGCCGCTCCTCCGGTGGGCATCGACCCTGGAGGAAAATATGACACAACTAAATTTGTCCGGAAGGCAGTCAGGCAGCACGCAACAGAAACCAGCGTCAAAACCGGAAGACGAATCCATGAAGAACCAGACCGTGGGAGCGCTCGGAGCGCTGGCCATGTTTGCGGCGGTCATCGTGATCGGCAGCTGCTCCCGCAACGACAAGCCGGTAGTGGCGCAGCAATCCGTTCAACCGGCGGCTCCGGTTTCCACCCCTGCCGCGCAGACTCCGGTTCCGACTCCGGCGCCTGTGCCGGCGGTGAAGGCCAAACCGAAAACGCATCGCGCTGCAACCCTTTCCTACGTCAATCGAGACTACGGAGTCTCATTCGCCTTTCCGCGAAACTACCGGCTGACGCAGCTCGGGTCCAAACCTGCCGAAACCCACGCGGTCGAAATGCAACCCCTTATGAATTTTGTACATGGCGGCGGCATGGCGCTGGCAGCGGTCGAGATGCCCGGCAATTCCTATCCGGAAACGAACTTTAAATCTGCCTTCGTCAGTCTCAGCGTGAATCCGGAAATGACGCCGGAGGCGTGCGCTCAGTTTTCAGTCCCAGAGCCGGTTTCGGGGGGAGACGGCGCGTCGCCGGTGAAGGTTGGTGCCAACGAGTTCCTGGAGGTTGAGAACTCTGACGCCGGCATGATGAAGTCAAGAGAGACAAAGTACTATCACGCCTTCAGCAATGGCGCTTGCTATGAGTTCGCGCTCGGAGTGGGAACCGAGGGTGGCGGCGCGGCGGAAACGAAGCCGGTAGATCAAAAAGAGGTGTTTGGCAAATTGAACAGGATACTGGCAACGGCAAAATTCAAGTCCCTGGTTACGCCGGAAACCAATACCCAGGCTCCAGCGGCCGCCGCGACCGCCCCGCCGGACTCTTCCAACACTGCTGAACACGAGGCTGCGAAACCGAATTACTAGCTGGTCGGAGAATTTGGACCCGAATTACCTGGGCTGCCGTCGGCCGACGGCGGCCCAGGTTTCGGATTTGCCGGAGTCTGGTAAGTCTTGAATCCTGCGCGTTGCATGCCTCGAATCGCCTCCGGGTTTTTCATGAAGGTTTCCCAGATAAAGCCGGTGCGGGCATTCTCCGCCATGAGCATGGTGATTCCGGTATCGATAGCCACAACGTCGCTGTCATACCAGTTTTTCAGAGGGTTAAAGGCATTCACGAATCCGTAAGTGCACCACGCCTGGGGATAGCGATTCCTGATGTTGCGGAGCACGCGCATGACTGGTTGAGTCAAAAAAGGCAGGGAGCCGCCGGTGGCGCTGGGAACGACCGTTCCGTCGATCGGGCCCATGGCGGGAGGTCCGCCCCAAACCACATAGCCGGTTTCGGAATCCGAGGCGGTGATGCCCCAAAGATCATCGCTGTAGTCGGGAAACTGTTTTCCCAGTTCAATGCAGAAGCGGCGATGGACATCGGTGGCGATGGAGGAGTTCTGAAAGTAATCGGCGTAGCGATCGCGTTTGCCGCGGAAATCGAACCAGGCCTGCGAATACTGGTGCACGAACAGGGGAGCGAACGAACCAATGTAGCGCAAGCCGTCGTATTCAAATATGTTTCGCTTCCAGGCGTCCCAGGCTTCGGGCTTCAGCGGATGCGATGAAGATCCCATGCCCAGCAGGTACATCATCATGAGTTCGCTGTAGTAATCCCAGCGATAGGGTAGAAATCCGACTTCAGGCAGCCAGCCGTGGGGCAGCAGAGTGGTGTCTTCGGAAAGCCACGTCCAGTCCACGCGATCGAAGATGTCGCGCGACAACTGGTGGATCTCGGTGCTTTCGAAGTGCTGCCGGCAGCATAAAATTCCACATAGCAGGATAGCGGTATCCACCGATGAAATTTCGGAATCCCACAATCTTTCACCGGTGTTGACGTTGGCGAAGTGATAGAAAAATCCGCGGTGGTGAGGCAGCGTCTTCCAGAGAAAGCGCAGCGAGTTGAGAACGCGGGTACGCGCCTCGGTCAGCGAGATGAATCCGCGTTTTTCTCCGATGCAGAGCGCCGAGAGGCCGAAGCCGGTGGCCGCGATGCTGGCCACGACCGCGCTATCGGTGGATGCCTTGCGCGCGTTGCAGCGGTCCTTGACCAGGCCGGTCAGCGGATTTGCCTGCTCCCAGAAATAGCAGAGCGTGGTTCTCTCCAGGTCGTCGAGAAACTGGTCATCGTCCTGCGAAAGGAAGGTTCTGACCGGAGGAGGGGCAGGCCGGGCGTGCTGCTCGGGTCCGGGGGAAAGAAACGAAGCGAATCCCGACTCGACGGCGGGCAGGCATATCCCCAGGCTGGCCATCTGTCTGAGGAATTCCCGGCGGGAACGAACTATCGGGCCAAACTTCCCATCATCCACCTGACAAATCTAAACGATCCTGCCCTGGGCCGCGATGACTGAGCGCAAACTAGGGTAACAGGGATGGTTACACCGTGTGAGGCTAAAGACCTTGACGAAAGATAAGGCGAGACTAAAAATCGGCTGGGGGAGCGAACATCGTAGAATATACCGGAGCGGGCATGAGCGGGAACGGCGTACGAAGATAGCCAGCCGATGAGGCGAGCCTAAGGAACGATGAGCGGCAAGCGCAGGCTGATTTCGTGGATCGGGGCATTCGTCATCGCGGGCGTGATTATCGCCGCGATCCAGCTGACTCGTCCCCACAACCGCCCCATGGCGTTGCGCGGCGCCGTGATCAAGCAGGATGCCGATCCGACCAAGGAATTGCCTCTCGCGGACGTCGAGATCGCGGCGATGTCAAACGGCAACGTCATCGGCGAGGGCAAATCCGATGCCTCCGGCGCCTTTGTCGTTCCCCTGCGTACACGGCTCTGGATCGGCCGCCCCGTCACACTCAAACTTCAGCATGCCGACTACAAGACCATCGAACTCCACGAGTTCGTGGGCGATAAATTGTATGTAGCTCACATGGTGCCGCTGCCACCGGATCCTACGGCCACGAATCGTCCGCCGGTGGTGGTCTCAAATGTCCTGGCGCGGTATTCCATCAAGACCACCAATACGGCCAACGTGGGCAGCGCGGTCAAGACTTTTGAAGTCGCGAATGCGGGAAACGTGCCCTGCAAGAAACAGCCTCCATGTTCGCCCGACGGAAAATGGAAGGCAGCGATGGGTTCGGCGTCACTCGACGCGGGAGAGGGAAATGAATTTCGCAATGCGCGAACTTCATGCATCGCGGGGCCGTGTCCCTTTACGAAGATCGAAGCGGAAGACTTTCTGCAGGGCGGCCGCGAGGTGAAAGTGTCGGCTCGCAACTGGTCCGATACCGCGACTTTCCTCCTGGAGGCCGAGGTCTTCCGTCCGATGGTCAGCGACATGGTGCGGACGTCGCATCCCGTGATCTTCGGCCAGGCGCTGAATTTCACGGTGCCGGGAGCGGCCGAAGGTGTCAGCATTCAGGCCGAGATCGACGGTTCCACGATAACCTTTCCTTTTGGCCCCAATCTTTATTTGAGCTGGGCCGATTGCAATGCGCGGGTAAATAGAGACCAGACCAAGGTATATCGCTGCGAACTCAAGCCCGGGTATAAGTTTCCTTAGAATCCAAAAAGACCGAAAGCGTGGTTTCCCGGCTAGCGTCCCTTGCGCGAGCGATTGACGGCCTCTCGGGCTTCTTTGTCGGCGGTGCGGCGACGTTCGGTTTCGCGCTTGTCCCAAAGCTGCTTGCCTTTGGCCAGCGCCAGCTCAACTTTCACTCTTCCGTTTTTGAAATACATGCGCGTGGGGATGAGCGTCAGTCCCTTCTGCTGGGTTTTGCCGATCAGCTTGCGAATTTCCTCTTTGTGAACCAGCAGCTTGCGGGTGCGCAAAGGCGCGTGGTTGAAGATGTTGCCGTGATCGTAAGGGCCAATGTGACAATTGAGCAGCCATAGTTCGCCGTCTTTGAGCAATCCGTAGGCATCTTTCAGGTTGGCGCGCCCGTCTCGTACCGATTTGACCTCTGTCCCAGTCAGGGCAACGCCGGTCTCGAATTTTTCCAGCAGGAAGTAATTGTGGGAGGCAACCCGGTTGACCGCGGCGTCGCGCTGGCCGGCAGCCGTAGGATCGCGCCGAGGGTTCTTTTCGGGATTGGGCTTGGTCTGGTGCGAGGGCGGACGGGCCATGATCACATACAGGTTATCTCATCCGGACTGATGTGGTACGAGCGCCCGCCGTTGCGTGCGCCGTCACGGCCCGCGTGGGGACAGCCGTCCCCGGCTGTCCGGTCGAGCGCAGCTCGACTTTTTTTCCATCACGAAGAAGCAAAAGCGTCGCTTCCGCCGGACTGCCAGGGGCGGCTGCCCACGTGGCCATGAACGGCTGCGGCGGCGCGAACGCGCAGAGTCGCGCCTGGCTTTACTCCCGGGAGGAATTCTGCATCCCATCATCAGAAGGGTGAGGGGCAAGGCGGATGGTCGAAGGCCGCTTCCCGAACCGCCTTAGAACTTTTCCAATATGGCCTTTCAGGTAACGCCGTTGGGACTAGGCCTAATGAGTAACTGCCACCACACCAGTCACTTCCACCGCGGAAATGCGATGTTATAATCAGCCAGCTTAACTCTAAAACTACGCATTTTCAGCGGCCCAGCCCGGGGTCATTGGCCGATCCCCGAGGGGAAGACTGCCTGCGAGGGATCCAGTGAAGACACGCCTGATTCGCCCGGCAGCAATCGCGTTGCTAGTCGTGGCGGTAACCCTGCCTATCGGCGCCGCCGATAGTGCCAAGTCGCTATTCAACAAGGGTAAAGACGCCGAAGCTCGCCAGAATTATGAAGCGGCCTTTGATTTTTACAAACAGGCATATGAGCTGAAGCCCAGGGATTTGTCTTATCGAACTTCATACGAGCGCACGAAGTTCCTCGCGGCCGCGTCGCACGTGCATCGTGGACAGCTTTTGCGCGAAGCGGGCAAGCTGCAGGAAGCGCTGGTGGAATTCCAGAAGGCCAACGAGATTGATCCGTCGAGTTTCATCGCGCAGCAGGAAATGCGGCGTACTCAAAAGGTGATTCTCGATGCCGGCAGTGCGCCTCCGCCCAGCGCCGCGGAAAAGCCGCCAACCGGCCTGCAAAAGCGCGTCATGGAAGCGCAGGGACCGGTTGACCTGGCCGCCATCTCGAATGTCCCCATCACTCTCAAACTCACTGAAGACACCAAGGTCATTTACGAAACTGTGGGCAAGCTCGCGGGCATCAACGTTCTGTTTGATCCGGATTACACTTCGCGACGCATCAAGATCGAACTGAACGGTGTAACCCTGCAGGAAGCGCTGGAGATCATCGCGCTGGAATCGAAAACCTTCTGGCGGCCGGTAACGCCGAACACAATTTTTGTCGCCTCCGACAATCCCGCCAAGCGCAAGGAAGTTGAACAGAGCGTTATCAAGACTTTTTACCTGGCGAATCTTTCGCAGCCCACGGAACTGCAGGATGTAGTGAACGCCTTGCGCCAAATTCTGGAAATATCCCGCATTCAGCCCCTGCCTTCGCAGGGAGCACTCGTGGTCCGCGGCACCCCGGACCAGATTGCGCTGGCGGAAAAATTAGTCGGCGACCTCGACAAGGCGCGTCCGGAAGTCATCGTGGAAGTGGCGATCATGCAGGTCAGCCGGGACAAAACCCGCAACCTCGGCATCAGTCCTCCAACCAGCGCCACCGTAGCCCTGCAAAACAACATCAACACCACGACCGGCACTACGACTAGCAGCACCAGTACCAGCACGACTACCTCGGGCACCGCGAATCAGGTCAACCTGAACCGCTTGGGGAACCTGAATGCGACCGACTTTACAGTCACGATTCCTCCGGCGACAGCAACCGCTCTGTTCAGTGACAGCACGACCAAGCTGATCCAGAACCCGCAGATCCGCGCGGTTGACGGCCAGAAAGCTTCGCTCAAGATCGGCGACCGGGTTCCCATCGCAACCGGTTCATTCCAGCCGGGCATCGGTGGCGTCGGCATCAATCCGCTGGTGAACACGCAGTTCCAGTATTTGGACGTTGGTGTCAACATTGACATCACGCCCAAGGTGCATGCCGGCCGCGAAGTGACGTTGAAAGTGTCAATGGACATTTCGTCAGTGACCGGGCAATCGAATATCGGCGGCATCAGCCAGCCGGTGATCGGGCAGCGCAAGATCGAACACGAGATCCGCCTCAAGGAAGGCGAAGTAAATATTCTGGGCGGAATTCTGGAGGATCAGGACATCCGCTCACTGAGCGGCATTCCGGGGCTGGCGCAGATTCCGATCCTGAAATATTTCTTTGCCCAGAGCAACGTGGAGCATAAGGAAAATGAGATCGTGTTCGCCCTGATTCCGCATATCATCCGCGGGCGGGACGTAACCGATCTGAACGAGAAAGCGTTGGAAGTGGGAACGGCCTCGTCCATCGCACTGCGGCGGGCCAGCCAGGCGCCACCCGCTGCACCGGCAAATGATTCCGCTCCCGCCGGCGCTCCGGCACCGCAGCCGGCGCCACCGCCCTCCGCCGGAGCCGCCAGCTTTGTCTTCGAGCCCGCGAATCTGAACCCGGCGCCGGGATCGACTTTCGCGGTGAACGTGATGCTGAAAGGGGCGCAGAATGTATTTTCCGTGCCCTTGCAGGTGAGCTACGATCCCAAGATTTTGCAGGTAGTGAACGTGTCGAATGGAGGCCTGCTGTCGCAGGACGGCCAGGCAGTGGCCCTGGTGCATCGCGACGATGACACCACCGGAGCGTTGCAGATTACCGCCAGCCGGCCTCCGGGAGCCGTAGGAATTTCCGGGCAAGGCTCAGTCGTGACTCTCACCTTTATGGCGAAGGCGGCGGGACAGTCCACGCTGGCCATTTCAAGAGGCGGGGCCCGCGATCCCGCCATGCAGGCAGTGCCAGTGGCTGGAGCTGTGGCAACCATCACCGTGCAGTAGCGCTCTTTTTCGCGCGCCCGGCTTGATGGCGCTTTTTGCGTTCGGCCTTTACGCAAAGGCACAAGGAAATTCCGCAAAGAATGCGGAGAACACCAGAGTATTGCCGTGCCTAAGGCGCTGCCGGAATCTCGAAGGCTTAAAGTTCAGGCCATTTTCGACGATAATATTCCAATGAAGTCTGCCGCCATGAAATCCGCTTCCACACGCGGCGCGCTGGGGTTCACGCTCATCGAATTGATCGTGGCCACCGCCATCCTGGTGATCCTGACCGGGCTGGCGTTGCCGTTGGCGCGGGTGGCAATCAAGCGGGAAAAAGAACGCGAGCTGCGGAGCGATCTTTGGGAGATGCGCGACGCCATCGACCGCTATAAAGATGCGGCGGATCGAGGCGCGTTCCAGATCAAGGTGGGCAGCGAGGGCTATCCGCCGGACCTGGACACGCTGGTGAAAGGCGTGGATGTAGGAGGAAAGAAAGTGCGCTTTCTGCGGCGCATTCCCCAAGACCCGATGACCAACAGTTCAGAATGGGGCTTGCGCTCCATGCAGGACGATCCGGATTCCGATTCATGGGGCGGGCAGAACGTGTTCGATGTGTTCACCAAGTCCCAGGGCACCGGCCTTGACGGTACGGAGTACAAGACGTGGTAATGGCGAAACTCAGAGACGGGCGGGAGCGCGGCTTTACCCTGATCGAGCTGATGATCGTGATCAGCATGATCCTAATCCTGGTTTCGATTTCCATTCCGGCCTACAACCAGTCGATCCTGCGAGCGAAAGAGTCTGTGCTCAAGCAGGATCTATTCGAATTGCGCTCTCTTATTTCGCAATACACGCTGGACAAGCAGAAAGCGCCACAGGCCCTCGATGACCTGGTGCAGGCGGGATACATCAAGCAGATTCCCAAAGACCCGATGACCATGAGCAACAGCACCTGGACCGTGGATCAGGAAGACACGGTCATGTCGGTGGACCAGCAGGACCCAGGCATCAGCGACGTGCACAGCGGAGCGGAAGGCACCTCCAGCGACGGCACCGCCTACAGCAGTTGGTAAGTTCGTTTGTGGGGCCCCATGTGCCCGCACAACTATCCCCTCCCAATTGAACACTTCCAGCCAAAGCACTAACATCTAACCATGCCGGTTGAAACTGAAATCACTTCCTCGAGCTACGTTCCCGTGCGGGCCCCGCGCGGGACACAGATCACCTGCAAAGGCTGGCAGCAGGAAGCCGCCATGCGCATGCTGATGAATAATCTTGACGAGGAAGTGGCGGAACGGCCGAAGGATCTGGTCGTCTATGGCGGTACCGGGCGGGCAGCGCGCAGCTGGGAGGCGTATCACGCCATTGTGGCGGCGCTGAAGCATCTCGAAAATGACGAGACGCTGCTGGTGCAGTCGGGCAAGCCTGTAGGCGTGTTCACCACCCACGAGTATGCGCCGCGCGTGCTGATTGCGAATTCCAATCTGGTGGGACACTGGTCCAACTGGGAGAAATTCAACGAACTGGAGCGGGCCGGGCTGATGATGTACGGACAGATGACGGCAGGCTCGTGGATCTACATTGGCTCGCAGGGAATTGTGCAGGGCACGTTCGAAACTTTCTCCGCCGCGGGCGAAAAACATTTTGGTGGCGATCTCGCCGGCAGGCTGATTGTCAGCGGCGGCATGGGCGGCATGGGTGGCGCACAACCGCTGGCGGCGACCATGACGGGCGCGGCGTTTCTCGGGATTGACGTCGATCCCGAACGCATCAAGAAGCGCTTGAAGACCGGCTACTGCGACTTCATGGTCACGACGCTCGACGAGGCGTTGCGCATCCTGAAAAACGCGTTGCGAAAGAAGGAAAATGTCTCCGTCGGCCTGGTGGGAAATTGCGCCGATGTAATTCCCGAACTGGCGGAGCGCGGAGTTCTGCCCGATATCCTCACCGACCAGACCTCGGCGCACGATCCGCTCAATGGTTACGTGCCGAACGGAATGGAATTGGCGGCGGCGCTGGAACTGCGGCAGCGCGATCCGCGAGGATACGAGGAACGATCGCTCGATGCGATGGCGCGCCACGTCGAGGGCATGCTGCGGCTGCAGAAAATGGGCGCCGTGACTTTCGATTACGGAAACAATATCAGGACCTTTGCTTTTCAGCGGGGAGTTAAGAATGCATACGACTTTCCCGGCTTCGTTCCGGAGTACATCCGGCCTCTCTTTTGTGAGGGGCGCGGGCCTTTTCGCTGGGTGGCGCTGTCGGGAGACCCGGCCGACATTGCCGTGACCGATGACTTGGTGCTGGAATTATTTCCCGACAACCGTATTCTGCGCCGCTGGATTGACCTGGCGCGCAAACGCATCAAGTTTCAGGGACTGCCCGCCCGCATCTGCTGGCTGGGCTACGGCGAGCGGGCGCAATTCGGCCTGGCTATGAACGACTTGGTGAAGAAGGGGAAGCTCAAGGCGCCCATCGTGATCGGCCGCGATCATCTCGATTGCGGATCGGTCGCATCCCCTTTCCGCGAAACCGAAAGCATGAAAGATGGAAGCGACGCGGTCGCCGACTGGCCGCTGCTCAATGCGATGCTTAACACCGCGGCCGGAGCGTCATGGGTATCGATCCACAACGGCGGTGGGGTTGGGATCGGTTATTCGCTGCATGCGGGACAGGTTACGGTCGCCGATGGCACCGAGATGATGGCCAAACGAATCGAGCGTGTGCTCACTACAGATCCAGGCATGGGCGTCATCCGGCATGTGGACGCAGGCTACGAAGATGCGAAAGCCTTCGCCGAAAGCAAAAAAGTGACAGTGCCGATGAAAAGATAGCTGTTAGCTGTCAGCTCTCGGAAACGTCCATGGAAGCACGGGCAAAACCCCGTCCACACCACGTCGCTGCTAAACTAACCGCTGCGTGACTGCTTCAACCAAAGCCGAAACACCCGCTCTGCTGCTGGTCAACATCAGCCAGTTGCTGACCTTGCGTTCTCCTTCCGGAACGCCCGGTCCCCGCCGCGGCCCTGATCTTCAGGAACTCGCAATCATCAGGGACGGCGCTGTTCTCTGTGCGGATGGGAAAATTGTTTCCGCGTGCAAAACCAAAGACGCCCTGCGCGACCCCTGGATCAGGAAGCATCGCAAGAGAATTGTCGAGATTGATTGCGCGGGACAAGTGGTTCTGCCCGGGTTCGTGGACTCGCACACGCATCCCGTGTTCGTCGCGCCCCGCCTGGTGGATTTCGAGAAGCGAGTCGCCGGTGCAACCTACGAACAGATTGCCGAAGCGGGCGGCGGAATACGATCCAGTGTCGAAGGCGTGCGCCAGGCCGGCAAAAAGATGCTGGTCGATAAGGTGATGGATGTCCTGCGTGAAATGGCGGAGCAGGGCACAACCACGGTTGAAGCCAAATCGGGATACGGATTGACCGTTGACTCCGAGATCAAATCGCTGGAAGCGATTCGAAGCGCTGCCGGTAAATGGCCGGGCACGGTGATCGCAACTTTGCTGGGCGCGCACGTTGTCCCCAATGAATTTAAAGGCCGCACCCATGACTATGTTGAGATCGTCTGCAAGGAGATGATCCCGCTGGCGTCGAAGCGGAGGCTGGCGCAATTCGTGGATGTGTTTACCGACCGCGGTGCTTTTTCCGCCGCTGACACGGAAACGATTTTCGATGCCGCGAAGAATCACGGCCTGGGAGTGCGAGCGCATGTCTGCCAGTTAAGCCACACCGATTTGCGTCCGCTGTTGGCTTTCAACGTCGCATCGTTCGACCACCTGGACCAGATCAGCGAGGTCGACATCGGGCTGCTGGCCAGGAGTGAGACGGTCGCGACCCTCGTCCCCGGCGCCAACTATTTCCTGGCAACCGAAACATTTCCGCCGGCTCGAAAACTGATCGACGGCGGAGTCGCGGTGGCCCTGGCAACGGACTACAATCCGGGCTCCTCTCCAACCGCCAGCATGCCTTTCGTGCTTTCGCTGGCGTGCACTCATTTGAAGATGTCACCTGCCGAAGCGATCGCGGCGGCGACCCTGAACGGCGCCTGTGCTTTGCGCCTGCAGCCGCGAAAAGGATCGATTGAAGCGGGAAAGGACGCGGATCTGGCGGTGTTCGATGTCAGCGACTATCGGGAAATCGCGTACTGGGTGGCGTCGAACCGCTGCGCATTTTCAGTTCTCAACGGCGCCGTGGCGACCTCGTGAAGCAAGCTCACGATCCCTTCGACTTTGCTCCGGGCAGGCTCCTCGAGACGCAAATCTCTCGGGACAACGTCAACCAAAGTTTTTGCCGAATCCACGACTACCGGCTTGCTCGACGATTTGAGCGAAGCTGACTCCGTTGCTATAATCGTGGCTGTTCCAAACGCTTTCAGCGTCTTGACTGCCTGCACTGACTGGCAATTCCGTTCAAGTCTCGCGTGCCCATGACGCGGCAGACAAAGCTGTGAGTTCAAATGTGGCCAGGTAGCTCAGGTGGTAGAGCGCAGCCCTGAAAAGGCTGGCGTCGGCGGTTCAACTCCGTCCCTGGCCACCATATTTTCAATCACTTGCACGTTTCGCGTTTCGCTCTTTGGCTGCAATTGGCTGCAATTCCTTTCTCAACTTCAGTTGACGCTCAAGCCTAAACTGCTCAGTTTGTTGACTACTCGCTGTTGGCTTTCCGGCACGAATTGCAGATAGATGTCCAAGGTGGTCCGACGCCCGAGAATGGCGCATCTGTCCCTGCGCATCTTTCACATCCGCACCGGCGATTTTCAACCAAACGGCATGAGAAGTACGCAGACTCCGCCAGTTAACCCAGCAAAGTCCCTACTCTCTTGCCGCTGGCTTTATATCGAACCAGGATGTTGTTGTCGCGAATCGGCTTGCCATTTTTTACCGACTGAAATACACCACCGAGGTTTTCTCGCAAAAAGTTCAACCACTTCTCGCGAATGTTTCGACACCTCTCATTCGGTCACGTATAGGAGTCTCCCGCTGGTACGCGACCAAGATTCGACAGGGTTATCGTCCGCACCCTCGGCATTGGCAGATACTCGCGGAGCTTGCAGGTTGGTCATCGCGAGGCGAATAGCCCTTAAGCGACACTTCCGATAAACTTCAATCGAAATGACGCGCGCGTCTCGCACCCCGCCTCACATCTTCACATCGGCTAGGAATGCCATTGATGCTCTATTCGAGAATGAGTTCGCCGGGCTCCACTCGACAGGCGTGACTGAGGCAATATTCGCGCACGGCGAAATTGAGCAAGCACCTGTTGCCTTGAAATCTCCCACCTTTTTTCGACACTTTGCTCCTTTACGCAACGGTATGCTTGTACTTCTTGCCGATGCCTACCGCCGGTACTATAAACTCGCCCTCGCGCACGTGAGCCAACCAGGAGATGATCCCGACTTATGGGCGCAAACTCAGCTTCAGCCCGCTGTTTGGGCCGCTCTGGGATGGATTCGTGATTGGTATGTTTTGGCGTGCGATGGCGAAAGCGAAAGCGTGCGACGGGTAGGATCGGTCGATTGATTCCGCAGCCAGCGTGACTCGCCACTTGATCAGCAGATTCTCAAACGCTCAGTTTTCATCCTCCGCTGAGGGCGGTTTATTACGGTTAGTCCGTCATCTGATCAGAATGGAGTCCCCAGTGCGGGGATGCGGTTGGCTGCTGGCGTGAGATGGCTGGACACTAGAAGCTGACACGCAGCCCGAACTCGATCTGTCTGGGTGCGCCAAGTGAATAGACCCCGGTTCCTACGCCGATGCGATTCACGTCATGTCCGGCGCGAGTCGTACCGTTGATCTGCCCCGGCGCCCCCGTCAGCGCTCCATTCAATGAGTTGCCGGGCAAATCGAAGTTGGCAAAGTTGAACAAGTTGTAGAATGCGGCGCTGGTTTCGATGGTCACTTTATCGCGGACGGCACGCACCCAGGAGAGCCTCAGGTCGAGAGCACGCAACCAGGATAGATCGACTTGTCCGGAAGGTGCGAGAGGCACTGGAGGCGCGACCGCGCACAGCGAACCGACAGGCGACTGACTGGGATTGTTGTAGCACAGCGCGTCACCGACTCCGAGCTGAGCGGGAGTAAACAATCCATTCTTTACCAGGACCTGGCCCGCAGGTGTCAAGTTCAGGGCGGTTGTATTGTTGTAATTGTTGAGCACCCGATTGATGTTCGACGCGTTGATGCCACGATCAAAGCTGCCGACGTGTGTTCCAGGAATGAGGTCGGGGAATGAACCGTCGCCGGTGAAGTCCGTGCGGAATATCTCGCCACCTCCGGAACTCGTCGCAGGTATGACTAACGAGGTGGAGAGGGGGCTCCAGAAGTGGGACAAGATGCTCAATCGAAATCCTCGTGGCAACTCGGCGCTGCCGCCAAACGAAAGCTGGTGAGTGCGGTCCAATAGCGAGGGTCCGAAGAATCGATTGGGATTCGCGGCGTCGATCACGGCTACTCCATACTCTTGATCCGAGTTGATGGGCACGGCCGGATTGGCTCCCCCTGAATTATCGAACCTGGAGAGCGCGTAGGAAACCTGAAGATTCAGCGAGCGTACTCCCTTGAAGGGATGCTCGATATTCTGCACGAGCTTGGTCTGCAAGCCGTCGTAAACGGAGCGCCCAATCGGCCTGAGGAAGCTTAGGGGCGGTGCGCTTGGATTGAAGCCCGGGAAAGCACATCCATAGGCGGTGCCGGGAATAGTGACCGAACGGAATGAGCATACTGCATTGAAGTCGAGAGAGGATGTCAGGCCGTTCTGAGCGAAGTCTGCTATTGTCGCTGCCCTCGGTGTGTATCCCGTCTGATCCGGTGCCCGCGGGTTCGTCGGACAGGATACGATGGCTTGGTCGACCGAGCTCACCCCACAAAGCCCGAGCGTCGCAGCGACGGCCTCTTGTGCGGCAGTCTTGCTGAAGTATCGAACATCTCCGGTATGATTCTCGTCGATATCCAAAAAGTAATGTGTTTGCACGTTGCGGATGAAATCGACGCTAAGAATTGTGCCCCGGCCAATTTCGCGTTGTATCCCGATATTCATCTCGACTGATCGTGGCGTTCGATAGTCGGGGCCGAGGGGTGAACCTGTTTCATTCAATCCTTGCCCCTGACTGAGTAACGAGCCAAGGTAGTTCGGATTCGGCGCGTTCAAGTCAAATGGAAAATCAGCCTGGTACTGCTTTTGGAATGCCGCAATCTGGGTGCCCACGGATCCAATGGCGATGGGCCCACCGCCCGGTGCGCCGCAGAACGTTGGCTGCAATACTCCATTGTTGGGAGTTTGTACGGGCAGGGGAAACGCACCCGCAGCACAGGCTAGCGGCCTTCGAAGAAAGATCTGTCCTTTTGGGTCGCGGAAGAGTGGATCGACCGGAGATACGGTGGTCAACACATTTTCGTAGAAGAGTCCGATGCCACCGCGGATCGAGGTCTTACCCTTGCCAGTCGGATCCCAGGCAAAACCCATCTGAGGGGCAATGTTCAAGTTCGGCTGACGCACCCGGTTGCCCAGGCCTGGGATCAAGGAATTGAGCACAGGAATCGGCGCAAACTGACTGTCGCTTCGGCCACTCTCCCGTTGATAGCGCACGCCATAGCTCACAGTAAGATTCCTTCTCCACTTCGAGTTCGCGCCTAGGTAAGCGGCGAGCCGGTGATAGATAAAGTTTCCTGCGGGGAGTCCCAAACCTGAGTACGGCACCGTGTACCCAAGCCCGTTGCTAAGCAGGACGAATTCCACCGGATAGTTGAGAGGGTTTGTCTTACCACCGGGGAAAGGGCCACTTTGTGCGAACGCTTGTTCGACGGGACCGGTAGCGGTAAATAAAGATGGGGCGAGGCTCCCAAAAGGCACAAAGGCCGCGGCGTCGATACGGTTGAAACCGAACCCATAACGGATGATATGGCGGCCTGCTATCTTGCTGCCGTCGTATTTGCCCTGGTGGTTGCTTTGTCCGAACACGAAAGGTGCATTGGATGTTGGTCCCGTTATCAGACCGGGGGGGCCCAGCTGTATATTTATCGGATAGTTAGACAGCAGGAGTTCGCTCCCGTTGCCTCCATCGGCTATGGTCCGGTACGTCTTCAGATATCCGAGTCGAATACTGTGGCTGAGACTGCCGGTGTTGAAGTCGAGCCCCACGACGTGATTCCGCGTGATGTTTTTGCCGTCATACAGCGAGAAGCCAGAGCCTCCATTGGACGCGAAGGAATCCTGAAAATAGCTGAACCGGTAGAAGGCGTGAGCGGACTGCGCGAGTTGATAATCCGTTTTTGCCACAAAGTCAGTCTCGCGGAATGGGGCCGCAAATGCTCCGGAAGATTGTTGAAATGGAGGCTCCAGCAATACCGGCACCTGCTCATGCTGGAGCGTGCGCTCTCCGTCAAGGAGATAGAAAAGTCTGTTTTTAACGATCGGCCCCCCGATGCGTCCCCCGATCTGGGAGCGCTGAAACGGTTCTTGCGATCCCGGAGGCGACGGCAGTTTGGCTGCGAGAGAGCTATCTCGGAAGTAGCCGAAACTTTCTCCATGCAAGCTATTGGTTCCCGAACGCGTGGTTACATTCACCGCCCCCGACGTCGTCAGCTCGGTTGAGAGGTCCTGGCTGGATTGGCTGAGCTGAAACTCCTGAATGGCGCTCGCGGGAATATTCGCCGTCGACGATCCAAATTTCTCATCGGAGATGTCGATACCATCCACCTCAATGCGGGCCGTACGACCGAAGCGGCCGCCAAACGAGACGGAGGAGAACCCATCCTTGAAGCCAAAGCCAAACCCGGCGGCATCCTGAATCTGCACACCTGGCTCGAGCTGTGCCAGATCAAGGAAGTTGCGGCCGTTGACCGGCAAGTGCTCGATCTGCTTTTCGCTCAGGACACCCTGCACGGTGGGCTGTTCTGTATTCACGCCCGTCGCCGTTTCGTGCACGTCGATCGTCGTCTTGTCGGACCCGACCTGCAAAGTCACGTTGACCGTCACTGTGTTGCCCACGAGCACGGCTGCGGAAACGCTCGCTGGGCTGAATCCAGCAGCCGAGATCAGAGTCGCGTAGTTACCGGGAATGAGGGCCCCGGAATTGAACGTTCCGGAAGAGTTCGTCGTGATATGAATGACTCGGCCTGTCGCTACATTGTTGACACTTACCGTAGCACCGCTGACTACCGCCCCCGACGGGTCGCTGACCGCGCCCACGATGCTGCCGGTGCCGATGGTCGTCTGCCCAAGCAATGAGCAAGTAAGCACCAAGACGAACGAGGTTGACGAAAGTGCCATTGCCACCGCACATCCCAGCGCCCCACATGGAGAAAGAGAGAGAGCTTTTCTTCGCAGCCAGGCTGACGGCTTCACGAAGTCGACCTGCAGAAGATTCATAGGCCTATCATTCCCTATCTATCTATAGCGAGAATGGTGGACGAACGACGTAATTCCCTGATCGGAGAAACATTTCGGAAACAAAAGGAGTATTCAGGGCAGGGGAATTCGGTACAGGTTCCGGCGGACGGTGCCGCGAGTATAGGCGTACTGCGATGGAGTTCCCCCTGATTCCATAACTCCAAGAGCAAGAATTGGCACCTTCCCGACTAACTCTTCAGGGCTCGATATACCTGCAGGAGGGAGCTTCGGAAGCCCCGTGTGCTGGAGAGGCAACGCATAGACATTCTTGTTGCCGCTCGTAGGGATAGTGAGATAAAGCGACTTACCAGTTCGATCCCAGGATGCCGGACAAATTCCCAGACAAACCGGCACAACCGGGCCACCGTCAACCGGAAACGCGGCGACAGAATACGGGTGGTTGCGGTCCGGGCCGCGGCTTGTCGCTAATACCCAACGTCCATCGCGGGAAACACCATAAGAGTCGAAGACCGCGACATCGCTGATCCTTCGCCGTTCCGCCCCATCCGGTTTCATTCGATAAAAGAAATTTTGGTCTCCTTCCACCACTCGGGAAATCAGATCGCCGTTAGGGAGAAAAAAAGGACAGTCCTCAGTTTCCTTTGACTCGATTGCGCGGGGTGATGCACGACGATCGGTGGGCGCAATCCATACTTTGGAGTGGCCTGTTGCGTCCGCCATCGAAAAAGCAATTTGTGTTCCGTCTTGCGACAAGGCAAAGTGCTGTGCCCCGACACCACACGTTTTCAGTAAATATCCCGAAAGAACAGCCTTGCTCTCGCCACTCGCCAGATCAGTCACCCAGAGTTCGATGCCGGTATTCTGTTGGGAGGAGCGCAGATAGTACAGCTTCCGGGAATCAGGAGAGAATTGTGGTGCAGCGGTAGAGCCTTCTATTGAGATTTGATGCTCGCCCTGAGCATCGTGAACCCAGACCGAGCTGTCCTGGATCCCCACGGAGGTGATGAGCGATTTTCCATCCGCCGCGATCGCAATTCCTTCTTCTTCTGTCGGTCCCGAGGTTACTTGTTCAGGTGTGCCGTCGGGGAAGCGTTGGCGCCAAATATGGAATTTCCCGCCTTCATTGGAGCTGAGGTACAGCCATTTCCCGTCCGGGGACCATCCTCCGGACGTACACATCGCCTGTGGCGGACCCACAATGCGCGCGTTGCCGGTACCGTCAAAAGGAGCCACACGGCAGGGGCCGATATTACCTTGGCTGTCCATCTCCACCACCAGAACCCATTTTCCGTCAGGAGACAGGTATGAATGGTGCGCCATGCTGCGCTCGCCAGTGGGAACATACACGTCTCGCGACTGGCCACGGGCTTCATCGGAAGTCACGATGGCCATGTGCAGCCCCTGCTTGATTTCGGAGAACAAGATATGCTTGCCATCCTGGATCCAGGTCAAGGAAGACGAGTTCGGGAACAGAAGACTCGGTTGGCCGCCGAAAACCGGCACTTCCCAGGTTTCCCAGGGATCAAAAGTGCCGTAGGCAATGCGGGAACTGTCTGGGGAAAATGTGGGGCTGAGCTTCAATCGATTGTCATGCGTTAGTTGTACGGGCTCACCATTCGGCAGCAATTTGACATAGACGTCGCCACGACCAACGACAACCTCCTCTTCGCCGCGGATAAAGGCCAACATGCGACCGTCGGGCGAAATAGCTGGATGAATTGCGGAGTCGGTGAAGAACGTTAACTGCTGCCAAGCCGGACTCGTCGGAGATCCTCGACGGAGAAAAGAATAAAGAGCAAGTCCGGCAACCGCCGCCACAACTAACAGAGGGATGAATGCCGCGCGAGGAGTCAACGCCGGGGCTTTGGCCAATTGAGCAGTTTGCGCACTTCCGGATTCGGAATCGCGCCTCAGCCGCTTCAGATCGGATCGTAGTTCTGCGGCCGATTGGTAGCGCAGCTCGCGATCCTTTTCTAGTGCCTTGTTTACGATTCGCTCCATTTCCACTGGGGCGTCGGGGTTAATCCGGACCACAGCTGTCGGCTGCAGGTCGAGAATGGCCTTAAAGACCAGTGCGGCCGTGTCACCCCGAAAAGGCAACGTTCCAGTACACATCTCGTAAAGGACCGCGCCCAGAGAAAACAGATCCGTTCGAGCATCGAGTTCCTTGCCCATCACCTGCTCGGGCGACATGTAAGCGACTGTTCCCAGAGTAGACCCGGGACTCGTCAGGTGGTCCAGCTCGGCGGTGGGCTGCAGGGTGGTCAGTGTCGTTGCCGCACTCGGCGCTACCACCTTAGCGAGTCCGAAATCGAGAATTTTCGCTTGCCCACGATTGGTGACGAAAATGTTGGCCGGCTTGATGTCGCGGTGAATGATGCCCTTGGAGTGGGCCGAGTCCAGACCGTCCGCGACTTGAATGCTTAGTTTGAGCACTGTCTCACGGTCCATCGGCCTGGCATTGATCTCGTGCCGGAGAGTCTGACCTTCGAGGAGCTCCATAGCGATAAAGGTCCGCCCATCGACCTCATCGATTTCGTAGATTGTGCAGATGTTAGGGTGATTCAGGGACGAAGCAGCACGGGCCTCTCGGCGAAATCGTTCCAGCGCGACGGGATCATCAGCGGAGTGCGCGGGCAGGAACTTGAGGGCGACCTGGCGCCCGAGTTTAGTGTCCTCCGCCCGGTACACCACGCCCATGCCACCGCCGCCAATTTCTTCCAGCACGCGGTAATGGCCAATCACCGCGCCTACAGCGAGGTGCGCGATCCTCCCGGGCAGAGAGCTCGGTTGTTCGCCGGTCAAGCCTGGCTCGACGGCGGCGAATGCCGGGGTCTCTATGAACGATCCGGCACTTTCGTGATGGGCCAGCAGAGTCTCAATCTCGCGTCGAAGGGACTCGTCCCCGGCGCACTGGTTGCTTAAAGTCGCGGCTCGCTGGCCTGGCTCTGCCTGCAACGCTTCATGAAAGATGCGCTCGATTTTTTGCCAGCGTTCAGCATCCATCGAGCGACTCCGGGCTCAACTCGCGGAACAGCCAAGCCTTCGCCAGTTTCCAGTCACGCACCACAGTATCTGGCGAAACCTTGAGAACCTCGGCGGTTTCTTCGACATTTAGTCCGCCGAAAAAACGCAATTCGACGACCTGGCTCTTGCGTGAATCAACCTTGGCTAAGGCCTTGAGCGCATCATCGATCGCCAGCATCTCCGGTTGAGGCCGCGCAGAGACTGTCGGCGCCGCGTCGAGCGACCTCGGTAGTGCTCCCCCGCCACGCTTGTGGGACTGACGAGCCCGCGCCTGGTCGGTGAGAATGCGCCGCATTTGACGGGCGCACAAAGCAAAAAAGTGCGCTCGGTTCTGCCAATCAACCTCCCGCAGGTTGGTCAACCGGAGGTAAAGCTCATTAATCAGCGCTGTGGTTTGCAGGGTGTGGCCTTCTCGCTCCGTCCGCATGCAGCCTTTTGCAGCTCGATGAAGCTCCCGATAAACCTGAGGCGTCAACCTCTCAAGGGCGCTCTCGTCCCCCCCTCGCCATGCTTGAAGTAGTTCCGTGATCTCGTGTCCATCGAGCTTGGCCATTGGAAACCATCAACTTACGGGGAGGAGTCAGGGTTGTAACTGAGCAACATTAGCACAGCCAAAGGGCCTTGGCCATGCCTGCCGACGAGCGCGTCTATGACTTCTTGCGAGACGAGTTACGTCTAGTGCTTGCCGTTTTCGCTAATACAGAGTGAAGAGCCCAATCAGCTTCTCCGGCGAAGAACTTTCGAACGGGAGGCGAGCCGGGGCAGTTCGCAGGCCCGAAGCTTTCAGTATGTTTCAGCGATCTTCGGTTTGAAGTGCTGTGGGGAGGAAAAAATCTAGGAGAGATTTATGAATGATGACGGTTCGGAAATCGACACTGTAGTTACGAGCGCGGGTGGAAACCAGGGAATACTCGCCACCGGCAGTATTGGGAAAAGGCGATTCGGCAAACACTGTCCCTCCTCCCGCTGATTGGCTCTCGAAGAGTAGCGAGGTTTTCCGACAGACGGAACTGTGGGCAATCTGATTCCACACTTCTTCCACATTTCGTGAAATCAGAGTTGTTTCTGTGGGCGCGTTCGCATCCCGAGATTCTCGGCTCATTCCGTTCGCGGATTCATTCGCGAAAGACTGTTGAGCAACTCTCGAATCGAGCGCGCCTTGGGAAAAACCGGGTTGTGGTCGCAAAATCACTTCACGCTAATACCCCGGTCGCTTGAGCCTATTCTAATGCCCCCGCACGAGCGTGGGCGCTTCCTGCATTGATAAATCCGCTCCAGTGCAGAAGCGTATTCTGAACGCAGTGCACCGATAGTCCATGAGAGCGCCTTGTGAAGAAGCCGTAATGCGGTCAAAGGGCGGCGAAGTGCCGTGCCGACCAGAAGCCCGAACCTGGATCCTCGCGGCTACCATCCTCGGATCGAGCCTCGCCTTCATCGACAGCACCGTCGTCAATGTCGCGCTGCCGGCAATCCAGTTCAGTTTTCAAGCGACTGTTGTCGATGTGCAGTGGGTAGTCGAGTCTTACGGACTTTTCCTGGGTGCGCTGATTCTGGCAGGCGGCTCGCTCGGCGACTTGTTCGGCAGGCGCCGTATGTTCGTGACCGGCGTTGCAATTTTTGCTATAGCTTCCGCAGGCTGCGGACTTGCCTCGAGCATTCAGCAGCTAATTATTGCGAGAAGCATTCAGGGAGTCGGCGCCGCGCTGCTCGTGCCCGGCAGCCTGGCGATTATCAGCACGTCTTTCGACGAGAAAATGCGGGGACCGGCGATTGGCACATGGTCTGGATTTACCGCCATCACGACCGCGCTCGGTCCTCTGGTTGGCGGCTGGCTGGTTCAGCACGCTTCCTGGCGATGGGCTTTTTTCATCAATCTCCCGCTCGCATTTGCCGTCGTAGCCATTTCCCTTTGGAAAATTCCTGAAAGCCGGAGCAGTCTTGGCGGTCGAATTGACTGGCTGGGAGCGCTGTTCGTCAGCCTCGGGC
Organism: Terriglobia bacterium; assembly: GCA_963814725.1. GTDB lineage: Bacteria > Acidobacteriota > Terriglobia > Terriglobales > Acidobacteriaceae > JAIQFF01. Next base: position 135,372 of record CAWFDY010000008.1, read on the forward strand.
TGGGTGGCGTGGTGATTGGCCTAATCGAGTCGGTCAGCCTGGGCTGGGGGCATCCCCTGGTTTTCGGAAGCTTGGCCATCGGCCTGGCCTTCGCCGTTGCGTTCACGCTGGCCGAGGATCGCATCGCGCCCCCGATGGTTCCTCTCGCTCTCTTTCGATCTCGCAGTTTTAGTGGCGCGAATCTGCTCACGCTCTTTCTCTACGCTGCCGTCGGAATTTTCTTCTTCCTGTTTCCCATGAATCTGATTCAGGTTCAGGGATACTCTGCAACCGCAGCCGGGGCCGCCATGCTTCCGTTAATTCTGCTGATGTTCCTTCTCTCCCGCTGGTCAGGCGGACTGGTTGCGCGCTACGGTCCACGAGGACCGTTGATTGCCGGGCCGCTGATTGCGGCGCTCGGTTTTGCTTTGTGTGCCGTGCCGGCAGCCGGAGGCGGCTACTGGACAACGTTTTTCCCCGCCGTAGTTGTCCTCGGTTTCGGTATGACGATCACGGTAGCTCCTCTCACCACGGTGGTGATGAATTCGGTGGATCAAACCCGGGTCGGCACGGCCTCTGGAATCAACAACGCGGTGGCTCGCGTCGCTAGCGTCCTCGGGATCGCGATGCTTAGCATTGTGATGGTGAGTGCCTTTGGCTCCCGGCTGAATCACAGCCTGGCTTCGCTTGCGCTACCGCTCGATACTTTGCACGCTGTTAAATCCGAAGAAATCAAACTCGCCGGCTTGCCCTTGCCCACCAGCCTGAATCCAGAAACAAAAGCCGCCATTGCGGGAGCGATCGGAGAGGCATTTGTATTCGGATTCCGGATTGTCATGCTGATTTGCGCGGGCCTGAGTCTGGCAAGCGCGGCAGTCGCAGGAATCGTGATTCCGAATCGTGGACGCATGGCAGCGAAATCTTAAGCGAGCTACTGACACTTAGAGACAGACGACGCATCCAAAGTCGGGCTGCGCAGAGTAAGGATTCGCTGATGTCAACATAACGATGCCGGTTGTGCGGAGGAACCTTGATGCAATCACAAAAGGTTTTATCTCGCTGATAAGAATTTTGAATTTGCTTACGACTTTTGCATGCCTCACTATGCAATCTGAGACTACGCCACAACTCGTCGATCTCAGTGCTCGTGAAGAGCGCCGACGTTAAATCCGAACTGCAGCCACCTTGCTGTGTCTGTCTCTGGTAAGCAGCCGCTCCTAGAGGAGCTCCACACAACCTCAACCTGGATGCGATCCACGAATGCCAAAAACATCCGTGGGAGTGAAGAGGCGGAGCTACATGCTGCAGACAGATTCGAACCACGACGCTTCCTGGTATGCACTCTCGACTCGTTCGCGACAGGAAAAAATCGTAACGAAGATGCTGGACAACCTGGGCATTCCAACTTTCCTCCCACTTTCAAAGGAAATCAGGCGCTGGAGCGACCGGAACAAGCCAGTCTCTGTGCCTATCTTTTCGGGTTATGTGTTTGTGCATATCCATGCCGCGAACGATTTACGGGTACAGATTCTGAGGACTCCGGGTGTAGTTACCTTCGTTGGGACTCGAGGCATTCCGGCGCCCATTCCGGAAAAAGAGATTCGCGACATCCGTTCGCTGTTGTCAACCGGGGCAGCGTGCTCTCCGTATCCATTTCTTAAATTAGGCCAGCGGGTGCGTATCGTTGGCGGCGCTCTGGACCAGATTGAGGGAACACTGGTGGGCCGCGGCCCGGAATCAAAGCTGATTATCTCCATCGAACTGATCCAGCGTTCGCTTGCTATCAGCGTGTATGACCTTGAGATTGAACCAGTCGGGAAAGCAAAGGGCGCGGCGGCTTGACATGTTGCTGAGAGTCGCGCTGACGATTGCTTGCCTGGCACTATCAGCGGACGCACAGAGTTCGACATGGCAGCCAGTCGTTCACGGCGCCGGACTCTCGTTCATGACAGAGTTCGAGAACGCCAATCAACACTCCTGTGTCGTACGGCTTCGCGAAGATAGGAAATTGAGGCGCACTGCCTCTGACTTGATCGTCACCTACAGCTTTGAGAACGTGCAGCGCTCTCAGAATTATTCCGCGCACTTCGAAGCACGGAACACAGACACACTCTACCTCGACAGCTGCGAATCGGTTACTAGCATCGTCGCCACGAAAATACAACGTCTCTAACCTATCGACCGGACTAATAACATGAAAACTCTCGATCCCTTGCGGGTCATGTACTTCGATCACACTGCGATGTTGGGCGGCGGTGAAATTGCACTCTTGAACCTCGTCCGGCAGGTTGATCGCACGCAAGTCCACCCCGTCGTTGTGCTGGGTTCAGAAGGACCCTTGGCCGAGTCGCTCCGGCCGATCGCCGAGGTGCACATCCTTCCGCTTCCCGAGGAAATCCGCCGGGCACAAAAAGATCGCCTGGGGCCGAAGACCCTGCTTCAGATCCGGCAAGTCTTCCAGGCCGCGTTGTATATCGGGGCGCTCAATCGCTTTATCCGTCAAAACAGAATTGACCTGGTTCACGCGAATTCACTGAAAGCCGACATTCTCGGCGGCGCAGCGGCACGACTCGCGGGCACGCCAGTCATCTGGCATGTTCGCGATCGAATTGAAAATGACTATCTGCCCGCCCCCGTCATCAAGGGGTTCCGCCTGCTGTCACGACTGGTGCCAACCTTCATTATTGCCAACTCATCGGCCACCATGGGGAGCCTCTCCCTGCCAGAGCCGCGCGCCGGTTCTCCAAACATCAGCGCCGTCATTCACGACGGCACCACTCTGCCATCGGAAGTGGGGACTCGGACGAGCGATGCCCCACTACAAGTTGGGCTGATCGGCAGAATCTGTCCCTGGAAGGGTCAGGACATATTCATCAAAGCAATCTCACAGGTGAACGCCAGATTCCCAAACGCTCGTTTCAAAATAGTCGGTTCCGCGCTGTTTGAGGAAGAGGCGTACGAGAACAGCATTCGGACCCTTTGTACCGAGCGCGGGTTGGACGACGTCGTAGAGTTCACCGGGTTCTGCCCGGATGTCTCCTCGATACTTCGAGATCTTGATGTCGTAGTGCACGCCTCAACCATTGGTGAACCTTTCGGGCAAGTCATCATAGAGGGCATGGCGGCTGCGAAACCGGTGGTCGCGACTAATGGAGGTGGTGTACCGGAAATCGTCCGGCACAACGAGACCGGACTCCTGGTTCCCATGGGCGATGAAATTGAAATGGCAAACGCAATTTGCCAGCTGCTCGAAAACCCCGCGCGACGAACGGAGATGGGGCGCAAGGGACGCGAACGGGTTCAAAACCACTTTACCCTGGCGCACACCGTTGCCGGCGTGGAACAGGTTTACTCGACGATCGCCTCAAACGGTTTGTCCAGAGCAACTCGTTCCCGAGCTCTCAAGGCAGAGACTTCTCTTTACAGGACACCTGTGGTTCTCGGCTTACCAGGGGAAGATATGATGCAGCAAAATAAGGAACTGGATATCAGCTCAATCGTAATCCGCCGATGGAAGAACTGTTTGCTATGGTCCGCTCCGTTTGCGGCGCTCTTCATCGCGATCGTACTTCTTCTTCCAAAGAAGTACGCCTCGGAAATGAAGATTCTCGTGAACAATGAGCGGCAAGATCCGATTATCAGCACGGACTACGCCGCCTATACTCCGCAGGTCCGGCAGGAAAGCGAGCTCCAGGTGAACTCCGAGGGCCAGCTTTTGCGCAGCTCCGACGTTTTGAAGGACGTCGTTTTGAACGCGGGCCTCGCAACCGGCGGCTCTGCATCCTCCGCGGGCGCAGTCTCGCCGACTCAGATTGATCGAGCCGTCAGAAAGCTTGACCGTAATCTCGAGATTGAGCCTGTAAGAAAGTCGCAGATGATCAATGTCTCCTACATGGCTGCAACCCCCGAACTGGCGAATCGCGTTCTGCAGCAGCTGGCCCGGCGCTATTTCGAAGCGCACGTTGAGGTTCACAGCACGAATGGCAGCTATCAAATGTTTGATGACCAAGCCACGCGTTATGCCACGAATCTCGACCAGTCTGAAGTCGAATTGGCCGCCTTTCGCGGGAGCTACAGCCTACTGGTGACACCAGAGGAGCAGCAATTGCTCGCTCAGCGCGCCACTGAGGCGCGGGCCGCATACGAAGATACTGACGCACAGGTTGCGCAGCTCGAGAGGCGCCTCAAGGAAGGATCGAAGGCAATCGCCAGCCTGAACAGCAGGGTCGTCACCCAGCAGCGGCTCATCCCTGACTCGGACCTGGCTCAGCGCCTTTCAGCGACCCTGCTTGATCTTAAAAACCGGCGGACAGAAATGGCCTCAAAGTTTCGATCCAACGACCGCTTGGTCGTCCAGCTTGATGCCCAGATCGCAGACACTCAAGCCATGCTGGATCGCGCCAATGCATCCACGCACACCGAACAAACCACCGACCTTAATGTGGTTCGACAGGCAAGCGAGAAGGATTTCATGGCCGACAGCATCAACCTCGCCGGCATGATCGCCAGAAGAGAAAAGCTGAAAGCTGATGCACTTCGCTACCGCGACGAGATGTCGCAACTTGCCACCGCCACGGTGAAGCACGAAGCCCTGGTTAGAAGGGTCAAGGAAAATGAGGACAACTATCTTCTCTATTCCAGGAAGCGTGAGCAGGCGCGCATCGAAAGCGTCCTTGATCAGGGCCGGGTGGCCAATGTCGCCATTGCGCAACAACCTACTCTGACGATCGAGCCCGCGAGTCCCAATCTGCTGCTCGCGATTCCGCTGGCTTTGATGCTCGCACTTTGCTCCGGCATCGCGATGGTATGCGGCAATGAGTATATGGAGCAGAAGAAAGCGTTCGAACGGGAGACCTTTCTGGATCGCAGGGTGGCGGTTGCCAGTTGATTTTCGGTGGAGGAGAACATGCCTAAACACTTATTCACACTTCTATTGTCAGTAGGTTTGGCAGGTCATGCACTGGCTGCGGATGTCTCGCTGCAAAGCCGTGATCGCCCTTATCGCATCCAGCCGTCGGATCGGCTACAACTGCAGTATCGCTACACGCCCGAATACAATCAGAGCATCGAAGTTCAGCCTGATGGAGTAGCCTCCGTCAATCTCGTCGGCAATGTAAAAGTCGGCGGGCTTTCGGTTGAACAGGCTCAAGCTGCGATTCTGGCGGAGCTTCAAACACGGCTCAAAGATCCGGAAATCACTCTGAGCCTGGAGGAATTCGTAAGACCCTCCTATGTGGTGGGTGGTCAAGTGACCAATCCGGGACGATACGAATTGCATGGACAGACCACCGCAGTCGAAGCCATCGCCGTGGCCGGAGGCTTCAAGACTGGCATGGCGAAGCATTCGCAAGTTATCCTGTACCGGCAAATTGATCAGGACAAAGCTGAAACACGCCTGCTGGATATAAAGAAGCTCACCGACCCGGCGCATCCTCATCTGGAAGAGAGCGTCTTCTTGCAGCCCGGCGATCTTCTGCTGGTGCCTCAGAACACGGTCAGCAAGATCGCTCCTTACGTACATTGGATAAACTTTGGAGGGTATTTCCCTCTTTGGTAGCGCTGCCCCCCTTTCACACTCTTAATCAAAGCAATCCATCTTTTTCACAACACTCGGGTGATCCCGATCCAAACGTTCGCTTTCCAATGGGAGGTGCTCACTGATGTACAAGATTCATCCGTCTTTAGCTCATCCGAATATTTATCGAATCGAACGGGCGTTGGCACTGCCCATTGCGATCGGCGTGATTCTGTCTGCGGACTTCTCTCGAATACCGAACGGTGTTACCAGTTTCCTGGTGGCGCGGGTGACTGTTTTCCATGTCCTCTCGGCAGCCGTGTTCATTGCCGCCTGGGTATGCTGTTTTCCGGCGCGCACCGAACTGCAAGCATCCGGCGTGACCCTGGCGCGCCGGTTTGCACACAATCTATTGGGCGTAGTTGTGATCACGGGTGTTCTTGGCTTGCTGTTGCTGAAGTCCCACACCACTCCGGGAAAAGTCTTGCCGCTCTTTTGCATGGCGGTCGCCGCCTTGACCACTGCCCGGACCCTGCTCATCGCTGCACTTGATAGCGGGCTGTGGAGCGACAAGTTGAACGTAATCATTCTGGGCACTGGGCCGATCGCGCGCCGCGCGTGGCGTGATCTGCGGACGAAGCATCACGGCACCACCAATGTGATTGGTTTCGTTGACGATCAATGTCTGGAGACGGCGCTACCCGAAATTCGTTCGCGGCACCTCGGCCCGATATGCAGTCTTGAGGCCACGCTGCTCGGCACCGTGGTTGATCTGATCGTAATCGCGCTGCCGACGAAATCATGTTACGGCAGCATTCAGTCCGCCATTCAAATCGCAGAAGGAGTCGGGGTGGACGTGATGCAATTTGAGAGTGTGTTCAGTTTGAGCCGCCTCGCGGAGCAACCGTGGAACCGCCGGGAGGGCCTGTATTCAATGCGGCGCGCCGGGCAGGCTGCATCCCAGGCATTCAAGCGTCTCCTGGATGTTGCTCTCTCCGGTCTCGGCATTCTGATTCTCTCCCCGCTCCTGGCCTTGATCGCGGCCGCCATCAAGCTTACGGATCCCGGCCCCGCCCTGTTCGTGCAGGAGCGCTATGGTTACAGACGTCGCAAGTTCAAGCTGTTCAAATTCCGCACCATGGTCATAGATGCAGAGCGCAGGATGGCAGAAGTCGAAGCGTTGAACGAAGCCGACGGCCCCATCTTCAAGATCAAAAACGATCCCCGAGTCACCGGCCTTGGTCGTTTGCTTCGAAAGACTTCACTGGACGAGCTTCCGCAACTGCTAAACGTGCTGATCGGAGACATGTCGCTGGTCGGACCCAGGCCCATGACCCTTCGCGACGTGTCTCTGTTCAGTCAATCGCATTTGATGCGCCGATTCAATGTGAAACCCGGCATCACAGGATTGTGGCAGGTCAGCGGAAGGAGCAATACCAGTTTCGATCACTGGATCTCGATGGATTTTCGCTATATCGATCAATGGTCGTTCTGGCTCGATCTGAGCATTCTGGCACGCACCATCCCGGTTGTCCTCAAAGGATCGGGGGCGATGTAGCGGCGCGCACTTCCCCCAACAAACATGCCTAAAATCGCGGTCGTACACGATTACTTTACGCAGCTCGGAGGAGCCGAGCGGGTGGCGGAGCAGCTCTGCGCCATGCTGCCGGAGGCCGACATCTTCTCCACGGTTGCGTTGCCCAACATGCTTCCTCCCGGCATCTCCGCGGAAAAGATGCGGACTTCGTGGATGCAGTCTCTTCCAAAAATTGCGAAGTACCATCGCCTTTACTTCGCGATCTATCCTCTTGGCATCAGGTCGCTCGACCTTTCCAGCTATGACCTCGTGATAACCAGCTCCTCCGGCTACGCCAAGGGCGTGGCAACCAGGTCCGACGCGATTCACATTTGTTACTGTCACACTCCCATGCGCTGGGTGTGGCGATACGCCGACTATGCCGCGCGTGAAAACTTCGGCGCCGGGGCCCGTGCCGTCCTCCCCGTCGCAATGAAGGCGCTGCGAGCCTGGGATCGTAACGCGGCTCGTCAGCCCGATCAGTTTGTGGCCAACTCGTCGCAGGTTGCGCGGCGCATCGGGTCATTTTACGAGCGGCACGCTGTCGTCATTCACCCGCCCATCGATGTCAACCGGTTTCACATCAGTTCACGCCAGGAAGATTACTTTCTGGTGCTGTCGCGATTGGTCGCCTACAAGAGAATCGACCTGGCCATAGCTGCATGCAATCTGCTGGGCCGCCCTCTAAAAATCATCGGGGATGGGCCGGACCGCAAAAGGCTCGAAGGACTGGCCGGGCCAACGGTTGAGTTCATGGGTCGCTTGTCTGACGAAGAGACGCAACGCTACGTCGGCCAGTGCCAGGCTCTGATTTTCCCCGGTGAGGAAGATTTTGGCATGGTGCCTCTCGAAGTGGCATCAGCCGGCCGGCCCACCATCGCCTTTCGCGGAGGAGGCGCAACCGAGACGATTTTGGACGGTATCACCGGCCTGTTCTTCGACGAGGCAAGCCCCCTCAGCCTGGCGGCGGCAATCGAAGAATTTCAGAACCGTACCTGGTCGCCGTCCTTGTTGCGCGCTCACGCCTCGCAATTCAACATTCAGGCTTTTCGGGACCGCTTCCGGCAACTGTTGGAATCGCTTGGTGTGATTCTTGAGCCGGGCGAATTCGCCGCGAGGGAAAATTGTTCCGCCCAAGCCATGGCCGTTTGAAAGGATCGAAGGATTAGAGGATGACACACGCGCATACAGGGCAACCCCGAAACATTTTTCTCCTGCATCCGTCCGACTTTCTCACTGACCACGAGCCGCATGGAGACGGTTTGACCGCGTTTGGTTTCATTCATGAGCTTGCGCGGCGCGGTTACCGACTTCACGTTGCGGCACGGAAGTATTCGCTTCGCACTCCGTTGCCCCAAAACGTCACGTTCCATAAGCTCCCGATACGTATTCGGGTTCCGTTACTGGACCGCCTGGAGTACATGATTCGCGTTCGCGCGCTATTTAATCGCCTGCAGCGTGCGGAATCAATTCAACTGATCCACCAGATGAACCCGGTGTTTACCGGCCTTAGCCTGGCGTTAACCGGAACCGGCACCCCCTTGGTACTGGGCACCATTGTGCCGCGCTGGCCGAATGATCCGGACTCTCTGGCATCTCGTCACCCCATGCTCGGCAGGCTCTTGCGGACAATCAAGAACCTTATCGTGAGCCTGCAGCAGAAGCAGGCGTCGGCGCTGCTGCTGACTTCACCGGCAGCGATGAATCGAATTCCCCGACCGAGCCAGGTCCAACACAAGGTTATGTTCGTTCCCCACGGAATAGATACCGATTCGTTTTCTCCGGCCAGAGCCAGCAAAAGCTCGGAAGAGATCCCTACAATCCTCTTTCTCGCTAATCTTCAAAAGAGAAAAGGCATCTTTGTCTTGCTTGAGGCCTTCGCCGAGATTGTGAAAGCCGTGCCTAATTGCCGGTTGCGGATCGTAGGGGCCGGTCCGGAAGCGGCCGCTGTCGCTGAACACGTAAGCGCACTCACCTGCGGCGACCAGATTGAGCTGGTGGGAAATGTTTCACGAGAGCAGGTCGGCGGCTTTTTTCAGGAATGCTCGGTGTACTGCCTTCCCTCATTCGGCGAGCCCTACGGCGCATCCGTGGTGGAAGCGATGAGTTGCGGCGTACCGGTTGTAGTGACTGCAGCCGGCGGATTTCCCTACCTTGTCCCCGCCGGCGGCGGCAGATTCGTGCCGCCGGGAGATGCCAAGGCCCTGGCAAGTGCCCTGATCGAGATCTTGAAAGACGAGAAGCTGCAGCGTTCGATGGGTTTGGTAAATCGAGAGTATGCGGTCGCGTCACTTGGCTGGAATACAGCCGTTGACCGGCTTGAACTCGCGTATCGAACCGCTTTCTCGCGCCGGAATTTGGCCCGGCCAGCTTCGCAAGAAGCCTTGCTGGCCGAACCTTCCACCAACGAACTGCGCCAATGACCAGCAATTGTCAGCCATCACCGGAACTGGTTGAGCGTGTTCCATTCCCTCCCGGCATAAAGTTGCTTCCGGAAAAGGGAGGGCGGGGACGCAGTGGAGGCGCAGTCCACGCCATCGCTCAATCGATCATGGCGCGCGGTGCCATGATCGGAGTCAACGCTGCTACAGGCATCCTGACTGCACGGGCGTTGGCGCCGCAGGGCCGGGGCGAGCTCAGCGCCATGATCATGTGGCCCGTCTTCCTGGCCAATGCGATGACGCTGGGAATTCCCAACGCCCTGCGCTACAACTTGCGTCGCGGCACGATCACCGCCAGAAATCTCGTCGGGGCTTCGCTTCTACTAAGCATTGCGATCAATATTCTGGCGGCTAGCATCGCGGCAGCACTTATGCCGCGCATCCTTCATCTGTACTCGCCCCAAGTCATCACGTACGCCCGGCTGTTTCTCATCAATGCGCCCATTTGCATTCTTGTGCAGCTTTGCCGCGCCACCTTCGAGGCCTCTGAGGACTTCCAAAGCTCAACCCGGTCGCAATGGCTGGTGCCGTCCATGAATCTTTTTGGATTGGTGCTGCTGGCTCTGTTTCATCGCTTTACCCCGGTGGCCGCCGGCTACGTGTATGTGTTCGGAGCATTTCCGGTGATTCTGTGGCTGGTCGCGGAGCTTTGGAAGAAATACAAGCCAACGCTCCATCAATTGCGGAGATCGGCTAAGGCCCTGTTGTCTTATGGGGCGAGATCCTATGGCATCGACTTGTGCACCACTCTCTCGCTGTACGTGGACCAGACACTCGCCGTCGGAATGCTCGGGGCAGAAGCGATGGGAACTTATGTGGTCGCACTGAGCCTCTCTCGCATGTTGAGCATGACCATCCAGGCTTCAGTTGTGATGGTGCTCTTTCCCAAGGCGGTGGGGCGTTCCAAGGAAGAAATCGTTGCCATCACCGGAAGGGCAGCTCGAGTCAGCACCCTCTGCACGCTCTCCCTGGCGAGTGTGATTTATGTGTTCGGGCCATCCGTATTGCATCTTCTATATGGTCGCGCTTATGTAAGCGCGGCTCCTATGTTAAGGATACTTCTCATCGAAGTGGTGTTCGCCAGTCTGACCGGTGTGCTGGCCCAGGCGGCGATGGCGCTCGGCAGGCCGGGAATCGTTACCCTGCTGCAGTCGATCGGATTGGCACTGACCGTTCCATTCATGATGTTTCTGATTCCCCGCTACGGCATGCTGGGCGCGGCTTACGCACTCCTCATGTCCACGTTTTGCCGGTTCCTTTTTATTCAAATCAGCTTTCCGCTCTTCCTCGGTGTTAGCCGCCCTCGCCTCTGGTTCTCCCGTTCCGACGTTCGCGACCTGGCCACGCATGGCATGGGAATGCTGCCTGGGCTGGGGAGACTACTGCCTGCATGGATGGGAAACGCCGGCTCTTGACCGTTCGGTTCGTCAGCATGATTGCGGATTCCTTCTTGGAAAACATTCAATGAGTACTGTCGCCTCGCCCCTCTCCAACCCGTTCGATTCATCGCAGGGCGAAAGGTCATCGTGCTTTTCCCTCGAGCACCTTGCCGTGGCTGGGATGATCCTCTTCACGGCGGGACTGTTTCTGGTCAAGCCGAACGTCGTGCACTATGAGTTTCCCATCCTCGCACTCGTGGTGGGCGCGTTCCTCTATCGAAGGAACCCGGCAAGCTATGTTTCGTTCACTCTGGCCCTCTACTTCGTGAGTCCGTTTGTCCGGCGAGTTGTGGACTACCGCAGCTCCTGGATGGATCCCAACCCGGTTCTTCTCGCGCCTCTACTGGTGACTTCTCTCACAGGCTGGTTCCTGCTCACGAGCATCAACAAAACCTGGTTTCGAAGAGACACGTGGCCTTTTGCTCTTGCCCTGCTTGGCATCACCTCTGGCCTGCTCTGCGGTTTATTCGTCAGTCGCGATAAGAAGGACGTGTTGGCCGCCTGTCTGAACTGGGTAGCGCCAGTTTGCTTCGGATTCTATGTTGCGCGGTACCCGTTGGATCGACCAAACCTTGAAGGAGCCGTAACCAGAACCTTCGTCACGGCCGCTCTCTTGATGGGAATGTACGGAATTTATCAGTTCGTGCAGGCCCCCGCATGGGATTGCAACTGGCTCGAATTGATGACGGGCGGGGACATTTCCGTTTCCGTCATGGGCCGTCCGGAACCGTTCAGCTTGCGCGTCTGGAGCACGATGAATTCTCCCGGCCCATTTAGCACCGCGCTGACCGCAGCCCTGCTGCTGGTTTTCGTTGACACTCGCAAGAGACGCGTTCCCGCAGCCGTTGCTGGATATGTTTCTCTCCTTCTGAGCCTGGTGCGTTCCGGATGGCTGGGCTGGGCAGCGGGATTGTGCGCGGTCGTGGCTTGGAGTAAGCGTTCCGTATTCCGCATCCTGCTGACTTTGGGAGTCGGTTCGCTAGTGCTGATGCTGTCCGCCTTCCTCTACCAGCCGTTCGCCGACGCAGTACAGGTTCGCTTGCAATCGTTGCAATCGATTGGCGATGACGAGAGTGCGAACGAACGGGCTTCCGGCTACGCGCACCTGGCTGAAGAGGCCGTCAAGAATCCGTTTGGCTTCGGCCTCACGAACAAAGACAGGCTGAAGGGCTACATTCTGGACAGCACTTTGCTGCGTCTGCCTCTGCAACTTGGCTGGGCCGGATGTCTTCTCTACGTCGCAGGTTTAGGGTCGCTAGTCCGCAGAATGTTTCCTCTGCCCCGCGAACTCGGCTTCTCGGTAGTTGCCAGGGCAATCGCCATCAGCGTGTTGATCCGGGCTCCCTTCGGCCAGGTCCTGGTCAACATCGACGGAGTGATCCTGTGGATGTTTGTAGGATTGGTGGTTGTGGAAGCGGAACGAATCAGGCAATCGCACATCGACCATTCTAAAGCGGGCACAGGTACCACGATCGTATGAAAATTTTCGTCATAATTTCGACATTGAATCGTCCCGCTGTGTTGCATGACACTGTGCAGTCGATCCTTCGGCAAAGTCTCGTACCTAATCAGATTCTGATCTCAAGTACGGACCCGAAACATGTTTTGCTGGAGACTCTCGCGCTTCCACGGGTCAAGTTCGTTCAATCGCCGCTTGGTTCGTGCGCCCAAAGGAATACCGCATTGGACGCGCTCGATCCCGATGCTGATTTGATTGCCTTCCTGGATGACGACATTGAACTCTGCCGCTCGTACATGCAGGAGATGGCTGCACTGTTCAAGTTCTACCCTGAGATCATCGTGTCTTCCGGAGTGATGCTGCACGACGGCGGCAGAAGCTCGCGCATTACTCGAGAGCGGGCACAAGAGCTTTGCGTAACCCACGACAGCACTCTCGTCCCGGAGGACGTTCGATTTGCACCCTTGGACTTTGGTTACGGATGCAATCTGATCTGTCGCTATTCTCGCGCGAGAGATTTTCGATTCGACGAGAGACTTCCTTTATATGGTTGGCTCGAGGACAGTGACTTCTCGTTTCGTTGTACCCAGGGGTTTCATCCTCCCGTAACGAATCTCCGCGCCTTCGCGGTTCATCTGGGCTGGCGAAGTGGGAGGGTCTCGGGCTTACGGCTCGGATTCTCGACGATTATCAATCCCATCTATCTTCGTCGGAAGGCGAGGATTTTCTCTCGGCGCCACATAGTGATCAACTTTTGGGCGCGTTGCCTCATGGGCAACATTCTAGGTCTCATTACCAACGATCAAGAATATGACCGCGCCGGTTTGCTGAGAGGAAATATCGTTGGATTTCGTCATTTGCTTTCAGGCAGATGCGAGCCCGAGCGTGTGTTGCAGTTGCACTAAAGAGATTATGTCGTCACCTCATATGCCGAACTACCTGAGACATGTGCGCCCTCTTTTTGGTTCTGTTAGGGAGAGGGTGTTTTCCAAGCCGGCCCAGCAGCAAACTGGCTACATCGGATGGGTCGGTCATCACAACCTGGGCGACGAAGCCGTTTACGAGGCCGTCGTGAACCTGGTTCGCCCTTTGGCCCTGACCGATTTTTCTGCCGCTCGCGAAACGATTCTGGGACGGATGAGTCTGAGCGGAAAACGCTATTTCCAAGGTGTCCTGCTGGGCGGGGGTACGATCATAGGGCCCGCATACAGCCTTCCAGTGCGAAGGACCCTGAGCCTGCGACTACCTATGGCGACCTTCGGAACTGGTGTCGGCAGCACCGGCTTCGGGGATAACGAGCATCCCGAACTTCAGGAATGGCGAAGTATCCTCGATCAATTTGAAATGGTCAGTGTGCGCGGACCGCGGTCTTATAGAGCCCTGACAGACCTGCGTATCTCCGATGTTCGCGTTATCGGAGATCCAGCCTTGAGTCTCGGCCCCAGAACAATTCCAGTACTGAAGAAACGGCCAACACTGGTCGTCAATTTGGCCGGCGCCGCTGAAGATAAGTACGGAGCCGGGCAATGCGCCTGCTACCGGGAAATCGCGGTCATCGCAAAGCAGCATGTTGCGCAGGGCGGCGATCTTCTGCCGGTCGCCATCGGCCCCGGCGATAGTCGGTTCCTCCGTGATTTGTTGGTAGACGCCGAGCTGGAAGATTGGCCGGTGAGAAGCCTTGCCTCTGTTAGTGAATTTATTGACTGTGTCAGTGGAGCGCACTTGCTCATCGGCGTCCGGCTACATTCTGCGGTGCTGGCAAGCGCAGTCGGAACTGTTCCCCTGTTGCTCGCTTATCGGAATAAGTGCTGGGATTTTATGGAGTCTCTTGATTTGGTCCAAATGACAGTCCCTCTGGACGTCAACGCTGGGCTGGCCATTCGACAGGCCCTTGAATTTGCGAACGCTCACCCCGATCTTCGGTATTCCATGTTCGAGAAAGTCCTGCAATGGAGAGTTGAGCAGAACAACTACGCAAATCAGGTTGTCGCCAGATTCTCCACGGCCTAGTGCCTAACTGAATTAAGGAGGTCAACTCTCGCTCGACTTGATTGTTCTGCAAGATCCTCCAACCCTATGTCGAAAGCCTCTCGCTTCTTGGTCCGATTAATCCTGTCACTGCTGGCCACACTCGCGCTCGCGCAACTGCAACACACTTCCCAGGCCAGCCCAGCCTCGGCTCCGACCGGCCTACGAGTCAGAGTTCAAGCGGCTTCGGCGAACGTGTTCCTCGACAGCATTGGCGTGGTCACTCACTTCAATTATCCCAGTTACAAGCGCGAGCACCTGGAACCTCTGAAAAACCTTCTACTCGAGTCTGGCATTCGGCATATTCGGGACAGCGATTTCTGGCCGCTTCCCACTTTCAAATCGCTGGCTTCGCACGGCATAAGAGTGACCTGGACAGCCGATCCGGCAGCCGGAATAATTCCAAATAGAAGCTACTGGTGCAATCAGAATGGCGGCCCGCGGGGCTGCTACGTTCTCGCCGATTTTTTGAAAACCCAGGTCGGACCCGGCGTCTTCGACGCCATTGAAACCATGAACGAACCCGACGGCTTTTTTTACCATTACAAATGGCACGCAGAAGCGCCGGTGGCGTTAAACGGGAACAAGGAGGATTCACACTACTGGAAAAACTACGCGCTTGCTTTGACCAGAGACACGTGCTCCGTTATTCATAACGATCCCGCCTTAAGCTACCTGAAGTGCGTAGGGCCCGCCCTGGGAGGCACTCCAGATCGCTTTCCACCTGGGTCGTTATACAAAGTTGTCGATTACGGAAATATGCATCCGTACCCCAGAGCCGGAAACGGCGCGTCGCCGCCTTTTAACTACGACACCATCCGCATGTATTTCCAATGGGGAGACAGCCCTGCGCTCAACATCGACGAGCATCCCTATGCCTTCAAGACGTATCAGCCCGCCTACACCGGTCCAAACGGAGAAGCCACTCCCATGATGGCAACCGAAACCGGGTATTGCACAGGAACCGCGAAAATGTCAGTGACTCCGGCAATACACGCAAAATATATGCCCCGATTGTTCGCGGAGTATTTCCGCCACGGCATGGTACGGACGTTCTCTTACGAGTTCTACGATGAGGGAGACAATCCCGCCAACTGTGAAGCCAATTTCGGCCTGGTGAGGCGTGATCTGACTCCCAAGCCGGCTTACATCGCGATATCAAGCATGATCAATTTGTTGAAAGACAACGACGCGCCTTTCCACGCCGGAACTCTCAGCTATGCGATGACCGCCTTCGCCAGCGGCTCCTACAACCAGCTGCAGTACGTACACGACCTCGTACTCCAAAAGAGCAACGGAGATTTCTACATTCTGTTGTGGCACGAGATCAGCGATGCGGCCACGAGCGATGGCACACAATATTCGAGTACCGCAGTCGATATCCATCCAGCACCTCCCGCCTTGCTCGTGACCATTGAACTTCCTCCTCACACCTCCTCCGCCACGTTGTACACCTACGCTCCGGATTGGACGCTTAAGGCTTCCCCTCTTGCCGTGAAAAATAACGCAATCTCGCTTCAGGCAACAGACACAATTAGCTTCATTCGCCTTCGCAATTGATTGGTCGTGCGAGTGCGGACTAGCCTTTCGACTCGTATTCGCCTGGGCCCGGCGCTTATTAGTGTAAACGTCTGTTTGCAACGTTTTAACCCAACCCCCTAGGTTAGCTAGGGAAGTAGGCATAAACAGCAGAGTCGAGCCACATCAGAAAAGGGGGTCAAGAGGCATTACTCGGGAAAGACACGCTCAGCTTTCGACTGTTCTGGCAGGCTGAGAATGTTCAGGCTGTCTAAGTAGCCACCATGAGGATGCCCGTATCCGAGAGGATTTCGGGCATTTCTTTGTTTGGTGCGATGCCGGATTAGGCGTTGACCCGAACGGATATCAACTCTGGGCTGCACTTCTTACTTTCGATAGATTTGACGGCATCCTCTGCCGTTAATCTTCCCATCAACAGTGCTAGCTTGCGGTCGGATGTCATCTGAATAGGGGTTCGATCAATCCGCTGCACATACGCAGGTTTGAGAGTATCCCCGCGATTTACTTTCACAACAAATTTTGTATTTTTCATAATTTTTCGCTGGCTCCATTATACGCCGATGAACGCCACGATCTCCGACTGAACGCATCTTCGAATGCCAACAAATAGGCTTCGGTTCGGGCTAAGAGAGTTCGGCGAGAAACGAGCACATCTGGCGTACGGGCAAGAGGTAACTCTTACCTGTCCACTCTGCATGTGGGTGTTGCCGGTGGGGCATCGGCCTGCCGCCTGCTTGAACGGGTCTTATTCTTGTTTTGTCAGGCGCCACATGATGGTGAACGGGTCACCACCTTTACCCGGGATTATGAGCCCGCGCTCCTTCATGGCTTCTATAGGTGTTGCGATTGGCAGACAGGGGACGGATTACTTCGTTGTCTTTTAATCGGCGCAGAATCGGGTCGCTGCCAAGCGAATCAGTTTCAAGCTCGTACCCAAGTTGCATGTGCGACAGAAGGTCTTGTTAAGTCTCCGTCAGTTTCGGCGAGGGGCCAGCAGTTTTCTTCTTCTTCGCCATCCTAGACAGCCCATGCGTGGGAAGGCTTAGCTCTCCGATTCTCCTAGTCGAAGCACGGGGGACTCGGTTCGGCAGCAGACCCCATACCGCTGCCAAAGCTGAAACCACGGGCTATGCGCGAGCAACTCGTCGTGCCTGCGGTTCGCAGCCGAGATGTCGCTTGCGCTGAGAGGCCTAATATCCAGCGCTTCGAACATTTCCTGTAGTTGTTCAATCTCGTCGATGACGCGTTCAACGTCCATGTCACAATATCCAACACAAGCAGGGTATGGGTCAAACGAAAAGGCATCTGGCCTGAAATGCCTCGATGTGATCAGAGAAACCGAATTTTCCCAAGCCTATGACGCCCTTGCACTCCGACGCTACAATGTGGATTGATGTTTCAAGTCGCTAGCTGGAATTTGAATTCTGTTCGCTCTCGGCTGACCCATGTCACGGCATGGTTGCAAGTTCGCGAGCCGGATGTCTTGTTGCTACAAGAATTGAAGGGAACGGACTTCCCGTCCGAAGTCTTCAAGTCGCTCGGCTACGAGAGTGACGCGGTCACGCAGAAGGCCTACAACGGTGTTGCCATCCTGTCGCGACATCCGATGGAGACGACTGGTAGGGCTCTCGTCGGAGACGATTCCGACAGCCATGCGCGGTTCTTGGAAGTAATTATTAAGGACATCCGCATCGTCAATATTTATCGAGCGCTGCCGACCGGGATTATCTTTAAAGTATCTAAAGACTCCTCTGAAGGGATCGTCTAAAATAGCGCGAATGGATTGATCAGGCCAAAGAGTCCACGACTCTGGCTCTCACACGCATGACATGCGCTGCCAACTGATTCGCCTTCATTGGGTTCGTATCCCGATGCGTGAACCATTCCGCATTTCGAACGGCGAGGTCGCCGCCAGAGACGCTATCCTCATCGAGATCAAAACCGATGCAGGCATCGGATGGGGCGAGGCTGCGCCCATGCCTGGGACTTTCTATTCCAACGACACGCCGGAGAGCGTTTGGGCGTTTGTACGCCAGCGCCTTACGCCGGCCTTTCTTGAACACCCGGAATTTGACCCGAGTCGGCTTTCCCGGTGGCTCAACGAATTCGAAGGCGAGTCATTTGCCAAAGCCGGGCTGGAAGGGGCGGTTTGCGACCTCCTCGCGAACGTGGCTTCGAAACCCCTGTGGAAAATATTAGGTGGCAGCAGTCGCCCGGTAGAAAGCGGCGCGGCGATTGGACTCATGCCCACCGTCGCAGACCTCTCCGATCGCGTTCAGAAATTTCTAAGCGAAGGCTATCGGCGGATCAAAATCAAGATCGCGCCGGGGCACGATGTCGAACTCGTCCGCGCGGTGCGACAACGATTCGGGGGCATCCCTTTGATGGTTGACGCTAACGCATCGTACACGCTGGATCATATTTCCGTCTTTCGCGAACTAGATCGTTTCCAATTGATGATGATCGAGCAGCCGTTGGCGCGTGAAGCCATTGCCGAGCACGCGGAGTTGCAGCGACTGCTGCGCACGCCGTTGTGTTTGGATGAATCCGCGGATAGCGTGGCTGCCATCGAGGAAATCATTCGTCTGCGCAGCGGGCGCATCCTAAATATAAAGGTTCAGCGGATGGGCGGTCTTTTCGCTTCGCGTCACGCACACGACCTCGCGCAATCTGCTGATATGCCCTGTTGGATGGGAACCATGCCCGAACTCGGTATTGCGTCCGCCCAGGGACTGCACTTGGCAACGCTTTCAAATTTCACGTTTCCCACCGATATCGAGGCTTCGGCGCGCTGGTACATGGATGATATTATCTCCCCGCAGATTACATTGGCCGCGAAGGGTTCGATCCGCCTGCCAGGCGGGCCTGGGATGGGATACGTCGTGGATGAAGAAAAGGTAGCGCAATATCGTTTACGCCTTGAAGAGTTGCGGCCATGAATTCTGCGACTGAATTTGGGTTACGAATTGACCATGGTTTGATTCCCGCGGTACCCGTGCCATTCCGTGCCGATGGGCAGATCGACGCGAGTGCTCAGGAGCGCTATGTGGCGTACATGGCTGCTCAACCCATCGCTGGAGTCGCCGTCTGGGCGCATACGGGACGCGGGCTGCGCCTCAGCCGCGAGCAGCGAACCGCGATTCTGCGAAGCTGGCGAATGGGGCTGGGCTCGGACAAAGTCATTATCGCTGGTGTGGGGTGTGTTGCTTCCGACGTCCACGAGGCTTCCGCGTATATCGATTCCTCGGTGGTGATGGCCGAATCCGCGCTGCAGGATGGTGCCAACGCTTTTCTGGTTCATCCTCCCACGTTTTTCGGAAAATCCGAGAAGATGATCGTCATGCACCACGAAAGGCTCGCCGCTCTTCGCGTGCCGCAGATTGCTTTTTATCTGTACGAGGCCGCCGGTGGTATTTCCTACTCCGTTGATCTTCTCCGACGCATCATGTCTTTGCCGGAAGTCACAGGAATCAAGCTCGCCACTTTGGATAGCGTGATGACTTATCAAACCGTTGCCAGTCTGCTCCGTAAAGAGTTTCCCGGCAAAATCCTGATTACTGGCGAGGACCGCTTCCTCGGCTACAGCTTGATGTGCGGAGCAACTTCCGCCCTTATCGGCATGGGTGCCGCATGCGTTCGACTGCAGCACAATCTCTTGCGCAGTCATTTCGAGGGAAGGAGCGAAGAGTTCCTAGATCTTTCAAGAAGGGTGGATCTGCTTTCGCAGGCGTTATTCATTCCGCCGATGGAAGGTTACATCCGCAGAATGTTGTGGACCCTCGTACATCTAGGCGTGCTCGCGCCCGAATCGGCTCATGACCCCTGGGGATCTGATCTTCCGCAAACAGAATTTGAAAATATCGGCGCGACCCTGCACGCGTTGGGGGAAATCAAAAATTAGAGTCCACAGCGGCACGTTGCACAGCCGAGGGACAACATTTTAGATCATGTTTGAATTCCTCCCACCCAAGGTCCGACTCCAAGGCCCTCCAAAGCTGCACACGAAAGATACTGTGCGACTCCAATCCGACTTCGAACGGCCCCGCCCACCCCGCCCGCTCGAGCCATATGTTCTCGAAACATTTGGTATCGACCTCTCCACCTTCTATGGCGGCGTAAGAATCAAGAATCCGTTCGGGAAGGCCTCCGGACAACTTTCCATGACCTGCCCACAGGTGGGAAAAGACGCCCAGGCCGGATTAGGCTTCGTGGTCCTAAAGACCGTTATCGCTCAGGATGATTCGGGCGCGCAGTCCATGCGCGAATGGGCCGTCCCAGAAACTCGCATGCACCTTGAACACATCCGCGGCCGGAGCGGTGAAGAAGGTTGGACGGTTACCTGGACCGGACGCGGCTGGTCGGGTATGTTCGAATCGTATCTTCAGCTTTTTGACGAGAGTCTAGCCCTTGTCAGACCATCTAACATGTTGGTGGTGCCTTCTGTGAAATATCACCTGCCCACTCCCCAGGAAAATTGCTGGAAAGAAGCTGAATACAGTTTCACGACCAGGAGTCTTCTAGACATTTGGAGCAGACATCATGGCGCCGCCGCCCTCATGCCTATCGAGAAGGACTTCAGTCCTACACTCGCGGGTTCTTCGCGAGCGGCTCTCGAAGTCAAGATCCTCGAGTGGCTTCGCACCGTTCCGAGGCTCATCCGGTGCGCCACGCCGGACAGGACCTGCGTTGGTTTGAAGGTTTTCAATGCTCTATTTGGAGACCCTTTCCAGCTCCAAATGTTGGAGACACTGCACTCGTTGGTGCCCGGCCAAGACCAGAGCGATTTCTTGATTTACGCCAACCGCTTGTTCGACCCTTCGCGATCTTTCGAAGGAAAAACTGGCGTAGCGTATGGCGGACCGGACTTGAGCGACCGCAACCTCGCCGTCCTCGAGAACTTCCTTTTCCACCATTCGCGAGCACAAAGCCAGTTCCAGGAACCAGCCGTGCCCCCTCTGCTTCCGTTTTCCGCGACGGGCGATATTCATTCCGGTAGGATTGCCGCCGAATATTTGCTGCGCGGTGCATCTAGTTTTCAGATGCATACTCTATTCCAGCTTTCGGACGCTGAATTCATGATGAAGATTGGGAGCAAGGCCGAGAAGGCGCTCCATTTATTGCTTTTTCACCCACAAGAGGGTTTCCTCGCCTGGATTCTGGATCTTCGCGAGCGCTTCGATTTGAAGGTGGGCGCCAACGTGCATGAAATGGCTAAGTGGTTTCAAGATAATTGGAGCGCCGTGGCGGAATCCTTCGGAGCCCAATGAATGTGGATGCCTAGCGCAGGAGCGTGCTCCTTATGTACTTGCGCACGATGACGAAGCCGGATATTCCCAGCGGAATGCGGCTGAAGGAAATCGCCGGCTGGAATCAGACCGCACAGGACTGGGAACGCTTTCTTACAGCCAGCCCCGATGGTTGTTTTGTTGCCGAGTTCGACGGGGAAGTTTGTGGCACGGCCACGACCATTTCCTATGAGGAGCGCTTCGCGTGGGTCGGCATGGTATTGGTTGATCCGGAATTTCGCGGGCGGGGGGTAGGAACGAAACTTCTTACACGAGCAATCGAGCATCTCGATGCCAGCAAGATTTCCACGGTAAAACTGGACGCCACACCACTAGGGAAACCACTCTACGAAAAATTAGGATTCGTGTCCGAGTACGAAATAGAGCGCTGGATCTTAAGGACTTCCTCGACGTCGAGTACAAAGACTCACCATTTCCGTCCTCCCCGATTGCTATCTCCGGATTCCCTGGACTCGATCTTCGAATTAGATCGCGATATTTTTGGTGCTGATCGCAGTTCGTTGCTAGAGTCCCTGTATCAGGAAGTGCCTGAATTCACTTTCGCGATTCGGAACGCGAATATCGTCGAGGGGTACGGCTTCGGGCGGCGCGGTTACTACGCGGACCATCTCGGCCCTTGGATGGCAACAGACGCTCCGGTGGCTCGCCAGTTGCTCGAAGCATTCCTCGCAAATTGCAGATGCGACACCATCGTTGTGGATTGTCTGAAATCAAACACGATGGCGCGCAGCTTGCTGCAATCTTTTGGATTCACCTATTCGCGCCCGCTCACTCGCATGTACCGTGGGACGAATCTTCATCCGGGACGTGCCGAACGACTCTGTGCGATCCTCGGTCCGGAATTCGGGTGAGACATTCAACCAGAAATAGTGGGATATTTCTTGGCAGCGCATCGTATCGGGTTTTCCAGGACAGATGGTTTCTTGCATGAAGGAAAATCGATCAACACGAATCTTTTATGGCTGGTGGATTGTTGTAGCTGCGTTCCTAAATCTTTTCTTTGCTGTCGGAATTATCTTTTATGGTTTCCCGGTTTTTTATCCCGCGTTTGTGGAATCACTCGGATTCGCGCGCGCCCAGGTCACCCAGGGCTTCCTTCTAGGATTTCTGATTGTCGGCTTGCCTGTTGGTTTCGCCGCGGGCGCGCTGATTGATCGGATCGGCAGTCGATGGATCATCCTTACCGGTGCTGGCCTCATCGGGGGTTCTCTATTCCTCATGGGTTTCATGACCCGATTCTGGGAATACGAACTTCTTTGCATCGCGGAAGTCTTGGGTTACGTGCTGGCAGGCCCCATAGCCAATCAAGTACTTATTGCGCAATGGTTTCGCAGGCAGCGCGGCCGTGCGATGGGCCTCGCCTATCTCGGCTTGGGTTTTGGCGGCGTGGTTTCGCCCTTGCTGGTTAGTCGTTTGATCCGCACTATCGGGTGGCGCCACGCGCTTGAAACTGTCGGCATGTTGATTCTGATTGTGCTCTTACCGGTCGGAATCTTGCTTACGCGCTCCACTCCCGCTGAAATGGGGCTCCTGCCGGATGGAGATTCAAAAAATGATCTCGCGAACGACAAGGTCACCGCCGCTGCCACTTCAAGCGGAGTCGCTGCTGCGGCTCGCACACCCAACTTTTGGCTGATCCTGGCAGGCTCCACGCTAGTGGTTGGAGCCATCGGCGCAGTGATTCAACACTTCATTTTATTCCTTAGAGATCAAGGCTACTCGCCGACTACGGCTTCGCGATTCTCAACAGTACTGCTGGCATCAAGCCTCGGTGGCCGCGTAGTGGTAGGGTATTTGGCGGATCAGTTCTCAAAGAAAAACATCATGGCTTTCTTCTATTTATTGATCGGCCTAACGATTCCAATACTCTACATATCGCACCAGCAAGGTGCCACTTGGTTTTTTGCCCTGGCGTTTGGGTTTGCAATGGGCGCTGATTACATGTTGATTCCACTGGTCACAGCGGAATGCTTCGGCACCGCAGCGCTTGGAAAGATCCTCGCGCTGATCATCACGGGATACTCGTTGGGCCAGTGGGCAGCACCGTGGATGGCCGGAAGAATTTTCGATAGCTATCACAGCTATGACCTAGCGTGGAAGATCCTGGCTGGAGCTAGTTTGTTAGGAGCGGTTGCGATTTACAAGGTCTCCGGAGGAGTACGGAAGGGCTAGCAGTCTCAATGATGTTCTTCCGCGTGCTGGCACGATGGATAATTCTCGAACGCGTATTCGCCGGTCCATCCGAGTTCCGTCATTCCGGTTTCCGACGAATAATACGCTCCACTGATCCAACCCTTTAGATTGTTGAAGTGGTCGTTGAGCGAGGGTCGCGTTTCTTCCGTGTGCTTACCCTCAGAATCTCGCGCCTCTGGACTCTTGCCCTGGCCCTTTCCGTTGCCCACATGCTCCTTCGAAGCGGTGAACAGGAGATCGTTCTGTTGGTCTCCGCTGAGAGCCGCGAATGGTTGCCCGAAGCGGTTTTGCGATTCCTCGTCCATCGCCGAAAGGCTCGCCGAAAAGTTGTTCTGGCTGGCAGGCGTATCAACACTGAGCAGGCGCTTGGCGGTTCGCTGGTTCGACATTTGCGCTTTGAGCGGCCGGGCAAGGAAGAAGCGTGGTCGTATTACGTTCTGCAGCGCCTCACGTATCTGCTCGTGATCTTCGTGTTGTTCCCGTTGATGATCTGGACGGGGCTGGCCATGTCGTTCGGATTCACCTCGGAATTCCTTCTGGCCCTTCGGCTCTTGGGAGGCCAGCAGACGGCGCGCAGCCTGCATTTCCTTGTGACGATAGTCCTCATGCTGTTCCTGTTAATTCACGTGCTGATGGTCTTTGTGGCTCAACATTCTCCTCTCGTTCGCACAGTTCGAAAGAGAAGTGACGGGAGAACGGATTCGGGACAAAATCGCTGCATCGAAGAGGAAAGGAATGTGGATGGGTGGGCCAGTTCAGCTGGGATTCGATCTCGAAGTCCGTAAGCTGATTCCGAATCCCGCCGAAGCAGCACTCGTCCGCAATATTGTTGCTCTCTATCTCGAACTCGGTTGTGTGCGGAAGGTGATGGCCCACCTCAACCGCGAGAACGTCAAAACGAAGACCTCGGTGACTAAGGCGGGTACGCGGCTTGGGGGCGTCTCCTTTGCACGTGGTCGTCTCTATTACCTTCTGCGCAATAATCTCTACATCGGTGAAATCCGCCATCGTGAGCGGTGGTACGCCGGGGAGCACCCAGGCATCGTGCCGCGAGATCTGTGGGGTAAGGTCCAGGCCCAGCTAAGCGGCAATAACTTCGGATCGTAGCCACCTAGAGGCGAAAGCGGCCGTGAGTCTCACCGCGAGTTATTAGCTTGCTTTCGCCCCTTGCATGGTAACCGCCGTGCCCAAGGCCCGTCGACCCTATCGAGCAAACTGACTACTCATCGTCACCGTTGTCCTCCGGTGCGCTCTTATCCGCTGGCGTGAAGAAGCCGAAAAGACCGTGCGCCTCGTCACTGACGCCGGCGGTGAAGAACAGCCAATTACTCGGTCCAGCACCCTGGTCGTTGCCAAAGCGTAGTGCCCAAAGACGATCGTTTTGCAGTGCATGTCCACTTGCATCTCGGAGCAGGCCATCGAAGCGGCCGCTGTCCACGTCGTAGACAGCAATCTGTCCACTCCCTGCATTGCCGATCAGTAGGTGGTTGCTGAAGAACCCGAAGTTCGCGGGTGCAATCGCTACTCCCCAGGGCGCATTGAGCCACTCACCCAGCTCCAATCTCTGTAGCCGCTTGCCGGCAGGCGAGAATTTGTCCACAAATCCCAGTCCCGGGAAGTCAAAGTCGTCGTGCTTGCTAGCGTTTTGTTTCGCATATGTGACGTACAAATTCCCGTTTACTTCCTGCACGTTAAACGGGGCAAAGCCGCCCGGGATCTCTCGATCCGTGAACGCTTGATCACCATCGTCAAGATCTACGCGCTTGAACGTCGTGTCGTAAACCTCGATGCGACCTGCGCGAAAGTTTGCCACATACAAAAAAAATGGCCCACCCGCTTTCATCTGAGCGATTGTGGCGCCTTTGTAGACCGCGCCCTTCTTGGCGGAGGGATTCTTGGAGTTATCGATAACCACAAAAGCGTCATTGGGAAGGTCGGCTGGGTTGATTCCAGGACCCCAGGCCACGATAGTTCCGTCCTCGGTCACGAAAGTAAAAACCGCGCCGGTCGTTGTGTCCTGTCCTTGCTCGTTTTTGGCATGAAACGTAAACCCCGCGGCTCCGGTAAAAACCACCCCGGTTGGAGTGCCCGCGACCCCACTTACGGGTGACGGGATATTGACCACCAGTCCTTGCTTCACTCCCTGTCCGTTATAGAGGGTCGAAACGCCGGCGTTATTGTCGGATACCCACCACGGACTTGTGGAACTTGCAATCAGACCCCACGGATTGACGAGCTGGGTATCGGGCTGGCCGCCCGGTGGATTTTGAGCCAGGCCCTGGATATCGGAAACCAGGTTGGTTTGTTGGTAAGCTTGCGCGATTCCAAACCCGCTGAAAGCCAGCACTGCGATGAAAATCAGAGTTGTCTTGCGCCACGGCCGATCGAGCATCTGAAACTGCATACGTTATGCCTCCATCAATTTGTGTGAGTCGTTTGACCTGTAATCGACCGGAAGGCTGCGTCGTAAGCAACAACGCTGACCTATTCATGACATTCTCCAGTCGGGAGTCTCATTTAAAGGCTAGTAGGCAGGAAGGAAGCGGGTGTCACGTAAGTGTCATTCCCTTGTAAAGTGACTGTCATTCTTCACTCGTCGTGCAAGTCCCGAGCCACACGACGTCGTTCTTCGTCCTGGATGCGAAGTACGGTTAACGAAAGCTCTCGTAGTTTTTCTTCTGTTCTCCGGTGAACGTTAGCTTCTTCTCGCGACGCGGACAAAGTATTTTGCAGCTCTTCGGTTCGCTCCTGGACCTGCCGCTCCAAGTCGCCCTGAGCCCTTCGCAGTTCCTCCTCGGCGCGTTCAAGTCGAACGTTTCATTGGACGACCTCCCGTTGTGCGTTGATCAGCTCGTTGTTGACCCGGGACAACTCGCTATACAGACGATCGTCACTATTTACATCGCCGAGAAACTTAGCGTCCATAACATCCATAATCGGCCCACGCGGCTGGCGCAAGCTGCGAGACCCGCTGGCAGCGCTGGATGGAAGTAATGCAGGAAAAGTCCAGCGCGAAAGCGTGCTGCTTCTCCGTAAGCATAGCCTCAGAGCCAACTTCAATTTCGAAAGAACACACCTCGATGAAGTCTGTCTCCTAGACGGTACTGAGGGTACTTCGTATCAATGCTCACTATCCCGATTGGCAATGCCGTTGCAGACACCGAGAGGCTGGGTTCCCCGACAGTCCTTTCAACAGCAGCGTCATATTGCACATAACGGACGTGGCCCTGCTGCAATATAAACATTGCTGCAACGCCCCAAGGTCTGAAACCAAATCTGCGCGCATACGGAATCGCGGAGCCAATCCAAGTCAGCGGGTGACCGGACCGATGTAATGGTTGGGGGTTATCAGGAAGTTGAAGTTGATTTCGTCGCGGATAATCCCGGGCTTACGTTGTTCCATAGTCATCAACAACTGCACCTGGATCTCGGGTTCATGGCTCTGTTCGAGTACACCTAGTCCGCTCATCCTCACCGTGCATCGTAGGGCCAAAATGCTGAAAGATTGAGAGACAGCCCAGCAAATACTTCGCTCCAAACGATTGGCAGTGACGAAGGGGACCTCAGGGAGTCTCGCCAGAAGCGTGAATTTCGATTTCGACCGATTGATCCACGCGCAGCACAAATGTACTGGGATTCTTCATACCCCACTTCACATAAGGAACGGTGAATTGTGAGTTAGCACTCCACTGGCCTGGGGACATTTCCACTTGTACAGGAATGGTGATCTCATGCGCAGCACCATGGATGCTGAACATCCCATGAACCTGGACGGTCGAGGCGCCTACGTCGGTAACTTGTCCCTCAACTCGATCGGGGCGGAACAATATTTCGGGATAGCGGGCACTTTCCAGCACCTCATTCTGCATTCTCTTATCGCGACCGCTACTTCCACTATTGCCACTGGCAGCTTCAACTACGATTTCTCCCCCTATTTTGTTCGTTGCCGGGTCGAAGTGAACGGCCCCGCGCTTCACCTTGAATGATCCGTGTACCGTATGGAGGATATCGCCGAGCGTGAAGTTGATGGTGGTCTTGGGCGGGACAAAATTCAGTTCGATTTCGTGCGAATTGGATTGGGCGAGAGTCGCTCGGCTCAACCAAAAGACTACAATTACGGCGATAGTAGCGATCTTCATAGGGTCAGCAAATCCCATCCCAATGAAAGTCCCATCCCCGCCAGAGCCAGAGGGCGAGAGTCACCGACATGCAAGGCCAACATCCTGGCGAAAGTCCGCGGTCGGGTCGCGAAGGCCTGCATTACTCTCTGCCGGAACAAATCGCGGCCATCAAGAGTAAGCATGAGCCAGGACATTGCAGCGGGGCGTCTTGCCAACTTCCGGTGTTTGGCCTGATATGGCTTCAGGCTGCCGGCGGCGAAGCTCTCAGACAGGAGGACGGCTTGGCGAAATGCGAGGCACAGTCCTTCTCCGGTAATCACGTCGACGCTGCCGGAAGCGTCGCCAATAAGAGCGGTGCGGTCCCGATGCACCTGCCTCAACCTTCGAGTTGTCGAAACCGCGCCCCTCTCGGCTGAGGTCCGCTCCAAGCCTTCGAGGCGACCAGCAACGACAGGAAATTTCGTAAGCGCCGCGTCAAGGCGCAAACCGGGATCTCGCGAGATGGCAGCGACGCAGATTTCATCGGCTGCAACCGGCGTGACGTACAGCTGGCAGTAGTCTCCCCAATAAAGCTCCATACAACTCGTCCACGGCAAGACACGATAGTGGCGACGGAAAGCGAAACGCTGTTGGTGGCCAGTGTTTTCGTCGAGACCCGCCCACTTCCGTACCCGGGAATGAGTGCCGTCCGCACCGACAATCCATCGCGAACGCACCAGGTTCGCCCCGAGCCATACACCGTCGGGATGCAAGCCGGTGACCACGGTCTGCCAAAGCAGATTGACTCCGACTGATAGAGCTCGATCGATCATTAGGCTGTGCAGCCTCGTTCTGCGTATGCCGAGCCCTTGCCCGGTCGGAAAACTGGCGTCCACTTTCACGCCCGAACTGATGAAACGGATGCCCCGAAAGGGGTAGGAAAATTCCCGTGGAATCTCGATACCCAGACCAGCCAATGCGGATATTCCGTCTGGCATGAGACCTTCACCGCAAGGCTTGTCAATGGGAGGAATCGCGCTGTCGGCGACGACTACCTCGAATCCACGTTGGCGAGCGGCGATCGCCGCCGCCAGTCCGGCTGGTCCTCCGCCGACTATGAAAACGTCAGTGTCCCGCCGATGGGTGGAATTTACCATTGCAGCAATACCAGTTCGGAACAGAATCCAGGCCCCATCGCCGCCAGCAAGCCCAACGTGCCAGGCTCGGGGCGCCGGCTTTTCATGACTTCTTCGAGCACAAGTAATACCGAAGCGGAAGACAAGTTTCCGGTCTTACGCAAGCAATCCCAGGAGGCATCCAGTTGTCCATCTTCGAGACCGAGCGCGGCCTGGGTTGCTTCGAGTACGTTGGGGCCTCCGGTGTGGAGCACCCAACTTCGAATGTCACGTCGGAGGTAGCCAACCTCGGAGAGAAAGGCGTCTACATCGCCGCCGAGCCGCTGACGCACCAGGTTGGGAACTTCGCGGGAAAGAACAATGCGAAAGCCTTTTTCGGAAATCGCCCAGCCCATCATCTCTTCTGTCTCGGAGTAAAAGACTGAGCGAGTTGCCAATATCTTCGGCCCAACTGCGAGGCCGCCCAAGACAACGTCTGACAGATCGCAGTCTATCCCCACCACAATCACAGCGGCTGCACCATCTCCGAACAGCCCGGTGGAGATTAGGTTCGCGACGGACAAATCCTCGCGCTGCAAGGTGAGAGAGCAGAGTTCGACTGACAATAAAACCGCCGATTGCGAAGGATAGGCTTTGACATAATCGGCCGCCCGGGAAATGCCAGCTGCTCCAGCGACGCAACCTAACCCGAACATGGGTATGCGTCGAATATTCGGGGAAAGCCCCAGCTGGTCGATCAAGAGTGCGTCAATCGATGGACTCGAGATACCAGTTACAGACGTGAAAAAGATAGCTCCCAGATCTCGCGGCGAAAGACCGACGTGGTTGAGAGCGCGGCAGACCGCCTGCTTGCCCAACTCAGTGGCGGTTTGAATCCAGAGATTATTGGTTTCTCCCCAGGTTGCCAGTTTGGTATAGGCGTGCAGAGGCAAAGAGAGATATCGACCTTCGACGCCCGTATGGCGGTGCAGTCGCCGCATTAGCGTTGGGTTTTCGAGCTTGTCTCCCCAATATTCCTCGAGAGCGCGACACAGTACATCTTGGGAGTAGTAATACTTGGGGAAGGCGCTTGCAGCGCTTAGGATTCGCATGACCTTGTTAGTAGGCTCCTGATCGTCGGGCTCGCAACGACAACATTTC
The DNA here is from genome assembly GCA_963814725.1 of Terriglobia bacterium. GTDB lineage: Bacteria > Acidobacteriota > Terriglobia > Terriglobales > Acidobacteriaceae > JAIQFF01. The sequence goes on from CAWFDY010000008.1 coordinate 165,223, forward strand.
ATGTCCCGTTGATCGTTGCTAAATGTTTGCTGCTCTCCGCGCCAACCCGAGCGCCTCAGACCAAAAACCGGAGGAAGAATGGGCGAGTTCGACAACCCTTTGAATCGCGGAAACGAATTGATTCACCTGCGCTTCCGAGACCATTAGTGGAGGCGCAACCTTCAAGACCATGAAATCGTTCCCACAAATCTGGGTAAGAATTCCGTGGTCGCGGAATAATCGCATGACCATGATCTGACCAAACATGGCGGAGTGAATCCTCGAAAATGCCTCGAATGGAACCCGCAGGCTCAAACGAGCAGGCGCGTTGAATTCAATCCCAATTAAGAGCCCAATGCCCCGCACAGCTTTCACCATTTCGAACTGGGAGAGTTCGTCGCTCAAACGGCGTCGTAACACCCCGCCCATGCGAGTGGCGCGCCTTCCCAGTTGTTCCCGCTCCAGCACCTCCAGCGTGGCCAGGCCGGCGCGCATGGCGAGACTGTTTTCGCTGAACGTTGATGCATGCACGATCGCTCGTTTCATTGAGCTATAAACCGAACTGTAAATGGCATCGGACATTAAGGTTGCGCTGACCGGAATCAGGCCACCGCTCAAAGCCTTAGCCAGGACGACAATATCGGGATCGAGGCCATAGTGATGCGCTGCAAGAAATGGGCCAGTGCGATACATCCCAGTCTGCACTTCATCCAGAACAAAGAGAGATCCGTAGTGCCTACATAACGCCTGCACAGCCGATAGGTAATCATCGTCAGGAATCCGTATGCCACCTTCAGATTGCACTGGCTCTACGAAGAATGCTGCGTAACGCCGGGTCGCGAGTTTCTGTTCGAGTGCTTCGACATCTCCGAAGGGCACCGCATCTGTCTGCGGAAGGAGTGGGCCAAATCCATCGCGCCAGTACTCCCCGTCCATCAGCGAAAGCGCGCCACAGGTCAGGCCGTGAAAGGCCCGGTCGGCATGGAGCAAACCGGTTCGGCCAGTATGTGCGCGGGAAAACTTTATGGCAGCCTCAATGCCTTCACTGCCTGAGCTGGCAAAAAATACTTTGGACAGTCGCCCTCCGGCGCCCTTGCAAAGACGCTGCGCCAGTTCGCCGGCCAATTCTGGAACGTGGCTCTGCAGCATAACGGCACCGCGCTTTTGCAGCTCATCGATGATGGCCGCCAATACGGCCGGATGGTTGTGGCCGATATTGTGAACGCAATACCCGGAAAGAAAATCGAGAATAAGTCGGCCGTCCGTTGTGAATAGTTCGGCTCCCTCGCAGCGCTCATAGCTGACGGAAAGTTCGAGGACCCTAAGCAACTTCCCCCATTGTGGGTTCACGTGTTGGGAGTAGAGACCATCGGTCGCAGCGTGTTCTACAAGAGGCATAGTCATCCGAATGTCTACACAGGCTGGACGAGTCGAAAACTTTCAGAAATTGCGGCCAAAGGCTGTCGATTGCCTAATTTCACTGTATCCACGTAGAAGATCGCGGCGATAGAGAGAAAGCGGCAGCGATCCAAACTTCTATTGAATTGATGCAAGTTGCTCGTGATTGCGAAGAAAGATGAACAATTTGTCATTTCGCGGACACCTCCAATTCATTTACTTTCGGGGGGCTTTGCTGCAAGGCGATATAGAATCTAAACGGTTCATCGTCAGTCTCCTCACATGGCAACGACCTGGGACGAATCTACTTCCCTATCTTTAAATCTCCTGCCCCCTCAGGCGGAACCTGCGAGATATTGTCTGGTTAGAGCTGGAGCCGCTCGTTGAGCGGCACTTTCAAGAAACGGCGGGCGGTCTGGTGGCGTCTCGCGTTTACGATGCTGATAGTGGTCTTGTCTGCGCTCTACACGCGCGCTCAGGATAACTACGAAATCCAGGTGTACGGATCTGACTTGGTCGATCCCAGGCACACAATGGTCGAACTACACAGTAACTTCACGATTGACGGCTCCAGGGAGACCGTTGATGGAGTGTACCCAACGAATCACGCCGAGCATGAGACCGTCGAAATTACCCACGGATTTAACGGCTGGTTCGAATGCGGTTTTTACATCTTTACATCGATAACCGAGGGCCAGGGCTGGCAGTGGGTGGGCGATCACATTCGGCCGCGGGTCGCCGTTCCGAAGAACTGGCATTGGCCCGTCGGAGTCAGCATCTCGAACGAACTCGGTTATCAAAGGCGGCAGTATTCCCCGGATACATGGACATGGGAAATCCGCCCAATCATGGACCAGAAGGTAGGGCGTTGGTATTGGTCCTTGAACCCGACTCTGGACCGGTCTTTCCACGGCGAAAGTGTGCACCAGGGGGTCGTATTTTCGCCCAACGCGAAATTTAGCTATGACTTGACCCCCAAAGTCGCCGCCGGTCTCGAATACTACGGCTCAGTGGGCCCGGTAACAGGATTCGATCCACTCTCCCAGCAGCAGCACCAACTTTTTCCCGCGATCGACTTGAATATTGCACCTCAATGGGAGCTGAATGTCGGCCTGGGCGTCGGTTTCACCGGTTCCACCGACCACCTGATCGCCAAAATGATCCTTGGCTATCGCTTCAATTTCTGAGCGCGGAGATAAAACGGAAAATGATCAAAGGTCTCGCGATGGGAATTTTGTTGACTATGTTAGTTGTGGCGGGAGGAGTGTACTTCTACTTTGCCACCGGCATGGCACCAGCGGCCACGTCCGATCCTCCGATGCCTTTTGAGAAGAAACTGGCGAACATGGCCCTGAAAGCCCGAATTGCGAATCAATCGTTAGGCCCGACACCCGTAGCGCCCGACGAAGATTCCTACCTTGCCGGCGCCGAGGTCTACAAACTACGCTGTGCCTCCTGTCACGGACTGCCCGGCCAGTTGCCCACCGATTATTCGACAACCATGTATCCCAAGGCGCCACAGTTGTTCCAGGGAAAAGGCGTGACTGACGATCCAGTCACGGAGAGTTATTGGAAGGTCGCCAACGGCATTCGCTTGACCGGCATGCCTGCTTTTAAGACCAAGCTGACCGCCACTCAACTTTGGCAGGTGAGCCAACTGCTTGCGCACGCCAATGAAGTCTCCGACTCGGTGAAACGAGTACTCGTAACGGATATTACAACGCCAGCGCCTCCCCTGGGATCCGCTTTGAGTTCGAAAGATAAATAAAGGCGCACTGTGAAACTAACGCCACCGAGTCGCATCAAGGTGGTCATTTCTTATTGAGAGCTTTGATTTCCCGGACCAAGGTGTCGATCTCTTCCGACGTTAGTTTGCCCCCATATTTGGGCATTCGCTGCTCGCCGTTTGCGATGATATTGCGCAGGTCCTCGGTGGAAGCACTGCTTTTTTGTCAGAGATGAGGGATGGTCCGCCGAAGTGACGGCCCTCAGCGGTTTTGCCGTGACACTTCGCACAGTTTTTCTGAAAGACAGAGTTTGAGGTCAAAGTCGAGTCTGACATTGAGGTTTGCGCGACTGCTGCGGCCAGCGCGAAGAACAAAGAACCCATGGTGATCATCAAGCGTGATGTTTTCAATTCGAGCACCTCGTCGAGACTGGTTCGGGAGATCTTGTCCAGATTATGATTAGGTCCTTAAGCTTCTAGGTAGGAGACTGTTTCGAACCCGTGCCGGTCTTTCGCCCAGCAATGCCTACGCCGTTTGAAGCACATCGACGGGCATCGACAACGTAATAATAGCGCCGCCACCCACGCGATTCGAGATCTTAGCAGACCCACCGTGTGCCTGGACGACTGCATCCACAAAGGCAAGCCCAAGACCATGTCCGGGAGAATGTTCTCCCTTTACAAAGCGCTCGAAAGCCCGAGTGCCGATATCAGGCGGGAATCCCGGCCCATCGTCTTCGATCACTAGTTCTGCTGACCCCAGATGCGAATGCAGCCGAATGCGCACTCGACATCCCTCCGGCAGGTGGGTCAATTCGTTCTCAAGCAGATTGCTCACCACGCGATTTAAAAGAAGCAGATCAGCATCGACGATTACGTGCCCTTCGAGGTCAATTATCACCTCGTGATGGCGCTCCGCCATGGCGGGTTGATAGATGGCAACCAGTTGTCGGACGGCATCGGAAAAATTGACTCGGCTACGATTCATATGAAGCGCGCCGGCCTCGGCTTCTGAGAGGTCCAGGGTCGTATTCAACAACTGCAAGAGCCTATCCAGTTCTTCGATCGCTTCGCCAACTGAGTCGCGCCACCCCTCGTTCCCCTGATTGCATAAAGCGGATTCGAGCGTTCCGCGAATCAGGGTTACTGGGCTCTTCAAGTCGTGAGCGACAGCGCCGGTTAACGTGCGAAGCTGATTCACCGAGGCCTGAAGGCGGTCCAACATGTGATTAAACGTCATACTCAATCGGGCGATCTCATCCGAATTAACCGACTGGGGCAAGCGTTGGTCTAAATCTTCGGTGCCAATTCGGGCAACGGATTCCGTGATCCGTTCGACGCGGAGCAGCGTACGGCGGGCACTCCAATAGGAGATGGCGAAACCAAGCAGGAACATTCCGCCCCAAACAATAAGTAAGCGACGGGCCAATCTTTGCAGAAGATATTTAGCGCCGCGATCCGAGAGTCCTAGATAGATAGTCCTTCCGTCTTGTACTCTGACAACGACTCTGAACCTTTGCTGAAGGTTTTCAATTTTTATGTACTGCGGAACGCCCGGAACGAAGCGCACCCGCTGAATCTGGGCGATAAAGGCGTCCTTGGAGCTTGGACCTACCCACAACGCTGCCTCACTATTGTTCGGATCTGTTGCTAAAAAGAAGACAGCATTCAGCCTTTCTCCAAGGGCATTGCGCTCATCCGACACTTCCTGACTGGCAAGCTCGGCAACCTCTCCAACTATCCTCTTGTACAGGTGATCTCTGGGAGTATCGGCCGAGACTTGAGCAAGAACCTCGGCTTCGCCGTTGAGCCAGGTATCACTCCGATCTCGGATACCCTGAGCGACAAGGAAATAAACTATGGAGAAAGCGACCGCGGTTCCGAGCGCGAACGCCAGAGTTGTCCAAATCGAAATCCGCCAAGCAGCGGTGGTCCCTAAATTCTTAGGCATTCTTGAGAACATAGCCCACGCCACGAATTGTGTGGATCAGCGGCCTCAGGGCGTCATGGTCCACTTTGCTGCGCAAACGATAAATATGGACATCCACGACGTTAGTTGCGGGATCAATCCGCATCTTCCAAACGTGGTCTAGGATCATGGTGCGAGTTACCACACGACCTGCATTTCGGCAAAGATATTCCAAGAGGGAAAACTCCTGCGGGGTCAATTGCAGCAAGCGATCTCCCCGTCGTGCCTCACGACGTACAAGGTCAAGCTGCAAGTCGGCGGCTTGCAGACGTACTGATTCATTGTTCGGAGGGACTGCGGAGCGGCGCAGAAGGTTTCTAAGTCTTGCCAGCAGTTCCGGCAGGGCGAATGGCTTCGTGAGGTAGTCGTCTCCACCCTGCTCTAACCCCCGGACTCGCTCGTTCACAGAACGCCGGGCAGAAAGGATCAAGACCGGGGCCGAACTGCCCTGTGCACGACAACGCGCAATCAAGTCCAATCCGTCCAAGTCTGGAAGGCCAAGATCGATGATAAAGGCATCGTGAATGCCTTCTTGAGCCGTGGCTTCCGCGGCTTTCGCGTTACTAGCAGTATCCACCTGATATCCAGCCTCCAACAGCGCCCGTTTCAGGAACTGCTGAATGGATACATCATCTTCTACCAACAACAATCGCATCCGAACGATTCCCCGGCCAAGACTGTACACCCTAAGGCTATGATGCGGGAAGCATGTGAAACGCTGAATCTCTCAAGATCCCGACAGCGGCTTGGACGACACCCAGCAGGGAATTGTCTTGACTAGCGCTACGCGCTCGTCATGGCATATCGTGGACGACTGACCGCAAATTGTCCGACCAGTTGGTATTCTTCGCCAGGTTTCACCCGCATCTGGGGACAGGCAATTCGCATGCACGAGGTTTTCGGCATAACACTCGTTAAGGAAGTCTACATAAAGCAAATGGTTTCTTCAGGAGCCCACACCAGAATGTGTGCGGGAACGCCACTGTAACGCATTGTCATCAGAACGGCGCCAAACTCATCTCATCCTATCTCACCCTTTGTTGTTCGCTGGATTGCTGACTTCATCGAGGATATGCAAACCACAGACGAAGTTGGCAAATCCAACCATTGGCCTTTCCACGGCGCTAACACCGAATCAGGGAATTCGGTCAAAACTCTGGGCTAAATCATGAGGGCAACACAGGGGCAAACCGGGTTACGGTTCGTTCCTTCTGAGGGCAATACTCTACTCTAGGATTCGAACCCCCGGTACGGTTTTCCGTACAGTCGTTTTCAAGAACTTATAGCAAGTGGAAAGTTGCGATAGGTGGAATTGGTTCCGATCCGGAGCTAGTCTTCACCACGGCGATCTCCACTCGTGAATATTTCGGAAATTCGGGCCCTCGACTCGCTGGGTTCTCTGCTGCGTCTTTAGTTTCTCGGCCTCCTGACGCCAGTACTCAAAAAGCCCATATTCGCGATTTTTGTTCTTGGCCCAATCCAGCGCTTGTGACGTGGAATCGGTCTGGTCATCATGCTTTCCGCTGGGGAACGTCGTCAGTTCGTGCAGGTAAGACGCGAGCCACTCGGCCCGTTCCGGCAGATAGACGAACCCATTTTCGATGGTGCTGGTGACGGAGTGAAGCCGCATGATCTTGTCCATTCCCTCCGGATCGTAACCGGTGGCAGCGTAAACGCCATCCACGCTTCAGTTCTTGAATGAGCTGTGTGCCCGACGCCTTGTCTTCGATCAGAATGTTTTTAGGTTTGAAGCGCATCGCCTGGTTGGCCACTGCACGCTTCAGATCAGGGTATTCGAGTCTCGCGCGCAGGACATCGAGTAAGAAGAATCCCGAAAATTTCGCCCGGACCCATCGGCATCAGTCCGCACTACTGAGAAGTCGGCATAGCAGAAGTAATCCGCGGTTCTACTCTCGCGTTGCTCCCGAGTGACGGGCAACTCTTACCTAATCCGGTAAAGGGAGGGGTTGCCGACGATACTTCCACAACTCTGGCCAAGCCGCGTTCAGGTCGTTTTGGCTTGACAGTTCGTTCACCTGCGGCCACGCGAGCAGCAGCTCATTTCTGGGCCAATAGCGAGCGTGCGTCTTGAAGTTCGGGCCGGTCTCCGTCGGCATGCTGGCAGATGGCCAGGAGCTTGGCATAGTATATTTTTGCCTTCTCTTGATCGCCCGAAAGCTTGGCCGCAAGCGCGGCGCCGGCCAGCGCGTTGAAACGATTTGGCGCTGTGTGCAGCGTGGCTTCGAACTCAATCATCGCTTGCGCCGGCTGTTTCAGTTCCAGCAACATCTCCCCTAGCAGTTCGCGAGCTGGCAGGATGACTCCTGGGGTGACGTTGTTCTTGTCGGTCCGGTCTTCATGCTCAGCGGCAAAACGCATCTTGGTGAGAGCGTTTTCGGGATTGCCCTCGGCCAGCGTGATCCATGCGGTGGCGGTCTGGCGTTGGATATCCACTTGGTCAGCCCAATAGCTGTCGTTGACTTGCGTAAGCGTGTCACGCAGGGATACGAGCTGGCGTACCTCTTTTTTGGCAACGTCGATTTGCCCCGTATGTGAGGCGCCGAGGGCTCGCGCGAAATGCAGGTTCGCTTCCGTCCACGCTGCTCTTCCGCCGGGAAAAGTATTCGGCGGTATAAGGAGCGCGGCGGCTTCTGCCCAGCGATGCCGCTCCACAGCGTAGCGCGCAGGCGAAGCGCCCATGGCGTACAGCCAGTTCATGTATTGCGGATCCTCAGGACGGCCCGGTGGTGGCGCATCCAGTGCTCTTTTCGCCTCGCGATCCTGGCCCCCTTGTAGGTACGCGTAGATCAGGTAATCCTTCGCGTGTAGCTCGTTGCCGGGCGCATTGTTTTTCTGGGCCGAGGCAGCCGAAACGAGGTTGGAGTCAATGGACTCCTGCCATAAGCCGAGCCGGGTGAAGATGTGGGACGGCATGTGGAGCGCGTGCGGCGAGTCTGACGCAATCTGGGCGTAACGTCGCGCTGCGTCCAAAGCCCCGTCAGCCAGCGGTGGATAATCGTAGGCGTGAATGATGTAGTGCGCTATGCCGGGGTGTTCTGGTTGTTCTGCGAATAGTGCCTCAAGGATCGCGCCAGCCCTTTTCTGGTTCACATACGTTTTGTCGGTTGGCGGCGCGGTGCCCAGCAGTGCCAACGCATAAAAAATCGTGGCCTCATGGTCCTCGGGGTAGCGCGCTTGCAGCTGGTCCATGGCCTTTTCGTAAGCCAAGGCGCGAGTGCGGTGGTCGAGCTTGTCGGCGCCCTTGTAGAACGTTTCGATCGCCGCAATATAGTCGCGTTCGCGCTGTGTCTTGGCACCAGCTGACAATGCCTTTTCTACCGCGGCAATTCCTGCCTCCAGATCAGCCGGGCCCGGCGCTTGCCAGACCTGATGGTAGTGCGTCATGGCGATTCCCCAGTAGGCCATGCCGCACGCGGGGTCTTTTTGTGCAATAGTAGCGAAAGTGTCGCTAGCCTTCTCGTACCAAAAAGAATGGAGCATCGCTACGGCGCTGCTGAATTGCGGCTGAACCGATGGTTCGCAGGAAACGGGGAAACTCACCCTGCCGAGCTTGCCCGGGTCGCCTGCGGGATGCTCATGTTGAGCAACCGCTGTTGGCAGGAATGCGGCACACACGCCCACAAGCAGCACCATGCGAATAAATGTGATTTGCTTCATGCTGGCTCCTTGGTGGTTAATAGGGTTTGTTAAATAGGCCCTCGAATGAAATGCGTCGATTAAGAATCCGTGCTCCGCCAGAATCAACTCTTAGTTTTGGGAGGCACTTAGCGGCAAGGTGGTGCCTAACCCGGCGTAGAGGTAACCATCACCAAATGCTTTCTTCAGAGCTGCGAAAGCGGGCTCGCCGGTGCAGTGTCCGGGTGCGACGTATTGCACTTTGAAGGTGTCGTGCAAGGTTGTAACGATCTTCTCGATGTCCGGGTCTTGCGCCACTACGAGGTGAAAACCACCCACGACCAGGTGGATGCGCGGATTGATCGTGTTGGCCGCCTCGACGATCGTGTCAATTCCCGGATGTCCACATCCAACCACAAGCACCAAGCCGTCCGGCGTGTTGATGGCGAGCGGGACCTCACGCAGGTCCAACGTGCCCGCTTTGTCGGAGACCACGGAGATCAGATGGATGTCGGAAGCGATCTCTACAGTCTTATCCACGAGTTGGAAGTTCGCTCCGGGCCAGGCAGATCCGAAGCGCATCAAGTCGGGGGGTGCACCGCCATAGTAGCGCTGTTCCGGCGACAGCGAAGGGTCCTTGCGATAAAAGCTGCTCGGCAAGTCGGAGCCAAAGATGCCGCCAAATCCCTCCTTCGGCGCATAAATCTTCACGTTGGGGTTCACCCTCAGCAAGTACGCTAATCCACCCATGTGATCGCCGTGGCGGTGAGAGATGACGACGAAATCCAGCTTCGACAGGTCGATGTGTTTTGCTCTTACGTTCTGCGCAAGGATCTCAGGGTTGTTACCGCTGTCAAACAGGATTCGCTTCCCGCCGTATTCCACCAGCGCAGCATAACCCCAGTCCCTCTGCAGGGCAGAGTCTCTGCCGAACGCATCATAAAGAATGGTGATTTGCGCTTTGTCGGGACCGGCGCCTGCCACGGGAGCAGCGGAGGCTGTCCCCGCCCATCCGACGAGAAGCAGCAGCGCTGCGGAACAGGAAGCTGTTAGCGCGATGCAAGTGAAGGTGGTTTGCGTCATGCTGGCGTCCTTGGTTGTTAAATAGGCCCTGGAATGAATACGTCGATTAGTCCGTGCGACCTAATTTTGGGTCGCGATCCCAATGAAGTCAAGAAAGGTATCAAAACAGTTGCGCACCTGGCGTTCGCAGCGTGCATCGGATGGTCATTCGCCTATCCGCAGCAGTGACCTGGTTCGCAACAGATCATAGCGTGTTCTCGGGATTCCGCCCGAGTCACGAGCAACCCGGAAGTTGTGCCGGGCCACAAGTCTGCAATCGGACAAATGAAATCTCGCTGACTCCCCAGAAGTCGGCTTGTCGTCAGTGATTCATCGGTAAACGACAAGCGTGCTTCCGGGAGTAATCCTCTGAAACTGCTGCAGGGCCCGATCCACGTCGGTTGGCATGTATGGATAGCGAACGACGCCGAGCATTCGTGTTGCCTGATCGATGCATGGCGCCAGTTCGTCGGCCCAGTCAGTGATGGCCGCCCATCCTGGCGCGTCGAAGAAGTTTTTCGGAGGCACATACAACGTGTTGCCGTAGACATGCGAGCCGCCGCCTACTCACTCCCTCCTAGTGACCGATTCGGGTCCGGGTCAATGAGTGTTATCGCCTGTTTACAACGGTCAAGAATCGGCGATTCCCATCGATTGCCCCGTTCGCTTGCACTTAGCGGTCCTGCTGTTGAAACTTCGCGTACTCCACCTTGGCGTTCTTCAGAATGGAACTTTCGGGATCTGGAAGAATAGGAAAATCAAAGTTTTGTGTTCATACTGAAAGAATGTTTGGATTTGGCTGTTTCTGTTGGATATTCGTACCATAGAAGGTGTGGATATTTCGGTTCAGAAGGCGAGTCAAGAAGCCGGTATCGCCTGTGGCAATAGCGACGGTTGGTGGCAAGCTCGGAGACAGGCTCAACTACCTAGAGGCCTTCGGTGCTATTCGTCCTACTCGTCTCATCGTCCTGCCTGTACGGTCGAGAAGTGGATCACGTTTGAAATCCCTCTTTATGGATTCTGCCCAACAGCGAGGTTTCGGGCGCGATCTTCGTTCTTGGTTCTTGTCCCAAAATCGCGAAGGTCGCTACTGACGTCTGGCCGAGCGCGCGCGGGGCGAACAGTCCGAAGTTCCGAACGGAATGCTGGTAGCGTTCCAGAACGTGTTGGGACCAAAGATCAATGAAATCTTCAAGTGAGCACTGTATTGCCACGAGCCGACGCAGCTTTTTGTCCTTAAACCAAAAGACGACGTTTTGTTTATCAATGCGGATGATTCGACGCTGCGCAATGGGAGGCCGCCGCACATAACGCCCGGCGTATTGGAGCGTGCCCAAACCGACCAAAACATCCGTCCAAAAGACGGCGCTGGAATAAGAGTCTTCGTGACACCAGTGATCCGAATGCACGAGGTTGCCTTCTTCCCAAAGACCAGACTTGTGCATCCTCCGAGATATCGCGGTTAAGAAATCTCTGTCGTAGCCGGTGAACATTCTCAGTTTTTCGATGTCGGTCCCAGTTATCCACACAGCCGTGAGCAAAACGACTCCGGCTCGGTAGTCATCCTCGGTTTCCTGACCTTGTAACTCTCGATCTAGACGCTCCAGTTCTTTCTTTATTAATTCGAATGCTGTTATGTCTCTCATTCTCGGCTCCGTCTCTCGGCTGGGTCATGCGTAGGATCGCCAACGCCGCAGCTATGCAGGTCTGTGTGAGGCAAACACCGCATCCGCATGTTGGCTGCGTTTTGGCTGCAATTAGTTGGGCAGATTTGGAGCGAAACTACTGGATAAGTGCTTCTGATCGAGGCGGGTAGCTATGGGAGACGCCAGCCCTGAAAAGGCTGGCGTCGGCGGTTCAACTCCGTCCCTGGCCACCATATTTCAAAGGACTTGAAGCCAAACCGCCAAAATCTCCCAGCCCGCATTCAGCCCGCTGTTCGACCCGCTTCTTAATTCACAGCGCCGACTGGCTGCAAAAATGGCCTGAAGCATTTCGCCCTGTGCAGCCATTGATCCTCGCTAACACAGTGAGCATAGAGTTGCGGCGTAGTCCTTACATCCGAGTGCCTAAGCAACGTCTGCACGGTCTTTGGATCGGTGTTGCTTCGCACCAGGAAGGAGGCATAGGCTGTGCCTCAGGTTGTGAAACCCGAAGCGCACTTTTTCACCGTCTTTGAGCACGCCCGCTGCGACTGCCGCTGGCCGTAAATGATTTTCGACCAGCATGTTCGCTGTACGCGGCTGCTTACCTTTGCAGCGGAAAGAAGGGAACACCCAGTCACTCGCCTGGGACGTCTCGGATGAGTCCATCGGGTGAATACTGTTTCCTTACCTCTCGGGGTCAATGAGTGTGATCGCCGATTTCAGAAATTGACCTCCGGTTTGCCAGTCAACCGCTTGTCAAACATCACGATCCCCACGTACCCCCGGAACAACGAGCAGGTCTTTGCACAAACAGCTGATATGTCCGGAGCTGCCACGCCCGGGTCTGATATTTCTTTATTCGGTTGAACCGTGCACAGTCGAAGTGCGTATTCAGATCAACGGCACATCGGTGCTTCTTTTAAGTTCCGAGCCCAGGAGCTGTCCAGACCCCGTAAAATGGCCAGGAACTCAGCCCCTTTGAATTTGAAGCCAGGAGGTCGGCAATCAAAGATACGGCGGTCTCTCAGCCCATTTCGCTCTTAAGTCGAATGTCGCCCGGTGTGGGACTTGTCTACTGCGTTGCACTGGTTCGCTCGGTGATCTATCTCGTGGCAGCCCCAAACTACGGGTATTTCCGCGACGAAATGTATTACCTGGCGTGTGGACAGCATCCGGCGTGGGGGTACATGGACCAGCCTCCGTTGATCGCGTGGATGGCGTGGCTACTCGAGCATACGATCGGTTCGTCGCTGTATGCGCTCCGGCTTCTGCCGATGCTGGCCGATGTGGGCTGCATCGTGATGACCGGGCTGTTGGCCCGCAAGCTAGGCGGTGGCCGCTGGGCGATGTTTCTGGCTTCTCTTGCTGTGCTGGTCGCGCCGATCTACCTGATGTTGTCGCATTTGTTCACAATGAATGCTTTCGATCCGCTTTTGTGGATCTTGATTGCCTGGTTTCTTGTCCATCTCGTCCAAACTGGCAAAGAAAAGAATTGGATATGGATCGGAGTTTTGACAGGCGTTACGCTGCTCAACAAGTACGGCGTGCTGTTCTTGCTCGTTGGGCTTCTTGCTGGAGTTGTCTTTTCACCGCTACGACGGAGCCTTGTTCGGCCCTGGTTCTGGGCGGGCGTTGCGGTTGCAACGCTGATCGCGCTGCCGAATTTCCTTTGGCAAATGCATTGGAATTTCCCTTTTGTGCAATTGGTAAGGAGCGTGAGGAAAAATGGGCGCGATGTAATGCTGCCGCCTCTGCCGTATCTGGCGCAGCAATCTCAGATGTTGGGGTTTGTCTCGTCGCTTCTGGTGCTGTTGGCGTTGTGGTTTCTGATTTCTCCTCAGGGCAGACGCTATGGAGTTCTTTTCTGGGGCTTCCTGAGCGTGTTGGGTTGCATGCTTCTGCTCAAGGGTAAGTTCTACTATGTCGCACCGGTCTATCCCATCGTGTTTGCTCCAGGCGCAGTGCTTTTTGAACGATTGACCGAACGCCCCATGGCTCGGTGGCTCCGGCCTGTTTATGCCTTGACGATGTTCCTGGTTGGGGCGCTGATTGCGCCCACCGCGATTCCTCTGTTGCCGGTTGGGGGGTACATCGCGTACACGAAAAGGCTGGGAATTCAGCAGCAGAGGTTCGAAAACCAGCCGGAGAGCCCGCTCCCTCAGATTTTTGCCGACATGATGGGGTGGGAAGACCGGGTGAGAATCGTCGCCGACTACGTTCACTCTCTGCCTCCAGACGAACAGAAAGTGACGGCGATTGGAGCTTCCAATTACGGCGATGCCGGGGCGGTTGATCTGTTTGGACCCAAGTACGGGTTGCCCAAGTCGATCAGTACGGCCGCTAACTATTGGATATGGGGGCCTCGCGGGTATACCGGCGCGAGCCTGATCCTTATGGACGAAAATTCCCCGGAGAAGTATGCCGAGCATTGCAGGTCCTTCCGCACGGTTGCTAGTCCCAACGATCCGTATGCCCGGCCTGATGAAAACCGTCCAATTTATCATTGCGTCGGACTGACTCCAGACCTGCAGTCGCTGTGGCCAAATCTCAAGCCATGGCGTTAGGTCTGATGGCATCGCAAAAGAGAGTTCCATTAGAAGAAGTTTCCCCCTATTAAAAGCTATTCCGCTCAAATATCAGCTGGAGTTCGTCGGTACCTCCGCCCCGAGTACTGTCGGCAACTCGGAAACTGAGAACGAGATTCGTAACTTGCCATAAATCGCCATTACACTTATTGACCGGAGCCGGAGCATTCCCAAGCCCTCGGCAGGATCGACTTAGAAGTACCTGGGGAAGGCGCACGGCAACAATTCCACCTTTGGGCACCTAGACTGCTCAGAAGGCCCTCCTGAGTGAATTACATCCCTGTATTAGTGACGAACACTATTACCATATAGTAACTGTAGGCCACGATCTGATTAGGCAGAATCTGATCCTTGACCCACCGCGTACCTACAAATCGCTTCCGCGCCCACCATTGACTCCCTATTCTGTAAATACTCAGCTACTAGCTCTCAACAGCAGCAATACTCGTGTATCAATAAACGTTGCTAACTGCGACTTAGTAAGTCAAGTGTTTCTACTGCGCGTTGTCATCAAATAATTGTGTTACCAATCGTTCCTTATCTAATACGGTCGCAGAATGAAGATCGCTATCTATGCCCGTGTCGGCACGAACAAACAGGACAACGCTAACCAGCTGGAGCAGCTGCGCGAATTCGCCAGCAAGTAAGGTTGGGACGTCGTCACGGAGTACAAGGACACAGTCAGCGGATCTGGAAGGCGCACGCGGCCTCAATTCGATGCTGTGATGCTGGCTGCATCGCAGCGACAGTTCGACCTGGGTCTGAAAAGGCTGGCGTCGGCGGTTCAATTCCGTCCCTGGCCACCATATTTTCAATCACTAGCTTTGCCCCTAACCTGAAAGTTCATTCTGTTCCAAAGATCCGATTCAAATCCCCCACTGCGAAGAGGGAGATGGGGCCATGCATCAGAGCAACCCGGTTGGTGTAATCGAGCTCACCGGTGCAACCTGATCTCTAACTCGTGACTTGAAACTCGGGAGAGCTCATTGGCGGCGGTCATGCTGCGAGGCATGAGGAGCGCAGCTGAGGCCGCGCCCATCGCTTTCAACGCGTCCCGGCGATTGCAGCGATTCATACGAATTCCCAGTCCGAGGTAGAATTGGATTTGTAAACGTTTGCTCAGACGGTTAGAAACTCTCGGTCGATCCAGTGCGGATGGCCTTGGCGACAGAACGCCGTTTCCGCAGGCCTCAAACTCACAATTCTGATGAAGATAACCCGCCGCGCATTTGTTCTGACCTCTCTTGCTGCATCCACCGGCAAAATGCTCGGGCAAGGTGTTGCTTCGCGAACCGTCAAGGCACAGGCCAAACCAACCCCATCGGGACGACCTTTCGACGCCCATTTTGTGGATGTGGCGCAGGAAGCGGGATTAACCTTGCCAGTGATTTATGGCGATCCCGACCACAAGGATTACATTCTCGAAGCCGTCGGCTGCGGCTGTGCCTTTTTCGACTATGACAACGACGGTTGGCTGGATATTTTTGTGCTCAGCGGTACTCGCATGGCGGGGGCGCCGGCCAGCGCAAGCAATCGGCTTTACAAGAACAATCGGGACGGCACGTTCACCGACGTCACCGAGAAGGCCGGTCTTCTTGATGTCGGCTGGGCTTCGGGCGTCTGCGTGGGAGACTATAACAACGATGGCTTTGAAGACTTGTTCTGCACTTATTTTGGCCAGAACAAGCTCTATCGCAACAATGGCGATGGAACCTTCACCGATGTAACCAAACCCGCCGGTTTGTGGAACGATGTCCCGCGCTGGGGAGCAGGCTGCACATTTCTCGACTATAACCGCGATGGCTATCTCGATCTGTTCGTTTCCAACTATCTGCAGTTTGATCAGACGCGTGTTCCCAAACCCGGTACGAACAGCAACTGCACATGGAAGGGACTGCCGGTGGAGTGTGGGCCCCGGGGTTTGCCCACCGGATACCACTCTCTTTACCGGAACGAGGGGGACGGAACCTTTATCGACGTGAGCCGGGAGGCTGGAGTCTCAAAACTGCGCGAAAGTTACGGTATGACCGTGGTGTCCGCGGACTTCGACAACGACGGGTGGCCTGACATCTTTGTGGCTTGTGATTCCACACCAAGCCTGCTCTTAATGAACAACCACGATGGAACTTTCCGTGAAGAAGGCGTTTTGCGTGGAGTGGCTCTCAGTGAAGATGGCGTGGAACAAGCCGGCATGGGAATCGGAGTCGGCGATTACAATCTTGATGGGGCTCTGGACTTGTTTAAGACCCACTTTGCCGACGATACCAGCGGTCTTTATCGTAACGATGGCAAAGGAAACTTTGACGATGTGACGCTGGCTGCCAAGATTGGCGTCGAAACGCATTACATCTGCTGGGGTGCGGGCATTGTCGATCTTGATAATGACGGCTGGCCTGACCTGTTCATGGTCACCGGTACGGTGTATCCCCAGATCGAGCAGAAACTTCCCAACTATGCGGCCCTGACTCCCCGAGTCGTTTTTCGCAATCTGGGGGATGGAACATTCGAGGAACTCGGAGAAGAAGCGGGACCGGGCGTCGCCGCTAAACACTCGAGCCGTGGATGCGCATTCGGGGACTTCGATAACGATGGCGACCTCGACATTCTGATCGTAAATCTCAACCAGGCGCCTTCACTTCTCCGAAACGATTTGCGCAGCACCCACCATTGGCTTAAGGTCAAGCTGGTGGGCACAAAATCCAATCGCAGCGCGATAGGCGCCCGGGTGCTTATACGCTACGGGCGCAAAGTGCAGGTGCAGGAAGTGCTGAGCCAGTCGAGTTTCTACTCGGTCAATGACACCAGGCTGCATTTTGGCCTGGGCCCGGAAAAAGTCGCCGACATCGAAATTCGCTGGCCCAGCGGACTGAAGGAAAACTTCAAAACCGTCGCCGCCGACCAGCTCATTACGGTGAAGGAGGGCGCCGGAATCGTGCCCGGTGCCGGCTGGTCCAAATCGAATAGGACATATGTACCTTGACTGTCTCGGGGGCAGGTCTTATGGTGCGGAGTCAGTTTGGTAAACGGTTGCCCCACGTGGATCGAGGAGCAATTCTCTTCATTGTGCAACGTCGCTGGAGGTAGTGATGGGCTTTGACCACGATGTTTCTCGCCGGCGATTTCTTTCGGCCGCGATAACCACAACGGCGGCGTCTCTGTTGGCCCGGCCGGCACTTTCCTTCCCGCTGGCCAACTCCTCTTCGCACTCGGCTGATGGCCTTGCCCCTGAAACCAGCCTGGCCACGGCTTCGCTCCTGCCCTGGCAGGACCAGGGCGTGTTGAACCTGGCAAACTCTCCTTACGCAAAGCTCCACACCGTTCCGGTTCGCGCAGTGACGATCGAGGAAGGCTTCTGGTCGAAGCGCCGCAAGACCAATATCGAGCACAGCATCCCCACCATGCGGGTCGAACTCGAAGGGCACGGCCGCATGGATAACTATCGCCGGCTCGTAGGCAAAAGCTCCGCTCCTCAGAAGGGACCTTTCTACTCCGACTCCGATATTTACAAATGGATGGAAGCCGCGGGATGGGCTTTGCAGTCGGGCGACCAGCCCGAACTGCGCGGCCTGACAGCGTCGATGATCCGCGAAGTGGTTGCCATTCAGGAGCCCAGCGGATACTTAAATACCTACTTCCAGGGTGATCACGTTTCCGAGCGAATGACTCCTCACATGCAGGAAGTAGGACATGAACTGTACAACCTCGGTCATATGCTGCAAGGAGCGATCGCATATTACCGCGCGACCGGGGATCCAACACTGGTGAATGCCGGGATGAAATTTGTCGACGATTTTCTAATCCCGAACTATGGCCCCGGGCCGAATCGGAAACCGATCATTTCCGGCCATCCCGAGATTGAGATGTCCCTGATCGAGCTCTACCGGACCACCGGCAAGCGCCAGTATGTGGATTTGGCAGCGTATATTTTGCACGGAGACGATCGCGCATCCATCGAGCCGCGAGCGATCGTTTATATGTTCTGCGGAATTCCGTTCACTTCACGCACCAAGCTGGAAGGACATGCAGTACGCGCCATGTACGCCTGCTGCGGTGCGACGGACTACTACCTCGAGACCGGCGACGCTACCTATTGGAAGACACTCAATGCGCTTTGGGAAGATCTGAGCCGGCGGCAAATGTACATCACCGGCGGCGTGGGTGCGCGCAGCGAGGGAGAGGCATTCGGAGAGCCTTATGAATTGCCCAATGCGCAAGCTTACGGCGAAAGTTGCGCCGCCATCGGAAACATGATGTGGAACTGGCGCATGCTGGCTGCCAGCGGCGAAGCGCGTTTTACCGACGTCATCGAGCGCGCCTTGTACAACGGGATAAATTCCGGTATGTCGCTCGACGGAACCACCTACTGCTATCGCAATCCCCTGGCGTTCGATCCCACCGCTTTCGACAATTTCCGTGGCGACAAGATTCGGAATCCCTGGTACGACACGACCTGTTGCCCGCCGAATCTGGAGCGCACCTTTGCCTCGCTTCCCGGCTACTTCTACAGCACCAGTAAAGATGGGGTGTACGTGCATCTGTACGACAACTCGCTGCTCGACTGGCATCTGGAGAATGGAACACCTCTAAAGATTCAACAGAAGACGAACTATCCGTGGGACGGCGATGTTCAGTTGACGCTGCATCCGGCGCAACCGGCGGACTTCGCCCTCTACGTCAGGATCCCGGGCTGGGCGGCTGGCTCAAAAGTCTGGGTGAATGGGAAGTCCGTCGCCGGGGCTCAGGCAGGCGAATACCTCCCCATCCAGCGCAAATGGAAGCCAGGCGACGTGGTGACGCTGAGTTTTGTCATGGACACTGAGATCGTAGCTTCCAACCCGCGCGTTGCCGAGGACTCGGGCCGGGTCGCAGTGCGGCGCGGTCCTGTGATCTATTGCATTGAGGGACTGGATCAGCCGGGCGGAGTGGCGCTGTCCGACATTGCAATCCGCGTGAGCGATAAGGCAGGCAGCGAATTTCAGCAGGAATATGTCCGCGATCTCCTGGACGGCATTGTCGTACTGCATCACAGCGGCGCTGTGTATGAAACTGCATCCGCCGAGGAAGCGCTCTACATTCCACTGGGCTCCCGGCCGAAAACCCGGCCTGCAAAACTGACTTTGATCCCATACTACGCATGGGCGAATCGCCAGCCGACGGCCATGCAGGTTTGGACGCGCTACGAACGAACTTGAGGTACAGCGATCGACGCCTTCGCCTTAAAGCCGGGAACCTTCCAATAGTTCGGACAGCCTGCCCCTGGACCGACTCAATCGGAGCGGCGTCCTCACGGATCAGGGCGAGTTCGGGGAGTTTTAGCAATCCGGACTAACAAGGCCAGAGCGATCGACCACGGCTTGTTCAACCATAATCTTCAAGGAGTTATCACGCGCCACCGAGAGCTCTGGCAGGCTGGGTAATGAACCGGAACCCTTCCTGTGCTTACCCGGCCCAAGCTTAGCCGGCCTGGGCTTTCCCACGTGGGCTTACCCAGTTTATCGGATGTGCTTGCACATTTGGGCAGTTTTGGTTAACGTTTACCGTTACAATTTGCCTTAGATGCCATTCATAAAAGCTTAAGTTCACTGACCAGATCGCTTCCTTCGCGGCACGTTTGCACGGTCTGTATGCGCAGCGGCTACAGCACGAGCTAATCAATGGGTAAGCACCCGACCACTCTCCTGGACATTGCGAAGGCTCTGGGCACCTCGATCGGCACGGTGCATCGGGCCTTGCATGACAATCCGGACGTCAGTCCGATGACCAAAGCCAGGGTTTTGCAGATGGCCAGAACCCTGGGCTATCGCCCCAATCTTGCTGCCCGTTATCTCTCTTCCAAAAAAGCCTTTCGGGTGCTGGTCAACACGCTTGAGGGGACCACATCGTTCTGGGACGAAGTACGGGCCGGCATTCGTGAAGAAGCCGAGTCCATACCACTCGAGGATGTCGAGATCGTATCCCGCAACTATGCTCACCTCGGGCAGTGGGAAGAAGAAGTCTTTGAGGCTGCCATACGCGAAAAAGTGGACGGAATTATTACCTTCCCCAGCCATCCCAAGACCTTTCGGCCCTGGATACGACGGGCGTCGCGCGCCCGAATTCCGGTGGTATGCGTAGCCACCGACGCTCTTAACAGCGGGCGCCTGGGCATTGTTGCGGTCGACACTCTGGCCAGCGGGTCCATCGCAGCCGATCTGATGGGGCGATTTCTTGGCGATCAGGAGGGAACGATCGCGATCACGCTGTTTGATATGGCCATCACCGAGCATGCGGAGAAATACGCCTCATTCGAATCCACGTTACGATCTTTCTATCCCAAACTTCGTCTCCTGGAACCGATCGAGGACCACGGCATGGAGGCAGAGGCATATAGCAAGTGCCGCGAGCTGTTTGAAAAATATTCCAACCTGGCGGGCGTCTATGTAACCACGGAAGACTCGATGCCGGTGCTGAAAGCGGCTCGCGACGCAAAAGTGCTGCAGCGCCTGACCATCATTACCACGGACTTGTTCCCCGGCCTGGTGTCTCAGATCCGGAGCGGCGCCGTGGCAGCGACCATCTACCAGCGTCCCCGCACCCAGGGCCGGATGGCGTTTCGCATGTTATACAAATTTCTGTCGGAGGGAGACGCCAGTCAATCCCATCAAATTGCGATCGCGCCCCATCTGGTCATGCGCGGTAATCTGGATTTCTTTCTGCAGAGGCAATCCGAAGAATCGGTCAAAGGGAAAGTTCCGGAAAACGGGGCACGATCTTCAAGCCGCTCTCAGCTGGCCTAACGACGCGCGACTTTACCCGAACTCACTGAGCGGGTTCCTTCACGGCGACGATTCGGTCGCCCGCTACATTCCGCAGTTCCTGCACGATTCCTGAAGGCCAACGAATTTCAACCAGGTCCGCGGAGGGGTTTGTGCCAAGCCCGAAATGCACGGGACCGGCGCTGGACGATGCGTAACCCGCGCTGGTGAATACGTGGTTATATTGCGCTCCCGACTTCGTCACCACTTTGATTCTTGCGCCGACGCCGTCGCGGTTGCTTTTCGTCCCCTGGAGCTTGAGTTCCAGCCAGTGATTGTTGCCTGGACTCTGGTTCATCCAGATCTCGGCCGGGGCGCCGATCGCGGTCACGACCACGTCCAGGCGGCCGTCTCCGTTCAAGTCGCCGACGGCTGACCCGCGGTGCCGCGCGGGAGGCTGCGAGGTCAGTCCGGCTTCGGCGGTCAAGGCCGAAAACTTCATGCCGCCAAGATTGCGAAAGACGGTGTTGGGCTGCTCGATCGACAAATTCGGCGCCGACAACAGGGACTGCACGTGACCGCGCGAGACAAAAATATCTTTCCAGCCGTCGTTGTCAAAATCCGCGATGTTGGGAGAGTAACCGGCCATGGGCAGGCTTAGTTTGGTCATGCCGCTCTCCCGCGTGACTTCAACGAAGCTGCCTTTCCCAGTATTGCGGTAGATGGGAAAGGTTTCTCCATCGAGAGCGACTACGACGATGTCGGGATAGCCGTCATTGTCGAGGTCGCGAAAATCAACGCCCATGCCGGAAATAAAAGTGCCGTCTTCCCGCAACGCCACATTCGCGTCGAAGCCTGCCTCCTGAAAACGGCCGCCTCCGCGGCTGCGAAAAAACGAGTTCATCAGCTTGTCATTGGGAACGATGAGGTCCATTTTTCCGTTGACATCAAAATCACCCGCCGCCACGCCCATGCCTTTTCCGGGATGCGCGCGAAATCCTGACTCCGCGGAAACATCGCGGAACGTTCCGTCACCGTTATTGAGGAACAATTGATTGGGAGTTGGCGGGTACATCTTGGGATGGCAATAGTCGCGATGGCCGCCTACTTCGCAGTCCGGCTCGTGGTCGAAATCCCATTTCAGGTAGTTGATGACTACGAGATCGAGCAACCCGTCGTTGTTCACGTCAACCCATGCGGCGGCGACGGACCACAGCCCTCCGAACTCGGGATCGGGTTTGTTCAGGCCGGCTTTAGCGGTAACGTCGGTAAAGGTGCCATTTCCATTGTTGTGGTAGAGGGTGTTGCGATACACGCCGGCGACAAAGATATCCTCGTATCCGTCGTTGTCGTAATCCCCGATCGCGACGCCGGTGTCGTAGCCGGTTCCCAAAAGCCCGGCATTTTCCGTCACGTCAGTGAAGTGTCCCTGGCCATCGTTCTCAAAGAGCCGGTTGTAGTATTTCGCGGAAGTCTTATGAAGCGTTTTGATATCCGCGCCGTTGGTAAAGAACAGGTCAAGCTTGCCGTCATTATTGAAGTCGAAGATAGCCACGCCGCCAGCCATGGTTTCGGGCGCGTGCCGCTCCGGAGTCTCGGAGCTGTCCAGCCTGAAATCAATCGGCTGGAAGACGAAACGGATGGGACTGTCTGAGGCAGCCGTGGCGGCGGGCGCCTGGGAACACAGGGGCAGGTGGGTGGCCAGCACGAACAGGAAGAGCACGGCCAGCAGGCCGGAAGACTTCCACAACTTCATGTCGGAGACGGCAGGCACGAGCGTGCTTTCATTCTACTCCGGCAATTGTTGCTCGCCGCGAATGGAAAGCCGGGTTTCGGCCTGGGACGCCGCGGTGCCCGGTTGTCCTCCCCCGACGCTGATGACGTAATCCCCAGCGGCAATCAGTCGAGCGCCCGATTCGTTTACGTAACTCAAATCGCGCGGCTGCAGGGTCATCTGCAAGTGCCGCAGCGCGCCCGCCTCCAGCCGAACGCGGGTAAACCCGCGGAGTGCACGCCGCGGAGCGCCCGGCAATTTAGGAAAATTCAAATACAGTTCCACCACTTCATCGCCGGCTCGCTGGCTGGTGTTTTTTACATCCACTTCGACGGTGAGTGGATCGCCGGCCGGCAGACCGCTATTCGATAGTTTGAGATTGCTGTATTCGAAGCTGGAATAAGTAAGACCGTAGCCGAAGGGATAGAGCGGCTCCCCTGCAAAGTAGCGGTAGGTGCGGTTCTTCATCGCGTAGTCGTCAAACGGCGGCAACTGCTCAATCCCTTTGTAGAAGGTAACGGGCAACCTTCCCGCGGGATTATTTACGCCCGCCAAGGTCTGAGCGATCGCGGTTCCGCCTTCTTCTCCCGCGTACCAGGCTTCGAGAATCGCGTTGGCATGTTCCTGCGCCCAGTTTACCGACAACGCACTTCCGTTCATGAGGACGACCACCAGTGGCTTGCCCGTTCCTCTCAGAGCTCCGAGCAGCGACTGCTCCTCTTCCGGCAGGTTCAGACTGGTGCGATCACCGCCCTGGAATCCGGGCACTTCGACTTTCATCTCTTCGCCCTCGAGCTTGGAGGTGATTCCGACCACCGCGACCACCGCATCCGCGGTGCGAGCTGCTGCGGCAGCTTCGATTATCGGATCCGCGCTCAGCGGCAGCCACACCAGCTTTGTACCAAAGGCGCCTTTCATGTATTCAATCCTTAAGGCGTAGCGATGTCCTTTAGTGAGCTCAACCACTGTGGTGTCGAATGTGGCGTCGTGGAGTTTTGCGTCGTCCACGATCAATTTGTTGTCCAGCCACAAGCGGTGCATCGAGCCGAGCAGCCCGATCCGGTACCTGCCCGTTTCCGCCGGGGTCAGAAATCCTGTCCAGCGAACCGAAAATTCTTTCAGACCTGGGGGCGGAGCAAGCGCGTGCGCATCCGGTTGGAAGAGCTGAAGGTCAACCATAGGGTCAACGCGCACCGTCTGTGGAGTGCCAGAGATTTCGCCGGAAAAATATTCGCCTTGCAACCCCGGCTTTCCGTCGCTGGTGGAGAGCACTGAGGTAGGAATTACGCTTTCGGGGCGAAGGAAATTCGTCCCCGGCAGATAAGAAACCTGCGCTGCGCCGAACTGCTTGCGGATTCCCTCCAGCGCCGTGGTGGCGTGCGAAGCCGTACCGCTATAGTTGCCGTGGAGCACCTCGACTGAGTCGGCGAGGGGTCCGACCACCAGGATATTTTTCACGCCCGGCGCGAACGGAAGCACGCCGTCGTTCTTCAGCAGAACCATGGATTCGCGGGCTGCCTGGAGCGCGAGTTCCCGGTGGGCTGCGCTGTCGATCTCCGAATCGGGAGTCTGCGCGTACGGCACCTTGTCCGGAGGATCGAACATTCCCAGCCGCATGCGGGCGGTGAAGAGCCGTTTTAAAGCGATATCCAAATCCTTTTCGCTGAGCAGTCCCTGCTTCACGGCGTCCACATACTTCCCGTAGTCAGAGCTGTCCCTGGTCTCGGTGAAGAAGTCCGCGCACTCGTTATCCATGCCCTTCTTGAGGGAGACGGCAGCCGCCTCGGCCGGGCTTTTCGCGAAGTGGTGTCCGTCGTAGACGTCAACGATCGCGTCGCAATCCGATACCACGTAGCCGTTAAATTTCCAGGCTCCCCGCAGTGTGTCTTGCAGCAGGAAAGTGTTGGCGCAGGCGGGTTCGCCATTGACGCGGTTGTAAGCGCACATCACGGATTCGGCTTTGCCCTCGGTGACCGCGGCGCGGAAGGCGGGCAGATAGGTGTCTTCCATGTCGTGCCGCGATACCTGCACGTCGGCAGTGTGCCGCGTGGTCTCAGGACCGCTGTGCACCGCAAAATGCTTGGGCGTAGAGATCACTCGAAAATACTTCGGATCGTCGCCCTGCAAGCCGGTGACGAATGCCACTCCCATACGGCCGGTGAGGAAAGGATCTTCTCCGTAGGTTTCCTGGCCGCGGCCCCAGCGCGGGTCGCGGAAGATGTTGATGTTCGGCGACCAGAAGTCCAGGCCTTCCATGATGGCCCGCCTTCCAGCTCTGACCGCCTGGTTATGTTTGGCTCGCGCCTCCGTGCCGATGGCGATCGCCATGTCGTGGATCAACGGCACGTCAAAAGTGGCGGCCAGACCGACCGGCTCCGGAAAAACCGTGGCAGTTCCGGCTCTGGCGACGCCGTGCAGCGCCTCGCTCCACCAGTTGTAGGCAGGAACCTGCAGCCTGGGTATGGCTCGCGCCTGGTTCACCAATTGCGAAGCTTTCTCCTCAAGCGTCATCTTTCCCACCAGGTCGTTCACCCGTGCATCGATGGGCTGCGAGGGGTCCAGATAAACCGCGCCACCCGGGGTCTGCGCAGTGCAGGGAAGAAGAATGAGCAGAAGAACAACGACTGCTTCGAGGATGGCTCGAGTACGTGCAAAGTTCATTGCAATCTCCTCACAAACCGCACGCTCACGAGGCCCGGCGAGCACGCGCATGGCAAAAAAGTCGTCCGTTAACGATTACGGTGTGACGGTTGCTTTTAGCACAGCGCAAAACGCGCGGTCAACCGATTCTCGAGAACCGGAGTTGTCAGGGCGAGCTCTTCCGCGCGCAGAGCGTGAACGAAATTCTGTTTTCGCGACCGCCACTCGTCCGCGGCAAAACATGTAGGTCGTCAATTTGTCCAGCTTGATGTCGAAGTGAGTGAGGCAATCACGATGTTGCCGCCACCGAATTTTCCGGACATCACATTTTTCATCGGTACGCCGCGGTGCAAATGACGGCAGCAGTGGTGTTCAGCACGGTATCGGAGGGGCGGGAGCCGCAGGCGCTGTCGCGCCAGCATGGAGGTGGCGCAGAAAATGTTGCACCACAAAAAGCGAATGACCATTCGAGAAAATATCTGGGCACGTGCTACCCGGGCGAAGCAGCGTTGCTCTCCGGAAGCCCTGATCGGAAGCTTCGAGAAAGGCGGCGCACGTCCTGCCGGCAAAGCTATCCCCATCGAACTCGACTATTGAGATTTTTGCAGGGTTCGAACGCGGTTCACGGGGGCTAAAAACCAATCAAAAAGACCGGGGCGAAGGGCCTGCAGGAGGGCCCGAAGGGCTCGCGACCAGGCGCGCGCCACCCTGAACTGGCCGGGGGTACGTAACCAAATTCTTTAAAAGGCGTTGCCTCGGACGGCACCTATGATAAAGTGTTTTTCGTCACCAGGAAGTGGAAATCAGCCGTGAAGTACAAGTCCCTGCCATAGTTTAGGCGCGAGAGCCGCAATATCCACTTATCCATACATTTGTTAGAGAAGCGGAAGCTTGAGCCTCACAAAGTTTTTTCTTGACAGTGCATCTTCGATGAATGTATCACCGTAAACGTTTCCGGTATGGGGTTAATACGCACACCCTGACGTCCGTGAACCAAATAATTTGGAGGCTTTCCAATGAAGCGCGTTTCGCCCACGTTTGTCGAAATGTTCGGGCTTGCTCTGAGAGGCCGTACGATTCGCCTCGCAGCTCTCGTACTCACCCTCTTTGTAATTCTCACCACCCACGCCGTGGCGCAGGAAGCGACCGTCGTTGGAGCGGTGACGGATCCAACCGGCGCCTCTCTATCGAATGTCTCGGTAACCATCACAAACACGGACACGGGTCTCGTCACGAAGACCACCACGAGTTCAGACGGGCAGTATGTGGTGACTAACCTTCATAACGGCAACTACACGGTAAACGTCGCCGTGCCAGGGTTCAGGCCTGCCGAGCGGAGGGGCTTGGTGCTGAGTGTGGGCGACCGCAACCGCGTGGACTTCCAGATGCAGGTCGGCCAGGCGACCGAACTGGTAACCGTAGAAGCAAATGCGGTTGCCGTGCAGACAGATACTGGAGAAGTCAGCAACCTGATCACCGGCCGGCAGATATCGGATCTGGCCGTCAACGGCACGAGCCTGTTTCAACTTGCTGCATTGGCTCCCGGAGCCTCGAACGATATCACCAATTACAAGGATGTCCCGGTGGGTGGTGATACGAACGTCAGCTTCAATGGCCAGCGCACCGGCCACAATGTCTTCATGGTAGATGGCGGTGAGAACTACGACCGCGGTTGCGGTGGCTGCGTGACTACGGCCCCTTCCAGCGAGTCGATGGCTGAGTTCCGGCAGTTGACTTCGAACTACAGCGCCGACTATGGCCTCTCTTCTGCGGGAACTGTCACCATGGTCCTCAAATCCGGCACCAGCAGATTGCATGGATCGGCATGGGAAAACAACCGCAATGACGCCTTTGATGCTCGCAACTACTTTTTCCCGGCTCCAAACAAGAAACAAGAGCTGCGGATGAACATCTTCGGCTTCAATATCGGCGGCCCCGTCACCTTCGGCCACCTCTACAACCCGGACAAAAACAAGACCTTCTTCTTTTACAACATGGAGTGGCGTAAATACATCGACGGCGGGTCAACCAACCAGACGGTTCCCGATACCGCAACTTACGGCGGCGACTTCAGCTCGGTTACCGATCCCATCCTGGTTCCTACCGCAGCCAGAGTGGCTCCTGGCGTTTTGTTTGCCAACTGCCCGGGCGGAGTTGCGCCGGCCGGTGTGGTGCAAGGCGTGCAATTCCCAGGTAACGTGATACCAACCTGCATGATCCAGCCAAACGCGACTGCGTTGCTCGGTACTGGCTTTTTGCCGGCGCCGAACTCAGGCATCGCCAACGGTGTTGGGAGCTTCGTGGGCGGCTCCAACACTCCGACGAACCTGAAAGAGGAAATCGTCCGCGTCGATCACACCTTCTCCAGCAAGTTCTCCGTGTTCGGTCACTTTGTTGCCGAGCAAATCTCACAAGGCTACAACACGGCTCAGTGGAGCGGTGACAACCTGCCTACAGTTGGAGATACATTCAACAATCCAGCTTACAGCTACGTCATTCACGCTACCCACACCATCAGCCCGACGCTGCTTAACGAAATCGCCTTCAACTACAACGGCAACCGCATCAACATCATTCCTTTTCCCGCTACTGGGATGACGAGTCTCGCACTTCCGAGTGGATACGATGCGACCGCCACTCGTTTGTTCACGGGGCCGAATAACCTGAATCGCATTCCCAACATCACCCTCAATCATCAAAGCAATGCGAACTTCCAGATCTCCAGCTGGCCGTGGGTCAATCGCGCGGACGGCTACCAGATCCGCGACGACGTTTCCTGGAACCGAGGTGCGCATAGCTTCAAGATCGGTGGAAGCTGGGCGCGCTACAAGAAAGTACAGGACCTTTTCGGAACGACCCAGGGAGCATTCACGTTCGAGGGCGCAGATGCCCAGAGTTTCACCGGAAACAGCTTTGCTGACTTCCTGCTTGGCACTGCCGCCGGCTACAATGAACTTGGCGTCCAGGACCACGGCAACTGGCCCGCGGTTTCCTACGCCGCGTACATTCAGGACAACTGGCGCGCAACTCACCGGCTGACCCTGAATCTCGGCCTACGCTGGGATGGGGCGCCTCACACGTATGAATCCAACAACCGGATGGGTAATTTCTATCCCAGCCTCTACGACCCGTCCCAGGCCGCTACATTCGATACTCTGGGAAATATCTGCAGTGGTCCGGCGGATCCGGGCTGCGCTGCCGCAAGCCCTGGCCTCGGCGTGAGCCCGAACCAGATTCTGGCGGGCGTCCCCTTGTACCTCAACGGAATTGGAACGCCTGAGAAGAATGGTGTACCCAAGGGTCTGGTGAACAATCATTGGGCCATGTTCGGTCCGCGACTCGGCTTTGCCTATGACCTAACCGGTAGCGGCAAGACGATCGTTCGCGGCGGGTTCGGCATCATGTACGAGCGCATTCAAGGCAACGACATGTACAACGCCGGGTCGAACATCCCGTTCAGTCTGAACGTTAACCTGAACAACGTAACGTTACAAAACCCCAACATCCTGCTTTCGACCGGAGCTGCGCCCACGTTCCAGACCATTAAGGCGGCGGATATCACTGGTCTGGACATCAACGGTTACAAGCCCTCGACCAGCACGCAATACAGTGCCGGCGTTCAGCATTCGTTCGGCGCCAAGACCGTTCTGTCTGTCTCTTACGTAGGCAATCAGAACCGGCACTTGAACGACTATGTAAACACTAACCTGCCTTCGCTGAGCGATCTCGCGATCATGACGGGAGGTACTCTTAACTACGAGAATGCGCCTAGCCTTCCGTACAAAGGGTTCAGAGCGATTACTCAGTCGAGGAACGAGGCGAACGGCCATTACAACTCCATGCAGGTTGACTTGAACTCGCAAGCCAGCAGGGATTTGCAGCTTCGCGCCTTTTACACCCTTTCCCGCTCCATCGATCCAACCACCGGTGGCAGCGGTCAGGACTTGAATGGCGTCACCAACCCATATCTAGGCTGGCGGTACGATCTTGGGCCGAGTCAGTTCGACCGGCTGCACAACTTCTCCGCCAACTTCATCTACAACATTCCGATTCTTCGCAACAGCTCGAACGGCCTGGTGAAGTCCCTGGTCGGTGGCTGGGCGATCTCCGGAATCATCACGATCGAGTCGGGCCTGCCAGTCAACTTCACCGGGGGCAGCAATCTCGTTGGCGGCGCCAACAGCCCCGGCAATCGGCCTGACATAAACGGCAGCATCAAATATGAGCATACCGCCGTAGCGTCCTCGGACCCCTTCCAGCACATCCAGTACGTAGATACTTCGGTGTTTTCGACTCCCGCACCTGGTACCTGGGGCAACCTCAGCCACAACGCTATCCGTGGACCGGGCCGCGACAACTGGAACCTTTCTCTCTTCAAGAACTTCGCCTTCGGAGAGAGTGCTGGGTTTCAGCTGAAGTTGGAGAGCTTCAACACCTTCAACCACACCCAGTTCCAGAACGTTGACAACGGTCTGGGCGACAGTCGCTTCGGCGAGTTCACGGCTGCCTACCCTGCGAGAATTGTTCAGCTCGCCGGCAAGTTTTACTTCTAACCTCTAACCGAGAGCCTCCCGTCCCGCTCGCAGCAAGCTGCGAGCGGGACGAAGGTTTAAGACAGACTTCAGTTGCTCTAACGGCTCGCATCGAACAAGGTGCGAGCCTTTTTTATTGGAATGGAGTTCAAGAGGAGTCCCGGCAGTGCCCGGGTTGAGCAGTCCTGAAGTTGACAGTCTGAATCTGGACTCACTTTGCCGGTAATTCGACCACAGCCGAAACGCAGGTCGTCAGTTATACAACTTCGTTACTTGTGTTCTGCGACACAAGCGCTCCCCCGCCATCAGCTGTGGGTTCAAGTGCCACGCTTTTCATCGGGACAGACCCGGCTCGAGATCGTGGGAAATCCGGGATGGCAGCGACTCGCTTCTGAGCCGCTGCCCGAAAATGGGCGGTACGCGGCGCAAATATGGGGTTACCTTGCTGAGGACTCGTCGGCAGCAAAAACGTAGGTCGTCATTTTAAACAACTTGATATTCGCATGCTCGGACACAAGTGCGATTCCTCCGCTACTTGTGGGTTCAAGTACCACATTTTTCATTCGGACAGGCCGATTCGAGAGGATGGCAACGTTCGGGATGGCCCCTTGACTGGATTCTGAGTCGCTGGCCGGAAATGGCCGCGACATCGGGGACTGCGCCGACTGGTTGGGTCCATTCAAGGTCCTCGAATCCGGATCCGGAGATTCGTTCGGCAAATTCGGAACTGTCTGCCCACTCGCGGGGTAATACAAGGGCATCAAATAAGCGTTGAGGGGAGCCCATCCGCCAGTCCAACTTACTGTGTTCATGCGGATCGCGAGCCGCGCTCGCTCCTCTCCCTTCTTGGATTGGGATTCGACAATCACCCCAGATGCGATCGCATCCTTGGGGATTAGCTCGCCATTAAACAGGGTGGCGGCCGCAAGTTTTCCTTGAACTTGGGTTCCCGCGGGGCTTTTTCCGGCTTCAACGCTCTGCTGCAGAATTACAGGAAACTGACGCAAGACGTGGGTAGGAGACGGCTGGTGACTCTGCTGGCCAATCGAAGCCGCAGAGCAAAGCGCAAATATCGCTCCTTGTACGACTAACCTTCGAGTCAACATGACTTTACTTCCTTGCACGATCGCAGGAGGGAAGTATATCGCCGGACCGTGAGATTCGGATAGCCCAAATGTTTGAGTTGCAACCCACCTCCTGTTCAAACTAGCCTGGGCCGTCCCTCAGGTGCCCCGCGTTGCTTCGTCACGTGTAAGTGGCTATTCTGAGAGCGCGGGTCGAACCTCCCGGTACGGCATTTTGGCCATGAAGCGCTGGAAATCACTGTTCGTTGTTCTCGTTCTCTTGTTGCCGGCGTTTGCCAGTCCGCAGACGGCCAGTCCGGCTGAGGCAATGGCGCTGGAGCAACAGGGGAAGTTCCCGGAGGCCGTGGAGGCGTGGCAGGCTGTCACGCAGCATAATCCTCGGGACGCTGGAGCGTTCGCCAGCCTGGGCGTAGATCTGGCCCGGGGAACCAACTACAAGGAGGCCGCGGCTGCCTACCGCAAGGCTATTGCCCTAAATCCAAGGCTTCCGGGCATTCAGCTGAATCTAGGACTGGCAGAATATAAACAGGGACAGTTTGAAGCCGCTATTCCTCCCCTGAGGGCTGCTTTGCTGCAGGATCCGAGGAACATGCAGGCCCGCACCTTACTCGGCCTTAGCTGCTACGGTGCCAAGCGCTTTCTGGAAGCGGTGAAATATCTCGAACCCGCGGCCAACGCAGACCCCACCAATCCGGAACTGCGTCAGGTCCTGGCTCAGAGCTGCCTTCAGGCGAAAAAGTATCCCTGCGCCCAGGAGCAGTTTCGCCAACTCTTGCGGCAGAATCCGGACTCAGCCCCCGCGCACATGTTGCTGGGCGAAGCCCTGGATGGCCTACAAAGGACCCGTGAGGCGATTGCCGAATTCGAGGCTGCGGCCAAGGTCTCTCCGCAGGAGCCGGGCGTGAACTTCAGCCTCGGATACATGTATTGGAAGCTGCACCAGTACGATGACGCAAAGCGCTACTTCCAGAGCGAGTTGGCCCTCGACCCCAGCCACGCCCAGGCACTGGCGTATCTGGGAGATATCGAATGGAAGAACAATCGGCCGGACGCGGCGCTTCCCCTGTTCGAACGGGCATTGCAAGGCAACCACGACCTGCGCATCGTCTATGTGGACCTGGGCGCCCTCTACATGCAGCAAAAGAGCTACAAGGAGGCTCAGGCTGCCCTTCTGCGCGCAGTGGCGCTCAATCCCGACCTTCCGGACGCCCATTACCAGTTAGGACGGCTCTATCAGGCCATGGGCAACACGGCCGAAGCCGATAAGCAACTCCGCAAGGTGCGCGAACTGCATGAAAAGGCAGAAGATAACCTGGCGGGGAAGATGCCCGGATCTCCGGCACCAGCGAATTCGCCAGAACACTGAGTGCTAGTGCCGGGTTTCGCGGTGGTAGCTTTCGGGCGGGCCCAGATAGCTGGCTTTCACGCCGCCGGTATTCACCACAATCTTCTGCAAGACCACGCCGGGATCGACCATCCAGATCTTCAGAATGTGATATCCGGACGCGGCCAGCGTATGGGTTGACTGAATCTTGCGGACGCTATCCTTGACCGACGTTTCCCAGTCCGCCGGCGAGTTGTGGGCCAGTATGTCGACAATCTGCGGCGGTTGGTCATCGAATGCGATCGCGTACCTGAGGCCGCGTCCGGGAACAAAATTTAACGTGGGGGCGAGAATCGCTTCCACTTGTAGGGCGCCCGCATTGAACAAATACATCTGGTACTGAAGGCAGGGAGCATCCGGCGGACTGGCGCTGGCAGCGGTCATGGGAAATATCGTCATGGACGACAAGGTGCGCCCGTAGTCCGCAATTTCATCCCATCGGGCGGAAGCGGCCTCAGTCTTGCCCGTATAGTGCGCGGCTTCGATCGAAACATAGCCATCGGCTTCAATAAAGCCATGGAGCGAAGCCTTCGGTAGCTGGTCCGGATTGAATGTTCTTACAGCTACAGAGATCGGACTGGTTCCGGCGCCAGACACGGTCACCCTGGCGCTGCCGGAACCTTTCGGAGCCTTGCGCCAGTCCACACTTACCCAAAGGCGCTGATCGCCAGTGATGGTTCCACCCGCGGTACTCAGCACCACCCAGGGCTGGTTTGCGCTGGCGGTGAAGGCAGCCGGCCTTCGGCCGCGATTGAAAATATCAATGTAGCGTCGTTGCTGATTGAAAACGTCCATCGCTGGAAGTGACAGGTCAGGCTCGGTTCCGTCTGCTGGCCACGCCGAAGCCGAGCCCTCGACGGCGACCCCCAACCCGACGGCATTAGGGACCTCTATCTCTTTCACTTCGGGCAGCACGTTTGCCGGCGGGTCGTGCCATCCCGAGTAGCCGATGCGGGGCTGGTCCATCATGTGGTTCCATTTGCCGTGGGCGAGAACGTGGTTGTATTCGCTCGAGAAGTCGGCGTCCGCCTGAAACAGCGCCCGGGCTCGCGCGGCCAGATCATTCGTGCTGGCTCGACCCTGTTTGGCATAAAGATGATTCTTGCCGACAGCGATGTAGAGCTCGACGACCTGCGCAGACGCTTTCACCGGGTAGAGCACAAGTTGAAAAAAGGCATCGCGTTCGTTTTCCGGCAAGCTGGCGTAAATCTGTTCCGCCTGTCGGGTGAGGGTTTGCCACTCATTCAGTATCTTGTCAGCCTCCTGATAGTCGGTGAGGCTGAATGTGTCGGGCTCCAGCAGTTCCGGTTTGCGGCGTCCGTTGAACTTGGTGTATCGCGTAACGAGCGCGGCAATCTCTGGCGCATACTTCGGTCCGAATTCACGCTGCGCCCACATTCTCGAGTATTCCGGAATGCGCTCCCTGGGCCAGTTTTCGGGTTGCCAGGCCAGAGTCAGAAAAAATTCGATAGGGAATTCCATCGGCTTCAAGTCGCCTACGTTAACGATCCATATGCGATTGTCACCGTAGTTGTAGGCCAGAGTCATCTGCTCCCAGACCTTGGTGATGGGGATGGTGTTGAGCCATTTATAAGAGCGCGGGTCGCCAACATAGTCAAAGTGGTAGTAAATTCCTGCACCGCCGCTGCGCTTACGTTCCTCCTCCGTCGGCAGCCGCCGGATGTTGCCCCAGTTGTCATCGCACCAGAGCAGCGTTACGTCGTCTGGAACTCGCATTCCTTTTTCGTAGTATGCCTGCACCTCTTTGTATAGCGCCCAATCCTGGGGCACGGCGGCAAGGTCCGGATTCACGTGGCTGGCGATTATCCTGCGCTGGTCGGCCACGATTTTTTCCAGCAACGCGATGTTGGCGCCCTCGGTCATGGGAAGGTCGCCGTCGCCTCTCATGCCAAGCGTGGTGACGCTTTCGTAGTTCTTGTTGCGCTCAATACCTTCGGTCCAAAACTTTTGCAGGACATCGGAATTCTGGGAATAGTCCCAGGGGCCCGTGCCATGCCGCTTCCATTCCTGCTGGGCCCGCAACATGGGCTCGTGATGCGAAGTCCCCATCACGATGCCGTACATATCGGCCAGTTGCGGATTCACCGGATCATCTTCGTTAAACGCGTTGTTCCACATGGCCGGCCAAAGGTAGTTGGCCTTGAGCCGCAGCAGAAGTTCAAAAACTTTCTCGTAAAACTGATGGTTGTAGTTGCCGAACTTTTCGTTTACCCAGCCGGAAAGCGCAGGCGCTTCGTCATTAAGAAAAATGCCTCGATATTTGACGGCGGGCGGCCCCTGGAGGTAACTGCCGGGCCTGACGAAGAGTGCGTCCTGGTGTTGCGTGGGAACGTCAGCCCACCAATACCAGGGCGAGACTCCGATTTGCTCGGACAGATCGTAGATGCCGTAAATAGTTCCCCGCTTGTCACTGCCCGCGATGATCAGTCCTCGGGAGACACCGGGCAGGGGATTTGCCACAACCTGAATCAGAAAGGACTCCCACTGGCCGGAAACAGATGAAACGTCAATCTTCTTTTCCTGGATCAGCCGGTTGATAACGGCGCTTTTGCCGATGGTGCCGACGATGATCTGGTCCGCGCCGGTGCCAGTGCCAGTGCTGTTGGTAATCGCCGGCATCTTCCCGGTGACGCGGCCAACGTCGGCTTGAAGATCGCGGACGGCGCGAACCACGCCGGCATGATCATTCGCGTCCACGTAGATGCTGGCCAGGGATTCACCTTCCGCGATGGCGAAATCGTTGGAATGGCGGCTGAACTCCACATATCTCGGCTGGCCCAGCGCAAAACCGGCGCCCTGTGATGTGAACAGAAAGAGCGCGGCCAGTGAGAGCGAACCGATTGTTTTCCGCAAATTCATTTTGGCTGCCGCGAAATGCCGAAGTGGCGGTCGGCAAAATCAAGAAATTGCTCCCAGTCATATTCGTCAATGCCGTGCGTGCCTCTCCGGTTGTGGAAACCGATCCAGTCGCCGACCGGCGTGGCCACGGCCGGCATGTCGTCCACCCCGAGGCCGGCTTCTCCAAAGAGCTTGTAAACCGGCTCAGCGGCCCTGGCCGCCAGGAAGGAACCGTGAGGATCGCCCCAATGATCCTGTTCCGCGGTGGCAATGTACACTGGCCGCGGCGCCATCATGGCGATGAGCATATGCCAATCCACGGGCAGATCGTTCACCCGGTCGCCGTAGGTTTTGAAATTTCCGTCGAACCAGTAAGGGAAGGCTGCGGTAATGGACTTGACTGTCTCTCCGAATTGACGCCGCACCAGATTCGCGCCGCCACAGCCTGACTCCCCGGAAAAAACAATGGCGAAGCGCTCGTCCTGCGCGCCCGCCCACATGGCGACTTTGCCGTAGCGCGAGACCCCGGCGATGGAAACTCTTTTGCCATCGATGTCGGGGTCGGTGACCAGGTAATCCATGGCGCGGCTCATGGCCCACGCCCAGGCGCCAATGGCCCCCCATTCGTCCTGTCCCGCCTCTTTCTGGTTCGGAGTGGCGAAGAAGGCGCGGACGCTCTTTGCATACCCGTTGGCATTGTCAGGTTCGACGGAGGTGGGATCAAAGCTGACAAAGCCATAGCCGCGGTCGAGCAATTGCTGAGGTATGCGGTGAAAGGTAGTGGGCATCAGAAATACTGGAACGGGCTTCTTTGCGTTGGCGGGCAGGAAAATCTGCAGAACCATCTTCGGTGCATTCTTATCCGCCTCGTCTTTCTTTCCGGCAAAATAAATAGTTACGGTTCTGGCGGCAGATGTGCCCGGCACCTGGGCGGCGTCGCCTGGTGTCACCTCCCAGGTCATTGCCTTGGGACGTCCGACCGTGGTTCGGCCGTAAACATTGGTTTCGAAGAGCTTCAGGATCTCTGGCCGGCGCTTCTTGGTCCAGGTCCTCGCGCTTGTCACCCTCTTTCCGTTGAGCAGGAGTAGCGGGTCGGGCAGCGTGTATTGCGGAACTTTCGCTTCGTCGTATTGCCCGGGTGGAGCGGCTACGGGCTTCTGTTGCGCGCCCAGCAAGGG
Organism: Terriglobia bacterium; assembly: GCA_963814725.1. Classification (GTDB taxonomy): domain Bacteria; phylum Acidobacteriota; class Terriglobia; order Terriglobales; family Acidobacteriaceae; genus JAIQFF01. The sequence goes on from CAWFDY010000008.1 coordinate 201,410, forward strand.
ATTGAGGGCAATGCCGACAAGAGGCGCCAGAACAAGCAGGGTGCGGCGAATCGCGGAGGCCCGCGCGAGTGCGCTTGCAGGAGTGCCTGAAAAACTCATGTCCTGAATCTAACGGGCAGCTACATTCAATTTCGTTTCGATTAAATTCACTGAGTTGCCGCCGACCATGATCTTGAAACTGCCGGGCTCCACCACTCGACGCATCTCACGATTTAAAAACGACAACTCCTCGGGACCCAGCGTGAATGTGACGGTTTGGGTCTTGCCTGCATCGAGTGCGATGCGCCGGAACCCGCGGAGTTCCTTGACCGGCCGCGTCACCGTGCTGACCTCGTCGCGGATGTACAGTTGAGCGACTTCGGTGCCGCTCAGCTTGCCGGTGTTGGTCACATCCACCGAGACTGTTGTGGTCCCTTCCGGCCCGATCGTGTCTGGAGTAACGCGCAGATTGTCATACTTGAAGCTGGTGTAACTCAGGCCCCAGCCAAACGGGAAGAGCGGTGTGATAGCTGTGCCCAGGAACCCGCGCTTCGCTGAAGGCTTTTGATAATAGTAGTCCGGCAGTTGTCCAACGGATCGTGGCACTGTGATGGGAAGCTTCCCGCCGGGGTTGTAATCTCCGAAGAGCACGTCGGCGATCGCGCCGCCGCCCTCCTGGCCAAGGTACCAGCCATCCACAATGGCAGGCACGTTCTCTGCAATGTAGTTGATGGAGTTAGGCCGGCCATGTTGCAGATAAACGATCGTGGGTTTTCCCGTGGTCAGGATCGCCTTGACCAGATCATCCTGGTTGCCCAGCAGATCGAGGCTGTCGCGATCTCCCAGATGGTCGACGGCCCAGGCTTCGCGCGAGGTTTGTTCGTTCTCGCCGAGCGCAAGAATAACCACGTCAGCTTTTTTGGCGACGGCCACCGCATCCTGAATCCGCTTCGCATTCAGGGCCGGATCGCCCAGCACCACCTTGTCGGCATCCCAGTCCGGAAGTGTTTCCGTAATCTTGCAGCCCTCGGAGTACACCACTTCGGCGGAGGAACCCACTTTGTCCTTCACGGCCTGCAGAAGGCTCACTCCGCGCCCCGGCTTGTTGCTGTATCCGCCCAGGTGTAATTCGGCGGCATTGGGACCGATTACGGCAATCCGCTTGTACCTCGATTTCTCCAGCGGCAAGAGATTGTTCTGGTTCTTCAACAGAATGATGGATTCGTGCGCCGCTTGCAGCGCCAGTTGCTGATGTTCGGGATTGTTGACGAACTTCTCCGCGTAGTCGGGATCGACGTAAGGATTTTCAAAAAGCCCGGCTTCAAACTTTGCCCGAAGAAGATGAGTAACCGCCCGGTCAATGGTGGCTTCCGCAATCGTCCCCTGGTGAACCTGATCCACCAGGCTGGAGAAAGTGGCCTCGAACGGAAGTTCGATCTCGATGCCGGCCTGCAGAGCCATCTTGGCAGCTTCCGGATTGGTGGCAACCACATGATGCAGGGTCACCAGATCGGTGATGCCAAAATAATCGGACACGATGACGCCGTCGAAGCCCCATTCCTGGCGGAGAATATCGTCGAGCAGGTGTTTGTTGCTGTGCGATGGGATGCCGTCAATCTCGTTGTATGACGCCATCACTGTTTGCACGTGGCCGTCTTTTACCGCCATCTCGAAAGGTTTCAGGAAATATTCGCGGATAACCCGCTCGGAAATGTTGCCGGGCCCTACATTGGTTCCACCTTCAGGCTGGCCGTGTACGGCAAAATGTTTTGCCGTCGCCAGAACGTGCGACCCATCCATGGAACCCGTTCCCTGAAAGCCGAGAATGGCTGCGAGTCCGATGCGCGACACCAGATACGGATCCTCTCCGTAGGTTTCCTCGGTGCGTCCCCAGCGAGGGTCACGCGCTAAATCCAGCACTGGGGCAAGGCAGTGGTGCGCGCCGCGAGCCCGCACTTCAGCCGCGGTGGCGGTAAAAATATTTTGCACCAGCGCGGGGTCCCAGGTTGAGGCCAGGGCAATGGCCTGCGGATACGAGGTGCCGCCGGGCGCGACATGTCCGTGCAGGCACTCGTCGTGAAAGAGAACCGGAATTCCCAAACGCGTGTTTTCCTTTACCCACTTCTGCACGGCGTTGGTGTAGTTCGCCATCTGGCGCGGCCCACGCTTCTCGCTGGGGCGCGAGATCTCTCCCAGGCCGTTCTTGAGAAGGACTGCGGCGTGCTCGGGAAGGAAGTTTCCATCCTGGTCTACAAAGAGCTTGTTGGGGTCGCTGAAAAACTGGCGGTTCTCCCATGCGCCTTCCATCTGCGCCACTTTTTCTTCGAGCGTCATGCGGGAGAGCAGGTCAGCGACGCGTTGCTCGACCGGCAGTTTCGCATCCCGATAGGGAAGCGGGTTCTGCGCGGAGGCGGCCGCGGATACGAACAGGAATATTGCGAACAAACAGAAAACATCCAGCCGCAGGGGAGGAGTTGGACGAGAAAATCTCACAGTGGGTCCATTTGTCATTGTCATTTGCCAGCGTTGAGCGTTTGCTACTATAGCACCGCCGTTAACGTTTACGGCCGGATTTAATGCCCACTCAGCCGGTTGGATCGGTAGCAGACTTGGCTTGAGAAAATGTGATGTCCCATCTTCAGGCTTCGAACCTAAGCGGGGTTCTGCGAAACCAGAATCCTGATCGGTGGCGAAGGTGCGCGCTGGAAGTTGAGCGGCTTAATTTGAGCTCACAGGTCCTTCTTGATCTGTTTGATCTGTTTAATTTGTTCACTGGCAATCTGAAATCCGGTATTGGCCGCCGGTACCCCCGCATAAATGGAAGTTTGCAACAGTGCTTCCTCTAAATCGCACAATTCGAGTTCACCGGCCAAACCAGCGCGCACATGGAGGGCAAACTCTTCCCACCTCCCGAGCGACGCCGTGATCGCCAGCACCAGCAGCCGCCGGGTGCGCCAATCCAGTTCCGGACGAGTCCAGATCGTGCCCCATACGTAACGCGTGATGAAATCCTGGAACTCGCGCGTAAATTCTGTTGTCGCAGCGACGGTCGCATCAACGTGTGCTTTGCCGAGCGCGGCGCGACGCGTTTCAAATCCAGTGGCCAGCGGATCCACCCCCGGATCGCGCTGGGGAAGGATGAACTCCAGCAAGGCTGTGGTAAACGAGCGCGGCCGCTCGAGGTTGGAAAGATGCGCCGCCTCCAGGTGTAGAGCTTTCGCCCCGGGAATTTCCTGCAGCAATCGTTCGCCATGACCGCTCCACGGAGTGGAGATGTCGTAATCTCCAACGATCACTAAAGTCGGCGCCTTGATACGTCGCAGCAGGTCGCCGTGATCGAGATCGCGCAGAGCGGCACAGCATCCTGTGTATCCGACCGGATCGGTGCCCAGCAGGGTTGAGCGGATCGAAGCGACTTCGGGATTTTGTTTCGCCAGCGTCTCCGGCGAGAACGATCGTGACATGGCAACATCGACGATCCCCGGCATCCCGTCCTTGCGCACGGCTGCGATTCGCGCTTCCCAGTTGGAACGCGGCACAAATTGGGGCGAGGTGTTGGCCAGCACCAGATGAGTGACGCGCTCCGGCGCGTGCGCTGCAACCCATTGCCCGATGGCGCCTCCCAGCGACAGGCCGCAAAAACCAAATTGCGAGATTCCTAAAGCATCCGCCAGGGCGAGAACGTCGTTGGCCAACATCTCAACCGAGTATTCGCCGGCGGGCGCATCGGACGCTCCGTGGCCTCGGGTGTCATAGCGCAGAATCTGAAAGTACGGCAACAGGTCCGCAACCTGAAGGTCCCACAAGGCGTGGTCGGTGCCGATCGAATGCGACAAAATCAGGACAGGCCGGCCCGCATTTCCCTGCAGACGGTAAAAGATCCGCGTGTTGCGAACGGTTGCGAAGGGCAAATCATTGCTCCTTGTCGTGGTTGTACTTATTTTTCCTGGTTCGGTTCCGTGATGAGAGCTTTTCGAAAAGCCTCGGCAGATCCCAGATATTGCTCCGGTCTCTCCAATTCATTCAACTCGGCGGCACTGAGGTGCGCGGTCACTTCAGGAATCTCGGCCAGGATGGCAGCGAGATTTCTCCCTTCCTGTACGCTTTTCCGGGCCGCGCCTTCGAGTATCTTGTGGGCGGCGTCCCGCCCCAGCTTCGGCCCCAGCAGCATCAGGGCGCGCTCGGCAAAGATGAGTCCATTCGTCTTCTCGATATTGGCGCGCATCTTTTCCGTATCCACAGCGAGCCCTTCGGCCACTTCAGCCATCGAGGCAACTGCCACACCGGTCAATTGGACTACCGTCGCCACCACGGGCCACTCCGCCTGTAATCCGCCGAGTCCACGTTCGTGCTCCTGCACCATCGCGGAGAGAAATGATGCGACCAGGTCCGGTACCCGGTGCGCGGCCGCCAGAGTGAGTGAGCAGGCGGTGGGATTCCGCTTGTTCGGCATGGTTGAGGAGCCGCCACGTCCCTGGCTTGCAGGTTCGCTGGCTTCCCCAACCTCGTTCTGCATGAGTAGAGAAATATCGCGCGCCATCTTGCCCAAAGATCCCGTCAACACTCCGCAAGCGCAGATCAGGGTTGCAAGTTGATCGCGCTGGGTGTGCCAGGGACCGGTTGGATGGGCTTTCAATCCCAGCTCTACACTGAGAGCTTCAATCACAGCGGTACCGTGGTCGCCGAGCGACGCCAAAGTGCCGCTCGCTCCGCCGAACTGCAAAACGGCCGCGTCATCAAGGCTGCTTTGCAGACGATGCCTTCCGCGACGGACGGATGCGAGCCATCCCGCGGATTTGAGTCCGAAAGTTACGGGAGGAGCCGGCTGAAGCAGAGTCCGCCCGAGCATCACGCTGCCCTTGTGACGCTCACTTAAAACTTTCAACGCGTTCTGCAATCGGACCAGGTCGCCGATCAGAATCGGTTCTGCCCGTTTGAGCAGCAGAGACATTGCGCTGTCCACGACATCCTGACTGGTCGCTCCCCAATGCACGAATCGCGCCGCCTCTGCATTGGTTTTTCCTACTTGATCGGTGAGCGCTTTCACCAGAGGGATGGCAGGGGTTCCGGCTCTGAATGCGGCCTCGGCGAGAGCCGGAGCGTCGAAACTGCCGGGCCTGGCCAGCGCCGAGATTATATCGGCCGCATCCTGCGGGATGATTCCTACTCGAGCCTCCGCTCGCGCCAGGGCCGCTTCGAAATCCAGCATGGCGCGAAGTACCGACTCGTCGGAAAAAAGCTCGGCCATGATCGGGGTGGTCGCGAGGCTTTCAATCAGTCGCATGCTAATGGTCGGCCTTAAGTTTGGTCGTGAGGAAACGTTTACACATCGAAAAACACGGTCTCACCCTCGCCGCGCAAACGAATCTCTAATTTCCAGCTCCCGCTGCGGGATGGGTCAGGCTGCGCCAACAGCGTCGGACGCCGATTTTCCGGGACCGACGCCAGAACAGGATCCTCAGCGTTGGCGGGATCGCCGGCAAAGTACACGCGGGTGCACAGTCCCTTCAGCAGGCCTCGTGCGAAGACCGATACGTTGATGTGCGGCGCCTGAAAAATTCCGTGCGGACCTGGAACGCGCCCCGGCCGGATGGTTTCAAAGGCGCACGATCCATCTTCCGCAGTCGCTGATCTGCCAAAGCCGCGGAAAGTCCCGTCCCCTGACGGATCCCCTTGATGCGCGTAGTTTCCATCGGAGTCGGCTTGCCACAACTCGATCATCGCATCCGGGACAGGCACGCCGTCTCCATCGAGCACACTCAAGGTAAGCCACAGTCGCTCGCCCTTCGCCTCCTTGCCGGCGACGCAGCCAACGCTTCGTGTATTCGTGAGCCCCAGGTGAAAGAAAGGCCCAACCGTCTGTGAAGGAGTTGGCGTCAGCTTCATGGTCGTTTCTCAAACGGAGTTGACTCACGCCCGCGCAAAACGATATCAAAACGATAGCCCAGAGCCCGCTCCGGCTGGGTTGCTTCCAGATCGAATTTCGAGATCAGCCGCTGCCGCGCTGGTTCGTCAGGAATCGACTGCAGGATGGGGTCGTAGGGAAAAAGCGGATCCCCCGGAAAATACATTTGTGTGATCAAGCGTGTGACGAAGGCGGGCCCAAACAAAGAAAAGTGAATGTGAGCCGGGCGCCATGCATTGTCGTGATTACGCCAGGGATACGCCCCAGGCTTGATTGTCGTGAACCTATAGAACCCGTCCTGGTCGGTCAGCGTCCTTCCCGCTCCGGCGAAGTTCAGGTCGAGGGGTGCGGCATGGTTATCTTTAGAGTGCGCGTAGCGTCCCGCCGCATTGGCCTGCCAGATCTCGATCAAGCTGTTCGATACGGCGTGCCCGTCGCCGTCCACGACTCGTCCCCGCACGATAATGCGCTCGCCGAGAGGTTCCGCGGCATGCTGTAACGTGAGGTCCGAATCGTTGGGATGCACATCGGAATGGCCAAACACCGGCCCGGTTATTTCGGATTGGGTGTGTGGCAGGAAAATCAAGGGCTGCGACGGCGCCCGCAACCTCGTTGCCCGATACGCCGGATAGAGATAGTCCGGCTGCGTCCCTGGCTCATGCCGCCGGAAAGCGGTGACCGTGTCTCCGGGACTTTTTGCGTGGTCCGGGATCAGTGAAGAGGACATATGTCTCTCACCCAAGGATTGATCTTTCTCCGGTGGAAGCGGTTCGTCCTACGCCATGCCACCGATGATACATGCCTTCCGTTGTTTTTCAGCAGACCGCGGCCGCGAGGTTTGACTTTGCCTTTCTAATTGCTCTTTCCAGCCGTGTTGGTCAGGACAAGCACGAGGATGCGTCCGTCGGAATGAAACTCTCCTCCTGTGGCAGTCAGGGCAGTGGTGAGCGGGTCGGCCGGCGCAACATGATCGCGCTGGACAACCAGTCCCGTTTCCGAGAGCGTTCCATTCACATACTCGCGTTCACCGTCGATCACAGGATCAATCTTGTGAGTCAGCCCGTTGTTGCGCTGATCTCGTTCGAATCCGATGTCATGTGTGGCCGCGACGCACCAAAGCGGCCGTCCGTCCACTTCGTACGGCGATTTCCAGACTCGCAGGTGATTCCGCGACATGGCAACCCTTACCGGCTCAGCGTGGGCAAATCCGTAGTCCTGCGGGCGGCCGAAGAGAAATAGCGTGCTCATCGGCATCGTCAGGTAATCCTTCTTCTGAAGTGAGTCCATTACCGCATTGAGAGCGGTTGCTTGCACCTTTGCGTCGACCTTCACCCACTGAGCGGCAGTGAACACCTGAACGACCTGGTCCTCGGTTCCCACGATCAGGACGTTCACCATATCGCCGGGCTTGCCGGCAGGATCGGTAATGCGGCGCGGGATTTTGCTGAGCAGGTCAGGCGTGACCCCCGGAATGCGGGTTTCGACGGGGCCTCCGGCATTCGCGGAGCCACTCAAGCCCTCGTCCAGAACATCAATTTTCACGTGAAAGCTGCCCTGCGCCGTCGCAGCATCGTTCGCACTTTGATTGATGCCGAGAAAAAGGCGTCCTGCTACGGGCGCAGAGTATTCCTTGGTGGCTCCCACTAAAAACGCCTGCCCATATGCGTCAGAGCCGATGCGGCCGATCAGGGCGCCGTGGCCGGCTTGGAGGACTGAGTATTGATGAATCAGGTCAGCAAAGCCGCGCGGAAGCCCATCGGGACCGAACGTTCCCACGGTGCGGGATCTTGCGCTGCCCTGGCCAGCTACATACGTCATCTGTCCGGTGGATGTGAAGCGCAGTTTCGCCCCACTCCGCACGTCCACATTCGTGTCCACCCACTGTTTTTGTCCGGGCACATCGAGTTCGTACAATTTTTGGCTGGCAGGGGGAGCTGGAGCCGTCTGTGCCGGGACACAAACCGGTACTACAAGGGCTAATAAGAGAAGGGCAAATGCCAGGTCAAAGCGCCTTGGGGTCCTCATGGCTTTATCCCAAAATGTGATTTCCTGTTTGGATATTTATTCAGGAGGTAAGCCCAAGCATAGCTCCCGAATAGAACCTGTCGCAACTCTCCCTTTCAGGGCGGGATATGGCGATCGATCTTTCAGGGCAGAGTTGGTTTTTTCACGCACAGAAAGCCGGCGAAGTTAAACCACTGGAAGAATGTCTCCCCGATTTCAAACCCGTTGCGCCGGAACAGGTCCAGGTTCTCCTTAAGCTGGTAGGGAACCAGGACATTTTCCAGCGCTTCCCGTTTGCGCGCGATCTCGGTATCGGAGTATCCCTGGCTGCGCTTGAAGTCGTAGTAGAAATCGATGAAAAAGCGGTTGACGTGGCCATTGTTGGTGAGAATTTTCTCGGTGACGACCAGGGCGCCGCCGGGCGCCAGTGAGTCGTAAATGCGACGGATCAGATTGTCGCGTCCCAGAGGGCGAATGAATTGAAGAGTCCAGCACATGGTTACGACGCTGGCGTTTTCCAGATGAAGATCCATCAGGGATCCGTTGAGGTCGCTCAACCGGACTTCGATGTCGTCCTGAAAACGGTTCTCGGCGATCTTCTGCCGCGCCTGATCGAGCATGGGCTGCGAATTGTCGTAGCCAAACAGGCGCGCGCCCCGAGGCAGCTTTTGACGCATTCGGATCAGCATGGTCGCGGTCGAGCAACCGAGGTCGTACACATTCGTGGCCGGAATCCAGAAGTGCCGGCCGATATCCGTGACCATGTTGAGCTGGTCCGAGTAGAAGGGCACGCTGCGTTCGAGCATGTCATCGAATACTTCGGCGACTTCCGCGTTGAACTCGAAATCGCCGGCTGGCTTTCCGCCCGCGCGAAAAACTTCGTCTTTTTTCATGTGCCCCTATTCCTCCCGAACCGGCGGCCGGCGAAACAGAAATCCGCGGCCTTCCTGTTTTTCCGGTGCGCCTCTTACGTCCCACTGTTCCAGATATACAAATTCCCTCACCAGCTTTAAACCCGATTCTTCAACGCAACTCAGGATTTCATCACGGTTGAGAAACCAGCTGAGGCATTGGGTGTAGTAGCCATCCCGGTAGGGTCTTTGCTCTACCACGAATGACGGCGAACGCTTCACCACCTGCAACCGGGCGAGATACAGATAGTCCCCGGTGGCGGCAGCCATCTGGCGCAGGACGGCGCGCCAGTCCTCGAAGTAGTGCAGTGAACTGCTGCTGACTACCAGGGAAAACTGCTTCCCGGCCAGTTCCGCGGTGTCATGATAAAAGCGGGCGTCCGGCTGCAGTTTTTTGCCAACCTCGCATAAAGACGGGACGTCGTAACAGTGGTATTCGATTTCCACTTCGGGCAGCAGGACCTGGCTGTAGAGATTGTAGTGACCGGCCCCGCCGCCCCAATCCAGCACGGAGATTTTTTCTCTCTTCCGGGCAGCGAGAGCAAGAACATAACCGTAGGACATCATGGCATTGTGATAGCCGGGATGGGTACGAGTCACGCTCCAGGGGAAATGCGAAACTCCCAGCGGACCTGGCCCCTGAAGATTCTGGTTCAGCGTTGGCCAATGCGTTTCGACGGCATTTGCGACCGCCGGATCGGTCCAACTTTTCATCTCCGCGTGTTGTGCATGCCAACCTTCAGGCACGTAAACCCAATCCGACAGCAGGTAGTTAACGCGATTGACGAGCGCGGCGGGCAGATAGGGTGAAGTTGCGTCGAGGACTCTCCCCAGAGAACGCGCTATCGAGCTCGAACGCCAGCCGCTATTTTTCATGCATGCTCCCGGAGGAAGCTGGCATCCGGAACTCCACCACCGTGTTGGGAGGAGTGGTGATCAATAAATGGTCTCTGTGACGCCGGAAATAGCGGCCGTCCCATCGGTCCACGCTAACGGAAGTTCGTTCGACGAGAGTCTCGCCGCCAACCAGGATTTCAGGATTCATGGAAGCGCGGAACTTGAGAGTAATGCTTCCGTTATAAACCCTCGAATCGAGCCGATTGAACACAGCAAAGCGCGCGGTGGCAGCAACATTCTTCAGTGCCTGCACCCGCGTGTGAGTGGAAAGCGTACGGTAGGCATATAGCGGCCCCATGGGCACATACCAGATGTCGTCGCGGCCGGCCACGTGGGCCAGATGCCGTTCATAGAAATTGTCCCGGCCATGGTCGATCATCTGGGGATGGGTGATGAACGTGTAGATGCCGCCGGCGGCGTACACCTCATCGAATTTGGCGTTGAGCAGGGGCACATCGGTTCGTCCTGAAACCGCAATCTCGCCCCGGTTCGCTAATGCCTTCGAATATCCGCTTTGCACCGCCTGCGTGTAGCGGGCGGCGTAGGGATTGCTGTCGTAGGTCTGGAGGTCAGGGACGACGTGGCCGTCATGGAATTCGTCGGGATAAGCGCGAGCCATCAGGTATCCGGCCCGCGCGATCTTACGCTGGATCAACGGACAGTCCGCGCAACTTCCGCAGGGATAAGCCCAACTCCAGACATAGGGTTGACCGGTATTTTCCAGGATGTCGCGGCGAGATCCGTCAATTTCATCCCAGGTCAAAGCTGTGAAACAGCGGACCCGGGTGTCGCGCGCGGCGCAGGGATGCCGGCGAGAGTGAGAACCGATCTCGTGACCGTTGGCGATAGCCTGGCGCAGTCGAGGCCACAGGCGAGGCATAAGCGACCGGTAGCCAGTCGTGACAAAGGCTGTCGCTTTGATGCCATAGCCATCCATGGCATCGAGGCACGCCGGCAATTGCTCATTGGAATCATCTACCGTGTGAGCAACCACGGATCTTGCGCCGTTCAAGTAGGGTGCGATGCCGGCGAAATCAATCGAGCCCGGTGAGCCGAATTGATCCTCACTGATTCCGAGTCGAACCAACGGGTCCCCGCGAAGTTCGCCGACTGGAGCGGGTTTGGCCGCTAAAGTGGAGAAATCTTTCCAGGATAGATGGCCATCTCGAGCGGAGCGTAAGAAGGCGGGAAGTCTCACTGGTTCCAGGGCGGCAGCCAGGGCAGCCCGCCGCAGTGCGCGATTCTAGCAGATGCCCTGAAAAGCGCGGCCAACGCGGCATTTCAGCCTGTACGTTTCGGTCTTGCAGGCTTATATTATGCGCTGAATGCAAGTGATCGATTCGACAGGCGGATGCTGGCCGACCACCCTGCAGGAGTTGCTCCTGAAGGCCACTCTGCTGAAGACGAGCGCCGCGTTGGCGGCCTGGGAGGAATGGTTTCAGCAGGATGGACTGGACCGCCTCGACAACGGGTCATACCGCCTGCTGCCGTTGACCTACCGCAACCTGCAGACCCTGGGTTATCAGGACCCGGTTTTACAGCGGCTCAAAGGTGTAAACCGGAGGGCTTGGTGCGAGAACCACCTGGTTTTCCGGCGAATGGCGCCGCTTCTCGGCGTATTTCATAAGGCCGGTATCCCCACTCTACTGTTGAAGGGCGCCGCGCTGACGCTGTTGCATTATCAGGATTTTGGGCTTCGGCCCATGCAGGACCTCGACATACTGATTCCTGAAGAACGGGCGCTCGATGCGGTCTCGCTTCTGGAGCAGCAGGGATGGACGCGCAATACAATACCCGCCATCAGGTTCGGGCAATTTTTTGTCTCGTTTCGCCATTCCGCCGACTTTACGCGGGAGCGTCAGGAACGGGTTGACCTCCACTGGCATGTCTTGTTTCAGGCATGCTATCGCAACGCGGACCAGCCTTTCTGGGAGGCCTCGGTTCCGGTAAAGTTCGAAGGCCATCCCACGCGCGCTCTGTGTCCCACCGACCAGTTGTTGCACAGTTGTGTTCACGGACTGATGTGGAACGAGATTCCGCCCCTGCGCTGGATTGCCGATTCATTTTGCATTCTTGAATCGTCCACCATCGATTGGGATCGCCTGTTGGGCATGGCTTCTCATTTTCGGGTGGTCCCGCAGCTTCGCGATGCCTTGCGTTACCTGGTCGAGAAGGTCGCGGCGCCGGTGCCTGCAGAAGTCATGGAGAGAATCGAGATCCTTCCGATCGCTCCCGCGGAACAGCTGGAGTACCAGTTTCATCTCAGGCAGTTGAAAGCTCCTGGGATGAAGAGCACGGTTCGCGCCCTTTATCCCCGGTACCGGCGCGCGGTGCAGGGGGAAGGCGTACTCAGGCAGGCTGCGGGAATCCCGCTTTTTCTGCAGCACTACTGGGAGCTCGATGCGCCCTTGCAAACCATTTCCAGAGCGTTCCAGTACGGAATCAAGCGCATGCGTTCAAAGTTATCCGGGTTCGCGGCTCAGACCGCGAAGCTCTAGCCTTTGGCCTTTCGTCGCCGCTCCAGAACCTGCCTCATGATGCGGGCATAGTCGGACTGCTTGTCGCGCTCGCGAACTCCCATGTTGGTATCGTGAATTCTTCTTCGGGCCAGAACGTCCGGCAGCATGATCGACTTAAGGCGCAGCTCAGTGGCTCGGATGTACCAGTCGATAAAATCGCCCGTCCGCCACTGTGAATCAAAGAGGCCAACCTGGAAAAAGGCGTCGCGCCGGATCAACATCGTGATCTTCAGGTAGCCGTTGAATATTCCGAGTGATACCGGAGTTCCGTCCGGACCGGTTTCGCGGAATTGTTCGACTTGGCCCAGCACCATGCTCAACTCTGGATCGATTTCAAACGCCCGAAGCTGTTTTTTAAGTTTGCCCTCCATCCACAAATCATCGGCGTCAAGGAAGGCAATGAAGCTGCCTTTTGCTTCGGTTACGCCTTGGTTGAGGGCGGTGACAACGCCGGCATGGTCCTGGAAGTGGTATTCAACCTCGGCGAAGCCCTGGGCCACGGCCGCCGTATTGTCGGTGGATCCATCATCGACCACAATCACCTGAAGCGGCCGGTGATCCTGGCCCACAATGCTTTCGATGGCAGGGGCAAGATACTTTTCACCGTTCAGGACGGGCACGACTACGCTGATCAGGGGAGCTACCGGCATGCGATTCATCTCCGCGAAGGTGGGAACCTGGCCAACTCACGACTGCAGCAATCGAAGGCATTCGAGCAATGAGTGGACTTCATGAGATGGCTCCTTCCAGGTCGTGGCCATCGGCGATCTCCAACGTCGAGGCTTCGTATCCTTTCCCACCCAGAGCCATCCTCCGTGTCTGCGGTCAATGATGTTCTTCTGGATGTACGACCACAATTGGTTGAAGCGTTGTAAGTAATCTCTTGGGTCGTCGGGATAGAGAAGAGCGGCGCGAAGCAGTGCCCTCATGCCCTCAGCCTGAGGCCACCAGAACTTCGCGTCGACAAAAACCGTCATGTCTTCCAGATAGGTGCGCCCAAAAGTTGAGCCGCCGTAGAAGAATCCTCCGTGGACATCGTCCCAGCCGTACTGCAGCACCGAGTCAACCACCGACTTGACGACGCTGAGAGTTCTCGCGTCCGGTTCAAGGCACGGCGTGCGCGCCGCTTTAGCCAGGATGTTCGAGGTATTGATGCCGTAGGAATAGCGGCACATATCGGGGACGGGAGTCCAATCCGGCTGAAAGTACATATGCACGGCGCCGGGCGGCACGATCATGCGGTCACGCACGATGTGCAGCATCTCCAGAAGTCTTTCCTTGACCAGCGGGTCCGGGGACACTTTGGACAAATCGGCAAGGGTTTCGAGCATGTCGCCGTTTGTGTTCGCGTCCTTGAATCCCAAAGGAGTTCCAATGCAATCACGAACCAGGTTTGGGATGGGGCACTGTTCGGGCGAATTGATCTGCGTTCCGTCGCGCTGGTACAGGGCGAAATATCCGCCGTGCATGGGGTCGTGTCCGACCTTGTCCAGCCACTGGAAGCCCTCCTGAGCGAGTTCGAGAGCTTCGGGATCCGAGGTCAACTCGTGGTAAGCGACATAGGCATCGATGCCGTAGCTTGCGCCATGGCCGTGTTTGGTCGATTCCTCGAGCCGATTTCCCGACTGGTCAAGCATTCGAAACCAGCCGCCAAACTCACGATCCCACATGACATCGCGGAGGTAATGAAAGCCGTGCGTGGCAAACTCGCGATAAGAACTGAACCGGGGATGAGCGGAAACTCGCGAAAGCAGGCGCAGCATCCGCGCCTGATACTCCAGCATTTTGAGCTGGGGCCCGCGCGGCCTCCAGCGATGATCGAAGTCGCTCAGAAAGCCGCCGTACTGGTGATCTACGCAGCGAGGAAACCAGGTTTCCAGGATGTTTTCGAGGGCGTCTTCGAGTTCGCCGGCCAACGCAACCGAGGCCGGCTTGGATAAAGAGTTCGGGTCCCGGGACCGTTTTATTTCTGTAGTTTGAGCCAATCCCAATCTCCGTTGAGAAGTATAGGGCAACCCTTCCGCTTGGCAAGCAGAAAGGACGTTCTCTAAGCCAGTTTAAATACCTTCACATGCAAAGCATTGCACACGGGGCCGCAGGGGGCAAAACCCTTGTCCAGTGCGGCTTGTATCGAGCCATTTCGGATGGTAAACTGCGCCGGCATGCGCTTCTACCAGGTAAACCGGCCCGACGTGGTCATGGAATCGTTCGAGGGCGAAGTGGTCCTCGTCCAGATGAAGAGCGGCAACTATTACAGTCTGCAAGGATCGGCGCCGCTGATCTGGGATTTTATCGACCGCGGTTGTTCGGTCGAAAGTGTTGGAGACTTTTTTTCCGCTCCGCCACAACGGCAACGCTGAAGAAGTCAGAAGTTCGGTGCTCAGCCTGATCGACGAACTGGTGGCCGAGAGCCTGATTGTGCCCGCGAAGGACGCACCGGTGGGCGCGTCTTCGGAACCATTGGGGACGGCTGGACCGGAAGCGCCATTCGTACTCCCCGTGCTTGAGCGCTACACCGACATGCAGGAACTGCTATTGCTCGACCCTATTCACGATGTGGACGAGAGCGGCTGGCCGCACCGCAAAGTGGAAGGGGAAGGCTGAGAATGGACAGCACGGTGTCCGTGGAGCGGCAGGTTGAATCTGTCACCAGTAAACCACCAGATCCGGCGGAGTTTTTCGAAGCCGTCCTTAACGTCTTTCAGAAAGCCTCGACTGGACGGCTGATCGAGCGGCGATACCGGATCGGCGGCAAATCCGTGCTCATGCGCTTTGCCGGTCCGGCGATGGCCGACCTGTTCTCGCCGGCAGTTGAACACCTCCTGGATCCAGCTTCCTCCGAACCTGATCTGACGGTGCACATATTCGATAATCGCTCGTCGGGCGCCACCATGCCCCCGGCCCCATGGGCGCCGGAATGTCACGGGCAACGCGGCGTGATTGATGGTTACAACGACGAGCGTTTTTTTACCACTTACGAAATCGGCATCGATATCCTGCAGATGTTTGACGCTCAGAGAAACGCGGCGATCTACTGGATTCGGGACTACGAATGGATACCGTATTGGGAGAGCAGTTTTCCCATGCGAGCCATATTGCACTGGCGCTTCAGGAACGAGCCTTTGCAGGCGGTTCACGCCGGTGCGGTCGGCACGGCTTCGGGTGGAGTATTGGTTGCCGGCAAAAGCGGCTCAGGTAAATCGACCACGACTCTGGCTTGTCTAGCCTCCGGTCTGCTTTACGCCGGCGACGACTATGTCCTGGCCGACGTTGCCGGGAAACCCTACGTTCACAGCCTTTATTCGACCGCCAAGCTGGTTCCGGAGAATTGCGACCGGTTTCCGCAAATGGAAACACTGGTGTCGAATCCAGACAAACTGGGCGAGCAGAAAGCGCTCATCTACCTGCAGAAGCACTTTCCCGCGAATATTGTCAAAGGCTTTCCACTCCGCGCCATCCTTCTGCCGCGTGTAACCGGTTTCACGGATACGACTCTGGCGAAAGCTGGTGCGATGGATGCGTTCCGGGCCATTGCCCCCACCACGCTTCTGCACCTGACCCGGGCCACGGAGGAAGCGGCGCGCAAGATCAGCGTTCTTTGCCGGAGCCTTCCGGTTTACTGGCTCGACGCCGGCACCGATCTGGCGCAGATTCCCCGGGTGATTGGAAATTTCTTGAGGAGCGATGCATGACCGCGCGGGTGGAGAATCTGGTGAGTGTGATCATCCCGGTCTTTAATGCTGCCTCGTTCCTGCCCCAGGCGGTAGCCAGCATTGAGCGCCAGGGTAATCATGCAATCGAAATCATTGTGGTGGATGACGGTTCGACCGACTCCAGCCGCGAGGTGGCGCGCAGCCTGCCCAGCGTCAGCCAGTATTTTTATCAGGAAAACAAAGGCCCGTCGGCGGCTCGCAATGTTGGCCTGCAGCACGCGCGCGGTGAGTTCGTCGCTTTTCTGGACGCTGATGATCTGTGGCCCGCCGGGAAGCTTGACCGTCAGCTCGGCCGGCTTCGGGCTGAGCCCAAACTCGATGTGATACTGGGGCGAATCCAATACATCTCGCTCCCCGGAGCGGAAAATCTGGAGATGAAATTCGAGAATACTGAAGATCGCACCCTCACCCACGTCCATCTCGGCAGCGGAGTTTATCGAGCGCAGGTTTTCGAGCGCGTCGGCCTGTTTGAGGAGAGCCTTCGATACAGCGAGGATGTGGACTGGTTCATGCGGGCGCGGGAAGAAGATATCTCGATGGTCATTCTTGGGGATATCACGCTGTTCTACCAGCTTCATCCCGGCAATATGACCCGCGGGATGAACTCTGAACGCTCGAATCTGGCCACGGTGATGAGACTTTCCCTCGAGCGGCGCCGCCGCCGTGGAGGTGGTCGGCGAATCGATTTGAAGCCCTGGGGGCATTACGACGAGACCGGACGCACTCCGGTTCCGCCCGCCGGGCCCTCCAGAAAGATGGCAGTGTGAGCGGAAGCGCAAAAGCCCCGAAATCGAGCAGTCGCGCGGCCTGGAGCTATTATCTTGGCTGCTACCGGCGACAGGGCCGCTCCGTGGTGATCGCGGTCCTACTGTGTGCCTTGCAGTCCGTTTTCGTCCTGCCTACCATCTTTCTTATCCGGCATGTTTTCGATGTTGTGATCCCCCGCGGGGATTTGCGCGGAGTATTTTGGGATGGTATCGCCATCGCAGCTTGTCAGGCGCTTTACACCGTCTTCGCGCTTTGGGTGCGAGCCTTGACCCTGCGAACTACCAAGGTGGCGGTCAGCGGAATCCGCTACGATTTGCTCTCCCGCCTGTACCGGCTTTCGCGAAGTTTCTACAACAATACCGACCAGGGCGGGCTGCACAGCACCATCGTGCAGGATACCGAGCGGGTGGATGTGA
The DNA here is from genome assembly GCA_963814725.1 of Terriglobia bacterium. Lineage (GTDB taxonomy): Bacteria > Acidobacteriota > Terriglobia > Terriglobales > Acidobacteriaceae > JAIQFF01. The sequence goes on from CAWFDY010000008.1 coordinate 218,522, forward strand.
TGAGCAATGCCATCGTCTCGCGCCTGCTTCCATCCTTGCTGGCCGGAGCCTCGCTGTCGCTGGTGCTGATCTGGCTCAGCTGGAAGTTGTTTCTGGTGACTCTTCTGGTTGCGCCTTTCCTGGTCGGGATCAATCGGATTTTAGGCAGGAAGCTGAATATCGCCTCCCGCGATTTCCGGCGCTCGTTCGAAAACTTCAGCAAAGGCGTGCTGTTCGTAACCGAATCGATCGATCTTACCCGCAGCCAGACCGCGGAAAAAGTTGAACTCGACCGCCAGCAGAAGTACATCGAGGACCTTCGGGAGACCGGCGGCCGCCTGGCCTGGTTCGATACCGCCAACAGTTCAATTCAAAGTAGTCTCGCCATTCTGTCGGGCGTGTTGGTCCTCATGGTGGGCGGAGTTTTCGTGGCTCACAAATCAATCACACTCGGCGCTCTGCTTTCGTTCTTCGTGACCCTGCGGATGCTGAGCCAGTATGGCGCGCAGGTGGTGCAGATCGCTCCCTACGTCGTGCTGGGAAATCAGGCTCTGATCGCGCTGCACCAGTTGTTGTCCACGGAATCCATCGAACCTTATACCGGCACCGCAGCCATCAGTTTTCAGGGAGAGATACGGCTTGAGGCCGTGAGCTTCCGTTATGGAGCGCCCGCCGTGTTGAATGGAGTCGATCTCACGGTTCGCCCGGGACGGACCGTTGCCCTGGTCGGCGCCAACGGTTCCGGGAAGAGCACGATCCTGCACCTGATTCTGGGATTTTATCGTCCCAACCAGGGACTTCTGTATTGCGACGGCCGTCCATATGACGAAGTCGATCTGGCCAGCCTGCGCCGCGGCACCGGGTTTGTCGCGCAAAATCCGGCGTTTCTCAGCGGCAGCATCAGGGAAAACATTTCTTACGGAATGCCTGAGGCCAGTCTCGAACAAATCCGGCACGCTGCCGGTCTGGCTCTGGCCGATGAGTTCATCTCCCGGCTGCCTGATGGCTACGACACTCAAATCGGCGACGATGGCATACGTTTGTCCGGCGGACAACGGCAGCGCATCGCCATCGCCCGCGCCCTGCTGCGCGAACCGAAAGTGTTGATTCTGGATGAACCCACGAACCATCTGGATATTTACGCCGTGACCCGCCTGATGGAAAATCTGCGCAATCTGGAAAAGCAGATGGCGTTGCTGCTAGTCAGCCACGATCGCGATGTCGTTCGATATTCCGACGATGTATACGAAATCGAAAATGGATTCGCCGTGCGGCTGACGAAGATCGACAACGCAGTCAACCCGGACGCCCTCGCCGTATAACAGCTGCCCCTGATCCCTCGAACGCAATTCAGTTTTGCTGCGATCGCTGCGGTTTTCATTTCCACTTTAATACTGTTGTAACAATCGCTCCGTATAGTGGCCGTCATTCTTCGGCTGGAAACTTTTCCGGCTCGAACCAGGTGAGCATTCATGGCCACCGCCCCCACAATACCGACTCCACCACCTGCGAAGCTGCGGCCGGTCGCGGCGCCCGCGCTCGAAGCCAAACTCGGCAAAGGGCCGGGCAAGATCGGAGTTCTCGCCTTCGTCGCCGTGCTGATCATTGGCGTTATCTACGCCGGATCGAGTCTGGCGAAGGATCTGTCGGGCGTTCACAATTCCTCCGTACTGCCTTACCTCCTTCTCGGAATTGCCCTGCTGGTCGCGCTCGGGTTTGAGTTCGTCAACGGATTTCACGATACCGCCAACGCCGTCGCCACCGTGATCTATACGCATTCGCTGGAGCCGCACGTTGCGGTCGTGTGGTCGGGTTTATGGAATTTTCTGGGGGTGGTCAGCTCTTCCGGACTGGTGGCATTCGGCATCATCTCGCTGCTGCCCGTCGAACTCATCCTGCAGGTGGGAAGCAAAGCCGGATTTGCCATGGTGTTCGCGCTGCTGGTGGCGGCCATCCTCTGGAATCTGAGCACATGGTATTTCGGATTGCCGGCATCCAGCTCTCATACCCTGATCGGCTCCATCATCGGCGTTGGCATCGCGAACCAGCTTATGTCCGCCCGAACAGGCACCAGCGGGGTTGACTGGGCGCAGGCGATGAATATCGGGAAATCGCTCTTGTTGTCGCCGCTTGTGGGTTTTGCCGGGGCCTTCCTGCTCTTATCGTTAATGAAGGTCGTCGTGAAGAATCCGAAACTCTATGAGGCTCCGGAAGGAACCCAGCCACCGCCCTTCTGGATTCGCGCCCTGTTGTTGCTGACCTGCACCGGCGTGAGTTTTGCCCACGGCTCGAACGACGGACAGAAAGGCATGGGCCTGATCATGCTCATTCTGATCGGGACGGTGCCTACTGCCTATGCGCTGAATCACGCGGTAACCAGAAAGCAATCGGATGACTTTATTTCGGTCTCCGAACAAGCGGGCAACACTTTGAATAAATATGTGAGCCCGAACGCCGTGATCGCCGACGCTCGAGAAGAAGTCACCGCCTACGTCCGCACCAAGGAATTCACTCCTAACACCATGCTCGCCCTGCGCGGGCTGGTGAGTGATATCGGCAATGAAACCGTTCTCTTTGGCGAGCTTCGCCGTGTGCCTACTGATCGCGTACGCAACTTCCGCAACGACATGTACCTGGTGAGCGAAGCCTTGCGCTTGATGCAGAAAACTCACCAGCCTGAGATCTCGGCCAACGACTGGGTAGTCCTGGGCAATTACAAGAAACACGTGGACAATGCGACCAAGTTCATTCCGCTCTGGGTGAAGGTTGCGGTGGCTATGGCGCTGGGGCTGGGCACTATGGTGGGCTGGAAGCGCATCGTGGTGACGGTCGGCGAAAAGATTGGCAAAGACCACCTGACCTACGGACAAGGCGCCGCCGCGGAAATCACCGCAATGGTGACGATCGGCGCCGCGGACTGGTTCGGCCTCCCGGTCAGCACCACGCATGTGCTCTCGTCGGGGATTGCCGGCACCATGGCTGCGAACCACACCGGCCTGCAATGGGGAACGGTGCGCAATCTGCTCATGGCCTGGGTGCTGACGCTGCCGGCGTCAATGCTTCTTGCCGGATTCTTGTTCTGGGGCTTCCGCAATATTTTCTAGCCGGTTCCGGTGGCGGGAGGCCGGCGCTACCGTGCGGGATTATTTAGGCGAGATGGGGTCGCTAGCTACTTGCGTCGCGATTTCGGAATGGTCAGGGCAGGGTTGAACGTGCTCTTCGACTACCTGGCGCATCACATCGCCTAACGAAACCGTGGTCCCTTCCTCATCGAACTCCTGCGTGGTTTCGGTCGAGAGTTTGTATGCCTGCACCCAGGCTCGCAGCGCGGCCGGACTGGGCATTCGCGTAATCACATAAGCCAGCGAACTGCTGGCGGAGGTTCCTGCCTCGATCACCTCTCCGGGCGGGCTCGAAGCCAGGCAGCGAAAGGCCTGCAAGACACGAACCGCGGCCGGCTGCCCGCCCTTGGTGGGTGAGCACTCAAACAAGTGAACCAGGGCTTGTTCTGATGTAGAGAGATCGCGGGCAACGAACGAGTTTATTCTTCCCCTCGTAACCGGTTCGACGAGTTCGTATTTTTCGGTCAGTTTCAAGGGGTGCGTCCCATCCGCAGTCAGAAGCCTGCAAAATCGGCCAATGCGAGAGCATCTATTCGCGACTCGCCCGGCGGTGCAGCCGCGAAATCCGGTATGAGCAGCAGCTTATACTCCCCTGGTCTTACCTGTAAAGAGGCGCTCAGCCTGGACTAAAACCAAGCGGAGCTTGTAGATACACGACTGCAATCAGGCACGACATCGCCGCGCCGGGAGGCAGGGGAGGGTTGCGGGCACTTCGGGTTTGTAGGAAAATAGGCCGGGCAACGCCGCGCGCGGTGCTACCATCCACGAACCGGCCTTCTTGCGGCTGTCATCGCGTTGCGATGAAGGCTGCTCCTCTACCGTCAGTGGTTTAGGCTGAATTTTGGAGTGGACCGTCCGGCGACTGGTGGTCGTCCCGGCGCCGTTCCGGCGGAATGCAGACCCGTGGCCGCTAAACCGTCAAAAATCGGAAAGTACGACGTCATCGACGTGCTCGGGCGGGGCGGCATGGGAGTGGTGTATAAGGCCACCGACCCTCATCTTAATAGGCTCGTCGCGATCAAGATGATGACCGGCGCGTTCTCCGATAATCCTGATCTGCTCAAGCGCTTCTATCGCGAGGCTCAATCCACCGCGAATCTGCAGCATCCCAATATTGTCACGGTCTACGATCTGGGCGATTTGGAAGGCAATCCCTACCTGGTGATGGAGTATCTGGAAGGGGAAACCCTCGACGCCATCATCAGTTCGCGCAGCGCCCTGACTCTGCTGGCCAAGATCAATTTTATCTGCGACGTCTGCCACGGATTGACCTACGCGCACCATAACGGAATCGTTCATCGCGATATTAAGCCCGGCAACGTCATGGTGCTTAAAAACGGCGGGGTGAAAATCGTCGATTTCGGAATTGCGCACATCGGTGACAAGACGGTGACCCGCACCGGCCAACTGATCGGCAGCCTGGGCTACATGTCACCCGAGCAGGTGAACGGCAAGCCCATCGACAATCGGACGGATATATTTTCCACCGGCGTCGTGCTCTACCAGCTTCTGACCTATGCCCTGCCCTTCGACGGAGACAGTACGGCTGCAACCCTGTTGAAGATTATCCATGACCCTCCGCCTCCGCTCCAGAAGTTCATCGCGGATACTCCGCCTGAACTCGAGGCCGCGATTATCCGCGCCCTGGCGAAAGATCGCGAGGAGCGTTATCAGACCGTGGAGGACTTTGCCTTCGATCTCTCGCAGGTTAGAGATCGCCTCAAAGAAGGCATGGTCGATGGCCACTTGCGGGAAGCTGAGTCGCTGCTTTCGCGGGGCTTCACGCACAAGGCGAAGGAACTTTTGCTGCAAGTACTCAAGATTGACCGCCAGCACACCGGTGCAATCCGGCTTTTCCGCACGGTGCAGCAAAATATCGAACAGGAGCAGATTGGAGTACAGATCAAGCAGCTCCGCGGGCAGGCCGAAGAGGCGTATGTCAACCAGCGGTATGACGCCGCGCTGGAGTATGTGGATAAGGCTCTCAGCCTGCACCAGACCGAGACCGGTCTGCAATCGCTGAAGAGCACAATTGAGCAGGCAAAAAAGCAGGCGGAGGACTTGCAGAATCTTCTCCGCAAGGCTGAAGTGGCGCATCAGGAAGGCGATTTGGACGTCGCCAAGAAGATGCTGGAAGAAACTCTCGAGCTCGCGCCCAACGACCTGCAGGCGAAAGCCCTGTTCCGGGTGATCCAGCGGGAATCGCGAGAGCGGTCGCTGCGCTCGAAGGTGGACGGCCTGGTGGAGTCGGCTCGCAAAGAGATTGCTTCCCGCAGATTTACCGCGGCGCTCGACGTTCTGAAAGAAGCGGAGGCTCTCGACCCCAATGCTCCAGAGGTGAAGTCTCTCATTGAGTCGGCCAGCGCGGGACGCGCGCAGGAGCGCAATCGCAAGGAGCTGGAATCCATCAACCAGCAGATAGAAGAGGCGCTCGATCGCGACGATTTCGTAACCGCCGCCCAGCAAATCGATCAGGGATTGCTGAAATTCCCCGATGATCGCACCCTGGTGAAGCTGAAGGCGCTGGCTGAGAAACAAAGGCAGGTAGTGGAGCGGCGGCAGTTCATTGATGGGCAGCTGGCGCAGGCCCGTGCCCTCAGCCAGGCCGGACGGAATGAAGAAGTTCTGAAGCTTCTGGAGGAAGCGCTGCAGAAAGTCGGCAGCGATCCGCATCTGCAGTCGCTGCAGGTGATCGTTCGCGAGACGGTGGAACGCGAGCGCACGGAAAAGCGAAAAGCCGCACTGCTGCAACGCGCCAAGGACTTCCTGCGCCGGAAAGAATTTACCGAGGCTATCGGCAGCCTGGAAGCCGCGACCGCAGAATTTCGGCAGGATGCCGATCTTGCCGAACTGCTGCTGTTCGCGAGGGAAGAGGCCACGGCTGATCACCGAAGGAAAGCGGTGGAAGCGTTGGTCGAACAGGCTCGTGTCCTCATCGAGAATGACGAATACGAGCCAGCCGTGCAATTGCTGGAAGCCGGCCTTCCTGAGGGCCACGAGGAAGACCTCGGAATTGCGCTCTCTCAAGCGCGAGAGGCCGCGGCCGAATATCAGAAGCGCCTTGAGAGCACGATTTCGGCAGCTAAAAAACTGCTGCAAAACCGCAAGCCGGCTGAGGCGGTCAAGTTTCTTGAGTCGCAGTCCGCTTCGATCCGGAGAAGTCCAGCATGCAGCGAACTGCTGGAGCAGTCGCGACGCGAGGCTGAGCGGTGGCAGAAGATCGAAAGCGCGATCGACGAATCGCGCCGGCTTTCAGGGCAGAGCAAATTCGATGAAGCCGCTCGAGTTCTCGAGGAATGCCAGAACAGTTGCGGAGAAGCGCCCGAACTGAAGGAAGCGGGCGCGCAGATTCAAAATCGGCGCTCCACGGACGCGACCAAAAAGCTTGAACTTGTCATGGCCGATGGCCGCATGCTCATGATGGCCAAGGAATACCGGGCGGTAGTTGATCGGCTCAAGCCGGCGGAAGCCCTGGCTGGCGTGGCCTCTCCACGTTTGCGGACGGAATTCGAAAATCTTCGATCGCAGGCCGCCGCCGCGCTCGTCCAGCAGCGCCGCACTCAGATCGAGCGCCTTTTGCGGAAGGGCGAACACATCGAGGCCGCCGATCTGTTACGCGGCTCGCAAACGGAATTCCCCGATGACCGGTCCCTGTCTGAACTCAAGAAGAAGCTTGACGACTCAGTCGCCCGCCGGACGGAAGTGCAGGAATTGCTCAACACGGCACGCCGTCTTTTCGGAGAAAGCGCCTGGAAAGAAGGCGGGGAAGCCTGCGTTCGCGCCATTTCATTAGCGGCGCTTGATCCGTGGCTGCGCGAACAGGCCATTCAGGTGGCGCTGCGCGCCGCCGACTCCGCTCTGGAAAAAGACTGGCGGTCCGCGGAAACCCTGGTGCACGAGCTCAATGAAGTCAAGGCTGGAACTGCGGTTCCAGCATCCTTGCTCTCTCGCATCGCCGGGAAGAAACGCGAGCAGGCATTACAGAACGCCGTCTCCGAAGCCCGTCAACTCCAGGCCTCCGGAAATTTGCCCGGAGCAGTGCAGGCTGTCGATAAACATCTGGCTTCATTCGCGGACGATCCCAGCCTCAAGGCGCTTCGCGGCGAATTCCAGCAACAGATGCAGCAGCAGGATGAAAGGGCGCGACTCGAACAAGAGAAAGCCCTGCGGGCGGAGGTTCTCAACGCCGTCAGTCATCGGCTTGGGAAAGAATCCGGGCTCGAGGCGCGTATTCACATTCTGGAAGAGGCAGTTCGTACATATCCCGATGAAGCAGGCCTGCAAGGTCAGCTTGCGAGTTTGCGAGAGTTAACGCAGAGGATTGCCCAATCTGCTGACCAGGCTAAAGGCTTGGAGGAGTCGGGCCAGTACGCGCGAGCCATCGACGCCTGGCAGGAGATCAGGACACTTGATCCCGGCGCGGCCGCGGCGGGAGTTTCCATTGACCGGCTGCGTGAACTGGAGAGGCAGGGAATTGCCGCCCGGAAAGAAGCCATAGTTGGGCAGGTACAGCGTGCGCTGGCCGCCTACAACCTCGACCAACTGCCGGAGTTATTCGCCAAAGCGAAGATTGAGTTTCCCGCCGATGCAAAAATTGTGGAGCTGGAGAAAACAGCCAATGAGCGCTCCAGCGCCCGTGCCAGAGCGTTGAGCCTGGTTGTGGAAGGCCAGAAGCTGCTGGAAAAAAAGAAATGGGACAAGGGCCTGGCGCCGGTTCAGAGCGCTGTCGAATCAGTGCCCGGCGACTTGCTGGTGCGGCACCGAGCAGCATCCGTCCTGCTGCAGGCGGCTGAATCGGCACTGCCTGCCGAATGGCAATCTGCGGAAAATCTGGCAGGGCGGGCCGCCCAGATCGATCCCTCTTCCGGCGACCTGATCAGGATCCGCGCCGGCATCGAGCGCAGCAAGCGCGAGTCGGCGGTGGCAAATCATCTGCTCACTTCCCGGAAGCTCGAATCCTCCGGCAACTTGAAGGACGCGATCAAAGAGCTGGCTGCGGGGCTGCTCGCATACCCGAATGAAGTGCAGCTGCAGCAACCGAAAGACCTGCTCGAAGCACGATTGCACGCCGAAGAAGCCGCCCGACTGAAAGAAAAGCAGATCGCAGAGTACGAGAATTCCGCTCAACGGATGCATTCCGCCGGCGATCTGCAAGGCGCGCTGGCTGGCGTGCAGCGAGGCTTGTCCGAGTTCCCCGGCGAAGCGCGGCTGCTGAGAATGAAGAGCGTCGTCGAGAAGTCGATTGGTGAAGCCGAGGAGCTGAAACGCCGGGAGCTGGAACGCAAGCGTCAGGAAGAAGAACGCAAGCTGCAGGAGGCCGAGCGCAAACGCCTGGAAGAGGAGAATCGTCAGGCGGAAGCAAAGCGTCAGGCGGAAGTAAAGCGTCAGGAAGAAGAGCGCCAGCTCCTGAAAGTGGAGAAGGCCGCCGCAGAGGCGGAGAAGAAAAAACAGCTGGAAGCAGCCGAAAAGGTGCGCCTCGAAGAGGCTCGGGCGCGCCAGGAACGGGAGCGGGCCAAAGCGGAGAAGGCGGCTCGCGAGGCGGAGAAGAAAGCAAAAGAGGAAAAGGCGCAAAAGCGAGCTCTGGAGGCGGGACAGCGCCAGCAGGAAGGTCGACAAAATGCCAAACCCGCACAAAATTCCCAGGCGAGGAACCTGGAAACAGCAGTCGCGGGCGCGAAGGCCCATCCGGAGCTGGCTCCGCTCTGGAAGAAGCCCACTGCAATCGCCATCGCCATCATCGCAGTCGCCCTCACCTGGGGAGGCGTGCATTTCCTCTCCACCAGGCACGGAGAAGCTGTGCGGAGCGTGGCCCAGAAACGAGGTCCGGTCGCGCCGAAGGTGGATCCGCTTGAATTGCAGCAGCGGCAGGCGCTGGACGAGGCTGACAAGAAACGTGCGGCTGGCGACCTCGCGGGAGCGTCACGAGTGCTGCAGGATGCGGCCGCAGTCAATGGTCCCTTGACCGGTCAGGTTCAGGTGATGCAGAACGCGATTCAGGACGAGACCAAGAACGATCAGCTCCGCAAGCTGCGGCAACAGGAAGCACGTTTGTGGCAGGACGCGACCAGCGACGTCGATCGCGGACAATTCCGCAATGCCAGCAAGAATCTGAACGGCATTTTGGCATTGCCCGAAGGAGGCATCCGGAGAGACGATGCCCAGAAATACCTCCGCCAGGTCATACCCCAGCGTATGCACGAGGAAACCCTGTGGGCACAGGCCAGGCAGGCGCTGGGAAAGAATGATCAGAATAGCCTCTCGACCGCCACGACTCTTCTCGATCAGGTCGTGGGCCTGGAAGGCCCGAGAAAATCAGAGGCCCAGCAATTGCAGCAGCAGGTGCGGGAAAAACTGGCGAGCCTGGCGACCCAACAACAACAAAAGCAGCAGCAGATCGCAGACCTGGTGAGCGGAGCGCAACGAGACCTGGCGCAAGGGGATCTGGCTTCAGCCCGTCATAAGGTAGATCAAATCAAGCAGGCGGGTGGCGATCCTGGATCATTGACGCCGGACATCGCCCAGGCGGAAAAGGCAGAACAGGCGCGCCAGCAGTCCGAGAACAGCTATCAACAAACGGTACAGAAGTACCAGCAGGCGGCGGCCGCGAACGACAGGAAAGGGCTGGAAGTTGCGCGCAGCAGCTTCCAGGCCGTGGCGCAGGGCAATGGCTCCCATGCGGCCGACGCGCGCAACTATGCCAGCGATATCGACAGCAAACTGGCGGCATTGAATCAGCCGGCGTCGCCGCCTGCGGTCAAACCGGAAGCACCGTTAACCAAGGCCGTCGATGACGATGACGCAGTGCGAAGCGTGGTGAAGAAATACCAGCAGGCGTTGCAACAAAGAAACGCCGATGCCATGCGGGAGATCTGGCCCACTCTCGGAAAGCGATATGAACGGTTCAAGCGCAACTTTGAAAGCGCCAACTCGCTACACATGCAATCGCAGATTGAAATTCGAATCGATAAAGTGGAAATCAGCCAGGACCGGCAGCATGCAACCATCGATGCTCTGCAATCGCAGACCAACACTCTCCAAGGAAAACCCGGTGAAAGCCGGCAGGACAAAGCAGTGTTTCAATTGACCAGAAGCAACGGAGCCTGGGTCATCAGCGACGTGGAGTAGTGTACGGGGCGCTACGCCTCCCGGAGCGGCGTCATCGCTTGACAAGGCAATCACCCCCTAATATAGACTTCCGACCTACGTAAAACGACGTCCCAGTCAATGAGTCAGTGAAAGGTATAGGGTGTTTGCAATGTTTCGAGGGATGGTGTGCGTTGGCCTCTTTTGTTTCACATTGACTGTAGCGGCCGCACAGAACGTGTGCCCGCTGAACGGCGTTTCGAGCAACAAGCTGATCTGCCTGATCCCCCAGGTTTATGGTCCGTTTGGCTTTGGATTCGATCCCACCACGCAGTCAACGACACAGTCGGTTTTGTTTACCGGCGATCATCACGCGGCGCACTTCGACAACGACTTCCTGGCAACTTTTGCGCCCATCAACGAAGCCGTGGGCATACAAGTTTCCCAGTTACCGATCGCGTCGCCATCCTCGGGCATCACTTTTTCGTTTGATAAGACCACCAAGCTTGAGGTGCCGACCACGGACGAGAGTCTTGGCCCCATTATTGGCGAGCGGGCGGGAACCATCGGGCGCAAAAAACTGTTTTTAGGTTTCAGCTACCAGTACTTCAACTTCAGCACCATCGATGGTCAGAATACCGACAGCATTCCGACCGTGCTTCAACATCAGCCGTTTACCCCTACGCCTCCGCAGATTCCGGCGTGTCCCGGACCGAACGGGCAGACCAATTTAACCGGGACAAAATACGATGGGGATCCGTGCTTCGTTCGCGATTACATACAGACTGCGAACAACATCGATCTGCGGGTCCATCAATATACCGTGTACGTAACCTACGGCATTACCCGGCATCTCGATTTCTCGGCCGCGATTCCGTTCCTGGATGTGCGGATGAATGTCACTTCGAATGCCACGATTGTCCCGAACTCATCGGCTCCGGCGGTGGTCGGCGCGCCCGGCAATGACTGGCACCAGTTCAATCCTACGAATCCTGCAATTGCATCTCAATGCGCAACTGCAGCCGGGGCGGGCCAGGCTTGCCTGCAGGCCAAGTTTTCGGATTCCGGCACCGCCACCGGAATCGGCGATGTAGTCCTTCGCGGAAAATACACGGTCCATCAGTGGGAGCGGGCCGCGTTCGCCGTAGGAGTGGATGTTCGCCTTCCCACTGGCGACGCGACGAACTTCCTGGGCTCGGGCGCAACCGGTGTGAAACCGTTCGGCGTCTTCTCCTACAAGGCGCGGGTGTCGCCACACGCCGAGGTGGGTTACGAGATCAACGGAAATTCAGTCCTCGCCGGAAACAATCTGGTCCCGTCGGAAACGCCGCCTCAGGAAAAAGGCTCACTGCCCAACCGGTTCATCTATGTGGTCGGAGCTGACGTCGGTTTCACAAAGCGCTTCACCGGCGCATTCGATATTTATGGGCAACGGTTGTTCAGCGCCCCGGAACTCACTTCGCAACCCTACAAGGATTTTGGAAATTGCTCCGGCGCCACCAACGCCGATGCCGTGGGTTGCGCCGTCTATACGCCCGGGACTAATCATCCGGATGTGGCCCAGCGCATCGCGGACGTGAATATCACCAACGCTTCCCTGGGTGTGAAGTTTCGCGCTTTCGGCAATCTGGTGCTCACCGGGAACGTGCTCTTGAAACTCGATAACGGGGGATTACGTTCGAGAGCCGTGCCCCTAGTTGGAGTTTCCTACAGCTTCTAGGGCAAGGACGTAACTCCGTACTCCAACCGTCCTGAGGTCGGACTGCTGCGGCCCATTCCGCCCAGATTTCAGGGCCGACTCGCTATTGCCCTGCCTCCGCGAAAGACAGCGAATCCATCCGACCGCAATTTCGAACCTAAAACCTGCATGTTTGAATCGCTTATGTGTAGGCTGGCCCCTCCCACCGCGCCTGCAGCTGCGCATAGAATAGGCACATGGATGCTCCTGCCCGCAAAATCGCCGGAATCGCGCGGGCATATTTTTGGTCCGTCTTAATCTGGGTGGGATTTTCACCCATCCTGGCCGGGCAAGATAAGATCCGGCTTCTCGAAAGGCGGATGTACACCGATTACTGGATTCTGTTGATGGTTAACGGTGTTTGGCTTCTAACCGCTGGCCTTTTGACCCCGCCGATTTTTTCGCTTGTCAGCCGCTATCCGATTGCGAAGCCAGTCAGTGTCCGGCGTATTTCCGGATATCTTCTGGGGAGCGTCCCTTACGTGATTGTTTCCGCGTGCCTGCGGTGGACGCTTCTGCCTCCCTGGAATTCCGCGGCGCAGCGCTTCGCCCACCGGTCATTCCAAGGATTGATTCACAGCACCTACATTTTCGGGGACCTGATCTGGGATTACATCGTGATCTTGGTGGCCGCACATGCCTACTGGTACTTCGACCGGGCACGAAAGCAGGAGGTCGAGAGCGCCGAATTACAGCAGGCCCTCGCCGCCAGCGAACTGCAGGTGTTGAAGAGCCAGCTCCGTCCCCATTTTCTGTTCAATACGCTGCATGGAATTTCGGCTTTGATCGATACGGACAGGACCCGTGCCAAGGCCATGGTCCTCCGAATTTCCCGCTTGCTCCGCACCGCCTTGCGGTACGAAAACTCGGATTTGATCAGTCTCGGCGAAGAATTGAAGTTCGTTGAGGACTACCTCGGACTGGAAAAAATGCGCCTGGAAGATCGGCTCGAAGTCCGGTGGGGAATAGGCTGTGATACCCGCGATCTGCTCGTCCCGCAGATGATTTTGCAGCCGCTGGTTGAAAATGCAATTCTGCACGGCGTCGCCTGCTGCCGCGGCGGAGGATGGGTGGAGATTACCTCGCGCCGGGCGGGCGACATGCTGGAAATACACGTTCGGAACAGCGTTGGTGGAAAGGGGCCGGGGGGCATGGGGCTCGGCCTCGAGAACACCAAGGCGAGATTGAAATATCTATATCTTGACGAAGCGACCTTCTGTTTTGATGTGGCGACTGACGATATTGCGATGGCGACCCTCGTACTGCCCACGATCGGCAGCTCGGCGACGGCAGAGCTAAGCCGGAACAGCGCTGGCACGGACTTTGCAGGGTCTACGGAACGGGGGACAAGATGATGCGTGTGCTTATTGTGGATGACGAGCCGCTTGCCCGCGCCGTGCTGGTGAACGCATTGAGCTCGAGAAAAGACATCGAGGTACTCGATTCGGCCAACGATGCGGTCAAGGCGCTGGAGATGCTCGAAGAAAAATTCTATGACGTTCTTCTGCTCGACATTCACATGCCGGAGCTTTCCGGAATGGAGCTGGCGGATTTACTGGACAAACGCCAAAAGCCGATGCCGGCGATCATATTCGTGACCGCCCATGATGAGCACGCTCTCGCCGCTTTCGAGAAGCACGCTGTGGACTACGTACTGAAACCTTTTTCGGTGGAACGGATTCAGGAGGCTTTTGACCTGGCGGTGCGGAGAACCGAGAGTGAGCGGGCGGCAAAACTGATGAAGATATTGCCGCAGCTCGAGACATTGCTGTCGAGATCCGCCAAAATCGCGATCAAGGCCAAGGGGAGAATTCTTTTTGTGGACCCGGCGGACATTGTGCTGGTCCAGGCCGAGGGCAATTATGTTTTGTTGCAGCGCCGGTCCGGATCCTATCTGCTGCGAGAATCGATTTCCACCCTGACGGAAAAACTCAAGCCCTACGGGTTTATCAGAATTCATCGTTCGATACTGGTGAATGGATCTTTCGTAGAAGAGATACAACCCTGGCGCACGGGAGAATACATACTGCGGATCAAGGGCGGAAAGGAATTTACTGTATCGCGCACCTACAAGAAAAACCTGAGATCCATCACCAAGTTCTGGATCGGCGTCGATACTTTTGCCGCCGACTGAGACCCCCGGCGCCGACCGCCTCCCGGTTAGAGCGCCACTTTGCCTGCCGGCAACGCTTTTGACACCGCCCTAAAAACGCCCTCGAACCTCTGCTTTTCCATAGGGCGTCCTTTTAAACTTTCATTTCTGGTAGTCGCGGTCCGCAAGCACGAACAGCGGCCTGTCGTTATGCCGAAGGGCGACGGCGAGAGCCGTGGGACTGGAATGCCGTGGTCGTACAGTCACACTTGATTTCTTCCATTCTGTCACTTTCCCGCTGAACTCTGTCAGCCACTGCGGTGTATGGCCCTGTGAATGATCGTGTGTCAGGGACATTCTGTGAATGGAGAGAATCATGCAAACCATCGTTTCAAGTTTTAAAACCTTCGCATTCGCGCTCGTGGTGATCACTCTCACAGCGCTCTGCACCGGGCATGCGTATGGCCAGGCTATCAGCGGCAACCTCGTGGGTACGGTCATCGATTCTTCTTCCGCGGTGGTAACCAACGCGAATGTGGAAGCGATGAAAGTTGACACAGGCGTGATTACGACGACGACAACGGGCAGCACAGGCGCTTATCGTTTCGACAACCTCCCAGCCGGCACTTACAGAATTACTGTCAGGAGCACTGGTTTCAAGACCACGGTCCAGCAGGTCGATGTCGTACTCAACCAGACGGGCACATTGAATCTCACGTTGGCTCTGGGCGCGACGAACGAAACGATTGAAGTCTCCGGCGTGGCTACGACCATCGACACAACGTCCGCGCAGCTGCAAACCACGTACGACTCGCGTTTCTCCCAGGATTTGGGACTCACCGCAACAGGCGGGACCGGTGCCGGAGTCTTGAACCTATCCTTGTTAAGCCCTGGTGTGGGACAGGTGAGTTCGATGGGAATCGGCATGGGGCCGTCGGTGGGTGGACAGCGTCCCTACAACAACAATTTCACCGTGGAGGGGGTGGACAACAATAACAAGGCGGTGACTGGCGCCCTTATCACCGTCCCGAACGATGCGGTTGACAATTTCACGCTGCTGGCAAACCAGTTTAACCCGGAGTTTGGCCACTCCTCCGGCGGCCAGTTCAACACCACGATCAAGAGCGGAACTAATTCTTTTCACGGAACGCTCTATGAATATTTCAGGAATCGCAATTTGAACGCGGTGGACAACGCTTTCGTACTTCAGGGTTTCACTTCCAATCCTCGTTTCGACAGCAACCGCTACGGCGCCACTTTTGGCGGTCCGATTTTCAAGAACAAATTGTTTTTCTTTACTAATTTCGAACGCCAGGGTATATCGCTGACGGCGACTGCCGGCGGTCAGGTCTTGACACCCACCGTGGGCGGGTTAGCCGCGATTGCCGCGGATCCCGGCTTGAGCGCGACTAACTTCGGGGTGTTTAAACAGTTCGTGCCAGTCGCTCCCAGCGCGAGCTCGTGCCTGCCGTACTCTACTGCGCCGGCCAGCGGATCATGCGCCGCGGGTTCGGTGCCGATTGGAGCGGTTTCGGTCGCGGCGCCGGCGTGGCAAAACTTCACAAATTACGTCCAAAGCGTCGATTACAACTTGTCAGCCAGCGATCAGTTCCGCGGCCGTTACATCTACAACAGATTGGATAAAGTCGATCAGAGCGCAAATCTCGCGGCGTTTTACACGGTTCAACCGTCCCGCTTTCATCTCTTCACTCTGGGCGAATACCATACGTTCTCGCCGTCAGTCCTCAACGAGTTCCGCATCGGGTTCAACCGGTACTTCAACAACACGCCCGCGGGGAACTTCACGTTTCCTGGACTGGACGCGTTTCCCAATCTTATTTTGCTTGACCTGGGCGGCAACGGCCTTCAGATCGGTCCCGACTCTCAAGCGCCCCAGTTCACGGTGCAGAATATGTATCAGGGCGTCGATAACGTCACCTGGACCAGGGGAAACCACACTCTGAAATTTGGCGGAGAGTACCGCTGGTACATTTCGCCGCAGAGCTTCACGCAACGCCAGCGCGGAGATTACAACTACAACTCCACCCAGCTCTTTCTGGAGGATTTCTCGCCGGACAACTTCGGTGAACGCAGCGCCGGGTCTGTGACCTACTACGGGAACCAGAAGGGAATTTACGGGTACGCAAATGACAACTGGAAAGTGAACACGCATCTTTCCCTTGACCTGGGAATTCGCTACGAGTACACAACGGTTTCCACGAGTCAGGCGCAACAGTCTCTGAATAGCTTGTCCAATACGCCCAGCATTATCGTGCCCGGCTCGGTGAACCAGGCTCTACTGTTCAATAAGCCGCAGGCACCCAAGAACAACTGGGCGCCTCGCGTTGGATTCGCTTTTTCACCCGGGAGCAGCGGCAATACGTCGATTCGCGGAGGCTTCGGCCTGGCTTACGACGTGCTCTACGACAACATCGGTATTCTCGCCGTACCGCCCCAGATCGGAGCGACTCATGACGTGCCTGATCTGAATAATCCGACACCTGGCTTCCTGGCCGGCGGAGGACTGCCGGGCGGAGGTTCGGGCATTCAGGTTCTGAGCGAAACCGACGCACGAGCATTGACTTCAAATTGGATTCCGCCGCAAGTCAAGATGCCCTACTCGATCAACTGGAACTTCGGCATCCAGCATTCTTTCGCCAGGAATTTCACTGCCGAGGTCCGGTATGTAGGAACGCGCGGGGTGCATCTGGACGTGCAAAACAGAATCAATCGCAGATCGCTGGTAACTCCAGATGCTTTCCTGCCCACCTTCATGCAACAACCGACGCAGGCGACGCTGGATGCCCTCCCGAACACGCTGGCGTCCTTGAAAGCTCCGGGCTCGTTTATACCTGAGTTCGCCAACGCCGGATTTGCTTCAAACATTGTCGCGGATTCGCCAAACGGCTCATCCATCTACCATGGGTTGCAGACGCAACTCAACCGCCGCTTCAATAATGGTCTGCAGTTCCAAGCGGCGTACACATACAGCCGAACGATTGACAACAGCACCGCAGATTTCTTTTCTACTAGCCTCACTCCGCGCCGTCCGCAGGACTTCCAGGATTGGAATTCCGAGCGTTCGGTATCGCCTTTGTCTCGCACGCATCGCTTCACCTTCGCAGCGGTTTACGATATGCAGCTCTTCAAAGGTGGTAACTGGATGATGCGGAACATCGTGGGCAACTGGGGATTCAGCCCAGTTTACACTTACGAATCACCACAGTGGGCGACGGTGCAATCGGCGGTGGATTCCAATTTGAACGGGGATTCCGCCGGAGACCGGGCTGTCTTGAACGCGAGCGGAACGCCGGGTACAGGAAGCGGCGTGACCCCTCTGCTTAATTCGGCTGGGGCGACGGTAGGTTATCTGGCCGACAATCCAACCGCCCAGTACATTGTTGCGGGACCGGGTGCTCTCGCCACCAGCAGTCGCAATACCCTGGCGACGGCCCCGACGAATGACTTCTCGCTATCCGCTTACAAGGACCTGAACATCACGGAGCGGGTGAAATTCCGCTTCGGCGCGCAGTTCGCCAATCTGCTTAATCACCCACAATACATTCCGGGCAGCAACCCGGGGCAGGGACTCGGAGTGAATGACGTTACTTCGTTCCTGACGGGACCCAACAGCACCAGCTACCTGAACTATCTCACGCCGGGAAATGCGATCTTCAACAATCCCAAGGCAGTGTTTCCCAGCAACGCGCGCAGCATCGGGTTGGTGGCCAAGTTCACCTTCTAGGGCGGGAGATTTGGATCGCAACAGGAGCATGGCAATGAATAAAAATCGTGACGGCTAAAAACGGAAGATCTTCCGTGCGAATGTAGTCACGGCTGCCCTCGACCCCAGCCTGTCGGGGGCAGCCGCATAGTTTAGCCACTGTGTGCCTACTTAACACCTGCCATCTCATTCCGCGGATTTATCACAAACTCAATGGCCCCGAATTGGCCAGTCATCGCTGATCGATTCATCTCTCTCGACCTCGAGTCCCGACCTCGAACCATCGCTCCCTCCGGCGGAGATCTCGTGCCGCGGTGCGCTATCGACAGGAAATCGTTGCTGAATATCGCCATTTACTGGGGAATGACGGAGGCGATGGCTCAAGTGTATGATGCCCGTCTCGGTTTCGTGTGCTCACCGGGAGCACTGCTCGTTGCGCGCGAGCCGTTCATAACCTATCGAGGAGCCGGCGTATGTTGAGGTTGATTCGGCAGCTGGTCCGGCCGTATCGAGGCACTCTCTTTCTCATCCTGGTTGCCATGATGATAGAGACTGCCATGAGCCTGGCGGCTCCGTGGCCGCTGAAGATCATCCTCGACAATGTTGCGGGCGGCCATAAACTTCCGTCCTGGTTGCACCATGTGATCGGTCCGGTAGCCGAGAGCGGTAACCGGATGCATCTCGCCCTGCTGGCGGCCGGGGCGACCGTGCTGATTGCGGCCATCGGCGCGATTGCAAGTTACGTGGACAATTATTTCACCGAAAGCGCGGGACAATACGTCGCCCATGACCTGCGTGTTCGGACTTTCCACCACCTGCAACGCTTGTCGCTGGGCTACTACAACCGTCATCAGGTCGGCAGCCTGTTGAGCACCATCACCACGGATATTCAGACCATACAGGCGTTTGCCTCCTCTTCGACGATGAACATTCTCATCGATCTGCTGACCATCGCCTGCATGCTGGTGCTGATGTTCTGGCTGAACTGGGATTTCACGCTGATCGCGCTGGCGGTAACTCCTTTCCTGCTGTTTTTCGTCTCGCGCTTCAAGAAGGCGGTGAAGAAAGCGACCCACTCCGTCCGCAACAAGCAGGCCGAGATCGTGGCGGTAGTGCAGCAGGGACTGGAATCGATGCAGGTGATCAAGGCCTTTGACGGCGAGAGAGCTGAGGAAACGCAGCTCGCCCTGGTGAGCCAGGCAACTGTGAATGCCGCGCTGGCGGCGCGCCGGGTAAAGTCGTTGCTCTCCCCGGTGGTTGCGATCACGGTGGCCCTCTGCACCGCGTTCGTGCTGTGGAGAGGCGCGTCCCTGATTCTTGCCGGAACCATGACGGTGGGCGCTTTGACCGTGTACCTGGCGTACCTTACAAAGTTCTTCAAGCCGGTAAAAGATCTTGCCACCACGACGAACGCCATCGCGCAGGCCGCGGTGGGAGTGGAGCGAATTCGCGCGATTTTAGAGACCGACGAAATTATTCCCGAGCACGCCGATGCCATCGAGCCCAGAAATATCAAAGGAGAGATTGTCTTCGAACACGTTTCCTTTTCCTACGATGACAATCCCGGAGTGCTCAAGGACGTGAGCTTTGCCATTAAGCCGGGGCAGCTGGTGGGGATCGTCGGTCCAACGGGCAGCGGAAAGTCTACCGTCGTCAGCCTCATCCCGCGCTTCTACGACGTGTCGTCAGGCAGGGTGATGATGGACGGCCGCGATTTGCGAGAATACAAGCTTCACCCCTTGCGCGACCAGATTGGCTATGTTCTGCAGGATACGGTGCTGTTCCGCGGAACCATTCTCGACAACATCGCGTTCGGCCGGCCCAGCGCGACGCGGGAAGAAATTGTTGAAGCAGCGCGGCTGGCGAATGCTGATGAGTTCATTGTGCGCATGCCCAAAGGCTATGACACCATAGTGGGCGAACGCGGCCTGACACTTTCCGGAGGGCAGCGCCAGCGTATTGGCATCGCGCGCGTCATGGTGCGTAACAGCCCCATCCTTCTTCTGGACGAACCTACCGCGGCGCTCGACACTGAATCTGAAAAACTGGTGATCGACGCCCTGGAACGCCTTATGAAAGGGCGCACGGTCATCACCATCGCTCATCGCCTGACCACGATTCGCGATGCCGACCAGATCATCGTGATTGCCGGAGGAGTGGTTGCGGAGGGCGGCACGCACGAACAATTGATCGCCTTGAACGGTATTTACGCCGGACTGCATCGTGCTCAATTCGACGACACTACTGCAGACCGGGTCCCACAGCAACAAACCGTCTGATGAACGCAGCGCGAGCGGGTCAGGCGAGTTGAACCAAGGAGATTAGGCATGTCTCGACACCTGGTTGTTCTACCCGAAGATTCCGCCCAGCCCATCCTGGATGCGATTCACAATGCAGAAAAGTCGCTGCGGATCAAAATGTTCGTCTTCTCCGATGCTCACATTTTGGCCGCTGTGATCAAAGCCCACCAGCGAGGGGTTACAGTTCGGATCATGCTGAACCCAACCCGGCGGAGCGGCGAGAAGGAAAACGACGAAACCCGGCACAAGTTGATGGCCGCTGGAATCGCCGTGATTGACAGCACGCCCGCTTTCGACCTGACCCACGAGAAATCGATGGTGGTGGACGACAGTTCGGCGTGGATCATGTCGCTCAACTGGGAATTGAAAAATCTGGTCGAAACCCGCGATTACGCGGTGGTGACCTCGCACGCCCATGAGGTCCAGGAAATCACCGAGTGCTTCGAGGCGGACTGGGCGCGGCAGGCTTTCAATCCCGGCGAGCACTCGCACATGATCTGGTGCGTGGGAAACGGACGGCAGCGGATCGGGCAGTTTATCGACGAAGCCCGGCACTCACTGTGGGTGCAAAATGAGCGCTATCAGGATCCTCTCATCATCGAACGCCTGGTGCGGGCCAGTCAACGCGGAGTAAAAGTGCATATCATGGCGCGCCCTCCCCATAGTTTGAAGACGGAGAAGCTGGTTGAGGGCGTGGCCGGCCTGCGCATTCTGGACGATGTCGGCGTGAAGGTTCACAAGGTCAAGGGGCTCAGGCTTCATGCCAAGCTCTTATATGCCGACAAGATTCGCGCCATCATCGGTTCCATCAATCTTGCCCCGGGCAGCTTCGACAGCCGGCGCGAACTGGCGATCGAAGTCCGCGACCCGGACGTGATCGACCGCGTCCACACCGTTGTACATCGGGATTGGGAAGACTCTCACGCCATCGATCTGACGGATGCGGGGCTGATGGCCGATCTGGGAGAGGAACGCGGAGGCACAGTTGTTTCCGCGACGTAGCAGCCTGCATCGGGTTACGGGATGGCTTCCGGATTGATGAGGTTCGGAGGACGCTCTCCGCGTAATCCCGCCAGCAGGTTCTTGGCTGCAAGCTGCGCCATGCGCAGGCGCGTCTCGCCAGTCGCGCTTCCCACATGGGGCGACAGCGCCACGTTGTCCATGGCGATCAGCGCGGGATGGACGCGCGGCTCGTTTTCAAAAACGTCAAGGCCGGCACCCGCCAAACGGCGCGATTGCAGAGCTTCAACCAGCGCGTCCTCGTCAATCACAGGCCCACGCGCGGTATTGATGATGTACGCGCTGGGTTTCATTTGCGCCAGTTCGGAAGCTCCGATGGCATGGCGGGTATCGGGCGTAAGCGGCACATGCAGGCTGATAAAATCCGACTGCCGCAGCAGGGTTTCGCGATCCACGAATTCGGCCGAAAATTCCTTTTCAAGACTGGCATCCGCCTGGCGACGGGCGTGATAGAGAATCCGCATGGAAAAGCCGCGCGCACGGCGGGCAACCGCCTGGGCGATTCGCCCGAAGCCATAGAGCCCGAGCGTCCTTCCATGCATCTCGGCGCCCCATAAAAAATTCCATTGCCACTGGGTCCAGCGGCCGGCACGTACGTAGCGATCGCCTTCCGCTATTCGCCTGCCTACGGCCAGGATCAGCGCGAACGCGAGGTCGGCGGTGGCCTCGGTAAGTACGTTGGCAGTATTGGTCACGAGGATATGCCGGCGTGTGCAGGCGGCGACGTCAATGTTGTCGTAACCGACAGCGATGTTCGCCACGATGCGTAATCTGGACGATGCTTCGACGATCTCTTTGCTGATCCGTACTCCGGCCGGCATCACGCCGTCCGCGTCGCGCATGGCTGACGCCAGGAGGTCAGCCGGCATCGGTTCATCGGCGCTATGAACCTGAACCTCGCAATGCTCGGAGATCTGCTCGATCACCGATGATTGAATCGGCCGCGTAATCAGAACCTTCGGTCTTTGACGCTCAGGGGACATGGAATGGAGTAAAACTGCCGCGCAGAAAAACCCGCGCCTGCTGCCAGCTGTTCAAAAGCCGCGCGGAAAGGCCAACGCGAGATTTCGTGGCTGTTGAACCTGGTTTAAGAGTCACTTCAAATACTCCTGATAGTACTGCTTGAACCTAGATTGGCTTCTGGCTTTTTGTCGCTACCAGCACTGCCAATACGACGGCGGTATTGCGAACGCTTCCCGCGATCGTGATCAATGCTTCCGAGACGGGCGGATGTGTCAATGCCAGCCCTTCAAGACGCGCGCTAACGTTGTGTAGTTGTTCAACTTCGTCCAGGATTGCTTCAAAAGGCATAGATATACACCGCTCTTTGGAAGAAACCTAAGGTGGGTGAGAGAACTTCAGATGGACTGGCTTAGATCAGAGGACCTGAAAGAGGAGACGGTCCCAACCTCCTCACGGTCGACTTTAACACGCCAAGGGGGCATTTGCCTGTTCCAAAAAGACCAAGTTCCTTTATGGATGTAATGGGTGCGAGCGTGATTTATGCCTGTCCACCGTGCCCGGGGACTATAATGCCACCTGATGGTCCGTGCCACTGTTCCACCCAGGAAGTCTCGCGCGTTCGATCCCAGCACTTTTCTTGCCACTATTGGAGAGGGCAGAAAGAACCTCACTGTTGCCCGGAATCAGGGAGTCTTCACCCAGGGCGATTCAGCAGACGCAGTCTTCTATGTCCAGAAAGGCAAGATCCGGCTCACCGTCGTATCCCACGCCGGCAAAGAAGCTACGATTGGAATCCTGGGCGAGGCGAATTTTTTTGGCGAAGGCGCATTGGCCGGGCAGACCGTGCGCATGGGATCCGCGACCGCAATGACGAATTGCCAGCTGCTGCGAATCGAAAAGAAAGCGATGATGAGCGCTCTGCATCGGGAACATTCCTTTTCCGATTTGTTCGTAGCCTATTTGCTGGCGCGGAATGTTCGTTACGAAGAAGACCTGGTGGACCAGCTGTTTAATTCCAGCGAAAAGAGATTGGCCCGTGTCCTTCTGATGCTCGCCCATTTCGGCAAAGAAGGAGTGCCCGAAACTGTCATGCCGAGAATCAGCCAGGAGACGCTGGCAGAGATGGTCGGCACGACGCGTTCCCGTGTGAGCTTTTTCATGAACCGCTTCAGGAAACTCGGGTTCATCAATTACGCGGGAGGGGAAGACGGCGGATTGCAGGTTCACAGTTCACTGCTGAACGTTGTTCTGCACGACTGACCATTCCTGGCATTGATCCTGTTTGACGTCCTTCTCCCGCCATAGTTCCCTGCAGAGCTGGAGCTACTGGTTCCCGGCAACCTTGCGCGGTGAGCCCATGGCGGTCGCCGCTGTAATCTCGTAATCACGGTAATCGATAGTGAAGTTAGCCCGGCCGCCGAGGCGGATGGAGCTCGAACTCCGATTCGAACTCGGCAGCCAGAAGTCGCCCACTTTCGCATAGACCTGTTCAATCGTGGTTTCTTTCATCCAGAACGAGGGGTTTTTCGCGGGCACGGCTTCAATACGCACCACGGCAAAATCACCGGCGTCAACCCAGATTCGGCCTCGATATAACAGCTTGTTGCTGGTTCGGGGTTCCACGGAAAGGATGTAGAAAGAACCGGCAGGCGTGCTCTCGTACCCCGCGGAAGTGAAGGTGTAGTTGTCCTGGTTCAGAGCGACCCGGCTTTGATTCTCCTCGGTGAGCGCCTCTTTTTCACTCTGCAGCATCCGGTGGAATACTCGATCAATAATCAGCCTCGGACCTTTCTCCGACCGGATGCTGAATTCCTTGGTTCCGGGAGCGCGATACTTCACATCGACCACCATCTCTGCCGTGGTCGAACTGGGGAAGCCGTGATATTCCAGGCGGTAGGTACGGGAGCCCTGGTAAGCTCCCAGCGCGCGGGCGCGCTCCAGATTTCTGCGGATTAGATTATTCACGATTTCGTCGGTGCTAAGCCGGACCTGGGCCGCCGTGTCGGGCGCTTGAGCCAGCGCGGGCAGGGATGGGCCAAGGCTCACAAGCAGCGGAAGGCTAAGCAGCGCGAAAGGGGCACGTAGTTTCATCGCCGAGTCAAGATAACCCGAACGGTTTGCCCATAGGTGAGCAATTTTGAACATTTTTTCGGGGTGCCGTTCTGAAGATAGGGTGTCGGAACCTTCACGCCTTCAGCTTAGACTTCTGACGTGCACTTCTAAGTTATTAAGATCGTGAGGCTTAGATTTAAATGCGGGTGCGAGCGTCCTGGCTCGCGATGAACGATTTGCAACGGGGGGGAGCCGGGGTTTTCCCAGCTCTGGAGGCGCTTGTGGCGCTACCACGCGAAGAAGGCGAGGGAATAATCAGGCTTCGGCGCTCGACTGATGCCGCGGAGTGCGATGGCTTTTCCCGATGTTAGATTGCGAATCTCTTTCAGGCTAGGCCGCGCCGCCCGCTTAGCAAATTGATGACCAGAACTATCAGCGCTACAACCAGCAGCAAGTGAATCAGGCCTCCGCCGATGTGAAGACTGAAACCGAGAAGCCACAAGATCGCCAGAACGACAAAGATTGTCCAAAGCATGACTATTCCTCCTCCGGGAAATTGTTCAGCGCAGCCCGGAATCGCGTTGTCGTCGAATGTGTCCCTTGGGCCGCCGGGATTCGCCATAGGATGAGTATGCTTCGGCTGCACCTTGAAAACTGAGCTGGATTGCTCATTGCGTCAATGCGCGACATTTCGGGTGCAAATCGTTCAGCTCGGGGATCCCGTCAGCCAAGCTTCGTCAGGCTGGTTTGAGAGACTTGCCGCACTCCTGGCAGCAAGTTGCGTGACGAGGAGTGATCAGTCCACAAAAAGGGCACATACGCTGGGAGGCGAAGTCGCCATCATGCCGTTCCATGCCGAGCGACTTTCTCAACGACGCCGCCACGAAGGCCCGCAGGCTGCGAACCCGGCCGAGCAACGATTGGAAGAGGGAAGTCAAGGCTGAAATCCCGGCATTCTAGAAGAGCAGGGCGATACGCATAAACGCAGCAACCACTGATTGAAAATTTCAGCCAGCTTGCCGCTTCATGCTCTTACTGCATCGAGCATGACAGAACCGCGTCTTCCATTCTGTGTAAAATTGCTCGCTTTTGATCAGAAACCTGTAACAGTTTCGACGGCGGCACAGGCTGCCAGTTTCCGCGCTGCGAAAGGGAAGTGAGCAATTGTGAACAGCGCTATCTGGCGGCATTGGAGATACTAAATGGCGGGACAGGTCTACTTCCGTCTCTTTCAGGTCTTCTGAACTAAGTCAGCCTATCTGAAGTCTTCTTCTCCTTAGTTTCGTAGTGCCTGGAGAAATCATTCATGAAGAAAGCAATCTCCGTTGTAGTGCTCGGGCTGATCAGCCTCGGTGGAACTTTTGCTGTGGCGGGTACGGCCCGCGAAGACACGGTAGCGCGCCTGCATTCGTCGGTTGACGTTCTGCAATCGATCATGGCGGCTCCGGACAAGGGTATCCCCGAAGAAGTGTTAAGCAACGCGAAGTGCATCCTGGTTGTGCCCAACCTGATCAAGGGCGGATTTATTTTTGGCGGCAAACACGGGCGCGGAGTTGCGTCGTGCCGCACGGCCAGTGGTTGGAGCGCCCCTGCATTTGTGTCCATTGGCGGTGGAAGCTGGGGACTGCAGATCGGTGTTGAAGGCGTGGACCTCGTGATCCTGGTCATGAACGATCAGGGCTTTCAGCATCTGCTCTCCAGCAAGTTTGCCCTTACGGGCGAAGGATCGGTGGCAGCGGGCCCGGTTGGGCGTCATGCCTCGGCGGGAACTGACTGGAAGATGAACACCGAGATGTTGACCTACTCGCGCTCGAAGGGCGTCTTCGCCGGTCTCACCCTCGAGGGCGCGGTGATAGAACAGGACAACGACTCGACCCGCGCGATTTACGGCAGGCACATGGAGTTTCGCAATATCCTTTCGGGCAAGGCAGCAACTCCTAAAAGCGCCGATGCTTTCATTCGAGCCGTATCCGCAGCCGGACACCAGGCACAGGTCGCAGAAGCGAAATAATCCGCAAGACCCATCGCTCGTTTCATGCTGGCCGGGATCACCTCTGACCTCGGCCAGCTCCGCTCAGGCAGATTGCGCGCACAGCGAAGCAGGCACCCCTCGAAGTTCATCTTCCGGAAATGTCGGAGGGAGGGCAGTCGAACTCTCTGCCGCATTTGAAGCACACCTGGTAGGTTCTCCCCTTGATGGTGAAGACGCGGCTCATCTGGGTGTGGCGGCACCTGAAAACAAACTCGAAGACCCAAAGTATCGGGTTCATGCATCCTGCGATCGGGGTTGAGGAATTTTGAGCATTACACGCTGGCGGCTGGTTGAAAGCAGAACTTCAATCCGTCCATTTTGATGCGGTAATCCAACCATCAGCATAGACCCACTGGTAGAATTTAGCTTCTTGCATTATCGAACCGCTGGCGGCTGAGGACTGGTCAAAATTGACCGGATGCGCCTCAGACTTCCAGTGCGGAAGGGCCAAATATGTCCATTCGACCCGTCAAGCGCCTGGTGAAAGCGAAACCGACCATGGAAGGCGCCGGCGTGCATCTGCGTCGTGCCTTCGGCTTCGGAAACACCTCTGACTTTGATCCCTTTCTGCTGCTCGATGACTTCCGCAATGACGTTCCGGAGGATTACCTGGCGGGCTTCCCGTGGCATCCTCACCGCGGGATTGAGACCATCACCTACGTTCTCGCCGGCACGGTGGAGCACGGCGACAGCATGGGAAACCGGGGGGCGATCGCCTCGGGCGACGTGCAGTGGATGACCGCGGGCAGCGGAATCATCCACCAGGAGATGCCCAAGGGCGATGCCTCCGGCCGGATGCATGGTTTCCAGTTGTGGGCCAACCTTCCGTCGGACCAGAAAATGACCGCGCCCCGGTACCAGGAAGTGAAAGCACTGGATATCCCGGAGATCAAGGATGATGACGGCACCCACGTGCGTGTCGTCTGCGGAACATTCTGGGGGAAGAAAGGTCCGGTGGATGGAATCGCCACCGATCCGATCTATATCGATGTTTCTGTCGCACCCGGACGGAGGAAAACGCTTCCGGTAGAGACCAGCCGCCACGCCTTTGCCTATGTGTTCGGGGGCGCAGGGAAATTCTGCAATGCGTCAGGCCCGCTGGCCGTCCCGACTGAAGCGGTGAAATGGTCGGATACGACTCCTCCGGTCGAAGCCGACAACCGGTCTCTCATCCTGTTCGATCGCGGCGACGAAGTCACCGTGCAAGCCGGAGACGATGGTATCCGGTTTCTGCTGGTTTCAGGAAAACCGCTGGAAGAGCCGGTCGCATGGTACGGCCCCATCGTGATGAACACGCAGGAGCAGCTGCGGCAGGCATTTCAGGAACTCGAGCAGGGAAAGTTCCTGAAATAGCCGGAGCGGAACGCGTCGGCTATTTCGACATGGCGGGTTCGACCAGGCCGCGCTTTTTAAGCATGGGCTCGATGCTGGGTTCGCGCCCGAGCCATTCCCTGTACAAGCTGGCAAGGTCTTCGGTATTGCCCCGCGAAAGCACCATCCGGCGAAGACGATCGCCATTTGCCCGGGTGAGTCCGCCGTGATCCTCAAACCACTGGAAGGCATCATCGTCCAGCATCTCAGCCCACAGGTAGGCGTAGTACCCCGCCCCATAGTCTCCGCCCCAAATGTGCGCGAAGTAGGTAGAGCGGTAACGGGGCGGCACGGAACTCAACGCCAGGTTGGTCTTTTTCAGCGCCTCGGCTTCGAACGCTTCGGGGTTCTGCAACGGAGCGCTATCCGGCAGGGTGTGCCACTGCATGTCGAGTTCCGCCGCCGCCAGCACTTCGGTGAGAGCGTAGCCCTGGTTGAAGGTGGCTGACTTTCTGATCTTTTCCGCGAGCTCCTCCGGCATGGCTGCACCGGTCTGGTAGTGCTTCGCGTAATTGTTGAACACGGCCGGGTAGCTCGCCCAGTGCTCGTTGAATTGCGACGGGAACTCCACGAAGTCGCGGGGCACGGCGGTACCGGAGAGTGTCGGGAATTCAGCGTCCGCGAGCAGGCTATGCAGTGCATGGCCGAACTCATGGAACAGGGTAATTACATCCTGAAAGCTGAGAAGCGCGGGCTCTCCGGGCGCCGGTTTGCTGAAATTGCAGACGTTGTACACCACCGGCCGGGTGCCCATCAGCCTGGACTGGTCCACAAAGTTGCTCATCCAGGCGCCGCCGTTTTTATTGTCGCGTTTGAAGAAATCGACATAAAAGAGCGCCAGCGGTTTGCCGTCATCCAACACTTCAAAAACGCGGACCTCGTCGTGATACACGGGAAAATCTTTGCGCTCATGGAAGCTGAGTCCGAAGAGCTGGCCGGAAGAATAGAAAACTCCATTTTCGAGAACGCTGTTCAGCTCAAAGTAGGGCTTGATCTCGGACTCGTCCATGTCGTACCGGGCTTTACGGACTTGCTCGGCGTAGTAGTTCCAGTCCCACGGCTGCAACGCGAATCCGCTGCTTTGTGCGTCGATCGCGGCTTGAATGTCCCGGGCTTCGCGCGCGGCGTTTTCGGTTGCTCCCGGCACCAGCGCATCCATGAACTTCAACGCGGCCGCCGGCGTTTTGGCCATCTGGTCTTCCAGTTTCCATGCGGCATAGCTGGGAAACCCTAAAAGCCTGGCTTTCCGCGATCGAAGTTGAGCCAGACGGGCGACGATCTCGCGCGTATCGTTCGCACCCCCGCGCGCGGTGCGGTTCCAGGAATTTTCGAACACTGCCTGGCGAGTAGCGCGGTGGCGTAGCGAATCCAGGTCGGGCTGCTGCGTCGTGTTATGCAGAGGAAGCAGGTAACCCTCCAGCTTGCGTTCCTTTGCGGCCAGGCTGGCGGCGGTAATTTCCGCGTCGCTTAAACCGGCAAGCGCGTCTTTCTCCTTCACGACGTAGGCCGAGTCCTTGTTGGCGGCCAGCAGTTTAGTAATGAAGGCGTTGGAAAGGGTGGATTCCTCTTCGTTCAGGCTTTTCAATTCGGATTTGTCGGCATCAGAGAGCTTCGCGCCGGAGTGCACAAATTTCTTGTAATAGAACTCCACCAGGCGAAGCGCCTCGGGAGTGAGCCGCAGCGATTCGCGCCCTTCGTAAATCGCTGCGATGCGCTGAAACAATCTGGCGTCTAGGAAGATCGCGTCGTGATGCGCGGCCAGCCGCGGCGCTTCAAAGTCCTGAACCTTCTGCAGTTCAGGATTCAGGTTCGCGCCGGTGACGGCGTTGAATGCAGCCATCGCCCGGTTAAATAACTGGCCGCTTTTTTCCATCGCGACCAGAGTATTGTCGAAGGTCGCCGGGGATGGGTTATCCGCGATCGCGCGTATTTCCTGGCGCTGCTCTTCCATGCCTGCTTCAATCGCCGGCTGGTAGTCGCTGTCTTTGATCTGGTCGAAAGGCGGGGCCTGATACGGCAAACTGCTTTGCGCGTAAAAAGGATTGCTGGGTCCGAAGTCCATGTCGAGATTGTAAACGACGGATTGGAAAAGTCAGGTTGTGAACGACCGACGATTCGCGGCGTTCAATGTTGGAGCGAGTGTCGCGCTTGCGCCGCGGCGCCACGGATGACGCCGCACGAGCGGGGCGCTCGCGCCCACATTCTCGCCCCCACATTGAAGACCCGTGACTACACTGCCTTGCGGCTTAGGGCCTGGTGGTTGTCTGCCCAGTTCAGGACTTCCGTGATTACGCGTTCCACTTCCTGGTTGGTGAGTTCGGGATACATGGGAAGCGATAGAACGCTGGCGGCGGACTTTTCCGTTTCCGGAAGCGAGCCCACTCGGACCGCGTGTCCCCAGGGAAAGCCTTCCTGCTGGTGGATTGCAATGGGATAGTGAGTAAGGGCTGTGACGCCTTTCGACTGCAGATAAGCCTGCAGGCCGTCCCGGTCGTCGCTGTCTATGACGTACAGATGATAGACATGCGAATAGCCGCGCGGCGTGAGAGGAAGAGCGATCGGGGCGCCAGCCAGTCCTTCGTCGTAGAGACAAGCGATCTCCCTCCGCCTTTCGCTCCACTCGTCAACCCGTTTCAGTTTGACGCGCAAGACGGCCGCGTGGATATCGTCCAGGCGGCTGTTGTAACCGATGCTGTGGTGCGAACGCTTGGTCGATCCGTGGTTGCGCAGCGTGCGGATGCTGGCCGCCAGTTCCTGGCTGTTCGTGGCTACGGCTCCGCCATCCCCGAAGCATCCCAGATTTTTCTGGATGATGAAGCTCAGGCAGACGGCGTCACTCATTTCTCCAATCTCAAAATTATCGCCGCGAGCGCCGATGCCCTGGGCGCAATCTTCGATCACGAACAAGTTGTGCGCCTTGGCGATACGCCCGATTTCGGGCATGTCCGCGGTCAGGCCATATAGATGGACGGGTACGATGGCGCGGGTCTTTGCGGTGATGGCGGCTTCGATCTTGGAGACGTCGATGTTGCGTGTCCGGGGATCGCTGTCCACGAATACCGGCGTCGCGCCGGCCAGCCAGATGGCTTCGGCGGTGGCAAAAAATGTATTCGAAGTGGTGATGATTTCGTCGCCAGGGCCAAGCCCGAGAGCCAGAAACACCAGCCACAGAGCGTCAGTGCCGGAGTTGACCCCCACGGCGTCCTGCGTTTTCATATAGCGCGCCAGTTCTTGTTCAAACTTGACCAGTTGCGGCCCCAGCACGTAGCTGCCGCTCTCCAGCACGTCAAGAATGGCCTGATCGATCTCAGCCTTGAGGTTGTGATACTGCTTCACATGGCCATAGAAACCTATGTTTGGTTGCTGCATCAGTGCACCCTCCAGATTTTTACGCTCCGGCTCGGAGAACTCAGCCGGGTGCTTATTGAAACGATTAAATTGCCGATAAAATGGGTTGGCAACACTTTGTACGCCAGCCATCCACCTTCTGTAAACTCAAAAAATCATATCCCCGGTTGAGTAGGTTGAGAACGCGCGTCACCGCAGGGTTTCATCTGCCGTCCTGACGGCGTGACGCCCGTCCGCCATTCCTCATTTTTTCGAGAATCTGTGAAAACCGTCCGAGGATTCTGATAGAACAGGGCGCATGAACGTACTCTTTATCGGCGGGACCGGAATCATCAGCAGTGCCTGCACCCGGCTGGCGTTAAGCCGCGGCATCAACCTCACGCTGCTCACGCGAGGCAAGCATGCCGCCGGCGCGGATTTCGGTGAAGCTGAAATAGTCCAAGCGGACATCAATGACGCATCCGCGGTTTCGCGGGTCCTGCAGAAACGCCGTTTCGATGTCGTGGTCAACTGGATCGCATTCGCTCCGGCAGACATCGAGCGCGACCTCGAAGTGTTTCGCGGGCAGACCCGCCAGTATATTTTCATCAGCTCGGCCAGTGCCTATCAGAAACCCGCCACCGACTATCTGATCACGGAATCCACGCCGCTGGCCAATCCGCACTGGGACTATTCCAGGAACAAGATTGCGTGTGAAGATCGCCTGCTACGGGCTTACCGGGAAGAAGGCTTTCCCGTCACCATTGTCCGTCCGTCCCTCACGTACGGCGAGAACCTGATTCCCCTGGTGATCAACAGCTGGGAGCGCTCGTACACGGTTGTGGACCGCATGCTCAAGGGACAAAAGGTGATTGTGCCCGGAGACGGTTCGTCGCTCTGGGTGATTACGCATAACAGCGATTTTGCCAAGGGATTTGTCGGGCTGCTGGGGCACGAAAAAGCGATTGGGCATGCATTTCACATCACCACGGACGAGGTTTTGACCTGGGACCAGCTTTATCGCATCGTGGGGGCCGCGGTTGGAGTGGAGCCCCGAATCGTCCATATATCCTCCGATTTCATGGTCGCGTGTTTGCCGGAGATGGAGGGCACCCTGGTCGGAGATAAAGCCGTGAGCGTGGTCTTCGATAATGCGAAGATCAGGCGCTTCGTGCCGGGCTATCTGGCGACAACCAGCTTTGCCCAGGGCATCCGCGAATCGCTGGCCTGGTTCGACGCCGACCCGTCAAGGAAATTGATTGATTCTAAAGCGAATGCCACGTGGGACAAGCTGATCGAAAACTATGAGAGGGGCTTGCAGGGAGCGGTTGCGAGTTTTCAGTCCGCGGGAGTTGGCAGCTAGGGCAGCAGAGGGGCTGGCTGCTTTTTGTCGCTCAGGATTAGACCAGCGCTCCCAGCCCCCGCCGGGCCAATCCGGCCGCACTGTCAGAATTGACAGTAAGCTCTGACACGGATCTGTCCGAAACTGCTTATCGGGTCGGTTGCGAGCCCGTTTCCTTCGAGGGACGACAACCCCAAAAAAAGAAGAAAAATGGGGTTGGCATCGGGAGCAAGATGATCTATCTTGACAAACACAAAAGCTAGGCTCCGGGGGCGGAACACAAAGTATTCGAGCTTAGTTCGATTCCGGCGCGGTGGCGGCATTTAGGCCCGGGTCAAAAGCCTGACGTCACTGGCGAGATATCCTTCTCAGTCTCTAGTCCCTGGCATCCCTGCTGAATTCAGCAACGAGTCGTGCCTACGAAGTGAAGGAAGGGCCAGCCGTGAAATCTCCTCGTCTTCTGCTATGGGCTTCTCTTTCGGCCTTTTTATTCCTCAGTGCAAGCGTTTACACATTGGGCTTTGCTTTTTCCCCTGCTCCGCCATCGGACGACCCCAGCGCGAAGGCCACTGCGGGGAATAACCTCTCCGGATCGAGCGTTGCCATCCCCGGGCCGATGCGCTCATTTTTGCGCATGGCGGGAGTCAGCCAAAAGATCTCCCCGGAAGAGGTGATGCCCCTTCTCGCCCGAAATATTGCGGTCGAAGGTTATGAGGGGCGCAAGGACAGGACGGGGCGTCCCACCGAGTATCTGGTTTTGCTCAAGCGATACGTTGATCAGGCCCGGCAGCTGGTTGCTCTCGCTGGCCCGGAAGGCGTCATCCGGGTCTCCAGTTGTGATCAGGCGGGGCCGCTGCTGGGAATCCTGGGTTACCGGCTGCATGAAGCCTGTGGGAAAGGGGCCGCGCTCGAGACTGCCGATCCCGAACCCGCCTTCCTGACGATCGATTCCGGGTTTCCGCTCGCCGACCTGGAGCAGACGCTGCAAAACGGCAAGCCTTTCAGTTATCCCTACCCTGTCTCGCAGGTGCCGCTGTTGTTTTCGGCAGCAGACTGGACCTCGGGCGCCAACGTGATGGACGCCCTCCTCGACGACGCGACGCTGGCGCGGCTGTACTGGGCCATGGCCCGTATGGATACGGAAACCAGTGCAAGCCTGCGGCAGTCCGAGGGCATACCGAAACTGCTTCCTTTTGCCGCCGTGCTCGATTTCTACAGCAGCCACATTTCCATTCGGAAAGGGCGCGTGATAGTGCCCGGAGGAGCTGCCGCCGAGGGTGCATGGAAGGAGCTGGCGGGAGCCAGTCCTGATTTGCCCGGGCAGTTCATCGCGCGTTTGCTGGCGAAAGATGACGGATGGCTGGCGGCTTATTTCGATACCCTGTCGCGGCTGCCCCTGGTCCAGCAGGCCTACTTTACCGACGCCCACCGCCTACCTCGCTTCTATGAAGCGTTGCGCGGACGGAACACGGAGCCCGGCCCGGCTCGGCCGGTGTTCCGGCCCGATCCAGACCTTCTACTCCTCGTAACCCGCCTCAACCTGGATTCCTCCGGCCAGGCAAGAGTTCCGGGAAACCTGCAAGTCTGGGAGCACATTCTTCAGCAGAAGACCGATTCCAAAATCGTCCGCCAGTGGAGCCGGCAGGCCAGCCACTGGAACAATCCCGATCAGCTGGTGGAATCCCTGTTCGCGTTCTCGCGGCAAAGTTCCGACGACGGGCCTCTGCGGATTTATTTAACCCTTAGTGCCATCGACGGCGCCCGGCCGGAAGGGCAGGCTTTGAGCCCACAGACGGTCCAGTTGCTGGGCGAGAAATATTCGCGCTTCGGCACCCAGTATCTGATCTTCTCCGAGTTCCACAGCCTGAATGACGAATCCATCAGCCGGTTCATTGTCGCAGCCGAGGCGATCGACCACATTCCGAATATCACGCTGCGCGCCAACGCTCTGGGAATTTTTCAAGCCAACGTAGGACTGTGGCAGATCCTCGCCCGCCAGGGACAGATTCCGGAGGCGAGTCAGAATCAATCCTGGCAGGCAGTGATTCGTCCATTCGCGGCCGGGGCGGCATCGGCATCGCAGCTCTATGACTCCTCTCATGCTTCGGTGCGGGAACTGTGGCGCTCCGCAGCCGGCAGAACCGATCTTTCCCAGGACGAAGTCATCTCCATGCTGGCGGGCCCGAACCAGATTTATGCCGGCGATCAAAAAGTACGGCAGGAAGTGGCGGACAGAATACGCTCCGTCATCGACGGTCAGCGCCTGGTCTCGCTCGACACCCTGCTGGCTTTGGGAGACGGGCTGAATGAGCTGGCGCAAGGCAAGGACGTCGGCGACAGCCTGATTCCGCTTGCCGGACAACTGCGTGAATTCGAAATGCCGCGCCCGATGTTTACCGCCAGCGAACGCGGCGAGTGGGCCGCCGGCTTCTACAACGTGCGGCACAGTTCCTTGCAGACCCACACCGATCTCGCGAAAATCATCAAAGCCCGAAATTCCCCTAAGGATCTGGAAGAAGCGCGCGGCCTGGTCGTGCCTTTCCTGCGCGACACGCTGGTGGGCTTGAACTACGCCTACTACGAGCCGCCAGGTGCGCAGATCCTGCTTAACAATCCGCTTTTCGTTCGCTCCCACGATTTTTCGGGCGAGATGGCACTGGGCGGAGGGCAGTCCTGGCGCGTGCCGCATGTCTTCGGCTCGGGATTGCCGGCGGGCGGCGGCGCGCATCTGGCCGGGTCCCTGGCCGATCTGCCTTTCGTGCTGGCGGAAGCCGAGCAGGATTTCATTGTGCCGGCCAACGTTCAGGCCCTGATCTGGCACGAGCTGGTGCCGGGCCTGATGAGCAGTGCAACCCTGCCGCGCTGGTGGGGCGTAACTCGAAACGAATTGCACGCGGTCGCTCTCTATCAACGAACCGGCGAAGAGCTTTTGTCTGCCTCGGCGCAGGACGAAGCTTTGCGGCGAACGGTAATGGACATTCTTTCCCAACGCATGGTTCCGCAACGTTCCGAGCGAGTTGAAAAAGCCTTGCGCGCGGGAGCCGTGGATGAGGCGCTTTCCCGGGTCATGCCGGGCGAGACCTTTTTCCTGGCGGCGGAGTACCGGCAGAAGTTCCCCGGACCATCGAGCCATTGGGGAAAGGCCGGAGAGGAACTTGAGAATCTTTCAACCCAGTATCCGGCGGAAGTGAACTGGAAACGGTTGTCCGCGGATTTCGGAGTTCCTCATCCCGCGCTGGCGCAAAGTTATTCCCGGGAATTGCTCAACCTGAAGCCGTTCCCCGCATTCATGGGCTATTCCAGCCGGCTGCTTGCCGAGTCATGGGATTCCAACAATTTATATTGGGCCCGGCTGGCGGACGAACAGGGATATTCTCCCGCGATGTTGAACCGGCTGGTTCCGGAGCTTACCTATCGCATGGTGGAAAAGATTTTTGCCACCGATTTCGAGGATTGGCCGGCGATGTTGCGGGCCATGCGGGAAACGGGTGACGAATTCCGGCACGGCAAGATCAGTTCGTTGCCCAAGGTGGCATCCACCACGACCGCACCTGCGAACATGCAGTAGGCGATTTTCCGGTGGTCTGAATTTTTTAAGATCCCAGATCCGAAAAGGCTGGGCAGGGTGAACAGAGATATGGCAAACCGATTTCCACTCACTATTTTGACTCTTGGGGCTGTGCTTCTTGGCAGCACTGGGCAAATTCCGGCCCAGGACACGGAAACAAAGATTCGGGTCGAAGTGAACATGGTGCAGTTGAACGTGGCGGTGATGGATAACAAGGGTAATTATGTCACCGGCCTTCGTCCTTCGGATTTTGTGGTGACCGAGGACGGCATCCCGCAGAGAGTTGCAACCTTCGGCGAAGGCAACGAAGCCACCCGCAGAGTGACTGAGAACGGGTCCGAAAGCGGACCCGGAGCGCTCCGCACCCGGCCGAAAGATGGTTCGCAATCTGCGGATGAATCCTCCGAGCTTAGCTCCGAGTTGGGCTCCATGATGGCGGGCGCCAACGTTTTCATCCTGTTCGACACCAGCAACTACATGTATCGCGGATTTGTCTTCGCCCAGGACGCGATTGCGGAGTTTGTCCGGTCGCTGGGCAATCCCGACCGGGTGGCGTTTTATTCCTACAGCCGTGATCTTTCGCGCGCCACCACTTTGACCGCGGATCGATCCGAGGTTTTGCGCGGCGTTCGCACCACCGTCGCGGGGGATGATGCTGCTCTCTACAACGCGCTGTTGATGACAGTCAGGGACGCTGGCCAGAACACCGGCCGGAAAGTGATCGTGGTCTTCTCCAACGGCCCGGATAACTACAGCATGGTCCCGCCGGAAGACGTGGCGGAGCTGGCGCAGTCGAAGGGCATTCCGATTTACATGATCAGCACCAGGGAGGCCAAGCTGGAACCCGTATCCAGCACGGTTTTCAAGCGCATGAGCGCCGCCACCGGCGGCGAAGCGTATTTTGCCAAAACCTGGAAACAGCAGCAGAAAGCGTTCGCTTCGATCCGCAACGATCTGGAACATCTGTATTCGCTGAGCTACTACCCGCAGGCGAATCCCAATCGCGGATGGCGCGCGATTACCGTGAAGCTGGTCGGCGAACGGGCCAGAGGATGTCATGTCCGGACCCGGAATGGTTACCGGCCGCTGGCGGCACGGGCTTCCGCCGAAGCCATCACCCCCGCTTCCGCGCCGGGATCCACCTCCGCGTCGGGATCCGCCTCCGCTTCATCCAACTGAGAAGGCCTCGACCTGAATGCGTGCAGGGTCGAGGTAGCTGCGAGCGTTCCAGTTCCCGCACGCTTTCCGAACAGTTTCCGTACAGACATCCGGCGGCAATGTCGCACGCTAACGCGGATGCTGCGCTCAGGATGACAGAGGCCGCTTTCTGTCGCCAGCGGCATTTCTTGAAGAAACCAGAAACCAGAAACCGGAAACTGAAACCCGGAAACCAGAAACCCGCAACCGGAAACGATCAACTGCCCCAATCCCTTTTCGCTGAAATCCTCGCACGAAGAAGCGTGCGCAAGAAAAGCATGGCGAAAGCCGCAGCCAGCGATTACTATCTTCCGGCCCGGAAGTAAATTCGCCAGGAGCTGAACCCAACATGTTTTCGCCCACTCGCCGACGTTTTCTGCGTCAAGCTTCCACGGCAGGAGTAGTTTGTTCCGCGAATCTTTCGTTCGGCCGTTTCCTGTCCGCACAGACTCCGCCTCCAACCTCCGCCGACGTTGTAAAGGTCTATGTGGACACGCGGCGAGTCGTGGCTCCTCTGGATCGCAACCTGTTTGGGTCGTTTCTGGAGGTTCTCGGCCGGGCGATCTATGAGGGGATCTACGATCCCGGTTCGAAGTTGTCGGATTCGAACGGCTTACGCAAGGACGTGATGGACGAAGTGCGGCAGCTCGGCGTTCCCATCGTCCGCTATCCCGGCGGGAACTTTGTTTCGGGTTACAACTGGCTGGACGGCATCGGCCCCAAGGAAAACCGTCCCCGGGTGCTCGACAAAGCTTGGGATTCACTCAATACCAATCAGTTCGGCACCAACGAATTTATGGCTTGGTGCAAACTGGTCGGGACCAAGCCGTTGATGGGCCTGAACCTGGGCACGGGCACTCCCGAACAGGCGGCCGCACTGGTGGAATATTGCAACATTGCGCAGGGCACGCAATGGAGCGATCTGCGCCGCAAGCATGGCGTGGCCGAGCCCCACAATGTAAAAAACTGGTGCCTGGGAAATGAAATGGACGGGCCCTGGCAAATCGGGCACGTAACCGCGACCGAGTACGGAATGAAGGCGCAGGACGCGGCCCGCCAGATGCGCGCTGTCGATCCGTCTCTGAATCTCATTGCCTGCGGATCGAGCGGACCCGGAATGCCGACTTACCTGGAGTGGGACCGTGAGGTTCTGGAGCAGTGTTACGAGTACGTCGATGCGCTTTCACTGCATCGTTACATCGGAAATACTCCCGAAGAAACCGGCAGCGACAGCTCGAAGTTTGTGGCCATGAATCTGAGCATGGAAAAACAGATCGCGGAAACGCTTGCGGTGGTTGACCTGGTGCGCGGGCACAAGCGTTCGCCGAAAAAACTATGGCTCTCGTTCGACGAGTGGAACGTCTGGTATCGAGCCCGCAGCGGTGACGCCGTGACTGGTCATCGAAAAGAAGCGCCGCACTTGCTCGAGGAAGTCTACAACCTCGAAGATGCGCTGCTGGTGGGCGGAATTCTCAACTCGCTGATGCGGAATGCCGATCGAGTGAAGATCGGGTGCCTGGCGCAGTTGATCAATGTGATCGCACCCATCATGACCAACCCGACTGGCATGTTCCGGCAGACGATTTACTATCCTTACAGCTGGGCCCTACAGTTCGCGCGCGGCTCGGTGCTCAATCTTCTGGTCGATTCACCGACCTACGACGTCTCGGGGATGGGACAGGTTCCGTACCTGGACGTTGCCGGAACAGTCAGTACGGAGGACGGCAAGATTTCCCTCTTTGTGTTGAACCGGGATTTGTCGAAGCCGCACGTGATCGAAGTGAATTGGCAGGACAAAACGCCGGCCCGAACCCTCTCGTCCATGCTTCTGACCGGCGACGATCTGAAAGCCTTCAACAGCTTCGACGCGCCGCAAAAAGTGGCTCCGCGAACTCTGGACAAGCCGTCGATCGCCGGAGGACGGGCGAAGTTCGAAGTTCCGGCCCGCTCCTACGCGGTCATTCAATGGGGAGCGTAACGTAGGATCGACCACAAGATCGACTAGAGGATCGCCCAGCAGGAGTCGTGCGGTGAGAAACCATGAAGTGGGATTTGCAGATGGGAGAGTTCCTGATCTACGGCACTTCGTCTTAAGCCCTAACCCTCTTGTGCCAGCGGCACAGGGCGTTTTTGCAGCGGCTCCGCCCGCTTCGAGGCTCCCGAAATCAGGCTGGTCGATTCACGTAGTACAAGATTTGTCTTCAACGGGTACTCGGTTCCCTTGGGTATCGGCGCCTCGCGCTCAACTTCGGACATGAGTGCGTTGAACGCGAGCCTTGCCAGTTCAGGCTGGGACATTTGCACCGAGGTCAGCGGTGGCAACACAAACTGCGCCAGGCGAATGTCGTCAAATCCAATCACGGAAAGGTCGCGGGGAATCACGATGCCGGCGTCGTGGCTCTCTCGCATCACGCCGATCGCCGTCATATCGTTCGAACAAAAGACCGCTGTGGGTTGAATCGGGCCAGCCAGCAAACGGGCACAGGCCGCCATTCCGCCCTCCAGGGTATGGTCGCCTTCGACGATCAAACTCGGGTCCGTTTCGAGGCCGATTTCCTGCATGGAGCGCAGAAACGCCTGTTTCCTGGCCACAGCCGATTTGAGGCGAAGGGGTCCGGTGATGAAGGCGATCTTCCTGTGCCGCAACGCGGCCAGATGCTGGACTGCCTGTCGTATCCCGTGTAGATAGTCGATTCGTATATTGCTCACCCGGGGCCAGGGCGGCCCGACGTCCACAAAAACCAGGGGTACCTGCCTGAGCTTCAGATCTTCGAGCAGCACTTCTTCCATGCCGAAGGTCATGATGGCAACGCCCTCCACCCGCCGTTCAATCATGCGCCGGACGGCACCTTCCATCCGTTTGGGATCATTTCCGGTGGATGTGAGGAGGATTTCATAGCGGTTCTGCACCGCTATGGTTTCAAAGACTTGAACGATCTCCGGAAAGAACGGGTTGGTGATCTCGGAAATAATCAAGCCAAAAATACGGCTGCGCCCAGAAACCAGCGCGCGGGCCTGCGTATTCGGGTAGTACCCGAGTTCTTCAACTACGCTCCAGACGCGCTTGGATAGAACGGGATTCACGGTCGGAACCCGGTTGATGGTCCGGGAGACTGTGGCGGTCGAAACTTTTGCTCTTTTGGCGATCTCCCGTATGTCCATGAGGGTTGCCAGCGTCTTTCTAAGCGGGATTCTAGCATGTAAACGTTATCCCACCGTTTCGTTGATGATTTTGGCTCTTAAACTGAAGTGGAGCGTGGTAACGCAATATCTTCGTGCGTCGCGCGGCCACACCCTCAACATGTGGGAGAAAGATTATGAGGCCGTGTGATGCAGCGTTTCTCCCCGGATGAGGAATCGCCGGCTGTGTGCGCTGCCCTGCCGGCCCAACCGGTCGATTTTCAAAATCATCGGCTTTTCAGGCCATAGCAAAATCGGTTTATTCGATATAGGCGATTGACAAAAACACTTACGTACACTATTTTGGGCTGCTGTAGTAAACGATTACCCGCTCGACAATAGTTTCTCCGGAAATTCAAGTTTTTACTATGCTTTTGCCTCGGTTGCGGGAACAGGTCCTGGAAGCGAATTTGGAACTGGTACGGCGAGGGTTGGTGCTTTATACCTTCGGCAACGCCAGCGGTATCGCCCGGGACCAGAACCTGGTCGTTATCAAGCCCAGCGGAGTTCCTTACGAGGAGATGAAACCAGAGCACCTGGTGGTTACCGATCTCGAGGGCAAGATCGTGGAAGGCAATTTGCGGCCCTCCTCCGACCTACCCACTCATCTTGTCCTCTATCGGGCCTTTCCAGAAATTGGCGGAGTCGCTCACACCCATTCCGAATATGCGACTTCCTGGGCGCAGGCGCGCCGCTCCATCCCCTGCTTCGGCACCACCCACGCCGACTACTTTTATGGTCCGGTGCCGGTCACGGATGTGATGGCGGATGCGGAGATTGCGTCCGAGTATGAGAAAAACACGGGACATGCTATTGTTCGGGCCTTTGAGAAGGTGGCGTATGCGTCGGTACCAGCGGTGCTGGTGGCAAATCATGGACCCTTCGCATGGGGGCCGGATCCAGCCGCAGCCTCGCATAACGCGGTGATTCTCGAGGCAGTGGCCCGTATGGCATTTTTCACCGTCAATATCGATCCGGCAGCGAAGCCCGCGGGCAGCGGGTTGCACGACAAGCACTACTTGAGGAAACACGGCTCCAGCGCGTATTACGGGCAGGCAAAGGATAAGAAATGATGCCAGCTTTAGCGATGTTCGCCGCAACCCAGCTTGTGCATTTGTCCACTGTGGACGTCATCATTATTGCTTTCTACTTCGCCCTGGTTCTCGCCATCGGTTTCTACCTGCGAGGGCAGTCGAATACGGGTGAAGACTTCTTCATGGCCGGCCGCGAGATGACGGCTTGGGTCGCCGGCCTCAGCTTCCTTTCGGCCAATCTCGGTGCTCTCGAATTGATGGGGTGGGCGGGATCGGCCTACCAGTACGGCATCATGGCGACCCACTGGTATTGGGTTGGCGCCATCCCAGCCATGCTCTTCCTGGCGCTGGTAATGATGCCGTTTTACTACATCTCCAAGACCCACTCGGTTCCGGGATATTTGAAGTTGCGTT
Organism: Terriglobia bacterium; assembly: GCA_963814725.1. Lineage (GTDB taxonomy): Bacteria > Acidobacteriota > Terriglobia > Terriglobales > Acidobacteriaceae > JAIQFF01. The sequence continues at coordinate 260,060 of CAWFDY010000008.1, forward strand.
TCGGCGAGCCCAGCCGCGCGCTCTCCGCCGTGTCATTCGCGTTCATGACCGTGCTGATGAGCGGCGTGAACATGTTTGCCATGGCCAAGGTCATGCAGATCGTGCTGGGATGGGACATCAATTTCAGCATCTGGGTTTCGTCGCTCACGGTGGCGATTTACGTCACGCTGGGCGGATTGCGCTCTGCCATCTTTAACGAGGTCCTGCAGTTTTTTCTGATCTGGGCCGGAGCATTACTGATTCCGATTCTCGGCTTGTACGAAGCCGGGGGCTGGACCAATCTCAAGATGCAGATTGCCGCCAGATCGTCGGAACAGTACGTACATTTGTGGTCTGGGCTGGGTTCGTTCACCTCCAATCCGATGGGTATCCATTGGACGGGCATCGTATTTGGATTGGGTTCCGTCATTTCGATGGGCTACTGGACGACGGACTTTCTGGTGGTGCAGCGCATCCTTGCCGCGAAAGACATTCGCAGCGCCGAGATGGCGCCCATCATTGGCGCCGGCTTTAAGATGCTGGTGCCGATCATCGTAATCCTGCCCGGACTGCTGGGCCTGGCCGTGCTGCCGATGAAACTGGTGCCGGAGTCGATTGCAGCGGCGACCGGTCAACATAGCTACAACGATGTTCTTCCTCTTATGCTGGCCCGCTACTGTGGCCCCGGCCTGCTGGGGTTGGGAATTACCGCTCTCATTGCGGGTTTTATGTCGGGCATGGCGGGCAATGTCAGCGCATTTACCACCGTCTGGACCTATGACATCTACCGCCCGCTCATCAACAGCAAGGGCACCGACAGTCACTACGTGAGCATGGGCCGCTGGACCACGGTGGTTGGCGTCTTGATCAGTGTGGGAACGGCGTACCTCGTGATGCAGTTCGCCAGCATTATGGATTATGTGCAGGCGCTCTTCAGCTTCTTCATCGCGCCCTTGTTTGGAACCGTCATTCTCGGAATGTTATGGAAGCGGGCCACCGGGTCTGGCGGCTTCTGGGGATTGCTGTGCGGAACCGTTTCATCCATTGGGATGTGGGCGTGGGTGAAACTCGATCCCACGGCACTGCGGTATGTGGCGCTGTCGCCGCATGCCAAGGCTCTGGCCCAGGATATGTACCAGGCGCTCTGGTCTTTCCTGGTGTGCGTGGCGGTTACCGTAGTGGTGAGCCTGGCCACCAAGCCCGTGCCGGCCAGCGAATTGACGGGGCTGGTGTATGGCGAGACTGAAATTCCCTCGATTGGGGATGTCCCGCTGTACGAGAGGCCGTTATTCTGGGCTGCCATTGTGGTGGTCGTGTTCTTTGTGCTGAATATTATTTTCTGGTAGAGGGAGGCGCGCATCATGATTTCCATCTGGTTCTTTATCGGCATCTCGCTGGCCGTGAATGGCGCATTGATTTGCGCCGCAGGAATCTACCAGGTTATGAATCCACCGGTGAATCCGGACGTGGTGCTGTTCAGCTTGCATGCCAACGTCTGGTGGGGAGCGGTGCTTCTGCTGGTCGGATTAGTTTATTGCGTGAAATTCGCTCCCAAACGGCACGCCTAAAGTATCAATTCTTATAAAGGCAGGGTATGGCTAAGAAAAAAATGACGATGGGCCTGATCGTAGGCAACCGGGGTTTTTTCCCGGATCACCTGGCCAAGACGGGCCGGGAAGAGATGATTCGGGTCTTGACGGCCGACGGCATCGATGTTGTGGCGCTCTCTGCTGAAGAGAGCCACTATGGAGCGGTAGAAACCCGGGAAGAGTCGCGGCGCTGTGCCGACCTTTTCAAGAAGAATCGCGACCGCATCGACGGCGTAATCGTGACTCTGCCGAATTTCGGCGAAGAACGCGCGATTGCAGACGCCTTGCGCCTGGCGGACCTGCATGTGCCGGTGCTGATACAGGCTACGCCCGACGATCCGGGGAAGATGGGGATCGCGTTCCGCCGGGACAGCTTCTGCGGCAAGATGTCGGCCTGTAACAATCTGCGGCAGTACGGCATTCCCTATTCAATTACCACGCTGCACACCGAGAGCCCAGACTCCCCGGAGTTCGCCAAAGACCTGCAGTGGTTCACCGCGATCTGTCGCATCGTGAACGGATTCCGCAACCTGCGGGTGGGAGCCATCGGCGCGCGCCCCACGGCTTTCAATACGGTGCGCTACAGCGAAAAGATTCTCGAATCGCAGGGCATTTCTATCGAGACGCTTGATCTTTCGGAAGTGCTCGGCCGCATCGAGCGCATGAAGGACAATGACGATGCCGCACAGGCGAAACTGGCATTGATCAAAAAATACGTGGACTCAAGCGGTGTGCCGGCAGCGGCCCTGATGAAGATGGCGAAGCTCGGCGCCGTGGTGGACCAATGGATGGCAGCCACGGAAGTACAAATCAGCGCCGTGCAGTGCTGGACTTCAATCGAGGAAAACCTTGGCGTAGTGCCCTGCACGGTCATGAGCATGATGAGCGACAGCCTGCTCTCGAGCGCCTGCGAAGTGGACATCTGCGGTGTGCTGGGCATGCATGCCCTGCGTCTGGCGTCGGAGACGCCCTCGGCGCTGCTCGACTGGAACAATAACTACGGAGCGGACCCGAACAAGGCGGTCTGCTTCCACTGCTCCAACCTGCCCAAGCATTTCTTCCGTTCCGTGAAGATGGATTTCCAGGAAATCATCGCCGGCACCGTGGGCAAGGAAAATACCTTCGGCACCTGCGTGGGACTGATCAAACCGGAAAAGATGAGCTTTGCCCGCTTTTCCACCGACGACACTGCCGGCAAAATGCGGGGCTATGTGGGCGAGGGAAGATTTACCGACGACCCACTGAATACCTTCGGCGGCGCCGGCGTGGTCGAGATCCCGCAGATGCAGAAGTTGCTGCACTACATCTGCGAGAACGGATTTGAACATCACGTGGCCGCGAATCTCTCCAGTGTGGCGCCGGCGGTTTATGAAGCCACCACCCGTTATCTCCACTGGGATATGTACCACCATCCGGGCAACAGCCGGGACTGATCATGGCGATTGTGGCGGGAGTCGATTTCGGAACGCTAAGCGTTCGCGTTTCCATCGTGGACAGCGAGCGCGGCCTGTTGCAATCCGCCACCGCCGAATACCCTCTGCACCGCAAGCGCGAGGACCCCGAGTACGCGACCCAGGCGCACGAAGATCACATGCGCGCTCTCGCTTCCGCCACGCGCGAAGCAATAAAGAAGGCCGGGATTTCGGGCGGCCAGGTGGAAGCGATTGCGCTTGACACCACCGGCTCTTCGGTCATTCCGGTGGATAAAAATCTGCAGCCGCTCGGGGAATACTACCTGTGGTGCGACCACCGGGCGAAGGGCGAGGCTGCGGAAATAACAGCTGCCGCTCATCGTGAGGGATTGGAAGCGATCCAGTGGTGCGGCGGAGTGTATTCATCGGAGTGGGGATTTTCGAAACTCCTGCACTGGCTGCGGCACAACCCCGCAAAGCGTCCTGACTTCGCCTCCGCCTTCGAGCACTGCGATATGGTTGCGGCGACGCTCGCAGGTATCACGGATCCCAAGAAAGTGAAACGCAGTGTTTGCGCCATGGGCCACAAGTGGCTGTGGAACCGCGCTCTCGGCGGCCTTCCGCCGGAGCAGTTCCTGGTCAAGGTGGATCCGCTGCTGGCTGGAGTGCGAGAAAAGCTCGATGGCGAATATGCGACGTCCGATCAGATCGCGGGAACCCTCTCCACGGGATGGGCGGAGAAGCTTGGCCTGAAAGCCGGCATTCCGATTCCGGTAGGAGCCTTCGACGCCCACTGGGACGCGATCGGAGCGGGCTGCGGGACCGATGACATGGTGAATGTGGTCGGAACTTCGACCTGCATCATCGGCATCACGCCTGCCGTGAATCTTGTTCCCGGAGTCTGCGGCGTGGTGCAGGGGAGTGTGCATCCGGGGCGCACCGGAATTGAAGCCGGGCTTTCCGCCGTGGGCGACATTTTTAATGCGATTGCCACCCGTGCCGGCACCGATGTCGCGACCCTCAGCCGCGGCCTTGAAAATTATCGAGCGGGGCAAACCGGGCTTCTGCGCATGACCTGGGACAATGGCGACCGCACCGTGCTGGTCAATCCGAATTTGCGCGGCATCACGCTGGGATGGAATCTTCAGAGCACGGCGCAGGACGAACTATTCGCCGCCATCGAAGGCACCGCTTTTCATACCCGCGTGATTCTGGACCGCATGGCAGCAAACGGCGTGAACATCAAGCGCGTGATTAACGCCGGCGGCATCCCGCAGAAGAATGACGTTCTGAACCGGGTCTATGCGAATGTGCTGGGAAGGCCGGTGCTGGTTCCGAGCAAAAGCGTCACCAGCCTGGGTTCGGCGATCTTTGCCTTCCTCGCCGCCGGAACGTTCAAGACGATCGAAGATGCACAGAAAAAGATCTGCCCACCGAATCGGGTCTTTGAGCCTGACAAGGCCGAGCAGCCCGTCTATGAAGAACTCTATCCACTTTATAGCAAACTCTATTTCTCCCTGGGCGACCCCAACGACGCCATCGGCGGAGTGCTGCCCGCGCTGATCCGCGTCGCCGAATCGGTCCACAAGCCGTCGTAGTGTGGGCGAGAGCGTCCTCGCCCGTGCGGCAGCGGCAAGAACGAATTAGTTGGCCACCAAGAACCACGTGGGGAGAGCGACCTCCGCCTATCCTGCGGAGCAACGCTCCGCCGACTCATCTTCTCCGACTTTCTGCGCCGGCACAAGATCGTCGAGCTGCGCTCGACCGGACGGTTGAGGGCTGCCGTCCCTACGTGGTCCGGGGCGGCTCCTGCACGAGCGAGGGCGCTCGCGCCCACATTAATCTAGAATAACCATTCTTGATTGGTCCCCTTCAACTCGATCGTCTGCGCGTGGTACTGGTGTCTTCGCGCAACCCGCTCAACATGGGCGCGGCGGCTCGCGCCATGAGCAATTTCGGATTCTCCCGTCTGCGAGTCGTGACGCCGTATGAAAAAGCATTCCGGCAAGCCGTGTCTGCAGTCGGCGCCGAGGATCTGCTGGCGAGCGCGGAAGAATTCGAAAGCGTCGCCGACGCTGTTGCAGACTGCACGCTGGTGGTGGGAACGACCGCAGTGCGGCATCGGGAATTGCAGCACCCGCTGCGACGCCTGGAAAATGGCGGGCGATTGATTCGCAAACACATGGCGTCCAGTTCGGTGGCGCTTTTATTTGGCTCGGAACGGTACGGCCTCTCCAAGCAGGATTTGAGCTACTGCCATTGGCTGATTCGCATCCCCACCCTGGAGCGGAACATCTCGATGAACCTCGGCCAGGCGGTCGCGATCTGCCTGTACGAATTGATTCGTGACAGCCGAGCCGCGGCGAAGGCCTCCGGAGACGCGCCTGCGAAAGCAGGCGACATCGAGCGCATTACGGCCTTGCTGGCCGATGTGCTGAGCACCAGCAGCTATATGCTTCCGCAGCGTGCGGCCGAGACCGAGCAACGGATTCGTCGCATGGTCCGCCGCCTCAAGCTTTCGGAGCCGGACGTTGAGGCATGGCTCGGCATTCTGCGGCATATCCAATGGCAAATGAAATCGGGAAAAAAGAAAACGGAGTGACCTGACCTTTCGGAATATTTTGGGAATGGCGAAATCATTTACACTATGAATCCAATGTCTGACCGGATTGTCTGCTCATGTATCACCTGCCCCAAGTGTGGAACCTGGGTGGTGGTCGAACGGGAAATGACGCGCGAGAACAACAAGGATACGGTAGGCGCCACCTGCCCCGGCCCGGAATGCGGAAAGCAGTTTTCTTTCGCCCCCGGAGATACCAAGGTTTTTGAATTGCCCATGGGCCTTTTCGAACGGCGGCATTTCTATCGCTCAGAATTGTCATAGTTCTGCGGGTCATAGTCCCGCAGTCATGGTTCTTCGGTTCCGCATGCACGCGGCTAAGGGGTAACCAGTGAGGCGAGGCCTCGATCATGTAAAATCATAGTAAGCTTGGGCCCAAGACAAGATCAGAAGGGGTTTTCATGAAATTTGAACTGCTGGCGCTGTATGCGGGTCCCGACCAGGTGATGACGGTCACCTCCGGCCTGGCCAGCATTCTCGGCCTCTTGTTGATCTTCTGGAACAAAGTGGTTGGAATCTTTTTCAAGGTCGTGCGGAAAATTACGGGCTCCAGCGAGCCCGCTCCAATTGCCGCTCCCAAAGACAGTTCCAAAGGCACTCCGTAATTTCGGGTCCGCCGTTTGCGCAAAAAAGTAATTGTCATCGGTTTGGACGGGCTCGAACCCGGCATTGTGGAAGCAATGCTGGAGCGCGGCGAGCTGCCCAACCTCGCCAAAATCCGGGCCTCCGGCAGCTATTCGCGTTTAAAAACGACGTATCCCGCGCAGACTCCCGTAGCGTGGTCTTCTTTTGTCACCGGCACCAATCCCGGCGGACACGGAATTTTCGATTTCATCTGTCGCGATCCTGAAACCTATTTGCCCGATGTTGCCCTGACCCGCTTCGACCGGCCCAGGAGCATGCTGGCGCAACCGCGCGTGGTGAACCGGCGCCAGGGCGTTCCCCTATGGCAGGCGCTCACCGCGACGGGAATTCCCAGCACGGTGTTGCGTTGTCCCTGCACCTTCCCGCCTGAAGTTGTTCAGGGCCGCATGCTGGCGGGAGTTGGCGTTCCCGACCTGCGCGGCAGCCAGAGTAAGGGAACGTTCTACACGCAGGATCGAAGCGCAGAGGCGCGCGAAAATGAGCAGCTCATTTTCCTCGACTCCGGGTCTGAGATTGCCACGCGCGTGCTTGGCCCTCGCAACACCAGGACTTCGCCAGCAGGGGATACCTTCTGCGAAGTGCGCGTGCAGGTGGATAAAAGCGCCAACAAACTTTTAATCCACACCGGCGGAACTCCCGCGAAGATCGAAGTTCCGGAAAAAGGCTGGAGCGAATGGGTGCGGTTCAAATTCAAATTTTCGATGCTGCAGTCGGTCGGTGGTATTGCGCGATTTTATGTCCGGCAGCTCGAGCCGCATCTGGAGTTTTACCTTTCCGCCGTGAACTTCGATCCGGCCGCGCCTATGTTTCCGGTTTCGGCTCCGGCCGAGTATGCCCGGGAGCTGGCGGAGAAAATTGGCCTCTTTTCCACGCTGGGAATGGCTGAAGATCACAATGGCCTGAACAATGGCCGGCTGGATGAGGCGGCATACCTGCAGCAATGCGAGCTGGTATTGGCCGAACGCGAGCGCACGATGCGGTTTGAGCTCGACCGCTTCACCGAGGGCCTGTTCTTCATGCTGTTCGATACGCCGGACCGGGTGCAGCACATGCTGTGGCGCTTCCGCGATCGCGAAAATCCAGGGTTCGAGCCAGATCGTTCTCCTGAACTCGCCACCCGCATCGAAGAGCATTATCAGCGTTGTGATGCGCTGCTGGGCCCGGTCCTCGACAAAGTGGATGAGAATACGCTGTTGATTGTGCTTTCCGATCATGGCTTCGGACCCTTTCGTCGCGCTTTTGACACCAATACATGGCTGTGGCAGAACGGGCTTCTCGCGCTCAAAGACAGCCGCAAGCCGGGAGAGGATCTGGGCGATGGATTCTCCGCGGTTGACTGGTCGAGGAGCTACGCTTACGCAGTCGGGCTGGGAGGAATTTATCTGAATTTTAAAGGCCGGGAAAGCGGCGGAATCCTGGAAGAAGGAACCGACGCGGAACGAGTGCGGCTCGCCATTCAGACGGGCCTGGCTGGCTTTCCCGACGCCCAAACCCAGCGCCCCGCGGTTCGCAGTGTGTCGCGCCGCGAAGAGTTATACTCGGGGGCGTTTGTGGGCCATTCACCCGACCTGCTGGTTAATTTTCATCGCGGGTTCCGGGTGTCGTGGCAAAGCGCCGTTGGAGGATTTTCAAACTCCGTGCTGGAAGACAATATGCGGCGCTGGAGTGGAGACCACATCGTCGATCCGGAATCGGTTCCAGGTATTGTGTTCATGAATCGCGCCCGCCTGCACGATCACGCCCGTATTATCGATCTGGCGCCGACGATTTTGAATTACCTCGGAGCGGCGGCGCCTGAATCGATGGAAGGTACGTCTCTGCTCTGACAGCGTGACCGTAACCACATGAAAATCTGCGTGCTCGGACTCGATTGCGCCGCTCCCGAAGTAGTCTTTGGCGACGAAAGATTGGTCAATTTGCGCCGCCTGATGGACCTCGGGGTTTATGGAAGATTAGAGAGCGTGGTTCCTCCTATCACGGTTCCCGCATGGATGTGCATGTGTACCAGCCAGGACCCGGGCTCTCTCGGTGTGTACGGCTTCCGCAACCGGAGTGATCATTCCTACGAAAAGCTGGCGTTCGCAAACTCGGCTTCCATCAAGGCGCCTGCAATCTGGGATCAACTGGCACGGGAAGGCAGGAAATCGATCATCGTCGGAGTGCCGCCGAACTATCCTCCGCGCAAAGTGAATGGCGTCAGCATCGGATGTTTTCTGACGCCGGACACAGTCAGGAACGACTTCACTTACCCGGCGTCGCTCAAAGCGAAGATCACGGAGTTGGTCGGTGAGTATCTCGTGGACGTAAAGAACTTCCGCACCGGGAACAAAGACTGGCTCAAAGAGGAAATTTTCAACATGAGCCGCAAGCAGTGGACCGTTGTGCGCTGGCTGCTGGCTGAGCAGGAGTGGGACTATTTCCATTTTGTCGATATCGGTCTCGATCGCATGCATCACGGCTTCTGGAATTATTTCGATCCCACGCATGTGCAGTTTGAGCCGGGAAACCCTTATCAGGATGCGATTCCGGAATACTACCGCTGGCTGGACGAGCAAATTGGGTACGTCATGGAAATGTTGGACGGTGACACCATCCTGCTGGTGGTTTCAGACCATGGGGCGCAGCGCCTGGACGGCGGATTCGCGATCAACGAGTGGCTCATTCGCGAAGGGCTGCTGGAGCTGAATGAGTATCCCAAAACTCCCACGCCATTTGAAAAACTGAGTGTGAACTGGAGCAAGACGAAAGCGTGGAGCGAAGGCGGATACTATGCCCGCGTGTTCCTGAATGTGAAGGGGCGTGAACCGCAGGGCGTGATCGCTGCTTCGGACTACGAGTGCTTTCGCGACGCACTGAAAGCGCTGCTCGAGGCGTTGCCGGGGGAAAGCGGTCAAGCGATGAAATCACTGGTCTTCAAACCCCAGGAACTTTATCGCAAGATCCGCAATGTCGCTCCCGACCTGATTGTGCATTTGGGCGAACTATACTGGCGGTCGATTGGAACGGTCGGACACTCGAGACTTCATCTTCAGGAAAACGATACCGGCCCTGATGGCTGTAACCATGCGCAACACGGCATGTTCATTCTGACCGCTCCCAACTGCCCTCTGAATGGCGAGTACGAGGGGGCGCGCCTGCTGGATATCGCTCCTACGCTGCTGGACCTAGCCGGCTATGAGATTCCTGAAAGCATGCAAGGGCGATCGCTGGTGGCCGGGATGCAGAAGAAGGGGCCGGGCGGTGGATCCGACGAAGGAGCGGACGACGAATCCGCGAGAATAGTTCACGACCGGCTCGCCGGACTCGGATACGTTTGAACAACGGTTGAAGATACGCTTACGATGATTGACGGACCTGTATCCGTTGCCCGGAGGAGTGATGGTGAAAAAATCGATATTGTTCGTCACGATTGCCCTGGCGGCCGCTTTTGCCCAGGAAGGCCAGTCACAATTCGATGGCAAGAGCTGGTGGCAGCACGTAAAGGTGCTGGCCGCGGACAACATGGAAGGACGCGACACGGGTAGCGCCGGTCTGAAAAGAGCAGAAGCCTACGTGGTCACACAGTTGAAGCTTGCGGGAGTGCAACCGGCGGGCGTGAAGGGCTACTACCAGCCCGTGAAATTCGTATCCCGCGCACTGGTGGAGAAAGAGTCGAGCGCCGCTTTGGTTCGTGACGGGAAGCCAGAGCCGCTGAGGCTCGGCGACGACGCGATTTTCAGCACGCGAGTCGATCTCGCGCCGGCGGTTAAGGCTCCGCTGGTTTTCGTCGGTTACGGCTTGAGCATTCCGGAGAAGGAATTCGACGATCTCGCCGGGCTCGATCTGAAAAATAAAGTGGCGGTGTTGATCACGGGCTCTCCTTCACAGATTGCTTCGGCATTGGCTTCGCATCATCAGACTGCGGCGGAACGCTGGAAAGCCTTGCGCGCCGCCGGAGCCATAGGGATCATCACGATCCCCAATCCCGCGTCGCTGGATGTGCCCTGGTCGCGCATTGCATTGAACCGGTTGCATCCGAGCATGGACCTGGCGGGAGCGGAATTCAACGAAACGGAAGGCGCGAAGCTGGCGCTCACTTTCAATCCCGCGCAGGCCGAAAAATTGTTTGCCGGGTCCGGCCATAGCTTATCGGAGCTGGCGGATTTGGCGAAAGACCGCAAGCCGCTGCCGCATTTTCCATTGTCCGTTTCCATCGAAGCCAAAGCGAGAATGAAAACGAAGACGCTGGAATCGGCGAACATTGTAGCCAGCCTACCGGGGAACGATCCGCAGCTGAAGAATGAATATGTGGTTCTCTCGGCGCACATCGATCACGTGGGAATCGGAGAACCTGTCAAGGGCGACCGTATTTATAACGGGGCGATGGACAACGCCGCCGGGGTTGCAGTTTTGCTCGACGTGGCAGCCTCGCTCAAGAAGCATCCGGAAAAACTAAAACGCTCTCTACTGTTTGTGTTTGTCACTGGGGAAGAGAAAGGTCTTTTGGGATCGAAGTATTTCGCGGCCCATCCGACGGTGGACCCAAAATCCATGGTCGCGGACATCAACATTGATATGTTCCGGCCGCTGGTGCCGTTGCAAATGCTCACCGTTCTCGGGATGGCAGAATCGTCTCTCGGAGACGCGGCGCAACAGGTGGCGGAGTCCCTCGGGGTCTCGGTCCAACCTGATCCCCAGCCGCTCAGAAACGTATTTGTGCGCAGCGATCAGTACAGTTTCATCCGTCGCGGCATTCCGGCGCTGGCGCTGGATATCGCTCCAACGACGCCCGAGGAAAAGCAGATTTATCAGGACTGGCTGACCCAGCGCTACCACGCGCCGTCAGACGATCTGGACCAACCGGTGGATGTGGCGGCAGCAGGAAAATATGAGGACATCATCCGGAAGCTCTTGATCCAGGTGGCGAATCATCCTCTGCGGCCGGAGTGGAAAGCGGACAGCTTTTTCCGCCGCTACGCGGACGCAGCGAACAACTAGTGTGAGCGAAGGAAGCATCGCCTTCGATAGGGGAAAACATGCGCAAGCATTTTGAATTCAAGGCAAGTCTTTGCGTGGCGTTATGCATCGTGGGCGTGGCGACGGCGGCCCTCGCTTACGACGCCCCGGCACATCCATCCCGGATTGGGGCATCGGCGGTGTGGCAAATCCCCGGGGACTTTTTAGCCAGTGCCCACGAGGCTTGCGACAAGTCGGTAGCCTCAGGCTTTGCTGAATGTTTCATCGATCAAATGACGAAGGCCGGGGCTTCCTCGGATGCGGTGAGCCTGACCCGCGAACTCTACAAACAGAGCCAGGGCGATGTGGGCGTCATGACCGGTTTCCAGGCTGCGGGTCCAGTCGATTTCGCATGGGTAACCTATCCTTTGCGCGCGAACACCAACTACGGGTTGCTACTGGTGAACGGCAAGCCGCGAATCGTGAATGTTGAGAACCTGAACCTGCTTGACCGAAAAGGAATGCGTCAGAGCGGGCAATTCAGAGACCTTCAAGGTCAATTTCCCCAGGTTGATGTGTGGCCCGGTGATCGCGACGGAAAGACGTGGCCCAATTCCCAGACCGGCACTGATGGGAGCGTACAGTTCACCGTGGGCTATCCGCTGATCAACGGATGCCACGCTTGCGCGCGCGCCGGATCGGCGATTTTCACCTGGAATTTCAGTCCACAAGGAAAGTTTCTGGGTACAACCTTCGTGGGCATGACACCGCCACCCTTGTGATCCGATGCGGGGTGGATACTCGCTACGATTTCAAAAGCGGGCCACGGATCTGCGCGGATTTACACGGATACGAATGAAGAGGAGAAGCAAACAATAAGGCTTGATCCGCGGAGATACTTGAAGATCCGCGAATCCGCGGCGGCTGTTTGACGTACGAAGTCGAAGGGAATTCCGCCCCACACTTGCCCGGATGTTATCCTGTTGCACCCTATGGGAAGCGTTGCCCTTCTCGCCAAGTTCACTGCGCTGGCGTTCAGCGCTCTGCTTCCGCTGATCAATCCACTGGGTTCGGCGCTGGTGTTGCTTGGCCTGGTAGGGGATGCGCCCGCGTCGGTTTACCGCGACCTGGCGCGAAAGATCGCGATCCGCACCACGCTTTTTCTGGTGGTGGTGGAGTTGGTTGGAACTGCCCTCCTGGAATTTTTTGGAATTTCTCTTCCCGTGGTGCAGGTCGCTGGAGGACTCGTGCTTGCGACCATGGGGTGGAGTCTGCTGAATCAGCAGGAGACCCAAACCAGTCCCGACCAGGCCGAGGCGGCCCAGGCAAGGCTCGGATCGCTCGATCAGATGGTCTTCTATCCCCTTACGTTTCCCGTCACGGCCGGACCTGGCTGCATCGTGGTGACGCTGACCTTGAGCGCACATGCTACGGCAAAAGACCTTGTCCCGGATGTGGTGGCTCACGTGGGGATTGCCGTGGCCATTGTGGTTTTGAGCCTGCTGGTCTTTTTATGCTACGCGTATGCACCCAAGATCAGGCAGCGAATTTCACCGCAGAGTGCCCACGGAATTCTGCGCGTCATCGCGTTCGTGCTTTTGTGTATCGGGGTGCAGATTACCTGGAATGGCGTGGAAGCACTGATAAAAACACTGCTGAAGACGTAGGAAAAAGTTTGATCCGTCGCATTCACCGGGCGCGTGCGGGATCGGCCGGCAAATATTCATTCAACAAGGCGAGCAGTTCGTCGCGCAGGCAAGGTCCTCCTGCCAGAAGTCCCGAGAGCAGCGGTGACTTGCGGTTGCAGACTAAAGGGGAATTCTCCAGCGTGCTGATGAAGCCGCCGGCGCTGGTCACCAACGCCGCGCCCGCTGCGATATCCCAATCATGCTTCGGCGTGAGTGTAAAAGTGATATCGGCCAGGCCCGCCGAGACCAATGCAAGTTTGTAGGCCACGGAACCCATGGGCCGGACTTTTACCGACGTGGTTTCGAAGCGCTTCCATTCTCCCCGCTTGATCTCGCTGCGGCTGGCCAGAATGACGGCGCCGTTGAGAGTGGTCCTCTGGCTGGCGCGCACCGCCTTGCCGTTGTACGTGACTCCCGAATCCAGGGAGCCGAGAAAAATCTCATCCGTCGCAGGATTACAGATCCCTCCCGCCACGGGAATTCCGTTTTCCACCATGGCCACGGAAACGCAAAACTCGGGGATGCCCGCTACAAATTCACGAGTGCCGTCGAGGGGATCGACGATCCACACGCGCTTTTTCTCGAGGCGGGACAAGTCGTCCACACTTTCTTCGGACAACCAGCCCTCGCCTTCGCGAAGAAGCTGGGCGCGCAACACTGCGTCCACCGCCGTGTCAGCTTCGGTGACCGGGTCGTGGCCCGCCTTGTATTCCGCCTCGATAGCGCCCGGCGTGAAACGGGAGAAGACCTGGCGGGCGGATTCGAGCGCCGCGTGAATTCGTTGCAGCGTTTCGGTCTGGAAAGAACTACTCATGAATGAGCCGAGTGTTTTGTCCTTAGCGTGTTTCCCCGGCGAACTTTGCGGTCAAGATGTTTAACCGCAACGCCCGCAATGCTCGTCAAACAAGTCTGCGGAGCTTCGCCCCGCGGGACAGCCGGAGGCGGCTGTCCCCATGTGGCCGCGCTTACGCCCGTTCACCGATGGCGCCGAAGAAACCCTCGCGCTCAAGATGCAGGATGATCTCTTGCGCTGCTTCTTCCGGCGTCAAGTCTGCCGTGTTGATCACGACTTCAGCGTCTTTCGGTTCTTCGTAGGGATCCGAGATGCCGGTGAACTCCTTGAGAATCCCGGCCCGGGCCTTGGCGTAAAGACCTTTTCGGTCACGCTGCTCGCAGACCTCCACTGAAGTAGAGACATGCACCAGGATGAATCCGCCGACCGGTTCAATCAAGCTACGCACATACTTTCTGGTCGCATCGTAAGGAGCGATAGGGGCGCAGATCGCGATGCCGCCGTTCTTCGTGATTTCAGAGGCCACGTAGCCGATGCGGCGAATGTTGATGTCGCGATGCTCCTTGGAAAATCCAAGTTCGGACGAAAGATTCTTGCGTACCAGGTCGCCGTCCAGCAGAGTTACCGGACGTCCTCCCGTTTCCAGAAATTTCGTGAGCAACACATTCGCGATGGTGGATTTTCCTGAACCGGAAAGCCCGGTAAAGAAAATCGTTACGCCCTGCTGGTGCCGCGGCGGATAACTGCGCCGCAACTCCTGCACCACTTCCGGATAGGTGAACCAGCTGGGGATGTCGCGGCCTTCATTCAGCCGCTGGCGCAGTTCGGTGCCTGAGATGTCCAGGACGCGTGCTCCTTTGGGCACTTCGTCCGTGGGAAAATATTTGTCCTGATCTTCGAGGTAAACCATCATATTGAACGGCACCATGGTGACGCCGATGTCGGCTTCGTGTTTCTTGAAAACTTCCTGGGCTTCGTAGGCGCCGTAGAAAGGCTTGCCGTCCGTGTCCTTGCCGGGGCCGGCGTGATCGCGGCCGACAATAAAGTGGCTGCAGCCGTAATTCTTGCGAATCAGCGCGTGCCATATGGCTTCGCGCGGTCCGCCCATGCGCATGGCGAGGGGCAGCAGAGAAAGCTTTACTGTGCCGGGCGGGTATTTCGACGTCAGTAACTGATAACAGCGCACGCGGGTGAAATAATCCACGTCGCCTGGTTTGGTCATGCCGACGACGGGTTGAATTAAAAGACTGGCTTCGACTTGCTTGGCGGCGCGGAAAGTAAGTTCCTGATGCGCGCGGTGCATGGGATTGCGGGTTTGGAAGGCGACAATCCGGCGCCAGCCGAGGCGCGCGAATTCGGCGCGAAGTTCGGCCGGAGTTAAGCGCAGCGAACGGAAATCATAGTGCGAGGGAAGTTGAGTGCCTTCGAGGCGTCCGCCCACGTACCAGGGGTTTGCCTTGTTGATGGTGTAATCCGCTCCCGGATGGGCCTTGCTGGTGCTGTTGAAGACTGCCTTCGCTTCCGCCTGGCGATCGGGCTGCCATACGTCCTCGACGTGCAGCACAGCGAGCATGACGCCTTCGGGATCGCGCAGCGCCACTTTGCTGCTGCCCGGCTTCAGAGTTTTGGCAAAGTCTTCGCTCACGTCGAGCGTGATCGGCATGGGCCACAGGATTCCGCTGGCCAGTTTCATGCTGGGGCAAACGCCGTCGTAGTCGGCGCGATTCATGAATCCACGCAAGGGAGAAAAGCCGCCGCTGAGCAGCAACTCCAGGTCGCAGAGCTGGCGCGCGGTAAGGTCCCAGGAGGGCCACTCACGTGAGCGGGTTTTCAGTTCGGAAATGGTTTCGGGTGGGGCGATAAGATCAACAAGTTCTCCACCGTGCGGCGGGGTAAGGTGACTGCTCGAATTGCTCAAACTCTTAAGCCTCCTGAAGGGTTGTGAGATCAGCGTTAATAAGCGCGCGGCACTTCACAGCAGGTAAAAATCGCGCAGTCCGTTCACTTGAGAGGACGGCACAGATTTCGTAATTTTCCCAGCCTCGCCTCGACAAACTTGAGCCGGAGCTGAGACGTCAGGCGCAGTCTGTAATCGATCGCGATGCCTGGACCTCGCTACACCTCGGCGGCATGATGGCGAAAAGTTCCATATCGAGAGGGTCGTTCCAGTTTAAAACAAAATTAAGGCCGCCATCTCTTGCCGACCTGGTGAAAGTGTCCTTTTCTCCTCTCTCGATACAATATAGACGGGCAGTCTGTCGCGATCGGTAGCGGTCACGAGCATAGATCAGCGTGAAAACCCCCTGTGACTCGTCGACGTGACCGGGAGTTATTGTCTGGTTATCAGGTAAACAATGTAATTAGTTCCTTGCGGCACAGTAGATGGCGGAAAATTATTCTCGGGTGATACCCCGCATAGCCTGAAGCTAAAGGACTTAGCAGCTCCCGCCGTTTCCAATAACCGTGCCGAAAGGTCGGCAGGTTCAGCATTTGAGGATCGAATTGGAGCCATTCCCATGTTGAATTCCGGCGTCCGGCAGCCTGGTCGTGGACCGGCCTTCGCGACTACAAAAATTCGGCTCCAACCCGGCCTGTCTGTTCTCACGGGGAATTCTCGTTATGATACTGGAAACAAACAGCTTGTTTTTTAAAAAATATTGCGGTGCGGACATAAAAGGGCAATGAGATCGATTTGCGAGAAAACGCTATATTTCGGCGAAAAGAGGAAAACCGCGTCCAGCTTGGCATTGTGCATGCTATGAATTTCGGGAGACTCCAAATACTGGTGGAATTTGTTCCGGATGCCCAAGAGGCGCCTGTGCAAATTGCTACTCGACAATTGCCCGAATCGGGTCTGAACATTAAACCAGGGGGGAAGCCGAAATGAACGAGAGCTCTGTTCGGCTGGGTCCGCGTGAGCAGCAGATTGCTGAGCTGCTGCTTCAGGGTTGCGACAATTCCGAGATTGCCCGACAGCTCAAGATGGCCCGGCGCACGGTGAAAGCGCATTTTAATCGTCTTTTTCTAAGATTCTCAATTACTGGCGGCATCAAGCGGGTGAAGCTGGCAACTATTCTCTATCGGAGGCAGCTATGTTCGGAGAAGAGCGTTACGGCAATAGAATTCCCAGCGAGCGAGAACGTCAGGTCATCGAACTCGTCGCCCAAGGCCTCAAAAACCGCGAAGTCGCGGACGCCATCGGAACCACTGAGCATGTCGTCAAGAACTACCTCCGAATTATCTACGACAAGCTCGGCCTCTGGAACCGGGTCGAATTGGCCCTCTGGCACGAAGCCCGGCGACAAGAAATCCCGGCGAGCGCCTGAGACACTGGAAAGCTGGGAGCAAAATATTCTTAACCTCAATCAGCCCGGCTCGCGGCGCACTCACCTGCACCGCTGAATCGGGAACCATTCAGTCTGAAAAGTCAAAAGATCCTCGAAGGCGGAGGATCTTTTGATTTTTTAGAACATATATTTGACTCCAGGATGAAGTTTGCGAATCAGGTCATCCAAGGAGTGGCAGGCAGAGGGATTGCGGGACTCGAAGTTGAGTCAGCGGTAGTCCCGTCGATTTTCGGGAATTGTTTTTGATACTACTGGCAGCCGTGGGATTCCAGGTTGCGCAACTGTTGCGCGGCTTGCGGCGATCCGCGCCGGGCGGCAGCCACCAGCAGAAGCCGTGCCTGATCGCAGCTCCGCGGAACGCCATCTCCTCGCATATAGAGGTCCGACAAAAGAATCGCCGCCGTTGCGTTCTGTTTGCTGACCGCTTTCCACAGTAGCTTCGCCGCTTCGGCGGAGTCTCGGACGCCCATGCTCCCGCCCAGATAGCGCTGGGCCAGCCGAAGATCGGGCGCGCCGCTGTCGGAGCCGGACAAGGGCGAGGAAGGGGCCTCGAGCAGCGAAGATGTTCGCATCGCTTGCTGGATTGGGGCTGGTGTGCGGGTGCGAGTATCCGCGGCCGCGCTATGAGGATCGGGTTGAACCGCGGGTTCAGCTTTTTCCGGCGGAAGAATCTGTTGTGTCGGCGGGCTGGCGTCGGCAGATGAGGGTCTCGATGCCATGGGAGAGACCGCTGGGATGGAAGACCCCACCTTCGTCCGGGACCCAGAAAACCACTGCAGATAGGCCAGACCTGCGAGAACAATCACGAGCGCGCCCGCCAGATACTTCCAGCCTCGCCTCTGCGGCACGTCATATTCGTCCATGCTTGCGAACGATCGGTCGCGCAACCACTGCACATCATTTTCGGATTGCTGAGGTGGCGGCGTCGCGTCGATCGTCGCGCCAGGAGCCGGATCTTCTGCTGCCTGCGAAGGAAGCGGCGCGCCCAGGACTTTGCCGCAACGGCTGCAAAATTTATGTCCGGGAGGATTCTGATGCAGGCAGCCGGGGCAGACCCCGGACGATAACTTCGTGTCACGATCAAAATTGTGACGAGCTACGTTCGCAGCCGGCCCTAAACTATTTTCCCGCTTTATTTCTTCTAGAAGCTTGCCGACGGCCTGGTCGCGCCTGCCTGGAGGATTGCCGAAATAGACTTTGGCCCAGCGTCCCAAATTCCGCTCCAGAAGCGGATTCGTCAGGGGATTGACCTCGGATGCAGGCGGCGGTTCAGTAATCTTGTCCCAGGGATTGGGCATAATTATTGTTCAAACCCAACTCATATTAGACATCAAATTCAGAGCGCATGTTTTCTGGGCTGTGGAAAAATGCTTTCGAAGACTCGGTATCTACGGACACGCTCTGCGATTTGCCGGCTCAAACTGATCTTGCTGGGCGTCGCGTTGCGGGGCAAACTTTCCGTCAGCGGTTTTGCCGTATAGCTCGCTGTCGGGGCAGTAGTAAAGCGCGGTGTGTACGTCAACCCATACTTGCGTCTCAGGATTGCCCATATACACCGGGGCAGGTGGAGGCTCTGCCAGACCCAGACTCACCATCAGCTGTTCAAACATGGTCAGCGGAGGTTTGGAGGACGCCTGCTCAGGCGCGGCGTGCGCCGGTGAAGCATTCACTGCCGCGGTAGTCCCGGCTGGTCGAATCCCCCAACCCGAGATCACCAGAAGAAGGATGACGGCCGCGATGACCACGTAGATATTTGCCCGCCGCCTTTGCCACTGTTGCGCCAGCCACTCCGCGCGAGGTCCCCTTTGCGTCTTCACCTCTTCCAGCCAGTGCTGAGCTTTCTTTGCGGAGCCCCAGGGATACGGCTGAATCTCACCGGTCGGGGCCATGGGATCGTTCGCAGGCGTATCGACCGGAATTATGCGAAGCGATTCGGAGCTTGCTCCGGCGATCAATTGCGGAAGGTCGTGCGGATAGGCACTTGCAACGCCGGCGGAATCCGCCGCCAACCCTGGATTTGAGCGGAAATCCGTTGGCGCAGCTGAGAGCGGCTCTGTCAGTTTCTGGGATGGGGAATGGAGCGAAGCTGTATGGAGATCAGCGGCCGCGGCGCCCGTGGGTACTGGAGTCTTTTCCGCGGCGAACGGCTCCCCGGCGAATGGAGAGTTGAGCGCGGAGTTTCCATTGCCGGGACTTTCCTGCCCGTATGGCACCAGCCAGGGCGGGTCTGCTTTTTTTGTCGTATCGATTCTTGCCGCTTCACGGTTGGTCGCATCCATGCGAGGGGAATCGACGGCGAGGCGCACAAGTGGGCGAGCAGTTCCGCAGGTGCCGCAGAAGGATTCGCCCTCATCGAAGAAGTCAGTGCCACAAGCAGGGCATGTATCGGCGCCGCGAACTCCCGAGAATTCGATCTTTGCCGCCGGCTGTGCGGAAAAGGTCAGAGGGTTGGCATCCGCTTCATACATGGAACTGGAATCGCTTCCCAGGCGCTCGATCTGAGGTTTGATTCGTTCCAGAGCTTCCAACATGCTCTGCCGTTCCGACGCCAGAGCCTCTTTCCACTTCATGCGCGAGGCGGTCACCATGGCCTCGCTCAACAATCCAGCCATGAGCTCGGCAGTGCGCAGGTCGGCTTCGCGGAAAGAATTGGCTTTGGCGAAACGCAGTTCGAGGACGCCTGCAACCCGGCCCGCGTGATATACCGGCACGGCAATGAAAGCTTTCACGCCGGAATTGCGGAAAAGATCGGCGCGCACGTGAAGGTTTGAGGTGACATCGGGATAGTTGAGCGCGGTTCCTTTGCTCAGGCACTCTCCCGACAGTGCGGAGTCGAGCGAATGGCGCGTTCCCGCATCGGCGGCAGCACTCCCGGTTGTGGCCCGATAGAAAACCTGTCCCTTTTCCAGAACTCCGATCGCGGTTCCCGATGCGTTGGTGATCTTTTGTATTCTTTCCGCCACCAACTCCGCCGCGGCGGAAAGATCGAGTTGCAAAGTCTGAATAAGTTTCTGGGTTTCGACAATGCCGGAAAGATTTTCAGCGAAGTCGGCCTGCACACCCTTCGCCCGCAGGCGATCGTTGTGCTCCTGAAGCACATAGGCCGCAGTGAGAAGTTGTTGAAACGAAGCCTCATCGAGCTCAGGCTTGCGTTGCGGGCTGGTAGCAGTTTGGGTCACGAGAGCGAATATCCCGCCAGCCGGTGAGGGATCCCGGTGATTCTATTGTAATGCAATCGACAATCCAAACCGGCTCACCAATGGGCGCGCAAAAGTTACCGACGGTTTGATGTCGAGATGGGTAATGGCGTTGGAGCTCGGCTGTAAATGATTACAAATACATATGTTATCGGGCCGGGTTTTATTGCGCCCTGGGTTGCCGCAAAGCCATTCTTCACCGTTTGAGGACTTAAAGCGCGATTTCTTTGAAGTAAGTGTGCAAAATTTTGCGCTTTCATCACTGTTGCCGAGCAAGAACACGATGGGACCAGAATTTGTTGGACGCACAGATTATCGAAAATCCAAGCGATTCATTACGACGTACGCCTTCTGAAAGATTCACTTCGCAGACAAGATCAGTTCAGATAAAAGTTTACGATTGGAGTCACGATCAGCGATAGCACCATGGAGATGAGAATTCCGCCGATGACGGCAATGGCGAGAGGTTGCAACATTTGCGAACCCGCGCCCAGAGCGAACGCTAACGGCAACATTCCGGCGATGGTCGCGACGGCCGTCATAATGATCGGGCGCAGACGCCGGCGGCTGGCTTGCAACATAGAATCCTGCGGAGAGAACCCGAGCATTCGGAACTTCTGCTCAGCATCCAGTAACAGAATTCCGTTCTTGGCTACGATACCTACCACCATGATCATCCCCATGAACGACGCCACGTTGAATGTGGTGCGGGTGATCAGGAGAGCGAGGAAGACCCCCGAAGTGGAGAGCAACGCAGAGGCGAGAATCGCGACCGGCGCAGCGAACGATCGAAACTCGAATAAGAGTACGAGGAAAACAAGGACAATCGCCAGCACGAAAACGAATACCAGATCGCGGAACGACTTTTGTTCTTCCTTGTAGGTTCCGCCGTACTCCACCCGGATATTGGAGGGCAAATGTAAATCATTGACGGCTTTTTGTACGGCCGCCATTCCGCTTCCCAGGTCGGTGCCTTCGAGGCGCGCGGTCACCGCGACCACCCTTTGCAGATTTTCGCGGCGGATTTCGATTTGAGGAGGAAGTTCAGTAATGGCGGCCAGCGCGCCCAGCGTGGCGGTTCTTCCGCTGCTGCTGGTCAGCAGGGTGTTGCTCATGGCCTCGAGGGATGTACGATTCCCGTCGGGAAAGCGCACGCGCACCACGTAAGTCCTGTCATTGTTGACCACCGGGGAGGCTGCGGGCTCGCCCTCCAGAATGGCGGCAGCGTCGGTGCTGATCTCCTCCGGAGTGAATCCGGCTCGGGCGGCGATGCTGGGGTTGATCTGGAAAACTACGGCCGGTCCGCTGATCGTATTTTCAATTCCGTCGAGAACGTCCACCACTCCATCTATTTTCCCGATCGCAGCCGCGACTTTTGAGGCCCAGGTTCTCAACCAGGCGGGATCTGAAGAAAACAATTTGATCTCGACCGGTTCCGGGGCGCTGGTAAGATCCCCGATCATGTCCTGCAACACCTGGACAAACTCAAAACGCACCGCCGGTTCCTGGGCCGTTACTTTTCCGCGGATTTCCTCGATTACGTCGTTGATATCTCGGCTTCGGTTTTTCTTTAGCTTCACCAGGATGTCGCCGCGGTTGGCTTCGGTGACCGCGGCCAATCCCAATTCGAGGCCGGTCCTGCGCGAAGTGCTCTCGACTTCAGGAGTGGCGTTGAGGATTTGTTCCATGGCCGTGACCATGCGGTTGGTTTCCGCCAGAGAGCTTCCGGCCGGCGTCCAGTAATCCAGTGTGAACCCGCCTTCATCCATTTCCGGCATGAGGTCGGAGCCGGAATATTGATAACAGATGTAAGCGAGTGCCACGAGCAGAATGCTCAGAGCGGCTACCCACAAGGGCTTTGCCAAGGCACGGCGCAGCCAGCGTTCATGGAAATCGACGATCCTGTTAAAAAAACTGCCGGCGGACGCGTCTTCAGCCGCAAGCACCCGCCGGGCCAACTCTTCTTTTGTCGGTTCCTCTTTTGTCTGTTTTTCTGCCGGTTGATCGGAGGCCTTCTGCTCGAACGCAGCGCCGCGCGTGGTTCCATGCCGGCGGATAAAGTACTGGCTCAACGTCGGGGTCCAGGTGAGAGCCAGAACGAGAGACGCGAGAAGCGACACTGCCATGGTCACGGCCAGGGCTCGAAAGAATGTTCCGGTAACTCCGGCAATTGAAATCAACGGAAGAAATACAACGATGGGGGTGACCGTCGAACCGACCAGAGGAATTGTGATCTCCTGCAAGGCGCTGTGTATGGCATGCAGCCTTGTCTGGCCGGCGTCGCGATGGCTAACGATGTTTTCAACGACGACAATCGCGTCGTCAATCACCAATCCCACGGCGGCGGCCAGCCCGCCGAGAGTCATCAGGTTGAAACTCTGGCCCAGCAGGCGTAACGCGATGAAGGTCATCGCGATCGTGACGGGAATTACCAATGCTGCCACGATCGAAGTTCCCCAATCCCGCAGGAAAATAACCAGGATGATGGAAGCCAGAACAAGGCCGAGCAGTATGGCGTCACGCACGCTTTTGATGGAATCGCTGACGATGATCGATTGATCGTAGAACGGTCGAATCTCTATGCCGGGAGGCAAGGATTTGCGAATCTCTTCAACCTGCGCGTGCACTTCCTGCGCGACTTGAACGGTGTTGCTGTCCGGCTGGCGGTTCACGTTGAGCAGTACCGCGGGTTTGCCGTTGGCAGTCACCAGGGTGTAGACCGGCTTCACTCCGGGCACGACCGTGGCGACGTCCCCGATGCGTATGGGGACGCCGGCAGAGGTATTTTTGATCACGATATCCGAGATCTCCTGCAGAGTACGAACCTGAGCAGTCACCAGGGCGAGCACCAGTTGATGATTGCGCTCGATCAGGCCTGGCGAATCGATCAGGTTGGTGCGCCTGAGCGTCTCCAGAATGTCATTGACGGTTACATTCGCCACCAGCAGTCTGGCCGCGTCGGGCTGGATGTGAAACTCGGGCTCCTGACCGCCTTGCACGACTACGGTAGAGACGCCGTCCAACCGGTTGAGTCGTGGTTTGACGTCATACGTTGCCAGCTCCCATAACTGGGTTTGCGGGATGGTTGCCGAGGTCAGACTGTAACCAATAATGGGGAAGCTGGCGAAGGTCAGGCGATTTGCGGCTATTGTCGCCGTGGGAGGCAGCTCAGGCCGGGCGCGGGAGATCGCGACGTTCACGTATTGCAGAGTCTGGAACATATCCACGTTCCAGGTGAAGAACAGATCGATCTCGGCCGATCCGCGGCTGGTTATGGAGCGTACCTCGAGCAAGCCTGGAACGCTGTTCACCTCTTCTTCGAGACGGCGGGTGATAACCACCATCATCTGATCGGTGGGCATGACTCCGTTATCCACCGCAATCACGATGCGGGGAAAGTTGGTGGCGGGGAAGACCGCGACTGGAATGGTGAATGCGAGGTACCCGCCCAGAACGGATAGAGTTACAATCAGAAAAATTATGGATTTTGAGTGGCGGGCAAACCAGTAGGAGCTCCCGTCCCCCGCGCTGCCGTTACTTTTCATCGGGCTTTCTGCTTTGGTTTTTATCCTGCAACGCGGGATCTTGCGGCGCCGGGATTTGTGCCGAGGGAGGGCTCTCCGCCTTGATCTCCGCCTTGACCTTCGAGTTGTCAGGCAACCCGTACGCGCCGGAGGCGACGATGCGATCGCCGGCGTTCAATCCCTGAGTGACCTCGACTTCTTCGCCTTGCTTCATCCCAGCCTGTACGGCCTTCTGATGGACGCGACCGTCGGCGCCGACTTGCATCACCGTAGTCGCACCGTCGGCCGAAGTGAGCAGCGCAGCCAAAGGAATGACGACGGCGTCCGGAATAGTCTGCGCCGCGATGGAAAGCTGCACACTGGTTCCAGGCTTGAGACGCCGATCCGAATTTTTCGCCTGCGCCCAGATCTCGACCGTAGTGCTGTTGGGATCAAGAGCCGGGCTGATCACGGTGATCTTTCCTTCGACAGCATCGGGTTCGCCCGGTACGGCGATGCTGGTGGGGTCGCCAACCTTCAGCAGCGCGGCTTCCGGTTGCGGAATGTGAGCGCGGGCGATGATTTGCGAGGTATCCATTACGGTAAGCAGCGGGGTGCCCGCGGCGGCCATCTCGCCGGGATACAGCGGTCGGTCGGTCACCACGCCGTCGATGGGACTGCGAATTTCGGAGTAGCTCAGCTGTGCGGCCGCCCCCAGATACTTGCCTTTGGCGGATTCAAGTTGTCCCGCCGCGGATATGAGCTGCTGCTGTTTTCCCACCTTGTTCAGTGCGTCGAGATGCTGCTGGGCGATTTCGAACTGGTTGCGCGCGTTAGTCAGGTCCACGCCTGCCTGATCGAGTTCCTTGCGAGGCATCGCACCCTGCTGAAAGAGATCCTGGCGGCTGTTGTAGATTTTCTGTTGCGCGGCGTAAAGCTCTTTCGCGGCCTGCGCATCGAGCTGCGCTTTCTGAACTTCCTGCGGCAGGTCGGAGGCGGTGCTGGTCTGAAACGCGGCCTGGGCCTGATCGTACGAACCCCGGTTTTCCTGAGCGGCAGCTGCCAAGTCACTGTTTTCGAGTACTGCCAGCAGTTGGCCTTTGTGCACCGGGCTGCCACGCTTGACGTAGAAAGTTTTGACCGGAGCGCTGATCTTCGGAGTGATGGCGGCCTGCTGCAGCGGGAATAGAATCGCCTCCGCGGTGACTGCGCGCTGAATTGTTTTCCTCTGGATCGTGACGACCTGCACCGGGACTGCGGCCTCTTTCTCGCCGGAGTCTTTGCTGCAGCTTATGAAAAACAGAAAAGGGAGAGCGGCCAGGGCAATCCGCAGGATTCGCCGTGAAGCAAAACACGGACCCGGTCGCCTGGCCCCCGAAATTGATGTGATTTTCATCTTCAGAAATTTCCCGTCAGGGTCTGCAGAGTTGCCAGTGCGATTCGATACCGTGACTGTCCTTCGCTGAAGGCATTGCGCGTCAGCGTAGAGGTGTTTTGCGAGTCCACGACTTCCAGCACGGTTGCTTCTCCCGCCTGGTAACGCAGCGTCGTGAGACGCAAGCCTTCTGCAGCCAGCTCCGCCGACTGGTTGAGAGAATCCAGTTCGGACCGGGCAGTGCGGGCTTCGTCGTACAGCGTGCGCAAGTTCGCCAGCAACTGGCGCTGGGCGAACGTCAGCTCAACCTGGGCCTGCTCACGGACCAGGCTGGCCTGCTTCAATTTGCTGCGATTCGCTCCCCAGTTCCACACTGGCAGCTGCAGCGTAGCGGTGGCAGCATATCCGAGATTCGGCACCGAGAGCTGAGAGGCCGGGTCAAACTGACGGGTGGCGAAGTGGTTGGCGTCAATTCCGTAGAAGTAGTCGAACCGTAAGGACGGCATGAAGCCAGACCAGGCTGCTCCTACTTCCTGGCGTGCCTCCTCCAAAGCGCCGACCGCAGCCTGCAACTGGGGATTCTGGCGGCCGGCGGCGGTCTGGATCTCCGGGAAGGACGGCAAAGTTTCCGGAGTCTGCAAGTCATCCACCAGGCTGAAATTTTCGTTGAAATCCGGAAAGATGACCACTGCCAGCTCCAGCCGGCTGCGATTCATCTCCAGCTCCGATTCCTGCAGATCGCGCTGCTGCTGCTGAAATTGAATCTGGGCCCTGATCACATCGGAGTGCGCGACTTCGCCGCCCTGCTCGAGCCTCTGGCTGATATCAAGAAAGTGCTGGCCCTGGGCGGCCGCACGCTGCGCGGTCTCATGCTTACGCTGGGCCACGATGAAGCGATAGTAGTTTTGTACAACCGTCAGCACCAGGCCGCGGGCTGCAATTTCCGAGCGGGCTCGCGCTACTGCCTCGGCGGCCCGAGTGCGGCGATAGTCAGCGACCCCCTGCAACGAAATTTCCTGGTGAACGTTGCCCTGGCTGAGGTATTCATGCACGCCGTTGGCTCCGATGAATCGACCCGTGGCCGTGCCATTCCCCTGGGTATATAAATATCCGGCGTTGTAGTTCACGGCCGGCAGCAAGGCGGCGCGGCCTTGCACGCGATCTTCTTTCGCAGAACTATATGCCGTGACCGCAGCTCGATACTCGGGGTCATAGTTCCGGGCGCGGGCGATGGCATCCTGCAAGGTGAGAGTGAGAGGAGCCGTGGCGGAAGCCTGATTTCCATTGTTGCCGGCGTCCACGCGATTGAGATTATCCTGGCCCTGGGCGAAAGAGTTCGCGAGCAGGATTGTCAGCGAGAATCCCAAGGTGACAAAGTTGCCCGTCGGGCCGCGAAAATATCTGGACATAGGCACCACCAAAAGTCCGAGTCGGCAAACCCCGAATGATAGCGGAAGGAACCTTAAGGCAAGCTGAAGGCATATTGTCAGTCAGCGGACTAGCCATCGGCAGGCACTGGCAATTCCACTGTCATGAGAGTGCCCTTGCCGGGACTGCTGGCTGCCGCGATGGTCCCGCCGTAGGCTTCGACCAGGGCTTTGACAATGGCCAGGCCGAGGCCAAAACCGCCAGTGGCGCGGGTTCGGGAGGGATCTCCCCGGTAGAAGCGATCGAAAATCCGGGGCAGATCCCCGGGGGAAATACCGGAGCCGTGGTCTTGAAAGGTGATCTGCGCGTGGGCGGCGGTGCGGGCGACCGCGACTTCGACGGAGGATCCCTCAGGGCTGTAACGGACGGCATTCTCCAGCAGGTTGGTCCACACCAGTTGCAAGTCCTCGGGGTCGGCGCGGAAGGGGACTGGCCCGTCGGTGGCCAGCTGGATGGTGGTGTTGCGAGATTGCGCGAGGCTTCGAATCCGCTCCACTGCTTCTTCGCAAGTAGAGTTGATGTCGATGGTGTCGAATTCGCGGCGTTGGGAATTTTGCGCCCGCTGCTCGGCCCGGGCCAGGCGCAGCATCCACTGCAGAAGCTGCTCCAGCCGGTCCAGATCCTGCAGGGATGCCAGCAAGCCGGCTCGATATTCGTCCGAGCTTCGGGGACGTTGCAGCAGAGACTGCAGGGTGGACTTCAACACCGCCACCGGCGTCTTCAATTCGTGCGCCGCATTGCCCACGAATTCGCGCTGCTGTTTGAACGAATGCTCCAGCCGGGCCAGCATCTGGGTCATCGATTCGGTCAGGGGACGAAGCTCTTCGATCTCCTGGGCTTCCCTGGGGGGTTCGAGCTTCCAGCTTTGCGTGGAGACCAGAGCTGCCTGCCGCGCCAGGGCCTGCAAGGGCAGCAGGCCCTGGCGAATCTTCCACGACGCCAGCCACGTCGTGGCGCCCAGCAGCAGCAAGCTCGCGAGCGCGATCGAGGCCCCTGCAACCTTCACCTGCTGCTGTATGCGGATGGTTGGGGTGGCGTACACAATCGTCAGTGTCTGCGGACGGAAGGAAGCGCCGTCTTCCCGGTCGAGTACCGGAACGTGAGTCATGCGGACGGCATGGTAAGGAACTCCCGCCCAGGTGAAGTTCCAATGCTGGCCTGGCCCCGGCTGGAACTGCAGACCCTCCGGCCAGTCTTCGGAACGGGTAAGAAATCCTGTGCGGTCCGCCCAGACCATGAATTGATCCGGATGATTGGGATCGATCGACTCCGGCAGCAGGCTGTTGTCAAAGTACACGTGGCCGCTGGCGTCTTCGGTATAGCGGACCAATACGGCCACGCTGGTGGCGTGAGCCTGCATGGCGACATCGAGGGTCGAGATCAGGCGGGAATATGTGACCACAACGCCGATCACGACCAAGCCGGCGGTGAGAATCGCCTGCGACAGCAGGACCGAAGCAATCAGCCGCCCTTGAATGGAATCGCGCCGCATTTGTTCTGAGAAACGCCTTCCGGGTAAATCAACCTCCCAAGACCAGTGGTAAACCCTCGGGCGGAGTTCACTCCTGCAGCATGTAGCCCTGGCCGCGCAGGGTGCGAATCATTTGCCGCGACGAACCCTGGTTTAGTTTGCGCCGCAGCCCGGAGATATAAACTTCGATGACGTTGCTGAACTTCTCCCAGTTGTAGTCGTAGAGATGTTCGAGCAATTCGGTTTTCGAGACCACTGCCCGTGGGCGATGCACCAGGTACTCAAGGACGCGATACTCCATGGCGGTCAGCGTGATTGCCTTGCCTGCGCGCTGCACCGTGCGATTGACGGTATTGAGTTCCAGATCGCCAATGATGACAACCGGGGAAGGCTGGCCTTTGCCGCGACGAATAAGAGCTTTGGTGCGCGCCAGCAGTTCGCCCAGGTCGAAGGGTTTGGTCAGGTAGTCGTCGGCTCCGGCGTTGAGTAAGGCGATCACCGACTCTTTGTCATCACGGGCGGTGAGCACCAGCACCGGCGTGTGTTGGCCGGATTTGCGGATTCGCTCCAGCAGTTCCATCCCATTCAGCTTGGGCAACATGAGGTCGAGCAGCAGGACGTCGTAGGCGTTCGATTCGGCCAGGAACAGTCCCTCCTGACCGTCGGCGGCGAGATCGACGGCGTAGCCGGCGCTCTCGCGCAAACTGCGGGCTATGTTTTCCGCCAGGCGGACTTCATCTTCAACTACTAACGCACGCATGCCCTACCTCTGCAGGTGATTCTATCTGTGATGCAGCCTCTTTTGGGACGCGCTGTCCCGGTTCGGGCGTGACGATTAAGCTCCCGGCTGATTGGACGTAGACCAAAATGCAGCATTCACAGGGGGTTGTCCAATAGAGCGCGGAGGCGAAGCTTTGGCGAATAAGTTGCTTCTCATAATTGCGATCGCAACTGAAATCAATTGGAAGTTGACGATCAGAAGGGACGTCCATGCTGAGCCTTAACCATATTAAGATCACGCCGCGCGATGATGAGGTTCTGCAATTGCTGATGCAGGGTTGCAGTAACAAGGAAATTGCCTCGCAACTCAAGATCAGTCCAAGAACCGTCAAGCAGCATCTGCGAACCCTTTTCCTGAGAGCCGGAATCCGGGATGGCAGAAAACGGGTCAAGCTGGCGACCGCAATGTTTATCAAGGAGCAGAAATCATGCAACCACGTGAGCGGCTAACCATCAAGGAAATGCAAGTTGCAGCCCTGGTCTGGGAAGGCCAGACCAACCGCGAAATTGCCAAGGCCATAGGGACCACGGAGCAGGTGGTGAAAAACTACCTGCGAAACACCTTCGACAAACTGGGAGTGTGGAGCCGTCTCGAATTGGCCATCTATGTTGCCCGCCACGGCGGCCAGAAGTGGAGAGACGAACTTCTCATGCAGCCCGCCGATGCTCTTTCAGCTACGATCGCTTCCTGATCGGGTTAAAAATCGCGCGGCGGGCCCGTAAGCGTCTGTCATACGGCGAGAGACGCAACAGGCCCGGCGGCTGCGATTGCTTTTCGCCTTCAGGCACGCAGGAATGGAGCACTTTCCGCGGTCTGGGTGGCGTTCCGACGACCGCTTTCGCAAAGCTCGAAATAAAAATGGGTCGCACGAAGCGTCGGGAGTAAAGCAAACCGGGGGACAAAGGCTGCAAAACCTTGCAGCAGGCGCCCCACGGGTTTCGTTGAAGCCGGCTTATGAATCAACAACTTGCCCTAAGATTCCCGGTATCTGAATTGCTATTCTCAAGGTGGGGCATGGTCCCAGGACCATCCGGCGCTTTCCCCTAAGCCAGCCAAGGTCACCCCTCGAGGAAATCATGGCGTACAAGGAAACGTTTTGGATGGCTTGCGACTCCACCGAACAGATGCGGGCGGAATATGGTCCGTTTCATACCCGCGCGGAAGCCGAACAGGAAGCCAGAAAACTGGCCTTCGGCTACCTATTGCGTTACGAACACATTATCGGGGACAACGAAGACATCCTGGAGGTCCGCTGCGTTTTTGTCGAACTGCCTCCCGGGCCGGTTGCGGTTGCCGCCCGCCTGGTCCGAAAACTGCACACCCGCTGTGCCAGTTGCGGTGAAACCGCCATCCACGACGAAGCCTGGCAAGCTGAAGTCTGGGCCGATATTCACGAATTTGAGCATTCGCGGCACCGGGTGCGCCTTTTCGAACAAACCCGGGCGGATGGATTGAAGGAAATCTCGGACTGGCGAGATACTTGCGCTTGAAAAGCAAGTTTCAAATTTTCAAGGTTTCAAACTTCAAAACACGAAAGACCAGAAAAGCAGGTTTCACGGTTCAAAGTTTCAAAAGACAAACCCGGTCACTTTGAAACCTTGAAACCTTGAAACCTTGAAACTTGAAACCTAGAACCTTCGAAACCTTGAACTCGAACCTGACTCTTGCTGCGTTTTTTGCTAATCTGTTGGCCGTGACTTCCGCTCGCCACCTGCCTTTCCGGGAAAAATCATGATGCTCTTGGTCTCGCTGCTTTTGGCGCTGGTCCCACTTCTGGGCATTGCATGGATCGTAATCTACGGCTCGATCACTACCGTGGATGGACTCTTCATGTCCCTCATCCTGCTCGCCATGTCGGGCATTGTGGCCTTGAATGTGCTTATCGAGCTGAAGAAAAAGCGCTCGGGGGCCTCTAGTTTTTCCGCCGCAACCTCAACCGCTTCGGGTGGACTCAGGCAGAGCGGCAAAGTGGAGAGTGTGCAGTTTTACGAATCCGGCGTCGGCCAGCCCAACAAGTCGATCGTGACCCTGTCGCACGGTGATGTTGCATCAAATTTGCTGGTGCTCGAGGGGGATATGCGAAATGCACTCCCCATCGGCCAAAGGGTGGAAGTCACTTTCCGCAAGGAGAGTGGGCACAACGTGCTGGTTGACGTTGACTACGCCTGACGGGTCCGGCTGATCCTGGTTTTCGATCGCTTCTTCGGTCGACAGCCTTTTTAAAAACTGGACCGCGCAGGCGCAGCGAAAATCCGGCGCTGTTACAGTTTATTCAAACTGTAACTGTACCGAAAATCCCAGTCGCTTGAGCCTTGGCGCGCCTCTTCAAAATTGCCTGCGGTTCGGCGCCAGAACCTTCCGGCGCGTGAGGTCCATGCCAGCCGCGACAGGTTACGAACGTAACTTCGCGAAGGTCTTTCCCGCTGCCTCTTCTCCTCTGTTGCAGTACAAATTCTAAGGACGGGTGTTACAGATCAGGGAAACCTGTGTTCGCGGAAGGAGGGTGAATGTCGCAGTCGGATGAAGACCGGAACTCGCAACCCTCCGTGCTGGTACGGGCCGACGAAATTCAAGAGCAGATTCAGCAGCTTTCCGGACGCGATCTTCAGCTCTGGTCAATCGGCATTCTGGTTATCCTGGTGCTGACTTCCGGCCTGCTGGCGCTCCTGGTTCCGAATCTGGTGTGGGCGCAGCGCGTGGTGCACGTCGAACATTCCTATCTGCCGCAACTCTTCTTCGGACTGATCTCGCTGGTTCTGCTTTTCAATATTTATCTGTTGTCACAGAAGAAGACTTTGAACAATACCCGCCTGGCGCTGATTCGAGAACTGGTTCTGAATGAGCGACTGGAGAGTCTTTCCCTGGTGGACCCGCTCACCCAGCTTCTGAACCGGCGGGCCTTGAACGAACTCGTTCCCCGCGAAGTCGCCAGAGCCAACCGCCTGGGCAACGGACTGACCTTCATGGCGATCGCTCTGAATGGGTTCACCGACATCAATTCCAAATTCGGCGCGCTCGAGGGCGACAAGATTCTGGTGGACTTCGCGAAAATACTGAAGGCGGTGTTTCGCGGGGCGGACCTTTCCTTCCGTCAGGGCGGGCACGAGTTTCTGATCATGATGCCCGATACCACCGAAGAGCAGGCTGATTTTCCGGTGCAACGGATTTTGCGGGAAGTGGACCAGTGGAACCTGGCCAGCAAGAAAGGTTACGAACTCTCGTTCAGTTGGGCTCTGGCACCCTACGTCACTGGGTCTGACGCTGAAGACGTGCTGCGCACCGTTGATCGCAAGATATATTCCAAAAAACACAACCTGACGCCGGTCTTTTAGGGCGCTCCGTTCAAAGCGTTCACTACGTGGATTGCGCTTCGTCGTGATCGAATGTCCATCGGGAGTGCTGGCTTCGCCCCCCGCTACCCATCCAACTCAGCCTTTGTGCCCTGACAACTTGCTCGCGGCGGCCTCATCTACGAACCAGACTAATTTGCCGTCGCCAGGCCGGACATTTTGCGAGGGTAGACCTGCCGCGCTGTTTTCCAGAATTTCGTGGAGGATTGGAGCTTTGTCCTTCCCGCTGGCCAGAAACATCACGCAGGCCGCGGCATCCAGCACAGGAAAAGTGAAAGTGAGACGGTCGGTGTTGAATTTTGGTACCCGGTTCGCGACCACCAGTCGCCTGGTTTCAGCCAGCGCAGCGGTGCCCGGGAAGAGGGAAGCGGTGTGTCCGTCGGGTCCGATGCCCAGAAGGATCAGATCGAAGCGTGGAAACTGGCCGTTGGAGAGATGAAAGAAGTCCTTGAGGGCTTGCTCGTATTGCAAAGCCGCTGCGTCCGCATCTTTTTCTTCGGCGCGAATGCGATAAATGTTTTGCGGAGGTACAGGGACTTTCGAAAGCAGGGCTTCGTTAACCATCCGGTAGTTGCTTTCCGGATCGTCGGGTGGAACATGGCGCTCATCGCCCCAGAAAAAAAAGATGTTGTCCCAGGGGATGCCGGGTTTGGTGGACAGCAGTGTGTATAGGGTTTTGGGA
Organism: Terriglobia bacterium; assembly: GCA_963814725.1. Classification (GTDB taxonomy): domain Bacteria; phylum Acidobacteriota; class Terriglobia; order Terriglobales; family Acidobacteriaceae; genus JAIQFF01. The sequence continues at coordinate 292,855 of CAWFDY010000008.1, forward strand.
GTCGAACCGCCGGAAAGCGCCACGGTAAATCTGCCGTGGGCGCGTACCGCTTGCGAGGCTTGAGCCGCGAACTCGGCGGCCGCCGCTGCGAACAAATCCTCAGCGGTTTTCAGAATTCGAATTTCAGGTTGAATCGCCATGGGGCACGCGCTTAACTTGCTGCGGTCTTGAACATGGCGCAGCGGGCGGCGCCCAGCAGCGCGATGCGGTCGTTGGTAATCACCCTGACCGGCATGGATTCCAGCAGAGCCTGCATTCGGCCCTTCCCGGAGAACGCCTGCATGAACAAGGGCCCGGAAAGTTTTGAAAGCATTTTGGGAGCGATTCCACCGCCCAGATAAATTCCGCCGGTTGCCATGATCTTGAGCGCCAGATTACCCGCTTCCGCCCCGTAGATCGAAACAAACAAATCGAGAGCCTGCTCGCACAGTCCACACGTGCTGGCGATGCCGGCGCGGGAAATTGCGGCGGCCGGATCGGATTGCGACATTTCGTCGGCCAGCCATTGCGGAGGCGTGCCCCGTCCCGTGTCGCGTAAAAAGCTGAACACGTTCACCAGGCCCGGACCGGAGACGATGCGCTCGTAACTGACGTGACCGAAGCGGGCATGAAGATAATTGAAGAGTTCGACCTCCAGCTGGTTGCGGGGAGCGAAATCCCCGTGGCCGCCCTCGCAAGCGAAGACGTGGTGCCGGGCGCCGTCCCAGTACATTCCAGCTTGCCCCAGTCCGGTTCCGGCGGCGATCACCGCCTGATTGCCGAGGGGCTGTCCCGCAACCTGATTCAGTGCGACGACGTCATTGGCATCAAGAGCGGGAATGCCCCAGGCATTCGCTTCGAGATCATTAATCAGAAAGGCTTTTTTAATCTTGAGTTCGTCCGCCAGGCGTTTGGATTCGATGATCCAGGGAAGGTTGGACGCTTCCACCCGGCCGTTGCGCACCGGGCCCGCAATGCCGAAGCAGGCGGTGTCGGGATGGACGTTCGCGGTGTCCACGAACTTGGCTACGATTTCATCGAGTCCGGAATACTCGCGGCTGGGGAAAATGGAGGCGGAGATCAGGCTGAAGCGGCCATCCACGGCATCGAAGAATGCCAGCCGAGCGTGCGTACCTCCAATGTCGCCTGCCAGAATCATTTCTCGAAATTCCTCCAGTGGCGGCCATCGTGTTCGAGCAGGTCTTCCGCTTCTTTTGGTCCCCAGGTTCCAGCGGCGTAGTTGGGAAAGTGGCGTGGCGGCAGCGCCTTCCATACGTCGAGCACCGGGCTGACCACGCACCATCCGGCTTCCACCATGTCCGCGCGTTGAAACAAAGTGGCGTCGCCAATCATGCAATCGTGCAGCAGGCGCTCGTAGCCGGTGCTGGGGATGGCTCCGAAATAGTCGGAGTATTCAAAGTTCATATCCACCGCGCCCAAACGCATGGCGGGGCCGGGAACCTTGGCCGCAAAGCGCAACGAGATGCCTTCTTCCGGCTGGATGTGCAAAATCAGCTGATTGGGCATCAGGTTCTCCACCGGCGTGTCGCGGAACAGAACGAATGGAGCGCGGCGGAACTGAATGACGATGCTGGTGCTGCGGCCGGGCAGGCGCTTGCCGGTACGCAGATAGAAGGGAACATCGGCCCAGCGCCAGTTATCGATCAGCAACTTCATGGCAACGAAAGTTTCAGTTCTGGAGTCCGGCGGAACTCCGTCTTCGCTGCGATACGCGGGAACGCGCCCGCCGTCTTCGATGCCCTCGCCATATTGCCCGCGCACAGTGCGGGTCAGCACGTTTTCCGAGCTCAAGGGTTGGATGGCGTGCAGAATTTTGCCTTGCTCGTCGCGGACGGCATCGGCGCGAAACGAAACCGGAGGCTCCATCGCCGTCAGGCTGATGAGCTGCATGATGTGGTTGGGTACCATATCGCGCAATGCGCCGGCTTTGTCGTAGTAGCCACCGCGTTTTTCCACGCCCACGGTCTCCGCCACGGAAATCTGCACGTGATCGATATATCGCCGGTTCCAGATGGGCTCGAAAATTCCGTTGGCGAAGCGCAGCGCGAGTATGTTCTGGACAGTTTCCTTTCCCAGGTAGTGGTCGATGCGATAAATCTGTTTTTCACCGGCCACGCTGAGCAGTTGCTGGTTCAGCAGTCTGGCGGATTCAAGATCGTGTCCGAAAGGTTTTTCGATGACCACCCGCCGCCAATGCTGATCGTCTTCCTGCATCAGGCCGGCGGCCGCCAGTTGCTCGACGGCGGGGCCAAAAAAATCTGCCGCCGTAGCCATGTAATACATATGGTTGCCGTGAGTCGAGTGGTCTTTATCAACTTTGTCGAGCAAGTCCTTCAGTTCACCGTAAAGTTGCTTGTCTCCCATGTCGCCGCTGAGATAGTAAACACGGCGAACGAACGACTCCCAGATCTCGGGGTCCACGTTGTCGGTCGCGAATTCCTTGATGTCTTCCGAAACTTTCTTGCGGTAGTCCTCTGAGGACATGGGGGAACGGGATACTCCAATCACGGCGAACTGAGGTGACAACAAATCATTTTTCGCCAGATTGTAGAGCGCTGGAATGAGCTTGCGGCGGGTCAGGTCGCCGCTCGCGCCGAAAATCACCATGGCGCAGGGATCGCCGGGTTTGGCGATCCGTTGCGCTTCCACTGCGGGCTTGCCGTCGGTCCGGGCCATGATTATTTTCTAACAGTTCTTCTAGGATTTCTTGGTCAAAGTGCCGGGTTCGGTGTGGCCGCCGAATTGTTGCCGCATCGCGGAGAGCATTTTTTCCGCGAAGGTATGTTCCTGGCGCGAACGGAAGCGGGTGTAAAGGGCCGCCGAGAGCACATCCACCGGTACGGCTTCATCGATGGCCGCCTGGATGGTCCAGCGTCCTTCCCCGGAATCCGGAACGAAGCCGGTGTATTCGGCAAGCGTGGGACTCTCCGCCAATGCAATTGCCGTGAGGTCGAGCAGCCATGAACTGACGACGCTGCCGCGCCGCCAAACTTCGGCGATGTCGGGGAGATTCAAGTCGTAGCGATGCTCTTCCGGAACCTCTTTGCTGGTGGCATTCCGAAAGATATCGAAGCCTTCGGCATAGGCCTGCATGATGCCGTATTCGATTCCGTTATGCACCATCTTGACGAAGTGGCCCGCGCCGGAGGGGCCGCAGTGGATGTATCCGTCTTCGGCTGTGCCTGCCATCTTCTCGCGGCCCGGGGTTCGCGGAATATTGCCGCGCCCGGGAGCCAGTGTCTTGAAAATCGGATCGAGCTGCTGCACCACATCCTTCGGTCCGCCGATCATCATGCAATAACCGCGCTCCAGACCCCAGACGCCGCCGCTGGTTCCCACATCGACGTACTGAATTCCCTTGTCCTTGAGCTTGGTGGAACGCCGGACGTCGTCTTTGAAGTAGGAATTTCCGCCATCGATGAGAATGTCGCCGGATTGCATGCGCTGCGCCAGGGCATCGACGGTCTGCTCGGTGGGAGCGCCGGCTGGCACCATCAGCCAAGCGATACGAGGTTTGCCCAGTTTGGCGACGAAGTCATCGAGAGAAGCGGAGGAGATCGCGCCCTCGCCGGCAATCTTTTTGACATTGTCGGCACTCAAATCGGTGACGACGAGTTCGTGTCCACCGCGCATCAGCCGACGGGTCATGTTCGCGCCCATCTTGCCCAGACCGACCATTCCCAAACGCATAAATCCGCTCCTTCTCCAATATTAAATCGTTTCTATAAACACGGCTACTGCCTTCCGCGGTCACCGCCCGAACCAGTGTATTATGCCGGGACGAAAATCAGGCTAGGGCTTGGTGAAATGCCGCCGCCAGGCGATCGAGACCGGCGGCCAGGTCTTTGCCCAAATGGACCCGCAGAGCCCGGCGGCCGCGTTCAGCGAGAACCTGGAAATCTCCGCGGGCTTGCGCCGCCTTGACGATGCCAAAGGTATATTTTTGCCCAGGCACGGGCAGGTCGGCGGCGTCATCGCACGTGACCTGTAGAAAGACTCCGCTGTTGGGGCCGCCTTTGTAGGCCTGTCCGGTGGAATGCAGAAATCGTGGACCGAATTCCAGGCAGGTAGCCACGCGCTTCCGATCGCGCAGCGCCTGGCGTAATTTCTGCAGGAATGCTTCGTGCTCCGCGTCCATCTGTATGTACGCCAGCAGGGCAAAATAGTCGCCGGCGCCAAGGCGCTGCAGGTGAGCACGAAGATAGCCGGCCAGAGATTTGTCGGCTCCGGCGGCCTTGGTCAGGGCGTCGGCATTCAGGGAATCGGTGAATAATTTGATGCCGTTGTCTTCGAGAACCGGCTTCTCGGCAGGCAGGGAACCCGTCTTCTCGTATTCATCGGTCAGATTTCGAGTGGCGATCTTGCTGGCTTCGACGTCGGGTTGGTTGAAGGCGTTGATCGCGATAATCGATCCGACCACGGCGGTCGCAATTTCCCAGCGGAAGAATTCCTGGCCCAGATCGTGGATGTCGGCGAGCGAGATGCGGACGACGGGATGGCCGGCCTGTTCCAGAGCCGCAACTTCAGCGTCCTGCGCTTTGTCCGGCGCCGATTCAAGGCGTACGTACGCGAACACGCGATCGTTGCCATAAACCTGCGGCGGCCCGACTTCTTCGCGGTCCACGGGGACCAAGCCCTTGCCCTGTTTGCCGGTGGATTCAGCCACGAGTTGTTCGAGCCATGCGCCCAGCGCCGAGATTTTGGGCGACGCGATGATGGTGAGCTTGTCGTGTCCGTTGCGTGCGGCAGTGCCCAGAACAATCCCGAGCAGGACTCCGGGATTCTGCTCGACCGGCACGCCCGCGCCGCAAGCCTCGACCATTTCCTGTGTACGGCCGAGGAAACCATCCATATCGAGACCCATGAACGCGCCGGGCACCACGCCGAAATTCGACAGCGCGGAATAACGGCCGCCGATGCTAGGCAAGCCATAAAAAATGTGCCGGAAGCGATCGGCTTCGGCGACCTTCTGCATTTTTGATCCGGGATCGGTAATGGCGACGAAGCGGCTGCCAGCCTTATCGGCGCCGATAGTCTGTTTCACCCGCTCGAAGAAATACTGTTTGAATATATTCGGCTCGAGCGTTGTCCCTGATTTGCTGGAAACGATGAACAAGGTGCTGGCCAGATTCACCGACTTTTCGACCGCCTTGACTTGCGCCGGATCGGTGGAATCGAGCACGTGCAGCTTGGGGAAGCCGGCGATTTTGCCGAAAGTCATGGTCAGAACATCGGGGCAAAGACTGGACCCGCCCATGCCGAGCAGGAGTATGTCGGTAAAGTTTTCCTTTTTTATGTCGGCTACGGCGTCGCGCAGTTTATCCGCGTGAGCAATCTGCTCGGCGGTAACGTCGAGCCAGCCCAGCCAGGATGCTTCATCGGCTCCAGTCCAGAGCGAAGCGTCGTGCTGCCACAGCCGGCGTACTTTACCGGCGGAACGCCAATCTTCGATATTGGCTTTTACCCCGGCGGCCAGGGCTTCGGGCAGCTTGTAGGCCGGCAAGCTTACTTTGGCGGTCATTTCGATTTCGTATTCTTCTCGACTGCCTTGATCAGTTTGTCGAAGGCGTCCGCGAACAAGCGAACTCCGTCTTCGGTCAGTTTGTCGGTCACTTCTTTCATGGAGATGCCGAGCTTGGCTGCAGTTTCCATGGTTCGATGGGCTGATGCGAGGTCCTCAGTCAGGCTGGCGCGCGGCTTTCCGTGATCGCGGAAGGCATCGAGCGTGGCTGGCGGAATGGTATCGACGGTGTCGGGCCCGATCAGTTCTTCCACATACAATACGTCGCGATAGGCCGGATTCTTGGTGCTGGTACTGGCCCAGAGCACGCGCTGCGTCTGCGCCCCTTTGGCCGCCAGAGCTTTCCATTTGGGGGTAGAGAAGATGGATTGATATTTCTCGTACGTCTGCTTGCCGTTGGCAATCGCCACTTTCCCCTGAATGCTTTTCAGTTGTTCCTGCTCGCGTGGATCTTTGGAAGCTTTGAGCCTGGCGTCGATGATGGCGTCCACCGCGGAATCGATACGGCTGATGAAGAAGCTGGCCACGCTGGCCACTTTGCTGACATCGCCGCCCGAGGCTGCAAATTTTTCCAGACCGGCAATGTAGGCCTCGGCCACCTTGACGTATACATCCTGTGCAAAAAGGAGCGTCACGTTGACATTGATGCCTTCGCTGATGGCCTGCTGAAAGGCAGGGATGCCCTGGGGAGTACCGGGGATCTTGATCATCACATTTTCGCGGCCGACCGCCTTCCACAACTTCCGCGCTTCGGAGAGAGTGGCCTCGGTATCGCTGGCGAGCAGCGGAGAAACCTCGAGGCTGACATATCCATCGCGCCGCTTGGAGCTGTCGTAGACGGCACGGAATAAGTCCGCGGCGTCCTGAATATCGCGGACCGCAAGGATTTCAAAGCGTCCTGTGGCGTCGAGATCCGTTCTTGAACGCAGGGAGTTCAGGAGATCGTCGTAGAGCGTCCCGCCGGTAATTGCTTTTTCGAAAATGGTCGGGTTTGAGGTCATGCCGCGGACACCATCTTCGGCGATGAGCCGCTTGAGCTCGCCGCCGGTCAGCAGGTCGCGGCGAATATAGTCGAGCCAGACGGACTGGCCGAATTTCAGCAGATCCTTGAGAGGGTTGGTGGCTTTGGCGGTATCGAGAACTCCTACTGGCTGCATGATTCCTCTTTTCTTGATCGTCGGTCGTCAGTCGTCAGTCTTCAGCAAAATCCCGTGGCACTTGCTGAAGACTGACGACCGATGACTGACGACGGTTATTTTATTTCCCCATAGTTTTTCGGGCGGCCGCGACTACGTTTTCCGTGGTGAATCCAAACTTTTTCTGCAAATCCTTGATGGGTGCGGAGGCTCCGAACCTGCGCATTCCTATCACGATCCCGCTGGGGCCGACATATCGCGACCAGCCAAAGGTTGCCGCCTGTTCCACCGCAACCCGGGCTTTCACGTCTGGTGGCAGGACTCTGGCTTTGTACTCGTCGCTCTGACTTTCGAAAAGATTCCACGAAGGCATGCTCACCACCCGGGCCTTCACACCCTCGGCCGTGAGTTGCTCGTAAGCGCTGACGCAAAGCGAAACTTCGCTGCCGGTGCCGATCAGGATCACTTCTGGCCTGCCGCCGGAAGCGTCCGCGAGAACATAGGCGCCCTGCGCAACGCCGGATGCGGAAGCATACTTCGAGCGGTCGAAGGTGGGCACCGCCTGCCGGCTGAGGACGAGCGCCGCCGGTTCATGCCGCAACGGCATGATGACCTTCCAGGCTTCCACGACTTCGTTGGCGTCCGCCGGGCGAAGCAGCATCAAGCCGGGCATGGCGCGAAGCCCAGCCAGCTGTTCAATCGGCTGATGCGTGGGGCCATCTTCACCGAGACCGATGGAATCGTGGGTAAAGACATAGATGGTTGGAATTTCCATCAATGCTGCAAGCCGGATTGACGGCCGCATATAGTCGCTGAAATTGAAGAACGTGCCGCAGAATGGCCGGATCTTTGAGACGGCCATGCCGTTCAGAGCCGCGGCCATGCCGTGCTCGCGCACGCCGAAGTGCAGGTTGCGCCCGCCGTAGTTATCGGACTGGAAGTCGCCCGCACCATCAAACTTGAGCCGGGTCCGGTCGGACCCCGCCAGATCGGCCGAACCTCCCACAAGCCATGGAACATGTTCGGCGACCGCGTTCAGCACTTTCCCGGAACTCTCGCGCGTGGCGATGCCTTTGGCGTCGGCAGGGAAGGTTGGAAGTCCCTTGTCCCATCCTTCCGGCAATTCGCGGAGTTGCATGCGTTTGATCTGGGCGGCAAGGGCAGAAAACTTTTTTCCATATTCGCCGAACAGGGTCTCCCACTTCTGGCGCAGGTCTCCGCCCCGCTTACCGATTCCATTCTTGAAGGTATCCAGCACGCCGTCGGGCACCAGGAATTTTGCGTCTTCAGGCCAACCGTAAAATTTCTTCACCAACCGGACTTCCTCTTCTCCCAGAGGCTCGCCATGAGCGGCGCTGGTGTCCTGCTTGTGTGGAGATCCGTATCCAATATGGCTGTTTACCCGAATCAAGGTTGGACGGTCGCTCTTTAGAAATCCAGCATAAGCCTGGGACAACATCTGCAGGTCGTTGGCGTCGGTGACATGTTCGACGTTCCAGCCGTAAGCTTCGAATCTTTTGCCCACATCCTCGGTGAAGGAGACGTCCGCCATGCCATCCAGCGTGACGCTGTTCTCGTCGTAGATCCAGCAAAGATTGGAGAGCTTGAGATGGCCGGCAAGGGACGCGGCTTCACTGGCCACTCCTTCCATCAGGTCGCCATCGCCGCACATGGCGTAAACGTTGAAATCAAAAATATCGAAGCCGGGGCGGTTGAAGTGGGCGGCCAGCCACTTCGAGGAAATAGCCATGCCTACGCTGTTTCCGAGACCCTGGCCGAGAGGGCCGGTCGTGGTTTCGATGCCCGCAGTCCAGCGATACTCGGGATGCCCTGGAGTCTTGCTGTCCAGCTGACGAAACTTCTTGATGTCATCCAGGGTGACCGCAAATTCGCCCAGTCGCTCGCCCTCGAGGTTAACGCCGCGCACCTGAGAAAGGTACAACATGGCATAGAGGAGCATGGATGCGTGGCCATTCGATAAAACGAAGCGATCGCGGTTGGGCCAGATTGGATCCTGGGGGTCATAACGCAGAAACTGCTGCCACAGGCAGTACGCCACCGGCGCCAGCCCCATGGGAGCGCCCGGGTGTCCCGAGTTCGCCTTCTGAACTCCGTCAATCGCGAGGGTGCGGATGGTGTTAATGCAAAGGGTTTCGAGTTGCTTGCCGGTGGCTAAAGTCTGCTCGGTCGCTACCATGAAAAGGCTCTCCCGGTTGAGGGTACGTCATATTCGACGCGGGTGGAGGTGCACTATCCCCTGATAACCTGTTGTTGCGGAACGGGGGAATCTCACTCAGGTCTCTTCCAGTCTATCAAGTTCCATCGGCCCTTGCAGATGGGGCTGGCTCGCGCCTGTTCGGTAGAACGAAACCCTCAAAAACCAATGGGACAGCCGCCAAGGGCCCTCCATTCGAGCGCAGTTCGACGATATTTTCGCGGATCGCGGCCGAAGGCGTTTTCTACCATTCGGTGGAATTGGAGTCAGAGACGGACGGTAGCGAGGGGGGAAATTGGGAGCAGCCTAACGCTTCAGTTGCGCCAGGTATCCGTTCTCATTGTTGTTCTTCGTCGTGCTTTCGACGAACTTGAGAAAGTGCCGCAGGTTTTCGCGCTCGGTAGGTTCGAGCTCGGAAAATTTAATGCGGACTCCGAACGATGGACTGCTCTTGATGACGATTCCGGTGAGGATGAGGCCCTTGATCCAGATCTTTCCGTTGGCCAGCCAGAGGCCGATCTCCACCGAGACTCCGGAAGGAACCGGCGTGGCGGTCTCGACGAAGCATCCTCCAATACTGGTATTAGACAAATTCCCCCAGACCGGAATCGCCGAACTGCCAAGACGCAATTCAACGGCGACGAAACACCGCAAGCGAGCATGGCGCCGGCGGTCCTGGCCCCAGGTGGGTGTGAAGATGTCCGGTTCGAAGGGTGGCGTGGCTGTGCGTTCGATGGGCGCCGGAGCCGCTGGCGCTGGCTGTGGGGCTGCGGCGGCCTGGCTTGCTGCTGCCGACCGGGCAGCCTTCGCCTCTACGCCCGGTTTCCCGGTTGCACCTTTGATGTTGCGCATCGCCTCGAGCAGAGCCTGATCGCGTTCCTCGGCCGGAGCTTCGCGATAAACCTGCAGCAGCTCGCCGAGATGGCTGACGAGAGCGGGATCGGTCAGGAGCTGCGTCCAATCTGCGCCGGTGCCGGCCTGGCTGGGGTCACTCATAAGCGATGCAAAGGTTCCCTGAAAACTTTGGTTATACCTCCACTAGATTGAAGCAGGATCCCGCACCGGACAAGATGACTATAGTCACCTGCCCGCGTAATTACGCGACCGTCCGGGCCGCTTTCGCTAAACAAGCCAAGGCGGGAATGCGGTTGGCTTCCATGGTTGCAGGGTCAGGCCGATGGGCCGAGCCAGATCCAGCGTCCTTGCACCTCGTTTCGCATGCTCATGACCTTTCCTTTTTGCTGTGTCTTTTTGTTTTTTTTATGACTTTCTTGCGCACTTTTTATGCGGATCAATGTCAAATCAGGGCCCAAGTGGAACCTGGGCGTCAGGAAGGAACTGGGATGAAACGCATCGATGCCGTAATCCGGCAGGGCAACTTGGAGGAGGTGCGCGAGCGCCTCACCCATATCGGAGTCGAGGGGCTAACGCTTACCGAAGTGATTGGATTCGGAAGGCAAAAAGGCCATACGGAATTCTATCGGGGATGCGAGTACAAGGTGGATTTTCATCCCAAGCTGCTGCTGACGATCGTAGCCCGGGAAGACCAGGTGGATGAGATTGTGGACGCGATTGTCGGCGGCGCCCGCACCGGAAAGATCGGTGACGGCAAGATTTTCGTGACGCCCGTCGAGGAAGTCGTCCGCATCCGCACCGGAGAAATCGGCAAAGCCGCCGTTTAATTTCGTTTGACCAGGCGAGCCATCATCTTTTGGCGGCATTCAAAATTTGCGCTGGGCTAGGGGAAAACTGTCAGGAGGCGGAGATGAAATACAGAAGGGCGAGGACCACCGCACAGAGTGCGGGGAGGCGATGGTCGCGATTTTCATGCTGCTTAGTGCTGTTTCTTGCCACTGCAATACTGGGTGGTCTGACTCCCTGTTTTGCGGATGACGCACCACCCGCGCCTGATCCCGCGGGCACCGCAACCGGAGACAGAACTTCAACAACCGATGCGGCGGGCAATCCATTTGTAGTCGCCGCGCCCACCGACACGAGTGCGCCCGACTACGCGCAGAAGAAAAAGGACTACGACGAGTTCCAGGCGCAGTTGGCGAAAGAACCGTTGACCGGCAGGCTGGCCGACAATGTTGGCCATTTGAGGATCGCTACAAATTTCTCTTGGACCCTGCTGACTGGATATCTGGTGCTCTTCATGCAGGCCGGGTTTGCCCTCTTGACCTGCGGACTGGTACGCAAGAAAAACGCCGCCCACCTGATGATGTTGAACTTTGCGGCGTACGTGTTTGCCTTCCTGGCTTACTACGCATGTGGATATGCGTTTCAGTTCGGGGCCGTCGCCATTAACGCAGCGCCGGCGAACCTTGGCGGAACCCCCACCCTCAATCATTTTCTGCTGGGCAGCGGGCAATGGGGCTTACTGGGAGGGAGAGGGTTTTTCCTTTCCGGCCCAGGCTATGACGCAGGCAGTCTCTGCTTGACCCTGTTTGAAGTCGTGTTCATGGAGACCGCCGGGTACATTATCGTGGGTGCCATCTGCGAACGGATCACGTTCTGGTCGTTCCTGCTTTGCGAACTGTTCATGGGAGCCATTCTTTACCCCGTTTTCGGCTGCTGGGTTTGGGGCGGAGGCTGGATGTCGCAACTTGGCTTAACCAGGAACCTTGGACATGGCTACGTCGATTTTGCGGGCTCTACCGTGGTACACGCCGTGGGAGGTTTCGCCGCCATGGCCTTATCGGTAATCCTCGGCCCGCGCCTGGGAAAGTACGGGCCGGATGGCAAGGTGAAAGTTTTTCCGGCGCACAACCTGGTGTTTGTTGTAACCGGAACTTTCATTCTGCTCTTCGGATGGATGGGTTTTAACCCCGGTTCGACGCTGGGAGCCTCGGATCTTCGCATTTCAGTCATCGCGGTCAATACAAACCTTGCCGCGGTCGCGGGATCGGCGGCTGCCATGTTCCTCTGGTATCTGCTGTTCGGAAAACCGGACATCACCATGGCTTGCAACGGAATGCTGGCGGGCCTGGTGGCGATCACGGCTCCTTGCGCCTTCGTCTCTCCAAACTCCTCCGTGATGATCGGGATTCTGGCCGGGGTACTGGTTTGCCTGGGCGTTCTCTTCAATGATCGGGTGGTTAAGATCGACGATCCTTGCGGAGCCATTTCGGTGCATGGCTACTGTGGGTGGTTAGGCGCGGTTTGCGTCGGCTTGTTCGCAGATGGCACTTATGGCGCTGGCTGGAATGGCGTCGGCACTGCCAGTTACCTGGGACACGCCGGCCTGGGAGTGACCGGGCTGTTTCACGGGGATTCGCGACAGCTCCTTGTGCAAGTGCTGGGCGCTACCCTATGCGCGGTCTGGGCGTTTGGCGGGACATATGTAGTCTTTGCCATCGTTAACAAAGTCCGGAGCATACGGGTAGCTCCGGAGGTAGAACTTGAAGGCCTCGATATTCCGGAATTTGGCCTGCAGGGCTATCCCGAGGATGCGGTCGTCACAATGGAGGCGTGATTGTTACTGGTGAGTTGCTGAGGTTGATGGGTTGGGAGGGAGAATCTGGTGCGCCCGGAGAGATTCGAACTCCCGACCTATTGCTCCGGAGGCAATCGCTCTATCCATCTGAGCTACGGGCGCGTTGCTTCAGTTTACATCCCGGGGCTGCGGGCATCAATCGGCCCGGCCTTCGTCGAGGGCCGACCGCGTTGGCACGCAGCCCTGCCTCAGTCGTTGAAAAATTGTGAGGTCAGCGATTGCTGACCCGGAGACTGCTAAATTAGTAGCGGTCTCGACCGCCTCCGCCGCCACGTCCGCCACGATCCCGGCCGCCACCTCCGCCACCGCCACGCTCGACCTTGGGCCGGGCCTCGTTGACGTTCAGTGTGCGTCCGCCCACCTGGGTGCCGTTCAGGGCAGCGATCGCTTTGTCTCCCTCTTCCGCGTTGGTCATTTCCACGAAACCGAATCCGCGTGAGCGGCCGGTGTCCCGGTCGGTCATGATGCTGACCCGGTCAACCTGTCCGTGCGCCTCGAACATCTGCCGCAGTTCTTCTTCTGAAGTATTGAAATCGAGGTTCCCAACGAAAATATTCTTCAAGCGAGTGCCTCTAGTTGAGCTATCTGAGCGTGCTGACTTCGGCGGAAAAGCAAAGGCTGGTTGGCCGTCTTACAGCCGGATCAGGCGTACCGTCAAATGCGGGGGAAGTATAGCAGGTCTTTCAGGGATGGGAAGTTATTCCGTGGAGCGTCGAATTGCGGGATGGCCACGAATTTCCTTGGAGAACTTTGCCGGGGACTCTGCCGGAAGTTTGCGGCCTTTGCAGTCAAGATCCATGCCCACTCTTTTGACCGCAAAGGCCGCGAAGTTCGCCAAGGAATTTGATCTCTCAGAGCTTCAGCTTCGCGACTACGGCTTTTAACATGCCTGCCGAGTGGCGCAGTTTCTCGATCTCATCCGGGCCCAATTCGAGCCGCAAGACTTTGCCGACGCCGCTGCGGTCGATCACTGTGGGCAGGCTGAGGTAGACGTCGCTGATTCCGTAGTAGTCGTCGATCAAGGTCGAAGCCGAAAGCACGGTGCTCTGGTTACGCAGGACGGCCTGGGTGATGTGCATCAATCCCGCAGCCACGGCATAGAAGGTCGCGCCCTTGCGCTCGATGATGCGGTAGGCAGCATCCCGCGTCTGTACGAAAATTTCTTCCATCGCTTTCGGGTCATGCGGCAGGTTCTGGGCTTTGCAGAAGTCCGCCAGGCGCATGCCGGCAATGTTGGCCAGGCTCCAGACCGGAACCTCGCTGTCCCCATGTTCGCCAATAATGTAGGCATGGATGCTGCGGGCATCGACGCCGAAGTGCTGGCTCAGCAGATAGCGAAATCGAGCCGTATCGAGAATCGTGCCCGAACCGATCACGCGTTCGGAGGGAAGCCCGGAAAGCTTCCAGGCGGCGTAGCTGAGGGCGTCCACCGGATTGGTCGCAATCAGCAGGATGCCGCCGGGATTGTGCTTCACCACCTGGGGCACAATCTCGCGCCAGATAGCAGCGTTCTTGTTGATCAGATCGAGCCGGGTTTCACCCGGCTTCTGTCCCGCCCCGGCGGCCAGGACAGTGACGGTTGCGCCGGCGCAGTCTGAGAAATCCCCTGCCCACACTCGCGTGGAGTAAGTGAAAGGAACGGTGTGGTTGAGGTCCATGGCTTCGCCTTCAGCTTTGGCGTGGTTGACGTCGATCAGCACAATTTCTGAAGCCAGCCCACTGAGCAACAGGGCATAAGCAAAAGTCGAGCCCACGTTTCCGGCGCCGACCACGGCAACACGTACGGGGCGGCAATGCTCGGCGGTTTGAGTCGACACTCGTCCACCTTCCATACTCTTCGCGATGGTAGCCGATCCGAAACAGAACGTGAACTATTTCTGGAGGGTGCCCTGTCCTCGTCTTTTTGTTTTTTGGAGAGATAGGCGGGGGGGAATTAGTTTGCAAAACATTGTTAAGGACTAATCAGAACTGCATTGTCATCCTGAGCGGAGAGGTAACTTCGCTTCGCGGAGTTTCCTCGCAGTCCAAGGACCCCTACGCTCTGAACGTCACTGGCGGTGTTGGGCTGTGACTCGAAACTGAGAAAATATCAGACATCCCTGGAGCAGCTAGGGGTCCTTCGACTCCGCGGCTGCTTCGCGAAGCGAAGCAGCCCCTCCGGATGACACGGGCCTGCCGGCCCAACTACTCTTCTACCGCTACCATCGAAGTCTTTTTGCCGCGTTTGTTGGCTTGCAGGACTTTTTTGCGGAGGCGTAGCGACTTGGGAGTGACTTCCACGTATTCATCGTCGGTGATGAATTCGATGGCCTGTTCCAGATTCAGATTGCGGAAGGGAACCAGTCGGATCGCCATATCGGAAGTGGACGACCGCATGTTGGTCAGTTTCTTTTCACGCACTACGTTGACGTCGAGATCGTTGTCCTTGGCGTTTTCGCCGACAATCATGCCTTCATAGACGTCAATCGTGGGGCCGACAAAAAGCTCGCCGCGCTCCTGCAGGTTGTAAAGAGCGTACGGAGTTGTGACCCCGTTGCGGTCCGACACCAGCGCTCCGGTCAGGCGATGCGGAATTTCACCCTGCCATTCGATGTAGCCGTCGAACAGGGAGTTCATCACGATGGTGCCCCGGGTGTCTGTAAGCAACTGGCTGCGCAGGCCGATCAGTCCGCGGCTGGGAACGCGGAACACGATGCGCACGCGACCGTAGCCGTGATTGTGCATGTTGAGCACTTCGCTCTTGCGCGCGCCCAACTGTTCCATGACGACGCCCACGAACTCTTCCGGAACGTCCACGGTGAGCTTCTCGATCGGCTCCATCAGCTTGCCGTCGACGCGCTTGGTAACGATTTCCGGCTTGCCCACCATGAGTTCGAAGCCTTCACGCCGCATCATTTCAATCAGGATGGAAAGCTGAAGTTCGCCACGGCCCATCACGACGAACGAATCCGTACTGTCGGTATCTTCGACGCGCAGGGAGACGTTGGTCAGCAGTTCTTTCTGCAGGCGCTCACGAAGATTTCTGGAGGTCACAAACGAGCCTTCACGCCCGGCGAACGGAGAAGTATTCACCGTAAACAGCATGGCAATGGTGGGCTCATCAATTGCAATATGAGGAAGCGGTGAAGGATTCTCGGCGTCGGTGATGGTTTCGCCGATGGTGATGCCTTCCACGCCCGCGACCGCAATAATGTCTCCCAGCGTGGTTTCGGTAATGTCAACCCGCTTCAGGCCGGAGAAAGAAAACAGCTTGGTAATTTTGGTCTTGTGCAGCGTGCCGTCGAGCCGGGCGATGCCAACGTCCTCGCCGGTGCGCATGGTCCCGTTGAATACGCGCGCAATCGCAAGGCGCCCGAGGTAGTCGCTGTAGTCGAGGTTCGCCACCAGAATCTGCAGCGGCCCGGCCGGATCGCCTTTGGGCTCCGGAATGGTTTTGACGATGGCCTCGAAGAGAGGCTGCAGATTTTCCCCGCCGCCTTTGATATCCGCGGATGCAGTGCCAATCTTGGCATTGGTATAGAGGACCGGAAAATCGATTTGCTCTTCTTTGGCGTCCAGGTCGATAAACAGATCGTAAACCTCGTTCAGCACTTCCTGCGGACGCGCATCCGATCGATCAATCTTGTTGATTACCAGGATGGGGGGCAAATGCGCCTCCAGTGCCTTGCTCAGGACATAGCGGGTCTGAGGCAAAGGACCTTCGCTGGCATCCACCAGCAGCATGACGCCGTCCACCATCTTGAGGGCGCGTTCCACTTCGCCGCCGAAGTCGCTGTGGCCGGGCGTATCCACGATATTGATCTTCATATCGTGATAGAAGATGGCGGTGTTCTTCGCCAGAATGGTGATGCCGCGCTCACGCTCCAGATCGTTGGAGTCCATGACGCGCTCAATCAGATGCTCATTGGCTCGAAACGTGCCGCTCTGCCGCAGCATGGCATCGACCAGGGTAGTCTTGCCGTGATCGACGTGGGCGATAATCGCGATGTTGCGAATGTTTGAATTCAAAAGTCAGTTGCCTTCCCGAGGACCACAAATCCGGCTCTCCTATACTTTACTATGTATGGCGGTTCTGGAGGGAGTTGGCGAGGCGGTAGCGCAGCTACCGCTGGTCCCGCATGAGGAATGTTGAGCAGGCTGCCCGCGGGCGTGGATTTACTCTGCCAGGCGCTGGGTCACTTCTTTTGCTGTTCGTTCCGCCGCCCGGATCCCTCCGTCAGTCGTGGATTCTGGGCCCTCCGAATCTGTGTTGGCGAAAAATATACGGTTCATCGGTTGCCGCACCAGCGGCTGTACCTCGGCAAAGAGGCCGGGAGTGGACATATATAGAGGATGGCCTCGCCGGTACAGGTGAACTTCGAGAGGATCGACATTCAAACCAGGGAGAAGTTTCTGAAAGTCGCGAAGTACCTCGGCGGCCACCTGCCGCGAGCCTTCTTCCGTAAGCAATAACCCCCGTTCCTCCCGGCGCAGCGGCGTGTAACAGGTGAGGATGTTGTATTTCTGCTTGTAGCCAGGCTGGTTGCGCACCACCCAATCGGCCACGATCATGTCTGAAAACCTCGCGCCGGGGCACCACGTGTCATAGCCTCGGTTGAAAACCGGCTTGTCGAAGATTAGGTTGACGACTGCATAAGGGATGTAGCCGATGCGGTGCATGGCCTCGCTTTGTTTCGCGGGCAGGCCATCGATTAAACGCCGGGTGATGAACTTGGGAGTTGCCATGATCACCGCCTTGGCGGCGACGGTTTTCAGTTCCGCGCCCTGCATGTAGGTGACGAAGACTTCATCTTTTTCCGGGACCACTGTAACCGTGGTGGCGCCAGCACGCATGTGGTCGGGGAATTTCGCGCCCAATATCTCGGCCAGCTTCCTGGTAATCGCGCCCAAACCTCCCGGCCATGTGTAGTAATCGTTACCGTGTTCTCCGGCCAGCTCATGAAAGTCATCGAGGGCGAGGTCAGAAGCAGTCTCCTCGCTGGTTGCGCCCCAGTTTGAGGGCCCGTAATTGTCCCACCATTGTTTGATTTCGACGGGATATCCTTTCAGCAAATCGGAGAACGGAAGTTTCGCCAGTTCTGCCTGGCGTTTTTCCAGATCAATGGCGAGCAGCTCTTTTCTGAATTTCTTGAAGCTCTCGCGAACTGCCGCTGGATACGGAAGGTTATCCAGCCCGGTTCGCCAGGTGTCGGGAATCCATTTTTGGTTCACGACCGTGCTGTCCGAGTTGTTGATGGGCAAAGGCTCGAGGCCAATCTCCCTGGCAAACTCGTAGGCGGATTCGCTCTTCGCCAGAAAAGCGGATCCCGTGGCATACGGCACTCCGTTAAATTCCATGAGGTAGGCGTTGCCGCCCCAGTGCGGCTCTTTTTCCAGCAGAAGGAAATTGAGATCGCGCAGGCGATATGCGGCGGCCAGTCCACTGACTCCGCCGCCGACGATGACCACGTCGCGGCGCTCCGAGACGATAGGGCGATTGAAAACCTTGCCATCGCGTATCTGGTGGCAAATGCGGTTGTCTTCGCCTTCGACCACGGGTGATTTTGTATCGCCGGTCTGGGCAGAAAGCAGCGAAAGATCAACCGGGCAGCCGCCGGCAACTGATCCTGCCACCACGAATTTAATGAAGTCTCTTCGATTTGAAGTCATAGTCACTTCCTTCAACTGCGCCCGAAAACGGCAGGCGAGACGCCTGCCTGCCAGCCGGCGGGACGCCGGCGCTACAACACCTGGTCTGTCTTGCCTTCCGCGCCCGCCCGCAGCCGGTACCAGGTGACGATCGCGGCCAGTGAAAAGACAAAGATGATGGTCGAGATGGCGTTAATTTCGGGCGTAATGCCGCGCCGCAATCGTCCCCATATTTCGAGCGGCAGCGTATTGTCACGCCCAATCAGGAAAAAGCTGACCGCGATCTCGTCCATCGAAAGTGTGAAGATGAGCAGTGCCGCCCCGATGATCGACAAGCGCAGATTGGGCAGGGTCACGCGCCAGAAGGTTTGCCAGTAATTCGCACCCAGGTCGAGCGAGGCTTCTTCCTGCGCGCGATCGAGTTTCTGCAAGCCGGCAAAAACTTCGGTGGTGGCAACGGAAATCAACGCCGTGCCGTGTCCCAGCACAATGGTGAGCAGGCTTAATTTCACATCCGCGGCGCGAAACAGCATCAATAAAGAAAGCCCGGTGATGATTCCCGGAAGGATCAGAGGTAAAAGCACCAGGCGGCGGAACAGCGTCTTGCCGGGAAAGTCAGCGCGATCGAGCGCCAACGCGGCCGGGATGCCGAATGTCAGGGAAATTGCCATCGCCGCAAAGGCAACCATCAGGCTGTTCAGAACGGCAGTCCAGATAGAATCGTCGGCGAACAGAATCCGATACCAGTTCAGGGTCAGGTCTCGGGGAGGAAAGCCGCCCACGCCGGATCCGTTGAAGGAATAAACGATCAGAGTCACGATGGGCAGGTAAAGAAAGCAGAAGACGGCAAGAGCGTGCCAGGGCAACCAGCGCGACTTTGGCGTGGACGACTCGGAGCCGACTCTTGCCAGATTCATCGGAAGCTCCATTTTTTCTCGAGAGTTTCGGAGAGAAAGAGGAGCGCCAGCACCAGCGCCAGCATGCAAAACGAAATCGCCGCCCCGAGCGGCCAGTTGTAGGCTGCTCCGAATAAACTGACCACAATATTTGAAATCATGATGCCGCTGGGGCCTCCCAGCAGCACGGGCGCCAGGAAATCGCCCAGGCTCAGTACGAAGGCGAAAGTCGCGCCCGCCACAACTCCGGGGATCGAGAGCGGGAAAATCACCCGCCAGAAAGTCTGATACGGTGGCGCGCCCAAATCATGGGAAGCTTCCACCAGGTTGCGGGGAATGTGCTCAAGCGCGGCATAAATTGGCAGGAAGGCGAATGGCGTGTAGATGTGCGTCAGCGTCAGCACGACCGCGAACGGACTGTACAAAAGAAAGTCGAGCGGATGCCGTGTCAGGTGGACGTACTGCAGGGCCGTGTTGAGTACGCCATCGCTGCCCAGAATTGTCTTCCACGCATAGGCGCGCACCAGGTAGCTCACCCACAAGGGGATGATGACTAACTGGTAGAGCAGATCTTTTCTTTTCGCGTAAAACGAGAAGTAGTAAGCCAGGGGATACCCAAGCAAAAGAGAGAAGGCCGTTACGCGGGCGGCGATCCACATCGAGCGCAGCAGAGTCTGCCAATAGACGTTCACCTGCAGCAGCTGGCGGTAATTGTCGAGAGTCCAGGAGCGAACAATCTCCTGCGACGACGAGACCGACCAGAAGCTGTAGCAGAGAAGGATGGCGTACGGAAACAGGAGAAACACGGCTACCCAGAGCAGGGGCGGTAGAGCGACGGCTGTCCGATAGGCTCTTGAGAACATAAAATTCCAAGTCAACACGACGGACACGAGTGTCCGCCCCACACATCACGCGCCGGACGGCCGCACCGGAACTGCGTCAGCCGGCGAGAACTCCAGGTCAAGATCGGTATTCCGAATCTCGCGGCTGGCGGTGCGAATGGCAAGCAATAATCCGTCCGCGCATTCGACCTGCAGCAGTTCCGTAGCGCCATGAAATGCCTGGCGCAGAACCTTGCCGTGAAAGCGCACGGTGGCACTGCCGCCCGGAGCTTCCGCGAGCCTTATATTTTCGGGGCGAAGCGAGAAAAGGCCAGGACCGTCGCGCAATCCGGTTCGCCACGAGAGGGAATGACAACGCGCCACTCCGTCCTTAACTTCTCCCTCGAGCAGGTTGGTATGGCCTATGAACTGGGCGGTATAGGCGGTTGCCGGCCGGTTGTAAATCTCTCTCGGAGACGCAACCTGTTCCAGTTCTCCCCGGCGAAGCAGAGCGATGCGGTCCGACATGACCATGGCTTCTTCCTGGTCATGGGTCACAAACACGAAGGAGATTCCGACTTCGCGCTGCATGGATTTCAGTTCTACCTGCATCTGGCGGCGAAGATTGGCGTCCAGGGCGGAAAGCGGCTCATCCAGCAGCAGGAGCCTTGGACGGTTTACCAGGGCGCGAGCCAGGGCAATGCGCTGCTGCTGTCCGCCGCTGATCTTGGATGGTTTCGAGGCGCCGTAGGCGGTCATCTTCACCATATCCAGCGCCTGCTCCACGCGAGTTGCGACCTCTGCCTTCGGCAGTCGGGCGATTTTCAATCCGTAGCCCACGTTCTCCGCGACCGTGAGATGAGGAAAGAGGGCATAGTTCTGGAAGACAGTATTTACGCGGCGCCGGTACGGAGGCAGATCCGTGAGGCGCTCGCCGCCCATGAGAATCTCGCCCGAGGTGGCAGCTCCGAAACCGGCAATGATGCGCAGCAGTGTGGTTTTGCCGGAACCGCTTTCTCCCAGGATTGTAAGAAATTCCCCCTCGGCGACCTGCAGCGAAATATCGCGCAGCACGGCGTTTTTCCCAAATGCCTTGGCGACATTGCGAATGTCGAGCAAGGGCGTCAGCGAAGTGGGCACTGTGCCGGTGGTTGCGGGTTCGCTGATAGTGGCCACGTGGTTTTGTAACGCAAGATCTTTCGTCGCGCCGGCGTCCCGCCGGCTGTCCGGAGCGCATCCTGCCCTCTGCGGAGCTACTCAAAACCCACGGGCAAGCCGCCAGCGGGTACACGAATCACGCTGCTTGCTACTGGGCTGCTTTTACTTCATTCCAAATCTCGTTGTACCTGGCCCGGCGGGGCACGTTCTGCCAGAAATAAAGATGCTTCTGGTAATTGTCCACGTCGTCAAGGTGCAGATTCTTGATCTCTTCCGGCGTCATGAACTGCGCGGCCTGCGGATTCGCCGGAGTGTATCCGGTCACGTCCGTCACTTTCTTCTGGGTCTGCGCCTGGATCATGTATTCCAGAAATTTGTGCGCCAGTTCCTTGTTCTCGCTGCCTGTGGTGATCATCAGGTGATCGATCCAGCCTGTGGTGTTTTCCCTAGGGATGGTCTCGCCGACGGGAAAATTGATTTTGCGCAACTGATTTGTCATCAGCGGCCAGCCCATGGCCGCGACCACTTCATGATTCTGAAAGAGGTTGGTGAGTTCGCCTCCGGTGGCCCACATTTTGCGTATATTCGGTTTCAGTTCGAGCAGCTTCTTTTTTACGGCGTCCAGTTGCTCGTCGGTCAAGTTGTAGAGCTGTGAAGGATCAGGCTTGTCGAAACCGAGAACCTGCGCCGTCATATAAACGGTCGAGAGGTCATCCCAGACCGAGATTTTGCCGCGATACTTCGGATCCCACAATACCGTCCAACTCTCTGGAGCTTTCGGGAACACGGAGGCGTCATAGATCAGCGGATCCGGTCCCCACATGAAGGGCACCCCGTACACCTGCTCCTTCAGCCGCACCAGAGGGAGCGAAGTGAGCTGAGGAGAAAGCTGGTTGTAACTGGGAATCTGCGAGAGATCGAGCGACATTGCCAGTCCGGCCGCAGCGATGGACGTCGCCACATCGCTCGAAGGAGAAATTACATCGTAGTTTCCCGAACTGCCGCCTCGCAGCTTGGCCACCAGTTCGTCGCTCGAACCCATGTACGACGCGGATACTTTGCAGTGGTACTGCTCCTCGAATCCGCGCACGAAGGAGGGGTCGGCGTATCCTTCCCACACCAGTAGATTCAGGGTGGGAGTTTTTTTGCCGCACGAACCGAGCAGGAAGGCGGCGACAACTAAAAACGAAAGCGCGAGGCGGCGGTTCATGGCTTCATCTCCGCTACGGCCGTTGCAGCCCACGTGGGCTCATGGTAAACCACTCTTCCGCCCACCATGGTCAGCAATACTTGCGTGTCCGCAATCTTGCTGGATTCAATTTTGAAAAGATCGCGATCGAGAACGATGAGGTCGGCAAGTTTGCCGGGTTCGATCGAGCCTTCGGTTTTTTCTCGATGTCCAGCGAACGCCGCGCCCAGAGTATAGGCTTTGATCGCGTCCTCAAGGCTGATGCGTTCACCCGGGACGAATCCCGCGGGAGGATTGCCCTCCGTGGTCTTGCGAGTCAAGGCATTCTGCACGCCCGGCCATGGACTCAGCGTCACGACCGGCCAGTCGCTTCCGAACGCGAGCCGTCCGCCCGAGCTTTCGACACTGTGCCACGCCCAGGCGCGGGAGACGCGATCCGGGCCGACATTGCGCGCCCAAACGTCGAGAGTGTCGGAGTTCGGATACGCATGCAAAGGTTGGAAGCTGGCAATGACTCCGAGCTGGCCGAAGCGCGGAATGTCCTGCGCACTGATGGTCTCGATATGCTCCACCCGATCACGGGCATCGCTGGTGTGGTTGGCTTTCGCCGCCTGTTCATAACCGTCGAGTGCGACGCGAACCGCTTTGTCGCCGATGGCGTGGGTAAAAACCTGAAAGCCTTCGCGGTCAAGTTCCGTAACCGCTTTCGAGTATTGCTCCGGACTCCAGAACAACTTTCCCATCTGTGTTGGATCATCGCTGTAGGGCGTGAGCATGGCGGCGGTGTGTGGCTCAATCACTCCATCGAGGAAGAATTTCACCGCCCCGGCCGATATCCATTCATCATGATAGCGAGCTCGCGCCGCTTCTATCTGCAGTAACGAATCGTGGGTCAGGGCCGGAGGATCCAGGTGGTACGCCATATACATGCGTACGGACAACTCGCCGTTTTTTCGCAATTCATCATAGAGCTCGACGTTTTGCAAATCACTGTCGCGAAGGTCAACTCCTCCCGCGCTGTGGACTCGCACGAGCCCTGTCTTGTTCGCCTCTCGCAGGCCCAGGCGCAGTGCCTGCAGTCTTTCGTCGCGGCTGGGGAAAGGAATGACTCGGAGGAATATCTCGTCAGCGGCGTCTTCCCTGACTGCGCCGGTGGGCTCGCCGGTCGATGGATCACGCACCAGACTTCCGTTGGGCGGATCGGCCGTGCTGCGCGTCACCCCCGCCATTTGCAGGGCTTTGCTGTTAGCCCACCAGGTATGGCCGTCGTATGCCGTAAGGTAAACCGGGCGGTCGGGAATGATCTCGTCCAGATATTTTTTGTCGGGCAGAACGGCCGCGCCAAAAATGGGATACTGCCAGCCTCGACCCAGAATCCAGGGTGAATCCGGATGCTGCCTGGCATATTCCTTAACGATCTTCTGGACTTCCGCAATGGTCGTCGCGTCATCCAAACGGGCATACTGAAGATTCAGCGATCCCTCGATGAAGTGAATGTGGCAATCGGTAAAGCCCGGCAGAATTAACTTTCCCCCGGCATTGATGGTCTTCGTCGAGGCGGCGCGATAGGCGGCGACATCGCTGGAGCTGCCCACTGCCAGAATTTTGTCTCCACGGACTGCGACTGCCTCGGCCCACGGCTGTTTCGGATTGACGGTGTAGACCCTGGCGTTCACAATCACGGTGTCGGCCACTGGCGCCTGCGCCCATGCACAGGACGCCAGGGCGAGGATGGCGGCGAATACTAGAAGTTGAAGTTGTCTGCTCTGGGACTTTTCGGACTCGGCCAAGATTTCTCCCCTGGTTCCATTCTTCGTATCTCGTTCAATCAATCGAACGCTGCTCGCTAAAAAGTAGGCGGCGTATTAACCCATAGCACCCAGGTCTCGCCGCGACCCGGATTTTTCCAGCGATGCGGAGTGGCACTCTCGAAATAGAAACTGTCGCCCGGCTGGAGAAGGTATTCCTTTTCCTCCAGCGAGATTTGCAATTCTCCTTGCATGATGTAGAGAAACTCCTCGCCTTCGTGATGATAAGACTCGCCGCTGCCGGATTGAGGGGCGATGCGGAAGAGATGAGGCTCCATGACCGTGTTACCCCACGCAAGTAATTCCATGCGCACGCCCGGACCCGCCTGCAGAACCTTGCGCTTATCGGGAGAAACCAGGCGCAGATTCGATTCCGCCGGATCGAAAAAATCGAGAATATTGGTTTTATAGAACCGCGCCAGCTTGCGCAGGGTGGAGACCGAAGCGCTCATGTGAGAGCGCTCGAGCGCGCTCAGGAATCCCACCGATATGCCGACTGACTTGGCCACCTTCGCAAGGGAAAGTTGGCGGCGCTGGCGCAACTGGCGAAGGCGTATGCCGAGGGCATTCGAGGCGCCGTTGGGAGGCGTCCGCAATAAGCCGTCGCGCTTCAGCATTTGCACTATGGCGGCGGCATTCAGTCCCCGGACTTTACGCAGGAAGCGCGCCCGCTTGAGAAGTTTGACGTCCTCGGGCCCGTAGAGACGATAGTGGCTGGCGGTGCGCCTCGGACGGGCGAGGCCCAGACTCTCCCAGGAGCGGATGACGGAAGGGGACACGCCGACCAGGCGCGCCACGTCACCGATTTTCAGGTAAGGCTTCTGCTCAACCGGCTTCATTGCGGAACCAGTTCCCCACGAATTAGCGATCAGCCGTAGCGCTATTTTTTGCTTGACAGTGCGCGGATCGTGCCTCTAACCTTGCGCGATTATAGCAAGGTTTGTTGGGTACGCAAGCGTTGGTTTTCACATTGAACTTCCAACCGCAGCTCGGAGATTCCCCCATGTCATCTTCAACCGCGCGCTGGACCGCCCGCTGGGCGGCCATCCTGTTTTGTCTGGTTTGCTCACCTTTTCTTTTGGCCCAGAGCACGGGGGGAAGAATCCTGGGCCGGGTTGCGGACCCGAGTGGCGCGGTTCTGGCCAACGTGAAGGTCACGCTGGTGAACGAAGCCACCGGCGTGAGCCAGGAAACGCAAACCGGCGATACCGGCGAGTACGGATTTCCGCAGGTCGTAGTGGGCGTTTACCGTTTGGAGTTTGACCTGGCTGGTTTCAAGAAGAGCGTGCAACGCGATGTTCACCTGGATCTGAACCAGGTCATCACCGCAAATACCATCCTGCAGATTGGCCAGACGCAGGAGACGGTTGAAGTCACCTCAGAGACGCCCCTGGTGGATACCACCAGCACGCAACTGGGCGCGGTCATGGACCAGCGCCAGGTGGCGGGCCTGCCACTGAACGCCCGCGACACTTACCAGTTGCTGCAATTGCAGCCGGGCGTGCAGGGCGTGGGTGGTTCCGATCTGTTCTACGGCAGCAACCAGTCGGGCGCGGTTTCGGTGAACGGAGGCCGCGGACGCTCCAATAATTTCAACGTCAATGGCG
The DNA here is from genome assembly GCA_963814725.1 of Terriglobia bacterium. Taxonomy (GTDB): domain Bacteria; phylum Acidobacteriota; class Terriglobia; order Terriglobales; family Acidobacteriaceae; genus JAIQFF01. Next base: position 318,330 of record CAWFDY010000008.1, read on the forward strand.
GCGATGGCAACGACTTGTTCGTCAACTCTCCTGCGATTCAACCCACGCCGGACAGCATTGCCGAGTTCCGCGTTCTTTCCAACACGTTTGACGCAGAATACGGCCGCAACTCGGGAGCCGTTATCAATGTCGTGACCAAGTCGGGCACCAACAAGTGGCACGGCAGCGTTTATGAATTCCTGCGCAATCAATCACTGAACGCAAGAGGTTACCTGGACTTGCGCCGCGCCGATGACAAGCAGAACCAGTTTGGCGGCACGTTTGGCGGGCCGATCAAAAAAGACCGAACGTTTTTCTTTGCGTCCTATGAGGGCCGCCGTGTGGTCCACGGGATTTCTTCCGACCCGGTTGTGGTTCCCACTGCGGCAGAGCGCGCGGGAGATTTTTCGCAAACTCCGCTCACCGGAGCTGTCTCCGACGATCTGGTCGCGCAAATCCTCAACGCAAGGCCGGGGTGCGGAGTGAACATGCCATTGCCTTCCACCACCGTCGACGGGTCGGTCCCCTATTCCCAGATCTTTCCGGGGAACCAAATTCCGACCGCCTGCTTCGACCCCGCGGCGGCAGCCATTTTGCAAAATAACGTGCCGCTGCCCAACTCCGGTACCAACATTTTCCGCGCCATTCCCAACGAGGATTCCCACGAAAACCAGTTCACGCTCAAGCTCGATCATCGCATCAATGATAAGCAGAATCTGAGTCTTTATTACTACCTCAACGACGGCTTCGATGGTCAACCGTTCACGCGGTTTCAAGCGGCCACCCCAAATCTGCTCCCCGGCTTTGGCAACAACAATGCCACCCGCGCACAGCAGGTTAACCTGTCGCACACCTGGACCATCAGTCCGACCACAGTGAACGAAGCCAGATTTACTTATTTCCGTGAGGCCCAGGGTACGTTTCTGCATCCCCAGCGGACCAACCTGGTCACGGATTCCTGCGGTGCAGGTGCGGCTGCTGCAGTTTGTTTTACCGGCACAAGCGACACGCCCGGCGTGATCCCTACTGACCCGAGAATCGGGATAACCCCGGCTTTGGGACCGAACCGCGAAGGCGTGCCTTTCGTCACGATTTCCGGCGGCTTCAGCATAGGCAATAACTTCGAGGGCGAGTTGCCGCAGAAGGGCAACACTTATCAATTCAGCAACAATCTGACCAAGATCTTCGGGAACCACACCACAAAATTTGGCATCGATTATAGAAACCAGCGATTCCTGCAGACCTTATACTTCGATGTGAACGGAGAATTCAGCTACTTCGGCGGCGGTGCTAACGATCCCATCGCTCTCGATGGCAGCGGGAATCAGAATTTGTTCCCGAACTACCTGCTGGGCCTGCCTGATTCTTTCTTGCAGGGCTCGGCGCAAACCGAGGATATTCGCGGAAATTCAATCTACCTGTTTGCGCAGGACAGCTGGAAGATCAAGCCGAATCTGACTCTGAACTACGGGTTGCGCTGGGAGTTCAACCAGCCGATCTATGATGCCGGCAAGCGCTATCAGACCTTCCGGCCCGGTCAGGCCACAACCACGTTTCCCTGCCAGCTCAGTGCGGCGAGCCAGGCGAGTCTTGGATATCCCGACAGTGATTGCAATCCGGGAGGTTCAGCCGCAGCCGTGTTTCCTCTGGGGTTGGTTGTGCCCGGGGACAAGGGCGTTCCCAGGGGCTTGACCGACAGCTACTACAAATCTTTCGCTCCGCGCATCGGTATCGCGTGGGATCCATGGAAAAACGGCAAGACCACGATCCGCGGCGGTTTTGGGCTTTTCTACAATCCGATCGAGCAGCTCGTGCTCGAACAGTTCCAGGGCGAGCCCCCGTTCGGCGGGAGTTCGCTGATTTCCGGAGGTCTGTTCAACACGCCGTTTGTAAGCCAGAGCGGAAGTGCGGGAAATCTAACCGTAAGCCCGAATCCGTTTAACGGTATCCTGAACCCCGCTCCGGGAACCAACGTCGATTGGTCTTCATTCCGTCCGATCCTCCTGTTTGGAGAGCTGGAGCCTCACCTTCGCGCCCAGTACACCGCCCAGTACAACTTTGGAATTCAACGCGAAATTGGCAAGGACCTGGTGCTCTCGGTGGGATATGTAGGCTCCCAGGGGCATCGCCTGCTGGCCACGAAAGATCTGAACTTTGGCAACGCGCAAACCTGTGTGGACCTGCAGAATATTTCCGATCTTACTGGAGATACGAATCTAGGCTGCGGTCCGTTCTTTGCCGACAGCTCCTTTAACATTGCGGCTGGGGAAATTCCCAACGGTGTGACGTTGCACCTGCCTTACGGTTCGCCGAACGTTGTGACCGGCCCCAATCCGACTCCGATTACCCTGGTGGGACTGCGAAAGTATTCTTCTCCGAGTTGCGACCCTTATACCGGCAACGGCTGCCCGTCCGACGGCGTGCCGGTGTTTTCGAGCATCTTCGCGCAGGACACAATTGCGAATTCGAATTACAACTCGTTGCAGGCTTCGCTGGAGAAGCGTTTTACCCATGGCCTGCAGTTCCAGCTCGCGTACACCTACAGCAAGTCGATTGACAATGCTTCCAGTTTTGAGAACATTTTGAAACCGATCTGCGACCGTTGCAATCGCGCGTTGTCCCTGTTTGACGCCCGGCAACGGCTGGTTTTCAGTTACCTGTGGGAGCTTCCGGTACCGCAGTATGATGGAACCAAAGGGAAGATTCTCAACAATTGGGCTGTCTCGGGAATTACGAGCTTCCAGACCGGTTTTCCCATTCGGGTTCAGTCCAGCAATGATTCTGAGCTCGAGAATAGCTTTGACTTCGAGTTGCCGGGCAAGCCTGATCTGATCGCACCTTTCCGTACTCAAAATCCCAAGACGAACAATGATTACTACTTCGATCCGACTTCCTTCGCGCTTCCAGTCCAGTCGGCTTCGTCAACGCCTTTGCAGTTGCTGGGCGACGCGCCGCGAACCATCTGCTGCGGGCCTGGAATCAACAATTTTGATTTTTCAGTGCAGAAGATTCTTCCGCTCAGCGAGACCAAGCACTTCGAGTTCCGGGCTGAATTCTTCAACATTTTCAATCACACGCAGTTCCTGAATCCCGATGGCAATATCAGCGACGGAGCGGACTTTGGCCGCATCAAGCGGGTTCGCGATCCGCGCAATATTCAGTTTGCGTTGAAGTTCGCGTTCTAGCGGAAAAGCAGTAAAGTAGAGGCAGTTCTTCCATCCGGGAGGCTTCGGTCTTCCGGACATTCTAATGGCCGCGATCCAAGCGGCTTGAGTCATCCCTGGAGATCCGATGTACCCCGAACTGCAGAAAGAGCTCGAAACCTTCGAGCGCCGGACGCCGAAATCCGCCGCCGCTCACAAAAAAAACCTCAAACGTATTCCGCTGGGTGTCGCCAGCAACTACCGGGCTTACGATCCCTACCCGATCTTCGTGAAAGAGGGTCAGGGCAGCAGGTTCCGTGACCTCGATGGCAACGAGTACATCGATCACAACCTGTGTTTCGGTGCGCTCATGGCGGGACATTGCCATCCCGCGGTAATGAAGGCGGTTGAGAAGCGGCTCAGCGCCGGCACCATGTTCGGCATGCCGCACGATATGGAATGGGAGCTGGCCGAAGAGATATGCAACCGCTTTCCGGTCGAGATGGTGCGCTTCGGCAACAGCGGTACGGAAGCCACCATGCACGCCATCCGCCTCGCCCGCGCCGCCACCGGCCGGGACAAGATCATAAAGTTTGAAGGCGCCTATCACGGCCTGCACGATTCGGCACTGGTCAGCGTAAAGCCGCACGCGCCGGATTACGGCGACATCAACGCTCCTACCTCGGTTCCCGGAGGACTCGGAGTGCCGAAGTCCGCCGTTGCCAATGTTCTGGCCGCGACGTTCAACAACCTGGCCACGGTCGAGTTGCGCTTCAAGGAGAACCCGGGCGAGATTGCGGCCATCATTCTTGAGCCGATCCTCATGAATGTTGGGCTGTGCATGCCACAGGCCGGATTTCTGCAGGGGTTGCGCGATATTGCCACGAAAAACGGTGCCTTATTGATCTTTGACGAGGTCAAGACGGGGGCGAAACTGGGATGGGGCGGAGCCTCCGAATATTTTGGCGTGACGCCGGATATGATCTGCCTGGCTAAGTCGATTGGCGGCGGCCTGCCGCTGGCCGCATTTCTCGCGCACAAGTCCGTCATGGACCTGATCTCGCAGCACAAGGTCTTCCATGGCGGTACCTACAACACCAATCCGGTGTCGATGGCCGCGGGCCTCGCGACATTTCGCGAAGTGCTGACGCGCGAAAACTACCTGCACGTGGACAGACTCAGCAAGAAGCTGACGGAAGGGTATAGAAAGATCGTCTCCAAGGCTGGATTGCAGAGTTACATCGCCAGTGCCGGCGCCAATGGGGCATTGATGCTTTACGCCAAAGAGATTCGCAACTATCGCGACTGGGAGGCCATCGACATCGACCTGTGGCGGCACTACTGGTTCGCCATGGTCAACCGCGGCGTGATGGCGCAGCCTTACTGGTGGGACGAGCAGTGGACCATTTCCGTGCAACACACGGATGCCGACATCGAGCAGCACCTGGCAGCGTTCGAAGATGTGGCTCCGGCGCTGGCCAAGGCCCAGCAGGAGCGTGTAGGAGAGGTAGTCGCCGTGGCCCACTAGCTGTTGCAGCGCCGGGACAGCGGCACTGCAAAACCTGCAAAGGAGCGAGGATTGTCCGCAAACGATTCTGACCAGCCTCACCTGAAGCGCGTGCTGGGGCGTGCCGACCTGGTTCTCTTGTTTGTGGTGGCAATCTTCAATCTGAACGTGGTCCCGTCGATTGCCGCCAACGGCGGGGTCACAGTCTGGTTGTGGATCATATCGCTCGTATTATTTTTCTGGCCTCAGGGCATTGCTGTCATCGAACTGGCGCACCGCTATCCCGGAGAAGGTGGAGTGTACCTGTGGGCCAAGGAAGTGTTCGGCGACTTCCACGGCTTTTTGTCGGGCTGGTGCTACTGGACGAATAACATGCTGTACGTTCCGACTGTGATGTTGTATTTCGTTGGCGTGTCGGTGTTTGTTCTGGGCCCGAACCATCAAGCCCTGGCGGACAACAAAATATTTGCCCTGGTGGCGTCGCTGCTGCTGTTGGTTGTCCTGGTCGTGCTCAACATCGTGGGCCTGGGTGTGGGAAAGTGGGTCAACAATCTCGGCGGCATTGGAACGGGCATCGCCGCGGCAACGCTCATCGGGCTCGGACTGGTCATCTGGCTGCGGTTTGGCACAACTGTAAGCGCGGCCGATTTTCGAATTCCGGCGAATCCGCGCTTCGTGCTTAATTCTTTTGGCGTAATTTGCTTCGGACTGGTGGGCCTGGAACTGGCCTCCGTCATGGGGGATGAGATTCAGGATCCCCGGCGGACTTTGCCGGGGGCTGTGGCCTGGGGCGGAGCGCTTTCCGGATTGCTCTACATCGGAGCCACCCTGACATTGCTGATCGCCGTCAGTAAAGATCAGATCAGTGTGCTGCAGGGCATAGTGCAGGCGGTTGCCCACATGGCGGAGAGAGTCGGAGCGGCGTGGATCGTGGCGCCATTTGCGCTGCTGCTGAGTTTTTCCATAGCCGGAATCGGCTCGGCATGGCTGGGCGGGTCAGCCCGAATTCCATTCGTGGCCGGACTCGATTCGTACATGCCGACGTGGATGGCGAAGGTACATCCACGGTATGCGACTCCTTACGCCGCACTGATCGTTCATGCCGCGGTCTCGATGGTCCTGATCGTGATGAATTTTGCCGGAGCCGGCGTACAGGAAACTTTTCAAAAGATGCTGTCGCTGGCGGTGGTTCTGCAATTGATACCGTTTCTGTATATGTTTGCAGCGTTGATCAAGCTGGCCCTCAATACATGCGCAGGGCCGGGGCACTATAGCAAGACCACGTTGATGATCGCGGGGATTAGCGGCCTGGTGACGACGACTCTGGGAATCGTACTGGTATTTTTCCCCGCACAGCAGATCAGTTCGTTGTGGTCGTATGAAGTATGGATGTTTGGCGGCACCCTGTTCTTCATCGGATTGGCAACATTCTTCTTCTACGTATACGGCGGCCGCAAAGCAAAACGTGTGGGCGCGGGCGTCCCGCCCGTGCAGCCGAGCGAAGCTCGGCAGTAACTCAACACCGAAGGAGTCCTCATGCCTGGCGGAGTCAAAACCGACGTACGCACGTACCAGCTCTACATCAACGGCGAGTGGGTCGACAGCAAGTCCAATAAGACTTTCCCGGTCTACGACCCGGCCAGCGAAGAAATTATCGCTCAGGCTCCTGACGCCACTGCAGACGACGTTGACCGTGCCGTGGCCGCCGCCAAAGCCGCATTTGAGGATGGCCCATGGGCTACCACCACGGCTCAGGAGCGCGGCCGCGTGCTCTTCCGTCTGGCGGAGAAAATCCGGCAGAACACTGCAATGCTGGCGGAACTCGAATCCCGCAACACCGGCAAGCCGATCGTCGAAGCCGAATACGACATCACCGACGTAGCCACCTGCTTTGAGTACTACGGCGGTCTGGCCACCAAAATCCTGGGATATGTAAATCCGGTCCCAGACAATGCCATGAGCCTTACGCTCAAGGAACCGATCGGGGTAGCGGGGCAGATCATCCCGTGGAATTATCCTCTGCTGATGGCGGCCTGGAAGCTCGCGCCGGCGCTGGCCGCGGGTTGCACCTGCGTTCTGAAACCGGCCGAACAGACTCCCATTACCGCGCTGGAGATGGCGAACTGGCTGGCGGAGGTTGGTTTTCCGCCGGGCGTGGTCAACATCATCACTGGCTTCGGTGAAACCTGCGGCGCACCGCTGGTGCAGCATCCCGACGTCAACAAGATCGCTTTCACGGGGAGTGCGGCGGTAGGAAAAATTATCGTGAAGCAGGCCGCCGACACGGTCAAGCGCGTTACGCTTGAACTCGGCGGCAAGTCCCCCAACATTTTCTTCGCCGATGCGGATTTCGAAGCCGCCATCGATGGGGCGCTCTTCGGTGTGTTCATCAACCAGGGCGAAGTCTGTTCCGCCGGCAGCCGCATCCTGGTACAGAAGCCCATCTACAAAAAGTTTGTTGAAGCCATGGCCGCGAAAGCGAAAACCATCAAGCTGGGCGCGCCTCTCGACCGCGACACGAAAATGGGGCCGCTGGTCAGCAAAGATCAGTACGACCGGGTGCGCTTTTATCAGGAGATCGGAAAGAAAGAAGGCAAACTCGCAGCCGGCGGGGGTCGAGCCGAAAAATTCGCCAAAGGCTACTATGTGGAACCCACCATCTTTTACGACCTCGACAACAGCGCCCGCATCTCGCGCGAAGAGATTTTCGGTCCGGTCGCCGCAGTGATTCCATTTGATGATGAGAAAGACGCATTGAAAATCGCGAACGATTCTCCCTATGGACTGGCAGCAGCCGTTTGGACTCGCGATATCTTCAAGGCGTTTCGCGTCGTAAAATCGCTGCGTGCCGGCATCGTTTGGGTGAACCACATGCAGCCGACGTACGTGGAAGCGCCCTGGGGTGGGTACAAGCAATCCGGCTTCGGACGCGAGCTCGGCCCCTGGGGAATCGAGGAATATCTCGAGACCAAGCAGGTTCACATCAATCTGAACGAGTCGCCGATAGGCTGGTACTAGAAACCCCGTCGTTGGTCCTTGGCCATTGGTCGTTGGCTAACCAATCGACAAAGGCCAGTGGGCAACGACCAACAGACAACGACGATTTTGAGAAATTCACATGGCAACCATTCAACTACGCACCCCGATTCCCGGACCGAAGTCGAAAGCCCTGGCCCAGCGCCGTAATGATGCCATCCCGCGCGGGCTGTCGATTGGCACTCCCGTCTATGTAGCGAAGGCGGAAGATGCCTGGCTCGAAGATGTGGACGGCAACCGTTACCTCGATTTTGCCGGCGGCATCGGATGCCTCAATGTCGGACATCGACGCGAGCCTGTGATCACGGCGGTGAAGAGTCAGACTGACCGCTTTCTTCACACCTGCGTCCAAGTAACGCCGTACGAGGATTATGTACGCCTCGCCGAGCGGATGAATCAGCTCACGCCGGGAAAATTCCCGAAGAAAACTTTGTTCGTGAATAGCGGCGCCGAGGCGGTGGAGAACGCGGTAAAAATCGCGCGAGCTCATACCGGGCGGTCAGGCATCATCGCTTTCGAGGACGCGTTTCACGGACGCACCATGATGGCGTTGTCGCTGACCAGCAAGACCCATCCTTATAAGGCCGGCTTTGCGCCGTTTCCGGGAGATGTTTACCGGATTCCTTACGCTTATTGCTATCGTTGTTCTTATTCGCTGAAGTATCCGTCGTGCGATGTGTTTTGCGCCGGGCATCTTGAGGATACGTTCAAGCGCGTGGTCGCTTCGGAAGATGTAGCCGCGGTAATTGCCGAGCCCGTGCTGGGCGAAGGAGGATTCGTCGTTCCTCCGCGGGAGTTCTTTTCTGTTTTGATGGAGATTTGCCACCGGCATGGCGTGTTGTTCATCGCTGACGAAGTTCAGAGTGGCTTTGGCCGAACCGGCAGGCTCTTCGCCAGCGAACACTACGGCATCGAGCCCGACATTCTTATCACCGCGAAATCCCTGGGCGGCGGCCTTCCCCTGGCCGGTATCACGGGCCGCGCCGAGATCATGGACGCTCCCGGCCCCGGCGGCCTTGGCGGAACATTTGCCGGCAACCCGCTCTCCTGCGCGGCTGCGCTGGCGGTGCTCGATATCTTCGAGCGCGAAGATTTGTTGACCCGCGCCAATGAACTGGGCGACCAGTTTCAGAAGCGTGCCCGGCAGTGGCAGAAGCGTTGGCCAATTGTTGGGGACGTCCGCGGCCTGGGTGGAATGCAGGCGATTGAACTGGTTCGTTCGGCGGAAACACGCGAACCCGCGGCTGAAGAAACCAAACGGATCTCGCAATACTGCTACGAACACGGGTTGATCACGATTACGGCCGGATCGTATTCCAACGTGGTTCGTGTGCTGGTCCCGCTGGTGGTCACCGATCAGCAGATGGACGAAGGTCTGGACGTGCTCGAATCCGCCATTCAAGTGGTCTATGAAGCATCAAAGAAGGGTGTGGTGGCCCAGCGCGTCTAGTCTGTGCGCAGCGCAGGATGCCCACCGGACGGCCGAACCGAGGCCGGCGCCGGCAAACTCAAGGATAAGGTAATGACTGTGAGTACGTCGACTCTTACGAAAGTTCCGAACTATGTGAACGGGCAGTGGGTTGACTCCCGCGCCACAGAGTGGCTGGATGTCACCAATCCCGCCACCGGCGAGGTCATTGCCCAGACTCCGATATCCGATCTGGAAGAAGTCGCGGCGGCGATCGAGGCGGCCGTGGCCGCTTTTCGTGAGTGGCGGCGCACTCCGGCTGAAGATCGCATTCAGCCCCTGTTCAAACTGAAGCACATCCTCGAAGGGCAGCTTGACGACTTAGCCCGCATTCTCACCACCGAGAATGGCAAGACATTCTCCGAGGCAAAGGCTGAGTTGCGCCGTGCCATCGAGAACGTGGAAGTTGCCTGCGGGATTCCGATGATGATGCAGGGCTACAACCTGGAAGACGTTGCCCGCGGAATTGACGAGATGATGATCCGGCAACCGCTGGGCGTGGTGGCCGCAATCGTTCCTTTCAACTTCCCCGCGATGATTCCGTTCTGGTTCCTACCTTATGCCATCGCGACCGGAAATACCTTTGTACTGAAGCCGTCGGAACGGGTGCCGCTTACCATGAAGCGAGCCTTCGAATTGATGGAGAATATCGGCCTGCCCAAGGGTGTCGTCAATCTTGTGAATGGCGGCAAGACGGTGGTCGACGCTTTGCTCGATCATCCCAAGGTGCGCGCCATCAGCTTTGTTGGTTCTACCCCGGTGGCGCGATATGTCTATGCGCGGGCGGGCGAAAATGGAAAGCGGGCACAGTGCCAGGGCGGTGCCAAAAATCACGTGATCGTGTTGCCTGACGCTGACATGGAAATGACCAGCCAGATCGTCAGCGACAGCGCGTTTGGCTGTGCCGGGCAACGCTGCCTTGCCGTTTCCGTCGCGGTGACAATTGGGGAGGCGCAAAAAACTTTTCGTGACGCGATCACTGAATCGGCAGCAGCGTTGCGTGTGGGCAATGGCCTGGACGAAGGTGTGCAGATGGGCCCGGTCATCACTTCCCAAAGCAAGGTTCGGGTTGAGACTTTGATCGCGAAGGGCGAGAAGCAGGGGGCGACCGTGGTCCTCGATGGACGCAACTCCCGAATTCCCCAGGGAGAGGCGGGCAACTTTGTGAAGCCCACCGTTCTGGATGCGGTTCCTGCCGGCAGCGAACTCACTGACACCGAGATTTTCGGTCCGGTGCTGAGCTTGGTCCATGCCAACGACATGGATGAGGCGCTCGCCTTTCTCGAGCGCAGCCCTTATGGAAACCAGGCTTCCATCTTCACTTCCAGCGGAGCTGCGGCCCGGCGCTTCCGTTACGAGGCGCCGGCCGGCAATGTCGGCATCAATATCGGGGTAGCCGCTCCCATGGCCTATTTCCCGTTCAGCGGATGGAAGGACAGTTTCTTCGGAGTGATGCATGCCCAGGGGCGTGACGCCGTCGAGTTCTACACGGAAAAGAAAATCGTGGTCGAACGCTGGGCAAAAGACCACTCACGAAAATTCTAAAAGCCTCCACGGAACACGTAGGGTCGGGTGCCTCACCCGCCGAGCGAAGCTCGGCTCAACGCCGTTTCAACGAAAACATTGCGAGCTTTGCCCCGGCCTGCCCGGACGAGGGCGTCCGGACCTACGTGGTTTGGCTAGATTACCTTGGTGATCTTCCTTTCGGTTTCTCGACAAATAACAATGGGATCAAGAAAGTGGCGTTGTGGTGGATCCCATGGTCAGAGACTCTGATGGAAAGCCCCGGCACGCTTGTGCCTGGGCGAGTTATCTGATCCTTCTGTTGTGTCTTCTTCCCACAGCGTTGACGGCACAAGCTCCTGAGCCAGCGCCTGAGACCGAGCGGCCTGTTCCCATCCTTACCGGAAACGCCGGCTTCTTTAGCAACGTCAATGGCGGCCATACCGAACTGGTTCCCGTAGTGGTTCCGGTGCTGCTGGTACCGCTGGGCGACCGCTGGCTGGTCGAATCTAGAGCGGAATTCACCGGCGATGTCGAACGCCCCGACGGGGGTGGGCCCTACGGCGGTAAGGTCGAGCAGGAGATCGACTATCTGCAACTGGACTACATCGCCAACCGCTATCTGACCGTCACGGCGGGCCGGTTCCTCACTCCCTTCGGCATCTACAACGAGCGTCTTTACCCCATATGGATTCGTAGCCTGCAACCCAGTCCCCTGATCTTCCCTCTGGGGACGGGTTCCAGCGATGGCGTGATGTTGCGAGGCGGGTTTTCGCTCAACCCGAAAGTGAATCTGAATTACGCGACTTATTTTTCTGCGTCGAGCACGGTGAACAAGTTTGAATCCGATCGCACCACAGGAGGCCGCATCGGGTTCTTTCTGCCGGGACCTCGGATCGAGGCGGGTGTTTCGTTTCAGAAGGAACTGCAAGAAGAGCGATCAAATGGCTTTGGATTTCATTTCGCGTGGCAGCCCATGCCGGTTCCGCTGAATCTGCGTTCGGAGTACGCTCGCACGCACGACGGCAGCGGCTACTGGATTGAGGCCGCCTACCGCCTCAGCCAGGTGCCATTCTGGCAAAAGGGTCTGCGGCGCACCGAAATCGTGGGACGCGGGCAACAATTATTCGCCGGAGAGATCGACGAGGACGAAGCGGAGGAATACGGTCTGCCCGATGTGAACACGAGGCAGGGAGATTTCGGAGTGAACTACTACATCCGCGATGGTCTCAAAGTTTCGGCCAGTTACAGCCGCCGGTTCAATTCGGACGGAAATGTGAATTTGTGGAGCATGGGCCTGGCGTATCGTTTTGCCTTCCCCCTGGGAAGAGTGGGCCCGCAATGAATGCGCGAGCCGCAATTCTCGCCGCTTTATTGGCCCTGGCAACGTCGGTGTACGCTGCCGCTCCGCGGCACAAAAATGAGAATGACAGCAACAGCATCAGCACGCCTGTGGTGCGGAGCAGCGCGGACGCCGATGCCATGCGGGTTGAGGGGGAGCAACGGTTTCGCGCCAACTGCAGCCGCTGTCATGCCGCTCCTCACAAATTTCCGCCGCGGATGATGGCGACCATTGTCCGCCATATGCGGGTACGCGCCACAATCACCGACGAAGATATGCGGCTCGTTCTCTTCTACATGACGCAATAGCGAGAACTTCGCAGGCATGACAAACAGAGCCAGAGTTCGATGGTTCGGGATCGTGATAGCGGCTTTTGTATTCCTGCAGTTGTGTACGGCCCAGGCTCAGGTTCACGTCATTGAGATTGTGGCGGACAAGGACAGCCGCTACAAATTGCCGGACGGGAGCAAGCCGGAAATTATTTTAAAAGCGGGAGAGCAGGTCCAGCTTCGGGTTTCGGCGCGCAAGTCAAAATCGTCGAACCGCGACGGATCGATCCACGGCTTCACCCTATTGCGGGCCGCTGACCGGACCAAAGTGCAAGGCTGGAACCTGCTGTTGCGCCCAGGGCAGCAGGAATTTGAACTGACGGCTCCGGTCGAGCCTGGGGAGTACGTAGTGGTGTGTACGGTAATTTGCAGCGAAGATCACGAAGGCATGCATATGCGCTTGTTGGTTGTTCCGTAGATAAGAGGGGTTTGAGATGCGCAAGACTTTGGCAGTTGCGGGAGGCGGGTTGTTGGTGGCGGTGCTGCTGGCGCACGCCGGCGAGGACAGGCTGTTAACCTTTCACGGAGAAATCGGGGACACTCAGTGCGCCCTGAATGTCCATTCCATGACGCGTTCGCACGTCGAGATGTTGAAGTCGAAGAGAATGGGTGGAACCCCGGGTGCGTGCGCTTCTTACTGCGTGCAACACCTGGGAGGCGATTTTGTGCTGTCGTCAAAGACCGAAGTATATCGTTTGGACAATCAGGAAAAAGTGGGACTCTTCGCGGGACAGAAAGTAAAGATCACGGGCACGCTGGAGCCGAAGAGTAAGACCGTTCACGTGGTAAGCATTCAGCCAGGTCAATAAAGCCCGGCAGCTCAGTTTCCGGAACCTGCTTCAGATCAGGTTTGGTTCTCCGCGACATTCCTCGTCTTCTCCGCTTCGGAAATCACGTACACAATCAGGATTCCCAACTCCGGTTCGATCGGATGGCGATAGCGGGGATGGGGAAAAACAGCGTAGTACACCGCCGGGTATAACAGAATGAGCCAGAAGAACAGCCATGCGCCCGGCCTCCGTTTGCGGAGGGCGCGCCCCAAACCCCACAACGCCAGGACTGACGAGGCCAGGAATACGGAGTTTTTTATGGGCGCGAGCGCCGGAATCTCTGAGAGCCGAGGAACCCCGCCCCAGTAGTAAATGAAACGCTTCAGGCTCAGAGTTAAGAACCGCGCATAATCTTCGCGAATGAAATCTACTGCCTCGCGCTCGCGCTGGGCAACATAAGCTACCTCGCCCATCGCGCGATAACGCCGCATCTCGAGCACGTTTTGAGTCGGATGAAGATATTCTCTCCAGGTGCCATCGGCTCCCGGCCCATTTCCGATGCGCAACTCGGCGCCGAAATTCGAACGCAAGGATCTTATTCCCAGCGTGCGGTAATTTCGCATCGACCAGGGAGCGACGCAGGCAACGAATACAATGGCCGATAGAGCAACTCCAGAAAAAGAAGATCTGCCCGTCTTCCAGCGCCGGTACCATGCCCACAATCCGGAAGCAGGGAGAAACGCCAGCAGGGAAGTATTCGCGAGAGCGGCGAAGCCCCACAGCAGACCGAATTGAACCCATGGCGCGAGTCCGTTCCTTTCCTCCAGGTCAAGGGTAAGCCAGAACAGAAGCGCAAGCAGAAGGGCTGCCAGGCTGGTTTCCCAAACCCAGCGCGTGCACCAGTACATAACGGGCGGCATCACAGCCCACAACCATGCACACCAGACCGCCAGTTTTTCATCAAAACATCGCCGTGCGATCAGAAAAATGGGAACACAGGTCAGCGCGGAAAAAAAACTGTTGATAGCCAGCAATACCAGTGCCGAGGCATGGGTATAAATCCCGAAGAGCCTGAAGACCACGGCAATGAGGAATGGATACAGGGGCGGTTCCCACGCCGTCGGTCCGGTAATTGCGCTGAAGGGGTTACTGAAACCCTGACCTTGCGCGAGCGAGCGCCCAATGCGGCCCATCTCCCATCCAAAGCTGAAATTGTCGTCCAAAGCTTTGAATTTGTAGGTATGGGCCACGATAATCCAGCCAAAGCGCAGAGCGAAGGCGACAGCTACCATCCAGAAGAAAGAAGTTTGGGCTGTCGCCCACCAGCGGATTACCCGTCCCCCGCTGTTTGCGGTTGATGGAGGAACGGTTGTAGCGGGATCGGTCATGGTCGCGCTCGGCGAAAATCCGAGACCCCTTCATTTGTAGCTTATGGGATCGGGACGGGCAACCACGGAGTAGCGAGATAGCACAAGTGGGAATCTCGCGCCACATTCGAGGTTGCCGTTGAAGTACGGGTCCGGGGCGCATATATTGTATCGGGAGCAGGGATCGAGGGAACCATCCATGGGCTGGCTGCAGAACAAGTTCGAAAAGAATTTCATGATCACCACGGTGGACTACGTGTTCAACTGGGCGCGTAAGTCGGCGGTGTGGCCCATGACGTTTGGATTGGCCTGCTGCGCCATCGAAATGATCGCTTCTTCGACGGCGCGCTTCGACATCGCGCGCTTTGGCTCCGAAGTGTTCCGTCCCAGCCCGCGGCAAAGTGACCTGATGATCGTGGCAGGAACGGTCACACTCAAGATGGCTCCGGTGGTCAAGCGTATTTACGACCAGATGCCCGATCCCAAATGGGTGATCTCGATGGGAGCGTGCTCGTCGGTTGGCGGGCCATTCAATACGTACGCTGTGCTGCAGGGCGTGGACAAGATTATCCCGACGGATGTGTATGTGATCGGCTGTCCTCCGCGCCCGGAAAATCTGTTCTATGCGCTGCTCAAGCTGCAGGACAAGATTGACCAGATGTCATTGGCGAAGCGTCCTACGGAAGTCCGCCTCGATCCCAACATGGTGGAAAATTTCAAACGCCAGGTAATGATCGCGCAAACGCTGCAACCTAAATAGCTGTCAGGTTTCAGCCAGTGCAGTTCGCGCGGACAGCCGCTCTCCTTCGCCGAGCGCGCCTGCGAGTTGAATCTGCCGTTTCCGAAAGGTCCCATGTCAAACTTCGTGCGACTTGCCGCCGAGTCTGAACTGCCTCCCCAGGGAGAAGCCAAAGAATTTCCCCTCGGTGACAAGGTCATCTGCGTGGCCAACGTGAACGGAAGCATCTCCGGCATGGACAACGTTTGCCTGCACCGCGGCGGTCCTCTGGGGCAGGGAGTGATTGAAGGAGACAAAGTGGTATGTCCCTGGCACGGCTGGCAGTGGGACCCTAAGACCGGACAAGCGTCGCAGAATCCCGGAGCTAAAGTCGCTGTCTATCCGCTGAAGGTAGACGGCGGAGACGTCATGATTGAAATGTAGACGTCTGGATTTATCCCAGATATTTCAAGAATTTTGACGCCTGGTTATCAAACCCAGGAAACACCTGATTCAACGCCTGGTTTCCCAGATGCCGGTCGACAGCTTCGCCGAGCACACTGCGGAAATCGGTGGTGACCGCCAAATCGCGTCCTTCATAAAGTTGTGACTGCTCGAGTCCTGGCCAGTGTCCGTACACTTTGCCGCCTTTGACGGGACCGCCCATCACGAACATTACGTTTGCGTGGCCGTGATCAGTGCCGCGGTTTCCATTCTCGCGAGCAGTGCGGCCGAATTCAGACATGGTAACGACCACGGTATCTTCCGCAAGATCTCCCAGGTCAGTCCAGAAAGAGCCCAGAGATTGCGCAAAGTCACGCAGCACATTGGCGATTTGCCCCTGCGTGCTGCCTTCATTGACGTGATGGTCCCATCCGCCAATGTCGGCGAATGCCACCTGCACGCCGAGGTTGGCTTTGATGAGCTGGCAGAGCTGCTTGAGGCTGTCGCCAAAACGTCCCTTGGGATAATCGGCTCCTGCCGCCGGTTTGTATTTTGACGGATCGGCAGCCTTCAACATCTTCACCGCTTCGAATGTTTCCTGGCCGGTGCCGTGCAAAATCGAATCGACAGAGTTGGCATACATGGCTTCAAAAGTGTTGGAGACGGGCACCGCGTTCGGATTCCGCCCACCCACGCCGAAGTCATTGATGTTGTTCACCGCCACGGCGGGTTCAGGTCCGGCAAGGATTCGAGGCAGCGACGGTCCCAGGCCAATCGCGCGAAATGCCGACTTGTCACCGGTTGACGGCAAAGAATGCAGGGCGCGGTTCAGCCAGCCATCGCCCGTAGCCTTTACCCCCGGCGTGCCGGATTCCATGAAGTCCTGCGCATCGAAGTGCGAGCGGCTGGGATCAGGAGAGCCCGCTGCGTGCACGATCGCGAGATGACGCTGCTGCCACAGCGGTTGAAACGCCGACATGGCTGGATGCAGTCCGAAAAAGCCATCGAGATCGATCACCGCGCTGCGCGGGATATTGATCGATGGCCGCATGGCGTAATACGAGGGTTCGGCGTGCGGCACCACAATGTTCAGCCCGTCGGCAGCGCCCCGCTGAAAGATGACCACCAGCCGCTTGTTGCCGGCACCGGCCTCGACTGCGGCGCAGGCCGCACGCGTGAGGAATGCCGGAACTGCAGCGGTGCCCACGACTGCCAGCGCGCCGTTGCGGAGAAAAATTCTACGAGTGAACATAAGGCTGCTCCTGGCCACTAGCTCCTGGCTCAAGCTCTACAGCGGAAACGAAAAGCCAACGACCAACGATCAAAACCTATCTGCGCTGAAACTCCGGCGATCCCAGCAACAGGCCGGCAATTCCACTTGTATTCGAGGCGCGAGCCGGATCACCCGATTGATGCTGAGCGACTTTCGGATCGTTTGCCGGTGCCGCCATCTGCGTGTTCATCTGGGCGGCAATCGTGTCGTGAGTCTGCCGCGACACATTGCCCGCCAGTAAGCTGTTCTCCAATGCCGCAAGCGTACCTTGTGGATCCGCAGCAGAAGTGGCGGGTTCGAGGCCCAGACCTGGATCCACCTGAACGCCTTTGAGCTTTCCGGCCGTCAGTGCCAGCGCGAAGTTCATGCGGCCCAGCAGCGCGGAGGAATTCACCCAGGCATCCGCCTTCATGGAATAACCCGTCGGGGGCTGCATGCCGTAAAGCTGCATACCCATGGTCTGAAGCTGGCGAGCCAGCGGCAACGCGTCCGTGACTTCCGCTCCGCTGGCGCGCACGGCCGAAACCACGAACTCCAGAGGTGTTTTCACCTTGGCCCGGTAGGACTCAGGCGCCCAGAATTCCGGCGAACGGAACATCGTCTTGAGCACTTCGCGAATGTCGCCGTCTTTTTTCAAATAGGTTTGCGTCATGCGGGCGACCAAGGCTGCCGGCGGATCATCCGAAACGAATCGCGTCGCGAGCTTGGTGGAGATGAATTTCGCGGTGGAGGGATGGTGCGCCAGAATGTGCAGCACCTGGCGGCCCTCTTTTTCACCGCCCGATTTTATGCGATGCCCGAGCACGTGCTTGTCGCCCGGTTCGTGCATTCGGTCTTCGAAGACGAAGCCTCCGCCCTCCTTGGGCTGCTTCAGAGTCCAACCGGTCAGAACGCGCGCGACTTCGGTGACATCCTTCTGCGTGTATCCGCCGTTCACGCCCAGAGTGTGCAGCTCCATCAATTCGCGGCCGTAGTTCTCGTTCAGGCCGTTGCGTCTGCCCTTAGCCTGTTTCGCCGGGAGCGGACGCCGCGGTCGAGGAGGCCGGCGCCAGTTGTAGTTGTTATTTCGTTTGGGAATGCCATTGGCGAAATCTGAATCTGGTCCCACGCTCAGCCAATTGTCGAGATAGAAAAGCATAGCTGGGCTCTGCGCAGTCGCCACCAGCAAGTCTTCGAATTTTCCCAAGGCGTGAGGACGGATGACGTCGCGCTCGTAACTGGTCAGCATGTAGCGATCGGCGCCTTTTCCGATAAACACATTGAAATGATTGAACCAGAAGTCGGTCATTACCTGCTCAAGCTGACGGTTGCTGTAGATCGCGCGAAGCAGCTTGCCCTGCACCAGCTCGCTGGTCACAACCTGCTGAGGGTTATTGAGCGCCATAATGGTTTCGCGCTGTTGCGGCTTCATGCCCTCCATGAATTCATCCCGCTTGTCGCCTTTGAGCGAAGCGTCGAGGGCGCGCTGGTCTTCGGGAGACATTTTGAGAATCGCTTTCATTCGCTGGTCGGGCGGAAGGTCCAGCAGGTCTTCGGCTTTAAGATCGGCGTATAGACGGTCTTCCCGGCGGCGCGATTGCTCTTCGTCGCTCATCTGCGATGTCTTCGCGGTTCCACCGTTCGCACCGGGATCGGTATTCGCCGCTTGCTGCTTCTGTTCTTTTTTCTCCTGGTACCGCTCCAGTTGGGCTTCGTAAACCGCGCGTTTCGCGGAATCGGATGGCATGGACTGCTTGCCTTCCGCAATCGCTTTGATCACCTGCTGCGATGGAAAGTTATCGACCATCTCGTGCGTGCTCATGCGAAGGGTGCGCAAAGATTGAAGCCGGGCGTCCAGAGCCTGATCGTCGATCTTCTCAGGATGCAGTTGCTCGTCGATCCATTTGTCCACGCCCATGGCCCTCACGCGTTCCACGTCGCCGGGGCGCGGACCGAACGCCAGCCGGTTAAGCGCGTGGAGCGCGCGCTCTTGATCATCTTTTTGATCTGCAACCGCTGGCTTATCTTTCCTGGCTACAGCGAATTCGATAGGGATGATCGCACCCAGTATCGAGATGGCCGCCACGAGAACGATTTGTCGGCGCAAAGAATTCATCTGGACCAGCATCAAATCAGAGAAGTGCCTGCTTGTTCTTAACCCAAGCGGGTCGCCAAAGTTGCAGGTAAAAATATGGCGTACGCGCAGGTTGAAGGGCCATTATAAGTTCGACGGGAAGCCCCAGCCTAAGTTGTTCATAAGCAAAGAATTCCTTCGTATACCTTCGTGTCCTTCGTGGTTGAAGCTTTTGGTTTTTGGAGCCAGAAAAGGCTCTGACCGCGAAGGACACGAAGGTCCATGAAGGAATTCCAGGTGCTTTTAGTTCACTGCGAGTGACATTGTTGTCTCTTTCTTCGATCCCTATCCAGAGGTCAAGCGAACGTATTCGTGCGTGCGCCCGCGGGGATTGTTACCAAATGGAGAAGCCTGCGACGAGGCACACTGACCGACTAGAAAATCCATCGGCAGAACCCGGGCAGGGCTTAGTGGCAGAGACTAGTATTTTTGGTGCGGCGTGAGCTTCCGGCTTAGGTTAGATAAAGGCGGCCGTGAGTGACTCTGTGTTGCAGGGTCGCGGCCAGTTGGTCGATGTCTCCGGCCGCGATGTTTACAGCCATGCGATCTTCGAGAAACCGGCTGCGGTTGCTGCCCACGGAATCGCGGCGGATTTGCAGCAGCAATCCATGGACGGCGTTGGGGTCGAATTTCTCCGGCGAGAGACGGACAATTTCACTCAGGGTGTTACCCACCGACAGTGACTCGCGATAGGGCCTCTCGCTGGTCATGGCGTCGAAAGTATCGGCCAGTCCAATGATACGGACCGGCATGGCGACATCCTCCATCATCAGTCCGTCGGGATATCCCGAACCGTCGCCGCGCTCGTGGTGGGAGCGCACGATTTCGGGAATACGCGGCCAGGGAAACTCAACCCCGCTGACGATCTCATAGCCCACCAGAGTGTGGTCCGCCATTTCGCGGAACTCCTCGGCGTCGAGCGAGGTGGGTTTACCGAACAGACGCTTGTCCACGGCGACTTTGCCGATATCGTGCAGATAGCCCGCGGAACGCAAAGCTGCAACATCGTTGGGTTCCATCCCCATGGCTTCTCCGATCGCCGCTGCATAACGGCCGACTCGCAGGGAGTGGCCGTGAATGTTCACGTGCTTCACGTCAATCGCGGTGGCAAATGCCTCGAGGGCCGTGTCATAAAAACCGTGAAGCGAAGCCAGCAGGCGCAGGTTCTCCGAAACGCGCTGCGCCAGGGTCTGGGATAGCGCGTGATTTTGCATGGCGATGGCCACGTAGTTGCACAGCAACTCGAGAGCGCTGAGATCTTCGTTGCCGAAAAGGGCGTCGCCATCGCGGCGGCCCAGTGCGACCATGCCGACAAGTTTCCCGCCAACTTTCAGGGGCGCGATGCACTTGAATAATTCCGGCGCAACATTTCCGTTGGAGCTGAGAAACATTTCGTAAGAGCCAGGGTTGAGCACAACCGGCCCGCGCGCGGATGTAAGCGCGTGCACATGCTTCGGCAACAGAGGCATGATGGCGGGCTCGGGCATCAATGCGAAGCCTTCGGACGCAACCGAGGAGAGCATGGAAGGCTTGTCGCTGAAGGTGAAGAGCACAGCTTCGCGCGCGCCACCAGCCTGGAGCAACGCCGAGACCATGGCACGCGCGGTCTGCGGAAACTCACGCTCCGCCGTCATCTCAGGGCCGAGATCGGACAGAGCTTCCACAGTTCGCAGCAGCCGCCGCAAGTTGTTTTTCTGCACAGCCACGCACGCGTGCGGGCAAAAGACCAGAGCAGAAAAAGAGTAACATGCGGCGAAACAGCGGGATACGCAGGTTGTTGGTTAGTTTGGTGCTGGAAAACAGCTGTCAGGTTTCAGCTCTCAGCCGTCAACTAAAGACCTCTTTATCCCGACTAAGCGAAGCTGTGTGGAGGAACCTTGTGTCCGCGAAAGCCTCTTCAGGCTTCGTACGCGGGACGTTAAAAATGCATGCGTAGTTCGGAAAACTTCTCCACCACCAGGAGCCTGCTGGGCGGTTCCGCCGACTCTAACTCTTCGTGCTCGAGGATCCAGGTATTGCCGTGCGGAACAAATACCGCGTTCAGGCCCGCGCCGAGCGCCGGATTGATGTCGGACTTCGGGCTGTTGCCGATCATCCACGTGGTGTCGGGAGCCAGCTCGTACTTCGCGACCACTGATTGATAGGTGGGGATATTTTTCTCGGACACAATCTCGACCGCGGAAAAATATTCTTTCAGGCCGGAGCGTTCGATCTTGCCCGATTGTTCCGGCACCGCTCCCTTGGTCACCAGAATCAAATGATGGCGCTGGGATAAATAGTGCAACGTCTCTGCGACCGCGGGCAGCAGTTCAACCGGATGGCCGGCGATGGTATGCGCAAATCCGTTGATCGTCTCGTGCAGGGCGGGAGTAATCGGTTCGACCGCCAGGCGCTCGAAGGTTTCGACCAAAGAATGCGCGAAGCTGTGCAGACCGTAGCCATGGCTGACGATGGACTCGCGCTCCACTTGGTTCAGCACCTCTCGAACCTGCTCGGAAGAATATTCCTGATGATTCAGAAAGGAGATAAAGCTCGCGATCGCGCGCTCGAAATAAATGTTATTTTCCCAAAGTGTATCGTCGGCATCGACAAGAAGATTCTGGGCGCCATTTGTTTCCAGAGGCATTCTAAAACATGATAGCGGGGATGGCGATGCTTGGCGATACGGCGCGGCTGCGAATTTCAGACCCGCCCGCAGGATGCTGGTCGCGCGCAGAAGTCAAAACCAAGTCAAAAGCGGCCGACAGGAGTGTCCGCCCCACATGAACTTTGCGGGAGCGGACAACTGCTCTGCTAAAATCAGGGTGATGAATAAACAGGGCTTCTTTCTTTTTCCCCTGCTATGTATAGTCCTGATGACTTCTCCCACCTCAGCGCAGAAACGCCGGAAGCCGGCAAGCATGACGGGTTCGGCCGCCAAGGGCGCGGCTTCGAGCGGCATGCAGGTCGCTCCCGACCTGGCCGCGCGGCTGGCAAAATTCCGCCGGGTAGAGATGCCGTTTCATTCCACCGGACTGACCGAGCGCGAGAAAAAGATGGTGGAGAAGCTGGTCGATGCTTCACGCTATCTGGAAGACATTTACTGGCGGCAAAACGACCCTGAGGGACTGACTCTTTACCAGTCGTTGGCGTCGAGCAAGAGCCCAAAAGATCAGGAAGTGCGTCATTATCTGTGGATCAATGGCTCGCGTTTCGATCTGATCGAGCAGAACCGGCCCTTCATCGGCCTTACACCCATGCCGCCGGGCCGCGGTTTTTATCCCGAAGGCCTGACTCGCAAACAGATTGAGCAGTATGTTCTGGACCATCCCGAATCGAGAGACGAGATTTACAGCTCGACGACGCTGGTGCGCTGGCACGGGGATCGTCTCGAAGGGGTGCCTTATCACATCGCCTTCCGGTCGTTTCTCGAACCGGCAGCCGGTGACCTGCGGGAAGCGGCGGCTCTGAGTGACGATCCTGCATTTGCGAATTTCCTGCGGCTGCGCGCCGACGCGCTCTTGACCGACGACTACTTGAAGAGTGACTTGGCGTGGCTCGATTTGAAAGATCCGAAATTCGATGTGATCTTCGCGCCTTACGAAACCTATGACGACGGTTTGCTCGGGGTAAAAGGCAGCTATGGCGCAGCCGTGCTGGTGCGCAATGACCCCGAGAGCGACAAGCTGGCAATGTTTCAGAAATATGTCGCGGACGTGCAGGACGCGCTGCCCCTGGCCCCGGATGACCGGCCTTCCAAGCACGGTCTGCAGACGCCGATGGAAGTGATGGACGCGCCCTATCGCGCCGGCGACTTGCGGCATGGCTACCAGGCGGTCGCGGACAATTTGCCGAACGATCCCAAAGTGCATGAGCAAAAAGGCAGCAAGAAAATCTTCTTCAAGAATTTCATGGATGCGCGAGTCAGCTACGTAATACTTCCGCTGGCCCAGTACATGATGCTGCCGGACCAGGCAGCCAAGGCATCCGCCGAAGGATATTTGCTGGGCACAATCCTGCACGAGATGGCGCACGGGCTGGGTCCTGCCTACGCGCGGACAGCCGCGGGCAAGGTCCCGGTGCGTGAAGCCATCGGGCCCATGTACAGCGGCCTCGAAGAGGCGAAAGCCGATGTGGTCGGCATGTTCGGCCTGAAGTGGCTGGTGGACAACCAAGTGCTGCCCAGGGAAAAGCTGGAGGAGTACTACGCTTCCTACATCGCGGGAATTTTCAGAACTCTGCGTTTCGGTACCGGCGAAGCCCACGGCCAGGCGGAGATGATGGAATTCAATTACCTGTCAGAGCGGGGCGCGATCCGGCGGCAAGCCTCGGGCAACTATGCGATCGACTATGCCAGCATGCCCGGCGCCATCGCCGACCTGGCGAAGGAGTTGCTGGATATTGAAGCCGCCGGCAACCGCGAGCGAGCAGAAAACTGGTTCAAGAAATACGACGTGATGCCGTCAGAACTCCAAGTGTCGTTGAAAGCGGCGTCGAAAGTTCCGGTGGATGTGGATCCGGTATTTTCGTTTCCAGAGACATTGAAGTGAGTGCTGGCTAGTAGCTACTGGCTTCTGGCTCACAGCCGAACCCAGAAGATCGACTAGAAGCTAAAAGCGAGGAGCTATAAGCCAGCAGTTAGAAGCTCTCTACACAAACTCCACTCGTGCTTCTCGCGGAATAATTCCTGCTTTGTGCCCCATGTCCAGCAGTCGGCGCACGGCTTCGCGTCCATCTGGCCCGTAGTCCAGGGTGCGCTCGTTCACGTACATGCCTACAAATTTGTCCGCGAGCTGCGGATCGACGTCGCGGGCAAATTGCATGGCGTAGGCCAGAGCTTCGTCGCGGTGGTCGAGCGCGTACTGAATGCTGTCCCTCAACGCGCCGGAAACTTTTGCGGTCAACTCCGGTCCGAGGCTGCGCCGTATGGCATTTCCTCCCAGGGGAAGCGGAAGGCCCGTAACTTTCAACCACCACTTACCGAGATCGACGATGCGCTGCAGGCCGGCTTTAGCGTAAGTCAACTGGCCTTCATGGATGATGAGACCGGCTTCGAATTTTCCTTCCACCACCTGCGGAATGATCTGATCGAAAGGCACGACCTCGGTCTCGATGCCGGGAGCGAACAGGCGTAGGGCGAGATAGGCAGTTGTCAGGGTGCCCGGTATGGCAATCCGCTTGTGCTTGATTTCGCTGGGCGAAAATCCCTGAGTTGCTACGATCATGGGCCCGTAGCCGTCGCCGACGCTGCCTCCGCTCGGCAACAGCGCGTAATTGTCCTGAATGTAGGGATAGGCGTGGAACGAGATGGCGGTCACGTCATACACGCCGTCGCCTTCCCGCGCCTTCTGGTTCAGGGTTTCGATGTCACAAAGCGTGTGCGTGAAGCGCAGGCCGGGAACACGCACCTTGTTCGTGGCCAGGGCATAGAACATGAACGCGTCATCGGAGTCGGGACTGTGCGCGATGCTAATTTCGCGAGTCGCCGAGTCGGCGCGCCGTGCATCTCTGGTTTCGGGTGCGATAGCCGGCGCCGTATCTTCAGAAGGGGTTTCAACAAAACTCATGCCTGCTCCTTGCGGACACGCTGCCATCCGGTCGAGAGCCCGGCGGCCAGCATGACCTTGATTACTTCCGCGAATACAAACCAGTAAAGTCCGAAGCGTGCCGCCTGGGCGAACGAATGAGTGAGCACTGCCAGCCACGAAATGCCGCCTGCAAACAGAACGACTTCAGCCAGCGTGCTCGCCACCGCAGCCCGAGCGAAGCTTGCCTTGCCGCGTTCCACAATCCAGCCAGCCAGCCACGCGACGAAGGGATAGGCCAGCAGAAAGCCTCCGGTGGCTCCCAACATTTGAGCGACGCCGCCTGCTCCAGCGGGGTTGAATACCGGCAGTCCAGCCGCTCCCTCGACCAGGTACAGCGCCAGAGCGGCGAAGCCGCGACGGCTTCCCAGAGTTAGTCCCACCAGCAGTACGCCAAAATTCTGCAGAGTGAGAGGCACGGGGGTAAAGGGCAAAGGCACACTCACCCGCGCGCACACCGCGACAAACAGGCTGGCACTCGCCACAATCGCCGCCTGTTCCGCCCAGTTCAGAGTGCGATTACTCCGGTCGAGAACAAGGCTAGCCGGCTTCGCCATGTTGGCATTCTCCTGTAAGGATCTGTAATTCATTGCGACTGGCGTAATGAAAGGCCTTTGGGATCAATCTTTGCTGTGAGGCTCTCTGGAAGACGATTCCTTCATATGGCTCCGCACTCGAAGGTAAGCCGCTAATCCCACCAACGAAACGGCTACGGTGCTCAAGGCCAGGATCAGGAACAACCAGATCATCCGCACGATGTCCTAGGATATCAAAAGGACCGAGAAAACGCCGCGAATCGGGCATGAATGCCGGCACGTAGCGCTGACCGGCAGGAAGCAGCGCTACATCTCGAGGTTTTACTTGCCCGCCATGGCGTGCTCAACATCATCGGCGGTGTGGGGCAAATTGGCGGTCAGGTTGATGAGCTTGCCATCCTGATCCACATAAAGAATGTCTTCGATCCGCACTCCCAGTTTTTCTTCCGGAATGTAGATTCCCGGTTCAAGGGTGAACACCGATCCCGGACCGAGCGGCACGTCGTAGTCGCCGGGATCGTGAACATTTAGTCCGACGTAGTGGCCAAGTCCGTGAATGAAGTATTTTCCCAATGGCTCGCCATGCAAATCTTTACCGTGGGTATTGATGTAGTTGAAGGCCACATCGTGCAGCGAGTCGGGACGGTCGCGCCGCAGCCCGGATTTGCCGGATCGGAACGCTGCCACGGCAGCCTGTTGCGCTCCCAGAACGATGTCGTAAATCTCCCGCTGGCGCGCAGTGAACTTTCCGGACACGGGAAGGGTGCGGGTGATGTCGGAGGCGTAGAGCGAATATTCCCCCGCAGCATCAATCACCACGACGTTCCCGGATTGCATGGTGCCCGAGTTTTCGGAATAGTGGAGCACGGTGGAATTGAAACCCGAACCCACGATGGGAGCATACGAGGCGCGCTCGCAACCGCGTTTGCCCCATTCATATTGCATCAGAGCGGAAATCTCGCGCTCCGTCATGCCCGGCTTTACCGCGTGCATGGCGGCCAGGTGCGCGGCAATTGACGCATCCGTGGCGCGGCGGATGCGCTCGATTTCTCCTGCGTCTTTAAATGTCCTGAGCGACGCCAGCATCGGCCGAACGTCCTGAAAAGACACGCCGACGGGAAACGCATTGGCCCGGCCCAGCCAGTCCAGGGGCGCGGTTGAATTCGAGGTCTCGTCGTGAGTGACCACGTCGGTGTAGATGGTCACCCGTTTAGCCGGCAGCAGGCGGACCAGTTCAGCGCGCAGATTGTCGAGTGTCTCGACGTGATCGAAGCCCGTAACCTTTCCGGCATCCGGACTGTCAGCGCCAAGCTTTGGCCCAGTCCACCTTTCCTGCGCCGGATTGTGCCCAGGTAGAAACAGGATCTCCGTGTACGGGTGATCGGCGGAGTTCGCGCCGCCCCCGCCGATCAGTACCGCGGCTCCCGGCTCGGTCCAACCGGATAAGTAGAAAAAATTATCATCGGGACGGTAACCGTAAAGATCGTTCGGGCCTTCCGCTTCGTTCGAAGCGAACAACAATATGAAGCCGCCGTTGGCTTTGCTCGCAGCAGCCTGGCGGCGAGTCTTGAAATCGGCGTTCGGTTGGCGATCAAGGGACCATACAAGCTGGGAAAAAAGAAAGACGACCAGTAAAACCTTGCGCATCCGGCTTCCTTTGTCCGTGAATGAATTTACTTGGTAGTGCCAGCCACGATTTTGCTGGCCGCAATCAAAGCATCTACGTTGCTTTTATCCACCAGCGCTGACCCGGTGTCCACAAACGCAGGAATCGGAGCAAAGCTGTCTTTCGCCCAATCGTTACTCAGCGTGGACAACTTATGATGGTAAAGGTCATCCAGCATTTTCAATCCGACAAAACTCATGGTGTAGGGCTTCTGCGAAATTGTGGCTGCGATTACGCCCTTCTGGATCCACGAAAGCGTGTCGTCGTCGGTGTCCATGGCCAGAATGACTTTGTCCTTGACGCCGTGCTGGCTCAACACGGTGGCGACTTCTTTTCCCGCCAGCGCCTCCAGGCAGGCGAATCCGTCGGTCTTCTCTTTCTTGTCATTGCCCAGGATTTCGGTGGCCGTGTCGAAAGCGAGTCGCGAATCGCCCTTCATATCCACCACGCGCGTGATCTTGATCTGGGGGAAAGCTTCGAGCGCATCGCGGTAGCCGCGCAAACGCTCTTTTAGATTGGCCTGCTCGGGTATCGTAAACACGACCACGTTGCCCTTGCCATTCATTTCCTTGGCCAACCGCTGGCCTCCCATTTGGCCGGCATGGTAATTGTCGGTGCCGATAAAGAAAAGCCGCTTGCTGGCCGGGGCGTCAGAGTCCACCGTGATTACTGGAATTCCGGCATTGATGGCGCTATCGATATCGTCTTTCAGCAGCGCCGGGTCAGCCGCCGAAATCAGAATGCCGCTGGCTTTGCCCTGGATGGCTTGCTGCAATGCCTGCTGCTGCGCCTTGGGATCGTAGTTGTCCGGCCCGGCGAACTCGGACCGTACCTTGAGGTTGGCGGAGGATTGAAACAACCCGGCTCTGGCGGCCTGCCAGTACGGAATTTTGATGTTGGTACAGATCAGAACGTATTTTTCATCGGAATCGTGTCCGGTTCCACAGTTGGTGAGAAGAACCAGCAGGATCGCGAAAAGTACTCGGGAAGGTACCGTGAGGTGGCGCATCCGACCTCCTTCCGAACAGCCCTGTCGCGTCCTCGGGACGCGAAACGGTTGAATTCTAAACCTGCTTAACAGGAAAAGAAAGAAAGTTGGGAATCTTCCGAATATCCAAGGTACGCCAGGTTGCTTTGCGAACTTTGCGGTTTTCATATCAAGACCGCAAACATCGCAAAAAGAGTCTTCTTACACGCCCACGGGGAATGGCTTGGTATGGGTCTCCGCGCTCAAGGCCAGGCCCGAGAAGCGGCCCTGCAACAAAGACATCAGGCCGGTGTACCAGTAGCCCACCACGAACAGGACGAGAAAAGGCACCGTAATGTAGTTCTCGTTGGCGATGGCGTAGTACACGGTCATGGCGAAGTAGCTGCCGATCAGAAGCTCCAGCCAGGGCACCCAGCCCAGGCGGCGACGGTATTTGGTGGCGTTGATCCGGTCTTTCTTTGATTCCACACGATACTTCGGCGTACGCGCGAAGGCCGATTTTTGCCCCAACAGCGCTTCGAGGACTGCTCGAGTATTGGTGATGGTCAGGCCAATCCCCAGCGCCATCAGAAAGGGAAGATAGAGCAAAGCGCGCGGCCACGTCTTCGGAAACAGTTCCCGCTGCGACACCAGGTAGAAGCTGGAGATCGAGAACGTCGAAGCCATGAAAAGCGGCAAATCGATGTACAGCATCTGGAACCATCCCTGATAAAAGCGGATGATCATCGCCGGCAGCAACAGCACCGAGAGCACAACCATCAACGGATAGCTGAGATTCGCGGTCAGGTGGTACCAGGCCTCGAGCTTGACCCGGAACGGCTGATCGCTCTTCATCACGCTGGGGAGAATTTTTTTCGCGGTCTGGATCAAGCCTTTGGCCCAGCGTGCCTGCTGCGTCTTGAAAGCCGTCATCTCGACCGGCAGCTCCGCGGGGCATTCCACGTCCTGCAGGTAAATGAATTTCCAGCCTTTGAGCTGCGCCCGATAGGAGAGGTCCGTGTCTTCGGTGAGAGTGTCGTGCTGCCACCCTCCCGCTTCCTCAATCGCACTGCGGCGCCACACCCCCGCCGTGCCGTTAAAATTGAAGAAAACGTTGCTGCGGGCCCGCCCGGAGTGTTCCAGCACGAAGTGCCCGTCGAGCAGGATCGCTTCAACTTCGGTGAGAAATGAATAGTTGCGATTGATGTGGGTCCAGCGGGTTTGCACCATGCCGATTTTTGGGTCGGTCAAGTGATGAATCGTCCGCATCAGGAAATCTCCGGAGGGAACGAAGTCGGCGTCGAAGATGGCAACGAACTCACCCTTTGCCGTTTTCAAGCCTTCCGCGAGCGCGCCTGCCTTAAAGCCTTCGCGGTTGGTACGGTGATGATAAGTGATCGGGAAGCCGTGGGCAGCCCGCTCGTCGACCAGCGCCTGAGCCACGGCTTGAGTCTCGTCAGTCGAATCATCGAGAACCTGAACATCGAGTTTTTCCAGCGGATACTGCAGGCGGCAAACCGCATCCATTAGGCGCTCAATCACAAATTGCTCGTTGTAGATGGGAAGCTGCACCGTTACTCGCGGGAGATCCGAAAAATGGCTGGCCGGTTCAACCGTGCGATTCTTACGATGCTTGTAATAGAGGTAAACCAGCACATAGCGGTGCACGCCGTACGAAGCCAGAAGAATCAGGACGATGAAATAAGGAACCAGCAACGCCATGTCGAAGGCGTTAGCGTGATAGAGACCGCGAAAAGTGGTATCGAGAAAATGCTGGCGAATGTACTGCCCAATGCCGCGCGAGACCACGAAAGTCGCCAGCGTGCCAGTCGGAATGTTGGCCAAGCTCAGGGAAGAGTCTCCAGTTGTCCCCGAAGGACGGGCCGAGGACTTTTCATTGTACCTGATGGCTTATTCCCAGCCTTTCATTGACGAACCGTAAGTCTCTAATTAAGAAGCACTTAGATAAAATCATCGGGCGAGTCGATGCCCGGTCCGGCTGAACGATTCCCGCATCCGAGCAGGATCCTGGGCCCGAAGTTTTCGGCCGGGCGCTCGGGTTGACTTAGACTGGGGAGCGCGAATTCTACCGAGGACAAATGCCCACAATTCTAGTCATTGATGTTGGCGGAACCCATGTCAAGCTGCTCACCAGTGCGATCAAAACTCCAATAAAGATATTGTCGGGTCCCGGCATGACGGCGTCCGAGATGGTTCATAGAGTTAAGGAGGCGCTGAAAAATCGTCGCTATGACGTGGTCTCCATCGGTTTCCCCGGCCCGGTTGTGCACGGACATCCCCTGCGAGAGCCATTCAACCTCGGCGGCGGTTGGGTTGGTTTCAATTTCAGCAAGGCATTCGGCCGGCCGGTGAAGCTGATTAACGACGCGGCGATGCAGGCGCTGGGAAGCTATCGAGGCGGCCGAATGCTTTTTCTTGGACTGGGTACGGGCCTGGGTTCCGCCATGATTGCCGACGGAGTCCTGCAGCCGATGGAACTGGCGCATCTGCCTTACAAGCACGGCAAAACCTACGAGGACTACCTGGGACTTCGAGGCCTGAAACGGCTGGGCAAAAAAAAATGGCAGGCCAAGGTCAAGCAAATCACTACCGAGCTTCGTGAAGGGCTCGAGGCTGACTATGTGGTCATCGGTGGCGGAAATGTTAAGAAGCTGAAGAAAATGCCTGCCCATGCCACCCGCGGCAGCAATGATAACGCCTTTGTGGGTGGTTTTCGCATGTGGGATAAGGGCGAAAAAGCAATCCAGAAAAGTGAAAAGACTTAGGTCATGGAGAGATTCGTATCAAGAGGGATTTTGCCATCCCCCGTTCGATGACGTGATCGCTTCGGCCTCCTTCGGACCCCACGTACCGGGCTCGTAGATGTGAACTGGCGTCGCATTGTCGAGTACGGGCTGCACAATCCGCCACGCTTCCTCAACGAAGTCTTCCGAGGCGAAGTGCCCGCGTTCGCCGTGTAAAGCGTCGTCGAGCAGCTCTTCGTAGGCAGACATTTCCGACGGATCGGACTGTTCAGATGCGATCAGCGTGGCCGCTTCGCCCGTCATCTCATCTCCCGTCTTTTTAACCAGCGCGTCGAACGCGATCACCAGGTTGGGAGTGACGCGGAACCGCACGCGGTTTGCACTACCGGGGTGATCGGAAAAAACCGGCGGAGGCTGCCGCATGATTGCGGTGACTTCGGTGATGGTAACGGGCAGGGATTTCCCCGCTCGAATGAAAAAGGGCACGCCGCGCCAGCGCTCCGAGTCGATTTGAAGGCGCATGGCCACGAACGTCTCCACCGTCGAATCGGGCTTGACTCCTTTTTCCTTGAGATATCCATCGAACTGGCCTCGCACCACATCGTTCGGAGCCAGAGTTTTTATTCCACGAAGGACTTTCAACCTCTCGTTCCCGACGCTATCCCCGGTTCTGCCCGGCGCTTCCATGGCAATGTTGCTCAGCAACTGGAACAGGTGATTCTCGACTACGTCGCGGATCGCTCCAGCCTGCTCGTAGAAAGCTCCCCGGCCCGCCACGCCGAAGTTTTCCGCCATGGTGATTTGAACACTGTCGACGTACTTGCGGTTCCAGACGGGCTCGAGGAAGGCATTTGCAAATCGGAAGAACAGAATGTTCTGGACGGCATTCTTTCCCAGGTAATGGTCGATACGAAAAATATTTTCCTCTGGGAACGCCGTATGAAGCGTGGCATTCAGTTTACGGGCCGATTCCAGATCGTGGCCAAACGGCTTCTCCACGATTACACGGGCGCCCTCCGAGCATCGCGACGCTTTAAGCTGCTTCACTACCTCGCCGAAGAGGTCGGGAGGAATCGCTAGGTAATGCAGCGGGTGCTTCGCGGCCCCGAGCTGTTGGCGGAGCCGGGCGAAAATCGCGGGGTCAGTATAGTCGCCGTCGATATACTGCAGCACAGCCGAAAGCTTGGCGAATCCCTCGGGGTCGAGCCCGCCATACTGCTGTACGCTGTCTTGCGCGCGCTGCTTCAGCTGTTCAAGGTTCCAGCCTGACTTCGCAACTCCAATAACCGGCATGTTGAGTTCGCCGCGTTTGGCCAGGCGTTGCAATGCGGGGAAGATCATCTTGTAGGCGAGGTCGCCAGTCGCCCCGAAAAACACGAGCGCATCGGAGATAGATTCAGCCATTATTTGCCTCTTCCAATTCTCTTGGATTTGTTCAGCCGGGTTGGGGAAGATGAACCGTTCTTTTTCGAACGCTGGTCAGCCGGCCCGCTCTCGCGGCTGAGGTTCAGTGCCGTGTTTACCAATGCGACGTGCGAAAACGCCTGCGGAAAATTGCCCACCATCTGTTTGGTCGCGGGATCATATTGCTCGGCCATAAGCCCCAGGTCGTTCCTTAATTTGAGTAGTCTCTCGAATAGTGCCCTGGCTTCGCGCATTCGGCCCAGCAGGACATAAGTGTCGGCAAGCCAGAAGCTGCAGGCAAG
Source organism: Terriglobia bacterium (assembly GCA_963814725.1). GTDB lineage: Bacteria > Acidobacteriota > Terriglobia > Terriglobales > Acidobacteriaceae > JAIQFF01. The sequence goes on from CAWFDY010000008.1 coordinate 350,526, forward strand.
GAATACCCCTTCACCAGGGGGAAGCCCGTCGCTGGTAGTTCCAGAGTCGTAACGCTGCACTAATCCGTCGCACAACAGGTTTTGCTCGATGCGCTCGATCGTGCCGCGTACGCGCGAGTCCGAGGGTGGCAGAAAGCCCACGAGCGGAATCATCAGCAGGCTGGCATCCAGATTCTTCGAACCGTATGATTGCACGAAACTGCCGAGCTTGCGGTCGAAGCCCTTGCGGCAAACTTCGTCATGGATTTGTTTTCGCACTGCCCGCCATCGCCGCAAAGGAGCCTTTAACCTGAATTTCATCGCACTCTTGATGCTGCGATCGAACGCCACCCATGCCATCACCTTGGAATGAGTGAAATGCCGCTTCGGCCCCCTCATTTCCCATATTCCTTCATCCGGTTTCCGCCATATTTGTTCGAGGTGCTCTAAAAGTGTGATTTGCAGGTCGATGGCCGGTTCGTTCCTGGGCAGCTTGCCCTCGCGAGCCTGATGCAGCGCGTCGGCCAGTTCTCCGTAGATATCCAGCTGAATCTGTCCCGAGGCAGCGTTACCCACGCGGACGGGCTTTGCTCCCTGAAATCCGGCGAGCCATGAAATTTCCCACTCATCCAGGTTTCGCTCGCCGGCTACGCCATACATGATCTGCACTTGCGCTGCACTTCCCGCGATGGCTCGCAACAGCCAGTTTTGCCACTCCGCCGCTTCGCGGTAGTAACCGGCATGCATCAGCGCCAGCAGGGTAAAGGTCGCGTCCCGCAGCCAGCAGAAGCGATAGTCCCAGTTGCGCGAGCCGTGCAGTTTTTCCGGAAGAGAAGTGGTGGGAGCGGCCACCATTCCCCCGGTGGGCCGATAAGAAAGCGCCTTCAACGTAATAAGCGATCGCGTGACCGCTTCTTTCCACGGCCCGCGATAGGTGCCGCGCTTGGCCCATTTGCGCCATTTCGCTTCCGTCTCTTTGAGCGCTGCTTCAGCATCAATCGGTAAAGGAACAGGGGAATGGGATTCTCCGTAGGACAACACGAAAGAGACCGTCTCGCCTTTCCGTACCGTGAATTCGCTCACGGTCTTGAGATTCTCTCCCTTCAGCGGAGCGGAGGTGCGCAAGGTGACCAGGTCCGGCCCGGCAATGGCGCGCATGGTTCCATCCTTCAGCCGCGTAACCCACGGAACGGATCGCCCGTAGTCGAACCGAATGGTGAGCTCCATGGCCATCGCAACCCTGCCTCGTGTTCCCCGCACCATGCGGACAAGGTGAGAATGCTTCCGCCGCAACGGCATAAAGTCCACCACGGTCACGGCCCCTTCGCGGGTCTCGAAATTCGTTTCCAGAATGAGGGTGTCATCGCGGTAGCGCCTTGACACCGCCTTCACCGCGGCTGCCGGAGACAGCTTCCAGCAGCCGTTTTCCGGCTTTCCCACCAGTTTGGCGAAGCATGCGCCAGAGTCGAATCGCGGCCAGCACAGCCAGTCGATGGAGCCGTCGTTCCGGCACAACGCCGCCGTTTCACAATCGCCGATCAGCGCGTAATCTTCGATCCCTCGAGGCATCTGGCTTTGATGCTTGCATATCGAACGGGGGATTGCCACAGGATTGGCTCTGCGCCTGAGCTTTGAGACACCGAGATGTCTCATAAGCGGAGAAAACTGGCAGATGGGTCAGTTCAGGAAGTAAGTGCGGTACAGCGTGTCGCGCTGGGCAGGTTTGAATCCGGCGTCCCGAATGATGCGGCGCAGCTCTTCTTCGGTCGTGCAGTTGGTTACCCCGGCGGCGCGCACCACATTTTCTTCGAGCATCACAGATCCCACATCGTTCCCCCCGAAGCGGAGGCCCATCTGGCAGACTTTCAATCCCTGGGTCACCCAGCTCGATTGAACGTTCAGGAAGTTCGAGAGGTACAGGCGGGAGATGGCCAGAACTTTTAAGTATTCGACGGCCGTGGCCTCGTCCCAATGCCGCCCGCCCAGGGCGGTGTTCTGGGGCTGGAAGCTCCAGGGAATGAATGCGGTGAAGCCGCCGGTTTCTTCCTGCAACTCGTACAGCCGCTGGAAATGGTTGACACGGTTTTCGATATTCTCCCCGACGCCGAACATCATCGTCGCAGTGGTGCGCATGCCCAACTGGTGGGCTGTGCGATGGACATTCAGCCAGTCCTCGGTGAGGCACTTCAGCCGGGCGATCTTGTAACGCACTTCGTCGTCGAGGACTTCGGCGCCGCCACCAGGAATGGAATCGAGCCCCGCTTCGCGAAGCCGCACGATGGTGTCGCGAATACTCAAGGCGCTGTATTCGGCAATGGCGATGATCTCTGAAGCCGAGTAACAATGCAGATGAATCTTCGGAAAGCGCTGCTTGATGCCGCTCAGCATTTTCTCGTGCCAGTCGATCTTGAGATCGGGATGCAGGCCGCCTTGCATCAAAACGCCAGTCCCGCCCAGTTCGACCGTTTCGCGAATCTTTTCGTAGATGGTTTCAAACTCCAGAATGTAGCCCTCTTTGGCGGCGGGCCCTTTCAAGGGGCGGTAGAAGGCGCAGAAGGTGCAGTACTCGGTGCAGAAATTTGTGTAATTAATGTTGCGGTCAATCACATATGTGGCAACACCTTCGGGATGAAGGCGGCGGCGCACCGCATCCGCTTCCATGCCAATGCCGATGAGATCGTCAGAGCGGAAAAGGTCGAGGGCCTGCGCTTTGGTCAAAGACATAATTTACCGGCCAGCTGTATCGATTCTAACCAACTCCATGGTTGCAGCCAAGCCGGAGGGCCTTTCTTGGCGTACTTTGCGGCCTTTGCGGTCATTAACCGCAAAGAGCGCAAAGGACTCCGCAAAGTTCGCTAAGCAAAGACTCACGCAGTCGTAGGGCGGGCCGCTCCGCTGGTTTCATCGTTCTGAGCCCGGTGTTTGTAGCGGTAGTACTGAACCAGCGAGAGAATTCCCGCAATGACCGCGAAGGCTATCAACGTGAATAACGCAGGCTTATAGTACTGCGAGAAGAATTTTACGATGTGCCGGCCATAAATCGCGCCGAGGCCCGCAACGATAGTGAATCGAACTGCCCTCCCCAACGCCAAAGCTCCCAGGAATTTTCCGCGGGAGTATTGCATGGCGCCGGCTGCCAGCAGAAAGGGAACAATCGGAAAGGGCGGCGGCAGCAAGGCGGGTACGGCGACGGCGAAGAATCCCCAGCGCTCAAAGCGTTTGAAGACTCTCTCCGCCCGCTTTTTTGACAGCTTGCGCTCAAAGGCCTCCTTGCCGCCTTTACGAGCCAGGTAATATGTAATATATCCGCCGATCACAGCGCCCGCGGTGGCCATAAACGCGTAATACCACCACAATTGCCGATGGCGCGCTGCGAGAACTATGGTCAGAACATCCATGCTGCCGGGCAGCGGTACGACCGAGTTGTCCGCCAGCCCCAGCAAAATAAGGCCTACTCCGCCGAGGTGCCGGAGCCAGCTCCAGAGGGAAGCGGCGATCAGGAATTGGAGCTGATTTGACATTCGACCTTAGAGGCAATTTCTTCGATGCGAGTGGTACGCCAGCACAGCCGGTTCCATCGATTAACTATGTGGCGGCAGCTTTGGCCGCGTCCAGAAAACGCAATGCGGGCGCTGCTGGAAGGGCGCCGCACTCCGCCGCGTAGCGGTAAAAGAGCTGCAATCCTTCCTGGCAAGAGGGATCGAGATCGTAGTAGATGCTTTCCGTCAGATAGGCCGTTATTTCAGCCTCGCTCAATCCGACTCGCGGAGACCACTCCCGGGCAATCCGATGAATGTTGGCCGGCTGCAGTCCGTGGTCGCGCGAATGCTGGAAGACGGTGGCCAGGTCCAGATCCCCGGGCACATTGCTCAAAGCCGCCTGCCGCACAGCCCAGAATGCGAAAACAAAAGGTTTGCCGGTGAAGCGAATCCATTCCTCGGCCAGGTCGTAGGTCAGATAGCGAGAGCGATCCACCTTGAGTGCGGGATCGCCAATCAGCAGACCGGCGTCGTGCGCCGACATCATCTTTTCTATGTCCGGAGCCATAGAGCTGAAACTCCTGCCCCCGCCCCACCATTTCGCAAACAATACTTTGGTCAGAGCGACCGAAGTTAGGGACGACGTGTCGAGCGCAACCGAGCGTATCCGGTCCAGAGGGACTTGACTCACCAGAAGGATCGAGCGCACCGGTCGCCGCGAGGCAATTGCCACCCCGGGGAGGATCACGAGCCCTGGGGTGCTCGGATAGGCCGCTGCCGGAATGATGCCAATATCCGCCATCCCTGAAGCCAGGTCTGCGGCGCATTGCGACGGCAACGTGTATGAGATTTCGAATCCGGCGCTCTGGCCTTCAGCCTCAAAATCCCACATCAGGGGGGCAGTATTAAGGTAGGAAATCGCGGAAATACGAAGTGGCTTCATGGTGCCCGATGTTTGATTTTAACAGAGCAGTGTGTCGTGTGACCTTGACAGCGTTTTTCGCCGATGTATAGAGTCCGCGAGTCGCACCATGCGGAGGTGGCGCCAATGCCTGAAGCCGTGGCCGTGAGTTCAAGCATCCACGAAAGTCTCGCCCTGCAGTGGCTTGCGCTGGCCATGACTCCGCGTCTTGGGCCCACGCGGGCGCGGCGGCTGGTCGAACATTTCGGCGGGGTACAGAACATTTTCAAGGCATCGCTGACTGAACTCGAAGCCACCGGCATTCAGACGGTCTCAGCCCAGTCGCTCGGCACCGGGCAGTCGATGGAACTCGCCAACGAAGAAATAGGGCGCGTGGCGGCGGCCGGAGTGACGGTCGTCTGCCTGGACGATGCTACCTATCCCGCACAGCTGAAACAGATTTACGACCCTCCGCTGGTCCTCTACGTCCGCGGCAATGTGGAGGCGATCACGCAGCCCGGGGTTGCGGTCGTAGGTACCCGCCATCCCACGCCCTATGGTCTGGGGATGGCAGAACGTCTGGCCTGTGATCTGGCGAATCGCGGGCTGGTGATTTTCAGCGGCCTGGCGCGCGGCGTGGATGCGGCTGCGCATCGCGGCGCGATCCATGCCAAAGGTAAAACGGCGGCGGTCTTCGGCACCGGCGTGGACATTATTTATCCCAAGGAAAATACCCGGCTCACCGAACAGATGCTGGCGTTAGGGGGAGCCCTGATCTCCGAATTCCCGATGAATACATTCGCCGCGCCGCAGAATTTTCCCATTCGCAACCGCATCATCAGCGGGATTTCGATCGGCGTGCTGGTAATCGAGGCCGCCGAATACAGCGGTACGCGGATCACCTCGCGTTGCGCGCTGGAACAGAACCGGGAGGTCTTTGCTGTCCCCGGAAATGTGACCAACAAGAATTCCTGGGGTCCCAACACTCTCATCAAACAGGGCGCCAAGCTCACTGCCACGTGGGAAGACGTTTGGGAAGAACTCCCCGCGCCTGTGAGACTTGCGCTTACTCCCTCCACCGGCGATGAATCGCCAGCAGGCCAGACTGCATCTCTATTCGGGGAAAGCGAGCTGCCGCCCCATGAAAGGAAAATCCTGAAGCAGCTGAAAGCCGACGAGACGGTCCACATCGACGAAATCGTGGAACGGCTCGAACTGGATATGTCGTCCTCCGAAATCTTCGCCGCACTCTTCGAGCTGGAGCTGGCCGGCAAAGTGAAGCAGATGCCGGGGAAGAATTTTGTGAAGAGCTTCTAGCTGCTGGCTAATCGGAGAACGCTTCGTATGGAAGATTTCAAGGATTTGCGCGTTTGGGAAAGGCTTACGAGCTGACTTTGAGTGTCTATGTGAAGACTCGAACCTTTCCAAAGGAAGAAATGTACGAGCTAACGAATCAGCTGCGTCGCGCCGCTTCTTCAGTCCGAGCAAATATCGCGGAAGGATATGGGCGCAGGTCAGATCCAGAGATGCGACGATTTCTGCAAATTGCGCGTGGTTCAGCGAATGCAGTCGAGCACCATTTGCTTCTCGGGAGGGATTTGCAATTTTTGGCTACGGATGACTTCAAAGAGTTGGAAGCCATGGTGCTGGAAATCCAGCGGATGTTGGCGTCGCTCGTGCAGCGTCTGTCGGCCGATGTTTTAGCCGAAGCTAGCAGCCAGAAGCCAGGAGCTGCTGTCAGCAACTTGTTGCCACCACCATATTCATGCTAGCTTCAAAACCAGTAATCGTCATCAGAGGACACATTGTCTAAAGGTTTAGTCATCATCGAATCGCCCGGCAAGGCGAAGGCCATCCAGAAGTATCTTGGCAAAGGCTTCGTTGTCGAAGCATCGTTTGGCCACGTCAAAGACCTGCCCAAGAGTACGCTGGGCGTCGATGTGGACAACGATTTCGAAACAGAGTACGTCGTCATTCCGGGCAAGGAGAAAGTTCTCGCCAAGCTGAAGAAGCTGGCCTTGTCTGCGGAAAACATCTATCTGGCGCCTGACCCCGACCGCGAAGGCGAAGCCATTGCATGGCACCTGGCGGAAGAACTGGGCGACGGAAATAAGGGCAAAAAGAAAAAAAAGAAGGAAGGGGACGTAGCCGACCGCATCCGCCGCGTCACCTTCAACGAGATTACGAAACGCGCCGTGCAGGAGGCTTTCGAGCATCCCCACAACATTGACCAGAACCTGGTAAACGCGCAGCAGGCTCGACGTGTGCTCGATCGACTGGTGGGCTATCAGGTTTCGCCGCTGCTCTGGGATAAGGTACGCCGCGGATTGTCCGCCGGCCGGGTCCAGACCGTTGCTCTGCGCCTCATCGTCGAACGCGAGCGGGAAATCAAGGCGTTCCAAAAAGTTGAATACTGGACCATCGATGCTCACCTGGCAGGTCCGAAGCCGCCGGCATTCGACGCCCGCTTCGTCGGCAAGGGTGAGGAGAAGGTCGAAGTCCACAACGGCGAAGATGCAGAAAAAATCCGCGCCGCCCTGGAAAAGGCCGACTGGCTGGTTCGCAGCGTCGATCGCAAAGAACGCCGCCGCAATGCCACTCCGCCATTTACCACCAGCAAGTTGCAACAGGATTCCTCGCGCAAGCTGCGCTTCAGCGTCAAGCGCACCATGATGATCGCGCAGCGTCTCTACGAGGGTGCGGAACTGGGCGAAGAAGGCTCGGTCGGCCTCATCACCTACATGCGTACCGATTCCACCCGCGTTTCCAACGAAGCGCTGACCGAGGTGCGCGAGTACATCACGGCGCAGTATGGCAAGGAGTATCTGCCGGAGAATCCCAATACATATAAGGAGAAGAAGGCGGCGCAGGCGGCGCACGAAGCCATTCGCCCCACCTCGGCGATGCGCCATCCCGACCAGATCAAACAGTATCTGAAAGAAGACGAATTCAAGGTTTACAAGCTGATCTGGCAGCGCTTTGTGGCGTCGCAGATCACGCCCGCGGTCTTCGATCAGACCACGGTGGATATCGACGCTAAATCCGTCGCCGACACTTTCTGGTTCCGCGTCACCGGTTCGGTGCTGAAGTTCGACGGCTTCCTGAAAGTCTATGAAGAGTCAAAAGACGTCAAGGACGAGGACGACGAAGAGCTCAAGCACAAATTGCCGGGGCTCGAACCCGGGCAGAAGCTGACGCTGCGCGAGCTGAAGCCGGAGCAACACTTCACCGAACCTCCGCCTCGCTATAACGAAGCGTCGCTGGTCAAGGAACTGGAAGAGCGCGGAATTGGCCGTCCGTCAACCTATTCGGCGATTCTCAGCACGATTCAGGAACGCCAGTACGTGCAAAAACTCGGCGGCAAATTCTCTCCCACCGAGATTGGATTGGTCGTGACCGACCTGCTGGTCGAAAACTTCCGTGACATCTTCGACGTCGAATATACCGCACGGCTCGAAGGGGAACTGGACGAGATCGAAGAAGGCAAGGAAACATGGACTGACGCTCTCGCCGGCTTCTACAAACGATTCGCTAAAGATCTCAAGTATGCCGAAAAGCATATGGAGAACGTCAAGCGGATGGAGAAGCCCACGGACGAGAAGTGCGAGCGCTGCGGCTCTCCGCTGGTCATCAAGTGGGGCAAGCATGGATCCTTCTATGCTTGCAGCTCCTACGACAAGGAAAATCCCGACAGCTGCACTTTCACCAAGGAAAATCCCATCAACCTGCCTGACCTCGACTCGGCGGACGTACAGGAAACGACGCAGGAAGAATATTGCGAGAACTGCGGCCGCGTTATGGTGCTGAAGCGCGGACGCTTCGGCCAGTTCATGGCGTGCACGGGATATCCCGACTGCAAGACCACGCGCCGGCTCGATCAGGGCAAGAAAGTTCCCGACATTCCGATCGACGAACTTTGCCCCAAGTGCGGTCGCAACATGATGATCCGGCACGGACGCTACGGGGAGTTCACGGCTTGCAGCGGCTATCCTGAATGCAAGTACGTGAAGCAGAATTTCATCGGCGTGAAATGCCCGCTCTGCAAAGACGGCGAAATCGTGGAGAAGAAAGCGCGCAAGGGCAACACATTCTACGGATGCGGAAACTACCCCAAGTGCAAATTTACCTCTGCGGGAAAACCGCTGGCAGAAAAGTGCCCGAGCTGCGGAAGCGAATATCTGGTGGAAAAAATGCTGAAGGCGGGTCCGGTCATCGCGTGCCCCAATAAAGAATGTGACTTCGAGCGCGAGATTCCCGTGGAGTCCGCTTCCGGGGCGGCATCCACCATCTGACGAAGCATGCCCCGTCCCCGCTTCGCTTGGCGACGGGGTGCTGTGCTCACAATCCAGCCGGGCTGGGCCCGGCAACTTGCGAATGGGGAGAGATTGAATGCCTAAGCCGACTGCTGCAGACGCCCAACTGATTCTCAAACTCTACGATCTTCGCCGCGAGCCTGAGCTCCGCAAGGCACGCAACTGGCTGGTGGTGACCTTCTCGCCCCAGTCCGCCGACGATTTCATGAAGGTGTCAGCCGCGTTTGGATCGCCGGAGAACAACTGGCTGCGGCAGGTGATGGGATACTGGGGCATCGCCACGTCTTTGGTGAACCAGGGCGCCTTGAACCGCGAGCTCTTCCTCGAGCCCAGCTTTTGCGGAGAGATGGTCCTCATCTACGCCAAGGTCAGACCATTTCTGAAAGAGTTGCGGGAGAAGATGAAGAATCCGCACATGTTGGCCGGCATCGAAACCCTGATCATGAGTTCAAAGCAGAGCCGCGAATTTCTGAAGCGCATGGAAGCCAATCTCGCCGCCCGGCGCAAAGCATGACGCAAGGCGCCTAAGACTTCGCGAATTGTTCGTGGTGATGTGGGCGCGAGCGCCTCCCTCGCGCGGAATCATTCGGATGAGGCCGCACGAGCGTGACGCTCGCGCCCACATTGTGCTGGTGTGAAGAGGTATAGGGGTCCTTCGACTGCGCAGCGGCTCCGCTGCGCGAAGCCGCCACTCCGCTCAGGATGACAGTGGCTGGGGGCCAGGAGCTAGGAGCCAGAAGCCAGAAGCTAAAAGCGTTTTTACGCGATGTACTCCCGAATGTATTCGTCGCGCGTTCGCGCCAGTTCGTCCACGTCGCCGTCAAAGATGACCTTGCCATCTTTCAGGATGAGAAACGCCATGGGCACTTCGGAATGGACGCCCTTGGGCAGCGATGTCATGCGGTTTGACTTGCGATCGAAGGAGTGGGTGGCCATGACGAAAGCGTCCTGCAGGCGATGGGTGACCATCAGTGCGCTGGTCTTGTACACGTCACGCTGCTTCACGATCAGTTCAACGATAGTGTTGGAGGTGACCGGATCCAATCCTCCGGTGGGCGAATCGTAGAGGAGTATCTCGGGCCGCGTGACGATAGCGCGGGCAATGGCTACGCGGCGCCGCATGCCACCCGAAAGCTCCGAGGGAAACATGTCCACGGTTCGTTCCAGTTCGACGAAACTCAGGGCCTCGCGCACCCGCCGCTCAATCTCTTCCTCAGGAACCGTGCCCTCTTCAATCAGGCGGAAGGCGACATTTTCCCGGACGGTCCGCGAATCGAACAACGCGCTTTCCTGAAAGACCATTCCCACCTGGCGCCGCAGGTCAAACAAGGCATCCTCAGTCATCTCAGTCACGTCTTCGCCAAGAACATAGATGCGACCCGAGTCAGGTTTCATCAGTCCCAGGGCAAGCTTGAGCACCGTGCTCTTGCCGGAGCCGGCAACCCCGAAAATGGCCTTGGTTTCCCCGTGAGGGAGGCGGAAGGAAATACTGTCCAGTATGACCCTGTCGTCGTAGGCGAGACTTACATTCTCGAAGCGAATGGCTTCGCTGCCGGCTTGCCGGGTTGCATTTGCCGAACTCTCAAGCGGCAAAGTGGGAGCGGACATATTTACCGGTATCCCAATAAAGTGATGAGCAGCTTGGTGACAAAGAAATCAACCACCAGGATCATCACCGATGCGACGACGACGGCCTGGGTGGTGGAGCGGCCGACACCCTGCGTGCCTCCGCGAGTGGACATGCCGAAATAGCAGCCGACTGTGGAGATCACAAACCCGAAGAGGACGGGTTTGATGAGTCCGGTCACGACGTCGCGCCAGACCAGCGACTGCCATGCGGATGTCCAGTATTGCCGCGAATCCAAACCCAGCAGAAGGGTAGAGACCATGTTCCCGCCCACCAGCCCCAACAGGTCGGAAATGATGGTCAGAAAAAAAAGCATGACCACGGTCGAGACCACGCGCGGTGTCACCAGCTTCTTGGTGGGATCCGTGCCCAGCGCGCGCATGGCGTCGATCTGCTCGGTCACCGTCATCGAACCCAGTTCGCTGGCCATGCCCGAAGAATTGCGGCCCGCTACCATGAGCCCGGTGATGACCGGCCCCAGTTCGGTGACCATGCCGACCGATACCAGTTGGGCGATCAGCGTCAGGGAGCCGAAACGCGATAGCGTGCTGGCGCTGTTCAGAGCCAGAACCGCGCCGGTGAAGCCACCGGTGAGGATCACGATGGGCAGCGAACCCACGCCGATCAGGTCGGCCTGCTGAATCATGTCGGTGACGTACAAGGGGCGGCGGAAAAGATTCGCGAGAGACTGCCCTGTGAGCAAGGCATAATCCTGGAGCGCCTTGATCTTCTCCTTGGCGAATTCCGCCGGCGATATGAGTGGGACTTGGAAATCCCCAGCTGCCATGCAGTGCGGCCTCGATCCCAGAAACTATAGCAGAGAAGCAGCTGTCAGCTCCCAGCTATCAGCAGTCGGGGGATGGTTCAGTTTCCCGAAAGCATGAACCACGAAGGACACGAAGGTACACGAAGGAAAGCCTGGAAATCGGTGCCTTCGCAATCCTTCGAGGACCTTCGTGTCCTTCGTGGTTCATGCTTCTTGCGTGTTGCGTCGCGAAAATGAAAAAGTATCAGGCTAGGTTTGACTGAAAGCTGAGAGCTGACAGCTGAAACTATTCCCTAACCTTCTTCTTGATCTCAATATTCAAGCGCTTGATTTTCTGATTCAGGGTGGATAGCGGCACGTGGAAGCGTTCCGCGGCTTCGGTCTGGTTCCAATTGCACTTCTCCAGCATGTCGAGAATGATGTGGCGTTCGCAGTCTTCCATGATGTCGAAGAGGGAAGAGTTGCCACGATGCTCCATCAGGGGAACCGGAGTACCGCGCCCGACAATGACGTCGGGAAGAAGTTCCGGTCCAACTTCCTGTCCCGAAGAGAGCACCACGGCCCGCTCAATGACATTTTCCAGTTCGCGAACGTTTCCCGGCCAGGAATAAGAGAGCAGCGGGCGCAGGCCTTCGGGCGTCATTCTTCGCCGCGGACGCTCGTTCTCTTCGGAATAGCGGGCAAGAAAGAAATCGACCAGCAGGGGGATGTCCTCTCGCCGCTGCCGCAGCGGAGGAAGATCGACCGAGATCACATTCAGGCGATAAAAAAGGTCGTCGCGGAAGCGCCCTTCGCGGACCAGTTGTTTCAGGTCCACGTTGGTGGCGGCGATGATGCGCACGTCAGCCTGAATTTCATGAACGCCGCCCAGATGCATGAATTTGCGATCCTGCAGCACCCGCAGGATCTTGCTCTGCGTGTCCATGCTCATGGTGCCGATTTCATCAAGAAACAGGGTTCCCTTGTCGGCGATTTCGAACAGGCCCTTCTTGGACGCGATGGCGCTGGTGAATGCGCCCTTCACGTGTCCAAAAAGTGTCGATTCCAGCAAATCCGGCGGCATCGACCCTGTATTGACGGGGACAAATGCCCGGTCGCGCCGCGGAGAGTTCAGGTGAATGGCTTTGGCGATCAGCTCTTTGCCGGTTCCACTCTCGCCCTGTAAAAGGATGGTGGAACGGCTGGGAGCCACCTGGGCCACCAGATCGAAAATCTTCAACATGGGCTCACTCTTGCCCACGATATTTTCAAAGTTATAGCGCTGCTTCAGGGCGCGCTTGAGTTGAATATTCTCGTCTTCAGTGCGGCGGCGTGAGACGGCGGTGCGAATGTCGGCCAGCAGCTTTTCGTTGTCCCACGGCTTCTGGACAAAATTGGTGGCTCCGGCCTGCATCGCCTTCACCGCATTCTCTACGGTGCCGTATGCGGTGATCATGATGACCGCCAGCTGTGGATCTTGTACGTGAAGCTCGGCCAGCAAGTCGATACCATTGGCGTCGGGCAGGGCGAGGTCTAGCAGCACCAGGTCGTAGGGCCGGCTTCCGATGCGGCTCAAGCCCTCGTCGCCGGTCGCCGCGGATTGAACGTCGTACCCTTCGAGCCCGAGCAGGGTCTCCAGCGACTCCCGGATCGCGGCTTCGTCGTCAATAATCAGTATTGAACCGGCGGACGAAGCGGCTTCGTCCAGATGGCGGGGCATGGTGGCCAGTTCAGACATTGACGGTCTTCCTCGTGAGCGGGAAATCCAGATAGAAAGTTGTGCCTTGGCCCGGATTGCTTTCCACGCGAATCTTGCCGGCATGTTCTTGGATGATGCCGTAGGTTACGGAGAGGCCTAACCCGGTGCCTTTGCCCTGGCCCTCGCGCGGCGCCGCCTTGGTGGTGAAGAACGGATCGTAAATTCGTTGAATGTGTTCCTGCGCAATGCCGCTGCCGGTGTCCGAAACCACCACGCTCACTCCATCCCCGTTAGAAGTTGCCACCCGCAGGGTTCCACCTTCCGGCATGGCATCCCGCGCGTTCAAAAACAGGTTCAGGAAGACCTGCTGCAGTCGTCCAGGATTGCCGCTGATCAGCGGAAGATGACTCGCCAGTTCGTCTTCCACCCGGATCTTGGTGATCTTGAACTGATGCTCCAGCAGCGCCATGGTGTCCGCGATGATCTTATTGACATCCACCTCGGTGAATTCCGTGCCGCTGGTCCGCGAGAAGTTCAGCAGGTTGTTCACAATTTCCGAAGCCCGGAAGGTCTGCCGCGTGATTTTCTCGAGCAAACCGCCCTTCTGCGGATCGTCCTGCAGTTGCTTGGAAAGCATCTGCGCGTAGGATGAGATCACGGCCAGCGGTGTGTTGACCTCGTGCGCCACTCCGGCGGCGAGCAGTCCGATCGAGGAAAGCTTGTCCGCCTGTGAAAGCTGCGACTCCAGATCGATGCGTTCGGTGATGTCGTCCACGATGATCAGCCGCCCGATCACATTGAACTTGCGCGTAACCAGCGGCGCGATCGCGACATTCACCACCCGGCTCTCGCCCGTGGGCGTCGGCAGCCGGAATTTGTACAAATTGTTGATGCCAGGATTCTGCCGCACCCGGTAGAACTCTTCCACGAAGGCCGCCGGAAATACTTCGCTTAAGGGACGGGTCAGGGCCTGCCAGCGGGGCAGAGCGTACATGACTTCCATCTGCGAATTCCAGGATTCAATACGGTCTTCGAGGTCAACCGCCATCACCCCGACGTTGATCGACTCCACGATGTTTTCGTTGAAGTCCTTCAAGCGTTCGTATTCGGCAACTTTCTGTTCCAGTGATGCGTAGAGGCGCGCATTCTGGATGGCGATACCGATGTATCCGGCAAGAGTCTCCAGCAGTTCAATGTCTTCGCTGGTGAGAAAGTCGCCTTCCACCGTCTTGCCCAAGCCGAGGAATGCGATAGTCCGCTGCTGGGCGCGGCAGGGAATGTAGTAATTCAGATCGAGCCGGGCGATCGCCTGTTGCGCGCTCGCGGTCTCGCGCGGCACCTGGTGAACGTTCTCAAGAAACAGGTGTCCGGCTTCGGTTTCGGGACGGGAAGCGCCCAGGAAGGCAAGGTCCAGGCCGCCGGTCTTGGCCATGCCGAAAGACTTGGCCAGAAAGAACTGCGGAGGCTCGCCGCTGGAGAGAAAAATGGCCATGCGATCCACCAGCAGCGTCCGCGAAAGGCGATCGACAACCGAACTCAGCATCCTGTCGAGATCGGTTTCCGAGCTTAGCTCACGTCCGAATTCGATCAGCGTCTTGCGATAGTCGTAACGCGTGCGATAGAAGAACTGATCGATCCGCTCCTGAATCCATTTGCGGACCGGATCGAAGAGCAGCGCGGTCACGACCATTGCCAGCACCAGGCCAATCGGTCCCGAACTCGGCACCTGGGTGTGGACCAGTTCGGCGACCGCCGCCACAACCGCGAAATAGACACCGACAATGGCCGCCGCCGCGAGGGTATAGACCATGCCCCGCTTGAAAATCAGGTCCACGTCCATCAGGCGGTAGCGGAAGATGGCGTATCCGAAGGTCAGGGGGAGCAGGCCCAGCGACAGGACGGAAACTTTCATCGCCGAAGTCGGCATCGCACCCGTCAAGTAGGGAATGACGTAAAACAGCGTGAAGGGAGCGACCGCCAGAATCGTGCCGCGAGTGACCCATTTGAGTTGCTGGCGAAGAATCGGCGTACTGGCCCGGCGGTAGCTGTCCCACAGGATGGCGGCCGCCAGAGCAAAGAACAGGGCCAGGTAACCCATCTGCACCCGGTCGAGGTTCCAACGCACCCGTTCGCTGGCCTTCAGCATGCGCAGGGTGAAGACATGAATCCCCAGCAGCAACATCCCTGGTACGTAAATCGCCGGAATAATCCAGCGGTGGCGGCGAATAAATTCCCGCCTTTCCGGGAAGGTAAGAACGAAGTGCAGGAACAGTGCCGGCTGCAGCAACCAGGCGACAACATTGCCCCAGTAGATCGTCCAGTCAAACTGGTTCAGCTTTCCAGTGAACTTGAAGGCGTAAAAGATGAACGAAACCAGGCAGAAAACATAGAAGTGCGTGGAACTCGGCGCCGTCCACCGGCGCAGCAGGACATAGAGGCCAATGCCCAGATAAATCAGGGCAATGAAGCGCAGCCAGAAGTTGAGCGAGCGTTCTGCTGGAACCAGGATAACGGTCGTATCCAGCGGGACTGACTGCCTTACCAGGGAATAAGTCGCTTTGGACCACGCGCCGACGCGGTAGGTCTGCCGCATTCTGGCTGTGGTGTCTTTTACATCGTGCTGGTTGATGGCCGTGAGCCGGTCACCAACTCGAATACCTGCCTTTTCGCCGGGGCCGTTCGGTTCTACGCGGTTAGCGACGATCCCACTGTCGCCTCCAGCCTGCTCCATCCACCAGACGCCGTCAGAAGGAATCTGGAATTCAGCTTCTTTCTGAAAATTAATCCACGCCAAAACCACTGCCGCAGTGGTCAGAAGGATCAGTAGTCCAGCGGTAAAGCGGATTTGAAAATCCCGGTTCATCGACCGCGACGGCTCCTGGTTCGGATTCGCAGAAAAATCCGACTTAATCTGATGCACGTCAGGTGCCACGGCGGAAACCAAAGGTTTACCTCTAACCCACTTCAAAGAAAAGACTTTCCTGATTATAAAAGCGCTTTGTAAGTAAAGCTATGTTTTTTGGAAGGCATATGTGGGGTTTGGTAACTCTATATCCACCAAAGCTTAAGCGGCCACGCTACCATGCGGTAAGAGCTTTTGACCGCAAAGAGCGCAAAGGCCGCAAAAGTTCCTGACAGTTCGGTTAGGATTCCCGGGAATGGATCGCTCGAAATCAGGTCGATGAGCCTTTCTGACCCGCACCGTCGGCAGCAAGACCACATGGTCCACGATTCCATAGTCGAAGATCCCACAGGCGAAGATCCCGCAGTAGAAGAGTGCCACTGCGCCATCGATGGCTATTGCATGCGTTACCTGCGTTCCGGTTCGGGGCCGCCGCTGGTTCTCTTGCACGGACTGCTGGGTTACTCGTTCTCCTGGCGATTCGTCCTGTCTGCCTTAGCTGAACGGGCGACCGTGTATGCGCTCGATATGCCTGGCACCGGTTTTTCCGACCGGCCCCCCAACCTCGACGGCAGCTTGCGGGCCCAGGCTGAACGTCTGCTGCGTTTCCTGGATAGCGTGGGCATAGCATCTTGCGACCTGTTGGGAACCTCGCACGGCGGTGCAGTGGTTATGATGGCCGCGGCACTCGCGCCGCAACGGGTGCGGAGCCTGATCCTCTGCGCTCCCGCCAATCCATGGTCGGCGCATGGGCGCCGCCTTACTCCGTTTCTGAGCAGCGCGCCTGTCGCATGGACTCTGCTGCGGTGCGAACCGTATGTGGAAATTATTCACGAAACCCTTTTGCGGCGTCTTTACGGAGATCCCCGGCGCATACCTCCGGGCACTCTTGCGGGCTATTCCGCCGCGTTCAAAGTTCCCGGGACGCTGAAATACAGTCTGGAAATTGTGAAGTCGTGGAATCGCGACTTGGACGAGCTCCAAATGGCTCTCCCGCGCATTGAACACATTCCAACTCTGCTGCTCTGGGGCAGCAGGGACACGGCGGTAAATCCTGCTTCCGCCGAACCGCTTCGCCAGCAATTCAAGACCTGCCGGATCGAAATATTCGATGGCGCCGGCCACCTGCCGTACGAAGAGGTTGCCGAACGTTTCAGCGCATCGGTGATCAACTTTCTCTCCGCGCCGCTCCCGAAACTTCGCTGAAGCGCAACGATTCTTCGGCGCTCTCGAGGTCCCATTGGTCGCCCGATACTTCTGATAGCTTGGAAGTGAGCCTCAAAGGCATGAATTCTCTTACCAAAAAAATTCTGATTCAGGTCACGGGATGGATTTTCATTGTCCTGGGCATTGTCGGGTTATTCCTTCCCATCCTCCAGGGTGTGCTCTTTCTGCTGGTAGGACTGATGATCCTGTCATCGGAATACGCGTGGGCCCACCACCTTCTGACCCGGCTGCGCGAACGCTTTCCGAAAATAAGCAGCACCGCAGATCAGGCGGCGGAGAAGGCCAAGGCGTGGTTGGGGCGCATTTCTGGTCAACGCAAAACGGATTGATGCTCGACCGATGCGGTGCTAACCTCCAAACAGCAAAGCCTCAAATCGCAGACATGGATGAACCAGTAATATCTGGAGCGACGATTCCTGCCGCCGGTGTCCGGCCGCGCTCCGGCTTCCTGCTCGACATTCCGGAAGTCTGGCTGCGTTTTTTGCTGGCCCTTTTGGGATTGGTCTTAGCGTTTGCAGCCGCGCTCTTTTCGACCGTGGCGCGTGAATCGGGCAGCCTCTGGACCACCGTTATCCTGGCGTCGATTGCACTGACCCTGGCGGTTGTGGTGGGATTGACGACCGTGCCGTATCTGGCGCGCCGGGTTGCCGGAGGTCGGGTCCGCGATGCCCTCAGCTACGACGTAACCGGCGTCGGAATCATCTATGTTGTGACCGTGCTTCTCATCGGCGTCGCGGCGTTGAACACCGGAAACAATCTGCTCTACGTCATCGTCGCGGCGATGCTGGCGGCAATCGTGGTTTCGGGCGCCGCGTCCGCGATGGTTTTGCGCAGTCTCGAACTGGATGTGCGCCTGCCGGAGCACGTTTTCGCCGGGCGTCCGACTCTGGGAAAGATCATTCTCAGGAACCGGCGGCGCTGGCTGCCTTCATTCTCCATCAGCGTGGTTCCACTCCAGCAGAAACGCTCGAGCCAGTGGCAATGGGCGCCGGCGACTTTTTCCTTTCCCCCGGGACAGCCTCCGGGAAAGCAGTGGGTGACTTTGCCGGACCGGAAGTTGCGCCGGGTTAGGGACGAAAGTCCCACTCCGTCGGGCATCTTCAAGGATCCGGCTTACTTCCCGTATATTCCGGCAGCCGCTGAACTGGCCGCTGAACTCGAGCTCTGTTTCCCGCGCCGCGGGCGGTACCAACAGAACACCTTCGGCCTGGCAACCCGTTTCCCATTTGCTTTTCTGACCAAGACGCGGCGCGTGGCTCTGGCACGCGAAATACTGGTGTACCCGGGCGTGGAGGCGACCGACGAATTTTTCTCCGTGCTTCCGCTGATCACGGGCGAATTCGAAACCTTTGCGCGCGGACGCGGTGACGATCTGTATCTCATTCGCGAATACGTGCCGGAAGATTCTGCCCGCCACGTGGATTGGAAAGCGACGGCGAAGTCCGGATCGCTCAAAGTGCGTGAATTCAGCCGCGAGGATGACCGCAAGCTCCGCCTGGTCTTTGACAACCCGATCCCGGGAGCGGTTTCCGAACAGGCTTTCGAAAATGCGGTAACTGCCGCAGCCTCGCTGGGCTGGCATTTCGCGCAAGCGAATGCGGACCTCTCATTCGTGGCGCAGGGCTATCACGCCGGAGAAGGCATTCACGACTTCCTGGCGTATCTCGCCACCGTCGGCCCCCAGGAGTCTCAGTCGCTGCTCGACAGCCTGGAAATTTCCGGAGACTACAACATTATTTTTACCACTCGCCCGCATGCAACCATTCCTTCCAACCTGTGGTCCTGTTCTTATTTTATTTTCATCGGGACCAAAAATTGATGCGCGAGCGCCACACGGGCGATGCAGCCGGAAAGATTTATGGCCGCATCTCACAGGAAATGGCGCCGCTGGCCAGCCGAAATAGCAATGAGGTGAAAGAGGAAATGAAGCGCAATTCTTTCGTGCCTGTATGCAGCTTGCTCACATCGGTGCTCATCGTTTTCGCGACCCTTCCCGCAAGCGGTCAAAAGTCGCTCGAGATACCGTCCGGGACTTCAATCCGGGTTCGCATGATCGATAACCTCAGCAGCGAACAGACCCAGATAGGCGACACTTTTCGCGGCACGCTCGACGAGCCGATCCAGGCGGATGGCAGGGAACTCTACCCCAAGGGAGCCGACGTGATTGGCCGGGTCACGGACGTGCGGCCCACGGGCCGCCTCAGTGAACCCGGTGAACTCGATCTTGTTCTGAATACTGTCAGCTCCGGGACTGTAGCGGCGTCTATCCATGTTGAGCCGCTGGTCGTCAAAGGCGAGTCTCACAGCAAGAGCAATGCGACAAAGATCGGAGGCGGAGCCGCCCTGGGCGCGGTGATTGGGGCGATCGCGGGAGGAGGCAAAGGCGCCGCAATCGGAACCGTGGCTGGAGGCGCCGCCGGCACCGGGGCGGCTGCGGCCACCGGAAAGAAGCCGGCTGTCGTCGAATCGGAAGCGATTCTAGTCTTTGTGACGTCCTCGGCTTCGGTGCCGGCAACTCCGCTGCCCGCAGGGGTTTCATCGAACGAGAACGCACCATCCACGGCTCCGCCAGCTTCATCCTCTGCTCCCCCGGTTCCGTCCCAGGATTCTGCTTCGGGAACAGAAGCAGATGACAATGTCCCGCTCTTCTCGCTTCGCGATCGCAGGACGATTCGAACCTGTGTCAGCGAACACGGTGCCGACTTTCCTTCGGGAACCACGGAGCGGCCCGAGCTGCCTTCCGGGTCAGAACGGCAGATACACCGGGGCGGAAGCTTGCCTTCCGAGGTTCAGAGCCGAGCCCAGTCGCTGCCTTTGGCATGTGAAGATCAGCTGCCGAAACTGCCGAGCGATATGGAAAGGGTCGTGTACGCCGGCAGGGCCCTGCTGATCGACAGCAAGGGCCACGTGCTGGATATGTTCTATCTCGATCAAAATCAGTAGGTTCGAAGGCGAGAAGTGGTTTCACGGTCAGGGCTTGCCGTGAGCGCCTTTCGGACCATCCGCCACTCTGCAGTCAGGCATGCCATGCCGGGGATACACGTGCGCGAAATCCACCCAGCCCACTCAGGTTTCTGGTTATTCCGGTAACCATTACTGCGCGTTACCTTGGTTCATTGACCCTCTGGGCCAACCTGCTAAAGTCACCATAAGAGAAGTCTAATCAGAACGTTCCGTCAAGAAATTGATTGATGACAGTTCAATACCAAACCGCGCTTTGGATTGCCCACCCGATATTGCAGCTCGCGGTGGGGATCGCGATGTTCCGCCACAAACTGCATCGTCTTTTTCCGGTTTTCTTCGGCTACATATGCTTCCAGGTGCTGGCGTTTTGCGTTGTGTTCCCGATGAACCATTGGAACACCTTCAGCTACACCGCGTACTTCTGGATCTATTGGGGATGCGCAGCGGTCAATCTCGTCCTGGGATTCATGGTGATCTATGAGATCTTCCTGGACGTCTTCCGCCCGTATTACACGCTGAAGGATTTGGGGTCTGTGCTGTTCAAGTGGGCGGCGCTGGTCATGTCGCTGGTCGGCTTTGTGGTGGCGGCATCGAGCCCCCTCGGCGATCAGGGACCGATCGTGCAGGCCGTGATCACCGTGACCCGATGCGTGCGAGTGGCGCAAGTCGGGCTCGTTCTATTCCTTCTGGTATTTTCCCGCTACCTCGGAGTTTCTTGGAAGCAGCAAAGCTTTGGACTTTCCGTGGGATTGGGTTTATCGGCCGGGGTTGAGTTGGGCAGTCTGGCATTTCACGTCAGCGGACACGCCTCCGAGGTCGCAGTTCACGTAATCAATCTGGTGGCCTATAACATCGCCATCCTGGTCTGGTTGGGCTATGCCCTGGTCGAGAGCTCGGAAAGAGTGGCGAGCTCGGATCTATTCACGTCACACCGCTGGGAAAAAGGCCTCAGCGATATTCAGGGTCCGGCCCAGGGCGATTCTCTGATACCCATGTTTGAAAGCATGGTCGATCGCGCTTTTTCCCGCACTCAGACGGATTTTTCCCGCAAGAGCGCGCCTGCCGATTCCGCGGCGGACCCGGCGCTTGCGATTCGAAGCGGCCTTCATTCGGTTCCGGCCCAGAGTCGCCGGGTTCACTAGCAAGTCAGCACATACCCGCCCGTCACTGCTCTTCCTTAAGCCTCATCCTTTGCTTGAATAAACAAGCGCAATTTACACAGCGCATGGCGCAGATGCGCGCTCATTCACGGACGGTGCGCGCCGATCCGCAGCGCGGTTCTCGCCGTAAATATTTCGTAGATCGCAGGTATGCGCGGCGCAGCCTGACCGCGGCCCAGAAAGAACTGGACGGAAGGAAGCCCTTCTGTATAATGCCGCCACCGTGAGGTTTCCTCCCAGGAGCCTCGCAGCGTAAGGAGAACACCATGAAACGTGCAGTCAGGATGTTGATCCTGATGGTAGGTTTGGCTGGCGCGTACGTGGCAATCGCGACCCCGATACTCAATGCAGAACTGGGCCCGATGCCACTGTGCAATCCTGCCAATCCCAAGTGCTCGAAGAACTAGGCAATTGGGATTTAGAGACGGGCATTAACTAGCCGCGTTGGACCCTGAGAGGCTGACCCATTGCGATACGCATGGTCAGCCTTTTTTTCGCTTCGCTGTTGTTCGATGCGAGAGCTTTAAGCGAAGAGGTGGCAGGAAAAGCTGCAACGAACACGAAGGTTTTCTTCTTCCCTACGCTATTTTCAGAGTGCGACTGAGCTGTTCGGGGTCGGCCGTCGGAGGCTGGCAGCTGAATCCTGAGCAGACTACCGCGATCGATTTCCCCTCTTTGACAACCGGCAGGTTGGGAATGCTGTCCGCCAACGCAGGCGGCAGATTTTGCGGCGCTGCCTGGTTTGCCGCCAGCTTGAGTACGGTCCTGGAAAAAGAAAAAGTAGTGGTTGCGGCGGTGAACAACCGCTCCGCCAGATCGTCTTCTCCAACGACCGCCACCTGAACGTGGGGAGATGAAAAATGTACCGCGGCGATGGCATAGGTCGCGGCAAAGATGCCAAACTTTCCTCCCATTCCGCCCAGCAAATCCATAGTCTGCTCGGCTTGCTCGCGATAGCTTTGCTGATGGGTAAGAGCAAATAACCGGAGTAGCGCAATCGCAGCCACCGAGTTTCCGGCGGGAGTAGGAGAATCCTGAAACGGTTTCCGCCGGGTGCCCAGCACCCCCAGCGCTTTTTCCGTCTGCGCCGTGCCCGTATCGAAAAATCCTCCGGAGACAGGATCAAAAAAAAGATCCAGCATCTTCCCGGTAATGCGCTGCGTGAACGCGAAATAGCTGAGGTCAGCCGTTGCCTCATAGGCATCCAGACAGGCGACCGCCGTGAAGGCATAATCGTCAAGCAAGCCGGGAACGAGCCGCCGCCCGGCCGTGGGATCAGAATAAGCGACCACATGCTGCAGCCCCTGCTCGGGTTGCCACGCCTCGGCGAGCACGCGGTCCAGGGAACGCAGCGCGAAGTGTTTCGCATCTTGAAGCTTCAGCACCTTGGCGGCTTCCAAAAAAGCCGAAGTGCACAGCGAGGTCCAGCCGGCATAAACCGTTTTGTCGATGTAGGGCGTATCCCGCTTCAGCCGTGCGGCATACATCTTTTGCCGGGCGGACTCCAGCAGGGTGCGCACGCGTTCCAGGGGCAGGCTCAGCCGTTTCGCAATTTCTTCCAGAGACGCGCGGACGTACAGTACATTTTTCTCCGGATTATGGTGCATCTCGCCAACTTCGTTGACGTCGTAGTGCAGTCCGGCGACGGACGCTTCCTCCTCGGTCAGCACCGCCTGCATTTCTGCCCGGGTCCAGGTGAAATAGTCGCCATCATCGTCCATCGAATAGTCGGCGTCCTGCGAAGCGTAGAATCCCCCGCGCTCCCGGTCGCTCAACCACTCATCCATCCAGCGCACGATGTCACGCGCCACGGAGGCGAAAAACTCCGAGCCCGTTACCTGATACGCGTGTACATAATTTTTCAGCAGTTCGGAATTGTCGTAGCACATCTTCTCGAAGTGCGGGACGATCCAGTGCTCATCCACCGAGTAGCGGTGGAAGCCGCCGGCCAGTTGGTCATAAACGCCGCCTAGCGCCATTTTTTCCAGTGTAGGAACAAAGACGTCGCGCAGTTTCTGGTCCCCCGTGCGCGCGTACTGGTCCATCAGGAGATCGAGCACTGCGGGATGAGGAAACTTGGGCGCGCTGCCGAAGCCCCCATTCTGCGGGTCGAACATCTTGAGGGCTGCATCCACGATCTCGTCGATCACCTTGGGAGAGAAGTCGCCGCTGCCGCCGGCCACTGACTCGGCGCGTGAGATGGCCGTTTCCACCATGCGTGCCTGGTCCACGACTTCGGTATTTTTCTGGTGGTAGGCGTCCGCAATGGACTGCAGCACCCGCTTGAAACTGGGGCGTCCATAACTTTCGTTGGGAGGGAAGTAGGTGCCGCCATAAAACGGCTTGCCGTCGGGAGTCAGGAAGGCGGTCAGCGGCCACCCGCCCTGCCCACTGATGGCGCTCACTGCCACCTGGTAGCGGCTGTCAATGTCGGGCCGCTCGTCGCGGTCAACCTTCACCGCGACAAAGAGTTCGTTCACGATCTTCGCCACTTCGGGATCGTCGTACGATTCGCGATCCATCACATGGCACCAGTGGCACCAGACCGCGCCAATGTCGAGCAGGATGGGCCGGTTCTCCCGCTTCGCCATGGCAAAGGCATCTTCGCCCCACTCGTTCCACTGGATGGGCTGATGCATGGCGGAACGCAGGTAGGCCGAAGATGCATGCGAGAGGGAGTTGAGGGTCTGGGTGCTCATGATGAAAGTGTAAATCTTTTTCCCGTCCCCGGATATTTCCGAGCAGAGAGCTAGACGAGCGGGTTCACGACCTGAACAGCGCCGTACTTTTGCCCGGATGCGAAATCTTCGGAATAAAGAATCGCCGCACCAGCGCTTTCGGCCGCATGCAGAGTGAGCGCATCCCAAAAAGATGTTCGACAACGCATCTCGATCTCCACGCTTCCAGGATCGAATCTGGAGTGTTAATGACAATTTCCCAGCTCAGGTAGTCCTGAATGATACGGCGGATTTCCTCCGCAGGCAGGGGTCGGGCCAACTTGCGGCGAAGGTTGATGCAAACTTCCTGAAGCACCAGGCTGCTCAGTACGCCTTCTCCGGATGCCCACAGGCGCTCGATCAACTAGCGGGCCCGATCATACTTCAATCCCGCGGAGCGATCATGAGCGTAAAGGAAGATGTTGGTATCGACGAAGTATTTGTCAGGCATGATCAGCGTTGGTGAAGTTCGTCACGGGACCTGGGAGGCGTCCAATGCAAGTCGCTCCCCTCGCGCAGGCGAGCCAACGTGCGCTTCCGGACGCGCTCGTAAGTCTTGCGCTCGCGTACGATTTGCTCGAGGCGTTCAGCCAAAAGAGCACTGATCGATGTGCCAGCCTCGCGCCGCCAGGACTCGAATCTCTTGCGGGAGGGAAACGTCTAGTTTCAGTGTAATGTTGGCTTTCATAGCACGTAAATGTGTGCAGCACCATTCTACGTGCCGGCAAAAACCGCAAGTCGATGAAGTTCTATGCCACGCCCGTTGTCCATCTCGGCTGTTCTTGGGCGCGGCTTTTCTCTACATCAGGGATACTGGAATCCCCAATCGCAAATCTAATCACGCGCTTAGTTGCCGGGCGATGGCGCAATAAAGATCCACAGCATCCGTCAGTTGCTTCTTTTCAACATACTCGCCATTGGTATGGGCGACGTGAATCGATCCTGGCCCCACCAGCAGCGGCTCTCCCCAGTTGCTAAGCGCGGGAATGTCGGTGGTGAAAGCGGCGACCATGGTGGGAAGAGCTTCGAAAGTGCGCAGTCGCATGAACGGAATTTCAAGCACAAACTCGACTTTCGCCAGATCGCCTACAGCCGCAATGATCTCCCGCTTCAATTCTTCCGACGAGCCGACCAGGCGATAGAGCAGTTGCGCCCGCGCTTTGTCCGGGATCACATTGGGAGCGCGGCCGCCTTCGATCACCCCAATATTGAGCGTGCATGGGCCGATACCTTCTGCTTCCGGCAACTTCATGGCGCGCAAACGGGTGAGCGCATCCAGCAGCTTGTCAATCGCCGACTCGCCTAACGCGGGATAAGCCGAGTGCGCCATGCGACCCTGGGCAATCACCTCCGCGCGCAATGCCCCCTTGGATGCAACCGCAACCTTGTTCTCTGTGGGCTCGCCATTGACCAGAAATTTGCAGCCCACGGGTTTCTGGTTTGCCACCTTGGCGCCCAGGCTGTCGCGCTCCTCGCCAACTACGAAAAGCAGCCCGACACTGAGCCCCTCCGAACGCAATCGTTCCGCCGCTTCAACCTGCACCGCGATGATCCCCTTGGCGTCGCATGAGCCTCGTCCATAAATTCGCGTCGCGTCTTCGGACGACAGGATGAACGGCGGGACCGTATCCATGTGCGTGGAAAACACAATTGCGGGCCTGGGATGTCCCGGGACCACGGCGAAGACATTACAGCGCGCGCCCTCGACGGATATCTTCTCAGCCTGAAAACCTCGCCTCAGTAATTCACCGTGAAGAAAATCGCCCACTGGTCCCTCGTTGCCGGTGATGGACTCGATATCGACGAGTTGGCGGGTAAAGGCGGCAACATCCATGCGCGACAGGATACCCTACGGCCACGCCGTCCCATAGGGGCAGCGTCCTCATCTTCGCTGTTATGCTGGAGGGAGCAGGATGGAGACTCAGGCCAGCACAATCCGCTCCCTGTTTCTGGATGGCCCAGCGGGCCGCCTTGAGGCGTTGCTCAATGCAGGGCGGCCGGATGCCCCATACGCCGCCGTGGTCTGCCACCCTCATCCGCTATTCGGCGGCACTCTGCACAATAAAGTGGTTTTTCACGCCATGAAGGCGCTGAACAGCTTTGGATTCCCGGTGCTCCGGTTTAACTTTCGCGGCACGGGGCTCAGCCAGGGCGAGCACAATCACGGCGAAGGTGAAGTCGACGATGTTCGCTACGCCTTGAATTGGATGGACCGGGAGTTTCATCTGCCTTTGATTTTCGCAGGATTTTCCTTTGGAGCGGCGGTCGGCTTGCGGGCTGCCTGCCCGGATTCTCGGATAAAAGCCGCCATAGGGTTGGGCCTGCCGGTGTCGCCGATTCGGTTGTCGCCGAGCGACGACCGCAGCTACGATTTCGGCTTTCTCGCATCCTGCGCCAAACCCAAGCTGTTTGTGAGCGGCGACCGCGACCAGTTCGGGACGCCGGTCCAATTGCAGCAGCTGGTGGATTCAGTTTCTGATCCGAAGAAGCTGGTGTTGATCGCCGGCGCCGACCATTTCTTCGAAGGCAGATTGCGGGAGCTGCGGGATGCCGTCGAGCAGTGGATTCCGAACGCGGTGAACTTATAAATTCGCCGCCTTGACGCAGTAGAAGTCGCGGCGATTGAAATTTCGTCAAAAGATGCGCTCGTGGTGGGCGTTGGATCTCCGGCGCTCTCAACCCTTTTATAATTCTTGCCCATGCCTTCGTCAGCCGCCGACCGCGATAAGCTCGCTCTGGACATGCGGGTTACTGTGCGCCATTTTTTTGAGCATGCCCTGGCGGAAGCCAGCATCGACCGCGCATTTCAACGCCATGTCGATTGCGATCGCGGCGTGCTGCGTATTTGCGAAGACCTGCACGATCTGAATTCCTACAATCGCGTACTGGTGATATCGATCGGCAAGGCCGCGAATTCGATGATCAATTCGCTCGAAATGCAGGCCGGCAGCCGCTTCGAGGGCATCGTCGCCAGCTCCGTCGATGCCGGGTCGCAGTTGCGCGGCTTTCGCTACTTCCGCGGCGGCCATCCCCTGCCGAATCAGGAATCAATTCGCGCCGGTGAAGCTATATTGAAGTCGCTGAATGCCCAGAACAGTTCCTCGCTGGTGATCTTCATGCTCAGTGGCGGAGGGTCTTCGATCGTCGAAAATCCGATTGACGCTGAAATTTCTCCGGAAGACCTGATCGCCACCTACCGGGTACTCGTACTCTCGGGCGCGCCCATCGCCGATATCAACGCCATCCGCAAGCATCTCTCCGCCATCAAGGGCGGCAGGATGGCTGTGGCAGCCTCCGGAGCGCAGCAGGTTTCGCTGCTGGTGTCGGACGTTCCCGCCGACACTCCCGATGCCCTGGCCTCCGGTCCCTCCATGCCCGATTCCACCACGGTCGCAGACTGTCACGCCATCGTCGAGAAGTACGGCATGCTGGAGCAGTTCCCGAATTCCGTACGCGAGCTTTTTCAACGCCACGCACTCGAGGAAACGCCCAAGTCCGACGATCTGGCATTCCACCGTTCGCGCTGGTGGCCCATCTTGTCAAATGCGTCACTGCTGGAGGCCGCGGAAGTGGAAGCTCAGCGTAACGGCTTCAGCGTGGAAATCGACAACAGTTGCGATGACTGGGATTACGCGCGCGCCGCGGATCATCTGCTCGAACGCCTGCGCCGCCTGCGCCAGAAGTCCGAACGCGCCTGCCTGCTCTCCGGCGGAGAAGTTACGGTCAAGGTGGAGAATGGCGGCACGGGTGGACGCAACCAGCAATTTGCCCTGGCGTGTGCGGCCAGAATTTCTGGCCAGGCTATTACCGTACTCAGCGCCGGCACCGACGGCATCGACGGGAACAGTCCCGCTGCGGGAGCCATCGTGGATGGCGGTACGGCGGAACGCGCCCGATATCGCGGCCTCGATCCAGCCGGTTATTTAAACCGCTTTAACTCTTACCCGTTTTTCGAGTCGATGGGTGACGCCATTGCGACTGGACCGACCGGCAATAATTTGCGGGACTTAAGAATTCTGCTCGCCTATTGACAGAGGACGGAACATGGGGCTGCGGCGACTCACCCGCGGCCGCAAATTCAAACCAACAACACAAGACGATTCTCACACATTTGCTTGACCCGACTCTCCCCGTCAGTTCTAATTGCGCTCGTCATTATTATTTTCAGAGGAGATTTCAGGATGCGTGTTGCCTTCTTAGGCTTGGGAATTATGGGACGCCCGATGGCCTCAAATCTGGTCAAAGCAGGTCATGAAGTTGCGGTTTGGAACCGTACCGCCGGCGAGGGCATCGCCGGTGCACGGCTGGCGACGTCGCCTGCCGATGCGGCCCAGGGCGCGGAAGTGGTATGGATGTGCGTTTCCGACACTAATGCCGTCGAGGCACTCTTATTCGGTCCCGAGGGAGTCGAGAAGTCACTCGCAGAGGGAATGACCGTGGTGGATTCCAGCACAATTTCGCCTTCCGCCACGCGCAGATTCGCTGAGCGGGTGGGGACGCGCGGTGTGCGTTACGTCGATGCGCCCGTGACTGGATCGAAGGTGGGCGCCGAAGCCGGCAGCCTGATCTTTATCGTCGGCGGAGATGAAGCGGTGATTGAGTCGCTGAAACCCCTGTTTGCCGCCATGGGAAAAGCATTTTTCCGGATCGGCGAAACCGGTAAGGGGCATTCCGCCAAACTGGTGATGAATCTGCAAATCGCTTTGATTTACGAAGGTTTCGCGGAAGGCCTGACCCTGGCGGCCAAGCTGGGAGTGGATGTCGAGAATCTTATGCCGGTGATCCAGGCGTCGATGATTCGGTCGGGAGTTGTGGACTACAAGGCTCCCTTTGTGCTCAAGCGCGATTTCACTCCCAATTTCCCGCTCCGCCTTATGCATAAAGATATCCGTCTGACGCTGGATGCCGCGAAAGAGGTCCGGGTGAAACTGCCCGCCCTCGAAACCGTGGAAGAAATTTACGAGATGGCCACCGAAGACGGTCATGAAAACCTCGACTATGCCGCCACTATCACTCTTCTGGAAAAGTGGGCAGGCGTCGAAGTAAAGGGCGTTTCCGCCTGAAAGTTCGTGTGGCCTCGGGCGAGTCGCTTGCGGCCACACGAGCCTGACTGGTTACCTCCGTAACATCCTCTGTATCTCCTATTACAGAAGTGTTACACGCAGTATTTTCCCGCCCTGCTAAGTTAAGTTCTGTAAGCTCCATACCGGACAAGGGAACCAACATGGCGATAGACCTTCAAGTTCTGGACCGAAAAGCGGCGGCCGACGACGAAGTCAACTGGGTCACGGCGATTTTCATGGGCTTGTTTCACGTGGGCGCGATCGCAGCGCTCTTCTTTTTTACCTGGAAAGCTTTTCTGGTTTCGATGTTCCTGTGGTGGGTTTCGGGGAGCCTCGGAATCGGCATGGGCTACCACCGGCTGCTGACTCATCGCGGCTATAGAACTCCCAAAGCGGTTGAATATTTCTTGACCACATGCGCGACCCTGGCGCTCGAAGGCGGGCCAATTTTCTGGGTGGCCACGCACCGTATCCATCACCAGCATTCGGATCAGGAAGGCGATCCGCACTCGCCCCGCGACGGCAAATGGTGGGCGCACATGGGCTGGATCCTGACCGGCAAGTCCATGCATCATGACACTACGACCCTCTCGCGTTACGTTCCTGACCTGGCCAAAGATAAATTTCACGTCTGGATCACCAAATATCACTACGTCCCCATGATTGTTCTCGGCGTGATCCTGTTCGCCATCGGCGGTCTCCCATTCCTGATGTGGGGAGTGTTCTTCCGAACCGTGATCGGGCTGCACACTACCTGGCTTGTAAATTCCGCTACCCACAGCTGGGGCTCACGGCGCTTCGTTACGCGCGACCTTTCGACCAACAGCTGGTGGGTGGCGTTACTGACCTTCGGCGAGGGCTGGCACAATAATCATCATGCCCACCCGGTCTCCGCGCGGCATGGTTTGAAGTGGTATGAGATTGACTTCAACTGGTACGGCATTTGGGCTCTGACCAAACTCGGATTGGCCAAGCAGGTCTACCGGGTAAAGCTGGACGAACTCCGCCGCCAGGAAGCAGAACAAGGCGCTCCGGTGGAAGCACAGGCGGAACTGGTTTCCATCTAATCGAGGGTGGGGCGGGCGCCCTCGCCCGCCGCTCTTGAATTTGCTCTTGACCAAACCGCATCAGCACTCGAACTACAAATCAAAATCAACTGCAAAGGCGGGTGTGCGCGGGCGCCCTTGCCCTCCGCTCTTTTAATTTGCTCGTGACCAAACCGCACCAACACCCGAACTACAAATCAAAATCAACTGCAATGGCGGCGGACAAGAGTGTCCGCCCCACACGTGGCGTATCGCGGTAGAATCCTGCCATGCGCATCAGCAGCCGCCGCCGGGCCATTGCCTTCTTCGTGGTGCTTGGCGTCTGCCTGGTGCTGCTGGCGGTTGGACTCAATATTGGCTGGATCATTCTCAACTGGCGCGAAGGCGTCCTGCTTTTCCTCGGCGTGGTGTTCTTCGCCCTTTTGATTGCCGGGCTGATCGTAAACACCAGCTTCCTGGTGCGGGAGATTCGCCGCAACGAGCAGCATGACAGCTTTATCAATGCCGTGACCCACGAACTGAAGACACCCATCGCTTCCATCCGCCTATATCTCCAAACTCTGCAGCATCGCGATGTCGATGAAGAACAGCGCCGCGAATTCTATCGTCTAATGCTGGACGATACCGATCGCCTGATGGGCACGGTGAGCCAGGTTCTGAAGGCTGGCGAGGCGGGACACAAGAAGCAGGACCGGCGCGTGCCCGTGGACTTCAGCGGCCTGGTTCGCGAGTGTGTGGAAGTGGCCCGCTCCAGCCACCACCTTCCGCCGGAATCCCTGCGCTACGAACAGTCGGTGAATCATGGTGGCACTGCCGGGGTTCTGGGTGATTCCGAGGAATTGCGCGCGGCGGTCTCGAACGTGCTCGACAATGCGGTGAAATATTCCGGCGACCACGTCGAAATCTCGGTACTTCTCAATACTCCCGATGAGAAGCGCGTCACCCTCAGAGTCCGCGACCAGGGAGTAGGAATCCGCGCCGGAGAGTTGAAACGCATTTTCAAACGCTTCTACCGGGTTTCAAATCGGTCGCTCAGCCATGTGAAGGGAACGGGCCTCGGGTTATTTATCGTGCGGGCGATCGCCCGCAAGCACGGAGGCCGGGTGTTCGCTGAGAGTGCGGGAGAAGGCCAGGGCACTACAGTCGTCATGGAATTGCCGAGAGTGAATTTGTAGATCGAACAGCGCCTCTGCTCGCTGATTTTCTGGCGATAAGAAACGTCCAGAGAGTCAAGGTCGAAGGGCAGGATCGTCCAATTCACGCGGAATGCATAGATCCTTATGAGTCATGTTCTGATTGTCGAAGACGAAGCTCACCTGGCCAAAGGTCTGCAGTTCAACCTCGAGGCCGAAGGGCACACGGTTGCGGTTGTCGGCGATGGCGAACGGGCCCTGGCGTTGCTCCTTGAACCATCCGAAAAGCGGGCAGATTTCGATGCGGTGGTGCTTGACGTTATGCTTCCGGGCAAGGACGGCTTCACCGTAGCGGCGGAACTCCGCGCCGCCAAACAATTTGTTCCGGTGCTCATGCTCACCGCTCGCGGCCGTCCCGAAGACGTGCTCAAGGGCTTCGCCTCGGGCGCTGACGATTATCTGCCCAAGCCGTTCGAACTCCCTATCCTGTTAGCCCGATTGCAGGGATTGCTGCGCCGTCGCGAATGGATGCAGCAGAGTCCCGCCGCGAACGCGGGCTCGGCCGTCGAGTACGAGACATTCTCGTTTCACGGACGGACCATTGATTTCGGGAAACTGGAGCTGCGGGTCAATGCCAACATCATTCAACTGACCTTGATGGAGGCGGAACTGTTACGCCATCTGATCCGAAATGAAGGGCGGGTGGTCTCCCGCAAATCGATTCTCGAGGAGGTGTGGGGTCTGCGCGAGGACACCGATACCCGCGCTATCGACAATTTTATCGTCCGCCTGCGCCGCTATATCGAAGATAATCCCTCAACTCCGCGCCATCTGCTCACCGCCCGCGGTGTGGGCTATCGCTTTGTCGCAGAACCGCAGGGCGACTAGCGCACGCTCTTTACTGGCGCCGGTCGAGATTTGCGATGAGATTGTCCCTGTGCTTCATTGCCATTTCATCGACACGGTTCAGGCTGAAAATGTAGGCCATGCCCGCGAACATGCCGGGTAGCAGCAGGACCAGCAGTTCCCTCCAGGAATTTCCATAAAGACGCGAAAGCCATAGCAGTACCGCGCCCATCCCGAATAACGCGCCGCGAATTGCAAAACTCGCCAGCACGGTCGTAAGCGACGCCCGTTGCCTGCCAAAGACGCCTGCTTCCACCCGGCTGGGAGAATAGATCGAGAAGAAGTTTCCGGCGGCGAGATCGATCGGCATTATGAACAGGATGCCCGCCGCAGTGGCCAGGGTCACGCCGGGCGATGGGGGACGGTAAAGCAAGGATGTCCCGAGCCAGACCAGCACGACTTCCACGGCAAACACCGCCGAATGAGCCAGGTTTTTCCCCAGCATGATCTGCCGGAAACGCGCGGGCGAGGCGAAGAAGAACTGGGTACCGCCTCCATCCGCGCCGAAATTGTTGTACGAAAGATTGGTCAGCAAAAGCAGCGAATAGGCGGCGCCAAGGGGGAAGGTGAGTCCGGGAGCGTGCGCCAGCAGGCCATCATTTTTTCCGGAACTGCGAAACACAGCCAGCATGAACAGAGGCACAATCAGAGTAAACAGCATGGGGCCGCTGCGGCCGAGATAGCGCAGCTCTTTTTCGAAAACGGCGGCCACGGGACCGGGAAATCCGGGAAGGTTCCAACCCGCGCGCGGCGCGGGAATCTCTTGGGGAGAGGTTTGGCGCCCATAGGATTCGTTCAGATTTTCACCGCGATACTCCGCCCCCAGCCGAAGGTTCAGCAGCCATAGAAATGCCATGCCGTAGCAGGTCAGGAGGAGAAAAGGGACCACACTGCCCGCGATCATGGAAAATCCGAATCGGCCCTGCGCGCCTCCCGCGATCGCCGCGGCGGCAAGGCCTGGAGGAAACGGCCTCTGTCCGCTCGAAAGTTTCTGCCCCAAAATTTCCACTTCGGGCCTGGCGCGGTGTTCATAAACTGCGAACAAGGGTCCGATCAACTGGAAACTCAGAATGAAGAGAAAGAAAAGAATGCCCATGATTTCGCGCGTGCGGCGCTGCGACAGCCAGCGTTCAAGCCAGGCAAACAGCATGCGCGCGAGCACGAGATTAACCAGGGCATAAGTAAGCAGCACGAGTGTAGCCCATGGGAATATGACCGGCCGGGCCAACCCGATTCCGATATCCACTCCCAGCAGCCACAAGCCAGCCACAACCGTGGAGCTGTTCATCGAGCCATATGCCAGACGGATCAGAAGATAGGAACGGTAGCTCAGAGGAAAGCGAAGAAGACTTGAAGACTCGATATTCTGTGTAAACGCACTCGCCATCAACGGAAACAGCTGCCAGAAAAGGAAGACGGGCCAGAGCAGAGCGCCAAGCAACTGCGGGTTCCCTTGCCGCACCACATACCAAGCCACGCCGCCCAGGGCAAATGCGCCTCCAATGCCGCCGGCCGCAAAGGCCATGCTGATG
This sequence comes from Terriglobia bacterium, assembly GCA_963814725.1. Taxonomy (GTDB): domain Bacteria; phylum Acidobacteriota; class Terriglobia; order Terriglobales; family Acidobacteriaceae; genus JAIQFF01. The sequence continues at coordinate 383,919 of CAWFDY010000008.1, forward strand.
AAGATGCGAGAGGAGAGTTCCAGCCGTCCGCGGGAAGTTCGCAGGGAGTTGACGAACATTTGCCAGCGCAACTGCGCTACGGTGGCCAGTTGCTGGCGCCATTGCGGAGCCAGACTAATGCTGTTCAGCGCCATGGCGCCCTTGTCCGCACCGCCGCAGTTGCGTGGTAACCGTAACGCCGCATGCTTGTGCTTTCATCCCGCTAGCCCAGCCATGACAGTTCCTGCCGGTTGGGCCGCGATCCGCCCACGACCAGCAGGAAAATTTGTTCGAGAGTCAGCTTCTCGCCACCCGGGCTGGTGGTCGCGACCGAAAGGTCCGTCGCCCGCGCCTCCACTCCTGCCCGCAACTCCTCCAGTGAGCCCTGTGCCACCAGGCGTCCGCGATGAATGATCCCCACGTGCGTGCACAGGCGTTCGACAATTTCCAGCACGTGCGAGGTCAGGAACACGGTTGCGCCGCGCGCGATCATCCGCTGCAGCATAGCTTTGAGAGTGCCTGCCGCAATCGCATCGACGCCTTCGAAAGGTTCATCGAGAAACAACACTTTCGGTCCGTGGATGACCGCCGCGGCCAGGGCCAGTTTCTTCTGCATGCCGTGCGAATAGTCAGTCACCAGCGCCTTGGGCTGGTCGGTAAGTTGCATGAAGTCGAGCAGTTCAGCCGAACGTTTAGCGGCGGTTTCGCGGTCCAGTCCGTACATGCGGCCGACAAAGTTCAAATATTCCGATCCAGTCAATCGTCCGAACAAAGCCATGCCTTCCGGCACGACTCCGATTTGCTGTTTTACTTCGACCTGGTTTTTTACCAGATCCAATCCGAGAATCTGGACTCGACCCGAAGTCGGAGCCAGCAGGCCGGTGAGCATCTTGATGGTCGTTGATTTTCCCGCTCCGTTGGGTCCCAGAAAGCCGAAGAACTGGCCGGGTGCCACCTTCAGGTTCACTTCCTCGACAGCCACAAGGTTCCCAAAGCGGCGCGTCAGATTTTCGGTACAGATGGTGGGAGAATCCATGAAAGCTCCGACTCTAGCACAGTCGCAAATAGTCCAGGAGAGGCTTGCCCGTGTCTTAATTCAGAAGACTTTACGTCCTTTGCGGAATCCTTTGCGAACTCTGCGGTGAAGACTTTGATCTCTCGGCGATCTGAAAGGACAAAATTTTTTACCGCAAAGTTCGCAAAGGACGCAAAAGGAGACAGGGAGCCAGCTTTGTAGGGAGATGGGTGGCTACTGATGCGAAGCGGAAGCGCCGGTTGCCAGTTCGCGAAGTACGCTCAGGAACCCTGCCGCGTCCTGCTCGTCGGAGAGCGCTTCAAGCGGCACGGTGGCCGCGATGTGAGGAGACTCGGATCGGAAGCGCACGCTGATCAGGTTATGCCCGCGAGCCGTCATTAGGGTGTTGACCACAGGCGACAGTTCCTGCGTCCAGCGCGTGCGGGTGGTTAAAATCACCGGCCCGGGGCGAGACACCGACCAGTCGCGGGCCTGGGACGACATATGACTGTGACGCTGAGACAGCCAGCGATGACGGAACACGTCAAGGTGGAAACCCGGCGCGCCGTCGAAATCAGCCTCAAAAGTGAGGGTTTCTTTTTGCTTGTGCCAGATGCTGACAAACCATTTAAAAGGGATGGGGCGGGGGCGCAGGCGAATGGTCACACGGGCATTGTCAAACCAGTGAGCATTGAAGCCGAAGCGGGCCTGAAGCAGAGCTACACTCAGCCAGCGGGCATCGAGCATTTGCCCCTGGTTCGAACAAGCAGCTTCCACCCAGTGCAGGGCTGCCGCACCCTTGCGGCGGTTATACCGTACAAAATAAAAAAACCATGCCCCGAGGAGAACCACAGCACTGACAGCGTCGATGAGTACTAGACGTCCCACAAAGCCCCTGTAGGAATAGTACGACTTGGTATGCAAGTATCGCAACCGGTTCTTCAAATCTTTACCTGCGCCTGCCTCCCGGAGCCAGATGCACCTCCCGCAAAGGCCCGCGAAAAGAGGATCGGAGCTTTACAGCTACAATAAATCTGTGGAATTCGCCTTGCGAGACTTTCGTCCTGAGGAATTTGAAACCTTGTGGCGTATCGATCAACAGTGTTTCGCGCCGGGAATCTCTTACACCCGGGAGGAGCTATCCACCTATCTGCAGCGCCCTCACGCATTTGCCGTGGTAGCGCACTCGCCCGCGATGGTTGAGACCGTGTCCAAGGGCCGAATCTCAAACCCGGGTCATACCAGAGACGAGGGTGGCTTCGGCATTCTTGGATTCATCGTGGCTGAAGCGGCTAGCCGCGGAACCGGTCATATCATCACCATCGATGTTCTGCCCAGCGCCCGGGGCGCGGGCATTGGATCGCAGATGCTCCGCCTCGCCGAGGAGCGGTTGCGCGACGCCCGCTGCCGCTCTGTGCTCCTGGAAACGGCGGTCGACAATCATTCTGCCCTCGCCTTTTATAAGCGGCACGGCTACATGGTGATCAAGAGCCTGCCCGGTTACTATTCGAACGGCGTGGACGCGATTGGACTAAAGAAAGATTTGCTTTCGCCGTCCGAGCCAGCTAAGTTGCCCCAATGAGTCCAGGCAAGGTGAAAATTGCGATTCAGGGGGAGGCCGGCTCGTTCAGCCATGAAGCCGCCAGGCGAATGGTCCCGGGCTGCGAAATTGTGCCGTGCGCGAGGTCGATGGAGGTCTTTGACCGGGTGCAGCGTGCCTCGGTTTCGGCGGCGGTCATCCCGATCGAGAATTCGCTGGCGGGTTCTGTCAGCGAGCATTTTGACCTGTTGCTTGCCCGCAAGGTTTTCATCGAGCAGGAATTCCTGTTGCGCATCGTGCACAATCTGATCGCCCTACCGGGAGTGAAACGCGGCGACTTGCGGCGGGCGTATTCGCATCCCGTGGCGCTTGAGCAGTGCAGGGACTTTTTTGCCAAAAACACCAGAATCCAGCCGATGCCGTTTTATGACACCGCCGGCAGCGTCAAACATGTGATCGAAAGCAAATTGCGTGATGCGGCCGGAATTGCGGGAACCCAGGCCGCGAAGGCCTATCAAGGGCACATACTGGCGGCGGGCATCGAAGACGACAAACGCAACTTTACCCGGTTCTTTCTGATACGCAAGACGCGGCGCGTGCTGCCCGGCGCCAACAAGACTTCAATCGCCTTCAGCGTCAAGAACATCGCTGGAGCTCTGTTCAAGGCGCTGGCCGTATTCGCTCTGCGCGACATCAGCCTCACCAAGATCGAGTCGCGGCCCTTGCGCGGCCGGCCCTGGGAATACGTGTTCTATGCCGACTTTCTTCGCGGAGACGATGAGGCTGCCCGCAACGCCCTGCGCCATCTCGGCGAAGTGGCGGACATGGTGAAAGTGATGGGAATTTACCCCGCAGCCTGACCGTAGGTGTGGGGCGGACACTCTTGTCCGCCGCGGTTGGTTTGGACTTAGCTCTACCTGCCGTGCAATTCGACCCCACATTCCACCCCAATTCCATCCACACCCAACCCCACAAGCGGCGGGCAGGAGTGTCCGCCCCACGCCTGCGAGTCCCGTTTGGGGCGTCTAATAGTCAGCAATCAGTCTCAGCACCTTCGATTGGGTACAAACTTCGGGATTAAGGTTTAGAATTCAACTACTTTCAAGTGGCTGGCGGGATCTGCATCCTTCCGGGCCTAAGTATCATCAAAACTTGAGCACAACGCACTCAAGGTGAAATATGGCGGAAAAAACGCGCAGTACTGAGCGTACGACCAAGCCGAAAGAAGAAGAAGAAACCGGGATACTGCCGATCCTGCCGGTTCGGGACACAGTCCTGTTCCCTCATGCCGTGCTTCCCCTGACCGTAGGCCGGGAAAGTTCGGTCCAACTGATCAATTCCCTGGGCGAGGACAAGACCATCGTCGTGGTGGCGCAGCGTGAAGCCCGCGTCGATGCTCCTCAAGCCAGCGATTTATATACGGTGGGGACCCTGGCAGTCGTCCACAAAGTCGTGAAGATGCCCAACCAGAGCCTCTTCGTTTTTGCGGAAGGCCTGGAGCGGGTGCGTCTGACGGAGTTTTCCCAGCTTACGCCGTTCATGCGGGGCCGCGTCGATTCGGTTCCCGAGTCGATCCCGCCGAAGAGCTCCGAAGTCGAAGCTCTGCAGCGCAACGTTCTCACGTTATTCCAGCAGATTGTGGCCGGCTCTCCGACGTTGTCGGACGAACTCTCCACGGTGGCCATGAATATTGATGAGCCGGGCCGGCTGGTGGATTTCATCGCCTCCTCGCTGCCCTCGCTCTCGACCGCCGATAAGCAGGACACACTTGAAACCACCGACGTCCGCGTCCGTCTGGAGAAGATCAACCAGCATCTGGCCAAGGAACTGGAAGTCCAGCAGCTGCGCAACAAGATCCAGTCGGAAGTTCAGGACCGGGTACAGCAGACCCAGCGGGAGTACTACCTGCGCGAGCAGATGAAAGCCATCCAGAAGGAACTGGGCGAGCAGGATGAAGGCGCGCGCGATACCGAAGAACTTCGGCAGAAGATCGACAATGCCGGCATGCCGGATGAAGTCAAGAAAGAGGCTTTGAAAGAACTGGGCCGGCTGGCTCGAATGTCGCCGATGGCGGCGGATTATTCCGTGACCCGCAATTATGTAGAGTGGCTTGCGGCTCTCCCCTGGGCTAAAACCTCGGGCGGGGAAGTTGACATTTTGAAAGCCAAGGAAATCCTCGACACCGATCACTACGACCTGAAAAAGGTCAAAGACCGCATCCTCGACTATCTTTCGGTACGCCGTCTGAAGCCCGGAATGAAGGGACCGATCCTGTGTTTCGTCGGACCTCCCGGCGTGGGCAAGACTTCGCTGGGCAAGTCGATTGCGCGAGCCCTGGGACGCAAATTTGTCCGGATATCACTGGGCGGCGTGCATGACGAGGCTGAAATTCGAGGCCACCGGCGCACCTACATTGGCGCGTTGCCGGGACAAATTATCCAGGGAATTCGCCGGGCTGAGACCAAAGATCCGGTCTTCATGCTCGACGAAATCGATAAAGTCGGACGCGACTTCCGCGGCGATCCTGCTTCAGCCTTGCTCGAAGCTTTGGATCCCGAGCAGAACTCTACCTTCCGCGATAATTATCTCGACGTGACTTTTGATCTTTCGAAGGTGCTGTTCATCACCACGGCGAACATGCTGGATCCGATCGCGGAGCCTTTGCGCGACCGCATGGAGATCATCGAACTGCAAGGCTACACGGAAGAAGAAAAGGTCCACATCGCTTTCCAATATCTGGTCCCGAGACAGATAGAGGAAAACGGGGTGACCGCCGAGCAGATTGAATTTCCCGAGGAAAGCGTCGGTTACATCATCCGGCACTACACGCGCGAAGCCGGCGTGCGCAATCTGGAACGCAACATCGGCACTATTTGCCGAAAGCAGGCGAGACGCCTGGCGGAAGGCAAGACCGACAAGCTGATCGTAACCAAGGAAATAGTGCAGGAATTCCTGGGCGGAATTAAAGTCCGCAGCGAAGGTGAAATTGCGGCGCGCACGAAGCGTTCAGGAGTCGTTGTAGGTCTCGCCTGGACGCCGTCAGGCGGCGACGTGTTGTTTATCGAGGCCAACACCATGAAGGGTAAGGGCGGCTTCACCATGACCGGACAGATCGGCCAGGTGATGCAGGAATCGATGCAGGCAGCTCTGACCTGGGTACGGTCGAACGCGGCCATACTCGGAATTCCCGAGAATTTCTTCGCCGAGCACGATATCCACATTCACGTTCCGGCGGGAGCGATTCCGAAAGACGGGCCGTCCGCCGGAGTCACGATGGCGACCGCGCTGGTGTCATTGCTGACCGGGCGTCCGGTGCGTCCGTTGACTGCCATGACTGGCGAAATCACTCTGAGCGGCGATGTGCTGCCGATCGGAGGGGTCAAGGAAAAAGTGCTGGCTGCCAAGCGTGCCGGCGTGCAGGACGTGATTCTTCCCGCCGACAACAAGACCAATGTTCAGGAGGACCTGACGCCTGAACAACTGGAGAATATTAACGTCCATTACGTGAAATCGATTCTTGAGGTCCTGGAAATGGCGCTGCCTTCCACGCAGCGTGAGGAGAAGCAGGACGAAGAGATTCGGGAAAAAGTCCTCAGCGCCCAAGGTGTTTCGTAACCGGCCGCCTGATTCAGAGAGGTATCCTGAGGGTGTGCAGGGAATGTTCAGAGGGTGCCCCGTTCAAGCACTGCTTGGGCGGGGTTTTTCTTGGGGTGCACCACTGCTGCCAAAAACCCCCGCCAAGCGGAGCTTGAACGGGGCACCCCGGGTAGTTACAGCTGCCGGGAGTACATGCCCAACGGTATGAAACTAATTACCCTCCGGGGTGTTTAATTCAGGTGAGAGCGGTGCTGTTAGCGGCCGCAGCGAGGAACAATATGCCAAAGACGAACACATACCGCGGGTGGTTGGCCGGAGTTGTCCTGGCGGGCGTATTGCTGTTGCTGCACAGTCCGGCGATGTCCGCAGCCCAGGATTCAGCAGCCCAGGTTTCAGCAGCGCAGGATCAAGAGCAGTTGTCGGCACAGGATCAGAATCAAGGCGATCAGGATCCGCCCAGCCGGGTCGCACGGATGAATTACACCGAAGGTTCGGTCAGTTTCCAGCCGGGCGGCGAAGGCGACTGGATGACGGCTGTGGTGAACCGTCCGTTGACTACGGGTGACAATCTATGGACCGATCAGGGCGCCCGCGCGGAGCTTCACGTGGGCTCGACGGCCATACGGCTAGCGCCCGAGACCAGTCTGACTTTTCTTGCTCTCGACGACCGCACCATGCAGTTGCGGTTGTCCGCCGGGACCGTAGTCGTGCGAGTTCGCCATCTGGATGATGACGATGCGGTCGAGGTCGATACACCGAACCTGGCATTCAATCTGCAACATACCGGCGAATATCGTATTGACGCCGATAGCAACGGCGACGTGACCAACGTCAGCGTGATGAGTGGACGCGGCGAAGTGACCGGCGGCGGATACTCATACACAGTTGTGGCCGGGCAGTCGGCTCGCTTCTCCGGCACCGATCAGCTGACTTACGACATTGCACAATTGCCGCCTTCCGATGACTTCAACAACTGGGCGTTAGAGCGCGACCATCGCGAAGATGGCGCCGAATCCGCCAACTATGTCTCGCCGGAGATGACCGGCTACGAGGATCTCGACGACTACGGACGCTGGCAATACGTCGGCGGCTACGGAACGGTTTGGGTTCCGGCGGGCGTGGCCTCGGACTGGGCGCCGTATCGGAACGGCCACTGGGCATTTATCGACCCCTGGGGCTGGACCTGGGTGGAAGACGAGCCCTGGGGTTTCGCCCCGTTCCACTACGGACGCTGGGCGTATGCCGGAAATCGATGGTGCTGGGTCCCCGGACCCGTAGCTGTCAGGCCGGTGTATGCGCCGGCTCTGGTGGCCTTCGTGGGCGGAGCGACGATCTCGGTTGGCGGCGGTCCCGGAGTGGGATGGTTTCCTCTGGCTCCCGGTGAAGTCTATGTGCCGTACTACCGCGGCAGCCGCAACTATGTGGAGCGAGTCAACGTGACCAATACCGTGGTCAACGTTACCCGCGTCACCAATGTTTACAACGAGCGCAACGTAACCAACATCACCTATGTGAACCAGCGGGTGAACAATGGCGTAACCCTGGTGTCGCGCGACACGTTCGTGAACGCGCGTCCGGTGGCGCGCAATCTGGGACGTTTTGACGCGCGGCAACTGGCCCAGGCGCCGGTTGAACGCGGCATACAGGTGCAACCGGTGCGGGCCAGCGTGTTGGGCTCGGGCGCTCCGGCGCGTTTCCGGCCGCCGCAGGCGATTGTGAACCGGCAGGTGGTGGCGACCCAGAGGCCCGAGCCGCCGCGGCAGCCCTTTGAACAGCGGCAGGCGGGCGTCAACGTGCGTACCGAGAGGCCGAGCCAGCAGCCCAGGCTTTTAAATAATGCTCCAATAGGGAATCAGCCCGTCGATCGTCCTCTGGCGCGTCCGCAACAGCCCGTCATCAATGCACCGGAAGGGCAGCGCGCCGAGCCTGGCCAAATGCCGCGCCCGGATGCGCGCCCGCAGCAACCGGCGGTGGCGCCTCATGCGGTTGAAAGCATGCGTCCTGAAGCTCCGCGTCCGCCGCAAGGAGCGGGGGCCGATCAGAACTCCCGTTTCTCGCAAGGCTGGTCTCACCCTCAAGCCAAACCTGCACCCCCGGTGCAGGAAAGAAATGCGGCCCAGACTCGCGATGATGAGAACAAGTTCCGCAGCTGGCAGCAGCAGCGCCAGCAAGCCCCGCCAGTGCAGAACCGTGCTCCGGCGCCACGCTCGCAAGCCCCGCGGCAACCGGAAAACCGCGGCAAGTCTCCAAACTGACCTGATCGCGATTGCATTTTTTTTTGCCGGCAGCGCCTACGTGAAATCGCTGCGGGCACGATAAACTGGGAGCCGGAAACTGGGAGCCGAAATTGAGAGCCGGAAACTGGAAGCGGAGAACCCGGTTTTGATGGAAGTTCGCGTCCTATTCTTCGGTGTGTTGAAGGACCTCGCCGGCAAAGCCAGCGACTCGTTGCACCTCCCCGACAACGCCACGCTGGCGGATGTGCTCAGTCATTACGAACAAGCCATTCCTCAATTGCGCGACCAGGCCTCGTCCCTGGCAATGTCGGTCAACCGGGAGTACGCAGGGCGCTCCACCCGGCTCAGCCCGGGTGATGAGGTTGGATTGCTGCCGCCGGTGAGCGGTGGATCGGAGCCCCTGGCCGCAGAGCGCTCAGCCGCAGAATCCAGTCCCAGGGTGGCTATCGTCCGCCAGACGATTGAGACCAGCTCCGTTCTGCAAAATATCAAACGGCCGGAAGACGGAGCGGTCGCCGTCTTCGAAGGCATCGTGCGCAATCATACCCGCGGCCGCCGCACCCTTTTTCTGGATTATGAAGCCTACGAAGAAATGGCGCTTCAGCAGATGGAGGAATTGGCGCAGCGGGCGCTGCTTGATTTCAAAATTCGCGAGCTTGCGATCGTTCACCGGCTTGGACGACTGCAAATCGGAGAGACCAGCGTACTGATCGTGGTATGTTCACCCCATCGCGCGGCGGCTTTCGAAGCCTGCCGATGGGCGATCGACAGTCTCAAACGCACCGTGCCAATCTGGAAAAAAGAGTACTTTGACGACGGCGCGGTGTGGGCTGACGGCGAGCCTTTTCCTGATGAGATAGCGGGTACGCAAGGCACCCATTCTGGCGCGCACGCATCTAAATGACAGTTGATTTGCCTGCGTTTTCGCCGCAGTCTGTTCGATGGAGAAAAGCTCTTTTGGCTCTGCGACCGGGCCGGAAAGGGTGCGGGGCAGGCGCAGTTGTTTTTCAATTTCCCACATGAAACCAGCGGCGACTGCAGGTCTTCTGCTAGTTCTGTGCCTTGTCTCCATTGCCCAGGAGCCCGACACCACTTTCAAAGTTGACGTCAAGCTGGTGAACGTCTTCGTCACTGTGACCGACGAACACGGCGCTCCCATCGCTTCGCTGAAGAAGGACAATTTTCACCTTCTGGAAGACGGCGAGGCACAAAAGATAGCGGTCTTCGACAAGGAATCCGCGTTGCCGCTTTCGATTGTTCTGGCCATCGACACCAGCCTCAGCACGCGCAAGGATCTGCCGCTTGAACTCGCTTCGGCGCGTCGTTTCGCGCATGCCATTCTGCGTCCCGTAGACGCGTTGTCGCTCTACCAGTTCAGCGAAACCGTCAGTGAGTTGACGTCGTTCACCTCAGATCTTCGAGTGATCGATCGCGGCATCGACCGGATTCGAATGGGCTCGGCAACGGCCCTCTACGACGCTTTATTCCTGGGCTCAGAAGCGCTGGAGCCGAGGCAAGGCCGCAAGGTCATGGTGGTGATCACCGACGGCGGAGACACCATGAGCAAGGTGGATTATCAGGAGGCGGTGCGGGCCGCCGAAAGCGCCGAGGCGATCCTGTACAGCATCATCGTGGTACCGATCGAGGCCAGTGCGGGGCGCGATACCGGTGGTGAGCACGCGCTGATCCAGCTCTCATCCGATACCGGCGGAAAATATTTCTATGCGGCTTCGTTGCCCCAACTGGAAGACGCATTTCGGCAGATCAGCGATGAGCTGCGAACCCAATATATGCTGGCGTACTATCCGTCACAAAGAGTGGCGGATTCAGATTTCCGGCACATACAGGTGACCGTCGGAGGGCTGCCGGCAGACTCCGGCTTTAAAGTGCGCCACCGGACGGGATATTACACATCCAAATCGCATTGAAGAGGTGGGTGGTCAAACATTCATGTTCGCGGCTGAATGATCTGATCTGCTGCAATCGACTTTGGGGGAATCAACGGCGGCGGACAGGAGTATCCGCCCCACACGACGGTTGACGGGACAAATTCCGTTGTGAAAGTCTTGTAGGATTACGGATCGAGCATTTTACGCATGCCTTGGCATGCTGCGCCCGTCTTCTGCCTTCCTGTTCGGGATTGGCGTGCGCCGTTACGAATTCTTGTAAGGAAGGTAAGCCAGCAGAATGCTGAGTAACACTGGTTGTGCCCGTTCGGTCTTCAGGCGGTCAAGTCTGTGGGCCGGAACGATTGCGGTCCTTCTCGTTATTTCGTCGCTGGCTCACGCCCAGGATTCCTCAACCGGCAATATTTCCGGCACCGTCACCGGACCTAAAGGCGCTTCCATCAGCGGAGCAGACCTCACGATTACCCACAAGATCACGGGACAAAATGCCCACACCACCACCAGTCCCGCCGGCACCTACGCCCTGCGCGACCTGATGCCGGGAGAATACGTTCTGCGGGTTGAGGCTAAAGGTTTTCAGCCGGCAGAAATTCTGGTCAGGATTCAGGCGGCGGGGACTTCGACGGGCGACGTAAAAATGCAGCGCGTGATCGCGCCCTCCGCCATCCTGGTGAACCGAGACACTCCGGAAGTACGGGGTGAGATCACTGCGGACCAGTTGGAGAAGATTCCCTCCGATCGTCAGTTTCTTGATTTGACCCGGCTTGAACCCGGAGTGCAGCTGCTCGACGGCCGGATGCTGGCCGCCTCCAAGATTGGCTTTTCCACCCCATCCATCGTGGGCCGTGATGGCCGCACTACGCGCATCCAGGCAGACGGATTGGACATCGCCGACGAAAGCGTGGGCGGGCCGATCATGAATCTTCCGGTGGGCGGGAACCAGGAGGTCCGGGTGGCGCAGTCGCTGCTTCCACTGTCGTCCGGGCTGGGTTCGGCCGGTATGGTCAATGTGATCACGAAGTCCGGGACCAGTGACCTGCACGGCCAGGTGTTCGGCAACTTCAGGGACAAGGTGATCGGTGGCGCCGATTTTCCCGGTGGCCAGGACAATTCCTATTCCCGCGAAGTTTTCGGCGCAAGCGCCGGCGGCGCCTGGAAGAACGACAAGCTGTTCTATTTTCTTTCCGGTGAATATTTCAAACAGGATCTCAATGCGCCGGTCGTTTTCAATCCACCGTTCGATGTTGTAAACGGAAGCTACAGCGCCCCTTTTCATGAGAGCGAACTGGCGGGACGGCTGGACTACAAACTTGCGCCGGAATCGCAGCTTTTCTACCGGTTCACTTACGACAACGGCAGCGACGTCAATAGTTTCGGCGGCAACAATTTCCAGCCGTTGAAGAGTCGCGACAACACGTATGGAAACGCCCTGGGCTATGACTCAACCCGCGGAGCCTACGTCCACAGTTTCCGCTTCGCCTACGACCGCTATTCCAACCACATCGCGGACGCGGTGGCAGGCTCGAGCATTTTTAATCCCGCGCCCAATGTCGGCATAAGTTTCACGGGCGGATCGGGATTCGCTAGCGGGCCAAATTCACAGGCGCCGCAGCATACCAACCAGAGCAATCTGCAGGGCCGTTACGACGGCACGCGAAGCTGGGGCGTCCATACCTTCCGATTCGGAGCGTCGTTCAACCGGATCGACAATTTGATCTCTGCCGCTCTTTTTGGATTGGCTCCGCAGGTGGGTTCGGATACGGGCGCGGATTCTCTGGTCTTTGCCGCAGGCGGACCTTTTGCCGGCGGCGCCGGCAACCCGCTGAACTACCCGGTACAGAGCATTACTCTGGGGAACGCCTTCAATTGCTTCAGTGAGAAATCGGCATTCGGCTCCTCCTGCGGTGGTTTCGCGGATAACCGGTTGCAGGCCTATTTCGGCGACAACTGGAAAGTTCGCTCCAACCTCACCATGACCGTCGGGGTGCAGTACATTCGCGATACGGGGCGCAGCGATTCCGATTTGCCGGCGATTCCATGTTCGGCAGTCGCGGCATCTTTCGGGGCCCTGACACCCTGCACCGGAAGCGGCAACCTGATCGATCACTTCGGCGGAACGCCCGGCCTGGGCGGTCGAGTGCGCCAGCCCAACCTGAATTTTGCTCCCCAGTTTGGCCTGACGTGGGATCCCGGGAAAAGTGGACGGACCGCGATACGCGCGGGAATTGGCATGTATTACGACAACAACGTCTTTCGCAACCTGCTGGCGGACCGGGTAACCCGGCTGGCAGCCGGCCAATTTAATGCCCAGGCTAATGATCCCTGCGCCAGTCACGGGGATGTCATCTTCCCCGGCAACGTCGTTCAATCCGCCGCGGGCCTCTGCGGTCAGGCCATCGGAAGCGTGGCCACCCAAATAGCGGATTTGCAGACCGCTTTCCAGGCGGCCAGTTCGACGCTCACCGCGACTTCGCCCAATCCCAGCTATCTCGGCGAGTCGCTGAAGGGACAAGGCTTGATCGCGCCCATGTACCAGACTCCGCGATCACTGCAGATGAACATCGGACTGCAGAAACAAATCCGCCAGGCTACGCTGTTCAGCGTCGATTATGTGCGCAACGTGGGCACGCATTACCTCATGGGTTATGACACGAACCATGTCGGCGATGCGTCGCACTTGAATACGAATGCGGCGGTGAACGCGATCAACAATACGCTGGGGGCGAACCCGCTCAGCCTGGGTTGCGCACCGGCGGTGACTGCGGGCGGCAGTTCGCAGACCGCAGTGAATTGCTACCTGGCAGCCGTGCCGGGCGCCAGCATTACTGATTTCGCCAATCACGGACTCGATTCCGGCGGTCAGTTCCTTGACGGCGCTCCGGCATCGTTATTTGGTTTGACGCCCAATACCGGAGCCGCTTTCCCGGGCATCAATCCGCTGGTGGGACGCAATACCATGTTCTTTCCGGGCGGGCGCTCGCTCTACAGCGGCGTGCAGGTCTCGCTGCGCACTCACGTTGATAGTCCGATACGCGGAGTGCTGGGCGGAAGTCTGCAGTTTTCCTACACTCACTCCAGCTTCCGTGACGAAGTTGCTGAAGGGCTTGGCGACCAGTCCCTGTTGCCGCTGGCAGCGGACTTTAACCAGCCTCACGCGTTCTTCGGCTCCGCAGCTGAAGACCGCAAGAACCAGTTCTCACTCGGTTCCGTTCTGGATTTGCCCCGCGGAATCCGGCTGGGACTTATCGCGCACGTTGCCTCCCCGTTGCCTCAGACTCTTTTTCTGCCATCGAGCGACGTTGCGGGCGAGATCTTCCGTACCGATGTAACCGGCGATGGCTCGTTCGGCGGCCAGAGCCTGACTGGAATCGGGTCCTACGGCGATATTCTGCCGGGGTCTAACATCGGGTCGTTCGGGCGCGCCGTGAGTGCGGGGAGTCTCAACACTGTCATTCAGAACTACAATGCCAATTTCGCAAACCGTTTAACCGCCGCCGGGCAGGCCCTGGTGAGCGCAGGAGTAGTTTCGCAATCGCAGCTGATTCGGCTGGGCGCGGACACGCCTGCCATCGCAACCGCTCCAGCGGGAAATCCAGACCTGGGGTGGTTGCGGACCTTTGATATGACCCTGGCGCGGCCCTTCCGCTTCGGAGATCGGTTTCTTTTGGAACCTAGTGTCTCGGCATTCAACATCCTCAACTTCGCTAATTTCGACGGAAGTGCGAATCGCCTGAGCGGAATTTTGAATGGGTCCATCGGCTCTGTGAACGGTACCGCAAGCGGTGAGCAGGCAGCCAGCCGCGTTGGGCCGGGTTCGGGAGTGTTTTCGCTTGCGGCTCCGCGGCAGATCCAGTTCGGAGTCAGGCTTACTTTTTAGGAGCTTGCTGCGGGACGACGCCGCCAGCAGCGAAGCAGCGTGTAAGATGACGGTTATGCCTTTTCACGGACAAGGACCATCCGGCGCTTCCCGCAAGGGAAGACCTGCCCCGCCCGAGCAGACCTCGGAAGAGGCCGCATACCTGAAGTCTCTCGGAGAAAAACAGAAGCCGGTCACGATCAAACTGGCGGACGGAGAAGTGGTTCACGGCTGGATCGAGTACTACGATAAAAACATGGTCAGGCTGACTCGTGAAGACCAGCCCAATTTGTTCATCTTCAAACACGAGATCATGTACATCGCGGAAGACAACGGAAAGCGCAAGGACCGCTGAGTTCGGACCGCTGAAATTCCGCGAAAGTCGCAAAGTAAACTCAGCACTGCTCCTCATGGCCTCTAACGACTTCATCCCGGGAATGTCCGAAATCGCTCGCGAGGCGGGCGCACTGCTGGTGGAATACTTCAAGCAGCATGTGAAGATTGAGTACAAGGGCGATGCCGACCTGGTTACGGTGGCGGATCGCAACTCCGAAATTCTGATCCGCGAGCGCATCAAGACGCGCTGGCCCAGCCACGATATTCTCGGTGAGGAGCAGGGCCTGGTCGATACCGGCAGCGACTATCGCTGGTATGTGGATCCGCTCGATGGCACCACCAATTTTGCCCACGGCTTTCCGGTGTTCTGCGTTTCGCTGGCGCTCGAGTATCAGAAGCGCCGCATCGCCGGAGTGGTTTACGACCCCACGCGGAATGAACTGTTCGCCGCCGAGCAGGGCAGCGGCGCCTACTTGAACCAGCACCGTATTCAGGTTTCGAAGATTGCGAAGCTTTCCGAGAGTCTGGTGGCGACGGGTTTTCCCAGCCACAAGCGGCACAAGAATCCGAATATCCACTTTTATCATCAGATCACGTTGCGGACACACGGCGTGCGGCGGGCCGGGTCGGCCGCGCTGGACCTGTGTTACGTGGCCAGCGGGCGCTTCGACGCGTTCTGGGAGTTCAACCTCAACCCGTGGGACACGGCTGCCGGTGTGCTCATTGCCGAGGAAGCCGGCGGCAAAGTAACCGATTTCAAGGGCGGCCTATTCCAGATCGACAGCCGTGAAACTCTGGCATCCAACCATTTGCTGCATCCGTCGCTGCTCAACGAGTTCCAGCAAATTTTCGACGGGCGAGGCCTGGAACCCCTGCCTGAAATTGTGCAGTCCAAGTGAGCCGGTTCGAAAAGAACTGACTCCCTGGATGGGGATCAATCATGAATCGAAAACTCAGGCTGGTTCTCTCGATGATGGCCGGTGCCGCGATCGCGGCCTCCACGCTCTCAGGAAATGCGCTGGCGGCAGACGAGACGAAAACGCCGGGCGTCGATGCCGCATACCAGCAATCGTTCGATAAGTGGAAAAGCGAGCTGGTGGACGACCTGAAGCAGGAGTGGTTGCCCCTGGCGGGCCTGTTCTGGCTTAAGCCGGGCGAGAACAACTTTGGGACCGATCCGAAAAATAGCATTGTTTTCCCCAAGGGCCCGGCGCACGGCGGTTTATTCAACCTGCAGGGTAAGACAGTGACCGCCAAATTTGCCCCCGACTCCGGCGCGATTATCGCAGGCAAAGCGGTTACCTCCATCGAGCTTCAGCCGGACACCTCAGGAACTCCGACTGTGGTCGAACTGGGGAGTCTTCGGTTATATGTTATCGTGCGCGGCGAGCGCATCGGAATCAGGCTGAAAGATCTGGACAGTGATGCGGCACGCCAATTCCACGGCGCGCAGTTCTTTCCCCTCGATCTCTCCTATCGCGTGACCGCGAAGTGGCTGCCGTCCGATGGCAAGCAGACCGTCGATGTGCCCAACGTGCTCGGCGATGTCTCTCCAACTCCCATCGCGGGGACGGCGGTTTTTAACATCAATGGCCAGGAGTTGCGGCTCACGGATCTCGGTGGCGACGCGACAAAAGGCCTGTTTTTCGTATTCAGCGACCCTACCAGCAAGACCGATACCTATCCGGGCGGCCGCTTCCTCACAACCGATGCGGTAGTCAACGGAACTGTAGTGATCGATTTCAACCGCGCCTACAATCCTCCCTGTGCGGTCACTCCTTACGCCACTTGTCCACTGGCGCCGAAAGAAAACCGCTTGAGCGTCGCGATTCGGGCAGGCGAAGAGTACGACCGCAAACACGGCCACCACCAGTAACCCGTTGATGAAGGACACGCGTGTATAGGGCGGACACTCTTGTCCGCCGCCTTTGACTTCGATTTTCCCGCAGATTCTGGTGTCGAAAGTCTCGGGATAGCCGTAAACCCATTCCGAACAGGGTTTCAGCCGCTGAGCCTATCAGCGTGTTTTTCCACGATCTTTACCGCAATGCCAGCGGTAAAATGGAAGTGTGATCAACTCGCTGCTGGATCGAAAGATCGAAAAGCGTCCCGATAAAGTTCGCCTGCAGGGGCGCATTCTCTTCCTCACTGAAGACCCTGAGCTGATCAAACGCCAGCTGGCCGGTGAGGACCTGCCGTGGGACACCCATCATCCCGCCAATAATCCGAAACTGCGAGATGACATTTCAACCGACGAGATTACCCCGGCGCACTACTGTTTTTATTTTGACGAAACCCTGGGCGAGATTCCTTACCTGGGCCTCAAGTGCGGCGACCAGCATCCCATCGGACGGAGCGACGTAAAGAAAGGCGGGTTCGTCTGCGCCGTCAGCGGCAAGCGGCGTGGCAAAGGATCCAGCCGGGAGCAGTCGCCCTATGCCGAGATGTGCGCTGGAATCAAGCTGGCGATCGCGGAGAATATCGAGCGGATTTACAAGCAGAATTGCCAGAACCTGGGCCTGCTGACATCAACTAACTTCTCGCTGATTGAAAAGGTTCGAGCCGGAGAGGATATCCCGCTCGCTGAATTTACCGCCGGAGAAGACGAAATCACCCGTCAGGTGATCGAGTACGGAGGCCTGTTCCCGTTCAACGTCGCGCGCCTGCAGAAGAAGGTTTTTCTCCTGCCCATTCGGACGGCAAAGCGTCCGATGACCATTGCGGAAAAGATTTTCGCCCGCCACATGCTCGACGAAAGCTCCGCTAAAGATGTTTTGGGCGCCGTGAAACCCGGCGACACGGGCTTCGCGCGCGCCGACCTCCGTTTCAGCCACGAATATGTGACGCCCATGGCGGCCATTTTCTTCGAGCGCTATGTAGGCAAGGATGCCCAGGTCAACGATCCTTCGAGCATTCTGTTTTTCCGCGATCACCTGACTTTTCTCGATGAAGTCATCTCCGAGGAGAAAAAGAAACTCGGACTGCTCGATCTTGCCACCCAACTCAAGCTGAAGCAGCAGGACTTTGCAGCCCGGCAGGGAATCAAGTTGCATGGAGAGTTAAAGGATCGCAAAGGCTCGGAAGGCATCTGCCACTCCATCGTCCTTGAAAGCTATGCCCTGCCCGGACAGCTTAATATCGGCTCGGACTCGCACACTCCACATGTCGGAGCGATCGGTTGCGTGGCCTTTGGCATCGGCACAACGGATGTCTTTAATTCATGGATTACAAAAGATGTCCGCGTCAAGGTTCCGGAATCGGTGAAGATCACCATCCGAGGCAAGAAGCATGCAAATGTTACGGCTAAAGATTTTATTTTGAAGATTCTCAGCCTGGACTACGTTCGCAGCGGCAAGGCTCTGGCCAAAGTGATGGAGTACGCGGGCGAGGCCATCGAAGAGTTGAGCGTGGACGAACGCGCCACCATGACGAACATGGCAGCGGAAATTGGCGGCTTCACCGGCATCGTCGCACCCGACCGGAAAGCGGTGGAGTTCCTGGTGGAGCGGCGCGGCATGGATCGCTCGAAAGCGAAGTCGATGATCGAGGGCCTGCATAGCGATCCCGATGCGGAGTACGCTCACACCATCGAACTGGATGCGGCTGAGATCACGCCCATGGTGGCGACTCCCGGCGACCCGGGCAACGGCAAATACGTTCGCGACCTACATACGCCGGTGCCGGTCGAGTTGGCATACGGCGGCACATGCACCGCAGGCAAGAACGAAGATATGGATATGTACGCGCGCGTCCTGGCCGATGCCTTGAAACGGGGAAAACGCGTGGCCGATTCAGTCAAGTTCTACATCCAGTTCGGATCACAGGAGACCCGCGACTACTGCATCCGCAAAGGATATCTGGATGTGTTTGAAAGCGCCGGAGCGCACGTGATCGAGCCCAGTTGCGGCGCATGCATCAATGCCGGACCGGGAGTGACTACGCGTCCCGAGCAAGTCGTGATCAGCGCGCAGAACCGGAACTTCCCCGGCCGCAGCGGTCCAGGGCAGATGTACCTAGCCAGTCCGCTGACCGTGGCTGCCAGCGCCGTCGCCGGATATATCGTGGAGTACGAGCCAAGCACTGAAAGGGAACTAGCGTCCGTCCGCTGAATTCCAGCCCTTTGTCATCCTGAGCGGAGCTGGCCATTCGCTTCGCGAATGGGCCGGTGGAGTCGAAGGACCCCTATCATCATCACGAGAGTGGCTAGAGCGAGGGAAGTTCAGTCTTGGAAGGTTCCGCGTCGAGAGCGGTGAAGCGTGTAGGGGGTCCTTCGACTGCGTAGCTGCTTCGCTCAGGATGACACTTTACCCGGTATTGTGCAGACCTGCGGCGATGCCGTTGATGGTGGCGCCCAAAGCGTAATCCACGCCGTCTGCCGCGCCGCCGGCGCGCTTGCGGCGCAGCAGTTCGACTTGCACCAGGCTCATCGGGTCCACGTAAGGGTTGCGCAAACGGATGGAGCGCGCCAGCACGGGATTTCCCTTCAACAACTCTTTCTGATCGGTAACGCTTAACAGCATGCGGCGAGTGCGTTCAAATTCATCCACCAGCAGGCGCCAGACGCGCTCGCGCAAATCCACGTCGGGTACCAGTTCCGCATAGAGGCGAGCGATGTTAAAATCTGCCTTCGACATCGCCAGTTCCACATTGCGGATCAAGTCGGAGAATAGCGGGAAACTGCGCATCATCTCGCGCAGCAACAATTCGTTGGCCGCATTCTCAAGCACGAAACGCTCAAGGGCGTGGCCCACTCCGAACCACGCGGGAACCGCGTGACGGCTCTGCATCCATCCGAAGACCCATGGAATGGCACGAAGATCCTCGAGACAGCGCCCCTCGGTGCGGCGGGGAGGGCGTGACCCGATCCGCGCGTGCTCCAGTTCATTGACCGGCGTGGCTTGTTCGAAATATTCGATGACCTCGGAATTCTCCGCGATGTTCGAGCGGTAGAAGGCAAAGGCGTCGACGGACATCTGCTCCATCGCGGGCGCCCATCGTTGATCCGCTCCGGGCTCGGGGCCGCGCGTACGCGTGAGAGCTTCCAGGCAGGAGGCGATCATGATTTCCAGATTCCACTCCGCAAGCACCGGATCGGCATACTTCCAGTTGAGAACTTCGCCTTGCTCGGTGATGCGAATCTCACCGGAGAAATCGCCGACCGGCTGAGCCAGAATGGCGGTGTGGGTTGGGCCGCCTCCGCGTCCGACTGTGCCTCCGCGTCCGTGAAACAGCCTCAGTTTCACGTTGCATGCGCGGGCTACCTGATGCAAATCCCGATGAGCCTTGTAGAGCTCCCAAATGCTGGTCAGCATGCCGCCGTCCTTGTTGGAATCGGAATATCCCAGCATGACTTCCTGCCAGCGCCCCCAGGAATCCAGCTGCGGCTGGTAGTCCGGCGCGCGCCAGATGTACTCCATGACCGCGGCGGACGCGCGCAGGGTCTCGATCGATTCGAAAAGCGGTACCGGCATGAGGCCGGGATCTTCTCCCCGGGCGGCGATGTGCACGTCGCAATGGGCAGCCAATTTTGTTACCGCAAAGACATCGGCTTCCGACTGCGCCCCGGAAATAATGTAATTGCGAATGGCGCAAGCGGGAAAAGCCTTCTTTAACTTCGCGATCTCGCGAAAGGTATCCAGCACATCCTGTGTCGGGGCGGATAGCCCGCCATTATGGGTTTCAATTTCCGCCAGAGCCTGGGTGTGCAGGCGGGCATGCTGGCGAACGTCCAGAGTGGAAAGATGAAATCCAAACGTCCGCAGCTGCCGCAGAAGAGGATCCATGACCAGCTCAGCTAGTTGCGCGCCACGGTTGGCCGCGAGACTCTCGCGAATCAGGACGAGATCGCTTTCAAATTCCTGGACGGAATGATAGGCCTTCGATTCCGCGCCTCCTTCGCGGCTGTGGTCCAGCCGTTTGACCATCAGGTTCAGCAGCCGGCGATAGAGTTCAGAACTCGAAATGCGCGATTGCCGCGAAAACTCATCGCTCATCTGGGCGCCGTATTCAGCCAGGCGAGAGCGAACCGCGTCCGAAACTTTTGCCTGGCGATTGGAAGCGCTGAGTTGTTCGATGGCCCGTTCCAGCGTGGCGATGTAGTGTCCGATGATCACATTGCGCGCCCGCTGCAATGCCTCGCGCGTTGAACCCGGCGTGACAAACGGGTTGCCGTCGCGGTCTCCGCCGATCCAGGAACCAAAAAAAAGCAGATCTGGAAGATCATTTTCTTTCAGATCAATTTCGTACACCTGGCGCAGGGAATCGATCAGCTCGCCATAAAGGCGTGGGAGTGCCGCGAACAGCGAAAACGGGTAGTGGTCGAGGCCCATTCGAATTTCATCCGTGACCAGGGGCTTCTCGAGCCGCACCTCATCGGTCTGCCACAACGAAGTTACTTCTCCGGATATCAGCGCTTCGAAGCGGCCGGCATCGGCTTCGGTCAGGGGCAAACGGTCCAATCGTTCCAGTAGTTCGCCGATCCGGCGTCGTTTTAACAGCACGGTGCGGCGAGCCACTTCGGTGGGATGAGCCGTGAAAACGGGAACGACTTTTATGTTTCGCAGAACCTGCAAGGCCTGCCCGGCATCGATCCCGGCGGCACGCATGCGCCGGAAAGTGCCGCGGAATGAACCTTCGAGCGGGGGCTGTTCGGCATGCAACTTGGCGGCGCGGCGCCGCCGCTTGCGATGATTGGTTTCGGCAAGATTGGCGAGTTCGAAATAAATGGCGAAGGCTTTGGTGACTCGGTGAGCCTCATCGATGGTCAAGCGGGAAATAATCTCCCTGGCCTGGTTGAGCAGGGGATCCTCGAAATCCGGCGCTTCGTCCTGAGGTGCGGACTGTTCCCGGTGGTGAATGAAAATGCGACGCAACTCCTCGACTACACCGAGCAAGGACTCTCCTACCTGCTCAACCAACACCCGGCCCAGCAATATGCCGAGCGAGCGAACATCGCGGCGAAGAGGAAGATCTTTGGCGGGATTTGCGGTGCTGGCAGTCAGCTCATCAAGCCGCTTGCGCTGATCGTCAGCAATCCAAAGGAAGCGCTCATCCATATCCAATCATCATATCGTGAGCGTCGGGTGGGATACGGATTTCAATGCTGGCCACTACGCAAGGCCGGACCAGAGATTTGGCGAAGGATCTCCGCCGGCTCCGGGCGTTGCGTGTAGTCCTCATCGGCGGAGGCGAAAAGAACCGTACCGTCGCGATCCAGAATGAAGACAGCCGGAATCGGCAGCTCCCAACTGCCATCCCCGTTTGCCAGCGGCAAATTAACGAATGCCCGACGGTAAAGGTCGCGCTGCTCGTCGGGCACAGGATAGACCAGGCCATACTGGCGCGCGACCTCGTTTCCGGAATCACTGAGCAGAGGAAAGCGCAGCTTGTGCTGGTCCACCATAAAGAAGGACTGCTGCACCGTCTGTGGCGAGATTCCAACCAGCGACGCTCCGGCTAATTCGATCTGGGGCAGCAGCAGGTTCATCGCTTCCAGTTGTCCCACGCAGAAGGGACACCAACGTCCCCGGAAAAAGCAAAGCACGAGAGGACCGCGACTTAGTAGATGGGATGATGAAAGCGGTTTGCCATGCTGATCTAGCAATTCGAAGGCTGGGCTCTGCATTCCGGCCGAGGGAGCTTTTTCGGCAAGATGCCTCTCTTTGAGATCGGCCACGACCCGCGCGTGTACCGCCTGGGTTTCGGGAAGAACGTATTTTGCAATCAAACTCTTGCGCTCGGCATAAATGTCATGCAAAGAGCGAGTGTCGGCGTTCGATGCGCTTTCTTCGAGAGATCGCCACTTCATACGTGCGCTCAGATTCTATTTTGGGGAAAGCTTCAGCGCCGGTCGAGAGTATGGACGTAGTATCGAACTCCGTCCGGCCAGGCTCCGGGATGGCTCGAGAAGCCAATCCTGACCACCGTCCTCGCGTGATTGTGAGTTCCCGCCTGGATGATGTCGGGACCGTTACGCTCGAGTGCCGCGACCGATTTCTCCGACGGACGAACGATGGCAACGTGACCCGGCTCATGCGGGTCCGGATTCGCGAATACGACGAGCACGAGGTTGCCGCGGTTGGCTTGCATCTGCGCCTCTTCCGGCCGCGCAACGCCATGCCAGCCCTGGCTTGCACCCTCCGGCCCGGCCAGCCATTTGGATTGGGCGTTGGCCAGTAAAAGTTGTCCGTGCTCGGGCGGCCGGAGAACATAAACTCCCAGCTGCTTCGCAGCCGCCGCAGCAAAGGCGCTGCAGTGAGTATGTTTTCCGGCACCTTCGTAAGCCGCGCCGCGATCTGGTTCTCCGGTCTCCCAGTTCACATGCTCATTCGCAATCCAGAGCGCTTCTACATTCATGCTGTCCAGAGCCGATGCGAGATGTTGACCCGCCGCCGTGATCTCTCCGCAGCAGGGCTGATGCGAGGCCGCAACAATATCTCGCGCGGGCATGAGAACAATGGAGAGTAAGAGCAAGTTGGTGAGGACAGATCGTCGGACCGAAAGCATTCTCATAGTAGGCATATTCAGCGCAGACCGAGCAAACTGAAAACCAGAAACCAGAAACTAGAAACCAGAAACTGTCCCTACATTCCCGGCATTTTCATGCCAGCCATCCTTCGGGCGAAGCTGGGCTTGCCGATCTGCTTGAACATCTTTCTCATCTGAGCGTACTGGCGCAGCAGATTATTGACCTCTTGCACGCTGGTGCCGGATCCACGAGCGATGCGTTTGCGGCGGCTGCCATTCATCACCTCATGGTGCAGGCGTTCATGCTGGGTCATTGAATTGATGATGGCTTCCACCCGGTTGAGCTGCTTTTCGTCCACTTTGTCGGCATGCTTCTGGATACCGGCGAAGGGGCCGACACTGGGCAGCATGCCCATCAAACTCTGAATCGATCCCATTTTCTTGAGCTGGCGCAACTGGTCGCGAAAGTCTTCCAGCGAAAAGCCGTCCCCGGTAAGGGCGCGGCTGGCCATTTCCTCCGCCTTTTTCTTGTCAACGTTCTGCTCCGCTTTTTCGATCAGCGACAGTATGTCGCCCATTCCTAAAATGCGTGAAACGATCCGGTCGGGATGGAAAGGCTCGAGCGCATCGTACTTCTCGCCCACGCCGATGAACTTGATGGGCTGCCCGGTCACCTGACGAATCGAAAGCGCCGCGCCGCCGCGAGCGTCGCCATCCATTTTGGTAAGGACAACGCCGGTCAGCGCCAGCTTTTTGTGAAATTCGTCGGCCGAATTCACCGCGTCCTGCCCGGTCATGGCATCGGCCACGAACAGGATTTCCTGTGGATTGAGCATCCGCTTGAGCAGTTGCATCTCATCCATCAATTGCTCGTCGATGTGCAGGCGGCCGGCGGTGTCCACGATCAGGACGTCCGAGCCGGTGTTGATCGCCTCGCGGCGGGCTTCCCTGGCCAGGCGCTCGACCGTGGCCGTGTTGGCTTCTCCGACTTCGCCTTCGTAGATGTTAGCCTTGATGGCTTGCGCCACCACTTTGAGCTGCTCGCGGGCCGCGGGACGGTACACGTCAACCGAAACCAGCAGAGGCCTGTGCCCGCCTGTCTTGAGCCAGTTGGCCAGCTTGCCGGACGTAGTGGTCTTACCTGAACCCTGCAATCCCGCCATGAGGATGACGGTCGGCGGCTGCGAAGCGAACTTGACCTTGGCGGTATCGTTGCCCAGAATTGCGATCAATTCATCACGCAGAATCTTGATGACCTGCTCGGCGGGCAAGAGCGCGGTATCCACAAGCTGGCCGACCGCCTTCTCCTGGATGTGATCGATCAGCTGCTTTACGACTTTAAAGTTGACGTCGGCCTCAAGCAGGGCGAGGCGAATGGCACGCAGCGCCTCCTGCATGTTTTCTTCATTGAGGGTGGCCTCGCCCCGCAGGGTCTTAAACGCGCGCTGAAGTTTTTCTGAAAGATTCTCAAACATAGATGATGGCTATTCTACCAGTGAGATCGTGTCATCCTGAGCGAATGAGTCGGTTCGCTCGCGAACCGGCACGCGAGTCGAAGGACCCCTAGCGTCACTCCGAAACGTGAACCCTTGGCTTCGGGAACTGTCCCACGATGTCGAAAGCAACTAGAAGTAGAGATCTTTCGACTCCGCGATGGCTTCGCCAAGGCGAAACCATCCCTCCGCTCAAGATGACAGGCTAGTTAAGTTGTTGCCCGGTACACTTCTTTCGCCGCGATCACCGTATTGCAGTGAATCGTGACGGTGTCTTCCACTTGTTTGGCGTAACCGCCCGCGTAGGTCACCATCACGGGAATATTTCGCGCCCTGGCTACGCGAAATACGAGTTCGTCGCGTCTCTTGAGTCCGTCGATAGTCAGCGCAAGCCCGCCCAACTGGTCTTCGCGATACGGGTCAGCGCCTGCGATGTAGCAGATCAGGTCAGGATCGAACTGGCGCAGGCCGGAACTGAGTGCGTTGTCGAGCCAGGCCAGATAGTCGTCGTCGCCAATTTCGTCGGGCAGGTCTACGTCAATCGAGGAAGGCGGCTTTGATTGGGGATAATTGTTGTGCTGATGGAGGGAGACAGTAAATACGTCGCCAGCGTGCCCGCCGCGAATTTTCTCCGGAGGGACGGAAATAGCGGCCGAAGTCGACGGCAGCGGATCGCTCGGGGTGCGCGTTCCCCCGAAAATGGCGGCGGTGCCGTTGCCCTGGTGTACATCGCAGTCGACGGTCATGGCAGTGCGAATCTTGTCGTCGCGCTGCAGACGCCGGATGGCCACCGCCACGTCGTGAATCATGCAAAACCCTTCGCCATGATCGGGGAAAGCGTGATGGAATCCGCCGCCGATGTTGATGGCAACTCTGTCTTTGAGTGCATGCTCAGCGGCCAGGATCGATCCCCCGGCAGCCAGCCAGAAGGCATGCACCAGTTCCGGCGAGAAGGGAACCTCCAGCTCCTGCTCTTCGCGCGCGGACAGCGTTCCGGTCTTGAGCTTTTCAATATAGCCGGGCGTGTGGACGAGCAGGATGTCCTGGTCCGAGGCCGGCTGGGGAGTAAGAAAGTCCGACGATTCCGCTGTACCCGCCGCCAGCAACTGGTCGCGAACCCGGCGATATTTCTCGGCCGGGAAGACGTGCGCGCCGATGGGAAGAAAATAGTCGTCGCTATAGACGAGCTTGAAAGGAAGCATGGAAGTTGTCGGTTTTCAGTTAACCGTTTTCAGTGAACAGCTGTCAGGCGTTAGCGTTTTCGGTTTGCTGTCGGCGCCGCGACGATCTGCCGGCGCACCGGCACGATCGCGCCCTTGGAGGGGTCGGCAGCCGCCATCGCCCGCGACAGAACTTCTTCCTGGATGTACTTCACGAAATCGTGAATCTGCACCTGCATTTCTTCCATACGCTCGCGCATTTGCAGAATGATGGCAATGCCGCTGATGTTCACGCCCAGGTCTCGCGCCAGAGAGAGAATAAACTCCAGGCGCAGCAAATCTTCGTCGGTATAGAGGCGGGTATTGCCCTCGGTGCGTGACGGCTTAAGCAGTCCCTCGCGTTCATAGAGGCGCAACGTCTGGGGATGGATGCCATACATCTCCGCTACCGATGAGATCATGTAAGCACCCTTGGATTTACGCTTCGTCATCTGTACTACTTTACCCCAAAAGGCAAAAGCCACGGATCAGACGGATCTTCACAGATAGGAAACAGCAGGTCCCTCCACTGCGCTCGTTCGCGCTCGATGCGGTCGCGATGACAGGGTTAAGGCGGGGGGTAAATCCGTGAAATCCGTGTAAATCCGTGGCAGGGTTCTTACGCTACCGGCTCGGGTTTCTCGGTAGCTGCGCTCCATCCAGCCGGCTTGAGGGTTATATTCACGAAATAGGCCACTACGCCCGCCGCGATCAGCAGCATGCCGAAGGTGAACGCGCTCATGCCCAGTACACGTGCGCTCTCGCTGCGGACAATCGAAAAGCCCAGCAACAGCATGGGAGCGACCCCGACGGCCAAGGCCCCAAACATGCCACCGGGAACCCGGAAGGGCCGCGGAAGCTCGGGCTCGCGGATGCGCAGAACGATCAGGGCCACAAACTCCAGGCTCAGGCTGGCTCCGTACAGCAGAATATCGATGATGATGAGACGTTCGAAGCCCAGGCCCAGGCACATGGCCCATCCCGTCGCACAGACCAGAATCGTGACCCAAGGAGCTCTCGACCGGGGATGCAATTTCGCGAAAACGCGCGGCAGCATGCCATCCTGCGCCATGGCGAGGGGCAGGCGGGAGTAGCTCATCACCAGGGCATTGAACATGCCGAAGCCGCTGATCATGCCTCCGAGAGCGAGGCCGACGCGCAGCAGCTGCCCGCCCAGCATGCCGGCGATATCCGCCCAGGAACCGGTCTCCCACGCGCTCGGCGAGAGCCGCGTCATCCACATGGCGCCCACCGGAACGATGTAGCTCAGAGCGACAATCACCACTGACGCCAGCATGGCCCGAGGATAAGTGCGCTGCGGGCGCTCCACCTCGGTTGCGATGGTCGAAGCATTGTCCCAGCCCATGTAATTCCACATGCAGATGAGCAGGCCGCCGAGGATATCCACGGTCGAGGTTGTCGGCTTGGTCACGGCATGAGCCAGCGCCCCGAACTTAAAGGGCGCGATGGCTACGATGATGATGAATGGCGCAGACAGTGCGAAGAAAAGCCACAACGAGGTTGTCGATACCACGCGAACGCCCGCGATATTGAGCAGCGCGCATACGATGACTACTGCCAGCGCGACCATTTCACCGCGATGTCCTTCCGCAAACCAGGGGAACAGGCGATCGAGATACAGCACAAACAGCGTGGGATAAATCGCCATGTCGAAGATGCTGGCGACCAGCGAGAGCCATGCCTCCTGGAATCCCCAGAAGTTGCCCATGGCGCGGCGCACCCAGGCGTAGTAGCCACCCTCATAGGGCAGGGCGCTCGAAAGTTCGCCAATCATGAAAGCCGTGGGCAGGCTCCAGAGAATCGGGGTCAACAGCAGGATGAGGATGGCTTTGCCGTAGCCGGCGCCATGCACGATATCCTCTGTGCCATAGGTGCCGCCCGACACCATAAAAAAGGTGGCGGCGACCAGGGGCCAGAGCGTAAGGCGGACAGATTTTTTCCGGCTGGGGATGACGCTTGGGATTTGCAGATCCTGACGCGGGGCGCTAGCTGTTGCCAATTTCGACGGCTTCCTCCCTGGTCTCTGGAATTCCAGGAACTGCACTGGAATCGCGTTCGTAGTGATGAGATTACGGCAAATTTCCACAGATGCAAGAAATTTTTTAACAAGCGCTAAAGGAAGAGCGCCCCGGTCCGGACGTCATCGGAATGCCGAGCGGCCGCGCCGTGCAGGACAGGAAACAATCGGGACGCGAGCCGGGCTTTTGATATATAAATGGCGGTCGAAATTGGTTTCTTCTCAGGAGGCGCCATCCCATGAAGTACGCTTTGGCAGTCGGGTGTTTAGTTTTCGTGGCAATGCTTGCGGCACAGACAGGAACACCACAGAACGCGTTCACTCCAGACCAGATCAAGTGGGGGCCGGCCCCGCCCATGATTCCAGCGGGTGCCCAGTTCGCCGTTCTCGAAGGCGACCCCATGGCCAGTTCGGGGGACTATACCGTCCGGATTAAGATGCCGAGCGGGTACAAGATCGCTCCGCACTGGCATCCCCAGCGTGAGAATGTCACGGTAATCTCCGGAACTTTTAAAGTAGGGATGGGTGACACCTTCGACACCAGCAAGATGATGTCTTTTGCGGCGGGTAGTTTCGCTTACCTGGACCCTGAGATGCATCACTACGCCATGTCGTCCGGAGAGACCACCTTGCAGATTCACGGCAAGTCGCCGGTGCAGATCAACTACATCAATCCAGCGGATGATCCAAGCAAGAAGTGAGTCTGTCAAATGTAGCGCTGGCGTCTCGCCGGCTGTCCCGGAGGGCATCCTGCCCTCCGGCGGCGTGCGCTGCGAAATTCAGCCTCGTCCCGAGGCTTAAATCAGTTTCCAGAGCTCCGCCCGGGGATCCTCGGGATTCAGTTTGGCCAGCTCGCGCAGAATTTCCTTGGAACGCTCGTCCCGGGGCATGGGCACGGTGAGTTTGACTTCGACAATCTCATCCCCGCGAGCGCCTTCTTTGGTGGCTGAAGGCACGCCTTTTTCGCGCAGGCGAAGCTTCTGCCCGGACTGCGTTCCAGGCGGAATCTTGAGCAGGGTGCGTCCGTCGATGGTAGGAACTTCGATCTTGGCGCCCAGAGCCGCCTCCGTGGCGGTGACTGGCACCGTGATGCGGATATCGTCGCCCTCGCGGAGAAAGACCGGGTGGTCGGCGGCCCTGATGATTACATAAAGATCTCCCGCCGGGCCTCCATGAGTTCCGGCGTTGCCCTTGCCTGGAACGCGGATGCGCTGGCCATCCCGCGTGCCGGCCTTTATCCTGACCTCGAGCGGCTCGGTGCGCTCCACAGTGCCCTCTCCGTGACAATTGGGGCAGCTGGAAATGTTCTTGCCGGTCCCCTGGCACCTGGGACAAGGGACATTGAATTTCATACGGCCACCGGTTTGCGTGACTTGCCCCTTGCCGCCGCATTCCGGACAGGTGCCGCCGGCTTCAATAAAACCGTGGCCGTGGCAATTGGCGCAAGTATCCCGCCGCGCAATATTGAGGCGCATGACGCCGCCCCGGATGGCGGTCCAGAAAGGCACATTGACCTGGTATTCCAGATCGGAGCCGGGCTCCGGACCTTCCTGCACGGCGCCGCCGCGCCCTCCGAAAATTCCCGAGAAAATGTCCTTGAAACTGCCGGTGCCCGAGCTGCTGGCTTTTCTGCCCTTGGCGCCTTCAAACATGTCGGTAAAATCGAAGCCGCCGAAATCGAAGTTTTGAGGGCCGGGCCCGCCCTGTCCGCCTGGGAATCCGCTGCCGGGAAAACCGCCTGGGCCAGCAGAGCTCCCTCCCGCCTTCGCGTAGGCATCCGCGGTCGCGGCATCTATATTGTCGGAGTAAAACCCGACCTGGTCGTAGATCTTCCGTTTCTTGGGATCGCTCAGAACTTCATTGGCTTCGGATAGGGACTTGAACTTCTCTTCTGCCGCTTTATCCCCTGGATTGACGTCGGGGTGATATTTGCGCGCAAGCTTACGGAAAGCTTTGCGGATATCGTCCGCCGAAGCGGATTTCTTCACGCCCAGAATCTCGTAATAGTCTTTTTTGGGGGTGGTGGCCATTCTTGCTTAGTAAGCGCGACAGATTTATGGCACTTTTCAGTTCAGAATATTGTGACGGTTTTCCCCAGAATGCCAAAGCGCTCGTACGATGGCGAGTCCACATAAACCGGAATGCGCTGAACTCCGGTCAGTGACGGAGCGAGCACGTACCAGTAGGCCTCATCTTCCGCGAAATTCAAAAAATAATCCTGACCATTGACTTCAAATTGCAATTTCTCTTCTCCATCTGGGATGGGCCCCAGAACCGTATTGGCCATGCTGCCGAGCTGAGCTAGGCCAGGACGGGTCGGAGACCCGTCCTCACATGGCCGGTGCTTATCTAAACGTACCTTGCTGAGAGGTGACGGCTGATAGTTGACAGCTCTCTTACTTCTTGTCTTCCACGTCCACGTACTCGGCGTCGATCACGCCTTCGTCTTTCTTGGCTTGACCGTCGGCGCCCGGCTCCGGTCCCGCACCCGCGCCCGGAGCCGCTCCGGCGCCGGGAGTCTGTGCTGCCTTATACATCTGCTCGGCCAGTTTGTGCGAGGCCTGGGTCAAGGTTTCGCGCGCCTTGTCCATGGCTGCCTTTTCGTTCGACTCCAGCGCCTTCTTGGCGTCGGCAATCGCGTTCTCCACGTCGCCACGCTCCGAGCCGGAGATCTTGTCACCCTGCTCGCGCAGCATCTTCTCCACGCTGTAAACCATGGAGTCGAGCTGGTTCTTGGAATCGATCTCCTCGCGCTTGGCTTTGTCTTCAGCCGAATGCGAATCAGCTTCCTTGGCCATGCGCTCGACTTCATCCTTGCTCAGGCCCGAAGACGACGTAATCGTAATCTTCTGGTCCTTGCCCGTGGCCGTATCTTTCGCAGTCACGTTCAGGATGCCATTCGCGTCGATGTCGAACGTCACCTCGATCTGGGGCACGCCACGCGGAGCCGGCGGAATCCCGGTCAGGTGGAACTTGCCCAGAGTACGGTTCTGCGCCGCCAGCGGACGCTCTCCCTGCAGCACGTGGACTTCAACCGAAGTCTGGCTGTCGGCCGCAGTCGAGAACGTTTCCGTCTTCTTGGTCGGAATCGTCGTGTTCCGCGGAATCATCGGAGTGGCCACACCGCCCAGCGTCTCAATCGCCAGCGACAGCGGGGTCACGTCCAGTAGCAACAGGTCCTTGACCTCGCCGCCGAGAACGCCACCCTGGATGCCGGCGCCGATGGCGACGACTTCGTCCGGATTCACTCCCTTGTGACCTTCCTTGCCAAACAGGTCTTTCACCAGCTGCTGGATGCGCGGCATGCGGGTCTGTCCGCCGACCAGCACGACCTCGTTGATCTTGCTGGCATCCACGCCGGCATCTTTCATGCACTGCTTGCAGGGGCCTACCGAACGCTGGATGATGTCTTCCACCATCGACTCCAGCTTGGCCCGGGTCATTTTCTTGACCAGGTGCTTCGGACCGCCGGCGTCGGCGGTGATGAAGGGAAGGTTGATTTCGGTCTCCATGGTGGTGGAGAGTTCGATCTTCGCCCGCTCCGCCGCGTCACGCAGGCGCTGCAGGGCCATCTCGTTACCCTTGCCGCGCAGGTCGAGGCCTTCGTCTTTCTTGAATTCGTCAATCAACCAGTCCACGATGCGCTGGTCGAGGTTATCGCCGCCCAGGTGCGTGTCACCGTTGGTGGCTTTCACTTCGATCACGCCTTCGCCAACTTCGAGCACCGAGATATCAAAGGTGCCGCCGCCAAAGTCGTAAACCGCGATAGTTTCATCCTTTTTCTTGTCGAGGCCGTAGGCGAGCGCCGCCGCCGTAGGCTCGTTGATGATGCGCTTCACTTCAAGACCGGCAATCTGGCCGGCATCTTTCGTGGCCTGACGCTGGGCGTCGTTGAAGTACGCCGGGACAGTGATGACCGCCTCGGTCACTTTCTCGCCGAGATAGTCTTCCGCCGCCTTCTTCAGCTTCTGCAGAATCATTGCGGAAACCTGGGGAGGCGTGTACTCCTTGCCTTGCGCCAGCACCGCGACGTGGTCGCCCGACTGCACGACCTTGTAAGGGACCATCTTGATCTCTTCGCTTACTTCGTCAAACCGGCGTCCCATGAACCGCTTGATCGAATAAACCGTGTTTTCCGGATTGGTGATGGCCTGGCGCTTTGCCACCTGCCCCACCAGCCGTTCGCCAGTCTTGGTAAAGCCGACAACGGAAGGCGTAGTGCGCCCTCCTTCTTCATTGGGGATCACCTTGGGTTCGCCACCCTCCATGACAGCCACGCACGAGTTGGTGGTTCCGAGGTCAATACCGATAATCTTGCCCATATGCCACTCTCCTTACAGATATAAGTGCTTTATAATCATTACATTGAATGCTGCATTGCCAAGAATAATAAGACTTGAGTGGATCATTGTCAAGGTTTAGATGCGGCAAATCGAAGGACGGATCCAGCCATTTTTGTTGGTGTGTGGGGCAGGCGCCCTCGCCCGCCGCCTTTGACTCGATATTCTGGTATCCCCGGGCGTTGGTTAGGTTCAAAAAGCTTCACAGTCAAAAACGGCGGGCGATGGCGCCCGCCCCACACACACCAATTCCAAAACGCTAGTCGTACTTCTCGTAGAGGATCGATTTCCGGTCCCAGCCCATGCCCTTCAGCAGTTCGCGATTGGCTTTGATCATCCTGTCCAGACCGCAGATGTAGGCATGCATGTCCGCGCGGCCTTGGCCGATTGCGGGCACGTGTTCCTGGACGTATCCGCGCATACCTTGCCAGTCGGGAGCGCCACGGCTCAGAGTCGGCAGATAGTGAAAGTTTGGATGCTGGGTGGCCAGGTCCAGAAATTCCTCGTGGTAGTAAATATCTTTTTCGGTCCGGTTGCCGAACAGCAGCCAGAGTTGTTTCTCCTGATGGCGAACCGGGTCGGCCAGCAGCCAGTCCAGCATCGAGCGAAAGGGCGCGATGCCCGTCCCGGTAGCGATAAAAACTGTGTCTCGCAGCGGCGGCCGCAGGATGAAGTCTCCGAACGGTCCCTGGCAGCTGATTTCGTCACCCTTTTTCATGTCGCACAGAAAGTTCGACATGAAGCCATCCTGCACCCGGTTCAGGCAAAGCGCGAAGCGGTTGTCCTCCGCCGGAGAAGAGGCGATGGAATAAGCGCGCGTGATCTCCTCGCCGTCCGGCTTGGTGTGATTGAGCGAAAGCCATTGCCCCGGCACAAACCCAAAGCGCGCGAGGCCCTGCATCTCGAATTCGAGATGGCGCGTGATTTCAGAAAGCCAGTTGGATTGAACGAGCCGCGCGCGGAAGGACTGAAATGGAGCCATCTACAAAATTGTAGATGAAGTGATCCGGTCGCGGGATGCGGGCGTAATCTGCACGCAGCCGGCTGGTGAAAAAAGCTGCTCCGGATCGAACTTTTTTTTGGGACTTCTCGTACAGTCCCGGAGGGAGATCTTTTTGCCTAACTCCATATCGCCGGAGATTCGCGACCATGAACACACATGTCTCAGGGATTCAGGCGGTTAACCCCTCGTCCGGCCGGCTCGCTTGCTGGCTGGAATCTTTGATCATAGGCCTTGGCATCCCTGCCGCGATTTGGGTTGTTTCCCGACTCATTTCACGGCTCATTCCGGCGGCGGTACATGGCTCGTCTGAGCAGCGCTTCCTGCTTTGGATTCTTGGAGGCGTGATCGTGGAGTGGTTCTTTGTAGTTGCGGTTTGGTTTGTATTGCGAACCCGCGGATCCTCCTTCGCAGACATTGGCGTTTGGCGCTTCGGAACATGGCCCGCCTGGGTCATGGCGCTCCTCTTTGCGGCCCTTTCGATCGGCAGCAATCTCCGGTTCCTGCCCAGAATGCATATACCTATCTTGTATGCATTCATGCCGCCTGGATTTCATCTCGCTGCCGCACTTCTCTTGGGCAGCACAGCTGGATTCTGTGAAGAGGTCCTGTTTCGCGCCTTTCTGATGACTGAATTTTCTAACGCCGGCTACGGCAAGGTCACGCAAGTCGTTACGCCCGGCGTCGCGTTCGGACTGGCACACGCTGGCTATCTAAATCAGGGATTTTTCCCGTGGCTCGGGGTCATGATTCCCACCGCGCTTCTGGGCATGATGTGGGGAATTTCTTACCTGCTTGGACGCCGCAGCTTGCTCCCGGCGATGGTCGCGCACTTCTTGAATGACGCAACCGCGCTTCCTTGGATCGCGTTCTCTATGGTAACGGGTTCGTTGGGCCGAACCTAGCGACAAGATAGAACTGGCCACCCTACTCCACCGTCACCGACTTCGCCAGATTCCTGGGCTGATCGACGTCGCAGCCACGGCGCACTGCAATGTGATAGGCCAGCAACTGCAGCGGGACGATTTCTAGAATCGGCAGCAGTTCTTCCGGCGCCGGGGGAACGTACAGCACGTGGTCCGCGGCTTCTTTTATGTCCTCGTCGCCTTCGGTGGCAAGCGCGATGATCATGCCGGAGCGGGCTTTCACCTCTTTGAGGTTGGAGCAGGTTTTTTCGTAGCGCGTCATCGACAGCGCATCCTTGGGATCGCGGGTCGCAATGATCACTACCGGAAGATTCTCGTCGATCAGCGCATTGGGGCCGTGCTTCATCTCACCAGCCGGATAGCCTTCCGCGTGGATATACGAGACTTCCTTCAACTTGAGCGCGCCTTCGAGGGCAATCGGATAGTGAATGCCGCGTCCCAAGAAAAGGAAGTCCTGCGAACGCGAGTATTCCTTGGCGAGGTCTTCGCACTCTTCCTCGCGGGTGAGCAGATGTTCCAGCTTGCCGGGGATGCGCGTGAGTTCCTGGATTGCGTCCTTGGCCTGGTCGGCGCTGAGCGTGCCGCGCTGCTGCGCCAGGTAGAGGGCAAATAAGTAAAGTGCTGTGAGCTGCGCGGTAAAGGCCTTGGTTGAAGCGACGCCAATCTCGGGACCGGCGTGTGTATAGATGGTGCCCGCCGCCTCGCGCGTGATCATCGAACCTACCACGTTGCAGATGGCCAGCGTCTTCGAACCTTTAGCCTTGGCTTCCCGTTGCGCAGCAATGGTGTCGGCCGTCTCACCCGACTGCGTGATGAGCATGGTGAGAGTGTCGGCGGCGATGATGGGATCGCGGTAGCGCCACTCGCTGGCGTAATCCACCTCGACCGGAATTCGCGCCATCCGTTCGATCATGAATTTACCGGCCTGCGCTGCGTGCCAGCTGGTGCCGCAGGCGGCGATATTGATTTTCTTGGCGTTTTTGAACTCGGCTTCGGTGATTTCCATCTCATCGAGAAAGACGTGGCCGGTTTCCTGAGATACGCGTCCCAGCGTGGTGTCACGGACGGAACGCGGCTGTTCGTAAATCTCCTTCAGCATGAAATGCTTGAAGCCGCCTTTTTCGGCCATGATGGGGTCCCAGGTAACGTGCTGAACCTGGCGGACGACGGGTTGTCCGTTGAAGTCGGTAAGCTGCACACCTTCGGGCGTGATCACAGCCATGTCGCCGTCGCCGAGAAAGAACAGGTCGCGCGTGTGGTAAAGAATCGCGGGAACATCGGAGGCGACGAAGTACTCGTCCTTGCCCAGGCCAATCACGGCGGGCGGGCCATTGCGGGCGGCGACGATCTTGTTGGGCTCATCGACTGCGATTACAGCCAGCGCGAACACGCCGGTCAGTTGTCCGACCGTCTTGCGGACGCACTCCTCGAGCGACGGGCGATGGCCATTCGCGGTCTTCAGGAAATATTTCTCGACCAGGTGCGCAATGACTTCGGTATCGGTCTCGGTGGTGAACTTGTGGCCTTCTTCGATCAGCTTGCGCTTCAGAGAAACGTAGTTTTCGATGATTCCATTGTGCACAACGACAATGCGCCCGGTGCAGTCCCGATGCGGATGGGCGTTTTCTTCGGTGGGGCGGCCGTGCGTGGCCCAGCGGGTGTGGCCGATTCCGTAAGTTCCGTCGAGCGGCTTGAGGCGGATTACTTCCTCCAGATTGCGCAGCTTTCCCTCAGCCCGGCGAATCTGCAAGCCGTCGCCATTGCCGCAAACCGCAATCCCGGCGGAATCGTAGCCGCGGTATTCAAGCCGTCGAAGTCCCTCGATGATGACCGGTACGACCCGCTTCTTGCCAACGTATCCGACTATGCCGCACATGCGAATGCTCCCTTTTTCGGCCCGGGGGAAACCGAATGTCTTTTTTTGTGAGTTAAAATCCGGCCACTACTTCAGAACGCATAGCACGCGTTCTGTAACCAGCCTGCCAAAGCAGGACTGACCTGCGCCACCGAACCGGGGAATTCGGCTAATCTTCGAGGGAGAAGCGAAACTCTTCAATCACCGGATTGGTCAGGACGTCGCGAGCAATACGCGTTACTTCCGCCTCAACTTCGTTCCGGTTAAGGCCGCTATCGAGCGTGAGCTCGAAATATTTGCCCTGGCGAACCTCTGCCAAGCCTTTACATCCCATTTTCTTAAGCGCGCCCTGGATCGTCTTGCCCTGCGGATCGAGAACGCTCTTCTTGAGAGACACGTAAACGTAAGCTTTCATGGGGGATTGCAACCATTATACTTCAGGAATATCCGCGCTCAACCAAACCATAGACCTAGCCCATGCGTGCGAGCCGTGCCTCAAGGTCGGAAAGGGCGCTTTCGAGCATTTGACGGTGGCGAGGGTGGTGCGCGGATTCGAGCTGCTGAAGGACCATGCGGCGCGACAACTCAATTGACTGCCGAGCCTGGCTATGCGCCGCCTGCTCCGGCGTAAGTCGTTGTTTTGACTCGATCTGCGTGCTGGCCGCCGCCTGTTGTTCCTCCACCGACTTGCTCTCCCAGCCCCGTGCCATGAGTTCGATTATAACTGCGGACGGACCCGATTTCCTTCCAGTAGCACGCTGGTGCCATTCCATCGAAATGAAGGTTTCGCATAATGTGGACCAGCGAATTCATCGATTGCGCGCATCGATAATTTTTATCCAGGATAAAAGTTCTTTGCAAGCCGCTAAACTTTGGTTTATGTTGCTGCGTTGCCGGAAGGCCGCGCATCAACCCGATGAAGCAAGCGAACGTCCAGGTTCTTATGATCAGACTTTGTTGACCAAGACTTAGTTGATGACTTTGTTGATCGAGACTTGTCAGGTGCGAATTAGACGGCTCCTGTAGGGTGGTGTTCGTCGCTAGGCCCAGGCATCTTCTGCATGCAGCCTCCTGAAGGCAGAATCGCGATATTGGCCGCCGGATTCAACCTGCGGGGTCTGCGCGAACGCTTAGGACTGACCATGCGAGAAGTGGAGAGCGCCAGCTCCCGCATCGCGGAACGGCATGGAAATGACGAATTCTCGGTCGGCCCCAGCCGATTGTCCGACATTGAAACCAAGGGATTGGTTCCCAACATCTTCCGCCTGTACTCGCTTTCGATCATTTATCGCTGCGACCTGCGCGAGGTGCTGGCCTGGTATGGCATCGACCTCAGTCACTCCTCGGCTGACTTACAGCTGAACCTGCCTCCCAAGTCGCATTTCGAAGAAACCTTGCAAGGCACCTCCGTAGTGACCATACCAACGCGCCTCGATCCCGCATTCGATCCCCGGCGGAGCGCCAACCTCAGCCGCATGGTGGAACAGTGGGGCATGGTGCCGCTGGCGTATCTGGCGAATTTAAGCAGCGGAAAATACATGTATGGCTACATCGGCAGCGAGGATTTAACCATGTATCCGCTGCTGCCGCCGGGAACGTTCCTTCAGGTGGATGAAAGCAAAAGCAAGATCGTGGCGGGAATGTGGCGCACGGAACTCGAGCGCCCGATCTACTTCGTGGAAACTCGCGATGGTTATACCTGCTGCTGGTGCAGCCTGGAGGGCGAGCAGATCATGCTGCAATCGCATCCCCTGTCGCCGGTGCCCGCGCGCATGTTACGCCACCCGCAGGATGCGGAAGTGATCGGCCAGGTGGTGGGGATTGCGCTCAAGCTGGGGGACTGGCTTCCGGTGGAGTCTTTGCCCGCGTTGAAACCAGAATCGAAAGAGCGTGCAGCACTGAACTGAAGTGCCGGGCGGAGCCACCGCCCAAATCCTTCGGCAGCAAAGCCTGCCAGCGGGCTCGCAGCCCGTCCACATATTCACTCTCGCTCATCTCTAATGTCCTGCTCGAAACCTCTACGTCGTCGCGCAACTCAGACAGAGGCGTGCGCAAAAGTCTGAGAAACACGAGGCGATGGGCTTCGGCAAAAGCGTGCTGCGCAGCGGATTCTCCGTAAGCTCGCTGCAGTCCCCAGTGCGAGTAAGTGCCTGACGCCGCGTCCCGCAATCCCGCCACGTATTCGATTTTTCCGGCAATGCCCGCGACCCCGTTGAGAGTCGTTCCCAGCACATCTTCGAGAGCTGATTTGAGCGTCATTTTCCTGATTTCAGAAAACCGTACCGTTTCCGCTTCTGTGCGAAAACCCCTCAATTAAAGCCGAAGTTACCACGGTTGAACTTCCCATTCCACTCGAAAAGGAGTTCCATCGTGAAAACTTTCTTGCTGTTACTCGTCGGAAGCTTACTGCTTGCAGGCGCGCTTTCCAACCCAATCCAGGTTCAGGCAGACGGAGGTCCAAGACCGCAATGTCAGCCGGGACAGATGTGTAAACCATAACCAGCACTACCGGCTGGTAAAGATCGGCAGCCACACGAGAGGCCCAGAGTCGACCGGAGCGATCGACCTGGGCTTCCCGTCCTGAGATGCCATCAATCCAGGGTTCCTTTTGCGTCCTTTGCGAACTTTGCAGTTTAAGCCTTTGTCTTTTCAGATAGCTGCGGAGATCTAAAAGCCTAAACCGCAAAGTTCGCAAACAACGCAAAGGAGCAAAGTCTTGCGCATCAGGACGCCACCTCCCTGGCATTGGTTTGCGGCCGGCCGGAAAACGGGATATAGTTTCCCGCGCGGTCGCCATGTATTCTCATTCATTCCTCTGGCACTACCTCTGGATTGCACCCCATGCCCTGCAGATAATCCTTGCGGCCGTTATGTTGCGGCGGGGTTTGTTTCGCGAGTTTCCCGTGTTTTTCGCTTATACGACTTTCCAGATTGTGGAGGAGGGGACACTCTTCATTCTCGATCACAGCGCCGCTGTCTCGGCTGACCAGTACTGGCGTTTTCATTGGGCGGGACTCGCGGTTGACGTTACCCTCCGGTTCGGGATCATCATGGAGGTCTTTTCCAGCGTCTTCCAAAACTATCCTGCCCTCCGGCAACTGATTCGAGTTCTTTTCAGGGGAGCGTTCGTACTGCTGTTGTTTGCCGCCATCGTGGTGGCCGCCCGTGCGCCCAGGGATGGCACGTTCCCGATTCTTTCGAGCATCCATCTCATGGATCTTTCCGTGAGTGTAATGCAGAGCGGATTGCTGCTGCTTCTGGTTGGATTCTCGTCGTGTTTCAGTCTGTCCTGGCGCAGCCTGACCTACGGAATTGCCTTTGGCCTTGGAATATTCGCCAGCGTTGATCTGGCGACGGAGACCATGCGGGCCTGGGCCGGGCCGGTGGCCGCCTTCGATTTAGTCACCATGGCGACTTATCATTGTTGCGTCGTCATCTGGCTGGTATATCTGCTGGCCCCGCAAGCGGCAGAGAGCACGATCAAGGAGTTGCCGGAAAACGATCTCGAGCGCTGGAATGCTGAACTGCAACGCCTGCTACTGCAATGATTCTTTCTTTCACTTTAATCTTCGTGGCCATCGCGATCCTCCTTCTACTTCTTCATATAGAAGGCGGCCAGAACTTTTCCGT
Organism: Terriglobia bacterium; assembly: GCA_963814725.1. Taxonomy (GTDB): domain Bacteria; phylum Acidobacteriota; class Terriglobia; order Terriglobales; family Acidobacteriaceae; genus JAIQFF01. The sequence continues at coordinate 423,333 of CAWFDY010000008.1, forward strand.
GAACCGGCTGGAAGATCTGGCGGGGCGCATCCGGCCAGTCGATCTCGAAGCTTTCCGGAATCTTGTGGCTCCCAGGGAAGAAGAGTTTTTGCGAGCCCATCTGCGTCCTCGCGATTTTCACGCGCTGCAGCGCGAACGTGCAGGAGCCGCGCTGGAATATATCCGCAACACCTCTCACAATGCGGCTTTCCTGTTGCGCCTGGGAGAAGTTGCCGCTCGCAATGTTGATCCCCGAATCGCCGAGGCTGGCAGGCAACTGATTGACAGCGCCCTGAGGCTGCGGGCGTACGCGCTTCTTTCAAGGGTTAAGCTCTATGTGCGATGGCTGTTTCCCGGAGCCCGAATCTCCTACGGCAAGCTGGCTGACAACTATCAGTATGTAAGGGGTCTGGCGAGTCAGATCGCGCTTATGCAGTACCCTTCGCACGCGGCGAAGTTCGTGGCTCTGCTCTAATCCGGCCTGTACCGCCAAGTTTGTTCTGAAAAGCTGAATTCCACAGAGGGTGATCGGAAGAATCCTCTGCCGCGATCATTTCCGGAAATGGAACAAGCTGAAAAATAAGGTGACTCCCACCTGAGTCCTGGAGCTATAATTCAGCAGTTTGCCGAGGGGGAGTCTGTGGGGCTCGCGCAAATTGAGTACCGAACAAAGTAATTTCGAGACTGACCCGGAACTGCTGCGCTTCGAAGCTTTTCTTGAGATGGCGGACCTGGTGGCTCGCCATCACAGGCTGCCGGAGCTGTTTGTCGCGATGGCCGGACGGCTGTTCGAGATCGGGGCAGCAGACGCTGCTCACTTCGCCCTGTACGATCCCGTAAAAAATGTGATGCGCGGCCAATTTTGGGCGAAGAGTGCGGATCGCCCGATTTCGGCGGAGAAATTCGTGCATGAATCGCCGTCGGGATGGGCGTGGCAGAACCAGCAAGCCATCGTAGTACCCGACCTGGAGGCAGAACCGCGATTCCCGGAGATCCTGGCTATTCTGCGTGCGGGGGGATTGCGGTCCTACTGTTGGTTCCCTTTGACCACCTCGCAAAAGCGTTTGGGTGCGCTGGGTCTGGGCAATGCTCAACTCAATGCCTACAGCGAAAAGGATATGCGCCTTCTGCCGAGCGTGGCGAAACTGGTCGCCGTGGCGGTGGAGAACGCTCTGACGAGCGAGGCGCTGGTACGGGAAAAAGAACGACTCCAGATGCTGCTGGAGGTGAACAACACGCTGGTGACAAACCGCGACCTGCAAAAGCTTTTCCCGGTCATTTCAGGATTTATGCGCCGGATGATCCGGTATGACTACGCCAGCGTGGCCGTGTATGACGAATCTACTCACTCGTTGTCGCTTTATCCTCTCGATTCCCCGCTGACCCAGGGGCTGGCAGGCATCGACACGACCCTTCCTGTAAAAGACACGCCGGCGGGCCACGCGTTAACCGAGCGGGCGACCAAGATTTTCTCGCGAGAAGATCTGCTGGGAATTCAGTCCAAATTCGTAAACGAGATGCTGAAACATGGCATCGAGTCCCTCTGCTGTATCCCTTTGACCACGCGCAAAGGCGAGCTTGGGACGCTGAATCTGGCCAGCAAGGAGCCGAATGCTTTCACTGACCCGGACGTGGGCTTTTTAGAAAAGGTAGCGGCGCAGGTCGCGGTGGCCCTGGACAATGCCCGATCCTATCGCGAGATTGCACAGCTCACCGAGAAGCTGGCCAATGAGAAACTCTACCTGGAAGAGGAAATCCGCAGCGAACTGAACTTCGAGGAAATTGTGGGAGAGAGTCCGGCACTGAAACGGGTACTCGCCCAGGCCAGAACGGTTGCGCCCAGCGATGCCACGGTCATGATCCTGGGAGACACGGGAACCGGAAAGGAGTTGATCGCGCGGGCCATTCACCGCATGAGTAGCCGCAAGGAGCGGGTTTTTGTGAAGCTGAACTGCGCCGCCATCCCGACCGGCCTGCTGGAAAGCGAACTCTTCGGACACGAACGGGGCGCTTTCACCGGCGCCATCAGCCAAAAGATCGGTCGGCTGGAGACGGCGGACAAGGGAAGCCTGTTTCTCGACGAAGTGGGAGATATTCCACTCGAACTGCAGCCCAAACTGCTGCGCGTCCTGCAGGATCAGGAGTTCGAGAGGTTGGGCAGCACGCGTACGATTAAGGTGGACATACGGCTCATTGCAGCCACCAACCGCGACCTCGCCAACGCGGTCGCGGAAAAGGAATTCCGCAGCGACTTGTACTACCGCCTGAACGTCTTTCCGGTCCGGATGCCCTCCCTGAGCGAGCGGAAATCGGACATCCCGCTGCTGGTGAGACATTTCGTGCAAAAGTTCTCCCGCGAAATGAACAAGCAGATTGACACCATTTCCGGCGCTACCATGAATGCACTCGTGAACTGGGAGTGGCCGGGCAATGTGCGCGAACTCGAAAATCTTATGGAGCGATCCGTAATCCTCACGGATGGACGCGTCCTCAATGCTCCCCTGGCGGAGCTTCGACGCGATAATGAAGGCTTGAACAGCGACGGGACTCTGGAAAGTTTGGAGCGGCAATACATTATCCGCGTTCTGCGCGACACCGGGGGGATCATTGCAGGACCGCATGGAGCGGCGGTAAGACTGGGAATGAAGCGCACCACGCTGCAGTCGAGAATTTTGAAGATGGGAATTGCACGCCAGGAATACGGATAAGGACCTGGAATGACGACGTATCGGCACAGTGCCGTAGTACCGGCAGCATCACCGTTTGCCAGGCTTGCTCCCGACAGATAAATGCAGTGTGTTTGCCGCCAGTTAGATACTAAGCCGTGTTTGGAACTCTATCTGCAATAGTTGTCGCGTCCGGCACTCACCCGTAGGTGCCTTACAATCCCCAAAAACACATGCGAGGCTGAGCGATTCCGCTAGCGTGCAATTTTGGACGCCTGGAGACGAGGGCCGAAGTGTTGTTATCGGAACGGAACTTACGCTGTCGAGTCAGAGCCCTTCCCTTCGAAGGAATGCCGCCGCCTGCTGCGGCCTCAGCTGAGGACAGAAGCAGCGCCACGCTCCGGCGAGACTGTAATGACCACCAAGACCTCCGTCCGGTAAGGCCGCAGCCGGTCGTGGAGATCCGACCCACGCAGCCGGATCCGCCGGGCATCGACCCTCTGTATCTGTTTGCCTGCGGAATACAGTGGCGCAGGTACTCCGATGCCGGTGCCGGATGGGAACTAGTCAAATTCATAAAAATGCCAGGGCAGACTCAACGGACCGCGGCCTGGTGGCTGGCGCAAAAAGAAGAATATTTAGCTGCCGCTTAAAGACCAAGGGTCGAAACCCGCGGTCCGGAAAGGCCAGAGAACAAGTCGAATGTCAGCAAGGTGGTGCGCATGATGAACACGCCGTACGGACTGGAAATTATCGAGAATTGCGTCGTCTGCAAGCTCAGAAAAGACAAATGGTTCTGCGGCTTGTCCCCCGATGTGCTGAAATCTTTCAGTGCGGCCAGCCATCTGAGTACGTACCCTGGCGGTGCAATTTTATTCGTGGAAGGCCAGACGCCGCGAGGTGCGATGGTTCTGTGCTCCGGTAAAGTCAAACTTTCAACCACCTCTCGCGACGGAAAAGTGCTCATCCTCAAAATGGCTGAGCCCGGTGAAGCGCTGGGCTTGAGCGCCGTAATTTCAGGGACATCCTACGAAGTGACGGCGGAAACAGCGGGGCCCTGCCAGGTGAACTTTATCAACCGCGAGGCCGTGATGAAGCTGCTCGATCGCTATGGAGAACTGGGGTTACACTCCGCGCAGGCGCTGAGCCGCGAATTCCAGTCTGCCTACCGGGACATGCATGAATTGGTTTTGGCGCGCTCGTCCGCAGGGAAGCTGGCGCGGTTGTTGCTCTCATGGAGCGGGGCCCACGAAAAAGAGGGCGAAGCACGGGAAATCCGCATTCGCTCGAGCATGACCCACGAAGAAATTGCGCAGATGATTGGATCGTCGCGCGAGACGGTTACGCGCCTGTTGAGTGAATTGAAGAAAAAGGAACTGATTCGCCTGGAAGGTTCGACGCTTGTGATCCGCAATCGGATCGCGTTAGAGGCGCTGGCTGCTTGATTTGCTGTAGCCTTTCCGATCGCAGATGGCAGGGTTTAGATTGAAGTCTCAGAGGCAGCTTGTCGATGGCACGCCCGTGCGATGTGTTCCTTCGCGCCCTTGGCGTCCTTTGCGGTTCAAGCTTTGAACGCCGGGAGCTGCTCACAACACCAGGTCCCTCTACTGCGCTCGCTGCGCTTCGCTCCGGTCGGGATGACAGAGCTGCGAGCGCTTTTCTAGAGTCCGAAGAGTTCGCGCAGGCGCTTCGTCTGGGCCCGGCTTACCGGAATTTCGGTTTGTTTTTTGTCGTCCATTCGGAGCTGGTAGGAACTCTTGAACCAGGGGACGACCTCTTTGATGCGGTTGATGTTCACCAGGTAAGAGCGATGCGCGCGCCAGAAAAGATTGGGATCGAGGCTGTCCAGTAACTCTTCGAGGGTGCGGCAGTTGGACTGTCCCTCGATTCCGCTGGGCCCGCTGGTCACGACCGTGATCACGCCTTCTTCAATCGAGGCGAAGCCGATGTCTTTCTGATTGACCAGAAAAAGGCGCCCCGCCGATTTGATCAGAATCTTCGCAGCCGGCTTCTGCATCTCGAGCATCCGCACCAGGGACTCGATCTTGTCCGATGAACTGCTGCCCGATTCCATCTTGGCGCGCACTTTCTGCACCGACTGCGCCACCCGTTTCTTATCGAAAGGCTTGAGCAGGTAATCGACGGCGTTCACTTCGAACGCCTTGACTGCATATTGGTCGAATGCGGTGGCGAAGACGATCTTCGGCAGGACGATTTTCTTGTCGAGCAATTTCTTGATGACGCCGAAGCCGTCGAGGCCCGGCATCTGGACATCGAGGAAGACCAGGTCGGGATTGTGTTCGCGGATAAGGTTGACGCCTTCGACCCCGTTTTTCCCCTGAGCCACCACGTGTACGTCTTCGACATCCTTCAGCAGGAAAGCAAGTTCGTCGCGGGCCAGTTGTTCATCGTCCACGATGACTGCGGACAGGGTCATTCCTTCTCCTCGCGGGGCATCCAAAGTATAGCGAGTGGGTGAGCAAAGTTCCATCCTGGAGCATACGCCAGAGCGGGTCCGGTTGACCATTGTAGCGCCGGCGTCTCGCCGGCTGTCCGGCGAGCATCTCGGGCCGGCGGGACGCCAGCGCTACCTTCAATGAGAGCGTTCGTCGCAAAAGACGCAAACAGCCACGAAGGGAGCCTTGGCCTCGCGCGCGAAGCTGGTCAGGCGGTAAACTTACAACTCGATGAATTATATCTACGGGATTAATGCTGTCGTGGAAGCGCTGAAAGCGCGCGGCCGATCATTCGAATGGGTCGGGGTGCTGAAAGAGCGTCACGACCTGCGGCTGCAGCGTTTAGTGGAAGATTGCCGGCGCAACGGCGTCGCGGTGCGATTTCTGCCGCGCGCGGAACTCGATCAGATGGCTGGAAACAACGCACACCAGGGCGTAGTCGCCATCACTTCGGGCAAACGTTACATCGATCTGGATGACGTGGTTGCGGCCAAGCGCGGAGAATATTCGCTGCTGGTGGTACTGGATGGAATTGAAGATCCCCACAATCTGGGTGCGATTCTTCGCACCGCGGACGCTTCGGGCGCGGACGGCGTGGTGATTCCCGAGCGCCGCGCCGCAGGGGTGACGGCCACCGTAACCAAGGCTTCGGCCGGCGCAAGCGAACATCTTCCCATTGCCAAGGTCACGAACATCGCCCGCACGCTGGAGGAACTGAAGGCGAAAAATCTATGGATCGTCGGGTTGGATGAACGCGGCACGCAAAATTACGACGCACTAGATTACAAAATGGATTGCGCAATTGTTCTGGGCTCGGAAGGGAAGGGAGTACATGATTTGGTGGCAAAAAAGTGTGACTTCCTAGTTTCCATTCCCATGCTTGGCAAGGTTCCCTCGCTGAATGTCTCAGTGGCAGCGGGAGTCATGTTGTACGAGGTGGTCCGGCAACGCCGGAAATAAAATCCGAATGGAAGATCTCAGACTCAAGAATCAAACCGATCGATGCAGGCTGATAGTGGCTTCTCAATCTGAAATCTGGAATCTTCAATCCTGAAATGATGGCTCTGAGCTTGGTAGTGCTGGCTATGAAAAATGTATGTGGCCACGCCGGGCGGCCCGCGGACGCAAAATGAAGAAGCAGGTTCTGCGCCTCATTTGTGTTTTCTGCGCCCTGCTGGTTCAGGCTCGGGCTATTGATCGCGAGGCCTTTACCTTCACCACTTACAATTTGGATGTTCGCATCGAACCTGAGCAGCGCCGCCTGGCGGTGCGCGGCAACATCAGGTTGCGAAATGATTCGGCCGTGGCTCAGAAGAATGTTGCACTCCAAGTTTCATCCAGCCTGGATTGGAGATCGATCCAAATCGACGGCAGCCCGGTTCAGTTTGTTTCCCAACCCTATACTTCCGACATCGATCACACCGGCGCACTCTCGGAGGCGCTGGTGACTTTTCCCGTGGATGTCCAACCGAAGAGCGAGGTAGACCTGGAAATTGGGTATGAAGGCACCATCCCGCTGGATGGCACGCGCCTGGCGCGCATCGGCGTGCCCGCCGACGTGGCACGGCATAGCGATTGGGACCAGATCGGCAAAACATTCACGGCCGTGCGCGGGATCGGATATGTGGCGTGGTATCCCGTGGCGACCGAATCGGCAAACTTGTCGGAAGGAAACAGCGTTCTTGAAACGGTCGCGAGATGGAAAGCGCGTGAGCAGCAGAGCGATATGAAGATCAAGCTGAGCAATTCCGGCGAGGGCGCGCCTGCTCTCCTGCTGTGCAATGGCGACGCCGGCGGATCGCGGCCTGGCGAACCGACGGGGAGGGCAGATGAGAACGTAATCGAATGTGCGTTTCACCCGGTTGGGCAGAAAGTGCCACTCTTTGTCATCGGCGCTTTTGACGCTCTGGACCAGCCGCCTGTCAATATTTCTTACCTGCAGGACCATAAGGCCGCTGCTGAGACCTATGCACTGGCGGCGCGATTGGTAGCGCCTTTTGTCAGCGACTGGTTCGGGACGATGCGAGGGCGGACTGAGGTCAGGGCAAAAGTTGTGGAGTTGAACGATCCCGAGGCGGCGCCCTACGAGAGTGGAAGCATGCTGCTGACGCCTCTGAACAACGACTCGACACTCGCCCGCCTGACCGCGGTTCACCAGTTGACGCACGCCGCATTCTTCTCTGCGCGCCCGTGGATCTACGAAGGCCTGGCGCATTTTGCCCAGGCCGCTTACATGGAACGGGAGCGCGGACGCCAGGCGGCCCTCGACTTCATGGGCCTGCATCGCAGCGCTCTGGCGGAAGCGGAAAGAGCATTGCAGGAAACGCGCGCCCGGAATGCGGGAACAGACGAGTCGCTCATCAGAACCAGCATCGAGGACCTTTACCGCAGCAAGGCGTTGTACGTCTGGTGGATGATGCGCGAGATGATCGGCGAAGATGCGCTTAAGAAGGCCCTGGCGGCCTATCGTCCCGAGGACGACACCACGCCCGCGTATATGCAGCATCTGATCGAAGGGCAAATAAAGGGAACGCAAATCCCGAAATCGCAGGCTTCGGAACCTCAAATCGCGGATTCGCCAGGAAAAAAATTGCAGAGCGACGCCGGCCTGCAATGGTTCTTCGATGACTGGGTGTATCACGACCGGGGACTGCCGGATATTCGCCTGCCTGCGGTGTATCCGTGGGTGAGTGCAGGGAGCGCGCACGTCGTGACAGCAACGCTTGAAAACCTCGGGAACGCAGGCGCCGAGATAGCCGTGATTCTCAGGATGGACGAGGGCGAGGTCATCAAACGGGTGCAAGTCGGCGCAAAATCGAAAGTCACCATCCGCATCGAAGCCGCCTCCACGCCCCGGGAGATCGTAGTGAATGACGGCGGCGTCCCGGAGAGCGACATGAGTAACAATGTGTACAAGATCGACGCTCCGGTAAAGAGGAATTGAAGATTTAGATTAAGGAGGGCTATTGGCCTACATACAGTTTCTCGGCGCTGCGGGCACGGTTACCGGGTCGAAGCATCTGGTCAATACCAGTTCTGACTCTGACGGCAGAGCCGGGTTTCAGCTGCTGGTCGATTGCGGCATGTTTCAGGGAGCCAAGGAATGGCGGGAACGGAACTGGCAGCCAACGCCAGTGCCCGCAGCCGAAATCGACGCCGTGATTCTGACTCACGCACATCTGGACCACTGCGGGTGGATTCCGAGGCTGGTGAGGGAAGGTTTTCGCGGCCCGGTCTATGCCACGCCTTCCACCATTGATTTGTGCGGCATCATTCTTCCCGATTCTGGGCATCTGCAGGAAGAAGACGCACGATTCTATAACCGGCATAAAAAGTCGAAGCACAACCCGGCCTTGCCGCTGTACACGCTCGCGGAAGCGCAGGATTCCCTGCAGCATTTTCGGCCGGTGCAGTTCAAAGAAACCGTGCAGCTCTCGCCCGAAGCGTCGTTTCGCTTTGTTGCTGCAGCCCACATTCTGGGATCGGCGATGGTGGAGCTTACACTCAATCTGAAACCTCGAGCCAGGAAACTGCTGTTCAGCGGAGATATCGGCCGAGTGCGCCATCAGGAGACAGCTCCGGGGAAAGTTGTGCGTTCAGGACCCACCGAAGGCGAAGCCGCTGACATCCTGGTGATGGAGTCCACGTACGGCAACCGGCAGCATCCTACGGACGATCCCAGGCCGAAGCTGGCCGCGATCATCCGGCAAACCGCGGAGCGGGGCGGCAGCGTGATCGTGCCTGCCTTTGCCGTGGAACGTACCCAAAAGTTTTTGTTCGTGATCAAGGAACTGATGGAATCCGGGAAAATCCCCCGCCTTCCGGTGTACTGCGATAGTCCGATGGCGATCAGGGCGGTGGAGGTTTTCCTCAAGCATGCGGAAGAGTGCAGCGATGAGACCTGCCGGTTGATCAGGCAATACGGGTCGCCTTTGCAATGGCCGGGATTCCATTTCGCGCTGACGCCCGAAGAGTCGAAGCAAATCAACAACTCGAAGTTCCCGTCGATCATTGTTTCTTCCAGTGGCATGGTCACCGGCGGGCGCATCCTGCACCACCTGATGCAGCGCCTTCCCGATCCTAGAAATACAGTCATCTTCATCGGGTTTCAGGCTCCCGGAACGCGCGGGGCCACCATCAAGAGCGGCGCCTCCGAAGTTCGCATCTTCAGCGAGAACGTACCCATCCGGGCAGAGATAGCGACCCTTGAACAATTCAGCGATCATGCCGATACGCCGGAGTTGCTGGAGTGGTTGCGTACGTTTGCGGCAAAGCCGGAGACGACCTACCTGGTGCACGGCGAAGTTTCGGCGTCATCGCTGCTGCGGGATGCGATCACGAAAGAGTTGGGGTGGAAGGTGGAAGTTGCGCAGTGGATGCAGAAAGTCATTGTGTAATTTTTAAGTTGTGTAAATCAGCAATCGTAGAGCGGGAGCTTTTATGACAGACGGCGACTTGAAGAAGCACCTCGAGGCGGCAGAAATGAGCCCGAAGCAGGTGGCGGCGGCGGTATCCGGTTTGCCGCAGGAAGTGTTGCGCTACAAGCCCGCGCCGGACAAATGGTGCATCATCGAGATACTTGGCCATCTGGCGGACGTCGAGATTGTGTACGCGCACCGGTTGCGGCAGATGCTGGCGGACAAAGCGCCGGTGATTTCGCCGATGGACCAGGACGATTGGGCGCGGAACCTCAACTATCTCGATACGCCGCCTGCCGAACTCATCGCTCTCTACGGGCTGAACCGGCATTCGAACCTGAGGCTCTTGCGGCGTCTGGCGCAGGCGGATTTGCAGAAATCTGCCCACCATCCTGAAATGAAGGATCCGTTTACCGTAGCGCAGCTGATCGAAAGGATGGGGACGCACGGAGCGAACCATCTGCAGCAGATTGAAAGATTGAAGGCGGGTGCGCGGGGACAGACAGTGGATGCCGGACTTCTGGCGAAGGACCTCCGGAAGCCTCATTAGGAGTTCCGCAGCCGGCTCACTTACATGTAGGTGCTGGTAAAATCCACCAGCGCGTTGAGCTTGGCGGTTGCCGAGCCGGAATCGATGGACTCTATCGCGGCAGGCAATGCATCGGCCAGATGGTCGGTTTTGCCGGCTGCGACCAGCGCGGCGGCCGCGTTCAGCAGTACAACATCCCGGCGGGGCGATTTCCTTCCCGCGAGGATATCGCGAATGATGGCAGCATTGGCTTCCGCGTCCCCGCCCGAGATATCTCCCAGCGAAGCCCGTTTGATGCCGAACTCTTCCGGCGTTACTTCGTAGCAGCGGACGTTTCCTTCGCGAACTTCAGCGATCCGGGTTGGTCCCGTGATCGTAACCTCGTCCAGGCCATCGAGCCCGTGAACCACCAGGGCGCGATGCGTGCCCAACATGCTGAGCGCCTCGGCTACTTTTTCCACCAGATCGAGAGAATAGACGCCGACCACCTGGGCCGACGCGCGGGCAGGGTTGGTGAGGGGCCCGAGCAGGTTGAAGATTGTGCGCAGCCGAAGTTCACGACGCGCGGGCTGCACGTACTTCATCGCCGAATGCATGGCCGGCGCGAAAAGGAAGACGAGGCCAATTTCTTCGAGGCATGTAGCCAGAACGGCGCTGGGCAGGCTGATCCTGACACCCAGAGCCTCCATCACGTCGGCCGAGCCGCACTTGGAGCTCAGACTTCGATTGCCGTGCTTGGCTACGCGTACCCCGGCGCCGGCGACCACGAATGCGGTGGCGGTCGAAATATTGAATGTTCCCCGGGCATCCCCGCCGGTGCCGCATGTATCCACCAGAGGGCTCCGCCCGGTTCCGCTGACCGATACCGTGAAATCCTGATGCAGGGGCAGGGGTTCGGCCGCGGCGCGAATCGCCTCCGCAAAGCCCACAATCTCTTCGACAGATTCGCCCTTCATGTGCAGCGCAACTAGCAACGCTGCAATCTGGGCGTCCGTGGCGCTGCCGGAGAATACTTCCGTCATCACGGCGCGAGCTTCGTCGCGCGTGAGTGATTCGCGCTGGTTGGCAATACGCTGCAGGACGTCGGTGATCATGAGGTCGCAGACCGGGTCGGATAAAAGATTAGCACGGTTTCGGAAGCAGCCTCGGGATCCGGCTTGCGAACGATGCAGTTGGGAGCATCCCAGTTTCACTCCTGGACTCCTTTGCATTCTTTGCGACCTTTGCGGTTAAAGATTTCGTTTTTCACTCGGCCGCTGAGATCACAGGTCGCCAGGGATTCCGTAAAAAAACACAAGACCCGGCTGGTTTGCCCTATCGGTGACGCTTCTATAAAATTAAATGTTGCTAGCCCCTGTCCCAAACTGCAAGCGCGATAGTGCCGGTCGGTCCAGTCAGAAATCTCTATGAAAATTCATGAGTACCAGGCCAAGAATATTTTGAAGAAGTATGGCGTAGCAGTGCCTCGCGGAGAGATGGTCGAAACCCGCGAAGCGGCGGAAACAGCCGCCGGCAAGCTTTTTGAAGCCGGGGCTACGGGAGTCGTCGTCAAAGCGCAGATCCATGCCGGCGGACGCGGCAAAGGCGGCGGGGTCAAGATCGCCAAATCAGTGCAGGAAGCGGCCGAGTTGGCCACCAGAATCCTGGGCATGACCCTGGTGACCCATCAGACCGGGCCCGAAGGCCGGGTGGTTCGGCGTTTACTGATCGAAGAGACTCTGCCGATTGAAAAAGAACTTTATCTGGGTATCGTCATCGATCGCGCCCAGGCGAGGCCCGTGTTCATGGCGTCGGTGGCCGGCGGAATGGAAATCGAACAAGTGGCGGCGGAGAATCCCGCGGCGATTCTCAAGGAATACATCGATCCGGGAATGGGCCTGGAAGCGTTTCAGGCACGCAAGCTGGCCTTTGCCCTTGGACTGAAGGGGACGCAGATCAACCAAGCAGTCAAATTTATGACCGGACTGTACCGGGCTTTCGCGGAAACTGATTCTTCGCTGATGGAGATCAATCCGTTTATCACGACCACCGATGGACGCCTTTTCGCGCTCGACGCCAAGATGAATTTCGATGACAACACCATGTTCCGCCATCCTGAGCTTCGCGAATTGCGCGACGTCACCGAAGAAGATCCGCTCGAAGTGGAAGCTTCAAAGTACAACCTGAACTACATCAAACTGGATGGAAATGTGGGTTGCATGGTCAACGGCGCGGGGCTGGCGATGGCCACCATGGACATCATCAAATACGCGGGTGGGATGCCGGCCAACTTTCTTGATGTAGGCGGAGGAGCGAACGCCGAACAGGTCACGCACGCGTTTGAAATCCTGCTGAGCGATAAGAATGTGAAAGCCGTTCTGATCAATATTTTTGGCGGTATTCTCCGCGTGGACATGCTGGCCACGGGAGTGGTCGAGGCGGCTCGCAAGACCGCCATTCAGCTTCCTATCGTGCTGCGCCTCGAAGGCACGAATGTTGAAAAGGGGCGGGAGATTCTTCAGCAATCGGGACTGAATTTTATCGTGGCTGAAACCATGAAGGATGCAGCGGAAAAAGTCGTGGCTGCGGCAAGAACCGCCTAGCTGGCTCAGTATGGCAAAGATGAAAGCGAAGACGAAATCATGAGTATTCTGGTAAACAAGTCAACGCGGGTGATCGTGCAGGGACTCACCGGGCGGGAAGGAACTTTTCACGCCAAGGCGTGCGCCGAATATGGGACGCAGATTGTCGGCGGCGTGACCCCGGGCAAGGGAGGCACCACGCACGAGGGCTGGCCGATCTTCAATACGGTGCAGGAAGCCGTGGACAAGACGGCGGCCGATACTTCCGTGATCTTTGTGCCGCCGCCCTACGCCGCGGATGCGATCATGGAAGCGGCCGAGGCCGAGATTGAATTAATCGTCTGCATCACCGAAGGCATTCCGACGCTCGACATGGTGCGCGCCTGGGAATTTCTGCAGGACCGGCGGTCGCGACTGATTGGGCCGAACTGTCCGGGAATCATCTCACCCGGACACTGCAAAATTGGAATCATGCCCGCCCGCATCCATAAGGAAGGTTCCGTGGGAATCGTCTCGCGCTCCGGCACTCTGACTTACGAAGCGGTTCATCAGCTCACGACGCGGGGGATTGGGCAATCCACGGCGATCGGTATCGGCGGAGATCCTATTATTGGCACGACTTTTCTGGATGCGCTCGAGCTCTTTAATCGCGATCCTCAAACCGAAGCCGTGGTCATGATCGGAGAGATCGGCGGGAACGCAGAAGAGATTGCGGCAGACTATGTGAAGACCCAGATGAAGAAGCCCGTCGTCGGGTTCATCGCGGGGCAGACCGCGCCCCCGGGACGCCGCATGGGCCATGCCGGCGCCATCATTTCAGGGGGGAAGGGAACCGCGGCGCAGAAAATCAGAGCCATGGAGGCGGCTGGAATTCGAGTCGCGAAATCGCCGGCTGATATTGGTGAGACCGTGGCTTCGGTGATGGGAGCGAGAGTCTAAAAGCCGCTTCTCCTTTTCCAGTCCCAGTTTCTAAATTTCAATTTTCAGCGCAATGGCAAAAGGAACCGTAACCTACACATGAAAACACTGCAGCGTACCCTGACCATCGTTAAGCCGGATGCCGTCCGCAGGCATGCCATCGGCGACATCATCGAGCAGTTCGAGAAAAATGGCTTCAGCATTCTTTGTATGAAGATGCTTGAAATTTCCAAGCATCAGGCCGAGCAGTTCTACGCCGTTCACGCCAGCCGGCCATTCTTCAATTCGCTGACCGACTTTATGTCCAGCGGTCCTATCGTGGCGCTGGCGCTGGAGAAGGAAAATGCCGTAGCCGACTTGCGGAAGCTCATGGGCGCTACCAACCCGGCTAATGCTGAAGAGGGAACGATTCGCAAAAAGTGGGCCACGAGCATAGAGAACAATGCCATCCACGGCTCCGATGCCGAGGATACCGCCCGGTTCGAGCTGAGTTTCTTCTTTGCAGGATATGAACTGGCGCAATAACGCTGGTTCAACCCTGGCTGTCAGGAGCGATTTCATGCCTCTAGTCCAAGTCACCATGCTGACCGGCCGCAGCGCCGATCAAAAACGCAAACTGGCCCAGCGCCTCACGGACGTGATGGTCGAGGAGGCGGGAGCGCGCCGCGAAGCCGTCGTCGTGGCGTTCAATGACGTTTCGAACGAGAGCTATGCTTCGGGTGGCGTGCTGATGGCTGATAAAGGAAAGTAAGACAAAAGAAAGTAAGACAAGGGAAAATAAGACCAGGGCGAGCCAGAGAATCGCGGGCGAGCCGCCCGCGCCCACACGATTCTCTCAACCCAGCGGTTCGTACAGATTGCCTTCGACGCGGTCTCCGAGCTTGGGAAGTTCTTTTTTGGCGTACTGCAGAAAATGAGGGGCGGCGCGGTGGGCCTCGAGCGCAGCATCGTCCTTGTACTGCTCGTAGATGAAAAATCGCCGCGGTTCAGTCTTGTGCCGATGCACGACATAAGTTACGCAGCCGGGCTCTCTGCGAGACTCTTCGGTAAGTTTCGAGAAGACCGCCATAACTTCCGCTTCGCGGCCAAGTTTCGCCATCCATGTCACAGCCAGGACAACCATCATTCGCTCCGTTTGTCAGATTGTTGCTGAGGCCCCGGTTTTCTGTCCAGTCAAACCCAACATTTTGTCGCTAAAGTCATTATCAAACATGGTCTGCTCTCGCCCCGGCCCGGTCGAAACCATCCCGATGCGGGCGCCGCTTTCCTTCTCCAAAAAGGCCAGATACTCCCGCGCTGCCTGAGGCAGTCGCTCCAGCTGCGCGATGCTCTGGGTGGAAGTACGCCACCCCGGCATGGCGCGGTACACACACTCAATGGCGTCATACCCGCTGCCGTGCGCTGGAATCTCGTCCGTCACTTTGCCATTAATCTTGTAGCCGACGCAAACTGGAATCTCCGCCAGTTCGTCCAGCACATCCAGCTTGGTCACCACCAGCCATGAGATTCCATTAATCATGCCAGCGTAACGCAGGAGTGGCAAATCGAGCCAGCCGCAGCGGCGGGGGCGCCCCGTCACCGCGCCATACTCGTTGCCCCGTGCCCGCAACAGGTCGCCGCTGGCGTCCAGGGCTTCGGAGGGGAAGGGCCCGCCTCCAACTCGAGTGCAATACGCTTTGGTGACACCGATTACAGTGTCAATCGCGGTGGGGGCCACTCCGGTTCCGATCACCGCTCCACCGGAAGTGGCGCTGGATGACGTCACAAACGGATAGGTTCCATGATCGATGTCGAGCATCGTGCCCTGCGCGCCTTCGAAAAGAATCGACTCGCCCTGGACCAGGGCCCGGTTCAACAGGGCGGCTGTGTCACAAACAAACGGGGCGACCCTGGCCGAAGCCTCGGCATATTCCTGATACATCTTGTCCGGGTCCAGCGGCTCGGAGTTGAAAAGCGCATGCGCGATCATGTTTTTTTCGCGGCAAGCGTTTTCGATGTGAGTCCGCAGCAGCCGCAGGTCGAGCAGGTCCGCGACTCGCAAGCCGCGCCGGCCCATTTTGTCCTCGTAGGCCGGACCGATGCCGCGCGAAGTGGTTCCGATCTTCACCCGTCCGGGAGCATTCTCCGATGCCAGTTCGATCATGCGATGGTAAGGCAGGATGACGTGGGCTCGGTTGCTGATAAACAGGCTGCCATCGATCTTGACTCCGGTCTCGCGCAAGGCGGCGACTTCCTTGAGCAAAGCGATCGGATCAAGCACCACGCCGTTGCCGATCACACTGCGACATCCGGGGCGTAGCACTCCGCAAGGCACCAGCTGCAAAATGAATTTCTTGCCGTTGATAATGACGGTGTGCCCGGCATTATGTCCGCCCGCGTAGCGGGCCACGACCGAAAAGTTTTCGGAGAGTACGTCGACGATCTTGCCCTTACCCTCGTCGCCCCACTGCGCACCCACGATGACCGCAGTCTTACCCTTCTTCAAAGCCAGCTCCGTGGTTCAAGATAGCGGCCGACCCGGGCCGCCTTGCAGGGTCGCACACACTCCATGCCCACGGTGAACTGCTCTACATTGAATTGCAAGGATTTACAGGGCTGATGTGTACCGGCAATGATAACCCGCCAGACTGTGGATGAGCAACGTTAGTGTCAGTCTTAGATCCTAGAGATCAGGCTGCACTGCTGACGGCCGAAGACTGACGACTGTAAACTGCTTTCATGCCCGAACTGCCTGAAGTCGAAACCATTGCTCGCGGCCTGGCCAGCCGGGTCACCGGGGACATTATCGAGTCGGTGTGGCTGGGATCGAAGCCCGAGCCTCTGAAGTCCTCCGCTGCCGAGATAGTTGGCACGCTGGAATCCCGACGCATTGCAGGTGTGCGACGGGTCGGCAAGCACATCGTATTCGATCTCGAACCAGCCCGCGTGGGGCGGGCGCTCTCGCCCGCCAAGGGGCGAAACAAGTCTCGCGGTTCGCAATCAAAGAAAAAGCCGGCGGGCGCCCACCCCGTACAAGCCCAATGGATCGTTCATCTGGGAATGACCGGGCGCATGGTGGTTTGCCCGCCGGATAGCGAAATGGCGAAGCATACTCACCTCGTCGCCAAGCTGGCTTCGGGCAGGGAATTGCGCTTCGTTGACCCGCGCCGTTTCGGGCGTTTAAGCGTCGCCGCCGGCTTCGAAGCCGGCGGTGCGGAGCCGCTGGAAGTTGCACTGGACGAGTTTCTCGCCCTCTTTCATGGACGCAAGACTCCCATCAAAAGCGCTCTGCTGAATCAGAAACTTTTGCGCGGCGTCGGAAACATTTATGCCGACGAGGCACTTTTTCGGGCCGGCCTTCGGCCACGGCGGCGCGCTTCGTCACTTGCGCGAGAAGACCTGCGGAGGCTTTATCCCGCAGTCCAGAAAGTTCTGCGGGAAGCGATCGCGCTGGGCGGGTCATCCGTCTCAGACTATGTCGATGCGGACGGAGAAGAAGGATTCTTTCAGCTGCAGCATCGAGTGTACGGGCGGGAAGGCGAACCCTGTCTCGTCTGCAAGACGCCGGTAAAGCGTGTCGTGATCGCGGGCCGCAGCAGCCACTATTGCCCGAAGTGTCAGAAGTAGCGCCGCCCGAACGCCGGCGCCCCACCGAATTTTGATACGCTATTGGCAATGCCCAACTTTTCGATTGGCGTGGATCTCGGCGGGACCAACCTGCGCATTGCCGCGGTGAACCAGCAAGGCGGGCTGATCGAAAAGGTGACCCTTGACACCCGGGTTGGGCTGGGCAAAGATCACGTTATTCGTGATATGTGTGAAGCCATCCGCTCGCTTGCCGTCAGGTATCGCGACGCGGGCGCGCTGCAGGGAATCGGTATTGGGATGCCGGGCATCATCGACATGAAAACGGGCATGCTGCGCGAGTCTCCGAATTTGCCCGGCTGGGCGGAAACCCCGGTGCAGGCGGAGATCGAAAGCCTGCTGGGCGCCAGGGTGATTCTCGAGAACGATGCCAACGTCGCGGCCCTGGGCGAAAAGTGGCTGGGCGCAGCTCGACATGTGGATGACATGGTCATGCTGACTTTAGGGACGGGTGTGGGCGGCGGGATCGTGCTGGGCGGCCGCATCTGGCATGGCATGACGGGAATGGCCGGCGAGTTTGGCCATATGACGGTCGAGCCCGAGGGAATTCCTTGCGGCTGCGGCAATCGCGGATGCGTCGAACGATATGCTTCAGCCACCGCCGTGGTCAGCATGGCCAGGGAAGCGATTGCGTCTGGCCGGGCTCCCGGACTGGCGAAGGCCGCCAGTTCAGATCCGGAGTTCAACGCCAAGGCAATCTACAATCTGGCGATTCAGGGAGATCAGGAAGCCAGAAAAATATTTGGCCGGGTGGGACGCGCTCTTGGAATCTGCATCGCGAATCTGGTCAACGCATTCAATCTCAACATGTACGTGGTGGGCGGAGGAGTGTCGAGCGCATGGGAAGCATTCTCTCCATTCATTTTTGAAGAGTTGCGGCAGCGCTCTTTAGTTTATGCCGCCACCGCTCCCGCAGGCGCTGGATCAGTCGGAGAAAGTGCGTCTGGTAATGTCGGGCCGGAAGGTTCGACCAGGACGATTGTCACTCGCGCCCTGTTGGGCAGCGATGCTGGACTTTATGGAGCGGCGCAATTGCCCCTGAGCAAAAGCCAGTCTTCTTAAATACACTCGTCATTTTGCCCGGGTGGGCCGCGCGGTGGCCGGATGGCTTACTGCCGCTTTCAGGCGAGTCACTTCTGGCAGGGTCAGGTGCCGGAATTTTCCTGGAGGCACATCGAGTTGCAGCGGGCCATAGCGCACTCGCTTGATTTTCTCCACGTGATGTCCCACCGTCTCGAACATCTGTCGGATCTGCCGGTTCTTGCCTTCGATGAGCGTGACTTCGTACCACGGGTTATCGGCTTCACGAATCGGCTTGATCTTCGCAGGTGCGGTCTTTTGCCGTCTGCCGGCTTTGCCCTGTATGTAAACTCCGGAGCGCAGTTTGGTCAGACCCTCGGCTGAAGGCGTTCCTGCAACCTTGACCATGTAAGTTTTGGCAACGTGGGACGAAGCCTTCATCAGCGCCGCCGCCAATTCGCCGTCGTTGCTGAGCAGAAGCAGGCCCTCGCTGGCGTAGTCCAGTCGTCCGACGGGATAAACCCGAACGCCGACGCCTCGCAGCAGGTCCATCACGGTAGGCCGTTTTTGGGGATCGCTCACGGCGGTGATGTATCCCTTCGGTTTGTTCATCAGCAGGTAAACGTATTTCTGGGCGCCGCGCAGCAGTTTGCCATTTACTCGGATGTGATCATGCTCGGGATCGGCCTTGGTGCCCGGCTCCGTAACGACCTGCCCGTTGAGCGAGACCAGACCGCCGGCGATGAACTGCTCCGCCTTGCGGCGTGATGCGATTCCAGCAGCAGCGATAATTTTTTGGAGGCGTTGGGCGGGCATTGTAACTTTCTACGGCTGGTCAGACGAATGCTGCCGGAAGAGGGCTGTCAGAACAGACTAAGCAGCGGGATCCTTTTCCCCAGCGGCCTGTGGTTCGGTGGACACTTCTTCAACCTCGGTGGCCATCACTTCCGGCTCAGACTCCCCTTGCGCTTCGCCGGCGGTGGCGGAGGCAACTTCTGCGCCGCTGTCGGTCAGCGGCAGCAATTCGTTCTGGAATGATTCCGTCACCAGCTTTTCGAATTCCTCCATGCTGGGCAGCTCGCCCACATCCTTCAACCCGAAGCGCAGCAGAAATTCTTTTGTGGACTTGTAGAGTATGGGGCGGCCAATCACAGCTTTGCGGCCGGCCGTGGTGATCAGCTTGCGATCCAGCAGAGTCGCAATCACGCCGCTCGAATCCACGCCTCGAATCTCACTGATCTCGGGAACCGTGACCGGCTGCTTGTAGGCGATCACCGCCAGCGTCTCCAGGGCTGGAAGGGAAAGTCGAATGGGGGGCTTGAGGCTTTTGGCGAAATCACGGACCACGTCATGATGCTCGGGCTTGGTGGACATTCGGTATCCGCTCGCGATCTGGCGGATCTCAATCCCGCGGTCGGCGGCCGCATGCTCATCGATCAATTCCTCAAGCACGACCCGCACACGGGACTTGACTTCCTCTTCTGTCGCGCCTTCCGCTACCACGGATTCACCCACCAGTTCGACGATGTGATCGAGCGTGATGGGCGTTTCCGCCGCATAAATAATGGCTTCAAGTTTTGCTTTAAGGCTCATGGTTAAGTTCCCTGTAAATTCATTCCTAGCGCCAGTCGTCACGCACTGCCGCCTGCTCGTCGGCAATGGCCTCAAATCCGGTGTGTTTACGCAGCAAAATCTCGCCAAAAATTCTGTCCTGCCGCAACTGGATTGCCTGCAGGCGCACCATTTCGAGAAGCGCAAGAAACATGCAGACCAGTGCCTGATGGGAATTCACGTTGCGCAGGATCTGCTTCAAACGCAGCGGCCGGTCTTCGAGCGCCAGGCGCCGCTGCAAAAACTCGATCATCTGTCCCACGGTGACGCTCTCTTCATCCACCTGCAGCATCGGGCGGGAGCGGGCGCGTTCCATGATCTGCTGGAAGGTCTTTACCAGGTCGATGACATCGGCCGCCATTTCCGGCTCCGTGCCTTCCGCCTCCATAAATTCCCGGATCGCGGGATTGGAGCGCACCGCATCTTCGATCTGCTGCTTCTGCATAAGCATCTGCGCCGCGGACTTGAACTTCTCATGCTCGATCAAGCGGTTGACCAGCTCCGCCCGGGGATCGTCCTGCGCATCCGAGGATGCGGCAGGGTCGCGCGGCAGCAGCATCTTCGATTTGATGTGAATCAACACCGCTGCCATGTATATAAATTCGGCGGCAACGTTCACATCAAGCTCGCGCAACTTCTCAACGTAGGCCAGGTACTGCGCCGTGATGCGCGCAATTGGAATATCGTAAATGTCGATGTCCTGCTTGCGGATCAGATCCAGCAGCAGGTCTAGCGGTCCTTCATAAACATCGCTGACGGAAACCGAGAATGGGAAGTCGCTCTCCGGCCTCGGCTTCTGCGCCGGCATTTCGACGACCGGCGCGAGCACGCTTCCGGCGTCCGCGGGCGCGAGTTTTAGATTGTCAGCCATTTTTTTCTTCGTAGTCGAGCGTCATGCCCATCGCCTGGCGGACTTCGTCCATGGTTCCGCTTGCCACCTTGCTGGCGCGCGCCGACCCTGCCTCAAGGATATCCCAAGCCAGACGCGGATTGTCTTCATATTTCTTGCGCCGTTCCTGCATCGGGTTGAGGATGCTAACCAAGGCATCGGCTGCCCACCCTTTGCATTCAATACAGCCGATTCCGGCGGAACGGCAGCCTTCTTCCACCTTAGTGATGGTGGCGCGGTCGCTGAAGATTTTGTGCAGGTCTCCCACGGGACAAACGTCCGGGTTGCCGGGATCGCTCCGCCGCACGCGCGCCGGATCCGTGACCATGGTCTTGAGCTTTTGCCGCACCACCGGCTCAGGGTCGGTGAGCAGGACTGTGTTGCCATACGACTTCGACATTTTTCGCCCGTCAGTTCCGGGCAGTTTGGCAGCCGGCGTCAGTAGCGGCTGGGGCTCGGGGAAAACATACATGCCCCTGCGGGTATAAAACATGTTGAAGCGGCGGGCGATTTCGCGGGTTAGCTCAACGTGCGGCACCTGGTCTTCGCCCACCGGGACGAAATCGCCTTTGTAAATCAGAATGTCCGCCGCCTGCAGTACGGGATACCCCAGAAATCCGTATGTGGCGAGATCTTTCTCCGCGATATTCTCGCGCTGCTCCTTGTACGTCGGCACGCGCTCCAGCCAGCCCAGCGGCGTGATCATCGAAAACAGGAGATGAAGCTCGGCGTGCTGGGGCACGTGCGACTGTATGAACATGGTGCAGCGTTCGGGGTCGAGCCCGGCGGCCAGCCAGTCCAGCAGAACTTCAAGAGAGTTCTGCTTGATCTTCGAGGTGTCGGCGTAGTCGGTGGTGAGCGCATGCCAGTCCGCCACGAAAAAGAAGCAATCGTACTGGTCCTGCATGCGCACCCAGTTGTCGAGCGCCCCCACGAAATTTCCCAGGTGCAGCTTTCCGGTGGAGCGCATGCCGCTGAGCACGCGCTTCCGTTGGTTTGTGCGAGTGGTCATCAGATTCTCAGAAGGATGTAGTTAAAAAATCCAATCGCGGGTGAGATCAGCCTGCCCAGAAGTCCGCCTCCCCAGAACACAAGGATAAACAGGCCAAACATTCCGACGGTGTCGTAGATTTTAAGAATGCCGGGAGGCAGAAGGTGACGCAGAACATGGCTGCCATCAAGCGGCGGAACGGGTATGAGATTGAAAACGCCGAGCACTACGTTGATCACCATGATCTCGTAGACCAATAGGCATAAAGGCACAAGAAATGAGTCGGTTTCTGTGGAAAAGCCCTGGGAGATGATCTGTTGCCCCAGTGGAGAAACCAGTTTTATCATCGCCAGCGCGAGTACGGCTCCGGTTGCGACGACAAAGTTGCTGACCGGTCCTACCACCGAAGTAAGAATATCATCGAGCACTGGGCTCTTGAAATTCCGCGGATCCACGGGGGTGGGCTTAGCCCATCCGATCACCGGAGCATGAAAATACATGGCCACCGCCGGCAGGAGCAGGGTTCCAACCGGATCGATGTGGCGGATCGGATTAAGCGAAATTCGTCCCAGCATGCGCGCCGTGGGGTCGCCGCGAAGATTGGCCATCCAGGCATGTGCCGATTCATGGACACTGATCGCAAACAGGAACGCGATCAACTGGAACACTATGTCGATGTGCTGCAGGGTCATGCGCGATTGGTTCCGATACTACCACGCTGAGCCCTGATTCGCGCGGATCGAGGGTGAAGCAAACACCGCGATCCGAGACCTTCGCAAACTGCCGCCCTAACCTTTTTCCATCGGCTTCCGCAGCTCTTCAGGCGCGATCGACTTCACCTTGATCGGCTTGGCCGGAATGCCGGCGACGACGGTGAAGGGTGCAACATCTTTCGATGCGACGCCCATCGAACCCACCATCCCGTGCTCCCCAACTCTCACTCCGCTCAACACCGTCGCGTGATACGTGATGCGCGCCTTTGGGCCGATCTCAGTCTTGTGATTGGTGACGATCATGCCGTCATTCAGGTCGTGCGCGTGGGAATAGACATTGGCGTAGTCCGAGACCGATGATCCTTCGTGAATGATGATTTCTCCACGGTCGTCGAGCAGCACGTACTTGTGAATGGTGCAGTTATCTTCGACCGTCAGGTTGTAGCCGAAGGAAAATTCCACGCCGTGAAAAATCTTCACGTTCGTGCCGCAGTGTTTGAACACGTGTCGCGCCAGCATGGCGCGCACCTTGTGTCCCAGCCAATGATTCAGGCCCACGGCAGAGCGGTCATACATCATCCAGAACCAGATGAGCGGTTTGCGTTCGCCATACTTTGCGGCATCGGCGTCCCCGTAAGTCTCGGGCTCAAGCGTTGTGTTGCGCGGATCGAATGAATGAACCAGAGTTTGAATCGCCAGCGGCGCTGCCGGATCGGGCGCGGCATACGGACGTCCCAGATACAGTTGATGCAGTTCTTCCCGGACGACGTTGCTGCGGTGTTCAGGATCGCGATTCGCGAACTGGCGATCGAGAGCATCGATCCATTCCAGGAAGGCTTTCTCCGCCGCCGGAACCGGCTTCAGAGCTCGATATTCATATCGGGGCATGGCCTAAAACATAACATACCGACTGCTGAAGCATGGACCGTCGTCGCGGGCGCTGAACTTTGCGATAAACTTTGCGTCCTTTGCGATCAGAATCGTTAGCTGCACAGGAGGCAGAGGTAGCAAGAAGGCCCGTGGTCGAAGGCCATGTTCTATAATGCGCGCGCCTATGAAATCCAGGAACGACGAGGTCGTCGCTGTTAGCGGCGAATTTGCTTTTCGAATTGCTCTGCTGTTCTAGCCGTAGGGCAACGCCGTAGCGCCAGCGTCCCGCCGGCTGTCGGGTGGGCGTCTCGCCCACCCCAACTGTCACTGCTGTCAGAAACGATCACGGAGAAATCATGGGAAGCAGCAGTACCTCGAAGAAGAACCTGCTCATCGGATTTGTTCTGCTGGCCTTCATTCAAATTTCATGGGCCCAAGCCCCGAATCCGTCTTTCGATACTGTCATCGCGAACGGCCACATCATCGACGGCACCGGATCGCCCTGGTACTCAGGAGACGTTGGCATTCGCGGCGGAAGAATCGCAGCCATTGGGAATCTGAGCGCCGCGCCGCGCGCTCGTACCATCGACGCCCGCGGCATGACCGTAGCTCCCGGCTTCATCGACATGCTGGGGCAGTCAGAGTTGACCATCCTCGTGGACCCCCGGCTGCCCTCAAAAATCTATCAGGGCATCACGACCGAGATCACAGGCGAAGGCGGCTCCGCCGCACCGTTAAATGATGCGATTGTCAGGACGGATCGCGGAACCTACGATCACTATAAGATCACGCCCGACTGGCGCAGCTTCCAGCAGTATTTCGCCCGTTTGGAAAAACAGGGCATGGGGATTAACCTGGCCAGCTATGTTGGCGCCACTCAGGTCCGGCGCATGGTGCTCGGAGATGACGACAAGCAGCCGACAGCGTCGCAGCTGGATGAGATGAGGGAACTGGTCCGCCAGGCCATGCGCGAAGGCGCGATTGGCGTTTCGACGTCGCTGGAATATGCTCCCGCGCCTTACGCAAAAACTGACGAGTTGATCGCTCTTGCTTCCGAGGCTTCGAAGTTCGGCGGCATCTATGCCACGCATATGCGCAACGAAGGCAGCAGCATCCTTCCTGCCATTGATGAAACAGTGCGCATCGGGCGCGAGGGCCGCATTCCGGTCGAGATCTGGCACATCAAGATTGCTGGTAAAGACAACTGGGGACGAATGGGCGAAGTTGTGGCCAGGATAAATTCCGCTCGAGCCGAGGGCATCGATATCACGGCTGACACCTATGCCTACACCGCGTGGTTCAACAGTTTTTCCGCGTTCATTCCGCCCTGGGCGCACGACGGCGGTGACGCAAGCCTGATCGGGCGTCTGAAGGACCCCGTAACCCGCGCGCGCATTCGTAAAGACATGATGACCCCCTCGAATGACTGGGACAATGAGTGGCAGGAGATTTCCGGTCCCGAAAACATCCTAATCGGCGTCGTACAAAACCCGAAGCTGCTTCCTCTGCAAGGCAAGACGCTGGCCGATTTAGCGAAAATCCAAAACAAAGACCCGATGGATGCTTTGTTTGACCTGCTGATCGAAGACAATGCGGCCACCGAAGTTGCCGTCTTCGGCATGTCCGAACCGGATGTGGTTCTGGCGCTGCAGCAACCCTGGGTGGCGGTCGACAACGATTCTTCAGGCACTTCACCCGATGGCATCCTGGGCGTCGAACATCCTCATCCCCGCGCCTACGGCACCTTCCCGCGCATTCTGAGAAAATACGTTCGTGAAGAAAAGAAACTTACGCTGGAAGATGCCATTCGCAAATTTTCGGCGCTCCCGGCGCAGCGGATGCGCTTGACGGATCGCGGTGTGCTGAAGGCGGGATTGTGGGCGGACATTGTCGTCTTCAATCCCGCCACCATCCATGACCTGGCCACTTTCGAGAAGCCCAACCAACTGTCAGAGGGGATGGAGTATGTGCTGGTCAACGGCGTCGCCGTGATCGATCAGGGCAGGCAGACTGGAGCGCTTCCCGGGAAAGTCTTGCGGGGAGCGGGTTACGGGCGCTAGACGCTATCGCTGGGTTACAACCACCTTGTGCAATCCGACGGTTGCCGTGTCCACCCTTGAGGGCAGCGCAAACTTTGAATCCACACCGATGCCGGGATACTTCGGTTCGAGGTATTTTTCTACAAACAGTTCCAGAACGAACGGCGGCAGCTCAACGCCGTCGAGTGAGACGGAATCGACATGTACGAAGCCCTCTCTCCCCGCGCCGTGAGCGTGAGCGGTAACCACCACTTCATGGACTCCGCTGAATACGGAGAGCAGCGGATTGTAGGAAGTTTTTCCAGCCTTCAACTGGTCGAAATCAACCCCCGATGTCGCTACCACCATTTCCGGCTGTTCCTGGAAGACAACCGAGCGCACGCCCACAGGCAGCGCGACATTTCCCGCTGCAAAGTAGGCGTTGATCTCCTGCTCGGTGAACGCGGTAGGTTGCGTATCGGGAGTTGTCTGCGCTCCGTTACTCTCCACGTGCTGCAGCTTGCGCTCGCAACTGGCCGCGGGACCGGAGTTCTGACCGGAAGCATTCTGCGCGAAATCATACGGGCCCGCGACGAAGCAGGTCATAAATAAGCACACCGGGACTAAGCACACCAGAAGGAGGCGCCGCGAGTCTGCAACGAAAATGCGGAGGGGGGTCATCGCGAGCGTTTCAGAGCGGCCTGGGTTTCCGGAGTCGTGCTGATCTCAACCCGAGGCTGGTCGAGGGTTCCGGTAATGCTGACGCCGCGCGCCCCATCGCGCACCAGCTTCATGTCGAGAATCCGGCCCGGAGAGGCCGTCCCCGTTAATTGATAAATGCCCCCGGGAGTCTGCAGCTTCCCTTGTTCGACTTCGAACCTCTGGTCGCGCAACAGCAGGTGCCCGACGAAGCGGTTGACGCGGAGCGGATCGCTCTCGCCGGAGAGAGTGAGGTGGGGCAGCGAACCATCACGCGCTTCGATCTGGAAGTCGGCGTCGGCGTGGGAGAGCAATTCCGCCCGGGTCCAGCCCACCGTCTTGGCGTGGTACTCAACGCTAGCGGTGCCGGTGACCCAGGGATCGTGCATGGCGTCGGCGATTTGCCCCAGAGCAAGTTTCTCAACCGTCCCCACGCCGCGATAGGCTGGAGGATTGACCGTGAAATCCACCTGCCATTGGCCCGCATGCCGCCCGCCCAGCACGTCAGCATGAAGATTCGAAAGCTGCAGGCGTCCCTGCTCGAGCTCGATCTCAGCCGAGACGCGGGAAGCCGCCAGATTGTGAATCAGGACGCGGTTTGCTGTGAGCTTTCCAATCGCGTGCAAATTTGCGAGATAGGGTCTGGCTTTGGTTTGCGGAGACTGAAAGTGATACCACGGTTGATCGCTCGGCGTCTGGTTCACAAGGCTGCTGAGTTCATCGGTGGCAAATTCGTCAGTGTGAAGATCGAAGAGAATGGGGCAAGCATGGGGCGCAGCACATTTTCGCGGAACCGTGAGTGAGCCGTGCCAGGTATTGCCGGCCGCCGTCGCGGTTAACCGGCGGACTGCCGTGCTGTTGGGAGTGAGCTCAAGGCTTGCGGATTCGATCTCCAGCGGTTCATTCAAGGCACTCAGCCGTGCCGTCACCGAATGCAGCTGCGCCGTCCCGGTCACGGTGGCAGCGGCAAATCCCGCCCATTTGCCGTCCGCGCGCAGGCTGATTTGAGCCTCGCCATTTGCCGCGGGCTGTGGCGCCGGCAATCCCAGGGTTCGCGCCACTTCGAGCAGGCGCTGCACTTCTGCGCCGCCCTGCATTAGAAAGCTGTAGCCTGAGCGCGAGAACTGGCCGCGCACGACCGCATTCGTTGCGCCCCCCAGGGCAACATTAAACGGGCCAACGTCAAGCCGGGTTTCCATTCCAGGCGCGGTGGCCGGGTTGTGAACGCCAGTGGAAACCCGGTGAAGCGCAGGGTTTCCACCAGCAGAGACGGTAAAAGGAATCTTGTCAGGCGCCAGGCGGGTATTGGTGAGAGGAGATCGCAGGCTCAGGGCCAGAACTTCTCCGCTCCCTTGCCAGACCGGTCCGGTGGCATCGGCGGCGGTGTGCCGCAGGGTAAAGTTTCCGTCGAGGCGGCCCGCGGCAACCATGTCGCGCGGCAGATCCTTCTTCACGCGCCGCGCGAATTCCACCAGCGGTTGAAGTGGAATTTTTTGCGCGAGCATCGTCAAGTTGTAGGTACGAGCTCCAGCCATGGGAGAAACACTGCCGCTAAGAGCGATGACTCCGTCGCCCACCGGGGCGCGGCAAGCCACGGCCGAGAAGACATGATCGGCGGAACTGTAATGCGCGGCGCAATGGGCAGCGAGGCGCAATGCGCGTTCGCCCGAGATGTCGAAGCGGCGAAAGTCTTCAATCACTCCTTCCGACTGCAAGGTCAAATCTCGGGGCGTCCCGCTGAGCGTGGCAATCACTCGGACAGAACCTCTCCATCCCTTGTCCTGCCCGAGCGCGAGCTTGCTGGCCTGGCCGAGTTGCGCGCCTTCCCACTGCAGCGCGAGTTTTACTGGAGTTTCGTGCAGGCTGGCAGAGCGCTGCCACGACCCCTCCACGGTAAGCACGCCCGTGTCACTCAGGTTGAAGTCAGTTCGCATGGGCTGGGCTTTCAGGCGCACGCCCCATGTATTTTCCGAGTCCTGCCACCAAGCGAAAGTTGCCTCGGTCAGGGTGTAAGGTTCTTTTTCCTGCTCCAGTTTGAGGTTGATGCGGCTGCGGTCGGCTTCAATATAAGGGAAAGCCGGGCGCGCTTCGCTCTTCCCCTTCGCGGTCGGAGCCACGGAAGTGCTGGCGGTGCGTTCGATCAGTCTCTCCAGGTTCCAGCGTCCCTGGCCGTTCCGTACGAGATTGATACTCGGCTCTGTAAGATTGAGCCGGGCGATCTCGAGCCGCCCTCGCAGCAGAGAGCTGACCCGCACAGTCGCGACCACGTCCGACGATTGCAAAACCGGTTCGGCTCCGAACTCCGGATCTTCGTGGACAACGAAGTTTTCCAGATCAAAGCCGGGCTGAGGCAACAGCCGCAGGCTCACCGATCCGACATCCACCGGACGGCCCAGCGCGAGGCTGATCGAGCGCACAATACGCGTGCGCAGCCGTTGTGCCCCAGGGCGCACCAGGAAAAGCACCAGCACCAGCGCGATGCCCGCGATCACTCTTCCGCGGCTGGATCGTAGGAATTTCAACGAACCGCCTTGAACGTCCGGCGCCAGCGCGTGAGATCGAAGAAATGTATGACCACATGCGCCAGGAATCCGACTCGTTCGCCAATCGCAGTGTGCAGATACTGGTTCGGCGGAGTGTCAAACGACCAGTAGATGAACATCGGCCGCCCGATGACGTTCTCTTTGGGGATGAATCCCCAGTAGCGGCTGTCATAACTCACGTCTCGATTATCGCCCATGGCGAAATAGCTGTTGAGTGGCACCACGAGGTCATCGCCTTGTATGTATTGCGGCAGGGACTGCTGCCAGTCCGGGAACAGGCGGTTGTAATCGGAGGGCGCCACGGCAGGGAAGTTGTCGCGATAATCGTTCGGCCCTTCATCGCTGTCGTGGATCACATACGGCTCATCCATCTTCTCGCCGTTGCGAAAGACCACGTTGTTACGCAGATGAATGCGGTCTCCGGGAAGTCCGATGACCCGTTTCACCACGTAGAGGCCGGGCTCGGCAGGCGAAAGAAAGACCACGATATCTCCATGCCGTATGTCGCGGTAGGGCAGAAGCGGCCCGGTCCAGCGGCTGGCCGGAGCAAACTGCACCCGGTTCACGAATACGTGGTCGCCAATCAGGAGGGTGTTTTCCATGGAACTGGAAGGAATTTCGAAGGCCTGCACTACGAAGGTGATAATAAACAGGCCGGTCACCAGCACAGCCGCCAGCGACGCCAGAAACTCGACGGTCGTCTCGCGCGGCTTCTCTTCCACCTTCGATTCCGGCTTTTTTTCGGATTTCTTTTCTTTCGTAGGCAAAATGGATCTCTCTTTGCGATTGTTTCCGCGCTATCGAACTACTCGAAATGTGCGGTCCCATCGGGTCATCTGAAACACATGGGTCGCTGCATAAGCGAAATGAAAAAGTTTATCACCCGGCGTGGGGGATTCCCCCACGTCCTGATCGGCTTTCCGGATGGACCAGTAAATCAGCAGCGGGCGGCCAATCACGTTTTCCTGGGGCACAAATCCCCAGTAACGGCTGTCCAGGCTTTCATCCCGGTTATCGCCCAGCACAAAATAATCTCCTTGCGGAATAATGAGCTCGCCATCTTCCACCAGTTTCTTCATCTCCAGCCACCAGCCGCCCTCGAGACCTGGAACGGGAAGGTTGAGCCGCGGAAATTCGTCCCGAAAAGTATCGTGGATGCTGGAGCTGTAGCGAACGTAAGGTTCCTCAAGCGGATGGCCGTTGACATAAACCTGCCGGTTGATCAGCCGCACCCGGTCCCCGGGCACGCCCACCACGCGCTTCACAAAATGCTGGGTAGGATGCACGGGATAACGAAAGACGATGACATCTCCCCGCCGCACCTGGCGATACGGCATGAAGAAATCCCAGGAGCTGCCCCGGCCGTAGCGCAGCTTGTCCACCAGCAGGTAATCGCCGATCAGCAGCGTGTTCTCCATGGATTCGGAGGGAATCTGGAAGGCTTGCACGATGAAGGTGATGACAAAAACCGCGATGATCACGGTGGCGAGCAACGATTGCAGGGAGCTCAGAGTATCCGCTGGCGGACGTTTCTCCTTAACTTCCATGACGGTCACGATTGGGCTCGTCGCGCTTCGCCCCGCCGTTTGAGCCCATAGCTGGAGTGCTCAGGTATTCCAGCACCTGGCGAGCGGCGTCCTGCTCCGCATTTTTCTTCGTGGAACCATCGGCCCGGCCCACGAATTCCGATTTGCCGGTGCTTTCGAGCGGTTGCAGCCGCGCTTCCACGGTAAACGTCTTGCTGTGCTCGGGGCCGCGCTCCTTGACCAGCGCGTAGGTGGGCTGGGGCCTTCCCGAAGCCTGCAACTTCTCCTGCAATGCCGACTTGTAATCGGTCACGGGCAGGCTGCTGCCCTGGGACGCGATACGTTCCAGCTCAGGAATGACGATCGATTGAAGCACCAGCCGACGCGCGGCGTCGAGTCCCCCATCGAGATAAATGGCCGCCAGAACTGCCTCCAGCGCATCGACCAGCAGGGCGGTTTTGTTGCGCCCCCCACTCTTCTCTTCGCCGCGGCCGAGGTTGAGGTAGTGTCCCAGCTCCAACTCCTGCGCGACCCGGATCAGATGCTTTTCGCTCACCAGGTGGGCCCTGAGTTTGGAGAGTTCTCCCTCGCGAAAATCGGGGAAGCGCCGGCACAGCTCTTCGGTGGTTACAAAACCCAAAACTGCATCGCCCAGAAATTCGAGCTGCTCGTTGTCTCCCAGGCGGGGCGCGCCGGCGGCCTGCAATGCTTCAAGTTCGCGCGCCTGGGAACTGTGAGTCAAGGCCTGCTCCAGCAACTCCACCCTTTGAAAATGGTGTCCCACGGCGTCCTGCAGGAGTGCGATTTCACGCGGTTTCATGATTTGATGAGGCGCCATTTGGACGTCGGACTTTCCGGCCTCGGTGAATCCCTGAGGGCCCGGGTTGAGTCCGAGGCCCAAAGCCCGAGGCCGGCTGCGCTTTTGCTTCCCAGAGTTAATTCTTGGGCGCCGGATTCTGCGCACTGGCAGGAGGCTTGGTAGCTGGGGCGCCTCCGGTCAATTGAACCAATCGATCTCGTTCGTTGCGAGACAGCGTGGCTAGAGTCGAACCCTGATTGGCTTCCGTCATCTGCACCGCCTGGTTGGCGTACTTCAAAGCCTCTGGATATTTCTCCTGCTTGTCCAGCGAGAGAGCCAGGCGCAGGACGGCCAGCGGATCGAGCTGTGACGGGAAGGCATCCATCGACTTGCGGAAATAGCCTTCGGCGTTCGCGTATTTTTCGCGGGTGTACTCGATCGTTCCCATCACGTAGTAAGCATTGGAGCGCAAGAATCCTTTGTACCCATCGATCTTGTCCTGGGGAGTGCCGGGAGGCACGGCGACATCCGTATCCGCCGTTTCGATGGCGCGCTGCGCCATTTTCATACCTTCATCCAGCCGCACATCCTTGTCCAGATCGCTCTCGCGGGTACGCTCCGCCAGTACCTGGGACACGCCCACCAGCGCTTCCGGATCGTCGGGATCGATCTTGAGCACTTTGCGTCCCATTTCCATCATCTTGTCGGAATTGTTTGAAGTCTGATAGACATGCATCGCGGCCCTGTACAACAGGACACGAAGCTCGCTGTCGGGGAACTTGGTGGCGAAGTCATCCGCCGCTTTTTCCAGCACAACCGGGTCGCTGGTATTGGCTACGGCGGCCTTGTAGGCGTCAAACTCAGGCTGGGTCTTGGCCTGGGGAGGGCGTTTGCCCTGAGGGGCGGGTGGTGTGGTCGCCGCGCCTGCCGGCGCAGGTGTTGTGGCCGCCGAGCCTGCCGGCGGAGGTGGCGTCTGGGTTTGCGCCGATACGAATCCAGCCAGCGCCAGGGTTACGGCTAACATCGCTACTTGCTTCATGCTCTCTCCTTAGGCAATTTACAATACTTCCAGTTCGCCTAGTCGGTGTACGGTTATTGCGAACGGCGGGTAGGCTCGTAAGGCTTCTGCAATCCCAGTTCAGCGGCAGCCTTGGCTTCGGGCAGCCCGGAAGCCACCGTCACCGCTGCCCGGTAGTGGCCCAGAGCTGTCACCCGGTCTTCCTGCAAATCGAAGATTCGTCCCAGATAAATGTGGGACCAGGCCAGCACCTTCGGCTCGTGCGCGACTTCCAGGGCCTGCTCAAAATAGTTACGCGCACCCTGCATATCTGAGTTACGGGCAGCCACTTGCGCCAGAATAAAGAGTGCCCGTCCCGGATCTTCCTTTTTTTCCTCGAGCGCCTGTTGCGCCAGCTTTTTTGCGCTTTCCCCATCACCCGCCGATAGCCGCTGCTCCGCCGCCACCAGCAATTGAGGCTGCTGCGGGCGCGAAAGATGCAACAACTCAGTATCCGAAGTGGAAGCAAACGAGACCACAGCCGCCCGCCTGCGTTCTCTCCCGACATCGATGTTGCTCACCAGGTCGCTATAGGCATTCCCGAGGCCGGCCGGGTCCTTCTCAAAATGCAGCATGGCATCATAAAAGTACGGAGTCAAAATGAAGCCCTGGCGGACTGAATCTTCGACCGCCTTTTGCCGCTCCGCGTCGGCCGTTTTACGCGGCCCGGTGATACGCGCTTCAATGGCTCGAATGAAACACTCGGTCACAAGAAGAGAGACGTCGCTCTTGAAGCTCTGATCCATCGGCGACATCTTGACCGATTCGAGCAAGGGCTGAAGCCGCTTCATCGCGGTTGGGTATTTCATGGCCAGGGGATCGAGCAAATAGTGCAGGTAGGTGTGCCGGATCTGATCCATCTTCAGGCCAGCGCCCGGTCCAGGAGAGATTACGACGAAGTAATCGGAGCCGTAATTTCTGGCATTGGCCTCTCCGGGAGCGCCCATCGGGTCCACGTACACGGTGAACTCCCGGCCCAGGCGGCCGGAAGAGGGCAGCTTCAGATAAATTTCCGTATCGAACAGAATCTTGGCCAGCGCATCGTGATACTGCATGGTCAAGGCGGAATAAGCTTCGCGGTTTTCTTCCCAGATCTGGTGTAAAGCCACCGTCCCGTAAAATTTCTGCAGCAGAGGCAGAATTCCGATCACCGCCACGGCGTCCGGAGGAGTGTCGGCGTCCTTGACCTTGGCGGTTAAAGCCGGCGGCGGATTCGTATAGAGAGCAAGCGATACATATTGCGCCAGGGTCTTCGAGGAGTCCTGCTGCAGCTGGTGGTCCTGATAGAACTGGCACATTGCCTGGGTTGCGTCTTTGGCCTCTTGCGAACTCTCGCGGGCCTTTGACACCTCCGCGCGCACTCGCGCGCGCAGCGGATCGGAAACGCCCAGTTCCTCATCGTATCCGCAGGTGTTGATCGCGGTCAGCACGGTAAACAGAGTTTCGCTGGTGTCGAGAACCACTGGACTCTGGTTTTGTGCCGGCGCTGATTTCAACAGCAAAGCGAACAAGGCCGCGTAAATAATGCTGCGAAAGCTACAACTCAGGGGAAACCTCCTGCAGGCTGGCCGGTATGCGGGCGACGTTCTAATCAAGTGTAAGGGCTAAACGCCGCAGAATCAATGGATGCTATTGCGGTTTCTTATTCGGAATGCCGGTTGACCAGAAGCCGCCTGCCGGGCAGGGCTACCCCCTCACGCTGACCCGCGAGAAAGACAATATCGCTCTTCCTGTAGTCGGCCGTCCCATCGAAAGCGCTGGGCGAAACGTGGTGAAGGTGGTGAAGATCAGCATGTTCTTCTTTACCTGGGGCAGCAGCGCGTTGTCTTCCTTGGAATCAGACAGGATGCGGTAATCCTGCACCCGCCCCTGCGAGTCCACGTAGGCTTCGATCACCAGGGAGTCGTCATTGATCGAATCCAGCGTGGATCCGAAAGCCGACTGTTGCAGCTGCGGCGCGGTATGCAGCATCAGGGGAACATCGGAATTGTCGGCCTGCAGGGGAGCCATGAATCCCATCAGGACGACAAAAATCACCACCGCAGCCGCCAGGCCTGCGGTTGCCGGGACCATGAACAGCGCAAGCGCATTGTCCAGGCGGATCTGAAAGCCTTCCAGGGGACGACGCCGCGAATGCGCCACCTCTTGAGAAATTGCCACCCGAAGCTTCAGCGCCAGATCAACCGGCGCCTTGGGTCGGCCAACCGCGGTCAGCAGACTCTGCGTTTGCCGCAGGGAAATATAACGCCGGTTGCAGGGCTCGCAAGACTCGAGATGATGGCTCAATTCGCGCATCTGCTTCCCGGTCACCGCTCCGTCGAGATAAGGGGAAAACAACGGCCTGGCCTGGGTACACGTCATCGTGTCACCTCGACAGAGGGAATTCCGCAGCCCGGCTGATGTTCATCCGCCTGCGCCGGAGACCGCAAGCCAAGCCGCACCGCGTTTTCCGCCACGTAGGCGCTGAGCCGCCGCCGAAGGGCTTCCCGGCCGCGGGTAAGCCGCGACTTCACCGTGCCCAGCGAAACGTCTGTGATCTCAGCGATCTCTTCGTAGGACATCTCTTCCAAATCCCGCAAGATGACGGTGGTGCGGTAAGGCTCCGACACCTGCCGCAATTCTTCCTCGACCCTCGCCCGGACTTCTTCGTGTGCGATCATGTCGAACGGCGATTCGGCATCATCCACCAGCGTGTCGCGCATCGCCTGCGCTCCCCATCCGCTGTCATCCACGTTCGGTTCGATCGATGTTTCCCTCGATTTGTGCCGGAACCACCAGCGTTTTCGGTTCGAGGCTTCATGCACGGCGATACGGTAAATCCATGTCTTCAGGCTGGACTTGCCGTGAAAATGTTTCATGCCCCGAAAGACTTTAAGGAAAACGTCCTGCGTGGTGTCGGCCGCGTCGGCGGGATCGGTGACGATGCGGTAAACCAGACTGTAGATGGGCTGATGAAACTCGGCGATAAGCCAGGCGTAAGCGTCATCCGAACCTGCCTTCAGTTCTTCAACAATCACTGACTGCTGGGCCCGAATTTCTATAGAGACTGCAAGATCACCCAAGGTGGTTGCTCCCGCCATCAATGCCATGGCGTCACCTCCCATTATAGGTTCTTACGCCCAGGAGCTCAAAAGCAAAACCACTCGGCTCGGACCCACCTAAATTCCAGTGCTTCTTATATAGACCCCGCCGCAGCAGGCAGAGTTCCACAAGGGTAAGTAATTTATTCTAAACAGGTTAACGAGGCCGCAGCCATCATGGGGCAGGGGTAGTGCGCGGGTCTTTGCCCGGAAACGCGGGCTCGTCACAGAAAACAACCGCTACTTTGGCGGGGCTTGACTCGTAGCCGTACCGGCGGGGCTGGAAGCGGGCGGCTTAACGGCGAGCTTCTTTTTGACCGGCTTCTTTGGCGGGGCAGTGTCATCCACAATAATTTTCTTCGGAGCCTGCGCCGGCGTGTTGGCCTGAGCGTTCTGCAGCGCGGCGCGCAATCGCGTGACTTCGCCTTCTTTCGATGCGGCCAGCGTTTCCATTCGCTCGGCTACGGAGCGCCGCGCCTTCTCAAATGCGCTGACATCGTTTTGGAGTGACTGGAACTCATCCTTCGAACCAAAAGCTCCCGCCGACTCCGCCACCGATTCGAAGACATCGTAGAGCGCGTCCAAGTTGCGGTAGAGCTTGAAAGTGGAGGTGAGGCTCTCCGGCGACGACTTCAGCTCCGCAATAATTTCCGG
Source organism: Terriglobia bacterium (assembly GCA_963814725.1). GTDB lineage: Bacteria > Acidobacteriota > Terriglobia > Terriglobales > Acidobacteriaceae > JAIQFF01. Next base: position 458,954 of record CAWFDY010000008.1, read on the forward strand.
GAGCGCGGACTGAAGGTTACGCTGAATCGATTCCACATTGCTGTCGGCCTGCCGCTTGCTGCCGGAATCCGTCTTCCACTTTTCGACGCGCATCTTGGCCAAATCCACTTGCGATGCCTGCGATGCTTCTTCCAGTTGTGAAAGCAGTCCATTGAGCTGGCTTGCGGAAGAATACGAAACCGGACCCTGGGCCTCCGGTTCGGTGGCGGAAATGGCGAAGGTGCTCGCCGCTAAAAACAGCGGCAACAGGTACAAAGATCGAAAACGCAACACGTGGTCTAGTTTCATTAAGGTTGTCGCAAGCCGCCACTCAGAATACTAACTTTCCGTGCTTTCGCAAAATAGCTTGTACTTAAAGATGCTTCCGGCCGCCGTCAGGTTTGACTATCGATAGCGGGTAAGCGAGAATTGGATTGCTTTAACCCCTCGTACAGCGTTTCTCACGTGGGCCTGTGGCGCAGCTGGGAGCGCGCTTCCATGGCATGGAAGAGGTCGTCGGTTCGATCCCGACCAGGTCCACCATCTTTTCAATCAGTTACGGCATCTACGTTCTTCGGTTTGGTAGCATTTGGTAGCACTCGAGCAAAGTTGACGTTGGCCGCTTCCGAATCAGGAAGCAGTCGCAACTCCGCGTTGATCGCGTTTTAGCGTCGCCTGCACGCTTTCGGAAATTTCCTGCATGTAGACGTCGGTCGTTGTCGCCGCCCGTGAGTGGCGCAGTACTCTTGCACATCCTTCACTGTTCCTTTTTCTTTTGCGCCAAGGTTGCTATCGTTCGTCGGATTACTTGTTAACCCCTCGCCGTAACCTGAATGAAGTTGCGCGAAGCTAATGGTTTGATGTTCTAGGAGTTCTCGCTTGCGAAATGTACTCGCTGTTGGTGGAACCTGTCTTTTCCTCGCATTGTTATCGTTAAAAGCTGCAGGCCAAAATGGCCCCAATGCCTGCAAAACCGATCCCAAAGCGTCTGCGCATCCGGAACTGAACGACACGGTAGTGGTAACGGGCACATTTTCACCGGCGCCCATGGGCGAGATTGACAGATCGGTGTCAGCGATCGACACATCGATAACACCTCTGTTGTTTGACCATTGGATAGACTATTTGGAGACTGATTCTTCCATCGATTTGCGCCGGCGCGCTCCCGACGGTGTTCAATCCGACCTCTCCTTAAGAGGTTCATCGTTTGGCGAAACTCTGATTTTGTTGGATGGCTTTCGGATGGATGACGCCCAGAGTGGGCATCATGATCTAGATTTGCCGTTGCCAACCCAGTCGTTAGATCGCATTGAGATTCTGCGCGGAGCGGGTTCAACTCTGTACGGTTCCGATGCCATTGGTGGCGCCGTCAACTTCATTACAGCCCATCCGGTCCGATCCGAGCTTCGCTTGAGCGCAGGAGCGGGTAACTTTGGCATAAACCAGCAAGCCGGATCATTTTCGTTTCTGGCAAAACGATGGGACGAGAAACTCAGCGTAGCCAGGGATTTTTCTTCGGGATTCATGGCGGATCGGGACTATCGGAGCACAACCTTGCTTTCTAACACCGGCATTAAAACAAGCTGGGGAAGCACATTGCTGTTATTTGCCTTCGCTGACAAGCCATATGGGGCCAACCAGTTCTACGGAAACTTCAATTCGTGGGAAAGAACCAAGTCCTGGTTCGCAGGAATCAAGCAGGAGCTTGGAGCAAATACGGAATTCGACCTTGCCTACCGGCGCCACACAGATGTTTTTGTCCTGATTCGCGACCATCCGGAAGTCTACGAAAACAATCACATCACCGAGAGCTGGCAGACTGGGTTACGCAGAAAAAAAACAGTCCGGCAAAATGTGTCGTTGTTTTATGGTGGGGAGGGGAATTACGACGCAATTGACAGTAACAACCTCGGAAGACATACGAGAAGCCGCGCTGCCGCTTATGTAGACCTGGATTTTCGCGCACTGAGCCGTTTCTCGCTGTCCCTCGGAGCTCGAGAGGAAATCTTCAGCGCAAAGGGAAGTCAGTTTAGCCCGACAGTGGGTGCGGGTGTTTGGCTAAACCCACGGCTGAAGTTCAGAGCGAGTGTGGGCAGCGCTTACCGACTGCCGACATACACGGATTTGTTCTACCACGATCCCGCGACGTCGGGAAATCCAAACCTCAAACCTGAGTCAGCCTGGAGCTACGAAGCAGGAGTGCAATGGCACTCGCTGGGACGGTTGCAGGCAGATGCGACACTCTTCCAAAACCGGGAACGTAATGTCATCGATTATGTGAAATTCTTCGCCGGCGACATCAACCATGCGACCAATATTCAGAAACTGAATTTTACTGGCCTCGAGTCATCGTTGAATGTTCGGTTTTCAGACTCACAAACGGTCGATTTCTCTTACACCTGGATCCACGGAACACAACAGGCTTTGAACCAGTTCGCGTCATCTCAGTACGTGTTCAACTACCCAATCAACAATGCGGTTATCGGCTGGCGAGGGCGCCTGCGTGGCGAGATATGGGTCCGAACTCGCATCGGTGTTACTCAACGATTTGATCGCACCCCTTATGCCGTGTGGGACGCTGACCTTGGCCGATATTTCGGAAACTTGGGTATGCGACTGTCCTTCTCCAACCTGGTGGATACACGTTATCAGGAGATCGCCGGGGTCAACAATCCCGGGCGGAGTGCGGTTGTAGGTGTGGAGTACGTGATTCGCGGAAAGAAGTAATATACCCCTTATTTTCTCTACCCCAATTCAACTGCAATGCCGTGAATGAGTTGGCTGCTTGCAGTCTCTCGAGTTCGGCGATGAGGCTCAGAATTTCTGGGGTGATTTGAGGCTGGCCAGACTGTATCGTGACACCGAATTACACCTAATTAGTCAAAACACCCAAAAACACACCATTTACAACCATTGTGGAGAACCCTTCAGCGTTTTCTGGGGTTGAGCGTTGCGGTTCGAGTGGGTTCACGGTACTACGACAACCCTCTGCTCAAAATCTCGAGCCACCTGCTTTAAATCAGCCGGCTTTCCCACGTCACGCCAGTAATATTCATCGGCGCGCCACCCGAGTATTTTCACGCCCTCACCAGCCAGTCGCACATACGAATTAATGATGGAAAAAACGCCCGGTTCCAACATCAGAGGTATCAAGCGAGGCGAAATCACGTGAATGCCGGCGAAACCCAGCGCTTGAGGATGGGGCGAAGCCCGAACCATTTCCACTTCTCCATCTTCTCCCGCACGGCGGCCGCAAAGTTGTAGTTGCTCGTCGAAAATAAGGTATCGGGAAGTCTTGCGGTTTTGCACGGCCAGGGTGGCGAGCGCGTGATGGCTCCTGTGAAATTCCACCATGCTCCCCAGATCAATGGAGCTGATGACATCGACGTTGTGCAGAATGAAAGGCTCATCCGGAGCTTCATTAAAAAAATAACCAGCCTTTTTCAGTCCGCCACCGGTATCGAGCAAAACATCCTCGCGCGAGATCTCAATGCGCATGCCGAAATTGTTATTGGCTTTCAAGAACTGAAGAATCAGGTCGGCAAAGTAGTGCACGTTAATGATCACTTCGCGGACGCCGAAACTGCGCAAGCGTGAGAGTGCAATCTCGAGCAGCGTGCGGCCGGCCACTTCCACCAGCGCTTTAGGACGGTCGTTGGTCAGCGGCCGCAGCCGGGTGCCGAGCCCCGCCGCCAGAACCATCGCCTTCATAGACCGAAGGTCTCCAGCTCCCGATGCCGCAGTATCACCTCGACGCCGCTTCGCGTACGCAGGCGTTTGGCCAACTGCTCGGCTAGATAAACCGAGCGATGCTGGCCGCCGGTACATCCGAATGACACCATCAGGTTCTTGAATCCGCGCCGCTGATACTCGTTGACGCTGGCATCCACCAGTGACAGCACGCCGGCCAGGAACTGATGCACGCTTTCCTGCTGATTGAGATATTCCATCACGGGCGCATCTCTTCCCGTCAGAGCTTTGAAGCGCTCGTCGCGGCCTGGATTGGGCAGGCTGCGACCGTCGAACACAAATCCGCCGCCGTTGCCGGTTTCGTCTTTTGGCCAGCCTCGATGAAACGAAAAACTGAAAATTCGCACCACCAGATTTTCCGCATCGGAAGCCAGCCCCTGCAATTTCTCGGAAGCCAGCATGCTGTTGAAGGCGCCCATCAGCGTGGGCAGCTCCACCGGCAGAGTGACATTGTGCAGCAGCCAGCGCAGGTTCTTGAGAGCGTAAGGCACGCTCTGCAAAAAGTGGGCCTTGCGCTCATAAAATCCTCGGAAGCCGTATGCGCCGAGGGCCTGCATAATGCGTACATAAACGTAGGCGTAGTAATGCCGCATGAACGTTTCGCGCTCGAGCTTGACGAAACCGGCCAGCGCATCGAGATAACCATCGAGCAGCTTCTGGCGCAACTCCGGCGGCAGATCTGCCTTGGCGTCGTACAGCAGGGACGCGACGTCGTATTGCAGCGCGCCCTTGCGGCCTCCCTGATAATCCAGAAAAAATGGCTCGCCGTTCCGCCACATGATGTTGCGAGACTGAAAATCCCGGTATAGAAAATAGTCGTTCCCGGCACTCAGCAGGAATTCCGTCAAACGATCGAAGTCGTCTTCGAGCGCCTGTTCATTGAAAGGAATGCCGGCCAGCCGAAGAAAGTAGTATTTGAAGTAGTTCAAATCCCAGGCGATGGATTGGCGGTCAAAACTGCCACGGGGATAGCAAACTTTGTAATTAAGATCGCGTCCAGCCTCGATCTGAAATCGAGGCAGCAGAGCGATCACCTTGCCGTAAGCCTCAAGCGCCTGGGGGAAAATGTTTTCGCCGTTCCGATTCTTCGAGAGAAACTCAAACAGGGTTGTGTCTCCCAGATCCTCTTCGAGGTAGGCGCCCTGGTCCAGATCTTCGGCATAAATTTCCGGCACGGGCAGGCCGTGCTGCCGAAAAGTCCGCGAAAATTCGATGAAAGCAACATTCTCTTCGCGGACGTCGTAAAGAATTCCGATCGCGCTGAATTTTCCGCCAGTCAGGCGAAAGATCCGGCGGCCGGATCCGCCCAGCTTTCCCTGCAGAGGCTGAACCTGTTCAGCCGGCGTGTGAAAGCGCTGCTCAAAAAGCTGCTTGAGAATATCCATGAATAGCCACAAAGATAACATCGAATACGGCGCCCGGAATTGGAAAGGCGGGAGCGGAACTTCAGTGAGCACGAGGAGAAAAAACGATGGGTTGTGCCGAGATGATGCCCTTTCCCTCTTTAACCGTAATGAACTGGTTGGGCTCAACCCTGGCCACGAAGTCTTTTTGCCCGCTGGGCCACACAACGGTCAGGCTTACGACTTTGCCCGCCTCCGGTTTACCCAGCCCGAAAGTGAGCGGCAGTTCGCTCTGCGATAAATAGCTCGAACCCGTCTTCACCATGGCGAACAGGCGTACACCCTTGGCGGTTTTCACCGTCACTTTCGCTCCAATTCCGTCGCGATTCGAGCGCGTGCCCACGGTCTTCACGCGCAGCATATCGTTCTGGTTGGCATTGTCGTTGCGCAGCAATCGGGCGGGTCCGTTGTTGGCGGCGATCAGCAGATCCAGGTCGCCATCGTTGTCGAAGTCGCCATACGCGGTGCCCCGCCCAACCACCGGACGCGGCAGCGCAGACCCGAGTCGGGCAGTTACTTCCTCAAATTTCTTTTTGCCGAGATTGTGAAACAGGTGCGGCGCCTGGGCGTATTTCACATTTGGCTGCACCACGCTGATGTCGTCAGAGACGTGGCCGTTGACCGCGAGCAAGTCAGGCAATCCGTCTAAATCGTAATCAAAGAAAAATGTTCCAAACGTCAGCGACTTGGTGGAAATGCGGGCGATTCCGGTCGCAGGAGCCTCGTCGGTCAGCAATCCTGACCCATCGTTGTGGTAAAGCGCCATGCCCTCATTGGTGAAATTGCCGATCACCAGGCTTTGCCAGCCGGAGTTGTCGTAGTCGGAGGCGTCAGTTCCCATGCCCGCGCGCACAGTGCCGGCTTCTCCATAGGCAATGCCGGCTGACACGGCAACGTCGGTAAACGTGCCATTGTGATTGTTGTGATACAGCTTGTTCGGTTCGGTGTCGTTGGAGACGAAGAGATCCATCCAGCCATCGTTGTCGTAATCCAGCATCGCCACGCCCAACGACTTGCTGGTGGGATCATAAAGCCCGGCTTTTCGCGTCACATTCTCAAACGTCCCGTTGCCTTTGTTGTGGAAGAGCGTGGCGCTCTGCCCTTTGTAGGTTTGGGGCGTGCAGTATGACTTGTTCTTGTTGTCGAGCGAGCAGTACTGGTCGGTCTCAATCGACCAGTCGATGTAGTGCGCGACGAACAAATCGAGCTTGCCGTCGTTGTCGTAGTCAAACCATACCGCGCTGGTCGAAAATCCTGGGTCGGAGACCCCAGCTTTCGCTGTCACGTCGGCAAACTTGCCGTTTCCCAGGTTGTGAAACAGATGGTTGGATCCGTCAGCCGTGATGTAAATATCCACGTAGCCGTCGTTATCGTAGTCTCCGACCGCACAGCCCATTCCGTAGATCTCGAGCGCGAGTCCGGCCTGCTTCGTGACATCGGTGAAAGTTCCATTCCGGTTGTTGTGATAGAGGGCAGGGAACGACTTCCCGGTTTCGTGTCCCGGCCAGTCCCTGGAGTTGATGAGCAGGATGTCCTGCCAGCCGTCGTTGTCGTAATCGAGAAAGCAGACTCCGCTTCCCATAGTTTCCGGCAGATACTTTTTCCCGAATGCACCGTTGTTATGCTTGAAATGGATTCCTGCCTGCGCCGTGACGTCGGCGAATTCGATCGGACCCGAAGGCCGTGCCAGCATGGCACTCGAAGCCGCTGCGACCGGCGTAGGCACGGGGACCATAGCCGGTTTCGGTTGTGGCGAAGCGGCTGCAGGTTGCGCCAGAGCCGTTTCCTTCGGTGTCGAAGCCTGCTGCTTGCAGCCGGCAAGCAGCGCAATCAGCGCCATACAACAGGTGATTCGGGCCCTCGGCATTAGGTGCTCATTTCCTCGTTGCTCGATGCTCCACGAACCGCGTGGGCACAGCCGTCCTCGGCTGTCCGGCGGAGCGAAGCCCCGCAGTCTTCAGCAGCCGCAAAAACGTTTCGGATCAAGAATCAGCGGGCCACGGCTAATTTGTCAGAACTCGCGCGCCGTGAATCCAGCCATATTTCGATCAGCATGGCGGTGGGTCCGACAATGAACAGGGCGTAGAACGGCGCGTAAACGATCTGGTACATCCGCATGATCATTTCGACCACCGCCACCAGGAAAACCACCACGCATTGGCCCGTCTTCGAGCGCACCGTGGTTTTCGGGTCGGTGATCATAAAGAAAATAAAAAGCTGATACATCGGCCCGGTAATCGGCGCAATCTCAGATTGCCACGGGCTGCCGGTGAGCCAGCTTCGCAGAAATGCGAAGGCGATAAACGACGCCACATACGTGAAAGTGATATGAAATCGCCGCAGGCGCCAGATAATCACCGAGCCCAGCACCCAGATGACCAGCATGGGCAAAAGATAGTTGCCCCACTGAATGCTCAAGCTGGCCACGGTTTCAGGTACCAGAAACAGCATGACGGAAATTCCGAAGTTGGATGGATTCCAGATGTGGCGCCCTTTGATGCGCAGCACATATTTGGACATGATGGAAATCGCGGCGCACAGTGCGTAGGGCCAGAATGCGGGAGAGCGCACCAGAATGCCGACGCTGATGCCGCTGATATAAGCACTCGCGGGATGCAGCCATTTGTGAAAGAAAATCCGGCCGAGAGCCAGCTCAGTTCCAATGCTTACGGCAATGGCCAGAAGGGTCTTCTGATAACTCTCCAGAATCCCGAATGAAAGATGTCCTACAAGCAGAATGCAGGTAATAAAAATGGGAGCGATGTAACGGTTATCCAGGCTGATCCAGTGCGTCCACCCGCCAGGCGCAGACTTTGGCGGCGTCAGTGGCGTGGTCATTTCCTGACTCTTTCCCTGGCTCATACAGGCTCCTTGATCTTGTGCAATTGTCCGGCGGCAGGCTTGTCGAGGGTCTGAAGTTTGCCGGAAGGCCAGCGGATCACGGCTTTTTCCACCTGGGGATATTTTCCCAGCCCAAAATGCAGCCGTCTCTGGTTCTGCGCGGCAAAACCGCTGCCCCCTGAAACTTCCTGAACTTGCTGCTCGCCGTTCCAGAACAACGTGACCTTTGCGCCGATGGCGCTGCGGTTGCTCACGGTTCCTTCCAATTCAAATTCGATCCACTCATTTTCCGGTGTGACCGTATTCTTGTAAATCAGCAACGGGCCCTTCTGATTGGCCACGACGACGTCGAGCACGCCGCGATTCCATAAGTCTGCCAGCGCGACGGCCCGGCCATCGTAAGTATCGCGAACCCCAACCGACTGGGCTACATCGACAAATTTGCCCGCGCCGTCATTCAGCCACAACCGCTTGGATTGATAGCCCGACAGGCTGCGGCCCTGAAACGCCGGCCAGTTCCTGGCATCGCCGATGATCGTGGTATTCCCGCCCGCCACTTTGGAAAAGTCATACCAGTAGCTGCGCTGCCGGTCGAGAGAGATGTAGCCATTGGTCAGGTAAAGGTCGAGCGTGCCGTCGTTGTTCAGATCGCCGAACTGCGCTCCAAAACTCCAGCCGCCCATTTCGACGCCGAAGTCGCGCGCCAGATTCTCGTACTGAATGGCGTCGCCGGCGGTTCCTTGCTTGGGCACCCACAGATTATTTCCCTGGATCAGAACGCCATCCTCGGAAATGTTCGAAACGTAAACCGCGTAACGTCCCTGATTCAGGATGTCGCCAAATGCGGCGTTCATGCCGCTCTTGGGGGCAAAGCCCACGCCGGTCTGCTCGCCGACCTCATGAAAGCGCTTTCCGTCGTTGAAATAAAGTTCGGAAACTCCGTAGTCGTTGGCGATGAACAGATCGGGATGCCCCGTGCCGCGCAGATCGGCGGCGGCGGCGGCAAGAGCCCAGCGCCGGCTGTTGATGCCGACCTTTTCCGCAACCTCTTCGAACTTTCCATTGCCCAGGTTGTGGAACAGATATTTTCGTCCGCCATTTTTGGCGTACTCAAAACTCTCGGGCATGATGCGGGTGGTGGTCAGATGCCAGAGATCGATATCCTCGGCGTAGTAGCCGCCAACGAAAAGATCCAACAGGCCGTCTCCGTCGTAATCAAACCAGATCGCGGTATTGGCGTTGATCCACGGAGGCAGGCCGGCTTGTTCGCTTACGCGCGTGAATCCGCGGCCGTGGTCGTTGTGATAGAGCTCGGGGCGTCCCCACTTGATGAGGAAAAGGTCTTCGTAACCGTCATTGTCGTAGTCGCCCCACACCGCGCCCGTGGAGACACCCGTGCCTGGCTGATTGACGTCGGCGATGCCGAGTTCGCCCGCGACGTCCTTAAATGTCCCGTCGCCCATGTTGCGGTACAAGGCATTCTTGCTTCCGATGGCGCTGTTCACCACGTAGATGTCGGAAAAACCATCGCGATCAAAATCCACGATGGAAACGGAGGCGCCCATCGACGCGACCTCGGGCATGATGGGCTCCAGTTTAGGATCGAGCGCCGGAGCTTCATGCACAAACCGGATCCCTGCCGCCTGGGACACTTCCTGCAAGTAGAAACCATGCCGCGCCAATGCTGATTTCGAATCGGCGCTCGATTGCTCCGCGATGCGCCGGGCTGACAGCCGCTTCAGAACCACTGGGGCTAACAGCAGCCCCAAGAAAATGACCGCGAGAACGGCCCTTGCGATGCGATTACCCGTCATTGAGAAAGTCCGTCTCGCAGCGCGCCTTTGAAGACCTGCGGGGTGACGTAACGGGTGTGATAGTTGCGCCAGTCTTCGGGATGCTGGCGGTAGGCGTGTTCCTCCTCAAGCGCATCAGGCCGGGTCGTGTATTCATTCTTGGCGTGATAAGGCAAAGGCAGCACCGTCTTCGAAAAAGTTGAATTGAAATCTCCGTCCTTGATCCAGCCATCTCCCTTGATCACGAAGTCGCGCACCCAGCCTGCGGGCGGCGGTGGCTGTTCGGGAAAGCGCAGTGACATTTCGTCCCCCGAATTTACGATGACGTATCGATCATCGATTCGGGTCAGAAGCTCGCGAATATCTCCGTAGCGGGTGTAGTACCCGATCAGGTCGCGCCAGCGCTGCTTGCTTCCTTCGATCTGGTTGTAGTCCGGAACTTCAGGTGCGCCCGCGCCTACCGGCATGTGCATGACCGAATATCCGCGATAATGCAGATCAGCGACTGTCGGATCAAGAGTCGTTTCTCTCAACGGGGCGTCAGGTGCGCCCTTAGCCCAGTGGATCGCGTCCCAGTATATTTCCAGGTTGGTGCGCAGCCGCACCCTGCGCGGCGTGCCCGGACGAAACACATTCGTCAGATTGAACAGAATCGTCTTTTTACGTCCCGCTGGAAATCCCAGGTTGTCCTGCGCTGTGATCCATCCGCCTCTGCCGTCGGGCACTTCCACGCTCAGTCCGTGGGCGCGCCAGCGACTGCCCTGCGTGATGGCCACGTTGATCGATGACTCCGTGTCATGGATCGAACCTTGCGCGATCAGATACAGCGGCCCGCTCTTCGGCGCATCATCGCCGAGATCCACTTCTAAATAATGATTGCGCGTAACGCCTTGAAACTGGCCGCGGCCGAAACTGCTTACGGCTTTTCCGTCCAGCGTCCTGACCAGCTCTGTAACATCCAGGCCCATATCGTCAGTAGCGCGGGCGATGCTGTGCGGCGTGGCCACGGTGGTGATGCCCAGCTTCGCCGGCGGAATCACAAAACGCTCGTCCACGAAAATTTCCGTGCCCGCCGGGTGGTCAACGGTCATGAGCGCCAGATAGTCGTAGTAATACACCTCCCACAATTCGGCGGTGACGCGAATGTCGTAGAAGCCGTCGTGAGGCACAAGCTGGTCGCGCCCGATTTTGTACCACTCTCCGGTCGCCGCGATCTGCGCCGAGCCCAGCGTGTTAATGCGCAGGCCGATGGCCGAGCCCCAGGGAGCCGCATCCTTCACAAACTCCATCTCTTTTCCGTTATAGGCGAATAGGAAAGGACAGGAGGCTTTCAATCTCTGCTCGGTCACGACATCCTGATCGGCCTTCACTCCAAACTCGGCGCGCACCGTGCCATTGGGCCAGATGACCCGCACCACTTCCGCTTCCGACTGCTCTCCCAATCCAAAGTGAAGCTGCGGCCCTGTGATCGGTTGCTTTTGCACCAGCAGGCCTGAGCGAATTTCGATTTCGCCGCCCACGCCGAAGGGATTGATGCGCTGGTCGCCAACCGCCTGGACAGCATGCGGACGCACCACCTGCCAGTGATAATTCTTCGGACTTTGATTGATCGCTTGCAGCGGCAGGCCATCCGCTGATAGTCCCAGCAGATTGAGATGGCCGTTGCTGGCAAGATCCGCGGTATCAAAAACCAACGCGGGACCCGCGGAATGATTCAAAAGCGTGAAGCTGCCGTGGGCGTCGCCAAGCCAGATAAGCGCGCCAGAAGTATTCTCCGCCGCTGGTCGGGTAGGGGAGAGCAACAGATCGAGCGCTCCGTTGTTATCCAGATCCGCAACCCGCAATCGCACGTCACCCGCAAGATCGTTGCCGGGATTCGGCACCCGTGCAATTTCGGCTGTCTCCCAGCTTTGCCCTTCATTCTTGTCCGAAATTCGGACGATGGCTCCGCCGGCCTGTACCGCAAGCAGATCCAGAATTCCGTCGTTGTTGGCATCGGCCACAGCCACCGCTTTAACCGATGAGAATCCAGGCGGCAGGGGCCGCTCATGGAACTGGCCTTGCCGAAGATTCATGAAGACGTGCAACTGGCCCACGCCGTCGATGATTGCGGCATCGGGATTGCCATCGCCGTCGAGATCAGCCCATGCAAATCCGCTCACACCCGAAATTCCGGAAAAAGGTTGAACCGCGAGGAAGGTTCCATCTCCGTTGTTTCTCAATACTGTGGGCACCCCGGCTTTGGCTCCGAGCACGATATCGAGATCGCCGTCAGCTTCAATGTCCACGGCCCAAGCGCCGTTATAGGCTGCGCTCGTGATCGTCTTAGGGAGTTTGGATTGCGCGGTTACCTCCGTGAAAGCGGTGGGACTGTCCTGGCGCAGCAGTCGCACGCCTCCGGCACCGGCGAGTACGAGATCGGTCTTGAAGTCGTAATTGAAATCGACGGATGCGATGCCCTCGGGTGTCGGCGGCACGCCGGACGCTCCCCCAGGGAAGGGAAAGGTTGTGCCGGTGGACAAACGCACCTCTCGGCCGTTTGCGACCGCGATCACGGGTGCGCCCGCGCTGCCCAGCGGGACCGCCCCAATCCAGTTCCAGCGCCCCGGGCCGACGCTCGATACCGGTTGAACCTTGAAGGTGAGTTCCGCGTCTGCCAACGCAGGCCGGAAGACGGGCGACTCAAGTCGAAGAAAGTGAGTGAAGGGCTCGGCTTCGTCTCCGGGCGGCGCTTTGATCGCCGTCAGGCTCTGGCGATACTCGGGCACGCGCATCATTACATTGCGCAGAAAAGTCGTTTGCGTGGCCGCGGGATGCAAGTCCGTTCCGGCGGCGGCGGACTGCACTGCGGCAAGCTGGTGCTGTACCTCCGGCGGCCATGCGGATGAACGAGCGCTGATCTGTGCGACGGCCGACTTCAGCGTGGCGGCGTCGCCGCGCTTCGCCGCGATTCGGCTAAGCTCTAAAAGCGCCGCCAGATTGTCTGGTTGCGCGGCGAGGATTTTCTGCAATAGCTCCTGAACTTCAGCCGCGCCACTCTCGTCGCCTTGCCGTTCCGTTTCCTCGGCCAGCCGGTAGATGGCGCGCAGATTCTGCGGATTCAGTTCCACTGCCTTGCGAAAGTCGGCAATCGCTTGCGCCGACTGCCCGCGCTGGCTTTCGAGAATTCCCATCAGGTCGTCAATCCGATCGTTCTGAGGGGCGAGGTCGCGAGCCCGTTCTAATCGCTGCGCTGCAATGTCGTAGTTTCTTTGCCGCAGGGCGAGCACGCCCCAGTTGGCCCATCCTGCGGGCTCGCCCGGAACAAGTTGCGTCACCTGTGAGAGCCTGCTGTCGGCCTGAACGTCGTCTCCCACCTGCAGAGCCGCCAGCCCGATGTAGAAAGCTGACACAACGTCGGCGTAGGCCTTGGAATCTTTGGCAGGCATTTTCGGGGCGGAATGGCACCCGGAAAAGGCCGCGAGAGCTGCTGCGACAAGCAGCGCCGATGCACGCTGAATTCCGTTCGCTGGTATGGATCTATGCATAAAAGAAATCATGCTGCCTGCAATTTTTTGCTGCGCCTCTGCCGGGTGCGCGCGATTCCCCGAAACCACAAAAATGCGACCGCCAGAAACGGCAACAGGTATAACAAAAGATCCCATCGTCCGAACCCCGGAGGGGTTGCTTCCACTCGGGATAGTGCTTCGCCGCCGCCCTGGGTGCTCTGCAGGATCAGGCGAATTTTCCAGAACTCGTCACGATCGAATTCCGCGGAGGCCTTGTATTCCACCTGTCCTCGAGTGTCATCGCGGGTGGCGGGATAAATCACCTCAGCCAGCCTGCCGCCCTCCGGTTGAACTCCGATTCCGATCTTCAAGTCAGCAGGAATTGTTCCGCCAGGAATCGGGTCAACCAGCACGAAGAAAGTTCCCGTTCCGACGTCCGGATGCGTCCACAGAGCTACCACGTACGGTCCGACTGTCTTATTTTCGATGATGGGGAAAGGCGGGCCATTGTGGGCGCGGGCCGGAATGGCAAGCATCAGCCAGAGCAGCGCCGCACACCAGAGGGAAACCCGTCTTTCGTTTTGGCGATTCATTTTCACAGCTGCAAACAGACATCCTGACGCTTGAGTCGATGCCTGCCTTTGATTTTGAAAACCAACCGCAACTTCAACGGCGGCGGGAAAGAGTGTCCGCCCCACAACGCTAACCGCTCATCAGGGTAGCGCGCATTTCCATGGGCTGGAACATCAGCCACACAGATGCAATCCAAAGCAGAGTGCAGACAATCGCCCATGGAACGAACGCGCGCATGGGCTGGAGCGGTGAGTCTTCTTCCGCCAAGCCGTGTGTAACGAACAGAGAGCCGGCAAAGCCCAGCATCAGAAACCCAACTTCGATGACCTGCACAATGTTGGACGGAAAACCAGTCAGGGTCCAGCGTGGTTGCCCAAAGATCGGCCACCCGAGATTTGCGACAGCGCTCTGAACTACCGGTACTACGGTAAATAAGCCGGTGAGGAAATGAAACCCGTAATGAGCCAGCCACATGCCGAAGCCTAAAGGAACCAATCCGTAGGCGTAGCGCACTACGAGCGGAAGCAAAGCACGCCGACTGCCCGCAAATCTTTGCGTCAACCACCCCGCCAGTCCGAGCAGCACGACGGGCTCGAGAATCAGAAAAAACATAAAGATAACGCCGAGCACGGGAGCCTCATGGCTCACATGCAGCGTTTTTCCCAACCAGTTTTCCACGGCATATACGGGACTGACCATGCCGAAAGCGTTCAGCAGAGAGCCAAAAGTAAAAACGACGGCGAGTGCAGCGATATCCTTGCGGCGCGAAAAATAACCAATGCCTGAGCGCAATGGATCGCTCAACAGTTCGTCTCCCGGCATGCGGCTGAGAATTCCTATGTTGTCATGAGGACAGGCATGCACGCAGTCCAGGCAGAATGTGCAATCCATGTTGCCCACTTTGCTGGGCTGAAACAGTGCCAGCTCACAGCCGCGAATCACAACCAGCTCCGAGGCGGGCTCGCGCCGTCCGCGAATGCAGTCCTTGGTGTGGCAGGTTATGCAGACCTCTTGCTTTCGCACCTTCACTTCGAAGGGAGAGAGCGTGGAAGCCACAAAATTGAACTGTCCGATAGGACAGACGAACTTGCAGAACGAAGCGTGCTTGAAAAAACCGTCCACGACCAGGATGGTCACAAAGTAGCCGATGATTAACCAGGCCGTCCACCAGGGCGACGACCACAAATCGAAAAGCTCGTACGAGAAGAGAATCAAAATGAACAAGCCGATCGAAATCCACTTGTTGCGGAGGACCCGGGGCCAGTTGAACCTGGGCTTGAACACGCGCTGCGCCAGTTGACGCACCAGCATGAAAGGACAAGCCAGGCAGAAAAAATTCCCCGCACCGAGCAATACCAGGACCAGCGCCCCGCGGAAATGAAGCCAGCTCAGGGTCGTGGCCAGATTCTTGGGCGCCAGGGAAGGCCCGAAGAGTCCGTGCAGGATCATGGCCACGCTCACGATTAAAAGCGGCGCTTGCAGCAGAGGACGAGCATGGCGCCAGGCAAACAAACGCCCCAGGCCTGGGATGCGCATGAGATCGAAGGGCTGGGAATCGGCGATGTCCGGAACCGGGATGGAAGATGGATTCAACAGCTTGCCTATTCGAGCCTGACACCATTTACGTTGAACTGCCGTTCCAGCGCTTGCCCGCCGGGCAGCCGCAGGTGCAGGAGAATAACCCAGTCTCCCGCCATGGGGAATCTCAGGTGAGACTCATAGTGCCCCGGCGCAGTTTCATTTGCCTCTTCCAACAGTGGCGCCATCCCGGCGTGTGACATATCGGCTTCCAAAGTGATTCGCGCCCCGGATATTGGCTTGCCGCCGGCATCTGCCAGGATCAGAGTGAGGATCGCAGGGCCAACCTGCGGAGGCTCGGGTGAGATCGTGTGCTCAACTGTGACGGCAGCCAACGAACCGGGTGCCGAATCGACAGGTCTGGAACAGCCGATTCCCATCCCTGCCGCTGCGCACGTAAGCACCATGAGACCCAGGCCGGCACAAGGCAAACTTCGCACGCTGGCAATACGCAAACCCACCGGTCAGAATCACAGCCCCGGAACTAGGTAGTCAATAGTGGATTCATACTAGCAACGGTCGCGAACGGAGTTCCCGCCGGGCATTTTTCCGCATCCTTTGCGGCAGTCTTTTGACGTTGGCTCTCCTGCCCGCGGCCGAGTCATCTTCCGTTACATCCGTAACTTGCTCCGGCGTGACTAATTTCCTACTCTCGCAGGGTGCAGTCGCAAACCCGGTCGCAGGATCCCAATCCTCGTGCGCCAATCGAAACCGTCATCGTCGTTGCGTGGCAGATGCCAGAATAGCGGGCGAATCATCCTGATCTCGCTGGCGTTGGCTGCTGCTGCTTTTGTCCACGCTCAGAACACACCTGTCCTTCGGAAACTGGTCTATAAAGTGGCTCCCAGATATCCGCGGGAATTGAAGCAGAACGCAATCGGCGGGGTGGTGCGATTGTCGATTTCGATCAATCCCAATGGTTCGGTGGGCAAAGTCTCGCCTATCGGCGGCAATCCGATTCTGGTGGATTCGGCGACTCTGGCCGTCAAGCAATGGAAATACCTTCCCGCCGATCACGCCAGCACCACCGAGGTCCAGCTGGATTTCATTCCCGGGCAGCAGTAAGTGTTTCGCGCATCAAGCGCCACAACTCACGTAGGGCGGGCGCCCTCGCCCGCCCAGCGGAGCGAAGCTCCGCTGGTTTGGCACTGGCTGGTTGGCATCTGGTTTGGCACTGGCTGGTTTGGCACTGGCTGGTTTGGCACTGGCTGGTTTGGCACTGGCTGGTTTGGCACTGCTTCTGGCGAGCTTCGCTCGCCCACCCGGACGAGGGCGTCCGGCCTACGTGGCTTGTGGTAACTGCTGCTCGATTTATTGAGTCCTGATTCGTCGCGGGAGTGCTAGCCTGATAAAGGAGCCATACAATTTTGTTCTCGCCTGTCACCTGTGTTCGATCTGCGCTGCTGATATTGGTTAGTCTTTTTTCGTCTTGCTCTGCCGCGGCGACTGCGAGCGAGGCAAACGCCCTGCCCACTTCCGCCCGACCTTGGGCGGTTCGTATGGAACCGATGCGGCTGGTGAACGGATCTCCGGTTGTCATTGAAGTCACGCCGCCCGAACGATTAACTGGACTCTCCGCAAAATGGCTGGGGCACGAAGTTCTATTCAGCTACGACACCACCGCGAAAGCGTGGTACGCGATTGCTGGAGTGAGTCTTGAGACTCGTCCCGGGAGCTATGCCCTGGAACTTACCGGCAAGACCGGCGGCGGAGCAGAGAAAGCTTTCTCGCGAAATATCACGGTTCAGGCGGCGAAGTATCCCAGCATCGCCGTCACCGTCGCGAAAAGGTTCACCGAACCCAGCAAAGAGCAGATGGAGATTATTCAGCGGGACAAGGCGGTCAAGCAGGACGTCTTTCACCAGGGGGACCCGGAACGCGAATGGTCAGGCGAGTTTCGTCCACCGGTCGAAGCGTCGATTTCCGACGTCTTCGGAACCCGCCGAACTTTCAACGGCAAGGTTCAGAGCATGCATCAGGGCCTAGACTACGCGGTTTCGACCGGGACGCCCGTCTCCGCCGTCAACGCCGGCACTGTTCTGCTGGCCGGGCCTCTTTATTTCGAAGGCAACTGCGTGGTGGTGGATCACGGGCAGGGATTGCTCACGCTTTATCTCCATCTTTCAGAGGTCCGAGTCAAGCAGGGTGAGCGAATCGCGCGGGCGCAGCTCATCGGTTTGAGCGGGGGCACGGGCCGGGCGACGGGGCCGCATTTGCATCTCGCGGTGCGCTGGCAAGGCGTTTATCTGAATCCCGCCATACTGCTGGGCCTCAAGCTGCCCTGACCGCGCCTGCGACTTATGACGTGTAACCTGTAAATTTTTCCGGCGCTGTTCCCGGTTCTCTCCCCTGGTCTCTCTGGAAAATTGGGAAGGCGCGATTTAAATTGCGCAGGTTAAGCTTCCGGACCAGACGGTGCAGATAGTTTGCGTGTACCCCAAGCACTCGAGCCGCTTCGGTGTAATTGCCGCCCGTTTCCTCCAGGGCTTTCACGATAAGTTCTTTTTTCAACCGGCTGACCGCCAGGCGATAGTTCACTTCCGGGGATTCCGAAGTCAAATTCTTATGCCTGGCGGGCTGGGGCAGATCTTCCGGCAGAATCGTATCGTGCGCGCCCAGCACCAGCGCTCGCTCGACTGCATTTTCGAGTTCGCGCACGTTGCCCGGCCAGTCGTAATTCATTAAGGCAGCCATCGCCTCGACCGAAATCTGCGCGGGTTTCGTTTTGCACCGGGCAGCAAACTTGGCCACAAAATACTCCGCCAGAATTGGAATGTCCTCAACCCGCTGGCACAGTTTGGGCAGGACGACCGAGATCACGTTCAAGCGATAGTAGAGGTCCTCGCGAAATGTTCCGGCCTTTACCGCCAATGCCAGATCCTTATTGGTGGCGGCAACCAGGCGTATATCGACAGAGATGGGACGGGAGCCGCCCAGGCGTTCGAACTCGCGTTCCTGCAGTACACGAAGCAGTTTGACTTGCAGGGCGGGCGCAAGTTCTCCGATTTCGTCCAGAAACACGACTCCCCGATCGGCCATCTCCAGGCGGCCTTTCTTTTGGCTCGCCGCTCCGGTGAACGCGCCTCGTTCATAGCCGAAGAGTTCACTCTCCAGCAAGCCCTCTGGAATGGCGGCGCAGTTGATGGCTACAAACGGCCGGCCGGCGCGTGGGCTGTTGTGGTGAATGGCACGAGCGGCAAGTTCCTTGCCGGTTCCACTTTCGCCACAGATAAGGACGGTGGATTCCGTCGGCGCCACTCGTGACAGAAAATGGTACACCTCTTTCATCGCGGTACTCTTGCCGATCATGTTGTGCTGTAGCCTGACTTCCGCCTTGAGGCGCAGGCTTTCCTTTTCGAGCTCCATCGGGCGGCGCGCGTTTTCCAATGCGACCGCGGAAATGTTCGCGATGCCCGCCACCAGTTCGAGATGTTCGCGACCAAAGCGCCGGGCCGAGCTGGTGGTGTCGAGATAAATGCAGCCCAGCACTTTCTGAAACAGCGTCACGGGCACGCAGAGCAGGGACCGCACTTGAAAGCCCGCCAGGCTCTCAACCTGGCTGAAAATTTCGTTGCGCAGCATATCGGCGCCAAGAATGGCCACCCCCTGCTCCATTGCCTGACGTGTAATGGTCCGGTTCCAGCGCACCGGCTCTCCCCGGTTGGCCGATCCGGGATAGGCGAATAGCGACAAGGCTCTGTTTTTGCCGTTGCGATCCAGCAGGATTACGCCGTGTTCCGCCGGCACGGCTTCGAAGATAAGCTTCAGAATATGAGCCTGCAGTTCATCGAGATCGGAAATGGACTGAACCACCCGGCCGATTTTCAGCAGCACGCTGAGATTTTGTCCCAGGATGGAGGTCGCGGGCTTTTGCCTGAGAATGCGCTCGGGCTGCAGATAGAGAATATCCTGCGACCGGAATTTCGCCGGAGCCTCAGCCGGGTAGTCCTCGAACTCAACCATCACGGAGGCTTCAGGGGCCTCGTCCTTCACCAGAAACACCAGGACGGACTCTCCTATCGAGATTCGGTCGCCGGGATCCAATTGCTTCGTGGAGACACTGCCGCCGTTCACGAACGTCCCGCTCCTGCTTTCCATGTCTCGGATGGTGTAACCATTGTGCTCGCGGGTGAGTACGCAGTGGCACCTTGAAAGGGATGGGTCGCTGATAGCCAGCGAATTCGATGGATCCCGTCCAATCCGAATTTCCGCTTCGGTCAGTTGATAAACGAACTTCGCCAAAGGTCCCGCAGTTACATGAAGTCTGGGCTTCAAAGTGGTCGCACCTCGCTCGCGCCCACCTGTTTAGCACATTGTCCGTATTTGGAAACGTCGCGGCAGATTTTGTTCCACTATCCGAACAGATAGCTTTCTATCTGATCGGATAGTCGCGATTTGGCGCCTCAGTCGCCAAGCTGCTGCCGGCGAAAACCGAATTTGCAATGGAATCAGTCTTTAGGAGCGATGCCCGTGCCGGTCTGGCAATGGTCGGACACGTGCTTGATCAGGAACAGCGCTGCTCGGTAAGGCGATGGGGGAAGAGCTTCAGAGTTCAGCCGAGTTGCGCCGGTCGGGAATCCGGGGGACCCCCTCATCGGATTCCCGATCTTTTTTGCACGGGCAGGGTTGTGGCCGGTGGCTCAATCGCCGGTTGCCGCCAGATTCTGCGGGTCTTCCACGGCTGGTTCCTGGACAGCCACCCCATCGCGGAAGATTACGACTCTGCCCGAGATGGCCGGGACTCGTTCCCCGGGCACCAGAACTCCGACCAGATTCAGCGGATCGGCCGCCGATAACACGACTGTCTCTCCCGTAGGCGGCAGCTTGCGGGTGGCGCGCAACGATTCCACCGCCACCGGCAAAGCAAACTGTTCGCCGAGGAAACCGTCCACAAAGCGCCCACCCCGAATCTCGCCGCGATCCTCGAGACGCCGGAAGGCCATCTGCAGCTCCCGCCACTTGGGAAGATTGGTCTCTCTCGCCAGCACATCCCGGAAGACAATTCCGTATCGTTTCAGCAACATCCAGCAGGTGGCTTCCACGGCGCGGTTGCGGTCCGATGCCGGGTCTGTGTACAACAGCGCCCAGCGCCCGGTGCTGTGCCGGGGACGCGCCGTGCGCCCGCTCCCTTGTCCGGCGCGCCGTTTGGGATCGATCAGGGAGCGCAGGTTATCGAAGCCGTCGGCAGTGATGAGGCCGCCGGCCACGAGCTCCCACAAGCCGGTTTCCACCTCCGCTTTAAGCCGCCCTGTGCCGCGGACGATGTCTGCGAAAAATGAGGCTCCGCGCTGCGCAAGGAAGGCCAGCACCTGGCGTGCTCCTTCGCTCAGGCCGCGGGTCTCGGGCTGCTCCGCATCAGGACGATGCGGCGTCATCCAATCCGCCTCTTCGCGCACGAAAAAAGTGATGGGAGCCACGCTGGTCGGAATCACGCGCCGTTTTCCCGCCGCGGTATCAAGCAGAGTCGCAGGATGAGGTGAAAGCCGTCCCCACCCCACGGCCCCGGTAAGGCAAAGTTTATCGAGCCACCCGGGGTCATAATTAGAGATGCGCCGGCCCAGAACGTGCCGCTCCCAGGCGTTGGCGGGGATCTCAAATCCCTGCAACTGGCGCAGCACTTCGAGCGTAGCTCTTTCGCCCTGAACTTGCGCGCCAGGCGCGACATGCTGCCAGCGCAAAAGCCAGCGCATGAAGTGCGCAGCCGTCACCGGTTCGATCTGCTTGCGCAGCGTGGCCACGGTCAGCCGGTGAATGCGCGCCAGCAACCGCCGCTCGCACCACTCCAATTCAGGCGCGGCTGGTTCGGGCTGTACCGGCTCATGCGGACGCGGGCGACCCGGCCGTGATGCAGCGCTGGTAAACTGTCCCCGCAGCAACGCCCCGGACGCTTCCATGCGAAGCAGGGCTTTTTCAATCTCGGACGTCGGAAGTCCGATCAAATCTCCGAGCTGCGAAGCCGTCGCCGGCCCCAGGTGCGACATCCACCCGGTCACCAATGCCAGCAGCGCGTCATCCCCTGACGGCAACGCCGCCTGAACCTCGCGTACCGGACGATCAAACTCGGCACCCAGGAACAGCAGGGAAAATGTCGCTGCCCGCTCCGCCGCCACCCAGTAAGTGATTCCTGCACCAGCCGCAAGAACGGCGCGTCCCTGCTCGCGCAATCTCTCGAAATATCGCCGCCACTCGTTCGCGGCACGATTCACCTGCAGACCGCCGCCCACGCCGATCCAGTCGGGCCCCACTCGACCGGCATCCTCGGACTTCGAAGCGAGCATCGGTGCGGCGTTGTCGGGAAAGGACTGCTCAGCTTCGCTGAGCCGGACAGCTGGGGGCGGCTGCCCCCACGTGGCCTGGGGAAACGTGGACTCGGGAAACGCAACCAGCGTGTGCAACACATCGTGCAACTCGTCGGCATCGCGAACATCAGGCCAGGCTTCTTCGCGTACCTGCGAGATTGCCGCCGGATCGAGTTTGCCTACTTCCTCAAGCACCGATTCGGGCAGAATCCTCCGCATCTCCACGGCGCGAGCCCGCCGTTCTTCGAGCGGTGCGTCATCCAGATAAGCGTAAGGATTTGCATTCAGAATCTCATGCGAAAATTGTGAGGGCACCGGCGTGTCCACCGCCAGGCATCGGATTCGTCCCGACTGAATGCCACTCAACAGAGCTTTGAGCCCGTCGATATCCATGGCTTCGGTGAGGACGTCTTTCATCACCTCTTTCACCAGCGGATGATCGGGAATCTGGATGTCGCCGACAATATTTTCCTGGCAGGCGGCAACATCGGGGAAGACGGATGCCAGCAGATCGTCCGATCGCATGCGCTGAATTTGCGGGGGAACTTTTTTGCCTCCCTGAAAACGTAGCAGGGCCAGCGCGCGATTTGCATCCCAGCGCCAGCGCGTGGCGAAGATCGGAGAAGCCAGGGCGGCCTGTTCCAGCACCGGCTGCACCGTCTCCGAATTCAGGAAATGGAAAACGTCCGCCAGGGGAAAGCTGTGCTGCTCAGCCAGCGCAATGTTGAGTCCGTTGTCGGTCGCCGCCGCCTGCAGCTCAAAATTAAAACTGCGGCAAAACCGCTTGCGCAGCGCCAGCCCCCAAGCCTTGTTGACGCGGCCGCCATAAGGGGCGTGAATGATGAGTTGCATCCCGCCGCCTTCGTCGAAGAAGCGTTCCGCAATGATGGTGTCTTGAGTGGGTACATCACCCAGCACGGCGCGTCCCTGCAAGACGTATTCAATGGCTTGCTCTGCGCCGGAATCGTCGAGTCCGCATTCCGCTTTCAACCAGGCGACGGTTTCAGCGACTGCCGGCTGGCTTTGCGAAATTCCAATCGGAGAAATGTGAAGCAGGCGGTCACTTATCTGCTTGCGCAGATCCGCCACATGCGCCGAAAGCTCCTGCGTGCGCGCCGGCGCCTCGCCCCGCCAGAAGGGAACGCTGGGCGGCGCGCCGTGCGCATCCTCTACCAGCACGCGTCCCGATTTTCCCTCGACGCGGCGGATACGCCATGAGGTGTTGCCAAGCAACATGATGTCGCCCGCATTACTCTCGACCGCGAAGTCCTCGTCCAGAGTGCCGACCACAATTCCGTCCGGCTCGGCGACAACCGTGAACAGCGCCGTTTCCGGAATGGCGCCGCCGCTGGTAATGGCCGCCAGCCGGCTGCCGCGCCGTGGACGCAGCTTCCGGTTCACCCGGTCGTGATGAATGTAGGCCCCGTAGCGCCCGCGCCGCGAGGCGATTCCTTCAGAGAGCATGCCCAGAATAGAGTCGTAAGTCTCGCGAGAAAGATTGCGATAGGGGTAGGCCCGGGTAACCAGCGCAAACAGTTCATCTTCGTCCCACCCGCCATCCGCTGCAGCGGGATCTTGCGTAGCACTGCTCTTTGAGTTGCTGCCCTCGGCCGCGCAGGTCGCCACAATCTGCTGCGCCAGAATATCCAGGGGCGCGTCCGGAATGATCAACCGGTCGAGATCGCCTTGCCGGATGGCGCGCACCAGCGCCGCACATTCCAGCAGATCATCGCGAGTGCCCGCGAAGATGCGTCCCTTTGGGATCGCGCCCCGCCAGTGACCTGAGCGCCCCACCCTCTGCAGCGCCACCGCAATGGCCCGCGGCGAACTGATCTGCACCACCAGGTCAACCGTGCCGATGTCGATTCCCAGTTCGAGCGACGCTGTCGCTACCAGCACTTTGACCTTGCCTTCTTTCAATTTCTGCTCGGCGGTGAGGCGCAGCTTGCGCGAAAGGCTGCCGTGATGCGCGGCCACGTTGTCTTCACCTAACCGCTCACCGAGATGGTGTGCGATCCGCTCGGCCAACCGCCGCGTATTCACGAACACCAGCGTGGAACGATGCTGCTCCACCAGTTCCACCAGTTGGTTGTAAACCTCATCCCACATTTCGTTGCTGGTGATCGGCCCCAGCGCCGACCCTGGAACCACCACCGCGAGATCGAGCTTCCGTTTGTGTCCAACGTCCACGATCACGGGCGCAGGGCGGGCGTTGCCAGTCAGAAAGTGAGCCACTTCTTCGATGGGCTTCTGGGTCGCCGAGAGTCCAATCCGAACCGGCGGGCGGTAGGTCAGCGCTTCAAGCCGTTCCAGCGACAGCGTGAGATGCGCGCCGCGTTTGTCGTCCGCGACGGCATGAATCTCGTCCACGATAACGGTCTCAACGTTCCGCAGGATGGCCCGGCTCTTTTCCGCGGTCAGCAAAATGTAGAGAGATTCCGGAGTGGTCACCAGAATATGCGGCGGCCGCTTCAGCATCGCCCGGCGTTCATGCATCAGCGTGTCGCCGGTGCGGACCGCGGTGCGAATCTCCGGCATCAGCAGCCCGCGCTCGCCCGCCATCTGCAGAATTTCGCTTAGCGGCCCTTCCAGATTTTTCTGTATGTCGTTCCCCAGGGCCTTCAGTGGCGAAACGTACAGCACCTCGGTGCAATCATGCAGATCGCCCGCCAGCGCCTTGCGGACCAGGCGGTCGATGCATGCCAGAAACGCAGCCAGGGTTTTGCCGGAGCCGGTGGGCGCGGAGATCAGTGTGGTTCGCCCGGCCAGGATGTGCGGCCACCCCTGCTCCTGCGGTTCAGTGGGCGTGCCAAACTTCCGGACAAACCACTCCCCCACCAGCGGATGAGCCCATAGAAGTGAGGAGGGAAGGGTCATCAAAATATTCTACCACGCGACTTTCGTAAAACTTTCGCCCATCACCCCAGACCACGTAGACCCGGACGCCCTCGTCCGGGTGGGCGAGCGAAGCTCGCCTGGGGTAAAGCCAGCGGAGCCTGTGGCTAAAGCCAACTCACCTATGGCTAAGCCTGCCTGCCTGTGGCTAAACCCAGCGGAGCTTAGCTCCGCCGGGCGGGCGAGGGCGCCCGCCCCTACGTGAGGCGTGGCGGTGAATGCTAAAATTCGGGCGATGCCCACGACATCTTCCGCCAAAGCCCGTGCCAAAAAAATCAAACTTCTTCTTTTCGATGTCGACGGAGTCCTTACGGATGGCAAGCTTTTTCTCTTCCCCGTTCCGGCCGCTGGCCAGCCGGCGAAAGAAATTGTGATCGAGGCCAAAGGCTTCCACGCTCAGGATGGCGCCGGCATCTCCATCGCCCGGATCGGCGGAATAAAAACCGGACTGATCACGCGGCGCAATTCCGCGACAGTAGCGCTGCGAGCCCGTGACCTCAGACTGGAGTACGTGCATCAGGGCAGTCAGGACAAGTTGAAAGCATTTCGCGAAATACTCAGCGAGTCAGGTCTCGGCGCCGCCGAAGTCGCGTTCGTGGGAGACGACGTCATCGACCTTCCTGTCATGCGCAACTGTGGTTTTTCAGTCGCAGTCGCGAATGCCCGCCGCGAGGTCAAGGAA
Organism: Terriglobia bacterium; assembly: GCA_963814725.1. GTDB lineage: Bacteria > Acidobacteriota > Terriglobia > Terriglobales > Acidobacteriaceae > JAIQFF01. Next base: position 484,235 of record CAWFDY010000008.1, read on the forward strand.
GCGGCTCACTACATCACGCCCCATGCCGGTGGAGACGGCGCGCTTCGCGATGTGATCGATTTTATCTTGAAGGCACAGGGAAAGTGGAAGCAGGCAGTGGAAACGTACATTGGAAACGAAAGTTCAGGCAACAACTAGCCTGCAAAAAAAACCACCGGCCGTCTGCTTGGGGCGTGCTCGGGTCGACGGCCGATGGGTTACCGCTCTCCTTACTCACCCTGTTGTTTTCAGGAGCAATTGAGGTTATTAAACCCAAATGCGACGGAAAGTTGCGTAGATTTTTGTAAATATTTGTAAATCACGAAGTTACTCCGGCATCGAGGTCGGAATTGCCATGGGACGCGCCGCCATCAACTCCGTGAACCTTGGATCTTTGCGCAACCCGGCGAATTCCGAATCTTTGTACACGTCGTCGATTCCTTTATAGCCCTCTTCCATTGCCCTGCGAAGGTATTGCAATGACCGGTCGGTGATCCCGCTCTTGGCGTAAAGCTTGGCCAGCACGTAGTAGAAGCGTGCTCGGTCCCCGGGCGACGACATCTGGGCGAGTACGCCGTTATGGTAGGTGCGCTCGAAAATATCCGGATCCAGCTGCAAGGCGCGGTTGTAAGCCAGGCTGGCTTTTACGTAGTCTTTCTTCGAAAAATACGCTGCGCCGAGGTTGCTGTAGAAGGACGCGGAATCCGGCCGCGCCTTGAGCGCATCTTCATAACGCTTGATCGCCGCCGAATATTTTTTTTGCAGATAGCAAACCACTCCGAGATTGTTGTGGGCATCGGCAAATTGCCGGTCGATCTTAATGGAGCGTTCGAAATCTTTCCGGGCCTCGGCGAAGCGTGCCATCTGCAGTTCGTTAATTCCGATCTTGTTGTACAGCTCGGCGCTCGGGGGCTGCTTGGCCAGCGCCGCGCGGTAATAATCGAGCGCATCCAGATAAAATTTTTCGGAGCGCAGGGTATCGCCGCGCTCTTCCAGAAGCGATTCCGCCGCGTCCGCCGGCGGAGGGTCGGCTCGCCGCACGGGCGGAGGGCTGATCTCGACCTGCTCCGATGAGCGTGTCCGATTTAAGGGATGATGTGTAGCCAGAGCCGGAGTGACGGGGAAGACGACTGCGAGCAGGAGGCAAAACAGGGATCGAAGACTCATAAGTCCGCTCCTGAAGACAGAGCCAACTTGCAAAGGGCTCGTCTATTGAGGACCCTTGCCGCCAGGGTCCGCCGGTTTGGGCGGCGGATCGTTGGACGGTTTGTCGTCTTTAAAGATACCCGCAATCTTGCCGAAAAAACCTTTTTTCTTTTTGTTGGGATCTTCGGCCGGGGCCGCGGCACCCGCCTGGGCACCCGGCGGAGGGGGCGGAAGTGCCTTGTCCCCGCCTAAACCAAAGACACGGCTGAAGAATCCGCGCATTCCCGTGCTCTGATCGCAAGTCTCGCTGGGCTCGGTCCCGGCAATGAATGCGGCACTATAAGTCTGCGGACAGGCCGGCGTGGCCAGCAGATTCGTGGCCTTGTCGAGTTGGACATCCACTACACCTGTGGGCTGCGAGAAGGCCCTCATGTCCGCATACTGGGGCAGAGTCGCCGCCTTCTTCATGAACTCGGTCCAAATCGGCGCCGCGCTCAATGCACCGCTGATCCGAAGGTCGCTGTAATCGTCGAACCCGACCCAGACGATGCACAAGAGGTTGCTGGTGTATCCGGCGAACCATCCGTCGTGTGAGCTGCCGGTTTTTCCGGCAGCGGGCTGGTTGAAGCCACGGGCCCGGACCGCGCCGTAACCCAGGCCGAAATTAATGACCCCTTCCATCATATCGGTCATAAGGTAGGCCACCCGGGGATCAAGAACCGGCCGGTTTTCCGGTTTGAAATCCAGAACGATATCGCCGGTGGCGTTGCGCACCGAATTGACCACGGTAGGCGAAATCCGCAATCCTCCGTTGGCGAAGACGGTATAAGCCGCCGCCATATCCATCGGAGTAGCATCGTAGGCGCCCAATGCCATCGCAGGCGTGGCCTTCACTGAAGTAATTCCAGCGGCCTTGGCCAGGTCGGCCACCTTTTCGTAACCCACTTCTTCCGCCAGCTTCACGGTCGCGTTGTTCAGGGACATCGCCAGGGCGTAGCGGGCGGTTACATCCCCGTGATACTCCTCTTTGTAGTTGCGTGGCTCATAAATCTGGTCGCCATAGGCGAATGTGCTGGGCGCGTCGGGCACGATCGAGGCGGGAGTAAACACCGGGTTCGCCCCGTCCAGCGCGGTATTCATGGCGGCGGCATACACAAATGGCTTGAAGATGGATCCGGTGGGCCGCTTCGCCACCGCGTGATTCAACTGACTGACCCCGTAGTTTCGCCCCCCCACCAGGGCCAGCACTTCGCCCGTGTGCGGGTCCATCACCACCATCGCTACCTGGGCCTGCGGCCCGGGAAGCACCTTGGTTTCGTACTTGTTCTTTGCGATCTTCGTCCGCTTCGTACGCAGCTTGGTTACCTGATCATCCACCAGCTTCATTCCGGTTTCTACTGCTGCCGCTGCGGCTCTTTGCAAATCCGGATCGATGGTCGAGTAAATTCGGTAGCCCTGGTCGTTCATCTGGCGTTCATCCAATTTGCTGATCAGGGTTTCCCGAAGCAGATCGACGAAGTAGGGTGCGTCGCTGGCTTCTACGTTCGGCGGCGCCAGCTTCAACGGCGTGGCCTTGGCCTTTTCCGCCTCTGCCTGGGTCAGGGTGTGAGTCTCCACCATGCTGTCCAGCACCAGGTTGCGGCGTTCCAGGGCGCGCTCGGGATGGCGGTAGGGCGAGAGGTAACTGGGCGCCTGAATGATTCCCGCAATCAGCGCCGCCTCCGCTGGGGACAGATCCTTAAGGTCTTTATTGAAGTACGCCTGCGCCGCCTGGGCAAAGCCGCCGATGGTGAACGAACCACGCTGGCCGAGGTCAACCCGATTGGCATAGAAAGCGAAAATCTGTTGCTTGGTGAGTTTCTGCTCCATCTCAAGCGCGATCATCATCTCCGACAATTTGCGTTTGACTGTCTTCTGCGGCGTCAGAAAAAACGCCCGCGAAAGCTGCATGGTGATGGTGGAACCGCCCTGCTCATGCCGCCCGTGGATGAGGTCCACCCAGGTGGCTTCCGCCAGGCGAATGAAATTTACGCCGCCGTGTTGAAAGAAACGCCGGTCTTCAATGGCCAGGACCGCATTCACCATCAACGGAGGGATCTGGTCATACGTGACCAGCTGGCGCTTCGAGCGCTGCCCCGCGTCGAACAGCGACGTGATCATCTGCGGTTCGAGTTCGTAGGCTGCCAGATCGCCCGATTTGCTGGTGATGCTTTCGATCTTGCCGCCCCGGAAGCGGATCATGGCGGATTCGGGGCTGTGATAAGAGTCGGGACCGGGCTTGATTTCGATTCCGCCTTCTGACAGCCGGAAGCTGCCCATCGGCGATTTGCCTTCCTGATCGGTATATCCGGCGCGGCGAAGCTGGACGGCAATTTCCCTGGGGTCGATCTTCTCGCCCACCAGGACGGGGTGCGCGATGGCATAGATTCTCGCCGAATCGCTGAAAACCGCGCCCCGGAGTGTCTGATCGATCATCCGGCCAAACTTCACGTAGTAATAGGTGAAAAATGCTCCGCCGGCAGTGGCCAAGATAAGAAATACAACCAGTGCGGCACGCACTAATGGATCACGGGAGATCCATCCCATCGCGGGCTTGCCGTCCTGCTTACCTGTCGGGATCTTGAGCTTTATGGCCACAATGGATGAGAGGAAATGCCTCTATTGCCTCGGACGACGGAGCGCACGTTCGAAGTTCTCCGCGCCCCTGAACTCCGTCCTGCCAGAGCGAACGGTCCTGGTCATCAGACTGGTTAGTAAGATGATCCATTTTAACCTGCCGGCCCACGTTTTTAACCGCGGGCCCGTTGGCAGCCAGATACCAGCCCGATTAATCCGTGGGTGCGAACGCCACCGCGTCATTCGATACCGTCAGATCCGGCACCGTGTGGGTCAAAAGCCCTGTGGATGTGTTAGTCGTGAGCACCGAAAACATGCTGGTCGTGGCAGTGGCACAAAACGCTGATACGCCCGCCTGGTCCCATTTGCAATCGCCCATGAGGGGTACTCCGGTAAAGGGCGATCCTGCCAGTTCGGTCAGCGCGCCAGTGGTTGTGTTTATGGAAAAGCCCTCAATGGCCGCGACATTGCTGTTGACGTCCAGACCAAGGGTGTAAACAAATTGACTGTTGGGATGAATCCGTAAATTTCTGGGGGTTAAGGTCGCCGTGGCAAAAGGTGAATTGCTTACGGGAGCCAAAGCGCCTGTGGCCGGATCAATGGCGAAGACATACAAATGATTGTCTCCAGTAGTGCCGGTAAGCCCAATGGCAAATTTACCCGTGAAATCGGTTCGTACCCCAGCTACGCCCAACGCGAACGGGCTGCCAACGGCCGGGGAGAGCGCACCTGTATTTTGATCTACGGTAAACTCGAAAACGGGCAGACCCGGCAGGTCCTGGCTCACATACAAGAATTTCCCCGTGCCATCCACGGCCAGGACTTGCGCAAAATCCAGATTGAAAACGGAGAATGGCGAGCCCGGAGCGGGCGACAGCGCTCCCGTGGTGGCGTTGATCTGAAACACGGAAACTTTTCCCGTGGTTCCATTGCCCGCGAACAGGAAGCGTCCCGTTGGATCTGCGGTGATCGAGTCCGCACCCGCTGTGGGGAACGGACTTCCACTGATGACAGTAAGAGCTCCGGTAGTGTGATTGATGCTGAAAGCCTGAATGGTCAGGGAATCGCTTTGCGGCAGATATAGAAATTTCTTGCTGACGATCACCATGTCATTGCCGGCGCTGCTGGGCAAGTTGGGCGGTGTGAACGCGCTCAGTGCGGAAAAAGTTCCGCTGGTGCTCAGGCCAGCCCCAAGAATCGTGTTATTGCCGAGATAGTAGAGCAGGGAAGCGATATTTCCTCCCGCTCCGCCTCCTCCTCCAGGATTGGTTCCCGGCCCGCAAGCAGTGCCCGTAGTCCCCGTGCCGCCGCCCCCGGTACTTCCGGAGCTGCTACTGCTGCTCAACGACGTGGTGGGACAGCCGGATCCGCAGCCCGCCCATGCCAGGATGGCAGGAGCCGCCACTAATAATAAGAAAATCCTGATCTTGAGATTCATACATCCTCCAAATCGGTCGGTCGTCGCGGACCGCGAAGCCTTATTCTTTCATCGCGCGTACTCTGCCGACTGTAAACAGGCGCAATGCCAGTTTCCTCAGTTAATCAGCGGTTCGACACACGTAATCCCTGAATGGTAGGTAGTTACCGGAGTAGGACACAAGAGTACTGAGGTAAGAGGGGTTGCTTTCGAGGTTCCCGCGGGCAGGTGCGACTTTTCCCAGGGGTGTCGGCGTTAAAGAACGCCCTTGTTTTTGGTGCCTGGAGAAAAATCGAGATCCACAGGATAGCCGGGCAGATTCACATGCACCGTGTAAGGCGCCTCGATGCTGACTGACCCGTTGTTAACCACTCCGGCGCGCTGAACCTTGATTTGTTCGCGTGCCACGGGAACTTCCAATTCCTGTGCTTTCTTAAAGATGGCGTCGCGGATCGAATCTTCACTTTTGGTGTTGTAAGTATCCATCTGAGCTTCGGTCCGAATAGCGTCTTCAAACTGGTAGTTGGAGAAGTACGGCGGCGCCAGGGTGGCGATCAGATAGACCGCAGCCACAATCGCGAAAATTCCAATCACCAATTTTATCGAGCCCATTGCGCACTCCGCATTCGGCCGTGCGCCATCCTGCTAACGCACGATCCGCAAATTTTTTTCGAAATATTCGGTTATTGCGGAAATGCTAGCATCCTCCATCTGTCGAGTCGAGCGCCGAACCACTTCCACGGTACCTTCGGTAACCTTCTTTCCGACGGTGATACGAAAGGGGATACCGACCAAGTCCGCGTCCTTGAACTTCACCCCGGGCCGTTCATCGCGGTCATCCAGCAACACTTCGTATCCGGCCGACTCAAGGCGCTCCGCAATCTCCGTTGCCGTGCTTAGAAGCTTCTGGTCACCGACGTTGGTGGGCGTGACCACAATCTCGAAAGGGGCAATCTGCGGCGGCAGCCAGAAACCGTTCTCGTCGTTGTCCTGCTCGACAGCAGCCGTGAGGATGCGCTCGATTCCTATGCCATAGCTGCCCATGATGGGAGTGACTTCTTTTCCGTTCTTATCCAAAACGCGCGCGCCCATGGCTTCCGTGTAGCGGTAACCCAGCTTGAAGATGTGGCCGATCTCCACCGCAGTGTCGATGCGCAGGGTTCCGTCGCAGTTCGGGCATTCTTCGCCCGCGCTCACGCTTCGCAGATCGCCATACGCAGTCGGTTGAAAATCGCGGCCAGGCGTGATGTTTTTCAGGTGATAGTCTTCCTTGTTAGCTCCGCCGATTAGGTTGGAACGGCCTTCGAGGGCCTTGTCAACCAGGAACAACGGAAGGTCGGCGTCTTTCATCTCCCGGGCCCATTCGATTCCAATCGGTCCCAGAAATCCAGCCGGAGAGTTGAACAAGCGCCGGATTTCCTCCTCCTGCATTGGCCGCGTTTCTTTCCCCCCCAGTGCCGCCGAAAGCTTGGTCTCGTTCATCTGATGATCGCCGCGCATCAGCAACACCACGGCGCGGGTGAATGATTTACCCGTCTTCGGATCCTGCGATTCCATCATCAGCGCGAGTGTCTTTATCTTGTTCTTCGGCGAAACGCCCAGGAATTTCGCCACGTCTTCGATGGTCTTCATCCCCGGCGTGTGAACCTCGAGCGGCTTGCCGTCGCCCTCCGGCTTGAGGTCTTCGACCGCAGGCAGTTTCGACGTTGCCTTTTCGAGGTTGGCGGCGTACTTGCATTTTTCACAACTCACGATGCGGTCTTCGCCGGCCGGTGTCCGCACCATAAACTCATGGGACTGAGATCCGCCCATTGCTCCTGAATCCGCCTCCACGACCATGTACTTCAGGCCGCAACGATCGAAGATGCGGCAGTAGGCGTCGTAATGTTTTTGATAGGAAACATCCAGCCCGGCGGCGTCGATGTCGAAAGAGTAAGAATCTTTCATCAGAAACTGGCGTACCCGCAACAGCCCGGACTTGGGACGAGCTTCGTCGCGAAACTTGCTTTGAATCTGGTACCAGATTTGGGGCAGCTGCTTGTAGCTGCGTAGCTCCTTGCGCGCAATCTCGGTCATGATCTCTTCATGCGTCATGCTCAGGCAGAGATCGGCGCCCTTGCGGTCCTTGAGCCGAAACATGGTGTCACCCATGATTGCCCAGCGGCCGCTAGCTTCCCACAACTCCCGAGGATGAATGGCCGGCAGATAGAATTCCTGCCCAATTTTGTCCATTTCCTGGCGAACAATGGCGGTGATCTTGTTAAAGGACCGCTGGCCCATGAAGAGATACGAGTAAATTCCGGCTGCCAGCTGGCGTATATAGCCGGCGCGCACCAGGAATTTGTGGCTGGCGACTTCAGCGTCCGCAGGCGCCTCGCGCAGCGTGGGGATGAACAGTTGAGACCAGCGATGCATAGTTGGAAGTCCTGGGCAGCAGGGAATTGACTATTGTAAATGATGGAAGGGAATCGCCTTCGCATGCGTAGGCGCGGACACCCTTGTCCGGGCTGGCGAGTAAAACTCGCCGAAGCTGCAGAGCGGCGCTCCACTGGGCGGGTGGGACCGGCCCTACGTGTGCACTAAGCCGCCAACTGCTTCAGAATCTCTTTCCCGAGCTTCTGCGCCTCGCCGAAAAATTTCTGATATTCGACGAACAGACGATTCAGTTCCAGCGACTTATCCGGCCCGAGCTTTTTTCGCAGAATCATGTCGCGTACGTGAACGGGATTAGGCAAGGTCGCCTCTTCGGTAAGTTCTTCCAGTGCGGTGCTTGGATCGTAGTGATACATAGGTTTATTGTAGCGCCGGCGTCCCGCCAGCTGCCTGGCGGGCGTCTCGCCCGCCCATCGAGCCGGCCAGAGGCCCGCGTTACATCATTTCCGTTCCCCACAAATCGTGCAGGTGGACGATTCCCAGTAGCGTGCGTTCGTCATCAACCACCACCAGCGATGTGATCTTTTTCTCCTCCATCAATGCCAGCGCCGTCGCCGCGAATTCGTTTGGGCTGATGGTTCTGGGGGTGGGAGTCATGCAGGCGGCGGCGTTCATATCCAGTACATCCTTGCCGCGCTTTTCGAGCAGGCGCCGCAGATCGCCATCGCTGATCACGCCCAACAATTTTCTTCCATCGACCACTGCCGTCACTCCCAGCTTCTTGCGCGACATTTCGTAGATCACATCCGGCATTTTAGTTTCCGGTGCGACCCGGGGCACGGCGTCTCCGGCGTGCATCAGTGATTCGACTTTAGCCAGACGCTTGCCCAGTTTCCCGCCAGGATGCAGGTTGGCGAAGTCTTCTTCCTTGAAACCGCGTTTCTCCGCCAGGGCCATGGCCAGGCCGTCTCCCAGAGCCAGCATGGCCGTCGTCGAAGCCGTCGGCGCGAGGCCCAGGCCGCACGCCTCCCTGGCTACGGAGCAGTCCAGCGCCACATCAGCCGCAGCCGCCAGCGTGGAAATTTTGGCTGTAGTCGAACCGGCTGACGTGGTCTGGGCGGCGGGTGTGGCTGGTACTTCAAAAACTGCATCGCCGGTCATGCTGATCAACCGTACCTGCAACCGCTTGAGCGTCGCCAGCAGTCGCAGAATTTCTTCCGTCTCGCCGCTCGCCGAGAGCGCCAGCACCACATCTCCGCGCACCACCATTCCGAGATCTCCATGCACCGCGTCCACCGGATGCATGAACAATGAAGGCGTTCCAGTCGAACTCAGCGTGGCGGCAATCTTGCGAGCGATAATGCCGCTCTTGCCCATGCCGGTGACGACCACGCGTCCGGCGCAGCCGTGCAGCAATTCGATGGCGCGATCGAAAGCTCCAGCCATGGGACCCGCAATGCGGTCGGCCAGGGCGCGCAAAGCTTCCGCCTCGACCCGGACAACGTTCTCGCCGATGTGCTTCATGGAAGAAAACCGATGTTAGCAGAACCTCTGAAGACCGGGCGTCCCCATACGGCTAGACAAGCCGCCAAGACAACGTCTAGAAATGATCGTCCACGCTTTGCGCCCGTGTCGCCAGTCCCTTGGCCTGGATGATCCGGTCCCAGGGGCCCGCCTGCCAGTTATCCTTTTGCCGTTCGGGATGAATCCAGGGCGGCAGAGTGATCGATAAATTGGCTGCAATCGCCGTGGCATAAGGTTCGTAAAGTGAACGCAGATGAGCCAGCTTTTCCTGGGAAGCGGGGTCGTCGCGGAGCTTCACTCCGCGTTCCTTCAACTTTTCGCGCAGCCGGGCCAGTTCATCCGCGGGCAGCCGGTCGGGAGTGTCCGGGCGGTAGCGTGCGTTCACCACCTGGGCCAGATCGACCACTGCGTGCCGAGCCATGGCGAAGGTGATCCGGGCCTGCTCAGGACGCAATCCATCGACGCCGGCGATCACCAGCGCGCTGGCATCGAGAATCGTGACCAACGCTCCCAGCCAGGACTGGTTATTGTGTTGCGAGCGAAAAAAACTGAGCGCGGGATACGAAAGATGGCTCTCCAGGACTTCAGCCGCCCAGCGTTCCCAGTCCTTGAAAATCTGGTCGAGCACTGCCTGTTGCGGGCAATTTCCGAAACGCGACAACAGTTCCCCCGCGGACGGAGGCGATCCGGCCCGGGCATCCAGCAGCGAAATTTCTATCTCGCGACGGGAGAACGCCGAATAGATGGTGGGCAAATAACCGATCACGACACCCAGAAAACCGAAGCCCAGTCCGGCCTCCACGACCGCCAGGGTTCGGGCCACGCCGGAACTTGGAATAATGTCTCCGTAGCCCAGCGTGAAGAACGTTTCACCGCTGTGATAAACCAGAAGGCCAAAGCCAAGCGGCTCTCCGGTCACCCGGAAATGCTCTCCCGCTCCGTACTGCAACAAGGCAAATCCGACAATGAGGCTGGCTGCCCACAAAGCCAGCAGGAAGATCAGCGAAAGCGGCCCGAAGTAGCTCAGAAAATTTTCTCTCCGCGCCCGCGAGAGAATTCGGTTGGCCAGGCTGCGATAGGGGATCCAGGTGCGGCGGTAGAACCAGCTGGTAAGCCGGAAGCTGCGCTGCACGCGGCGAGGCAATACCACCGTCTCAAAGGCATCCAGTAGGATGGCAAGGATGGCGAGAATGCCCGCGACGGTGCAGACGATATTCATTGATCGATGCTCGATGGAAATGTGGGCGCGAGCGTCTCGCTCGTGCGGCAGCGTGGAACATGCCGCCCCAGGAAACGCCCTTCGACCACTGGTCATTTGCGCTGCCGCGCGAGCGGGACGCTCGCGCCTACACTACACGCGCACGAAATGGTAGCAGATCAGGCGCAAGACCGGTTCACGGTTTCACATGCGCGGCGGTCAGAGCGCTCTGTACTGCCTGCAATTCTTTTAAGACGGTGCGGAGTTTGGTTGACTCCAGGGCATTCGCCCCATCAGATTTAGCTTCCTTCGGATTGTCGTGCACTTCCATGAAGATTCCATCCACCCCGACGGCCACCGCCGCGCGCGCCAGGATGGGAATGAACTCGGGCTGCCCGCCGCTGACCGCATGGTCTCCTTCCGCTGAGGAAGATGGCAGTTGAACCGAGTGCGTGGCGTCAAACACCACCGGCACAAATTTCCGCATGATGGCCAGTGAACGCATGTCCACCACCAGATTGTTGTACCCGAAGCTGGATCCGCGTTCGGTGACGAAAACCTTGTCATTGCCCGCGGTGCGGCACTTTTCCACGATGTGGCGCATATCCGCGGGAGAAACGAACTGCCCCTTCTTGATGTTGACCACGCGCTCCGTCATGGCGGCGGCCACGACCAGATCGGTTTGACGGCAGAGGAACGCGGGAATCTGCAGGATGTCCGCCACTTCCGCGACCCTGGCGACATCCGCGGTCTCGTGCACGTCGGTAAGGACCGGCACATGCACTTCATCTTTTACTTTTTTCAGGATGCGCAGGCCTTCCACCAGGCCGGGGCCGCGGTAGCTGCGAATCGAAGTGCGGTTGGCTTTGTCGTAGGACGCCTTGAAGATGAAAGGAAAGTTGAGCGAGCGCGCGACCCCCTTAATCACCTCGGCCATGAAGAGAGCATGCTTCTCGCTCTCGATCACGCAGGGCCCGGCGATGAGGAAAATATTTCCCGAGCCGATCCGAACGTTATCGATCTGGAAGGATGTGGTCAGTTCCTGATTCTCTTTCCCGGCGGCTGATTATCTTTTCCCGACGTTCTCCGGGCGATGGAACATCTCCACCTCGGAGGCTGCCTTGTCGGCCCGGCGTTTCAAACCATACTCGTATGCCGCCCCCACGAACGCTTTGAACAGGGGATGCGGCTCGAGCGGCTTCGATTTGAACTCGGGATGGAACTGGCAGCCGATAAAGTGCGGATGCTCTGGCAACTCCACCATTTCCACATAGGTTCCATCGGGAGTGGAACCGGAGATCCGCAGGCCGCCCGCAGTCAGAGTTTCCTCATATTCGCGGTTGAATTCGTAACGGTGGCGATGCCGTTCGCTGATCTCGAGCTTACCGTAAATCTTGTGTGCCAGGGTTCCGGGTTCGATCTTGCAGGGCCACGCCCCCAGTCGCATGGTTCCGCCCAGTTCTTCCACGCCGCGCAACTCGCGCAACTTGTAGATCACTCGATGCGGAGTGGAAGGATCGAATTCGCTCGAATTCGCGTCCGCGAGTCCGCAGACGTTGCGGGCAAACTCGATGCAAGCCGTCTGCATTCCCAGGCAAATGCCGAAATACGGAACCTTGTTTTCTCGGGCGTAACGGATGGCGAGGAGCATGCCTTCGATGCCGCGCTTGCCAAAGCCGCCGGGTACGAGCAGCCCGTCATAGCCGGCCAGTTGTTCTTCGTAAGTGCGATCTCCGGTTTCGAGGCCTTCGGCTTCGATCCAGTTCAGATTCAGCTTGAGATTGTGCGCCAGCGCGCCGTGGATCAGCGCCTCTTTCAATGATTTGTACGAATCCTCATATTCCACGTACTTGCCGACAATTCCGATCGTGACCTCCGCCTTCGGGTTGTAAACCCGATGCACGATCTCCTCCCAGTTTTTGAGATCGCGATCCTTCGCTTCCAGGCGCAAGTAGCGAAGCACGAGCGAATCCACTCCTTCGCGCGAGAACACGAGCGGCACTTCGTAGATGGAGGCAACGTCCTTGGCGGTGATCACTGCTTCTTCTTCCACGTTGCAGAAGAGTGCGATCTTGCCTTTGATATCCTTGGAGAGAAAGCGGTCGGTGCGGCAAAGCAGAATGTCAGGCTGAATTCCGATGCTCAGCAGCTCTTTCACCGAGTGTTGCGTCGGCTTGGTTTTAAGTTCCTGCGCGGCGGCGATAAAGGGCACCAGCGTGACGTGCATGAACAGAGTGTGGTCGCGGCCAAGCTCCTGCCGCATCTGCCGGATCGCCTCCATAAAAGGCAAAGACTCGATATCGCCGACGGTGCCGCCGATTTCGACGATGGCGACATCCACTTCCTGCGCCACCTTCTTCATCGCGGCCTTGATCTCGTTGGTCACGTGCGGAATGACCTGCACCGTCTTGCCCAGATAGTCGCCGCGCCGTTCCTTGGCGATGATCTGTTCGTAGATTCGGCCGGTGGTCCAGTTATTGTCGCGGGAGAGTTTCGCGTGGGTGAAGCGTTCGTAGTGCCCCAGGTCGAGGTCGGTTTCGGCGCCGTCGTCGGTAACGAAGACTTCGCCATGCTGAAAAGGCGACATGGTCCCCGGATCGACGTTGAGATAAGGATCGAACTTCATCAGGTTGACCTTCAGCCCGCGACTCTCAAGCAGGCATCCCATCGAGGCCGCGGCCAGCCCCTTGCCCAATGAAGACACCACGCCACCGGTCACAAAGATGTACTTTGCCGACATCGATTCCTCACCTTAAATTGTCTTTGAAATTTTGTGCAGGATGGATGCACGACCAATTATGCCAGAAATGTTTTCCGGTGCCTAGAAATAGTTTCGTTTCCAGCGATTCGGCGTTTGCAAAAGGCTTGAACCACCAAGGACACGAAGGTTCACGAAGTAAATCCTTGAGGCTGAATCCTTCGTGAAACTTCGTGTCCTTCGTGGTTCATGGTTTGGTGTCGCAAAACGCCGGTGAGTGCTCAAGACCGGGTGGTGGCGGGAGTACACTGAGCTTGCAACTACCGGGTCCGATGCGTCAGCTTTCCCATCTCGTAATCGCGATAGTGGCCGGAGCTGCTTTGTTTCTGGCACTGGCCAGGCCTGTGCCCGCACAGGAACTTGCCAAACGGCTGATCCTCACCGACGGCACTTACCAGCTCGCCACCAAATGGGAAGTCAAGGGCGACCGTGTCCGCTACCTTAGCTCCGAGCGCAACGAGTGGGAAGAAGTTCCCAAATCGATGGTCGATTGGGCTGCGACTGACAAGTATGAGAAAGACCGGGCTGCCGGCAAGTCGTCCCCGGAGGCCATTGCGCTCGACAAGGAATTGGAAGCTGAGCGGCTGGCCGACGAAGCTCGGTCGCCGCATGTGGCCCCGGGCCTGCGCCTGCCTGACGACGGAGGCGTAATTTTGCTGGATACCTTTGAGACTCAACCTCAGCTGATCGAACTGCAGCAAAGCAGCGGAGAGCTCAACCGGAACATGAAGGGCAACATCCTGCGCGCAACCATTAATCCGGTTGCCGGCTCGAAGCAGATCATCGAGCTGCCGGGGCCGCACGCAAAAATTCAGGCGCATGTGACCGTCCCGGCGATTTACGTGAATCTCGAACAGCAGGACCAGCTCGACAAAGCCACGCAGATTGCCGAGAAGAAAAAAGAAGAGGCGCTGCCCTGGGACCGCTTCCGCATCGTGCGTCTGCAAAACAATAAAGACAAACGTGTTGTCGGAGACATAAAGATTGCGGTCTATGGCAAGGTAAGCCAGGAACAGAAGCTGGTGACCTCCACCGCGACAAGACTCACCGGTGGTTGGGTAAAGGTAACCCCGTCCGCCGATCTTGAGCCGGGAGAGTATGCGGTGATCGAGTTGCTTGGGAAAGATGGAATGAATCTATACGTTTGGGATTTCGGCGTGAACCCGGCAGCGCCGGCCAATGCGAGTGCGTGGCGGCCCGATGCCTCCGCCTCCCATCCTCTGCCGGAAAAGCCCAAGGAACTAGAGAAAAGGTAGCAGCTCTCCGCCGCCCCTTTTCCTCGATCAAGGCTGAAACGTGGTGGCAGAACTCCATTGACCATGACCGCTCCTGCCATTAAACTGGCCGTCGCTTTTTTCCTAACCCTCAGGACTCGCCGTTGAAAGTTTATCGTCCCACCCGCCAGCTTCTGGCTGACGTCGAATGCTTGCTTGCGGCCAGCCAGCCGTCTTCGCACGAGTGTCCGCTGGAGGGAGTAATCGAGCTGCTTTGCCGCGGACGTCATTACGCATGGGCGGGAATCTTCCTCGCGGTGGGCGAACCAGCGCCGCAACAGGCAATCGCCGCCGGGGGCGACTCTGTGGGTGAAGTTGCGGTTCCGGAAACGCGTTCCAAGATACTGGTATCAATGAAGTTGGCTTCGCGGGAAATCGGTGTGCTCAGTGTTGAGAGCGAGCGTGAAGACGCTTTGGGATCGCAGGATCGTATCCTGCTGGAAAGTGTCGCGGACATCCTAGCGCTGTTCCTGACTGGACGCGGAAAGTATCTTGTCCGCCGGGCCCGGGAACAGGCCAGGTTGCCGGCGTAGATTTCGTTGTGGGCGCGAGCGCCCCGCTCGTGCTATGGCCAGCACGAAGTTTTAAGCGGTGTTTTTTCCCTCCAAAAACCAACGTCAAAGACGGCGGACAGGAGTGTCCGCCCCACACGACGGCTAAGGCAGCTTTGTGGCTTCTTCCTGAATCCGCTGCCATGCCATTTCGACATGCCTGCGGGTGGTATTGGTTTGGCCGACGCATACGCGCAGCGTCATGCGATCGTCTAGCCGGGTGTGGGTGAGATAAAGGTCTCCGCTCCGGTTGAGCCGGTCCATCAATAATTGATTGGCCTCGTCTCCGCCCCGGTGACGGAAGCAAACCAGATTCAACGGCACTGGTGCAGCCAGTTCGAAGCGATCGTCGCTCCCGGCCCACGCACCGAATTCGCGCGCCCATTCCACGTGCTGGCGGATATGGTACTGCAGGCCCTCCACTCCGTAGTGCCGGATCACGAACCACAGCTTGAGCGCTCGGAAGCGGCGGCCCAGCGGAATCTGCCAATCGCGATAGTCAATGACAGCTCCGGTTTCCGTGGCCTTGTTGCGCAGGTATTCCGGCAGGACACTGAGAGTTTGAATCAGCGCCTTACGGTCGGCGACGAAAAAGCAGTCGCAGTCAAAATTGGTGAACATCCATTTGTGCGGGTTGAAGCAGTAGCTGTCGGCATACTCCAGGCCGGAATGGATGTGCCGGAATTCCGGACAGAGCGCGGCCGTGCCGGACATGGCGGCGTCCACGTGCAACCACAGTCCGTGCTCACGGCAGATGCGGCCAATCTCGGCTACGGGATCAATCGCATTCGAAGAAGTGGTGCCCACCGTTGCGCAAACAAAAAATGGCACCCGTCCCGCCTGCAGGTCCACCTTGATCTGCCGCGCCAGCGCTTCGGGGCGCATGGCGAAATTCTCGTCAACTTCGATCAGGCGCAGGTTCTCCTTGCCGATGCCGGCAATCCTGGCGCCTTTCTCCAGCGAAGAGTGTGCCTGGGACGACGTATAGGCGACCAACCGGCCGTCGCAGCCACTCCGGTTGCTGGTGAAGTTCGTGGCCCGTTCCCGTGCCGCCAGCAGCGCGCACAGCGACGAGCTCGACGCTGTGTCCTGGATTACGCCTCCGCCGCTCCCGGTGGAAAGAAATTTAGCCGGCAGGTCAAGCATATGGATCAGCCAGTCCAGCACGTGCGTTTCCAGTTCAGTGCAGGCCGGACTCGTGGCCCACAGCATTCCCTGCACTCCAAGCCCGGAAGAGAGCAGGTCTCCAAGAATTGCGGGACCCGATGCGTTGGAAGGGAAGTAGGCGAAGAAATTCGGCGACTGCCAGTGCGTTATGCCGGGAACAACCAGCTTTTCAATGTCGGCAAGAATCGCGGGGAAGGGCTCACCCTTCGCCGGAGGATCAGCCGGCAGCGAAGCCCGAATCGCTCCCGGCTCGACCTGCGAAAGCACGGGATAGGACTCGATGCGCGCGTAGTAATCAGCGATCCAGTCCACTACCGCATGCCCGTGCTGACGAAATTCATCGGGCGTCATATGAAAAGTCTTATCGCGAGCCATTCACTCTCCGTTACAAACCCACCGCAGTCGAGTGGGATTTCCTTCCTGTACCGTAGTGCCCCATGTGATTGCGAGTGTTTAGCGCCTCAACCCAGCTGCCCGTAATACACCCGCGTGTCGTACTCGAACGAAACCCGGTCATCGACCTGGTGCTCATCGAAAATCCGTCGCAATTCGTGGAGCATGGAAGCATACGCGGAATCGCCGGTTTGCGGCGTATAGGAGGACGACAGCAGCCGCCCTTCCAGCGCCGCATAATCAAAGTGCTGTGCGTAATCGAAACTGCGCAGCTGAAATCGTGACGGCGCAAAAAATGTCTCGATCTGGGCAGTGGTCCGCTCCGAGCGCACATCCTGATAATCCGTGCCGTACGTTACCAGCAATTGTTCGTATGCGTGGAGAAAAGGCGTTGAAGCGGTGCGCCGCTCGTTCCACAGGAGCGCTGTCCAGCATGCAGGTTTTCCGATGCGAATGAACTCGCGCCGCGCCCGCTCGCGATCGAACCAGTGAGCCGCCTGCGCCGCCGTGATCAGGTCAACGCTGTGATCGGCGAGGGTAGTGGCTTCCGCCGTTCCGGCGACGCTGGTGAAATTCGGATAGGCCCGCAAAAGTTTTTCTCCAGCTTTGCGCATCTCGTCGTTTGGTTCCACGCCGAAGACGCGGCTGCCGTTCTCCAGCAGCGTGCGGGTGAAAATGCCAGTGCCGGAAGCAATGTCGGCGATCAGCGATGCGGTCGAAACACCACATTCGCTCTTCAGCACATCCAGCACCGCGGCGGGATAGGCGGGCCGGTAGCGAACATAGTTCGTCACTCGCGACGAAAAACGCTGGGTTGAGTCCTTCACAGCCATGAAATAGTTTAACGCGGGAATGTGGGCGCGAGCGTCCCCGCTCGTGCTGCGGTCGTTCGTGGTGCTGCCCCACGAGAGTGCTCATTGGCGCTAGATCGTCCCTGGCGCCGCAGCACGAGCGAGGACGCTCGCGCCCACATGGGCTCCTGCATTCGCCCAAAGTCGTCTTACTTGTTAAATTAGAGGTCCTATGCGCCTTGTCGTAAAAGTCGGCACCAGTTTGATTGCACCCGGCGGCCGCATCGATACCACGCGCATGCGCGCTCTGGTGGATCAACTTGATCTTTCCCGCAATGAATATCTGATTGTCAGCTCCGGAGCCATCGCTTCCGGCATGACCCACCTAGGCCTCCGCGAAAGGCCGTCCACCGTCCCGCTCATGCAGGCCTGCGCCGCGGTTGGACAAAGTCTGCTCATGCACACCTACGAACAGCTTTTTTTCGGCAAGAAAGTCGTGGCCCAGCTGCTGCTGTCGAGCGATGACTTCACTTCGCCCGTCCGCTACCGCAACCTGCAGAATGCATTGCACGAATTGCTGAAGCTGGGCGTGGTGCCGGTGGTGAATGAAAATGACAGCGTTTCAGTCCGCGAGCTGGTGGGAGTGTTTGGCGACAATGACGAACTGAGCGCGTTGCTGGCAACCGCGGTCAACGCGGATTGGCTTCTGCTGCTCACCGATGTAGATGGATTCTACTTTCCCAACGGGAAGCGGCCGCGGCTTCTGCGCACCGTGCGCAAGCTGACGGAAGAGATGGAAGCGGGCGGCGCCGGCAAAGGCAAGCTGGGCACCGGAGGTATGCGCTCCAAGCTGCGCGCGGCGAAGCTGGCCAGCGAGGCCGGTGCAAATGTCGCCATCGCCAATGGACGCCACGCGCACGCCATTCCGTGGGCCCTTGAGCGCAAGATTGGAACCTATTTTCCTCCTCCACGAAAGAAGTCTTCCGATGGCGATTAGCGTCTCCAGCCAGATCTCGACCAGGGAGAAGCTTTTGCGCGCGCAGAAAGCCTCTGCCCGGACCGCGCAACTCTCCACCTCCGAGAAAAATGCCATCCTGATGGCGATCGCGGACGCGATTTCTGCTCATGAAGCAAGCATCATCGAGGCCAACCGGGCGGATCTTGAAAGCTCCGGCCTCGCGGGTGCAATGCGCGATCGCCTGCTGCTCACTCCGCAGCGAATCGCCGGAATGGCAGCCGGCGTCCGCGAAGTCGCCAACCTTCCGGATCCCGTAGGCGAGACCCTGGCGGAGTGGACGCGGCCGAACGGTCTGCGTATCCGCAAAGTACGCGTCCCGCTGGGTGTGGTGGGCATCATTTACGAGTCGCGCCCCAATGTGACTGTGGATACGGCCGCGCTGGTGTTGAAGACTGGCAACGCGATCGTGCTGCGGGGCGGCAAGGAAGCCGTCCACAGCAATCAGAGACTGGTCGAAATCCTGAACCGGGCGGATGGAGTTCCCGAGGGCGCGATCGAACTGCTGGATTCGAGCTCGCGCGAATCGGTGCATGACCTGATCAAGGCGCGCGGGCTGGTGGATGTCGTGATCCCGCGCGGCGGCCCGGGCCTGATTTCTTTCGTCGCGGACAACGCCACCGTCCCCGTGATCGAAACCGGGGCCGGCAACTGCCACATCTATGTGGATGAATCCGCCGACGTGGAAATGGCCGACCGCATCGTGATCAACGCCAAAACCCAGCGTCCGTCCGTCTGCAACTCGGCGGAAAAGCTGCTGGTGCACCGCCGGCTCGCCCCGGAATACATTCCGCGCATTGTGAAGAAATTGCTCGAGAGTGGCGTCGAAGTGCGAGGCGATGACGAAACCCGCCGCCTGGCTGCCGGCCAGGATGTCCACCGTGCTGAAGAGCAGGACTGGGCCGAAGAATATTTGCGGCTGTGCATTGCAGTTCGCGTGGTGGAGAGCAGCGAAGACGCGATTGCGCACATCAATCGCTATTCCACGAAAAATTCGGAAGCCATCGTGACCAGCAATGAGGACCAGGCCCGATTGTTTCTGCGGCTGGTCGATTCGGCGGTGGTCTATTGGAATGCCTCAACCAGATTTTCCGACGGAGGAGAATTCGGCTTCGGAGCGGAGATGGGCATCAGCACCCAGAAGTTGCACTGCCGCGGCCCCTTCGCGTTGGCTGAACTGACCTCCGCAAAGTACGAAGTGACCGGTAACGGACAGGTAAGGTAGTGCGATCGCGACTCTTGAATCGCGCGAGAGCCGAGAAGCTGTGCCGCCGCGATGCTTTCCAGGCGAGGTGATCGACGTTGTTGCAGGCCGGTGATATTGCTCCCGATTTCCAGGTCCCGGTTTTGATTGGCGGGGTCAAAAAGCAATTCCGCCTTTCCGAGCACCGGGGCAGGCATACCTTGGTTCTCGCGTTCTATCCGGGAAACTGGGAGCCGGTAAGCGCGCGGCAAATGGTCCTGTATCAGGTTGAGCGTGAGCGCTTCGTTGAACGGCAGGCAGAAGTGCTGGCCATTAGCGTGGATTCGATCATGAGCACCACTTCATGGGAGCGCGAAATCGGCCCGTTTGATTTCCTGATGGCCAGCGATTTCTGGCCGCATGGAGAAGTCAGCCGCCGCTTCGGTGTGCTGCAGGAAACGGGTCATCTCGAGGGCGCCAGCGAGCGGGCTATTTTTGTGATCGATAAAGCGGGTAAGATTCGCTTCGCCAGGATTTATCCCGTCGATCAGCTCCCGGATATTGAAGAAACAATCGGCGCGTTACGCGAAATCTCTTGAAACCAGTTGAAGGCGATATCGGTCCCCAGGAAACCGGATGAAATTTATCTCTGCGATCACTCTGCCCGCCGTTCTGCTGTCCATCCTCTTGCTTTCGAACCTGAACGGAAACTCCCAATCGGCCGCTCCAGCGAAAGATTCATCTCCGATTTTCGGCTTCCGCAACCCGGCGGGGCAGAGGGCGCTGGAAAGCCGGTTTATAGCGGTGCCCGATCCTAAACTTGCCGAAGAGCACCTGCGCATCCTGACCCAGGCGCCCCACATGGCTGGAACCGCCGAGGACAAGGCGACCGCCGACTACGTGGCCCAAAAATTCCGCGAGGCCGGCCTTGAAACCGAAGTGGTGGAATATCGCGTCTGGATGAACTACCCCGCGGAAATCAGCGTGGACCTGACCGCGCCTCAAGGGGTCACGATGCATGGTCCGACTCGCGAACGGGTGAGCGACGATCCTTATCAGGATGACGCTCGTGTCGTGATGCCGTTCAACAGCATGTCGGCGTCAGGGGACGTCGAAGCGGAAGTGGTGTATGCGAATTATGGCTCGCCCGACGATTTTCAGAAGCTCTCGCAGATGAAGATTGATGTGCGCGGCAAGATTGTACTGGTGCGCTACGGGCAGAATTTTCGCGGAGTAAAAGCATTCGTGGCCCAGGAGCACGGCGCGGCCGGCGTTCTCATCTATTCGGATCCGGCGGACGATGGCTGGCGTCTGGGAGATAAATATCCCCAAGGCCCCTGGCGGCCTGATACCGGAGTGCAACGCGGATCGGTCGGGTACATGTTCCAGTTCCCCGGTGATCCCACCACGCCGGGCATTGCTTCCGTGCCATCGCTTCCGGATTCCCAGCGGACGCCGCCGGCGCAGTCGGCGCAGCTGCCCAAAATTCCGGTGACGCCGATCTCCTACGCCGATGCCTGGCCAATCCTCGAGCATTTGGCGGGCCCGGATTCGCCCCGCGAGTGGCAAGGCTCGTTGCCCTTCACTTATCACGTTGGACCCGGCTCCACCAAAGTGAAGATGCACCTCAAACAGGACTTCCAGTTTCGCACCATATGGGATGTGGTCGGCCGCATACGCGGCAGCGAACTGCCGGATGAATGGGTGGTTGCCGGCAATCATCGCGATGCCTGGGTGTATGGCGCGGTCGACCCTAGCAGCGGAACTGCCGCGATGCTGGAGTCGGTTCACGGCATCGGTGAATTGTTGAAGTCAGGGTGGAAGCCGAAGCGCAGCATCGTGATCGGCAGCTGGGATGCCGAAGAAGAAGGACTCATCGGTTCCACCGAGTGGGGCGAGCAGCACGAATCCGAACTGGCCAACGCGGTTGCGTATTTCAACATGGACGTGGCAGTCTCAGGACCAAAGTTCGGCGCATCCTCCGTTCCCACTCTCAAGCAGTTCATTCGCGACGTGACCATGGCGGTGCCCAGCCCGAAAGGCGGCACGGTCTATGACGAATGGCGGAAGAGCAGCCAGCCCGGCTCCGATGGCGAGCGCAGGCCCACCCAGGACATCGGCAATACGAATCGCTCCCCGGCCGCACAGGGACCGTCCGGCATACCCGTCGGCGATCTGGGCAGTGGTTCGGACTACACTGTATTCCTGCAACACCTCGGCGTACCCTCTTCCGACGTGAGTTCAAGTGGATCGTATGGCGTTTATCATTCCGCCTTCGATAACTTCAACTGGTTCAAGAAATTTGGCGACCCTGATTTTGTGTACGAACAGCAGATGGCCCGCGTTTTTGGAATCGAAGTGGTGCGCATGTCGGAAGCCGACGGCCTGCCTTACGACTACGAACAGTACGGCAAAGAAATAGGCAGTTATGTGGAGAGCGCCCGGATGAAATCCGAGGTGGCCTTCGGCAGCCAGTCGCCGAGCTTTTCGGAAGCGGCTCGGGCGGCGCATCGGTTTGAGCAGGCGGGAGCTAAAATCCGGCGCAAGCAGGAAAAACCCGGCAATGACGCCGCCGCATTGAATCAGGCCCTGCGCCAGGCCGAACGGGCCTTGCTGATTCCTGACGGATTACCCAATCGACCGTGGTTTCGCCACGTCATTTATGCTCCCGGCCAGTACACCGGCTATGCGGCGGTGGTCATTCCGGGTGTCAACGAATCCATCGATAAGCACGACCCGGAGCGGACGCGGCAGCAAGTCGCGGTCCTGGTTGCAGCTCTGAACCGCGCGGCGAAGGTGCTCGAGGACTACCGCTGATGTCAGCGGGAAACACCGTAGAACAGATCCTGAAAACTTTGCCTTCGGCGGCGGGCGCCACTTTTCTCGCCCTGTTTCCCATCGTGAATCCGTTCGGCGGAGTCCCGCTGTTTTTTTCCCTGACTTCCGATTTCTCCGACCGGGAACGGAACCGCACCGCGCTGAAGACGGCGATGTACGTGTTCGCCATCCTGGTCGTCTTCATGTTTTTCGGGCGCTTCGTGCTCAACTTCTTCGGCATCTCGCTTCCGGTGCTGCAGATTGCCGGCGGTCTGATCGTGGCCAACTCGGCGTGGGGAATGGTGACGGCTTCCACCCGCATCACTCCCGCCGAGCGCGACGAAGCGTCCACCAAGCAGGATATTTCCCTGACCCCCATGGCGATGCCGTTGCTCTCCGGCCCAGGTTCGATCGGCGTGGTCATGGGCCTGGCCGCCAACTCCGAAAGTATGGTGACCTACTTCGGAATCGTAATCGGCATCGCGGCGCTCGCACTCAGCGTGTACCTGTTCCTGCGGCTGGGAGGCCCGCTGGTGGCCAAACTCGGACCCGGCGCAGTCGGCGGCATTACCCGCATATTCGGTTTTCTGATATTTGCCGTGGCTGTGCAGTTGGTCTGGGACGGCGTAGCACAATTCGGAAAGTAGCCCTCTGTCATCCTGAGCGGAGCCGCTGCTTCGCTTCGCGAAGCGGATGCGGAGTCGAAGGGGCCCTATCGCGAGGATGCTGCCTGGATTGAACTCCCAAACCCAAAAATCGGAATGATTGTGCCGCTGCCAGGGGTCCTTCGACTTCGCATCTCCGCTCGCAAGCCAGCGGAAGTGCTTCGCTCAGGATGACAGACGCAGTAGTCCGTGCTACTTCAGGCTGACCAGTTTGTCGACCAACTCTGAGTAGTCTTTCTTCTCCAGCCCGTGCTCTTTTCTGTTGTACTCGTCCACTTTGCTGGAGTAGTTCATCGAGCAGAATTTCGGGCCGCACATGGAGCAGAAGGCTGCTTCCTTGTAGAAGTCATCGGGCAGAGTTTCATCGTGCATGGCGCGTGCCGTCTCGGGATCGAGCGAAAGCGCAAACTGCTTTTCCCAGTCGAACTTGTAGCGGGCATAGCTGAGAGCATCATCGCGGTCCTGCGCGCCCGGACGATGCCGTGCCAGATCAGCCGCATGGGCCGCGATCTTGTACGCGATGATTCCGTCTTTCACGTCTTTGTCGTTGGGCAGTCCAAGGTGTTCCTTGGGCGTGACGTAGCACAGCATGGCGGCGCCATGCCACCCGATCATGGCCGCCCCGATGGCGGAAGTGATGTGGTCGTAGCCGGGAGCGATGTCAGTGACCAGCGGACCCAGGGTGTAGAACGGAGCTTCGTAGCAGAGCTCTTTTTCCTTATCGACCTGCTCCTTGATCTTATCCAGCGGCACATGGCCCGGGCCTTCGATCATGACCTGAACGTCGTACTCCCAGGCTTTCTTGGTCAATTCGCCCAGAGTCTTAAGTTCCGCAAACTGGGCTTCGTCACTGGCATCGGCGATACAGCCGGGCCGCAAGCCATCGCCCAGGGAAAATGAAACATCGTGCTTGGCGAAAATCTTGCAGATATCGTCATAGCATTCGTACAGAAAATTCTGCTGGTGATGATGCGCCATCCATTGCGCCAGAATCGCGCCGCCCCGGCTGACGATTCCAGTGATGCGCTTCGACACCATGGGCAAATACTGAATGAGCACCCCGGCATGGATGGTCATGTAGTCCACGCCCTGCTCCGCCTGCTCTTCGATCACTTCCAGCATCACGTTGCGGTTGAGGTCTTCAATCCGCTTGACTCGCGAGATCGCTTCGTAAATCGGAACCGTTCCGATGGGTACGGGGGAGTGGCGCAGGATGGCTTCACGGATTTCGTGTATGTTGCCGCCGGTCGAAAGGTCCATCACCGTGTCCGCGCCGTAGTGCACCGAAGTATGAAGCTTCTTGAGTTCCTCGTTAATTTCGGAGGTCACGGCGGAGTTGCCGATGTTGGAATTGATCTTGCACAGCGAGGCCACCCCGATGCCCATGGGCTCCAGTTCGGGATGATTGATATTGGCGGGAATGATCATGCGCCCGCGGGCGACTTCATCGCGCACCAGTTCGGGGGCAAGCTTTTCACGATGCGCCACGTAGGCCATCTCATCCGTGATCTCTCCCCGGCGCGCGTAACGCATCTGCGAGAAATTGCCGTCAGTATTCTTCGTCTTTCGGCTTGAAATCCATTCTGCTCTTGGTTTGGGGATACCGTTGCCGTTGCTGCCGTTAGAGGTCATTGTGCCGATCTATCCTTGGAGTTTCTCAGATGGATTATACGCCGCGTCACGAGCTTTATCCGGGCTGCAAAAGCATAACCGCAAAGGACGCAAAGAAAATCGCGCAAGGGGCGCAAGAACTACCCCCGGGGATTTTCTTGCGCCCCTCGCGGATTTCCTTCGCCCTTTGCGATAATCTTTTGCCTTTGACGTACCATACGTTTTCACAGGTGGTCCGTCTAAGTCCAAAGCTCCGGATTCTCGCTCCGAAAAGAGGTCATCCATGCGCTTGCTTCATTTCTCTCCATTTCTCCTGCTGCTGGTCGCACTTACCGGTTTTGCCCAGACTGCTCCCACTGAACCAGCGCCTAATTTCGACGCCATCGATAAGACCGTCGATCCCTGTGTGGACTTTTACCAGTATGCCTGCGGCAACTGGCTGAAGGCGGCGCAGATTCCGGCGGACCAGACTTCCTGGGGCAGTTTTGTCGAGATTCGGGAGAGAAATTCGGTCACGATGCGCGAAATTCTGGAGAAGGCGGCCGCCGCCAATGCCGGCCGCGATGCCATCGACCAGAAAATTGGAGACTACTACGGCTCATGTATGGACGAGAAAACGGTGGACGCCAAAGGTGTGGATCCGCTGCGTCCGGAGCTTGAACGCATCGCCGGCGCGAAGGACAAAGCCGCGCTGATTGAAGCCGTCGCCCGGGTTCAGCTGATGGGCCCGAATCCGCTTCTAGGTTTCTACTCGTCGCCTGATCTGCACAATGCCAATGACGTCATCGCCTACATCGACCAGGGAGGCCTTTCGCTGCCGGACCGCGATTACTACCTCAAAGACGATCCCAAAATGGTGGCCGCCCGTAAGAATCTCGTGGATTATGCCACCCGGTTGTTTTCGCTCGCCGGGCAGCCGCCGCAGCAGGCCGCAGAATCGGCTCAGTCCGTATTGCGCATCGAGACGGCTCTGGCTAAAGCCTCGATGGACCGCACCGCGCGCCGCGATCCTAAGACTCGCGATCATAAGATGACTCTCGATGAAGCTGCCGCTCTTGCCCCCAATTTCTACCTGGCTCGTTTCTTCGCCGCTTCGGGTACGCCGCAGTTTTCCAGCTTGAACGTCTCCAATCCGGACTTCTTCAAGCAGGTAAACAGCCTGCTGGAAACGGAATCTCTCGACGGGCTGAAGACTTATGTGAGCTGGCACCTGCTCGACGGATTTGCTCCCTGGCTTTCACCGCCCTTCGTGGATGCCAATTTCAAGATGCAGCAGGCATTGACCGGGCAGTCGGAGATCAAGCCGCGCTGGAAGCGCTGCGTCAATGCGACGGACGACTCGCTGGGCGAGGCCCTGGGGCAGCGCTATGTCGAGCAGGCCTTCGGCGCCGAAGGTAAACAGCGCATGTTGAAAATGGTGGACGCACTCGAAAAGAGCCTGGATCAGGACGTCCGCGGCCTGCCCTGGATGACCGAACAAACCAAGCAGGAAGCCAAGCTGAAATTGGACGCGATCCGCAACAAGATCGGCTATCCCGGGGTGTGGCGCGACTATAGCTCTCTGAAAATCGTTCGCGGAGACCTGGCCGGAAATTTCCTGCGCGCCAACGAATTTGAAGCCCGCCGTCAAATTGCCAAGATCGGCAAACCGGTGGACCGCAACGAATGGCAGATGACGCCACCCACGGTCAATGCTTACTACAGCTCGGCGAGAAATGAGATTGTGTTTCCCGCAGGCATTCTGCAGTCGCCGTTTTTCGACAAGCAGGTCGACGATGCCACCAACTTCGGAGGTATTGGAATCGTCATCGGCCATGAGTTGACTCATGGCTTTGACGATCAGGGGCGAAAGTTCGATCCCCAGGGCAACCTACGCGACTGGTGGACGCCACAGGACGGCACGGAATTTGAAAAACGCGCCAGCTGCATCGCCGATGAATACAGCAGTTTTGTCGCCGTGGACGATCTCAAACTCAACGGCCGCCTGACCCTGGGCGAAAACACGGCTGACAACGGAGGCGCCCGCATCGCGCTGATGGCGCTCGAACAAATGATGGCGGATGGCCAGACCGGAAAAGCGGCCAGCGGCGAATACACGCCGGAACAGAAATTCTTCCTCGGCTTTGGCCGCGCGTGGTGCGAAAAGCGGCGTCCAGAATTTTCGCGCATGCTGGTCAGCGTCGATCCTCATTCGCCGGGAAAATATCGGGTGAACGGCGTGGTGCAGAACATGCCCGAGTTCCAGAAGGCTTTCAACTGCAAGGCCGGCCAGCCCATGGTGAGGGAGAACGCCTGCCGCGTCTGGTAACGCCCCCACACCAGCGCCAGCCGCAATCAAAGGGAGTTCCGAGGAGAGGCATCCTGCATTTTTCGCAGCGCTGGCGGTTGTGTTGGCTGCGATCTCCGTGCTTCCGGAAGCGGCGCAGTCTTCACCTTCGGGTAACGAAAAGCCGGCAGTAGACCTGGAGTGGTCCGAGTTAATGCGAAGTATGGACAAAATGCACGCTGACATGACATTAGTCGGCCGGTCTGGGGAAGGTGACATGGATTTTGTCAGGCTGATGCTGCCGCATCATCAGGCTGCAATCGACATGGCCAAGGCTCAACTTGCATATGGCAAGGACCCGCAAATACGACGTTTGGCGCAGGAGATCATCACAGACCAGCAATCGGAAATTGAGCTGATGCAACTTTGGCTGAAGCATCATGAGGCCGGCTCTTCGAAAGAGCCCGACTGAGTCTCGTCCGTGAAGCAAGTTGAAACTTCAGCCCTTGGCGGTGTTGAAGACGAATCCCGACGGAGTCGGTACCGTTCAGACGATCGGGCCGCTAAAGACGCTCGTGCCGGGCGGTCAAGCCTCTTCGACCGCAGCCTCGCAAAGGTTCCTGATCGTTACTGATGTGAAGGATGTGACGCAGGTCTTACTCAGACAATCAGCGGGTTCGAACGCTCCGTAGATTTTGGCGGTGTTCGAAGCGAGATACGCGCAGTCAGTGGCGCAGCCTTCGTGGTCGCCGTATTATGCCCTGAGCGCCTCCTGCGTTGACTTTGTTTCCACCCCGCCCCTAAGATGGCTCACCCGAATTTGTCGCCGGGCACGGCAACCTCTTCATGGGCGAAATGATCGGTCAAACCATCTCCTACTACCGGGTGATCGAAAAACTCGGCGGCGGCGGAATGGGCGTAGTTTACAAAGCCGAGGACACACGCCTCCACCGTTTTGTTGCCCTGAAATTCCTTCCGCAGGATGTTACTCGCGATCCCACCGCTCTCAGCCGCTTCCGGCGCGAGGCCCAGGCGGCATCGGCTTTGAACCATCCCAACATCTGCACCATCCATGACATCGGTGAAGAGGGCGATCAGGCCTTCATCGTCATGGAGTACCTCGAAGGCGAAACCCTGAAACATCTCATCGGCGATCGTCCGCTGGAGATGGAGAAGCTGCTGGCCATCGGAATTGATGTCGCCGAGGCTCTGGATGCGGCGCACGCCAAGGGCATCGTGCACCGCGACATTAAGCCGGCGAACATTTTTGTGACCGCGCGAGGAGCCACGAAGATTCTCGATTTTGGCCTGGCCAAAGTTGCCGGCGACGGCAACTCGGCTCTGGATCCGACCGACGTGACCAAGACCGAGGGCGGGAACGCGCAGCAGCATCTCACCAGCCCGGGGTCGGCGCTGGGCACGGTGGCTTACATGTCGCCCGAGCAGGTGCGGGGCAAGACTCTCGATTCGCGCACGGATTTATTTTCTTTCGGTATCGTCCTGTATGAGATGGCCACGGGCGCTGTGCCGTTTCGCGGAGAGACTTCGGGAGTTATCTTCGACGCCATTCTGAACCGGGCCCCTCTGGCGCCGGTCCGGCTCAACCCGAACCTGCCCTCCAAACTGGAAGACGTCATCAACCGCGCGCTGGAGAAAGATCGCGAGCTGCGCTATCAGCATGCAGTGGACATCAAGTCGGAGCTGCGGCGGCTGAAGCGTGACTTGGAATCGGGGCGAAGTTCGGCGGTGAGTTCATCTTCCGAGCCCGCATACAGCGCAAACTTCACGCCACAAGCTGAATCGCCATCCGCGACTGCGCAAAGAACCAGCGGCTCGGCCCGGGCGGTCGCATCGGTTTCGTCCGGTTCTGTAGCGACCGTTCCCGCAACGCCTCGATCGCCCGCGTCCTGGCGAAAATTCATGATTCCCGCCGCGGTGGTCCTCCTGCTGGCCGTGATTGCCGGCGGATTCTACTGGCGCAAGCACCAGACCGTGCAGCTGACCGACAAAGACCAGCTCATTCTTGCCGACTTCACCAATCAAACCGGCGACGCGGTCTTCGATTCGACGTTGAAGGAAGCGCTGGCCATCCAGCTGGAACAGTCTCCAATCCTGCAACTGGTGAGCGATGCGGAACTGCATAGCAACCTGCAATATCTGGGCCAGTCGGGCGCGCAAAGAATTACGCCTGAGCTGGCGCAGCAGTTGGGTCAGCGGCTGGGCGTGAAGGCCTATCTCTCGGGAACCATCGCCAATCTGGGACCGTCCTACGTGGTTTCGATCAATGCGGTAAATTGCGCCACTGGGGAAGTGTTCGCGCGGGAGCAGGTGACGGCTCCGGACAAAACGGCGGTTCTGCAGGCTGTTTCGAAAGCCGCTACCGCGATGCGGGCGCGCCTGGGTGAGTCGATGGCTTCGATCCAGAAGCTGTCTACGCCCTACACCAACGTGACCACAACTTCGCTGCAGGCTTTTCATGCATTTTCCCTGGGCGAAGAAGAGCATCGCATGGGCCGGGACTTTCCCCAGGCTTCGTCCTTCTACCAGGAGGCCCTGCGGCTCGATCCCGGTTTTGCCATGGGATACGCGCGACTGGGTGTGGCCTACGGCAACCAGGGCGCGTTCACCAAAGCCGACGAGTATCTGAAGAAAGCTTATGACCTGCGCGAGCGTGTGACTGAGCGCGAGCGAATGTATATCGAGTCGCAGTACGCGCTGCAGCAATTCGATTTGCCCAAGGCCCTGCAGTCTTACAAGCTTTTTGTCGCCACCTATCCGCGCGATGCCGCCGCCTGGAACAACCTGGCCAACGCCTACGGGCTCGTGGGTGACCTGGAACAGGCCCTCGCCGGCTTCAAGACGACCTGGGAAATTGCCAAGTGGAACAATGTCGCGGCCAACAATGCGGCGGGCACGCTGATTGGCATGGACCGTCTGCAGGAGGGCGAGCGCTACCTGAAAGAAGCGGTGGACCAGGGCGGCAGCGACGACACCAACTATCACAGCAACGCGATGGTGGACGATTTCCTGTCCAACCGGCCGGACTGGGACAAGCATGTGCAGTGGGCCGCCGTCCGTCCCGACGGGTTTACCGTGGAAGCGGGGGCAGCGACCATTTACTTTTCCATGGGCAGGATGCATGACGCCGACCGCCTATGGGAGCACGCCGCGCAGAGAGCCGACCAGCAACATCTGCCCGACGCCTCGGGCGGAATATATTCTGTCAAAGCGTTGCACGACGCGTTGGTTTCGAACTGCTCCGCGGCCCGCGACTCCGCCCGCCACGGGCTGGCGCTGGACCGTTCTACCGCGACTGTCCCTGACGGAGCGCTGGCTCTGGCCCTGTGCGGCGAGACTGGCCCGGCGCTTGCGGAAATACAACGCCTGGCGGCGGACGTGCCCAACAATACCCTGGTCCACGAAATCTACCTGCCTGAAGTGAAGGCCGCCGTTGCGCTCCTCCAGCATCATCCCGAGCAGGTCGCGGCGCTTCTTTCTTCGGCCGCCCCCTACATCCTGGTGTCGAAGGTTCCGCACTTAGCCGGCCGGGCATCGTTAGAGATGAAGAATCCGCAGCAAGCTGTGACTGACTTTGAGCCTGGCATCCGCTATCGCGCCCTCTCCCTGGGCGAAGGCGCGAACGGGACATCGCAGGTCCCCGACTACGCCCTCTCTCTGTTGGGAACGGCGCGGGCACAAACCCAGACCGACCCGGCGGCGGCCGCCCGGACCTACGAACAGTTGCTCTTGCTCTGGAAGGGTGCCGATGCTGATTTCATCCCCGCCCAGGAAGCCCGCCGGGAACAAGCGGCGCTGTCGGCGCAAAAGAACTGAACCCTCAGTGTGTCCCGAATCCCTTGAAGCCCTTGCGCCGCTGCTCGCTGTAGCGGTGCAAGGCATCGTTGATGATGGGATAGGCTTCCGCGGCGGGCCGGATCTCATCCACTTCCACCGCTTTCCCTTCTAGTTGCTTGTAATCCTGAAAGAAGCGACGCAGCATAAGCGACCGGTGAGGAGGCATGTCCGCAGCTTCACGGTAGGTATTGAACTCCGGGTCCTGGGTGGCGACCGCGATGATCTTGTGGTCTTTTTTGCCGGTGTCGATCATGGTCATCAGTCCGACGGTGCGCGCGTGAATCAAAGTAAGCGGGACCACCGTCTCCTGGCATAGCACCAGCACGTCCAGTGGATCGTCGTCTTCCGCCAGCGTCTGGGGAATAAATCCGTAGTTGGCGGGATAGTAAACGGCGGAGTAGAGAACCCGGTCCAGCTTAATCATGCCGCTGGGTTTATCGAGTTCGTACTTCACGCTCGATCCGAAGGGGATTTCGACAATGCTGTAAAACTCCTGCGGCAGCTTGTCGCCGGGTGTCACGTCGTGCCAGGGATGCATGATCGGCCTCGCTGAGAAATAGCAACTGGATTGCATTATAGAAGGCCATTCGGGCATCTTGACCTCGGTTAAAGGCGGGCATAGAGTCGTAACCGGTAGAAGTATGGCAACCGAAACCGGCAAATACCTCAAATTCGGCGGCGCCGTGGCCTTGATCATGCTCTCGATGGGCTATCTGGCCTATACCGGCGTGCAGGAGAGCAAGAGTTACTACGTCACCATCAAAGAGTTGCGAGGCATGGGCGACGGCGCTTACACCAGGCATTTGCGGGTAGCCGGCAATGTGCAGCCCGGGTCAATTCGGCGCACCGGCACGCGAGTGGAGTTCGCGCTCGTAGAGAACGACCAGCTGCTGCCCGTGGTTTACAGCGGCACCGAAGCGCCTCCCGATACTTTCAAAGACAACTCGCAGGCACTGGCGGATGGCAGCTTTGGCCGCGACGGCGTCTTTCACGCCAAACAGCTCCAAGCCAAGTGTGCTTCGAAGTATGCACCGCAGCAGCCGGGCCAGACCGCGGCGGCGGCATCCCCAGTTTCAAACTAAGATTTAACTTCACGAACCACGTAGGCCCGGACGCCCTCGTCCGAGTGGGCGAGCGAAGCTCGCCGTGGGGTAAGTCTGCGAGGGGGTCGCCCTACATGCGCCGGCTGGACCAGAATTCCATTTGAGCAGTTGCCGGTCATCGAATCCAGCTGCGCCCGCCACCTCTGCGGAGCTTCGCTCCGCCGGGCGGATGAGGGTATCCGTCCCCTACGTGGCATGGGCAGCTCTCGACTTCACCTCATCCTTCGGCTATCTTCCAAGCACGTGGACGCTTCCCCCATCATCACGCTCACCGCCGTGGTCAAGCAATTCGGGCGCTTTGCCGCGCTCCGCGGGGTCAGCGCTGAATTTGCGGCAGGACGCCTTTACGCCATCCTGGGCGACAACGGGGCAGGGAAGACCACGCTCTTGCGCGTGCTGGCGGGCCTGGCACAACCGGCGCGCGGCACCGTGTCGATTCTTGGCACAACAAACCTGCGGTCCATTTGCCATGAATTGGGATACATGGCTCATCCGTCACTGCTTTATGACGAGATGAGCGGCGTGGAGAATCTGCGATATTTTGGCCGTCTCTATGGGATCGAAGAAGATGGGCGTGACAGCGCCGCCATGGCCGCGGTCGGACTCGACCCCACATCGGCGCGTCCGGTGGCGCAATATTCGCAAGGCATGCGCCAGCGGCTGTCTCTGGCGCGAGCCCTGCTGAACCATCCGAAAATTCTGTTGCTCGACGAGCCTTTCTCCAACGTGGATCTGCGCTCAGCCAAAGAGATGGTCGCGCTCCTGGGGAATATTCGCGGCGCGGGAACGACCATCTTTGTCGTCACCCATCAGGCCTACCTGCTCGAAGGCGCAGCCGATGAATTTGTCTGGATGGAAGCCGGGCAAATTACCCATCGCACTCGCGAGTTGCTGCCGCTGGAGACGCGATGAGCCAGCCAGCCCGCGTTCCTTCAGGCGTGACCCGAGCCACTCTGGCCAAAGACCTGCGGCTGGAGTGGCGCTCGAAAGACGCCCTGAACTCCATGCTGTTTTTCTCCCTGCTGGTGGTCGTGGTGTTCAGTTTTTCGTTCGATCCCAACGCGGAAGAATCGCGCCAGATTGCGGGCGGACTGGTCTGGGTGGCATTTCTTTTTGCCGCGGTCGTGGCGCTGAACCAGACCTGGGCGCGGGAATTGCGCAACCAGGTTCTGGACGCATACCGCGTTTCCCCTGCTCCCGCGAATTCACTTTTCGTGGCCAAGGCGCTGGGCAACTTTATTTTTGTCGCGGTGCTGGAAATCCTGATGACCCCGCTCTTCATCATGTTCTACAAACTACGAGCGCTCGGCCCCGCCTGGCAACTGGTTCCCGTCGCCGCACTGGGGACGTGGGCGCTGGTGGTGAATGGCACATTTTTCGCCGCGATGTCGCTGCGCACGCGCAGCCGCGAGATCATGCTACCTCTGTTGCTGTTTCCGGTTTCTATACCCGCGCTGCTGGCTATGGTGAACGCGACCTCCGCGATTTTAAGCGGCGAGCTCTCGGCGAAGTTCTGGATCGTGTTGCTTACCACTTACGACGTGGTGTTTACTATCGCTTGCCTGTTTTTGTTCGAATTGGTTCTAAACGCTGAGTAAGAAGGTCAGGTGAGAAGTCCGGTGAGAAGTTAGATAAAAATGAAGCGCTTGTTTCCCATCCTCGCCGTGATGACAGCCATTCTGCTGAGCTTTGCTCTATACGAGGCGCTGGTGGCGGCGCCCACCGAGCAGACAATGGGCAATGTGCAGCGCATTTTCTACTACCATGTGCCTTCGGCGTGGACCGCGTTCCTCCTTTTTTTCATCAATTTCATCTGCTCCATTCAGTATCTGGTTCGGTCCAATCCGGTTGCTGACAAGTTGACCAACTGGACGGTTATCGCCATCGCCGTCGCGGCATGCGTCGGCGGGTTCGCGATTCGTCCGCTGCCTGAGGGCATCGAGCCGTCCTCGGTTGCCACCACGGGCCTGGCCATCGCCGGACTCTATTTCCTGATCAAGAAATTCTTTTCGCAGGCGAAAACAGATGCGCTGGCCGTGGTCAGCGCGGAAGTCGGCGTCGTGTTCTGTACCGTTGTGCTGGTGACCGGGCCGCTGTGGGCGCGTCCGGTGTGGGGAATCTGGTGGACCTGGGACGTTCGCCTCACTTCCACGCTCGTACTCTGGCTCATTTACATCAGCTACTTGATGCTGCGCCGGTTTTCCACCAGCGGCCAGACTCCGGTGCTGGCGGCCGCGTTAGCTGTTTTTGGCGCACTCGACGTTCCCTTGGTTTATTTCTCCATATGGATTTTCCGCACCCAGCATCCCCAACCGGTGATCGGCGGGGGCGGCTCCATTGATCCCCGCATGCTCCACGTGTTGCTGATCAACTGGCTGGCCTTCCTCTGTTTCGCTGGACTGGTTTGCTGGTCGCGCTATCGCCTGGAAATTCTGCACCGGGACGTGGAAGAAATGCAGGCGCTCGAAGCGATGCTCGAACCCCGGAGCTTAAAATGAATTTTCTGTACGCCGCATACACCGCCACCTGGATCATCCACATCGCCTATGTGGGAATGCTGGTGCGCCGCTACCAGCGCGTGAGCCGTGAAATCCAGGAATTGAAGAAAAAGTAGTTCGGCCCTGCCAGCAAGTTCTTCTGTCATACGTGGTATGCGTAAGTGGAAGAGCTCAATTGCCACGTAGGGGCGGAGCCCCATCGGCCCGGCGGTGCGAAGCTCCGCAGTGCCGGCGTTGAAAATAGCTACGACGCTTAAGATCAACCCGCGGCGAGCTTCGCTCGCCCACCCGGAGAGGCGTCCGGGCGTACGTGGCTCGTGGCGTTCTCTGCGTATTCTCGCCGCGCCAGCGCGGCTCGAGACGCTCGGGATGACAATCAGGAAGGGAAGGTTTGATCAAGAAAGCGCAGTTCTCAATCACGCATTCGAGCGCAGGAACTCATATTCTTCGATGGTTGCGGCCACGCCAATGCTCGAGAGCGACTGGGAATCCTCGGTTCGCACGACTCGGGCGGTGAAGCGCACGCGCACCGGTTCGGTCAGGGTTACATGGGGCGGAAACGTCATCGTTACTTCAATGCGGGTTCCCTCGGCCAGAGAGCGGTCGAGGTAGAAAAAGACCC
Organism: Terriglobia bacterium; assembly: GCA_963814725.1. GTDB lineage: Bacteria > Acidobacteriota > Terriglobia > Terriglobales > Acidobacteriaceae > JAIQFF01. Next base: position 519,057 of record CAWFDY010000008.1, read on the forward strand.
CGCGAGCGCTTACATTCTGGGTCTCTGTCAGCAGGTCGCGGAGGCCATTGCCCGCAATCCGAACCGATGCCGGCAAGCGCATATCGAAGCGCCGCATCGTTCGCCGTTCGTGGCCCGTACTCTGCAACGAACCTTCTCCCCGCAAATGCATCGAACCAGATCCACCCAAGTTTCACCCCAAGACTCTGATGATTAGAACGACTACGGCGCCAGATTTACTGATCCAGCAACAGTTTGCAAGCGCAAAAACCACGAGGAACAGTCCCGGTTAACCGGGCAACAGCGGGGAGGGCCTCGGGGGAGGGATCCTTAAAATGCAGGGTATTGCGAAGTTGGGTTTAATGCACGCGCGTTGCCATCAGGCGGATCGGCAACACCTGCCCATCCGGATCGTAGAAATAAGGGCTTGCGCGAACCATTCGAGGGTTCTCATAAAGATACAAGTGAAAAAAATTGCACACGAATCCTCCAGCAGGGCTTTTTAAGCCCCGGTTTTCCTCTTTCGTCCATAGGTTTTGAGTCCCGGCGCGGCATCTTAACCAGTTGGTGGCAGCATCTGACCATCGCAGAGTCTGCGAGTGGTGCGTGGCTTGACAGGCTATCCGTCAGATGTTTAAGTAGTTACTTATTTTTTGCCATTATTTTGGTGACTAGCACGCATCCGTTTTGTGGACGCGAGCCGGCAGGCTGCCGGTGTGCCGTATTTCTTCCTCTCCATGAATCGGGATATTCGGAGGAGCTCTGGTGAAATTGAATTTCCGGGAGTCGGAAACAAGATACCGCCCTGTACTGTTTTCATTTGCGTTGCTTTTATTGCTGGCTGTTCTGGCACTGCGCTTTTCTGTTCCCGGGCAACTTCCCGCAACCGGAGATCCAACGGCGTTTGCCGCTCTTGAAGCCGCTACCCCGGGCCGCTTCGATTTTGGCCGCATTCCGCTAAGTTTCGAGGCCAACCAGGGGCAGACCGACTCGCAAGTCAGATTTCTCGCGCGCGGGCCGGGCTACGGACTGTTTTTGACCTCAAACATCGCTTTCCTCAGCTTGCATTCGCATTTCAGCAGCAATTCGGTTGTGGGCATGCAACTGGCAGGCGCAAATCCCGGCGTGCCGGTAAAGGGACTTGAGCAGCTTCCCGGGAGAAGCAACTATTTGATCGGGAATGATCCCGCGAAGTGGCACCGCGACATCCCGCAGTTTGCCCGGGTGCGTTATGAAGGCGTTTACCCAGGAGTAAACCTGGCGTATTACGGCCGCCAGGGACAGCTGGAGTACGACTTCGAAGTGGCGCCAGGCGCGGACCCAAGCCGGATAAAAATGCGATTCCCTGGGGCTGAAAAAACCGTCCTGCAGGAAAGCGGCGACCTCATTCTAACCAGCGGGCAAGGCGAGCTCCGGCTAAAGGCTCCGCGGATTTACCAAAGCGACGGGAAAGCGCAGCAAACGGTGGAAGGGCGCTTCGCGCTTCGACCGGATGGAGAGGTCGGTTTTGAGCTGGGAGCCTACGATCGCCGGCGTGCATTGGTGATCGATCCTGTCCTGACCTTCTCCACCTATTTTGGCGGCAGCGGCAACGAATCCTGTTCCCTGATTTTGACCGTCCCGACGCCGCCCTCAGGATGCCCGGCTGTGGCCATCGATGCCTCGTCGAACGTCTATGTCGCCGGCTCCACGACTTCCGCCGATTTGCCGGTCGTCCCGCCGTTGAGCACTCCGCCCCCGGCATTTCAGACGGCATTGGCCGTCGCTCCCGACGTTTTCGTAACCAAAATCAACGGGGCGGGTAACACAATCATTTTCTCCACTTACCTGGGTGGGAACGGCGTAGACACCACCGCTGGGCTTGTGGTCGATTCCGCCTTCAACGTCATCGTGGCGGGCAATACGACTTCCACCAATTTCCCCACCAGCGCCGCCTCCGCTTTCCAGACCACCCCGGCAAGCGCCGGTGCACACGCCTTCGTCAGCGAGCTGGATCCCACCGGAGAGACGCTTCCGTATTCCACTTATCTTTCAGGAAACGGCACGGAATCGGCGCGCGGGCTCGCCCTCGATCCGAGAAATAAGATTTACGTGATCGGCACCACTACATCGACGAATCAGCCCGATGCGACCCATTCGTTTCCCGCCACGATCGGTGCAATACAGGTTGCTTCGCTCGGCACCAGCCAGTTTTTTCTCAGCAAGATTGATCCCACGCTGATTGGCCCTGCCACCCTTCCGTATTCCACATATTTCGGCGGCGGCAGCCCGGTGAACGGTGTCACTCTGGGCGGCGCGATCGCCGTGGATGCAAATTCCGTGGTGTACATAACCGGCGGTACGAACTTCCAGCATACCGGGAGCGCCACCACCGATTTCCCCATTCTCAATGCCTACCAGGCTTGCCTGGATACACCGCCACCCCTCACCGCTCCTACGACGGTTCCACCCTGCTCGACCACCGTGACTGCGCCTGACGCCTTTGTAGCCAAGATCAATCCGGCTGCTTCTTCAGGCTCGCAGCTGCTCTATTCGACGTACCTGGGTGGCACCGGAGATGACGTAGGTTATGGAATCGCAGTGGATTCCGGTTTGAGCGCCTACGTTACGGGCTCGACGACATCGCCGGATTTCACCATCCCGTCAGGCGTAACGCCGTTGCAGAGGTGCCTGGACAATCCCACGAATCCTTCGCCATGCCCGGCCGGCGTTACCGCCAGTGACGCTTTCGTCGGCAAATTCGGAACGCCCTGCGTAGGCACTACTTGCACCACAACGGCCGTACCCTTCACCTACTTTTCCTATTTGGGCGGTTCCGGCGCCGACGCTGGTTTGGGCATTGCGGTCGATTCGCTGCAAGGCGCGCGCCTGACAGGCTGGACAAATTCAGCCGACTTTCCGGTGCCCAACCATCCCGTCCAGGCCACTCTGGGTGGGTTGGTGGATGCATTCGTAGCCCGGGTGGACACTACGGCGAGTTCGACACTTTCCCCGGGACACTACGGAACCTACATGGGCGGAAGCGGCAATGATTTTGGAACCAGCATCGTCGTCGACGCACAGGGCAGCAGCTATGCCGTGGGCGAGACCGCGTCGCCGAACTTTCCCGTCCTCAACCCGATTCAAGCCAATATCGATGGTCCGTCGGACATTTTCCTCACTAAACTCGGCCCGGTGTTGAACCTTTCCCTGACCGAAGCCGTCAGCCCCAATCCCGCGGGCGTCGGCAACAACGTGATTTTCACTTACACCATCACCAACAACGGGGATCTGACGACCGGAATCATCTTCACCGACTTGATTCCATCGACCGCGACTTTTGTATCCGCCAGCAGTTCTCCAGGTCAGACCAGCTGTCCGGCCCCCACCACCAGCACCACGGTGACATGCACGATCGGAACGCTTAACGGAGGAGCGGTTGCCACAGTCGAAGTGGTGGTGGCCCCGGTTCTTCCCGCTACTCCTGTGCAACCTGGTTCGGTGAGTGATGGCGGCAAGATCACTATTTTTGGTACAGGCATCGTGGTTACGCCCGGGGGTCCGCCGGCCGTGGCGACAGTGAATAATTTCGGGATCAGTGTCTCTCCCGCAACCGCCACAGAAGCGGCCGGCATTCCCGCCAGCTTTACCGTCACGGTTACACCCACCGGCAACATTCCGGATACGGTGACATTGTCCGCTTCAGGCGCACCCACGGGAGGCACGACCACCTTTCCAAACGGAGCAACGTTTACGAACCTCAGCAGCGGCCCGCAAAGCCGCCAGCTGGTGGTCAATACCACGGCGCGTGTGACCACTCCAGCCAGCCTGTTTCCGTCCGGGCGTCCGTTCTATGCCGCAATATTCCCGGTTTCAGGACTTGCACTGCTGGGCGCCGGCATCGGTGGACGTAAATCGCGCCGCCGCCGTGCCCTGATGACGGTTCTTCTGGGCTGCTTCTTTTCGCTCATGCTGTTCCAGCTCGCCTGCAGCTCCAGCAGCTCGACCTCAACCACGACCGGCACTCCAGCCGGCACCTACAACCTGACCGTCACCGCAACCTCCGGCACAGCCACGCGGACACAGCAGGTCGTGCTGGTCGTACAGTAGGGAAGGCAGTTTCTGGTTTCGACACTGGAAACTGGAAACTGGAAACTGGAACAGAGAAGTGGTGCAGTCCTACTGCGGGGCAATTCTTTCGGACGCTGGTTCGCGTTTCGCGCCGTCGATTCCGAAATGTCGCACTATCTTTGTTACCGGAAATGATCGACCCAAGTTTGTTGGTGTAAACGGTTTCTGGTTTGGAAACTAGAAACCGGAAACTGGCAACTGCTCTAACCGCCCTCTACGCCCCAGCAGTAAGCTTGTGACTCTTGGTCTGGGCAATCCCGTACTGGCGAATTTTGTAGAGGAGGGCTTTGTAGCTGATCTGCAGCAGAGCGGCGGCCTGTTTGCGGTTCCAGTTGGTCTGGTCGAGGGCCTGGCGGATGGCTTCGGCTTCTGCTTCGTCCTTGGCGCTGCGTGCCACGGATTTCAATCCTCCGCCTGCTTCAGCGGGAGTGTGCGCGGCTTCGGGCCGCGCTCCGTGCCCGTCATCCTTGGGCTTCAGTTCCTGCACTGCCAGCTTCTCGTCTCCCAGCACCAGATATCTCTTGATGAAATTATTCAGCTCGCGCAGGTTGCCGGGCCAGGAATAATCCTGGCATGCCTGCAGCATGTCGGCCGAGAGCGGCAGCGGGGGGCGGGCGTACTGCTCCGCCATATGCGACATGAAATGCTTCAGCAGGATGGGAATCTCTTCCTTGCGCTCGCGCAGCGGAGGCAGTTGCAGCGTGAAAGCATTCAGGCGATAGTAAAGATCTTCGCGCAGACGCTTGCTGGCTAGGGCTTCCGGAATATTGATGTTGGTTGCAGCCAGGATGCGGACATCCACCTTGATGACGGAACGGCTGCCCAGCCGCGAAAACGTCTGGTCCTGCAGCACGTGCAACAGCTTGGCCTGTAGAAGCGCAGGCATCTCGCCGATTTCGTCCAGCAGAATCGTGCCCTTGTTGCAGAGTTCGAATTTGCCCGGCTTGGCGTGCGTCGCGCCGGTGAACGCTCCGGCTTCGTGACCGAACAATTCACTTTCCAGCAAGTCGCCGGGAACGGCGGCGCAATTTACTTTCAGAAATGTGCGGTGGGCGCGCGGCGAGAGTTTGTGAATCAGGCGTGCGACCACTTCCTTGCCGGTGCCGCTTTCTCCCAGCATCAGGACTGGAATATCCACGTTCGCCACGAGCGCGGCCTGGGAACGAATCTTGCGCATGGCGGGACTTGCCGCAACGAAAAACACGTCGTCGTAAAGCTCTTCCACTTCGCCCGGCAGATTCTGCTGATTTTTGCCCAGGCACTGGTCGATGACTTTGTCCAGCTCCGCCTTCTGAAAAGGTTTGGTCAGGTAATCGTGCGCGCCCAGGCGAATGGCCTGCACCACTTTGCGCGTATCGCTGACGCAGGAGAGCATCACGACTTTTACGCCCGGCAGAGTCTGCTTGAGTTGCTCCAGGGTCTGCAGGCCGTCGATTCCCGGCATCAGCAGATCGAGCAGCACCAGGTCGGGACGCAAGCCTTTTTGCACTCTCTCGAGCGCGGCTTCGCCGGTCGATGCGGTTTCGACGGTGTAGTCGTCCACTTCGAGCAGGGTGCGTATATAACGCAGCATCCCAGGTTCGTCATCGACCAATAAAATGTTGACCGCTTCGGTCATTTATTCTTCCCTTTGCCTGGCGCCGTAGCGACGGCTTTAAGCGGAACGATGAATGAGAATTTCGCTCCCGCCCCGAGTTCGCTTTCCACCCATATCTTGCCGCCCATGGCGCTGACCAGCCGGCGAGCGATCGCCAGCCCCAGTCCCATGCCTTCAGTTTGCGCTTCATTCTGCGGCAACCGAAAAAAATCGTCGAAAACCTCGATGTGATACTCCGCCGGAATTCCCGGCCCGGTATCGGAAACGCTGACCTTCACAGAGTTTGGCAGCGGATTGTTCTGCCGCCGCCGCTCCCCCGCAATCGCCGCGCTGTTGGGATTGCGGCGCTCCCACATATAAGGCTCGGCGTGCAGCCATACCGTTCCCCCAGCCGGCGTGAACTTGGAGGCATTTTCCAGCAGGTTCGAAATCACCCGCTGCAGCTTGGCCGAATCGAAAGCCATCTCCGGCAGCTTTTCATTGGCCAGGAAGTAAAGAGCCAGGCCTCTTTCCTGGAAGCGGTGCGACCACAGGCGGCAAACTTCCGACAGGCAGGGATTCACGTTGCCAGTCTCGTACCGCATCTTCATCTCGCCGGTTTCGAGAGCGCTATAACTCAGGAAGTCCTGAATAAAGTGCTGCAAACGCTGGCCGGCAGACTGCATATCGCCGAGAATTTCGCGCTGCCGCTCGTTGAGCGAGCCTAACTTCTCATTTTGCAGCAGTTCGACGTAACCATTCAGGATGGCTAGCGGGGTCTTAAGATCGTGGGCCGCCGATGCCAGGGCATTGGTGGTTCGCCCGGACCGCTCCCGCAGCAGGTTGTACTCCCGCAGCAGATCATCGTAGGTGAGCGGGTCTCCAGCAGGTCGCTTTGGATGGGCAGGCTCCGCCACGGCTGACTTTGCCTCGCGAGGCGAATACGCATTTTCTGGAGCCACTCCCATATGTGGAAAACTCAATGATTTGATGGCAAGGGGAGGGGTGAAAACGGCCAATCTGGTTAATTTGGGTGCCTCAAAATCGTATGACAGAGCTTTCGCGCTGTCAACGGAAAATGCAATTCGATGGTAACGGAATGGCAAAACCTTGCACTCGTAAAAGCTTCATGGCTCGTGAATAAACCAATCTAACAGGCGAATTTACGGCGAACATTCTTATGACGGAATGGGCTGTAAGGGAGGAATTATGGAGAAATCACCCGGAGTCATATGGTTTTCTTAGGGCAGCGGTCACTCTCGCCGGTTTGGTTTGGCCCCTGATGTGCGGTAGAGAGGCTATCTTGAGTTTAAAAGAGGTCCGTTTGAAGCGTCCTAAGCAGGAAACAGATCGCCGCAAGTGGCCGCGGCTTCCCATCGCCATACCGGTGTTTGTCCGCAGCAGGGACGAAAAAGGCAAGGAATTGCTCGAGTTCGCCACCGCACTTAATATCTCAGCCGGCGGCGCTTTGGTGGCTGTACGCCGCTCCTTGCCGCTGGCAGCACAGGTGTTACTGGAGATTCCGAGCGCGCCCCTGGCAGTTACAAATTCGCTGCCCAAGGCCGCCCGCAACCTGCGCGCCCGAACCCTGCGCGTAGTTCATTCGGACGGTTATCATCTGATCGGCCTCAAGTTCGCCCGCCCTCTGGTCAGCCCACCCGCTCCTCGCGCTTCCCGTTCACGGAAAGTTGCTTCTGCTCTGTGAAAACATTTTCCCATAGGCCCGATGGGTTTTGAGGTGTTCATAAGCACCGCGCGGGACCTCTCCAGACCTGTGGCGCGATCCGGCAAATATATACAAATAAACAATTTAGCTGTTGTTTAGCGGCCCGGAATCTGGTTTGTCCTGGTTTGGCTGTCAGGGTGCACATCCAACATTCGAACGACGGCCATGGGCCACTGAAACATTCATGACAACTATACCTTCCGTTACGTCGCTGGCTACTTCGCTGGGTGAGTTTCCCCCCGAGGCGGTTATCTTCGGGCGCTCCGAGATTATGCAGTCACTGCGGGACCGCATTGACAAAGTGGCAAGTGCGAACGTTCCCGTCCTCATTCAGGGCGAAAGCGGCACCGGGAAGGACATTATCGCCCGCATGGTTCACGGGCTGTCTCCCTGGCGCAACGGCCCCTTCGTAAAGGTCAATTGCCCGGCGATTCCGGGCACGCTTCTTGAAAGCGAACTCTTCGGATACGAAAAAGGCGCATTCACCGGCGCCTATGGATCAAAACCGGGACGGGTCGAACTGGCCCACCGAGGCACGCTTTTTCTCGACGAAATTTCCGAACTCGATCTGGGCCTGCAATCCAAACTTCTGCAATTGTTGCAGGACGGGCAATTCTGCCGCATCGGCGCACAAGAGGACAAGAAAGTGGAAGTGCGCGTGGTCTGCGCCACCAACCGTGTGCTGGAAGCGGAAGTCGAAAGCGGCACGTTCCGCCAGGACCTGTTCTATCGCATCAACGTGGTCAACCTGCAGATGCCTCCGCTGCGCGAGCGCAAGGGCGACATTCCGGATCTGGTCGCTTATTTCCTGGAGTACTACAACCGCAAATACAACTGCCGCGCCCGCACTCTTTCAGGAGACCTGATGTCGAGCCTGCAGAAGCATCACTGGCCCGGCAACATCCGCGAACTCGAAAACCTGATCAAGCGGTACGTAATCCTGGGCAACGAAGAGGTCATCAGCAGCGACCTGGTGGCGCATCAGCAGGAATATTCGGTTCTCGACATTAACTTTGACGGACCGATCGCGCTAAAGACGATTACGCGCCAGGCTACCCGGGAACTCGAACGCAAAGTCATCCTCAAAGTTCTGCAAGCTCACCACTGGAATCGCAAGCAGGCGGCACGGGCGCTGAGCATCAGTTACCGCGCACTGCTCTATAAGATTCGCGACGCCGGCCTGCCTCCCAACCGATCTTCCCGCCGCCGGGTCGATCCGCTTCCCACCCAGGACGTGGCCGCCGACTGAATTAAAGCGAGTGCAGGCGCCAACACTTTCAGACGCGCCAGTAGTCTGGCCTCCAGTGGGCAACGGATTTCTTGATCGCCGCGTTGGACAGTTTTTCCGCCAACGCTCGCGCCGCCAGAGCCGGCAGTTCGGCGTCTGACGCAAAGCGCAGGCCTACCAGTTGCGACTCCGAAAGTTCAACGATGCGAGGGCGCAGCGGCTTGTCCACGAGAATCGCGAGCCTCAGCCGCTCTTCCAGCCGAATCACCCGATCCTGAACTTTTAAGGCGTAGGTCCGGATCTTGAATGCGGCGATCGTAAGTGCGACCGTGAATACCACCAGCCAAACCGCCAATAGGCTCGGAAACCGGAAGACATTCATGATTGCAACGATCACGGTAAGCACGAATACAGGGATAATAAAAAAGTGAAACGGCGGGTCAAAGCGGGCGTGATTCGATAAATTCTGCGGTACTTTCTCGGCCATCGATCGCTCCTGTTAAGAAAGCCTAGTTCTTCTTCTTTTTTCCAAACAGCCCGCCCAGTTGATCCACGGCGGAATTTCCCGTGGAACCCTTCGCTCCGGTCAACCCTCCCAGCGCGCCACCCAGGCCATTTTTCAGCTGGCTGTTGACCATGCCATTCACATCCGGCATGAATTTGGGATCGGAGGTCGTGCCCTGGATGAAGAACGGAATGCTGCCTCCCTTGCCGCCCAGGCCAGCCAGTTGGGTAAGCCCGGTCACGGCGCCTCCTGAAAGGCTCGCATTCATTTTGTAGTCAAGCGAGCCGCCTGGACTGATCGTGCCATTTCCGGTAACCGTGCCAAGAGCCGGAATCGTCAGGCTGATGTTTTGCGTGCGAATGCCTTCGGGAGCTACTCGTGCGTCTGTGCTGAAATTTTGAATCGAGGTATCCGATCCCCCTTGCATTCCCGTGAGGGCGGAGATGGCAGACATTTTGGAGGCAAGATTGAAGCCGGCGAGCTTGGTTTGCACCAGGCGAATCGGGCCGGCGATGACCAGTTTGTCTACGGGCCCCGCGATTCCCGCGTTGACCGAAAGCGTTCCGCCCTGCAGTTGGGATCCAGAGGGAAGAATGATGCCGAGCGCGGGCAGCATGGCCTGGAAGTCGTCCACCGGCATGCCGTCGGCGTTGAGTTTCATGTTCAGGATGGTGGACTCGCCCTGAATCACGTAGCTGCCAGTGAGCTTGGCCAGAGCTTTGCCCAGGGAAACATCGCCCTGGTTCAGAGTTCCGGATTGTTTTTGCAGATCGAAATCGGTGGCATATTTCACCCTCACCGCTTGCGGCGCCGGCGTGCCCTTCGCTGCCAGCTTGAGTTTGTCGGCCTTCAGTGTGCCGTCGGTGCGGAGAACGTGTCCGTCGGACTTAAGGTTGCCGTCCAGGTCCACTACGCCGGCAATTCCGGTGGAGGGGTCGACGAATCCCGATGCCGTCAGGTCGAGGCCCTTGACGTTGACCTGCGCGTCGATCGGGCTTGCGGCAACGTCGGTGGAGTCGATCGGTCCCGCCTTGCCTTCAAGTTTCGCCGTGCCCCCTGCGGGAAGATCTGCGGTGATGGTGTAGGGAAACTGCGATTTCGGCGAAAAATCGCGGACGCTGATGTCCACCTTGTCGTAAACGTGAGGCTTGATCGGCGAATTCGCCCGGTTCACCGATACGCGGCCATCTTTCACGTCAAGCTCGCTGACTGAAAGATCGGGAGTCGAGGATGAGCCTGAGCTTGGCGGCTTGGCCTGGGACTTGTTGCCCAGGCTGGAGAAATTCCACTTTCCCGCAGCGTCACGCAGCAGCGCGATTTCCGGGCTTTGCAGAGTGACATCCGTCACGTGCAGAATCTTCGAAAAAATCAGCGGCATCACTTCCACGCCGACTTTCAAGGATTTGGCGCGAATGAAAGGTTCCTTGCTGAACGCTGGATCGTCCGCGATTGACAGATCCTCGGCGGACACACTTCCGGAGAGGATTGAAAGACTCAGATTCCCGACTTTCACCTGCCGGCCCAGTGCATCGGTAAGAGCTGACTCGAGCTTGGGGCGAAAGCTGTTGACATTGATCAAAAAAGGCAAAGCGATCGCGACGAGCAAAATAATTGCGACGACGATCCCGATAATTTTCAGGATTTTCATAGCGGGGAACTCCTTCTCGAACCGTTATTCCCTTGAAAGGCCGATGACGGAAAACGAGGTAAGCGCGGGTGGACGTCAGTCTACCAAAAAGTGAGACTACCGTGGTTCCTGCGTAAGGTCGGGGTCGGGCGACGGGCTGCCATACAGCTCCTTTTGCCGCTGGTCGCGCTGCTGGTTCATCATCCGAGTCGTGGCGTCCATCTCAGCTCGCGCTTCCTGAGTGCGGCCGAGGTGCTGCAGCAGCTGGCCCCGCAAATAGTGGACGCTCGAACTTTCGGGATCGAGCTTGACCGCGGCATCGACCTCAGCCAGCGCCTGAACGTATTTCCCCTCGCGCTGGTAAAGTTGCGCCAGCTGGTAGTAAGAGCTGGTCAGCGAGGGATCGAGGCGCAACGCCTTGCGCAGATTGATCTCCGCCTCCCGGTTATTTCCCTGCAGCGAGTACACCAGTCCAAGTTGGTCGTAATCGTAGGCTACGTCGGGTTCAATGGAAGCGTCCTTCAGGAATTCTTCCTGGGCACGAGCCAGATTTTGTTTTTTGTAATAGGCGATTCCCAAGTTGAAGTGGACGAAGGGAAGTCTGGGGCTGGCTTTCGCTGCCAGTGCGAGTTCCTTGATGGCTTCGTCATATTCTTCGCGGTTGATATGCGCTTTGCCCAGCAGCAGATGCAGCTCGGGAGAGTCCTGCCCGGCTTCGGCGAGCACGGCGAAGGCGCGTTGCTCCAGCTCGGGCCGCCCTGATTTGCCGCCCGCGATTCCCAGGATGTAAAGATAGTTCAGCTGGTTCGACGCCTGCGGCCAAAGCGGTTCGAGCCTGGTGACAGCTTCGGCATAACGTTCGGTGAAGAAATAACAGAGGCCCAGCAGATAGCGGGCCTGGTATGAATCCGGCAGATCGCGAACCACGGATTCAAAGGGAGCCACGGCCCCTCGAAAATTATTTTGCCGGTAGTATGCAAGACCAATGTTGAGCCGGATTCCGGGTATTTGCGGCGCCAGATGTTCGGCTTTGTGCAGCATTTCGAGCGCCTGCGGCCAGCGCTTGCGCCTCATGTCAATCACGCCGAGATTTGCGTACGCGCCGGCGGCTTGCGGATCCTGTGCCAGCACGGCTTGAAACGAACGCTCGGCCAGATCAAGATGGTTCTCCTTCAATGCGGCTTCGCCTTGCTGAAACAGCTGCCGGGGGCCGGGGGCGGCGGGTGGCGTTTGCGTATTCTGGGCGTTGGAGCCCGAGGAGAACGCCAGCAGGGCGAACCAAACCAGGGCGAGAAACCTTGACAGTGATTTCACTGTGCTGTAGTGTCCGCCATCGACGGCCTGAAATTCAAGCCGGGGAATTCCGGCTCACAATCGGTTCATATGGTCAGGACTTCAGTGATCACCATCAGGGACGTAGCAAAAGAAAGCGGCTTTTCCTCCACCACGGTGTCGATCGTCCTCAACAATGCTCCTCTGGCGCGCTACATTCCGCCGGCGACCAAGAAGCGGATCGAAAAGGCGGCTAAAAAACTTGGCTATCGCCCGAACCTGTTCGCCCGTTCGCTGCGCAGCAAGCGCAGTCATACCGTCGGCGTGATGGTCTTCGACATGACCGACCCGTACTGCACCCTGATTCTGCGGGGCATCGAAAATTCCCTCTACCAGTCTTCGTTCCTGCCGATTCTGACCGATGTGCACAACGAACGCAGCCGCTTCGAGCGTTATCTGGAAATGTTGCTGGACCGCCGGGTGGAGGCCCTGATCGTGCTGGCCAACTGGCTATTTGTGGATATTGATGTTCTGGCGGATCTCGAAAAAAACAGCATTCCGACGGTGATGATCGGACGCGAATTGCAGACCGACACCATCAGTTCGGTCATCGTGGACAACGAAATGGGCGCGTTCTTCGCGGTGCAGCATCTCCACCAGCTGGGCCATCGCAAGATTGCCTTCATTCGCGGGCCCAAAACTCTGGCGGACAGCGCGCCGCGCTGGCAGGGAATCCGATCGTTTGCTAAAAGCAGCGGGCTCGAACTCGATCCCCGCCTGATTTTGGATCTGCCGGAGTCGCAGGATCCCATTTCAAGTTTTGAGGCGGGCTACAAATTGACCGAGGAACTGCTCAAACGCAAGCGGCCCTTCACGGCATTGATGGCCTTCGATGACATGACGGCGTTCGGAGCGATCCGCGCCCTGGCCCGAGTGGGTCTACGCGTGCCCGAACATTGCTCGGTAGTCGGCTTCGATGACGTAGCCGCCTGCAGCCTGTACACTCCGCCCCTCACCACCGTGCGCCAGCCCATGGAGGCTATGGGTGCGATGGCGGCGAGCCTGGTAATTGAAGGCATCAACGCCGTGGTTGAAAAACGGGAAACACCCGCAGTACACCGCAAAATGGCTCCGCAACTCGCGGTACGAGAATCCACTCGCAGTATTCCCTAGGCAAAAACGCGGTCAAAAACCTGAATTTGGCCGGCTATTTGAAAAGCTGATCGGCATTATTTTCCGCTTTTGTTCTTGACACTTGCCGTCGAATTCACGCAATATTCAAGCTATTGATTCGTTTTAATAAACATTTTTACCCGTTGCCGCCGCAGGCGGGCCAGGAGCCATTTCCGCTGCCAGACACGAAGATGATGAACCGAAAGACGAATGGCGCTTGTCGGGGTTCCGCAGCAGTTCTGCGTCACTCCACATCGAAAAAATATCTGGGGGTATCTATGAAGTCCCGCGTGCTTTGCCTCGCCGTGGTTCTGGGGTTGTCGATTGCTGCCTGGGGACAAGATTCGGCCTCGATCACGGGTACGGTAACCGATCCTACCGGCGCGGCGGTCGCCAACGCGCAAGTCACGCTGAACAGTGCGGAGCGCGCTCTGACCCGCACGGGTACGACCAACCAGAGTGGAGATTTCCTTTTTGGTGCGGTACCGGCCGGTTCTTACGACCTGGTTGTGGCCTCGCCCGGATTCAAAAAGTACCAGGCCCGTGGCGTAAAGCTTGAAGTCGGGCAAAAGGCGCGAGCGGATATCGCGTTGCAGGTGGGAGCGGCAGATTCGGAAGTTACGGTTGAAGGTTCGAGCGTGGCGCAGGTCGAGACCCAGTCGTCCGATCTTTCCGGGACGGTCAGCGGGAAAGAAATCAGCCAACTGGAATTGAACGGACGCAACTTCACCCAACTCGCAACTCTCGTTCCCGGAGTCAGCAACCAGTCCGGACAGGACGATGCAGGTGTGGGCGTCGGCGGCAACGTTTCCTTCAGCATGAATGGCGGCCGCACCGAGTACAACAACTGGGAGCTGGACAGCGGCGACAACATGGACAACGGCAGCAACACAACGCTGAACGTCTATCCCAGCCTCGACGCCATTGCCGAGTTCAAAGTGCTCACTTCGAATTATGGCGCGCAATATGGCCGCAACGGTTCAGGCACGGTGGAAGTCGAAACCAAGTCGGGCACGCGAAGCTTCCACGGGGATGCCTACGAGTTTGTGCGGAACGACATTTTCAACGCCACAACCTTTCCGCAAAGCAGCGTGCTGCCGTACAAGAAAAACGATTTCGGATACACCATCGGCGGTCCGGTTTTCATTCCCGGGATTTACAACAAAGATCGCAGCAAGACTTTTTTCTTCTGGTCGCAGGAGTGGCGCCGGGAGCGGGTTCCGGCGAACCTGAGCAGCGTCACCGTCCCCTCCCTCGCGGAGCGCGGCGGTGATTTCAGCGATGTTTGTCCGGACTCGACGGGTTCGTTGAGCAATTGCCCCCTGGATCCCGCCACGCATCTTCCGTTCCCCGGAAACATTGTTCCCGTGGATACCGTGAATTCTCCGGCTCTTGCGGCCGAGATTCCGGCGCCGACACAAGGGACCAACGTCTGGAATGCTTCCCCCACTCTTCCTACCACCTGGCGGGAAGAATTATTCCGGATCGACCACAATTTCACGGACAAGGTGACCGGCACGTTCCGCTACATTCATGATTCGTGGAATCAGATTTATCCCACTCCGTTGTGGACCAACGGAACCAGTTTTCCAACCATTCAGACGAATTTCGGAGGACCTGGCATAAGCATGGTGGCGCGCCTGACTGCCACTCTCTCCCCGACCCTGCTGAACGAGTTCGTTGCCAGCTACACTACCGACCACATCACGCTGATTCCGGTGGGTGCGTGGCAGCGGCCGGCCGCGATGACGTTTGGACTGTTTCCAGGCGCGGATCAAGGCAAGGTTCCCGGAATCAATTTAGGCGGAGGCGGCCTCTACAATTTCCAGGAGGATGTGGGCTACCTTCCCAATGGTCCTTACAATTCCAACCCCACATATACCTATCGCGACAATATCACCAAGATTGTGGGCAAACACAACCTGGTATTCGGCGGCTACTTCGTGGCGGCCCAGAAGAATGAGCTGGCGGCGCCGGGTACGGCTACCAACGGCTCACTGACCTTCGACACCAGCAATGCCAACAGCACCGGCAATGCCTTTGCCGATCTGCTGATCGGAGACGTCGCTTCTTTCAGCCAAAGCAGCGCCCAGCCGAAGTTCTACAACCGCTACAAGATCTTCGAGCCTTATTTTCAGGACGACTGGCATGCCACCAGCCATCTGACATTGAATCTCGGCGTACGCGTGAGTCTGTACGGGACCTACCGCGAGCGTTATCACAACGAATTCAATTTCGACACCTCGCGCTACGTAGCCGGAGCCAGCAGCACGGATCCTGATACGGGACTGGTCATCGGCAATCCGTTCAACGGAGTAGTGCAGTGCGGGGTGACCCCGGGAGTGCCTGATTCCTGCATGAAGGGCCATCTCTTCAATCCTGCTCCCCGCATCGGTTTCGCGTGGGATCCCAGGGGAAATGGAAAGACCGCGATCAGGGGCGGCTACGGAGTTTTCTTCGAACACACGAACGGTAATGAAGCGAACGCGGAATCGCTCGAAACGGCCGCCAGTCCGACCGTGCAAACCACCACGGTCTTCAATTTGGCTTCTTACAACGAAATCGTGCCTACACCGGCTGGAACTTCAAGCCCACTCTCCATGCTCTCGATTCCGAACAAAGCGGTGTGGCCTTACGTGCAGCAATGGCACCTGGACTTGCAACAGGAGATCGCAAAGAACACGGTTGCCACGGTCTCCTATGTGGGCAGCAAAGGCACTCACCTGACCCGGTATCTCGAACTTAACCAGGTGACGCCGACGCCCTCGAGCCAGAATCCGTACAAAGTGGGCGAGCCGATTGGTGGAGGAGTCGATCCTGCCACCGGACTTGCTCTGCACGACGATTGCGGTCTCGCTGAAACTCCTAGCGGCGTGCCGGTCACGGGGCAGGCTCTCAATAACCTGACCATCGCATGCGGAGGTAATCCCGATCCCTTCCGCACCAATTTCCCGGGTGTCGGATCGGTGGGTGGGCTTAGAGAACAGGCCTCCTCGAGCTATAACGCACTGGAAGCTTCGCTGCGCCGCAACGTGGGCGGCTTGCAGCTGAGCCTGGCCTACACCTACAGCCATTCGATCGACGATTCCTCCTCGGCAAGGGACGCGATCATCCTCAATAGCGACGACTTGAACCGGGCGCGGGCGAGTTCCAACTTTGACCAGCGTCACATGTTCAATCTGGGCTACGTGTACGATCTGCCCTTCTTCAGGAATCCCGGCCTTTCCCACAAAATTTTGGGAGGATGGCAGTGGTCAGGGATCGTCACCCTGCAAAGCGGAACTCCATTCAGTCCTGCCAACGGCGTCTTTGGGGACAATGCGGGTGTCGCGAACGGCGTGAGTTCGGGCTCGGCGCAGTCGTATCCCGATGTCATCGGCGATCCCAGGTCGGGCATTCAGAACTTCGCGTTTCCTGGCTTCGGACCGCTGCTCTACAACCCGGGAGCCTTTGCCGCGCCCCGGGGACTGACCTTTGGCGATATGCCGAGGAATTTCCTGACCAACCCGCGACGCACAAACTTCGATATGGCGCTGTTCAAGCATTTCGCCATCACGGAGAGCATGGGCTTCGAGTTCCGCGCCGAGGCTTTCAATGTGTTCAACCACATCGAATACGCCTGGCTCGGCGGGGATGGCGGCTCAGCAGCCTCCAACAGCCCGTTTGGCGCTTCGAACAGCACGTTGACTTGTTACGCGGGAGCGAACAATTCGGCGGGCGATCCAGGTTGCACGGGAGCGAATGCGTACCTGAGGCCAGCGGCAGCGCATAACGGCCGCATTCTGCAATTGGGAGCCAAGTTCATCTTCTAGATCTTGTCATCCTGAGCGCAGTGAGGGCTTCGCTTCGCGAAGCCTTCACGCAGTCGAAGGACTCTACAGCGTTACGGGAGCTTGGGGCTCGCTTCGTGAGCTCGGAATGCTTCAAGAAAAATCCTGCAGAACGTACAGTACTTTACGAAGGTAGGGATCCTTCGACTCCGCAGAATCATTCGCAACGCGAACGATTCTGATGCGCTCAGGATGACAGTGCCGCTTGAGCTGGGTGTCGGGTTCCGGTGACCGTGGTTAGCGCCTGATCGATATCCGCGATCAAATCATCCGCATTTTCAATTCCCACCGAAAGCCGGACCAGTTGTTCATTCACCCCCATCTTCTGGCGTTGCTCGGCAGAGATCATGGCGTGCGATGTAAGCACAGGCAGGCTGACCAGTGAATCCACGCCGCCCAGGCTTGGGGCCAGAGTGAAGAGGTGGAGAGCCTCGGAGAATCGCCTCGCATCGTCTCCGCTGCCATCGACCTCAAAGCTCAGCACGCCTCCGCCGCCATGCATCTGGTCCATGGCCAGGGTTCGCTGCGGGTGACCTTCCGCAAACGGATAATTCACGCGGCGCACTTTGGCGTGCTGCCCCAGAAACTGCGCGACACGCAAGGCGTTGTCATTCTGGCGCTGTACCCGGACTGCCAGAGTTTTGATGCCGCGAAGAAGCAGCCAGGCGGCGTGAGGATCCATGACGCCGCCGAGCGTGGTCCGGGTCTCGTGGATTTTATCGATCAGCTCCTGGCGTCCCGCGACGATGCCGCAAATCAGGTCGGAGTGCCCGGCGAAAAACTTGGTGCCGGAATGCATGATCAGGTCGATGCCGAAATCCGCCGGCCGCTGGTTGATGGGCGTGGCAAAAGTGCTGTCGATCAAAGTGATGAGATTGTGCTGCCGCGCCAGGGCACTCTGCTTCTGTAGATCAACCACGCGCAGCAAAGGGTTCGTGGGCGATTCCAAATAGAGCAGCCGGGTGTTCGGCTGGATGGCACGCGCGTGCTGATCGTATTCCGTGGTGTCCACGAACGTAGTTTCAATGCCAAGCCTGGGCAGCCATTGGCTCAAAAATTTGGTGGCGCCTCCGTAAATATCACGCTGAGCTACGATATGGTCGCCCTTTTTCAGCAGCGCCAGAAGCGAAGTCGTGATCGCGCCCATGCCGGAAGAGAAGAGCAGGGCAGCGTCGGCGCCTTCCAGTTGGGCAATCGCATTCTCCGCCACGGTGTGCGTGGGGTTGCCGTAGCGGGTATAAAACATGTCGCTGGAGGTCGCGCGCAACTGCTGATTGTTATCTTTGACCTCGAAGGTCGAAGTCTGGTAGATCGGCGTGGCGAGCGGCCCATTTTTTCTATCCAGATCGGTGCCGGACCGGACCGCCTCCGTCTCCGGACGATGCTTGTGCTGTTTCATACCACCCAAGGGTAATGTTCGGGGACTCTCCCCGCAAGGGGTTCTCCGCGTCCTTTGCGGATCGTTGCGTCCATGGGCAAAATCTTTAACCGCAAAGTTCGCCGACGACGCAAAGCAGGAAGCCCGGATGGCCCGTCTATAATCAATAACCGGAATAATCAACACCAGCCTGGCGACAAATAAATCATCCATCCCGTATGCTAAGAGCGAATGACTGAACTGGCCGCATCGGCGTCAAAATCGACAACCGGGTTATCGCAACTGCGCTGCATTGCCTGCGGGGCTACGGGCGAAGACGGAGCCAAGAGCGTCCGCTGCGTTTCGTGCGGCGACCTGCTCGAAGTTGTATTTCCCGGATGGGAAACTTTAACCGGGATGCGGGCGGGCGGCCTGGATGCCCCCGGACTTAAAAAACTATGGCTGCAACGCCGCACCTCGCGCAATACTCTCGATGAGAGCGGCGTTTGGCGCTTCCGCGAAATTCTTCCCGCGTTGCACGATTGGGACAAAGTCATCACCCTGCGCGAAGGCAACACGCCGCTTTACGAGCTGCCTTTCTGCGGGCGCGCCGCGGGAGTGGATCAGCTTTTCGCCAAACATCAGGGCATGAATCCAACCGGTTCCTTCAAGGACACCGGCATGACGGCCGCCGCTTCTTTTGCCCGGCAGGGCGGATTCCGCTGGGTGGCCTGCGCCTCGACCGGCAATACTTCGGCATCGATGGCGGCCTACGCTGCCCGGGCGGGAATGCGCAGCCTGGTGCTGATTCCGCAAGGCCAGATCACCTGGGGAAAACTTTCGCAAGCGCTGGATTACGGCGCCGTGACCTGCCAGTTGAAGACCGACTTCGACGGCTGCATGCGCGTGCTTGATGAAGTTGTGCAGCGCATGCCGGTTTATCTTCTGAACTCGGTAAACCCTTATCGCCTGGAAGGGCAGAAAACCGCTGCAGTCGAACTGCTGGAACGGTTCGACTGGCAGCCGCCCGACCACATCATTGTGCCGGGCGGAAATCTGGGGAATTCTTCCGCTATCGGCAAGGCCCTGCTTGAGATGAAGGATCTTAGTCTTATCTCACGGCTGCCCAAGCTCTCGGTGATCCAGGCAGAAGGCGCGAATGCCCTGGTCAGAACCATGCGCGAGGCTGGAGGCAAGAAGCTGATTTCGGTGCAGGCTGAAACCATGGCGACCGCGATTCGCATTGGAAGCCCGGCGTCGTGGAAAAAAGCTGTGCGCGTGCTCGAAGCGACCGGCGGCGCAGTGGAACAGGTGAGCGAAGTCGAGATTGCGCTGGCCAAGGCAGAGATTGGCGCGGATGGCATTGGTTGCGAGCCCGCAT
Organism: Terriglobia bacterium; assembly: GCA_963814725.1. Lineage (GTDB taxonomy): Bacteria > Acidobacteriota > Terriglobia > Terriglobales > Acidobacteriaceae > JAIQFF01. The sequence continues at coordinate 538,821 of CAWFDY010000008.1, forward strand.
CGGCGGTCACCCTCGCGGGCTTAAAGAAGCTGGTCAAACAGGGATTCGTCAAGAAGAACGAATCGGTGGTTTTGATCCTCACGGGGAACCTTCTCAAGGATCCGGATTTCACCCTAAAGTTTCATCGTGGCGACCTGTTTGCAGGCACCGAACTGGAAGAAGAAGCGGCCGAGGTCCTGGCCCCGCGGCAACGCGCGCCCATGGTGCTGGACGCCAGCGCCAGCGCGGTCGTAAAAGTCCTTGAGTACGCAGAGCAGGTCGATCCCCGGAAATGATTTCAGGCAGCGGCGATTCGCGCACAAAAGTCCAGGCAATGCGAAGTGCGACTAAAAAACGCGCCGGCAAAATCTCTACTCTTGCACTGGTATTGCCTGCCACCTCCGCGAATCTGGGACCGGCGTTTGACGCCGCCGCACTGGCCTTTGGATTATTTCTTAAAATCGGCGCGCGGACGGCCGGGGAATTTTCAATTTCGGCGACTGGCCGCGACGTTGAAATCTGCAGCCGGGTCGAGAAGCATCTCATCCTCACCACCTATCGCGAAGTGCTGCAGGAAGCCGGCAAACCGGTGCCGCCGCTCGCGCTCAGCATCGACAATCAGATTCCCATCGGCAAGGGATGCGGTTCGTCTGCGGCGGCCCGTCTGGCGGGAATTGCGCTGGCGGTGCACTTCGGCGGGTTGAAATGGAACGACAGCCGAATTGTGGGAGAGGCGTCGCGGCGGGAACATCATCCTGACAATGCGGCTGCCTGCTGGATGGGTGGACTCGCGGTGGCCAGAATGTCTGCGCCGGGCGAAGCCCAGATGGCTTGCGTGATTCCGAAAGGGAAGTGGCCCCTGCTGCTGGCGCTGCCTGACCAGGCCTTGCCGACGGAAGAAGCGCGCCGCGTGCTGCCCCTGCAATATTCCCGGGCCGACACCGTGACCAACGTGCAGAATTCCATGCTGTTGCTGGCGGCTTTTGTCCAGGGCCGCCGCGATCTGCTGGCTTCAGCGCTCGACGATCGGATGCACCAGCCCTATCGCGCAGCCTTGTGCCCGCTGCTGCCCGCGTTGCAGCAGTTTGCTGCAGGCGCAACCGGAGTCCTGGGTGCGGTCCTGAGCGGAGCCGGACCCTCGGTGCTCATTTTTCTGGATGAAAAGATTAACCCTGAACGTGTGAAGGCGGAAATGCGTAGGCATCTCCAGGCTCAGGGACTCAAGGCCGAGCTGGTCGCAACTTCAATCACCAAACTGGGAGCTGGCCAGGGCAAAGCCTGGATGCAACGAAGCTCCCAGAATCGCCGGCGCGTTTAGGTGCGGCGGCGCTCTTCTTGCATGCGGTTCGTGGCCGCAAGGCGGAAAAAATACTGTTCGAAACTCAGATGAGGTTCGCTGGCAAACCGATCCGCATAAGAATTTAGAGCGCGCTTGAAATGCTCAATCTCTCGGCGCGCCTCGCGCTCGAAACTTGTGTTGGACGAAGATAGTGTAATTCGACGATCTTTCCTGGTTTTCATTTCCTCCACTCCCGGGACTCATCCCTCGCCAAGCCGCCATCGACAAGGGCTCTTGGCATCCTGCGGAAGTACCAAATAAGTGTCCGGTATGCTTCTCTACAGAATCAGGGGAAGGCGATAAAGGTAAGGTCGGGGGGTGGAAGTGTAAATGGCACTCTCGTGCTATGCCGGGGAAACGGGGCCGCCAGTGCAAGGCAGAGCATGCCTGAGCCTCAACCTGGCGGCCTTATGCTAGCGGCTGGAGGGCGGAATAGTGCCATTCAAACGCAGGTATTCAACCATCTGGCCGTAGTGATCCATGCTGTGCCCCACTGCGCTCGTAGCGAGTCCTAACCGGGTCGCGGTGCCTTCTCCAAACGGGCTTTTGACGGAACCGGTCAGGTTGCCGTCGTTGACGGTTAGCGTTGCTTTATGAAGATAGGCGAAGGAATCCTTCAAGAATTTGACGATGTCGGCCTTGCTTTGGATCGCGTCCGGACCATTCTCCCCTCCCACATCCACCTGAGGCTTCTCTCCCAGAATAGCGCTGGCCAGGAGGTAGTTGACGGCCGCCACGTGCTTTACCTGCTGGGCGAATGTCCGGACGCCCTTGAACTCACCCGCTGTCGGGGCAAAAGAATATTTGTCCTCGGGCATGGCGTCGGCTGCCGGAACGAATTCACCTTCCACGTTATAGATTGAACTGTTCAGAATCTGGGTCACGGTTTGAGGTTGTGCCGGTTTGGCTTGAGCCAGCGCGAGGCCGCTCAGAAGTAGTAAAGAAGCACACACAGTTTGTAATTTCTGCATCAGTTCTCCTTTGTTCAAAGTGGGCGCGAGCGTCCTCGCTCGTGCGGCAGTTCGAAATGAACCTGGCCGGTCGTATCTTCCACGCGGGCACTGGCGCCCACATTGCAGGCTAGTCTCGAACTACGGACGGCGTTAATTCCAAATGCTGGCCGCTGAGGCGGTGGCGGCGAACTACGACCAATCCACCCGCCAGTGCAATTGCTGACCACAAGAGTGCTTCTGGAACTCCTACCCGGGTCGCCAGCGCTCCCCAGGCCGTACTGCCCAGGGCCATGCCGCCTTGAAGCACGAGCAGATACATGGAGAGCGCCCGCGCCCGCAAATAGGATGGGCACATCATCTGCGCCGCGATATTAAGGCACGCCAGGATTCCGATCCATGCGGTGCCGGCAGCAAACAATACCATACACAGAAGCGGAAATGGCTGGACGCGCCCGGCGGCAAATGTCATGGCGGCAAAAAGCAGAATATCGAAGGCCACCAGGCTATCCACCGAGACACGCAGGCGAACGCGCGGCAGGACGGCTGCGCCGGCGAGTGCTCCCAAGCCAAAAAATCCGAGCAGCAGACCGTAGCCGGTTGCACCGTGAGGGCGCGCCAGGATGGGCAGCAAGGCGGGCAGAGAGCTGGCGCCCACACTGAACGCGCCTGTCCGGATCAAGATTGACCGCACCTGCGGAGCGCCCCGAACATAACGCAGGCCCGCCAGCATCGCGTCGCGTACCCGGCCGGTGGCCACCTGCTCGAGGTGTGGGCGCTTCCAGCGGTACAGGAAGAAGATCACACCAAAGAATGAAACCGCGTTGAGCAGGAATGCCACGGCCGAACCCGCCGCGGCGATCACCAATCCTCCCAGCGCCGGACCGAAGGCGCGGGCGACATTAAAGCCGACAGAATTCAGCGCCACCGCCGGAGCGTGATTTTCCGGGCGCACAACCTCCGGAGTGATCGCCTGCCAGGCGGGATCGTTCATGACCGCGCCTAGTCCCAGGATGAATGTGAACAGCAACAGCATCCACGGCGTGACGTGATGGTACAACGTGAGGATACCGAGCACAGTGGCGGCTGCGACCATCCAGCTCTGGGTGATCAGCAGAAATCGCCGCCGGTCCACCATATCCGCCAGAGCGCCCGCGGGGAGGATCACCAGAAATACGGGGAGCGTGGTGGCGGCCGTGACCAGGCTGACCATGAGTGGCGACATGGTGAGCTGGGTCATCAGCCAACCGGCGCCGACATTCTGCATCCACGTCCCGGTGTAGGAGATGACGGCTGCGATCCACAGCGAACGGAAGAGCGGCTCGCGCAAGGGATCCCATGCCGAGTGGGACAAGTGCGGAGGCAGATTGGCCGGAGCCGGTATTTTGATCGTTTCCGACATGGTCAGTGGCTCGGCGGCCCTTCTGCCGCAATCGGGCCGAGGGCAAACGGCCATTCCCGATGCCGCCACGCCCGCACCATGTAAATTGCGGTGCCGGTAATCAGGATCACCAGCGCGTAGCGGACTTGCTTCAATGAATTGGTGCGCGAGGCCAGCACGAAGATAAATCCGACGGAAGCCAGCAAGGCGGGGACCGGATAAAGCCACATGCGAAAGGGGCGAGGCAAATCAGGCCGCCGTATTCGCAGCACAATGACGCCGATGGCCTGCACCAGAAACTGCAGGGTTATGCGGATCACCACCAGGGCGGCGATCACGTCGGCCAGGGAAAAAAAACAAAACACTGCGGCCATCCCGCCCAGAGCGATAAGGGAAACGTAGGGGAACCGGTGCTGCGGATGCACCCGGGCAAACGCCGAAAAAAAATTGCCATCCAGCGCTGCGGCGTAGGGGACGCGTGAGTAGCCAAGCAACAGCGAGAAGACCGACGCGAAAGCCGTCCACATCACCAGGGCGGTGACCAGGTTAGCCGCCCACGTTCCATAAATCTTTTGCATGAAAATCGAAACCACGTACAACCCGCGATTGGACTGGCCCGCCCCGGTGATTTCCTGCCAGGGCACCACTCCGAGAATGCTGATGTTCATCAACAGGTATAGACAGGCCACCAAAAAAATGGATAGCAGCAACGCGCGCGGGATGGTGCGGGCCGGGTCCTTGACTTCATCGCCGAGAAAACAAACGTTGTAGTAACCCCAATAATCATACGTCGCGATGAGCATGGCGGAACCGAGTCCGAGAAAAAAATTGTGTGACAGTGTGAAAGCGCCAGCGGGAAAGCTAAAGGCGCGGGAGGCGTCGAAATGAGTGAACCCGGCAATGATGATCCAGCCCATCGTGACCAGCACGCCGGCGAGCAGCAATTTCGATATCCATCCAATGCTCGTGATCTTGCGATAGAGCAGGATCATCGCCAGAACGACAATCGCGATGGATACAAATGTAGCTCCGGACATCAGCCAGCGCAGTTGCAATGTGCCCAGCAACGGAAGATGCAGTTGCCAGAGGTGGTCCGCGTACTGATATTCGAGCCCTGGCCAGAAGTATGCGGCGTAGCCGGCCAGTCCGATGGCGCCGGACGCCACCGACAGCGGGGCGCTGAACGAAAGCTGCCAGATGAAGAGAAAAGAAATCAACCGTCCGAGCCGGCGCGGGCCGTAGATCTCGCGCAAATAGTTGTACGATCCGCCGGACTTTGGCATGGCCGCGCCCAGTTCCGCCCACACTAATCCGTCGCACACGGCAAAGATTGCGCCCAGAACCCATCCCAGCATCGCCTGTGGGCCGCCCATCGCGCCCACGATCAGAGGAATGGTAATAAACGGTCCCACCCCAATCATGTCGATCATGTTCAGGGCGGTGGCGCTGCTGACGCCGATTCCGCGGATCAGGGATGGGGAGAGCTGAGAACCGTCATTGGCCGTTGGTCGTTGGTCGTTGGCATTTGCCATAGGCTGCATCTACGAGACGAGGGTTTCATTTCGCGAGGGAGCGTGTCGGCATACAGGTTCACCTTTTCATGCTGGCCGCGAGAGGCCAACGACCAACGACGCTTTTTTGTCTCAGTGCCCCACGGCTAACAGATTCACGTACAGCCGAATCGCTCCCGGCACTCCCGCCGGCAACTGACGGAAGAACGCGTATCCCGTGTAGATATAAGTGCCTTTGCCGTACTTTGCTCGCAGCAGTCCGCCGTTGAGCGGCGCCTCTCCCGGATCATGAGACGAAAGCAGCGCCGTAAAGTTACTGTCCCACGGATCCATGAAATACAGACCGCGCTCCTGTACCCAGCCCTCGAAGTCGCGCTGCGAAACCTGGTTGGGCTGGCTGAACACGCTGTCACTGGGCGCCAGAATCTCGACCGGCGCCTCCTCGACGGAGACGCGGCTCCGGGTCAGCGTCGCGGGAAAGGGCGTGAAGTGACCGCTATTGAAGTCGCCAACACCGGCGTTATATTGCACGATCAGCGTCCCTCCGGCCGAGACGAAATCCAGCAGCTTCCTGTTGTTCGCCGCCACATCCTTCTGCGTATCGTAGGCGCGGATGCCGAGAACAATCGTCCCGTAACGAGACAGGTCTTCGCCGGCAATTTTTTCCGCCGGCACCACAGTCACGTCCATTCCAATCTGTTGCAGCACGGTTGGAATTTCGTCGCCGGCGCCGGGGATGTAAGCAACCTTGAGCTCCTTCGGCACTTTCACATCGACGATGCTGACCAGTTGCGCCGCCGGCTGGTAATAGTAGGCGCTGGCCAGATCTTCGCGAGTCACCAGGGTATAGCCTTCGCTGTAATTCTTGCCGCCAGCGGCCAGCACGGCGCGAATCTGGGTGCGACCTTCTTTCAGGCTGCCGGGTACAACCTTGAACTCAAAATGTTTTTTCTCTCCGCGCTGGCGCAATTCCACGGGGAACTCTTTGGGCGAAATCTGCCACCCCGCCGGGGCTTCGAGGCGCAGCGTGCCATTGGCAGCACTGGTCAAGTTGGAGCTGACGCCCACTTTTACAGTGCGTTCCGAGCCATTTGCGATGGGAACCACTTGCTCGCCAGGCTCGAGTTCAACCGAGAACGCCGGTACCACAGCCAGCACACGTTTCTGTGCCACGCCATTTTGATCGGTAAACGCCACCAGCGCCGGCGCCGTAATTTCGGGAAGGCCGTCGGGAATTTTTGGCGCAGGCGCCTGGCTTCGAGAGCGCAATTCCTGAACATCGTAGTGAGCGCTCACTCGAAAGGGCGGAAGGGGAAACGGCAGCGTCTGATATCGAGGCTCGTCCACGATGTAAACGCCGTCGCGCTCGGGATCGTTGCGATGGAATGCGGGACGGGTCGCCGGAGTATTTGCGGGCAACTCCAATTGGAAGTCCGTCTGGTAATCCTGCCCGGGGCCGAGCGGAGGGACTCGCTCTTTCGCCTGGCTGTCCTGTACCTGGCCTTCAAGAAACAGAGAGCGCAGTTGGACAGAATGGCCTGAGCCATTGTGCAGCTTCACCCTAATGGTAAATTTTTGCCCCGGAGAAATCGCGGCCAGAGGATCTTCTCCGGGCCGCAGTGGCGCGCTCGATCCTGGCGGCGAAACCAGCGAGGATTCGAGCGAAAGATTCAGAGCCAGATTGAGAGCCACCCGGGCCTGCGCTTCTTTCTCCCGCAGGCGCGCCAGCACGTCCGGCTGTTCCTCGCCGCCGCGAACTGTCTTTTCCAGGCGGTTCAGCGCATCCACCACCTGCAGAAGCGGCGCGGCTGCACTGGCGGGATCATTGTCCGCAGCCCGGGCCGCGCTCGCGATGTCGCTCTGAATTTTTGCCAGCTCCTTCGCTCCTGCCGCGTCGAATGCGGAACTCAGGCCCAGCAGGCTGGTATCGATTCCATCGAACAGATCTTTTTCGTGACCGTCTTTGTCTCGATCCTTGCCACCATCGTTGTCCTTGCCGCCGGCAGGCGGCAGGACGGAATCCACCAGTTTGTAGTAGGTGTAGCGGTCGCCCGGCTCGACTGACCATCCGCCCGCGCCTTGCGAGAGTTGATGCCTTAATCCCTCCATCGCAAACTGGATCGATGACATACCCAGCAAAGGATTCATGTGCCCGGTATTCAGCTTCACGGTGTAGTTTTCCCCGGCGCACGTCGTCGCTCCGAACCCGCACACGTTGCCGATGTAAAGTTTTTTGGCCTGCCAGGGCTGCAACCCTTCCCTGATCTGCTCCGGAAAGCGCTTTGGATCCGCGGCCGCGTGGAATGCTTCTTTGGTCAGCATCGCCGACGCCTGGTGATGCCCGTGGCCATCGCGATCGGTCCCGGAAAAGCGCGCAATCAAGACGTCCGGATGGAAGGTTCGGATCACGCGCACCATGTCGCCGAGGGGGATGTCGTGTCCACCCCATTTTTGAAACGTCTCTTCCGGATTTTTGGAATAACCGAAATCCGCCACCCGGCTGAAACGCTGTTCCACTCCGTAGTAACGGTCTGAAGCTGTGAGTTCGAGGGTGCGCAGGACGCCGAGGACGTCGAAGAGATTGCTGCCAACCTTATTCTGTCCGCCTTCTCCGCGAGTCAGAGTCATCAGCAGGGTGGTCACGCCCTTGCCGCGAGACTCGAGGGTCAGCAGTCCGCCGTCTTCGTCGTCGGGATGGGCGGTGGTCTGCATCAACCGCGCCGTGGTTTGCAGGCGAAGCAGCATCTCCTTGAGCCCCGCGGAACCCGTATCTGGAGGAAGCGGCTGGATCGGGCTCTGCGCAATCGAAGGAGCCTGGGCATAAGTGGGCGCTGCCGGACCGCCAAACAGGAACAGCATGACTGCCAGTTTGCAAATCAAGACATTTTTCATACGAATGGGAGTGCAGCTGTCGGAGGGTAGGGGCAAGGTTTTTCCTGATGTTCCTCTTCTTATATGACTACAGATGAAACGAAGAGTTAGCGATCGGCAGTGCGCTTCAATCCTACCTGAGTCAATGGCTTTGCGGGGTGCCGGCCGACTCAACCGCCTGCTGGCAGGAATGCGCAGCGGTCAGCAACTCATCAAACCTCCGGTCGCTGTGCAGGCCTCGCAGCAACGGATCAGAAAGCAGGTTGGAGTAGGCGCAATAATTCAGCTCGATCGCGGTCTTGATCAAATGGAAGGCCGCTTCTTTTTTGCCGCAATAGGCGAATATTGCTCCCTGATAGTAAGAGAGCTCGGGATCGGGTTCCGAGGGCTGGCTGCTTTCGGCATCGTGCGCCATGCTGTCCAGTTCAGAAGGCGGACGCAGTCCCACGCAAGCTTCCATGAGATCGCGGTGGTAGTGGGGAGAATCCGACATGTGCTTCACTGCCTCACGCGCCTCCGCGCCCCTGCCTTCGCGCAGCAGCAGCGAAGGAGTTGCGTAGTTGGCCCACTCAGAGCCTGCATCCAGCTGAATGTAATCGCGGGCCCGCTGAAACTGGCCGAGCTCCATGAATGCCCATGCGCAGGAACGAAACTGATAGTCTCCCGGGGCCAGAGTCAGAGCGGTGTCGCATTGCCGTGCAGATTCTTCAAGCATCCCGGCATAACGCTGCACGTAACCGAGAGTGAAATGCGCCTGGGCATTCTCAGGGCGTCGCCTGGCCAGGGCTGTCGCCGACTCATAGGCTTTCCCCAGCTCTCCCCGGTCTACCCGGTTCACGATCAGTTGCGAGGCTGCTGCGATCAAGTTGGTATCGAGAACCAGCGCGCGTTCCAGTGCCGCATTCGAGTGCTGGAACATCTGCTCTCCGCCATTCGAGTAGGTTGCGTCGTAGTAATAGCGCAGGCCCACCTCCGCCCAGGCTGGGGCGTAGTTAGGATCGAGCTCCACCACGTGTTCCAGCGATTTGATCGCTTCCCGGTTAGGAGCGGGGTCGTGGGAAACCGCCACGCTTCGCAGATAGAGATCGTAGGCCTCCTGATTATTGGGCCGCGTGCTGGTCTCCAAAAATCCGCCGGCTGCGCCCAGCATGGGCAGCAAACCCTGGCGCACCTGTTTGGACAGCTGCTGCTGCATGCCGATCAGGTCCTGCGTGGAACCCGTAAGATTGGTTTGCCACACCAGCCGCTCGGTTCCGGTCTCGATTGCCTCCAGCGTGACCAGAAGAACCTTGCCCTGTTTCTGAAAGTGGCCGGTCAGCACGGTACCGACGTGAAGCTGCTTGCCGACCACCTGGGGATCGATGTCGGCACCCACAAACTTTCTGGTCACCGCGGAAGGACGTACGTCGAGCGTGCGCGAATAAGTAAGCGTGTTCGCGATCTCGTCAGCCAGCGCGAAGCGGAGATAGTCCACGCTGAAGTCGCCGTTGAGGTTTTGCAGCGGCAGCACCGCGATCGCGTTTTTTGACGCTCCCTCCATGAGTCCGGCGCGGTGTTTCAGAAACCAGGTGCCCACTGCCGCGAGCACCGTGATCAGCAGGGCGGTTACTGCGAGCAGCAGATAGCTCTGGCGCTTGCCCGGAGTCTGGAAGGTTTTAGTTACCACGCGCATGGGCGAAGTTTCGCGCACACCCGTGCGGGTCAGTCCGGATTCGGTTTCCTTCTTCAGATGCTGCAAGGCGGCTTTGATCTCGGCCGCGCTGGAATAGCGCTTCCCGCGCTCTTTCTCCATCGCCTTCCCGATAATGCCTTCCAGTTCCTTCGGAATTGCTGGATTCAGCGAAAGGGGCGACGGCGGTTTGGTGTGCAGCACGGCGTCCAGAGTCATGACCACGTTGTTGCCGGAGAAGGGCTTCTTTCCGGTGGCCATCTCGTAGAGCACGACGCCGAAGGAAAAAAGATCGGTTCGCGGATCCAGTTCTTCGCTGCGCGCCTGCTCGGGGGACATATAAACCGCGGTGCCGGGAATCACGCCCACGGCAGTCAATGAATCTTCGACCGGCGTTTCTTCACTGGTTCCGAGGCTTTCATCGCGCAACAGTTTGGCCAGGCCAAAATCGAGCACTTTGGTCTGCCCGCTGGACGTAATGAAGATGTTCGCCGGCTTGATATCCCGGTGAATGATGCCCTTAGCGTGGGAGGCGGAGAGCGCGTCCGCCACCTGTATGCCGATGTCGAGCAAGTCGTCGACGTCCACCGGCTTGCCCCGGATGCGCTGCTTCAGGCTTTCGCCCTCCAGCTTCTCCATCACAATGAAGGGGTGGCCGTTATGATCTTCCACTTCGAAGATGGTGCAGATGCTGGGATGATTCAGCAGGGAAGCGGCGCGAGCCTCGCGCTCGAAACGCTCTAAAGCTTTGGTGTCTCCGGTCAGATTGTCAGGAAGAAATTTGATCGCGACATGGCGCCCCAGCCGGGTATCTTCGGCCTCATACACCACGCCCATGCCGCCGCCGCCCAGCTTACCCAGAATGCGATAGTGGGAGATCGTCTGGCCGATCAGTGTCGCCCCGCTCGAGCTTTGGTTCTGACCCGATTTTTCGCGATCCATGGCGACGCTAAGCCCCTGTAGGCGGCTATGTTAGGCCGTGAGGGTTATCTGGTCAACTGCGGCGTGGACGTAAATTGGGGCAGGCCCCTCTATGGGCAAGTCACCGTCCGGTGCCGGGTGCCCCACCCTTGCAGTTTTTGCAAGGGTGCGATTCCAAAGGCGCATGCAGCACGGGCGTTTTCATAAGCGCCGTCGGGGGATGTGGTGTAGGCAGAAAATCCCCACCCTTTCGCGAAAAGCGCGAAAGGATGGGGCACCCTCCGATTTTGGAATGCTGACTGTAAACCTACGCACGAAATAACGCTATAATTCTGGGCACTCATGGCACTTTCCTCGGGAACCAAGCTGGGTCCTTACGAGATACAGTCGCTGCTCGGCGCTGGCGGGATGGGCGAAGTGTATCGCGCAAAAGATGCGCGCCTGGATCGAATTGTGGCGATCAAGGTTCTGCCCGCATCGTTCTCGGCCGACCATGACCGTATGCAGCGCTTCGCGCAGGAGGCTCGCGCGGCGGCGGCGCTCAATCATCCCAACATTCTTTCCATCTTCGATATCGGCGATCAGCAGGGCTCGCCCTACGTGGTCTCCGAACTGCTGGAGGGCGAGACCCTGCGCGAGCGACTGAGGACTGGCGCGCTTTCCAGCCGCAAAGCCATCGACTACGGCTTGCAGGTGGCGCGAGGGCTGGCCGCGGCTCACGAGAAGGGCATCGTGCATCGCGACTTGAAGCCGGAAAACCTGTTCATTACCAGCGACGGCCGGATGAAGATACTCGATTTCGGCCTGGCCAAGCTGACTCGCCCCGACGGCGCGACCGGCGACGACGCTCCGACGGTTCACGCGGTCACCGAACCCGGCTTGATCATGGGTACGGCGGGTTACATGTCGCCTGAACAGGTTAGAGGGCAGGTAGCCGACCAGCGTTCGGACATCTTTGCCTTTGGCGCGATCCTGTACGAGATGATTTCGGGCAAGCGCGCCTTCCACGGCGAAACTTCCGCCGATACGATGAGCGCGATTCTGAAAGAAGAGGTGCCCGAGCTTTCTGAAACCGCACGCAATGTTCCGGCCGGGCTGGAGAGAATTGTGCGGCATTGCCTGGAAAAACATCCGTCGCAGCGTTTCCATTCGGCGGGCGACCTGGCATTCGATCTGGAATCACTGACCGAAATTTCCGCCACCAGCAGCAAATCCGGCGCGCAGGCGGCGGTGGCGCAGGTAAGAGGCGCGGAGTCCAGGCGCAGGATGTTTTGGGTCGCCGGAATATGTGCGCTGTCGGCGGCGATGGTCGGTCTTGGTTGGTGGCTGGGACATGGCCGCGGTTCCGCGCCCGCCCCTGAGTATCAGCAAGTTACATTTCGCACGGGATCAATCGGCAACGCCCGATTCACTCCCGACGGCAGCATCGTTTACGACGCCTCCTGGGAAGGCGGCACGCACCAGTTGTATCTGGCCCGCACCGATGACAACGGCTCGCGCGAATTGGGACTGAAGAATGCGACCCTGCTTTCGATCTCGAAGAGCGGAGAATTAGCCATCCGGCTTAACACCGTTTATTTCGGCGGCTACGCCCGGGCGGGGACGCTCGCGAAAGTTCCGTTAAGCGGGGGCACGCCCCGCGAAGTGCTGGACAACGTCCAGGATGCCGATTGGGCAGCCGATGGCGAGAACATGGCGGTGGTGCGCTTCGTCCCGGAAACCGGCCACTGGCGGCTGGAATATCCGATCGGCAAAGTCTTGTTGGACAGCATTAACTGGATCAGCCATCCGAAGATTTCGCCGGACGGAAAGCGGGTGGCGTTCGAGGACCATGAAAACACCGGTGGCGACGACGAAGGTACGGTGGCTGTGATCGAACCAGATGGGCAGGAGAAGAAACTCGCGTCGGGTTGGTCGTCGGTTGAGGGAATTCTGTGGTCACCCGCAGGCGATGAACTCTGGTTCACTGCCTCTGACAGTGGCAGCGCGGAGAATCTGCGGGGCGTGACCCTGGCCGGAAAAGTGCACACGATCATCAATGTCCCGGGAGGTATGTGGCTGCAGGACGCGCGCGCCGGAATGACGCTGATGATCACACACCAGTTCCGTCTGGGAATTCGCGCCCTGGCGCCGGGCGGGAAAGAAGAAGTCGAACTGGGATGGTTTGGGTGGTCTCTGCCGCGAGACATCAGCCGTGACGGAAAAAAAGTTTTGTTTGAGGAAGAGGCGGAAGGCGGCGGGCCGAACTACACCGTATTCTTGCGCGATACCGACGGGTCGCCTCCAGTGCGCATGGGCGACGGCACCGGCGAGGCCATTTCGCCCGACAATAAGTGGGTAATTACCAAACCGGCAAAGGGAGGCCCTCTGAGCCTGGTGCCCACCGGCGCGGGCGAAGCCAGGCAGTTGACCCATGACGGCGTCAGCTACGGGGAAGTGCGTTATTTGCCCGATGGTAAACAGTTGGTGGCCTCCGGAATTGAGCCAGGACATGGCGTACGCGACTACCTCATTGATTTGAGCAACGGCAATGCCAAACCCATCACGCCCGAGGGCACGGCAGGAGTGCGCCTGTCTCCGGATGGCCGCAGCGTCGCAGTGATTGGGCCAGACCGGAAATGGGGCATCTGGCCGCTCGACGGGAGCGGTTTGCGTCCGGTTCCAGGGCTCGATTCGACGTATTACGTCTCCGACTGGTCGCCCGACGGAACCTCGTTGTACGCAATCTCCAGCCGGGAACGCGAGGGCGCGGCCAAGGTCTATCGAGTGAATGTAGCGACCGGCAAAATGGATTTCTGGAAGACCTTCGGAGCGAACCTTCCGGCAGGAGTGGCGAGCGTAGGCGGTCCGCGCTTTTCCGCCGACGGAGGCGCCTATGCGTATGTGTACTCGCAAGTGCTGTCGCAAGCCTACGTCGTAAAGGGATTGAAATAAATCCGCACCCAAGCTCCCGAGAGTGATTAAAGGTGTGCCCCGTCCAAGCTATGCTTGGGCGGAGATTTCCTTCGAGAGCTAAGAGTAAAATCCCGCCGAGGAGCCCGCCCACTCGGCATTGCGATTCTGGTCCATGCCCATGGTGAGCCCGCGCCCCATGCGGACCTCCGCGATCACCGGCTGCAATTCATCCAGCCAGATGTAATTGACGCGCACCTCCACTTTATTGCCGCCAAAGGGCGATTCAACCACCGGCTCAAAATTGATGCGTTCCTGAAGCAGGTATTGCGAGCGCTTTTCTTTCGGAATGGCGGCCAGATCCTGCGCTTTGAGATTGGCAATCACACTCATGCCGGCCGACGGGAACAACGGCTTCACCACGTAATTTTCAAGGTCTTTGGGAGTCTGCTCCACGCGATCCAGGAACCAAGTTTTGGGCACGCACTCATGGCGCAGGAAAGGAATTGAGAATCGGCTCAGGCGAAAAAACCAGTTGGGATGGCCCGCCCATTCCACTTCGATTTCGTCGCTGAGCTGGAAGGAAGCCTTGAGGTCCTGGCGCAGCATCTCTGGTACCGCGGCGCGGTTGTAGATTCGCAGTATTGGGGTTCGCTTTCCCTGGTTCTGGCGGAACAGGAATTTCCCCACCTTGCGGACCTCGTGGATCGCAACCGTTTTTATGCCCAGCAATTTTTCGGTCAACAGGAAATCCGGAAGAGATTTCTGTTGCAGCGGACTGTTGGCCGTGAGATCGCTCGCCAGGAGAATGACGTGGCTGGGATCATGGTCACCGACAATGGCTCGGTGCAAAAGTTTTTTGTAACCTTCCCAGTCCAGCCCGCCCAGCAGATATGGCAGACCGGGGTCGAGGGCAAAAATCTCTCCGTAAGATTGCGTGAGCATTGGCTGAAAGGCATAAAGAGAAGGGAAGCCCTGTAGTTCGATCAGCCTAGGCTGCAACCTGCCGGATGGGTCGCGCACCAGTCCGAAATTTAAATGGACAAAAAGGGGGCGGGCCGGCTCGCGCGGAACTTTGCATGCATCCGGAATCGCCGCAGCCGATGCCTTGCGATACTCGATGCTGTTGAGTTGCTGGATGAGGTGCCGGCCATAATCCGACATCTGCTCGAGCAACGCCTTCGGCAGGAAGCAGGGCGTCTCACAGACGCGGAAGCGGATCGGCGCGCCGCAGCGAGCCTCCAGCAGACTGAGCAGCCGCTGATATTTCTCCGAGGAGTAGTTCGCGTTGAATTGCTGTCGCAGCGCGGAAATCATAGATCGCGTGGATTCAGACCCGGAACTCTGCCGTATTCGCGATTGAAAACGCTGGGGAGGGTGGCGCCGAGTATCTTAACCGATTGCGGGTCCTCAGAGATAGAATTGAAGGCAGCCTCCTACGATGATCGGTTTCGCCACATCATGAACGTCGCAAGATTGAAAGTCCTGGCGCGCCGCCCACCTGTAATTTTCTCAATGCTTGCGCTGGTTGCGATGCTGGCGTTTGTGGGTGTCGGTCGTCTGGTCAGCCGTTTTCGCGAAAAAGAAACAGCGCTGGCCCGCCGTCTCTACGAGCGCGGCCTGCAAGCGCAGAGTGATGGACAAGCCGAACGCGCTCTCACCGATTTCCGTGCCGCGCTCGGCTACGCGCAGGACAATTTCCTCTATCAGATCAGTCTGGCTCGCGCGCTGCGGGATTCGGGGCGTACCGCTGAGTCGGAAACATATCTCATCAGTTTGTGGGAACGTTCCCCTCAGGACGGTTCCGTCAACCTGGCACTGGGGCGGCTGTTCGCGCGGGAGCAGCTCTTCGATAAGACCGTGCAGTACTATCACTACGCCATCTATGGCTTTTGGCCCGCTGATTTGGGCGCCAAGCGGCGGGATACGCAATTCGAACTGGTCGAATATTTACTGAAGCTCAAAGCGTATCCCCAGGTGCAGGCGGAGTTGATTTCAATGGCGGCCACGTTGCCGCGCGACTCTGGCCTGCACATAAAGGTGGCCCAGCTATTCGTCCGGGCGCAGGATTACGAACGCGCTCTGGATCAGTTCCAATATGTTCTGCAGGCAGATGGAAACAATGCGGCCGCTTTGTTGGGAGCGGGAGAGGCAGCCTTCCAGCTGGGACGATATCGCACAGCGCAGGGTTACCTCGAGGGCGTCTTGCACTTTGATCCCCAAAATGCCGAGGCTTCGCAGTTGTCGAAGATCGCTGCGCTGGTGCTTCGGGCAGATCCGTATGCAGTGCGTATTTCCGATAAGGAGCGCAGCCAGCGGGTGCATTCGGCATTTCAAACCGCGGGAAGTCGCCTGGACCAATGCGCCAATAGCGAAGGAATTGACCTCAGCCAGGCTTCGACGACGGAGAAGCTTCCCGCGTTGAAGGCGCGGTGGCTCCAGATGGAGCCCGAGCTCGACAAATCGCAGGCAGGGCACGACAGCTCGCGCCTGGATACGGTCATGGATGTAATTTTTGAGATCGAGCAGCAGACCCAATCGCTCTGTGGACCGCCAGACGGTCTGGACCAGGCCCTGCTTCTTATCTCGCAAAAACGCAGTGGAGTTGAGCAGTGAGCGACAACGCCACGCCCGCGCCTACGGTTGGGAGTCTTCAAGGTCCTCCGCCGGCTGACGCTTTGCCCTTAAAACGCGGCCGCCGCTACTGGTTGACCTTAAGCAGCACGCGGGAGGAACGCTCGTTCCTGCTGCTGGCAGTCTTTGTCGGCATTTTCTCAGGGCTTGCAGTCGTATGTTTCCGGCTGGCCATCGATTGGACCCGGATATGGCTGCTTGGCCCCGCGCCCGAGCCTCACAATTGGCGCCTGATTACCACGCCGGCTCTGGTGGGGCTGGTCGTGGCTCTGCTGGTGGCCCATGTTTTTCCCCTGGTGCGAGGCAGCGGCGTCAATCAGACCAAGGCGGCGCTGTACATCTATAACGGATACATTCCGTTTCGTACGGCGATTGGAAAATTTATTACCGCGGCCCTGGCCATTGGCTCGGGACAATCGCTGGGACCCGAAGATCCGTCGCTGCAAATCGGCGCGAGTCTGGCGTCGGTGTTGGGGCGGCAGCTCGAACTTTCCCGCGAACGGTTGCGCTTGCTGGCCCCGCTCGGAGCGGCGGCAGGATTGGCGGCTGCGTTTAACGCGCCGATTTCCGCCGTGCTGTTCGTGATTGAAGAGGTCATTGGACGCTGGAGCGCGGGCATACTCGGTTCGGTCGTGCTGTCGGCAGTTTCGAGCGTGGTGGTAGTGCGCTGGTTTCTTGGCTCGGAGCCGCTGTTTCGGATTCCCGCTGTAGGTTTGGTCCGGCCGTCGGAGTTGCTGGCTTACGCAGTCCTCGGAGTGGTTGGCGGGCTGGTCGCAGTTGTGTTTGCCAAAGCCATCGCGTATTTCCGTCCCCGCCTGCGGGCCTGGCCGCGCTGGACACAGTATCTGCAGCCGGCCGGAGCCGGGCTCATTATTGGAGCGATCGGCTACCTCGGAGCGCCCCAGGTCATGGGCGCCGGTTATGAGTACATGGACCAGGCCATGCACGATCAATTTACCTGGAAAATCCTGGCCACGCTGGCGTTGTTGAAAATCGTGGCCACCACGCTGTCATTCGTAAGCGGAGCTCCGGGCGGGATGTTTGCGCCCACGCTTTTTGTCGGAGCCATGCTGGGAGGAGCGGTCGGCGGTTTGGAACGATCCTTCTATCCCGGCCTTACCGGATCCACCGGCACGTATTGCCTGGTCGGGATGGGCGTGCTGTTCGCGGCCTTCCTGCGCGTTCCGATGACCTCAGTGTTCATGGTGCTCGAAGTCAGCGGCAACTATTCCATCATTGTGCCCGTGATCGTCGCCAATACGCTGGCCTATGTTGTCTCGCGCGGTCTGGAGCGCACCGCGATCTTCGATATGCTCACCCGGCAGGACGGACTCGAATTGCCTTCGCTGGAAGAGCAGAGGGAGCAGACCGTCTTGCGGGTGGAAGACGCCATGAAACCTGCCCCCGTGCCAGTTCTCGACGCACAGAATTCCGTGGAGCAGGCATTGCTCCAGGTGGAGGGTTTACCTGGGAGTTTTCTGGTCCGCCTGAGTCCCAGCGGCTGGAGTATCGTGACTTCGGACACGATCCGGCAGCTCGCCGGTGAAGGCAAGGGAGAGATGACTCTCGGCTCGACTCTGGCAATTCCTCACCTGCCGTATCTTCATCCCGACCTGACTTTGGAAGAGGCTCTGCGCTATGTCTATCTGGTGCCGCTGGTTCCCGTGGTGAACCGGGCTGACTTTCGTCGTCTGGAAGGAGTGATCTCTCGCGAAGACGTTCTCGAGAAATACAAGATGATGGAAGAAGATTAGGATTTTTACAAATTCTCGGCTTTTACCGTTACAGATTTTGAGCGTAAAGTCGCGTAGAAATCCCGATAATTACTCTTTTGTTTCAATAGTTTACAAACCGTCCAATGCTCGATTCATCCATTAAACCCTCGATTTTCCCTTTTCGTTGACATAGGCTCGTGCTTCCCTCGTGCCTTCAATAACATAAGAATAGATTAATCCAGACGTGGAAGACGCTACGCGGCGCTCGGCGGGTGAAGATCGTACGAGCGTCGGACCGTGAGAGTGAATTACAGGTTCAGTCCGGGAGTTTCCGGTGAAAAGGCAGTTTTGCCGCGGCATATCAGCAGAGGAAAGCGAGAGCACATGCACAAGCCAGTGAAGTACGTGGAAAAGGCAGTAACCGTCGCCGCCAGAGGCGCGTGGGTGGTGTTCAATGGTCTGAACCGTATCAAGCAGAACCCCTCACCGACGCCGAAATGGTCGGAGAAGCCGCTGCTGAAATCGTACGAAAAGACCAAGCCACCACTGGGCTGGCCGCGCTCCACTGATTCGCTGTGCCCCAAGTGCATCCCTGAAATCCGCCAGCAGATTCTCGACGGCAAGCTGCCGTACGAAGTGCTGATGAACGAAAAAGTCGGCGAGATCAAAGCCGAAATCGTCGAGCGCGACGGCAAAATTTTGATGGTGAAAGACTGCGCCATCCACGGCCATTTTGAAGACGTGATGTCGATCGACACCGATTTCTCGCGCCACCTCGAAGAAGTGTTTCCGGGCCGCGACATCCGCGCCCACAATGACGAGAAGCTGCACCACCACGGGTCGTCCACCGTGAAATATGGACGTGGCTCAGTGCTCACCATCGATCTGACCAACCGCTGCAACATGATGTGCGATCCCTGTTTCATGGACGCCAACCAGGTTGGATTCGTCCACGAATTGAGCTGGGAAGATATCAAGACCATGCTGGACAATGCCATCACCATCAAGCCGCGCCGCCAGATGTCGGTGCAGTTCTCCGGTGGCGAGCCGACTTTGTCTCCTTACTTCCTCGATGCCGTTCGCTACGCCCGCAAGGTTGGATACAACTCAGTGCAGGCCGCAACCAACGGAATCGAATTCGCCAAGAGTTTTGAATTTGCGGAGCAGGCTGCTGAAGCCGGCATGCGTTACGCATATCTTCAGTTTGACGGAATCGGCAATGCCGCCAATGCTCACCGCAAGGTTGGCAACCTGTTCGATGTGAAGCTGAAGGCGATCGAGAACATGCACAAGGCCGGTATCGAGATCGTTCCGGTTGTCACCATCGTCAACGGCATCAACAACGAGCAGGTGGGACGCATCATCAAGTTCGCGCTGGACAATCCCAAGACCATCGGATTCCTGTCATTCCAGCCGGTGTCGTTTACCGGACGTGACGAAGCCGTCACCGACGATCGCCGCGAAGCGCAGCGCTACACCTTGTCTCATCTGGCGCACGATGTGAAAAACCAGACTGGACTCGGCGAGCCCTCGCGCGACTGGTTCCCGATTTCGTTCATGGGAACATTCTCCGACTGGGCCGACCTCATGCACGTTAATGACTCCAACAATGATTGGGGCCAATTGAGCTGTGGCTGCCATCCGAACTGCGGTACCGGCATGGCGCTCATGATCGACAAGGAAACCAAGGAAGCGGTTCCTGTCACCGCGTTCCTCAAGGGCGATCAGCTGGCTAAGGACATTGCCAAGGTCAACGACGCCGCTCGCGGCAAGTTCCTGACCGTCGTTGGCATGGCGCTCTGCCTGATGAAGAACTACGATCCGTTCCAGTCGCCGACGCACTTCAAGATGATGGACCTGCTGAAGAAGTTCGATAAGAACTTCAACGCGACCGGAAAAAACTACGGCAAAGTCGGGCCGGACCGCACCATTGACGACGTCATGAAGCGGCGCCAGGATCGCTGGAACTTCCTGTTCATCGCAGGAATGTGGTTCCAGGACCTCTTCAACTACGACTTCCGCCGCACCGAGCAGTGCATCATTCCTTACGCCACGCAGGAAGGCGAGATTTCCTTCTGCGCCTACAACACGGGCGTGGGCTGGCGCAACATTATCGAGAAGATGCACATGACGGCCACGCTCACCAAGTGGTACGAGGAGCATGGACGCCACGAGATCTTCGCGGGTGGCAAGAACGTGAAGATGGATTCGGTCGAGCACGCGCTGGTCTTGAAAGAAGAACTAGTCACCAACGAAGAGCAGCATGATCTGGACAAGCTGGGCATTGCCAAGAACTCGCGCGAAGAAAAGATGCGGGCTCGGGACGCCAAGCAGAAAGAAGATCCGGCATACAACGCACGTATGGCTTCGCTTTATCGCGAAGTCGTCTTGAAGGAAAAGCCGGTGGTGGCAGAGAACGGCTTCATTCCGCTGGGTGCGCTGACCAATCCATCGAATGGCGGCATCGCTCCGGCCCCGACGAAGTCGGAAGCCGAGCCGGTGCTCGGAGACTAAGAGGGAGTTTCCGGTTTCTAGTTTCGAAAGGCCGCCCATCAGGGCGGCCTTTTTCTTCAGCATCTTCTTCAGCACCTCAAACCACATGGGGACAGCCGCCCTCGGCTGTCCAGTCGAGCGCAGCTCGACTGGGTTTGGTGCATTGAGCCAGAGGCGGAGCAGCGCTCCGCCGGCAGCTGTCCCCATGCTATCCGCTATCCTGTCGGCTTGACTTCATTCCTGCTTCGGAATAGTCTCCCGCGAAGCATCTTCTTTTGCTGCTTGATGCCGGGACAGTTCCATAAATCTCAACTTGAAGAATCCAACTTCGCGACCGGGGAGGTCAGCGTCTATGAAGAGAATCACAAGTGTTCTGTTGGGGTCGTATTTGTTGACCGCAGGACTGGGCATTGCAGCGGCACAGGAGCCGCCGCCACCGCCCAAGGTGCTCTCAATTCAACGAGAATTTATAAAACCGGGTAAGAGCGGCGCGGTGCATGAGAAAAGCGAGAGCGCCTTTGTACAGGCCATGACGCGCGCAAAATGGCCGACTCACTATCTGGCGCTCAACTCTCTCAGCGGCAAGTCACGAGCATTGTTTCTGACCGGCTACGATTCATTCGAAGCCTGGGAAAAAGATGTGATGGCCGAGCAGAAAAATCCCGCGCTTGCCGCCGCACTCGACAAAGCCTCTCTCGCCGATGGCGATCTTTTGTCCGAGTTTGACGCCAGCGCACTGCGTTACCGCGAGGAGTACAGTTTGCGTTCCTCCGTCGATATCCCGCACATGCGATATTTCGAGATTTCGCTCTACCGCGTGCGTTCCGGCCACGATGCGGACTGGGACACCATCGTCAAAATGGTGAAAGCGGCGTATGAGAAGATTCCCGACGCACATTTTGCGACGTATCAGGCAGTGTACGGGCAGGAAGACAATACCTACGTCGTATTCTGGCCGATGAAGTCGGGCGCTGAAATAGATCAGTCATTCGCTAGTGACAAGCAGTTTGCCGCCAACATGGGGGAAGATGGCATGAAGAAGTTGAGCGAGCTGTCGGCCGTTGCAATCGAGTTTTCCCAGCACAATCTGTTCGCGTTCGCCCCCTCCATGAGCTACGTCGAGGATGGATGGATCAAGGCGGATCCGGATTTCTGGAAGCCCAAGTCGAGCGCAGCGGCGCCAAAGAAGAAGATGGAAGAGAAACCGGCGGCGCAGTAATCGGAAGCAGTCCCTTGCGACAAAGGCCGCCCGCTTGGGCGGCTTTTTGTTTTCTGGACGCCTGTCCTCGACTCGCCCGTTCTCCATTCGAACGTTCTCTATTAGAACCAGTGACAAATCTTTGACAATCCAATCCAGCCATTCCAGCTACACTTGCTTGCGCAGATTGCGCTCAGAAACGGAGTCAGCTCATGCCCGATGTTCATGTTGCCCTGTGGGTTCGACTGGACGCGAAGCCCGGCAAAGAAAAGGAAGTTGCCGACTTTCTTCGAAGCGGTCTCGCAATCGTACAGGAGGAGCCGGCGACCATTGCCTGGTTTGCCATCCAACTGGGGCCGTCAACTTTTGGCATTTTCGACGCCTTCCCGAACGAAGCAGGCCGGCAAGCCCACCTTTCGGGACGTGTGGCGGCAGCGCTGATGGCGAAGGCTGCGGAATTGCTGGCGAAGCCGCCGGCCATCGAGAAAATCGACATCCTGGCGGCCAAGTTGCCGGGATAAATGGGTATTGAAACTTTAAAAGTAAAGAAGTTCGGCCATGATGCCGATAAATGGTTATAGGGCCGAATTCGTGCAGCTTGTTCGGAAATTTTCGCATCTAACATCCATCATGGAGAACAATGCGATATTCGACGAGAAATACAGAGTTATCGCCATTGACGAGCAGAATCTCATTCTTCAGGGAATCCGCAGCGGCGAAGTCCTAACCATAAAAAACGCGCACCCGGAAAATCCGCTGACCGCCGAAGACTATCCGCCGGGGAGATTAATTGCCCTCAACGATCCTTCGACTGACACCAACAGCTGATTCGACGAAAAACACAATTGAAAAAATGGAAACGGCGCCAGCGGCCGTTTCCATTTTGTATTTTTGCGGCGCGTCACTCTTTCCGGGCAGTTGCCCGTAGAGCGGGGCGCGAATCTGCCAGGTTCCGCGGACTCCTATCCACCTTCGCCAATCAGTGATAAAAGATCTAAGCATGGTTCACCCACCTTTCGTTCCTGGTGAGATTCCGTGATCGTGGTGGTCATGGGAGTAACCGGCTCGGGAAAGACAACCATTGGCCAACTGCTTGCTGAGCGGTTGGGCTGGGACTTTGTGGACGCAGACAGTTTTCATTCGCCGTCAAATGTTGAAAAAATCAGGCAAGGAATTCCGTTAGACGATCTTGACCGCGCACCCTGGCTCAGCGGCTTGCACGAGGCTATGCAGGCATGGGCTGGCCAAAAGCGTAATGTCATCCTGGCCTGTTCGGCGCTGAAGAAGAAATATCGCGATCAACTTTACGTTCCCGGGGAGACGAAACTGGTTTACCTGAAAGGCAGCTACGAGCTCATTTTCGAGCGCCTGCGGCAGCGGCACGGCCATTTTGCCTCGGAGAAGATTCTGGCCAGCCAATTCGCCGCGCTCGAAGAACCGGACGACGCCATCACGGTGGACGTCGGCCGCCCGGAAAGCGATATTGTCGCGGAGATTGCGCGTCAGATCGAAGACAACTAAGCGGGCCGAGTAAGGAACGGTTTCCTGGCGACTTTTTGCAGCAAGAACGCAGAGAACCAGACGCTGTCGCGAACCTGATGCCAACCATGCCATCGCTCGATGGAATTGATCTCGGGGCCAAAGTCGTCGCCAAGCTGACCCGGCGATTGCTGCCCTTCTTGTTTCTTCTGTATATCGTCGCTTACCTGGACCGCATCAACGTGGGGTTTGCCGCCCTTCAGATGAAAGGGCGGCTGGGCTTCAGTGATCAGGTTTATGGTCTGGGCGCCGGGATTTTTTTCGCCGGATATTTCTTTTTCCAGGTGCCCAGCAATCTCGCGCTGGCCCGCTTTGGCGCACGAAAGTGGATCGCCGTGATCATGGCGCTGTGGGGCATCATTTCCGCCTCCATGATTTTTGTGAGCACGCCGCGCGGCTTTTACCTGCTGCGTTTTCTGTTGGGAGCGGCCGAAGCCGGATTCTTTCCCGGAATGATTCTTTACCTGCGGCGATGGTTTCCATCCGCCGCACGGGCGCGGGCAGTAGCTCTATTCATGACCGCCGCTCCGCTCGCCGGAGTCATCGGCGGCCCTATCTCCGGTCTGCTGCTGGGAGCGCGTTGGGCCGGCCTCTCGGGATGGCAGTGGCTGTTCCTGATCGAAGGCCTGCCCGCGGTGCTGCTCGCAGGGGTTGTGCTGGCGTATCTCACCGATTGCCCGGAGGTCGCTCCCTGGCTGGCGAGCGACGAACGCTCCTGGCTGGTGGAACAGCTGGCGCGAGAGAGCAAGCCAGTTCGCGCATCGAGCGACGTCTTTGCGGCATTTTCCAGTGCGCGAGTCTGGTTGCTGGTGGCGGTGTACCTGGGTGAGACTACTGCCGCTTATGGAATCGGCCTCTGGCTCCCCAGCTTGCTGCGGAGCGTTTCGAGCAGAAGTAATCTTGTCGTCGGGCTGCTGTCCGCGATTCCGTACCTTGCCACCATGGCCGCGATGGTCGCGGTGGCGACCAGTTCCGATCGAA
Source organism: Terriglobia bacterium (assembly GCA_963814725.1). Taxonomy (GTDB): domain Bacteria; phylum Acidobacteriota; class Terriglobia; order Terriglobales; family Acidobacteriaceae; genus JAIQFF01. The sequence goes on from CAWFDY010000008.1 coordinate 562,894, forward strand.
CCGGGGAGCGGAAATGGCATCTGGCTGGATCCGCTTTTGCCTGCGCCATCGGACTGGCCTCCGCCGCCTATTCGAATTCCACGACGGCTGACGTTGTCTTCCTGAGCCTGACCCTTATGGCAGCCTTCTCCATGAATGGGCCCTTCTGGGCGACGACTACGGAAATGCTGAGCGAAACTTCGGCGGCGGCCGGCATTGCATTGATCAATTCATTCGGCAACCTCGGAGGATTTTTAGGACCGTACACCATTGGATTAATACGCACATGGACGGGCAGCTTTCGCGGTGGCCTGCTGGCGGTTGCCGGTTTACTGACGGTAAGCGGGGCCTTGGCGCTGCTGGCCTACGGGAAAGCCCCCGCCCCGGTGGAAGCCACGACACTGTAACCATGCAGGATATGCCCGGGTTACGTCCTTCGTCCTTTTGAGGCAATTGTTTACAATAGATGCGGCCTCCCGGTCGGGGACGGCCCCAATGTATCGGGACGAAAACGATTTGCAACAGCCCAACTACAATCCAGGTTCCCCCGTTCGGTTGTACTGGCGGGTGGAGGGCAGTCTCGCGGACTTAACCACCGTCCGCCCCATCGCCTTTTTCACCTGGAACGCGCAAACGTTCCTGGAGCGATGGCTGCGTCGCGGGCTAGTGTTATTGATGGCAGTGCTGCGGCCATTTCTTTACGCCGCGAATCGAGTCTTTGCCACCCGCGTGGTGCACACCGTTCTCCGCGGCACCAGCCGCGACCGGCTCGACTTACTGGGCGAAGAATACTTCAAGTATAAGTTGCAACCTTATCTGAAAGCGGATGGCGTTGCCCTGCTTAGGTCGCGCATCGAGGCGGGAGATCAAATCGTTCTGGTGAGCCAGGGCCTGGAACACGTGATGCGTCCGCTGGCGAATCATCTGGGCGTGCAGTATGTCATCGCCAATCGCCTGGAATTTCGCGACGGAATTGCCACGGGAAGATTGCTGCAGCCGGTGATTCGGCCGCGCGGTCTCTTCGCCGGAATCAATGGGTCGGGCCCTGACGGCCGACGGGATGCGACGCGATTGGCTCGCGATCTCGGCCTGGCGAATGCTAAAGCTCTGGAAACGGCGGTTGTCCCGGCGGCGCGCCAGCTTGCGGTCATGGATCGCCCCATCGTTTATTTTGAAGGCGCACGCCCGTCCGCGCCGCTGTCGGTGCGCCGCGCATTCGCCGGCAAGCACGTATTGCTCATCGGCGTCACCGGCTTCATCGGCAAGGTGTGGCTGGTCAATACGCTGATGGAGCTGCCGGAGATTGGCCGGATTTATCTGCTGATCCGGCGGCAAAAATCCAATCCAGCCGAACGGCGTTTTGAAAAGCTAGTGGAAGATTCTCCCGTCTTCGATCCTCTGTACGCTCGTTACGGCGCCGGGTTTTCCGACTTTCTGCGGGAGCGAGTGGAGGTTGTCGAAGGCGATGTCTGTCAACCGGGCCTGGGTATCGCGCCCGACGCGGCCCAGTTCCTGCAAAAGCGTCTTGATCTGATCATCAACAGTTCGGGCCTCACCGATTTCAATCCGGATCTTCGCGATGCGCTGTCCACGAACATTGACGCGGCGATGAATGTCACCGAATACGTGCGCCAGTCGGACCATGCCGGGCTGCTGCATCTTTCCACTTGTTACGTGGCGGGAGCACGGGATGGCCGCGTGGGCGAGACCATGCGTCCCGACTACAACCCCGCTGGACTGGCCGATTTCGATGCCGAACGGGAATGGCATTCGCTGCACGCCTTTGTGGAACAGGCTGAAAAACTGGCGGAGAGCGCCGAAGTGACCGAGGAACTGCGCCGGCAGGCTCTGAGCAAGGAGCACGCGGCGAAAGATCTCGGGGGCGCAGCGCTGGAAAACCAGATTCGCAAAAATCGATTTCGCTGGCTGCGGGAATATCTGACGGAATCCGGCATGAAGCGCGCCGCCGAGCTGGGCTGGCCCAACACCTACACGCTTACGAAGAGCCTTGCCGAGTCTTTGATCGCGAAGCATGGCGCCGGCCTGCCCATCGCAATCGTGCGTCCCGCGATTGTTGAAACGTCGGTGAAAGAGCCGTTCGTTGGATGGAATGAAGGGATCAATACTTCGGCTTCGCTTTCCTATTTATTGGGAACATCTTTCCGCCAGCTTCCGACGAACGAGAAAAAGCGGCTGGATATTATTCCCGTCGATTCAGTCTGCCGCGGCATGACCCTGATTGGGGCGGCCATCATCGCAAGGCGTCACGAACCGCTGTACCAGCTGGCTACTTCCGTGACCAATCCTTGCGACATGCGGCGATCCATTGAACTGACCTCGCTGGCTCATCGCAGACATTACCGGGCCCAGGAAGGCCTGGAATACTGGTTGCGCCTGCGCCTGGACGCAATCCCGGTTTCCAAGGAACGCTATAACCGTATGTCAGCACCGGCCCAGAAGGCGATTGTGAAATCCATTCAGCGCATCATGTCCCCGCTGCCCTTGAAGAAAACTCCGCTGGTCCGCGCCGAGCGCAATCTGGAAAAAGTCGAGAAGCTGATCAAATTGTTCGAGCCCTTCATACTTTTCAACGAACATGATTTCGCGGCGGACAATGTCGAACGGCTCTCTTATGCGCTGCCGCAGGATGAGAAGGCTGCGTTTGGATACAACACGAGATCGATCGACTGGTGGGACTACTGGATCAATATACACATTCCAGCCTTGCGCAAGTGGACTTATCCCCTGATAGAAGGACGTGCACTGGAAGCGCGCCCTTCGCGCATTTTGCAGCCCGCGCCCACCCCGGAAAACGGTGAAGTGGTGAAGGCCGGCACCAACGGAGCCACGTGGCGATATTCCTGACCGGCTCCACCGGATACATAGGCTCGCACGTCACCGCCAATCTGCTGGAGCGTGGGGCGTCGTTGAACCTGCTGGTCCGCGCCCGCGACCCGCAGGAAGCTGCCGGGCGCCTGTGGCAGTCACTGCAGCTGCATCTGGATTTCCCCCGTTTTTATGAGTATTTCCAGACCCGCATGCGCATCTTTTGCGGCGACCTCACCGATACCCGCTTCGGCCTTGGGGAAGATGACTACGATCGCCTCATTCATACCACCGATTCGGTGATCCATTGCGCAGCCTCGCTCAATCGCAAATCGGAGAAGACCTGTCTTAATGTCAACCTGCGCGGAACTCTCGAAGTTCTTCTTCTGGCGCAGAAGTCGAATTACTATCACGGCCTTCGCCGCTTCAGCCAGGTGAGCACGGTAGCGGTCGCGGGCAAGCGGCAGGATGAAGTGGTGACGGAAGATCAATCCATCGACTGGAATCGCTCGGACTACGATCCCTACGCCCGCACCAAGAAATTTACCGAGCACATGATGCGGCAGCTTCTTCCCGAAGTGCCGATCACGATTTTCAGGCCCAGTATTGTTTTGGGGGACAGCCGCTACCCAGAAACCACGCAGTTCGACATGGTGAAGGCATTTGTATTTCTGGCGGGGTTGCCGGCGCTGCCCTTTCGCGGCAAGGACAAAATCGACATCGTGAATGTAGACTTTGTCGCGGACGCGATTGCGACTTTGCACCAGAAGGAAAACCCGCTCCACGATACCTACCACCTTTCGTCGGGCACGGAATCCCAGACCTTCCGCCAGTTGACGGCGGCGCTCGCAGCGGCGCAGAACAAGCGCGGGCCTGTCTTTCTTCCATTTCTCGAGCGGCCCTTCGACGCCACGGTCAACTTCTTGTCTCGCCGGGATGGGCCGGTCGGCCACGGCGCATCGTTGTTGAAAGTGTTCATGCCCTATCTGGTCTGGAACACGGTCTTCGACAATAGCCGGGTTACGCAAGAGCTCGGGCGCAAGCCAGTGCCGTTCTCGCAGTACAGCTACCCGCTGCTCAAGTTCAGCCGGGAGACCAATTTCACTTACCCCTACCGCGAATGGCCCACGACCAAGGCCGGAGGGTCCGCCGCATGATGGATCTGATCCTCGAAGCGTGGGTGAGCGGCAGCATCGAAGCTGCCAAGCTGGGTTGGATGATGGGGAAAGGCAAGCCCTGGCAGTCCGGCGAAAAACTGAAGCTGCTGTTTGCCGGATACAACGGCACGCGCAACATGGGCTCCGATGTGAGGGTGTCGGAGATGCTGCGCCAGACGCGCCATATCCTGGGGGCCGAAAACACCGCCTTCAGCGTGATGACGCAGAATTTCAAATTTACCGACGGCTACTTTGAGGGTACGCGGCAAGTGCATCTGCCGGATATTTTCCCTCCATTTCTTTCCGACGAAGTGCCGCGGCACCATGGCGTAGTGGCTTGCGAGGGCTCGATGTTCAAAAGCAAATTCGCCAACGCTCTCACCACCATGATGATCGGCTCTCTGGGCATCGCCGCGGCGCAGAACAAGCTGTCGGTCGGTTACGGCGCCGAAGCGGGACACATGGATCCTTTGATTGCCAGGATGTGTGCGCGCTATTGCCAGAATTCGCTGGTGATCACCCGCAACGAAGAGTCGCGGACGCTGCTGCGCGATCTCGGTGTACCCACTGAACTGGGCACGGATACGGCCTGGACATTCGATCCGGCTCCCGCCGAGTACGGTCGAGCCGTATTGCGCCAGTTGGGATGGGACGGCAGCACTCCGGTGCTGGTGGTGTGTCCGATTAATCCTTTCGAGTGGCCGGTCAAGGCTTCCATCGCAAAGTTTGCCGCCCGCACTCTGACCGGAGCTTACCAGGACAGCCACTACCGTTCGGTGTACTTCCATAACTCCGGCGCGGCTGCAGATCGCGCGCTGGAACACTATCTCTCTGCCATCGCCGGTGCGGTCGATACTTTTCGCAGGCAGCGCAAGGTATTCGTGATCCTCGCAGCCACCGAACGCCTGGACGCGCGCCCGGCCGGCCGCATTTCGGAAGAGCTCGGAGGCGTTCCCGTTCTGAGTTCCGAGGAATACAGGATGCATGAACTGGTGAGTATTCTCCGGGCGTGCCACATGATGGTCTCGTCGCGTTATCACGGCATCGTGACATCCATGCCTGGACTGGTGCCGTCAGCCGGAATCACCATGGACGAACGCATCCGCAACCTGATGCGCGAGCGCGGACATGAAGACCTGCTGATGAATGTGGACGATCCCGATCTCGAGGCGCGGCTTGGAGTAGCACTGGAAAAGCTGGCCACGCAGGGAGAATCGATCTCGGTAGGAATCGGCCAGACGGTGGTAAAGAATTTAAAAGTGATGGCCCGCATGGGTGTGTACTTCGAAGAAGAAGTGCAGCGCCGTTATCCCGACTTCCCCACCCGAAAAAGCGAATGGAGCTGGGAAGACTATTTGCCGCCCATCAGTAAAAATTTGCAGCAGCTGGCGGAAGCGTTCGGTTAGCAGGAACCACGTAGCCGCGGACGCCCTCCTCCGGGAGGCAAGCAAAGCTCGCCAGAGTTTGGAAGGGCCATACCGCCGCGACCAAAGCATGAGTTTTCTCGAAAACATTTTCGCCCAGCTCGCAACCGCCAATGAAACTCCCGTGCTGCAGGAGTTACGGGATGGCCAGATGGTTCCCATCACAGGGCGGGAGCTTTTGGATCTGGTCGGTCAGGCCCGGTCTTTTCTCGCGGCGCGCGGGTTGAAGAAAGGCGATCGCTGTGCGCTGCTGGCGCACAACAGCATCGAATGGGTCGCGCTCGACCTCGCTGCCACGGCGGAAGGATTCATTGTGGTCCCGCTTTATGCGCGGCAAGCTCCGGTTGAGCTCGTCGCCATGATGAAAGACTGTGAGCCGGCCTTGATCTGCTGCGGAGACACCGGATTGCGGGATGGCATCCTTGCGGCATGGCCCCAGGCGCCGCTCCAATTTCTTTTTGAGCAGATATTTTCAAACGCCCGGGCGAGCGTCAGTGGCAATCCTCAGCTCGCCGACTCCGATCCAGTCACGATTATCTACACCTCGGGAACCTCGGGCGAAGCCAAGGGAGTGATCCTGACGGCCGGCAATGTTGGGCATATGCTGGCGTGCACTTCTGAACGGCTCAGTTTGCTGATGGAAAACAAACCTGGACAGGACCGCGTCTTTCACTACCTGCCTTTCTGTTTCGCCGGCTCGTGGATCATGCTGCTCACCTGCCTCATGCGGCGCAGCCTGCTCACTTTGAATACGGATCTGGGAAAGCTCGCCGGCGAAATGCGCAGCGTTGCGCCGGATTATTTTCTCAATGTTCCGGCACTGCTGGAACGTATGCGCAAAGCAGTGGACGAGCAATTGTGGAAGACGGGCGGCCTCGCGCTGGCAATTTACAGCCGCGCCAAGGGAGCATGGGTCCGCGAGCGGGATGGACAATCAAAATTCTCTGACCGAGCCTGGCTGGCTCTGGGCAACGCCATGATTTTTCCCACCATCCGCAAGAAGATGATTGGCGGCAACCTAAAAGCCCTGATCTGCGGCTCTGCGCCGTTGAGCGTTGATACGCAGCTGTATTTCAACATGCTTGGCATTCCCGTGCTGCAGGTTTACGGGTTGACCGAAACCACCGCGATCTGCACCCTGGACGATCCGCGGCGCGTCGAGCCCGGGCGCGTGGGACCGGCAATCAGCGGCATTGAAATGAAGCTGGGTGAGAACGACGAGATCGTGGTGCGCGGGCCCAACATCTTTCCGGGATACTGGAACCGTCCCGAGGAAACTTTGAAGTCGCTGCACGACGGCTGGTTTCATACCGGCGACCAGGGAGAAGAGGACGAGGCAGGGAACTGGCGCATCGTCGGGCGCATCAAGAACCTGATCATTCTGGGATCGGGCCACAACATCGCACCGGAACCGATTGAAGAGGATTTGCTGGGGCATTTGCCGGGGGCGCAACAGGCGGTGCTGACTGGCAACGGGCGGGGCTATCTTTCAATGATCGTTACCGGACCGGTTACGCGAGAGCAGGTGCAGGCGGCGGTGGACGTGGTCAATCCGCAATTGCCGCACTTCAAACAAGTACGAGCCTTTCATGTTCATGCCGAACCGTTCTCGATCGAAAATGGATTGCTGACAGCCAACGGAAAACTGAAGCGGGACCTGATTGCGGCGCATCTGCAAAATGAAATTGAAGAAATGTATAAAGTCCAACAGGCTTCATGAAGCAGCGCCGGCGTCCCGCCGGCTGTCGCGAGGGCATCTTGCCCTCGCAGTGGTCCCGGGATGATTGATGAACACAAAAATGAACCAACACAAAGGGCAAACGCTCTCCTGGGAGCTTAAAGCGGGCGTCATCGAACTGGCGCTGCACCGCGACCCCTGCAACGAGATCGGTTCGCAGACGCTGGGAGAATTGGAAAACTTCGTCTCCGCGCTCGATGATCTGCAGAACCATGCCCACGCTCTCATTCTCTACAGCACCCTGAAGTCGGGATTCTGTGCCGGAGCGGACTTGCGCGAGCTCTATCACGGCGCCCAGGAAATGGAAAAAGAGGCGGCAGCCCGCGGCGTGCGGCAGTTCCTCGAGCGCATCCACAAAGTGATGAATGCAATCGACAGCTCGCCTCTGTCCACCATCGCGGCGCTCAACGGAGTGACGTTTGGCGGGGGCCTTGAGCTTGCCCTGGTGTGCGACTTGATCATTGCCGACAAAATGTCGCGCTTTTGCTTTCCTGAATTGCGCCTGGGACTGATCCCCGGGTTCGGCGGCATCCCGCGGCTGAAGCGCGATCTCGGGAATGCGGTGGTGCGTGATCTGCTGCTCACCGGCCGCAGCTTTAATGCCACGAAAGCCCAGCAATGCGGGCTGGTCAGCCAGGTAGTGGGCGAAGGCGAGTCGCTAAAGGCGGCTCGAGGCATGGCCGCCCAGTTGGGGAAGTTTGATCGGCGCACGGCCATCGCGGCAAAGAAATTCATCAAGCCTATCCCCTACGAGGAATTGCGGCAGGAGATTGACCTGTTCTGCGAATTGTTTGCTCAGCCGGCGGTTGAGGCGGGATTGAAGAAATTTGTAGAAAGCAAAGATGCACAACCTTACCTCCCGTGACCCGTTCGAATAGAATGGTATGAAATGACGGACGATCACAAAACATTGGAAGAAATTCTTGGGCTTGCGGCGGCGCAGTTTAAAGTCCCGCGCGAGAGGCTGAATCCCGACGACGATTTCTTCAAGACGCTTGGGATTGACAGCCTGCAGGCGCTGGACTTGCTCACACGGCTTGAGCACCATTTCAAAGTCGAGCTTCCCGACTATGAATTGCAGGGGGTTTCAGACTTCAGAACGCTCGCCAGCCGGATTCAATCGCGGCTGTGACGAGCTGGCAGAATGCGGAGCAGCCGCCGGCGATCATCGCATGAGAGCCGATTGTCAGTGCAGAGTTCGGTTCCCAGTCCTTCGTGAAAATGCTTAACCTCGACCAATACAGCTGCCTGGGCGCGGCATTGCGCGAAGCGCTCGAGCGCTGGCCCGATGAAACCTGCCTCATCGAGTCGGACCGCGACAAGGAAAAGACCCGCCTCACCTATTCTGACTTCAAGGAAATGGCCCTGCCCCTGGCGCGCGCGCTCGAAGACGCCGAGTTCAGCGCCGGCGATCGGGCGGCGATCATCATGACGAATCAGTCGAAGTGGCTGATTTCGGCGTACGCCTTGTTGCACGGCGGCGGCGTGTTGGTGCCGCTCGACTACAAGTTGACCGCAGCCGAACATCTGCAACTGCTGGCGCACAGCCAGGCCAGGACGCTGGTCGTCGAATATTACCTGTGGCGTGCCATCATGCAGGCGCCAGACTTCAAGAATCACAAACTGCAAACCGTTCTGGTCACCGAAGCGCCACCGGGAGTGGATCTGGGAGGCGCGTTTCGCTGGGAAGATTTTCGCCGCAAAGGGGACCCTGCCTTCGTTCCTCGCCAGCGGCAGGATGTGGCCTGCATCGTCTATTCTTCCGGGACTGGCGGGCGTCCCAAGGGATGCGTTCTTACCCATGACAATTATCTGGAACAATGTAAGGCGCTGATCGCGCTCTATCCGTTCTGGCCGGGAGTGCGGTATCTGAGTATTTTGCCCACCAACCATGCCATCGATTTTATGGTCGGATTTATTGGGCCGTTTATTTGCGGGGCCTGTGTCGTCCATTTGCGCACGCTTCGCCCGGAATTTGTGCGCGATGCGTTCGTTCGTTACAGGATCACATATGTAAGTCTTGTCCCCATGGTGCTCAAAAATCTGGAGCGAGGGCTGCGGGCGAAGTTCGACCTGCTGTCGAAGTCAAAGCGTTTCGTGCTGGACCGGTCCATCGCGGTGAATAAATTCTTTACCGGCTGGCGTCCTGATGCGCGGTTGAGCCGCGTTCTGCTGCGCCAGGTGCACAAAGCTTTTGGCGGAGAATTACGCGCCATGTTTACCGGAGGCGCTTTCATGGAGCCTTCAACGCTGCAGTTCTTCTACGATCTGGGTGTGCCGGTGGCGAACGGATATGGCCTTACCGAAGCCGGCACCGTGCTCACGCTCAACGATCTGAAACCATTTCGCGCTGACACCGTAGGCAAACCCCTGCCAGGCGTGGAATTGCGAGTATTGAATCCGGACTCCGAAGGCATCGGAGAAGTGGCGGCGACCGGCAAGACCGTGATGGCGCATTACCTCGACGATCCGGAGCTGACGGCGGAGACCATCGTGGATGGCTGGCTCCTCACCGGCGATCTGGGCCGCTTCGACGGCGATGGGCACCTGCAACTCTTCGGCCGCAAGAAGAACATGATCGTTACCGAGGGCGGGAAAAATATCTACCCCGAGGACATTGAAACCGCCTTCGATGGGTTGCCGGTCAAGGAGTACTGCATATTCGCGGCCAATTACATCTGGCCGGCCAAGAGCCTGGGCCATGAGATGCTGATTCTTGTTCTCCGACTGGAACAACCGCAGGAAGCCGCTGGGCCGGAGGCGCCGAGCCAGGAACTTGACGACGCGCTGAAGCACGACATTATTTCCCGCAACCGCACCTTGCCGGATTTCAAGCGCGTGGGTGGCTGCCTGGTCTGGGAGAAGGATTTTCCGCGGACTGCCGCCATGAAGGTTAAGCGCGTGGCCCTTGCCGAAGCGATTCGCAAGACGCTCAGCCGTGCCGCCGTAGTCGAGCTATAGAACAACAACCATGAGCTATCAACCGTGAGCGATTCCGGCACTTTCCTGGCCATCGTGAATCCGGCGGCAGGCGGCGGCCGATGCCGCAAGCTGGTCGCACCCGCACTCGACCGTCTCCGCGCGGGCGGCATCAGTTTAAAAGTGATTGAAACCAGCGCTCCCGGGCAGGCCACCGAACTGGTCCGCGAGGCTTACGCAAGAGGCGAGCGGAAATTTATCGCGGTGGGCGGTGATGGCACCTCTTACGAAGTTGTGAATGGGATCTTTTCGTCGGACCTCTCTCCCTCGAATCACAGCCAGCCAGCGACGCTGGCTTTTCTTCCGCTCGGAACGGGCAATTCATTTCTGCGCGACTTCAGCGACCGTGGCGTCGAGTTTGCGATTGAAGCGCTGCTGGGCAGGCGCTCTTCGCCCTGCGATGTTCTTCGCCTCACTCATCAGGCTGGAGTGGTGCATTACATCAATCTTCTGAGCATGGGGTTTTCCGCGGATGTAGCCACACTGCGCGCCCGCCGTTTCAGCGGATGGGGAGAACTGGGCTACCAGTCATCCATTTTTATCAGCCTGGCGCGTTTCCGCCGCCGGCCATTTCCCTTGCGCGTGGATGAAGACCCTGAGATCGACCGGCGGCCATGCTTGTTCCTCACTTTCAGTAACAGCAAGTTCACCGGCGGCACCATGATGATTGCTCCGAAAGCCGAAGTGAATGATGGGTTGATCGAGTACGTGCGCTGGGGGCCGATCGGCCGCCTGGGTCTGATCCGCAATTTGCCGAGGCTTTACGACGGCACGCACATCAATCATCCGCTGGCGGAGCGGCGGCCGGCGAAGCATGTTGAGTTCCAACTCGAGGCTCCTGTGGATGTCATGGTTGATGGCGAGGTTCTCAGCCTGCATTGCCAAAGCCTTGACGTCCTGCCTTCCGCGCTCAACGTCGTGATATAAAAACATTCCATGCCGCAAGATAAAAAGCCCGAGGCAGCGCCGCCCCCATCGTCGCGGACGCGCAAGATCCTGACTGTAGCGCTGATTGCCGCCGCCTTTGCCGTTGTGATCTTTCTTGGACTGCGAAAACGCGGCGCCAGGCTTGATGCATTCGCGCAGTGCCTGGCGGCGAAGCAGGTGAAGATGTACGGAGCCTACTGGTGCCCCCACTGCGCGGACCAGAAGGCGATGTTCGAGTCGTCGTTCAAGTACGTTCCCTACGTCGAATGCGGGGTCCCCGGCTCACGCGATGAGGCGCAGGTGTGCAAAGACGCCGGAATCAAACATTTTCCCACCTGGCAGTTCGGGGATGGAGAGCGGCGGGAAGGCACACAAGCGCTGCCATCGCTTGCCGCCAAATCCGGCTGCAGCCTGCCATGAGTGTTTCCGCCGCGCCGCGCTTTGCTCGGATCATCCTCCGGTGCATCGCCGTGCTGGCTTTGGGCGGAATCGTGGTTTCGTCGGTCTCTCTCTACCATCATTACGGCACTTCGGCGACTTCCTACTGTGACATCGGAGAGAACTTCAACTGCGATATCGTAAATCGCAGCACCTACTCAACGCTGTCGAGCGTTCCAGTGGCCCTGATCGGCATTCTGGGATATATGGCGTTGCTGGCCCTGGCGACAATTTTTCGGACCCAACCAGCGGTTCCCGCGACGTTGTCGATCGCGTCGTTGTTGGGATTGGGCTTCGCTCTCTACCTTACGTATATCGAGGGATTCGTCCTGATGGCCTGGTGCATTTTGTGTCTGTCGTCCCTGGCATTGATCTTCAGCATTGCGGCGCTGTCTTCTTCATTATGGATATGGAATGCCCGGCGCCGCCTGTTTCGGTAATGTTTACCTAGCGTGCCCCTGGTGCGGCCACGTCGGTGCAGCTGCTGCACGACCGAGGCGCTCGCGCCCACATGCTGTGCCGAAGAAATCAGGGGTTCAGTTTTGGCGGAGACTGGTCTGCATTCAGATGCCAGACGTGGCGGTCGTGAAAATATTCCATCAGCGACTGGTTCTCCCCGGCGCTCATGTCGCGGGCCCAGACTACTTTCGAATGGTCGATGTCGGCCGCGTTGTACACCCATTCCCAGTCAACGTCGTGATCCGCGTTGTAACTGACAATCACCAGATGACGGCCAGGGATGTCTTCCAACTGGCGCGAAATCGCGACCCGGTCCAGGTTCCCGCGGGGCCATACCGGTTCGATCCGGGTACCCGTTGCCGCCGCGGTGACCCGCAACAAGATCATGGCGAAAGCAATCGCCGGGATGGCGCGCAGCAGCGCGATTCCAGCCGGCTGTCCGCGCCAGGTCCAAAGCCGCAAGTGCCGCATGCATTGCAGCAGCAATAAATAAATAAGGCCCGTGGCTGGAGCGACATAATGCGGCAGAGTCCACGTCTCAACCAGCAGGCCAGTCAGAAAAAACGCGCCCGCCGCGAGGGAAAATCGCATTTTCCTGTCGCGCAGGATGCAGGGGAACGCCAGCAGGGGAATCGTGAGCAAGGGGCCGAAGTAAACTTTCCACACACCCGCCAGCTTGTCCCAGGTGCGGCTGGCTGCGCTGCCCAGTGTGCGATATCCCAGAAATCGCTGCAGCTCCCAGCGATAGAAGTCGCGCATCACTGCGTGCCGGTAAACCGGCTCGGGCCGCGGCGACTGCCATACAAAATATGGCGCCATCGCGTAAGTGCCACGATTCACCTGATAAGTCATGAGAAAAGGACTACCCGTTACACGCCAGTAGTAATAACCGGTGCCGGCTCCGGCGATGGCAAGGACCAGAACGATCGGCAGTACGACGCGCGGAACAGAAACAGAAAAAAGAGAAATAGAAAACGGAGGTCGGGTCTCGCCGAATATCCAGATCAGCAATGCGGCCGCAATCGGAAGGCTGAAGAGCAGTCCTTCGTAGGGCCGGCTGTTGGCCAGGATCACGAGCCCGATGGCCATGACCACCGAGTCTGTCACGGTTGCACGCTTCTTGATTCGAGGCAAGGCTCCGAGCGCAAGAGCGCCGCCGAGCGCGACCACGGAGGCGCTCCAGTATCCGTTCATCCAGTAACTCAGAATTCCCAGCCGCAGCATGGCCAGCATCCCGCCCAGCAGAGCCCACGGCGGAGGCAGCCATCCCTGCAGCATCCAGGTCAGGGCTGAGCACATAAGCGCGGTGATGATGAGCTGGCCGATCCACGGATGCCCCAGCCTCTGCCCGGCGGCCAAGACCAGCCCCTGCGCCGGAGGATACATCGACATATAAGTCGGTTGCTGGATGATGTGGAAACTCTCGAAGTGAGCCCACATCGGATGCGGAGGATTGGTCAGACGCCCGTGAGCGAAGGTATCGGCCGCAAGCAGGTAACTGAATTCGTCGTTCCAGCGCGGTGCGGGAATACCGATGAAGGGAATCACCGCAACCCGAAGGGAAACTACCAGAAGTCCGGTCACGGCGACGGACAGGGTCTTTCTCTGGGCCAGTTGTCGAAAGCGACCTTCCAGATATACGAAGCCGGCGCGGCGCGGCCGCCTTTGACCCGCCTTGCGCGAGGCCAGGGCGATCATGGTCACGGCGGCGATGATCAGGATCAGCTCGATGATTTCGAGAAGTGCCGGCGCCAGAGAGGCCATGTGCATGATGCGTCAGACCCGCGCGTCAGACCCTCGACTGTCACTTCCAGGGCCAGGCTCAGGCGTGACCCTGCAGGGGAGGAACGGTTCAAACTGAGCCGCCGCCAGGCGGTCCCTTGTCTGGCCCGCCGTGAGTCACCCAGCTTTATTTTGCGATGGCCACTTTGTCGGCAGTCAGCTTGTCGAGGATGCCGGAAGCCACGTCGATCGTCTCCTGATCGACCGTGCGATTCTTGGCAATCGCGTCCGCCAGGGGGACGGAAACGATTTTGTTTCCTCGCAGGGCTGCCATGCAGCCGAACTCGCTGCGATGCACCATGTCAATCGCACCCAGCCCGTATCGCGTCGCCAGCATGCGGTCGAAGGCGCTCGGCGAGCCCCCGCGCTGCACGTGTCCCAGGACGACAGTACGGGTCTCGAAGTTGGTGCGGCGCTCAATCTCGCGGGCCAGAATCGCTGCGATTCCGCCCAGGCGCGCATGCCCGAATTCGTCCTTACCCATATCGACCACGATGGGGGCACCGTGCTTGGGATCGACATCCGTCGAGAACTTTGCTCCTTCGGCAACCACCACGATGCTGAAGTAGCGGCCGCGGGCATGGCGCAAGCGGATGGTCTCCGCGACCTTATCCACATCGAAGGGAATTTCGGGAATCAGAATCACGTCGGCGCCGCCGGCAATGCCGCTGTACATGGCGATCCAACCCGCATCCCGCCCCATGACTTCAACCACCATGACTCGATTGTGGGCCTCGGCCGTGGTGTGTACCCGATCGATGGCTTCAGTCGCTATGTTCACGGCCGTGTCAAATCCAAAAGTGAAATCGGTTCCGGCCAGGTCATTGTCGATGGTCTTCGGAACGCCCACCACGTCAACCCCTTTTTCGTGCAGCTTCTGGGCGACGGACAGGGTGTCGTCGCCACCGATTGCAATCAATGCCTGGACTTTGTGCTGCTTCAGCGTGGCCACACACTTTTCCAAACCATCCGCTTTTTTTGAAGGATTGGTGCGTGAGGTTCGCAGGATGGTGCCGCCGCGAGGAAGAATTCCACCCACACTGGCCAGATCGAGCGCCATGCTTTTATCTTCAATCACGCCCCGCCAGCCCTCCAGGAAGCCGACAAACTCATCTTCATAGTGGAAACAGCCCTTGCGCACGACGGCTCGTATGACTGCGTTCAGCCCCGGGCAGTCGCCTCCGCCAGTGAGTATCCCAACTTTCATGATTGCTCCTCGGTATGTGCAGAATGGCGTCCGGCGTCAGCGCGGCCGGGTTGAGCCGCTCCGAATGCGGAAAGACTCTGCTGAAATGGCTCGCAACGGAACATAAAGATTACCATTAAACAGGGCGTTTTTGTGTCGTCAGATGTGGGCGCGAGCGTCCCCGCTCGTGCGGCAGCAGCACGGATGACGGGGTTGAGCGGACGCTCTCGCTGCTGGACTGACGATGGTCGGGAGCGTGCTTGCATCCGCGCGGGCTTCAGACACGCTGCCGCACGAGCGGGGACGCTCGCGCCCACATTCTTTCCGGGACCGGAGCCTCTCTTGCCGATTGCGCCCAGGCGGCGGATTGGCCACAATGTCCTGAGCAATTCCGGAATCCATGCCTAAAACATTGCGAATGCTAATCTGGCTGGCGGTCGCGCTGCTTGGCGCTCTGGCGCTGGCGACCATCGCCCTGCACCGGGGCGAGCAAATCAATGCCATGTGGCTGGTGGTCGCCGCTGTATGCAGTTATGCCCTGGGATATCGCTTTTACAGCAAGTTCATCGCGGCGAAACTTCTGATTCTCGATCCTCTGCGCGCCACACCCGCGGAGCGTCTGGAAAACGGGCGCGACTTCGTTCCCACTAACAAATGGGTTGTTTTCGGCCACCATTTCGCGGCCATCGCCGGGCCCGGACCCCTGGTCGGCCCGGTGCTGGCTGCGCAGTTCGGATATCTCCCTGGAACCTTGTGGATTCTGGCCGGCGCCGTCTTCGGAGGCTGCGTCCAGGACTTTGTGATTCTGCTGTTTTCGGTACGGCGCGATGGCAAATCGCTCACTGAAATGTCGCGCGAAGAGATCGGGCGCCTTGGCGGCCTGGTGGCCTACGTCGCCGTGATCGGCATCATCGTGATACTGCTCGCGGTTTGCGCGCTGGTAGTAGTCAACGCGCTCAAGGCCAGTCCATGGGGCGCGTTCACGATCGCCATGACCATTCCCATCGCGCTTTTGATGGGCGTCTATCTGCGAACGCTGCGGCCAGGCAAGGTGCTGGAGACATCCGCGCTCGGTTTCGTTCTGGTCATGCTCGCGATCTGGGGCGGCCAGTGGGTTTCGCAGACGGCATCGGTAGCACGATGGTTCACGTTATCCGCCTCGGCCCTGGCGATCCTGATTATCATTTACGGCTTTGCGGCTTCGGCGTTGCCGGTCTGGCTGCTGCTGGCACCGCGCGATTACCTGAGCACGTTCGTGAAACTCGGTACCATCTCTTTGCTCGCGTTGGGCATTGTTGCTCTCCGTCCCACGCTGCATATGCCTGCGCTCACCCGTTTCATCGATGGTTCGGGGCCGGTGTTCGCCGGAAATGTGTTTCCCTTTGCGTTTATCACGATTGCATGCGGAGCCATCAGCGGATTTCACGCGCTGATCTCGAGCGGCACCACGCCGAAATTGATTCGGCGCGAGACCGAGGCGCGGATGGTCGGGTACGGTGCGATGCTCGCGGAATCCATGGTCGCGATCATGGCGATGATTGCCGCCTGCGTGCTTCAACCGGGTATTTACTTCGCGATTAACAGTCCGGCGGGCATCGTCGGGCAGGCTCCGGAGGCCGCGGCCGCCACCATCAGCAACTGGGGATTCCCGATCACGGCCCCCGAGATGCACGCCCTGGCCCAGTCAGTAGGAGAACAGACGCTCTACAACCGCACCGGCGGCGCGCCGGCCTTCGCCGTGGGCATGGCCCACATCTTCTCCAACAGCCTGGGCGGTCAGGCGCTGATGGCGATCTGGTATCACTTCGCCATCATGTTTGAAGCCCTTTTTATTCTTACCGTGCTGGATGCCGGTACCCGGGTTGGCCGCTTCATGTTGCAGGATGCTCTGGGGCACATCTGGAAACCGCTGGGCCGCACCAGTTGGTATCCATCCATTCTCGCGACCAGCGCCCTGATCGTTGCGGCCTGGGGATCTTTCCTGTGGCAGGGGGTCAAGGATCCGCTCGGCGGAATCAATTCCTTGTGGCCATTGTTTGGCATCGCCAACCAGTTGCTGGCCACGGTCGCCCTGTGCGTGGCCACGACCATTGTCATAAAGATGGATAAAGCGCGCTACGCCGCGGTCACGCTGGGCCCGCTGGCATGGCTCGTCTCGGTCACCTTCACGGCTTCGTGGGAGAAGGTTTTCGATCCCAATCCGCGGATCGGTTTTTTATCCCATGCCGCGCAATTGGCCTCCCATTCGAGTGGCAGTGGCCGGCTGATTTTCAACGATCGTCTTGACGCCGTGGTTACCGGTACTCTGATCGTTATGGTCGCGCTGATCCTCATCGAGTCAGCCGTCGAGTGGGTGCGAGTGCTCTCGGGCCGCAAGCGGGCGAGAGTCAAAGAGGCGCCCTTCGTGGCGACCCGGTTCGCCGAGGAGCAGGGATGAGAAACGGAGTTACGATGAGAAACGGAGCAGGGATGAGAAGCGCATTGCTCGAGTCCGTGTCAAGCCACGTGGGGACGGCCGCTCCCGGCTGTCCCGTCGAGCGAAGCTCGACCGGCTTTCTGCCCGACAGCGCAGCCGAAATGAGCGAAGGAAGCCGGAGCGCGAAAGCGTTTCAGTTAAGCCTCCGGCTGGCCGAACAGCTGAAATCCTGCCTTCGGATTCTGACTGCCGTTCTGCGTGAACTTTTTGACGAGTCGGGGTATGCGCGATTTTTGGATCAAAAAAGACTGCTATCTTCTCGCGCGGCATACGCCGCTTTCCGCCAGGAGAACGAAGTCGCAAAAGCCCGCCGCCCACGATGTTGCTGAAAAAAGATCCTGCTGAAGAAAACGGGTGTCGATGGGCTCCGCCACGGTCCACGTGGGGACAGCCGCCCTCGGCTGTCCGGCGGAGCAACGCTCCGCCATTTTGTTGACTGCGAACTGTGTAGCGACCCGACCCGACAACCGGGGCGGCTTTCTCCACACAGCCCGCTCCCCGATTGGCAATAGTGAATCGCGGAAATTGAGATAGACTTCCCTGCATGCGCGTCCTGGGGGTTGACTGCGGCACGCAATATACCGGCTTCGGAGTCGTCGAACTCGGCGAAGATGACCGACTGGTCTGCCTGACCTGCGGAGCGATCAAGCTCTCGCCGCGCGATCCGCTTTCGAGGCGTCTTGCCACGATTTTCAGCCGCCTCGGAGCCATCATTGAAGAATACGGGCCCGACCACGTCGCGATCGAAGATGTGTTTTACGCTCTCAACGTAAAATCTGCGTTGAAGCTGGGACATGTGCGGGGCGTGGCCATGCTGGCCGCGTCTTCCGCCGGACTGGAAGTTGCCGAGTATTCGCCTCTGTCGATCAAGTCCGCCGTGGTGGGTTACGGGCGAGCGGAGAAGCCTCAGGTGCAGCACATGGTCACACGCCTGCTCAACCTCAGCGAACTGCCGGAACCTGCCGATGCCGCCGACGCGCTCGCCATCGCCATCTGCCACCTTCACACTGCCGCGACCCTGGTACGCCAGCGCGCCGTAAGCAGCGCGTAGCGTGTCCCGTGAAAGTAATTTTTGGCATAATCTATTGTGCATGCAAGGGTCTGGAAATGTGGGCGCGAGTGTCCTCGCTCGTGCGGAAGCGGCACGGACGATCGCGCACAAGAAGGTCCGCGCGATCCTGCGGGGAAGTGTTGTTCTTTTGCTGCTTACCCTGCTCTTCCAGTTCTCTGCGCGGGCTCAGGAGGCCGCGGTCGTCACTTTCACTTTGGATTTTCCGGGCTCGGAACCCTCGCATTACGCGATTTCGGTTTCCGACGATGGCCGATCCACTTACGACTCCGACGGCAAGCTAAGCCCCGATTCCGACGGCGACCCTTTTCACCTGGACTTTTCCGCCTCAGCCGCGACCCGCAACAAGGTTTTTGACCTGGCGAAACGTGCGAACTATTTTCAGGGAGAAATCGATTCAGGGAAGAAAAAGCTGGCCTCAACCGGAGTCAAGAGGCTTAGTTATAAGGGATCTGGCCGGTCCACCAGTGCCACCTACAATTATTCACCTCAGTTAGCGGTCCAGCAGATCACACAGCTATTTCAGAGTCTCTCGAGCACCCTCGAATATGGCCGCCGGCTTGAGTATTATCACCGCTATCAGAAGCTGGCGCTCGACCAGGAATTGAAAAGCATGGAAGACGAAGCCAACCGCAACGGTCTGGCGGAGATGGCCGCCGTAGTGTCGATTTTGCAGCGTATTGCCAGCGACACCTCCGTAATCAACCCGGTGCGGGCACGGGCGCAGAGGATGATCGAGCGAGCGGGTCGGTAAAGCCATGATTCGACAGGGCCCGCTTCGGCGGAAAACTCTCGAATTTGCTGACAACCGAAGCTTCTGAAAAGTGTTCTAATGTAGTAACCAGGTAGCCTGGAGGTCCGCATATGACGCGCAGCTGGGCGGTTCCGTTTGCTTTGGCCGTTTTCTTTTTGTCTGTAGCCGTCCCGTCCTTTGGCGACTCGCAAGCCCGCATCGTGCGCTTGAGCCAGGTGGATGGCGAAGTTCAGATTGACCGCAACACCGGTCAAGGCTACGAAAAAGCATTCCTCAATCTTCCCGTGACCCAGGGTGCGAAACTGCGCACCGGGCAGCAAGCTCGCGCTGAAGTTGAATTCGAAAACGGAAGCACTTTGCGGATCGCTCCCGGAACGGTTGTAAGCTTCCAAGAACTCTCGCGGCGCGATTCAGGCGCGCGAGCCTCGAATCTTGAGCTGCTGGAAGGCATCGCGTACCTGAATTTCAAGGGAGACAAAGAGGAAGAATTTAACCTCGCTTTTGGTAAGGAGAGTCTGGCGCTTACCAAACCCGCACATCTTCGCGTCGCACTGGGGGACGCTGGCGCTACCGTGGCCGTGTTCAATGGCGAAGTCGCAGTGAACGGTCCTGCCGGCCGAGTCAGCCTTGAAAAAAAACACAGCGCAACTTTTGACCTCAACGGAAGCGATGGTCCCACCCTTGCTAATAATCTCGAACCCGATCCCTCTGACGACTGGGACAAACAGCAGGATAAATATCACCAGCAATACAGCGCGTCCAACAGCTACTCCCCCTACGCATATGGCGCCAGCGATCTGAACTACTACGGAAGCTTTTACAACATGCCCGGCTACGGCATGATGTGGCAGCCCTATCTGGTGGGTGCGGGTTGGGATCCCTTTATGAATGGCGCCTGGACGTGGTACCCCGGCGCTGGATATGCCTGGGTATCCGGCTATCCCTGGGGCTGGACGCCATATCGCTACGGCTCCTGGACGTATGTTCAAAGTTACGGCTGGTTCTGGCAGCCGGGAACTTCGTGGACGGGATGGAATACTGTTCCCCGCATTGGGAACGCTCCTCAGCGTTTCAGTGCACCCAGGCCTCCCGTCATTGCGGGACAAACATTAGTGGTCAACCGCGGGATGCCAGTGGGACCGGTGCGCGTGACCGAAGGCAGAGCGGAAATACGCGACGGATCGGCGGGTCTTGGAGTTGCGCGCGGCAGCGTGCGCAATCTCGGCAGGGTGGCACAACAGATGGAGCGTATGCCGTCCGGCAATGGGACGATGCGGCGGGCGCCGATCGATAGTGCGGCGGCACGCCTACCCTCGGGAGCCTCGCGGGTCGCTGCGCCTCGTTCGGGCGGGTCTGTTTCGGGCGGGTCCATGTCGGGCGGGTCCATGCAAAGCGGGCCATCCGCGGCAAGTTCTGGATCGCATGCCAGCGGGGGTTCGTCCGCTTCCAGTTCGCACGGAGTTTCCCGGAAGTGATGGGACTGGCAATTTACTCTGCCGCATTTTACTTAGCCGCATTGAGGTGCTCGAAATGCGCAGTATGAGACTTTGGCTTCAGATGGGCGTGGTCGCCGTCGCATTTTTAATATTTATTCCGCGAAGCTCGGCCCAGACTCTTACCTGCTCTTCCGACGATGGCCACCGGCATTATTGTCCCGCCGATGTGCGCGGCGGCGTGCGCCTGTTGAAGCAGCGCAGCGGCTCGCCTTGCGACCAGGGTCAAAGCTGGGGGTTCGACCGGGGAGGGGTCTGGGTGGATCGTGGCTGCCGCGCGGATTTCGCCATTGATTCTTACCAGTATCGCGGGCCGGCCCCGGGCAGTGTCGGGACGGTCACGTGCTCGTCCAACGACGGGAAGCGGCATTACTGCAACGTCGATTCAGATGGTCCGGTTCGACTCGCCCAGCAGCGCAGCGGGTCCCCGTGCCAGGAAGGCTACAGCTGGGGGTCTGACGGCAGAGGCGTCTGGGTGGACCATGGCTGCCGAGCCGATTTCGCGGTCGGCGACCGCGGGAATACATATGGTGAGCGGGATGGAGACCGCGATCACGCCTGGGATCGCAACTCTTACGCGGGCAGCCAGGATCAGATGCTCACGTGTTCGTCGGATGATATGCGCCGCCACTACTGTCCGGCAGACATCCGGCGCGGGGTGCAGTTGTTGAAGCAGCGCAGCGACGCTGCCTGCCGGCAAGGCTATAGCTGGGGCTACGACCGCAGCGGAATCTGGGTGGACCACGGCTGCCGGGCTGATTTCCATCTGGTTCGCTGAGTCCACGGGCAATACTCCAAGCGGGCGGCCTACCCACGGCCGCCCTTCTTGTTGCGCCGGCTTCATGCGCCGACAACCGGCGCCAGATAAGAAGTTCCTAATCCCGCCACAAAAATGCACAGTACCAATTACCAGAGTCACTTGAGGCCGCGGCAACCCCCACGTAGTCTATGGATACCCAATCACATCTGGAGGATTCATGGCTACCCCGGGCCGGGCGCCCCTTCCCAGCGCCACTTCTGCAACCATTCCGCCTACGCCGGCGCTGCTGCTCGCTATGCTGCAGGTCTCGACCCATGTGAGCGATCTGATTTTTTCTCCCGGCAACCACCCTCATGTCGAGGTGAGTGGCCAGCTGGTTCCAGTAAAAATGGGGAGCTCGCCGGTTTTGACTTCGGAAGACACGCAACGCATCGCGCAAGAATTAATTGGCGACAACCAGCAAGCGATGGCGACGCTCCAGAAGCAGGGATCGTGCGATATCTCCTACAGCCTGCCGGGGACGGCGCGTTTCCGCGTCAATGTTTTCGTGCAGCGCGGAAGCCGCGCCATCGTGATGCGGGTGATTCCAAAAAGTATTCCAACATTCGCAGAGCTGAAGCTGCCGGGTGAACTTGCCCACATCTGCGACATCAAAAACGGCATTGTGCTGGTGACAGGCCCCACGGGTTCGGGAAAGTCCTCGACCCTGGCGGCCATTCTCGACCGCATCAATGAAACCAAGGCCTTTCACATCCTCACTATTGAAGATCCGGTCGAATTCATGCACCGCCACAAGCGCTCAATTGTGCATCAGAGAGAGTTGCACAGCGACACTCCGAGCTTTGCTCTGGCCCTGCGAGCGGCATTGCGGCAGGCGCCCAAGGTGATCCTGGTGGGCGAAATGCGTGATAAGGAGACGATCGAAATCGCGCTGGAAGCGGCGGAGACGGGCCACCTCGTGCTCTCTACCCTGCACACCACCGACGCATCCAAGACCGTAGAACGCATCATCGGAGTTTTCCCCCTGGCCGAGCAGCAGACCATACGCAATCGTTTCGCAAAAAGTTTCCGCTACATCGTTTCGCAGCGGCTGCTTCCGCGCAAGGAGGGAGCCGGGCGGGTGGCTGCCATCGAGATTCTCAAATCTACCGTTCGTACACGCGAGTATCTGGACAAGGGCGAAGTTGAGGGCAAGAGCCTCCTGGATGCCATGCGCGACGGGGATACAGAGGGCATGCAGCACTTTGACGGAGAGATCGAGAAACTGATTCGCGCCGGGATGATCGATTACGACACGGCCATGGCCTACGCCACCAATCCGGGGAATCTGCGCCTGCAACTGGCCGACCTGGGACTGGAGCTTCCGCCCGCGGTTGAAAAAGCCGTACCTGCGGCAAAGCCGAAACAAGCCACCGAACTTGAGATCGAATAAGAGACGAGGTGCGGTCTCGGTCGTGCCTAGCACACGATGATGCCGGCGTATCCCACGACCCGGTCCCGATCGCCCGAGATGTCTGCTGACGTGGCATACCTGACCAGTTCGGCACTGCTGGCGCCGAGCCGCCTGACCGCGGTGAGCATGGTGACGGCCGGCCCGAATCCGCACATGCTGATGTCTTCGTTCATGACCACGTCGAACAATCCTTGCGCGTCGATTACCAACACGCATTCGATGGCCTTCTGATCCTTTACACGCGTGATCATTTCATTCTCGTAATGATTCATATCGCTGGAGGCGATCAGCAGCACTGGTTCGCCCAGAGTCTGCAGCGCCTCCGCGATCGCGATTCCAAGCGCCTGCAGCACTTCGTACCGGCTGGTGCCCAATGCGATCGGGACAAACGTGCACTCGCTATTCCTGAGCTGCAGAAAGGGCAGTTGCACTTCGGCACCGTGTTCTGTGCGGTGAGCCTCGGCGTCCTCACTCAGCAGCGGAAATCGTTGCTTCAAGTCCGCGGCCAACGGGGAATCAATGGGGACTTGACCAAATGGTGTCGCCCACGCACCGGAACTCATGATCGCCAGCGGACGTCCCTTGCCAGTATGGTTTGGGCACAGCAGAATGCAGCGTCGCGGCAAATCGAGCCGGGCATAGACTGCGCCCGCGACGTGTCCGGAGTAAACGTAGCCGGCGTGCGGTACCACACAACCAAGAGCTTTGACGGTTTGTTCCTGCGGCGGCGAGAGAGATTGCACCTCCGCCCGCAAGTCATCGGGATCGCGTGGATAAAAACGCCCTGCTACCGCGGGATGGCGAATGTTGGAAGCCATGGCATTTTCCATGTCACTCTGAGCGGAAGGCGCGTGCAGTCGAAGGGCCCCTATAAGCCAACAGGCAGCCGGTAGCTTGGATGTCCAGCTGAATAACGAAATCCCCCAGCGGCATGAAAATCTATAGGGGTCCTTCGACTCCGCTTTCCATTCGCGCGCGAATGGAAACACTCCGCTCAGGATGAAGGTACTCTGGAACTCGACAGCGCGCGAAACAGCGCGGCGGTCTTCTCCAGGTTCAATGCTTCAGCACGCACCGTCGGTTTCACTCCGGCCTTCTCGAAGGCTGCGCGCAGGATTTTAGGTTCATATTGTGCCTTGAGATTGTTCGAAAGCGTCTTTCTCTTTTGCCCGAAAGATAATTTCAGAAAATTAATAAACTCCGTTTCCGGCACATGCAGGCTCTCGATCTTGGATGTCATTCTCATGCGCACCACGGCGGAATCCACTTTGGGGGGCGGCGAAAATGCGTCGGGTGAAAGCGTGAACAGTTCTTCGACGCGCGCATAAAGCTGGGCCGTGGCGGAAAGCAGGCCATAGCTGCTGCCTCCAGGGGCGGCGGCCAGGCGCTCCGCGACTTCGCGCTGCACCATGAGCACGATGGTTTCAAAATACTGTCGGAATTCGAACAGCCGCAACAGAATGTCGGAGGTAATGAAGTAGGGAAGATTGCCCACCACGCGCGCCGGCTCAGGCTGGTGACGGATGCCGGGACGCGTGCTTCCCGGCTTCGGGCCGAACAGTGTGTTGAAGTCGATGGCCAGAACGTCGCCTTCGATGATTTCCACGTTGGGTTCCTGCGAGTAATTCATGCGCAGCTGCGCCGCCAGCACCCGATCAATCTCAATCGCGATCAGGCGCCGGGCTCGCCTTGCCAGCAGAGAGGTCAGGGCGCCTCGCCCAGGTCCAATTTCGAGGACCGTGGTCTCGGAAATATCGCCCAGGGCATCCACGATACGCATGCTGGCAGCGTCATCAGACAGAAAGTGTTGGCCCAGCTTGGGCCTCTTGTGGTTCTTCTCCGCGACCGCGATTTTTGTCACATCGACCCGCTTTCCGATAATGTCAAGATCCCCCGGCGACTTTGCGGTTAACGATTTTGTCCAGTCTGGGATCAAAAGCATTTCCGCAAAGTTCGCAAAAAAGCCGCAAAGGCCGCAAACAGAACCATGCCCGAAGTCCGTCCCCGCCTGCACTTAAAAATGGCAAGTTCGTCCTTTTCTGTGCTTGGGTACAGAGTATGCTGTAGGCATCATCTTATGATAGCGTGAGCCGGCGGTGGGGCCGGCAGGTTATGAGGAGGGCCTAATGCACATAGTTTTCGCTGCCTCGGAGTGTGTGCCATTTTCCAAGACGGGCGGTCTCGCTGACGTCATGGGTGCACTGCCGCGGGCCCTGGTCGCAGCCGGACATCAGGTGAGCGTCTATCTTCCCCGCTACCGCGAAACCCTGATCCCAGGCCCGCAGACCGTGGTCAAAAGCATCACCATACCCTTCGATGACCGCTATCGCTTCTGCTCCGTGATCAGCGGGGGTGAGCGCTCCGGCGTCAGCTATTATTTTATTGAGTACCCTCCGTTTTTTGATCGTGATTCGCTCTATGGCACGGCGGCGGGCGACTATCCCGACAACGCCGAACGCTTCGCGTTGTTTTCCCGCGCCGTTCTCGAAGCCTCGAAGATTCTCGGAGTGCCGCAGATTTTTCATTGCCATGACTGGCAGTCCGCTCTTATTCCCGTTCTGCTGCGCACGCAATATGCCGAAGACCCGGCCCTGCGTGACGTTTCGACCGTTTTCACCATTCACAACATGGGATACCAGGGCGTCTTTCCTTCCGATACTCTGCCGCTGTTGGCCCTTCCCTGGGACCTGTTTACCATCTCCCGGATGGAATTTTTCGGCAACGTAAACTTTCTCAAGGGAGCGTTGGTGCTGTCAGATTTCGTGACCACCGTGAGTAAGAAGTACAGCCAGGAAATTCAGACCACGGAATTCGGCTTCGGCCTGGAAGGCGTACTTCGCGCCCGGGCATCCACGGTAGCTGGAATCCTGAACGGCGCGGATTACGATGAGTGGAGTCCCGAAACCGACCGGTTTACCGCGGCCCGGTACAACTCGAAGGATCTATCGGGCAAGTCCCGCTGCAAGCAGGAGCTGTTGGAGGCTTTCGGCGTGAACCATGCCGATTTGCGCATGCCCGTAGTCGGTATCGTTTCCCGCTTCGCCGCTCAGAAGGGTTTCGACCTGATCGCCCAAATCATGGAGCGTCTGGCGCGCGAGGAGGTCATCATCGTCGCCTTGGGCAGCGGCGACAAGATTTACGAAGATATGTTTCTCCGCCTCAGCAAACAATTTCCCCAGAAGATTGCCGTCAAGATTACCTACGACAACGCCCTGGCCCACAAGATCGAAGCGGGCAGTGACATGTTCTTGATGCCGTCGAAGTACGAGCCCTGCGGTCTCAACCAGATCTACAGTTTGAAGTACGGGACCGTCCCCATCGTCCGTGCCACGGGTGGCCTCGACGATACCATCGAACATTGGAATCCCCGGACCGGTAAAGGCACAGGTTTCAAATTCGTCGACTATAACGGTGAAGCGCTGCTGCTCACCATGAAGGAAGCGCTGAAAGCCTTCCGCGATGAGGATTCCTGGCGGGTCCTCATGCGCAATGGTATGGGCAAGGATTTCTCCTGGGACGCGTCCGCCAGGGAATACATTCGCATCTATGAGCGGGTGCGCCAGGGAAGGCCGGGGAATCCTCCGCCGGCACGGCATACTGAAGTGACCGAACTGGAACCGATCAGCCGCTAGTGAGCCGGTGGGCCGGCGGCTGGTGGGCCAGCGGAAAGACCAGAGCCGTCGCGCAGGAGATCGACTTCAATAATCTCCCCCGGCTTGAGTCTCACCTCGCGACCTTTTTGCAGCAGCAGAAATGTGGTGCTCGCTGCCAGGCCGTACCAGCGCGCGCCCCCCGCAGTCGTAGCCAGTACTTCTTCCGAGAGATCGTCGGCCAGCTTTGCCGCCAGCGCCGTGCCGCCCAACTCAATTGCCAATCGCTTCTTGCTCAGAGTGGGATGGACCGTTCCCTCATCGTCGGTCTTTGCCGAGTCGCTCTCGGTTGATGCCAGCTCGAAGCGCGCAGCCTGCACCGTGCCGTCAGGCAGCTTGACCCGGTCGAATATCATGCGCAGCGCGCCGCGGCGCATCGGACGGCGTGCTGGCACCGTCTCCAGGTGGCCTTCCACCAGTGTCCCCCTGGGCAGCACCGGCTTGCCGTCAAGCTCAAGCGGATCTTCCATCTTTGCCATGAATGACGCGCCACTGGCGGATTTCGAGCTGATGGGCGAGAGCAAGGCCAGGCGGGTTCTTCTGCCCTCGATCGGACCTCTGGCTTCTGAGGCGGAACGGCTTGCACTGTCCGACGGCGTCTGCGGCACGGATGCGGTAGGCTGTGGCGCTTCATGTTCCTGGGCCGATACACTCATCGCAATCGCGATACACGATGCCAGCACAAAGCTGCGAAGGGGAGTCATCAGGATCCTCAACCCGCTGAGTACGATCACGAACTATAAACGATTTTCCATCGGATGGTGTTTTGCAAGGCAATTCGAGATCCCTGGCAAATTGGTAAAATCGTTTCAGCCCCGGACGCATCCCATGAGTATTTTTCCCAGGACCATCTTTCACGTCGATATGGACGCCTTCTTCGTCTCCGTCGAAGAACTGTTCAATCCTGCATTGAAGGGAAAGGCGGTGGTCGTCGGCGGGCAGCGCGACGAGCGGGGCGTGGTTTCCGCGGCGTCGTATGAGGCTCGCAAGTTTGGCGTCCACTCGGCAATGCCGCTGCGCACCGCAGCCAAACTTTGTCCCCACGCCATCTTCGTGGACGGACATCCTGACCGCTATCGCGATTGCTCAACGCAGGTTCATCGCGTGCTTACTTCATTTTCGCCCCAGGTGGAGATGGCCTCGATCGACGAGGCCTATCTCGATATGACCGGCACGGAACGGCTGCACGGTCCGCCGCTGCGGGCTGCGCACCTGCTTCACCACAGGATGAAGAGCGAGACTCGGCTTAATTGTTCGATCGGAATCGGGATCTCGCGTCTCATTGCCAAAGTGTCATCCGCCCAGGCCAAACCACATGGCGTGCTTTGGATTGTGCCCGGACAGGAGGCCAGGTTCCTGGCTCCGCTGGATGTGCGCGAGATTCCCGGTGTCGGCAAAGTGACCGAGCAAAGTCTTCACGGATTGGGCATTCACAAGGTGGGGGATTTAGCGCGCTTCGATGAAGCGTTTCTCGAAGACCGTTTCGGAAAGTGGGGCCTTGCCCTGGCGGGGAAGGCGCGAGGCGAAGACGCCGGCGGCTGGTTCGACAGCGACGTCGGGGCGGACACCGATCCCAAGTCGATCAGCCACGAGCACACCTACAACGAAGATACTTCGAGCACCGATCAACTGGAGGCCACGCTGATGCGCCTTTCAGAAATGGTCGGCCGCCGGTTGCGCGAGGGCAGGTTGCACGCGCGCACGCTCCAACTCAAGCTCCGCTATAAGGATTTCACCACCATTACGCGGGCGCACACGCTCTCGTCCCCAACCCAGCTCGACACGGAAATCTTCGAAGGAATTCGGCTCCTGTTTCGCAAAAACTGGCGCAAAGGAGCAGCGGTGCGGCTGCTGGGCGTGCACGCCTCATCCTTCGATACTCAATCCGGACAGGGAGATCTGCTGGAGGACGAACGCCGCCGGCGCTGGCAGCAAGCCTTGTCCGCCGCCGATCGCCTGCGAGACAAGTTCGGCGAATCCAGCGTGTCACTGGCCAGTGGAATGCGAGGCGGCTTCCGCGAGCGCACCCATGAGAGTCCCGTGGGATTGCCGGGCAAAGGGAAGACCCGAGAGTAAGACTGTTTACCGCAAAGAACGCAAAGGTCGCAAAGAACAATTCGCCAACCAAAGATTTCCTTTGCGACCTTGGGGGCAGTTCTTGGCGGCCCTTGCGGTAAGCTTTTGACCTTAGCGAGCCGCTGCCAGCAAAGACCCCACTCCCGGCTTATATCCATAAAAATCCGCCACCGTGTGCAGGTGCGCGATGACCTGTTGCGCATATTCTTCCTGCAGCGGATCGGTCAACAGATTGTGTTCAGCATTGGGATCCTGACTCAGATCAAAGAGAAAGCTCTCCGCCGGATAGTCGTAGGTCGTGTACAGGAACTTTCCGTTGTCGGCCAGCAGCCCATACACTGCACGTTCATCGGACGCGAGAAAGAGCTCGGTCCGGCGATATTTGTCGAGTTCTTCCCTGGTTTCTACAAACAGAGGAAGTCCAAAAACAGGATTTGACCGAATCGGCCGATGCCCCAGCAAATAGTACAGCGACGGTGTGATGTCCGTCAGCGCTGAAAGCCTGTTGTCGTCGTGCTGGAGTTTGTTCCGCATGCTTGCAGGCAGGTGCACGATCAGGGGCACGCGAATCACTTCGGGGAAAATTGAAATGGAGTGGCCATGCCGGCCAAGCTCGCCCGTAGCATCTCCGTGGTCGGAAGTCACAATGATGATGCTCTCGTCATACAATCCGCGCGATTTCAGAAAAGAGAAAAATGTGCCGAGGCATCCGTCCACCTGATGAACCTCGTGCGCGATGCGATCGCTGAAGCCGGGGCGTACATGCCAGTCCGGATCGTTGGCGGTGGGCAAGTCGTTTTTGGCGAACTGGTGCACGTTCATGGGTTGCGCGTAAAAAAGAACGGGGCGGCTGCGATCGGTGCGGGCATCCAGCGTATCCTCCAGCTGCTTCAGCGTGGAGCAGGCCTCGAACCGGTTCCACAGTTGCTTATCGGTGTCGAGCCTGGTCAGGTTGTCGGACGGCGCCAGAATCTGGTTCAGCACTGTGTCGTAGCTGATCACCATTTGATAGCCGTCAGCCTTCGCCAGTTTCTCCAGCCCGTTTACCCTGGAAAATGGCTGCATGTAGTGAGCGTGCAGCAGCATCGTGCCTGACCAGATCGCGGGCTCGGAGAGCGTGGTGCCGGCATATTGCGTGAAAACGTTGTGTAACGGAACGCTGTCGCGAGCGAAGGCGTCCAGGCTGGGTGTGAAGTCTACTTTGGAGTTATAGGCTCCGAGGTAGTCCGGCCGCATGGAATCCACGACCAGTATGAAAATATTCGGCTGCTTGCCGGCGGCGGGAACGAGTTCGTCCACCAGGCTTACGTCGGTCCTGGCTTCGGCGTCGCGGATGTTGGTGTACTGCCGCAGGATGCGGCACAGATCTCCGCATGGCATCTCGCGCGAATTTCCCAGAATATGGTGAGCCAGTTGGAAAGAGGCATCTTGTGCCGCATACGTTTCCAGGCTTCGCGCTACTTCATCGTCCGTGTGTCCCAGTGCTTTCGCCCAGAAAATTTCGGTGGTCTGCAAAGCTTTATAGGTAAAGCCGGCCAGCAGCAGGACCGCGAGGATGGTGGCAGCCGAGTATCTCTTGCGGCGCGAGCGCAGAGTGTAAACGCACAGACTGAGCACGACCCAGAGAAATATGGTGAAGGTATTCTGCTGTACCCCGTTCCAGTCCCCGCTGCCGATCAACGTCGGAACTACGACTGCCAGAATCGACAGAGCAACGGTGAACGGCAGCACCGCCGAATTCACCATCGATTTAGAACTCCGCACCGGGTTGAGTTCTCGCGACAGGAAGGGTAAAACCAGGCATCCGAAGAAGAGGGTCAGTGCAACCGCAAGAAAACTCGAGTACAGATGCGCCGGCCAGCCCTCAAAGCTCAACGCGCTGGCCAGGAAGCGGTCGAGAGCCACGCCGATCAGGCCGGCAATCACGATTCCATTCAGAACCAGTCGCAAGCTCGTCGCGCGATGGGCATGCTGCGTCACCAGTCGGATGAGATTCAGCACCGAAATCACGATGATCGCAACCAGAAAATGCGAGAGCAGGCTCCAGCCCGTGATCTCGAGCTGACTCGCTCCGAAACCGTAGGGCACTCTCTCGGCGTAGCTGTGCAGCACGCTGCCGGCCAGGTAAATTAAGGTTACAGCGGCCGCGACCATCATTCCGCTCGAATACTCGAGCAGGGAGATATCATTGTGTTCTTCTTCTGCGGCGGGCCAGTACCGTTGCAGCTCCCATGCGGACGTCATCATCAGCGGCAGCAGGAAAATCAGGCTCCAGCGGTACGACGCCCAATTGTTCTGCAGCATGGGCATGAAGGGCCGGGCGGCAACATAGATTCCACCCAGCCCCAGCGCTCCAAAAAGCACAAGATCGATGCGAGTCTTCCTGCCGATTCGGCTTGCCGCCGCAAGCGCGAGCAGGAAGAGCCAGTAAAGGCTTCTGTGGTGGAGCGCAAACCATGGCATCCACGTGTAGGCAGGAGCCTTGATCAAGGCGAAGTAGGTGTAAGGCAGAAACGCCAGCAGGCAATAGATCGAGGTGAGGACCAGATACGTTCCCCAGATCATCTTCAGGAATGTAGCGGTCAAGCTCCGCACGGCGAAGTCCTCAGTTCCTCAGCTAATTTGCCGGTTGAAACCTCAATTGTGTCCGAAGCCGGGGTCAGCAGCAAGGTGCCAGGAGTCCAATCCGGGATCGCCGGGTGACGAAAGTACCCTTTTTTAACAACGAATCTACAGGTAAAAATGACGATTCGGAAAGCCGTCCAGTGTATGGTTGGAGATAGCCTTAACCACGGACGATGAAGGGTGATCCAGGGATGTCGAAATCGCAAACTGCCGTGCTCCGCACGCCGCGCACATCTCGCCGGTTTCTGTTCGCGCTGAATTTCTTCAAGTCTCCCACCATGTTGGGCTCGCTCATTCCCAGCTCCCGATTTCTTGTAAATGACGTTTTGAACCAGGTGGACTGGAAAAAGGCGCGCGTGATTGTGGAGTACGGACCCGGCGTAGGGACGATTACCCAGGAAATTCTCAAACGAATGCGTCCGGACGCGGTCCTGCTTGCCATCGAACTCAACCAGGAGTTCGTCACCTTCCTGCGCGACGAAATCGCCGACCCCCGCCTGCACGCGATTCATGCTTCCGCGTCGGACGTACGGAAGGTGCTGGCGAATCTCGGCCTGCCGTGTGCCGACTACATCATTTCCGGCATTCCCTACAGCACCATGCCGCACGCAGTGCGCGGAAAAGTGATGGAGGAATCACGCCACGTGCTTCATCCTGAGGGAGCTCTTCTGGTCTATCAATTTACGAAGACCGTATTGCCGTATCTGAAATCGAGCTTCAGCAGCGTGACGCAAAATTTCCAGTTCCTTAATATCCTGCCCGCGCGAATTTTCTACTGCACACCCTAACCTTGCGGCGGCCTGAACCCGGCAGTGCTTGCCTGGTTTGTAGGCGGCAAATCTTGCCCAGTAGCCCCTCGCCGGAATGCCGCCACGGCTATCAACCCACGTAAGTATTGCCAATGTCTCCAGTTAGCAAGCCTGCGTGGCGGCTGTTGATTTGGCATGGTTCTTGCCCATGAATTGGCAAGCAGTCAACCATATTTATCAGCAATCGCCATAGGAGATCGTAATGGCAGTAGCGGGCATTTCAAGCAGCAGCCTTTTTAACTACAACGCGCAAAGCATCCAAAGCAAGAAGCAGCAGTTTGCGCAAGAGCTCCAGCAACTCGGCCAGGATCTGCAATCGGGAAACCTATCCGCGGCGCAATCAGACTTCGCAACCTTGCAGCCATCAGGGCCGCAGGCCAATCAGGCTTCGCAGACCCAGGCGGGTAACCCGCTTTCTCAGGACTTTACCCAGCTTGCCAAAGACCTGAAGTCGGGAGATGTCTCGGCCGCGCAGCAGGACTACGCGAAGATCCAGCAGGACTTCCAGAGTCAGGCGGGAACCCACGCCCACCATCATCATCATGGCGGAGGCGGCGGGAGCGCGGTCAGCCAGTTGCTGCAGCAGTTAGGCCAGGAATTGCAATCCGGAAATCTTTCGGCCGCGCAGCAGGCTTACGGCACTCTGCAGCAGGACCTCCAGCAAGCGGTCCAGAATAACGGGTTGTTTCAGACGGCAGCTTCCGGCTCGAATGGCGTTTCCGTAAACGCCTAAGCCAGGACGGATTTGTCAGCGCGGAAGATTCGGGTTCCGCTTAGCGAAGGCCGCAAGCAAGTGCAACGAAACAAAAACAAAAGCCGGACTCGGGAGTTTCTCCTGGTTCCGGCTTTTCTTGCTGTCGGGCTTGATGTGAGTGCGGAGCTAATTGTTCGGGGTAGCGTTTGCTGTCGTCGGCGAACCGGAAGTGTTGCTGCCGTATCGGGTCAAACGTGGGAAGAACGGAGTCACCTCGAACGGCATCTTGTCACGAGCCGATGTGATCGCTACCGGCGAGGTTTTGATCATGTCCACGTGATCGTCCCAGGCGTTGAGCTTCACGCGTCCGCCCAGCGGCAGGGCGGGGATCTGGTCAAGCTTGTTCGGATCAAGCGCCGGGGCTGAGGTCATCAGCGCCGACATGCGTTGGATATTGCCTTTTCCGTCGGTCAGGCTGTTACCCAAATGCGGCGTCAGAAGCGCCGAAAGCGCAGGGCCTCTTTCAGACAGCTCTCTCAGGAACAGGCCAGCGGAATCCAGTTTTTGGGCGTACGGCGAATTCTTCAGCAGGTCGATGGCTTTCTTGTCGGCCGCGGTCTCTTCCTCCGGAACGTGCCTGAATCCCAGATTCGAGTAGGTCGACTCGTCGGAGAAGAGCATACGGTCATTGAAGGCGTAGCGGCTTCCCAGGTTGTGGCCCAGGACGATGTGCGCCAGTTCATGCGAGAGCACCATCGCCAGGCTGGCTTCGTCGGGAAGCACGTCGATGAGGCCGCGGCTGACAATGATCGTGTTGCCCACGCTGAACGTTTCGAGCGGAGAGGTCAGCATGACCCGGGTACGGACCGGACGCGGCAGTTCGATGTTGTTGGTGACTTCGAGGTTCGTCACGACGGTCATCAGGATCTTATCGACTTCGCCCTGAGGGGCCAGCAAACCGGCATTCTGCAGACGCTCGACGACGTTGTCTTCCGCCTGCTGCTGCCATTCGCGCTGAGCCTGCAGCGGGGAAGCGTCCTGCGCGGTCGGACTCTCGTCCTTTACGCTGGAATCCACCAGCACCTGCGTAAGCTCGTCTTCCCTGCCATTCTTCTTCAGGTCATAACCCCAGATTCGGGTCTGCGCCTTGAAGGCCGTCTTGTCTTTCGATCCCGAGCTGAAATCCCCCTCCTCGCTGTAGATGTAAGTGGGAACCCAGTAACCGGGAATCAGGTTCAGGCGCCAGCTATCCATATGGAAGAACTGCGCATTGCGGGGGCGCGGCGCGTAGGTGCCGTTGAGTCGGACGATGTTGTAATCCTGGTCTTCCACCCAGATGCGTCCCACAAAGCGGCCTTTGCCGGCATCTTTCTTGGGAGTCACGTCGAACACGATGCAGCGTACGTCGCCCTGAAACTCACGGTGCACATACTTGAAATCGTAGTGGGCGCGGTCAAAGTCGTCGCGGTCGGCGAAAATCATCCAGGAAAAACCGATGGGCTTGTATTCAAATTTGAATAACTTCGTCACTCCGCCCATCATGCGGCCCTGAAGGCTTACGTCCCTGGAAAGATAATCCTCCCGGTCAACGGAATCGCTCAGATCCAGGCGTCCGAAGAAGTAATGGTCCTCTTTCGGTGCCGGCCCCATCTGCTGGTCAAGCTTCAGGTTCTGCAGATAGGTTTCCACCAAAGGGGTACGCGTCTGCAGGAAGGTGATCAGCGCATGCTCTCGCAGGATCGCGCGGTCAACCACCTGATCCATGGTGGTAGGGGCGGCCGTAGGAGCGGGCGCGGCGCTCGGAGGCGGCGTGTTCACCACATTCTGCGGTGCCGGCTGCGGCGTATCGGATGGCGAAGCTGGTGTCGTCTGTGCCATCGCGCCGAAGGACGCGAGTAATGAAGCGGTAATCATCCATTTCCAGGTACGCATGACTCAAATCCTCTCTGTCCTACTCGCTACTCCGTGTCGTGTGCCATTTTCCGATGCCGGCTCAGTACGCCAGCTGGAAAACCACGTGCACAATCGCCGTGGAATCCACGGGCTGATTGTAGTGCTGGGCGGGCTTGAATCGCATCTTGTTGGCAGCCGCGATAGCAGCCTCGTCCAGGCCGTGGCCCATGCCTCGTACCACGCGATTTACGTGTAATTGCCCGTTCGCTCCAAAGAGTACTTCCAATAGTACTTCACCCTGCAACCGCATATTGCGGGCTTCATCAGTGTAAACCGGATTGGGCTTGGAGATGATTTCCACAGGCGACGTCGCGGGTCCAATATCCGCCTCCTTCGGCCTCGCACCACCCTGGCTGAACTGCTGCGCCGAGAAACCGGCGGTCTGTACGGTAGCGCCCCGCCCGTTGCTTCGGCCATCGCCTTGTCCAGCCTGGGCAAGACCGTTGCCGAATCCAGCGCTGGCGATCGTTCCCTTAATACCGTTCGCCCCTCCTGCTCCATTGCCGTTTCCCGCACCCTGCGGCAGATCGAATGAACCTGTGCTGGCCGCCACCAGGTGAGCATTCGCCTTACCCTGTCCTGCAATACCGTTAGGATCGCCAAATCCCCCCGTCTGTACCTTTTCGATCGGCGCATTGACGGTTGGAGTTGCTGAACTGCCAAACTCGCCGGTATGGACAATCAATGCCGGACGCGCTCCCCCTGTAACCTGCTTTACCACGGAAGGAGTGAAATTGTTAACTTCAATTTTGGGCGGTGCTATGTCGGGCTGTTGGGGACGCGGCGCCCGTATCTCTCGCGGCACGGTCAGCTTTGGAGTCTCAAAAACCGGCGCCTTGGGCAACAATTTGGCCGTCAAAGTGCGCTGCGGTTTTATCTTCAAGGGTTCAGGCTGCAACCTCGGCATGGGGATCAGTTCGGTGACGTGATACTGCCGCGCGATGTTCAGACTGTCGGGCCAGATCCAGCCAATGTTGACCATCACCATCAACAGAAATATCAGGAAGCTGTAACTGGCTGCCAGCGCGCGCCGATCCATCTTGCGCTCGGGCAGCAGCCCTAACTGAAAGCCTTCAGACGTAGCCATGCATTGAACTCCAATTGGGACCCGAGCGTTGGGGAGAGTTGCGCCGGGTGGAAGCTCTAACTTACGAGAGAATGGACGAGGGGTAAACGTGCCCTGCGGGGGTGTCCTTCAGTAACCGTCGTAATGCCCAATCCAGGAATCGCTCTAAACCCGGGCATCAAACCTGAGAAACTTCAGACACTTTCCTTACGCCTCCGGGCAAAACCATAGAAAACCGGTACACCAGCCAGAATTACCAGGCAGCCAATGGCGGAATTCGGGTAATTGTCCCGGAAAGTGAAGTAGAGCAGCACGGCGGAAGCCAGAACAAACAGGATGGGAACCACCGGATATCCCCAGACGCGATAAGGCCGGACGGCGTCTGGCTCCCGCTTTCGAAATACGAACACTGTCGTACCCGCGACCATGTAAAAAAGCCATTCCGCAAAAATCGCGAGCGAGAAAAACTGGCGGAAGCTGCCTCCCAGCAAGAGCAGGACAATGGCCAGTACAGCCTGCACCACAATCGCGACTGCCGGGGTACGGAAGCGGGGATGCACTTCCGCCATCGCGGAAAAGAAATACCGGTCGCGGCTGACGGCGTAGGGCACGCGGGCGCCACTCATCACCGTGCCATTCATGGCCACAAGCATGGAGAGCGCCATGCCGGCCGACACCAAACCCGCCCCCCAGCCTCCGAGGACCACGGCCAGGGCGTCCGACGCGGGCCTCGGCGATGCGGCGATGGCCGCTACGGGCAATACGTACTGCACTGCCGCATTCACCAGCATGTACAGGATTCCCACCAGTGCCACGCCGAAGATCAAGGCGCGCGGGATGCTGCGTTCGGGATTTCTGATCTCCCCTGAAACCATGTTCAGGTCATTCCACCCGTCGTAGGCCCACAAGGCAGCAACCAGCGCCGCCATGAATCCGGTGATTCCACCTTGAGCGCCGGTAAATGTGCCGGCAAAATTGTGCCACTCTCCACCGCCGTAGCCGAGTCCGATGACCACGACGGCGAGAATGATGGCTACCTTCAAAAAAGTGAACACCAGTTGAAAGTCGCCGGCCTTCTTGATCCCGATGTAATTCAGCAAGGAAATCAGGATGGCCGCCGCGATCGCGACCAGTTGCCCATACGTGACTGGGAGCGCGGCGATGGCGTCATGGGCGAAAAAATTCAGGGCAGGGAAGTTGCCCAGCACGCGCACGAAGCCGGTCGCCAGCGTGGCGATCGATGCTGGCTTGGCGATAAGAAACCAGGTCCAGGCGTATAGAAATCCCGGCAAAGGCCCGTAGCCGTCGCGGATGTAAACGTACTCGCCGCCGGCTTGCGGCTTCATGGCTCCCAGTTCGGCGTAGGTCATGGCTCCGAAGAAAGACAGTAGCCCGCCCACCAGCCAGGCCAAATAAACCAGCTTCGCCGAACCGGCTGCCTGCATCATCTCGGCCGGCACGAGAAAAATCCCACTCCCGATAATCGTGCCGACCACAATCGCGGTGGCATGGCTCAACCGCAGATCGCGCGCAAGTTCAGTGGGAGCGGCCATAACAGGAGGGGGAAGTATATACGGGCAGGATGAAACAGACTTGTAGGCCTTACTTTGCGACCTTTGAGGTTAGCTTTTGACCTTAGCTGACAACCTCAATCGGCCCAAGATAATTGTTGACCGGCATACTTCGTACGCGGATTCCAACCGTCCAGGACCCAGTTGTCGATGGACCGACATGGCGGCGCCAATAATCTCGCGGGTAAGGTCGGGGGCTTCTCAAGATCAAAAGCTTATCGCAAAGGTCGCAAAGGACTCCGCAAAGGACGCAAAGAAAATCGGTAATAGTCCCGTTTTGACTCTCCCTCTGGTTTTCTTTGCGTACTTTGCACCCTTTGCGGTTAAAAGCTCTCAGCTGCCATCAAACTAACCGCATACCCGACCCCAAACGTCACCACAGTTCCAATCGCCACGTACCAGGTCCATGGCACCCTGGTATCGAGCCACAGATACAACTCAGTCACAAACCCAAACAGCATTCCCACCATTGCGCCATTCTGATTCGCCCGCCGGGTCAGCACTCCCAGCAGAAACACTCCGAGCAAAGCGCCATACGCCACCGATGCGATCTGCAGTCCCACCTCGATGACTCTGCCAACTTTATGCAGTGACAGCACGGCCAGCCCAAACAGCAGCACGGCCCAGAACAAAGTCACAATCCGCGAAAGCCGGATCTTGCGGGCCTCGTCGCTTTGCGGATGCCACCGCAGATAGAAGTCGATGATTGAAGTGGAAGAGAGCGAGTTGAGCGCCGCGCTCAGGTTCGACATGGCCGCCGCCAGAATCGCCGCGATCAGCAGTCCCGAAATCCCGTGCGGCATCTGGGTAACGATGAACGTCGGAAAAATTCTGTCCGCACGTCCGAACGTCGCCGAAGGCACCCGATAAAACGCAAACAGCATGACCCCCACGATGAGGAACAACGCAAACTGGAACAGGATCATTCCTCCGCTCGAAAGCAACGCGGTCACGGACTGTCGCTGGTTTCGCGCTGCCAGCAGCCGTTGAACGATTAATTGATCGGTACCGTGGCTGGCTGTGGTGAGGAAGGCTCCGCCAATCAATCCCGCCCAGAATGTATAGGGCTTCCAGAAGTCTGGAGTGAAGTCAAAAACCTGCAGCTTGCCCGTACTGACTGCGAGATGATGAATCGCCGGCCAGCCTCCGGGGACGAGATGCAGAATTGTAAACAGCCCGACCAGCGTTCCGCCGACGTAGATGACTGTCTGCACCACATCGGTCCAAATCACGGCTGCCAGCCCGCCCTCGAAGGTATAGACCAGCGTCAGCACGGTGATGATGGCGATAGATGCGATTTCGCCAGTCCCCAGCGCGATGGCAACGACGATCGAGACGGCATAAACTCGAACGCCCTCGGCAGCGGCGCGCGTCACCAGGAAAAGGCCGGCCGTGAGTGACCGCAATCTCTTCCCGAAACGCCGTTCGATCAGCTCGTATGCGGTGTACAGATCGCCGCGGAAATAATGGGGCAGCAGCACAAAGCTGATGATGAAGCGTCCCACCACGTATCCCATCACCACTTGCAGGAAGGCGAGATTGGTGTCGTACGCCAGTCCGGGGATGCTGATGATGGTGAGCGTGCTGGTTTCCGCGGCGACGATCGAGAGAGCGATGGCCCACCAGGGAATATTGCGATCCGCGAGAAAATAGTCGCGCAGGGTTCGTTGTTTCTTGCGGAAGCGCAATCCGAACAGCGTGATTCCCGCCAGATAAATCGCGATGATGGCGAGGTCAATCTTGTCGAGAACCATGGAGGAAACCGTAGCACCGGCGACCCGCCGGCGGTCGCGCGGCCATCTTGCCGTCGCCGCGGGATGTATTCCAGAGTAGCGGTCTCCAAGGGGAAAGAATCCTGAATCTGCTGCGAGGTACCT
Source organism: Terriglobia bacterium (assembly GCA_963814725.1). GTDB lineage: Bacteria > Acidobacteriota > Terriglobia > Terriglobales > Acidobacteriaceae > JAIQFF01. The sequence goes on from CAWFDY010000008.1 coordinate 602,115, forward strand.
GCCTCGTCAAGTTCATCCCAGGGGATAGACATCGTTGGTACTTCGGTGTCAGGTCGGGCGGCAAACTCTTGTGGTAGAAATACGCTCGTGGCCATCTTCCTCGGCATCGACGGCGGCGGCAGCAAGACTTCGTGTCTGCTGGGAGACGAAACTTCGATTCTGGGCACGGGGACGGCCGCGGGAAGCAACGTGATTCGTGTTGGAGAGGCCCAGGCCCGCGAGTCGTTGGCGCAGGCGGTTCGGCAAGCCTGCACCGTCGCCAACCTCAAGCCTTCCCGAATCGATCGGGTCTGCGTGGGCCTGGCCGGCGCAGCGCGGCCGGAGATCAGTGAAGTTGTAAGAGGCATCATCGCGGAAATCATTTCTCCCGACGGCAAATCCGATGGAACTACTCACGTCCAAATCAAAGTCGTGGGAGACATGGTGATCGCTCTCGAGGCGGCTTTCGGCAGCGGCCCCGGCGTGATCGTGATTGCCGGCACCGGCTCGATCGCCTACGGACGCAATCGCGAAGGGCAGATCGCACGCGCCGGCGGATGGGGATTCGCGATTTCGGACGAAGGCTCCGGGCACTGGATCGGGCGCGCCGCCGTGGCCGCCGCTTTGCGCGCGTGGGACGAAAATCATGGTGAAATCCCGCCCCTGCTCGAGAGCTTGATAAAGTCCTGGCATCTGGAAACTCGCGAACAGCTGGTGCTGTCAGCGAACGCCATGCCATCACCGGACTTCGCGGCCCTGTTTCCAACCGTGCTTGCCCAGGCAAACTCCGGTGACTTGATCTCGCATGCGGTGTTGACGCAGGCCGGGACTCAATTGGCGGACATTGCGGGAATCGTAATCAGGCGTCTGTTCCCGCACCCTGGCGCTCTCGCGGTGGCCATGTCCGGCGGTGTGTTCGCCAGCTCCGTGCAGGTATGCCAGATTTTTTACAATGGCCTTCTTTCGCAGCACCCCGGCGCCACCCTCAATCCCAGCGTGATTGATCCGGTTCGGGGAGCGCTGGAACTGGCGCGCAAGGATGGAGAAAAATAACGTTCAGTATAGAGGCCCGGTAAATAGCCTGACGATGGATAGTTCGCGCATGCCTGTCAACGATCCAACTCACTCCGATTCAGCTCAGCTCGATCCAACCGAGCTCGATACAACCGACCCCATGACCGAGACCGCAGTCGCTGAGGCCGTCCGCAGCGTGTCTCCCGAAGGCCTTTCGGCTGCCGCATCGGACCCCGGCCTTACCGAGGACCTCGCCCTGGTTCTTTTAAAGCGCAGCGATCTTCCCACTCATGTTCACGATCGCCTCAGCCGGAACAGCAACCTTCTTAAGAGCCGCAAAGTGAGGTTAGCGCTGATCGAACATCACAGAACGCCGCGCCACATCTCGGTTCCCATGGTGAGGCATCTGTTTACTTTCGACCTGATGAAGGTGGCGCTGACTCCGCTGGTTGCTGCCGACATCAAAATGGCAGCCGAGGAGTCGCTCATCAATCGGCTTGAAAGGCTGGCGCACGGAGAGCGGCTCTCGCTGGCGCGCCGGGCTTCGGGGCGCGTGGCCGCGGCCCTGCTGCTCGAAGGCGAGCGGCGCGTGATCGCTGCCGCGCTGGAGAATTCCCGTCTCACGGAATCAGCCATCATTAAAGCCCTGATGCGGCGGGACGCGCCGGAGGCATTAGTCTCAGCCGTCTGCCACCATTCGAAGTGGTCGCCGCGACGCGAGATCCGCATCGCGCTGCTGCACAACCGCGAAACGCCGTTGCGCTGCGCGCTGGAATTCTCGCGCTCGTTGCCCGGGCCCGCCGTGCGGGAGATATTGAACAGCTCGCATCTGCCAGCTGCAATCAAAGATGGCTTGTTGAAGGATGTAGAGGAAAGAACTGGCAGGCCGCAAAAGCCGCGCGCCTAGTGGCCCGCTTTTGCGCTGGCGATTGCGGCCGCGGGAGCATCCTGCCGCCCGTGCAGCAACTCGACGAGCGACTGGTACAAGCGGGTCTTCATCGCGTGTCGCTCACCCGCCCGCGTGATGTATCGCACGTGAACGTCAATTCCAGAACTGGTCGGGCGCAGGCTCACTGCCGGCGCTGCTGAAACTGGTTGAGCCCGGTAACGGCTGGTCGAGCGTTGCCATTCCTGTTCGGCCGCGAACACGTTGGCCTGAGTTTGTTCGGTGACCATTTTTTGAATGGCGTCGATCACGGGATACGGATTCTGGCTGGACGGAACCAGAATCTCGACTTCATCCCACAGCCATTGTCCGGTAGTCGAGAAATTAAAGAAGTGTCCTTCAATCGCAAAACTGTTTACGAATGCGACTTTGCGGCCGGTGGGGTGTCCGCTGTCGGTCCAGTTTCCGGTTTCGAGTAACACCGTGCGCAGCAGGCCGATTTCCGCCACCTCGCCCACCACTCCATCGATTTCCACCCAATCGCCCACCCGGATCCCGTTGCGGCCCATCAGCAGGAACCAGCCGATAAATCCCATGATGAAGTCTTTGCACGCAACCGTAAGCCCAGCGCCGGCCAGCCCGAGGAATGTGGACATCTGGTCCGGCAGGCCGAAGAGTATGAATGCGATCAGCGACAAGCCCAGCGCCTGTACCGCGAAACGAATAACGCCGCGAAGCGTATGCAGGCGAGTGCGCTCCACCGCCAGCCCGACAAAGAAATGATCCACCAGCCGGTTGCCCAGATAGACCCCGAACACCACCAATAAAATCAGCATGGCGGATTGCAGCATGGCATGCTCAATCGCGCGCCGCCGAACCTTGACTACGTCGATCCAGTTACCGTACGCGGAGGCCAGATCGTCCTGGTCCTGTATGCGCTTGTCGAGATCGCTGAGGTCTTTCTGGTCTACGGAAATCTGATGCAGCGAAGTGATCGCGGAAGCCGTGCTGCTGGCGGAGCTGCCGCCGCTTCCGGAATTCGCCTCAACCTTGCTCTTGGCCTGCTGCGCGATGGTCTCTTTGTTCGAGACCTCCATGGCGACCTGGCCCTGCAGCGTGTCGTGGCTTTGCTTCAGGCTGCTGCTGCCCTGCTTCGCTTCATCCAACGCCTGTTGCAACTTGAATGTCTTGTCCCGGAGGGTGTTCCATGCGGAGAGCTGGGCAATCGCAGAGGAGGAACCGTTCCGGGCGCTCCCGCCGGCATTGCTCGCGTTCGTCTGGGGATTGCTGGTCTCATACTCTTTCTGGGTCGCCTCGTGACGGGTGAACTGGCGCTGAATTCGGCTCAGGCGATCGGCGCCTGAGCGGATCAGGTCTGCTTTGACATCTTCCAGTTCATCCTGGTCGAGTTCGAGCTGGGCCTTGGTTAAATCAATCTGTTGCTGCAGTGTGTCCCGCGCGTGATCATCCTTCGTGGCCGCCAGCTGCTTCTGCAGTTGCTCGACCCTGTCGGTATCCGCTCTGACCGCCGCATCATCCCGCTTTTCCTCGGCAAAGAGTTTTTTGCTTTCGGGTGTCGGCGGGGCGGGATGCTCGGTAGCCTGGCGCATTTCGTAGGCGAATGAAATGTCCACCGCGTGATCTGCAACTTTAAGAGCCTGCTTGGAGAAGCGCTGCTCATCCCAATCCGACGCGAGGGCTACCATGGAGCGTGCAGTAAAAAGAGGCTGTTCATCCACAATCGGAGGCCTGCGTCCAGTAAAACTCGGGGGCGCTGATTGTGCCGACTGACGAGTCAGGATCAGACCGACGGCAGCCGCCAGCACCAGGGTCAGCAGCCCCAGCGTGACGATCCATTGATGAGCTCTCATCCACATAAATGCGTTGGATACCAGTCCGTCCGGGTTTGATTATACGGGCTCAACCTGCATGGCGGATCTACTCGCTAGTTCATCCTCACGCTCCGACGCACGAGCACCGCCGTAACCTGTGGCGAGCGCAGCGATCCGGTTACAATCCGCGGGATGGGCGAGTACTTGCAGAACATATTTGCACAGGACTGGCGTCCCACCCCTCGCTACAGCCTCGCTGCATGGCTGGTCTTTTACGCGGGCTTTCTGTTTTACGCCTTCACCCGGCACGGCGCATTTCTCTTCATCGATCTGGCCAATCTGGTGGTGCACGAGGGCGGACATCTCCTGTTCGGCTGGTTCGGGCCAACGCTCGGACTCTGGGGTGGCACTCTTCTGCAGTGGCTCGTGCCGTGCATGCTCGCAGCATATTTCTTCAGCCAAAGGCAAGCCACCGCATTCGCCTTCTGCTCATTTTTCTTTTTTGAAAATTGGCTTTACACCGCGACCTATATGGCCGATGCACGTGCGATGCTTCTGCCGCTGGTCACAGCCGGCGACTCCGACTACATCGAGCACGACTGGCATACCATCTTTTCCTCGTTAGGCGTGCTGCCCTACGACACCAAAATTGCCGCCGTCGTGAATTTTCTGGGATGGATTGGAATGCTGGCAACCGTGGCCTGGCTGGTGCAGCAAAGTCTCAGGCAAGTTCCCGAAGCTGCTGTTCCAGCAGAAAACGCCGCGAACCGCACGTACCGGCCATCTTGACCCGATGTTGGGAGAATGTTAGTTTCCCTCTCACAACGGAATGTCCAAGCAGTACCAGTCTGGTGCGGGCAGGAGAGAACGGAAGCCTGCCGGAACGAAGTGCGATCTGGCCGACCCGGGCCGGCGCGACTTTCTAGCCCGCTGCGGCCAGGGCGCCTCCGCGGCTTTGTTCCTGCCTGCCGCCCTGGGCGGGCTCAAATTTCCTTTCGCTTACGCCTCCGATTCGCCGGATCTTCCATCTTCCGGCGAATTCCACCTGCATCCTCGCTATCGCGCTCAATTGCCGGTAGAGGCCACGCTGCTCAAGACGCAAGCCGGCCTCGACGACTTCGTCACGGAGAAATATCATGACCAGATTGCGGCGATTCTTGCACAGTGGCGTGCCGACTTTTTTAGTTCTCCGCAGGACGTGAATGCCGTGAAACGGGTTCTGGCGTCGAGCTTTTCGGGAATGTCATTCCGGCCGGTTGAATCGCGCATGGTCCGCTCCGGTCCGGCGGTCGAAGTCCGCCAGAACAAATTTGCCAACGAGTCCTCCATCGCGGCGGACGCCTTTCTCCGTGACTTGCGTACGGCGATGGAGTCTTTTTCCCAGTTCCTCACCGCTGACTTTCAGGTCACAAGTATTGAAGCGGGACCTCTCTCCGCTTCGGCTCCCGCCTTTCCCCAGTCGCTCCGTACCGGCGTGCGATACGAACTGGTAGGCCAGGGCAGGGACTTCCATCGCGAACAACGGGTCGGCCAATGGGAACTCGAATGGGAGTCTCCGGCGGCGGGCGAGTTTCGCGTGCGCCGCTGGCGAGTGCTGGGCGAAACTCAGAGCCGCTCTGCCGCTCCCGTCTTTGCCGACGTCACGGCGCCCGCGTTTACCGCCAATCCGTCCTATGCAGCGCAATTGCTGCATGGGGCCGACTATTGGCGATCCGTTCTCGATGTTGCATGCGGCATTGACCTTTACGGGCACAACGGAGTCTCGGTCGGCGATATCGATAACGATGGCTTCGACGATCTTTATGTCTGCCAACCCGCGGGCCTGCCCAACCGGCTTTACCGAAACCGCGGCGACGGAACGTTCGAAGATGTCACGGAAGCCTCCGGTGTCGGCATTCTTGAAAATACTGCGTGCGCGCTCTTTGCCGATTTTGACAACGACGGCCATCAGGACCTGATCGTGGTCCGAACCAATGGCCCTTTGTTATTTCTGAACGACGGAAGCGGAAAGTTTCATCAGAAGCCCGACGCCTTTCAGTTCCTCCAAGCGCCTGCAGGAACTTTCACCGGGGCCGCCGTGGCCGACTACGACTGCGACGGCTGGCTGGACATCTATTTCTGCCTTTACCTCTATTACCAGGGCACGGACCAGTACAAGTATCCCTCGCCGTACTTCGACGCCCGGAATGGCCCTCCAAATTTCCTGATGCGAAATCAGAGGGATGGCACATTCCGCGATGTAACCGCCGCCACGGGGCTTAACCAGAACAATAACCGTTACAGTTTTTGTTGCGGCTGGAGCGATTACAACCGCGACGGCTGGCCCGACCTTTATGTGGTCAACGATTTTGGCCGGAAGAACCTTTACCGCAATAACGGCGATGGAACTTTTACGGATGTGGCTTCCCCGGCGGGAGTTGAAGATGTCGGAGCCGGCATGAGCGTTTGCTGGTTCGACTACAACAAGGATGCCGCCGACGACCTCTACGTGGCGAATATGTGGTCTGGCGCCGGCTTGCGTATCTCAACTCAGGAGGTCTTTCAGAAAGACGCGCCCGAAAATATTCGCGCTCTCTATCGCAAGCACGCCCAGGGCAACTCGCTGTTTCAAGGTGAAACGAGCGGCAGATTCCAGGACGCCGGCGCATCCGCTGGAGTTGAAGTGGGACGGTGGGCATGGTCCAGCGACGCCTGGGATTTCGACCACGATGGCTTTTCAGATCTATACGTCGCGAATGGAATGGTGTCCGGCCCGTTGCGCGATGACTTGAACAGTTTTTTCTGGCGGCAGGTGGTCGCCAACTCACCGGAGGAGGCGAAACCGTCGCAACCCTACGAACAAGGATGGAATGCGCTAAACGAGCTGATCCGCTCCGACGGAACCTGGAGCGGCTATGAGCGAAATGTATTCTTCGCCAACAATGGCGACGGAACTTTCTCCGACGTTTCCGGCGCCGTGGACCTGGACTTCCTTGAGGATGGCAGGGCTTTCGCTCTCGCCGACTTCGATCATGACGGGCGTCAGGAAATATTTCTGAAGAATCGCAACGGCCCGCAATTGAAGCTGCTGCGGAATGTAATGGAAGGGCTTGCTCCGTCAATCGCGTTCCGCCTGCGCGGTATTGGCAAGAGTAACCGGGACGCGATCGGCGCGGCGATTACGCTGGAGGCTGGAAAACTGCGTCAGACTCGCACGCTTCAGGCTGGCTCAGGATTTCTTTCGCAGCATAGCAAAGAGATATTTTTTGGCCTGGGAGACACGCAGGCCCCGGTGCGGGCCTCAATCCGCTGGCCCAGCGGGAGAGTGCAGCAGCTCGACGGGCTTCCACTGAACCACATCATTTGGGTTGAGGAAGGGTCCCAGCCATCGCAGCTGGAACCGTTTAAGCCCTCCGGGCCCGCTAAGAGCCAGGCGCAAAGTTCGCCGGCTCCTTCGCGGTCAAGAGCTCCGCATGAAGCTGACCTGCTTCCTGAATCAATCGAAACCTGGCTGCTGGCTCCGATGGCCGCACCCGACTTCTCACTCCCCGATTTCAACGGACAGATCCGCACCCTGGCCGCCCTTCGCGGCAAGCCCCTGCTGCTCAATTTCTGGTTCTCAGCGTCAGCCGGCAGCCAGAACGACATGAAGGCTTTTAACCGGGTGCATCAACGTTGGGCCAGGCAAGGCCTGGCGTTGCTCGCCGTCAATGTCGATGACAACACCGAAAGAGCGCGCGCCCTGGTACGGGATAGCCGGCTTTCGTTCCCCATCCTGAAAGGGTCCGATGATGTAGCCGCCATTTACAACATTCTCTATCGCTATCTGTTCGACCGCCATCGCGACCTGAGCCTTCCAACCTCCTTTCTGATAGACGCAGGCGGCGACATCGTGAAGGTCTATCTGGGAGCAGTGAACCCCGGCCACGTGGAGCATGACTTCCAGAACATTCCCCAGACCGCTGCCCAGCGGCTGGAAAAAGGGTTGCCCTTCGCCGGCGTGGGCGCATCACTGGAAGTTCAGCGGAATTATCTAAGCTATGGTTCGGTCTTTTTTCAACGAGGCTATCTCGACCAGGCTGAAGCCTCTTTCCGGCTGGCATTGCGCGACGATCCATCGAGCGCCGAGGCGCTCTACGGGCTGGGCAGCGTTTATTTGAAGCAGCAGAAGTCCGGCGAAGCCCGCGACAGCTTCGAACGCGCAATCAAAGTGCAAGCCAGCTATCCCGACACTCTTGCCAACTCATGGAACAACCTCGGACTGCTGGCTGCGCGCGATGGGCAAACTGCTGCAGCCATCTCGTATTTCATGGAAGTGCTCAAGCTCAACCCCGATCACCTGATCGCGCTCACGAATCTGGGTAACGCCTATCGTAAAGAGAAGAATTGGGACGCCGCCCGCCAGACTCTGGAACGGGCAGTGGCAATCGGTCCGCAGGATCCGGAGGCGAACTACAGCCTGGGCATGGTCTTTGCCCAGTTGAATGACAATGAACAAGCGGATGAATATCTGCAGCGTTCCCTGCAATTCCGGCCGGATTATCCCGAAGCTCTGAATAACCTCGGCGTACTCTACCTGCGCAGCGGACGGCGCGATGAGGGGGTGGCGAGTTTCGAAAAAAGCATCAGAGTCGCGCCCGCATTCGACCAGTCCTACATGAACCTGGCGCGGCTCTACGCGCTCGAGGGTGCTCTCGACAAGGCTCGCGGCGTGCTGCAGGAACTGCTGAAGCGGCGACCCGACTACACCCCGGCGCAGCAGATGCTCGATCAGTTAGCCGGGCACTGAAGTTTGGGCGCCATCGTGAATGTGCATCCAATTTCAGCACCGGCCCGCATTTCCCGCGGTTTGCGAGTGGCAATCCCAACGACTAAAATGTTTTGCGCCTGCAGTTAACATCCTTCAGATTGCTGTCTTGTCTTATGGGCTGTTTCCGAATAACGATTCGGCTATCCGAACGCCTCGTTTTCTGCCTGGCGACCTGCCTGTTGGTTTCGCTCACTCCCTATTCGCTTCACGGACAGTCAGCTCCGACTCAAACTCAGCGGTCGGGTGCGGCGACTTTGCAAGGCACTGTTCGCGACACGGGAAATCGTCCGGTTGCTGCCGCGACCGTGTATCTGCAACTCGGCGGCGGTGCGCAGATCGCATCGGCCCACACAGACAAGGCAGGGAACTATCGCTTCTCAGGAATTCGCGAGGGCAGTTACATGGTGCGCGTAGAGGCGGCGGGATATGGCAGCGCCACCTTCGGCCCGTGCGATCTTGGCGCAAATATCAGCAAGACCTTCGACCTGAAGCTCCAGTCGCCTGCTGCAGCTCCGGCGCAAGGATCCGTCTCGGACAAACCGGGCGGAGGGACTCCGCAGTTTTCCGACGAGCCTCAATTCACCGTGGCCGGCGTGACCGACGGCACCAATCTTGGCGGACACGGTTCGAACACCATGGTGCGAACCAAAGAATCTTTGGCCAAAGACGTGACGACTCTCGGCGCACCGGCGAACCAGCAGACGTCGGGCACAAATCCGGATGAGCGTTCTTTACGGAGCGCGGCGGATCGTGAGCCGGCAAACTTCGACGCGAATCACAGGCTGGGAAAGCTGCTGCTTGGTGACAGCAAGGGCCCGGAAGCCCTCCCGTACCTGGAACGAGCGGCCCGGCTCAAGCCTGGCGACTACGAAAACTCGTACCTGCTGGCGTCTGCGTATGCGGTCGCCGGCCAAAACCAGCAGGCGCGCGCCAAGGCGCAAGCACTGTTGACTCACGATCCATCGAGAGACAGCCTCACTCCGCGGCAGCAAGCGGCAGTCCACCACCTGCTCGGCGACATTCAAGAGAATTCCGGGAATCCCCTTGAGGCGGTGCGCGAGTACCAGAGCGCAGCGGAATTGAATCCAAGCGAATCGAATTTGTTCGATTGGGGAGCGGAGCTGCTGCAGCATCGCGCGGTTGAACCTGCGATCGACGTTTTCAGCAAAGGCAATCGTCTGTTTCCTCAGTCAGCCCGGATGCTGGTCGCACTGGGAGTGTCCTGGTACAGCCACGGCTCGTACGATCAGGCCGCATTGCGTCTCTGCGAGGCCTCCGACCTCAATCCCAACGATCCGGAGCCTTACCTTTTTTTAGGAAAGATGCAGAGCGTCGAAACCGCCCAGTCGGCCTGCTCATTCGAAAAGCTGAAGCAGTTCACTGAACTTCAACCGCAAAATGCGCTGGCCCGCTATTACTACGGGCTCAGCCTATGGAAACGCCGGAAGGGACCGGACGATAACCAGGCCCTGGCAGATGCGCAGCTGCAGCTGAACAAGTCAGTGCAGCTTGATCCGAAGCTTGCAGTTGCCTACCTGCAATTGGGTATTCTCGATTCGGCGCAAAATGATTTTCCCGGCGCCATCTTGAGCTACCGGAAAGCGATCCAGGCAAACCCGGAGATGGAAGAAGCGCACTACCGCCTGGCCCAGGTTTACAAGCGGACGGGAGAAAAGGAAAAAGCTCAACAGGAGGTTCAGCTCTACCAGCAGATATCGAAGAAAACAGACGATCAGGTTGAGCGCGAGCGGCGTGAGAGCCGTCAGTTCGTTTACACCCTGCGAAGCCCAGCGCCCGAATCGCAATCCCGCTAAAAGCCCGTGCGTTCCCTTTGCGATCTTTGCGGCCGTCCTTTGCGAACTTTGCAGTTAAGAGCTTTTGACCGCAAAGATCGCTAAGAAATTCCGCAACGGGCGCAATGAAAGCGGACGTCGGCAAAAACCCAGTGCAAGCTCCTAGAAGTTGAGTTTGAGCGCGAACTGAATCACGCGCGGGTTGTTCACGGTCTGTGTCACCTTGGCAAAGGTTGAAGGCGCACTGATGTCCTGCATTTGGGTCAGGCTGCTGCCCGTCAAATAAAACTGGGGATGGTTGAAGAGGTTAAAGAACTCGGTCCGGAAATCCAGCCCCACCCGCTCGGTTACGCGGAATTTCTTGATGAGCGACAAGTCGGTGTTTGAAAAGCCGGGCCCAGTGGCGGGAGCGCGGTTGGCGTCGCCGAGTTCTCCGTCGGGCGCGGGGATGAAGGCGCAGGGGTTGAACCAGTTTTGTATCGTGTGCACTTCAGATGGCGCGCTGCATCCCGGATTCGCGGCCACGGGGCCAGCCTTGTTCGGATCGCCCACCTGATCGGGACGGTTCAGGCTGTTTCCGTTCCAGGCAAAATTCACTCCGGATCCGCTGAAGATACCGTTGTTGCTGTTGACCACGAACAGGGGAAATCCGGAGGTGATTTTCTCAATCACCGTGACTTGCCAGTTTCCCAGCGCCGCCTCGACCGGCCCGCTCCAGCCGCCGCCGAATGCTTTGCCCTTCCCGAATGGCAGTTCGTAGATCACGCTGGCGGTGAACTGGTGATCCAGGTTGATCTGGGAGCGCGCCCAGTCCGCGCCGATGGTACCGGGCAGCGGCCAGTAAGTGGCACCAGGGGTCGTGCCCAGGTTGTCGGCGAAGCCGGAATCGTACGTATGCGAATAGGTGTAGCCGAGCAGGGCGTAGATGCCGTGCCGGGCGCTCTTGGTCTCGGCCTTTATCTGAAGTGAGTTGTAGGTGGCGTTGCCCGCATCGTTAAAGTTTCCCACGAAGATAAACGGATTCGGTACCGGCGAAGCGAAGGCCGTTCCTCCCGGACCGCAACCGAGGGTATATCCGGGGACAACGCCGCATGCCGCCGGGGACGCCAGGTTGACGTTCAGGCCGCTGACCAGAATGTGATGACTGCGAGATCCCGCATATCCGGCCGTAAGCACCACCTGACCGGGCAATTGATGTTCCACATTAATGTTGAACTGCTGAACCCTGCCCTGCTTGAAGTCAAGATTCTGCCATAGCCTCGTACCCTGGAACGTATCGGGGTTCAGCGGTGGAGTGATGATGGGCAGGAACGCTTGGGCCACACCGCAATTGGTTCCCCCCAGAGGGCAAGGATTGCCGGGGAAATTATTGAAATTATCCGATTCGGCAAGATATGGGGGATTCAGCCAAAGCCCCTGTGCACCCTGGTTCCACGAGGAATCGTGGAATATGGCATATCCGGCGCGGAGCGCAGTATTAGGACTGCCGAACACCTTCCATGCCAGGCCGATTCTGGGCTCGAATGCAGTTTTGTCGAACTGAACGCCAGCGGCCGCGTCCGAGTGGACGCAGGTCGTGCAGCCGGCCACCGGCGGCCCGGCTACCAGGTATTGGCCGGTAGGGAAGTTATAGTTCGCCTGGCGATTTTCGGCTTCCGTGACCGGAGTTACCAGCGCCCATGCCAATCCCAGATTCAGGGTAAGGTTCGGGGTCACGCGCCAGTCATCCTGCACGTAGGGACGGAACATCTTCCAGCGCCGGCCGGTGGTTGCACCGTTGAACGTCTGATCGTGGATGGCCCCCCCCACCTGGCCCAAAAGCAAATCCGCTTCGCCGTCCCCGGTGTAGGTACCGCCGTTGCCGATCAGGAAGAATCCATCCTGGAATGCGTTAGAACGAACATTCAACTGCTGCGCGCGAATGCCAACTCCTACCCGGATGTCATGCTTGCCCCGAATCATGTCGAACGAGTCGGAGATCATGTAAACGTTGGTCCCGCCCTGGAAGGGCGCAAATCCGCGGTCTCCAATCGACCAGTACCCGGTCAGGATCTGGGTCGAGGTCATGCCGCAACTGATGCAATCCTTGTCCGACTGGTTCACCACTCCGGCGGCCTGAGGTCCGCACAGGCTGTTCAGATCGGCGCCCTGAATGCCAATCTTGGACGCTTCGCAGCCCCGGTCCCCAAAGGACAAAATGTGGTTGAAGATTCGATTGAAGCCCGCCGTGATCTGGTTGATGTTGTGATCCGAGAAAATGTGGGTTTCGGAGACGGCCACGTTGCGCCCGTGGTTGGTAATGCCCTGAGTGCTGGCGAATGCGCCCTGCTCCGCGAATCCCGGTGAGCCGCCGGGCACGAATGAAGTTGCCTGGTCATAGCTGAACCGTCCGAAAATGGAGTCCTTATTGGAAAAGTTGTGGTCCAACCGCACATCGAACTCGCCCTCGTTCAGGCTCCTGACCGGCACGTTGGTAAAGTTGTAGCCCAGGGCGGCGTTGCTCGCGTTGGTCTGGGGATAAAGATCGATCATCTTCTGACCCACCGGATTGATGAGCGCGGCCGGGATTACATCGCAAGGCACGCTTCCGGGGACGGGGCTCTGGCTGCCGTCGGGATTCGGCATCACCGGAGCGCCGCCAGCGCACAAGAATGGCGAGGCCGGGCTGTTGTACGGATTATTGAGCTGCAAAGTATTGGGCTGGCCGTAGGGATCGAGGCTGAAATCGCCATTCCGCATTGCGGCCGTCGGAATCAGGCCCAGGAATGGTATTCCATGCCGCTGCCTCTTGGCCTGGTAGTCCACGAAGAAGAAGGTCTTGTCTTTTCGAATGGCTCCGCCCAGGGCGCCGCCAAACTGGTTCAGGTTGAACTGTTCCCTTGAAGAGGCGAAGAAGCTGCGTGCATCCAGATCGGTGTTGCGAAAAAATTCAAAGAGCGTTCCGTGGAGCTGGTTCGAACCCGACTTGCTGGTGACCAGCACGGTCGGACCCGCGCGCGTTCCGTACTCTGCGGAATAGTTGTAAGTGAAAACCTTGAACTCCTGGATGGCGTCGATCGAAGGCAGAATGGCGATGCCGCCGCCCGTGAGTTCATTGTTGTCAACGCCGTCAAATAACCAGTCCGTGCTGCTGGCTCGCGATCCGCCCACGGAGAGCGAAAATGTTCCGCGAGCCGATACTTCACTGCTGGGGCCGGCATTGAAGAAGCTGTTCGGGTTGGTCTCCTGCACCACGCCGGGCGTGAGCGTGGCCAGTTGCACGAAGTCGCGGCCATTCAACGGCAGTTGCGCCACCTGCTGAGAGGTAATTACCTGCCCCAGCGTTGGATCCGTGGTTTGTACCGACACCTCAGTCGCGCTAACTTCCACGGTTGAAGTGACCGAGGCCGGCGAAAGGGCGAAGTCGAGTTCGCGGTGCTCGTCCACCTGCAGCCGCAGATCTTTCTGTTCGCTGGGACCAAAACCCTGCGCGTCAACCCCGATTGTGTATTGCCCAATCGGCAGCAAGGGCATCAGGTAATGTCCGCTGTCGTCGGTCTTGGACTCACGAACAATACCGGTGCCCTGCGCAGTCGCCTTTACATTAGCCCCGGATACGACAGAGCCGGTATTGTCCGCAACCGTGCCGGAAAAACTTCCGGTGGCCTGGGCGTAAAGTTGGGGGCAGATGGGGAACAGTACGGAACAGAGAATGACCACAAACGCCGTCCTCATTGGCATCGAAATCCTCGAGCGGTCCAAGCCGCAGGTGCGATTCGGACACGCTTCCCCAGCAAAATTGCAGGTTGCAGGCTAAGCGACAATACCCGGACGAGAAGTCCACAATCAAGACTCTTGTGCTCAGGCTTCACAGACATCGCGGTCGATTAAGATGGATTGTCGTCGCGGACAATGACCAGTTGGAACGTCAGGTTACAACCTGGATCTGGTGGGCAAAACCATACTAAGATTCAACCTCGAGTGTCAACCGCATCTGCCTGATACGGCAAAGCAAATTCTGGGTCATTCGGCTGTATTCACCAGCGTAAGAGCCTGTTCCGTGGTGATGAACGTCGCTCCGAGCGCTTGCAGTTCAGTTATGGTCCTGTTCCCATCCTCGGAATTCAGAGTCTCAATTGCATCGCGCACCACCGATACGTGCCGCCCGCGTGCCAGCAATCCCCTGGCAGCGAGGCCGACGCAGTATTCCGTGACCACGCCAAAGACGACAAATTCTGTGTTCGGTCCCAGCCGTTCCACGAGCTCGCCGGCATGCAGGCTTTCAAAAATATCGAGTGTCTGTTTTTCCAGCACGATCTGTTGATAGTTCGAAAGATTTACCGGCAGGGCAGCCGCAGGTTCGTTCGCAACCGTGATGAAGCGATCCGTGAGCGCCTCCGGAACCAGCCGGGATCCGGGTGTACCTTTCACGCAATGCCGCGGAAATATGGCGAACTCGGGATCATTTTCGACGTGATAGCAACCGTGCGAGACGAGGAATACGGAACCCTGCCGGGCTGCCTCGGTGAGCCGCCGGATGTTGGGGAGCAACTTTTCCGCGCCAGGCACGTAGAGTTTGCCACCAGGCAACATGAAATCGGCCTGCACATCGACTTCCCAGAAAACCAGTTTGCGAGCCAGCATACGTCCCACTGTTTAATTCGCGACGGTGCAACCAGCTTACAGCATTGTGATCGCAACCGCGGCCACCTGTCTCTCACTGCAGCCCGAGAGATGCGGCAATCGTCTTTTTGTACTCCCGCGCCTTTGCCACGGCTTGCTCTTCGTTCACGGTCAGCAGCTTCCGGTCGCGCATGACCACGCGCCCGCCGATCACCACGGTTTCCACATCGCTGCCCTTGAGCGCGTAGGCAATCGCCGCATAGATGTCATACACCGGAACCGCGTTGGGTTCGTTCAGCCCGATGATTACGAAATCCGCTTTTTTCCCCGCCTCGAGCGAGCCGATCTCTTTCTCCATGTGCAGAGCCCGAGCCCCTTCGATGGTTGCCATTTCGACCACCGCTTTGGCATTGAGCGCCAGCGGGTCCATCTTCGTGATCTTGGCGAGCTTGGCGGCGAGATCCATTTCTTCCATCAGATCCAGATCGTTATTGCTGCCGGCCGGGCCGTCGGTTCCGAGTCCGACCGCTACTCCCGCTGCCCGCAACTCGGCGACCGGCGAAACGCCGCTGGCCAGCATCATGTTGCTTGAGGGATTGTGTACGCAGCCTGTCCCCCTCTCAGCCAGTATTTTCCTGTCCGCTGCGTCCACGAAGATGCAATGGGCAGAGACCACGTCCGGTCCGAGCACGCCGATCTTGTCCAGGTATTGCACCGGCGACATTCCGTTTTGTTTCTCGCTGTCTTCCCACTCCTTCTTCATTTCAGAAGTATGAATCAGGATGGGCGCATGATATCTGCGAGCGAGCGCAGCCGCATCCTGCAGGGTCTTCTGCGAGCAGGTGTAGATGGAATGCGGCGCGGCCGCGGCATGAATCAGTGGATCGCCCTGCCACTTCCTCAAAAACTTCTCGGTATAGGCAAGCATCCCGGCTTCGTTCTTGTTGTCCGGCGCGGGGAAGTCGATGAAGGTTTCCCCCAGTACGCCGCGCACCCCGGCCGCTTTGGTCTCTTCCGCCACCGCGTCCTCGAAGTAATACATATCCGCGAAAGTTGTGACTCCGCCGCGAATCTGCTCGGCCAGGGCCAGGCGCGTGCCCCAGCGGACAAACTCCTCATTCACGTTTCTGGCCTCCGCGGGAAAAATATATTTGTAAAGCCAGTCGTTCAGCGTGACGTCATCATGCAGGCCGCGGAACAAGGTCATGGGAACGTGCGT
Organism: Terriglobia bacterium; assembly: GCA_963814725.1. GTDB lineage: Bacteria > Acidobacteriota > Terriglobia > Terriglobales > Acidobacteriaceae > JAIQFF01. The sequence goes on from CAWFDY010000008.1 coordinate 618,229, forward strand.
GTGGCCATTGACGAACCCGGGAAGGATCAGCTGGCCTCGAGCATCGAGGGTATGTGCCGCCGCATATTTGGATTCAAGCTGGCTGCGTGAACCGACTTCGACGATCGTGTCGCCTTTTACCGCCAGGGCGCCGTCGTCGAGGATGGTGCGCGCAGCGTCCATGGTTACAACCGTGCCGCCGGTGACCAGCAGATCAGCTTGCACCTTTTGAGCCCAGGCCGATAAGGGCATCAGGACCAGGAAGTGCAGAGGAAGAACGAGAGTGAGCGTACGGCGAAGAGTCATTGGGAATCCCGAAGGCGGAGCAGGACCATTCTAGGCGCAGGTTGATCATCCCGGCGGCGCCTGGTGGTGCTCCCGCTACTTGTTTTTAATTCTGGAGACGAAGAGCTGCAGAAAGCGGTCGGCATCCACTTCCACACACACTTTTGCATTGGGCGAAACCGGGTCCAGGCCTTCAATCACGTAGCGGCCGCCGTGCAACACGTTGCGCTCGACCGAGCCATGCCGATTGGCCACCGTTTCACCGCGGGTGAAGTCTCCGCGAGTTTCGACATCCACATGCATCTCGGGAGCTTTTACCAGGGTCGCGTCAATCGCCACTCCAACCGCGAGCGGATCGTACATCGGCGCCCCGGGTGACCCAAACTGAGCCGAAAGATCGATCAGGAACTTTGCCACCGAGTAAATGAAATCATTCACCGGCCCGTGGGTCTGTCCCAGTTGATCGAGATATTTTTTGGAAAACAGCGTCTTGTCGCCGACATCCAGTCCAACCATGGTCAAAGGCCAGCCTGCCTGGAACACGATCTGGGCGGCTTCGGGATCGCCATAAATATTGGCTTCGGCGGCCGCGTTCACATTCCCGCCGGAAATGGCACCTCCCATGATGATGACTTCTTTCACCAGGGGAACAATCGAGGGATCCTTCAAGACCGCCATCGCAATGTTAGTCAGCGGCCCGACCGGGACCAGCGTGATGTCGTGGGGCGCGGCATGCACCATTTGAATAATGAGATCGGCGGCGAAGTGCGAATCGACTTTGCATTTGCTCGCAGGCAGTTCGATATTCGCCAGGCCGTTCTTGCCGTGCCAGAACTCTGCCGTGATCAGCTTTTGAAAGAGCGGATGCTGCGCGCCGCCGGCGACGGGAATGTCGCACCGGTTGGCGAGAGAAGCCATCCGCAATGCGTTCTCCAGGCCCTGATTTGCAGTGACGTTGCCGGCCACCACGGTGATGGCGCGCACATCGAGCTCGGGAGAGTTCAATGCGAGCATCAGGGCCAGTGCGTCGTCCGTGCCCGGATCGGTATCGAAGATGATCTTTTTCGGCGTCGCCGCAGCCGAAGTCGTTCCGGTCAGCACGATCAGGAGCAGGGTGCCTGCAAGTGCGCTGCGAAGAAGTGAATGTTGCATGCGGTTAAGAATATCGTTTCTCCAGATTTGCAGCGGTATTGGAAATCGGGCCCGGCTTCACCGCCCGGCCAGTGTACTCTTTCGACTACATCTGCCGTACAATGAGCCACGCTTCTCGATCACGGAACTTCCCGGCATGGGCGTCGAAAATAAAGCGGAAGGCGCGGCGTCTGGCATCGGCGATCTCCCGGCAGGAAAAAACCTCGCCCACGCTTCTGATGATGTCAAGGCCGCTCTGGCTGGACGTTCCCTGCTTTCGAACCGCGGCATCCCTCTGAATCTCGACTGGCTGCAGCAGGTTCGCGTCAACACCAGCGCCGTCGAACGCAGAGCGCAGACTCACGTGGCCCGTCGCACCCTGAAGCAAGACTGGCAGGCGGCATGGCTGTTGCGTGCCATCTCCTGCATGGACCTCACCACGCTCTCGGGCGATGACACGGAAGAACGCGTGCGCCGCCTGTGCGCCAAGGCGCGGCGTCCGATCCAGGACGATCTGGTCAAGCGTCTGGGCATCGCAAATCTGAATATCAAAGTTGCTGCCGTCTGTGTGTATCACACCTTCGTGGAAACCGCCGTCCGCGCGCTCGCAGGGAGCGGAGTGCGGGTGGCGGCTGTCTCTGCCGGATTTCCCGCGGGCCTGTCTCCTCTGACCGAGCGTATCGCGGAGATCCACCATTCGGTAGAGGCGGGCGCCACTGACATTGACGTCGTCATCACCCGGGCTCACGTGTTCAGCGGAAGGTGGCAGGAGCTTTACGATGAGATTGCAGCCTTCAAACTTGCCTGCGGGACCGCACACCTGAAAGCGATTCTCGGTGCCGGCGATCTGCTCACGCTGCAAAACGTCGCGCGGGCCAGCTTCGTAGCCATGATGGCAGGCGCCGATTTCATCAAGACTTCAACCGGGAAAGAACCCACCAACGCAACCCTGCCCGTTGGCTTCGTGATGGCGCGGGCAATTCGCGAGTATGCACAGGAAACCGGAATGGCCGTCGGTTTCAAGCCGGCCGGAGGAATTCGTACTGCCAAACAATCCATCGACTGGCTGGCCTTGATGAAGGAAGAACTGGGCCTGTCCTGGATGAGAGCAGAAATGTTCCGCCTGGGAGCGAGCGGGCTACTCAACGATATCGAACGGCAGCTGGAGCACCAAGTCACGGGACGTTATTCGGCGGACTATCGCCATCCCCTGGCGTAGGGAGATAGCCGCGCCGGGTGGCCGAACCGATCATGAGTATTGCCGACAAATTCGTCGCCATGGAATACGGTCCTGCACCTGAGGATCCCAAAGAGGCTCTGGGCTGGCTGGATCGCCACGGCCGCCGCTTTGGACATTTTATCGACGGCGCATGGCGGCCGCCGCTCGCAAGCGGGTACTTTGAAACCACGGATCCATCGAACGGCGAGAAGCTCGCGGATATCGCACAGGGGTCGGCGGCAGACATTGACGCCGCGGTGCGGGCCGCAGCCGGGGCCTTGCCAAAATGGCAGGCGCTCACGCCGCACGCGCGAGCCAGATATCTTTACGCATTAGCGCGAAACGTGCAGAAGCACTCCCGCCGCCTCGCGGTTCTCGAGACCATCGACAACGGCAAACCGATTCGCGAGAGCCGGGACATCGATATCCCTCTCGTCGTCCGGCACTTCTATCACCATGCCGGTTGGGCCCAGCTGTTGCATCAGGAGTTTCCGGAATACACGGCGTGCGGCGTCGTTGGCCAGATCATTCCCTGGAATTTCCCCCTGCTGATGCTGGCCTGGAAGATTGCGCCGGCGCTGGCGACCGGCAACGCGGTTGTACTGAAACCCGCGGAGTTTACGCCGCTCACCGCGCTTGCCTTCGCAGAAATCTGCCAGGAAATCGGGCTGCCGCCGGGCGTCGTCAACATCGTTACGGGCGACGGTACTACCGGCGAAGCCCTGGTGGCGCATCCCGAGGTGGCCAAGATCGCATTCACGGGATCCACCGACGTGGGCCGCATCATCCGAAGCGCCACCGCAGCGAGCCGCAAGCGGCTTTCGCTCGAACTCGGCGGTAAATCGCCTTTCATTATTTTCGAAGACGCCGACCTCGACAGCGCGGTCGAAGGCCTGGTGGACGGCATCTGGTTCAATCAGGGGCAGGTCTGCTGCGCCGGTTCGCGCCTGCTCATGCAGGAGAGCATTGCGGAAACGCTCCTCGCAAAAATTCGAGATCGTCTGAGCACGCTGCGTGCCGGGCCTCCGCTCGACAAGTCGATCGACATCGGAGCCATCGTGGCACAAGTGCAGCTCGATCGCATCAAGCGTCTGGTGGAGCAGGGGATCGCAGACGGCGCAACCTGCTGGCAGCCGCAAATTGAGTTGCCGTCGCGCGGCCTTTACTATCCGCCGACTCTGCTCAGCAACGTGCATCCCACATCGATCGTGGCACAGCAGGAAATTTTTGGGCCGGTACTGGCTTCGATGACGTTCCGCACGCCCAGCGAAGCCGTCGAACTGGCGAACAACACTGTTTATGGCCTGGCTGCTTCCGTGTGGAGCGAGAGTGTGAATGTAGCGCTGCACGTGGCATCCCAGCTCAAAGCGGGAGTGGTGTGGGTAAACTGCACCAACCTCTTCGACGCCTCCTGCGGATTTGGCGGCTACCGCGAAAGCGGCTACGGGCGCGAAGGTGGCCGGGAAGGCCTGCTGGAGTATCTCGAACCGGCGTGGTTTAAAAATGCGCCGTTGTTGCCCGCTGTGAAGCCGCCTGCTCAGCCGAAGTCAACCGGCAATTTCGATCCGGCAGCGCCCGCCATTGACCGGACCGTAAAGCTCTACATCGGAGGCAAGCAGGCCCGGCCCGACTCGGGCTACAGCATGGAAGTGCGCGCCGCGGATGGCTGCCTTCTGGGTGAGGCGCCTCTGGGCAATCGCAAAGATATACGCAACGCCGTCGAAGCGGCGCACAAGGCTGCAGCCTGGGCGAAGGCAACCGCGCATAACCGGGCACAAGTCCTTTATTACATCGCGGAAAATCTTTCGCAGCGCAGCCAGGAGATTACGAGCCGGCTGGCGGACGCGGTCGGGAAGATTCAGGCTGCCGCCGAAGTCAGGCTGGGTATCGAACGCATCTTTTCCTATGCGGCCTGGGCAGATAAATTTGATGGAGCCGTGCACCATCCACCGTTTCGCAATGTCGCCATTGCGGTGAATGAGCCTCTGGGCGTCGTTGGAATCGTCTGCCCCGATGACGCGCCTCTACTCGGCTTTCTGTCGCTGGTTATGCCGGTGCTCGCTGTGGGCAACACGGCGGTCTTGGTTCCATCGGAAACCTATCCTCTGATCACGGCCGAGCTGTACCAACTCTTCGACACGAGTGACTTACCTGGCGGTGCGGTCAACATCGTCACGGGCTCCACTGCCCAACTCTTGAAGACGCTCGCCGAGCACGACGACGTAGATGCAATCTGGTGTTTCGCGGATGAGGCCGGCGCCGCAGCTGCCAAGGCCCTCTCAGTCGGAAATCTCAAGCAGGTTTTTACCAACGAAGGCCGCTTCATCGACTGGTTCGACGTGAAACAAGGCGAGGGCCGCTGGTTTTTGCAACATGCTACCCAGCTCAAGAACATTTGGGTGCCTTATGGCGAGTGAGTCGGGTTCTGGCTTCGCTTCCTTTGCGATGTTTGAGGTCGTATCCGTGACCGGGTCTGTCGACAATCCTGAATCATGATCAAAATCCCTCGAATTGCGGTGGTGGGCAGCGCGAATACCGATCTGACGACCTTCACTGACCACTTTCCCAAGCCCGGTGAAACCATCTTTGGACAGAAGTTCGATCTCGGATTCGGCGGTAAGGGGGCGAATCAGGCGGCTGCCTCTCGCCTGTGCGGGGCCGACGTTTTTATGGTGGCGCGGGTGGGTGACGATTTATTTGGCCCGGCCACGATCGAGAATTTCAAGAGGCTTGGAATCGACGCGACCCACGTCAGGCAGGTCGAAGGCGTGTCCAGCGGTGTAGCGCCGATTTTCGTCGAGCCCGGCGGGCAAAACCGAATTCTTGTGGTGAAGGGCGCGAACGACGAATTGAGGCCGGCCGATGTGGATGCCGCCGCTCATTTGCTGAAAACCGTGGATTGCATCGTTCTCCAGCTCGAGATTCCCATAGCGACCGTTTATCACGCCATCGCCCTGGCGAAGAAGCACAGCATTCGATGCATCCTCAATCCGGCGCCCGGCCAGGCCATCGATTTCAAAGCCGTCGCCGGTCTCGATTACTTCGTCCCCAACGAAAGCGAAGCCGAGACACTCACGGGCATGCGGATACAAAATCTAGACGATGCAAAGAAATGTGCGGAACAGCTGCTGAGTCACGGCATCCGGCGCGTCATCATCACGCTCGGCGCCAACGGATCGCTGCTCGCGGGAGCAAACGGCATGAAGCATGTGCCGGCATTTCGCGTCCAGAGTATCGACAGCACGGGTGCGGGCGACGCTTTCATTGGCAGCTTTGCCGTGTTCCTCGCAGAAGGGCTTCCCGAGCGCGAGGCGGTCCGGCGCGCCAACCTCTATGCCGCACTTTCAACCGCCACCGTCGGGGCACAGAAATCTTTTCCTGGCCGCGCACGTTTTGATGCCGAGTGGGAGGCGCGCAGCCGGGATGCGCCATTTGAGGTAGAGAGATAGAATCGCCCGCAAGCACTTTGCGAGCGCACGGTACATCAGTGGAAAAGTTGGTGTTGCGAGGCAGCTCAATTCAAAATGGAGGGCAAGATGGATCGAAGAAGTCTGCTGCAATCACTCCCCGCGTTTGCACTACTCCCCGCGGCCGCCTGGGCGGCGAACCGGCTGGAGCAGTCTGGGCCGGGCGGATCGGGAACAACCGTGTACGAACTTCGGATCTATCACGCGAACGAAGGCAAGCTGGATGATTTGCTGAAACGCTTTCGGGACCACACCACGAAGCTCTTCGAAAAACATGGAATGAAAAACGTAGCCTACTGGACACCGCTCGATGATCCGCTGAAAGGCAGGACGTTAATCTATATCCTCGCGCATCCCAGCCGCGAGGCCGCCACTGCGAACTGGAAGGCGTTTCAGGATGATCCCGATTGGCAGAAGGTGCGCGACGCCTCCGAAGTAAACGGAAAGCTGGTGGATAAAGTCGATTCCACTTTTATGGCGCTCACCGATTTTTCCCCGCCGGTATGAACCATCCACGGTTCGCGCCGCGAAATGGCCGGCTTCTGTATGATGCATAGGCTACGACAACAACCAGACAAGGACCACCATGGCTACGAAATTCAGGAGGATAGTTTGATCCGAAAATCGCTCGTGTGCTTCATCACCCTTTTGTTGGCCTCCTCGGCCTTTGCCCAGGTTGAAACCTGGAAGATCGATCCCATGCATTCGGCGGCACAATTTGCCGTCCGGCATCTTGGCATCTCGACCGTGCGGGGGCAGTTCCAGAAAGTCAGCGGCACCGCGACGTATGACCCGTCGGATCCCGCCAAAACCACGCTCGAAGCTACGATTGACGCCACCACGGTCGATAGTCGCGTGACCATGCGGGATAACGATTTGCGCAGCCCCAACTTTCTGGACGTCGAAAAATTTCCCACCATCACTTTTAAATCCAAAAAGACCGAATCGGCGGGCTCTGGAAAATTGAAAATCACGGGCGATTTGACGATTCACGGAGTCACCAGGGAAGCAGTGCTCGACGTCGATGGCCCTAGTGCAGCCGTGAAAGATCCGAAAGGGAATTCTCACATGGGAGCTTCCGCTACCACGAAAATCAATCGAAAAGATTTTGGCGTGAACGGAGCTTCCTCCATGGTGGCTGATGACATCTCCATCACCATCGACGTAGAGCTGGTGAAAAGCGCACCTGCGGCGCAATAGAGACATAGAGAGTGCCTCGGGCCGTTAAGAGCTGGAAATTCGCCATGAAAAAACAAGCTGCCATTATTCTTCTGTGCCTTGTTCCTGTGAGCCTGATCTTTGGCCAGGTGCGCCACGATGCCACGGCAGAGCCGCAGACGATGTTTTTGTGGGAGCGCGGCGCTCCCGGCGCATTGGGACAAAGCGACGACGACAAGCCAACCATCACCGTATATCGCCCCTGGGGACATAATCTCTCGGGCACGTCAGTCATCGTTGCTCCGGGTGGAAGCTACGGATTTCTGGCTTCCAACCACGAGGGCCGGCAGGTGGCGAACTGGTTCAATGCCATGGGTGTCACCGCTTTCGTGCTCAAGTACCGCCTGGGACCTCGTTATCATCACCCCATCGAACTGGGAGACGCGCAGAGAGCGATCAGGCTCGTGCGCAGCCGGGCAGCCGAATTTGAAATCTCGCCGGACCGAGTTGGCATGATGGGATTCTCCGCCGGAGGGCATCTCGCTTCGACCGTCGCCACCCATTTCGACGGAGGAACTCCCGCAGCCGCAGACCCGGTTGATCGCGTTGGCAGCCGGCCTGATTTCGTCATCCTCGGTTATCCCGTCATCTCTCTCGAAGCGCCCTTTGTCCATGCCGGATCGGCAAAAAACCTGCTGGGAGAAAACCCGGACCCGAAGCTTGTCCACGAACTGTCCAACGAATTTCAGGTGACTCCGCAAACTCCTCCCACTTTCCTGTTCACCACCAGCGAGGACGAGACGGTTCCTGCCGAAAACAGCGTGAACTTTTACCTCGCGCTGCACAAGGCGGGGGTCCCGGCTGAGTTGCATGTGTTCGAGAAAGGACCTCACGGAGTTGGCCTTGATCTGGGCGATCCCAGCCTGAGTGAATGGCCAGTCCTGCTCGCGAACTGGCTGCGCGCCCGGGGATTGCTGGCAGCGCCGGCTGCGGGAACTTCCAAATAGGTTCAAACCCAGTCGCCGGGAACCGCTAGGCTCGCGCAAAATCAATAAAGCCGTGCTGCACATCGGTCCGTATGAGCTTCACGCGCAACCTGTCACCCACGTCCGCCCCCTGAGCCTGCACCAGTAATCCTTCTATGTGGGGCTGCAGCACGCGAACAAAAGTTCCGCGGGGCGTAACCCCTGTGACGATGGCGTTAAACACTTCCCCAATCCGGCTTTTCATGGCCAGCGCGGCGATTCTTTTCGACATCTCACGTTCTACCTTGCGGGCAGCGTCTCCTTTAACCGTGCAATTGGTGGCAATGGCGGCCAGTTCGTCATCGGGATAAGGACTCGGCTGACCGGCCAGCACGGCCTTGATCAGTCTTTGCGTAACCAGGTCGGCGAAGCGCCGGTTCGGAGCCGTCGAATGCGTGTAATCCTGCACGGCAAGGCCAAAGTGGCCTACTTCCGGATCTCCCGGCCGTTCCAGAACGTATTCTCCCGGCCCAATTAATTTGATGACACCCAGCGAGAGGTCAGCGAAATGATCCGGATCGGCAGCTTTGCGCTTCAGCAGAAAGTCATTGAGCGCCTTGGAGTCGGGCTGCGCCGGAAGGTGTTCGCCGTGCGTTGCCGCGAGTTGAACGATTCGGTCCCAGCGCTGCGGAGTTTTAACGATGCGGCGCAGATGACGAAACCTTTTCCAGCATACGGGCCACCACTCCGTTGGCGGCGATCATGAAGTCCTCGATCAGGTCAGTCGCATGGTTCCGCTGCTCGTTCGCAATGTCCACCACTTGCTGATTGACGACTACCGCGCGCACTTCGGCAGTGTCTATATTGAGAGCGCCGTTGGCATACCGTTGCTTGCGCAGTAACTGCGCCGCCTCATTCTGCAATCGCAATTGCGCCTGCAAGCCGGTTGAGGCTGCGACTTTCGCAGGGGCGGGCCCCTTATCCTCAAGCCATGCTCCGACTGCGTCGTAGGCCAGCTGCGCCTGGTTGCGAACGATTGCTCGATAGACGTTGCTCGAGGCAACCCCGCCGTCGGGCGTGACGGCAAACTCGATTACGACCGAGAGCTTGTCTCCATTTTCGAGTAGAGAAGTGGCACCGGTGCTGAGCTCCTCCGGTAGCATGGGAAAGATTTGGGCGCCGGCATAGACCGTGGTCGTCTCCTTCGCCGCATGCTCATCGATTGGCGAATGCCTACCGGCGAAGGCGTCCACGTCAGCAATTGCCACCATCACTTTGATCTCTCCCGTCGGCAGACGTTCGGCCACTTCGATCTGGTCAAGATCGCGAGAGGTGTCATTGTCGATCGACGACCACAGCAGTTGCCGCAGGTCCTGAATCCCTTCAGCTGGCGCGATCTGTGGCGGATGCGCTTTCAGGCCGGCAAGTTGTTGCGTGACCTCGGGAGGAAAGTCCGGTTCGAATCCATGTTCGAGCATGATCTGTTTTGCGGCAGCCTGTAGATCAAAGTGAGAAGAGCCACTATCGTTCATGCGCCTCCAGGTGACTGTATGCCAGAGTCAAAAGCCTACCACGCATGTTAATGTGATCCCGTCTGTGCGTGCGGCAAACACTCCTGGCCGCCGCACTGGACTGTGATTTGTGAGTGAGAAACGGTACTGCCGCCCGGCGGTATAAAGGCACTCAAGGGCGGCCAGGCGAACCGGATCTCCCAGGCTGATTGCCAGATTCCATCAAACCTCGCCAGTTGCTCGGAGTATTCGACGCCACCATGATCGTGATGGGCGGTATCGTCGGCTCCGGCATTTTCATCAATCCATACGTGGTCGCCCTTCGCATTCACACTCCTTTCCTGATCCTCGGGGTCTGGCTTCTCGGCGGTGTGCTGGCCATGCTCGGAGCGTTTATATGGGCAGAGCTGGCCTCCCGTTTGCCGGGCGCGGGCGGGCAATATCTTTATCTGCGTGAGGCCTACCACCCCTCCGTCGCATTCATCTACGGATGGGTTCTTCTTCTGGTGACGCAGACCGGCGGGATGGCGGCAGTTGCGGTTACCTTCAGCCGCTACTACCGTGAAATTACCGGCCTCTCCGCAGGCGACGGACCGGTCGCAGCCTTGACCCTGTTGGGCCTGACCGCAATTAACTGCCTTGGAGTGCGTGCCGGCAGCAACGTGCAAAGCGCTTTGATGCTGCTCAAGGCGGCCGCCATTGCCGCGCTGGTCGTTGTGGGAATGGTGTGGGGCGGTGGAACGGTGCACCCGTTGCCTTTGCTGGACCGCCCGCTGTCATTGGGGCTCGGAGCTTCGATCGGCGCGGCCATGATCCCCGTAGCCTTCGCTTACGGCGGATGGCAGACAGCGAGCTTTGTTGCCGGCGAGATGCGCGACCCCCGCCGCGATCTTTCCCGCGGGCTGATCGTGGGCGTCATCGGAGTTGTCGTTCTCTATCTTGCAGTCAACTTTGTTTGCGTGCGCGTGCTCGGACCTGAGGGATTGGCTGCGACCCGTACTCCCGCCTCGGCAGTCATGCGCGCTGCTCTGGGCGAACGCGGAGCGCAATGGATTGCCCTCGGCATCGCAATTTCCACGCTGGGCTTTTTAAGCCAGGGAATCCTCACCGCTCCCCGGGTTTACTACGCCATGGCTCGCGATGGCCTCTTCTTTAAAAGTGTGGGATGGCTTTCTCCCCGCACCGGAGTTCCAGTGGTGGCGATCGTACTGCAAGGCGTCACGGCCACGGTGATCGCCCTCTCCGGACGTTACGAACAGATATTGAACTACGTGATTTCGGTAGATTTCATCTCCTTTGGCCTGACTGCGGCCTCTCTCTTTGTGTTCCGGCGAAGAGCTGCGAAGAGAAACCTGGAGGGAAGCGCAATTTCATCCGACGCGATGTATCTGGTGCCAGGCCATCCCTACACCACGGCGCTGTTTGTCCTGGCCTGCGCAGCGATCGTGATCACCACGGTCGCAACTTTTCCCGCGAATTCCGCCATCGGCCTGATTATTCTGCTGGCCGGCATCCCGGTATATTGGTATTGGAGCCGCGCCAAACGGAAACATTCGCTGCGGCCGAATCCATGAGACATCGGCACTCTGATTACATGCTCTGGGCCAAAACACAGGGCCGCGCGCGATTCAATCTCGCGACCAGCGGAGTGGCTTCATTTCCCTTGCGTGAACTTCTGGTAAGCCTCGAACAGCTTGAGATCAACGGCGACAGCACATACGGATATGCTCCGCTGCAACAAGCCATCGCCAGGAAATGCGAAGTCGATCCCGACTGCGTCGTGGCTGCGGCCGGCACGTCGATGGCGAACCATCTTGCGATGGCTGCGCTGATCGATACCGGCGACGAGGTTCTCATCGAACAGCCTACCTACGGACTGCTTACCGACACACTCCAGTACCTGGGGGCACGAGTAAAACATTTCGCCCGCACGGAAGAGAGAGGTTATGCGCTCGATGCGTCCGAGGTGCGGCGGGTCATGACGCCGGAGACAAAACTTATTGTCCTCACCAACCTGCACAATCCGAGCAGCGTACTGGCGTCCGATTCGCAGTTGCGTGAAGTTGGCGATCTGGCGCGAAGCGTGGGCGCTCGCGTTCTGGTGGACGAAGTGTATCTCGACGCGGTTTATGCCGGCACGCCAAAGTCGTGTTTCCATCTTGGCCCGGAGTTCGTGGCGACCTCTAGCTTGACCAAGGTGTACGGCCTCAGCGGCCTGCGTTGCGGCTGGATTCTGGCCCAGCCCGATCTGGCCCGCGTCATGTGGCGGCTGAACGATCTGTTTGCTTCTATCCCGGCGCATCCCGCAGAGCTGTTAAGCGTCGTGGCGCTGGAAAATCTAGTCCCGATCCGCGAACGGACGCGCAGGATTGTGGAAGCCGATCGCGTGGTGTTGAGCCAGTTTCTGGCAGCAGAGAAGAATCTTACGGCTCCGCATACCAACTTTGGCACCACCGCCATTCTGCGCCTGACCCGCGGAATCGTGGACGAATTTCTTGCCAGGCTGCGAACGGAGTACGAAACCTCCGCCGTACCCGGGCGCTTCTTCGGCCTGCCCAATCATTTCCGCATCGGCATGGGAGTCGATAGCGAAATGTTCCGCCAAGGCTTGCAGGGAATTGGCCGGGCGCTGCAGACCTTCGCGTGAACCATCAATCTGCGTGGTTTCGTATTGGGACAGCGGGACCTCGCTGAGCCTGCGCCCACCGTCAGCGAGCTGGGATCGTCCAGGGTCCGAGCTTGCCCGCCCGATGTTTGACCTCCGGATGCACTCTCGAAGACATGATCGTGGAATGTGCCAAAACGGAAACAGGAAAGCATTTTGCAGAGTTGCAACCGATCCGCAGGCCCATCCCTACCGAATTCTCTTGTCCTATTCCCGCCTGTTCCTCTATGACAGCGCAGGTGGCTGACTCTCATCTTGCTGCTGGGGGGAAATAACCAGGAATGAAGCGAATCCTGCTCTCAACACTTCTCATCCTTATGATGGGTTGCGGTGGCGGCGCCCCAGGCGGCGCCTCGGCTCCGGTGGCTGAGGCGGGCCTCGAGATCACAGATCGGCAGGTGATTGAAAGCGATGGGATGTACAACAGCACACCCAGCGTCATACAGGCCGCGAATAAAGATTGGCTGCTGACTTATCTCAAGGGAACCGGCCATGTCAGCAGCAGCGTTGTGATTATGCGCCGAAGCCAGGACCTCGGGAAAACCTGGAGTCCCGAAAAGCAGTACTTTGATACGTCCAAGCCGGACCCCTCGCTGGCCCGGACACCCAAGGCCGATCTTTTCGTTTCGCTGGTCAAGCAGGATTCCGCTGGCGTGGAAGGCGCAGCCTATAGCCGCTCACTGGATAACGGCCTGACCTGGAGCCCGTTTACGTTTCTTGGCAATCCGGCGGATACGGTTTTCGCATTTGGCGCGAGTTCTGTGACGGATCATTCCACCATGTTCGGGTTGGGGTATGACGCCGGCGGTGCGACACTCTGGAATTCCACGGATGACGGCTATACCTGGAACAAACTCTCATCGATCGGCCAGGCAAGTGATGCGCGTATCAATGAAACTTCGATTGCCAGGCTCGACTCCGGCAGATTTCTGGCGATCAGCAGAGACGTCGCAATCACCAATACCTGGGGCCACTTTTCCGACGATGTGGGAGCCACGTGGAGCGCTCAGATGGACTACACGTCTCAAATCGGAGTTCTTCAAGCCCCGGAACTGCTTCAGGTAAGAAAGGTTTTGCTCCTATTTGGCCGCCAATGGGACGACGCAAAGCTTCCCCACGAGTTGGTGGTGTTCGCCTCCTACGACAGTGGAGCGACTTTCACGGATCGAACCGTGCTGGACACCTATACCGGCCTCGCTATCGATGGCGGTTACTGTTGGCCGCTGCTGCAATCCGACGGGAACATCTTTGTGGTTTACTATGCCGATTCAAACAATCTCGAAAAACCGGACATCAAGTCGCTGGTGTTGCACTGGAATAAGAGTCATTCCGAGTAGGCTGAACGAGGCTGGAAGTACAGGCAGACAGCAGAGTGAGTGGCTGGTGCCCGGGATCGGAATCGAACCGATACGACTCTTTCGAGTCTCGGGATTTTAAGTCCCGTGCGTCTGCCAGTTTCGCCACCCGGGCGAGTGCGCGTATCTAGGGCATTGTACAGAACTTATTGCACTCTGAGATTCTGTGGTGTCATCCTCAAAGTAGCACCGCCGGGTGGCCCAGTCTAAAAACCCGAGCAACGATATCGCTCTTGAGGGTGCCCCGTCCAAGCTCAGCTTGGGCGGGGTTTTTCTGCCGGAGGCCGCACCTTCAGCGTAAGAAAGATTCCCGCTTGTTCACGCTTTCGTGCGGTCCATTGCGACTCGATCTCTACCGTGCCCGGTTCACCCGTCACATAGTGGTGAAAGCTGCTCCAATCCCACTCTTCTGGCGCGCAACCAATCCGCGGACGACGGGACTTCTATGAATGTAGCGCAGCTTCTCCAGGAACTTGCCCTCGCTCCACACTTGCTAAAAGGAATGATTGGCACGCAAGGCAAGCTGGCGGGCTACCCCTTGCTTCAGCGATTGCACAGCACGCCCTAAAGTGTGGCGTTCGGGTTCGTTGAGCAGCAGGTGAACGTGTTCCGGCATGATAGCCGTAGACGCAAACAGCGCAGGCCTCACGAACTCGTTCGAGCGCTTGCATGAAGGTTTCGCGGGCGTGAGTGTTTTCGAAGTTGGGGCGGCGATGATAGCCAGTTGAACGTTAAGAAATGGACCTGCCCGGTTTCTTGAAACCGTTTCAATCCCCAAGGCAGCCAGTGAGGATAGGTAAATTAGCTCATTCGTGTCTGTGACGAGTGAACATGAAAACCCCGCCCAAGCGAAGCTTGGACGGGGCACCCTCAACATTCGCAACCACCCGCAGTTTGTGGAGAAGCGATCCCGTCGGAGGAGGCCAACCATGCGTCACGACATTACGCCCGGATGCGTTTTGCCCGACTACGAGCTGCACGATCACACGGGGACATTGCGCAGACAACACTGGAGTCGAACGCAGATCCACAGACATATCTTTTCGTCCCTCGGCATGGAGACATCTGCGTCGTTGGCACTTAAAACAGCTCCTATTTGTCCTCTTCCAGTATGGCCAGGTCCCATGGGGCAAGGCTGACGTTGCTGCCCCGGGCAACGGCGTGGCCGGTGAGCAGATCGCGGCCCGCAGCGTAGGAGTATGCGAAGTCAGCAGCATTCCCCGAGTAGTTCAGATAGTAGTGGATTCGTATACCGGCGCGATTCATACCGTGCTTGACCCGTACAGATGCTGGAAGGTGCTGGTCAGAACTGGTGAGGCCGGAATCGCGAAGAACATCAAGAACAACGGCCTGCTGGAGACCGTCGGAGAGTGCAGTGCCTTCGTACGTGAGCGTCCCCGCCCCGAACTGGTTTCGGGTGATGGCCGGCCAGCGACCGAAGAATGGATGATCGTAGAAAGCGAGTGCTTTGGCCGAGGTAGGCAGGAGGAACTCCGCCCACGTGCTGACTTTGTTATCGGCGGCAGAGACATGCCACGGGTTGTCTTTGAGCGCCAGCGGGTGCTCGAGGTTCGAGAACTCCTGGTAGGTGAAGCCGGCAGCTTCGCGGAGCGGGCCTGGTGCGCGCTCCCATCGGACGGCGGAGTTCTCATTGGTGAAGCCGCTTTTGAATGTCATGAGGACGTGGCCGCCGCCATGAACGTAGTCGGAGATCTTCTTCAGCAGGGCATCATCGGCGACATAAAGTGCAGGAACGATGAGAAGTTTGTAGGGCGAGAAATCGGCCGTCTCCGGAAAGACGAAGTCGGCGCCGACGTTCGCCTGATAGAGGGAGCGGTGCAACTGCGAGAGGATGGCGTTGTAGCCGCCCACGGCTTTACCGGGCACCCATCCCAGTTCCTGCTGCCGTTCGAACGGCATGAAGCTGATCGCGTTGGACGAATCGACGCTGTAGAGGATCGCCACCTGATTTTTGATCTGGAGGTTGACGATCTCGGGACCGACCTTCTGCAGTTCGTGCGCGATCCGTGAAACCTCGGCGTAGGCGCGGTTCGGTTCGAGGTCGTGGCTCAAGACTCCTTTCCAATAGGTCTCCTGCCCGGCATGGATCGAGTGCCAGTGCCAGTACTCGACCATGTTGGCGCCGGAGGAGAGATCGGTGTAGACGTCGAGCCGCATCTGGCCGTCGTAGGGAGGGAACTGCCCGGCAGAGTCCCAGCCCAGCGTCTGAGCATTGGTTTCCGTCACCAGGAAATTCTGGTGTTTGAGGGAGCGGGAGAAGTCACCCTGCAAAGCCTGATAGGCCCCATCGAGATGGTCCTGTGAGCCGTGGTAAGGATTGTTGGCGATGACATCGAGGGACTTGGCGACTTCGACCTCGTTGACATCGAGCTTCATCATCGACCCGTAGTCCTGGGTCACGAATTGGTCCGGGCGCCGGGACTTGCGGACCAGCGCAGCCTGAAAGGCAAGAAAGTCGGCCACGCGCATTTGCTGCCAGCGCGACCACTCAAGTTTGTAACTGGTACTGGTGGCATTGTCGCGGGTCGGCGTGTCGGCCCAGTCGTTGACGTCCTGGCCCCAGTAGTTGAGGAACCAGGCCTTGTTGAGCGCGTCGGTGGTGCCGAACTTTTTCTTCAGATGCTCGACGAAGCCGTTGAAGACATCATCATTAGAAGCGCCGTAAGCGCCAGTCTCGTTATCGATCTGCCAGCCGATGACTGCGGGATTATCTTTGTAGTGCGTGACCAGGTTGGTAATGATGCGCTCGGCATAGAAGCGGAACTTCGGATTGTCGGTGTCCATGTTCTGGCGCATGCCGTAGCGGACCGAAGCCCCGCCCAGCGGGCGGGCGTAGAAGTCAGGATGCGCCTTGGCCATCCAGGTCGGCATGGAGTAAGTCGGCGTGCCCATGATGACCTTGATCCCGGCCTTGCCCATGGCATCGACCACGCGGTCCATCCAGGCGTACTCGAAGACTCCGTCGGAGGGCTCCCACAGACTCCACGTTGACTCTCCCATGCGAACCACCGAGATGCCGGCCTGTTTCATGAGGGCAACGTCTTTGTCCAAACGACCGGGTTGGAGATCGGCAGGCATGTACTCGTTGTAATACGCAGCCCCGTAAAGAACATCGGGCAGCACCGCTCCGGGAGGCGGAGTAGAGTCCTGCGCCAACGCGGCCAGGGACGCCAGACCAAGAGCCAGGAATGTGCTGAGACGACGCAAGGTAAGCCAGCGAGTCATGAGTGTCCTTCCTTCTACTGGAACTTCCTGACTAAAATTCGTTGCGTGATGAAATATTCAAGGTTCTTAAATTTGCGACTTCCGTCTTCGAAGCCCATCGTCCCAACCGGATGAGGTGTTTGAGCGCGCGCTAACGAGGGACGGTTCAGCCCATCATGGAATCGAGGAATGTTAACAGTATGCGCGGGCAAGTCAAAAGAGATTTTAAGTCCCGTGCGTCTGCGAGTTTCGCCACCCGGGCTTGGGTTTGTGCAACGAAATGCATTTCGCCCTGGTTACCGGCCCGGAATGCGTCCCTGCAACGGCGACGCTCCGGCGGGCGCAGAACTACGGCAATGCGGTGTACGAGAACGATGAGACGTACAGGTAGCTCGTGACGCCATGGGTCGCGATTCCGCCGAACTCCTTCAAATTTGTGCCCCAGAGGTTGATCAATACCGCGGCGGGCGCTGAGGGGACATGCTCCGTGTGGGTCGAAACCAGGGTGCCGTCCACATAAAACTCAACCTTTCCCGCAGTCCAGACGAATTTGTATTCGTGAAAACTTTGGTCGGCGCCGGGGAGTGGAGTCGTAGTGGCCTGGTTGTGGGCGACGGTCGAATAGTTTGTCATCTCGAGCGTGGCCGGAGTCTGCCCCTGATATTCGAAATCGATCTCCGTCTCGCTGTCATTGATAAAGTTGAATACATCGGTGACGGTGCCTGAGACGGCAGAACCGGGTCCGCGCGGCGTCGCCGAAGTGGAAGCGGCCCGCGCCACCCAAACATAGGAGCCGTAACCGAACAGCTGCTTTGATCGAATTTCTGCTCCGGTCGAAATCGTTCCCGCCTCCGAAGCTTTCTGGGTCAAACTGAGGCGCAGCATGCCGGAAGACAGATCGACGTTGCCGGCGGTCAGCGTGCCGCGATTCACCTCGTCGATATTTCCCGGAGCCCGTCCGGTGTCGATGAACCATTTGGATGTTTCCAGAGCTCCGCCGGAAAAAGTTTCGCTGAAACCTGGGGGCGCGGACCGCGCCGCACCGCCGGTGGAGTCTCCGGCCAACACGGCCGCAACCAGGGAGAGTATGAGCAGAGCACGTCGCAGCATAATTTATGAATCGGGTTTGATGGTTTGCGGCCGCCCCGCGGCGGTCACGCTGTCGCTGACGAAGGTTGCGTGGGCTGTCGGAGCCTGCAAAACAAAACGTCCCAGACTCAATTGAGTCGTGGGACGCTCGTCGAACAAGCCCTCCCCCGAAAGATTGTTCATCAACAGACTAACGTTCATCGGCCAGACAGGGAATGGCCCGAATGGGCTATGGGTACACTTTAGTTTTTCACCTATTTTTTCCTTTTCTTTCCGACACTTACCGGTGACTGTTGTGGGCAACCCGCCGGACTTTCAGGGCGCCGGCTAAAATTCAACGCCCAGGCGCAGACTGTAACTGCGTGGGGGAGCAATCCCGGTCCCGGAAAATAACCCCGCGAAATTAATGAGATTGAGGCGATTGTTGAAGTTTTGTACGTCGGCTTGCAAGTGAAGCAGCACATGCTCTCGCTTCACCAGGTCAGCTCCCACCGAGGCTCCGAGCGAAAGCGAGGGCCGCACCCGCCCCCGGGCAAAATCCACGCGATCCACGATCTGCTGCCCGAACTGTTGCACGGCATCCTGCACGGTGCCATCGAACTCGGTCGGAAGTCCGCTTCCGTACGATCCTGCCATCGCCACCCAGGCGCGCGATACCAACTGATAGCGGAAGCGGGTGCTCAACGTATTGCGCTGATCTTGAGAGACCGGGAAGCGGCCGCTGTTCACGAGTGCGTTGGAAGCGTCGTCTCCAAGAAAAAGGCCGCCGGTCACGGGCGTGTAGGCGAAGCCCACCATGTTGGAATAGCTGAGTTGGCCGGAGAGGCGTCCCCAATTTGGAAGATCCAGTTTCGCTTCCGCGCCATGAATCGTGCCCCGCCGGAACGCAATGGGAAAGCTCACTCCCGTATCGAACAACACGTCGTCATCGGCGTAGTTATCGAAGACTCGATCGTAGTAGTTCGCATCCAGCTTCATTTTTCCAAAAAATCCCTTCGTAAATCCTGCTTCGTAGAAATTTCCGTGCGAAGGCTCCACGGGAAGGCGCACCACCTGCGGATTGAGCGCGGCCACCGCGGGCGAACTTGCCAGAAGAAGGTTTTCCGACGCAGGGGTCTGGAACACGCGGTCATAAGAAGCGTGGATCACCAGGTCAGCCTTTGGCCAGAACCATGCAATCCCGAGGCGCGGGCTCAACCCGTTTTGATCGACCACCAGACTGTAGTGATCCCAACGGAGCCCGGCACTTAGCGTCCAGCGGCCGAGGCGTATCAGATCCTGAACATAAACAGATTGCTCGCGATCGAGCCCGGGACCTGAGAAATTAAAGGTGGGAGGAGTGTCGGGATCGAACTGGCTGAAGTCCGTGATCGCATAGTTGAACTGTTCATGGATCGAGCCATAAGCCATGTCGGCCCCGGCCTTGATCTCGTGAATGCCGTGATGAATCGAAATATCGCCTTTAACGTACCCTTCCCGAAAGCTGCGCTGCTGGCCGGCGATGATGGGAGTCGATAGCGGGTTCGATGATAGCCCGGCGGAATCATCCCGCGACATGACGCGAAAATCACCCAGCACGTTGGACGAAAACACATGCTGGTAGGAAAGAATACCGATGGTTTCGTCACTATCGCGGTCCTGGCGCTGCCCGTTGGCCTGCTGCAACAATTCGTTGGGCACCTGAAACACGGTTTGCTCGTGGCGAACGATAAGGCCGAGGCGGTCGCGCTCCGTGAGGTCGCGCTCATAATGCGCCGCAAAACTGCTAGTGGTGGCTCGATTGGTGAAATTGTCGAGCACCGGCGGATCAAGATAACGATCGGTAAGTGCGCCTTCCGCGCTGATTCCGAGAGTATTCTTGCCCCAACCCTGCTGCACCATTAGGTATCCATCCGCGGTGTCGAAGCTTCCGCCCTCAGCGACAAACTTTCCGTGAAAGCCGGGCCGGTAATCGCGGGCCGTGGAAATCTCCACCACCCCACCCAGCTTTCTGCCATATTCGGCCGGGAAATTCGCGGTGAGGATGGTCATCGACTCGTCGTCATCCGCCTCGATCTCGGGAGCAAACGACGGCGAGCGGTTGTCGGTCAGCGGAATTCCGTCCACAACGTATTGCGTCTGATATTCCGAACCGCGAGGATGCAATACGCCGTTCGATTCGAGCAGCCATCCCGGCTGCGAGTTCACCAGGTCAATTACGGAACGGCCGGGGAGCGCGGTGCTGCGATGCTCAAGCATGTCTTTGTCCACCCGGTTGACGGTCCCGGTGCGATGAGGATCGACCAGCGTGTCCGATTCGCTGACGTTAACAGCAGTCTGCGTGGCGGCGACCGATAGCTGAACCCGAAGTTCGGCGGCAATCGCCGACCGCACTTCGATGTTGGTGGCGTAGAAGGCGAAACCGGAACGCTTGACTCCAACGTGATACACGCCGAAGGGTAGATTGCGCGCCACCAGCATGCCGCCTTCATCCGTGACATAAGTCTGCTGGAAGTGATTCGATTCGGAAATCAGTTCGACCGAGGTCTGAAGGCCCAATCCCGCAGGGTCCACAACTTTGAGCCGCAGCCCTCCCGAGTTGCTCTGCCCGAAGAGTGGCATCGCCAGCAGACAAACAATAAAAAGTCGCCTCAAAATCGTACTCTCATCAATGGCTTTAATAAGATGTCTTTATGTTACAACGCGGCTAGGCGGATGAGCCTCAGTTTATGCCGCTCGAAAGTTCATCCTCGGCTTGTGTTACCACGGGGCCAAGGGATCAAGAAGGTCAGGAGGAAGGAAAAATACTCAGGGAAGTAATCCTTTGAGGCACTTAAGAGGATATTCCTTTCGTTAGCGGAACTTCAGAACCTTAGCCTTCATCTTGCGCAAACTGGCCAGGGCTAACTCAAGCTGGTGCCATTCCCTCGAATTGTCCAGGCACTGCGACAGGACTTCCCGGCGAACCTGGATGGCGGCCTCGGCCTCCTCAATTTTTTTGAACAAACAAGTGAGGTCAGTTTCTTCCATGGCGGATTGTAACTTCGATTGCCAGTCCGGATTCTCCTGCAAGGGAAAAGAAGCGGACTCGTGAGACGTCATGGTTAAATCCGAGGGTGGAAGATCTCGAAAACCGTGCGCAGTATCGCGACGGCCCGTTCCCGAAGGAAATATTAAAAAGAAGAAGCCGGAAGTGTCTGCTCGCTGGCGTACGAAAGCGCGGCCGGGGCGCCTTCTGCTTCAACGTCACCCTGAGAGCCGGTTTCGGGCGCACTCTCCCGAATTCCCGGCGTTGCTTTGCCTGGCCCGAACCACTAGAATGACCGCGCCGGACGCCCCTGATTCCCGGCCAATCGAGGTTGTGTGGAGGATTATGACGCCAGGAATTGGAAAAGTTCGTAACTCCCCGATGCTGTTCGCCGCGCTTGTAATTGCCATCACCCTGGCTGCGAATCCGGCTGCAGGCGAGGCGGGTAGCAGCGGCGCAGATGTGTATAAAGCGAAGTGCACCCTGTGCCACGGGCCAGACGGCGCCGGCAGCGCGATGGGAAAGAGCCTCAAGGCGGCGGATCTGCGCTCCCCGGAGGTCCAGCACAAATCGGACGCAGAGCTCATCCAGGCCGTTTCCGACGGGAAGGGCAATATGCCAGGATTCAAAGACACCATCACTGACGACGAAATACATGCCGCCATCGCCTTCGTTCGCACCTTCGCGGCCAAAGGCAATTCCAAGTCCAGGAAATAAAACCGCAAATTCCGCTCGTCGCGTACGGCAGCGACCGGTTTACCTGGTTATCTTTCTAGCCTCGCCCCCGAAATCCAGCCCGGAAACAGCCACGGTTCGGCTATATACTCCCTCAAAAGCGGCCGAGGAGAGGTCATGAAACGCAGCTGGACCGTCGCAGGCTTGTGGCTGGTTCTCCCGTTGCTTGCCGCCGCGCAGGATTCATCGAAGATCCTGGCCATGGAGAATCTGTGGAACCGCGCTGAGTTAAGTAATGACGCTCCCGCCGTGCAGCTGCTGCTCGCCGATGATTTCGTGATGACCGTCGCCGAGGGCAACCTCTACACCAAGGCGCAGATTATCGCTTCCGTGGCCGACAAGTCTTATCGTCCCGAAGCGCTGCAGTCCACGGGTATGGTGGTCCACTATTACGGGACCACTGCCGTGGTGACCGGCGCGTACTACGAAAAGGGAATGGACAAGGGCAAACCCTGGGAGCGCCGTGGACGCTTTACCGATACCTGGATGAACTTGAACGGCCGGTGGCAGTGCATCTCCAGCCACTTCAGCGTTAAGCCGAAATAACATTGAGGAAGTCCGCCCAATACTGGATCGACAAACTGAACCTGATCCCTCATCCCGAGGGCGGATACTATCGCGAGACCTACCGGGCGCAGCTTTCAATTCCGCACGACGCCCTGCCGCCCGGGTTCACCGGGCCGCGCCTGGTTTCGACCGCCATCTATTTCCTGCTGGAGGGTCACAACTTTTCCGCCTTTCATCGCCTGCGCTCCGATGAGCTGTGGCACTTTTACGCGGGCAGCCCGATTACGGTAAGAGTGATTGAGCCCGAGGGCAGCCTCTCGCAGATTCAACTGGGCGGCGATCCCGAGGCGGGAGAAGCGCTGCAGGCATCGGTCAAGGCGGGCCGCTGGTTCGCTTCCTGCTTGCAGGATGCAGATTCGTTCGCGCTAACCGGATGCACCGTTGCCCCGGGCTTCGACTTCGCGGACTTTGAACTGGGAAAACGATCGGAGCTGATCGGGCTCTACCCGCAACATCGCAAGCTGATTGAACGATTGACCCGAAGCTGACTCCAGCTGAACTATTCAGGCCAGATTTCAAGCGCGGTGCCTGACAGAATCTGCCGGCGGGTGGTTTCGCTGAGAGGCAGCGCCATGAAGTCATCCAGATTCTTCTTGATGTCGGGAACGCCCGGACCGGGCCAGTCGGTGCCGAAGAGCGTCTTGCCCGCAATCTCATCCATCCGCGGAAAATATTTCAGCAAGGCCTTGGGCGGAATGCCGCTAATGTCCAGATAGACGTTGGGATGCCGCCGCAGCAGAAAGAATGCGGTGTCCATCCACAATGGCCTGCCGCCATGCGCCAGCAGTATCTTCAGCCTGGGAAAATCCACAGCCACGTCGTCGATGTAAATGGGATCTCCATATTTATTGCGTGCGCCGTGAAAGATCGAAGTTCCGGTGTGAAACATCACGGGGACCCCGTTCGCCTCCGCCGCCCGATAGATGATCTCCAGCTCTTTGACTCCGTGCAGATAGTCGTTGGGGAACAGGAGCTGGTGCGGCGGATGGATCTTGATCATGCGGATTTGCAGGCGCAGAATCTGTTCGACATCCGCCATGATATTGGGAGACTGGCGGGGATGAAGTCCGCCACACGAAATCAGGCGCCTGGATTCTCCCCTGGTATAGTCGGCGATCCACTGGTTGACTTCAGTCGTGAAGCCAATCACCTCCGGCGCCACGTAGTTAATCAGCACTGCGCGCCCGACGCCGCACGAATCCAGATACTTCAGGAAAGCCTTCGGAGACTGGCAGAACTCGACGATCTGGTCAAAATTGGCGCGCTTTTTTTTGAGCAGGGCCAGCGCCTCCGGCTTGATCATCTCCATCGGCTGTATATGGACGTGGCAGTCAGTGATCATGTTATTTGCCAGTGCAAGCGCCGCAAGGCGAGGAAGAACCTTATCCAACGCAGGTTATGATTTGCAACTTAAATTTCGATTGCCTGAGGAAAGATTGAGTCTCAGATCAGCCTGAAGGTCGGTGTAATTTCTTTGCGAACTTTGCGGTGAAGCCTGGGTTTGAACTCCGCTGCCGCGGGAAGCCTAATGGTCGAAGTTCCGCCAATGCCGCCCGTCGCGCTCCAGCAGTTCGTCGGCGTCCTTGGGCCCCCAGCTGCCCGCGGCGTAGTTGGGAAAATTGCGAGGCGGCAGCGCCTTCCAAAGATCCAGCATGGGACTGACAACGCTCCATCCCGCCTCCACCATATCCGCCCGCTGAAATAAGGTGGCATCGCCTACCATGCAGTCGTGCAGCAGGCGCTCGTAACCCGTGCTGGCCTGTTTGCCAAAGTAGCTGGAGTATTCGAAATCCATGTCCACCGTTCCTAATCGCATCACCGGGCCCGGTGTCTTGGCCGCGAAGCGCAGCGCGATTCCTTCCTCCGGCTGGATATGCAGGACCAGTTGGTTCGGCATGAGCTTTTCCACCTCGGTATCGCGGAAAAGCACGAAGGGCGCGCGCCTGAACTGAATCACAATGTAGGTGCTGCGCGAAGCCATGCGCTTCCCGGTGCGCAGATAAAATGGAACCCCTGCCCAGCGCCAGTTGTCCACTTGCAGCTTGACCGCGACAAAAGTTTCGGTCCGTGAATCGGGAGGCACCCCAGGCTCGGAGCGATAAGCGGATACGTGCTGGCCCGCGATTTCGCCTTCGCCATACTGGCCGCGTACGCTGCGGCTGAGTACGTCCTCGGAACTCAGGGGCTGAATCGCGTGCAATATCTTGGCCTGCTCGTCCCGCACCGCATCTGCCTGAAAGGAAATAGGCGGCTCCATGGCGGTCAGGCTGATGAGCTGCATGATGTGGTTGGGCACCATGTCGCGCAAGGCTCCTGCGGCGTCGTAATAGCCGCCTCTCAGCTCCACGCCCACGGTTTCGCCCACGGAAATCTGCACATGGTCGATGTAGCGCCGGTTCCATATGGGTTCGAAAATTCCGTTGGCAAAACGGAAGGCCAGAATATTCTGAACCGTCTCTTTTCCCAGGTAGTGGTCAATGCGGTATACCTGCGTTTCGTCCACTTCCTTCAGCAGTTCTTGATTCAGGGCCCGTGCCGAGTCCAGATCGCGTCCAAATGGTTTTTCCACGATCACTCGCCGCCACTGGTGATTCTCCTCCTTCATCAGTCCCGTTGCCGCGAGTTGCTGCACGATGAGACCAAAAAAATCAGGCGCGGTGGCAAGATAATAAAAGTAATTGCCGTGGGTGGAATAGTCCTTATCGACTCTCTGCAACAGATCTTTTAATTGTTCATACGTGGCCGGGTCGGCGAATTCGCCGGTAACGTAGAACACGTGGCGCTCCAACCATTCCTGAAGATCCGCATCGACCGGACCGTCCACGAACTCTTTGAGGTCTTGCACCAGCTTGGCGCGAAACTCGTCCGTGGACATGGGATTGCGCGCAATTCCGATTAGCGCGAAATCGCGCGACAGCAGTTTGTATTTTGCCAGGTTGTAGAGCGAGGGGATCAGTTTGCGGCGGGTAAGATCTCCGGCCGCGCCGAAAATGACCATTACGCACGGATCGCCGACCCGCCCGACCCGTTCTCCTTCGGCTGCAGTTGCCGCCTGCGACATGTTCTCAGTCCCTCGTCCGGCGAGTGTAACAACTCTTTGGGACGATTAGGTTTCCTGTGTCGGTACCGGCAACAAACCGAAGTCACCCCGGGGCAGCTGACTTCTAGGCGCTGGCTGGCGAATCGATTTCCACCTTCACCTTGAGTTGTTCTCCCAGCCTCACGAAACCGTTTAACCAGGTTCGAGCTTCAGCGTCGCCGTGTTCGGCACGATCACTTACCTCGCCGGCGATCTGCCGCATCATGCGGTAGTAAGTGTTTTGCGCTTCCCAGAGGCGTACTTCAAACGGCAAGGTTAGAACGAGAGCGATCGTATCCTGCAAGCGCTGCAGTAAACCGGCCTGCATGGGGTTGGCTACAAACTGGGAAAACAGCCGCTCAATGGTGCGGCGCAAGGCGAATTCCAGAGTGACCGCCTCCGGCTTCACTCCGGTCCGGCGAATCTCTTCCAGGATCTCGCGCGATTTCACGAGATCGACTTCGTCGGCGGAGAACGTATCGACCAGATCGGAATTCAGAGTGAAGTCAACCGCCAGCCAGAAGCGTCGCGGCAGAGCGACTCCCAGATCGGCGACGAAACGGATCAGGTGCGCATGCTCGTCGTGGAAATTACGATACATGGCGCGGGCTTCATTGGTTGCTTCTTCCAGAATGATGCCCAGTATTTTTCTTTGCTCATCTCGGAACAGCAGCCGCAGGGTATAAGTTCCCGAGCTGAAGCTTTTCTCGACCAGCCGAACCAGTTCCGCCAGATCGCCGCTGGCCAGCGCATGGCTCAGTTCCTGGTCGAGAGCGCGATAGGCTTCTTCGCCCTGGTACTGGCGCACTCCTCCAATGACGCTGTGATCCGCAAGATGCAGCACGCCGAAGGTAAATTGGTCTGACTCCCGCGTGATCTCCGACGTAATGCTGGCCTGACCCAGAACGATCCGCACCTTCCCCTGGCGCGACGTGCGGTATTCCATCGTGGCAACGTCATAGCAATAGATATGCGCGTCTCGCCCGTAGTCTTCGAACAAAGAGCAGATGGCATAGTGGGCCGCGACTTTTTGCAGATCCACCATCGCGGGCTGAACGTAACGCTGGTAAATCGACCGCCCATCTGCCTGTTCCGGCAGGTTGCTTCGAGCCTGTGCCAGCAGCTCCAGAAAGGGCTCCGCGAGATCGTCAGAAAACAGCTGACCTGCAAGTTGCAAGGCCCGGCCGGCATATTGAATGACCTGCACCGTTTCTATTCCCGAGATTTCGTCAAAGAACCAGCCGCAGCTCGTGTACATCAGCATCATGTAGCGCTGCAGTTCGAGCAATTTGAGACCGGTCACAATTTCCACCGGAGAAAGTTCACGCTTCGCCTGCGCCGTCATGAAGCGGGTCACATTCTCCAGAGAACGGTCGAGTATTACGTCGATATACTCATCGCGGCTTTGCCATGGATTCTCAAACAGCTTTCCGGCCTCAGCCTCGTACAATGGCGCCACCCGGTCGCGCAGCCAGTCAAACGCCTGCCGCAGCGGAGCTCTCCACTTCTGGTTCCAGTCGGCATGGCCGCCCGAGTTGCAACCGCAATCGCTGCGCCAGCGCTCGATTCCGTGAGCGCAGCTCCACGAAGTGTTTCCAATGATCTTGGCCTCCTGGGTTGGGGGATGCCGTTCCAGGTATTCGCCATAGTTGGTCAGCCGCGCGACCTGTCCCGTTTCAATGTCGTTCAAGGCAAAGGCCAGCGCCATATCGCCGTAGGCGCGGTGATGTCCGTAGGTTTCGCCGTCGGTTGCGATATGAACCAGTTGCGGCCAGGTTCGGGCATCGGAAAATGCGCCCAGCAGCCGGTCGGAGAATCGCTTGCCATCCGCCAGAAGATTTTCAAACGCAATGGCGCGGGAAATCGGGCCATCGTAAAAAAAGACGTTGATCGCTTTTCCCGACGGCACACGAACCGTGTAGGCCATGGAAGGATCGACTCTGCCGCCATCCACTTTTCGCCACGCCCGTCCTCCGAGCGTCCGCACCCGCCCGGCTTGATAGGGAGCAAGAATCGTGAACCTGATTCCCAGCTCCGCCAGAACTTCGAGGGTTTGCAGGTCAACCGCAGTCTCCGGCAGCCACATCCCCTCCGGATGCCGCCCGAAGCGTTTTTCAAAATCACGGATGCCCCAGAGAATCTGCGTGTATTTATCCCGGCGGCTGGCCAGGGGCAGGATCATGTGGTTATAGGCTTGCGCAATGGCCGAGCCATGGCCGGAGAAATGCTTCTGGCTCTCCCGGTCGGCCGTTAGGATCGCTTCATAGACAGCCGGACTCTTCTGCTCCATCCATGAAAGCAGCGTGGGACCGAAGTTGAAACTAATCTTCGAATAGTTATTGACGATCTGCAGAATTCGCCCATCGCCATCCAGAATTCGCGAAGCGCTGTTGGGCGCATAGCACTCAGCCGTGACCCGCTCGTTCCAGTCGTGATAGGGATACGCCGACTCCTGGTATTCCACCGCTTCCAGCCATGCGTTTTCACGCGGCGGCTGATAAAAGTGGGCATGAATGCATACATACCGTTCCATCGAATCTCCTGAATTTCCCTCTAGGCCACTACGCGCGCGACGTGGAGCGGGCAGGTTTACCTTGATGCGGCGCGACACCTTACGATTTCATCTTAACCGTCCGAGTTGCCCGGGGTCGTTTTTCCTGTTGAAATCCACCCCGAACAACCGCATTTCTCCATCCTGCATCTTGGGACTGGTTTCGTGTGCCGGCAATGCAGTAGGTTATCAGGTATGGCCAATCGGCAGGACTTCTTCTGCGGTCGTGCAGCTCTGCCTCAACACCCCACAAGCGGCGCGATCTGTTTATACTTGCAA
Organism: Terriglobia bacterium; assembly: GCA_963814725.1. Classification (GTDB taxonomy): domain Bacteria; phylum Acidobacteriota; class Terriglobia; order Terriglobales; family Acidobacteriaceae; genus JAIQFF01. The sequence goes on from CAWFDY010000008.1 coordinate 646,496, forward strand.
ATTCGAGCCGGGGAAATTCTGTCGAGGCATTTCGCAATGGATGCGAGGGCGTATGACTGTCGGAAACAAGTTTCGGTCCTTGCGAACGGTACTCCCCCGGCATTGCGTCTTTGTGAGCACCGAGGCGATTGAGTGAACGACAGAACGTCGCAAGAGCCGGCATATGTGCCCTGTTCAACCTATCGCCTTCAGCTCAACCGTCGTTTTACGTTCGTCGCGGCTGCGGCGATCGTCTCCTACCTGCACGATTTGGGGATTACAGACTGTTACACATCCCCCTTTCTGATGGCTCGTCCCGGCAGCCTGCACGGATATGACGTCACCGACCACACTCGCTTCAATCCCGAAATCGGTTCGGAAGAACAATTTACCGATTTCGCCGGGCGATTGACGCAGCGCTCCATGGGGCTGCTGGTGGATGTGGTGCCAAACCATATGTGCATCACGCATCCCTCGAACCACTGGTGGTGGGATGTGCTCGAGAACGGCCCGAGCTCCGACTATTCCAGTCACTTCGATATCGATTGGAACCCGCCAAAATCAGAGTTGGCCAACAAGGTCCTCCTGCCATTCTTGCCTGACCAGTTTGGCCTCGTTCTGGAAAGCCAGTCCATTCGCGCTCTGTACGACGGCGGAGGCTTTGCTCTGGATTCTTCCGGCACGCAGTTTCCCCTTGCTCCTCGTTCGTGGGCGCCTCTTCTGGAGCGAATTCTGCTGAAGGCCAAGGATGCTCTTCCAGACACTGACGGCCATGTGCTCGAACTGGAGAGCATCATGACGGCGATTTCGCATCTTCCGCCGCGTGAGGATACTGACCTGGCCCGCGTCCGGGAGCGTCAGCGGGAGAAGGAAGTGATACGACGGCGCCTGGCGGCGCTGATCGAAGACAGCGACGTGTTGAGGATCTGCCTGAAAGAGATGCTCACCGTCATCAACGGCCGGAAAGGCGACCCGCACAGCTTCGATCCGCTGGAAAAGCTGCTGGATGATCAAGCCTACCGTCTGAGTTTTTGGCGCGTCGCTTCCGACGAGATCAACTATCGGCGATTTTTTGACATCAATGATCTGGCCGCGATCCGGGTGGAAAGTCCGGAAGTTTTCGCGAATGTGCATCGCATTCCCTTTGCCCTGATGCAGAAGTCTCTGGTGTCGGGCATTCGCATCGACCATCCGGACGGACTTTTTGATCCGCTACGTTATTTCGAGGACCTGCAGACGCAGGCGCCGCTGCCTGGTCGTCCTGCAGCCGACGGATCCGCGAAAGAAGTGCACCGCCGGGTTTATCTGGCCGCCGAAAAAATTCTTGTCGGCAGTGAAGAGCTGCGTCCGGGATGGGCAATTGAGGGAACGACCGGCTACGGCTTTCTTAACCTGCTCAACGGTCTGTTTGTGGACGCATCCAGGGGGCCTTTCTTTCAGCGGCTCTACCGGAAATTTACCGGCTGGTCGCAGAGTTACCCGGACCTGATTTACGAAAGCAAGCGCCTGGTCATGCAAGTCTCGATGTCCAGCGAGCTCAATGTGCTTTCCCGGCGCCTGGACCGTATTTCGGAGCAGCATCGCCGCTCGCGAGACTTTACCCTGGAAAGTCTGCGTGACGCGCTGCGCGAAGTCATTGCCTGCTTCCCGGTATATCGCACCTACATTCGCACCGAAACCCAGCATCCCGACGAACAGGACGAGCGCTACATTCGCGCCGCGATCAAGACCGCAAAGCGCCGCAACCCCGCCACCAGCGGCTCGGTCTTCGATTTTATTCAGGACCTGCTGCTGCTCAAGGATCCCGATAGCATCGGCGACGCCGACCGGGCCGAACGCCGGTTGTTCGTGATGCGCTTCCAGCAGCTCACCGGCCCGGTGATGGCGAAAGGGCTGGAGGATACGGCGTTCTACCGCTATTTTCCGCTGCTCTCGTTGAACGAAGTCGGCGGATCTCCTGACCGGTTCGGAATTGCGCTGGCGCACTTTCACGGGAAAAATGTTGCCCGCCGCAAGTCATGGCGCAACGCGATGCTGGCCACGTCCACGCATGACACGAAGAGAAGCGAAGATGTGCGGGCGCGCATCAATGTGCTCTCCGAGATGCCGGCGGACTGGTACCGCGCTATCGGCGTCTGGCAGAGATTGAATCAGGAAAAGAAGATTCAGGTTGCGGGCGAGCCCGTACCCAGCGCGAACGAGGAATACTTTCTTTACCAGACCCTGCTGGGATCATGGCCGATGGGCCTAATGGACGATGCTAGCTACGCCGACTTTGTCGGCCGAATTCACCTGTACATGGAAAAAGCTTTGCGCGAGGCGAAAGTCAATACCAGCTGGATCAATCCGAATACGGAATACGAAGCCGCGTTTCACAGCTTTCTCGATGCCGTTCTGGACCGCTCGTCCGACAAGCCATTCCTCGACCAGTTCGCTCCCTTTCAGGCCAGGATTGCCACCGCCGGAATGTTCAACTCGCTTTCCCAAACTTTGCTGAAGATCGCAGCGCCGGGTCTGCCGGATTTTTATCAGGGAACGGAAGTATGGAACTTCAGCCTTGCCGATCCCGATAACCGGCGCCTAGTTGACTACGCCGCCCTGCAATCTCTCCTCAAGAAGATTCAGGACGCAGAATCGGGAGACCTTGCGGCGCTGGTCGACCGGCTGCTTGCAGATCCCGCGGACGGCGCTTTGAAACTTTATGTGACTCGTGCCGCGCTGCGCTTTCGCCGCCAGCACCGGGCCCTTTTTGCCCAGGGAAGCTACATGCCCCTGCGGGCCGCAGGGGAACGAAACAAGCATCTGATCGCATTTGCTCGTTCGTTTCGTGGAACCGCGGTAGTCGTCCTGGCAGGACGCTTCTTTTCCCAACTGGACTCGCAGGTCCGCCCGCCGGTGGGCGTCGAAACCTGGGGCAATCTGGAGGTAGTTCTGCGCAAGCAACTTCCTGCCGGGCAGTATCGAGACATAATTACCGGCCACAAATTTTCTCCGATTCAGCGGAATGAAGATTCCATCTTTCCGCTCTCCGAGGTTTTTTCCCACCTGCCCATCGCGATGCTGGTGAATATTAACGGCGAGACCAACGACGAAAAGCCAGTAAAGGGCAAGACCAGGGGCCTGGCAGATGTCTGACAACTCCGCCGATCGTCCCTGGGAATTGCGTTTCGGTGCATCGCTGCCGGACCTAAATAGTGCGGAGTTCCGGGTGTGGGCGCCCAATCTGGCGAAGCTGGCGGTCCGCATCGTCGGAGAGCACTCGCCAGAAGGACCGGCGAAAGCCGCGCGCACCATTCCCATGACTCGCGGCGAGAACTCAGAATTTGTCGCGAATGTTCCCGGCGTCGGTGACGGCGCTGACTACTTTTACGTTCTGGAAGATGGACGAGAGCGCCCTGATCCCGTCTCCCGCTGGCAGCCGGCGGGCGTGCATGGGCCCTCCCGCATCGTTGATCCGGCGGCGTTCCAATGGTCTGACCAGGCCTGGGCCGGGCTTCCTTTGAAAGATTTCATCATTTACGAATTTCATACTGGAACATTTACCGCAGAGGGAACGTTTGACAGCGTGATCTCCCGCCTTCCATACCTCCGCGACGTGGGCGTGACTGCACTCGAAATCATGCCGGTAGCGGAGTTTCCCGGAAATCGCAACTGGGGATACGATGGCGCCAGCCTTTACGCGCCGCAGTCTTCCTACGGCGGCCCTGCCGGGCTCAAGCGCCTGGTGGACGCCTGCCATCAGCACGGCCTGGCCGTGGTGCTGGACGTTGTGTACAACCATCTCGGTCCGGAAGGGAACTACCTTCCCGAGTTTGCTCCCTGCTTTACCGACGCTCATCACACGCCGTGGGGCAAGGCAATCAACTTTGACGGGCCGGAAAGCGACGGTATTCGCCGCTTCATCATCGACAACGCTCTCTACTGGTTGACTGAATTCCACATCGATGCTCTTCGACTGGACGCGATCCATGGCATCTACGATTTCGGCGCTCGCCACATTCTCCGCGAACTGTCGGAACGTTTTCACGATCAGGCGCGGCGGCTCAATCGTCAGGCCTGGGTGATCGCCGAAAGCGATCTTGAAGATGTGCGCATTATTAATCCCCGGGACCAGGGAGGCTACGCGCTGGACGCGCAATGGCACGATGACTTCCACCACGCTCTCTATGGCCTGTTTACCGGGCAGAAGGGCGGCTTTCTGATGGATTTTGGCTCCCTGGCCGAGCTGGGGAAATCGATCTCCGAAGGATTTGTATTCGACTGGAAATATTCACGTCATCGACGCCGCCATCACGGCAGCTCGTCCAAGGATCGGCCGGGGCAGCAATTCGTAAACTTTATTCAGAATCACGATCAGATTGCGAACACCAGCAGGGGAAAGCGCCTTACCACCCTGGTCCCTATCGCAGCCCAAAAGCTGGCGGCCCTGCTCACGCTTTGCTCGCCGTTCGTGCCGTTGCTTTTCATGGGTGAGGAATACGGGGAGACTGCGCCCTTTTTCTACTTCACCAGCTTCGACGATGTCGAACTCGCCGCCGCGGTGAGCGCGGGACGCAAGAAAGAGTTGGGTTCGCACTATTCGGAAAGCGAGTTTGCCGATCCGCAGGATCTCAACACCTTTGAACAAAGCAAGCTGGATTGGTTGAGGCCTGCGATTTCTCCGCACGCTGACATTCTTCGGCTCTACCGGGACGTGATTTCACTGCGCAAGCAGCTCCCCGGCCTGGCCAACTGCCGCAAAGATCTCACAAAAATTAATTTTGACGAGCCCGCCCGGTGGTTGACGATGGAACGAGGCGATCCGGCGGGCAGCGGTTGCCTGGTGGTCTGCAATTTCTCGGCAGAAGCCCAGAGCATTCCGATCCCAGCCGGCTCGTCATGGCGTATGAGGTTGCGCACCGGCGATCCGGCCTATGGTGGGGTGGAACCACGCCCCGCTGAAACTACGCCGTCGGGTTCAAAAGAGTGCGTCGCATTGGCCGAATTTGAAGCGGCCATTTTCGTGGCCTGACGCTCTCATCTGGACCTCGCCTGAAGCTTGCCGAGTGCGGTTGCCTCATCTGGCTCACCCCGTCGAGAAGAGTACCGGGGTGGCGCGCTGCGCGATGGCATGTGTTAAATTTGAAAAACAGGCCAAATAATCGCTTTTTTCTCACGCCGACGGGTTCTTGATCTAGCTCGCCTGTCTTCACCAACGGCCTGGAACTCGATACTGGGAGGGCGTAATCGCGAATGACGGGCGAAGGCAACAGCTTTATCAAGCCGGCCGTCTCCCAGCGAGTCGTCATCGAAAACGTCGAGCCTCAGTTGGATTGCGGGCGCTTCCCCGTCAAGCGCATAGCGGGTGACCGCGTACAGGTATCTGCCGATATTTTCGCCGACGGCCACGACCTTCTGTACGCCGTGCTGCGCCACCGGCCAGTTTCTCAGAAGGAGTGGTCGGAAGTTGCCATGGACCCACAGCTCGATGACAAGTGGCAGGCTGAGTTTACGGTTCCCTCCCAGGGCAGGCACCTTTATACCGTGCAAGCCTGGATCGATCGCTTTCAGTCATGGAGTCATGATCTCGCGAAAAAGCACAAAGCCGCGCAGGACATATCTCTGGACATCCTGACCGGAGTCCAGCTGATTGAAGCCACGGCAGCCCGTGTCAGCGGGAGCGACAAAGCTCTGCTCCTGGCCAGCGCCGAAGAGATACGCAGGCTCAGGGCGACCGACGTGCCCGCAGCCGTGAAAAAATCAACCAGCCCTGAGTTGCAGGTCTTGATGACCCGCCATGCAGATCGCCGGCGGGCAACCACCTATCGCACCGAGCTGGCGGTTATTGTCGATCGCGAAAAAGCGCAATTCGGTGCGTGGTATGAAATGTTCCCGCGCTCTACTTCCCCCCAGCCCGGCCGCAGCGGAACTCTGAAGGATTGCGCCGCCCGGCTCGACTATGTTGCCAAAATGGGTTTCGATATTTTCTATCTGCCTCCAATCCATCCCATCGGCCGCATCAATCGCAAGGGGAAGAACAACAGCGAAAAAGCATTGCCCGATGACGTAGGCAGCCCCTGGGCCATTGGCGCCCGCGAAGGCGGTCACAAAGCGATTGATGCGTCGCTGGGAACCCTCGAAGATTTCAAATATCTTCTGGCTCGCGCCAAACAGTTAGGGTTGGAGGTCGCTCTCGACCTTGCGTATCAGTGTGCGCCTGATCATCCTTATGTGAAGGAACACAAGGAATGGTTCCGCTCCCGGCCCGATGGCACGGTGCAGTACGCCGAGAATCCACCGAAGAAATATCAGGACATCTATCCTTTTGATTTCGAAACCGAAAAGAGCCAGGAGCTCTGGGAAGAACTCAGAAGCATCGTTCTCTATTGGATCGACCAGGGCATCCGCATTTTCAGGGTGGATAATCCCCACACCAAGGCCTTCGATTTTTGGGAATGGCTGATCACAGACATAAAGAATCGCCATCCTGACATCCTGTTTCTGGCCGAAGCTTTTACCCGGCCTAAGGTGATGTACGAGCTGGCCAGGTTAGGATTCACGCAGTCCTACACCTATTTTTCCTGGCGCAACACCAAGTGGGAGCTGACGACTTACTTTCAGGAGATCACGGAGCCCGGTCTGCGCGAATACTTCCGCCCCAATCTGTGGCCCAACACTCCCGATATCCTGACGGAATTTCTGCAAAAGGGCGGACGACCGGCGTTCGCCATCCGTCTGGTGCTGGCCGCCACCCTGGGCGCAAGCTATGGAATTTACGGTCCGGCCTTCGAACTGTGCGAAAATCGTGCGGTCCGCACGGGAAGCGAAGAGTATCTCGACTCGGAAAAATACCAGCTTCGCAACTGGAATCTTGACGATCCGGCCAGCCTTTCCGGATTGCTGGCGCAGGTCAATCGCATCCGCCGCGAGAATCCGGCATTGCACGGCGATTTGAGCCTGCTGTTTCATCCCGTGGATAATGAACAAATCATCGCTTACAGCAAAATGAGCGATGACCTGCTGAATATCATCGTGGTCGTCGTGAACCTCGATCCGGCGCGCACCCAGGCCGGCATGCTCGATTTGCCTTTGGAGATTTTTCACCTTGACCCGCGCCAGCCCTACCAGATGCACGATCTTTTGACGGACGCAAAATATCTGTGGCGGGGCGCGCGCAACTACGTCGAACTGAACCCCCAGCGCATGCCCGCCCACATCTTCTGCATCCGGCGGCGGTTGCGCACTGAAAACGGCGTTGATTACTTCGCCTGAAAGTGAAGCAGGAGAGATCGCTTGCCCATTACGCAGGACCAGCTCTGGTACAAGGACGCGATCATCTACCAGGTGCACGTCCGCACGTTCTTCGACAGTAACGCGGACGGCATCGGAGACTTCTGCGGCCTGGCGCTGAAGCTCGACTACCTGCAGGAACTGGGCGTCAACGCGGTTTGGCTCATGCCATTTTTTCCCTCGCCGCTGCGCGACGACGGCTACGATATCGCCGACTACAAGTCGGTACATTCCAGCTACGGCAATCTCGAAGACTTCCGCAACTTTCTGCAGGCCGCCCACGAGCGCGGAATCCGAGTCATCATGGAAATGGTGTTGAACCATACCTCCGATCAGCATCCCTGGTTTCAGGAGTCGCGCAAGTCGCGCGACAATCCCAAGCGCGATTGGTATGTATGGAGTGACACCGACGCCAAGTACCAGGGCGTGCGCATTATCTTTGTGGATACCGAGTTATCCAACTGGGCATGGGACCCGGTTTCCAAGGAGTACTACTGGCACCGTTTCTTCAGCCATCAGCCGGATCTCAATTACGACAATCCGGATGTGCGCGAGGAAATGTGGAACGTGATGAAGTTCTGGGTTGAGCTGGGAGTGGACGGTTTCCGCCTGGACGCCGTGCCCTACCTGGTCGAGCGCGAGGGCACATCGTGTGAGAACCTGCCTCAGACTCACGCCGTGCTGAAAGAGCTGCGCGCCAAACTCGACCAGCATTTTCCCGGCACGATGCTGCTGGCGGAAGCCAACCAGTGGCCGGCCGATTTGCGCGCTTACTTCGGCGAAGGCGACGAGTTCCACATGGCCTTCCACTTCCCGCTCATGCCCAGAATGTTCATGGGCCTCAAGCTGGAAGATCGCAAGCCCATCACGGAAATTTTGAAGCAGACTCCGCAGATTCCGCAGCCCTGCCAGTGGTGCCTCTTCCTGCGCAATCATGATGAATTGACCCTGGAAATGGTCACCGACGTCGAGCGGGATTACATGTATGACCAGTACGCCCGCGACAAGCACATGCGGATCAATGTCGGCATCCGCCGCCGGCTGGCTCCCTTGCTGGACAATGACCGGCGCCGCATTGAACTGATGAATGGCATGCTGATGTCGCTGCCGGGCACGCCCATCGTTTATTACGGCGACGAAATCGGAATGGGCGACAACGTTTACCTCGGGGATCGCAACGGTGTCCGCACTCCCATGCAGTGGAATGGCGGCTGGAACGCCGGTTTCTCCATCGCCGATCCGGAGAGCCTCTATTCGCCCCTGGTGCTCAATCCCGTGTACGGTTATCAGGCTGTCAATGTGGAGTCGCAGAAGCGCTTTGATCACTCGCTGCTCTCCTGGATGAAGCGCATCGTGAAAGTGCGGAAGGCGAATCCCGTTTTCGGCCGGGGGTCCATCGAGTTTTTATATCCAGCCAACCACAGAATTCTGGCTTACGTCCGTCAGATGGAGAAAGACTGCGTGCTGGTGGTAAACAACCTTTCTAGCACTGCGCAGGCCGTGGAACTCGACTTAAAGCGCTTCAAAGGGAATATCCTGATTGAGATGTTCGGCCGAAACATTTTTCCGCGCGTGGGGGACTTGCCCTATCTCCTGACCCTGGGTCCGTACCAGTTTTACTGGTTCCGCCTGCGCAAGATCTAAGCGGAAATTGCCGGAAGGGAACTGTACCGGAGGCGTTTTTGTCCGACGAGAGCATTCTTACCGATGAGTTTCTTCGCCAGTTGATCGACGTCGGCGAAGCGGACGTTCTTGTGGGTGTGCCCACCTACAACAACGCCGCCACCGTCGGCCATGTGGTGCAGACAATTCGTGCCGGCCTGCTCCGCTATTTCCCCCGGGAACGCGCCGTAATCGTGAATGCCGATGGCGGCTCGCGCGATCTGACCTCGGACCTGGTGCGGGGAGCTTCCATCAACGATCTGCAGCACTCGACGGATCTTAACGCCCTGCGTACGTTGCACTGCATCAGCGCGGAATATTCCGGAGGTCCAGCGACCGGTACGGCGCTGCGTACCATCCTGGCTTCCGCCGAACTCCTGCGGGTCTCGGCGTGCGCGGTAGTTTCCCCCGAATCCACGTCCATCGAACCCGAATGGATCGAACGGCTGCTCCGGCCGGTATACCAGGGCAACTATGATTTCATCACCCCGCTCTATCGCCGCCACAAGTTTGACGGCTTGCTGATGCGCAACCTGGTGTACCCGATGACGCGCGCTTTTTATGGCAAGCAGGTTCGCGAACCCTACGCCGCCGAATTCAGTTTCTCCGGCCAGATGGCCAGCCATTTTCTCGGGCAGGAAATCTGGACTCATGAAGTAGGCCACACCGGTACGGAAATCGCCTTGACCATCTCCGCCATCACCGGGGGCTTCCGTCTGGCGCAGTCTTTTCTCGGCATCAAACCTCACGCCGATGCCCGCTCCGCCGATCTCGTGGGGGCCATGCGCCAGACCGTCGGGGCCTTGTTCTGGTCGCTCGAACCCAATTTTTCACTGTGGAGCGGAAACAAGGATTCCCAGGCGATCCCCACCCTCGGCGCCGGACAGGAAGTCACCCTGGAACCCCTGCACATCAATCGCAAACGCCTGCTGGGAATGTTCCGCTCCGGCGTCGCCGAACTGGAACCCGTGCTCAAGGCGATACTCTCACCGCCCACGTTGAGCGAACTGCAAACAATCGCAACGCTCGGGGAAGATGATTTCCTTTACGGAGACGAGCTCTGGGCCCGGACTGTCTATGAATTTGCTGCTTCGTATCACGCGGCCGTCATCAGCCGGGACCACGTGGTGCAGGCTCTGGCGCCTCTTTACCGCGGCCGGGCGTTCACCTTTCTGGTCGAAAACCGCGAGGCTTCAGCGGAAGAGGTGGAGCACAACGTCGAAGAGTTTTGCCTGACTTGCGAACGTATGAAACCGTCCCTGGTCGAACTGTGGAACGGAAGGAAGTGAGGTCACGATGCGGGAAATGATTGTGAACGAATTGACTCAGGCTACCCAGGAACTGATCCGGGAATTCGCGCGCTTCCTGCCTCGCCTGCTGGTGATGCTGGTCGTCGTGCTCGCGGGATGGATGATCGCATACCTGGTCAAATGGATTCTGCGCAGCTTCTTGCGGCTCATCAAATTCGACAAATTGTCCGAAGGCGCCGGCGCTACCCAGTTGCTCAACAAAGCCGCGCTGCCCTCTTCCACCGAACTGGTCAGCCGCTTCGCATTCTGGATCGCCTGGCTGGGCTTCATTCTTCTCGGGGTGAGCGCACTCGGCATCCTGGGCCTGCAGGAATATGTCACGCGATTTTTCATTTTCCTGCCGCGACTCCTGGTCGCGCTGATTTTCCTGTTCTTCGGATTGCTGGCTGCCAGCTTCTTCTCCCGCGCCGCCCTGCTGTGGGCGGTCAACACCAGCATGCCCTCGCCCCGCCTGCTGAGTTCCTCGGCCCGAGTGTTGATCACCGTCTTCACCGCCTCCGCTGTCTTTGAAGAACTCGGATTGGCCGATTCCACCATGCTGCTGGCATTCGCCATCGTGCTCGGAGCGGTCATGCTGGGCTTGGCCATTGCTTTCGGCCTCGGCGGCCAGGATTTGGCTAGAAGATTTCTGGAGGCCCGTTTCGCCTCGGAAAAGAAGGAAGGAAAAGATCGAGAGGACGAACTTTCTCCCCTCTAGGTTGTCGGTAAAAAAGCGACTCGCGATCCGCTATGCTGAGCCCCGTATCTCCCTACAAATCCCTGATGGCTGCTGTACGCGGCAGCCTGCCTTCCGTGTTGCCGGGCTACCTGCAAACGCAACGCTGGTTTGGCGGCAAAGCGCGCACCCTCCGCTCCATCGAAATATCCGACGTTGTGCCCTTCAGTTTCGAGAACCTCGCCGCCTGCTTCATTTTCGCCAAAGTGAATTTCACAGCCGGGCCTTCGGAGACCTACGATATTCCGCTGGTCGCTCACCATGTGTCCGCAGCTTCCGACCGGCACCCTTCTTCCATAAGGCTTCGGCCCGAAGATTCCACTGAAGAAATTGTTCTCAGTGACGCGCTCGCGAACCAGCAATTCTTGACTTTCCTTCTTCAAGCCATCGCCGATGGGTTGTCCTTGCCGGGAGCGAGGGGAGCAATCCGGGCAGTGCCCACCACGGTACTGCAATCGCTCTGGCAGCCGTCACAAGGCGCGCTCGTTCCGTCCCTGATGAATGCGGAGCAAAGTAACAGTTCGGTTGCGTATGGAAAGCGGCTGGTATTGAAGGTGATCCGCCGTCTGGAAAATGGTGTGAACCCGGATTTGGAAATCGGCTCGTTCCTGACCCGCAGCTCAACCTTCCGTAACGTGCCGCCGCTGGCGGGGTCTCTTGAATACGTGAATGACGAAGGAACCGCGACTGCGCTGGGAATATTGCAGGGCTACATTTCCAATCAGGGTGACGCGTGGCAATTTACCCTGCAGGCGCTGGCCGAATATTATGACCGCGGCGTGCGCCTGGGAAAACTCGCGATCACCGAACTCCCCGGCGCGCCCCTGCTGGATCTGAGCAGCCGTAAGATACCGGATGAGGCCGCACGACGAATCGGGCCCTATTTCGATTCGGCCGCGCTGCTGGGCCGAAGGACGGCGGAGCTGCATCTGGCCCTGGCCTCTGCGCCGCACGATCCCAGTTTCTCGCCGCAGCCATTCTCCGCATCGGTGCGCCAGGCCGTCGTCAATTCCGCCACCCAGCTCCTGCACGAAAACTTCGAACTGCTTCGCCGCCTCCAGGGCGGCCTGCCCGACCGCACTCGGCAGGAAGCAGACAAAGTTCTCAAGCTCGAAGCGGCCGCGCGCAGCCGCTTCCAGCGCTTCGCCGAACTCGAGACTTCCACCATGGTGACGCGAATCCATGGCGACTATCATCTCGGCCAGGTCCTGGTCACGGACGACGACTTTTTCATTATCGATTTTGAAGGCGAGCCGGCCCGCCCCCTGGAAGAACGCCGGCAAAAACGGTCACCCCTGCAGGATGTCGCAGGAATGCTGCGCTCCTTTCACTACGCAGCGTACGCATCCCTGCTGCAGCGGCTCAATTCGAAGATGCCCCGCACGGATGAGGACTTGGAAAACTGGGCGGAGTACTGGCGAAAATGGGTGTCTGTAGCTTTTCTGAAAGCGTATCTACACGTCGCAGAAAATTCGATTTTCATTCCCGCGCGCAAGGAAGACCTGACCCTGATGTTTGATCTGTATTTATTGGACAAAGCCGTATACGAACTGGGCTACGAACTGAACAACCGCCCGACGTGGGTCCGCATCCCGCTGGATGGCATCTCACAACTGCTGAAGACTCCGTCTCGCTAGGAGCCAGAAGCTGGCAGCCAGAAGCTCTTTACGCCGCTCCGCTCCTTCCTTTTCCAAACGCCTTTTGAATCAGCGTATAGCGCGCAGCCCCGATGATTCCGCAATCGTCATTCAGCACGACTTTCACCGGCATATCCTCCAGCAATCCCCGCATGCGGCCCTTGCCGAGGAACGACTCCATGAACGCCGGGTCCTGCATTGCGCTCAGATTTTTCGCGGCAATAATGCCGCAGATGAAAATTCCCCCCGTGGACATGAATGTTAACGCGCAGTCTCCCGTTTTGGCGCCGTACAGGCTCGCGAAAACGGAAAAAGTCTGCGTGCAAATCGAGGCTTTGTTCTCGTGTGCCATCTGGGAGATCAGCGCCGGAGCATCGTGCGTCTTGTCCATCTGTTCTTTCAGCCACGACGGCTCCTCGGCCTTCTTCATGTCGCGAAGAAAATCGTAAATGTTCTTGATGCCCGGTCCGGAAAGGACCCGCTCGCTGCTCACATGACCGTATTTTTTCAGGATGTAGCGAAAAAGCTCGACTTCCAGTTCGTTTCGGGGCGCGAAGTCCGTATGCCCGCCCTCGCAGGCAAAAGGATGATGGCGGAATCCGTCCCAATAGAGGCCCGCCACGCCCAGCCCGGTCCGGGCTGAAATTACCGCGCGGTTTCCCTCCGCATCCTCCGAACCCTCTCGCAGCGTCACCAGATCCTTTGACTCCAGAGCATCGACGCCGTAGGCATAAGCTTCCAGATCGTTGATCAGTCCCACCGTGGCCAGTTTTAGTTGCGCCGCCAGTTCGCGCGAGTCGATGGTCCAGGGAAGGTTCGAAATTTTGCTTCGTCCGCCGCGCACCGGACCGGCCACGCCAAAACATGCCTGGTGGACGGGGATTCCCTCTGTCTTGATAAAGTCCGTGATAATTTCAGCCAGGCCGCCGTGCTCCTGGCTGGGATACGTTTTCTCCACCACGCAACGCAGTTTGCTGCCTTCGGTTTCGAAGGCGGCCAGCCGGGTGCGGGTCCCACCAATGTCGCCTGCGAGAATCATGGCTCGATTTTCCTCCACTCACGGCCGTCATGGCCGAGCAATTCGTCCGATTCTGCCGGTCCCCACGTGCCGGAAGCGTAGTTTGGAAAGCGGCGCGGCGGCAGAGCCTTCCACACATCCAGAATCGGATCCACGATACTCCAGCCGGCTTCCACCATGTCAGCCCGCTGGAACAGCGTGGCGTCCCCAATCATGCACTCGTAAATCAGAACTTCATACCCAGTGTATGCGTCCGCCCCAAAATATTTCGTGTACTCGAAACTCATATTCACCGATCCCACCCGCAACACCGGGCCGGGAACCTTGGCGCCGAAGCTCAGCGAGATCCCTTCCACGGGCTGTATCTGCATGACCAGTTGGTTGGTGTGTTTGTGAACTGGGGCGTTGCGGAAGATTTCGAAAGGCGTGCGTTTGAATTGAATCGTGATTTCAGTGTGCCGCTGCGCCAGCCGTTTTCCGGTGCGGATATAAAAGGGAACTCCCGCCCATCGCCAGTTATCGATATTGAGCTTTAGCGCGAGAAAGGTTTCGGTCTTCGATTCCGGAGCCACTCCGGGTTCGGAGCGGTAGGCGGCCACTGCTTCTCCTGCAATCACGCCTTCGCCGTACTGTCCGCGGACGCTCGAATGCAGGACGTCCTCCGAGTCCAGAGGCTGAACCGCGCGCAGAATTTTGGCTTGCTCATTGCGTACTGCGTCGGCCTGAAACGATACCGGCGGCTCCATAGCCGTCAGGCTGATCAATTGCATGATGTGATTGGGCACCATGTCGCGCAGCGTTCCAGCCGTGTCAAAGTATCCGCCCCGCAGTTCGACTCCCACCGTCTCCGCATTTGTGATCTGCACGTGATCGATGTAACGCCGGTTCCAGATGGGTTCGAAGATGGCATTGTCGAACCGAAACACCATGATGTTCTGGACGGTTTCCTTGCCCAGGTAGTGATCGATGCGGTAGATCTGGTTTTCCGCCAGTACCGCTTTCACATCCCGGTTCAGCGCCTTGGCCGAGTCGAGGTCGTGCCCGAACGGCTTTTCAATTACGACGCGCCGCCAGCATCCATCTTTTTGCTGGGAGAGCCCGGCCTTACCCAGTTGCTGAACAATCGGCGCAAAAAACTTTGGCGAAGTTGCCAAATAGAAAAGATAGTTTCCCTGGGTGCCGAACTCTCGATCCACATCCACAAGCCGTGCCGCCAGGGTTGAGTATGTCGCCGGTTCCCCGAATTCGGCGCGTTGATACGAAAGCCGCTTTGTGAACCATTGCCAGTCTTCCGTGCCCCGGTCTTCCGGATGCAGAAATCCGGTCACTTGCTGTATAAATTGCTCCTGGCTCAAGTCGTCGAAGGCCACGCCGACAACCGCAAAATTCTTCGGCAGCAGCTTCGCTTTTACCAGGTTATAGAGGGCTGGAATCAGCTTGCGCTTGGTCAGATCGCCCGACGCCCCAAAGAGCACCATCGCACACGGCCCGGCCGCCTTGCCAATCTCTGCGTGCTCCTCCAGTTGATTTACCGTCGCGGAAGTCGCCATGTGCCTTTCGTCATTCCGATATTTTCCCCGGGCGGATCTCTGCCATTGTAGGACAGCGCAAGCGCATATTCATAGCTCTGCTGCACACAGACGGATGGCTTGTGCGATTCGCTTTCTCGGAATCGCCGACGTAATTCCGTCCGTGGGTGATTGATTCATGACTTGTCCGGTATAATCCAAATTCCGCGAGGGCATTCGCGCCCGGCAAAAGGGGTGGGATGAAAGTTCGTCCTGGTGTTGAGTTGGCGGGCCTCAGCGACATTGGCTGCCAGCGAGAAAATAATGAAGACCGCTTTTCTTACTGGGAACCGTCCGATGAGGAACAGTTTTCACTGAAGGGCCGGCTGGCTATTGTGGCCGATGGCATGGGCGGATACGAAGGCGGCCAGGAAGCCAGCCGCATCGCAGTCGAAACCATTGAGGAAGTTTATACCCACGCCAGCGGCGGAGATCCGCGCGCCTGGCTGGTGCAGGGCTTCCTGATGGCGCATAGCCGCATCAAGGAATACGCGGAAAAATATCCCGATCTGCACGGCATGGGCACTACCTGCACGGCCATGGCGCTACTCGACCACCGGCTTTATTTTGCTCACGTCGGAGATAGCCGGTTGTATCTTGTGCGCCCCTCCAGCATCTCGCGCCTGACCCAGGATCATTCCTACGTGAGCCGCTTGGTCCAGAACGGCATACTCAAGGCCGAAGAGGCTGAGTCGCATCCCCAGCGCCACATTCTGACCGCGGCTCTGGGAGCGGGAAGCAATATTACTCCGGATTCTCCCGAGCAGCCCATCGCTCTCGATTCCGGAGATGTGCTGGTGCTTTGTACCGACGGCTTGTGGGGATTGCTGACCGAACTTGAAATTCAAAACGCCGTGGCGGGGAAGGGCGCGGCTGAAATTTGCGACACCCTGGTCGAGACGGCAAAAAAACGGGGCGGACCCGACAACATCACCGTGCAGGCCCTCCGCATAGGCTAGCCCTCCAAGATCGTCTGCAACTCTCGCAACAATTGAGACCAGAAAGTTAATGTGGGCGCGAGCGTCCCGCTCGTGCGGCGGCGCCAAGTAAGCTGCAGCACGAGCGGGACGCTCGCGCCCACATCAACAAGGACCCATCTCTATTAACTCGATAGAACTTATGGCATCATGGTGCCCAAATGAAGATCTCGCAAAAGGGACTCTACGCCCTTCAGGCCATGATGATGCTGGCACGGCACTACAATCAGGGAGCCATCCGCATCCGCGACATCGCGTATGAAGAAGTTCTTCCTGAAAAATTTCTGGAACTGATTCTGCTTGAATTGAAAAACGCTCGTATCGTGGAAAGCGTCCGCGGAGCCAAGGGCGGATACCGGTTACGCCGTCCTCCATCTGACGTTCGCCTCAGCGAGATCATCCGATTGATCGACGGGCCGCTCGCTCCTTTTGGCGACGCCGAACAGCTCCGCAGCCTGATTGATCGAGACCCGGAGCATCGCGCCTTGTACCAGGTTTTTTTGGAAGTCCGCGACGCCGCAGCCAAGATTCTGGAACACACCACCCTGGCGGATATCGTCAACCCAAAAGTCGGGAAACCCGGCAAAAGTGCGGAAAAGAAGAAGACTCCAGATGCCAAAGTGTTGGCCATGGCCGAGCATCCAGCCCGCCGAAATAAATAGGAGTGAAGATACCCCGGCATCCTTCGTGTCATCCCGGGGGACTTTAGTCCTAAAAAATCTCGCGCGTAATATTTTTCCGCTCAAAGTTCTTGCAATGCCGTTTGGGATTATTGTATAAATACAAGTTATCCGATAGACATTGTAGAGCTATTCAAGGTCACGTCAGCCGAAAAAACTGATTTCGAACATGTTGCCGCCATCCAATCCCGGGACCTTTCCGCTTCTTCTGCCGTCCTCTGTTCCGCCCCAGCCGCACTTCTCGCCTTGTTGTTGTTGTCCCAACAGTTAGTGGGCAGTGGTTCTCACCAATTTTCCATACCCGAAAATCAAGTCCGTCATCTGGACCTATTTCGTAATTACCAGCAACCAGCATTCGAGGGAGCGGATTGGATTTCGGTGTGATTGTTCCACCACCAGGCACCAGATGCGCGGTTAAACTTTAGCCAATGAAAGGGAGAAACAATGAGACGGTTCTTTTGGTTTGCCATATGGATCACGCTGCTGGGCAGCGTGGTGGCACAGACCGGTGCCAACCCCCGGCCCGCCTCCGGGAAGCCCGCGACTGCAGCGCGCGTCACTCCCAAAGACGTGCAGGAACTTCGCGACGCTCTGGCCGCGCAGCAAAAACAGGCCGAGGAGCAACGCCTGCAACTGGATCAGCTTAAATCGCAGTTACAGCAACTCCTGGACGCTACTCAACAGGCGAATGTATCCGCTCAGAAAGTGCAAGGCAGTGCTGACCAGGCGCAGGCAACTGCAGCGCAAGCCCAACAGTCCGCTGCCGAGGCCCAACGGCAAGCCGGCGAGGCTTCCTCTAGCGCCGCCGAGGCCAAGACCGCGCTCGCAGTTGTGGACAAGCAGTCAAAGGATGAAGACAAAAGGCTCAACTCCCTGCAAGACATCGCGGGACGCTTTCGCTTCAGCGGCGACATTCGAGTGCGCGGCGAGGATGTCTTTCAGGACTGCTCCACTTGCTTCACCCGAAATCGCGCCCGCCTTCGTGTCCGTTTCGGTGTAGACGGCCGCCTGAACGAAAACTTCACAGGAGGTTTCTCGCTGGCCACCGGTTCGCTCGGCGACCCGACTTCGGCCAACGAAACGCTCACCAACTTTTTCGAGCGCAAGACCATCGGCCTCGACCGTGGATTCGTTACTTTCAATCCTCTGGCCGCCCGGTGGCTTTCCATCACTGGCGGCAAATTTGCCTACACCTGGGCCCGCACATCGCTCACCCTCGACCCGGACATCAATCCGGAGGGCTTCAATCAGAAACTTTCCTGGGACCTGCACTCGCCGTTCGTAAAGAACTTTACGGTCCAGGGATTGCAACTTCTGTACAACGAAGTCGCAAAGGGTGACGATTCTTTCGCCCTCGGCGGAAACGTCTCTGCCACCCTCCAGTTGGGCCCGCTTACTTCGACTCCCTCCTTCACGCTGATTGACTGGGGCTTCCCGGATGCCATCTTGAGCGCCCCTGCCTTCGCTACCCAGGCCACCACAAGCGGCAATCCGCCCATTCCAATCCCGGGCGAAGGTCCGGGTTGCGCCACGGGTTCGGGCCTGCCCAGCGTTCCGCCTTGCGCCATCGCTTCGAACGGGATGACCAATGCCACGTTTGTGGACGCGGCCGGCAAACGGCATTTTCTCTCAGGATTCGAATACGCCGACCTGATTCTCACCAACCAGCTGAAGACTGGACTTTCCCGGTTTCCGCTGAACCTGGTGCTGGAATATGAAACCAACCTCAAGGCCGCGGACCATCCGCTGGACTCCAAGGGGAATGTGATCACGAGCATCGGGTCGCAAGGCAGGGCGTATCTCGGAGAAATCAGTATCGGACAAATCAAAAACAGAAATGATGTGCAATTCGGATACGGATTCTGGCGCTCAGGCCAGGACTCCATTCTGGCCACGTTCTCGGAAAGCGAGCAGCGTGCCGGGACCAACATCATCGAGCATCGCATTTACGCCTCCTGGCGTCTTCGCTCGAACGTCGTAGCGCAATACAACGCCTGGATCGGACGCACTCTGAACAGCAACCTGCAACACGCTGTGCTCGCGCCCGGAGTAACGCCCGGAGAACAGGAGCCATTTCTGGCGCGCCATCAGTTCGACTTGATCTACTCGTTCTGACGTAAGCGGGCCATTCAGCCGGGGGCGCCCCAATCCACGTGAGGGCAGCCGCCCCCGGCTGTCCGATCGAGCATAGCTCGACGAGGTAAGCTCGACGAGGTAAGGTCGACGAGGTAAACCCGAGTGAAGCGAACGCACCGGACAACTGCTGACCCGGTCAGGCCGGTCAGCTTCCGGCAGTCTCTGCTAGAATCCAACGGCAGATCACCAAGAGGGAGCACAAAATTTTGTCCGTTCTAGTGGTTGGAGGCGCAGGATATATCGGTAGCCACGCCGCGCTTGCCCTTAAGCGCCACGGCTACGAAGCCATCATCTACGACAACCTGGTTGCCGGACACGAAAGCCTTACTCAAGGTTTCGAACTGATCGTTGGGGATATTTCTGACACCGCTAGGCTGTCGCCGGTCCTCCGCCGCGTTGACGCAGTCATGCACTTCGCAGCCCACGCCTACGTAGGCGAGTCGGTCATTAATCCCCGTAAATATTTCCAGAACAATGTGCTGGGCGGTATTTCTCTACTGAATGCGGTGCTCGATTCTTCGGTCCGCAAATTTATCTTCTCTTCCAGCTGCGCCGTGTACGGCACTCCGGCCCGAGTGCCGATGACCGAGGACCTGCCGCGCGTCCCAGTCAATCCTTATGGCGTCACAAAACTGATTTTCGAACAGGCCCTAGAGGCCTATGGCCCCGCCTACGGTTTGAGTTACATGAATCTTCGTTACTTCAACGCCGCCGGGGCGGACGAAGAGGGAAGATCGGGAGAAATTCACAGCCCCGAGACTCACCTCATACCGTCAGCCTTCGAAGCCATCCACGGCCAGCGTCCCGCGCTCCAGATTTTCGGCGACAACTATCCCACTCCCGATGGCACATGCGTTCGCGACTACATCCACGTAAGCGACCTGGCGGAAGCCCACGTTCTGGCCCTGGAATATCTGGCGGGAGGAACTTCGCAGGCCATCAATCTGGGAAGCGGCCGCGGTCATTCAGTGAAAGAGATCCTTACCGCAATCCAGCGCGTCACGGGTCGCGCGGTCCCCAGCCGAATGGCGCCGCCCCGTGCCGGAGATCCTGCGGAACTGGTTGCCGCTCCGGGGCGTGCGGAGAAGCTTTTGAATTGGAAGGCGGCACGCTCGCTCGACGAAATCGTCGCCACCGCGTGGAAGTGGGCGGAACGGATGCGGACTGAGCGGGACTGACCGCCGAGTGGGCCGCGAATGACCGGAAGAATTAACCGTGCGGTCATGGCGCAAAAGACAAAGCGCTATCGACCCAGCATCCAGGAGGCAGAAGGACGCTACGATAGCGCTGTCTGTACTTAGCCCGAACTGGAGAAAGTCTAGGCCGGGACATTGCACCATTCCTAGTGCATTGTCGGATACCTCGCGGGGACCGCTCTAAATCACCCTCATGCGTTGCCGAAGGGAATCCCCGTATCTCCGTGAGCAAACGGGGACAACCTTACTTTGCTGCCAACGACTACGTCCCGAATCTCACGGCGGCTCGAGCCTTCGCCTTGGCAGCTTCTTCTTCCCGGTTCTTCGGGGGCGCGTTGGTTTCGAGCGAGCGCAGTAAACGGCTGGCGACGCCGGCTATTTCGTCCACCGCCCCGAGGAAGGCTTCTTCATTGCCCTTGGAAGGCTTGTTAAAGCCGCTGATTTTTCTCACGAATTGCAAAGACGCAGCCCGAACCTCGTCATCCGTGACTGGCGGATCGAAGTTGAAAAGGATTTTGATATTCCTGCACATGCGTCTATTTTATCGCGGCATCAGTCGTCAGTCATCAGGCGTGAGTCTTCGTCAGTCTTCAGCCAGCGCTTTGGACGACTGACGACTGACGACGAAGTCAACGAAGTCCCGCTCCTATTTGACGCCTTTTTCCGGATTCCACGAACCCTGCAGTTTGCGGATGTAGATGATCTGCCCGATGTGATAAGCGTTGTGCGTCCCGATGTGCGCGATGATCGAATACCAGGACTCCAGCTTCTTGTCATCCGCAGCTTCGATAGCCTTCTCCCAATCCGTGAGCACCTGATCAAGCTGCTGCACGGTAGCAGCCCATTTCTTGGCGTCAAAGTTATTGAAAGTTTCGTCGTTGTTCCCGCTGAACTTCGCCGGCGGCTCGCCTTTGAATTTTGTCAGCTCTTCCTGGTTCCAGAACACAAGATGATTGGCGAGTTGTCCAATGGAGTGGTTCCCTTTGCCATCCTGCCAACTGGCCTGCTCTGGCGTCAGCCCTTCGACCGCAGTATTGGCAGGCACAAACCATTCCTTCTGATTGTGCGTGGTTTTGAGCTGTTCCAGCAGGATGCTCTTTAGGGTCGGTGGCGTCTTCGGAGCTTGCCCGAAAGCGTGAAGAGACAGGGAAAGAAGCAGGCCAGCAACAATCGATTTCATCAAAGGGATTGTCCTCTCGCAGCGTTAGACGTTCCCAATCACAGATTGGCTAGCAGAAAAAGGGCAGAGACGAGTCACTCTAACCCTCCGTGCTCTCCGTGTCCTCTGTGGTCGAGGTTTTTTCCGGCCGGAGCAGCGGAAACAGAATCACGTCGCGAATCGTGTGCGAGTCCGTCAGCAGCATGGCCAGTCGGTCCACTCCCACGCCTACTCCTCCCGCAGGCGGCATTCCATACGACAGGGCGCGGATATAGTCCTCATCCATCTGATGGGCCTCGTCGTCGCCGCGCTCGCGCTCCTGCAACTGCTGTTCGAATCGCCGCCGCTGATCTTCAGGATCGTTCAATTCGCTGAAGCCGTTTGCAATTTCCATTTTTCCGGCAAAGATTTCCCAGCGCTCAGTCCAGTCCGGCTCATCTGCTTTTTGCTTGGAGAGCGGCGATACGGCGGTAGGGAACTCATAAATAATTGTCGGCTGGATCAGGTGTTCCTCTGCCGCTGCTTCGAAAAGCGCGGCAATGGACTTTCCCGCAGGCTCTTTGGGATCGTAAGCCACATGCGCGTGCCCTGAGTTGAAGCGCTTGATCAAACCTTCGACGCCCTTCGACGACGCGAAATCCGGCATCTCCGGCCTGGCGCCGGCCGCCTCCGGCCAGTGCTGAATGATGGCTTCGCGCATGGTCATCCGCCGCCAGTTCGAGCCCGCCCAATCGATCTCATCTTCGCCCCACTTGGTCTTCGTCCCGCCCGTGACGTCTATCGCCGCCTGTTCAATCAGTCGCTCTGTCAAGTCCATCACGCCGCGATAGTCGGTATATGCCTGGTAAAACTCGAGCATGGTGAATTCAGGATTCCAGCGCCACCCCAGCCCTTCATTGCGGAAGTTGCGATTGATTTCGTAAACCCGGTCGAAGCCGCCCACCACCAGCCGCTTCAGATAAAGTTCCGGCGCGATTCGCAGAAACAGATCCATATCAAGCGTGTTGTGGTGAGTTACAAATGGACGCGCCACCGCTCCGCCCGCGATAGGCTGCATCATCGGCGTTTCCACTTCTACAAATCCCTGACCGTCCATGAAGCGCCGGATCGATTGCACCAGCCGGCTGCGCTTGATAAATACCTCGCGCACCTCGGGATTCATCACCAGATCGACATAGCGCTGCCGGTAGCGCAGCTCGACGTCGGTGAGCCCGTGCCACTTTTCCGGCAACGGCAGCAGGTCTTTCGAGAGGAATGTGATCTCTTCCACGTGCACCGAAAGCTCCCCGGTGCGGGTGCGAAACAGATATCCGCTCACCCCGATGTGGTCGCCCAGGTCGAGCAATTTGTACAGCTCGAACCCTCTGTCTCCGACGGCATCTTTCTTGACGTAAATCTGCAGCCGCTGGCCGTCCTGCTGCAGATGCGCGAATCCGGCTTTGCCCATCAACCGGATCGCCATGATGCGCCCGGCGACTCGCACGCTGACGCGCGGATTCTCCAGTTGCTCGCCGGTTTTATCGGAGTAGTCCGCGAGTATCCGCGAAATCGTGTGGGTAAATTCGTAGTTGCGCGGATAGACTTGCTGCCCCAGCGCTTCAATCTGTTTGAGCTTCTCCCGCCGGAGTTCGTAAATTTTCTCGTCGAGTGCCAAGGGTTCCTTAATTTAGCGAGTACAAACGGTGAGCACGCCAAAGTCGAATGGTGATTATAAACAACCGCGAGAGACGAGGACTGCCGCCGGCGTCACACCTTCAGCAATTCAAGATAAATCGCCATCCCCACCACGGCGTCAGCGCCCATGGCGTCCAGACGGTCAACTTCTTCCTGCGTCCGAATGCCGCCTGCGACGATCAGCTTTTTGCCCGTGATGCCACGTAGTTCAGAGACGACGTCGATCGGCATGCCCAGCATCAATCCTTCGGTATCAATATGCGTATAAAGAAAACCGCCGCACCAGGGATCGAGCGTGCGAATCATTTGCGCCGCGGAAATCTCGGTAAGCTGCCGCCATCCCCGGATCGCAACCTTGCCGCCTTTGGAATCCACCGCAAAGATCAGCTTCTCCGCCCCGACCTGGTCGGCCAGCTGCTCGGCAAACGCGCTATGAATATTTCCATCCTTTATCAGGGACGACCCGATGATCACGCGTAAAGCCCCGTCCGCAAGCATTTCCTGTGCTCTCTCCACCGTGCGAATTCCGCCGCCCACCTGGCAAGGCAGCCGCCGGAAGAGCGACCGCACCAGTTGCCGGTTGTCCCCCTGGCCAATCGCGGCGTCGAGGTCGATGATTTGAACCAGCGGATACTTTGCAAAGCGCTCCAGCCAGGGTTCGAAATTGTCGAACTCCAGCGCTTTCTTTTCTCCCTGCACTAGTTGAACGATTTTGCCTCCCATCAAATCAATCGAAGGGATCAGCATGGCCACCTCATGGGAATTCCCGCCACCCGCAACTCCTGTTTAAGCTCTCCAATCGGCACAATCCCAAGGTGAAAGATGGACGCTGCCAGCGCCGCATCTGCCTGCCCCTCGCGAAAGACTTCAACGAAGTGTTCGGCCACGCCTGCACCTCCCGACGCAATCACCGGGATATTAACCGCATCTTCGACAGCCCGGGTCAGCTCGCAATCGAAGCCGTCGCGCATGCCATCCCGGTCGATCGAGGTGAGCAATATTTCGCCCGCTCCGTACTGCTCCGCCTCGCTGGCCCATTCCACGGCGTTGCGCCCTGTAGTTTTCCTTCCCCCCGTCGCCTTCACTCCGAACGACATGCCTTTACCGTTGGTGACTCGCAGAGCGTCGATTGCGACAATCACCGCCTGGGAGCCGTAGCGATGCGCAATGCGGCCAATCAAAGAAGGATCGGAGAGAGCCGCGGAGTTGACGGCAACTTTGTCTGCACCCGCATCAAACACAGCCGCGGCATCGTCAAGCGACCGTATGCCGCCGCCCACCGTGAATGGAATAAAAAGCTGGCGAGCCGTTCGCCGGACTACATCGAGCAGCGTAGAACGGTTCTCATAAGTGGCCGAAATATCGAGCAGCACAACTTCATCGGCGCCAGCGCGGCCATGCCGTAAAGCCAGTTCCGCCGGATCGCCGGCGTCGCGCAAGTCAGAAAATTGCACGCCTTTCACCACGCGTCCCGCGTCCACATCCAGGCAGGCGATAATGCGCTTGGTCAACATTCTCGGATTGAATCCTCAGAGTTCGCAGAAATTACGCAGAAGCTGCAGGCCGGCCGCACCTGATTTTTCAGGGTGAAACTGCACTCCAAACAGGTCGCCTCGCTCCACCACTGCCGAAAAAGCTCCGCCATACTCGCACCTGCCAACCGTGGCCTCGACCAGCGGAGCGCGGTAGGAGTGGGTGAAATACACAAATGAATCCTGCGGCAGCCCGGAGAGCAAACGCGAAGCCCCGTGAACCTGTAACTGGTTCCAGCCTACGTGTGGTGATTTAACGCTGGCAGGGAACTTCTCGCACTCTCCGGAGAACAGGCCCAGGCCGCGAAGCTGAGGCGCCTCCTGGCTCGACTCAAACATCCACTGCATCCCCAGGCAAATTCCCAGCAAAGGGATCTGCCGGTCGATTGTTTTCACCACCGCATCTTGCAGCGCTCCCGAGAGCGCAATCGTGGCCTCAAAATTCCCCACGCCGGGCAAAACCACTTTGCCGGCGCGCGCGATCTTCTCCGGGTCCGACGTGATGGCGGATTCAAACCCCAGATGATCAAACGCTTTTTTTACCGAGGCAAGATTTCCGGCGCGATAGTCCACGATGGCGATCACAGCAACCCCTTGGTGCTGGGCAGCAGGCGGGCCATCCGCCGGTCACGCCAGCAGGCCGCCCGCAGAGCCCTCGCGAACGCCTTGAACAATGCTTCAATCTTGTGATGGTTGGAGCGGCCGTACAGCACTCGCGCGTGAACGTTGGCGTGCGCGCCGCGGGCGAACCCCTCGAAGAAGTCATAGACGAGTTCAGCCTGCAGATCGCCCACCAGCCGCTGGCGCACTTTGGTATCGACAACTGAGGACGCGCGCCCGCCAAAGTCAACCGCGGCCAAGCCGAGAGTTTCGTCCATCGGCATCACAAAGTATCCCGCACGCAAAATTCCGCGCTTCGATCCCAGCGCCTTGTGGAACGCCTCTCCCAGCACAATGCCGACATCTTCCACCGTGTGGTGCTGATCGACGTCGAGGTCTCCCTTCGCTCGCAGTTCGAGATCAAATCCACCATGCCGGGCAAACAGCTCCAGCATGTGATCAAAGAAGCGGATGCCGGTTGCAACCTTGTACTGGCCCCGGCCGTCGATGGTGAGCACCGCCCGTATCGCCGTTTCCTGCGTCTTGCGCTCGATGCTGGCGCGTCTCATGCCGGCTTCCTTTCATTCCAGCGAATCTCCTTCAAGGTTTCGTGCAGCGCGCCCAGCAGGAGTTCGGTGTGTTCCTTCCAGCCTGCGGTGACGCGGACGCAGCCATCGCAGCCGTAATCTGACGAACGGTCCCGCACCAGAATTCCCCGCGCTCTCATGTCCCGCACAAATTCCGCGTGGCTGGGCCCGATCCGCGACAACACAAAATTTGCCTGGCTTGGCCAGAAGGGAATTCCCAGCGCGCGAAATTCTTTCTCCAGCCGGTTCCGGCTCCACTGCACTTCCGCCACATACTTTCGAACATATTCCTGATCTGCCATGGCGGCCGGCAGGCAGGCCAGGGCCACCCCATTCACGTTGTAGGGTGAGCAGGCGCATCGCAGGCTCTGCAGTTGCTCCGCTGCCCCCACCAGCACGCCTACTCTCAAACTGGCCATTCCGTAAGCCTTGGAAAACGTCCGCGCCACGAAAAGATTCGGTACCTGCCCGGCGTACTCGATCAGCGACTCTCCGTAAAATTCGAAATAGGCTTCATCCACAAGTACGGCTGCCTGAGGAGCGCTCCGCGCGATCAGCAGCAAATCTTCCGCCGAGGCCACAGCGCCCGTCGGATTATTTGGATTTGCAATGGCGATCAACCGAGTCTTCGGCGCCGTCGTGTACGCCATCACTTTGGAGGTAGGGAATCGAAAATCTTCTTCCGCGGGAATCGAAATCACCCGCGCCCCTGTCGCAGCCATGCAGATCTGGTACATGGCAAAGGTTGGAACCACAACCAGTGCCTCGTCCTCCGGTTGCAGAAATGCCTCACAAACCAGATGAATCGCCTCATCCACTCCGTTCGTCAGCAGCACCTGTTCCGGTTGCAATCCGAGAAATGATGCGACTTCGCGTTCCACAGGCTGGCGCTCCGGATAGCAGGCAAGCTGTTCCGGCGCCAATTGCCGCAAACGCTCAAGAACCCGCGGAGAGCATCCGCCGGTGTTCTCGTTGAAATCCAGCCGCAGTCCGGATCTGTCCCCCAGCGGCGGCTGGTACTGCTTCAGCTTGCGCACAGATTCACGCGCCTCAAGCATTGCCGCACCTCAATTCTATCGACCGGGCATGACCGGCAAGGCCTTCAGCCGTCGCCAAGGCGATGAGGGATGGCGCGATCCTGCGCAAGCTGGCGCGCGAGATTTCCTGCACCGTCATGATTTTGACGAAGTCGAGCACGCTGAGCCCGCCGCGAAAACGCGCAACTCCCCCCGTCGGCAACACATGGTTCGGACCTGATCCATAGTCTCCGGCGGCCTGCGCCGAGTAGTCGCCGAGAAAAATCGAACCCGCGCTTACGATTCCCGGCAGCTTCTCGCGCGTGGTTGTCAGGTGTTCCGGCGCGATCATGTTTGTCCACTCGATCGCCTGGGCCGAAGACGCCGCCAGAAGGACAGCTCCATGTTTCCGCAGCGACTGCTGCGCCACCGCATTTCCGCGGGCCAGCGTCGCAACCGATCGTTCGACAGAACGGGCCAGCCTGCGCGACTGCGTTACCAGCAGGACCAGCGCCTCCGGATCATGCTCCGCCTGCGCGACCAGATCGGACGCGATGAAGTCAGGCTCTCCATCGTCACAGAGGATCAGCCCTTCGGTCGGACCCGCCAGAAAATCGATCGCGCAATCGAACGCCACGATTTTCTTCGCCGTGGTCACAAACAAATTTCCCGGTCCGACGATCTTGTTCACTCGAGGAACGCTGTGCGTGCCATAAGCCAGCGCCGCAACCGCCTGCGCACCTCCGATCCGGTAAAACTCGCGCACTCCAAGCAGCGCAGCCGCCGCCAGCGTGGCCTGCGCCGGACGCGGCGAGACCACTCGTATATCTTTCACTCCCGCGACCTGTGCCGGAATCACAGTCATCAGCAAGGTAGAGGGCAGAGGATAACGCCCTCCGGGCACATAGCACCCGACCGACAACAGTGGACGCACCAGCTGCCCCAATCTCCGTCCCTGATTCGTCCGTTCCCATTCACGAGGTTTTTGCCACTGGCAGAATTTCCGGATATTGCCAGCCGCCGTCTGCAAGGCTGCACGCAGCTCACG
The DNA here is from genome assembly GCA_963814725.1 of Terriglobia bacterium. Lineage (GTDB taxonomy): Bacteria > Acidobacteriota > Terriglobia > Terriglobales > Acidobacteriaceae > JAIQFF01. The sequence continues at coordinate 674,259 of CAWFDY010000008.1, forward strand.
CGACGAACCCTTGAGCGCCGCCTGCATCTCGGCTTCCGGAACGCGCAAAGGCTCGCCGGCGCCGAGGCCATCCCATTGTTGCGCGTACCGGCGCAAAGCGCGGTCGCCATTGCGCCGCACGCTCTGGACTATGCGGCGCACTCTCGGCTCGATCGCGTCAAGCCTCTGCCCCCGCTGTTCCAGTTTTCGAACGTAGTTGCCTGCTGCCCTGCCTTCAAGAATCCGCATTACATGACCACCTTGTTCAGCGGATATTCCACAATTCCCTCGGCGTTCGCAGCCTTGAGCCGGGGAATGATTTCCCAGGCCGCCGACTCTTCGATGATTGTGTTCACCGCCACCCAGGCATCGTCGCTCAGGGTGGCGACGGTCGGCTTCTGCAACGCGGGCAATACTCCGAGCACGGCAGCCAGGTCCGACTTGCGGACATTCAGCATTAACCCAACCCGGCCCTGAGCTTCCATCGCGCCTTTCAGCATCACCGCCAGATTTTCAATTTTGCGACGCTTGGCGCTGTCCTTCCACGCCGTGGTATTTGCGATGATCTGGGTATTCGACTCAAGCAGGGTGTCGATGATGCGGAGGTGGTTGGCGCGCAGGGAACTGCCGGTCTCGGTAACTTCTACGATGGCATCCGCCAGGGTTGGCGGCTTCACTTCGGTGGCTCCCCAGGAGAACTCCACGCGCACGCTCACGCCCTTGCTGCCGAAATAATTGCGCGTGACACTCACGAGCTCAGTGGCGACAATGCAGCCCGCCAGGTCTTCCGCACGCTGATAATTCGAAGCCTCCGGAACCGCCAGCACCCAACGCACTTTGCCGCGGCTCTGCTTGGCATAAATCAGGTCCGCCACGGTGACGACTTCCAACCCGCTTTCCATCACCCAGTCGAGCCCCGTCAGCCCGGCGTCGAGGACTCCGTGCTCGACATATCGCGCCATCTCCTGCGCCCGAATGAGCATGCATTCCACATCGGGATCGGCCGTGTTCGCGGAATACGAGCGGCCGTTGGTGTAAACGTTTAGCCCAGCGCGCGCGAATAACTGTAAGGTTGCGTCCTGCAAACTGCCTTTGGGGATGCCGATACGCAGCTTCATGACAAAGACCCTTCGGCCGCTTCTTTACCGAGCGGCAGTGTTTCCGTAAAACAGGAGCGCGTTCCGTTATGGCAGACCACGCCCTTTCCCTGCACCCGTACCTGCAGCAGGACGGTGTCGCGGTCACAATCGGTCGAGGCCGAAACTACTTCCAGCCGGTTCCCGGAGGTCTCTCCCTTGGTCCAGAGCTGGTTGCGGGTGCGGCTGAAAAATGTGACATACCCTGCACGCAACGTCTGTTCGAAGGCTTCACGATTCATGAATCCCAGCATCAGTACCTCGCCGCTGACGGAGTCCTGCACAATCGCGGGCAGAAGTCCCTGCATCTTGTCGAAGTCAATTTCCTGTTTCATCAGCTGTCCGCACATGAAATTCTCCAAATTTTCCGCTAGAAACAAAAAGCCCGCTGTCGCGAATCGCGTCAGCGGGCCGAAGCTTGGTGTTTGAGCTCTAACCTATCTCAGCACACCCCCGCCAACACGCAATGCGCATGATGACGATGGTGGAGATGGGTAAAAGAACTCATCGCTAAAGAAGATAGCCGATGCCGCCGTCCCCTGTCAAAACTTTTTTGAAGTCGAGGCCACTCCAGGCCACGTGAGGTATTTGCGTCCTTTGCGAACTTTGCAGTGTGAGCCTTTGATCTCCGCAACCATCTGAAGGAAACCTTCAACCGCAAAGTTCGCAAAGAAGGCAAAGGAATCCCACGAGCGAAATCAGCCCACTCTTAAATCCTACAAATCGGTTCCCAATCCACCGTGGGCGGCTGCGTCATTTTGACGCCGCCGCCGAACAACTCATGCCCAGGTTGCGGAAATTGGAGTTTGGTGAGACCGCCCCATGCACATGTCTTGAAGGGGAAGGGAGTCAGCGGTACTATGGGTGGCTCACGCTTCGACAGGCAAATAAGAAGAGGAGTTCGATGCCGCAAAATTACGTTCCCATCTTCATCTTTATAGCCTTTGTAGGAGTTCTGATTCCCATCACTCTGCTGATGGCCAAGCTGGTGCGCCCCGATAATCCCAGCAAGACTAAACTGATGCCCTACGAATGCGGCATCGATCCGGTGGACAGCTCCCGTGGACGCTACACCGTTCGTTACTACATCGTCGCCATCCTGTTCGTAGTCTTTGACGTAGAGACCATCTTCCTGTTCCCGTGGGCCGTGCAGTTCAAGGCGCTGGGAGCATTCGGCCTCATCGAAATGCTGATTTTCCTGCTCATCCTGGTGGTCGGCTACGTCTGGATCTGGAAAAAAGGCGCCCTGGAGTGGGTGTAGCCAGTGCCCTCATCCGCCCGGCAGAGCGTAGCTCCGCAAGGTTTTGATTTCTTCCCGAGCATCCCGTAAATGCCCAGCCTTCCCACTTCCGAGACCTTCACCGCCAGCCGCTGGACGAAAGGCAATCTGTTCTTCCCGGTGCGGATCATTGTCACTCCGCAGCACGTAAGCCGGACAAAATCCCGTCTGTTCGGCAGCAGTGAAGAAAGCATTGCCGTAGGCAAGGTCGCGTCCGTCCAGATCTCGACCGGAGTCATCTGGTCCAACATTCGCATCGACTCCTCCGGCGGAACCGCCCCCATTACCAGCCACGGTCACCGCAAAGCCGACGCCCTCAGAATTCGCGAGTTGATCGAAAGCTACCAGGCGGAGCAGAGGAGTTGAGCAAAACCGGGAAATGACGCCGGCAGTCCCGCACCTCCATGATTGACACTTACTTTGCAAGCTGTTAAAAGTTAACGTTCTTCTAAACGCCCGTGGCGCCGGAGGTTTGTACCTTCCGTAGCTATGCCTGAGGACACAAAATCCCCCGCACCTCCGCCGAGTGGTGAGCCGACAGCCCCGGCGGGCGCCCCCCTTTCCGGAAGTGTCCAGTCATCCCCGGAAAAACCCGCAGCGCCGAAGGCGGCGGAACACGCCGCTCCGCCCAAGCCGACGGGGCCGGTTCCCATGCCCTGGGATTCGCCCCTGGTTGCGCGGCTCAGGGGACAACACGGTTCGGGCATTCGCGAGGCCAACACCTATCTGGGACAGAAATACATCGTCGCCGATTCGTCGCTCTTTCCGGAGTTGTTGCGAGTGCTACGCGACCAGGAAGAGTTCGACTACTGCGTGGACGTCACCGCTGTACATTATCCGGACCGCGAAAAACAATTCGATGTGGTCTGGATTCTCTATTCTTTCGCCCACAATGAACGCATTCGCGTAACCGCAAGGTATGGCGATGGCGAAAACGTGCCCAGCGCCGTTCCCATCTGGCCCGCCGCCAATTGGCTGGAGCGCGAAGTCTTCGATATGTTCGGCATTCGCTTTGAAGGACATCCCGACCTGAAGCGCATTCTGCTCCCCGACGAGTGGAAGGGTCACCCGTTGCGCAAGGACTACGGCATCATCCAGCAGGATCAGGAGTGGGTACAGATCAACCTGGGGATCGAGAGCGGGCAATGACCGAACGGACCATCATCGACCGCACGTCTCATCTCGAACTCGAGCAGCACGACAAGACGTTTCTCGATTCCAACGAACTCATCATCAACATGGGGCCGCAGCATCCCGCCACGCACGGCGTACTGCGCGTCATCCTCAAGCTGGACGGCGAAAAGGTCCTGGGCACCGAGTGCGTGATTGGCTATCTCCATCGCGGGGTGGAGAAAATCGCCGAGCACCGCACCTACACCATGTTCAATCCCTACGTGGATCGCATGGATTACGTCGCCGCCGTCTCCAACGGCCTGGGCTACTGCGAGGCAGTGGAGAAGTTGCTGAACGTGGAAGCTCCGCGGCGCGCCCAATACATTCGCGTGATCCTCACGGAGCTGAATCGCCTGGCCAGCCACATGCTCTGGCTGGGCACGCATGCTCTCGATATCGGCGCCATCACGCCGCTCTTCTATACCTTTCGCGACCGCGAAGAAATTCTCAAGATTTTCGAGAAATATTGTGGCGCGCGCCTGACCACGCATGCCTTCCGCATCGGCGGATGTTCCTACGAGACCTATGAAGGTTTTGAGCGCGAGGTAAAGAAATTTCTCGACTTCGTCGCCCCCAAGATCGACGAGTACGAGGAACTCCTCACTACCAACCGCATATGGGTCGAGCGAACTAAAGATGTCGGCAAGATTTCGGCCAAAGAGTGCATCGCCCTGGGTGTGACTGGACCGGTTTTGCGCGCGAGCGGGGTCAAGTGGGATTTGCGTAAAGCCCAGCCCTACGCCGCCTATTCCGATTTCGATTTCGAAATTCCTGTCGGGCAGAATGGTGACACTTACGACCGGTATGTCGTCCGCATGCAGGAGATGCGGCAATCGCTGCGCATCGTCGAGCAGGCCATCGGCAAGATTCCGGACGGCCCCATCATGGCGAAGGTTGCGAAGGTGATGAAGCCGCCCGTCGGCGAAATTTATCACTCCATCGAAGCTCCCAAAGGCGAGCTGGGATATTTCATCGTAAGCGATGGTTCCACGCAGCCCTACCGGGTGCGGGTGCGCCCTCCATCTTTTGTAAACCTGCAGGCCCTCGACATGATGGTTCGCGGCGCGATGGTGGCTGACGTGGTGGCCGTAATCGGAACCCTCGATATTGTTCTCGGCGAGGTGGATCGCTGATGCTCGAGTACATCACCTCCTATCTGAACAGCGACATCACGCCCGGCTCCGCCGGAAATATGTTCTGGGCGTTCGTTTATATCGTTCTCATCTTTCTGGGCCTGTCGGTTGCCGTAATCGCCATGAACTGGCTGGAGCGAAAGATTCTGGCGCACATGCAGGTTCGCCTCGGCCCCATGCGCGTCGGTCCTCATGGCCTGTTGCAGCCGATCGCCGACGCGTTGAAGCTGTTAATTAAGGAAGACATCATGCCCGCCGAGGCCGATCCATTCGTCTTCTGGGTTGCTCCTCTGATCGTGGTGATCACTGCATTCACCGTCTTCATCGTTGTGCCCTTCGGGCCCACGCATGCCGTGACCGATATGAATATCGGCGTCCTGTTCATGCTGGGCGTGTCGTCCTTGAGTGTCCTCGGCGTGGTCATGGCGGGATGGGCCTCCAATTCTCACTACCCGCTGATGGGAGCGCTCCGCTCCAGCGCCCAGATGGTTTCCTACGAAATCGCAATGGGCCTTGCAGTAATTTCCGCCGTGCTGATGACCAGCCTTAATAAGGAAGGCACTGGTACGCTGAGCATGATCGGAATCGTGCAGGCGCAAGAGGCGCAGCACGTCTGGTTCGCCTTCAAGTTCTTTCCCCTGGGTCTGATTGCGTTTTTCATATTCGCCATCGCCATGGTCGCGGAAACGAATCGCGCTCCCTTCGATCTGCCGGAAGCCGAGTCGGAGTTGACGGCCGGCTTTCACACCGAATACAGCGGCTTTCGCTGGTCTTTATTCTTCCTGGCGGAGTATTCGGCCATGATCGCCGTCTCCGCCATCGCGGTCACCTTATGGATGGGCGGATGGATGCGCCCGTTCCCCCACGCCCTGGACGGTGATACCTGGGACCTGGTCTTCTCCCTGGTCCCTGGCCTGACTTTCCTTTTTCTCGCCGCCATCACTTTTTACAGCACCGCCCGCATGCCCAAGCACCCGTACTTCAAGGTGCAGACCATCGGCCTGGGCGGATTCGGTGCGGTTCTGGCCTTGATCGCCGTGGCTCTGTTCATCCCGCCGGTGCGTGATCGCGTGCAGGATATTTTCTGGTTCAGCATCAAAGTGGCGTTTTCCATGTATATGTACATCTGGTATCGGGGCACATTCCCCCGCTACCGCTTCGATCAACTGATGAAAGTGGGATGGAAAGTTTTACTGCCGGTGGGAATCGGCGTGCTGGTCTTGACCGCAGTCGCAGGAATCGTGTTCTAAAGGCACCACGAACCTCGTAGGGGCGAGTGCCCTCAACCGCCCAGCCGAAGAAGGCTCGGCAGATTTTTTGAAGATTATGGCCCCTGTAGCCACAACGTTTTTCTTTTATTTTCTGTCGGCACTCACCGTGATCAGCGGCGTGCTGGTGATCACTCGCAAGAACGCGGTGCATTCCGCACTGGCCCTGATCGTCTCGCTGCTCGGGCAGGCAGCTCTCTACCTAATGCTGTACGCGCCCTTCGTCGCCGGCGTCCAGATTATTCTTTACGCCGGCGGCATCATGGTCCTGTTCCTGTTCGTGATCATGTTGGTCAATCTCGAGAAATCACAAAAAGAAGAGCAGTTCAACAAGCAATGGATTGCCGGACTGGCGGCGGCCCTGGCACTAGGCGCGCTGTTCGTACTCGTCTATGTGAAGGGAAGAGCGTTGTTTCCGGACCGCGCGGTTCTGATGCCGGAGCAGTCCAACACCCAGCAGGTCGCAGTCCTGCTCTACGGAAACTACATGTTCACCTTCGAGATCGCGTCATTACTCTTGCTGGTCGCGATCATCGGAGCTGTAGTAATGGCGAAAAAAAGAATTTAACCGAGAACTGGAAACTGAAAACTGAAAACTGAAAACTGGGCTTCATAACAGAGTTTATGGCTCCTATCGGAACAATTCACTATCTCGTGGTCGCGGCCGCCCTTTTCATTCTGGGCGTTATTGGTGTGCTGACGCGCCGCAATGTGGTGATTGTGCTCATGTCCATCGAACTGATCCTGAACGCCGTGAACCTCAATCTGGTCGCGTTCTCGAGGATATGGGGCCTGCACGGTCAGATTTTCGCCATATTCGTGATCACCGACGCGGCGGCGGAAGCGGCTGTCGGCCTCGGAATCCTAATCGCATTCTTCAGAAATAAAGAGACCGTGAACATAGACGAAGTGGACTTGATGAAATGGTGAAAAAACGCTACTAGCTTCTAGCCACTGGCTCCTGGCTAGAGCCAGTCGCCAGAAGCTAGTATTTGACGACTGAAGACTGACGACCGACGACTGATATGTTCTTTCTCGATCACATCTGGCTAATTCCGCTGTTCCCCGCTATCGGCGCGGCCATCATGTTCTTTTTTGGCCGCAAGCTGCAGAAGGCGACGGTCAGCGCGGTCTGTATCGGCGCGGTGGCGCTGGCCTTTGTCTTTGTATGCTGCGCGGTCTCGCAATACTCCGGATACGCACACGACAATCCGGGCAAGCCCTTCGAGAAAATTGTTTATACCTGGCTGGGTACCGATACCGGCCACATGAACTACGTGAAACAGGACGCCACCCTCGCCGCCTTCCATGCCGACGCGGGGTTTTTGCTCGACCCGCTCTCCGCTATCTGGCTGCTGTTTGTCACTGGCGTCGGCACGCTCATCCATATTTATTCCAGCGGCTACATGGCGCATGAAGGCGGGTATTACCGTTTCTTCGGATACCTCAACCTGTTCATGTTCTCGATGCTCACGCTCATCCTGGCGAATAACTATGTCCTCATGTTCGTGGGATGGGAAGGTGTGGGCCTGTGCTCGTACCTGCTCATCGGTTTTTATTTTCACCGCCCTTCCGCCAGTACGGCGGCGAATAAAGCATTCATCGTAAACCGCATTGGTGACGCCGGATTTCTGCTGGGAATGTTCACCATCGCCTGGTATTTCGGCTCTTTCCGTTTGACCGAAATCACACACATGGCGCGCAGCGGGCACTTTGCCATCGGCGATCCCATCATCACCGCCGCCACACTGCTTTTGTTCGTCGGTGCCTGCGGCAAGTCGGCACAACTGCCGCTCTACGTCTGGCTGCCCGATGCCATGGAAGGTCCAACTCCGGTTTCCGCTCTCATCCATGCCGCAACCATGGTCACCGCGGGCGTCTATATGGTCGCGCGGTCGAATGCCTTGTTTGTTCTCGCTCCGGGATCGATGAAGACTATGGCCTTCATCGGCGCGCTGACCGCGCTGTTCGCCGCTACCATCGCGCTGGTACAGAATGACATCAAGCGCGTGCTGGCCTACTCCACCGTCTCCCAGTTGGGATACATGTTTCTGGCGCTCGGTGTAGGAGCATTCGCTGCCGGCGCCTTCCACGTCTTCACTCACGCCTTCTTCAAAGCCCTGCTGTTCCTCGGAGCCGGATCGGTCATCCACGCCATGAGCGGCGAGCAGGACATGCGCAACATGGGCGATCTGCACCGCCGCATCCCAATTACCCACTGGACGATGTTTATCGCAACCTTTGCCATCGCCGGCATCCCGCCCTTCGCCGGATTTTTCTCCAAGGACGAAATTCTATGGCAGGCCTGGTCCTCTGAAGGCGGCGCCTATCGCCTGTTGTGGCTGATCGGTTACGCCACCGCGTTGATGACCGCCTTCTACATGTTCCGCCTGATGTTCCTCACTTTTCATGGCCAGGCGAGGATGAGCCACGAGGTGGAACATCACATCCACGAATCTCCGAAGTCGATGACCGTACCCCTGATTGTCCTCGCCATTTGCGCCATCTGCGCCGGATGGCTGGGATGGCCGCACAGCCTGGGCGGATCGAATCGTTTCGAGAAATTTCTGGAACCGGTATTCGCCAGCGAAGCCCATGTATTCCAGGCTGAGGGAGAAGCCGCCCAGCTGGCTGCCGGCAAGAAAGAAGAAGAGCACACCAACCCGGTGGAATATTTCCTTATGGCTTTCTCCGTCGCCGCCGCGGTAGCCGGATTCGGCATGGCGTGGAAAGCCTATCGCGATGCCGGCAAAGGCTACGAAGAACCGATTGCCGTGGCCGCGCCACCGCTCTACACCGTCCTGCTCAACAAGTATTACGTGGATGAAGCCTACGACGTTGCCTTCACCGGCCGCCGCAAGGTAAAAGGCGTGCGCCTGGGCGTAATGGGGTTGGGAGAAGCTTCATCCTGGTTCGATTCGCACGTAATCGATGGCGCGGTCAACGGATGGGGAGCAACCACGCGCCTCGCTGGAACCATTTCAAGCTGGTGGGATAAGTGGATCATCGACGGGCTTCTGGTCAACGGCCCGGCCATTGTGTCGCGCATGCTGTCTTATCCTTTCCGTTTGCTGCAGTGGGGACTGGTGCAGTGGTACGCATTGGTGATGGTGATCGGGCTCGTAGGATTCGTTTTCTATTACGCAGTGCGATAGCAAGCGAGGTTTTGCTGACGACCGAAGACTGACGACCGACGACTGCTTCTATGCATAATCACATTCTCTCGATCATTCTTTTTACGCCACTGCTCGGCGCTCTTCTGCTCATTTTTGTACCGCAAGAGAAAAAAGACGCCATCCGCTGGATCGGAAACATTTTTGCGCTGGCCGGCTTGCTGGTTTCCATCCCTCTGGTGCCGTGGTTCTGGGCCCAGCGCTTCGAGCCCGGCTTCAAATTTATGGAAGGGGCTCCCAACAACTGGATCCCCTCGATCGGCGCCGGTTATGTTCTCGGCATCGACGGCATTTCCTTCCTGCTGATCATGCTCACCACGCTGCTGGGCTGGATTTCAATCCTCTCCTCGTGGACCGCGATTGAAAACCGGGTCAAGGAATACTACATCTGGTTTCTGGTGCTGCAGACCGGCATGCTGGGCGTCTTCATGTCCCTGGATTTCTTCCTGTTCTTCGTGTTCTGGGAAGCCATGCTGGTCCCCATGTACCTGCTCATCGGCATCTGGGGCGGCCCGCGGAAACTCTACGCCGCTATCAAATTTTTTCTCTACACCCTTTTCGGTTCGGTATTGATGCTGCTTTCCGTTCTCTTTCTGTATTTCTACAATTTTCATCAGACCGGTCAGTACACCTTCAGCATCCAGGCTCTCTATAAGACGGCGCCGATGATCTTTCATGACCCGTCCTACGGATCGACATTCGCGATTCTGTTGTTTATTGCTTTCTTTCTGGCGTTCGCGATCAAAGTTCCCATGTTTCCGTTTCACACCTGGCTGCCCGACGCTCACGTGGAAGCGCCCACGGCCGGTTCCGTCATCCTGGCCGGTGTTCTTCTGAAGATGGGAACCTACGGCTTCATACGCTTTGCGCTGCCGTTTTTCCCCGACGTGGTTATGCATCCCAAAGTGCGCGGATGGATGATCGCTCTCTCCATCATCGGCATCATCTACGGCGCGCTTGTTTCCCTGATGCAAAAAGACATGAAAAAACTGGTGGCGTACTCCTCGGTCAGCCACCTGGGCTTCTGCACCCTGGGAATCTTCGCGTTGAATCAGGCGGGATTGAGCGGATCCGTTCTGCAACAGATCAACCACGGCATCTCGACCGGCGCGCTCTTCCTGATCGTCGGCATTCTGTACGAGCGCCGTCACACCCGCGAAATATCCGAGTACGGCGGCATCTCTAACGTCATGCCGGTTTACGCCACCATCACCATGATTATGTTCCTGTCCTCCATGGGACTGCCGCTGCTGAACGGTTTCGTCGGCGAGTTCACCATCCTGCAGGGCACGTTCATGGAAAACTGGAAGTGGGCCGCATGGGCGGTGCCGGGTGTGATTCTTGCCGCCGCATATTTGCTCTGGCTTTACCAGCGCGTGTTTTTCGGCACGGTTAACAACCCCAAGAACGAAAAACTGCAGGACCTTACCCCGCGCGAACTGCTCACCTTTGCGCCCCTGGTGGTCATTGCATTCTGGATCGGGCTCTATCCCAAACCTTTTTTCCAGATACTGGAACAGCCGGTGAACCAGCTCGTTTACACCGTTCGGGGCAAGGATTATCCCGGAGTACAGAATGTGAACGCTGCCATACGGCCGGCCGATGAGTCGGGAAATGCAGCGGCTGTGCAAACCGCGTTGAATCAACCTAAAGGAACTAAATAAGTGTTGGGCAATATGGCGCAAAATTTCGGCCGGGTTGACTACCTGATGGCGCTGCCCATCATCCTGTTGACCCTGTTCGCATTGGGCATACTGATGCTCGATCTGATGCTGCCAGCCGAATGGAAGCGGATCAATGCTGTGACCGCCCTGGTCGGCATTCTGTTCTCCGCCGCGGGAGTGGTGAAGATTCAAATCGCACTGAACGCCGCCGGCATTCCGGGGGAATCCGCCTTCCTGAACTCCATGGTGATCGACCGGTTCACCATTTATTTCTGGTACCTGTTTCTGGCCGGCGCCGCGATCTCGATTTTGATGTCGGTGCGCTACCTGGAGATCGAACGCGAGAATCACGGCGAATTCTATGCTCTGCTCTTGTTCTCCGTGGTCGGCATGATGTGCATGGCCGCCGGGTTCGATGTAGTGCTGATTTTCATCGGCCTGGAGCTGATGGCGATCTCCACGTACGTCCTGGTTGGATTCCTGCGTACCGATCGCCGGTCGAATGAAGCCGCGCTGAAATATTTGCTGCTGGGCGCATTTTCCTCGGGCGTATTCGCCTATGGCTTGTCTTTGTTCTACGGACTCACGGGAAGCACCAGCCTGCTCGGCATCCGCAGCGGCCTGGTCCGGCTGGCTGCGGCTCATCCTAATCATGTTGACCCGATTGCGGTCATCGCTCTGCTGACCACTTCGGTGGGCCTGTTTTTTAAAATAGCCGCGATTCCATTTCACCAATGGCTCCCGGATGCTTACGAAGGCGCGCCTACGAGCGTGACCGGGTTCATGTCCGTCGCAGTCAAGGCGGCGGCCTGGGCCATGCTGCTGCGAATCTTTCTCTGGGGACTCTATCCGCTTCGCTCGGTCTACCTGCCGCTGCTGATTTTCGTTTCGATTCTGACCATGACCGGCGCGAACCTTGCCGCATTGACCCAGAGCAATCTGAAACGCCTGCTGGCCTATTCTTCCATCGCTCACGTCGGTTACATGCTGCTGGGCCTGGTCGCGCTGGCTTCAGTCACCTACCCGGCGCCCGCGTTCTTCGACGGACTGAAGGGCATCCTGCTTTACTTGCTGGTTTATACCTTCATGAATCTGGGAGCCTTCGGCGTGATCGCCTCGCTGCGCCAGCGCAACGTGATCGGCGACGAAATGGACGACATCGCCGGCCTGTTCTTCCGCGCTCCCACGGAAGCCGTGCTGATGCTCATCTTCCTGCTCTCGCTGGCTGGGATTCCGCCGCTGGCAGGTTTCTACGGTAAGTATTTTATTTTTCTAAGCCTGGTTGAAAGCGGACACTACATTCTGGCCTCTGTGGCCGTGCTCTATGCCGTCTTCGGGCTCTATTACTACATGCGCATCGCCAACCAGATGTTCATGCGTGAAGCTCTCGACAAAACCCCTCTTCCTATCAGCCCCGGCATGCGAGTGGCCCTGGGTGTTACCGCCTTCGCCACGGTTTATATCGGAATTTTTCCCGAGCAGTTCATTCGCATCGTGAACTGGTCTCTGGGCATCGCTCAAACCGCCACGGTTGCCAGTCTGATACGCTAGGAATGAAGCAGGGGACGCACCTTGCCTTCAGCCATGTCTCCGCCGAACGACAATTCCGAAAAACAGAAAGACGCAGAAGCGAAGACAGAGGACGAGAGCTCCTGGATCCAGCTGGCGAAGTACAGCCAGTTGGCCTTTGTCTTCCCGGCGGCGACGGTCGCAGGTTGGCTGCTGGGCGTAGCTCTGGATCGCTGGCTGCACACCACCTGGCTCTATATCGCTGGGCTGATCCTGGGCATCATCGCGGGTTTCGTCGAGCTGATCCGGACCGCAATATCGTCGGAATCTAAATGACAATCTGGTTTCGCTCTAAATGTTCCGGGCGCCTTTGTCATCCCGTGCACCTTTGAGATCCCGAGCGGAGCATAACGATTCGCTGACGGATTGTTATGCGCAGTCGAGGAGCCTTTGTTGCTGGAAAACATGATCAGCGTGCCATTCGTTGGGGGACAATCAGGCCAATGGAGAACGACGCACCGTAGATGACGATGCAGGACAGCCCCCACCCCGTGACCGCCGAAGCCAACAGCGAACTCTTCTACTCCGGCGCCATCGAACGCATTTCTCGCTTCATGCTGGTCCTCGCGCTCGGGTTGAGCGCAGTCGGCTTCTGGCGATACGGCTGGCGCATCGCGATCGGATTTGCTTTTGGCTGCGCCGTTGCCTGCCTGAATTTCTACTGGCTCAAGCGAGTCGTGATTGCTCTCGCGGACCGCGCCACCGCCTCCGGACAGACGCAGTCGAGCCAGGGTGTGGTGTTGCGCTTCCTGCTACGCTACGTTTTGATGGGCTTCGGAGCCTATGTTATATTCACTGTTTCTCCCGCGAGTCTCTACGGGTTATTGGCAGGCTTGTTCCTGCCCGTAGCTGCCATCGCGTGCGAAGCCGCCTATGAGACCTGGGTCGCTCTGGCGCGCGGAATCTGAAAATCGCTCTAGCTGCTAGCTTCTGGCCTCTGGCTCGAGCCCAAACGGCTAAAGGGTGTTTAGCGCTTAAAGCTAGAAGCTAGAAGCTAGAAGCTGATTATGGAACAACTCTGGTTCACGGAAATTCTGAATCGTCTGTTCGCCGGCCCGGTCGCGGGAATGCTGCGAGCCCTACACATTGCTCCCGAAAATCCTCAGAATCCCATCAGCAATCCGGTGGCGATGCAGCTTCTGGTATTTGCATTTCTGGTACTGCTGTTCTTGCTGGTGCGCTCGAGACTTTCGGTGGACAAGCCCGGAGCTCTGCAACACATCTTTGAATTCGTCCATGGCTTCGTCGAAGACCAGAGTAACGAAATTATCGGGCACGGCAGTTCGGCCTTCACGCCTTTTCTGATGACCCTGGCCTTTTTTATCCTGATCTGCAACCTGATCGGGCTGATTCCCGGCTTCGAGTCTCCCACGGCTGTTCCGATCGTTCCATTAGGTTGCGCCATCTGCGCTTTCATCTACTACAACGTGCAGGGGATCCGTAAAAAAGGCGTTGGACACTACGCCGCGCATTTCCTGGGGCCGTCCGATGCCAGCATGTCTCTTTTTATTCGCGTTCCGCTGTCGATCCTGATGCTGCCCATTGAAATCGTCAGCCATCTGGCCCGGGTACTTTCCCTCACCATTCGGCTTTGGGCAAACATGTTTGCCGGCGACCTGGTCACCATGGCTTTCTTTTCCATGATTTCGATTGGCGTGCCGGTTGTATTTCTTGGGCTGCACATCGGCGTCTCGTTCTTGCAGACTTATATTTTCATCCTCCTCACCATGGTGTATCTGGCGGGAGCGGTCGCGGAAGAGCATTAGAGCAGTTTCTGGTTTCGAGTTTCCGGTTTCCAGTAACGAAACTGGGAACTGGGAACCAGAAACTGGTGTTCAGTTGCAGAGGAAAATCAAACTTGCAGTTTCGAGTTTCTGGCTTCCAGTCAGTTCTGGAAACCAGAAACTGGAAACTGGAAACCGCCGTTCAGCGTGAGGGCGTCTACACTTGCCTGGCGTCAACCACCCACTGGCGGCAATTCATCGTACGAGGAGAGTCAAATGCGGAAACTGAGTTATTTGTTCATGGCACTTTCACTGCTTTGCTTCGCCGTGCCTGCCTTTGCTCAAGGTGCGGAAATGGCCGGCACCAACTGGGTCGCCATTACAGCCGGTTTTTCGATGGCCATCGCTTCGGGTCTGTGCGCGCTTGGCCAGGCGAAAGCCACGGCGTCAGCCGCGGAGGCCCTGGGTCGCAACCCGGCGGCCCGTCCAGGGATCCAGTTGGCACTGATCCTTGGCCTGGCTCTCATCGAGTCACTGGCGCTTTACACGCTGGCAATCATTATTGTGAAGGTGAAGTAAGCGTTCCTGAAAGGTCAAAAGCCCCTGGGCTGCTCTCGCGGTTTGCGAAGGGAACCTTAGGGGCTTTTTCTTAGGCGGCTTTTTTCGTTCCGACGAATCAGATCAACGGGGCTTTGCGCTGGCCGTCCCAGTCGCCTTCCTTGGTTCCAGGCGAATGCTCCAGAGAATCCACTAGAATGCGGCGTAGCCGGTACCGGCTTTCGAGATCCGTATTCACGATCTCGAATCCGACTTCATTCACGCGCGCGCGTCGTAACAGGACTTGCCCGCGGATATGCCGGGTGCCCGAGGCGATGTCGATGTTGGCCTCCGAGCCTACGCGAAGATTGTCTTCCTTGGTGCCCATACCGCCGCCCAGGCTCAGTTCGCGAATCAGAATGCTCGATTTCCCCCACGAACTGCTGATGGTGGCATGCATCGTCTTGCGCAGCACAATGCGCTCGTAGCGGCGCTGCCTCACCCAGGGACAGGCGGGCGCTGCATCCAGCGGCGCAATGGCTAGCTCTCCAGGCTCGAGCCCGCTTTCCCCCATGACCTGGCTGCCATAACGCGGATCGATTTTCACCAGAGCCTGGGCCGCGGCGATGCGCAATTCCTTGTGATGAGTCCATCTCCACATCTTCTTCGCTTCGAGCAGGCCGCGCAGCACCGGCACCGCATCGTTTTCACGCATGCGGCCCAGCGACTCCACTGCCTTGAGTTGAAGCAATGCCGATCGTCCCTGCGCCTCACCCGCTTCGGCCATCACCACTAGCGAGGGAACCGCGGAGCGGTCGCCGCTCATGCCGATCTCATCGATGGCCTGGGGCAGGACGAGTGAATCCAGAATTTCCAGAAGCTCCAGCAACGAGCGTCCACGGTCGTGGGCGGCGCCGTAAGCGATCTGACGAACTACCACGTCGTGATAGAACCGATTCCATTCGGGAAGCCGCGTAGGCAGCAGCTCGAGCAGGGTGGGCACATCCAGACGGCTGAGCAACCCCACTACCGCGGCAGCCTGCCGGGGCTGGCCGGTGCGCACCATCTCCCGCAACTGCTGCAGCGCGGGCGCTCCCAGCTCTTTCACAATATCCATGATGCGGTCGCATTCTTCACGCCGCATGCAGCGGAAGAACCGATCCGAAAGATGTTCCACCGCCGCTCCGGAAGTCCGGCGCAGCACCTGCACCAGGTCAGGCGGAAGCTGCGGCAGATACATCGCTTCTTCGATGAACTCAGGCAAGCGGTTTTCCACGCCGATTCGAGGGCGCAATTCGGTGGCCAGCACCGGCCGCTGCTTCGCCAGATTTTCCATCGCGATACAGAGTTCGCTCAACGCCGCGAATTGCTTGTGGCTGCTGGCTTCCGTACTGAGCCGGACAAAAGCCGCGCTCAGCATGCTTTGCAGATCGGTATCTGATTCCGTGCCCATCAGCTCGCCAATTTTGCGGATCGACACTGCCATCAACTCCCCGCCGGCAGCGGCGAACAGGTCCGCCAGCTGGCTGATGCCGGTCGCAATTCTGCGCCGCGGCTCAGGGTCTTTGGCATCCAGACAATCCAGGTAGTTCTTCAGGATGGAAACCGAAGTTTCCTTGTCTCCACGGTCGAGAAGTATTTCGATAAACTGGCGGACGTTGCGCGGTGGCACGCAGGGCGCTTCGTGGGACAGCAGCACACTTTTCTTGCCCGCCTCCGGCACTTCCGCCCAGAACATCCGGTCCAGAATGTCGGCGTGCGATTCCACCAGGATGCCGGCCTTGCTCATCTTGTCTTCCTGCAGCTTTAGAATCTGGCGCAGGGTATCCATCTGCCGGCTCATGTGCTCCATCATCTGGTGCACTGCGTTGACCTTGACTTCGCCCTTCTGGAAGCGCTCCAGAGCGAAGCGAATGGCCATATGCTCGGCGGCCTTCATCAGCAGAGGCGTGTTGTCAGCCTGCTCGACTGAAGCCTGAGCTGCCAGGCTTCCCAACAACTGTTGCAGGTTGACTTTGGTATTCGCGTCAACTGCTCCCAGTTCTTTTTGCAGCTTTTCGGTGTCCGCGCCGGGGTCGCCGCCCACTTCTCCGAACCGGGTCAGCAGACGGATGGTCTGTATGACTTCTTCTTCCTGCAGGGGCACCACCCCGCCAGTCCAGGTTCCTCCGCCTCCGCCGGTGACTGGAACCGCACCTTCCACCGCCGGGCCGAGGTTGGGAACGCTGCCTACAGGCGCGCCTCCGGGGGCGCCTCCGCTCTTGGCGCCTTCCGCTGCGGCAATCAACTGCAGCAGCTTTTGCGGATCGTTGAGCCACTGCTTGAATTCCGGTCCCAGCGACTGCGCCGCGATCTGCGCCGCAATGCTCACTTCGCCGGTGGACGGATCCGCAGCCACAAACCGGACTTCGTTGATCCGGATCGAGGCCGATTTACTGTCGCCAAAAGTGCTCTTGATCTCTTTAATTACATCCTGCGCACGGGCTCCGCCCAATGCGAACGCCCGCACCAGTTGGACAAATTCGTCCTTCGTCACCTGGTTCGAAAAATGAATGCTGGCCAGGCCTGCGGTGGTCAGCAGCTGCGCAAAGCTGCGCTCCGCCTGTCCGGTTTCAAGTGGAATGCCATCCAGCAATAGCTTGTTTTCGGAAACTCCGAGCAGAAACGAGCCTTCACTGCCTTGCGGCAACCCGTCCTGCAATTCTTTCCACGTAATCGCAAATTGGCCCTCGGTGCGCTTATGGTCGAGTCCGTAAAGACGGACGTACTTCACCAGTATGTTCAGACTATGAACAAACGCCCGGGCGGACGCGATCCGGCTGCTCTTGCTTGTGTCTGCCGTTTGGATATGCGGCTCCTCTTACGGGGCTTTGATACCCGCTAAGGGTAATGGGAAATCATGAGAAGATACACATTACGGAGGTAATATCGACCTCCGTGCAGGAAACCGGCGACGAAGCGCCGCAGGCTCCCGAGGCGTAAGCCCGAGCCTGTATCGCGAGCAATCCGAGCCTCGAAAGGCGGAGATTTGCGCGTCGGGTCACGCGCCCGCAGCCTTCTGATTGAGCTGTTGTCACCACCCATGCCGAGCAAGCCCGTCAGTGTCAGGAAAAAATCAGGCCTCGCCTTCTGGATGCAGCGCGTCCTCGACGAATGCGACCGCGCCAGCGTCGCCTTTGCCCCCGACCCGGTGCACGACCTGCGGGTCGCCATCCGCCGCTGTCGCTCGATTGCCGACGGGATGGCTGCTGTCGATCCCGATCCGGCGTGGCGAGAGATGAAGAAAGCCGGCAAGCGTCTCTTCAGCCGCCTGGGAGAATTGCGCGATGTGCACGTCATGCAGGAATGGGTCCAGCGCCTCGAGGCTCCGGACGATCCCGTAACTGCACCCCTGCTGCAGTCTTTCGCCGCCCGTGAAGTTCCCCTGCAGCAGCTGGCGGTGCAGGCTCTGGCAGAATTCGACCGCAAACAATGGCTGCGCTGGAGCCGGTCTCTGCCGCGCCGGATGGCCAGATTTCCCCTCGGCGGTCTGGTATTCCGCCATCTCACACTCGAGCGTTGGACCGAAGCCCACAAGCTCCACCGCCAGGCTCTGCGCGGCGGATCGCCCGCAGCATTTCACCGCCTGCGCATCGGGATCAAACGTTTTCGATATTCGGTGGAAAACTTCCTCCCCGAGCAGCACGAAGCATGGAGTGATGATCTTAAGAACCTGCAGGATATCCTTGGCGACATTCACGATCTCGATGTGCTCTGGCCCGCCGCTGTGCTGGCCGCCGTCTTTCCCGATGGTGTTGCCCGCACCCGCTGGCAGGAAAAGATCCGCCAGGCGCATGCCGCCCGAATCGAGGCCTACCGCAAGAAAACCATAGGCAAGCAAGAAGAGAGCGATCGTCGGGAGAATGATCGCCGAGACAGTGATCGCCCCAGCAGGCCGGCGCTGGGAAATCGAGGCGATCAAGACTCGCTCTGGCAACGCTGGCGCTGTGAGCTTCCGGACCGCCGGCAAACCGAATCTGCCGCCTTCCTTCGCCTGAAAATATGGGCGTCGTTACTCGATCCGGATTTCAAGCATTCCAGGCACGTAGCCCAGCTGACCCTGCAGCTCTACGACGGGCTCGCTGCCATCGCCAAGCCTTCCGCCTCGGCCCCTCGCGAGCGCGCCATCTTGCATGCCGCCGCCCTGCTGCATGACATCGGCATGGCCGACGACGAAAAGGGCCATCACAAGGCGTCCTACCGGATGATCCGCCGGCTCGCGCCGCCGCTGGGCTGGCGTGCACAGGATTTGCGCACCGCCGGAATCGTTGCGCGCTACCATCGCGGAGCCCTGCCTCGCTTCGGCCAGAAAACCCTGCTCGGACTCTCTCCCCCACAAAAGCAGGAGGTTTACCGATTGGCCGCGATTCTCCGCCTGGCCAACGCCTTCGACGCCTCGCGCGAGGGACGCATCCGGCGCCTGCAAGTCATCGACGACGGTGCCGGAAATAAAGTATTGGTGATCGCAGCCGAAGGCTATACGCCACGCGACAACCAGGCAGAAGCTATCGCCGCCGCCCGCCACCTTCTCGAAACCGTCTATCGCCGGCCCGTCCTGGTCAAGCCGATGAAAATATCGAACCGAAAGGCAAAACCGCGAAGCCGCCAGTGAATTCCTTTGCGGCTTTTCGATAAAGATCTTTTGAAGGCCAGGCAAGCCGTCGCCCGCGAAACTACTCAGTCACTTCCATCTTCCCCCTCGCCCGCGTACAGATAAACAGACCAATCATGACCCACTCACAACTTGTGCAAACGGCGGTGGAATGGCTGCGCGCCTATCGCTGCGGGGTAGTCCTCTCCGAACAGGCTTGCGTCAGCGGAGAGATGCCCGATGCCATCGGATGGAAGCGCGCCTCGCACTCTGTATTGGTCGAGTGCAAAGTGTCGCGCGCCGATTTCCTGGCAGATCGCGACAAGCCCTTCCGGCAGCAGCAGGAGACCGGCCTCGGGTGCGAGCGCTTCTACTTGACGCCTGCCGGATTGCTCCAACTCAAAGAGTTGCCCAAGGGCTGGGGACTCCTCGAAGTCCGCAAACGAAAAGTGGAACTCATCCGCCGTTCCGCACGTGATCTGCGCACCCCTGCCGGCCTCGCCTATGAGATGAATCTGCTACTGGCCAGCCTGCGCCGCGTCGAAATCCGCATCGAGCCCCAAACCATCACAGAATTTCTCAAATGGAAAAACCGCATGCAGCAATACAACGGCGGAGCCTTCCCGGAAGGCGTCGAACCCACCGAGGAAGAGCCCAATCACTTCCTGGAACTCCCCGCACCCGAACCCCCACCACAAACCACGTAGGGACGGCTGCCCTCAGCCGTCCAGTCGAGCGCAGCTCGACCAGGGGTGTGAAGTGCAAAGCCGAACCCAAGGCCAGCAGCCAGAAGCGATCGCCATCAATCGCAGCGCCCAAAAAAAGCAAAACCGGGCTGGTTGGCCCGGTTTCGAATTGCGTAGTGTTGAGATGCGGTTACATCACCACGCGGCGCGGACTGGCAAAGAGGATTTCCCAGTCAGTTTGACCAGAAATGTCACTGCTATCTCATGCCAGCCAAAAATAAACGGAGACGGGAGGAACATGCCTTAGCTAGTGCAAGCGCCGTGCCACACTGCACCTCAAGCACGACTTTGCTGAATGATCGCTAAGTGATTGTTGTGTAAGGGCTGGTTATTAGCCGGTTTGGTGTCGGCGGTCCGGGCAGGCAGACCCTTGGGAAAAAACTTTCTCAGGAGGGAAAAGACCAGCGCGCCATCGCGGCTCGGGCTCAGAGTTCGCGCCGGCCTTCCATGGCTTTCAGCATGGTGATTTCGTCGGCGTATTCAATATCACTGCCTACTGGAATCCCCATCGCGATGCGAGTTACCTTAAGGCCGCCTCGCCGCAATTGTCCGAAAAGGTAGGTTGCGGTGGCCTCACCTTCGATCGTCGGATTGGTGGCCAGAATGACTTCGTCCACCTGTCCGGCTTCCACGCGCTGCATCAGGTTCGAAATGCGTAACTGATCGGGCCCGACGCCATGCAGGGGTGAAATCGATCCGTGTAAAACGTGATAGACGCCGTTGAAGTGCCGGGTCTTCTCGATGGCGTTGATGTTGGTCGGCTCCTCCACCACGCAAACCAGGCGCTGGTTGCGGGTCGCGCTGCTGCAGTACACGCAGGGATCGACATCCGTGATGTTGTTGCAGACAGAGCACAGGCGCAGGTTGGCCTTTACGTCATGCACCGCCGCCGCAAGTTCCTCGGCGTCTTCATCCGAGGATCGAAGGATATGGAAGGCCAGCCGCTGAGCGCTCTTGCTTCCAATGCCCGGCAATCGTTTCAGCGATTCGATCAGCCGCGCCATCGGCTCTGCAAATTTAGACATAAGAAGAATTGAGTAATTTGGTAATTGGATTATTTGAAATTTAAAGAATTTCAGGAATCGTGGAATTGCGGTTTCAAATTGCTCAATTACAAAATTCCGCAATTACTCAATCCTACAGTCCCGGAATGCCCATCCCGCCCAACATTCCGCCCATGGTGGACTGCATGGCTTCATCCACTTTTCTACCGGCTCCGTTGACCGCGGCTGTGATCAGGTCCTGCAGCATCTCCAGGTCCCCCGCTTTCACGGCTTCAGGGTCGATCCTGATGCCCAGCACCTGCTTGCTGCCGTCCATCTTCACCGTCACCGTGCCGCCTCCCGCCGAACCTTCCACCACGGTTTCCTGCATCTTCTTCTGCAGAGTCTCGTACTGCTGTTTGGCTTGCGACATCAGTTCCTGCAGGTTGAATCCGCCCATGGCTTCCGTCCCTGGCGCTGTCCGTGATCGAGTGTCTAGCGCTTTTCCTTGTAATCGATAATGGTTCGAATTTCCGCCCCGAACTTTTCCTTCATGCGCTGCACGACCGGGTCCTGCTCGGCGCGTCCCCGGCCACCGCCGCCGTTCCCGTTCGACGGCACCGGACGCGCTGCCGTCTGCACCACGCCTCCCGGCAGCACGCGCAGTTTGACCGCGCGCCCCAGGGCGCCGCTCGCCGTCGCGATCATCAGCCGCTTTGCGTCTGCGCCCAGCGACATCTCAATCACCGTCGCGGATGATGCTACCTTGATCACCAGCTCATTGCCTTCAACCTGCCACTGCGCCGTCTCCAGCATGTTGATCAGGATGCGATGACCCGAGTGGCCCAAAGCGCGTAGTACGGCCTCGCGAACATCGAGCGGCTGCGCCGGCGGCGGTGTTTCCTGCGAAACTTCAGGCGTCTCTTGCACAGGCGTTTCTGGCACCGCCTCAACCTGAATGACCATGGCCGGGGCCGCCGAGCCCATGACGACACTTGCCGTGGCCGTTGTCGCGACCAGCGGCGACGTCGAAAACGGCGCGCTCTCCGCTGAAAGCTCCGGCTTGGAGCCGCTTTTTCGCGCCGAATCAGCCGCGAACGGGGACACATTCGACGAGCGAATGGCCGGCGCCGGTTCGGACCTTCGCACCGTGGGAGCGAGCTCCGGCACCGCCGAAGGTTTGCCTCCGGGCCTTAGCGTTCCCGCCGCGTCGCTGAGCAGTTGCTCCAGCGGCAAGAGTCGCTGTGCATGCGCCATTTTCAACAGGCCGAGTTCCAGATGGAAACGCTGCTCCTGGCGGTAGCCGAGCTCGCCATGGGTCCGCAGCATGATTTGCAGATGCCGCGTCAGATCTTCTTCTTCGAAGAGTGCGGCGATGCGCGCCACACGCTGCCGCTCATCGCTTGAAATTTGCAGCAGGGAAGAGTCAGCCCCAGCCACGCGCGCCACCACCGCGTTTCGCAGGAACCTCACCATCTGCCGGGCAAAATGAGTTGGGCTGTGCCCTTCGCTGATCAACCGGTCGACCAGCCGCAAAACGGTTTCGCTCGATCCCTGGGCGACCGCCTGCATCACGTCTTCGAGGACTCCCGAGGGCGCGGCGCCCACCAGGTTCCTCACCTGATCGGCGGTCAAACGCCCGGTGGAAGAAGCGATGGCCTGGTCCAGAATCGAAAGCGCGTCGCGCATCGAGCCGTCGCCGGCTTCAGCCAGCAATGCCAGCGCATCTTCATCGGCTTCGATGTTTTCCCGTCCGGCCAGATCTTTAAGCTGGTTCAGGATCTCCTCAAAACTGACGGCGCGGAAACTGAAATGCTGGCAGCGCGAGCGAATGGTCTGCGGAATATCCTCGGGTTGAGTCGTCGCCAGCATGAAAACCACATGCCCGGGCGGCTCCTCCAGAGTTTTTAACAGCGCATTGAAGGCCGCATCCGTAATCTGGTGCGCTTCATCGAGAATGTAGATCTTGAAGCGGTCCCGCGCCGGGCGATAGCGCGTGCCTTCGCGCAGTTCGCGTATCTCATCGATGCCGCGATTGGTGGCGGCGTCGATTTCGATTACGTCCACCGAATTGCCCGCCCGTATCTCCCTACACGACTCGCAAACTCCGCACGGCTCCAGCGCCGGCTTGTCCGACGCCCGGCAGTTAAGCGCCATGGCCAGAATACGAGCCACAGTCGTCTTGCCGATTCCGCGATGCCCGCTGAAAATGTAGCCGTGCGCCGTCCGGCCCTGCTCCAGGGCATTCTTCAGGGTACGGGTAATGTGCTCCTGCCCGATTACCTCAGAAAATTTCTGCGGACGATATTTGCGCGCTAAAACCTGATAACTCATAGAAGCGTTTAGGTCCCAGGTTTTAACTGAGATCCGAGAACTGAAAACCGACGGCTAACGAAGAGAACTTCCAATTATACGTGATGCAATCGACGTCGCCCGGCCCGGCCACAAATGGTTTTCTTCGTGAAAAGCCGTGCCCGTGGCGGTCAAAAAGGCCCCGTTTTTCCCATCAAACTCAAACTGTCGAGAAATGCTCTTGCGGAGAAACCGCCCAAGGGATAGGCTTTTGGGCTGGGTCGGCGAAGGCCCGACCGGGAGGTCCCATGCAGTTGAAACTGAGTACCCGAGACGTAAACGGCGTGACCGTCATTGATTGCAACGGCCGGATTGTGTTCGGCGAAGAATCCGCTCTGCTGCGCGACACCGTCAAGAAAATGGTGGGCGAAAAGAGCCAGCTCGTACTAAATCTGGCCGGCATTACCTACATCGATAGCGGCGGGTTGGGAACGCTGGTAGCGCTGTACACGACCGCGCACAATGCGGGAGGATCGGTGAAATTGGCCAATCTCACACAGCGCGTTGGCGATCTGCTGCAGGTCACCAAGTTGCTCACCGTTTTTGAGGTGTTTGACAGCGAGCAAAAGGCTGTCGAGTCATTCAAGCAGGGCGCGGCCGCGTAGCTTCGAGAGTTTCAATTGCTTCTCGCATTTTAGGAGCGGCCAGCCAGTTCGAGGGACCGCTCACTTCTATCCGGCTGCTGAATTCACGCCCGTCCGCATGATCCCTAAAGTTGTTTTTCTCCTGGGTCTCGCGATTGCCGCCAGCGGTTTCGTTTCGCCACCGCTGGCCCTGGCTTTAGGGCTGGTTTTCGGCTTCGCCTTTCCCCACCCTTTTGATCGCACCGCCAAAAAACTTTCCCGCTACCTGTTGCAGGCATCCGTAGTCGGACTCGGCTTCGGCATGAACCTGCACGATGTGATCCGCGCCGGGCGCAGCGGATTCGTCTATACCGTCATCAGCCTCACGTTCACCATGCTGGCCGGAATGGCCCTGGGCACGATGCTCAAGATGGAACGCACGCCAGCCTTTCTGATCTCGACCGGCACGGCGATTTGCGGGGGAAGCGCGATCGCCGCCGTCGGTCCCATCACGGGCGCCAGCGACGAACAAATGGCAATCTCTATGGGTACAATCTTCGTTCTCAATTCCATTGCGTTGCTGATCTTCCCGGCCATTGGCGCAGCGCTGCATTTAAGTCAGACCCAGTTCGGACTGTGGGCCGCACTCGCAATTCACGACACCAGTTCGGTGGTGGGCGCCGCCGCCAAATATGGAGCTGTCGCTCTGGCCGTGGGTACAACCGTCAAACTGGCCCGTGCCCTATGGATCGTCCCCATGTCCATCGCCACGGCTCTGATCAAGCGTGCCCGAACAAGAATCCAGTGGCCGTGGTTCATCGCCTTTTTCTGCCTGGCTGCGGTGTGCAACACGTATCTGCCCGCCGGCGCGCCGGCGTACGCATTGCTTTCGAAAATTGCCCGCATCGGACTCACCGCCACTCTCTACCTGATCGGCAGCGGCATCTCGGTTGCCACCTTGAAAAAAGTTGGACACCGTCCGCTCTTGCTCGGCGTCATCTTGTGGCTGCTGATCTCATCTGGTTCGCTGTGGCTGATCCGCGAAGGCTGGATCGCATTGTAAAATCCATGGGTTCGTCGATGTGGGCGCGAGCGCCACGCTCGTGCGGGAGTCATCACAGACCACGTGAGGACAGCCGCCCTCGGCTGTCCAGCCGAGCGAATCTCGGCTCGAGCCCTGTAGCCGTGCTTGCAGCTAAATCAAATGTCCATAAAAGCCATGCCATCCAAACCTGATATGCGCGCCCGCATCGTCGTTACTATCCGACGCATCCCCCGCGGCAAGGTCTCCACCTACGGTGCAGTCGCCAAAGCCGCAGGGTTTCCCGGCGCCGCCCGCCAGGTCGTCGCGGCCCTGCGCGGGGCCGTAGGCCTGCCCTGGCAGCGCGTCCTGGGCGCCGGAGGCGCCATAAAGTTGCGCGGAGATTACGCTTTCGAACAACGTTTCCGACTGGAAGCTGAAGGGGTCACCTTCCGTGGCCGCAAGGTGGACATGAAACGGCACGAGCACAAATTTCCCAAGGCAGGCAAAAAACTGAGCTGACCGGTTCAACCCTGGACTTACCGCTGGCTGATTTCCTTGCCCGCTACTTTCTGATTGAACACATCCGACTTGCCTCGCGGCACGCTGAGGGATTTCCATTCGGTTGCGTTCAGGTGTTTCGCCAGAAATACAATCTGTCCGCAATGGTAGGCGTAATGCGCGATCTGGCGATTGATGGCTTGCATCACGGAGTGCGATTCTCCCCGAATCTCAACCGGCCGGTCAAGCTCGGTTTCCGATAGCGGCTCAAGCGCGGTGAACACGCGCCGCCACCCGTCTTCCCATAAAGCCATCAACTCGGGCCTGGTGGCTGGCGGATGCTCGAACTCGGTGTCGCGCTGGCGGTCCGGCTTCTCTCCATCGCTGACCAGAAAATCTGTCCAGCGTGATCGCATATTTCCCGTCATGTGCTTCACGATGAGAGCAATGGAATTCATCTCGCCATCCAGAACCGCGACCAGTTGTTCGTCGCTGACCTGTTCCATGGCACGCTCCGCCAGTTGCTTGTAATAAAGAAACAGGGAAAGCGAATCCCGCAGGTATGAGGTGGTAAATTTGTGCGTCATGACCCCTCCTGGACCTTGAACGTTTCGTCGATTTCCACCTGGTATCCCGCCACCAGGCGGTTGGTCTCATTCGCCATTCCAACCACCGCCATGAGTTCCTTGAACATGGCATCGCTCATGCCTTTGTTTCGCGC
Source organism: Terriglobia bacterium (assembly GCA_963814725.1). GTDB lineage: Bacteria > Acidobacteriota > Terriglobia > Terriglobales > Acidobacteriaceae > JAIQFF01. Next base: position 700,411 of record CAWFDY010000008.1, read on the forward strand.
GCCGGCCGTGTGCGAAGCAATGCAATAGCCGCACTGATTGCTGACGCTCACCGCCAGATAGACCAACTCCTTGGTGAGCGGATCGAGCGCCCCCGGCCCCATGATCTGCTTGATGTCTTCCCACGTGCGCTTCAACGTGGGCGGATCGTGCGCAATGGCCTTCCAGAAATTGTTGATCCAGTCCGTCTTGCGGGTCGCCATGATGTCGTCATAAACCGCGCGCACCTCGGGACTCGCATCTTCATATTCGATCAAACCCAGCGTCGCCATACCTGCTCCTGGAAAACAAGATCAAAAGCTAACCGCAAAGAACGCAAAAGAGATTCCGCAAAGTTCGCAAAGGACCCAGTCTCCTCAGCACCCTTTGCGGACTTTCTCTGCATCCTTTGCGGTCAAAAAGCTTTAGGCCGCCGGCAATCGTCCACTCAAAAGCTCGCCCAAACCCGCCGCCGGACACCGCAGACCCAGATAGAACTGCCCAAACAGCGCATACACCGCGCTCACTTCATCAAACCGCATCTCGTAGATGAGCTTCTTGAAAACCATGGGATCATTCGCGAACAGATCCACTCCCCACTCCCAATCGTCGAATCCAATCGATCCCGTGATGATCTGCCGCACTTCTCCCGCATAGCGCCGCCCCACCAGGCCGTGCTCATTCATCTGGCGCGCCCGTTCTTCAATGGGCAGGGAATACCAGTTCTTTGTCTCTCCGCGGCGCCGGTCCATGGGATAGAACGAAACGTACCGATGTGGCGGCAACTCCGGAAACAGGCGCGGATGCATCGCCTCTTTCTGCCGCGCCAGAACTTCCGCAATCTCCCTCTTCCATTCGTCCGAATGCGCTTCAACGCCGCGATCTTTCAAATCTCGGTAAGCCTTGATCGTCGATTCGTACAATCCCAGTTCGATCACCGAAAGGTAGGACGTCGCCGGCTCGAGAAAATCGCTCAGCCGTAACTGCGCCAGCTGCAACTCCGCGGCGTTCAGTTCATCAAACGATCTCCGGAAATGGATAAACATTAGATCGCCCTTGTGGCCCAGCAGGGAAAACAGCGCGGACTGTCCCCCTGAGTTTTTCTCCATCGTGGCAAGGGCAGCCGCCGCTTCTCCCGCGATGGCGGTTTTCTCCGCCGCCGCCATAGCGCGCCACGCAGCCCAGCGCACCCGCATCATCTGATGCAAAACGCTGTAACCTTCGATGGTGAGAGGGACGGGAGGTATCTCGTCGGTGACAGCCTTCGGCCCACCCGGGCGGGATGATGACATGAATGATCCTCACTGTTGGCCGCGGCTCGTTGTCCTTCGCAGACTTTCTTTGCGATCTTTGCGATAAAGATTTTGACCCGGACCGGGCGCAAAGCAGCACCACGCAGGCAAGCCTGCACGACCAGCAATTGTAAATGGTGGGTCAGGTCCTGAGCTCTAGGAATAAGGCGCGGGAAGTTTCTTCTGCCGCCGAAACCGCCTCATTTCATTCGCCTGGTGGGTACGAATGCGCAGCGCCGATCGCGGCTTGCCGGTGCAAAGCAGAATGAATCCGGCCTCGCGATCCTCGGGAAAGTAGGTCACCGAATCCGACTGGTCCACTTCTCCGCTGCCTTCAAGTCGCGCGGCGCAGCTCAGACAGCGTCCCTGGTGACACATTGCGGGCAGCACGATACCGGCCGAGTACGCGGCATCCCATATGTGCTCGTCGCGGCTTACGTCGATCGCTCGCTCGCCATCGGGAAGATGCAGGATGACAGGAAACCGGGTGGGGTCGGCGCTCATGAGTATCCCACGGTAGTCCTGCCCGGCATAAAAGCCAAGGCAGGACCCCCGGGGGGAAAAAACACGGCGATCTACGGGTTGTAGAAGCCGGCATTCTTGCTGTACGGAGCGTGTCCCGGATCGCCGCGCCGGAAGTGTCCGGAAGGCACGATCTTGCCGTCCCGCTCATGGGCTAGCAGTTCGATGAACCAGGCTTCGTGCTCGACTTCTTCGTTCAGGATGCGCGCCGCCATGTCGTAGGTTCGCGGATCTTTCCCGAAGGTGACGTCACACACTTCCGACCAGCTCCGGATGGCGCAACGCTCCGACTCCAGCAACAGGGTCAGAATATTCACCGCGGTCGGAGGATCGGGCAGCTTCGCCGCCGCACATCCCGCCTGATCGTGGAAGGCCTTAAGATCGTTCGGTAACTCTCCGCCCAATTCATAAATGCGCGGAACGATCAGTTCCCAGTGAGCCCGATCTTCCAACCGGGCATCTTCGCAGATTTCCTTGTAATCTTCATGTCCCGCCAAATGCATTCTCAGAATGGTGTAGTAGTAATAAGTGCTGGCAAATTCCGCACCCGCATTTGCGATCAACATCTTGATCAGTTTCGGAACGTCAACCCCACGCTTGGCGATGACCTCCACTCCCACTCGCTGGCTTACATCGCCGGCCTTTACCACTTGATCTGCCATGACTCCTCCTCTTTCGAAACCAATTTCGACACCAAGTCTAGCGGCGGGCGCTGCGATAGGTCTAATATATAGTTTCTATTCCTCATATAGCCTCTGCCTTTGGCAGAATTTCGGAACCTTCCCCTTATGGAGATTCATCAGCTTCGTTATTTTTGCGCCGTAGCCCGCACCGGCAGCTTTACCCGGGCCGCGCAGCGCGAACATCTGGCGCAGCCATCGCTCTCGCAACAGGTAAAAAAGCTGGAGGAAGAATTAGGCACGCGGCTGTTTGATCGCCTGGGCCGCACCGTCCGCCTCACCTCGTTCGGTGAAGCTTTCCTGCCGCGAGCCGAAGCCATACTCCGGCAACTGGCCGACGCCAAGCTGGAAATTGAGGAAATGTCAGGAGCCGAGCGCGGCAAGCTGGTCATCGGATCGATCCCGACCGTGGCGCCTTATTTCCTGCCGATTTGCCTGGCCAGCTTTAATCGCAAATTTCCCCAGATTCGGGTCACGGTCGTAGAAGAATTCACCACCGAACTTCTGAGCCGCCTGGAAGGGGGAGTGATTGACCTGGCGTTTCTGGCTCTACCCGTCGGCGGAGGGAATTTCGTCTGCCAGGAGGTTTTGCGAGAACGTCTATACGTCGTCGTACCGCGCGAGCATCGTCTGGCCCGGCATCCCACCATTCATCTCAAGCAGGTGGAAAAGGATCCCTTTCTTCTGCTGAAAGAGGGTCACTGCTTTCGCGACAACACGCTCTCCGCCTGCGGCCGCGCCCGCCTGGGTCCGAATGTGGTCTTCGAGAGCGGGCAGTTCTCAACCATTCTGGCCATGGTCGCCGCCGGCACCGGTGTCTCCGTAGTGCCTCACATGGCGGTCGAGCCCCGGCCCGGATGCCGTTTCATTCCGCTCGCCGACGCGGGTGCCTTCCGCCGCGTGGGTATCGTGCAGCTTAAACAGCATTTCCGCAGCCGCGCCCATCGCGCGTTTCTGAAGCACATCCAGCAAACTGTCCCGGCAAAAAATAAAGCCGAGCTAATCGCATAGTCAGTTCAGGCTGCGAGACGCACAAGGCATGAACCACAAAGGACACGAAGGTACACAAAGGAAATCCCGCGCCTCGTTGGTTTTCCTTTGTGTACCTTGGTGTCCTTCGTGGTTAAAAGGTTTTGTCGATGAGCCGGCCGCGCGCCACTCCCGCCTCCAGGATCACGCCGTCCGATGCACCATTCGGATGATCCAGAAGATCAATCCGGCCGCCGCCCCGGAAGCCGGAATCGTAATCATCCACGCCCATATAATTCGCCGCGCCACTCCCCACCGCACCGCCGACAAACGATGGACCGCCCCGACGCCAATGATCGCGCCCGTAATCGTATGCGTGGTACTTACAGGAATGCCGGCCAGCGCGGTTCCGAACAATGTCAAAGCTCCAGCCGCTTCCGCGCAAAAGCCGCCCAGGGGCTTGAGCTTGGTGATTTTCGATCCCATAGTGTGAACGATTCTCCAGCCCCCGAAATATGTGCCCAGCGCAATCGCGGTATGGGCCGAGAGAATGATGAACCACTTATAGCGTCCCCACTCGTGGGTAATCTCGTCCGGCGTCATGTAGCCGGCGGTGAACAATGCTCCGGCGATGATACCCATCGTCTTCTGGGCGTCGTTGCCCCCATGTCCCAGGCTGTAGGCGGCTGCCGATAGCAGTTGCAGCTTCCGAAACCACTTGTCCACCTGCCCGGGAGTGCGGTTGCGCAAAATCCAGTAGCTGGCCGAAGAAAATCCCAGCGCGAGGACCAGTCCCATGACCGGAGCGACCACGATGAACACCAGAGTCAGGGTCCAGCCGTGAGGCAGAATCACCGAGTAGGCGTGACCGATGCCGTGATTTAAAGCCGCGCGGGTCATGGCGGCGCCGGCGTAGCCCCCGATCAGGGCGTGCGACGATGAAGTCGGCAAGCCCCACCACCATGTGAGCAGGTCCCAGACAATCGCTCCCGCCAGGCCGGCGATGACCACATACTGGGTCACATCCTCCAGTCGGATCATGCCCTTGCCGATGGTTTTGGCGACCGCCGTCCCCAGCAGGAACGCCGCCACGAAATTGAAGAAGGCCGCCCAGATCACGGCCAGCTTGGGCGACAAAACACGGGTGGACACAACGGTAGCGATGCTGTTGGCGGCGTCGTGAAAGCCGTTGAGGAAATCAAAAGCTAGGGCCACCGCAACCGTGATGATCAGCAGCAACAATCCTGTGCTCAAAGGCAGGGTCCCCGGCGCGGGATCGTAATCGCGAGGTCTGGGCGCATCAGGCGCTCTTCAAGGCGACGGCTTCGAGTACGTTGGCGGCGTCTTCCGCCTTGTCGGTGGCCATCTCCAGCACTTCGTACAATTCCTTCATCTTGATAAGCCGGATGGGATCTTTCTCGTTATCAAATAGTTCGGCGATGGCGTTACGGCTCACCCGGTCAGCCTCATTTTCCAGGCGATGAACTTCCACGCAGTGTTCCAGCACCCGCTGGTTTTGCTCCAGCAGCGAAACCCCCTGGGCGAGTTCTTCGCACTGCTCGACGATCAATCCCGCAAGTTCGGCCGCTACAGGAGGCGGCGCATCGATGCGGTACAAGCGGAGCCGCATTCCCGCCGAATTCACGAAGTCCAGAACGTCATCCAGGGAAGAGGTAAGCCGATGAATGTCTTCACGATCGAACGGAGTAATGAACGTCTGGTTCAAGGCGGTGATAATGGCATGGGTCATCTCATCGCCGCGGTGCTCGATGGCCTGCAATTTTTCCAGCCGTTCATTAATGTTGGCGGGGTTTTTCAGGATGTCCTGAAGCAGGCGCGCGCCGGAGGTCACGTTCTGCGACACTTCCGCGAACATCCGGAAGAACTTGGTTTCCCGGGGGATTAAGCGAATCATGAACCTTGGGCTCCTCGCCGGGCCCAGCTGCTGGGCTGGTTTCCCGCCGACGTACGAAACGCATAACTATCGCATGCGCCCCGTACACCGTCAAACTTCAGATCGTGGCATCACGCCGCGTCCACGATTTCTTCGCGACCTGTTGCGGATTCTCTTTGCGCCCTTGGCTACTACCGCCTTTGATCGGCGGGAAAGCGGCAAAAGCCTAGGAGTGGTCACCGGCCAACAGATCCTCAGCCCCGCGGAAAAGCGCCCGCAGTGAACGCAACACCCACCGCGCCAGAATGATGATGATAACCAGCAGAAAAGCGACAATCGCAGCCGCCGAATAGGGGTGCCGGGTGGCAAACCAGGTCAGGAAGATCGCCAGGCCATCTTCGCCCAAACTCAGAGCCGCATTGGATACCGGTTCCGGCGACGCAGTTACGGCGGCTCGGGCCGCCGTTTTTCCTCCATGGGCCGCAAAAGCGATGGCTGCTCCGGCAGCGGTTGCCGCCAGCTGTTGCCAGGGCGACAAAGCTGCGGTCGCGCGATACGCAAGCAGAGCGGCAATCGGAACCCTTATGAAGGTGTGCAGGGTGTTCCAGACCAGGTCGAACGCGGGAATCTTGTCTGCGAAAAACTCAACCCCGAATAACGCCGCGCTGATCCCGATTACCCACCAGTTCGCGAGGATATCGAGCGCTGGCGGCAGCGCCAGCACTCCCGCCCGGGCCAGCAGTCCGAGTGTGGCAACTGTGGCATACACATTCAGGCCGGCGGCAAAACTGGTGGCCACCACCGCCGCCACGATCTGGTCCCCGGAGAACTTCATTCCAGACAAGAATAGTCCCCTCCGGCCTCGCAGAGGCCAAATCTTTCGGGCACTTTAACGGCAATGAAAAAGGGCCGCCGGTTCGGCGGCCCTGCGTTACCTGTGTGAATTTAGAGAGTGGATTCGATCTCGAATCCCCAAGCCTCAAGCAGCGGCTCAGGAATGTACTTCGAGTTCTTGTTACGCCGCGCCCATTCGCGCAGACGGGTGGACCGCAAATATTGGTCAGGCGACAACTTGTACTCGCGTACCACCTGCTCGAATTCGGTAATAGTCGGGGTAATGGGCCCGATCGGCTCAGGTTTGCCCCAGTTAGGATTTCCTCGTCGCTTAGCCATTAAGAGTTCGCCTCAACCTGAAATAAAACTGCCGACAACACAACTTTGATTCACTCGATCGCGTCAGGGATTCACATCAACTTGCTCTATCGAATCGCGCGGGCTAGCCCGCCAGACCGCTCCCGAGTACTGCAAGCCAATGATTCTAGGACGTTTGCCGCAACTTGTCAACCCTGGCTTCCAGGCTTCATTGGAATATCTACAGAAAAACAATCATCTACATTGCCCTTCGCTCCTTTGTGAATGTGGGAGACTGCGGCGGTAGTCAAACTTTCACTTCATAAGGCGAGAGGCCCCTTGGGCCGCCGGACCGGGTCGGAGACCCGGTCCTACACAGAACCAGAAACTGGAACCGGAAATCAGAAACTCTGCAATCCCGGTCCACGAGAGTGCGCCAGCGTACATAAGGCGAATCTTGCACTTACCCGGACCCGTGACGATGCCGCGAGCAGGGCATTTTACAGAAATCTGCCGCGTTACTGCCGTAACGGGTCATCGGTGACCCGTCATTGACGGTAGCCGCCCACCTACCTAGAGTGCGTTAAGGAGGCTAAAAACCGTGAGGGATATCTACGAGGTGCTGCGGAAGAAACAGGCTGAACAGGCGCAACTTGGCAAGCAGATCGAAGCTTTGCAGACTGCAGCCGAACAGCTCCGGGGCGTGGCCCACTTGCTCGACGACGAGCGTGAGGAAGCCGATGGAGCCGCCAATCGGGGCTGAGGCAGACCGCGAACGCTGAGTTCAAAGGGCGTGTTATGAGTCTTCAAGGTCTGGTTTTTTGTGCCGACGAAAAGGTCGTACGAGTTTTGCGAAGGGTCTTGAGTGAACTGGAGATCGGCATGGAACTGTGTGCCGATGCCGAATCAGCCATCCACAAACTGACCCGCCGCAGGTTTGAAGCAGTGATTGTGGACTGCTCAGATCTCGGCACCGCCTCGCGTGTCCTGCGCGCTGCCCGTTCCGCTCCCTGCAACAAGCGGGCGGTGGCGGTCGCCATTGTCGGCGCCCAGACCGCGCTGGGAGCAGCCCGAGACCTGGGAGCTCATTTTATCCTGCATCAGCCGCTTTCCGCCGAACGCGCCAAGACCAGTTTTCGCGCGGTACGAGCTCTGATGAAACGCGAGCGGCGCCGCAACGCCCGGATTCCTGTCGAAACGCCAGTCACCATTCAAGTCAACGACGGCGCTGGACAACTGCGCGCCATGAGTTGCGACATTGGAGAAGGTGGCATGGCCATCCAGCTGGCCCACCGTCCCAAAAATCTTGGAAACGTGACCCTGCAATTTTCCTTGCCCGGCACCCAGGACAACATTGAATGCAGCGGCGAAGTCGCCTGGGAAAACCCCGGCCGCCAGGTGGGACTTCGCTTCCTGAACCTGGCCCCGGCCATGCTCAACCGCCTGAACGCGTGGCTGGGAAGTCACGCGCCGGAGTTCGAACAGGACGATCCGCCCGCCCCATGCAAGCTGACCGACCTCAGCCTTGGCGGCTGCTATCTGGATACAGCTTCGCCATTCCCGGTGCGCACCCGCATTATCCTTTCCATGAAAATTGCAGGAATAAGCTTCAGGGCGGAAGGCGTCGTGTTAGTGATGCATCCCGACCTGGGTATGGGAATCGAATTTTCCCGAGCCACCGAGTCGCAGCGCAACGATCTGGAGAAATTCATACAGGCCATGACCAATACCAACGGGTCTTTGCCTCAGCTCATGGTCGAACCCGAGGGCCTGGAAACAGGGGAGCCCCCGGCCGTACCTCATGCGGCTACTGAAGCGGAAGACCCTCTGCTGGAACTGTTCCGGAAAAAAGTTGACTTCACGCCCGAAGCCTTTCAGGACGAATTGCGCAAGCAACGAGGGCCCCGTCCCAAAGCCGCCGCCCACAAGGCCTCGGTCTAGCCGACCAAAAGCTTGAACCACAAGGACGCGAAGTTACACGAAGGCTTTCAAGACTCGGATTTCCTTCGTGTACCTTCGTGTCCTTCGTCGTTCAAGCTTTTGATTTTGACCGGACTGCCGTCCTAGACGCCTCAATTCGGCGTCCCCTCCGCAATCTCTTCTCGTTGTAAAATAATGGATTACGCCGAGCTCGCGCGTCCCCTCTATGGCACAGGAAGAGCAGACCACCGTCCGCGACGGTAAAGACAGAGAAGAAGATCGCTACGACGCTCAGCGCATCGAGAGCAAATGGTTCGAGCGCTGGCAGCAGGATCCTTCGGTCTACGCAGCCGAAGCCCATTCAACCCGCCAGAAATATTATGTCCTCGAAATGCTGCCCTACCCTTCCGGCGCTCTGCACATGGGGCATGTGCGCAACTACGCGATCGGCGACGCCTTAGCTCGCTTCCGGTGGATGAAGGGATACAACGTGCTTCATCCCATGGGATGGGATTCCTTCGGCCTTCCGGCGGAGAACGCCGCCATACAGAACAACACGCCGCCTCGGGAATGGACATTGCGCAACATCGCCGCCATGAAGGCGCAGATGAAACGGCTGGGCTTCGCCTACGACTGGGCGCGCGAAGTCACTACTTGCCTGCCCGATTACTACCGGTGGAATCAGTGGTTTTTCATCAAGTTCTTCGAGAAGGGCCTGGCGTATCGAAAAAAAAGCCGCGTCAACTGGTGCCCGAAGTGCGCCACCGTTCTGGCCAATGAGCAGGTGGTCAACGGACGTTGCTGGCGGCACGAAGACACCCTGGTCGAGCAGCGCGAACTCGAGCAATGGTTTCTGCGCATCACCGATTACTCCGACGAATTGCTTCGAGACCTTGACCGCCTTCCCGGCTGGCCGGAAAAAGTACGCACCATGCAGCGCAACTGGATCGGCCGCAGTGAAGGCACACTGGTCGATTTCAAACTCGCGGGCGCGGCTGACGCGGCGGCTGCCACCATCACGGTCTTCACCACCCGGGTGGATACAATCTTCGGCGCAACCTCGGTTCAACTCGCGCCTCAGCATCCTCTGGTCGCCCAGTTGACTAAGAACAACGACCTGCTGCGCGCCGAAGTTGAACAGCTTATCGCGGAGCAACGCAAGGCAAGGGAAGTGGGCGACATCGGTGAGATCGAAAAACATGGAGTCAATACCGGCCGCTATGCCATCAATCCCTACAACGGCGAAAAGGTTCCGATCTGGGTGGCCAACTACATCCTGATGGACTACGGCACCGGCGCCATCATGAGCGTGCCCGCTCACGATGAACGCGACTTCGAGTTCGCCAAAAAATACAAACTCGAAATTCGCCTGGTGATTCTGCCGCAGGCCTCCGATCCGGAGGAAACAGTCGTCGAACCGCGCCTTCCTTTCACGCCCACCGCGGGCATGCTGGTGAACTCGGGCCGCTTCAGCGGCATGGATTGCGAAATTGCAGCCAAAGCCATGGCTGAGGACGCGGAAAAAAATGGTTTCGGCAAAGCCACCGTCACCTATCGCTTGAAGGACTGGGGCATCTCGCGCCAGCGTTACTGGGGCACGCCCATCCCCATGCTTTACTGCGAGAAAGATGGCGTCGTCGCCGTGCCCGAGAAGGACCTCCCCGTAATTCTGCCGGAAAATGTGGACATCACACTAACCGGCGGCTCGCCTCTGAGCCGGGTGCCGGAGTTCGTCAACGCCGTCTGTCCAAAATGTGGAGGCCCGGCTCGCCGCGAAACCGACACCATGGACACCTTCGTCGATTCGTCCTGGTACTTCTATCGCTACACCGACGCCCACAACAGTCACGCGCCATTCGATTCCGCGAAAGCCGGATACTGGTTCGGCGATTGCGGTATCGATCAGTACATCGGCGGCGTTGAGCACGCCATCCTGCATCTTATTTACTCCCGCTTCTGGACCAAGTTCATGCGCGATATAGGACTCGTCAGGAATGACGAGCCCGCCGAGCGCCTGTTCACCCAGGGAATGATCATCAAGGGCGGGGCGAAAATGTCCAAGAGCCTGGGCAACGTCGTCTCCCCGGATGCAATGGTCGAGCGCTACGGCGCCGACAGCACGCGCATGTACACGTTGTTTGCCACCTCGCCGGATCGCGAACTTGACTGGCAGGACGAAGGAGTGGCAGGCATCGAGCGTTTTCTGTCGCGCGTGTACCGCTTCGCGGTGCGCAACGCGCGGCCCCAGGATCCGGCCTGGAAAAATCCCGCGCCTGAAACCCCTGAAACCCCTGAAACCCTGGACCCCCTGACCCGCACGGTGCAACGCCGGTTGCATCAGATCATCAAGCGGGTCAGCGACGAATTCGAGGGCCGCTGGCATTTCAATACCTGCATCGCGGCCATCATGGAGCTAGTCAATGAGCTCTATGCCGCGGAAGCTCGCGCAGGGGGTAGCGCGGGCGGGGCGAAGGTTTTGCCTGCGCAGCTGTTGCGCGAAGCTCAACGCACCATAGCTCTGCTGCTCGCTCCCTTTGCTCCCTATCTGGCGCACGAACTCTGGGAAATGCTCGACGAAAAAGAGAGCCTGTTGCTCTCCCCATGGCCGGCCTACGATCCCGCGCTGGCCAAAGAAGATGAGGTCGAGATTCCGGTGCAGGTCAATGGCAAGCTGCGCAGCCGTATTACGGTCCCGGCCGAGGCTTCAGAGGAGAGCTCCCGCGAAAAGGCTCTCGCGGATGAGAAGATCCGCGCCATGATTGCCGGCAAGCAGATCGTCAAAACCATCGTGGTGCCAGGCAAACTGATCAATATCGTTGTGCGCTGAGACTCGATAGCTGAGGGTCGAGAGAGGCGACGATCACCCGTCCACGCCGGCCGCCGCTACCAATTCAGTCTCCACCCCCGGGCGCGATTTCGTCAGCCGGTTGAGTTATTCTAGGCAGGAATGAAACGCCGCTCACCTACGCTGCAGGGTTTCATGGTGATGTTTCGCCTGCCCGCGCTGGGCCTTGCGGAAATCGCCTGGCGCTGGAGTTTTGGCCTGGCGCTGGTTGTGCTGTTGGCGTTCTCCTTCCGTGAATACCTGGCCACGCTCCCGGTTACGCGCGGCGAGATCCTTCTAATGGAGACTCGACAGCCTGCCTTGATCGTGCAGGCCCTGGCTCGCATTCTCAACGGCAGTGCGCCTCGCGCCGCCCTGGCCGCTGCCGCTCTCACGGTGGCTCTGATCCTGGCCTGGATCGTCCTCGCATCACTCGGCCGCGCGGCTTCCCTGAAAACCCTGATCGAATACTTTCGAGGTTCGTGCCACGGAGGACTTGGGCGAAGTCTGGGTGCGCTGCTGGTTCTCAATGCTCTCAGGGCTGCTGCAACGCTTGCTGCCGTCGTCGGTATCGTGGGCGCCATTCGGCTGGCCCGTGCCGTCTCGCCAGCGGACCATCCTTCCCCCACTGCGGCGATACTGATCTTCTGGCTCTCGACGATATTGATCGGCTCGGCCTGGACGCTGCTGAACTGGTACCTTTCCCTCGCCGCGATCTTCGTGGTCGGCAGCGGCGCATCTGCATCCACCGCACTGGCCGACGCCACTGAACTTTGCCGCTTCCGCATCGGGTCTTTGACCGCGACTGGCATCTGGTTCGGCATCGCCCACCTGATCGTGCTCTTTGTCGCCACCTCCGCGATGGCGTTTCCGATTGGCCTTGCGGAAGTGCTGCCCGGCGGCATGATCCTCGGCGGCGTGTTGCTGGTAGCGATGCTTTATTTCGCGGCTGTCGATTTCCTTTACATCGGCCGTCTTGCTGCCTACGTCTTCATGGCCGAACCGTCCGACCCGGTTGCCGCCAGTGGCGTGTCAACGCCATCCCCTCAATCCGACGACGATATTCTCAGCGATATCCCGGGACTGGTCCCCGTAACCGGGAACTGAGAACTATCCACTAAAGAATCAACGGGGGTTCACGGTCACATCGATCAAAACTTAAAGAGTGGCCTTTACACGCGCCCCCGCAATCTGAGAAACTCGTCCGTGGAAACACAGTCCATCGTAGTCCTCGACTTCGGAGCGCAATATTCCCAACTCATCGCGCGCCGCATCCGTGAGCAAAGTGTCTTTTCGGTGGTGCTGCCCTGCACCGCCACTCTGGAAGAAATCCGCAGCTACTCTCCGGTAGGCATCATTCTCTCCGGCGGTCCCTCGTCGGTGTACGACGCCGACGCGCCTCCTGCTGACCCGGGTGTGCTGCAGCTCGGCCTGCCCATACTGGGCATCTGTTACGGGCTGCAATTCATGGTGCACGCGCTCGGAGGCAAAGTGCGCGCCGCCGAGAAGCGCGAATACGGTCATGCCGAAATCGAAATCCAGACCGGATGCCGCTTGTTCGAAGGGCTTCCCTCAAAACTCTCCGTCTGGATGTCGCACGGCGACAAAGCGGTCGAACTTCCCGCCGGCTTCCAGTTGGTCGCCAGCTCTTCCAGTGCAGTGGCCGCCATAGAAGCCCCGCAGCGAAAGATGTGGGCAGTGCAGTTCCATCCGGAGGTGCACCACACCCAGTCAGGGACGGATATTCTGCGCAATTTCGCGCTCAAAATCTGCGGCGCTAAACCTACGTGGACGGCGCAGCACTTCATCGACGCCACGATCGCGGGCGTGCGCCAGACCGTGGGCGCGGGACGCGCCATCTGCGCTCTTTCTGGCGGCGTCGATTCCGCGGTAGCCGCCACACTCGTGGATCGAGCCATGCGCGACGGCAAAGGTGCTTCGCGTCTGACCTGTGTCTTCGTCAACAACGGCGTTCTGCGAAAGAACGAATTTGAAAAGGTGCAGCAGGGCTTGCGCGACCACCTGGGCCTGCGCCTGGTCGCGGTCGATGCCACCGAGCGCTTCCTCACCAAACTGGCCGGCGTGATCGATCCGGAAACCAAGCGCAAGATCATCGGCAACGAATTCATCGCCGTCTTTGATGAGGAAGCCCAGCGCATCGAGAAAGACGAAGGCGAAGTCGAGTGGCTGGTGCAGGGCACGCTGTATCCCGACGTCATCGAATCGCGCTCTGTGCGCGGCCCCTCGCAGACCATCAAGACCCACCACAATGTCGGCGGCCTGCCCGACAAGATGAAACTCAAGCTGATTGAACCGCTCAAGGATCTGTTCAAGGATGAGGTCCGCAAGATCGGCCGCGATCTGGGCATGCCCGAAGAAGTTTTGCAGCGCCAGCCGTTCCCCGGTCCCGGATTGGCCGTCCGCATCCTCGGCGAGGTCACCCCGGAGCGCCTGAAGATATTGCGCGAATGCGACGACATCGTCGTCACCGAAATCAAGAAGGCCGGCCTCTACACAAAAATCTGGCAGAGCTTTGCCGTGCTGCTTCCTGTGATGTCTGTGGGCGTAATGGGCGACCAGCGCACCTATGCCTTCACCTGCGCGATCCGCGCGGTGCACTCAGAAGACGGCATGACCGCCGATTGGGTTCCGCTCCCCCACGAAGTGCTGAAAACCATCTCCAGCCGGATCGTGAATGAAGTCAAGGGAGTAAACCGCGTGGTGTACGACGTCACGTCAAAGCCCCCTGGAACCATCGAGTGGGAGTAACAGAAGCTAAGTGTCACCTCAGCGAAGACCCCTAACTTCTTAACCGCAACCGCCTTCTTTGAATTAGACTTGCGACCGGTGAAAATCCTGTGAGTGCCTGAGTTCGCGCAGTTGGTCGGGGTCCTGCAACTCCGCGCCGCGAAGCCCCTCTGCAGGATGACACGCAATGCCACAAGTATGCACCCACCGAAAATAGTTTCCCTCTGCCTTGCTGTCGCCATTGCGGCATGCGCCAGCCAATGCCGCGCCCAAATTCCTTCTTCAGCACAGCACGATTGGCCCGTGTATGGGGGCGCCCCCGAAAGCACGCACTACTCTTCTCTGGCTCAAATCAATCGTGAGAATGTAAAACAACTGCAAGTCGCGTGGAGCTTCGACACAGGTGAACCGGGCGGCCTGCAAACCAGCCCAATCATCGTCGCGGGCATCTTGTACGGGTACACGCCTTCGCAAAGGGTGATTGCTCTTGATGCCGCGAGCGGCAGGCTTTTGTGGAAATTCGATCCCGCTGTGCATGGATGGCAACCCGCCCGTGGCCTCGCCTACTGGACGGACGGAAAAGAAAAACGAATTCTGGCAGGCGTTATGAATTCGGTGTACGCGCTCGATGCCGCTACCGGAAAACCCATCCCAGGTTTTGGTGAAAACGGTCATATCGATCTGCGCAAAGGCCTTGGACGGGATCCCGAAACCCAGTCAATCGCACTTACCACTCCCGGGGTGATCTATAAGGATCTTCTGATCGTCGGCGGCCGCGTGCCCGAAACCCTGCCCGCGCCTCCGGGAGACATTCGGGCGTACAACGTGCGCAGCGGCAAACTCGCGTGGTCGTTCCACACCATCCCTCATCCCGGCGAGTTCGGATACGACACCTGGCCCAAAGATGCGTGGCAATACATTGGCTCAGCCAACAACTGGGCGGGCATGTCGGTCGATCCCAAGCGCGGCATTCTGTACGTGCCCACAGGTTCGGCAGCCCCCGACTTTTACGGTGGAAATCGAGTGGGCGATGATCTCTTCGCCAATTGCCTGATTGCACTCAACGCAGAAACCGGCGAACGGATCTGGCATTTTCAGGGCGTACGGCACGATATTTGGGACCGCGATTTTCCCTCGCCGCCCATCCTGCTGACGGTGCAGCACGACGGAAAAGCAATTGACGCAGTCGCGCAGCCCAGCAAGCAGGGCTTCGTTTACCTCTTCGATCGCAGCAACGGGAAACCCCTGTTCCCCCTGGAATACAAAAAATATCCTGCCAGCGATGTACCGGGCGAAGTCGCTGCCGCTGAACAAGGGCTGCCCACAAAACCCGCGCCTTTTGCGCGACAGCGCCTCACCGAGGACGTGCTCACCAACCGCAACCCGGAAGTTCACCGCTGGGCTCTTGAACAATTCCGCAACTTCCTTGGCGGCGGCCAGTTCATTCCCTTCAGCGTGGGAAAGGACACCATCGTATTTCCCGGCTACGACGGCGGCGCCGAGTGGGGCGGATCAGCCGTCGATCCCGCCACCTCAATCCTCTATCTGAACGCCAACGACGTAGCCTGGACCGGAGCGCTCGCGGAGAACACCGGCAGCGAGTCCAGCGGCCGCGGAATTTACCAGAGCCAGTGCAGCGGATGCCATGGCGACAATATGGCCGGATCGCCGCCGCAATTTCCAGCACTCACAGGCATCGCCAATCGGATGAGTCCGATGGAAATTCGAGCCATGATTGCCCTCGGCAAAGGCCGGATGCCTGCCTTTACCCATCTGACCCAGGACCAGCTTTTCGCGGTGATTGACTATGTGATGACCGGCGAAAGCAAAGAACTGCCCAGTTCGGGAGATGCCCCGGCTTCCGTGAAGTACCGCTTTACCGGATACAAGAAGTTCAACGATCCCGAGGGTTATCCCGCGGTCGCGCCGCCGTGGGGAACGCTGAATGCCATCAATTTGAATACCGGTGAGTACGCCTGGAAGATTCCGCTGGGCGAGTATCCCGAACTCACAGCCCAGGGCATGAAAAATACCGGAAGCGAAAATTATGGCGGTCCCATCGTGACCGCCGGAGGGCTGCTCTTTATCGGAGCCACTGCCTTTGACCGAAAATTTCGCGCCTTCGATAAATCAACCGGCGAATTGTTATGGGAAACCACGCTGCCTTTTTCGGGCACGGCAACTCCAGCCACTTACGAAATCAATGGACGCCAGTATGTAGTGATCGCCGCCGGTGGCGGCAAAGACATCAAGCAAGGTTCGGGAGGGATTTACGTCGCCTTCGCCCTCCCCACCGTATCTTCAAGCCAAAAACATTGATGAAACAAGAAGGGACTCTCTTTGCGCACTTTGCGGTTAAGAGTTTGATCCAGCAAGTGGAAACAAATCTTTAACCGCAAGTTCGCAAAGGACGCAGGTTAACCCGAAACTACTCCACTCTTTCCGACACCCAGCGCGAAACTGCTGTGACCATCTTGCGCGGCGAAACCCGAACAGATTCCGCAACCAGCCAGTTCCGCAATCCCGGAATCACCAGCGTCTTTCCTTTGACCAGGCCGCCGTAGCCGGCGTAGGCCACGGTCCTGGCGTCCATGGGACGAAGTTTTTTGAACAGCCGCGATTCGTCATTGCCCGCGCGGCTGGCGAATCCGGTCTCGGTCGCGCCCGGACATAGGCAAGTCACCACGATACCCTTGCCGGCCAACTCGTTAGCCAGCGCTTCGGAGAAGGAAATCACGTACGCTTTCGACGCGTAATACACCGCCATCAACGGTCCCGGCTGAAAGCCGGCGGTCGATGCCACATTCATGATCCTGCCCCACCCGCGCTCCAGCATCGGCCCAAGAAAAAGCCCGGTGAGATCCGTGAGTGCGGCGATGTTGAGCTGTATCTGCCCCATGCTCTCTTCGAGCGGGACGTCTGCGAATTCTCCAAACTTGCCGTAGCCGGCATTGTTGACCAGAATGTCCACCGCCACGCTTTCGCGCCGCAGTTGCTCGAACAGAGCCCGGGGACTCTCCGGCGCAACCAGGTCGAGCGCCGCGGTCGTGACCGATACTCCGAACTGGCCGTGAAGTTCCTCGCCGATTTGTTTCAGCCGGGGACCATTGCGCGCCACCAGCACCAAATTATGGTGATCATGTGCGAACAGTTTGGCCAGCTCGTATCCGATGCCGCCGGAAGCGCCCGTAATCAACGCCGTCTTGCTTTGCTTAGCCTTGCTTTGCTCGCCCATGGAAAACTCCCTGGCTGGCAAAATCAAAAAGGCGGGCTGCCTCGCCCGCCTTCCTGGTCTTCTGCATTTCGTAACGCCGTCTTTTCGTAGCGCCGGCATCCTGCCGGCTGTCTCGAGGGCGTCTCGCCCTCGGCGCGCGTGGCGTGAGCCTCCTCATATCTGCCGAGCCGCGACTAAGCGCTGACCATCGCCGGCTCGACTCCATAGATCGAATACCACGAAGTCGCAGCCTTCAGCCGCTCATTTACATTGTTGATGTTGGCCACACCCTCCGATTGCAGCCACTCGCGGAAGGCGCTGGCACCCTGCTTGGCATAAATCGGAATGCCTTCTTTCCAGGTGGCCCGGCCGCAAAGCACGCCGTTGAACTTCACGCCCGATTCGGCGGCCAGCTCCAGAGCTTCGGTAAACTCCGCGTTGCTGACCCCAGCCGATAGATAGATAAAAGGCTTGGCGGTGGCCGTCGCAGCCTCCAGAAACAATCCCATGGCTTCCATTTTGCTGTAAGCTTTCTGCCCGCCAAAGGATTTGGTTCCGTCCACATACTTCATGTTGATCGGCACTTCCACTTTCAGCACGTCCACGCCGTAGCGATCCTTGCTGAACTCTTTCATGCTGCCGGCGACAATCTTGGGCTTCTTTTTCGCGTAGTCCAGCCCTTTTTCGTCCGCGCCTTCTTCGTAACCCACGAATTCCAGGAAAAATGGAATATCGTTGCCGCGGCATTCGTCCCCGATACGTTCCACCCAGGCATGCTTCTTTTCATTGACGTCTTTGGGATCGAACGGCGAGTAATAGAGCAGAATCTTCAGGCAGTCCGCGCCGGCTTCTTTCAATCGCCGCACTGACCAGTCGTCGAGCAGGTCGCCCAGGCGCCCGGGGCCAGTCTTGTCATATCCGGTCTTTTCATAAGCCAGCAGCAATCCCGCATTCGCGGCGCGTTTTTTGGAGGCCGGCAACCCCCACTCCGGATCGAGCAAAATGGCGCTTGCGTGCGGGGTAAGCACCTCCGTGACCAGCGACTTGAATTCTTCCATCATGGCATCGCTCACGTCGCTGCCTTTTTCCTTGGCCAGCGATTTCTGCAGCGATCCGCGCTGGTCCATGGCCGCCGCGGCAATTACTCCGCGATCATTTGAGACGTTTCTGAGCCCGGCCAGTTTTCCTGGTGTGAGTTTCATAAATCCTCCGACGGTTCGTAAAATTCGCTTCAATTGTAAACCATGCAGTACGGAATGGACCTGAAAGGGGAAACCCATAGCCGCCGCATCGGCAGGAAGAATCACAGACCACGTAGGGACAGCCGCCTCGGCTGTCCGGCAGAGCAAAGCTGCTCATTTCTTAGCGCCGATCCACATCGAGCTTCGCTCGAGACAGCCGAGGGCGGCTGTCCCCACGCAGTTCGTAGCGATTTCAAAAATGCGCGAGCGGGGCGCTCGCCCTGCATCGAGCCGTGCAGATCGGCCACACAAATTCACCTGCCTTTACTTTGTTCGGTACTTGCCACGCTCACTCGACGAAACAGATCGGGAGCCTTCATTTGCAGGCGGACGCTTTCAAAATTCGTCCGTGCTCCCATCCAGCGAAGATCCTCGACCGTATCAAAGACCGGCACATCCAGCCGTAGTGTTGCCAGAGTGCGAAACAACAGGGCGTCGTCCCATGCCCCAAAAAGCGATTCCGACAGCGGACGTGCCCGTCGAATTGACGGATGCCAGTCTTTCCAATCCTTCGGAATATCTTCCAGGTGGGGATACTGAGAAAAAGTAAGGGCCGCCGCCTTCGGGCCCCACCCCGTTACGCCGGGAAAGCCATCGGCGCTGTCGCCCACCACCGCCAGGTAGTCAGGAATCGATTGCGGCTTCACGCCAAATTTTTCTACTACCCCTGCTTCATCCCGCAGGATGTCGCGCCGCCGGTCCAGTTGAACCACTCTCGTCCCCCGAACACACTGGCTGAGATCTTTGTCCGGCGTACAAATGAGAACCTGATTCACTCGTTCATCGAGGGCGGCCTTCGCGGCTGCGGCGGCCAGCGCATCGTCGGCCTCGAAGTACACCATCGGCCACACCTTCACTCCCATCGCCGCCTGCGCTTCCTCGAGAATCGGGAACTGCGACAACAACTCTTGCGGCACGCCCTCGCTGGTCTTGTATCCGGCATACAGATCGTTCCGGAACGACTCCACGACATGATCGGTCGCGACGCCGATATGGGTCGCACCGCGTTCGATCATCGATACCACGGAAGTCAGGACGCCACGCACCGCGCCGATCTCCTGGCCGTTAGAATCCAGGGCTGACGGCACGGCGTAGAAGTGCCGGAACAGTTCATACGTCCCGTCAATCAGGTGTACGTCCATGATCCGCACTCAGCCTTTCGCTCGCGATGTTATACGATGCGGCAATGCCCTGGAATAAATTCTGGGGAATCATGGTGGCCAATGCATCTGCACATCGACTGGATTCTGCTGCCGTTTCTTCTGGCGACGATGGCGGTACTCCTCTTTCTTCTTCGCCGCACCCGCCTCGGTCCCATTCTGCGGGAACACATCGCCGAGCGCCCGCGGCGCCGCTTGTTTATAGCTTCCGTCAGCTTCTTTCTTACCTTCGCGACGGTGCGCGGAATGGTGTTCTGCATTGTGCACAATATTCCGCCATTCCATTACGTCATTATGGATGGCCGCCACATCCATCATCTTGTATTTGGAATTCTGATCCTGCTATCGGTTGGTTATGGATGGCTCTGCGAAGTGGGTAACGGCAGCGACTCTTCGTCGATTTTCGTCAGCGGCCTGATGTCGCTGCTCTATGGACTGGGCGCGGCCCTGACGCTCGATGAGTTCGCCCTGTGGCTGAACCTCAAGGATGTTTACTTCGTGCGCGAAGGACGCTCCAGCATCGACGCCATCATCCTGTTCGGCTCGCTCCTCGCCATCAGCACCTGGGGAGCCCCGCTGTTCTCAGCTTTAGCAAAAGGAAAAATCGGAGGCAACCGCCAGAATCCCGCTTGAGAACTACTGCAGCAGCGAGAGCGTCCCCAGCACCGCCTGCTGTTTGGCAATCAGCGCCTGCACGCCCTGGCCGGCCAGGCTGATCATCTTTCCCAATTGCTCCTCGTCGAATACCTGGTGCTCCGCCGTGGCCTGCACTTCGACGAGCTTGCGGCCTGCTGTCATGACGAAGTTCATGTCCACGTCGGCCCGTGAATCCTCCTCGTAGGCCAGGTCGAGCAGAATCTCGCCATCCACGATTCCAACGCTCACCGCGGCCAGATAATCGCGGAAGGGAACTGAAGTCAGCGTCCCCGCCTCGACGAGCTTTTCCAGCGCCAGGCCAAGCGCCACGAATGCACCGGTCACGGAGGCAGTGCGAGTGCCGCCGTCAGCCTGGATCACGTCGCAGTCAATCCAGATGGTGCGCTCTCCCATACGTTCCAGATCCGTGACCGCCCGCAAGGAGCGCCCGATCAGCCGCTGGATCTCATGAGTGCGTCCGCTGGGACGCCCCTTGTTCACCTCGCGCGGCGTCCGCGTCAAAGTAGCTCGCGGCAGCATGCTGTACTCGCTTGAAATCCATCCCTTGCCCCGGTTACGCATGAATTGCGGCACGGTCTCCTCGACCGAAGCCGTGCAGATCACCCGGGTATTGCCCAATTCAATCAGGGCCGAACCCTCCGCCGTCTTGATGAAATTGGGAATGATATTGACCGGCCGCATCTGCTCCGGCGAACGATTGTCTGAACGATAGAACATAAAAACAATTTTAGCCCAGACCCCCATCCAAAAACCGAGAACCGAGAACCGAAAACTAGAACTGGAAACCAGAAACCAGATTTTGGAAACCGGCCTTCTACTTCTGCAACACCGCCGCCATCTGCCCCACTGCCGTCACATCGTAGATACAGGACAAATCTCCATGTCCCGCCAGCGTCTCCCGCTCCTTGCCGCCCACCAGAATTTTCATCCGGTCAATTCCAGGTACGCCTGCAGCCAGAGTTTGAAAAAATGATGCAATGGTCAGTTCTTCCACCAGCATTCCGGACCGGTGGCCATCCGCAAACGCATCATTGATATCGATCACGGCCAGGCCCGGAGCGACCAGATAGACATCCCGAATGTCGCTCCCCGGCCCCAGAGGATGAGAGGAAGACTTATCCATATAGAGACCGAGTAGCGCCCGCAACAATTCCTGCGCACGCTCCTGGCGTCCCGCAGGCAGGGGAATGCTCGCCGATTGCGCGCGCAATACGCCGGGATCGTCATAGGCGACGTACAGGGTGACCTGTTCGGTCGGCCCCTGAACGGGTGCGGTCACGGGGTGGGCATATTCCGCCGTGGTTTCGGTTTGCGCGGCGCGGGTCCGCATGTGCCAGGCGTATAGGCTTGCGCCCAGAGCCAGGGCGAGCATGGCGGCAATCCCGAGAATCAGATGACGGGGAATCATCTTCCGCCTCCCAACTGAGCCCGCACGGCCTCGACCGCCGCCGTAACGGATTCCGCCACCACCTGCTGGTATGCGGGAGAGGTCAAATCGGCGAGCCTCCCTGCGGATGGCGCGATTTCAATGGCTACGGCCGCAGCCGTAATGTTATTCAGCGGGCGCAGAGGCGCCAGGAGTGTCCGCACCGCGATCTGTCGTTTTCCCAGTTCGGCTGCCAGGCTTGCTTCCGCAGCCTCACTGGCGGCGCGAAACCCGGCCTGTGCCGTGTTCCAATCAAGAAACGGTCCCCGGCCCTCTTTTCCGGCCGGAATGAGCGCAGTATAGAGCCGGATACCGTTGCCTTCAGAGGCGGCGTGCAGGCAAATGTAGATCGCCGGATGCGCCGCGTTCGCCATATTGGCCCGCTGGTCCAGACTGACGGTTGTGTCTCCCTCCCGCAACATCAGCGTCGTCAAGCCGTGGGCCTGCAGTTGCTGTTGCAGGCGCATTGCGAAAGCCAGGGTCACATCTTTCTCCGCCAATTGGTCGCTCAATGCCGCCCCGCGCTCGCTGCCGCCGTGGCTGGCGTCGAGCACCACCGAATACTGCGCCGCACTGGGACCCAGCGCAGGGGCGCTGCCTTCGGGCGGCGTACGCGAAGTGGTGTTGCCCGGAGGAACCACTGGCAAGGCAGGAGCCCGCGGCGCGGCCTGCGGCGCCGGTGCTATCGAAATGGTTCGGCCCTGGTTGCTGAAGCTGGCAAAAAGCGGAACCGGCCCGTTGACGGAAATCTCCGCCGCCCCGTTATTTTCCTGGAAGGTCGCTGAGGGGATTACTTTGCTGTCAAAAGTCAGCGTTTGCGATCCGGGAGCGACCACCGCCTCGCGGGTAAACACCATGAGCAGCTTTCCCGGCTCAGTTGCAATCGTTGGGTTCACCGGAGAGGTGAAATTCATAACCAGGGTAGGAGGATTCGTCCGGCTTACCTGGGCCGTAAAATGCACCGCCGCATCGCCGATAAAAAGACGCCGGGACGATTCGTGGAAATTTACTGCCGCGCCCAGAAAATGCTGCAGCAGCATCTGCAGGGAACTCAATGGCACGAGCCCGCGCCCATTTTCCAGCACGAAGGCCGAAGGGATGTCGAAATTCTGCCCCGCCACTCGCACCCGTGTTTTACCCTGGGTGAACTCGCCGCTCACGTCGTTGTAATTCAATCTCCAGACGCGTCCATCCGACCGGGCAGTGCCTGTCCCCAACGGCTGAAGGACTTCGAGCAGGGCAACGTAGTTCGTGCCATTCTTTTCGCTGACCGTTACCGAGTAGTTGGCGAGGTTGGAGTAAATCGACAGGCGTTTCTCGTCCGAGAAGCCCGAAAGGGCCAGGGCAAAAACCAGGACGAAAAAAATAGGGTAGCGCCTCAGTTTAAGCAAATACCTGCCTTTACGAAAATCGGCTTCTAGCTTCTAGCTCCTGGCTCTTGGGGCCCCAAGCTGGAAGCTAATCCGCTACTCCAGCGCAAAGATCGTCAAGCCGGTAAGCAGCTTGGGATAAAAGTCGGTGGACTTCTGCGGCATGACTTCCCCGGCAAAAGCAATGTCGCGCACTTGCGCCATGCGAGCCGGATTCATCAGAAACGCCACATTAGCTGCACCGCTTCGCACCTCCGCCATGGCCTCTCCGATGTCGCGGATGTAGCGAACATTCTTCTGGTCGCGGACGGCTTCTTCCGAAATTCCCAAAACGCCTTCCAGTAGGCATTTGTGCAGTTGCACCACATCGAGCGCCTGCTGGCGCAGCGACCATCCCGTGAAAGTTTCAGGCGGAACGGCCTTGGCGCGGTCGAGAAGGAAGACGCGGTCGGCGGTCACGGCGAGCAATGCCGTGCCAATACGTCCGGCTTCGCGAAGGATGGTCCGGGCCCGTATGGCGTCCACCGAAACATCCACTTCCTCGACGCTGAAGTAGGCACTGGCTTCCTGCCGGAAGGCAGCCGCCGAGAACGAAGTCAAGCCGTGCACGACGCGATGAGTGGGCAGTATGACCAGGCCTGAACTGTCCATGTTCACCAGCGTCATCATTACCAGTTCGTAAGGCGCCGGCGGCTGGCTTCCGTTCTGGCCGGTGGGCGAGACTCCCGCTTCGTCCCGTCGCTGGTTGCGATAGTTGAGTGCGGTTTCATAGCGGTGGTGGCCGTCGGCGATCACCAGTTTCTTGTCCCGCATCTTCTCCTGGACGGCTCGAACCACAGCTGGATCCGAGATCTTCCATACCCGATGTGACACTCCGTACTCGTCCTCGGTTTCGAGATCGGGGCTTCCGCTGGGCTCGAGCAGGCTGTCGATTTCGGATGCTGGGTCGCTGTACAGCATGAATAGCTGCCCAAAATGGGCGCGCGTGGCCCGTAATAGTTCCAGCCGGTCGGCTTTCGGCTTGGCCAGGGTCTGCTCGTGCCGGAACACGACACCGGATGAGTAGTCTTCAATCCGGCCCAGCGCGATGAATCCCCGCCGCTCCAGCTCGGCCGTCCCGCCAGGCACGGCAAAGCGCTGAACGTAAAGGTAGAGGGAGGGCTGAGCGTCCTGCAGGAAAATGCCCTCCCGGCGCCAGTCCCCAAAAGACTGGGCTGCACGGGTGTATCTGCTCGCGCCGGTGTGGTCGCCCGCGTGCTCTTTCCCCAGGATGACTCGCACCAGATTGTAGGGGCTGGCTGCGTAATAGCTATCCTGCATCTGAGGGGTGATCTTGTCGTAAGGCTGGGTCACAGTTTTAGAGATCGAGACCCGTGCCGGGTCATAACGGAGCGCGCGAAAGGGTTCAATGTGGGCCATGGTTAAGGGTGATTCGAAATTGTACAAGAGCTTCCTTCGATATGGGGCGATCGGTGTATGGCACCGAGTTGAAAGTCCGAAAACAAGGAGTCGAAAAAAGGCCTCGAAAAAACAGCCGCAGCCAAAGTGGCGCCTGGCCTGTCCAAACAGGCAAATCTTTGCATGACTGCTGTCATCGCAGTCACTGTAAAACCTGACAGAAGCGTGACAACTCGATTGGAAGCTATGTTAGTATCTCGCTCAATGAGGTAATTATGGCCCGCCTTCATGGGCGCGGGTCATCCCGCCCATCGATTCAAGCCCGGCTACGCTCGGCCCTTCCCGGGACCCTGAGAACCCTTATGCTGTCCAAAGAGCAGGTGTTCACTCTTTCTTTTTTCCTGATTCTGGTTTCAATCTTCCTTGCCCCGACGCTCCATGCGCAAAGTCCGGTGGACGATGTGCATGTCAATCCAAGGGTTCAGCCGCCTCCGCCGGTCGAAAAACAGATTGTCGACCCTTCCCTGAGGACTCACACCAAACCCCTCAAGGTTGACGTGGATCTGGTGCTGGTGCCGGTCACCATTACCGATCCCATGAATCGCCTGGTCACTGGGCTGGACAAGGAAAATTTCACCCTCTACGAAGGCAAAGACCTGCAGGACATCCGCCACTTCTCAAGCGAAGATGCGCCGGTTTCCCTCGGTGTGATCTTCGACATGAGTGGCAGCATGAGCAGCAAGATCGAGCGTGCTCGCGAAGCCGTCATCGAATTCTTCAAGGCGGCCAACCCGCAGGATGAATTCTTCATGATCACCTTCGCCGACAAGCCGGAAGAGATTTCCGATTTCACCCAGTCCATTGAAGATATACAGGGCAAGCTGGTGTACACGATTCCTAAAGGCCGCACCGCGCTGCTCGACGCCATCTATCTTGGCGTCAGCAAAATGAGGCAGGCCAAGTATCCCAAGAAGGCCCTGCTGATCATCTCCGACGGCGGTGACAACCATAGCCGATACACCGAGGGCGAGATCAAATCCGTCGTAAAGGAAGCCGATCTGCTCATTTATGCCATCGGCATCTACGACCGCTATATGTCCACTCCGGAAGAGCAATTGGGACCGGCCCTGCTGGGCGATCTCACCGAACTGACCGGAGGGCGCGCATTTACCATCGATAATCCGAATGACCTGGCCGACGTTTCTACAAAAATAGGGATCGAACTGCGCAACCAATATGTCCTGGGATACCGTCCAAAGAATGGAGTGCATGACGGCAAATGGCGTAAAATAAAGGTAAAGCTGGTTCCGCCGAAAGGTTTGCCGCCGCTTCGCGTGTATGCCAGGACGGGTTACTATGCGCCTACGGAATAGGTTTACATTCGGCCTGATACCGCTGATTTTATTGAGTTTGGCAATCTGGGCCCAGAACACCACACCCCCGCAGGCGCCGCCTCGCAGTTCTCAGCCGGCTCCCATCCCAGCCCAGCCGGAGAATCCGCCCGCAGCTCAAGACACGCCTCCGACCGAACCATCGGGAGGCTTCGTCTTCCACTCCGATGTGCAGGAAGTTCTCCTTCACGCCACGGTGATTGATGACAAGCAACGCATCGTCACCACCCTCGACAAGAACGCTTTCACCGTATTCGAGGATGGCAAAGTTCAAGTGATCAAATCCTTCCGCCACGAAGACATTCCGATCTCTCTCGGCATCGTGATCGACAACTCGGGCTCAATGCGGGAAAAGCGCGCCAAAGTAAACAAGGCGGCGCTGAACCTGGTGCGCGCCAGCAATCCTCAGGATGAGGTGTTCGTCGTCAATTTCAGCGACGAGTATTTCCTCGATTGCCCTTTCACCAGCAAGATCAGCCTGCTGCAGAGCGCTCTGGAAAAGTACGAAACCCGTGGCGGCACCGCTCTCTATGACGCTGTCGTGGCTTCAGCCGAAGAACTGAAGCGGCATGGCAAACTGCAGAAGAAAATCCTGTTCGTGGTGACGGACGGCGAAGACGATGCCAGCCGGGAGTCGCTCGAGGAAGCGGTAAAACGGCTGCAGGAAGAAAACGGTCCTACGGTTTACGCCATCGGCCTTCTGGGCGAAGAACGGCAGCGGCGCGCCAAGCGCGCCCTGCAAACCGTTGCCGAGCGCACCGGGGGCATCGCGTTTTTTCCCCGCACGCTCGACGAAGTGGATGCGATCAGCAGCACCGTTGCTCGCGATATCCGCAACCAGTACACCATCGGCTACAAACCATCTTCTCCCAAGACGCTGGGTGGATACCGCACCATCCGGGTTGACGCTCGCGCTTCCGGACATGGCAAGCTCACGGTCCGAACCCGCAGCGGCTACTATGCCGGCCAGGAACAGGCCTCGGGCGGCCCCAACTAGATTTCAGCAATAAACGATTCAACGCCAATTGGAGCTGACAGCTGATAGACAGCTGCCTTCCCGATTGACGCTCCGCTCCACCTTCCGTACCCTGTAGAGTGGAGTCAAAAACCATCGAGGGCAAACGCCTGCGCGTTACCGACGACATATCGCAACTTGTCGGCGACACTCCCATCCTGCAATTAAAGAAGGTGCTTCCCGATAGTTCCGCGGGTGTTTATGCCAAGCTGGAATACCTGAATCCGGGCGGCAGCGTAAAAGATCGTGCCGCCAGTGGAATTGTCATGCGCGCCGAGGCGGACGGCCAGCTCAGGCCGGGCGGCACAATCGTCGAAGCCACCGCCGGCAACACCGGCATCGGGCTTGCCCTGATCGGAGTGCAGCGCGGTTACACGGTCGCCCTGTTCGTTCCAGAGCGCTTTTCCGAGGAAAAAGTAGCCATCATGCGCGCGCTGGGCGCTCAGGTCACCCGCACTCCGGACGCTGAAGGCATGCAGGGCGCCATTCGCCAAGCCACTGAATTCGCCCGCTCCACGCCCGGCGCTTTCATGGCCGCGCAATTCGAGAACCCCGCCAACCCTGCCTATCACTACGAAACCACAGCCGCCGAGATTTTTGAACAGATGGAAGGCCGCGTCGATGCGCTTGTGATTGGCGCCGGAACCGCCGGCACATTTACCGGAGTAGCGCGTTTCTTGAAAGAGCGGCTTCCCGGCGTTCTCGCCTACGCGGTCGAGACCCAGGGCTCCATCCTGGGCGGAGGAAAGCCCGGGCCGCACAAGGTCGAAGGCATTGGCGCGAGCTTTATTCCCGGAAATTTTGATCGCTCCGTGTGCGATGCGGTCCTGATGGTGACCGACGCCGACGCCTTTGCCATGGTGAAAGAACTGGCCGCGCGCGAGGGCGTATTGTCCGGTTCAAGCGGGGGAGCCAACGTCGTCGCGGCCGTCCGCGTGGCTGGCTGGCTGGGCCACGGAAAAAGAGTGGTCACCATGATCCCGGATTCAGCCGAACGCTATCTCTCAAAAAAGATCTTCGACGGTGGAATATAACTGACAACAGAGAACTGAAAACTAAAAACTGATTTTAATAAGAAGATCTCAAGATTTCTGATTCTCAAAGTACGAATCTCAGCCTCAATCATGTCCAAGAATCTGCAACCCGGTTTTGCCACCCGCGCCATTCACTCCGGCCAGGAACCCGACCCGGAAACTGGAGCGGTTTCCGCCCCCATTTACCCCACTTCCACCTACGTGCAGCAGGAACTGGGTAAAAACAAGGGCTACGAATATGCTCGCGTCTCCAATCCCACCCGCACTCGCCTGGAACAAAATCTCACGGCTCTTGAAGGCGGACTCGAATCTCGAGTCTTCGCCAGCGGAATGGCCGCCATCAATGCCATCTGCACCATGTACAAATCCGGCGACCATGTGGTTTGCGGCAACGACCTTTATGGAGGAGTGCCGCGTCTCTTCAACCAGGTGCTTGCAAATTTCGGCATGGAATTTACCTATGTCGATACGTCAGATCCCCGGAATGTGGAGCGCGCGATTCGCAAAAACACCCGCATGGCGTATATCGAGACGCCCACGAATCCTCTGATGTCGCTGAGCGACATTTCCGCCATCAGCCGGATTTGCCACGGCAAAAAAGTGGAACTCGTCGTGGACAACACTTTCATGTCGCCATACTTCCAGCAGCCGATTGCCCTGGGAGCCGATATGGTGGTGCACTCCACCACCAAATTTTTAAACGGACACAGCGATGGCCTCGGAGGTGCGGTAATCTGTACCACCCGCGAGCAGGCCGACAAGCTGGCCTTCGTCCAGAAAGCCGTGGGCGCGATTCTTTCTCCGTTTGAGTGCTGGCTCGTGTTGCGGGGAGTCAAGACTCTTGCCGTGCGCATGGAGCAGCATGATCGCAGCGGCAGAGTGGTTGCGGATTTTCTCTCCCGGCACAAGAAAGTAAAAAAGGTTTTCTACCCCGGGCTTTCGGACCATCCGCAGCACGCGCTGGCAAAGCAGCAGATGACCGGCTTCGGCTCCATGATTACGTTTGAAACCGGATCGCTTTCGAACGCTAAAAAAATGCTGAAAAGCGTACGCCTCTGCTCTCTGGCGGAATCCCTGGGCGGGGTCGAAACTTTGATTTCTCATCCCGCGACCATGACCCACGCTGCCCTCGGAGAGAAGGGAAGGCGAGCCATTGGAATTACGGACGGCCTGGTGCGCATCTCAGTGGGAATCGAGAATGTGGAAGACATCACAAATGATCTCGGCCAGGCCCTGGCGTCCATCTGAAGCGTTAGAAACAGTCGTGACCCGACCGACTACACCATCCCGCGAGTGGAACTCCCGCGAATACCATCGCCTGTCCCAACCTCAGGTGACCTGGGGCAGAAAGGTTCTTGCTCGCCTGAACCTTCACGGAGACGAATACCTGCTCGATGCCGGTTGCGGTACTGGCCGTCTCACGGCCGAATTGCTGCAAGCCTTGCCCAGCGGTCATGTGATCGCGCTGGATGTCTCGCAAAATATGCTGCGATCCGCCCGCGAATATCTGCAACCACAATTCGGAGAGAAGGTCTCCATGGTCGCTGCTGATCTGCAGGACTTGCCGTTTGAAAGTGCCTTCGACGGCATCGTCAGCACCGCGGCATTCCATTGGGTACTCGATCACGACCGCTTATTTCGCGGCTTGTACAAAGCGCTTCGTCCCGGAGGCTGGTTACAGGCCCAGTGCGGCGGCGGCCAGAACATCGCGCATCTGCGGGCTCGAATGGATATTCTCGCCGCCTCACCAGTTTTTAGCCCGTTTCTGGCTTCTTTCCCGTCGCCCTGGCTTTTTCAGAACGCCACAGACGCCGCCGACACGCTGCGCCGCGCAGGCTTCGTGGAGGTCGAGACTGTTCTCGAGCCGGCGCTCATTGTCATGGAAAATCGGGGGCACTATATGGAATTTCTGAAGACCGTTATCGTGCGAACTTATCTCGATCGCCTGCCCACCCCGGAGTTACAAATCGAATATGTATCGCAACTCGCGGATCAAGCTGCGGCCGATGATCCTCCGTTCGTGCTGGATTACTGCAGGCTCAACCTGGCCGCGAAAAAGCGGGCGTAGATTGCATGTGGGGCGGGCGCCCTCGCCCGCCGCCGTTGATGTTGACGTTGACCTTGATGCAAGACAGGCAAGACCGAGCGAGCGAGAGAGGGCTGTCGCCACTCTACTTCACCGACTCTCCCACCCAGTTCAAATACTTCATGCTCCCGCTCTCGATCGAGATGGCGACACATTCCGGCACGTCATAGGAATGCATCTCCTGGATCGCTTGTTCAACCCGTTTGTACGCGGCGCGGCTGGTCTTGATAATGAGCAGCCACTCTTCTGCCTCTTCCACCTCGCCTTCCCAACGGTAAATCGACGCCACATTAGGAACGATATTCACGCAGGCCGCCAGCAACTTCTCCACCAGCGCCCGCCCTAGCTTGCGCGCTTCATCTTTTGAACCCGCGGTAGTGAGGACGAGTATCTTGTCTGTCATATAGAATCAGCCTTCAACGAGCAGGAATCAGCGTTGCACCGCTTACGATTCGGGAGGTTAACATGGCCACGGAAATTCATTTTGGAACCTCGGGATGGCGCGCCGTAATGGCGGACGAATTCACCTTCGCCAACGTCCGCCGTGCCGTCACCGGAATCGCGCGATATGTGGCGTCGCAAAAACCCTCCGGCGCTCGCGTGATCGTGGGCCGCGACCCTAGATTCCTGGGTGAAACCTTCTGCTCCATGGCCGACGAAATTCTTACCGCCCACGGTATTACTCCCCTGATGATCGCAGAACCGGCCCCGACCCCGGCAATTTCCCATGCCGTAATTCAGCAGAAGGCCGACGGTGCTATTAATTTCACCGCCTCCCACAATCCTCCGGAGTACAACGGCATCAAGTTTTCCACTCCTGACGGTGCGCCCGCCCTGCCCGAGGTCACCAGCCGGATCGAAGCCGAGATCGCCGCCAGCGATGCCGGGAAGAATCAGCCCGCGCCGGCACCGGAATCCGTTATTGCTCGCGCGCTCGACCCGCGCAGCGCGTACCTGGCCCGGCTGCGGGAGATCGTGGATTTCAAAGCCATCCAAAAAGCGAATTTGCGTGTGGTTTTTGATCCTTTCTGGGGCGCTGCCCGGGGGTACTCCGACTCGCTGCTGGGCGATGCGGGTGTGGACGTCGCCACCGTCCACGATAGTCGTGATGTCCTCTTCGGCGGGCACGCTCCCGAGCCCGACGACCATCTTCTGGACGGGTGCCGTGAACAAATGCGCAGCACCGACGCGCATATCGGTATCGCCACCGATGGCGACGCTGACCGCTTTGGCATCCTTGACGCCGACGGCACGTTCTTCAGCCCCAACTACATCGTCGCGCTTCTGTTCGATTATCTGGTGGAAAGCCGGGACTGGAAAAACGGCGTAGCTAAATCCGTGGCTACCACCAATCTGATCAATGCCGTCGCGAAACGCCACGGCATCGAACTGCACGAGACCCCTGTCGGATTTAAATATATCGGTGAGCTGATCAAGCAGGACAAGATTGCGATTGGCGGTGAGGAGAGCGCCGGCCTGTCCATCCGCCACCACGTCCCGGAAAAAGATGGCGTGCTGGCCGGTCTGCTTTGTTGTGAGATGGTGGCGCGCCGCGGCAAGTCGCTGGCGCAGCAATTGAAGGAGCTATTTGTCGAAGTTGGTTCCTTCTACAGTTTGCGAGAGAACTTTCACTTGACGCCGGAGGTGAAGGCGAAGTTCACTGGAAAGTTGAAGGCAGAGCCCCGCGATCTCATGGGACGGAAGGTCACCCAGGTCGTACGCACGGACGGCTTGAAATTGCTGTTCGAAGATGGATCCTGGGTCTGCTACCGTTTGTCGGGCACCGAACCCGTAGTCAGGGTGTATTCGGAAGCTCGAAGCACTGGGGATCTGGAAAAACTGAGCGCCGCAGCCAAACAATGGATCTTCGACTAGAACAGCTTCCGAAAATCCGCATCATTCCCCAAGCCCGGCGTGGGCTAAACGCGCTGGCTGATCGCGCCCCGCAAGCCGAAGCCTTCGGCCACCGCCTGGGGGAAACGCTGCGGCCCGCGGCAGAGTGGCTCTACAGCTCTAGCCGTCGGCTGGCTACCCTGGGAGTTGCTGTGGTCACGGTTTGGCTCTTTCTCCATGTGATGTTCGGGGCTAATGGCATGGTCGTGTACCGCCAAAAGCGCGCCGAATATCAGGCCTTGCGCTACGAGATTAACGGATTGCAGAAGGAAAATGACTCCTACACTGGCCAGATCAATCATCTGCAGAATGACCCTAAGACGATAGAAAAGGAAGCGCGCGAGCAGCTGCACTACGCCCGCCCAGGCGAAATCATATACGTGGCTCCCGCCGCGTCGCCCCGACTCACCCCAGGCACGAATGCGGCCCAGAAGTAGGATCAGCCCGCCTGGTTCCCGAACTGCGGGGTAAGGGTTACCCGGGACCGGTGCGCAGGCTCTCGCATCAGCCGGCTGAACTGATGGTTGGCCCGGTTTCACCCTCCCGCCCTGTGGTATAGTTGCCCAAATTCCAGTTGGATAATTGACGAGTAACCAACTGCTGTCTCGTTACGTCAATTTAAGTAGCACAAAAAACGCTCGCAGCGGGGCGTTGCTAAAATCTGCGGCTACCGGCCGCCTAAAAAATTGAGGAGCTCAGTCATGAAGAAATTACTGGTAATCTGTTTCGCGTTCTGCGTGGTGTTTCTGCTGGTGGCCGTAGTCGCGGCCGACGACATGGGCAAAGCCAAGACCGTGAATGGCTGGGTCAGCGATTCCAAGTGCGGCGCCAAGGGCGCGAATGCCGGCGCGGCTGCATGTACGAAAAAATGCATTGATGGCGGAGCATCCGCCGTGGTGGTCACCGACGGCGACAACAAGGTCCTGGCCGTGGATAATGCCGACGCGCTCAAGGGACACGAAGGCCACCATGTGGCCGTTACCGGAACCGTCAAAGGTGATTCCATTCACGTGGACAGCGTAAAAATGTTGTGAAGTTCCGAAGCCCGGCTGTGCGCGAGGGCGTTACTGCCCTCGCATTTTTTTTTAACTCCGCCAATGTGGGCGCGAGCGTCCCGCTCGTGCGGCCGCCACCACAAGCCACGTAGGGACGGACGCCCTCGTCCGTCCAGTCGAGCGCAGCTCGACAGAATTTGTAATCCAGAACGCATCAGGACCCAAGGATGTTCTCACCGCACATGAAACGCCTGCACTTCGTCGCAATACTCCTGTGCGCCGCAGCGACATCGGCAAGCGCGAGGCCGCCGGGTTCGCGCCACGATGCCTATCAAATCGTTCACGTCTATCCGCACGATCCCACAGCCTTTACGCAGGGACTTATTTACCTCGATGGCCACCTCTATGAAAGCACCGGCCTCAACGGCGCTTCATCGATACGGATGGAGGATCTATCCAGCGGCCGGGTTTTGCAGAAGTATGATCTGCCTTCGGAATATTTTGGCGAGGGTCTTACAGATTGGGACAGCAACCTGATCCAGTTGACCTGGAAAGCGCACCAGGGCTTCGTCTATGACCGCTTCAGCTTCTCCCTGCTGCGAACTTTCCCATACCAGGGCGAAGGCTGGGGACTAACTCAAGATGGCACGCAATTAATCATGAGCGACGGAACGTCATATCTTCGCTTTCTGAATCCCAAATCCTTCCGGGAGACCAGGCGTATCAAAGTCACCGACGAAACCGGCCGCCCGGTGGAGAACCTGAATGAACTCGAATATATCCACGGCGAGATTTACGCCAACATCTGGGAAACCGACAACATCGTTCGCGTCTCGCCGCGCACCGGGAAAATTCTCGGATGGATCGATCTCAGCGCCATCATCGACAAATCCGAACTGAAAAGCCCGGCCGCCGTCCTGAACGGCATTGCCTATGACCGAACCGGAAATCGTCTCTTCGTCACGGGAAAGTTGTGGCCGAAATTGTTCGAAATCAAAGTCGTTCCTCACCATCAGCCTTGATTTCGGCGCAAATCCCCGGCGTAAACCCAGGTGGATGCAACATCTTTATCTTACCGGTTGCCGAACCGTCCCGGCAGCAATAGAATGCCCCGCACCCAAAATCTCGATTTCAATGAGGAGAAATAATGAAAGTAAAAACAGTATTGTTGACTCTGGCGTTGTGCCTGGTCGGCGCCGCACTCTGCTCCGCCGAAGACGTGAATATGGGCACCTGGAAGCTGAACGAGGCCAAGTCGAAATTGAGCGCTGGCGCGCCGAAAAATAACAAGGTTGTTTACGAAGCTGCAGGCGACGACGTGAAAGTTACGGTTGAAGGCGTGGATGCCGACGGCAAACCGACGAAAAACGAGTGGACAGGTAAATTCGACGGCAAAGACTATCCCCTCACCGGCGACCCGAATTTTGACATGAGGTCATACACCAGGGTGAACGATCATACCCTGACTTTGATCAGCAAGAAGGACGGCAAAGTGACGACCACTGGGCGTGTCGTCGTGGCGGCGGACGGGAAGAATCGAACCGTAACCACGAAGGGAACCAATTCGAAGGGTCAGTCGTTTCACATGACTGCGGTGTACGACAAACAATAAAATTCACGCCCAACTTTCACGCGTTGGACCAGTGACTAGAAAA
This sequence comes from Terriglobia bacterium, assembly GCA_963814725.1. Taxonomy (GTDB): domain Bacteria; phylum Acidobacteriota; class Terriglobia; order Terriglobales; family Acidobacteriaceae; genus JAIQFF01. The sequence continues at coordinate 734,903 of CAWFDY010000008.1, forward strand.
AAATCAAAGCCCTTCCGCCTCACTCGTAGGCCGGAAGGGCTTTGGTTCGCAAGCCCAGCAAAAATTCGCAATCGCAATTAAAGCGACATCGGGGTTCGTCTTCATGCAGCCCCATCATGCTGCAGCTCGTCGAAACTTCAACGCACCACGCCGTCCAGCGGAGAGCTCGCGGTCGCGTAAAGTTTTCGCGGCATCCGCCCAGCCATATAAGCCTGGCGTCCCGCCAACACCGCATGCTTCATAGCCTCCGCCATCAATACCGGATCCTGCGCTCCGGCAATCCCGGTATTCATCAGCACCGCGTCCGCTCCTAACTCCATCGCCACGGCCGCATCCGAAGCCGTGCCCACGCCCGCATCCAGCACCAGTGGCACGCCACTGATCATCTCCCGCAGGATACGAATATTGGCGGCGTTCTGAATCCCCAGTCCACTCCCGATTGGCGCGCCCAGCGGCATAATCGTGGCCGCCCCTGCATCGAGCAATCTTTTAGCAAACACAATGTCATCAGACGTGTAGGGAAGAACCGTGAAGCCCTCTTTCACCAGCACGCGAGTTGCCTCAAGTGTCGCCTGCACGTCGGGATAAAGCGTCGCCTGATCGCCAATCACTTCCAGCTTCACCCAGTCGGAAAGCCCGACTTCGCGACCCAAACGCGCCGCACGGATCGCTTCGTCCGCGGTATAGCAACCGGCGGTATTCGGCAGCAAAAAATATTTCTTCGGATCCAGATAGTCGAGCAGCGATTCCTTGCTGCGATCCAGATTCACCCGCCGCACCGCCACCGTCACCATGTCCGCGCCACTGGCTTCAAGCGCGCGCGCCGTCTCCTGAAATGTCTTGTATTTTCCCGTGCCGACAATCAGCCGGGAACGAAACTCGCGTCCAGCAATGATGAGTGGGTCCGTCATGCCCCTATTGTAATGAAAAGCAATCGCTGCGGTCGCAGGCCGCAATCACCACGGGCTCGAGGGCGCCCCGTCCAAGCTCCGCTTGGGCGGGTGTTCAGTTTCACCGCGCCAATTCCCGGGCTCGAATTCCTCCTTATATACTGCGTGCATGATCGAGTTCTGGAGATCCGCGATCCGGCAGCAGTTTCACGCCGCGATCGATATGCTCGCCAACGCCATTGAGGCCTGCCCGGATTCCGTCTGGTCTGGCAAGGGGCGGCGCGCATTCTGGTACCTCGCTTTTCACACGCTCTTTTTCCTCGACTTGTATCTTTCCTCGGAGGGGGAATCCGGATTCCGTCCGCCAATCCCCTTCGGTCTCGCTGAACTCGCAGACGAGGTTGTGGTCCCGGAGCCCGCCTACCGAAAAGACGAACTGCTCGGATACGTTCAGCACTGCCGCAAAAGATTGGAAGCCGTGATGGCGGGAATGACGGAATCTTGGATTGTGGTCCCTTGCCCCTTTCCTTATCGTGCCATGGATAACGGTGAATTGCTCCTCTACAACATGCGCCACGTGCAACATCATGCCGCTCAACTGAACCTGCTGCTCCGTCAGGCGACAGACTCGGCACCGGATTGGGTGTCAAAGGGCGGTCAGGGCATCAATTACTGACGCACAACCGCGAGTGGCTCGCCCTCAGCCCTTACGGAGATTCCATAACGATTTGCATCAACTGAGGGGAGCTGCCAAAGGCCTTCAAACCACCGGATTCAGTTCTGTTTTCGCCAGTCTCATGGTCGCCATGGCCGCGATCAATGAGAGCACGAGAGCAATTCCGAAAACGGGGAGTCGCGACTCCTTTATGTCCATGATCGCGTCACAAAAGTTGATGAATGAGAAGAGGCCCATCATAACGGTCAGGATGGATCGAGAACGCTTGGCGAGCCCGACAACGAGCATAATGGCGAGCCCCAGGTTTCGGGAGAAGGTGTACCCGGCATAGATTTGAGCGGCTAAGTTGATCTCAAATCCAGGCCCTACGAGCCGTTGAGGGGCCAGCAGGGAAATGCTTGCTCCGGCTGCCAGAAGAAACGCAGCCAGAGCAGTGAATACCATGATCCACCAGGGAATCTGTAGTTTGCCTCCAACAGCCTTGGAAAATTGTGACATCAGAAAGCCCTTCAGTCTTTCAAAATGATCGGCGACGGGAACACCTCAACAGATTCCTTCGCCACTTCTACATCAATACGATATAGCAAGGTCAAAGGACTATACGTTGAGGCGCACGCATTTGTTTCGACGGTCCCCAGGAGCGAGTAGGGCCCAGGACTCGAAAGCCGGTGAGCACCGGGGGGTGCCCCACCCGCCCGGCGGAGTGAAACTCCGCGATGGTTTTTCTCTGAATCCAAAAAATCTGGCTGGATCCGCTCACCTGCCCGGACGAGGGCGTCCGGGCCTATGCGAGCGTGCTTATCCGATTATTTGGGCTTGGCTGTTTTCTCCACTCCCTGGGTGCTAAGCAGGCGCAATGCATCTTTGGCATTGAACGGGTAGCGGCGAAGCGATTGTTGCCCGGTCGTGCTCAGGGAAATATCCAATCGCCGGTTGTTGGCCAGCACGAGGACTCGTAGATTGCCTAGCATTTTCCGACGATCAGCCTCGCTCAGATCCGGATTTTGTGCGATTTGTTCTTTCACCTGGCTGGCCGTCTGATTGTCCTCTTCACCAAATGCTTGAACCTCGATGCTGCCGGCCGGAACACCATGTTCGACCAGAAACCTCTTGGCCCGTTCCACCCGCCTCTCGGTCAGCGCCTTGTTGTACGCACTCGATCCGCGCGGGTCGGCGTGGCCGCCGAGTATGAGTTCGGCCTCAGGCTTGAATGTGAGATACCGGGTGAAGCCGGTGGCCAGGTCACTCAGCACCTCCTGCTGACTCTCAAGCAGCCCTCCTCCAGGATTTTTCTCCGTCGGCCGGGCCGTCTGGAAATAGATGCTGTGCAGGGCCAGCCGGGCCTCGAGTTCGGTGACCTCCGCGGGAGGCGCAGCTGGGGGAAGGGCTTCCACCATCACGCTGGTGGTTGACGAAGCGGTCAGCGCGGGATAGCGATCATCGCTGGCGGTGCAGGTTACGGTGATCGGACCCGGTTGCGCGCCGCTTGTGTCGAGAGTAGCCGTGGCGCCGGTGCCCGAAAGCGTGCCCGCCGTAGCGTTATAGCCGTAACGAATCCGGCGCTGGTCGGGACTGCTCGCGTTCGAGCGGATGCTGGCGGAAGAGCCGGCAGTCACCGTGCTGGGATCTGCGGTGCATGAGATCTCGGGAGGATGGGGCCGCTTTACCGTGAAACTGGCAGTGCATGGAGCGACACCGCGCTTGCTGCCGTCGGTCAGGTTGGCGCTGGCCGTATAACGGCCGGGTTGCAAATTGGCGGTATCAATCTGCGTGGAAGCATTGGTCCCGGCGACGCTGACGCCACTGCCGCTCCAGTTATAGCGCACGGTGCGATGCGGATTGAAATTCGATCCATTGGCACTTGCGGTTGCAGGTTCCCCGACAAAGACTTCGGAAGGATCGATGGTGCAGGCCGCAACCGGAGGCGCGGGCGGTGGCCCGCCACCCAAGTTGAAGTTCAGCCCAGTCTGTAGCCTTACGCCCCGGATTTCAGTTTCTGAAGTCGTCGCCTGAGGGGCGTAGCGGTAAGTGGAGTAGACAAAATCGGCGCGCAGCATCCGCCACGCGAAGTGCCGCGTCAGTTTCAGATCGAGGCCGCCGCCCGCCATGAAACCGAATTTCTGGACGTCGTGAAAGGCATCCGGCATTAGCCGGTGGTCGCCCGCCAGAACTTCCAGGAACGGAGAAAAATGGCGATGACGAAACGTGAACTTTGGGCCTATGGAAAGGTTCGAGAGCGCGGCATCATCGACCCGGTCGGCTCCAACTTCTCCGCTGTTCCAGAGCGTGCTGCTGTCGATTGTGATTCCCAGCCAGTGGTTGAAGTCGTAAGTAATGCTCGCGCCCACCCCTCGCGGATTCGATTCCAGCCGGCTCTTTACCGGCAGCAATCCCAGCGGAAGCACGCCATGCACATCGGCACCGGGATCGAAGAATGAGTATCCGCCATACAACTCCCATTTGGGGCCAGGCGGCTCCTGTGCCGGCGCAACCGGCGCCACGCCCATCGCAAAAGCAATCGCCGCCAACAACATGACTACAACGGAGCCGCCAGGGCCGTGAGAATCAGATGACATGCGAAGATTCCTCCCAACTAGAATCGCTTGAACTCGATCGAACCCCAACCGCAACGCGCAAACCCAAACCGGCCGCCTTGCGGGATGCACATCCGCTAAGGCGCGGTCACTGTATTGCTGTCAAATGCGACTGCGGCGTTCAGGGCCAGCGCCCGGCCTTGCAGGCTGGCGCCAGTATTCAGAGTGATCGCCTGGAATGCCATGATGGTTCCTTTAAAAATGGAGTTCGTGCCTAAAGTCGCTGAGCTGGAGACCTGCCAAAAAACGTTCTTGGCCTGGGTCCCTCCGGCAAGAACCACCTGGGTACTGCCCAGGGTGGTAAGCGTGGACCCGATCTGGAAGATGAAAACCGAGTTCGGGTTGCCCTGAGCGTCGAGCGTGACGTTGCCCGCCGACACCATGACGGTGCTCGAGTTTTTGTATAAGCCCGGAGTGAAAGTCAGGCCGCTTAAGTCCCCGGGCAGCACCGCGCCTCCGGGCAAGGTCTGGGCATAGTTGAAAGCGATGGTCAAATCGAGCTGGCCTTGCGCCGCGGTCGGATCGGTAACGTGCATGACCGCCGGAGGGACTAGGGTTCCCGGAGGGAATCCAGTCACCGCGGTTCCGGGACTGAGCCCGAGATTGCCGCCGGCCAGCGTGGTGGGGCCGGTATTGGTAACCGTAGAGCCGGCTATGGCGTCGAAATTCGCCGCCGATCCCAGCGGCACCGGCGGCTGGCAGGCCTGCGTTGCCGTGGTGAAGCTCCACACAAAATTGCCAGCCAGTGAGTTCGCCGTAAGGTCCTGTGCCCCGGTGGTCACCGTGGCGGTATACGCAGTATTCACTGCGAGGTTCGCCGCGGGCGTAAATGAAGCTACCCTGCCTGTGACATCCAATGTCACAACTCCGGTCACTGGAGTCACCCCGGGGCCATTCACCTTGAATGTGATCGCATCAATCGTGACCGGGTTCATGGCCTCGTTGAAGGTCGCGGTGATCACTGAGTCGAGGCACGCACCTGCACTTTCTTCCGGAGGAGTTTCGAAAATCACAGCCGGTGGCGGCGGGGTCGCGCATGCAGTCGGAGAAGTAGTGAATGTCGATACGAAGTCACTCGCCAGCGCCCTGCCGGACGCGTCCTGCGCCCCGGTCGTGATGGTGGCGGTATAGCCTGTGTTCAGCGCAAGAGCGACAGTGGGAGAAAAGACGAAGATCTTGTTAGGCACATCGTGGGTGATGGTTCCGGGGTCCACGGTGACTCCAGGCCCCGTCAGTTTAAAAGTTGCCGGGTTGACGGATGCCGGCAGCATCGCCTGCGGGAAAGTGACCGCCACCACGGCGTTCGAACATATTCCCGTCGAGGCGCTGGCGGGACTGATAGAACTGGGCGGCAGGGGCGGTTGACACATCGTGGTGGCGGTAGTGAAGGTCCACACAAAATTGTTCGCCAGGTGCTGGCCTAAAAGGTCTGCAACGCCGGTGGTAAGCGTGGCCGTGTATGTCGTACTTGTCGCAAGAGAACTTGCAGGAGTAAAGACCGCGCTGTTGCTGGTCATGTCGTACGTGATTTGCCCGTTCACCGGCGTCGTACCGGGCCCGGTCAGGGTGAAAGTCGAGCTATCGATAGTCTCGGGATTCATCGCCTCGCTGAAGACCGCAGCGGCAATGGTGTTGGGGCACGATCCGTTGCCGGGAGTAGTCGACACGACTGAAGGTGCGCCAACTCCTCCGCAAGCCGTCAAACCGGTGGTGAAGCTCCAAGTTACCGGACTGGCGAGTTCATTACCAAAAACGTCGCGAGCCTGGGTTGAGATTCTGGCGTTGTACAAAGCCGACGGAGCGAGGTTCGCCGATGGCGTGAAGGTCGCGGTATGGCTGGTTGCGTCGTAGGCAATCTGACCGGCCAGGGCGGTGCCGTTGGGATCGGTCACCGTGAAAGTCGCGACCGTGATGGAGGCGGGATTCATGGCCTTATTGAACGTGGCGCTCACGACCGTGTTAAGGCACGCAGCGCCGGAGCCCGCTGCCGGCGCCACGGCGGTCATGGTGGGAGCCGTCAGGCCCGGGTTCCCGCCAGTCTTGTCATCCGGATCGCCGCATCCTGTGGCAACAATCAAAAGCAGAAATGCTGCAAAGCAGATCGTGTGCGCGCTGTACTTTCGCATGTTCATCACCCTTCTGTTTCGGTGCGCGGCTCAAGTACCGATGGTGACTCATAATGCAATTGGGTGACCGAAACCTAAGGGACGTACGCAGTGACGATCTGATCCTCCGATCTTGCTCTTTGCGGTAAGGATGAGGCCACTCACTCACTCTCCCGAACGTCCCACGTACTGAACGATTTGCTTTTTTGCACGCACTTCGCCATGGCCTCGCTCGACCACCACGAGCGTGCTCACTCGATCGCAGGAATGAAATCCGAGGCAGGTTGGCGGAACGAAAGTCATTCCGATCCGTCCCATGGTGGGAGAAGTTATTCCCTAAGTGGAAATAAACGACTGATGAATTCAAGCCGAATCGTCGAGAGGGCCTGGATGGACCATCTCCTTCTCAAACCCTCGATTCCGGAGTGAGGCTCATCAATTTCTCCCGCAGCCCAGAGAACAGAGGCGCGCTTAAAATACGCGCCGCTCGCTGCGGATGAAACCTTCAGGTTGGAAACCTCGTGTAGTACCGCAGTCGCCCGATATCCAGGTGGATCGGGCCAATCTAAGTCGCAGACCGGAGCGCCTCACCATGTGCCGGATCTAAACCGAGACCAGCCAGCCCCGCACCCGGCTGCAGCTCTCTACTCCATCTCAAACGCCAAATACTGCAACCCACCATCCCGCTCAATTTGCAGCACGACTGCGGCGTCAGGTTTAAGCTCGCGCACGGCTCTCCGCAGCGTTTCGACAGAATCAATCAGCCGAGTGTTAAGCGCATGAATAATGTCTCCTGTCTCCAGCCCGCTCTCCGACACAATAAGGTTGGCGGCGCGGCCCACTACGACGACTCCGCCGGCCGTTCGAGTCGGGCCCATCGAAGCACGAAGCTGATCGGTGAGATCAACCGCCAGCACGCCTAGCTGCGGCACCAGACTCTTGTCAGGATCGGTCGCATCCATCAGCAAGTCCATGTGATCGTGCTTTTCGACCGCCGGCACATACAGGGTTTTCTTCTCTTTGGCACCGCGTAAAATCTCGAGCTTCATCGGCTGGTCATGACTATGAAGATAGGTGGCGGCCGTGAGTGCTGACATGGTTTCAATGGGACGGTCGTCGGCGGTAAGAATAATGTCCTGCACCTGCAGCCCGGCCGAGGCCGCGGGACCGTCGGGCGTGACGTCGTCCACGATGACGCCCCAGGACTGCGGCAGTCCCAGACCCTCCGCCAGAGTCGGCGTAATCTCCTGCGCGCCCGCGCCGATTTCGATTCGGTGTACGTGCCCATACTTGCGCAAGCTGCGATAAACGAAGTTGACCACGCGCGCCGGAATGGCGAAGCCCAGGCCTTCACTTCCTCCACTCTGACTCAGAATGAAGGTGTTGATACCCACCACATATCCGTTCATGTCCACCAGCGGGCCGCCGCTGTTGCCGGGATTGATGGGCGCGTCGGTCTGAACGTAGTTCAGGGATTTCTTGGGATCAGCCTGGCGGGCGATCGCGCTGATCACGCCCATCGTGACCGAACTCTGCAGACCCTCAGGACTGCCCACCGCCAGAACCATCTCTCCCACCCGGATGTTCCGAGGCTCCTCCAGCGACAACGTGGGCAGGTTGGTCTGCTCAATCTTGAGCAACGCCAGATCACTCTCCTGGTGAACGCCGACAACCTTGGCGTCGAATAGGGGACGCCTGCCGGCAGGCAGGTTGCCGGAGGCCGCCGACGCCATGGGCAAAGCCACGCGAATGCGCTGTGCTCCCTCCACCACGTGAGCGTTGGTCATGATGTAGCCGTTCGAATCCACAATCACACCCGAACCCACCGCGTGTTGCCGGACAATCAGCGCCGTCCGGCCACGATCACCGTCGCTTTCATTCAGCGGTCCGTATCCCGTCGTTTGTATCTGCACCACCGCGGGAGAGACTCGGGCCGCCAGCTCCACCAGCGCGCCATTCATCTGCCGCAGGATCTCCGGTGTATTCGCGGCAATGTCAGCCGAGCCAACCGCCGGCTTCGATTTGTCCGGGGACTTGCCGGTTTGCACTTTGTCCGCAGGCTGTTGTGCTAACGCGATTGAACCCGCCATCGAGAGCGAGAGCAGCACTACGAAAAGACGCATGGGTTGGACGCAGTTGAACTGAAACCGAGAAAACATGGTTACTCCTTTGGCGGGGAAATCCGTTATCGAGCAATCAAAAAGTGAGGTCAGCAAAATACCCCCAGAGAAGAAACAGGAAGGACATCCCGGCGGGTGGCCGATGTTTTCCATCCACAAAACAGACCGACGAGTACTCCATCCTTCGCACAATCCGGCTTCGGAAATATGCCCCGCTACCTCCGACAGTTTATACATCTCTTCAATCTGGCGGGTGGCCCATCCTTTCTGGATCACCTCGAACCCGGAGATTCCGCTACCCTTTCGCGCTCGCTGCGAAAGGGTGGGAGACCTTACCACCTCTGTCATCCCGACCGGAGCAGATCATCGCGAGAGCGATGGTCTGCGGAGCCGAGGGACCTGCTGTTCTGCCTCAACCAGCAAAGGTCGCCCATGTTTTCCCACCCACGAAACAGACCGAGGGGTGCCCCATCCTTCGCGCACTTTGCGAAGGGTGGGATTCCACGGACCCTCTTCCCTTGGAAGGTTGGAAGCTCGTCTAGTTAGGACTAAAACCTGTGGACAGACGGGGCGTTTCAGTATTGTGGTTATTATGAACAGAAAGTGGTCAACGTCCCGTCTGTCCCGGTTTTGTCGCCGTGCACTGCATTGACGCTTACAAACCGGGCCTTGCGGCCTCGATTGTTGGTGTAATGGCAATATCATGCCAACCATGTCTGTCAGGCTAAACTGATCTTGAGAAGGGGATTGCATATGACCGCAAGACTAGCGCTGCTGCTCGGGACGTCGTTGGTTGCATCATTGTTGTTTTGGCCCAAGCGATGTCCCGCTGCCGAATCGGTCGGAGACCCGATCGTGCGTATAGCGGAACTGGAGATTGATCCCGCGCAGCTTGACGCTTACAAACTCGCTCTCAAAGAAGAAATCGAGACTTCGATTCGCGTTGAGCCGGGGGTCTTGACCCTGTATGCCGTTTCGCTCAAGGAGCATCCTGAAAAGATCAGGTTGTTCGAAATCTATAGGGATGCAGCCGCTTACGAATCGCATCTGCAGAGTCCACATTTCAAAACATACAAAGAGCGGACACGGCAGATGGTAAAACTTCTTAGGCTGGTCGAAACCGAGCCCATTCTACTTCGTTCAAAATCTAGATGAACTCCCTGAAGAATTGGTGGGTGGCCCATGTTTTCCCACCCACAAAGCACACCGAGGGGTGCCCCATCCTTCGCGCACTTTGCGAAGGGTGGGATTCCACGACCCTCTTCCCTTGGGAGGTTGGAATCTCATCCTAATTAAGGGCTTCTCAATCCGGTTCGGAAATATGCCCTGCCGCTTCCGCCAGCGCATACATCTCTTCAATCTGCTTGGCTGGCTGGCCCACCGTTTCCCCGGTCGTGTTCAATCTGAGGCTGCCCCACCCTTGCGCTTTTTGCAAGGGTGGGAGTGAGAAGACGCCTCAAGGCTACCCCACTGTTGTTTTCTCCAGGTTGGGCTGGCTGGCCCACCGTTTCCCCGGTCGTGTCAATCTGAGGCTGCCCCACCCTTGCGCTTTATGCAAGGGTGGGACTGAGAAGGCGCCTCAAGAGCTACCCCACTCTTGTTTTCTCCGGGTTGGCAGCATCGTTTCCCGTGAGCCGCCGTTTCTTTCCAGATTGCGAAACTTCAATTCGGCGGGCTGCTGCTCATCGACCATAACGGGACCAGCTTCGTCATAGGCATAGTGCCGAAAACTGCTCCATGGCAATTGCTCCGGCTGCAGCACCAACCCGCGCTTGACCGGATTGCGGTGGATGTAGCGGAGCTTTTCCAGTCGCTTGGCGTGGCTCCAGACCACGAAATCGTAGAACCGCCGCTGCCACACGTGTCCTTCAGTCAGCTCCTCGTCCCAGAGTTGGCCCTGGGCCGGGTCGGCACGCTCCCGTACCCTTTTCAGAATTTTCCGGGCAAAGCGCTGCTTCAGCACTTGCATCACGGTCGAGGGCGTCCCCTTCTCCGGTTCGCTGATCAGCAAATGGAAGTGCTCCGGCATCACGACATAGCCGACGACGACAAACCCATAGCGGCAGCGCGCCTGCTCGAGCACTTCCAGAAACAGACTGCGACGCCGCGCCGTACCCAGGATCGGACGGCGGTGATAACAACTCGAAGTGATGAAATGCAGGTAGCCACCGCCATAATATCGTCGGAGACGGTTGGGCATGCCCGAGCGTAAACTCTCGTGAGCGGAAACGCTGTGACGGATGAACATTTCCCACCCTTGCAAAAAGCGCAAGGGTGGGGCAGCCTCAGAATATGTCAGAACCAATAAAGGGTGGGCCAGCCCGCCCAATAGGACAAAGCGACGACAAGACCTTGAGGGTAATACCATGAAAACTGGTACACGACGGATAGCGGTTGCGTTCGTACTTAATGTGATATTCGTCACGTCCTCGGCTCTTGCGCAAGAGCATGCCCTCGCGAAGTCGGGTGTAACTTCCGTGCACGCGAAATCTTCGAATAAGGAAATAGATGTCGTATTTCATACGGTGAGGGTTGAAAAGACCTCCGACACGTTTCCAGGCATAGACTGGGAAGCAAAAGCTGTGACTCTCGCCCAAATGTTGGAGATTTCGGTCCAGGGGAAAAGGGTATTCGTTCCGAGGTCGGTGTTTGCGGACCTCATAGACCCTAGAGTCGCATCGATTAAAGCTCAAAAAGGGGACTTCGTCTTGACGATCGCCGGGGCTGACGGCGCTGAAGCCTACTCTGTAAATGTTTATTTTGACGCGACAAAAGTCAAGAGAAGAACGCTCTCTAGCGCTTTGACGCCTTCGGTCATCGCAGAAGATACGCATTACAGACTTACGATCTTGAAAGACGAATGAGCGGAAACGTGTGGGCTGGTCCTTGGCCCACCGTTTTTGTGAGGACGAGAAAAGCCGGGTGCCCTACCCTTTCGCGCCTTTTGCGAAAGGGCGGGTGCCGGAATTATGCCGGAACATTCAGTTCTCCATTTCTGATGAGGCTAGTCGGGACCAGCAGGCCCCGTCGCTTCCGCCAGTTCATACATCTCTTCAATCTGTTTCCGGTAGCGCTCCTCCACCATGCGACGCCGCAGCTTCATGCTGGCAGTGAGCATCCCGTTTTCAGCGGAGAATTCATCCGCCACCAGCAGAACTTTTTTCAGCCTCTCAAACCGCGCCAGATTCCGGTTCACTTCTTCCACGATGCCTTCGTAAAGCGCGCGCACCTCAGAATGGCTTACCAGGTTCTGCCGTGAGGAAAACACGATTTCATGGGCGCGGGCCCATTCTTCCAGCAGCGGAAAATTCGGAGAAATAAGTGCCGCCGGAAACTTGTGCTTCTCGCCCAGCACTACCGCCTCCGCCACCAGCGCATTGTGCTTGAGAGAATTCTCAATCGGCTGCGGCGCGATGAACTTGCCACCCGAAGTCTTGATCAGATCTTTTTTGCGATCCGTAATCGAAAGGAATCCGTCAGTATCGAGACTGCCAATGTCGCCCGTCTTGAACCAGCCGTCCACAAAAGCTTCCGTGGTCTCCTGCGGCTTGTTCCAGTACCGCTTGAACACGGATGGCCCGCGCACCAGAATTTCGCCATCCTCCGCGATTCGCACCTCCACATTGGGGAGAGGCTTTCCCACGGTGCCGATCTTGTGCGCCTTCGGCGTGTTGACCGCGATGACCGGAGAAGTTTCCGTCAGCCCGTACCCCTCATGAATGCGGATTCCGATGGACGCATACCATTCCGCCAGCTCGCGTCCCAGCGGCGCTCCCCCGGAAATAAAAATCTTGATTCGACCGCCCAGACCCGCACGGACCTTGGAGTACAACAAGCGGTCCGACAGTTTCCACGACCTCGACGTCGGAGTCAGTCCAGCCAGCACTTCCTCCCGATGTTCTTTTCCCACCGACAAAGCCCAATGGTAGAACGAAGAGTTGGGAAAACCCTGCGCCTTCAACTCCGTTTGAAAGTGAATTTTCTCGTACACGCGCGGCACCGCAACCAGAAATGTAGGCTTCACTTCCAGCAGTGTCTGCGGTAACAGGTTCAACGAAGAAAGATGCGCCAGCGTCACCCCGCGATACAGCAGGGCAAAATCCACATGCCGCGCCGTGACATGGGAAAGGGGAAGAAAAGAAATGCTGATGTCGCCCGCCTGCACCGGAAAATCGGCCAGGGAGCAGTTAAGATTCGACGCCATGTTGCCATGCGTCAACATCACGCCCTTGGGCGTTCCAGTCGTACCCGAAGTGTAGATAATCGTGGCCAGATCGTCGGGAGAGATCGTACGCGCGCCGGATTCGAGCGAGGGATCCGGCGGGCTACTCGATTTGTCAGTCGGCATCCGCACTGCGAGCGGACTCTCGACCGGGTCCATGATCACCAATTTCTCGATCGCAGTCTGGTCTTTAATCGAGAGCACCTTCTGCAGCTGCGCTTCGCTGGATAGAAAAATCACTCGCGCGCCCGAGTCGCGCAGAATGTAGGCGGTCTGTTCGGCGGTAAGCGTGGCGTAAATCGGAACCGTGACCGCGCCCAGCAGCAGGGAAGCGAAGTCGGCAATCGTCCACTCCGGACGGTTCTCGCTGAGGATGGCAACCCGGTCGCCCCGTCCGATACCCCATTTCCGCAGCGCATCCGATACCGCCAGGACACGCCCACGAAGCGCTGCGGAAGAAATCGGAACCCAAGCATCCGCCACCTGCTCCTGCATCACAGCGGAATGCTGCCGCTCAACCACGGCAAAAAACACATCGTTCAGTGTGCGCAAGCTCATTCGCGAGAGAATTGGAATGTCACGGATGAAAAGACTCTACCGTTTCGCACAACGATTAGGCAACCCAGGTTTGACCGCTCCGCAATGAGGTTGTTATGATGACCCTGCGGGGTGGAGCAGTCTGGTAGCTCGTTGGGCTCATAACCCAAAGGTCGGTGGTTCAAATCCACCCCCCGCAACCAACCCAAGTTTCTGTTCCTCAATCACTTGAAGCTGATCGCGGGAAGTGCAACGTTTGCTGATTTCGTCCCGATAGGCCACGTAAAGATCGGGAAGCCTGCAGATGCCGTTGGAAGCAAGCAAATTCCTCAAGTGTGTCAATAACCGGTCAGCGTTGCGGCAGGTTTTTGTGTCAACTAATCGTTTCGCTCCGTGGAATCGATGCCATTCGATCAGTCTCAATAGGCCGTGCGCTCTGATGAAGACTTCACCGTTCCGGAATCTTGGCCGGAACAAGCTGCGACCTCGCACGCTGTGCCGCAATAGCACAGGTGCGCCGCCCGCTCTCAGTGACGGCACTCAAAAGAGTGGTTGCGATTGAGGATATAACCCAAGTGCATCCCTCGCACTGCGCGGGCGCAAGGTGGCAAGTGTGCCACATGAACAGTAGGCGATGAGCGCCGTGTGTTCTCAAACCTTCAATAGTGTCACCGCGCCAGGTTCACCGCTGTGATTCTAGATGCCAGGAGCGGTCTACCGGCGGGGATGTGAGAGACTGCGGGAGCCTGATAGACTTCGCTGTCGTAGCGATAAGTGGTCAGAGAATGCGAGAGATTGCAGGCAGCACGCCTATCCGGGTCGATCCGTTGCTCGCAGGAAGAAACCAACCTGCCGAAGCGATCGACATGATCCGGATTGTTCTCGGCGCGATTGAATCGAGTCGGCCTTTGCCATCCTTGATCGCGGGCTTGTTGACGGCTTTAGTGGTTTCCCATGGCGCCCGGGCCGGAGTTGGGCTCGCGCTCGCGGCGGGAGTTGCAATCAGTCTGACGACCATGTTCGGCTTTGTCCTGGATGATATCGGCGACCTGCCCGCGGACCGGATTGCCCGGAAGCGCACGGCTTTGACCAAAGGTCGTATATCGATTTTGCAATGCCGCCTGATGTGCGCAGTGTTGGCGCTCGCGGCGATTGTCGTCAGCCCGGGGGGCACTGCAGGAAAGGGCGTTATCGTAGCGACTCTGGCAGCGGTGGGCCTGTACTACCGGTTCTCCAGAGCGTTTCCGGTTTTGAAAGGACCTTATACCGCAACGCTGACGTGTGTGCCTTTGCTCTATGGCGGGTTCGTCGCTGGCGTCAGGGTCCCGGTGGTGAGCTACATCGTCCTCTGGGTGTTCATGGTCGGTCGCGAACTTTTTATTGACGCGCACCAGGCCGATGCAGATCGCCACAACGGATTTTTGACGTTAGCGGTCCGATGGAATCGCCGAACGGTGGCGACCTGCGGGAGATATGAAATGCTCGCGGCGGTTACGACGCTAATTTTGGTGGCGGGCAATCGCGTGGGGCAGGTGATGGCGACCTTATGTGCCGGTAGTGTGATCTGGGTTCTGTATGGTCCATTATCTCCACAACGGCGTCCGCCGTTACTGCTGCTCCCGGTGGCGATTGGGGTCTTCGCGATTGCCCTGTCTATCTGAAAAGAGTCCGCAACCGCCTGACGATAACTATGAACTGCCAATTTTCTTGACTTGCCGAATGGGGTCGTGTAAACGGGTCAGATCAAATTCGACCCTTTCCGAAATCGTTACAGTAAGGAGCGAGCGTGCTTTACCTGTTGGTTTCGGGAGGGATCCTCTTGCTGCTCGACCAGTGGATCAAGAGTATTGTTCAGTCCCGAATTCAGGGCCGCTGCCTGTGCTGGGGTCCGGTGGTTCGGATCCGTTGCGTGAACAGCGTCAAGAACTTTTATAAACGCGACCGGGCTCGTCTCGTCCTTGTTCTGGTGTGGATTGCGGCGCTGCTCGCGGCGATCTTCCTTTATCGTTCCGGCATCTGGTTCCAAAGTCCTCTCGCCTTGGTCGCTCTCGGTATTGCCTTTGGGGGAGCTGCGGGAAATCTGTTGGACGTTCTGCGGCGGCGATGCGTGGTTGACTTCATCGATCTGCGATGGTGGCCTGTTTTTAATCTAGCCGATGTTGCGATTGTGGCCGGTCTGGCGACAGCACTCTGGCCTTCAGTCTGACTATCCGTTTCTATGCGCCCGATACTGTTTCAGTGGCGAAGCTTGACGGTGTGGAGCTACCCCGCGCTGGTCTATCTGGGGCTGGTGTCCGGGGTGATGGCTGGAAATGTTGCGGCGCACGCCGCGGGCATCAATGCTTTCCGCGCTTTCGTGGCGACAATGGTTCTGATCGTTCTGGGGCTTCTTGGCGCCCGGTTATTGTTCGCTTTCTCGCACTGGCACCTCTATCGCGGAAATTATAGCCGGATCTGGGATCGCAGCGCCGGCGGCGCGGCCCAGTACGGTGGGCTCCTGGTGGTTTTGCCATTCTCTTTATTCCTGCTCGCGCTACTCAGGCTTCCCCTGGGAGCTTTCTGGGACGTCACAACTTTTACTCTGCTGATCACCATGATTTTTGGCCGCCTGGGCTGCCTCATGAACGGGTGTTGCGCGGGCCGGCCATCAACGGGGTTGGTTAGCCTTTACCTGCCCAACCGCGCGGGAGTGTGGGAGCGGCGCATTCCCACTCCTTGCCTCGAGGCAGGATGGGCGGCGGTTCTGCTGGTGGCCGCGATTGCGATCTGGCGGCGGGTGCCATTTCCGGGCGCCCTGTTCCTGCTGATCTCTGGGGCCTATGCCGGTGGACGCCTGCTTCTCGAATCTACCCGCGAAGCGGCTGTCAGAAAGTTCACGATTCATCATGGCATTTCTGTGGCGCTGATTTTATTTTCAGTGGTGGTGTTGGCGGTTCGCTGGACAAAGTGACTGGATAAAAGACGTAGCAAGAGGAGGTAGTGCGATGGCTAACGCTCTCACCGGCGATTTTGATGTGGTGGCGGAGTTTGCGGTACCCGCGGCTAACCGCGTGCTCGCCGCAATGCATCGCAACGAGCGATTTCTGCATTCGATTTCCGTTTCGGTGAACGACAATCCTCCTCCCGGTCCCAGGTTTCCCGGACCCGTTATCCTAGGCAGCGTCGACCTGTTCGGGGATCCGGTCGCGAACCAGCAACGGATCGGCAACCCGAATCCATTCCCCGGCGCGTCGGCCGCCACGAATCCGATCTCCGCGGCGCTGGATGCGGTGGTCAACATCGAACAGGCCAGTGCGTTTATACCGCCTATTGTTCCCAGCCACCTCTCGGGCAAAGCGCAGGTGCAGTTGTCTCCTCTCACAGTGGCAGTTCCCGACTCCAAGGGCGCCGATCTCTCCGTGAGCCTGCAATTGATGTCGCGATACTTTCCTGATCCGCACACTAGCCCGCTGGCGGAGTTCATCCGCGGAGAAGTTCAGATCACAGCGGCGGTGAGCCAGGTGGCGTCGCAAGTCGGGAACACGCTGGACATTGATTTCAAAGCCGACAGCGCGGTCATCAATTTCGCCCCGGCGTGGTCAAGCCAGCCTCTCAGCGCGGAGGATTTGGCGGGGATCAACCTTATGCTGCGAAACGGTTTGCGCACGAGCTTTCTGCCCTCCAACGTGACCTTGCCAGCGAATATTGGTTCCATCCGATTCAGGACGTTGACGGGAGCGCAAAGTGCGCTGGCCATCCTGCTGAACATGACCGGAGCCGCGGGAAACCCCGCCAGCATGAACGATGTTTTTCTCGGCGCAGGAGATGACTTCGGTTTCGCTGTGGGCGTGGACTACCTTCGCTCGGTCCTGCAGCCGACGATCGACAACATTCTCAGTCAGTCCTATTCGATCGTCATTCCCATTGATGTGTATTTTACGACCTATCACGTCAGCTATGCCATCACTCTGAGCAGCGCCACGGTTAGTCTGCAAAATGGACAAATCGTCCTTGCCACGCAGGGCAAAGCCACGCAGACCAGCAATAAATGGTACGCTCCGGATAACTTCACCTTTACCGCGCAACTATCGTTTACTTTGCAAGTCGATGGAGATACTGCCGATCTGGTTCCCGGCGATGTTTCGTTCGATAGCTCAAGCTGGATCGTCAATCTGTTCCAGAGTGCCGCCACCGATGGGATGGAGAATGTTCGCGATCAGGCCCTGGCACAAAAAGACGCCAATGGACTGGACACCTATGCCAAGGTCCGGCAAATGTTGAGCGCGACCGGAAATTTGGGCGGATTGCTGAGTTCGCTCTTAGCTACGGCACGAACTCCGCGTCGCCGGGTACCGGTACGTTTCTTTCCGGGATACAAACTGGCGTACACCTCGGTTGCGATCCAACCCGCGGGAATTTTGTTGCACGGATCGTTGGCGGTGACAGACTGGCCTCCCGCTTATGTCGAGTTCGAGCAAATTCCTGAGACGACCTCCGGTGGGGGGTCGGTAAATGCTGGCGACCTTTTAGCGCACGGTCCGGATTTCAGCGCGCTGAAAAGCTGGATCCCTGGTGGAACCATTCAGCAGTACGAGTGGAGTACGCAGGGACAAGCGCAACCGTTTCTCATTGACCCAAACAAGTTCGTGTTGATTCATTCACAAACCTCAGTGGCGGCTGACACAGCTACTGCGGGAGCCGTAGCCGCGTATTCGCCGCTATGTCTGACGGTTCGTGGCACCAGGCTTTCGTCTTCGGGACCGGTATTCGATCAACCCGTGGTGGCCACAGTCTGTGGCTTCAATTCGTTTCCGGTGGTGAGCGGCCTGAATGTCTCGCAGGAAGCGGAGCCTCTGTTATTGGCGCTGGCTCTTTCCAATCCTCGCGGTCGCCTGGTGGTGACAGGCCACACCTCCGCGCAACTGGGGCAGGCGGGCAGCGGGTCGGCCAACCGGCTGGTTCATTTCGCCAGCGAGAAGACGGCTGGCTCCCTGGAGTTTCTCACTCAAGCTTTAGAGAAAAGTAAACGCGATGACGCGGCCACAGCCGTTCTCGCCGTGCTTACCTCTGACCAACTGTCCAAAGCCTCTTATGCCGCCGGCGTGATTTATGCCGAAGACCGCAATGGTGAATGGGAAACGGCATTCCGGGCAAAAACGACGCAGCGTCCGCTAACGCTGATAGTCGGACCGAAGGGAAACATTCTGTGGCAGCAGGAAGGCGACCTCGACAGTGCAACTTTGGCTGCGGCCCTTCACAAGTTTCTGGTGCGCGAAGCTTCGGTCAAACTCGGAATCCTGCGATCGAACCTGAGGATTGGGCAACCGGTACCGAACTTCTTGCTCGGTACTGCCGACGGGCAAGTGACTCTGCGCAAGCTTGCGGGCCGTCCTTGTACGCTGATTTTCTGGAGGAGTTCGTTGAAGCCGAGCATCGACGCGGTTCTCGACTTGCAGAACGCTGCCGCCAAGGCCGGCGCCCAAAGTCCAGTGATACTGGCGATCAATGATGGAGAGGACGCTGGCACAGCCGAAAAGGCAGCGGCTGAGAATGGAGTCACCGCGACACTAGTGACCGACCCGAAGCGGGAAATCTCATTTGCTTGCGGTGTGAACGCCTGGCCAACAACCATCTTTACCGACGCGGCGGGACTGATTACGGCGATTCGTTGCGGCCGCTTCGCCGGGAGTACCGTCCAGCCGTCCTCGGAGTAAGTGATCAAGTGCTCGCGAGCAGAACACAACGGAACGGGCTGGCCTGGCGAAGGGACCATGCTCTGAGGAGTCTTTCAAGATGATCGATTCATTTGTACTTCTGGCGCCAGTTCTTCTGTTGGTCGTGATGGCGCTACTGCGATTTGTCGGCTGCTCATTTCATCCGAGCGCTATCTCGGCGACCGATGCTCCTACCTTCGATCCTCCGGCGGGAACCTACCCCGAAGCACAATTGGTTACGTTGTCGGACACGACGGGGGATGCGGCGATCTACTTCACCCTTGACGGCTCGACTCCGCTGGCGCCGGACTCTCCCGGCGGACCTTCCCCACTTTACGATGGAACGTCGATCAACGTAGCCGTGAATACAACAATCGGAGCGATTGCATACGCAATCGGTTACACGGACAGCGCGCCAGCGTTTGCAGCCTATGTCATCACTCCGCCGCCGATCGTCTTTCAGCCGCCGGTTTCGGAGAAAGATGAGACGACGAACAGCATCACAGTAACCACGCCAGCGTTTAATCGGAACGTGACTTCGGGAAACTTGTTGCTGGTGTGGATCTGGTACCACAGCACGGCGCAGACCGTCGCTTCGGTGACGGACAGCGCGGGGAACAACTATCAGCGAGCCGTCGGCCCAACGGTAGGAGCTGGAGGATTGGCTGCCTTCCAACAGGAAGTATGGTTCAAGGCGAATGTGACCGGCGGTGCGAATGTGACGGTTACCGCAACTTTTTCATCAGCGCCGGCCGCCGCTTTCGAACGGGCCATCAGCGCCCACGAATATTCCGGTGCCAGCACGACCGCGCCCGTGGATGCGACCAGTGCCACGATTGGCGCCACAGCCAATGCATCCACCGCACCGGTTGCGATAACCACGGCAAGGCTAATTTTCGGTGCCGCCATCTTTGCCGGCGCCGGGACGGCTGGGCCAGGGTTTACACAAAGGTCGTCGCTGAAATCCAATACCACCGAAGACGGACCGGTCACGACACCGGGCTCTGCCTCAGCCACTTTTACCAACACCGCGCAGGAATGGACCGCGCATATGGTTGCGCTGAAATAGCTGCCGAAATTCCGGTCCACACGAGCTACATCCAGCTTTGGCACGGAGTCGCCAACCTCCTCCGCGAGAGTTTGGAGGACGCTCAGCAAACCGCAACCGTTATCCTCGGGGCCCTCAGCCCCGAGGACGATGCCGCAATAAGGGCAACCGATTCTGGTGGAAGCGCCGAACAGGTCGCTCGAGCAGGACTGCCGGTTGACTCCGAACTGCTGGCTTCCGCCCGCCCACCAAGGATCGTGTCGGTGCTTTGACTCTTGTGGCGGAGAAACCTTCCTTGGTCACAGGATCGTCCGGAGAGATATCTGTTCTTGATGCCGTCCTTTTTGGCGAACTATCCGTGCTGCGAGTCTCGGCACCCGAGCTCATCCGGATGATGCTCGATGTCTTGGTCTTTATGCTTAATCCTTGTGCCAGTGAGCGAGCTTCGAAGTGCGGCCAATACCGGGGTTGAAAGAGTTGCATGGATCAAGGTTCTTGTAGTAATCGACCGCTTCCATGTTTGCGTAGTACAGATGGCCGAAACTGTGCTCAGCGGGGAATTGCGCGCCACGCGCTTCGAGCAATCGCCACATCTGATGTTCCAGTTCGAGAGTGTTGTGGCCTTTTTTGACAATGTAGTCCTGATGGAAGACGTGACAGAAAAAGTGGCCGTAATACAGCTTGTGGAGAATCGGGCCCGCTATTTCGTCCGGCAAGGTTTCGAACCAGTTTCGGTCGTTGCGTCTGAGCGCAATGTCGAGCGCCACCATGTCCTCAACCTCCGCGCGGTGGAGGGCGCGGTAGCGGATCCCGGCGCCAGCGGCGACGAAGCGGAGAAGGAATGCCCTTTCGCCTTCGTCCTCCGTACATTCGAAGAAGTCGCCCGATGCCGAAGGAAAAATCGATCCGAGAAATCGCTGGGCGTCGCCGATACCGTCGCCCGACATTTTGAGGAGCAGGTGATGTGCGTACTTGTTGCGATACTCTTTCAATTTCGTTGGGAGATGGTTGGGGAAAATCCGGCCGATCCCCTGCATAATTGTGTCGCTTAGTCTGCCAGGGAGAAATTTCAACCGGCTCGCAACCCCGTCAAACCGCCCCTTGAGAGCGAACAAGCGGGGCAGCCAGCCGGCGCCCAGATACCGGATTGTGAGAAAGGTATCTTTGCCGTACGTTTCCGCCATGTCGAAAGCGCCGCGATGCAGGTACTCGGCGTAAATCGGCAAATCTTTGAAATGGGCAAGCATGTGGCAGCGGATTTCGGTGAGTTCGTCCGGATCATTGGTGCCGACATAAAAGACTCTGGTCGGCTCCTCTTTGGCAAAGGTGTCGAGGCGAACGGCGAAAATCATGACCTTCCCGGCGCTGCCGGAAGCCTCGAAGAGACGTTTCGGATCAGCGTTAAAGCGCGCGGGCGTGTCCGCCGCAAAATCGCGGACATGTTGGGCATACTCGTGGTCCGAAGCGGAACGACTTGAGTTGTACTCGATGTCCGATTCCGCAAACTCATCGCGATCGAGTCTGTCGAGGATCTCTTCGGGATTTTCCCCAAGGTTGACCCCAAGATGATTTACGAGATGAACCGTGCCAGCCTCATCCATGCGCGCGAAGAGTGCGAACTGGGTATAGGCGGGGCCGCGGCGAATCAGGGCCCCCCCGGAATTGTTGCAGATGCCCCCGAGTACAGAAGCCCCGATGCACGAGGATCCAATGACGGAGTGCGGCTCGCGCCCTAGCGGCTTCAAAGCTTTCTCAAGCTGCAAGAGAGTGGAGCCTGAATGGCAGATGACTTGACGGCCTTCATTAATCAGGCGGATCCTGGCAATGCGCAGCGTGCTCACGATAACGATTTCCCGATCATAATCGCTGCCGTCAGGCGTCGAACCCCCAGTCAGGCCGGTATTGGCAGCCTGCATGATGATGATCTTGTTCGCAGCGGCGCAGGCTTTGAGCACTCTCCACTGTTCGACGAGATTGCCGGGCTGAACCACCGCCAGTGCCGGGCCGCTCCCAAATCGAAAACCCGTGCGGTAGCGGAGCGTGCTCCCCGGATTTGTCAGCACGTGGTGGGGTCCAACGATCGACTTCAGTTCCTCTACAAGCCGTGCATTGTCGGCCGCAGCATTGCGGTCTTGAGAGTCGATCGCTATCGAACTGCTTGCCATGGAGGTCCTGTCCATCCAGATGGTCAAATGCTGCGGAGCGTATGCAGAAAATATTTCTGTCAAGCGTAGATCGGAGACAGGGCAGAGTGGCTACTCCAGCAAGGGTGTCCGATAGATTGTGGTCCCCTGAATCACGATCTCAACATCCACGAGATATCGAGCGAGTCGGGCAGTATCGACTGCCATTCCGAGCCCCGGCACATCTGGAATGTTAATCTCGCCATTCTGGTCAGGCCGAAGATGATTTGTAGTGATGTCTACGGCGAGCTGTTTGGGCGCCGCTGGATACTCGCATATCCGATGCTCCTTGAGTCCCGCGAAGGGCTGCAAAGATGCACTCAGCGCCAGATGCGAAGTGAAAGTATGGTTCACATAGGTCACGCCACGCGGCGCCGCATAGTCTGCCACCCGCTTTGCGGGGCCGATGCCTCCGATGCGGCCGCAGTCGATCTGGATGAACCTGACCTTGCCATAGTCGATGAGATGGCTTGCCATATGAAAATTGTGTGCGCCTTCTCCTCCGGCGAGTCCAACCTTGGGGCTGCGTGCTGCCAGTTCTGCGTAGGACTGCAGAGCGCTGGTCTGAAATGGTTCTTCCAGCCAATGAGCGCGGATTGCCTCCAAAGCAGGTAGGCGGGCGGCGGCAGCTTCGACATTGTCGCCCCAGTTCTGGCCCGCATCAACGCAGACTAGTCCATCCCGGCCCATGCCCTCTCGTGCCGCGTGCAACTGATCGGTATCTGCAACGACCGAGCCGCGGCCGAATGGACCCCAGCCGAATTTGACGGCGCGAAATCCCTGGCCGCGCGCGGCTTTGCTCTTGTCTAAAGTTTCTTGCGCCGTGTCGCCGAAGAGCAACGACGCATATGGCATCTTTGGATAAGCGCGGCTGTAGCCGATGAGTTGCCACACCGGTTGTCCGCGATGTTTTCCTAGAAGGTCCCACAGCGCCATTTCAATTCCAGAAAAGATATGCGGCGCCTGCAGCACATCCATACTGTTGTACTCAACGTCCAGGCCGATTTGCGCGACGTCTTTCGGGTCATTTACCTCCCGGCCCAGCACCGATTCGCGGACCGGCCGGCAGATGCCGTGGGACATCGGTCCGATGTAGGCGGCAATTGACGCCAGCGGGGCGGCTTCGCATTCTCCCCAACCCTCGTGTTTGCTGGAGCGTACGCGCACCAGCAGCGCATCCTGACTGCCATCAGCTTCGGTAGTGATCTCCGGCATAGCCAGATAAAAAAGATCTACTGATTCGATTTTCATTTAGTTAGGTTATGTCCCCTGAGGGCGCGAGGTCCTCCCGCGCTTTCCTCTTTCGATTGTCGAACATCCAAGTCAGGCCCGCGGCGGCCGCCCCAAGCAAAACATGATTGCCCTGCAGAGCTGCGTACCTTGTACTAAGCCCGAATCGCCAGCAGCACACGGGGTTCAGAGCAGGCGCTGCAGTTCGGCTTTCGCGCTGCCGGTCATAAACAAGAGATCAGTTCCAAGAACGATGAGGCGGCCTCCGACTGCAATTTCAGCTCGCGCCTGATTAGCCGTCATGCAGAAGGCTCCGAATGGCACCTTGGCGTTGCTGCAAGCCCGGTGAACCCGAACGATCGCCTCGATGACCGGGGGGGCGGAGGTCTGTCCAAGCAGTCCCATGCTGGCGGACAGATCGTAGGGTCCAATGAGGATGGCATCAACTCCGGGAATCGCGACTATTTCCTCTACCCGCTCCACCGCATCCTTGTGTTCAATTTGCAAGATCAGTGCGATTTTCCGGTTGGCACTTTCCAGGTATTCGCTGAAGTTCAAGCCGTAGCTCTGCGCCCTCGCCAAGCCAACGCTGCGCCCACCCAGAGGAGTGTATTTCGCCAGGTTCACCGCGCGTTGTGCCTCCGAAACCGATTTGATCATCGGCACGACAATGCCATCGCATCCGGTGTCCAGTGCCTTTTTGAAGTGCTCCGGGCTGTTGTCGGGCAGTCGGATTACACCATACGTCCCGGGCGACATCGCTTGAATAATGTGCTGCGCCGCAGCCATGTCCAGAACTGAATGCTCGGCATCGATGAAGAGCCACTCGAATCCGCAAAGGGATAAGGCCTCTGAGACCTCGGTCGAACTGGTGCTCACCAGGGTGCCGATGAAGGGCTTGGGATTCGCGAGACGTTCCAAGAGGGATAGATGATGGTTATTCATCGAGTGATCGAAACCGCGCCCAGCTCCCTACGGTTATTGGTGTATTAATTCGTGAATAAAAGAATATACGCATAATCGGCATATTTATCACCCATATTTATTGTGCTAAGAACAAAGTGCTTGACATCGATACGGACTGTTCTGCTAGTCTCGCCTGGCGATTTTCTCTCGGCCTCAGGCCCGAACGCTGTTGGCGAGATGTGATCGGGAGAGAGTCGCGGTCTGGTGCTTGTTAGCAAGAGGACCGTCCCATGAGACAAGGATTCTCGAGATATCGAGCGCCTTGAAGGGTCCGCACCGGCAACTTTCAAATCAAGCCTAACCCCTTCGAAGCTGATCTGAGGACCGAAAGACCGCATTCTGCCAGGGGCGCACGCGAGCGAGCTCCCAAAGCATTTTGCCGTCGACGCGCTCTCCGGCAGGTCAACCGCCTGATTGCCGGCTTTAGGCGTGAGCCGCGGGGAGAGCGGTGGAGATTTCAGGTTGGGATGCGAAACAGTAGTAAGGCGTGCAAGCGAGAACATTCAGTTCGGCAAATCAACTACGTAGTCGGGAATCTCCAGGAGGGGCGATGGTCGAGAGAATCGGACGCGTTGTCACAGGATGCCTTGTCTTTGCTCTATGTACTGCGAGCCTCTATGCCGACTCGACCGGCAGTCGCGTTGCGGTGGTGGTGGGCGACCGAGCACCCGATCTTGAACGATTTGCGGCCACCGAACTCTGCGGTTACTTAAATAAACTCTTTGGCCTCACGGTGCAGCCGACCACCACTCTGGACGCTTCCGCTTCTGCGGTGTTTCTCATCGGCAATCCAGCCTCGAACCCGCTCATCAAAGCGTTTCCGAAGGTGGGGGAACAGGGCATCGTGATCCAACGCGCGCGAACTACTCATCCGACACTCATCGTGGGCGGCGGGAGTTCAAGCGCTACTCTGTGGGCAGTGTATGAATTGGCTGAGCGTTGGGGTGTGCGTTACCTGCTAGACCGAGATGCGTTGCCTGCCAAATCAAAGTTCAGCGTGCCCAGCCTGAATGTGGTCATGGAGCCGTTATTCAGGGTGCGCGCCCATCCTACAATCCAGGATTTTGCGGATAGTGGCGAAGCTTGGGGCATCAGCGATTTCCGTCCGCTGATCGATCAGCTGGCGAAGATGAAGTACAACCGGCTGAACATTTTTGCCTTCGCCTGGCAGCCCTATCTGGCCTATGAGGTCGGCGGAATCAAGCGGCAGACTGCGGCCCTCTGGTACGACTACCACTATCCCATCACTCCAGATATGCCGGGCCGATCGGTCTTTCCCGCGGATGCCAAAGAGTTCTGGAATCCGGACTTGCCGCCCAACGGAACTCCCGACGAAATCCTTAGTGCCGGTGTTGCTCTGCAGCGGGCGCTGATTGACTACGGGCACAGTCGCGGTATGGAATGCGTCATCAATGCGACTGTCAGCGAGTATCCCAAAGAGTTTGCGCCCTTGCTCGGAGGCGCCGTTCCCATTCGCATGTTGAACCAGCTGACTACGACTCCTGGCCCCACGACCAAGCTCGATGATCCCGGTTTGCACAAGCTTTCCGCGGCGGTGGTTCAGGCGACCATCGATACTTATCCTCAAGTCGACAGAGTGAACATTTCCATCAACGAGTGGCGGCAGTGGACGGATCAGTACAAGCGTGCATGGGACGCTCTCGACGGCAAATACCACATCGACCAGGTTACGACTCTGGACCATGTGCTCGATGCCAGCCAGCACCGCGTCGGCTACAATTTCACATCTCACTCGAAGGCGGAACTGGACAAGAAGGCGGCCGACGAGGTTAAAGGCGACCTCGCTTCTCTCTATTTCTTTGATTGGCTGGTAAAAGATTCAGGCGCGGTTAGCGACAGCAAGCGTCCTGGCATGAAATTTCTGTATTGGGGGTTCACCGAAGAACTCTTTCCCATCTTGCCCAGAGTTCTGCCGCCAAATTCTGAACTCGAAGTGATGCCGGATAATTTTCTTACTCACCTCCTACTGCGCGCCGACATTCTGAAGAGATTGTCCGATGGTCCAATTCGACCCATCATTAACCTGACGGTCGATGACGACAACATCGGCATCATGCCCCAGATCACCACTTCGTCACTACAAAAAGTCCTGAAGATTCTCCGCGAGACGAAATGGGATGGATTTGTCGCTCGGGAACGTTTCCCTGGCGATCACGATACCGAGTTGGCGTATCTGGCACGAGCGGCATGGGATGCGGACGCCGATCCCGACAAGATCGCACTCGAACAGATGTCCGCCGCCTGCGGGCCCGGTTGCGGAGCTGAGCTCTTGACCACCATGCACAGCATCGACGCCGCCACCGTCGTGTGGGAGAGCGTTGACCAGCACTTCACGTCTCCGGTGCCAGACATGCTAATGACGCATTGGATCGCCGGTCCGTTGCCTGACTATCTCGAGCAGAACCGGCAGAACTACGAGCAGGGATGGAAGGCAGCACAACGCGCTGTTTTGGCCGCAACCTCTGAAGGCAAGACCTACGCGGAATACTGGGCGAAAAGGATGGAGTTCTCTACCAAGTTCGTCATGGTAGTTGAGGGTGTGCGGCGGGCTGCTACAGCGGAAGCGGCACATCAGACGAAACAGGCGGTTGAGGAAACGGAGAAGGCGCAGGCCCTGCTCAAGGAGTCGATCGAAGCCTATGCAGCGGTCGCGCGCAACCAGACCGACCGGGGCTCAATCGCGCTCGCAGTCGAGTATGGATACCGGCCTCTCGGAAAAAAGCTGTCAGAACTGAAAACAGGGGTACCGCGCAATGAGAAAGTAAAAATCGGCCGGTAGGCATATATCAGGAGGGCGACGCTTGATTACGCGAAGAAGCTTTGTGTCTTCCCTGGCCGTGGCGTCCGCAGCGCGTGGGCTTCGGACTTTGTCGTCCGGTGATGAAGCGAAGCCGAAGAGCGCAGTCACCATTAACCCATACAAGTGGGAAGGTCCCTACGCGGACCATCGTACCGGTAACAAAGCGTTTCATGATTGGCGGCTTTGCGCAGATTTGCGAGGCAGTTGGCTGGGCCCGTGTGAGCGCCTGATTCTTCGGACCAGTGAAGTCATTGGCTACGAAACGGGTTTTCTTTATGACGATCACTTTCCTCCTTCGGAGCCGGAGGGCCGTGGAAAGAATTATCACCATATTCCATTTGAATGGCGTGTTATCCGGCCGGGTGAAGAACTCTTTGCTGACTGCCTCGTGCCCGAGAAGGGAAGATTCTCAATGAGCCTGACCACGCGCGCAGACTGCGTTGACATTCACCTGACGGTGCGCAATGACAGGCGACAGGCGATGGAAAATGCTGACTGGGCATTTTGTGCGGTTTGCCTGGAATCGCCGTCCCTCGCCGACTCCGAGGCCACCCGGACATACCTGTTTGATGGCGAGCGCCTGCGAACTTTTGCCGAGATTGCGGGCCGCGATATCCACCTATACAAAGTGGCAGGCGCCAACGGTTTCATCCCGGTGGGGCACCGTTCGCTTGCAATCGGGAACGTAGAAGCCAAGGCCTCCCTGGTCATCATCGAGAGTATGGATAGAGCACACTCAGCGGCCTTGGGATTTGAACAGGCAGACCACATTTATGGCGACGCGAAAGGCAACAAATGCTTTCATGCGGATCCCTACTTTGGTCCGCTTATCAAGACCGGAGAGGAACGCAGCGTTCGGGGAAAACTCTATTTGATTAAGGGAAATGCGGAAGACGCGCTCAAACGTTACCGGAACGACTTTGCTACTTAACCAGTGCTCCGCCAATGTATCTGCCACAGATTTGTTTAACCACGAGATCGAGGAGCAGGAATGGGCAAGAGCGAAATCAAGCATCCGGTTCGTTTGTCCTCGACCGGCGCTACTCGGCGGGTGTGCCGATCGATGGCTGGCTGTACGTTAGCGGCTAAGGCTCACTGGATCTGAAGGCCGGCAAAGTGGTGAAAGGTAGCATCGCGATCACATCCCGCCGGGCTTTTTTTCGCTTTTGTCTCTGCGCTGTAGCGCTCTGGATCGGGGCCGCGGCTATCTGTTTCCAGTGGGCGACGTCGCGCCGCTCACCTGGAAGTGAGGGGACGCCTGAAAGCGACGGCACGAAGGTCGGCGATCAGCCAGTAAGGTGCAGACTCGATCCGGAGTGTGAATGCTCGAGACTGCGCGAACAATCCTGGCTGGGCCGTGAATCAATCACGACTTCTCGGCATGCAGCTTATCAATCGATCTCGCCGCCGCAAAGCGTGCCGCCCCCAGAGCGGGAGCATCCGCTCCCAAGGTCGAGACGATAAGGTGAACTTCTGTGGCAGCTTTCTCCAGCGCCCTTTGTTTGATGACACGTTGAATTGCTTCCAGCATCAGCCGTGAATTGCTTTGGAACAACGGTCCGCTGAAGATCACAACGGAAGGATTCAGGAGGTTCACGACATCCGCGAGGGCGACCCCGATGTGAACCGCAGCGTCATTTAACGCGCGAAAGGCCAACGAGTCGTTTTCAACCCCGGCCTGCAGGATCATTTCGATGGTAATTTGATCGAGATCATTGTTGACCATGTCCGGGATGCGTGAATGAACTCCCTTTCGGATAGCGCTGGCTACTCCTTGAATGATCGCACTGCAAGAGGCCAGAGCGGACAAGCAACCATTGTTGCCACAGTAGCAGAGCGGACCATTTTCATCGACCGTCATATGGCCGAACTCACCCGCGCTTCCCCCGGCGCCCCGATAAGGTTCTCCATCGATAAAGATGCAGGAACCAATTCCCATCCCGATTCGAATGTATACAAAATCGGCCAGTTCGACGGCCACGCCCACCTGCTTCTCGGCTAAAGCCGCCATACGAACACCATCTTCAACCACACACGAGACCTTGTATTTCTCTTCAACCATCTCGCGCAGGTGCACGTTCCTCCACTCCGCCATATGACCCGGCCGGGGAAAAGAGAGAATAATACCCTGATTGCTGTCAACCACGCCCGAGTGAGCGATCCCGATACCGGAGAGGTCATCTTTGCTGACGCCACAATGGTTGAGCGCCAGATCGATGTTCTTGAAGCACCGTTCCATGACGCGGCCGAATCCCTCGGAAAGCAGAGTGCGAGTCTCGAGCTTATGACACACATTTCCCGCCAGATCATTGACTACAACCCGCAGGAAGAAAGTACCAATTTCAACCCCAACGGTGTACGCAGTCCCGGCGCGCAATTTGAGCGCGACTCTCCGCCGGCCCAATTTGCTTGGCTCGAGCCCGGACTCCACTACCAGGTTTCTGGCGATGAGGCGACGCACGACGGCAGAAATAAGTCCGGCACTCAGTCCTGTGAGCTTGACCAGTTCAGCACGCGACAATGCAACCCTGGCGTGGATCCGCCCAAGGATTTCCAGTTCCTTCTCCGATGCCCTGAAATTGTTCTTCATTAGCCTCCTGGCGGGTTTGATCAGCGAACTTGGGACGAGTCGGGACGCCCAACCGATCTCACGAATTCGGGCCGATTCCGCCTTATGGCGCGGGAACTCCGCCGCAATTCCACTTCGAGGAACGGCTCGTTGAGGAAGCAAGAGCAGTGCTAGGCGTCCCGTATCGGATTAATTCACGGGTGAATTATACAAGAACGCCCAAATACGAGATGGAAGCCCAGGTTGAAGACCGGTGTTAGAACATCGAATCGGGCCGCAACGGCTCTCCGGCCGAGCACCCGCTGACCCGCGGGCTGGACTATGCAGGCTCATCTTCAATCGGATTCGTTAGGGTCCCGATTTTGTCGATTACAATCGAAATCTTGTCCCCTTTTTTCAGCCATACCGGAGGTTTTCTGGCGAGACCTACTCCCAGGGGCGTTCCCGTCAAAATTACGGTGCCGGGCAACAATGTCGTGCTTCCGCTGAGAAATTCAATCAGGGTGGGAATATCGAAGATCATGTCGTTGGTATTTCCATCCTGCATGGACTGTCCGTTGAGAATCGTTTGTATCCGCAATGTGTGCGGATCAGGAATATCGTCAGCAGTCATTAGGCTTGGGCCTAAAGGCGCGAAGGTGTCGAAGGTCTTGCCTCTGCACCACTGCGTTCCACCACGTTTTATTTGCCAGTCGCGCGCGCTGACATCGTTGGCGCAGGTGTACCCCAGGACATAACTCAGGGCCTGATCACGACGCGCATTTTTGCACTTCTTTCCGATAACAACTGCCAGTTCACATTCGAAATCAACTTCGTCACTCTTCAAATGAGTTGGAATCTGAATTGGATCCCCCGGGTTCTGAACGGCACTCGGGCTTTTGGCGAACAGAATGGGGTACTCAGGAATTTTGGAGCCGGTTTCTTTGGCGTGAAGCTTATAGTTGAGGCCGATACACCAGATCATCGCGGGTGAGATAGGGGCGAGTAGGCGCTTGATCTGCGCTTCCTCCTTGGTAACGTGGAAGTCCGCGAAAATATCGCCCCGGATGGTTAAGGCGCTGCCGTCCGCTTGTTCGCTGGCATAACCAATTTTTCCAGCCGAATCCGAGTATCGAATAATTCTCACTGTGTTTCCTCCATTTGTTTGATCTCTTTGAAGACCGCTACCTCAGTATGTCGCCCGGCCACCGGAGATGTCGTAGCACTGGCCCGTGGTGAACGATGCTTCCGGCGAAACCAGGTAATGGACGAGCGCCGCAATTTCTTCGATCTTTCCGGTGCGCCCAACGGGAATTCTGCTCACCATGTAGTCAACCGTCTCCTTGGGAATCGTGTCCAGGATGTGTGTCTGGACCACTGCGGGGGCGATGCTGTTCACGGTAATGTCTCCGCGCCCGGCTACTTCCTTGGCTAGCGATTTGCTGAGGCAAATTACACCCGCTTTGGTGCTCGAATAAGACAAGAGCCTGGGATTTCCCTCCTTGCCGGCAATGGAGGCGACGTTGAGAATCCGGCCATAGCGTTTCTCAAGCATGCTCTTGATGACGGCCTGACACATCAGGTAAACGCCACGCAAGTTGACGGCGTAAACTTGGTCGATCTCCTTTTCATCCAGTTCCCAAAGGTAGGCCGCTTTCCCGGAAATCCCGGCATTGTTCACCAGGATGGTGATGGCACCCAGGTTGCGTTCTACAGCAGCAACGGCCTGCCGCACAGAGTCTGCCGACGTTACATCACACCTGACTCCCACTCCGCCAATGGATTGCGCCACCGATTTTGCTGTGCCTTCGTTTAGATCCAGGATTGCGATACGTGCCCCCGCTGAATGCAGCCGCCTCGCGATGCCCTCGCCAATGCCTTGACCGCCGCCGGTCACAATCGCGATCTGTCCTTTCAAACTGAAAAAGTCGTTCGCCATAACAGCCCACCCCAATCTGAAATATTGAGTCTGTTCCTCGCGATCCGTATTTAGGCGGGACATTTTAGTTCGGTTTCGCCGAAGTGCCGGCGCGGCCCGGTTGATCCGCCTGAACCTCCTGGCAGATACCCAGCATAAGCCCGATCAGTTCATCCATTTGCTCCTGATATTCGGCATCGAAACGAATCGTGGGCTCGCGCACTTGGTCGGAAAGAAAGATGCCGCGGCGGAGCAGAGCCCGTTTGTCCATCTGGATGACCAGTTCCAGATGTTGTACGGAAAACGTAAGGTAAGGAAGCATCCGGTAAAAGAGCGCCTTCGCGTCGGAAAGTCGGCCTTCACGGTACAGGGTAAAAACGCGGACGTAGGCTTCGATAAAGCTGGGTCCGGGCATGACCCCTGTGGCGCCATGAGCCAGGCCATCCATCAAAGCGATGCCTGCCATGCCGTAGAGCACCTGAATCCTTCCCTCGGATAGCTTGATAATTTCGGCGCACTTCGAACCGGCAAGAATATTTTCGAGTTTGGCAAACTCCAGATTGGGGCAGCGCTCGGCAAGGTCGACGATCATGGCTGCCGGCAAACCGGCGCCCGTGAAGTCCGCATCCTGCAGCATTACAGGAATGCCTACACTGCGACACACCATTTCAAAAAACACCGACTGCTCGCGCGGACCCAGCGGACACCACCTGGGCGCCACAACCATCAGTCCGTCTGCTCCCACCGACTCGGCGTAGCGGGAGAGTTCGACCGTCGCTCGTGCCGAGCCGCATCCCGTGCTGGCAAACATCGGCACCCTGCCGTCGGTGTGCTCTACCACAATCTTTATTACAAGGCGCCGCTCTTCATCCGTCAGTTTGTAAAACTCAGTGGCAAATCCCGGCGCGCATAATGCCGCCGCGCCCCCGGCCACGGCAAAGTCTACTTGCTTGCGAAGGGTAGCCTGGTCGATGCTTTCATCGTTGTTAAGTGGAAGCATCATGACGGGCATGACGCCATGGATTTTCAATTTACCCATGAAGCTTTCCGATGATGTCGCTTAAGATGATCGCTCTCCACAGATGGTCCGCTTTACTTTATCGAACGGATAATATTTCAGACGAAGCCAGCCTATGTCAAACCTATATTTCATATCAGCATTAAATATTGACATTGGTGACATGTAGACCTATATATAGTTCAACCCAACACTTTATGGTATCGATGAAACCTAAGGTTCTGATTACCCGTCCGGTTCAGCAAGCTGCGATTGACGAAGTCGCCAAGCACTGTCAGGTGCAAGTTCATCTGGTTGACGAACCAATGCCGCCTGAAGTATTGGCGAAGGCCATGCGGGACGTCGATGCGGTAATGCCTTGCGGTCTGAGAGTCGGCAAAGAGGCCATCGAAGGCGCTGTCAAACTACGGGTGGTCGCGAACATCGGGGCAGGCTTCGACAACATCGACGTGGATGCCTGCACTCGGAGGCGAATCTTAGTGACCAATACTCCCGATGTTCTGACCGAGGCTACCGCGGACGTCGCATTTGCGTTGGCCCTGGCGGCAGCTCGACGGGTGGTGGAGGCAGATCGCGTAGTCCGGGAGGGACACTGGCCGCATTGGCAATGGAATTTCTTGTGGGGCTCGGAGATGCATGGGAAAACTTTGGGTCTCTACGGATTCGGCCGCATTGGCCAGGCGATGGCTCGTCGAGGACGGGGGTTCTCGATGCGAATCCTATACCACACGCGTAATCGCTTTTCAGCAAGCGTTGAACGAGAACTGGGTGCGCAGTGGGTAGATCGAGAAACGCTTCTCCGTGAATCTGATTTTCTCAGCCTCCACGTTCCACTGACCGAGGAAACTCGTCACTCCATCAGCCGGCGCGAGTTCGCCTTGATGAAGCCGACCGCGTTTGTGATCAACACGGCTCGCGGAAACATTATCGAGGAAGCAGCGCTGGTCGAGGCCTTGCGGGCCGGCAAACTCGGAGGAGCCGGCCTCGATGTTTTTGAGCACGAGCCCGAGGTGCATCCCGCGCTGATCTCAATGAAAAACGTGGTCTTGTTGCCCCACATCGGCAGCGCCACCTCGGAGACTCGACTGCATATGGCGCTTCTCGCGTCGGTGAATCTTCTGGCTGCGCTGGATGGCCGACGCCCTCCCAATTTAGTCAACCCGGAGGTGCTGGACTGAGAAGTGTTTCGCCCCGTCGTCGCAGTCATGCGTCTCACGAGTCGCAGTGGCGTGCGGATGGGGCCCGAGAGCCGTTGGATTTCCGATCATTCAGAAAGCCATGCACCGTCCGTTTTGCCAGGAGAGGGAATGAAAAACCAGATCGCAAAGGTTGCAGGTGTCTGCGGAGTTGTCATCGTGCTTGTGCTGGCGCTGAACGCCGGCTCGTCGCCCAAGGCTGTCAAGCCCAAGATTGTCGAGCCGAAGATTGTCGAGGTAATCGTCGGGAACAACGCCCCAGAGCTTGAAACTTTCGCTGCTTCGGAGCTGTGCGGATATCTGGATAAGCTCTTCGGTATCCGGGTGCAACCGACAACCGCACGCGCGGGTTCGCCCGATGCCATCTTTCTGATCGGTTCGGCGGACTCGAATCCTCTGATCAAGACATTTCCTAAAGTCAGCGACCAAGGGATTGTGATCAAGTCCGTGGCAGGCGCGATCCCGACTTTAATTGTCGGCGGAGGCAGCCCCAAGGCGACGATGTGGGCGGTGTACGAACTGGCCGAGAGATGGGGCGTGCACTTCCTGTTCGATCGCGATGCCATGCCCGCAAAAACGGCGTTCCGGATGCCCGATCTGAACGTCACGATGGAACCGAGCTTCCGAGTGCGGGCTCACGGCACCACGAATGTAGATTTCGCGGATAGCGGAGAGGGTTGGGGTATCAAGGATTTTAGCCGGCTCATCGATCAGCTCGCGAAGATGAAATACAACCGGATTAATCTGAGTGGGTTCGCATGGCAACCCTATCTGCAGTACGAAGTGGACGGCATCAAGCGTCAAACTGCGACACTGTGGTACGGCTTTCACTATCCCATCACCCCGGATATGCCGGGACGTTCAGCCTTTCCCGCGGACGCGAAGGAATTCTGGAACCCGGATTTACCGTTAAATGGGAACCCGGACGAAACCCTTGCGGCCGGTGTAAAGCTTCAGCACGAGTTGATTGACCACGGCAAGATCCGCGGCATGGAATGCGTGACCAGCGCTACGATTAGCGAATATCCGAAAGAATTTGCTTCCGTTCTGGGAGGATCAGTACCGATTCACATGATGAGCCAACTCACGACCACTCCTGGACCGAACACCAAGCTGGATGATCCCGGCCTGCACAAACTGGCTGCAACTGTGGTTCGGGCCACGATTGACACCTATCCCAAAGTCGATCGTGTGAATATTTCCATCAACGAGTGGCGACAGTGGACCGATCAGTACCAACGCGCCTGGGATGCACTAGACAAGAAATATCAAATCGGTGAGATCACCACGCTGGACAAAATATTGGATCAGAGCCGCCATCGCGCCGGATACGACTGGGGTGCGAATTTCTCGAAAGCGGACCTGGAGAAGAAGGCCTCGGACGAAGTGAAAGGCGATCTGGCTTCGCTGTACTTTTTCGATTGGCTGGTGAGAGATTCTGGAGCGGTCAGCGGGAGCAAGCGTCCCGATATGAAGTTTGTCTACTGGGGCTTCGCCGAAGAACTGTTTCCCATCCTGCCCAAAGTTTTGCCGCCAAATTCCGAACTTGAAGTGATGCCAGACAACTTCCTTACCCATTTGCTGCAACGGCCCGAGATATTGAAGACAGTTTCAGGAGGGCCGATCAAGCCGATCATTAACCTGACGATGGATGACGACAATATTGGAATCATTCCTCAGATGACCACTTCATCGCTGCAAAAGGTGCTGGCGATACTCCGCGAGACTCACTGGGAAGGATTTGTCGCGCGCGAGCGGTTTCCGGGCGATCACGATACCGAGCGCGCGTACCTGGCGCGCGCGGCCTGGGATCCGAATGCTGATCCCGAGCAGATCGCATCCGCACAGCTCAAAGCTGCCTGCGGTCCGCGATGCGGAGAAGAACTGCTGACGACAATGCATAGTATCGACGCTGCCACCGTAGTTTGGGAGACCGACGACGAGCATTTCTCGTTTCCTGTACCCAGTCTCCTGATGAAGTATTGGAAAGCGGGCCCGCTGCCGGACTATCTGGAGCAAAACCGAAAGAATTACGAACGAGGATGGCAGGCGGCTCAACGCGCGGTCGCCACCTCGACTCCCGAAGGCAAGAGCCTGGCGGAATTCTGGGCCAAAAGAATGGAATTCTCCGTCAAGTACATCACGGCGGTGCAGTTCGTTCGGCGCGCCGCCACGGCCGAAGAAGCCCATCAGCCACAACAAGCTGTCGAGGAAGCGACGAAAGCGCTCTCGTCTCTTCGTGAGGCGATCGAAGCCTACGCTGTGGTAGCACACACGCAAAGCGACCGCGGATCGATTGCAGTAGCGGTGGAGTACGGCTACCGTCCGCTGGAGAAGAAAATATCGGAGTTGAAGCAGCGTACGGTCACTGGGGCTTCTCTCGAATCGGGGCAGCCTGGTCCCAACTAGGAAGTGAATCGAGCCCTTCAGGAGAAAACGCATGCGATCGAAGGTTGCTTTCCTCGCGCTCTTGGCGCTTTCCAGCACCGCCGTATATTGCCAGAATGCTGACCCGGTCCTTCAATGGGCGGTCACCGCGTCAGGACACGGTTTCTATCCGGACCTGATTTACAAGAAAGCAAATGGACAGGACCTGAAACTCGATCTAATCGCCATCGAACCTCTGACCCAGCCTAAACCCACGCTACTTTACATCCATGGCGGAGGTTGGGTGAACGGCAAGAAGGGGAATACGACGCTAGCCCCGTTGCCCTATCTGGCGAGGGGCATGAATACCATTAACATTGACTATCGTCTGGCCGAGGACTCTCTGGCCCCTGCCGCGGTGGAAGATTGCCGGTGTGCGCTGCGTTGGGTTTACCGGCACGCAAAAGAATACGGTTTCGATACCAACAAGATCGTAGTCGCGGGAGAATCTGCTGGTGGTCACCTCGCTTTGATGACGGCTATGCTGGATCCAAGCGCCGGATTTGACAACGAATGTCCGGCGCTGGAAGGCGAACCTCCGCTCAAGGCTGCGGCGATCGTTTCGTACTCCGGGCCGACCGATGTCGTTGAATTGCTCGAAGGCCCGAACCCCAGCTGGTTTGCGCTGGAGTGGTTCGGCAGCCTTCCAAACCGCAAGGAGTTGGCGCGCCGCCTTTCTCCCCTCACTTACGTCCACCCCGGCCTTCCTCCGATTATCCAGGCACATGGGGACCACGATCCCTACGTGCCCTACGGGCAGGTGTTGCGGCTGCATGAAGCGCTCGATAGTGCCGGAGTTCCCAACCAGCTGATCACTCTTCCAGGGCCGATTCACGGTTGGGCAGTCGAGAAAGTATGGAGCGTGGAGCAGCAAGTATTCAACGCCCTCGAGAAGTATGGAGTGCTCTCTCACTGAGCTGTGAGGTCGTACGGATGAATCATTCACGTCGGTTGCGAGGTCTGCTGTCGCGGCGAATCCGGGCGGGTTTGCTTTTGCCTCATGCACTGAGCAATTGAGCGCAGGTATAGAGTCCGGCGACGGAGAGGAGAAGAGATGCCTGAAGAAAAGCGGAAGTATCGATCCGCAGCCTGGTTCGGAAAATTGGACAAAGACGGGTTTGTGCACCGCTCCCACATGCGCAACCAGGGTTTGCCGGACGACGTCTTCGACGGGCGGCCGATCATCGGAATCTGCAATACATGGTCCGAACTCACGCCCTGTAACGCGCACCTGCGGGAAGTTGCCGAGCGGGTCAAACGCGGCGTCTGGGAGAGTGGTGGGTTTCCTTTGGAATTTCCGGTGATGTCCACGGGCGAGCCCAACATGCGTCCGACTGCGATGTTGTTTCGAAACCTGGTAAGCATGGACGTGGAGGAGTCGATTCGGGCGAATCCGGTGGATGGCGTGGTTCTGTTGTGCGGCTGCGACAAGACAACACCGGCGCTGGTCATGGGAGCTGCGAGTTGCGATGTTCCCGCTCTGGTGGTTTCGGGCGGACCCATGCTCAACGGCAAGTATCAGGGCAAGGACATTGGCTCGGGAACCGATCTATGGCGGTTTAGCGAGCAACTGAAGGTTGGCGCAATCAGCCAGCAAAACTTCATGGAAGTCGAAAGCTGTATCGCGCGGTCGGCGGGACACTGCATGACGATGGGCACCGCTTCGACGATGGCATCCATGGCTGAAGCGCTCGGTCTGGCGCTGCCGCAGAACGCGGCGATTCCGGCAGTCGATTCGCGTCGCATGGTTCTGGCCCACACCGCGGGGCGTCGCATCGTCGAAATGGTGCGTGAGGATCTGCGAATCTCACGCATTCTCACCCGAGAGGCCTTCGAGAATGCGATCCGCGTTAACGGAGCGGTGGGCGGCTCGACCAATGCGGTCATTCATCTGTTGGCCATTGCCGGACGGGTGGGCATAAAGCTGGTGCTCGACGATTGGGACCGACTGGGCCGGGACATACCCACGCTCGTGGACTTGATGCCATCGGGACGCTTCCTCATGGAAGATTTTTATTATGCGGGAGGGCTGCCGGCAGTTATTCGCAGCCTGGCGGAGCACGACTTGATCCATCGGGACGCTATGACGGTCAACGGGAAAACAATTTGGGAGAACTGCCAGGAGTCGTCCAACTGGAACCAGGAAGTAATTCGTCCGTTTCACCGTCCGGTCGTAAAACACGGTGGCATCGCGGTGCTGCGAGGAAATCTGGCGCCTGAAGGGGCGGTGCTTAAGCCTTCAGCAGCATCGCCGCATCTCATGCGGCATCGCGGGCGGGCGGTTGTATTCGAGAATATCGAGCATTACAAAGAGCGCATCAACGACCCCGCGCTCGACGTCGACGAGCACTGCGTTCTCGTGCTCAAGAATTGCGGGCCCAAGGGCTACCCCGGAATGGCTGAAGTCGGCAACATGGGCCTGCCGCCCAAGGTCCTGCAGCGTGGCATTACTGATATGGTGCGCATCTCTGACGCTCGCATGAGCGGAACTGCATTTGGAACCGTGGTGCTCCACGTGTGTCCGGAAGCGGCGGTTGGAGGGAATTTGGCGATGGTGCGTGATGGCGACCCGATCGAGCTTGACGTCGAGAATCGTCTCCTGAACCTGGATGTTTCTCCGGAAGTACTGGCGCGCCGCCGCGCTGAATGGCGGACGCCGGAGTCCGAAATGGAGGGCGGCTACCAACAGCTTTATATTCAGCACGTCACCCAAGCCAGCAAAGGTGCCGATTTTGATTTCCTGGTGGGTTGTCGCGGCCATGCGGTCAGGCGGGAATCACACTAGGAATGGTGAGACGAGTTGGAGCGGGAGCAGACAATCCGCTCTAACATCAAACGACTTAGCGCATCGACTTCAAATTACCGGAGATCAATGTTTAAGTTTAGTAATAAATTATGCTGCCAATAAACCTGCTAAATTGTCAAAGATTCATTCTATAATGAACTAATTGTTGACACGCTACGCTCTGCACCTATATATACATGTGTCGTAATTTAAAATCAGTTTAAGGCGATCAGAAAGCGATCATGGCTCGGAGTTGGCGCAGTTCTCGTTGGTTCGACAGGGACGACGAAGTAGGTTTCAACCACCGCGCTGCCCTCCGTTCGGAAGGCTTTACTCCCAAATCATTCGAAAACCGCCCTGTAGTGGGGATCTGCAATTCCTGGAGTGAACTCAACAATTGCAATATGCACTTGCGAGCTGTGGCGGACGCGGTGAAACGCGGAGTATGGGCAGCGGGCGGCTTTCCTTTGGAGTTCAATACCATCTCCCTGGGTGAGGAGTTGATGATGCCCACAGCCATGCTTTACCGCAACCTCATGGCGATGGAAGTCGAGGAGATGGTGCGCTCCCATCCTTTGGACGGGGTGATCCTGCTTTGTGGATGCGACAAGACTACACCGGCGCAATTGATGGGGATTGCCAGCATCGACGTTCCTGCGATCCTGGTGCCGGGCGGCCCCATGTTGAACGGAATGTGGCGAAACCAGAGGGTGGGATCTGGGACGGATCTTTGGAAAACCTGGGACGAAAGGCGCGCCGGTCGCGTCGGCGATGCCCAATGGGAGGAACTGGAAGCGTCGATCTCTCGAAGTCCCGGTCACTGCATGACCATGGGAACGGCCAGCACGATGACCAGTCTGGCAGAAGCGTTGGGGATGACCCTCCCCGGTTGCGCCAGCATCCCAGCGGTGGATTCACGGCGCTACGCCATGGCCGAGTCCAGCGGTCGGCGCATCGTTGAGCTCATCAATGAAGATCTCCGTCCTTCGCGCATCATGACGCCGTTGGCCTTTGAGAATGCGATTCGAGTTTTCGTGGCGTTGGGTGGTTCAACGAACGCGGTCATCCACGTTACGGCTATTGCGGGCAGGCTCGGTATTACCCTGCCGCTAGCCAAATTCGATGAATTGGCCCGCTCTACTCCTACCCTTGCCGATATCATGCCTTGCGGTAAATATTTGATGGAGGATTTTTATTACGCGGGCGGCGTCCCGGCGCTGATGAAGCAAATGCTATCGCTGCTTCATGGAGATGAGTTGACAGTCAGCGGCAAGACGATCGCGCAGAATGTGGAAGGCGCGGAGTGTCACAATTCCGATGTAATTCGCTCGCTTGAGCAACCCTTGTATCGCGATGGTGCTCTTGCCGTGCTGCACGGCAATTTGAGCCCGAAGGGCGCGGTCTTGAAGACTTCAGCCGCCTCGCCGCATCTGCTGCAACACACCGGGCGGGCAGTGGTCTTTGAAAGATATGAGGAGATGCTGCAGAAAATTGACGATCCTGCCTTGGACGTCGATGAAAATTGCGTATTGGTGCTGAAGAACGGAGGCCCGGTGGGCGGGCCCGGTATGCCGGAATGGGGCCAGATTCCGATTCCCTCCAAGCTTCTGAAGCGCGGAATCACCGACATGGTCAGGATCAGCGATTCTCGCATGAGCGGAACCAGCTACGGCACCGTGGTGCTTCACATTTCCCCCGAGTCGGCGATTGGCGGTCCCCTGGCCATCGTCAGAAACGGTGATTCGGTGAAACTCGATGTGGAGAACCGGCGACTCGATCTTCTTGTGTCAGACGCGGAATTGCGCAACCGGATGGAAGCCTGGTGTCCGGCCCACAAGAAATACCGCCGCGGCTACTACACGATGTTTCTCGATCACATTCTGCAGGCGGATAAGGGATGCGACTTCGACTTCCTGGTGGGCCAATCCGGCGACGAGCCGTATGAGCCTATCGTCGGTCGTTCCTGACATCAGTCCCGACATCCGTTCCGAGATCTGTCATCCCAGGGGAGCGCCATGCAAAAGCCCGAAATTGTCGCGGATTTCGGCGATCTCAACGGGGAGGCGCCAGTGTGGGACCCAGACACGGCCACCCTCTACTGGACGGATTGCGTAGGCTTCAAATTCTGTCGTTTCCGGGCAGGGAAGAGCGAAGTCTTGCGCACCGGAATTGAAGTGACAGGTTTTGCCCTGAACCACGGTGGTGGATTCGTCATCGCAAATACCAAAGGCATCTGGTTCTGGGACGGCGCAGAGAACCTGCGGCTGATCGCTGGCGAAGTTGACGGCGCAGTTTGCCAGATGAATGACGCTGCCGCCGATCCCATGGGGCGTTTTCTGGCCGGCTCCTGCTTCTATGAACCCGCGAACGATTACAAGCTCGGCTGCCTATTCCGGGTGGACACGGACGGAAGCGCCAGCGTCCTTGATGATGGCATTCACCTGGCCAATGGGATTGGATTCTCCCCCGACGCGAAGGAAGTCTACCTGACCGATTCAGCTGCCCGTATCATCTATCGCTACGACTACGATGTTCAAACCGGCGAGGTTCGCAACCGCTCGGTCCTGGTGCGAGTGCCACTGGATGAAGGCGTGCCCGATGGACTGGCGGTCGACTCCGAAGGCTTTCTGTGGTCGGCTCAATGGTATGGTGGTTGTGTGGTCCGTTACGATCGCGAAGGTAAGGTCGAACGGAGAATTCCCACGCCGGCCAAGCAGACGTCATCGGTCGCGTTTGGAGGGTCCAATCTCAGCGACCTCTTCATAACTTCCGCCGCGCAGTATTTTCCTTCGCCTCTGGTACCCCCGAATTACGACCCTGGCTCGGGATGCATTGGCGGGCCCTTATATCGCCTGCGGGTTGGAATCCAGGGTAAGCCTCAGTTCAAGACGAGACTGCAGTTTGCGGAGTAGCAACGTTTCTCATACGATCCTATTATTAAAGGCCTAAATCCAGATATAACTTCACATATAATACAATAATGAATTATCATGCATCATCTATGCCAATTTACAGAATACTTAATGCTTTCATAAACAAAACCGCTTGACAATCGGCATCCTTTTAATTAGGTTGCACCTGTTCGAGATTTTGGTTTAGAAAACCGCGCTGTATTGATTCCGATCGATTGCGGGAATTGAAAAGTGTTCCTCCGCTGACGAGCGCCGGGCAGACTGCAGCAGGTAGACCGGCCAGAGCAGGTTGCGGTAACAGACTGCAATACCGGAAGATCTTGACGGTCAAACCACGCGATTTTATGTCAAAAGGCCTCTCTGTTCGTCCCAGCGTCAGATGCGGTATCGATACCGGTGGCACGTTTACCGATCTGGTCGGGCTGGACGACGCCACCGGCGGGCTCATCGTCGGTAAGTTTCCTTCCTCCCCTAAAGATTCAATCAAGTCCCTGGTCGGGGTTATCCGCGAATCTGGACTCGACATCCAACGTGCTTCCTCCATCGTTCTGGGAACCACTCTCGGTCTCAACGCGCTCCTTCAGCGGCACGGCGCCAGGGTAATCTTCGTTACCACGGCGGGTTTTGAGGATGTGTTGTTCATTCAACGCATGAATCGCCGCCATCATTACTCCTTTGAGTGGGAGAAGCCGGAGCCACTGGTCAAGCGGTATGACTGCCTGGGCATCCGGGAGCGCATTGACGCGCGGGGAAGAGTACAGATTTCTCTCGGTTCCGGGGAGATGGAGCGTGTGGCGACCAACATAGAGAAACGCCTGCAGGAGTCTCCCGGTCAGGATGCGTCCATCGCGGTATGCCTGTTGTTCTCGTATCTGAACCCTGAGCACGAGTTGGCTCTGAAAGAATTCCTGGCGTTGAAATTCCCGGCCATCCCGCTCTCCATTTCGCATGAAGTAGCGCCAATTTGGCGCGAATACGAGCGTGGCTCTACTACGGTCGTTGACGCCTTCATCAAGCCGATGTTAATCCGCTATGTCGAAAGTGTACGTGCCGGCCTGAGGCAGCTTGGACCTCCCAGGCCCTGGACGATTATGAAGTCGAACGGGGGACACGCGACCGCCGCCGCAGTGGAACGCCAGCCCGTAAACACAGTGCTGTCTGGCCTGAGCGGAGGAATTATCGGCGCCAGATATTTCGGGCGACTGGCCGGCGAACAGAATCTGGTGACGCTGGATATGGGCGGAACCAGTTGTGATGTAGGGTTGGTTCGAAATGGCGCGCTCTCCCATGTCACCAACTATGAAGTCGAATGGGGCATGCCGATTAGCGCTCCGTTTGTCGACGTCAGCTCAATCGGCGCGGGTGGTGGCAGCATCGCACGGGTTGATAAGGGAGGTTTTCTCCGGGTGGGACCGCAGAGCGCCGGGGCCGATCCGGGCCCGGCTTGCTACGACCAGGGTGGCCGTGAAGCAACGGTTACCGACGCGAATCTGGTGCTGGGCAGACTGAATGCCGAGTACTTTCTTGGCGGCAGGATGAAACTGAACCCCGCCAGAGCCCAAAGCGCTGTCTCAGCCCTGGGAGAAAAAATGGGTCTGGACCGAGCCGCGGCGGCTCAAGCAATCATCGACGTCGCCGACGAGAATATGGCGAACGCCATCCGCGTGATTTCGGTTGAACGCGGACTCGATCCTCGTGAGTTTGCGCTAGTGTCGTTCGGCGGCGCAGGTCCGCTTCATACCGGAGGGATCGCCGAAAAAATCGGTATGCGCCGCATTGTCGTGCCCCTCTATCCTGGCCTGTGCTCAGCATTCGGCACCCTGATTGCCGATTTCCAGGTGGACAAAATCCTCAGTCAGCGCTTCCGCTCCTCCGATGTAGAAGCTGCGCAAGTCGACAAGCTGTTTGGGAAAATGATGAAATCCGCGGTCGCAGAACTCCGAGAAGAGGGATACCACGGTAAGCACGTGGTGCAGCGATCGATCAGCATGCGCTATGCCGGCCAGAACTATGAACATGACGTAAGCATTGCAGCCGGCACGATTAACCGCCATAAACTCGAGGCGGTGTTTGAGGAATTCCACAAACTTCATCAGCAGTTTTACGGCTATTCCATCAGCCGAGAGGTAATCGAACTGATCCGGTTCAATGTGAAA
Organism: Terriglobia bacterium; assembly: GCA_963814725.1. Taxonomy (GTDB): domain Bacteria; phylum Acidobacteriota; class Terriglobia; order Terriglobales; family Acidobacteriaceae; genus JAIQFF01. Next base: position 778,948 of record CAWFDY010000008.1, read on the forward strand.
GTCATCGGCGCTTCCAAATCGCCCCGGCTCAAAGATATTGCAAAAGGAAAACTGCCCTTCCCCATCCATAAACGACCGGTGTACTTCAAGGATAAGGGTTATGTTCCCTGTCGGGTGTTTAACCGCAGCAGCTTGCCTTCGGGCAGCAAGCTGAAAGGCCCGGCGGTGATCGAAGAAGAGGATTCAACCATACTGCTGCATCCCGGCAACACGCTGACCGTGAACCGCAAAGGCGTTATTACGATTGCACTATGAAGAAAGCCAAGTCCAATAAGCTCGACATCGTCACCCTGACCGTCATCAACAACGCCCTGGTGAATATCTGCCGTGAGATGGGAACGGCGATGATGCGCACCAGTTATTCCCCCATCTTTAATGAGGCGTTGGACTTTTCGTGTGTCATCTTCACGCCGCGCGGCGAGATGATCGGGCAAGCGGAGTTTTGCCCCACCATGATCGGTTCGGCGCAGTATGCGGTGAAGTGGACGATTGAAGAACTAGGACTGGATTCCTTCGAACCGGGGGATGTGGTCATCCACAACGATCCCTATCGCGGGCAGTGCCATATGCCGGAGCATATGGTTTTGAAGCCTGTGTTTTTTGGCAAAAAGCTAAGGTTCTTTGTCGCCAATATCGCACACGTGGGTGAGATTGGTGGGATGGCGCCAGGATCATTCGCTGCGGACGCGACCGAGGTCTATCAGGAAGGTTTGCGACTGCCTCCCATCAAGATCATGAGCCGGGGCGAGTATGTAAAGGATGTGTGGAAAATCATTCTGAGCAACCACCGTACTCCAAAATCCAGTTGGGGTGATTTGCACGCAATGATCGGCTCGCTAAGCATCGCCGAGGACCGGCTACTCAAGCTGCTCGAACGCTACGATGCTGATTTACTTGCCGAAGCCTCGAACCAGTTGCTGGATTATTCCGAGCGCTGGATGCGAGCTGAGATCCGGGAAATTCCGGATGGCGTCTACGAAGCAGCCGATTGCATGGAAGACGACGGAATCACGGATCAGCCGGTGTGGATGCGTCTAAAGCTGATTGTGGCCGGTGATGAGATTCTTGCCGACTGGACCGCTTCTGATCCGCAGGCTCGAGGGCCGATCAATGCTACGTTTGTTGTCACTGCCGCGGCCACCTACAGCGCCCTCCTGCATGTAACCAACCGAGACATTCCCCGCAACTCAGGCTGTTTTCGCCCGGTGCGAATTCTGACCAAGCCGGGAACCCTGGTGAATGTCCGGCATCCCGGCCCGTCAGTGGGGGGAAACACTGAAACTCATCCGCATATTCAGAATGTCGTGGTGGCAGCATTGAGCCAGGCGATCCCGGCGCGGACAGCAGCCGCGGAAGGAGCCACTGCATGCAACTTTTTGTTCGGGGGATTGCATCCCGAAACCGGCGAGTATTACACGAACTACCATTTTGAGGGTTGTGGGTGGGGCGGAACGGCCACGCATGATGGAAATTCAGTGATGTGTCCGGTAAACGGCAACTGCCGCAACACTCCGGTCGAAGTGTTCGAGACCAAGTTTCCCTTCCTCACCATGGAGTACTCGATGCGCAAGGATTCTGGCGGGGTGGGAAAGCGCCGTGGTGGTCTTGGAAGTGCGCGAAGGCTCCGAGTAATGGCGCCGGAGATCACCGTCAGCGCGCTCCTGGACCGAACCAGAACCCACGCCTGGGGATTATTTGGCGGCGCCGGCGGCGCGAGTGCAAAGCTGCTGGTCAAGAAAAAAGGGCAAAAGGACTTCGCCACCTTCTCCGAAGTATTTGGAACAGTTTCCGCTACCAAGTTCACTCGTATTGTCTTGAAAGAGGGTGACGAGGTCATCATCGAGTCCCCTGGCGGGGGCGGGTACGATCCGGCGGAAGAGCGCTCCACTGTAGAAATCGAAGACGACATCCGGCAGGGCTATATCTCCGCGGAGGCTGCGCGAGAACATTATGCGTACAAACGCTAGGTCACAACCACCGGTTCGAGGACGGTGGGTAGAAAACAGAACCATGTGGTACGAACAAACAATGTTCTACTGCGATTGCTGTGGCATGTTGATTCCCCAAAAGCAGTTTGTTGTTGAGGAACAGGAAGCCAGCCGCAGGTTTTGCGGAAAGGACTGCGCTCGGCTGAGTGAACAGCTTCGACCACAAAAGAAGCGAAAGCCCGCCCACAAAACTTAAGACCAACCGCAATGCGCCAGGCGCGTGTATTCGAGGTCGGAGCAAGCGATGGATTCGGCGATTCAAAAGGAAATCTCAATTGAATGGAAGTCTGGAAGGCCGGAGGGACAAGTTCGTGTCAGCGATGGGCGACTTGTGGGCATGGACGTCGTCACCGGCCGCGGCAGCGTCAGTGGAGACCAGTTCTCTTGTACGGAATCCGCACCCTTCAGGATCACGCTCCGGCTCGAAGGAGTAAGCCGCCGTTACAGCACAAACCCCACGATTGTTTCGATCAGCACCGAAGACCATGCTTTCAGTTTTCTGATGCGCGACGTCAATCTGCGCTTTCCGATATTTATCCCCGAGTACGACGTGGTTGTCACCAACGCTGAGGATGAGCGAAGTTTCGCGCAAGTCGAATCCGAGATCGTGAAGCGCGGCGGGCGCACTCGCCTGCAGGAAATCGGCACGGGGCCAGAGGAATCTTTTGAATCAGCGGCAAAGGATGTCCGCCGCATGAGCTGTCACACCTGGCTCGGTGTGGGCCGGAACATGCGAATATTCGCGTTAGGCGAGAAGATCGAGTGGATCGAGCCGAGGTTTCACTACTTTCAAGCCCTGCTGCCGGAAAATGAGCGGAAGCCATTTCGATATGAATTTGTGATGGGGCGCGGATGGGGTGTTTGCGACAATCTTGAACGGCGTCTGGAGGGTGACGTCCTCCCGATCCTTGGCGGGAGAATGGTCGATGGAGAAATCGAGTACAGCCTCATCACCTTTGCCACTCTGGAAACTGGAACACTAAGCCCGCAAACGCTGCGGGGGACAGACTACTTGCTGGCCGACGGCCACGCCAAGCAGCACATGTTCACGCCGGCGCAGCAGGATCGGTTCGATTCACTGTTGCCGGCAGAGCTGGAGGACGGCGAGGAAACCGTTCTCTTCCTGCGCATTTCTGCCACCAATACCTTCTCATCGCCGCGTTATGCATTTCTTAGAACCATCTGGCCGTCGAAAGGGTCAGGCGAGGGTGATGCGCTGAAATGGCATTTGGACGGAGAAACCGGATTTGCCAGTTATGAAAGCGGAAGAGTGTTTTCTATATCCAAACTAGACGGAAAACCACTGGAGCAGGAGGAGGTTGTCATCCTGTTACAGCCGGGTGAAACCACTGTTCTGGATGTGTTTCTTCCTCATCGTCCCATCTCTCTTGAACGCGCCCGGGAGTTGACCAAAGCGCTGTTTCAACAGCGCCATGACGAATGCAAGGCTTTTTGGAATTCCAGGCTCCAGCAGGGAGCAGCACGCATCGAAACCCCGGAACCCAGAATTAACCAGATGATTCAAGCGGGACTCTTGCACCTCGATCTGGTGACTTATGGGCGCCAGCCCGACGGTGCCCTGGCTGCGACGATCGGGGACTATCCTCCGATTGGTTCTGAGACTGCACCGATCGTCCAATTTATGGATTCGATGGGGTGGCACGATATCGCGCAGAGGTCGCTAAACTTTTTTCTTGAGAAGCAGCATGACGATGGTTTCATACAAAACTTCAATAACTTTCAACTGGAGACGGGTGCGGCGCTATGGTCCATTGGCGACCACTATCGCTATACCCATGATGATGTCTGGATTCGAGAAATCGCTCCCAAGGTACGCAAGTCCTGTGAGTTTTTGCTGCGCGGACGTAAGCGGAATCAGCGGGAAGATCTTCGAGGGAAGGGTTACGGCATGCTGGAAGGAAAAACTGCCGATCCTGAAGACCCCTTCCGCTCGTTCATGTTTAACGGGTATGTCTACCTAGGATTAAGCCGGATGGGGGAGATATTCGAGAGTCTTGGATTGCCCGAAGGAGCGGAATGGAAAGCTGAAGCCGAGCGACTAAAAGCCGACATTCGAGGGGCCTTTTTCACAGTCTTGGCATCGTCCCCGGTCGTGCCATTGGGGGATGGACGGTGGTGCCCAACGTGCCCACCGTGGGTAGAGTCACGTGGACCACTAGCCCTGCACATCGATGGGAGTGCCTGGCACACCCACGGCTCCATGGTCACACGTGACTCTCTTCTCGGCCCTCTCTATCTGGTCTATCAGGAGGTTCTTGAGCCGCATGAGCCGTCCGTAGCGTTCCTGCTCGATTTCCATTGCGAGCTGATGACGGAGCGCAATGTGGTTTTCAGCCAGCCCTACTACTCGCGACATCCCTGGATTCATTTGATGCGCGGGGAGACGAAGGCCTTCCTGAAGGCTTACTACAACACGATGGCCAGCCTTGCGGATCGTGAAACTTTTACGTTTTGGGAGCACTATTTCCGCGCCAGCGCGCACAAGACTCACGAAGAAGCATGGTTTCTCATGGAAACCCGATGGATGCTTTACATGGAGCAAGGCAAGACGCTTCAGCTTCTGGCCGGCATCCCTCGAAGCTACATGGAGGATGGAAAACGAATCGCGCTCACCAAGGTGGCAAGTCACTTCGGTACGCTCTCGTTGACCGTGGACTCCAGACTCGGACAAGGACACATCGATGCCGAGGTGGAGTGTGATTCGGACCGGCGGCCGGAGCGAGTTGAGCTCCGCATACCGCACCCTGCCGGGATCAAAGCGAAGAACGTCGAGGGCGGCGCCTACGATCCGGAGACGGAGCGGGTCGTCGTTGAACCGTTTCGAGGCTCGGCCAAAGTTACAGTGCACTTCTAAGAGAGAGCCGTAGGCAGTGGGTGAATTGCATCCCAGGAATTTTTAGAACTTGTTCCGAGCCGCTTCCGGTAGTTCTGTCCAAACTGAAAAGGAGCACCGCGATGGTTACAACGGAAGCACCGCCGCTCGAAACCCTCCACAGACCAATCTGGAAGGATCCAGTATTTTGGTTCGTCATCGTGCTCGGCGTGGGCTATGGGGCGGTCTACAACTTTCTGCCGGCCAGCTTTCCGATTTTCTATCGCGAGTTTGGCACATCCTTGCGACAGATGGGCCATGCCCAGTCCATTTTCTTCATCAGCTGCCTGGTGTTCAGTGTGGTTGGTGGTCCTGTAATCTCGGCCATCGGATTGAAGCGCTCCGCGATGGTCGCTCTTGCGATGGCCGGGGCAGTATTGGTAGTGATAGGCGGCGCTCAGAAGTTCAGCTTTGTGCTTCTTTGCTCCGGGGTGTTCGGGTTTGCCATCATCGCGCTGGTAGTGATCGAAAACTCGATTATCAGCGGACACTTTCGGGAAAAGCGACAAAGCGTTTTCTTCATTACGAGCCTGAGTGATTCCGGTGGTTCGATGATCGGCCCGGCGATGCTGGGATGGTGGTTTGTGGAGGCCGAGCATCTGAAAATGAGCTGGCGCCTGGGTTACTTCGCCGCCGCCCTGGTGATGGCCGGGCTTTTCATCTGGGCCATGTTCATGCGCTCTGCCAGCATGCCGGGAGACAGTTTCAAACCGGACACTCCCGGAGGAGGGCTCTCAGTTATCAAAAGTGTCCTCACTGTCTCCGCGTTCTATGTGGCGGTCGTGCTGGAATTCTGCCACGGTGTGGGGCAGGCAGGGATGATTTCGTTCATGGGCCAGTTGTACGTGTCCAAATTGCATATTGACCCCGGCCATGCCGCGTATTTGCTCAGCCTCAACGCCGCGGGAATTCTTGCCGGGCGATTGATGCTCAGTTGGATCACCATGCGCTGGGCAATTCCTGAACTGGTAGTGATCGGGGTTTGCGCAATCGGCGAGACCGCGGCATTCCTGGGTGCAATCCTGTCTCCCAGTTACTTCCTGGGGGCGATCATGTTCACCCTGGCAGGGGTATTCGTTTCAGCCATTGGACCTTCACTCAATTCGTACCTGGGTGGAAAGTTTTCCAACTGCATGGCGACCGCATTTTCACTCTTTGCCGGCTTGGGGAATGTGGGAGCGGCGGTCGGCCCGTTCCTTATCGGAACCATTGGAAATCGCTTTGGAGTTCAGACCGGAATTCTCTGCGCTCCCCTGTTCACCGCTTTGCTGAGCGCCGCGGCTCTGCTCTGGTTCATGCGCGAAAAAGGTTCGCCAAATGCGGGGTTGCCTGAAAATGAAATCGCAGTCACGAATAGTGGTCACTAACCACTTGGTCACTCGCGGGAGGGTGGCAACGATATGAAGATTGTGAAAGTGTCGACCCAGGTGATGGGAGTTGTGCTTCCGCGGCACGGAGTGGAAGCAGCGCGACGGAACTGGATATTTGTCCGCATTGAGACCGATGAGGGAATTACTGGCGTAGGAGAAGCTACCACGGAAAATTGCGAGCACGCCGTGGTGGCGATGATTGAGAAACATTTTGGCCCCTACCTGATCGGCAAAGATCCTACCCGGATCACCCGCGCATGGCAGGAAATGCAGAGGCTGTTCTGGTGGCGAGGAGGAATCGTCGAATCCAGCGCGATCAGCGGAATCGAACAGGCCCTGTGGGACATTGCGGGAAAGGCCTACGGCCAGCCGGTGTACAAGCTGCTGGGCGGGGCTGTGCGCGACCGGGTCAAGGTCTATGTGCGCAACGATTTGGGATTAGCGGATGAGATTGTGGAAGTCGAAGCAGCTGTCGCCGAAGGATTCCACGGATTCAAGACCGGACCGGGCGGCTACCATCATCCCTACAACGAGGACAAACAGATCGATACCGCGGCCGCGCTGTTTACCCGGTTGCGGTCGACCGTGGGCCCAGATTTCGACCTGATGATGGACTGCTTGGGCAACTTCTCCCCGCAGGCGGCCCATCGCCTGATCGAGAAAGTCTATGACCTCAATTTGCTGTTCGTGGAGGAACCGGTCAATTCGGATAGTCCACGTTCGCTGGTCGAATTGCGCCGCGCCTGGCCGGGAGTTCGAATTGCCGCCGGCGAAAGACAGCTAACCCGTTGGGGGGTTCGAGAGTGGCTCGAGCTTGGAGCTGTGGATGTTCTTCAGGTAGACATCACACATTGTGGCGGAATTGCGGAGCTGCTGCGGATCGCTTCGATGGCCGAGGTCTACAACATTAAAGTTGCTCCCCACAACCCCTACGGTCCGGTCGCGCTTGCGGCTAATCTCCATGCCTGCCTGGCTATGCCCAATTTTCTCACTCTGGAGCACTGGCGCTATTACTCCTTCTTTAATGAAGTGCAGCAGGATGGTCCGCGGATGAAAGACGGATACCTGGAACTCCCCAGCAAACCCGGTCTTGGTGTCGATCTGAATTGGGATTTTATCGCGAAGCATCCATATCATTCTCTGCACGCGTATAGCTTTCCCGAGGCGGACGGTGGCTTCGTGCTTGTCTAGGAGGAGAAGTTCTTGAACAGAGACCTTTTAGAACCATACGATTTGAAAAACGTCGATCATATTAGTGGCGTCGACCACAACGAGTCGATTTCGGTCGGCCCCCGGGGGGAAGCCTACACCACCGGGTTCAACACCTGCCGGGTTTTCAGATTAGATATCACGGCCAACACCGCGGAAGCGTTCGCCTCGACAGCTCCTAGACGAGTACTGGGCCAGGTAGTGGATGCGGACGGAAATCTCTACTGCGCGCAGCCGGATATCCCCGGCAGCCAGGTCGTCAAGATTACTCCGGAAGGGAAGCAGAGCGTCTATTCGAACGGGCCTGCCGGAGCAGGATTCATGAGCGCGAACACACCCGCTTTCGATCGTTTCGGAAACATGTACATTTCCGATACCGGCTCCTGGTCCCAAAAAATAGATGGCCACATTTACCGCATCCCTCCGGGTGGTGGCGACGCGGAAGTCTGGTGTGCGCAGCCGATCGATACGCCCAATGGTATCGCGCTCGACCCAGAGGAAGCATTCGTCTACTACGTGGAGACCTGGGGCAACAGCATCTCGCGAATCGCGATTAAGAAAGATGGTTCTGCGGGAGAGGTTGAGCGCGTGGTGCACATGCCGCGTCACGTTCCGGACGGGATCGCGTTCGATGCGGACGGGCGCATGTGGATTGCCTGTCACAGACCAGATAAGATCTGCGTCTTCGATGTAATCACACGACGGCTGGAAGTCTTCGCGGAAGATTGGCAAGGGGAAGCGCTGCGAGGCCCCTGCCACGTAGCTTTTGCGGGGCCGAACAGGGAACTGTTGTTGGCCTCGTCGCTTGATCGAGCCACGGTCCAGAGGTTCGACAATCCGGGTGTGCGTGGCCTGCGATTACACAACCCGAAATTCTGAAGGGACGTTTTCATGGGCGGACACAAACTCCGATTCGCGATGATTGGCACCGGGAATTTCAGCCCGATCCTCGCGACATTTATTGGTGAAGTCGCCGATGTGATGGCGATTTGTGATCCCAGTCCCAAATCTCGATCCAGATTTGTGGAATCCACCGGGATGAAGGTGGCAGAATTTGCTGACTACAAGAGCCTGCTGCAGAGAACGGATATTGACGCAGTGGCGCTGACCGGCCCGAACTTTACCCACGCGCCCATTGCGGTGGCAGCCGCGCACGCGGGGAAGCACGTGTTTTGCGAAAAGACGATGGCCCTGACAGTACCTGACTGTTGGAGGATGGTCCGTGCTTGTGAAGCAGCCGGAGTGAAGCTGATGGTCGGCCATAAGCGCCGATTGAGACAGCCATGGGCCAAGATGATTCAGCTTCGCGAGCAGTTGGGGCAGGTTGCTGCGATGTCCATTGTTGGCTATTTCGACGCAAGGGCCGACGACTTCCAGGGCTGGTGGACCCGTGAATCCGAAAGTGGAGGAGTCCTGGCTCTTTCCGGAGTTCACGAACTGGATTGGATGCGTGCCCTCTGCGGCGATGTGCAGGCTGTTTCCGCCGTTGCGGGGCCGCAGGTAGATATGCGCTATGATTTTTCCGATTCAATCCACGTGACGCTTCGATTTGAGTCGGGTGCGATTGGGTTTCTTGGAGTATCTCTGTCTTATCCGCTGCGGCGATACCGTCAGGTCTACGGTGCAGAGGTGACATGCCGGGAAGGGGGCATGCGGCTGGTGACATCGTTCCAGGAGGTCGATCTCTACTGGAGGTCGCTGGCGGAATCGGAAGAGCACCACGAGCGATTCGAAGAGCCCGGAGGAGATCCGGTTGGCGCTAACGAAGCTCTGCGAAAAGAGACGCGGGAATTTGTCCGCTGGATCGTCGACGGAACCGAACCCTGTTTAACCTGGCGCGAAGGCTTGCGATGTGTAGAACTCATTGAAGCGGCGCGCCGTTCCGCGAAGCAAGAGGGCTCGTGGATCGGTTTGCCACTCTATCCTGAGCTTGAGAACAAGTAGTTTTGTTTTTCGCGATCATCCCGGAATGGCGGTGCCTTTCAGTAGAGTTGTTTCAGCACCGATTCGTCCCGCCACTGCTTGAAAGTCTTCCTCATTTCAAACGCTTTTTGCGACAGGCCGCTGCAGTTTTGGGCCAGCACCTCGAAAATGCGGTTCGCAATCACGCGATGGCCCAGATTATTGGCATGTACACCGTCGGGATCGATAAGCCAGATTGCCATGTCCTGCGCTGCGAAGACATCCGCATACAACACGTCACATTCTTCTGCAATTCTCCTGATGCCGCAGTTGTAACCCATGAAGGTCGCGATATTAGCCTGATTGTAGGGAAGGTAACGATCAAATCCGGTCATGAAATAAGCGTTCACAACGACCACTGCCGCGCGGGTCTTCTCCTTGATGTCCAAAATGATGTGTCGCAAGTCTTCCAGGAACTGGGCCAGTGGCGTTCCGCCACGCGCGTCGTTGAGACCATAAGAGATCAGCACCAGGTCGGGATGATGATCAACAACATGCTTCTGGTAACGCTCCATAGCGCTGGGCTTGCCCGATTGTTCGTAGCTGGTGCTTCTGCTCGAGATCAAGTTGGCGCCGATCCCACTGTTGATCATCTGAATCGGTTCCAGCTGAGATTCATTGATCAGATCGGCGAGCCGGCTTACCCACGTTAGCTCGCGGCTGGTTGCGGTTCCGCCAGCGGTGGTACTTTCGCCTAGCGCCACTCCGACCTTAAACGGCTGGGCACTGTAGTCACGTTTCCCGTTTTCCACCGATTCATCCCTCGCTACGGTATGAGATTGTGGCTTGCGTGGTAGCGCCGTCAGTCCACCCATCAGCGCTGTGCTGGTGAGTGCGGCGGCTGAATTCATGAAGTCGCGCCGGGAAGTCATCGCTGGCTACCCCTTAACGGGAGGTTTCCCGGTGACCAACGCCGTCATGCCTCCGTCGACAACATGAATTCCACCGGTGATGAATGAGGCGTCATCGCTGCACAAGAAAGCAATTAGCTTCGCTACCTCCTCGGGTCGAGCAATACGTCCGAGGGCATGAAGCTGACCTATATCGCGCAATAACGATTCCAGTCCCGCGCTGTTTTTGATGCTGGCCTGAAGCATGGGTGTATCGACGGATCCCGGGCAAACACAGTTCACCCGGATGTTATCGACAGCATGGTCAATCGCCAATGCGCGGGTGAGTCCCGCAATGGCATGCTTGCTGGTTACGTAGGCCACTGAGTTTGGCAGAGCTCCGAGCGCCTGTACCGAGGACACATTGACCACAGATCCACCAGCATCTTTCATGAATGGAAAGAACGCGCGAAAGGTCAGGAACATGGACTTAAGGTTTACCGCCATGACCTCGTCCCAAACCTCCTCCGAAGTCGTCGTGCCTGTGCCATAGCGTTGAATGCCCGCGCTGTTCACCAGAAAAGAGACCGGTCCCAATTCGCTAAAGATCCGAGCCGCGGCTGTCTCCACTGCAAACCCGGAGGACACGTCGCAGGCTAGTGAAAGAAAGTTTCTCGCAGAGCGGAAGCTGACCGCCGCCCTGTCCAGAATGGCGACTCGCGCGCCGCGGGCCGCGAATTCCTCAGCGGTTGCTTCACCGATGCCCGATGCCCCACCCGTAATTACCGCAACTCTGTTTGCCCAGGGTTTCACACCACTCATGATTGTTTCCGCCTTACGGATTTACTGGTTAGTTTTCCCTGTCGCGGCCGGGCAAATCGAGTTTCCGGCACGATGGCGAACCAATCAGGGCGGTGAGGGTCGCGATCGTAAGCGTAGCCGCCCGCCGTGCGAAAGAGATCCGCATATTGCTGCATTTTGTCGCGATCAAGCTCCACTCCCAGGCCGGGACCGGCAGGGACAGCGATTTTGCCGTCCGCGTACTTCATTTTGCCGCCCTTGATAATGTCGTCTTTGAGGTGGTGATAGTGGGCGTCCGCGGCGAATGTCAGATTGGGCAGTGCGGCGCCGAGATGGAGCATGGTGGAGAGCTGAATGCCGAGTTCACCACTGGAGTGAACACTGATTCCGCGTTGGAACTTCTCACACACAATACCGGCTTTCCATGCCTGGCGCAGTCCGCCCCAAAATGTAGTATCGAGGAGGATCACGTCGATGGCGTCGAGCCGAATGCAGGCAGCCAGTTGTTCAAAATTCACCACGACAGTATTCGTGGCGGTGGGGATGTTCACACTCGCACGTACGCGGCGCATTCCCTCGAGGCCCCAGCAGGGATCTTCGTAGTAGTCATTGCGCACATGTTCAATGGCACGACCTATGCGGATTGATTCTTCGACGCTCCATGCCGCGTTGGGATCAATGCGAAGCGAGTCTTCCGGAAAAGCGGCGGAGAGAGCCAGGAAGACTTCCAGATCATGATCGGGAGAAAAAACGCCTGCCTTCAGTTTGTGGGCATGAAAGCCGTGCTCGGCCTTGAGCTTTTTCGCGGCGTCCACCATCTCATCAGGAGTTTCCTCGCCTCCTACACCGGTTTGGGGATCGGCGTAGCGGTAAAACAGATAGCTGGCGAAGGGGATTTCTTCTCGTAAGGCGCCGCCCAGCAGGTCACAGGCCCTGATACCAAGTTTCTTGCCGACTAAATCCATACATGCGAATTCGATAGCAGCGTGCATTTGCGCGCGGTTGTTGTAAAGCGAGGCCGTCGGATTGCAGATTTTCCAGTAGAGCTGTTCCAGTTGCAGAGGATCGTGGCCGACGAGATATGGCTTTAGGGCACGAATATTCTGTTCAGCCGCTTCTCCGCCGCCGCCCATTTCGCCCAGTCCAATTAATCCGTCATCAGTCTCCACCTCGACGATGGTGCGAACAAATTTGCCCCAGTGGGCCCCATTGGCATGGCGCAGCGGGGCTTCCAGGGGAATGGCAACGGTGGTGGCGCGAACGTCGACAATCTTCATGGCGTGCCCATCTCTACCCGCGTCGAACTCGCACAGTTTCCAGGGAGCTGCACTCGTCCGAGCTCACGGCCATCCTTTACCAGGGTTGCCGTATCGGTGGAAAGGACGAGATCGCCGGATTCGATGACACGCGGGAATATGCCTAACATGTAGCGCACCCAGAGCGTGGCATCTCCGGGCAGAATCATATAGGTCGGCAGATCAAAAAGAACGGGGCGGCTGAGCATCTCGCGCCGCGACTCGGGAAATGGAGACACGCCAAATTCGTAAGCGCGAACCGACGCACTCTGATTCCATGGTTTCAAGTGCCGAGCATGCCTCTCGTCCCAAACCCCCATCCAGGGGAAGAAATGGCGAGGCCAAACATAAAACAGTGCGAAACAGAAATTGGTGTTTCCGGCGACGAAGCCGCCGAGTTCATCTGCGGGCCGCACGCGAAATCCACTGAAATCGTTTGCGGTGGCGCCTTCTTCGAGCGGCCGACGGTAGTCGCAGGAGCCCCCCGCTTGACGGGGCGCTAGTGGCCACTGTGTTTTACGCCACGGAGTCAAGCTGCTGCCAGCACCGAAGGTTTGCGGATGCGTTGAGCCCAGATCACAGTTTGACTGGGCCCAAAAACCCTCTTCGCAAAATGGAGAGCCCAGGGACACATGCTGTTGCCATCCCACAGGACGGTCCCAGGCACACAGATTTTGAAGTTTCTCCTCGATGACGACGCAATTCCCCTTGACCTGAAGGCGACGGGAAAACTGCAACTGGGCGAGATCGTCTTTGCATTCGCCTTCCAGTGTGCCGCTATCGGGGCGTTTCCATTGCCACGGCAGCACTCCAGCTTTTCCATGAGTCACCGCACTGGCGAGCGTCTCTTCTTTAGAAGGAGCGCCGTACAAATCCAGGCAGAGACTGTGTCCCAGAATCGATGCAAGCAGCCGGCCTTCCGGAGCCCCACCATACTCTTGATTCACGAGATCGTCAGTGACGTCCTCCGGTTCAAGCGACGGCCAGGGAGGGGTCCAGAACGGATTGGCATCTGCGGGGATGCCGGGAAAACGCAGAGCGGCGATGTGACCACCGCCGAGGGCTAATGCAATTTGGAGCCCTTCACTCCCAATCCATATCACCTTTCGTCGGTTGGGAAGGAATTCAGATTGCACCGCCAGCTCCTGATAATTAGGTGGGCCCTGAACTTATTTAACAGCTCATTCCGTAGTCTTACGGTCTCGTGGGTTAGGTGGCCAGAAAATCCGGGGTATAAGTAAGGATGACAAACCAGTTTATATTTTGCGGATGAAGACATGTCAAGTATTATTTCAATAAAGTATTAAGTTGACTAAAGATGCTACATTGTTGTTATATATCGTTCACAATTAAAGAAAATAGTGCATTAATCTAACAAGTAATATTCGAACTGGTTAAAAGAAATATCAAAATCTCTCGTTCGATTCGGATCCAGGAGGATAGTGCAGTGACCAAGAAGGCTCAAGCCAAGAATAGCCCAGTGCCCTCACCCTTGCCCCCTTACGTCGCCAATGAAAAAGCGCAGTTCTCCTTTCTGATGAGCGAAGATTTTCTGGAGAGAGTCAACATTGCCTGGCGAGTTGAGGAAGCCGAGAAAGATCCGAAAAATCCATTGGTGGAACCGAAGTATGAGTGGGACAGTGCCTGCGTTTTTCTGCATGGCTCGGTGATTGTCGACCCCGCCGATAATCTGTGGAAGGCATGGTATCTGAGCAAGCCTCTCGGCAAAGGACCAAGCGAGAACCCGGCGGCTGGCCGCGTCCTGACCTATGCCGAATCGGAGGATGGAATCCATTGGACGAGGCCCGAACTCGATATCGTGCTGCGGGACGGGAAGAAAACCAATATTCTGCTGGATCTCGATTCCGGCGGACTTTGCCAGCACCCTTCCATCATTCTTCATCCTGACGCGCCGCCCGATTGGCGCTACGAGATGTATCTCTTGCGCTATCCGGAGAATGAAGGACCTAACTCCGTGGTGCGCGGATTCCCTCTGCCGGAGGGGCAGACCAAGAGCACTTCCGGAGTATTCCGCTACCATTCCGCGGATGGCAAACATTGGCAGGCGTGGGAGAAGCTTCCGCTGGACACGCGCGATAGTGTTCTGGTTCACCAGATCGCCGATGGGAGTTATCGAACTTACTACAAGGGAATTATTCCGGTTCCACCGGGCGGTCTGGTGCCGTATGACGTGTCCGTCGGCGACTGTCGAATCATTGTGGTTCGCACCAGTCCCGATGGAACCAACTGGTCGGGTTACGAGCCGGTGATTACGCCGGATTGGATGGATCCGCAGGATACGCAGTTCATGGAACTGGACACTGTTCCCGAATCCGGCGGCTACATCGGGACCTTGGCTGTCTATCACCTGCTCACGCAAACCATCGATATTCAGTTTGCCGCTTCTCGCGATGGAAAGCATTGGTGGCGGCCCGATCGTCGTCCCTGTGTGAGTCTTAGCAATCTTGGAGATTACGGTGGCGGCATGATCTGGCCACTGCAATCGCCGATTCAGCATAAGGGCAGGCTTTATTTCTACTATGCAGGTTGTGAAGGTTTGCACGCGGACTACATGACTACACAGGTGGTCCAAGGATTCCGGAAGGAAAGATATCTCAACTGGCCTCACTACCCGACCGGCGCCCGCCTGGAGCAGGATGCCTACTCACCGCTTGCCAACATGACCTGGTTCCACAGCGCCGGGTGTCGCGCCTCCTGGAAAGCCGGCAGGTTGTGGGCCGCTGTAACCGCCAGCGGCGGTCCGATGGAGGGAATGCTGGGGACAAAGCCGCTATCCGTCAGTGGGAAGCGCCTGCGCGTGAATGCTGCGACCATTCGCGACGGTTCGCTGCAAGTAGAACTCTTGCACGGGAAGTCGATCCCGGGACGAGAGGGGCCGCTTGCAGAAGGCTTCGTGCAAGATGAAAAACCCATTCCTGGATTCAGTCGCGCTGATTGCAAGGTTTTCAAAGGGGACAGCGAATCCGCGCTGATCCAGTGGAAGGGTGGAGACCGATGCCCGGCGGGCGAGGTTCGGGCACGTTTTTATATGAACCAGACTCGCTTGTACTCGTTCGATTGGACGGAGGAATAGTAAGCAGCAAAAAGCGGTTTTGAACGACTGCATCGAACGGGCACAGGCAATGGCAAAAAAAGTCTGCAACCAAGAGTGCATCAAAGCCGCCGGCTCTGACGGCCTACACGGCAAACAAGGATTCTCAATTCTCATTTCTGACGGGTCCCGATTTTCCCGAGAAGCACAACGTGGCGTGGAGAATCGAGATTGCGCAGGACGACGTTGCGAATCCTTTGTTTGAGCCCAAGTTTCCGTGGGACCTCGGTTCCATCGCAAGTTACGGAACGGTGCTGCTCGATCCCACCGACGATCTCTGGAAGATGTGGTACATCTGCCGCATCCCGCGTCCAACGGCTTCATCCGGTCCGGCCACAGGATGGAGTTTGGCCTACGCCGAGTCTGAGGATGGCGTTCATTGGAATCGGCCGGAGTTGGATATCTCCCTCTATCAAGGACAAAAGACAAACATTTTGTTCGACCTCGAGTCGGGTGGGTTGTCGCAGCAGGCTTCCGTGATGCTTCATCCCGACGCGCCGCCCGACTGGCGCTATGAGATGTTTATTTTTCGCTGGACGAGTTACGAGGGTTCGTCTCACGTGGTGCGCGGATTCCCGCTTGCTCCGGGCGAATCGAAACATACAGACGGGATTTACCGCTACCGGTCAGCGGATGGAAAGCACTGGCATGCGTGGGAAAAAATTGAAATGGATACACGAGACAGTTTCTGGGTCTCGCAGTTGTCCGATGGAACCTACCAGGCTCTTTCCAAGATCGTAATACCGGCTCTGCCGGGCGGCATCGTTCCATACGACTGCGCCGTAGGAGAGTGCCGCATCATGGTACGGCGTACCAGCGCGACGGGAACCGATTGGTCGCCCTACGAACTCGCCATCCTGCCGGATTGGCAAGACTCTCCTGATACCCAGTTCATGGAGTTGCTGGTGTTGCCGGAGCATGATGGCTACGTGGGATGGTTGACGGTTTATCACGCTTTCAACCAATCGATTGACATACAATTCGCGGCTTCGCGCGACGGAAAGACATGGTGGCGTCCGGATCGACGGGCCTGCGTTCCTTTAAAACCTCTGGGTGACTACGGTGGCGGCATGATCTGGCCGATGCAGCCGGCGATTCATCATGGCGGAAGGGTCTACCTCTACTACTCGGCGCAAGAGGGCTTGCACAACGACTACCTGAATTCGGAAATAGTCGAGCGATCACGCCAGGGAGGATTGCCCAAGTGGCCTCACTATTGGACCGGAGTTCACTTAGGGCAGGAGTCGTATACGCCGATTGCCGGACTTCTTTGGTCGCATGGAGCCATGTGCCGAGCGTCTTGGGAGGAGGGCAGGTTATGGGCAGCGGTTACGGCGAGCGGTGGGCCGCTGCAAGGAATGTTGGGTACCAAAACCCTCTCCGTTAGCGGAAAGCGCCTGCGCGTGAATGCTACGACGGTGCGAGAAGGCGTCCTGGAAGCCGAGTTGCTGCAGGATGATCAACCCGTCCCGGGGTTTGCCAGGTCGGACTGTATACCGTTTCGTGGAGATGAGAAGTCTGCGCTGATGCGGTGGAAGGGCGGAGAAAAGTGCCCCGCCGAGAACGTTCGACTACGCGTCTATCTGGACCGAGCGCGGTTGTACTCGTTTGATTGGACCGCCGAATAGCCTGCGTACTCTGGATGCCCGGTAAGACCCCGACTGTCATTTGCGAACGATGAGCGATCCCGACGAGTTATCGCGAACAGTTCCCAGCCTTGCCGGCCCCGGAAAACCTCGACCCACCCGAGTCCGCTGGCATGTTATGGCGCTGCTCGTAATCGTTTCTGCCCTGACTTTTCTGGATCGATTGAATCTAAGCATCGCCGGAAAATTCATTCAGGAAGAATTCCATCTCAGCACCCAGACCATGGGCTGGATTTTAAGCGCTTTCGTTTTGGGATATGCGTTGTTCCAGGTTCCGGGGGGATGGCTGGCGGACCGCTACGGTCCTCGCGCAGTAGTTACAGGCGCGATTCTCTGGTGGTCAATCTTTTCTGCGGCCACCGCCATCGCACCGCGTTTGCCGTTTGCGAACTGGTTTGGATTAGCTTGGTCCTTTGCCATCGTGCGTTTCTTGATCGGGTTGGGCGAGGGTGCTACCTACCCCAACGCCAATAAGATCGTCTCCTCGTGGATGGGAGCAGGCCAGCGCGGTATCGGCAACAGCATGTTCCTCGCGGGCATTGGTGTCGGAGGCGCGGTTACGCCCGTATTAATTGCCTGGGTCATGAAAACCTGGGGCTGGCAAACGTCCTTCTACGTCTGCGGATGCATCGGAATCGTGGTCGCAACTGGTTGGCACTTTTACGTGAGAGACCGACCCTGTGAACATCCAGGCGTCAACCGGGAGGAGTTGGACCTGATCCATGCGGACGACAAGAAGAGCGCAGCGCCTCTCTTCGGCACGCGCAGTGTTTCCTCTCGATGGGAAAAAGCGTTGTCGAGCCCTTCGGTGTGGGGTCTGGTCCTGAGTTACTTTCTTCTCGGATACGCTTCCTATCTGTACTACACCTGGTTCTACCTCTATCTGGTGCAGGTCCGACATCTCACGCTGGTTCAAGGCGGGCTGTGGGGAGCGACGCCATTTCTTGCCATGGCATTGATGACTCCGTTTGGTGGGCTGGTCTCGGATGCCGCCGCCCGCCGACTGGGGCGACGCAGAGGCCGGCGCAGCGCGGTGTGGGTGGGTCTGATTTCCTCAGGCACGCTGCTTTGGCTGGGAAGCCACACGAAAGACAACCATGTTGCGATTGTTCTGCTTGCGATCGCTGCCGGATTTATCGGCTTTGCCTCAACCGGTTGGTGGGCCGTATGCAATGACCTTACGCGAGATTTCTCCGGTTCGCTTTCCGGCCTGATGAACATGGGCGGAAATCTTGGTGGTTGGATTTCTCCTGTGCTTACCGCTTACATCGCGACTCGATTTGGCTGGATGCGAGCCCTTGATTTTGCCGGGCTGCTCACCCTGCTCGCCGGAGGATTGTGGTTTCTAGTCGATGCCGACGAGAAATTAGAAGTGAGTGTCCCCTGAATATGGGCGTGCAGCAGGGCTTTTCCGTGCGGAGGAATTGGATACGAGTCATGAAAGAGGAGAAAAATTGAAGACAGACAAAGGAAGCAAGGCGAATCTCTGGAGCAAGGTCCTGCTGGCCGGCGTGATAGTCGTCGGTTTGGGAACCGTTGCGGTGGCCCAGTCAGGTATGGCCGCCGGCCCGCAGCGAGACAGGATGCCGCTGCTTACACCGGACGATTTCACGGTCTTGCACCTGGTCGCATGGCGAGTCGAACCGGGAACTCTGGATCCTTCCAATCCGCTGTTGGAGGGCGAGATGCCTTGGGATTCGGGCGGCGTGGGAATTCACGGCTCGGTCTTCCACGACCCCATCAGTGGAAAGTGGAGAGCTTATCTGGTCTGTACCACGTCCGAGGAGCCATCCGACGATTGGCCCAAGCCGTGGGGTTCAGAGCAAGGGCGCAAACGCCGTCTCTGTTTGTACGAGAGCAAGGACGGAGTCAACTGGATCCGGCCGGAACTTTCCCAAGTTTCATTTGGCGATCACAAAACTACGAACATCCTGTTTCGCCTTGACCAGGGCACCTCGGCTTATTCTTCAATCCTTACGGATCCGTCGGATCACGCGGCTCCTTACAAGATGTTTCTGCTTCGGGAACGATCGCTGGAGGGAGAGCCTCCGGGGCGAGAGAGCGGCTACTACCTCTATCAATCCAGCGACGGCTACAAGTGGGCACTCACAGGGGGTCCAATTAAAGATCCCATGAAAGGTGATCTCTCTTTCTTCTATCACTTGAAACCCAATCAATATGTTGCGTACTACCGACTGGCCGGAGAAGCACAACCTGGCGACCATCTACCTCCGTACGAGGACGGCGCTCGCCGGTCGATCTTCCGGGCAATCAGCAGTGATGGAGTCCGCTGGGCGAAAGACGACTCGATGATCCTCACCCGCGACGAAATAGATCATCGCGATACTCAATATCAGGAGTTGGTTCCGATCAGTGTTCCTGGGGGATTCTTGGCGACTGTCACCATGTACCATCCCCTCTCACAAACTCAGGATGTACGCATCGCGGCGTCTCCCGACGGGAGTCACTGGTGGTTTCCCGACCGCCGTCCAGTGCTGGGTAATGCCCCTTTGGGAGACTACGGTGGCGGAATGATTTGGCAAAGCCAGAACCTGATCGTGCAGGACGGCAGACTTTATATGTACTACGGAGCGTCCGAAGGCACGCACCGGCAGATTTCGGATAGCACGGCACCGTCGAAAACTGTTGCGTACCTTCAAACCGTCATCGACGCGGGAGGGCATTTTCTCCCTTTCAACACCGCGCTATGCAGAGCGTATTGGCAGTACGACCGGCTGTATGCGCTGATCAGTTCTGCCGGGGGACCGACCGTCGGGGTTGCGGTAACGAAATCTCAGGATCTTGCGGGCAAACAGCTCTGGGTGAATATTGTTACTCGTCCCCCCAAAAAATCCTCAATCCCCGGATTGGATGAAGGATACCTGCAGGTCGAGCTTCTCGATTCCAACGAAAAACCACTGCCGGGATACAGCCGCCAGGACTGTCTGCCGTTGAAGGGTGATCACCACAGCTTGGAAGTGAAGTGGACCGGTGGTGACAAAGCTCCAAAAGAAGCTGTAAAGGCAAAATTCTATTTGAAAAGGGTGTTTCTGTATGGGTTCCAGTTTAAAGGCTAGAACAGGCAGCCGGTGCCGGCGGAGGACGCGATGACGAAACCAGCTATCTCCAGTAGCGCCGAAGATTTGTCTCTGGTGCCGCCGTCTATCAAATTCCGGCCCGGTGTGGAGTATTCGAGTGCGCGGCGAAGGTGGCAGGGGATTCCTGGCATCGAGCGTACGCAAAGTGGGCTCCTGCTGGCGACGTGGTACAGCGGGGGCGATACCGAAGGGCCCGAAAATCACATTCTCCTGGTAAGCAGCGAAAACGATGGCCGTACCTGGTCGGACCCGCTCGTAGTCATCGATCCTCCGACCCCGGTGCGGGCATTCGATCCAGTACTGTGGCGCGATCCGGATGGAACTCTCTGGTGGTTCTGGTCGCAGAGTTATGGGTTGTTTGATGGGCGCGCTGGCGTGTGGGCGGTGCGATGTTCCGATCCCTCGGCCTCCAGGCTGGCGTGGAGTGAGCCGCGTCGCATCTTCGACGGAGTCATGATGAACAAGCCCACAGTGTTGCGGGACGGGACATGGCTGGCGTCCAGCGCTGTCTGGAGTCACGCGCATGCCGGCTTCGTCGTCCGCGAAGACATGCGTGGCTTGCGCTTTTCCAACACGTACGCTTCCAGAGACAAAGGGGAATTGTGGAGTCTCACAGGTCAGGCTGATGTGCCCGGCCGTCAATTCGATGAGCATATGATCATCGAGCGACGCGACGGCAGCTTGTGGATGCTGGTGAGAACAAACTCGGGGATCGGAGAAGCAGTTTCGCGCGATGGAGGCAAGACCTGGACCTCCTCAAGAGGGAATATACTGGAAGGACCGGGCTCGAGATTCTTCGTTCGTCGCTTACACTCCGGGAGGCTATTACTGATTAATCACTATCGCTTTGAAGGGCGAAACAATCTCGCGGCGATGCTTTCGGAGGACGACGGGACAACCTGGTACGGTCATCTCGTTCTGGATGAGCGCCACGATGTCTCGTATCCGGATGGGGTCGAAACTTCGGATGGCGTCAGCTACGTCATTTACGACCGCGAACGCACTCGGGCCAAGGAAATTCTTCTCGCTACTTTCACCGAAGAGGACGTCGAGGCCGGAAAACCCGTTAGCGCAGGGTGTCGGCTCAAACAGTTAGTCAACCGGGCTTCCTAGCGGCCTTTGTAACTCATAGAGTAGCCTCACGCACACAGTGGATGACTGGAATCCCACCGGCTCGAAGGCGTGACTCCTTCGCCTGAGGACAGACGGGCACGGGCCTGCAACCAGAGATCGGCCCATTTTGATGGATCTCTTAATTCAGCTTCAGGGTCAGACTTGCTGCGAGCTACGAATCCCGGAAGCCAGGGACGGCCCGTGGGCTGACCGACCGGGTTGTATCGAAGATCGAAGCTCCAGCGGATGCCATTGCTGGTATTCGGTAATGAGGAGTGCATCAATTTCTTGTGAAAGAAAAGTACATCGCCGGCGTTCATCGGAAGCGGGCGATGGTCTGGAGCGACCAGCTTGTCAGGAATGTTCACCTGAAAATAGGGTCTTTTGCCTTCGTCGTAGTTGCAGTGTACTGCCAGTTCGCCGCGATGACTCCCAGGAACGACCTGTAGGCAGCCATTCTCAACTGTGGCATCCAAAACGGCGACCCATACAGAAATCATGGTGGTCTCGTCGGCCTCTGGATTCACGACTCCCATATCCTGGTGCCAGCCCACTGCCGCGGTTAGCCCGTTCAACAGCTCTTTAGGGACAATCTTTTCCGGCGTCTTTATGCGGATGTGCTGAACCGGGTTGGAATAAATCTCACTACCAATGAGAGCTTCCAGAACATCGAGGATGTTGGCATTGCGCAGAAGATTGAACACCGCCGGCCCGAGATGAATCGGCGTGTCAGCGCCACAGTTCGACGGCAATACGATATCGAAGTGCCGCAAGCAGTCGTGGCCCTGGGACGTGAACTTACAGAGGCGCTCCGCAAAAGGCAGGTCACGATAGGTGGAAGCCACCTTCCCATCCTTGTGCCACTCTTCGGCCAGGGAGTCGAGCAGGACGGAGTACTCCTCTTTAATTGGGCCAAGGTCTCCTTCCGGATCCAGAAGGCCTCTCGCAATAAAGTATCCCTGAGAATCAAAGTGTTGCAGATCGACGATCGCCGGTTGATGATTCATTGTCCGCCCCTTTTTGTCTCCCTTGGTTGGGCAAAGGAAGAGACGTTAAGCTTTTTATCGTTAAGACCGACCGCGGTCCGCACCAGGGTACAGAGTTGCATGCTGAGTACCGCCGGAGGGACATCGGCGTTGATTTCCTGCAAAATGTTCAGCTTTCTAAAATGATCGGCCAGCGGATCAATTTGCCGTTGATAGTCGATGAGTCGCTGCCGCACCGTCGTCTCACTGTCGTCGCAGCGGCGCTCCAACAAGGCCGAATCTTGGTCACAAGTTCCGGTCCGTCGGGGCGGTCTGGAGTGGATATTATAAATTTCTCCGCAGGCCGGGCAGGTGAGGCGGCCGAGTATTCGTTCGACGAGAACCGTGGGGCTCATCTTCAAGTCTAAAGCGATGGTCTTCCGGGGAGGGAGCAACGGGCACAGGAACCTGGCCTGATCCATGGTGCGAGGAAAACCATCCAGAATCACTCCGCGCCCGCAATCAGGTTGAGCAGTTCGTGCCACCACCATCTGGCAAACCAGGTGGTCCGAGACTAATTCTCCGGCATTCATTGTGGTGCGCACAGAATGGCCCAGATCTGAATCTTCGCTGGCGGCGTCACGCAACAAATCCCCGCTCGAAATATGGATCAAACCGAGGGCCCGGGATAGTTCTCTGGACTGGGTCCCTTTGCCGCAGCCGGGAGGACCGAGCAAGATTACGACCACCGGCCCCGGATTGTCGCCTGCGTTTGTGCTGTTCACCTGCGACATGGCTTGCAACATGGTGCATTCAACTCCTCGATCCCAAGTGGCTACTTTCGTTTGACAGGTCGAACCCATAGAGACGGGCGCGCTGCAGATAAAAGCGAATCTGCACGTTGTCTGCGGGACATCGGGTCCCGCCTTTCCATCGCAGCAATGCGGCGCGGTGATTTCCACGCACTGGCTTGCAGTCGGCTCTGCTGAATCCACGAAGCGGTTTGCCATTCTTCACGAGTTCTGCGGTGAGAGTGCCTTCCTTCATGGTTGCTACATTCAACGTGATCGCCTTCCCGCCAGCGCTGAGGTTCCTGGTCATGAGAGTCCCCTCTTGAGCTCCCCCCGTGGCCGTCACTGCAGCCCACAAACGTCCAGCGTCCCATGAGGCCCGGCAGAGAGATCCGTAAAACCACAACACTCCCCGCACCGGGCTGTAGGAATCCTGATTCAGGACGAGCGGCTCCCAGTAGTGGGGCCAGCGGGGAAATTTCGCCGCTTCCATCCTCTCGACCGGATCCGTGCTGTGGAAATCGTTGTGCAACCCCTCGCATCCGGAGTAATAAAGATGAATGCGGCCCTTATGCTGAATCATCGGGTGCATCGGCCAGATCATCCCGCCGCCCAGGTCGCCTAAAGAGCTCAAGGGGAGGCAGGCGCGACGATCGGGGCGCCACCATCGCTTGCCGTCGCGCGATCCCGCGAATTGAACATCGATGGTTTGGTTTAGCAGATGGTAAACAGTTACCAAGCCTACCATTCCCCCGCGCTGATCAAGGTGCGTCAACTCCATAAACTGCGTGTCTTGCGCATCCTGCCAGTCGGGAGTGATGACCGGTTCGTACTGTGTCCATGCAGTTCCGTCCGGGCTGGTGCGACGCACCATGATCCGGCACGCGCCTGCCGCAATGTCGTAGGGAACTAATCCTCCGGGCGGAACAGGGATGATGCTCTTGTGATACGCCACATAAGATCCATCGGGTGTCTGGGAGATCCAGCCACTGTCCGAAGTCTCTAAATTTGAAACTTCCCATGGGATCCATTTTTTTCCGTCTCTCGACCGATAACGAAAATAACCGGGTTTGAATTCGCCCTTGACGCCGGAATGAGTGGAACGGTCGGCGGGCAAGGCGAAGCCCTTTACGATCTTCTGGGGATGCTCCCATCCCGGAAGCCGGATTACGAACATCTCGTATCGTTCGTCGGGTGGGGCATCGGGGTGGACGATCACAGACGCGTGTTGCGACGAGCCCCCGGACTCGATGTCCAGCAGAATGTTGGTACGCGGAAAACCAGGGTAGGAGCAGATGTCCAACTTGGGCCGCGTCCAGTTCAATCCGTCATCGGATTCCGCATAACAGAGTCTGCGCTCGGCCGAGGACTGCAGCTTGGTTTGTTGGCATGAGATGTACCAAGCCTTCCACAGCCCGTCGATAGGATCCACCATGACGGTTCCGTGACTGAAAACTGCCGCGCTCTCCCAGGGAAACTTTGGCTCCATCAGCGGATTCGCAGGCTCGGCCTGCGCCAACTCTATCCGCCAGGCGACATTGTGCTTTTCGACGAAGTCCTCACCCAGCAGAAAAGAGAACTGGGCAGCGCCATCAGGAACGTAAACGGGGAGGTTTCGGGTGCTATTCACGGAAGACTCCAAAGCCTGGGACGTCCGTGGTGTGGCTTTGTTTGCGGTCGATTTGGCGGCTCTCGCCCGTGGTCGCTTACTTGGCATCCGGTTCGCCCCTTTTGTATACGAGTTTGGATTATCTTGACTTGTGCAGCGAAATTGGCCAAGCGTTACCCGTGTGTTGATTCATAAATAAATTATATAATGCACTCTGTCGAGATAAATACGTTAGTTTTATACCATAATAAATTAAGTAATTGACACCATGATCGGCGAAAAGTATACCTATATTCGTTCTTGTGGCTGATGCCTCTCACATATTAAGTAGGAGTGGTCATTGAAAGCAGCAGAGGCCGTAATGGCCACCGCGCGAGAAAATGGGCTGGAGCATTTCTTCGGAATTCCGGGGGGCGGATCCCCGCTCGAGTTAATTGACGCAGGCCGCAAGGTGGGTGTGCAGTTCGTGAATGTAAGTCACGAGTCTTCGGCTGCTATTGCCGCTGCATACTATGGCTTGTTAAAGAAGACCGCCGGCTTGGCCATGAGTATTCGTGGAGTGGGCGCGGCCAATTTAGCCGGTGGCGTGGCCAACGTCTACTTTGAACGTCTTCCGCTGGTAGGGATTTGCGAAGCCCCGCCGGTCGCCAGTAAGCCAACCGAAAGCGTCCAGCAGTGCGACCAGCCGCGCCTGTTTGAAGGGATTTCCGGATACCAGTCCACGCTAACTGCGGAGGGTGCTTCGAAGATGATCCATGAGGCATTTACCCGAGCGGTTGACGGTCGACCCAATCCGTCGATCCTCCATTTGCCCGCAGGACTGGGCGAAGTAGAAGATACGAAGAGCTCCTCGCGAGAACCTTCCGCCCAAAGTCCACCTGTTGATGAGTCCAAATTTGAGGGCGTGCAGTCGTTCGTCAAGAAGCACAACCGCATCACCATTCTTGCCGGCGCCGACGTCATCCGAAGCGGTGCCATTCCCGAATTGCTGGCTTTCGCCGAATCCATCGAGGCAGCGGTTCTGGTGACGATGGAGGCCCGCGGGGTTTTTCCGGAAACCCATCCCAGGTGGGCGGGCGTGTTTCTCGGTCTATTCAATCCCAACGTGATTGAAAGCAGAGTGTTTCAACAGTCGGACGCGATTGTGTTTGTGGGTGTGGACGCGATGATGACGCACGCACCCTGGAAGCTGGAGTTACCGACCTGCGAACTGTCCGCGAGGCCAGGCTATTCATCGATGTCCTCGCCAGTGATTCGTCTGAACGGCGATCTCAAGTCAGTGTTGCGAAGGTTGACGGGCCAGCCCAGGCCTGGATTTGCTGAGAGCGAGATACATCTGCTGAGATCCGGTATTCTGCAATATTTCAATCGACCCTCAAAGGCTCGTTTTGCCGCGCAGGACGTCATTGAGATCACTCGTGAACTTCTCCCCTCCGACGGACTGCTTCTTTCGGAAACGGGTGCCTATATTTGCATGCTTGAGCACCTTTGGTTGGTGGAACGTCCCGGAACATACATTGGCACATCCGGTGGCAGGACCATGGGCTTAACGGTTCCAGCCGCGCTTGGAGCCCGCATGGCGGATTCGAAGCGCCCGATGGTGGGAATGGGAGCGGATGGAAGTCTGCTCATGCGCTTAGGTGAGCTGGAGGCGTTCGCCCGCAATGGCGTCGCACTACCGTTGGTTATCATCAACGATCAGGCGCTTGGAACCATGAAGGCTCGACAGCGCTCGAGAGGCTTTCCCGACTACGCTCTGGACCTGCACGCGGTCGACTTTTCTGCGATTGCAAGAGCCTGCGGTCTGCAAGGTGTGATAGTCGAAACCCCGGACGCATTCCGGCGCGAGCTGGCGCAGGCGCTCCGATCTGACCGCACCACTTTGATCGATGCCCGGGTTGATCCCCAAGCCTATCAGGACAGCTTTGGTCCCACCATCGGAGACCTAAGCCAGTTCTCTCCGAGATAAGGGATGAAGATTCGAGGGAGAATTAGTTGAACAGTTCGTCCTCATCCCCGCGTTCGCGCGGCCGCGGTTGCCGTATTGAGGAATTCATTCACCTGGGTTACGCGGCCCTGGTTCTCGAAAATGACGAGTTGCGCATCACGCTGCTTCCCGGCAAGGGTTCCGACGTAATCCAGTTCCTCTACAAGCCGCTCGATACGGACTTCATGTGGGCTTCGCCTCCGGGCCTACATCCCGCCGGTGCCGTGAAAGCTTCGACTACACAGAGCAATGCTTTCCTCGATAACTATCCGGGCGGGTGGCAGGAGATCTTGCCGAATTTTGGAGATCCATGCGAATACAAGGGCGTGAAGCTTGGACTTCACGACGAGGTCAGCATGCTGCCTTGGAACTACACCATTGTTGAAGACGATCCGCAATGCGTGTCGGTTCAGCTCGAGGTTCGGTGCATCCTCACGCCATTTCGAATCCGCAAGACATTGACGTTGCGAATGGGTTGCGCCGTGGAAATCGAAGAAACGGTTGAAAACCCGTCGACGGAAATTATGGACTGTACCTGGGGGCACCATCCTGCATTCGGAAATCCCTTCCTGGATGAGAACTGCCGGGTGGTCGTGCCGCCATGCGGGGTCAAGACGCAGGAGGAGTACGTCTCGCCCAATTCTCGGCTGGAGAAAGGGCAAGACTGTGAGTGGCCAATGGTGCGAGGCCGCAATGGGGAGAAGATCGACCTTTCTGCGATCCCTGCCCGGGCGGTCCATTCCCATGACATGGCGTACCTTTACGGCTTTGGTCGGGGATGGTACGCCCTCTTTAATGAAGGCCTAAAGCTTGGCTTCGGCATGAGTTGGGATAGCGAAATTTTTAAGTATTTGTGGTTCTGGCAAGTTTATGGGGGCTGGCACGGTGATCCCTGGCACGGTACTACCTACAACATCGGTCTTGAGCCGTGCTCTTCCTATCCCCAGTCTCTGACGGGCGCGATCAAAGCCGGCTCGCAATTCACATTTGAACCGGGAGAATCGATACACACCGCTCTTCGAGTGACCGCGGTCACGAACCTCGAAGATTTTGTTAGCCGCGAATCAGGCGGCGGCCTGGGCGTTCAGTCGTAAGTGACAGACCGCACCTTCATTGAACGGAGCCATCAACGCGATGCGGATTACAGACGTTGAAGCAATTTATGTGCGGATCGGTGAAGTAAAGGTTCAGTGCGACAGCGGCCAGGATGCGCTCATTGTCAGAGTGCGCACGGACGAAGGCATCACCGGAATTGGCGAAGTCGATTCATCGCCGCTGGCGGTGCAGGGAGTCATTAACGGAGCCTATTCCCATACCTTGTGTTGCGGTCTCAGACAGCTACTGATCGGGGAAGATCCCTTTCAGACTGAATATTTGTGGCAGAAGATGTTTCGCAGCAATATCTATCTGGGGCACTCCGGAATTTTATTTCATGCGATTAGCGGCATCGACATGGCCCTGTGGGATATCAAGGGCAAGAAACTCGGAATGCCTATTTGGAAACTCCTCGGCGGAGGGTTTCACAAGAAGCTGCGTTGCTACGCCAGTGTTCTATTTGGAGACACTCCGGAGCAGACATACACCGAGGCATCCCGCCTGCGGGACCTGGGTTTTTCGGCGGTCAAGTTTGGCTGGGGACCCATGGGAAAAGACGCTAAGACGGATGTCGCGCTGGTAGCAAAAGCACGCGCCGGGCTGGGGGACGATCTCGACCTGATGGTGGATGCCGGTTTGGTCTGGGACACCAAGACAGCCATTCAACGGGCTGAGGCATTCCAACCATACAATCCATTCTGGTTGGAGGAGCCCCTCACTCCACACAATTATGAAGGCTACAGTCAGTTGAGCAAGGCAACCAGAATCCGGATTGCCGCTGGTGAGGAGCAAGACAGCCTCGAAGATTATGGTCGCCTGATCACCGAAGGTCAATGTGACGTCATACAGGTGGACCTCACCCGTTGCGGTGGTTTCACCGGCGCCATGAAGATTGCTTCTCTCGCTGCAAGCCACAATCGTCCGGTGGCGAACCACGGATTCACTACCTACATCAACGTGGCTGCGGCCCTGCATTGGCTGAACTCGATACCCAATGCCCTCATTGTGGAATTCGCGGCGCAGAACAACACCGATCTGAGGAACGTACTGACCCGGCAGGTGATTCGGGCCAAAGACGGCTATCTCGATATGCTCGACGAACCAGGCCTGGGGATGGATTTGAACGAGGATACGATAGCGAGACTTCGCGTGGCTTAGATGTTTCTCAGGGCTGAAGCTTGACTGAGTGACGGGAGCGAAAAGCAAGGTCCATGTCTCCACATGACAATCTGAACTTCGATGCCGTGCAAAGATCCGGCCACGAGACCACTTACGACGAAGTGGCACAGTACTATGACGGCCCCATGTCGAAGCACCCGGTAATTAGTGTAAAAGGCCATCCCGAAGTGATTTGGGTTCGCCCTGACATGGGTGTGGGGATGGTGGCGCACTCCTGTTCATTCGCCGCAGGTTCTCCGGCCCGTGCAATCCCATGGCAGGACGTGAAGCGTTCACTGAAGCGTGGATACCTGCCGATTGTGATCAGCACCTGGCACAAAGGTCCACTTTTGTTTACCCAGGTGAGCTATGCCGCCTTGATCGGGACTCGCTTGGTCCGAAGCGGTCACGAAAAACAAGTAGTAGTGGTGGAGATGAGTGTCTCGAATACTCACCCCTCAGAAACTCAGAGCGACAGTCTGTGGGTGTTTGCGCCGGGCGCGATTCCGGCCAGGGGCATACCCCCTTTTCCGTATAACACGTACGATCTTTTCGAGATTGTGGGAACGCTGCCTGCGATTCGAGGCTATCCAGTTGAGCCGAAAGACGACGTACTTCGCGATGGGCTGCGAGTCCTCGGAATGTATTCGGCGGACTGCGGCGTAAAGACGCTGGTCTACGACGGCGTGTTGCGCTTCCCCATGGAATTGCGGCACGGGGAAAGGAAAAGCGTTCGCCTGATGGTCACGAGTTCTGCGCGAGGGCTGACCAGCGATGAATTCACGGCATTGAGAGGAATGGACTTCTCCTCTGCGCTGGATCAGCGAATGCTCGATCTGGAAGCCATTCTGGAAAAAGGTACGCAGATCGACGTGCCCGATGCGGCGGTCAACAATATTTACAAGGCCCAGGTGCTGAACTACCAAACCCAGATTGTGCAAGCCGCTGACCGAGACTATTGTCTGCCGGCGCAGGGCTTCCAGGGAGTCTGGCCCTGGGAAGCCATGAAACTGACAGTCCATTTGGATTCGATTGGTCATCATGAAGACGTCAGAAGATGTCTGGAGTATTTTCTGAAGATACAAGGCAGGTTCCCACCCCACGGGAATTTCAAGAGCAGCGCGGATGTGTTCGGCGGCACCATTGCCTTTGAGGAGAGCGGATGGGAAAAAGATTTTCAATCGACTCTGTACGGCCAGTTGGCCAGGAGCAATGCTGGAAAGGAAGGCGAGTTTCCCAACTGGATGAATGGCACCGGAGCCATGTTGTATGCGTTCGCTACGCATTACCGCTATACCAGGGATGTGAAGTGGCTGGAACGGGTGGCTCCTGCGCTGATTCGGGCGTGCGATTGGATTATCTCGGAGCGGGAAGAGACCAAGAAACGGGGCGAGAAGGGAGAAAAGGTTCTTCACTTTGGTTTGCTGCCCATCGGCAGAGCTTACGACACAGCGGAGGAGGCGATTCGACAACTGGCATCGGATGGCGAGTTGGAAGGCGGTCAGATGGACGACCGTCATGCCCCCCTCGATACTTACTACCCCTGCTTCACTGACAGCTACAGCTCGCAAGGGTTGAGTAGTATTGCGGCCGCCCTGGCCGACTTGGGGCATCCCGACGGTGCTCGTCTGGTCAGGGAGGCGCAATCATATCGCGACGATATTTTGGAAGTAATGAGGCGGACGCGCACCGCGGATCCAAACCTTCCACCCTATCCGGAAAGGCTCAACCGGCCTCCGGCATGGGCCGAATTTGCGACTGGAGCATTGTCTTATTCAGATACCGGGTTTCTGGAACCGAAATCTGCTGCCTTTGAACAGCTGGAAGGCTACATGAAGAGGAAATGGAATTTGGGAATCCTCGGGCTGACGGGCGCCATGGAGAAGAATGGCGATCCCCACGGAACCAACTCGTTTTACGTGAATTTCTCGGAAGACATCTGGCATCGTGGCTGGCTGCTGCGAGGAGAGATTGAAAAAGCATTGTTGGCTTTCTATTCCATGCTGGTCTATGGAATGGATAGACAAACCTTCGGAACCGTTGAAAGATTTCACATCACCGATCCGCGATACGCACCCTTCTTTATGGATACTTCGGCTAGTGCCCGCATCTGCGGGCTGATTCGTCAGGCTCTTCTATTGGAAGAGGCCGGAGTAATTTACCTACTGGCAGGGGCGCCGCGAAGGTGGTTTGAATCCGGAAAGGAAATTGAGCTCACAAAAGGAATAACGACCGCAGCCAAGGTCGACCTCCGCGTAAAGTCCCAGCTGGACGAAAGTAAAATCTCCGTGGATCTCAAGTTTAGCGAATTGCGTTCGGCGGAGCTCAAGGGCCTGCGACTCCGAATTCCTCATCCCTCGAACCAGCCGATAAAGAGTGTATCGGTGAACGGTAAACCATGGGCCGGCTTCAATCCGAAGGAAGAAGTTGTCGAGCTGATGCCGATCAATGGCCAAACCGAAATCGTAGTGGCGTACTAACCGGAAAAGAGCAAGAGCGTGGAACTTAAGAACAAAGTCGCGATTGTCACGGGAGGCACGCGAGGAATTGGTTTAGGCATTGCGCAGTCTTTATTGCTGGAAGGCGCCCGTGTGTTCATCTGCGGCAGGGAAGAGGCCCGTCTAAAGGCGGCGCTGCAAGCTCTCTCCGCCAGCGCTGAGGGATCGGTCGACGGTATCGTTGCGGATGTGAGTCTCTACCAGGATTGCCGTAAGCTGGTCGCGGCGGCGGTCGAGCGTTTTGGCGGACTCGATATCCTGATCAACAACGCCGGAGTCGGGCATGCTTACAAGCCCATTGACCAAATTTCACCGGAAGTGTGGAATGCGACCATCGGAACTAATCTGTCGGGGACGTTCTATTGTTGCCGTGAAGCGGTACCGCTGATGCGGAAGGCGGGAGCTGGCTACATCTTTAATATCTCCAGCACAGCGACCATTGTGCTATGCCCGGGCGGTAGCGCGTACAACGCTTCCAAAACCGGGGTGAGCGGGCTTACCGAGACTTTGGTGAAGGACGTGCGCTATGACGGTATCCGAGTGAGCGAGATCGTAATCGGAAGCGTGTCAACCGACGACAGAGGATATGAGAGATGGAAACTAGCGGTTGAAGATGTGGTGCGGGTCATTATCGATCTCTACAAATTGCCGCCGAGGGCGCTGGTTAGCCGGGTGGAGCTCTGGGCTTCACAGCCTCCGCCGAATCGATAGGCGAACCTGCAATGATTCGCGCAGACACGCCGCTTGTGTCGGCGCTGGAATGAAAGAAACCAATTCGCAGGGGAGTGACAGTACGACCCGGCAACAGCAGTTACAGAGGAGCGTCTAAAGTGTTGCTGAACGGCAAGACGTGTCTCATCACCGGTGGCGGCACGGGGATAGGCCGGGCCACAGCCCTCCGTTTCATCGAGGAAGGGGCAGCGGTCTGGATTGCGGGCGTCGATCTGGACTCACTCAGAAGCACTGCGGCCGAGATTGGCCCAAACTGTATGTGGCGGCCCTGCGACGTCACCAAGCAAGCGCAAATTCAGTCCGTCATCGACGAAATCCCCCAGCTCAATGTTGTAGTTTCTAACGCCGCTATCAGTTACCCGATTGATCTGTTGTCCGATCCTCTCGCTCGATGGCGGGAAATGGTAGAGGTGAATATGTGGGGCGCGGTGCTGACCTGCCGCGCTGCGGGAGAAAAGATGATCCACCAGGAGACAGGCGGGCGGATCATCATTATTTCTTCGATCTTGAGTGGCGTCGCCGAACCCGGCAGCACGCACTACGCGATGGCCAAGGCGGCGTTGAATCAGCTGGGCCGCCAACTTGCGGTGGAATGGGCGGAACATGGAATTCTGGTGAATGTGATCGCGCCGGGATGCGTACTCACACCGATGAGCTATGTCACCGGCTCAAATGAGTTTGAGGCTGAGTGGTTCAAGGAGTTTTTCATTAACCCAAAGCGTCCTCGCGTCCCCCTGATGCGGCCCGCCAGGCCCGAGGAAATCGCTGAGGCAGTCTTGTTTTTTGCCAACCCAAGGAACAGCTATTGCACGGGAAGCGTGCTGGTGGTTGACGGTGGGCTCACGATCAAGTTCTGAGATAACTAAATGGCAGAGTCAGTGAAGATCAAGAGCATTCGCGCCATTCCGTTGTACGGGAAGGCCTACGGCGATTGGCCACACCGCTTTGGCGATCTGGAACAGACCAGAACGTTGGTGGAAGTAGTTGCCGACAACGGCATCGCTTCTCTGGGGAGCGTTTACACATCGGGGCCCCTGGTCGAAGGCGCGCTCAAGTTTCTGCGACCCCTGTATGAAGGAGCATCTGCGATCGATCCCGCGGCGACGACGGAACGGCTCCATCAAAATACTTTCTGGCAAGGCCGCGGTGGTTCCGTGACTCACGCCATCAGCGGCATCGACATGGCGCTCTGGGACATTCTCGGAAAAGTCACCCACCAGCCCATCCATCGGTTGCTGGGCGGAAAACTTCGCGATTGCATCAAGCCCTATGCCTCGATGTTGATGGAGGACCCGGCGAAGATGCAGGAGAAGCTGCATGGCAGCATGCAACGCGGATTTCGCGCATTCAAGATCGGTTGGGGACCCTTCGGCCGCCGTGACGACGCAACCGACGAAGCGATCGTTCAGGCGGCGCGCGAGGCAATTGGTCCCGGTTGCGAACTGATGGTCGATGCCGGAGCCTCCGACGCTTTTTGGCCGCATGGCTACAAGTGGGCTCTCGAAACAAGTCACATGCTGGCGAACTATCAGGTCACCTGGTTTGAAGAGCCGCTACGTCCGGACGACATCGACGGATTTGTCGAGCTCACCCGCCAATCTCCTGTGAAGATCGCTTCCGGTGAAGTCCTGACCCGCCGTCAGTCATTTCTTCCCTGGATTGAACGCCGCGCAGTCGATTATCTCCAGCCCGATGTCACGAAGGTGGGCGGACTCACCGAGCAGCATCGGATTGCTCAGTATGCCGACGATCACGGCATCATGACAGTGCCGCATGGATGGAACACCGGGGTTGGCCTGGCTGCCGATTTGCATCTCGTGGCGGCCGCGGGCAATGCCCGCTGGGTCGAGTTCCTTACGCCTGAGCCCTACATTGACGACGTGTTCGAAACTCCGCTGCAGCTCGATGCCGAAGGCTTTCTGGTCATTCCTGATGGGCCGGGCTACGGATTCAACTGGAGCTCTGAGGGTATTCGCCGCCTTTCACAAGGTATCAGCATTACCGAATCATGATTCCAGCCGGAGGAAGCCTGACATGAATGTGCTTTTTGTAGGCGCTCATCCCGATGACATCGAAATCTTTTGCGGAGGGACGGCTGCGCTGTACGCCAAACAGGGACACCAGGTGTTTTTCTGTGTTTCAACCAATGGCAATGTAGGATCCGCCACGCTTCCGCCAAAAGAAATTGCAGCCATTCGCCATAAAGAAGCGGAAAACGGCGCTGGTGTCATTGGCGCGAAACTTATCTGGCTGGATTTTGACGACGAGTTTCTGTTTGATACGCGTGAATCGCGCATGGCCTTTATCGAGGCCTTCCGGCAGGCCAGGCCTGAAGTTGTCATTTGTCACTGGCGTCAGGACTACCATCCTGACCATTCCATCTCCGGCATGATCGTCGACGAGTGTGTGATCATGTCGGGCATCCCCAACATCAAGACTGCATCCCCTCCGTTTGCCGGCAATCCACACATCTATTTTATGGATACGCCCGCGGGTGTCGGATTCGAGCCTGAAATCTATGTTGACATCACCGACACTTTTGCCACCAAGGTTCAAATGGTGGCTCAGCATGTCAGTCAGAACAGTTGGATGAAAAACATGTTTGGCTACGAGTTGGAAGCGTTCCTGGAAATCCCGGCGAAGTTTCGGGGATTGCAGGCGGGCTGCAAGTTGGCGGAAGGATTTCGGCCGAGCTATCGATGGGGTAGAACGTTCCGCGAGCACTATCTTCCCGATGCGCGACTTCCGCGTGTCGCGCCGCTGAAATAGATGGAGCCGCTACCGCTGATTCTTTAATTGACTATGGCAAACGAATTGTTTGATTTGGGCGGCCGAGTAGCGATTGTCACAGGAACCAGCCGGGGGCTGGGACAGTATATGGCTCGAGCCCTCGCGAAATGTGGGGCTGACCTGGTGTTGACCAGCCGCAATCGAGAGAGTCTGGCTCAGTTTGAATCGGAGATTAAAGGTCTGGGTCGACGCGTTATTTCCCTTGAACTCGATGTGCGCGACCTGGAAAGTATCACTCGGATGGTGGCGGCGGCCGAGGACGCCTTCGGTCATCTCGATATTCTGGTGAATAACGCAGGATGCAATGTACGAAAGCCGGCTCTCGATGTCACCTGGGATGAATGGAACCTGATTCTGGACACGAATCTGCGGGGCAGCTTCTTTGTTGCTCAGGCGGTGGCTCGTCGAATGATCCCGCGCGGATATGGCCGAATCGTGAATATTGGGTCGATCACAAGCGTAATGGGTTTCGCCGGACTCGCGCCCTATGGCGCCAGCCGCGGAGGAATCCGGCAGTTGACCATGAGTTTGGCGGATGACTGGGCCAGGCATGGCATAACCGTGAACTGCCTTGCTCCGGGCTGGTTTCGTACCCAGCAGAACAGGGTTATGTTCGAAGACCAGGAATGGGTTAACTCCCTGTGCGAGCGGATTCCGGCGAAAAGGCCCGGCGAACCTCAGGATCTGGATGGGGCGATTGTTTTTCTCGCGGCCGAATGCAGCCGCTATGTCACCGGGCAGACGCTGCTTTTGGATGGCGGCTTTTCCACCGGCGCGGTCCGCGCTTTACCGCAACTCAAAAACAGCGCCGATCCGATCACTGTTTAGCTGAGGACCTCGGGATTCAGAATGTTGGGCGGGCGGCGGCCACCGAATGCCGCCAGCAGATTTTCACTCGCCAGTAAAGCCATGCGAAGTCGCGTCTCCGTGGTTGCACTTCCGATGTGCGGCGCCAGGACTACGTTCTCCATACTGGTCAATGCGGGGTGGATTTGCGGTTCGTTTTCAAAAACATCCAGCCCGGCGCCGGCCAACCTTCTCGATTTCAGCGCCTGGACCAGGGCCTCTTCATCTACGATCTTCCCGCGAGCCGTATTGACGATGAAGGCTTCCGGCTTCATCAGGGCGAGTTCGGCGGCGCCGACGGAGCGGTTGCTCTCCTGATTAAGTGGAGCGTGCAGACTTAAGAAATCCGATTCTTGAAGAAGGGTTTTGAAATCCACGAATCGAGCGCCGATTTCATTTTCGACTTTGGCGTCAACTCGATGGCGAGTGTGGTAGAGAATTCGCATGGAGAAACCTCGGCCGCGCCTCGCCATGGCTTGACCAATGCGTCCGAAACCATAAAGGCCCAATGTCTTGCCGTAAATCTCCGTTCCCCATAGCAGATTCCAAAGTCCGTATTGCCAGGAGCCGTCGCGAACGTAACGGTCGGCGGCGAGTAGATGACGGCCGACGGCGAGGAGCAGCCCGAAAGCCATGTCAGCCGTTGACTCGGTTAACACGTCCGGCGTGTTGCTGACCACAATGCGCCGCCGGGTACATGCTGCAACGTCGATCGAGTCATAGCCGGCGCCGATGTTCGCTACCACTCGAAGTTTCGGTGCATGGGCCAGCAGCTCTTCGTTGATGTTCCCTCCCACCGACATCAGCCCATCCATATCTGTGATTGCGTCGGCCAATTGCGCGGCGGTCATGGGGGCGTCTTCGCTGTGGACTCGCACGTCACAGTGTTTCGCGACATGATCAATCGCAGCTTGCTGGATGGGACGGGCGACAAATACTTTGGGTTTCATGGCGCGCCTTAGGATTTAGTCACATTCGCAATTACAGAAAATGTGCGGTGCAAAATTTGCTGGAATTCAAGGCAGAAACCGCCAGCCTGCCGTGGTTGATCAGGCTTGACTTACTTCATCTTAACACTATTCGCTGCCCTGAATCGGCCATTAATTGTTGAATATAATTTCTACATGAATTATATTGATTTTCCCATCGCTGCGATGCCGGCTTGGGAAACTACTACTACTTCTTCACCGGAAAGAAAAATGGGCCATTTGTGGGCTGGTGTCGGACGCACCGACCTCACCCCCCCGCCGGGGACACCCCAGGGGGGGTGGGGTGCCCAGACCCATCAGCGCGGCTTGGGTTCCGACCTGCCTTTCTATGCGACGGCGCTCGTACTCTCGGATGACAATGAGACGGCCGTCCTGGTCGAAGCCGATGCCATAGGGTTCGATGACGAATGGACCCGTAAGATTGTCGCCGCCGTGGTTGAACTCACGCGAATTCCTCGCGACCGCATCCGCTTTTCCTGCTCGCACACGCATTCTGGTCCGAACACGTTCCGACTGGGAACGATCAGCGAAGGCCTGGACATGGCTCTCATTTATCTGAACAGCTTGCCGCAACGCATTGCCGGGGCGGTCTGGCAGGCGCAAAAGAATCTTCAGCGTGTGCGTTTCGCGGTGGGCTCGGGAACTTGCGATATCAATGTGAACCGGCGCTGCTGTACTCCGGAAGGAACACGAGTCTCAGGCCGCAACTGGCAGGGCAATGTGGATCGCACCGTTCGGGTGGTGCGCTTTGACGGCCTGAACGAAGTTCCGCTTGCCGTGATCGTCCATTACGCCTGCCATCCCACCATCATGGCTTGGGAGAATCAGTGGTTCACCCCTGATTTTCCCGGAGCGATGCGGCAAGTGGTCGAGCAGCAAATGGGAGGCACGTGTTTGTTTCTGCAGGGAGCTGCCGGCGACATCGGTCCTCGCGCTGGTTATACCGGCGACTTGCGGGCTTACCGGCGGATGGGCCGCATCCTTGGACTCGAAGCGTCTAGTATCGCCCTGAATATAGATCCTCTGCCGCGACGGGAGCGCTACACAGGGGTGCTGCAGTCAGGCGCGCCAATCGCGCTCTACGCAGATGAACCCCAGGAGCCGGAGGTGCCTGTGCTGCGCATGGCCACTCGCGCTCTGGCCCTGCCTTTGCGAAAATTGCGTCCGCTCGACGCGCTCGAAGCGGAAGCCAAAAGTTCGCGAGAGCAACTCATGCATTTACGCCAGAATGGAAGCGTGGAGGAAGTGCGAGCTGCCACCGCACGCTCCACTCAGGCGAACTGGCAAGCGGACATGGGGAGGTTGTACGCGGGAAAGACGACAGTAGACTGGGAATTGCAATGCATTCGCGTTGGTTCCCTGGCGTTCCTCTCCTGTCAGGGCGAGCCTTTTCTCGAGATCTCCCAGCGTATCCTCGCCGATTCACCTTTTGAGCACACATTGTTTTCCGGATATTCGAATGGAGCTTTTGGTTATCTCCCAACCAGACAGGCGTTCGAAGAGGGAGGGTATGAAATTGAAGCTTCACCTTTCGCGCCTGATGCCGCAGACGCGCTGGTCGCCGGCGGCTTGCGCCTGCTGCGCGAAATGGTTTGACGACTGATTTTCCCGACTATGGAGGATTTACGAATGGAGACGCTGACGCAGACGCACGAAAAATCGAAACACATCTTCGAGCACAATCGTAAGTACATTCCAGGCGGAGTGATGTCTCTGCCTCGACGGGTCGAGCCCGAGCTGGCGTTCGAGCGCGCCGCCGGCGCCTATTTGTGGGACGCGGACGGCAACCGTTATCTCGACTATCACGCCGCCTTTGCCCCCGCCATCCTCGGCCACAACGATCCCAAGGTAAACGCAGCCGTGGAAGAAGTCCTGAAGCGCGGTCTGAGCCTTTGCGGCAGCGGCACTAATGAACTCGAAGGCCGTCTCGCTGACTTGATGTGTACCAACATCGAAGTGTGCGAGATGGTGCAGATTCTGAATACGGGTACCGAAGCCACCATGGCGGCAATCCGGCTGGCGCGCGGCGCCACCGGCCGCGACCACGTCATCGTTATGCAGGGCGGATTCAACGGTTCTCACAATGATGTTGCCTGCAATGTCCTGACGCCGCTGGACGTAATCGGTCCCCGAGTCTCGCCTGGCGAGTACAAGTACGTTCCTCTTGGTTCGGGCGTTCCCCTGGCGCACCAGCAACTGGTGCACCCGGTAAACTTCAATGATCTGGAGTCGGTGCGTTATGTGTGTGAACGGTATTCCGTTGCCGCATTGATTACCGAACCCATTCTGCAGAATGTAGGGATTCTAAAACCCCAAGCTGGCTATCTTCAGGGGCTGCGCGATCTGGCCGACAAGTACGGATTTATCTTGATTTTTGACGAAGTGAAAACCGGGTTTCGATATGACATCGGCGGATACAGCAAACTCGGCGGCGTGCGGCCCGATTTAGCGGTCTTTGCGAAAGCCATGGCCAATGGTTTCCCCATTTCAGCGTTGGTGGGAAGGCGTGACCTGATGCAGCTAATCGCCGATCCGAATCCGGCCAAACGCCCGTTCGTTGCGGGTACCTACAACGGACATCCCGTTTCCGTCGCGGCCGCGATCGCGACCATCGAGCGGTTACTGGAGGGAGATGGAGAAATATATCGGACGATCGATGGTCTGGGAGAGAAAGCGCAAGCTGGAATCGAGTCTATACTCCGCTCGCATGGCATTACGGGCATAGTCGCGAGGCAAGGCTCGGCATTCTGCATCTATTTCATGGATCACGAGCCTCGCGATTGGCACGACCTCGCCAAGAACCACGACTTTGCCCGCGACTTGAGGATGCGACTCCGGATGGTCGAGAAGGGAATCTACTTCTTTCCGGTGGAGACAAAGCAGTGTTCCATTTCAGCGGCCCACACGGAAGCAGATATCGACTTGACCTTGCGCGCCCTGGATGAAAGTTTGCGCTCGTAGCTTGCGCGAACCTCGCAGATCCGGGTAAGGCTCTTCGCAAATGGGATTGCTAGTCTAAATTGAGGCGCTACCGAATTTGATGACCAAGAGCGAGACACCCCCGGTTGCCGCCGAGCCCGTCTGGAAGGATCCGCTATTCTGGTTCGTGATTGCAGTGGGCCTCGCATATGGGGGAGTCCGTAATTTCCTACCCACCACCTTTCCCCTCTTGCGGCATGAGTTGGGTGCAACTCTTGCGCAATTGGGACAGGCCGAATTCCTTTTCTATCTCAGCAGCGCGCTAATCGGAATTTTGGGCGGCTCCGTGCTTGCGCTCATCGGCCTCAAGCGAGCCGCGGTGTCGGCTCTTGCGCTTGCGGCCGCCAGTTTGCTCGTCATCGGCCTGGCAAGAAGGATGGACCTGATCCTGCTCTCGGCCGGGACCCTCGGACTCGCCATCGTTTCGTTAGTAGTGATCGTGGGCTCGACCATCAGCGCTCACTTCCATGACCGACGCCAGAGCGTCTTCCTGCTCACAGGTCTGAGCGATGCCAGCGGGACCATGCTGGGCCCGGCTGTCCTGGGATTGTGGATCATGCACGCCCACCGATTCAACTTGACTTGGCGTTTTGGCTACTTCGTAGCCGCCGCTGTGTTGAGTGTTCTGGTCGTGTGGGGTCTTCTGGTTCCGCGGGAAAGCATGGGCGATGGTCCGCCCGAGCAGAAGGTGCCGGGAAAGAGCATCGCCGATACCAAGAACGTCCTGAAAGATTCGGCGTTCCATACCGCGGTCGTATTGTGTTTTTGCCACGGGTTGGCGCAGGCCGGAATGGTTGCATTCGTGGGGCAACTGTACATCCGAAG
Organism: Terriglobia bacterium; assembly: GCA_963814725.1. GTDB lineage: Bacteria > Acidobacteriota > Terriglobia > Terriglobales > Acidobacteriaceae > JAIQFF01. Next base: position 819,529 of record CAWFDY010000008.1, read on the forward strand.
GCTCCACGTTGACCCTGCGCACGCAGCGTATTTACTTAGCGCGGAAGGCTTCGGCATCGTGAGCGGCCGGCTGATTTTTGGCTGGATCACTGCGCGTTGGAAAATTCCGGAGTTGAAGGTAATCGCCATGTGTGCGGCGGCGGAAACCATGGCATTTACGGCTACGATTGTCGCCCCGGACTACCTCACGGGCATTGTCATGTTTGTGCTGGGCGGTGTTTTTATCTCTGCAGTTGGCCCTTCGCTGAATTCTTATCTGGGCTCCCGGTTGCCTGATCGTCTGGGGACAGCCTTTTCGCTGTTTGCCGGGTTGGGGAACATGGGGGCAGCTTTGGGGCCTTACATCATAGGCGTGGTAGGGACCGACTTCGGCATCGAACGAGGAATCCTTTTTGCTCCATTGTTCAGCGGATTACTCAGCATCACCGGCCTGTTTCGATATCTTCGCGAAAAACGCCTCTATGAAACCGCTGAGCAGGATCGAGCGGGCTCATATCAAACCTAGAATCTCACTTCCTCGGAGATAACATAAAGGGTAGCGCCTTTCTTGCACAGAGCCGCAAAATGCATGGTGGATAGAATGCCTGAACGGTGAGCCCGAATTTCCAGTCCTTCGTCGGCGTGATTCGCGAAGTCGTGCAGGCGGCCGAGCAATTCCCCATCTACGACATCAGATCCGACTTCGACCAGCGGCTCCCAAATACCATTCCGAGGGCAGGGAATGTAGTCGGAAAGGTTCTCGGCGCTCATGAAGCGAGGAGGAGCGGAGCGGGTCGGGTCAATCTTCACGATCTCTCCTGTCAGCATTCCGTAATGACGGAGCACGTTCTTTACGCCGTCATAGGCATGTTTCACGCCCTGGCGGTTCACGCCTTCCGCAAATCCAAATTCTCCGCCGATGGTGATTTTGCCCTCGGCTTCCGCCTCGTCGGTTAGTAAGCCGGATGCCATCTGGCTGGAGTAAATCATGATGAACGGAGTATCGAACAGGAGCGCTACCGCAGCTATCTCGGCGCGCTGGGCCGGGTCGGCGATGGGGTGAAACGAACTGCAGATGGGGAATGAAGCTTCATTGCCGCCGGAGTGGATGTCGATCACGACGCCTACCCTGGGAAAGATCGTGGTCTTCACGAAATTCGCTATGCGGTAGGAGACGGTTCCACGAGGGTTTCCCGGAAACGCACGGTTCATGTTGACGCCGTCCAGGGGGGAACTCCGCTGATTCGCGCCGCAGGAACTTTCGCTCAACTGTGGAATCAGGATTACTCGACCGCACATTTCAGCGGGATCCAGGTCACAACTCAGGCGCTTGGCCGCGACTTGACCTTCCCATTCGTTGCCGTGGGTACCGCCAAACACCGCCACCCCCGGGGGAGTTGAGCCGCTGGGCGGTCGGAGACCATTAATGATAGTCACGGGGATCAACGAATATCCCCAGCTGGAATCAAGGTGAAAGGCGACCTGATAATGCCGTTTGCCGGGCGTGTCAAACGGAAGTTCGGACGGGCTGTAAACGGTAGTGACAGTCGAATTTGCCATAAGGATATGCGAATGTCCAGCGGGAACGCGGCAGCCTACGGGATTACGATTTATTTCATTTGTATATTAAACTAAAAAGCCGTTAAGATGCTTTTCCGGCTTTCTTTTTGCCTCTAAGCGCAATTTGTGGTGCTTTGAAGAAGACTTCAAGATAGTTCATTCGTAGGTCAAAAATTCAACCGAGGCCCTCAATATGAGGTTTACGCTTCAAGTTCTGATTCTTTGCGTGTCCGTCGCTTTGTTGGCGGGTCAGGGTGTGGCCAAGTCTAAGCCGTTGCAGATTTATGCCGTCGACGTCGAGGGCGGACAAGCCACGCTGATCGTCAGTCCTGCCGGTCAATCTCTTCTAATCGACAGCGGCTGGCCGGGTTTCAATGGCAGAGACGCGGATCGTATCGTGGCCGCCGCAAAACTAGCCGGCATCAAGAAGATCGACTATATGTTGGTCACGCACTACCATCGCGACCACGTTGGCGGGGTACCGCAACTCGCCGAGCGGATCCACATTGGGACGTTCGTCGATCATGGACCCAACCTTCAGGACGTCAAGGAACCGCGCGAGGATTTTGCTGCGTATCTCAAGGTGATAGGGAAGTCCCGTCGGATGATCGTGAAGCCAGGCGATATTGTTCCCATAAAAGGGATCACGGTGCAGGTTTTAAGTTCGGCCGGTGAGCTCATCACGGAGCCGCTATCCGGAGCCGGAGAGGTCAATTCAAATTGCGGGTCTGATCCAGCCCCCCCAACGATCCCGGGGAGAATGCGCGTTCACTGGGTACGTTAATTACCTACAAGAATTTCCGGATGATTGATCTTGGCGATCTCACCCGCAAGAAGGAAATGGCATTGTTCTGTCCCAAGAATCTGGTGGGAACCGTGGATCTCTTTCTGGTTTCACATCACGGATTTTCGGAGTCCAATTCGAAAGGGATGGTGTGGGCCCTCCGTCCGCGGGTTGCGATTTTGGACAATGGCGCCCGCGAAGGCGGTCATCCGGTGGCGTGGCAGATCGTGCATGATTCGCCCGGGCTGCAGGATTTCTGGCAGCTTCACTTTTCGGTTGCCGGAGGCATAGAGCACAATAGCGCGGAAGAGTTCATCGCGAATCCGGAGGAAGATCCGGACAGCGGGAACTACATCAAGGTATCGGCCCAGCCGGACGGGACCTTTACCGTTCTCAACTCCAGAAACAACAAGTCCAAAACCTATACGAAGTGAGCTGCGTGTCTCCGGGCTGCATCCTCACTCGCGGCCGAGATCAGGGATTGATCGGTAGCAGCACAATCTGAATATGAAACAGACCTGGCGGTGGTTTGGGCCGGAAGATCCGATCAGCCTCGACCAGATCAAGCAGGCGGGAGCTACGGGTATCGTCACCGCGTTGCATCGGCTATATCGCGGAGAGAATGGCCGCTGGACGAGGCGCTTAGGCGGAAAGCTGAAATTGAAGCGTCAGGGTTGGCCTGGTCGGTGGTGGAGAGCATCCCCGTCCACAATTCCATCAAGTTGCGATCTGGTCCTTACCGGCAGTTCATCGACGCCTGGAAGGATTCGCTGCGGGCCGTCGGACATGCCGGCGTGCGGGTTGTCTGCTACAACTTCATGCCGGTGGTGGACTGGACCCGAACTGATTTGCGTTGGCGGCTTCCCAGCACTGGATATGCGTTAAGATTCGACGCGGTCGATTTCGCCGCCTACGATCTCTTCATTCTTCAACGCAAGAATGCTGAAGCTGATTTTCCGGCTGATCGAATCTCTTCCGCGCGAAATCGGTTTGATTCGATGCCGGATGAGCGACGGAAGAATCTGGAACAGACGATCATCGCGGGCCTGCCTGGAGCCGAGGCCTCGTACAACCGCGAAACCATTCGAGTCCTATTGGCCGGATACGAAGGCATGACACCTGCCGATCTGCGGGTCAATCTGGTCGAATTCTTGAAGGAGGTTGTTCCGGTCGCGGAAGAAGCTGGAGTTGTGCTGGCCATTCATCCTGACGACCCACCGTGGTCACTCTTTGGTCTTCCTCGCGTGGTTTCTACGGCTGCTGATGCGCGAGCCATTCTGGGCGGCTGCAACGCATCCGCCAACGGCCTCACCTTCTGCGTGGGCTCCTACGGAGCCAGGGCTGACAACGATCTGCTGGCGATGATCGGCGAATTCCGCTCACGCATTCACTTTGTGCATCTCCGGCAAGTAACTCGTGAGGGAGACGGCTCCTTCCACGAAGCCGAACACCTTGACGGCAGTTCGGACATGGTGGGCGTGGTGCGAGCGTTGCTGGTGGAGGAGACTCGACGACGACGCGAAGGTAGAGCGGACCATGAGATTCCGATGCGTCCTGACCACGGGCATTTGCTGGCGGACGATATCGACAAGAAGGTCAACCCCGGTTACTCGCTGATTGGCCGTCTGAAGGGACTTGCCGAATTGCGTGGAGTGATGCACGGGTTGAAATATCTTGATTCCCAGCCAGGCACGAAATGAACTTACACCCAGTTTGTGTTGCTCCGAGTGGGGACCGCTGTGGGGAAGGAGCCGTCTGGCACGCCGGCCATGCGGCGGTGTACTGGACGGACATCTATCGGTTCTTGATTCATCGCTTCACTC
>CAWFDY010000009.1:0-1324952 GCA_963814725.1 Terriglobia bacterium
AGCCAAAATCGTTGCGTTCCCGGCTCTTCTCTGGTAGCTTATTAGAGTCTGCAAAGTGCTGATTTATTGAGTGTTGCGTTTGGACCTTCCCGCCAGGTTGTTAACGTCAAGATCGCTGGTGAAGAGAGAGCCGCGTGTCGACCAAGAACCGTTTGCTATTTACCTCGAGTCGGTGACCGAAGGTCACCCGGATAAGATTGCCGACCAGATTTCGGACGCGATTTTGGAGCCTGTCTGGCCGAAGATCCTCTGAGCCGCGTAGCTTGCGAAACCCTGACCGCGACTGGACTGGTCGTCATCGCCGGGGAAATTACGACCAAGGCTTATGTCGATTTCCAGAATCTGGTCCGCGGCACCATTTCCGCCATCGGATACAACAACGCGCTCTACGGGTTCGATTCCAATACCTGCGCAGTGATCTCGAGCATCAACAAGCAGTCGGGAGACATCGCCATGGGCGTGGACACCGGCGGCGCGGGCGACCAGGGAATGATGTTTGGTTATGCCTGCAATGAGACGCCGGAACTGATGCCGATGCCGATCGCGCTGGCGCACAAACTGTGCATGCGGCTTTCGGAGGTGCGCAAGAACGGCAAGCTCCCGTATCTCCGGCCGGACGGCAAGTCGCAGGTCACGGTGGAGTACGACAAGAACCACAAGCCGATGCGGGTGGACGCGGTGGTCATCTCCACTCAGCATGCGGAGAACGTGGGCAACGAAGAACTGCGCGGCGACATTCTGAAGCACGTCATCCAGGCGACGATTCCCGCAAAACTGCTGGATGAAGACACCAAATATCACATCAATCCCACCGGCCGTTTCGTGATTGGCGGTCCCATGGGCGATACCGGACTGACCGGGCGCAAGATTATCGTCGATACTTACGGCGGCATGGGCCGTCACGGCGGCGGCGCTTTCAGCGGCAAGGATCCGACCAAGGTCGATCGCTCGGCGGCCTACATGGCGCGCCACATTGCCAAGAACATCGTGGCTGCCGGCCTGGCCGACCGTTGCGAAGTTCAGCTGGCTTACGCGATCGGCGTGGCGGAGCCGGTCAGCGTGCTAGTGGATACTTTCGGCACCTGCAAAGTGGATCCCGACACGATTCAGGATCTGGTGCGCGCCAACTTTCAACTGACACCGAAGGGGATCATCGAGTCGCTCAATCTGCGGCGTCCGATTTACTGCAAGACCGCGGCCTACGGGCACTTCGGCCGCAGCGATCCGGATTTCACCTGGGAAGCGACCGACAAAGCGGCCAAACTGGCCAGCGACGCGGGCTTGCGGGAGCCGGTGGCGGCTCGCAAGTAAACGCTTTAAGCCAGCACAATTCAGAAAACAGCATCTGACCACGAAGATACACGAAGGAAACCAAAAATATGGCAACTACGCCGGTACTGAATAGCGATGTGAAGAGTCTGGATTTCGCCGATCTCGGCAAGAAGCGGATTGACTGGGCCAACCAGTCGATGAAAGTGCTGCAGATTATCCGCAAGGAATTCATCAAGAACCAGCCGCTTGAAGGGCATCCGCGTGTCGGCTTGCCTGCACGTAACCGCCGAAACCGCGAACCTGATGATCTGCCTGAAGGACGGCGGCGCAGACGTGGTGCTGTGCGCTTCCAATCCTCTCTCCACCCAGGATGACGTCGCCGCCAGCCTGGTGCGCGATCACAACATTCCCGTCTTCGCCATCAAGGGCGAAGACAACGATACCTATTACGGCCACATTCTGGCGGCCATCGACCACCGGCCCCACATCACCATGGACGACGGCGCCGACCTGGTGACCTGCTGCACACCAAGCGTCAGGATGCGCTCAAGGCGTGATCGGCGGCACCGAAGAAACCACGACCGGCGTCATTCGCCTGCGCGCCATGGCCAAAGAAGGCGTGTTGAAGTTTCCCATCGTCGCGGTCAACGACGCCGACACCAAGCAATGTTCGACAACCGTTACGGCACCGGCCAATCGACGATCGACGGCATTATTCGCGCCACCAACTTCCTGCTGGCAGGATCGAAATTCGTGGTCGCCGGATACGGCTGGTGCGGACGAGGGCTGGCCAGCCGCGCGCGCGGCGCCGGAGCGGAAGTGATCGTCACCGAAGTCGATCCGACGAAAGCGCTCGAAGCGCAGATGGACGGCTTCCGCGTCATGTCGATGGCCGAAGCGGCCAAGCTCGGCGATGTGTTCTGCACCGTCACCGGCAACAAGAGCGTGCTGACCAAAGACCACTTCGAGGTCATGAAAGACGGCGCCATCATCTCCAACTCCGGACACTTCAATGTGGAGATCGACATCGTCGCGCTGGAGAAGATGTCATCGTCGAAGCGCACCACGCGCAATTCGGTCGAAGAGTACTCGCTGCGCGATGGCCGCAAGATCAACCTGCTGGGCGAAGGCCGCCTGATCAACCTGGCCGCCGCCGAAGGCCATCCGCCGTCGGTGATGGACATGAGCTTCGCGGATCAGGCCTTGTCGGCAGAATACATGGTAAAGAACTACAAGACGCTCGAGAAGACAGTCCACAGAGTTCCCGACGATCTGGACAAGCGCGTCGCCAAGCTGAAGCTCGAGTCGGTCGGCGTCAAGATCGATAAGCTGACGCCAGAGCAGGAAGAGTATTTGGCCGGCTGGAGCGAAGGCACGTAGCCTGTGTGGCGCGGGCGCCCTCGCCCGCGGCTTTTTGAACTCAGTCATGAAAAGGGGCAGCGCAAGCCGCCCTTTTTATTTGTAAGGATCGTTAATCAAAACCTAAAGTCAAAATCCACGCTCGCGCAAAATGGGCGCAAGAGTGGGCACCCGCTGCTTTGAAAGTCCCACGAACGAGTACTTCAATCAGGATCCCCTTTCTTTCCGCAATTCCATGATCTGCAAGGCTTTATCCCTACTAGTCCAATGACTTCCGTAACTTTTGCATGGTGGTTCCGCGGTGTAATCTGCCTCACGTAATGTCGAACAATGGGCGATTTGCGGAGGACGGGAATTCGGGTGCCGGCGCAGAGCTGCGGAAAGAGAACCCGGCGCTGATTTCGGCCGAGGCCGGGAGCCACGACGGCGCACAGACCAAAGCCAGCCGGGCGCGTTATTCAGATGTGCAGAGCGCGGTGCGATTTCCCATTAAGCTGCCGATTTCGGTGAAATCGAAGTCCGGCGCCAACGCAGCCGAGACCGAAAATATTTCCGCCAACGGCGTGCTCTTCCACGTGGATTCGGAGATGCCCGTGGGTTCAATGGTGGACTTCACCATCTCGTTGCCCGCCGATGTCGTGGGCGCGGAGGCCGATGTGCAGCTCGATTGCCGCGGCCGCGTAGTACGAAACTTTGAAGAGGATGGCCGCCGCGGCGTGGGCGTAGTCATCGACGAGTACCGCTTCGAACGCCGTTGATGACAGGGAACTGAAGCGCAAGGAAACCGAATGGCAAGCATTTCCGCCAGCATGGAGATCAACGTCGAGCAGCCGCAGGAAGTGGACGGCCACTTCATCCGCGTCATTGTGGCTGATACGCAGGCCATTTTCCGCGCCGGGTTGCGCAAGATATTTGCGTTGGAAGACGACATCCGCGTGGTGGGACAATCGGAAACCCTCGGACAGACGGTTTCCGCAGCCAAGAAATTTACCGCCGACATTCTGATCTTCGAAGCCGCTCTGGCGCCGAATCCCGTGGAAGCCGTGACCGACCTGATACGGCAGACTCCCGGCCTTCGCCTGGTGGTGGTGACGCAGGAGCCCGACCAGGAAATGACGCTCGAACTGCTTCGCCGGGGCGCGCACGGAATTGTCGCGCGCGACGTGGAGCCTGAACTCTTAGTGGACTGCCTGCGCAAAGTTTCGGAAGGCCATCCCTGGCTGGATAGCCGCGGCACGCAGTGGGTGCTGGAAGCCTACCGCACGCAGGGAGTTCGTCCCAATTCCCCGCGGCCCAAGGTGCAGTTGACACCGAAAGAATCGTTGATTGTTTCGTGTGTAACCCAGGGAATGAAAAATAAAGAAATCGCGCTGCGCGTCGGGACTACGGAACAGGTAGTGAAGAATTATCTGCGCAAGGTATACGACAAGCTCGGCGTCGCCGACCGCCTGGAGCTGGCGTTGTTCTGCCTGCACAACCGTGTACTCGATGGAAGCGCAAAAGTGCCGGTTGCTCCCGCCGTATCGTCGGGGAATGGCAGCGCGCCGGAGCTGGTTTCCGCCAACACTGAATTACTCACCAAACCCTCCTGACCTGACCTCAGAAGTATTGCGGCGAAGACAGCGTAGTTGGGCGGACGATCTTGTCCGTCGCGTTCAAGTTGATCGGTTGTATGAGATCCAACCGGAGCCCTTCTGTGGGGAAAAAAGCAAAGGCAAAAGCGGCGGACAAGAGTGTCCGCCCCACACTGGTTGAACACGGGCGAGGTTGCGGTTCTCGAGCACGAGCCATAGAATCTGAGGAGCAGTAATTTCACCGCCTTGGATCGACAGGGAGAGATGGCCGAGTGGCTGAAGGCGCACGCTTGGAAAGCCGCGCTGCGCTTGACTCGGCAGGCTCACGTTAAAATCAACTACTGCAACAAATTCACTTCAGGCTGCGGAGTGTATCACAGCCAAAGCGTGCGACCAATCCCGCCCGCTGAAACCGACTGTGAAAACGTATGAGCATCAGCGCGACCGCCGTAGTCAAGAAAGAAACCAAGGTTGTCCCCAAGAAGCCGAACGAAACGGCTTATTATGCGTCTCTGTCCGTGCTCGATGAAGACGGCAAAGAATACGGCCCCCCACGTTATTTGAGTGACTTCCGTGAGGTTGCTGTTCTGCTCAAACGTGCGGGAGTTACACACGAACAATTACACGAGCGTCATGCGTCTTACGAAAGGGGCGAAGAAATCAGTTTTCTTCTGACCCTAGAAAGCGACGAAGCAATCAAGAATCTTGGGTTCGACCCCAAGGCAGCATGACTAAGGTGACCCGTGCTTGGCCGAACGGGAACTTTGTAGGGAAAGAGGTACGGTGGGTTGAGGCACGGCGGGGTCTTCGTGGGACTCCTACCCCCCTATTTCTGGGTGAATAAAGGATTTAGAACGCTGGCAGATTTTGGGGTCTTCTCGAATCAGTAATCGCGCTCGTCTCCTAGCGCAAGTCCCGTCCCGTCAAGTGGTTGAATGAGCCCGAGACCGCCCGCCCACGCAGCACGCAACAGTACGCGATAATGTTGCATGTGATGAAAGCAAAAGGGGTTACTAGCGTTGCATCATGAGTGCTTGTGCGGCTCGTCGTCGCGAATATTTCATCAGAACGACCAAGAGGCGTGGAGCCTAGCCAAACGACTTCGGAGTCATGACGACTATAGTCGGAACATCGAATAGTGAGTCTCAGTACGGGTACAAGATAGACGGTCAAGGAGTGTGCCAAGGCTTATTGCGCCGTTGCTTTGAGAATATCGTTCCCTAGCTCGGAGAGCCCTTGCGCACCCTCTGCATTGCACACCAACGCCACTCCGACGCCTGAGCCGGGGAGATACCTCAAGAACGCCGTTGTAGACGGCTCCAGTCCGTTCATCCCTACCATCTTTGCTTTCTCTTCCCATCGAGAAACACCCCAGCCAAGTCCGAAAACGCTCTTCGTCCCGTCTGACGTATTTTGAGCAGTCCACATGCTCTCCACTGTTTCGGGCTTGAGAACTTTGCCGGAAGCAACCGCGACCACGAAACGGAGAAGGTCTTCAGTCGAAGCATCAAAACCTCCTGCCGGATAGCGATTGCTAATGTCGTAGAAACGAGCAAGCGTGACTTCGCCGCTCGTTCCATTCAAGTATTCCCGCGTCACTACGCGGCCATCGTTGAATTCAATCTTGCTGTTCCGGTCAGCTAAATATCCGCGCACACGCTTGGGCACGATTGCGAGAGGGTCATCCAGCGCGAATCCGCTAATGCCATGCTTGGCGAAGAAATCCGCAGAAAGTTGCTGGAACGAACGTCCCGTCGCTGCTTCTGCGACTGCACCTACCACGGTGAAGCTGAGGGAAGAGTATTCGACCTTCGTTCCCGGCTCGAACATCAGCGGGTACCCAATGACCGTTTTCAGGGCTTCCCGCGAGGTTGCATAATGAGTCGTGCTGAAGGCGACCGCTGCTTCGTCCGCATATCCTCGGACGCCCGATTGGTGAGACAGCAGATGTCGCAATGTAATCTTCTGATACGGCTCTGGAAGCTCGGGTAAATATTTTCGAACCGAAACGTCTAGGTCCAGCTTTCCCTGTTCCACCAAATCCATAATGATGGTGCCCGTTAGGGGCTTCGAAAGCGAGGCTAATCTGTGAACGCTAGCAGTAGTGAGCGGTACGTCCTGTTCAATATCAGCCTTCCCCAGTGCTTTCGAGAACACGATTCTATTATTCAAGGCTACCGCTACCGAGAGTCCGGGGCACTTTGTCCCGTCGAATCGCCCATTGACCAGCGATTCAAGCCGTTGCGGAAATGACACCGAGTTGCTTTGGGCTCGTGCTGATGAGCTAGTGAAGACCGACAACGCAAAGGAGCACGCAAGCACTTTTCTTCGGAATGAGTTCCTCGCATTCGTAACAGAATTAATCACGGTTGGGCGACGCCTGACGTACAAGACTAGCAGATTCTTTTTGTTGTTTCGCGGCCCTGAGCGTATATCGGTACGGCCGTACCGATTCCATAGACACTGTCTTTCGGCATCGTCACGACGCCAGCAAACTGACCTTCTGATGAATCGCGCTCAGGTCTTCAGTCTGAAGGTTGGCGTACCGTCGTGACATCTCCAACGAAGTATGACCTAACGCCTTCTGGAGATGGAAGACAGACCCGCCCTGTCGCACATAGTTCCCTCCGAAGGTGTGGCGGAACGCATGGAGTGTGCGAGCAGGTGGCTTAAAACCCAGCCGAGCGCACAGACGTTTGACATCACGAAGAGCGACGTTCCTGCCCACCTTCGTCCCGAACTTGCTGGATAAAAGAAATTCGTCAGGCTTCTTGTGGTATTCGCTGACAAACCGAAAGACTTGACGGCGCAGTTCAAAAGAGAAGGGAACAACCCGCTGCTTGTCGCCTTTTCCTGCTAATGTGACAAGCAGATTGTCGAAGTCGATGTCCTTGACATGAATCGTGAGGCACTCCCCAATCCTGCATCCTGTGTCGAGCAGGATGAGAACCAGCAGGTGCAGACGCCGTTCGTAAAATCCTCTAGGCTTCCAAGTCACGAGCAGCTTGACTTGAGCGGCAGTGAACGTCGGCAGGACGATGGACGGTTCTTTGAGACTTGCGACTCTCGGATGCGTGCAGCCTGCCCCGCACTTTCTTGTGCTCCTGCTGTTCCAATGGAGATAAGCGTTGATGGCGCGAATGGCTGCGTTTGCTCCTGTCGCCTTCAGACCCTTCTCGCGCATCCTGCAGACTGCGGCGTTCAATTCGTCTTGCGACGGTTCTTCGGGACTCGCACAGAGCGACAGCCATTTGAAAGCGTGCGTGTACCAGCGGACGGTTGCTGGGCTGACGTTGTGAAGATACTGACGTTCCCTGATAAACTGCTGATGTCGTGCTTTGAGACTGGGCAGCATAATCCTCCATAAGCGAATCGCACAGGCGTGCGACCTGATTTGAAGGAACTTGCTGTAAGTCTTTGAGTTTACGGAGAGATGGCCGAGTGGCTGAAGGCGCACGCTTGGAAAGCGTGTTTACTCGAAAGGGTAACGTGGGTTCGAATCCCACTCTCTCCGCCAGCCAGTCTAAACTGTAGAGAAACTGCCCCGCCTCTTGCCGCGAAATACGCAAAACATGCCCGTATTTCGCAATAGTTCGTCAGCAAAGTGAAATGGAGAGAATGGACTGCTCGGGGTCGAATGGCGACACTCTGCCGGCCTTTCTCCGGAGGGCACATCCGCAGTCCGGTTTCAGCGATTTACGGGCGAATGCAACGCGATCACAAACCGATGATGCGGCGAAAGCGACTTGACTTGGGGTCGTCGCGATGGAGGGCGCCTGGCTGTTGCGGCAGTTCAATTGATACCTGGGGCGCTGCCGCATAGAGGGCAAGATCAAGGTGCGAGATCTTGGGAATGCAATTGAATGCGAGTTAGAGCGCCCTTCGATGCCGATATATCGCTGCCCCGATAATCGAGAATTCGTGACGTCAAGGTATGAAAACCGAGAAGACGTACGTCAGCGACGGCTTCCATACTCGTTTGCAGCCAAGTCCCCGATAGATCGCCAAAAGAAAGCGTGACTCGAACGTTTCTTAACCACCATGAGGGGGATTTTGCGGTTACTCCTTCGATATGAAGAATCAACAATGAGCGCTTGTCTACCCATGCTGTTCCCAAAATCAAGTCTTTCTCTTTCCGTTTTGGATTCAGTCTGATGAGATAGCAAGGTCTACCATCTAATGCCGTCTCGCGAATAAGCGTGAAATCGTAATTGTCAGTCGTAAGCGCCGTTCGAGCGTGATCGCCCTTTCCTCTTTCTGTTTCGTGATCTAAGACACGCTGGACAATTTCTCTGCCTCGGCTGCTACCTGACCACTTCTGAATGTTGTAAGTTGGGCCTGTGGGTACATTGACATCCACTTGTGCCACCACATCTGCGTTCGCGCTGGAACTCTTCGCCCCAAACAATCGGTACTCACGAATTACCTGGTAAGGGCCTTGCGTCCGAGCTTCGAGCTGGGATCTTTCCATTCCCTGAACGATCGACGTGATTGAAAGTGCCGCCGCACCGCCACTCTGTTGCGAAACGGCAAAACAACAGCAAAATAGCGGGGCCAACCCCGCCATCCTTAAAAGCGGTCTCGTGATAGGCAGCTTCATCTTCTTACGCCCCTTAAGATGCCAATGAGAGATGTAAGCACGCCTTGGGCCAGTGAATATCGGCGGGCCTGTAGAGGTCACTCACGACGGGCAGGCCGGGGGCATGCAATTTTTGCCCGTCACCCGTGAATCTCTCCTACCGTGAATACTGTATGGAGCAAGTAATCAGCAGTGAGACCGGCGGTGAAGGATAATGTTTCGAAGTTCCGCTATGGGTTATTTTCCAAAAGAGGTTTCTCTCATTCTTCCACCGACGGCAAGACAAAAGACAAATGATGAAAGTCAAGACTCATTTCGGAACAAACCATAAGGAAGGGAAGTGAGGGTCTTGCTGGCAAGTTTTGGATCCGCCGCCGCATGCGGGTTCTTGAGATTTCGGGCGAATATTCTCCTCTGACTTGCGCGTAAATTGCCACCAGAAGGCAAACGACGACCATTTTTTCCCTCTGCACGGAGAAGCAGCCAATCAGAACTACAATCGTGGTAAGGGTCTAGAGAGCAGTCCACAAGCGACCGTGAATGCTAGGCCCTTGATTCCGCGGTTACAATCTTCGACAGTGGCTGCTGTTCTGCTCCTGGCCTATCGGGAGGGTAATAATGACGGAAAGATCGGATCAGAACCAGAAAGGGCCGATCACCGCTAAAATGCATGACCTTCTCGGTTGCATGTGCGTGGTCACATTCACGCAAGAGGGGATACGCCGCGGAATGATCGAGCGGATTGAATCGCTCATTATCGGTAAGGACTTTCCAGAAAGCTTCGAGCGGAGCCAATTCAAAGTACATCTGACCTCGGGCGATGTTGTCATCGTTCCAGGCTCGGCAATTTCCGAAATTGAGTCCACGGCCGCGGCACGTCCTTCGGAATCAATCAGAAAGAAACCGGGCATGAGGGCGCGGAGAGCCAGAACGAAAAAAAAGCTGGTCGAAAAAAGGAGATCGATCAAGAGAAAGGCTTCGAATACAGCCGGGAAAACTAAGGAGCGGCGGGCCAGGGGTAAGGCGCAAGCTCGCAAGGCCAGACAGAAAAACAGTCGGCGCGGAAGCAACGGCCCATAGTTGCTCCCAAGTCGCGAGTTAGAGGTGTCGTGTCGGTTTCTTTCGTAAGGATGCTCGTTAGAACTTTATTCGCCGTCGTGTAGCGACCTCTGGGCCCAGCTTGTGATCCTCTGTCGGACAATCCGCCACATCAATGCCTCTGCCTGGGACTACTCCTTGCATCATCGAACCTCTGCCTCGCCGTAATTGCCGGATTGTTGATCCGCAGCGTTGGCTACCTGATTGGCATCGGAACCGTTGCTTTTCTGGTTCTTGCTGTAGCAACAGTGCGATCTGCTGCTTCTAGGAAGACGGCGTTCTTAAAGGTCATCTCGACCCTTCCAATCTATGCAATTGGCTATGCGGTGGCGGTTGTGCATGTTCGTTTCGCTACCGGAAGATAGTTGTCGTAACATCGCCATTACGCTCAACCCCGTGGGAGCCGCTCGACTTGGTTGTGATGAAGTAGAGCGAGTACCACATAGATACTAGATAGTAGAATGTGTGTCTCAACTCGTCGCCACGCTGCCGATGAAAAAGATCCTCAACGATTGGCTGTGCTGATTTTGGAGATTAACTGCATGCTTGAAGCCAAGGAACGGCGACTTTTAAAAGCGGCTCAGCCTTCGCCCATCGGTGAAGAGAATCCAACATTACAATCGAAATCGTAGTGACAGCAATTCGAAGGCCGAGATGGCAATCAGCGTAGGGCGATCGTCCGTACCGAATGCCGGATCGGCGGGCACGTTGTTTTCCTCGGCAGTTTGATCGACGCGAGAAACCCGAGTAGGCAAATGCTTTTTCATCTGATTCTCTGTAGTTCCTTAGCCAGAGGACGTCCAGTGTGCCGCTGACAAGGCCATCCATATCGTGCGCCTCCTTTAGCCAAGCCATAGTGCGTATGTCCATCGCAACCGGCGTAGTCGATATATTTTGACGTGACGGTCGCGGAAGCCTGACAGAAGATTCTCGGGCACGCGTTCGTTGTCACAGCATGCGAGCGGGTTTCGGGCCCCTAGCATCTCCCTTTCTAGTTTACACAGACCCGATGAAACCTCAGAATCCGCTGCGTGCAAAAGGGCTGCCGGGGTACCACATAGAACCGCAGGACATAAGTTCTAGTCATTTCAATCAGATAGATTTTGGCTTCCACACGCCGCGCATCTGCATCCAAATTCCCAGGAAGTCTTGGACTATGCGTATTACGCATCGAATTGTCACGGTCGTGCTCCTGTTATCGCTGCGGGGAATGGCACAGCAAAAAATGCAGACGTCACCGCCACCGGCGTCGGACCACTCACCACACTCAGAAGCGGAAGAACCTGCATCGAAGTCGAGACCGACTGAGTCCATCGAGTCGGCCCCCGTGCAGCCTAGTTCGCTTCCCCAGGCTGCACCCACGACCATGGATCAGGTCGTGGACCGTTTGATCGATCGCGAACGCCATTTGATGAAAATGCTTGAAGACCGTACCCCCGTTGTCGAAACCTATCTGCAGAATGTGACACCGGACGCACAGCTAGGGCCGGTCCCGAAAGATGATCGTTACTTTCTTGGTCGAATGGATTTTAGCGAATCGATCGATCGGAAAGATTACATGAAACAACCAAGCATCGAGATGTACATACTGGGTGGATTCACCAAGCTCATCAATATAACGTACAAGCCCCTCGGATTTTCGTGGATGGCCTTTATCGATCGCGACAGTTTCGACCGTGAGCACTATGACTTCAGATACGACCACCGTGAGTTTCTGGGCGAGGTTCGGTGCCTGGTATTTGACGTGACACCCAAGAAGGACGCCGGCAAGGGTCGTTTTCTGGGCCGGATTTGGGTAGAGGACAGGGATTTCAGTATTGTCCGGCTCAACGGTACCTACACGCCGAGCCCGAGAAATAGCAACTTCTTCCATATGGATAGCTGGCGTCTAAACCTCGTCCCGGGATATTGGGTGCCCGCTTACATCTTCAGCGAGGAGGGTGACTTTCGGGCTGGTGCCAAAAACAAGATCGCATTTAGAGCTCAAAGCCGACTCTGGGCTTACAACGTGAAGAGCGGGAAGGAGGACGAGCTCGCGCAAGTCTTGGTGGATTCCGACGTGAAGGACGAAAGCCCCGCGGCCCAGGACGCCTCTCCCGTTCAGGCCGAGCGCCAATGGCAGCAACAGGCGACGAACAACGTTTTGGAACGCCTGCAGCGCGCCGGACTGCTTGCCCCGGAGGGAGATGTCGACAAGATCTTGCAGACCGTAGTCAACAACCTGCAGATCACTAACAACCTCGAGCTGCCGTCTCCTGTACGCACACGCGTGCTCCTAACAACCCCGCTTGAGACGTTCAGCGTGGGCAATACGATCGTGATCAGCCGAGGGCTGATTGATGTATTGCCGGATGAGGCCAGCTTGGCGATGATGCTGGCACACGAACTCGCCCATGTCGTATTGGGACACAACGTGTACAACCAGTATGCCTTCAACGACCGCATGCTGTTCTCCGATGAGGCCACTTACTCAAATCTTGGCTTCCGGCATAGTGCAGCGGAGGAAGCGGAGGCCGACAAGAAGGCGATCGAGCTATTGAAGAATTCACCCTACGGTCCGAAACTGGACAGTGCCGGATTGTTTCTCAAGGGACTGCAGACATCGGCTCCGCACCTTCCCGCTCTGCTGACTGCTCACCTTGGCAATAATATGTCCCACAAAGGCACAGTCACGCGAATGTCCGAACTGATTAATTCTGCCCCGAACGTAGATGTCAACAGACTCGACCAAATGGTCGCGCTACCACTTGGCGGGCGGGTGAAGATGAACCCATGGGACGATCGTGTGGAACTGATCAATTCAGAACCTGTTCCACTCATTTCTGCCCGCGACAAAAAGCCGTTCCAGCTGTCACCATTTTTTCCTCGACTCAGCCGCATCGATGGCGGAAATATCGACAGCAGGATGAGCCAACGTTGACTCTAGTGACTGCCGTCGCGCAGGACCGTTCACGTGGTTTCTGCGGGTGTGTGGAAACGAGCGATGGGGGCAGGTTTCGGGGGCAGGTTTCGGGCGCAAGCTACCCCGCAGCGCAGATATCAATAGCCTCTGATCACCGCCTGATCGCCTTTCGCGCGGAGCTCAGACCGGCGGCTTTTCCCTCGAATGATTGTTTGGCAGCGGTCCGATACTCGTCTCGATCGCTGGCGCGACTGCACGGAGTTCCAACGCCTCCAGTGCCGCTGCGGCTGAGGTATGTAGCGTGGCGATGTTACGCCAACACCTAACCGGCCCCTGCAGGCATTGCTCCTCCTGTGGGCCTACCAACCAAACCTGCAAACAAACAGGATCATTGGCAAGTTCTGCCGGGTACATCCTCAGCAGGAACTGATCCTGCTCCTTCAGATGCTCTATTGTTCCTGAGTCGAGTTCCCTTAAAACCTGCATACTTCGTTTAGACGCATGACGCACGGGAAAGGGTTCATGGTCTAATCATCCGCGTTTGATTCGCGGCAGAACTTCTTTGCCGTAAAACTCAATCACCCGCTTTTGATCCTGCTGGCCGGAATGAATGTTAACGATAGTTGCGCCGCTGTCGAACAGCTCGTTTATAACTTTGATGTGAGCCATCGGATCCGTGCTGACGGGCCAATCGCCATAGACCTTTTCCAGCGGAACTTCGCTATCCGCGCGTTGCTGAATTTCTTTCGGATCGCGAATGTTGTAGTAAGACTTGAAGGCGTTCGGGCCGAAGCGCCAGAGTTCAGCTGCCTTTTCGGCATCTCTCTTGTCGCGCTACTTGTATGGCATCACCAGTGAGCGGAAACTGGTGGAGGAACTGCGCATGCATCTGGCTTGGCGCTGGTTCACGGGATTGGGTTTTGACCAGGAGATCCCGCATCACTCCACGTTCTCGAAAAACCGGCATGGACGGTTTCAGGAATCGAAGCTGTTCGAGGAGTTGTTTGAACAGATCGTGGCGCGCTGCCTGGAAGCGGGCCTAGTCCGCGGGGACGACCTGTCGGTGGACGGCAGTTTCGTGGAGGCTAATGCCAGCAAGGAGAGCCGCATTCCGCGGGAGCAGTTAGCGGAAGCGGCGCAAGTGAACCAAACCGTGCGCCAGTACTTGGTGGAACTGGAGCAGCAGAACCCCACTGAAGAGCCGGTGCATCAGCAGGGGCAGGTATCGACCACCGACCCCGACGCGACTTACGCCACCAAGGGTGGGACACCGGCCCGAATGGGGTACTACGACAACTATCTGGTGGACAACCAAAGTTGTGTAATCGTAGGAGTACAAGCGACGGCAGCACGCATGAGCCAAGAAACGGTAGCTGCGCAAGATATGATCGCTCGTTTCGCAGAATGGCAAGGACGAGAGCCCGAGTCGGTAGTAGCCGATGCCACCTATGGGAACGGCGAGTTCCTGCAATGGCTAATGGAGCGAGGCATCACACCGTACATGCGCACGCGCGACAGTGCTCTGCGCAAGAACAGTCCGCTTTACGGTCCTGAGCGGTTCACGTATCTTTCCGAGAGCAACAGCTACCTCTGTCCCGCAGGCCAGCAACTCAAGTACGGCGGACTGAATGCGCGGAATCGTACCCACGTCTACATCGGGACCCGCAAACGTTGTGGTGGCTGTGCACAAAAGGCGCAATGCACTAGCTCACCATTGAAGTATCTTGCCATTCACATCCACGAACCGGCCCGGCAACGCGCTCGCGACTTGGTCGGCACTCCTGCCTTTGTCGACGCGCAAAGAAAGAGGTGCCATCGAGTTTTCCCGTCTCACCTCAGCAGCGGGAGCTTCCAGAAAGAAGGTGGAAGCCTTGTTCGCGGAACTCAAGAATCAGATCGGATTGAGGCGCCTCCGTCTGCGGAGATTACGCTTTGTGCGGGAGCAGTTCTTCCTGGCGGCGGCTGCCCAAAACCTCAAGCGACTGGTCCGCTTCCTCAGCCAACCGACAACCCCTGCTACCTGAGACCTGCGTTTTTTACCAGTTACCCGCCTGGGGCTGGTGGTCGATGATTCCCTGTGTGGTTTTGTGCGTTCAACGCTCGGCGTAGTGACAGCATTTCAACCAACCCCGTGGATCATAGAACATGGTCAATTCTCGATCAGCATCGATTGCGGCCTTGTCCTCCAGCTTTTTGGCGGGTCTTGAGCGACCTGCGGCGCACACGATTCTTGCCGCAGCCCAGATCCAGAATTTCCGCCAAGAGGAACATCAGCACCGCGGGCTGTCGGGCTACTCGTTTGTTCCTTGTTCAAAGCGGCCAGGCACGTTTACGTTCAGAGGAGGATGTCTGGAGATGGAAGGACTCAAATGTCGTTTCGCTCAAGATTGTTCAGCGGACTGTTGGCCGAATTGTTTGTGATGGGTTTAGCCATTGCATGGCAGAGAAGCTTTGCCCAAGAGGACCTAGTGCATGCAGTTTCCGGCACCAATAAGCACATCGACAGCGCACCAAAACGGTTGTGATCAAGGCCATGGATGGCACCGGACACACGATCAAGTACACCGATAAAACTACGGTTGAGGATGCGAAAGATACCGGCAAGGGTGTTGAAAAAGGCTCTGCCGGAACGTTCCTCGGTGCCAAGAAGGGCGCGAAAGTCACCGTTCACTACACAGAAAAAAGGTGGTGAGAACTGCCGTTGGCGTGAAGGACGCGGTTGATTAACCGTGCGGACCAAACGGCTTGCATCTTTTTGTATGAAGAACGCGCGCCGGTAAGAGTTCTTCTGTGATTCACAGCTCAGCGGTATAGACAGAAAGACCCTGATGCCAGCAACTGTAACCGCAATTGGCTCGAGAACTCGCGGCGGCGAGCTGTCCGGCTTGCCCGTTCTTCCGTCCAGCCGTGATGATCGTCGCGCCGGGGGCAAGGCATTGCGTGACCATGTGCCGCGCGGACATCTTGCAGAATGGAAGCCGCCAAACAACCGCCGCAATCCGGTCGACATGGTCATCGAATCGAGCAAGGGCCGTGTCCCGGAACTTATCCCCATCCGCTACGGTCGCATGGCGGTGTCACCGTTTACCTTTTATCGGGGTACCGCAAACATCATGGCCGCCGACCTCGCGTCGACCCCCTCGACGGGCATACGAGCGCAGCTGTGCGGTGACTGCCACCTCCTCAATCTAGGCGGCTTTGCAACGCCCGAGCGCCGCCTGATCTTCGATATGAACGACTTCGACGAGACCCTACCCGGCCCCTGGGAATGGGACGTGAAGCGGCTTGCGGCGAGCTTCATCATGGCTTCCCGGTCGAATGGATTTTCCAAGTCCAATCAACGTGAGGCTGCTCAGACTTGCGCGCAGTCGTATCGCGAGCATATGGCGGAGTACGCTGCCGCGCGAGCGCTGGAAGTCTGGTACACGGCTTTGGACATCAGCAAGGTCATGGCTTCCGTTGGTGACAAGGTCGCTCGTGTTCGTCTCCGCCGGCGTATCCAAAAGGAGAAGGCGCGCGAGGCTACTGAGCACGACTTCCCGATTCTGGCAGAAGCAAAGGGCGGACAATATGTCATTAAAGACAATCCGCCACTCATCTATCATCATCAGCTTCTCGACCTGGCCGAGAGTCGGGACAATATCCAACAGGCGCTCTCTTCATACCGGGAAACCTTGCCGGATGACCGCAAGGTACTCCTCGACCGCTATCATTTGATGGACGTCGCGCTGAAGGTGGTTGGTGTCGGCAGCGTGGGGACCCTATGTGCGATCGCCCTCATCATGGCGGACGACGATCCGGTTTTCATACAGATCAAGGAAGCAGGCCCATCGGTTTTAGAGCCATACGTTGGCAAGAGCAGGTACTCCAATCACGGCCAGCGAGTGGTGGTTGGCCAACGACTGATGCAATCGTCGAGCGACATCTTCCTCGGCTGGACCCACGGCAAAAAGGGGCGGCATTTCTACCTCCGCCAACTGCGCGATATGAAGATGAAGGTGCTGGTGGAAGTTTTCAATCCGAAGACAATGCTTGACTACGCGACGCTCTGCGGATGGACGCTTGCTCGAGCCCATGCGAGGTCGGGGGATGCCGCCATGATCGCGGGTTACCTCGGGAAGAGCGACGTCTTCGACCGTGCAGTCGCGCGGTTCAGCGAGCTCTATGCGGACCAGGCCGAGCGGGACCACGCAGGGTTTATGCAGGCCATTCGCACAGGACAGATAGAGGCCGAGGTAGAGCATTGACGCTGTCGACGTCCGGCTCAGTCTTCATCAGCGTGTACCAAAGTCTGACTTCAGAATTCACCTCGAAACATAACCGAGCGGTTGTGACTGCAATCGTCAGTTTACGACAGTCAGCAAACGCAGCGTTTCACCTGCGTCAAATGCGGGGTAGGCGCGCGTATCGCGTTGCGAGATCTGGGCCCGCGTAAAATCCGGCGCTAGGGTTTGGTATGACTCCCTTACAAGCCCTTAAGTCAGAATGTGGGCAAAAGACCCTCATCAGGCTGCATCAAATGGCAAAACCATATCCTTCCGCTGCGAACCAATTCAAGCCTCTTTGGAGGTTGGGAGGCCTAACTCCTTGGCAACTCGTTCACAATGTTTTTGAGGAGATAAAGACGCATAACATTTTCGGGCGAGCATCTGAGCTTGCGTTCTATTTCTTATTCTCTCTCTTTCCGCTGCTTCTGTTATTGATGGCTTTGTTTGGTCTGTTCGCCTCACGCAGCGTCGAACTTCAACACAATTTAATGTCGTATTTGGCAGATTTACTTCCACCCTCGGCGTTCCAGCTCCTGCGCCAGATCGCCAGTGAACTGGCTGCACATGCAAGCGGAAGAAAGCTGACGTTTGGCATTGTTGCAGCGCTCTGGAGCGCTTCTGGTGGAGTACAGTCCATGATTTCGTCTCTGAACCTGACTTACCACGTCCGCGAGACTCGGGTCTGGTTCAAAGTTCGCACCTTGGCACTCGGATTGACGGTGGTGATCGCGATTTTTGTTCTCACAGCCCTATTCATGGTACTGGCGGGCAACCATTTTGTCGGCTGGGTAGGAATCGGACTTCGATTGCACCCGTTTGTCGTGTTTATTTGGAAGGCCATTCAATGGCCGCTTGCCATCCGTTTGTTTCCATATCCTGTTCGCTGATTTATTATTGCGGCCCCAATTTGAAGGAGCGACGCCGCTGGCAGTGGATGACCCCAGGTGCGGCATTCAGTTGCCTTCTGTGGCTACTTGCCTCGGTCCTGTTTCGCATCTACCTGCGTTATTTTAATACCTACAGCACCTCGTACGGATCACTAGGCGCGGTCATGATTCTATTGCTCTGGCTTTACGTGACAGGATTGGCGTACCTGATCGGAGGGACGATCAACGCTGAAATCGAGCGCGCGGCGATGCGTAGGCACGTCGAGCAATCGCTCTCGTAAGTCGGTCTTGGAAGCCCGATTACTTGACCGTCGGAGGCGCGCTCATCTGATGCCGTGGGCGGAGAAATGCGTCCCCGAGCCGATCACCGACCCGCCGCAGTTCGATGAAGCCAAAGAAGGGAATCAACACAAAGAAGAGCAACGCAGTGAGCGTCAAAACGCCGTACCAAGTTCCACCGCCCAGGTCAGAGATGCTTTCGTGGAACGATTTGCCATGAAACCTACCGACAGCGGCGTCTTCGGCAATCTTGATGCATAGGAAATTCAAACTCTCGTGTAACGTGCTGCCGACTCTCGATTGACGAACGCCTTTGGAGGGAAAGAAGGGAGCACGCCATGAAGTTTCCACCGTTCGATACAGATCGGAGAAATTTGGTTCGGGGGGATCAGGGTGCAGGTGGCCGCCCCCAAAAACGGCGGATCCTTAAAAAAGAAATGTTTTGTCTTACCCTTACAGTTGGGCATGGCCGGGTTCCCCGGATCGGTTCTTTACTGCATCCGGCTGATTCGGATACTGGCGATACGATGATGCTTAGCCTCTATGTCGCGCTCGGAATCTTCCTGCTTATCGCAGTGCGGAATCCATCCGCATCGCAGCCTGATCGCCTTCGCAGCATGGTCAAGCTTCGCCCATGCCGGGGCAATGTCGATACTGGGACTCGAAATCGCCAGCCAGCGCGTAGGATTTCTGGTCGGGTCGACTGCGCTTGTTGTCATCGGTGTAGCCCTGATCGTGTTGGTTCCGGCGAAGTCGGCGGAGCGGGTATCGGCAGCCGTCTCGCAGTCCGGCGAAACGCCGCCCGACATCCGGATCCTGACACAAGGATATCCAAGGTTGGCCGTGAACGCGTTGTCAACCGTGTCCGACTACTTGACGCTCTACGTGTCCAGCCATGTTGCGCTGTCCTCTGGTGCTGCTCATCAGAGGCTTGCCCACGTTCTGGATAATCTCACCCGTGGAATCGGCCACAGAGTGCCGGGTGGGATTGAACTCGATGTCACGAACGAGGAATTAGCCAGCGCCGCGAACATCACCGTGTTCACGGCAAGCCGTTTTTTGAATGAGTGGCAACGGAATGGTGTCCTGGTAAAGAGCCGCGGCAAGGTTCTGCTTTGCTCCCCGGAACGGCTCTTTTCAGGTCAATCGAACGACGCGGTTCGCGAAGACCGGAATTCAGTCTGAGATGCGCCTCAATATTTCCGGCAGAAACTGATTGTCTCAAGCGCAAGCCGTCACGTGAAGCAAAGGAGAAACGCCTAGCTAGCTCTCCTGTGACACGTCAAAAACCACCTGATCATGCCACCAGAGCCGTTCGAAGAAAGCGTGTGCCATGTCGAGGTTCGTTGCCAGGTGCGAGGATAATGTCGTGCTTTCCACAATGTCGCCGATGCTACCGATTCCATCGATAGCCTCGAACATCCGCTTTTCCATAGACCCGATGGGCAAGAAGAGATCCCTGTACGTGTGAGTCTGATTGATGAGAACAGCGGCAGCCCCAGCAGGCAGCCGATCCTGAACGCAGATCGTGTCTGACATCCGAATGGGCACGTAGTCGAGCCAGGCATCGCCTGCAAAACTGACTGGTTGCGTACCCTTCGCCCTATCGTTTCGGTACACAATTACGCTGTGCCGAACCATCGTGCCCCGAAATAGTTCGATACAAGCGTACTGCTCTGGCAGGGAAAGGCGTGCCATGCTGGCAGCCATCGGAAGCTTTGCGATGACACCACAGTGAAGGGAGTAAGGCGCTTGTCTTACCCACCGGCCGAAGGTCAGTCCCGCCTTCTCGATAAAGTCGAATGACTGCGGGACGGAATAGGCGCGATCCTGGGGATGCAGAACAGCGTCGGCAAGGGCCGCCTCATGCCGAAAGTCCGGGGCTTGGCTCAGCAGACTTTCCAACGGATGTCCAGGAGGCAGCGCTGCGAGGGCACCGATGAGATTTCGGATGCCCGCATCGGTGGCTTGGATTCCGATGCGCCTGCAAAACTCTTGCAGCATATAAATGCCGGCCCGCCCATACGGCGCATAAACCATGAGATGCATCGCTCCGTCCGGTTTGAGCACGCTGCGGAGCGCGCTGAGGCCGGCATCGGGGTCGGCGAGATGATGGAGAACGCCAGTGCACACGATCTGATCGAAACTCGTCCCGAGGTCGGCTACCCTCTCGATGGCTAGCTGGTGCACCTGGAGATTTTTCAGGTCACATTTTCGCTTGAGTTCCTCCGTGCAACGGACACTCGTTGCGCTGCAGTCGATGCCCGTGACCTGAGCCGCGGGCCAACGCAAAGCATGCTTGGCCGCCTGAGATGCCCCGCAGCCGGCGACGAGGATGGAGTGGTCTTCTTCATAGTGTCGCGCCGGCCAAAATAGATGGTGATCCGCGCTGCGTCTTTGCTGGTCCTGCCAGAGCTGTCGGTATTTTTCCAGACTCTCGACCGGACGAGGATAAGGATAACGATCGTAGAAGTTTCGGACTTCCTCTGCGACATGAAGCTGTTCTGCCAGTTGGCTCATGACAAATGCCTCATTCCAGCATCTTCCCGGCGCGTCCTTCGGTCGGAGGTCAGAAGTTGCGGCAGCAATGCGGTCGCAATCATGGCATGCAGGACGACGACGGGCCAGAGGAGCACGCCACGGAGTCTGTGGTGGCGCCCACCCACGCTAACAGGATAACCACCCCAAAGTTGAATAGAAAAAGGCCCACGGCACTGCGGTCCGATTCTGTGGTCGCCGACGGTAGACAGGCAATGCCCAACGCGAACAGGCTAATACCGGCAAAGCGGGCAAGTGTCAGCCCTACCCCTTCAGGTTTAGCTGCGAACAGCAGTCGACACAACACGCCGGGCGCCGTGATCAAGACTGCGCCCACGACGATTGTCTAACCACGCGGCCGCCATAATGACGGGCCTCCGGCGCATCCCCTGCTCCTTTCAGTGCGAAGTGATTCGCCCCGGCCCTCACGCTTGCAGACTAAACAGGCTCCGCACTAATTGTTGCGAACACACCCAACCAGATCCGGGTATCGGTCCGGGATGTCGTTCCGGAAAACAGACTAGACCGCACCCTTCAACCTTCTAACTGTCAAAACAAACAGGGCGTGAATGTCACTACTCGAAACGGACACAGGTGGCGCAACGCGGACCAGCGGCTGGGAAAAATGACAACGATCGCTCGAAGGAATCGCAGAGGTTCCTACTGAACTTTTTCGTTGGCGCGATCGTGTTCCGTACATCGTCGTCAGTACAGTGGGCTTCACTTCGTTAACGGCGAATGTATGCTGCCATCAGCGCGCTGGCGATGTACGCCGCGAGGAGCCAAACGGTTACGATTGCGACAGAAGCCACTGACCCGATTTTTTCCTTCCTGCGCACCTCACCGGCGTCGGCAAGTCCACGACATTCTGTGAGAACGTCCGCAGGGGTAATCCTTTGAAGCAGTTTTAACCCCAGGAAAACAACCACCAAGTCATCCAGAATTCCGATCACTGGAATGAAGCTAGGGATCAGTTGGATGGGACTAAAGAGGTAGGCTGCGGTGCATGAAGCAAACGTTCGTCTGCGAAGGATCATAACCGATGCCGGACCGTTCTGCTAAGACTACGATGACGCTCGACACCTCAAAGCAATGACCCTTGATCGTGTCCGCGTTGCCTGCGATCGCGGACTGATAGCTTGGATTGGAACGGCAACTTTCCTAATCACCATTGGTTTTTTCATATACAAAGTGGATCGCAGCTGGTTTGACAGTCAGATGATTGGACCACGCGAATTCTCGGTACTGATGGTGGGTGCTGGATTGATATTATTGATGCTAGCCACGTTGGAGCATCGACGAGAGATGCGGGTGATGAGATCCGAGTATCCCGAAATGCCTCGATCGCCAGCGGGCATGGTCGCGGCGTTGATCTTGGCCCTGGGGGATCTTGACAATGACCGCGGCTATCTTCCGGCAATGATGAGCAATGTCGCTGTTAACTCCCAACAGAAAAGCACTAGAAGGCTTTGGTAATCTGAAGCGTGGATTCATGCTTCCGCTTGTCGCCAGTGAGTCGGAGCGTGTGGTTCACGACAAGCATTCCTTGGTTGCATCTAGCAGTTTTGGCAGTTGTGACCTCCGACCCGCCCCCCTAATCTCCATGTGAGTGGACTTTCTGGTGTCTAGATGGGCTGTTGAAGTCTGCTTGGTGTGCAAACTGCGAGGCGAGTTTTTGCGGTTCGCACCGAAAGCGGCTGATGAGGGCCTGCGATGTAGTGCGCTGCGGTCTAAGGAGTGAGATGAACCTGCCAAGCTTTCCGAACGTTGACTTGTTCTCTGCCGGGATTAATGCCTTGAACGGCGTGCTCGTAGCCCGCAATCCTTCACACAACCGTGGCTACGCTGTCGTAGGGTTGCTGATCATGGCCTACTTCGGCGGCATCGGCGGCGGAGTTTCGCGTGACATTCTGCTAAATGAAATCCCCTCGCCGCTCAAGGATGCCAAGTACATTTTCGTGTGCCCTCTAATGGGTTTGCTGGGGTTGGCGATCTATCGCTACGCCGAATCGAGAGAGGAGGGGTTCCGCAAGAGGACACTGGCGTTTTTCAAGTCTTTCTCGCTGCCCTGGTTTGCAATCCTAGGCGCTCATAAGGCTCTCGACCATGGTCTTGGGATCTACGCCGCGATCGTTATTGGGCTGATCGCGACCACCTCAGGAGGAGTGTTCATCGACGTCTGTTCCGGAGTCACTCCGGAGATTCTGAGGCCTTCGGAGCACATTGTCACAACTGCGGTGCTGGCGAGCACGATTTACTCGCTGCTCGCGATTTATGAGGAGCATAACCTATCTTTCTTTCCCGTCACATTGCTCGCGGTGCTGATTTCATTCATCTTTCGCATATTTGCCGTTAAGGGGCACTGGGCGCAAATCGTGCCGTACGACGCATCAGCGCAAGGTCCGGGCCGCACGGGGGCGAATGTCTTCTGAAAACGGCGGTGGGCGCTGATTTTGTCGACGTTGGCTCATTACGAGGTTTTGTTATGGACCATATGTGGACGCGAGTCGCAAGTCAGTTGCTCGCCCGTGTTAGCGGGCCGCTGAAGTTCAGGCTGATATTGCAGCCGACGATGGCGTCGTTCCTGGCAATTCGTTCCGGGTTGGCAGATGCTAGGGTTGGCAAACCGCCGTATTTCTGGGCTCTTTTCTGGGATCACGGCCAACGTTCTCGAATGATTAAGGACGGGTGGAAGAGTATTCGGGAAGGTGTTCATTCTCGCGGTGCTGCTAGACGTTGTGTCCAAATCATTGTTCTGCGCTTTATATATCCAGGGGAAGCAGTCATTGTCGCCTTCCTCCTGGCGATCGTACCCTACCTCATTCTGCGCGGACCGGTCACACACCTTGCTCGCGACAAGATGCGGCCGACAACTCGATCGACGAACAACCCCCATCTGGGTAATGTTGCATGAGCTTTGATGAAACGGCACCAAAAGATAGGGGAACAGTTCTTGCTGAAAGCCGAACCGCTCTAGCCATGCGGCGCACGCTGATTGCGGGAGAAAGAACGCTAATGGCGTGGATACGAACCGCGGTCCATGCCGTTTGTTGTAGCGATTGCTGTGATCTTTATTGGATTTCTGGCGTTTTGCGGTATCTTGTTGCGCCGCGGGCCGTTTTGAACAAAGCGGACCCGTACTTAAAAAGAAAACTCAAGTCCGGCGACTGCGCCTTTTTGCGTCAAGCGGAGACCAATCCGGTCTGAGCTGCTGCTGTTGTTCACAGTCAGACGCGAACCCAGTTGATAGCCCCCGTTGATGCTTATGTGCCTAGTCAGGGTCACTCCCAGAGTGCCCGACGAAGACACAAAGTTGCCATAGCCGAAGAAATACATCCCATACGCGTTGCCTTCTATAAAAAGCCGGGGCGAGTTCGTCAAGTAGAGACGGAATTCAGGACCGGCGACCGGAATGGGCGCCAGAACTGAACCGCTCGCGGATACCGACCTGTGTAATCCATTCACTTGTCCGGCCGCGCTTATTTTCGCCGACGTATTAAAGAGATTCATCTGTATTGCGAGACCAAGATGGCCGCGTTTCCGCCGGATGATGTCGTATTGGTAGCCAGGGGAGACGAGAAAAGCATGAAGCTCGCTGTTCGCAGCCAGACCGGCGTTGAAAGTTTGACCCTGGAAGACAATGGTTCGAGTGAGTGTTCTCTGCTGCGAGGTGTAAAACGGGATGAACTCAACGTACAGGTGGTTCTTGCGAGTAAACTTCCAGTCAACCTTTCCGGCGAATGTAGAATATGAATTGAAGCCCAGATCTTTTTGCAGATCGACCGCTCCGCTGTCACCGGAACCCTGCAGAGTTCCAGAAGGCTTGGAATAAAACCAGAAGGTGTCCAGCCGTAATTTGTACTGATCGAAATCCTCTTGCTCCTGAGCGCATAAGAATGCTGGGAGTAGCGAAATGCAGAATGCGACAAGGACCGGTATGCAAAAGGCTTTCAAGGCTGCGCAGCGCCTTGAAGAGAGGAACATCTTATTTCTTCTGACGTCTATAACCGCCATCCCAAATCCCGGCGTCAACTTGTTTGTTAATACTTTTTGTTAAAAAAGGGATATCTTTCGACCTCCCTTTCGAGAGCCTTAACTCGCCTTGCCGACCAGCTCGCCATGTTCCGCTTTCGCGGCCGGCGCTTTCGCCTTGCCGGCTGCAGTTTGCGCAGCGCGATTCAATTGCTCCATCACCGCGTCAAGGTTGAGGCCGCCTTCTGACGAGGCGGGTACTTCAGATAGTCCTGGATCTGGGCCGCCACCAAAGCGCTTATTCGCTTTGGCTTGCTTCTCCATCCAGCCAAGAGCCGCGGAAGTGATCTCCTCATCGACGGTTTCCGTGCGTTTCTTGGTCAGGGGGCGGTGTCCTTAATCGTCTGCTTGCCGACTCGGCCCCAGCGGGCATCCGTCGTCGAATCATCCTTTTCGGTCGCCATGCAGTGCAGCACGCCTCTGGGTCCAAGCTGTTTCAGGAATGCGGATCCTTGGGATAGTCGGGCAATTTCGGCTCTTCTTCCGCGTTCAGGTGATAGAGATTGCCGAAGAACTCGTCGAATCCCGTGTACGGTCGGCAAATATTCATTGCGATCGCCTAGATGATCTTCCCCAAACTGACGTAAACGGAAAAGGCAGAAAGCTTCCCCTCAAGTGGAGAGTAGGTGGCGGGTCTCAAGACCACAACTGTCACATCGGACAGGGGCGCAACTGACAGGGCTAGTTGGGCGCCGAAGCCCAATTCCCCTGCCCGAGGAGGATCAGTTTCTACTTGGACTTTTTTTGGTGGTCCCGCTCCCACGGCGCGGCCTAGTTTTTGCTTCGCTCGAGAATGTCCACGAGTTTCCAGGGATTCTGGTAGTTTTCGATGGTCAGTTCCTTGGTCTTCTTGTCGATTGTGAACTGGGCGGCTGGGAGCAGCGTGCCCGTGCTCTTTCCTTTCTCGTTGCTGATCTCCAATTCCACGGCAGAAAGGTTGTAGTCCATGGATCGACTATCGGTCCAAGCTTCGCCGAATGTGATGGGGCGACTGGTGAGCACCCGGATTTTGAAGCCATCCGCGGTTGGCATTTTGCGAACAAAGCTGATGTCGTATCCCAATGTTCCCGTGATTGCGAGCTGACCCTTCGACTTCATTTTGTTCAACGCGTTGTACAGGCCCTGCGAGCCGGACTTGGTAAACGCGTCAACCAAAACTTGCCGCTCTTCTGGTGTCGAATATTGCTCGATGTGGATGGTCACATTGAAAGTCTGTCCCATCTGGGTGCCCTGACCCATGGCTTGAGCCTGATACTCTTCGTGCAGCGGTTGATCCTCGACGGCCAGCAGCGGCGCAGCCAGGCAAACCATGGCTAGCGCGGTTAACATGAAAATGACTTTCGCGCCTCTTTGCATTTTCTCCCTCCTGTGAAACAAAAACAGCAAGAACAACAACCACGGATCTCTACGCTAATCCAGATACTAATTGGTCCAGGCTCCGTATTGGTGGTGGGTTCCAACTTCCACCGATGATCGACGGAGGCGTTTCGTTCGGCCAAAACAAACGCATCATGGAAATAACTTTGCCTTCGGTGCAGGCAGCCAGTTTGCATCTCTGGCTCTTCCCGGCGAACCCGCTTGCATAAGTTGAAAGATGCATAAGAAATGCCAAGAAATCTCGGGCAATCAACAACGGAACAAATTCTTTGTGGGAACAAAATCGCTACGCAGTCTACAGTGGCGGCGTTCAGAAGATACTGTCAGTTTCCCCCAGTCGTTAATAGCGTCGGCAGTCGTTCGGACTTACTATTTAGTAATAAGCTGACTTCTGGCCGGTTTTCATCAGGGGGGCGCTTGCAGTGTGACGCGAACAAATCCGAAAGGTTACTGTTGTCAACAGGCGTTTACACCAACTACGACCCTGGCGCCCCATGGCAGTGTCCTGTTGAGCTGTGAGTGTAATGGTGGTGTTTCGCCAACAATCGACGCAACTGATAATGAAGGGCGATCTTTTCGACCTCCCTTTTCAAAAAACCCATAGGCTTGCTATGCCCGCTAAAGCGCCGTGTTATGCAGCTTTTGGCGCTTTTCTTGCTGCTTCTTTCTCCTTTTCCGCCTTGATTGCCGGCGATAATTGTTCCATCACCGAGTCGAGGTTGAATGAAGCCGCTTTCTGGCGAGGCGGGTATTTCACAAAGTTCTCAATCTGGGCCGCCACGACTGCCTGTGCTCCGTAAAGCAGGAAGGCATGACTCATCAGCCAATTCCAGTAGGTATTGGAGTTGAAGTCAGCGCGTTCGAAGGGATCGCGTCGCAGGTTAAACATGAGCGGAACCCTAAGCTTTACCAGGGGCTCTGCCCAAACTCTAGTTGAGGTTGCACGCTGCTCCTCAAACACCAACTTCCAGTCACCGTGCCGCAGCGCCATGATGTCGCCGTCATCGCTGACGTAGAAGAAGGATTCTCTGGGGCTCGTTTTCACCTCGCCTGTCAGGTAGGGAATCATATTGATCCCGTCGATATGAACCTTGAACGTCTTGTCCCCCACCTTATAGCCCTTTAAGAGCTTCTCGTTTATGTTCGGATCGCCCGCTGCTGCCAGCAACGTAGGCAGCATGTCTTGGTGGCAGCCGATGCCGTTCAGGACCGTGTTAGCTTTGATCTTGCCGGGCCAGCGCATGAAGCACGGAACGCGCCAGGCGCCTTCCCAGTTCGTATCCTTCTGGCTGCGGAATGGCGTGTTGGCGCCATCCGGCCACGTATCATTCTCGGGGCCATTGTCGGTGGAATACATGACGATTGTGTTGTCGGCGATTCCAAGGTCATCGACCTTGTCGAGCATCTGGCCGATTTGCTCGTCGTGGGTGACCATCCGATCGCTGTAATCGTCCTGCCCGCTCTTGCCACGGTTCTTGGCTGCCAAGTGAGTTCGCATGTGCATGGCCGTCGAGTTGTACCACAGGAAAAATGGTTTGTTTGCTTTCACCTGTTTCTCCATCCAGTCCAGAGCGTGAGATGTAATCTCCTCGTCTACGGTTCCCATGCGCTCGATGGTCAGCGGACCGGTGTCTTCGACGGTCTGCTTTCCCCACGCACCAAAACGCGGATCGGGCTTTGCTGGATTTTCGGTTGCGGTCGCCTTGCAATCGAGCACACCTCTGGGCCCGAATCTCGCCTTGAATGCAGGATCCTTAGGATAGTCGGGGAGTTCAGGTTCTTCTTCCGCATTCAGGTGATAAAGATTGCCGAAGAACTCGTCGAATCCGTGCAAGGTCGGCAAGAATTCATTCCGATCCCCGAGATGGTTTTTGCCGAACTGACCGGTCGCGTAGCCGAGTGGCTTTAGCAGTTCGGCGATGGTCGGGTCTTCCGCCTGAAGTCCTAGATTCGAGCCGGGCATTCCGACTTTGGTCAAGCCCGTGCGGAGCGGGTTCTGACCGGTGATGAACGCCGCTCGCCCCGCTGTGCAACTCTGTTGGCCGTACCAGTCGGTGCATTTGACTCCTTCTTCTGCGATGCGGTCGATGTTCGGAGTCTGGTAGCCCATCATGCCATCGCTGTTGCGACTGATATTCCAGTAGCCGACATCATCGCCCCAAAGGATCAGGAGATTCGGTTGCTTAGCCATATTCACTTCCTATTCGATTGATTTTGAACACTGATCGTTCGTTTCAGTAGTGAAGCAGCAGCGTCGACTCCTGCCCACTGTCACTTGTGTCAGGCGGGCTATTGAAAATGTCGAGGCCTTTTATAGGACCCATCCCGCCGCTACCGAGTTTTTTCCAGAACGGCATAGTGGGAAATGGTTCGACCGGTGAGAGAACGAGATTCCACCACCCTAAATGTTACGACTGCTCCTCTGCACGGCCTACTGACTGGTGTCAGGTATGTCGGCAAATCCGAGCCCGGCGACTTGGCCGCGCAGAATCCGAAACCTGCTTCTTGCTCGGATCACAGGCTATTTCGGAAGTAAACTGTTGCAAACCGGGATGGCTCCCGGATTGACGACTATCCGTTCATAATCCGTGGATCACCTGCCAAGGTGCTTACTTTAAGGAAAAGTAGAGATAGAGAGTCAGACCGATCGAAGACTGCTGCTTGTTCGGGCGCTTGCCGGTGTTGTTGTCATGCTGATAGTAGGGATTGAATTGGACATGTTCTCCCACTCGGAACAAGCTGCCCACATAGAGAGATGTGGTGCTCCATTTGTTGTACTGACTCTGGTAAAAGGGCTCAGCAGCGAGGTATGGGATGAAATGGTAGGAGCGGATCGAAAAGGTTCGCTGGACCGTCAATTTGTTTCGATAGCGCCAGGTGAAACTGCCGTTTTGCCAGTCGAGATCGGCGCGGTTGCGGTCTGCGACCCAGAAGCTAGCTCTCAGGGGAAAGTTCAAGGTCGCAGCGACCAGCATACGATTTTCGAACGGTGCATCGGGCGCGGTGATGGAGCGGTATCCGGCTTCCAGAACCAACGCTCTTGACTTCGAATCGTCCAGATCAAAAATCGTCAGACGTTTAAGCTTGATCAGGGGTCTCAGGTAGAGCTGAACGCTGGGACCGATTGCAAGTTGGGTCGAGTCGCCGCCGTCTCGATCGTCCTTAGCCTGCAGATACGCCCGGAGATAGGAATTCAGTTTGAGATGCGCATCAATCTCCGGCAGAAATTGAACGTCTTGAGCCCTCGCAGTCAGGCACATGAAACCGGTGAGAAGTGCCATTGTCCAAAACGGCCTATGATCTCGCATTGTCTTTCACGCCATCGGAGTGCCGGAATTGAAGAAACCAGTTCCAGACCACGAAAACGAAAAGCCTATAAGATCTTTGGGCATATCAGGAACTGACAAAAGCGGCAGCGAACGACAGGAAAACTAACTCTGCTCCCGAGCGACAGACTTGGAAGTAACTGTTGTCAACAGGCGTTTACACCAACTACGACCCATCCGGCTTCCCCACAGGCAATTTTACAAGAGGTCTAGGCGAAGCAGCCTATACGGTTTCCCCTTCGCTGCTGCTGTCGCAAGAGTTCAGCAACGGGAAATACCAAGCTTTCACGACTGATGGTTTTGAGTTTGTTGTGGCTCACCGGAGCGTTGCTGATGTTCCGCATCACTCGATCTACTCGAACAGCGGAGTGTCATGCGCCTCGGACACGTCTGGGCGGTGGGGGAAGTCTCAGTGAGCAGCAATCGTTGGAGTGGTGGCAGGGATAACAGGGAAGGAGTTAGCCCCCCTGTCGTTTGAACGGTGGGAACGGCGAAAAGCGGCTTGTGAACCGTGCCAGTTTCCGGCGCGAACGACACCCGGGGAGGACTGTCACGGAACAGAATTGTGGTCATTGAGGAAGGCCAATGTTTTATCTCGCGCTTCGAAAATCTTCCCGCGCGCTACCAGATCTCTGCTCTGAGACAGCATGACCCACTCGTTAAGGTGTTGAGCCACCCTGCGCTCTGGGCTGCGCTGTAGTGCATCTATGTCGATGGCTTCTAGGCCATTGTCGTGCGCGAAACAGTTGTAGCCAAGGACCAGTAGGTTCGCTTTTTCGTACGATGACGTGAGTTCACTGAACTCAATTGCTGCACTCCTCCTGGTACGGGGAGCGGATTTTCTGTCCATATTCGAAAAGCCTCAACGGGAGGCTCTGGCTATGCTGTGTCTCAATCTGCATTTTTACGGATTAGTTGTCGCTGGCATATTTTCGGGTCTGTGGCTCTTTCCGCTCGGTCTGCTTGTGTACAGGTCGCGATTCCTGCCGCGGTTCCTGGGCGTCTGGCTCGCGATCGGCGGTTTCGCCTTGGTGATCCTGAGCCTTACGGGCGTACTAATGCCACATTATTACGACAAGGTGTTTACCTATTCCCAGGCAGCCTTCTTCGGGGAAGTGGCGCTCGTGCTGTGGCTCGTCATCAAGGGCGCCAGGCCGCCAGCGCTGGAGGCCGCAGCCTCATCAGTGGCGGCTGGTTAGCCTCCATTACTGGCGATTGAGAACACCCAAGCTGCTAGCCGTGAGCACCACAACCCTGGCCCTCATAGCTGGCGTAACATCGCGATTACACGCATCACACTTAAAACCCCTGATAATGTATGTAAGAATCGACTGCCTCCCAAAAGGAGTGCTGTGAATCAATCCGCTCTCGAACCCCAAAGTCAACGGAGCAGAATGATGCGATCAAAAACTCCGGCAATCCTCTTAGCCATTTCCGGGGTGGCGATTTCGGTCTCCTCCGCGATCGGAGTTGTTGCTCAGGCGACGCCGAGTCGGTCCCTGTTG
Organism: Terriglobia bacterium; assembly: GCA_963814725.1. Taxonomy (GTDB): domain Bacteria; phylum Acidobacteriota; class Terriglobia; order Terriglobales; family Acidobacteriaceae; genus JAIQFF01. The sequence goes on from CAWFDY010000009.1 coordinate 30,997, forward strand.
GCGCTCTCGAAACGTAACCATACACTCGCCATCGTGAACCCAAGCACGCTGCAGGTCATTGCAAGCGCTCCCGTCGGTCCGGATCCCCACGAGGTGATCGCGTCTTCCGATGGGAAGACAGCCTATGTCTCGATCTATGGTGGTGGCCGCTACCATACTCTTTCGGTGATCGACCTGGTCAGGCAGAAAGCGCTGCCTGACATCGATACAGGAGCCTTGAACGGCCCACACGGCCTCGCATTTGCTGGAGAAAAGGTCTGGTTCACAGCCGAAGGCGCGAAAGCCGTCGCGACGTATGATCCTGTATCCGCCAAGATCGATTGGATTATGGGCACCGGCCAGAACCGGACGCACATGATTTACGTTACCCCGAACGAGAAGCGAATTTACACCACCAACGTAAGCTCCGCGACGGTCAGCATTTTGGAGAAGGTCACCTTGCCGCCGATGAGCCCCCCTCCTGGAATGCCACAGCCGCAAGGCTCGATGCCTCCCCCGCCTCCCCCGGGGGGAAATCAGCCTCGCATGGATTGGAACGAGACCGTTATTCCGGTCGGCAAAGGCGACGAAGGATTTGATGTCTCGCCGGATGGACGCGAGCTGTGGACGGCGAATGCGCAAGACGGCACGCTCTCGGTGATTGACCTCACCACACGAACCGTGACGGCCACGCTGGACGCGAAGACGTTCGGTGCAAACCGGCTGAAGTTCACTCCTAACGGAAAGCTTGTACTAATCTCAAGCCTGCGGGATGGCGATCTGGTTATCTACGATGCAGCGTCGCGCAAGCAATTCAAGCGCGTGAAAATCGGCCACGGAGCGGCGGGCATTCTGATGGACCCTGAAGGCAATCGTGCCTTCATCGCCTGTGGGCCTGACAACTACGTCGTTGTGCTGGACCTGAAGACCTTAGAGGTGACGGGGCACATCGACGTTGGCGGCGAGCCGGACGGTCTGGCCTGGGCGATCCGACCGTAGCTCACACCCAACCCGATCGCCGATCAATTGTCTGATCCGCGACCTTGGTTGATGGGAGCATACGCGCAATCGCCGCTTGCATCTTATATGCTCCATTCGCGAAGAATCAGCAACCCGTCGTCTCAAACGGGGGGGATGGATGGCTCGCGAACATTCCCAATCGGAGATATTACCTATGTCATACAAGCTCTTTGCCACTTCAACACTCGCCTGCTTGCTTCTGTCTGCGGGTCCAGCGGTCATGGCCGTGCCAATTACGACACCTCAGGTCCTAGAGCGGCTCGGTCGTTTCAAGGATGAGCTTCGTCCCTTCACTGTCGTGAGTGTTCCGTTCCCCAAGAAGGAGGTTGGCCAGCTTTGGACGGGGTTCTTCATCATGCCCTGTACGGAAAAACTCGGCAACTTGCACGGGCGTCCGATGGTCAATGTTGTCAGCAGCGAAACCTTCTACATTCACGACAAGAATTCATCCACCTTACCCAAGCCCTTGGGCTGGCTTTCTCTCAAGACGATGGAAGATGAAATCAATCATCTTTTGTCGCGAGCCGAGGCCAAGTTTTGCACTCCCAACGGCAGCACATGCACCAGCAAGACAATCGGCCTGCTTGTGCGCCGTCATATCGTTGCTGGGGAGTTTCACTACGTCGGCAAGGAAGCATCAACGCGCTGGGCGAGCGGACCCGATCTATTTATGATGGCCGAAGCGGGGGTCCTGGACCCGACCCATGAAACATTCCGCGAGTACGATAGAGTAGTTGACGCCAAATATCTCTACGAAATCCGGGCGCAAGTGAAACAGTTTTCCACCAAGCTTCTCTCTCGCCGGTCCAGAGTGGCCGAATGCGCCATCAGAAATTTCAAAAAGGGAAAAATACCATCAAGCCTCGTACCTTGCGAAAGCTCACAAGAGCGATCCATGATCTGCAAAACAATACAAGAATGCGAATTGAAGACGTAACCAAGCATCCTCGAACAGATCTGTTGGACGTCAAAGTCAGCAGCACCTCGCTGAATGCAACAGGTCGCCGTCGAGTACGGCCAAACTAAAACCGCAGGGGCGTTGGGTCAAAGGTACTTTCCCCGAGGTACTCATGGGGCTTTCTCCCGCGTTCTTGACCCGGGAGCCGACTTATACAAAGGCAAACACGGGATGATCGACTAGGGGCTCGGGAAATTTGCACTGCACTCATCGGAGTTAGGCAGCGGGCGTATCACAACCCAAGCTCGCCGGCACGGACAGTTCAGGGCAGAGGAATCGCGAAGGGAGGCGATTCGGACGATCTAATTTTCCACAGTAGCCCGTCCGAGCCATTCCACTCAAATTCTGGAACGATTAAGCTAGTTTTAAGCATTTTCTTGCTGAACTGTAGGACTGATTGCTCCCCGGCACTTTGAGTCGGGGAAATGTCGCCTTGCGGCTTCTTTTTCTTTCCTCATACTGTGCCCGCTCAATGCTTCGGGACGAATACGACATTGTTGCAGCGCAATGAACGGAGTATTCCGTTATGCGATCATGTTGTGTTGGGCATTTAGCAACTTTTCGGTAACTTCGGATTCGAATTAAATGGGGGCTGCTTGGCTACATCAGTCCGGATTCTCGTCGTAGAGGATCATGAGCTGTTCCGTCGATTTATCTGTTCGACGCTTGCCGAAGGCTCGGAATTGCAGATTATCGGCGAGGCCTCAGACGGACTAGAAGCCGTTCGGAAAGCCGAAGAGCTGCACCCCGATCTGATTCTGCTCGACATCGGGCTTCCATCCCTGAATGGTATGGAGGCCGCTCGGCGAATCCACAAGCTCTCCCCGGAATCCAAGATGCTTTTTATAAGCCAAGAATCTTCCGTCGATGTGGTGCGAGAAGCGCTTAGTACGGGAGCTTCTGGCTACGTTTGCAAGCCTGATGCCGGAAGCGAACTTCTGCAAGCTGTCAGCGCGGTACTTCGGGGCGAGCGCTTCGTTAGTGCAAGATTTTCTGGGCACGATTTGGTCCGAGATTCCGATGCTGTAGCCTCCCAGGAGCTGCCAATCGAGGATGCTTTTGCGCCACTTCAGCGGAATAGAGAAATTACCCAACGCCACGAGGTGGGTTTCTATTCTGACGATGCAAGTCTTCTGGATGGCTTCACTCAGTTCATTGGAGTTGCTCTAAGGAATGGGAGTGCGGTGATTGTTATCGCGACCGAGTCACATCGGGATGGCCTTCTACCGAGATTGCAAACTCATGGCTTGGATTTCGGTGCCGTGATTGAGGAGGGGAGATACATAGCTTTGGATGCTGCCGACACGCTCTCGACACTTATAGTCAATGGCATGCCTGACCCGGTCCGGTTCTTCAACGTCGCCGACGCTCTCCTCCTGAATGCGGCAAAGGCTTCAAAGCGGGAGACTCCCCGCGTTGCGGTGTGTGGAGAAAGTGTAGCTCTTTTGTTAATGCAAGGTAACCCAGAGGCGGCGATTCGGCTCGAGCATCTTTGGAATGAGATAGTTAAATCATACGACGTGGATGTGTTTTGCGGGTACCCACGGGGCAGCTTTCAAACGGAGCAAGACAGCCTGATCTTCCAACGAATCTGCGCAGAACATTCAGCTGTTCATCCCTAGTGAAACACACACTAGGCGAGCTTAGAACATCAGATTGGATTTTCCCTACCCCACAGCCCGGAGTGAGTCAGTTCCTTTGAGCGGTACACGAGCGTGGATCGTAGTGCCGGAACCGGGGTTCGAATTGATGGAAAACTCACCGCCTACTAATTGCATTCGCTCCCGCATGCTGATGAGCCCCAATCCGCGACGGTGCATGGCGTCTTGTGGATCAAAGCCGACTCCCAGGTCGCTCACGGTCAGTTGAATCTCTCCCTCTGTACCGCACAATTCCACTTTGAAGTGCCGCACGCCACTGTGCTTCACCGCATTCTGCAAAGTTTCCTGTAAAACTCGGAACAAAGACAGCGAGATTTCCTTGGGCACACTTCGCGGTATGGCCGTGTGGTTGAAGTCAATCTCTACCTTCTGTTGCTCCGACAACTCCTTGCAGAAGCTCTTAGCCGCGACCACAAGACCCAGATATTCCAGTTTTGAAGAATGGAGGCGGTGCGACAGAGCTAGAATGTCCTTGGCGATATCCGAAAGGCGCTGGCCGGCGTGATGGATGTGATCGTGAAGTTCGACTGCCGAGGGGGGAAGTTTTTGGTCCCATCGATCCAGCTCGATTGCCAATAGTGCCATTCGTTGGTTGATGTCGTCGTGTAGCTCTCTCGCGATCCAGGTACGCTCCTCCTCGTGGGCCTCAATGAGCTTCCGCCCAACGTCGGCAAGAGATTCTTCCGCAACCCTGCGCGCGGTAACGTCTATGGCCGAGCCGATATACCCTTCAAAAGAGTGGTCCGGGTTGAATCGCGGCACGCCGATAGCCGAAATCCAGCGATATTCTCCATCGTGTCGCCGGAGCCGATATTCCATCTCGAAGGACTCCCGACGATCGAACGCCTGAGTATAGGTATCCATACACCTGCTTAAGTCTTCAGGGTGTACACCTTCTGCCCAACCGTTGCCCAACTCTGCCTCAAGCGGCCTCCCGGTGAACTGCAGCCAGCGTTGATTGACGTAGGTGCACAGCTTATCCGTGCCGGACATCCAGATCTTCACCGGCGCTGTATTTGCGACCAAGCGGGAGCGCTCTTCCCCTTCACGGAGCATCTGTTCAGCTTGTTTGCGCTCAGTGATGTCCACCGCCATGCCGAGCATGCGCACGGCGTCACCGTTGGCTGCGTAGTAGAACTGTCCCCTCTCCGTAATCCAGCGCACGGTCCCGTCAAGGCGCAAGACCCGAAACTCTGCGACGAACGGTTCCCGGTTTTGCCTGGCATCTGCAACCGCTTTCCAGACGAGTTCTTGATCTTCTGGGTAGATCCGACGGCGAAACTCCCCTATGTGTCCGGAATAGGTGTCCGATTGGATTCCGAACATGGTCTGCAGATCGCCGAACCAGCGGTCGCGCCCGGTCTTGACGTCCCAGTCCCATCCCACACATTTCCCAGCCTCCACCGCCTGACGAAGTCGGTCGTAGGTAATTCCCAGTTCAGTTTCCGCCTTTCTGCGTTTCGCCCGCTGCCGCAATAGTCCAAAAATGAGCAGCGTTTGCAACAAGAGCACGGCAATGCCGCCGATGATGTACCATTGGTACAGTTCCCAGACGGTGGGCTGTCGGTTGAGCACAATGCTGCCTGCTGGTAGGTTCTTTTCATCCAGTCCCCAGTGCTTAAGCGCCTGCCAGTCGAACATGTAGGCGTTTGCGCCTATCACAATGGGTATATCCTGCGGCCTTTCACCCTTAAGGATCCTAACGGCCATTTCGCCGATTATCTTTCCTTGTACGGCAAAGCTGTCCAGGTACCCGCCCACTTCACCGTGGCCTAGGTCAACGTCAGACGGGCTATAAACTGGCGCGTTAGCAGCTTTAACAATCATTGGATCTGCCTGGGAGGCGCCAACGAAGTGAGTCCCTGCCCCATCTAGTCCAATATGAGCCAAGAGAACAATGGTGTGCGGCGGCAGCTTCCTGAGCCTCTCAAGAAGCTGTGCCATGGGAAGGTTCGTGAGATAAGCGAAGTCGAGTTTCGATTCGTAACTGTGCAGGCGCTCGCGGAACCAGTGTTCCAATTCTAAATCGAAGGCGTCTATTCCCCCCACCACCACCACGTGCTTTGTGCCTGGCTGCAGTCGAAGCGCGACTTGCAGAGTTTCAGCTGGCTCGACTCTGTCCCAAACGCCCGTAAACTGAGAATCCAAATTCACATCCTTAAGTGGCGCTCCGCTGAGCCCTCCGAACAGTACTGGAATACACTTGAAGGAACTCTTGTGCGAATCCACCAAGAATCGGATTGGGGACGGTCCAAGTGTAATAACAACATCTAGCGGTCGATCCCGATATTTGTGAATGTAACCCTCGCGGATCTCCTTTTGAGCCTTCGGATCGGGGAACAAGGTTGTTTCCAGATATTCACGATAGAGTTCAATCTGGAAGGAAGAATCTTCAAGGGCGGTCCGAATCTGCTGATCTAGCACCGAGATGCTTGGCGACGAAAGGCCGAGTTCGTAAACAATGAGCACGCGCCTTATCGGCTTGACCTGAGCTCTGATCTTGCTTGGTGCCACGCAACTGCAGAAGATGACGAAGATCGCGATTATCGGCCAACGTCTACCGTGGCATGTAGTTTCGGAAGATGCGTGACGTACCATAGCCACCTCAGAGAGGCGCCTACCCCGAACTTGCAATTAGCTGTGCTGTCAGATTTACGTCGAAATCCGTTTGCCGGGATTCTACACCGTAGAGGACGACCCGCATGGCAATCTTGTCAAGACCCTTTCCCCTCTACCTGTAAGTATTGACAGGCCTACCCCTGTAAGAATTAACAGGTCTCCCGTTTGGCGTGTAAGCTTAAGGTTTCGCGCGGGGTCGCGCGCCACAAACGCAAAGCTAGGGCTTCTTGTCAAAAGAGCGTTTCATGCCTGTCAGTTTCGACGTGGCGCCTGCTGCGCGTCCTCAGTCCCCGTATATCTCAGCCCTGGTATTTACCTTGCTATTTGCTCTGTCGGGCCCAGCGCCCGCCCAAACAGCTTCGACCGGTGCGCTAACAGGGTTGACATTTGATCCGTCGGGCTCCGTCCTGGCGTGCGTGATGATTCAACTTTTCGACGCGGCAAACGGCAGGTCGGAATCGACTCTTTCGGACGAGAATGGCAGATTCTCCTTCGTGCTGTTACCACCGGGCAGCTATGAAGTGAAGGCCAGCAAGCTGGGCTTCGTTCCATTAAGCAGCGGCAACTTACACATCTCCGTCACGGAGACACATCGTCTGGATTTTCACCTCCAACTCGCACCTATTTACGAGCAGGTGCAAGTGTCGGCTAAACGTCCAAACGTTCAAACAGACGACTCTGCACTTGGGCGAGTCGTGGATGAAACAGCCTTGCATGCGCTTCCGCTGGTTACGCGAAACCTGGCGCAAATATCCGCGCTCTCGCCAGGGGTCGCCGCTGGCGTCTTCAACGCCGGTGAGCTTGGCCTCGGTGGGATGGCACTCTCGCAGATTGCCAGCTCCAACGACGGAATGTTCGTACACGGCGCACGCTCCTATGACAACAACTGGCAATTGGACGGAATTAGCGTGAGTGATGTGCAGGGCAGTGGGGCCGGAAGCGGTGGGATTCCGATTCCAAACCCTGACGGCCTTCAGGAGTTTAAGGTGCAAACGGCACTCTACGATGCTGCGTACGGACGTTATGCAGGCGCCAACGTTAGCGTCATCACTAAGGCTGGAACCAATTTCTTTCATGGCACCGTTTTCGAGTTCCTTCGCAATGATGTTCTGAATGCCAACGATTTTTTTCGAAACCAGGTCGGTCAATCCCGGCCGAGCCTCAAGCAGAATCAATTTGGATTTTCTCTTGGTGGTCCCATTAGGAAAGACAAGCTTTTTTTCTTTGGATCTTACCAAGGGACACGACAGGTAAACGGCGTGGCTGCAGGCCAGGCGCGGGTTGGTTGTTCTTCCCGCTTGATTTCACCGCCTATAACAAATGATAGGTCCCGAATCGCGCTTGGGGAGCTCTTTGCAGCAAGGACCGGAGCGTTAGGCGGAGTGGCAGTTGAGTCGGACGGTTCGAACATTAACCCGACGGCTCTGGCCCTTCTGAATCTCAAACTGCCCGACGAAAGTTTTCTTATTCCCACTCCACAAACGATTGACACGTCACGTCCATTTGATATCCAGGGCACTTCGATTTTCACAGAGCCATGCGACTTTCAAGAGGATCAATTGTTAGCCAACGCAGATTACATCCGATCACAGAAGAGCAGAATCGGGGCCCGCATTTTTTACGCCAGCGACAGCAAGACGATCACCTTCCCAGGCAATTTCTTTAACCCGGCACCTAATATTCCGGGCTTTGCCAGTCCTAACAATTCTGGTTACAGAGTCATCAACCTGCACCACACATACGCCTTGAATAGCGCTTGGATCAACGAGCTACGATTTGGATATGTGCGCACGACAAGCCGTACGCAGAGCCACGCTCCGTTCAAATGGTCCGACATCGGTGTTGCCGAAGGCGATATGAGCGAGACAAATGCGCTACCGAACTTAAACATCTTAGGATCGGCTGCGTTCTCTTCTGCATTTCCATTTGGTTTTGCCCAGAATAGTTTTGTTATTACTGAAGACCTTAGTTCGGTTCAGGGGGCTCACACCCTCCATTTCGGAGGATCCCTCACACGATTGCAGGACAACTTCAACGATCCGGGGATTGGATCGTTCGTGCAGTTCCTGAGCTGGCCAGACTTTCTCCTCGGACTCAGCGCGAGTGGCAATGGAACTGGAACTTTCAGCAACGTTTTTGCCTCAATAGACAATTTCGGCTTGTTCGATCGTGCATACAGGGTTTGGGAGGGTTCCGGGTTCGTACAGGATGACTATAGAATTCGCAAATCACTGTCGTTGAATCTTGGTTTGCGCTACGAACGACTCGGCCAGTTTGGAGATAAGCTGGGCCGGAATTCCAGCTTTGACTTTAGCAAAGCAAACCCGAATCCACCTGCAGGGGGGAGTGTCGACGGTTACATAGTGGGCTCCAACTTTCCTGGAGTACCCCCAGCTGGCGTGCGGCGCGCGAGTAACACCTTCGCGACCAATGGCGAAGGCCAAAATACCATCGGCCCTCGTTTCGGGTTTGCCTGGCAGGTCCTACCACGGACGAGCCGATTAGTGCTGCGGGGTGGATATGGTGTGTACTTCTCACGCCCGACCGGGCAGGCTTTTTTCCAAGGTGCGAGCGCCGCTCCGTTCGCGCTGCTGCGGATCGCCACTGGTGCCACAAATGCAGCGGCGACATTCCAAGCGCCTTTTGCGCGACCTTTTCCAACGCCAGCTTCTTTTCCGTTATTCCCACCGTACTCTCCAACGACGGCTTCAACCATCTACACCACCGCCCCCAGCTTCCGCCCTGCCCTTCTTCAGCAGTATTCGGTCAATATTCAGGCAGAACCTCATGATGGGTGGTTGGTAGAGATGGGATACGTGGGAACGCGCGGCACACACTTGCAAAGAGTGCGCTCACTCAATCAGGCGATGGATGCCTCTGCAATAGATCCAATCCGGGGAGTAACCTCAAACACTGTTGCTAACGTTTCCCTACGTGTTCCGATCGCCGGGATTCCCGCAGATTCTCTGGATATCGTGGAATCCGCGGGTAGCTCCTGGTACAACGGCTTGGAGCTCAGCCTCACAAAGCAAATGGGTCACGGCCTGCAATTTCTCGGTTCCTACACCCTTTCTAAAGCGCTGGATACTGATGGGGCCGATATTAACGGAACCTCTGCCGGAGTCGCTTTAACATTAGGAAACCAAAACTCTCCTGCACAGCGATGGGGAAGGGCCAGTTTCGATCGGACACAGCGGTTCGTTTTCAGCACTACGTGGTTTCTTCCGAGCCCCCCTCACGGCCTATCCCGCCTTGTCCTAGGTGGCTGGTTTGTGGCTGCCATAGCAACGATTCAGTCCGGGAGCGCATTGACTGTTGCCGATACAAATTCCATGAATGTGTTCGGAATCAGCGAAGATCGGGCGCAATTAAGCGGTATGTGCTCCAAAAGCCAGTTGGTGACCGGAGGGGCCGTGCAGTCCAAATTAAATCAGTATTTCAATCGATCCTGTTTTACGGCTCCGTCGGTAATCGGGGCGGATGGGATTGGAACCGCGTTTGGGAACAGCGCGACCGGGATCGTGAATGGCCCTGGGCAATCGAATCTGGATCTCGCACTTTCAAAAGCTGTGATGGTCAATTGGCCGATCGAGAAAAGTAGCTTTGAATTTCGTGCTGAGTTCTTCAATACGCTGAACCATCCGCAATTTGCCAACCCCGACTCCAACTTCACCTCACCGACATTCGGTGTGATCAGTAGCACGGCTGTAAATGCTAGGGTTGGGCAGCTCGCTGTGAGATTTACATTTTAGACGTTCTCCAAAGCGAAGCAGTGTTGTCTGTACGAGGTTCTCTCGGCAGGACTTCTCCAAAGCGCCACTCCGTGAGCTCCAGCTTCAATACACCCCAACATTTTTTTTGGCCAGAGCCGCGACAACTCAACACCAGCTCCAACACAGCGCCAACTCAACTCAACAGCGCGAGCGAAGCGAGCGCGCCCGCGCGTCACGGTGTCAGCGTCCGCTACAGATTAGCGAAGCACGAGCAGCAGCAGGCAGTTGAGTGTGTACACGTACGCATCGTATACACTTTTGACGCTTTGTGTCCTCAGGCTCTGCCTCGACCGTGACCTCGATTTTGGCACCCTCTTTCAACTGGACCTCTACGCCATTTTCGTCCTTCAATTTGTTCTCAACACGTAGTTCCCTATATACAGATCATCCGCACTTTCGGCATTTTGCGTCAGCGCTCGACCTGGCACGGCTTCACGCTGCCTGGTTCTGCTGCGCCAATTGAACAAACAATTCACGAATGCGTTTGCCCGTTTGTTCGAACTCTTGAACTTCAGCTGCCGTCGGACCGTCCTTACGATAAAACTCAGCTCTCAGAGTAATGAGACGGCTCAACTCAGCATCAATCTTTTGTCTGTCGATCTGTTGTCTGTCGATTATTTTCACGACGCAGCCTCGCAGCAAGCCGACCCGCTGTTGTAATGTCTATTGATTCACAGCGTTTGATGCCGCACAAAAGGGGGACGATCACCATACCCTGGGGAGAAAAGGGGAACGTCCCCTGCCTCGAGGTTCTAGCCTATTTGACGCTGACAAACATTAGCTTTTCGCCGTCAGGCTGGATATACGGAAGTCACTGTAGATTGTCCAAACAATCGCGGTACAGGTCGCTTTGCAGGTTTCAGCCAGAGTAGCAACTGTGGGGGCACAGTACGTTGACGGACAGACAAGACAGTACGTTGACGGACAAACAAGACGTACTATTTCGGCGTGTTTATGCAGGTCTTCTCAAGTAGCCCCGACATCTCAGGCGCTGATCTCGCCTATCCGACGGTGATCCATTTCCTTAGTGTAGCGTGTTTTAGACCGCCTTCGATCTCCACCTAGCAACGTCCCCACGAAGTGTGTCCAGCGCACGCAGGGCAAAAGCGATTCTGTCGTTTTCTTCTACCGTCCCGCCATGATTTTGTGAGAATTCAAAAAGTCTACTCGTTATCGCTAAGTCGGCAGCCTGGATACGTTCATCCATCTTGGTCCAATCAGCTTCTAAAACCGCTGCTTGGTAAAGTTTTTCCCAATCCATTTATTTGCCTCCCCGCTCCCCAGCGGCAAGATCCGTCTTAATTATTGCGAAGGGGAATATTTCTCGTCAAATGAAAAGTTGACCGCCAGCCTGGGTGCTAGCTCCAGCGAAGCAAAGGCGAACATGCTAGACTCCGTCGGTGGACGAATCCCGCAAACGCGTACTCGGGATCATGGCGAGGCAATCCTCGCGGCCAGGAATCTGGCTTCGTATGATCCAGACAAGCGAGTTCCTGCCACGACGTGCGCAATCTCGGATGCAGTGCGTTGGGCAGAGGCAATTTTGAGGGAGATTGATGAGCATTGTCGTTAAGGAGATTCGATGATTCAAAAAACGCGGAACGCAGAAACCCAATTGCGAACCATTCACAGCTAAACAAATTGAGCATTTAGCGAACTTTAAATGCGCTGTTCTGCTCATGACAAAGAGAATCGCTCTAAAGGCGGGAATCTTCAAGAATTCAGCTTCGCAATCGGCTAAAAGGGCGATTCTCCCTCTCACTCCTAGCTTGCGATGACGGAGTCGCTGATCTCAGTGAACCTCTCAACCGATCCTCTTCAATCTGAAGGAGCGCGTCAATTTGCTCGACTAGCGCCAGCAGTTTTTCAGGATCTCGTTCGATTGCGGCCTGTTCACAGAGTTTGAGCCATTTCTGCTTGGCTTGTATCACACCCTCCTTCCCTCGCAGGCTTTGATTGCACGCGTCTTGCCACGAACGTATTTTCTAGCATTTAAACCTTCCGACAATGGATGAATTGAGAATTTCGTTCCCAGAGGCGAGAAAAATTGTGATACCAATCTTCCTACTCGTACAGCTTTTTTACATATCTGACTCTCATGAAAGATCCCACGATCAGATGGACCTAGCAACTCGGGAGTGGTTTTGCGTCGGAGTGCGATTCGGACTTCTGATCACCTCACCTTGGAGAACTCTCGCTGGAAACCCATGTCATCGCCCGGAACTCCTCGTGCTCGACAAGTTTTCCAGAGAAGAAGATTACCTATCTCGGCTACGAGAGTTGCCACGAACCCTCCTTTGCAACCGTGGGAAGAATGCCTCTGGCGTTGCGGGTAGCGGCATTAGCACAACCCTGAGCGTGTGGACTCTCACGATTTCCGCTATCTAAATCGGGGCGACCACGGGAGGGAGGACACCAGATAGTCCCTCCACTACGCTGCACTGTCCGAACGCTCCAACGGTTTGGGCAGCAACAACTGTTCAATGCAGCTAAGAAGTGTCTCAGGGGGTTCCGATTTGTCCACAAACGCATCTAGACCAGCGGCCATCGCCGTTTTCTTGATAGAAAGGTCGCTAAAAGAAGTAAACATGACAATTTGAACTGCGGGCATCAGTCGTTTAAGCACGGAGGTAGCCACAATGCCATTCAGAACGGGCATTGCAAGGTCAATCACAATCAGGTCGGGACGGAGTTTGGCGGCTTTCTCGATTCCATCGGCAGCCATTCTCGGCTTCCCCGCAGATGACCCAGTCGGGCTGGGTTTGAAGTAAGCTTCGCATGCTGCCACGTATAACTGGGCTATCATCAACGATTAAAATCGACTTCACATATGCCAGATTTCGGGTTGAATGAATCGCATTTTTACGCTGACCCTCTATCTGCGCAATCGGGTAAACACTGTACGCTAGCGTACCAATACATCGTGGCTGCCAGTCTCCTTCTGTCTACGTGGGTTCCGATCGGTTGGCTAGAAACTCACACCAAAAAAAAACAGAAAGACGTGCATAGGTGCGGCAGTCACTTCGGACTACAGGAAACCCTGTCACGAATTACAGTTTTGGCGGCGTTGAGGCATTGCAATAGTACCCTTATTGTGTGCCCGACTCATTGTCCCGTTTGGCGATTCCGTGGGGCGAGGAGGCTCGAATGTTCCCGGATGACCTGATTAAACCCGATTTGGTCCGCGAAGTTGTTCTGCTGACCAGTGGGATTCTGATGGTCGTCACTTTGGTAGTCGCGGTGATGGTTGCTTTTGCCCGAATCGCCTCGCTGCTGCCGTAAATGTAAGAGATTGATGATGGTACGGGGACAGTGGTGAAGCTCTAATCGGGAGGGGAGATGTCATTCGAACCTGCGACAACTGCTGGCGGGCCGGACGTTCTGCCCAACCCCTTACCTGAGCCTGACCCAGAGCCTCCCGAACCTGACCCAGCGCCTGAGTCGACTCCAGTTCCGCCCGTACCGGAACCAGCACCAAATTTCATTTTGACTCACGGCACGCGTGGCTGTGTGCGGGTTCCTGGTTCTGCAACCGGATTCGTAGTGGTCATGCTGGCCTGACGCGGTCGCTAGTCCCATAATCGGGAGGTATCCATGAATGCAAGTCAGGATTGGAAATCGCTCTACAGGGCGCTCTGTTGGAAACCGATTGGACGAACATGATGGAGGAGCGCGTCCGTGCTGCTGAGTCAGCCATCTGTGAAAGGAAGCGTCAATTCTCACTAGACCACGGTGGAACTCTTGAAGAGAACCAGTCAATCGAAAATGCTTTACGCGGTCTTGCTGTGCTGCGGAAAGAAGCGCTGCGGTGGAGTGGAAACAAGCCTGTCGGGGACAAATTGAATCTCCAATCATAGTGAGGCAGTCTGCGCCTTAAAATCATGCTCGTCATAATCAGCAGTCGCGTCGACGACAACAGGCTTGCAATCCGCTTGGCTCGTCCCCAACACGACTAATCCAGTGCACGCATACCTGTTCTTAAAGGATGTACGACGCACGCTGTCAGACTTCGGAATCAGCGATGGAGTCATAGATTCGCACTTAAAATTGCTGGCGCAAATGAGTGCAAGCCAGCAATTGAAATTCGCTCCGATGGATGTGCCACAATTACGCTACCTACGTGCGCCGCGAAAGCACCAGTAAACGGAATGACGTGTTGCGGGAAATTATGTCCGGAGAAATCGGCGAAGCGGCGTAGTTATGGCCATCCCAACCGTCTTTTGCCGCCCCATACCCCACCCAATGTTTCACTACTGCGATGACACTGCCAGAGTTCAAGCCCACTAGGTATACCTGCGGCTAGTTAGTCGACCCTTCAATGACGTCTTAAGGCTAGCTGGAGAACCAGGCGAGCCTGTTACCGAGTTCCTTTGCCGATCACGAAGCTGAATTTTTGGAGACTCTCGCCTACGGTTGAGACGACGAAGTCGCTGGAGCAGCGCTGACAAATCTAACGCCTTTTGTTGTAATTCTCGCCATCCTTCTGGTCCCTCTATAAAGGCAACTCTCTCCATTCGATGAAAATACAGTCCGCAAGTCTGAAAAACCCGATCCTCGCTGTCATGGCCTACAGCGCCTTACGAATCTGCCAAACTGTGACCGAGATTCCCAACCATAGAGCCGTCGCCGCTCCGAGAACGATCCAAGCAGGATCCCTCGCAATGAATTGCGAAACGACCAACCCAAAGGCAAACAACCCGATGCTTCCCATTGATGAGCCTGCGGCATCGATACCGGCTGCTCTCCTTCCGCGTGCCTCGCCTTTGAGTCCGAGAGATTCTTTTTTCTTCTTCTCGTGTTTCTCGATCAGTGTTGCGCTTGCTGGGAAAATCGCCGGGAAAGCCAAGAACAGCCCGCCTATACCGGGACCAAACATCTTCGCTACTATCCCTGCCAACGCTGTGATCATCCCGCCAAAAAGAAATCGAACCGCGTAGTCATGCCATTTCGTTTGCCTGAGAATTGAAAGATCGGCCTGGATATGCATCACTGTCTAACCCACATGAAGTAGTAGACGCCCCCCGCCACAGCGAACCAGACAGGAATTAAGCTCAACGTAACCAGGATGGCCCGGAACTTGTATCGCATCATGATGCGGCTCACGAGAGACACATAAACAAAGAACGCTATCGCCCCGGCCATCATCGAACGGGCCTCGATGGCAGCATAAGAGGAGCCGTCAGACACAACTGTCATCGTTAGGGTAGCCAGCGCAACCGAAGGGGCGGCGCCAAACAGGCCGGCGAAGCTTTTCGGCTTCAAAACGTCTCCAATGATGGCCAACGCGGATACGATCGCGCCGCCGATAATGAAGCGGGCCAAAATCTGACTCATGGCAGGCGTTTCTTCATTTGATTCCGGATTTGACCAGTTTTCGTGCCTGGGCTCGCCCTTTTAGACCCAGTACGCGGTATTGCTCGCCCGACAGCTTGTGATAGTCAACAAAGAATTCTTCCAGTTCCCGAACAAACTGTTTACCCAGGTCGCCAATAGTTTTGATGTCGGCCCAGCTGTGAGCATCTTTTTCAACTGCGATAATCCGATCGTTTCGGACCTTTTGTTTCTTATCGCCCTGCTCGCCCTGGATCACGCCGATGGGACGACAACTAAGGACGCATCCGGGGAAGGCGGGCTCATCCATTAACACCAGCACATCCACCGGATCGCCATCATCGGCTTTGGTCGAGGGAACGAAACCGAAGTCGTAGGGAAATGTCATCCCCGCGGGCAAAACCTTCTTCAGTTCGAAAATACGCTCATCTTCGTTGAAGGCAAACTTATTGCGGCTCCCCTTGGGGGTTTCGATGACGACCCGGAGCAGACCTTTGTCGGCCTTGAATGGATTTAACTCAACGGGATTCGCCAATGGCTTCTTGCGGACCTTCTTACTCATCAATTCTCCTTCGTCCGTCGAACCAGATGCCATGGGCCGGGATAAGGTTTCCTTTTGAAAACCAACTACCCTTCGCCGCAAAGCATCGAAACACGACTCAGATCCGATATTTGCAAGGCAGAAAACTGGAACAGGAGATCACAATGGCATCGCCACCACTTCATGCCGCAGGGAAGCAAGCCCAACAGCCAGGCCGACGAATCTGGCTCAAATCGGCAGCGGCATCGTTAGCTTCAGCATATGCCGTTCCTTCGTTTGTCACAGCGGCCTCGAACCGGAACTCCGGCAGGCCTGAAAAAGCCATCGAAAGCAAGATGGTCGGCTTCATGCTGGCCCACGAGCAATTCACAGTGTCGGAGGTGATTGATATCGGCGTTTCTGCAGAGCAGGCCGGCTTCGATCTTCTCGCAACCAGTGATCACTTTCAGCCCTGGCAGGCGAATGAAGGCCACAGCGGTGAGGCATCGGCTACGCTTGGCGCACTGCCCCAACGCACGCAGCGAGTCTGGATGGGAACAACCGTTACCTGTCCTACATTTCGATACAACCCCGCGGTAGTTGCAGAGGCTTTTGCAACCCTGGATGCCCTTGCTCCGGGACGAATTTTTCTCGGGATCGGGTCCGGAGAAGCACTCAATGAACAGGCAGCGACTGGTTCATGGCCAAATTGGCCCGAACGTTCCGAGCGACTTGTGGAAGCGACAGACATCATCCGACAAATGTGGACGGGCAAACAAATCGCACACCAGGGCAAGTACTACAACGTAAATGTTAATACCTAAACCTGTGGTAGCCTCCGACGATGGTCAGTCGCTGCTTCCCTACACGGGTTCCGACGCGGAGCAGATTACGGTGGGCGGCGAACTGAACAAGCTTGCCAACAACGTGGCGTTGGGACGTGACATGGCCGGCGTGCATTGGCGCTCTGATGCCACGCAAGCTCTCCTCCTCGGTGAGAATGTCGCGATCAGCATCCTTCGGGACCAACGTCACACGTACAACGAACCCTTCAGTGGTTTTAAGTTCACGAGGTTCGATGGCGCTGCGATTACGGTCTAGCCGTTGCCGATGGGCGAGAAGGTTTATCGATCCTTAACCGTTGGCTCGTTATGGGCGCTGAGCCACACTCGGCACCCCGTCTTTCGATACAGCCGAGGCACTTCATTCGTCGTCGGAACTCGGTCAGTTGGCGAAATCAGGCGATTGCACTCATTGACCCCTCAAAGGGGTGGCTTGGGGTCTAGTTGGTTTAATCGCGATGTTACGTCAATCATCTCTTCCTCGTCCGAATTGTGGCATTACCATGAGCCATCGGTCTGAACGTTAGCAAGAAATTAAAAAGCGGCCCTGGCGGGCCGCAATCAAACTGTCGGACTATCTCGATCTGCGCGGTCTACTGGTGATCGGTCTGATCTTGACCTTTCATCGCTTTGTGCTTTTCCATCATTTCCTGCTTCATCTGCTTCCATTTGGACTGTTGGTCGGGTGTCAAGACGGCGTTGATCTTCTCCGTGGACGACTCGTGGACTTCCTTCATCTTCGCCCGCTTGTCCTCCGGCGCTAGAGAAGTATCGTCGTGGAGAGTCTTCATCTGCGTTGACTCATCCTCGAGGACGGGCTTTAGCTTGGCCTGTTGATCCGCGGTGAGGTCGAGTTTTTCCGTGAGCATCTTCAGGCGGCTCTCTGGTGTCATCGGTCCCATCTTGCCATAGCTTTCTTGCCCGGCGGGCGCGGTTTGCGAGGATGTCTGACCAACTACCAATAGTCCTGCCGCGAAAGCCAGCGGGAGCACTGCAATTGAGAATTTTCGAAACATATTGCCTCCTTGAGAGAAGTGAGACGCGGGAAGTGGCGAAACGTCGAGCACGCTCTTTTGAGTTCTGATTAAGCTCATTTTACTCCTCCAACCGCCGGTCTCGCGAGGAGCTCGTAGCACATCGGGATACAGGCGGGTTACAGGATTTCCTGTAGCGCAGATTTTCTTTCTTTTCGTAGAAACTTCCACCGCAGCGATAAATTAGCCCGCCGAAGAAGTCGCCCCACACCATGCACGGGCGCGGGGTCGGACAAGTGCCGCCGGGAGGCGGCATCCTTTGTTGCGGGTTGTCCTGTTGCGTTCAATCTCTTGTCCCCCATCTACAAATCGCATCGGTTGTGAGCGCGGTGCCTGCTGCTACCGCGTCGTCGCCCATCAACGCGACCGCGCCCGTCCTGGATCTTGCCATCTATCACCATGTAAGTCAGGTCACATGGGTCGTGAGTGATGTCGACCGGGTCGCGACGTACTGGCAGCAACTGGGGATTAAGAACATCCACTCCAACGGGGTGGTTCGGTCTCCCAGCCTGACGTATCGTGGCAAGCCCGATCCAGCGAGCGCGAAGCAGGTCACTGCCGATGTTGGGCAGATGCAGATCAACTGGCTCCAGCCAGTGCACGGCGGAAAATTCTGGCGCGACCAGTTGCGCAACCATGGCGATGGCATTCGCGTTCTCAGCTATGACGCCCCTTCGCCGGAGAAGTTCGACGAACAGATCAGGTACTTCGCCTTAAAAGGTGTCGGAGTGGTCGTGCAAGACAGTTGGCAGGGCTCATCAGGTCCGGGGCGGATGGCATATTTGGACACGGCGGCTCAGGGCGGAGGAACCATGCTCGGACTGATCGATGACCCGGACAGGCGGTCTCGCGCCGGAGGAACCGCCGGTGCTGCGAACGAGTATCCCCTCGTCGAGTTCAAGCATTTTGCCTGGGTTGTGAACGACGTCAAAAAAGTAGACGCCTACTACACCAGCCTTGGTTTCAAACCTCTTTCCAGCATTGACCACAACATCAGCCTGGACCGTAACTATCGCGGCCAGCCAGGCAACTACGAGATGTGGCTGGGGTGGAATCGCACCGGAGACTTCCCATTCGAGTGGGTGCAGCAAATTACTGGCTCGGATGTTTACGTGGAGTACGCGAAGAAGCATGGCGAAGGTTTCCACCACCTGGGCGTGATCGTGACCGATATGGATGAGGCCATCAAGATAATCACCGCTCGCGGGGCCGCGCCTTCGCAGGCGGCCGCCTGGAAGACCAAGACGGGGAAAGGCCGAGCTGTATACATGGACACTGAACCCTATGGCGGGGTGACTCTCGAGTTGATCTACGATCCGCACTAGTTTTCACTCCCCATCCGCTACGCTGCGCGGATCGATAGCCCGCGGCGCTTGCGCCCATCCGGTTCCGGGGTATACTTTCGGGCCGACCTCCGGGGAGACGAGAGGCGACATGGAGACAACCAAGCGAGCCTGGGTGGCGGCCACTCTCGACACCAAGAGCGACGAAGCCATCTATGTGTGCACGCTGCTCGAAGCCGCCGGAGTACCCGTAGCGTTGGCAGATCTTTCCACGTCGGGCAGTTTAGTACCTGTTGCGATACGGGTACATTTTTCGCCAGAAGACATCGCAGCGTACCACCCACAATCCCGGAGCGCCGTATTCACCGGCGACCGGGGAAGCGCAATTGCTGCGATGAGCGATGCGTTCGAGCATTTTGTCAGGAGTCGCAATGATATTGGCGGCATGTTGGGCCTTGGCGGATCCGGTGGCACAGCCCTGATCACCCGTGGCATGCGAGCTCTGCCCACAGGTGTGCCCAAGCTGATGGTTTCGACAATGGCGTCAGGCAACGTTTCCTCGTATGTAGGTGCTTCTGATATCACGATGGCTTATTCCGTGACCGACATGACGGGCTTGAATCGGATATCCCGCCGTGTGCTGGGCAACGCTGCACACGCAGTCGCGGGCATGATGCTGCACTCTGTTCTGGAGGCAAGCGAGGAGCGGTCCGCGGTCGGGATCACCATGTTCGGCGTGACAACAGCTTGCGTGCAACAGATCTCCCGGCTACTCGCTGACCGCTTAGACTGCATCGTCTTTCACGCTACCGGGACCGGCGGCCAGTCCATGGAAAAGCTGCTGGAAGATGGCCATCTTGGCGGGTTGCTCGACATCACCACTACCGAGGTGTGCGATCACTTGTTCGGCGGCGTGCTAGCCTGCACCGACGACCGTTTTGGTGCTTTGGCCCGCACTCAGGCGCCGTATGTTGGTTCCTGCGGGGCCCTCGACATGGTGAACTTCGGGGCGCCGGAGACCGTGCCCGAACGCTACCGCGGACGGAAGTTTTACCAGCACAACCCGCAGATCACACTGATGCGGACTACCGTCGACGAAAATATCCGCCAGGCCCGGTGGATCGCCGAGCGGCTCAATCAGTGCGAGGGTGAAGTCAGGTTTCTGTTGCCCACAGGCGGTGTTTCGGCCCTGGATGCGCCGGGACAACCCTTCTGGGATCCGGCTGCCGATGTGGCATTGTTCGAGACGCTGACCACTGAGCTGAAGCAGACAAGCCGGCGGAAACTGCGGCAGATTCCGCATCACATTAACGATCCCCAGTTTGCGCAGGCGGCGGTCGAAGAATTTCTCGCGATTGCTCAGACGAGCACCGTTTTAAGGAAATAGTGCATGCCACATTTTCCGCGTGAAGAATTGTTGGCGAAGTATCGAGAAATGGTTCGCCGCCGCCAGCCGATTATCGGCGGCGGAGCCGGCACCGGGTTGTCGGCCAAGTGCGAAGAAGCTGGCGGCATCGACCTGATCGTGATCTACAACTCTGGCCGCTACCGAATGGCCGGCCGAGGTTCACTGTCAGGACTGTTGGCTTATGGCAATGCCAATGACATCGTGATGGAAATGGCGAAAGAAGTCTTGCCGGTAGTCAAAAGAACGCCTGTGCTTGCAGGAGTAAACGGCACCGACCCTTTTTGCCATTTCGATAACTTCCTTGACAGCTTGGCCGCGATCGGCTTTTCTGGCGTGCAAAACTTTCCCACCGTCGGATTGATCGACGGAGTCTTCCGGCAGAATCTGGAAGAAACCGGAATGAGTTACGCGCTCGAGGTTGAGATGATCCGCATGGCCCGCGAAAAAAACCTCCTGACGACTCCTTATGTTTTCGATCCGGCGCAGGCGGCGATCATGGCGAAGGCAGGCGCGGACATTCTCGTCGCCCACATGGGCCTCACCACTGGCGGCACGATCGGCGCAGAAAACGCGTTGACGCTTGAAGACTGCGCCGGCCGGATCGATGCCATCGCCGAAGCCGCACTCGAGGTACGTTCCGATATCATCGTGCTTTGCCACGGAGGCCCAATCGCCGAACCCGCCGATGCCGCTCTCGTGCTCAGCAAGACTCGCCATTGTCATGGCTTCTATGGCGCGAGTTCCATGGAGCGGCTCCCTAGCGAAAAGGCCATCACGAAGCAAACCGAGGGTTTCAAGCGAATCAGCTTTTAGCGCTGGAGGAAAAATGCCGAACACGGTTTACATAAGCGAGGTGATCGATGCGCCTGTCGAAGAGGTATGGAAGGTCATGCGCGACTACAACGGCATGCCGTCGTATCATCCCGGAATCAAAGACAGCCTGATCGAAGATGGCCGGCCGAGCGATCAGGTCGGCTGCGTGCGAAGGCTCACGCTGGGAGAAGGTTTTGTACGGGAAGTTCTGCTCTGCATGGACGACCTCAATCACATCTTCACCTACGAAATAATAGAGGGCACTCTGCCGGTTCGTGGCTACGTAGCGGGCGTACACCTGCATCGCGTTACCCAGGGTAACCGTACATTCGGGGAGTGGTGGGCCGATTTCGAAGTCGTGGGAGCCGACCGCGACGCTGTGCGTGCGCAGATCGGAAACAACGTCTTCGCTGCCGGCTTTAGTGCGGTCGCAGCTAAGCTAGAAAAGAGCTAGCTGCTGTGGACGCGAGTGGTCTCGGCAGACCATTCATCAGTCATGGGCTCTCTTAACAGACGCAACTCGGTTTCCGTCTCTTCAGGAAATGGAGAGTTTGCAAACGGAATGAATGTAGCCGAAGTTTGTCGCCAGCGTGTTCAGCAATCTCAAAAGAATCCCCGTTTGTTCGCCCTTTTCGACGCGCGCGCCAGGCGTCTATTTGTTTGCCAGACTACGCGGTTAGCGAGCAGTCACGTGCGGACCAATTCGGGTTGAGACCTGGCGTCAAAACCTTGTTTCAGTCGACAATCGCTAGGCGTTCGTCTCGGCAGAATAAGAAAGAGGAACTACTTTCCGAATTCACTTTTTAGGCCATTCTCCGGATGAGACGTTTACGTTGCAGAATTCGGTCTATGTACAGCACACCTCGGTTCTTAGCGGCGCGAGGCAAACAGTACTGAAGGTTTGTGCGGATGCGCGCCAGGTGGTGCCAGCTGTGCCGTAGTGCGTGGTCCTCAATAACGAACTGCGCGGTGACAGGTGCGCCATAGCTCAAGGAGAAGGGCGCCGCACGGTCCAACTCGTCATCCGTGAACGCACGTACCGCGGCAGCCGCCTCACGACTGTTCCGGCGCAAGAGTTTCGGCAACGATCGCTCCGGCGCATCTTGTGGGCGTTGCCAAGACTACGGGCTCGATCACTGTCGGGAAAGGAGCCGATCTGGTGCTGGTCGAAGGGGATCCGTCACGACAGATCGGCGATCTCCGGAACACTCGTACCGTGATGATGGGCGGCAGGTTGATGGATGCCGATGCATTGCGTGAAGCCAGTGGCTTCTCAGGAAGACCGAAGTCGGCAGAGTGAATAGGAATGCAGTGCGCTGACGCTCATCTATTGAACCGCGTGGCTTCCGACGCGGAGTTCGTTTTCGCCCGCGACATCCGGAATCAGAATGTGGAGAGCGTGGGTGGGTGCATCATAGGAAATTTTGGGCGCAGACGTGCCCTTCGACAGCCGGGCGTGGACTTCAGCGGAGGACCAGTCGTAAATCACGATCTCCACGGTTTTCCACCAGGGTGAATAGGTTCCCTGGCGCGCGCCGAAGTTGATCTGTAGCGAATCACCATCGGACTGGCAAGTGAAAGTCTGCCGGAGAAACTCGCCTCGCTGGTAGGCCAGGGTATGGCCGTCATCGAGATAGAGAGAGCCAGCACACTGGTCACCCGGATAGATACGAAGTTCCAGAGGGCCGCTCGGAGTTTCGTCCGTGCTCTGGATCAACGGCTGCAGGGGGAGAATACTTCCGCCCCGGACGTAAACCGGCAGCGTGTCGAGTACCGGATGGATTTTGGGGGGCGCAGGGAAGACGGCTCCTGGGCCTGCGCTGGCAATCTCAGTAATCGTAGGTTCCGGCGGCGGGACCGAAGCTTTGAGGCCGGTCCAAAAATCGTACCACCGGCCTTTCGGAAACGAGACAGCGTAATCGTCGAGGGTTTCCGCGAAGGGCTGGGGAGCGACCAGCAGGCTTGGGCCCAGCAGAAATTCGGTGTCGAGATTGCCGAACCCGTTCGATGGCGGAGTGAAAACTTCGGGGAACTCGAGAGAAGATCGGGCGCACCATGGGGAGCCCGGTGCGCGCGGATTCCTCGGCCAGAGTGTAGATGTAGGGCAGCAAGCGGTATCGAGTTTCGATGTAGCGGCGGCGAATCGCTTCCTGCTCCGGCCCGTGTACCCAGACTTCCTGCATCAGCGAGCCCTTGGTGGTGTGGTCGCGAAACATGGGATTGAAGGCTCCGACCTCGATCCATCGAGTGAGCAGGTCGGGCGGAGGCGAGCCATTGAATCCGCCGATGTCATCCCCTACGAATGAAATGCCGCTGAGGCCCAGATTCAGAAGCTGCTGAGTGCCCAGGCGGAGGTTGTTCCAGGTCGAGGAATTGTCTCCGGTCCAGGTGAAGCCGTAGCGTTGTCCACCGGCAAACGTCGCCCGGGTCAGGACAAAGGGGCGCTCGTCGGGCCGCAACTTGAGCAGGCCCTCGTAGGTAGCGCGGGCGTTTTCCAGTCCCACGATATTGTGAATCTCGGAATGAGTGGCAGTGCGGGTGGCGAAGCCGGGCTCTTCGATGCGATGGATGTTATCGAGAGGCATCGTCTTGCCGGGGCCATCAAAGACAGCGGGCTCGTTCATGTCGTTCCAGAAGCCAGCCACGCCGTTCTGAACGAAGTCCTTGTAGAGGCCGCCCCACCAATCGCGTGTCTGGGCGCGAGTGAAATCAGGAAAGACTGCCGGGCCCGGCCATACGATGCCGACGAATTCAGTGCCGTCCGCCCGCCTCACGAAGTGGTGGCCGGCGTTTCCCGAGTCATAAGGGAGATACCCCTGGTTGGGAACGCGGGCAAGGTGCAGATCGGTAATGAGCACCAGATGAAAGTGCTGCTTGCCGAGATCCGAGATCAGTCCCGGGAAGTCAGGGAAGGTCTGCGGATCCACGGTGAAGGGCCGATTTCTATATTGGTAGTCGATGTCCAGATAGAGGACATCGGCTGGAATCTTGTCGGCGCGAAAGCGGTCAGCGATCTCTCGGATCTGCGATTCCGGAGTATAGCTATAACGCGACTGCTGGAAGCCCAGGGCCCACAACGGCGGAAGCGGATGAGTTCCAGTAAGGTACGCGTATCCTTCGACTACCTGTTTCGGCGTTGGGCCATAGATGAGGTAATAGTTCAGCGGCCGCCTTCGGCGCCGAAGGAATATGTGTCGCGCGCCTGCTTGCCGAAATCGAACCAGGTGCGCCACGTGTTGTCGAGAAAGATCCCATAGCTGCGGCCGCCGCCGATAGCGAGAAAGAACGGGATGCTCTTATAAATGGGGTCGATGGCTTCCTGCGTGCCAATGTCGGTATTCCACAGCGTGTATGCCTGGTTTCTGCGGTCGAAGGTGCCTGCCTTGTCACCCAGGCCGAAGTAGTGCTCGTCGAGCGGCATGGCTTTGTGTACGGAAAAGCCACCAAGCCGGAATTCGGTGGGGCGGCCAACCGCATCGGAGGAGATGACATTTCCGGCGAGATCGCGAACTACTAGCCGAAGAGGATTACGTTCAACGCGGACGTCCAGGGCCGCGGTGCGGAAGCCGACGAATGCCGCGCCTTTTGCCGACTGCGAATCGATGGGCTGGACGTCTACTGACTTTCCACGCGGTCCTGAGAGAACCGCCCACGAAGAATCTTCCGGGAATGTGCCACCTGGGGCAATTCGTACGCGGAGGATGTCGTCACGCAGGGCGGTAACGCGCAAGCTCACCGAGCCAGCCTTAATCTCGATGCCGTCATGTTGTCGCTGGAAACTGGTGACTGCTTCAAGTGCAACGCCGCCCTGCGCGGGAGATGCGGCGCGTGCGGACGCTGAGCCCGATATGGCAACCATGATGGCGAAAAGAAAAACAAGGGAGGTCTTGCGAGATGAGTGCGTCATGGCTCTCTCCGCATATCGGTGGCAAACTTCAATTCTTATTTCGCCTTGCCCGTGAAGTGAATCATGATTTTCTCACGCGGGTAGGGATCCGTCGTACTCTCTGGGATGGTGAACTTGATGGTGCCGGTTTCCGCGCCCGTTCTCAAAATCTCCGCGCCTTCAACGGACGCCACCTGCGCCGGATTCCACACGCCAAGTTCATACTGCCTGCCTTGAGCTCCGGCAATTTCCAGAGTAAGGGTGTCTCGTGCGGGCGTCCACGATTCCGCCAGCACGCGCAGACCCTGGCTTGTGCTTCCCAGAGGGGGCAACGCGGGGGAGAGACTCAGCCCAAAGTCATCTTTGAGGCGAATGCGAAGAGCATTCTCTCCGTCGGAGAGAGGGAATTGCACAGCGACGTGCTGGTCCACATCACTCATCTTGAGCTGGAACGGTACTCGCCGGTCGTTCATCTCAACCCCGATAACCTGGGCGCGGGGACTTACCGCAGGAGAGAACTCCATAGTGCAATCGCCGCTTCCGCTGCGGGTCACGGTGAGAGAAAGGTCGCTGGTGGTCTTGCGATAAGCTAGGCGCAACGATGCCGATCCCACGCGCACATGATCGATTGTGAACCAGGTCCAGTCGGCCGGAACATGCGGCGCCAGCGTAACCCGGCAGGCGCCGGCATCGCTTTGCAATCCGAACAAGCCGCGTAACAGCGGACTCACGACCATCGCGGCGGACCATATCTGGTGCGGAGAACTGGTGGAAAGAGGCTGGTAGTAATCGCCTGACAGGACTTCGGTGACGTGCCCGAGCGATCCGTCGAGCGCCAATTGGGCGTTGGCTTTCAGATTGGAAAAACCGGAAAGGTCGCGATGATAGCGATATTCGCCGACTGATGCCCACCCCGTAAAAAGAGGCCAGACCGAACCGAAGTGGTATCCGCCCGCGCTGTACTTAGTGGACTGGGAGGAAATGATCCTCATGCCCCAATCCGCTTCGTGCTCGGGTGCGGCGAGTTCAGCGATCATCGCCGCGGCTTTGTCCTCGTCCAGCAGTCCGAACCACATGGGCACGGTGGCCAGCACGCTGGGTTCGTCCACTTGCTGATTTTGCGGATCGAGCGCAAACGCAAACCGGTTCTTCTCGGCGGACCAGAAAGTCTTGTTCAAGAGAGGTTGCTGGCGGGAGAAATCTTCGCCAAGCTTTTTGCTGACGTCCTCTTTTCCCGTGAGATGCGCCAGGCTGGAGAGAGCACGCAAAGCTTCCGCTCCGAGCGCACTCTGGTAAAGCTCGGTATGAACCGGAAGTAGAGGCCCGCCTTCCACCCAGCCGTGCCCGATGCCAAAGTTCTGCGGCAGGCCCTGCGCATCGTAAGTAGAGAGCAGGAATTGATAGGCCTTCCACAGGCTATCCCATTTCTCGCGCGCGAAGGCCACGTCTCCGCTCGAGACCACGTACTCGTTCATGGCGACGATGTAGAGGGGCGTTGCATCGGCGGCAGCATATGGATAGGGATAGTCAGTGAACCACGGCACGAAGCTTGCGCCCTGGGAAATTTCGTGCGGAAGCTTGCCGTCGGAGCGCTGGTACTTGCTTATGAAATCCAGCGCGATGCGGGTATTGGCAAAGTCACCTTCGGCATCAAGCGCCAGGGAGGTCCAGAATGAGTCGCGGCCGAAAAACCATGCAAAGCCCGGACGCTGGCTTCCTCCCGAAGTGCGATAGCCCGCGATCAACCCGGTGCCGAGGAAGGGATTGGTCGTCAGCCCCTGCACTACGCTGATCCGGGCCCAGCCGTACGATTGCTGCAGTTGGCGATCGGGTAGGTCAACACTGACCGTGCGGTCCAGATATGCGCGGTAGTAATCCGCCGATTCTTTCAACAGCGATGCGTAGCCGGACGCGAGGTGACGGTATGTGGCTTCAGCTTCCGCTTCACTGGTTACCGAGGCGGCGATGGCGACAACCTTGGTTTCTTTACCTTTACTGGTGACGCCCAGATGGAAGGAGTTTTCTTTCGCGCTGGAATAGTTGTCATCGTATTCCTGCTGGACTTCGCCGGCGGTAGGGGAGCCGGCGAAAGCAAAAAACTTCTTCTGTTCTTCACCAAAGTGGAAGGCGCTGAGTCTTGGTTCCCAAAAAGAATAGGTTCCACCCAACCCGGCCGGCCACTCAAGTTGGAAGTCGCGCTCGAAGGCGACCTGCACGTCGAGCGGTTGTGCGGTGTCAACCTCAATAATGATGAGAGCGCCTGGTTCGTGTACCGGGACAAAGAAGGTTTCCTGCACGGTGAACGTGTCCCCGGTATAGAGGATGGTGCTCGATTCCGGCCTGACCGTGAGCGTGCGCGCGAGACCTTCCGCTGGAACTTTGCGGCCGTTCACTATGAAATTCAGGTGGAAGTCGCGCAGAATTTTCAGCGGATAAATCCAGGCTTCAAAGTTTCCCGCTTCGTTTCCAAAGAGTCCGGCACGCTGGCCCACGGACGAAAGGAACTCCCAGGGACGAACAACTCGCGAGAGTTCGACCGGACGGGGCTGATCGGCATGAGTGGGGATGGCCAAACAAAGCCATACGACGACCGCCAGAATCGTCAAGGCTGTTCTGTGCGATGAATGTAAGGAGGGTTTCATTCGACCGACTCGGAGCTTTGGATCGAACTCGAACTGAACTGGCAGAGCAGAGGCGAATTCTAGCACGGGCGCCATGGCTGGGCGCGAGCAGCTTTTCTGGTGGAGGTCGTGACGCTCCGCGCGAGATCCTTCTCGGCCTTGCGGCCGCTCAGGATGACGTCCAATGAGGGGAGGCACGATGACGTCCTTCGGGGGTGGGTATAGGAACGGAGAGGCAGGAGTGTGGGACGTCCGGCACTGTGGTCGGCGGAAAAAGCGAACCCACGACTGGCATAGTAGTATTTTTTGGTGGCCTTCGAA
Source organism: Terriglobia bacterium (assembly GCA_963814725.1). GTDB lineage: Bacteria > Acidobacteriota > Terriglobia > Terriglobales > Acidobacteriaceae > JAIQFF01. The sequence continues at coordinate 59,066 of CAWFDY010000009.1, forward strand.
CCAGATCAGGCGGCCAGGCTTGACCCCGAGCGCGTGATCAGCACTCTTGCCCTGGTTCTACTACAGCTGGTGATGTTGGCCGCGTTCGCTATCGCCCAGTCGCAAGACAGTCTCCATCAGGCTGAGTTGTCTTACCGGCAGGGTGTGGCGGCGTTGCAAAGCGGAGACCTTGTCAAGGCACGCGCTGCCTTTGAACAAGTCGTAAAGCTCGCACCCGGCAGCGCCGAGGGGCACAATCTTCTGGGATGGGTTCTTTTGGCGCAGGAGCATGTCGCAGAGAGCATTTCGCAGTTTCGAATCGCTCTGCGCCTGAAGCCTGGTTTCGCCCAGGCGCATATGAACTTGGCGAATGCATTGGTCAGGAGTGGAACCTTGCCTGAGGCCGAATCCGAGGCTCGGACAGCCATTCAAGTGGCTCCGAAGGACGCTGATGCGCACAGAACCCTGGGACGGGTCGCCAGCTTTCGCGACGATCTGGCAACCGCAAGCGTCGAACTGGGGAAGGCCGTGGAGCTGCAACCGGAACGAGCCGACCTGCGCGACGAACTGGGGTCCGTGCTGGCCCAGCGTTCACAGACGGAAGAGGCAGCGGCACAATTCTCCGAGGCCCTGCGGCTGCGGCCCGGCTACGCTCCGGCCGCTCTGCATCTCGGCGTGGTGCGCTGGCAACAGAAGAAATTGGACGAAGCTCTTAGCCTGCTGCAAGCCGCGGTTCAAACTCTCCCTCAAAGCGCGCAGGCGCACTACTACCTGGGACGAGTGCTGGAAGATTCCGCTCAGCATGAGCGGGCAATCGACGAACTTCAAATCGCCGTCAAGCTGCAGCCAGACCTGGCCGAGGCACAGACGCAGCTGGGGCTGTTGCTGCAACGTTCAGGCGATGTGCAGGCCGCCGTCACCGCGTTCCGCCATGTCGTGAAGTTGGACCCAGACGATCCCGATGCGCACAATAATCTGGGTCTGGCGCTGCTCCAGGTTGGTGACGCGACAAGTGCCATTCCCGCCTTCGAAGCGGCGCTTCGTCTGCGGCCGGATGATACCGGCTACCGCACCAACCTTGGAACCGCCTACCTGCAGAAGAGCGACTTCGATGCCGCGGCTGCGCAATTTCAGCTCGCGCTGAAGGCCGCGCCTGACGATGCGACGCTGCACTACGATCTGGGGCTGGCCTTGAAATTAAAAGATCAGTTGCCGGATGCCGTGGCTGAATTGAAGAAGGCGGCCGCGCTTGATCCCAATCAGGCCGACATTCACTACACGCTTGGTGTGACTTTGTGGCAACAGGGCGATTTCGACGGAGCCGCGGAAGCTCTCCGCGCCGCTATTCAAACCAAGCCTGATTACGCCGAGGCGCGATACACACTGGGCACAGTGTTAAAGCAGCAGGGGAAACTGCAGGAAGCAGCCGCGTCGCTGAGGGAGGCGATCCGCCTGCAGCCTGATTTCGCCGGCGCGCACACTACGCTTGCGGCCATATTGCGGCAGCTGGGCGATAACGACGGGGCTGCGCGGGAAGGGCGCCTGGGTGCGCAAATCAGCGCGGATAAAACCAATCTGCAGGCGGCAACTTTCGATACCAACTCAGGGATGAGGTTGATGAAGGTGGGAGATATTGAAGGCGCCATCTCCCAGTTCCGCGCTGCCATCGCTCTGGCCCCAAGCTACGCGCAGGCCCATTTTCATTTGGCGGAAGCATTGCAGAGAAAGGGTGCCACGGCCGAGGCTGGTCAGGAATTTCAACGCGCTTCGGAGCTTGATCCACAGTTGAAAAGGGAAATGCCGTGACTTTCGAAGGTTCTGATCGAACAGTTGTCAGTTCGCGGTTCTCAGTTCTCAGTAAGCTGCACAGATCACGGCCGCTTCGTTACGGTTTTCCGCTGCGGAGCGCGACAATGTCTGATTCGACGGGTACGCCGCGCGTTACTTTCACCCTCAGCACGGCTTCAAAGGGTTTGAGTTCACCGTCGTTCGAGATGTGCAGCTGTCGCAGAAGTTCCTCAAGCGAGCTCTGCTGGCAGACAAACTCGACAGCGGCCTGGGTACCGATGGTGGTGGTCCCGGCCAGGATCAATACCGACTTGGCGGGATTCAATCCGTGCACCAGAGCGACGATCGAATAGTCTTCGACCAGATTGGTATGGGAAGGGCTGGCAATCCAATACTGCAGCTCCCCGGATTCCGGACGGAGGTTGACAATGGCCAGGTCACCTTTGCGCGGTCCAGAATCAAGGGTATGGAAGGCAAAATCCTGCGTGCCGGGAATCTCGCGCAGGGTCAGATTCTCCGCGGGCGAGCCCACAAAGATCATGTCGTTATTTTTGACGTCGTCCAGTGAAAGCAGGCTGCCTCGCTTTACTCGAATCTGCTGGTGCAGCATTCCGAAAGTGCGATCGAGAGCGTGCACCGCCAGAACTTCCCCGACGCCGGTGTAGTGCTCAAGAATTTCATCGCGCGAATCGCGGGCGGGATCGAAATAGCGCATTCCGGTCTCGGGCCGGCCGACGAAGGCCCCGTTGCTGAAAATCACCCAGGGTTCTTCCGGTCCGTCGGCGAAAGTCTTCCAGAAAGTCGAAAATGCGGCGGGAACCGGCTCCGTCGCCCGAGTTGCGGTGCGTGGACCGCGCGCCAGCAAGAACGCGACCGTAGTGACTGCCGCCAGCAGCAAGGCCAGGAGAACGAGAAAGGCAAGCTTCCAGTTCCGATCCTCCTTAACCTCGGCTGCCAAGTCTTCGCGGCGCCCGGGATGCGCAACTGCCTGCAGCCTTGGGGCTTTGGGCTGCCTCGGGTGGAACGAGACCACGTAGGTTCCCTTCGGCATTTCTACTTGAATTGGTTCGTCTGATCCTTCGGTAGAGTAATACTCGGCAATTTTGAGGCGTAGCCGTCCCGCCTGCACTCGAATTGTGGAATCCGATTGGGGATCGAAGTTCGGCGACCGTCCGAACACTTCAGTGGCAATCTGGTATTCCTTCACCGGCAGACCGGGATGGTCCAAGGCATGTTCGGCAAGATAGCGGAGCAATTTGCACAGAGATTCCGAGCCATGCAGGACGTGACTGTTCACCAGTCGATCGATCTGCGCCAGGTACTCTTGCCTTGCCGGCACTTGGAGGCGTGTAACGCTCATTGTCACTAGGGTAACAATCTCAAACATCGACTTGCAATCCGGACACTTGTTGGTTGTAACGGTATCAGACGTTATGAAACCTGCGAATAACACCGCTTTGACAGCACATTTTGGCCCCAAAAAGTGGCTGTGGAATTCCTGTCCCAAAGCCGAGTAAGACCAATCGCGGGCCGATCTCGCGGCTATAAACGCTTTATTAATTAACAAGTTAGAAGATTTAGATCAAAGTTGTAGCGCAAAAATCGATTTAACAAATTCTATTTTTCCATAGTGTCCGAATCAGCTTTTTCCAAATGTCATAGCCCTTCCGCAGACGATTGTTCGCGCTCCCATAACAGTTTCAACACTCTAGCCCTCTTATCAGTTCGGCTCGCGACCTGCACCTCTCGCTGTCGGCGTAGTGCTTTTGTATTACCGATTGAATTTAGTGCGGGCGGAAAACGCGGAACCAAATTTTCGGAAGATCTACTCGGGAAGATTTGCCGGACTCAGGGCGTGGATCTCTTTCAACTTTGAAAAAGATTAAGAGGAATAGTCGGGGGAGGCTGTAATGAAGACTAAAGCTTTTGTGCTGCTGGGAACTCTGGCCGTGTTCGTCATCCTTGCAATGGTAGGGGCGCCTCGAGCCTCTGCGCAGGCAGTCTACGGAAGTATCTTCGGGACCATTACTGATCCAACGGGAGCGGCGGTGGTAGGGGCAAAGGTCATCGTAACTTCAGCCACTAAAGGTACGCTGGTCGAAGCGACTACCAACAGTGATGGCAACTACAGCGTGACGCACCTGATCCCCGACACTTACAACTTGAGGGTAGAAGGGACGGGCTTCAAGGCATTCGAGGCCAAGAACGTCAGTGTCTCCGCCGACGCCGGTTCGCGGGTGGATGGACAGGTCCAGGTGGGCGGATCGACGGAAACTATTGAAGTCACCGGCGAAGTCCCGCAACTCACGACGGACCGAGCCGACGTCGCCACGACTTTCAATGACAAATACGTGCAGGAGGTTCCCATCCTGAACCGGAACTTCACGAATCTGCAACTGATGGCGCCGGGCTCGCAAAAGATGGTGGGATGGAGCCACGCGGCCACGGAGAATCCGCAGGGCAGCCTGCAGATCTTCACCCAGGGTCAGCATTTCAGCGGCACTGCCTTCGAGCTGGATGGCACTGACAACCAGGATCCGATTCTCGGGATTATCGTGGTGAATCCAAACCTGGATGCTGTGACTGAGGCCAAAGTCGCGTTGCAGAACTATGACGCTGAATTCGGCAAGGCAGTCGCCAGCGTCGTGACCGCGCAAACCAAGTCGGGTTCGAATCAGTTCCATGGCAGCGCTTTCATGTTCCGCCGTTCGGATGCGCAGCAGGCTCGCGATCCTTTCACTCAATTCGCTCAAGATCCAATCACGCACCGGTTTATCCCTCCTTCCCGGTGGGCGCAATTCGGGGGCACGATTGGCGGCGCCATCATCAAAGATAAATTGTTCTTCTTTGGCGATTACCAGGGCACTCGCCAGACCAATGGAGTCAGCGGCACGTTCACGGTTCCGACCACCAGGGCGGCGCAGAGTTGCAATCCGGCCACTAATGCTGCCAGCGCGACTCCGGGCTTTTGCGATTTGAGCCAATATCTGGGTTCGACCGGCGGCGTTGCCGGCGGTGGACAAGTTTTCGATCCCTTGACCGGCAACCTCAATACCGGCACCGGCCGTACGGCATTCCTGGGAAACCTGATTCCGATCGACAGAATTTCACCGGCGGCAGGAAAGATTCTGGCGGCGTTTCCCGCCCCTCAGAGCGGTACAGTGTTTAATAACCTTATCGGCTCGGGTTCCGGCCCGTTCACCCAGAACAGCTTTGATACCCGCATCGACTATGCGGCGACTTCCAGCCTGAACATCTTCGGCCGGTTCAGTCTCGACTACTTCACCTTGTCGGGCAAGGGCCTGCTCGGCGCGGTCGGAGGCCCGGGCAATGGCTTGCTCGGCCTGGCGGGAAGTTCGATCACACACAACTACAGCCTGGCGACGGGATTCACCAAGACGCTCAGCAGTTCGCTGTTGACTGACTTCCGGTTCGGGTATTTTAAATACAATCCGCAGACCCAGAAGCCTGACGTGGGCACGCCCATGACCAGCTTCGGAATTCCCAATGCCAACACTTCGGATCCGAAGACAGCGGGTTTGGGCGCGTTCCTGCTGGGCCCGGATCCGATCAGCGGCCAGGGCTGCACGACCAACAACGGCGGCCAGGGTTGCGTAATTTCGAGTTTTGGAGACGGTCTGGGAGTAGCGCGCTGTAATTGCCCGCTCACAGAAAGCGAGCAGCAGTTCCAGTTCGTCAACAACTGGACGAAGATGCGGGGCAATCATCAAATCAAGTTCGGCGGCGACATCCGCTACGCCATGAACCTCCGCATCCCCAGCGACAATAATCGTACCGGCGAATACAACTTCAGTCCCGAAGCTACATCGAACGGCGGCACGGGCGGTCTGGACCTGGGATCTTTCCTCCTGGGACAGGTGACGTCGTTTGCACGTTACGTAAACAACCCTGACTTGCCTGGCGCCAACAATGCAGCTGAACGGCAGAAGCGGTGGTTCTTTTACGGCCAAGACACCTGGCGGGCAACTTCCAAGCTGACGATCAACTTTGGTCTGCGGTGGGAGATTTACTTCCCTGAAACAGTGAATGCCAAAGGAAACGGCGGATTCGCCAACATCATCGACTTGGGCGGGACTGGCGCCATCCGCGTCGGTGGCTTCGGCAAGTACGGCCTGAATGGGAACGTTGACAATACTCTGACTGCTTTTGCTCCCCGTTTTGGTATCGCTTACCAACTGACGCCAAAGACGGTGGTGCGGATGGGTTACGGACGGAGTTATGACATCGGCGTGTTCGGTTCGAACTTTGGACACACGGTTACCCAGAACCTGCCCGTATTGTTGAAGCAGAATGTGGACGCAACCGCGTTCAATCCGTTGGCTGCCGGGAGCAAAGTTCCGGTCTTTATTCTGGACAACGGACCAATCGCGGCAACCTTTCCCGCGGTTCCTACCAGCGGCCTGATTCCATTCGCCGATCTCGGCGGCCAAGTATCAGGTACACACATACGTCCCACAAAACAAGTACTGCCGCTGGTGGATTCGTGGAACGCCACCGTGCAACACCAACTCACAAAAACCGTTAGCGTCGAAGTTGCCTACGTGGGAAGCAAGGGAACACACGGCTTCGCCGGTGACGGTCCGAATTACGACGTGAATCCGGTTGCCGCAGGACCCGGCACGGACCTGGTGATTGCAGATCCGGCCAATCCGGGACACAACAAGTATGCAGGATTCACGGCTGCGGTGCCGCAGAATCAACGCCGTCCCTTGTTCCCCAAAATACCGTTCGACCTGGGCAACTTCTACGGAAACGACGCTTCCAGTAACTACAATGCGTTCGAAGCGAAAGGGGAGAAGCGGTTCAACAATGGGCTGCAGTTCATCACTCACTACACCTACTCCCACGCCAAGGGCTATGACAGCAACTACTATGCGATCAGCCATCCCATCGCGTATGGCCCGGTTGACTTCAATCGGACCCAGGTGTTCGTGTTTAATGCGGTGTACGAATTGCCGTTCGGAAGAGGCAAGAAGTACATGACCGACGTGAGCCGGGGCATGGACTATCTGGTGGGTGGATGGCAATTGAGCAACACCACGAACTGGAGCAGCGGCTTACCCTGGACTCCCAGCTTCGCCGAATGCGGCAACCAGCAGGATGCAGGCATCTGCCGTCCCGACAAGGGGTCTGGTTCCTTGCATACGGGCCTGAGTTCACTGAACCCGATCACCCACACGATTACCTACTTCACTCCGGTGCCCGCGATGGCATATCCCAGCGCGGACACGCTGCCAATCGGAACCGACGCCTGCTCGCTGGTCAGACCGACGTCCGGTCCGTTTGTTACTCCGGCATGCGGCGCGATCGGGAACCTTGGCCGCAACACCTATCACGGACCGGCGGGCTTCTACTCCGATCTGTCGGCGGTTAAGAAGTTCCAGATCACGGAACGCCTGGCAGCGCAGTTCCGCGTGGACGCCTTCAACGTGTTCAATCACCCCGTCTATGCCTTCAGCCAGAACAACGGGGCCAACGGCTGTATCGACTGTCAGGGAGGCAACAATGGCAAGATCACAGCCCTGGAAAGTGGCACAACCATGAGGCAGTTGCAGTTTGCCATCCGCCTGGACTTTTAGCAGAGATGTGGAGGCCGCTTCACAAGGAGGGAGTCACACAACCCTCCTTGTGATTTTTTTGGTTTGTCTTTGCTTATCGGCAGGGTTTATCCGCACGCACGCGTAAAGGCCTTCTTACCACTCTGCACAAACATCTTGAAGACGTCATCCTGAGCGGCCGCAAGGCCGAGAAGGATCTTGCGCGGAGCGGCACGGACCCTTGCGCCTGCGGTCCACACTAGCAGCCGTTGCGATCCGCGCCAGATCCTTCACCCGGCTGAAGCCGGGATTCAAGATGGCGTCCGGAACTGGTAGTTGGACTGGTTCGTTGTTGTGTTCTAATTTCATGGTGAGTTCGAGGCATTTGGATTCTGGCGATAAACTTTTTTCTTCGCGGGATTTCGATGAGATTTTCTGGGTGGACAGCTGCTTTTCTGGGTGCATCCTGCCTGATAGTGTGCGCTCAGAATCCGGACGCATCCGGCCGGGCGGGGACGCCCGGCCTCCGTCTGCTGCAGGGTACCGGTGGGCCATCGCAACCGGCTAGCACTGAGGCGGAGTTTGCTGAGGCGCGAAGGCTGTTGCAGCAGGGAAAGTACGACGACGCGGTGTCGCAGCTGTCGGATATGGCCGCGAAAAACCCAGCGATGAGGGGCCTCTCCTTTGAACTGGGCACCGCGTACTATCAGAAAGGCGATTACATCAGGGCGATTGACTCTTTCAAGAAGGCCCTCGTCGAAGACCCACAGAATAAGGAAGGAATTCAGCTGCTGGGACTTTCCTATTACCTTGCCGGAAGGCCGGCGGAGGCAATTCCTCCGCTCGAAAAGGCGCAGGGCTGGTACGCGAGAGCCAACGTGGATGCTTCTTACATTTTGGGTTTGTGTTACATACAGACCAAGGATTATTCACAGGCGCGTAAAGCTTTTGCCCGCATGTTTGAAGTCCCGGAGGACTCAGCTGCCAGCTACCTGTTCACCGCGCGCATGCTCTTGCGACAGGAATTCGATCCCATTGCGGAGGAATACGCCGAGAAGGCGGTTGCGATCGATCCCAAGCTGCCCTTGACTCATTTCTTTTTGGGAGAGCTGCACCTTTACAAGTCCCGCGTCCCGGAAGCGATCAGCGATTTTCAGCAGGAGTTGGCAATTAACCCCGGCCATGCGCCAACTTATTACAAGCTGGCTGACGCCTACTCGCGCGTCCAGAAATTCGACGAGGCTGAAAGGCTGTTGCAGCGCTCCATCTGGCTGGATGCAACCTCGACCGGCCCCTACATCCTCATGGGAAAGGTATTGGAAAAAAAGGGAGAGGCGGAGCTGGCTGTCAGAGCCCTGCAACATGCATTGGGGATGGATCCAAATAATTCCGTAGCTCACCATCTCCTGGGACAGGCGTATCGAGATATGGGCAGGAACGAAGACGCAGAACGAGAGTTGCAAATCGCCCAACGCTTGCAGGAAACCAGCGGCTCCAACCCCTAGCTGAAACGACCTAAATTACTGCGCATTACTGCGCGGGGACGATGTCAGTTGCTCTTTTGCGAGGCGGTCTACCCAATCCTGTGGAAGTTCATGCAGAAATACCAGGAATGCGGCGTTGGTCCAGCCAAAGCCGATGACGTTCTGCTGATATCCCGCCCGGACACCCGATTCCGAGGACCGAGTCACTACGTTGTATTTCTCCCGGATCGTGCCATCGCGGCGAAAATTCTCCGCGATTGTGCTCAGGAAATTGTATGAAATACGATTGGCATCATCGTTGAAGCCGTAGCGCCGCAGGCCCTCAACGGTAATGATCTGGGTGGGCGCCCATCCGTATGGATAATCCCATTGCACCCCGGTATCCGTGGTGCTCATCGCCAGGCCGCCCGGTTGTTCGAACAGACTCAGGTTGTGCGCCAGATCGCGAGCCTGCTCGGGAGTGGCGACGCCTGCCCACAGCGGATAGAAGGTCGTAACGTATTCGTAGGAAGAACGCACGCCGGTGTAAAAGTTGTAGTCAAAAAACATGCGGCGACCCGGGTCCCACAAATATTTCTGTATACGGTCCCTTCGTTCCTCGGCGCGCCGCTGAAATTTTTGCGAGTCTTCGGTGCGGCCGAGAATCTGACTCATCTCCTGCATGTCTTTCTCAGTCTTGTACAGCAGGCTGTTCAGGCATACAGGCGCATAGTGGTGGGTGGCAGCGCCGTATGGTCCGAAACGAAAAGAAATGTCGAAACCCGATTCGCGCATGGAGCGGTCGCCCTTGTAGTAATCCGGGCTTAGATAAATTTCGTGTGGCTTTTCACACTCCGGGCTCGCCGTAGTTTTGGCCGCGTCGCACAGTTGCACCGAAAATTGGAATCCCACTGGCGGCGCCGAGCCCGGCGGATTTTCCACCAGGTAATCGCGTCCGGCTTCAGGATGCAGGAGAAAATAGTTGGCCACCTTGCGATGGATTCCGGCTTCGTCTTTCAAGCTCTCAGGCGCCGGCCCGCTGCCAAAATCGTAATAGCGTGCAAGCCCGGTGGATCCGGCTGTGTGTGGTTGGCGGTTCCATGTTTCGTAGTCCTTGCTGGCGTAGCTGTAGGCCCTTTCCAGCCAGCTGCGGTTTTCATGTCCGGCATTCTTGTCCGCCTCGTACACCGCCATGATCATCGACGAGAGAAAGGGAGGCTGCGAACGCGTGAGGTAGTAGGCGCGGTTGGCGTTCAGAATGGTGCCATAGTGTTCAATTTCGAAAAAGAAATTTTCCACCATGCCCCGGGCCAGATCGACGCGGCCGTCTCGCAGCAATCCCAGAATAATGAAGTAGCTGTCCCAGCCGTACATTTCGTTGAATCGCCCGCCAGGAACGACGTACTTGTTGTCGAGATAGAGAAGGCCGGGGGCGAGTTTCCCGGGATCGATCTGTCCAGGGGCAGTGATGACGGCCGGAAGCGGCAGCATCTTGATTTTGCAGCGTGTCTGCAGGTCTTGCACTGCAGCGGGAGCGGGAAAGTCAGCCGGCAAATACAGAACGGAAGCTTCGGTCAGCTTGGGATCAATCACCGTCTTGCAGTCCATCATCGAACGCGTCAGGTTGTCCCAACCGGATGAAATGTAATTGAGGATCGGGTCCAGGCCCTTTTCCGGCGAGTTAGTTTCAGCCGAAAGCGGCGTGGCGACGGCAAACCACAAAATGAAAACGGCAAAAACAAGAATTCGCTTGAAACGCTCAGGGGATGACGTCGATGTTGAGGCGGTCATGAGGTCTTTGACTGGGCTGTGATCGAGCCTGCGATTCTTCCCTACATCATAGATGCCAAATCTTGAAACATCGCGAAAAAGGTTGGGGTTTAGGGCTCTAACGCTATTCCTTGTCCTGAATGTGGGGCGTCTTACGAATACTCTCGGAACGAGGTTGAGCCTCGAATTGCTGACGAAGTTCCGGAGGGTTCGTTGACCAGTTCTGAAGGTTTTAGATTCATCCCTTGGTAGCGAGTAGAAAACCCTTCCATCCGAAAAAACGCCCACCGTCGGTTTGGCTAAGCGGTATCCGGAAGACACCATCGTCCAGCTGGAATTGGTGCCGACTCTGCAGGCGCAACTCGCCCTGAGCAGCAAGGACGCTTCGAAGGCCATCGAGGCGCTTCAACCCGCAGCCCCCTACGAACTGGGAATGACGGTTGGCCTGCATCCCATCTATGTGCGTGGCGAAGCCTATCTGGCTGCGCATGATGGCAGCAAGGCCGCAGCAGAGTTTCAGAAGATAGTCGACCACCGCGTACTGGTGTTGAATCCCGTGGGAGCTCTCGCCCATCTTGACCTTGCCCGCGCCTATGCTCTGCAAGGCGACACGGTCAAAGCCAAAGCGGCATATCAAGATTTCCTCGCGCTATGGAAAGATGCCGACCCCGATGTGCAAATCCTGAAGCAAGCCAAAACAGAGTACTCGAAGTTGCAATAGCAGGCTCGGCCATTAATCCATTGCCCGGTTCGCCTGCACGTAGAAATTCATAACTGTTGTAAAAAGGCGATTATACTCATTGACCCGCGCCTCCGTGAGGGGTGCCAGACTTCACCGCCCGCCGCGGCGCCCGGTTGCCGCTGCCGCCGAAGAAGCAGGCTAGACCGAACAGGTAGCCGAAGTTGTACCAAGCGCCGTTGTTGTGGACCTCGTAGATACTGAGGTCTTTCCGGAACAGCGAGACCACGAACACAAGGGGCGCAATAAAGCCTTGCCAGAGGCCGAGCCAGAAGCCCGCAACTCCACCGTGCTCGCTGGCTGTTCCTTTGGACGGGTTAGGGCCGGACGCGCATCCGGCCAGAACGCCCAACACCAGGAGGACAACCACAAGCAAGGTCAAAAAGGGTTTCATCGGCAATACCTCCCACTCATACGTATTACGAAGCAGGGGCATGAAAAGTCTCAGAAGGGCCCGCAGCGTTTAACACTCGGGAACTCGTAGCTGCTGTAAACAGGCGATTACACTCAGTGACCCCGGACGGGGCTGCTGCCCCTCCCTCAATGAGTGTAATGGCGATTTATCGCCAATAATCTTTTGAGATACCGCCAACTTCACGGCTTTCATTGACTTGCCTACCCTTCCGCCATAGCATGCTTGCGCATGATCGACCAAACCATCTCGCACTACCGCATTGTCGAGAAGCTGGGCAGCGGCGGGATGGGTGTTGTCTACAAGGCCGAAGACACCAGGCTGCATCGTTTTGTTGCTCTCAAGTTCCTGCCCGATGAGGTGGCCAAGGACCGGCAGGCGCTGGCCCGTTTTCAACGTGAAGCGCAGGCCGCCTCGGCGCTGAATCATCCCAACATTTGCACGATCCACGATATTGGGGAGGACGATGGCCATGCCTTCATCGCGATGGAGTTTTTGGAAGGAACAACATTAACCCACCGCATCGCGGGGCGTCCCCTGGCGCTGGAGATCTTGGTGCCGCTAGCCATTGAAATCGCCGATGCGCTCGATGCCGCCCACGCAAAAAACATCGTGCATCGCGATATTAAGCCGGCCAACATCTTCGTGACCAGCCGCGGGATCGCCAAAGTTCTCGACTTCGGTTTGGCCAAAATATCGCCGAAACCGGGAGACTTGGTGGGGTCGAACGCACCGACGCTCGATCTGCAGGAACACCTTACGAGTCCAGGCACAGCCATGGGCACTGTCGCCTTCATGTCGCCGGAGCAGGTTCGAGCCAAGGAGTTGGACGCCCGAACTGACTTGTTCTCCTTCGGTGCGGTGCTTTACGAGATGGCAACGGGGACGCTGCCGTTCCGGGGCGACACCACCGGCGTGATTTTCGAAGCAATTCTGAGCCGGACGCCCACTCCGGCGGTTCGGCTGAATCCGGAGGTTCCGGTTGACCTCGAACGGATCCTTCAGAAGGCTCTGGAGAAAGACCGGGATTTGCGTTACCAGCACGCATCCGAGATGCGAGCCGATCTGAAGCGGCTGAAGCGGGAAACGGAATCAGGCAGAGTAGTCACGGAGGCGTCCTCTTTCGGTTATTCAGTTTCGGTCCAGCCAGCCGCGTCCCCTTCTGGGCCTGTTGCGCCGAAGCGTTACGCCTGGTTGGTGTGGGCGCTGGTGGCGATGCTGGTGGCGGGTCTAGGTGCGTGGATTCTCGCCCGTCGGCCCCGAACAGTACAGAATCCTCTTTCCGCTGCGCAGTTCGCGCGGCTCACTGATTTCGAAGGAGCCGAAACCAACCCTTCCATCTCCCCGGACGGGAAATTCATCGCCTTCATCTCCGACCGGAGCGGCACGTTCGACGCCTGGCTGATTCAAGCCAACGGTAGCAACCTCGCGAACCTTACCCAGGGCCGGATCGGAGATGCGCGCGGGCCCCTTCGTGCTATCGGATTCTCGAGCGACGGATCGGAGGTGTGGAGCGGCGGAACGGAAAGCAGGAGGCTCATGCTCTGGCCGCTGATGGGTGGAGCGCCGCACAATTTCTTGGGTGAACATGCTGCCGAGGTTGCCTGGTCGCCCGATGGCACCCGGCTGGTGTATCACAGGTGGGAACCGGGCGATCCTACGTTTGTGGCGGATCACAACGGCGCCAACGAACGTCAGATCCTGAAAAGCCAGCCTGGATTGCACAATCACTTTCAGGTCTGGTCGAAGGATGGGCGCTGGATCTACTTTGTGCGGGGTCGACCAGCCACGCGTGAGATGGACCTGTGGCGTATTCCGCCAGACGGGGGAGAACCGCAACAACTCACTCATCTCAATACCGATGTCACGTACCCGACTCCGATCGACGAACGGACGGTTCTGTTCGTTGCGCACAACGAAAACGGGGCCGGACCGTGGTTGTGGGCGTTCGATGTGGAGACACGAACTGCACAGCGTGTGAGTTCGGGTTTGGAACAATACACCGCCCTGGCAACGACGGCGGACGGTCGGCGTCTGGCCGCGAGTGTCGTGAAGTCTCAGGTCAACTTGTGGAGCGTTCCGATTACCAGTCGCATTGTCGAAGAAAAGGACGTTACACCCTTCCCATTACCCACCGCGCGTGCCCAGGCGCCACGCTTCGGAGGCGGATCGTTGTTCTACTTATCCTCGCGGGACGGGGCTGACGGACTGCGGTGCTATCGCGATGGGCAAGCGCTTGAGATCTGGAAGGGCTCGGAAGGCGCGCTCCAGTCGGCTCCAGCAGTCTCAGCGGACGGGAGCAGAGTTGCGTTTGCGCTAAGGCGGGACGGGAAGCGACAGATGCACGTAATCGCCGCGGATGGAACGCGAATTCACCCTCTTTCGAGCGACGTCGATGTTCGGGGCACGGCTTCCTGGTCTCCCGACGGCAAATGGATTGTCGCGGCCGGCAGCGACCGCGATGGAGCGGGCTTGTTCAAATTACCCGACGACGGCGGCTCGCCCGTTCGAATTGCAACAGGATCGTTCCAGGATCCGGTATGGTCTCCGCGCGGGGACCTGATCGTGTATGGCGGCACGCAGGTATTCACGGTGATGCCGCTCCTGGCAGTGCATCCGGATGGTACGCCCGCGAAGCTCCCCGAAATCAAAGTACAGCGCGATGGCGAGCGTGCGCGGTTCTTGCCCGATGGCCAGGGCCTGGTTTACATGCTTGGAAGTACGACGGCGGGGCAGGACTTCTGGCTGCTCGACCTCAGCACGATGCGCTCACGGCGTTTGACCCGGCTGAGCAATCTCGCCGCAATGCGGACCTTCGACGTCACTTCCGATGGCAGCCGGATTGTATTCGACCGTTTGCGGGAAAATTCGGAGATCCTGCTTATTGATCTTGCGGCCAAGCAAGATCGGCCGTAGTGGTTAGTGCGGTCGAGACGCTGCTCAAGGGGCAGATCCAGAGCGATGAGGCGCTTCCCACTTGAGCCCACAAGGGATTCGCAAAAAGTGCGACAGGCAGCATGGCAATTCTCATCATCTGAAATAGACACCGCAACCAGCGCTAAAAGCCCTAACTGTCGAAAACAGGCGATTACACTCACAACCCCGGTCGGAATACCGACCTGAAGCTCGCATCTAGGGTCAACGAGTGTAATCGCGATGTTACGACAACGATTCGGCAAGGAGTTTTCCCACCTTTGAACCGAATGATCGCCTAGTGCGAGTTGGGAGCAGAGGAGACGCGGTAAACGGTTGTGTGGGCGGGGACCACGGCACCGACTATAGCCCCGCTTGGGGCACCAATCACGATGCCAACTAGAGCGGTGATTCCTCGCGACGACCCACCCAAGAAACCGGTACTCGAGCCGGAGGCGGCGCCAATACCCGCCCCGATGGCTCCTCCGACTACAAGGCCGATCAGGGCGTGTTCTCCGCGCTTGGGGCCGGAGGATGTCGAAACGCGGGCGACGTCTTCGCGTTTTACCGAGACGTCAGAGCCGTTCTCTTTTACTGTGAGCAATGCATCGGTAAAGGTGACAAAGTTTCCAGCATGGCGCTTCATGCTGGCTTCGATCACTTCGATTCCCTGGCCGGCCTTCACACGATTTAGGTTGGACCACGAGCCCTGCTGCGTCTGAGCACCGAGCGCAGCGGGGAGTCCAAGTAAAAGCCCGAGCATCAGTAGGGGCCCTCGCATGATGTCCTCCAGTTTGTGTTGAATGTGCTTCAGAACCCTGCGACGGATCGCTGAGTGATTCTTAGTGTTCCTGCACGAAAGAACAAGGTGACTGGGGTAACCAGGCGGTTAAAGTCAGAGCCCGTTCAATGAGTGTAATGGCGATTTTGCAATAGCTATTCCCTCCGAGATACAGCCAACTGATCGGCTTTCATTGACTTGCCTTTGCACCGCGCCTAACATTGCCCGATTCCATGATCGGCCAAACCATCTCGCACTACCGCATCGTCGCAAAGTTGGGCGGTGGCGGCATGGGCGTGGTCTATAAGGCCGAGGATACTGACCTTGGTCGCTTTGTTGCGCTGAAATTCCTGCCCGAAGATGTGGCACAAGACCCGCAGGCACTGGAACGGTTTCGCCGCGAGGCACGTGCCGCCTCCGCCTTGAACCATCCCAACATCTGCACGATATACGAAATCGCAAAATCTGAGGGACGATCGTTCATCGTGATGGAGTTTCTGGAAGGGATGACTCTGGCGCACCGAATCGCTGGGCGGTCGCTGGAGATCGAGACAGTGCTATCCCTGGCAATTGAGATCGCCGACGCGCTCGACGCGGCCCATGCAAAGAGCATTGTTCATCGCGATATCAAGCCGGGCAACATCTTCGTCACCAACCGGGGAACTGCCAAAGTTCTGGACTTTGGCCTGGCTAAACTTTCTAAGAAGGCAAGTACGCAAGCGGGGGAGACAGCAGCTACGATCGACTCGGAGCAGCACCTCACCAGCCCGGGTTCGGCCCTCGGCACCGTGGCTTACATGTCACCGGAGCAGGTCAAAGGCAAGGATTTGGATGTACGAACCGATTTGTTCTCGTTCGGTGCGGTTTTGTACGAGATGGCGACGGGAGGAATGCCGTTTCGCGGCGACACTGCGGGAGTGATCTTTGAGTCGATATTGAACCGCGTTCCCACCCCTGCAGTGCGCCTGAATCCCGACCTGCCTCCCATGCTGGAAGGCATTATCAACAAGTGCCTGGAGAAAGACCGCGATCTGCGTTATCAGAACGCCGCAGACATCCGCACCGACTTGAAGCGACTGAAGCGGGATACGGATTCCAGCCACTCGCACGCGGCGAGTGAGGTGACCTCATCAGGGCCCATGGCACCTATGGATCCAGCGGCTGGCCGGCCATCCAGTGGGGCAGTGATCCTCAATGAGGCCAGACGTCACAAAGGTGTGCTGGGACTGATGCTGGCCGGGTTGGTGCTTTTGATGGTTGCCGTGGGGATCTATTTGTCCAGGCCGAACACGCACAGCAATGGATGGAACCTGCAGTCCATGAACATCAGCCGGGTCACACAGAGCGGAAACGCAGCCCAAGTCGCTATTTCTCCCGACGGGCGTTATGTGGTCTACGCTCTGCGGGAAGGGGAAAAACAGAGCCTCAACGTTCGCCAGGTGGCCACCGGCAGCGATGTGCAGATTTTGCCGCCGGATGAAGTTGTGATCTGGAGTCTGGTGTTCTCACCCGACGGCAACTACATCGACTTCGTCCGCTCCGAGAAAAGCAATATGTATGACACCTTTCTCTACCGGATACCGGTGCTGGGCGGAACACCACGTCTCGTGATGCAGGGAGGGATAGATGGATCCAATAGCTATTCTCCGGACGGTACGCATTTCGCCTTTTTGAGGGTACGCCCCCAGGAAAATGAAAAGATTGATCTCTTCGTTGCCAAAGCCGACGGGACTGACGAACGATTGCTTGTGACCCGTCCCTACTTTGACTATTTTTCAGGCACGGCGTGGTCCCCCGATGGAACGACCATTGTATTCACAACTTTGGAGACCGAGAAGAGAGTTCATTCTGTGCTTTGGGCGGTGTCGGTCACCGACGGATCAGTCCGCGAAGTGTATTCGAACCCAGACCTCATTGGCCGCCCACGCTGGTCGGCCGATGGAAGAGGTCTATTGGTGGCCGTTTATTATCAGGCCTTGAGGGGACAGCTTTGGTACATTTCCTTTCCAAAAGGAGACGCAACCCGAGTCACCAACGACCTTACGAATTATGACCTCAGCCTGGATCTCACTCATGAGGGCAAAACTCTTGTCGACACCGAAGTGACAGCGGTGTCCGAGCTGTGGCTCGCGCCCGCCGGAAACGCCTCTAAAGCCAAGCAGATCACTGCAAAGGAGCCCGCCATCGGGGGACTCTCTTGGATGCCCAACGGTGGCATCGTCTTTGCCAACCAAGATGGCAATCTCGTAGTCGTAAACCCGGATGGAAGTGGGCACACAATACTGACTCCCAATGAGCGCCCAAACTGGGCCCCGTCGGCTTGCGGAGATGGGCGATATATCGTCTACGCCGCCTACCGGGAGCAAAAGATCGGGGTATGGCGTATGGATACGGACGGCTCAAACCCGATCCGGATCGCCGACGAACCGCTTGTCAGCGGGCCACAATGCTCGCCGGACGGCAAGTGGGTAACCTATTTGCGGAGTCCTTCCCAGGCTCTCCTCCGTGTACCCATCACGGGAGAGAAGCCCCCACTGATGATTTCACAGGACTCCGTTGCTGCCCCTTTTGAGGCGTTATCGTTCGGTAATTTTCAGCACTCTGTCGAGATCTCCCCAGACGGAACGCGAATTGCCTATCTCATTTTACCCAACTCTCCAGTCGAAAACCCCGGATCTCCCTCTGCTTCCAGGCCAAATCAACTGAAAGTAATTCCTTTCGATGGCGGCGCCCCCCTGTACCAGTTCGACTGGCCATCAACCGCCAGTGACCCCCGTTGGGTACCCGGAGGTGACTCCGTTGATTACGTACTAACTAAAAATGGGGTTTCCAACATCTGGCGACAGAAGCTAACAGGCGGACCGCCGAAACAGATCACCAATTTTGAGTCGGGACTGATCTTCGACTTTAGGTGGTCACCTGACGGCGGCCAGTTGGCTCTGACACGAGGCAGCCTAAGCAGTGACGTCATTCTGATCAGTAACTTCCAGTGATCCGCCTGCGTTTCCGGTGCGTCATCTACAGACCTGCCCTGCGATGTAGGCTAGTCCAGTGAACGATTGGTCGGTAGCCGGATGTAGCTGCAATTTTCCTGTCATGTATCTATCGCCGCGTCTCCAATTGACGTAATCAGCGATTACACTCATTGAGACCAACTCTACCGTGTCAATTTTGAGGTCATCAACCCAAAACCCTTTCCCTATCTGGCTTTTCCGCGTTTCAAGACCCAAAGAACATCCTCAGAAATGCTTAGTTTTGATGGCGAGTTGATGGCGAGTCTCCGGCTGCTTCGACCGCCAACAATCCGGGTCAATGAGTGTAATCGCGATGTTACGACAGTTATCAGTTCAGCAGCTCGCCTTTGGCTCAGACGAGTGACACATGACTCCACCAACCATTTGCTCTCTGATGACGACGAGATTCGCGCGCGCAAAAGCGGAAGAAGCGCTTGCATATTTCTGAAGAACCAGGGAAGTTGTTGGTCGGCCCTAGCAGACGATTTTCGAACTTTTCCGTTGAGCTCCGATATTTTTGAACTAACCCTTTCAGCGGTTTAAGACTGAATTACGCCGAATGGTTACACTCTGGCAGACGATTTCCGAACCCGGGCTAAGTCTTAACTTCCGGGTTGCCGACAATATATCCGGAACAAAGAGAGAGCACCGAACTGTTGTGCACTGATGTTGTTTCCCTATAGCAGCCCCAGATGGTCCGGGTATTTGCCCTGCAAAGCCGTGATCAGAAGTTCGAACTCGGGAATACTACGCAAACTCGCGAGGCTGGGATCTTTCAAGAAGTAAGGCCAGCAGGCGAATCCGGTGCTGACGCTTCGCTCCAGCCACTCAAAAGCAGTTTCGCGCATTCCGGCCAGGGCCAGCGTGCAGGCGATCTGATAATAAGTATGGTGGGCGTGCCCCAAGGATTTTGGACTCGAACAGGCTCTGGTCACGCAGTCGATTGCCGCGTCTGTATTCCCCATCAACGCGTGGAACAAGCCGTGTAGGCTGATAATGAGAGGTTCGTTCGGCATAAGCTGCAACGCTTCATTAATCAGGCGGCTTGCCTCTTTCCAATCCCCAGTCATCATTGCAGGGAATGGAGCAAAATAAAGGGCGTACTTATTACCCGGACTCTCGGCCCGCCAGACTTGAATCTGCTGGCGTGCCAGGTCGTATTCTTGGCTCCAAACATAGACTTGCACGATGCTCGGGCTAACCGCCTTCCGAGGTTGAAAAGGTCGTCCTCTTTCGAACATCGCACGCGAGTGATCTAGCAGTCCGATATGTGCCAGAATGCTGCCCAGACGGTTGTAGGCATGAGGCAAGTTGCTCTGCAGGGCCAGAGCCCGCTTGAGATCGGCAATCGCCTCCAGATGCTGGAAGTTCTTCGACGGTCCCCAGAGCAAAAAAGCGCGGGCCACGTGCCCTTCGGGAAGATTCGCGTCGATTTCGAGAGCTCGCCGGCAGTGGAATTCCGCCTTCTCCAGCCACACGCTGGCCGGGTCGAATTCGAAATGGTGGGCTGCACAGGCAATCGAGAGCGTCGCATGAGCAAGTGCAAAAGTGGGATCACGAGTCACAGCGTTAGTTAAATGATGGCTCGCTTTGTCCATCATGGATGCGTCGCCAGCCGCCGTGATCCGATAGCCACGCATGAATTCCGCATACGCCAGAGGATCCCTGCTATAGCGCGGGCGCTGCTCGGCAGCCAGCGGAACGGCAGGCCGGTTCAATGCACGGCTGATCCCCTTCGCGACGTCGGCCTCAACAATCGACAGGCGATTCAAGTCCAGGTCGCATCTCTTCGCGAAGCAGGAGCCTTGTAGGTGGGCGTCAAACATCTCCAGCGAGAGGCGCCATTGCCCCTTTGACATCTGCAGGGCACCGTGGACAACAAATCGGACGCCCAGGAGAGGGGCAATCTCCGAAGGGGGCATTTCCACCGACAGGTTCAGCACGGCAGAGGTAGGCAACACGTCCACGCCCGGCAGATTTCCTAGACGCGACACGAGTGCGTCCGCAAACCCGAGACTCAAACCCTGATCGTCCGCAGCTCTCTCAAGAAGCAGCAGTGGCAGCACGGCAATCGAAGAGCGCTCGCCCCATTCGCACCCATCCTTCCGGTTGTCAATGTGCGCCGAGTTTCGCGCAGGATCAGAGAGCGGATATTGCGCACCGATTACCCGAACCGGGCCGACGAATCGATACCCCTTTCCGACAACCGTCTCAAGAAATCGCGGCTTGTCGGCGCTGTCACCCAGCGCGGTGCGCAGCTTCCGCACAACGTTGTTGACGTTTTTTTCGGTATCGATAAACAGATCGGAGCGCCAGAGCTTCTTGACGATCTCCTCACGCGACACCATCTGCTCCCGCCTCCCAATCAGGAAAATCAGTAATTCCATGGGCTTCTTCTCGATCTTGATCCGCTGTCCGAACCGCCGCAGTTCGTAGCGTCCCAAGTCGACTTCAACTTCGCCTGTGCTCCGCTTGGATTGCCCCATAGACATGCTGTTCGAGCATTATCCACCAAAAATCAACAGCTTGCGGCGATACAAGGAAGATATGCAAAGAATATCTCGACTGCATTGTCCAACTCCCCACTTCACAGGAAGATGCATCATCACGTTTCACAAAGGAGAGATTTATGAAACGAAGGCTGTTCATCACCCTGACAATCGTCGGGACGCTGTGCTTCGCCGGCCAGTTCTTCACCACCGCCGCACATCCCGACGCTCACGACAAAAACGCATTTACCCCCGACACAATTCAGTGGGGTCCGCCGCCGCCTTTCATCGCCCCGGGCGCACAGGTCGCCGTGATCGAGGGCAATCCGGGCGCATTCACCGGTGACTATACCGTGCGAGTGAAAATGCCAGACGGTTACCGCATCGCGCCCCATTGGCATCCCCTGCGCGAAAACGTAACGGTCATCTCAGGGACGTTCAAGGTCGGGATGGGAGATACCTTCGACAAAGAAAAGATGGCGACCTTCCCCACCGGTAGCTTCGCCTACCTCGATCCTGACATGCACCACTACGCGATGGCCTCCGGCGAAGTCATCATCCAGATTCACGGCGTCGCACCGATGCAGTTCAACTACATCCATCCCGAAGACGACCCAGGCAAGAAGTAGTGTTTTAAGTCAATTCAAAGGTGGATGGAGATGACGAATGCCGACTACAAATGAGGTACTCGATCAACATCTGAAGTGCTTCGGCGAGAACGACCTCGATGGCGTACTCGCCGATTACTAATCAGATGCCGAGTTGTTTATACCTGGCCGGCCGCTAAAAGGCCCGGACGCGATCAAGACCGTTCTGGCTTCCCCAGCCAGGCAGCACGCACCGGGCGCACTGAGGTTGCTCAGTCATTGCCGAATGCAGAGAACGATCAAGGGTATGCGGGAAGTGCTGGCCGCATAGTAGGGCTGGATCGCAAAGGATACGAACCCACAGAGAATAAATCAAAGGAGACTACCAGAATGAATACGATTGCAAAAGAAATACAGACGAGGGAACACTTTGAGCAACTCAAGACTCAACTGAACACGACGCGGGCGACCAGTCGCGCTGAATCACTGGCTGATCGCATCGAGGAAGGCGCTGCGGGCCTGGCTGCTTTTGCTCAAGGACTCTCGGAAGCGGAGTGGCGGCTAGTCTCGGAAAGCGGGAGGGACGGTCGTTCGGTCGGCGTCATTGTGCACCATGTTGCCAGCATGTACCCGATCGAGATTGATGTCGCACGAGCAATCGCCAGCGGAAAGGCCGTTACGGACGTTACATGGGAGGTTGTCGCCGAGCTGAATGCCAAGCATGCCCAGGACCAGGCGGGGGTAATGAAGGCCGCCGCGCTCGAACTCCTATGTCGGAACAGTCGTGAGGCGGCCGACGCGGTACGCGCGTTCACCGATGAGGAGTTGGACCGGGCGGCGCCCTTCTCGCTGAGCTTCGGCGCGCCTGTCACCGCGCAGTTCATCATTGAGGACCACGCACTACGGCACAGCTGGCACCACCTGGCGCGCATCCGCACGGCCCTGGGGCGGTGACCGGCGTGCCTAACCGCTAATGTTACACACATGTGTAGGGCGCCTCATCCCGTTGGACCCGCGGGCGGGCGGACGGTACGTGAGCGGGTCCTTGGAGGTCTCATGGATCGCTATCTCATCGAAACGCCACACACGGAACAGAATTGTAGAGACTTGGTCGACCTGATCAACGCGGCCGGGTACCTCAATCATTTCGACTGGGGCTGCATGGCTGGTGTGCACTGTGGCTGGGCCATCATCGAGGCCGAGAACGAACCGCAGGCGCGGCTCGCTGTGCCGCCTCTGGTTCGTGGCCAGGCGCGCGTGGTCAAGATCATCAAATTTACTCAATCGATGCTGAATTCGAGTCATCGACAATGACTGCGACGCAGACAGCTTCTCGGCCACTGAAATTGATGGCTGTCCTGGCACACCCAGATGATGAATCCCTCGGCATCGGAGGCACGCTGGCAAGATACGCCGGCGAAGGGGTCGAGACCTATCTTGTGACAGCCACGCGCGGCGAGCGTGGCCGCTTCGGCGAAAGCGGAGAAAAGCCGCCGCCTGACGTCGTCGGTCGCGTGCGCGAGGCCGAACTGCGCGACGCGGCGAGGGTCTTAGGTGTGCGCGAGGTCAGATTCCTCGACTACTACGACGGCGACCTGGATCAAGTAAACGTCACTGAGGCGGTGGCAAGGATTGCGGACCACCTCCGTCGAGTGAAGCCAGACGTCGTCATTACGTTTGGTCCCGAAGGCGCCTACGGCCATCCCGACCACATCGCTATCTCGCAGCTCGCGACCGCCGCGGTTGTCGCCGCCGCCGGAGAAGATGGGCCGAGCCAACCCCATCGTGTGTCAAAGCTGTATTACATGGAATGGAGCCGGCAGAAATGGGAGGCCTATCAGACTGCGCTGCGCGGTCTGACCTCCAAAGTGGATGGTATCGAGCGAAAGTCGTCGCCCTGGCCAGACTGGGCGCTGACTACAGTCATGGACACGAGTCAGTTCTGTGCAACCGTCTGGAAAGCCGTGTCGTGTCACAAGACACAGATGAGCATATACAAAAACCTCCAACATCTATCCGACGATAACCACAAGGCGATCTGGGGAACGCAGGAGTTTTATCGCGTGTTCAGTCTCGTGAATGGCGGTCGCACGCGCGAATCCGATCTTTTCGAAGGACTACGCTGATAGGATTCGTATGTTGCATCTGCCTTGAGGCGGATCGTCGGAGTGCATTCATCGCGATGAGCACCAACCTCGATACATTGAAGAACCGGACGGCGCCGATCGAAATGGCCTCCGACGACTTTCGTGCGCTCGGTCATCAACTCGTCGATTCGCTGGCCGACTGGCTGGCGACGATGCCGCATGGGCTGGTGACTAGAGGCGAGTCGGTTGCAGAAATCAGGCGCGCGCTCAAGAGCGAACGCGGGCTTCCCGACGCCGGCGAGGGAGCGGCACAAGTGCTCAGAGAAGCCGCCAGCCTGCTGTTCGAGCATTCGCTGTTCAATGGCCATCCGCGCTTCTTTGGTTACATCACGTCGAGTCCCGCCCCCCTCGGAGCGCTTGGCGATTTTCTAGCGGCGATGATCAATCAGAACGTGGGTGCATTCCGGCTCTCTCCGCTCGCCACCGAAATAGAAGCGCAGACCGTTCGGTGGATTGCTGAGCTCATCGGATACCCCGGCGGCTGCGGCGGTCTCCTGGTGAGCGGGGGCAACATGGCGAACTTTGTGTGCTTCCTCGCCGCCCGTGCTGCGAAGGCCACGTGGGACGTACGAACGAAAGGTCTCGCGGGTCAACCACGGCTGCTGGTGTATGCTTCGACCGAGACACATACATGGCTTCAGAAAGCGGCCGACCTGTTTGGATTTGGCTCCGATGCCATTCGCTGGATTCCGGTCGATGCCGGGCAGCGGATGAATTCTGCCGCACTCGACGCCCAGATCGATCGAGATCTCGCTCGCGGCGATCTTCCTTTCCTCGTTGTCGGCACCGCCGGCTCGGTCAGCACGGGCGCGGTAGACCCGCTGCCGGAAATCGCAGAGATTTGCCGCGCGCGCAATCTGTGGTTTCATGTAGACGGAGCGTACGGAGCGTTAGCGGCCCAGGTACCTGGCGCACCGGAGAGTTTGCGAGCGCTGAACGAAGCAGATTCGGTGGCGGTCGATCCGCACAAATGGCTCTACGCACCGCTTGAAGCTGGGTGCGTGCTGGTGCGACGACCTGACGATCTGCTTCGAGCGTTTTCTTATCGTCCTGCCTACTATCACTTCGACGAAACCGCTATTAATTATTTCGATCAAGGCCCGCAGAATTCGCGGGGTTTCCGCGCACTCAAGGTGTGGCTGGCGCTTCGGCAGGTCGGCCGCATCGGTGCAATTGGCATGATCGCCGACGACATGCGGTTGTCGCAGCATCTCGACGCGCTCGTCCGCCGGCACACTGAGTTCGAGGCGTTCACGCAGCAGTTGAGCATCACGACGTTTCGATATGTACCGTCGGAGCTGAAGCCACAGATTGGTTCGCCCGTCGTCGAAAAACGCATCGATGAAATCAATCAGGCGCTGCTGACGCGCGTTGAGAAAAGTGGTGAGGCATTCCTGTCCAACGCCGTCGTCGACGGAAAATTCGCGCTGCGAGCCTGCATCGTGAACTTCCGCACCTCACTTGAAGACATCGAAGCACTCCCTCCGTTGCTCTCTCGCCTCGGCAAAGATGTTTGTCGTGAGTCTCTCGCGGAGCCCGGCCTTAGCCCCGCTGATCGTGCCTAGGCCGAGTCTCTGCTGAACGACGTAGGGACAAAACAATCAGGGGGAGCGTTCCGGCTCCCCTTCCCACTTACTTTGGACTAGCTATCTAGTGTTTGTCGTCCTTTGACTTGCGCTTGTCCTCCGCGTGCGACGAAGCCGGCTTGGGTTCCTGCGCTGGAACTGCGGCATGTCCAGAGCTTGAGTTGCCGTGCGCAGCCGGTGCTTCCTGCCGTTGCGATGCTGCCGGCCGGGACTCGGACTGGCTCGGTGCTGGCCTGTTATCGTAGCGGGTCTGCCGGACCGATGGAGCTGGCGCGGCATCGGGCTGTGACTGTCGTGTCTGAGCAGGGGCTGCATTGCTCGAAGGCTGTTCCGCCTGCCGATTGGAGCGCGGTTGCGCTGAATAGTTCCCGTTTCCACGTCCCCGATCGCCGGCAGAGTTGCCATGCGGCTAAGAAGGTGCAGCCTGCACGGGAGCAGATGACTCATTCATGTTCCGCTCGGGTGGCCGTGGCGCGTTTCGTTCTTGTGCTCTCGGCGTTTCATCAGCAGGCCGGTCTTGAGACAGGCAGCCCGCGGCAGGCCCTGAATTCTGGCCTCGTCCATTGCCGTTTCCGCGATCTTGAGTCGGCTGCGGCATCGGACGGCTCTCGGTTTGCGGCTGTTCGATCACCCTTCCTTGCCCCGGATGCGCTACTGCAGGTTCAACCTCTCGATTAGACCGGTTCTGTCCACCCTGCGTTTCCATTTCGCGCGGAGCACCATTTCCTTGCTGTCCCTAGAGCGGCTGCTCGGCCTGCTGCCCTGACTTCATCGAGGATATGCAAACCGCAGACGAAGTTGGCAAATCCAACCATTGGCCTTTCCACGCCGCTAACACCGAATCAGGGAATTCGGTCAAAACTCTGGGCTAAATCATGAGGGCAACACAGGGGCAAACCGGGTTACGGTTCGTTCCTTCTGAGGGCAATACTCTACTCTAGGATTCGAACCCCCGGTACGGTTTTCCGTACAGTCGTTTTCAAGAACTTATAGCAAGTGGAAAGTTGCGATAGGTGGAATTGGTTCCGATCCGGAGCTAGTCTTCACCACGGCGATCTCCACTCGTGAATATTTCGGAAATTCGGGCCCTCGACTCGCTGGGTTCTCTGCTGCGTCTTTAGTTTCTCGGCCTCCTGACGCCAGTACTCAAAAAGCCCATATTCGCGATTTTTGTTCTTGGCCCAATCCAGCGCTTGTGACGTGGAATCGGTCTGGTCATCATGCTTTCCGCTGGGGAACGTCGTCAGTTCGTGCAGGTAAGATGCGAGCCACTCGGCCCGTTCCGGCAGATAGACGAACCCATTTTCGATGGTGCTGGTGACGGAGTGAAGCCGCATGGTCTTGTCCATTCCCTCCGGATCGTAACCGGTGGCAGCGTAAACGCCTTCACGCTTCAGTTCTTGAATGAGCTGTGTGCCCGACGCCTTGTCTTCGATCAGAATGTTTTTAGGTTTGAAGCGCATCGCTTGGTTGGCCACTGCACGCTTCAGATCAGGGTATTCGAGCCTCGCGCGCAGGACATCGAGTAAGAAGAATCGTTTCTGACTCATTCCCCAGGTGGTGCAAACGCTGTAGTCGCTCAGTTCGGTGGCTTTGTTTGCGGTGTCCCAACTTTGAAAAACAAGTTCGAAGCGGGTGGGTCGGTCATTCGATGAGTACGACTTAAACCAGATCGCCTTCACCATACCGCCGCCCTGAGGAGCTGGGTTCTGCTGATATTGTCCAGCGAAGTTGTATTCCCCCAGAGTGTGGCGTTGATTCGCCAGCACCTCGAGCGGCTCCCGCTCTGGGTGCAGCGCTTTGCCCATGCTGCGATGAACGGTCCAGGTACGGAGAGGCGAATGAATAGTGTGGGTCTCATCTTCTTCTGCGATTGCTGGCAGTCGCAACAACTTCCACTCTTCCTGCTCGAGCACGTGTCCGACTAAATCGTCCTCGTGCAGCCGCTGCATGATGATAATTATGCAGCCAGTCCGCTTGTCATTGAGCCGGCTGTAAAGCGTGTGGTCGAACCAAGCATTCACCGCCGTGCGTTGGGTTTGGGACAGCGCCTCATCCGGTTTGAGGGGATCGTCGATGATGATGAAATCTGCACCGCGCCCGGTGAGCACTCCTCCGACCGAAGTGGCCAAGCGGGAGCCGTTTTGGGTGGTAGTGAGCTCCTGCAAAGCCTGGCGTGGAGAGAACAGCCGAGTGGGGAATAAACGCTGATACCACCGGCTAGCCATCAAGGTGCGGCAATCCATGGCGTGTTTGTCGGCCAGATCTTGCCCGTAACTGGCGCAGATGATCTGAGCGCCGGGGTTATGACCGAGCAGGAAAGCCGGAAAGGCCACCGTGGCGCAGTGCGACTTCAGCGAACGAGGCGGTACATTAATGATCAAACGCCTGGTCTCTCCGCGACGACACCGTTCAAGTTCACCTGCGATCAGTTCGATATGCCAGTTGTGCAAGAAGGACACCTGCGGGTTGAGTTCAAGGAAACTGCGGTTGATGAACGTGTAAAAATCGTGGCGGGTTATGGCCTGAAACTCAGCCGCGGTGATCGTCATTAAGGTCGCCCTCCTGATCTGGTTTTTGCTCCGACTCGGGCAGTTGCGGTTGAAATCTACTTAGGAGGCCTTGGATAACTTCAAGATCGAGCTCGGAGACGACCGCAGGTGAGTTGGACACTTGATTGTTTTCCTCCTCGATCTGGCGTGCCAAGTCGAGTAGGTATCGCATCGCTTGAATCTTCCCTGAGGCTGCCTGGTTCACGATCTGCTTGCTCGAGGCTTCGAGTTTGGTGATTACCTTGCGTTTACCGTTTTCATTTACGGTAACCTTCTCGCGAAGCGCCTTGGAGAGCGCAGTGGCTACGCTCAGGGCACCCTTGGGTCGGCCTTTCGGGTTCCCTGATTGCCCCTTTTTGAAGCGCGTGGATGCCGGGGGATGGCCGTAACCAACTGTCCCGTCGCCCGTCTGGTCCCTTCGTTCATCATTTGCCATTAGCCACCTCCTCTTCCATTTGTGCAAAGCTGCGTCCAGAGTTGCAGTGCATTGCCGATAATCCGGTGAAAGCCTGCCATCGTCGAATGGCAGTATCGACGTACCCGGGGTCGAGTTCCATGCCATAACATCTGCGACCTGTGCGTTCTGCCGCGATAATGGTCGTACCGCTGCCCAAGAACGGGTCGAGCACAATGTCATTGCGGTTCGAGCAGTCCATCACAGCGTCCGCTACCAAGGCGACCGGCTTCACGGTGGGATGCAGCTCCAGCAGGTTGCCCTCCTCCGTCGATCGCGAAAACGAGTTCACTCCCGGGTAGTGCCAGACATTTGTGCGGTAACGACCATACCGGCCCAGTTGAACGTTGTTGCGGTGGGTACCAGAGCCGCTTTTGAAGACAAATACGAATTCGTGTTGGCCGCGATAGAGCGATCCCATGCCGCCATTATCTTTGACCCAGACGCAGATATTTTTCAGTTCCGGGTAACAAATCTTGCCGGCGGTAACGAGTTCTCCCGTATGCCGCCAATCGATGCAAAGAAAATGCAGTGAACCGTCGCTGCTGTGGTCGGCCATCAAGCTGCATGCAAGGACAAGGAAATCTGTAAACTCAGCTTGAGTCATCTCGCCCGATGCCATCTGGAAGTTCTTGTGCTGGATCGCTCCCAGCCCGCCCGCGTGCCCGATAATGCGAACGTTATAAGGCGGATCAGTGAACACCATGTCAGCTCGGTGACCCTCCATGAGTGTCGAATAGCAGACGCGGTCAAGAGCGTTGCCGCAGTAAACCCGATGACGTCCCAGTCGCCACCAGTCTCCTTTTCGGCTGACCGAAATTGAGGAGGTTTCCGGAACGGCATCCGCAGGATCATTTTCGCCATCGATTGCGGGTGCGAGTCCATCGATCAGAACATCGATCTCACCGATTTCGAACCCAGTCACGTCGACGCTAAAACCTAAATCTGCTTCTGATAGCATTTTCAGTTGCTCAGCAAGCAGCTTGCTGTTCCATTCCGCGTTCTCTGTGAGCCGGTTGTCGGCAATCATGAAAGCCTGTGTCTGAAGCGCGTTCAGGTGCCCGAGGCAGATGGTGGGTACCTCCTTCAGACCGAGTAGCGGGGCAGCCAGCCAGCGTCCGTGCCCAGCGATAAGCTCGCCATGTTCATTGACCAGAAGTGGAACGTTGAAGCCGAACGCATTGATGCTGCGCGCAATCTGCTGGATTTGCTTCTTGCTGTGCAGTCTCGGATTGTTGGAACTAGGCCGGATACGCTCGATTGGTCGATAGGTGATCAACAACTGGGGCTTATGGCCAGCGCGGCCATCGGCACCCAAAGTACGAGCCGTTGTACCACCGGTCGGAATCCTCATGGAGTTGCTCCTTTTCCAAATCAGCAACCACTCCATAATGATCACAACCAGTCATGGGTGATCTAGAAATATTTAGGTCCAAAAAAGTAAATTTGGGTCCAAAAAAAGCTGAGCGTGAGATCTCTGGATCAGGCAGTTCGCGTATCGAGGTCGATCACAAAGGGGAGTGACGGGGAGATTTCTGGTTGATGCGAGGATAAACGGGCCTTGGTCCTACATATAACGACGCTATGACCCTGTAGTCGAAGCCGTCCAGCCGATGCATCTTATCTGTATTCTCGGGTTCTCGCGCCTGGTAGGTTGTTTCACGGTTTCTGGGCATCCACTCGGCCAAGGTTCGTTTCACTGCGGTTTCGGAAACGCGGAAGTCGTCGGAGTACTTGCAGCGAATGACAGCCACTGTCTCTGCTATCGCGGCCGAGTGCTTGAGTTCGCGCCTTCTGGCTCTATCGAATTCAAGCAGGATTAACAGGCTCCGTTTCAGCATCCACGGGGGCTTCGCTCCGTACGTCTTAGGTCGGCCACGCGGCGGTAACACAGCACTTTTCTCCGATAAAAAGCCTTGACTCTTCGCCCCAAGCAGGCGGCAAAGGCCTCCGACCGTACTTTAGGCGGATCCTATGCCTCACTCGGTTTCAAAGCACCTGTCTCGCTTACCTAGATTATGTAAGGCTGATTTACAGGCCCTATGGCGGCAGTTTTTCAAGGTAGCAGCGCCTTGTCAAGATAGTTTGGGCATTGTGCCTGATCTCCCGACGTGGTCTTGCTAGCGGTCTCGGATTGCCCTTTCCTAGCGTCTGTTTTCATGCCCCCCACAATTGACTTGATTATTACCGGCAAGGAAGCGGCAATGTTGATGTGTCTATTGGAGGTATTATGCCGGACCCGATTGCCCATCGTCTTATGGCATTGCCAAAGCTCAGCAAAGCTTCGCTCCGCGAACTTTGGCGACAGCTCTTCAATGTGTCTCCACCGCCTCAATTGCGCAGTCATCTGATGGTCCCAATTCTTGCTTACCGGCTGCAGGAACAGACATTCGGATCACTGAGCTCGGTCAGTCGTGGCCGTCTACGGCAGCTGGCGCGAGCGTTCGAGGCCAATTCGAGCGGATCGATCTCGGCTATCCCGACTCTCAAGCCAGGAACGCGCCTCGTCCGCCAGTGGCGCGACCAAGTTCACCTCGTGAATGTCGTAACCAGTGGTTACGAGTATCAAGGTGCCCGGTATCAGAGTCTCTCCGAGATCGCACGCCTGATCACCGGCACCCGCTGGTCCGGTCCTCTTTTCTTCGGAATTACAAGTGATCAAAGCAGCAGTAAATCTAAGGTCGCCCAATGAGTACCGATTCCAAACCCGTCATGCGCTGTGCAATCTACACGCGAAAGTCCTCGGAAGAGGGTCTCGAACAATCCTTCAACTCGCTCGATGCACAGCGCGAAGCCGGCGAGGCCTTCATCCTCAGCCAGCGGCATGAAGGCTGGCGAATACTGCCCGCTCGCTACGATGACGGTGGATGCTCCGGTGGGACCATGGAGCGGCCGGCATTAAAGCGTCTGTTGGAGGACGTCCAGGCCAACAAAGTCAACGTCATCGTCGTATACAAGGTAGATCGTCTCACTCGCAGCCTCGCGGATTTTGCAAAGATTGTTGAGGCCCTAGATGCCCGAGGAGTATCGTTCGTCTCCGTAACCCAGCAGTTCAACACTACCACCTCCATGGGTAGGCTCACCCTCAACATTCTCCTCTCGTTCGCACAGTTCGAAAGAGAAGTGACGGGAGAACGGATTCGGGACAAAATCGCCGCATCGAAGAGGAAAGGAATGTGGATGGGCGGGCCAGTTCCACTGGGATACGATCTCGAAGCCCGCAAGCTGATTCCGAATCCCGCCGAAGCAGCACTCGTCTGCAATATTTTTGCTCTCTATCTCAAACTCGGTTGTGTGCGGAAGCTGTTGGCTCATCTCAACCGCGAGAACGTCAAAACGAAGACCTGGGTGACTAAGGCGGGTACGCGGCTTGGGGGCGTCTCCTTTGCACGTGGTCACCTCTATTACCTCCTGCGCAATAATCTCTACATCGGTGAAATCCGCCATCGTGAGCGATGGTACGCTGGGGAGCACCCAGGCATCGTGCCGAGAGACCTGTGGGATAAGGTCCAGACTCAGCTCAGCGGCAATCTTCGAACGCACCGTAACCGTGCCAGCGACCAGACCTCAAGCCTTCTAACGGGTCTGATCGAAGATGCGGAAGGGAATCGATTCACCCCTTCTTTTACGATCAAGCGCGGGAGACGGTATCGATATTACGTTTCGCAGAATGCGATTAAGAACATCGCGGGCGAATGCAAGAAGCCGACTCGTCTGCCCGCGCACGAAGTCGAAAGTCGAGTCACTGAACGACTTCAGGGATTCCTAAAATCGGATGGCGAGATATTTGATGGACTGAACGCAACTGCCGACAGCCCTGCCAGGCTACAGAAGCTCGTAGCGGCTGCCAAGAGACTTGCTGCAAGGTTGCCAGCGCTTCCCTCAGATGACCTTCGAGATTTACTCGCTTGCTTCTTGCAAAGCGTGACAATCGGAGAGAACAACATTCAGGTTGGGATCAGGAGAAGTGATCTGCGTCAACTGCTAGAGCACGGCGACCACGTCATCGCCGCAAATCTCGTACACCGGCGAAAGCCAATGGAGCCAGCCGAGATTATCTGTTTAACCATCGAAGCTAGACGGAATCAATACGGTGGCGAAGTTCACCTTGTGGTTGCCCCCAACTCGAGTCTGCCGGTCCGACATCCCCGGCCCGCGTTAATAAAAGCCGTTTCACGCGGTCGCGCCTGGTACGAAAAGCTTCTCGACGGGAGAGTCGTCGACATCAAATCACTGGCCGGCGAAACTGGGCTCACGTCGCACTATGTCAGAAACGTCTTTGCCTGCGCATTCCTTGCGCCAGACATCGTCGAAGCAATCCTCGAAGGACGTCAACCGCTTACTCTAAAGTTCGAGAACCTGTACAAGCACATCCCGCTCAGTTGGGTCGAGCAGCGTCGACGGTTTGGTTTTCCGCAAGATCCGTTGTCCAGGCGAATCCCTCCTGCAATAGATCGCGATCAGGGAATTTAATTCCCTAATCCGTCCCTGATAATCCCCTGTTACGACTTGAACAAATCGGCTAATTTCCTCAGCAAAATGTGCAGCTTAGAGAGATGAGGAGTGCGTTTTCAAGGGCAACAATCCGCAAATTCCCTGTATTTTTCCCTGTTAACAGGGAATTCAGCCGGAGAAGGGTTAGCGCGAGACTGCGCGCTCCGCCAGCCAGTCTTGACTGCAGAGAAACTGCCCCGCCTGTTGCCGCGAAATACGCAAAGATGCCCGTATTCGTAAGATTTCCTCCGCAACGCGGACTGGAGAGAATGAACTGGTCAGGATCGATGGCGTCGATCTGCTGGCCCTTCTCTGGATGGCACATGCGCAGTCCGGTTTCAGGGGCTTTGGCGGGCGAATGCAACGCGATCACAAACCGACGATGTGGCGAAAGCGACTTGACTTGGTTAGGCCTTTAGGAATGCCGTTCGTCGACCCCACAAGATTGTTTCTGGATACTTCCGGTTAGCCGACCATCCGGGAGTTAGAAGCGCTGCCACGGGATGTTCAGGGAGATGTTTCGGCTGAGACCTGCCTTTTTGGAAAACTCAGCGACCCAAACGCGTGGCCAGCGATAATGCCTGAAGAAGAGACTGAAAGTCTAGGAACTCGCAGTCAACAGATACGCTGTCCCAAGCGTGGATGAATGGCAAGGGGGGCCACGTCGCAGCATTGGGACTGCTCATGTCCGGAGGAACCGCATAAACATTGGTTCTCCCAACTGGAGTCTTGAGCGTTGGAAGGTGTAGTTTCCTAATCTGTTGTAGTTGATCGCGGGTTGGGGCTTCTTCTTGAGGAGTGCAAGGGCCATGACCTCGGCACTTGGAGTTTCCCACAGATGGAGTCGGCATGCTACTCCTGTGGAAATTCAAATTACACCACTACCAACCCCCGGCTTTAATTGACTTGTCTGTGCTTCCGCCATAGCATTCTTGCGCATGATCGGCCAGACCATCTCGCACTATCGCGTACTTGAGAAACTGGGCGGAGGCGGTATGGGTGTGGTGTACAAGGCCGAGGATACTAATCTAGGCCGCTCCGTCGCTTTGAAATTCCTGCCGGACGAAGTCGCGCGAGACCCGCAAGCCCTGGAGCGCTTCCGTCGTGAAGCTCGGGCCGCATCTTCCCTCAATCATCCTGGCATTTGCACCATCTACGACTTCGGCGAACACGAAGGCCGAGCCTTCATCGTGATGGAGTACCTCGACGGGATGACATTAAATCACCGCATTGCAGGGCGAGCCCTCGAAACCGAAGTTCTGTTGTCGCTGGGCATCGAGCTTGCCGATGCGCTCGACGCTGCCCACGCCAAGGGCATCGTCCACCGCGACATAAAACCAGGAAATATCTTCGTCACCCAGCGCGGCCACGCCAAGATTCTCGATTTCGGATTGGCCAAGATAAACCCGGTAGTCGGTGGGACATCCGGAGTTATGAGCGCCGCCACCGCCGGGGCGAGCGCGGAGAACCTGACCAGTCCGGGAACCGCCTTGGGCACGGTTGCTTACATGTCCCCGGAACAGGTTCGAGCGAAGGAACTGGACGCCCGCACTGACCTGTTTTCATTTGGGGCAGTGCTCTACGAGATGGCCACCGGCGCCATGCCCTTTCGCGGGGAAAGCTCCGGCGTAATTTTTAACGCCATCCTGGAACGGGATCCGATCTCCGCCTTGCGGTTGAATCCCGATCTGCCTCCGAATCTGGAAGACATCATCAACAAGGCCCTCGAAAAAGACCGCAATCTGAGATTCCAGCACGCCTCCGAGATGCGGGCCGATCTTCAACGACTGAAACGTGATACAGAGTCTGGCCGCCTGGGACAGCGGGCTTCACCTACATCGCCCGTACTCCAATCCAGCACACATCCGAGCGCGCCCGCCGTGAGTAACGGTGCAGCCGCCAGCCATGCGTCGGGCAGTGCTTCGGTTGTTGAAGTCGCGAAGCAGAATAAATTTGGTTTGAGCATCGCGATTGTGATTGTAACCGCGCTGATCGCCACGGCTGGTTACGGCGCTTATTCCCTGTTCCTACGGCACGGTGCATCGCCGTTTGAGAATTTCACTATCTCTCAACTCACGAACACTGGGAACTCGCAACTTGCAGCTATTTCACCGGACGGGAAGTACTTGCTCAGGGTGGTAAGCGATGCGGGAAAGCAGAGCCTCTGGATGCGCCATGTACCGACGAATAGCGACACGCAGGTAATTCCTCCGGCAGATGCCTTTTTTGCCTTCCTAGCCTTTTCGCCAGACGGTAACTACATCTATTTCCTCAGGGCCGTAGATAAGGGAAATTCGATTTTTGACTTATACCGGACGCCGGTGTTTGGCGGCATTCCGCAAGCGGTGGCCCATCACGTTGACACGAATACTACGTTTTCGCCCGACGGCAAGCGCATAGCATACACACGGATCAACGATCCAGAGGTTGGAAAGTTTCAACTGCTGATAGCCGATGCAGATGGTGGGTCCGAGAAGGTAATCCAAGACGGCCCTCTTTCTAGTGGACCTAACTATGTGGCCTGGTCGCCAGACGGCAGGCAAATCGCAGAGTCCGGGTTCAATACCCAATACTTAATGAGTTCCATTCAACTGCTAGACGTCTTATCCGGAAAGTCTCAGACGCTGGCGGGGTTCAAGGATTGGAACATCCGAGAGGCGGTTTGGGAGCCCGATGGCAAGGGCCTTATTGTTGCCTACTGGGCCAGAGAATCCCTACGCGTTCAAATTGGCGTTGTATCACACCCTACGGGGCGATTCCATGCCGTCACGAAGGATACCAATGACTATGGAGCGCTAACGCTTTCGTCTGACGGAAAGACACTGGCGACAGTACAGCAGAAAAGCACAGAAACTATGCACATCATGCCAGCTATGGGCTTCAGTGGGAATGCGCCCAATCCAGTACTTAGTCAGATCAACAATCTGCAGAGCTTGGCATGGAGTGACAATAAAGATCTGTACATCAGTGAGGACAACAGTCTTATCCGAATTTCCGCGGATGGCAGTAACAGGTCGACACTCCTGAACAAACCCATAAACGAACCCAATACTATGATCTTTTGGAGTAGAGTGTGTCCCGGAGGGCGATACATCGTTCTAATGTGGGCAGGCCGCGCCTCGGCCACCACCACCACTATCTGGCGGGCGGATGCCGACGGCGCAAATCAAAAGCAACTGACCAACGGGAAATGGGATGCTAATCCCGCGTGCTCGGCCGACGGGAAATGGGTGTACTACCTGGACGCTGATGCGCAGCAGATTAAGCGAGTGCCGATTGAAGGCGGAACGCCGGAAACTGTGCCCGGAACGATAATCCCGAGTGTGGTGGCGGAGCCGGCAGCTATTTCTCCAGATGGCAAGCTGCTGGCGTTCTTCTATGTGAAAGTCGGAACGGTTCCACCCGATCGAAAAATTGCGCTGGTCTCACTCGATGCGGGCTCCAAGGCACAAATCAAGGTCGTCAATCCCGATCCACGCGCGGCGGGCACGCCTGAATTTACGCGGGATGGAACCGCCGTTGCGTATATCATTCGCGAAAACGGCACTGACAATCTCTGGCTCCAGCCACTAGACGGCGCCCCAGGCCGGCAGATTACGAACTTCTTGACAGACTCGATCGCACAGTTTCAGTTCTCCCCTGATGGCAAGAAGCTCGCCATCCTTCGGGTGCACACTGACTCCGATGTTGTGCTGTTCCGCGATTCCGGCCCGCAGCCCCAATAGTGCACACCGTAAAGAAGAAGCTTTTCTGTGAATCGTATCGTGGCCGTGCTCAAGCAGGCCGAGCTGGATGTGCGCATTGAACTCGTAAGTCGGCGAAAGCCATTTGACTTCCTCGCCGTTTTGGGATGCGTGCAATCGCAAAACCCCGCTCGTGTATAGTTTCCGATCCGCCCCTAAACGATCATAAGGGCGTTTATCGGTACTGGTGGGGCATAGCAAACGTGCCAGCTCGACGTTTTCCTGGAATGCTTGTCGTGAGATGCTTGTAGCGCAGTTAATTGCGTGGGGAGATCAGTTGCTAAGCTGCCTTTTCATCGCTGTTACGACCCGGGCTGGCAACCAAATCTTGGCGAAGCTGCTCCATCTGTATGGATGCTTCCTTTATCTGCTCAGCATATTCGTGGCCTTGCCGCGGTAGAAATCCTCCATAGTTGTCGATCAGCAGGCGAGCGTTTGCCTCGATGGCCGAGGTCTTTGATCGGGCTTGATTGGAAAGTGCAAACGTCAGTTTCTCTAGCTGTAAATCGCGGACGGCTAGTGCTTGTTTGCTCTTGGCAGTTTCCTCTTCAAGCGCCTGCCCGTGGTAGCGGACCATTCCAAACAGACATGCTGTCAATACGACCAGACATAAATTGGCAACAATGGTATCCGTCAAAGCCTTGCTTAAATTCGTATTGCTCTCTCTCTCGAGTCTGTCAGAATTGTTTGCCTGCGCCACGGATAACGAAGAGAGAAGCCCGCGAGCTCGATCCATGTAGTCCATCCCTTCGTTCGAATCCACTAGCATGAATGCGCGACGGCGATATCCCTGTTGACGCAAACTAATAGAGCGTTCCATCTCAGCTTGTTTTGAGGTAGCTAAAGACTCGAGCTGCGATTCCTGGGACAGTTCGCTCTCCGCCCGATTAGCCACCGCTAAGCGAAGGCGGGCAAAATCGGTTCCGATCCTGCCCTTCGCGTCGGTATAGGGCTGCAAGTACGACGGGTTTC
Source organism: Terriglobia bacterium (assembly GCA_963814725.1). Taxonomy (GTDB): domain Bacteria; phylum Acidobacteriota; class Terriglobia; order Terriglobales; family Acidobacteriaceae; genus JAIQFF01. The sequence continues at coordinate 96,507 of CAWFDY010000009.1, forward strand.
CGGTTAGCAGATATCCGCGCTGACCTGTTTCCATATCGGTCAGGTCTTTTAGAACGCTGGAAACGTCCGCCTGGATCGTTGAGCTTTCCAGTGTGCGCGCCGCAAAGTGTTGCATCTGTTTTAAATGGTTCACAGCAAGATATGCATTCCATGCCATGAAGGCGAGCAGCGCGGGGGCTCCGATTTGTAGCAAAGCTTTTCGAATCATCTTATGTGTGCCATCCTTCACGCGACGTTCAAAACACCCTCGGCCGTGGTTCGACTGGCTTTACAAATCTCTGCTGCAACCTTGACCAGCGCGTCGCTCCGGTTGACTGGCCGTTCTGCTGACCTTACCGAACTGGCAGCTAGGTGAAAAGTAGAGCATCTTCCTGCTTGTCGAAGTAAAGCACTACCTGATTCGCGGACATTGCGTGCGCCCCCTACTGATTGTTCATGAGAATGATAGGCCGGTTGGCCACAAGATTGAGGTTATCTCTCTTGGTGCGCCCCATTGTCGAGCCCCCTACTCAGCAGAGGATCCGGCAAGTCTGAAAGCATGTCGTGTTTGGGCGTAGCTCCAGACGACCACGCCGTTTGTGGATGTCGCGGTTGGCCGGAGGTTGACGTTGTGAGACCTCAGCGGTAGCTCCCTGGCGTGGGCAAGACATTGATCCGCCCTAATCCACGTAAAGGCTGACACTTGTTGGCGGCGAGAACGAAAACACTATTCCAACGAATATTGGACCCAGTCGGCATTGAATGAAATTGCTAGCCACGATTACCAACCCATTTGGTCCATCCGCCTAAGGATAATCGTGCTGTACTTATTCATGCGCTCAGGTCGTCGCTTTAGGGGAGCCGGCAAGATCGCAGCGAGCCGTGCCGCCTGTTGCTGGCCGATATTCCGGGCTGCGGTTTCGTCGTAATAGTGACATGCCGACTCTGCACCATAAATACCAGGGCCCCATTCGACCACATTGAGGTATATCTCCAGAATGCGCCGTTTGCCGAGGACGATTTCGGCCACCGGTACCAGTGTGACCTCTGCGCCCTTGCGGAGGATAGAGCGCTCCGTTCCGAAGAATAGGTTTTTTACGAGTTGCTGCGTAATGGTGGAAGCTCCGCGAGTGCGATCGCCTTCCAAATCGTCTTCGGCAGCGATTTGGATCTCGTGCCAATCGAATCCATGGTGCTGGTAGAAGTGAGCGTCCTCTGCAGCGATTACGGCGTGTTGGAGCTCGGGCGAGATTTGGCTGAGCGGAATGAACTTGTAGCGTTCGCGATACGGCGTGTGGTGAATCCATGCCTGCAACCGGCGCTGGATGTGCACCGCGGTTGTCGGTGGGTCGATCCACCGAGCGGTCACAAGGATCAGCGCGGCAAGCGACCAAATAAGCACCACGCCGATGACAAGCCATCGAATAAAGGACCGGAGGGAGCTCGTCCGAAGCAGGGTCTTGGTGTGTGTGTTCGGCATCGCAGTCACATCTCAGAATAATAGCCTGAGCTGGGTTGCACTTGAGGGATGATCTCGCGCGCTGAGAACTGCCTTTCGGAAAACTCACCGACGCCGACGCGTGGGCAGCGATAATGCCTGAAGAAGAGACTGAAAGTCTTGGGGGAGTTCGCAGTCAATGGAGATGCTGTCTCCCGAGCGTGGATGGATGAACTGAAGATGCCCCGCATGAAGAGCGACGCGAGCAATTCGCCGCTCCAAGGCTTCCGCCTCGTGGTGCTTTCTGTCGCCGATGACCGGGTGGCCGATCGCTGAAAACTGCACTCGGATCTGGTTCTGCAATCCGGTCACTAGCGTTACTCGGACGAGCGACGCGGCACGAAGACGGCGTTCGATGAAATACCGAAGTTCAGCACGAGTTGCTTGGGCGCCGCTCTCGGTGGTCAACTTTTGAAACATTCCTTCTCGTCGAAAATAGTGAACGAGCGTCCCGTCTTTGACGCCGAGATGTCCGCGAACCACGGCCAGATACTGCCTCACCGGACTGTGGTCGAGAAACTGTCGAACGAGTGTGTCTCGATCCCACTCGGTTTTTGCAAAGAGCAGAACCCCAGAGGTAAAACGATCGATGCGGTGCACGACAAAGGCTCGTTGTCTTTTCGGTCTCAGTTCTGCAGAAAGCAGCGACCATGCGGACGGTATATCGGAGCCTTTCACAGGCACACTCGGAAGCCCGGCAGGTTTATTGAGAGCCACAACGGCATCGTCTTCGTAAAGCACGACCAACTCCCCTGAGAAACGAAGATTTCGCCGATGCTCCTTTCCCGAACGGTGAGCGCCCTTGCGTGGAAGTTTCTTCATGGCTGAGCGGCTGATCCTTGCCTGCAGATTGCGGAACTCATTTCTTCAATGTCGTCTGCCAATTCAGCACCACCGTAAAGGGTACGGAAGCACTTCGCGCGACAGGCACGCCGATGAGAAAACGTCTGCCATCTGCTGTGACCTCGAGGCCAATAAAACCAGGCGGTAATTGGAACAGAGGCCTAGGAGCTCCTGCCTCAAATACCGGCTTGGCGCTGATGTCGACTGACATAAGCTTCCCGTCGGAAGCCACATAGAACAACTCTTTGCTATCCCCCCGCCATCTGGGATCGGTTCCACCACCCCGGGAGATCAGCCACTTGCCCGCGGCATCCCAAGACCTTTGAGCAGAGCCAGAGGAGAACTCCCGGACATAGATTTCATCTCTGCCGGACTCGTCCGATATGTACGCGATCCAATGCCCATCGGGAGAAAACTGACCTGAGCGTTCGTTGAACTCCGTGCGCAGGAACGGGATCGGCTTACGATCGCCATTCAATGGGAGCAGCCATAGATCACTCTTTGTCTCTGGATTTTCCTCGGTATACAGCAAGAAGCGCCCGTCTCTGGACGAGCTGGTGGCGGATTTGTCTCCGGTTGACGTCAGCAAGAGCTGCTCGTTTCCTGCACCGCTTGCCGACTTGAGATAAAGGTTAGACGCACCGTCGCGGATTGAATCAAAAATGACACTGCTCCCGTCAGCAGACCAGACAGGGAACTTAGCCCGGACCTGATCGTGCGTAAACCGTGCGCTTGTGTTCCGCCTTACGTCGAGCAGCCACACATCCCAATTCGGTGTATTGTCGGGATTGGTCCGGGAAACAGCGACATTCCTTCCGTCCGGTGAAAGTGCCAAGCTGTTGTAACTGCCGGGTTCGGCCAATGTAGTGAGGACTCTCCCTTGCTGGTCAAGCCAGGTGAGTGCGTAATCTAGCCCGACACCACTCCTGTAAACCAGCACACCGTTGCTCGAAGCCGAGAAAAAGCCATAGTCGATGTAGGAGCCAACCTGCTCGGCGATCGGAACGGCCTCGCCTGAAGGTTCCAGCCGATGGGCATCAAACAGCTGCGCCATCAACGTCCCTTTGCGCAAGAACAGCACTTGCCCAGAATCCGAATCTGACGAAGGCACATACACTGGCCCCGACGTGGTTGCCAGCAGCCGTCTGGCGTCCTGTTCCTCGGGTTTGGTATTGAGGGAGCCGACATAAACGCCACTGTTTCCGGGGGTGCTCGAGGCGCGCTGGTACAGGAAGTGTTGCCCATCTGGAAGGAAAGATGGGAGGACGTTGACAACTTCTTTGCGCGATGGATCAATAGTGGTCAGTGGAGATGCGACTCCACCAGCCGCTGAAACCTGCATTAAGCCGCTGGTGCTATCCGCAAAAACAATAACCCCATTGCGGTTCCACGAACCACCTACTACGGTCCCCTGCACTTCACACAATGTTTGTGCCGGGCCGCCAGAGATCTCGATTTTTGCGAGTTTGCCCCCGGATTGAAATCCAATGAACCGACTGTCAGGAGACCAGAAGAACGGTGGTACTACGTGGGCAAGTACGGAGGCAGGGTAGCTATTTGAAAGGGCCCGAACCTCTAGCGAGTCCAGGTCGCGGATCCACAAGCGGGCTACACCGTCAGAACCGGTCGCGGCGAACGCGAGATGTCGGCCGTCAGGCGATACCGCGAATGCGGCACCTTGCAGCATTCCGGATAGAGAGATCTGGAATTGAACCGGAGCGGACATCAACGGCCTCTCGCGGAAATGAATGAGGGATAGCGCTGCGAAGGCCACTAGAGACACTCCCACGACGCCCCACGCAAGCCAAGGTCCGCGTGTTTGAACAGGAACCGAAGTGGTCTCGAGTAACAGGTGCATGTCCCCGATGTCGCGCAGACGCCGCCTAGGATCCTTTTCGAGACAATGCTGGAGGAGGGTTCGCACCGTGACCGGAATTCGGGTCCAATCCGGTTCGTCCTTTAGTACTGCCGCCAAGGTGTCCGAGACCGTCTCGCATTGGAACAGGTGCCGACCTGTGAGTAACTCATAAAGCACCACGCCGAATGCCCAGATGTCGGCCCGCTTATCAACGGGCTTACCCTTCGCCTGTTCTGGACTCATATACGCAGCGGTGCCCAGAATCATCCCCTCAAGGGTGGTAGGGTTGCCACAGGTAGGTGATTGTGAGGGATCGGAATCTAGATTTGTTGGTCCTTGCAGCACCTTGGCCAAACCAAAATCGAGTACTTTCACATTCCCTTCCGGGGTGATCTTAATGTTCGCGGGCTTCAGGTCGCGATGTGTAACTCCTTTTTCGTGTGCGTACGCCAGGCCATCCGCGATCTGCCGGGCAATTGCCAACGCCTCTTTCAAGGGGATGGCTCCTCCGGTGATGCGATCGGCGAGTGTGGGCCCCTCCACCAACTCAAGCACCAAGACGCAGTGATTGCTCGATTCTTCCAATCCGTAGATGGACCCAATATTGGGGTGGTTCAGCGACGCAAGCACCTGGGCTTCCCGGCGGAAACGGGCCATGCGCTCGGCTTCATCGGTGAACATAGCAGGTAGGATTTTCAAGGCGACATCGCGATTGAGCTTGCTGTCCCGAGCGCGGTACACCTCGCCCATGCCTCCAGCGCCGAGCGGAGACTGGATTTCGTAGGGACCGAGTCTTGTGCCAGAGGTTAGAGCCATGCGTCAGCGCAATTATAGTCTGCGCAGCATGTTGGATAGGATGCAACGAGGGAATTGCACCCGTCTTGATTTTTCGCGCGTAATATTGCGACATGTATCGGCGTTTCGCCTTGGAGAACAGCAGACCAACCTGGAACATTCGACTGATGAGCTACATCCTCGAACCGGAGTCCGGAACGAAGGTGAAAGCGGGTGCGGTCACCGTCAACGGCGTTGCGTACAACGATGGTTCGGCCCCGTTGGAATCAGTGCTGGTGTCGTTCGACCAGGGACGCAACTGGAAGCCGGCGAGGTTCGAGGTGCCCGACAGAACCACCGGGCCGAACCGGTAGTTTCTCCTTGCCCTCTTTTCGTCTTGTTCCGACGCATGTTCCTTTTGCATCAAGGCCTGATCGCGATTTTGATGACGCCCTCGCGGCGTTCTCCAAAGAGTTGATAGGCCTCCGTAATCCGGTCGAGTGAGAACGTATGGGTCAGAAGTGGGGTCAAGTCCAGACGTCCGTGCCGGACCAGTTCGATCAATCTGCGCATGCGCTCTTTTCCACCGGGACAGAGAGTGGTGACGATCTTATGGTCACCAAGCCCAGCGGCGAACGGCTCCAACGGAACCAAAAGCTTCCCTGAGTAGACGCCCAGACTCGAGAGCGTCCCTCCCGGCCGCAGAACTCGCAGTGCGCCCTCAAAGGTCTCCTGAGTGCCGAGTGCCTCGATCGCGACGTCTACGCCTCGACCGTGAGTGAGGCGCTTGATCTCCTCGACCACGTCGTGTTGTTTGAAGTCAAACACTGCATCGGCGCCCATTTGCCTCGACATCTTTATGCGAACAGGATCCGATTCAACGGCAATGATCAGGCTTGCGCCCTTGAGCTTAGCCCCGGCCGTCGCGCAGAGACCGATCGGCCCTTGGGCGAAAACCGCGACCGTATCCCCGATCTGCAGGTCGGCGCTTTCCGCCGCCGAGATGCCGGTGGAAGCGATATCCGCGAGCAGCACGACCTGTTCATCCGTCAACTCGTCCGGAATCTTCGCAAGATTGGCTTGCGCGTAAGGAACCCGTAAATACTCCGCCTGGGCGCCGTCGATGGTGTTGCCGAACTTCCAGCCTCCGATTGCGCCGCCGCACTGCGACCAGTTTCCGCTTAAGCAGAAGTTGCATTGTCCGCACGGGGTGATAGCGCCGACCAGCACTCGATCACCAACTTCGTATCCGGTCACGCCGTCGCCGATCTCGTGAATGACTCCCACCGGCTCGTGACCGATGACCAGGCCCGGCTTTACCGGGTATTCGCCTTTCAGTATGTGGAGGTCCGTACCGCAGATGGTGGTGAGGGTAACGCGAATGACCACTTCTCCCGCTCGGGCTTTCGGGATCGGCACGGTTTCCAAACTGATGTTTCCCGGTCCATGAAACACCAGGGCCTTCATGGTCGCGATCTCATGATCCTGTTCCATAAGCAGTGCGTAAGAGGTGTGTGACATGGGATTTCTCCTTCACTCCACTTATAGTTGTCGATGCGGGCAAAGCCTATGATGGCGGTTACTTGAGATTGTGATCGAAATCACACCCGCCCTTGGATAGGTTTTTAGAGGTCGAGGACGGCTCGCATAGAGGTTGGATCCCCTACTGCCGATGTGCGGAAGCCAAGGCGTTTGGCGATTTTCTTCATCGACATATTGTCGGGTAAGATTTCCGCGTCAACGTGGTCCAGTTTTTCGTCGCGCGCGACCTGGATCACACGCCTGAATAATTCTGTCCCCAGGCCCTGATTCTGGCACGCATCCGATATCAGCACAGCAACTTCTCCTTCGTTCTTGGCGTGGGACTTCACCAGCCTGCCGACTCCCAGGATGCGACGTTCCCCCGTCGCGTCGCGGTGCTCAGCGACGATTGCCATCTCGCGGTCGTAGTCGACAAAGCAAATGCGGACCAGGCGATCATGTGACACCCGAGAACTCAAGCTAAGCGAGTAAAAGTAGCGCAAATAGACACTGCGGTCCGAAAGTGTCTGGTGGAATTTCACCATCAGAGGTTCATCTTCGGGGCGAATGGGCCGCAGCAATACGCGGGTGCCGTTCTTCATCACCCACGATGAAACATATTGCGTAGGGTAAGGCCGAACCGCCGGCCTGGGGAGGCAATCAGGATCGGTCCCGGGCGGGTGCAATACTACTCGGGCATCAAGTGCGAGGAATTGACCGGGTGATGCCAGCAGGGGATTGATATCGATTTCCGAGATCCAGGGCTGTTCCACCACCAGTTGACTGAAGCGGACGAGCAAACTTTCCAAGGCCGGCAAGTCGACCGGCTTGCGCCCGCGCACGCCCTTGAGGGCGGTGAAAATCCGAGTTTGCTCCATCATCCTCTGGGCAAGCGTAGTGTTCAGGGGCGGCAGCGCCAGGGCACGATCTCGGTATACCTCAACCAGCGGACCACCGGAACCAAACAGGATTACGGGGCCAAATTGTGGGTCAATGCTGCTACCGAGAATCAACTCGTAGCCTTCGACCCGGACCATGGGCTGCACGGTAACGCCGGAGAAATGATCAGGTCCGACTTTCTTTGCCACGGAAGTCTTGATCGCTTGAAACGCGGAGCGCACGGATGGTTCATCTTCCAGGTTAAGTTTGACGCCATCCACGTCGGTCTTGTGCGTAATCGTTTGGGAAAAAATCTTCAGCACAACCGGGTATCCCAGCGCATTTGCACAAGACACTGCTTCGTCTTCAGTGCGGGCAATCTGGGTCTCAACAGTGGGAATGCCGTAGTGCGACAGAACCTGTTTGGATTCGAATTCGTTCAGCAAAACGCGCCCCTGGCTGCGGGCGGTCTCGATGATATGTTCCGCCTGATGCCGAGAATCCGGGTCGAGCTCTCCGCCTTCCGCCAGCGCCGGGGTCTCGTAGAGGCCTCGCAGGTTGTAGCTGTAGCGCCACATGTAGGTGAAGGCTCGGGCCGCCGTGTCGGGAAAGGAGAATGTGGGAATCCCGGCGGTATTAAGGATGGTCTCGCCTGAGGCGATACTGGCGCCTCCCATCCAACTAGTGAGCACCGGTTTCCCGGACGATTGGGCGTACGGCTTCAAACGCTCTGCCACCGCTGCCGGATCAGTCATGCCTTGCGGTGCGAGGATCACCAGCAGGCCGTCGCTATTTGGATCATTGGAGGCGATTTCAATTGCCTTAGCATAGCGTTCCGAATCCGCGTCGCCCAGAATGTCAATCGGATTGTTGTGGCTCCAGTGCGGCGGCAGAAGCCCATCCAGGGCCTCTACGGTCTTTGCGGAAAGAACGGCCAGCTCCCCGCCATTCGCGACGAGAGCATCCGTAGCCAGAACTGCTGGCCCCCCGGCATTGGTCAGGATCGTAAGCCGCGGCCCCTTCGGACGTGGCTGCTTGCTGAGAACTTCCGCCATGTAAAACAGGTCCGCGATGGCACCGACCCGCAACACGCCCGAGCGACGGAAGGCGGCATCAAGAACTTCGTCACTGCCGGTTAAGGCACCGGTGTGAGAAGCCGCGGCCCGGGAGGCCGCTTCCGAACGACCTGCCTTAATGACGATGATAGGTTTTTGCAGCGCGACTTCACGCGCCGCCGAAAGAAAAGACCGGGCATCGCCGACCGACTCCATATAAATGAGAATGCTGTGGGTGTTCGGATCGTCGCCAAAGTGGTAGATCAGATCTCCCCAGCCCACGTCCAGCATGGAGCCAGTCGAAACAATCGCGCTGAATCCCACTTGTTCGAGCTGGCCCCAATCCAAAATTGCGGTGAGCTGCGCTCCACTCTGGCTCAGGAAGGCGACGTTACCGGGCCGGGGCGCGTCTTTGGCGAAGGTGGCGTTCAAGCCGATCGTCGGATTCATGACCCCCAGGCAGTTGGGGCCAATCAGGCGCATGGCGCCGCGATGCAACTGCTCCTGAATCTGCCGTTCGAGTTCGACGCCTTCCACTCCTCTTTCGCGAAATCCCGCGGAGATAACAACCGCCGACTTCACGCCAGCTTCCACGCACTGTTGGATGATGCCGGGGACCGTGCGAGCGGGCGTAGCTACGACGGCCAGATCGATCTTTTCAGGAATGTCGGCGACTGTCGGATATGCCTTGCGTCCACAAATCTCCGAGTGGCGTGAATTGACGGCAAACACCTTTCCGCGAAAGGAAGGATGCAACACGTTCTCGAGAATGGTTCGCCCAACTGTGCCCGTGCGCTCCGTCGCTCCGATTACGGCGACAGAATCCGGCAGAAATAGCGCGTCGAGCCCGGTTCTGACCTCTCGTCTTGCGACACTCACCGTTTCCTCCCCGCTGCTTCCCATGAGCCCGCGACCTCTCCCAGAGTACCAGCGTAGTAGTGCGAAGCCGACTTGTATGCGAACCAACCCTCTCGGCTCGGTGATTCTGATCACACAGCTAAGTGAGGGACGCCGCTGCCGCAAAGTTCAGATTCAGAGATATTTGCGTTGCGATGAAACAGTTAACTCTCGAAAACGCCCAAGATTCTTCGAAACCGGTCATTTTTGATCAGACTTAGTTGCTACGTGAGTGGGAAAGTCTCATGGGGCCCTGTCTTAACCCTCTGTGCAGGAGGCAGTCAGATGCTCAAGCGCCATCAGATAACGGTACTACTCTTCCCAACGGCAATGTTGGCACTGTTTACCAGCGTTCCGGCTCCGGTCGCCGCGGGAGCGAAACTTGGCAGCCCGATCTATGCGATTCCGGCATTCTCGCGCCAGTACGGCACGTCGTGCAGTACCTGCCATGTGAACTTTCCCAAGCTTAACGATTTCGGCAAGGCCTTCAAGGACGCCGGATTCAAGTTTCCTAAAGATGACGAGACCTTTATCAAGGTGCCGCCGGTAATGTTGGGGTCGCCGGCGCAGAAGGAACTGTGGCCTCATACCATATGGCCGGGAACTATCCCGGGATTGCCGCCGATCGGACTGCGCTTCAATACGTTCTTCCAGGTGGTTGGCAGAAACCGCAACAACTTTAATCTGCAGACTCCAGGTGATCCCACAGTTCCCTTTATTCCTCGCACTGACTTTCAGTCTGGGCTATTCAGTATCTTCATGGCGGGAAATTTTGGCGATGACATCGCCTTCTGGGTGGACGACGACATCTCCGTCGGCGGAGCCAACTTCAATGGCGGACTAGGCGACGGTTATCTGAAGTTCGTAAACATTGGCCGCCATCTGAAGTTGCCCACTGACGCTCTGAGCCTGCGAGTCGGGCAATTCGAGCTGGACTTGCCCTTCAGTCCCGCGCGCAGCTGGAATCTGAGCGGTTGGGACATTTATGACCAAGCCAACGTTTCTTCGGTGAACTCGATCCTGGGTCTGCCCACTGTGAGCAACTCGTTCGCGATGTCGAATGCGGCTCAGGGAGTGGAGTTCAGCGGCGGTCACACTTACCGCGGCTATCACTACTCTCTGGCTATTGTGAACCAGAACACCAGCGGAGGCACCGCGGCAACTGGAAACAACGTTCCACCGGAAGTGGCTTACACGTCAGACTCCAGCTTCAAAGATATTTACGCCCGCCTTTCCTACCGCTTTAACTTGGAGCGTGATCAGGCCAGCCGCAATGAAGTCCAGGCGGCAGGCGCGAGCGGTCCGCGCGATCACACCTACCTCAACCTGGGGACACTCTATTTCTACGGACGTTCGGTGCAGCGTTTCCAGGGTCAGGACAATACAGGTCTTGCAACCGTGTTGACGGCGCGGGAGCCGTTCTATCGCATCGGTGGAGACTTCAGCTTCAATTATCACGCTCTCAACCTGTTCGGACAGTACCTGTACGGCCATGACCAGAATCTCTTGCCGCTGCTGCCTGTCGGTTTTGTGCCGCCACCCACCGGCCTTCTTAGGGGAAGTCCGGCCAGCTTCAGCGGCGGCTTCCTCGAAGCAGACTATCTGCCGCTTCCCTGGCTTATGACCATCATGCGCTGGGACGCAGTGCACTCCACTGCCGATCTGATCAACGGCATCGGAGCGACGCCCGACACCGACATCGGATCGTTCGTGTCGCCCTTCCGAGCCACAAGAAATCGTTTTACGCCCGGAGTGCAGTTTCTGATTCACGCCAATATCAAGGCATCTTTCGAATACCAGATCCGGCCACAGCAGATTGTCTACGACCCGACCACCGGGACGGTACTCACTGGTCCGTTTCGCACCAACTCGGCGATTGCGGGGCTGGAATTTGTTTATTAGATCGGGAGGCCATGCCTCCCTTACTTTAGGCAAGGAGAAATATGAAAAACATCGTTCTGTTTTTAGCGATCTTAGTTGGACTTGCTGTGGCGTCCAGCGCCGGCACCATCAGCGGACAAGTCTCCGGAGTTGCGGGACCGTCGGTGGTCTATGTTGACACCATTTCAGGTAAGACCTTTCCAGCGTCTACTCAACATCCCGTGATCGACCAGAAAGGTTTGGTCTTCCAGCCACATCTCACGGCGGTCCAGGTTGGAACCACGGTGGATTTTCTCAATAGCGACAGTGTCGCCCACAACGTCTTTTGGACTTCCGTCGGCGGCAACAGGAAGTTAAACCACAACCTCGGCACCTGGCCGAAGGGTGAGAGGAAGTCGTTCAAGTTCGACACGCCAGGCGCGGTGCCGATACTTTGCAACGTGCACCCTGAGATGTCGGCTTACCTCGTGGTCGTTCCCACTCCTTATTTTGCTACTTCGGATCAAGCGGGGAACTACAAGATTGAAAATGTTCCAGACGGAAGCTACACCGTTATAGCGTGGCACGAAGGCGCCAAGAACGGGTCCAAACCCGTGTCCGTGTCTGGTGACACGAAGGCGGATTTCACTCTGAGCAAATGAAGAACAGGAGTGTGGGAGCGAACGCGCACTGGCCCCCGCCCCCTGAAGGGGCAGAATGAAAAACTGGTCAAGCATGGCCTCAATCATGTCCTGGTCAATCACGTCTCTGAAAGCCTTGGTGGCGATTCTCGCACTAATGTCACCGTTGGCCGGTCAAGCGGTTGGTCAAACGGTTGGGAATAAGGAAATCCCAGTCACCGCGGTGAGAGGCGAAAGCTGGATAAGCCATTTGCATAAAAGATTCAGCGACACCAGCATGGGGAAGACTTACCATTCCGGCCCGGTGGCACCCATGCCAGGAGAGAAATCCAGCAGTGGGCAAGAGAAACTGTCACTCGATTTTGCCGCCCGAATCATGGCGTTCCACGGCGCTGATGTCTACCGCCTGAATTGCCGGGGATGCCACGAAGAGTCCGGTCATGGCACCCCTCCGGAAATCAATTCTGTCATCGATCCGGTCCGCGCGACGTCGGCCGAAGTCATCATGGCGAGAATGAAAAAGGCCGGTATGAACATGAGCCGGGCGAACGCGACGCTGCTGGCGAAGCAGTCCAATGCGGCTTTATTGGACCGTTTTCACAAGGGTGGACAGGACATGCCACCGTTCCCTCAGCTGAGCGAACCGGAGATCCGGGCTTTGCTCGCTTACCTGAGACAGTTGGCCGGCGTCCCAGGTGCAGAAAAGGAACAAGTAGCGATCAACGAAACGCCCGCTCATGTAGGCGAGCAAATCGTAAGATCGACCTGCCACATCTGCCACAACGCCGTCGGTCCGAACCCCAATCCCCAGGAAATTCTGGAAGGCGCGATCCCGCCACTCAGTACTCTTACGTCGCGGACGAGCCTGCCTGATTTTGTTCGAAAAGTCACTGCCGGCAATCCGATCAGCATGGGCGTGACGGCGATGCCGTTCCGGGGAAGAATGCCGGTGTTTGACTACCTGAGCGAAGACGAGGTGGCGAACGCGTACTTGTACCTTACTCTCTACCCTCCGCAGGAATAGGAGATCTGAATGAACAATACCTTCTATGTTCTGACTGAGCCTGCTGCCAAAGTCAGTCATATGCCAGGAATGATTTATGTGCAGGAGTAAGCTGCTCGCGCTGGTCTTCGTTGTGGTTGGCTGTGTTGTGGTTGGCTGTCGTGCATCGGCACAAGTGCTCACGCCGGTTGAGATCAAGGATCCAGATCTCCGTTCTTTACAGCAGCAATACATCAATGATTTGAAGGTGGTTGGTCAGGATATTCAAGCACTTCCGCTTAAGTATCATTTTTATCTAAACCGCAAGCTGGATCTCGACGAATCGCAACAACAGAATGCCGATCAGAGTTCCATTCGATTTGATCGCTACGACGGCAAGACTGTACTGGCCGTCACGGGCAACTACTACGCTGCCTACTCGGAAAAGATTGCAGCGGACCAGCGGGCCCGCAGCACGTTTCTGAATGTGGTCATGCCGATTCTGAAGTCGGAAGTGCCGCGCTTCCAGGGGAATCATGAGGTACAAGGCTATGCCCTCGAGATCTCTCACCATGTACTCGGGAATGTCATGGGGGTAATGGTGGAAAGACCGGAAAACCTGATGGTGTTTTTGCCCCAAAGCGGCGCCCTCCAACTTCTGGGTTCCCGGGACGAGAATGTCCAGCAAGCAGGGTTGATGCAGGGTCAGGTTTTTCTTAACTCACAGCCGGTCAATATCTGGCTCAATGGAGAAGGCCCGCAGCCCGCGCCCGGCTCGGAGCCTCTTGTGAGCTCGATCGAACGTGCGGAGCCTCTTGCGGGAACTCAAATCACACAAACCGGCGTGGGCAGCAGCGGGCGAGAAGAGTTGCGCGCCGCAGCCCCTATGGTTGCAAAACCGAACGATATCGTCGTCCCGCCGGCGCGAGATGCATCGCCGCCGGCTCTGGCGGCGTTACAAGCTTCCAGTCAGGAAGTGGTCGCCAAACTTGTGAAGGAGTTGGATCCAGAGGCACACTTTGTCGCCTACGCGTCCCCCGGCTTTGTGGCTTTCCGCCAGGGAGTTTACCTTGAACTTTCGCTCAGCACAACTCTGCCCGAGTCCGCAGCCGGGTCGCGATACAAACTTGCCGCGACGGCATTTGACGATCACGTGGCGCACCTGATTCGTCCGACACTAACCTATTTTAAAGGGGAGTCAAACTTTGATGGGATCAGTTTCAGCACTACAGTACATCTGGCCGGCCGATCGGCTGTAGCCGGCAAAGCTGAAGCCGTAGAATTCTTTTTCCCTTTCACAGCATTGCGCTGCTATGAGAAATACGACTGTACCGGCCAGCAACTCATCGACACTGGCGTGGTGCTAATCAACGGAGAGCGCGTGGCCCTGAATTTGCAAATAGCCGAAAGCGCTGCTGGCCGTTGATGCCAAAAGGGGGGGTAAGTCATCGAAACTTTTTATATTCTTTGGTTTTCATCTAGGCACTGGCCTTGCGAGAAATTGCATAAAATGTCGCACGCGCTCTATCACGTCTAGAGCTCCCCCATGGGTATATCGAGTGCGCGTATGCGATACCGGATTCCTAAATAGATCTTTCATCGCGGAGCATCTCTCCAGCCCATCGGAGTAGTAGTTTAGACGCGCCTCTTTCTTCGCACCGGACATACTTCGACGAGCATACCTTATCTTATTATCAATGGCCGTAATGACCTTGTTCCAATCCGCATATTCAATAGGGATGCGCTTGCCGTTATCGCTAACAGTGACTTTCAGCCGTCTTGCAATTACGCGTAACCCATGCTCCGATACGCGCATCATGCGAAATACAGTAGCGCTATACAGCTCCATGGCAAAACAATTTCCTCCGTCTTTAATATCTTGTCTGGCGGTCTTCAGCTTTTCATAAACATCGACACCAAAAGACTTCTCTTGTTCAAAATATTGGTCGTGACCGGGCTGGGTTGCTCTTCATTTCCTTGCGCAGCAAGGCCAGGTAGACCGTGAAAGAAACGGTCGAAACCAGGATTGTGTAAGCGAATAGTGTGCTTATTTCAGCGAGGTTGCGGAAGTAAATGTGACTTCGACTGAGTAGCACGAAAATTATCAGCAGCGCGATCGGGCCCACGGTAGCGCCCACAATCAAGGCGCGCGGCCAGGACAGGAGTGTAATCGCGCGTGCAGGGAACAGCAGTGTTGCGGGCAAGCCTACGAGCATCCAACCTACAAAATGAGAAGATCGCATAGAGGATGAAGGTCTCAACCGCGTCTGGAAGCCTGCGGGCAGGTTCTCCCGCGAGTATCGTGGCATGGAGTGCGTGTTGCAGAAGAAAAAAGAGCAGTATCAAATCACCCGCGAACAGGCCGACTAAGGAGTAGAGAAGCCGTTTGGCGGGACTAATGCGCGGAACCTCTGTGTTCTTCATGTCGCCACATCCGTCGTTACGGTCGTTAACACCTTACTGCGCCGCTTTGTCGTCCGACGGTTTCTTCTTCGCCAATGATCGGACATAGTTCACCAGGTCCCAGAGTTCGTCAGTTTTCACGCGAGCGCCTTCGGGCGGCATGTCGCCCTTTCCAACCTTGACGATGTAAAAGAGTTCACCGTCGGTCCTATCCTTCAGGGTTGCCGGGTCGGTGAAGTCGCTGACTTTCAACTTCATGTCCGCGCCGACCTCGCCCTTGCCGTCGCCGTCTTTACCGTGACACATGGCGCAGTCATAGCCATACCACTTCTTGCCGTGAGCGATTGACTCAGGAGTGGCCTTGACTGGATTGGCCTGATGGATCGCCTCTTCAGGAATCGGGTGAGGCGTAACCGGCGTCTTCGGAGGTTGTTGAGTCTGTTGTGCATGGGCAAAAAGGCTAATCACGAACAAGAGAGAAACGATCAGCGAGATTTTCATCGGGCAACCTCCTGAAATTCCGTTCCGACCACTACCGGCCAGGCACCTGTAGGTCTTCCGACTCAGTTCTCGTCGCGTCACCTTGTCCCCGGCGCAGAATCGCGCATATGGCTTGCTGATCGTTCAGTATCCGTGCCACTAGCAGGAGGCCACCCTCGCTGGCCGCGATGTTCTGGGACGCCTCAAGTGCGCGACCATACAGCGCGTGCGCCACCGCGTAGTCATCGTTGTCACGATGGCGGCTGGCGAGCAAATACAGATTGTTCGCAAAAACCAACCACTGTTTCCTCTGGAGTCCGTCAGGCAGATTCGGGCTGGCAGTCGTTGGTTCCGTCTTGGAGGCACGATCGCGATGTTCTTCAATTTGGCTGATCTGATCTCTGAGCCAGCCAGTGAGTGCTTCTTCCAACTCCAGTTGGGTTCCGCAACGATAGAAATAATCGGCTGTCTCGCCCTTCGAAGTCAGAGGAATGAGCCGGCACGGCGAAACCTGGTCTTTCAGCTCTGCAGGGACAAATTCCATCAGCAGGCATTCGCTGCAGGGTTGAGTGTGGGCAGGATCGCCAAAGTTAGGGCAGGTAAGCGAGTCTTCGAACACCAGCGGACGGCGCCACGGCGTATGTGGAGAACGACCGTAGCCTCCATCTTCCAGGAATTTCAGCTCGAACTTAAGAAGATCCAGCAGGTCGCGATCGTCTTTCGCCATAAGGCACCTCGCAGGATCAGAATCGCAGGAAGGATCTTCGGCTTGCGATGGCGTGGGTCACAGGTCATCGTGATTGAAATCACAATGATTAAAGCCCACATTGTTCACGGCTCTTGTCGCTGCATGTGGACAGATCCCCGAGGTTTGCTGCCGGCCGTACAACGGGCCACACTACCTGGTTTGTGCCTGGAGCTCGTGAAATATCGGGCGGAAGGAAACTACACGGAATCCGTGAAGCTGGCATTTTATCCACAGCAGAATTTCCTCGTGGCTTGATTCACTCGTGATGGCAAATTACAAATCTGATCTTCCAGCCACAAGCAATGTTACTAACCACGAACTGTCAGCACCGGGCACCGTGCTTGCGCTACTACCTGAGAGGCGACTGGCCAGGGCAGATGCTCCGGCACGGCGCTGTCACCCGATTTTCTCACTCCCATTACGATCAAGTTCACATTCCGTTCCTTGGCAAAGCCCAGAATGCCCTCGGCAGGGAACTCGAAGCGCGCTACGAACTCAGGTTTACACCAGTCCTCGGCTTCTGCAGGCACCATCAAGCGCATCGATTCCCGGGCGCTGGCCTCGTCAGATTCGCGATACTGGGTGGGAGCCATGGGCATCAGCTGTAAGAAAATCAAATTGGCCTGATTCTCTTCCGCCAGAGATAAGGCGTACGGAAGAGCTCTCAGTGATGTTTCCGAGCCGTCAGTGGGGAAGAGAATGGTCCCGAGCTTCCAGTTCGTGTCGCTCGGTGGAGTGACCCGGGGGCCCACAGTCAGCACGGGACAAGCCGCTTTCCTGTAGATCTTCTCCGCCTCCGATCCCAGCACCAGCTTCTTCAGTCCCTGGCGCCCGTGCGTGCCAGTAACCACAAGGTCGATCTTGTTCTTCCGAATGATGTCCGAAACCACGCTCCAAACATCCCCACGCTCTAAGAGCATCTCGGTCGGTCTTACTCCCAGGGAATTACCGAGGGCAAATTCCGCGATCTTTTCCTGCGCTTCCAGGAAAGCTGGATCGGCATCTTTCGGCAGTGGGTCTACAGGTACGCTGAGATGCGGCTCAGGGCTAACCGCGTGCGCCACAATAATCTTTGCCTCGTATTGGCGGGCCAAAGCGGCCGCAAACGGCAGAGCATTCTTTGAGGTCTGTGAGAAATCGGTCGTTACCAGGATGTTGCTGAGCGATATGCGCGTGTTCGTCTGAAGTGCTTCCATTGTGTTGCCTCCTCTCAGGATGGCGGGTGTTTCTACACAGGCACCATTTATAGGCATCTCGGACAATCCCGCAGTGAGGCTGATCACTTCCCCAGGTGACCCCAACCACCGCGGTTCCGACCCGCGCCCGGTAAGAATGATTGTTAATGAGGGCGTTGGGGAGAAGAGGCATGACCGAGAACACAGCCATTCTGGACGGAAATGAAGCTGCCGCCTCGGTAGCGTATCGGCTCAATGAAGTGATTGGCATCTACCCCATCACACCTGCTTCGCCTATGGGAGAGTGGGCGGACCACTGGAAAGAGGAAGGACGCAAGAACATCTGGGGCGTAGTTCCGACGGTTATCGAAATGCAAAGCGAGGGAGGTGCCGCCGGGACTCTGCATGGCGCGCTGCAGGCTGGAGCACTTGGAACAACGTTCACGGCATCTCAAGGTCTCCTTCTCATGATTCTCAATATGTACAAAATCGCGGGCGAACTGACGCCAACCGTGATTCATGTGGCCGCCCGTGCTCTGGCGACGCACGCGCTCTCGATTTTCGGCGATCACAGCGACGTGATGGCCGCGCGCGCAACCGGCTTTGCCTTGTTCTGTTCGAATTCGGTGCAGGAGGCTGGAGATTTTGCGCTGATTGCCCAGGCGGCCGCGCTTGAATCGCGTATCCCGATTCGGCGGCTTTTGAGCGCGGCAATTACATGCGCGTGCTGAGTTCCTACCGTTGCAAGGGTTTCCTTCTTGTTGACGCGACGGGGTCTGCGCGGTGTCTGGTCCTTGGCGGTCACCCCTGCCAATCAGCCGTTAGCAAGATGGCTCCTGGTGACTCTCGTTATCGGACTTGCGCCATATTGAAATGCCAGGCGGAAAGGAATTTACTATGGCCGAATCACGGAACAAACGGGTTCTCATCGTTGACAACAACGAAGAAGAATCCGGCAGACTTAGGGTGATGTTACAGCGGGCGGGTTATGATTCGATCGCCACATGGAGTGGGCTTGAAGCGCTGGAACTCATGAAATCTGAAGAGTACGACATCCTGCTGGTGAGCAGTTACCTCCCCGATATCTACATCGGAGAGTTTTTTGAGCGGCTGAATTGCCTGCCCGTACAGCCCTGCTCGATCGTTATGGAGGAGGGTTGCATTCCTACGGCAACCCTGCAGGAAATAGAGAACACGCGGAGAGGAAAAATGGCAGGCCAAATGAAAGCTGCAGGTGTCCACAAATTTCAGACGCCAGTGCGGCTGGACTAGTCTTACCGGGGCGAGGGACACAGTTTACCGATGTGAAACACCAGAACTGATAGTCTACGGGGCGACGTTCAAGGAGTTCCCGCATTGAAAGCCGCTATCCTTACCTCGCCGGATAACATTTCGAGGCACCCCCTTCGGATTGAGCAGGTTCCACAGCCTTCGGCTAAGGCAGGGCAGGTCCTGCTGCGAGTGCGCGCCTGCGGTGTCTGCCGAACTGACCTGCATATCGTGGAAGGCGAACTCCCACAACTTCGCGAGAAGATTGTTCCGGGGCATCAGATTGTGGGTGAGATTGTCGCCGGAGGCACGTCGGAACTCGCTGTGGGCATGCGGGTTGGAGTTTCCTGGATTGGCGGTATTGACGGGAAGTGCTGGTATTGCCAGCACGCCCTTGAAAACCTCTGCGACGCAGCTACCTTCACCGGATACTCCGTGGATGGCGGATATGCTGAATACGCTCTGGCCCGCGCTGACTTTGTATTTCCCCTTCCTGATGCGCTGGATGACTTGCGTGCCGCTCCTCTTTTGTGCGCGGGCATCATCGGCTTTCGTAGCCTCCGGGTAGCCGGAGTGGAGAAGGGAGAGCGTGTCGGGCTATTTGGTTTCGGGGCCTCGGCGCATCTCGCCATCGCTGTCTTGCGTGCATGGCAGTGCGAAGTATATGTCTCGACCCGGGGCGCCTCTCACCGCCGGCTGGCGGAATCCCTGGGCGCAACCTGGGTGGGGACCGAGACCGAGAAGCCTCCGGTCGAGTTAGACCGCGCTGTGACTTTTGCGCCTAGCGGAGACGTCGTGGTGGCTGCTCTTGGAAGCCTGCGAAAGGGCGGGATCGTCGCGATTAACGCGATTCACCTCGACCGGATTCCCGCGTTTGACTACGATCGCCTGCTCTGGGGAGAACGGCAGCTTCGCAGCGTGGCAAACATGACGCGCGCCGATGCCCGAGACTTTATCCAAATCGCGACTGAGATTGAACTCCATCCGAAGGTAACAGCCTTTTCGCTCGATCAGGCCAACGAAGCCCTGGAGGCGGTGAAGAGTGATGCCATTGATGGTGCTGCCGTAATCGTTCTCTAGCCAACTCCCGAAGACATGTGCGTTGCACTGTGGGTGAGCCTCGTTACCATGCCGGGTGATGCGGCTCACAGCCATCGAAGCGATTCGGAGACAGACTAGCAGTCGACTAGCTGGAGGCTTCATATGGCAAGAAAGAAGCGCGATCTCCTCGAAGTCTTGAAGCTGGAACTGGAGTTTCTCAAGAGTGGAGGCTACCGCAAGGGGTCCTCATGGCGCCCTCAGTTCATCTTCGAGGATTCTCCGACCTGCCTGCATTATCGCGATCCCGAACGCAAGAAACCCTGCTCCGAATGTGTCCTGATGTCGCTGGTGCCGGCGGAATTTCGAGAAGGAAAACCCGCGTGCCACTACATTTCTCTGAACGAACGAAACGATACCATCCAGTCGATGCAACAATGGAGCACCCCGGAAGAACTAGAGGCTGCCCTGAGCGAGTGGCTCATGAATACGATTCAGAAGTTGGAGTTCGAGCGAGCTCAACGCCAGCCCGACCTTGCGACGGGGAAAACCGTGAGCCAGGCCTAGAAGAACTCTATGGAGCGGCACGGCAATGCCTTTCGAATGTTCAAATCCGGATTGCTCGAAAGTATTCGACTATCGGCGGGGACGGTTGTTTCGTTTTCACAACAATCGGCCGGAGGCTGAAACACATGAGATCGCCGGCCGCTGCGTAAGGCACTTTTGGCTTTGCGACGGATGCTCTCGAACGCACGTGCTTGAATATCACCTCGGCCTGGGAGTAGTGATCCGGCCGCGACAAGGAAAGATGCCGGGCGGCGAGGCGGTCCGGACTGTCTGCTCTTGTCCGATATCCCGGCTAAGCGCGTGCCTTGCCGAGTGATTGATACCCTCCCCGAGGCTCTGTTTCGCCCGGCAACCAGGAACCAACTACAATCAAAGATGTGAGCCACGGGGACGAGAAATTCCGCCGTCTGCTGGAAGCAGCGCCCGACGCCATGGTCATTGTGGATCGCACCGGGCGGATCCTGCTGGTCAATTCGCAGACGGAGAAGACGTTCGGCTATACCCGAGAAGAACTGCTCAACCAGCCAGTCGAGACTCTGATTCCAGAGAACTTCCGCCAAGAACATCTGCAGCACAGGGACGCCTACTACCGCGCGCCTCACCCGCGCCCAATGGGCGGCGGTCTCGAATTGCTCGGACGTCGCAAGGACGGCGCCACATTTCCAGTGGAAATCAGCCTGAGCCCTCTCGAGGAAGCGGACGGTCTTCTGGTCACGGCTGCAATTCGCGATGTGACCGAACGCAAGCGAGCGGAAGAAGCCTTACGGCTAAGCCAGGAGCGCTTCAGGCTGCTGGTAGAAGAGGTCAGGGACTACGCCATTTTCATGCTCGACCCAACCGGAAAGATCCTGAGCTGGAACGAGGGTGCGCGGAAAATCAAGGGCTATACCGCGGACGAAATCGTGGGGCAACACTTTTCACTTTTCTACTCCTCCGAAGATGTTGACCGTGGCAAGCCGAACGAGGAACTCACGTTCGCCGCTGCGGAAGGCCGTTGGGAAGAGGAAGGCTGGCGGCTCCGGAAGGATGGTTCGCGCTTCTGGGCGGATGTTGTGATCACGGCTCTGCATGACAAAGATGGCAACCTATTGGGCTTCACTAAAGTCACGCGCGACATTAGCGACGGAAAACGGGCTCGCGAAGCGTTTCTGCTGGAAGTGACGAGCGCGCTGGTGTCGAATCTCGACATTCGCCGGTTGCTGTCCGCTATTGCCACCTGTGTCCGACAGGTCAAGCCGTTCGACTATGCGGCGCTCGCGCTTTACGATGCGCCAACTGAGATGCTGCGCATGCATGTGCTTGAGCCGTCTGCCGGCGCTGAAGTCAACATTAGTTTCAGCGAAGAGCCCCTGGTCGCCTTGGGTCAGTCACCATCGGGGTGGGCGTTCACGGCCCGCAAGCCTCTCCTTCTTAAAGGGCTGCCTGACGAAAAATGGCCTTTCGAGTTACCACCCCAATTTGCCCATCAGTCATTGAAGTCTGGCTGCTGGATTCCGTTGATTGGGCGGGAAGGCGTGCTGGGAACGTTGAATGTGTTTAGCCGCCGTCCGGGAAACTTTACCGAAGACGACGTGAGCATACTGGCCCAGATCGCAAGCCAGGTGGCCATAGCTTTCGGCAATGCCCTGGCGTTTCAGCGCGTTTCGGAGCTAAAGGACCAACTCGCAGAGCAGAAGCAATATCTGGAAGACGAACTGAAAACCGAGTTCAATTTTGAGGAGATTATCGGCCATAGCAAGCCCATAAGGCGAGTTCTGAAACAGGTTGAAACCGTGGCCCCTACTGATTCTACGGTTTTGATTCTGGGGGAAACCGGTACGGGAAAGGAATTGCTCGCTCGCGCGGTTCACAATCTGAGCCCCCGCCATGACCACACTTTCGTCCGCGTCAGTTGCGCTTCCATTCCTGCTGGCCTGCTTGAAAGCGAACTGTTCGGTCACGAAAAAGGAGCATTTACCGGCGCGATCGCAGCCCGGGTGGGACGTCTGGAATTAGCTCACCGGGGAACGATTTTTCTAGATGAGGTTGGGGATATCCCGCTTGAGTTGCAACCGAAATTGTTGCGCGCACTACAGGAAAAAGAATTCGAACGGCTGGGCAGTACCCGCACGATTACAACTGACGTTCGCATCGTCGCCGCCACCAACCGCGACCTGGGAAAATTGGTAGCTTCGGGGCAATTCCGTAGTGACCTGTTTTATCGGCTGAATGTTTTTCCCATCATGGTGCCTCCGCTGCGCGAGCGACCCGAGGACATTCCACTGCTGGTCCAATATTTTCTATCGAAGTTCTCCCACCGGATGAAGAAGAACATCGAAACGGTACCGCCGGAAGGGATGCAGGCATTATGCCGATATTCGTGGCCGGGCAATATTCGTGAGCTGGAACATGTCATCGAGCGCGCAGTCATCCTATCCAGCGGCCCCGTGTTGAAGATCCCCGCGTTCGAGCCCGTGCCGGCAGACGCCGGTTTGCCTTCCACTTCCTCAGCTCTGGAGGACATTGAGCGGGAACACATCATCCGTGTCCTCAAAGAAACGAAGGGCAAGATCGGTGGACCGGGCGGCGCGGCCGAACGCCTGGGCATGAATCGCACAACCTTAAACTCGCGTATGCAGAAGCTGAAAATCCTCCGTCAACAGATGTAATCCAGTCTGGTCAGTTTTGGGTGTGACAAATCACGGCAATCCGTGATCTCCATCACTGCGTCGTCGCAATCCCTTCTGCGATTCTGTATTTGCCAGCACCGGCGACGCTGGTGCCCTGAAAATGTAAGAATGGCCCCCGCAGGAGCCGGCACTGATTGTCTTAGGAAAGTGAGGAAATCATCATGGCAACATCCGTTGCAGTCCAGCGAGCTGAGGAAAAACTGGTCACAATAACTCCGGTCGAGAATCTTATGGATCGGATTAACAAGATGTCCCAAGCAATTACGCGGAGAGCATACGAAATCTTCGAGGGAAACGGCCGGAGGTTCGGCCACGATCTTGAAGACTGGTTCAAAGCTGAAATGGATATGCTTCATCCGGTCCATGTGAATATCACTGAGGCGGAAGATAGCCTTGAGGTCAAGGCTGAGGTGCCTGGTTTCAGCGAGAAGGAGATCGAAATCAGCGTCGAACCGCGCCGCTTGACCATCACCGGCAAGTGCGAAGCCGAGACAAGAATGGAAGAGGAGAAAAGCAAGACGGTTTATTCGGAATTTTGCTCGAACCAGATCCTGCGAATTGTGGATCTGCCTGCGAGTGTGGATGCCGAGAAGGCCATCGCAACTTTGAGGAATGGCGTCCTGCAGTTAACGATGCCAAAAACTGCCAAGGCGAAAAAGATCGAGACCAAGCCAAAGGCGGCGTAGTTTTTTAGGATCGGTACGGACGGGCAAACCCGAGACGATTGGGTCTTTGCCCGTCCGCTACAATTCGACTTCAGTTAGGAGTAGTTTGCCGGGAACTGACGGAATGCCGCCGACTGACGATATGTCGTCTCGTCACTAGGTCCTAACAATTGCCTCCAGTCAACGTCCCATCTCACATATTCCCCACCTATCTTAATAATATTAAATGAGTTAGATATCCAGTGTGTAGCGATCACGCTGTTGGCACCGCCCGTGCTCCTAACCATCGCGTGCTCAGGATCACCATTCAGAGAACCTCCGATGTCGCCCTCATAAAGCTGGAGGGCAGCGTTAAGGGGCCGTGGGTGGGTGAGTTGCGAAAGGCCTGGCTTGCCTCGGCAAAGATGGCAGGCGGAGAGCCGATGAGCATTGACCTGGGCGCGGTGAGTTTCATTGATGCAAGAGGGCGGGAGCTGCTCCTGCGAATGCAAAGAGAAGGTGGTGCTCTCAAGGGTGCCTCGGGTTTCCTCCGGCAGGTCTTGGAGGACAGGAACACAAACGCCGAACCGTTTCTGCAAAATAGGAGCTCAAAATGACAGCGCACGCACCGTACGGAATGGAATTGACAGATGATTGCGCCAGCTGCCCCATTCGAAAAGACGGATTCTTTTGTCAGATGAGTGCAGCAACTCTGGCGGATTTCCAGAAGATGAAATTCACCAGCACGTATCCCGCTGGGGCTGTCTTATTTGTCGAGAGCCAGGTGCCGCGTGGAGTGTACATGCTCTGCAAAGGACGCGTGAAACTGAGCATGGCATCGCCCGGGGGGAAAACCGTAATCGTACGGGTAGTCGAAGCGGGAGAACTGCTGGGCCTGCACTCCGCCGTTTCCGGAGATCCACACGAAGTTACCGCCGAGACTCTTCAGCCCTGTCAGGTAGACTTCATCCGGCGCGATGATTTTATGAAACTCTTACATGAACACGGCGATGCGTCGATCAGCGCGATGCAGCAATTCAGCAACTATTATCGCGGAGCCTGCCACCAGATTCGCTACCTGGGCCTGACTCCTTCGGCGACCGAAAAAATGGCTTGCTTCCTGCTGGAATCAGCTGTCCGCGGTCAGGAAACGCCGAAAGGCATCCGCTTCAATTTGACCTTGACCCATGAAGAGATCGCCCAGATCGTCGGAGTGACACGCGAGACCGTTACCCGATCCCTGACCGAATTGAGAAGCAAGATGTTGATCTCCACCAAAGGCCCGAGCGTGCTGATCAGAAACAAGGCGGCTCTCGAGGCCATGGTGGTGGGCTAGGATGTTTGAAGGGGCACCGGAGGGTTGGCGTGCGGGCCTTCCTTTCGTTACGTCGATGAAATCGCTGTGTACGGTTTCAGTTTGTCGCGGGTAAGTCCGAACTGCTTCCTACTAGCCTGAATAGCGAGCTGTCAGAACCGGGCAATGTGCTTGGAGCACTACCCGGTAGGCGACAGTATTGCGAAAATGCGTCGTGATCTCGCCCGCCTTCCGCACGCCCAGCCCGATAAGGTCCGCACGTCCAGATTCGGCGTGAGCGAGGATACGCTCGTCGGCGTCTCCAAAGTCGATTATGAACTCAGCTGGGCAATGCGGATCCATATGAGAAGCAAAGATGTTCTGCATTTCCTTGCGTAAAGGCTCCGCTAGGGACCTGGCATCGGGGTTCGTGGCCGTCTCCACCGGCAAGACATGAAGCAATGTGAGTGATGCCTTGTATTGCGACGCCAGCGAAACGAGGTAGGGAAACACTGCCTGGGATTCATCCGAAAGATCGGTGGGGAAAAGGATGTGCTTGATCTCGGTGGTTTGCATCGAAGCCTTTGAAATGTTGGGTCCAACCGTGAGAACCGGACACGGCAAATGGCGGAACAGCTCCTCAGCAACCGAGCCCATTAGCAGATGCTTGATTCCAGTGCGGCCATGAGTACCTAAAATCGCAAGATCAATCTTATGCTCGCGGACAAAGCGCTCAAGCTCTTCAGTCGGGAAGCCTGATCGAACAATAGCCGTTGTCGACAGCCCGGCCAGATCCCCCGTCTTCAGGAGGTCCAGCACTTTGGATCGAGCTGCAAGTTCGTCTCTATGCTGCAGAGCTACGGCAGCCTCAGGGCTGACCATGGCGTATGAGACGGCTGTCGAGACATTCACTACAAACACCCGCGATCCATACTTGTGCGCGATGGTGGAAACCAATGGCAAGGCCGCCAGAGACGCATCGGAGAAGTCGGTAGCGTAAAGGATTCCCTGCAGTTCGATGGCGGGGGCAATGGGAATAACAACCGCAGAGGCTTTCATGGTCATCACCTCAATGGATTTTCTATGAGGGCGGGATTTGTTTCGGTGATGGACCTCACAACGGTACGTGTCTTCCGTCACTCCGTGCGCGGCACTTCCAGATCGTGGATTTAGATGTCGCGTAACTTTGAAGTGGGAAGGGCCATGCGGACAGCATTGAGGACGGCCACCAGATCAATGAGTTCCTGGGCGATGGCGCCATCGATCGCCGGCAAGAATCCGAAGGCGGCCGCCAACATGCCAAGTGCGCTGAGTGCCATTCCCCCGACTGCGCTTTGCAGGGCGATGGAACGCATGCGACGTCCGATGTGGATGAGTTCGTCTACTTTGCCGAGGGAAGATTCCAGGATGACGGCATCTGCGGCCTCGGCAGCGACGTCGCTATTCAAGCCAAAGGCTATGCTGATCGTGGCTGCTTGCATGGCCGGCGCGTCATTGATACCGTCCCCGACGAACAATGTCTTTGCCCGATTCGTTTCTTCCCGGACGATGGCGACTTTCTGTTCAGGGCTCTGTCCGGAATAAATCTCGCTGATCCCAACGGCACCCGCCAGATAGCGGACCTCCGACTCACGATCTCCTGAAACCAGCAAGACTCTGTTTACCCGGTGCTTCGGCCTGAGGTGCTCGACGAAGACCCGACTATCGTGCCGAGGAGCATCATGAAAGCGAAGGACCGCCGCGAACTTTCCATCCATAAAGACCAGGCATTCCAGCCCGGAGTGAACTGGAGGGAGTACGATCTCGCGATCCTGAATCCGGTTCCGGCCAGTAAGCAAGATGGTTCTTCCCTGGACAACACCTTGAAGTCCTTGCCCGGGAGGCTCGTTGATTTCAGATGCGGCGTGAAGTGGAAGATTGGCGAGGTCGGCAGCGCGAAGAACCGCTTGCGCCAGAGGGTGTTTGGAATAGCGTTCGAGACTGGCCGCGGCAGACAAGACATCTTTTTCTTCAAACCCGGGCGCGCACAAGACTTCGGTCAAGTTCGGGTGCCCGTAGGTTAGGGTACCCGTCTTGTCGAAGATAAACGTACGGCACGAATCAATCTGTTCAAGAATCGCCGGATTCTTGATTATGATTCCCGAACGCGCCGATAGCGAAATCGCCCCGATGATGGCGACGGGAATCGCAATCAGTAGCGGACAGGGCGTTGCAATCACTAACACGGCCAGGAAGCGGTGCGAATCCATGCTGAACATCCATGCCAGCAGTGCAATGAGAACTGCAACCGGCGTGTACCACGCGCCGAGTTGGTCCCCAAGGCGGCGTAAACGGGGGCGCCGCTGCTGGGTCTGCTCCATTACCTGCATGATCCGCGCGTATCGGGAGTCCACGGGTAATTTGTCCGCCCGAATGGTTAGGACGGTTTCTCCGTTCAGAGCTCCCGAGATGACCTTGGAGCCTGCGGCCTTGGAGACTTCGAACGGTTCTCCAGTCAGAAAGGCCTCGTTCATCCGTCCATGGCCTTCGACGACAACGCCATCCGCTGGGCAAACCTCGTGGGGATAGATGACCAGGAAATCCCCAACCTCGACCTGGTTCAGAGATACGTCCACGGTTTGAGTTCCGACCCTTCGGTGGGTGGTTTGCGGCATGCGATTCGCCAAAGCATCGAGAATAGAAGATGCGCGCCGAGAGGTGTACTCCTCAAGTGCGGTGCCTCCAGAAAGCATGAGCACGACGATGGAGCCGACCAGATATTCGCCCTGAATAACCGAAACCAGGATCGAGATCCCGGCCAAGAGGTCCGACCCAAATTCCCGGACTGCCATCTTGCGAACCAGAGAGATGACGAGCGGCAAACCGCCCAATAGAAGGACTGCGTAGAGCGGTGCCAAGAAGACGTGCGGCGCGGCGTGCAGCACGAATCGGAGCAGAGCGTGAATTGCGATCCCGGTGGTCGCAATAAGTGCAACCGGAAGAACGCTTCTGTCGGACGCCTGCTCCGGGCCGGCGGGATGTGCGGGAACGCCACTGTAACGCATTGTCATCAGAACGGCGCCAAACTCATCTCATCCTATCTCACCCTTTGTTGTTCGCTGGATTGCTGACTTCATCGAGGATATGCAAACCACAGACGAAGTTGGCAAATCCAACCATTGGCCTTTCCACGGCGCTAACACCGAATCAGGGAATTCGGTCAAAACTCTGGGCTAAATCATGAGGGCAACACAGGGGCAAACCGGGTTACGGTTCGTTCCTTCTGAGGGCAATACTCTACTCTAGGATTCGAACCCCCGGCACGGTTTTCCGTACAGTCGTTTTCAAGAACTTATAGCAAGTGGAAAGTTGCGATAGGTGGAATTGGTTCCGATCCGGAGCTAGTCTTCACCACGGCGATCTCTACTCGTGAATATTTCGGAAATTCGGGCCCTCGACTCGCTGGGTTCTCTGCTGCGTCTTTAGTTTCTCGGCCTCCTGACGCCAGTACTCAAAAAGCCCATATTCGCGATTTTTGTTCTTGGCCCAATCCGAAGCGCTTGTGACAACCACCACGTGATTACAAACCGATGATGTGGCGAAAGTGAATTGACTTGGCAAAGCATTTGGGTATGCGGTTTTTCGCTTCTTACAGGCGAAGCACGCCGATCAACGACGTCTCGAAGCGCTACGGGAAACACGCGAGTAGAAGTATTGTTAGAGCATATTTGCCAACCTCTAGAACGGCACTACTTCATTTTGCTTTCCTTCTCTGCGCTCTTTTCCGGAGCGGCATGGTTTTACTCTCTGACTTTTCTCTCAGCAGAATTGTCCACTCCTGACTTTGCACACCAGCAAAAGTTATTTAACGAATATTCACGATCATTTCACGCGAATGAAATGAAGAGAGCTCAAGCTCAATTGCGTTTGGAGCCTCCGCAATTGGAATTTCATCACATCAGGAGACGCCGCATGAAGTGTACCCGATTCACCCGCTCTTTTTTCCGTACGTCCGGCTTGGGCGTAACCATACTCTCTACCCTGTTGAACCTGGTAGAGGCGCCCAGCCTGGCCGCCCAGACCGCTCCAACGGCTGCGACACCAATTCAGCACGTAATCATTATCATTGGTGAAAATCGCAGCTTCGACCACGTTTACGCCACCTATAAGCCCAAGCACCGGGAGAAAGTGTCGAATCTGCTCTCGCGCGGCATTATTAACGCCGATGGAACACCCGGCCCCAACTATCTGGAGTCGGCCCAGTACAGCGCGGTAGACACATCCGCATTCGACATGTCTGCTGAAGGCAAGGCGATTTATGGAAATATCCCGCCGCCTCTCGCGGGAGGGTCGACCCAGGCCAGTGATACCAGTCCGGCGCCATTTGCAACCTTGCGGCTGGCCAAGATCGTCGAGCCGGATTTGGCTCGCGACTACAACAAATTCCTGATCACGGGAGCGACCGGCCTGGCTCATGGAGTTGTGGACACGCGAATCGTCAACGTCAACAACCTGGGACAGGGAGCATTCCAGCTGACGCCGGGCGTGAAATACGACGACTACGCGGCCAGCCCGGTCCATCGGTTTTATCAGATGTGGCAGCAGATAGACTGCGACAAAAGCCAGGCCACGCCCAACAATCCGAGCGGATGCCTGAGTGATCTCTTTCCCTGGGTTGAAACCACAATCGGAGCTGGAAGCAATGGCAAGCCGCAGGCGGCGGGTTTCAACAACCTGACGACCGGCGAAGGCTCAACCGCGATGGCTTTCTACAACGTTCAACAAGGCGATGCTCCCTACATGAAGGAACTCGCCGATCTGTACACGCTGAGCGACAACTTTCATCAATCCGTGCAGGGCGGGACCGGAGCCAACCACATCATGTTCGGCTATGCCGATGCGATGTGGTACAGCGACGGAAACGGCAACGCGCTGACTCCGGCAGCCAATCAGATCGAAAACCCCAACCCGCAGGCGGGAACCAATAACTGGTACGACGAAGACGGATACGGCAGCGCGGACGGGACCGGCGGCGGAAGCTACAGCGCCTGCGCCGATATCAGCCAGCCGGGGGTGGCGCCGGTAGTGAACTACCTGCAATCGCTCGAAACTCCGATCGATCCTCGCTGCGAAGCGACACACTACTACCTGCTGAACAACTACAACCCGGGTTACAACGGAGACGGAACACTGGCCAGCCAATACTCGCCGTTCACCATCCCGCCGACATCGCAAAAGCACATTGGCGATTCACTGGGCGCGTCCGGTCTTTCGTTCACTTACTTCGGAGAGGGCTGGGATCTCTATCAGACCGATCCAACGGGAGCGAATCCCTACAACGCCTATTGCAACATCTGCAACCCGTTTCAGTATGCGAGCGACATCATGACCAGCCCGACCCAGCGTGAAGCCCACATTCAGGACACCAACACCCTGTATGAGGACATTGACCTGGGAACGCTGCCGGCGGTTTCGGTCGTCAAGCCCAGCGGATTCGTGGACGGGCATCCGGCTTCGTCGAAGCTGGACTTGTTCGAGGGATTTACCAAGAAAATTATCAAGGCAGTGCAGGCAAATCCTACGCTGTGGCAGAGCACCGCGATCTTCGTGACCTTTGACGAGGGCGGCGGATACTACGATTCCGGATACATCCAACCACTCGACTTCTTTGGCGACGGCACCCGCATCCCGCTGCTGGTCGTATCACCGTACTCGACCGGCGGGCACGTCAACCACAGTTATGCAGACCACGTTTCGCTGATCAAGTTCATCAACAGAAACTGGAATTTGAAACCAATCACCAGCCGCAGCCGCGATAATTTCCCGAACCCGTTAACGACGGCCAACAACCCGTACGTTCCAACCAACAGCCCGGCTCTCGACGATCTGTTTGACGCGTTCGACTTTCCGCAGGTTAGCGCTGCGGCAAAACCGTAAATCGACTGACAACTCCGCCGGCCGGAATAATGTTTTCCGGCCGGCAAGTTGCCAATAAGTTTGAATCAGGAGACGTTATGAAAAGATTTGTTCGCCACTCTATTCCTGTCCTTTTTATCCTGGCGGCCTGCGCATCAGCCTTTTCCGCGGACGGTCCAGCGGCCGGTCGGACTCGGATGGTGGGGGGAACCTGGCAAATGTCGTGGCAAGCCCGCCTTGGCACTGAATCGGCGACGATCGAACTTCAGCAGGACGGTTCGAGACTGAATGGAACATTTCGTGATGCTCACCATTCTGGCGCGCTGTCGGGTTCAATCGAGGGCAGAAATGTTACGTTCAGCGTGAGCTTTCAAGAGGCTCGTCCATACGCGATTGCTTTCAAGGGCACGGTAGGAGGCACAGTCGGCGGCGAGACCATCAGCGGAACCTCACAGGCGCAAAACATTCCGGGCTCGGGAGCGTACCTGGGGCATGGCGGGGAGATTGTGCAACCTGAACATCCCTGGACAGCCAGCCGGCAGCCGAATCCGCCAAGTCTGAAAACTCATCAAAAGCCAGGGACGCGATCAAGTTCAAATCAGGGCGCAGGACGCTGATTTGAGAATCAACAGGCGCGATTTTCTGCGACTTGGAGTTTGCACCGGTACCGGCTTGCTCGCGTCCCGATCGGGCGGACTTCGATTGCCGCGCCAAGCACTCGATGCGCTCCAGTTGGATGCACCGCAAGAAACAGGACTCGCCAGCTACGTTGACCCCCTGCCAATTCCCGCCGTAATTCGTGCCCCGGATTCTGGCAGGGAGGTGATTCATGTGCGCATGCGGGAGTTTCGCCAAAAAGTTCATCGCGATCTACCGCCGACCAGACTCTGGGGCTATAACGGAATGTGGCCGGGCCCCACGTTAGAAGTCCGCCGGGGCCAGCCGCTGTCGGTGAAGTGGAGCAATGAACTCCCTGTCAAACATTTCCTGCCGATCGATACGACCATCCACGGTTCGGACGAGACACTTCCTCAGGTGCGGACGATCGCGCATGTGCATGGCTCACAGGTGCTGCCCGAGAGCGACGGATATCCCGACGCCTGGTTTACCTCGGACGGGAAAACGGGTCCGGTTCAGGCGGTAAATCCGGCACATTATCCCAACGACCAACGGGCGTCCACGCTGTGGTATCACGACCACGCGATGGGCATTACGCGGTTGAATGTCTACGCCGGGCTCGCGGGCTTCTACCTGATCCGCGATGAGGAGGAGGATGGTTTGAACCTTCCCAGCGGACGATTTGAAATTCCGTTGCTGCTGCAGGACCGCAAATTCAATCCCGATGGATCTTTGTTGTACCCGGCCGCCCGCGACGGCACGCATCCGGTGTGGATCCAGGAGTTTTTTGGAGATACGATCTGCGTGAATGGCAAAGCCACGCCCTTCGTGGAAGTGGAGCCGAGAAAGTACCGCTTTCGGCTGGTCAATGGCTCGAACTCGCGGTTCTATCACCTCGCGCTCGTGCCCGCCAACGCATCCGGCAAGCCTATAGGCAGGACGGCGGACGCTCCGCCATTTCATCAGATCGGGACCGATGGCGGCCTTCTGCCCGCACCATTGAAACTGCACTATCTGATCGCGTCGCCGGGAGAACGTTTCGATCTGGTGGTCGACTTTTCGGAGCGTGAAAATGAGAGCTTCGCCCTGATCAACGATGCGCCGGCTCCGTACGCGCACGGAGGAGAGATTGTTCCGGCGGACGTGATGTTGTTCAAAGTTACGCTACCTCTTTCCGGCGCGGATGAAAGCTCGCTTCCGGAGGTGTTGACGCCGATATCACCACTAAACCCGTCGCTTGCAACTCGCGAACGAGTGCTGGGGCTGACGGAAATGGATCGCCCGTCCGACGGCTATACGGTGATGGGGATGCTCGACGGAAAACATTGGAGCGACCCGATCACGGAAGATCCCAAGGCTGGGTCCACGGAGATCTGGTCTTTCGCCAATGCGACCGGCGACGTTCATCCCATCCATCTTCATCTCGTGCAATTCCAGGTGTTGAACCGGCAGGCGTTTGATGTCAAGACTTATATGGACACACAGAAACTGGTGTTCACAGGGGTTCCGATCCCGCCAGAATCGAACGAGCGTCCAGGATGGAAAGATACGGTCAAGACCTACGGGGGTTACGTAACCCGGATCATCGCCAAATTCGATCTCCCGCAGGGAACGAAAACGATGCCAGGGCAGGAGTTTCGATACGTCTGGCACTGCCACGTCCTGGAACACGAGGATAATGAAATGATGCGCCCGTACAAGGTGGTTTCGCCTTAACTCGCCTTGAAAACGTTGTTGAGCATGTAGAACTGCCAGATACGGAAGGTCAAGTTACAGAACAACAGTTCAAACATGCGGGTGCTCTTACTGACAAGTGAGCATAGCTGTGCCACTCACCGTCATCGAAGTGTTCTGTACTCCGTTATTTACTGTGAAACTCAGGTTTTGGGGAGCACTTGCCGTAATGGTAACTGTCCCTGGCGCTGAGCAGGTAACTTCGCCAGTTGCGCCAATCGTAGCTGCAACTGTACCGGTACTCGTTTGCGACGTCTTCCACGAAAGACCGTCCACCTGAGAGAGCTCCCGACTTTTGCCGTTTTGGAAATTCCCCATGGCGGTGTAGCCAACCTGGCCCTGGGGACTGCTTGTTGTAGTTGCCGATTGGGGGCTGACGTTTATGCTCGTCAAGT
Source organism: Terriglobia bacterium (assembly GCA_963814725.1). Classification (GTDB taxonomy): domain Bacteria; phylum Acidobacteriota; class Terriglobia; order Terriglobales; family Acidobacteriaceae; genus JAIQFF01. Next base: position 130,223 of record CAWFDY010000009.1, read on the forward strand.
TTGCATGTCCTGCGCCGCAGCCAACAGCCACCATCGAAACCGCTAGTGCTAAAACAAAACTCCGCTGCCTCATAAGCTTTTCTCCAGAAGCTTGGATGCTGCGGTTGTTTGCCAGGTTGGCGGCTGCGTCGATGTATCAAGTGCCGCTTTTGCTGCGAGGATTGCCATGTCGGCTAGATTTAAGGTTAGCTTCACCTTCCTCGGAAACTGGGAGCGGCTGCTTCGGTTTCCGCGCTATCCGCTATTTTTGGCGTGACCAGCGGTAGACGATCCCAGCGCCCACCAGGAGATTGTTTTGATGGTCGTTGTTGGCATTGGCAAAAGTGGTGAGGTAGTAATCAAGCTGAATTATGCGTATCGCGAGATGGACACTTAAGGGGACGTCAATGCCGCCGCCGATCCGAGTGGCAAACTTGTAGGACCCGTCGGCGACGCCAGCTTCGCCACCTCCTGCGTGCGATGCGCCCAAAATGATTTGCGCGAACGGCTGCGGTTTATGATTCCCCTGCAGCCAGGGTTGCGGAAGTTTGTAACGTGCGCCTGCCAAATACGAAACGAGCGTTAGAGAATTGCTCGCTGGGGGCGTGCCGCCTCTGTTCTCAGCGCTGATATCCACGACTCCAGACCAGGAACTGCGAAAGTTCCATGAGCCAGAAAGCCCTCCACCCTTCAGGTCAAAGCAGCCGCACTGACCGGGGCCGGCGTTGGTGTGCATCCAATGGTAAACGGCAGCGGCTTCGCCGCTGTAAGTGTCCTGTTGAGCCAGCACTGCGGAAGCGCCTGCCAGCATTAGGACTGTACAAAGCAGCAACGATCGCATCGCGAGTTTTCCTCGAAGGGATGGCATTAGTTTGAAGGCACCGAAACAGTGGCTGAGACGTTGCTGATGACGGTGTCTTCATAGGAGCCACCCGTCGAAGCGGTGATAAAGAGATACGCAACGGGCGGTGGATCGACCGGCCCGGAAAAGAGTTGAAGGCCATCCATGGTGACGGTCATTTGCCCTCCCGCGATGGAATAGGTGTAGCTATGCGTGATAGGGATGCTGGCGGAAACGACCGCTGGAATTGTCGAGTTCACGTTGAACCAAGGCTTCTCAAAGAGCGCGGTTTCGCCCCTGCCCACCGCAACGTAGGGGACGGCCGGATCGCCGGCATTGTGATACGTGTCCAGAGCGAACATCAGGCCAGATATTCCTTCCGCTCCGAGGCCCATTCCTGTAGCCCCTAAGCTTGTGGGTGTGGCGCCAAGAGAGGGATCGGCAAGGAGCACCGTAAATCCGTCAGCGGGTAGCGCGCTGGGATTGCTGAGGGTCACGGTAAAGCTGATCTGGATATTGCCAGTAGAAATGAGAGTCGGCCAAACAATCTCGCCATGCTTGTTCGTCGCGGCGGGAACAAGTTGGAAGCTGCAACCCGGTTGAGCGATGGCATTGCCGAGAGCGGACCAGTTGGTGTTGCAAAGATCGGGAACGCCTGAGAGTGGTCCGACGAAAAGTCCGGCGAAGCTGCTGACAACGGAGGAAGTCAAGCCGTTGCTCACCACAACATAAAAGACGTCGCCGTTGTCAGTTGTGGCTGCAGAAGGCAGCGTATATGTCGAATCGGTCGCTCCATCAATCGCAGCAAAGGTAGACGTGCCAGGATCGGCTTTGTACCACTGATAGGTCAGAGGCAAAGACGAAACCGCCGTGACTTGATAGGTGGCCGGTGCGCCGACGTCGACGTACTGGGTGACGGGTTGTTCGGTGATTTGCAGCAAAATGCCGTTGCCGACGGCCAAGGATGCGGGTTGCGATACAGCCTGACCGTAGGCGTTGGTGACGGTGACGTAGTAAGAATCTTGATCGTTGGTGGCTGTGGTGGATGTAGCAGGAACGTTATAAGTGGTGGAGGCTGCGCCCGTGATGGCAGTGCCGATTGTTTGTCCCGCAGGAATCACATACCACTGATAGGAGAGCGCCGGAGTTCCAGACGCCGAGACGGTGAACGAGGTCGTACCGCCAGTAACAACAGTTTGGCCCAGGGGTTGAGTAACGATGGTGGGTGGCACGTTGCCCGCGGTGACGGACAGGTTAGCGTCGGAACTGGTCAGCGTGCCGCAAGAATCAGTGACGGTGACGTAATACTGCGACCCATCGTAGGAGAGATCTACGGGAGGCGTAGCGTAACCAGGAGACGTCGCGCCCAAGATGGCAACACCTGTGGTCCCTCCCGATGGAATTTGATACCACTGATAAGAGAGAGAGCCAACCCCGTGGCCGGCCACGGAGAAAGCGGCAACTTGTGTAGGGTGCAGGGAACGGTTCGCCGGATTCGAAGTGATGGAAGATCCCACGGCGACTGCGGCGACCGCTGATGTGACACTACCGGCGCCATTGGTGACGGTGACGGAATAATTCCCAACATTGGCCGAAGACGCAGAAGCCACGGAGTAGGTCGCACTGGTAGCGCCAGGGATTGCGGTGCCGTTGAGCTTCCATTGGTAGCTGGCGGCGTAGGATGCGGCGACGGAAAGCAAGAGCCCGCTGCTGGTGCAGATGTGCTGGCTCTGAGGTTGAGTGTTGATGACGGGGGCGCTGATGGTGATGGTGGTCGTAACGAAAACGGATGGCTGGTCCACGCTGGTGGCAGTGATGGTGTAGGTGCCCGCCGTGGTCGGAGCAGTCCAAACGTTGCCCGTGAACGTTCCCCCGGTCGCAGTCCAGATCAGATTGTTGGTAGCGCCACCGGTCGCGGTGGCCGAAAAGGGGAGCTCGCCAGGAGCAAGAGTTTGATTGCCCGGGGAAATTGGAGAGATCGATACTGACCCTGGGGTGACTAGGCAAGTGGTAGTGACAACGTTACCTTTGGAATCGGTAACAGTGAGTGTGAAGGTTGTGGGTGAGGTTAAGAGTGGCGTCGGGTAAGAACCGCCGCTAACCGCGGCATTGGTAATGTCGGAACTTCCGATGCCGGTGGAACCGATGACGGCCGTGCCGCCGGAAAAAGTGGGAACCAGAAATACGGACGAGTTATACGGAGGACTTAATGAACTCGGAACAAGGCTCTTCGTCAGGGGAGAGGGAAGCTGGACGGTAAGAGTTGCGGCAGGGCTGGTAATGGAGCCCGTCGAGTCGGTTACGGTCACGGTAAAGAGTGAACTTGTATCGCCAGCAACTGTAGGCGGTGTGGTGTACGAGCTAGAAGTCGCACCAATGATGGCGACTCCATTCTTAAACCACTGATAGGTAATGGTGCCGGTTCCTGTGGCAGAAACACTGAACGTCGCTGTTTGGCCAATCGGAACAGTGATGCTCACGGGCCGCGTGACTGTCGGCCCCCCGTGGCCGTAACCTTGGAATCCGCCGGCGCATCCCGACAGATTTAGAAGGCCCAGGGTTACAACGAGAACAGCTATGAGTCGCAGAAATACTCGATGTGGCAATATCGCGAACGCAGAATGCGCAAACCTTGGTTCTCTGAGGCGCTGAACAGTGCAAGATCCCGCGCCACCCGTCGGTACAGAGGCGGGTATAGGGCCCAACCGGCCGTAAGGACGGCCGCGCACATTACGCGGAATAGACGGAGACACAGGCTGCATCTGGAAAAACTCCTAATCTTGCTGCCTTACTGCGAGAACGGGAACCTGCCGTGCCGCTCCTGAACAGCACCTCGAACTCGCCGAAGACATTAGCTTCACATCCGTTCGTTTTGCGCGAGACTGCCGTGAGCATGGCATGGGAAGAAAGGGCAAAGCTAATTACTGAGGTCATGAGCTCCGAATCGTGGCGCCTGCGGGTATAGCGGGATACTGACAGCGGAAGAGATCAACGGTGAGCTATACCCAAAGCGTGACTCAAGGAGTTCACGGCGACATTCATCGGGCGGGAGCCCATGGCAACCGTAGATCCCGCCTGAGCCGGAATTTGCGATGGGTACGGGAAGGCGATTTACAGGAGGTGATCACGATGGCTCGCAGTTGATGGGCTAACTGGAGATTGCTTCCCGCCAGAAGTCGAGCGGACAATGCGATTCTCCACGTGCTGGCTGGAAGTTACTTCGCGCCGCAACTCGGCTTTCTAGGAACTCCCAGTTGAAGTGAGCGCTCGGGGCTCCTCCGAACGTATGGCGCTCGTGAGGAACCCAGGAACTTGCACCGCAGCACCGTTCTAGATTTTTCGTACCAGGCCTTCATCCGTGGCCTTCGTGTTACGGACAAGGAGGAGCACGAGAACCATTCCCACAAGTGGGACCAACCCGGCTACGATCACTATCGGATCGAAAGCGTGAGTCGCAGTCGCCTGTCTCACATCGGAAAAATGCCCAACTAACTTGAAGGCAATGATTGTCCCAATGCCTGCCCCAGTCCCGCTTAAGCCGCTGACCGACGCAACCGACTCGTTGTTGTACACATCGGATGGCAACACATTGGCGATCGTCGTGAAGCAGGCATATGCAAAGGTCGAGAGCGCGAACAGCAACGTAATAAGGTAGAGATTCGTAGTGAGTATCGTCGGAATCAGCAGAGTCACGCCCACACCGCCAAATACAATCATGGCTTTTCGGGCCGCGCCGAGTGACCATCCACGCTTGATCAAGTAACCCGACATCCAACCGCTGAAAAAGTTTCCTATGTCAGCAGCGATAAACGGCACCCAGACCGCGACTAAGCCGCTCCTGAGATCGATCCCTTTTGCCACCAGGTAGATGGGAAACCAATCCGTGACGAAGAACCAGACAGGATCACTGAAAGTCCTCGCGATAATGATTCCCCATGTCTGCGGCAGCTTCAGAAGGTCTTTCAATCGCGGGCTAGTTCCGCCAGCTGGTCGAGAGGAGTTCTCAGCTCGTTCCGCCAGGATGAGATCGAGTTCCGCGGTAGTGATTCGGGGATGTTGATCGGGCGGCCTGTATAGCCATCGCCAGCCCATCAGCCAAATCAATCCCAGGAAGCCTGGGATCACGAACGCAGGACGCCAGCCCCAGCGGAAATAAATGTCGAGAACGATAAATGGTGCGATCGCGCCTCCGATCGAGCTACCACTATCGAACAGCGCCGTTGCCAAGGCGCGTTCGCGCTTCGGAAACCATTCGCCTACGACTTTGGTCGCAGCCGGCCAGTTCCCCGATTCGCCCGCTCCCAGCAAGAAGCGAAACCCCATAAAACTATAGAAGCCGCTCGCCAGCGAAGTCAGCATTGACGCTACCGAGTACCAGGCGACTGTCAGAGTCAACCCCCGCCTTGCGCCGATGCGGTCCATCAGTCGGCCGCACACCGTCTGCCCGATGGAGTAGGCCACGCGGAATGCGATGACTATGTCGGCGTAGTCGGAATTGGTCCAGTGGTACTGCAGCTTAAGATAAGGGGCGAGAAGCGAGAAGGTTTGGCGGTCGATGTAGTTAATGACGGTCGACGCAAACAGGAGCCCGCCGATCCACCAGCGCAAGTTCGGAAAGGAGCGAGGCCTGGACCGGGCATTTGCTGTGGACGGGGCGATTGGAGAGATGGTTCCATCCTCCTTCTGTGCATTGCCTTGACGATAACAGGCGTCAAGGAAGATTTTGCGCCACTTGCGTCAGCAAAGCGGCAGAGTTCCTATCAAGGTAAATCGTAGTGTTCCGATGCCTGCGCAAAATCGAAGCCGGCGCCATCGGGCTGATCTCCCCCTCGAGGCAAGCTTGCACAGCCTTCGCCTTCCGTGACTCCGGCACCACTGCAAGGATCTCCTCTGCTTTGAGGATCTGCTGTATTGACATTGAAATGGCCTGCTTCGGCGTTTCGGAAATACTCGCGAACCATCCTTCTCCGACCTGCTGGCGCCGACAAGCTTCGTCCAGATTGACGATCAAATAAGGTTCCTCGGTCTCGAAATCAGCGGGCGGATCATTGAACGCGAGATGGCCGTTTTCGCCAATGCCAACGAATGCGATATCGATGGGGGCTGCAACCAGGGCTTTTCCGATACGCTGGATTGTCGCTGACAGATCGGTATCGCCGTCGAGAAAGTGATAGTTGGTAATCCCGACTTTTTGAATCAACCGTTCCTGAAGATACCTGCGAAAACTAGCCCGATGTGACATCGGCAAGCCGATGTACTCATCCAGATGAAACATCTCGACGCATCGCCAATCGATATCCGCCGCCCGGGTCAAGGCTTCCAGGAACTCAAACTGAGCCGCGCCAGTGGCGGCGATAATGCGGGCGTGCTGGCGAGCATGAATTGCGCGGCGGATGCTCGCCGCTGCCTGTTCCGCAGCGACCCGCGCCAGAGCGTATTTATCATCGAATACTTTCACCCCCAATGCTTCGTCTTTTCCTCGGTTCGTCATTTTCCCTCTTGGTCGGGCTAGATCGTACGTTTCGACTCGAATTGAGTAGTTTATCTTGCCATACGACAGGCAAGATTTCTTTCTTCGCACGAGTTTAAGAACCGGCTTTACTCGAGGGTCGGCTGCAATCGGGCTGAAGCCCTTTTAGTCGCCGCGCGGAGCTGCGGTCTTCTTGCCTGGTCATACACCTCGCCGACGGCGCCGATCAGAGTCTCCGGCTCGTCAAACTGAATGTATTCCGAGCTGTTGTGGGCGAAGATCTGGTTGGCCTTCGAAGCGCAAGGTTATTTCTTGTTCCTTGACTCGCTCAGGAAACCGGGAGGATCCGCCTGGATGTGCGCCGAGACGAATTCCCAACAACGGACCGCGAAGAGGCAGCAGCGGCACTACTGGACTTGATCAAATCGCGGATCTGGTTGAAGGTGCTTTTTAAGCTGGTGCCGTGTTGCGCGCCGTTCCGTTTTTCGGTAGCGGTGGATTTCTTTTTTGAAAGTACGTTCGGCATGAAATTTGTGAGGCTAATGTAGCAGAAATCGCGAGGTTCAGTATCTGGGAAGGCCGGGTTCGGCTGGCCACCCTCTTAAGACGATGAATTTACTATTGTATGCTATCGAGGGATAGGAATGCCTGGTTCCAGCAAAGTGCGGGTGGTTGATTCTCATACCGGGGGAGAGCCTACGCGGGTGGTTGTTTCTGGCGGGCCCGACCTCGGCCAGGGTCCACTGGCGGAGCGGCAACAGCGTTTTCGCAGCGAACACGATTCTTTCCGCCGGGCGGTGGTCTTAGAGCCGCGGGGTTCGGATCTGATGGTGGGGGCCTTGCTCTGTGAGCCATCGTTTCCGGATTGTGCCGCGGGTGTCCTCTTCTTTAACAATGTCGGATATCTCGGCATGTGTGGGCACGGAACTATCGGACTGATAACCACGCTGGCGTATCTGGGAAAGATCGAGAGGGGATCGCATCGCCTGGAAACTTCGGTGGGAGTGGTGGGCGCACGGCTGAACGCCAATGGGTCCGTGACCGTCACCAACGTGCCCAGTTACAGAACCCAACATGATGTCGGCATAGATGTCCCGGGCTATGGCCGGGTCAGCGGCGATGTAGCGTGGGGTGGAAACTGGTTTTACCTGGTCAAGGATCATCCTCTTTCGCTCACGCTGGAGAATATCGACAAACTCACTGATTTCAGTTGGGCTATACGGCAATGTCTCCAGGCCGGGCAAATTCACGGCGAAGACGGAGGGGAAATTGATCACATTGAGTTATACGGCCCTTCATCTCTCCCCGGGGTAGACAGCAAGAACTTTGTTCTGTGTCCCGGAAAAGCCTACGATCGTTCTCCTTGCGGCACGGGAACCAGCGCGAAGTTGGCCTGCCTTTATGCGGACGGGAAATTGAAGCCCGGCCAGGTCTGGCGTCAAGAAAGTATCGTGGGCAGCGTTTTTGAAGGGTGTGTCGAGGTGAAAGATGGACATGTGATCCCCAAGATCACGGGCACCGCGTATGTAAATGCTGACGCGGAGCTGATTTTCGATCCTAACGATCCTTTTTGCATGGGCATTGCAAGCTGATGAGTCATGTCTACGACGTAGTCGTAATCGGGGCGGGTATAGTGGGCGCGGCTTGTGCGCGGGCCTTCGCCGCGGACGGCATGGACGTGGCTGTGGTTGAAGCGGGCGTACTGGCCGGCGGCGCCACTGCAGCAGGTATGGGGCACGTCGTGGTCATGGACGATTCTCCCGCGCAGTTTGCCCTTACTCAATATTCGCAGGCGGAGTGGAAAGCGTTGGCCCAGAAACTTCCCGCGGAAGCCGAATATCGGGAATGCGGCACGGTTTGGGTTGCGGCCGATGAAGAGGAAATGGCTGAAGTGGAGCGCAAACACAGCTACTATCGCGAGCGCGGAATCGAGACTGAGGTACTGGGAGCGAATGAGCTCTACGCCGCCGAACCTTACCTGCGCAGCGGGCTGGCGGGAGGGCTGCTGGTCCCGGCAGATGCGGTGGTGTATGCGCCGGCGGTGTGCCGTTTTTTGCTCGAGTCTGCCATGGGGCAGGGAACCAGAGTTTATTCCGAGCGGGCCTTAAGCGCAGGGTCGGGAACCGTGGCGCTGAGTGGTGGGACGGAGCTGTCTGGTCGTCGAATTGTCAACGCTGCCGGAGAGTTGGCCGACTCGCTTACGCCGGGCATTCAGGTCAGGCGGCGCAAGGGGCATCTGGCCATCACCGACCGCTACCCGGGATTTATTCGCCACCAACTGGTGGAGCTGGGATATCTCAAGAGCGCGCACTCTTCGACTGCGGATTCCGTGGCTTTCAATCTTCAACCCAGAATCACCGGACAAATTCTGATCGGATCCTCCCGGCAGTATGACGTCGTACATAAAGAAGTCGATGGAGAGATACTGTCCGCCATGTTGCAACGGGCCATCGAATACATGCCTGAGTTGGCGGCCAAGTCTGTCTTGCGCACCTGGACTGGTTTCAGGGCGGCCACGCCTGACAAACTGCCGCTCATCGGCTGCTGGCCGCAAGATTCCACCATTTTCCTAGCCACCGGCCATGAAGGGTTGGGGATCACGACGTCGCTAGGAACTGCACGTCTTCTGGCGGATCATTTTGCCGGACGGAATTCTGAGATTGCGGCAAGTCCCTATCTTCCGCAGCGCCAAACTTTGACGGTGGGCCATGCTTGAAACTGTCGAACTGCGGGTCGACGGAAAGCCGGTCACGGTGCGCGCCGGATCGACGATTGCCGCCGCGATTGCTTTTGCCGGTGAGGTTTGCAGAAAGTCAGAGCCGCCTGAGTCGCGGACCGCACTGTGCGGGATGGGGATTTGCTTCGGTTGTCGCGCCATCGTGGACGGTAACCCGCATACCCGGACGTGCCAGCGGGTTTGTGAAGCGGGAATGGACGTGAGAACCAATGCCTAGCTTGCGGACCGACGAATGCGATGTGTTGGTGGTGGGCGGCGGCCCGGCAGGCATGGCGGCCGCGGTGCGCGCCGCGGAACTGGGTCAGAGAGTCACGCTGGTCGATGACAATCTTCAGTTAGGCGGCCAGATCTGGCGGGCGTCTCTCGATCATGGAAGGGAGGGAGCGGGACGCGAAGCCGCGATTTGGCGGGCCAGGCTGAAGGCTTCCGGTGTAGAGGTGCGGCTCGGAATGCGGGTAGTCGGCCGTACCGCGGACGAGGGAGTTCTGGTTGAAGGTGATCGCGAAGCAAGAGATCTCCGCTATCGCTGTTTAATTCTCGCAACCGGCGCGCGCGAACTGTTTCTTCCGTTTCCAGGGTGGACGCTGCCCGGCGTCTTCGGCGCCGGTGGCCTGCAAGCCCTGGTGAAAGGCGGGCTCCCCATCTCGGGGAAGAGGGTTGTGGTCGCAGGATCAGGTCCATTGTTGCTGGCGGTTGCCGCATTTCTGAAGCGGGAAGGGGCAATCGTCAAAGGCATTTACGAGCAGGCTTCGCGGCAGAGTGTAATGCGTTTTGCGGGCAGCCTGGCGTCCATGCCCGGCAAGGCAGTGCAGGCTTTGCGTTATCGGCTGAGCCTCGCGGGCACTGGCTATCACCTGGGTTGGTGGCCGGTTGCGGCGCGTGGCTCCGGCACGTTGCGCGGCCTGCTCGTAAGCGATGGTGTTCGGAAAAAAGATGTGGAGTGCGACATGCTGGCGTGTGGCTTTGGGCTTGTACCAAATCTCGAACTGCCCACGTTGTTGGGATGCGGCGTGCACGCGGGCCGCGTGATCGTCAACCAGTTTCAAGTGACCACCCAGGCGCCTGTGTTTTGTGCTGGCGAAACGACAGGTATCGGAGGGGTGGAACTCTCGCTGGTGGAAGGCGAGATTGCCGGCATGGCCGCTGCTGGGAGGGAGAGTGAATGCGGCCGGTTGCTGGAGCGCCGTCAGAAATTGCAGGCCTTTGCCGGCGTAATAGAGCAGGCGTTCGCACTGCGAAGTGAATTGAAGCAATTGCCGCAGCCAGACACTATCGTGTGCCGCTGCGAGGATGTCCCCTTGAGTTCCATCCAACAGTACGCAGAATGGCGTGCGGCGAAGCTTCAAACACGCAGTGGGATGGGCGCGTGCCAGGGCCGAATCTGTGGAGCTGCGCTGGAGTTTCTTTTAGGTTGGAAACAGGATTCCGTCCGTCCGCCGATCTACCCGGTTCGGATGGCGACGCTGGCAGCAACCGGGGTGGGAAGCAAAACAAGTCGTTAGAATTCCGAGGAGAACAATGTATGGAGTGGAAGGGTGTAATGCCGGCCATGACCACGGCCTTTGACGAAAATCTGCAGATCGATCACAAGTTTATGGCCAGGCACGCGCTGTGGCTTATCGAGAACGGCTGCACGGGGCTGGTCCTGCTGGGCTCCCTCGGAGAAGCTGCGACCCTGACCCTTGAAGAAAAGCGCGCTATCTTGAAAAACATCCGTGCGACGGCGCCTCGGCATGTGCCGGTGGTGGCAGCGATCTCAGGACTCTCGACGGCGGAGGTGGTCGCGCTGGCCAAGATGGCCGAAGAGCTGGGCTGCGACGGCCTGATGGTGCTGCCTCCGTATGTCTACCAGGGCGATCAACGCGAAATGAGCGAGCATGTGGCTGCAGTGTTTCGCGCCACTTCTTTGCCCTGCATGCTCTATAACAACCCGATCGCTTATGGAACGGACTTTACCCCGCAGCAGATCCACCAGTTGGCCCTGGAATATCAAAATCTGGTAGCAGTGAAAGAGTCCAGTGCCGATAGCCGGCGGGTAACCGCAATCCGCGAGATCAGTGGTGATCGGCTGGCCATTTTTGTTGGGGTGGACGACGTGATTGTGGAAAGCATTGGGGCGGGCGCGGTCGGTTGGATCGCAGGTCTGGTCAACGCGCTGCCGAAAGAATCAGTTGCACTCTTCGACTATGCAAGCGCCGGCGCGCGCCAAGAAGCATTCGAGCTGTACCGCTGGTTTTTGCCACTGCTCCGCATGGACACGGTCCCCAAGTTTGTGCAATTGGTCAAACTCGTACAGGGAGCCGTGCATATGGGTAACTCGCGCGTCCGCCCGCCGCGCTTGCAGTTGACGGGAGAGGACCTGGAGCAAGCTTCCAGCACCATTCATCGCGCATTAGAAGGTCGACCATCAAATATTATGCGCATGGTAGATGGCGCAATGACGAGGTAACCCTCATCAATGGGACTACTCCCGGACGAGTGGTTCCGCGGCGCTTTCCATCGCGATGACTGAACGGGATCTAAGCTTGCGATTGAACAGTAGTGCTGGGATACCCGTCAAGACAATCACCAGCCCGGGCCAGGTAGTGGCGGGGCGGTAGAGGAAAAGGCAGAGCACGATGGCGGTCGCGGCGCCCACTATATAAAGGATTGGCACCGCGGGATATCCGAAGGTACGATACGGACGTTCGACGTCCGGACGTTTGCGCCGCAGCACCATCACCCCAGCAATCGTCAGGATATAGAACAGCAGCGCGGCAGAAATAATGTAATCCAGAAGGTCACTGTAGATGTTCCCATACCCCAGGCCCGGAGAATATGTATTCACTATCAGCAACAGACCTGCCCAGACGGCCTGCATCACCAGCGATGCGCCCGGTACTCCAGCGCGATTCAGGCGGCTGGCTGCAGGAAAAAAGAGCTTGTCGCGGGCCATCGCGTAGTACGCCCGCGCTCCGGAAAGCACCAGGCTATTGATGCAACCAAAGGTCGAAATCATGATGGCCACGGCCATGATGCCCGCTCCCCAGCACGACTGGTCGGGGCGGGAGGAATTCTACAGAAGGTATCTGCCAATCCCGGAACCCATTGATACGCGCCGATGCACGGGCCGCAGAGCCTAGCTCAATGTTTCCGCCGGAGCCCCTTATGAAGTGGATGATCGGTTGTGCCGTTTTGGCTGTTCTCGCTTTACACACCACCGGGCTCTTTGCACAGAGCGACCTGGCGTCCCGGCGGTCCCAGTTGAATCAGTTGCTCGCGGAGGATTGGGAATACCGGCTCCGCACCAGTCCGGAAATGGCGACTCATGCCGCAGATCCGCGCTACAACGACCAGTTGGCCGATTACTCGCTGAAGGCGATTGAAGCTGAGCTCGCCCACAATCGGGAGACTCTGGGCCGGATCGAAGCCATCGACACGACTGGCTTTCCCGAGCAGGAGGAGCTCAATAAGAAACTCCTGGTGCGCAGCCTGCGGGAGTCGGTGGATGGATTCCGATTCAAGAATTGGGAAATGCCAGTGAGCCAATTCGACGGAATTCATCAGAGTCTTGCCGCGATGGTTTCGGATACTCCCTTCAGCTCGGTGAAGGACTATGAGGACTACCTGTCCCGTTTGCGCCAGGTCCCGCGAGTTTTCGAACAGGTCACGGCCAACATGCGGCAGGGTATGAAAGACCACCTGATGCAACCGAGATACATACTGGAAAAGGTTGCCGCTCAAGCCCAGGCCATCGCCGATGATTCTGTGGAAGCGAGCCCGTTCACGCAACCGGTTTTGAAATTCAAGGTGGAGATTCCGCCGGCAGACCAGGTGCGACTGCGCAACCTGATCCTGGCCGCCGCGAAGGACGAAGTCGCGCCGGCCTACGCGAAATTCGCCAAGTTTGTGCGCGAAGAATATGCACCGCAGGGACGCATGGAACTCGGCATCTGGGCGCTGCCGGACGGCGATGCCCGCTACCGTTTTGCCGTCCGCTCCATGACCACGACCGATCTCACGCCCGCGCAAATTCATGAACTGGGTCAAAAGAATGTAATTGAGATCGAATCAGAAATGCTGAAGATCGCGCAGACGCAGGGCTACAAAGACCTGAAATCTTTCAACCAACACATTCGCGAGGACCGCAAACTGTACGGGGAATCTAGCCGGCAATTAATGAATTTGTATCAGCAGTACACCGCCGCAATGTATGACAAGCTGCCGCAACTGTTCGGCAAGCTGCCCAGGAACAAGCTGGTCGTGGTGTCCATGGAGGCTTACCGCGAGGCGGACGCAGTCCCCGCGGACTACTCCATCGGCGCCGGCGACAACTCTCGCCCGGGGCGGATCAATGTGAATGAGTATGAGCCGCAGAAGCGACTGCTGCTGAACGTGGAAGCGATCACCTATCACGAGGGCGTACCCGGCCATCACCTGCAATTCTCCATTGCTCAGGAACTGCCCGATCTGCTGCCGTTTCGCAAGTACGGCGTTTACTACAACGCGTACGCGGAGGGCTGGGCGTTTTATTCGGAGCGGTTGGGAAAAGATGTGGGCTTCTATCAGGACCCGTACAGCGACTATGGACGCCTGGAAGATGAAATGTGGCGGGCGGTCCGCCTTGTGGTTGATACCGGAGTCCACTACAAGCATTGGACGCGGGAGCAGATGGTCGATTTTTTCCATGAGCACACCGCCATGGACGAACCTAACATCCAGACCGAAGTAGACCGTTACATAGCCTGGCCGGCCCAGGCTCTTTCCTACAAGATCGGCCAGATGAAAATCCTCGAGCTGCGCGACAGGGCCAGAGAGAAACTAGGAAAAAAGTTTGACATCCGCACCTTCCACGACGCGGTACTAGACAGCGGCGCCCTGCCGCTCGACGTTCTGGACGAAAAGATAAATCGTTGGATTGCCTCGCAAGGGGAGATCAAGCAGTCGCTAGGCGGTAGATTCCTCGACGAGACAGCTCACTTGAATTCCTCATCAAAGTGACAATATCGAATGCCGTTCGAAGACCAGCGCTGAACGAGCGCACTGCCGACCGGCAACGTTCGCTCGAACTGTTCGCCGATGCTTGGCATCCGTCTAACGGCCTTCGAATAACGTCAGCGGAATAGCATTTCCCTCGGCGCGGCAGCCCACATTGTTGGGATGCAGGTGGTCTCCGCTGTCGTAAGCGGGAAGGAGTTGCGTGGGGTGACTCGGGTCGCGCAACACCGAGTCGAGATCCACCGCGCCATCGAATTCACCGCTGTTGAGGATCCATGCGTTGACCTTCTTTCTCACGCCGTCTTTCTCGGGAGTATAGAAAGTGATCGGGGGCTCCGAGGGCCCTACATCCAAAAACGAATTTTCGAAGGGCGGGTTCGTCGTCCCGATGATGCGAATTCCCGTTTTATGGGCCGCCGCAATGAGCTGGCGATAGCCGGCGATAATGCTCTCGGCTTGGATCCTTTCGCTGGCAGGCGTCAACGAGCCGGGCATGGCGATGTCATTGATCCCGAGACCCACGATCACATACCTGGCACCAGATTGATGAAGCACGTCCCTTTCGAAACGTTTCAGACCTGCTTGTCCTAGGACTGCCCCAAATCGACCGCCAGCCGCCTGCGCAGGGCTGTCATTCAATAGTCGATTGCCGATGATGCCTTCATTCAGCACGCCCACTTCCGCTTTCCCGTTTGCACTTTTCTGCAACCTCTTCGCCAGTACGTCCGGCCAACGTCCATTGCTATCCGAGTCGGTTCCATCTCCGTCGGTGAGCGATGAGCCAAATGCGACAATGGCGGCTCCACGAGAGGAACTCTCGACGTCCACCCCAGTAAGGAATGGCCACGTACTAATTTTCTTCGCTACTGGAAATTTCGCTTCAGCCGTAAGGTCCCCGACCTCAGCGGAAATGTAGTTCGTCTGCATCGCCAGAACGTGCGTGGTCTTCACCTCGGTGGTCTCGGGCAGAAACAGGCTGATCGCCAGATCTGACAAAGCTGGCACCTCCAACCCGACTGCATCGCTCACGACCATCGAGCCTGCTGCGACAGTCGTGGACGATTGTCCGTAAAACGTCAGGGTTCGGTCGGATGTCGGATCGATCTCCGCCGCGTCCGTCCGGCGGGCAATGTGCGCGCTGCCGATACGCAATGCATGGTCACCAAAGGTGTTCGAGATCTTGATCCGGACTTTCGTCCCGCCAGCGCTGGTATGGACGATGAGCCGCAGCGTCTGGTTGCGGATGCTCTGGAGATGCCCTGGCGAAGACGGCTGCGGGGCGGCCGCCCACGTTCCGATCCACAACCGGCCGCTAGCATTCTGCGCCATCGCCGTTATGCACAGCAGTCCAATGAGGCCGCAGGTTACGGCCTTCGCAACCAGTCTGTTCATGGATGTCCTCGGAAAGTCTTGCTGACATCGTTTATAGACTGTGGACGGCACTTATAGTGAGCACATCGGGTTAAGAGCCCCGCGCGATGGACCAAGGCCCCTGGTGAGCGTTGTCCGCCGTAGCGCATCGTGGATCGACAAACTTAGCTAAATGTTGAGGGAAGTGGAGCGGTTTTCCCTGCTGGCACACACCCAGTCCTGCTTTCAGCGGCTCCGTGAGGCGCCGCTCGCGTGATTGCCATCGACCGTCTGCCCGAACGCCTGGAATTGGCTCATTCGATTGGAGCAATTACGGTGGACTATTCAGTGGAAGACCTGAGCGTCCTTACTGCCTTAAAAGACTTGACCGGCGGAATTGGGCCTGATTCCTGCATCGATGCCGTGGGTCTCGAAGCTCACTCCGCTCAGCTTCAAGGAGTTTACGACAAAGTGAAAACGGCATTGATGATGGAAACTGATCGGCCGATCGTCCTCCGGCAGGCGATTCAGGCGGTCCGCAAAGGCGGCACGGTTTCGATGCCGGAGTGTACGGCGGTCTATTGGATAAAGTCCCGTTCGGAGCCGCGTTCGGCAAAGGCATCACCATGAAAATGGGCCAGACCAACATGCACAGCAATATGAAGCCTCTGCTGGATCGCATTGAAAAAGGCCAGATTGATCCAAGCTACATTATTTCTCACCGCATCACGCTGGAAGAAGCGCCCGAGATGTACAAAGTGTGGCGGGATAAAGAGCAGGGCGTTACGAAGATTGTGATCGATCCCTGGGCGACGGGGCAAGTAGATGCTCCTCGTATCTAGATGTCTGACCGTAACTGTGCAAGCAAAAGCGGCAAGGGAGCGGTAACCAGCACTCGTGCTGGTGCAATCTCAACTGTGCCTTCAACAGAGCGGAAGTATCGCCTTCGGCCTGGAAATGGGTGGCTGGACTGATGCTGGCGGCTGCGGGACTGGCCGCGCTTATCGGCGCTTACGTTTATTTCAATTCGCCAATGTGAGCCATGCCAATTTGCCAGGTGATTTCGGAGGCCGGTCAAATGACGAACGATGCACTTCAGACGTACTTGCAGGACCACCTGGCCGGCGCTCTCCATGCGATTGAACTACTCAAATCCATGCGCGACCATTTTGCGGGGGAGCCTTTGGGAAGCTTTGCGTCTCAAATACTGGCCGAGGTCGAACCCGACCGGGACGTGCTGGCAAGGCTAACGGAGAGTGCGGGCGGAACTCCGGGCGGGGTGAAAGAGTGGGGTGCATGGCTGGCTGAGAAAGTGAGTCGCGTGAAACTCACGCAGGGCTCCGCTGACGACCTGGGGACGTTCGAAGCGCTCGAATTCCTGGTGCTGGGAATCGATGGCAAACGGGCGCTTTGGCGCGTGCTGGCGGTGGTTGCATCATTCGATTTGCGGTTGCGAGGGATTGACTTTGCTGAGCTCATTGCCCGCGCCGAAAGCCAACATGAACGAGTTGAAGAACAAAGGTTAGCTTGCGCCCAGTTGGTTTTCCGCCTTGGCGTCCACGAACCAGTGCACAAATGAATATGAACAATGAATAATCTTGACGAATGATGAGCAATTGAAAATGAACTGCTCCGAAGGGCAGCAGCAGGAGTCAGGTGAGGCGCTTGTCGGGCATCTAGATCCAGAAGAGTTACGTTTCCGCTAAAGAGCGGTCCGGTTCGACCCACAGCCACGCAAGGCCTCCCAGCGCGCTCAAAATCGCAGCGGCCAAAAAAGACGAAGTCCATCCATAGTGTTGCGCAATGACAGGGGTCAGCGATGCAGTGAGAGCGCCCCCGAACTGTCCACCCATGTTCATAAAACCGGAGACCAGTCCCGCACTCTTGCTGCCGATATCGGCCGTAATCGACCAATAGGAGCTTTGCGCAATATAAAGAGCTCCGGCGCCTGCCGATAACACCACGCTGGCGAGAGGAGCGTTAGCAACGCGCGAACCCACGACCAAAATGATCGCAGCCATGAACATTGCGACACAGGCAACTCCGCAGCGGCCGATGCGCTTACCGTAGGATCTGGTCAGCAAGTCACTGATGACGCCGCCACCGAGGCTGCAAATTACGATAGCCAGGGGAGGCAGGGTGCTGTAAAAGGCGCTGGTTTTCAGATCCAGGCCCCGCACTTTGGCCAGATAGATGTAAAACCAGCTGAAGAAGATCCAGGCAACGTAGCCAAAACAAAAATAGCTGGCGGTGACGGCGAGAACATTCTGGTTGTAAGCGATTTGCATCCAGCCGATGCGGGAGGATGCTCCAGCAGTTGAATCGGATTTAGTGGTGCGGAACCTCCTGATGTAAGAAAGCTCTGGTTCCGACACCCAAGGATGTTCTTCCGGATTATCGCGGGCGATTACATACCACACAACGCCAACGATCAGCCCAAGAATTGCGCTTGCCCAAAAGGATGATCGCCATCCGTAGCGAATCATCAAATAAGTGACAAAAATTGGTGCAATGGCTGTGCCCGCACCGACGCCCGCAAAGATCAAGCCATTGGCAAGACCGCGTTCTTGCGAAGGGATCCATTGCGATACGAAGCGGTTGGATGCGGGATAAATGATGGCCTCACCGGCACCGAGCAGCAAGCGAATAAGAATAAGGTAGGTGAGAGCGGCCGCAATTTGCGAAGGAAGTGACGCGGTCAGCGCGGTAAAGATTCCCCACCATACAACGCCGATGGTGAGCACGTTGCGGGGGCCGAATTTGTCTGCAAGCCATCCGCCCGGCGTTTGAAACAGCGCGTAGCCGATGAGAAAAGCGCTGAAGATCGTTCCCAGCCGGACTTGACTGATGTGGTATTCCTCGGCCAGCGCCAAACCTGCCACCGAGATGTTGACCCGATCGAGGAATGAAACCGCACCCAGGACAAACAGCCAGAAGACGAGATACCACCGCACGCGGCCGACGGGCGAATCAGCCATGAGCGTTTTCCCTGCTGCGTTGGATGGAGGTTGAGGAGTTATTCATGTTAATTGCGACAGCTATTTGCGAACCACGGCCGCCGTGCAATTGATCTCTACCAGCGATTGACCGGGGAGCGCTGCTACTGCGACCGTCGTTCTTGCGGGACCTCCATGCGGGAAATAGGTCTTGAATACTTTGTTCATTCCCGCATAACCGTCAATACTGGCCAAGAACACATTGAGTTGGAGAATGCTCTCCATGGTCCCGCCGCCGGCTTCTACCAGGGTCTTAACACTGTCCAGAACCTTGGTGGTGTGGGTCTCGATGTCCGCGGGGAAAGTTCCTTCAGGATCGCGCGAGTGGGCTCCCTGCCCGGAAATATAGATGATTCCATTGTGAACGATCAGCGGGGTGAATAGCGCGGTGCTATCCGCCGGTTTCCCCTCATAGTTGAGCTTGCGGAGGGCGCTTTCCTTGGCTGAGGCACCGGCTGGAGCGGCGACCAGGCTGGCAGCCCCCATGCCGGCGAAAACGTAAGCAATACGGGATGCAAAGATTCTGCGCGTCGTTGAAAACATAGGTTGACTCTCCTTGATTACGAAATAATTGCAGACTGCTGGCGCCAGTCAGAGCCGGCCAAATTGCTTTACCGCTTCAACAATCGATTTTGTTTTCTCGATGATGGAGTACATCGAGTGCTCCTTGTAGTCCAGTTCCTGGGCCAGGGCCAATATTTGTCCCGCCGATGCGCGCGGAACAACGGCCACTCCATCGGCATCTGCCACGATAATGTCTCCCGGGCTAACGGCGACGCCGTCGCACACGACTGGCACATTAGCTCCGGCAAAGCGATAGTGATGGACGGATGTGGATGGGACGATGCCAAGAGCGAAAACAGGGAAGCCGATCTTTTGTAGATATGCAACGTCGCGAACGCCGCCATCGATGACGGCTCCGGCATAGTTTCGCGCAGACATCGCCGTGCCCATCAGGCCGCCCATGCCGGCGATGTCGGCGCCATTGTCCACAACCATGACCCAGACGGAATTCTTTTGTCCGGCGTCAATCGCGGAAAGCATGCCGTTAAGCGCCGCGGGATCATCATTTGCTTCTTCTTTCAGCCGGATCGTCAAAGCGATTCCCGCAAATTTGCTCGGGAAGATGGGCCTCATGCGATGCGACATGTACATCTTCCTACCAATTACCTGCTCCAGTGCGTCGGATACGGAAGCAACTTCCACGTGACGGTAGGCGTCCAGCAGGGAACTGTCATCTTTCGAAACATCGGTGGTTTGCGCCTTGAGAGGATGGAACGCGAGAATCAGCAAAGCGGCAGATGCCGCCGATAGCAGGAACAATGAGAGCGTGAACCTTCTCTTCAACCAGCCCCGAGCGGGTGAAAGCACGATGTCTCCTTCCATGGTCCTTCTTTGAGGCTTTGTGTGAAAGGTTTGATTCTCCGAAATAGCCACCAAAACTCAGCCGCAAAGATGCGAAGAACGGCGCACCAACCCCTTATAACACCAAAGTGCTGTTCTCACTTTCGCGAGTACGGCACAAAACCCGTGGCATCCGTTTTAATTTTGTACAGCGACGTGGTCGCCGTAATGTATAGCGTCTTCCAATCCGAGTCTCCCCATGCCAGATTCGCCGGCTGCTCGGGAACAATGATGGTGCCGATATGGTGGCCATCAGGGTCCCAAATCCAGATCCCTCCGGGGCCCGTAACATATAAATTGCCTGCCTGGTCCACTCTCATTCCATCCGGCACTCCTTCACCTTCGCGTCCCGGCTCTTCTCCAAAGATGCGGCTGTTGCGCAGAGTTCCGTCCGGCTGGAAATCATAGACGCGGATACTCCTTTGCGTGCTGTCGTCGACATACAACCGCTTGCCATCGGGAGAAAAAGCCAAGCCATTAGGATCGGTGACTTCTTTCGTAAGCAGGCGGAGTTCGCCATTCGAGTCCAACCGGAACACTCCCTTGAAAGTGAGCTCCTGCTTTTGGTCCTTGGGCAAGTCGGACGTGGGGTCGGTGAAGTAAACCGCGCCGTCCGGGCCCACGACGACGTCGTTGGGACTGTTCAATCGCTGGCCGTGATAGCGGTCCGCCAACACCGTATAAGTGCCGTCAGGCTTCACGCGAATCACCGCGCGCAGCACGCTCGCGCAATCAATCAACTGATGCTGCGCATCGTAGGTGTTGCCGTCCGGATCGCCCAGAGAGATCAGCACTTCCTTACGACCATCAGGGTAAATGCGAAAGATTTTATTCTGCACTTCGTCGCTGACATAAATGAAGCCCGCCGGGTCCCAGACCGGCCCTTCCGTGAAACCCATCCCGCTGGAAACTAGATCCAGCTTGGCGTCTTTCGCAATAAGCTCCCAGAATTTGGGCGACTCGGCTTTTAGCTCAAACGGCCGCGGCTGCTTTTGTGCCAATGCCCACGGCGAAACAATCAACAGAAGCCACCGCGCTGCCAGCTTGAAATGTCTTTTCATAAGATTCCGGGCTGATCCTTACTTGCGCGCCGCCTCCGGTTCATTTCGTTTCGTAGTTCCCACACTCAACAGATAGTCCACAAGTTGTCTCAATTCTTCCTGCGTAAGCTTTGAATTGTAATCGCCGGGCATGAGTGGTGTGGACTCGAACGTAAGTTCCGCGAGCTTGGACTTCTCCAACAAATGGAACGTGCCGTCCAGCGACTGCAACTGCACCGAGAAGTTGTCTTCGTTTCTCACCAGTCCGGAAAGATGCTGGCCGTCTTTGGTGGTTGCTTTGGCCAAAGCTTTCCGAAATCCAGCTCGCTTGTCCGCGTCCAGAATGGCATTGCGAATGTCTTCAGCTGAATGGGCGGCGCCGTAATCGGAGAGGTCCGGCCCAATAAATCCGCCAGTGCCATGAACCATATGGCATTGCGAACACCCGCCTTTGCCAACGAAAAAGTCTTTGCCGTTTCCGACATTTAGCACGACTGGGGTGGACCGCTTGTCTTGCAGGATCCGCAAGTAGTCCAGAACTTTCGCAAGTTTGGCCGGACCCAGCCCGCTAAATCCCGGCATGCCTGCTTGTGGTTTCCCATCACGCAGAATGTTGAGAAGTTGGCTGTCCGATAACTTCACGATTTCAAGGTTGGTCGCAATGTCCGGTCCGTGTTCGCCTCCTTTGCCGTTCAGCCCATGACAGGAGGCGCAAATTGTTTCGAATGTCCCACGACCGGAGGGCGATTTCGAGGCGGACGTTTGAGCGGAGCAGACGGCGCAAGCGGAGGCTAGGGCAACCACGATCCAGGCGCTGCGCCATGTGATGCGATGCCGGTTTGACAATTATTTTCCCTTCAGCGCTCGCCCATTTTCATGGAACAGCTGAATTGTCAGCGCGTGCTCTTGCGCACGGCGATCAGCGAAATCTGTTCCACTTCCGGGTATTCATCGTTCGCGTCCGCCTTCCGTTCAGTGGGAGCAATCTGCTGAACGGTAGTACTGGCGGGCAATACCGGACCAAAATATTGGCCGTACACCTCGTTATATGCGGGCGCGTCTGACAAGTTGTCCAGATAAATCGTCGTTGATACCACTTCACCGAAATCCATCCCCGCTTCTTCGAGGTTGTCCAGCAGATTGCGCATTGTCTGGCGGAGTTGGTGCGGGGTCGTGGCGGCATACACGCCGCCGTGGGGTCCGGGAATAAAGCCGCTCTTGGCCGAACAAAATAAGGTGTCGCCGGCGAACACGCACGGGCTGGCGGTCGGGCTTGGAGGCATATTCTTCGGCCGGATCGCTTTGCGCTGCTGCAGATCGCGCACCGCGATTCCGGTGTACTCGATGTGCGCGCCTCCCGGCAGACTCGACACTTTTATGGTTGCGCGTCCCGGCGTGTTGCCAAACTCAAATCGCCTGGCATAGTGTTCGTTCATGATTCGTGACGGAATGCCGGACGTTAGATAAGGATTAACAAAAACCACATTACTCATTTCCAGTCCCGCAGCCTTTACCACGGCCGTCATTCGATCAAGCGCGAGATCCACCTGCGCGGCGGGATCGTCGGGAACCTTGCCGGTTGTGGGATCTGCTCCGGGCAGGCTGGAAATGAAGAGGCGATCATGAGTAAGGACGCCCGGCGGCGCGGTTTCATCTTTTGAAAAACTCGCCGGATAAATCGCCTTGCGGCCGTCAAGGTTGCGCACCGCTATCGCATTGACTGCCACGGTTGGATTGGGAAGGGCGGCAACTCCGAGGACGGCCCTCGCGGGCGGATTTTCTGCGAAGTATTCTCCGAATATCCGGTTCATCTCCGCATACGAATTCATGTCCGTCAGGTAGATCTGTACGTAGACGACATTGTCCAAACTTAGACCGGCTGACTGCACCACAGCCTTCAGGTTGTCGAGCGCCTGACGAAATTGTGCGCCGAACCCATCCCGCACAGTTCCATCCGCGCGGCGCGGCCCTTGGCCCGAGATGTAGAGATAGTCCCCGGCATCCACGCCGGCGGATGCAAACCGGTTGGTACTGGGGGGAGGATTGGTCGGGGTCACAGCGTGTGCTGGTTGCTGTGCCTGCAGAAGCGAAGCGAACAAGCTTGTCGCAAGCAAAAGAAAATGTGAACGTCGGGCCATTGTTGTGAGGTGCACCGTTCCTCGCTTTGCCTATGCGGCCTTTTTCTGGACCGCACTCAAAATCGTGCGCAACCTTTGTCCGACAATAATCTCTTCCCCGGGCTGAATCGTCATGGAAACCAGTTCGATGTGATCGACCGCCTTGTGCTCTTTTCGGTTCGGCATCCCTTCGTGTACTGCACGCACCAGGCTCGGATTGTCCGCGCCAAGCACTTCAATGACGGGATCGCCGGCCCGGAGTTCGTTCGCTAAATCGGAGATCGAGAAATTCCAGGCTTGCTGGTCCCAGTGCACTTTTAGTGTGGGATAGCGATTCCCATCAGTCGGAACATACGTGCTGGTGGTAACGCCTGGAACGGTCTCGACCAGCTTGCGGATGCGGTCTATGCGCGCATTCCATTCGGCGTAAAGTTTTGTTTCGTCCGTTTTCAGCCAGGTCTCAAGCGCGGTGAGACAACCGATGACTTCTTCTTTGCCGACCTTCATGGCACGACAGACGGCCCCTTCGCGAGGATTGCTGTTCATCAGCGCGGCTTCGATAAGGTCCTTGCGCCCCAGCAGCAGGCCGCTGCACTGCGGACCGCGCAAGCCTTTGCCGCCGGAAAAGCAGTACATGTCAATTCCCATCCTGGCGTAAGCCTTCGCGTTGTCCGCGGGAGGAATACCGGCAGCATCATCGAGCAGCAGGGGAACCTTTCTGGTTTTAGCGATCTTGATTTCCTGCTGCAGTTTTTCCCCAAGATCAGTGGTATAGATCATGGCGGTCTTGTCGGTAACGGCGTTGGCTACTTCCTCCGGCGAGTACGCGAGCACCAGCTTCGCTCCGGTGAGACGAATTGCGCTATCGAAGGCGCTGCGGCCTCCTGCCATGACCACTTCATTTTTCAACCCTGTGGTATCGGGAAGCTGCCAAATGAGTTTGTCGTCCGCGCCAGCCATGCAGGCAGCAGTCGCGACAGCCATCGCCCCTGCGGAACCCGAGGTCACGATGCCGGATTCGGCGCCCGTCAATTCTGCCAGGCGGCGTCCAACGGCCCGTTGCAGGTCCAACATGTTGACGAAATACTCGGCGGCTTCGAGTTGGGCCTGGCGAACCTCTGGAAACTCCAGGGATCCACTCAGGTAAGTCCAGGTGCCGCGACAGTTGATGATGGTCTTTACACCCAGGCGCGTGTAGACATTTTCCTTGGCGCCGCCTATGGCCCTGGCCGTGTTGGCATAGAGATCACGCGCGGCAATTTGGCTCAGTAGAGGAGCCGCTGCCATTAATTTGAAGAATGAGCGCCGACTCGAACCATTTCCCACCAGCATTCCCTCCCTGGAAAACTGCTTCTACATCGCTCAACAATCAGGCTCTTAGGGTGTAACACAGAAAATTCTCGTCGCCAATCTTTTCTTTCGGTTCATATTGATTTCTTTCCTTTCACGGCTGTGCGATTATGAGTGGCGCAGTCTGCGGAATTCGCGCATTTACTCAGGAGCGCTATTGATGGGCAAATCAGAGGGCCTGGCAAGAGGCGGCAACTTTTTGAAAATCATGGCAGTGGTCGTAGTCGCGCTGCTTGCAGTCTCTCCATGTCATGCGATTCATGCGGGCCCTCGAGCGCTCCAGGCCAAGCCAGGCAGCAGTGCGAGTTGTCGCGCTGAAACCATTGATTACAAAGGATGGAAAGCGGAGAGAATCTCAAACCGCTGGGTGCGACTAGTGTTTGTTCCGCAGAATGGCGGCCGCCTTATGCAGGTGAGCTTCAATGGACACGACTATCTCTTTGTCAATCCGAGGTTGGCGGGAAAATCCATGCCGCCCAACCAGGATGAATGGTTCAACTATGGAGGGGACAAGTTGTGGTTGCTGCCGGAAGGCGATGACGACGAGCAGCACTGGCGCGGGAACTCCGACCTGATCGACGCTGGTGAGTTCCGCTTTCGATATCTTTCGGATGGAAATGGCTGCGGAGCCGAATTAACCGGTCCGCCTGATCCGCACACCGGAGTGCAGCTTGCACGCACGATTCTTCTCGACCCCGACTCGCCGCATATCACTTTTCACGCGACCATCAAAAACATCAGCGGCCATATCCTCGAGTGGTCCATGCAATCGGTTTCGCAGTATGGCACAGGGAATTCTGCAGACCCATCACGCCGCAATCCCAACATTTGGGGATTTACTGCGGCAAACCCATCGAGTGGATACTTAAACCGCTACCACGTTCGCACCGGTCCCGTGGAAAATCCCGCTGCAAGCATTCGCGACGATGGTCTATTTGCATTGCACTACTCCCATCTCGCAGCAGAGTTCTGGGTGGATTCAACTGAGGGATGGCTGGCCGTGATTGATGGAAGCACTCACTATGCCATGGTCGAGCGATTTCAATATCACAAGCAGGAAACCTATCCGGGAAAGGCTTCTGTTATTTTCTGGACGAACGGTTTGCATCTTGGATTCAACCGTGAGGGCGAACCTGCTGTAAGCGATGGCGAGGACGGTCCCGCTCCCTTTTATATGGAGGCCGAAATTAATAGCCCGACGTGGCGGATGCGTCCAGAAGAGGTGCGTCAACTTGATACGGATTGGTACCCGACTCGCGCCGACCCCGATTTTCACGGAGTCACGGACCCTGGAATTATTGTTGATCCATTGCAGGCCACGTCCCTGGAAAACGGCAAGGTGAAGCTGAAAGGTTCTTTCGGTGTATTTTTCCCCGGTAAACTTCTAGCGCATTTCTATAACGAACACGGCTCAATCATCACGACCGTGCCGGTGGCGGAAGTGACCCCGGCTGAGTTGGTAAAACTCAATGTGGAAGCTGCAACCGAGGGGAAACCGGCGCGTGTCTCTTTACACCTGGAAGATCAGAACGGCGTCGATCGTGGTGCGTTTGAGGAAATACCGATCCGAGCAGGGGAGACACACTGACATGAAACGGCGTGGGAAGATGAGCGCGCTTCTAGCCGTGTGCCTCTGTGTTTCACTCGTGGGACAAGACCGTCCGCCCGCCATGCTGCGCGGGGAAGATTTACTCGCGACGCCGGTGGGAGCAAATTGGACTTCTTACAATGGCGATTACACAGGGCGTCGCTATAGCTCGTTAAAAGAAATCGATATCTCCAATGTGCAGCAACTTCACGCAGCATGGGTTTTTCATCCCGGCAACTCACAGAATCTTGAAGTGACCCCGTTGGTGGTTCGAGGCGTCATGTTTGCCACCGCGGCCAACGATGTCTATGCCCTCGATGCGAGGACAGGACGACAGTTGTGGCGATACTCGCGTCCCGTCAGCTCCGGCTTGCTCGATGATGCCGCATCGCACAAAAATCGCGGCGTGGCCCTCTGGCAGAATTCTGTTTTCATTGAAACCGACGACGCGCACCTGGTGGCTCTCGATGCCCGGTCGGGCAACCCGCTATGGGACGTGCAGTACGCCGACAAAACAAAACACTATGGCGCAACCGGAGCGCCTTTGGTGGTGAAAGACGAAGTGATTGTCGGGACGTCCGGTGGAGATTCCGGTGTTCGCGGATTTCTCGCCGCATTCGATGCGGCCACAGGAAATAAGAAATGGCAGCGCTGGACCATTCCCGGTCCCGGTGAATTTGGAGCGGATAGTTGGCCCGCCGACGCCTACCTGCACGGCGGTGCCACCACCTGGATGCCCGGTACCTATGATCCGGAACTTAACACCTTATATTGGACGACCAGCAATGCCGCCCCCGATTTTCTCGGCGACACGCGGCCCGGAGACAACCTTTACTCGGCTTGCGTTCTTGCGCTGGATGCGGACACGGGAGAAATCAAATGGTACTTCCAGTTCACTCCGCATGATCTGTACGACTTCGACGCAAATGAAACGCCGGTTCTGCTGGACACGGTCGAAAATGGGAAACCACAGCGCCTCTTGATGCAAGCCAATCGGAATGGTTTCTTCTACGTGCTCGACCGTGCGAACCGCAAATTTCTGCGCGCCACGCCATTTGTAGAAAAGTTGAATTGGGCCAAGGGAGTCGATGCATCCGGACGTCCGATCTTAAGCGGACGAATCCCCTCGCCAGCAGGGACACACATTTGCCCTGGGATCGAAGGAGCGACGAACTGGTTTTCTCCCTCCTACAACCCCGAGACAGGACTCTTTTACGTAATTGCCCTCGAGGGCTGCAATACTTTTGTCGCGAAGGCTCGAAAGTTTACTTCGGGTGAGACTTTTTACAACACTGGCACACGTCCCTCTGACACCGAAAAGTTGCAGAAAGTCTTGCTTGCGCTTTCGCCGGCAGATGGAAAAGTTGTGTGGCGCTACGTGCAGGCCGGCGACGGAAGGTCCAGCGGTGGGACTCTGACGACAGCGGGAAGAGTGTTGTTCTTTGGAGACGACAGCGAATCTTTTGAAGCCGTCGACGCCAGTACTGGCCGTGCATTGTGGCACTTCAATACCGGCGAGGTTATACGAGCCTCGCCCATGACTTACGCCGTGGACGGTCTGCAGTACGTGGCGATTGCCGCGGGGAGCGATGTGTTTAGTTTTTCCCTGCCGCATTGAATGCGCTCAATTGTGATGCCATTTACACCGTAATCAGACCTTGCGGGCTGAGTCGTGGCGCGGCGTATGTCATTTGTCGGATGCTTCCTCAAAGCGCCGGTTCGCGCGGAGTTGCGAAGTCGGTTTCAATTCGCCGGTTACTGCGATGGAAAAGCTCTGTTCATAGGGCATGTCGTCCGCCCCGTCTACGGTGAGCCGGACACTGAAGTCGGCCGCTCGTGTATAGGAATGAGAAACGCTGGACCCTTCCGAGGTCGTCCCGTCGCCGAAGTCCCAGTGATAGCGAATTGCAGATACGCCGGTAGGGTCGGTCTGCGCCGAGAAGGCGATCGTCTCCCCGGCCTTCGACTGAGATGGGATCCGGGTCGTGACCGTTGGGGCAGTCTTCGCGATGGCCGTGTCCACCAGTTTGAGCACGACAACCGATTGCGGCGGCTGGTTCTGAAGCTGGACTGCGCCACCTTCGAGCGCAACAGTGGAGCTTGAATCCATCACATTCGTCGCTCCGAGCGTGGAGCTGACAGGGATTCCGAGATCGGCGAGGCTCAGTGTGTGCGAGCGGGGCCCATCGGTCCAATTGAAAACCGTCAGGATACTTTGGCGCGGACTTTGCCGGAGCAAGAAAACACTGGGTTGTCCATCCTCGGGCGCATAGCTCATCAGGTCCACGGGCGTAGATGCTCGACCGGATTTGGCCATGTTGAGCAAGTCCCGGTTTTCCACCAACGCGAGTCGATCCTTCTCACTGCCAAGAATCAGCAGGTCATCGCCGATTTCGTAATTGCCGCCGGCGATCGCAGAAAGTGCAATTGAAGCCTGCGCCGCTCCCAGCGAATGGGCGGAGTGTTCGCGCGAATGCTCCACCATGTATGTATCGGTAATGTTGAAAGCGTCCGGATCATTGATGAAGAAGTTTCCATTCATGTAGAAACGCGCTGCGATGCCGGGAGCGGCGGTCTTCGTCCTGAGAAAAGTGTGTCCAGTGTCCGCGGAAACGCGACCCGTGTCTACGATTCCGACGGGATTGAGCATGGGACTTCCGTCCTTGTCCAGGATCACATGATCGCCGACCGCGTCGCGGATTACCTGCAAGCCGATACGCTCAGCTTCGAGCGCGGTGGTATTGGGACGGTGGTAGTAGCCTTCAATCGCGGTTGTATCCATGAAGTCCAGCTTGATGAACCGGACTCCCCACTCCTGGACCAACTTCTTGTAGGTCTGGCGCAAATATTCTTGCGCCCCCGGATGCGTGGTATCAAGAGCATAAAGCGTATCAACACCCTGCCTCCACAAATCTTCCAACGGTATCGGTTCGCCCTGGGCATTGTGGACCAACCAATCCTTGTGGTGTTCGTAAACCCACGCCCGGCTGCTCACCTCGAACGGCGCTGTCCACAGGCCGACCGTCAAGCCATCGCTCAAAATGTGATGAGCCACAAACCCCATACCGTCCGGGAACTGAGTCGCGTTGGCAGTGACGTACTCTCCGCGAGCGTACTGATAGCCTTCATCAATCTGAAAAAAGTTGTAACCGAGCGAATTCAAATGCTGCGACAGCCAATCGGCATTGGCCAGCGTTTCGCCTTCGTTGATGGCGGCATAATAAGCGGTCCAGCTCCACCATCCAATTGGAATCTGGCTCGAAACCCGTGCGTGATGCAGCCGCCGAATGGCGGAACCGTAAGCGCGAAGTTGTCCCAGGTAGTCCGGCCCGGCTGCGAACATGATTCGTTCAGAGCTCATCTCTTCGCCCGGATTGAGTGGAAGGCTTAATTCGATCCGGTCGCTTTTCAAATGCTTCGGTTCAAGAGTCTCTGCCTCGCTCAAAGCTTTCTGAATTTCCGTGGTCCCCGTAGAGTCGACGTTATACGATGCGATCCTGGCGTCGGCGCCTTTGCCCTCGGCTTTAAGCCGCAAAATAGTCAGGAAGCGATCCGATGTGAGTGCGCCAAGAAACAAGCTCTGTTTGCTTTGGCGGTTATAAATGAGCTGGCTTCCCACTCCGCGATGCATTCCGTCCGGCGCAGCGCCGAGATCGTAGATGACCAGATCGGGCCAATCCTCGCTAAAACTATCAGAGAGAATTCGCTCATCGGATGGATTCCCGCCCAGGTTGATGAATGAGTCGCCCATCGCCTCAACACTGCGGATTGCCTGCACTGACGCAGCTTTGCCCGTTCCGTTCCTGATCCGTACTTGAATGGCGCCGTAGGGATTTTCGGTGTAAAGCTGCAGTATATAAATAAGATCGGGGCTGCCAGAGAGTCCGCTGCAGGTGACCGTCAACTGTCGACCGGAGCCAAGCGCATCGCTGAATGGCGATTCGGAGACCGCATGCGAGGGATAGCTCGCCGCGCGCAGCCACGTGTGGTTGACCAGTGCACCTGCGCTCGCCTGCAGCGCAGGTTGGCTGCCAGTGGGTCCAAATTGATAGGATCCGTCTTGACCATTGACCGTTACGAAAAGAGCGCCATTGGTCAGTTGCTCGGCCTGACAGTGCGCCGCGCCCAGCATCAATGTGGCAAAGAGTGCGCCCGCCATGGCGCACTGCAACACAGCAAGCAACTCCCGCGCGGTTTCGCTCGCGCGCCGTGCGATTGCCAGCTTTCGGACCCGATGTTGTGTGTCGTTCATGAGTCGTCTCCATCTTCAAAAAGCTTTGTTTCCAGGCTTTCCTTCCGAAGCGAAGATGCGTGCGGTCAGGGGCTTGATGTACCCTCACCCGTCAACCGTCAATCCGGCAACCGCCGTATCTTTAGAAAGAAAACTTTAAGGCAAATTATGGTGGAGCAATGGGACAGCTACCCTTCAGCGGGGCATGTCCTAGCCGACAGTTTCGCCAGGCTGGCGCATAAAAGTGGTAAGCGCAACGCGATCGCGAAACGCCTCCGTGCCGCCTTCTTTGGTGGTGGAGTACGCGCCGGCCAGGTTTGCGAAGGCCAGACAGTCTTCAAGGCTCGCGCCCGAGGTGAACTTGTGGATGAATCCTGCATCGAAACTGTCACCGGCACCGACATCGTCCACAGGTTTTACGCTCGGAGGCATGAGACTGTACTGTTCTTGCCCCGACCGGCAGATGGCCGCTGCGGAGCCGCGCTTCACCACCACAACCTTGGAGAGCCCCGCGAGCAGGTTGATGGCTTGCGAAAGATCGTCGGTGTGGGCGATCTTTTTCGCCTCGCGGTCATTGGGAAGGAAAATGTCTACGTACTTGAGAACGTCCAACAAGTCGCGGTCCCACTTGTTCTCGGGGTCATCATTGGTGTCGAGCGAGGTAGTGAGGCCGGCCTCTTTCGCCTGGCGGAACAGATCCACCATTTTCTTCCGCAACGCACGGTGGAGAAAGAACGACGAAACGTGCAGATGCCGGGCAGCCCGCAGGCGTGCCATGTCGATGTCAGAATATTCCAATTCAAACATGATGCCGGGGAAGGTGAGAATATAGCGCTGCCGCAAGTAAGGAAGAACGACTGTCAGCCCCGTGTCCGCGCGGTCAGTTACGATCTTCACGTCGCTTACGTCGACACCGGCAGCTGCCAGGCGTTCGACAGCCATTTTTCCCAGCGCATCACCGCCAATTTTCCCGACGAAACCAACCTTGCTCCCAAGCATTGCAAGGTTGTGAGCAAAAATAGCCGATGAACTGCCCAGGGTTACAGAGAGGCGGCTGGCCAGAAGTTCACGATCTAACACCAGCTCTTTGGGCAGACCGTAGAGAATCAGATCCAAATTGATTTCGCCAACCACGCACACATCAAAATCCGGCATGTTCTCTCCACACGCGATTTATGACCACTTCACGAAAAGTTAATATCCGCTTGATGTTGGCGGCAATGTTTGCAAGGCTGCCTGCAAATCTCGGGCTGCTGCCAGATTGTACGCGTCGTGCGTCCGATCCCTCGCCTCGTCCTTCACCGGGTCTGGAAGCTGTTTCAGTAAGTAAACTAGAAGCTAAACTTCAGAGCAAACTGAATCTGCCGCGGCGTTCGCGCCGCCGTAAGGCTCCCGAACTGCGAAGTACCCAGGATGGTGGCGTTGTTGCCGTTCTGCGGCCCGCTATCCGCGAACAGAAAGTTCGTGTGATTCAGAACATTGAAAAATTCCGCCCGGAATTCCAGGTTGGTTCGTTCCGACGTTCGAAAAGTTTTGAAGGCCGAGAAATCCCAAGTGGTGTAGCCGGGTGCTTCGATGGTGTTCCGGCCAACATCGCCGAAGGAACCCAGGGGAGGGTCGACGAAGGCACAAGTATTGAACCACGCCGTAGGAGTGCGAATTCTGCTGGGTGCGACGCAACCCGGATTGGCCGCCACCGGCCCCGCCTTGTTCGGGTCTCCGACCTGGTCGGGTCGCTGAGAAACTCCGCCCGCTCCGCCATCGGCATTCGCAAAGTTGCCGTTCGCATCCAGCACTGTGTACCAATTGCCAGAAGAGACCGACACGATGTTAGCGACCTGCCAGCCGCCAACCACTTGATTTGCGAATCCCCCGGCCTGGCCCAGGAACTTCTTGCCGTGGCCAAACGGCAGTTCATAGATCGAGTTCACGACGAGGCGGTGTCGTACATCGAAGTCTGAATTTCCCCGCTCCGCTTCCGGATTTCGGAAATCGCGAAAATCGCTGTTGTTCTGGGTCGGTCCCAGGTTCGCATTCGAAGCGATATCGATGGAGTGGGCCCACGTATATGAGGCCTGGAATTGCAGTCCTCTCGAAAAGCGCTTTTCGAATCGGGCCTGTAGAGAGTTGTAGCTGGATGATCCAGTGGAACGGAACGAGTCGATGCCGGTATCAAAAACCGGGCTGCAATTGTCCGGGGTGGCGATCGTGCAGCCCGCACTCTTCACCGGCCTCCTGAATGCTGTTGGCAGAGTCGGATCCGCGGTCGGTTCCGCTTGATTGCCGTTGAAAAATGTATACAGCTTCGTGCCCTTCGAACCGCCATAGGTCAAAGCGAACACGCTGGAACCCGGCAACTCTTTTTCGAGGCCGAAGTGCCATTGCTGCATGTAAGGCGTGCGCAAGTTTTTATCAACGGAGAAGAAGACGGGCGTATTCGGGTCAACCAGGGCGTTGGCCGGAAAGCCCGACGCCAATGCCGGTATGCCCGTAACTCTGCAGTCCAGTCCTGCCGGGTTCGCTGAGGGCGCGCCGCATGGCGCAACCAGCGACTGATTTACAAAAAACGGCGGGTTGAATCCCGGACTCGGATTCGAATACGGTCCGTTCTCCTGTCCGCCATAAAAGATACCGTATCCCACTCGCAGCACCGTCTTCGGAATGAACTCCCAGGCGAGGCCGACGCGCGGCGCGAAATTGTTTAGGTCCGAATTGATCAGGCCGCGGCTGCCGGTAGCGCTTATTTTCACGAACTGCGCAATAAAGGGAGTCAGCTGCGCGTTCTGTCCCTTGGGCACGATGATGGTAGGGTCGGTCGGATTACTCAAATCGAAGTTCCCGGTTTGGTCGGATCGCTCCGAAACCGTTCCGAACAATTCGTAGCGCAGCCCGAGGTTCAGCACCAGGTGGGGCGCAATCTTCCAGTCATCCTGCGCATAGAACGCGTAGGTGTTGCGAAAGTAGTCGACATTGTGCAAATTGTTGATGCCGCCCCCACTCGTGAGGCCAGCCATGAAGGAGGCGAATCCCGTGCCTCCGGTGCCGATGTTCGCGGGATCGTCGGTCAGCGTACTGTCGAAATTTAGGTCTCCACGTGCGGCCGCGGGCTGGAAGATGGTGAATTCCTCGCGCCGGATTTCCGTCCCGTACTTCCAGGTATGCTTCCCCCGCACCCAGGTCACGTTCTCGGAGACCGTGTAAGAATTTTGCAGCTCTCGCGAAGGAAGGAATGTTGGACTACCCAGAGTTGCCACATCGCTGAAAGTCAGCTGCGGCAGTCCGCCGATTCCTGGAGAGAATGGAACCCCCGGGAACCCGATGCTTGGGCTTCCGGACACATCGGTATTGGCGTTGAGTTGCAGGCGCTGCGCGTTCACGCGGTTGTAACCCAGCCGGAACTCATTGATCAGTTCCGGTCTGAAAAAATGGGTCCAGCTGGCGGCTACGCTGCGATAGGAAAAATCCTCGTCGCCGCTGAAGAATCCTCCCCCATCCGCCAATCCTCCAAACGTGCCCGGGATGAAACTTGGCTGATTCTCAATGCTGAACCGGACAAACGCATTGTCCTTGTCGGAAAACTTCTGGTCCACACGGGCATCGAAGTTGTTTCGGGTTTCGCGCCGTACCGGATTCGCCAGAAAGTTATTGCCGCTCGGCTGCAGCGCACCCGCAGCCGGATAGAGTGCGGCCAACCGGAGGGCGAGTGGATCGAGAGAACCACCGCCGGCCACGACCGGGGTCGCGGGAATGATATTGAGCGCCTGCCCCGCACCGTCGTACTGAAAGGGAACTCCACAGTTCGCCTGCGCCAGGCGGGCATCAAAGATTTCCCCCGCGAAGGTGGGCCTGCCGTTGCAATCGCTACCGGTCACATTGGTGTAGTCGATCAGGCTTGAGAAGTCGCCTTGACGCCACGCCGACGGCGGCACAAATGCGGTTTGCGTCTGCGCCTGCCGCACGCGTAAACCCTCGTAATCGACAAAAAAGAAGGTTCGATTCCGCCCATCGTACAAGTGCGGAATCACAATCGGACCGCCAAAGGTAGCCCCAAACTGGTTTTGCTGATATTGCGGGGTGGGCTTGGTGGGATCATCAAAGTAGTTGCGTCCATCGAGCTTGTTGTTGCGCAAAAAATCCCATGCTGATCCGTGGATCTGGTTGGTCCCTGATTTGATGACGGCATTGACGATCGCCCCGTTCCCGCGCCCGAATTCCGCGCTATATGCATTCGTCTGAACTTTGAATTCCTGCAAAGCCTCAACCGGGGGTTGAATCACAAAATTGGATTCGTTCAGGAGATCTGGAAGATTCGAATTGTTATCCACGCCGTCGAGCAGGAAATTGTTCTGCAGCGAGCGCGCTCCATTTGCGCTGAAGCCGTATCCCCCTTCATCACGGGCGCCAGGCTCGCTGGGCGCCGTTCCCGTGCTGAGGAGTGCCAGTTGGGCAAAGTTGCGGCCGTTGAGCGGCAGATTGCTGACTCGCTTCTGGTCCACCACCTGGCCCAGTTCCGAGGTCTCGGTTTCGAGCAGGGGGGCGGCGCCGCTTACTTCCATCACCTCGCTGATTTGTCCCACTTGCAGTGCGATGTTAATTGCGATGCGCCCTTGCACATTCAGTTCCACCGCCTCTGACACAGCTTTCTTGAAACCAGTTTTTGTCACCGTCACGTTGTAGCGGCCGACGTGCAGCGGGCTGGCCACAAACTCGCCCGAGGCGCTGGTGGTCGTCTTGAAGGTTTGTCCGCGCTCGACGTCGGTCACTTCGACGTTCGCGTCCGGCACAACCGCACCCGTCTCGTCTTTTACCGTGCCCACAATGCTGCCCGTGTCCTTCTGCGCCCATGCCGGCATGGCGAGGACTAGCCAAAAAATGGAGAGAACTACGGAAACAAAAAGAAGGGAATTGCGAGAGTCTTTCATAAAGCTCCTTCAACCAACCCGACAACCGTTGAGCATGTCCTGGGGATCAATACCGGCAGAAACCTTAGCGCCCTGCGTCCAGAATCCCTGCATTGTGTGTTATTGCGTTTTATTACTATTGCTTTCGTCTTCCATCGTTGTCAAGAGGTTTCTTAGCAGATCACACGAGGGAGGGAGGCCACAGTCGATGGTCAGGAAGGGTTGTGGGGAAGAACAGAAAACGGCTCTTCGCTGTTTAGCCCGTGCTGTACAGCTTGCGGCAAAAGGATACAGTGAACTCCGTATCAGCGATCGGGTTGGTATCCTGTTTGCCCTCGATCCTGGAGGCTGGGCGTAATTCCTCTCCTTAGCCCCATCTGCCACCCTTATTTGCTTCGCTTAACCAGCTTAAGCAGGCCGAATTTCTCCGGCACATGAAACGTGTTGCTCAGCGTTGGTTGCCACGTAACTGCCTTGCGGTCGATTGGCGGTCCCTGGCTGCGAAAGAAATTGATTCGAAATGTTTCCCCGACTTTTGGGGAATGACCCGTTAGCGCTGAAAACGGGATGCGCATCGCCCCGTACCAGATCTTACTTACAGGATCCACCCGAGCGGCAACCTGAAAGCCGGAATTCCAGGTCCAACCCTCTTCGTGGTGGGGATTGGCCAGGTCGATATCGAGATCGACCCACTCCCCTTGCGGGGAGACTTCGAACTCCTTATAGCGCCGAATGTTTTGGAAATCAGAGCCGATAAAAACTTCGGCAACATCCCAATCCCACAGCTGAAATGTTTCGGTTGAAGTACTAGGCAAGGGCTTGAGATTGAGCTCTTCGTAAGGGCAGACAAACAAAAAATAGAGGTTGTCCTTTGTCCAACGGGTCCGGATTTCCGTGCGATAGCGCGGTAGCGGTTCGGCGTGCGGACTTTTTTCTGCGTAAACCGGGCGAGCGTCCAGCCAAAATGCGGCAGCAGGGACCGTGCTGAGCGCCACATCTTCACCCGCCCGTGTGCTTTCGACCAGATTGCCGTCGGCGGCCATGGCAAGGGTGGCGCTGGCGAGTATCAATAACAAAACGTTTTTGAAGCAATGCATTTAGAGATCTCCGTGGCCAGAGGGACCGGGATTGCGGCGGCCGGCTGCTCGCTCTCGAAAATCATATGGACACGTCACATCCAGGCCAGAGCGTAATATTATGCCGCTGAGTCGTCGAGTCGCTCCCCTCGTGTATTGTTGTTATTGGTTTCGAATTGTTGTCTTTAATAGTAGACAAACAAAATTAAAGAATATAGAACTTCCAACGACAAGGCTACCAATCCGGAGGACACAACTTCGATGCAACGTAGAGACTTTCTCAAAAGTAGTGTTGCATTGACTGTGGCGGCTGAACTCGGAATCGGCAAGGCGCAGGGACTTGTCCCCGCCCACAATTGGGGAAAGTACGATTTTGGTTCCGGTCCCCCGGTTACCGATCGACTTAATCAGGGTCCTTTCCCTCAATATCCACCCGATGCCGTGATTCCTACCGACGAAGTGGGTATGACCACAACGTCCACGGAAGATGTCGTACCGAATTATGGCAAGGGGTTGGTCACCTACATCACAGCCGACAGTGGTACCGATGAAATCAAGTCGGACAACATTTCTCAGGCGATTGAGGACCTGGTTCGATTTCCCCTGGGCCAGCAGCTTTATATCCGCCCGACGTGGAGGGAAGTTCAGCCGCGGCCTGGACGCCTGGAGTTGCCCGACTACGTGAAGCAGGTTTTTGATCTGGCGAAGAAGAACAACAAGCGAGTCGGTTTGCGAATTCAGATGTGCGCTCCGGACTACACCCGTGAAGCTGCGCTGCCGGATTTTGTTCTTGACCAGGTGCCGAAGGTTGATCTGGTGCTTAGTGATCATGAAAGCAGCGCTTCGGGCCAAAGATTTTTGAAGAATCCGCATTCGCGCTACCAGCCCAGGTATGACCATCCATTTTTCCAGCAGGCTTTCAAAGAGTTGGTCGGCCAGCTATCGGCGGAATTCGATGGCAACCCGCTTGTCGAGTTTATTGACACTTTCATGTACGGCTTCTGGGGCGAAGGGCACACCTGGCCATTCGGCAACAATCCATTCCCTGATTACCTCACGGCAGAGCGCACCTGGACGAATATGCTCGAAGTTCAGCTCGAGTACTTCAAGAAGACGCCCCTGCTCACCAATACTCAACCGGATTACAGCCGTGTGGGCAATTCAGAACTCGTAGAACGCACAGTTCGCAGCAACAACTGGATTCGCAGCGACACGATTTTTATCGAGAATGAGCAGATTGAAGCGCTCAGCAATCGCCCGCCGTGGATCGCCGCATTGCTCGAGCAAGGACTTCCCGGCAAGCCTCCCGATGCAAGTGCCGCGCAAGAAGGGATCTCGCCGGCAGAGAACATGATTGATCACGTGATCGATATCGGCGCCAATTACTGGTCGCTCTGGAACTTTCATCAGATCAGCGCAACAAATCTGATGAATTACTACCACACGTATCCAAGTGCATTCGACCGCATCAACCGCCGGATTGGCTACCGGGTGAGACCGTCATTCATCTGGAGCTATAAAGACAGCAGCTATACGGGCCTGATCATCGGCTTCGCCAACGACGGCATCGCGGGTGTACCGGGCGTATTGAGGGTGACCGTGGAGAGCCCGGATGGGAAGAGGCTTACCAGCGGCTGTCTGGACCCAGGCTATCCGTTGCCGGGCAAGATTCGGCAGGCACAGTTGGTTCTGCCGAACGTCACAGATTGGAAAGGGTTGAAGCTGAAGGCCGAGATCGAGGTGAAAGGAATGCGCTATCCCGTGCGCTGGGCCTGTCATCAGAAGCTGAACGACGACGGCTCCCTCACGCTGCGCCCCAACCTCCGTCAGGATGTGTAGGGCCGGTGGTTTGCGATGCGGGGGATTCCGTCATGAAACGGAAATGTGAGGAGCCACAAGATGCGGCGACGAGATTTTGTAAAGGCGGGAGCATTTCTTGCAGGCGCCACCAGTGTCATGCGTCCGGCTATGCGGGCGGATGTGCCCGACCATTTGTGGGAGGGGTATCCGTTTGGCTCGCCGCAGGTCAGCAATCGGCTTGACCAGGGGCCATTCGGCATTGAGCAGGATGAAGGCTGGTTCACGATCTTCGCAACCCAGCCTTCTCGCGAGCACATCCGGAATTTCGGCGGCGGTCTGGTCGGCTATGCATGGGAGGAAAACGGACCGGCGCTCGGAGTGCAGTGCGGCAGGGAAACGTTGGAACAAAGCGTGGAGAAAATGGCTTCCCTGCCATTTGTGGACGTGCTGTACATCCGCTGTGACTGGCGCGATGTGCAGACAGGGCCCGGCAAGTTGAACTTGTCCCCGGTTTGGGACATCACATTCGACGCTGCCAGGCGTCACAACCTGGGCGTTGGATTTCGAATCCAGCTTTCCAGTCCAAATATCCAGCCGCAAAAGCTTTCGTTGCCGGATTTTCTACACGACAAAGTACCCATCGTCAACATTGGCAACAATTCCCGGGAACACCAAGCCAAGTTCGATTTTCGTGAACCGCGTTACGATTCTCCAGAATTCCAGAAGGCGTTTGCGGAATTGAATGATCTTCTGGTCGCGAAATTCGGTGACAACTCAAGTTTGGAATACATGGATTTGATGATGTATGGATTTTGGGGGGAAGGTCACACCAATGACATCCCAGGTCCATTCCCGGATTTCTTGACTGCGGAGAAGACGTTCCTGCGAATGACGCAGCTCCAGATTGATGCCTGGAAAAAGACCCCTCTCGCGGTAAACACCCAGCCCGACATCAGCAAGTCAGGCAATCGGCAAGTGCAGGACCTCGCGGTGCGTTCCGGATGCTGGTTGCGCTCGGACAGCCTGATCATGGATGAGCCCATTCAGATCGAAGAACTGGCGCACCGCCCGGCCTGGCTTGCCACCATTCTCGAGGACGGAACAAACCGGCATTACGTGCTCTCCGACTTTGCGGACGAGGAGCAAGCTTGCTTGAACAAACTGCCGGCCAACATGCTGGCATTCGTTGGGCATGACAAAGAAATTCCGCCGACCGATGATTATCCTCGACAGATCGGGGGGCCGATCACCCGTCCTTATCGCGAGAGCGCCGGCTTTCATGCCCTGGACATTGGCACCAGCTACTTTGGACTCTGGACGGAGGCGGATAACGTTCGCCGTTATTACGAGAAGTATCCTGATTCGCTCAAGGCCATGGAGCAGAGGCTTGGTTATCGTGTGCGTCCATCCCTTATCTGGCAGCGAAAGCGCTATGACACGATGGAACTGATTTTAGGCATCGTCAACGACGGCGTGGCCGGGGTGCCTGGAGTTCTCGGGATCTACGCAGAGACGCTGGATGGCAGTGTCAGGCTGGGAGGAAATCTCGATGCGGGCCAACCGTATGCGGGCCAGTTCCGGCAAGCTTCCATTATCCTGCCGAAAGGAATGGACGGCCAGCAGATCAAGCTGAGGGCTGAGCTCGATGTGAAGGGGCAGAAGCGTCCCGTCCGCTGGGCGTGTGACCACCCAACGAATCCTGACGGCTCCCTTACGATTCGTCTGAAGAAGGGCGGTGACTCGGGCTGGAGAAAGGGAGTGTAAGCTCGCTCCAGGTTTATGTTGGCTGAGCATCGAGTGTCGACTAGTGGTGGAGCGAAAGCGAGCCGTGGTAAGGGCCTCTTTCGGTAGGCCGTGGCTGTCTTCGACAGAATGGAGGATTTTTCAATGACAGGTGTGCTGCGAACTCTCTCTTTGATTTTCTTGGGTTTTTCGATCGCCCTATCTTCCCCGGCACAGACTTCTACACCTGCTCCTGGGACCGCCGCCAGTCGTGAAAGAACTCTGGGTGCGTTCGCAGCCATTCACCCCATTGACGTGCATGTTCATGTCTTCAAGACCGATCCCGCTTTTCAAAAGTTGCTGGAAGGGCTGAACTTGAAAGTCATGAATATTCTTGTGATGGATGACACCGAATCCTTTCGCAAACAGTTGCAGCCGCAGATCGATGACGCGTTGCAACTGGTGCGGTCGAGCCGTGGTCACGTGGTCCTCTGTACGACGTTCGATCCGTACAAGATTGATAGTCCATCATTCACCGCAGATGCGATTGAGCAGATCAATCTCAACTTCGCGCAGGGAGCCGTGGCGGTCAAGATCTGGAAGAACATAGGAATGGAAATCAAGGACAGCAGCGGTCAATACATCATGGCCGATGATCCCAGGTTTGAGCCGATCTACAAGGACATTGCTGACCACGGTAAAACCCTGATGGCCCACCAGGCCGAGCCAGATGTGGCCTGGGGGCCACCGGATCCGTCCGACCCCTCATCCTCCTACTACCAGGAAAATCCGCAATGGTATGTGGCTGGGCGGCCTGGGTTCCCTTCCAAGCAGAAAATTCTGGAAGCGCGTGATCATGTGCTCGCTAACAATCCCCAACTACGCATGGTGGGAGTCCATCTGGGGAGCATGGAACGAGATCTCGACAACATCGCAAGGCACCTGGACAAGTATCCAAATTTCGCCATCGATACCGCGGCGAGAATGCGCTATCTGATGTTGATGCCTCCGAAAGACGTGCGCGCGTTCCTCATCAAGTATCAAGATCGGGTGCTCTACGGTACCGATCTCGATTTTCTCGCGGACGCCAGTCCCGCAGAAGTGGTGGAAGACTGGAACTCCAGCTACGCGATGGACTGGAACTTTCTGGCTACCAGCGAAACTTTTGATTTTAGAGGCAAGCAAGTACACGGATTGAACCTGCCCCCTGAAGTTTTAAAGAAGATATTTCACGACAATGCCATCCACTGGATTCCAGGATTGGCTGACAGTCCCACGAATCACTAGTCTTGCCTATGATGCCTGCAACGGGGCTCTTGAGAAACGCGAGGCTGGGCAATCTACGCCAGTGTGACTTCGATGCCTGCTCTTTTCAAAGCTTTCATGTCGGCTTTCCGAATGCCGTGGTCCGTTATGACGTGGTGCAGGGCGGA
Organism: Terriglobia bacterium; assembly: GCA_963814725.1. GTDB lineage: Bacteria > Acidobacteriota > Terriglobia > Terriglobales > Acidobacteriaceae > JAIQFF01. The sequence continues at coordinate 171,235 of CAWFDY010000009.1, forward strand.
AGGTTCCACGATCAGCGAAAGGCTGCGGCGGCCGAATTTGCTGGAGTCGCAGGTCGCGACCGTGCGCTTGGCGATCTCCACCATGACCCGATTCACCTTCGCTTCCTGAAGATTTGGCGTGCTGAGCCCGAAATGGACATCGAATCCATCTACGCCGAGAAACAAGATATCCGCGCTCAGGCGGCGCAACGTTTCTTCTGCGATTGGCCCGACCAGCGAAAAGGAATTCTTGCGGACGGTTCCGCCTGTGAGAATGATTTCCAGGGATGAATTGGCAAGTTCCGCCGCGATATTTACGGCGTTGGTGACGATGGTCAAATTTTTGAAATGGCGCAGGGCCCGCGCGATCTCAGTCGTCGTAGTACCCGAATCCAGAATGACGACTTGCCCTTCCGCCACCAGGCGCGCCGCCGCCGCTGCAATGGAATGCTTCTCCTTGCGGTAAAGCTTCTCTTTTTCGCGCAACGTGGGGTCTTCGAGCGCGCCCTGCCGCGTGGGCAACGCGCCTCCATGGGTACGGTGAACCAGTCCCCGGAAGTGAAGAATCTCGAGGTCCTTGCGAATGGTGACTTGCGAGGTCTGGAAATGTTCGGCTAGATCTGCGACGAGGACCCTGCCGTCATGCTGCACCATATCCAGGATGACGCGCCGGCGCTCCTCGTTGAGCATATTATTCCCTGCACCTGTGAGCATTCTGTTCCGTCAGTCAGTATTCGATTTCCCTTATACAGTATGATTTTGTTCTGTTCCATGGCAAATAGCTGGTTGGCCTGCCGAAATTTTCGTGCGCGCGTCAAGATGCGAGAAGGAATCTCGACAATCCCCAAAAAGCGGAAGCAAAAGTAAGGGCTCGTAACTGAACGGGGCGACTTTCGACTGAGATGAAAACTGTCATCCCGAAGTGGAGGGACCTGCTTTTCCTTGAGAGTCTTCGAACAAGCACTGCGGAAAGCCTCGTCCAAGCTTCGTTTCGGCGGGATTTTGGAAAAGTCTCACGTCCCCTTTATTGTGGCCGCACTTCCAGGAGCAGATTTTTGTCGAACTCAACCGGCAGCTGAGCATTCTTGCCGGAAATTGTCCCGAGGCTGCTGCCGTTTACATAGTCAACCACGGTATAGTTACGGTCTTGCAAACCGCGTAGTTGCACTGGCCCTTTCCAGTGCCTGGCAAAAAAGGCGTAGTACATCGTCTGGTCCTTGCGGATTACATGGGTTTCAGGCAGGTCAAAACCAATGTCATAAAGCTGGCCGAGGTACTGTCCTCTTGAGAGCATCTTCTCGCGATAGATGCGAAGCCAGGTCTCAAAGTTCTTCTCCCGCGCCGGAGTCAGATCAGAGCTGCTTCTCTTCTTCGTGAGCGCCGGAATGACAAACTGTGTTCCTACCACGCCGCCCACGCCCACCGTGGAGGCAAAGTCGTTGGCTCCGTCGCTGAGTTCGACATGATCGCCGAAGAAGGGAACGTCATCTCCCATAAGGGCTTTTAACGTCTTCGCCTTGGAGCGCACCTGAAACGAGCCCTCGGGGTCGGACGCGACCGACATATTGAAGTGGGGCATAGTGAAGAAGGAATAGGCAGTGCCACACGGGCAAAACTCCACCAGCGCACCGGGCTTCACGGCCTGAGCAGTATCGTAAATCGCGCGGAAAAAGTCAGGCATTGCCTCGACACTTTCTTCTGGCCGCGCATGATGGTGGGCACGGTTGTAACAGGCCGGAGCTCCATTCATATGCTGTCCGTCCAGTTTCAGGCCATCGAAACCCCAATCCACCAAAATCTTCCGCACCAGCGCCTTGTGGTACTCGACGACTCGTTGGTCTGCGGGGCACAAATAATGAGAATTCCACCAGGAGATCTTTTGCGTGGAACCGTCTTTGTTCAACAGTTGATAATCGGGGTGATTCTTCAGCAGTTCTGAATCCGGTACGGCGCTGAGCGGGGACCACCAGAGTTGGGCGCTGAAGCCTTCCTGATGAATTCGGTCAACCAGGGCCTTCATGTCGGCGTCTCCATGCGGAAATTTCTTGGGATCGAGCGCCCAATCGCCGACATTATTCTGCCATCCGTCATCGAGTGTCACCCATTTGAATCCCAATCGCTTAACCGTTGGCAGCGTGTCGTACACCTGTTGCAGCTGAACCGAGCGGCCGTATCCCCACGCGCACCAGATTGCGCCGAAGGCGCTTTCCGGCGCCGAGGCCATCTTGAAGCCCTGCTTGATCATGAAGCGGCGGTAGTCGGTGAGGGTGCGGAAGTAATCTCCCTGATGGACGGCGGCGAAGGTGCGAAAAGTATGAAAACTTTCCCCGGACTGCAGCGAAGTTTCATGCCGGAAAACGACGGCAATGCGGGCATGATTGACATCAGGCATCGACACCGGCAGCGAAACCAGTCTCGGCCGCGGCTCAACGTGTCCTACTGCGACTCCAACATCCCTGCGCCAGACGTCGACGATCGGGGTGCCGCCACCGTAATCACTGGCATTCATGCCTAAAAAATTTTCCTGATGGAAATTAGCTTGCAGGGGCACGATCCAGTTTGGCCGTTTCTCGTACGAACCGCTTTGGTAGGACCAGAATGCGGGCTTGCCGCTCTTGAGCTGCGCATCCAGCGTGTATGCGTTGTTGCTCCAGCTTTTAATGGCAAGCTTCGTCGTACCGGTGTTGGTGTACTGAACATCGAAAAACGCCATCGTGGGGAATTCGTCGTATAGGGTGACAGAAACTGCCTTGGTGAGCGTTCCCGACTTTCCTGTCACAGTCAGCTGTTCGCCCTTCCCGTAAGCATCGCTGATCCGCTCGCTTTTCTGCGAGGTCATGGGGAATTCAGTCCAGGTCTTGTCCGCGCCTGCCACACTCTCAGAAACGGTGAACGGTCCCATCACCGTATCTTTATTGTCAAAACGGGCGACCACCCGGCTGCGCAAGTTGTGATCGAATTCAATTCTCAGATTTGCGCCCTGGATCTGGGGATTGCCCGTGTTGGGGGCTGCGACCGCAGCGGCCAGCCCGGGTGAAAGCGCAATCGCGAGAGAGCCAGCAGCGGCCCAGAACCTGAACATCATTTCCAGCCTCCAAACTCAGTTGTCATTGGAACGCGCCCGCGCGTTGCCGTGCGATGCCTCGGTCCGGAAAATGCGGGCGTCAATGTCCGTACCAAAAGACCGCACCCTTGAGAAGCGGCGGCAGATGAAACGTGGTTCGCCCGTTTGCTTGTGTACCATCCAATTTCTGAAGGTCGCCGAGAAAAGGCAACAGAAAGCCGGAACTGCTGGCCGCAGTAGGCAGGCTGATAATAACGTCGGTTTGCGGAGTCTGTACCGGATTCTTGTTACCCACCAGACCCGCAAAATTCGCCAGAAACACGTGAGGTGAGCCATCTACCTGCGCTACGGTAACGGCGACCGACGGCGACGCGGAGACCTCAATGCTGTGGGTCGGCGCCAGGCTATCGAGGAACGCCTGTTGCATTTGCGGATTCGTGTGATCGAAGTTGGCTTCGAGGGCTGCGCTGTAAGCTTTCCCTGGGCATTGTGGAAATCGGATAATGTTTGGCTGGTTATCGAGCGCCATGGCACTGGCACCGGTGATGACAAGTTTCTTACCCTGCTGCACGTATTGTTTTATCCAGTTTTGTTCCTGCTCGTTCAATAGACGCACGTCCGGCAGAACCAGTGTTGCCCCTTGGAATTCATCAAGAGTCCGGGGAGTGACAATCTGAAACTCCCGATGGGCCTGCATCAGCAGAACGAGAATTCCACGATACGATCGGATGAATTCATCCGAATAGTAATTGCGCGTTTGCGGGGAAAAGTACACGCCGACAGGGTCTATGGGCGCCCGTGGCAGATAAAAAACCTTGTCGTGCAGCTTGATCCAGGAAAAGATTTCCTTGCGCGTCGGAATATCATTGGATCCAGCCATCGAGTGTCCCGGAGCGTCCCAGAAATTTGTTCCCGCTGAGATCTCCGACATGGCCAGGTTCTTCATGGCTTCGCGCCGGTCCACATTCTTTTCTCCGTCCCAGGAATAGTTCAGGATCCAGCTAGCTTTTCCCTGAGCGAAGGCCCGGAACGTGTATAAGCCAACCTGGTAGCGGAACCAACCCAGTGGTTCACGGGCTGCGGCCCTATGACCACCTCCGCTGAATGAGTATTCGTGCGCGATCGCGTCGACTACGGGATAGAGGCTGTAGACATCCGCCCCGACGCGCACTGCTTCTTCCTCGATGCCGGGATAGATTTCCGGAATCGTCTTGATTTTGGGATTGACTGACTTTGCATTCTGGTCGATGTCCTGCATGAAGTCTGTAATGGTTTGGATGCGAAAATCGACCCATCTGCGAAAATTCGGATCCGAGAAGTCTCCCAGTTTCAGATCTTTCTTCGCGTCAAGCCCTGTCTGCTTCTTGAAAGCGGCCACGGTGTAGTCGTCAAAACTGGCCCAGGTGTCTTCCCATCCGTCAAAGTGAGTCATCCAGTAGGGAATGTCGACGTAGATGCCGTCAATTCCCGTCGCGGCAATTTGCCGGACTCTTTCCATGTATCTCTTCCGCCATTCCGGCGCGTAGGGAGTGACCCATACATCTTCATCGCCTTTGGCAATCCAAAATGCGGTGCCTCCGCCAAAGACCGCAGGTTCGCCGGTGATCTTGCGCTGCAGCCAATCGGGATGTTCCTTCGCGAGCGTGTGGGGTGTCTTGTCCGCATTCGCGGTGATGCATTCCGTTCCAGCGATGTACACGTAGGCGTGATTTCCCACAGCGTGGGCTTTTTCGGCAACCGCACGAATCGCTTCCAATTTTGCGGTTGGATCAAGGAAGCTCTCGTAACGACCTTCTATGTCGTTGTCAACTTCGATGCCAGAGACACCGTTGTCCTCGGCGCTGGCTACTATTTTGCCGGCATTATCCGCCGCAAGCCCATACCCGCCGATGCGCACATAGTTGGTCCAGTCCTGTTCGGCAGGAACGGAGGCCTTCGCTCCCGGGCTGGTTTGCCCGGAGAGTGGAAGGGTGAGGATTGCCAGGGCCATGCTCACGACGAGAGTACAAACCCGAACTCTAATCCGCATAATTCTCCTCCAGGCCGATAGCCTGTCTCAAGAACTGGAAGGCGCCTCAGACTGCTGCGTCACTTTTAACGCGATGACGCTACGAGCAAAGTTTGACGCCCGTTATGAAACGGAGCGTTAGTGTTGATGGTAAGAAGCTGATCGAATCCGCGGGAATCCAAAATAGGTGCCCGAAATGGTCGTCCCTGTTGAGTTGGGGCTGCGCTGATCGCCGCTTGCGCGATATGCGATCGTTCAGCTCACTCGTAAATTCGAATCCCCTGGACCACCCGGTTGATCACGCCACCTGGACTCGGGTTGTCTGGATCGAGACCGGCACGCACGCTCAGATGGTAGCCAAAGAGTTGTAGACCGAGGATCTCAAAGGGAGTGCGGAGATCGTCCGAAGCTTGCGGGAGCAATGGCGGAATGACCTCATCAAAGAGGTGCCCGTTCGCCGGGTCCATATCGCCATCGTGGCATATACCCACGAGATACCCCAGGTTCTTCTTGCGCAGTTCCCGGACGAGATCCTCTTCATAAAGGCGAACCGTTCGATCATTAGAGAGGAGACAGATAACCGCCGTATTCGGCCGCACAAAACTCATCGGCCCGTGTCTCAACCCCAGGTAAGTCTCCGCCATGACGGGGACGCGGCCAGCCGTCATCTCCAGAATCTTTAAGGCGCCCTCCTGAGCCCAACCGGAAAGCGGCGGTGAGCCGAGAAGAACAACCCGGTCTTCGACGCGATTGGCGAGGTTTCTCATTCTTTCGTTGATCGCGGCAAACGCGATGTGCGCTCTCGTGACGGCACCCACAATCACTTGATCCATAACACTGCCCTTCGCCAGGCAGAGCCCCGCGAGACAGAGATTGGAGAAAGAGCTGGTCATCACCAGACTCTGATCGTTGGTGCGTTGATCCAAAATGATGGGCTTCACCAGGGGCGAGGTCGCCAATGCTCCCTCGGAATTGCAAGTGATCGCCAAATGCCAGATGTCGGGCCGGAAGCGGTGAACCCGCTCGACCACAGCCATGCTCTCGGGACTGCTACCGGAGCGCGCAAGAGAAACCAGTACAGTCGCATCCTCGATATAGTGCTCGGTCGCCAGCAGCAAATCGGTGGAGGGCACAGCGACCGATCGCGGCCATGCAGTCGCTACCACAGCCGCGGCATAGGCTGAGGTTCCCGCGCCGGTGATGACCGCTCGCGCATCCTTCAGTTTGGCGCGAAGATCGAGCCGATCGATTGCCTCGCGAACGCGTTCTGCGGTTGTCGGCCACAATACCGGTTGCTGCTGAATTTCGAACCAGGTATGCGCGCCCGCAGCGGCAGGTTGTGCGCTGCTCAATTTGATGTCGCTGGTTTTCATGGATCTCCGTTATGCGCAACTCCCTCGCGCGGCAGGGTAATGATACTATGTTGTGCGTTTCCTTTGCTATCGACTTATTACTTTTAGTTGCGTTTTCCTTTTTCCGCAAAATTGTCTCAAAGGATCAGCATGAAATTTGCAATGTCCTTGGTGTTCCTTGCATCCGTGTCCGCAGCTTTTGGCCAACCGAATTCCACCTTCTACGTGTCGACCGCCGGAAACGACTCAAATCCCGGCACCCAATCCGCACCCTGGCGAACCGTCCAGCATGCATCGGATACCGCGCATGCGGGAAGTACGGTCGAGGTGCGAGGCGGAGTCTACGAAGAGCTCGTAAGCATTCACGCATCTGGCAATGCAAGTGATGGATACATCACTTTCAGAAGCTATCCGGGCGAGAAGGCAATTCTGGATGCCTCTAATTTAATTCCCACCGCCAGAAGCGGCATACTCACCATTCACAACCAGAGTTACGTAAGAATCGAGAGCTTTGAAATTCGGAATTACCGCACCGCCGAACATCGGCTCACCCCATTGGGCATAAGCGTTACAGGAGCCGGCTCTCATATAGAACTGTTGAAGAACAATGTCCATCATATTGAGAACAATTTTCCGGGCCGTGATGCTCCCGGGAGCGGCGGCAACGGATTTGGCATTGCTGTTTACGGGACCGATGCCAAGGCCCCGATCACGGATCTGATCATTGACGGCAATGAGGTGCATCATCTTAAGACCGGCTCGAGCGAGTCGCTGGTTGTGAACGGGAACGTCACGAATTTCCGCATCACGCACAATGTCGTCCACGATAACAACAACATCGGAATCGACGTTATCGGCTTCGAGCGCACGGCGCCTGACCCGGCCGTCGACCAGGCTCGTGACGGAGTCGTGAGCGGCAACCTGGTCTACAACATCACATCGCGCGGCAACCCTGCATACCGCGATGATGAATCTTCCGATGGTATTTACGTGGACGGCGGTACCAGAATCCTGATCGAGCAGAACGTCATTCACAACGTGGACTTCGGAATCGAGCTGGCCAGCGAGCACAAGGGTCGCGCTACCAGTTACATTACGGCGCGCAACAATCTTGTCTATCGCTGCCACACCGCGGGTATTTCCATCGGAGGCTATGCGCCTGAGCGTGGACGCACAGATCATTGCATCCTGACCAACAATACTCTCTACGAAAATGACACGTCGGCAAGCGGCTCCGGCGAATTCCAGATGCAGTGGAACATGGCAGAGAATATATTCGAGAACAACATTATCTACGCCGGGCCGCGCTGCCTGATCGCGCTTAACAAGTCCCAGCTCGACAAAGACCACGCGCCGGCAACTGTCGATCACAATCTTTATTACTGCGCCGCTGGGCCGGAGGCGAGCAGGTGGGCAGGAGCTGCGGCAACCATAACCGGATTCGATAAATATGTTGACGCCACCGGGAATGACCGTCATTCCCGCTTTGTGGACCCGCGTTTCGTCGATGCCGTCAAAAACGATTTTCATCTGCGATCGGATTCACCCGCGCTCGCCGCCGGCACTACTGAGGAAGCAGTGCCGGTGGGGGAACTGGATCTTCAGGGATTGCCGCGGGTCAAATCCGGAAAAATCGACATCGGCTGCTATCAGACGCAGTAGGAGAAACCTATGTCGGGATTGGATGTGAACCGCCGTGAATTCCTGAAGATCTCCGCGGGAGCCGGCGCCGCCCTGGCCATGCCGGCTCTGGGACTGAATGCTGTAGCCTCTTCCTCCAAAATGATCGGCATCCAGGTGGGAGCGATTTCATTTGTGGATGAAGGCACCGAGCAAGTTCTTGACGTTCTTCAGGAACGCGCCGGCGTCAACACCCTGTTCCTTGCGGTCTTCACCTACGGCCGCGGAATTGCCGGAAGACAAATTCCGGGTCAACCGCTGCCCGATCACGGAAAACAAGAGTACGACCTCAATTATCACGGCGGAAATTTCGCTACGCCCCACCCTCAGTATTACAAGAACACGGTGATCCAGCCTGCGCATGCACCCGATCACGGTGATCTGGACATTCTGGCGGAAGTCCTGCCGGCCGCGAAAAAACGCGGGCTCAAAGTCATCTGCTGGATGGAGGACGTGTTCCGCACCGACCTGCCGAATATCGAGAAGGTTCAGGAGCGGGATTTGTACGGACGGAATATGGAGACGCTGTGCGTCAACAATCCGGACTACCTGAATTTCTTTACCGGCCTGGTGGAAGACTTCACGCGTTCCTATGACATCGACGGAATCATGTGGGGATCCGAGCGGCAGGGGGCGCTCTCGGACAGCCTGGGGGCGACGCATGACACGCCGCCCATCGATCCGGGTAACGTAACCTGCTTTTGCGAGTTCTGCCAGCGTAAAGCCAAAGACCGTGGCATCAATGTGGAGCGGGCCCGGCAGGGATTTCTGGAGTTGGAAAAATTCGTGCGCGCATCGCGGAGCGGCAAACGCCCTGTGGATGGCTACTTCGTTCAATTCTGGCGGATCTTGTTACGCTATCCCGAACTGGTCGCCTGGGAAATGCTCTTCACCGATGGCTTGCGCGAAACCTACGCCGCAATATACAAAACGGTAAAGACAGCCAAACCGGCGGTACCCGTAGGTTGGCACATCTGGCACAACAATTCCTTTAATCCGATCTACCGGGCAGAACAGGATTTGCAGGAACTCTCGAAGTATTCGGACTTCATCAAAGTTGTCATGTACAACAATTGTGGCGGCGAGCGGATGGCGCTGTACGCGGATAATATTGGATCGACGCTCTACGGAGATCTCTCGAAGCAGGCTCTGCTCGATTTTAATTATGCCGTGATGGGATTGAAGGAGCGCAGCTACGATCAAATCCCGCACACCGGGCTTTCGGCGGACTACGTCTATCGCGAGACCAAACGCGCACTGGATGGCGTTGCAGGTACACGCACCCTGATCTGGCCCGGCATCGACATCGATATCCCAACCGAGGCCGGTAACAGCAAGTGCACGCCGCAGAGCGTTAAGCAGGCCGTTCAGGCGGCATTCCACGCCGGGGCGCCAGGCGTGCTTCTGTCTCGCAAGTATTCCGAGATGCGGCTCGCCAACCTCAGCGGTGCAGGAGAAGCGATTCGCGAGTTGAAGCTTGCAACTTGAACTACATCTCGTTTTTTTTAATTTGATCAAAAGGCGGCGACATGGGCACAGCGGCAGGAGATATGAATCGCAGAGCATTCCTTGGCAAGACAGTGGCAGTGATTGCCGGGAGCGCGGCTTTCGGGAGCAGCGCGTTGTCCTATGCTCGCATTGTGGGTGCGAATGATCGCATCTCCCTCGGCCACATCGGAATCGGCAGCCGCGGGGATGACCTGACCGAGATTGTGCGGCGGTTGAAAGACAGCCATAACGTGGATATGAGCGCCATCTGCGATTTGTGGTCGGTGAACCGGGACAAGGCGCGCACGGCGAATGGGAAGTATTACGGCAGGGAGCCGCGGACGATGCAACATGTGGAAGATCTGCTCGCGCTGAAGGATGTGGACGCGGTTTTGATTTCCACGCCCGAGCATTCCCATTCGCCGATTCTGAAGCTCGCAGCCGAGGCTGGCAAAGACGCGTACGTTGAGAAGCCGATGGGGAACGTGCTGGCCGAGGTGAAGGCTGCGCGCGATGAGGTGGTGAACCGCAACTTGATCGTGCAAGTGGGGACGCAGCATCGTAGTGAGCCCTATCCGAAACTGGCGCGTGAGCTGGTTCGGAGTGGTGCGTTAGGACAAGTGAGCAAGATCGAGATCGTGTGGAACTATCACGGTCCGCGTTGGCGCGGACGGAAAGAAGTGGCGCAGATCCGCGAGGCGGATACTGATTGGGGGAAATGGCTGATGACCAAACCGCAACGGCCATTCGATCCGCGCATTTATTTCGAATTCCGGCTTTACAAAGAGTTTTCGAGCGGAATTGCCGACCAATGGATGAGCCACGGGATCGACCTGGTCCACTATTTCATGGACGATCGCGTGCCCCGGTCGGTTATGGCTCACGGCGGAATATTTGCCTGGCAGGATGGACGGGAAAATCCGGACACGTTTCAGGCGCTGCTGGAATATCCGAAGGGATTCCTGGTGAGTTACGCGACGAGTTTTGGGAATGATTCGCCGGGGTACACGCGCTACATGGGCAAGAAGGCAACGCTGGTTAACATCGGCGGCGAGGGCAGCCCGCGCTACCAGGTGGTAGAAGAAAAGGGCAATCATGAGGACAATTGGCAGATCGACAAGCAGCGGGCGTCGAGATACTTGCAACTGCCGGGGAGCAAGGAGCTAGCGCCGATGGCGATCGATGACATGTCGGTCGAGCACATGGCGAACTGGTTCGAGTGCATGCGCAGCCGGCAGCAGCCCATCGCGACCGTGCACGATGGCTTCGGACATTCGGTCGCGTGCATGATGGCGGCGGAATCCTACTGGACGGGCAAAAAACTTTACTGGGATCCAGCGAAGGAAGAGATTTTGGACCGCGCGCCGCAGGCGATGTGAGACTAAATGTTGCTGCGCTTCATCTCGTCCATCAGGTGATCGCATGAGCGCACGCACAGAGCCATGATGGTCAGCGTAGGGTTCTGGCAGGGATTGGAGGTAAACCCCGAGGCATCCATTACGAAAAGATTCTTGATGTCGTGGGTTTGCTGAAATTGATCGAGCACAGACTTTCTGGGGTCGCCGCCCATGCGGGCGACGCCGGCTTCGTGAACTGCCCAGCGCGGCGCCGACGGGTTAGCGCGGGTGGATATGTTGTTGGCCCCGGTGGCCTCCAGCATTTCTCCCGCAGATTCAGCGATGTCTTTGATCATGGCTTTCTCGTTCTCGCCGTCGGACATGTGAATTTTCAGGACCGGGATACCGTAAACATCCTTCACTTCCTTGTCGATTTCCAAAAAGTTGTCCCAACGGGGTAAGACTTCGCCGAAGCCGGTGAGGCTGAACTCAGCACGTGGTTCACGAACTGCCTTCTTGTAAGCCTCGCCAAAACCCGGCGCCCCCCAGTTGAAATCGACGTTGCTCTCGCATTCAAACCCGTAACCGCGAAGGAATGTTTTTGAGGGCGGGTTGCCTTTCAGGTTGCGAAAGCGGACAACATAAATCCCCAGGGGCTTGACGGGAGCGCTCAAAGAAGGCGACGAGGCAAGCTCGGGAAATTCGCCCCTGCCTCCGGCGCTGCGTACGTGGGCCATGAGGTAGTGGCCGAGAACGCCGCTGGAGTTCGCGAGGCCATTGGGGTACTGGGAATTTGCCGAGTTTAACAGGATGCGGGTGGATTCCTGCGATTGCGCGCACAGGATGACTGCGCGGGCTTGAATTTCGCGCGGCGCGCGCGTGATGCGGTCGATGTAAAGAACACCACGCGCGCGATTGCGATCCGCATCCATCAGGACTTTGAAAGCCATGGCGTTCGAAATCAAAGTACAATTTCCGGACTTGAGTGCGTCGGCGACGGTGGTGAAAGCGGAATTGAAGTAAGACCGGGTGACGCAGCCGCGTTCGCACGGGCCGCAATAGTGACACGGGCCGCGGCCATTCAATGATTGGGTAAGGTTCGCTGAACGCGTGAGCGTCGCGGTACGGCCCATCTTCCGCTTCAAGCGATCGCGAAAAACCGATTCTTGACAGTTCAGCGCCATGGGCGGCTGGAACTGACCATCCGGCAACTCTTCGAGTCCCTCCGCCATCCCCGTAATTCCCACGTACCGTTCCACCAGATCGTAATAGGGCGCGATATCTTTGTAGCTGATCGGCCAGTCTTCCCCGTAGCCATCGTGGGAAGCGGCTTTGAAATCCCAGTCGCTGAAACGCAGCGACACGCGGCCCCACACGTTGGTGCGGCCGCCGGTCATGCGTAAGCGGCCCAGCCAGTGGAATGGCTTGTCCGCGGGCGTGGTGTAGGGTTCTTCGATGTCGTTTACGAACCAGTCCTGGGTATATTCGCTGCAAACGTCATCCATCTGCGATTGAATGGGTCGGGTTTTGCGGATAATTTCCGGGGCCAGGTTGCGATACTTCAGTTCGAAAGCTGGAGTGTGCTCACTGAAATTCGCGCTGGATTGCGGGCGCCCGGCTTCGAGGAGAGCCACTTTCAGCCCAGCCTCGGCTAGGCGCTTGCACGCCCAGCCTCCGGAAGCGCCTGAGCCTACCACGATGACGTCGTATTTCTGTGTCGATTCAGCCAAGAGTTCGATACCGCCGGGGACGATGATGATTCAGACCAAACAATGGCATAACTTGCGGATGCTGGCAAGCCAAGCAAAACCTGGTCAATCGAAAAGCATGAAGCGCACTGCTCAATGGTGGCCAGTCTTATCCACTTGTCTTTCTATCTTTCCAGCGGCATACCGAAACTGTCTGTCGTTGTCATGGCACTGGTGACCGTGCAGCGGCCGAGTGTTAACATGGCCGCGAGAATTTGTTGCATAGCTCAGACGCCAACCATACAGATTCTGCGAGGCCATAGTCGTGACACAGGATGAAAAGTTGCACCTGATTGGGTATGGAAACGCGGCAGGGCGCGGGCTCACGCGCCGCGAGATGGTGCAACGAATACTCGCCGGAATGGGGGCGGGAATGGCAATGCCGCTGGTGGCGGCTTCCCACCCAATTCACAGGCTGCTTTCGGATGGCACAATTTTTTCGGCCGCCGACGCGCATATGGCGTCCGCGGATTGGAAACCGTTATTTCTCACCGCGCCCCAGAATGAGGCGCTGGCAGCGCTGTCGGAGATCATCGTACCCGGTTCAGCCAAAGCTCAAGTGAACCGGTTCATCGATTTGCTGCTCAGCGTGGATACGCCTGCCAGCCAGAGGAGTTTTTCGGCGAGCATTTCGGCGATAGACGACGAATCGCAGAATCGCTTCGGGCATTCGTTCGCAGCTCTCACGGGAGACCAGCAGAACGACCTTCTAATCGCCGCTTTGAAGCCGGATGCGCGCGACCAAAAGGACAAAAGTCCAGAGGCGCGAGATTCTGAGGCTCAACACACGGTAGAAACGCGGCATTCGCTCAACGGCCACTTCAGTAACCTGAAGGATTGGATCCGTGGAGCGTACTATTCGTCGGAAGCCGGAATGACCGAACTCGGATGGACCGGCGAATACGCCTTCGAGAATTATCCAGCGTGCCCGCACGGGGGCGAACATCATTGAGACTGCCGGCGGGGGGAGGATCCACGCCGCCTTATCGTAGAGATTGCTGGCCCTTCCGTATTCCTGCAAAGACTTTGTCAATCGCGCGCCAAAGCATTCTGCGGTGAAGTGTTGCCCCTTGACACATGAAAGTAAACCATATAAGAAGAAATCAAACGAAATCCAGCCAAGCTTGACGATGAAACCTGGAACCCTGTCTGGGAGGAACTCATGAGTGAGATGGGCCGCAGAGAATGGCTGGAAAGCATGGGGATATTTGTTGTTGCCGGGGCGCTTCGGGCGCCGGCCCAGAGCACGCCACTCACGACTCCCAAGGGCCCAGGCAAGATGAAGCTGGATCTTTCGGACTTCCAGCCGAAAAGCATGCTGCATGTCCCCGAAACCAAAGTTCTCCGCGCACGTTATCCAGTCATCGACATTCACTCCCACCTCTCCACCAGAGCGAAGTCGGTAAATGGGGTCGGAATCGGCGAGAAGATGAAGTTCCATGCCACCCCGGAAGCGCTTTTGTCAGTCATGGACAGAAAAAACATCCGCATCATGGTGAACCTCACGGGCGGGTCGGGAAAGGGACTGGACGACGCAGTTCGCGAATTTGACCAGGCGCACCCGGACCGGTTCCTGACCTTCACGGAACCGATGTGGGAGCGCACAAATCAGCCCGGGTATGGCAACGCGCAGGCCGATGAACTTGTTCGCGCCCATAAGGCGGGCGCCCACGGGTTAAAAGTGCTGAAGACTTTGGGACTCTTCTTAAGGGAGGACATTTCCCAGGGACGACTGGTCAAGATTGACGATCCGCGGTTTGACCCGATGTGGGAGACCTGTGGGTCGCTGGACATTCCGGTAGCAATTCACGTTTCCGATCCGGAAGCTTTCTTTCTCCCCACGGATCGCTTCAACGAGCGATTTGAGGAATTAAACAATCATCCGGATTGGTCGTTCCACGGACGTGACTTTCCGAGCAACGCTGAACTTCTGGAAGCACGCAATCGTGTTATTGCTCGCCACCCGAAGACTCAGTTCATTGTGCTGCATGTGGGGAACGACGCCGAAAATCTTCCATACGTCAGCGAATGCCTGGATCGCTTCCCGAATATGACGGTGGAACTGGCCGCGCGAATCGGAGAGCTTGGCCGGCAGCCGCGCATGTCCCGCAAATTCTTCGACAAGTATCAGGATCGAATCATGTTTGGCACGGACGCATCCCCCAATGGAACCGATACCCCCCAGCAGATTTTTGGCGATGAATTGTACGAAATTTACTATCGGTTCCTGGAAACCGAAGACGAATATTTCGATTACGCACCGGCGCCGACGCCGCCGCAGGGGCGCTGGCAGATTTATGGCATTGGCTTGCCGGATGCCGTTCTGAAGAAAGTTTATTATGAAAACGCCGCCCGCCTGCTGAAGGTAAAAATGTAAATCCTGCAAGTTCGGCGACTGGCTCGAGCCGTGGCGCTACGCGAGATTTCGCTGGAAGAAGAGATTTAGCTTGACAATTGAAAGACAGGTGGTAAAAGATCGCATTCGTAACGGTTCGCAATAAATCGAAGAATGTGATCAGAGATGCAAAAGCCATCTGAACCATCGGACCCGCGGGGCTCGGATACCGCGGATTTCGACAGAATCTTTCCGTGACGTTGAAAACAACAAGCGGGGCGCTGTGGTTAAAATCAGAGGGAGCCAGCCTGAACTTTCGTAGAGAGTTCTTTAACCTGCTGAATCGCTCCAATATTCTCTGTGCCAAAAGTGGGTCCTCGAAGGTCGCAATCACTGGACCATTCCGGCACCCGCCGCAATTTTGATGGAATGCCGCGCGTAGCCGACAGAGTCGGATGGGCCTTGAAACCCGGTTTTGAGCCCGCAGGTGTTTGTGAACCATTGCTTTTACTTACGTTTTGGTGCTGTCAGGTTTATGGTTAGTAATCCCGGGAGGTACAAGATGTCCATTGGTTGCGCTGGTTCCCACTTTCGTCGCTGGAGTTTTTTCCTCACCGTACTTTGCTTCCTTCATCAGGCTGCGCTGGGGCAAGGCAGTTACACGGCGCAGGTGCGCGGCACGGTCACAGATCCTGCCCACGCTGTGGTGAACAACGCCAAAGTCACGGCGACCAATGAGGCGACCAATATTGCGACCACCGCGACCACAAACGCCAGTGGAGAGTATGTGATCAACGGGCTGCGGCCCGCCAGTTATTCCATCAAGGTCGAGATGCAGGGCTTCCGCGACGTCGCGCGCACCGGATTGGTTCTGGCGGTGAGCCAGCAGGCCACGGTGGATTTCGTGCTGAACCTGTCGTCGACCAAAGAAACGATCACCGTGACCGAGACCACGCCGCTGCTGGATACGGGAAGCTCAGCCCTGGGCACCGATGTTACGAACGAGTTCGTCAACCGGATGCCACTACAGGGCCGGGACGCCACTCAACTGGTATATCTGTCGGCTGGGGTTACCAAGCTCAACAATGCGGACGCCTATCCTACGGGAACTGACTTTTCCTCTAACGGGCAGCGTTACGGCTCGGCGGAAATCCGACTGGATGGCGGTCTTGCGACCGGTCCCGAACAGGGGGAAGGGGCAACCAACAATCTGAGTTACATGCCGTCGACCGAGGTGATCCAGGAATTCAAGGTGCAGAACAACAGCTTCGCGGCCGAGTATGGCAGCAATGGCGGCACGGTAGTGAACGTTGTTATGAAGTCGGGAACCAACAAGTTTCACGGCAGCGGTTGGTGGTTTGGGCAACGGCCGTGGCTAAACGCCAACAATTTCTTCGCCGCACGGAATGAAATACCGAGAACCGGGCCGACACACGATCAATACGGATTTTCCCTGGGCGGACCCATCTTCAAGGGAAAGACGTTCTTTCTGGTTGATTTGGAGAGGCAGAGGAACCTCTCGAAAAACCTGATTAGCGCGAGAGTTCCGACTGTGCTGGAGCGGCAAGGCGACTTCACCCAGACCCTGACGCAGGATACCAACGGCAATACCGTGCCGGTGCAACTCTTCAACCCTTTCAATGTTGACTCGGATCCAGCCAGTCCCACGTACGGCGACCGGCAGGCTTTTCCAGTTGATCCAACCACCGGGAGCACGGAGGTAATTCCGCAGTCCCTGATGAGCCCGGTCTGGAACATGCTGAACGCCAAGAATGCGTTTCCCCTGCCGACGGGGCCGATCGACAACTCGGGCAATAATTTCAATCAGGCGGTCACCGAAACCTCGCCCTCGACCCAATTTGACATCAAACTGGACCACCAACTCACGAACAATGTCCATTTGATGGGCCGGTATAGCCAGAATAGTTCTCATGACAAGACTCCGGGATTGTTCCAGGATGGGTCGACGACACAGGTGACCACGCGCAACATAGGCCTGGAGCACGCGTGGACACTGCGTCCGAACTTGCTTTTGACCAGCCGGTTTGGATTGGACCGGTACTATCAGAACGAACAGCCGGAAGCGATCGATCCCGCACAGTTCGGGTTTCAGTCCATTCTGACGCAAGCCAACAACATCGTGAGAATGACTGAGGTGAATGTTGACAATTACGCGTCGTTGAATGGCGGCCCGAACGGCGGCCAGTGTTGCATTACAACCGTCAACGGGCACACCCAGTACGTCTACTCTTCGTCCCTGAATTGGGTCAAAGGAAACCACGTGCTGAAATTCGGCGGTGAGCAGCGGCTGTTCTTCAATAATTTCTTTCAACCCGACGATGCGACCGGGCTGTTTCATTTTTCCGGGGGCATAACGGCAGCCAATGCGTTCTCCGATCCGAATACCCAGGATGGAGACGCACTGGCGGCGTTGGAACTAGGATGGCCCACCGACGGCCACATCAACATTAAGCCTGAGGTGCTGAATAAATCCAAGCAGACCTCCTTCTACGCGCAGGATGACTGGAAGGTGACCTCGAGGCTGACGGTGAGCCTGGGTTTGCGTTACGAGTGGAGCGTTCCCTACACGGAGCGCGACAACCGCATCCAATTCAGTAATTTCACCGGAAACAGCGGGGTTACTGTGGATCTTACGCCCCCATCGAGCGGGATCGTGAATAACAATGGGGACCCCGTTGACTTGAGCAGCCTGGGCCTCGGACCCACTCAGTTGCTGGGAACCACGGTGTTTCCGACCTCGAACAATCGGCATGTTCCCATCGACCGCAACAATTTTGGACCGCGGCTGGGCTTTGCTTACCAGGTCGCGAAGGACACGGTTCTCCGCGGCGGCGCGGGGCTATTCTACGGGCTTTCGTCCGCTACTAACTTTCAGTATCCGGGAACAGCGTTCCAAGACTCGGCGGCCTTCCATATCTCGCTGGATGGTGGCGTAACCCTTGCCCCAGGTTGGGCACTCGACAATGTGTTTCCCACGCTGCCTCCCAACACGCTTCCGCAGGCGCAAGGAACCAAATACGGCGCACTGGCCGAGTGGGGGCTGGGGAACGGTAATGATCTGGGGACAAGCGCGGATCGCAACCCGGAGATTTATCAATGGAACCTTGGGCTGCAACACCTGTTGCCTGCCGGGATTGTCATCTCCGCCGACTATTCAGCGAATCGCAGCACGCACCTGCCCTGGGGAGGGGCGACGCGAAACCGCGATACGCTGCCGACAGCGGCGCGGAATCTGTGTGATTCGACATGCCAGTCAACGCTGGTGCCGAATCCGTTCCAGGGAATGTTTACCGGGCCGAACGCGGTTTTCAACCAGCCTGATTCCATCTACAACAACCCAACGATTCCCGTAGGCAATCTGTTGCGGCGTTTTCCCCAATTTGATGGGGACTTCGAGGGGCTGCCTCTGCTGGCGGCGAGCTCCTGGTACAACGGGCTACTCGTGCGATTCCAGAAACGCCCCAGCCACGGGTTGAGTTTTGAGGGGAACTACACGTGGTCAAAGGCGACTGACTACTCGTCCTATGGGGCGAACAGCTTTATCTTCTTCGAGGGGTCAGGGCTGGGGAATCCGCAGGACATCAACAACCTGAAGGCGGAACACTCGATTGGGGCCAATGACACGCCGCAGCGGATGGTGCTGGCGGTTGTGTATGACCTGCCGTTCGGGCGTGAGCGAATGATGGGTGGAAACATGAACCGGGTGCTGGACGCGGTCTTCGGCGGCTGGTCCCTGAATGGTCTCTTGACCCTGCAATCCGGCCAACCCGTGCCATTCGCCCTGGCCAATTCCCAGATTGCCGATGGCCAGCAGCGGCCGAATATCACCTGTTCAAGTCCCGGGACTGGGCTCAGCCTGCACGATGTGGCTTTCTCGAACGACCCGAACGCAAGTTACTACAACGGCAATTGCTTCAGTGTTCCTGATGACCAGGTGCCCGGAGATGCTCCGCGGTTTTCCGCCAATGTGCGTGGGCAAGGAGTCAAGAATATTGACATGGGGTTATTTAAGGACTTCACGGTGCGAGAGGGAATGAAGCTGGAATTTCGAGCCGAGTTCTTTAATGTCACCAACACGGTTCGTTTCCGGACACCCGATTCGTTCCTGGGAGACACCACCTTCGGCAAAGTCACCCAACAGGTAAGCAGCTCGCAGGCAGGCGGGCCGCGTACCGGCCAGCTTGGAATAAGGTTCGAGTTCTAAGGGCGGCGGAGATTTATCACCTGCGGAACGGTTGTCACGGCGCAATGAATCTTTCACTAGTACGGATCTTTCACTAACGTCGAAGGCAGCCGCGCCCATTCCGAATCTGCTCACGGTTGGGCCGGCGCTCGGCGGCGCCTGCTATGACGGCGACCTCCTGCCATCTTTTCGACTTGAGATTTCCCTCCCCGTGATCGAAGCCAAAGCTCAAAACAAACTCCGCGACCTGGCAGTCATGACTCCGTCTATTGAACCGCGTGGCTTCCGACGCGGAGTTCGTTTTCGCCCGCGACATCCGGAATCAGAATGTGGAGAGCGTGGGTGGGTGCATCATAGGAAATTTTGGGCGCAGACGTGCCCTTCGACAGCCGGGCGTGGACTTCAGCGGAGGACCAGTCGTAAATCACGATCTCCACGGTTTTCCACCAGGGTGAATAGGTTCCCTGGCGCGCGCCGAAGTTGATCTGTAGCGAATCACCATCGGACTGGCAAGTGAAAGTCTGCCGGAGAAACTCGCCTCGCTGGTAGGCCAGGGTATGGCCGTCATCGAGATAGAGAGAGCCAGCACACTGGTCACCCGGATAGATACGAAGTTCCAGAGGGCCGCTCGGAGTTTCGTCCGTGCTCTGGATCAACGGCTGCAGGGGGAGAATACTTCCGCCCCGGACGTAAACCGGCAGCGTGTCGAGTACCGGATGGATTTTGGGGGGCGCAGGGAAGACGGCTCCTGGGCCTGCGCTGGCAATCTCAGTAATCGTAGGTTCCGGCGGCGGGACCGAAGCTTTGAGGCCGGTCCAAAAATCGTACCACCGGCCTTTCGGAAACGAGACAGCGTAATCGTCGAGGGTTTCCGCGAAGGGCTGGGGAGCGACCAGCAGGCTTGGGCCCAGCAGAAATTCGGTGTCGAGATTGCCGAACCCGTTCGATGGCGGAGTGAAAACTTCGGGGAACTCGAAGAAGATCGGGCGCACCATGGGGAGCCCGGTGCGCGCGGATTCCTCGGCCAGAGTGTAGATGTAGGGCAGCAAGCGGTATCGAGTTTCGATGTAGCGGCGGCGAATCGCTTCCTGCTCCGGCCCGTGTACCCAGACTTCCTGCATCAGCGAGCCCTTGGTGGTGTGGTCGCGAAACATGGGATTGAAGGCTCCGACCTCGATCCATCGAGTGAGCAGGTCGGGCGGAGGCGAGCCATTGAATCCGCCGATGTCATCCCCTACGAATGAAATGCCGCTGAGGCCCAGATTCAGAAGCTGCTGAGTGCCCAGGCGGAGGTTGTTCCAGGTCGAGGAATTGTCTCCGGTCCAGGTGAAGCCGTAGCGTTGTCCACCGGCAAACGTCGCCCGGGTCAGGACAAAGGGGCGCTCGTCGGGCCGCAACTTGAGCAGGCCCTCGTAGGTAGCGCGGGCGTTTTCCAGTCCCACGATATTGTGAATCTCGGAATGAGTGGCAGTGCGGGTGGCGAAGCCGGGCTCTTCGATGCGATGGATGTTATCGAGAGGCATCGTCTTGCCGGGGCCATCAAAGACAGCGGGCTCGTTCATGTCGTTCCAGAAGCCAGCCACGCCGTTCTGAACGAAGTCCTTGTAGAGGCCGCCCCACCAATCGCGTGTCTGGGCGCGAGTGAAATCAGGAAAGACTGCCGGGCCCGGCCATACGATGCCGACGAATTCAGTGCCGTCCGCCCGCCTCACGAAGTGGTGGCCGGCGTTTCCCGAGTCATAAGGGAGATACCCCTGGTTGGGAACGCGGGCAAGGTGCAGATCGGTAATGAGCACCAGATGAAAGTGCTGCTTGCCGAGATCCGAGATCAGTCCCGGGAAGTCAGGGAAGGTCTGCGGATCCACGGTGAAGGGCCGATTTCTATATTGGTAGTCGATGTCCAGATAGAGGACGTCGGATGGAATTTTGTCGGCGCGAAGCCGGTCAGCAATCTCACGGATTTGCGATTCCGGCGTGTAACTGTAGCGGGACTGCTGGAAACCCAGGGCCCACAGCGGTGGAAGCGGGTGAGTGCCGGTGAGGTACGCATAGCCTTCGACGACCTGTTTCGGCGTGGGGCCATAGATGAGGTAATAATTGAGCGGGCCGCCTTCGGCGCCGAAGGAATATGTGTCGCGCGCTTGCTTGCCGAAATCGAACCAGGTGCGCCACGTGTTGTCGAGAAAAATCCCGTAGCTGCGCCCGCCGCCGATCGCGAGAAAGAACGGGATACTTTTATAGTTCGGGTCGACCGACTCCTGCGTGCCAATGTCGTTATTCCACAGCGTGTATGCCTGGTTCCTGCGGTCGAAGGTGCCGGCCTTGTCGCCCAGGCCGAAGTAGTGCTCGTCGAGCGGCATGGCCTTGTGTAAGGAGAAACCGCCCAGTCGAAATTCGGCTGGGCGGCCGGCCGCATCGGCGGAGATAACGTTTCCGGCAAGATCGCGAACCACCAGGCGGAGAGGATTGCGTTCAACCCGGACGTCCAGGGCTGCGGTGCGGAAGCCGACGAATGCGGCGCCTTTTGCCGACTGCGAATCGATGGCCTGGACCTCGACTGACTTTCCGCGCGGTCCTGGAAGAACTGCCCACGACGAATCCTCGGGGAAGGTGCCACCGGGCGCGATGCGTACGCGGAGAATGTCGTCGCGGAGGGCGGTGATGCGCAAGCTCACCGCGCCTGCTTTTATTGCAATGCCGTCGCGTTGTCGCTGAAAGCTGGTGACCGCTGTAACTGTATCGCTGGCCTGCTGGGACGTGGCAGCACCTGCGGCCGCGCAGCCCAGTACGGCAACCATGATTGCGGAGAGAAAAACAAGGCGCGGCCTGCGAGATGAGTGCGTCATGGCTGTCTCCGCCTATCGATTGCAAACATTAACTCTTATTTCGCCCTGCCGGTGAAGTGAATGACAATTTTCTCACGGGGGGTAAAGGGCTGATCCGTGCCCGATGCCAATGAAATTCAGGTGGAAGTCGCGGAGAATTTTCAAGGGATAGACCCAGGCTTCAAAGTTCCCGGCTTCGTTTCCAAAGAGTCCGGCACGCTGGCCCACGGACGAAAGGAATTCCCAGGGACGATCAGCTCGCGAGAGTTCGGTGGCAACAGGCGGCTGACCCGCGCTTGCGGGAATGGCCAAACCCAACCCTATGACGGCAGCCAGGATGGACCGCAAGGCTGTTCTGTGCGATGAATTCAAGGTGGGGCATTTCATTCGATCGGCTCGGACCTCTGACAATGAAACCCGACCTGAACGGGTAAAGTAGAGGCGAATTTTAGCACGAGGCACAGCCCGGCTCGGCGAGCGGTTCTCCGGCGACAGGTGGTGATGCTCCGCGCGCGAGCCTTCCCGGCTTTACGGCCGCCCGGGATGGCGTCAAAGTCGTGAACTGGAGGATGGCTTCGCCGCGGGAGCCGCGAGTGAGCCGGAACCTTCCGTTAGCGTGTGGATCGTGTCCACGGAAATGTTATTGAATCGCTCGGTGAGGCCGCTGGGCCAGCGGATCTGTACCCAGTCGATTTTCGCCGCCGCTCCAAGGCCGAAGTGGATGCGCATGTCGCTGTTCGAGTCGTAACTGGAGCCACTGCGAACTTCGTCCACCAGCACTCGCTCGCCAACCTGCAGCGTGACTCGCGCGCCAATTCCATCGCGATTGGATTTCGTTCCCACCGTTTTCAATCCGATCCAGTGGTTGGCCGAGCGCAACTGGTTCACCAACAAGCTGGGATGGGCATTCATGTTACTGATCACGGCCGAGATGCGGCCGTCGTTCCAGAGATCGCCGACCGCCAGCCCTCGTCCGGCATGGACGGCGGTGATTCCGGACCCGGCCTGCGCGGAGACGTCGCTGAATGTTTTGTCGCCATTGTTGCGATAAAGGATGCGCGGCTCTTCGTAGCTGCTGCCCAGATTCTGCTTATCGACTTCGGGATAAACGTGGCCATTGACCAGCAACAGGTCGGGCCAGCCGTCATTGTCGAAATCCAGAAACATGGTGCCCCAGCCAAGATAACGGGTGTAAAGGCCGAGGCCGGCGGCGAAGGTCACGTCATCGAAGGTGCCGTTGCCGTTGTTGCGATAGAGGGTGGCTGTGTCGTCGGAGAAATTCGTTTTGAAGATATCGAGGCGGCCGTCGCCATCGTAGTCGCCTATGGTGGATCCCATTCCGGCTTGCTCGCGGCCGTCTTCGTTATAGGCGGCGCCGGCGACGACCGCCACGTCGGTGAACGTTCCATCGCGGTTATTGTGATAGAGAATGCTGGAAGTGCTGTCGCAGGCGACAAAAATGTCGGGCCAGCCGTCGTCGTCGAAGTCGAAGGTGGAGACGCTGAAGGCATAGTGTCCGCTGGTCTGATCGATTTTCGCTTTCGCAGTGACGTCCTCAAACCGGCCGTTGCCTAGATTCCGGTACAGGATGTTTTTGGCGCCGGGCAGGCCGCGAGGGCCGCACATCACAGGAACGCCCTTCCACACGCACGACGCTCTTTCTCCCGGGGCGGGAGCGGTGGAGACATCAAAGTCCACGTAGTTCGCGACCATCAGGTCGAGCAGGCCGTCGCGATCGTAATCGACAAAGGCGCATCCTGTGCCCCAGGCCTTTCCGCTTCCCGCAACCCCGGACGGGCCGGCTACCTCGGTGAAGACTCCGCTCTGATTGTGGTAGAGACGATTTTTGCCGTAGTAGGTTACGTAGAGGTCTTCCCACCCGTCATTGTCGTAATCGCCCACGCAGACGCCCTGGCCCCATCCGGTTGCGGTGAGCCCGGCCTTCGCAGTTACGTCCGTAAAAGTACCGTCGTGATTGTTGCGGTAGAGGTGATTGCTGGGCGGCGCACCCTTCGCCGCGGGGAAGCCTTCGAGGGTGGTTCCGTTGACGAGAAAAATGTCGGGCCAGCCGTCGTTGTCATAATCGAAAATCGCTATGCCGGTTCCGGTGGTCTCGATGATGAATTTTTTCGTGTCTTTCCCGCCGAAGACATTGGACATGGTCAGTCCGGCGTTTTCGGCGACGTCGGTGAAGTTGGCTATGGGAGCCGTAGTGGCGGCCGAAGCAGTGATGACCAGAAGAATGAAAAACGCAGCCAGTCTGCGGGCAACGGAGAATACGCGAGGCGGCTGCGAAAAAACTGGATTCATGACCCAGCCTGAATACTAGGTGCGCGGACGTGAGAGGGTCAAGGCGTACACGTTGGGTCAGTTCGGTCTGGAATAGTTACACGCGGGGTGCATGGATGACAGCGTGCCGGAAAACGAGTCCTGCGGATTGAGGAATAGTAGTATCTTTCGGTGGGCTTTGAATCACTTTTCACACTCCGGGCTTGCGGTAGTTTTGGCCGTATCGCACAGTTGCACCGAAAATTGGGAATCCCACTGGCGGCGCCGAGCCCGGCGTATTTTTCACCAGGTAATTGCGCCCGGCCTCAGGGTGCAGGAGAAAATAATTGGCCACATTGCGATGGATACCGGCTTCATCCTTCAAACTCTCAGGGGCTGGACCGCTGCCAAAATCGTAATAGCGCGCAAGGCCGGTGGATCCTGCAGTGTGAGGTTCCCGGCCCCATGTTCCATAGTCCTTGCTGGCATAGCCATACGCCTTTTCGAGCCAGCCGCGGTTTTCATGTCCGGCAGCGTTCTCCGCCTCGTACACCGCCATGATCATCGAAGTGAGAAATGGAGGCTGCGAAAACCGTGGCGGTCAGACTCTGCCGCGAAACTGGATGATTCTCCGACGATCGCGTTTTGACGGCCTGCCTGCAGGCAACTGTTCAAATTGCTTCATCGCCTTGCGCTCGGCTGCCACCTTCATTCTTAGTTCCTGGCTGGCCTCGGTCTCGCGGTAGAGGGTTTGGGCAACCGGTGCGGGCCCTCGCACCTCGCTCAGCAGCAAGACTTCCACCTGGAACTCGCCGCCGTCGTTGGCGATGCGCAACATGTCTCCCACCCGTACTTCGCGCGCCGCTTTGGCGGGCTGTCCGCCGGACTGAATTCTGCCCAGCTGACAGGCTCGCGCCGCCAATGTTCTGGTTTTGAAAAAGCGGGCGGCCCAGAGCCACTTATCGATGCGCACGGAAGCCATGATCTATTTTACGGGGGTGCCGCAGTGCGGAGGTCTGCCTGGTAGATATTTTCTCAATCGAATCCGAATTTTCCTGGACGGGTGAAGCTGCACAACTATACCCCCCGCCCAAGCGGAGCTTGGACAGGGCACCCTCCGGATTAGAAAATCTCCGGGTCCATCGAGATGGAATAGGCGGTTCGGAATACAATGCTGAGTCTTGCTTCAAGATTTTAATTATGTGGAAACGTTTTTTGTGCGCAATTCTCGTTGCGGGCTTTAGCCGGACGGTGGTTGCCGGCTTGATCGCCGATTCGAAGCAGGTCGCGAAACTGGAGAACGTTTACGCTGACGTTAACGATGCCTTCAGCATCATCACTACCATCGACTCCGGATTATTCGCCAGCTATCAAGGTAAAAATCGCGGGGCCTGGGAGCGGGTGTACCAGCGCAAGCGCAAGGAACTTTCCAGGGGCCTGGCGGCGCTGCAGAACCACGGATTTTCGGAGAGCGATACAAAAGCCATCGCTGCCATGCGGATTCAGTTTGCCTCGTTCTCTGAAACCATCTCGCCTCCGTTCCCGCCTAATGGAAAGTGCGAGGACGCATCGCGCAAGGATCTGGATCTTGCTTCCCTCCGAACCGCGCTGCTGGTCTGTTTTGCGGAGCATGCCGGCAACGTCAGCTTTGAGGGTAGGACGATCGACCGCCAGTCGGCGCTCAGCCTGCTTCATGCGCTCGAAGAGCCGGAGCGGCGCAAGGCGGTGTTTGTAGCTTTAAAGCCATTGTGGCAGTCGATCAATGGCAACGACGAACCGGACAGTCCTTATCGAAGGCTGGTGGCTCTGGCTTCCGCCGAAGGCGCGAAGCATGGTTCGGAAATTGATGCAGCAGGCCGCGATGCAGGTGTGAGCACGGGCGAGATCGAGCAATGGCTGGAGCAGATTCTTGATGCCTGGCGCCAGGTCAGCGCCGGCGACCCGGTTGAGCCTTGGGATTTCAGCTATCAGGGCGCGCGAGCGGATGCCTTGCTGGCGTCTGCGATTCCAGTTGCGTTGCTGCAGCCGATCAATCAGAAGTTCTACCTGGACCTGGGGGCCAATCTAAGCGGCCTGGGCACTTTGTATGACCTTGCGCCGGGGCCCGGCAAAGCGCCACTGGCTTCGACCGACTTCGTTACGCACGGCAGAGTGGTACATGGCGCGTGGCGGCCGACCATTACACGGGTCACGGCTCCGTATGCCAACGGCGGCCTGTTTTCGCTAAACGAACTGGTGCATGAGAACGGGCACGTGGTGAATTTCACCGCGATTCGTACCCGGCCCGCGTTTCTTGACTGGCCGGGCGAGCTCTTGGGAGAAGCATTCGCCGACGTTCCTTCCTGGAGCACGTACGAGCCTGCATGGCAGCGGCGGTACCTGGGACGCGAGACCCCTGAGCAGGTTTCCTTGCGCGCGTTGTATTCAGTGGTTGTGCTGGATGTCGCGTGGTCCCTCTTTGAACTCAGACTGCTGCGCGCTCCCGCCACGGACCCGAATTTTCTGTGGACCGAAATTACCCAGCATTATCTGCACATCGTTCCGCATCCTGAACTGTCCTGGTGGGCGCTGCGCGAACAACTGGTCGATTCGCCCGGCTACATGGTGAATTACGGACTGGGCGCGGTGTTAACCGCGGAAATGCGCGAACACATCCGAAAAGCGCTGGGGCCGTTCGACACCGGCGATCCGCGCTGGTATGGATGGCTGGGCGAGCATTTGCTGCAATATGGATCGGAGCGCGATTCACAAACGCTGCTGCGGGACTTTCTGGGCCATCCGGTTTCTCCGCAACCTCTTCTCGACCAGATTCATCGGATCAAAACCGCTCCCAGCTTCTAGCTCCTGGCGCAGCGCATTGGACTCGCCAGTTTGTCGTGGCCAGCAGTTGGAAGCTGAACCGCGGCCGAAACCACATGGGCAGAGGTTCTGGCAAACAAGGTTCACCTGCATCGCTAAAAAGTTGATACCTTATCAATCGGTAATTCGGGGTTCCAACCATGCTTAACGGGAAGACCGTAGTGTACGCAGCCTTTGTCGGGCTGATGCTCTCCACCTTTTCTCTCAATCTCCACGCCGCCGATTCCTACCAGGTAACGTTCGAGCCGGGCGTGACGGCCAGGATGCGCGACGGAGTCACGCTGCGCGCCGATATTTACCGGCCGAAGGCGGAAGGCCAGTTTCCAGTGCTGCTGCAGCGCACTCCTTACAACAAGAGCAACGGGACCGCATTCGGGCTCAAGGCTGCGGCCAGCGGATACGTTGCGATCGTTCAGGATGTACGCGGACGATTTACGTCCGAAGGAGAGTGGTATCCCTTCAAGCATGAATCGGACGACGGGTACGACAGCGTGGAGTGGGCGGCGGCGCTGCCCTATTCCAATGGCAAAGTGGGCATGTGGGGCGGTTCTTATGTCGGCGCGACGCAGATGCTGACGGCGATAGCGCATCCGCCGCATCTTGCCGGCATCTGTCCGGTGGTTACGGCCAGTAACTATCATGAAAACTGGACCTACCAGGGCGGCGCGTTCGAACAGTGGTTCGATCAGTCGTGGACCTCGGGCCTGGCGCAAGATACGTTCGAGCGCAGCGTGCAGAAAAATACCAACGCGGTGGTCGGAGCATGGAAGTTGCCGCTGGCCAATTATCCCTTGTTCAATTTCTCCGACCCTTCCGCGGCCCCGGCCTCAACGTCCTCCCTGGCTCCGTATTTCCTCGATTGGCTGGCTCATCCCACCTACGACCAGTACTGGAAGCAGATGTCTATCGAAGAGCACTTCGGCGATATTACTGTTCCCGCGCTCACGGTAGCGGCCTGGTACGACATTTTCCAGGGCGGGTCGCTGCGCAACTACCTCGGCCTCAAGGCGCATGGAGGCAGCGAGGCGGCGCGGCGGGGACAGCATCTCCTCGTGACCATCGGAGGGCATGCGGGAGGCGGCCGTAAGATTGGCGAAGTGGATTTTGGACCGGCTGCGGCCGAGTACGACGAAAATGAAGTCACGTTGAAGTGGTATGACTACCTCTTCAAGGGTGTGCAGAACGAATTCGCGGGAAAGCCGGTAAAGATTTTTGTCATGGGCGCCAACCAGTGGCGGGGGGAAGATGACTGGCCGCTGGCGCGTGCGCAAAGCACCAAATATTTTCTGCATTCCATCAAAGGCGCGGCGTCAATGCGCGGCGATGGCGGGCTTTCTACCGTGGCGCCGCGGTCGGAAGCTGCCGATCACTATGTTTACGACCCGGCGAATCCCGTGCCCACGGTGGGCGGTCCGCTTTGCTGCGACGTGGTGCACCTGGCTCCCGGCCCGCGCGACCAGCGCGCAGTCGAGGCCCGTGACGACGTCTTGATTTACACCACCCCCGCGTTTTCTCAGGATACGGAAGTGACGGGGCCAGTCACTCTCGATCTTTTTGCTCGGTCCTCGGCGGTGGACACTGATTTCACGGCGAAACTTGTGGATGTGGGTCCGGATGGATTTGCACAAAATCTGACGGAAGGCATCCTGCGCGCGCGCTACCGTGAATCGCGGGAAAAAGCCACGCTGCTGAATCCGGGGCAGATCTACGAGTTCACCATCGATGTATGGTCCACGAGCCAGGTGTTTCTCAAGGGCCACATGCTGCGGCTGGAAGTCTCAAGCAGCAATTTCCCCCGCTTCGACCGGAATCTCAATACAGGTGAAGAGCCGGCCTTCGCCAGGAACTATGTTTCAGCCACCAACACGGTTTATCACGATGCCGAGCATCCGTCGGCCCTGATTTTACCTGTGGTGCCGGCGCACTGAAGTCTGGATATTGAATCAGGGAAGTAATTCATAGTTGTAGGTACACCCTGGCCGAGTAAGCCCGGACTCCCCGTCCGGGCGGCGAGGGCAACTCGCGTTTTTTTTTGCATTCAGGAATCGGTTGAGTCCAGGAATCCGTTGCATCCATGAATGAGGCGGACGCTGGCCGAGCTGCGCTCGGCTGGGCGGACGGGGGCGTCCGCCCCTACGTGGTTCGTGGCTTCGGATGAGGGCTTTTTCGCGTTACTTTGCTTCAACTTAGGTAACTTTCGCGCTGGTTTTGGCGGTCTAGAATCGTCTTTGTAGCGAGCGATCCGATCCGCAGTATGAAACCCAAACCAGTCCCGCCGATTCGCGAGAACCCAACGGGCATGACACCGCTCCAGGGATGGCAGATTGAGGGCCGGGAATGGTGGTTGTGGAGCCTGGCAGTAATCGTAACCCTGGTTTTGACCTTCGGAATCGTCTCGCTGACGTACTTTCAACTGCACCCGCAAACCGAGGGTACATACTGGACCGACCTCAAGCAATGGGTCCGAGGACTGGCGTTTGTGGTCCTGTTGTTCGACATTTACACCCTTTATCAGCATTTGCAGTTACAGCGAATCAGGCGGCGGCTGGCGGAACGTGACCAGCTTTTTCAGCTGATCACGGAAAACGCCGCGGACATGATCGCGGTCGTGGACGGCGCGGGAAACCGGATCTACAACAGCCCGGCATACCAGCACATTCTGGGTTACTCGGCGGAAGAGCTGCGGGCCACTTCGTCGATTGAGCAGATTCATCCGGATGACCGGGATCGTGTACTGGAGGCGGCGCACAAAGCACGATCCACGGGCCAGGGCCAGAGGATGGAGTACCGCATACGCCATAAGGACGGTTCGTGGCGCATTCTGGAATCCACCGCCAGCGCGATCCTGAATGCCCGGGGCGAAATCGAAAAACTGGTGATTGTGAATCGCGACATCAGCGAGCGCAAACGCGCGGAAGAGTTGCTGGCGCACAACGCCTTCCACGATGGTCTTACAAATCTTCCCAATCGTGCTCTTTTCCTCGACCGCCTGCAGCGCGCGCTGGTGCTATCGAAGCGCCACACCGATTACAAATTCGCCGTGCTCTTCATCGACATCGACGAATTCAAGGTCTTTAACGACAGCCTGGGGCATACGGTGGGCGACGAAGTTCTGGTTCAAATCAGTCACCGGCTGACCGCCTCGCTGCGGGAAGTGGATACCATCGCGCGTCCGCAACTGGAGCCATCGAGGGACGACACGCTGGCCCGGCTGGGCGGCGACGAATACACCATCTTGCTGGAAGACATACGAAACCCGAGCGACGCCATACGAGTGGCGGAGCGGCTGCAGAGCAGGCTCGCGGTCCCTTTCACCGTGCATGGATATGAAATTGTCGTAAACGCCAGCGTGGGAATCGCATTGAGCACAGCGGCTTGCGACCATGCGGAAGATCTGCTGCGCGACGCCAACATCGCCATGTACCGCGCCAAACGGGCAGGGAAGGCGCGTTGCGAGGTCTTCGACGCGGCCATGCATGACGGGGCCGTCCGGCGTCTCGAACTGGAGACGAAACTGCGCAAAGGCCTGGAGTTGGGCGAATTCAGAACTCACTACCAGCCCATCGTTTCCCTGAAAACCGGCAGGATTACAGGCTTCGAAGCGCTGACCCGCTGGCAGTGCGGCGAAAGATTGCTGTCGCCGGCCCAGTTTATTGCGGTGGCGGACGAGACGGGCCTCATCATCCCGATGAATCGATTGCTGCTGCGCGAGTCCTGTGAGCAACTGCGCGCCTGGCAGGCGCAATTTCCCGCGCAGCCGCCGCTCACCATGAGCGTCAACATTACATCGAAGGAATTCGCTCATCCCAACCTTGCTAAGGGGATCGGAGAAATTCTGCAGCAGACCGGGCTCGATCCTGACCAGCTGCAACTCGAAATAACCGAGACCATCGCCATGGGCGATCCGGAGAAAGCGGCCGCGGTTTTTTCAGAACTGAAATCTCTGGGCGTGCGTTTGAGCGTCGATGATTTCGGAACCGGGTATTCGTCGCTCAGCCGCCTGCAGCAGTTTCCCGTGGATTCGCTGAAGATCGATCGAGCGTTTATCTCTCATATGGACAGCGATGCGGAGAGCCACAAGATCGTCCAGGTCATCATCATGCTGGCCCAGACCCTGGGTTTGGTAACGGTTGCGGAAGGAACTGAAACGGAGCGGCAAGTGGACCAGCTGAAGGCGCTGGATTGCGGCTTTGCCCAGGGTTATTACTTCTCCCAGCCCGCGGATCATAAGGCCATATCTGAATTGCTGCTAAAAGTGAACCGTCGCAGCGGTGCGCCCGAGATGCAGCGCACGGTTGCGGCAGGCGTTTAGCGCTGTCATTTAAAACCCTACAACTTCACCTCAGCTGGCAGAGTCTTATGGCTCGTTTGCGAACCCCTCAGGAACAACTGCAGTGGAGCTATAGCGGTCCTTCGACTCCACAAGTGCTTCGCGAAGCGAAGCACTTACTCCGCGCAGGATGACAAGGTACTCGGGATGACACTCCGCTTGGGGATGACAATTTTTTTACCACGAAGCCAGCGGGGCGCGCCTCCACGTGTTTTTTGCGATGCAGATGTAAACGAAATTCGAATCCCAGGTTTCCGTGCCGGCGACGCAGGGATCGGAGGCGCGGGCCGGCGCCATCGAGGGAATCGAAATGGGGACAGTGAACATCTTGAGGTTTGCGGTCAGCCGCTCCAGCCATTTTTCCCCATCGCCAGGATTTCCAATGTAGCTGGAGAGTGACTTCGGGGCGCCGAAGCTGATTCCGACATTCAAAGGGTTTCCGTCTCCCTGGTCGTATCCGATAAACGCGTCGCTGGCGTCATTGCCGGGCCGGTTGTTGGCGGTGGCGATGGTTTTCTGGAAGTTGGAATCAGAGAGCGTGATGATGTGACCTGGGCCCGTCCCCAGCGTGGAAAAATTCATGCGGCCTTTCAGGTTGGTCCAATGTCCGGCGTCCGCATTGGGCTTTACTGCCATCAGGAATGCCCCCTGCTGGAAAAACGCGGAAGGGGCCATTGCGGAATAGCAGCTCAGCCATAGGGGCGTCCATCCCGAAATCGAATCGCAGCTATTGGAGATCAACGCGGGTTCGGTGGTGCCCTGGACCGCGACCACGTTGGACGGGGCTTTATCCATCCAGGCTCGGGCTCCGGCCAGGCCACTGCCGGAATCCACGCTTGTGCCCAGCACTAGATTTCCCGGCCAGAAGTCGATCAGCGGGAAGTAAGTCGGAACTTCCACACGGTAGGGCTGAAGGGCAGCCTGGGTGTCGGTGAAAGTGCAGACGCTCTTCGAGCAGGCTGAG
The DNA here is from genome assembly GCA_963814725.1 of Terriglobia bacterium. Taxonomy (GTDB): domain Bacteria; phylum Acidobacteriota; class Terriglobia; order Terriglobales; family Acidobacteriaceae; genus JAIQFF01. The sequence goes on from CAWFDY010000009.1 coordinate 203,676, forward strand.
GCTCGGGAGACATTTGTGACCACGGCAAAGTTCCCGGTCCCATAAGGCGCCTGGTCAAGCTGGCCGCCGAGCGCGGTCACGCGCAGCACATCGAAGCTGGCGGCGCCGACGATCTCGGCTGCGGTCACAACGATGCTGCCAGTTCCGTTGGTCAGCGCCCTGCCGGCGTAAAGCGGGTTTGAGGCTCCAAACGACGGGTTCCGCGCGACCACGTAATAGCGATAATCTGTGTTCCCGGTCGCGGCGAAGCGGGGAAACCATCCGGTGGGCGCTTCTCCACCTTGAATCCTGACTGTATTGCCTTGCGCGATCACGCCGGCCTGGCCGATCTTGCCGAGAGGATTTTTACAGTTGCCGACTTCCTCATACACGTTGTCCAGTTCAAACCCGCCGTAGCCGCCTCGGCGGGTGCCGGCGCGGACGCCGAATTGGGCGTAGCCTTGAATCACGCTGTCCGAAATTCGCAGAGTGTTGCCCGCCTGCCAGTCGATCCCGTTGCCTCCGCACTGCAGGGATATATTCAGATTCTTCAACCACCCGACGCCGGGAAAGGTTGCGAACGGGCCGGGTGCGTAAATAACGGGGTTGCACGCCGTCGCGTCGCAGCGGACGCCTCCCCCCAGGCTCGTGTCCAGCCCGTCGAGAAGGAAAGCCTGGTCGTCGTCCACCTGGACAAAACTTCCGAATGTTCCTCCACTTGCACTAACCCGGGTGGATACGTTGAACAGGCGGGTCTTCTGCGCGTTGACTTCAATAAATGGTTTTTGGCCGTTGACGACCGTCGCCCGCCCTCGTGGACTGATGAGGGTAATGTCGCCGTAGGCATTCGAGTTCGAGGGATTGCCGACGAAGATGCAGGTGTCATTCATCCAGCACTCGACGATCGATCCCGAGAAATCCACGGTGATGTTGGACGAGCGAATCGAGACTCGGGCGAAAGCCTTGAGTTCGCGGGGCGGCACGACGACCATTCCGGACTGGGGAGTGCCCGGAGGATTGGTGGGCGTGTAACGGGCCGCGATGATGGCCTCCTGCAACCCGCCGGATGCGCTGGAAATAGTTTCTCCCGCGGCATGAGGCTGCCGGCTCAAAAACTGGAGAGTTCCGGGACGGCCATCCCCCGCACAAGTTCCGCCCGTGACCCGGGTGGGTTCCGATTCGTTGATGAGGATCCAATATTCAGGTTCGTTGCCCTTGACGCCGGGAGGGCAAGTGGCAAGGGTGGCCGTCTTGCTTCCGGGCTGACCCAGAGCCTCGGCCGGGCGCGATGACCAGTCGAAGTCAGTGGCGAGTCTGGAAGGCCTGGCGGCAGGATCTTGAGCGACCGCCAGGACACCAAAGATCGCGATCGTCGCAGTAAGAGAAATTCGAAATAGCTGGGTCATAACGAGCACCTGTCACGGCAATTCTAAGCTTTTGGTGGAGAGAGAAGCTGCTTTTGGACCCTTCGTGCGCCTTCGTGCTGGGGGATTTTTTCGTGTGTCCGGGTCGAGAATCAAAACCTTTTTAACCACGAAGGACACGAAGGTGCACGAAGGAATGCCCTTAATCGCCTACTTTGCGTGCTTTGCGAACTTTGCGTTTCAAGATTTGTCTTTTCAGATGGCTGCGGAGATCAAAGTCTTTACCGCAAAGTTCGCAAAGCATTTCCGCGAAGGACGCGAAGGAGTTCAGCAACAAAATCAGGGCGCCGCGCGTACTGGCGGCGGCTGTCCGGTATAATCGCGTGTTTTGATAGCGGGGGCGGGCATGAAACGAAAGAATCTTTCTAGTGACGGTTTTGGGGACCGGAGATGAGCAGGGGATCACGAGCGGTGGCGTCTCCTCGTGTCGTCTGTATCGATGATCTTCGGCCTCTGGCGCGCATGCGCCTGCCTCGGCCTGTCTTCGATTACCTGAATGGCGGGGCCGATGGCGAAGTCACACTGCGGGAAAACTGTCGAGTGTTTGACGACGTCACCTTTCGTCCGCGCTACGCCGTGCCTGTTTCCAGTTGCGACTTGCGGACGCGCGTGCTTGGTCTCGACGTGTCATTTCCGGCCTTGCTGGCTCCCATTGGCTACAGCCGCCTGATGCATCCCGATGGCGAGGCGGGTGCCGCGCGGGCGGCTGGAGCCGCCGGGACGGCTTACATTCTCTCCACAATTTCCGGCCATCGGTTGGAAGACGTCAAAGCGGCGTCCTCGGGACCGGTCTGCTTTCAGTTGTATCTGATCGGCGGTCGCGAGGCTTCCGAAGCGGTGATCGAGCGGGCTCGCGCGGCCGGCTGCGCCGCGCTGGTGGTGACCATCGACACTCCAATTGCGGGCATGCGCGAGCGTGACTTCCGCAATGGCATGACTGAGCTGCTGGGAAACAACATCCTTGCCAAAATTCCGTTCATGCCGCAAATGCTGGCGCGCCCGGGATGGATCGTCCAATACTTGCTCGATGGCGGCCTGTCCAACTTGCCGAATGTCGTGCTGCCGGGCACCGGACCGATGAAGCTGGTGGGAGTGGGTTCGGCCCTGGCTAGCTCGGCGGTGACCTGGCAGGATTTGAGCTGGATTCGGAAGCTCTGGAGGGGGCCGATGGTGATAAAGGGATTGCTCACGGCGGATGACGCTCGCCGCGCCGCGGACGAAGGAGCGTCGGCCGTCGTGGTATCGAATCATGGCGGACGCCAGCTCGACGGTGTCTCGCCATCGTTAAAGGCGCTGCCCGAAGTGGTGGCGGCGGTGGGCGGCCAGGTCGAAGTGTTGATGGACGGCGGAATCCGTCGCGGCTCCGATATTGTGAAAGCGATCTGCCTGGGTGCGAAAGCTGTGCTCTGCGGACGCGCTTACGCCTACGGCCTTGCTGCCGCAGGCGAAGCTGGAGTCACGCGCGCGATTCAAATCCTGCGCGCCGATGTTGAACGCACCCTCAAGCTGCTGGGATGCACATCGATTGCCGCGCTCGACCGTTCGTACGTGGATGTGCCATCCAACTGGCGGTAATCGGTTTTCTTCGGGTAAATTCGTGTCCTTCGCGGTTAGAGAAAAATCAAAAGCGTGAACCACGAAGGACACGAAGGTTCACGAAGGAATCACTTTCCCTAATATGCACTGGATCCAGGTCTATGATCCGTTCGGCCGCTGGTGGCTCTCAACGCTGGTCGCGGCCCTGCCTATCTTCGTGTTATTCGGTTTGCTGGTTGGGCTGAAGGTCAAGCCGCACTGGTGTGCGATCTTCGGCGCCCTGACAGCGGCCACGGTGGCCGTCGTATTTTTTGGGATGCCGTGGGTTCTGGCGGCCGCAAGTTTTTTCTATGGCGCCGCATTTGGATTGCTCAAGATTGCCTGGATTGTGCTCGCGGCGGTATTCCTTTTCGACATCTCCGTCGAAACCGGTCAATTTGAAATCATGAAGGAATCCATTGCGGGCATCACCGCGGACCGCCGCCTGCAAGTGCTTCTGGTCGCCTTTTGTTTCGGCGCGTTCATCGAGGGCGCAGCCGGATTCGGGGCGCCGGTGGCGATCGCGGGGGCGCTTATGATCGGCTTGGGTTTCCGGCCATTTCACGCCGCCGCGCTGAATCTGATTGCCAACACCGCGCCGGTTGCATGGGGAGGCATTGGAGTGCCCATCCACATTCTGGCCGCGGCTTGCGGTTTGCCGGAATCGGATTTGAGCGCCATGATAGGACGAATTCTTCCGTTCACGGCATTGCTTATGCCCTTCTGGCTGGTCCGTGCCATGGTGGGCTGGCGGGAGACATTTGAAGTCCTTCCCCCGATCGTCGTAGTGGGCGTCACTTTCGCTTCAATCCAATTCTTGTGGTCGAACTATGTGGACAGCAGCCTGGTGGACATTATGGCGGGCGCGGTTTCGATTGTCGCCGCCGTGATCTTTCTGAAATTCTGGAAGCCAAAAAAGATCTGGCGCTTCGACTACGACGAAAAGATCGAAAGGGAAATGCCTGCAGGAGAAATCGCAGACGCCTTCGGGGGCCAGTGGGAGGCTAAAGACTTCGACAAGAATCGTAGAGTCCGATCCTACTCTTTAGGCCAGATTCTGAAAGCATGGATGCCGTTTGGCATTTTGTCGATCACGGTTCTGGTCTGGGGCCTGCCCTCAGTCAAGTTGGCGATGAATGAGGCCACTACCCCGGCTTTCCGTGTTGTGCTGGCCGATGCCACGGTGCGACCGGGACCGCCAGGATGGGACGTGCCTTATCTGCACAACGCTGTGTACCGGGCTTCTCCGGTTGTCTCCAGTCCGACGCCTGAAGCAGCGCGCTACGATTTTAACTGGCTGGCAGCGACCGGGACAGGATGTTTCATCGCCGCCGTCATCTCCGGGTTGCTGCTGGGCCTGTCGCCGGTCCAGATCGCGAAGACTTTCTGGCGCACGCTGGTGCGAATGCGGCTGGCCATGATCGCCATTTCGTTCATGCTGGGGCTGGGCTACGTGACCCGGTATGCGGGACTCGACGCGGTGCTGGGGATGGCGTTCACTCGCACCGGGTGGGCTTATCCATTTTTCGGTACATTTCTGGGATGGCTGGGCGTGGCGCTTACGGGAAGCGATACTTCGTCGAACGCGCTCTTTGGCAGCCTGCAGCGCATCACGTCGCAACAACTCGGCATCGATCCGGTTCTGATGTGCGCCGCCAACAGTGCGGGCGGCGTGATGGGCAAGATGGTGGACGCGCAATCCATCACGATTGCAACCTCGGCTACCAACCAGGTGGGCAATGAAGGCGTCATCTTCCGGTTCGTATTCTGGCATTCGATAGTACTGGGCGCCATTGTCGGAATTATCGTGATGCTATATGCGCATGTGTTCCCTCATCTGGTGCCTCATGGATTGAGGTTTGTGAAGTGACGTCACTGGTCACGTGGGGGCAGCCGCCCACGGCTGGATGGTCGAGCGAAGCTCGACAAGATTTCTCACACCCCCTTGTCGAGCCTCGCTCGACCAGGACAGGCGGGGGCGCCTGTCGCCACGTGGTCCGTGATCTTCGTTTCCTGTTAACCTCAATAGAGAGACCTGAGAAATACTTGGAGACTGCCAGCCGTTGCCACCCATCATTAATGTTCAGGGAATTTCCAAAGCCTTTGGAGCCAATCCGCTCTTCCAGAATGTCTCATTCACGGTGACGGAAGGCGACCGGATTGGACTAATCGGTCCAAACGGTTCCGGCAAATCAACCCTGCTGCGAATTCTGGCCGGCGACGAGACTCCGGATAGCGGAGAAGTGGCGTTCCGGAAACGCCTGCGCGTCAGCTACGTGGAGCAGGATTCCAAATTCAAACCGGGTACGACGGTGCGCTCTGCGGTGGACGACGCCATGGAGCGCAGCAAGGTTCACTCTACCGAGCGGGGTACCCGATTTGCGGAGACGCTGGGCCGCGCCGGTTTCGAAGATCTCGACGCCGAAGCTGCGTCGCTTTCCGGAGGATGGCAAAAACGCCTGGCGATTGTCGAGGCCATTGTGCAGGGGCCGGACATCGTGCTGCTCGATGAGCCCACCAACCATCTGGATCTGGCCGGAATCGAGTGGCTGGAAGAAGTGCTCGAGCAGGCGGCATTTGCCAGCGTAATCGTCAGCCACGACCGCTATTTTCTCGAAAATATCGCTACCGACATGGCCGAGCTTAGCCGCGTCTATCCCGACGGAATCCTGCGGGTGCGGGGAAGCTACAGCACCTTCCTGGAAAAGAAGGAAGAATTCCTGCACGCGCAATCGAAGCGCCAGGAGGCGCTGGAGAATCTCGTCCACAATGAGATTGAGTGGCTGCGGCGCGGAGCGAAAGCCCGGACGAGAAAATCCAAGGCGCGTATCGGCAAAGCCAATGAGTTGATGGGTGATCTCGCCGACCTGAATGCCAGAACGAGGACTGCGAGTGCGCAAATCGATTTTTCCGCCAGTGACCGAAAGACCAAGCGGCTAATCGAACTGGAAGACCTCTCCTATGAAATTGAGTCGCGCACACTCTTTGAGAAACTGAATTTTGTCTTGACCGCGGGGATGCGGGTGGGACTGGTGGGGCCGAATGGCAGCGGAAAAACCACACTGCTGCGGCTGCTGCGCGGCGAGTTGTCCGCAAGCGGCGGAGAGATTCGCCGGGCGGAGTGGCTCCGCATTGTGTATTTCGACCAGACTCGCGAACTCGATTCGAATGTGACCCTGCGACGCGCTCTCGCTCCCGAAGGCGACTCGGTGATTTATCAGGATCGTGTCATCCATGTGGCCTCGTGGGCGGCTCGATTTCTTTTTACCGGAGAGCAGCTCAACCAGCCGGTGGAACGCCTTTCCGGAGGGGAACGGGCGCGCGTGCTGATCGCCCAACTCATGCTCCAGCCCGCTGATGTCCTGCTGCTGGATGAACCGACCAATGATCTGGACATTCCGACTCTCGAAATATTGGAGGAAAGTCTTCTGGAGTTTGCCGGTTCGCTGGTGCTGGTTACGCACGATCGCTACATGCTGGACCGCGTTTCCACGATTGTTCTGGGGCTCGATGGGCGGGGCGGCGCGGAAAGTTTTGCCGACTACTCGCAGTGGGAGGTCTGGCAGGCGGAGCGCAGGCAGCCCGCGAGACCCGGTGCCCGCTCGCTTCCCCGGACGGGGGTTTCCGAAGAATCTTCGCCGGCGAAAACGAAACTGTCATATCTCGAGGCGCGGGATTACGCCTCCATCGAGCAGCGTGTTGCCGCGGCGGAGCATGTGCTGCAAAGCAAACGCGAGCAACTGGAAGACCCGGCGATTGCGAGTGACGGGCCTCGTCTGCTGGCCGCGCATGCGGAGATGGAAGCCGCGCAAGATCAAGTGGACGAACTTTACTCACGCTGGAGCGAGCTGGAAAAGAAGAAGGGTTAGAGGCGCAGCTGGCTATCGCAAGGCCGGCTATGCACCGCGCGCCAGCGCGAACGCGATAATCGTTTCGCCTTTGGCGCCCGTGGTCTGCTCGAGTTCTTTCACCAAAGCCTCTTCCAGATGATCCGGATCGGGATGCATTTCGTGCGCCATCACTTCTTCTTCCGAGGCGCCCACAAAGCACAATTCGCAATGTCCCAGATCGTCCTCGGAAGTCATGGCCGGCCCGAAGGTGCGGCAAATTACGGGACGGAATTCATACAGCTCGCAGGTTCCTTTTTCCGGATCCAGCACCGGGCAAGGGACGTCGTTGGCGTAGTCATCCCATTGCTTGCACGCTTCGTCGGAGTCATCGTCATTCAGCAGACCCGTGGTTATGTCTCCGGGAAAATCTGGTGAAAGCCGGGCGACGGTTGCGCTGACCCGTTCGCGAATGCGAGCAGCCCGCTGAGGATCCTGCCGTTCGAGTTCAACCAATCCGTTTCTCAGCCGGATCGCGTCGAGCTGGTTGATGGCAAAAACGCCGACACAACACTGCGAGCAGCCGGGCTTGCAGGCCAGCCACTGGCTGCTCTTCTGGAAGGCATCGGCCAACGCAGAATTCACGATTTGAATGAGCTGCTGGTCTCTAGGCGGAGTTTGAAGCGGCATGAACAAGGATAACCTACCCCGGGCTGGGAAGATGATCCTTTCACACAAGTTCAGGATGACGTTTCATCGGGGCAGGCCTGCCTTGCAGGCGGATCTGTTCTGCGAAGGTGAATTTACGGCTATCATGTCCGCATATGGCTAACAAAGTTCGATGGGGAATTCTGGGCGCAGCCAAAATTGCCGTCAAAAAAGTCATCCCGGGAATGCAAAAGGGCGACTGGTGCGACGTGACCGCGATTGCCTCCCGCGACCTGAGCAAGGCGGAAGGCGCGGCCCGAGGCCTGGGCATTGCCAAAGCTTACGGATCGTATGAAGAGTTGCTGGGCGATCCGGAAATCGATGCCATCTACAATCCGCTGCCGAACCAGTTGCATGTTCCCTGGTCGATCAAGGCGGCGGAAGCCGGCAAGCATGTGCTGTGCGAGAAGCCGCTGAGCCTGACCGCAGCGGAGGCGCGGCAGCTTCTGGCGGCGCGGGACCGTACCGGAGTGAAGATCGGCGAGGCATTCATGGTCCGCACTCATCCGCAATGGTTGCGCGTCCGCGAGCTGGTCAAGTCGGGACGGATCGGCCCCTTGCGCGCGGCCACCGCCTTTTTCAGTTATTTCAATAACGACCCCAAAAACATCCGGAATATTCCTGACTATGGCGGCGGAGCGGTCATGGATATCGGATCCTATCCCATTAACACGTCGCGATTTGTGTTTGGGGAAGAGCCTGCGCGGGTGCTTGGACTGGTGGAGCGCGACCCGGAGATGAAAGTCGACCGGCTGACTTCCGTCATGCTCGATTTTCCTTCGGGACAATCGACTTTTACATGCAGCATGCAGCTCGTGCCTTATCAGCGTATGCAGTTTTTTGGGACCAAGGGGCGGATCGAAATTGAAATTCCATTCAATGCTCCGCCTGATCGTGCCTGCAGAATTTTCATTGACGACGGACGCGACTTGTTCGGCAGCGGTATCAGCGTTGAGGAATTTCCTGTCTGCGACCAGTACATGCTGCAGGGGGACGCCTTCTCTCGCGCAATTCGAGAGGGAGGCGAGGTGGCGGTCCCGCTCGAAGATGCGATCAGGAACATGGCGGTGATCGAAGCCATTTTCCGGTCTGCAGAGTCGGGGAAATGGGAAAAGCCGTAGTCGGAGTGAAATGGAATATCTGATTGGTTTGATCCTCGCCGTGGCGGTGGCCAGCTTCGCCAGCGCAATTGGCCTGGATCGCGAGCGCGCTTTTTACCCTACCGTGCTTATCGTGATCGCTTCATATTATGTATTGTTTGCGGTGATGGGAGGTTCTGCGCGGGCGCTCTTGACTGAGACCGCGGTGGCGACGGGATTTCTGCTATTGGCTGTACTCGGCTTTAAGAGGAGTCTTTGGTTCGCCGTTGCTGCCGTCGTTGGCCACGGAGTTTTTGATTTTGTCCATCACCGCTTCATTGCAAACACAGGAGTACCGAGCTGGTGGCCCGGCTTCTGTTTGACGTTCGACGCGATTTTTGGCGCTTGGCTGGCGGTGCGCCTGATGCAAGGAAAATCGGCTGCTCTCAAGTCGCAAGCGGGGTAGAGCCCTTAAATCCCGCCTTTTCGCAAAATGCGCGAAGGCGGGTGGAGCAACCTTGGTCTGTTACCCCTCGTGATATTCTTATTACAGAAGCTGCGTTCCCGCCTTAGGGCAATTCTCCGCACTTCCTTTAAATACCATGATTTCAGTCAGTAACGTGTCAATGCGCTACGGCGCAAAAGTTCTTTTCGATGAAGTCTCCACCGGCTTTACGCCAGGGAAGCGCTATGGCCTGACCGGTCCAAACGGGGCTGGGAAATCCACCTTCATGAACCTTTTGACCGGCGAGCTCGAGCCGCAGAAGGGAACGGTTGTGCGTCCCAAGAAACTGGGTGTATTGAGCCAGGACCAGTTTGCCTTCGACAAGTACCGCGTGCTCGATACCGTCATCATGGGCAACAAGCGCTTGTGGGCGGCCATGGAAGAACGCGACCGGATTTACGAAAAGCCGGAGATGACCGACGCGGACGGCATGAAACTCGGAGAACTTGAAGGCGTGGTTGGCGAAGAGGACGGTTATACCGCGGAAAGCGATGCCGCCATCCTGCTCGAAGGCCTGGACATTCCCGATGCCTTGCACGACCGCAAGATGGGCGAACTGCAAGGCGGACAGAAGGTGCGCGTGCTGCTGGCGCAGGCACTCTTCGGACATCCCCAGGCGCTGTTGCTCGACGAGCCTACGAACTATCTGGATCTGGATTCGATCCACTGGCTTCAGGGATTCTTGAATCAATATGACGGTGTGGTGATCGTCATCTCGCACGACCGCCATTTTCTCAACCGGGTATGCACCCACATCGCCGACATCGACTATCAGACCATCATCACCTATACCGGCACTTACGACGATATGGTGATTGCGAAGACACAGATACGGTCGCAGATCGAATCGCAGAACGCGCAACGCGAGAAGAAGATTTCGCAGTTGAACGAATTCATCGCGCGATTCTCCGCCGGTACACGCTCCAGCCAGGTGCAATCCCGGCGCAAGGAAGTGGAGCGCCTGCAGGTGACGGAGCTGGCGCGATCGAACATACAGCGCCCGTACCTGAAATTCGAGCAGAAGCGTCCTTCGGGAAAGCACATTCTCGAAGTGGAAGGGCTGTCCAAGGCCTACGACGGCGCGGACGTGATTCGAGACTTCACTGCCAGCGTGGTGCGCGGGGAAAAGATTGCATTGATGGGCCGGAACGGCGCCGGGAAAACCACGCTGCTGAATGCGCTGCTGGCGAATTCTCCGACGATTCCGGAATCTGAACTGCGCCAGACGAGCGGCTATGACGGGCCATTTGTGTCCGGTGGAAAAGTCATATGGGGGCACGAAGCGGCGGTGGGATATTTTGCCCAGGATCACAAGGCTTTGATCCAGCCCGGTATGAGTGCGTTTGAATGGCTGCACCAGTGGGATCCGGCGGCGTCCAATGAAGAGATTCGCGGATTGCTGGGACAGATGCTGTTTCCTCGCGAAGATGGCGACAAGAAAACCGAAGTCCTTTCCGGCGGCGAGGCGGCGCGATTGATTTTCTGCAAGCTGATGCTGCAGAAGCCGAACTTTCTGGTATTCGACGAACCCACGAACCACCTGGATCTGGAGTCGATCAACGCGCTCAACATTGCCCTGCAGCGCTATTCGGGAACCGTCCTTTTATGTACGCACGATGAAGATCTGCTCGATGAAGTGGCCACCCGAATCTGGCACTTTGAGGGAAGTCATCAAATTACGGATTTCAAGGGAGCGTACGCGGAATACCAGTCGGTATCTGCCTAGACATAATCGTGCAGCCACGGCCCATCGCCACTTCCGGCTGTCATTCTCGTGCGTTCGGGGTTACTGTCAGTTTTTACCAGCTCGGTTTCAACCGGGCCGAATCGAGGATCAGGCGCGTTTATCCCGAGAAGCTGAGCAACTTTCTGGCGGTTCGATCATCTGAATACTCTGTGGTTGTGCAGGTCTGCAGTCGAGGGGAGAGTCGGCGATGCTCGCGGTTCAGGACCCCATTCAGGTGCAACACCTTTTACTGACCCGGCTTCGCGAGGCGCGTGCGGAAACCGACCGCTTGTTTGGACACGTCAAGCCCGAGTTTCTTTACGAACGGCCGATTCCGGAGCGGCACCGCATAGTTTTTTATATCGGCCACTTGGAAGCGTTCGATTGGAACCTGCTGCGCGGCCGCATTCTGACCCAAACCGATTTTCATTCCGAGTTCGACAACCTCTTCGCATTTGGCATCGATCCCGTCGGCGGAGGACTGCCAACCGACCAGCCTTCCGATTGGCCTTCTCTCGAGCAAGTGCGGGCGTATGTAAACCAGCTCCGGCAAGTTGTTGACGACGGACTTGCGGCTTTGGAGTTCGCCGGCCTGAGCCGGGAGGTTCAGGCGTCTCGCGATCAACTTCTGAATGTCGCGATCGAGCACCGCCTGATGCACGCGGAGACGCTGGCTTACATGCTGCACCAGTTGCCCTTCGATAATAAAGTCCGCAAGCCACGGCTGCCGGAATTGGTCCTGCGCCCGGTGGAACCGCGCATGATCGAGATCCCCGCAGGCGAGGCCACGCTGGGTTTGGATCGAGGTCAAAACAACAGTTTTGGCTGGGACAATGAGTATGAAGCCTTGAGCGTCGCAGTGCCTTCCTTCTCGATCGACCAATTCGAAGTCACCAACCGGGAATATCTACAGTTCGTAGAAGCGGGCGGGTACGAGAATCCGGGTCTGTGGACAGAAGCGGGATGGAACTGGAAGACCCGGCATGGAATCTCGCACCCGGTGTTTTGGAGTCAGGTAAACGGCCAGTGGTTCTATCGCACCATGTTTGAAGAGGTGCCGCTGCCACCCGACTGGCCAGTTTATGTAAGTCATGCGGAAGCCAGCGCGTACGCGCAATGGACGGGAAAGATGTTGCCAACGGAGGCGCAGTGGCATCGCGGGGCCTACGGCACGCCGGAAGGAATCGAGAGGTTGTTTCCGTGGGGCAGCGAAATGCCTGACCGCAGATTCGGAAACTTTGATTTCGAAAGTTGGGATCCCACGCCGGTAGGCGCATTCCGACAAGGCCAGAGCGCCTTCGGCGTCGCCGATCTCGTGGGCAACGGCTGGGAATGGACTTCCGCCGTGTTCGGACCACTGCCGGGATTTCAGCCCTTCGAGTTTTATCCGGGTTATTCGGCCAACTTCTTCGATGGGGAACACTTCGTGATGAAGGGCGGGAGCGCGCGCACGGCGAGCTGCATGCTCCGGCGATCGTTCCGCAACTGGTTCCAGCCCCATTATCAATACGTTTATGCGGGCTTCCGCTGTGTGAGTCATTAAATGATTCCTGAAAGGCACTTCATGCTGACGCATGCCATTACAGCAGATCCGGTTCAGGAGTTTGCGGCGGACGTTCGGGCCGGGCTCACCAAAAGCGGGCAGAAGGAATTGCCATCCAAATATCTTTATGACGATGTGGGATCGGCATTGTTTGAAGTCATCAGCGTTCTGCCGCAGTACGGCCTGACTCGGGCGGACGAACGCCTTCTGCGGCGGCACGCCCACGAGATCGTGGAGCAGGTGCCGGGGCCGGTGGCGGTGGCTGAACTGGGCAGCGGCAGCGGGAAAAAGACGCGATGGCTGCTGAAAGCCTTATGCCGGCGGCAGCATGTCTCCTACTTTCCCATTGAAATTTCTCCTACGGCCCTTGCCATGTGCGAGCGCGAACTTGGCGACATCGATTGCATGAGCATTGTGGGTTTTGAGCGCGAATATCTGGATGGCCTGGTCGAGGTGGCGGCGCGGCGGCGTCCCGGCCAAAACCTGCTGGTGCTGTTTTTGGGAAGCACGATTGGTAATTTCGACCGCCCGGCGGCCGCGGAGTTTCTTCTGCAGATGCGCCGTATCCTGCAGGCGGGAGATTCCCTGCTGCTGGGGACCGACCTGGAAAAGCCAATCCCCCAACTGCTCGCGGCCTATGACGATTCGCTGGGGGTCACGGCTGCGTTTAATCTGAATTTGCTAGCGCGTATCAATCGGGAACTGGATGCGGATTTCGCTCTCGAGCAGTTTCAACACGTGTCCGTATTCAATCCCGAAGCACGAAGCGTCGAGATGCGGCTGCGCTCCAGGCAGAAGCAGGTGGTGACGATTCCCCGCGCATCACTCACGGTTTCGTTCCTCGAGGGCGAAACCATCTGGACCGAAAGCAGCCATAAATATTGCCGCGAGGAGATGTCTCAGATTGCCCGCGACGCCGGCTTTTTCTGCAAGGCGCAGTGGATCGATCAGGAATGGCCGTTCGCCGAGAACCTCCTGGTGGCAGAGTAGCCTTCGGCGCCACCACAGCCCACGTAGGGGCGGGTGCCTCACCCGCCCGGCGGGCGAAGCCCGCTTCAGGAGTTGCAGGGCTTGGCCAGGTAGATTAACCTAAACACCCCGGCGAGCTGGCCTTGCCCAGTTAAGTTACCCAAAAACCCTGGCGAGCTTCGCTCGCCCGCCCGGACGAGGGCGTCCGGGTCTACGTGTTTTTGGGCGCTGGCCAGTTGTAAAAATATTGTCAACTCAGCATGGCCGAGCCTCGGCGTCGAGGGGGTGGTAGTAAGCTTGATAGCGTTCTCCTGCTCGCTTCGGGGAGAAGGAGCATCTCTATGAGAATGGATGCTATCCGCAGTCCGGGCCTTCAGCGCGCGGAGGAATTGCCGCGCTTTGGCGTTCAATATTCCGGAGGGCCGATGGAACGGATTCTGGTGGTGGAAGATGACCGCGCGGTCCAGAAGGCGCTCAAGCGTTTGTTCGAAGCGGAAGGCTTTGCCGTTGAAATCAGCGCGGACGGCAAGTCGGCGCTGGAAGCTTATCGGGCCATGACCCCGTCTGCGGTGGTGCTCGACCTGCGGCTGCCCGCGATGTCCGGGCGGGATGTATGCCGGGAGATCAAGCAGATGGCGCCGGCGCTTCCCGTGATCGTACTGAGCGCGGCCAGCGATGTCTCCGACAAAGTGCTGCTGCTGGAGTTGGGAGCGGACGATTATGTGACCAAGCCGTTCAGTCCGCGAGAATTGCTGGCGAGAGTGCGCGCGGCCTTGCGGCGCAGCGCGCGGCCTGTGAGCAGCGACGTTAACGGGTTCGACGGCATTTCGGTGGATTTTGTCCGCATGGAAGTATTGCGTGACGGCCAGCCAATCAGCCTTACCGCCCAGGAATTCAAGACGCTCAAGTTCCTGCTGCAGAATGCGGAACGCGTGATTTCGCGTGACGAGCTGCTGAACGAAGTCTGGGGCTATCAGAACTATCCTTCAACGCGCACGGTGGACAATCATATTCTGAAGCTGCGCCAGAAGCTGGAAAAAGACCCTGCCAATCCAGTGCATTTTCGAACCGTGCACGGCATGGGCTACAAGTTTGTGCGCTGATTCAGGAAGAGATCAGGAATTCTGGTCGGCAGGACGCTCGGACGGCAATTTTGCCGTGAGCAGGAGAGTCTGGTCATGCTGAAGCTTCGGATGCGATCCAAGTTTCTGCTTTCCATGCTGCTGATTTCTGCCGGGCTAACCTGCACCAGTCTTTTGGTGGTTCGGCATAGCGTACAGAAACAGGTCAGGCGCGAGATCTTCGCCGACCTGCGCAATTCAGTCAGCACTTTCCAGAACTTCCAAAGAGAGCGGGAGCTTACTCTCACCCACTCTGCCGAACTTCTCGCCGATCTCCCCAACCTGCGGGCGCTGATGACCACGCAGCACGAGGCCACGATTCAGGATGCATCCAGCGGCCTGTGGCAATTGGCGGGCAGCGACCTGTTCGTACTGGCGGACCGGACGGGACGCGTGGTCGCGCTGCATACGGCGTCCGCGGGCCTGACCCGTGAAATGGCGCAGCAGTCACTGGCCGGGACACTGAATGATGAAAGCTCGGGACACTGGTGGTTCGGGGGGCAGCATCTTTACGAGGTATTCTTGCGGCCTATCTATTTTGGCCCCGCGGAGCAGAACCGGTTGCTGGGATTTCTGGTGATCGGATATGAGATTGATGATCGGCTGACATCGCAGGTGGGCAGGATCGCCGCCAGCCAGGTAACATTTTATTATGGCGATGCGGTGGTCAAAACCACTCTGACGCCGGTGCAGGAGTCGGAGTTGGCCAGGCAACGGGTTCTGCAGCCGGCATCCGAAGGTTCCGGGCCGGAAGAAATTCAACTGGGCGAAGAACGCTTTCTCATCACCTCTCTCGATCTTGCCGGCGCAGGGGGTGCAAGCCCGTCAGTGCGGTTGACGGTGCTCAAGTCCTACGATCAGGCGACTGCATTTCTCGATGGCCTCAACCGGCTGCTTTTGGCGTTGGGGCTGGCGGCGGTGCTGGGCGGCAGCGCATTGGTTTTCTTCATTTCGCATACTTTTACCCGTCCGCTTGGAAACCTTGTCGCCGGCGTGCGGGCCCTGGAGGCAGGCGACTTTAACTATGCGCTGGACGCTCGCGGCGGGGATGAAGTCGCCGAGGTGACTCGGGCTTTCAACCGCATGCGCAACAGCTTGCGGAGTACTCAGCAGGAATTGCTGGATGCGGAACGCCTGGCCACGATCGGCCGAATGGCCAGCTCCATCTCGCACGATCTGCGTCACTCGCTGGCTGCCATTGTGGCCAACGCCGAATTCCTGTGCGAGAGCAAGTTATCTTCCGAACAGCGCGAAGAGCTTTATCAGGAAGTTCGAGTCGCGGTGAATCAGATGACCGATCTCATCGACTCTCTCCTGGAGTTTTCACGCACCCGCGAATCCTTGCATCCGGCCTTCGGCAATGTAAAGGGTTCGGTCGATCGGGTGATCGCGGCCATCCGTTCGCATCCGGAATTCCAGCAGGTCCGCATCACTTTCAGCCAGGAAGGGAACAGCTCGGGATGGTTTGACGCCCGAAAGCTGGAACGCGCGCTGCATAACCTGCTGTTGAATGCGTGTGAGGCGGTTTTACCCGAATTCGGACGCATACATGTGGGGCTGCGTGGAGTGCCCGACGGAATCGAGATACGCGTCATCGACAACGGCCGGGGAATCCCGGAACTGATTCGCGGGAAACTCTTTGAACCATTTACCAGCCATGGCAAGGAAAATGGAACCGGCCTGGGCTTGACCGTGGTTCAAAAAATCGTTCAGGACCATGGCGGAGACGTGACCGTAGAGAAGACTTCTGGCGAAGGCACGGTATTTTGCCTGCTGCTTCCCCTGCCTTCGGCCTCCGAGAACCGGCCCGAAGGAAAGCCGGGAACCATGCCCATGGCCCGCACCAAGCCCTTGCAATCGGAGTAGCATTCCAAATCAGACCGGGATTTCGTCCCGCCTGCCGTTTGGGGCGAGGGCAAGACTCGATCAGTTTGTTGCGGGAGGCGAATTGTGGAGCACAAAAATGGTTTGCCTGGCAGGATCGCAAGATTCGGCGCGATGGGATTGCTTCTTCTTGCGGGAAGTGTGAATGGATGGTCGCAAGCGGCGAGCCCTACGGCTCAGCCGGCAGACTCGATGACTGAAGCTGTCCGCGAC
The DNA here is from genome assembly GCA_963814725.1 of Terriglobia bacterium. Lineage (GTDB taxonomy): Bacteria > Acidobacteriota > Terriglobia > Terriglobales > Acidobacteriaceae > JAIQFF01. Next base: position 220,229 of record CAWFDY010000009.1, read on the forward strand.
CTGCAGGACGAGGTACGCGAGTTGCGCACCGCAGTTGTGGAATTGCGCTCGGAAGCTGGACAGTACCGTGCCGAGACCCAGCAGTTGCGCAAGGAACTCGAAGCGGCGCACGGCAAGTCTTCCGAGGCGGCGTCCGTCGAGGCCGGAAACGACGCAGCCGTTCCACCGCAGTCTGGTCCACTGGACGAACGCGTTTCTTCACTGGAAGAATCCACCCAGTTGCTGGGCAGCAAGGTGGACGATCAATACCAGTCGAAAGTGGAGGCGGCGTCAAAATACCGGGTGCGGCTTTCTGGCATCGTATTGCTGAATTTGTTCAGCAATCTCGGCCGCGTGGATAACCAGGATGTCCCCACATGGGCCATTCCAAACATTCCCGGCATCTCCGGGCAGACGTTGGGCGCCTCGATGCGGCAGTCGGAAATCGGCCTCGAAGTATTTGGGCCGCAGCTCGCCGGAGCCAGGACTTCAGGAAACCTTCAATTCGATTTTTCGGGCGGATCTCCGAACGTGCCCAATGGAGTCAATTTTGGGCTGGCCCGTCTGCGCGTTGCCAGCATGCGAATGGACTGGAAAGATACTTCCATCGTGGCCGGACAGGATAATGCGTTCTTCTCTCCGCTTTCGCCCACTTCGTTTGCTTCATTATCCGTTCCGGCTTTCAGTTACGCCGGCAACTTGTGGGGATGGATTCCGCAGGTCCGCATTGAACATCGCTTCCACCTCGCGGAAGGACAGAGTATTTCGCTGCAAGGCGGCATTCTGGACAACGTCACCGGAGAGCTGCCTTCAAACTTTGCGCCTTTCGCGCAAGCGGGAGAGAGTTCGGGTCAACCGGCTTATGCCACCCGATTGGCATGGACGCGCAGCGTCTTTGACCGGCCCCTGACCCTGGCTGCCGCCGGCTACTACAGCCGCCAGAATTGGGGCAATGAACAGCAGGTGGACGGGTGGGCCGGAATGACAGACTGGAGCGTTCCTTTGACCCAGCGTGTCACCCTGACCGGCGAATTCTATCGCGGCCGCGCCCTGGGCGGGCTGGGCGGCGGCGTTGGACGCAGTGTGCTGTTCAGCGGAAACGCCGGTCAGCCGGGGCAGTTGCGCCCGCTGAACTCGGTCGGGGGATGGTCGCAGCTTTCCTTCAGGGCTACGGGTAAACTGGAATTCAACGGCGCATTTGGAGTGGACAATCCGTATGCCGGAGATGTGAGGGGCTTCCCCTTGAGCGCGGGATTTCCGGCGCCCCTGCTGCAAAATCGCAGCTCGTTGCTGAATGTTATATACAGGCCGCGCTCGGATCTGTTGTTGTCCGGTGAGTACCGTCACCTGCGAACTTTTGACATTGACGCGGGCAGTCCCACCGCCGACCAGATCAACCTGATCATGGGAATTCTGTTTTGAGTACGAACCTCACCACGCACGCTGGCCTGCGAATCAGCCTGGTGCTCTTGTGTGCCAGTCTTGCCTGCGCGCAGGAAGTTACGCTCACGGCACGCGTCGAAATGGTGGGCGGCAATAAAGCCGCGAAATCCCAGGCGGAGAACGTACTGGTGTGGCTTTCTCCCGAAGTCGCGGCCCAGCCAGCCGCTTTCACGCGAGTTCAGACGCCTCGGTTGGTGCAGCGAAACAAAAGCTTCGAGCCTCATCTATTGGTCGTGCCGGTGGGCTCGGTGGTGGCATTCCCGAACCGCGATCCTTTCTTCCATAACGTGTTCTCGCTGTTTGAAGGCAAGCGCTTCGATTTAGGCCTGTACGAAGCCGGCAGTACCCGCGATGTTCACTTTGACCGTCCGGGAATCTCTTACATTTTCTGCAATATACATCCCGAAATGAGCGCCGTGATCGTCGCTCTCGACACTCCCTACTACGGCATTTCGGATCGGCGCGGGCAGGTAGTGATCGCGGGCGTTCCCAGCGGCAAGTACACCATGAGGGTCTGGTATGAATCGGCGATGCCAGAGAACCTGAAGGCGGCGACCCGCGAAGTCACGGTCTCGGACGCCAGTTCAACCCTCGGCGTGTTGCGTCTCGCTCAGGCCAGGCCGCCGGCGGCTCATAAAAACTTATATGGCACAAACTATGAGACGCCCGCGCCGGACAGTCCCGCCTACGATCGGCGTTGAATGCGCCCGGGCTAAACGAATGGCTTTAACAACAAAATGACAATTACATGACAAGTGCGCCTGTGAAGCGCCCTAGTCTATCGGCAATACGAACGGGCGGCCGCTGCTGGCCCGTTCCACTTGGTTGGTCCCGGGATCTACTATTGCTGTTGTCCCTGTGAGTAGCGTGGTCTTCCCCGAGAAGAACTCCGGCCAGCTCCCTGGGCTGGCCTTTTGTTTCTCGGTCGCGCCCTACTTGCTGGCGGCAACATCGTCATGCCCGTAATACTCGTAGGCCGACATCGGCTTCTCTCCGCCTTTTTTCCAGATACGCCCATCCGCGGAAAGCTTGCCCAGCGCGCGGGCCATTTCCCGAACATGGATGGCAACCGAGCCGCAGCAGGAACCGATGTAGTTGATTCCAATTTCACGGGCGCGCAGCGCGTAGTCGCCCATTTCCTTCCGGGTAAGCTGTAACGGATCCAGTCCCAGCGGGAATTCGCTCAGGCTGGTGAAGTCGGGCTTTTCCTTTGGCGTCCGATAGGCGACTGGCTGGCAGGCGAGATAGCCGGAGACGGCCTTGCGCATCTCTTCCATGGAGCCCAGCATATGCTGCGGAGGACGCAGGCAATTCATTCCGACAATATCGGCCCCAGCATCCAGCAGGGCTTTGGCGGATTCGGCGGCGGACTTGCCGTCCGCAGTCCGGTCCGTGTTTTCGAAACAAATGGTTACCATCACCGGCAGGCCGGTTTTCCTGGCGCGCTCTACCGCAATCAAAGCTTCGCCGAGCCATGAAAAAGTTTCGCCGATGATGAAGTCAACTCCTTCATCGACCTGCACCGCCAGTTGCTCGTCGAACGTCTTCCGCACGCGATCCGCCGCGGCCGGGCTGTCGGGCTCGTACATCCAGGTGAGGCTGAGATTGCCCGCCACTAGGCATTGCTCGCCCGCGACTTCGCGCGCGATGCGAACCGCTGTGCGATTCAATTCTTCGAGCCGGTTTTCCAGGCCGACGGTGGCCAGCTTGTCGCGGCTGGCATAAAACGTCAGGGCCTGCAGGACATCGGCGCCAGCCTCGCGAAACTCGATGTGGAGCTGGCGGAGCGCATCGGGATGTAACAGAGCCACTTCTGGAGTGAACGGACCGGCGCGCACCCATCCGCGCTTTTCGAGCTCCAGCAGATAGCCGCCGTCGCCGAGTACAGGGCCCTCTTTCAGACGTTCGAGAATGCCTTTTTTCTTTGTCATGTGCGCTCCTTAACTTTTTTCACACTCGCTGTTTGCCACGCTCATCATTTTTTCCGCTCAGGATGACAGCGCGCAGGGTTCGTTCTGCGCCTAGTCATCTTTGTATTCGAACTCTGCCTTGATGGGCTGGCCGGCGGCAAAGCGGCCGGGACAAAACGAGCTGATGTCGACAGTTTTGCCGCGGCCGTCGAGCAACAACTCCGACATCACCAGGCCAATCCCAGGAGAAATCTTGAAACCCATACCGGAAAAGCCGGCACAAACATGCAGTCCAGTGATACCGCCGACCTCGCCCAACAGCGGACGCGAATCCGGAGTCATGTCATACACTCCCGTGACCCCGCGCATGACTTCGGCATTCTGGAGTTTCGGCACGCGGCGGCTGGTGCGGTCGATAATTTCTTCCAGCTCGTCGTCGGATGCACGCTGGGGAAAATTATCCGGATCTGCGCCGCGCTGGCCGTAGAAGTCTCCGATCAGAAACTTGTCGTGCGCGTCCGAGCGAAAATAGGTCGCACTGACGGAATCGATGCAAGCGCAACTGCCCCCCTTCATGTCGGGTGCGTTCTTGAGGATTGCAACTTTGTGATACTCAGTTTCAATCGGAAGATCGATTCCGACGCGCTGAAACAAGGGCTGACTCCACGGCCCTGTCGCCGCGATCACAATGGGCGCTGAAATTTCTCCACCATCCGTATTGATGCCGCGCAAGAGGCTGCCCTGCACGAGAAAGTCCACCGCATGAGTTCGGGGAAGATAAGTGACGCCAAGCTCCCGCGCCCGGGTAAGGAAATCATTGGCCACTCCGGCTCCATCGCCATATCCGGAATCGGGTTCGTACGCCGCCAGTTCGACGTCATCGACATTCCAATCGGGCTCCAGCTGTTTCAAACCGTGGCGATCGATGAGTTTTACATTCACGCCGAGCGTGCGCTGCATATCAACATTCTGCTTCAGGCGTCCGGTTTCGCCGGGATGGACGATGCGGACAAATCCAGTTTTGCGGAAGTCTCCATCTTCTCCGACTAGATCGCGCCAGTGCTCGAACATGTAAAGGCTCACCAGCGCGAGTTGCACCTCCGGAGGATAGCTGTAGTGCATGCGAATCAGCGCCGAAGAGCGCGCACTGCCGCCTTGCCCGACATGACCCTTGTCGATGACCACGATTCTCCCGGCCTTGCGTCGGGCGAGATGAAATGCGATGGACGCGCCCATCACGCCGGCACCGAGGATCACGATGTCCGCAGTGGTTGGCCTGGCATCGGTGCGCGTGCCGGCTTTGGAATCGAGATTCATGCCGAGGACTTCGACCGTTGACTGGCTGCGGCCTGAGGTCGGCAGTTTTCAGTCACCAGTCCTCCGATCTCAGTGGTCGTGCTCATACCGCCTCTTTGAGTCGTCCCTTCTTCCAGTCGCGCAGGACCTGATGTGCGGCATTGTGTCCGGGTGCGCCGGTAACGCCGCCGCCGGGATGCGCGCCAGCACCGCATAAATACAGACCATCGACCGGAGTGCGGTACTGCGACCATCCCGAAACCGGGCGCATGAAGAAAAGTTGTTCCAGGCGGAGATCGCCGTGGAAGATATTGCCCTCGGTCAGCCCGTACGTGCGTTCGAGATCGAGAGGGGTCAATACCTGCCGGGCCACAATTGAATTGGGCACGTTGGGCGCGTATTCGGCAATCTTCCTGATGACGCGATTTCCGAGGAGTTCGCGGTTTTCATCCCAGTTGCCTTCGCGCAGATGGTAGGGAACGTACTGCACAAAGCAGGTCAGAATGTGTTTCCCGGCCGGAGCGAGCGAAGGGTCGGCGTTCGACGAAACCACGCAATCCACCCACAGTTCCTCGGGAATCTCGCTGAACTTGGCAATGTCATAGCAACGTTCGGCAAAGGCCAGGGACGGTACAAGAGTATAGAAAGTGCGCTCGAGCGGCGTTGCATCCTGGGACGTTCCGGTAAAGCGCGGCTCGGCATCGAGCACCAGATTTACCTTGGCGCAGGGCCCATCCATCTTGATGCCACGGATGGAATGCAGAAAATCATCGGGAAGCTCGGAAGCTGCCACCATCTTGAGAAACGTCCGCTTAGGATCGGCGTTGGAGAGAATGATGCGGGCGCGAATCTCGGTGCCATCTTCCAGTGCCACACCGCGTGCGCGGCCATCGCGGACGTCGATGTGCGCCACCGGCACCGAGGTACGGATTTCGACCCCCAGTTCCTGTCCGGATGCCGCCAGAGCCTGCGTGATAGCCCCCATGCCGCCCATGACGTGCCCGTAAAAGCCCTGCGTCTCGTGCTCGCCGCCGCTCAACAGATGAAAGAGCAGCCCGATGGCTGTGCCCGGCTGGTAGGGCCCGCCATGCTTGCCGTAGACGTTATTGGCCAGAAACATGGTCTTGATTTTTTCCGATTCGTAATTGTGGTCGAGAAATTCGCCCAGGCTTCCGGTCAAAAAAGAAACGAGTTGCGAGACTTCATCGCTCGAAATGCCGCGGAATTTTCTGCCGGTGCGGAACAGGTCGGTCCACCCGCGCAGGCTGCGGGTGTCGATTTCGGGCGGTGGCTGCATGAAAAACGGTTGCAGGTAACGCGCCAGCTTTTTCAGGCGGTCATCCACCTGGACGAAAGTTTCCGCATCGCGCGCCGAAATCTTTTTGAATTCCGCTTTGGCTCGTTCGCGATCCGCCCACCAGGGAACAACATGCCCATCCGGGAAGGGAACCTGAATGGCAGGATCACAGGGGACCATGCGCAGCCCATGCTGTGCGAGTCGCAGGTCTGAAATAACTTCCGGGCGCAACATGCTGGCTATATAGGAAGTCGTGGAGGCCCGGCATCCGGGAGCGATTTCTTCGGTGACGCAGCACCCGCCGACAATGTCGCGGCGCTCGAGCACCAGGGTGGAAAGTCCCGCTCGCGCCAGGTAAGCGGCGGCAGTGAGGCCATTGTGGCCGCCACCGACGATCACTGCGTCATAAATTTTCGTGGAAGGCGATAGAGGCACGCTATGACCCAAAGTTAGACACCGCGCTCACCGGAAGCTATATTACTGGGAGCGCCCTATAAACAGAATTGAAATCTGTGCAGCGTTTCTGTAAACTCTGCATGACTCACGGTCAATTATGAGTGGAATCGGAAGCAGTATCGTCTCTCCGCCGCGCTATCGCAGCATGCCGGCGCGGCCCCGGTCTGAAGGCAAGCGGACCCGTATTATCGACGCCGCCATGCGTCACTTTGCCGAGCAGGGCTATCACGCCGCCCGGGTGGGGGACATTGCCGCTGCGCTCGGCATCGCCAAAGGGTCGATTTTCCAGCACTTCGGCAGCAAGGACGGGTTGTTTTTCGAAGTGTACAAGAAGGCGGTGCGTTCTTTTCCCCGTTATCTGGACGCCCCACCGGATGTGGGCGAACGCGGGTTTTTCGAGGTGTTGCGATACTGGCTGGTAAGTACCGAACATCTACTGCACGAAGACTGGATTCCCTATCGCGTTTCGCTGCTGGGAAATTATGGGACGGACCTTACGCTGAAGCGCGAGATCAACCGCTTTCTCATGGCGGAAGATCCTTACGGCACAGTGGCATTCGTCCGCTATGGAGTGCAACGCGGGGAGCTGCTTCGTGAAATCGATCAGGAGATGATGGTATCGATCCTGGACTGGACGGTGGAACGCTTCCAGGACGCTCTGCTGACGGAGGAGCTGGATCCCGGCCTGTTTCGCCGGCCGGGCGATCCCCAGGAGAAAAAGGACGCACGCATCACTCAATTTCTGGACGTGTTAAAGAGGGCGATCGGAGCATGAACAGCAGCCGCAGGCCAGTGGCGGAAATTCTCGCGAGCTATAACGAGAAGGCCGCGTTGCAGGACGCTTCGACGATTTCCGGACCGTGGTATGTCGATCCCCGAATTGCGGAGCTCGAAGCGCAAACGGTTTTCAGCAACACATGGCAGATGGTGGGACGGCTGGAGCAGGTGGAAAAGCCGGGCCAGTTTGTGACTGCCAGCGTGGCGGGCGAACCCATTGTCGTGGTGCGCGGCAATGACAATATCCTCCGCGGGTTCTACAACGTGTGCCGGCACCATGCCGCGGCGGTGGTCACGGAGGCTTGCGGACAGGCTTCCATCCTGCATTGCCCGTATCACGGCTGGAACTACGGGTTGGATGGTTCGCTCAAGGGCATGCCGGAGTTCGATGGCGTGAAGAATTTTGAACGCCAGCAGAATGGCCTGGTCCCGGTAAAAGCTGAGACCTGGGAAAAATTTGTATTCGTGAATCTCGACCCGCAGGCAATCCCGCTTCAGCAGTTTCTGGGCGGGCTGGTGAAGCGTGTGGCGCCGCTCGCGGTGAACAAGCTGCACTACTTCGAGAGCCGCACTTACGATATTGCCTGTAACTGGAAGGTGTTTGTCGATAACTTTCTCGACGGCGGGTATCACGTCCCGCATCTTCATAAGGGGCTGAACTCGGTACTCGATTACAAGGAGTACACCATCGAGAACGAGGACCGTTACTGCCTGCAATCGAGCCCGATGGTCGCGGGAAAAGAAGACGCGGCGACCGCTTCGACGCGCCAGGGCGACCGAGCCTGGTACTTCTGGCAATATCCCAACCTGATGATCAATTGCTACAAGGGCTATATGGATACCAACCTCGTGCTGCCGCTTGACGTGGATCATTGCCGCGTCATCTTCGATTTCTATTTTGGCGACATCAGCGAAGCGCGCCGCGAGTACAACGAGCAGAGCGTGGCCGTGGGCGCCCAGGTGCAGGAAGAAGACCTGGGAATCTGCGAGGCGGTGCAGCGCGGCCTCAAGTCGCGCGCTTATGGCGCGGGCAGGCTGTCGGTGCGGCGCGAGGCCGGCGAACATCTGTTTCACCGGCTGCTGGCCGCCGATTTAAGAAGCGGCCTGGAGGGAACGGCCGCAGCCGCGGATTGAGGGTTTCTGATCGCCAGCGTCCGGCAACCACAGCTTCCTTCAGCCCGGATGCTCCGCATTTTGAGGCTTCGAATATTCAAAATCTGGACACGGGGAAACAATTGAAAAAAACTATCGCGCCAATGTTGGGATTTCTGCTCGTGTGGGCGGCGTCCGCCGCCGCCCAGGTGACGGCGATCAAAGCAGGCCGTCTGGTGGATCCGCAGGCGGGTACGGTGCTGAACGATCAGATCATTCTTATCCGTGACAACAAAATTGAACAGGTGGGCAAAGCGCTCGCCATTCCAGCGGATGCCAAAGTCATCGATCTCTCACAGATGACTGTGCTGCCCGGGTTGATCGATTGCCATACCCACCTCGCCGACGCGCCCGACGAGGATGGCGATCCATTCCTGCAATTGAAAATGACCGCCGCACAGACTGCCTTTGCGTCGGTTCCCAACGCGCGCACTTTTCTGCGTGAGGGCTTCACCACGGTGCGCGACGTCGGCGTGTACCGGGCGTTGAATGACGTTGCCATGCGGGACGCAATCGCGCGCGGCTTTATCGAAGGTCCGCGCATGTACGTGGCTGGAGCTTACGTTACCATTACCGGCGGCGCCGGGGCCATGACAGGGCTGGCGCCGGACATCACGCTCCCCTGGGACCTTCGCTACGGACAGGCGGACAGCCCCTGGGAAGTGCGCCAGAGGATTCGACAGCTGGTGCACGACGGGGCGGACCATATTAAAGTCCTCTCCAGCGGTGCGGTGCTGACGCACGGCAGCAATCCGAAATCGCAGGAGTTCACTCCGGAGGAGCTGCAAGCCGCCGTGGATGAAGCCAGCCATTTCGGACTGCGGGTGGCGGCGCACGCTCACTCGCCCGAGGGCATCAAGAACGCGATCCGGGCGGGCGTGGCTTCGGTAGAACACGCGACCATGATCGACGATGAAGGCATCGCGTTGGCCAAGCAGCACGGCACTTATCTGGACATGGACATCTATGACGAAGAATGCATCCAGGAGGCCGGCCGCAAGGGGAAGATACCAAAAGATTTTCTGCAGCACGACGCCGACATGGGAGAGACTCATCGCCAGAATTTTCGCAAGGCGCTTAAAGCGGGAGTGAAGCTGTCCTTCGGCACCGATGCGGGAGTTTGTCCTTATGACCGCAGCGTGAGGCAGTTTGCGTTCATGGTGAAGTATGGGATGACGCCGATGCAGGCGATCCAGTCCGCCACTACTTCGGCGGCGGATTTACTGGGGCATTCGGACATCCTGGGTTCGATCGCCCCGGGCAAGTATGCCGATGTGATCGCAGTGCAAGGCGATCCCCTGCAGGACATCAGCGTGCTGGAGCATGTCCAGTTCGTGATGAAAGACGGGAAAGTTTACAAGCAGTAAGCTCTCATCCTGAGCGTCGTAGGTGCTTCGCTTCGCGAAGCACTTACGAAGTCGAAGAGCCCTATAAGCGGATCGGTCCCCGGTAAAATAAGGGGTCTTCGGCTCCTGCTTCGCTCAGGATGACACGGAAACTGAGTTTTTATTGGTGGTCGCGTGAAATTGTTTCCTGCCAGGTTTTCTGCTTCACGACCTGGCCATCCTTCAGCAACTCTCGCGTGTACTTGTAATAGAAATTTTTCTGGTCGGTGGTCAACGACAGGTGGCCTCGCCACCTGAGCTCGCGACCTTTCAAGGTGAAGGCACTCTCGGCTTCACCCTCAACCGGGCTCGTCTCCGGATGGGCATCGTCTACGTGGTAGGTCAGACTCTCGTAGTCAACTTCTTTTCCCCAGGGATAGTCGGTTTCTGCTTTGCCTTTCCAGTGCACGGTTGCCTTCTGATTGGCTTCGTCTCTCTCGAGCGTCCACTCGCCGGGCCAGGGATAGCCAAGGCTCTTGATATCTTTCCGTTCCTCGGAGGGTTGTGGATTTTGGAACGCCGGCGCCACTACGCCCTGCACCGGGACGACGGGAAGGGTGAGCCGGGTGCCGTCGCTGCCCAGCGCAAGGGTTGTAGTCATGGAATAGGGCGTGGGCAAGACCATCGGCCACAGAGCATTAGAAACCGCCAGCCGAATTCGATGGCCTTTCGGAAAGACCCACGACGTGAGATGCATGGTGATGTCGAGAGAATACAACTTGCCGGGCTCGAGATCCCGTGGCTCCGTCATTGAATCGCGCTGGGCCCCATTGATTCCGGCGCCGGTGATCTGGGTCACCGTTCCGTCGGGAGCGACGTCGGAGAGCCTGGCAAACCAATCGGCCAAGGGCGCGCTGGACGACGCTTCCAGGCGGACGCGCGGCCGTCCCAGGATCGGCAGCTCTTCGTTGAGCGGTGCAGAATCGTAAACCAGGCTGAACGCGTCCACCGGACGAGGATCGCTTAACAGCTCGCCCCACCAGAATCCGGATTCGACGCCGGCTGAAGGAATGTATTTAAGCTCGTGAGCGTCGTCGGGCGGCGGATTTTTTCCCAGACTGTGGCTGGGCTGCGGAAATAAAGCCATATCCTGAACCTGGCGCGGCGGCCAACTATCTTCGCGCCGCCATTCGCCGGGAACATTCTCCAGCTTCGGATTGGGCGGGTGCCAGTGCTGCATATAGATGACTAGCTTCGGGTCATTCAGCACACCTGTGTCGCGGCCCTTAAGCCAATAATCCCACCAGCGTACGGCGTCGTCTCGCCACTCGATCTGCGGGCCGGGGACGGCTTCGTGAGGGAAGTCGTGATTCCAGGGTCCGACGATCGCCTTCAGTGGAGCTGGAGTTTGTTCGAGCATGTCGGTGACACTGTCGCGATAGCCGTCAAGCAGGCCGCCGATGAGGAAACAGGGAATCCTGATTTCGCCGTAGGAGCGTACCGGACTTCGCCAGAATGAACCGTCATGCTGATGTTTGAAATAAAGCAGCGACCAGGGCGGCGCGTCAAAGCGCGGACCAAGAATTTTCTCATCGAGCGTGTAATCGGGCGCGCCGGTGATTCCGGGCGCCATGTCCATATTCAATTCGAACTCATCGACGTGGGCCATGCCGTCGATATAGTGAACGTCGTCGTGAAAAAGTTCCGCAGTGGCATCCACCGCGATGATGGCTTTGAGCCCGGGCGCATGCCGCATGGCCATCTGCAAAGAATTGAAACCGCTCCAGGAGATGCCCATCATGCCCACGTTGCCATTCGACCAGGGCTGTTGGGCCAACCAGGAGATGACTTGTTCGCCGTCAATCTGCTCCTGGTCCGAATATTCGCGATCGGTGGGAATGCCCTCGCTGTTGCCAAAGCCGCGAATGTCCACCCGGGCGCAGACGTAGCCGCGTCGCACGAAGTAAGCGTACAGAGAGTAATCTCGTGCCGCTGTCCCATCGTCCTTGCGGTAGGGATGATATTCGAGCACTGGCGGGAATTTCTCTCCTGGCTTACCGCCCTCAGGCATGTAGAGAGTCACGGAGAGGCGGACGCCATCTTTCATCCGAATCCACGCATTCTCGATGCGTATGTTGTACGCGGGTGGAGAGGGAAGCTCGACGGCTTTGGCCGGAGAGGCGACGGGTGGGGCCAGCGTCAAGCCCAGCAGAAATTCAAACGACCGAGCCCGGCAGAGCCGCGCAAAACCCTTCATGATTCGTACCAGCGGAAGCCGTGGCGCTGCTCCTGCTCCAGTTGCTTCACCAGCTTGAGCGTGCGAGAGCGCCGATGGTTGGCGCAGGCCAGCACGATCACGTTGAACAGCGCCATGGGAGCGACATACGAAGAACCGAACGAGGGAGTGGCGATCGAAGTCAGAAAAAACTCGTGGGCAAACTCTCCGATGGGAGAGACCAGGGTGTCGGTGATCCCCACGCAATAGGTTCCGCTGGCCCGCGCCTGACGAAGGCCTTCGACCGTCTGGCGCAAGCCGCGTCCGTGGCTGACCGCAATCACGAGGTCGCGTTTCCCCAGCATGCGTACTTTGTGTACAACTTCCGCCGGGGAGGTTGCGCTGGTGACGGGCAGTCCAAGGATAAGAAGCAGATGCTCCAGAAAATTCACCAGATTTGCCGCCAGATCGCCGCCCAGCAGAACCACCTGCCGGGCCGAGTAGAGCCGGCGCACCAGGGAAGCGATTCTGCGCGGCTCAAGGCTCTGGCTCAGGCGAGTCAGATTTTTCACATCCTGGTCGAGGGAAGCCCGCACTTGTGTCGAAAGAGCCGATTTTCCTGCCGGGCCGGTTTGCATTGAGTCCAGCGAAGTCGCGTGCGCGATGGATAACTCGTGCACGTAATGCTGAAATTCACGGTATGAATCGAACTTCATTCCGCGAACAATCCTGACCGCGGTCGCAGGGTCGGTGTGCAATCGCTTGGCGAGCGCGCGCACGCTCATAAGAACGAACTCTCGCGGACGGTCGAAAACCGGGCGGATCACCTGCTGCCGTTTGGGACTGAGCAGGCTCAGGCGAGCCGATGGGCTCATCACTGGGACCGGGCGCGAGATTTTTCGCGGCTTTCTCATCGGGCACAGAAGCATGTTGGAAAGCGGCGTTCTTGTCAACCGATGCGATTCGTGGTCTTTTGTGGCCACGGCGGATGCGTATAATGCTCGGCGGCGCCTTACTTCCCAAACCTTGCGCCCGGGGAACACACCATGGATCAGAAGTCCACGCCCTCTTCCCGCAGCCGCAGGGACTTTCTTGCCACCACCAGCTTACTGGCGGCCGCTGCGGCATCGCCGCGAACTGCTTCCGCGCTGGCTGGAGATGCCGCATCGCAGTCGGCCGAAAAACCTGCATCGCCGGCTCCCTTGCGCAAAATTCCGATCGGGGTCTTCGACCCTGCGTTCCCCAAGCTGTCATTGGACGAAATGATCGACAAGTTCGTCAGCCTGGGGGTGGAAGCGGTGGAGATCGGTACTGGCGGCTATTCCGATTCAAGGCACTGCCCGGTGAAGGACTTACTCGATGATCCGGCAAAAGCCAGCGCATGGAAAAAGAAATTCGAAGATCGCAACATTCAGGTGGCGACGCTCAGTTGCCATGGCAACCCGATTTCTCCGGATCCGAAGATTGCGCAGCGCGACATTGAAGCCTTCCGGCAAACCGTATTGCTGGCTGAACGGCTGGGAGTGAAGGTGATCGTCGGCTTTTCCGGCTGTCCCGGGGGCAGCCCCACGGACACCATGCCGAACTGGGTCACATATCGGTGGCCGCCCGAATACGCTCAGATGCTCGACTGGCAATGGAAAGAGAAGGTGATTCCATACTGGAAGCAGGCGGCCAGGTTCGCCCGCGAGCATGGCATCCACCAACTGGCGCTCGAGATGCATCCCAATTTCGTGGTGTACAACCCGAAGACGCTGCTGCGCCTGCGCGAGGCCGTGGGAGAGGAGATCGGCGCCAACTGCGACCTCAGCCATCTCTTCTGGCAGCAATGCGACGCGGTCGAGGTGATTCGCATGCTGGGCAAGCAGGGAGCGATTTTCCACGCGCACATGAAGGACACAACTTTCTACAAAGACAATGTCGATCGTTATGGCGTCCTGAACTTCGCCTCTGCCAAAAGCGACCTTCCGGAAGCGTCCGAGACTTTCCGTGCCGTGGGCTATGGACACAGCGCCGGAACCTGGAAAGAAATCATGCAAGCCTATATGGAAGTCGGCTATCAGGGGATTTTCAGTATTGAGAATGAAGACCCGATTCTTTCGGGCGAAGTGGGAGTGGAACGGGCCTTGTACGTGCTGAAGAATGTGCGGAACGAACTGTTGGCAACAAGCTAAATCTCATGGCCGTAACGGAGTCGAAGGACCTTCCATAAAACGGATCATTCTGTGGACGAGTAGGGGTCCTTCGACTAGAGGAGCCCGCGAAGCGGGCTTCACACTTCGCTCAGTACGACAAAGCGGCGGAGATTTCTTTCCTTCGCGGGTGCGCGTAGTTGCTGACAACCCAGCTGGCCGTTGACCTGGCTTCCCGCTACGGCGTAAGCTGCCCAAGCTGCGATTTTTCCGGAGCACGCATGCAAAGACGCGACGCGTTAAGACTTCTGGCCTCGGCTACAGCCCTTCCACTCCTTTCCCGAAAAGCATTTTCGATGTTTCAGGATGTGCATGACAAGCTTCCTGCGACGGCGGTGCTGAAGACTCTGAATCCGCATCAGGATGCGACGGTCACACTCATCTCTGAGCTCATCATCCCGCAAACTGACACCCCGGGCGCAAAGGCTGCGCGAGTCAATGAGTTTATCGACCTGATCCTTACCGAATGGTATGACGACGAAGAAAAATCCACGTTTGTGAACGGACTGGCAGATGTCGATGCTCGTGCCCGGGAGTTGTTGGGAAAAGATTTTATTGACTGCAGCCAGAAATCACAGGTCGAGTTGCTTGAGGCTCTGGATGAGGAGATGACCTCCCGAGGCGAGCTGCGGCGGGGCAGCATGCGCCGGCTCCCCCCCGAACATAATTTCTTTTTCATGATGAAGCAGCTTACGTTGATCGGTTATTACACTTCGCAAATTGGGTTCGAACAGGAACTGCATGGGGAGATCATTCCCTCTAGCCACGCCGGGTGTGCTCCGGAAGATGAGGCGGCGAAATAGATCATGGCTACCAAGACATACGACGCGATCATCGTCGGCTCAGGAATCACCGGCGGTTGGGCCGCAAAAGAACTAGGTGAAAAGGGACTCGAAACGCTGGTGCTCGAAGCGGGGCGCGCGATCGATCCCGAAAAGGATTACGCGGAGCATGTGCCCGAATGGGAAGTGCGCTTCCGTGGAATGGGTGACCGGAAACGGGTGGAAGAAACTCAGGCGGTTCAACGAACCACCGGCGGATTGGACGAGTGGAACAGCAAGTTTTTCGTCAACGACCAGCAGAATCCTTATACGACGGAACCGGGGAAACCATTTGCCTGGATCCGCGGGCGCCAGGTGGGCGGCCGCTCGATCATATGGGGGCGGCAGTCGTATCGCTGGAGCGATCTTGATTTTGAGGCCAACCTGAAGCAGGGCCTGGGCGTGGATTGGCCCATCCGCTATGAGGAAATTGCGCCCTGGTACGATCACGTGGAAGATTTCATCGGCGTTTCGGGCCAGCGCGAGGGTCTTCCGCAGTTGCCGGACGGCCATTTTTTACCGCCCATGGAATTCAACTGCGCGGAGCTGGTGGTCAAAGACGCCGTAGCGAAATATTTTGGCGGCGACCGCCTCATGACCATGGGGCGCACTGCCATCCTGACGCAGCCGCACAAGGGCCGCGCGCCCTGCCACTACTGTGGGCCGTGCGCCCGCGGTTGCATCACCCGCTCATACTTCAGCAGCCTGAACTCGACTCTGCCCGCCGCTCTGGTAACGGGCAAGGTCACGGTGCGTCCGCACAGCGTGGTGCACAGCCTGATGTTCGATTCCAGCAAGCGAAAAATTACCGGCGTCCGCGTGATCGACGGGCAAACCCACGACACCATCGAGTTCCGCGGCCGGATTGTTTTTTTATGCGCCTCTGCGCTCGAGTCTGCCCGCATTCTGCTCAACTCGTCCACGCCGGAATTTTCGAACGGGTTGGCCAATTCCAGCGGCGAACTGGGGCACAACGTGATGGACCATTGCATGGGCGGCGGCGCCAGCGGCCACATCCCCGGGAACGAGGATCGCGTCCAACTGGGGAACCGGCCGAACGGCATCTACGTTCCACGCTTTCGCAACGTAAAGGAAAAGCATCCGCTGTTTCTTCGCGGATACGGTTTCCAGGGAGGCGGGAGCCGTCCGAAGTGGGAGCGGGGAGTCGGGATGCGCGGCTTGGGCGCGAATTTCAAGAAGACCGTCAGCCGTCCCGGGCCGTGGACGTTCAACTTTTACGGCTTTGGCGAATGCCTGCCCAACCACCAAAACTATATCGAAATTGACAAGACCAGGGTGGATGCGTGGGGCATTCCTACGCTCAGGATCAACTGCGCGTGGGGTGAGAACGAACGGGCCTTGCTCAAGGATATGTCCGTCACCGCGGCGGAGATGTTGGCGGCGGCTGGGGCAAAGGATATCGAGCCCGTAGTGGAAGATAATGCTCCGGGTCTGACCATTCACGAAATGGGCACGGCCCGCATGGGCCGCGATCCGAAAACGTCGGTGCTCAACGCCCACAACCAGGCGCACGATGCCCAAAATCTTTTTATCACTGACGGCGCATGCATGGCGTCGTCTTCTTGTGTCAACCCGTCGCTCACCTATATGGCGCTGACGGCGCGGGCCTGCGATTATGCGGTCAGTCAAATGAAGCGAGGAGAACTCTGATATGGATCGAAGGGATATGAATCGACGGACCTTTCTCGGAACCATGACTGCCGCTGCGGCGCTTTCGCGAAAGCTTGCGTGGGCGGCGGGTGATGGCAAGATCGAAAAAGTCGGACTCCAGCTCTACACCATCCGCAGCGTGATGAAAGATGACTTCGAAGGCAAGCTGGCAAAGGTCGCGGCCATCGGCTATCGCGAGGTCGAGTTTGCCGGATACGAAGGCCACACTCCACAGGAAGTGCGGGCCATGCTCGACCGTCACGGCCTGACTGGACCCTCAGCGCACATTGACTACAAAAGCCTGGGAGAGAAATGGCCGAGCGTGCTGGACGCGGCCCACGTGGTGGGCCATAAATATCTGGTCAATCCGTACATCGACGACGATGTTCGCAATCAGCCTGACGGTTGGAAGCGCGCGGCTGAAACCTTCAATCGCGCCGGAGAAGCGAGCCAAAAAGCTGGCATTCAATTCGCCTATCACAATCATTGGTTTGAATTTACGCCGGTCAACGGCAAACTGCCTTACGACATCCTGCTGGAAGAAACCGATCCCAAACTGGTGAAGATGGAAATGGACATTTGCTGGATCGTGGTGGGCGGGCAGGATCCGCTTAAATATTTCAATAAGTATCCGGGGCGTTTTCCCCTGGTGCATGTGAAGGACCTTACAAAAGTTCCAAAAGTCGATGCGGCTGGAGGGCAGAACTTCGGCGACTCCCTCGATGAAATGACAGAAGTGGGAAGCGGAATGATCGACTGGAGGAAGATTTTCGCGCAATCCGACAAGGCCGGCATCAAGCACTATTTTGTCGAGCACGATCACCCGAAGGATCCATTCGCCAGCATTACCAAGAGCTACGATTACCTCGCGAAGGTGCGCTTCTAGAATTCAAAACCGTCCCCGGAGAGCTTGATGGCACAAGTGGTTCGTTCGCCGAAAGTTTATGACGTATGCATCATCGGATCCGGCGCTGCGGGTGGCACTGCCGCGAAAGTGCTTTGCGAAGGCGGCCTGAATGTCGTAATGCTGGAGGCCGGGCCGGCGTTGCATCCGGAAAAGGATTTCAAGGAGCATGTCTGGCCCTATCAACTGGCGCATCGCGGCGCCGGAGTCGGCGGCGAGTTCAGGCATGAACTGGGCGATGAGTTCATGGCTCCCAATGGCGCCTGGGAAATCGAGGGCGAGCCCTACACCTCGGCTCCTGGATCGCAGTTCTTCTGGTTCCGGTCGCGCATTGTGGGCGGCCGCACCAATCATTGGGGCCGCATCGCTCTCCGCTTCGCGCCGGTGGACTTCAGGTCCCGCTCCACCGACGGCATGGGCGACGATTGGCCCATCACCTACGAAGAAGTTTCACCCTACTACGACAAGGTCGAATCCTACATCGGCGTCTTCGGCACAAAAGAGAATATTCCCAGCGCGCCGGATGGAATGTTCCTGCCTCCGCCTCCGCAACGTTGCACCGAAACTATCATTAAAAAATCCTGCGACAAGTTGAACATCCATTGCATTCCTTCGCGGCTGGCGATCTTGACCAAACCGCTGAACGGACGCGCGGCTTGCCATTACTGCGCGCAGTGCGGCCGCGGTTGCATGACGGCTTCCAACTTCAGTTCCAGCCAGGTCATGATTCCACCCGCGCAAGCCACGGGACGATTCACCCTGATTACCGGGGCGATGGTCCGCGAAATTGTTGTGGGAAAAAGCGGCAAAGCCGAGGCTGCGTCGTATATCGACAAAGCCACGCGCTCCGAGAAGAGGGTACAGGCCCGTGCTTTCATGGTGGCAGCAAGCGCCTGCGAGTCGGCGCGCCTGCTGCTCAATTCGCGGTCCACTTTGTTTCCCGACGGCCTGGCGAATTCTTCCGGCGCGGTGGGACGTTATCTCACAGACTCCGTCGGAAGTTCCGCGACCGGATATTTTCCCAAACTTCAGAAAATGCCGGCGCACAATCACGATGGTGTGGGCGGAATGCACATGTACATGCCGTGGTGGGGGTACGAACGCAAAAATGATTTTCTGCGCGGTTATCACATCGAGTTCGGCGGCGGAAGGAACATGCCCGGCGTGGGCGACTTCGACCGGGATTGCGCCGATCACGAAGGCTACGGCGCCGCGCTCAAGCAGCACTGCCGGAACCAGTACGGCACCTACATAGGTTTCGCGGGCCGTGGCGAAATGATCCCGAATGAACAAAGCTTTTGCGAGATCGATCCCGATACCGTGGATCGATGGGGCATCCCCGTACTGCGCTTCCACTGGAAGTGGAGCGACAACGAAATCAAGATGGCGAAGCACA
The DNA here is from genome assembly GCA_963814725.1 of Terriglobia bacterium. Lineage (GTDB taxonomy): Bacteria > Acidobacteriota > Terriglobia > Terriglobales > Acidobacteriaceae > JAIQFF01. The sequence goes on from CAWFDY010000009.1 coordinate 239,063, forward strand.
TGCAGGAGACATTTCGTTCGATTGTGGAAACCGCGGGCGGGACATTCATCAGCAAAGCACAGGCGGGCGGCGGCCATCCCTACGGCATTGAGGATGGCGGAGTCATTATTCACGAACTCGGCACGGCCAGGATGGGCAACAATCCCAGGACTTCAGTGCTGAACAAATACTGCCAGGCTCACGACGTGAATAATCTGTTCGTGACCGATGCAGCGGCGTTCGTGACCAATCCGGACAAAAATCCAACGCTGACCATCATGGCGCTGTGCTGGCGCGCGTCGGAATATCTGCTCGATCAGGCCAGGAAGGGAAGCCTGTAGAAGGGAAAAATGGTGATCCGATCCGTATCTCGCCGCGACGTTCTGAAGTCTCTCGCCATGGGAGCCATGGCTGGTTCCGTTTTGCGCGTGATTCCAGCCGAAGCGGCGGAGTACGCCCATCACATGGTGGCGGCGGAGAAAGCGGCCACGGCGGCGGGCGTTTATACGCCCAAATATTTTCTGCCGCAACAGTATGAGACGTTGCAGGCGCTGTGCCAGGCCATCATTCCCGCCGACGCTGATTCGGGCGGCGCCAAGGAAGCCGGTGCGCCGGAATTTATCGATTTGCTCACCAGCGAAAATCCCAAGTACCAGCTGAGACTGGGCGGCGGCCTGATGTGGCTGGATGCGGAGTGTACGGATCGTTATGACAAACCCTACGTGGATTGCCCGCCGGAACAACAAAAACAGATTCTTGACCGGATTGCCTTCGCGAAGAATGCCGACGAAGATCCAACTTTGGCGCCGGGCGTGGAGTTTTTCGCTTTTCTCCGCGAGTTGACCGCCGACGGATTTTTCACCAGCGAAATAGGGATCAAATATCTGGGCTACGTGGGAAACACATACCTGCTGAGCTTTCCGGGGTGCCCTCCCGTCCCTGAAGCGTAGTTGTCATCCTGAGCTCGCAGTCGAAGGACCCCTATAGCTTCATCGGAAGCGGAAGCGGTCATTCGGGGCCGTCATTCATGCGGGAAATTGTCGCGAGGAAGTGATCTTGAATGGGTATAGCTCCTTCGACTTGGCAAGAATTTTGCGAAGCGAAATTCTTTCTTAGCTCAGGATGGCACGGGGATCAAGAATAATTTACGCCGTCCCAAACGGATCTTCGAGAGACGGACTTTGCGGCGTGAATAGTTCCGCACCCTCTTCCGTAATGTGCATGTCGTCTTCCAGGCGCACCCCGAATTCGCCCGGAAGATAAATGCCGGGCTCATCGCTGAAGGTCATGTTGCGCGCGATCAGAGTGGTGTTGCCGCGCACCAGGTAGGGCCATTCGTGGCCATCCATTCCAATTCCGTGTCCTACGCGGTGCCCGAAGAATTTGTAATCTGGTCCATATCCCGCATCCGTGATTACCTTCCGTGCGGCGGCATCCACCGCCTGGCACTCCACCCCGGGGCGGGCCGCCTTCAGCGCCGCGCTCTGGGCGCGATGCACGATTTCAAAGACGGCTTTCATTTTGTCCGACGGTCTGCCGAAGACGAAGGTGCGGGTGATGTCGGACTGATATCCCTCGACGGTGCAGCCGTCGTCCATCATGACCAGCGCACCCTCATGAATGAATTGTGGAACGATCGAACCGTGCGGAAACGAAGAATTTTGGCCGATTTCTATATCGACCTCGCCGGGGAAGCCGAGTTGTGCGTACGCGGCCATGATCAGTTTTTCCAGCTGCGCCTGCGACATGCCGTCGTGGAGCGCCTGGTATGCCGCTTTGTATGCCGTCCACGTGACCTGGTTGGCCAAACGCATGAGCTCGAGTTCGTGATCGCTCTTGATCATGCGGCAGCCGGCGGTTACCGGGGTGCCACTCGCGATCTTCAGTTGCGGTGCAGCTTTTGCGATCGCGTTGCTGAAGACGAAGCGCACCGTTTCTTCCATGCCCAGCGAACCGGTGGACATATCCAGGTCTTTGAAACCCTGTGCCAGAATTTGGTACGGATCCTGATCTTCCTGCCAGGTGCGCACGTCGGCATTTTTGCCTTCGGGAGAATTCGCCAGCAACTCGCGCGCCCGGCCTTCTTCAAATGCGGGACACACGCAGAGCGCACGCCCCCGGGCGGGAAGCACAACAGAAAACAGGCGTTCGCTTCCCCACCAATGCACGCCGGCAAAGTATTCCAGCGAGGTGCCATCGGCCAGAAGGATAGCGTCGAGATGGTTGGCCGACATTAACTGCCTCGCTTTTTCTTGGCGCGCCGCGCGTTCTTCCACCGTGATTGGCTTGGCCAGATCTTTCATGGATTTCAAATTCGCGATGGAAGGCGGCAGCGGCTGGCATGGTTCCTCGGCGTTTAGCGACGGTGGCAATGCGGCCAGGGTCGCGCCAACACTGACCGCGCCGACAGTGATCGTGCCAGTCTGCAAGAAGCGGCGTCTTGAAACCATGAGTCCTCCAATTCACACGAAACCCACATTACCTGAAATCCAGCGAACGCAGGGGACGCCATTATAAGGTGGTGTCTGAAATGGCATTGGCGCGAAGCCTTCGAAAATTGAAAATGAAGGGCTAATGGAAACTGGATTTCAATGCGCAGGCTGCGGCGAGTGGAATCAAACCACGGTGGACGAATCGGCTGGGCGCTCCCAGTCGTACATCGAGGACTGCCAGGTGTGTTGCAAGCCGAATGTGCTCCGTGTCCAGTACGATACCGGGTCGCAGGATTTTGTGATTACAGCGGAGTTGGAATAGGTATAGTAGCTGCGAAACGGCTAGCTCCGTTACCGGAGGGAGAATGAACTCAATGGCCACAGGTTACGCGCCCGGACGGATGGTTGCCCACAACATGGTCACCACACAATTCGAACTCGACGGATTTCGCGTCGTCCGCACGCTCGGCGTGGTGCGCGGCATTGTAGTGCGATCACGTTCAATTTTCGGCACGATTGGAGCCAGCCTGCAGACTATTCTGGGCGGCAACATTACCCTCCTGACCAATCTGTGCGAGAAAACCCGTGCCGAAGCTTTTGACCTGATGCTGCAGCATTCGGCAGAGCTGGGCGGAAACGCTGTGGTGGGCGCGCGCTACGATGCGACCGAAGTGATGCAGGGCGTCACGGAAGTTCTGGCTTATGGGACGGCGGTGGTGGTAGAGCCAAGCAGGTAAGCCGTCACCTGCGATGCAAGGCAGGCTTCAGCTCGTCTCTCCACAGGCCGTGCCTATTGCAGCATTTTCACCAGCGCTTGCTGGCGATACTCGAAGGTGCGCTGCAATTGGCTGCTTATGAATAGTTTTTGAGCCAAGCCGCCCAGCCATCCGAATCCTACCTCGTATTCGATCACATCGCGGATGACGGTGCCATTCACCTGATTTCGTATTTCCTCGGTAAGTTCGTGGCGATGATGAAAGCTCTTGAACGGTCCCTTTTTTTGCACGTCGGCAAAATGATGGTTCCACTCGAATTCAGTGATTGATGCGATCCACTGGGCACGAAAAGGAAGAAACGGAAGCAGACGAAACGACGTGACAATCACAGAACCGATGCCGGCCAACGGAACCCGGTCAGTGATAGTGGCAAATTCGTGTTCAGTCCCGGGTGGTGGCACCAGTTTCAGCGAGATCAATTCGGTGCCAGTGCGCGGAGGCATGATGCGGGGTAGATTTTCAGGATTGGCAAAAAACAGAAAAACCCGTTCAATGGACACGGGGACCCATTGCTCGAATTGTGCCAGGTAAGCCATCGCTTCTCAACATTGCTGCGACGCGGGATTTCCAGGAGCGCTAGACGGCAAGGCAGAGAGCGCGCTACATTGTCGAGGCGCCTGCATCTTTCTGAATCATGTTTAGCAAAATCACGTCTGCTCAAATTACATTCGATAAAACCATGTCCGAAAAAATCATGACTTCTCAAACTGGCCGCTCCGCAATTTTCTTTCTTCTCCTGACCATACTCCTTTTACCCAACGCAGCCACGGCGTCCTCCTATCAATACACCCGCATGGGTGAGAAAGCCGACAGTACCGCGACGCCGGCGGCGGGAACGGCCATGATGGGGGGCGGCAAGGATCTCGACGATGCCTTTCGCTGGCTGTGCGGCAAGGCGAATGGCGGCGATTTTCTGATACTGCGGGCGCTGGGGGACGACGAGTATAACTCCTACGTCAACGGGTTGTGTAAGCTGAACTCGGTGGCCACGCTGGTCATTCCAGACCTGACCGCGGCCCATGATCCGGCCGTCGCGGAAATCATTCGACACGCAGAAGCGGTCTTCATCGCGGGTGGCAATCAGGCCCGCTATGTCAAATTCTGGAAGGGAACTCCGGTACAGGATGCGATCAATGCGAACATCGCGAGCGGCAGGCCCATCGGCGGCACTAGCGCCGGACTCGCCGTGCTGGCTGAGTTCGCCTACGGCTGCTTGAAAGACAAAGATGACGACAACGATCTTGCTTCCACTGACGTTCTGCCCAATCCCTACCACGAACGGGTGACGCTGGTCCGCGACTTTCTGAAGATTCCCAATCTGGAAAACACTCTTACCGACAGCCACTTTGCCAAACGCGATCGGATGGGGAGAACATTAGGATTTCTTTCGCGCCTGGTGCAGGATGGCTGGTCAAAACAGCCGCGCGAGGTTGCGATCGACGAGAAGTCCGCAGTCCTGCTGGAGCCGGATGGAAAAAGCACGGTAGTCGGCTTCGGTCGCGGCGCCTATTTTCTGCAGGCAAAGTCGGCTCCGGAAGTGTGCCGGTCCAATACGCCTCTCACCATTCGCGACATCTCGGTTTATCGGGCGCCCACGGGCGCGCATTTCGATTTCAAGTCGTGGACAGGGCAAGGCGGTGAGAGTTATACAATTTCAGTGGAGAAAGGCGTGATTCACACCACTCGTGCAGGCAATGCTGTCTATTGATACATCTCCAGAAACGCTTGTTTCATTTTGGCAATTGACTTCCGGTATCTTCTTTGAAAGACTCGCTCGTGGTCTGCCGTTGGAGCGAAACGCATTAGATGGCCAAAAACGTAACTCTTTCCTGCAGTACCGCGGACAATCTTGAGCAGGTAGTTCATCTTGTCGACGCCGGGAAGCTCGAATCCGGATTGTGATCTAACCTGGCCCTTCGCCCAACCACCAAATTGAACCTCACATCGCTGCTTTCTACCCGGTGTTGAGACGTGCTTCAAAAACTAAATGGGGAAAAATCGTATGAAGTCCTTCCGATCTGGAGTGGTTCTGGTTCTGGCCATCGTGGCCCTGAGCTGCCTTGTTGTTGCTCAAACCTATCAAGGCAGGATATTGGGTTCGGTCACCGATACGTCAGGTGCTTTGGTGAGCGGAGCCAAGGTGACAATCACCAATACAGCCACAGGGATTTCGCGAACCCTGACCACAACTTCTGCGGGAGACTACAACGCGCCGAATCTTGAACCCGGTCCCTACAGCATGACGGCGGAGGCCGCGAGTTTCAAGAAGTCGCTGCGCCCCGGAATTCAGCTCGAAGTAGCCAAGGATGTTCGAGTCGATTTCAAGTTGGAAGCCGGCGCGGTGAATGAAACGGTCACTGTTTCCGAAGACGTGCCCATGATTGACACCACGACGGACGTGCTGGGCGGCACATTCTCCAATAAGGCTATCAACCAGCTGCCGTTGCTGGGACGTGATTTTCAAAATCTGGTTGTGCTGCAACCCGGAATTCAGCGCACCCCCGGCGGCGGCTTCCTGTCGATCAATGCCAACGGCAATCGTCCCGAAGACAATAACTTCATCGTGGATGGACTCGACGACAACGACGCCTACTACGGGACGACGGTGATCAATGCAGAAGGAGTCGAGGGCACCCCGGCAACGCATCTGCCGATTGACGCGATTCAGGAATTCAACGTTCAGTCCAGCCCGGGTGCTGACTACGGCTGGAAGCCGGGCGCAATCATCAATGTCGGCATAAAGTCGGGCACCAATAGTTTCCATGGCTCGACTTACTATTTCAACCGCAACGCCGCGTTGGACGCGCGTAACTGGTTTAACCCGGCGCCGAATAAAATTGCCTCCCTGAACCTGCATCAGTTCGGCGCATCCGGCGGTGGGCCGATTGTAAAAGACAAACTTTTCGTTTTCGCCAATTACGAGGGCGTGCGCGACGTGGTGGGAAATCCGCTGTCAGTGAACGCGCCGATCACGGGTTCTTCTGTTGATGATCCTGACGATAGCGTGGCCGATGCATTCGCCGCTTGCGCGCCCAACTGCAGCACCGTCAGCCAGAAACTCGCCAAGCTTTTTCCCTTCAACCCCGGCCCTACCGTCGCGCTGAATACCGACTTCAACAATCGCAACCGTGAAGACAACGGAATCCTGAAATTGGACTATCACCTTTCCGAGAGGCATACCTTTGTCGGCTCCTATTTTGTCGGTGATAGCATTCAAACGGAAGAGGATGTGACCGTTCTGAACCCGCTATTCCTCTCCCAGTCGCATACCCGGGCGGAGGTAGTAGGAGGGGGTTGGATCTGGAATCCGACCTCACGTTTAACCAACCAGGTGCACGTCGGTTACAACCGTTTTTGGCAACAGGTTTTCCAGGCGGACCACACTTCGAATCCAGATACGGTCTACGGCCTGAACACGGGAGTCATCGATCCCAACAATTTCGGCATGCCGGAGATTCGCATCACTGGATTCCAGCAGCATACCCTGGGCGGCAACCAGTCCTGGCCGTTGTATACGACCCCCAACCAGACGCTGCAATTCACCGATAACGCTTCTTACGTGGTAGGCAAACACAGCCTCAAATTCGGAGGGGAATTCCGCACCGGCAGCACCGACAACACCCGCAATACCTTTGGCTCGGGCGAGATACGATTTGCAAGTCTGGATGACTTCGCGACGGGTGACATCCGCAGTGGCAACTTCATTTTCGTTGGGAACAGCCATCGCATAGTCAGCCAGAAATCGTTCGGATTTTTCGCGCAGGATGACTGGCGCGTGACCCCGAAGTTGTCCGTGAACCTGGGTTTGCGCTATGACTTGAGTCTTCCCATCCACGAGCAGAATGATCTGCTGGCCAACTTCGACCCCGCAGTCGGGTTACAGCAAGTGGGACGAGGAATCGGGCGCCCATACAATACCGATTACAACAACTTTGGCCCCCGAATCGGGATGGCCTGGGACCTCTACGGCAACGGCAAAACCGTAGTTCGCGCCGGCGCCGGAGTGATTTACGAGATACCGCACATTTCCGTCTATATCGGCCAGAGCAATCTCAACGCCAACGGGCTGGCGCTTAACCCGACCGGGCTGGCAGGAGCCCCGGCCCCCGGAGGCGGCACCATTGTGGCCACAACTCTAAGCCCGGATCGCCATGACATGAGTGCAGCCTGGAAGGCGGGCACGCCCGTCTTTGGCGATCTCTCGCCCAGCCTTGCCACTTGCTCAACCGACAATCTGTGCCCGGTATTCGGAACGACCAAAAACCTGGTGACGCCGTACGTGATCAACTGGAACTTCAATGTGCAACAGGAATTGTGGCCGCAGGCGGTATTGACGATGGCGTATGTCGGCAACAAGGGCAACAAGCTCTACAGCCTTCGGGATATCAACCAGAACATTGCTGCCAACGATACCGAAGGCGACGAGCAGTCCGGGAGGCCCTTCAATACGATTTACCCCACGTTAAGCAATATCTATCAGCTGGGCAACGGGGATAACTCGATTTATCACGGTTTGCAGGTGACGGTCCACCAGAATACGCACAAGGGACTGTACTTCGTCGCGGGTTACACCTGGTCGCATGCGATTGATGACTCCGACAGTAACCGGCAATTCAATATTCAGAATAGCTTCGATCCCGCCGCCGAGCGGTCAAATGCTGACTTTGACCTTCGGCACCGTTTCACTTTCGCCACCACCTACGAACTTCCGTCCAGACCCGGATTCGGGCAGATGCTCAAGGGCTGGAGCTTGAACGGTATCTTTACGGCGCAAGGCGGTACACCTCTCTTTTTCTACGACAGCTCGAATGACATCAGCCAGACCGGGGCGTTCAACGACCATTGGAATATCACCGGCGACCCGGGCAATCTTCATTGGTCGAAAAATACGCCGATTCCATATGTCGGTGCAGACCAGTTCAATACTGTCCAGTACGGATTCGATCCGGACGACCCTCTCTTTCATAACACCGGTGGAATAACCCCGAGTGCGCAGCGCTGTTTCAATCAGGCCGTTACTCTGGGCGGACAGGCCGGAGCGGACCAGCTCATTGACGGTCCAGATGGCAGCCTGTCCACCGGATGCTTTGTTGCTGCCTCCACGATACTCACACCACCGGCGCCGGGCACGTTCGGCGACATGCGCCGAAATGTGGTCTATGGTCCAGGATATGTTGACCTGGATTTTTCGATCATCAAAATGTTCCAGTTTGGAGAGCGATTTAGTCTTCAACTGAGAGGTGAATTTTTTAACCTCCTGAATCATCCGAACTTTGCCGATCCCGATCACGACTTGTCTGATGGCTCGGCAGGTACAGTGGGTGTCGCGCAGTTCACTCCTGATGTGGCCGCCTCCAATCCGGTGATCGGTTCGGGCGGTTCCCGGCACATTCAGGTGGGTGCAAAAATCATCTGGTAATCATCAAGCCCCGCAAAAAGAAAGCCCCAGCTATCAAAAGCTGGGGCTTTTCAACTTCTGGCACTACAGTAAGGATGATTTCCACAGAATTTACACAGCGTTGCTAAATGCGGGAGTTCGAAGGCAATCAGGTTTTCTCCGAAGAACCAAGTCTACCAACGCCATTGCTAGTGGTCATCTAGTCAGTTATCCACAAGATCTGGTATTTTCTCCAGACCCGCAATTCTCTCCATAGCGACCTATAACTTTCCCATTGACAACAAAAGCTTTAGGCGTAGGATGTGGACAAATGTGGTAGAAAGTGGCCGAGACGGTAAGGGTCGTGGGCAACAAGTCAAACTTTGAGAGGCGCCAGTGGATTTTGCAGCTGACACCCCGAAAAACAGCCCTAACGAGCCCGAAATGACCGTATTTTTGACCGCTTTTACCTCCCCCGCTGTGGCAGCACCCGTTTTCAAAAGTTTTCCAGTCCTAAAGGGCAGAACACATGTTTCGCGGCAATCACCCAACTCGTGTGGACGAAAAGGGACGGCTCAAAGTCCCCGCCGAGTTCAAGCGGGTGATCGACGAGAAGTACAACGAGAAATTCTACATCACCAGCCTGGATGGCAAGGTTGGCCAAGTGTATCCCTTCGAGGAATGGGAACGGATCGAGCAGAAGCTGGCCGGGCTCTCCACCTTCAATCCTACGAAGAAAAAGTTTCTGGACCGGGTGAACTACTACGGGCAGATGGTCGAGATGGATGGTCAGGGGCGGTTGCTGCTACCGCAGTTGTTGCGGGAAGCGGCGCAGCTCAAAGGGGAAGTCGCGGTGACGGGAAATCTGACGCATCTCGTAGTTCGCAACCTGGAGGCGTACCGCACCGAGATTGAGGAGCAGTCCTTTACCTCTGAGGATGAGAAGACGCTCGACGATCTGGGCATCTAGTGGACGAGGGTTTAACAGACACCCCCGAGCGGGGTGGACATGGTGGAAGCAAGAGTGGCCATGTCCCGGTTCTTTTAAAAGAAGCGATCGACTTTTTAGTTATCAAGCGCGGCGGGACGTATATCGACGCCACGGTGGGCCTGGGCGGGCACAGTTTAGAAATCGCAAAACGCCTCGGCGCAGCGGGACATTTGATTGGGCTCGATAAAGATCCGGCGGCGCTCGATGAGGCCCGCATCAGGCTCATCTCTTCCGGGGGGGAGGGATGGCCTGAAGTGAGTCTGCTGCACGGTTCCTTCGCGGAGATCGGAGAGCGGTTCCAGCCGGCGTCAGCCGACGGAATCCTCGCAGACCTCGGCGTAAGCAGCCTGCAACTGGACACACCATCGCGAGGCTTTAGCTTTCAGGCGGAAGGCGCGCTCGACATGCGAATGAATACGCAAGCCGGGCCCACCGCCGAACAAGTGGTAAATCAGGTGGACGAGGTCACACTCGCGAATCTGATTTACGAATTCGGTGAGGAAAGGAGGTCGCGGAGAATCGCCAGAGCCATTGTCCGGTCGCGGCCAATACGTACAACTGCGGAACTTGCAGATGTGGTATCGGCCGCGGCCCGGCCAATGAATCAGGCGGAAAGAAGAATTCATCCCGCGACGAGAACCTTTCAAGCTCTCCGAATCTTCGTAAACCATGAACTGGACGACTTGCGGGGGTTGCTGAATGCGGCCCCGCAAGTGCTGAAACCAGGCGGAAGGATAGTGATTATCAGTTTCCACTCGCTGGAGGACCGCATCGTGAAAGATGCCTTCCGCGAAGGCGTGAAGCAGGGTCACTACAAGTTGCTGACGAAAAAGCCAGTGACCGCCGGGGAAGAAGAGATCGATCGTAATCCGCGGGCCCGGAGCGCGAAGATGCGGGCGGCGGAAAAGATTTGAGTAGCGCCGACGCTACTAAATGCAAAAGTTTAACCCTGGAAAACCAGCCAGGGACCCGGTGCAGCCTTTGAAGGATGGGCCGGGATAAAGTTCCGGGACGGCATCGCCTCTCTAGCAAACAAGGGCGAAACACAACTCTCTACCTTCTTCCGGTGCCGTCCCGGAGAGACGGAAGGTAGAACGGAGGCCACGATGTATCGAGGGACGACGTACACGGGAACACTGATCGACGAGTTAATTGCCACGGTGGAGCGGACGGAAGTGCAGACTGAAGCCCGCATGGAAGCACAAGCCGAATGCCGCATCGACATGCGCTCGCTGGACACGCGCACCCAGGAAGAAAAACTTGCCTACTGGTACGCGGTTGCGCAACAGGAAGTGGCGCAATTCGAATCCAGCCTGGCCGGGGTGGCATAAGTGGCGGCGGCGCAGTGCGCGACTCCTACCACGCGGCATAAACGCAGTTGGGCCGGAACTCCCGAAGTCTATTTTGCCAAGCGCATCGACAATTCGCGGCTGGTAAAAGTGGAGAATCCCCAACGCAGCCGCGAGATGAAACAGTTCGGAGTGGCCCTGGGCTGCCTGTTTCTGCTGGTCATGACTTTTGCCTGGCAGCATTTCAAAGCCATCGAATATGGCTACAAGATTGAAGCCCTGAGAGTGCAGCGCGACGGCCTGGCCGAGATGAATCGCGCCCTGCGCCTTGAGGACGCCTCGCTGCGCGATCCCGAGCGCATCGACTTACTGGCACGGAAGCTGGGGTTGCAATCCCCGCAGGCCGGCCAGGTGATGCATATGGATACAGTTTCACCGGACGCCGCAACGCCGGTGCTGGCCAGCGTGACCCCGGTCACGATGGACTCGGCACGATAACGTAACACTACCGACAAGTTTCATCTGGCGGCCTCCCTCGCGGCCGCCATGTTTGTCTAAGGGGCTCGGACCTTGGCCACAAGCACACTCCGCCACAGCGCGAACAAGAGAATCTATCTGCTTGTAGCCATCCTGCTGATTTGGGCTGCCGGCATTGGCTTGCGCCTGGTCTATCTGCAAATTTTCCGCTACGGCGACTTTGAGCAGCGCGCCCAGCACCAGCAACAGCGCACCACTGAAGTTGCAGCCAAGCGGGGAATCATCTATGACCGCGCGGGCCGCGAACTAGCAATGTCGGTTGCCGTGGATTCCGCTTTTGCCGTGCCGGCGGACATGCCGGACCTGGCAGGGACCATCGCTCTGGTTGCGCGCATCACCAAGGCCGACCCTCGCGAACTGTTGGCGAAATGCCAGTCTGCGCGCACCTTCTGCTGGGTCGCGCGCAAAGCGGACGCTGAAACCGCAGACCGCATCCGGGCCATGAATCTGCGCGGCATCTATTTTCAGAAAGAATCCAAGCGCTTCTATCCCAAACGGGATCTGGCGGCGCAAGTCCTCGGCTATGTGGGTATGGATGACGAGGGGCTCAGCGGCATCGAGCGTGGGTTTGATGACAAGCTGAAGGGCGAGCCGGGACGCATGCTCATCTCGGTGGACGCGCACAAGAAATGGTTCGGCAGTGTGGAGAAACAGCCGGAACCCGGCCAGAACGTGGTTCTCACGATTGATGAAAAAATTCAGTATATTGCCGAACGCGAACTCGAAGCCGCGATGCAGCAGACCCACGCCGAGGCAGGAACGGTGGTTGTGGAGAACCCGCACACCGGCGAAATTCTGGCGCTGGCCAATGATCCGACTTTCAACCCTAATCTTTCGCGCGAAATCACGCCGCCACGGCTGAAAAACCACGCGGTAAGCGACATCTACGAACCCGGATCAACATTCAAACTGGTAACCCTGGCCGCAGCACTCGAAGAAAAGCTCACGAGCCCCAGCGAAGTATTCGACTGTCAAATGGGATCGATCGTCGTCAACGGCATGCGCATTCATGACGACCAGCGTTGGGGGAATCTCTCGGTGGCCGAAATTCTGGCGCACTCGAGTGAAGTGGGAGCAATCAAGATCGGGCTCCGCCTCGGCGACGACAGATTTTACAAATACATTCGTGGATTCGGATTCGGTCAGCAGACCGGTATCGAACTCCCCGGCGAAACTCGCGGTTTAACCAAGCCGGTGAGCCGCTGGTCAAAAGTCTCGATCGCGGCCATCTCCACCGGCCAGGAAATAGGAGTTTCGCCGCTTCAGCTCTCCGCCATGGTCTCTACCATCGCGAATGACGGCGTCCGCCTTCCGCCCCGGATCCTCGCCGCCACAACCCAACCGCAAGTCGCCGTTCAAACGGTTGCTTTTCATCCTGGCGAAGGAATGCGAGTAATTTCGCCGACCACTGCCGCGCAAATGAAACAGATGATGCAGGGAGTCGTGCTGACCGGCACAGGCCGCAAAGCCATTCTCGAAGGCTATTCCTCGGCGGGAAAAACCGGCACCGCCCAGAAAGTCGATCCCGCGACGCACTCCTATTCCCGCACAAAATATATCGCATCGTTCGCCGGATTCGCTCCCATCAATGATCCTTCCATCGTGGTGGCGGTAATCATCGATTCCCCGGTTGGACCGCATCACGGCGCCGACGTTTCCGCCCCTGTCTTCCAGCGCATTTCGCAGCAGGTGCTTGAGTATCTGCACACGCCGCACGACGTTGAACTGCCCTCCAACCGCCAGGTCCTGATGGCGGAGCGCCGCATCAAAGATCAGGACGTTGAAGAAGGATCACCCGACCGGCTGGGAGACCCCCTGGAGGCAGTCGATTCTCCGGCGGATGCAAGCGGCCAGCCGGTCCGCGCTTCTGCGAAGCCGGCGCCAGGCGTCGCGGCAAGCGTGGTCATGCCGGCGGCCCTGCGCCAGGACGAATTGGCGGTTACGGCTGTCCCGGAACGAAAGCAGATTGCGACGCCGGCAGCGAACGACTTTCCGGTGCCGCCGGCTCCGGTTCGACTTCCATCCAGCGGCACGATTGTGCTGGATGTGGAACAGGGCGGAATCGTCGTACCGTCGTTCCTGGGCAAGAGCGTCAGAAGCGCCATTGAAGCGGCACAGGAAAGCGGGCTGGACTTGGACGCGGTGGGCAGCGGCTTGGCCCGGGAACAAATGCCGGCCCCCGGATCGCATGTGGCGTCGGGGTCGCAGGTGACCGTGAAGTTTGGACGGTGAAAGCGACGCGTAACCAATGTACACGTGGTGCTCGTGATGACGGGTTACGCGTATCTAATCATTTCGCCCTTCCGATGACACTTGTTTAGACCGCTGCTTGCACTAGAATTCAAAATAATGACTTTCCTCGAATTACTGTATGGCGCGGAAGTGCTCGCCCAAAACGGCAATCCCGGGGTCGGCGGCCTGGAATACGACTCGCGCCGGATCAAGCCTGGCGATGTATTTGTCGCCATGCAGGGTGAATCGAGCAATGGGAACAAATTTATCGACCCGGCAATCGCCGCCGGCGCGATTGCCATCGTCACCGACTCGGCAAGCGAGAAGCCGCGACCTGACGTCGCCTGGGCGCAGGTTCCTCACGGACGTCGCGCGCTGGCACGACTGAGTGCCAATTTTTACAAGAAGCCGGCCGAGAGGCTTGCCGTCACCGGCATTACCGGCACCAACGGGAAAAGCACCACCGCCTTCCTGATCGAATCGATTTTCAATGCGGCCAGCCGCAAGAGCGCACTCATCGGGACGATCGAATATCACGTCGCGGGAAAAACTTTGCCGGCGCCGCACACCACGCCGGAAGCACTTGAACTGAATCGCATCCTGAACCAGGCGTTGGGCCAGGGAGCGACCGAAACGGTGATGGAAGTTTCGTCGCATGCGCTGGAGCAGCAACGGGTGTACGGAATCCCGTTCGATGTAGCGGTCTTCACCAACCTCACGCGTGACCACCTCGATTATCACCACACCATGGAAGAATATTTTTCTTCCAAACAGGTTTTGTTCGAGGGCTGCGGCACTGAAGCGCCTCGCGCTGCGATCCTCAACACCGACGACGAGTATGGCCAGAGACTGGTAAAGATCAGCAGAAAGCGCAGCGCCGAGGTACTTACCTACGGATTAGCCAAAGGCGACTTTCACGCCGGCAAGATCGACATCAGCCCGCGTGGAACCAGGTTTGATCTGATCACGCCAAAGGGGACCATTCCGCTATTTTCCCCGCTCATCGGAAGAGTAAATGTGTACAACATCCTGGCGGCTGCCGGAGCCAGCTATGCGCGGCAGTGCTCGATGGAGGCGATCGCGCAAGGAATAGCTGGGCTCGCTCGCGTCCCGGGACGCTTCGAGCGTGTGGATTGCCAGCAGCCATTCACCGTAGTCGTGGACTATGCCCACACCGACGATGCGCTGCGAAACTTGACTGCGCTGGCGCGGGAATTCGTTCAGCAAGCGGGCCATAAAGGAAGAGTAATCACGGTGTTCGGCTGCGGCGGTGACCGCGACCGGGCCAAGCGTCCCCTGATGGGCGAGGCCGCCGGACGGGGCAGCGATTTCGTAATCTTGACCTCGGACAACCCGCGCAGCGAAGATCCGATTGCGATCATCAATGACGCCATGGTGGGGCTGCAGCGCTCTGGCGCCAAATACAAGACAGAACCGGATCGTAAAGCGGCAATCGCACTGGCGGTCAGCGAAGCGAACCCCGGGGACGTTGTGCTTATCGCCGGCAAGGGTCACGAAAAAGTACAGATCACACGGGACGGGTCCATCCCATTCGACGATGCAGAGGTTGCGCATAAAGTCTTGCGCGAAGGTGGATACGAGTGCAAGTCGTCGAATGCGGCTGCCGGAAAACGTAGATGAAGCTGCCGCTCTCCAGGATTGCCGAATTCCTTTCGGCGACCGGCGAATTCGATCACAAGTTAATTGCCCAGGCATACTCGATCGATTCGCGCACCCTGCAGCCTGGCGACCTTTTTTTTGCAGTGAAGGGCGAGCGCATGGATGGCCACGATTTTGTGGCGCAAGCGCTTGAAAAGGGAGCGGCGGCCGCAGTCGTCGGCCAGAATGAACTGGCGCGCTACCCTGTGAAGAGCGGACTGCTGGCGGTGCCGGATACCCTCGTCGCGTTGCAAACCCTGGGCGCCGCAGTCCGGCGTCTCTGGGCGAAGCCGTTGATCGGCGTTACAGGATCCACCGGTAAGACCACCACCAAAGAAGCCATCGCGCATGTGCTGTCGTCCCGCCTCCGGGTGCTGAAGTCGGAGGGCAACTTCAACAATCACTTTGGACTGCCCCTGATGCTGCTGAAGATCGACCCCGATCACGAGGCCGCCGTGATCGAAATGGGAATGTCGCATCGCGGAGAAATTGCCGCCCTGGCAAAGATCGCGCAGCCCGAAACTGGCGTGGTTACCAACGTTGCGCCGGTGCATCTTGAGTTTTTTAGCTCGGTCGCCGAAATTGCGCGCGCCAAGTATGAGTTGATCGAGTCTCTACCTGCCGGCGGAACTGCGATTCTCAACGCCGATGACGAGTATGTCTGTCAGTTCGGACGCGATTTTCATGGCAAAGTGGTGCGCTACGGGCTTCACCAGTTGGCCGACGTCCGGGCGGAGAACATCGAATCACGAGGCGCCGCCGGTTCGGACTTTGACGTCGTAGCCGGCAGTGGACGGGAGCGAGCGACGCTTCCATTGGTCGGCAAGCACAATATCTATAATGCCCTGGCCGCGGTGGCGGCGGGCATGGACTGCGGCCTCAAGCTTTCGGAAACAGTCCGTGCTCTGGCCACACTGGCTCCCGCCGACAAACGTGGGGCGGTCGTCCAAGTGGGCAACATTACGGTCATCAACGATTGCTACAATTCCAATCCAACGGCTCTGAATGCGATGGTGGACGCGCTGGCCTCCATGCCCGCGAAGCGCCGCATCGTGGTGGCAGGGGAGATGCTGGAGCTGGGCTCGTCCGGCGGCGAATTGCATCGCCGGTCGGGCGAGCACATGGCGAAGCAGGGCATCGACATACTGATCGGAGTGCGCGGACTCGCTCAACAGATCGTTGAGGGTGCTCATCGTTCCGGGATGAAGGCAGAATTCCTGGCCACGCCCGAAGAAGCAGGGGAGTGGCTGGCGCGCGAAACTCGCGACGGTGATGTGGTATTGCTTAAAGCATCGCGCGGAGTGAAGTTGGAACGGGCTCTGGAAACCGTCGTCAGTCGCCAGTCTTCAGGCGTCAGCAAGTCCAAGGCTGCGGACGACCGTTCCTGACGAGACTGGTTTTCTGACGACCGGCGACTGAACGGAGGCTGATTGCTCTACTGGCTGCTGTACCTCAAGCTGTTCCATTATTTTCCTCCATTCCGCATTTTTCGTTATTTGACGTTTCGTACAGCATTCGCCAGCCTTACTGCACTTTTCACGGCTCTCATCGTCGGGCCGATCGTCATCAATCGCCTGCGCGAATTTCAAATCGGCCAGTTTATCCGGGAAGAAGGGCCCAAGGCCCACCAGAAAAAAGCCGGGACGCCGACCATGGGCGGGCTGCTGATCGCCATTTCCATCGTGGTTCCAACTTTGTTATGGGCCGATCTCAGCAACCTGTTCATATGGATCGCGGTTTTTTCCACCTGCGCTTTTGCCGCCATCGGATTTGCAGATGATTACATTAAGGTGGTGAACCGCAGGAACTTGGGCCTTACCTCGAAGGCCAAGATGGGATTGCAGATTGCCGCCAGTGTTCTGATCGCTGTGGCGCTGATCGCCATGCAAACCCGGGGCGCGTACTCCACCAAGCTGGTGGTGCCCTTCGTCAAACAATTTCACCCCGATCTGGTCATCGAGAAGCTGATGGGCCATCCAGCACTCTGGCCTTTGGCGTTCGTTCCGTTTGTCGCTTTTGTGGTGCTGGTGATAGTCGGGTCGAGCAACGCGGTGAATCTAACCGACGGACTGGACGGACTGGCGATAGGCTGCACCGTGATTGCGGCGGGTGCGCTGGCTGTCCTTACATACGTCAGCGGTCACGCTACCTTTGCCTCCTATCTTGAGCTGCAGCGCATGCCCCTGGCCGGCGAGCTGACAATCTTCTGCGGAGCCATGGTTGGATCGGCGATAGGATTTCTCTGGTATAACGCTCACCCCGCCGAAGTTTTCATGGGGGACGTCGGGTCCCTGGCGCTGGGAGGCGCCATCGGCACCGTCGCCGTGATGATCAAGCAGGAGCTGCTGCTGCCCTTCATCGGCGGAATCTTCGTGATTGAGGCGCTGTCGGTGATCCTGCAAGTGGCGTCTTACAAATTGAGGAAGAAACGCATCTTCAAAATGGCTCCGCTGCACCATCATTTCGAACTGCTGGGCTGGTCAGAATCAAAAATCATCGTACGCTTCTGGATCGGGTCGCTGGTATTTGCCCTGTTCGCCCTGACCACACTAAAGCTAAGATAGAAACGCTTCTAGCTTCTAGCTCCTGGCGTGTAGCCAAGAGTCAAAAGCCACGGGCTTCCCGCTAGAAGCTAGTAGCTAGTAGTCGTAGCCGCCTTATGGATCTAGCCAACAAACGCGTGCTCGTCGTCGGCCTGGGCAGGTCGGGCGTGGCTTCCGCCTTGTTCCTGCAAGCCCGCGGCGCGAAGGTCACGGTTTCGGATTCAAAGCCGCAAGACCAACTGGGGGAGGAGATCCCGGCGCTGCTCGATCACGGCATTGCGGTTGAAACTGGCGGGCATGGTGAGCGCACCTTCCGGGGGCAGGACCTCATCGTGGTAAGTCCCGGCGTTCCCGTGGACTCGCCTTCGCTGGTGCAGGCGCGCGCGCTGGGCGAAACCGTGATCGGCGAAATCGAGCTGGCATCGCAATTCCTGCCGAAGAACATCATTGCCATCACCGGTTCGAATGGAAAGACGACGACGACCACGCTGGCGGGCGAAATCGTCGCGGCTGGAGGTTTTCCGACTCTTGTCGGCGGAAATATCGGCACACCGGCCATATCGCTGGTTGGGCAGGCGAAGCCTGAAGCCGTGGTGGTTCTCGAAGTATCCAGTTTTCAATTGGAGACGATTCAGACGTTTCGTCCCAAAGTGGCCGTTGTGCTTAACATCACGCCTGACCATCTTGATCGTCACCGTACCTTCGAAGCGTACACGAATGCCAAGGCGCGAATCTTCGAGAACCAGCAGGGCGAAGATTTCGCCGTGCTGAATGCCGACGATCCTGGCGCGGAAGGGTTGGCCTCCCGGACGCGGGCGCAAGTTTTCTGGTTCAGCCGAAAGAACGAAATAAAGCAAGGCGCATATCTGCGCGATGGCAAAATCCTTTTTCGTGACGGGAGCGGCCAGCGCGAGATCATGCTGGCAGCGGAGATTCCGCTGAAGGGCGGTCACAATGTTGAGAACGTACTGGCGGCTGTGTGCGTTGGCTCGCTGATGGGTTGTGAAGCCGCGCGCATCGGCAAAGCCGTTCGCGATTTCAAAGCCGTCGAGCACCGGCTGGAATATGTGGCGACAATTCGTGAGGTCGAGTATTACAACGATTCGAAGGCCACGAATGTTGATGCGACCATGAAGGCGCTCGAATCCTTCCCGGCGAATCTGCACCTCATTCTCGGCGGCAAAGACAAAGACAGCGATTACTCGCAGCTCAACGATCTGCTGCGCCAGCGGGTCAAGCGCGTGTACACCATTGGCTCCGCGGCGGACAAGATTGAAGCCCAGATCAAGGGTGTAGAGATTGACCACTCGGAGACTCTGGAAATCGCCGTGCGGCGTGCTGCGGCGGTTGCCGTTGCCGGGGACGTCGTGCTGCTGGCCCCCGCCTGCGCCAGCTTCGACCAGTTCCAGAATTACGAGCATCGAGGCAAAGTGTTCAAGGACGTAGTGCACAGGCTCGCCTCCGAGGCTCGAGGCTAGCCATGCGGCGCGAGCGCCCCGCTCGTGCCCCTTCGTACTTGCTTACCTGAAATTATCAGGGACGACGGTCGTCCTTTTTTTCTCCTGCCCTTGGTCATTGCCGCCGGCCTGCACGAGCGGGACGCTCGCGCCCACATTGGATCTTTTCCCGGGGGAATCAAGTTGGTTACAGAGCGTCCGCAAAATCCACAGACATTCCTCTCGGCGTCCCGGCGTCTCCGTGGTGAAATGAAACTCCCATGGCCAAGCGTGTAAGCGTCGATGGCTGGCTTTTTACCGTCACATTAATCCTGGTATTCCTGGGATTGGTGATGGTATTCAGCGCCTCCGCTGTCATGGCCAAGGAACGCTACGGTTCCGCCTACTACTTTCTGTTCCGCCAGGTGGGATGGGCCGCCACTGGCCTCGTCGCCATGGTGATTGCGATGAAAGTCGATTACCGCCGCTACAAACATCCCGGAGTGGTGTTTTCGGTGCTGGGCCTTACGACCCTGATGCTGATCTCGGTATTCTTTCTCGATCGGGCCCACCATACGCACCGCTGGATTCATTTCAGCGGATTCTCGTTCCAGCCTTCGGAAGTGGCCAAGGTAGCCGTCATCCTTTTTCTCGCTTTCTTTCTGGAGAGCCGTATCCATTCCATGAACGACTGGCGAAACACCCTGCTGCCGGCGGTGCTGCCCACGTTGATGTTCCTGGGGTTGATCGTATTTCAACCCGACCTGGGCACGGCCATCGCCTGCGCAGCCATCACCGGCTGCATGCTTTTCGTTGCCGGGCTCGATTTGCGCTGGTTTGCATACGCAGGCGCGGCTTCGCTGCTCCCTCTCTATTTCCTTATTTTCCACGTTGCCTACCGCCGCGACCGCATTCTGGCATTTTTGAATCCCTACTCTGACCCGCAGGGACGGGGATTTCATATGATCCAGTCGCTCATCGCGGTGAGCACCGGGGGCATTACCGGCCTGGGATTCATGGAAGGGAAGCAGAAGCTGTTTTATCTTCCCGAGCCGCACACGGATTTCATTTTCGCGGTGACAGCGGAAGAACTGGGGCTACTGGGTTCACTCATTGTGCTGCTGCTATTTGGGATTTTCTTATGGCGTGGAGTGCGTACTGCGTTTCGCACACAGGACGTCTTCGGGCGACTGCTCGCCGTGGGCATCACCAGCATGGTAGTCGTGCAGGCATTCATTAATATGAGCGTCGTGCTGGGACTCATGCCCACCAAGGGAATTCCACTGCCCTTCGTTTCGTATGGAGGATCGTCGCTGCTGGTCACGCTGGCTTGCGTGGGCGTTCTCCTGAACATTACGAAACAAACCGACTGATATCCAGTCGTCTGTCTCTGCACGATCAGCGGGGATTGGTCCTCCATTGGCCTTGACGGTCCTTAAACGTCAACCTGCTCTTCCCAGCTGTCGCAAATTCCAGTTTATAGTCAGATCATGCGGGCAATTCTGGCAGGGGGCGGCACCGGCGGGCACGTGATTCCCGCGCTTGCCATTGCCCACGAATTGCAGAAGCAATACGGCGCCGAGATACTGTTTGTCGGCACTGCCCGCGGCATGGAAAACCGCATGGTGCCCGCGGCTGGGTTTCAGTTGCGCCTGGTGCAGGTCGGCGCACTGAACAAAGTCAGTTTCAAGACGCGAATCAAGACTTTGTTCGACCTGCCTCGGGCAGTCTGGGATGCCCGTCGCATACTCCGCGAATTTCGTCCCGACGTTGTGATTGGAGTGGGTGGGTATGCGTCCGGGCCCGCCATGCTGGCGGCAATCCTGAGCTCAACTCCGACTCTGGCATTCGAACCGAATGTGGTTCCTGGCTTTGCCAATCGCATGGTGGCAAGATGGGTTTCAGCCGCGGCTGTACACTTTGAAGAGACGGCAAAATACTTTCGTAATTCTGAGGTCACGGGCGTCCCGGTTCGAGAGGCGTTTTTTAAAATCGCTGGCCAGCCCACCGGGAATGCGAATCCTACTTTGCTTGTCTTCGGCGGCAGCCAGGGGGCGAATGCCATCAATCAGGCCATGATCAAGTGTCTGCCGGAACTGGCAAAACAGATGTCCCATCTCCACATCATTCATCAGACCGGAGAGCGCGATCATGACAGCGTGCTGGCGGCGTACCAGCAATCGGGCATATCGGCTGAAGTTTTCCCCTTCATCTCCGATATGCCAGCTTTCTTTGCGCGGGCTGACCTGGTGTTGTGCCGCTCGGGCGCCAGTACGGTCGCGGAAATTACGGCCGCCGGCAAGCCCGCCGTCTTTGTCCCGTTTCCGCGCGCCGCGGATGATCATCAGCGGGTCAATGCCCAGGCTTTGGAGCGCGCAGGCGCGGCGGTCGTGCTCGAAGAAACAAAGTTGGAGCGGGTATGGCTGGCCGATGCCATCGCCGCCCTGCTGGGCGACCCGGGCCGGCTGCAACGCATGAGCGCCGCCGCCAGAAGCCTGGCGCATCCGGACGCGGCCCGCGACATAACAGAAATGGCCGCGCGGTTGGCGGGAATAGAAGTGCCATCATGAGAGGGGAAGCCGCCTCGCGGTTGAAGGACCTCTATACTCAGGGGGCTGGCGGCAGTGGGTTGTCTTCGCCACGGCGTTTGCGCTTCAAGCAGAGGGCCGAGCAAGATGACGGCGGGTTTAAGGAGATAGGGATCCTTCGACTCCGCTCAGGATGACATAGGAAGTTACAGAGCTGATTTATGTTTGCAAAGATTCAGCGTATTCATTTCGTGGGCATCGGCGGAATCGGCATGAGTGGTATTGCCGAAGTGCTGCTGAATCTCGGCTACAAGATTTCGGGCTCTGACCTGAAGACTTCGTCGGTGACCCATCGCCTCACTTCATTGGGGGCGTCGATCTTCGAGGGTCATGCTCCGGAGAATATCGCCGGCGCGGAAGTCGTAGTCACCAGCTCTGCGGTCGCGCAGGAGAATCCGGAAGTCGTGGAAGCTCATGCGCTCCATATTCCCGTCATCCCGCGGGCTGAGATGCTGGCGGAGCTCATGCGCCTCAAGTACGGCATTGCCATTGCCGGGATGCACGGCAAGACCACGACCACTTCCATGGTTGCGGCCGTGCTGGCCGCCGGGGGCCTGGATCCGACCGTCGTGGTCGGAGGGCGAGTGGATGCCCTGGGCTCGAACGCCCGGATCGGTAAATCTGAATACATGGTCGCCGAGGCGGATGAGAGCGATCGATCTTTTTTAAAACTTTCTCCCGTACTTTCCGTGGTCACCAATATCGATCGCGAGCATATGGATTGTTATCGCAACATGCGCGACGTGAAGAAGGCATTTCTGGACTTCATGGACCGTGTGCCGTTCTACGGCGTAGTGGTCGCCTGCAATGACGATGCGCTGCTGCGCCGCCTGTTTCCTCAAATTCGCCGGCGCGTGGTCACCTACGGGACGCGGCGAGGGTCGGATTTTCAGATCAAGCTGGGACCATCAACGTTTGAGTTTCAACCGGAGTCCGACCAGCAGCGACCCACCAGCCATTTTCATGTGACCTATGGCGACCGCCAGCTGGGTGAATTCCGGTTGCATGTGCCCGGAGTGCATAACGTCCTGAACGCGACGGCAGCGATTGCGGTGGGAATCGGCCTCGACGTCAAGGCCGACGATATTCGCGTTGGGCTCGAAAACTTTCGTGGAGTGGACCGCCGGTTTCAGCTGCGGGGTAAAAGCGCAGGCGTGAGCGTGATCGACGATTACGGTCACCATCCCACTGAGATTCGCGCTACCTTGGCGGCGGCGCGGCAGTGCGCCTTCGGCAAGATTCATGTCATCTTCCAGCCGCACCGCTACACTCGCACGCGCGATCTGATGGACGAGTTCGCGACTGCGTTCAAGGATGCCGACTCGCTGGTGGTCCTCGACATTTACGCTGCCAGCGAAGCGCCCATCGAAGGCATCACCGGCGAGATTCTGGCGCGCCAGATCGGCGAAAAGGGGAGGCTTGCGGCCTCCTACGCAAGTTCCTTCGCTGATGGCATCGGGCTGGCAGTGGCAGCGTCCCGGCCGGGAGATATGATTCTGACCCTGGGGGCCGGCAGCGTGTCCCAATTGGGCCCAATGATCCTCGCCCAGTTGGACAAAACCTCTCTGGCAACATCCCCAGCCCGAACGGCCGCCCCGGCATCCTGACCTTTTTAGCCGGCTCACAAAACACTCCGATCCTGATAACGACTTGTTGGCTGGCTCGTCTAACTGGGCAAAGGAACTGTTATGAAATCCGAAAAAATAACGTACTGGCTCGCACTCGGAGTTTTCGCGCTGTCCACGGCCACCGGGTTTTTTACCGAACGCAGAGCATGGGACGACCGCGGATGGGGCGATCGTCTTGCCGAGCGCTCAGCGGCGGTGCTGTCGCGAGCTTCTGAAGAAGCGGCGAAGTACAATGGCATCGTGGGAATGGTGTTGGGCAGCCGCGACGAAGACACAGACTCAGAAGATACCGCGCAAGCATTGGTCGATCTTCGGAGCGGATTTCAGAACAGCGCTCAGAGCAGCATACAGAACAGCATTCAGAACAGCATTCAGAACAGCGTTCAGATCGAGGTCCGGAACCGGTTGGTATGCATGCAACACATCCTGGCGTCGCGGCAAGCTGAAATGAGCCGTTTGCAGGCAATGAGAGTTCATGTACAGATGCTGCAACGCAACCCGCGCACCATGGTTGCCAGATCAGCGGTTTGGCCCGATCAGCGCACCGCAATCGACGTTCCGCAGCCTCCGCTGGTGCAGGTTGACACTTTCTGAAGAAGAAAAACTGAGACTTTCATATTGGCCGCTGTCCCCGGCCTAAGCCTGTGCAAAACCTGCCAAATTTTTCTATCTCTCTTGCTGAAAAGAAGTTATAGTAATTTTGCTCAGCGATTCCCTGACGACAACTGACCTGGTTTGATGGCGCGGAAATCCGGCCCCACCATCTCGCAGGAGGAGTTGTACCCACTGGCCGACGAGCCAGGGCGCGACGAAGCGCAAGACGCGCGCCTGCTCGACTTGGACGTGGAACAGGAAGCCCCATTCCTGCGGGTACAAAAACGTGTCTCCGTCCGCCGCGGTTCACTCCCCAAAAAAACTGTTACGCGCCTCACCTGGTCCGCGCTTGCCATCGCCCTGGTTGTCATTTGCGCTATGACCGTTGCGACGGTCTATCACTACGGCGAACGGTCCTGGCGCTTCCGAGTCGAATCCAGCGACGATATCGACATCAGCGGAACGAATAACGTGACCCGCGCGCAGGTCATGGAAGTCATGGGCGGCGACATCGGCCGCAATATTTTCTTCGTGCCGCTGGGGCAGCGGAAGGCACAACTGGACCAGATTCCGTGGGTGGAATCGGCCAGCGTGATGCGCTTCGTCCCCAACCGGCTGATGGTGGAGATTCACGAGCGCACGCCGGTGGCCTTCGCGCGAGTGGGATCGCGGATCATGCTTACCGACGCCGTCGGCACCCTGATGGAGTTGCCGGGCAGAAAAAAATATTCGTTTCCCGTGATCGTTGGCATGAATAGCGGCGAACCACCCTCGACCCGCGCCGCCCGAATGAAGCTATACAACGACCTGGTCAGCCAGCTCGATGCCGGTGGAGCGCGCTATTCGCAGGAGCTCAGCGAAATCGATCTTTCCGATCCGGATGACGTGAAAGTCATGGCCAATAACCGCGCCGGAGAAGTGCTGGTCCACCTGGGATCGTCCAATTACCTGGAGCGTTACAAGATTTACGTCACACATCTTCTGGAGTGGCAGCAACAATTCGACAAACTGGAGTCGGTGGATTTGCGGTACGACCGGCAGATCATCGTGAATCCCGATTTGCAGGGGGCGATGAAGCAGCCTCCGCTGTCGACGGAAGCCGCCAGGAAGGCGATGGCGGCAGGCGTGAAGCCCGCCGCGTTGGTGACTCGCATCTCGTCGTATCCGAAGCCGGCGCCGTTTCTAGCAAAGTCGGCGGGACCGCCGGTTCAGAAGCCGGCTCCGTCCAGGCCGGCCGTAAGCATGAAAACCGCGAGGACTGGACGTCACAAAGCCCGCGTTCGCCAGGCCAGGGCCGCGCCTAAAGCCAAAGGCAAAGTGAAAGCCGCTTCGACGCCCAAGACGCAGCCAACCGCGAAAACACAGAACCAGGGTCAGACCAGGGTGGCGGAGAAATCCGTCGCCGCCAACAAGCCAGTGGCGAAACCGAGCCCAGCAATTGCCAAGGGAGAACCCCAATAGGAATGGCGAACCAGCACGAGCACCTTCTGACCGCAATTGACGTAGGCAGTGCCAAGACCTGCGCGCTGATCGCGGAAATTACCGACAACGGTTTGCGCTATCGCGGCCACGGCGTGGCCGAATCGCGGGGATCGCGAAAAGGCGTGATCGTGGATCTGGACAAAGCCGTAACCTCGATCCAGAAAGCGGTCGAGCAGGCGGAGGATGCAGCCGGAGCGCCCGTCGAACACGCTCTATTGGGCATGGCTGGCGCCCATGCGCGCGGATTCAACAGCCATGGCGGCCTGAGTTTTGGAGCGCGTGCCCGTGAGATTGGGCGCGATGAACTTCGTGCCGCCGTGGACAAGGCCCGCTCCATTCCCCTGCCTGATGACCGAGAAATTCTGCATCTGCTGCCGCAGGAGTTCATTCTCGATGACCAAACGGGCGTGAACGATCCCCTGGGCATGATGGCGGCCCGGCTCGAAGTGCGTGTGCACATGGTTACGGTCTCGTCGAGCGCGTTGCAGAATGTTATTACCGCGGTGAACCGCGCCGGCATTGAGGTGGACGATACGGTTTTCGAGCCGCTGGCCTGCGCTGATTCGGTTCTGCGCGCCGACGAACGCGAACTGGGCGTTTGCCTGGCTGACCTGGGGGCCGGTTCCACCAGCATCATCGTCTTTCAGGAAGGAGCGGTGGCTCACACGGGAGTGATTCCGATTGGCGGCGATCACTTTACCAGCGACCTTTCGGTCGGACTATGCACGCCGGTCGCGGAGGCGGAAAAAATCAAGCGACTGTATGGCAATGCCATCGTGACCCTGATCCCGGAAGGAAATGAAGTTGAAGTGCCATCGGTCGGCGACCGGCCATCGCGGCTGATTTCGCAGCGCATGGTGGGAGAAATCCTGGAGCCGCGCACCCGCGAACTGTTTGAAATGCTGCGCGACAATTTGCGTCATGCGGGGATGTTCGAGCTCTGTGTAGGTGGCATCGTCCTCACCGGAGGAGGGTGCCGCTTGCCTGGCATCCTCGAAATCGCCGAGTCGGTGCTTCACCGCCCGCTGCGGCTGGCCTGGCCGGCTCCGCTGGCCAAAATGCCCTCCACGCTGGCGGAGCCAGAGTTCGCAACGGTTTTGGGCATGGTGTTCTACGGACACCGCGCCCGCATCGCCCGCGGGATTCAAAACGGGCGCTGGAGTTCGAAGCTGAAAGCCATGTTCGTAGGAAAGGGCGCTTAGGCTCTGGCAGCGCCGGCGTCTCGCCCTCGGAGTTTGGGTCGCGGGCGGTGCGGGCGGGACGCCCCCACGACAGCCGCCGGGACGGCGGCGCTACAGGTTCAGGAAGACGCGAGATCCGAAGACGGGAAAAAGAACGAGCAGCAAAAAATCCACACAAGGCGGCGTACATGAAAAAAGAGAATGACATTCGCATCAGCTTCAACGAAGACACCCGCAACGACGCCAAGATCAAGGTTATCGGCGTGGGTGGAGGCGGCAACAACGCAGTCAACCGCATGATCGATTCCGGTATGGAAGGCATCGAGTTCGTGGTTGCCAACACCGACCTGCAGGCGCTGCGCATGTCGCGTGCGCCCATGAAGATACAGCTCGGCGTAAAGCTCACCAACGGGCTGGGCGCCGGCGCCAATCCTGAAGTCGGACGCAAGGCGGCGCTCGAGGACTCCGACAAGATCATCGAGGCTTTGGAAGGCGCCGACATGGTATTCGTCACCGCCGGTCTGGGCGGCGGCACTGGCACAGGCGCCGCGCCGATCATTGCTTCGCTGGCCAGCGAAATGGGAGCGTTGACCGTTGCCGTGGTCACCAAGCCGTTCGCCTTCGAAGGCAAGCGTCGTATGCAGCAGGCGGAGCGCGGCATCTCCGAGCTGATGGATTCCGTGGACACCACGATCGTCATCCCGAACGAAAAACTACTTGCCGTTGCCCAGGATGCCGGCTTCTTCGAATCATTCCGTGTCGCCGACGACATTCTTCGTCAAGGCGTGCAAGGCATCTCGGACATCATCACCATTCCGGGGATCATCAATCGTGACTTCGCCGACGTAAAGGCAATCATGGCGGGCATGGGCTACGCCGTCATGGGCACGGCAACAGCCAGCGGCACTCGTCGCGCCGTGGACGCGGCACAAAAAGCGATTGCATCTCCGCTGCTTGAAGCGGGGGCGATCGATGGCGCGCGCGGCATCCTCATCAACATCACCGGTTCCAGTTCACTCAAACTTGCCGAGGTACAGGAAGCCTGCAGCATCATTCAAGGCGCGGCGCACGAAGATGCCAACATCATCTTTGGCGCAGTGCTCGATGACAAGGCCAAGGACGCCGTCAAGATCACGGTCATTGCGACCGGCTTCAAGGATTCCGACATCCGGCGCCGGCAGGCCGAGATGCAAAGCGGCTATGCTGTTTCCTCGTTTTCCGAGGAGCAGCCCGAATATCGGCCCGAGCCCGTGCGTCCGCCGATCATCATGGAGGAGGCACCGTCCCGGCAGATGGCGCCCCAGACGGGAGCAGTCGCTGTCGATACCCTGCGCGATGCGATGATCGCCAACTTCGAGAAGGAAGACCTCGACGTCCCTGCTTTTCTGCGCAAGCGCACGGAGATCAGCTAGGAATCACGGAGCGCCGGCGTCTCGCCGGCTAACTCGAGGGCGTCCCGCCCTCGGTTGTCGGGACTTTGACGGTGGGAGCGGGACGCCCTCACTGCCTGTCCCGAGCTTGTCGAGGGAACAGCCACCAGGACGGCGGCGCTACGGGTCTGCTGTCTTTTTGCCTGCGCCGTACGTCTAATCCCACAGCAAACGGGGGGCGAGAATGAGACGACTGCTGCTAGCGTTCCTGACGATGGTCGCGTGCTTCGAACTGCTGCAGGCAGCAGCTCCCGAGTCCGACTCGGCCAAGCCGCAGTACACGGCTGACAATCACTTGCTGCCTCCAAAGAATTTCCGCGAATGGATCTTCCTCTCATCCGGTCTGGGCATGAGTTATAACCCTGGAAGCATGGACCACATAATGTTCACCAACGTCTTCGTTCCGCAGTGGGCCTACGCCGAGTTTGTGCAGAGCGGGAAGTGGCCGGACAAAACCATGTTCGTGGTGGAAGAGCGATGGTCGCAGACGAAAGGGTCAATCAACAAAGTCGGACAATTTCAGGCTGACAGCATGGGATATGGCGTGGAGGTGAAAGATGAAACCCGCTTCCCGGAGAAGTGGGCCTACTTCAACTTCGACGAGAACACGAAATCAGCGCAAGCCAATCCCAAGAGCGCGTGCTGGCAGTGTCACGAAGACCACGCCGCCGTGGAACATTCGTTTGTGCAGTTTTATCCGACACTGAAACCAGTGGCCAAGAAGTTCGGGACATACAAGCAGGCGGCAGAGAATCCGTAGCCCTTTTATGTGGGGCGGACACTCCTGTCCGCCGCCTTTGACTTTGATTTGCTTCGGGGCTTTGGGTTTCTCGGAGGATAAAGAAAGAACCAACTTCAAAAGCGGCGGACAGGAGTATCCGCCCCACACGTGCTTTAGGCTAGCGGCAGAAGCGTTGAATATCCGGTGTTGGCGGCGTTGGCACTGGATCGAATTCACCAGCCCAACCGGTACATCCCCGGGAAACCACAGTCCGGCTTACAGTCTGCTCGAGATCGCGGGCTTTGTTTTTTGCGCCTTCCACCTGGTTGCTTCCCAGGGCGGCTTCAAGAGACGCGAGGTCGGCGGATACAGTCTGATTGCCCGCGTCGAAACTCACCAGCAACCACACGTACGCTTCGAACTTGTCTGCCGTTCCGGCCCTGCCGTCTTTCAGAAGAGAACCGAGCTGCGCCTGTGCCAGAGGCAGGCCTTGCATCGCCGCCTTGCGGAACCAATCGGCCGCTCCGGGATAGTCATTTCTCTCCAGTCGGATCAGACCGAGCAAATATTGTCCAAAAGGATCGCCCTGATTTGCAGCCTTCTGCAACCATGACTCGGCCGCGTTGAGATCTCGCGGAACTCCGCTTCCGGTGAAATAGAGACGCCCCAGCAATCAGTCAGCCAGGCGGTCGTCCTGTTTGGCCGCCTTCTTGTACCAGTCGGCAGCTTGGCCGGAGTCTTGCGACACCACCGAGCCAGTGTCATAAAAATATCCCAGCGCAACCTGTGCCGGAGGATAGCCCAGCTCGGCCGAGCGTCGAAGATAGTCGACGGCATTCAGGTCGTTGCGACTGACGCCTGCGCCCATGAGGCTGTTCATCCCTTTCTCGTAAAGCTGCGGGGCATTAAGACCGAGCGTAGGAGTCTGAGTGAAAGCGGCCGGACCAAGGATCAGGCAGAGCAGCACAAAGCTGAGAGTGCGGTAATGCATTTAGACCTCTTAAACGGCCTAATGGTCGTTGACCGCTCGTCGCCGGTCAAAACACCGGAGGGCATGTACTGCCAGCAGGAAAGATAGTCATTAGATGCTCAATAAATGTGGAGGTTAGAAAGGTGGGTGGCTGATGACCGACGACCGACGACCGACGACTGATGACTGACGACTGACGACTGCTAATCCAGCCTCACCAGAAATACTTTGCCCTCGACTGTCTGCGTCTCTCGCGCTACGTCCTCGGCGCGTTTGCGGTCGTCCTGCAGCACGCGGACGCGCACCCACCAGTCCCCCACTGGACTGCCGAAGCTTGAGACCTTGGCAGTCTTGTAGCGTCGGCTGAGGTGGTTGGCCAGGGACCTGGCTGCATCCTCGCCTTCGAATGACCCAATCTGTACCGCCCAGCGTCCTCCCCGATCGAACGGCACCGGAGTGCGTAACACTTCCAGCCGGACCTGCGCAACGCCGGCCTGCCATACATCTGCCTGCTTTGCCGCGGCCAGCGAGAGATCGACGATTCGTCCCTGCACAAAGGGTCCGCGATCGGTAATGCGCACGATGGTGGAGTGGCCAGTCTTGAGGTTCGTGACCCGGCATGTGGATCCCAGCGGCAGCGTGCGGTGGGCCGCGGTCAGCTGGTTCATGTCATAGACTTCGCCATTCGAACTACGGCGATTGTGATAGGGCGCCCCATACCAGCTGGCCTTTCCGGTCTCGACGGAAAGAGGTTTCGTGTCTGCGGGGACAGAAAGTTCGCGAGCGATCTCGTCCGCCTTTTCCTGCTTCTTATCTGCCTTCGTAACTGCGGCCGATGGCGAGGTTCCTTGAGTATGTTTCGGCGCGGCTGGGGTGGGTGCGGGAATGTCGGCCGCCGCCGGCGCGGCCATGGGCGGGGGTGGCGGAGTTGTCATCTTCGCCTGCTTCTTACCGCCGCAACCGCTCAGCATGAGGACCGCGAATACAGCCAGCAGGCAGGCGGAAAGGGAAACCCTCAGCTGCGCTCGGACTTGATCTCGTCCAGATAATCGGCAAGCTTCGACATTTTGTCGGCCGCGACCCGCAACGCTTTGGTGGAGTGTTGACGGACTGCCGGCACAACTTCGTCGTTGAGATAGGTGATGAATTCGGCAGTCTCCTTCTCGATCCGGTCAGCAGCCTCGGCCACTGATTTATTTACGCGTGCGGAGGCGTCCTCTACCTTGCGGTTAAAGTCCTTCATGGGGACAGTGTAGCTGTCGCAGCGCGAAAATGCTCACCCGTCGCGTGCGGATGGCAGGTCTGGTCATTATTCCCCGCGGATGCCCGATGGTCAACGGGGGAACATAGCAAGTAAAGGTCGTTGGTTGCTGGTCGTTGGTCGTTGGTCGTGGCCTTCTGTCGTGGGCCATCGCCAGGCGGCTTCCAGTCGTCGGTATTTAGTCTTTGCAAGGCGACCTTCGCTGGTGGTGCATTCGTGCAGCGGATGTCAGAGGGTTAGGCCAATGACCAACGACCAGCACCTGCTAGAATTCTGCCCATGAAGAATCGCCTGGCGGTCTTTCTGCTCCTTTCCGCGGCGCTGTTGACGTCTGCCTGTACTCTCTGGCGCGAGCACCCCGCCAGCAGCAACTGGACCGATGCGACCGGCGGAGAAGGCCTGGTTCGAAGCTACTGGAAAGAAGTGAAAGCTAAAAATTGGAATGAGATCGGCCGCCGCACTTCGAGTAACTATATTGCAATATCTCCCGAAGGAGAGCGGCTCGACAAAGCGGCCGCGCTCTCCCGGTTGCAGCAAATGCAACTGGACGACTACGCTCTGGGCGATGTCCAGAGCGAGCTCAACTCCGAAACATTTGTGGTGACCTACACCATCGCCATGCACGGCACGTTGAGCGGCGCGCCTCTGCCTTCCGATCCCGTGCGCATGATGACGGTCTGGCAGAAACAAAGTGCCGGGTGGATGGCCATTGCCCACTCCGTCGAAGGGTCTGAGAAAAGATAGCCGCTGCTGGCATTGTTTCGGAGTGAAAGCCGTCTGCGATGAATTCCATTTCCACTTCGGCCTCGAGCGGGAGCGCAAAGTTCGACAGCTTGACGGCTCGCCGATGGCGGCGGCAATTGCTCTCCTGGTATGACAGCAACCGGCGCGACCTGCCATGGCGCCAGGACCAGGATCCTTACCGGGTGTGGCTCTCGGAAATCATGCTGCAACAGACCCGCGTCTCCGCGGTGCTGGAGCACTATCGCCGTTTTCTGCGGCGCTTTCCCACCGTGCGGAAACTGGCTTCGGCCCGGGAATCGGCAGTGCTGGCGGCCTGGAGCGGATTGGGTTACTACCGGCGTGCCCGCATGATGCATGCCGCGGCGAAAGCCATCGTGAAACAACACGGAGGAAGATTTCCCGCCAGCGTGGTCGAGCTGCGCGCCCTGCCCGGCATCGGCCGCTACACCGCGGCTGCGATCGCCAGCATCGTGTTCAACGCGCCCGCGGCTGTGGTGGATGGAAATGTCGAACGAGTTTTGGGACGCGTCTGCGGGCCTGGAACGGCAGGGGAGGTTTTCTGGCAAACTGCGGAAACCCTGCTCTGCCGCAAGCGTCCCGGAGATTTCAATCAGGCCATGATGGAGCTGGGCGCGATGGTATGTCTGCCCCGGCAACCGCGTTGCTCCGCCTGTCCGGTATTCGGCCTGTGCGCCACGCGCGGAGCGCTTCCGCAGGCAAAGAAGCCAGTGCGTCAGAAACGACGCGGGCTTTGCTATGCGCTCGATCATCGCAACCGCTCGATTTTCCTGGTGCAGCGGCCCAACGATGCGACTCTGATGCCGGGCATGTGGGAGCTGCCGGAGATTCCTGCCGCGGGCCTGCGCCGTCCTGCCAGCCTCACACTGCGGCATTCCATCACCGTGACCGATTACACCGTCCGGGTGATGCTTGGCCCGGCGCCGCTCCAGGTCAAAGGACGATGGATGCCGAAAGCCCGGGTTCCTCAACTCCCACTGACTGGATTGGCGCGAAAAATCCTCCGGCAGGTAAATGTCATCTAAGTTACAGGACGAATCTGCTGGAGAATTGGCTTAGGCAAATTTTCCGGTCTTCATCTCTTGGAGGAAATAAAATGGCGGCTTTGAATCCAGGAACCACCGCGCCAGACTTCACTTTGCCGGCCATGGATGGCGGAAAGTTTTCGCTGCATGAAGCGCTTCTGCGAGGTCCGGTGCTGGCGGCGTTCTTCAAGGTTTCCTGTCCTACCTGCCAGTACGCGTTTCCCTTCCTGCAACGAATTTACGAGGCGCAGGGCAGCGGCAATCTTTCCATCATAGGGATCTCGCAAAACGGGAATAAAGATACCGCCGCATTTCTAAAAGAATACGGAATAAAGTTCCCGGTGCTGCTGGATGACACGAATACCTACCCCGTCTCCAACGCATACGGACTCACCAACGTTCCCTCGATCTTCTGGATCGCGCCCGAGGGCAAGATCGAAATCTCCAGCGTGGGCTGGGTAAGAAAAGATGTGGAGGAACTCTACCAGCGCAGCGGTCAGGCGTCGGCTGGCGTCCTTAAGGCGTTGTTCCATGCAGGCGAGCAAATACCGGACTTCCGCGCTGGTTGAGGGTCGAAAAACTAGCTCGCGGTCGCGAGCTGTCATCCTGAGCGAAGTTGAAGGACCCGTCCAAGCTGAACTGCGTTTTCAATCGGGGGCTTTGGTTCGACCATTATCCGGCAGACGGACGCTACCGGGAAGCTCATAAGGGTCCTTCGACTCCGCGGCTGCTTCGCGAAGCGAAGCAGCCCCTTCGCTCAGGATGACAATCCCGCACCATCGTCACAATCCCGCGTCGTCGTGACAATCCCGTACAATACAGAGTTCTCAGCCTCCATTTGGAGTTTTTACGCATGCGCAAAGGCGTGGTCCCTGTAGCTGTGATCCTTTTGATCTGTGCCGGTTTGGCGCAGAATTCTTCACGGCCGATGCCGGTTCATTTTCCACCTGCCGCGGTGGCCGCATTCCAGAAAATAGACGCGGAGCGCATCCGCGCTCATGTGCGCTTCCTTTCTCACGACCTGCTGGAGGGCCGGGGCACGGGACAGCGCGGAGGCGACATCGCGGCGCAATACATCGCCACACAATTTGCCCTGGATGGTTTGAAGCCCGCAGGCGATAACGGAACTTACATGCAGAAAGTTCCGATGGTGGGTATTACTCTGGCCCCAGAGTCCACGTTTGCGTTGGTTCCGGCGAGGGGTTCCTCGCGGGAACTGAAGCCGCTCTCCGAGTTCGTCGCTCATGACGAAACCCAGCAGCCGGAGTCAACCGTGAATGCGGATATTGTTTACGTGGGCTATGGCATCGAGGCGCCCGAGTACCAATGGGACGACTACAAAGGCGTGGACGTCAAAGGCAAAGTTGTGCTGATGCTGGTGAACGAACCCACTTCAGATGATCCCAATTTTTTTAAGGGCAAAGCACTCACTTACTACGGCCGCTGGACTTACAAATACGAGGAAGCCGCCCGCAAGGGCGCGGTTGGCGTTCTGCTGATTCACAAGACGGATATGGCCAGCTATCCGTGGGAAGTTGTGCGCAGTTCGAATTCGGGAGAGAAATCTTACCTCAAGCTCGACGGTTCGCCCCGGTTGCAGGTGGCCGCCTGGATTCATCTCGATGTTGCCCGCGAGCTCGCCGGAATGTCCGGCATGGACATCGAGAAGATGATGGCCGACGCCCGCTCGCGGAGCTTCCATCCGGTCGCGCTGGCGGTGAAGCTGCAGGCCCACATGGTGAATAAGGTGCGGCCCTTCGAATCGAACAACGTGATCGCCATGCTGCCCGGCTCGGATGCAAACATGAAGGCGGAAGCGGTAATGTACACGGCACACTACGATCACCTGGGCATTCGTCCTGATATGCCGGGAGACAACATCTATAACGGCGCGGAAGATAATGCCACGGGCTGCGGTGTCGTTCTGGAAATGGCCCACGCCTATGCGACGGCGGCGCAGAGGCCGCGGCGTTCCATCCTCTTTGCCTCTGTTACCGGGGAGGAACAAGGTTTGCTCGGCTCGGAATATCTTGGCAAACATCCGCCCATCCCTGCGGGAAAAATTCTTCTCGATCTGAACTATGACGACATTCCCGCCATCGGCTCTCCGGAGGAAGTGGAAGTCTCGGGCAGCGAGCGGACTACGTTCTATCCCATGGTGCAGGCCATGGCTCAGGAATTCCGATTGACGATTCGCCCCGATTCGCATCCCGAAGCAGGGCATTATTATCGTTCCGACCATTTCAGCCTGGCCCGTGTTGGCATTCCCGCGTTTTCGATCAATGAGGGCGTGAAGTACAAAGGCCACGATGCGGCGTGGGGCATGGAGCAGGCGAGCGAATACACCGAGAAGCACTATCACCAGCCCAGCGATGAATATCACGCCGACATGGACTTTACCGGCGACGCGGTGATGGCCCGCTTCGGTTTTGCCCTGGGTTGGGAAGCAGCCAGCACGGCAAAATCGATCGGTTGGCAAAAGGGAGATGAGTTCGAGGCGGCGCGATTGAAAAGCGGCGCAAACTGAAACCGGTTGCTCACCTGCACGGGGCATGATGAGAGGGGCGGCCAGGTTTTTACGTAGCCATTACTTTTATCGTGGGACTGAGGATAAGCCTGGGCTCGGTCACTCGCTGAACATCATCCG
Source organism: Terriglobia bacterium (assembly GCA_963814725.1). Taxonomy (GTDB): domain Bacteria; phylum Acidobacteriota; class Terriglobia; order Terriglobales; family Acidobacteriaceae; genus JAIQFF01. Next base: position 274,603 of record CAWFDY010000009.1, read on the forward strand.
CTGACACTCCGGGAGCCAATTCTTCCAGTACCAGTCCGGCTGCGGTCACTTGCATCACCGCCAGCTCAGTGACGATGGTATTCACCACCTTGACGCCGGTCAGAGGCAGGGTGCATTGGTTCAGGATCTTGGGCTGCGAATCTTTGGTGGTGTGTTCCATGGCTACGATTACGCGCCGTGCGCTTGCCACCAGGTCCATGGCGCCGCCCATGCCTTTTACCATTTTGCCGGGAATCATCCAGTTAGCCAGGCTGCCGCCTTCATCCACTTCCATCGCACCCAGTACGCTGAGGTCAATGTGGCCGCCGCGAATCATGGCGAAGGAATCCGCGCTGGAGAAATAGGCGGTTCCCTTCAACTCACTGACGGTTTCTTTGCCCGCATTGATCAGATCACAATCTTCTTCGCCCGCGATGGGATAGGGTCCGATGCCCAGCATGCCATTCTCGGATTGCAGGATTACGTCCATACCTGGCGGCACGTGATTGGCGACCAGCGTCGGCATTCCTATGCCAAGGTTGACGTAAAAGCCATCGCGCAGCTCGCGGGCAATGCGTTTTACAATGCGCTCGCGTTTGTCGGTGTCTTTCATAAGAGCCGTTCTTGTTCCTTGCCTCTTGGTCGTTGGCGAAACGTTCCGCGCCTTCGGGATTGCCAACGGCCAGTGACGAATGACACGGGCTACGGCTTCCGGACCGTTCTTCGCTCGATCTGCCTTTCGTAAAGCTCGCCCTGGAAGATGCGTTTCACGTACACGCTTGGAGTATGAATCAGGTCGGGTTCCAGTTCGCCCACTTCGACCAGATGTTCAACTTCCGCAATCGTCACTTTGGCGGCGGTCGCCATCATGGGATTAAAATTTCGCGCCGTCTTGCGATAGACCAGATTGCCCCACTTGTCACCCTTCCACGCTTTGACGAATGCAAAATCGGCTTTCAGTGCGCGCTCCATTAAATATGGACGTCCATCGAACTCGCGGGTCTCTTTGCCATCTCCAACCACCGTGCCAACGCCAGCGGGCGTGAAGAACGCAGGAATGCCGGCGCCGCCGGCGCGAATTCGCTCGGAAAATGTTCCCTGGGGAATCAGCTCGAGCTCCAGTTTGTGCTGCAGGATGAGCTGCTCCAGCAGTTTATTTTCGCCGACGTAGGTCCCGATATGCTTGACGATCTGCCCTGCGGCCAGGAGCAGGCCATTGCCCAGTCCATCGACTCCGACGTTGTTGCTGATGGTGCTGAGGTTCCCGGTTCCCTTGCGGACCAGGGCGCGAACCAGGTTTTCCGGTATCCCGCAAAGTCCGAATCCGCCAATCATGATGGTGGCGCCATCGAATACGTCATGGATGGCTTCGTCCGCGTTGGCAACGACTTTGTTCATCGAAGTTTGTTCATCGAATATGGATTCTAAATGAAAACGAAGCCGTCAGCTCTCAGCGTGTTTTTGGAGACTGACGGCTGATGACTGATGGCTGAGCGCTGCTTCTGGTTTTCTCCGTGTCTCTGTGCCGCCGTGGTGAAGCCTTTTTCAAATGATGCGCCCGCTCGAACTCCGCCTCCAACTCGCGGGTGTCGAGGTTTTCCCGAATGTTCGCAAGCCGCTCTTCCAGCTTTAACAGCGCGTGGCGGATATTTTTCTTGTTGGTGAGGGCAACGTCGCGCCACATGGAATACGGGCTGGCCGAAATGCGCGTCATCTCCCGAAGGGCGCGGCCGCCGGTTTCGAGCAGCGGAGCGTCTTCGCCGTATTCTTCCACGAGCGCCGCCGCAAGCGCGGTGGAAATCATTTGCGGCAGGTGGCTGATCCAGGCGCAGAGCTGGTCGTGCGCGTCGGCCTCCATGCTGGCGACAGCGGCTCCGATTTTTTTCACCCACCGGAGAAACTCGCCGCTGGCGCCTTCGAATATTTTCTGTCCCGGAGCGGGGGTCACAAACCACACCGCGCCCTGAAAAAGATCAGGGTCTGCGCCTTCGACTCCCGACTGTTCTTTTCCGGCCATGGGATGTCCGGCCAGATAGCGGCGGCCAACGTTCTTGCCGAACGCGGCGCCCGCGCGGGCCAGAACTTCGGCCTTCGTGCTGCCAACATCGGTCAGGAGCGTCTTGGGTGGGAGCATCGGTCCCAGCTTTGCGATCAGTTCAACAATCGCTCCGACGGGTACGGCCAAAAGAACCACCTGGCTGCCTCGAATGGCATCCTCGAGATTGGCGCGCCCCTCATCAATCGCGCCTTTAGCAAGGGCCTGCTTCAACACAGGAGCACGGTCGCAGCCCACGATGCCGCCGGAGAAGCGATGCTTCTTCAGCGCCAGCCCGAAGGAGCCGCCGATGAGGCCGGTGCCGACGATAGTGATTTGGCGAATTGCCATATGAGTCAGGAACCGGAAGCGCGGAATATCGTGCCGCTAGCTTTTCAATAGACTGTTGAGGTCGTCGGGGTGGTTGGCACAAACCAGCGCGTCCTCGCGATCGATGTGACCATGCTTGACCAACTGCCCGAGTGATTCTTCCAGGCTGAACGATCCTTTGCTTCTGGTGAGTGTGATTTCCTGATGAAGGTGCTGCAGCGAGTTGCGGCGAACGTGCTGTCGAGCGCCGTACCCGAGCATCAGCAGTTCAGCGGCTGGCATGCGCCCGCCATTCCTGGTGGGAAGCAGAACCTGGGTCAGCACAGCCGCCAGCGCCATCGCCAGTTCCTGCCGGATCGTGTTTTGCCGCTCGACTGGAAACGAATCGGAGATCCGGGAAACCGTGTTGGCCACGTCGGTGGTGTGTAGTGTGGACAAAACCAGATGTCCGGTCTCAGCCGCCGCCACCGCTATACGCATGGTCTCGGGATCGCGCATTTCCCCAACCACAATAATATCCGGCGCCTGCCGCAGGGCGGCCCGCAGCGCCGTTGGAAAATCGGGCGCATCCACTCCAACCTCCACTTGCTCGATCAGGCTGCGAGAGTGAACGTGCTCGTACTCCACCGGATCTTCGATGGTGATAATGTGCCTGGCATCTCGCTGGTTGACCAAATCGACCAAGGCGGCCAGAGTCGTGGATTTCCCCGATCCTGCCGGGCCACCGATTAGCACCAATCCTCTAGGCAGACGACTCAAGGCTTCCACCATTGGCGGGAGATTCAGTTCCCCGAGCGAAGGGATCTTGTAGGGGAGAGCTCGAATCGCCGCCGCCGCGAGACCGCGTTCGTGGTGCAGATTAATCCGAAAGCGTCCCACCCCGTCCACGCGGTATGGCGAATCGGCGATCTGCATTTCTCGATACTGTCCAAGCCCATGAGGAGTCAGCGCCGGGACCACCGCTGCTTCGATTTCGGGCCCGTCCAGGGTCTCGCTGTCGATAGGCCTGACCTCACCCTCGAAGCGAATGGAAGCCGGAGCGCCGGGAATGAGGAGAAGGTCACTGCCGGCGCGCTCAACCAACGCTGCCAGCCATTGATCCAGACGAAACGTTGTCGGTGGGGTTTGCATCTCACGAGCGTGCCGGGATTCGGGAACGACGCGTCCAATGTCGGAGAGGCTATCCATGTTAAGTCGCTAAGTCGCGACACGGGACTTGTTCAGAGCAGCCTGAGAAACTATGCCACCTTGCGTCCCACGGCGGGCGCGATCATGCGCAACTCGTCCATCAATTTGGCGAATTGATCGGGAAACAGCGACTGCGCGCCATCGGAAAACGCCTTGTCCGGGTCGTGATGCACTTCGATCAGCAGAGCGTCGGCGCCGGCCGCAAGCGACGCTCGCGCCATGGGCGGGACCTTGTCGCGCAACCCGGTGCCATGCGATGGATCGGACGTCATGGGCAGGTGCGAAAGCTTCTTGATGATCGGGATGGCCGAGACATCCAGCGTGTTGCGGGTATAGGTTTCGAAGGTGCGGATGCCGCGCTCGCACAGAATCACATCGTAATTGCCGCCCGCCATGATGTACTCGGCGGAGAGCAGCAGCTCTTCCAGAGTCGCCGCGATGCCGCGCTTGAGCAGAACGGGCTTTTTGACTTTGCCCAGCTCGCGCAGCAGATTGAAATTCTGCATGTTGCGCGCACCCACTTGAAAAATGTCGATGTAGGGCAGCATGAGGCCGATCTGCGAAATCTCCATGACCTCGCTGATCACGAGCATGTTGAAATGGTCGCCGGCCTGGCGCAGCAGCTTAAGGCCTTCCTCGCCCATCCCCTGAAAGGAATACGGTGACGACCGCGGTTTGAAGGCGCCGCCGCGCAGCACGCGCGCTCCCGCCTTCGCCACCAGTTCAGCCACGGTAAACAACTGATCCTTCGATTCCACCGAGCACGGTCCGGCCATAACCACGACTTCGGGGCCGCCAACCTGCACGCCGCGGGGGAGTTCGACGATGGTTCCTTGCGGGCGGAAGCTGCGTCCCGCCAGCTTGTAGGGCGCGCTGATGCGATGGACGTTCTCTACGCCGGAGAGAACCTCAAGATTGCGCGTGTCAAAATCCACCCGGGCGCCCACTGCGGCCAGCACGGTCTGGCGCTCGCCGGTCGTACGGTGCACGGAGAAGCCCATCCGAACCAGGTGCTCGACTACCTGCTGGATTTGCTCATCGGTCGCTGATTCCTGCATTGCAACAATCATAAGAAAGCCGTCAGCCCTCAGCCGTCAGCTATCAGCGTGTCTTTTGAGACTGGCGGCTGATAGCGAATGGCTGAAAGCTGCCCTTTAGTCGTTCACGTCGTTATCCAATTCCGTGTCCCCGCCGCCTTCCGCGGAAGTCTTGGGAGCGATCTCCTGTTGCTGTATACCACGCATGATATCCATGATGCGCTCGAAAATGCGCTGTAAATCGCGGTCGGGCAAAGGGCCGGGGTTTACGGCTCGCACATTGTTGAATACCGTGCGCTCCCGGTCCGGCTCGTAAATCGGCATGCCCGCGCCAAGTTTCAATTTGCCGATTTCGTGAGCAGCCTGCGCCCTCTGGCTCAATAAGTCCACCAGTTTGCGGTCCAGTTCGTCGATTTTCTTGCGCCAGTCGGAAATTTCCATGAACCAGTCGTTAGTAATCTGTCGTCAGTCTTCAGTCGTTCGGCAATCCATCCAATGTTTCCTGGCCATGACTGGCCGAAACGGAGCACAAATTTCAGTGGAAAGATTTGGTCGGTTCTCTAGCCAACCCGCGTGGGGGTGCTGGCGACCGACGACTTGCGACTGACTACAAGCTGTTCCACAAATTGTGCCACAGTCTCCGCTTCTTTGCCCGGATTGCGCTCGATGATGTCAACGATGGCGCTGCCCACCACCGCCCCATCGGCAAATTTTCCCACCGCTTTGAACTGGGCGGGGGTAGAGATACCGAAGCCGACCGCGACCGGCAGCTTAGTATACCTGCGCAGGCGCGACACCAGCCTGGGAGCATCTTCCGGCATCTGTTGCCGGGCCCCGGTCACACCGGTTCGCGAAACCGCATAAATGAATCCGCTGGAATTTTCCGCAACGATCTTCAGTCGCGCCTCTGTGCTGGTAGGCGCCGCAAGGAACACATGCACAAGATTTCTTTTTTCCAGCTCAGACGTGCCCTCTCGTGATTCTTCCACCGGCAGGTCAATGATCAATGCACCGTCGACGCCAGCGTCCTGGGCGGCTGCGCAGAACCTGGGAAAGCCCAGCCGCAGGATGGGGTTCAAATAAGTAAAAATGATGAGTCCCGCCTGTGAGCGCTCTCGGATCTTTTTCGCCACGCCGAGCACCTGGAGCAGGGAAGTGCCATGACGCAGCGCTCTCTCACTGGCACGCTGAATCACCGGGCCGTCGGCTACAGGATCGCTGAATGGAACGCCGAGTTCGATCACGTCGGCGCCCGCCTCGATGGCGGCAAGGGCGATGTCGCGCGAGGTCGCGAGATCCGGATCGCCGCAGGTGAGATAGGCGACGAGAGACGGCTTACGATGAAAAGAAATTGTCATAATCCGGTTGAGATCGGCTGCTTTGGTGAAATCTTCAGCGATGTTGCAACGAAATAATCAGCTCGCGGGATGTGGTCAAAGCTGCAGCTCGGAAATCAATATGCCCATATCTTTGTCGCCGCGCCCAGATATGTTCGCGATTACGACATCCGATTTCTTCATCTTGGGCGCCCGCTTGACCACTTCCGCGACAGCGTGGGCAGATTCGAGTGCGGGAATAATTCCCTCGGTTCGAGCCAGTAGCGTACAGGCTGCGAGTGCTTCCTTGTCCGAGGCTGAGACGTATTCGGCGCGGCCCGTGTCCTTCAGCCAGGCGTGCTCCGGGCCGATCGAAGGATAATCGAGGCCTGCCGAGACCGAGTGAGTGGCCGCGATCTGTCCCGTTTCGTCCTGCAATACGTAGGAATAAGTTCCCTGCAGCACTCCGGGTGAGCCGCCGTTGAAGCGCGCGGCATGTTCGCCCAGGCGCTCGCCGCGCCCCCCAGCTTCTACTCCAATAAGTTTCACCTTCTTGTCCTTAATAAATTCGTGAAAGACCCCAATGGCATTGGATCCACCGCCGACGCAAGCGATGATCGCTGTGGGAAGCCTGCCTTCCACCTTCATGATCTGCGCACGAGCCTCGCGTCCGATAACTTTGTGAAAGTCGCGCACCATGGTCGGATACGGATGCGCCCCCAGCACGCTGCCCAGCAGATAGTGCGTTGTGCGTACGTTGGTCACCCAATCGCGCATGGCCTCGTTGATCGCGTCTTTCAAAGTGCGGGAGCCGGAGTTAACGCCGCGCACCTCTGCGCCCAGCAGTCGCATGCGGAAGACGTTGAGTTCCTGCCGCCGCATGTCTTCCGTGCCCATGTAAACCACGCATTCGAAGCCCATCAGCGCGCATACGGTTGCTGTCGCCACGCCATGCTGCCCGGCGCCGGTCTCGGCAATCACGCGATGTTTGCCCATGCGTTCGACCAGCAGAGCCTGTCCCAGGCAGTTGTTGATCTTGTGCGCGCCGGTATGAAGCAAATCCTCGCGTTTGAGATAAATCTTGGCTCCACCTAGTTTCTTGGTCAGACGCTGCGCGAAGAACATAGGCGTCGGACGCCCGGCGTAAGTGCGCAGCAGCTCGTCCAGGCGGCGATGAAAGCTGGGATCCCGCTTGGCTTTCTCGTAGTGCCGCTCCAATTCGTCCAGGGCGGCCATCAGCGTTTCAGGGACGAAGCGCCCGCCGTACGCGCCAAACCGTCCCACCGTGGACGAAATGGCGGCAAGCTTCTTCTTCGTCGTCATCCTCCCGGCTGGTTTAACCCCATGGATGGATCCAGAGCGGTTCCGGCGTACGGTTGGGCGAGGCTGAATTTTAGCGGTTGCCATTTCAGGTTATCTTTCTGCTCTTCGGACCGCATCGATAAAGGAGCGAACTTTTTCCGGATCTTTCTTGCCCGGCCTGGCTTCAACTCCCGAGGCGACGTCCACTCCCCATGGTTTCATGATGCGGAGCGCGTCCGCCACATTATTGGAGTTCAAGCCGCCAGCCACTACCATGTTCAGCTCCTCGCCCATCGCTCGGATCGCGCCCGCCGCCGCCTTCCAGTCAAATACTTTCCCTGTACCGCCCGGCATTTGAGGCGTGCCCGAATCAAGGAAAACCGCCGCCACGCCGGACTTTCTCAGTTCATGCCAGTTGAAATCGCCACCGATACCGGCGGCCGATCGAACCAGAAAAATCTTCAGGTCTCGACCAATTTTCTGCAGCACCTCTGGTTCGAAAGAAGCGCCGCCGTGCAGTTGTGCGGCGGTCAGACCCGCGTCCGCGACTATCTTAAGGATCGTCTCCGCCGACTGGTTCACAAAAACTCCCACTTTTTCGATGTCGGGCGGCATCTTTGCCACAATCTCGCGTGCTGTCTGAGCATCAATCTTACGCGGACTCTTGTCGTAGAAAACGAACCCCAGCGCATTCGCGCCCGCTTCGACGGCGGCGGACGCGTCATCCTGATTCGTGATGCCGCATATTTTTACCCAGGTCATGACAGTGGCGACAAACACCAGTTCGCGGTTGCCAGTCAAGATTCTAGCGCTTCGCCGCGAGCACAGAACCCTCATGTTCGGCCGCGGCCAACAGAAGTCTCAATGCTTTGCCCGGCGATTCCGCCCTCATCAGAGACTCTCCGACCAAAAACGCTTGGTAGCCAGCGGCCCGTAAACGCGCCACGTCTGCACCATTTTCGATTCCGCTTTCGGCCACGGCGACTGCATTCTTCGGAATCCTGTGTGCGAGACCAAGGGCAGTCTTTATGTCCACGTGGAAGGTTCGTAAATCGCGATTATTGACTCCGATCAGGCCGGAGCCCGCATCGACGGCGCGACGCAATTCCTCTTCGTTGTGAGCCTCGCACAGCACGTCCAGCCCGAGCGCGCGGCTTTTTTCAGCCAGCGCCACCAACTCCGGTTGCGAAAGAACGGCAACGATGAGCAGGATGGCGTCGGCGCAGCAGGCTCGCGCTTGCACTAACTGGAATTCGTCCACGACAAAGTCTTTTTGCAGGCAGGGAAGCTTCGTGCCAGCAGAGGCGAGCCGCAAGTTTTCAAGCGAGCCCTGGAAGAACTCCTCATCGGTCAGCACGGACAATCCCGCCGCCCCCGCCGCCTCAAGCTCTTTGGCTAGACCTGCAGGGTCAAAACTTTCACGAATCAATCCGCGGGAAGGGGAAGCTTTTTTCAGTTCGGAAATGATCGCCGGTCCGCTTCGGCTTTTGTCCGCCAGAGCCTGCCGGAAGCCGCGCGGGACGTGGCGTTCAGCCGCCCGCTCAAGCTCGCGTAAATCGGCCGAGCGTTTGGCATTCGCGACTCGAAGGCGCGTGGCGGCAACGATCTGGTCAAGGCTGGCAGCCATATGGAGTGGGAAGATTATACGGGAAACGAACGCGAACGCCGCCTGGGCGGCGGCTGATGCACCTTCCTCATGTGCCTTCGTGGCTCAAGGGTTAAACCCCTGGACCACGAAGGGCACTGAGGACACGAAAAGCATCCACTAACCGAGATCCTTATTTCTGAGTCGAGAACTTGAACACGGTCTGCGAGCGGAATGTCTGACCCGGCCTCAGAATCGTGGACGGAAAGTCAGGATGATTGGGCGAGTCAGGAAAATGTTGCGTCTCCAGACACAGCCCGTAACGCTGCTTATAAACGTGCCCTTGTTTACCCGTGATGGTTCCATCCAGAAAATTGCCGGAATAGAACTGCACTCCCGGTTCGGTGGTGAACACTTCCAGCACTCGTCCGCTGGTGGGTTCGTGCACGCGCGCGGCCAGGGTCAAGGCGTTATCTTTGCGATTGATTACCCAGTTATGATCGTACCCGTGCGCGAAAACCAGCTGTTCGTAGTTGTCGTTGATGCGGTCGCCGATCGCGGTGGGTTTGGTGAAGTCCATGGGCGTTCCCTGTACCGCGACCAGTTCGCCTGTGGGGATTAAAGTCTTGCTGACTGGGGTAAAGTGGTCGGCATTCAGCATCAGATGATGCCCTAGGATGTCGCCGGTGCCTTCACCCGCCAGATTGAAGTAACTGTGTTGCGAAAGATTCAACGGCGTGGCCTTGTCGGTGGTCGCTTCGTAATCGATGATGACCTTGTTGTCATCGGTCAGGGTGTAGCTGACCTTGACTTTAAGGTTGCCAGGATAGCCCTCCTCTCCATCCTTACTCAGATAGCTAAACGCGACGCCAACTCCCTTCGCGTTCTTGAACTCGCTGGCTTCCCAAACCTGCTTGTTGAAACCGTTCACTCCGCCGTGAAGGGAATTCGGGCCATCATTCTTCGGCACATCATATTTCACTCCATCGAGAGTGAAAGTCCCATTGGCGATGCGGTTGGCGTAGCGTCCGACGATGGCGCCAAAATAAGGAGGATTCACCAGATATCCCTCCAGGCTTTCGTGGCCGAGGACGATGTCGCCGAGATTGCCGTTTTTGTCCGGCACACGCAGCGACACGATAATGCCGCCGTAGGTCATGGCACGTAATTCGACTCCCTGTGAGTTCGTTAGGGTATACAGATCGACCGGCCTCCTGTCTCCGGTTTTTCCAAAGGATTCCTTGCGCACCTGGCGCTTGTGTTTTGCCGGAGCGGCCTCTTGTCCCATCACAGCGGAAACGAAGAGGGTCAAGAGCAGAACATAAAGAATTTTGTTTTTTGGATTCGTCATAGTGGGCGCCGAAGCCATCTTGGGCATTCGAGCCGTTCAAGGTTAGCATGCCCTCCGGCTGGAGAACATATTTTCTCGATTGGCATCAGTCCAGTTTCATATTCTGGTTTGCAGATTCCGGCAGGAGTCGCGGTCCTAATCTGGTGTTGCCCTCCTGCATTCGCCTGCCCTTCCGGTGCCCATCCGGGGCGGGGAACCTTCTACAATAAGACATGTTTTGTCGAGGCTATTTTCATACCGCGGCTTTTTCATTTGCAGCTTTGTTATTGATGCCCGCGGCGTATTTACGGGCCGACACTGCGGCTTTCGATCTGGCAGGTCCCCGCATAGAAGTGAGGGTCACCCGGGCGGGTCGAACCCTGCCCATCTCTCAAGTTCCCAACCTGCAACCGGGGGACCGGCTCTGGATCCATGCCGACATGCCGGATGCCGAGGCAGTGCATTTTCTTATGATCCCCACATTCCTGCGCGGATCGACCAATCCCCCGCCGGAAAACTGGTTTACCCGGGTGGAGACATGGAACAAGCACGTGCGCGAAGAAGGGATAGTGATCACGGTTCCGGACGGGGCGCAACAGGCATTGATTTTTCTGGCTCCCCAAACCAGCGGCGACTTCGGCACCCTGCGGTCGGCGGTTCGAGGCAAGCCGGGCGCGTTCGTGCGTGCGTCGCAGGATCTCAATCAGGCCGCGCTGGATCGCTCTCGTCTCGATAAATATTTGAGCGCAGTCAAGGAAATGTCGAGTGGAGACGCCGGTGACCTGCACGAGCGTTCTGTGCTGCTCGCCCGAAGCCTCAACATCAAGCTGGATAACGATTGCTTTCAGAAGCCCAAACAGGAGCAGGAAACCTGCCTGACTCAACATACCGACCAGTTGGTGCTCGATGACGGTCACAGCCAGTCCATGGTGGCCGCACTTACTTCTGGAAGCGCTCCCGATCTCCTGGGCCAGCTGAGCACGACGCGGCTTGCCGGTGGAGGCGCCTACAGTCCCTATGTCGGCGCTCTGGTGGACGTGGCCAAGATGATGGAAAGTTTTCATACTCCGGAGTACCGCTATATTCCGGCGCTGGCGCTGCCACGAAACGACGAACTGAACCTCAAGCTCAATAATCCACCCTCATTTCGCAAACCGCTGTCGGTCATGGTGGTGAGTCTCCCGGCTGTAGAGGCGGCACAGTTGCCTCCGCTGCGTCCCGTGGATGCCAGCCAGGTGCACTGCCTGCAAAAGCCCGATTTGCTGCTGGCTGCGGAAGGCGCGCCTGTCGTTTTCTCGACCGCCTTTGCGCACAACACCATCCTGCGCGTCACCGGCAAGTCGGGCCACGCCGTCGATCTGCCCGTTGCGGCCGATGCGACCCGTGGCGGATTTTCCGTCGCCAACCATAACGCCTCGCTCGATAAATTCGAGAGCGAGGTCAAGGGAAACATTCGCGGCGACTGGGGATTCGACGCCTTCGAGGGACCTGCGTACCGCCTGCAGAGTTCCCATCCTGCGAAGTGGATACCGGCTTCGAGCGACGAAACCGCGATGATCGTGGGCCGTGAGGACACCGTGCATTTCAGATCAGACGCTGCCGCCTGCGTCGAATCTGTAACGCTTAAGGACGAGCAGGGAAAAGCGGTGCTGGCCGCGTGGGATTCGTCAAAGCCCGGCGAACTGGTGCTCAAAGCTTCCCTGCAGCAACAGGCTCCTGGAAAGCTCACCATGCTGGTGAAGCAGTACGGCCTCGGCAAAGCGGACGAAGTGGGAATGAACAGCTATTCCGAAGCCGCGCACCTGGATAGCTTCGCCATCCACGCCGGCGACTCGCAGGCGTCTCTGATCGGCGCCCGGCTGGATGGAGTGGCGGGAGTAAAGGTCAATGGAATTCACTTCGCTCCGGCCGGGCTCTCGCGCGCCGACAACAAAGATGAACTGCGGCTGATCGCAGATGCCGGCGAAGTTTCCACCCTGCATACCGGCGACAACCTCACAGCCCACGTGGACCTTAGAGACGGGCGGGTACTGAATGTTTCGAGTGTCGTCGATCGAATGCGGCCCAGAGTTACCCTGCTCAATCAGACCATCCAGCCCGGCCCTGCGCCCTCCGCGATCCAGCTGGGCGCTACGGATGAGCTGCCCCAGGATGGCAAGCTCTCGTTTTTCCTGAAAATCGAGATCCCGGAAAGATTCCCGCGCACCGGCAAGATCGAGGTGGCTACGGTGGACGAGTCCTACAACGCATTTTTGAGCCTGGATGATGGCACGCTGATCCCCCAGGATGCGCAGACCGTGATGGGAGTATTCGATCCGCTGAAGAATCTCGGGCCTGGAGCATTCGGTCCTATACGCTTTCGCGCGGTGGATGGCGATGCCAAGGGGGACTGGCAACCGCTGGCCAACTTAGTGCGTCTGCCCTATTTGAAAGAGGTGCGTTGCCCGGAAGGTCAGGACAAGCAGTGCACGCTCTATGGAAGCAATCTTTTTCTGATCAGCTCAGTCGCCTCGGATACCGATTTCAAACGCTCGGCTCCCGTTCCGGAGGGCTTTGCCGACTCTGCCTTGAACGTGCCGCGGCCTGAGGGAGCCTTGCTCTACATCCGGTTGCGAGACAATCCCGCGGCCGTGAATCCGGTTTCTCTACCGGTCCTTCCGGCACAGCCATAACTTCGACCGATCGCATAAGAAAAGCGAGCATAAAAAAGCCAGCCTGAAAAAAGCCAGCCTGAAAAAAAGCGAAGACGGCCGGGACCGGCCGTATCAGGACAGGGGAGATATTCTGAACCAGAAACCGTGGTGCCATCGAAGGGACTCGAACCCCCACACCCTTGCGAGTACATGGACCTGAACCATGCGCGTCTGCCAATTCCGCCACGATGGCAATTAAGTGACTGGGATGCGGCCAAATGTTCAAGCCGCCTTCCAGGAAGGACTACGAACAATATTCTACAGGCGAAGCGCAGGCTGTCAAACTACGGCGTGCGATGCGACTGGACGGGAAGGCGTCCTTGGCCTTGGTCATTGGCCTTTGGCCAAAACCAGAATCGATCTGCACGGCCAGATTTCATTGAAAGCCGCCAGCTAGAAGCCGACGGCCATCGGGCAAAGATAAAAGTCCAACGTCCAACGACGACTTCCGATTTTCACCCTTCCAGCTTCGCTGTCATTGTGATATTCGCCTTCAGCAATTTCGATACCGGGCAGCCAGTCTTAGCATTTTCCGCTGCCTTTTGAAATGCCGCATTGTCCGCGCCCGGCACTCGGCCGACGACGTCGAGATGGACAGTCGTGATCGCCCAGCCGGAGTCGAGCTTTTCCAGAGTCAGGGTAGCGGTGGTTTCGATGCTCGACGCGGTCAGATTGGCGGCGCCTAATTGTCCGGACAGGGCCATCGAAAAACATCCCGCATGCGCCGCTGCGATTAATTCTTCTGGGTTGGTGCCGGGCGTATTCTCAAAGCGGGTTGCAAACGAATACGGAGTATTGGAAAGTACTCCGCTGCTCGCGGAAACTACTCCCTTTCCGTCTTTAAGACCACCCTTCCATATAGCGCTTGCCTTGCGTTGCATGCGAACTCTCCTGATCTCTTGAAGTGGATTGCGTCCCGACCATTGTAGTCGCAGGCACGGCAGGCTGTCAGGCAAGCAGGAATGTAGTCGCCGGCGTCCGACTGGTGCGGCAGCGCTGCGAACGGCGTGGGGACCGCTGCCCCGGCGGTGCAGCAGAGCAAGGTAAGGCTCCCCTTTTCGTAAGCGCAAAACCGGTTGAGGTACGCTGACCTGCGCTATTTCGCGGCGGGAAGGTCGCTGTTCCAGCAATACACCGCGATCATCCAGATGCCGAGGCGTCGCCAGGCTTGCACGAACTTACCCCGGTCGGCGATCGTAGTGCCGTTCGGCTGCTCAATGGCGAGCGTGTAGCGGCCAATCTCGAGGGCGATGTCACCGGATTCTTCGATGCGGGTTGTTTCCAAGCGAAGATTCTGGTGTCCCGCTTCTCCCAGCCTGCGAAGTACCGCCTCGATCGCTTTCGGTCCCTGCACCGCCTCATGTTGCGGGGGCATGAGTAAACCATCCGCGGTGAAGAGGGCTGCGGCCTGATCGTAATTCCCGGTATTGAGAGCGGTGGCTAAATCCTGTGTGAGTCCGCGGACCGCGGACTGCACATCCATCCATGAATTGACACTCGATGCGTTACCAGATGAGGGCCGGTACATCGTGCTACCTCCGCCATGACTCGCTGACGGCGCGTTACCTTCCAGGGCGCATCGTCGATTCCTTCTATGTTAATCCAAACCGATGTGGAAAAGTTTCGGGGCTCTCCCCCGCTCGCCCGTCGGTGCGCTAACGCACTCGTCCTTCACGTCTGGACTATCATGAAGGCTCGGGTTGCAGGAATTGCGGGTGCTCGGGGGGACTCATGTATTTCGAACAGTTTTACCTTGGCTGCCTGGCTCATGCTTCCTACCTTCTGGGATCGAATGGCGAAGCGGTCGTGGTCGATCCCCAGCGCGACGTGGATCTTTATCTGAAGGCTGCCGAAGAACAAGGCCTTGCCATTCGCCACATTTTTGAAACTCACCTGCATGCCGATTTCGTCTCGGGACACAAGGAGCTCGCGGCTCGCACCGGAGCAAAAATATATTTCGGCGCCCAGGCCGGAGTGACCTTCGCTCACATTGCGGTTCACGACGGCTTCGAATTAACTTTTGGCGAGGCTCGCATCGCCGTGCTTGAAACTCCAGGACACACTCTGGAAAGCATTTGCCTGGTGGTCACAGACCTGGCTCGCACGGATAACGGAAGTCAGAAGCCGTATGCCGTGCTGACCGGAGACACGCTTTTTATCGGCGACGTGGGCCGTCCCGATCTTTCCGGGACGCATTCCCCCGAGCAGCTGGCCGGAATGCTCTATGACAGCCTGCATAACAAACTGCTTCGGCTCCCGGACGAGGTACTGGTGTACCCCGCGCATGGCGCGGGTTCGCTTTGCGGCCGCAACATGCGGGCGGAGCGTTCGTCCACCATCGGCACCGAGCGCCTCACAAATTACGCCCTGCAGATTCGGACACGCGAGGAGTTTATCCGCCAGTTGACCAGCAATCTGCCGGCCCGTCCGGAATATTTTATGCATGACGCCGAGATCAATCGCGGCGGAGCTCCGTCGCTGTCCGACCTACCCGAGCTGAAAGCAATATCTCCGGAGGAGCTGAAGACGCAGCTCGACGCCGGCATCATCGCGCTGGATATTCGCTCCGGAGAACAGTTCGCTGCCGGCCATGTGCCGGGCTCGGTCAATATTGCATTGTCAGGACAATTTGCTTCCTGGGCAGGCACGATTCTCGGCCTGTCGTCTCGTCCCGTCCTGATCGCAGATTCGACCGAGCAGGTGCTGGAAGCCCGCCTTCGCCTGGCCCGGGTAGGCATCGAAACAGAGCAGGGATATCTGGAGGGCGGCGTTGAGCAATGGAAGCGCGCTGGACTCGCTCTGGCAACCCTCGACGAGATTCCAGTGCAGGAGTTGGAGCGGCAACTCGCGGCAGAGAGAATCCATGTGCTCGATGTACGCGGTGAAGCGGAGTGGATGGCGGGCCACGTGGATGGTGCGGCCTGGTGGCCTCTCGATCGCTTCCGGGTTTCGCCCCCGGAGGTCGACCTCAATGTTCCTCTAGCGGTTCATTGCCAGAGCGGTTATCGCAGCATGATCGCCTGCAGCCTGTTGCAACGCGCCGGCTTTCAGAATGTGATCAACGTCAGCGGCGGGTTTGGCGCCTGGAAGCAGGCGCAATTGCCGGTCGCGAAAAGCTGACGCGCAGTGTAGGTGCGAGCGGCGCCGCTCTGCGGCGTTTTGGCGCCTCCGCACCAACGTGGACCCCCGCGCCCACATGGGCAATCTCCAATAAACCCGGCGCTGCCTGTAGAATGCAGCTACTAAATCCATGATCACTCTCGCTGATGTTCAAGCTGCCCTGGAGCGCATCCGCCAGTCCATCTATCTTTCGCCGTGCACCCTCTCCGCGACGTTCTCGCAGCTCACCGGCAACTCGATTTATCTGAAGCTCGACAATCTGCAACGCACCGGCGCCTTCAAGGAACGGGGCGCGTTGAACAAACTCCTGACCATGACGGCGCAGGAAAGGAATCAGGGAGTGATTGCGGCTTCGGCCGGAAATCACGCGCAAGGGCTGGCCTATCACGCGGGCCGGCGCGGAATCAAAGCCCAGATATGCATGCCCTTGACCACTCCTTTAATCAAGGTATCGGCCACCAAAGCCTTCGGCGCGGAGGTGATTCTCTACGGTGCGAATTACGACGATACCTGTGAAGAAGCCATCCGGCGTGGCAAGCAGCAGCACCTCACCTTCATCCACCCTTTCGATGACGACGCGGTCATCGCCGGGCAGGGAACGCTCGGGCTGGAGATTCTGCAGCAACATCCCGAAATCGAGGCGGTCGTGGTTCCCATTGGCGGCGGCGGCCTGATTGGCGGCATCGCCTGTGCGATCAAGGAATCCAACCCAAAGGTTCAGATCATAGGGGTGCAAACCACGCGCCTGCCGTCGATGAAGATGGCAATCGCCGAAGGAAAACCGGTGACCCTGGCTCCCGCCGTCACCATCGCGGACGGCATCGCGGTTCGCCGCGCCGGCGATCGCACTTTTCCTCTGGTGCAGAAATACGTGGATGACATCGTCACGGTGGACGAAGAAGAAATCGCCAACGCGGTCCTGCTCCTGCTGGAACGCGAGAAAACCATGGCCGAAGGCGCGGGAGCGGCGGCGATTGCCGCGCTGATCAATCGCAAGATCCACGTCGCTGGAAAGAAAATCGCAGTGCTGGTTTGCGGGGGCAACATGGACGTCAGCCTGCTCTCGCGCATCATCGAGCGCGGCCTGGTAAAGGACGGGCGCCTCGTCCGCTTGCGCATACATCTGCCGGATTATCCCGGAGCCCTGCATGGCCTGACCGGAATTCTCGCCGACCACCGGGCAAATATCGTCGAAACGTCCTATGATCGCGCCTACCACGGAGTGAATCTGGGTGACACCGCCATCGATATCACCCTCGAAACCCGCGGCCCTGACCAGATCGCCGAACTGATTTCAGCCCTGGAGGCGGCCGGCTATTCGCACGAGCGGGTTCTCTGATTTGTGTCCGGGGCCGGTTTAAGGCGCAGGCGTGCCCGTCATTTCACGAATGATCTGGGCTTCCCGTTCGCGGTAAGGCGTGCCGTCCGTATGGAAGACTTCGTGGAACCATACCGGAGGCTTTTCCAGAACGTATGGTTTTTGCCACGAGTCCCACGGCAAATATGTCTGAGTCTTTCCCGCCACCAGTCCCCAATTGATGGCCGCGACGTGATGTCTTTTTGCGATGGGCAGAATCGTGTCAAACGTGCTTCCCATGGGACGAGCCATGTACTCGGTACAGACAATGGGCCGATGATATTTTTCCAGCCATCCGATTCGCTTTTCGAAGTCCTCCGGCCATCCATAGTTATGGAAAGAAATCACGTCTGATTGTTGCAATTGAATGCGCCCAGTGGGAGACATCTTTTCGGGCGACGACCAATCGCCCTCCCAGATCCCGCTGGTAAGCGGCTGTGAGGGATTTGCCGACCGCGCCCAGGCGAAGACCTGAGGCAACAGGTTCACCGCGAGTTCGGCTTTGTTCTTTAGTTCGGTCGATCCATATGCGCCTGCGTTGGTGTTGTCCGGTTCGTTCCATACATCCCATGCCAGGATGCGCGAGTCGTTGGCAAAAGCCCCGATCACGCCTTTCACATAATCCTGCAGTCGGGAATATTGTGCCGGATCGCGCAGCCCGGCCGCTCCCGGACTCTGCACCCATCCCGAATTATGCACTCCGGGAATCGGCGGATGTTGCGGACCGAGCTTGGGGAACGGATCCCAACAGGAATCGAAGAGAACGAATACCGGCCGGATCTTGTGCCTGGCCGCGATGCCTAAAAAAGTATCGATTCGTTTCCTGAACCCTGCGGCGTCCTGCTGCCAGAGAAGGTCGTGCAGAAAGACCCGCATGGTATTCATCCCCAGCGATTGAGCCCAACCCAATTCCCGGTCGATCTCCTGTGGGTCAAAAGTATCCGCCTGCCACATTTCCAGCTGATTGATCGCAGTGGCAGGAATGAAATTACTTCCCGCCAGCCAGGGCTGGCTCTGATACCACTGGTTTGCCTTCTCCTCGGACCAGCGCTGCGCGTCCCCAAACCCCAGGCTGCAGAACGCAAGGATCAGAGTGAGTGTCACGAGACCTGAACGCTTCATGGTCGTCTCCTGGAAATACGTCCGGAATTCGATAAATAAACCCAGTCGGCGACAAGCGAGATCCACGAAGTCGCCAGAATTTCGCCACAACGCAATGAAAGATACTCGCGCCAGCTCGAAACCGAAAGCGCTAAAGCGCCGACGAAGAACGCCAGACTTCAACAACCTCATTCACCGAGCGCCGCGAGGGGGGTAGTGTCGTAATTTGGAAAGACATTGCGTGCATTGCGGAATCCTTGCGAACTTTGCGGCCTAAGAGTGAGTCGTTTCAGCCGGCGACACAGATCAAAGTCTTACCGCAAGGTTCGGACAGGATTCCCGAGGCACACAAAGGAAACCACCAGTGAAATCATGGCGCAAACTCTTAAGGATGAAAATTTGCAAAGGCCAGGACCATCCACTAAGCTTGATTTCTCCGCAAGGCCGGGATGGCGGAACTGGCAGACGCAGCGGACTCAAAATCCGCCGGGCTTCGGCCCTTGGGGGTTCAATTCCCCCTCCCGGCACCACTGCTTTTCTGGCCTGTAGTTTCATGGGTCGTTCATAGGTGGTTCATGGGAAGGCCGACGTAGTTTTCGGCGAAGGTCTGGGCTGCGGCGCGCGAAGTGGTCAGATAGTCGAGTTCGGCCAGTTGCCGGTGTTCCTCGAACCTGTCGCCGCCGGGAAAACGGTGCAGCATGGCAGTCATCCACAGCGAGAAGCGCTGCACCAGCCATACCCGACGCAAACACCGCTCCGAATAACCCTCGAGCTGCCGGTTATCTCCGGAGCGGTAGAATTCCGCGATCGCATCTGCCAGGATGCGAACATCCGCCACGGCGAGATTGAGTCCCTTGGCTCCTGTTGGAGGCACAATGTGGGCAGCGTCCCCGGCGAGAAAAAGCCTGCCGTGCTGCATTGGTTCCACGACGAAGCTGCGCATTCCAGTGACGCCTTTCTGCAGGATCGGGCCTTCGGTGAGCCGGTCTCCGTCGCGCGTACTCAGACGCGTCTGCAACTCGGCCCATATCTTTTCGTCCGGCCATCGGGACAGATCTTCATCGGGAGCGCATTGCAGATACAGGCGAGTGATCTCCGGAGTACGCATGCTATGGAGAGCGAACCCACGCTCGTGGTAGCAGTAGATCAACTCGTCGGAAGAAGGCGGCGCCGCAGCCAGAATTCCGAGCCAGGCAAAGGGAAAGATCCGGTCATATAAAGTCAGGTGATCCGCGATCGTGGGGCGGCATACACCATGAAAGCCATCGCAGCCGGCAATGAAATCACAGATGATTTCCGAAGGTTCACCCTGGTTATGGAATTGAATCCTGGGCGCGCTGGAATCGAAATCGTGAACGCTCGCATTCCCGCTCTCGAAAAAAATTCTGGCGTCCGCCGCGAGGCGCGCCGCGATGAGGTCTTTCACAACCTCCTGTTGCGCGTAAATGGTAATGGCGCGGCCGGTGAGATCCATGAAGTCGATGCGATGGCCGCGCCCGGCAAAACGAATTTCCACGCCTTCATGCACCATCCCTTCCCGTCTCATTCGATCGCCCACGCCCATCTCTGCCAGCAAGTCCACCGTGCCCTGCTCTAACACCCCGGCCCGTACGCGCTGTTCGCAGTACTGCCGGCCGCGAGATTCGACTACGACCGAATCGATGCCTTGCCGGTACAGCAGTTGCGACAGCACAAGCCCCGCGGGCCCCGCGCCGACAATTCCCACCTGCGTGCGCATTCTCATTGGCTCTTGCGTCGCGACTGCTTCCTGCTCTTTGGTTTGTTCTCCGCGGAAAATCTTGCAATCACTTCCGGTGGCACCGGCTTGCTTTCGATTTGTTCGGGGTCGGTTCGAGAGAGCGCAGCCCAGACCCTGGTCTCAAAACATTCCACAGCCAGAATATTTCCGTTGAACAGCCTGTGGCGAACGCAAAAACTGCTGCGGCCCCACTTGGTGATCTCGGAGTCCACGATCACGGTGTCAGAAAACCGCGATGGCGTATTGAACGACGCGCGCAAATCAACCAGGGGAATTCCTACAATCTGGTAAGTCTTGAGCATTTCTCTTTTGGAGAGGCCGGCTTTCTTGAACAGGGCGGTGGTACAGGCGTCAAAATAGGCGAAGTAGCGGGGGAAATACACAATCTGCGCGGGATCGCAGTCGCCCCACTCGATGTCGATCGTCCTGCGGCTGATGATGTTCGCCTTCTTGCTCACCGATGACCTCTTCCTGGCTCGCTGTCACTGCGGCTCAGCAGCCCGCGGCATCTGGAAATAGAAATGATAGTGGTTTTTGCAGCCGGGATTGAACTGCGCGCCACACGCCGCGCAACATGATTCGCTGTGCATATATTGATGAATGGAGAGCTTCGCGCCACATGCGCCGCATCGTATGGCGGCCGCGTCCCATTCCGGCTCGGGCCAGACCTGGCTGCGATGATCGGCGAGCGCAGTGTGGCAATCTTTGCAGGCATAGTAAACGCCGCAACACTTCATCTTGATCGCAATAATGTCATGCGCGCCGTGATAATGTGCGCACCGGGTCTGCGGATCAAGATTTACTCCACGAACTTCTGGAAGAGTCGGCGCCATCGCGTACCCGGGCAATCTAGCCAATTGTCAGCAATTCTTCATAGAATCCGCCAATCTCTCTCGCGCGATCCACAAAGTGAATCTCGAGTATCCAGTGGCGAGTTCGGCCTGCAGCATCCGGCGTTCGCATCCGGGTCTGATTCTCGGGGTGAACGTAGAGACTGATTTTGTCTCCCGCGATTTTCTCGTGGGGAAACACGCCAATCAGATGCCCTGCGATCGGGCCTCCGTATTCCCAGCCAGCGTGCTCCGCCAAACTTTGTGCAAAGCCATACAGCTCCGCCGCGGTAATGTCAGCGTGTTCCTGAAAATACTTCTTGCCTTTGACGAAAGCCTTTTCGATATCGCTGCTGAGTTTCCGTTTCAGCGGATCATTTCCAACCACGTAGGTGCGTCCAAAGTCGGCTTCCCACTCCTCGAATACCGGACCCAGATCGAGAAAGACGATGTCGTCTTCCTTGACAGTCAGGTCTGGAGGATTTTCGTCGTAGGGCGCCAGAGTGTTGCGGCCTGCGCGCACAATACGTTTGTGCCAGTAGCGGGAGATGCCGTACCTGCGCTGGGCCAGGGCATAAACGCTTTCGTTGATCTCGCTTTCAGACGCTCCGGGACGAATGAGACCATTCGCCTCGATCTCGTTAAATAGGTCCTGGGCCTTGCATTGGGCGTCCAGCAGAGCAGTGACCAGCGCTTCGTCCGATTGCTCCATGACGGAATAGACTACAACATTTTGCCACCATCAACGGGTCAGGCTGGAAGGTAGAGTCGTCGAAGCGGCTGATTCCAGAATCGTGACAGACCACTCGTCTCTGCATTAGTCTAGATACTCTAGACGTATCCCGGAGGAATTCATGAGTGCCAACGCTCCTAAGCTACAAACCATGCCAGCGCGAGCGTTTGCCGCTCAGAGCCCCACTTCGGGGATGGCGCCGCTTACGATTCAGCGTCGTTCTCCGCGACCGCAGGATGTACAGATCGAGATTCTCTACTGCGGTGTTTGCCATTCGGACCTGCATCAGACAAGAAATGAATGGGAAGGTGCAATGCCGACGGTGTATCCCTGCGTGCCCGGTCACGAAATCGTTGGGCGGGTGGTGAAGGCAGGGAGCGCAGTCAGGAAATTCAAGGAAGGCGATATTGCGGCGGTCGGCTGCATGGTGGATTCTGACCGGACCTGCGCCAGTTGCCGCGCCGGCAACGAGCAGTTCTGTGAAAGTTTCCCAACCTTCACTTACAACGCCGAAGACAAGCTGCTGGGTGGAATCACCTACGGCGGCTACTCCGACAAGATCGTGGTGGATGAAGCATTCGCGCTGCGCGTCTCCGAAAAGTTGAATCCTGCGGCTGCCGCTCCGCTGGTGTGTGCCGGCATCACTACGTATTCCCCGCTGCGGCACTGGAATGTGCGCAAGGGGCAAAAGGTGGGAATCGTGGGTCTCGGCGGACTGGGTCACATGGGGCTGAAATTCGCCAAAGCCTTCGGCGCGCACGTCGTGCTCTTTACAACCTCTGCAAACAAGACGGCGGACGCGGTGCGGCTCGGTGCGGACGAGGTGGTGATGTCCAGGAATCCGGTCGAGATGCAGAAGCATCTGGGCAGCTTCGACTTCATCTTAGACACTGTATCCGCCAACCACGACCTCAATTCATATATCGAACTGTTGAAGCTGGACGGTACGATGGTGCTCGTCGGTGCGCCGGACCTGCCGCCCCCGGTCAACGCCTTCAACCTTCTGTTTCGGCGCCGGAGCCTGGCCGGCTCGATCATCGGGGGCATCCGCGAAACCCAGGAGATGCTGGATTTCTGCGCCGAGCATGGAATCGCCGCGGACATCGAAATGATCTCGATGCAGAAAATCAACGAAGCTTACGACCGCCTGCTGAAGCAAGACGTCAAGTATCGCTTCGTCATCGACATGGCGTCTTTGAAGTAAGAGTTGGGACGAACCGCGAAAGGTCGCGATAGCGGAAGCGCAACGTGCCAGGTGGACTGGGGCCTTCGAACGCCGGTCTCAGAATTTGCCAAGCCGGATGCGCACCACCGCGGGTTGTTCGTGGTGAAAGTTCAATCCCCGGTCGGTTTCGTCTCCGTTCCATAGCCGCAGTGGCTTCCACACTCCGTCAGCGTAGGCGCCCTCCTCGGCGGAGAGAATCTGCATGCGCAACCCTGGCAGTTTTCCGGGCAGGTGAAAGCTCACGCTGGCGTCCACTCCGGTCACCAGAAACTCATCGGGTCCGAGCTGGGCTACGAGCGCGGCGCCGTGAGCGTCAGGCGTTCCGGGAGCGCGGCGGCCGTCGGGTTGGGGAAAGCCGTAAGAGACTGTAGCCTGCCAGGGACCGAAATCCAGTTCCTGCCGGGTTTGCCCCGGCTCCTCAACCGAGGTCTTCAGTTTGCCTTCAAAATTCGACTTCGCGATCTCGCGGTCCATCGGGCTGAGCAACGCAAAGTTACTGGCGTGCCCTTTGATGGGCTCATCTCCCGTGCCGTTCCATCCCCCCTGGTCCACGCCAAACGGCGAAAAGCCGATTGCGCCGTTCCCCAAAGCATAAAACAGGAACTTGGCGAAGCTATCTTCTCTGCCGGTCTCCGGTATCCAGAGAGGATTGTCCGGCCGGGCGTAGCTGTGAATCACTTCCTGGTAGAAGGGGCCGTCAGGGCTGTAGATGTCGGGGCCGATCATGTCGACGTCAGGCGCGAGAGCGCGCCACAGGCCCACGAATTTCTGCACGGCGCCGCCGCTGGGATACTGAATGCCGGGAATCGCTATGCGCCTTTCGGGAAGCTCAGCGGGAGGATAGCTAATCCATACATTGATATAGATTGGGATCGGAAATTCCGCCTTGCCCGCCGTGGCGATCTCATTGATGTAACGAGCCTGATGGTAGAGCTGGAAAGTTTCGTCCGCTTCGGATCCGAAGACCTGGCTCCATGTGCCCGGTTGTTTGTGGACAATCGCCAACAGGTCTGCGGGAACCTGCCCGTCAAATGCAGCATTCGCTTCCGGAGAAAAGTCACGCACGCTGCCGACGATCCCCGATTCGTTTTCGAGTTGGACGAGCAATACCGTGTGTATGTCCCCATCCAGTGCCTTGAGATGACGCATCAAGGCGGCGAATGCAGACTTGTCCGCCTTCATCGTTGCAGGCGAGTTTGCCGAGAGTACATCGATGGGTTCGCCGCTGGGATTGATCACTCGTGGAAAGCGCTTGGTGTCGGCCTTGACCCACTCCGGGGCGTAATGCATGTTGCCGTTTTTCCATGTGCCAAACCACAGCACCACCAGATGCAGGCTATGCTCGCGCGCCCCCTGCACCAGCTGATCGACATTGGCGAAGTTGAACTGGCCGGGTTGCGGCTCAATCTGCTCCCAATAGACCGGCGCTTCGACCGTGTTGGCGTGCAGAGCGGCCAGCGACTTCCACACCTGCGGCAACTCCGAGGGCCATGCGCTCGAGTTGTGAATTTGTCCGCCCAGAATCAGGTAGGGACGGCCTTCGACGAGCAGCGCCCAGCGCCCGTCCTTCTGAACGAGTCGGGGAGCTTCGACTGCGAAAGCGGCCGAAAGCGTGGTCCAAACGAGAAGAATCAGAACGAGCGGGCGGAACAGACGATGCACGGGTTTAGCCTCGCCGGACAATATAGTTCGTGACGGTGGCCCGCTGCAACCAACCGCATGCCGCCGCGGACTTCGTACAAACCGCGCTCCTGAGCGGCGTTGAATATAATGGCGCCAGGCGGCTGCGAGGGTGCGTGACGATTCTGCTGAATCACGATGTTTTCTTTGGACATCTTCAGTCAACCCGGTCGCTGGACGGGATTACCTTGTCCCACCGGGTGGCGAATTCCCCGCCTGAAGAAGTTGGCGTGCACACCCATGTCGAGGCCCACTTCGTGCTGGTCACGAGCGGTCGCTACGTTTCTTCCGCAAAGGGTCCGGCTGGCCGGGGAACCGCTCTCATCTGTAATCCTCCGGGCACAACCCACCGCGATCACTTCGAAGAAGGCCGAGGAAGCTTCTTCTCGATTTCTGTTTCGAACCGGCGAATGGCGGAATCCACGGACTCGCAATTGCTCCCCGCCACCCCACGGCGAGGTGATGAACGCGCTTGTGGCCTCGCCAGGACGCTGTTGATGGAGTGTGCGCGTTGGAATACGAGCTCTCCGCTGCACGCGGAGTCGCTTTACTCGGAGTTGATTGCCGCCGCATGGGAGCGACCTGTACCGGCTGAAACATCCCGTCCGACATGGCTGCGAGCCGCCTGCGAAATGATTCAGGATGGGTACACGGAAAATCCACGGATCCGTAAGATTGCGCAGGTTGTCGGAGTTCATCCCACTCATCTGGCGCGGGGCTTCCGATCCTACCTGGGTTGCACCCCGGGAGATCTGCTCCGCATGCGCCGTTTAGAGAAGGCTGCCGAGCTGCTTCTGCTTGACGACCATTCGATCGTAGAAATCGCATTGCTCAGCGGGTTTTCAGATCAGGCACAGTTTACCAAGGCCTTTCGCCGGGTGTACGGTACAACGCCGGGTGAATATCGGCGAGTGAGCGCCCGCGGGGTTCCCAACATGCGCCATGTTGCATTTTGACAAGACATTCTGGTTCCGAGGGTGGTATGAGGAAGTCATGCGACTTCCAGCACGGTTGCCTTTGACCGGTGTATTTCTCGCGCTTTCACTTCTTCTATCCGGCTTGCCTGCGATGGGCCAGAGCGACGGGTGGTCAATTGCTTCGCCTTCTGCCGAAGGTATTTCCACAGAGCGCCTCGCCGAAATGGACCAGGCAATCAAGGCCGGGGAGTTCAAGGCAATCACCAGTGTTGTAATTGCGCGGCATGGAAAGCTGGTTTATGAGCGCTACTACGACAGCGACGGTGTTGACGGGCTGCGCAATACGCGATCTGCGACCAAAACGCTGACTGGTGTTTTGATCGGCGCGGCGATTGATCGCCATCTGATTCCGGGGGTGCAGGCCCATGTGATGGACTACCTGCAAGACAAGTTGCCCCTGCAAAACCCCGACGCGCGCAAAAGCAAAATAACCATTGAAGATTTCCTGACCATGAGTTCGCTTCTGGAGTGCGACGACGAGAATTCGTACTCTCAAGGCAACGAGGAACGGATGTACCTGGTGGAAGACTGGGCCAAGTTCACGGTCGATTTGCCCATTCGCGGTTTTCCCGATTGGCAGACCAAGCCGTCGGACTCTCCCTACGGTCGCAGTTGGAGCTATTGCACGGCAGGCGCCACCACGCTCGGAGTCGTTCTGGAGCGCGCGGTCAGGCAGCCCGTGCCGGAGTTCGCCCGGAAAGTGCTCTTCGCTCCCCTGGGGGTGACGTCGGTGAAGTGGCAGCTGCAGCCCCTGGGGACGGCAATGACGGGAGGGGGTCTGCTGATGCGCAGCCGCGATCTTCTTAAGATCGGTCAGCTCTATTCAAATGGCGGCAGCTGGAACGGGCGCCAGATTATTTCCCAGGAATGGGTGGAACAGTCGCTTCGCCCCAGTGCCAACGCGCGAGAAGATACGGACTACGGTTATTTCTGGTGGTTGCAGACGTTTCACGCCCAGGCAAGTTCTCTGAGGTCATTTGGAATGTATGGCACGGGCGGCAACAAACTTCTTGTTTTCCCCGACCAGGCGCTGGTGGTGGTGATCACGACGACCAACTATCGTGTGCCGGGTGCAAGCGCGCTTACTGACAAGCTGCTGGTCGATTATGTCCTGAAAGCTGCGTTGCCGAATTAGTTCAGATTCCCCCCTTTCTGCAAGGCGCAAACCAGCTTCCAAGACGGCGGACAGGAGTGTCCGCCCCACACGTGGCATGTCCGCTATGATGAGGACCGACAATTTCTATTACCATCTTCAGCAGAGGAAACTTGATGAGCCTTCGGTGGGTGTGCAGTTCGCTGCTCGTGGTCACTCAATTGCTTTTCGCTCAGTCCGGAAACGGACAGGGTGCGGCCGTTCAACCGCCCACGCTGCTTACCGGCTACAGCCCTCAAAGCTCGTCAGTTGAAAGCGGATGGGAGAAGAAACTACAGAGTGGAATCGAGGCAGAAAACATCCGCGAGAATATGCGCCGTTTGAGCGCCCGCCCCCATCATGTGGGCTCGCCATACGATAAGGACAATGCCGAATGGATTTTGTCTAAATTCAAGGAGTGGGGGTTCGAGGCGAAGATCGAAACCTTTAATGTTTTGTTCCCGACTCCGAAGGTGCGGGTGCTTGAGATGTTGCAGCCCACGAAATTTCAAGCCCTGCTGCTGGAGCCGGCGGTCGCTTCCGATCCCACCAGCGGCCAGACCTCGGAGCAGCTGCCTACCTACAACGCTTATTCGATCGATGGAGACGTCACCGCTCCCCTGATTTATGTGAACCACGGCAATCGCGAAGATTACGAGCAACTCGATCGCATGGGGATTTCCGTCAAGGGCGCGATCGTGATCGTCCGGTACGGGGCGGGTTGGCGTGGTATCAAGCCGAAGGTCGCCGCCGAACACGGAGCGCTCGGGTGCATCATTTATTCGGATCCAAAGAATGATGGGTTCTACAAGGGGGATGAATATCCCTCCGGAGGCTGGCGGCCGCGCGACGGGGTGCAGCGCGGCAGCGTGATGGATACCGACTATCCGGGAGATCCGCTCACGCCCGGCGTCGCGGCCACGGCGGATGCAAAGCGTCTCTCCATCAAAGACGCGAAGACGATTACAAAAATTCCCGTGCTTCCGATTTCGTATGGCGACGCCCTCCCTATGCTCTCGGCATTGAAGGGGCCGATTGCTCCGGAGAGTTGGCGAGGCGCGCTCGCGATTACCTACCACATCGGCCCTGGGCCGGCGCAGGTACATCTCAAGGTTGCTTCGAACTGGGACATCAAGCCGATCTACGATGTGATTGCGACGTTGCGCGGCTCGGACGGCGGCAATCAGTGGGTGCTGCGCGGCAATCATCATGATGCATGGGTCAACGGCGCGGACGATCCGATTTCAGGGCAGGCCGCCATGCTCGAAGAAGGGCGAATGCTGGGAGAGCTTCACCGCCAGGGGTGGACGCCCAAGCGCACCATCATCTATTGCGCCTGGGATGGCGAAGAGCCGGGATTGCTCGGCTCCGTCGAGTGGGTGGAAGCCCATGTGGACGAACTCAAGGCACATGCCGCCGCGTACATCAATTCCGACAGCAATGAGCGCGGATTCTTTTTCCCGGGCGGCACACAGGACTTGCAGAACTTCATCAGTGGCGTCGCTCGCGACATACAGGATCCGGAAACCCACACCACGGTCTTTCAACGTTCCCACCTCGCAAGCATTGCGCGAGCGAAAGATGCCGAGGAGCGCAGCGCAGCCCGGGCTCGCGGCGATCTGCTGGTCACCGCTCTGGGGGATGGGTCCGACTTTACCGCGTTTCAGGACTTTGCCGGCATTTCGACTTTGGATGTTGAGTTTGGCGACGAAGAAGATGGAGATCAGTATCATTCCATCTACGATGATTTTTACTGGTACACGCATTTTAGCGATACCGACTTCTCCTACGGGCGCGCCCTGGCTCAAACCGCGGGCACGGCGATGATGAGACTGGCCAATGCGGATCTTCTGCCGGTGGATTACTCTCCCCAGGCAGCGGCCATCGCTAAATACGAGACTGAGCTGGAGAAGCTGCTCAAAGACAAGCAGGAAGAATTTACCGAACGCAATCTGGAGCTGCAGGAAGGCGTTTTTACGGCGACTGCCGATCCCCGCAAGCCATCGGTGCCGCCTCTGGCCGAGACCGTGCCGCCCTACATGAATTTTTCTCCCATGAAAAATGCGATTGACCTGCTCAAGAAAAGCTCAGACCGCTATGCAAAGGCGCTTTCGGACTGGCGCGCCAAAGGCTCTCCGGCACTTTCTGAGTCGTCCCAGCAACTGGTGAATGCGGACGTGCTCAAAGTATCCCGTCTTTTTCTGAGTGAAGCGGGCCTGCCGGAGCGTCCCTGGTTCAAAAACCAGATTTACGCGCCGGGGGCATACACCGGTTACGGGGCTAAGCCGATTGCGGCGGTCAGGGAATACATGGACGAGAAGAAATGGAAAGAGGCCGACGGCCAAATTCCCCAGGTCTCGCAGGTCATCGAGAATGCTGCGGCAGGCATTGCCAAAGCAGCCGATGATCTGGAAAACGCCGTGGCTCAATCGCATTGATTTCGATGGAGGACGGGCGTTTCGCCCGTCTGGCCGGGCGGGACGCCCGGCCTCCATGAGGCCTCCGACAAGAAAGGTACTGGCTGATGATCGTGAACTTCGCCGAGCGGGCGCACAACCACAACTGGACCCTGGACCCGGTTACGCGCTCGCTGCTTGACACCGATTTCTACAAGCTGCTGATGCTGCAGTTTATATGGAAGCACTACCCGAAGACCCCGGTGTCGTTTTCCCTTATGAACCGTACTTCCTCGGTGCGCATGGCGGATATCTTTCCGCGCGAGGAGTTGACCCTTCAGCTGGAACACGTCCGCCGCCTGCGTTTCAGAAAGTCCGAGCTGGTCTGGCTGGCGGGCAATACTTTCTACGGTCAACGCGGAATTTTTGAACCTGCATTTCTGGCCTGGCTGGAGCGTGATTTCCGGCTGTCGGATTATGAGTTGTCGGTGAAGGACGGCCAATTCGAGCTCTCCTTCGAAGGGCTCTGGGCCGAAACCACGATGTGGGAGCTCTACGCTCTGGCGATCATCGACGAGATGAAGACCAGGGCGGGCCTGACGCAGTTGAGCGAATTTGGCCTCGATATTTTGTATGCCCGGGCGAAGACAAAACTGTGGGGCAAGATTGAACAGCTGATCGGAGTTCCCGATCTGCATGTGGCGGACTTCGGAACCCGCCGCCGCCATAGTTTCCTGTGGCAGGAATATGTGGTGGAGGCGATGGCCGCGAATCTGGCGGATGCTTTTACCGGAACTTCAAACGCCTTCCTGGCCCACAAGCACGATCTCGAAGCTATTGGAACGAATGCGCACGAGATTCCCATGGTGCTGGCGGCTCTCGCGCCGGATGACCGGACCCTGCGCAATTCGCAGTACCGCGTGCTCGAAATGTGGCAGAGCACATACCAGGGCGAGTTGCTCATCATGTTGCCGGACACGTTTGGAACCACCCAATTTCTCAAGGACGCTCCGGAATGGGCGGCTGACTGGACCGGCCAGCGTATCGACAGCAAGAATCCGTATGTCGCGGGCGATGAATACATCGAGTGGCTCAAGGCCCGCGGTCGCGATCCCCGGCAGAAACGCATCATCGCCTCCGACACGCTGGACGTCGATGAGATTCTGGGCCTGCACGCCTACTTTGGCGGAACTTTCGCCGGCCATACCACGGCGAAGGATTTTCATAGCGCAGCCGACTTTCTGGATCGCGCTAAATGGACGCCGGGACGGCGAGCGCGTTTCAGCGCGGGGTGGGGAACACTTCTCACCAACGATTTTCGCGGCTGCGATCCCTCCGGTGGCGGCGCGTTCGATCCCGTCAGCATGATCTGCAAGGTCACTGAAGTGGACGGGCGGCCGGCGGTCAAACTTTCCGACAATTATTCGAAAGCGTTGGGCCCGCCATCCGAGATCGAGCGCTACCGGCGCGTGTTCGGCCTGGCCGGCGTCACTGACACGCCCGTGATCGCCTGAGATCTGTGTCCCGAACTTGCTTTCACCTATTCCCAAACCTGTCCTCTGGACTCACCCAAAACCTGTCCTCGATTCGTCCAGGTTTTTGGATGAGTCCAGATGACAGGTTTGGGATTGGGTTCAAGACAGGTCTTAGATAACCTCCGCTCAAGCGGAGCTTGAATGGGGCACGCGCGACCCTCACGACGACCTGGCATCCATCGTGCTACACTCCGGCAGATTTCCCAGCTTTCTATGCCCCGGGGTCACACAAATGACGGTTCGTCCGAGCGTGCTGCTCATCGCGGCGTGCGTACTGGTTTCATTTTTTCCTGCTATCGCGGTGGCGCAGCCCGCGCCCTCATCGCTCCGGCCCATCACGGTGGACGATCAGTTTCAGGTGCGAGAAGTTACTGATCCGCAAATCAGTTCTGACGGCCAATGGGTGGCTTACACCGTTTCTACTCTCTCTTTGAAGGATGACGAAGAGAAGACACGCGTCTGGATGGTGGCCCGGACGGGCGGAGAAGCCCTTCCCATGACTTCTAAAGATGAGTCATCCGAACATCAGCGCTGGAGTCCGGACGGAAAATTTCTCGCGTTCCTTTCCAAACGCAATGAGGGCAAGACCTATGTCTGGATATTGAATCGCCTCGGCGGCGAAGCTGAGCCCCTCACCGAAACCACACAGGATGTAAAAGATTTCGCCTGGTCGCCCGACGGCAAGCGTCTGGTTCTCATATTGCGGGATCCTTCGCCGGAAGATCTGCTGGCTGCGAAAGAAAAGAATCAGGAGGAAAGCGAGGGCAAGCAGATCACCGACAAGAAGCCCAAGGGCCAGCGACCCTGGGTGGTTGACCGCTACCAGTTCAAGGTTGACGAAGTTGGTTATGTGGAGCGCCTTCGCACTCACCTGTACATTTTCGACGTGGCCAGCAAGGCATTAACTCAAATTACCTCGGGCGATTTCGACGACGAACATCCGGCATGGTCGCCCGATGGCAAACTGCTGGCTTTCAGCAGCAACCGCTCCAGTCCGGACCCGGATCGTAACTATGACTCCAACATATGGGTCGTGGCCGCCGATAACACTGACAAGGGCGCTCACCTCACGCAGATCACCACCAATCCCGGTTCGGACGATTCGCCGGCCTGGTCGCCCGACGGGAAGTGGATTGCGTATGTGACGCAGCTCGATCCGAAACTTCTGGTTTACGCCACTAGTCATATCGCCATTTCGTCGGCTGCCGGCGGCCCGGCAAAAATTCTGACTTGGAAATTCGACCGGGTATCCAGCGAGCCGCACTTTTCGCCTGACGGAAATTTCGTTTATTTCATCGCCGATGATGATGGCACGCAGAACCTGTGCCGCGTTCCGGCGAGCGGTGGCGAAATCATCCGTCCCATCGGCGGACGATTGATGCTCTATGACTATTCGCTGTCCAAATCCGGCGAGGTGGCCGCGCAAGTCACAACCGTGGATCGCCCCAGCGAGATCTTCACGCTGGCCGGCGGAAAACTTGTTCAGATCACGCACACCAACGACGACTTCCTGTCGCATGTGAAGCTGACCGTGCCCGACTATGTGAAGTTCAAGAGCAAAGACGGCACCACGGTGGCCGGATACCTTTACAAGCCGATCGACTACGTGCCGGGAAAGAAGTATCCGGCCATCCTGCGGCCGCACGGCGGCCCGGTTTGGTCTTACTATGCCGAGTACACACACCTGGCCCAGCTCCTCGCAGCGAACGGATACGTGGTGCTGTACCCGAACCCGCGGGGCTCTACGGGCTACGGGTTGTCTTACGCCAGGGCGATCGACGGTGACTGGGGCAACAAGGATTTTCAGGACGACATGGCGATGGTTGACTATGCCATTGCCCAGGGCCTGGCCGATCCCGACAAGCTGGGAGTGGGAGGCTGGTCTTACGGAGCCATCTCCACCGATTTCATCATCGCTCAGACCACTCGTTTCAAGGCCGCCATCTCGGGAGCCGGTGCGGCCCTGTTTTCCTCGCTCTACGGACACGACGAGTATCTTCGCGACTACGAATATGAGCTTGGGCAGCCCTGGAAAGACAGGGCGGCCTGGGACAAGATCTCACCCTTTTACAAAGTAGAGAACATCACAACGCCCACGCTTTTTATGGGAGGCGACATCGACTGGAATGTGCCGATTCTGGGCGGAGAGCAGATGTATCAGGCTTTGAAGAGTCTGGGCCGGGAGACTGAGCTGGTCGTTTATCCCGGCGAATACCATGAGTTCAAGACTCCTTCGCACATGAAGGACCGCTTGAATCGCTACCTGGCGTGGTATGCCCACTACGTGAAGGCCGACGGCAGTCCGGCCCGCCCGCCCGCCGAGCCAGAGGCAAAAGCAGCTCCGTAAGCGTTTTCTTATCGAGGATCCTTTATCTAGGTGCGCGTCGGTAGTATCCTTGATCAGGACCTTAGTTTATGCGTGCAATGGATTTCCTGAAATCGGTGAAGTCGCCGGAGCATCGCCTGGCGTGGATGGTGGCAATCGCTGCCGATGCTATCCAGATTGGCGCATTGCCGCTCTTTGCGGCTGGAGGTGCGTCGCCGGCGGACGCCATACTCGATGCGGCTACTGCCCTGATTCTCATACGGCTGCTGGGATGGCACTGGGCCTTTTTGCCGACCTTGGCAGCGGAACTTATTCCCGGTTTTGACCTGTTTCCTACCTGGACGGCGGCGGTCTTCTTTGTGACGCGCCAGCAGGTCCATAGCGGAGAACCTGAAATTCTGCCGCCGGGTCCAGCTCCGGCTCGTCGAGCGTAACCAAACCGATCAGCTAACGGTATGCGCCAAAACGAAACGCCCCGGGACTCGGTTAAGTCCCAGGGCGCCCGTCGAACAACCTCTCCCCCGAAAAGCTGTTCTCCAGACAAGAGTGGCGCTCACGCGTTGCCTGATGTGAGCTCATTAAGCTGCGCGGCGTGTGGACGCTGCGGGCTCAACATGCCTTCCTGGTCAATCGCAGTTTAGATGCCAAAATTATCTTTGACGCAAGTTGATGATACTAAGGTACTTACGGAGATTAAAAGCGCTGCCAGCGTGAGCTGAATTGTGCAAAAGATTGCATACCCTTGCCGGAAAGGCAGGGAAAAGTACTGAGCGCAGGGCGACTGCGCAGTCACGTGGTTGCGCGGGCACGCGTGCTTAACCTGACCTCTTGGTAGGCTGGCTCGATTGCACCTACCTGGGTGTTGTGATCGCGCCTTCGGAGGCGGACGAAACCAGCGACGCGTACTTCCCAAAAACCCCGCCAGGGTAGCGCGGTTGCGGTGGTTTCCAGTGAGACAAGCGCTGGCGCAACACCGAGTCGCTGACTTCCACTTCCAGAATGCGCTGGTTCACGTCGAAGTTTATTGTGTCGCCTTCCTGAACGGCGGCGATGGGGCCGCCTAGCGCAGCTTCAGGAGATACGTGCCCCGCCATAAGGCCGCGGGTGGCGCCGCTGAAGCGTCCGTCGGTCAACAAGGCTACGGATCCGCCCAGGCCTTCGCCGACAATCGCTGCGGTCACGCTGAGCATCTCGCGCATTCCGGGGCCTCCCTTCGGCCCTTCGTAGCGGATCACGACCACATCACCGGCCTTGATGCGCTTTTCCGTAACTGCCGTCATGGCGTCTTCTTCGGATTCGAAAACCCGCGCCGGCCCACGATGGGTCAGGCGTTCGTGGCCGCTGATTTTTGCCACGCAGCCCTCGGGTGCGAGATTGCCGCGCAAAATCACCAGGCCTCCTGTCTTCTTTAGCGGCTGGTCGAGTGGCGCAATCACTTCCTGACCGGGTGCTTCTACGGCGACTGCGGCCTCGTCGCCCAAAGTCTTGCCGCTCACCGTCATCGCGTTATCGTGAAGATACTTGCCCTGCGATAGACGGTGTGCCAGCAGGCGTATTCCGCCGGCACGGTGCATATCCGAGGCCACAAAACGGCCTGAAGGTTTCAGGTCTGCCAGCAGCGGCGTGCGCTCGCTCACTCTCTGGAAGTCGTCAATGTGCAGCGGGACGCCGGCCTCGCGTGCGATGGCAAGCAAGTGCAGGACTGCATTCGTCGAGCCGCCGGTAGCCGCAACCGCCGCGATGGCATTGTCGAACGCAGGCCGCGTCAGGATGTCTCTGGGTTTGACACCGCGATTCAGCAGATCCATCACCACGGCGCCGCAGTCGTAGGCGACCTGGTCTTTCCTGGGATCCATGGCGGGAACGCTGTTGAAGCCCATGGGAGAAAGGCCGATCATCTCCATCACCGTGGACATGGTGTTGGCGGTGTACTGGCCTCCACAGGCGCCTGCGCCCGGGCAGGCGACATTTTCCAGTTCAAGCAATTCCGCGTCACTCATTTTTCCTGCGGCATTGGCGCCGACCGCTTCGAAAACATCCTGGATGGTGACGTCCTTGCCTTTGTAATTTCCGGGCGCGATCGTGCCCCCATAAAGGACCAGGCCTGGAATATTCAGCCGGGCCAAAGCCATGGCTCCAGCCGGGATGGTCTTGTCGCAGCCGACGATGCAGACAACGGCGTCAAATAACTGCCCGCGGCAAACCAGTTCAATCGAATCGGCAATCACTTCACGGCTGACCAGCGAAGCGCGCATGCCTTCGGTGCCCATGGTTTCGCCATCGCTGATGGCGATCGTGTTGAACTCCATGGGCGTGCCCCCGGCGGCGCGAATGCCTTCTTTCATTTTGGCCGAGAGGCGGCGCAGATGAAAGTTGCAGGGCATGGTTTCGATCCAGGTATTGGCCACGCCGATGATGGGTCGAGCCAGATCAGCGTCAGTGAAACCGATAGATTTGAAATAGGAGCGGGCCGGGGCGCGATCGCGTCCATCCGTGATGCCACGACTGCGATGTTTAAGATCCATGGAGAAAGATTATGACAGAGAAGGGCTCTTCGTAGGAACCGCGCGGGACACGGTCGTCTTCCTTTGCGCACTTTGCGGCCTTTGCGGTGAAAAGTTTTTGCCGCAAACGCCGCCGGGAAAGCAGAAAGAAGCGACTCAGGCCCGGACAGGCATCCTGGCAATATGGTTTCAACCTGTATATGCTTTCCGCACATGAAGGAACCAAAAGAGTTTTTCCCAATTGATCAATTTCAGATTGATCAATTGGAGACGCGGCGCGCGCAGGCGGGCAAGCCGTATATGGAGTTCCTTCGGGTGGCGGCGATGAGTGCCGGAGTTTATACCTTGCCTGCCGGCGGCGCCGACTTGCAGACGCCTCACGCGGAAGACGAGATGTATTACGTGGTGCGCGGCCGCGCTCGTATGCGCGTGGGTTTGGAGGACCGGGTTGTCGGCCCGGGCGGCGTGATTTTTGTGGCGGCGGGCGTGGACCACCGCTTCTACGATATTGCCGAAGAGCTTGTGCTGTTGGTTTTCTTCGCTCCCGCGGAGACTTGAAAACTTTCTTTTCGCCAGTCAGATCTCAATCGTGCCTCACCACGAACCTGACTGAAAGCGTATGACGCCCCGCTAGTATCTTCCTACTATTGTTTCATCCACCTTATGCCCATACATTTCTCCACAATCGGGTTCGGCTCGTTCGTCCGCATTTGATGGGAAGTTAAACCAAATTGTTTGAAGCAGCCCGGCTGTGGAGCTGAGATGAAACTACGAGTAGCAGTACTTCTGGCAGCACTGGTCGCTTGCGGAACCATGTTCGGGCAGCAGGGTCCGCCTGCCGCTCAGCAGACGGTCGCCGAGAAAAAGCCCACCCCACCTCCAAAACGCAAGATTGGACCGTTTGAGATTTCGATCAACTGGCGCACCCGCGCCGAGGGATGGAACTGGTTCCAGGGTCATGCCGGTAACAGCGATTATCCCTTGTGGGACTCCTTGCTGCGGATCGGAATTGGGCAGACCCGAGAAAAGATCGATTGGTTCGCGGAAATGGAACAGGCTTCCATCCTCGGCCTTCCAAATGACGCTGTGGTTGCGGCTCCGCAGGGCCAGCTTGGTCTGGGAGGAAGTTATTATGCCGCCAATCTCAACCAGGTCAACAACGCCAGCGTGTTCCTCAAACAGGCGTATGTGGACTTCAAGCACCTCGGGCCGGCGCGGCTGAAACTCGGGCGCTTCGAATTTTTCGACGGCACTGAAGTTAAACCCAAAGATCCGATGCTTGCGGCGGTCGTGCAGTCAAGGATCTCCAGCCGGCTTATCTCGAATTTCGCATTCGCCGCGGTCCAGCGCAGCTTCGACGGCGGCCAATTCGCGCTGAATTCAGGGCGAAATAATTTCACTTTTTTCAGCGCCAGACCGACGGCTGGAGTCTTTCAGGTGGACGGAATGCCGGAACTCGATATTGAGGTTTACTACGGCGCTTTTACCCATACGCAGGACACTCCGCACGGCTCGTCGCAATTGCGCGTATTCGGACTGGGCTACGTGGATGATCGCAACACGATACTGAAAACTGACAATCGCCCCGCGCCCGTGCGGACCGCGGACCTGAACAAGCTCCAGCTCGCGACCTACGGCGGAGACTATGTCCAGGTGATCAATACCACGAATGCCGGCAAGTTCGACTTCCTGGTCTGGGGCGTTTTCCAGGGCGGAGCCTGGGGAGCGCTTACCCAGCGTGCCGGCGCGTTTGTCGGCGAAGCGGGCTGGCAGCTCCCGGTGAAGCGTCTCAAACCGTGGCTGAGCGCCGGCTATTCCTATGGAAGCGGCGACGGAAACCCCAAAGATTCCGTCCACGGCACCTTTTTTCAGGTCTTAACTACCCCGCGGCAATACGCACGCTTCCCGTTCTACAACATGATGAACAACGAGGACTTCTATGGCACCTTGAATTTGCGCCCGTCCTCGAAGCTTACTTTACGCAGCGAAGCGCACGCGCTACGGCTGGCTAATGCTGCCGACCTCTGGTATTCCGGCGGCGGCGCGTTCCAACCGAAGACCTTCGGCTATACCGGCCGTCCCAGCAACAACTTCCGCAGCCTGGCGAATGTTCTGGACGTCAGCGCGGACTACCAGATCACGCGATCTTTCAGCACCACTTTTTACTATGGCCATGCCTGGGGTGAGACCGTGATCGCGAAGATCTATCCCAAGGATCCAAACGGGCAGTTGTTTTTCCTGGAGACAAATTTTCACTTCTAACCCGTGCCTGACCCGTGCAGGAAGGGCGGGCGGCTAATATAATTTGACTATTGACCATGACGGTTCGAAGTGTGATCTTGATCGCATTTTGATGTAAGTCTCGGGTTGGAGGAGGGTAGCGATGGCGGTCTCGAATCCGGCAGTACCTAACATCCATATTTCCTCGGGGTCGAATGCCAGCTTTTACGAGAAGCTGAATACGCGCTGGCACGAGCGTGCCTTGCAGGTTTTCATGTTCATCGTACTCGCCCACTGGTGCGAGCATCTTTTCCAGGCTTACCAGATTTATGTCATGGGATGGCCGCGCCCGAAAGCCAACGGCCTGGTTGGCCTGTGGTACCCGGGACTGATCAAGTCCGAGAGCTTGCACTATGGCTACGCTCTGGTGATGCTCATCGGGCTATGGGTGCTTCGCAAAGGATTTACCGGGCGCGCGCGAACCTGGTGGACGATCGCTCTGGTAATCCAGTTCTGGCACCACATCGAGCATTTCCTGCTGATCTGGCAGGCCACGTTCCATCACAATTTCTGGGGCAAGCCGGTGCCTTGCAGCGTGTTGCAGTTATTCTTTCCGCGCGTGGAACTGCACCTTTTCTACAACTCGATCGTATTTATTCCCATGGTCATCGGGATGTACTATCACATGTTTCCGCCGGAAGGCGAACGGGGGAACCCCGCTTGCACATGCGAATGGGACAGCCACCATCCCGCGAAGGCGTAGCTGGCAAGGGCCTGTGGGGCCTTCCGTCTCCTGATCATAGCTGATCCTCGTTCAGAATGATCCGCACTGAGAAGATCGGGCCGGCCCTAAGCTTTCGTAGTTTCTTTTCCCGGAATCCAGTAAATCTCTTCCTTCAGGATTTCCCGGGTCAATCCAATGCGCTGCAGAATTCCCTTGCTGCGCTCGATCATTTCAGGATGGCCGCAGAGATAGCCGGCGGTGTTGGTTCCGTTGAGCCCCCACAGGTCGGTGTATTTGCGGATCAGATCATCCACGCGCCCGATTTCGCCCGTCCACTTCGGATCGTCCCAGGGTCGGCTGACGGTGGGCACGTACTTCAGCCAGGGCAACTCCGCGGCAAATTGCCGCAGCTCGTCGAGATAACCGAATTCCCACGAGCGGCTGGCCCCGTTGAGCAGGAATAATTTCTGCTCGCCCGAAAACTTCCCCTCCTTCCACTCCTGGTGAAGGGTGCGGACATAGCTGACGAAGGGCGCGACGCCCGTGACTGTCGAAACCAGCAGATGATTGGTTCGCCCGCTTTTCGTGTCCAGAGTGAATCGGCCCTTGGGAACTTTGCGCATCAACATCTCGTCGCCGACCTGAAGCTTGTAGAGATGGGGAGTCAGTTCGCCTTCCGGAACGAGTTCGAAAAAGAATTCGATTTCTTTTTCATGGGGAGATGAAACGATGGAATAAGGGCGCTCCGAGCGTTTTTCCGGGCGCTGCACGCCCAGAGTCGCGTACTGTCCGGGTGTGAATACGAATTCGCCGCTGGCCTGCACGCGGATCATCCACAGGTCAGAGGCGAAGTCTTTGCGCTGTGTAATTCTGGCGCGATAAAACTTGTCTTCGGCGGTGCTCATCAGGTTCAGCCCCTCGCAATGCGCAATTCTATAAAGTGCCTGACCTGGCATGAGGATGGCAAGCCAGAATCGCCTGCGGTGGTTTACTGATTCAGAACTGGCGTGATTCCCGGAGGGAGCGGAGCACGCTGTTTGTCAGGTTCTTTTTGCGTCTTTGCGGAAACCCTGGCGAACATTGCGTTTAAAGATTTTGCTTTGCGGCTGGCCGATGAGATCAAAATCGTAGACCGCAAAGTTCGCCAAGGAGTTCCGCAAAGGACTCAAAGTCTTCCGAAATCACAGGAGCATTTATCGAGAAAACTCAAACACTTTGAGTGCGGCTGACGGTCTGGGACAAAGTATCGGCAATCAGGTCGCAGCGGCGATCGAGCCTTTGCAGCGAGATTCTGAGAGTCTCGGCGGCCGCGCCGTTCTCCGTCTCTCGAACTTCCGTAGCCAGGCGTGTCGTGTTCTCAGAGAGAGGAACCGCGACTTCCAGCAAAGCCAGGAGTGCGTCAACGTGCAACTTCCACAAGGAAGGAGAGTTTTCAGACCGCTTCAGTTCTTCCAGTTCCGTGGTGATGCGGGCCACTGCGGCCACAATGCGAAGCAGGATTCGCGCGACATTGCCACGCGGACTCTTCTCCTCAAGGTAATCGGCGCTGCATGCGCCCGCTTCGGCCGGAGACAGCGTCAGGTTGAAGAATCGCATGGGAACTACCTGGCGCAGTTTCGGGTCGGCCACGCGCACGAATATACGGATTGATTCTTCGACCTGGCGGATCTTGGTTTCTTCGGTGGAAAGCTGTTGCGGGGTGACTGCCGTTCGCATCGCCCGCACATCGAGCGCAGGCCGCCGCGGACGGGCAGGCAGCGGTTTCACGGCCGCGGGGCGGAACGGCTTCGCCGGCCCCGGAGTTGGCATGGGAGCGAAGTACGACATCCGGCGAATGGGTGGACGGCGCTCCAGCGCCTGTTTCAGCTTGGAGACGCGGCGAAACTTGTCCAGGGCAGTGCTGTAGTCGACTTTCAGCAGCTCGGATTCTTCCAGAGCGGCTACGTGTTCAACCGTGACATCCACGCCTTCCACATTGCCCAGGATGGTGCCGCCCTGTTCCTGCAGAGCCGAGGCGAATTCCCTTATTTCAGTCGCCGCCGCATGAAAAAACTCGTCAAACTTCCGGCCGAACGCCGCATTGTAAGGGGCGATGGTAGCCAGTACTCCAGGGTGATAGAAAGATGAATCGAGCGACTGTTTGAGTTCGCGAACCTTCGCAATGATTTCTGAATCGAGCAGGGAGTTCAGGTCGCGGCAGTTTTGAGCCTCCTCCTGCAACGGGTCGAAACGCCGCAGCAGTTGCACGTGTTCCTCGGAAAGCGATGGAACGTCGGTGTCGGCCAGAATCTCAATCAGGGCAATCTCGAAGGGTGAAAGTGGCAGTGAGCCATCGAGTCCGTAGCCGCGGCGCTCCCACTGCCCGGGCACGCGCGGGTGGCGATAGAGAAATGTCGCGACCAGGTCGGTCTTGTCGCGATTCACGTCGTCGGTATCTTTTTTGCGGGTGAAATATCGCAGAACAGCTTCCGCGATTTCAGGATCGGTCTCAGCGGTGAATGCACGGCGCAACATGGCCGGCGTGATGGCCTGGTCGAGAAGCCGCAGCCAGCGCCGCATGCGGTCGAGCGTGGCATGCACTTCTCCATCGCCCTCCTGCAGTGAAATTGCCTCCAGGCCGGCCGGAACCGGAACCTCGCCTCCAATGGTTTCCTGCAGGAGCTTCTCATAGAAGCCCTGCACCGTGGCCAGGATGGCCAACTCCCATTTAGGATCCTCTACCACAGTTTCACTCCCGCCGATCTGAGCCTGCGGAATGCGAGGTACACAGGTTTGAATTAGTAAAGCCTAATCCAGCCTCTCCGCACAATCGTTTTCCCAAAGGCGGGGCACTAAAGTCACAATATCTGTTATTTTTTCAAATCTTTCAGGATTTGCCGCGCCGCGTTGGCGCCGGATGCGCCGGTTAGACCGGCTCCGGGGTGAGTGCCCGACCCGCACAAGTAGAGGTTTTGAATCGGGGTGCGGTAGCGCGCCCAATCCAGCAGCGGACGCATGGTGAAAAACTGGTCCAGTGACAGCTCACCGTGGAAGATATGTCCGCCGGTCAGCCCGTAAGTATCTTCCAGATCCTGGGGCGTGATGATCTGGTGGGTCAGAATCAGCTCGGGAAGGTTCGGGGCGTACTGCGCAAGCGTCCTGACCACGGTGTCGCCCAACGGCACGCGTTGTTTCTCCCAGTCACTGCCCTTTAATTTGTAGGGAGCATACTGCATATAAATCGACATCACGTGCTTGCCTTCAGGCGCAAGGCTGGGATCGGTGAGCGAAGGGATGGCAACTTCTAGATAGGGATGTTTGGAAAAATTTCCGTACTTCGATTCGTCGAACGCGCGCTCGAGATAATCGATTTCCGGGCCGATGTGGATCCGGCTACTCAGGTTACGATCATGGCCTTCGCCGGCGAGAGCGGTGAACTGCGGGAGCCCGGAAAGGGCGAGGTTGACCTTGGCGACCGTCCCCGGCATGCGATAGTGCTGCAACTTCATCACGAAATCCGGCGACAGTTGCGAAGGATCCACCAGCTTCAACAGCGTGCGTTTTGGATCGGCATTTGAGATGACGGCTCTGGCGTTGATTTCTTCGCCGCTCGAAAGCACCACTCCGCTGGCCACGCCATCCTTGACGCGGACTTCGATGACTTCCGCTCCGCTGCGAATTTCGGCTCCGGCATGCTGCGCGGCCGCAGTCATCGCCTGCGTGAGCGCTCCCAGGCCGCCGGTTGCGAACCAGGAAGTTCCCGCCGCCTGTTCGT
The DNA here is from genome assembly GCA_963814725.1 of Terriglobia bacterium. Lineage (GTDB taxonomy): Bacteria > Acidobacteriota > Terriglobia > Terriglobales > Acidobacteriaceae > JAIQFF01. The sequence goes on from CAWFDY010000009.1 coordinate 316,771, forward strand.
CGCCGGCGGCGCGAATCAGGAGCACGAGGCTGCTGCCGGCGGACCACGGTCCCAGAAAAGTCCCGAAAATTCCTCGGGCCGCGATGGTGGCGCGGAGCAGTTCGGTCTCAAAGTATTCCGCAACCAGGTCGGCAACCGCCATCGGCCCCCAGCGCAGCAGGCGGTACATATCCCGTTTTCCAAGCTTGCGGAGGGCGCGCCCGGTATTGAGCATTCCCCACAGATCGCCGGAGCTTGGATTGTCAATGTCAGGCGGAGGCAAAGCGAGCGCCTTGCCGATCACCCGGCCCATCTTCGCCAGTGACGACTGGAACTCGGGATACTTGGTCGCATCCTTCTGGGAGAACTTTGCGATTTCCTGCGCAGCCCTCTCTGTATCTTTGTAAAGAACCAGCGCCTGACCGTCGGGAGATAGCGACGTTACCGCGACCTCGGTCGAAATCATACTGAGGCCGTGTTTTTCCAACTGCATGTCGCGGACAATATCGGGACGCAGCGGCCCGGCGGAGTGGGCCAGCGTGGAACAGCGGAAGCCGGGATGAAACTCTTCCGTGATGGCGGAGCCGCCGGTCTGGTTGCGGCGCTCCAGCACCAGAGGTTTGTAGCCGGCTTTTGCCAGGTAGAAAGCGGTGACCAGCCCGTTGTGGCCGCCACCGATGATGACCACATCGCGATTCTTTTCTTCGGGCACCTAGGCTGCCCCCTTGACGTCTTTTAGGATTTCGAGAGCCGCCAGCCTGCCCGGGCCGCCCATGATGCCGCCGCCGGGATGCGTGGCCGATCCGCACATGTACAGATTCTTGATGGGCGTGCGGAATTGTGCCCAGCCCGGTACCGGCCGCAGGAAGAAAAGCTGCTCGAGCGAGAGTTCGCCCTGAAAAATGTTGCCTTCGCTCAGGCCGAACTCGCGTTCGAGATCGAGCGGCGTGACCACCTGGCGATGCAGAATGATGTCTTTGATATTGGGCGCATACTCGGCGATGGTGTTGATCACGTTGTCGCCGAACGCTTCTTTCTGATCGTCCCAGTTCAGTCCCGGCCGCAGCTTGTAAGGCGCGTATTGCACGAAGCACGACATGATGTGCTTGCCCGGCGGCGCGATCGAAGGATCGGTCAGCGTGGGAATGACCATGTCGATGTAAGGACGTCGCGAAAAATTGCCGTACTTGGCGTCGTCGTAGGCCCGCTCCATGTATTCGACGCTGGGAGAAATTGAAATCGCGCCGCGCAGGTGCGCTCCCGCTCCGGGGATGGCTTTGAAATTCGGCAGCGCATCGAGCGCCAGATTAACCTTGCCGGATGAGCCGCGATACTTGTAGCGATTCACATCTTCCAGGAACTCGGCGGGCAGGGTCCCCGCCTCGAGAAATTTCGTAAAGGTCAGTCGCGGATCGACGCTCGACGAGATGATGTCGGCATAGATCTCGTCCCCATCGGCCAGGACCACGCCTTTGGCCTTGCCATTCTTCACGATAATCTGCGCGATCGGAGCCTTGGTGCGGATTTCAGCGCCGGCCTCACGCGCCGCGTCTGCTATGGCGTTTGAAATTGCGCCGGTGCCGCCGCGGGCAAATCCCCAGGATCGGAAGGCGCCGTCAATTTCGCCCATGTAGTGATGCAGCAGAACATAAGCCGTCCCCGGCGACCGTACCCCCAGAAAAGTTCCGATGATGCCCGAGGCCGACATCGTCGCCTTCAGGACATCGGTTTCAAACCACTGGTCGAGGAAGTCGATGGCGCTCATGGTCATCAACTGAACCTGGTTGTACTTGTCCTCGCTGGTCATGCCCTGAAAGCGGCGGCCGATGAACAGCAACTTCATCAGTTCTTTGGGATTGAGCGTCGCCGGATCAGGAGGGACCATGCTCAGGATCGGTTTCACGAAACGGCACATGGCCTGCATCGCTTTGCCGAACTCGTCGTAAGCTTCCGCGTCAACCTTCGAGTGCCGCGCGATCTCGCGGTGAGTCTTGCCGTGATCGTTGACCCGCCATAGGTAGTCGCCGCTGGGCATGGGAGTGAAAGTGCCGTCGAGGGGCAAGATTTCCAGCCCGTGGCGGGGCAGGTCGAGGTCGCGAATGATTTCGGGCCGCAGCAGTGAGACGACATACGAGCAAACCGAAAATTTGAATCCGGGAAAAACTTCCTCGGTGACGGCGGCGCCGCCGAGCACGTGGCGACGCTCCAGTACCAGAACTTTTTTTCCGGCGCGCGCCAGGTAGGCGGCGGTGGTGAGGCCGTTGTGGCCTCCGCCGATGATGATTGCATCGTATTTCGAGTTTGACGGCATGTCAGCCTTCAGTTCTTTGTCTTGGGTATGGACGACGGTTGCGGAGATTGCCAGGATTCTAACAGTTCCCGGAATGCAGGGAGATGCGCGGACTTAGAGCCCGCTGGGAAGGACGGTCCAGGTAAGAATGACACTCCAGGGTGTTGTCATGATCCGCATGATCCTGAACGAAGGCTCATTTTATCGGGAAGTTCGTCTCTTGTCTGCAAGGATCGGTGAGATTGAGCCGCAAAGCAAGGATCACTTCGACCTAAAGCCGCCGTGACCGGTAGTCATTGGAGTAGTCAGCAGTGGCGTTGTGTCACCAGCACTGCTTATAATCCCTGTGCGACACTTCTCTTCCGGATACAAGTCTTCCGGACCCAGAGCAGCGAGGAAATTACTTTGCCAGTCGGAACCGCATTTCACGACAGAACTTTTCCGCTTTGCCACAGCCTGAATTACCGCGAGTGGTCAGGATATTACGCCGTCAGCGTTTATGAAGTGCACCACGAGCACGAGTACAACGCCATCCGCAATGCGTCGGCGCTCATCGACATTTCTCCGCTGTACAAATATCTGATTAGCGGCAAAGACGCCACGAAACTGGTGAACCGCATCATCACCCGCGATATTTCCAAGGTCCGGGTGGGCCAGGTCATTTATTGCTGCTGGTGCGACGAGCAGGGAAAAGTCATCGATGACGGCACCATCACGCGCCTCGAAGACAGCAAGTACCGATGGACCGCCGCCGATCCCAGCCTGCGCTGGTTCCGGCAAAACGGCTTGAACATGGATGTGCAGGTCGAGGATATTTCCGAGGAAATGGCCGCGCTGGCCCTGCAGGGACCGACCTCGGGCAAGCTGCTCAAAGCTGTCGCCGAAGCGGACATTGCCAATCTAAAATATTTCCGCATGACTCGCGGCAAAATTGGCAACGTCTTTGTGGACATTTCGCGCACCGGATACACCGGAGATCTGGGCTACGAAATATGGGTTCCGTGGAACGATGCTGTCAAAGTCTGGGACTCGATCATGGAGAAAGGCAAGCAGTTCGATCTCCACGCTGCCGGAATGCTGGCGCTGGATGTTGCGCGCGTCGAGGCCGGATTGCTGCTGATTGAAGTGGATTACACCAGCGCGAAGAAAGCGCTGATCGATTCCCAGAGATATTCTCCGTACGAGCTGGGTTTCGGAAAGATGGTCCACCTCGATAAGGAAAATTTCATCGGCAAGGCCGCGTTGATGAAGCAACAGAAGCAGGGCGTGCCGCGGCGATTCGTGGGGCTGGAAATCGATTGGCCCGAAGTGGAGGCGCGCTATGAAGAGTTTGGCCTCACTCCCGCGGCTCCGAGCCAGGCTTCGCGCGTGGCGGTTCCTTTATATCTGGACGGCAAACAGGTTGGCAAAGCTACGACGACCACGTGGTCTCCGGTACTGAAGAAGATGATCGCACTGGCCAGTGTGGACACGGCCTACTCAAAGATCGGCACCAAGCTGCAGTTGGAAATCACCATCGAAGCCATGCGCCAGCAGGTAACGGCAAAGGTCGTGAAGATGCCATTCTTCAGTCCGGAGAGAAAGACAGCCACGCCGGTCTAGCGGCGCCGGCGGCCCGCGCTACGAAGAACGTAAAGCTCGCTTCTTTCCTGCCCAATAAATCCAGGCGCCGATTGCGACCAGTAGCCCCGACAATCCTACGATCTTTATTACGGCCAGCAGCTTGTTGGGTTCGTCGGGTTGCGGGATCAGCGCCAGCCCGATGGTGAACGTGGTCGTCACGAATCCGACGATCGCAACCACCCTGGCTGCCGGCTTCCCGCCGGGGACGCGGATCACGTCCGGCCGGGCCGGTTCGCTCTGCAGTTTGTACATTGCGGCGAATAAAAAAAGGAACGGAATGAAGTATGTAATCACGCCCATGCTGACCAGCACGTCGTAGGCGCCTTTGATGCTGGTGCCGGCTTGTCCGAGAAAGATGAACAATGCGCCGAAGACGAATTGCGTGAGCAAGCCAACCCAAGGCGTCTTCCATCGGGGATGAAGCGCGCCGAAGGCTGGCGGCAGGAAGCGATCAATTCCGGCGACGAACGGCAGGCGGGCGCCGGCTGCGAGGTAAGCGCCCGCGGCGCCCACATTGCTGAGCATGATGAGCAGCGCGGCGACGGGAATAACGGCTTCGAACCCAATGCGCTCCGCGGTTTTTGATATGGCCTGCATCAATCCCTGCAGATTGCCCACTTCGGCGGCCGGCAGAGCGACCAGCACGCTGATGGTTCCCACGATGTAGCAAAAAGTCACGGTCACTCCCGCGATCAGCAGCGCGCGGGGGATGGAGCGTCGAGCATTTTTTATCTCTCCTCCCATGATGGAAGCGGTTTCGCAACCGGCAAAAGCAAAGATCAATACGGACCAGAAAAGCATGTCTTTAAGCTGGAATCCGGGCGTCATCGAATGCAGCGTGAACGAAGTGGCTGAGCCGTAACGATGCCATGCCACCCCTCCCATTACGACGACGATGCCCACCGGGATCCACATGGCGAATGCACCGACGTCGTGCAGCCATGTGCCAATGTTGAGGCCGAAGATGTTGAGCAGGGTGGCCAGGGTAAACGCCACCAGAGAAAACACGATGTAGAACGTCGGGTTATTCGAAAAGCGCGTCCACTCGTGCCGGATGTAGAGAGCGTTGCTGGCGGCGAAGTAGAGAATGGCAGGGAAGTAGGGCAGATTGCAGGCCCAGTAGGTCCAGGCGGTGATGAAGCCGGCAAAGTCGCCGAAGCCGCGTTTTGCCCAAACATAAATGCCCCCTTCTTCCGGATAACGCGAAGAGAGCTCGATGACGGAGAGCGCGAGCGGCGCATAGAAAAACAAAAAGGCGCCAATCCAGACGACAATTGAACTCGGGCCCGCCGCGGCGGCCGTGGCGATCCAGCGCAGGCTGACGCCGGTTACGACATAGAAAAGTACGAGATCGCGGAAGCCCATGACGGGCACGGGCTGGCTGGCGGTTGCTGCACTGGTGGAGGATTCTCCCGCGGCATTCAGTTTTGTCGGGTCGGAGGCTGGTCCAGTGTTATCCACTCTTGATGTACGGAACGTCAGATGATCGCGAAAGAAACTTTAACCCTCGGAATGTTTCAACGCCGTGCAGTCAGGTGATTGTAAAGACATGGAGAGCGTACGCCAACTGCAGCTCGGGCCGGCGATTTTCTTTGCGTCCTTTGCGGAATCCCTTTGCGGTAAAGAGGTTAACTTTGCTGTTACGCACGCAAAAATCTCTACCGCGAAGTTCGCCAAGAGATCCCGCAAAGGCCGCAAAGGGAGTCAGGAGATGCGGGGGGCATTTTTGCTCATGCGCTTCCAATACAAATATCCCGGCACGCCGATGAGCACGATGGCGGCTCCCCAAAAGGCTTCTGTGGGACGCGTAATGATTGTGTTCAGCGTCCACGCGCCGCCGATGATTACGTAGATCGCCGGCAGCCAGGGGTATCCAGTGCATCGGTAAGGGCGGGGGATTTCGGGACGCTTCCAGCGCAGAATGAACATGCCGACCACCGTCAGCGTGTAAGACAGAACCATGCCGAACATTACATATGTATAAAGCTGATCGTAGCGGCCGCTCAGAGTGAGCACCGCGCCCCAGATCCCCTGGCCAATCAGGCTGAATGCTGGAGTCCGCCATTTAGGATGGACCTGCGCCATCTTCTGGAAAAAGGCACCGTCCTGGGCCATGGCGTAGTACACGCGCGCGCCGCTCAGGGTGCAACTGGCCATTGCGCCGAAACATGAAACCGCGATCAGTGCCGACAGCCATAATGCGGCTCCGGGAGAAAAGAGGGCGACCGCGGCAGCATGCGCGATGGTTTCGTGTTTCGCGATCTCGCCCAGCGGAAGGGCGTAAATGTAGGTCATGTTCATCGCCATGTAAATGATTCCGACGGCGACGACTCCGAGGACCATGGCTCGCGGCACATTGCGCCGCGGATCTTTCACTTCGCCCGAGACCCAGGTGATGTAAACCCAGCCGTCGTAAGCCCAGAAGACCGCGATCAAAGCCACGCCGAAGGCAGAGACCAGTTGCCCGGCGCTCAGTCCCAGGGAGAGACTTTGGCCAGGCGCCGGAGCGAAGTGATGCCAGTCGCCTTTGCCGATAGCAAATCCCAGAATTACAAAGGCGGCCATGGCGGCGAACTTGGCCCAGGTGGCGAGGTTTTGCAGAATCGTTCCCCAGCGCAATCCGATGACGTTGACCCAGGTCACAGCGACGATGGCAACTATTGCAACCACATGAGCGCGGGTGAGAACGATTCCGGCGGCTGCGAAGATGACGTGGTCCTGGGAAATCGCTGGAACGATTCCACCCAGGTAGGCGGCTGAAGCAACCGAGAGTGCCGCGATGGAGCCGCCGTTGGCCACGCTGAACAGCATCCATCCATAGAGAAACGCTGGCAGGTCGCCGTAGGCCTCGCGCAGATAAACGTACTGGCCTCCGGAGTCGGGAAACATCGAGCCCAGTTCGGCAAAGGCGGTGCATCCCAGAAGGGAAATGCCGGCGCCCAGTACCCAGACCAGCAGGAAAAGCATGGGATGTGGAAGCGGGCCGGCGATGTCTTTTGCCGTGAGGAAAATCGACGATCCGATGATTCCGCCCACCAGCAGTAGCACAGAATCGAGCAGGCTAAGCCCGCGCACCAGGCTGGGGGTTCCGGATTTATCGGAGGACTGTGAAGACAGCTGAGGCGAAGTCATTCCCTAACCCATGCCCAGCTCATCGGGAGATTCCAGCGGAGTTCCGCAGCGGCGGCAAATGACGGCGGAGCAGTCGCCGCAAGTCAGCGGATCGGTAACTTCCTGGCTGCACCGCGGGCAGTAGAGTGGCTCCGGGTCAAGCTCAGGCTGCGGGGTTGAGCTCATGAAGATGGCAAATGTAGCACAAGTGCCACGGACTACGTACGTCGAACCACGTACCTCGAATCACGCCCTCGAAACACGTAGGCCCGGACACCCCCGTCCGGGTGGGCGAGCGGAGCTGGCCTCGGGCTTGACTTCAGGAGTTCGCCGAGCTTCGCCCGGCTGGGCGGACGAGGGCGTCCGCCCCTACGTGGGCGTATTAAGATAGCGACATGTCTGAAAGAGCCCCGACTCCCGATGAGAAGCTGCAACTCGAATTCAATCGCTGGGCGCAGGCCGGTGAAGGCGGGAAGATGGAGAGCCATCATCTCGACATCACCGAGAAGACGCTTCGGCTGATGGATCTGCGTCCGGGCGAGCGTGTGCTTGATCTGGGTTGCGGATCAGGATGGGCCTCGCGAATGCTCTCCCGGCTGGTAGGGGACGGTCCGGAAGGTTTCGGCCAGGTTGTGGGCCTCGATGTGTCCGATGAGATGGTCCGGCAGGCTCGGGCCGAATCGAAAGATTTCGAACATATCTTGTATGTGTGGGGATCGGCGCAGCAGATTCCGTGGGAAGAAAATTTCTTCGACAAAGTGTTGTCGGTGGAGTCGTTTTACTACTACGAAGATCAGGATCGTGCACTGTCCGAGTTATTTCGCGTCATGGCGCCTCACGGGCGCCTGTTCATCCTGATCAATTTGTACCGCGATAATCCATATTCTCTGCAGTGGGTGGACAAGCTGAAAGTGCCGGTGCATGTGCGCTCCGAGGCGGAGTATCTTGAGCTTCTGAAAAAGCATGCCTTTGAGAAAGTCGAAGCGCTCCGAATTCCGGATGACACACCCACGCCCGATGACTACAAGACCAAGTCCTTCCACGGCCTGGATGATTTGCGCGCATTCAAGAAGATGGGAGCGCTACTGCTGATGGCCTCGAAGCCCGACCTGCGGACTCCAGCCCCCGGCTACACCATCTATTGAACTTCGTTTCGCGGGAAAACCCTCGAGGGGGACCCTCTGGCTATTCTCTTTCCCCTCTACTTCACCAGGCGGTTGTATTTTTTCAGCGCTTCACGCAGGCGGTCGTGGGGCAGGCCGATAACCTCCAGGTCGTTAATCCCTTTCATCGTCCTGGCGGCGACCATGGCGTTCACGATGGCTTCCTCGGTGGCCTGAACTGTGGCCAGAAAGATAGTGTTCAGGCGTTGGTTGGGGAGCATGGTGAGCTGGCGCAAGCCTTTTGATCCGGCGGCGCCAGGATTCGCGGTAGAGAAGGCTATGAAAATGTCTCCGGAGCCGTCGGAGGCGAAGCTTCCGTCTCTGCCTAATCCCAGCGACACCCGGCGGGCTACACGCTTCAATTGCGTGGAAATCAATGGCGCATCGGTAGCGACCACCACGATGATGGATCCGATATCCTCGTCGCGGACTGTGTGGTCCGGAATCTCCCGGCCGACCGGAACTCCGGCAATGCGCAACTGGCTTCGGCGCCCGTAGTTGCATTGCACTAGCACGCCTACGGTGTAGCCTCCGAATTTGGCATCGAGCACGCGCGATGAGGTTCCGATTCCTCCTTTGAACTCATTGCAGATCATGCCCGTGCCTCCGCCCACGCTGCCCTCCGCCACCGGGCCACCGCTGGCCGTATCGAGCGCATGGAAAGCGTCTTCGGCCTTGACGTGAAATCCGTTCATGTCGTTCAAGTCGTCATCTGAGGTTTCGGCAACGACGGGCAGGGACCACGCATACCCTTCATCGTCGGGTGGTGCGCGCTTGACTCGCCATGCGATGACCGCGTCGCGCACGACTCCCACGCTGTGGGTATTGGTGATCATCACGGGTCCGTCCAGAAATCCGGATTCTTCGAGCCATGTGGTTCCGGTCATCTCACCATTGCCGTTGAGCGTGAACCAGCCGGCGAATACCGGGTCCAGCGAATTTTTGCCGCGGGGGAGAATGGCGGTGACCCCGGTCCGAACCGGGCCGACGCCAACTTTCAGCGGGCCGCTGCCTGAAATTAGCGTCGTATGCCCAACCTCGACGCCCGCCACGTCGGTGATGGCATTCAAGGGGCCGGGGTTGCCGTCGAAGGGAACGCCCAGGGCACGGGCGCGAGGTTCAGTTTGGGCCGCGGCGCCCGCCAGCACGAGCGAAAAAAATAAGGCGGCGGGTAATAGCCTGCCTGCTTTCAGCATCAAATCCTCCGTGAGAAACTCGACAGTATAAAGTATGGGTGTCGGGACACTGGGCACAAATCTTTGGAGCGGAGGCGGGAATGGAAAACTGGAAAGTGGCGCTGGTGGGCGGTGCGGCAGGTGTGGGCGTAGCCATGCTACTGAAGAAAAAATGGACTGCCGGCGTCATTCTGGCTGGAGTCAGCGTGGCAACTTTGGCGTCGGAGTATCCGGAAGCATTCGGCGAACTGCGCGACCGGCTGCCCGACTTTATCGAGCGCGGGAACGGTTTTCTTGAAGTGGCGACCCGGGTGGGCGGCCGACTGGCCGAAGCTGCGGAGAACCGCGGCACCTGGTATGAAACGCTACTCAGCAGCTAGCGGAATATCCGGGGGCGGGACAGCCGGCCGGAGGCCGGCGCTACTACTCAATGCCCAGCGTCTTGCGGGCGTCGGGGCTGAGCCGTTCCGGAGTCCACGGCGGAGTCCATACCACGTTCACGATCGCATTGCGAACACCGGGCATCTGTTCCACCCGGGCCTTGACCTGTTCGCCAATCTGGACGTGCGAAGGGCATCCCTGCGCCGTCAGGGTCATTTCCACGGTGACGTCTTGTTTCTCCTCGGGTGCGGGATCAAAACGTACTCCGTAGATCAAACCCAGATCGACAATGTTGACCGGGATTTCAGGGTCGTAACATTGTTTCAAGGCGCTCAGAACCTCGTCCTCGGTAAGCTCAGCCATGGATTCTCCTCAAATCGGGCACTCGGCGGGTGGGCGAAGTGTGCGAACTGATAGTTTACACTTCGGCGGGTCCTTTATGTTCAGGGCGGAGGCGTAATGACTTCAGAGTCGAAGCGGAAAATTCAACTGCTGCTGGTGTTCGCGATCGCGGTCGCGGCCCTTCGCGCCGGGTATGTCGTGTACGAGCGGCACAGCGAGAGGAGCGAGCAATCCATGCCGCAGGCGCCGCCGCTGAATCCCGACTATTACGTGGTTCCAAAAAAGCTTCACCCCTACGATCTTAAGTCGGCGAAACAATTGATCCAGCAACCGGTATGGGTGAAGGAGGGCTATCGCTTCACGTACTACCCCTATGACCGGACGCGGCGGCATACGGACTTCTCGCGCGAGGCGGGACTGCTCTTACCCATCCAGAAGCTGCAGATTGAAGATGTAGTGAACGACAACTCTCCCCACTCCGCCAATGTGCAGCAGATGATGGCGGTATTCGAACAGGAAGGCAAGGCTTTCGCTGTTCCCATCGGATCGCGGACCGGCGACAGTTACCAGATTTATTCCGACGAAATGTTCTTTGTTCAGGACCCGCGGGATCTGTACAAGCACTGGCCGGCGGATGTCTGGGAGTCGATCGAGCAGCACCAGATCAAGCCCGGGATGAACGAATTTCAAGCCTACTTTTCCATCGGAATGGGGGTTCCCGACCGGTCTAGCGACCCTGCGGTGAAGACGGTGCACTATCCCAACGGCGGCAAGCCGGTGACGATTACTTTTCGCGATGGCAAGGCTGCGGAGATCAGCGGAGGGTAGAAATCCTTCGCGTACTCTGCCGTGCAGGACGCAAAGAAAGTCTGATCTTGCTGGCTGCGTCGTTTACCTGAAATCTCTTACTTCAGCACCGGCGAGTTCTCGGTTGCCGGCCCCTGATCATCTGCGTGGATCTTCCCGTCTTCATCGGCGTAAAAGGAACGATGGAGGGCGTCGATTTGTTTGGGGGTCATGGTCATTTCGAATCCGTCTTTGTTCGGCCGGAATCCGACGGAATAGTCGCCGCGGTCCGGATTCACCATGCGCTTGGTGAACGAACCGGTGTGGACCAGTTGGGCGAGCGAGGTGGCGAACTTGTCATTCTTCTTCTGATAAGCCTTCTGGGCCCGCAGCACAGTGCGCATGTAGCCTAAGGCCGCAGCTTCCGAGTCGGACTTGGCGGGGTCGCCCTTGAACTTCGGCTGGTAGTCAGTTTGGGCTGCAGCCATGCAGCTCAGAAGCACAATCGCAATCGCCAACCGAATCTGCCGTTTCGCCCGTCCAGCTTGTGATGTCATCGAGTGGTTACCTGTCTCCTTTTAAATGTTTACGACGTTACCGGCGTAATCGTTAATAGTCTGTAGATGTTCTCATCCCTTGCAAATGTGGTTATGCTTAACCCAGCTTTTTAGAGAAGCAGGAAAACCCTATCAAACAGGAAACCCTATGAAGGCAGCAACTGCCATGAAGGCTTCGCCGGTCAAAAAACCGGTCATCCGTCTAGCTGTGGTGGAGAGCGATCCACTGCGTTTTGTGGGATTTCGCGCCCTGTTTGACTCGGAAACCGATTTCGAGCTGATTGCCGCGTCGCTGCCCGACATCGGAAGCCTGCCCAATATCGACCTGGTACTGCTGGGTAACCGTAACGGCCAGAACCTGTTTGATTTGATGGCAAGCCTTAAAGCCAGCCGTCCTGACCTCCGCATCATTGTGACAGGTTCGGGTATGGACGAGGAAACCATTTTGAAAGCCATTGCTTCAGGCGCCAAGGGCTATGTGGATGAAGCCGCATCGCCGACTGAGTTTGTGCAGGCCATACGAATCGTAAATCAGGGATCGGTCTGGGCGCCAAGGCGGGTGCTGTCTCTGTTTATCGAGCGCGTGAGCTCGGCTCCCGGGCGCATCTTTCCCGCGGGCCGGGTTACTTTTACCGATCGCGAGAAGGAAGTTCTGGAGATGCTGGTGGCGGGCCGTTCCAACAAGGAAATCGGCTCTGCCCTGGGAATCGAAGAGCGCACGGTCAAGGCTCACGTAGCCAAACTGATGCGCAAAGTGGGAGTGCAGAACCGTATCGCCCTTTCGGTACACGCGATCACACACTCGCTGGTAACAGCGAAATAAGGTCGCGACATATTTTGCCGCCGATGCCGGGGATTGGGATTTGATGTCTTCCCAGCAATGACCCTGGGCATGAAATCGCGGTTACTTTAGGACAATGACCTCGGTAATCTTGCCCGTCTTACCGGCGCCCCGCATACTCGCTTCACCTACCACAGAACCTGGGAGACGGGGTTGGAAGCGGAGATTTAGGGTCACCGCTGCTGGCCCCGATTTTTTTTGCCCCTCTTTTTAATCCTTGGGTTCTTCCCCTCCTGGCTCACTTCCTTCCTGAGAAAAATCCGCTAGAATCAATGCATTGAATCGTTTGTAAACTCTATCAATCTCAGGAAAGTCAGGAATCAATGAAAAAACTGCTCCTGCTGTGTGTAGTGGCGTGTCTGATGGTTCCCGCGTTCGCCAAGGATGATGATGACCAGAATAAGGCTGAGGACCGTATAAAGGCTGCCAGCACGGTACTGGAAGAAATCGAATCAGCTCCCGACCAGGGCATTCCGGAAGAAGTGCTGGGATCGGCCGAATGCGTGGCGGTTGTGCCGACGATGATTAAGGGAGGATTCATTGTTGGCGCTCGCTTTGGGCGCGGCGTGGCCAGTTGCCGCACTCCCAAGGGTTGGAGCGCTCCCGCATTTTTCACGATCAAGGGCGGCAGCTTCGGTCTGCAGATTGGCGCGCAAGCGGTGGATCTGGTCATGCTCATCATGAATCAGGACGGCATGAAAAACCTGCTGAACAGCGAGTTCAAACTGGGAGCGGATGCCAGCGTGGCCGCCGGCCCGGTGGGTCGCCACGCAGCCGCTGACACCGACTGGAAATTGAAAGCGCAGGTGCTCAGCTATTCAAGGGCGCGCGGCTTGTTCGCGGGACTTGAACTGAGTGGCGCCGCCATTAGTCAGGACAAGGACGCGACCCGCGAATTTTACGGCCGCATGGTGCCGTTCAAGACTTCACTGACCGGTACCGTCGATCCTCCCCAAAATGCGTTTCCGTTCCTGAATACGCTGGCCAAGTGGGCCAAGGCGGCGGAAACCGCCAAGTAAGCAGCAGCTTTTAATGTGGGCGCGGGCGCCCATGCTCGTGCGGCAGCTTTCGTGGCGCCGCCGCACCAGCGGGGAACGCTCGCGCGACTCTTTCGTGGCGCCGCTGCACCGTCGGGGAGGTTCGCGCGGCAGGTTTCGTGGCTCCGCCGCACGAGCGGGACGCTCGCGCCCACATTGACATCGCAGTTTCCGCTTGCTACCGTCACCAGTTTCCCTTAAATGCGTCAGCGACTCGAGTACGCGCTAGCGTGGCCGTTTATCAAGACTCTGGGACTATTGCCCCGTCCGCTTTCCCGGGCGACAGCGATTTCCCTGGCCTGGATGGTGTATCTGCTTCACGGCCGCCTGCGGCGTGTAGGGATGCGCAATCTGGCCATGGCGCTGCCGGAGAAAAGCCGCCACGAGCACGCCCGTATCTTGCGCGGGGAGTTTACCTCACTGGGCCGCCAGTTGGCCGAAGTCTGCCAGTTCCCCAAATATACGAAGGAAAATGTGAGCCGGGTAGCGGTGTACGACGGCTTTGAGAACTACGAACGAGCTTTCGCCAGGGGTAAGGGCGTATTGCTCATATCCGGTCACTTCGGCGGCTGGGAGCTCGCCGGATTTGTGCATTCGCTGCATGGCCACTGGATGCACGTGCTGATGCGGAACCTGGATAACGTCTATCTGGACCGCCTGATCCATCAATATCGCTCGATGCACGGCAATGCCACAGTCAGCAAAGACAAGTTTGTGCGTGGGCTGCTGGCCGCGATGAAAGCCGGTGAGGTCGTGGGATTCCTGATGGACACCAACATGACTCCGCCGCAAGGAGTCTTCGTAAACTTTTTCGGCATTCCGGCGTGCACCGCCAGCGGGCCGGCCAGAATTGCCTTGCGCACCGATGCCGCGGTGGTTCCAACATTTACCATCTGGGACCCGGCGCTGCGAAAATATCGATACCGCTTTGATCCCGAGTTCAGCCTGGTGCGCACCGGCGATGACGAAAAAGATATCGTCACCAATACTCAGATCTTTACCAAGGTCATCGAGGATTACGTGCGCCGGTATCCAGAGCAGTGGTTGTGGGTACACCGGCGCTGGAAGACGAGGCCGCCAGGCGAGGCGGGGTTGTACTGAGAAGGCAGCTGCTAGCTTCTAGCTACTAGCGAAGTTTCAAGTTCTGAAGTTAAAGCCAGAAGCCAGAAGCCAGAAGCTGCATTTCAAAACCAATCGCTGCGATAAGCGATCCACCAGCTGGCGTAGGCGATGGGGACGGTCGCACCCAGGGCCCACCAGAGCGGCAGGATGAAATCCGCGGCCAGGCCCAGCACGGTGAAGCTGATCCAGAAGATTTTCTTCTCCATACCCGCATTCTAGACCCCGTCGTCCTTTTCTTTCCTTAGCTAAACGTATACAAAGATGCCATGAAGCACGCGCTCAGGACGGTGGCGGAAGCGGTACAGGCACAGCTGGTGGGAGATGGAACTGTCGAAGTCAGCGGAGTCGCCAGCATTTCGAATGCGACCTCGGCGGACCTGGTGTTCGTGGAAGACGAGCAGGGCCTGCAGTCCGCTCTGGCCTCAGGGGCTGCCGCGGTAATCGCCGGCGATTTCGCGAAGAGCGAGCCGGCCAAAGAAAAAACTGCGAAGCCGGTTTTGCTTTCAAAAAATCCCAGGCTTGCGTTTGCCCGAGCCGCGCGTTTTATTTTGCCCGCGGTGAACCGCCAGCCCGGAACACATCCCAGTGCAGTGGTGCACGCTTCCGCACGGCTCGGCAAGGACGTGATCGTCGCGGAGCGAGCCGTCATCGCTGGCGAGGCAGAGATTGGCGACCGTTCGTCGATTGGCGCAGGATCTGCAATCGGAGCGGGAGTGCGCATCGGCGCGGATTGCGAAATTTACCCTAACGTCACGATTTATTCAGGGGCACGGCTCGGCGACCGGGTGACGGTTCACGCCGGAGCGGTCCTGGGAAGCGATGGCTTTGGTTATGTTCGCGACCCCGCCACGGGAAGATATGAGAAGTTTCCCCAACTCGGACGTCTCGAGATCGGAGACGACGTTGAGATCGGGGCGAACTCGACGATCGATCGAGGCGCGCTCGAAGTCACACGCATCGGGCGCGGTGCCAAGATCGATAATCTGGTCCACATTGGCCACAATTGTCAGATCGGGGAAGACGTGGTGATCGCGGCTCAAACCGGCCTTTCCGGCAGCATCGTGATCGAAAAAAACGTAGTTCTGGGCGGCCAGGTGGGCATCGGAGAGCATGCACGTATCGAAGAAGGTGTGATGCTGGGAGGACAGGGCGGTGTTCTTCCGCACAAAGTGTTGCGCGGCAAAGGCGAGGCCTTCTGGGGAACTCCGGCGCGCCCGCTGCGTGAATATTTGAAGCAGGTGGCTGCGGTGGCGCGGCTGGCGAAAAAAGAATAGATCGTGTGGCCGCGGGCGACTCGCTCGCGCCCCTGCCCCAGCCCCAACCAGCAAAATAACAGTCTAGGCCTTGCGCGAACGTGCAATCTCCCAGGCCTTGGCGTATTTCCAGGATACGTAGGTTGCGTGGTAAAGGTGCAGCAGCAATCCTTCGCGCCCATCCAGAAAACCCAGGCGAAAAATGTAGTTGTAGATGAAAGTGATACCGGGTCGGATGGCAATGTTCACGAAGCTGAATCCCGTGCGTCCTTCGGCCACGACGGTCTCGGCGCCGAGCGACGAATACCGGTTCATGTGCTCGATGTAATCGGAAATCGTAGGATAGGAATGATGCAGAAGCGCGCCGCGCTTCAGTGCGGCGGTCTGGCCGGTAACTGTCACGGTCTCATGTACGGCTCGATCCTCAAAACTGCCGAGACCGCGGCGGAATAACCGCAGTTTCGGATCCGGCCAGAAGCCTCCGTGGCGTATCCATCGACCGAGAAATTCGTTCTTGCGGGCGATCCAGATGCCGGCCAGATCCGGGCTGGCGGTCACTCCGACGCACTCTGCAACCTCGGCTCGAGCGTCCTGCAGCATGAAGGGATGAACATCGGGCTGCTTCGTCAGAGTGTCAATCCGTTTCAGACTCTCGAGGGTATTGGCGAGTGATTGCTGCAGCGCCTCATCCAGCTCTTCATCCGCGTCGAGGCTTAAAATCCAATCTCCGGTAGCTTTCTCGAGCGCGGAATTCTTTTGGGCGGCGTAGCCTTTCCAGGCTTCGGGGAAGATTTTCGCGCCAAACGAGCGCGCGATCTCCAGCGTGCGGTCGGTCGAGCCGGAATCCACCACGATGATTTCCCCCTGCTCGTCGCGCACCAGCGGCCGCACGCTCTCCAGGGTGCGGCCCAAATTGGATTCCTCGTTATGGGTGATCAAAACCACGGAGAGGGTCACGCGAAGAGAATAAACCGGAAGGCGGCAGCGGCGGAATGGCCGCAAGGATGCGCATGGAGTAGACCCGCGGGGCGGATGAGTATCCGCCCTGCGGAATCTTTTTTAGCTACTGCGGCGGCGCGGTGGGCGGTGCCGGCTGAGGCTGCACGGTGGATGGGGAAGTCTCAACCCGGGGAGCTGTGAAAGGAACGTCGGGCATCTGGGTGACCTCGCCACGCACGGCATCGGACAGCAGGACATGGGAATGGTCCAACAACAAGCCGGTCGAACGATCCAGTTCCACCTGGGCCTTTTCGTACGCGGCCATTGCCGATACCAGGGTGGACTCGGCCTGCGCCAGGGCGCTTTGGTTTTGCAAGACCAGCGTGGTAGTGGAGGCGCCAAGCGCGTACTTCTTCTGCTCTGCGTCCAGTGACTGCTTTCCCAGATCGACGGCCGCTTGCGCGGAGGCTACGCTGGCGCGATTCTGCTGCACGGAAAACTGGGCGTTGCGGACTTCGATGCGCACCTGATTTTCCAGCTGTTGCAGGCGCATCTGGGACTGCCGGTATTCCAGCTCGGACCGGATCTGGGTAGCCTGGGCCACGCGGTTGCGGATTGGAATTGAGACGCTGATGCCGACGCCTTTGTCGGGAGCGCTGGAATCGATCAATTGACTCAGTGAATTGCTATAACTCACCGGCCCGCCATTGCGGAAAGGAGGCGCTGCGTTATCAGGACTGAAGCAGGTTGCGAAGCCGCCTCCGCCGCCGGGCGGGCAGTCGGGCAGAGCCACATTGCCTCCGATCCCCGTTCCCCCGTAGTAGGCATAAAGGTTTACGCTGGGCAAGAGCGCATTCCGAATCGCCCTGTTGCTGATCTCGGTATTGGTCAGGTTGATTCGCGATTCCGCCAGTTCGGCGCGATGATTAAGGGCGTCACTCACCAGATCCTGTATGGGCACAACGGGTTCCTGTTGCGGCAGTTGCATGGTGGATGTGGGAATGACTTCAGCATCCGCCAGCCGCGGGTCCACTAAAGTGCGGCTGAGGGCGTTCTTCATGAGCAGCTGCTGAAGTTGCAGATTGGTCTGGGCCAGCGTGAGCTGCTGCTGATCCGTGGCCAGGGTGCTCTGCGAGCGCACGACTTCAATCGGTGCAAGAGTGCCGATTTCCACCTGCTTCCGAGTATCGGAAAGCGTCTTGTCGGCGAACGCCAGAGACTCCTGCTGCACGCGCACGTTTTCGTAGGCGAAGACAAGATCCCAGTACATGTTCTGAATCTGGTCCACCGTGGATATGATCTGCAACCGGAAGGCAACATCGGAGATCTCACGGTTGTTCTTGGCAATCTTTATAAACCGCGTATTGGGGGCGAAGCCGAAGCCCTGCAGCAGCTGCTGCGTAATCCGGAAATTGAAGCCCGAACTTAGCAGCGGGCTGTAGGTTGCCGTTGGGCTGTCGGTGGTGGTGTGAGAATTGTTGAACCCGACCGACAGGTTGGTCCCGGTTTGAAAGCCCTGCAGGTAGTTGAGGTTCGCGGTCGCGGTGTTCTGGTTCGACACTGGAATCGGGCTGAAAATGCTGGAAGACTGCGTGAACGCCCGGTCCATCTGCATGCTACCGGTGATCACAGGGTCGAAACTCGTGATCGGAGGGCCGCTGCCAAGCGTAGAATTCACCAGGCCGCCGGCTCCCGTGCCCGCCCCGCCCAGCCCCGCGCTGGTGCCGCCGCTGCCCGAACCGACCGATCCGCTCAGGCCGCCGGTGCCGCCGCCAGGCGTATTGGTGACTACGCCGCTATTCACGCCCAGCGTGCTGGACCCGGCCTTGGCCCGCAGAATATCGGTGTCGGCGATGGCCAGGTTATAGCGCTGAATGGCGATATCGAGATTATTCTCAAGCGCAAGGGCCACCGCGTCATTAATCGACAAATACAGCTTCCCATCCCGCATCAGCTGGTCGATTCTCGAGGTGTTGCTCAGATTCGGAGCCGGCAAGCGGTGCGACTCGTAGGGTCCGAGCGGGTTCGGAAAGTAGGAGTGGGGCTTGGCATAGTCCGTGGTGACGAACACCTGCGGCTTGGGGCTCTCAGGCACGGCCGAATTCGGCTGGGCCGCAGTCTGGGACCAACCCATTGGGGTCAAAGTAGCGGCGAGGACAACCGCAAGACTCCGCCGGACAGCGCTTTGCAACGCAGACACAAACATTCGTTTCTCTCCCTGCACAAACTGTGGTGAAGACCCAAAGGCTTATGAAAATCAAGCGATAGTACGCAAAACACGAGCGCCAGGTTTCATCTTTTTGCTTACCAAATGCCTATCTGACGCCATTCCTGGGCGCGAAATGAATGAGACAGTATAGCTGACCCCTTAAGTGAATCTGCGACCACGCCAGGCGCGCCGGGTAAATCTTTGTCTGGCAAATCCTTGTCAGGTAAATCTTTGTAAAGATTGCAACCCGTTTGGATGATAATTTCCACCAGGAAGACTCCAAACAATCGTCATGCGCAATCTCAAAATAGTGGTGGCTTACGACGGCACCGACTACTTCGGATGGCAGATTCAGCCGGAGGCTCCCACCATCCAAAACGCGTTGGCCACAGCTATTGGACGGGTCACGGGCGAAAAAGTCCTGCCCCAGGGCTCAGGACGCACCGACGCCGGCGTTCATGCCCTGGGCCAGGTGGCGACATTTGGCATCCAATCCCCGATTCCGCCCGAGAACCTGTTGGTTGCCCTCAATGATGTTCTGCCGTCCGCGATTCGGGTGGTCGAGGCAGCCGAAGTGCCGGGCGAATTTCACGCCCGCAAGTCGGCTTGCGCCAAAACTTACCGCTATCGTATATATCGCGCAGCCATCTGCTCACCCTTCCTGTCCCGCTATGTGTGGCATTATCCTTACCCGTTGGACGAACCTCAGATGCAGGAAGTGGCGGATCTGATCGTGGGTGAGCACGACTTCACCTCATTTGCCGCTGTCGACCCGGAGCGGGGACGGGAAGAATCCTCGAATGTGCGGCGGATTTTGAATTCAAGCTGGGAGCGTCACGGCGATGAATTTATCTACACGGTGCGGGGCAACGGTTTCCTGCGCCACATGGTACGGAATCTGGTGGGCACATTTTTGCTGGCCGGCAAAGGCACACTGAAAGCCGCCGACCTGGTGCGGATTCTGGAGGCGCGTTCGCGGTCCGCGGCGGGAGCCACTTCACCGGCAAGCGGTTTGTGCCTGATGGCGGTAGAGTATTGAATCGCTCATTCTGACGGGTTGAAATGAGGGAGTACTCGATGACTTCGAATTCCGATCCGAAACGCGAACTCTTGCGCCACACCGTGGCCACGCTGGCCTACCGGGGCGGCAAGGCGATCCGCGGCGCACCCGCTGAATTTGCCGAATTTAAATCGGGCCCGTCGGGACGCACGCCCTCGCAAATCCTCGCCCATGTCGGCGACTTGCTGGACTGGGGCCTGTCGATTGCGCAAGGGCGCCAGCGTTGGAACAGCTCCAAGCCTTTGCCCTGGGAGCAGGAAAAGGACCGTTTCTTCGCCGCGCTCACGAGTTTCGACGAATGCCTGGCTTCTGCAGAGCCTCTGCACGCGCCGGAGGAGAAGCTTTTCCAGGGGCCGGTAGCTGACAGCCTCACCCATGTGGGGCAGATTGCCATGTTGCGGCGGATGGCGGGCGTGCCCATGAAAAGCGAAAATTATTTCAAGGCTGACATTGTGGCCGGGCGTATCGGGCCGGAGCAAACCGCGCCCGAGGGAGAATTCGATTGAAGCCGGTTTCTAGCTCAAGCCAAAAGCCTTCGAGTAAAATGAGGTCGGTAAATTCAGCGGCCCCGGGGCCGCAGCGACGAGGATAGCCCTTGGCCACTACCGAAACCGTGAACGCTCCTCCGCAACTCCCGCATCACAAAGTGAAAATCAAGAAGCCGGGACAGCGCTCCTGCAATGAAAAAGATGCCAAGGGCAAGTTCTGCGGCGGCCACTTGAAGCGCTGGTTCTACACCACGGACGTAGTCGAGCAGGCCTGCGGCGACGCGGATGACGCCTGGGGCCCGGATGCCGAGGTGTATCGCTGCGAGCATTGCAAGACCCTTTACCTGCCTAACGAAGAGGGCGTTCGTGGCCTGAACGTGGCCGGGCAGGGACAGACATCGGTGTTCGGGCTGACCGTGGCGCCAAAAAAAGGTTCGTAGTGTGGGGCCGACACTCCTGTCCGCCGCCTTTGAATTTGACTTAGCCTATGAATTCTGCCGGTACACCGCGGACGGGGGTGACCCGGAACGTCGAGTCCTGGTCAAAAGCAAGAATGACCCCGGCAGGTCGAGTCCAGGTCAAAAGCGGCGGACAGGAGTGTCCGCCCCAGACAAAATCGTTTTAATCGTTGACAGCGCCTAACGCGGCATAATCCAATACCCGAGAATGTCAACCTCTTCCACCGGAACTTCCGCCTCTTCTGCCCTGAGGCTTCGTCGATCGCTCACCCTCTGGGACCTGATTCTGTACGGCATCATCGTTATCCAGCCGACGGCCCCCATGCCCGCCTACGGAGTATTCAGCAACGCGGGCCAGGGTCACGTGGTCACCTCAATTTTGATCGCGATGGTCGCCATGGTGTTCACCGCCATGAGCTATGGACGCATGGCGCGGGTGTATCCCAGCGCCGGCTCGGCTTATACCTACGTGGGTCGCGCCCTCCACCCGTCTCTCGGCTTCGTCACCGGCTGGAGCATGACGATGGACTACATACTCAATCCCTTGATCTGCACCATTTGGTGTTCCAAGGCGATGGCCGACTTGTTCGCTGGAACCCGCTATCAGATTCCGTATCCCGGCTTGCTATGGCCAATCGTTTTTGCGGCGTTATTCACCGGTCTGAATTTGCGCGGGGTCAAGACTTCGGCACGGATCAATCAGACTCTCTGCGCCATTATGGGAGCGGTGATTCTGGCTTTTTTCTGGTACACGATTCGCTACATCTTTCACCTGCCGCAATATCCCGAGGCCTACTTCCTTCGTCCGTTTTACAACCCGCAGACTTTTTCCATCAACGGAGTCTTTCACGGGACTTCGGTTGCGGTGCTGACTTACATCGGTTTTGACGGCATTTCAACTTTGTCGGAAGAAGTGGAGAACCCACGGCGGAACATTTTTCTGGCCACCGTGCTGGTCTGCGTGGTGACGGGGTTTCTGGCTGCGGCGGAGGTTTACGGAGCACAGTTGCTGAGCTCCCAATACCTGTTCTCGGCGGCCGAGGTGGAGAACGCATTCAGCCACGTGGCCGCGATCGCGGGCGGACCGCTGCTGACCAAAGCCATCAGCATTACTCTACTGATTGCGACCGTCGGTTCGGGCATGGGATCGCAGCTCGGCGCCGCGCGCCTTCTCTACGGGATGGGCAGAAGCGATGCCATTCCGAAGAGATTCTTCGGCGCTATTCATCCCCGGACGCGGATTCCCGCCAACAACGTGATTTTTGTCGGAGTGATCGCCTTGCTGGGTGCTTTTCTGATCAGCTACGACAATGGAGCGCAGCTGCTCAACTTCGGCGCGCTGATCGCTTTCATGGGCGTCAATCTGGCGGCATTGACCCACTACTACATTCGCGGCGAGGACCGCACTATGGGACAACTGATCCCGCCGGTTCTGGGCTTCATCATTTGTTTGTTCATCTGGATCCACTTGTCGAACCTTGCGCTGATTGCCGGTTCCATCTGGATGGTGGCCGGGATCGCTTATGGGGCCTGGAAGACTCGGGGCTTTCAGAGCAATCTGGTGAATTTCGACGTGCCTGCCGAAGAGGACTGACGAGCTTTCGGTTTGTAAAAATGAAGCCCAAGTTTTTTCCATCCTTATCCGCCTGGCATGCCTGGCTTGAAGAGCATCATGAAAAACATGAGGAGCTGTGGGTCGGCTTCCACAAAGTAGGTTCGGGCAAACCCAGCGTCACATGGCCCGAGGCAGTCGATGGAGCACTCTGCTTCGGCTGGATCGACGGCGTGCGCAAAAGCCTCGACCAGAACCGCTACGTAATCCGGTTTACACCGCGCCGTGTTAGGAGCGTCTGGAGCGCGGTAAACATCAAGCGCGTCCCTGAACTCAGCAGCCTGGGCCTGATGCGGCCTGCGGGCTTGCAGGCATTCGAACGCCGCACGGGCGACCGGTCAGAGATTTACGCTTACGAGCAAAGAAAAGGCGCGAAGCTAGACGGGGTGTACGAGAAGCAGTTTCGCGCCAACAAGAAAGCGTGGGGATTTTTTCGAGAGCAGCCGCCCTGGTACCAAAGAACGGCGAGCTGGTGGGTGATCAGCGCCAAGAGGGAAGAGACGCGACTGAAACGGTTGGCTCAACTCATCGAGGATTCAGAGCACGAGCGAACCATACGCGAACTCCGACGCCCTTCAAGCAAGAAGTAATTCGTGAGATTACTGAATTGCCCGATTACGCAATTACTTAATTCTCCACGTTCCAGCCGCTGATTTCTACCGATGGCTGCTCCGCTCCCAGTTCCTGCGCGCGGTATGTCGCCGACACTTCACGTTTCTCGCCGGGAAGAAGTGAAATGTAATTGTCCTGCCAGAGCACGGGGAGAATTTCGTCTCCACCTTTGCCCTTATTTACTTTCAGGCGCACGAAAAATGCCAGGCTCTTGCTGGGATTTTCCAGCATCACTCTGGTGACCGCTTCTTCGCCTTTGCGCTCAGTGTGATCGCTAACGTTAAGTTTCACCTTGGGCAGTTGTGACAGCGCGGTGTAGTCGGCGTAGGAGGCGGTTGGAGTGGTGTACCAGTTGGACTTCTCCCAGTCGAGCGTCTCGGGTTTGCTCGAAAGCCAGTAGAAATTCGACCCCGCTAATTTGCCGGCAGTGTCCTGCACCCGTAGTGCCAGGAAGTAAGTTGGGCTGAGGCCATCGATCTGGGGGAGTTCGAAAATTTTGCCGGTGCTGTCGGCGGCGGCATCCAGCGAGACTTCTTTTGAAAATTTCTGGCTCATATCGAGATTGAAAATCTGGGCTGTGAGCTTCAGCCCTTTAACATCCTCATACTGGCTGCTGACCAGCCAGACTGAGTGGTCGTCGTATCCGTACACCGGGTGCAGCGACTCCATCGCCTTCTTGGCGCCGAAGTAGCCGCCTCCCGGACGAAGGTAAAAGTCATAGAGGTGCCATATCATCGAGGGCCAGGCATTATTCAGCATCCACTGGATCACGCCGGTCGAGGTGTATTTGTTGCGGCTGTAGGCCTCGTACATGGCGCGCACGCCTTCGTAGGTTTGAAGCTGCGATTTGAGGGCGTAGTCCTGGACGCTGGTAGCGGGGCCGAAGCGCGCGTTCAAGGCGTCGGAAAAAACGTGGATGTCTTTGAAGACGCCGCCGCCGGCGTGGTAGTTCCACACATCGTCGATGGGCCAAAGATGGTCAGCGCCGACCATGGTGCGAATGCTTTCGATCGGCGGGACCGCCGGCCCCATGCTGGTTTCGGTGTTAAAGCCGTAGGCGCCGCCGCAGCCTCCGGGATTGCACTGGCGGGATGAATCGGTCTTGTCCGTCTGCCAATAGGAAGGGGCCACGTACTCGTACGGCCCCGTCATCTTGACGCCGCTCTCGCCGGAAAAACCCGCCGGTTTGGAAGTGGCGGAAGAGACGGTTGGGTTTGGCCACAGAAGCTCTTTTTCCACTTTCAGATATGTTTGCTCCACATCGGGCGGGGGAGGGTTGTCGCTGCCGTTCATCCACGCAATCAGACTGGGATGGCCGCGCAGCCGGTACATCTGGTCTCGCAAGGATTGTTCCGCGATGGCGAAATCCTGCGGCTTCCAGTTCGGCCAGTGTTCCCAGTGGTCGCAGCAGCACCAACCGGCGATGAGCAGAATTCCGCGTTCGTCAGCCAGGTCGAAAAACTCTTTTGTCTCGAGCTTGCCTTCCAGCCGGATCGTGTTCAGCCCCATGTCCTGGACATAGCGGAACTCGTCGCGCAGTCGC
Organism: Terriglobia bacterium; assembly: GCA_963814725.1. GTDB lineage: Bacteria > Acidobacteriota > Terriglobia > Terriglobales > Acidobacteriaceae > JAIQFF01. Next base: position 341,352 of record CAWFDY010000009.1, read on the forward strand.
TGGGGATATTCCCGCAACATCATGTCGGGAGACCAGCCTCCACCCCGGATCAGGATGTTCTTGCCGTTAATCGAGAACAGGCGCCGGTTGGCCGAGAGCACCTGGGACGTGACCTCGCGTATGCCGAATTTGGCTTCCGCGCGGTCGGAATCCTTGCCGTCCACAGTGAATTCGAGGGTCAGGCTGTAGCGCTCCGGCTTGCCCATCTGCGCGGGCCACCACAGGCGCGGATGGTCGAGGTTGAGCTGGGCGAACTGCTCCGGTGCAAACGTCACGTCCTTCGCTTCGCCGGCTGCGAGTTCAACCTCCTGGGAAATCTCGATGTTCTCGATCCGGCCTTTGAGCGTTCCTTTCACCGGATGGTTCGCCGCATTCTTCAGCAGCGCCGTGATCGTGAGATGCGCCTTGTCGTTGGCCGGAGAATCCACTTTCGAGACCACCGCGGGATAGCGCACCGCGACGGGTCCACTGGTGGTGATGTTCACTCCGCGGAAGAGGCCCATATTCTTGTCCGGGGGCGCCGGGTTCCAGTCCACGAAAGTGATGGCCAGGTCGGTATCGGTCGGGGAGAAAACCTGCACGGCGAGAACATTCGGTTTTCCCAGGACAGCGAAATCACTGATGTTGAATTCGTAGGTTCGCCAGGCTCCGGCGACTTCGTCCGATTTGGCGAGTTGCTTTCCATTCAGCCAGATGTTGGCGCGGTAGTTGATGCCGCCGAAATTCAGCCAGATCGTCTTCCCCTTGAAACTCGCGGGCAGGACGAACTCCTTGCGATACCACCAGGGGACGATGAACGGACTGTCGGGCTGCATCGGAATGTTCGAGAAATTCGCGCCGATGGGATAGGTGACCCCGGGAAGAGTCCGCAGATTCATGCCGAAAAGCGGATCGGGATACACCTTGTGCTTCACCAACGCGGCGACCACTGTCGTAGGCACGCTCACGTCATACCAGCCCTTGGGCTGGAAGGCAGCCGTGGAGAGGGTCTTGCCTTTCTCGTCAACCTTGGCCGAAGACTGCAGCGCCCAGCCCTCGCGGAGGGAAAGCGCAGCGTCAGGGGCGCGGCTTGCCTCCTGCGCAAAAAGCAAGCTGGAGGACAACAGAGCCAGGATGCACAACAGGCGCGCGTACATTTTCATCAAGACGTTCCTTGGCCGAGAATTGATCTTCAAAGGCAGTGGTCCATTATGCGGCATTCGATTCGGGCTCTTCCGGATAGCGGGGCGCGAAAGCGACTCTAGCTTAATAACACGTAGTATTAATACGTTTCAATGGCTGATTTTCGCCATGCAGGCGCGAGTGTCCCGCGGGTGCGCGGGGCTCAACCGAAAATAGGGAATCAAGACGCAAGGAAGCGGGACGCACGCGCGGGAAGGCTCGCGCCCGCATTGGCATGGTCTATAATCAAGCTTCCGCCTTAAATTCTGGAGCGATGAAACTGGGAGTGAAGAAACAATGATTCGATTTCTGCAGACCCCTGGCCCGACGAAGAAAATTATTCTCGGCGGCATGCTGCTGGTCATCTGCGCAGCCATGGTGATCACGTTAGTTCCGGGGGGCATCGGCGACAGTATCGGCATTGGCGGCCCGGGCCAGGGAGTCGTAGCCAAAGTCTCCGGCGAACCTGTGACCACGATTGAAGTGCAGCGCGAGGCCCGGCAGATGTTGCGCCAACAGTTTCCGCGAGGCGGCGAGCAGACCGAGATGCTGCTTCCCTATTTTGCCGAACGTGCGGCGCAAAACCTGATCAGCAAGAAGGCCCTGGTCGCGGAAGCCCAGCGGCTGGGGTTGCGAGTGACGGATGAAGAGCTGCGAGACGAATTGCAGCACGGCCGCTATTCAGCCACCTTCTTTCCCGGCGGAAAGTTCGTGGGGCAGCCGCAGTACGAAAACATCCTGCAAAACGCCGACCTGAACGTCCCCACCTTCGAGCAGGGATTGAAAGACCAGATCCTGCTGGACAAGCTGCGCAATCTGATCGGCGGCAGCGCGCTGGTCTCGTCCAGCGAAGTTCGCAATGAATTTGAGAAACAGAATACTAAGGTCAAATTCGATTACGCCGTCCTTCGCAAGGACGATTTGATGAAGCAGATCAACCCCAGCGAAGCGGAGTTGAAAGCCTTTTACGAGCGCAACAAGGTCACCTACAACAATTCGATCCCCGAGAAGCGCAAGGTGCAGTACGTGGTGCTGGAGAATGCGAAGATGGAGGCCGGTGTCACGGTTTCGCGTCAGGATCTTCAGGGCTTTTACGACCAGCACCGCGACGACTACCGGGTGCCCGAGCAGGTCAACGTCAGTCACATCCTGATCAAGACTCCGCTTCCCGGCGCGGACGGAAAAGTTGATCCCAAGGGCGTGGAAGAGGCGCGCAAAAAAGCAGAAGACGTGCTGAAGCAGTTGAAAGCCGGCGGAAATTTCGGCGAGCTGGCGAAAAAGTATTCTGAAGACCCGGGCAGCGGTAAAAACGGCGGATCACTGGGCTGGATCGGCAAAGGCCGTACCGTGCCGGAGTTTGAACAGGCGGCGTTCTCCTTGTCCAAGGGCGCGACCAGCGGCCTGGTGCAGAGCAGTTACGGTTTCCATATCATTCGCCTCGACGACAAGCAGGCCGCCCACGTCAAGACGCTGGATGAAGTGAAAGACCAGATTGAAGGAAGCATCAGGCAGCAGAAAGCCGCCCAGGCCGCGGCCGATCAGGTCAATTCGTTGCTGGCGCAGGCCCGCAGCGGAGGACTCGACAAGGCTGCGGCAGCCAAAGGCCTGAACGTCATCAACACGGATTTTGTGAGCCGCACCGACAATCTTCCGGGAATCGGCAGTTCACCCCAGTTCATGAGCGCGGTCTTTGGGCAGGCGGAAAAGGCTCCGGCCGATCAGGTTCAAGTGGCGCAGGGTTATGCCATATTCGATGTGCTGGCGATCAAGCCGGCGTCAACTCCGACCTTCGAAGAGATCCGCAGCCGGGTGGAAGAAGAATTCAAGAACGAGCGGGTGGCGGCGCTGCTGACGCAGAAGACTCAGGAGCTGGCGGACCGGGCCAAGGCCGGGCACGATCTGAAAAAAGCGGCGAAAGAGGCTGGGGCCACCGTCAAGACCAGCGACTTCGTGCTGCCTGACGGCCAGGTGCCGGATATTGGAGCGATGTCGGGCGGCGCCTCTGTGGCCTTCACCCTGAAAGCCGGCGAGATCAGCGGTCCGATCAGCAATGGCACCACGGGCGTGGTCTTGTCTGTGCTTGAAAGGCAAGAGCCGACAGCGCAGGATTTTGATGCCAAGAAAGACCAGATTCAAGACGCGCTGATCCAGAACAAGCAGCAGGAAATGTTCGGTTTGTTCGTCACCAACCTGCGGGCGCAGATGGAGAAATCGGGAAAGATACAGATCAATGCGGACGAGATGAAGAACCTCACCCGTTCGCCGAGCGCCCCCGAACAGGGAGAGTAAAGCGGCGGGAGTCCCCGCCGGCAAAATTACTGATAGCATTGCTACATCCCCGATAATGTCATTCCCCCGCGCCACCGGCATCCTGCTTCACCCTACGTCCTTTCCAGCGCGCGGTGGCATCGGGGATTTTGGCCCTGTGGCTTACGAGTTTGTGGATTTTCTGGCGTCCGGGCGCCAGGGTTTATGGCAGGTGCTGCCCCTCGGACCCCCCGCCATCGGGAACTCTCCCTACTCCTCAACTTCTGCCTTTGCCGGCAATCCACTGCTCATCAGCCTGGAACGCCTCGCCGAGCGCGGTTGGATTGCCGTGTCAGACCTGTCTGGTCTGCCGGGCTCCACGGGCGCGATTGACTATGAAGATGTGTTTCAGACTAAATTGCCGCTGCTGACAGAAGCGGCCGGAAACTTTCTCAAGAGTGCCCAGGGGAGCGCGCGCAACCGCTTTGAGAATTTCTGCGCCGCGAATGCATGGTGGCTGGACGATTTTGTCCTGTTTGATTCCTTGCGCGAGCGTTATGGCAGGCAATGCTGGAAGGACTGGCCGCGCCCTCTGGCCTACCGTGAGCCCTCGGCGCTGGCCGAAGCCCGCGCCGGAATGGCGGGCGACATGCGTTTGCGCCGGGCCATTCAGTTCTTCTTCTACCAGCAGTGGCACGCTCTGCGGCGATACTGTGCCGAGCGCTCGGTGCGCGTCGTCGGTGACATTGCCATATTCATGGCTTACGACAGTGCGGACGTGTGGGCGCACCGCGATATTTTCCGGCTGAAAGAGGATCTGGAACCCGAGGTCGTCTCCGGAGTTCCGCCCGATGCCTTCAGCGCCACGGGCCAGCGCTGGGGCGGCCCTCTCTATGCCTGGGACGTGATCCGGGGGCGCGGCTACGATTGGTGGATCGATCGTCTGCGCTGGGCGACTGAAACTTGTGACTACATCCGGCTCGATCACTTTCGCGGCTTCGAGCAGTTCTGGGAAATTCCAGCCAGCGAACCCACCGCGGTAAACGGCCGCTGGGTGGACGGTCCCAAGGACGAGCTGTTCAACCGGCTGCGCGAAGCTCTGGGCGGACTGCCGTTTTTCGCCGAAGACCTGGGCTACATAACGCCTGAGGTGCACGCGCTGCGTGAGCGCCATCAGATTCCTGGACTGGCGGTGCTGCAGTTTGGCTTCTCCGATGCCGGAGCGCATATCTATCTGCCGCACCGTTTGACGCCCGACCGGGTTGTCTATACCGGTACGCACGACAATGACACCACCCTGGGCTGGTGGAAGTCAGGCATTTCAGAAACCGAGCGCCGCGCCATCGCAACCTACATTGGGCCCTGCCAGGATGGCATCCACTGGGAATTCATTCGCCTGGCGCAGGAATCCGTGGCCAGCCTCTCTGTAGTTCCATTGCAGGATGTGCTTGGACTGGGAAGCGAAGCCCGGCTGAACACTCCCAGCGTCTCCGAGGGAAATTTTCGCTGGCGCTACCGGGCGGGTTCGTTGACCCGCGAGCTGGCGGAAAAAATGGCTGCGTTGGCCGAAGTGACCGATCGTTTGCCTCCCGCCATGGTCGTGCCGGGTGATCAGGATTTTGCCGCTTGAAATCTGATTGTTGGGTTTGCGGTATTCTTTTTCGTCGGAGTGATGGGCGGCAGGGAAAATCTCAGCTCGCGGCAGCGGTTAAGCCGATAGGGGTCCTTCGACTCCGCAGTTCATTCGCGAAGCGAAGAACTGACTCGCTCAGGATGACAAAGGATCTGGAGATCGAAACTGAGAACTGAGAACTTGAAACTGATCGCTGGTTGTCCACTTTCATGAAGGTCCACGACAAATTGATTAAAGCGGTTCGAGGTACGCGTGATCTTCTGCCGCCGGAGACGGCGTTGTGGAATTTTGTCGAATCCGCGGTGCGTGATGTTTTCCGCGCCTACAATTTTCACGAGATCCGTACGCCTATCTTCGAATCGACAGAACTTTTTGCCCGCGGCGTCGGAGAAGATACCGACGTCGTCGCCAAGGAGATGTATACGTGGAAAGACAGCGAACGATTCAATGAGAAAAAACTAATCGATGAATGGTTAAAAGCGAACCAAGCGGACGATCCGAGCCGTGTAGAGCCAAGGCGTGTCATCGTGTACCGGAGCGGAGAGTGGCTATCGGAACTGAGCAAGTTGGGTATCCAGCTTCACGTCTCACGCGGCATTAAATCCCAATTTGCAGTGAGTGATACCGAAGAGTTCGTCACTTTCAGGCCCAACGTCTCCTCAGATGCAGTAGCGGCCCTGATAAGAGCACGTGATGTTGCAAAAATGAACTACCCTCAGGACTTCGCCAATCGTCCGATCCGACTTAGATTGGTTGTTCCAGATGAGGCGGCTAGAATTGCACCCACGGTTTTGACTGACGGCGTAGAGCTTGAGAGCTTTGCTGGAAATTATTTCTCAAGCTCTCAATCCCTCACACTTCGTCCCGAAAACACAGCCGGTGTCGTTCGTGCCTATATCGAGCGCAATTTGGAAGGGCGCGGGCTGAACAAGCTCTACTACATCGGCCCGCAGTTTCGCCGGGAGCGGCCGCAGAAGGGGCGCTATCGCCAGTTCTACCAGATCGGCGCCGAGGTCATCGGACCGGCCAGCGCGGGCAGCGAGTCTCCGGCGCGCGATGCGGAAGTGCTCGAACTGCTGGCGACGCTGCTCGACCGCCTGGGTATCAACGACTGGACACTGCAACTCAATTCGGTGGGCTGTGCGAGCGATCGTGCCGCCTACAACGAAGCTTTGCGCAAGGCTCTGGAGCCGGTCGTGGGCGCGATGTGCGACGATTGCAAACGCCGCGCTGTCACCAATCCGCTGCGTGTGTTTGATTGCAAGGTTCCCGAGGATCAGCCCATCATCGAAACGCTGCCGCGCATCAGCCAGTTTCTGGATGAAGACTGCCGACGGCATTTCGGCGAGGTGCAGGGAATTCTGAAAGCGGTCGGCGTACCCTTCACGCTCAACGATCGCCTGGTGCGCGGGCTCGACTATTACACCCGCACTGCGTTTGAATTCACGCACGGCGCACTCGGCGCGCAGAACGCAATCCTCGGGGGCGGGCGCTACGACGGGCTTTCGGAATCGCTGGGCGGTCCCAGCGCCCCCGGAATCGGTTTTGCCATCGGCGAAGACCGCCTGGTGCTGGCTCTGCAGGAATCGGTGGCAGCGGCGCAACCCAAGCCCGACGTTTACATCGCTCCACTGGGCGCCGGCATGGATCGGGAAGCCGCGCTGCTGGCGCGAGAGCTGCGGCGCCACGATCTGGTGGTCGAGTTGGGAAATGAAACCTTCCGCCTGAAAAAATCCTTTGAAACCGCGAGCAAGCTGGGCATGCGTTTTGTTCTGATCGTGGGCGAGAATGAAGTGAAATCAGGATCGTTCGCCCTAAAGAATCTGGAAACCGGCGAGCAGGCGCCGGTGGCGCGCGCCGACCTGGCGGCAAAGATTCAAGCTAGATAGCCGGAAATGTTGCGAATTGGGGAGAACATGAGAAATCTGAATTTATTTGCCTTTCTGCTTTGCTTTTCGCTGGCGGGGTTCGCGCAAAGTCCCTCCAGGGCGCTCAGTCCGCTGGAGCAGACGCTCATCGCCAATACCAACGCGGTTCCCGACGCCCAGAAGAGCAGGAACGTTGACTTCATGAAGCGTACGTTGACCGATGATTTCGTTTTTGTGGGCAGCGAAGGCAGGCTTCATGACAAGGAAGAGATCGTGGAGAGCGCACGCGACGGCGAATTAAAGGATTTCTATACCTACAATCTGCGGGTTTTGCCGGTGGACGATGAAGCCGCAGTCGTCACCTACGATTGCATCATTCATATGCCCGAGGGCGACGCTCCCGGCATGGCGCCGCGCTACCAGCATATTTCCGATCTATGGGTGAAGCAGGATGACCAGTGGCGGCTGAAGTTTCAGCAGGCAACAGCGGCGCGGCCGGTGGACTAATCTTCGACTGAAAACTGGTTCCCGATAACCACCGCGCAAGCAGGGCGCTCGCGCCTGCATTTATAATCTTTAGTTCAGCTTAAGACTTTACTCTCTACTGAAGGGCACAACTTGCTCGATTTTCTTGGCGATCTACGGCGTACACACATGTGCGGGGCTCTGCGTCCGGCTGATTCAGGAAAGAAAGCTGTTCTCATGGGCTGGGTAAATCGGCGGCGCGATCTGGGCAATCTGATCTTTATCGATATCCGCGACCGCAGCGGCGTTACCCAGGTGGTGTTCAACAAGGAGCGCGACCCGGCGGTCCACCAGAAAGCCGAGGCGCTGCGCAACGAGTACGTCATCGCGGTGATCGGCACAGCCAAGCAGCGTATTCCGGACACGGTAAACAAGAACATCGCCACCGGAGAGGTGGAACTGATCGCGGAGGAGCTGCGCATCCTTAACGAGTCGAAGCAGCCGCCGTTCCTGCCCAGCGAAACGGTTCTGCCGAATGAGGAGATGCGGCTGAAGTATCGCTACATCGATCTGCGCCGCGACCCGATGCAGTACAACATCGAACTGCGGCACAAGGTTGCGCTTGCCATCCGCAATTATCTTTCAGCGCAGGGATTTTTTGAGATTGAAACTCCGTTCATGACGCGCTCGACGCCGGAAGGCGCGCGCGATTATCTTGTGCCCAGCCGGGTGCAGCCGGGCAGCTTTTACGCCTTGCCGCAGTCGCCGCAACTGTTCAAGCAGATCCTGATGATCTCAGGTTTCGACAGATATTTTCAGATTGTGCGCTGTTTTCGCGACGAAGACCTGCGCGCCGATCGGCAGCCGGAGTTTACGCAGATCGATCTGGAAATGTCGTATCCGCAACCGGAACGCGTCTGGGAAGTGGTCGAAGGATTTTTGACAGCTGCGTTCCACGCCGCTGGACACGAGATCAAAACGCCGTTTCCGCGGATGAGTTACGACGAAGCCGTACGGCGCTACGGCAGCGACAAGCCCGACATGCGCTTGCCCGCGATGGTGGAGGTGCGCTCCGCATTCCAGCCGGAAGAGTCGGAAAAATTCGCGGGCGCGTTTAAAGTCGGCCCGGATTTTACTTCGGTGCTGATCCGGATTCCGAAGGCCGGCGACATCTCCGGCACCGAACGGCGCACCATCGGCAGTTATGGAGCATTCGCCCATGCGCAGGGAACCTCCCATGTGAGTTTGATGACGGATCCCAACCGGTTCGCCCGCGACTATCCGAATTCGCTCGATCCCATTCTCAAAGCTGCGGGAGTCGAGGCCGGCGATCTGTGGGTGCTGGTAGTGCGCAAAGCCGAGTCGAAGCAGAGTACGAATCAATTTTTTCAGACCTGCGGCCAGCTTCGGCTTGATCTGGCGCAAAAATATTCCGGTAAACACCAGGCTTTTGTCAGGACCGGCGATCCCGCCAGGGATTACCGCTTCCTGTGGGTCACCGATTTTCCCATGTTTGAGTGGGACCGGGAGTCGGGACGATGGAACGCGGCGCATCATCCTTTTACTTCTCTGCATGATGAGGACATGGCCAAGCTCGAAAGCAGTTTCGACTCGACCAGCGATCCCAAATCTCCGCTGGGCGAAATCCGCGCGCTGGCTTACGACGTGGTGTTGAACGGCACGGAACTGGGTTCGGGTTCGATCCGTATTCATCGCCAGGATATTCAGAGCAAAATATTCCGCGCGCTGGGAATGACCGAAGAAGAAGCGCATTCACGCTTTGGATTTTTCCTGGAAGCGCTGGAATATGGCACGCCTCCCCATGGCGGCATCGCTCTGGGACTGGATCGCATTGTGATGATCCTGGCCAACGCGGACAGCCTGCGCGAAGTCATTCCATTCCCCAAGACCGCGCGGGCCGTGGATCTGATGGTGGATGCGCCGACACCGGTCAGCGAGGCGCAATTGAAAGATTTGGGAATTCAGGTGAAGAAATAGGCTCCCGCCAGGGAGCGAAGCGCTATTTGGAAACTGCGCGCTTGCGGAAATTTCGCAGGATAATTACGCCGCTCACGCCAAAGCTCGCCACCGCGCTCAAAGCCAGGGCTTCCGTCACCTGCGGCGCCACGTGAAACAGGTCAGTGAGGAAGGCCGCCAAAGCAAAAAGAATACCCAGCACGTTCAACCAGGCGGGAGAACTGGAGGACGGAGTTGCCTCGCGAGTTTGCAGGCGCATTTGCAAGAGCACAGCGGCCAATCCCACAGCTCCCATCACCACGACAGCCAGCGGACTGAAAAATGCTCCGCGATTGGTAAAGAGCACCAGGATGGCCAGCGAGCCGCACAACAGCCCGGAGGCGATTACCGTCCAGCGGCGTGAGCTTTCCTGCAACGTCAATGTCACCTCGGAGTGAAAATACATTGTAGCGACAGTGGGTCGCGATGCAAACACGATTTCCCGTGGCCGGCGTGAAAAGATCAATGGCTCGTTCCGGGCCGGTTGGGATCAGCGCCTGCCCGCGGGCGGCGCGCTGCCTGGTATGCCTGCCTGCGTGTCTGGCGGGATGTAGTAGAGCAGCATGGATTTTCCAATTTTTGCGACCGGATGGGCCTTATCCAGCCAGGAAAAGGCGCCCGCCGGGTAAGTGTCGTGAAAGAGGTCGCCCCTGAGCAGTGTCCGCAGGCTGATGGCGAACCAACCCGTCACCGGTTGAAAGGGCGCTGGCGTCGAGAAGGCGGGCAGCCCCGTGCGCGACATATCGGCGCTGCTCCAAATGGCGATCGTTGGGTGCGAAATATTTCGCTCGCGCAGAACCTCCGCCAAGCGAAAGAGATCCTGCCCGCAGTCCAAATCGCAACCGGTAACTAGTACCCGGCTTGGATTGCGGCCCGCCAGTTCATTGAAATAAGCGATGTAATCGGGGTGCGCGTTCAAGCTTGAGAGGCATTGCCAGAGCAGCAACACGGCCAGGGCGCAGCGTCCCCAGACGCGCCGCTTGCCTTGCGCCTGCCAAAGATAGGCGCAACCGGTACCGGCGATGACCGACAGAAGCGGGAAGAGAACCATCACATGGCGCACGCCGGCGTTGTACTTGACGAACATGGTAATAAAGAAGATGGCAAGCACCGCTGCGGCCGGAGCAAGAGCAGTCCAGCGCACCGGCCTGGAATTATTAAGAAGAACCCATAATCCCACCAGGCAGAGCATCAAGAACGGGAGCGGAGTTTTTACTGCTACCGCAACCAGGAAGAAATACCACCAGCCGCCACTTTTCGTTTGTCCGAATAGATACGCCGGCGGCGCACTCTGGTTCAGCGTCCAGGAAATAGCGATGCCCCTGAACAAGGCTGGGGCCGGCAGCAATGTATCGTGCAGCACCATACTTCTTGCGATGTTCCTCAGCGGCTTGGGGAAGTGCTGGAAAGAAGGCATGGTCTCGAGAGAGATTCGCGTTGCCTCGCGGATTCCCCCAACGGAAAACCCATAGCCGGCCCAGACCACAACTACGGCGACGGCGAACGCCAGACCCAGCTTCTTCAGCCAATCGAATTTTATTTGGGGTGCAGCGTCAACCGGTCCTACGCCGGATGGTTCCACTCGAGGTGGCCCAGCGCGACCATCGACCAGGCATCTCACCAGCACGATCGCGACTGCCGCCGAGGGCAGGAACAACAATGTCGTCAGCTTCGAAAGGAAAGCCAGCGCGACCGCAACTCCCAACACCAGGGTCAACCACAAGGATGGTTTTCGCAGCCACGCTGTAAACGCGAATAGGGCCGCGAACTGCATGCAGGCCGTGACCATATCCGTATATGCCAGACCGGAGAACGCCAACACCACCGGAAGCGTGGTAAACAGAAGCGCCGCCATGACTCCGGCGAGCTCTCCGAATTCGCGACGGGTCCATAGAAACACCAGCACGACTGCAAGGGCGAAGAAGGGAAGCATCGCGGATCGAGCCAGCGACAGGTTTCGGACGTAACGGCCGTCATCGTATAAAACGCTGTTGCCCACGTCGTTGTAGTTGAGCGTGCGCGGATCATCCGCCGGCCACCGGGGGAAGCGTTCTCCCGCGAGATAGAGCGGGATACCAATTGCGACACGGCTTAGCGGAGGATGAACCGGGTCAAGCGTGTACGTGCCCTTGTCCAGAAGTTCGATGGCCGCTCCCACATGGCAAGGCTCGTCGAACCCCTGGGCGGTGACCTTGTAGGTCAGGAGGATGCGGGCTACGGCCACCAGAATCAGGAACGCGATAGCCACAGCGATGTAAGGCCTGCGATTCAATCGGCTCCCTCTGGAAAGGAAGAGTATAAAGGATGGCGAAAATAGACTCTTGAGGTCGCCGTGTCTGGGTGCCTTGGGTATGAGCTACAATCCCGGAAGAGCCGATCAACGCCAGTTTTCAGAAGTGAGTTGGCAACTGTCAGGCCTTCCGTGAAAGTTGAAGCCCTGGAGATGTAATATCACCCCGTTCTGATTTTCGCCGAGAACTTGCAATCGAGGAGGGATTATGGCAACCGTACTGTCGGGCGTTCAAATGAACGACAAAGTCACAAGCTACGTATCCAAGAACCGCAAGATGCTGATCAACGGACAGTGGGTTGAAGCCGCCTCGGGCAAGAGCTTCCCCACGTACAACCCGGCTACCGGAGAGATACTGGCACGCGTGGCCGAAGGCGACAGCGAAGACATTGACCGCGCGGTCAGGGCAGCCCGGGCTGCGTTTGAAACCGGTCCCTGGTCGAAGATGACACCGTCCGAACGCGGGCGCCTGATCTGGAAGCTGGGAGATTTGCTGGAGCAAAATCTGGACGAGTTTGCCGAACTGGAGATGCTGGATAACGGCAAGCCTCTAAAGATCGCGCGGGCTGCCGATGTCCCGCTCGCGGTTGACTTGTTCCGCTACATGGCTGGGTGGGCCACCAAGATTGAAGGCAATACGATTCCGATCTCGGCCGGCAACAAGTTTTTCGCTTACACCTTGCGGCAGCCGGTGGGAGTTGTCGGCCAGATCATTCCGTGGAATTTCCCCTTGCTGATGGCGGCCTGGAAGCTGGGTCCGGCGCTGGCTACGGGCTGTTGCGTTGTGATCAAGCCGGCGGAGCAAACGCCGCTAACCTGCCTGCGCCTGGGCGAACTGGTGCAGGAGGCTGGAATTCCCGACGGGGTGGTGAACATTGTCCCGGGCTATGGCGAGACTGCGGGCGCTGCCCTGGCCGCCCATCCTGACGTGGATAAGGTTGCATTCACCGGCTCTACCGAAGTCGGAAAGTTGATTCTGCAGGCGGCCGCGGGGAATCTCAAAAAAGTCTCCCTGGAATTGGGTGGTAAATCTCCCAACGTTGTTTTTGGCGACGGCGACATGAAAGCGGCGATCGCCGGTTCCGCGAGCGCTATTTTCTTCAACCAGGGCCAAACCTGTTGTGCCGGCTCCCGGCTATTCGTGGAGAAGAGCATCTTTGACGAAGTGGTCGATGGTGTATCGGCAAAAGCGAAGAAGATCAAAGTAGGCCCGGGGTGGGAGGCGTCGAGTGATATGGGGCCGTTAGTCTCGGAAGAACAATTGAACCGGGTTTGCGGATATCTGGAGTCCGGGCGATCCGAGGGTGCGCGGGCAATGGCTGGAGGAGCCCGGCACGGCGACAAGGGTTACTTCGTTCAACCTACCGTGCTTGTCGATACCAACGAAAATATGAAAGTGGTGCGCGAGGAAATCTTTGGCCCTGTCGTTACCGCAATTCCGTTTAGCGATTACGATGATGTGATCAAGCAATCCAACAACACGGTGTACGGCCTCGCTGCGGGAATCTGGACTCGCGACATCAGCAAGGCGCATCGCCTGGCGGCGCAATTGCGCGCCGGCACGGTGTGGATCAACTGCTTCAACATCTTCGACGCAGCCCTTCCATTCGGCGGCTACAAGCAGTCGGGCTGGGGCCGTGAAATGGGACACGACGTGCTCGAACTTTACACCGAGGTAAAGTCCGTCTGCACGGCGCTTTAGTCGGTCTGAACCATTTACCCACAGGGGAGGCTTCGGCCTCCCCTTTTTATTTTGAAGATGAAAATAAAATGACATTATTCGGATTCCGCCGTCTATCCAGCATGACGATGATTCGCGGCCGCCTGGTTGCTCCTCTTCTCTTCTGCCTATCCGCTTTCGCGCAGGACGCTGCCATGTTTCGCGGAAACCTGGCCCACACCGGAGTCTATAGCACGGTGGGAGTTCCGAAGTTCAGACAGATCAAATGGAAATTCCACACTGGCGGCCAGGTGATTTCGTCGCCCGCGGTCGCCGAAGGGATGGCATTCGTCGGCAGCACCGATGGGAACCTGTATGCGGTCGATCTCGAATCCGGCACGCAGAAATGGAAACTGTTTACCGGCGTTCGGGTGACTTCATCGCCCGCGGTCCAGGATGGAGTCGTATATTTCGGGAGTTATAACGGCAGGTTTTACGCCGTAGAGGCGCTGACGGGGAAACTGAAATGGAAGTTTCAGACCGAAGGCGAGAGACGGTTCGAGGGCAAACACCTGCATGGCTCCGAACCGGCAGCGGAAACCGTGCCAGACCCATTCGATTTCTATCTATCCTCTCCGGCGTTGTGGGGAGGCGCGGTCTATTTTGGAAGCGGAGACGGGAACGTCTATGCGCTCGATGCAGCGACTGGCGCGTTGAAGTGGAAATTTCATACTGGCGACGTGGTTCACGCTTCTCCGGCGATCGCGGATGGGACTCTGTTCATCGGGAGTTGGGACAGCTATTTCTACGCGCTGGATGCGGCCAGCGGGAAAGAAAAGTGGCGTTTCAAAACCGGTGAAGATCACGATATCTATAACCAGACTGGTATTCAGTCGTCTGCCGCGGTAATGGAGGGCGTGATTTATTTCGGTTGCCGCGACTCAAACTTCTACGCCCTGGATGCCAATACCGGAATGAAGAAGTGGGTCTTCAACAACAAAGGTTCATGGGTCATTACCTCGCCGGCCGTGATGGATGGCAAGGTCTTCTTCGCGACATCGGATACGGCGATCGTATATGCCCTGGATGCCAAAAATGGAACTCCAATGTTCTCTTCAAAGTTCAATGGTTGGCCCCTGTTCTCTTCTCCCGCCATCGCCGGTCAGACTCTGTACATCGGCTCGCATCAAGGAAAGCTGATAGCGATTGATCTCACCAGTGGGAAGATCGCCTGGACATTTCAGACCGACGCTTCGCGACAAAATGGTGTTGCACTCACCAAGCCGGATGGCACTCCCAACTATGAAGCCGCGTTCACAGACAGTTTCTACGACAGCATGGTGATTGGCGTTCAGAAAATGATGACTGTCGGCGCCATGCTTTCGTCGCCGGTCGTGGTGAAAGATGTCATCTACGTGGGCAGCACGGACGGCAATCTGTACGCGTTGATGTAGCTTTCAGCTTGCCAACTTCGCATTTGCTCCGCGCGAGATGCTTCGCAGGCTCGGCAGGGCTCACGGCCTGATGTGGGACAGAATCGGATGTTGGTATCCGTCATGCTATAGGTTCGGCAGAGCCGGCGGAGTTATAGTGGGCAAGTTGAACGCCTCTTCGCCGATGAGAAATCTGTGGCTTATTTTTCTTTTGTGCCTGATGGGTTGCTCAGCCAAGAAAGCGCCGGTTGCGGCAACACCACCACCGCCTCCAGCGCCACCTCCGGTGCGCAGCCTGATGCCTCCGCCAAACGCGGAAGTCATCGAGCACTGTGTAGTGAGCAAACGCGAGAATGCCAACACAGTGTCATGCCGCTGCGAACCGGTGACTACGCGAATTGACTCCAAGACCGGGCACACCGTAATCGTCTGCAAGAAGATGCCGGAAACAAGGTAGCGGACGAATCCTCTCGATCGCACTCCTGAAATAATCGATCAGCCCCTACTGACGTGTTGTCTCATACTGCGCCGATTCCGGCTACCCATTCGGCCTGGCGCGACCCTCCGTGGCTGAGCGCATACAACACCAGCTCCACGCGGCTCGAGATGCCCAGCTTGTCAAAGATGCGAAAGAGATATTTTTTTATGGTGTGTTCACTGAGGCAGAGTTCGCGTGCCACCTCGCGATTGCTCAAGCCGTCGGCCACCAGAGCCACCACTTGCTCTTCGCGCGGGGTCAACAGCCGGACTCCGCGCGAATTGACCATGTGCAGCGAGGGGACCTGGCTCAACGCCGCGATGAGATATTGCAGCTGCTCGCTGTTCGCCCACACCTGTCCCTGGTGCACGCTCTGAATGCATTTGCACAGCAGCCGAAAAGGATATTGAGAGAAGCAGAACAGGCCGCGAGCGCCGCTGCGGAAGGCGTGGACCACAATGTCGCGATCGTAGCTGTCGAGCAGGATGATTTTGGCGACTTCGGGATGGGCCAGATGAAGCCGCCGCACCACCGTCATGTCCGGCCAGCCATCCCTGGGATTGTCGGCGTTGAGAATGGCCACTTGCACCGGGAGCGAGCCGATTGTGTGCAGAATAACGTCCGGGTCAAGAACGCAGGAAGTCACTTGAAATTCAGAACGACGGCGAAGCGCGCTCACCAGAAGCTGGGATTGCATCTGATTCGAATCGGCGACCAGCACGCCGATCGAGCTTGAAACGGTAAGTGGTGTAGATTCCACAAATCCTTTCGGCGCGCAATCGCATTTCCTCGGACTTCGGGCAAGTGGATCTCAGCCTACAAGATCGCCGTGCGACTTTCTGTGACATCTCGACATCCCGGATGTTCGGATGACCTGCGAACCACTACATTGAAACCCTGACGGCGATCCGCACTCGCGGTTTAGCTTTCCGCCTAAGTCGCTGCCGGTTATAGAGATACGCCGAATCCGGTGCGCTGCGGCCGGATCTCGGAGTGGGGTCGCAGAAGCGGGCCAAGTCACCTTTGGGGATAGCACCAAAGTAGTTAGGAAAAAGACCCCTTCAGGCATGGCAAAAAGCGACCTTCGATTAGGGAATTCTCCAAGGCCGGCGTCATCGTACCCAGTGAGTCATGGGGCCGGCTCCGGTCCGCAAAATTCACGCTTCGCCGAGGCACTCCGACTACTTTGGTGGACAACTCTTCGCAAGTCTTGTCGCGCTTTTCCCGCCGGGATAATTTGCCAACACAAGAAGTGCCGCGGGAAATGCGGCAGAACAAGAGAGCGAATGAAAAAGATTCTAACCTTCGGGGCAATCATGCTTTTCTTCTTTGCCGCGCAGGCAGGTTCGGTGGCAGCCGTGGCTCAGGACCAGGAGAAAGCGCCTGGCACCAGCCCAGGGGCGACGGAAGCCGCGAAACCCGGATTAGCGGGCGGTGCATCGAGTCCAGACGAGATGGGGAACCGCCGTCCGCTTTACCGGCTTCGAAAAAGCGACGTGATTGAAATCAAATTCAACTTTGCGTCCGAGTTTGACCAGACACTCAGCATCCAACCGGATGGTTTCATCACCCTCCGGGGGTTCGACGAGTTGTACGCCGAGGGCCTTACGGTAGGGGAACTGCGAATTGCCATTGGCCAGGCCTACGCCTCTACGCTGCACGATCCGGAAGTCACCGTCCAGTTGAAGGATTACGAAAAGCCTTTTTTTATCGCCACCGGGGCGGTGGGTCATCCAGGAAAGTACGAACTGCGCGGAGACGCTTCTGTCACCGAGGGCGTGGCCCTGGCTGGAGGATTCACCGAGCAGGCCAAGCACTCCGAAGTCGTGCTCTTCCGCAAAATTTCGGCGGCGCGCTATGAAGCCCGTGTCCTGAACGTAAAACAGATGCTCAACTCACACAACCTTGCGGAAGATTTTCAATTGCGGCCAGGGGATCTTCTATATGTGCCGCAAAACCGGATTTCGAAGATTCGACGCTACCTGCCGACTTCGAGCCTCAGTACATACATAGGTCCAACTCAATTTTGAGGAGATAGCCACCATCTTCCGGAATCGAAAAGCATCGGCTCGCGAGTCGCTGCCCGATTCCAAACAAGAACTCAGCCGTCAGGCAGCGGAGATACGGTATGGCAGATGAACTCATGATTCTTCGCAAGCCTGCACCGGAAACCTCTCCCACACTCAGAGATCTTCTGGCTGTGGTGTTCCGCCAGAAGAACCTGGCGGTCTGCGTTTTTGTGGCAACTTTTCTCGCGATTCTCGGATACGGGGTCCTCGCCCCATCGTATGAGGCTCACATGAGCGTGCTGGTGCGCCGGGGACGCATCGATCCCCTGGTAACGCCCGCACCCACGCCGTCACCGATGTTTCAGCGCGACGAGATCACCGAAGAGGAGTTGAATTCACAAGTCGAATTGCTGCGGGATGACGAAATCCTCCGCGCCGTGGTTCAGACATCCGGGGTCGCGGGCGGTGCGTGGTACGAACAATTTCTCGGCGGAAGCGAAGATGCGCGGCTGGCTCGATCGGTGCGGCGCATGGGTAGCCGCCTGACGGTTGAGCCGATACGGAAAACCAATCTCATTCAAGTGAAATACAGTGCATCGGATCCGGCGCAGGCGGGGGCCGTGCTGCATGCCCTACAACAGGCCTACCTGAAACGACAGCAGCGCGTGCACCGGCCTTCGGGAGAGTACGAATTTTTCGAGCAGCAGGTAACCCAATCACGACGCGGCCTGATGGACGCGGAATTTCGCCTGATGGATTTCAGCAGTGATCAGGGCGTGGTTTCGGCGGCCCAGGAGCGGGATATGGCGTTGCAGAAGCTCAGTGACGTCGAAGCCAACGATCATCAGACCCAGGTGGCGATGGCCGAAACCCGGCGGCGCATTCGAGACTTGCAATCCAAGGTGCAGAGCCTGCCGGAGCGGACGCTCACCCTGGTTCGGAATGCCGACAACCCGCAGCTGGCGGAAAAGATGAAGTCCAGGCTCCTCGAACTGCAATTGAAGCGGACGGAACTTCTGACCAAGTTCGAACCCTCCTACCGCCTGGTGCAGGAAGTCGACCAGCAAATTGCGGAGACCAGGGCCAGCATATTGGGCGAGGAGCACTCTCCCCTACGCGACGAAACCACCAATCAGGAGCCCAATCATGAATGGGCGAAATCGGAACTGATCAAGGCACAGGTGGAATTGGGAACGCTTGAGGCCCATGGGCAGGCCACGCGCATACAGCTGTCGGGATATCGCGAAATCGCTCAGCGTCTCGGCGGAAACGCGATCCGGCAGGGAGAATTGCTGGGAGAGTTGAAAGCGGCCGAGGAAAAATATCTGTTGTACGTGAACAAGCGCGAGGAGGCCAGAATTGAGGATGCGTTGGATCAGGGCGGAATCCTCAATGTCACGATTTCCGAAGAGCCGAGAGTGCCGGCGCTTCCGGCTCGCGCCGCCTGGGTGTTCGGGCTGATCGGCATTGTGCTCGGAGGCACGCTCAGCACCAGCGCGGCTTTCACATCTGACTATTTGAACCCGGGATTCCGGACGCCCGATGAGGTCGTCGCCGCTTTGGGAATACCGGTCCTGGCTTCGCTGCCTTGAGGTTGCAAGGGACAAGGAAAATCTATGAGCACGCGGCCTGATTTACTGGAACACGCGCTAGCAGGCGACATTTTCGAAACCGATGTAGCGGAGCCGTATGTATCGGCCGCCCGCGAATCGATCCTGTGGAATCCCGAGCATTTTGGAGAAGAGCAGATCCGGGGACTGGTGCGGCAGGTCTTTCTTCCCGGCTGGCCGAAGCCGGCAAGGCAAGTTGTGTTCTGCGCCGTCGATGATGGCGACGTCGCCGGCATCTGCCTTCGAGTCAGCCAGGTGCTGGCTGCGCAGATTCCCGGAACGGTTGCGCTGGTGGAAGCCCATCTCGAGTCCAGAGAAGACAACGATGACTACGGAACTCCAGGTCCGGTCTTCCGCCCCGCCGGATACAGGCCATTGCGGGACTCGGCACGTCGAGTCTCCAGTCATCTGTGGCGAGTGCCCCGGGAAATGTTTCTGGGGGGAAACGTCTCCGGGCTTTCGGTCGAATGGCTGCCGGCCCGGCTGAGCGAATTGCGTCTCGAATTTGACTACACAATCGTGCACGGTCCGCCTGCCGCCTTGTGCAGCGATGCGGCGCTGCTGGGCTATCTAAGCGACGGAGTCGTACTGGTGCTGGAAGCGAATGCCACCCGGCGGGCCGCGGCCCAGAGGGCAGTGCAGGTATTGCAAAGCACCAACGCAAGGCTCCTGGGATCAGTCCTGAGTAAAAGGACATTCCCCATCCCGGACGGAATTTACCAGAGGCTCTAGGAAAGTTGCTGACTGTTTCAGTTTCCCGAAATTTTGTGCATAACGAATTAAAAACACGAATGGGACTCACCTGGCAGCGCTGCGTTCGAAATTCCTGAAGTTCCATGACAAATTATCCCGATCTGGCGCTGCCGGAAACCCTGCAGAACTGCCCTTCTTCACCCGAGCCGTGGTGCGTGGTGCAGACACGGTATCGTTGCGAAAGCAAAGTCGCCGTCCAGTTGCAGGGCAAAGGTGTGGAAACGTTCCTTCCCCTGTTGCACGAAACGCATCGCTGGAGCGATCGTCGCAAAATTATTTCCCTCCCTCTATTTTCAGGATATCTATTCGTTCGACTCCGGCAATCGACTACTGTGCGCGCCCATATTCTGCGCACGGAGGGAGTCCTGGGTTTTGTGAATGCGGGGCGCGATGGCAGTTTGGTCCCGTCGCACCAGATCGACGATCTGCGCCGGTTGCTGGCACAAAAATTGCCCTGCGCGCTGCGCGCCTTCTTGAAGGAAGGCCAGCGGGTGCGAATTCGTGGGGGGTGTCTCGACGGATTGGAAGGCGTGCTCGCCTTGAGCAGCCGGAAAACGCTTGTCATTTCAATCGAGTGCATCCAGCGCTCCGTGGCAGTCACGATTGAAGGTTACGAACTGGAGCTGGCCTGATGTCTTTTCTGGCGGCATTCAATCCCAAGCCTCAAGCCCTGGCCGCGCGCCGCCCGTCGCGGACAACAAAGTTCCAATCTCTTGGCTTACGAGAACAGAAAGTCTCGACGTCGGGCCTGGTTTGCAAACGAACACTCGATGTTCTGTTTTCTGTAGCGGCGCTGTTGGCCGCCGCTCCCCTCATGGCTGTGATTGCCATCGCTATCCGGCTGTCGTCGCCTGGAACCGCGTTGTACCGTGCGATAAGGGTGGGAATGAAAGGGCGGAAATTCGTTTGCTACAAGTTCCGCACCATGGTGTCAGACGCGGATCAACTGAAGGAAGCCCTGCGCCCGGTGAACGAGCGCCACGGACCGTGCTTCAAGATCGCCGCTGACCCGAGGATTACACGCGTGGGAAAGTTCCTGCGGCGCTACAGCCTGGACGAGCTTCCGCAATTGTGGAATGTGCTGCGCGGCGAGATGAGCATGGTGGGGCCCAGACCGCATCCGATCGATGATTTCGAGCGATATCGCCTCGAGCACCTGCGGCGTCTGGATGTGATCCCCGGGATCACGGGTCTATGGCAAGTGACCGCCAGAAGCGATCCTTCGTTTCAGAGGAATATGGCCCTCGACCTGGAATACATCGAGCGCAGGAGCCTAGCCCTGGACCTCAGGATTCTATGGAAGACCGTGTTCGTGGTTCTGCGGGGGCATGGCGCCTGACGATGTCCTCCGCTGGACAAATTAGTGTGCGAAACTCAGCTCCTGCGCTGGCGGGCTGGACGCTGGCCACCGCATTCCGCCCCCTGCATGCGCTGGTGGCAGCGCCGTCAATCCTGTTTCTAACCACTCTGGCCGTGATGCTTTTCCGGCCTCCTGACCTGCAGCTTTACTGGCTGGACCGGATTGCATTCCTGCTCCTGGTATTCGTCGTGGCACTTCGGCAGTTGGTATTGCGACGGCAAGTGACCATTGCCATCCCGGCGTTGTGGCCGATGGCATCTTTGCTCGGGCTTGGACTGGTCAGCCTCGCCGCCCAACCGTATGACGAGCACAGCTGGAGTGTGTTTGCCGCCAAGTGGGTGGTACCGTTCGTTCTTTATCACCTGGCGGGCTCGGTCTTCGATAACGCCACCGCGCTGCGACGCTTTGAGACGTTCGCGCTGGTGGTGCTGGGCTACTTGTGCCTGATTGCGATCCTGTTTCTTTTTGGCGCGGAGGAATGGATTTTCCCCCGCTACATTCTGGATGAGAGTCTTGGCGTCCACGCCGACCGCGCGCGTGGGCCCTTTCTGCAAGCCGTTGCGAATGGAGTCACGCTGAATCTGTTAGGCCTGATCGCCCTGGACGCATTCCGGCGGCGGCGATTGAAAGGAATAATCGCCGGACTGTTGCTGGTAGCGCTGCCACTGGCGATTCTCGCGACCCAGACCCGCGGTGTATGGATGTCATTTGCCGGCTGCCTCGCAGTCCTGGCCTTCTTTTCGTCGAGCAAGCGCGTGCGCGGCGCCTGCCTGCTGGTAATTCTGGCCGGTGTGGTGAGTATCGCCACCGCCCTCAGTTTTGATGACACAAATACATCGTTGTCAGCCCGCCTCGAAGAACGCAGTCCGGTGGAATTTCGCGTAGTGATGTACCGCACAGGCCTGCAGATGTTTCTGGAAAAGCCCGCGACCGGCTGGGGTCTGGGCGATTTGCAGCCGGAGTTGGCGAAGCGTGTGACCGAATTTCACCAGTCGGAGTTCTTTTTTCACAATACCTATCTGGAGATTGCGGTTCAGCAAGGACTGCTGGGATTGATCCTTTATATATGGATGGTGGTCGAGCTATTTCGCCTGGGCAGCCGACGGCGCCCTCACGCCGCCGCAGGACAAGGAGCCTTTCTGGACGATCGATTTCGCGCGATCTGGCCCATGCTGGTTGCCGTGTACTTGTTTAACGGAAGCTTCGTGGTGATGAATTACCAGTTCGTAAATGGTTTGCTGTTCACCATTGCGGGCGCGCTGGCTGCACAGAATCGCCGGGCCAACGCGTTGCCCGAAGCTTTGTCCATCTGACTTTCACTGTCCCTTCAAACCGTCCGATCACACACCTGCGCGGCGTTTCCACCTGACCAGTTGCTCACGGTTGCCTATCTCGCGAACCAGTTTCCTTCTCCAGTCGAACCCTATGTGTTCGAGGAGGTCGAAGAGCTGCGCCGCCGCGGAGTGCGGGTAATTTCATGCAGCGCCCGGGCTCCCGATAAAGGGATGGAAGAAGACCAGCTGAAAAGGTTCGCATCGGAAACCCTGTACCTGCAGCCGTGGAACCTTCGGTTGCTGCTCAGCGCGGGATGGCTCTGCCTCCGAAACTTCGCTGCGCTGGCAGATCTGTGGTTGCGGGTATGGACACAGGGGAGCGAGAGGCCGGGGCGGCGCGGGCGCGCTCTGCTGCACACCCTGCTGGGCGCCTGCTACGCCCAGCAACTGAAGCAGCGCGGGGTCGAACACATACATGTACATCACGGGTATTTCGCGTCCTGGATCGCGATGGTGGCGGCGCGACTCCTGGGTATCGGGTACAGCGTAACCCTGCACGGTTCCGACCTGCTGATGCACGCGGCATACCTCAATACCAAGCTGGAACACTGCGAGTTTTGCGTAACCGTTTCGGAGTATAACCGGCGTTTCATTCTGGAGCGCTACCCGCGAATTGAGCCGGCGAAAATAATTGTAAGGCGTATGGGAGTGAATTCGTCGCCCGCGGTGCCTGCGGCCGTGCCGCAGCCGGAGCCGCACGTGAATGGCTTCCGGATGCTCTCCGTGGGCAGGTTACATGCGGTAAAAGACCATGCGTTTCTGTTGCGAGCCTGCTACGAACTCAAGATCCTCGGCATCTCCTTTTCCTGCCACATAGCGGGTGAAGGACCTCAGCGCCCCTGGCTCGAACATTTAATCCGCAACCTCGGCCTCGCGGAGCAGGTAAAGCTCCTGGGCCATCTTTCCCGCACCCAACTTGATGCCTGCTACGCCACCAGCGATCTGGTGGTGCTGAACAGTCAGAGCGAAGGCATTCCGCTGGTCTTGATGGAAGCGATGGCTGCCCAGCGAATCGTGCTAGCTCCGGCCATCACTGGAATTCCCGAACTGGTGAGGGACGGCGAGACGGGGTTTCTGTATCGCCCTGGTTCGGTGCACGACTTCGTCGGCCAGGTCGAATTCATTCGTAAATCGCAACCGGCGCTGGCGCGGATGGGCCGTGCCGCTCGTCAACACGTGCGGGAACACTTCGACCGGGAGAAAAACCTGGCCGCTATGGCCGACCTGCTCGTTTTCCATCTCACCCGGAAGGTAAGGCACAGATCAAATGAGAATCCTCTATTGCAACAAATATAACTTCGCCTTCAGCGGCACCGAAGTTCACCTGTTCGAACTGATGGAACTGATGCGCTCCCGCGGACAGGAGACCGCGCTGTTTTCAATGGCAGATCCGCGCGGCGAGGCAACCGCTTACGACCAGCATCTCCTTCCTGCAATCGACTTCAAAGGCGCCAGAGCCGGAGTGTTGAGTACCGCCAGACGAGCGGCGCATGCACTCTACTCGAGGCAAGCGCGGCAGAAATTGCGCGACATGGTGAAAGCCTTTCGCCCGAATGTCGCCCACGTGCGCAACATCTACCACCATCTTTCGCCTTCGATCCTTTGGGAACTTAAGGCGCAGGGCATCCCGGTGGTCTATCACATGAACGATTTCAAAATACTCTGCCCCAGCTACAACATGGTGGCGCAGGGGACCGCCTGCGAACGATGCCGGGGAGGAAAATTCTGGCATGTGGTTACGCAAGGCTGTTACGCCGGGCCTCCGGGCGCGACGCTCGTACTGGCGGCTGAGGCGTATCTGCACAAGTGGCTGCGAAGTTATGAGCAGTGCGTGGACCAGTTCCTGGTGCCCAGCAGGTTTGTAAAAAGCAAGCTGGAAGAAAACGGGTGGGACGCCGAAAAAATCAAGGTGCTTCCCCATTTCCAGACATTGCCCCAGCAAGAAGCGCCTGATCCGGCGCAGGACGCTCCCATCCTTTACTTCGGGCGGCTTTCTCCGGAAAAAGGGCTGACTGATCTGTTGCGGGCGATGCAACAGCTCCCGGCAATCCGTTTGCAAATTGCGGGTGAGGGACCGCAGCGAGCGGAACTGGAGGCATTGGCCGGACATTTACGCCTGGATAACGTGACATTTCTTGGCCAGGTGGCAACTCCTAAACTCAGCCGCCTGATTGCCTCGTCGCGCTTCACTGTGCTGCCTTCCCGAGCCTACGAAACCCTGGGCAAAACCATTCTTGAATCGTACGCATGGGGGCGCGCAGTCGTGGCGTCGGATCTGGGCTCAAGAAGGGAACTGGTGCAAGAGGGTGCAACCGGAGTCTTGTATCCGGCGGGGAACGTGGCGCAATTGGCGGGGGCGATTTCATTCCTGGCAGGACGGCCCCACCTGGCAGCCCAGATGGGATCCGCTGGGCGTGCCATGGTGAACCTTCAGCACTCGCCTGACCAGCACTACACCGCCCTCACAAGCCTGTATGAACAATTAGCTCCATCATCAAAGAAGATCGACGGCGGCCAGATCAAGCCGATCGCAAAACCGGGCCTGCGGGTCGCATTTATCGGCGGCCGCGGAGTGATTTCCAAATACAGCGGAATCGAAACTTACTACGAGGAGGTTGGCAAGCGGCTGGTCGAGATGGGGCATCATGTCACCGTTTATTGCCGGAGCTATTTCAGTCCCGCGCGGGCATCGCACAACGGCATGCGGCTGGTCCGGCTGCCTACAATCCGGTCGAAGCATCTCGAAACCCTGGTACACACATTGTTCAGCACGATTCATGCTGTGTTTGGCGATGCTGACATCGTGCACTATCACTGCCTGGGCCCGGCTCTGTTTTCGTTCCTTCCACGCTGGTTTGGAAAGAAGACGGTGGTCACGGTGCAGGGGTTGGACTGGCAACGGCGAAAGTGGGGGCGGATTGCGTCCGCCGTTCTGCGGCTGGGGGAGCAGGCTTCCGTCAAGCTGCCGGACTTGACCATGGTCGTGTCGCGTACTTTGCAGGAATATTACAGGTCCCAATACGGAGCCGAGGCCGTGTACGTCCCGAACGGCACCACGCTGAAGCAACGGCGGGAAGGCAGCCGCCTGCGGGAATGGGGGCTTGAACCGGGCTCGTACATCCTTTTCCTTGGGCGCTTTTCGCCGGAAAAAAATTGTGACCTCCTGATTCAAGCTTACGAGCAAATGGCTACGCCGGTCAGGCTGGTTCTCGCGGGCGGGTCGAGCCATTCTGATGCTTACGTGAAGGGTTTGCGCCAGCACCAGAGTGACAAGGTTCGAATCCTTGACTGGGTGTCGGGGGAAGCGCTGGATGAACTGCTCACCAATGCGATGATATTTGTTCTGCCCTCTGACCTCGAAGGCCTGTCCCTGGCACTGCTGGATGCCATGGGGGCCGGGGTATGCGTCCTGGCCAGCGATATTCCGGAAAACCGCGAACTGGTCGAGGGGACGGGGTTTACCTTTCGCCGCGGCGACCGGGATGATCTGGAACGAATGCTGCGGCTGCTGATTGCCGAGGCCGAAGTCAGGAAGTCGGCTGCCCGCAAGGCTCGGGAGAAAGTGGGAGAGCACTATCTCTGGGGCAGCGTGGCACGGGAGATCGAGGGAAGTTATCTGGCATTGGCCGCGGGAACCAGCGTGCCTAAACCGGCCGTACCGGTGCCAGGCTATAAGATCAGGGCCGCGTAAGTCGCCCACAGACCATGTGGGGAGAGGCGCCCTCGGCTGTCCAGCGGAGCAGCGCTCCGCCATTTTCTCTTCGATATGAAACGGTCGAGCTTCGCTCGACTGGACAGCCGGGGGCGGCTGTCCCCACGTGGTCTCTAGTCACTAGCCACGACCTGGTCAACCTCGGAAAACCACATTTTGCATTTTCTTTATTACAATCAGAGCGTCGTCGCCGGTTGACTATAACTCGAGCCGGGGCGGCCTGCTCACATGGAAAAGACGATTCTGGTGACCGGAGGATCGGGCTTCATCGGCTCCAACTTTATCCTGCAATGGATCGAGCAGGAACGAACCCCGGTGGTCAATCTCGACAAGCTTACGTATGCGGGCAACCCGCGAAACTTGCTGTCCATCGCTTCTGATCCGCGATATCGCTTTTCCCAGGGAGATGTGTGCGACCGCGATTTCCTGCGGGCATTACTCAAACAGCATAGGCCTCGCGCCATCGTCCATTTTGCTGCGGAAAGCCATGTCGATCGTTCGATCCACGGCCCGGACGATTTCATTCGAACCAACGTAAACGGGACATTTTGTCTGCTTGAAGAAGCGCGGACCTATTTCGCGGAACTGGCGGAAGCAGATCGTAATTCGTTCCGTTTTCTTCAAGTCTCGACCGATGAAGTTTACGGGTCGCTGGGCGCGGGGGACTCTGCATTTTGCGAGACCACCGCATATGCCCCCAACAGTCCGTATTCGGCCACCAAGGCGGCAGCGGACCATCTGGTGCGTGCCTATCACCACACCTACGGGCTTCCCACTCTCACCACCAATTGCTCGAACAATTACGGTCCGTACCAGTTCCCGGAGAAGTTGATCCCGCTCGTGATTCTGAACGCCCGCGCCGGCAGGCCGCTGCCCGTCTATGGCGATGGAAAGAATGTGCGCGACTGGTTGTTTGTGGGGGACCATTGTGATGCGATACGCGAAGTCCTCGCCAGGGGCCGCACCGGGGAAACTTACAATATCGGGGGACGCAGCGAAAGACAAAATCTGGAAGTCGTGGAAACTATCTGCTCGATTCTGGATGGGTCTTGCCCGCATGACCCGGTTTTACCGCATCGCAGCCTGATCACCTTTGTGCGTGACCGCCCTGGTCACGATGTTCGCTATGCCATCGACGCACGCAAGATGGAGGCTGAATTGGGATGGAAGCCCCGCGAAAATTTCGACAGTGGGATTCGAAGGACCGTCGAATGGTATCTGCAAAATGACGAATGGGTGAAAGAAGTGACCAGCGGCAACTACCGCAAGTGGATCGCCACGCAATACTCATAAGATTGCCGCAGAGCCTGTACCGGGGAAAGCAGAGAGCGGAACCAATGCGAGTCACGATCTTCGGCGCAACCGGTTTGCTCGGGAAAGCGTTGATGCAGGAGTGGAAAAAAGATGAGGTCACCGGGCTAGGCTCGGCTGATGGAGATATACGGGACGAGGAACAGGTGCTGCGCCTGGTAGAGCGCAGCCGGCCCGATTCGATTGTCCTGGCTGCCGCTTATACGGACGTTGATGGTTGCGAGACCAACCGTGACCTCGCATTCGACGTAAATTGTCGCGGCGCAGTGAACGTTGCGCGCGCGGCGAATCGCCATGGCGCCCACCTGCTCTTTGTCAGCACGGACTACGTATTTGATGGAACGAAGACGACGCCCTATGGGACTACGGATCCGCGCTCGCCCAGGAGCGTGTACGGCCAGTCGAAGGCCGAGGCCGAAATCAAAGTCGGCGGAATACTTCCGGAGGGTTGTATAGTCCGCACTTCGTGGATCTTCGGCCCGGGCGGAAAGTGCTTTCCGGATACGATTCTCAAACTGGCGGTAACCAAACCGCGCCTGGAAATCGTCGGTGATCAGAGGGGCTCTCCCACTTACTCCACTGATTTAGCGTGCGCCATGATTCAGCTTTGCCGGCAGAGGGCAAGCGGAATTGTCCACGCCACCAATCGCGGCGCATGCTCATGGTACGAATTTGCCCGTGAGATCATCGCGGCGGCCGGCCTTGCCACGGAGGTGTATGAAACCACGAGCGACAGGTTCGTGCGCCCGGCGCCACGCCCGAAGTATTCGGTATTGTCTCCGGAAAGTCTGCAGAATCGCGGCATAGAAATGCCTGAATGGCGTGATGCACTTCGCCGATACCTGTCACAACCCACGTAGGGAGGGATGCCCTCATCCGTCCAGTCGAGCGCAGCTCGACTTTTTCGGCGGACACAAAGCAGCGGAGCTGCGCTCCGCAGGACGGATGAGGGCATCCCTCCCTACGTGGGTTGTGGTGGTTATGAAGGTTCGTGGTGGGCTATGGCTACAGCTGCCCGAGCAGGGCTGCTCTCATCTTTTCCTGGTGAGGAAGATCCAGTTTGGCGCCCGCGCAGGTCACGTGGAATACGTCGGTGGCGGTCTGACCCTGGGTGTCGATGATCGCAACTTCGATATTGCAGCCAAGTTCGGCCATTACCGAGCTGATGTCGTAGAGCAGGCCGGGGCGGTCCTGGGCGATGATCTCGACCAGTGTACTGTGTTGCGAACACTGATTGTCGATCTCCACTGCCGGGTCAATGTTGACTTTCGGGCGCTGCGCCGCGGGCTTGAACTTTGTTTCCATCAACTCGACGACGTTGATCTCGCCTGAAACGGCCTCTGAAAGTTTTCGTTTCAGCCGCTCCACTTCGGATGGATTCAGTTCAAGCGTCCGAAAACGGTCTGAAAACCTGAAGGTATCGAGCACCACGCCTGCCTTGTTGGCAAACGCCTCAGCCTTCAGAATGTTCATGCCCCACGATGAAAGCGTTCCCACCACGTGGGAAAACAAACCGGGGCAGTCCAATGTCAGAAGAACAAGTTCGAAATACCCGTCTCGCCGGAGAACATCGATCTGCGGTTCTTCGTCCCGCTCTTTGAGCCGGTCGTACATCCGGCAGTGAGTCACGATCTCTCCCGGCGGGTGCATCAACAAATAGCGTTTGGGAAAGCCTTCCAGAAAAGAAGTAATGTGTTTTGCATCCGACTCGCCGGCCGCGGCGACTACTTCCTTGATGCGCTCGCTGTTGCTTGTGGTTGCGGTCAGGCGCTGATCATCCACGCTTCGGCTCAAGTGGTTAAACGCGGCGGCATAGAACTGCCAGAGCATCTCGGCTTTCCACGGAGTAAGGGCCTCCGGATTCACCGACTTAATGTCGGTATAGGTCAGCAGCGTCAGCATCTTCAGGTGTTCGGCGGTCCCGACGGATTCACTGAACTCCGCCACTACTTTGGGGTCGAAGATATCCTGGCGCATGGTTGTGGACGACATCCGCAGGTGATTGGCGATCAGAAAAACTACGGCCTCACGGTCAACCGGGTCAAGGCGAAGCCGTTCCAGTGCGGTGGCGGAGGCTTGCAGGCTTCCGATCACGTGGTTGTCATCGGGCATGCCCTTGCCTACATCGTGCAGTAGAAGAGCCAGAAAGAGCAGGTCCGGGCGTTCCAGGCCGTCGAGTATGTCGCGGAAGCGGCGTTCCAGTTCGCTATCGGGTTTTCGCAGTGCGTGTATATTTTCGATGGCCACCAGCGAGTGTTCGTCCACCGTGTAGCGGTGGTAGTAATCGCGAATGACCAGCGAATCAACCGCCTTGAATTCAGGAAACAGCAAGACCAGCACTCCGAGGCGGTGCATCGCACGCAGCGCGGCGCCCGCATGCGGCGATACCAGAATTCGTCTGAAGGAAGACCACACTTCCGGAGAATCCTGCGCCCACGCCTTCAGCTTGGGAACCGATGCTTCCACGCAGCGCTCGGTTTCCGAGGTCAACTTCAACCCGTGACGGCCGACGAATTCAAACAGGCCGAGCAGGATGGACGGATCCTGCACCGACGAGAGCTGCCGCAGAAAGACGCGGCCCTCCACCACGGAAAAATCCGCATTGGACAAGCGCGACTTCCGATTTTCGAACAGCCGGTAAAGGCTGGAGCGCGACGGCGGCACTTCGTCGAAGAGCACCGTCAGCCGGTAGATTGAGCGCACGTGCCGGAAATAAGTTCGCATCCAGACCGCGGCAGCGGTGGGTGTTCCGTCCGGCATACCGATGCCTGCCGCAGCTGCCTCGGACTGCAGTTCATACGTCAACTGGTTCAGGTCCCGGCCTTGCCGGTAGTGCAGGAAGCATCGCACGGCGGAGAGAAAATCCAGGGCAGCGCCGCAATCCGCGCGAAACGCCTCCGGCAGCAGGGTTTCGGGCGCAGGCCAGACGGCGGTCTTCTCCAGCTTTGAAATGAGGCTGAGCCAGCATGCCACTTGGTAGTCACGCAGGCCGCCCGGATAATCCTTGATATTCGGTTCCAGATGGAAGATGGTGTGGCCGAATTTGTTGTGGCGTGCCGAGGTCAAGTCCGTAAGCCTTTGCTGCAATTCCAGCGCTTCCCGGGCCACCATTTTCGGAATCAGATGCGAGCGCAGCTGTTCAAACAGCGCCGCGTCGCCGCAGATGTAACGGCAATCCAGCAGGGAAATGTTGAACTCGAGATTGTCACGGTGCAGCTTGCCGCACTCTGCCAGTGAACGGGTGGTTGGACTAAGCCGAAGATGGAGGTCCCAAAGAGCCTGCGAGACGGGTGAAATAACCTTCTTCTGCGCGTCTTCGCTCAAAGCCGAGTCATGCAGGAAAAGCACGTCCACGTCGGAGCAGGGAAATAGCGTGCGGCGACCGTAACCGCCAAGGGCAGCGACGCAGATACCCTCTGAGGAGCTTGGAGAAAGCTGACTCCACAACTCCTCAATGAGTGAGTCGATAAGATTCGAGCGCTCGCGGATTGCTGCCTGTCCGTCGTGCGACCGCTCGAATCTCTGTCGTATCTTCTCAGACTCGGCCTGATATGCGTCCTGCGTTATCGCGCTATTCGCCAGCAATGTCATCCGACTCCGTGGCCTGTGGTGACGGTGCGTTAGAGTGCCGCCACCCCGCGCTCCTGGTTTCGAATCCTGATGGCTTCATCGACCTTGGAAAGAAAAATCTTTCCGTCGCCGATCTTTCCCGTTCCGGCGCTTTGGACGATAGCACTGACCGCGGCGTCGACCAGGGTGTCGGCCAGAACCATTTCTATCTTGATCTTAGGCACGAGATCTACCGTGTATTCACGGCCGCGGTACACCTCGGTATGACCCTTTTGCCTCCCGTGCCCGCGAACGTCAGATATCGTCATTCCCTCAACGCCCAGTTCCGTCAAGGCGTCCTTGACGGCTTCAAATCTGGACGGCTGAATCACTGCTTCGAGTTTAATCATTTTTGGTTTCCTCAATCGTTCGATTTTCAAATCACGCGAATTATAGGACTTGTAGTCTGCAATACACTTCGCGCCGTCCTTGTACAACACGACCTTAATGCAACCACTTCAGAATGGCGCTTTCAGCATACAAAATTACGGTGATCACCCCCAGCATCTCGAGGATCACCGGGGTCATCTCCTTGATCCACTGCACTGGCGTGTACTTTGCGTCAACATCGCGCTGAATGAAAGCATACGCCACCACAGATTGCGCCGAGCCGATGTGGGTCCAGCAGCCGCCGAGAGCATAGCCCGCGATCTGGGCTAAAGCAAAAAGGTGCAGCGTTGAAGTCTCCAGATTGTGCAGGCCGTGCGAGGCAAAGTCAGCCACGATGTTGTTGTCCAGGATGGCCGAGAGGAACGTGCAACCGAGAAATTGCGCGAACGCCACATGGGCGTTGCCCAAAGTTTCAATCCCGCGATGGATCAGACCCTGGAGCTGCCCGAAAAACCCGGCGTTGGTCAGGAGGGTAATCGACAGGAAAAGCGGAAACAGGAAGTAATATTCGGCGTATTCATGTTTAGCGTCCCGAAGCGCCAGTGCCCGCATTTTTGGAATCCGGGCGACGCCCAATACCGCGACACCAAATCCAGCAAAGGAAGCCAGGAAGAGCGGAGTCTCATGGCGGAACCCGTGCAGCACCAGAAAGCCTACAAATGGAACCAGCGCCAGCGCTCCAACCTTTTGAGCCCGTCGGCGAACATGGGCCAGAGAAGCGAGGGTCTCGTCCACGGACCGTTCCGCCTCCAGGGCTCCGTGGCGATCCCCGGCGGCGGCGAGAACGTAGTGGCGATCGAGCGAGTCAGCCAGGTCTTCGCTCACCAGATGGCCGAGCAGGCTCTTGCGCACTGTCTCGGGCACTCGTTCGCGGACCAGGGCGAGGCCCAGGGAATCGCCGCCTCGCAGCCGCTGCAGTACAAACTCCGCGTGGTCTCCCAATTCCGCAGCATGATCTTCAACCAGTTCGACCGGGGTCACGACCTCACTGTGGCGGGTCGCCTGGAGAAACCGTACATCCTCGGCGTTGGCATCGATCACATCCATGGTTTCAAGGTTCACGCGCCGGCCGCGCAGCCTTTTCCGGATATGCCTGGCGACAACCAGGTAGCACGCCACTGCGATAGGGGTGCAGTAAAGGAGGAAAAAGGCGTTTCCCAGGTAAGGGTACAGATTCGCCTTCATGATCAGATTGGGAGGCTCGCCGTAGGCCAGCCAGATGCCGCAGATTGTGGTTACCGTGGTGCAGACCATCACTGCATGGCGAATATCCGCCATCGGCGCCGCGGCGAGCAACAGGATGATAACCAGGGTCCGGATGGTGAGGCCGATCATCGAAACTCCGTCCAGCACTCCAGACGCCAGCGCCACGACAGCGGTTACCGCAATCACAGTGGACAGGATCTCGCCCCGGTAGCGGCGCAGCAGCGAAAACGTTAAGCCTTCCAGCAAACGGGTTTGAGCGATCACGGAAACGAAAAATGTCAGACCGAGGATGAACAACATGGTGTCGGCGTGGATAAGTTCATCCAGTCCTCGGAATGAAAGCAGGTGTTGTTGCGTCCAATACCACCAGCCCCGTTGTGCAATCTCGACTTGCCACCCCGAGCTGTGCAGGCCGCAGAACGTGGCGACAACGAGCAGTAACATCCCGTAAGTGAGCGCGTTCTTGTGTATCTGATATTTGAAGGAACCAAACAGAAACAATCCCAGAATAGTGGCCAGGACTTCCGTCGCCAGCAGCCACATGGGCACTTCAAACCTGCGACCGCCGATCAAGATCAAGCCGGCAACGACAGCGCTGCCAAACAGAAATTTTCTCCCGGAGAGCATGACCACGGCGGGCGAGCCTGGAGGGGCGTTCCCTGGTGACACGGGAGGAGGCTGCGCGGTCGAGGTCAATATTTCCCCATCCATGACTTCGTCCATCACACGATCTATCGCGACTGCCCTCGACATTAGGATTTTCATGGGCTGAGCCAAACGCAGGGAAGACAGTCTAAGCTCTCCGAACTGGAGATTTTGGCCACGCCCGCATGACTGAGACCCCGACGGCCAGCAAGCATCCTGCGACCACGGGAAGGATTGGCGCATGCGCCACCACGACGAGGAAAAGTCCCATCACAACCGCCCATGACCAGGCCATACGCTGCTTCTTAACGGTTTCGAGAAATGTATCCATGATCCACCCCCTCTGCAGATTTACCAGCGAACATGGAGCAAGAGTGCCACGATGGCCACCGCTAACCCGCCGCCTGTAAGAAAAAGTCCCGGCTTACTGAACGGCGTGTTGAACCAGGGGCGCGCAATTCCATTTCGTTCGCGAGCCCGCTCTTCTTTGAGCAGCTGGGTCAACATTCTGCGTTGGTCCAGAGTGCTCGCGCAGTGCAGCGCATCTTCGGCCGCGGCATACCCTTTCCGGGGAATGCGGAGTTTGAAGTTAAGCTGCGCCAGCGTGTAATGGGCCGCGAAGCTGTCCGGCTGAAGCTTGGCGGCCAGCTCGAGGTGATCGATGGCAGGGTAGATGTTGCTGCTCAGTGCGTTTGCGATGCCCAGAAAAACGTGGGCCTCTCCGAAAGTAGGCGCAATTTCGGTACTCCGGGAGAGCGCGATGAGCGCCCCTCCCGGATCACCCGACTGAAGAAGCTCGACGCCTTCCCGAAAACACTCGACAGCCTCACTTGGGAAGTCGAACGCCTGCGGACATTGCCACGTTATGGAATGTCCGCCGAGTTCGCTATCAATAGGATGAACGTTTGTCATCAGGCTGTCTCCCGTGCGACCTGCAAGCTAGCCTTGAAATCCGCCGCTGTCGCACCGCTGGGGGTTGTGTCCGGCTTCAGCACGAACTCGGGATAGCACAGGGCACCCATTTCGGGGATGTCCAGGCCTTCCAGTTCATCCGCTGCAGAGACCCGCTGTCCGACAATCGCGTGAATTGCCAAATTCAACACGTAGGAGATAGTGAAGACAAAACCGAGCAGAGTGCCCACGCCGATCAACTGAGCAACCAATTGAGTGGGATCTCCATAAAACAATCCTTTCACGCCATTGGTGCCGTCAGCGAACAACCCCACGGAAATAACTCCCCACAAACCGCAGGTTCCGTGAACTGAGATCGCGCCCACGGGGTCGTCTACCCGGGCAACACGGTCGATGAACTCAACGCTCAAGCAGACAAGGAGGCCAGCCGCGAAACCGATGATGACAGCTCCCATGGTGTTGACGTACCCACTGGGAGCGGTGATTGCCACCAAGCCGGCCAGCAGACCGTTACCAGTCATAGAAGCATCCGGTTTTCCGTATTTGATCCACATGTAGAGCAGCGCGCCGAAGGACCCCGTACAGCCCGCCAGCATCGTGTCCACCGCGATCGTGCTGATGCGGAGAGCACCTGAAGCCCCGAGTGTACTGCCGGGGTTGAACCCGAACCAGCCGAATGCCAGGATGAAGCATCCTGTCATCACAATAACAAGGTCATGCCCAGGCATGGCATTCGACGAGCCGTCGCGGTTATATTTGCCAATACGGGGGCCGATGATTATAGACAGGGCCAAGGCAGTGAGTCCGCCGACTGCGTGTACCACGCCCGATCCGGCGAAGTCGGCATAGCCCGCGCCCAATCCGTAGTTAGTACCGAGTTTGGAAAGCCATCCACCGCCCCAAGCCCAGTTGGCATAGATGGGGTAAGTCACGGCTCCCAGTACAACTGAGGAGACCGCGAAGGCAACGTACTTCCATCTTTCGGCGGCTGCGCCGGTCACAATGGTCAGCGCTGTGTCCATGAAAACCATCTGGAACAGGAACAGGACCATGACTCCAACGTCATAAGTCGCGCCTGCAAGGAAGAAGCCCTTCGTGCCCCAAAGGCCCCAATCGTGTCCCAGCAAATGTATGGTGAATTCGTGACTGAGCGGGTTGGCGCCTCCCAAAATTGAAACGCCGGCTGATCCACCCATCTGCAAGGCGAAGCCGCATACCCAGTAGGCGAACAGGCCGAAACCGTAAACCATGAAATTCATCATCATGGTATGGTTCGCATTCTTGGCTCGGCACAGACCGGTTTCGACAATGGCAAATCCGGCTTGCATGAACATAACCAGGAAGCCGGCAACCAGCGTCCATGTGAAATTGATGGCAATCCGGTTCTGACCGGCTTGGTTGACCAGGTCGGCCAGGGTAAGAGGTTTTGCCGGATCCGCATGAACGACATCGTTTGCAGTTCCGGTCTTGGTCCCACTGGGATCGCCAGCGGCCAAATCGTCAGCGGTCGGACCGCTCACAGGTATGGCTGCATCGCCAGAGAGTGGAGGTGGGGCCGCAGCCGCGGCCGGTGCGCTGGGCGCAGGGGTCTGACCCTGGGACCAGGCCGGAAGTCCACATACGAGCAGCGCTACAACCGCCGCCCACAAACATGGTTTCAACCATGCGCTACGTGTCATTGCTTGTCTCCTAGTGAGGTTGAACGCGGGATCTCTACTTGTCGCCGCGCCCTCGATCTCCAAAGTTTGCAGCCGTCGTTTTCACGCCAACGCTATCGTTTCCAGACTGCTTCCTTCTCATGAACTCCAATCAGCAACTTGAGAATTGCCGTGAGCGTGATACCGACCCCCACGAGACAGAGAACCAGCCTTGCCCCGTTGGACGACGTCATTCCCAGGCCCACAATCGGAAGCAGCCAACCGAAAACCGCCAGCAATACTCCAATCAGTTTCATTTGGTTTCCTCTTCAATTGTCTTTGTGATCTAAATGGTTTTGATTTTGTAAAAGCCAGCGGCCGATACGAGCAGCAAGCCTGCGCCGATGATGGCAAACACGATGCCAATGCCACCACCGCCATGCAGCCCAGCCACGAACGCGGTAAATCCGGTTAACGTAGTTCCCAGATACGTTCCCTGCTTTGCATTAGCAGCCATTCTTTTGCTCCTTACGTCGAGTGTGTGAACTGCAGCAAGCTGAGGACCGCGGGTCTTTCGGCTGTTCGAATTGAACGGCAACCCTGCCTCCTATAGAAACCTTGCCTTCCTTCTTCTTAACTAACAATTGGCGCGGGCACGGCTTGGGCGCTGGTACTAGGGGTGGTTTGAGTTGAGCCCAAGCCGTTAGCCCGCATAACAGCAGCATCACTGCTGCTGGGTAAAAACCGTTCTTTCTCCTGGCAAATGCTTTCGATCACCGGGTAAAGCCTCAGTTCTTTCAATTTGATCGCCCCCTGATCCCTTAGCATTGCTGATCGGAAACGCTTACTCGATTGCGCTACTTACTTGGCGTCCGCACTGCTGAACGCGTACACCAGGCCGAGCGTTACTGTGTTCTGTGCATCCTTCAACAGTCCCGTCCGGTAAGGGAAAACATCTTCGTTCGACATGTCGCGGCGGAATTCCAGGCGGCTCATGAGCTTGCTGGCGATCATCCGCTGCAACGTCAGCGTGAATTCACTTGCCTGTTGTGCGGTTCCGGTCGAGAACCCGTTGTGATCGTCGAACCATTCACCGCGAGTGGCAAAGGTCCACTTGTCGTTGAACGCATATTTGATGTAGCCGGCAATTCCAGACCACCATACCGGAGCCGTGTTGTTCGGGTTCGTCAGAATGGGTGACAACACACGATCATGGCCGTAATCGTAGTTCGCCATCAGCGAGAGTTTTGCATTCGGCGAATAGGTCAGTACTGTGTCAGAGAGTTGCCTGAAGTTGGAGTTGTTGTCTGCCTGTTCCGGTCCCGCGAGATAGTTCTCGATGAGACTCCACTTGGCATTCGGAGTCCAGGCTGCGGTGAAGCCTCCGGTTTTGCCGCTGTTGTTTTCTACGCTGTTGTTCCATCCATTCACCAGATAGCCGGTAAGAGCGAACTTGCTATTGAAGGCGTACTTGGCGCTGGCGCCGAAATGGAAGTACGGGATCGCCCAGGAAAACAGCAGCCCGCGCGAGTAGTTCCAGTTGTCCTTAGTCTCGATGACTTCAGCACCCGCGGGAGTTACGAATTTTCCCACATTGATCTGCAACCCCTTGCCCACCGGGGCGAGATATTCCAGATACCCTTCCTTCAGGTATTGATCGAAGTTCGTGATGGTTGAAGGCGGTCCTCCGACCGGAGTTCCCGGCACGTTCGGCGACGCTACCTCGCCCCCATTGATCAGGTTCATGGCCTGACCAAATCCAAGAGCGATGTGATAGCCCAGGCGGCTCGCAGTCGCATCCGGAGCTTTGTCGGCCACCAGTTCGAGCATGTTCAGGGAGAACTGGCTGGAGTTGATGTCAAAGTTGCGCAGCGCCGTGGTGCGGTTCGCGGGCTGGTTCGAGTTGTAGCCGTAGTACACATCCACGAAACCGCTCAGGGTCGTGGGCCCCAGCAGGCCGGCCAGTCCAGTCGGTGCGGGAGTTGCGGGCGCCGTGCCAGCCACGGCCGCGGCAACCGGAACAGGTGCGGGTGCAGGGACAGGTGCGGCAGCGGCTGCTGCTGCTTTTTGCGCTTCCATTTGGCTGCGAAGATCCGCCAGTTGTTTTTCCAAAGAGTCGATACGGCTTGCAATATCCGGCGTTGCATCAGTCTGAGCCAACGCTCGATGCGCCGAGCCGCAAATAATTCCAAGGCTTACCGCCAACACTAAAACCCTCCAACGGAAGGCACTATTCATCTAGACGACCCGCTTTCTCCCCTAGTGATGTTGTGTGCAATGAAGCACTGCACACAGCCCCGTAACCAGCGAGGGCACAGTACCGCCCAGCGCCCGTCAGAGTCCAATGCATAATTCTTTTCGCCCCTATCACAAATACTTTTAAAAACATTAATTTATGGATGAGATAAGAGAAATTTATTGAGGGGCTTGCGCAAACGATTTGCTGGGCTCGAAAGTGCACAGCGCGGAGGGCAACTTCAGAGTGCAGAGCGCAAAGGGTGGAGAATGGCGGACGGCACGATCCGATGGCTGCACGCGCGCCAATTCGAAACTTGCGGGAACTCAGCCAGCTTGGTTGGGAACGCTGGTCTGCGCTCGCGATGTATTCATGTCCAATTTCAGGGCTCGGAGTGGGGGGGGGGGATTTGGTACCGTGGTATATTAGTATCATGGTAACAACAAGCGAATTCGTAGTGGAGCGCGTCCAGTCCGGAGTTCGGATGGAGAAGCGTTTGCTCAAAGTGCTAAAAGCGTTTGCCGAATTCCACGACCTGACGCTGGGCGATCTACTGGAAGGAATTGTTCTACACGCCTTCGACGGCAAAACCCCATTTAACCAGGCATCCCTTGACCGGATCCAGGAGCTGAAAAAGTTCTACGGCCTGGAGTTGGATTCGCGAGCCAGCCACCGGTTAAAGGAACATCGATCCCGGAATCGTCGTTTGAAAAAGTAAAAGTAAAGCGTGAAGAGTGAAGAGAGCAGAGGCTGGGACCCATGCTGATCGATTCAATGACGGATCGCGAACTGATGCAACAGTTCGAAGGCGGTACGCTTCCGCATGAGCACTTCCATCACAGGCAGCACGTTCGAACGGCCTTTCTCTACGTGACTCACTATCCTCTGATGGACGGGCTGCTGGCGTTCTCCGCCGTTTTGAAAAGAATGGCCGCGGCCCGTGGAAAGCCGCAGGCCTACCACGAGACCATCACCTGGGCGTACATGTTTCTGATTCATGAGCGTATTGCTCGGGCCGGAAAGAAACAGTGTTGGGACGACTTTGCCAGGGATAATTCCGACCTGCTGGAGTGGAAGGACGGCGCTCTGGCTCGCTACTACTGCCCCGAGACGCTGGCTTCCGATCTGGCCCGTAAAGTCTTCGTCTTCCCCGACCGCTGTATTTGAGCATTGGCAGTGTTCGCTGGGCGCGCAGCCGGGCTCACGGTTGCCAAAAAGTGTCAGCCGGATGATTCAAAACGTCAGTGGCCCGGCAAACTCTGCCGACTGTGACCGGAAATCACTTCTAAGCTTCTGATTCTGCGCCTGCTAAAAATGTGCCCGCTGCCGACATGGTGGAACTTGAAGTGCGGGCACTAGCCGAGCGACAGATAGCTGCGGCGGCTCGGGGGCCTGTTTGGGACAAGGTAATCGGCGACAAAAACGAATCAAGATGGTTCTCCCGGTCCGCATCACCGGCAGAGACTCCGCCAATAATCCGGTGAGTGAACTGGTGCATACCCTGGATATCACCCCCAACGGCGCCCGCCTGGGTGCAATCCATCATGTATTGAAGACCGGAGACAAGCTCACGCTGCAATATCGCCAGCGCCGTATCCAGTTCAAGGTCGTATGGGTAAAGCAGATGCAGGGAACCCGCGAGTACCAGGTCGGTTTGGAAGGCCTCGGGTCACTTGGGGAAAATTGGGGCCTGGAACTTCCTGATTCCGATATCCGGGACGAGTTTCAAAATTCTAACCCTTCGTAGCTCGTCCTCAGAGCTTGCGCTGAAATAATTCAGGCCGCCGAGCTATTGAGCTGGCGCACTGACTTCACGTTGCTTGCCGGCTTTTCATGCAGCAACAGCTCCGTAGCCTGTACGCGGCGCTCGCCGTGGAACCAGCGTTGCACAACACCATCTTTGAGGAAGTTGCCGAGGGCGAGCAAACTCATTCCCTGATGGTGGGCCATCCAGCAGCGCACCAGTTCGTGGCGATGGCGCCAGGAACGAACGCCGGAATTGGTGGTGTAGTCGGTTGATTCGTAGAAACCGTACGATCCCATCCAGCCCTCGCTTTCCATCCGGCGCAAATTTCGCAACGCTCCCGAGGGATCGACGTGCAGCGCGAGAAAGGTCGAGTACGGCGAAATGACGAGTGCCGGGAGCTCTCCACGGCTCAGCGAAATGTCGGGCAACCCGAACGCTTGATACTGGTAGTTCCCTGAATCGTCCCGCTTGGCATAAGCCGATTCTGAAATTCCCCACGGCACGTTCTTCCCAGTAGCATAAATCTGCTGCAGCCGCACCGCGGCGATCCGCGAATTATCCAGAAGCGTATTGGGATAGGTACGCATCCAGAGCACGGGCATCAGATATTCGAACATGGTGCCGGTCCACGAGAGCAGGATGGCAAAGCCATGCTCGCGGGTGTGAGTTCGGCCCAGTTGGAACCATACGGCCTGCGGGATATCTTCCTTGGCGATGGCGGCAAACACCGCGATGCGTGCCTCTGAAGCCAGCAGGTCGTAGCAGGCAGAAGCATGTTTTCCGTTTTCAACCTCGAAACCGAGAGAGAGCAGTTTCCGCCTCGGGTCGAGCAGGAAGCGGAAATCCATTGCGTCGGCGAATGCTCCGGCTGTGTCGGCAATCTGCTTGAGCTCGGAGATCAGTTCGAGTGCACGCGAGCGCGCCTCCGGCAGCATGGCCTGCAGGCGCTGGTATAAAGCCTTGCGTTCTTCAGACACAGCGGGCTGCCCAAGAGCAGACTGTAAGCGCGATGTGAGCCGGTCCACGACATCCGGTAGCCGTTGGACGGTGAGACTGAGCGAATCGAATTTGAATTCCAGCGCCGCATCTTTCCACAGCGGTACGAACTCCGGAAGCATCCACGGAACATAAACCTGCACCGCTTTCCTGAGGTGTCTCACCCGGGAAAGAGACTCGGTGGCGAACCAGCGAACATCTGCCTTGTATTTCGGATCCACGGTTTCAAGATCGGTCTCGAGCAATCCAGCCTCGGAGGGAGCAAGCAGGCGCTGCAACCAACTTCTTTTCTGGATCTGCTCCTGAAATGTCCGGAAGCGCTTCTGCGGAAAGGCGTGCTGGTCCACCAAAATCCGAAGATGATTTCCCAGACCCTCCGCCAGTTGCTTCTCCAGCAGTGGCCGCTGCAAAAGATCGAGACAGCCCTGTTGCAGTGTCCACAGCGATGCCACCAGGTTGCCGCTGTCCACCGAAGAAACAAACCTGGGCCGCAGCGGCTCCAGGGTTCGCGTGTCGTACCAGT
Organism: Terriglobia bacterium; assembly: GCA_963814725.1. Lineage (GTDB taxonomy): Bacteria > Acidobacteriota > Terriglobia > Terriglobales > Acidobacteriaceae > JAIQFF01. The sequence goes on from CAWFDY010000009.1 coordinate 382,593, forward strand.
TCAGGAGGTGACCGTGAGACGTCTGCAGCCTGGCCATGGTGGCCAGAGTCCGCAAGGTCTGCTCGGCGAATTCGGGAACGGTCAGAAAGCCAAACTCGCACGCCACCTGGCGGGCGTTCAAAAGGAAGCCCAGGTTGGTGGGCGACATACGGCCCGCGACTACCGCCGGCTCTTCCTGCACGTTATCGGGGATGAGCCAGTTGTGTTCTGCCGTGCTGAACTCGGCAAAATAGCGCCAGGTGCGGAGCGCGGTACCGTCGAGGAACAGCTCATCTTTGTCGGAAGTTTCGCTGCGCATGGCTCGCGAAGGAAGATTCAGCCACATCGAAATCCATTTGCTGCAAGCCCATATCAGCAGAATCGGAAGCGCAGCAAAAAAGGCATGACGCCGGGTGAAGAACACCAGAGCTCCCAGTGCCAGTGCGAGCGCCGGCATCCAATCGAGATAAATGTCCACCGGAGTTCGCTTGCGGATGTTCAGCTCGGTTTCAGCCGCAGTCTCCCATTCGAGTAAGCGCCGCCGCGTCACCAGCCGCCGGACTAGGGTGCGCACCACGGCGTCGAGCGAGAGCAGCATCTGGTGAGGCAAAAATGACAGCGTGAAAAACATGCTGGCGTTGGCGGTGATCAGCGCGGAGCGGGCATCCTTGACTACCTGGGATTTTTTTTCGACGGCAGCCCGCACCAGGTTGAACAGAAACTGGAACCAGGCCGGCACAAACAAAATGCCCAGGGTCGCAAGCGTCCAGTACAGCGGATTGCCCGGCAAAATCAGCCAGCCGAATACCAGCAGCAGGAAGGTTGCGGGTTCCACCAGGCTGCGGCGCAGGTTGTCGAGAATCTTCCACTGCGAGACCAAAGAAATCGGATTCGGAACTTTGCGCCCCGATTCATCCGGCACTCGCGACAACAGCCAACCCGTAATCTGCCAGTCCCCGCGCAGCCAGCGGTGTTTCCGCCGGTTGTAGGCGCTGTAGTGCGAAGGATAGTCTTCGATGATTTCGATATCGCTGGCCAGGCCAGCTCGCGCGTATGCGCCTTCGATCAGATCATGGCTGAGCAAGGCATTGCGTGGAAACCGGCGGTCGAGCACCCGATGCACGGTATCTACTTCATAGATTCCCTTACCGGCGAAGATGCCTTCTCCGTACAGATCCTGATATACGTCTGAGATGGCGCGGGTGTAGATATCGAAACCGGTTTCTCCCGAATACAATCCGGCCAGCCTGGATCGCGAGGCACTTTGCACACTTACGCCCACGCGCGGCTGCAAAATGCCATAGCCCGCGACCACGATGTTTTTCTCCGGGTCGGGATCGATAATTGCCTGGTTCAGAGGGTGCGCCATCGCCCCAATCATGCGATCGGCGGAGCCGCGCGGTAGTTCAGTGTCCGAATCGAGGGTAATAACGAAACGAATGTGCGGGAGCACCGACAAGTCGCCGGCTTTTACCGGGAAGCTGTCGTGCTCGTTACGCAGCAGCTTGTTCAAGTCCATCAGCTTGCCGCGTTTTCGCTCCCATCCCATCCACACCCGTTCGCGCGGGTTATAAACCCGGTGGCGATGGAACAGGAGGAACGATCCCGAGGCCTGGCTCGCATATTTCTGGTTGAGTTCGCGCAACAGTTGCGCGCAATAGTCGATCAACGGATCGTCTTCGGACGAAGGTTCCGGAGTGTCTGGCAGGTCAGTGAGCAATGCGAAATGGATATTCGGGTCGTGATTCCCCAGAAACCGTACTTCCAAATCCTCCACCAACCGGCGAACCTGTTCGTCGCTGAACAGCATGCTGGGAATCGCCACCAGCGTGCGGCAGTTGTCTGGAACTCCTTCGGAGAAATCAAGCTTGGGCAGAATCTGCGGCTCGAGCAGGGAGGTGACCAGGTAATTCACCAGCTGGATTGCGCTTTGCGAACAGGGCAGAAGCAACATCAGCATCGAGAACAAAATCAGTTCCAGAGAAGTGTAGGTGTTGGTCAACAGCAGCACGATCGCCGACATCAGGGCGAGCGAGAGCACTTCGGTGCCCGGCAGATAGAGTTCGTCCGGATGCCGCTTCAGGAAGGATGAGATCTTCCGGCCCAGCGGAGCCTGGAATCCGACCTTGCGGTAAAGGGCGGTCGTGCCCTCGGCCAACAGATAGTAGCCGACGTGCCCCAGACGCGCGGCCAGCCGAGGGCTGGTGTGGGTTTCCTGATGCGCCGACCGGGCCAGCGCGAGGGCAGCGGCAGCTACTTCTCCCTCGTTTGCATCGGAGTGTTCGGCGATTTTTGCAATTTCGGTGCGGTAAAGATCGCGGCTCTCGAAATCCATGCGAGCGTATGCGCCGGCCGGATCCTGGCGCAGCACGCGATCGAAAATCACCAGCGGCTCAAGAACGTCTTTCCAGTAAGCGTGGCCGATATCGCGCAGGCTTCGCACACAAATGCCTGCTCCATAGGAGCCGCTTGGGTCCGCAATCACTTTTGCCCCCCGGGCGGCGATCTCTTCCAGAAGGACTAGCTTCAGTGCAGGCACCAGCGCCCATAACTCGAACAGCCGCAGGGGTGTGTTTTGCTGAAAGGCCTGCACGTAAGTGACGAGTGAGCTTTCGGTGAAATCGTAAGCGCAGGTGGCGAAGTAGCCCGAGGCCAGCGCGACGATCCGCGGCGCGACCGAGCCGTCGGGAGTACGCACGTGAGGCAGCTTACGAACTAACTTGAAGCCTTCTTTCGTGCTCCGCAAGTCGGATTGAATCAAACGAAGATTGTCATTGAGCCAGCGGAAATCATCTCCCACGGCGGTCGTCGGCACGGCGCCGTGAAAAGTCCGCAGCACTGGTTTGATGGCGCGGCCGAGGGCGCGGTAGCGCTCGGCGAAAAATCGGGCCGAGTGCGAGCCCGGCAGCCATACCAGCCTTTGCCCCAGGTCGGCCGCTGCTGAACTTAGCGCTTCCGGGTTGGGCCCGGTTTCCGTCGGAGGCTCGGGCAGACGCTCGGCGTCTGCATTCAACATTTCGATATGAGTGTCCGGCGGCATGGCGATTGAAACTGTTACTGCGGATCTTTACCGTTCTTTAGATTTTCGACTTCTATCCCTTATATCTCTATCTATCTCAGTCTCTACCGATAGCTGGCGGCCTGCATTTCGAACATCTCCTTATAGCGTCCGCCCAACCTTGCCAGCTCGTCATGATTGCCTTCTTCGGCAATTCTGCCCTTTTCCAGCACTACGATGCGGTCAGCCATGCGGACGGTGGAGAATCGGTGCGAGATAAAGAGAGCCATCTTTCCGGTGGTGAGCTCGGCAAAACGCTGGAAAACTTCGAACTCGCTGCGCGCATCGAGGGCCGCCGTGGGTTCGTCGAGCACCAGGAGTTGCGCATCCCGCAAATAAGCCCGCGCCAGGGCGACTTTCTGCCACTCGCCCCCGGAAAGATCGACGCCGCCATCGAAGCGGCGCCCCAGCATTTGATCGTAGCCGCCTGTAAGTTTTCCGACGACTGCGTCGGCCAAACTTTTCCGGGCCGCGTTCTCGAGCAATTTCAAATCGTCGATATCCTCGATCCGGCCCATCGCTATATTTTCGCGCGCCGTCATCTCATAGCGCATAAAGTCTTGAAATATAACGCCGATCTCGCGATACAAGTCTTCCAGACAATACTCTTTCAGGTCCACCCCGTCGAGCAGCACCTGGCCTTCGGTGGGATCGTAAAGCCGCGTAATCAGCTTGACGATGGTGGTCTTGCCTTCGCCATTTTCTCCGATCAGGGCGACCCGCTCCCGCGGACGCAGGTGGAAATTAAAACCGTTCAGCACCAGCCGCGAGCTTCCGGGATAGCGAAAGGAGACATTGCGGAATTCAAATCCGCGCACAATGGGACGCGGCGCCGGAAGAGCATTGGGCTTGGACCGTATCGTGGGTTCCATGCCAAAGAAGGCCAACAGGTCGGTAAGAAAAAGCGCCTGATCGGCGATTCCCGAAACGGTGGAGAAAATCTGCTGGATGTTGCTGCTGGCCTGCAAAATCGCGCCCGAAAGCAGGTACCACAACCCCAGGGTGTACGCCCCCGTGACCGTGCGCCAGATCACGAAGGCATAGGCGGAGTAATAGCCCATGAACGCGATCACCGAAAGAAATGCTCCGGCGATCAACTTCCGGCGTGAAAGTGCGACGTTCTCCTCGTAGATTCCGTCGGAAAGTTTGGTGAAGCGCAGAGTCAGAAAATTGCTGAGTCCAAAAAGTTTGAGTTCTTTCGCCGCTTCCTTGCTGCCTCCGACCTGCCGCAAATAATCCAGTTGACGACGGACCGGAGTCTGGCGGAAGTTCTTGGCGTATCCCAGAAAAGCAAAGTGGCTTTCGCCCAGAAACGCCGGCAGCACCCCCGCAATCAACAGCAACATCAACCAGGGCGAATAGACGACAATCGTGACCGACAGAGTGATGGTCGTGATCACCAGTTGAATCAGCCGTCCGATCTGCTGAATCATGCCCAGGCGATCCGTGGCTTGCACTCGCGCCCGTTCCAGTCGGTCGTAAAAGACCGGGTCTTCATAGGCAATCAGGTCCAGCTCGGCTGCATGTTTCATCACCTGGATGCTCACGTGGCGGGTATATTTGTCCGCGAGCAGCGAGTCCGAGTAGTCGATGGCCCGGGCGAGCACGCCCCCCAAAATTGCAATGCCAAATTCGCTTGCCACCAGCCACCACAGTCTGGAAGGCACCGGTTGCTGCGATACCTTGGCGTGCACGATGGCGTCAACAATCAGCTTGGGGATCCACAGAAGAGCAAGCGGCAGTAATGCGGCGAACAGGCGGGACACCAGCCCGAAAACGACTACTCCGGGCCCGGATTGCCAGACGATCTTGAGCACCGGCGGAGTATTTCGAAGTGCGGAAATACGTTCCTGCCAGCTACTTAAGAAACTCTGCTGCTGCGCCATGCCTGAATCCTACCAATTTCCTTGGACTGTTGAATCTTTACCCAGAAATGATGATGACAGCCCTCTGCCCGGCCATGCGGCTCCAATCCAATTTGGTGCGGAGTGTGATGCGTCAGAGCGATGTAAGGTTTGTCGCCTCATAGAGTTATAGGCAAGTGTGGGGCGGACACTCCTGTCCGCCGCCTTTGATTTTGACTTTGTCGGCTGCCGGTTGAATAGAAAATCACCGTCACGCGCCGGAGAACTACCTAATTTCGATCACCGCCAAGCCATTGGGCGGAAGAGTCACCCCAAGCTCTCCACCTTTTAACTCGCGCATCTGCGGCGGGCCAAGCTTGGCCGACTCGCGCAGTTTTTGCAGTTGCGCCTGGGTTGGGTAGATCGGAGATCCCATTTTTTCGTAAGCAGGACGTGGGTCACCGTGCTCCTCATCCACGCGCGCAATTGAGGCTTTGTGCGAGCCGCCGAAATTCTTGAATCGCAGAACTACCGACCTGGCAGCGCCCGTTTGACCCGCAGGAATCAGATTCCACACCGCGACGACCAGGGAACCGTCCGGGGCGCGAGTCGCCAGCGCCGAATCGGAATCCAGCGCGAGACGTTTGTCACCAAGCCGGTGCAGAACCTTGAACGCGGCAAACGCCGGCTTAGGAATTCCTTCAGCGGCAATGAGTCCGTAGCCTCCGTAAAAAGGCTTCTTGACCACGCCCTGTTCTTCAAAAACGTCAGAGAAGCTCCAATACGACATTTCATCCACCAGGCCATCGCACTGGCGAATGGTGTCAGCCATCCACGGACCCATATAAATGGAGTCGGTAATCTCAGGCTCGTTCTTGTAACTGGCGTTGAACTCGCTCCAAATCAAAGGAAGGTTGGGCAGGGAAGAAGCCTTGATCTGGTCGTGTACCTTCTTGACCGCGCGGCACACCATGCGCTCGCGCGGGATGTTTTCGTTGGTGCCAAAAACGTCGGCCGCGCTGTCATTTCCGTAAACGTGAGTGGAAACAAAATCAACCGGCACGTGCTTTTCGACGCAATGCTGGATGAAGGCATCGGCCCATGCGGCCTGCGCTGTCGCCGGGCCACCGATGCGCAACTGCGAACTTACGCGCTTCACCGCCGCCGCGCTGTGATCATAAAGCTCGAAGTAAGTCGGTTGTTTCGGTTCGCCGGCCCAGAAGTCGATATTGGGCTCGTTCCATACTTCGAAATACCACTTTTGCACTTCATCGATGCCGTAGCGATCGACGAGATGCTTTGTAAACTGGTAAACGAGTTCGTCCCATTTGGCCCAGTCTTTAGGAGGTGCGACGTTCTGCTTGTACCAGAAAGCGTGAAGGGCGTCGCGGGACGCCAGCTTTTTGGGCATGAAACTCAGCTCCACAAACGGGCGGACGCCATTGTGCAGCAGGCCGTCATAGACCTGGTCCACGTAGGAGAAGTTGTAAACCGGCTGGCCTGTGGCGTCTTCGTCATACACGCCCATGTCGTCCAGAAAAATAGCGTGGAAACGAATGTATTCGACGCCGGTCGCCTGCTTTACCTGGCGCAGGTCATCGCGATAGCTTTCCCGCAAACTCAGTACTGCGCGCCCCGATCCGAACATATGCTCCCAGAAATGAGGGAAGGGATGGGAGGGCGCGGCTGCATCGATCACAATCACTTCCGGCTTGCCGGCCGCGGGCTGTGCAATGGCGGCGGGCGAGAACGCAAGCATTGCCAACAGAATTGATCTAAACAGAGTACGGAAGCAGCGGATCACGTTTGCTCCTTGTCGTGAGTCTTCGTCGTCTAATTTGCCGCCGGCACTCCGGCGAGAAAGCCGCCATCCAGAATCAGACTCTGTCCCGTCATGAAACTGGCCGCGCTGGAACACATCCACACCACCGCTTCAGCCACTTCGAGAGAAGTGCCGAATCGGCCGATGGGGTGAAGCCCAAGCGACCTCTGGTGCGCGTCGGGCAATCCAAACAGGCGTTGGGCCATCGGCGTCTCGATCACCGCCGGGCAAACCGCGTTGACTCTGATTCCGGAGGTCGCGACCTCAAGCGCTGCCGACTTGGTCAGGCCCAACACACCATGCTTGGTGGCCGAATAGGTTGCCACTCCGGACCCCCCGATGAAGCCCGCCACGGACGAGTTGTTGACGATGGCGCCCCCGCGGCCCTGCTTCAGCATTTGTTGCAGCTCAAACTTCAGGCAGAGCCAGGTTCCCTTCAGGTTGATGTCCACCGTGCGGTCCCAGTCTTCTTCAGGCTGTTCGACGATGGGCACCCAGTTGCCCTCTACACCCGCGTTGTTGAAGGCATAGTCGAGTCCGCCAAAGGCGGCGACGGTTTTTTCGACCACGGCTTTGACGTCCGAGGCCTGCGATACATCCGCACGAACGAAGATGCCTTCGCCACCGGCCCGTTGAATCAGATCCACTGTTTCTTTCCCCTCGGTTTCGCGGCGGCCCGCAACCACTACCCGCGCGCCCCGCGTGGCGAAGAGTACAGCAGTCTCGCGTCCGATGCCTGAAGTTCCGCCGGTCACGAGCGCTACTTTTCCTTCATGCCCTGTCATTGTGATCCTCGATAAAGCGTTGATTCATGATTGTTCGTGAACCGTGGCGTCCCCACGAGAGCACGTCTGTTGTACGTCAGGATTCTACATGCAGAAGGATTAGTGGGAGAGGACAAGTGATGGACGAAAAGCCTTGTCACCCTGAGCGGAGTAACGGATTCGCTTCGCGAAGCCGTTACGCAGTCGAAGGGCCCCCTGTAGGCGGGACTGACGCAGGGATCTCTGAGGCACTACTCATGAAGCGATTTCTGCAAAGAAGCTACTCTTGCAAAGATCCTAGAGTATTGCAGTCTCGGCTTAGCAAGTAAGGCGTCCTTCGACTCGCACTCCATCAGAAAGACGACGCACGGCTCTTTCGACTGCACTTGGAAGAAATGTAGTGAGCGCGCACGTCCGAAAGACCACTCTAACTGGCTAATTTGCTGGATTGTGAACGAGGATACTTGATGTGCTCATCCAGAGCACGATTCAGCTGTTCGATCAATTGCAACAGCTTTTTCGGATTGACTTCGTCACGTGCCGCCTCCGCCAGTTTTCTCCAATCATCGCAACCTGTTTCAGACATTGGTGTCTCCTGGAAGAAATACGCTTGCCTCTAGACTGCAGTTAGACTGCCAAAGCGTGATCACACGTGTTTTCTGGGCGTTAACCTGGGCGTTAAGAAGAGAAACCCGTCCCAATTTACTGCGAATCGCGTAATTCGTACTCGCCGGCCCGGCCGCCTCCCGGTTGACGGACAAGCTGATGAAAGAGCTCTTAGGTCGGGAACCTGTCCGGCCTCTTCATCTCTCCTTGTTTGTTCTGCGGATTTCCGATCGGGATTGCGGCGCACGAACGACAGCTCGTATGCGTCCTATCGAGAAATTCGATTGAACGGTGTTCGTATCAAGCCTCTAACTTTCCCCCCGGGGAGAAAATCAAATTGAATTCTGAACCAATCTGGCACCTGCCGGTTGCGTGTGAATACTCTAAAGAAACTTTTCGCGTCGAATTGCCCACCAGACAAGGGAGCCCATTGGTAAACTAGGCGCATCATCTTTCACCATTTACACTGAGGTGGGGCGCGCGCGAACGCGTCCTGCACGAAATTGAATTTCAACGACGAGACCATTCAGAACATGAGTCAACCCGCTGCCGCGTCTGATGAAAATTACGTCCTGACCCTCGAGGAGATTGCCAACCTGGCTGGCGAGGGTGGCAAGTCAGCCGACACTCTGATGAATGTCGTGGCTCTGATTGCCAAGCGCTTTAAGACCGACGTTTGTTCCGCTTATCTGCTGGAACCGGACCGGGCCAATCTCGTACTGGCCGCCACTCTGGGACTGCGCCCGCAATGCATTGGCACGCTCCGCATGGGACTGAATGAAGGCCTGGCCGGATTGGTTGCCGAGCGCGTGGGGCCGGTCGCGGTGGAACAAGTAAAGACCCATCCCCGTTTCAAATATTTCAGCGAAGCAGGCGAGGATGATTACCAGTCGTTCCTCGGCGTTCCGCTGGTGGATCGCGGCGTGCTGCAGGGAGTTCTGGTGGTTCAAACGGTTGCCCCCCGCGTCTTTCGCGAAGATGAAGTTCGCATGCTGACCGAAGCCGCAGCCCAGGTCGGGCCGGTCGTAAGCGAAGCGCGCACGTTGGACCGCTTCATCGCGCCGGCGCAGGAACGCCTGTGGGCTTTGGCCCGCAACTTGTGGTGGTGTTGGGACCACGACACCAGCAGCTTGTTCCGGGATCTTGATCCCGCCCGCTGGCGGCAGCTGAATCACAATCCGGTCGCCCTGCTTTCGGAAATTCCCCTGGCGGTGATGGAGCGTCGCGCCCGGGAACTGGTGCTGCACAGCCGCATCAACTACGCCTATCGCCGGCAGCGCGAGTATCTGGATGCCGACCGGACATGGGGAGCGCGGCACGCCGGCATTCTGCGTCCCCGTCCCGTCGCCTACTTCTCCGCCGAATTTGGTCTGCATGTTTCCATCCCGGAATATTCCGGCGGACTGGGCGTGCTGGCGGGCGATCACGTGAAGAGCGCGTCGGATCTGGGCATTCCGCTGGTTGCGGTCGGATTGTTTTACGGTCAGGGATATTTTCGCCAGCGCCTCGACCGGACGGGCTGGCAGCAGGAAGAATATATACAGACGGACGTCAATCACCTGCCGATGGAAGCCGCGATCGGAAAAAGCGGAGAGCCGGTCACAGTGCAGGTCGAGACTCGAGGCGGAGCCATCCGCGCCAAAGTCTGGCGCATGAAAGTGGGGCGCTGCGACTTGCTGCTCATCGATTCCAACATCGAGGGCAACCATCCCGAGGATCGTGAACTTACTTCACGCCTTTACGGAGGCGACTCGCGCATACGGATTCGTCAGGAGTTGCTACTGGGCATTGGCGGCTTCCGCGCCCTGAAAGCGATGGGCATTACGCCGGGCGTCTTGCATCTGAACGAGGGCCACAGCGGATTTGCCGTACTGGAAGCGATTCGCGACCGGATGCAAAGCGAGGGAATTGGTTTCGATCATGCCGTCCGGCGGGTTTCTCGCGAAACCGTCTTTACCACCCATACGCCCGTGCCGGCCGGGCACGACCGTTTTTATGGCGAACTGATGGAAGAGCACCTCGGTCCCATGCGGGAAGCGCTAGGCATCTCCCAGGACAAGCTGATGGATCTGGGGCGGGAGAATCCCGGCGACCGCAATGAAGACTTCTGCATGACTGTCCTCGGTTTGAGGCTGGCGCGTCGCGCCAACGCGGTTTCGGCCCTGCATGGAGAAGTGTCGCGACATATGTGGACGGGACTCTATCCGGGTAAGCCGGAAGACGAAGTTCCCATCGGGCACATCACGAACGGCGTGCATGTCCCTTCGTGGCTGGCGCCGCAAATGTTTCGCCTCTACGATCGCCACCTGGGTACGGGATGGCAGGAGAACAACGCGGACCCAGCGATCTGGGAAGGCATTGAGGACGTCGACGATGCCGAGCTCTGGGAAACCCACTTGCATCTCAAGTCCCGCCTTCTGGATTTTGTGCGTCACCGGGTGGTGGCGCAGGCGGAGTTGCGCGACGAGTCTCCCGAAATGCTGCAGCGCCTCAGCCGGGTGTTGAGCCCCGATGCGCTGACCATCGGATTCGCACGCCGCTTCGCCACTTACAAACGCGCCGATCTGATTCTCGCCGACATCGAAAAACTCACTCTAATGGTGAACAACCCAAAGCGTCCGGTGCAGTTCATCTTTGCCGGCAAAGCGCACCCCCGGGATGAACCTGGAAAGCGCGTGCTGCAGCAGATTGCCAAGCTGATGCGCCACATGGAGTTTGCCGACAAGTTCGTTTTTGTCGAAGATTACGACATCAACGTCGGGCGGCACTTCGTTCAGGGTGTCGATGTATGGTTGAACAATCCCCGGCGCCCACTCGAAGCGTCCGGCACCAGCGGCCAGAAAGTAGTTCTGAACGGCGGCCTGAATCTTTCGGTGCTCGATGGCTGGTGGGCCGAGGCTTACGACGGCCTGAATGGATTCGCCATCGGAACCGGCCGTACTCACTCCGACATGAGTATTCACGACACTCGCGACGGCGAAGATTTATACCGCGTTCTGCGCGAAGAAGTCGTTCCGCTCTACTACGACCGCGACCGCGACGGTCTGCCGCGGGGCTGGATCAAGCGCATGAAGCGTACGATCCGAACCCTGGGCTGGCGCTTTAACGCCAATCGTATGGTGATGGATTACGTGTCGAAGTGCTATGTGCCGGCCGCCGGTGGCATGTCGAGCGACCTCAGCAAGAAATTGTGAGCCCAGCTTCGCGGTCAGAAAATCGCCGGGATCCAAATCAATCCGCTGCAGAAGCCTGCACTGAGCTTCGACTCACGCGAGGCAGGGTGGCGAGTACCTGGGTGCCGTGCCCATCAGAATCCATGACCAGACGCCCGCCCAGTTCGTTGATCCGCTCCCGCATGCCCGCTAAACCAACGCCTCCATGGGCGCGGTTGCTGCGGAACCGGCTCAAGACATCCGGCGGAATGCCTTTACCGTAATCTCTGATCCGAAGCTCAACCTCATCCGCGGAAAGTCTCAGGAAAACTTCCGCTCTCGTGCTCTTAGAGTGGCGATGCACATTCGTCAGGCTTTCCTGCAGAACCCGGAACAGCGCAAGCTCCAGCGCAGTGTGCAGCCGGCCCAAATCTCCCGGCATATCGAGCGTGGTTTGAATGCCGCTGCGCTTGGCGAAACCCTCCACATACCAGCGCGCCGCGGACCCAAGACCGGTTTCATCCAGCAGGGGCGGATGCAGCAAATGGGAGATGGTGCGGGTTTCTGTCATGGCCTGATCGACCAGCTTGACGCACTCAGGAATCAGCGGATTGGGCGGCCCCGAGTCGCCCAGCATGGTCAGGTTCATTTTCACTCCCACCAGGTATTGTCCGAGACTGTCATGAAGTTCGCGGGAGAATCTGCGGCGCTCCTGGTCCTGCAACTCCAGCAGGCGCACGCTGAGAGTGCGCAGCGACGCCTCGGCCTGCTGGCGCGCTTTCAACTCCGCATTGAGCATGCGATAGTGCAGGAAGAAAAGCGAGATCGCCAGGATGAAGGCGGCGCAAAGTATGTAGACGGTGATGCCAAAGAGCCGCTCCGATTTCGCCCGGCGGGCCTCCAGAATTTCCTGTTCCTCGTCCTGCATTCTCCGTGCCAGTGCATCGGCGTCCGAGGAAACGTGAATAATTTCCTGCCGCAGCCGGGCCTGCTCTGAGGTATCGGGGGCCGCGCTGTGTTTCAACTCCACCGATTGGTTCAGCACCTCCAGCCGGTGCTGGGTAAGGCTGTTGAGATTTTCCCAGAGGGCGTGCTGCTCCGGATTGTCGGAGGTGAGTGGTCCCAGATGCGTTATTTTGGACTGAACCTCGCTCGCCGCCGATTGATATTCCTCGTAGAAGGCACTGTCGCCGGTATCGACATACTGGGTGCGGGCCCGTCCCGCCCTCGCGCCGATATTGCTGACATCAGACAGAGCAGCTTGGACGTCATGGCTGTGGCCGACCCAGTGTTGAGCGGTTCGGAGGCGGGCACCCGCGATGTAGGCAGCAATTCCGCTCAGAAGAAGCAGAATTACCGCCGCGCCAAACGCCAGTTGCATTCGTGTCCGTTGGGACACTTTTCGATTCACAGGCCCTAGCCTCTAGCCGTTCTGAAATCCGCCCAGCCCTTTGTTCAACGGAGCCTGAGCGTGCGTCCAGCCCGCGCCCTGCGATTTTATACCAGCCTCCGGGATAATATAGGGACCGCTTTCGGCCCGTGGCTGCGGTGAACCGGCGGTTTTCGTTCGCTGCTGCCGTACTCGTGTATCTTGAACCGTGTATTTTGGACGGTAATCTTCGACGACGAGGTGTGTGCCGATGAGAAACATCTCCCTACTGCTGGTATTCGTCTGCTGCGGTGCGTGGCTTTCCGTGGCGCAGGTGGATCCGAAATGGAAACCGAATGATCCGGAACGTCCGGTTCCTCCAGTCATTGAAGCGGGAACGGCGAGCACTCAGGATCTCCCAGGGAAGCCTCCCTCCGACGCCATCGTTTTGTTCGATGGCAAGGATCTATCCCATTGGGTGGGCGAAGACGGTCAGCCCGCGAAGTGGAAGGTCGGGGATGGCTTCATGGAGGTTGTGCCCCACACCGGCATCATCCACACCCGCCAGGCGATCGGAGACTGCCAGTTGCATGTGGAGTTTTCCGAGCCAGTGCCTGCCGTGGGCGAGGGCCAGGAACGCGGCAACAGCGGAGTGTTCTTGATGGGCTTGTATGAAATTCAGGTGCTGGATTCCTACCAGAGCAAGACTTATGCCGACGGTCAGGCTTCCGCCGTCTATGCGCAATTCCCGCCGCAGGTGAATGCCTCGCGGCCTCCGGGACAATGGCAGACCTATGACATTATTTTTCACGGTCCGCGTTTTGACACCGACGGAAAGGTGCTGCGTCCGGCGCGAGTCACAGTGCTCCACAACGGGGTGCTGGTGCAGGACAATGTCGAATTGTCAGGCCCCACCGGCCATCATGTCAGGCCGCCTTACAAACCGACGCCGGACAAACTGCCCCTCAGCCTGCAGGATCATGGCAACCCGGTGCACTTCCGGAATATATGGGTGCGCGAGCTGGCCGAGGGACAGTAAAAAAGGAAACCTTCAGCCGTGATTTGGTCCTAGGTCTTCACGGGCCACGCTACCTGGCCGCCCCGGTGATAAGCCAGATTGCCCATGTGGCCCGCGCGGGCGGCGGCGACTCCGGTTTCGACCGGTGCATTCGGCTCGGTGCGCGTCCTGACGCAATCGAAGAAATTCTGCATGTGCGGGATGGTGCCATCGCGGAAGGTGTGTTCCGTCAGTACCGGATTTTGTGCAGTCTGCACGCCCTCGCGATAAACCGCGGAGCTGTTGCGATCGATCTTCAAGGTCGCTTCCGTCCCGCGGAATTCAAGTCCACCATCATCGATGGAGGAGCTCATCATGCCCTCGTACACCACATCGAATCCGGGGTAGCGGAAGGCGGCCTGGATTGTGTCAGGGCACTCCCACTGGTCGAAAACATATTTGTCCGCGAGCATTTGAGCCTCGCGCGGCTGATCCGACTTCATAGCCCAGTGGACCACGTCGATCCAGTGACTGAATAAATCGGTCATGGCACCGCCTCCAAAATTCCAGAACCAGCGCCAGTGATTGAATTTTTCTTCGCTGAAAGGCTGATCGGGAGCGGACCCAAGCCAAAGCTTCCAATCGAGCGCCTGTGCATCGATCGGTTTGGGAACCCAGTTGCGCTGATAGTTCTGCCACCAGTACGTCCGCACCTGCGTGATCCGCCCCAGGCTTCCTCCCTGGATCATGTTGACCGCATCGCGAAAATGCGGCCAGCTGCGCTGCTGCATGCCGCACTGCAGAATCTGTTTGCTGGAACGGACGGCGCGCGTTAATGCGACGCCCTCTTCGATGGTGTGGCTGACGGGCTTTTCGAGGTAAACATCTTTGCCGGCCGCAAGTGCGTCGCTTGCCATGCGCACGTGCCAGTGGTCCGGGGCAGCGATGATCACTGCATCGATGTTTTGCGCCAGCACTTCACGGTAATCGAGGTGGGTGGTCGCAATGCCGTTTGATCGCTCCTTTACCGCATCGCGGTGAGGCCCATACACGTCGCTCACGGCGACGATCTGGTAATCGCCAACCTTGTCGGCGGCATCGAGCAGCCCACGCATCCGCCCGCCGGCGCCAATGACTCCTACTCGAATTGTGTTGTTGGCGCCAAGAACGCGGGTGGACGCGATCGCGGTAAGTCCGGTCGCGATGATGAAACTGCGACGATCAAGCATATTGGACAACCCCTCGTTCATCGATTCGCCTGGATCCCGCGAACGGCGGCCAGGCGCACAAAAGCTTAAATCAAATTTATGCCGATGTGTTCAATAAAGCTCAGTAATCGACGCGTGATGAGCCTACGTTTGTAACATGGCTAAACGATCCACCAGCGGTGAACGCATAGCGATGCACGCCGTCGAAGAATGGCTGGATCGATTGTGCGGAATGCCGGAGCGCCGCTGTGCCCATTGCGGCACCGTGATGGAGAACAACTCGGCAACATTTTTCACACTCGAAAATGAAAAGACCTGGACAATTCCGCTGCCAGTCTGTCGAAATTGCGAACCCTCGGTGAAAACAATCGGGCACGCATGAACCCGCTTGCATCGAGTGCGCCGTTCGGGCACATCGAAAACGCTTTCGTGATTGACCGGCTCCAGCCCTCACTTCAGAAATTGAGTTGTGCAGTTCAGCCGATGGAGCTATTGGGAAGAGAGAGGTTCTCGCCTCCACAAATCATGCTCGACTCGGCGACCCAAACGGATCATCCCCTATAAGCCGACCTGTCAGTTATCCGGGCCTTCGCGCTGTCGAATTTTTCCGGATTTGCCGGCTATCCGTCAAAGGAGCTGATGAGCCAGCCATACCCGTTCCTCCCCTTTCGTGGACCCTGTTCGCCAGCCAGGCTCCAGCATTTGCCACCACTTGCGCCTTTCGCCACATAGCACTTGCCGAAAAGCGATAAATACATTATCGTTTATCGATAATTATGTTCAAAGCCATAACGAAACCTTCGAAGATGCTACTCGCGACCTGGGTCACGTTGCGGATCATGATCGTCCTCAACTGGATTCTCGGAGCGCTGATTTTCGCTCTGCTCGGGATGAGCTTCCTGGCTGAGGAATGGACCTGGCGAGCGCTCGGCGTCGGCGCGGTCGCGGGTCACGAGAGCCTGGTTGCCGGGATGCGCGCCATCATAGTGATCGGCATCGTAGGCACACCCATCGCTTATGTGGTTTTCAGCCGGCTGCTTAGGATTGTCGAATCGGTCCGCGTGGGAGAACCATTCACCCTGGACAATGCGGGGCGGCTGCGGACCATCGCCTGGGCGCTGCTCGGCCTCGAGCTGCTCCACATCTGCGTAGTCGCGATTGCTTCCGCGGTCTCGACCACGGAACTGCCGCTGCGCATCAACGGCAATTTCGACCTTACCGGTTGGCTCGCCGTCCTGCTGCTGTTCGTGCTGGCGCAGGTGTTCCTTGAAGGGACGCGCATGCGCGAAGATCTTGAGGGCACGGTCTGATGGCCATTCTCGTCAAGCTCGACGACCTGCTGCACGACCGGCGCATGACGCTGACCGAGCTGGCCGAGCGAGTCGGCATCACCCTTGCGAACCTGTCGATCCTGAAGACCGGCAAAGCGCGGGCTATCCGCTTCTCGACGCTTGAGGCAATCTGCGAAGCGCTCGCCTGCCAACCGGGCGATCTTCTGGAATTTCGACGCGATTCCACCACCGGAGAGCGGCCGTCCGTGTCACTTGATGAGATTGGAGATCTGAAATGACTTTGAATACTGCCAGCATCTCACCGTCCACTGCGGCCCCCATTGAAAGCGAAGTCTCTCTCACTCGGCTCTATGTACTGCGCGCGATGTACCTGCTGCTGGTCATCGGCGGCGGAATCGTTTTTCTGCCGCAATTGATAGGCCATGATCCGACGGCGCGCGGAGTAATCCCGAGCATGCTCGGCGGGCTCTGGCTGCTTGCATGTTTCGGGCTTCGCTACCCGCTGCAGATGCTTCCCATACTTCTCTTCGAGCTGGCGTGGAAGACAATCTGGCTCATCGATTACGGGCTACCGCAATGGAGGGCGGGCGTGCACACCGCGCAATTCACAGAGGATTTCACGGCGATCGCGTTGGGCGTGATCCTGATTCCAATCATCCCGTGGGGATACGTTGTTCGGCATTACCTGAAGAAGGCGGGGGCACGTTGGCACTAAGCAATCGCGTACTCAAAGCAATTGGTTAGACCCCTGAACTAGTCCTCGAATTCCTGAATGATTCCAGAATGTGAAGCATGGTTTGACTCCAATTGTCCTACAGGCCTAGAATCCGCCCGTCGGTCGGGTAACCGTTGGGGACAGTGACCATCATCCCGCGCCGAATGAACTGTCGTGTGGGACCTGTTTTTTTCTTTTCGTAGTAGCTTGCTCGGATAGCAAGAACATTCCAAAAGTACTGCTGCATCTCGAGCGTCAGGGAGTTACGTCATGGCTACAAATGGCAGCAATAACTGGAGCGACCTCCTGGATGTTGTACTGTTCGGTGCAGAAGGAGTTAGCCTGGGAAAGCCCATGGAACACGCGTCAGACGCCATCCACAGAAGAATGGAAGAATTGCTCAAGGATGAAAATGCAGGCAGTGCCACGGAACGCGTTGCACTCCGCAACGCACTGGTAGTCTTGGGTGATCTGCAGAAGATGGCTCATGCCCGGAAGCCCAGCGGGAGCGTTCGTCGCCGAAGTGGCGAAAGTGTAAGTGATCGCTTCTAGCTATCGGGTGGAACTGATTTCTACAGCTCGTTGATTTGCTTCTCCTCCTGGTCCCATTATTGTGATCTCAAGATTGTGCATCGCTTAGTTTTCTCTATCGCACTGAAAAACTTGGCGGAAGCGAGTGGGAGTCGAACCCACCGGCGACGGGATAACCCGCCGTCCGCCGGTTTTGAAGACCGGGACAACCACCGGGTTGCATACGCTTCCAATCTACAACAAACTAAACAACTTATGTTGGTTACCACCGTGGCCGGGTATCAAGAGATTTGGGGGAACCACCTCAAAACCCATTTCACCGGGCGCACCTTCATCGAGTATGAGCCACACCACGGCAGCAAGTTGCTCAATGAGAGGGTTGCTGAGGGGTACGGAAGGCGCACCGTGGCCCACATTCGGAGCTTGGCTTCTGGCATCTTCACGCACGCCTGGAACGATGGTGTGTTGCAGTCTAACCCATGGCGCAACGTCAAGACCAAAAGCAAACCACCCAAGCCGAAAGAGGGTGCCGATTACACACTCAGTGAGTTGATGGACATCGTTAACAACAGGCTGACGCGAGTGGATGCGCAACTCATCGTGTGCCTCGCAGGTCTGATGGGGTTACTGCCTTCTGAAATCGTTGCTTTGTGTTGGGAAGACATAAACCTCAAAGCTGGCAAGTTGCGATTGCATCAAGCATATGTGCGAGGTCACCTTGGAACCACCAAAACTGTCAGTTAGAATCTCTACCATCGGCTAGGGCGTGCTGGAGGCAAGGTGAAGGCTTGGAAAGCGTTCATTCTCGCATTGCTGCTCGTCTTGGTCATGGTTGTAATTGGTGCGGCGCTTTTGATTCATCAAGGCTTTCGTGCCACAAACGAGCCGTACGCGCTTGAGGCTGCTGCCGCTCGCGCAGTGCGAGATTATTCGATACCCAGAGCCGCCCGAAACGAAAACAATCTTCTCGATACCACTCCGCAGAATCTTCAAGACGGTCGCGATGCGTTCCTTGCCAAATGCCAGACTTGCCATGGCCATGATGGTAGCGGGTTGACGCCTGTGGGACAGTCACTCTATCCTCGCGTGCCCGATCTTCGCGCTGCACCAACACAGAACCTTACAGATGGCGAAATACACTACATCATCGAAAATGGCGTGGAGCTAACCGGAATGCCCGCGTGGGGCGATCCACATCAGGCGCAGAGTGTGGACAGCTGGAAGCTGGTTCTTTATATTCGCAGCCTTCGGCCCCCATCGCAGCAGGAGCATGTTCAGCAGACGCGAACTTCCGTTTCGGCGCACTACGTCGGGTCGCTAGCTTGCGAAAAGTGTCACGCGGAGATTTACAAGCATTGGCAGAAAACACCAATGGCCAACGTTGTCCGCGATCCGCGAGAGCATCTCGACGCGGTCATTCCTGACTTGGCTACGAACGACATATACAAATTCTCCAAAGATCAAGTTGCTTTCGTTTACGGGAGCATCTGGAAGCAGCGGTACTTCACGAAAGTGGGCGACGACTATTTCCCGCTGCCGGTGCAGTGGGAAATCGTAAACAAGAAATGGAGCAAGTACCAAGTGCCGCCGACCGGGGGCGATTGGTGGGCTGCCTTTTATCCGCCCGACAACATGCACCGGCCAACAGCGCCGCTCTGCGACGGGTGCCACTCGGTTGGCTATGACATTCATACCAAGCAAGTAGCTGAGTGGAATGTGGGCTGCGAACGCTGCCACGGCCCCGGTAGCGAACACGTCGCGCATCCCACACGCGGTAACATCCTTAATCCGGCACACATGGATTACGTAGCGGCCAGTGACACCTGCATTCAATGCCATTCGCAAGGGCAGCCGCTTTCAGTCCCAATCGAAGGTAAATATTACGACTGGCCCGTTGGCTACCGCGTGGGCTTGAAGCTCGCGGATTATTGGAAGCTGGAGGACCATACTCTTGGGGAACCGAAGAATTTCCTTTACTTTCCTGACGGCACAGCCCACAAAAACCGGATGCAGGGCAACGACTTTGTGCAAAGCGTGATGTATCGTCGCGGCATCACATGTTTCGATTGCCACGATGTTCATGGCACCTCGAATTATGCTCAACTACGCAAGCCCGCTAAGGAACTCTGCCTTGATTGTCACGGACCATCCTCGCCGAACGGTCCACGAACAGCGACGATTGAGGAACACACGCACCACAACGATGGCAGCGCGGGAAACCAATGCGTCGCATGCCACATGCCTGCGATTGAAACGGAAGGACCGGCAAATACCATGGTTCACGCGCATACTTTCCGATTCATCACACCCGCGATGACGGACAAATACAAGATCCCCAATCCCTGCACATCGTGCCATACGGATAAGACAACGGCGTGGGCAAGCGACACAATGCAGCGCTGGGACGAGCGCTCGCCGTGGCGGATCGGCCTGAATCCTGCGTCGAACTAGAATCGGGGAGAACCGGCTCGATACGGGAAGCTAGCTGTCGTAATCAGGCGATTTCACAAGCTTGTGGTCGGATGGGGAGCTTACTCCGCCGATTTAGCATTGATTCCAATGCAATGGTAGAGGAGGGCGGGTCGCCCAAGCCGTCCTTTTGACTTGAGAGGGGCAGTTGTCCCGATCACTAAGGGACTAATGCGCAAAAGCTCGACTACTGCCATTCCTTCGCAGTCTGCGCGGCCTGCCGCGGCGGCTGATCACACATTGGCGACCGCCCGCCGCCTGGTTTCGACGGCTATGGTATATTTTCCCGATTCTTCATCCTGTTTTTCATTGAGTCTCGGGAGTTTTCAATGCGATTTTCCGTCTTGTCGAGAACTCGGTTGTGCGTCCTCACTCAGGTAGTGGCATTGTGCCTGGGCAGTTCGTGGACGTTGGCTCAGAGTCAACCTAAGCTAGGCCCATCCAGCCCGGGCGGAGACACTAAAACTCAGGGATGCCCGAAGGATGACAGTGGGCTGAAGTTGCCCCCTGGTTTTTGCGCGACGGTATTCGCCGACGGCATCGGACACACCCGCCACATAGTTGTCGCGCCGAACGGTGTGGTTTACGCGAACACATGGTCGGGCGAGTATTACGATAACGCGCCCACCCAACCCGGCGGATTTCTCGTGGCGCTGCAAGACAAGAGCGGTGCGGGCAAAGCGGGCGCGATCGAGCGCTTCGGGGAAACCATCCAGACGGGCGCAGCCGGCGGCACCGGGATCGGCATATATAAAGGATCGCTTTACGTCGAGGTCAACGATCGCATCGTGCGGTACGCGCTGCCTTCGAGCGGACTCGTACCCGGCAATGGCCCTGAAACCATCGTCTCCGGGCTGCCGCTGGGCGGCGATCATCCCATGCATCCCTTCATCATCGATCCCAAAGGCTCCATGTATGTGGATGTCGGGACCGCCACCAACTCCTGCCAGCCGAAAAACCGGCAGCCCAACGTACCGGGCGCGGACCCTTGCGTGGAGCTTGAGACTCGCGGCGGAATCTGGCGTTATGACGCGAATAAATCCGGACAGAAGTTTTCTCCGGCTGAGCGTTACGCGACCGGAGTCCGCAATGGGGAAGGCTTTGCCTTCGACGCAAGCGGGCGCCTCTTTGTCACGCAGCATGGACGCGATCAACTACACAGCAATTGGCCCGACCTTTACAAGGCCGACCAGGAAGCCACGCTGCCGGCTGAGGAAGTAATGCTTCTGAAATCGGGCGGAGATTATGGCTGGCCCGAGTGTTACTACGACGCCTTTCAGCAGAAACTGGTGCTGGCGCCGGAATACGGCGGTGACGGCGGCAAGGCGCTCGGTTCGTGCGCCGGCAAACTCGGCCCGGCTGCAGTGTTCCCCGCCCATTGGGCGCCGAATGCGATGGTGCACTATGACAAAAAGCAATTTCCGGCGCGTTATCGCGATGGCGTGTTCATCGCCTTCCACGGTTCGTGGAACCGGGCGCCGTTTCCGCAGGGCGGTTACAACGTAGTGTTTCAGCCGCTCGCCGGTGAACATGCATCCGGCAATTGCGAGATTTTTGCCGATGGCTTTGCTGGCGCGGTCATGACTCCGGAAGGGGCTGTGCATCGTCCCTCGGGCCTTGCCGTCGGGCCCGACGGCGCGCTCTACGTTTCGGACGACATCGCTGGAACCATCTATCGAATCGTCTATCAGGGCGGCGCTGCGGCCACGGCTGGATCAGTGACGCCTTGTCCCAGCGCGACGGCTGCGGCCGGTGATGTGGTTGCGGCAGCGGCCAAGCCGCCGGAGGGAACGCATCCCGACGCTGGCGCCCAGCTTCCGGAAGGCGTGACGCCGGACATGATTTCCCTGGGCAACAGCGTCTACCACGGCCAGGCAGGCGGAGCGGCCTGCGCCGGCTGCCATGGCGCGAAGGCCACCGGATCTCCGCTGGGCCCCGATCTTACCGGCAAGAAATGGTTGTGGAGCGACGGCAGCTTTTCCGGAATCCTGAAATCGATTACGGATGGCGTGCCACAACCAAAACAGTATCGCAGCCCGATGCCGCCCATGGGCGGAGCACAACTTACTCCTGACCAGCTAAAAGCGGTAGCGGCCTATGTGTGGAGTTTGAGCCATCCCTGATTGCGGGCCGCGAGCCGCCAGTAAAGACACACATCGAATCTCGCCAGCGAGGTTGAAAATGTTGCCGGATAGAAATCTCTACCGATCCACGCTGTTCGCCCTGCTGCTGGTGGCGGCGGCCGGCATCCTCGGCGCACAAGTGAAGCCGCATTCCCGGTTCGTGCTTTCGAGTCCCGACACGCGGCTTGCAACGCGCGTTCCGGAGGAGTACACCGCAAATGTATTCGGCTGCACCGGCGGAAACCTTTCGCCGGCATTGCAGTGGAGCGGCGCGCCCGCGGGTACGAAGAGTTTTGCCATCACCCTGTTCGATCCGGATGTGCCGGAAACCGGATCGGGATGGTGGCACTGGGTGATCTACAACCTCCCCGCGAACGTTAATGCATTGCCCAAAGGCGCTGGCGCTGAACACAGCTCCGTGCTGCCCGCCGGAACTCAACAGGGACGAACTGATCTGGGGAATGACGCTTATCACGGCCCGTGTCCGGATAAAGGGCAGCCTCTCCACCACTACCGGTTCACGATTTATGCCTTGAGCGTCGAAAAACTGGACGTGCCGCCGGAAGCCAGCGGTGCGATGGTGACCTCCACTGCCAAAGACAGCGTGCTGGGCAAGGCGGTATTCGTCGCGCGCTACGGGCGCTGAAAGCGGGGCGCCCGCCGTTCGCTAATCCCGGCTGTTGATTTTTGACAACAGGCGCAGAATTTCCAGATACAGCCAGACCAGCGTGACCATCAAACCGAAGGCCGCGTACCACTCCATGTATTTGGGAGCTCCGGAACGCGCGCCATTTTCGATGAAATCGAAATCGAGCACCAGGTTCAGCGCAGCAACGATGACCACGACCACGCTGAAGCCGATCCCAAGGGCGCCCGATCCATTGATCGCGGCGAAGCGGACACCGAAAAAGCCCAGCACAAACTGCGCCAGATAAAAGATCGCAATGCCGCCGGTTGCCGCAATCACGCCCAGCTTCAATTTCTCCGTTGCGCGAATCACGCCCGCGCGATACGCGACCAGCAACGCGAAGAGCGTGCCAAAAGTCAGCCCGACTGCCTGGATGGCAATTCCATGAAAGCGGGCCTCATACATCGCCGAGACGCCGCCCAGCACCAGTCCCTCCAGCAGCGCGTACAGAGGAGCCGTCACCGGCGCCCACTCTTTCTTGAAAATGGTGACCATGGCAACGATGAGTCCGCCGATCAACCCGGCCATGAGTGGCAGGCCGACGCTTTCAGGCGCGACCGTAAACCGGTTCCAGCTCCAGCCCGCGGTAAGCACGGCGCAGATCAGAAGAATGCCGGTCCGGTTCACGGCGCCGGAAATCGTCATGCTTTCTCCCAGCGCCGTATCGGGAAGCCGGAAGGTGTTCGCACTCAAGGCCGGGTTGGACGTTTTAATGAAAGCCATAATTCCTATTTTACGGGATTTGGCGGGCCGGGGTTCAAATCCGCTAGGGCCGACCAACACCCGATTACTTCTGGTTTGCCCGTTATACGGGAGGCCAGCCGGCGCAAGGCTGAAAGTGCTCGTCGAACTGTGTGTGATTAGCACCTTACGCTGCTAGTGCGCTGTCACGACATCGTAGATTTTGCGCGCCAAGGCGATGTACTTGATCGAGGCCTTCTCGTCCTCTCCGTTGCTTAGGGCGACGACAGCGAACTTCTTCTCCGGTATCGCGTAGAGCACGCTTTCAAATCCTTGGACATCGCCGCCGTGGCCGACTTCGCGCAAGCCGTGGTAAGTGCCAAGAAGGCCTCCGACGAACCAGCCGTAGCCGTAGATCGTTGGCTTGCCATCCCGCGCCTTTGCTGGCGTGATCATCTGGTTCCAAGTGGTGGGCGTGATCAGCTTGCCACCATACAGCGCCACCATGAAGAGGCCGAGGTCGCGTGCGCTCGAGTTGATACCACTAGCCGGTGGCTTGTTGCTGATGTCGAGTAAGATTGCGTTCTGCAGTTTGCCATCCTTGTCGATACTGTATCCACGCGCGCGATGAGGGATGACCGCAAGGACATCATCCAGCCGGGTCGAAGTCATGTCTGCCGGTCCGAAGATCTTCGGCTGCATGTACGTGGCATAACTTATGCCTGAGGCGCCTTCCATGACACAACCGAGCACAACATAGCCATAAGAGGTATAGCTGAACTTCGTGCCCGGCTCGAAGAGGAGCGGGTCCTTTGCGAAATCCTGGGTGAGTGCCTCGTTGATCGACGTGTAACGTCGGGTGTTGATGCTTTCGGCGTCGTTCTTGTAGTGCCGAATGCCACTCTGGTGGGTAAGTACATCGCGTACGGTAATAGGCCATTGCTTTGTTGGGAATGCCGGGCAGTACTTCTGCACCGACGCATCCAGATCTAACCGGCGCTCTTCGACGAGCCGCATCGCTGCGGTGGCGGTCAATGCCTTGGAGACCGACGCGATGCGATACACCGTATCGACGGTGGCCGGTACATTATTCTCGACATCGGAAACGCCATAGCCCTTTGCGAAGATTAGCTGGCCGTTATTCACGATCGAGATCGCGAGCGATGGTTGGTGCAGGGCTGCCATTGCCTCGGAGGCAAGCCGGTCGATCTGTCCGCTGGCAGCAGGCGGAACGGCGTCTTGCGCAGAGATCGGAAACGGAAATAGAAAAGCAACAAGTAGTAAGCAGCAAGACAGGAGCTTCATAGGAGCTATGCGGCTACGACGACAGCCACTGTCAGTGTAGTCGGCAACCGGAAGTTAAGACTTGGCCCCGGTTCGGAAATTACCTGCCAGAGTGTAACCATTCGGCATAATTCAATCTTAAACGGCTGAAAGGGTTAGTTCAAAAATATCGGGGTTAAGCAGAAAAGTTCGAAAAATCGTCTGCCCGTCCCGACCAACACCCGATTACTTCCGCCTTGCCCGTGATCCGCCCACAACAAGGTAACGCGTCAATAGGTATCCATAGCGAGGTGGAAAATCCGATTAGCGCTCCCATGGGAACTTGGGAGGAGGGCCCTGCGATTTGCCTGGGGCGCTGAATGCGGTTTGCATCCATTCGACGGCGCGGGGAAGGTCGTCTGGGTTTTGGATCACATGCGAGAAGAAGCTGCGTGTCTCAAACGGGATGCCGCCAAACGTGCGATATGCTGAGGGCAGCGGCGGCCCGCCTGCACTGCCGGCCGCCGGGATCTGCGCGGGCAGGCGCACGACATAAATGCTCCCGCCGGCCAGGGCCTCGTGCGGGTATTGCAGGAGCCAAGCGCAATTGCGCGTCTCCAGCAAATTGGCAGCGGATAGCGTCGCCCACTTTCCTGCAACCTCCTGAGTTGGCGTCTGGCAATTCCAGGGGTACGCCTGCGGCACGAATGCCTTGACGCTCGAGAATCCGTATTGATCCAGTGGAATTTCCTGTAATCCCTGTTGTTCCGCAAAGCGCCTAACTTCCGGAAGTCCCTGATTCCAATCTACATTCGAATCATTGACGAGCGCGTAGGCGGGACGCCCGAAACTCAGGGCATTGATATAGGGGAGATAGTAGGGATAGGCGTGGAGCGCGGTGAACAGACAACTCACCGCAAGCGCTACAGCCGTCGCAGTTCCCGCCAGCGCTACGGAGCGCCGTTGCAGATCGGCCAGCATTCGAGGCAGTGGCGCGAGCAGCATAACCAGTAACACGAGGGGCACACTGAAATGCCGGATGCTGATGTCGAGTGGGCTAAGCAGACACACGCCCGTGAAGACCAGCAAGCTCACCCAGAGAACACGCCAATGCAGCGCGAATTGAGTGGGTATAACTGCGATGCTCGTTTCGCCGCGTACTTTCCTGCTGATTCCGACCGTGGCTGCAAGCAGCAGCAAGGCGAGAAATCCCAGCGACGATTTCAGAGCAAAGACAACCGGAAAGTAGAACCAAACGCCATGCGGATAGGCATGGCCGAGAAGAAAAGTCCCGCGACTCCCGGTGAGCACAACCCAGAGCACTCCGCCAAGATATAACAAAGGAGGCATGAGAAGGCGGCGCAGGAAGAGTGCCGCTGGTCCCGTTCCGAAACGCTCGAGAGCGCCGGTTGACTGATGCCACGAAAAGACAAAGTAAAACGCGTAGACACCCACCGCGGCATACAAGACGCCCTTAAGCGTCGCCCGCCGACGGGTGCGCCTCCACTGGCCCAGCTCAGGCTGGCTCCGAGGCTGCACCGGAACGGCGCGCCAGCGCAGGCTCAGTGAAAACGCGACGAACGCAACGAACAGAATGCCCGAGGAAAATTTCGATAGCAGCGCCCCTGCGAGACTCAACCCGAATAGCGCAACATTCTTTCGGTTCGGCTGCTGCCACATTTCGGCAAGGGTCCACAGGGCTAGGAGAGAAAACAGCGTCACCGCCAGGTCCGTGTGCACAAGTGGACCAAAAGCGAGAAAGGCAGGCGTGCTGACATATACGCTCAGGCAGAGCAGCCCGCCCCACGCTCCGCCCAAGCGGCGCGCGTACAAGTACACGGCGCATCCGAGGGCTAGCGTCAACAGCAGCATGGGCAATCGTGCCCATGCGAGCACGCTCTTCGGATCATTCCACCTCTCCAGCAACCAGTCCCCAAACACCCACTGCCCCAAGAACGCCGGAACAAACTTCTCGCTGGAAGTCCACGAGATATGGCTGTAGTCCGCGCGAACTCCGCGACACACCAGGGGCAGGGCTGCCAACACCTTCGCCAGCGGTGGATGCTCGGGATTCATCCGTAGATCCAGCTTCTGCAGGTAACTTACGCCGGCGCCGATATGCGCCACCTCATCAATCGTGACAGACTCGCGCAGCGCTGCACCGCCGGCCAGCACTGCCATCAACACCAGCAACAATCCCGCCAACAGCTCGCCAGAAATGCGCCACGGTTTTTCATGTGATTTCATTCCACGTCGACCTTCGAAACCGAGCCATGGATCGCCGAACAGGTTCGCAATCATAACCTATTCGGCGCGGCTGCTTCGAACCTGCACCACGCAGATTTTCAGTTCCCGATCATTGCTCCAAGAAACACGACGCCTCTGGGCGAGTGGTCGGCAACCCGGAAGTTAAGACTTAGGCGGGTTTCGAAAATCGTCTGCCAGAGCGTACCCATTCGGCGCAGTTCAGTCTCAAACCGCTGAAAGGGATAGTCCAAAAATGTCGGGGTTAAGCAGAAAGTTCGAAAATCGTCCGCCAGGGCCGACAATCATGCTTTCTTCTGCAGGCAGCTTGCTGCAATAGCGGCGGAGGAAGTCGCGCTATACTCCGGCTATGTCCACGGCCCGTCGCGCGCCTGGCAGTTCAGCGCACACCATTGTTCTCACGTTTCTGGTCGCCATGGTGATCCTGCACGTGTGGTTGTTTTTCAGCCTGCGAAGGGAAATCGCGGCTGGCTATCCGGACTTTACGATTTTTTATACCGCGGGCAAATCCGTCCGCGAAGGCGGCGGGCGGCAACTTTATGATCTCGAAACGCAATTCGCATTGCAGCGCGGGTTCGCGCCCGGCGTAAAGCACCGCGAGAATCCTCTTCCGTTCAATCATCCTCCGTTCGAGGCTTTATTGTTCGTTCCGCTGGCCCGTCTGCCCTACGTCACGGCATACCTTGCCTGGACGGGATTCAACCTCGCCCTCATTCTGGGCTTATGGATGCTGCTGCGCTCCCGGCTGCCCAGTCTGCGCAATTTTTTGCCGGGCTTGCCGTTGCTGGCGATGTTCGCTTTTTTCCCCATCGCCATAGCTTTGCTGCAGGGACAGGATTCGATCCTGCTGCTCTTTCTCTACTGCCTCGCCTTCTCGGCCCTGGCGACGGGTCGTGCGTTTCTCGCCGGAGTGTGTCTTGGCCTGGCGCTCTTCAAGTTTCAACTTGTGCTTCCTTTTGTGGTTGTATTTTTGATCAGGCGCCAATGGAAAGCAGTTGCGGGTTTCAGCATCACTGCTTTCGGCCTGCTGCTGGTCTCAGCGGCAGTGGTCGGATGGAACGGCGTGATGCAATATCCTCGATTTGTGCTGCGGCTGAACCGCAGTGCTGCGCAAGCCGGGATATATCCCCGCGGCATGCCGAACCTGCGTGGCCTGGTTGCCGGTTCACTGCACATGCAGGGCGGGGCGGCAACGCTGCTGCTGGTCACGCTTTCACTTGCGCTGGTGGCGCTGGCCGTGTACTGGTGGCGCGTCCCGCCAGGACAGCCGTTTGAGCTTGGTTTCTCGTTTTGCCTCGCGGTCGCGGTCATGACCAGCTACCACTTGCTCGCGCACGACCTTAGCGTACTTATGCTTCCTGTCCTGCTGGTTGCCGAACTGCTGGCAGCCGGGAAAATCTCCGAGCCAGCGGGCCGCATTCTGGCAGCGTCTCTCGCGGTCCTGTTTTTGACACCCGTTTACGCGGCCCTTCAGTTTCGTTTGCAGCAGATGAATCTCATAGTGTTTGCTGTGGCCACGCTGGCGACAGGTATTGCGATCGCGCTGCACTCAAAAAGCGAATCCGCTTTTCTTGATCATTCTGCTGCGCGGTAGATGGTTGTCCAACCAGACGCGGCAGGGGTGACCGGTACAATGCGCATCGAACCAGAACGCAAAACGTCGGTGTTCGGATATGTCCGACGAACGCTGAACGCCCTGCTGCGACACCCCAGGCTCACAGTCATCCTGGTAGGCGTGCTTACGCTGACGATACGAGTATGCCTCTTGTCTCTTCTGCCAATTCCGAAGCCGCATTTTCAGGATGAGTTCAGCTACCTGCTGGCAGCGGATACTTTTGCCTCCGGCCGCCTGGCCAATCCTCCTCACCCGATGTGGGAGCACTTCGAGAGTGAGCACATCCTGCAGCAGCCTGCTTACATGTCGATGTATCCGCCCGCGCAGGGCCTTGCCCTGGCCGCGGGTCAAGCCATTTCCGGCATTCCCTGGATCGGAGTCTGGCTGAGCGTGGGTGCGATGTGCGCCGCTGTTACCTGGATGCTGCAGGCATGGTTCCCTCCGGAATGGGCATTGCTTGGAGGGCTGCTGTGCCTCATGGGGCAGGGCATCGCCGGCTATTGGATGAACTCCTATTGGGGTGGCGCAGTCGCGGCTACGGGTGGAGCTTTGGTGCTAGGCGCTTTTCCGCGAATCCGGCGCTGGCAAAAAATACGTCATGCTTTAATTCTGGGATTCGGACTGGCAGTCCTCGCCAACAGCCGGCCTTTTGAAGGGTTCTTCTTCAGCCTTCCCATGGGATGCGCGCTTGCGCTCTGGTTCTGGAAGCATCGAACCCGGTCTTCCCTGATGCGGGTTGCAGTCCCACTGGCTCTCGTGGTTGGCCTGGCTGCCGCCGCGACTGGTTACTACAACTGGCGCCTAACTGGCAGCGTGTTTGAGATGCCGGAGGCGCTGAATCGCAAAACGTATGCCATCGCGCCGCTTTTTCTAGGTCAGGAGCTTCGTCCGGAACCGGAGTACCGGAGCTTCCAGATGCGGAGGTTTTATGCGGACTGGGAGCTGTCACGCTATCTGAAAACTCGCAGCGCTCGAGGATTGGCTCAGGAGGAATGGGCCAAGCTGGCAACTTTGTGGTGGTTCTTTCTTGGCCCGGTGCTGCCGCTTTCGCTGCTGGCCTTGCCGCGCGTGCTTCGCGATGGCCGCATGAGGCTTCTTCTGATCACTGCAGCCGTTACTCTCGCTGGATTAGCGGTCGAGGCCTGGCACCAGCCTCATTACTTTGCTCCCATGACCTGCGTCGTTTATGCCATCGTGGTGCAGGGGCTGCGCCACCTTCGGCAGTGGCGGCGGGGCGGCACTCATCTGGGACAAGCCCTCGTCCCCATCGTTGGAATTCTGTGTCTTGCCGTATTTCTACATGGCATCTGCGCCGAATATCTCAACCTGCCGCGGGAGCCCGCGATGTATCCCTGGCACTGGCAACGGGCGCAGATCCTGGAAAACCTGCAACGGGCGGGCGGAGAGCATCTCGTGGTTGTTCGCTACAGCTCCAGTGACAACCCGATTCACGAATGGGTTTACAACCGGGCGAACATCAACGCCGCCAAAGTCATCTGGGCGCAAGACATGGGAGACCGAAATCAGGAATTGATCGGGTATTTCAAAGGGCGGCGAGTGTGGTTGCTCGAACCGAGTGAACCCGGAATAGCCAGATTGTCGCCTTATCCGGAAGGCAGGCAGTAGGGGGTGCTCCACCCCGGCCCGAGCTCGTCGCCATCCTATTTGGAAGTCACATCCTGCGGTGGCGGAAGGCTGCGGTTTTTCAGCCATTCCATGCTGATGCTCTGGCCTTTGTTGTTTTTTGGAAGATTGTCCAGATCGGGCATGAAGATTTGCAGGCCGGCTTGAGGCGTCATTCGAGTGTACCCATTGACCAGCTGGTTTTGATAGTTGTTGAGATCAAGGTCAAACCACGCATCATTCGAGAGATCCACCATGATGAGATCCACGTGATGCATTGTGAGTTTTCCGAAGTCGATGGTGCCGTCGTTCAGACGCAGAAAATTTCTCCACTGTTCGACCCGGGCCACCGTATCTTCGCCATTGCCGTACACTTCTTCGATGTCCGGAGTGACCACGCGTACTTTGGCCAACTGCCCGCGAATATGAGGCGGGGGAAGCAACTTGACGGTATCGAAGAAAATGTCGTTGCCGGAAATTTCAACGCCCGAGATGCCTTGCGGATGAAAAAGGTCCGAGACGCTGATGTGCAGTCCCCCGAGCAGTCCCTTCAGCGGAATTTTCAGGACCGAGAGCTTGGTGACGTGCACCTGAACACGGTTGTCGGCGGTGGCAGCGACACTGCCCAGTAGTTCCACCGGAAGTGATATCAGTTTGTGCAGTGTTCCTTTCAGCTTGATCTGGTCGCCATCGGCCAGCAGCGTGATGTTTTTGAGGGGCGATCCGGCGACGTCTCCCGTATTGAGGAAGTGGCCGATATCTCCAATGTTGGCGCGGATCACGCCGTTCTTGATTTCCAGGAGAAAAGACTCAGGGTCGTCGAAGCTTGGATTGACGTTGCCGCGGGTGCGTACCATTCTCCCGCGTAGCCACCGAACATAGATGCGAAAGTCGGGCCCCTTGCGCAGCATCAGGTTGTGCGCATAAATGTCGGTCGGGGCAGAATCCGGTGTGGCGGAAATTGCGGTCCCCGGGGATGCTCCGCCCGGTGAAGCGACAGGCACTGCGGGAGCGCCGGCGGGAGTTGATGTTTTCAGATGCCACACCACCATCACCAGCACGAATGTGGGAACGGCGATGAGGAGAGCGAGGCGAGCACGCATACGGATCCATTCTATGGGAACACGAGTTGCAAATTGGCCCGACACCTGCTCGCTCGCTAACTCCAGCCCAGTTCAGGAATTCGGTTTATTTCTGATCGTAGGCTTGCTGCAGAACGCCGATGTCAATTTTCTTCATCTTGAGCATTGCCTGCATGGCTCGTCCTGCTTTTTCGCGGTCTTTATCGCCCAGCAACTTTGGCAATACGGTGGGCGTGATTTGCCATGACAGTCCAAACTTGTCCTTCAGCCAACCGCATTGCGATTCCACGCCGCCATCCGCAGTGAGTTTTTCCCAATACTCATCGACCTCTTCCTGGGTTTCGCAGTTCACCACAAATGAGATGGCTTCCGTGAATTTGAAGACGGGGCCTCCATTCAACACAATGAACTCCTGCCCTTCGATCTGGAAGGTCGCAGTCATTACGCTTCCAGCGGGCGCCGGCGATCCTTCGGGGTAGCGGCTGACCTTGCCGATCTTTGAATTCTTGAAAACCGAGATGTAAAAGTTCATCGCCTCCTCGGCATTGTTGTTAAACCACAAGAACGGTGTGATTTTTGGCATCTGGATCTCCCTTTTAAGATTTAGCTTGGATGACTAAAACAGGGTTAGCTGTTTCCTTAGTTTTAGAAGAACTGCAGTAGGTTCATTGCAATGCGGCGTCAGTTCGCTGGGGGCGGCGGACAGCTTCGCGCGCGCTCCATAAGCAACTGGCGCTCGCGTGCGTTGCGGGTCAGCGTAGCTGCGCGCTCAAACTCGGCGCGCGCTTCCTCCCAGCGGCCGAGCTTTCGCAGCAAGTCGGCGCGCACGCTCGGGAGCAGATGATAGTTGGCGAGCGCAGGTTCGGAGGTGAGGGCATCCGCCACCTCGAGGCCTGCCGCTGCCCCGGATGCCATTCCAACCGCAACCGCGCGATTCAACTCCACCACCGGCGAGGGTGCGACCTGCGCCAGTTCCCCGTAGAGCATGACGATGCGCGTCCAATCCGTTTCCTCCGGGGTTCGTGCCCGGGCGTGGCAGGCGGCGATCTCAGCCTGCAGCAGGTACGGTCCGAGGACACTGCCGGGCTGCCCGCTTCGCAACTTTTCCGACCGGTCCAAGGCAGCGAAACCGCGACGGATCAGCAGCTGATCCCACTGCGCACGGTTCTGATCGAACAGCAGAATCGGCTTGCCCGACGGGCTTAACCGCGCTCTCGACCGTGAAGCCTGAATTTCCATCAGCGCGACCAGTCCATGGACTTCAGGTTCCCGGGGAGCGAGTTCCGCGAGAATGCGGCCCAGGCGTAACGCCTCCTCGCACAGCGCAGGCCGCAGCCAGTCATCTCCGACGGTCGCAGAATACCCTTCGTTGAAGACCAGATAGATCACCGCCAGCACCGACGAGAGGCGCGCGGCCAGCTCAGGTCCTCGAGGCACTTCAAAAGGAGCGCGAGCTTCGGAAAGAGTGCGCTTGGCGCGGACGATGCGCTGCGCCACCGTCGCCTCCGGAACCAGGTATGCCCGGGCAATCTCATCGGTGGTCAAACCTCCGAGCAGGCGCAGCGTCAGTGCGACCTGAGCCTCCGTCGAGAGCACGGGATGGCACGAGATGAACACCAGGCGCAGCAGGTCGTCGCCTACATTGTCGTCGAGAGCCTGATCGACATTTTCCATCACGACCTCGCCGGCACGGACCTCTCGAGTTCCGATCTTCTGGACTATGCCGGCGCGCCCCAGTTCTTCATGTTTGCGATCAAGCCGCTGGTTGCGGCGAAAGTGATCGATCGCGCGATGCTTGGCAGCCGCCATCAGCCAGGCGCCCGGATTGTCCGGGACGCCCGACTCCGGCCACTGTTCGAGGGCGGCGACCAGTGCATCCTGCGCCAGGTCCTCGGCTACGCCGACATCGCGCACGATTCGCGCCAGCCCGGCGATGAGCCTGGGCGACTCCATGCGCCAGACCGCGTCGATCGCGCGATGGATGTCGGCAGTCGCCATGCCACCGATCACATCATCTTTGATCGGTCAGCGCAAGCCTCGGCACGGGGTTAACCCCGGCCTCGCTCCCGCTACTTCTTGGGAGCGAAATCTTCCGGCCCGAACATCTGGCGAACTTCAGTCTCGCCCTCCCATTCAGGCCAGTGCTGTTTGTGAAGTTCCATGAATTTCACCGCGGATTCGACTGCCTCTTCTTTCGACTTCAATTCGAACTGGGCATACCCTCCGACCACCTCTTTCGCCTCGGTGAAAGGGCCGTCGGTCACGGTCAGGCGCCCACCAGACAGGCGAACCCGGGCGCCGAGTGCGGTCGGCCCAAGGCCTCCGCTACCCAGCATGGTGCCGGTTTTGGACTCTGCTTCAGCAATCTTCGAAATCGCATCCATCAGCGACTTTGGCGGGGGACCCTGATTTTCGGGATGTTTGACGATCATCATGAATCGCATCGGCGTATCTCCTTTGAAATTAGTTATGATTTGACAACCCAGTTTTTGAACGGTTTCTACCGACAAAATCCGGACTCTATTTAGACGTCGAACGAGGGGCAGCGAAATCGACATCTCATTTCTTTATTTTGAAAATATTTTACCGGCGCCTTCGCCTCTTCCATTTTATCGCTGAGAACATCACGCAACAGCACGGTTCCGGCAATGACCGGAAGCAGCGGCCAGAATGATAGCAACAGCCGCAGCAGGAACAGCAGAAATCCGTGGTGGTCCGAAGCATAAGCGTGTGCGGCGTGCGAAGCCCCGAGCGCCAGGGAGGACAGCAATCCGAGCCCTTCGCCTCCAGTGGCGTCCAGCATGTTTTTCAGCCGGCCGGCGACGCACTCTGCGTTGGTGGACAGAATATGCAGTCCCAGTCCGACGAGAGATCCTCCAGTGATCGATCTCCATCGCTTCGATGATGTGTGCTGACGTTTCATGTAGGACTCCTGCAATTCCCGTTTTCCTGCTCCTACTTGTATGTCGAACGAGGAGCGGCAGGTTCGACATGCGCGCCAGGTTTTCGGGAGAAAATCGCAGCCGTCAAAGGCCAGGCATCAAAGGCTTCTAAAGGGCAGCACTGGGCGGGAGGCAAAGATGAGGCAGAGATGAAGATTGATCGGCATGGTGTTGGTCCGGAAAGGCAGGGTCTGATTTCGCCCGAGGGGACTCAGCACGACGGTTTCGACAAGAGCGAAAGCCTGGTTAATGGCGACGGCGGGAATCGAGGCGGCGGGGCGGCTGAGTTCTAACTTTTGGTGGTCTGGACTGCCTTCTCGTCTTTCATAAACAACATCTTAAAGTCCTCAACACCGGTCATAATCACAACAAGGGCAGAGCCGATTGCTCCCGCCACGAATAATGTTTCCAGCACCCGGATAGCGATGGTAAGCAGCATGGGAATAGCTAACCCTCCATCCCCAGCAAACCAAAAAGTTTATAAAAAAGTCATAAAGATTACGGGTTGTTACCGGGTCAGGAGGGGTAGAATCCTCCTTACGGGGTTCGGGGGCGTGGACTATGTTTAATTCCCTGATGGCGATTGGGGCTCATATCCTGAGCTGGATGTTCGTGATAGGCATGGTTGGCACCGTGTTTTTGGTCATTCCGGTTGCGGCTTATCAGCTTTTTAGCGTGCTGTTCGAGAAGGATCGCCCGGACGAAATGAGACCCTCTGCCGTCTCCCCGGCCACCAGGTGACCGTTCCGATTGACGGCCCCTGGGAGCCTGCCCGCTCCATCGTGAAAAGGGCGAAGCTTTCGATTATTTCCTTTGAGCGCCTTGCGCTCGCAGCCGCGCCTCCTGGGCGCGAAGTTCGGGCGTCAGTTGGGCGCCGAAGTCGTCAGGCTCGAACACCTGGCGAATTTCAATTTCGGTTCCGCCGTCGAAAGGCGAGCGCTTGAGCCACTCGACGGCCTCTTCCATCGACCGCACCTGCCACAGCCAGAAGCCCGCAATCAGCTCCTTGCTCTCCGTGAAAGGCCCGTCAGTGATAGTGTGCTTGCCGCCGGAAAACTTGACCCGCTTGCCCTTCGAAGTGGGATGAAGCCCCTCGCCCGCCAGCATGACGCCGGCTTTTACCAGTTCTTCGTTAAACTTTCCCATTGCAGTCAGGATTTCGGTGCTGGGCAAGACTCCCGCTTCGCTGTGCTTGTCGGCCTTGACGATTACCATGAATCGCATTGTCGGTTCTCCTTAAGATAGTTGGTCTTTGCTTCACTTAGACGTCGAACGGCAGGCCGTGAAATCGACAGCTCAAGTTTTTTTCTGAAAACAATTTTAAATGCCTGCAAGGGCGGAACTTATCGGGGTTCTGCGAAGTCAGAGCTGGTGCTGGAACCAGACCCTTCGCGATCCGGATGAAAATCAGGGGATTGATGCCGAAGCCTCGTTCGAGGGAGCGCTCTCATGGCCGCCGGAATCCAAAGCCCGCACATGGTAGCGATACGCCGTTCCCCGGCTGACTCCGCGATCCGTGTAAGAGGTTGTGGAGACCGCGGCGACCGGGTTGAAGATGCCGTCTGGCCCGGCGCGATAAATGTTGTAGCCCTTGATGGATAAGCCGGGCGGAGGAACCGAAGGATTCCACTTCAGCAGAACGCTGTGAGAATTCGCAGCTACCTGAAAAAGCACGACACCCGCAACCCCGAAACACAGGATGGCAAGAATCGCCAGCGGCAGGCGGGTTGCTCTTCTCAAGTCGCTATTTTACTGCTGATTGACCAGCGAGCCGGCTTCCGTGATGCTGCCCTTCTGCAGCTCGGTCTGAATCTTCAGCTTCTGGTGGGGACGAAGGTCAACCACGGTTTCAAAAGGCAAATATCCGGGCAAAGCTATACGGACGCTGTGCTGACCGGGCGTGAGCAACATCGCTTTCCCGACGCCGTCGAATTCGTCAACATGTCCGGCAAATTGTTTGTCCACGAAGACCGCCGCACGGGTGGGTGTGGCGGAGATCTTTAATTCTGCGCTCGCCTCACGACCCTGCGGATGCGAACCTTTCACCAACGCCACATTCACAAGCGTGGTTTGTCCCGGCTCAAGGATAATCTGCTGTACGAAGTCCTGGTACCAGGCCTGCCGCACCAGCACTTCATGTGGGCCCGGCAGAAGCGTGATTTTCTTTTCGCCGGAAAGTTCCTTGACAAAGCCGACATACTGCCCGTCCACCCACACGCCGGCCGTTTTCTCGGCTTTGTTGTGCCCGACGAACTTCAATTCAGATTGAACCTTATCTTCGGCATGCAGCAAACCCGCCAGCATCATGGCTGCCATGAGGGCGAATGTAGTTTTGCGAATGAACATAGCTGTACCTCCAAATATGGCGATTGCGCAGCAAGTTCAAGCATGATTCTATTCCCGCGGATCTGCTAGTGGCCAGGCGGATACCCTTAGATGGCGGCGAAAATCCTGAATCACGACAAAAATCAGCGATTTAAATATTGCCTCAGGCAGCGAACGCAAGGTACATAGCCTTCGCGAATGGCTTCGGCGGCCGCCACCAAACGTATTTCTCCCGGACCCGCATGCTCGTGTTTGTGGAGATACTTGCAACCCGGCACGTGGAACGTGTTGCCGTCAGTCGAAATCTCTACCATCATTTGCGCCGGGACACCGTTGCCGGGTTCGGCGTGTTGGGAACGCAGGGAGAGGTTCGGAGGCGCATCGAAGCGGGTCAGCGCCAAACTGCCGGATACCAAGGCGAGGGCGGCCACGGCGATCAGCCATCCGTAGGCGGTGCCGCGGGGCGCCGGCATGGATTCGGACAACTTTTTCTGCCAGCCGGCGGTAAACCCAGCGGGAAGTTGCACCGCGCGATGGTCGGAGTACAGGTGCATGACATTTTTGGTTCCATCGAGTACCGCCTTACACTTCCGACATTCGTGAAAATGGGCCTCCATCGCGGCCCGTAGTTCAGGACTGCCCTCGCCTTCGAGATAGTTCGAGATCTCCTGCCATACCTGTTCGCAGCTCACTACCATGGCTTGCTCCCTTTCCCGAAAGGCGTAGGGCTGAACCAGCCATCCGACAATGCAGGCGCCAGAATGTCCCGCAGCATCAGCCTCGCGCGCAGTAACCGTGTCTTGACGCTGGCCATCGAAATGCCCAATAGCTGCGCCGTCTCTTCAATGCTCATCTGCTCCACATCACGCAGAAGAAATACCTCGCGATATTTCTGCGCCAGGCTGCTGAGAGCTTTCGCCAGCAGGGCGCGGACTTCATTTCTCTCCAGTGCTTCGGAGGGAATTTCCCGCCAGTCAGCGAAGTCTCGCGGAGTGTAGGTTCCTTCGTCTTCCCTGGGCGAGTCGGCAATGGGCTCGAAGAGTTCGGCGTGCTGCTTCCGCCGCCGCATGCGCGCTTCATTGACTGCGATCTGGATCAGCCATGTGCTGAAGCGCGCTTCGCCGCGAAATTGGCGCAAACGGGAAAAGGCTTTCAAAATCGCTTCCTGGGCCACATCCTGGGCATCCGCTTCATTGTGCAGCAGGGCCAGGGCAGTCACATACACGCGGCGTTCGTAAGGTTTGACGAGTTCGGCGAAGAGCGAAGAATTCCCGTTACAGATGCGCGCAATCAAGGACTGCTCGGCTTCGTCCTTCGGGTTCGCGAGTGTCTCAACGGTCGTCATGGGTCTTATCTGGATGGACTCGCGCAGGCGATAGCCCGGCGATCCAACACGAGCCGCGTGAGGACAACCGCCCTCGGCTGTCCAGTCGAGCGCAGCTCGACAAGCCTTTTACCAACTCCCACTAGCGCCGAAGATACTCAGGATTTTTCTTCCATCCCGTGAGCATGGACGCGAAATTGTTCCAGCCATGAAGCACAACCATGACGAGGTGCCCCAGAAGAAAGATGAGGATCCCCCACATCACGGCAAAATGCCAGATCCGCGCCCAGTGGAAGCCGCCCATCATCCACGCCAGCCAGGAAAATTGCACGGGCTTCCACACCGCGAGCCCGGTCAATACGGACAGCACACCCAGGCCCAGCGCTGACGTGTATGCCAGTTTCTGCAGCGGGTTATAAGCTTCGCGCACAACCGGCTTCGGCCCAAAGAAAAAGTAGTAATGCGTCATGGGCCACACGCCGCGAATATCGCGCGGCATGAACAAGACCTGGCGGTAGTTCCCGCTGAATACCTGATAGCCCAGGTAGAAAACTCCGGTGGCAATGTAGATCCACATGAAAGTGAGGTGCCACTGCAGTGCGCCTCCCAGCCAGCCTCCCAGGGCAAAGGCCTTGGGCCAGTGCAACAGATCGTTCTGGGGAATTTTCGCGCCGAAGCTGGGGAAGGCGCGGAATATCTGAAAGCCGCTGCCCACCATCACCAGCAGCGAAACCGAATTCAGCCAGTGGGAGAAGCGCACCGCCCAGGGATGCTCGTATACCGCTTGCTCCGCGGCCCGCGTCTTGAGCGATTCGACTTCGATTACGGCGTCAGTCATGGCGGCTCTCCACTCTCCTGCCGATTACAAACCGTAAAATGTCGGATAGCCCTGGTCTTCCCAGTAGCCGGCACGGCTCAAAACATTGGTGACATTCAGGTCGGTCAGATATTTCGCCTGTTTGTAGCCAACTTTGGTTGGAATCTGTAAACGCAGCGGTGCTCCGTGCTCGCGGCTGAGCGGCCGGTCGTACATTTCGTAACACAACAGCGTTTGCGGATGCAGCGCGGTCGCCATATCCAGTGACTCGTAATAATCGTCGGCGCACTCGACGTACACGAAACGGGCTGAAGTGTCGGCGCCAATCAGGTGCAGAAAATCCGAAAGCCGCGCACCGCCGAAGCGGCCGATCACATCCCATCCTTCAACGCAAATGTGGCGTGTGTTCTGGCGTACCCGGGGCAGCGCCTGAAACTGCGCCAGCTTGTATGCTCCCGGTTTCTCGACGGCTCCCGTGACGGCCAATGACCACTGCTCCAGATCAACGTCCGGATCCTCCACGTCGTACCCATTGATCGGGAACTTCTCAAAGGCAACGACTTCGGAGTCAGGAAAAGTTGGAGCCAGATGTCCGGAGCGAAACAGCCGGGCCGAAGCCCAATCGCTGAAGCCCACCCCGGCTTTGAGCAGCGGCTTCTGCAATCCGGGGATGGCAAAGGCCCCCACCGCCAATACCGGCGCGAGCTTGAGCAATTCCCGCCGCGTGACCTTCTTGAATTTGCTGGAATCCATGCAGCCTCATTTTAGCGCCGGTGTCCGGCGCTCTGCCCAGATCATTGCCAACCGAATCATCGCAAGCGGGACAGTCTACCGCCATCAGAGATTCGCGGGCTGCGGAAAAGTTACGGCCGGAGGCGGTTTGCTATTTACCGTCGCCTTGACCGCCTTCTGCTTAACTCACTGTCTGTTTAACCCAGGGTTGCCTTCACGAACCCGGCGAAATCCTTAACATCCTGCTCGGTCGTATCGAACGAGCACATCCAGCGCACCACGGATTGCTGTTCGTTCCAGACATAGAAGAAGTATCTTTTCTGCAGCCTGGCGATGGCGGCGCGCGGGATTTTGGCAAATACCCCGTTGGCCTCCACTTTATAAATAATTTTCACTTGCGGGATCTCGCGCAGGCTCTTTTCCAGCAGCCGCGCCATGCGGTTGGCGTGCCGTGCATTCTTGAGCCAGAGTTCGCCGGTAAGAAGAGCATCAAACTGGGCGGAGGCAAACCGCATTTTAGAGGCTAGCTGCATCCCTTGCTTGCGCAAGTACAAGAAGTCCCGGCTCAGTTTCTTATCGAAGAACACCACGGCTTCGGCTCCGAGCGCGCCATTCTTCGTTCCGCCAAACGACAGCACGTCCACGCCCAGGTCTCGCGTGGCTTGCCGCAGGGTTTGTCCAAGGCTGGCGGCGGCATTGGCGATGCGGGCGCCGTCCACGTGCAGGAACATGCCGCGCTGGTGAGCCCAGGCGGCGAGAGCTTTTATTTCGCCCGGCTGGTAGACCGTCCCCACTTCCGTGGCCTGCGTAATGGAGATGACGCGAGGTTGCACATGGTGCTGGTCATCGATGCCGTGGTAGGCGCGGTCCACGGCTTCGACCGTAAGTTTGCCACTCGTTACCGGAACGGGGATGAGTTTGCAGCCGGTGAATTTCTCCGGCGCCCCGCATTCGTCGGTGTAAATGTGCGCGGCTTCGCCGCAGATCACCGCGTGATAGGAGTTGGTAAGAGCTTTCAGGCTGAGGCAGTTGGCGGCAGTGCCGTTGAACACAAAGAAGACGTCGATATCCGGGCCCAATTGCTGCTTGAATTTCCCGACCACGGATTCGGTGTACGGATCATCGCCGTAGCCGACTGCGTGTCCCCGATTGGCTTCAGCTACAGCTTTCAGGACGTCGGGATGGACTCCGGCATTGTTGTCGCTGGCAAAGCTGCGCGCAGGTTTCATTTGCAAAACAATGTAGCAGAACCGTGTGGGGCGGACACTCTTGTCCGCCGCCGTTGAAGTTGATTTTGAATTGAGATTTTGGGGTTATCTCTTCCAGACGAGTCAAAGTCAAAGGCGGCGGACAGGAGTGTCCGCCCCACATCGATATGGCACGTTCGTGGTATTACCGCGCGAGTACCACAGTGATCTTGGCGCGTGCCGCACGCGCGATTACATTGAACTCATGACACTCGTTCTGATGATGGTAATTCTGGCCTTCGGGTTGCTTTACGTTGCGGTCGTCGCCGAAGAACGCCAGATGCAGGAAGCCACCAAGTCGCGCAAGCGTTAAACACTTGCCGCCTGCTTTTCTGCCGTAACGCCCGGCTCTTAGTCCTGAATTTTCCCCGCTCGGCCCTACCCGCCTATCTTTCCAACAATTTTCGAGTCTAAAATTCCTTGTCGGGCATCTACTAGCTTTGTCTTACAGTTAGCGGTTGTGCCTGGCAGTCTGCGCGGAAGCCTTCGCGCTCGTGGGAGCACTCCAAAAATGAATTTGCAGATACTCAGGGGGCAGTGGCAATTACTTCATTGGTCGGCGGAGCTGCGCTGGCGGGCACTATAGCCCTGACAGCCCTAAGTCTGGCCTGCAGCGGAGGTTCCGTTCGCGGAGCGCAGCCGCAAGGCCCTGAGGGAATTCCGGTGAAGGTTGAGACCGCCCAACTGGTTTCCGTCAAGGACACGTCGGAATATGTCTCAACCTTGAAGTCTCGCGACTCGGCGGTGATCATGCCGCAGGTCGAAGGGCAAATTACCGACATTTTCGTTCATTCCGGTACTCGCGTTTCAGCCGGTACTCCGCTGATGCAAATTGATCCGGCCAAGCAGCAGGCCACGCTCAAGACCCAGGAAGATACGGTCAAGGCCAAAGAGGCTGAACTGGTGTGGAACCAGCAGGAATTCGAGCGCAACAGCGGCTTGTATGACGCGAAGGTCGTCAGCAAGCAGGCTCTGGATCAGTCAAAAACGAATCTGGAGCAGTCTCGCGCCCAGTTGGAAGCTCTGCACGCGCAGGTCCGCCAGGAAACCGTCCAGCTCCATTACTATCGTGTCACCGCTCCGAGCGACGGCATCGTGGGCGACATCCCGGTGCGGGTCGGGGACCGGGTCACGACTTCAACCGTCCTCACTACCGTGGACAAGCCGGGCAGCCTGGAAGCCTACATCTATGTGCCGATCGAGCGCTCCGGTCAGCTCAAGCCAAATTTGCCGGTGCAGATCGTGGATCAGACGGGCAATGTGATCGCCAACAGCCGCATCAGCTTTATCTCGCCACAGGTGGATTCGACCACCCAGACTGTCCTCGCCAAGGCACCTATTGCGAACAACAACGACAAGCTGCGGAACGCCCAGTTCATTCATGCCCGCATCGTCTGGGGTGCGCAGGATCGTACCGTGGTGCCGGTGCTAGCAGTTTCCCGCCTCGGAGGACAGTATTTCGCCTTCGTCGCCGAGCCACAGGACGGGAAAACAGTGGCTCATCAGAAGCCCCTGCAGGTCGGGGACATGATGGGCAATAACTACGTGGTGCTGGACGGAATCAAGCCTGGAGACAAGATTATTGTTTCGGGCACGCAATTCCTGATCGACGGCGCTCCCGTACTGATACCGCAAGGCTAGCGCGCGAAATTTGAGATTTCCCGGACTGCGCTCTACCGGTTTTGCAGCCGCACCCGAAATTTATTTTGAAGCAGGAAGTCCGACCTTTGAGGGTCCGCTCTTAAATGTTCGTAGATTTTTTTATAAAACGCCCTGTCTTCGCCACCGTCTGCGCCTTGCTGATCATTCTGGCGGGCGGGGCCGTGATCCCCACCTTGCCGATTGCCCAGTTTCCCACCCTGGCGCCGCCGCAAGTTTCCGTGACCAGCGTGTACGTCGGCGCCAGCGCGCAGACGGTGGAAAGCGCGGTCACGGTGCCGCTCGAGCAACAGATCAACGGTGCGGAGGGCATGAAGTACATCACCTCCACCAGCAGCAGCAACGGGGTAAGCTCGATCGTCGCGACTTTTGACCTGAATCGCGACCCCGATCTGGCGGCCGTGGACATTCAGAACCGGGTGAACACGGCTCAGGGCCGATTGCCCAATGCCGTGAAGGCCACCGGCATCACCATCACCAAGGCTTCCAGCAATTTCGTGCTGGGCGCCGCCATCTACTCTCCTCAAGGGCGTTACACCCCGCTCTTCATGAGCAACTACCTGGATGTTTACGTAAAGGACTCCCTGAAACGCGTCCCAGGCGTTGCCGACGTTATCGTTTTTGGCGAACGAAAATACTCCATGCGGCTATGGCTGGATCCGGTGCGTATGGCCAGCCGCGGGTTGACTGCGTCGGACGCGGTGAGTGCGCTGCAGGAGCAGAACGTCGATGTTGCCGCCGGCCAGGTCGGGCAGCCCCCCATTCAGGCGGGACAGGAATTCCAGATCAGCGTGCGCGCCATCGGGCGGCTCACCGAGGCATCGCAATTTGAAAACATCATCCTGAAGACCAATGCCGACGGGACCCTGGTTCGCTTGAAAGATGTGGGACGGGCTGAACTCGGGGCCGAAGACTACAGCTCGGATCTGATGTTCGATGGCTACAATGCTGTCGGTCTCGGCGTCACCCAGCTCTCGACCGCCAACGCGCTCGAAGTGGACCGGCTGGTGATTGCCGAGCTGGACCGCCTGTCTAAACATTTTCCGCCCGGCATGGTATACAAGAATGCCTTCGATACCACGGAGGCGGTGGGCGAATCCATTCGCGACGTGCTCACGACTCTGGTCGAAGCCATCATCCTGGTGATTCTGGTCATTTTCATCTTCCTGGGAGATTGGCGCAGCACCATTATTCCCGCCGTCACCATTCCGGTCTCGCTGATCGGCACCTTCGCTTTCGTCAAGCTGCTCGGATTTTCCGTCAACACGCTCACGCTATTTGGCATCACTCTGGCCACGGGACTGGTGGTGGACGATGCCATCGTGGTCATTGAAAATATTGAGCGCCACATCCAGGAGGGCGAGAAGGACGCGCACAAGGCGGCATCACTGGCCATGGCGGAAGTGGCCGGGGCCGTTATTGCCACATCTCTTGTGCTCGTCGCCGTGTTCGTTCCGGTGGCCTTTTTTCCCGGCACCACCGGCATCCTGTTCCGCCAGTTCGCGCTGACCATCGCGTTCTCAATTTCGATTTCCGCGTTTAACGCGCTGACGCTTACGCCCGCGCTCTCCGCCATTCTGCTGGGCCGCGAGCATAGGGAAAAGAATTGGTTCTTCAGGGTGGTCGATCGGATGATCGGCGGGGTCACCGAAGGCTACCGGCGTGCTTTGCGGACCTTCCTGCGATTCCGGCTGATCGCGGCTCTGCTGTTTTTCGCGGCTCTTGGCCTTACCTACGTGATGTTCCAGCGTGTGCCCAAAGGGTTCGTGCCCACCGAAGATCAGGGATATTTCATCATCGCGGTGCAGGCGCCCTCCGGCGCTTCGCTGGGATATTCGAAGGCCATCTCTCAGCAGGTGCAACAGATTCTGCAAGATGTTCCCGAAGTGGAAGGAATTTTCGCTATCTCGGGCTTTAGTTTTACCGGCAGCGCCTCGAACCAGGCCCTCATATTCGCCCCGCTGAAACCGTACTCCCAGCGTAAAGGAGATGCGCACGCCGCCGACGCTGTGGTCAACCGCATCCGTGGACGTTTGTTTGGCATATCCGGCGCGATTGTTCTTCCATTCCTGCCCCCGGCCGTGCAGGGACTGGGCCAGTTCGGCGGCTTTGCCTATGAATTACAGGACCAGGGCAGCCATACGTTGGAGGAACTGTCGAACGTGACCCAGAGCATGATTCGCCAGGGAAGCGCCCGCAAAGACCTGACCGGGCTCTACACCACTTTTACGGCGAACGATCCCCAGTTTGTCGTGACCATTGATCGTGAGAAGGCCAAGAGCCTGCATGTTCCGCTGCAGCAGATTACCGAC
This sequence comes from Terriglobia bacterium, assembly GCA_963814725.1. GTDB lineage: Bacteria > Acidobacteriota > Terriglobia > Terriglobales > Acidobacteriaceae > JAIQFF01. The sequence goes on from CAWFDY010000009.1 coordinate 427,097, forward strand.
ACTTTGGGCATCTACATGGGCTCGGCTTACGTCAACGACTTTGATTTCAACAATCGTTCCTACCGGGTATACATACAGGCGGACCAGCAGTTCCGGGCCCAGTCCAAAGACATCAAGCAGTTCTATGTACGCGCCGACGGCGGTTCCATGATTCCGCTGGACAATCTGGTGAGCATCGCGCAAACCACGGCGCCCCAGGTGATCAGCCACTACAACCTCTTCCGTTCCGCGGAAATCGACGGCTCCGCCGCTCCCGGCTTCAGTTCAGGCCAGGCCCTTCAGGCCATGGAGGAGTTGAGCAAGAAGGTGCTTCCGCAGGGATTCGCTTTCCAGTGGACCGGCTTGTCACTGGAGGAATTGAGTTCAGGCAGCACAACCTTGATTCTGTTTGGACTGGGCACGCTGGTGGTTTATCTGACCCTGTCGGCTCAGTATGAAAGCTTTGTTCTCCCCTTTATCGTGCTGCTGGCTGTGCCGATGGCACTGTTGGGGGCGCTGCTGGCGCAGTCCCTGCGCGGCCTTGAAAACGATGTCTATTGCCAGATTGGCCTGGTGATGCTGGTGGGTCTGTCGAGCAAGAACGCCATCCTGATTGTTGAATTTGCCGAACAGCTGCGGCACGGCGGAATGCCGTTGAGGGAAGCCGCGGTGGAGGCAGCGAGAATCAGGCTGCGTCCGATTCTGATGACCTCTCTGGCCTTCATTTTGGGCGTCGTGCCCCTGGTCCTGGCATCGGGTGCGGGCGAGCATGGCCGGCACTCGGTCGGTACAACGGTATTCGGTGGAATGCTCGTTTCCACCACACTGAACCTGTTTTTCATTCCGGTGCTCTACCTGATCATCGAAGGCTGGCGAGAGGGCGCAGAGTCCTCCGCATCCAAGACCGAATCGAAGACCGAGCCGGCAGCAGAATAAGCATTCCGGGATCAAGGGCAGGTCGGATCAACCCCTTTACCGCATAAGGACGCAAAGGAAATTCACTTTTGAATTTGCTGGGCTGCGCCGAGGATTTGCCGCTGGCCCGCCTGCTGTATGAAGACGACGATCCGCAGATTGGCGGGGTCCGTCTTCGAATCAAACTTGACGTGGACCTCCTGCGAAAAATTCTTTCCCGCCTCAATGCTGCCAATCTTCGAGAGACTCTGCACCACGTTCACGTGAGTGAGCCGGCGGCCGCCATTCTCGCCTTTTAAAACCTGTGATTCCGCATGGTTCAGCGCGGTCACAAGAAATACATCAGCCTTGCGGATCTTGAGACTCTCGGGCAGAGAACCGGTTTCAATGTGGGCCTGCAAGTTCCTGGTCGCGGTATCCAGGGAGAGGCCCGAAATTCTTACCGCCACCTTCGGCTCGGCCACAGCTTTTTGCATCGCCTGCTTCGCCAGCCGCGGATCGCTGCCCAAAACCTCCGCACTGCCATCGACGACCATCTGGGGCGTGTAAACGCTGTTCAGTTTGAAATGGTCGGAATAAGTGCTTTGGCGGTCGCTGAAAAATCGCGAAGAAAACGGATCGGTCCAGCCGATGTGGTTCCAATAGTCCACATGTTCGCTGAGCACGATCAGCTGCGCTCCAGCCACCGGCTGTGTACGATCCAGTTGCTGCAGAAGCGCGTCCGCGGGAGGGCAACTGGAGCAGCCTTCGGAGGTAAAAAGTTCGACCAGAACCGGAACGGATGTGACTGCTGCGGGCACATCGGACGCGGGCAGCCAGGTTGACCCGGCAAAAAACAGCACCAAAAGGATAGCCGATAACTTCATCATCGAAGCCAACCACCGTTGAGAAAAGTATCTCACACTGCTGAAGGAGATGCGCTGAGGGTACGAGAAGTTACAGGTTCGCGGCCCGCTCAAAACAGGGTGGGCTATAATCACAAAATTCCCATCGCCATGCGTGCCATCCTCTCTCTGGGCTTGATGTTGTCATTGTGCGTCACGGCTCAGACGGTTGCCCCAAAATCCCCGCCCCCGGTGCCGCGCTTCAAAGATGTCGCTGCCGAGGCCGGCCTGACCGTCTCTCATATCTCCACTCCGGAGAAGAAATATATCGTCGAATCGATGAGCGGCGGCGCTGGCCTGATCGATTGCGACAACGATGGCAAGTTGGACATCATCACGGTAAACGGCTCGACCATCGATCGCTACCGCCAGGGCGGGGATCCCATGATCACGCTCTACCATCAGGACGCAAATTTCAAATTTACCGACACTACCGCGGCCGCCGGCCTGACACGCAAGGGTTGGGGAATGGGCGTCGCCGTCGCCGATTTCGATAACGACGGTTTGCCTGATATTTACGTCACCGGCTTCGGCGGAAACGCCCTCTATCGAAACCTCGGCAACTGCCGGTTCGAGGACGTCACCGACAAGGCAGGTGTCGCGGCCGGCGGATTCAGTACCGGCGCCGCCTGGGCGGACTACGATCGCGACGGTTTCGTCGATCTCTACGTCTCTCGCTACGTTCACTTCGATATGGATCACCTGCCCACCTTCGGCAGCGACGAAAAAAATTGCCGGTTCAAGGGAATGCTGGTGCAGTGCGGCCCCTGGGGCATGATCGGCGAATCCGACCTTCTCTTCCACAATCGCGGCGACGGCACCTTCGAAGAAGTTTCAAAGAAGGCGGGCGTGGAGGACGCGAATCGTTACTACGGCCTGGGCGTGATCTGGGGCGACTACGATAACGATGGATGGCCTGACCTTTACGTGGCCAATGACGCGGGTCCGAATTACCTGTACCACAATAAACATGACGGTACGTTTGAAGAAGTAGGCATGCTCTCCGGTATTGCACTGGGCGGAGACGGCCAGGCCCAAGGCTCGATGGGCGTGGATTGGGGCGATTATATGCACGAGGGTCGCCTTTCCATGTTCGTGACGAATTTTCACGAACAGCCCGACACTCTCTACCGCAATCAGGGAAAGGACGGATTTGCGGACGTGAGCTGGCCCGCGAAAATCGCGCAGCCTACTTTTCTGATGGTGGGTTGGGGCGCAGCCTTTTTCGACATGGACAATGATGGCTGGCTCGATCTACTGATCGCCAACGGCCACGTGTATCCGCAGGTCGATTCCATTCCCGGCGGGTTCGCCTACCGCGAGCCCATTCAGCTCTTCCGCAATCATCGCGACGGCACCTTCCAGGATGTCTCGAGCACGCTCGCCGGCATCCCTCCAGAAAGCCGGCGGGGAGCCGCTTTCGGTGACATCAATAACGACGGCAATATCGATGTGGTGCTGGTGAACGTGGGGCGGCCTCCGACCCTGCTTCTTAATCAGGGCGGCAACGGGAATCATCGCGTGTTGTTCAGCCTTGCGGGCACAAAGAGCAATCGTTCCGCGATTGGAGCGCGCGTGACCGTAAAGGCGGGGAAGTTATTGCAGCTTAACGAGGTTCGCGCCGGAGGGAGTTATATTTCGCAGAACGATCCCCGCCTCCACTTTGGACTGGGGGCAGAAGCCACGATGAACAGCGTGGAGATCAGGTGGCCGAGCGGCCAGGTGGAAGTGCTGCGCAATCTTCCCGCGGATTTCATCTATACGATTGTCGAAGGGCAGGGAATCTCGGGCAAAATCCCGCTGCCGCCGCTGTAACTCTCATTCCGTTTCGAGCATCTTCGCCAGGGTCGGCTTGTGCTTGTCGATTTTCTTCTCCCGGCGGTCCGGCACAACCTGCACCGCCGGAGGCGAACCAATCTGGGCCCTCGCCATGGCTTTCACCTGATCGACCGCGCTGAACTTCTTTGGCTTGCGCTTCTTCTTCGCCACCAACACATCTTGCCATAGCTTGTGGGCAATAAAACTGCAATAATTGAAGCGAAAGATTGAGCTGATTATGGAAGAGCGCGAGTTTTTCGACGAACGGCCTGAAAAGAAGATGGCAACCCTGAACTGTCCTCATTGCCACCAGCCCGGTGAATACGAAGTGACCTGGATTGTTCGCACCAAAAAACGACAATTGTCGGGGCGTGCGGATGAGCGCGATCGCGCTCGCTTTGCCAAAGCCCGCTCTTACATGCTGCGAAAAGATGACCTGATGGCCTGCAAAAATATGCGCTGCCGCAAACGCTTTGAGATCTCCGGTGTTCAGTCCGTGGTATTCACGGAATAGGCCGCATTTCCCGGCTCTCGCCGCTCATTTATACTTACCAGTTTGCCCGGCCGTGGGCCGAGGGATGGAGTCCTGCCTTGAAAATTCTGGTTTGCATGAAGCAGGTACCGCAGAAGGATGCGCCGCTCAAACTCAACGAGTCCGGCACCTGGATCCGCGAAGACGTGTCGTATGAAGTCAATGAGCCTGACGCCTTTGCCCTCGAAGAAGCCCTGCGTCAAAAAGAAAAGCACAGCGGGGAAGTTGTTGTCATCACCGCCGGCCCGGCGCGCTCGCAGCAGGTATTGCGCGAGGCTCTGGCCAAGGGCGCGGATCGCGCCATCCATCTGGAAGACAATGCCTTCGTCGGTCTCGACGCTTTGAATACCGCCCGCGCCTTTGCCGCGGCGATCAAGGACGAAAAATTCGATCTCATCTTTACCGGACTGCAGTCCGATGATTATGGCTATGCTCAAACCGGCGTGGTGCTGGCCGAGTTGCTGGGCTGGCCCCACGCCACCATCATCATGCAGATCGAAAAGACCGACACCGGCATTCGGGTCAAGCGCGAGCTTGAGGCCGGCTACTTCCAGTTCGTGGATATGCCGCTGCCGGCGGTTCTCACGGTTCAGTCCGGCATCAACAAGCTGCGCTATGCCACGCTGATCGGCATCAAGCAGGCGAAGAACAAGCCTTTGCGAAAAGTGGCGATGGCCGAAGTGCAATCTGCGATCGGCGCGAACCTGCAGAAAATAGAACGCCTCTACATTCCGCAGAAAACCAAGAACACAGAATTTCTTGAAGGCTCGCCAGCCGAAGTCGCCAAAAAGCTGGTGGAAAAATTAAGAAACGAAGTACGCGTCCTGTAACCGAGAACCAAGAACTGAAGTCTGAAAACTGGTTTTGATTCCGGTGTTTTGAAAATTACGAAAATTAAATCATGGCCAATTCAATCCTGGTAATCGTCGAGCAGCGCGAAGGCAAGCTGAACCGCGTCTCCTGGGAGACCATCGCCGCCGGGCAAGCCCTGGCCGTCGAAACCGGCTGGGCTCTCGAAGCCGCGGTCGCCGGCACCGGGGTCACAAACTTCGCCAACGAAATCGCGGCCAAGAAAATTGCGAAAGTTTACGCTCTCGAGTCTGCGAAACTCGAGCCCTATACTCCGGATGCTTTCGCCGCCGCGCTGAAACAATTCATCGCGTCAAAACAACCCACGCTGGTGCTGCTGCCGCACACTTACCAAGTACGCGATTTTGTGCCCAAGCTGGCCACGGCGATGGAGCGCACCGCCATCAGCGACTGCATCGGATATAAAAAAGACGGCGACAAACTTCTTTTCACTCGACAGATGTTTCAGGGCAAGCTGGCTGCGGACGTGAGCTTCACCGGCGAGGCGCCGTGGTTCGTCACGTTCCAGAACGGCGCGTTTCGCGGGGACAAGGTGGAAGCCGGCTCCGCCCCCGTGCCCGTCGAAACTATCGACGTCGAAATCGCTGAAGGGATCATTCGCAACCGGCCGCAGGAAGTCTTCAAGGAAGCTAAGCAGGCAGTCGATCTGACGCAGGCTGAAATTATTGTTTCGGTGGGCCGTGGCATCAAGGAGCAAAAGAATATCGAACTGGCCAAACAGTTGGCCGAAGCGTTCGGCGGCGAACTGGCGGCATCGCGTCCTATCTGCGATTCGGGATGGCTCCCCATGGATCGCCAGATCGGGTCTTCGGGACAAACCGTGGCGCCGAAGCTCTACCTCGCGCTGGGCATTAGCGGCGCTATCCAGCACATCGTAGGGATGAAGGGAGCGCGCACTATCGTCGCCATCAATAAAGATTCAGAAGCGCCCATCTTCGAAATCGCCGACTACGCCGTGGTGGGGAATCTGTTCGATATCGTGCCCCCGCTGATTGAAGAAGTAAAAAAAGCGAAGGCGGGAGCGTAAAATCAGCCACGGATCTACTCGGATTGACACGGATCAACCATGAACGGGTTCATCGGTGAAGATCCGTGTGAATCCGTGGCCCGGTTTTTCTTATGCTGATATTTCGCAAGCCCCTGACCGGAATCGAACGCCCCCAGATGCCCGCCGACGTGGTCATCGTGGGCGGAGGCCCAGCCGGCATGGCGTGTGCGCTGCGGCTGTCGCAGTTGATCGATCAGCACAACGCGAGCCATCCCGCGTTGCAGCTCAGCAAGGAAAATATTTACGTTCTGGAAAAGGCTCGCGAGATTGGCCAGCACTGCCTCTCGGGAGCGTTGCTCGATCCCCGCTCCATGCGCGAGCTGCTTCCCGGGTTTGAAAAAGAGGCGCCGCTTGACTCTGAAGTCACGAAAGAGGCGGTTTACTTTCTCACCCGAAAGGGTAGATTCAAGCTTCCCATTACGCCCCCGCCGCTTCGCGATCATGGCAACTACGTAATCTCGTTGAACCGCTTTGTGAAATGGTTGGGGGGCAAAGTGGAAGAAACTGGAATCACGATCTTCACCGGCTTCGCGGGCTCGGAGCTGATTCTGGATGGCGACCGCGTTGCCGGCGTTCGCACCGACGACAAGGGTGTGGACAAGCAGAACCAGCCGAAATCAAATTTCGAACCCGGCTACGACTTGCGAGCCAAGGTTGTGATCCTGGCCGAGGGCACTCGTGGGTCGCTGACCAAGCAACTCATCGCGCGCTTTGCTCTCGATCGCGACCGCAACCCGCAAACCTATGGACAGGGGATCAAGGAACTGTGGGAGGTTCCGTCGGGCCGCATCGCGCCCGGCGAAGTGGTTTACACCATGGGCTGGCCGCTCACTACGAAGGAATACGGCGGAGCCTGGATTTACGGCGGAAAGGATAACGTGGTCTCGCTCGGCTTCGTCATCGGTCTTGACTATCCCGACCCGCGCCTCGATCCGCAGCGTGTCCTGCAGGAGTTCAAAAAGCACCCGCTGGTTGCCCGCCTGCTCGAAGGCGGCAAGATGATCCGATACGGCGCCAAGTCGATGCCTTACGGCGGTTGGTGGTCGGTTCCGCCGGTAGCCGGCAACGGATGGATGGTTCTCGGCGACTCCGCCGGCCTGGTGAATTCCCAGCGCCTGAAGGGAATTCATCTCGCCATCAAGAGCGGCATGCTGGCCGCTGAGACCGCCTTTGAAGCCTTGAAGAAAGACGATTTCTCCGCCGCCACCTTAAGCGATTTTCAGCGGCGAGTGGAATCGAGTTGGATCAAAGACGAGCTTTGGAAGGTCCGCAATTTTCATCAGGGCTTCGAGCATGGTTTCTGGCGCGGCATGATCAATGCCGGCCTGCAGCAGTTCACCGGCGGCCGCGGCTTGCGCAATCGCTACGCATCCACTGCCGGATACCAGCACTTGAAGAAGCTCTCCGAACTGCCCGCGAACGGCGGCGACGAAGCCGATCTTCTGGGCCCCGCCAAAGGCGATGGCAAGCTGACCTTCGACAAACTCACCGACCTCTATCACTCCGGCACCAAGCATGAAGAGGACCAGCCCGCCCACCTGGTGATTCACGATACCGACGTATGCAACACCCGTTGCGTAAAAGAATTCGGCAACCCGTGCCAGAATTTCTGCCCGGCAAATGTGTACGAGATGACGGACGACGCCACGCAACCCAACGGAAAGCGCATCAGCCTGAATCCGTCGAACTGCGTCCACTGCAAAGCTTGCGACATCGCCGACCCGTACCAGATCATCACCTGGGTGCCGCCCGAAGGCGGCGGCGGACCGAACTATGACGGCATGTGACGGCCGATAATTTTGGAAGGCTTCCCGAAAGTTAGTTTTTCCGCAGCCTGCCAGGTTGTGACGATCCGTCTGATTCCGGTATCCTCTGAAGGTTTTCCGAGGAGCACATGCACTCGAGACCCCGTCACCTTCTTGCGATGTTCGCAGTCCCCCTACTCCTGGCCGCTTCGGCCGGAGCCCAGCAACCATCGATTCCCACGACCGGCTTTGCCGGCCTCGACCAGTATCGCGCCTCGCGGATCGCCGTCTTTACCGACGACTTCGGGCAACTCGCCCGCTATCGCGACGCCAACGCCGCCCTCAATCCGCCTGCGCCCGGCGAGAACCGCGTGGTCTTCTTCGGTGATTCCATCACCGACATCTGGAAACTCGCCGACTATTTCCCCGGCAAGCCTTATGTGAACCGCGGCATCGGCGGCCAGACTACGCCGCAAATGCTGGTTCGTTTTCGCCGGGACGTGATTGATCTGAAACCGAAAGTGGTGATCATTCTGGCCGGTACCAACGACATCGCCGGAAACACCGGCCCCATGCGGCTTGAGGACATCGAGGCCAACTATGCATCATTGGCTGAGTTGGCGCGGGCCAATCAAATTGCAGTGGTATTTTCGTCGGTCCTGCCCGTGCACAACTACACACCAAAATCGCAGGACTTTTTCGCCCAGCGTTCTCCGGCGAAGATTCTGGCCTTGAACCGATGGCTGAAGGATTACTGCGCCACCAACGGTGTCGTGTACCTCGACTATTTCACTGCCATGGTCGATGACCAAGGTCTGCTGAAGCGCGATCTGGCCGATGACGGCTTGCACCCGAACCCCGCCGGTTTCAAAATCATGGCTCCAATGGCGGATGCCGCGATCGGCAAGGCCCTCGCCGCGAAACCTTGACGAGACTGATCGACTCTCCCGCGCATCTATAATGAACGTGGTCTGCTTTGCGCTCTCTGGCGCCCTTTGCGGTTAAGGCTTTTGACCGCAAAGAGCGCAGGACGCCAGGAAGGCCAAAAAACCGTGCCTCTTATCGACAAATTCGGACGCGCCATCACCGATCTGCGGATTTCGGTCACTGACCGTTGTAACTACAAGTGCGTCTATTGCCGCACCGGCAATGAAGGCGCGCTCTACGGCGATCTTTCATTTGCCGACTACTTACGCATGGCTCGCGTGCTCGCCGGACTTGGCATCCAGAAGGTTCGCATCACGGGCGGAGAGCCGCTGCTGCGCAAAGGCGTGATCGAGTTCGTCCGCGAGCTTGCCAAGCTGCGCACCATCGATGGCGAGGACCTCGACATCGCGCTCACGACCAACGGCCACCTGCTGGCTGACATGGCAAAGCCGCTCAAGGAAGCCGGCTTGCGACGTGTGACCGTGAGCATGGACGCCGTCGATCCCGACCGCTTCGCCCGCATCACTCGTGTGCCCGACGGATATGACAATGTGCTGGCCGGTATCCGGGCTTCCCGTCGCGCGGGGTTGTGGCCGGTAAAAGTGAACTGTGTGCTGATGCGCGGCTTCAACGAAGATCAGATTATCCCGTTCGGCATGTTTGCCCGGGAAGAGGGCGTGGTCGTGCGCTTTATCGAGTTCATGCCGCTCGAAGAAGGCCGGGTATGGTTGCCGGACACAGTGGTAACGCTCGACGAAATCGTGCGCCGCATGGGCGAATACCGGCCGCTGGTCGAAATTCCGCACGCCCGCAGCGAGACCGCGCGCCGCTACCGCTTCGACGACGGCATCGGAGAGATTGGCATCATCGCACCGGTCTCGCATCCGTTCTGCGGACATTGCAGCCGCATTCGCATTACCTCCGACGGCAAAATTCGTACCTGCCTCTTCTCCGCCTGGGACCACGACCTGTACAACCAGATGCGTCAGGGTGCTTCGGACGAAGATTTAGGCGAGTTCATTCGCGACGTGATCCAGAGAAAAGAGGCCCGGCACCATATCGGCGAGCCGGATTTCGTTCCGGCATCGCGAACCATGGTTCACATAGGCGGCTAATCAGCCTTCCGAGAGCCAGATTTTCCTCCCAGTGGATCTAATCAAGTTTTTTTTCGCACCAGGAAAGTCATCTGCGTCCAACCCTGGGGCTTTCCCGTTATTGAATTCAGCAGTCTTCATAATGAATGCAATCGATTTGAAACCATTGTGATGCCCCAACGGCTGGGAGAACGTTTCCCAGCCGTATCTTATTGAACAGTTTGAACGCTTTCCACGCGGGCCGCTCGATGCCATCGCTCGATGCCATCGCTCGATGCAACGGAAGCTGAATTCCGCGAGCCGAACCAAGTAAGATCAGGGAGTGAGACGACTCCTCTGGATTCCGCTGGCAGCGATGGCCATCGCATTTCCTTGGCCGAGAGCCGGCATGGCGCAGCAGCCCAGGTATTCCGGCCGCGCTTCCAGCTATCTGGGATTCGACCGCAACGATTATCCGGGAGACGACAATCTGAAGGCCCTCCGCCAGACATTCGCCTACGCCGGTTTCTGGCTCAATCATCCTCCGGGTGAAAAGAACAACAACTGGGCCGGCAAAAGGGAAGCACTGCAATCGGCAGGATTTGGATTTCTGGTGCTGTTCAACGGCAGGCTCAACGCGGAACTGAAACCGAATGCCGCCCGGCTGGGCACGTCCGATGCACAAGCTGCCATTGCCTCTGCCCGGCGCGAAAGTTTCCCCGCAGGCACAATCATCTTTCTCGATCAGGAGGAAGGCGGACGAATGCTGGCTGGGCAAAAGGCTTACATCTATGCCTGGGTGGATGGCGTGGTCGCAGCCGGTTTTCGCGCAGGGATTTATTGCTCCGGAATCGCGGCCCAGGAAGGTGGCGGCGTGAGCATCATCACCGCCGAAGACATCCGGCAGAATGCAGCCGGAAGAAAGATCTCATACTGGGTGGTGAATGATGCGTGCCCGCCTTCGCCGGGATGCGCCTTTCCCCGGCGAGCGCCCAGTCCGGCAGAAAGTCGTGTCGACTTCGCGGAAGTATGGCAGTTTGCGCAATCGCCGAAGCGCCGTGACGTCGCCGCTGGATGCCCCGCCAACTATGATCGCGACGGCAGTTGCTATCCGCCGGCGATCGGCACCGCCCGGCGGTTGCACCTGGATTTAAATACCGCAACCACCGCCGATCCTTCGCTGGGAAGAAGCCGCTAAGCGTCCATCCGAAAACCGGTGGCTCAAGGCTGCGAGCTGGCGACGCCTTGTCCTGCACCACCGCGAGCTGGTTGGTTTGGGCGCTCTGGTGAGAAATACGCCTGCCGTGGTTACGATCTCTACCCGGAACCTGTGCCCCTGAGCTCCCAAATGCATTAGAATGGAAACAACACTTTTATGGCTGACCGCAGTTTCACCCTTGAAGAAGCCCAAAGCCTTCTGCCTGTCCTTGAATCTCTTTTGCGCACCGCCATTGATGGCAAAAAACTGATTGAAACGGTTGACGCCGAACTGCAGGAGCTCGCCCACAGAGTCTTTCTGAGTGGAGGCTTGCTGGTGAACATCGTTCAGGTGGCGCGGCGCAAAGCGGAGCGCGAAAAAACCATTCAGCGCGTGAAAGACACGCTGGCCGAGATCGATGCCACCGGTGTCCAGGTAAAAGACCTCGACATCGGACTGCTCGACTTCCCTTGCCAGGTGGAGGGCCGCACCGTGCTGCTCTGCTGGAAACTGGGCGAGAAGGGAATTACCCACTGGCACGACACCAGCGAAGGCTTCGCCGGCCGCAAGCCTATCGACGAAAGAATCGCAAAGGCGAAACGGACGAACTAGAGGAAAGCTATCAGCTCTCAGCTCTTAGCAAATCCCGAAGGGTTCGCACCAAAACTCCAAATAACAGTTTGCTTATTTTCATCGCCGGCGCCGAAGCTTTTACTGAGAGCCGACAGCTGCAGTTAAGGTTTACCTCCAGCCTTCCACTGCGGCGTAAATGAAGAATTAACCAGCCAGGTCACGGGTTTCAACAGCGATCCGATCGCGGCGTCCATGTGCTGGAAATCAATGTGAGAGATATCGTCGCTGGGCTGGTGGTAGTCGGTATGCAGACCGTAGCTCGAAACCGTCTGCGCTACGACGCCTTTCCTGGCCAGGACATAATTGTCAGAGCGTGCGAAAAAATTCTGATCGGGATGGGGATCTCCCACCAGCTTGGCCCCGCGAGCCGCCAGTACCGGTCCGAGATCCGATCGCTCCCACCCAGTGAGCCACACCGTGTCAGCGCTGACGGCAGCATCCGCGCGCCCCAGCATTTCGAATTCCAGGTTGACGGCAATCTCTTTCAGCGGAACCGGAGGATGCCGCAGAAAGTATGTGGAACCCTGCCCGCCCGTTTCTTCGCTTCCGAATAGAGCGAAGATCACGGTGCGTCTCGGCTTCGGGCTGCTTCCGAGAACCCGCGCCAGTTCGAGCACGGCGGTTGTGCCTGAGGCGTCATCGTCGGCGCCGTTGTAGATGTTGTCGCCTTTCACCGCTAGGCCGATGCCCAGGTGATCCAGGTGCGCCGACAACAATACCGCGGCGTGCCGCAAGGCGGCGTCGCTGCCGCGCAGCATGCCGACCGCGTTCCATGTGTAATTTCTTTCGCTGGTAGAAGGCCCATCGAAGGCGACAGTCGTATTTTGTGGAAGAGATTCGAAGATTTTTGTCTCTTCAGGGCCAACTTCTAGAAGGTTGAAGTCCTGGCCGAGGCCGGAATCCTGCTGTCCCTCAATTTCTGCGGGGAGATCCGGCATCTTGGCCGCGCGTTCGGCAAAGTGGGCCGCACGTTCGCTGTTGGCGGCAATGATCGCAGCCAGCGCTCCGGTTCTGGCCAGCAGGGAAGCCTGGGCGCGCTGTTTTTTCCGGTCGCTTCCGAGGATCAATACGATGGCGCCCGATGCCTGCGGATCCTCTTCATCAGCGTTGATCACCCGCAAGGGGCCCGAAAACTCAGCTTTCGAAAGATAGACGGTCGCGAATTCCTTGCCATTGGTCCAACTGGTTTTTTCGTTGCCCCCTCCCGGCTTCGCAAATGTGAGCTGCGGTTGCGCGGTGAATTTGCGCTGCAACAGTGCGGCGCGCTGCAGGTAGGCGCCATCGTCTCCGGCAGGACTGATTCCGTAGGCCCGCAGTTGCGAAGCTACGTAGGTCGCGGCCACGAATTCGTCGGATGTACCACTGCCGCGGCCACGGAGAGCGTCGGAGGCCAAAAACTCCATGTGCGCCCGGATACAGGCGATGCAAACCTTCGGCGCCACGGTGACGGCGCGGGGTGACACGCCTGCCGGCTTGTCGGCCGGCGCCGGTGAGGGTGCCGTCTGGCTCACAACGCCCAGGGAAAGCGATACTGAAAAGAATGCCGTGTAAAAAAGTGAACGAAATTTCTTCATCGATGCCTGAACCTGAAACAAGCGCCTGACCCGGCTGCGTCGTTCCGCGTTTGCCGCACGCGGCCGTCTCGAGTCAGATTAGCAGACGGAATCCCCAGCCATTGCCGTGCGAACCTCTCCCAAGAAATCAAATTTACAGCTCACAGTAACTTCAAACGACACGTCCCTTAGTGCACACATAAGTACACATGGCGTTATGACGAAAATCTTCTCTGCTACAATTCTTTGCAGCCACTTCCAGCAGATCGTGCGACAAAAGTACGTCTGCCGGGACCTTCTACCATGCCTTCTTTGAATCATAAATTCCGTGTGATGGTTACGCTTGCCGCTCTATCGATGACCTTGCTCGGAACGGGTTGCAAAGGCTTTTTCGTGAATCCGACGCTCACCTCGCTGGCGGTGGCGCCCGTTTCCGCCTCGATCATTCAAGGCGCTACGGTGCAGCTTCATGCCACCGGTTCTTACAACGACGGCAGCACCAAGGATCTTACCGGAAGCGCCAGCTGGACCACATCGGCCTCGGGCGTCGCCACAGTCACTTCCGGAGGCCTGGTCACGGCGGCGGCAAACATCTCAAATCCGCCCGGAACCGCGACCATTACAGCCACTTCTGGCACCTCCACTGCGACTTCCACAATCACGGTCAACACCGGGCCTTTGACGGGCATTGTGATCAGCACTACCACTCCCAACCCGGCAGCGGGTCAAACCGTGGTTTTCACCGCGATGGGAACGTATTCCGGTAGCAGCCAGCAGCAGGACGTCGGCACCCTGGTGACCTGGAGCAGCAGCAACACAGCGGTGATATCCACAATCGCGAGCGGCAGCGGTGCGGTGCTCTCGACTGCGACCTCGGGCGCCACGACCAGTGTCACCGCCACCCTCAACGGTATCACCAGCCTGCCGTTGACCATCACGGTGCAATGACAGACATTCGCTGCATCGGGATCTGCACCGGTGGTGGCGACGCACCCGGCCTCAATGCGGTCATCCGCGCCGCGGTCAAATGTGCCTTTCTGAAATACAACTGGAAAGTCATCGGGATTCCGGATGGCTTCGACGGCTTGATCTGGCCGGAGAAATCCTACGAACTCACTCTTAAACATGTAAGCGGAATCCTGCCGCGCGGCGGGACCATTCTCGGCACCACCAACCGCGGCAATCCCTTTCGCTACTGCACCGTCGAAAATGGACAGGAAGTTATTCGCGATATCTCCGACGAAGTGATCGGCAATGCCCGCAAATTGGGCATTGACGCGGTCATCAGCATCGGCGGCGAGGGCTCGCAGACCATCGCGCTCGAACTCTTTCAACGGGGCATGAAGATCGTGGGCGTGCCCAAAACCATCGACAACGATCTTTCAGCCACCGAAGTTACATTCGGCTTCGATACGGCGCTGGCCACCGCGACCGATGCCGTTGATAAAATTCACACCACGGCCGAATCGCACCACAGAATCATGGTCGTCGAAGTCATGGGCCGCGATGCGGGATGGATCGCTCTTGAAGCCGGCATCGCGGGCGGCGCTCACGTCATCCTGATTCCTGAAATTCCGTTTACCGTGGAGAACGTCTGCCAGTTCGTCAAGAAGCGCGAGAGCTACGGCAAGCGGTTCACCATCATGGTGGTGGCCGAAGGGGTTAAGCTGCCGTTAGCTTTCGAGGAAAAACGGCGCGCCGGCTCGGTGGGGAATCTGATCGGCAATGCCATCGCCACCACGGCTAACAAGGAAGTGCGGGTCAGCGTGCTGGGACACATTCAGCGCGGCGGTTCGCCCACCCCGTATGACCGCATTCTGGCTACTCGCTTCGGGGTTGCGGCCGTCGACCTGATTGCCGAGGGAGGATTCGGCAAAATGGTGTGCTTGCGCAATGAACTTATCCAGGCGGTGGACATTTCGCTGGCTATCGGAAAACTGAAAACTGTCGATCCCAACGGCCAATTGGTGCAGATGGCAAAAGCGATCGGGATCAGCTTCGGCGACTAGATAACAGTGTCCAAATCTCCTTTGCGCTCTTTGCGAACTTTACGGTCAAAGCTTCTGACCGCTGAAGATCGCGAGGAAATCCGCAAGGGCTGCTAAGAAAATCATCGAGAAAATCTGGTCTTGTGAAATACCGCTGCCCATTTGCCGCATGCCGCATCCTGCCGCTTCTGCTGGCAGGTCTCACGCTTTTTTCCGGCTGCAATCGCGGCAAGGGCGGGCCGCAGGAGATCGCTTACGTTTCCGCCCCCCAGGCCTTTCTGCGCGACCAGGTTGCCGCCGTCTATAACAAGACCGGTTCGGTAAAAAACGGCGAAGCGGTGCAGATCATCGGACGCGACCGCCGCTTCGTCCGGGTGCGCACATCCACCGGATCCGAAGGATGGATCGAGCAGCGCTCTCTGGTGACCAAGGAAATCTACGATGCTTTCCAGAAAATGTCGGAGCAGGTGCGCAACGAACCGGTGCAGTCCACCGGAGTGGCGCACAACCAGACAAATATTCATCTCGAGCCGCAGCGCGACTCCGAGCACCTTTACCAGATAGACCAGGGCGCGAAGCTATCGGTGATGAAGCGTGCCAGCAGCGAAAAAGCCGTCCCGGGCGGGCAGGCGAAGCCGCCAGTTCCTGAAAAAATGGCTGAGGGAAAGGCGCATGCGGGAAAGCCAGCCGCGCCCCCGGCTGCAACCCCTGCCATGGAAGACTGGTGGCTGATTCGTGACGAGGCGGGACACGTCGGCTGGGTGCTCGCCCGTATGGTCGATGTGGACATTCCCATCGAGATCGCGCAATACGCTGAAGGCCAGCGCACCGTAGCCGCGTTTGTTCTCGACCAGGTCAGCGATGGCGATAAAAAAGTTCCCGAGTACCTGGTGCTGTTCAGCGAGAACAAGGATGGTATGCCATTTGACTACAACCAGATTCGCGTTTTTACCTGGAACGTCCGGCGGCATCGCTACGAGACCGCCTACCGCGAACATGGCCTTAACGGCGTGCTGCCGGTGACCATCTCGCATGAGAGCTTCGAAAAAGAGGGTGAGCTTCCGGTGTTTGTGGTGCGCGTGAAAGACGATGCCGGAAATCTGTCCGAACGTAAATACAAGCTGAACACCCCCATGGTGCGCCGGGTTCTCGCGCCTGGAGAGCAGAAGGAAGCCGCCAGCCGCACGCCGGCCAGAAGTCATCGGTTGTCAGGGAGAGGGAAAAAAAAGAAGAACCATTAACCTCCCTGCAACTGACAACTGACAACCGAAAACGAGAAACGGGAAACTAGAAACCGGAAACTATTCACTCGCGACGATCTTACTCGCGACGATCTAACCCACGACGATTCTGGGCAGCGGAGGCACCGCCGAGCCTTCCTCCAGGGCACGCTGCCACTCCGCCACCGACTGCAGCAATCCCGCCAGCTGGATACCTCCATGCCCCTCTGGATAGCGCGACAGGTTTCGGAATCCTCGATTCAATACAGACCGGGCGCCAACCGAATTCCCGTTGCCGTGATGGTAAAGCGCGACGGCCACCTGGATCAGGCCTTGCAGGAACTTCTTTTCGGCAGCGGGAGCGGTTCGCCAGACGTCTTCGAGAGCCTCGTGGGCCTCGAAAAATTCGGCACGGTTGAAGAGGTCAATCCCCTCGCGGCATGGCTCGAAATCCACGTCGCTATTGTGGCACAGCCGGTTAAGGGCTCTGATGCGGATATCCACAATCTCATAGGGGCTGTTTACAACTCATACTGATTTCTGTATCAACTTAACTGTTTGGCTCACAAGTCACTAATAACGTTGACTGTAAATAGCTTGCTGTGTGGAAGAGCAGTTGCACTTACAGTCACTTCTTGTCTAACCACAGGATCGGGGCGGCGGCATTACGTCCCTGGCGAGTTTTAGGCCCGAATAAAGAAAAAAGAGTCGCAACTCAGGAGAAGCCTATGAAGTTTTCGAATATTTTGATGGTAACTGCCTTACTGCTGGCCGCCACATTGGCCGCTTTCGGGCAATCAGAGACCGGCTCAGTCGCCGGGATAGTGCGGGATTCATCCGGTGCGGTTGTGGCCGGCGCCCAGGTCACGGTGACTTCTGTCGGAACTGCGGCAACGCGATCCGCAACGACCGACAGCACCGGCGCCTACACGGTGACTAATCTGCCGCCTTCTCTCTACGAATTGAAAGTTTCCAGTTCGGGTTTCGGTGACTACAAGCAGCGATTCACGGTTACGCCTGCCGGCCATAGTTCTTTGGACGCGACTCTCGCGGCCCGTGGAACGGAGACGGTGGTTGAAGTGACCGCTCACCCGGAAACCGAAGTGGACACGCAGACGTCCACCATTAGTCAGACTGTCTCCGAGGCGCGCGTTGGACACTTGCCCAGCCTCACTCGTGATCCCTACGACTTCGTTCAGACCATGGGCAATGTGAACCAGGATTCGTCCTCCGGAACCGGCGGTTCCGATCAGGTAACCCGCGGCGCAGGCGTGGCGGTTAACGGCCAGCGTTCAGCGAGCACGGACGCGCTGCTGGATGGTGGAGAGAACGTCGATTTGTTCACCTCCAAGGTCGGACAATCTGTTCCGCTCGATTCAGTCCAGGAATTTAGCCTTCTCAGCAATAACTTCTCCGCCGAATACGGGCGCGCTTCCGGTGGCGTGATTAACGTTGTCACCAAATCCGGTACCAACCAGTTTCACGGCAGCGGCTATGAATTCAACCGCGTGTCAGCGTTGACTTCCGAGGATGTTGACGATATCGCTCTGGGCAATCCGAAACAGAAGTACACCCGCAATCAGTTCGGATACTCCTTGGGCGGTCCGGTCGTGAAGAACAGATTGTTCTTCTTCAGCAATACAGAGTGGACCCGGGTGCGCAGCGCCGCGACTACGACGGTCGTAGTTCCGGATCCTGCTCTGCTGGCAGCTTCTTCTCCTCTTACCCAGTCGCTGTTCGGCGCTTTCCAGTTGCGCCCGGGCTTGCGCGTCAATCAGGTCATTTCGGCTAACGACGATCCGAGTCTGGTCCCTGCATCGGCGACGGCGAATCCGACCATGACCGCATACACTGCGGCCAATGGCGGGAACAATCCCGTCATGGACGTGGTCAGCTTTTCCACCCCGAACGATTCCGGTGGAGGCGCGCCGCAGAACGCTTACAACATGGTCCAGAAGGTCGATTTCAATCTGTCCGAGAAGACGACGATGTACTTCCGGTACGCGTTGTTCAGCCAGAATGAGTTTGCCGGTTTCGTAAACAACAGCCCGTACGTCGGGTTTGACACTGGCCAGACCCAGCACAACCAGAACATACTGTTCTCGACGACCCACGTTTTCAGTCCGACGTGGATCAGCGACACCAAGTTTAATTTCAACCGTCTCACCAACGTGCAGCCCCTTAGCGCAGCGCAACCGGTGCAGCCCAGCTACTATTTCAATGTCAACTCCGCAGCTACGGAGTTGGGTCAGACTATCTGTCTGCCGGGCTATTCCTGCACCACGCCTGGGAACTCGATCCCGTTCGGCGGTCCGCAGAACGTGGGACAGCTTTCGCAGTCGTTCAGTTGGATCAAGGGCAAGCATTCCTTCCGCTTCGGCGGTGAATATGTCTACGGACAGGATAACCGTGCATTTGGCGCTTATCAGAATGCAGTGGAAGGCCTCGGGCCGGGGGGCGGCGGCTCCAACGCAGCAGCTCTCGACAACCTGATGACCGGAAACTCCGGATGGTTTCAGGTGGTCGTTGACCCACAAGGGAAGTTCCCTTGCGTCAAGGATGCAACTGGAGCGCTCGTTGTAACTCCGGCATGCACGGTTAACCTGCCCACCACCCAGCCAAGCTTCTCGCGCAGCGACCGCTACAATGATGGTTCGGCCTATGTGCAGGATTCGTGGAAGATTCGCCCCAGATTTACTGTGAACCTGGGTCTGCGCTGGGAGTATTACGGGGTCCAGCACAACGGCGACCCGTCGCTTGATTCGAACTTCGTTCTCGGCCAGGGCTCTACGCTGCAAGATCAGATCCGCAGCGGACAAGTTTTCACCGTGGCCAAGACCGCCGGTAGTCCAGCCAGCCCCGTAGGTGGCCTGTGGAAGCCCGCCTATCACAACTTCGCACCACGAGTTGGATTTGCCTGGGATCTGTTTGGCGATGGCAAGACCAGCTTGCGCGGAGGTTACGGGATTGCCTACGAACGCAACTTCGGCAACGTGACCTTCAACGTGATTCAGAACCCGCCGGCGCAGTTCAACTCATTCTTCCAGGTGGCGGATAAATCCCAGCCACTCGCCTCGAACAACCTGGGGCCATTCGCGGGAGCTGGTACCAAGGCTCTTCCCAATCCCAGTCTGCGCTATGTGCGTCAGGATATTCCGACCGCCTACTCGCAAAGCTGGAACCTGGGGCTGCAGCGCCAGGTTTTGCGGAACTCATTGCTGGCGGTTGAGTACACCGGAGCGCACAGCATCCACGACTACTCGATCGAGAACCTGAACCAGTTGGCTTGGGGCGTTCTGTACGAGGGGGCGGACATTACCGCAGGCGACAATCCTCTACAGCGTTTGAACCTGCAGTACGGCAATATGAATACTCGCGGCTTTGGCGGGTTCTCATATTACGACGCACTCAACACACGTTTCACCACCAACAACCTGTTCCATCAGGGACTGGATCTTACGGTCAACTACACCTGGTCGCACAGCATCGACAATCTGAGCTCATCATTCAGCGAAACCCCGCAGACTGAAAACCTCGGTCTGTTGGATCCGCTCCAGCCGGCCTTGGACAAGGGGAACGCCGATTTCGATGCGCGGCATCGCATTGCCATCAGCGGAGTCTGGGCTATACCCTACGCCAAGGACACACATGGGTTTGTAAGGCAGATTCTGGATGGATGGGAACTGGATCCGATCTTCACGGCTCGCACCGGCAATCCTTTCACCGTGTTTGATAGTTCCAGCGCTGACAACTCCGGAGTCGTGGATACCGTCTTTGGTCGCTACTTCACCCCGCCTGGGGTGAACATCCCGACCAAAGGAAGCACCGTGACCACCGCGGGGACCTCCACTGGCACCCCGAACACTTACAGCTATATCGCGCTGCCTCCTTCAGCCACTTATTTCAATCCGCTGCTGAATAATCTGACGGGCGGTGTTGATCCAGTTACCGGTATGCCGCTCGGCATTACAGTGAGTGAACTGCCGAGTTGCGGAACCACTACTAACTCAGCAGGCAATCTGGTATCTACCGGGCAGAATTGCGTATGGCCTTCGAACATGACCCGCCGCAATTCGTTTATCGCGCCGGGCGTCTTCAACATCAACGCGGCGATTGGAAAAACGTTCCCGATCACCGAGCGGGTCAAACTGCAATTCCGCGGGGAGTTCTACAACCTGCTGAATCACTCCAATTACTACGTGCAGGCTGGCGGCTTCCAGGATGCAGGCAACACGTTCTGCAGCAGCACGCTCGATCCGGGCGGTTGCTCCCTGCCTCAGAATCCGAGTGTGGCCGGCTTCAACGTGATCGGCAAGAGGGGCGTTATTCCCGCCGCTGGTGTGCCGAATGAACGCCGCTTCATTCAGTTCTCTTTGAGGGTGATGTTCTAGGCGTCTAGTATTAAGCGCTGTTGGGGCTCGGTTTCGGCCGAGCCCTTTTTTATTGCTCCATAAGGTGGGGATGGTCCGCAACAAATACCCCATCCCCCTAAATGAAATTTAGTAGGCGAGCTCTCCTTAACTCCGTAGATAAACCAAAGTACCGGTGCATTCGCAGGTTCTCCCTGCTCTAGCAAATCTTTTAGAATTAGTAACTTCACAAAGACATTTCAGAGTGGGCTTTCAATTGCCGCAACTTTTAAAACACGCTGATATAAAGTACTAATTCGAAAATGCTTATTTTCCGTCTCATGCTTTTGAAGGTGGTTGAACTTCTACCAGGGGCTGGGAGACTGGAATTGGCCAAACTACGGGGGAACGAACGATGAGCAGGTTGAGATTCTATTTGACAAGCACTCTGATGCTGCTGACCGCCACGTTTTCGCTGGCGCAGACGGGTTCGATTCAGGGAACGGTAACGGACACGGTCGGCGCAGTCGTTCAGGGCGCGGAAGTCACAGCCAGGAATCTGAGTTCAAACGCCCTACGGTCCGCAACCAGCAGCGGCACCGGGGCCTATAGCATTCCGTCCCTTGTCCCCGCCAGCTACGAGATCACGGTAAAGATGGCGAGTTTCAAAACGTTTCACGTAGCCAATATTGACGTGTCGGTCGGCCAGGTACTCTCTTTGAATGTTCAGTTGGAGCCGGGAGCAGTTACCGAAGAGGTCCAGGTACGCGCCGATCAAATTCCCGACATTGATCTTGAGACCTCGCAGGTCAGCAACCTGGTGGACGCGCAGAAAATCAAGGAGCTCCCTCTGATTACCCGCGATCCTTACCAGCTCGTGTTGCTTTCTCCGGGAACTTCGCAGACGGACAGCACGCACGGCGGTTTCTCGGTCAACGGGGCGCGCGACCGAAACAACAATTTCCTTCTGGATGGCGTGGACAATAACGATACCTCGGTGCCTGGGGGCTCGAGCGGTGTACTCAGCGCCAATCCTGACTCGACTGAGGAATTCCGAGTCATCACCGACAACTTCAATGCCGAGTTCGGGCGCAACAATGGCGCCATCATCGATGTGGTCACCAAGAGCGGGACCAATCGCTTTCACGGAGGGGTGTACGAGTTTGGACGTTGGAATGGTTTTGGCGGCGCGCGGGACTATTTCAATCCCTCCAGCCAAGGGCCGATGAATCCCTACGTGAGGAACCAGTTTGGCGGCTCCATCGGCGGGCCCATTATCAAGGACAAGACTTTCTTTTTCTTCAACCAGGAAATCGATCGCTTCCGCACCACTTTGACCAATACTGCAACCGTGCCCACGGCCGCCTTCAAGACCGGTTTGTTCACCTATACCCGAGCTGACGGAAGTCAGGTTCCGGTTGATCTGACTTCGGCTGACACGCAGGGCGACAACCCGAACGGTTTGCCGCTAGACCCGACCATGCAGAAAGTGTTGTCGCTGTATCCGAATCCGACTGTATCCAACGGGGACGGTTTCTCCGGAACCCTGTTCTTTCCCAGTTCCTCGGCAACCAATGTTTACGACTCAACCGTAAAAATCGACCATCACTTTACCGATCGTGAAACCTTCAGCGTGCGTTATGGATACGATCATTTCAACGATCCCGACCCCGGGCACAACGCGATTCTGCCGGGCGGGATAGGATCGGTGCAGGAAAAGACGATCAACGAAGGTCTGAGCGCCCAAATGACCTCGACGCTCACCAGCAACCTGCTGAACAACTTCCAGTTTGGATGGAACCACATCTATGCGAACTTCAACTGCACGGGATTGAGCGTGTTGGACAGCCCGGGCGGTGTAGACCAGTTCGGCAATGGCCGTGATTACCTGATGGCCCCGTTCACCAGTTTCGGCTGCACTGCGCTGGCGTCGGACAATCAAAACCGCAAGACCGGGACAGTGAGCTATTCTGATGCCATCAGCTGGGTGCATGGCTCCCATACATTCAAATTCGGCGGCGAGTTTCGGGATGTGGGCGAAAGCGGACCCGACAACTTCCTCACCCGACGTCAGGTGACCACAGACGCAGCGTTCCAGTTTGGCATTAACCTGGATAATATCCCGGGGGGCACCGAACCGGTTCAGGATGCGGCGCTAGCCTTGTGGGGTTTCGTGATCCAGGACCAACAGGCGCAGTTCTTCGATAAGAGCCAGGCCCGCCAGGCCACGAACAACAAGTTTTTCCGGCAACACGAGTTTGCGTGGTTTGGGCAGGACACGTGGAAGGCTCGCCGTAATCTGACTTTGACTCTCGGCCTGCGCTACCAGTTCAACGGCGTGCCTTACGAACAGAACGGCAACGTCGCGAATCTGCTTACGGATCCGGCCGCGGCAACTACTGTTTTCACCATCGTTGGACCCGGGACCGGCAAATCGATGTACCAGCCGGACTATTCCAATGTCGAGCCTCGAGTTGGCTTCTCATGGGATCCGTGGGGAGATGGCAAGACGTCGGTGCGCGGGGCCTTTGGAATATTTCACGATCGCATATTCGGCAACCTCTTCGGCAACATAAAAAGTTCGCCGCCCTTCGAACAGGATTACAGCAGCTTCCCGCAAGACACAATTGGCAATTTCTTATTCGACAGTGACTTCTTTCCTGCCGTCCCACCCCAGCAGGTGCCTTCGGCTACGGTTCCGAACGGGACCGGATTGCCCAACACCACGATCCTGGACACTCATCTGCGCAACCCCGTCGCCAACAACTGGAACTTCGGTATTCAACGGGAGTTGCCGGGGAACAACACGCTGGATGTGACCTATGTCGGTTCCATGGGCGTTCACGTCTGGAGTCATCGGGATGGCAATCCACCGGTCCCGGGGCTGGTGAATCAATTGGTGGCATTCTGCAGCGATCCCAATAACAGTTTTGATAATGAGTTCACCGAGGCGTTTCTAGGCGGTCCGGGCCACTGCGTTCCGTCCGATGTTTCCAACTCTAACCTCTACGAAGGGCTGCAGTTCGCCAGTTTACCCTTCAATGCCGTAGTTAATAACGCGTTATTACAGCCCGCGTACCAGCAGACCGAGTTCAACTCGATTTATCACGGGCTGCAGACGAAATTCACCCATCGCCTCAGTCACGGCCTGCAACTGCAAGGCGCGTACACCTACTCTCACTCCATTGATAACAGCGTGGATCCCCTGGGCCCGGCGTTAGGCGGTCACACTTTCCCGCGAAACTCTCTGAACCTGGCTGAAAATCGTGGCAATTCCGACAACGACACCCGTCATGTCGGAGTCATCAGCTATGTTTGGGAGATGCCATTCGGCAAAGGCAAGGCGTATGTGAATTCCGGCGTTCTGGGAAAGGTTTTTGAAGGCTTCCAGCTTTCCGGCATCACCACCCTGCAGACCGGTCATCCTTTCCAGGTTCGCAGTGCGGTGGACAGTCAACGGACGGGCGTTCCGGCGTGGGGCTTGCAGGTGGGCGACCCATTCGGCGCTCCTTCAAGTGCGGCCTGCACCCCGAGTCCGACCCTGGGGAAGGTTTATCTAACGAACAACTGCGCCTTTGTCGAACCGCCCTTTGGTTCTGCAGGAAGCGGACGCAATGAGTTCTACGGACCAGGATTCTGGAACTTCGACCTGGTACTTGCCAAGCGAATGAAGCTGAGCGAACGCTTCGAACTGGAAACACGCTTTGAGGGATACAACATCTTCAACCACCCTCATTTCCTCAACCCAGGCACGGATGCGGCCGGTGTGGGCAATCTGATCGAGAGCAGCCAGTTCGGAATCATCACCAATACTGCCACCCAGCCCGACGGAACCACGTCGGCCCGGCAGCTCCAGGTCGCGGTGAAGCTGAACTTCTAGAACAAGGCAAGCCTGAACGATTCGCCTGCGGGTTCAAGCCCGCAGGCTTTTTTCTGCGCCAAGAGATTCCATGTGGGCGCGAGCGTCCTCGCTCGTGCGGCAGCGTTCGTGGCGCTGCGGCTTCCGCACGGCAATCGGTTCGAACTTCTATCGTCCCAGAATTGTGTAATGCGAACTGGCTGCCATGAAAAAGATCATGGGGACGGAGAGGAAAAAGTTGGTTCGCGACGCCAGAAACGCCTGCCGGGCCAGAACGGCGGCGTTCGCGGGAGGCGTTCCCGCCAGGGTCCCGCGGATAATTTTCTTATTGTTACGCCAGATAATTCCCCAGACGTTGAACAGCATGATGAAGCCCATCCCGCCGCCGATGCCAATGGAGAGTACGTGGTTGTCATCCTGGCCAACGGGCGTGTAGTTCACGAACAGCCAGCTCGCTGCAATGACCAGCACCGCGGTGATGGCGCCTAACACATAACCGCTCGGCGTTTTTGAAATCACAAAGTAAAGGATCATGGAAGCCGCAATCCAGATCAGCAGGAACAGTCCTATGGTGCTGCCCGCGCCAACCCCCATTCGGTGCGCGGCGGCAGCCACGTAAATCTGCGCCCAGTACCAGAAGCCCATGAACACGGTCAGCATCGCGCTCCAACGGAACAGTTGCAGGGCGGGCATGGTCAGATGCTGAAAAATGTTCGGCTTGCTGGCTGCGTCCACCTGCTTCATGAATGGGACGTTGACCAGGTTAAAAAAGTACAACAGGCCTACCCAGGTGATGCCCGCGAGCAGATGAACCCAGCGCAAAAGAAAGGCCAAAGCTTCGGTTGCCGTGTGCGTGGGCATGACCAGTAAAGGAATTTCGGGATGCATCGCGGTGACTCCAGACCTGGGGGCGGCGGCCGGCTCGAATTGCGGCTGCTCTAGAAGCGGAGAATATTTGCATTTTGCAGGGGTGATGTCAACCGGGCTTTGTCCCATTGAGCGATGTCCCCAAACGGTCCGACGGAAGAGGTGGGATCGACGTAGACACCTCTATATGCGTTGCCCTTTGGCCTTCCCATGGCCGGAAACGCAAAACCCCGGTTGCCCGATGAGCACTGTTTATAAGCCTGCTTGAAATGCGAAGAACAACGCCGTATCGTACATCTACCGTACGCAGCCTTGGTACGATAGCGTACACGACTCGATAGCGCTACTGAGCACCGCGACGGGGAGCAGAGGGGCCATTCTGACCCCGTCAGACCAAGGAGATCTGCAATGGAAACTAAGCCGGCGCAGAACATTCAGGACACGTTCCTTAATACGGCACGCAAGGAGCGAACCAACATCACCATCTACCTGTTGAGCGGGGTCAAACTCACGGGAAGGATCCGCTCTTTCGACAAGTATTCCGTTGTGCTCGAAACCAACAATCAGGAGCAACTGATCTTCAAGCATGCTATTTCCACCATTGCCATGGGCAAAGCGGTCCATGCGCATAGTGAACGGCCAACCGTGATGCCCGCGCCGCCGGCAACGCCATCGCCCGAGACCCCGGAGGTGGCGGCAATGTCTCGTCCTTCCGGCACCGAGGGATGAAGAATCCGTGGTGCAGATTTCAATTCTTTGCCTGCGGCCTAAATTTTTGTCAGTATCTTGCATGGGCGCCGGTCTGACCGCTTTGCGTCCGGGAACCCGGGAATATTGAGCCGTCCACAATCCAAGTCTCTCCGCAAGTCTCCCGCTAAAGCCGGCGACACAGCGACGGGCGGGAACCGTTCGCTCAAGGAGCGTGCGTTTCTTGTCGGTCTTGACCTCCGCACCCGCTCGCGAAGATCCTCTTCATCGGCGCCCAAAAGCGGTCCACTGACGGCGGCCGTGCAGGCGGCTCGCGACAGCTCGGCGGGAGCGCCGCCCACGCGGGCGCTCGACGTGCCTGAGTTCAGCGCAGAAGAATCGCTGGCCGAGCTGCATTCTCTGGCCACCAGCGCCGGGGCCGAAATTGTCGGTGAAATTCTGCAGCGCCGCGACCGACCCGATCCAGCCACGCTGATCGGAAGCGGCAAGATCGAGGAGATTGCCGGCGCGTCGGCTTCGGTGTCCGCCGATCTGCTGCTTTTTGATCACGATCTTACGGCTTCGCAGCAACGCAACATCGAGCAACTGGTCGATACCCGCGTGATCGACCGCACTCAGCTCATTCTCGACATCTTTGCCAAACATGCTCGAACCCGCGAAGGCCAGCTTCAGGTAGAACTGGCGCAACTGGAATACATGCTGCCCCGGTTGGGCGGGCGGGGCATAGAAATGTCACAACTGGGCGGCGGCATTGGCACTCGAGGCCCCGGCGAAACCCAGCTTGAAACTGACCGCCGGAAAATTCACCGCCGCATCCGCCATGTAAAGGTTCAGATTGAAAACGTGCGGCGCGTCCGCACCCAGCAGCGGGCGCGCAGGGAAGCCGTGCCGGTGGCAACCGTCGCGCTGGTGGGTTACACGAATGCCGGAAAGTCTACGCTGTTCAATGCGCTCACTCGTGCCGCGGTGCTCGAATCTCCCCGGATGTTTGCCACGCTCGATCCGACAATTCGTTCGGTGACGCTCCCTTCCCGCAGAAAAGCCCTGCTTTCGGACACGGTCGGATTCATCCGCAATCTGCCCCACACGCTGGTTTCGGCGTTTAGAGCGACACTCGAAGAGGTGCAGCGGGCCTCGCTGGTGCTGCAGGTTTCCGATGCCAGCAGCCCGCTTTCGGCGGAGCAGGATGCGCAGGTAGAGAAAGTGCTCAAAGAGCTCGAAGTGGACGGGAAACCGCGCCTGCGCGTGATGAATAAAATTGACCTGCTGCTCCCGAAACAACGCGAGTCGTTGCTCGATGATGGAGGCCGAGTGCACGTCTCCGCGGCCAAAGGCACCGGTATGACCACGTTGCTGGAACGAATTGACGAAATGTTGTCCGAAGACCCGATCAGCCGCGTGCACCTGGTTGTTCCACAGGAAGAAGGAAAGATGCTGGCATTGCTCGAGGCACGGTCGCGAATTTATTCGCGGAAATATAGCGGCGGGTCAGTCGAACTGGAAGTTGAAGCGCCGGAGTCGGTGGTAAGAAAAGTGCGAGCTTTTGTCGTATGACGGAGCAGCTACGCGCAGACGAATGCTCTCAAACTGGAAACTTATAACCAGAAATCTAGGAACTGAATTTAAATGGGCCGACAACCAAGAAGCGGTGACATTCCTTGGCTAGCGGCCCATTCGATCCGGACTGGATCGGAGGTGATATCTCCATGCTAGACCCGTCAGGACGGTTGTCAAGCTTGTTTCCCCATTTTTTTGAAATTATGCCTCCGGCATTTCCCTTACGAGAAATGCGGTTTTGCCCCTGCCCGCGTTGACACTCAATCTGTAACATGTTATTTTCAATGGTCTTAAGCCTCCTTACGCTCTAGACCTGTTCAACACCCAATGGACGAGATCGCAAAACAACTAGGCGGATTACTGCTCGGGTCCGTTCCGACCGTCATCTTTGTGGTGTTGCTTTTCGGCATTTACACCGCCGTGGTTCACAAGCCTCTCATCAAGGTGTTGGCCGAGCGGCGTAGCCGGACGGAAGGCGCAATCGAAAAGGCGCGCGCAGACATCGCACAAGCCGAAGCTCGCACTGCGGAATATGAGCAGCGCATGCGAGAAGCCCGCATGACCGTATTTAAACGCCAGGAAGCGCGCCGGCAGCAAGCCATGCAAACTCGTGCCGCGGCCGTGGCAGAAGCGCGAAGCCGTGCGCAAGCCCAGGTTGAAAAAGCGCGGGCAGCCATCGAGCAGGACAAGGCAATGGCCCAGAGCGGTCTGCAAGCGGAAAGCGGGAAGCTCGCCGCGGCCATCATTCGCACCATTCTGCAACCGGCGACTCAAGCTCCGGCGGGAGGCGAGTGATGCCGGCTTCTCTCCGTATGCGACGAAACTGCATGCTTCTGGCGAGTTTATTTCTTCTGGCTATATTTTTCTCAGCGGACGCCGGATTACAGGCGCAGGAAATGGCCCCTTCGCCCGCTTCCTCGTCGGCGGATTCGAAAACGTCGGCTGGAGCAGGAGCGGAACTCGCCCAGGAGTCGCGGAAGGCGGCGAGCGAAGACGAGCAGGAGCAATTCAAGCATTCCTGGCTGGTCAAGTGGGCGGCGCAAGTCACCGACCTGAGTCTCGATCGTGCCTACTGGGTCTGCGTGGTGCTCAATTTCGCGGTCATCGCAGGGGCGGCAGTCTATTTTTCAAAAAAATATTTGCCGGTCACGTTTCGTGACCGAACCGCCTTCATCCAGAAGGCGATGCAGGAAGCACGGCAGGCCAGCGAGGACGCGAACCGTCGTCTTGCGGAGATAGAAACGCGTTTGTCGCGATTGGATTCGGAAATCGCGGGACTGGGCGCGGCTGCGGAGAAAGAAGCGGTCGCGGAAGAGGCGCGTATCAAAGCCGCGGCGGAAGAAGATGCCCGAAAGATTGTCGAATCCGCGGAGCAGGAAATCGCGGCTGCCGCCAAATCTGCACGCCGTGAATTGACGGCCTATGCGGCCAATCTGGCGGTATCGCTGGCCGGCAAGCAGATCAAGGTGGATACTGCGACAGACCAGGCGCTGGTGCGGGATTTTGCCCGCGACCTCTCCGCGAAAGATGGCGGCGGCCTGAAGAACGGACAGGACAAAAATTAGACATGGCTTCGGTCACCAGCACTTACGCGCGCGCCTTCGCCGACGTGGTCTTCGTTCAGCATCTGGATCCGGCGAAGACCTTACAGGAAGCGCAGTCTCTGAGCCAGTTGACGGCAGGCAGCCGGGAATTGCGCGAAGTGTGGGAAGCTCCGTCGATCCCAGCGGAGCAAAAGAGGGCATTGCTTGACGCGATCGTGGCCCGCGGGGGATTCTCCCGGCCGACGAGAAATTTTATGGCGGTATTGATGGACCACCGGCGCGTTAAATTTCTGGACGCGATTGTCAAAGAATTTGAGCATGAGCTGAATCGCCGCATGGGGTTTGTGGAAGCTCACATCACCAGTGCCCGCGAGTTGGGCGAATCCGAGAGAGCCGCGCTGGAAGGCCAGGTAGCAGAATTGACTGGACACAAGGTGCGTGCCCGCTACGCGCAGGATGGCTCGATTCTGGGCGGCGCGATCGTCAAAGTCGGCAGCACAATCTACGATGGCTCGGTAAAAGGACAGTTGGAAAAGATAAGGACAGCTATCAGCTCTTAGCCTCCAGCTGTCAGCTTGAACCCATTTAGGGTGCGCAAGTTTCAAAGGCTTGACCGGAAAGATCGCAAAGAGATCCGCAAAGGACGCAAAGAAAAGCTAGCAGCCAGGAGCTAGAAGCTAAGAGCTGACTTATGGCACAAATCAAAGCAGACGAGATCACACAGCTGATCCGGCAACAGATCGAGAATTACGAATCCAAGATTGCCGTGGACGAAGTCGGAACCGTCATCACCCTTGGCGACGGCATCGCCCGCGTGCATGGCCTCGATAAAGTCATGGCCGGAGAGCTGCTCGAGTTTCCCCATAACGTGGCCGGCATCGCCATGAACCTGGAAGAAGACCAGGTCGGCGTCGTGCTGCTGGGCGAGTACACCGAAATCAGCGAAGGCGACGAGGTCAAGCGCACCGGCCGCATCATGAGTGTGCCCGTCGGCGAATCTCTGGTGGGACGCGTGGTGAACTCTCTGGGACAACCCATCGACGACAAAGGGCCGATCGCGACAGACCAGTTCATCGCGCTGGAGCGCCTGGCGCCGGGGGTGATCGACCGGCAGCCGGTGCGCGAGCCCATGGCTACCGGGTTGAAGGCGATCGACAGCATGATCCCGATTGGCCGCGGCCAGCGCGAGCTGATCATCGGCGACCGCCAGACTGGCAAGACCGCAGTGGCGCTCGACACCATTATCAACAGCAAGGGCAACAACCTAATCTGTATCTACAACGCGATCGGGCAGAAGCGCTCTTCCATCGCGCAGGTGGTAAAGATTCTCAGCGATGCCGGCGCGATGGAGTACACGATTGTGGTGGCGGCGTCTGCTTCCGAGCCCGCTCCCATGCAGTACATTTCGCCCTATGCTGCGTGCGCCATGGGCGAATATTTCCGCGATACCAAGCGCCATGCATTGGTCATTTACGACGATCTTTCGAAGCACGCGGCATCGTACCGGGAGATTTCGCTGCTGCTGCGCCGCCCGCCGGGACGCGAAGCCTATCCCGGAGACGTTTTTTATCTGCACTCCCGCCTGCTGGAGCGTGCTTCCAAGCTGAGCGACAAAATGGGCGGCGGCTCGCTGACAGCCTTGCCCATCATCGAAACCCAGGCCAGTGACGTCTCGGCTTACATTCCGACCAATGTGATTTCCATCACCGACGGTCAGATTTTCCTTGAAACCGACCTCTTCAATAGCGGCGTGCGTCCGGCCGTGAACGTGGGAATTTCCGTCAGCCGCGTGGGCGGCAGCGCGCAGATCAAAGCCATGCGCCAGGTGGCGGGCAGTATGAAACTGGAATTGGCCCAGTACCGCGAGCTTGCGGCTTTCGCGCAGTTCGGCAGCGATCTCGATAAAGCCACGCAGGCCCAGCTCAACCGGGGGCAGCGCCTGGTCGAAGTGCTCAAGCAAAAGCAATTTTCGCCATTGCCTTTCTCCAAGCAGATCCTGGTTATTTTCGCTGGCACGAACGGATTTTTCGACGATCTCCCAGTCGATCAGGTGCGCGATTTCGAAGCCGAACTCTACAAGTACGTGGACGCAACCAACCCGGGCCTCTTGCGAACCATCATGGAGAAAAAAGTTTTGGACGATGCCCTGAAAGCCGAGATGAGCAAAGTCATCAAGCAGAGTAAAGAAGCGTTTGTGGCAGAGCGACAGGCCGTGGCGAAGTAGCTTCTAGCCACTAGCCCTGGCTGGAAGCCAACGGTTCATGGCCGATGATTGAAGACTGACGACTAACGACTGACGACTGATTCATGCCAAACATTCTCGACATCCGGCGCCGCATCCGCAGCGTGACCAACACGCGGCAGATTACGAAGGCCATGAAGATGGTCTCGGCGGCAAAATTGCGCCGCACCCAGGAGCGTGCCCTGGCGGCGCGCCCGTACGCGCAGATGTTGACCAATGTACTGAAGTCGCTGGTGTCGCGGGCCGAAATCTACGATCCCGAGACCGGCGAACCCCGGCATCCGCTGCTGGCGCGGCGTCCGGAGCAGAATGTTTTGCTGATCGTGGTCACCGGCGACAAGGGGCTGGCGGGAGCGTTCAACACAAATATCCTGAAAGCCGCGGCGCGTTTCATTGCCACCAAGGCTGACAAGAATCTCGAGATCGAGACCATCGGCCGCAAGGGGCGTGATTTTTTACGGCGCCGCTTTCGTGCAGCGGAACCCAGGAAGGCGGACTCCAGGGAACAGGCAGAGACAACGATTGTGGGCGAGCAGATCGGAGTGCTGAACAAGATTGAATACGCCCTGGCCTCCGAGCTGGCGGAACGCGTGGTCGAGCGTTACAGCCGGGAAGAAATAGATTCCGTTTATTTGCTGTACAACGAGTTCAAGTCGGTGATCGCGCAGCGCCTTATCGTCGAACAGATCCTGCCCATTGAGCAGATCGGCGTCGCGGAGGTGAAGCAGGCTGAAGGGATGACGGAACAAGAGAGAGATCGCGCTCTTGAAGCCGCGAAAGATGCGGGGGTTGGCATTCGTCCCGCCGACACGCGCGAAATTGATTCCGCCGCCGCAAAATTCGCCACGGCTCCGGTTGACTATATTTACGAACAGTCACCGGAAGAGCTGTTTCGATCGCTCCTGCCGAAATATGTGGCCATACAGGTGTTCCGGGCTTTGCAGGAATCCGTGGCGGCCGAGCACGCGGCGCGCATGACCGCCATGGACGCCGCCACCAACAACGCAACCGACATGATCGACTCCCTGACCCTGGCCATGAACCGGGCCCGTCAGGCGAAGATCACGAAAGAGATTATCGAAATCGTAAGCGGAGCAGCAGCGCAGTAATCAGTTGCCAGCTTCTGACAGCCAGTGCCAATGATGTCGGTCGAAAGCGACGGACGACATCTTTGGAACCAGACTAGCAGCCAGCAGCTCGCAGCCAGAAGCTAGAAGCTGAGGTCATAATGCCAGAGAGAATTGGACGCGTAATACAGATTTCCGGGCCTGCCGTGGACGTGCAATTTGTCGAAGGCGCCATGCCGCCGATTTATGAAGCGCTCAAAGTGGTGAGCGAGGGTTTCACCGTCCCCAACCCGATCAACGTGATTCTGGAAGTGCAGCAGCACCTGGGCGAAGGCCGGGTGCGCTGCGTCGCCATGGAAGCGACCGAAGGCATGGTGCGCGGCATGAAGGTGATCGACCAGGGCGGCCCTATTTCCGTGCCCGTGGGCCGCGGCACTCTGGGACGCGTGATGAATGTGATCGGTCAACCCGTGGACCAACTGGGGCCGATCCCGCATAGCAAGACCATGCCCATCCATCGCCCGGCGCCATTGTTTGACGAGCAGGCGACCACGGCCGAAATGTTCGAAACCGGCGTCAAGGTCGTCGATCTCATCCAGCCCTTCCTGAAGGGCGGCAAGATTGGATTATTCGGCGGCGCTGGTGTGGGCAAGACCGTCTTCATCCAGGAGCTGATCAATAACGTTGCCAAGCAGCACGGCGGATACTCCGTGTTTGCCGGCGTTGGCGAACGGACGCGCGAAGGCAACGATCTGTGGCTGGAAATGACCGAGTCCGGCGTGATCAAGCCGGGCGATCCGGAAAAATCCAAAGCGGCATTGATTTACGGACAGATGACCGAGCCGCCCGGTGCGCGTCTGCGTGTGGCCTTGACCGGGCTGACGGTCGCCGAATTCTTCCGCGATGAAGAAGGCGCCGACACGCTGCTCTTCATTGACAACATTTTCCGGTTCACCCAGGCAGGATCGGAAGTCTCGGCGCTGCTGGGCCGCATGCCGAGCGCCGTGGGATACCAGCCGAACCTGGCCACGGAAATGGGCGAACTGCAGGAGCGGATCACCTCAACGAAAAAAGGTTCGGTCACTTCGGTGCAGGCCATTTATGTGCCGGCCGACGATCTTACCGACCCCGCGCCGGCAACCACTTTCGCTCACCTCGACGCCACCACGGTGCTTTCGCGCGCGCTGACCGAGATCGGAATTTATCCCGCGGTCGATCCTCTGGGTTCAACTTCGCGCATTCTCGATCCGCGGATTGTCGGCCAGGAGCACTACGATGTAGCCCAGGGAGTGAAGAAGACTCTGCAGACCTATAAAGATTTGCAGGACATCATCGCCATCCTTGGTATCGACGAACTCAGTGAAGACCAGAAGGTCAGTGTGGCCCGAGCCCGAAAAATCCAGCGCTTCCTGTCGCAGCCGTTCCACGTGGCCGAACAGTTCACCGGCTCGCCGGGACGTTACGTCAAAGTGGCTGACACGGTAAAGGGCTTCAAGGAAATTAACGAAGGCAAGTACGACGATATCCCGGAACAGGCCTTCTATATGAAGGGCACGATCGATGAAGTGCTCGAAGCTGCGGAGAAGTTGAAAGCGGCGTAAGAACCGCCGTTGGTCCTTGGCCTGTGGTCGTCGGCCAAAAGACTCTGCAGCACTGGGATGCGATTATGAGGATTGGATTTTGACCAACGACCAACGACCAACGGCCAACGACTGATGCCAGACACTTTCCAACTCGAGATCGTCACGCCGGAAAAGATGGTGGTGAAAGACGCGGCCGATGAGATACAGATTCCGGGCAAGGACGGATATCTGGGTGTCCTCCCCGGCCATGCGCCGCTTATCACCGAACTGGCGGTCGGCGAAATCACGTATCGCAAGGGTGGACAAACCTACTATCTTTCAGTGGCCTGGGGCTTCGCCGAGGTGCTTCCCGACAGAGTGACGATCCTGGCTGAAACCGCCGAGCGTCCTCAGGACATCGATGTAAGCCGCGCGCAGGCGTCGAAGCGGCGCGCCGAGGAAGCTCTGCAGACCGGCAAAACCGAAGCTGATTTCACTCACGCCGAGGACGCATTGAAGCGAGCCGAGACCCGTTTGGAAGTGGCGGAAAAGAAAAGCTGACCTGCGTGGCACGATTCAGTGCGGCTCCGGCACCTCTTCAGCCGGAACAATCTTGGTATCCGTGCGAAACTTTTTGTAATCGCGGTAGGTTACATCCGTCTCCACGTTGAAATTCTTCAGCAGGGCCAGCCGTACATCCACTTTGATGGCGATATGCCGGGGCAGCCAGACTTCGTCATTGACGCGCGTCTGATCGAGTAGCAGCCGCGATCCCTTGTGGATGCGGGCCAGAAACCAGCCCAGGGAAACTGTGTCGATGCATTCCGCGTCCAGCTTCACCCATTGCGATTCAGCCTGGTCGATCCAGGCGCGAAAGCGGAACTTGGGCAGGATTTTTGCTTCTTTCGAGTGCGGCTCGAAATCCGGGCGAGGCTCGGCGTCGATCACGTAAGTTGGGCGTCCCTCGACACTCTCCAGGCCGACCAGATGAAAGTTGTAGGCGTCAGCCACTTCGCTGACAAACTTGCGGGCGTCTTCGCGATCTTTCTCTTCCTCCGCTAATCGCTTCTTGCGCCGGTCTTCGCTTTCATTCTTGCGTTTGTCGGTAAGCTTCGCGATCTTCTCTTCTTCCCTGGCAGCTTCCTTCTCCGAAAGCGGTTGATCGTCCTTGGCAGTCAGACGCCGCACCTGCTCTCCGTAGAGCACCATGGTTTCGTAGGTCCGTATCTCGCGGGACTTCACCTGCCCATTCCCATCCAGCTTATGTTCTTCTTCGCGCTCAATGTAGGTGTAGGCGCGTTGTTTCCTGTCATTCTCGATGTCCTTGTCCGCCGCCTGTCGAATCAGGGCTCGAATCTGGTCCTGAGAGAGCTGAAAGCCTGAGGCCGTGTCCGGGGACGTCGCGTTTGCCGAGTTGTTCTGTGCGATGGTGGACCATGACACGAGGACGAGAAGCAGGAAAGTCGCTACGGGCCGTTTCATTATAGGAATACGTTCGAGCTGGGACGGTTCCCCGGGCTGCTTGAGAGACAGTTAGAAATCTATCTCAAAAATGGTAGTTGGTGTAAACACCTGTTTTCGCCAGTCAACGATTGTCACTTGCCTTGGTTAGCGGAAAGGAACTGGAGCACTTCTCTCATTACACGATCTGATTGATCCGTTTGAAATAGGAACTGAGCATGAGCCGAACCCTCGAGCACGAGAAGCTTTTTTGGCTGCGGGGCCTTGTCGAACCAAGCTCGTATTCGGGGTAGCCTGAGTCCCTCATCGTTTCCGTCATCCCGCGCAACTATCACTAGCAAGGGCACCTTGATTCGTTCCGCAGGACCATTCCAATCTGATGCGAGCAGCACCAATTTGTTGATTTCGCCAGGTTGTGAGGCGATGGAAGCGTCCGCCGCCGCCCCGCCGCCGAAACTGGCACCCACTGTTGCAACCGTCTTTGCGCCGTTCTTACGGAGGTAACGAACTGCGGCCAGCACATCGAGCTGCATCGGGGCGGTATACATATCTGAATCGCCCGGACCGTGGGATTGGCCAAAGCCGCGAAAATCAAATGCCAGGATGTGAAAGCCCGCCCTCGCTAACTGTTGTGCCTGTGGTTGCCAGCTTTCTTTTGTGAATTGCCCGCCGTGCGCAAGCACCACGCCCTGATCACCCTCTCCGTAGAGGTCGGCATAGATGAGCCCACTATCCTCGGTTGCGAAGGACACGTGTTGTATTTTTACCCCAAGTTTTTCATCCGAAGGCGTAGCCGATTGAGTAGATGCCCGTGTCTGAGCATCCCCGTTGCACAAACAGAGAGCCAAGACCAGTGTGAGCATGTGGAGCAAACCGCGTATCATCGTCGTCTCGTACCCGTACAGTATAAATGTTGAAAAATCGCGATTACGCTCATTGATTCTCTTACGGTTTCGCAATGGTTCTGCCCGTTTCGCTCGAAGCTCCAGCCAATTGGGGAAGGAACCTACTGACTAGCTGTCATTGCCCCGTGTGTTTGACCCATTAACGGCCATTTTCCGGATGGGTTCTAGTCTTTGCCTGTCGTCTTGAATTGGACCACGATAAACCGTTCCGGATCGGCGGTTGCGTTCAGGAAGGTGGACTTGCGGCCTGCTGCGATCCAGACGGCGTCACCCGACGACTTGCGTATTCTCTCGTACTCTCCGCCTTTCAGGTCAATATCGGTCACTGCGATCAGCAGCTCTGGACCCGGCTTCTCTGGCGGCGGAAAAGGATCGCGGGAGAGCAGTTGCACGTCGCTCACGCCGGCGGCTCCCAGTAAAATCGAGTTCATAAACCGGGCATGCGGATCGACCGGTGCGCCGATGGAGACGGCTCCATAGTCCCATGTGCCGGTGTTCGCCTGATATCCGTAGGAGGTCACCTTGGGATCGAGAAATTCGATGGTCACATTTCGATAATCGGTGGTTCGGTCATTGCGCATCCCGACTGCGCGCCCTCCGATATTGAATCGCACATCGCCCTGGTTGAAATGAAAACTTAGAATGTCCGAATTGCCTTCGGGCCACATCACCACGTCACAATCCAGCAGGGCAATCACCATGAAATTCTTGTCGTGCCGCGCCATGGTGCGCTCCAGTGGTCGAAGCGTCACCGCGAACACGCGTACCTGATCGTTGACCAGCAACTGGCGGTAGTGTGGCGCGGAGGCCATATCCGGCGCGGCTTGCGCCCATGCCATCGGAGTCCACAGCAGCAACATCAGCAGTCGGGACTTCATCATCGAATTGTATTCCGTAAAGCGATGGTGGCAAATATTCCGCACGGCATTTACATGAGCTGTGAAACGATCTGCCTATGAGTAACGAGAGGGAGCCGAGGGCCACGAGTCAGCGCAGGGGCCTAATATTCTGACGGATCCAGTCGAGTATTTGGGCAAAGCGGAATTCGTGACGGTCCATTGAGCCGTCGATGAACGCGTATCCATCCAACCCTTCGACTTCGATGTAAAACCCGTTGCGCCGCAGGAAGACATCGGCGGCGGTGAAGGCGATGCGCTTATTGCCGTCGACGAAGCCGTGGTTATTTCCGAGCGACTCCATCAGCGCAGCTGCTTCCTCTTCGAGGGAGTTGTAATAGCCGGTTTGCGGACGAAAAACGGCGGCCTCGACTGCGCCCTTGTCGCGGACACCGTGGAGACCGCCGAACATCTCGATTAATCGGTGCTGCATCAGGTAGATTTCTGCCACCGTGAGGAAATCCGCCATTTGGCTTTCTATTTTGCGAGACGCTGCAGCAGGTCACGGTTGCGGGCTACCGAGTGCTCGAAGGCATCCATCACCTCGCGACGAACCAGGTGCTGGGACGGCACCACGTTATGCAGGTAGAACGCGAGGGCTTGCTCGAGTACATGCCGCTTGGTTTGCCCGTTCCGCTCCGCAACCTCGATGAATTCATCGTAGAGCTGGGCGTCGATCTCAGGGGTGAACTTCTTAGTGGGCATGGCGTCGATGTCCTTGATCCAATCCTAATTTTATCTCTCTATCTTGATTCGTCAATATAAATCTTTATTTATCCATACCACCAGAAACAAAGTGTTTAACGCGATGCCGAAATCCTGCCACTCTGACCGGGGACCTTGTCGCTACTGCACCCGTAGCGTCATCTGCGTGCCGCCATCGAGATGCAGATTTCCTGTGCTCGAACTCAATACGGACGCCGTGCCCGAGTTGTCCAGATAGAGGTCTCTTATCCCGAATACTCCTCTGCTGCTGGAGTCCAGTGGGCCGACCATTGGATTGGTAGGGCCGCCGGTGTTGGTCGAAGGCGGTGCGGGGACGTTGCTGGGGTAGGTATTTGACGTGAGAGTGGTGGAAGATGAATCGCCAGTCGTCGCTTGTGATCCAACCGGAGGCAGCCCGTGGTGTGGCGCGTTTACACCCGCCAGAACGTCGGGCCCGCTCTCCAAGGGAGGCATGTGCAAGGGGCGCGCGATCGCCTGCACCATCACTTGCAGCGGCACTTCACGCCCGTCTTTCAGGACAATGCGATCAAAAGCGATTCCTACCATCGAGCCGGGAGAAGTCTTGCTGTGTGCTTTGGCCTCGGTGATGTGGCCGACGATTTTTGCGTTTCGGCGAATCGCGGCCTGTCGGGGGATCGGGACATCGGTCACGGTCCTGGCTTCTATTTTGTCGTTTGCCTGGCACTTTTTAGCATCCAGGCGCCCAGACAACTCAACCAAGAGGACCGTACCCGGGGGAAGTGTTTCGGGCGCTGTGGAATTCTGGGCTGGCGAAGCTGCAACCTGGCCTTGGGAATTCGCAGGTTCAGAGGAGACTTGAGGCCATGAGGCCGCAGTCAGAGTGAGCACCACTAGCGACAACAAAGATAACTTCTTCATGTCCCCCTCCGCTATTTTGAGAATTGGTGCTTCACTCCGGATCATCCGATTTTCAACGCCTTGCCCAGCGCTTCGCCCCGAAACAATCTATCGTCCACACGATGCAGGCGGTCAGCCATCCCCGGACGCAGCAGCTTGAAGTGGGGGATCTCGAGCAGGTAATCCACCACGAACCAGACCGGTTTCTCGGTCGTCATCCAGTGCAGGCGATCGAAGCGCGCCAGATTTACCGGGCGGGAAAATGTACGCAGCGTCCGCTCCCGCCGCAGGTTGAAATAAAGATTGAAAAAGCTCATCGCCAGTTCGCGCAGCGTGCGATAGACCGGCTCGCGGTAGCGGCAGCCCGTGTAGTTGGATTTCGCCACCACTCCCCAGTGGCCTTTCACCTGGTAAAGGGCGAGAACATGGTCGGTGTCATGTTCGGCCTCGAGGTCCAGAAGCAGCGGAGGAAAACCGTTGGCGCGCAAGGCGGCCGCGGCGAAGATTGCCCCTTCCAGGCAATGCGCGGTATTTTCTCGAAGCACGCGGCGCGGCGACCACGCGGTGTCGGCCAGGTGATAGGGCATGTTGTCGAGATAACGCTGGATTCCGTAGGGGTCTTTCAGGCTGCGCAGCTTGCGCAGTTCGGCGGGAGTGAAATTGGCTATCGCTGTCGGTTTGGTCATCCTCGCTCGCAGTTTAGCTGATGCAACGGGAAGAGGCGTTAACCATGGAGGACACTGACTGAGAAAACGGGCGACTACGCGAACAACTCCGCCAGCTCGGATGGTTTATCGAGAACAATGTCGGGCACAGGCTCGTGCAGGGTGTGCGGGGCGAAGCCGTAGGTGACGCCGCAGGTCCACGTTCCTGCATTACGGCCGGTGAGCACGTCCACGCCGGAGTCGCCCACGATCAAAGTTTCCCGGGGCTCGGCAACCATTTCCCGCAGGATGGTTTGCGCTCCCTCCGGATCGGGCTTCTTGCTGGCGAAGCTGTTGCCTCCGTAAACGCGGGAGAAAAACCTGCCCAGGCCCAAGGCCTCGACAATCGCCCGCGACGGGTTGACCGGCTTATTCGAGAGCACTGCCATCTTGCGGGGCAACCCGTTGTTCGAATTCTGGATGGTCTCCAAAGCTTCGACGATTCCGTCGTACAGGTGGGTGTGATCCAGTTTGTGCTCGCGATAATAGCTTAGGAAGTATTCCAGGCCGGAGCGCACCAGTTTCTCATCATCGGCTTCGTTGCCCAGGGCGCGGCGGATTAGTGCCGGCGCTCCATCTCCGACGTAGCTGGCAATCACGTCGTCAGGCAGCTCGGGACGCTTCATGTGCCGCAGCGTGGCATTGACCGAGTGCACCAGGTCGAGCCGAGAATCGATCAGCGTACCGTCAAGATCGAAGATCAGCAACTTGATGGTATGCGGTTCGAATTGGCGATTGCGTCGAATCATGCCAGGTATCTTGCCGCCGGAGATGCTGGAAGCGCCGAGAAAACCTTTACTTCGGTTTTCCGGCGCATTCGGCGGTTAATTTTGAACTATTCAGTATATTCGGAAGGCGCCGCGCAGGATTACAATGCAAAGGCACCTTGCACACTCGCATCGAAGGAAAACGGATGGCCACCACAAAGATTGACCCTAAATCGGCCGCAGTATCCGAAAGCGATGTCAAGAAAGCGGGACGGTCCTATGAAGGTCTCTCCCGCGAACAACTGATCGAAGCCTACCGCCACATGTACACCTCACGGCGGCTGGACGACCGCGAGATCCTGCTCAAGCGTCAGCAAAAAATCTTCTTTCAGATCTCCGGCGCCGGCCATGAAGCCGTCGGCGTGGCGGCCGCCCTGGCCTTGAAGGCGGGCTACGACTGGTTTTATCCTTATTACCGCGACCGGGCGCTTTGTCTGGCTCTTGGTGCGACTGCCTACGACATGCTGCTCCAGGCCGTCGGGTCGGGCGACGATCCCAGCTCCGGTGGCCGCCAGATGCCTTCGCACTGGAGCCTTCCCGACCTCAATATAGTCACCGGTTCCTCTCCCACGGGAACGCAGATTCTGCAAGCCGTGGGCTGTGCCGAGGTGGGCCGGTACTACTCCCATCATCCTGAGGCAACGCGGAAGGCCACGGGCGACTACCGCCAGTTCAAGGACGTCAAATTTCACGGCGACGAGATAACCTACGTCTCGCTTGGCGAGGGCACCACCAGTGAAGGTGAGTTTTGGGAGGCCCTGAACACCGCTTCCAATTCCCGGCTGCCGCTCATCTTCGTAATCGAAGACAACCAGTATGCCATCTCGGTTCCAGTCGAGGTGCAGACCTCAGGCGGAAATATCTCTCGCCTGGTGAGCGGGTTCCCCAACTTCCATTTTGAGGAAGTCGATGGAACTGACCCGGTGGCCAGCTATGCCGCGTTCGTCCGCTCGGCAGCCCACAGCCGGGCTGGGCACGGTCCTTCTTTTGTGCACGCCCATGTGATCCGTCCTTATTCCCACTCGCTTTCCGACGACGAAAAATTGTACCGGCCCGATGTCGAGCGCCAGCGCGATGCCCAGCGCGACCCCATCACCCGCATGCAGTTGTTCCTCATCCGCGAAGGCATTTTGGACGAGCAGAGTATCAACCGCCTGGAAAAGCAGGTGGACGACGATCTACAGGCCGCAACCGACCGGGCTTTGCAGGCGCCTCCACCCAAGCCCGACTCGGTGCTCCGGTATGTTTATTCTCCCGACCTGGATCCGACTTCGTCCGCCTTCGAAAGCCAGCCTCTTCCGGCCAGGGCTGAAGCGGCGCATCCGGATGCCAAAAAGATGGCGCCCAAGGCCAATCATGAAAAGACAAATCATGAGAAGCCCGACAAAACTATGGCTGATCTGATCAATGCCACGCTGCGCGATGAGATGCGCCGCGACGAACGGATCCTCATCTTCGGCGAGGATGTAGCCGACTGCAGCCGCGAAGAATATCTCAAGCAGAAACTGGTCAAAGGTAAGGGCGGCGTGTTCAAACTGACTGCCGGGCTGCAAATGGAGTTCGGATCCGACCGCGTTTTCAACTCGCCTATCGCCGAAGCCAACATTGTGGGACGCGCCACAGGCATGGCGCAGCGCGGATTGAAGCCGGTGGTTGAAATTCAGTTCTTCGACTACATATGGCCCGCCATGATGCAGCTGCGCAGCGAGTTGCCGCTGATTCGCTGGCGCTCCTACAACACATTCTCCGCGCCCTGCGTGATCCGCGTGGCCATTGGCGGCTACCTTACCGGCGGCGCCATTTATCACTCCCAGTGCGGCGAGAGCGTCTTTACGCACATTCCCGGATTGCGGGTTGTGTTTCCATCG
Organism: Terriglobia bacterium; assembly: GCA_963814725.1. Lineage (GTDB taxonomy): Bacteria > Acidobacteriota > Terriglobia > Terriglobales > Acidobacteriaceae > JAIQFF01. The sequence continues at coordinate 469,420 of CAWFDY010000009.1, forward strand.
AACGCCCTGGACGCCGCAGGCCTGTTGCGCACCGCCATCCGTTGCGACGATCCGGTTCTTTTCCTTGAACACAAACGCCTGTATCGCGAAACCTACGGCCGCGCACCGTATCCTGGCCCGGACTATATGATCCCGTTCGGCAAGGCCAAAGTGGTGCAAGCCGGAACCGATCTGACGGTCATTACTTATGGGGCTGTCGTTCCCAGGGCGCTTCAGGCAGTCCAAAAGCTGGAGCGGGAACACGGAGTAAAAGCCGAGCTGATCGACCTTCGCAGCCTGAATCCCTTCGACTGGGAGACCGTCGCAGCCTCGGTGCAGAAAACCAACCGGGCCCTGGTCGCTTACGAAGACACTCTAAGCTGGGGATACGGCGCGGAAATCGCGGCCCGAATCGCAGACCAGTTGTTCGAGCACCTGGATGCTCCCGTGCGCCGGATAGCAGCCATGGACGTCTTTGTGGCTTACCACCCAGACCTGGAAAACGCGATTTTGCCCCAGGCGGCGGATCTGTTCCGGGCCATGAAAGAGCTGGCGGACTACTAGCTTTCGTGGCGCTGCCGTCCCGGCGGCTTTCGCGAGGGCATTATGGCCGCACCGGCCGATTCTCGTTCTTCTGCGAGGGCGGGACGCCCTCACGACAGCCGGCGAGACGCCGGCGCTACCCAGGTTCAACCCCTCCAGCTCCAGTTGTTTGCAGCTATTGCCCTGTTTTTAGACCCTCCCGCTGTCCAGATACCTGAGTAACGTCTGTAGTACTTTAGTTACGCAATGGGGGTACTGTTCGAACCGACTGTATAAACACCGCATTTAGTTGTATCGATCGATATCAAAACCACAATCCGTAGTACCGCTACGCAACTCCTATCGAGACACTTTCCAGAAAACAGGTACAAAACCCTGCAAAACCCGAAGATACGCCTTGACCTTGGCAGTTTCCCGGTTGATATATGCTCAGCACACCTAAATTCACTCGAACGCAATTTTGTACGAGGAATTTTCTCCCAAGTTGCCCGATAAACCGGGCCTGATCTGTGGAAGGGGTTTGGAATTATGGCCGACTCGCGTGAAGTCATGAACATTCGCCAGGCGTCGCAATACCTGGGGGTGAGTCCGGACACGCTTTACAAGTACGTAGGCGAGCAGAAGATTCCGGCTTTCAAACTGGGCAACCGCTGGCGCTTCAAAAAATCGAGGCTGGACCAGTGGATGGAAGAGAAGTCGAGCCAGATGGAAGCCAAGAGCAAGAAGAAACCGAAGGCGGCTGGTAAGGCTGCCGGGCAACCGTAAAAGGCGGGCACATGTTTGGATTGGGATCAAAAACGATTGTGGGTCTGGATGTAGGTTCCTCCAGCATCAAGGCTGTGGAGCTGAGGAAGGGACGCAACGGTATCGAAGTGGCTCACCTGGGCCTGGAACCGTTGGCGCCGGATATCGTCGTGGATTCCATGATCGTGGATTCCGGAACCGTTTCGAGCGCGATTTCGAAGCTGTTCACCGACAATGCGATCAAGGCGAAAGCCGTGGCCACGGCGGTCAGCGGCCACTCTGTGATCGTAAAAAAGATTTCGCTGCCTTCGATGAGCGACCAGGAACTGGCCGACACCATTCAGAAGGAAGCGGCGCAGCATATTCCCTTCGATCTGGCCGATGTGAATCTCGACTATCAGATCCTCTCGGAAGATGCCGGCAGCCCGCAGATGGACGTTCTGCTGGTGGCTGTCAAGAAAGACAAGATTCTCAACTACACCAACGTACTCTCGATGGCGGGCAAGACTCCGGCTATTGTGGACATCGATGCTCTGGCCTTGCAGAACTGCTACGAATACAACTACGAACCCGCGCCAGGGCAGGTGGTGGCACTGTTGAACCTGGGCGCAAGCGTGATGAACATCAACATCGTCAAGGGCACCACGCCTCTGTTCCCGCGCGACGTCAGCGTGGGCGGGCACCAGTACACGGATTCGCTGCAGAAGGAACTGGACCTCAGCTTCGATGACGCCGAGTCGCTGAAGCTGGGCAACAAGGTGGGAACGGTGAGCGAAGATGCAAAAACCCCGATCCTGCAGCAGGTGACGGAAATCATCGTCCTTGAAATTCAGAAGACGTTCGATTTCTTCCGCGCCAGCTCGGCGGGAGAGCATATCGAGAAGATTTATCTGGCGGGCGGTTCTTCCAAGGTTCCGGGTTTAGTGGAAGCGTTGCGCCAGGAATTTTCGTTGCCGGTAGAAATTTTCAATCCCTTCCAGAAGATCGGCCTGCCGACTGAAGGACCGGGAGTGCAGTTGATCGAGCAGAATGCGGGCCAGCTGGCAGTTGCGGTGGGTTTGGCCTTAAGGAGTTTTGAAGACTTATGATCCGAATCAACCTGCTGGGTGCACAAAAAGGAAAGAACAAGCGGGGATCCGCAGCTTCCGCCGCCGCCGTCATGGAAGTGGGTGACGTAGGCTCGCCGAAGATGAAGGTCCTGGTCGTCCTGGTTCTGGCTGCCCTGGTCAATGTGGGCTACTGGTACCAGCTGGACAAACAGCACCGGGACATCGCCACCAAAATGGAAGTGGCGTTGCGGAAGAATGCCGAACTGGCCGATGTGAAGGCCCGCTACCTGGAGCGCCAGCGCGAAGCCGAGAACTACAAGCGCCGGGTGGATGTGATCGACCAGCTGCGTGCGGCGCAGGGGGGCCCGGTCAATCTCATGAATACCGTCGGCGCCACCGTGAATGACACCGAAGCGGTGTGGCTGAACAGCATGAAGGATCAGGGCGGCAGCGTGGATATCGAAGGCATGGCGTTGAGCACCGACGCCGTGGCCAGTCTGATCGCCAATCTGCAAAAGACCGGATACTTCACCAACATCGAAATCAAAGAGACCTTTCAGGATGACACCTACAAGGAAATGCAGGCTTTCAACTTCACGTTGACCTGCGAAAAGGCGAAGTCCTAGGGAGGCAGGAAAATATGGCCAACTTTAACGAATTGCCGGGTATTAAACAGTGGGCAGCCGTGGTGGGAGTGGCAGTGTTACTGACTGCCGCGCTGTACTTCACCATGTTCAAGAGCCAGCGTGAAGCCAACGCGACCGCGCAAGCCGCGCTCGAAACCAAGCTCCGCGAAAACGCGGAACTGGAATCCTACCGGCCCAAGCTGGTGGATATTGAACGCCAGCTGGCCAGCCTCAAACAGCAGCTCGACATCGAGCGCAAGATCGTGCCCGACGAGAAAGAAGTGCCGGGCTTCATCAAGATGCTGGACGCCGAGGCGGTAAAGGCCGGAGTCGAACTGCGGCGCTACACCTCCAAGCCGACTGCGGCAAAGGACTTCTACACCGAGGTGCCTTTCGAGATGGAACTCGATGGGCCGTATTACTCGATGCTGAATTTCTTCGACAAAGTGGGCAAGCTGGAGCGCATCGTGAACGTCTCGGGTCTGCAAGTGGCAACCACCAAGAAGCCCATGGACGCCAAGGCCAAGCACACTTATCAATACGCGCCGAACGAGAGCGTAGTGGCCACCTGCACGGCCACCACCTTCTACAGTCATGACCTGGCGCCACCGACGAACGTGTCGGGAACACCGGGCCTGGCCGCAGCCGCGAAAAAGCAGGGGACCATATGAAGCTGACGACTGGAATTGTTTTCCTGGCGATGGTGGCGGGTAGTGCGTGGGGTCAGAACCCCGCCGTCATCAACAATACGAGAAGCACACTGCAGGGAGTTCAGCAGAAGCAGACAGTGGCTTCGAACCAGGCTCTGGCAGCTTCGCAGGGCGAGGCAGCAAAGCCCGCCGCATCCGCCAGCAGCCCCTTTGCGGCTACCAAGATTTCAGCCCGTCCGGCCGCGCCCAAGGCGAAGCCCGTGGCGTCGCGCAAGAAATCGGAGCCTAAACAGCAGATCGCGGTGGAGAACCAGAAGAAACCCGCGGAAGCCAAATCCGATGAGCCCAAGCATATCAATCTGACCAGCCGCCGGGATCCGTTTGTCAGTCCGGTGGTCAATCGCAGCATGATGGGTTCGGGATGCAGCACCGGCAAGCGCTGCCTGGCCATCGACCAGATCAACCTGAGAGGCGTTGTTAAGGCTGATTCCGGAATGATCGCGGTCGTCGTCAACAGTTTGAACAAAGCGTATTTCCTGAGAGAGAACGATCCGGTGTTCAACGGCTTCGTGGTCAAGATCACCGGCGATTCGATCATTTTCAAGGAAACGCTTCAGGACCGCCTGGGCAAGTCTTCATCCCGGGAAGTGACCAAGAAGATTACGACGTCGGCTGTCTAGGCAGCGGCGGATGGGCCGGGAATCCGGCGGAAATGAATCTTGCTAGAAAGATCACGGGGCGAGCCCAGCGCAAGGCCCGTGGGGAGAGCGAAATGCGAAAGCCATTCCTAAACGTTATATTGCCGGTGGTGGTCGTGGCACTCATTACCGCATCGGCACAGACCCAGAGCGCGGGCCCGGACGCTCCGAAACCTGCCGCCCTGCGGAAGATCAACGTGCTGCGCACCAGCGATGGCGTCAGCGTTGAGATCAGCGCCCGCGGAGCCGCCAAGCCACGGATGAGCACGCTGGACAACCCGGCGCGCATCGTCGTGGACCTGCCTAACACCGTCGTGGCCACCTCGCGCGGCCTGATCACGGTTGACGGCGATGGAGTCAAGGATGTGCGGCTCGGCATGGAAGGCCGCGGCACTCCGACGACTCGCGTCGTGGTCGATCTGACCCAGGCGTGCCGGCACGAACTGGTGCCCGGCAGCAATGACACCCTGGTCCTGAAGCTTTACACCAAGTCTGCGGTCGCGAAATCCGCGCCGCAACTGGAGAAGGCTCCGGCTGCGCAGCCAATCGTCGCCGCCAAGGCTGTTGCGGTGACGCCGGCTCCGGTCGCGGCTCCCGTCACCGAAGCCAGGCTGATCCAGACTTCGGCTCGCGCCACCGATTTCGCCTTCGTCGAACCTTCTTATTCGCCCAAGGATTCCGCGACCGACAACAACAAAGCTGTGGTCGAACCCTCTGTGCGAGCCACTGCGGCCGCCGGAAAATTTGCCGCCCGGCCTGAAGGCAACCTGTTGCCACCGGCCAGCGCCGCCATGCAATCCAGCGGACTTCAGCCGGCTGTGAATATGGCCGCCGAGCAGAAGGTGCAAGCCTCGCAGGCTCCCGCCATCACCGGCCCGAAATACACCGGCGAGCCCATCTCGGTGAACCTGAAGGATGTTGACCTGAAAGATTTCTTCCGTCTGATTCACGAAATCAGCGGACTGAACGTCGTTCTTGATCCCAACGTCAAAGGCACCCTGACCATCGTTCTCGACGACGTGCCGTGGGACCAGGCGCTGGACATAGTTCTGAAGAACAACGATCTGGCCCGCCAGCTCGAAGGCAACGTACTCCGCATCGCCACGGTAGAAACGATGCGCAAGGAAGCTGAGTCGCGGCGCGCGCAGATCGAAGCCGAGGCCCTGGCGGTGGACAAAGTTACGGTCACCCGTTTCCTGAGCTACGCACATTCCAAGGATGTCGTCCCCACGGTCAAGAATTTCCTGACCCAGCGCGGCGATGTCATCTCCGACGACCGCACCAACGCTCTCATCATCCAGGACATTCCTTCGGTGATGCCGGCGATCGATCGTCTGCTCACACAGCTTGATCGCAAGACGCAGGAAGTGGAAATCGAAGCCCGCGTCGTGGCTGCAACCCGCAGTTTCGCTCGCGACATCGGTACTCAGCTTGGTTTCGGTTGGGGCGATGGAAAAACCGCGATCGGCGGCGCTTCCTCAGTGGGAACGTCTCCGACCACGGTGGGCGGCCTGACGCCGGGTTACATCACCGTCGGCGGCACCGGCGCCACCACGGGAAGCCAGATTCCTCTGTTCTCGAATCTGCCCGTCACCAGCCCGAGCAGTGGCCTGACTTTCGTCAATGCCAGCAACAATGTGCGCATCGACGCGATTCTGACCATGGCTGAATCCCGCGGCTTGCTGAAGATTCTTTCCCGTCCGCGAGTGGTCACGCAGAACAATATTCAGGCTCTGGTTCGCCAGGGCGTACGCGTACCGATCGTGACCCAGGCCCAGTTAGGCGGACCGCCCACGGTGACTTACGTGGATGCGTTCCTGCGACTGACGGTCGTTCCCCAGATCACGTCGGAAGGCACCATCTTCCTGAACGTGGACGTGGAAAACACGACTCCTGACTTCGGCCGTACGGTGCAGGGCAACCCGACATTGATCACCCAGCAGGCAACCACCCAGGTCCTGGTGACCGACGGTGGCACGGTGGTGATCGGTGGCGTGATCCAGACCCAGAACTCAGTCAACGTTTCGCAGGTCCCGCTGCTGGGCAACATTCCGTACCTGGGCAACCTGTTCAAACACAGCACGGTCAGCACCTCGAACCAGGAGCTGATCTTCTTCATCACGCCGCGCATCATACAAACATAGCGCGTGGTGGTAACGAGGTAGAAGTAAAACAGCCGCCGGCCTCCTGAAACGGAGCCGGCGGTTTTGTTTTGCGCACTCAGGCCAAGCGCGAGCAGGACAGGGGATGAGCCATCAGAGGCCACGAGGGGACAGCCGCCCCCGGCTGTCCGGCGGAGCGAAGCCCCGCTCGTCTTATGTACGCCGACAATTACGCCGACAAACCCAGTCGAGCTTCGCTCGACCAGACAGCCGAGGGCGGCTGTCTCCACGTGGTTGTCGCCGGGATTTGGAAACCCTTGGAACAGACGAAAGGCCTCACTTTCGGGAACAAAATTTTGCCTGGGCGGCTTGCTCTTTTCACGGACAGGGGTCTATTGTTTTGCCCAGCCCGAGTGGCGAAAGGGGAAATGATGGTCAAGCGATTCGCTCTGTTCTGGGCTTCCATAATTGTGTTGTCGCTGATAGTGGCGGCTCCCGGTCAGGACAAAGTTCAAAAGAGTTCGCCCGGTGGCCGATGGGAAGGCAATGTCATCAGGAGCGACCCGGAAAAGTCCACCTTGACCGTACGGAGCGTAGCTTCAAACCTGGAGAGAACGATTCACTACGACAGCGGAACCCGGTGGGTCAGCCAGGAGCATGGCAGCAAAAAGGTGAATGATATTGATCCGACCCAGGTCAAGGAGAACGATCGAGTGATCGCCGTAGGTGTTTGGGACAGAGGCGCACTTTATGCCACTTTAATCTCCAAGCGGCTCTCGCACTCCTACTGAGTTGGGCAGGTAAGAACCGAGTTCGGATGACGGGACATAGCTTTTTCTTTTACGATTCGCACGCCGCCCACTTGCTAAACTCAAGATATGGACCACCGAGCCCGTCAACAGCGTCTGCAGAATTCTCTTTTTAATCATCGTCTGGACGCCTTGCTGGTCACTCATCCTCCTAACATTCACTATCTCTGCGGATTCACCGGGAGTGCCGGAGCTTTGCTGGTCACCGGAACGAAGAGGGTATTCATCACCGATGGGCGGTACACCGAGCAGGCGCGGAATGAAGTGCGGTCGGCACAGATCGTGATTGCTCGCCAGGGGCTGTTCGGGGCAGCGTCCGCCTGGCTCTCTGCGCACCGGAAGAAAGGCCGCCGAGCCTCCTCAAAGATTGGCATTGAGGGAGAGCACATGACGGTGGCGGCCCGGTCGCGCTTCGCCGGAATGCTGCCTTCGAGCTTCCGTCTCCGCGAAGCCCCGCCGCTGGTCGAGCAGGCTCGCATAGTAAAGGACAAGGATGAAATAGAATGCATCCGCTCGGCGGTGATTCTGGGCGCCGGCCTTTTCGATCGTGCGCTGGAGGTGATTCGTCCTGGCATTCGAGAAACCGAAGTAGCCGCCGCAATGGAATACGCTGCGCGCAACCTGGGAGCCGAGGGGATGTCATTCGAGACCATCATCGCTTCCGGAAAGCGGTCGGCACTTCCTCATGGGCGGGCTTCGCAGGCCAGGATCCCTGCCCAGGGATTCGTGGTCTGCGATTTCGGTGTTATACTTTCGCGTTATTGTTCGGATATGACCCGCACCGTCCATGTGGGTCGTCCCTCAGCGGAGGCCCGCCGGATTTATCAGGCGGTGCAACAGGCGCAGCAAGCAGCGGTGGATGCCGTCAGGCCGGGAATCAGCGTGGGTGAAATTGACCACGCCGCCCGTAAGTCTTTGCAAAACAGCAAGTTAGCAAGATATTTTACGCATTCGACAGGCCATGGCGTAGGCTTGGAAATTCATGAGGCTCCCCGCCTGGCAGCGGGCCAGGCAGAGATACTGCGGCCTGGGATGGTGATCACCATCGAACCCGGCGTTTACGTCCCTGGGAAGTGCGGCGTGCGCATCGAAGATATGGTTTTGGTCACGCAAGACGGGTGCGAGGTTTTGACTCCCACCAGCAAGGAACTTGTCGCAATTTGACCGCCGGGCCCCGGGAGTATTCCGGCACCTTGTTGGTTGGTGCTTTTCCGGCGGGCACAGCAGAAGGCTGAAGTCGGTCCCACCTCTAACAATGAATCAGAAAGAACTGAAAGAACTCATTGAGTTCTTAATCGAGAAGGACATCGCCGAGTTTGATCTGGAGCGCGGCGATGTCAAAGTACGGATCAAGCGCGGGGGGCAGTACGCAGCTGCCGCGTCCATTCCGGACACTCGTTTCTTTACCGTACAAGCGGCGGTCCCTCCGGCTGCAGACCTTGGTGCCGCAGCGGTGCCGGGCGCCGCGGCAGCTCCGCCGGCAAGTGCCGATAAACCGCCCGCGGCCGAAGAAGGATTGCACATTGTTCGCTCCCCGATTGTTGGCACGTTCTACGAGTCGCCATCCCCGGGCTCGCCGCCATTTGTGAAGCCGGGAGACAAGGTCGCAGCCGGCCAGATTCTGTGCATTGTGGAAGCCATGAAGTTGATGAACGAAATCGAGTCCGATGTGGCGGGAGAGGTCGTGAAGATGCTGGTCGCGAACAATGCGCCCATCGAGTACGGGCAGGAGCTGTTCGCCATCAGGCCCCAGAAATAATCGTCTCTGGACCACTGCATTCTTACCACGGAGACACAGAGGCACCGAGAAAACCAGGCACTAGAAAAAGCCTCCGCGCAAGTGTTTTTCCTTGTTTTGCTTTTCTCCGTGGCTCGGTGCCTCAGTGGTAGAAGGTTCTTAGCCGCAACAATCTAGCGCATGTTCAAGAAAATCCTGATCGCTAATCGCGGAGAGATAGCCCTGCGGGTGATCTGTGCCTGCAAGGAATTGGGCATTCGGACGGTTGCGATCTACAGCGAAGCTGACCGTAACTCGCTGCACGTTCGTTTTGCAGACGAGGCCATCTGCATCGGCCCGCCGCAGCTGGCGCAGAGTTATCTCAACATCCCGACGGTCATAAGCGCGGCGGAAATCGCCAACGTCGATGCCATCCATCCCGGCTACGGATTGCTGGCGGAGAATGCCAACTTTGCGGAAGTTGCCGAAACCTGCAATATCAAATTTATCGGCCCTCCGCCGGAAATTACGCGCCTGATGGGAGAAAAAGAAAAGGCGCGCGCCGCCATGAAGCGCGCGGGAGTTCCCATTCTGCCCGGCTCGGAGGGCATCCTGGCCAGCGACGGCGAGGCCATGGAATGGGCGCGCCAGGTCGGCTTTCCGGTCATCATCAAAGCCTCGGCGGGCGGCGGCGGTCGCGGCATGCGCATCGTGCGCAGCGAAGCGGAGCTGCCGGGCTTGTTCAAAGCGGCGTCTTCCGAAGCTGCGGCGGCTTTCGGCAACGGCGACCTTTACATGGAGAAGTTCGTGGAGCGACCGCGACACATCGAGTTCCAGGTCCTGGCCGACCAGTACGGCAATGTGGTCAGCCTGGGTGAACGCGAGTGCTCGATCCAGCGCCGCCATCAGAAACTGCTGGAGGAGTCGCCCTCCACCCAGGTCTCGCCGGAACTGCGCGACCAAATCGGAAAAGTTATCTGTAAAACGCTTTCCGACGTCGGCTATGTGAACGCGGGCACTATCGAGTTCCTCATGGATGAGGACCGCAAGCTCTACTTCATCGAGATGAACACGCGCATACAGGTGGAGCATCCCGTCACCGAAATGGTCACCGATGTGGACCTGGTGAAAAGCCAGATACTGCTGGCCGCCGGCGAGCGCCTGGAGAATGTGCTGCAGGGTCCCATTCTGCATCGCGGGCACGCCATCGAATGCCGTATCAATGCCGAGCATCCGGAAAAGTTCACGCCGTCGGCGGGAAAAATTACTACTTTCAATCCGCCGGGCGGAACCGGCGTGCGCATCGACACCGCGGCCTATGCGGAAGGTGTGATCCCGCCATATTACGATTCGCTGATTGCCAAGCTGATCGTGCGCGGCAAGGATCGCGCTGAAGCGGTTTCGCGCATGAGCCGTGCGCTGGAGATGTTCATCATCGAAGGAATATTCACCACTATTCCTCTGCATCGCAGAATTCTGGCCGACCCCGATTTTCGCGCCGGGAACCTGGACACGACGTTCATTGAAAGATTCCTGGCAAAACCCGAGAACAAGATAGAGAAGAAAGAAGTCGCGACGAAAGCGTAGGGGTGGCGCCTGCGGCATTGGGGAATTTATAAGCCCTGGTAGCGCCGGCCTCCGGCCGGCCCGATGGGTGGGCGGGATGCCCACCGGACAACCGGCGGGACGCCAGCGCAACGTTGCGGCGCTTGTGACGGTGTTCAGATTCCGATGATTCTGCTCCCCCGGCTCTACGCCATTCTCGACGCATCGTCTTTCGCGGATACAGATGCGCTCTGCCTTTCCGCCAGCGAACTGGCTGCCGGGGGCGTCACCCTGCTGCAGTATCGAAACAAAATCGGAAGCGCCCGGCAGATGCTCGAACAGGCTCGAGAGTTGAAACGGCGCCTCGGCGATTCCGTCAAACTGATCATGAACGACCGGGCGGATTTGTGCCTCGCCGCCGGTTTCGATGGGCTTCACGTGGGGCAGGACGACTTGTCCCCGGCCGGGGCAAGGTCAGTCATCGGAAGCAGGCTCTGGCTGGGCGTTTCCACCCACAATGCCCCCCAAATCGCGGCCGCCGACACGACTACGGCAAACTACCTGGCCATCGGGCCGGTGTTTGCAACTCAAAGCAAGGAGCATCCCGATCCCATGATTGGTCTCGAAGGAGTGCGTCAGGCCAGAGCGTTAACCCGTAAACCTCTGGTGGCAATCGGCGGGATCACCCGCGAGAATTGCCGATCGGTCATGGAAGCCGGGGCGGATGCGGTGGCCGTGATATCTGATTTGATACGGGAGCCCCGCAAATCAGCAGAGGAATTTTTACGCATATTGAGGTAAAGTCGAGACGCTTCTAGCCTCATGCTGCGCGGGCGACGGCGCCCGCGCCACACGTTCTCGAGGAGGGTTGTGAGCATCGAGACCAAGCCACCCACGCCTGCAGCCGCTGCCGATTGGGAACTCCATAGCCACCAGGATAAAGAGCTGGTTAAGGGCCTTGGGCTGACCAGCGCCACCATGCTGGTCATGGGTTCGATGATCGGCTCCGGCATCTTTATCGTGTCGGCGGAAATATCTCGCGAAGTCAACTCGCCCGCTCTGCTGATCGCAGCCTGGCTGGTGACCGGCTTTCTCACCATCGTCGGCGCCCTCAGCTATGGCGAACTGGCCGCTATGATGCCGCGCGCCGGAGGCCAGTATGTTTACCTGCGGGAGGCGTTGGGGCCGCTCTGGGGATTTCTTTACGGCTGGACGCTCTTTCTGGTGATTCAGACCGGAACCATCGCCGCCGTCGGCGTGGCCTTCGGCAAGTTCCTCGGCATTTTCGTTCCCTCAATTTCGTCCTCGAACTGGATCGTGCATTTCTGGAAGGTGCCGCCGATTCACATCGGCCCCATGGTGCTGGGCAACATGGAAACCGGCCTGAGCACGCAGAACCTGGTGGCGATTCTGGTGGTGGCGTCGTTGTCCGTTATCAACATCTTTGGCCTGAAGACGGGCGCGCTGATTCAAAACGTATTCACCTTCGCCAAAGTCTCCGCCTTGCTGGGACTGGTGTTGCTGGGAATCTTCGTTGGGCGCAATGCGCATGCCTTGGCGGCAAATTTTCAGGGAAACTTCTGGCACAACGCGTCTCTGGGGGCGCAACACGCGGTGCAGGTGGGAGCAGGCGGCCCGACGGTGCTGGTGGGTACTCTGACCATCCTCGCGGTTGCGCAGGTGGGATCGCTCTTCTCCGCTGACGCCTGGAACAACGTCACTTTCACCGCCGGCGAAGTGAAGAATCCCAGCCGCAACCTGCCACTGTCATTAGCCCTGGGGACGGGCGTAGTGATTGCGCTGTACGTGGCATGCAACTTTATCTACCTCAACATTCTGCCGCTGGATGGCAATGCTGCGGGCGCCACCATTCTGGAGCGCGGCATCAAGTACGCCGCGGAAGACCGCGTGGGCACGGCGGTGATGTCCCAGATGCTGGGCGCGACGGGCGGAACCCTGATGGCGATCGCCATCATGCTTTCAACCTTTGGCTGCTGCAACGGCCTGATACTGGCGGGTTCGCGCGTCTATTACGCCATGGCGAAGGACGGATTATTTTTCAAGAGCGTGGCCAGACTACATCCCACCCACAAGACTCCGGCCGTTTCACTGATGGTGCAGATGGTCTGGACCTGCATTCTGTGCGTCTCCGGAAGTTATGGGCAACTGCTCGATTACATTATCTTTGCGGCGCTGGTCTTTTATATGCTCACGATCCTGGGGCTGTTCGTGCTACGGCAAACCCGCCCCGATGCGGAACGGCCTTACCGCGCGGTCGGTTATCCCGTGCTTCCCGCTGTTTATATTGGGATGGCTTTATTTATCGATATCGTACTATTGCGCTACAAACCGCAGTACACGTGGCCGGGACTGATCATCGTCCTGCTGGGAATTCCAGTGTATTTCCTGTGGTCGCGGCATTCCGGTGAGCCGGCGATTGATGGGTAGCTTCATAGCTCCTTTGCGCTCTTTGCGGTTGAAAGCTCTTAGCCGCAAATCTCGCAAAGGATGCAAAGCAACGCGCAAATCCGAAGGAGATTAGCGACGCATGGCCAATATATGGGCTAGAAAGCCGATGAACATGCTTTTGGCGGAAGCCGGGGAGTCGGGCGAACACAGCCTGAAGCGAACCCTCGGACCTTTCCAACTCACGGCGCTGGGAGTGGGGGCGGTGATTGGAGCGGGTATTTTCGTGCTCTCCGGCCTGGGCGCGCATTATGCCGGACCTGGCCTGATGCTCTCATTCGTGCTCTCCGGCCTGGGATGCGCTTTCGCCGCGCTTTGCTACGCGGAATTTGCGGCCATGATTCCTCTGGCGGGCAGCGCCTATACCTACGCGTACGCCACCCTGGGTGAGTTGTTTGCCTGGATCATCGGCTGGGACCTCACGCTTGAATATGCCATGGGCGCGAGCACGGTGTCTTCGGGCTGGTCCAACCACTTCATCGAGTTGCTGGATATTTTTCACCTCAAGATGCCATTGTGGCTGGCTTACGATCACTGGACGGGATTGCGCGCCGCGGAAAATATTGTTGCCCGGCAGATGGCCCAGGCTTCGGACGCCTCGCTTCTTCCCGGCACTCAGGCCTTCCTCAATAAGGTTTCCGACATTATCGCCGCGCAATCTCCCCAACTGGTGCAAAGAGCGCATGACCTGTTGAATGCTCCGAAGATTCTTGGAGTCGAGGTGGGATGGAACATGCCGGCCTTTGTAATCGCGCTGGTGATTACCGCGATTCTCGCCATCGGCATCAAGGAGAGCGCGCGCTTTAACTCGACCATCGTCGTGATTAAAGTCGCAGTGGTGCTGTTCGTCATCGGGCTGGGGTTCCGTTACGTCAGCGCCAGCAACTGGGGCGGAGACTGGCACACTTTCGCGCCCATGGGATTCTCCGGCATCGGAGCCGGCGCGGCTTATATCTTCTTCGCCTACATTGGATTTGACGCCGTTTCGACCACCGCCCAGGAAGCCAAAAACCCGCAGCGCGATTTGCCTCTGGGAATTATCGCTTCTCTGTTGATTTGTACCGTGCTCTACATCGCCGTGGCGGCGGTGCTTACCGGGATGGTGCCGTGGCGCGAAGTGAACATCGAAGCTCCCATTGCCCGCGCCTTCCTCGATCGCGGCCTCGTAGGAGCCTCCCATATCATTACTCTTGGCGCACTCGCCGGACTCACCAGCGTGATGCTGGTCATGCTGCTGGGACAAACTCGGGTGCTCTACTCCATGGCCAACGACGGCCTGTTGCCGCGGAAATTCTTCGCTGACATTCATCCCAAGTGGCGCACTCCGTGGAAGAACACGATTCTGGTGGGGCTTCTGGCAGCCGTGGTGGGAAGCCTCGTGCCCATCGACGATATCGGGAAGATGGTGAATATCGGCACCCTGCTGGCTTTCGTAATTGTGTGTATCGCAGTAGTGATGCTGCGGCGCACCGATCCGGATCAGCCGCGCCCGTTCCGCACTCCCTGGGTGCCGCTGGTGCCGATTCTCGGCGTCATCTTCAACGGCTATATGATGTACCGGCTGGGTTGGATCAACTGGGCCCGCCTGATCATCTGGCTGATCATTGGGCTGGTTGTGTACTTCACCTACGGGCAGAAGCACAGCAAAGTGCAAGCCCTGCCCGAGAACTCCGGAAAGTAGGGAAGCCGGAACGGGATATTTCAAAGGCCTTCCGCACAACGCGGAGGGCCTCTTTGTTTTATAGTCATTGAATCCTGCCTATGAAAATCGTTACTGCTGCCGAGATGCGTGAAATCGATCGCGTGACCAGCGAGCGCTTCGGCGTCCCATCGCTGACGCTCATGGAGAACGCGGGAGCAGCAGTGGCGAAGTTTGTGGCTTCGCAATATCCGTCCCTCAAGCGTGTCGGAATCATATGCGGAAGAGGGAACAACGGCGGCGATGGATTCGTCGCGGCCCGCAAGCTGCATGAAGCCGGCAAAGACGTGCAGGTTCTGTTACTGGCGGAGCCTCCGGATTTGCGGGGCGATGCGGCGGAAATGTTCACCAAGCTTCCTGTGGCGCCTGTCGTGGCGTCATCGATCGAGCCATTGAAGGCAGATGCGGCGCAGCATGTTTTCAAGGCGGAGATTCTGCTCGATGCCATCCTCGGCACCGGCTTCCGTCCGCCGGTGAGTGGGTTGTATGCCGAGGCAATTGCGGCATTGAACAGGGCCGCCGCCCCCGTGGTCGCCGTCGATATTCCGTCCGGCGCGGACGCGGATCTAATGAGTGCGCAGACTGGAGCGGTCGCGCGCGCCGACGCTATTGTGACTTTTACCGCCCCTCGTCCGGCGCACATTTTCGAAATGCTCACGGCCGGGCCAACCGTGATTGTGCCGATCGGTTCGCCCGATGAAGCCGTTGTCTCTTCGCTGCAACTCAACGTCATTACGGCGCAGGAGATCGCTCCCCTGATCGGTCCCCGGCCCGCGGATTCGAACAAGGGAAGTTACGGCCATGTGTTGATACTCGGTGGTTCGTCTGGCAAGGCGGGCGCGGCAGCCATGGCCGGGATCGCCGTGTTGCGCGCGGGGGCGGGCTTAGCGACCGTGGCCACGGCGAAGTCGGTGCAGCCGACGGTGGCCGGTTTTCATCCCGAGTTGATGACGGAGTCGCTCGCGGAAACGGACGCGGGCAGCATTTCTCTGGCGTCTCTGGAACGAGGCAATCTGGACGCGCTGGTCAAAGGAAAAACGGTCCTCGCGGTTGGCCCGGGAATTTCGCGGCATCCTGACACGGCTGCGTTCGTCCGGGGCATGGTCAAAAAATATAAAGTGCCCATCGTCCTCGATGCGGACGGCCTGAATGCTTTTGAAAACCGCGCAGCCGAGCTTCGAGAAAAGTCAGGGGCTCTGGTCATCACGCCGCATCCTGGCGAGATGGCTCGGCTCGCCGGCACCACCATAGCCGCGGTGCAGCGTGACCGCCTGAACGTAGCTCGAAAATTTGCCCGCGAGCAAGGCCTCATTGTGGTGCTGAAGGGCCACCGAACCTTGATTGCCCAGCCGGACGGAACGGTCTGGGTGAATACGACTGGCAATGCCGGCATGGCTACGGGAGGGACTGGCGACATATTGACCGGCATGGTCTCCGGCATGATGGCCCAGCATTCCGATCGAATCGGTCAGGCGGTGATTGCCGCCGTCCACCTGCACGGTCTGGCCGGTGACGTCGCGCGCGAGCGCATGGGCGAGCATTCGATGGTCGCCACCGATCTGTTGAAAGCTCTGCCCGAGGCCTTCCGGCGCGTGCAGGAGAGGACGCAGAGTCCGCAGGTTGTAATCGGCAACTAAATAAGGAATGAGCTCCAGTGGCCCTCCGGGCAGTGACCTGCCTTGTGACGGCTGCGCATCTTCCTGATGGAAAGGGACCTATGGGCCGATCGGTCAATTCCTGCGATTGGAATCCGTACATGTGCCTTCGGTAACCTGTCAGGGGCGGAGGCCGCGTGAAATAGTCAGCCCTATGACACACTTTCCCCAAGTGCATCCTCAGAGCCGCTCTCCGCGCATTAAGCTGGGCGGTTCAGTTCAAGCCCACGTCATTCTGGAAGATGGGCGGCACGCCAAAGCCAAGCTTCAAACGGTCTCTGTTACCGGCGGCCTGTTAAGGCTGGCCAAGTGCCTCAGCCAGGGAGACTTCGTCGAAGTCGCTTTTCAGACGCAGTCGGGCCCGGTCCGGGGCATGGCCGAAATGCTGAGTCCGGTGCGCTCCGCCAGTGAAGGATCGCTGCAGCCCTTTCGCTTCGTCGCGCTGGGAGATGACGACCATCGCGCATTGCGCATGGTGGTGGATTCCGCGGCCGATCGGAGCTTTCAGGGAATCCGATCAAGCTATTGGTCGGCGCAAAAACCTCCACTCTGATCGAAGACGAGGGCAGGCCCGGCCTTCCGGAAGGGCAGTGTCGCTATACTGGTTCCGTCAGTGCGACCAGCATGGCGACAAAGGAATTCATCACTCATTCGGCCGAGGAGACGATTGACCTCGGCCGCACCCTGGCTGAAATGCTTACTCCCCCGAAGCTGGTGCTGCTTCGCGGCGATCTCGGCGCCGGCAAGACCACGCTGGTGAAAGGCATTGCCGAAGCCTTCCAGGCCGCATCGGCTGAAGACGTTACCAGCCCGACCTTCACTTTGATCCACGAATACCGCGGCCCTCGGGCCAGCCTGTATCACATTGATCTGTACCGAATTGATACACCCCGCCAGTTGGCGACTTTGGGACTCGACGACCTTATCGGCAACAACAGTATTCTCCTGATAGAGTGGGGGGAGAAGTTCCCACGCTTCGAGCGCGAGCGCGATGTGGAAATTGCGCTGGAGAGACTGGATGACAGAACTGGGCAACTACTTGCCGAACAAATCTCGAAACCAGATCGCAGTGCTGACAGCACCGCTGAAAACGACCGCCGCATCCGAATCACAACCTCATAAATTTCGTATCGCACTCTTTCTGTGTGTGCTGCTGATCGGAACGCAGGTCGGCTACGCCCAGACTGAGACGGCTAAGTCACTCGATGCCTCCACCAAGCCGGCCAGTCAGGACCGAATGTTCGGCTTCATGCCGGCTTACGGCGTCATCGGCGAAGGGTTGCATCCGCCGCCGTTAAGTGTCGGCCAGAAGTTCAAACTCGCATCGCAATACTTCGATCCCTACACATTTGCTTTCATCGCCGCCGAAGCTGGCATAGACCAGGCCCGGAACAGTCCCAAAGAATATGGCCAAGGCGCGTCGGGCTTTGGTAAGCGCTACGGTGCCGGGTTTGCCGATGGCCTGACCAACAGCATCTTCGCCACCGGCGTTTACCCAACCCTTCTGCATCAGGATCCTCGCTACTACCGCATGGGATCCGGCAGTTTCATTCACCGCACGTTTTATGCCGCCACTCGCGTATTGGTGACCCGGCAGGATTCGCAGCGGACGGCGTTCAATTATTCCGAGGTGATGGGCGGCATGACCTCGGCAGCGATCGGGTTCACTTACTACCCCGCCAGCGAGAGGGATTTTTCGGACGTGGTTGAACGCACGGGAATACAACTGGGCTTCGACGCCGGTTTCAACGTGCTAAAGGAGTTTTATCCTGACATATCCCGCAAGCTGTTTGGCGGGAAACACTAGCCTAAAATCCCATGATGTTGTAGCCGCAGTCCACGTAGATCACCTCTCCGGTGATTCCTGAACTGGCGTCAGAGGCCAGGAAAACGCCGGTAGCCCCGACTTCACTGACATCCACGTTGCGTTGCAAAGGGGCCCGCTCGGCGTGGGCTTTCAGCATGTCGCCGAGACCGGAGATACCCCGGGCGGCCAGGGTTTTAATGGGACCGGCCGAGATGGCATTGACCCGAATCTTTTTCTTGCCAAGGTCATAGGCCAGGTATCGAACGCTGCATTCCAACGCGGCTTTAGCCACGCCCATCACGTTGTAGCGCGGCACCACCCGCTCAGCCCCGTAATAAGTCATGGTGATGATGCTGCCTCCATCTTCCATCAGCGGTGCGGCAGAGCGGGCAAGCGCAACCAGGGAATAGACGCTGACGTCGTGAGCGATGCGGAATCCTTCGCGCGTAGTGGCAACGAACTCGCCTTTTAACTCTTCCGCGGGAGCGTACGCCACGCTGTGTACCAGCACATGCAGCTTCACGTACCGTTCTTTGAGTTGGACAAACAGCCGGTCGATGGACGCGTCATCTGACACATCGCACATGAAGCCTTGCGCGCCCGGCAGCGAAGCAATCAGGTCTTTGGCTTCGAGTTCCAGACGCTCGTTCTGATAGGTGATCACCACCGTGGCGCCGGCCTGGTGCAGTCCCTGCGCGATCGACCAGGCAATCGAGCGTTTGTTGGCGACTCCGAAGACAACCGCGACTCGACCTTCAAGGCTGGATGACATGCACGTCTCCTTCACGGATGTGGACCGGAAAGCATAACAGCTTCAGGCAGAAGGGAAGAAGGCCGAAGTGCGATTTCGAAGTGCCGGCACCCCGACAAATCCGAGAACAGAGAGCTGAAATCTGAAATCTGAGTTTGAATCTGATCTGAATTTGAAATCCAAATCGGAAATCAAATCTGAGGTCTGCAATTTGAAACTCGCCTACAGCTCGCCATTCAACACCGGCACCGCTGCCGCCACCGGCCACACCGCGGTGACGAAGGCGACGGCGTACACCATGCCAATGATGGAAAAGCCGGCGACCAGGTTCCACTGTGCGACCGCACCCACCAGAAATCCCAGAACGATTTGCAGCAGGGTTCCCGCGAAATAGAATGTGTTCTGCACCCGCCCCATGAAGTGCTGCGGTACCTGTTCCATGATGCTGGTGTTCATGGCGACTCCGCTCACGCCCCGCCCCGAACCCATGATTCCATAGATCGCGACGGCCACCGCCAGCCACGGCGAAAGCGGCGCAACGATCATCGCTATCGCCAGCAGGCCCATGGAGAGAGCGATGGAGCGGCGCGCTCCCGCCGAAGCGATGAGCTGTGGGGCGTAGAGCGCGCTTAGAAACGCGCCGGTACCCCAACCCGCGTTCAGCCAGCCATAGCCTACGGCGCCGGCGTGAAATACGTTGTCGCTGAGCGGCGCAGTCACGACCACTCCGGTCATCATCGCACCCAGAAAAAATGCCCAGCTGATTCCCAGACTGACCACCGGGCGGTGGCTGCGAAGAAAGTCGAGCCCCTCGCGCATTTCGCGGACAAAACGTGCGACCGCGGTTTCGGCCGCGACGATGTCCGCCCGCAGTTCCGCTGGACGAGGCACCACATGGCGTCCTTTTCGAACTCCGAAATAGAGCAGAAACGACGCCAGGTAGGTCGAGAAATCAATCAGCAGCACGCCACCCAGGCCGATGTGGTTGTAAACGAATCCGACGATGGAACCGGCGATCAGCCATCCGCCCTGAATTCCCGCGAGCAGAAAAGTGTTGGCATGGACAAACTCCTCTCCCGGCGTCAATTCCTGTATGAGAGCCGTAATCGTCGGCCAAAACATCCAGAATCCCGCCGCCACCAGCGTGTTCATCACATAGAGTTGCCAGACTTGGACCTTGTGGGCAAAGGACAGAACCGCAATCACCAGAATGATCACGGCGCGCCCTGCGTCCAGCATCATGACCAGCCTTCGCCGGTCTTCCCGGTCGATCAGTACTCCGGTAAAAGGCAGCATCAGCATCGCCGGAAGGGTCTGCAGCACAGCGAAGGTTCCGAGCGCGACTTCTGAATGGGTGGCTTGCAGAATGTACCAGGCCACAGCGGCGGAATTCATGCCGCTGCCCAGCATGGAAATCATGTTGGCGCCGAAAACATAACGCAGCGCCTTTTTCTGCAGGATCGAACGCATGCTTCAAATGTAAACGATGGAGAAACAGTATCCAACAGGGAGGAGTTGGCGTGAGGAGTTCGCGTTTCTTTTGCGTCCTTTGCGGTCTGCGGTCAAAGGCTTTTAACCGCAAAGTTCGCAAAGGCGCAAAGGAAACTGAATCAAGAGCTCGTTCTTGCCGGCCAATGCACGCGGATTTTCTTTGCCGTCCAGAGGAAATACACCGCGAGCAGAATCATCTCAGGCTCAATGGCGTGCTTGTAACGAGGGAAGGGATTCACCAGGTAATAGGGAAGGGGATAGATCAGGAGGCAGCAAGCCAGCAGGAATCCTCCACGCTTCCGGCTTCGCAAAGTGATCCATAGACCTGCGAAAGCCAGGACGGCCGGCAAAATGAACATCAGGTGGCGCGCGATTCCCAGATCGTAGCCAGCCACGAAATCCGCTTGCGGAGGACCGATCCAGAAGTAGAGCACGCGGTCGAACGTGAAACGAAGGAACTGGCCGGGATGTTCTCGGATGAATTCGCGAACCTGCTGTTGCTTCTCCTCCATGAATCCGACTTCACCCAGTTCTTGAAACCGGCGCATGGCCTCGGGGTCGTTTCCCGGATGTTCGCTGCGCGTCCACAGGCCGCTGGACAGGTCATTGTTGGCCATGTGCAATTCAAGCGGAAGATTGTCGCGAACCAAAATGAATTTTCCAAAGGCTGCATAGTTGCGCGCCACCCAGGGGCTCATGACGAATCCGGCAGCCAGAATGCACAGTCCAATTCCTGCAAGCTGCGTGCGGCTCCGCGGAGAACGCCAGAGCACATACAGCAGGCAGAAGGGCATGAGCGAGAGCACGGCGGTATTGGTGAGCGCCAGCAGGCCCCACAAAAGTCCGAAGCCGATCCAGAGTCGTGGCCGCGGCAGCGTATCCGCCATGCGCAAGGTAAGCAGCAATGCGAGGCTCAGCAGATACGCAGTGAGACTCATCTCCCACACCACGCGCACCGGCCAGTAAATGGCGTAGGGAAATAACGCCCAGGTCCAGGCCGTGGCTCGAGCCGCCCCTGTGTTGTAAATCCTCGCTCCCATGCGATACAGCGTCAGGCAGGTGAGTGCGGAAAAAATGCTGTTGAAAGTCAGGATCACCCAGGCGGAAAGATTGCTGTAAATTCCAAATACCCTGAACACTCCCGCCAGGATGTAGGGATAGACGGGTGGCGCCCAGGCGCTCGCTCCCGTGGGTAAATCTGTAGGAGAGCTGAAGCCCTGTCCCAGCGCGATGGAGCGTGCGATGCGGCCCATTTCCCATCCAAACTGAAAGTGATCCCGGCGCGGCGTAATGCGGTAAGTGTGTCCAATGGTGATGACAGCCAGGCGAAGCAGAAAAGCCACGAGAACGATGCAGAGGATGGAATGAGTCCAGGATCGATGCTGCGCCTCGACGGCTGCATCGGTTGGGGCGTGCGATGAATTTTTGGCTACTGCCGGCGAGTCCGTCCGCTCGCGACCTTGCATGGGGGAAGACTAGCACACGGGTATCGCCACAGACCGTGTGGGGGCGGGTCTCTGACCCGCACAGTCGAGCGAAGCTCGACGGTTGTATCGCCGCTGTCGACCGCGCCCAATCAGCCGGCTCAGCTCAACCCGGCCGGGTCGATGATCGGCTGGGTGAAAGACGGCCGGGTCAAAGACCGGGCCCTAGACAGTCCCTCCCTGCGTTTATGGCCCTTGCATAACCGTGCCCTTCGGAGCTACGATGCGCCGTCTCGTTCCGTGTTCTCCAAGTCTACGGTCTCCATGTCGAGGTGACGTATGAAGCGCTGGTGCGTTCTGCTGGTTACCTTTCTGTTGATGGTTGCTGCTGTGTCGTCGGCTCAAATAGAAACCCTGATCATTCCGGCGGGATCGCCGGAGGACCAGGCGCTGCAGGCGATCACCAAGGAACCCGACGATCAAAAGAAATTAGCCATGTACCAGGATTTTCTGACGCAGTTCTCGTCGAACCCGGTCGCCTCGGCCTACGCCAATTGGCAGGTCTCGCAGGCCTACCAGGGGGCAGGGGATTTGCAGAAAGCCCTCGAGTACGGAGACAAGGCATCGTCCACCGCGCCGCGCAGCCTGGATATCCTGGTCTCGCAGGCCAGCATCGCCCAGCAGTTGAAGAACAACAGCAGGCTGATGGACTATTCGGTGCGTGGCGGCGAAGTTTACAACTCAATCGGTAAGGCCAAACCGGACGGAATGAGCGATCAGGATTTCGCCACTCAGACTGCGGACCAGAAAACTTCCGCCAAAGCCTCTTACGACTTTCTGGAAGCTGCCGCCTTCAACGTAATCGTTGATGAAACCGACCCCAAGGCGCGCATGGCCGACATCGATCGATTTACGCCGGCCTTCCCGAATTCCCGCTTCGACGAATCCGTGGCTTCGTACGCCATGATGGCGCTTTCCGAGCTCAAAGATAATTCCCGCGTACTGGCCTATGGGGAAAAAGCGCTGGCTGCCAATCCCAATAACCTCGCGGCTCTGCTGTTGCTCGCGAGCAACTTCGTTGATGATCCGAAGCCGGGCAGCCTGGGCAAGGCGGTTACCTACGCCCAACGCGCTGTCGTCGCAGCCAAAGCCGATGCCCCTGACGCCGACCGCACGCGCAAACTCTCAGCCGGCATTGCCCATTCCACTCTGGGCTATGCCTATATGAAGCAGGAGAAGACAGCGGCGGCCATCCCGGAATTGAAGTCGGCTACGACGCTGCTCAAAGGAGTGGACGACCAGCAATACGCGGTTGCGCTTTATCGTCTGGGTTACGCATATGCCAAGCTCAGCCACGTGGATGAAGCGCGCAACGCGTTGACCGAGGCAGCCAGAATTCCCGGACCGGTGCAACCGCTCTCGCAAGATCTGCTGGCCAAGGTGAACGCGGCCCGCGCCCGAGGCAAATAGCACCTACTTCAAAAGCAGCCACGGATCTCTGCGGATTTACACGCATAAAGAGCTAGAGAAAATAAAGGGTTTGATCCGTGAAGGTCCGTGAAGGTCCGTGAAGATCCGTGAAATCCGTGGCTGGTTTGAAACAGGGGTCCAACTACTTCGCGCACGATGAGGCTTTTATGCGCTCCAAGCTAGCAGCCAGCGGCCAGGAGCGTTTCACTGTTTCGCCAAATCATCCGAAAGCAGAAGCGCCTTGGACGCGAGATTGTGGGCGCGCTCTTCGTCCCCGGCCTGTTCGGCGGCCATGGCTTGTTGCATGTACTTCCGAATCTGGCTGATGCTGTCCTGCTGGGTTGAGTCGAGCGTACGGGTAGAAATCTGTTTCAGCCTGTCGTCGGTCGCAGCCAGCAATTGGGTGGTGTTCTGTCGCTGGCTCGAAGCTTGTTCGGCGCTCATGCCAGGAGCAATCTGGACTACAGGGTCCGCGGTGCCGCCGTTGTGCACAACTTTTTTCTCGGGAACCGCAGCCGGCGTCGCCGCCACATGTTTCTTGTGTCGCCGTTTTTTGGTGGCGGTGGTCGGGGATGCCGGATTCGCCGAATTTGCCGGGGGCGATTTTGATTCCGGCGGTTCTGATTGCGGGGTCCCCGCTGGATTCGATTCCGCCTTCTTCGTTACAGGTGCAGGCTGCGACGGCGAAGCGGGTTTCGATTCAGGCCCGGCGTCGGGCTGGGACCCGGCCGGCGTGGTGCCTGCCGGCGCGGGGCTGGACGGCGCGGCCTCAGGCGGCGCCGGCGTTTCCTGACTGGCCTGCTGTAGGTATGCCGGAAGCGCCGCCACGGGCGGCGTCAGCCAGGCAAAAAATCCGAGAATGGCGGCCAGACACATGCTCATAAGGAATTGGATGCTGCGAAACCGCCGATGAAGCTAATTCCTGGCGGTGGCTTTTTCGCGCTGTAATCGGGCGGCCATGTCTAGCCGCGTGCCTGCGTTTCCTGAAGATTATGCGATCTTGATGGAACAAAGGGAAGCCGCAAACGAAAAGTCGTGCCTTCTCCCGGAATCGACTCGAAGTCAACCGAACCGTAGTGCCACTGCAGAATCTGGTAGGTCTGGGCCAGCCCGATGCCGGTTCCTTCTTTTTTGGTGGTGAAATAAAGTTCAAAAATCTTGTCCTGCGCTTCCGCCGCAATACCCTCGCCCTGGTCGCGAATTTCGGTGACGACCATGTCCTCTTCGCGGCGTGCCGAAACCGTCAGCTTGCCTCCGTCCGGCATAGCTTGCACACCGTTGAGGACTACATTGAGGATGGCCTGTTTGATGAAATCCATGTCAACCTTCACCAGCAAAGGCTGGTCCGGAAGCTCGCACACAATGGTCACGCCGTGGCGGCTGGCATCGGGCCCGGCCAGCTGGACGCCGTCCTCAAGCAGGCGGCGCAGATCGGTTTCCTCGAGATGAAGATCGCGCGGCCTGGTGAAATCCACCAGGATCTGCACCACGCGATCCAGGCGGTGAATCTCACTGCCGATAATATCCATGTGCCGACGCGTGTCCGGATCCACCTGGCGCAGCTTGCCCTGGAGCAACTGCAGGTGCAGGACGATAGCGTTGATGGGATTTTTGACTTCGTGAGCCACGCCGCGAGTGATGCGGCCGTTCGCGGAAAGCCGGCGCGACATTTCAATTTCATCTTCAATGCGGCGAACCGACTCGGCATCGCGCATGGTGAGCAGCGCGCCGATGGGAGTTTCCTTTTCCCGTATGAAGTCGAGAGAAATCTGCACCCGCTTGCCGTTAGGAAACTCAATCTCGCGCGGCGCGATCGGGAGGCGCCGTTCAAATGCTCGCAGCAGCAGTACGCCGAACTCGGAATCCGGCGAAAAAATGCCGCGGGCGATCTGGCCCAGCAGCTCCCGGCGCGGCCGCCCCAGGAAGCGTTCTACGGATGCGCTCACCAACACGACCCGTGTGTCGCGGGTGAAGAGCATCAGGCCGTCCTGCAGGTTGCCCATGATCTGATCCACGTTGTCTTTCAACGCGGAAAAAATTTCCTTGGCGTCGCGCATCTGGCGGCCCAGGTGCGCGATTTTCAGGCTCACCAGCCCGTATTCGTCATGACCGGATTCAGATTCGGCAACCACCTCGGCGCCGCCCGCGGTAACGCTGTCCAGGCTGCGATTGATCTGCTCGAGCGGGCCCAGTGCGATGTGCGAGAGCACGGCGGCCATGATCAACGAGAGAAAAATGGCAATGCTGGAGAACACGACGGCCTGTTCCAGGCGGGGCGTCAATTCGTTCTTCAGGAAAACGGTTGAAACCCCCACCCGGATGCTGCCGAAGCGCGCGCCATCCAGTTGCAGGGGAATACGCACGTCATAAACGGTTGGCGGGTTATAGACCATGCGGAGCTGCCGCCGGAACTTGGCGTTTTCGACCTGGTGGAAATCAGGGCGGTCCGGCACCAGCTTGCCCACCAGGTCGGGATTGGTATGCAGAATGGCTTTGCCGTCACTGTCGATGATCGCCGCGTCGTAGATGATGGGCCAGGTGCCGACCACGGATTCCAGAAAATTATTGAGATCGCGATCCGTTCCCAGGTAGTAGGCCACGGCGCGGCGCATGGCGTCGGGTTTCGTGGTGTCCACTTTGGTGCTGCTCAAATCCGGCGCTGCATTGGCTGCCAGGTAGGCCAGGTTCGAAGTGAGCTGAGAGGCAGATTCGCGCGCCGTGGTCACGCGCTGGCGCAGCAGTTCGGATATGTAGATATAAGAAAATGCCAGCACCAGCCCCGCCACCATCAGGGTGATGGCCAGCACGATTTTGGTTTTACGGCGCATGGCTTATTACTAACTACAAACCACGTGGGGACAGCCGCCCCCGGCTGTCCAGTCGAGCGCAGCTCGATAGGATTTCGTCGGGGCCAGGACTTGCGGAACTTCGCTCCGCCGGACGGCCGAGGGCGGCTATTCCCGCGTGGTTCGTGCTACCTACTCTTCTCTCGCCAACGCTGCGTCTGCTGTGGCGTTACCGTATTCCTTGAGCTTGTTATGCAGCGTCTTCAGGCTGATGCCGAGAATCTCCGCGGCCCGGGTCTTATTGTTATTGGTCGCTTCGAGGGTCTTGAGGATGAGCAATCTTTCCGCTTCCTCGACAGTCGTACCCACTCCCAGCCGTACCGTGTCGGAATCCTCGCTTGAGCTGCGCAAGCTAGATTGCCCGAAACCCGGCGGCAGATGCTTGGTTTCGACCACGGCTCCATCGCAGACGATGATGGCGCGCTCCAGAGTGTTGCGCATCTCGCGCACGTTGCCCGGCCACGAGTAGTTCTGAAATGCATTCAACACGGCTTCGCTTACACCCGCGACTTTGCGGCCGTGCTTGTCATTCATGTCGGACAACAACGCCTGAACTAATTCAGGGACGTCCTCCTTGTGCTCGCGCAGGGGCGGCATATGAATGTTGAAAACGTTCAAGCGGTAGTAAAGATCGTTTCGCAGTTCACCTTTCGCCACAGCTTCTTCCGGAACCTTGTTGGTGGCGGCCAGAACGCGGACATCCACCGTGGTCTCCACCTTGCTTCCCAGCCGGCGCAATTTGCGGTCCTCCAGCACCCGCAGCAATTTGGCCTGCGTAGCCACGGGCATCTCGCCGATCTCATCGAGCAGCAGGGTGCCGCCTTCGGCCAGCTCAAAACATCCAGTGCGGCGTTCGAGGGCTCCGGTGAATGCGCCCTTCTCGTGGCCGAAAATTTCGCTTTCGATCAAGGTTTCTGGGATCGCGGCACAGTTGATGGGCACGAACGGCTTGTTCCGACGCGGACTCAGTTCGTGCACGGTGCGAGCCACAAGTTCTTTACCGGTGCCGCTCGCGCCTGTAATCAGGACCGACGCCGTGCTGGGCGAGACCATCTCGATAAGATGAAAGATCTCCTGCATTTTTTTGGAAGATCCAATCAAGCTTCCGAGCGAACCAGCGTCGCGCAACTTTCGGCGAGTGACTTCCAGCTCGGCGCGGGTACCGAGCAAGGCGGTGGCATTTTGCAGGATGGTGCGTAACCGGTTGGTGTCAATCGGCTTGGTGATGTAGTCATAGGCGCCCATGCGCATGGCTTGCACCGCACTGTCGATCGTCCCCTGGGCAGTGACCACTACGACGGCCATAGTCTGGGCATCTGTAGCCAGCTTCTCCAGCAACTCCAGTCCGCCCATGCGCGGCATCTTCATGTCGGTGACGACGATGGCGGGCGCCCAGGCGGTGACTTTCTCCAGTCCTTCAGCACCATCTCTTGCGGTTTCAGCGCGATAGCCCCAGCCGGTGATCAACTCGGCGAGGCCTGTCCGTTCGTTCTCTTCGTCCTCGACGATGAGTACCTTTTCATGATTCATAAGTGGTCCATCTGTCATTATTTAGACTTTCCAGCCTGGCTGCAAGCCGGGATACAGTTTTCCGAATTTTTCGTTGCAGTCGAACCTGTAGGAAAGAATCTGCATCTATGATCCGGATTGAATGGGCCTCATATCCAATCTGCGTTTTTCGGATATCAATCTGAGACACGGCGTCATGTACATAGGTGACTTACTGTAATTGTTTAAAAGATTCCTAGGTCCCCGTTTTTGACCTTTACTCTGGGGTAGAATTGTTGCCCATACCTAAAGCGGTATTGGCCTTCCGCGAAACTCACAGCATTTCCTGCTACGGAGCGTGGAACAGATATTTGTTACTGAAAGAGTTTGGAGGATTGCATGTCACTTCGTCGAGTGTTGTTGGGAATCCTTTTTTGTTTTTTAGCTGTCCCGTTAGTGACCACTAATCTAGTGGCGCAAGTAGCAGCTGATGACGTCCCGAAAGTGCAACTATTTCTCGGTTATCAGTGGCTGCATCCTGGTATTACCGTTCCTTTTCCGTTCCAACCTGTCGATACGCCGGTGGGTCACACCCTGGGCGACATTTCGGAGGGCGGGGGCGCCAGCGTGACTTATAACTTCACCCACTATCTCGGGCTGGAAGGCGACTACGGTGCCAATAAGAACGGCGGCGGTTCGGTCAATACTCTTTCCATCGGACCCCGGCTGGCGGTGCGCACGGAAGGGGCAACCTTCTTCATTCATACCCTGGCGGGCTGGAACCGTTTGAATGTGCCCGACGTTGCCACGAGCAACGGAGTGGGTGCGATTCTTGGCGGCGGAATGGACCTGAATGTCTGGCGCCGTCTCTCCATCCGTGTGTTTGAAGCCGACTGGGTCTGGGCCAATCACAATTTTTCCGGCGAAGTGGGTCCCGGTTTTCCAGATCTGCGGCGGCCGCAAATGGACGGAGTCCGGCTGCGCACGGGCGTGGTCTTCAACTTCGGCTATCCCAACCCGGCGATACCGGCCGCCAGCTGCTCGATTCAGCCCAGCGAAGTCATGGTTGGCGAACCTGTAACCGCGACCGCGACCGCCAGCAATTTCAATCCCAAGCACACCGTGACTTACACCTGGGCGAGCACCGGCGGAAAAGTCACAAGCAAGGACAATACGGCGACCCTGGACACGAATGGAGTTGCCGGAGGAAGTTACACGGTTACTGCGCGCGTCACCGATCCGAAGATGAAGAAAGGTGGCGAGACCAGCTGCACCGCTACATTTACGGTGAAAGAACCGCCGAAGAATCCGCCGACCATGTCTTGCTCGGCGAATCCGACTTCAGTGCAGGCAGGCACGCCTTCGACTCTCACTTGCACATGTACCAGCCCGGATAACGTTCCCGTAACGATCAGCGGTTGGACCGCAACCGGAGGCAGCGTTTCCGGAGACGGCGGCACGGCCACTCTTAACACCACCGGAGCCGGAGCCGGCCCCATCACGGTGAGCGCCACTTGTACCGATTCTCGTGGTCTCACGGCGTCCAATTCGTCCCAGGTCACGGTAGAGGTTCCGCCTCCGCCGCCGCCGGAGGCGAGCAAGCTGAGCGAGTGCGACTTCCCCAACAAGGTGAAGCCGTGGCGCGTGGACAATACCTGCAAAGCAGTACTGGACGATGTCGCCCAGCGCTTGCAGCATGATCCCGATGCCAAGCTCGTTATCGTGGGCAATTCAGGGCCCGACGAGAAACGCAAGAACCTCGCAGGCGAGCGCGCGGTCAATTCCAAGGCATATCTGTCCGGTGGCGAAGCCAAGCAAGCCATCGATGCCTCCCGGATTGAAACGCGCACTGGCAGCGCCGGAACCAGGACCGCCGAATACTGGGTGGTCCCGGCCGGAGCTACCTTCTCGGCTCCCGGAACTGAAACCGTCGATGAGTCGATGGTGAAAGCGGTTCCGGATCACCCGGCTGCGGGCAAAAAGAAAGCAGCTAAACCCAAGGCTCAATGATGGTTAGCTGAAGTGGGCCGGTCGGGTTTTACACTCGACCGGCCTTTTTTTGTCTGGCCTTCGGTAACTTGAAAAGGGCGTGTTACGCTGTCAATCTCACCCGCGAGCGCAGATTTTATTCGCGAGGGGCAAATTCACTATGATGTCGCGTAAGTTGTTGATTACACTGGCAATTGCAATGGTTTCCGTCACGACCCTCTGGGCCGGTCAGTGGACCGCGCTGGGTCCGGATGGAGGCGATGTTCGGAGTCTGAGTTTCGACCCGCAGAATCCCGACCGTATTTATCTTGGTACCAGCACCGGTACGCTTTTTCTGTCTTCGGACGGCGGACACAACTGGTCGCGCCTGGCCCACCTCGGCGATGACGACAACGTTCTCGATCACATCGCCATTGACCCGCAGAATCCGAAACATATTTATG
Organism: Terriglobia bacterium; assembly: GCA_963814725.1. Classification (GTDB taxonomy): domain Bacteria; phylum Acidobacteriota; class Terriglobia; order Terriglobales; family Acidobacteriaceae; genus JAIQFF01. The sequence continues at coordinate 499,411 of CAWFDY010000009.1, forward strand.
TCTCCGCATGGAGCGTAGTGAATCAGCAGGCGGGAGAGGTTTACCGCTCGCATGATGGCGGCAACAACTGGGAAGCGCTTCCCGGCGTGCACGGCAAGTCAGTGCGGGCCATGGCCATCGCGCCGTACGATTCCAACGTTCTGGTGATTGGCGCGCTCGACGGCATCTTCCGCACCAAGGATGGCGGCAAGAATTGGGACCGCATTTCACCCGTGAAGCAGGCCGACGATCTGAAGAACGTGGAATCACTGGCGCTCGATCCCAAGAATCCGGATGTGGTTTACGCAGGCACATGGCACCTGGCATGGAAGACGGACGACGGGGGCGCCAACTGGCGTCGCATCAATAAAGGCATGATCGATGACTCCGACGTGTTCTCGGTCATCGTGGATTCCACCAATCCCGCGGTAGTGTATGCCAGCGCCTGCTCCGGAATTTACCGCAGCGACAGCGCCGGCGATCTGTTCCGCAAACTGCAGGGCATTCCGTTTTCGGCGCGCCGCACTCGCGTGCTGAAGCAGGATCCGAAAGATCCGGCGACCGTTTATGCCGGCACCACCGAGGGCCTGTGGAAGACGCTCGATGGCGGCAAGACCTGGAAGCACGTAACCAGTTCTGAAGTTGTGGTCAACGATGTTCTGATCGATCCCCGCAACTCCAACCGTGTGCTGCTGGCGACCGACCGCAGCGGCGTTTTGGCCAGCGACAATGGGGCGGCAACGTTTGCCGCTTCGAATCACGGCTACACCCACCGTTATGTCAGCGCGATCGTGGCTGACAAGAACGATACCAACAGCATGCTCGTAGGCGTGGTGAACGACCGCGAGTTTGGCGGCGTCTTCTCCACCCGCGACGGTGGCCAGAGCTGGCAGCAGAAGAGCGCCGGCCTGGGCGGCCGCGATGTCTTCGCACTGCAGCAGGTTTCCAACGGCGATCTGATCGCCGGCACCAACAAGGGCATCTTCCTGCTGGATCGCACGTCCAGCCAGTGGCGCCCGATCAACACCATCGTGACGGAAAAGTCCCCGGCGCGCCTGGTGAAGGGCAAGAAGGGCACGAAGGCGGCGAAAGTGCCGGCAGTCGTGGTTCGCTCGGTTCTGGATGCTCGCGTCAGCGATATTGAAGTCACACCCGCGCGCTGGCTGGCCGCCACCTCGGCTGGTTTGTTCACCAGTTCGGACCGGGGCAAGACATGGACCGGCGGAGCTGTACTGGGCAAAACTGATTTCGTAGCGGTCGAATCGAATGGCGATCTCGTGGTCGCTGCAACCCGCACCAACGTTTTGTACTCCTCGAACAATGGAGCCACCTGGCAGCAGGCGCCGCTCTCTTCCTACATCACCAGCATCCATGGTGTAACGCTTACGCCTGAAGGACAGATCCTGGTTGCTTCCCGCGAAGGCGCGTACCGGAGTTCAGATTCCGGGGCGAGCTGGGAGCATCTGGTTAACGGCCTTCCCGACAAGAACATCAGCTCGATCTCTTACGATCAGAGCAAGAAGCGCCTGCTCGCCACCAGCATCGCTACCGGCGTGATTTTCGAGAGCAAGGACGGCGGCCGCAGCTGGCATCGCGGTCCTGACTCGGGATACCCGCTGCGTCGCGTCAGCGTAGTGCGCGGACGCTTCGTGGGAGCCACCCCGTTCGACGGCCTGATCGTGCAGCCGGAGAATGAAGCGGCCAGCGCATCGGCCGGCATGGGCGGATCGTCCGAATAGCAGCTGTTCTGGAAGTTCGGTTCACGGAGGAGCGTAACCCGCTCCTCCGTTTTTCTTTGCGTTAGAGAAAACTCAGCCACGGATTTTCACGGATCACACGAACAGGGCGTTTTTTGTTGGTTGCCTTATCCGTGAAATCCGTGAAGATCCGTGGCTAAGTTTTTGACCCGATAGCGCGATAATACCGGCAATAGTTACACGTCCGAATCCCGCCCCTCCAGTAAGTCGCTGATAAATCGATCCGCGGCGATGGCATCCATCTTGCGACTTGTGCGAAAAGGCCGGCGCGCGGCAGGATTGTTTTATGAGGTCGTCGAAACAGGATTGGCGGATCTTCGCGGGATTTGCTGTTCTGCTGCTGGGGCTGGTCTTGGCTGGCTGTGCGCACTCCGAAAGACCTGGCAGCGACGAGAATGCGGCCGCCGACCAGCACCTGCCGTTTGAGGCCGCATCCGATAAAGGCGGAATTTCTCCTACTTCCTCACTGGCGCGCCTGGCGATTCCGGCGGGAACTCCTGTCACCATTCACGTGCGGCTGTCTTTATCGAGCGCGAGCTCGCATCCCGGCGACCCCTTCGAAGCCGAACTGGATGAGCCCATCGTCGTCCGTGGACAAACGCTGGCGGCACGCGGCGCTGTACTGACGGGAGTGGTGCTGGATGCGCGGGCCGCGGATCAGTTCCAGGAGCCGGGATATATGCGGCTGGGCCTGACTGCGATTTCCATTGAAGGCAAGCTGGTTCCGATCCAGACCTCGAGCATCTTTGTGAAGCGGGGGTCACACGAGCAGCGTAACCTGACCATTCTCCGCGACGATTCGGGGAAAAGTCGCGGCACGCTCATCGGCGCCTCCATTGATGAACCCGGAACGACTTACGCTACCGGCAGCCGGGACGTTGGGGTTGCGCCGGAACGCCACCTGACTTTCCGCCTGGCCCAGTCACTGCCTCTCTGATCAGATTGTCATCCTGAGCGAAGTCGAAGGATCCCTATCAGCCCATCGGTTGGTGGTGGTCGCAGGCTCTTGTTCGCCGCAGAAGGGTCGCGGCAAGTAACGGGTTTAGGGTTTGCAATTCTTAGATGACGGGGAGATCAAAGTCTTTTAACCGCAAAGGTCGCAAAGACTCCAAGGAACCCGAAGACGCATTTCACTCCGGAAGCGCCGGATTAAGCGAAGTCGAAGGGCGGCAGGAGCTCATCCGCCGTACGCAGTCCCTACAGCGTATTCATGAACGCGACCAGGTCCGCTTTCTCGTCGTCAGTCATTGTCATATTGAAGCGCTGGTCGTAGAAGTTCACGACATCGAGCAAAGTCCGGGCAGTGCCGCTGTGGAAATACGGGGCGCGTGCGGCCAGTCCGCGCATGCTGGGGACTTTGAACTTGCCAATATCGGCGCACTTGCCGGTGATCATGGCGCGTCCGGGATCGGTCGTCACCAGCTGAGAGTTGTCATTGCATTGAATCAGGTAAGAGGGAAGAGCCGCCTGCGGGGAAGTGGTCCCAATATTCATCATCGCAAACGTCGAGTTGCCGCCGACGTTGGGAGTGTTATGACAGGTCGCGCACGTGCCTGTGATCTGGGTCTGGCCCTGGACGTCGTTGAATCCCGGCACAGCAGAAATCAGGATAGGGAAAGTATTGAACAGCACTTCGCCTCGCGCCACCGACTGCTGCGCGGCTGCGTTGGCGCCGGTCGCGCTTGCCCAGCCGGGGTACAGAGTAAATACGTCAGTATTAAACGCGGTGCCGGAGTTGATCCCGGGAGAGAAGGTCTGGGATGAGAGGAATTGTGCACCTCCATTCGCGCCGGCCGTGAGGTCTCCCGCCAGGTTGTCCACCGATTGAGCGGTGAAGAGCGAACTCTCCAGAGTCACAATCTGCTGAATCTGATCATCCGTCGGACCAGTCGAAGCCTGGGCATGCACCAGCACTGCGTTCCTGGCCTGGGTTTGCAGATCGGGCTCACGGCCGTCCCACATGATTCCGTTGAGAAAAGTAAGGTTGGTGGAGGGCAGCGGGCGCCGGTAAAGCGCGAGCTGGGTGGTGGTGGTTTGCGGACACTGGTAAGGATCGTTGATTGAGACAATCGTGAACTCTGCATTAGCCGGCACCGGCAGCGCCATCCGGATGAGCCCGAAATTCAGGAGCAGACTGTATGCCGAGGTGGCAGCCGTAAATGTGGATACGTCGGCGCTGGGGCAGTTGGCGCCGTCCACCACGCGAAAAATCGGGTCCGTTCCCTGGGAGCTCTGAAAGCGCTGCTGCAGATCGGGGGGATTGACGCTCCACCCGTCATTTGCAACGTGGCAACTGTTGCACGTCCTGTTGTTTGACCCCAGGTCGGCAAAAAACGGACTGGAGGAATCAATCTGTGTGTGGGTGAAAGTGTCGAGAGTGCCGCTGGCGTCGGGGGTGGTGTTGTGAAACGAGGTCGCCGGGGGTGTAACGACAGGAGGGGGTGCCGTAACCGGCGGAGTGGAAGACTGCGACCCGCCGCCACATGCTGTGAAACCTGATACGACTACCAGAAAAACTGCTGACAGAACCTGCTTTCGATTCATTCCTGCCTGGCCCTTTTTACTCGCACGTCTGGCCCATTGCTGTTCGGCTCGGCGCAGTACGGTGAAATTTCCGGAGATACTACTGGGGGAGGGAACTTCACACTAGCATATACGGATCGAAAATCAAGCCGATAAGCGCCGTAGTCGGCGTTTTTTCAGGACACGAGCGCATCCCTGTCGCGGGAAGAACCACGGGTTGCACATTCAGGGCGATCGGCGGGTCACACTGTGCAATCTTTTTCACACAGGAGACGGGGCGAGCTCTGTGGGGCAGGACGTGGAGAATCGTTGTCTGTGTTTTCTCGACCTATGTTTTCTCGGTCTATGTTTTCCCGTCACAGCCTTGTGTGACCGGTGCCCTTAGCAGTTTGAGCTCCCCGTCCTAAACTTCCCAAAATGGAGAGCCACCCAAAGAGCACGCTGTGGACGAGGCCCCTTCCCGATTCGGGCCAGGGTACGCCTTTCGACATTGGTGCCGAACCCATTTGGTGCTTTCCCGAAAGCCGCCTTTTAGCTAATGCTTTCGTTTAACGAATTTTGCGTGCACCCAACCCTGAAGGTCTGGTCGAAGGATCGGAACGGGCCCCGAAACCGGATGCCGAATCAGGGGAGCGAATTGCAAATGAATGCCATAGCGCATCTGCGGCCGAGCGGCGTCGGATCTCCCGATCCGGCACTTGTGCTGGCTGGGGTTCAAGCCTACCCCGAAGGCCTGGCAATCGTTGCGTCGGGTGCCATTGTTTACGCCAATCCGGCCTGGTGCCGAATGTTCGATTGCCTCCACCCGGCGCAGATGATTGGGCGGACGGTGGGAGATTTGATCTCCCGGCGGTCTCTCTCGCTGGTATCTGGAACCGGATCTCCGTCTGTGCCCGAAATTGCGCGCACTGCTACTGGTAGTGATAAGGACCGCCAGGATGTGTCCGGCTTGCACATCAAGCTGGCCAAAGCCGGTTTTCACTTGCGAGGCAGTGAGTTTCAGGTGATTCATGCGTGCCGGGTCGCCCGCCAGGAACAGACTCAGGAACAAACTAGGGAACAAACAGAAGAGGAACGACTGGAAGCGCAAAGGCTGGAAGCAGTGGGGCGGCTGGTGGGGGGCGTGGCTCACGACTTCAACAACCTGTTGACCGGCATCATGCTGTACTGCGATCTCCTGATCGGAGAACTGGCATCGGGAAGCGCTTCCCGGCGTCACGCCGAGGAGATGCGAGGGGCAGGAGAAAATGGCGCCGCCCTGGTGCAGCAGTTGCTTGTGCTTTCGCATCCTGGCGCCGGCGCATCGCGGGTGTCTGCATTGAACGAGGTTGTTCTGGCGGTCGAAGGTCTGCTGAACCGTTTGATTGGAGAAAATATCGTTCTTAAGTTGTCGCTGGCTTCCGATCTGGGCGGGGTAAGGATGGATGCGGCGAAGCTGCAACAAATTCTTCTGAACCTGGTGCTGAATGCGCGCGACGCCATGCCCGATGGGGGCGAGATTACGCTCTCCACCCGAAATTGTTCCACCGGGCCGCTGGAAAGCAGGGGGGCGCAATCGCAAACTACGGCCTGGGTCGAACTCACGGTGGCTGACAACGGATGCGGCATGAGCGCGGAGACGCTGGGCCGTGCTTTTGAACCTTTCTTCACTACCAAAAGGCCGGGCCACGGCACCGGCCTCGGCTTAGCCACCGCCCGCCGCCTCGCAGGGCAGGAGGGCGGCACCGTGGTGGCGCAGAGCGAGCCCGGTAAAGGGACGCAAATCCACGTGCGCCTGCCGCGGGTCCAGACCGACACAGTTTCATATTCGAAAGAGGTGAATCCATGACCACTGCCGCAGTCACCGCTCCTAGTTCTGTCCAGATGGAAGCCGCGAATTTCCTGAACCTGCTTATCGTGGACGACGAACGCGCCATTCGCGAGGTCTGCCGCGAAGTCGCGCAATCACTCGGCTTCAACACTGCAGTGGCGGATTCCGCCGAGCACGCCTACCGTCTGCTCGATAGCCAGAATATCGATGTAGTTCTGCTCGACCTGAAGTTGCCCGGAGCCGGCGGCCTGGAGGCGCTGCACCAGATTGGAGCGCGCAAGCCGGACGCTGTGGTCGTCGTGGTCACCGGATACGGTACTGTGCAATCGGCGGTGCAGGCCATGAAAAACGGAGCCTATGACTACGTCACCAAGCCTTTCAGCATGGAAGAGCTGAGGCTGCTGCTGGAGCGGGTGTCCGGCCATCTGAAGCTGAAAACCGAAAACCGGACCCTGCGCGAAAAGATCAAGTCAAAGCTCGGCTTCGGCAGCATCGTGGGCCGCGCTCCCGAGATGGAAAAGCTCTACCGCATCATCGGCAAGGCTGCCCACAGCACTCATCCGGTCCTGATCCTGGGCGAAAGCGGGACGGGCAAGGAAATGGTGGCGCGGTCCATTCATTTCTCCGGACCTTTTCGCGACAAACCGTTTATCCCGGTGGACTGCGGCTCGCTGGTGCCGACGCTGATCGAAAGCGAACTGTTCGGATACGTCAAAGGCGCCTTCACCGGAGCCGTCCAATCGCGCGATGGCTTGCTTGCGATCGCGGAAGGCGGCACGGTATTTCTGGATGAGGTCGGAGAGCTTCCGGTTGATCTTCAAGCCAAGCTGCTGCGGGCAATCCAGGAGCGCGAGATCCGGCCGGTGGGAAGCACGAAACGTATCGCCATAAATGTACGAATCCTGGCCGCCACCAACCGCGACCTGGAGCAGGCTGTCGCTCAGGGAACCTTCCGCCGCGACCTTTATTTTCGGCTCAATGTGTTGAGCCTGAAAATTCCTCCTTTACGCGAGCGCCGGCAGGACATTCCGCTGCTGGCGGGATACTTCCTGGAACGGCTTTCACGTACGGCAGGACAGGAACGAACCCTGAGCGACGATGCCATGAAGGCTCTGCTCGCCTACGACTGGCCGGGGAATGTGCGGGAGCTGGAGAACTGCCTGGAGCGCGCTTGTGCCTTCACTTCCGGACCGGTGCTCCATGTGGGAGACCTGCCCAGCGCCATACACGGCGTCCGGATTGACCCGCCGGGCGCAGCCAATGGAAAGAGCCAGATCATGTCCATGGCCGAGCTGGAGAAACATACGATTCTCAGCACCATTGCTCAGCTCAATGGCGACAAGCTGCTGGCGGCACGGATGCTGGGCATCGGCAAGACCACGCTCTACCGCAAGCTGAAGGAATACGTGTCCCAGGACTAGCGTGAAATTTCCCGCGCCTTCCCGCACTGGGAAGCTTGCGGACCCGCGGGTCCATAACATGTCTATTTTCAGCGGCGCGGTCACGGTCGCGGACGTGCAATGCAAAGACCACTATGCTTCTAGTTATCACGCCCTTTGCGAAAGCCCAAGGATGTGTCCAGGCAATTCAACAGCTCACATCTGAAGAAACCCATCTTGCAGCCACGCCGTCTCAGGCGCTGGCCCTGCTGCGCGCCCAGGAATATGTCGCCGTATTGATCGACCAGGCGTTCCTCGAAACTGAGCCCGTCGAAAGTGACATGGTGCTCGAACACCTCGGCGCCGCGGTTCCGGTTCAAGTCAACTTCGCGATCCACGGCATGGACAGAGTGGCGCGCGAATTGAGAGGCGCTTTGTGGCGGCACCGGAAACATTCTCAGCAACTCCGCCAGCAGGCCCAACAGTCGCTGCGAAATGACCTTAAAGGCACGGTGACGGCGCTGCTTCTCTCCTGTGAAATGGCGCTGCAGGTTCCCAACCTCACAATCGGGGCGGAAAGCAGGATGCGTACGGTCCACGAGCTGGCGCAGGAGATGAGAAGCAAACTTGAGGACGCCGGCTGAAGACCGGGCCATGGTCGCACTCGTCGCCACGCTTCGAATGCAATATTTTGCGCACTCCGAGCAGCCGGGCGAAAATCCTTCGCGAAGATCGGTCCCCGCACTACAATGGCGCAGCAGAGCATAACGCGGGCGCCACAGGTGATTGCAAGCCTGGCCGCGTTTTCCCGGGGGACTTCGTGCACGTTCTGGTTACCGCCGACACGATCAGTGGAACATGGACCTATACGCGCGAACTGGTGTGCGGGCTGGTCAGCCGCGGGCTCCGCGTCACCCTGGTCAGCTTTGGTGAAATTCCCCTGCCGCAACAGACTTCCTGGATGGATAACCTGCACGGCCTGGAATACCGTCCTACGGCATTCCGCCTGGACTGGATGTACGAAGCTCACGAAGACTTTAAAGACTCCTCAGCCTACCTGACCAGCCTAGTGAAGGAATTGAAGCCCGACGTTCTTCATCTCAACCAATTGTGCTATGGCAGCTTGCCGGTTTCCGTCCCGCGCGTGGTTGTGGCGCACGGCGACCTGGTGACCTGGTGGCGGGCCGTGCACGGACGCGAGCCCCGGCAGGACCGCTGGATGGAATGGTATCGCGAAGTGGTCACGCGGGGACTGGCGCAATCCAGCGTGGTCGTGGCTCCTTCACTCTGGATGCGCGACACGATTCGCGAATGCTACACCCGGGCCCAGCACGATACCGTCATCTATAACGGACGCAATCCGATTTTCTTCAATCCGTATGTGGGCAAGGATGATTCGGTACTTGCAGTCGGCAGATTGCTGGATGCCGGGAAACAGATTTCACTGCTCACACAGCATGCCCACCCGCTTCCGATCTGCATTGTGGGCTCTGACGCGCCGCTGCATGGCCCGGCCAGCATTCCGATACGCGCCGACGTGAAACTCTCGATCGACCAGGTCAACGTGGCGATGAAAGGGCCGCAGACCGAGGCGCAACTGCGCACCCTCTACAGCCGGGCTTCGATTTACGCGGCGACGTCGCGCTACGAGCCCTTCGATATGGCTGGAGTGGAAGCCGCGTTTTCCCGCTGCGCCATTGTGGCCAATGACATTCCCGCGTTCCGCGAAATGTGGGGCGATGCGGCGCTCTACTTCCGCGAAAATGATGCTGCCAGCCTGGCTGCCGCCATCCGCCGCCTGAGCGATCAACGAGACCTGTGCCGCATCTACGGTAATCGCGCCTACCAGCGCGCCCGCGAATGCTTCACCTCGAAACGCATGATCGATCAATATCTCGAACTCTACGGGAGCCTGTTGCAGGCGAATCGGGCAGCGGCTTAGGAAGCTGTTATCCTGATATCGAACAGGGGGAATCATGGCTGCAGTCAAAATTACTGTCCGCAAGAACGGTCCATACCGGGTGGAAGATCCTGATGGCTCAATCGAACTGGTTGACGCCGATGGTACCAAATACGATCTTACCGGCAAGCCGGCATTCTCTCTTTGCCGTTGCGGAGGGTCGGTGAATAAACCGTTCTGCGACGGGACCCACAGCCGCATAGGTTTCGAGGGAGCAGAATTGGCCGTGAAAAAAACCGAAAATCCCAGCTGACCGGCAAAAATTGAGATCCGGGAACCAGAAACTAATAACTGAAGTCAAAACGCATATCCGGAATCGGGTCGGTCCCAAGGCCGTCAGTGAATCGTCTTCGTCTTCCGCGACATGTAATCCATCAGCAGATATTGTCCCAGAGTGTAAGGCGTGGTGAAGTAAGCTTTGCCGCGGCACATCTCGGTAACCTTCTGAACAAACTGAACCAGCCCGTAGTCTGACGCCAGCATGAAGGTGTTGATCATCACGCCCGCCCGCTTGCATTTCGAAACTTCCTCCAGCGTCTGGCTAACCACCATGGGATCGAGGCCGAAGGCGTTCTTGTAGATGCGTCCATCCTCCAGCGTGAGGGCGGAAGGCTTGCCGTCGGTAATCATCACAATCTGCTTCATGTCCTTGCGCTGCCGCTGCAAAACCCGCTGTGCCAGCCGCAACCCTTCACGGGTATTGGTGTAGTACGGACCGACTTTTACCCGCGCCAACTGCGACAGGGGCACTTCTTCCGCCGAATCGTGAAACAGGACCAGGGAGAGCGAGTCGCCGGGATACTGTGTGCGAATCAGATGCGAAAGCGCCATGGCAACTTTCTTGGCCGGGGTGAAGCGGTCCTCACCATACAGAATCATCGAATGCGAGCAATCGAGCATCAGCACGGTGGCGCAGGACGACTGGTATTCGCACTGGTGCACCTGCAGGTCGCGGTATTCAATGTTGAGCGGAAGACTGAGCCCCTCGCGCTGGATGGCGCTGGAGAGCGTTGCCGTAATGTCCAGGTTGAGAGTATCGCCGAATTCGTAAGGGCGGGAGGCGCCGCTGGCCTCGATCCCGGTGGCCAGATCGCGCGTGTCATGCCGCCCAAAGCTGGACTTGCCCAGCGATCCCATCAGGTCGCGCAGCGTTTTGAAGCCGAGGAAATCCAGGCTCTTGTCGGTAATTTCAAACTTTGCCTGCTGCGCTTCACCGGCTTGCCCTCCGGCACTGGATGACTGTGACGGATCTGGCGGTTCGTCCACGCTGATGTAATTCTCCTGCTCCATGCGCTCGATCAATTTTTCGATCAGTTCATCCAGGGAGCCATCCATCTGCATCTGGCGAAGCTGTTCGCGCATTTGATCGTCGAGGAAGTCGCCCTCGAGCAACGCCTGTTCGATAGCACGGCGCAAGTCGTCAAGATTCTGCTCGCCCTCCGGCATGTCATAAAACATGTAGTTCTGGAATCCGCTCTGCAGTAGGTAATCGGAGAGAGCGCTGAGCAGGTCTTCCATGCTCATTTCGCCGGCCGGGTCCGGGACATACTTGCTGTAGCGGATGCGTTTCATAAAAATCAGTCGTTGGTCGTCGGTTGTCGGTCGTCAGTCTGCGGTCGTCAGCAAAGAATTGCTTCAGCCTCGCTGGCAACTGACGACGGATGACTAGTTGTACGGCCTGCGGCCGCGCAACGGATGTTCCTCGCGTTCGAAGGGCTTTTCAGTTTGCTTGGGCTGCTTCTCTCCCGCGGTGAAGACGCGCTCTTCATTCCGTCCGATGCGTTTGTGCGCGTGCAGGCCTTCGAGAATGAACTCGGCGGCCGAAACCTGCACCTCCGGGCTGTCTTTAGGGCCAACGCCGACCTTGACAGTTTTTTCCATCAATCCCTGGATTCCGCGCAGGGAGGGCAGCGCGTCCGCGGCGCTTGCCGTGTCGGCCAGTTGAATCTCGCCGCCCAAATCAAACCATTGCACGATCTGCTGCATATCGACACCTTTGAAATAACCATCGTGGGTCCTGGCCACCGCCGCCCGGATGAGTTCGCGGCTGACGTGGTCCGCTCCCTTCATCTCGCCTTCGTACTCCAGTTCCAGCTTGCCGGTGATCGCGGGCATGGCAGCATAAACATCGGCGATGCGCGGTACCACCAATGCCTCTTCCTGATGGATGGCTCGCCGCTCGGCATTCGAAATCACATTTTCCATGGCCGAAATGGGCAGGCGCTGGCTGACGCCGGAGCGCTTGTCGATCTTTTTGTCTTCCCGGGCGGCGAAGGCGATGCGCTCAATGACTTCCTGCACATATTTCGGCAGGTGCAGTTTGTGGCCGTTGCGCTGCGTCCATGATTCCTGGGCGGTGATGGTGATCCCTTCTTCGACGGTGGTTGGATAGTGGGTGCGAATCTCCGAGCCGATTCGATCTTTGAGCGGGGTGATGATCTTGCCGCGAGCCGTGTAGTCCTCGGGATTGGCGCTGAATACCAGCGCGACATCGAGTGGAAGGCGAATGGGATATCCCTTAATCTGCACGTCCCCTTCCTGCATGATGTTGAACAATCCCACTTGAATCTTGCCGGCGAGGTCGGGCAGTTCGTTGATGGCGAAGATGCCATGATTGGCGCGAGGCAACAATCCGTAATGAACGGTGTACTCGCTGCTGAGTTCGTGTCCGCCACGCGCCGCCTTGATGGGATCAATGTCCCCGATAAGGTCGGCGATGGTTACGTCAGGCGTTGCCAGTTTTTCCACGTAACGCTGTTCCGGGGTCAGGTAGGCAATGGGAGTGGCGTCGCCCAGTTTGGCGGTCTTTTCCTGGCAGGGCCGGCAAATCGGCGCGTAAGGGTTGTCGTGGATTTCGCAGCCCGCGATGTACGGTAACTGGGGATCGAGCAGGGAAGTGAGCGCGCGCAAGATGCGGCTTTTTGCCTGACCGCGCAATCCCAGCAGAATGAAATTATGACGAGACAGAATCGCATTTACGATCTGGGGAACGACCGTGTCGTCGTATCCAACAATGCCGGGGAAAATGGCGCCGCCCTGACGAAGCTTTACGATCAGGTTGTCGCGCATCTCGTCTTTCACGCGCCGGGTACTCAGCCGTTGTTCGCTAAAAGCACTTTGGCGTAATTCGCCGAGCGTCCGCGGCAAACTCATGATCAAAACCCCCCCGTGAAAACAGTTTCTGCTTCGATTATACGCCGTCGGGGGGACGCTCTTTCCGTGCTGTAGAGCTTCTAGCTTCTGGCTTCTAGCTTCTCGGTTCTAGCTCGAAGCTTGATTGGTGGCTGCGGAGACGTGATACGAGCTCTCCATTCAAGATGGCCAGCCTGGGTCCGTGGCTGCAACTCAGTGAACATGGCCGTTCCCGCCGGCGCTTTGGCGCACCCGAACCGTCCGACGGAGATTCGGCAGGATCGCCTCGAAATAAGAGATCACCGCCGCGATCCGTTCTGCTTCCGATTTCATGGCCAGCAGCGACTGTTTGAAATCGAGATCGAGTGGAAGAGGTCCCGCCAGGCTGAAGGAAAGATTCCGTCCCTGGAGATTGGAAGGCTGCGCAGGCTCAGCTCCTGCGAGTTCGATGATCTGGTCCCGCAACTTTATGGCTTGCGTGCTCTCTTCAGCCGTGGCTTGGCCGGGCTCATCCTGAAGGTAGAGCACTTCCGCCTGCAGAAACGACCGCTGCTGGCTGATCTGCATCACTTCGAATCGTTCGCGTCCCTCGGTCACGATATCCATGCGCCCGTCAGGATATTTCCTGCTAACGGTGATAATCTCTGCAGTGCAGCCGATCTCAGCGACTCCTTCCTCTTTGGCCCGGACGATGCCAAACGATGTCTTCTGGTCCAGGCATTCGGAGATCATCTCCCTGTAGCGCGGCTCGAAAATGTGCAGAGGCAGCGGAATACCCGGGAACAGAACAAGATCCAGCGGAAACAAGGGAATAAAGCTCAATCCGAAACTCCCATGAGATTTGACGATTGTACGCCCCGGAGTGACGAGCATGGCGCGGGAAGCATGACCAGGAAGCATCGGCCCAAAGTGCAACCGATTCTGGAATGAACGCTCTCCTTTGCGAGACCTTAGCGTCCTTTGCGGTTAAGATCTTGTCCACAAGCTACCGGGTAAGACAGCAAGCATGAACGAAAAGATAAATGCATCGGGCAAGGTCGTCGTGATCACCGGCGCTTCCATGGGAATCGGAGAAGCGATTGCCAAATTATTCGCCGATCAAGGATCCCGAGTTGTGCTGCTCTCCCGTGACGCGGCTCGCGCCGAAGCTGCCCGTTCGCGCATTGGCCACCCGGACGAGACGCTGGCGCTTTCCTGTGACGTCCGCAACCGCGAAGAAATCGACCGCGTCGTCAGCCTCACTCTTCATCACTTCCAAAGAATTGATGTCTGGATCAACAACGCCGGGCACGGCCTGATGGATACCGCCGCTCGCGTGGACATGACCGACTGCCGCGAGACCTTCGACACCAATTTCTTCGGAACTGTAGCGTGCCTGCAAGCCGCCCTGGCGGTGATGAGCGGGCAGAACTCGGGAACGATCATCAATATTTCAAGCGTTGCCGGTCATCTTCCGCTGCCCTTTCACTCGGTGTACAGCGCAACGAAGTTCGCCATGAACGCTTTCGGGAAGGCGGCGAACGTTGAACTCGAAGGCTCGGGCATCAATGTGATCACGGTCTGCCCCGGTTTCGTGCGCACCGATTTCAGTGCGAATGCGATCAGGGGAGCTGACGCCCGGACGGTGCGGCCTTCAGCGGTGCGCGGGATCAGCGCTGAACGTGTAGCGCGCGCCGTGCTTCGCGGATATCTCAAAAGAAAAAGGGAAGTGGTTGTGCCCTGGACCATGCATCCGGCGATCAAAGCGTATCAGCTGTTCCCCGCGCTGGTCGAACGCATGATGGGCAAAATGTCGAGGCGAGCAGAATGAAACCGTGCGGGGTGGACACTCCTGTCCGCCGCCTTTGACTTCGATCTTGACCTTGATGTTGATATTGATATTGACTTAGTCATCCCAGGGCCCGCCTAAGTTTATTCATCCTGAATACTGGCTGCGCAGGTCAAAAGCGGCGGACAGGAGTGTCCGCCCCACAGGGATCGCTATGCCCAGAAGGTGCGGTCCAGGGTTCTGTACTGGATGGCTTCAGCGATGTGTTTAGGCTGGATGGCGGTGGCTTTTTCCAGATCCGCAACCGTGCGGGCGACTTTTAGAATTCGATCGTGGGCGCGGGCGGTCATGCCATGCTGGGTCATGGCGCGCTCCAGCAGGCGTTCGCAGTCGGCGGAAAGCTCGCAGGAAGCACGGATATGGCGGGGAGCCATCTGGGCATTGCAATAGATACGGGAAGGGGAATCGGCGAATCTCTGCAGTTGAATTTCGCGGGCGCGCATGACCCGCTCTCGAATTTTGGCTGAGCTTTCGGGCTCGCTTCCAGCCCGGAGCTCTTTGTAGTTCACGGCGGGCACGTCAATATGGATGTCGATGCGGTCGAGCAGCGGCCCGGATATTTTTCCCATGTAGCGTTGAATCATGGGCTGGGTGCAGTGGCACTCGCGGGAGCGGTCATTGAAATATCCGCAGGGACAGGGATTCATTGCAGCGGCCAGCATGAAGCGTGCCGGGAAGGTTAAAGACATGGAAGCGCGCGCGATGCAGACGGTTCCGTCCTCCAGAGGCTGGCGCATAACCTCCAGCACATTGCGCGGGAATTCAGGAAGTTCATCCAGAAAAAGCACGCCGTTGTGGGCCAGGGACACTTCGCCGGGCCGCGGCACGGCTCCGCCTCCGATGAGTCCGGCGTCTGAGATGGTGTGGTGCGGCGAGCGGAATGGACGCACGCCAACCAATCCCGCTCCGGCATCGAGCACGCCCGCGACGCTGTGAATCTTCGTGGTTTCGAGGGCTTCTTCGAAACTGAAGGGCGGAAGGATGGTAGGCATACGCTTGGCCAGCATGGTCTTGCCCGAACCCGGCGGGCCGATCATGAGGATGTTGTGCCCGCCTGCGCAGGCTACTTCGAGGGCGCGCTTGGCCGTCTGCTGGCCGCGAACATCTTTAAAGTCCACCGCGTAGCATTGTGCTTCGCTCAGCAGGGTGTCGCTGTCCACTTTGAGCGGCAGAATTCCGTTTCCGGTGTTGACGAAGCGGATCACATCGAGCAGGGATTTCACCGGATACACTTCGACTCCGCCCACCATGGCGGCCTCACGCGCATTGAGTTCCGGCACCACCAGACGGGAGATCTTTTTGCCCCTAGCCTCAATGGCGATGGGCAGGGCTCCGCGCACGCCGCGAATGCCGCCGTCGAGCGAGAGCTCGCCCACAAACAGGCAATCCGGAACCTCCTTCTTATTCAGGCCGCCATACGCGCCCAGGATTCCCAAAGCCATGGGCAGGTCGAATCCCGAACCCTCTTTTCGGATGTCGGCAGGCGCGAGATTGATGGTGATGTGGGTGGAGGGGATGTCGTAGCCGCAGTTTTTCAGCGCCGCCCGGACCCGGTCCCGGCTTTCGCGCACGGCCGCGTCCGGAAGTCCGACGGTGTGAAAATGATCTTCGTTGGTCTTGATGCCGGAAACATCCACTTCAACCTCAATGATGCTGGCATCGATGCCATACACCGCTGCGCTCAAGGTCTTGTAGAGCATGAGGTTGTGCGTTCCCAGAGGCGCTGGCTCCGAGGCGCTCTGACAAATCGCGTTATGACAAATGAAGATCGGGCCGCTGACTACTCGCTTAGTGCTCACCATACAGGCTCCGCCATCAACCAGCGGTGACGGTCGTCACACGCGCGGGTGATGGACGAACCACAGCCCCTTCCGGTCTCAGAACCAAGTTGCCCAACAAGCCTTCCATTGTCTGGAGTCCGACTCTGCACTACGATCAGCTCACATTCCCGAGCTTGCGACTCCCAGCGTCGGCTCCGGCCTGTCACAGGTGCTATGGACGAAGAAGAAGATCAACCCAAGCCCCAGCCTCGAACCCCGGGACATCTGGAAAAAGAAGAAGCGCGGCTTTGGCGCCTTGCGCTTGGATTTCTCATTCTCCTGGCCACCGGACTGGCCGCACTTTCCTGGGAACGCCTGCAGGATCTTCCCTATCACCTGGGGGCTATTTCGATCGGATTGCTTGTGCTGGCGATTCTCTTCGCGGCCTATGTTTACGGGCGTCGCCGTGAAGTTTCGGAGCTCAAGCACCTGCTGGGTGATCTGCGCGATCGCACCGGCGTCACTCCCTCGGACGAGCAGCTCGATCAGTTGAGCCAGGTGATTCAACGTTCTCAACGAAGCTTCAAGGAACTCATCGACTCGTTTGACGATGTGGCTTTTGCCTGCTCACTCGACGGGACCCTCAGGACCGTAAATCGCCGCGTCACCCAGTTGCTGGGATTCGCCTATGGCGATGTCGTAGGGCACAAGATCGACGAATTTCTGGCGGAACCCTTGCGCCGCGATGTGGAAACCGGACTGCCACGGTTTCTCGAACGCCGGCGCTGGTCCGGGGTGGTTCGCGTGCAGGTGAAACAGGGCAGCCGCACTCTTTATTTTGATTGCGTCCTGAATGCGATCGTCAAAAGTGACGAGGTCGTAGGCATCAGCGCGCTCGCCCGGGACGTGACTGAGGAACGGGAAAAGGAGCGCCGCTTTACCGAACTCTTCGAAACCCTGCAGGAGGGCGTGTACTTCAGCACTCCGGAGGGCAAGCTTCTGGATGCCAATCCTGCGCTGGTGCGGATGCTCGGCGGCCAGACCCGTAATGAAATTCTGTCACTCGACCCCAACGCTCTTAACCTGGATCCGAGCCACGACCCGGTGTTAGGCAGAAGTGCGGACGATCGAGGGAGCGAACGCATCCGCGAGCTCACCCTGCGGAAGCGAGACGGCAGCACGGGAATTTTTATGGATACATCGCGCGCCGTCTGGGATGGGGCCGGCGCCATCATCCGATACCAGGGCACGCTGGTGGATATCACCGAGCGCCGCAAGATGGAAAAAGCAGTGCGGCAGCAGGAGGAGTTTCAACGACACCTGCTGGAGAGCTTTCCCGACCTGATCCTGGTTGTGGGGCTGGAGGGCCGGTATAACTTCGTCAGCTCCCGTATACGGGACCTGCTGGGCTGCACTCCGGCTGAAATGCTGGGCAAGAAACTGGATGACGCCGAGCAGGAGCAGTCAGTTGAATTCCTGACGCTCTATCACGACGTAAGCACCGGTTCCAAGAAGTTCGGTTTCTGTGAGTTTGGAGCGCGGCACCGGGACGGAAGCTGGCGCACCATGCGGGCCAATGCCAGCCCGCTGTTCGATGCCGAGGGGAAGGCGAGCGGCGTGATTGTGTCGGTGCGCGACATCACGGTGGAGAAAAAGCTGGAACAGCAGATTATCCAGAGTGAGCGGCTGGCCGCCATGGGACAGATGATCGGGGGTTTCGCCCACGAGCTGAACAATCCTCTCACCAGCATCATGGGCGTGGCTGAGCTGCTGCAGGAGGGCGAGCAGGTGGAGACCACGCGCAAACAGCTGGTGATGTTGCAGCAGCAGGCGAGGCGCGCGGCTGACATTGTGCAGAACCTGATGTACTTTTCCCGTCCGCCCGCACCTGGGAGAGGCCCCATCAATGCGAACGAACTGGTGCAGCGCACCCTGCACCTGCACGCGTACTCGCTGCGCAAGAACAATATTACGGTGGATTTCCTGCCGGAACCGTCTCTACCCGTCGTAACTGGCGATTCGCATCAACTGATGCAGATCTTCCTGAACCTGATTTTGAACGCCGAGCAGGCCATGCGCGAGACTCGCGACCGTGGAACCCTCCGCATCCGGCTGGAAAAAGGCAGCAAGTCGATTTCGGTAATCTTCCAGGATGACGGACCCGGCATCGCTCCCGAGGTATTGCCGAACATCTTCGATCCGTTTTACACCACCAAGCGGCCGGGGCGCGGCACTGGCCTAGGGCTGAGTATCTGCAAGGCGATTTTGCGGGAACATGGGGGCGAGATTGAAGCCGGTTCCCGACCTGGAGGCGGCGCGGTGTTCAAAGTCACTCTGCCGGTGCCGGGCCCTTCGCCTGCGGTATAGGCGATCCTGCTTAAGAGGCGCCCTGCCCGGGGTCCGCTTAGGCGGGACTTATTTTCATGACAAGCTGCCCTCGGCGTTCAGTTATCGTTCGACCGCCATCGCTACCGCATTTCCCCCGCCTAAACATAACGCGGCGATCCCGCGATGAACGTTGCGGCGAGTCATCTCGTAGATAAGGGTCACCAGCACGCGGGCGCCGCTGGCTCCGATGGGATGTCCGATGGCGACGGCTCCGCCGTTCACGTTGACCTTGCTGGGATCGAGATTGAGCTCGCGAATCACGCCCAACGCCTGCACTGAAAAGGCTTCATTGAGTTCGTACAGATCGACCTCTTCATTTTTCCAGCCCGTCTTCTCCCAGATTTGCCGCACAGCGCCGACGGGAGCCATCATGACCCACTTGGGCTCGACGCCGCTGGTCGCCTGGGCCACGATGCGCACCATGGGCTGAGCGCCCAGCTCCCGTGCGCCGGTGGCGCTGGTAACGACCAGGGCCGCGGCGCCGTCATTCACGCCGGGAGCATTGCCGGCGGTAACGGTGCCGTCTTTCTTGAAGGCGGGCTTGAGCGAACGCAGCACTTCGATGGTAGTGTCTTCGCGCGGAGACTCATCCTTGTCAAAAATCACCGGGTCCCCGCCTTTTTTCTTCGCCGGCAGTTCAATCGGGACAATTTGGGATTTGAAGCGGCATTCCTTGATGGCCGCCAGGGCCTTGCGATGAGAGTCGAGCGCGAATTCGTCCTGCTGTTCGCGGGTGATGCCGTATTTTTCCGCCACGTTCTCGCCGGTGACGCCCATGTGGTAGTTGTTGAAAACATCCCATAGCCCATCGTTAACCATGGAATCGACAATCTGGGCATTGCCCAAGCGATATCCTTTGCGAGCCTGCGGCAAAAGGTACGGAGCATTGGTCATCGATTCCATGCCGCCGGCGACGACCACGGAACTGTTTTCTGTCTGGATCGCCTGCGCCGCGAGTGCGACAGCTTTGAGTCCGGAGCCGCAAACCTTGTTGACGGTCATGGCACCCACTTCCGGAGGCAATCCGCCGAAGATTGCAGCCTGGCGCGCGGGATTTTGTCCCAGGCCGGCAGAAACGACATTGCCCATGATGCATTCGTCCACCAGTTTCGGATCCAGGTTGGCGCGCTTCACGGCCTCGCGCACGACGATGGCACCCAGCTGGGTGGCGCTCAAATCGGACAGGCTTCCCTGGAATTTTCCCACCGGTGTGCGACAGCCGGAAATGATGACAACCTCGTCGTAAGCAGCCATTTATACGCTCCCGCGATGTTTTGCCAGCTTCAATTATAGATGCGTGGGGCGAAACAAAGACTGAAATTCAAAAGCGCAGCGAGCACGCGACTGCCGGACAACTGCACCGATGGTGATGTTGGAGATTCGAAAATTAGAGAAGGTGCGAAGAAGTTTTGCACCTCAAAACCTGAATCGCCGTGATCGCATTCGCGGAAATTTCTTCGCCGGCACTCTCAGGTGACTTTGGTGTATCGGTCGCAAGCGCATTTACTCATCATTTTTTTCTTGACATCACTTTTTATTGACTCTATACATCAATAAGTTGCAACTGACGACCGTTGCAAAGCAGTCCATGAAAAATGGAAGGGAGAATAGAACCATGGCAACCAAGAAAAAGGCAAAGAAGAAAAAGAAGCACTAAGAGAAGTAACAGTAAAGCAGCAAACCGGGGACGCGGAAGCGTCCCCTAAGTTTTTTCCGGCAGAATATTTCCTTCTTAGAACCTACCCGTAACCTTCCCACCCTGTCATCCTGAGCGGAGAACAAACTTCGCTTCGCGAAGTCTGTGCGGAGTCGAAGGAGCCCTGCCGACTGCAACAGTCCTGACCTTCTTGGGCTCCTCTCGCCCCAGTGGAATACTCAAGCACGCCACTTCGAGTTAGCTATAGGGGTCCTTCGACAGCGCGGTTGCTTCGCGAAGCGAAGCAGGGCGCTGCTCAGGATGACATGGCTTTTTTCCGCGATGAGTTTGATGGCACTTGCTTCTCCGTCGCGGGACACAGATTGCGGTAGGCGCAGAATCTGCAATAGAAGCCTGGCTTCGGTTTGAAATTTCCGGCGGCGGCGTTTGCCGACACTTCCTGTACCCGGTTCCTTGCGGCGTCCAACTCAAGGTCGCTGCGCCGCGTGACCACCGGGCTGTTTCCTTCCAGGTTGTAAAGCACCAGGCGGTCGGCCTGGTATCCCCACTTTTGACGCGCTGCGAGCGCGTAGATGGAAAGCTGCAGGCTATCGTCGGAATCTTCCTGCGACTGGGCCTTGCCGGTTTTGTAGTCGGTGATCACAACCCTGCCATCGGCGACTTCGTCGATACGGTCGATGCGGCCGACCACCGTCACTTCACCCACCTTCACGTCGAAGTATTCCTCGGTGTGAAGAACCTGCGGCTTGGGACCTCGCTGAAAGGCGGTAAGGAAGTCATTCAATTGCTGTACCCCTTGCGTCTCATAGAGTTCGTGCTGGTAGCGATCCTGAACGCCGGCCTGGGCAAGATCATCGCGGAAGAACTGAATCAGGACCTCGCGCTCCATTGGCCGATCCTGGCGAACCGAGTCGTAGTAGGCGCGCAGGACTCGATGCATCACCGCACCGTATTGCATGGCGGCGGGAACCTCGTCAGGAATTCTCCACTCCCGCTCCAGCTTGAATTGCAAAGGACAAGTCTCGTAAGTTTGAACCGCGCTCGCGCTGAGCCGGGAATGCAGATTGGCTGACGGCGGCATCGAAAGCCATTGGTTGGTACGCGTCAGCGTGGGCGGAGTTGCAGCCTGGGCAAACATATCGGTTTGAAATCCGCGGGTCGGAGCTTGCACCAGCGAACCCTGCAGGCTGGTGTCTTTCAGGAGATCGCGCAGAAAGCCGGGGGGGCTGGGGTCTTTTCCGATGCCCTTCTTGGCATACATGGTCAGCGAATCCCGCGACCGGGTCATGGCCACGTAAAACAGGCGGCGTTCCTCCTGCTGGTTCAGTTCCTTGTCATCCCCCTGGGCGATCGATCCGGGATCGTGCAGTTCCCTGGGAAACTCAATGAGCGGTTCCTTATACGATGACGGAAACGAATTCGAATTGGCACGGATGATGAAGACGTGGGCAAACTCCAGCCCCTTGGCGGCGTGCGCCGTCATGAGGCGGACTGCGTCTTCGTCGTTCGACGAAAGAGGGATCACGCCGCCGGCTTCCCGGAAATATTCCAGGTAGTCGAGCAGTTCGCTAATCTCCCCAGTGCTCGTGATCGGTTTACTCTCCCAGGCGCTCACGAATTCAAGGACGGCCTGCAGCACCCGGGAGTCGCGGTCCAGTGAAAAATTGCGAGCGATGATGTCCAGGGCGGCGCGGCCCTGGGCTGCGACCGTGGCAAGATCGGCGCGAGTGCGCTGCACAACTCCGAGGACGGCCGCCCCACCGTCGATCTTCGAGAGCACCGAGGCGATGGCCGAGTTGCCGAAATCCCGCGGCAGGGCTTTGATGCCGGAGCGCAATTGTTCCGGATCAATGGCAAACTGCGGCAAAGCCGCAACCCGGAACAGGCTGGCGCCGTCCGCATCCGACACGATTGCGCCCATGCAGGCGAAGAGATCGCGCGCCTCGGGCGTATCCATCACATCCATGTTCTCAATGGTGAACGGTATGCCTTGCAGCGCCAGCTCGGCGGCAAGTTGGTCGCGATTCACATGGGTGCGGTAGAGGACTGCGCAGTCGCTCCACTTGCAACGCGACTTGCGGCGCAATTCGCGAAGCTTGGAGATCAG
This sequence comes from Terriglobia bacterium, assembly GCA_963814725.1. Lineage (GTDB taxonomy): Bacteria > Acidobacteriota > Terriglobia > Terriglobales > Acidobacteriaceae > JAIQFF01. The sequence goes on from CAWFDY010000009.1 coordinate 521,691, forward strand.
CTCACCGGCCTCGGTATCCTTCGTATCGATCACCACCGTTTCCACCGGGATGCGTGGCATTCCGGCGCCGGTGCGAAGGGCATCCTGTTCCCGGGCAGAAACCAGAACCGAGCGCTGGTAGCCGGCAATACCACGGCCACCGTCGGACAAGCTCGGGTTTTTGGAGATGAGCGCGAAGGCACAATTCAAAATCGGGGACAACGAGCGCCGGTTTTTTTCCAGCTGCACCAGGCTCGAGCCCGGAAAGTGGCGTTGAAAAAGAACGAAGGCTGCGCTCGACGCTCCCCGGAAGCGGTAGATGGCCTGATCAGGATCGCCGACGGCAAAGACGTTGCGATCTTCTCCGGCTACCTGCTGCAGCACCTTGACCTGGGCGAAATTGACATCCTGAAACTCGTCTACCAGGATGAAGCGGGTGCCGCTTCGGCTGGCCAGCCCGCTGTCCTGCCGCAGCAACTGGTGAGCCTGAGTGATCATGTGGCCGAAGGTGCCCAGGTTGTCTTCCTGCAGCATGCGTTCCACGGTTGTGAACACGCCGGCGATTTCACGGCAGCGCCCCAGCACCTCCTGGTCCGACAAGGCGACCGCGTCTTTAGACTTGCTCACCCGCGGAATGGGTAACTCGCCGCGTTCGAGTTGCTGGACGTACTCTTCGTATTTTGCCGGACTCACCAGCTCGTCGTGGCAGTGCCGGAAAAAGCAGAGCAGGTCGTCAAAAAACTTGCTGAGCCGGGCTGCCCGGACGTAGTAGTTCAGGTTCAGCTCGCGGATGCGGCGGCGAAGATAGATCCATAGATCCTGATCGTCCAGCACCCGGAATTCCTTCCCATTCTGCTGCAGCAAAACGTTGCAGTATTCGTGAAAGGTCGCAATGCGCATGCCGGAAATGTCGGTGCCGCGCAGCTCCTCCCGCACCCGTTGCCGCATTTCCTGGGCTGCATTCTTGGTGTAGGTGACGGCGAGAATTTCGTCGGGCCGGGCGTGCCCTTCGCGGACCAGATTCCCGATGCGCCGGGTAAGGACGGTGGTCTTGCCTGTCCCAGCACCGGCGATTACCAGCACCGGGCCGTGGACCTGCTCGATCGCCTCGCGCTGGCGCTGGTCGGGTTCAAACGCCTGCGGACGGGAATTGATTTTTGCGACTGCCACTTTGCAGGAGGATACCAGAGAAGCATAAGGAGTTTGAACTGGATACGAAATGAGGAAGTTGGAGCGATGCTCTCAAGGCCGGAGCACCGACGTTTTGAAAGTCCGGGGGCTGGAATGGTCTTTATTAAATCCCCGCCCAAGCAAAGCTTGAGCGTTGCACCCGGATGAGGTGCGTTCCCAGCTTCTTATTGCAGCTCTGCTGAGGCAATTGCGGTGGCGGCAATGATTGCGGTTTCAGCCCGAAGAATGGTGCTCCCCAGGGATGCGGCCACCCAGCCCCCGCTGTGGAACAACTTCAGCTCGGGTTCCGTCCAACCGCCTTCCGGACCAAATGCCAGGGTCAGCTTGCCCTCGGAGGCCGCCTGCAGAGCATCCTTCAACATCGTCTTTTGTTCGGATTCAGCCAGCACGATACGTGCGCCGTCCGCAGATTGAATGGCGGATTGAAGGGCTACCGGCTGCGAGATTTCCGGAGCCGAAGCTCGGCGCGACTGCTCGGAAGCCTGAAGAGCGATGCGGTGCCACCGTTTCACCCGCTGCTCCGCGGCCCGGGCGAGATGGGCCTCGGTGCGCTGAGCGACGGCCGGAACGATTTGGCTCGCGCCCAGTTCGACGCATTTCTCGATGGCCCACTCCATGCGATCGAATTTGAAGATGGCGAGGACCAGAGTCAGACTCAACGCCTCGGCGGCAGAGATTACTTCGCCGAGGTCGAATTCGACACGGTCGCCGGCGATACTGGAAATGCGTCCACGCCGGACGCCATCGCCCACCGCGATATCGAATTCCTGACCGACCCGTCCTCGAAGCACTTGAGCAAGATGCTGGGCGTGGGCTCCGACCAGGGCGGCACGATTGCCGGAAACTTCGTCGGCGATCCAGCGGCGGCGGGTCATAAAGTAACTCCCTGCAATCCTGAGCGGAGTCGAAGACCTCTATAAGCATCCCCAAAATTAGAGTGTAAGGGATTTTGAGAATCGAAAGCGGACCAGCCGGCCATCACGCACCACGTGGGGATAGCCGAGGGCGGCTGTCCCCACTCGGCTCGTGCCACTATCCGAAAATGTCTTTGACTTTGCCCAGCAGGGTACGGCGTTGTGGACTGTTCTCCACCCGGATCATGCCTTCCAGTTCGAGAAGCAATTCACGCTGGCGCTTGTTAAGCTTGCCCGGGGTCTGTACCCGAACTTCCACGAACAGGTCGCCTTTTCCGTGTCCGTTGAGCAACGGCACTCCGCGGTTCTTGATGCGCAGCGTCGTGCCCGACTGAATGCCATCCGGAACTTTCAGAACGTGTTCGCCTTCAAGTGTCGGAACGCTGATCTCCGCGCCCAAGGCCGCCTGCGCGAATGAGACAGGAATTACGCAGTGCAGATTGTTTCCCTCCCGTTCGAAAAAGGGATGCTCCTTGACATGCAGAACCACGTATAGATCACCGGGAGGCCCGCCGTGCAGTCCGCCTTCTCCGAATCCGGTGAAACGGATGCGGGTTCCGTCTTCCACTCCAGCCGGAACTTTGGCGTCCACGGTGCGCTGACGCAGCACGCGGCCTTCCCCTTTGCATTTCACGCAGGGATCGGTGACCACGCTCCCCGTTCCCTGACAGGTCGGGCAGGTACGGGCGATGCTGAAGAAGCCCTGCTGGTAACGAACCTGGCCGCGGCCATTACACGACCGGCAAGTGATCGGCGCTTTGCCGGCTGCCGCCCCGGATCCGCGGCACTCCTCGCAACTCTCGTGACGCCGCACCGTGACCTTGGTTTCGGTGCCGAATACGGCCTCTTCGAATTCCAGGTTGATGTCTTCGCGCAGGTCGGCGCCCCGCTGGGTACGGCTGCGGCGGCGCGTGCCCCCGCCAAAGATTTCTCCCAGGCCAAAAAAATCCCCGAAAATATCTCCCAGATCGGTGGGATCGAAGCCCGGGCCCCCGCTGCCGCCCAGTCCCGCATGACCGAAGCGGTCATAAACCGTGCGCTTCTCGACGTCGGCCAAAACCGCGTAGGCTTCGCTGCACTCCTTGAACTTTTCTTCTGCGTCGGGATTATTAGGATTGCGGTCAGGATGGAACTGCAGCGCCAGCTTGCGATAGGCGCTCTTGACCTCCTGCTCGGTGGCGGCGCGGGTCACGCCGAGCACTTCGTAATAGTCGCGTTTTCCGTTGCTGGTCAGAATGGCCTTTCCCAATTCCTTTCAGGGATGCAAATCTTCCGCTGGGTTCAGTGCTTGGGGTTGCGTGCGACCCGCACCATCGACGGACGGAGCAGGCGATCCTTCAATTTGTAGCCGCGTTGCAACTCTTCCAGAACATGATGATCCTCGGCTTCTTCGGTGTCCACCATTTCGATGGCCTGGTGGAGGTGAGGATCAAAAGGTTCACCCTTGGCCGGGATGGGGCGCAGTCCCAGCTTGGCCAGCGCGTCCTGCAATTGCTTGTAGATGAGCTCGACTCCGCTGCGCAAATCGGATTTGTCTCCGGCGCTGACCTGCAATGCACGCTCGAAACTGTCGAGAGAAGGCAGCAGCACCTTCAACGCATCGGTGATCGCATAATCACGATATTCCTGCTGCTCGCGTGCGGTGCGCTTGCGGGCATTTTCAAACTCGGCCTGAAGCCGCGCCAGGCGGTCGACCAGCGTATCGCGCTCCGCCCTTAGCTTGTCGATTTCGGAGGCCTGACCGGACGCGCCTGCGCCTTCAGCAATGTCTTCGGACGCGGGCAGTTCGCGTTCCGGATCGAGTTCCACGGGATCAGCTTCGTGCTTTCCATTACCTCTGGCCATGATTCTCACTCAGATTCGTTCAGGATCTTGTCGAACAGACGGGCAATGTACGAGACTGCCGTCATGGTGTGCTGGTAGTCAATACGAGTGGGTCCGATCACCGCCAATGATCCCATCACGTCATCACCGACGCGAGCAGGCGCGCCGATCAAGACAAAATTTCGCATCGACGGCAAAGCTTCATCCAGCCCGATCACGACCCTTACGGCTTCCTGCTTCGCATCAAGATACGCGCCCAGCAGTTCAACGATTTTCTGTTTTTCTTCCAGGGTCTGCAGTAGCTCCTGCAGACGTTGACGGTCCTGTTCACCGGATACGAGATTGGATGCTCCCTCGACGAAAACGACTTGCGATGTGTCATCCGCGGTCAGCGCTCCCTGGCGATACAGCTGCTCGACCGATTTCATCAGCCGGTCGTATTCGCTGCGCTCCTGCTCCAGGCGGCGGGCCAGTTCGATACGCAGTGCCTCCATGGTCCAACCGCGAAAATTGTCATTGATAAAACGAGCGGCCGCGTCCAGATCCGATTGCGGAAGGTCGAGGCGCAGAACGCGGTCCCGCACCAGGCCGGATCGCGTCACCAGAACCGCGAGCACCTTTTGATCGCCCAGCCGTGAAAAGTAAACATGCTCAAGCGCATTTTTGGGCCCGCCGACCGCGACCGTGATTCCGACGTTGTGCGAGATTAAGGAGAGGACGTGCGACGTCCGCTCCATAAACTCCTGAACGTCGGAAACGCCGCGCAGCGAATCCTTAATAATGCCCTGATCCTCTTGCGAGAGGCTCGCTTCCCCCGTAAGTTGTTCTACATAATAGCGATAGGCCTCAGAACTGGGGACTCGGCCGGCTGAGGTATGGGGCTGCTCCAGGTAGCCGGCGTCCGCCAAATCCGCCATTACATTGCGAATTGTGGCGGAACTGAGGCCTTCGCGGTTCGACCGGGCAAGGGTTCGCGAGCCCACGGGGTCGCCGGTGGCGATAAACGTCTCCACAATCGCGGTCAGGATTTCGCGTTCGCGTTCCCCGATGGGTGGTCCAGAAGGCATATTAAGTACTTTCAATCCAGAAACTTAGGCTAAAAACAGAAATGGCTCAAGCTTGATTCTAGGAAGGCGTGCCCACCCTGTCAAGGGTTAGCACTCTGAGCTGGAGAATGCTAACTATAAGGGTTTGATGCGATTTTGGATCAGCCAGGTTCATCGATGAAATCGGTTACATCGCCGTCGTCCGTTGAACTGGCATACTAGCAGGCGGGCAAAAGCCCGATACGAATCACGATGGGCGCAACAACTCACATAGCGGTTGTCGGGGCGGGGGCGTTCGGAGGATGGACCGCTCTTTATCTGTTGCGCCGGGGCGCGCGCGTGACCTTGGTGGATGGTTGGGGGCCGGGCAACTCGCGCGCGTCATCGGGAGGCGAGACTCGCATTATCCGCGGAACCTACGGGCCGAACCAGCCCTATACGAAGATGGCCGCGCGAGCTATGCAGTTGTGGCAAGAAAATCAGAAGCGCTGGAATCTGAGGCTTATGCAACAGACCGGCGTGTTGTGGATGGTAACCGCCGGAGACGATCACTTCGAACGCGAATCTTTGCCGGCTCTGCGCGATGCCGGCATCGGGTATCAGGAGCTTTCGACTAAGGACATGGCTGCACGCTGGCCGCAAATCAATCTGGAGGAAGTGCATTGGGGAATTTACGAGCCTGACGGCGGATTTCTCATGGCGCGCGCTGCCTGCCAGGCGGTGCTGGACGGATTTCTCGCGGAAGGCGGCGAATACAAACAGGGAACCGTGATGCAGAGCGGCCTCGACGGCGGTCCGTGGGACAGTTTGTCGCTTTTCGACGGTTCGAAGCTCAGCGCCGATCAGTACGTCTTCGCCTGTGGACCGTGGCTGGGGAAATTGTTTCCCGCAACTGTGGGAAATCGTATTCGCCCAACTAAACAGGACGTGTTCTTCTTCGGCAGTCCCGCCGGCGATAATCGCTTCAGCGAAACCATGCTGCCGGTCTGGGCCGATCATCGCGACCGTTTCATATACGGCATTCCCGGCAATCAGGGAAGAGGATTTAAAGTTGCCGACGATACTCGCGGCGCGGAATTCGATCCGACTTCAGGAGAAAGAACCGTTAGTGCCGAAGGGCTGAGGGTGATTCGCGATTACATTGCCTTCCGCTTTCCTGCGTTGAAAGACGCGCCGCTGCTCGAGTCGCGAGTCTGCCAGTACGAAAACACTCCCGACAATAATTTCATCATCGACCGCCATCCCAAACGGGACGATGTTTGGCTGTTGGGCGGAGGCTCCGGTCACGGCTTCAAGCATGGACCGGCTTTAGGCGAGATGATGGCTGGATTGGTGTTAGACCACAAAGATCCCGACGCGCTCTTCCGCCTGGCTAGGTTCTGATCCCTTTTAATAGCAGACTGGCCTTTACTTCCACCAGTCGGGACGCGAGAAGTCTACGTCCTTCTGTTTGATCTTTGACAATTCTCCCTTGTATCTCTCTACCCAGACTTCCGTTTCTGCCAAGAGATCGAATGGATTGGAGTAGGACAGGTTCTGGAAGAACTGCCACTTCTCTGGGTCCTTCCCAGCAGCAATCTGCTCCCCTGCATGTACTTTAACGACTGCCTGACTAAGCACACTATCTCCACTTGTTTCGACACTCTGGGCAGTGTCTTTCTCGTAAGGAATGTCCCAAGGTTTTACATGTGTCGCAGGATCCTCGCGCAGAATGTTGTAAATGAAGGTATTTGCCCTCCATATTTTCCACGAGTTTCCATACTGCATGAAGTGCTGCAACCCGTGCGCAAAGGTGATTATTGCTCCCGGGACGGTTGAAGAAGTTCTGCCGTTGATGTAAATGACATTGTCATAGGCAAACTCGCCGGATGAGTCATAGAAGAGCCCCTCGACGTAATGGGGCCACCCAGGGCCGCTTCCGATGATCGTTACGTGAAACCCGCAGTGGGCGGACCCATAGATCTCGTCGAACCACGATGGGTTTTCATCGTCGAAGAAACACAGGAGTCTGTGGTCGGGCAGGTTGAAATGCTCAAGGACCTTCTCACACGCGTCCTTGAGATTAGCCTTTATCTCATTGGTCTTGAATCGAAGGACGATTCTACCTCTAGTCTTCATTGTAACGATTTCTACCGCGAGCCGGCTGGCAAGCTACTGAATGTGTATTACGCTCTCGCCGGCGTTGGCCTTGATTTCGTCCACGCGCGTTACCACCTTACGTGCAAAATCGTAAAGCGATTTGCCGGACGATGAACCTTCCCCGGCAAGGACGGTCGGTTGTCCGCTGTCGCTGGCCTTGCGGATGTTGGGATCGAGCTGAACCTCGCCCAGGTACGCCACCCCAAAAGCAGCGGCTGTCTTCTCCGCGCCGCCGCGGGAAAAAATATCGGTCTGATGATTGCAATGCGGGCATACAAAATAGCTCATGTTCTCGACCATGCCCACCAGATCCACCTTCATCTGGCGGAACATTTCGATGGCTTTGCGGGCGTCTTGCAGAGACACATCCGACGGAGTGGAAACTACGATAGCGCCGGTGAGCGGAACCGTCTGGATCAATGACAGCGCAACGTCTCCAGTACCCGGAGGCAAATCCACAACCAGGTAATCAAGCTCTCCCCAGACCACCGAGCCCAGAAACTGCTTGATGATGGAGTGCAGCATGGGACCGCGCCAGATGAGAGGCTTGTCGCCGGGATTTAGGAACCCCACCGAAATAACTTTGAGACCGTGGGCTTCCAGCGGTTCGATGCGGTTGTCGCCCAGCACTTTGGGCTGAGCGCTGATACCGAGCATGAGAGGAACATTGGGGCCATAGACATCGGCATCCAGCAGACCGACTCTGAATCCCAACTTGGAGAGAACGATTGCCAGGTTCACGGCAAGCGTGGTCTTTCCTACACCGCCTTTGCCGGAACCTACGGCGACGATGGCGCCCACACCGGGAAGCGGCTGAGGAGATGGCGGCTGCTGGGGCTGCCCGGGACGCGGGGGAATCGGAGAACTCATAGCCTCGATTATAAGGGACGAGCAGCGTTTCGGGCGCGAAGGACGCTTCTGGCTTCTAGCTTCTAGCTCATACGACTACAGTTTTGGACGAACATCCCGCGGGATTTCTTTCGTGAACCTTCATGTCCATCGTGGTTCATGGTTTGGTTAATGACGAACCAGTTGTGAGTTGACGGTTCTCGGTTGTCAGTTGGCTAGGGTTCGGCTGACCGCTTGCGTTCCATTTCGAGCCGGCGGATCTCGCGCCTGCGTCCTGCATCTTCGTAGCGGCGCCGTTGCTCGTCTGTTTCGGGGACCACGGGCGGGACCGGCAGATGGCGTCCGGCGGCGTCAACCGCCACAAACGTCAGGTAAGCCGAACTCACATTCTCGCAATGGTCCTGAATGTAATTCTCCACCCAGACCTTGACTCCGACTTCCATTGAAGTTCGATAGACGCGATTCACCGACGAGCGCAGGATCACAAGGTCGCCGACGTGTACCGGTACCTTGAAGTCAAGATGATCGATGGAGGCGGTCACCACGTAGTTGCGCGAGTGGCGGTGCGCAGCCATGGCCGCGGCCAGGTCGATCCAGTGCATCAGTCGTCCGCCTAACAACGCACCCAGCACATTCGAGTCGTTGGGTAAAACGATTTCCGCCATCTCGGATTGCGAATCCCGCACCGGGCGGGGCAACGCCAAATCGTCGCTCTGTTTCATGAGTTCTCGCTCGTTAAGGTTTCCGCTGTACCGCGTTGAATTTTATTTTGCAGATAACTCTCGACAAAACACTCCAGCATTTTCTGTACGCGCAGATCCGGGTGCGAAGAGATCCACCGCATGCCGCTTACGTCGTACTCCAGTGTGCCGTGGGTCGTGGGCCGATGGCCGGCCTCGCACACGAACCACAGGAGCAATCGCGAACCGTGGTCGCGCGCAACCGAGAAGCGGACCGCATCGCAGTCGCGTTCGGCGGGCAGTCGCGAACATTTCGAGGCATATCCCAGGTTGCAGAATTCCTGCAACTCGTTCTCAGACGGCTGAGTTCCCTCATGTCCCGGGGCGGAACAGTGGCCGCTCCATCCGCCACCGAGCGGAAGGCGCGAAGGATGCAGCCATGCGCCATTCAATTTCTGCACCGGCATGAAGAAAGGGCACGCCAAAAATCTGATCTCCTGGGTGGATGATCGCAATTGTACTCATCGCCAGGATCGCTGGCCACTACCGGGAACCCTGAACCACGAAGGACGCGATGGTCCACGAAGTAAAATAGGAATGGGAATTTTCGCCCGGGACTGTAGTACGCTGTGAGCCAGAAGCTGGAAGCATCCGATGGACCGTATCTCGCTACTCACGGAAGTTCTCGCACAAAATCCCGCCGACGCCTTCGCGCGCTACGGGCTGGCCATGGAGTATTCAAACGCCGGGGAAGTTGGACGGGCGCTCGAAGAGTTTGCCAGATTGCTGGCCACCCATCCCGATTACACCGCAGGCTACTTCATGGCTGCTCAGACCCTGGCAAAAGCCGACCGCATAGACGAAGCCAGAAAGATGCTGGCCGACGGAATCGATTCCGCGAAAAAGATGGGCAACGCTCATGCCCAATCAGAGATGGAAGCCATGCTGACCGAAATCAGTTGAGTGTGGTGGCGACCGCCTCGCCTTTTGCCTTCAATTTTCAGCAGCGCACCGGTGCGATCGAGGTTCGATACTAAAACCCAATCACGCACATCCCGGGCCCAGACGGCGTTTGACCAGCCCCACCTAAAATGTTATAAAGATTGGTTTTGTGCCGAGCCTTCCGGGGGCGTTTGCATCAAGTCCGGAGGCCTCTGCGGTACAAAACATCCGACGCGGCCAAGCTCAACACTCCTGTTCAATGCCGTGCAGTGGAAGCGTGTTCGGAACACTGGCAATGCGCTCCCCGGCGCTCTTCAACAGAGCGTCCGGTTCGTGCTGTTCGCTGGGTGGCAGTGCCTAAACACGTGATGGTCCTGAAATAGTTTTCATACCGGAGGAATTCCCATGCGCACCTGGCTGGCGAAAGCTGTGTCCCGCGGACGCCAATTGACCCAAACATGCAAGACGGCGGCCGCCACCATCGCCGTTCTCAGCTTCATTTCGATCACGGCATCGGCCCAAACCGCTCACGAAGTCGGAGGCGAAGCCAGCCTCAAACTTCCGGACTTATCGCAGGTGCTGTTTCTGGGCATCGACGGTCATCGCCTGCTGATGATCGGAATCCTGTTCTGCATCTTCGGCCTGGGTTTCGGGATGGTCATTTATACCCGGCTCAGGAAAATGCCCGTGCACCGCTCCATGCTTGAAATTTCCGAGCTCATCTATGAGACCTGCAAGACTTATCTGGTGACGCAGGGCAAATTCCTTCTGATCCTGTGGCTCTTCATCGCCGTCGTCATCGTCCTTTATTTCGGCGTTCTCTCTCCCGTTCCAGACAAGCCCATCGCCATCACGCTTCCTGTCATCCTTCTCTTTAGCCTGGTAGGAATCGCCGGAAGCTACGGCGTGGCGTGGTTCGGCATTCGCGTCAACACCTTTGCGAATTCGCGCACCGCATTCGCCGGACTCGCCGGCAAGCCTTATCCCATCTACAACATTCCGCTGCAGGCCGGCATGAGCATCGGCATGATGCTGATCAGCGTCGAACTTCTGCTCATGCTCATCATTCTTCTCTTTATTCCCGCCGATTACGCCGGCCCCTGCTTCATCGGCTTCGCCATCGGCGAGTCACTGGGCGCAGCTGCTCTGCGCATCGCGGGCGGCATCTTCACCAAGATTGCCGACATCGGCTCCGACCTGATGAAGATTGTCTTCAAGATTAAGGAGGATGACGCGCGCAATCCCGGCGTGATCGCCGACTGCACTGGAGACAACGCGGGAGACTCCGTCGGACCTTCCGCCGACGGATTCGAAACCTACGGCGTCACTGGCGTCGCCCTCATAACTTTTATTCTGCTGGCCGTCAAAGACCCGACCATCCAGGTGCAACTGCTGGTATGGATCTTCGTCATGCGCATCGCCATGCTGGTATCGAGCGCCGTCGCCTACTTCATCAATGGCGCCATCGCCAAAGCCCGCTTCGGCAGCGCCGACAAAATGAATTTCGAAGTCCCGCTGACCTGGCTGGTATGGCTCACGTCGCTGATTTCGGTTGCCGTTACGTTTCTCATTTCTGCCATCATCGTCCCCAGCCTGGGCGGAGATACAACGCAATGGTGGAAGTTGGCCAGCATTATTTCCTGCGGTACTTTGGCAGGAGCGATCATTCCTGAGCTGGTCAAAGTCTTTACCTCCACCGAATCACGGCACGTCAGAGAAGTGGTGACTTCCGCCGATGAAGGCGGCGCTTCGCTGGGAATTCTGTCCGGCTTCGTGGCCGGAAATTTCTCCGCATATTATCTCGGCCTCTCGATGGTGGCGCTGATGTCCACCGGCTATTACTTCAGCACCCTGGGCCTCGAAGGCCTGATGATTGCCGCGCCGGTGTTCGCCTTTGGGCTGGTGGCCTTCGGCTTCCTGGGAATGGGTCCCGTCACCATTGCAGTCGATTCCTACGGCCCCGTTACAGACAACGCACAGTCGGTATACGAGCTCTCTCTTATCGAGCAGGTTCCCAACATCCGGCAGGAACTTAAGAAGGACTACAACATCGATGTCAACTTCGAACGCGCAAAGGATTTGCTGGAAGAAAACGACGGCGCCGGCAACACCTTCAAAGCCACAGCCAAGCCGGTTCTGATCGGGACTGCGGTCGTCGGTGCCACCACCATGATTTTTTCCATCATCATGGCGCTGACCAACGGGCTCCAGGAGAACGTGAATAACCTGTCCCTGTTGCACGCGCCTTTCATGCTCGGCCTGATCACGGGCGGCGCCATGATTTACTGGTTCACCGGCGCATCTACACAGGCGGTTACCACCGGCGCCTATCGGGCGGTGGAGTTTATCAAGGCCAACATCAAGCTCGACGGTGTGGTGAAGGCTTCGGTCGCAGACAGCAAGAAAGTAGTTGAAATCTGCACTAAGTACGCGCAAAAGGGAATGTTCAACATCTTCCTGGCCGTCTTTTTCGCAACCCTGGCATTCGCGTTCGTGGAGCCGTTCTTCTTCATCGGCTACCTGATCTCGATCGCGATCTTCGGCCTCTATCAGGCAATCTTCATGGCTAACGCCGGCGGCGCCTGGGACAACGCCAAGAAAATCGTAGAGGTCGAACTGAAGCAGAAGGGAACTCCGCTGCACGACGCCACCGTCGTCGGCGATACGGTCGGCGATCCCTTCAAGGACACTTCTTCGGTGGCCTTGAACCCGGTGATCAAGTTCACTACGTTATTCGGATTGCTCGCGGTTGAACTCGCAGTCAAGCTGACCGCGCAAGCCGGCGGCGCGCTGGAACACGCGCTTGCCCTCGGATTCTTCCTAGTGTCTTTCTTCTTCGTGTACCGCTCGTTCTATGGAATGCGAATTGTGAAGGAAGGAACCGGAGTAGCCTGACGCTTCTGTCATCCTGAGCGGCGTAGCGGTTCGCAAAGCCGAGCCGCTGCGCATTCGAAGGACCCCTATAACAGTATCAATGCCGCCCAACATTCCAGGATGTTCAGCGCAGAGTTGAGGATAGAGATCTTTCGACTTCGCGGGAAGTTCGCGGCGCGAACTTCCCCCTTCGCTCAGGATGACACTACGCGTCGTCGTAATCTTCCGTCAGAGATTTGAGGAAGGCCACCAGCGCCGCGACATCGTTCTCGCCCAGCGACATGTTCTGAAACTCCGCCGGCGCATTGCGCAACAAGCCCTGGCGAGCCAACCCGGAGCTGTTGATGTAAAACTCCACGACGTCAGTGAATTTGGGCTTGCCTCCGTTGTGGAAGTAGGGCGCCGAATCCTCCAGGTCGCGCAAAGTCGGAGTCTTGAAGCGCGCGATCGCGCTGCCCAGACCCTGGTCCACGGAACAATCCTGACCGGTCCCGCAGATCAGGCTCTTGATGCTGGCCTGAGGCTTGGGCATATCAGGATTTAAATAGACATTCCACAGGCCGAGGTCCGCGAACTGCGGACTGCCAGCGACGGCGGCGTGGCGGAAACGCTCCGAGGCCGTGGGATGGTTCCCGGTTACCGGCAAATACAGATCGTAGTTTTGATCCCGGTCCGCTTTCACGGGGATCTGAAGGTTGGCGAAAGCGCCCACCCCGTTGGCGGCGTCGTATTCCTCCTGCGATGCCCCGGTGTTGTGGAAAGCGAAATCTGAAAAGTTTGGCGCCTGGTGGCAGGACGCACAATTTCCGGCGTGCTGGGAGCCGTCGCTTGCTCCGTTGGCCGCCCGCAGGAATATTTTCAGGCCGGCCAGTTCCAGCGCGCCGAACTGGAAGGGCTGGGCGTGATAGTTGAACGACCCGTAACTGCCGTCAACGAAAGTTGGGCTGCTCAAGCCGTCCAAAATTGTTGCCAGTCGCTGGTTATACTGCGGGATGCTCTCGCCCGCATTGGGCTGCACCGGAAGATGATTGATGCGCAGGAAAACGTCGTACGGCGATCCGATAAATCTTCCAAATTCGTCCTGCGAGAAAAGCAGATCTCCCATGTAAGTGCTGATGCACTTGGCGACCAGATCGAGAATCTGCTGGTCGGAGGCTTTGCTGACGTCAATGCGATCGGCCGCGGGAATCAGAACATCGGAGGGAATGCTCGGGTCCGTTCCCAGAAATAATTTGCCGTAGGAAAAGCCGAAGGTGCGGTCTTTGGCCAGCTGCGTCGGAACCATCGTCACCTCGAATGATGCTGGCAATGTGCGCCAGCGCCTGATCGTGCTGGTCTGCCGCCCAGCCAAAGTTGCGGCCTGTGAGAGTGGCTTCGACCAGATCGGCGGGACTGGCGAACTCGCCGTCAAAGTGCAGCAATGTCGGTCCGGGATGCGGCTGAAGCGATCCCACCATCTGCATGGAATTTCTCGGAGTGTGATCGAGCATATCGAGAATCCGCGGCAGTGGGCTGCGGGTGGTAAAGTCGGCGTAGGTACGATTGCCGGCCCCGCTCACCCCCTGAAATTCGGTGACGAAGTGGCAGGAGCGGCAATTGATGGACTGTCCGGCGAAAGGCCCCGGCAGGGTTCCGTTTGCGCTGAACACCAGATCGACGGCAGGATCGCCGACCGCGAGCGGCTGGTTGACGCCCGTCATGTGCGTTGCGAAATATTGCGCGAACCGGGTGTCCAGGAAAAGGCGCTCGCCAATCGAATCTTCCGCTGGCGTGGTCTCTGCCTCAGAGGGAAAAGACGGCGCCTTGCCCGCGCTGCAACTCATCATCACCAGCATGGCCGTTATTCCTGACATCCACAAAACTGTGGATTTGCTTACAACTTTCATTTGCGGTTTCCTTGCGGGTTGGCGGAATCGCTGGCGCCCTGTTCTCCCAGACTCTTGATGTAGGCAATCAGTTGCCAGCGAGCAGGCTCGGGCAAAGAGCTCCAGGACGGCATTCCTTTGCTCAGATAGCCATTTCTGAGCAGCGAGAAGAGTTCTCCGTCCGCAGCCTGCTGCACTTCTGTGGTCCGCAGGCTCGGTTTCTTACCCCGGCCCAATGCATCGTCACCATGACATTTGGAACAATGGTCGGCGAACAGCCTCGATCCGCCCGCAATGGCCTCCGCCTGTTTGGCGTAGGGATTCGTTCGGGCCCGGTCCGCCTCGGAAACGTGTTTCAGCCAACCCGTGTCCGCTGCAGCGCACATCGAAGCGGTGAGGGATATCCAGACCAGAATGCCCGCGCCCTTCATCTCGCACCCCGGCGAGAGCGGCTGAATATCTGCTGGAACTCGTAAGACACTTTGAACCGGTAAATCACGCCGACGCTGTTGTCGTTCAATCCGAAGTTCGGGGCAAAGCTGATCGTCGGGCCGCGTGGAATGTTGAAGGCTACGGTTGGACCGGCGTAGTGCGAAGTCTGTTTGAGACCGAAGCTGTCCAGATCGCCAAGGCCGCCGTAGAGTTCAGCTCCGGCGCTGAAGTTTTCCCGGCAAAAAACGCAATTCCTGGAGCCAGCTTTCAAGGTCAGCGGCCGGCTGACTCCCAGGGCATAGCCGAACTCCCATGGTTCTGCCTCCACCAGATTCTTTTCGGATATGAAGTTTTCCGAGATATTCCAGCCCCGCACATTGCTGGACAGAATGAGTTTCAACTCCAGCTCGCGCTCGGTGTCGGTGCGGGCCGCTGCATTGGGCAGCCGCAAGTCGGAAATGCTGTCATGCCCGACGATTTCGAGCAGGCTGCGGTCGGCCCTGTTCAGGTTCTCGTACTCCACGTAGAGCACCGGGTTAATGAAGTGCTCGCGCATCAGGGGGCGGAAGCGGTTCTCCCACCGGTACCCATTGAACACGGTACTGTCGTTCGAGGTGTGCTGCCCCGAGAGATAAACCTCGGTAGTCCACCAGGCCGTGGCTCCGTATTCAAACTCGATCGTGGCGCTGCCGAAAGGGTTGCCATACTTCGGTGTGGCGTGCACGCCCTTGAATTCGACCTCAAGATTTCCCGGCTCTTCCAGGACGTGGGAATAAGTAACGAAATACGGCCATTCCTGCGCCGCCGCAGATGTTGCCAGAGTTAATCCCAAGAGCACACTCAAAATCCTAGTGAATCTCAATCGGTTCCCCAATCTGAGTAATTGCAATCCTGTTGCATCTAGCGAAAGAACATTACAAATCTAGCGCAGCCCCAAGCGAAGGGTCAATGGAAGGGGAAACTTTGTGTTGCACTTTGGTTGCAACTAGATGCAAGTGGACTCGCACCCGCCAGTACGGACGGCACGATTTGATTGCGCAGGGAGCTTCGTTCAGGGGGACAACGACGTGGGCTTAGCGCCGGCTGAAGCAGCGAGACCTAGTTTCCTTTCATCTTGTCTTTCACGCTGCGCGCCAGTTTTTCGATCTCTTCCGCCTTTTTAAGCACGTCCAGCGATAGCGTGCTCTCGTTCGTCTTCTCCACCGATTCCTTGAGTTCGGTTGCCAGCTTAAGCAGCTTGTCGGTATCGCGCTTGAGCTCGGCCTGGCGCTCCTGGTTGGCTTTCTTGGCCATGTCCCTTTCCATCTTGAGGCGCGCCTCATCCTGGAGGCTGGGCTTCTGCGGATCAAGCGGAGAGGTCTGCAGTGCAGGATGAATCTGCGAGACCGACGTCAATGCGGACGCCAGCAAAAACCATAGGACCAACCATGACAGCGACTGGGATCGCACAATCACCTCGGTCGAAAAAATTCGAAAATCATTATACGGGCGTCCGGGTGGACTCGCGGGCGAAGAAGCATGACCGCGCTGTAACTTCTGACAGTTCCTCAATCTTACCGCCCTCATTTCTCATTCATGGCTGAACGAGACGACGGATAAGGATGAACGCCGAGAGACCACAATCCGAAACTGCTTCCGTCATTTGGTTTCGGAATGTTCTCATCTTCCACGGAAATAGTGCCACTCTGTCGGCCCCGTCGAATGTGCTGGTGCGTGGCAACAAGATCGAGAAAATCTCGACAGCGGCGCTTCCGGTCGAACCGGGCGCGGGAGCAACCATCATCGAGGGCGGCGGCCGGGTGCTGATGCCGGGCCTTATCGAGGCGCATTGGCACGCGTTTATGACCGCGACACCCATGTCGCTCCTCATGACCGGTGATTCGTCCTACCTCCACCTGCTGGCCGCGCGACAGGCTGAGGCCACGCTGATGCGAGGGTTCACAACTGTGCGCGACCTTGGTGGTCCCGTGTTCGGGCTCAAGCGCGCCATTGACGAAGGCGTCATGATCGGTCCGCGCATCTATCCGTCGGGCGCTTTCATCTCGCAAACCTCGGGACATGGAGACTTCCGGTTCGGCTTTGAAGTCCCGAGAATGGCATGTGGTCTCAGTCACTCCGAGATCGAGGGCGTCGCCGCCATTGCGGACAGCCCGGACGAAGTCCGGCTGCGAGCGCGAGAGCAGCTGAGACAGGGCGCCAGTCAGGTCAAGCTCATGGCCGGCGGTGGCGTCGCCTCTCCCCACAATCCGCTGGAATCGACCCAGTACACCGAAGCCGAGATTCGTGCCGCCGTGGAGGCGGCCGAAAATTGGGGAACCTACGTGACCGTGCACGCCTATACGCCGCGTGCAATCCGGCAAGCAGTTGCCGCCGGAGTCAAGTGCATCGAACACGGTCAATTGATCGACGATCCCACGGCCAAGCTGCTCGCGGACGAAGGCATCTGGTGGAGCTTGCAGCCCTTTCTGGATGACGAATTCGCCTCTCCACTGGTGAACCCTGTGTCCCAGCAAAAGGCAAAGAAAATGTACCTCGGGACGGAAAAGGCCTACGAACTTGCGAAGAAGTACAAGATCAAGACAGCTTTTGGCAGCGACGTTCTGTTCGATGCGAAAGCTGCCAGCCGGCAAGGAGCGCAGCTCGCGAAAATGGTCCGCTGGTACACACCCGCCGAAGCGCTCAAGATGGCCACCGCGGACAACGGTGAGTTGATGGCCCTTTCCGGATTCATCAATCCATATCCCGGCAAACTTGGGGTCGTCGAAGCGGACGCGCTGGCAGACCTGATTCTGGTAGACGGTAACCCGCTTGAGAACATCAAGCTGATCGAAGAGCCGGAGAAGAATCTCGCTGTCATCATGAAAGACGGCAAGATCTACAAGAACGTTCTGCCACAGTAGGTTGCTACGCCTGCCCTCGAGGGTGCCCGTTCGAGCTTTGCTTGGGCGGGGACTTCTACTCATGCAGCGCAGAGTTTCTCCGAAACGTGGATGCAGGTACATCTCGCAGAAAAATCCCCGCCCAAGCAAAGCTTGGACGGGGCACCCTTCAGAGCGGAGAAGGTTTACAGCGAACTCATATTCGCCAGGAACTCGCCATTCGACTTGGTCTTGCTCAACTTGTCGATGAGCAATTCCATCGCTTCCACTGGTGACAACGGGTTCAGCACTTTGCGGAGCACCCAGATGCGAGTCAGATCTTCCTTCGGGATCAGCAACTCTTCTTTACGGGTGCCGGAGCGCTGAATATCGATGGCCGGGAAGGTCCGCTTGTCGACCAGTTTGCGGTCAAGAATGATTTCCGAATTGCCCGTACCTTTGAATTCTTCAAAGATTACGTCATCCATGCGCGACCCAGTGTCGATTAATGCAGTCGCAATGATGGTCAACGAACCGCCTTCTTCGATGTTGCGGGCCGAGCCGAAGAAACGTTTCGGGCGCTGCAACGCGTTTGAATCCACGCCGCCTGAGAGCACTTTGCCGCTGGGCGGAACGATGGTGTTATAAGCGCGAGCCAGACGCGTAATCGAATCGAGGAGGATCACCACGTCGCGTTTGTGCTCAACCAAGCGCTTGGCCTTCTCAATCACCATTTCCGCGACTTGCACGTGCCGCGCAGCAGGTTCGTCGAAGGTGGAAGAAATAACTTCGCCCTTCACCGAGCGCTGCATGTCCGTAACTTCTTCCGGACGCTCATCGATCAGCAGCACCATCAGGACGACTTCGGGATGATTGGTGGTGATCGAATTGGCCACGTTCTGCAGCAGCATGGTTTTGCCGGCGCGAGGCGGTGAAACGATCAAACCGCGCTGACCTTTACCGAGAGGCGTCAATAAATCCATGACGCGTGCGCTGACATTCTCGCGAACGGTCTCAAGCTTCAAACGCTCCTGCGGATAGAGCGGCGTCAGGTTGTCGAACAGAATTTTGTTGCGCGCCTCTTCCGGTGATTCAAAGTTGACGGCTTCAATCTTGACCAGGGCAAAATATTTCTCGCCCTCGTGCGGGGGACGCACCTGGCCGCTGATGGTGTCACCGGTCTTGAGGTCAAACTTGCGAATCTGCGACGGCGAAACGTAGATATCGTCTGGGCCGGGCAGATAGTTGTAGTCCGGCGAGCGCAGAAAGCCGTAGCCGTCGGGCAGGATTTCAAGCACGCCCTCGGCAAAAATGTGGCCCTCTTTTTCGCTCTGGGCCTGGAGAATCTTGAAGATCAGGTCTTGCTTGCGCAAACCGCTGGCACCCGGCAAATCCAAAGATCGGGCGATCTTGGTCAGCTCGGTAATATTCTTTTCTTTGAGTTCAGCAATGGTCATCAGTCACCTGCGAGGAGATTTTTCAAAGGAGGGTACGCAAAAGAGAAAGGATCATCCAGCGGGGCAGGGGGGCGGGCTAAACTACGCAGCCCGCCGTTGTGCCTCAGCAAAATGTTCCGGTTCGGCCAGAACCGACTGCCGCTCCGAACTTGCAATCCGATCCAGGACCTCGTTCATGGTCTCCTGGATTCTGGTGTTGGGCTTGTGAAACTTACGGGTAGCCTTCGATGCAAGCTGACAGAGCATATAACGGTTCCTCAAAGTGTGTAAAGCATCAAAAACACGATCAGAGCGCTTCATTATTCTTTCTCCTGACCCCAAGCAACGGGCGCGATTCTCGATCTTCACGACAGGACAATTCCCCGCCAGATTCTTAAGTCCTTCAATGCTTATGGGTTGTACGGGAAATGCTCTGGCTACAACTATAGATGCCTTGCCCGAGCCGAAAGTTTCTTCGATTCTGAACCCACTTGTCTGCGGAGGTACCCGGGGCCCTCGACGGCCGTCCCCATGTCCGTGGAACTCGCTAATCTAGCGGTTAAATCCCTTGTGGTCAAGGAATTTGTTTGTTCCTGAACCACCATTTGGGGGGCGGCAAGCCCCATTTTGGAGGCAAAAGAAGCCCCTCCGGATTCCTCCTCGCCTTCTAGATTGCCCGATTTAGATGTATCAATGGCTCCGATTCAGCTTCAGCCCATTGGCCTCGTCCACTCGCCCGCACCGAAGCCAAAGACGATTTCTGGGGAGATCTCGTTTCCGTCATCGAACTCGACAGCCGTTTCGCCCCTGATTCACTCCTCGGCCTGGACGATTTCTCCCACTTCCTGGTTGTCTACCATCTTCACGGAGTGGCTGACGATCGGGTTTTGAACGCCGCCGGACATCCTCGAGGGAACCCGGCCTGGCCGCGCGTTGGCATCTTCGCGCAACGCAAAAAAGACCGGCCAAACAAGCTCGCCGTCTCGGTGTGTGAACTGGTCGAGGTGGATGGCCTCGGGCTAAAAGTGAAAGCGTTGGACGCGATTGATGGCACACCCGTGCTGGACATCAAGCCTTATGTGAGGGAATTCGAGCCCGACCCGGCCAGCGTCCGGCAACCGCGCTGGATGAGTGAACTGATGCGGGGCTACTTCTCCTGACAACGGACTCTAGCCCGTCCACGGAGTTCGGGTCCACGGAGTTTTAGCCCGGCCCGCCGTTTCGCGGACCCGGCCAATGTCGATGAACTGCACTTTTTGCAGCCCGCTCGGTGGAACGCGTCCCACCGCCCGGGCTTTTCTGCGGGATCGCTCGATTTGCAAAACCGCACGATCCAGCACTCGAGCCAGTTCGGCTCCGAAGCCAGGCGTGCGCCGTTCCTGCAACCGCCGCTTTGCCTTTGACGGGCAAAACCACGTCGGAGTGCGGTCGGCCTCCGGCGGCGGGACCAGTCGCAAGACTTCGCAAAGATAGACGTGGATGGCCAACTCTTTCTCCCCGGACCGGTTCTCCCCGGACCGGTTCTCTCCGGACCGGTTCTCTCCGGACCTGGCGGACGAATTCCGCGCCTCGTTGCGCCCGCGGCGCGTGTACCTGGTAAATGGAGTTTCTTCGATTCGGCCATGAACTCCGGCCTCTTCAAAAGCTTCAAGTGCCGCCGCCTGCGCATGCGTGAGTCCAGGCTCGGCGTTGCCTTTGGGGAAAATCCAGCGGCCCTTGCGGGTTTTCACTAGCAAAAATTCGATCTCACCGCCGCGAACCCGGTAGCAGGCCGCAGCCACTTGTTCGCAATCTTTTAGTTTGCGCAGCTCCGACAGGCGAACAAATCGGGGCGACCCGGTTTGCTTTCGCACCTGCGACCAGCCGACGGTCAACCGCGATGCACTCATAGCAGCAGAGTGCATGACGCGCTGCCTTCTGAATAGAGCACAGCTTGGTTCCGTGCGGGAAAACTGCAACGACGCTGAAGTCCCAACGGCCCGAACCCCGCCGGGCGCGTCTATAATGCGACCGTGAGCACTCCTCCGGCACAACATATGCAGTGCATGGAAGTCTGGGGTGGAAGCCAGCTGACTTCGAGTGGGGTCGAAATGGGCGGGCTGGACGCCTGGGTGTACAGCAAGCCCTTTGGCAAAGCGCAGCGCGGCGGAGATGTCTACTATGCCTCCAGTTGCGCCACCGGCCGCATCTCCCGGCTGTTGCTGGCTGACGTCTCCGGACACGGCACATCGGTTGCCTCCACCGCCGCCGACTTGCGAACCCTGATGCGCCGCTTCGTCAACCGTCTCGACCAGGCGGAGTTCGTGCGTCTGCTCAACCAGCAGTTCATCGCCATGTCTCAAGCGGCGACCTTTGCGACCGCGGTGGTCACCACCTTTTTTGCTCCCAGCCGCCGCCTCACCGTCTGCAATGCGGGACATCCCCGGCCGTTTCTATACCGCGCAGCCCTGCGTGAATGGAATTTTCTCGGGCACGATTCTGCCCAACAGCAACCGCTAAAATCAAAAAATATTCCGCTCGGATTGCTCGACCTGGGCGACTACGAACAGTTCGACGTTGAACTGCAGCCCAGCGATTGCCTGGTCAAATATACGGACGCACTCATTGAGTCGCGCGATGCCGATGGCGAAATGCTGGGCGAGGACGGATTGCTGCGCATCATGCGTCTGCTGGGAGACGTTGAGCCCCAGCTGCTGATCCAGACCCTGCTGACAGAAATCGCGGAGCGCTATCCCGAGAACCTCTCCGACGACGATGTAACCGTGATGGTCGTGCGGGCCAGCGGACAGCAGCCTCGCAATTCATTCAGAGATTCGATGAAGGCGCGGATTCGCCTTGCCGGCGCCATGCTTCGCGGCCTGAATCCATGGGCCGAACGCCCCCCGCTCCCCGACTTCAACCTGGCCAATATCGGAGGCGCCATCATTCCCGCACTGGCGCGCCGCTGGCGGGCCCCGGCATCAGGCGCTCGCCAGCCGGACGAATAATCTCATGGCTTATCACGTCGTAGCTCTTACCATGGCGCAGGTACGGCAGGGCGCGCTGAATTTCCAGCGCGACCTGAGTGCTGCATTGAAAGAAGCGCGCGACCTGAAAGTCTATTCAGTCAGCCCTTTCGACCTGGAAGAACGCCGCCGCTTCAAAGACCGGTTTGGAGGTGACGTGGTTTATTTTTTTAACGACGCCGCCCGCGACCTGCTGCGCTTCCAGGGCTCCGACCTGAAGTTCGCGGGAGAAATCACTGACGCTGAATTGCCGAAACGCCGCACCCTGGTGGTCGGAATCCCGTGAGAGCTCTTTAGCTGTCAGCTTCAATGCGGTCAACTCCGGCCTCGAAAATCTGTATCCCGTGTCTCTGGGTTCACTGAGAGCTGACAGCTCTAAGGGAATCCTTCTGCGTACTTGCGTCCGCATAGCGATACCTACAATATTTTCTTTCGGCCGAACAACGCCGGCAGGAAGGGAAGCCGTGGAAAACTTGTTTTGTCTGCGCTGCAACCGGGAGATCGAAGTCGGCCACAAATCCGTGGCGGTATACATGTTCGCGCAAACCGTGGGCATAAGGCCGCGGCAAAAGTCATCGGCGCAGCGCATCTGTTTCTGCCCGCAGTGCTCGGTCTCGCTGGCTATGGGACCGCCGCCCGAAGGCGCTCTCAACCTGGCGGCGTGGAACATGATCCGGGACCTCGTGGGCGCCGATCCCGCGCTCAATCAGGCCGCCTGGGAAAACCTGCGGGGAGTTGCAGGCTTGCTCCCTCCCGGAGAACCCGAAAGCATCCCGCGCCGCGCCGCCGCTGGAGGCTACTTCGAGTTCTGATAGCTACGCTACAAACCCCAAGAGGGGCCCATCCTAATTTCGCGCCCTTTGCCAAATGGGTACTGGGTGGGGTGCCCCAGTCGGGTCGGGGTGCCTCAGGCTCGCCGTTGTTGCGATACCTGGGATTGCGAAGCTGAACATCATGAAGGCATCGGCACTCTCCGCATCGCCGGGGCGTAACTAAGTAAGTGGAATGGAAAATAGAGTGGGTGATGGAGCCCGTCATTGCCCAGCAAAACCACACCATCCATTGCGCAATATCGTAGAGGCCTCGGACTCACATCCCATTCCCAGGTCTCGCAAAAACAGCGAGACCTGGGGCACCCGGCAATCCTCGAACAGCCTACGGCTTTACCCCTAGCTGCCAAAACAAAAACGAATAAACATCCGTCCCGTCTTCAATCTGCTTGGTGATCGGCTTGCCTTGGCCGTGGCCGGCTTTGCTGTCGATGCGTAGCAGAATTGGACGATCTTTACTTCGCCCATTGGCGGCTTCGGCTTGCATCAGCGCGGCCATCTTTTTTGCGTGCATGGGATCGACGCGGCTGTCGCTGTCTGCGGTCATGAACATGATTGCCGGATATTCCGCGCCCGGTTTTACGTGATGATACGGAGAGTAGGCGTAGAGCCAGTCGAATTGTTTGGCATCTTCGGCGGAGCCGTATTCCGGCACCCAGAATTTCGCGATCAGGAAATTCTGGTAGCGCAGCATGTCGAGCAGCGGGACTTGGCAGACTACGGCGCGGAACAGGTCAGGACGCTGCGTGATCATTGCGCCCATCAGGAGGCCGCCGTTCGATCCGCCCTGGATGGCGAGGTGATCTTTGTCGGTGATCCTGTCCGAGATCAGGAACTCGGCGGCGGCGATGAAGTCGTCGAAAACATTCTGCTTTTTGTCCAGCATGCCGGCGCGATGCCAGTCTTCGCCAAATTCCGATCCGCCGCGCAGGTTGGCAACTGCATAAACCCCGCCATGCTCCAGCCACAGAAAACGCCCGCCGGAAAAAGTCGGCGTCAGGCTCACATTGAACCCGCCGTATCCGGTGAGCAGTGTTGGGTTCCTGCCGTTCAGCGGCAAACCTTTCTTGTGAAAGACGAACATCGGAACCCGGGTGCCGTCTTTCGATTTGTACCAGAGCTGCGCCACTTCATAGGCTGAGGGATCGATGCCGGGCGTGGCGACCTTGTCCCACAGTGAAGTTTTGCGCGAGGCCAGTTCTACCTGATAAACGGAAGGAGGTACTGTAAAAGACTGGAATCCGAAGAAGGTTTCTCTGCGGTCCCAGCGTCCGCCCAGGCCCGCGATCGAGCCGATGCCCGGCAGTTCGATGTCGCCCAGAGCTTTGCCGTCAAGATCGAAAAGCTTCAGCTGCGAGCTGGCGTTTTGCTCGTACTGTGCCAGGATCTTCCCGTCCACGATTGCGGTGCCTTGAAGGATGCCATCGCTCTCTGGAATAATTTCCTTCCAGTTGGCGCGCGCGGGATTGGCCGCGTCCACCACGAACAGATGAAAGTGCGGCGCGCCCTCATTGGTGGTGATGTAAATCCTGCCGCGGAAAATCTCGGCGCTGTAGTGAAAGTCCTGGCCGCTGGTGAGTTCGAGCGGAGGCGTTCCGTCTTTGAGGGAACCGTCAGAGAGAGGTCGGAGAAAAAGTTCGTTCTTGCCGGCCGAGCCCTGATACGAAGTGAGCAGCAGCCAGCGATCGTCGTCGTCGGGAAGCTGCGAGACCAGTATCTCTTCTTTCTTCCGTCCTTCGCCCCAGATCAGGGGATCTTTACCGGGATCGGCGCCAAGCTGGTGATAAAAAATGTGCAGGTAGTAAACGTCGTCGCCCTCGGGTACGTCGCCTTTCCTGGGATTGCGTCCGTAATAAAATCCGGAATTATCTTTTTTCCAGGCGACCTGGGCGATTCGCGTGTGCTCGATCTTGTCGGGCAGCAACTTGCCGGTCGCAGTCTCGATCAGGTAAAGCGTGCTGTTTTCCGATCCGCTGCCTGACGTGCCGTAAGCCACGTACTTGCCGTCGTCAGAAGGGAACCACCAGTCCAGTGCCACGGTGCCGTCCGCAGACATCTGGTTCGCGTCCACCAGGGTCCGGTCTTTTCCATGAAGGCCTTCACGCACCAGAAGAACAGGCTGATTCTGATTGCCCTCGCGCCGGGTATAAAAAAAGTAGGGCCCGGCCAGCTGCGGCGTCCCGATGGTTCCAATCGAAAGAAGCTCGGTGAGCCGCTGATGGATACGGTCCCGCGCCGGCAGGGGATCGAGCAGGCTGCGGGTGTAAGCCATCTCGTCCCTCACGTAGGCCTGCGATTCCGGACTGTTCGCATCCTCAAGCCAGCGGTAAGAATCGGCAATCGTGTGCCCATGGATGGTTTCTTCGACCACGTCGACTTTGGCCCTGGGCGGCCCGCCAGAGGAGGTAGGGGAAGCTGAGTCGTCCCCGGCCCAGGCCATCGCAACCATCAGAAGCAAAACACCAAGAATCCAAAACAAACGTAGTCCTCCCACCATAGATACCTCTTGAAAGCTGAAGAAAAGCGGTCTGCCGATAGGGTATCAAAAACCAAACCGTCAGGTTTTGAGCAACCCACCCAGGATGCTAATATAAATAACGAAGCCCACCACACTCCTCAGTAGCTCAATGGCAGAGCATTCGGCTGTTAACCGAAGGGTTGTAGGTTCGAGTCCTACCTGAGGAGCCATTTCTTTCAGTGGCTTTCTACCGCTGGAATCAGACTTGAGAGCTTTCGGTTCCATCTCATTCGTCACCACATCCCTGTAGATGTTGAGACGTGGTTTGGAAGGTCCGTGAGAGACTGGCGTTCCACCACCTGGAGAATGGGATGAAACGGCGTGAAGTCCTTAAGTTGGTCGCCTTCGGCGTGGGCGCTTCTGCTTTGCAGCGAGTGACGTTCGCCGTTGAGGACACTATTCCCGTTATCGATGCCCACATTCATCTGTTCGACCCCACGCGGCCGGGCGGCGTGCCGTGGCCGGAAAAGAGCGATTCCGTTGTTTACAGGCCCGTGCTGCCCGAGCGACATGAGGCACTGGCCAGACCATTCGGGGTGGCAGGCGCCATCGCGGTCGAAGCCAGCCCTTGGGCCAGCGACAATCAGTGGCTCCTCGGCATTGCGCGCAAGCATCCATGGATCGTGGGCGTCATCGGGAACCTGGATCCCTCTGCAGAGGACTTCTCGAAACAGCTGGACGCCCTGCACACTGATCCTTTGTTTTTGGGGATTCGTTACGGCAACCTTTGGAATCGGGACCTAACGGTTGACCTCGATAAGCCAGGGTTTCTGGACGGGCTGAAAGCGTTGGCGCAATCGGGACTGGTTTTCGAGAGTGCGAACCCCGATCCGAGCTTGATTCGCGCAATTCTGAGGGTAACGGAGCGAGTGCCAGACCTGCGTGTCGTCATCGACCACCTTCCTCATGCGACGGTTCCGTCCGAAGACGCAGCACGCCGAGAGTATGAGTCAAATCTTCGACGGCTCGCGGAGAGTCAGCACGTATTCGTCAAGCTTTCGGAAATTCCGGTTCGGACAGCTGGGCGACTGGTGACAGACCCGAAGTATTACGAGGCGGCTTTGGACGGGCTCTGGAATATTTTCGGTGATGATCGCGTGATTTTCGGCAGCGATTGGCCCAACAGCGATCATGTGGCCACTTATGCAGAAACTTTCGCAATTGCGAGCCAGTACGTGGCGAAAAAACCCCGCTCCATTCGGGAAAAGTACTATTGGAAGAATTCCATTATCGCGTACCGATGGCGCAAGAGAAGATCCGGCCAGCCAGCCGCCTAGGGCACTCCTCCACGGGCGCGTGAATGTGTTTCACCCCGCGCGCGTTCCGCTATAGGTTCCAATCGCAACCTTCATCCCGCCAGATCAATCCAAAGATAAGGAAGGGTGTGGACCGACCAAAACTAGTAGAAATAACAGGAATCATCGCAGTCATTAGGAGAAAACATGGATCTAGAGGCGGTAAGAGCAGAAATTGCAGCGGAGATTAAACAATTACAACGTGCCTACGATGCTCTGGGCAAGACGCTTCACAAATCGAAGCGGAGACAGCGCAAGATGTCCATCGAAGCCCGCCGTAGGATCAGCAGGGCTCAAAAGGCGAGGTGGAAGAAACATCGGGCAAAAGCTGCCTAACATGGCTCCCTGAAAGGGGAGCTTTTTGCATGCAATAAAAGTCTAGACCGTGTGAAAACAGCCCCCTGCCCCACCAGGAACGCGAATTTCTGCGCAGTGTTCCGTCGCGCAGTCGTGTATCTCTCTCTGCGTCCGTATTCCATCGCCGCAACGGGGTCAATGAGTGTAATCGCGATTTAACGCCAACTGACATGTGGATACGGCAAGATTTGCAGGAGAAGCGCGTTCCGTCAGGGATGCCAAGAGTGAGGTATTGGATCATAGCCCTTTTCCACAGTTTTTTTCTGAACCAATGTCGATTTTCAGTGGCCTCCCTCGTCTATATATGGAAAGGGTTGCCCTGAGGTGTGCCTCAGGCAGCCTAGGCAACGAGCTCTCAACGCCAATTCATAAACCAGGAACCTAACCCACAAAGCTCAAAAGGAGTGACTAAGCATGAGTGCAAAGCCGACGTTCGAACAAGCACAACTACATCTTCAGGTTTACGATCAGCGGCGCGAGGCTAGGCTGCGTGAGGCGCGCGACTGGTTCTTCAAGAACTATTTCGCGGACAACTGGGGCGATGCCATGCGAATGGCCGCACCGGGCACAGAGGGAGGCACCAACTTCATGATGGTGGTCAGCTACTGGGAGCAAGCCTGCGCTCTACTGAACTATGGACTTCTGCACGATGACCTGTTCTTCGAGACCAGCGGGGAATTCTTCGGCGTCTGGGAGCGGATCAAGCCGACGATCGCTGAAGGACGGGAACAATGGGCCAACAAGCAGTTCCTCGGCAATATGGAACAGGCTGCGCAGCGCTATGAAGTCTGGATCGAAAAGCGCTCTCCGGGCCATCTCGCGAAAATGCGCGAGTTCATGAAACAAATGCGTCCCCAATCCGCGAAAGCAGCTTAACCTACTAACTGAGTGCCCCGTCCTCGTCTTTCCGTTCGAGACAAGGGCGGGGACTACGCGAGGAGGTCAAAGTAGGGACGGTCATCCTCATCAGTAATTTCCGGTCATCGAACAATAACTGTTGCAATCAGGCGATTACACTCACAAGCCGGTCGGAATACCGACCTGAAGCTCGCAACCGGGGTCAACGAGTATAATGGCGATCTATAGCCCACTACCCCATAGCTCTCGGTTTGCTGACCAATCGTCCAGAATCGCCTCGTCCGCTGCGGAAGTCTCTGTAAGCGGCGGAGCTAGGTGCGAGTATCGAGCTGAAAAGGCTTTTCGTATCGCTCGACCGGATACCCCTTCGCTTTCCAACCTGCCAGTCCACCCTTTAGAAATTTGATCCGCAAGAAATGCATGGCTAGAGCTCGCCGCGAAATAACACGGCTTCTTTTATCATTGGGACAGGTACAGTAAACGACCGAGTCCTTCTCTTTCGGGATGAGGGTTGGATTCTCCAGCAGGTCTTTGGGGGGATTCTCTTTGCGCCTACGATGATTTCAGGATCGCCTAATAAGTCGAGCGACTGGCGAACATCAAAAACCAGGACCTCACGATTTGAGGCCGACAATGTATTGAGGGCTTCTGGTGTAATGCTGTGCTGCTCTATCTCACGTCGGTCTCTCGCACGTTTGATCCGCATTGCGATCAACAGACACAAGGCCGCGACGCAAATAGCAGTAAGAGTCAGAGACATGCCGGCTTCTCCTCAACACTCTCCTAGTACAGATTCGACAGGAGAGTGAGAAGATTTCGTGCGGCTGATTCTCTGCTTCAGCCCATGTTTGCGATACCCCTCGTGGCGAGAGCATCAGCGATTGTAAAGCCCCCGGGGCGATCAACCCGGCAACGACCGTTTTGGGACACGGAAGCACACCGTTACGTGGCTCGTCAAATTGTTCGGTACAATCTTCCGATGTCGGTCCCAACGGATTTGCAGGCAGGGCCTCAGGGCGACAGCAGAACAGTAACTGTTTTAATCAGGCGATCACACTACCAACCCCGATCGAGAGCGCAAATCGCGATTTCTCACCAACAATGTTCAGACCTCAGGGCTATTCAACTTAAGCTAAGCCCAGGACCCAATAAGAGTCTGGTCCCGAAGTGATTCCAGTGTCATACGTAGCTTGGTGTGGTCTTCATCCTCCAAGGCGACGAACCGAAAGGGTTGCAAACAGCCCGATTTTGATTCCCGTCTTGCGGACAGAAGCTCGGCCATGCCGCTAACCGTTCCGTGACTTGTTTGAAATGCGACTTCCACAAAGACACCTTGCTCAAGAGCCTTCGATAAGACCAGCAATCCGCCAGTCGTGGAGAGTTCGTGCAGCTTGGCTCGAACGGCCTTACCGCGTTCCGAACGAACTGCGACGAGAACCGAGCCAGGAAGTCTCACGCGCCTGGCCCGCTTGGATGGATCGGGTTGGGGGAAATAGGTCATGGCTGCCGACTATGTCACCCGGTCCCTTGGGCCACTAGATTACCCAGGGGCGTGATCGATAGAGTTGGCGGTCTTCTCCCATCGTTTCCGGCTGCAATGGTCTTTGGGCCTTAGACATGCCCAGGGCTGGTTGCTGCCAGTAATCATCCGCTCGGTTACAGGGGTCACCTTCCGGTGACCTCAGTTGATGTGATCAGGCGATTACACTCACAACCTGGTCAATGAGTGTAATGGCGATTTTTCGTCAACTGACGATCCATGTTTAATCTGAAACCTATGGTGCGGAGTCAGGGTTTCCTGCATCTATAGACCATCCAAATCTTCAGCGTCTAGAATTACCTCGTCACTCCAATTGAGACCGAATCATGGCGAAGCCAATCTTGTTGAGTGTGGATGACGACTCGGACGTTCTGCGGTCGATTGAGCGCGATCTGCGTTCGAAGTACGGCGCCGAATACCGGGTGATTGGGAGCGATTCTCCGGAGGGGGCGCTCGACCTGCTGAAGCAGTTAAAGGTGCGGAACGACAGCGTTGCGCTGCTGCTGGCCGACCAGCGCATGCCCCGCATGGACGGCGTGGAATTCCTGCAACAGGGAATGAAGATCTTCCCCAAGGCCAAGCGGGCGTTGCTGACCGCCTACGCCGATATGAACGCCGCCATCAGCGCGATCAATCAGGCCAACATCAATTACTTTTTCCTGAAGCCGTGGGATCCTCCGGCGGAACATCTGTATCCGCAACTGGATGACCTGCTGGACGACTGGCAGGCCTCGTACCATCCCGCCTTCGAAGGGATACGGGTATTGGGTACGCGGTGGTCGCCGCGGTCGTATGACTTGCGGGACTTTCTGGCGCGAAACCGGGTTCCGTACCAGTGGATCGATGTGGAAAGTTCCGGAAACGATCCAGAAACCAAGCGGCTGCTGGACGCGCTTGGTCCTGAGGCTGCCAACCTTCCGGTTGTTCTTTTCCCCGATGGAACCAAACTTTTGGAGAGCCTTCCGGCAGACGTGGCCAAGAAGGTGGGGTTGCGGACGCGGGCCCAGACCAACTTTTACGATATGGCGATCGTGGGCGGAGGGCCGGCGGGGCTGGCGGCCGCGGTCTACGGCGCATCGGAGGGTTTGAAAACGGTGATGATCGAGCGCGAAGCGCCCGGGGGGCAGGCGGGCATGAGTTCGCGCATCGAAAATTATCTGGGATTTCCCTCGGGACTCAGCGGCAGCGATCTGGCACGGCGCGCGGTGGCGCAGGCCCAGCGTTTTGGAGTGGAGATACTGTCGCCGGTGGAAGTCGTCGGCGTCCGAACGGAAGGTTCTTACCGGATCATCAAGCTGGCGGATGGGAGCGAAATCTCCTGTCACGCATTGATGATCTCGACCGGAGTACAGTGGCGCAAGCTTGAGGCGGAAGGCATCGCGCGATTGCAGGGAGCGGGAATTTACTACGGCGGGGGCGCGACCGAAGCGATGTCTTGCAAGGGCGAGATTGTGTACGTGGTGGGGGGCGCGAATTCGGCGGGCCAGGCCGCGATGAATTTTGCCAAGTATGCGGACCGGGTGGTCATCCTGGTGCGCGGGGATTCTCTGGCCAGCACCATGTCGCAGTACCTGATCGACCAGATCAAGGAGACTCCGAACATTCAGGTTTGGGCGCATGCCAGCGTGGTCGAGTCCCACGGCGAAACTCATCTGGAGGAAATTTCCGTTCTTTGTTCAGATACGGGCAAGATCGAGCGAGTGCCGGCCAGCTCAATGTTCATCTTTATCGGGGCGCTGCCGCGAACCGACTGGCTGGGCGATCTGGTGGAGCGGGACGAGCGCGGTTTCATTCTTACCGGTCCCGATCTCATACGCGACGGGCAACACCCCAAGGGCTGGGCGCTGGAGCGGGATCCTTTTCTGCTTGAAACGAATGTGCCAGGCATTTTTGCCGTGGGCGACGTGCGGCATGGATCGGTCAAGCGGGTGGCTTCCGGCGTGGGCGAAGGATCGGTGGCGGTGCAGTTCATCCATCAGTATTTAAGCAAGGTGTAAGAGCCAAGAATAGATAATGATCGAAAAAGCGGATTTGTTGCGCGTCCCGACGTTTGAAGGACTGCCCGACGATCAACTGGATTGGTTCATCAGCCAGTCCGAGGAGATACCGCTCAAGGCGGGAGATACGTTTCTACAGCAGGGAACTCCGGCAGTCTCGATGATTGTGGTTCTTGAAGGGCAGCAACAGATGCGAGGCGCACTGGGTGGCGAAGCCGTCACCTATTCCGCTGGAGCCGGGCGATATCACTGGACTGCTGCCTTTCTCGCGCATGAAAGTGGCGGTGATGACCGGCCGGGCGGTCAGCGATGGCCGCATCCTGAAATTCCCTTCCGCAAAATTTCCAGAACTGGTGCAGAAAATGCCGGAACTGGCCCAGCGGCTGGTAGGCATGATGTCGGACAGGATCCGCGAGACCACGCGGATGGAGCAGCAGCAGGACCGGTTGGCAGCGCTTGGGAAAACTTTCGGCAGGGCTGGCGCATGAACTGAACAATCCTGCTTCGGCCGCGAAACGCGCCACCAGTTTGTTGCGCGAGGCGCTGCACCGGATCAAGGACGCGGCCCAGGAGTTGGGCAGGCACGACCTCACCGCGGTCCAGAGATCGGAAATCGAAAAGCTGGAAGCATCGTTCCTGCAGCCAAACGAGACGCCACTGGATACGCTGGCCGTCAGCGATCTGGAAGATCAGATCGATTCCTTGCTGCGCAGTCACGGGCAGAATGACTTATGGCAACTGGCAGCCGATCTGGCGCGAAGGGGCGTCAAGCCGGAAGCGCTGGAGTCGCTGTTCGCGACCCTCGACGCAGACATGGCCCGGGCGGCGCTGGTGCGGATCGCGGCTTCGGTGGAGATTGCAAACCTGTTGAATGAGATTGAGAGCAGTACGACGCGAATCTCGGATCTGGTGCATGCCATCAAGGAATACACGTACATGGACCAGGCGAAGGCGCAGAACGTCGATATCGTGAAGGGCCTGGAGAACACGCTGACCATCATGAACCACAAGCTCAAGCGGGGAGTGACGGTACAGCGCGAGTATCAGAAAGTTCCTCTGCTGGTGAATTCGTTCGGCAGCGAGCTGAACCAGGTGTGGACCAACATCATCGACAACGCGATTGACGCAATGGGCGGACAGGGCGAGCTGCGAGTGCGGACTTACCGCGATGACAATTGCGTAGTGGTAGAGATCGGCGACAATGGTCCGGGAATTTCACCTGAGGTGGAAGCCCACATGTTCGAACCGTTCTTCACCACCAAGGGAGTCGGAGAGGGAACTGGGCTGGGGCTCGATACGGTGCAGCGGATTGTGAGAAAACACCGAGGAACGATACAGGTGGAGTCGAAGCCTGGAGACACTCGTTTTCAGATATTTCTTCCGCTGGCCGAAGCTTCGTAGTAATCCCTCCAGGAATCACACTCCGCGGGACAGGCCGGACTTCGCGCAGGTCGAGTTCGTGTTCGAGTTGGCGCAGAGTTTCGTCGTTGATGCTGCCCTGATTTCGGAGGCGGACAGCGGTCTGACGTTCAAGCCGAAGCAGTTCGCCGGATATGCGCGACAGGAGCTGGTGGTGTTCCGCGCTCCCGCTAGCCTCAGCGGATTCTTCCGTTGTGAGGTCGGTAAGACGGTGGCGATAGTGTCCGGCGAAGTCTTCGTACATGGCGGCGAATTCAGGGCCGTCCTTCAGGCGTCGATTCTTCCAGGTAGGCGAGCGCAGTTTCCAGTATCTCCCGGCGCGCTGCTTCCTCTTCAACGTCGCGGCCTGGGCGATCGGCGATGCCGAGCAGCCGTACCAGCCAGGGAAGAGTCAGTCCCTGCAATACAAGGGTTACGAGAATGACGCAGAAGGCGAGGAAGATGATCAGATTGCGCTGCGGAAACGGGCTGCCGTCTGGCAGGGTTTGAGGCAAGGCGATGGCGGCGGCCAGCGCGATGACTCCGCGCATGCCGGTCCAGCCGACCACGAGGATCCCCTTTACCGGTGGCAAGGTCAACTTCTGATGGAGCAGCCTGGTGCGAATCCAGTGCGCTACGTAGGCGCCGGGAAATGTCCAGGCCATTCGCAATGCGATGATCAGAGCGCTGAATATGGCGCCATACAGCAGCAGGACGCCGCGACTGTAGCCATGAATGCCGTCCAACACGTAGGGGAGTTGCAGACCGATGAGGACAAATACCAGCCCGTTGAGGATGAAGTTCAGGGCATCCCAGACCGCCCAGGCTTGCAGGCGGACGCCCGGCGAAAAGAATCCCGAGCTACGGCGGCTGAGATAGAGCCCACAGACTACGACCGCGAGTACACCTGAGCCGCGCAATCTGTCCGCTGTAATGTAGGCTGCGTAGGGAACCAGAATGCTGATGGCAATTTCGATGGGACCGTCGTCGATGCGACGTTCGATCCAGTCCACGATCCAGGCAGTGATGAGCCCCACTGCAATGCCGGCAAAACTAAGAAAGGCGAGCCGCATGACGCCGCTGGTGACAGTCGGAGTCTGGTGACCCATCACCACGGCGACGCCGAACTCCAGCGCCAACAAGCCGCTGGCGTCGTTCACCAGGCTCTCGCCTTCCAGCAGGTCGGTGATCCGCTTGGGAATGCCGACGCGTTTTGCGATGGAAGTGGCGGCAAGGGCATCGGTTGGCGCGACCACCGCACCGAGGACCACGCCAACCTTCCAGTCAAATCCTGAGAACAGCCACGGGGCGCCTTTCGCCACCTCAAACACGGTGAAGATGACCAGGCCGAAAGCCAAAAGCAGAATGCTGACCATGTTGTAGGAAAATTCCCGCCAGGAAGTAGTCCACGCGGCAGAGTAGAGAAGCGGCGGGAGGATTACAAAGAAGATGACATCAGGGTTTAGCGCGACCTTTGGAATCCCCGGGACGAAGCCGAGCAAGAGGCCTGCGACGACGAGCACAATCGGATACGGCACCTGAAGCTTTCGGGCCAGCGCGCCAAATGCAACCACGAAGAGCAACAGCAACAGAAAAATCAGTTCTACGGCCTGGACATTGCCAGTCAAGTCTGAGGTCTCCGCGCGGGGCCGGTTGCCCGTGTCTTGGGGAAAGTATAAGGCAGGATGCAGAAGGCCAGGTTGAATCGACGTTCGCTTCCCTCAAGACACTCTGCTAGCCTGAATGATGCATGAACGTTGATCTGGTTTTACTGCTGGCAGTTGGTATTGGATTCGTTACCGGCCTGCGTTCACTCACGGGCCCGGCGCTGGTTTGTTGGTCGGCACATCTAGGATGGATTGATATCGAAGATGCGCGGCTGGCCTTCATGGGATCATCCCCGGCGACCTATGCCTTTTCTGCGCTGGCGCTGGGGGAACTCATTGCCGACAAATTTCCTTTCATACCCAACCGCACATCGCCGGGACCTTTATTTGGCCGTGTGGTTTTAGGCGCGCTGTCGGGAGCGACGCTGTGTTCGGCTGGCGGCGCTTCTGTGGCTGCAGGCGCGGCGCTTGGCGGAGCGGGAGGCCTGGCTGGCGCGTTCGCGGGGTACCGGGCGCGCGCCGCGTTCGTGAAAAAAGCGGGCATGCCGGATTGGGTGGTGGCGGTGCTTGAAGATCTGATCGCGATTGGCAGTGGCCTGTTCCTCGTGTCGCGATTTTAATTTAACCAAGCAACCGGTGTGGATCAAATCCGTCTACTTGTCCTCCTGAGCGGAGCGAGGCGGTTCGCTCGCGAAAGTCTCGACCAGTCGAAGGATCCCTGAGCGGATGAGTCCAGTACTGGGGTAGAGGTCCTTCGACTTGCTCTCACGGCGCAAGCGCGTTCGGTCCGGCGCGCGGATGGAATCACGACTCGGCTCATTGCTCGGGGGATGAACCGGGAACAGTTTCCCGAAAAGTCAGGCGCGGTCAGGACATGTGGCGAATCTTGCGTTCTGTTCTCCCGGGGCACCACATGGTTCGAGCGAGGAAAGAATGTGACAGCAATTCCGTGCATTGATCTGTCATACTGTGAAGAACGAAGAGTTTGACAAATTCGACCATACCCTGAGGTGCATTTAGTCGAGTAAATTGTTGTCAAAACACTTCAACGCCGATATTTTCCCATCCACTCCGCCTCGCCCAATACTAGATCCTGCATCGCCTGTTCTACTTCCTGCCGGCTTGCGCCCGGTTTGAGATCGAGACTCTGCTTGAGCGCGTAAATCCTGAAAAAATAGCGATGCGCTTTTCCCGGAGGCGGGCAAGGTCCGTTGTAGCCAATCTTGCGAAAGTCGTTGCGACCCTGGCGTTCGCCCCCGGGCAATTCGTCCACCTTGCTCACGCCTTCGGCCAGACTAGCTGTGGCAGCGGGCAGGTTGAAGAAGACCCAGTGTGTCCAGGTTCCAGCGGGAGCGTCGGGATCATCGGCGATCAGAGTGAAGCTTTGCGTGGCGGCGGGAGGTTCTATCCAGGATAGTTCAGGCGAAACGTCGGCGCCGTCACAAGTGAATTTCTTTGGAATTTCGCCGTCGTGCGGAAATGCGGTGCTGGAGATTGCAAATGCCATCTGGTCTCCCACTCGGGACAAAAGTTCGCCACGGATTTCACGAATTTACACGGATCAAATTCCTTTTTCTTTTTAATTTTTGCTGATCCGTGAGAATTCCTGGCCGCGTTTATCTCATTGAGTCGAGATGGTGAAGTTTACCGTGATGCGAGCCTCGGTTTCCACGGCTTCCCCGGACTGCAGGTAGGGCCGGAACCGCCATTGCTTGACTGCTTCCCGCGCCGCTGCGGAAAGAATTGTAGGTCCGCTCAGCACATGAAGGTCCTGAATATTTCCATCGCGCCCGATCAGGGCTTCCAGTACGACCGCGCCTTGAACTTTCATCTCCTTGGCGAGCAAGGGATAGTTGGGCTCAACCGGGCGGGAAATAATCTCCGCCGCACCGGGTGAGAGATGGACCCGGGCGGTGGCATCGGCTACGCCTGTCGATTCTGCGGGCGGGGGTGTGGAAGAAGTTGCCGGAGCCGGCGCTGATCGGTTGCTGAACGGCGTTCGGGCCTGCAGATCGACTCGGACCGAACCGCTGGTGGTCTGAATCGTGCGGTGCTCGTCGCCCGCCACCACTTCAACTTCAAGCGGCGGAAGCACTGCCCGGGTCATCACCACAGGCGCCAGTGCAGGCGCGGGACCGGGCTCCACGGGAGGCGGAGTGCGTGGTTTCGATTTCGGCCGCGCATGCACGACCGCGGGAGGAGGCGTCGCGGCGACCGTAGTCTCGGGTTGAGCCTTGGCATCGGGCGAGGGCTCTTCCGCCGGCTCCGATTCCGATTGTGCAGGTGGTGCGGGCGGAAACCAGAAGTCGCGGTCTTTGATTAAAACCAGAATCAGCGCGGCCAGCAGCAAGGCCAGTGCGATAAGCATCTGCCGGCGCTGCTTTTTTTCGGATTCATCCCCAGCCACCGGCGAGATTTCGGTTACCTCATTTTCCTCCATCAACGGCATGACGCGGAGCCCTCCCGCCCGTAGGGGACGACGGGCCTTGCCGCATAGTATGCCTCGAAATTTGGCTCTAATCCAGCGAAACCAGCGTAAGGTGCCCGCGCAAGGCCACAGGCCGTCAGGTCTGGGGTCGGGTGCCATTGGGGTGAAGCGCAGATTTTGTGGAGAGAATTAAGTCCAGATTTGTCAAGTACTTAAGCACTCGATTGCAGCGAGCCCACTCAAGGTCCGCTTGGCCGGGGGTTTTGGACGCGAAGCTACTCCATCGTTTAAGGGCAGCGACCGCGACGAGCGAAGAAAGTCGCGCCCGCATCGGATACAAACAAAGACGAACCCAACCGATACGAATAGACACAAAAACGCCCGGCCGCATCGGACGGGGCCGGGCGCTCGCTCATTAGGCGGACTGTTTCAGGGCCGCTGGAAAATTGAGGATCTTGCCTCGCTGCCCCACGGGAACCCATTTCACCTTCTGCTTAAATCCTGCCGGAATGTAGAACCCAATCACCTGTGCCATAACCAAACCTCCGATCCACGCCAGCCCGCCTGTCTTGTTTATTGCTCACCGTCAGGCGGTCTGTTCTGTTGTTTATTTAGATGCGAAATGCGCGTGAAAGTGGCGGGCACAGCGGCGATTCTGCTGAAGCTTAACGCAAGCTGAAATCGTGTGGGCGGACACTCTTGTCCGCCGTTTTTGAATTGGACTTGATTTGTTTTTGCTCGAAGAGTCAAAGTCAAAAGCGGCGGACAGGAGCGTCCGCCCCACACACGTTGTCAGCAGGTGAGTTGATCCCGAGTCAGTTTCAATCCGTTCAGATTGCCCAGGACGGTGACGGCAATCGATTCAGTCTGGAAAAATTCGTTGGAGAGTTCGGTCAACTGCTCGACCGTTACCGCCTCGATCCGTTCGATGAGTTCATCCAGGCTGTAGAAGTGTTCGAAGTACATCTCCTGTCGTGCCAGATTGGACATGCGCGCAGTGGAGGATTCGAGCGACAGCATCAAGCTGCCTTTCAACTGGTCTTTCGACCGGCGAAGTTCTTCCTCGGGGACGGGCTCGAGCTTGAGTTTGCGGAACTCGGAGACCACCGACTGGACGACTTTTCCGGCAGATGCGCGTGATGTGCCGGCATAGACCGAGAGGCATCCGGTATCGCGATATGGGGACAAATCGCTGTAGATGGCGTAGGCCAGCCCCTGGCGTTCGCGAATATTCTGGAAGAGACGCGAGCTCATGCCTCCTCCCAGCAGCGTACTTAAGATGTAGGAAGCATGCCGGTTTTCGTGCGCAATGGGATGCGAAGGCACGCCCACGCAGATCTGCACTTGCTCCAGCGACTTCTTGTTGCGCATGATAATGCGCGGCGCGATTTTGGGCCGGGCGCTGTGAAATCCATTTTTCACCGGCTTCATATGGCCGAAGTGTTTGAGCACCAGGTCCACGAAGTGCTCATGCTTCAAATGACCGGCGGCCGAAATGATGATGTTGCCGGGCGCAAAACGTTGTTTGTAGAAATCCAGCACAGGATCGCGTTCGAATTTTTTGACTGTGTCTTTGGTTCCCAGGATGGGCTTCCCCAGAGGATGATCTTTCCAGAAGTTCTGGGTAAAAATTTCGTGGACCAGGTAGTCCGGATTGTCCTCGTCCATTTTTATCTCTTCAAGGATTACGCCGCGCTCGCGGCCAATGTCCGCGGCGTCAAAGATTGGGTTGAGCACCAGGTCGCTGAGCACATCCATGGCGATGGGCAGATGCTCGTCCAGCACCTTGATCTGAAACCCGATGCATTCCTTGGCGGTGAATGCGTCCATGTTGCCGCCGATGGAGTCCACCTCGCGCGCGATCTTTTCGGCGCTGCGGTTTTTGGTGCCTTTGAACACCATGTGTTCGATGAAATGCGAGATGCCGTTCCACTGCAGATCCTCGTCCCGGGAGCCGGTTTTAATCCAGATTCCGATCGAGGCCGAGCGAATGTGCTCCATCTCCTCGGTGATAAGAATAAGACCGTTGGGGAGGATCTCGCGGCGTATGTTGCGAACTTCTTGAACCATGGCTCCCGTTTCAGATGAAAGATTGCGGATGAATGCTCGTCCCAGCCTTCAAGTATTGTTGCATACCCGCATCGACTACGGCCAATACCCATAATTAACTATTAAAATCAATAAGATAGGGGAATCTGGCCGCCTGCCGCCGGACTGCAATTGGCAATCGCCGGCCGCCTTTCCTCTACAATTGGGGAGGTCAAAAGGTCTGATGCCTTGGATGAAAATGCCAACAAATCGCTGCTGGGGATGGAGATCCCGGAACTGGCTTCCCTGATGGAGGAGTTTGGACAGCCTCCATACCGGGCTCGCCAGCTTTTCGAAGCCCTTTACCGCCAGAGAGTTGAAGGGACCGAGCAGATTTCCACATTGCCGCAGGATTTACGCCGGAGCCTGGCCGAGAAGGGAATCTCGGTCGGTCTTCCCACTATCGAAAAGAAATTCAGCTCCAGCGACGGCACACAGCGCTACCTGGTGGCCTGCGCCGACGGGCAGAGCGTCGAAACGGTCTGGATGCCGGAAGGCGATGGAGGAGAGGCCGGGGACGGCAGCGACGCAGGGAACCAGATGGAAGCGGCCGGGCGCAGCCGGGATCGCGCCACCATATGTATCTCCAGCCAGGTGGGATGTGCCGTGGATTGCCAGTTTTGCCTGACCGCGCTGCTGGGAATGAAACGCAACCTCAGCGCCGGAGAAATCGTTGGCCAGGTGTGCGCAGTGCTCCGGGACCAGAATGCGTCTCCCCCGCTGGACCGGGTCAACCTCGTCTTCATGGGGATGGGCGAACCGTTTCTCAACTACGAAAACTTTCTGAAAGCGGTCCATCTTCTGGTGGAGGGAGTGGGAATCCCGGAATCGCGTATGACGGTATCGACGGCGGGCATCGTGCCGCGCATTTACGATCTCGGAACCGAGCGGGTACGACCTAAACTTGCAATTTCACTTAATGCTTCAAACGATGAGATGCGCAGCCGGTTAATGCCGATCAACCGGAAATGGAATCTTGAGAAACTGATTGCGGCAGCCCGCCAGTTTCCTCTGCGCAGCCGGGAGAAGCTGACCTTCGAATATGTGTTGCTGGACCAGGTGAATGATTCCGCCGAGAACGCGAGAGAGCTGGCGGAATTGATTCGAGGCGTATCCGCAAAGGTAAATCTGATCGCGCTGAATCCCGGGCAGGGAATTGATTTTCGAACTCCAGCCCAGGAGCGGGTGCTGCAGTTCCAGAATATCTTGAGGGCGGCGGGGGTGCCGGCATTTGTGCGTCGGCCGCGCGGGCGGGATATTTATGCTGCCTGCGGGCAGCTCAAGCGAACGGTTGAGCTCGCGCCGGCTTCGTAGAACTGCCGCACACCGGAAGGTCACGACGGAATGACACTAAGCGTGGGCTTTTGAGATCTCTGGGAACAGGCGTTCGATTGCGCCGAACAGATCGGCGCTGCTGATGGGCTTTGAGATGTAGTCGTCCATGCCGGCCGCCAGGCAGCGTTCACGATCGCCGACCAGGGCATGAGCGGTCATGGCGATGATGGGAATATGCTTCGCGCCGGATTTTTCCTGTTCGCGAATGAGGGCTGTGGCCTCAAAGCCATCCATCTCCGGCATCTGAACATCCATCAGAACCAGGTCGAAGGGATGTGTTTTCCAGCACTCCAGGGATTTCTTCCCGGCCTCAGGCAGGGCCCGGGAATGTCCTCTTTTTTCGAGCAGCCGCACGCCACTTTCTGATTCACGGCATTATCTTCTGCGAGGAAGATCCTCAGGCGCCGTTGATTTTCGGGCAGAGGAAGATTGGTCCGTCTGGCGACGGACAAATCAGCTTTCGCCGCAGCGGTTTGCAGTCCGAAGCGCAGCACGAAGTGAAAAGTGCTGCCCCGGCCGGGTTCGCTCTCCAGCCATATATTTCCACCCATCAGGGTTACGAGGTGGGTGGAAATTGACAGGCCGAGGCCGGTGCCGCCGTATTGCCGTGTCGAGGAGCTGTCGGATTGGGTGAAGGGTTCAAAGATCAGCTTCTGTTTATCCAGCGGGATTCCAATCCCGGTATCGGCCACGCTGAAGTGGAGAAAAACTTCTTTTGCGGACGCGGACTCCACCTCGACGCTTAAGACAACCGCGCCTGCGCTGGTAAATTTCACTCCATTTCCCGCCAGGTTCAGCACAATCTGTTTGAGTCGCGTGGGATCTCCCAGAAGCGCGTCCGGCAGTTCGGAGGGGATCCGGCAACTCAGTTCGATCCTCTTCTCGCGGGCACGCAGTGCGAGCAGATTGATGATTTCCTCGAGGGCGGAGCGAAGGTTGAAAGCGACGTTCTCGATTTCCAGCTTTCCTGCTTCGATCTTGGAGAAATCCAGAATGTCATTGATCAACGAAAGCAGGGACGCGGCAGACGTTTTTACGATCATCAGATTCTCACGCTGCTCATCGCTCAGGGAGGTGTCGAGGGTCAGCTCAGTCATTCCGATGATTCCGTTCATGGGAGTGCGGATCTCATGGCTCATGTTGGCCAAAAATTCGCTCTTTGCCTGGTTGGCCTTTTCTGCGGCCTCCTTGGCGGCGGACAGCTCGATCACCACGCCGCTCAATGACTCTGCCAGCTCGCGTTGCGCCCGAGACGCCCGGGCCTGCTCGGTAATGTCGTTATAGATGCCGAACGATCCCCGCTGAACGCCGTCCACGATCAAGGGAACGGCGTGCAGATCGAGATCAAGAACGGCGCCGTCTTTGCGCCGCCGCTGTACCGTCCCATGAAACTTCTGTCCGGAAAAGATCTGAGCCGACACCTCGCTCCTCTGGCGTCGATCGGTGAATGCAATATCGATATGCCGGCCACTTGGATCGTACTGAAAGATTTTCTGGAAAGCCGCATTCGTCATCTCCACGTTCCCCATTTGATCGAGGATGATGATTCCCAGCGGGCTATGCTCGATGAGCGAATTTAAATAGCTGGTGCGCTCGTGAAGTTGCATCCCGGTGCGAAGCCGGTCAGTGACGACAGCGCCGGCGGTCAGTCCGACTGCGGAAACCACCAGCATGAAATATCCAACCCTATTGACCACCCCCTCGCCAGGGGGAAACACATTCATCGCGACTACGACGCCGAAATTCAGCGCCAGCAGTGCAGTGGCGACTCGCCTGATGCCTTGACGCAGCGCGATCCAGGTGATGGGAATGAAGCTTATGTAGAAGAGTTGAAGCGCCGCCCATCTTGGACCGAACATGACAAACAGCACGAGCAGGATAGCGGCGGCCTGGGCCGACGCCTCCAAAATCGCGGCGATGCTCATGGGTACAGCAGGCTGCCCGGGTGCGCCGGCATCGGTGGTGCCGGCAGCGCCGGAAAAGTAGTGGCGAATCCTGGGAACGGCATGGATCAGGAGAAAGGGTGCGACGGCAAGCAGTCCGATGCCGTCGCCGGAAAACCAGCCGAGGGCGGAGGTGCCGTATTGGCTCCAACCAATCGTGCCGTCGGCCGCCAAGCCGGCAGTCCCGATTACTGTGGCGACCAGTGCAGCCGCCCCAGTCACGCATAAATAGCGGACTACATCCCGCTGGCGCTGCAGACCGAAATCGATGGCCAGCGGACCGCGCAGCAGGTACGCGGCGGTGGCGTAACAGCCGGCGGTACCGATCGAGCCGAAAACTGAACTGTACGAGATGACGGCCTGATGATAAAAAAGCGCGCCAGCGAGCAAGTCTGAGAAACAGGCCAGAACCATATACCAGGGACTGATACCGAGCATCAGGGCCAAAATCAGGCCGGTGGCTGGAAACCAGGCTACGGATCCGAGATGAGTCAGAAAGATGACATCGGGGAGACACAGCAGCAGATAAATCGGGACAAAACAGAGACTAAGCACTATGTGCCGGAGGATCAGGAATTTCAGCCCCAGAACAGGACCGCCTGCCAGTGCTGCGGGACTCGAACGGCCCATGTGCGATCGCGTCAGAGGTGGCATCTCTTGAACAATCGGCAAAAGCCGGCGGGTTAATTAGCAGCTGGACTACAAAACTCTTCCCAAGAAAAATGAGGGAGGCCTCCCGCTGATCCGCTCTTGCTCACAAGGGCGGATCCCTCGGTGAGTAAGAGCGGCAGGATGCCGGCGCGACGGAGGTCGCAGCCGAATAGCGTTGCGTTAATGTGCTTTTTCCAGCTCCTGTGCTGCCGAGTTTATAAAGGCGGCTTCATCCTGGAGAGAGCCGGCGGCACGTAGAATTTGCTCGTCTGCCTCTTTCCACTTTTTCTGCTCAATGGCTTCACGCACACCTGGAATCGTCTTGACTCCGTAACCGGTGTATGCGCCCGGAGCGTACATCAGGTGCTGGAACCAGGGCCGGCCCGGCAGGCCTTCTGGAGAGGTGAGCTTGCGCTCACTCTGCATCAATTTTTCATTCAAGCTTTGCAGTTCCGTTGCACCGATAGTCAGGTCGCCATTGCTCGTGATTTTTTCGAGAGCTTTCTGATAGCGCTCTGCGCTATGGGTCAGCGCATCCGACGCGTTCTGCAGAGGCGCGAAGTTCAGGTGCGGCGGGACCTCCAGCGAGGGCGGTGGAATCGAAGTCTTTTTGGGGTCGGCGGTTGCCGTGAAAACCCCCTCGTCGAGTTCCTTGTTGCGTTCGGCGGCTTCGTCCTGCTTGCCTTGCAAAAGTTTCTGTAGTTCGTCGAGGTAGCGGTGGACCGTATCCGCAAGGCCTGTGAAATCGTAAGGCAGCAGGTCCGCATCGGCGAGTCTCATGACTGCGGTGCCAACGGTTTGGGATAGCGCGCGCCCGTAACTGAAATCAGTATCCGAGAAATGCGTGTACCAGTAGAAATCGTCGTAGATGGAGTGGTAGATTCCGCCGCCATCTTCATCGCCGTAGCTCAAGTCCAGCGAAGCGATACCCAGGTGATCCAGGAAGACAGTCCAGTCGGAACCTGACCCCAATGCGTCAATACGCAGGTCACCGCGTTCGCGAATCTCTTTCCTGTCCTCAGGAGTCTTGGCGTCCGCGATCGCTTTCAGCTGGTCGCGTTTCCAAACCGTGATTTTCGTTTCCGGATCCTGAATATCGCGGGCTACGCCATTGACGAATCTTTCCAGGGTGTGCGAGCCGCCCATCGAAAGAAAGCCGCGTCCGTTGCCATCGCTGTTGATGTAGGCGACGGCGTGGCGGCGCAGTTCGTCAGCATGAGTTTCGCCCCACTCGGTCGATCCGAGAAGTCCGGCCTCCTCGCCGTCCCATACGCAATAAACAATAGTTCGCTTCGGCTTCCATCCCTGCTTGAGAAGCAGGGACAAGCCGCGCGCTTCTTCCATCAGAGCCACGGTGCCTGAGATTGGATCTTCCGCGCCATTGACCCAGGCATCGTGATGATTGCCGCGCACGATCCACTCGTCCGGATTTTCGGAGCCTGGGATCCTTACGATCACGTCGTACAGAGGCTTGATATCCCAGTTGGATTGAACCTTGAGGTGAACCTTGCCCGGACCCGGGCCTGCGCGGTAGGTCTGGGGCAGGGAGCCGCGCCAGGCGTCGGGGACGATCTGGCCTTTGAGCGATGCGAGCAGGGGCTGAGCATCGGAGTAGGAAATCGGCAACACGGGAATTTTGGTGATGGTCGTGGCGTCTTTCAGGGAAAGGCGCTTTGCATCCTTGGTCGCTCCCACTCCGGGGGTGAGAGGATCGCCGGGATACACAGGCATGTCCATCACACTGCCGCGTTGTACGCCGTCGCGCGGCCGCCAGGCTCCCAGGGGAAAGGCGTCGCCCTGCGCGTAGCCGTCCTCTGAGGGGTCGGAGTAAATCAGGCATCCCAGGGCCCCGTGCTCGGCAGCAACCTTGGGCTTGATGCCGCGCCAGGAATTTCCGTAACGCGCGATTACGATGGCGCCCTTGACGGAGACACCCATGCGCTCCAGTTGCTCG
This sequence comes from Terriglobia bacterium, assembly GCA_963814725.1. Taxonomy (GTDB): domain Bacteria; phylum Acidobacteriota; class Terriglobia; order Terriglobales; family Acidobacteriaceae; genus JAIQFF01. The sequence goes on from CAWFDY010000009.1 coordinate 566,524, forward strand.
TAGTCATCCGGGATTCCATAGTTGACGTAAACCAGGGGTGCCGTCACGTCGCCGTCGGCGGAGTAGGCGTTGTAGGTGGGAAGCTGTTCGGCTTGCTGGCCGGAGGTGGGGTCAATGGCCAGGGCAGACTCCTGAAGTTTGGCTACAAATTTCGTGGGCTCGACCAACTCCACGATGCGCACCTTGGGCGTCGGAAAAAGAACGTCGAAGCTCTCGATGTTTGCGTCCAGGCCCCACTCCTTGAATTTCGCGAGCATCCATTCGGCATTGTCCTTGTCATAAGGCGAGCCGACGTGATGCGGGCGGGCAGAGAGGCGCTGCATGTAGTCGCGCTGGTTCTGAGGCTCGGGCAAAGCGCGGAATTTTGCTTCCCACTCGCGCTGGCTGCGGGATGAAGACGCGGAGTATCCGCTTAGCGGAGCTTGGGAGTCGGGGGTTGCGGCCAGAAGTAGCAAGCAGAAAATAACCAGGAAGCAGAGCCGGACGCGAGCGCGCATTCATTCCTCCGTAGGAACTGAACATGACAACGAACATTTCGGCGAACTGGGCATTATAGAAGCCTGGGCAAGGCTCGTGGGCGAAATGCGTACGGTAGACTGCGGCCTGCATAGGGTTTAGGTCGAAGACTTGAAAATGGTTGCCAGAGCGTGGACGCTCGCGCCCTGCATTCTGTATTATCCTTGCCATTCATCGGGTGAGTTGACCTTGCCATTTCAAGCGCTGCGACACCGGTTCCTGTGGCGGCAGAGAGCTCCCATCGGTCCCGGCGAAATACGCCGGATTGAGCGATGGCTGGCCACCGCGCGGGTGTTTCTCGCCATCTCTGCGCTGGTCGCGATTCGGCTGGATCCGGGAGAGATCCGCTACTCCTTTTGGGCTTACGGCCTGCTGGCTTTCTACATTGCCCAGGGTGTCGTCGTCATACTCCTACTACGGCGGCGCGAGGCGTCCACCGCTTCATTTCGCAGACTGGTGCACGCAGCCGACATCGTTTGGCCGGCGGTGATTTCCATTTTCGCCACGGGCGAGGGCAATCCTTTTTTCCTGTTCTTCGTCTTTGTACTGGCTGCTGCTGCCTACCGCTGGGGAGTCTGGGAGACAGTGGCTACGGCCGCGTCGGCAGTGTCCCTCTTGTGGTTTCAGAGCCTGGCATTTCATCTGGGTTTCTACCGCGCGGTGGACTCGCTGCTGCTCAGCCTGCACCTGCCGCGACTGGGATTGCAGCCGGAGGATTTCGATCCCAAGCGCCTGTTCATGCTTTCGATTTACCTGCTGGTGATGGGCTTGCTTCTGGGATATCTGGCGGAGCAGCAAAAGCAGCTGCGCTCCGAAAAAGCCGTGATCGCACGGGTGCTGGGAAGAGTAAGAGTCGAAAGCGGGCTTAGCGGCACGCTGCAGGATATTGTGGGCGAACTGCTGGTGATGTACGGGGCGGAGCGGGCCTTGATCGCGTCGCAGGAAGCTGTCGGGCAGCGGGTTTATGTGGGTGAAATGCTGCTGCGAAATGGGGAGGCGTCTTTTTTTCGCTGGCTTGATCCCCTGCCTTCCGATCGTGAAACCTATCTGTTTGACTATCCCGCGGAAACTTCTTACGCATCGCGCAACCCTCACGACGGACATGAAGGTTACGTTCTTTTGGGCCTCGACCACTCGGGACAGAAAATCCCCAGCACCTCGGCGGCGTTTCTGAACGGCCTGGCGCACCACCAGAGATTCGACAATCTGATGATGGTGTCGTTTGTGTTCGGCAAGGAATGGTGGGGACGTATTTTTCTGCTGCAACCCGCCCTGACCGGCGAAATTACCGAGGAGCTGCGCTTCCTGCAGGAGTTGGTACGCCAGGTCAGCCCTGCGGTATATAACGTGTACCTGCTGAGGCGCCTGCGGCTGCGGGCCGGAGCGCTCGAACGCGCACGCTTTGCCCGCGAATTGCATGACGGAGCCGTGCAGTCTCTGATCGCGGTCGAGATGCAAGTCGATGTGCTGCGCCGCCAATCCGCCACCCGGTCCGATCTGGTGCCGGAGGAACTGGGCCGAATTCAGGGACTTCTGCGTGAGGAAGTCCTGAAGCTCAGGGAACTAATGCAACAGATGAAATCACTCGATGTAGATTCCAGAAAGCTGATTGGATTTCTGGGAGATACAGTGGAGAGATTTCAACGCGAGACCGGGATTACGGCACGCTTCTCTTCCGACCTGGAAGAACCGGACATGCCGCAACCGATGTGCCGCGAGTTGAGTCGCATCGTGCAGGAAGGTCTGGTGAATGTCCGCAAGCATAGCAAGGCACGGACGGCGCTGGTGCGCTTGAGCGCCAGAAACGGGCAGTGGACGCTGGTGATCGAAGACGATGGCCGCGGTTTTCCATTCTCCGGGAGGCTGGGGCAAAAAGAACTGGATGCTCTCGGCAAAGGCCCGCTGGTGATCAAGGAAAGGGTGCGTATAATTGCGGGCGAACTCACGATAGAATCGAATCCGGGTCAGGGCTCTCGACTCGAGATTACTGTGCCGCAGAAGTTGGAAGCCGCGTATGGATAATCGAAGATTTCAGCCAGTACGCATTGTGATCGCAGACGACCATCCTATTTTTCGCGATGGCCTGCGCCGCCTGCTGGAGGCGGAACCCGATTTGAAGGTGATCGGGGAAGCTTGCGACGGAACCGAAGCGGTGAAGATGGCGCGCCAGTTGAGGCCGGACATCATGCTTCTCGACCTGGCCATGCCGCGGATGCCGGGGATCGAAGCCTTGCGCGAGATGAATACCGGCCCGGCGCATTCGGTTCGCGTAATCCTGCTGACGGCCGCGGCGGAGAAGAAGCAGATTGTAGAAGCGCTGCAACTGGGAGCTCGCGGCGTGGTGCTGAAAGATTCCGCCACCCAATTATTGCTGAAAAGCATACAGACCGTGATGGCAGGAGAGTATTGGGTGGGGCGGGAGAGTGTCTCGAATCTGGTGCAATACCTGAGGAACCTGGTGCAGTCCTCCGGGGAAGAGGCGAAACAGCGGAAATTCGGCCTTACGCCCCGCGAACTGGAGATCGTTTCAGCGGTGGTGGCCGGTTACTCCAATAAGGAAATCGCGGAATACTTCAAGATCAGCGAAGACACCGTAAAACACCATCTCAGCAACATTTTCGACAAATTGGGCGTTTCCACGCGGCTGGAGCTGGCATTGTTTGCAGTGAACCAGGCGCTTCCGATCAAAACCATCGCCTAAAGGCGTAGCACTTTGGTGCTATGTATTTCCACGCTTGGGCTATTGGCAGTTCGGCCTCTCACAGCTACCCTATGTGCAGACTTAAACTCTGAGTTCAGCGCTCCTGCCGATTCTTGGGGCTGGCGTGTACTCAGACAGGGAATTTTCAGTGGGGCACTGGTGATCCCAGGGAGGGGCGCCGATGGCAAAATTTCTGCAAAACATGTGGCATGACGAGCAGGGACAAGATGTTGCCGAATACGCCGTGATGCTGGCGGTAATTCTGGTCATTGTAGTGGGCACGATCCGGTTGATCGGTTCCAACGCGAACAACGTTTTCTCTTCAGTCGGCAGCGCGATCCAGTAGGCTCGAATCCCCGAGTTGGCCCCAGCCGCCGACCGGGTTCAGGCGTTAGGTCCCCCTTTCTCGTCTCTCTGACTCTGATCGCCATCTGGTTTTTTATTTTCCATTCATAGAAACCGCTCCCATCCGTTCGCGTTTTTGCGAGGGGTGGGAGAAACAGGTGGGCCGATTACCTGTGAAGACTCGCAGGAATTCCTTGCTCCGCAACGGCTCGTACGTTAGGAAAATCCCGCCCGAGCGGAGCCTGGACGGAGCGCACCCGACCAGACTCCTTGAGTGCCGAATTGTCAAAGTTTTGTCTCGCCCACTAACGTCGGCTGGTTGGGGGTACAATTCGCGCATGAGAATATTCCTGCTACGCCTCACATCCCTGCTGCTGATCGCGGTCAATTGTGCCCCGCAACTATGGGCCACCTGCGGCGGGGGCGGCGGCGGAGGAATGGGAGGAATGAGCGCGCCCAGCATTGGCAGTGGTGCGTCGATGTCGGCCCAGCAGGTCTACAACGTTCCGTGGCGGGTGCGGGTTCCAGATTTGCCGCCAGTGACGGCGGGGCTGGTGTTGTACTGGTTTCCGTCGTCGGTGCAAGAGGTGCAGAAATCGAGTATGCGCACCTCGCGCCTGTTGTCGCTTTACGCCGAGCAGTGCGTCTCCATGGAAATTGCCGATGCCGCGACTCCGCTGGGGCAAAAGCTGGTGGGAGCGGACAAGCTTCCGGTCGCCGTTCTGGCCACTCCCGAGGGAGAAACAGTCGCCAAGATTGAAAATCAGGATGGTTTCCTGCGCTCGGAAAAGGTGGAGAAAGTCGTCGACGTAGAAATGAAGCGCCGCGACAATTCCCTGGAACAGCAATTGAAGCAGGCCAAGGAACACGCCAAGTCGGGCGATAGCGCCGGCGCAATCCCGCTGTACCGCGCCGTGCTGGACCAGAAATGCCTTTTCCCCAAGCGCGCGAAAGACGCAGCCAAGGAATTGAAGAAGCTGGGTGTAAACGACGTGGGAGACATCCTCAACACTCCGGACTTCGCTTCCCCTGTCTTCGATCGGGCCCAGAGCGCCCGCATCGAGCACACCATGCTGCGCGGACTCACGGCGGAGAATTCCTCAAAATATACGGAAGCCGAGAAGCTGTATGCCAAAGCGTCCACCATGGACCCGGCGGATCCCACGCCGCTGCGGTATTTGGGCGAACTCTATCGTCATCACATCGGCGACTGGGCCAAGGCGAGGCAGACGTTTAATCAGATTCTCGCGATGCCGGCCGACCCGCTGGCTCGCGCCGTCGCACTGCATGGGCTGGGCAAGATGACGATTCATGAAGGCCAGTTCAACGACGGCCTGGCGCTGATGGAGCGCTCGGTCGAAGTCTTTCCTATCGCTCTCGCCTACCGCAATCTGGCGGTGTACTGGAACTCGGAAGGAAATGCGGCGAAGACCGACTACTACGTTCGCAAGGCGCTCGACCTCGAACCCAACGATGCTTATAACCTGGTGTTTGCGGCCGGCTTCATGGCGGCGAACGGACACGGCGACGAAGCACTGAAGATCGCCCGCGAACACGAGGATATGCTGCCGGCCTCCTACAATCTGGCGGCGATTTACGCCCAGCTCGGCCAGCGCGAGAAAGCCCTCGCCATGCTCAAACGCCACTTCTTCGGATATGAGCGCTATGAGGCGGTGCGCTCGAAAGAAATGATGGAAGCGCGAGTGGATGCGGTCTTCGCGTCGCTGATGAAAGACCCGGAATTCATCGCGCTCACCAGCGGCGCCGACGGCCGGTTGCCGTTGCCGCAGGATCGGGGCATGATCCAGGGCGGAGCAACCCAATAGAGCCCTTGAGGGTGGCCCGTCCAAACTCTCCTTGGGCGGGAGTTTCGCCGAGCTCAATCGAAGACTACCTAGAAGAGCAGGTCCCTCCACTCCGCAAAATCATTCGCTGGGCGAATGATTTTGCTCCGGTCGGGATGACAGGTTCTGATCGCGGTCGAAAGTCAGGATCCGCGCCCAAGCGGAGCTTGGACGGAGACCCCCTGACGGGGCACCCACCGGAGTCGTTAGGCTAGTTGGAACACAATGTGGACCAGAGCGGTGTAGTCGGAGGGTTGGCCGTCGCGCTTGGCTGGCTTGAAGTGGATCTGTTCGGCCGCGTGGGTGGCGGACTCATCCAGGCCGTGGCCCAGACCCTGCACCACCCGCACCACGCGAAGTTTTCCGGAAGCTTCAAAAACTACTTCGAGTACTACTTCACCTTCAATGCGTAAATTCCTGGCTTCAGTTGTGTAAGCCGGCGTCGGCTTGGATACGATTTCGGCTGGAATCATCTTTCCCGCAGAGTCGTCTGCCTGTTTCGGATGAAGCTGAGCGAGGGATACGGCCTGAGTGTCGCCAAAGCCGCTCTTCTGCACGCCATTGCCGCGGGAAGTATTTACCTTTCCGCTGCCGTCGCCGGTGGCGACGCCGTTGCCAAAGCCGGTGCTGGCGACAACGCCGCGAACTCCCTTGGCGCCTCCGGTGCCGTTGCCATTCCCTGGGCCTCCCGGCAAATCAAATGAACCTGAGGGCGCGATATTCACCGCTTTGTTCGTACTCTCTTTTGCGGGCACACCATTGGGATCCCCAAATCCGCCGGTCTGAACATTTTTCGGAGCCTCTGCAATCGTAGGCAGAGCTGAGCTGCCCGTCGAGAAAACGTGAGTCTTCACCAGTTGCCGCGGAATTACGGGTGCGGCAGGCGGGAGAGGCACGGGCTTTACCGCAGCGACCTCCACTTTAGGGGCAACCGGGACCTCTTCCGCTGGAGCTTTGGGGCGAACCTCAGGAGGAGGAACGCGGAGCACTTCGGCGGGCGGAGTCTCCACGCGCGCCACGCGCTCCACTCGCGGCGGTGGAATTTCCTTCACCGGCGCGGGCTCATGATTCACGGGAGTCGGTGTTTCGACCAGCTGAACGAAACGGTCGTGAACTGGAGGATCGATCACTGCCAGGTTCAGCACTGCGGCCCACGCCAGCAGAAACAGAAGCGCGCCCTGCAGTCCCATGGTGACAATGAACTCTTTCCACGGCGGGCGCCGGTCTGGAAGCAAAGAAAACGGCGGGTTTTGGTACATCTCCGGCATAATGCTGTCCGACTGGCGGTTCACTACTCCATCTTGATGACGGGCGCCTGGCAAGCGCTGCCTTATTTGAAAGTTATTTCACCGTATTATCTCATTCGGGACGCCCTGCGGTGGCCGAGGCCGCCTGACAGAGAATCTCACGGCGAATCCCATGAAAGCCAATGCAAGCACATGGCCACTTCCTGTGGAGAAAAAATACATGAAGGGCTTGTCCAACAAGCAGTTAGGTTCGTTGAGAGAAGACTATCAAACCGGGCAGGTTAGACTGGAAAATTTTTGCACAGCCATGGGTAGGTAACGACCAGCGGGAAGAATTTACTGAAGGGGCCGGAAGCGTGAACTCCCGGCCGCCATCTCAGCAACGTACTATTTTCGGGCTGGCAATACCTTTGGTGGCATTTCGGGTATCGACCACCAGCTGCGACTCGCGAACGATGCGCTGATAATCGTAATCCGAGTGGTCGGTGACGATCAGCACGCAATCGTACTGGCCCAGATTCTCCAGCGGAACGCAGGTCATCCCCAGATCGTACTTGCGGCCTTTTCCCACGGTGGGGAAGTAGGGATCGTTGTAGCTGACCGAAGCTCCCTGTTGCTGGAGCAATTCGATAATGGTCAGCGCCGGAGATTCGCGCAAATCGTCGATGTCTTTTTTGTAGGCCACACCCAGGATCAGGATCCTGGAGCCATTCAGAGCTTTCTTGTGTTGATTCAGACCCTTGGCGACGTACTCGATGACGTGATACGGCATGCCGATGTTAATTTCACCGGCCAGTTCGATGAAGCGGGTGCGGAAATCCCATTCCTTGGCTTTCCATGAAAGGTAGAAAGGATCGACTGGGATGCAGTGTCCACCCAGTCCGGGACCGGGATAGAAGGGCTGGAATCCGAAGGGCTTGGTGGAGGCCGCTTCGATGACTTCCCAGATATCCAGACCCATGCGCAGCGAAAGCTGTTTAAGTTCGTTGACCAGTGCGATGTTCACGCAGCGGTAGATATTTTCCAGCAGCTTGGTCATTTCCGCGGCGGCCGGGGACGACACGCGCACGATGCGGTTGAAGATGGTTCCGTAAAGAGCGGCTGCCATCTCGGTAGCATGGGCATCGAGGCCACCCACCACTTTCGGGATGTCCCTTCGGGCCACGCTGGTGTTGCCGGGGTCTTCGCGCTCGGGTGAAAATGCGACGTAGAATTCCTGGCCCGTGCCGGCGCCTCCGCGGGAGGCTTTCAGGCCGTGCTTGTTCCCTTTTTCGAGAATCGGGAGCATGACCTCTTCCGTGGTTCCGGGATACGTGGTGCTTTCGAGGATTACGAGCTGGCCGGCGCGGAGATGAGGAGCAATAGCCTTGGCTGTGTCCGTGATGTAACTGAGGTCGGGCTCGTGATACTCGTTCAAAGGGGTTGGAACGCAGATGATGACGGCGTCCATGTCAGTCAGGCGAGCGTAGTCAGAGGTGGCTTCGAATCCCTGGGCGCGAGCCTGCTTAATTTCATCCGGCAGGATGCGGACAATGTAAGAACCGCCCTGGGTTAGAGTGGTCACCTTGCGCTGATCGATATCGAAGCCGGTGACCCGGACCTTCTGATCCGAATAGAGCAGGGCCAGGGGCAAGCCTACGTAGCCGAGGCCAATGATGGCGACATGCGCCTGGCGCTGGTCGATCTTGGTTTTCAATTCAGAGACAGAATCGGTAGTCGCTATCGGTGAAGTCGTCATTTTGGACATAAATATTTCGTTTCAGGATTTTAACACGCTGATAAAGAGTCCCCTTGGCAGGGACCCTACTAGGTTTTCAGATTTTTCCGCGTAACCTGAGAAATTTCGACAGAATCCGGTTACGGGGGTAACTGCAGGAACACTTGCTGATCTTTGGCGCGACGTGCGCCCGGCGCCTGCCCGGTTCAGCGGTGAAGTGATCCGTGGCGCGGGAAATGGTTCGCCTGGTTTTTCTAATTGGGAACAAACCGTTTCGGGCACAATGGCATCTTCAATGCCAAAGTAGTAGGTTGACGCCTCCGCAGGCACAAGCTTACGATGAAACAAGGTTTGCACGTGATGGGATTTAAGCTTGAGGCAGTTAAGCTTGAGGGAGTTGAGTATGAGTAGCTCCGGGCTCCGCAATCTCGTCTGCTGGATGATGACCGCAGTGGTCCCCGTATCACTTTGGGCGGTCGATTCCAGTCCCGCAATGCTCTATGCCAAGGGAACGGCGTGGATTAACGGCGCTGCCGTGCCCCGAACGTCAGCTATTTTTCCGGGCGATCTGGTGCAGACCCAGTCAGATTCGGTGGCCAGCATCAATGCGTCAGGTTCGAATGTGGTTGTCCTGGCAGATTCCCTGATCAAATACGAAGGGGCTGGAGTTGCGCTTGAACACGGCAGCTTGCGGGTAGCCACGTCGAAAGGGTTGAGCATGCACTCCGGCGAGATCACCGTGGTGCCAGCTTCGACCGGCTGGACAGAATTTGAAATGAAGCAGATGCCGGACGATACGGTTCAGATCACGGCGCAAAAAGGCGATGTGAACGTCAGTGACGGCTCGAACACTTCCACGCTCGCGCAGGGCCAGCAGACTACCGTGGACAACTCAGCGGAAAAGAAAAAGAAAAAACGGCGAAAGGGTGGCGGCGCGGTCCCGGCCAGCGGCGGAGCCATTCTGGATTCTCCCGTTATAGTCTATGGCGGCGCAGCAGCGGTAGGCGGATTGCTGACGTGGGTCCTGTTACAGGACAGCAACCCCGTGAGCCAGGCCAAGCCTTAGCATTTCTCGTTCTTAGCGCCTTCGTTTTCGGTTCTGGCCCAGTTTTCGTTCCCAATCCTCGCTTCCCAGTGCTCGCTCTTCAGTTCTAGCCGAGGTTTCCTTCCGGATTAGCTCCCTTCAGAATTGTTCGCGTTGTTCTTCCTGGCCAACCGGCTGTGCGGCGTCAAACACATCAGCGATTATGTTGCTGCGCCGCCGAACCATCTTTCGTCTCGATTTTCCGAATTTCGAGTCCATGGCTGCGACCACGCATAGCAGATAGAAGAGAGCTGCATTGGCCGGGATTTGCAGGTTGAAGTCAACCAGGCTGTGCGCCAGAATTCCAGTGACCCCGATCAATGCCGCTAGGGCAACCGCTCCATTGGTGTCGTCCGTCCAGTCTTTCAACTTGCGCAGCGCATTGCGATACACGGACCATAGAAACCAGAGCATGATGGCGAAACCTAACCCACCCATTTCGACCAGCAGCTGCAGGTAGTCGTTGTGCGCTTCGTTGATGAAAAAATTTGTGTGAAAGCTGCGGAACTGAGGATAGACGTCAGGGAACACTCCCAATCCCCATCCCAGGACCGGCTTGCGCGCAAACATGCGGAGAGCGTCGCGATCGATTTCGAGGCGGGTGCCACCAGAGAGTTCAGTGCGGGTTTCGGCATGAACCGTGGCCAGCCGCTGGGCGAGTTCACTGCCGCCCAGCCACAACACCAGTCCCAAGCCGATGGCCAGGAAAGTTGCCAATCCAAAAGTGAGGGTGCGGCTCTTCTGGCGCCAGGCCACAATGACTGCCAGAACGCCGATCTGCATGACGAAGGCAAGCATGCCGCCGCGGGACCCGGACAAAAAGATGGTGCTGGCCATCACCGCGGCCGCAATTCCCGCCATAATTTTTTGCGGGCCGCGGGCTCCGCGAGTAAGAGAGAAAACCAGAGGGATCGGTACCAGCATTTCCATGAGGCCGGCATAGTGATTGTGATTTACGTAGGGACCGTAGATCCAGCCGCCCATGCGTGGGGTGCGAATCCAGTACAGCCGGGTGGTCGAGGACAATCCCTGCAGCAAGGCGAACGTGGCCAGCAGAATGCCGTAACCGGAAAAGGCGACAACCAGAGCCTTGACCTGCGACGTACGGCGCAATACCTGGATCGCCAGGAAGCAAAGGATTCCGTAGGCGCAGTAAAGCAGGCCTGCGGAGACTGTTTCATGACGATACGCAGTGCGGCCAGTGGCCAGCTGCAAGACGATGCAGAAGGCAAAAACCAGGGCGGGCGCAAACAAGGGATTACCGGTGATCGACAGCTCGCCGGAAGTGACTTGTCGGAAGATCCAGAACGCCAGCAGCAAGGCTGCCCCGGATTCAAGGATGAAAATCGACCAGGGTTCAACCGCTCCAAATGCCAGCGGTGCAAACAGCAGCAGGCTGAAAACGCCGTAAAAGACTACGGGATCCGGCGCAGAGGTGCGGGCGGATTGAGCAACGGCGTCGGGGATGCGCGAGGCCGGCACGGGGCGGGCCCGGAGGGGCGGAACGACATTGTCATCACTGTCGTTCTGGTCGTGATTGGTTCCGGTGGTCATTATTTCTGAATTTCCGATGGTCGATGATTCAGAGGGTCATTAGTTCAGATTGCCTTGGCTCAGATTGCATTTGCCAGAACTCTAACGATCCTCACTCTATTGATCTGCCTCTATTGATCCTGGGCCACGAGGCGAACGGCATCGATCCACAGTTTGCCCCGAATCGGCATTCCCGGCGGCTCGCGTTTGATGCGCACCAACAACAACTTTGTATCGGGCCCAGTGGTAAAGGTTCCGCTGACTTCTTTCCAGAAATCCGCGTTTTTCAGTTCATCGCTGGAGAAGTATGTGGCCTCGGTGTAAAGGTCCTGGACGGCGAATCGTGGTCCGCCCGCTCCCTGTATATCGTCAGCCTTGTAGTAGGCGGAGAAATCGTAGCTGGTGGAGGGCTGCACCGCCACCAATTGTCCGATCCCTGCATCGTTGATCTTTCGCGCGTCGAATGTAATCAGCAGGGAACGGTGTCCGCCGTGCGACTGGGTGGGATCGAGGGCCAGGGAAACCTCGCTCGACTGGCGATATTGCCAGTCGAATCCACCATTCAAAACGTTCAGGCTGAAATCACCATTCACCACCAGATTTTGCGGCGACGGCTGGTAGGCGGCAAGTCCGCAAAGCTTCGCTCCCTGTTGCCACACCAGCCGGGCCTGGTCGGCTTCGTGCTGCCCCACCAGGTAACGTATATATTCGAACGCCGTCGACTGGGAAACCGGCTGATGCAACTGAGCCATTTGAGTCCATACTTTGGCTGCGGCAGCGGTCTCCTTACGGGAGATCAGAAATTCCAAAAACGTGGGGTAAACGTTCGAAGGCACGACGTTGAGCAGGAGAGCATCGATATCGGGCTTGACCCGCCAGCAAAGTTTTACGGCGGCGGCGGGCAGGTAGGGATCGCTTTCCATGACTACGCGAAATTCGCGCAACGCCTTATCGGTATCGCCCTGGGTGAGATAGAAATTGCCTGCCTCCCAGGCCAGATCGGGTGTCGTGGAGTCGGCGGCAAGACCGTTCTCGAGGGCCGCTTTTTGCGCGCTCACGTCGCCTAAAAGTTGATAAGCGGCAGCGAGGTCGAACCAGTAGCGCGCCTGATGAGGATTCAAGGCAACGGCGGAGCGATAAAGCTCAACCGCCGCTTCAGGAGAGCGCTGGATGATGAACAAATAACGCCCCAGGCGGTATCGATATTCCGCATTGCCGGGCTGCCAGCGCACCGCTCTTTGCAGGCTGGCAAGATCGGGACGGCTGGACATGAAAGCGGCAGCAAACTCGCGGCTCACCAGCCATAAGTAAGAAGACAGCAGCAACGCGGAGCCCAGCACCAGGGAAATGGTCCTGGCAGAGCTGGTGAGCGGAATTCTCATGGCTGCGTTTGAAGGATCGACTGCAGGGGCCGGGTTCTGCCGGGGATCAGAGTGTACAAAAGGCCCGGTCGACCGATGACGGAGCGGCTATGCGCCGCCCGAAGTCGCACGTGGAATTGAGTCCACGTCTTCCGCGGGCTCTTCGTCTTCCTGATAGTAACGATGGCCGTATTTACCCTGGTACTCGTAATAGTAGTAGTAGTCGGGCGAGGTCAGATCGACTGCGTTCAACAACACTCCGGCGACCCGGGCATTCACCTGCATCAGGATGTCGCGGGAGCGGCGAAGCGCCTGCTTGGTGGTCTGTCCGGAACGGATCACGAGCACCACGGCATCCGCCCGGGTGGACATGACGACGGCATCGGTTACAGACAAAGTGGGAGGAGTATCCACCACGATGTGGTCGTATTGTTCCCGCAGTTCCGCCAGAATGTCCCGCATATTCGAGGACGCCAGCAGTTCCGCAGGATTGGGCGGGGGCGTGCCTGCGGTGAGTACGAAGAGTGTGGGCAGGATGGTTGAGCGCACCACCGCTTGCTGCAAGGTGGCGTTTCCGGTCAACACATTGCTAAGTCCGGTCTTGGGACCCATGCCCAGGGTCTTGTGAATGCTGGGGCGGCGCAAATCGGCGTCGATCAGCAGCACTCGCGTGCCTTTTTGCGCCAACACGATGGCCGTATTGATGCTGGTCGTGGTTTTCCCTTCCTGCGGAAGGGCGCTCGTGATCAGGATAACTTTGGGCGGTCCTCCGAGCGAAGTGAGCAACAGGGAGGTGCGTAATGCGCGATACGCCTCAGCCATCTGAGACTGCGGTCTCGACTGGGTTACCAGTTCCACCGCTTCGCGCGAGGATGCAACGGTCAAGCGCTTGGCCGCTGTCTCAACGCCGGACTTCGAGCCCAGCGGAATCATTCCCAGCGAGGGCAAAGCCGAAATGGCCTGTGCCTGCTCCGGCGTGCGCACCGTGTTGTCGATGCCTTCCAGGAGAAAAGCCAGGCCGATGCCGGTGGTGAGCCCAAGCGCCAGGGCGAAGGTCAGGTTTCGGGGGACGTTGGGTTCTGAAGGATAGGTGGGCACGCGGGCTTTATCGACGCTGCGAATATTGTTCGACCGCAGCCCGGCTGTGACTCCGGCTTCCTTCAGTTTTTCCATCAGACCTTCATACAGAGTGCGATAGCTCTCGACGTCGCGCTTCAGCAGGCTGTATTCGATGGCGCTTTCATTCAGTTTGTTCGCCTCCTGTTTCTGCTGGTCGAGGGCCTGGCGCAGCATGGTTTCGTGTTGCAGGGCGGCCAGGTAGCCGCTGCGCACGCGCGAAACCACTTTGGTCATTTCGGTTTGAAGCTGGGCATCCACTTCTTTCAGCTGAGTATCCAGCTGCACTACTTTGGGATAGGAATTGCCGAACTGGGTGCTGAGTTGCGCGACCTGTATCTTCAGGTCGGCTTGCTGTTCGCGCATTTTTTCCATCAGTCCCGAGCTGGCCGTGCCGGTGCCGGCGCTGGTGGCGGCTGCGGCTGCGGTATCGGCATCGCCGGATTGCACCAGGCGATACACCGATTCCTTTTCCATCCGATCGGATTCCGCGGAGGTGAGTTCGCGGTTCAACTCGTCCAGTTTGGAGGTGGTGATGTTTTGTTTTTCGTCGATGCCGAGAATTTCGTGCTGCTTCTGATACTGGACCAGCTTTTCCTGCGAGGTTTGAACCTTCATCTCCAGGTCCACCAGCTGTTTTGACAGCCAGTCGGAAGCCTGCATGGTGGACTCGAAGCGGGTCTTGAAATTTTGCTCAATATAGGTGTTGATGAGCGTGTTCACTACATTCGCGGCGAGGTTTTTGTCCGCGCTGCGGTAGTGAATTTCGATGATCCGGGTATTCGGTACAAGGGCAACCCGAAGTCCCCCTTTAAATTCCCCCAGCAGCGCAGTGGTCTTTTCCGAATCCGGCTGGAGTGCGTCGGTGGTGAGGCCGAGCGAGTCTGCGGCAGAATCTCCACCGCCGCCGAATTCCGGCTGCTTATCGAGATTGAGCGACTTGATGACCTGCAAAGCGAGCAAATCACTCTTCAGAATCCTTACTTCCGTATCCAGGTCGGTGGGATCGTAGTCGGTGGAAGAGCCGTTCGAAGGATCCTTAAGATTGAGTATGGCAGGATCGGTTTTGTTGATGGCGATACTTCCGGCAGCGTCATAGATGCGGGTGCTGCGCATGGTGGCCAGGGCCACAGCTCCGAAAATGATGGCCACACAGCTGAAAACGAGCCACTTGCGCTTGATCAGTACGCGCAGGTATTCACGCAGGACGGAGTCCTGCCCGGGCAACGTGGAGTAGGAAGAGGGTCCCAACTGGCGATTCAATTCGATGGGATGATCAGCCTGAACTTCGCGCAGAACCTGGCCGTTGACCGGAATCAATGGACCTAAATCCATCCACACTCCAAAAATATTTTTGAGCCCGCTAGCTGCGTATTCTAGCACTGGCGGGAAGAAGCTCCCGTCCCTAAATTTCGCCTGAGTCCACTATTGGTACGTAGGCGAAGCCATGATCAATATCTGAGCAAGAACCTCATTGGAGTTCACTTCGCATCGTTGGGTTGTTTGCGGCTGAAAAGCTTTTTACGAAAAGGCGCAGAAGGCCGCGAAGATTCAGCATCCATAGGGCCCAACCGGTCATGGCCGGCACCGAATCTCCGCTATAATCCTGAGGCAATCACAAAGGGGCCGTCGCGGATGAATTGGCAGGAACAAACGGTGCTGGTCACGGGCGGGACGGGGTCATTCGGGAAGAAATTCATTGAGGTCATGCTGCGCGATTACCATCCCCAGAAGCTCATCATTTTCAGCCGTGACGAACTCAAGCAGCACGATATGCGGACCGGGGGCTTCGACCACCCCAGCCTCCGCTACTTCATCGGGGATGTGCGCGATGCGCAACGTTTGCAGCGGGCTTTTTCCGGAGTGACGGTGGTGGTGCATGCGGCGGCGCTGAAGCAGGTGCCGGCCTGCGAATACAATCCGTTTGAAGCGGTGCAGACCAACATCATGGGCGGCCGCAACGTGATCGATGCGGCCATCGACCAGGGAGTGCGCCGGGTCCTGGCGCTGAGCACGGACAAAGCGGTGAATCCCATCAACCTTTATGGCGCGACCAAGCTGTGCGCCGAAAAAATGTTTGTGCAGGCGAACGCCTACGCCGGGGCCCAGGACACCCGTTTCAGCTGCGCGCGCTACGGCAACGTGGTGGGCAGCCGGGGCAGCGTGATCCCGGTGTTCATGGAGCAGCGCAAGCGCGGCAAGGTCACGGTCACCGACGCGCGCATGACCCGTTTCTGGATCACGCTGGAGCACGGAGTTCGCTTCGTTGTGGGTTCGATCGAACAGATGCACGGAGGTGAAATCTTCGTGCCCAAGATTCCCAGCATGCGGCTGACCGAGATGGCCGAGAGCATCGCGCCGGGTTGCGAGATCGAGTGCATCGGCATCCGTCCCGGGGAGAAGCTGCATGAGGTGCTGGTCTCCGAGGATGAAGCCCGGAACACGGTGGAACTCGACGAAATGTACGTGATCCAGCCCGCGCATGCCTGGTGGAGCCGGCAGAACTGGAACGATGGCAAGCCACTGCCGGAAGGATTTCGCTACAGCAGCGATTCCAATGCCAACTGGCTTACCGCGGAGGGGTTACAGACATTGATGGACGCAGACGCTCCGCCTGCGGAGAAGCTGCGGGTGATACCTCCGCAGCGGGCGCGGGCCTGAGGTCGATGGAGTGCAAGGGCGATGAATACTGGGCAGTTGCAACATTGGCGGGGCGAGTTCGGGCGGGCGTACACCGATCGCAATTCTTTGAGTCCCGCTGCGCTCGACACTCTCTATCGCAAAAACTTTGGCGTTGCCAGGAGCGAACTTAACCAGCGCTTTCTCGCGGACATACCGCGAGACGCCCGCATTCTCGAGGTGGGCTGCAACGAGGGAAACCAGCTGTGTGCGCTACGGGAGATGGGGTTCGAACGCCTTTATGGGATCGAAGTTCAGGAGTATGCATTAGGCAGGGCACGCAAGCGGCTGGAGGATGCGCAGCTCTCTCTGGCGACAGCGTTTGAGATACCTTTTCCCAATGGATTCTTCGATCTTGTCTTCACCTCAGGCGTGCTGATTCATATTGCGCCGCCTGACCTGCCGAAAGCCCTGCATGAAATCCACCGCTGCACGCGCGGCTTCATTTGGGGACTCGAATACTATTCACCGCAGCCGATGGAAGTTAACTACCGTGGCCACCAGTCGCTGCTGTGGAAGGCCGATTATGCCCGGATCTATCTGGAACTCTTCGGCGACCTGAAGCCCGTCCGAGTCGAGCAGTTACCTTACCTTCAGGATGCGAATGTTGACTGCATGTTTCTCCTCTCCAGGAATATGCCGGCATCCACCGTTGCCGGGCGGCCTTCCTTGTGAGCAGCAGCACGGGTTGAGATGAAGGTTCAGGCACGACAGTGATGAGAATTGTCGCCATAATTCAGGCCCGGATCGGAAGTACCCGCTTGCCGGGGAAAGTCATGAAAGACCTCGGCGGCCAGACTGTTCTCGCCCGCGTGATTGACCGCGTAAGGCGCTCCAGCCAGATCACGGAAGTCGTCATCGCCACTACGCAGTTGTCCGAAGATGACGCAATTGTGGAAGAGTGCCGGCGTTTGGCGGTGCGGGTATTTCGGGGCTCGGTGAACGATGTTCTGGACCGGTACTATCGGGCCGCGAAGGAAGCGACCGCGGAGGCAATTGTTCGCATCACTTCCGATTGTCCGCTGATCGAGCCCGAAATAACCGACCTGACCATTCGGGCTTTTCTCGAACGGCGGCCGGACTATGCCAGTAACGCATTGCAGCGCACCTACCCTCGGGGCCTGGACACAGAGATCACGACCTGGGATGCACTGAGCCGCTCCTGGCATGAGGCGAAAGCGCCTTATCAACGAGAGCACGTGACCCCGTACATCTACGAGAATGCCGGCCAGTTCACTCTATATGCCGTAAAGGGCGAGACCGATTACAGCAGCCATCGATGGACGCTCGACGAACCCGAGGATCTGGCTTTCCTGCGTGCGGTGTACGAACGCCTGGGAGGCAAAGATTTCTTCTCATGGCGGGACGTTCTGGCTCTGCTGGAACGGGAGCCCGAACTGGTGGAGTTGAACTGTCACGTCTCCCAGAAAGCGCTGCGCCAGGCTTGATGGTTTTATCGGTTATGCACAGCACTCACGGAGGCGCACCATGATTGCAGTCACGGGCGCCAGCGGATTACTTGGCGCCAGCATCATCCTGCAGGCTCGCAGCCTGAGTCTGGATGTTGCCGGCCTGTACCATTGCCATCCGGTGCAGATTCCCGGAGCGACAATGCAGAGAATCGACCTGCTGGATGCAGCCGGGACGAGGGAGTTGCTGCAGCGGCTGAAGCCTGAGGCGATCATCCATTGCGCCGCGGCGACGAGTGTCGACTGGTGCGAAGCCCATGGCAGCGAAACTGAACAGGTGAATGTCCACGCGTCTGCCCATGTGGCTGAAATAGCGAGCGATCTGAAGGCGCGACTCGTTTACATCTCCACAGACTCCGTATTTGACGGACGGCGGGGAAACTATTCGGAAACCGACCAGCCCGCGCCCGTGAATGTTTACGCGCGGTCGAAGTGGCTGGGTGAACAAGGCGTCGTGGAGCGGTATCCGGAAGCCCTGATTGCCCGGGTCAACATCTATGGATGGAACGCGCAGGAGAAGCTGAGCCTGGCGGAGTGGTTCTTGGGAAGGTTTACCGAAGACGAATCCGTGCCGGGATTTACGGACGTGTTTTTTTGTCCCATCCTGGTGAACGATCTGGCCGGATTGCTGCTGCAGATGCTGGAGCGCGGCTTGAGCGGTCTACATCATGTGACCGGGTCGGAAAGAATCAGCAAATACGAGTTTGGCCGGTCGGTAGCGCGGGCGTTTGGAGTGGATCCCGGAAGGGTAGTTCCCGCGCTGGCGGCGGAAGCCAACCTCAAAGCCCGGCGGCCTCTCGACACATCCCTGAGCACGGAAAAAATTCGCCAGGCCATGGGATTTCACATGCCGGACGTCGGAGCCGGGCTGCGCAGTTTTCGCGCGCTCTACGAAGAGGGCTACCCGCAGCGCATCAAGCGCTATGTGACGAGTGTGGTGGCATGACGAATTTGAAACTGGGAAAAAAGACGGTCGGCCTGGAATATCCAACCTACTTCGTGGCCGACATCTCCGCGAACCATGACGGAGACCTGGAACGCGCCAAATCGCTGATCCGGTTATGCGCCGAGGCGGGAGCCGATGCGGCCAAGTTTCAGAATTTCCGCGCGTCCAGAATCGTCAGCGAACGGGGCTTTCAGTCTCTTCAGCAACAGTTGTCCCATCAATCCAGGTGGAAGAAGAGTGTGGTGCAGGTTTATCAGGAGGCTGCCCTTCCATGGGAGTGGACGCCCATTCTCAAAGGGGAATGCGAAGCCTGCGGAATCGAATATTTCTCCGCGCCCTACGATCTTGAAGCCGTGGACATGCTGGATCCATACGTCGCACTGTTCAAGATCGGGTCGGGCGACATCACCTGGCCGGAGATGCTGCGCAAGGTGGCAGAAAAGCAGAAGCCTGTGCTGCTGGCTACCGGGGCTTCGGACATTGAAGAAGTGCGGCGGGCGGTGGAAGAGATCTGCCGGATCAACCCGCAACTGGTGCTCATGCAGTGCAATACCAATTACACCGCGAGCCTGGAAAACTTTCGCTCCATCCACCTCAATGTTTTGCATACATACGAGACGATGTTTCCGGCGGCGGTGCTGGGACTCTCCGACCATACGCCGGGCCATGCGACGGTTCTCGGCGCGGTGGCAATGGGCGCGAGAGTCATCGAGAAACACTTTACCGACGATAACCGGCGTGAGGGACCCGACCATCCTTTCTCGATGACGCCCGCGTCGTGGCGCGAGATGGTGGATCGAACGCGCGAACTGGAATATGCGCTGGGCTCTCCCGCGAAACAGGTAGCGGAAAACGAGCAGGAGACGGTGGTGGTACAGCGGCGCTGCCTGAGGGCGGCCGAAGATCTGCCGGCGGGGACCGTTCTGAGGGCCGAGATGCTGGAGGCGTTGCGACCCGCGCCTCGCGAGGCGCTGGCGCCCACTGAGCTCAATCGGGTGCTCGGCAGGAAATTAACCCGCGACTTGATCTGCGGAGAGCATCTTACCCTCGCAGTTCTGACTGAGGCGGGAGCCGAATAGTGCGGATTCTGTATTTTTCGGATAACAGCTCGGAGCACAATCGAAGATTTCTGGAAAAGATTTCTGCCTCCGGGCATGAGGCCTGGTTCTTGGACGCATCGAGCGATGATCTGCGTGCCGGTTGGCTGCCGCCGGGTGTCGGCGCGGTGCCCCACCGGCAAACTGTGAAACGCGGGTCGGAGCCGGAGGCTTACGAGGCATTCCTTCCCGAGTTCCGCTCCGCCCTGGAAAAGGTGCGGCCTGATGTGGTTCATGCCGGGCCCATCCCGGGCTGCGCTTACGTTGCGGCGCTTTCAGGCTTCCATCCTGTGCTGGCCAGTTCATGGGGATCGGACTTGCTGCTCGATGCCGGTCGAAACCGGGCGTGGACGAGAGCCACCACGGTCGCGTTGCGTGCCGCGGACGGATTCATGTGTGACTGCGACACGGTCCGGCGAGCGGCACAGGCATTCGCTAAAATCCCGGATTCGCGGATCGCCCAGTTTCCCTGGGGAATCAGGAATGGATCATTTTCCGCTGCGGGCCCGCTGCCTTCGGAGACGCACTTTGTTTCGGAGCCGGGAGCTTTCCGTTTTATCTGTACCCGCGCGTGGGAACCGTTGTACGGCATCGACGTGCTCATCGAGGCGTTTCGAATGGCGCACCACGAGAACAACTCGCTGCGCCTGATGTTGCTGGGCGGGGGATCGATGGCCGGCGCCGTGCATTCTTTTGTCACCCAGCACGGGCTGGACAAGGTTGTGCTGACGCCGGGGCCGATTTCCGCGCACGAGCTTCCGCGATGGTTTCGGGCAGCGCATGGGTACGTCAGTTGCGCCCGGTCAGACGGAACTTCAGTTTCACTATTGGAGGCCATGGCCACAGGATTGCCAGTTCTGGCCAGCGACATCCCATCGAATCGCGAGTGGGTCAGTGCCGAAGAGAATGGCTGGCTGGCGGTGGTCGGGTCGGGGGATAGCTTTGCCGCCAATATGCTGCGAATCGCCAGCCTGAACTCCGCGGAGCGTGCCGCGATCAGTGCGCGCAATCAGAAGATCGTGGCGGAGCGCGCGGATTGGGACAAAAACTTTCCTCAACTTCTGGATTTGTACGAATGCCTGGTGAAAGTTAAAGCAGTGGCGCCGGCATGAGATTCTTCAGCCCGCTTTTGAAGCACGCGATTTTTCCCGGCCTCTCGAAGCTGGGTTATCTGCGCCGCCGCGGCGGCGCGGGGCCTGCGATTGTTACGTATCACGGAATCTTGCCGCATGGCTATCAGGTCATCGATTCCGACCTTGATGGCAGCCTGGTGAGGGCCGAAACATTTCGAAGCCAGCTTCAGCTTTTGAAGAAGCGATACAACGTAATCACTCCGCGGCAATTTCTGGGCTGGTGCGAGGACAAGAGCGACCTGCCGCCCCGGTCCGTGCTACTGACCTGCGATGACGATTTGCGAAACACGCTGACGGAGATGGTGCCTATTCTTCAGGAGCACGGGCTGTCGTGCCTGTTTTTCGTCACCGGCGCCTCTCTGACGGAAGTGCCAGCTATGCTGTGGTATGAGCAGCTTTATCTGATGCTGCTTGCGAGCAAGAAGAACGCCGCACTCGCGCTCAAGCTCGATGATTTCCAGGCGCACTCGGCCACGGCACTACAGAAGCGCCGTTTATGGTGGAACCTGGTCCAGCATCTTTCCCGCTATGACGCGGGCCCGCGGCAGGCGCTTTTGGATGAAGCGAGAGTACAGCTTCGTTTGAGTGACGATTGGAGCACGCAGCTCCTGACCGCGCCCTTGCGCAGCCGCTTTCTGATGCTGAATGTGTCCGAACTTGGGGCATTGGTGAAAGCGGGGATGGACGTGGGCGCACACACTCTCACTCATCCGGTCTTGTCTCAACTCCCGGCTGAAGCGGCGTGGAACGAGATTTCGGAGGGCCGGTGCAGACTTGAAAAAGTAATCGGCAAGCCGGTGTGGGCCCTGGCCTATCCGTTTGGCGATTCGGCGTCGGTCACCGCCAGAGAAGTAGAGATGGCGGAACGGGCCGGCTTTACTTGCGCATTCCTCAATACAGGAGGCGGATTTGGCGCCCGGATGCCGCGCTTTGAGCTCCCCCGGGTGCACATGACTGGCGCCATGAATCTGGGCGAGTTCGAAGCCCACGTGTCGGGTTTTTACAGAGCATTGCGACAACGGTTTCTGGGCTCCGCCTGAGTCGCGCCTATCATCATGCCATTGCGAGCACAAGCCGCGCAGGTTGGGCCGGAGGCGGCCAATCTTGAGGCCTATCGCAATCCTGCAGTGGTTTCTCACTACGCGTCGCTGCAATATTTGACGGCAGGCGAACGCCTGCTGTTTGACACCTACCTCAAGCCGGGACTGGCGATTCTTGACCTCGGAGTCGGCGGCGGGCGGACAACCCCGTATCTGGCCGGCCCGGCGTCCCGCTACGTGGGAGTGGATTACTCGGAGGAGATGATCCGGCTATGCCGTGAAAAATTTCCGCAATTGGAATTTCAGGTGGCGGATGCTGCGGACCTCTCGGCGTTTTCCAGCCAGTCGTTCGACGCCATCGTTTTTTCTTTTAACGGGCTGGACTACGTGCTTCCGGCAGAGCGACGGCAGCGTTGCCTGCGGGAATGTGAACGCCTGCTCAAAGGCGGTGGAGTGCTCATATTTTCCTCGCACAACCCGCGCGCCGTGATGGTTCGTCCCGGTTGGGACCGCCAGAGATTGCGTGCCCTTGCCGGGCGAATCGTGTCCCGGCCCGGCGTGGTCTTAGCTGCGGTGCTGGGCGGGCTCACGATAGCCAAGTGCATACATTCGTTTTTCCGCGCGCTGGTGAGTTCAGGGATGCGAACCTGCCGGCGTGTTCACACTCGCGCCTTTTGGCGAGGGGAAGGTTGCGTCGTTGATTCCGCTCACGGCGGACTTCTGACCCACTGCTGGACGCCGCGGCATGCCATTGCGGAAACGTCGGCGTTCGGCTTCCGGCTGGAAAGAGTGTTGGGAGATGACTATCCCCGGCGCAGCCACAAATTGATGACCGACTGGTACTACTACGTGTTCGCGAAATTGGAAAAAGACCGGAGCGAACTTTGCGCATAAGCGTGCATCGAGAGATTCCCGAAGACCTTCGGCTGCATGATCGATGGAATGAATTAGTGCGCGCAATGGATGGCCCTGAAGTTTTCTACACGCACGAGTGGGCATCGGCCGTAGCTCGGGCATACAGTTCCACTCTGAAACCGTTGTTGCTGCTGGCTTATGAAGGCGAAGTGCTGATAGGCGTGGCGGCCCTGGCCACCGACCACGCGGAGAAGCAAATTTCTTTTCTGGCCGGGACCACGGCAGATTATTGCGATTTTGTCTGCCATCCCGGGCGCAGTGCGGAGGTCGCGGAAGCAATTTTCGGAGAGCTGGCGAAGCTTCACTTCCCAACCCTGCGACTGGCGAATCTGCCTGCCGATTCCAGTGTCGCCCAAACCCTGAAGGACTCCGCCGGAAAGAGTGGATATCGGGTGTTTGCGCGGCCCGCCTACCAATGCGCGCAGATCAGACTCGGATCCCCTTCGGAGCGGCAAAAATTAAAACAGGACGTCCTGAAACGAAAATCATTTCGCTACTACCTCAAGGGCCTGGCGAAAGCGGGCGAGGTCACGGTGGATCATCTCGCGGAGTGGAATGCGGTCGGCGCGAATTTGCCAGCTTTCATCGAAGCGCATGTCGATCGCTTTCAGGCTGGGGGACGCGCCAGCAATCTGGCCAGCGCAGAGCGGCAGCAATTTCTAGCCGGACTGGCTGAATTGCTATCGCAAGCGGGCTGGCTGGTGCTGACCCGCCTGCTGGTGGGGAATGACCCGGTCGCGTGGAATTATGGATTTCAGTTTGCCGGGCACTGGTTTTATTACCAGCCCACGTTTGCTTCCCGGTGGAGACAATTTTCTCCAGGCTTTTGTTTGCTCACAAAGATGATCGAACAGGCCTGCGACAATCCGGAAATTAGCCTGCTGGATCTGGGCCTCGGTGAAGAAAGCTACAAAGGGCGCTTTGCCAGCGGGTATCGCCAGTCTTTGCACGCTACAATTACGAATTCGGCGGCAGTGCGCTGGCGCGAGACGGTTCGCTATCACGCGGCGTCGGCCGTCAAATCTTCTCCCCGGCTAGAACATTGGGTGCGGCGGCTGGTGGGCCGAGCTGCGGAAAACGCAAAAGTATGAGAGTGCTGCTGCTCCATTCCGAAGACCAGCTTCCGGTCACGCGTCCGGGTCGAGGATGGGATCTGGTGGTCGATCTCGGCCGGGCGCCAGCCGCCACCTACCAGCGGTGGAGCGCGCAGGCAGCGTGCCGTGTCATAAGTTTGTACGATTTTGTTTGCGGCCGCGAAGATGTGCAGCGGGTGCGGGAACTGTTCCAACTCGGAATGGGCCGGATGGTGGATGACTTCGGAATCGACTGGTGGGACGTGCTTTCATTGCTCGTCGAGCCCGATCTTCGCCAATTGATTCTGCTTGAACGGCTGGCGCGGGAGCTGCAACCTGGTTGCGAGCTTTTTGCCACCCGTCCGATGCCTCTGGCCAGTGCGCTGCAGACGATGGTCGGAGCGAAGGCGGTAAAAGTGAAAGCCGGATTTCGCCCGGTGAGGCAGTGGGCGCGGCACTATCGCGATGTTTTCTCCCAGCTCGACATGGCGCAGATCAGCCAGGTGTTGCAGGACAAGTTTGATCGCGAACACCGGGTGCGGCGAAGCCTGACCAGCCAACCGCGCGCGGGAAAGCACCCGCTGGTCCTGCTGCCTTCGGCGTACATCAATGTATCGCGTACGGCTGCCTCCTACGCCGCGCTGCTTCCGGATGAAAGATTTCTGCTGGTCTATGCCAGAAACAGCGCACAACTGAAGTCCCTGCCGTCGAATGTTTCGACGGCCTCGCTCGATGGATACTTTGGCCGTCCCCGTGAGGCTGAAGCGAAGGATTTGGGGCATGCCTGGGAACGGCTGAAGGTGCAGCTCATCGGCGGAGCGGCGGAATACTCGGCAGCGGATGCCGCCGGACTGCTCGAGAAAATTCCTGGTTTGCTGCGCTGGGGAATCGCAGTGCGGGACGCATGGGACCAGGTCTTCAAGTCAGAAACTATAGCCGGATGTTTGTGCGCCGATGACAGCAATCCATATACGCGGCTGCCGCTGATCCTGGCCAGGAACCGTGGCATTCCTACCCTAGCCTGCCACCACGGGGCGATGGATTCCAAGATGGCGGTGAAGGTGCTGCACGCGGACCACTATCTGGCGAAAGGCGAGATCGAACGCGACTATCTGGTGCGGGCCTGCGAAGTGCCGTCGGAAAGAGTCGTGCTCGGCGGGCAGGGAGCGACTCTGGCGATGGCTCGACTAAAATCGCCGGCTCTATCGCGCGAGGTGGTGGACGAATCGGGGGACGAATCACGGCGCAAAGCATCGGGTGGATCATCGGGCCCACCCTGGCTGGTGTTTTTCACCGAGCCGTACGGGGCGGCGGGATGGCGGAACGACGAAGTGTATCAGGAGCTGCTGCCGC
Source organism: Terriglobia bacterium (assembly GCA_963814725.1). Lineage (GTDB taxonomy): Bacteria > Acidobacteriota > Terriglobia > Terriglobales > Acidobacteriaceae > JAIQFF01. The sequence goes on from CAWFDY010000009.1 coordinate 591,693, forward strand.
GGGTATGGTCACTGGCGCAAAGCCTCGGGCTGAAGCTGGTCTTCAAGCTTCATCCGTTTGAGAGTGTGCGAGGGCAGCGGCGAATGCTGCGAAAATATCTGCCGGCACAAGAGGCGGAAATCGGAGTGATTGCGGGAGAGACGTCGCCGCAACTGTGGAGCAACACGCGTCTGGCCTTAACGGTTCAATCCACAGTTGCGCTGCAGTGCGGTTGCCTGGGCATCCCCGTATTCCTTTGCGCATGGCTTCGCGATTCCAGTTCGGGATACGTTGATCAGTTCTCGAGATTCGGCATCGGGCAGAGGATTGAGTCGGCCGACGAGCTGAGCCAGATCCCGCGATTGCTGGGCAGGAAAGATAAAGCCGTTACGACGAGACCCGCTCTGTGGGAAACCATGGAGGCTGGGAAATTGCGCGAGCTGCTTTTGCAGACTCCATTTACGGAAGCGATCAGGGTGCAAGCGTAACCTTCATATATGCCAGGAGCCTTGCCAGCCAAGAAAATTCCTTCTGCTGACCCCGTTCTGGATTTTGAATCCAGGGCGCTGGGCGCTCCCGCTTTTCGGCAGCAGATGGGGCAAATCTCGAGGCACTCGGCGGTGTTCTTCGCCGGAACGATCTTTACCGCCGCGACCGGATACCTGTTCAAGATCTATCTCGCGCGAGTGCTGGGGGCAGAGGCTCTGGGGATCTATGCACTCGGCATGACGATTGTCGGGTTGCTGGGAGTATTCAATGCTCTCGGCCTGACCTACTCGGCGGTGCGCTTTGTAGCTGCCTACAAAGCCACCGGAAAGTTTGACCTGCTGCGCGGATTTCTGGTTCGCAGCCTCGCCCTCCTGTTGCTGTTCAATCTGGTGCTGGCCGGGGCGGTGCTGCTGTTTGGCCCGTGGCTGGCCGTGCACGTTTATCACACACCGGCCCTCAAACAATACCTGGGTTTGTTTGCTCTCATCATGCTGTTGGGCGCTTTCACCGGATTCCTTGGCCAGGTGCTCACCGGCTACAAGGATGTGGCGCGGCGCACCGTGATTACGAATTTCGTGGGCAGCCCGCTGACCATGATTTTCACGTTGGGGCTGGTGGGAGCGGGCCTCAGCCTGTGGGGATATATTTTTGCCCAGGTGGCGAGCGCGGCTGTCGTGATTGCCCTGCTGGCCGTTGCGGTCTGGAAGCTCACGCCCACCGCGGCGCGGGCGTTCTCCGGCACGCTGGTTCCGATGCAAAGGGAAGTCATTTCGTTTTCGGCGGTTGTATTCGCCATGGATTCCCTGGGTTTCGTGATGACCCAAGCCGACAAGATTCTTATCGGGTTCTATCTTGACGCGCGGGAGCTGGGAATTTACGCCATGGCGGCTGCGCTGGTGGCTTTTGTCCCTGCCGTGCTGCAGTCGGTGAATCAGATTTTTACACCCACGATCGCCGATCTTCATGCCCGCGGTGAACGCGAGTTGCTGGGCCGCCTGTTTCAGACCCTCACGAAGTGGATCCTGGGGCTCACCCTTCCGCTGGGATGCCTGATCATCATTTTTTCGCGCGAGCTGATGCGCATTTTCGGTCCCGACTTTGAGCCGGGCTGGCCGATCCTGGTCATCGGCACTGTAGGCCAGCTGGTAAACTGTGGCGTCGGCTCGGTGGGATATCTGCTGCTGATGTCGGGGCAGCAGCGCAGATTGATAAGAATCCAGGCCATTATGGCGGCGGTGATGGTGGGCGTGAGCCTGCTATTGATTCCGAAACTTGGCCTGATGGGCGCCGCGCTCAGCGCTGGCTTCACCACTGCCGCCAGTAACATCTGGTGCCTGAAGGAAGTGTGGGGCAAACTGGGATTGTTTCCTTACAACCGCAGCTATTTCCGGCTGCTGCCCGCGTTGGTCGGCAGTGTGGGGGTGCTTCTGGCGGTGCGCTTTTCTCTCAGCGCCAGAGTGCCGCAGTGGGCGATGCTCGGCATTGCCCTGTCGCTCGGCTACATGGTGTTTGTGCTGGTCGCATTGGCCGCGGGTCTAAATGAGGATGACCGTATGATTGCCCGGGCTCTGTGGTCGCGAGTACGGGGCTTGGTGGGCGCCTGATGGCGAGTGAGCCTCGTGAAGTGCGTTTGCCGGCTGAGCTTTGCCACCAGGCTGAGCTGCGGTTTGCGGGGCGATTCGCCGATCTGGAGCAGCTGCTCACGTTTCTCCTGAGCGAACTGGTGCGCGACGACGCGGCCAAAATGGATCAGGCCGAGCAGCGTATTCTCGAAGAGAGATTGCGCGACCTGGGGTATATCTGAGCGTTCGTTCGATTCGTGATCGAAGATGGTGGAGCGTGGATGGACCATTCGCCGGAAGAATTACGGAAGGTGGCGTACGACCGACTCCGTCCTTCAATCACCAATCCGAATTATCTGGTCCTCCGCAGCCGGGCGCGGCTGATTTCCAAGTGGGTGGAACAAATTCCGGGAAAGGACCTGCGGGTCCTCGATATTGGAGGACGGTACCAACCCTACCGGCCGCTTGTGCAAGAGAGAGTCCGCCAGTATGTCGCTCTTGATGTGATTCGCACCTCGCTGGTTGACGTCGTGGCGAGGGGAGAGCAGCTTCCGCTGCGTTCCGACATGTTTGACCTGGCGATTGCCACGCAAGTTTTTGAATACTTCCCCGAACCGCGCCGGGCGGCGCAGCAAATCCACAGGGTTTTAAAGCCAGGCGGAGTGCTTATCATGAGCGTTGCCGCGGTGTGTCCTCGCATGGCGGAAGAGGAGCACTGGCGATTCCTGCCCGCGGGTGTGAAGTTTGTGCTCTCTGACTTTTCCGCAGTAGAAATTGTGCCGGAGGTGTCCAGCATCGGCGGGATCTTTCGACTTGCGAACTGGTGTGCGAGTATTCTGGCGAAGTACTTCTGGCTGGAAAATATTTTCCGCTACACCGTTGTCCCAGTGATAAACCTGATTGGGCTGGGCCTGCAGCAGGCATTTCCCGTCAACAACGATCAGCTGACGGGGAATTACAGCGTCCGGGCCCGAAAATGAAATGCGATGTCTCTTCCGAAACGCAACGAGTCACGACGACTCGCGATAGATGAGATCATCCTGCGCGCGGTGCTTCGGTTCTTGCGGACGACTGAAGGCGGCTGCGAAATGATGGTCGTGCACAAATCCAGGCAGGCGGCGGTCTCATGTTGAAGGCGATGCGGCGTCTGTGGGGCGGGAAAGCTGCGCCGCCGGCAAAAAGTTTGAGCTTCCATCGTCCCCTGGTGTTATTGCAGAGCGATGACTGGGGGCGCGTCGGGGTTCGCGACCGCGAAGGTTACGAGACGCTGCGGGCCATCGGAATTCAGCTGGGCGAAAATCCATACGACTATTACTCGCTCGAAACTGCCGAGGATGTGAATGCCTTGCGGGAAATGTTGCGGCGGCACCGCGATTCCACCGGACGCCCGGCCTGCATGGTCATGAATTTCCTGCTGGCCAATGTAGATTTCGAAAAAACCGCGAACGCAGGATTCCAGGATATCCATTTGATGCCGCTGAGCCATGGCTTGCCCGGGGCGTGGAAACGGCCGGGCCTTTTCGAAGCTTACCGGCAGGGTATATCTGACGACGTGTTCTATCCCGCGCTCCACGGGCTTACACATTTTTGCCGCGCGCCAGTCGAACGAGTGCTGCAGGAGCCGGGCGAGCGCAACAACCTGGTGCGCACGCTGTGGAAGGCTGAGACGCCGTACATTTACTGGCGAATGCCCTGGATCGGCTATGAATACTGCAATCCGGAAAAACCGCAGGCAGGATTTCTGGAAGCTGGGGCGCAGAATCATCTGATCGTGGAAGCGGCGCGGGAATTTAAAAAGTTTTTCTCTGCCGCTCCGTTGTCGGCTTGCGCCCCGGGATATCGGGCGAACGGCGATACCCACCGGGCATGGTCGCAAGCCGGAATCCGGGTGGCGCAGAATGGCAGCGGCGGCGCCCTGCCGCCTCACATCGATGAATGGGAGATTTTGAACCTGCACCGGACCATCGACGTCGAGCCCTTTGAGCGCGACCTTCCTCTGGAAAAATATATGCAGCTGGCTGAACGCTGCTTTGAGCGCGGGGTTCCGGCCATCATCTCAGTGCACTCCATCAATTTTCATTCTTCACTCAAGGATTTTCGCGGGCCTGCACTCCGGGTGCTGGATGAATTTCTGTACGCTCTCGAAGCCAGGCATCCCAATCTGCTGTACGTGCACGACATGAACCTGCACGAACTGGTTACTCGCGGGAAATTCAAAGGTCCGCGAGGCCCGGTTTCGGTCGAGGTCAAACAGAGCGGCGGCCGGTCGAGATCCATGACGCTGGGGGCGAGCTAGAATGCCAGGCGCGCCATCGCTGCTGTTGATTACGGTGGACTGTTTCCGGGCCGACCACGCCGGCTTTCTGGGATATCAGCGCCCCACCACACCCTTCCTCGATTCGGTGGCCAAAGAGAGCCTGGTATTTTCCAACGCTCTGGTGGCTGGGGTGCCGACTTATTTTTCATTTCCCGCAGTGATGGCCTCTCGCTATCCTCTCGGCCTTGGCCGGGACGTGGTGGGCCTGGCGCCGGAAGAACCCACGATGGCTGGCGCGCTGCGCGAAGCGGGCTATGCCACTGCCGCGTTTCTCGCCGCCAATCCGTATCTTTCGCCGCGCTTTGGATACGACACGGGTTTCGATGTGTTCAAGGATTTCCTTGATACCGAATCGGGGACGCTTCCGACGGAGTCGAGTGGCGGCACGGACGTCCGGGCGCGGAGCCGCTGGAACCAGCGGCTGGCGAAATTTTCCCACGCTCTCGGTCCGGTGGGCTCACTCTATGACGAACTCTACTTCCGGTACGGCCAGCGGGTGGGATCTTCGCAAGCGCTCTCGCTCGACCAGTTGCGGCGTTTTCCCGCCGCGGATGTAATCGTCGATCACGCCCGCGACTGGCTGGGAAGCGTTGCCGGACAGCCATTTTTCCTGTGGCTGCATTTCATGGATCCGCATTCGCCGTATTATCCGCGGCAAGAGGCGCTGGCGCTGATGGGGCAAGGGTCACTCGATGCTTCCCGGGCGCGTTACCTGAATTCCTACTGGAACCGCGGCGACCTTGGAGCCGCGCGTCTGCGGCGGCGCCGGGAAGAGGTCGTCGCTCTCTATGACGCTGGAATCCGGTTTGTCGACAGCCAGGTGGCCCGCCTGGTGAATGCGCTCAAGCAGATGGGCTTGTGGCAAGACTGCGTGATGGCGCTTACGGCGGATCATGGCGAGGAATTTCTCGATCATGGCGGCCGCTACCATCCGCCGTCTAATCTCAGCGAAGAGCTGGTAAGAGTACCTCTGCTGATTCGTTGGCCTGGGCTCAATGAAGTTGCGGCCAATGCATCCCGGGCAAATGAAACTGTGGCGGCTCCCTTCAGCCTGCTCCATCTTGCGCCAACGCTTCTGGATATGGCGGGAGTTTCCATCCCCGATAGTTTTCGGGGACGCAGCCATGCCGCGCTTTTGCGAGCGGGAGAGAGTTGGGAGGGCGACGCAGTGATCGAAAGTGTTGGCGCCTGCAATAATCCTTTCATCCGCGAAAACCGGTTGCGGTCGCGTTTGCTGGCGGTGCGCGAGGCTCGCTACAAGATGGTGATCGACTTCAGCGCGTCCAGGGAACGGTTGTATGACCTCAACGCGGATCCGCGCGAACTCAGTCCGTTGCCGGATGACGCGGAGAAAATCGTACGCCGGCGCATGCTTGATCGCGCCCGGCAGCATCTCAGCGATTCGCTGTCCCGGCGCGATTCTGAATCCCGCATGGCTGCGCGCCTTCGGGACATTCGGCTGGAATGGACCGATCCCGTTGTCCGGACGGCGGGTTAGATGGCCGCGTTGGTTCCCGGAAAGGGACGGTCCAGTCAGGGTTTTGTATGACCCTTGTGCGAATCCTCGTGGATAGCCTCGCCGACCAGGGTCTGACCAACGCGCAGATGACCAACGCCCGTGAGATTGTCCGGCGGTTGGATCCGGCGCGATTTCACGTCAGCGTGTTCGTGAGCGGCAAACCGGATCGCGCCATCGAGCAGCGCCCTAACACCACACTCATTGCTTTGCCCGCGCGCAGGCAAACCGTCAGGATTCTCAGGGAGTTCGTTCTGGGCAGCCATGACATTCTGTTCTATGTGAAGCCGGCTCCGGCCAGCCGAATGTACTTCGGGATGCGAAGGGCGTGGAAGGACAGGCGCATCACGATTGGGACAATCGAGTCGCAATCGGATCTGCGAAATGAGCCCACGGTGTCGCCCGAAGCAGTGGCTCTGTGGGAATCGAGCGTGCTGCGCTGCGACTATCTGTTCAGCAACTCAGAGTCGGTGAAGCAGAGTCTCGAACGCGAGTATCACCTGCAGAGCGAGATTGTGCCTACGGGCGTGGATACTCGATTTTTCACGCCGCTGTGGGACCGCCCGGCCAACGCGCGTCCCCGCGTGCTGTTTGTAGGATCGTTGCGGCCGTTCAAACAGCCTGGGCTCCTGCTGGACGCCGCCGCCCGATTTCCGGGCGCCGATTTCATTCTGGCTGGAGAAGGGCTGATGGCCGGGAAGTTGAAGGCACGCATCGAACGAGAGCAGATGAAGAATGTCACGCTAGCCGGATTGCTGGGGGCGGAGCAGCTGAGAGAGCAATATCGGCAAGCCGATGTTTTTCTGTTTCCCTCCGCGTGGGAAGGTTCTCCGAAGGTTCTGCTGGAAGCGGCTGCGAGCGGCTTGCCTGTCATTGCGAGAAATAATTATCAGCCCGAGACCGTGGTGCATGGCGAAACCGGCTACCTCGCCGCCTCCGATGACGAAGTGTTCGTCAGGCTGCAGGAGTTGCTTTCGCACCCAGAGCAGCGCCGCAGATTTGGACACGAGGGCCGCAAACACAGCGAGTCGTTCGACTGGGACGTCATCACTCGCCGCTGGGAAGAAGTGTTTCTCGCGCTCATGGCGCGGCGCAAGGCGGCGCCGGCGGCATGAGCGGCGAATCTGCGAGCACCGGCGAAGCCCCCGCATCCACGCGGCCTCTGCACGTCCTGACCCTGACGCCGTTTTTCCCGGTGCGGGGCGACGATGGTCAAGGCTGCTTTGTGGCCGAGCCACTCTCGTGGCTGGAGCAGTTGGGTGTCACCAACACGGTGCGGGTGGCGAAGCCGTTCTACCGGAGCGGTGCTGCTGACGACAGCTCTCCAACTCGGGCACGCTGGGCAGGTTTCTTTTCGCTTCCCGGCGGGTGGGGTCTTTCCAGTTCAGGGGCTTTTCTGTTCGCTCGCCTGGTGCCCGAGATCCGCCGGATACATGCAGCGCATCCGGTGGATGTGATTCATGCTCACTCCGCGCTGCCCTGCGGCCACGCTGCTTTGCTGGTGGGCCGCGAACTGAAAATACCTTTCGTGGTCACGGTTCATGGCCTTGACGCTTTTTCCACCCGGCAGGTGGGTGGTTACGTCGGGGAGTGGTGCGGCCGCATATCGCGATCCGTTTACCGGTCCGCGAAATCGGTGATTTGCGTAAGCGGAAAAGTTCGCGATCAAGTGATCGAAGGCATGAGAGGGCCGGTCCGTACGGCGGTTCTGTACAACGGGGTGGATCCACAGATGTTTTCTCCGCCGGAACGCGAGCCCGATGCACGCATGATTCTCAGCGTGGGAAATCTGATTCCGGTCAAGGGGCACGAACTGCTGGTGCGGGCGTTCGGCGCCATCCACGAGAAATTCCCGGGGCTTTCGCTCGAAATCATAGGCGACGGACCGGAGCGAAATCCTTTGCAGAAGCTGGTTGAAGCCGGAGGGATGGCGGGCAAGGTGAACTTTCGCGGACGCCGGAGTCGCCGGCAGGTCGCGGACGCGATGCAGCGCGCTACCATTTTTGCTTTGCCCAGCCGCTACGAAGGTCTGGGATGCGTTTATCTCGAAGCCATGGCAGCGGGCAAGGCGGTGATCGGGTGTCAGGGGCAGGGAATCGAAGAGGTGATCGAGCCAGGGGTGAACGGCTGCCTTATCGCGGCGGACGATTTGCAGGGATTGATCGACACCCTGACCGGGCTTTTGCAGCAGGATGAACTTCGGCAAAAAATAGGAAACGCGCCCGCCAGACGATCCTGCGGGCATTCACTTCGGCGCAGCAGGCAATGCGATTGCTGGAGCTCTACCGCGAGGCCCGGCAATGAGCCTGCGCCTAACTCGTTGTTACCGAGATTATTGCGCCCTACCGGATTCCAGTGTTCAACGCGCTGGCGCGGCAGGATGGAATCGACCTGCACGTCATCTTTCTTGCGGAAAGCGATCCCGAATTGCGGGAATGGCTGGTCTACAAGAATGAAATCGGCTTTTCGTACCAGGTGCTTCCCTCCTGGAGGCAGAGATTCGCGGGGTTCAGCCTGCTGGTCAATCGCGGAATGAAAACGGCGCTACGCCAAAAGGTTCCGGACGTCATTCTCTGCGGCGGCTACAACTATCCGGCTGCGTGGCAGGCGATGCGGTGGGCGCGAAAAAACAAAGTCCCATTTATTTTGTGGGTCGAGAGTACTCGCCAGGATTTTCGTCGCCGCCGGACTACCGTCGAATTCTTGAAGAGAAGGTTCATGAAGAACTGCAGCGCGTTCGTCGTTCCTGGAAAATCAGCATTCCAATATGTGCTGAGCTACGGAGCGCCCCCGGCAGATGTTTTCACCGCTCCGAACGCGGTAGACACTGAACTCTTTGCAGCGACGAGCTTCCATGGCGCGAGACGATGCGGCGGGCACGGCGTTACGAGCTAAAGCTACCTGCGCGTTATTTCCTTTTTGCGGGAAGGCTGGTTGCGGAAAAGGGCGTATTCGACCTGCTTGAAGCTTACCGCAAGCTGGGTCCTGAATTGCGCGAGGCGCTGAGCCTGGTTCTGGTGGGAGAAGGAGCGTCTCATTCGGAACTGGCTCACCGGGCGGCTCAGATTGCTCCCGGGCAGGTTCAGTTCCCCGGCTTCGTACATCGCGATCAGCTTGCCGCCTACTACGCCCTGGCCGACGCGTTTGTTTTTCCCTCGCACTCGGATCCCTGGGGATTGGTGGTGAACGAGGCGATGGCTTGCGGCCTGCCGGTGATTTCGAGCGAAGCCGCGGGCTGCACCGCAGACCTGGTTCGGAATGGCTGGAATGGCCGGGTGGTGCGGGCCGGCGATATCGTGCAACTGGCTTCCGCCATGGAGGAGTTGGCGCGGGACTCGGAAGGGCGTGCTCGAATGGGAAGTAACAGCCGGGAGTGTATCCTGAGGTATTCGCCGGAGGCGTGTGCCGCCGGCATTGCCGAGGCTGCGCGAGCCTCGGTCGTGCGGTGAGATAAGAGATGGGCCAACGACCACGGCCAAGGACCAACGACGCTTGTGGAGTCCCAGTGCGAAGGCAAAGTGCGAAGTAATGCATAATCGTTTTTCAAAATTTATCGTTCCGGGCTCGATTCTTGCCGCCGGCTTGATGGCGGCTTACGTTGCCATATACAAATCCGGATACCTCAGCAGCAGCTACTATCTGGGAGGACTGATTTTCCTGCAGATCCTGCTGGCTGTGGTGTGGAAGTACGAACAGCGTTTTTTCCCGCTGCTGGTGGTGGTATTTCTTTGGGCCGGAACATCGCTGCCCTTGAGCGGCGTGTGGACTTCGGGGCGCTGGCTGGTGCTGGCCGTGGGCGCCATCGCGGGCTTTGCGCTCTATATGCGGAGTGCGCGCCCGCAGTTTTCGACCTTCCATTTGCTGGCCATGTTTTCCGTGCTGTCTGCGCTGGTTTCCGCTGCGGTATCGGCGTTCCCGTTTTTGTCATTCATGAAGGCGTCGAGCTTGTTGTTGCTCTTTTTATATGCGTCCACCGGGGCGCGGCTGGCGCTGTCCGGGCGCGAAAGAGAAATTCTTTTTGCGATTACTGTGGTACGTGGAGATGGTGGTGTACGTCACCGCGGCGGCGTATCTGGTTCTGCGGATTCCGTTTTACGGCAACCCGAATTCCATGGGCGCTGTTATGGGTGTGGTCGCCCTGCCTGTGCTTTTCTGGGGTGTGCTGACGGTTGAAGGCAAGGTCAGGCGGCGTCGCATTGTGTTCGCATGCCTGCTCAGCGCCGGTCTACTGTTTTACAGCCAGGCGCGGGCTGGAATACTGGCGGGCGTGATTTCATGTTGCCTGACTTGCATCGTCCTGAAGCGGTATCGGTTGCTGATTCAAGGGACGGCCGCATTTCTTTGCATGGCTGCTCTGGCCACGGGGGTGGCTCCCACCGACGTTTCCGTCGACATGCCGTTTCACCGTCACGAAGATTCGTTTGTGGATGTTTTCCTCTACAAGGGACATGAGCGGGAAGGATTGCTCGGTTCGCGCACCACTCCGTGGGATGAAACCATGAATGTCATTCAGCAGCATCCCTGGTTCGGCAGCGGCTTCGGCACTAGTCCAAATTTCGGAGACGAAGATGTCGGCGTGGGCCAGTATTCCACGGTTGCCGCCACTACCCACGAACATGGAAACAGTTACCTGGCGGCCATGGAGGGAGTGGGACTGCTGGGGGTTCTTCCGTTCTTTGCGCTACTGCTGATGCTGGCGTTGAAGGTGGGCGGAGTCTTTGCCTTTCTTCGCCGCACCGGCAATGTGCGCTCTCTGGCGGTGCCGGTAGCCATGGTGCTGGCTGCCGGGCTGATCCATGCCGCCTTTGAGGATTGGCTCTTCGCGGTAGGATATTACCTCACTGTTTTTTTCTGGGTGCTGGCCTTCACCTTCATGGATATTCTTCCCGTCCCTGCGCTGGCCGCGGTCTATCGCCCCATCACCGACTTCGGCTTTAGGACTTTCGGCCAGGAAGTGCGCCGGACCGCGACCGGGCGATGATGCATGTGTTCGTGAACGGCCTGGCCGCCAGCGCGGGCGGGGGTGTTACCTACCTGCGCAATGTTCTTCCTCATTTGTCGGCGAGAGGCGACGTGCAGGTGACGGCTGCCCTTACGCCAGCTCTGCGGCGCGAGTTGTCCGGGCTGCCGCGAGTTTCGTTTCCTGAAATCACGGTGCCGGCCGGCGCGCTCGGCCGCTTCTGGCAGGAGCAGAGGTCGCTGCCGGCCGTTATCCGCACCAGCGGCGCCGATGTTCTGCTCTCTGCCGGGAACTTTGCCTTGCGCAATTCGCCGATGCCGCAGATTCTGCTTTCGCGAAACTCGCTTTACACTTCGGCGGATTTTTTCCGCGATCTGCTTCGCCGCCGCGACTACGGTTTATGGATCGATACCCGCATCAAGCGCAGCCTGTCGCTGCGTTCGGTGCGCTGGGCGGGCCGCACGGTCGCCCCCAGCGAGGCTTTTGCGAGGGAGTTGCGCCAGGCCACGGGATGCAGTGTCACTGCCCTCCATCACGGATTCGACCGCGAGGCATTCTTCCGCGACCAGGCGCCGCTCGCGCCGCAGGTGCAGCGGAAGCTCGATCCTATCCGGAGGCGTTGCGCCTGCTCTACGTCAGCCATTACAACTACTACCGCAACTTTGAGACTCTGTTCGCGCCCTGCCGCTATTGCGCCATCGGATGGCGGGGCGCAAGGTGAAGCTGTTTCTCACTTGCCGGCTGCGTACAGAAGATAATCCTGGAAGCTATCGCGCCGGGCCGGCGGCCGACCTGGTCGGCCAGTTGGAAATCGCGGAGAGTGTGGTGGAACTGGGCGCGGCCCCTTACGCGTCGCTGCACCATTTGTATCGCCAGTGCAGCCTCTACGTTACGCCCGCCTACGCCGAATCGTTTGCCCATCCGCTGGTGGAGGCAATGGCCAGCGGGTTGCCAGTCGTCGCCGCCGACACCGCCGTGCATCGCGAGATCTGCCAGGACGCCGCGGTTTACTTCCCCCGCTTTTCTCCCGAAGAGCTGGCAACGCAGGTCTGCCACATCGCGGCATCGGACCGGCTGGTGGAGAATTCTCACAGCGAGGACGGGAGCGCTCGGGCGAGTTCTCCTGGCGAAGGCATGCTGAGGAGTTGCTGGCTCTGGCTACGAATCTACTCACTTCCAGCTAAGGCGTGCTGGGCTTTCGGGCAATTGCAATCAGCGATGTTCCAATCGGAAGCGTGTGGCCTCGGCTGAGCCAGAGCGCTTCAATCTCAAAGAGGATTGAGCCTGGCACTGACTTCGATTCAAGGCAATCTCGCGTTGTCTGTACCAGTTTTCGCCGGAAGGCGGTTTACCTTCCGCGAGACCCACAAAAGGGGGGAGGCGAGACCTAAACACACACACAAAAATCCCATTTGAAACCCCCTCTCAAAAACGCGCACACAAATCTCGCGGGGAGAGGAGCCCGCAATAAGATGCGCAGTCATATCAAAAGAGTCCCACAGGTACTGATGCGCAGGAACGGTCAGCATGAGCCTTCCGCCTGGTGCGAGTGCATCCCACAATGCGTATAGTGTCTCGCGTTCCTCTGGAATATGTTCGAGCACATCGAAGATGCCGATATCGTTTTAAAGTTTTTTCCAAAGGGACAAGTGCATGTCTCCCCCTACCCCCGCGCCCCCTCATCTAGCTCATCAAGTCGGCATAATCCAACAAGTGGTCCACCCCAACAACAGCTCCGCCCTACCACGCGCTTGGCAGAATCCCATAAATGCGTCTATAATCCCAGCGAAAACCAAGGGGAACAGATATCCGATGGGGTTTTGCGCAAAAATCCTATCTGATTTTTTACAGCAGCAAAAATCTTCTGGATCTAAAACATGAAACGGGGTCCTATAATAGAGGAGATTTTAAATAAGAAAGGATCGGACCCGGCCGACGAGAACGACAGCCCCAGATGGCTGCTGCAATGTATCCAACTCCTCGCTCGGCTCGGGGCTTTATCAAGAGGCAATCGCGGTCGTGCGGCGCATTGCCGGGAACCGGGTCACTGCTGACACCACGCGCTGCTGATCGTCTTCGGTTAAGTCAGTGTAGAAGGGCAACCGCAGAAGCTGGTCGCTGATCTCTTCCGTGTGCGGGCAATCTCCAGGCCTAGCTCCGAATTAGCTGTCCCATGACTGAGAGATGCAAGGGGACGTAGTGAAATACGCTCAGGATTCCCTGCGCCTTCAGGTGCGAGATCAAAGACTGCCGCTCCTGCAGCGAATTCATAACCAGATAGAACATGTGATACGACTGCTCGCATTCGGACGGAACGAATGGTATGCCCACGCCGTGGTCCGGCCCATCCCTTTAAATGCTCGCGATAGTATTCCCACACCAGGCGGCGCTTGCGCTCAATTTCAACTCTCGCTTCCAGTTGTGCAAGCAGGAAAGCGGCCAGCATGTCAGAGGGCAGGTAGCTCGAACCAATATCCACCCATGTGTATTTATCCACCTGGCCGCGTAGGAAGCGGTTGCGGTTGGTTCCTTTTTCGCGGATGACCATCGCCCGCTCCACCAATTTAGGATCGCTAATCAACAGTGCGCCGCCTTCGCCACAGGTAATGTTTTTGGTTTCATGGAAGCTCTGTGTGGCAAGAGATCCGAAGGTGCCGGTCAGTTTACCTTTGAAGCGAGCGAAGAGGCCGTGAGCGTTGTCCTCCACAATGTGAACACCGTGCCGTGCGCGATGGAGCAGATGGCGTCCATCTCACAGGCGACGCCTGCGTAGTGAACGGGAACGATGGCTTTGGTCCGGCTGGTGATCAGATTCTCGAGACGAGTCTCGTCAAGGTTCAGCGTGTCGGGTCGAATGTCGGCAAAGGCGATCCGGGCGCCGCGAAGAGCAAAAGCGTTCGCAGTCGAGACAAAGGTGAAGGAGGGAACGATGATTTCGTCCCCGGCTTCGCAGTCGAGAAGCAGTGCCGCCATCTCAAGGGCATGAGTGCATGAAGTGGTCAGAAGCACTTTCGGCACTTTCAGCTCACGCTCCAGCAATTCGTGGCACTTTTGCGTAAACGAACCGTCTCCGGACGCCTGACCGCCCGCAATCGCTTCCGCGATGTACTTGTACTCGTTTCCGGCGAGGCAGGGTCGATTGAATGGGATGGAGTGGCTCATAGCCTTCAATGTTTACTCAGATGCGACCGTTCCTCCACAGTCGCACGAATCGAATCACGAAGCGAGAACCGTGGCCGGTAGCCCAGGTCCCGGAATGCTTTAGCCACCGAGACATCCATACTGTCCCTTCCTCGGGATCCGTTTTTCCTGCAAAGACTATGTCGAAGAAGAGCGTAGTTCATCGACACAGGTCTGCGCGAGCTCATAATTACTGATGCTCTCCGCTGCCGCTATATTGTAAATGCCGGAAGCATGCCTGGTTAGGCAAGTCTCAACCGCAGGCCACGTCTCGAACATCCACGTAGTTTTGCCTCCGGTTCCCTGGCCAAACCATGCAACGGCTCACCAACCGCCGCTCGACGGCAAAGACGGACAGGATGCGGTTTTCGGGAGTTCCCGGGCCGGACGGCGACGTCAGTCTGAGGCTCGCAGCCCGACGGCCACTGTTTTCAACTAATCGCATCAGATGCTCGCCATAAAGTTTGGAAGCATGGTAAGCGGTTGCCGGTTCCGTAGGATAGTCCTCGCTGATGGGATGCCGGAGGACGCCAATGACCTGAATGCTGGAGATGAAGACCAGTTGAGCGGCGCCCCAGCTCTCGCCCAGTTTCAAGACTTGCTGCGTGCCCAGGCAGTTGGTGAGCGAAATCGAAGGGTCATTGTTATCGTGCGACATGCACGCGGCTGCGTGAACGATTGCTTCGCACGGTTTCAACGCCTGCTGGATGCGATTGACGGCGTCTTCGGATCCGAAGCAAGCCTCGACATGCTGCGATAGGCCGGGCACAGGACGAGAGTGCCGGCTGATGCCGTTTACGCGGCAGCCCTGCGCGGCGAGGTGCGCGGCGATCGCCCGTCCCACCTGGCCGGTAACGCCGGTGATGAAGACTCTCATTTTTCAAACCCGTAGTCTTCGATGATCGGATCGCAGCACCGGCTCCAATTTTCCGAGTTGTCCAATTGTGCCTGTGCCTCTGTCGCCACATACGCCTCATTCCAATAGCGCAGCGCGATGCCCTTTGTGATCACGGGCAGGTCCGCCGCGGGTTCGCCCAAACGTAGTGGTTTAGCGCGGCCTCTACATCATTGAAGCCGAGGCGGGCCCGAATTGGCGTGGTTCCCGAAAAGCGAATATTAATTTCGAAGCACACAGGCCGACCGCCATGCATGCGCAACTGAATGTTCGAGGGTCCCATGGGTTTTAAGGCTTCCGCGATGCGAACGGCTTCGCGGCGTATTTCGGGAAAGTCCGCTTCCGCCCGGTAAGTCGTTCCCTCCAGCAAATCCCGCCGCATCACCAAAGCTCCGCGAACAACCGACTCACGATCGCTGAAGCAACCGGCCGTGTACTCCTGCCGGGATCTCCTAGATATTCCTGAATAACGTAATCGTGTTTGCCGCCGCCCATCGCACATCTTCGAGATTTCGCAGTTCAAATACACCGTGGCCGCCCTTGCCAAATCGGGGCTTTGCGATGAGACGGACGCCACACTCACGCATCAGGGCTTCGACCCCTTCGGAATCTGACGCATCCACTGTTTCCGGGAAAGGGAATCCATTGTCCCTGAGCCAGCGGGAAGTCAGAAGCTTGTCGTTTCCAATCGCGAGACATTCGGGCGAGCTGACAATACAGGTCGCGCCGGTTGAGCCCGAATTTTTTTGGCCTCACAGCGGGCACGCTCAGAACAGGTTCGACGCCAGACAAAATGGCGTCAATGTGTCGACGGGCAGAGCCGAATCAGCCAATCCAGGGAAGGCAGGATCACTGGCGGCCGGAGAAATGTAGGCCCGGTCGACCGTGTAAAGCCCGAATGAAAGTGTGTTGATACAGGCGCCGATCACCCGGCAAGGAATTTGGCTGAGGGCCAGCGCTTTCAGGATGCCCTGACTGACGTTTCCTCCCACACCCAGCACCAGCACGTTAAGCGATCGTGGCATCAGCTTCCGGCCGGCGAATAAAGACTTCCCAGCCGCCGACAAATGGATAATGGCTTCCAAAGACACGCCACGGCACTTCAATACGTGGGCGGCAACAGTGCGAATAAATCTCTCCGCAATGTGGTCTCGACGATGGAGGGCCGGGAACAGACATCGCGTAATGATGAAACCCGGAAGGATAAGGCGGAGAATGTTCGACCAATATGCTTCTCCCATATCGTGCACGTGTGCAGGATAAGGAAATCAAAATTAAACCCATGCGCTGAAAACGCGAAAGAGTGGGGCGACCCAGGGCGTTCGGGCGTAGAACAGACCGCCCGGGCGTAAACGGAGAGCAGGCGGGAAAGGTGGCCCTGTGGATGTGGAATGTGTTCCAGAATTCCGCTGGCCAGGACGAGATCGCAGTTTGTAGCATCGGTAGAATCAATATCCTCGTGGCATTCCAGCGAGATATTTGCAAGATTGTTTCGGGCTAGGCCGGCGTTGTAGTCTACCAGGACAACCTGCACGTGCGATGCGCCGCCCGTCAGCAAGGCCTGCGCAGTAGCGAGAGAAAGATCCCCACCTCCTCCGCCGAAATCCAGGATCTTCAGCCGTCCTCCTAGCTGTGGCTTAATTTCCGGAGAAGATGCTTCGCAAAGCGGCGCGGTTCGTGGAAGGTGACGTTTTCGGAATCGGGACGCTGCTCGTAGTAGCTGCTGTAATAGGCGCGGAGAGCATCATCAGTAGGAAGGCGGGATGCGGAAAAACCGCGGCAACTGGGACAAGCGAGCAAAAACACTTCCGGGTCCGATTGCAGCCGAAAAACGGGAGAGCGGTCGCCATCGAAAAAACACAAAGGACACTCCGGCTCGGGCGGCAGGATGTCTTTTTCTTCCAGGTGCATTCCGCATGGAACAGCGTCGGCCTTCATTGTTTCAACGAATACCCTTCCAGTTATGGAACCACTTACCCGCGTTGCTTCGACCTCGGTAACCCTTCAACTTTCCGGCTCTCGGCATCAACCCGCACCACATAGGGAGGCTTTTGCATGCTGCGAAAGTGCATGCGGGCCAGGTATTCGCCGATGATGCCCAGGGCAAACAACTCGCCCCGGAAAACAGGGCGACGATCGAGGCGAGAAACGGAAAGCCGGGAACACTGTCCGCCGTGCATGAAATACCGGCCCAGGACGAAAAACAGAATCCAAAACCAAAAAGGTAAACACCAAACCCAGAGGCTGGCTAACTGCAAGGGCAGGGTGGTGAAACCGGTCATCATGTTCATCGCGTGGGTGATCAGTTTGCGGAAGGTGTAGCCGGAAGCGCCCTGTTCGCGGGGCTCGTGAGCCACGGCACCGCGGCAAAACGATTCGTGCCCCAGGTCAACAGTACGTCGATGGAGACAAACGATCCTTCGTAGTGACTGAATGCGCTGGCCACCTCGGCGCGAAAGACACGAAAAGCGGAAACCTGGCGGGCAATCGCTGCGCCCATAACGTTCTGCAGCGCCATTTTGGTCACCAGCGAAGCCAGATCGCGCAGGAAGCCGTGTTCTTCGTGCTCCGGCGTGCCATAGACGACATCGAAACCCTGCGCCAGCACCGCCAGCAACTTCGGGATCTCCTCCGGGGGATGCTGCAGATCGTCATCCATGGTGACGATCACGTCATATTGCGCCGCCCGAATGCCGCACAGCAGGGCATTGTGCTGGCCGTAGTTGCGCATCAGGTTGATGGGATGAATCCAGGGATAGCGCTCCGCAAGATGGCAGATTACGTCCCAGCTTCGGTCCGGGCTGCAGTCGTTGACCAGCACCAGTTCGTAACGGATGTGATCCGGCTGAGCACGCTTCCAGGCGCTGGACCAGCTCGGGCAGGATGGCTTCGCTGCGGTAAACCGGGACCACCACGGACAGTCCGCTCGGCCGTGAATTGATGCTATGAATCATGGCTTCCATGGATCATCGTTGTCATCCATCGTTAGTTGTGCGCGGACGGACGTTCACGAAAGCACTTCAGGATCACCACAGTGTACGGGATTCGGAGCATATCGTGCCGGATAACGGATTCGATATTCGAAAAGACTTTCGCGGCAAGTTCCCGGTAGCCGTCCTGGCTGCGCACGAAGCGTCCCCGATCCCGCGAAAGAAGATACTTCACCACTTCAGATTGATCGTCCGTCCAGACTCCGTCGATCGTCACCAGCCTCGCTCCCGGCTTCATGGCGTCGCGGGCCAACTGAAAGAGTGCCACCGCCTCGTCGTCGTCGAGGTGGTGGAGCACGCCCAGCGCCAGGACAATGTCGAAGTAGACCCGGTTCGACAATATCATGCTGGCCGACGCGCTGGCATAGGAACGCGCCTGCGGAAAACGACGCCTGGCGCGGTCGATGTATTCCGGGCTGACATCAAGGCCACATACTCAGCTTCGAGATAAGGCACCATGGTTCCCGGTCCGCATCCGATATCCAGAACGGCGATCGCCAGCCGCGGGACGAATGTAATCCCGCAACAGAATCCGGTTCCGCTCCGCCCCCCGACGGCGTGCCAGAAGGACTGATAGGCCCACGAGAGAGAAAGCACCGAGCGGAGGGCTTCAATCATGGCGCTGGACCGAGGTTACCTTGGTCATTCCTTCCATACCTCAAATCTACCAATCTCGGCGCGATTTGGGAACTCCTGTTCGACCGCGGCCCTCAGGTCTGCGGGCACGGGCCCAGAAAACTGGGGGGGGATTGTAAACCACGAGGTTGATGTCGTGGTGCCGGATCACTTCCCAGGATCCGCTTGGTTCGACCCGGATTTCGTAAAAGTCGAACAAGGCCGGCGTGGGATTGCGAAACCCGTTGAGGAAATAGACTTCGGGGCAGTCCGGAGTCGCGTAGATGTATTCTCCGCGGGCATGCTGCTTGAGGATGGCGCTTAGTTCCTCATACTCCCGAGCCTGCCCCGGGTAAACGCGAAGGCCTCCTGCGCGCGGCAGGGTGAGGACTGCGACTTGCTTGTCGGGAGACATACTGCTCGCCCATGTCCTCGATGAATCCTGGTGTTACTTCCAGAACGACGTAAAAAAGACAAAAAGCCAGCGCGCCGATTACAGCCCATCGGGGCGGCTTGTACAGACCACCACCGCCGCCGGAAAAAAGCCAGGGGCGCAACGTAGCAGAAATATATGGAAATAACGAACGGAAATTGGATCAGGCTGCAAGCGGCGGTGACCGATAAAACCAGGAAAACCTTTTGCGCCTGCACGGGGTCTGCGGAACTGCGGTTTGAGAAGCGAACCAACAGGGCTGCGCCAGACACAACAACCACGGGAAGGAGACACCAGATCGCGCCCCAGGCGGCTCGATCCACATAGCGCTCTGCCCGACCAGAAGCAGGGCGACGGGTATCCCCAGCATCAACAGGGTGGCGGCGATTTTAGCGGCCCTGCCTCTGGTCAGGAAAGCGGCAGCAATAAAGAACACATTGAGAAGAACACCGCCGATGACCTTAAGCAGCGATGGCTGGAAAGCCGCGAAGTCAAGCTGGCGGGCCGCAAGCGTGAAAATCTCCAGTAGCCGGGATTGGCTTCCGGCCAGAACGTATCGTCCCAGGAATATTGCCAAGGGGGCGGCGAAGCCCACGGCGAACGGCATCAACTCACGAAACAGGAAAGCAAATCGGCGAGTGCGGCGCTCAGGAGAATAAAACTCGCACCAGAGTATCGTTGCACCAATGGCGAGTTCAGGGGTCCAAAAATAAAGATAAATTGCGGGATGGCCCACCTTTTGCAAGACGCCAAAAACCAGGACTTCGTAGCAAAGACAACGGCCAAGAGAAAGATACGGTAGAAGAGAGGCCCCGGTGTGGCTCACTGCCTTCGTTTCGGGCGCCGTGCGTTCCCGAAACAACAGGAAGAGTAAGACCCCGCCAACAAAATAAAGGCCGGTAAGCTTGAAAAGGCAGGAAATGCCACCGCAAACTCCCGCCAAAAAAAGCCAGCCACGGCGTCGGGTCTCAATGTAATGCAATAAAACCGCCACGCCGAAGGTGGCAAAAAAGAGGTTGTACCAGGACGGTAAAGCGGCCCCATAGTTCGGAATGCTCCAGGCTACCGCAAGCAAGGTGAGGGCTGCAGCCGCAGGCACGGAAACAAAGTGGAGGCAGTAGAAAAACGCGGGGACCCAAAGCAGAAAAAACAGGAACAACATGTAGCCAGACTTGCCAGGTTTGTCCCGAAAAGCTTGAAGGCCGCCGCGTTCAGGAAAGTCAAGCCTCCGGTGTAGCCTTCGCGGTACTCGCGATGAGGAAGTTCTCCCTGAAGAACACGCTCAGCGGATTGTCCTAGAAAACCTTCGTCAGCAGGCACCCAACCCCGCTTCAGGCCGTGTGCCACATACAGGGCACTCAACACCAGTACCGATAAGATCAGGAACCGGTGGGCCTGTTTGAGTGTGATGCAGCCAGGGCATGAAGCGTCCAGCCACGCATTGCTCGTGGCGATGGCGCCTGCGGATGGGAGGCTGGAGGGCGGAGACTGTGGGTGTCCGGCTGAACCATGTCGATTGAGGACGAAGATCAAATGGCAATGTCCCTAGTTGGGCGGGTGATAGCCAATCCGGCCGTTGATTTCTCCGGGGGCCAACTCTCGCATGCACAGCTTACTTAGATCCTGTTCGTCGCATTGGTAGATCTGCGCCGTCGGCAAGTCCGCAGGTGTCGCCACATATCTCCCCTCATTCATGGCCAGGCTCACGGCCGGCGAAGAGACTACGATCGGATTTCCCTCCGGGCTGACCCGCACCCGGAATTGCCGGGTGGAAGGCTCATAGTTGGAATACACGAAACACTTGCCGATGCAGGCCCGATCTACGACGTGCTCCGGGCCAAGCCTCCAGCCGGGAGGTGACCAGAGAGTTGAGATCACCCGGTGCCCGTAGGGCAACGAGCGTACCAGGGTTTCAGCCTGCGCCTCCATCCGGTTCAGCACGGCTGATCTTGATACATCCACGAGAAAAAAACCGCCGCGCAACGCCAGCAAGCTCGCGAGATGCCATTTTTGCGGACGCACACAACCCAGAATGCACAACCCCATCACCGCAGTAATGGTGCTCAGTCGCAGCGCAAAATGTAAAACCGGACGCATCTTGGGGATGGCAATGTCTCCCCAGACCATGGCGATTCCGAAGAGCGCAGGCACCCACAACTCCAAAGGCGTCCGGATTCTACGCCAGGAAATTCTTGTTTCCCCACTCGGCCAGGCGCCCAAAAGAAAAGTCACCGCAAGGAGGAAGTAAAAAGCAGCCAAAATGCGGTAGCGATGGCCGTAGACAACGAGTTGATCAGGCCCGATAAACAGGTAAAGTGCCGCCCTACCGGATCGTAAGTTCGATAGTGATGTGAAATATAGAAATGGGTGACAGGGATCGTCATCAGCGCTGCCGAAAACAGCGTCCATCGCCACGGCCCGGTAATCTGTCAGCCAGGATGATGTATTAGCAGTCCCGGCCAGCCAAAGCAGTCCCACGGGATGGGCCAGGAGAACCAACACTGCGAAAGCCAGGCCGACAAGTTTCCGCGGCCGTGTCCTCGCCACAGGAAAGCGCGACCGAAAAAAAAGCGAGCCCTAAAGAAAGGTAGTAGTTCAGAAAGCCCATCTGAAATGTCCAACCGTATGCCACCATGGCGATTGCCGGCGTCAGGAACCAGGGCTCGCGATCTGTTGCCGCCGCAATCAGCGCGAAGGCTCCCCAAAAAAATATGAGCACACCAACGGGCACTACGATCTTCTCCGCCGCCCCGAAGCCCACCACGCCTCCGAGCCGGGTCAGCGCAACGTCCAAAAGAATATTGTTCCACTGATGTGCCAGGTACAGCCCCGGTGCCTGCCCCTGCGCGACCAGTTGCGCGAGCCACGCGTTGTAGGTGTGGCTGGCGAGATCTCCAGCTGCAATGCTGCGGTGCCAGTAGCAGGGCAAGACGACTGCCGCCGAAGTCGCTCCCGCCAGCAGCAGAAACCGGCGGGTGAACCCGGTTGAAGAAGGCACAGCGGATGGCGCGGTCGTGAGAGTGTCTATGGCGTTCTGCATGCGTTTAGTACAAACTACGTTAGCATTCTTTCCTCGCACATACGGAATGCGCGTAGAGGTCACTTCGCCACTAGCGTCAAATTTCGCGCAACGAGACCGGGTGAGGTCGTGAACATGCGGCGCATCCTCGCATTCTTTATATATACGGTCTTTGTGGCCGCGCTCTCCTGGATATGCTTTATCCGTCCGGTGGCCGACGATTTTGACCGCTACATCTATGAGGCCCTGGTTCGGGGACGGAACCAGGACGTCCAAAAGATCTATCCCATCATTAAGCATGAAAATCTGCGGGCTGAGGCCAGTGCGGTTCTGGACAGCCCCGGGCACCTCGCCCAACTGGAACCGCTGTACGCGATACGACCACTGTATGTGGAAAAGATTGATTTTCTAGCGCGGACCGGGTTACCGATTCAGCGAGCCATCACACTCGTGTCGGCGATCTCCTTGTTTGGAATCGGCTTGGTGCTGCTGGGCTGGACCGGGCGGCCACTCTTGTGCGCATTGCTGATGGCGACTCCGGCCATCGTGGTCTCGGCAGAATCGGCACGCCGGACGCTCTGTCGTCTCTGGTGCTATTGGCGGCGCTTTGGGCTCTGCTTCGGGAGCGCCTGTTTCCGGGCATCCTCCTGTTGCTCGTAAGTATCTGGGTGCGGACGGACAATGTTCTGATCGCGCTTTTGGTTCTGATCTGGCTGGCCGGGACCGGCAAAGTGTCGGTCGCACATTCCGCGATTCTCGCCGGGGTTGCGGCAGCGAGCGTGCTCTTCATTAATCATTTTTCCGGCAACTACGGCTGGAGCGTGCTGTTTCGTTACAGCTTCATCGGCGGAAGATATCCGGCCGAGATCGCACCGCATGTGAGCTGGCGTGAGTACATTCGAGCTATCGGCCGCGGGCTGGAGGCAATCGGAGGCCAGGAACTGGCAATGTGGACACTAGTGAGCATCGCGGTTTGGAGATGGTCGCCACGTGCCTCCCCGGCTCGTCAATTGCTTATCGCGATTGCCCTGGCTGCGATGGCGCGGTTTTTGCTTTTTCCTAATCCTGAAGACCGCTACTTTGCCTGGGCCTATCTGATCGTCGGCGCGTTCTTCATTGAGGCGATCGGCAAAAGGCCTCACTTTCGCAGCAGCGTCTCGCAGGCATCCTGACGATGTGTGTGTGCCATCAGCCCCCGCACACAGTGCTATCAGGATGAGTCGCGCTAATATAGTCTCCATTCATGTGCGGCATCTTCGGCATCCTGGCGAGTAACTGCTCTCTTCCTGCGAACGTTCTGGAGCAAGCCACCGATTCATTGGCGCACCGCGGGCCGGACGACCGCGGAACCGTGGTCCTCCAGGCCAGGACGGCTCCCCGCCTCGAAATTGGTTTAGGCAGCCGGCGGCTGGCGATTCTCGATCTTTCTCCCTGGGCCATCAGCCCATGCAGGATGCGGAAACCGGAAACTGGATTGTCTATAACGGCGAAATCTACAATTTTCGCGACCTTAGAACCCGGCTGCAGGGCGAAGGCGCGCGCTTTGAAAGCCAGTCGGATACCGAGGTTCTGCTCAAGGCCTATGGCAAATGGGGCGAGAAGTGCCTGGGCGAGTTGCGCGGAATGTTTGCTTTCGCAATCTGGGATGCGAAGCGGTCGCGGCTCCTGCTGGGCCGCGATCCCATGGGCATCAAGCCGCTCTATTACTGTTCCACGGGGCAGTATTTCCTGTTTGCCTCCGAACTGCGCACACTTCTGGGCACGGGGCTGATTCCACGGCGCCTGGATCAGGCCGGCCTGATCAACTATCTGAATTTCGGATCGCTTTACGATCCCATCACGATGATTCAAGGGGTCTCAGCCCTCGAGGCTGGAAACTACGCCGTGTGGGAACAGGGACGCCTGCAGAAGACCATGTACTGGGACCTCGCGCCCCATGGCCGTGCGAGTACAGCGTCGAGCTATCTGCAGGGCAATGAGACGGCGCGGAAGCATCTTGAAAACCAGGTGTACGCGACTCTGGATCAGGCCGTCCGAATGCAGACCGTGAGCGACGTTCCGGTGGGACTGTTTCTTTCCGGAGGGATTGACTCCAGCAGCGTGGCTGGAATCTTGAGCCGGGCCGGGATCCGGCTCAATTCTTTCTCCATCGTTTTTCGCGAGGGGGAATACAGCGAAGCAGAATATTCTCGCGCCGCCGCCCGGGCTTTCGCGACCGACCATCAGGAGATCATGGTCTCGCAGGGGGATGCGCTGGACGCCATTCCGTACGCGCTCAAGGCCATGGACCAGCCCAGCATCGACGGATTCAACACTTATCTGATTGCCCGGCAGACGCGGGCCGCCGGAATTAAGGTGGCGCTGTCGGGGCTGGGCGGGGATGAACTGTTTGCCGGTTATTCGAGCTTTCGCGATGTTCCGCGCATGGAGCGCTTCGACCAGTTCTGGGGGCGTTTCCCATCGGCGCTGCGACGGCCTCTGGCGCGCGTATTCAGTTCGGTGGCCTCGGATTCCGACCAGAATCGCAAACTGGCCACGCTCGGCGGCGCGCGGGATGGGGCACTCCATCCTTATTTTCTTGCGCGCGCCCTGTTCACGCCCGGACAGCGCAATTCACTGCTCACGTTGATCGATGAGGAATGCATGGCGCGGGCGAATGCTCCGTTGCGGGAAAGCCTGAGCCATGCCGGCGAACTTGATCCCATCAATCGTGTCTCTTATCTGGAAGCGCGCTGCTACATGCTGAACACATTGCTGAGAGATTCCGATGTGATGAGCATGGCCCACGGGCTCGAGCTCAGAGTTCCGCTCATTGATCATCTACTGGCTGACAAATTGATGTCCCTGCCTGGCGCCTGGAAGATGGATGCGAAAGTACCCAAACCATTGCTGGTTGGGGCCTTGAAGGGAGCGCTGCCGGACGAGATCGTCCATCGCAAGAAGCAGGGCTTCACCCTGCCCTACGAGCGTTGGATGCGGGAAAATTTGCGTCCGGAGATGGAGGCGGCTTTCCAGAATATTCCGCCGGGGCCGCTGGGGAGAGTGCTCAATCACGATTCCGTGATGCAGGTCTGGAAGGATTTTCTGGATCAGCGGACGTCGTGGTCCCGGGTGTGGTCCTTGTATGTATTGCAGAGGTGGTGTGAGCTGAATTCCGTGGCCGCGTAGAAGAGATCGCCTGCTATGAAGCCAGAGTCAGTACTGTCCTCAGGTCGGCTTTTTGGCCGAGATCAGAAGAAACAAACCCCACCTGCGGCAAAGGCTTTCACCAGAAAGCGCGGATAGAATTTCCATACCAGCCGGTACAGAGGCGATTGAAATCGGGCAGAGGGACGATGCAGCAACAGATCGCCTGGACTGAAAACCTGCCGCATCCGGACTTCTTCGAATCCTTCCATGAGCGACAAAGCCTCGGCCTGGTTGTAAGTCTTGGTGCCGGGGCTCTCCAGGCGTTGATAGACCACTTCGCGTATGGATTTGCGCCGCAGCATTCCGTAGCGCAGCCATAACATCAATCCGGTGAGAGAGGGATGGTGATAGACCATGATGCGGGCCTTGCCTCCCGGCTTCAGAACCCGCCACGCTTCCCGCAGGCAACGCCGGGTATCCGGGCTGTGGTGCATCACGCCGTAGGAGTAAACCACGTCGAAGCCATCATTGGCGAAGGGCAAGTGCTCGGCATCGGCCAGTCGCAGGTCGGGCGAGTATCCCGCCGATTGACATCGCCGGCGCGCGCGTTCAAGAGAAGCCGCCGACATATCGACTCCGGTGGCGTGGGCTCCGGCTTTCAACCACTCCAGGTAGTCAGCACCCATGCCCATGCCGATCTCCAGAACTTTTAGTCCGCGGGCGTCCGCGAATCCGGCGAATTCCGGAATGTAGGGTTCGAGCGCGTAACGAGCGCGGGCGTGGGCCTCGAAGTCTTCTGCCCCGTCCATGTAGCGGGTGCCGCAAGGGTCTGAGTTCCAGAACTCCCGGACTTCCTTTTTCAGGTCGGAGTCTTTCAGTTCGGGAATGGAGCGGGCGTTGGCCACGAAGGTGAACTTAGCCGGATGTTAGCACAGTTGCACAGCCGAAAACCGCTGCGGAGCCGCGCTGCCGGCGGCAAGAACTGCAGCGGGTATACGAGAGATGCCGCAGCTTCAATGTAAACTGTTCACAGCATTTCGACCGCCATGCAGAAACTGGAAGAACCCCGGCAGCAACAAATGGGCGCTCCGGCGCGGTCTCTACCCGTGAGCGTGATCGTGCCGGTGCGAAATGAGGCTCGCAATTTGCCGCGATGCCTGAAATCTTTGCGCGACGTTGGCGAGGTGTATGTCGTGGATTCGCAAAGCAGCGATGAGACGGCCGAGATTGCGCGTCTTTCGGCGCGAAGGTAGTTCAGTTTCATTATTCCGGCGGTTGGCCCAAGAAGCGTCAGTGGGCCATGGACACGCTCCCTCTCGCCCATGACTGGGTATTTCTGGTCGATGCCGACGAAGCGCTGACTCCGGAGTTGTCGGAGGAAATCCGGCGCGCGGTCGAAGACCCGGCGATTGACGGCTACCACATTGCGCTGCGTATGTACTTTCTGGGCGGAGCGTTGCGCCACGGCGATGCCGGATTTTACAAACTCTCGCTGTTTCGCCGCGGAAAGGGGCGTTATGAGTGCCGGCTGAAAGATCAGGATGCCTCGATGTCCGACATGGAAGTGCACGAGCACGTCATGGTGGAAGGCAAGACGGCAGGTTGAAAAACCCGTTCCTCCACCACAACGTGGAATCGATCTGTCGCTACATCCAGAAACACAATGAATATTCGAACTGGGATGCGCGGGTCTGGCTCGAGGGAGAGGCGAATTCGAATGAGATTCCGCCCTCTCTTTTCGGCACCCAGGCCCAACGCCGCCGCTGGCTGAGGAAAAGGCTTTTCGGCATTCCCGGCTCGCCCTTTTTGTTTTTCTTCTACCGTTATATTCTCCGCCTGGGATTTCTGGATGGTGTTCCTGGGCTGATTTATTGCGGATTTCAGGGGGTGCAGATTTTTCACATCAAAGCCAAGATCTATGAGTCGCGCACAAGTGAATTGCGTAATAGCGAGTTGCGCACAAGCGAGTTGCGCGAAAACAAGAAGGGATGACGCAGGCTCATGTGCGGCATCAGCGGGTTGGCCAATTGCGGAGACCGTGAAACCCTGGCGCGAATGACATCGATACAGGCACACCGCGGTCCGGATGACTCGGGGCTGTGGGAGCGGCGCTTCCCTGACGGATCGTACATCGGTCTAGGCAGCCGGCGGCTTGCGATCCTCGATCTCTCGCCGGATGGGCACATGCCGATGTGCAACCGCAGCGGATGCTGTGGATCACGTACAACGGGGAAATCTACAACTTCCCCGAATTGCGCCGGGAACTGGCAGGCAAAGGGCATCGGTTCGTCTCCGAGACGCGACACCGAAGTCGTCCTGCATCTGTACGAAGAGGAAGGGCCGGATGCGTCAAGCGCCTGAACGGGATGTTTGCGTTCGCAATCTGCGACATTCGCTCAGGCACGCCGAGTGTGTTTATGGCGCGCGATCACTTCGGGATGAAGCCTTTTTATTATGCGCGCCAGGGTAAACGCTTCGCGTTCGCCTCGGAGATCAAGGCACTGCTGCAGGTTCCGGGAATCGATGCGGAACTCGATCCGCGAAGCGCTGCATCAATATCTGACATTTCTGTGGGTGCCAGATCCCGGAACCATGTTTCGCGGGATTCCGAAACTTCCTGCGGGACACTGCGCGATCGTTTCGCGAGGGCGAAGTTAAAGATCGAAAGATACTGGGACCTGACTTTTCCGCCTGCCGATGCTGCGTTTGCCGCGGTCGGAGGCGGAATTGGCGGACGAGATTCGGGAGCGGTTTCAGCATTCAGTGGAAGCCCAGATGATCAGTGACGTGCCGATAGGAGCGTTCCTGAGCGCGGGGCTGGATTCCTCAAGCATCGTGGCCATGATGGCGGCGAGCCAGCCGGCAGCCAGTGCGCACTTACACGATCACGTTTCCGTCCAAGTATCGTGTCGGCGAGAACGCGCTCGACGATCCGGAAGTCGCGGCTCGCCTGGCGCGGCGCTTGGGCTGTGAGAACCAGCACATCGTGGTCGAGCCGGATGTCGGCGAATCTGTTGCCCAGGCTTACCTGGCACATGGATGAGCCTACCGCCGATCCGGCAATGATCCCGGCGTATCTGGTGTGCCGTGAAGCGCGAAAGCAGGCGACAGTTTTGTTTTCCGGCGTCGGCGGCGACGAGTTGTTTGCCGGATATAGAAAACATGTGGCGCACTACTGGGCCGAGACGTACCAGCGTGTCCCTGCCGGCCGCCCGCAGCCTATTGCCGGAACTGTTGCTGGAGTTCCCAGCCTGCGCGGGACATCGGTGAAAGGGAGAGTCCGGCTGATGAAGAAAATGGCACGCAGCGCATCGCTCTCGCCGGTAGAGCGTTTGTGATGAATTGCACGTATCTGGATGGCGACCAGAAGTCTGCGCTTTACTCGACGGCCTTCAGGGGAGAGATGGCCGGTTGCGACCCGGCGACCCGCCACCGCGCCGGATTCGAGCGAGTGGAGGACGCGGATTTCCTGAACCAGATGCTCTATCTGGATACCAAGATTTTTATGACTAGCCTGAATCTGACCTACAACGACAAGATGAGCATGGCGTCGTCAGTCGAGGTTCGCGTGCCATTTCTGGATCGTGAGCTGGCCGAGTTCGTAGCCTGGAATGTTCCACCGCGGCTGAAACTGAAGGGAGTTTTACGCCCGACAACGAAATATATTTTTCGCAAGGCGATGAAGGATATTTTGCCGCGCGAAGTGCTTTCGCAACCAAGGCAGGATTTGCCGCGCCAATAGATTATTGGCTGGCCAATGACCTGAAAGAAATGACGGACGAGTTGCTATCCGAATCGCGAATCCGCCAGCCGCGGGCTTGTTCCGCCCGCAGGCGGTGCGGCGTTTTGTGGATGAGCATCGCCGAGGCGCACAGGATTGGTCGATGCAAATCTGGCAATTTCTTACGCTTGAGATCTGGATGCAGACCTTCCTTGATCGCGGCGCCCCGCGGCTCATGACGACGGACCTGGCCGGACGCGCCACAGCATGACACGCCTTCTAAAAACGCCAGACTCCGCATGCTGATTCTCGGCCTCAATATGTTTCACGCCGACGCCTCGGCCGCCATCATGCAGGATGGAGAAGTGGTATTCGCAATCGCCGAAGAGC
The DNA here is from genome assembly GCA_963814725.1 of Terriglobia bacterium. Lineage (GTDB taxonomy): Bacteria > Acidobacteriota > Terriglobia > Terriglobales > Acidobacteriaceae > JAIQFF01. The sequence goes on from CAWFDY010000009.1 coordinate 620,888, forward strand.
GGCTGAACCGGGTGAAACACTATGGCGGATTTCCGGCGGCGGCGGTCAAGGCTTGTCTGGATGCGGCTGGGCGCGCGTATCACGGATATCGATCACGTCGCAGTGGGGCAGGACAGCGATGCCAACCTGGCGAAGAAAGTCCAGTACGCGCTGGCGAATCCCGCCAAGATCCTGAACTTCATCAAGTTGCGCCAGCGCAAAGAGGCGATGCGCGACGTGCGATCGCTGTTGGCGAACGCGCTCGATGTCGATGCCGAAAGAACTCCGATTTCAGGAACACCATATCGAGCATCACATCGCGCACATTGCCAGCGCCTACTATTGCTCGCCTTGGGAGAGGGCTGCGGGCTTCAGCTATGACGGCTCCGGGGATTTTGTATCCACCATGATGGCGCGCTGCGAGGGCAACGAGATCGAAGTGCTGGATCGGGTATTTCTGCCGCATTCGCTGGGCAGCTTCTACACCATGATCTGCGAGTTCATCGGCTACGGGAAATATGGCGATGAAGGCAAAGTGATGGGCCTGGCGCCTTATGGGAAGGAAACATACTGCGAGCAGGTTGCGCGAAATCATCGAGCTGGCAGATTCGGCGTTTCGGCTTGACCTGAACTACTTCCAGCCTCTGGGAAGCAATCAGGGCATGGAGATCCAGCCGGACGGAACGGTGCGGCTGGCGCGGCATTTTTCCGAACGCATGGAGAAGATCTTCGGGCCGCCGCGGGAGCCGCACGCTGAAATCACCCAGCGCGACATGGACCTCGCCTACGCCATGCAGCATCGATTCGAGGAAGTTTTTTTTCACCTGTTGCAGCAGTTGCACCTGCGCGTGCCTTCGGAAGACCTGGCGATGGCTGGAGGCTGCGCGCTGAACAGCGTGGCCAACGGAAAGCTCTTTCAGCAGACGCCATTTCGACGGACATGGATCCAGCCCGCCGCAGGAGATGAAGGGCTGGCCATCGGCGCGGCTTTGCACACCTATCACTCGGTGCTGCAGCAGCCGCGCCGCTACCAGATGAAGAACTCCTATCTGGGCCGGAATTTTCCGACTCGCGGATCGAGTCTGATCTCAAGCAGGCAGATTTGAGCTACCGCGAGCTGGAGCGCGAGCCGCTGCTCGACGCGGTGGCGGAGCAGATCGCGGCAGGAAACGTTGTGGGATGGTTTCAGGGGCGCATGGAGTGGGGGCCGCGGGCGCTGGGCAATCGTTCGATCGTCGCCCATCCCGGCCTGCCCGATATGAAAGATGTGCTGAATGCCCGTATCAAGCGCCGCGAGTGGTTCCGGCCGTTTGCGCCGTCGATTCTGGTGGAAAAACAGCACGAATATTTTGAGCATGACCATCCCTCGCCGTTCATGCTGCACGTTTACAAGATCCGTCCCGAGAAACGAGTGCAGCTGTGCGCGGTCAATCACGTGGATGACACGGGACGGCTGCAGACGGTGAGCCGAGAAGAGAATCCGCTGTACTACGATCTGATATGCGCATTCGAGCGCAGGACGGGAATCCCGGTCATCCTGAACACCAGCTTCAATGAGAACGAGCCGATCGTCTGCACGCCGGAGGAAGCGATTGATTGTTTCAAGCGCACCCGCATGGATGTCCTCGCGATCGGCCCGTACCTCGTCCTCAAATCTGAGAACTGAGAGATGGGAAGTTGTCATCCTGAGCGGAATTGGCCCATTCGTTCACGAATCGACTGGTGGAGTGGAAGGACCCCTTTAGGATTTACGACACTTTTTTTCCCCGTTCCTTCGGACGGCGAGACCTGTAAGAGCGCACGGGCATTGAACCGACACGGCTCCGAGTGACAATCACCGCGGCACTGGCAAAATATGGCCGTTCATGAAGCATCGCCTTCGTCCCAACCAGGCGTCCTGAGTTTGACTCGACTCGCCGACCTTCCACGGCTGCGTGCGCTGGCCTGGCATGGCGATCTTCTATATGCATCGCGCGGCTACTCTTTATTGCGGGCGCAGATAAAAGCGAACGCGGATGCCACCGAGTGGCGGCCGGTAGCCCACTATGCGCCCGCCTGGTGGAGAAATCTGAGTGCCACGTCGCGGCTGACTTTTCGTTTCTTCCGCGACGGCTTTCATGCTCTGGCAGCTTTGAGCTCGGGGCACATTGTCGCCGCAGTGCCGGGCGCGATTCTCACGCTCTCTCCGGGAGAAAATGAATTTCGAATGACTCATCGCGTGCTGCGAGGTACCCGTCCTCTGCACATCACCGCCGCGCCGGGCGATCACGCCTTCTGGGGCGAATACTTCGACAATCCGGACCGTGATGAAGTGCATATTTACGCTTCCACCGATCTGGGTGCGAATTGGGAGGTCGCATATACGTTTCCTCGCGGAGCGATACGCCACGTTCATAATATTGTTTATGACCAGTGGGCCAACTGCCTTTGGCTGCTGACCGGGGACAACGGCGCCGAATGCCGCATCCTGCGCGCCTCTTGCGATTTCAGGACTGTGGATGCAGTGCTCTCCGGCCATCAGCAGGCCCGCGCCGTTGCTCTGGTGCCGGCTCCTGATGGACTCTACTTCTCGTCCGATACGCCGCTCGAATCTAATCATGTGTACCGTCTTGACCGGAAAGGAAGTCTCACAGAGCTCGCAGGGTTGAGCAGTTCGTCGATTTACGGATGCCGCGCGGGCGGCGCAATTTTCTTTTCCACCATGGTCGAGCCCAGCCAGGTCAATCGGGATCGCAATGTTCGGATCTACGGCAGCCGGGATGGCCTTGCATGGAGCGATTTGGCGCACTGGCGAAAAGATTCCTGGCCCATGGCGCTGTTTCAATATGGCAACGCGCTGCTGCCCGACGGGCAGAACTCTGCGCAGTGTCTGGCGGTTACGACGGTTGCAACCGACGGGGATGACCTTAAAACCTCGATTTGGCGCGTCTCTCCAGCCGGCATGCTATAGTTCAAAAAATCGAGATCGGAAAATCGCGATCGCAAAATTAGGCCCGGAAAATCAGGGCGATTTACGTCGTCAGCTTATGTCTGTTGCGGCCCGTTTGAACTACTACCGTCGCATTTCCAGCGCATATTTGTTGCCCGGGAAAAGCCAGCTGACTTTCTGGCATGACCAGCCGCAGGTGAATCCGGAAGCGTCCGTCGGCAAACTTGGCGAATACTACATGCTCTTTGCCCAGAAGGCCGGGTACTCCGGACCGCACGATGCCGGCGGGATTCCGTTGCTCAACTACCACGGGATCATCGGCCTGCAGTACAACCCCATCGCGATCGCGCAGTGGGGATTGGGGAACTTCAATCTTTATCTGCGCACCCGGAACGCGGAGCACAAGAGAAAATCAGTGGCGGCTGCAGACTGGCTGGTGCAACATCTGGAGGCAAACTCCTTCGGAATTCCAGTCTGGAACCACTGGTTCGACTGGGAATACCGAACTCCGCTGAGAGCGCCGTGGTACTCCGGTCTGGCCCAGGGACAGGGGATTTCGCTGCTGGTGCGCATGGCACAGGAGACTGAGAGGGATGTGTATCTCAAGGCCGCAGCCTCTGCCTTCATTAGTTTTTCAAAGTCCACGAAAGATGGCGGAGTCGTTTTTACCGACGAGCGCGGCGACATCTGGTTTGAGGAGTACATCGTCTCGCCGCCGACCCACATTCTCAACGGATTCATTTGGGCAGCGTGGGGCGTATATGACTTTTTTCTCGCCACGCATGACCAGGCTGCGGAGCGATTGTTCAACCGTGCAGCCGAGACGCTGCGCAAGAATCTCGATCGCTACGACATGGGGTTCTGGTCGCTCTACGAGCAATCGGGCACGCGGCTGCCCATGGTCGCCAGCCCTTTTTATCACCAGCTGCACATCGCGCAGTTGCGGCTGATGTACCGGCTTACCGGCGACGAAATATTTTCCCAGTATGCTGAACGTTGGGAGGCTTATGCGCGCAGCCGGGCCAAGCGCACTCGAGCCTTGTGCTACAAGGGCGCTTTCAAGCTTTGCTATTACTAAGGACTAGTGAAGATCCTCTACGTATCGCAATATTTTCCGCCGGAGATGGGAGCGCCCGCTGCGCGGGTTGCTGAACTCTCGCGCTACTGGGCGCAGGAACGGCAGGATGTGACCGTGCTCACGGGATTTCCCAATCATCCCACGGGTGTGGTGCCGCCGGAGTATCGAAGCAAGTTTCGCCGCCTGGTCACCCGGGAAGAAATAAACGGAGTGAAGGTTGTCCGCACCTGGCTGCTTCCGTTTCCTAACCGCCGAGCGTACGAGCGCATCTTGAACTACAGTTCGTTTTGCGTCTCCGCCGCCGGCACGGGGCTGTTCACGGCGCGTCCGGACATTGTAATTGCCAGCTCTCCGCAGTTGCTGGTTGGACTGTCCGGCTGGTGGCTGGCTCGATGCAAGCGGGCGCGTTTCGTCTTCGAAGTTCGCGACCTCTGGCCCGAGTCGCTCGCCGCGGTTGGCGCGGGAGACGAAGACTCGTCCATGTACCGCACATTGGCGCGGATCGCCGGGTTTCTGTACCGGAATTCCGATCATATTGTAGTGGTCACGTCTGCATTCAAGGAGCATCTGGTGCGGCAGTGGCGCGTGCCTCCGGAGAAGATTTCCGTCGTGGAAAATGGAGTTGAGACTGAACTTTTCAGTCCGAAGGCCGAGACCAGCCTGCGAAAGGAATTTGGCGGGGAAGGAAAATTTGTAGTCTCCTACATCGGAACCATGGGCAATGCGCACGGCCTGCAAATGCTGATCGAGGCCGCGGAAGAGCTGCAGAGTTCAATGCCCGAGGTGCTTTTCCTTCTGGTAGGGGAAGGAGCCGAAAGGGAAGCGTTGGTTTCCCTGGTTCGTTCGCGCGGGCTGAGCAATATTCGTTTCGTAGCGCAGCAGGCGCACGAAAAAATACCGGCTTACATCTGTGCTTCCGATGCCTGCCTGGTTCTGCTTAAAAGGAGCGAAGTGTTCAAGACCGTAATTCCCAGCAAGATGCTGGAATTCATGGCTTGCGCTCGTCCTGTAATTCTGGGGGTCGAAGGCCAGGCGCGGGAGATCCTCGATCAGGCTCAGGCGGGAATCTGTATCGAGCCGGAAAATTCCTCGGAGCTCGTCCAAAGCGTGGCGCGTCTCGCGGCGGATCCGCATCTACGGGAAACGATGGGCCGCAACGGGCGCCGCCATATCCTCCAGCATTTTTCCCGCCGGCAAACCGCTTTGACCTATATCGAAATACTGAACAGGCTTTTGGGAATGGAGACGCCGAAAGCGGTTGCGGCTTGAAGCGGGTCTGGCGTACGCGGGAAGCTCGCTGAGGGAAGAGCTGGAAACTTACTGGATGGCGAGAATGGTCGCGGCACCGGCGGCCTGCACGGCAACGTCCACCGAGCGTTGTAGCATAACTTTGCCGACGCTACTGGGGACGAACAAAATGTCGTCCGCCTTCAGGGGAATGTCGTTGACTTTGGCTTCCAGCATCTTTTTCAGTTGAACCGGGGTTTCCGTCATTCCTTCCGGACCTTTGCGGATGATCCTGACGCCGTTCATCTTGGCGGTCCGAGTGGTCCCCCCTGCCAGCGCAATCACTTTCAGTACGGTCAGGCTATCGCTATCCATCAGGAAACCGCTGGGCCGGCTGACCTCTCCCACCACATAAACGATATCCGCCTTGTGCACGAGAATGGTATCGCCCGGAGACACCGGAATGTTGCTCACCGGGTCGTCTTTGAGCTTCCGGCTCAAAGGTACATTCACGGGCTTGTCGGACTGATTGCGGTGGGTCACGGTGATGCTCTGGCCGGCGGCAGGCGTAAACCCGCCCGCTGAAGAGATGACGTCATACAATCGCGGCTCGCCCACCACCGGGTATACGCCCGGCCGCGCCACTTCACCCAGCAGGCTTACGCCCTGCGACGCGGATTGGTCCACTGACAGGCTGACGTGCGGATTTTTTACAAAGCCTCCATCCGAGAGCCGCTTTTCGATCATGGCTTGCGCCTCTTCGACGGAGAGGCCCGCTAAGTGGACGTAATCGACGAGCGGCAGGTATATGTCGCCGTTATTGCCCAGACGGCTTTTGGTGGTAAGCTCCGGCACGTTGTAAACATTGACTTCGACCATGTCGCCAACGCCCAAAGCGGGGCTGGAACTCGCCGGCTCGGCTGCAGAGGCCGCATCGGTTGGGGAAGGCGACGGCGTCGCAGAGGGAAAAACCTGACCGGCCGGTTGGCCTGGAGCCTGCGTCGGGTGATCCTGCGCGGCGATCTGGTGGCGAACGAGAGCGTGAGAAGCAGGACTGCGGGGAGACAGGCCATGCGGGTCGGAATCTTGGAATACCGATGCATCTTTGGACCGGTTCGCATGGCGACGAAAATAGAAGTCTAGCACAGGCGAGAGGGTAGAAGCGGCGTCCATAGGGGCATAGCGCCGCTGCCCCCGGAGAACCTTTACAGCGCGTCTATCGCGAGGCCAGATTACCTTTGCCATTCTGGGGTTGCGAAATACATCGATCGGGCCGGTAGTGGATTCCTTTCGGAAAGATGTCTCGATGCGAAAGCAGCCACAGGATGTCGGCTGCAGCAACGACAGGAAAAAATCATAGAGATCCACGGGAAATAGGGCATGATATGCCCGGACAGAACGGGACGCGGTTTTTGCCGCCTTTCCGAAGAGCAAAACGCCACCGCACCATGGTTCAAGCGAGATTTTCAAGGAAGAAAAATAAATGGGTACAGGAGACTGCTGAATGGGTCTGCTCACGCGCAGGAAGATGCTTACAAACGCAGCTTTGCCAATTGCCGGGACCTTTGCACTTCCTGCACTGGCGGCGGCAGTCCAGGAGACAAGCACTCCGTACCAACGGCCCAAGCTGAAGATCACGGACGTCCGTACCGCTGAGGTTCGCGTGCACGGACTGCAAACGCACATCCGCGTCTACACCGATCAGGGACTCTACGGGCAAGGCGAATCCACCGATGCAGCCGTCGGAACCGTGTCGCTGGTGAATCAGTTCCGGCGGTTGTTGGTTGGACAAGACCCGCTGAATGTGGATGCTCTGTGGGAGAGAATCCGCGTCTCGGGAATCTTCGCGGGTGCGCAGGGAGGGCAATACGTCACTGCATTGACCGGCATTGAGATCGCTTTGTGGGATCTGGCCGGAAAGGCCCTGGGCCTGCCCGTCTATCAACTTTTGGGCGGGAAATTTCGTGACAAGGTGCGAATCTATTGCGACTCCGATATGGAGGACCCGCTGGGCCCGGAGTCTGACAAGAAGCTGCCGTGGATTAAGGATCAGGGCTTTACGGCGATGAAGATCGATCTGGACGATGCCGCCGATCCACACCGCTTCGACCGGGTGAACTGGACCGCCAACAACGCCGAGATTGACCGGATGGTGAGCTGGGTGAAACATGTGCGCGAATCCATTCCCAGGGAAATGGAACTTGCCTGCGACATGCATGGCCGGTACGACGCAGTAACGGCGAAGCAGGTAGCAAAAGAACTTGAACCTTTCCGATTGCTCTGGCTGGAAGAAGTTGTGCCGCCCGAAAATATTGATGCCATGGCGGACATCCGCCATTCGACGTCAACCCCCATTGCCGCCGGAGAGAACTTGTACCTGCGATGGGGATATCGCGAGCTTTTGACCAAGAATGCCGTGGACATTATCCAGCCAGACCTGCAGAAGACAGGCGGCCTCTCCGAGGGCCGGAAAATCGCCAACCTGGCGCAGACGTATTATGTGCCCGTGGCGCCGCATTGCGTGGTCTCGCCCATCGGCATGATGTCTACGGCGCATGTCTGCGCTTCGATTCCGAATTTCCTGGTGTGCGAATGGCACTGGATCAACTTTCTCGATCTTTGGAAGAGCTGGGTGAAGGAAGGTGAAATCATCCAGAAGGGTTTCGTCACCGTGACGGATCGGCCAGGGCTGGGCGTCGAGATGAACGAAGAGGTGGCTCGAAAAGCACAAATCCCGGGTACGACCTGGTTTGAACCGAATAAAGCATGACGAGAAAATTGGAGCGAATGCAATCATGACGAGAAAGCTGAGCCGGATTTCCGGCGCGATTTGCTGGTTGGTGCTGGTCGCGGTGGTGGTGCCCGCCGCAAGTGCGCAACAGGGCTTCTTTACCGCTGAGGACGTGATCCGGTACACGCCAGACTGGCACGGAGAGCGCTTTGCAGACGGCCGTCCCAAAGTTCCGGACGACATTCTGGATCGCACGATGCGGGTAACGCTCGAAGAGGCTTGGGCGGTGCTCCAGCAAAACGGCTTCATGCATCAGTACGAGGATGGGTGGCTCTCGATCCATCCGGATAAGGTCCTGGTTGGGCGCGCGCTGACGGCTGCGTGGATGCCCGGCCGTCCTGATGTGCAAAAGGTGCTGGAAGAAGAAGGCGAGAAGATGCACCGGCTTGGAGCCATGAACGCATGGCCCGTGGACATGCTGCAAAAGCGCGATGTCTATACCTGCGATCACTTTGGGCTGAAAGAGGCTGGACCTTCGATCGGCGACAATGTCGGCAATGCAATCTATGCCAGGTCTGGAACCGGCATTGTGTACGACGGTGCTGTAAGGGACATCAATGGCCTTGATGAATTGCCTGACTTCATTGCTTTTGTCCGCTCCTACGACCCATCGCACCACTATGGCTCGCTAAAGACCGGCAAGCTTCTGAATTCCACCATGGTGAGCATCAATGGGCCAACCCGCATCGGTCACGTCATGGTAATGCCGGGAGATGTGGTGCTGGGACGGAATGGCGGGGTCATCTTTATTCCGCCGCAATTGGCTGAGCAAGTTGTCAAATCCTCAGAAGAAACTCATCTCCGCGACCTTTTTGGACATCAGCGCCTGAAAGAGGGCAAGTACACCGCGGGCCAGATTGACACCCGCTGGACTGACTCCATCGAGCAGGACTATTACCAATGGCTGCAGCAGAATGAAGAGCATCTGCCATTCCCGAAGTCGCGAATCGAAGAGATTTTGAGAGAGCGCAAATGATAAGCCTTGGTCGAACACACTGGGCATTAGTGGGACATGCTAGACTCCAGCTTCGTGCCGGCAGATACGGAAATACGCAAGGAAAGTGTTCGATCCATTCCTTCGCTTGATGGCCTCCGAGCAGTCTCCGTATTCGCAGTTATTTTGGCACATACGCAGTCTGGTTTCCTGGATCGAATTCCGTTCAGCGCCTCGCTCCGCAATGGTGTCCAGGGCGTTGCGGTATTTTTTGTGATCAGCGGCTTTCTGATCACTCACTTACTGCTTAAGGAACTTGGTCGCGAGGGAGGCATCAGCCTAAAGCGATTTTATCTGAGGCGGACGCTGCGAATTTTCCCGCCGTTCTATGTCTTTCTGCTCATTATCGGTTTCCTGAGTTTGGTTAATGTAGTTCATTTCAGGACGCCGGATATGGTCGCTGCAGCAACCTATACGCGAAACTATTTTCCTCTCAGGGATGGCCGATGGCTTTTGGCACACAGCTGGTCGCTCTCCCTCGAAGAGCAGTTCTACTTACTGTGGCCTCTCTCCATGATGCTTTTCAGCCGCAGAGCGAATTTTGGAATCGCAACCGGCGTGATCCTTCTTTCGCCAGTCAGTCGGGTTGTGACCTATTACGCATGGCCGTCAATGCGAGACCATATAGGCACGATGCTGCATACCCGCCTCGACACAATTATGGCGGGATGCCTGCTTTCGCTCATCATAGAAATGGATGTCTGGCGAACCTTCAGAAGGCTTGCCACCCATTCCGCATCGCTGATTGCAGCGATCATCTTCTTAATGGCGATTGATACCCCAGCCTTCTATCGTTGGGGCGGGAAGTACACACTCACAATCGGGATCTCGCTTGAGAATCTCGCCATAGCAATCATTCTTTTGTACGCGGTGTTCCGTCACGAATCGCTTTTGGGAAAAGCGCTCAATCTGAAACTTATGCGCCACCTGGGGGAGATTTCTTACAGTCTCTATTTGTGGCAGCAGCTATTCACAGGCGGGTACATGAGCTTTCCAGTCAATATCGTCTTCATCCTTGCCTGTGCAGAGTTGTCATTTCTGCTGGTGGAGCGTCCCAGCTTTCGCGTCAGAGACTACCTACAGCGAAAAATGGAGACGAGAGTTCCGACGGCAATTTACGAGACTTGCTAAACTCCGCGCGGGCGTTCAAACGTGGAACCATCCCGCTGAGTGTGCAGGCGTGCTCGCAACGATTGCTTCGAAATGGCGGCCCACCCCTTCTTCACTCGACGAGTTGCCGATCGGGCAAAACGAACTCAAATCTTTTTCGTTTCGCACGTGCTCGGGATGCCAACAACATCACCGGCGGGGGCGTGGACGGGATCCTCAATTGGCGTTTAACCTTCCACTGGAGACATAGCAATGACAAGAGACGACGCCTGGAAGCTGGCAAACCACTGGGTAGCGGCATGGAACAGTCACGATCTGGAATTGATCATGACTCACTATGACGATGCCATCGAGTTGACTTCGCCCGTTGCCGCCAACCTATTGGGGACGCCTGATGGCAAGGTCGTTGGAAAAGCAAACTTGAGAGCTTACTTCCAGCGCGGACTGGAGGCCTATCCGGAACTCCACTTTCATCTCGACGAGGTGCTCTGGGGCGTAAGCAGCGTGGTGCTCTGCTACACCAATCAAAAGGGGACGCGCACCGGGGAGTTCATGGAGCTGTCAGCGACTGGGAAAGTGGTTCGCGTCGTGGCCAATTACAGTGCCTAGATGCTCCTAGCTTCTGGCTCCTAGCTAAGCGCGTCTTCGCCAGAAGCTAGAAGCCAGGAGCGAGGGGCAGATCGACGAGCTATAGCGTCCGGTCGGGGATCGAACCGCGCATGGGCAGTCCGCTGAATTTAAGGTATCGTGGTTGTCGCATTTCCACGGTGGCAGCGTCGATTTCAATCGCATCGTAGCGCTGGCAGACAATCGAGATAAATAAGGAAATCTACCGTCACCAAAGTGGTGACTTTTTACAAATCTCACGATCACGAACGGGTGAACCAATGCAGGTGAGCATGCACGGCAACAACCTGACGCGACGCCAGTCATGGGCGCTCGGCGCACTGGCAGGACTTCTGATATCGGTCGCATCCGTTGGCTCGCTTGCGGCGCAGAACGCGGACCAGCCCTGGATGAACTCCAGCCTCTCGCCGCAAGACAGGGCCGAGCTCGTGCTGAAACAAATGACGCTGGAGGAGAAAATCTCGCTGCTGCACGGCAACGGCATGGAGCATGCTCCCCAGTGGCAGATGCCCTTGACCCACATCTCGAACGGCGGCGCTGGCTACGTCGAAGGCGTGAAGCGTCTGGGCATTCCTCCGCTCTTCATTTCTGACGCGGCTTACGGCGTTCGTGACAGCGGATCCAACGGCCGCTACGCTACGGCGCTGCCGTCCAGTCTCGCGGCCACTTCCAGTTGGGACACGCAGGGCGCCTGCGAATACGGCGCGCTCATCGGGCGCGAGTTGCGGGCGCAGGGCTTCAACATGACCCTGGGCGGGGGCGTAGATCTTACCCGCGAACCGAGGAACGGGCGGACCTTTGAGTATGCCGGTGAAGATCCGCTGCTCGCCGGAACTATGGTGGGCAATCTGATGAAGTGTGAGCAGGCGGAGCATGTCGTGGGCGACATTAAGCATTACGTCCTCAACGATCAGGAAACCGGTCGCAACGTAGTGAACGCAATCATCTCCAAACGCGCCCTGCAGGAAACCGATCTGCTCGCCTTCCATATAGGCATTCAGCTTGCGAACCCGGGCGCGGTGATGTGCTCATACAACCGCATCAACGGCGACTACGCTTGTGAAAACACCTACATTCTGCACGACGTTCTCAAGGGGGAGTGGGGATACAAAGGTTTCGTCATCTCCGACTGGGACGCTACCCACAGCACCGAGAAAGCTTCGGCTGCAGGCCTTGACCAGGAACAACCCATGGCGGGTTATTTTGGCCCGGCCCTTCTGCAGGCAGCAAAGGATGGCAAGGTGCCGATGGCTGAAATCGATGACCACGCGCGCCGGGTTCTTTACTCAGAGTTCATGTCTGGCATCGTGGACCATCCGGTCGCAGAAAGGCGTCGTCGATGTGCTGCGCGGGATGGATGTCGCGCAGAGAATCGAAGAAAAGAGCATTGTGTTGCTCAAGAACGAGAAAGCGATTCTGCCCCTGGATCTGGCGCGAACTAAAACCATCGCTGTAATCGGCGGCCATGCCGACGTAGGCATGATTTCCGGCGGCGGCTCGGCCCAGGTGGACCCGCCCGGCGGCAATGCGATTATGCCTCCAGGGCAGGGCGCTACGCACTGGCAGGACCATATCTGGTTTCCCACGTCTCCGCTCAAGGCTCTGCGGGCAAAGTTCCCGAACGCCAAAGTAGAGTTTGACTCCGGTCAGGATGCAACCGCAGCTGCGGCACTCGCAAAAAAATCCGACGTCGCCATCGTCTTCGCCCACCAGTGGCTGGCGGAAGGCATGGACCTGCCGACTCTCTCGCTTCCCGACAATCAGGACGCATTGATCGAGCAGGTAGCGGCTGCGAATCCAAATACGATCGTTGTTCTTGAAACCGGCACGGCTGTGACCATGCCCTGGATTGGAAAAGTGCGCGGCGTGGTGGAAGTATGGTTCGCGGGCAGCAGCGGTCACACGGCTCTCGCCAACATCATCGCCGGAGACGTAAACCCCAGCGGCAAACTGGCCATGACCTTTCCCAAGGATGAGGCCGACCTGCCGCATCCCGTCATTCCGCCGCTGCCCGCAGAAGATGTAGGCCAGGGCTCTGGCGCGGCGAACGGGCCTACCCACGTTGCATCGAAGTACACGGTGCACTACGACGATGGCCTGAAGGTGGGATACAAGTGGTACGAGTCCGAGCACAAGCAGCCGCTGTTCCCGTTCGGCTTTGGACTGTCGTACACCACTTATGCCTATTCCAACCTCAAGACTGACGATGCACAGCGCAGCGTGAGTTTCGCGGTGAAGAACACGGGCAAGCGGGCCGGCGCCGAAGTCGCGCAGGTCTACGCCACGCTTCCGGACGCTGCCGGTGAACCCTTCAAGCGTCTTGTAGGATGGCAGCGGATCGAGCTTGCCCCGGGCGAGTCCAAGACCGTGACTATCGCGCTCGATCCCAGAGTGATGTCTGTATTCGACGAGCAGAAAAATGGTTGGAGCCTGTTGCCGGGTGCCTACAAGATTCTTGTCGGTCCGTCATCGAGCCAGACGCCCTTGAACGCAACGCTGCAGGTTCAATAGTTGGCTTAAGGGTGCGTGCGCCTGGTGGGTGACTGCCTTATCTCTCATTCGAACCCTTTACATTAGTGGCGCCAGCGATAAAATCTTGCTGAAATGTCGGATGCTGTTGCGCGGACTGCTCTCGAATGTACGGATTTCCTGGTGAATCATCTCGCTGGGACAGAGATGCCCCATGTCTGGAATGAATTCACATCCGTGCCAATCGCAGACCCAAGACTCGACGGGATACGACTTCGATGCGTACAACTTGAGGACGAACGGCCTGACGTTCGTGACTCCGAACTGAGATACGCCTTGCGGTTGTTACAACATTTGCAGCATGTTCACCACATCTAGGACGAGTGGCGCTCCTGCTTGAATCGACTCCTCCAGACTGGTTTCTCTGCTAAACTCGCGGCCATGAAAACGTCCTTCCTGCGAACTGTATTCCTGGTGGTGTTTCTGGCGACCCTAGCTGCCGCACAGGATGTCATTCCTCTCTACCCAGGCACGCCGCCGGGCTCGACAGAGGAGAGCTATGCCGAGAAAGAATATTTCTCGAACGTCTGGCACACGGAAGTCGTCACCAACGTGACCAAGCCGAGCCTGACAGTTTTCAAGCCTTCCGCGGAATTGAAAAACGGCACCGCTGTGGTGATCTGTCCCGGCGGCGGATTCATGGCGCTCTCCATCGCCAGTGAGGGCACCGACGTCGCCAAATATCTGGCCGCGAGAGGTGTGACGGCGTTTGTCTTGAAGTACCGCCTGGCGCACACCGGCGAGGATGCCACGCAGGAATTTATGAAGCTGTTTGGCGACCGGCAAAAATTTGACGAATTGGTTGGGAAGGTCGTCCCACTGTCCGTCGCCGATGGATTAGCGGCGGTCAGCTACGTTCGTCAGCACGCCGCGGAATGGGGAATTTCTCCCGACCGTGTAGGCATTATCGGATTCTCCGCCGGCGGCAGGGTGGTTTCCGGCGTTGCCTTCCATTACCTGCCTGAAGGCCGTCCCGTGTTCGTAGCTCCAATTTATGCGGGCGGGGGAATATCCAAAGATATTCCCGTGCCGGCCGACGCGCCTCCCATGTTCGTAGCGGCCGCGACCAATGATCAACTCGGGCTCGCGCCGGAAAGCGTTGCCTTGTACGAGCGCTGGACGGCCGCTCATAAATCAGCCGAACTGCACATGTACGCCAAGGGCGGCCACGGCTTCGGCATGCGCGAGCAGAATCTGCCGACGGATCATTGGATTGACCGCTTCGCGGAGTGGATGGAGTTGAACGGGTGGTTGAAGAAGTGAAATGCCGGCGCGCCGCCATGCTTCAATCTGCACGCCTTCGGAAGTGGTCGCCGGCAGCGCAGGCCAGGCGCTCGCACCGACCTTCACTGATCTCTAAGTACTGCCGAACGTATTAAAGCCATCGGAAAATTGCACACCACTGAGCGCTCCGTTAAGGTAGCTTTACAGCAGTCGGTTCCGCGCGAGCCTTGGCGCCTTTCCAGGTTGGCAGCGAAGCGAGAACGCATCGCAACTACAGGCACAGCCGGCATGAGGGTGGATGGGCATACAGGTTGCTCTCAATCACAGGACGCAGTACGGTTACGAAAAAGCGGTTTCAGTCGGCCCACAGCTCATACGGTTGCGGCCCGCTCCGCATTGTCGAACCCCGATCCTGAGCTACTCGCTTTGCATCACTCCCGCTGGGCACCTTCTTAAATGGCAGCTTGATCTTCACAACAATCATGTGGCGCGTCTGCTTTTCGCGGATAAGACCGACAAGTTTGTCGTCGAGGTTGACCTGGTGGCGGAGTTGTCTCCGTCCAATCCCTTCGATTTCTTTCTGGAGCCGGGAATCGAGGATTACCCCTTCAAATACGCTCCGGATCTGGCGAGAGAGCTCGACCCCTACCTTTCGGTCGATCCCGCCGGACCCCGGCTGCAGGCGTTTCTGGCAAAACTTTCCCATGAGACGCGAGGCGAGAAGCAAGGCACGATCAGCTTTCTGGTTGACCTGAATCGCAGGCTGCGGAACCAGATTGATTATGTGACACGCCTCGATCCGGGTATACAGACCTGTGAGCAGACCCTGGAAAAGTCCAGCGGCTCCTGCCGTGACTCGGCATGGCTGCTGGTGCAGATTCTTCGGCACTGCGGAATTGCGGCACGATTCGTCTCCGGTTATCTCATCCAGCTGGCGGCGGACGAAGGTGCGCCGGAAAATCAAAACGCTCCGCGAGGCGACTCCGCGGATTTCCACGCCTGGGTAGAGGCGTTTTTGCCGGGCGCAGGCTGGATCGGAATGGATTCGACTTCGGGTCTGTTCGCGGGCGAAGGTCACATTGCGCTGGTAAGCGCACCGAACGCATCCACAGCAGCGCCCATCGAGGGCACGGTGGAGTCGGGCAATGTGGATTTCAGCTACTCGATGTCCGTCCGGCGGCTGAATGACGTGCCCCGGCCGTCCCGGCCTTTCACTGATGAGGATTGGCTGAAGGTCGAACGGGTGGCACACCAGGTTGACGCCGATCTGGAAGCGCGGGATGTGCGCCTCACCATGGGCGGAGAGCCCACATTCGTCGGGATCGATGAACCCGAGAGTCCGCAATGGAGCATTGATGCTTTGGGGGGCCTGAAACGAACTCGCGGCCTGGCGCTAATCCGGAGTCTCCGCGGGAGAGTGGCACCGCGCGGGCTGCTTCACTACGGGCAAGGGAAGTGGTATCCCGGCGAGCCCTTGCCCCGCTGGGCGCTCAGTTGCTTCTGGCGAGTGGACCGCGTTCCTGTTTGGGAGAATGCCGATCTCACCGCTCGCGACGATCAGGAGTACGGTTCCGGCGCCGCCGATGCTTTCAAATTCATGTCCGCGCTCTCACGCCGCCTTGAGGTGAGCTCGGAAAATATTCTGCCTGCTCACAACCTGCCTGCTCACAGCGACGAAGGCGGCCTCGCGGAGCCGGCCGGCTACATTCTGCCTCTTCGCCGGCGTCAACCGGAGGGGCGGTTGTGCTGGTCGAGCCAATTGTGGTTTCCGCGCCCGGAACGCCTGCTACTCTCGCCGGGCGATTCACCCATTGGCTACCGAATTCCGACCGAGTGGATGCCGTGGGTCGCGCCCGATGAGGTCAAATACGAGAACGAGGTTTTGCCGCCCGAGGCCAAGGTGGAAGCCCGGGTCAAGCTTCCATCAGGGCCGAGCCGCCGGCCGGATCTTTTCAAAAAAAATCCAGCCGCCGATCCGTTGCCCGCTCTCTCGAGCACGGCTGAGACTGCAGCCGAGTTGATTCGTCCGTCACTTTGCGTACAGGCTCGAGAAGGGCGCCTGCACGTATTTTTGCCTTACGCGTCGAATCTCGCCGACTATCTCGACCTGGTCGCAGCGGTCGAGGATACCTGCCAGTATTTGCAGCAGCCAGTCTGGCTCGAAGGCTATCCTCCGCCTTCCGACCCGCGGTTGCGATCGTTCAGCGTCACCCCCGATCCCGGCGTGCTCGAAGTAAACCTGCCGCCCGCGGATAATTGGGACGAACTGGAAAAGATCAACACGCTGCTCTTCGAGGAAGCGCATCGTAACCGGTTGACCGCCGAAAAATTCGCCTATGACGGCAGCCATATCGCCACCGGCGGGGGCAGCCATATCGTGATGGGCGGGGCCACTGTCCTGGACAGCCCATTCCTGCGGCGGCCGGATCTGCTGCGCAGCATGCTGACCTTCTGGCAGAACCATCCCTCGCTCTCGTATCTTTTTTCCGGAATGTATGTTGGTCCGACCAGCCAGTCTCCGCGCATTGATGAAGCGCGCATGGATGCCTTGTACGAACTCGAGCTCGCCTTCAGCAATTTGCCGGAGCACGGCTGCCCGCCGGCGACGATGGACGGATTGTTCCGCAACCTGCTGGTGGACGTGACGGGAAATTCGCATCGCGCCGAATTCTGCGTTGACAAGCTCTATCCACCGGAGGGTCGAGGCCTGCGCCTCGGCTTGCTCGAATTGCGTGCATTTGAAATGCCTCCCCATGTCAGAATGGGTCTTATCGAAATGCTGTTGATGCGCGCCTTGGTAAGCATATTTTGGAAGCATCAGTTCGAAGGCGGCCTGGTCCGCTGGGGCGCCTCGCTTCATGACCGATTCATGCTGCCGCATTTTGTCGCGCGCGACTTTGCCGATGTGCTGGGCTATGTGCGGGAGTCTAATTATCATTTCGAGGAGAAGTGGTTTGCCGCGCAAATGGAGTTTCGCTTTCCGAAAATTGGGTCAATCTCCGCCGACGGCGTCGAACTCGAGTTGCGGGAGGCCCTCGAGCCCTGGAACGTGCTCGCGGAAGAAACAAATTCCGGCCGCACAGTTCGCGCCGTGGACTCCTCATTCGAGCGCATTCAGGCGACGGTGTCTGGATTGACTACGGAATCCCGCTACGCGGTGGCATGCAACGGCCGCCGCGTGCCGCTCCATCCCACGGGCGAGCCGGGAAAGACCGTGGCCGGTGTGCGGTATCGCGCCCGCCAGCTTTCGGCGGAGTTGCATCCGACAATTCCCGTGCATGCGCCGCTCACCTTCGAACTGATTGATTGCTGGAACGTGCGTTCGATTGGCCGCTGCGCCTATCACGTCGCTTCGCCCGATGGACGCGCCTACAGGGCTCGTCCCGTGAACGCAACCGAGGCGGCAGACCGCCGCCGGCAGCGCTTCCAGGAACTCGCTCCCAGGCCCGGGAAGATAGCGGCGCCGGAGAATGAGACCAATTCGATTTTTCCCATGACTCTGGACCTGCGGTTGCCGCCGCCGGGGCAAAAGACCCGCACGCTGGGACTCATCTCATGACCGTGGGTTTGTATCAGCCTCCGCTGCGCTACGGAGCGGCCTATGACGAATGGTCCGCCGATGGCGTGAATCCCCGCCCGCACTGGGCGCACCTGATGGAATCACTTCGGGCGGTCGGCGCCGATGAGTTGGGACGGCGCTGGGCCCGTGCCGAGCGGCGCATTCGCGAGAACGGAATCACCTACAACGTTTACGGCGATCCCCTGGGCGCCAGCCGGGCGTGGCAGATCGATATTATTCCGCTGCTGATTCCGGCGGAAGAATGGCGCTTCATCGAAGCTGGCATCATTCAGCGCGCCCAGTTGCTCAATCTTCTTTTGGAAGACCTCTACGGCTCACAGAAGCTGGTAGCGCAGGGCCATTTTCCCGCCGCACTTCTATATGCCAATCCCGCATTTCTTCGGCCGCTGGTGGGTGTCCCGGTGGCCGCGCACAGTTATCTGCATATGCTGGCCGTCGATCTTGCCCGATCGCCCGATGGCCAGTGGTGGGTGCTGGCCGATCGCACGCAAGCGCCTTCAGGCAGCGGCTATGCGCTGGAAAACCGCACCATCGTCTCCGATATTCTGCCCGATCTCTTCCGTACCTCGAACGTGTTGCGCCTCGCGCCATTTTTCCGGGCGCAACGCGACGCGCTCACCAAACTTGCCCAGCGGGACAATCCGCGAATCGTATTGCTGACTCCCGGGCCGCTCAACGAGACTTACTTTGAACACTCCTATATCGCCCGTTACCTGGGATTCACTCTGGTGCAGGGCGCAGACCTGACGGTGCGCAAACGCCGCGTCTACCTCAAGACCGTCGATGGACTGGAAAAAGTCGATGTGATCTTGCGCCGGGTGGACGACAGCTTTTGCGATCCTCTAGAACTGCGGGCCGATTCGCTTCTGGGAGTGCCCGGCCTGGTCGATGCCATTGTCGCGGGAAATGTGAAAGTGGCCAACGCGCTGGGAAGCGGATTGATTGAGACGGCTGCGATCATGCCGTTTCTTCCTGGCCTCTCGAAACAATTGCTGGGGGAGAAGTTGAAGCTCCCGTCCGTCGCTACCTGGTGGTGCGGGCAGAAGTATGCGCTCGACTGGGTGCTCGACCATCTCGACCAGGTGGTGGTGAAGCCGGCATTTCCGTCGCGCGGTATGGAGCCCGTGTTCGGAGCCGAGCTTCTGACTGCCGAAAAGGGAGAGTTTGCCGAACAGTTGCGGGCACGCCCGCACGAGTATGTGGCGCAGGAGCAGGTGGCTTTGTCCACCGCGCCGGTGTGGGACAACGGACGTCTCGACTCGCGCAGCGTGGTGCTGCGTACTTATGTGCTCAATACCGGCGCCGGGTGGATTGCGATTCCGGGCGGGCTGGTGCGCGTCGCCGAAGCGGAAGGCTCGGTCGTCTCGATGCAGAGGGGAGGCCACAGCAAGGACGCATGGGTTCTGTGGGACAGCCCCGTCGATACCTTCAGCCTGCTGCGCCCGCGACATGAGCCGGTGGAGTTAAACCGCATCTCGCGAGTGGTGCCGAGCCGCGTCGCCGACAACGCCTTCTGGCTGGGCCGATACGTCGAGCGCGCGGAAAACATCGCTCGCATCTTGCGCGCCATGATCCCTCGCGTGCGGCGCGCCGAGGAGGCGGAGCTGGTTTGCCTCATCCGCCTGCACAAATGTTTGGGGTCGCGGCACAGCAAGTTGCCCAAGCCCAAACACCGGCGGCCCACTCCGCTTGAACTCGAACGGGAGATGATTTCGTTGTTGACGGATCCCAAGCGCCCCGACAGCCTGGCTTGCACTCTGGCGGAGGTAGCACGGATTGGCGGGAATGTTCGCGAGCGCCTGTCGGGCGACATGATGGTCGTGATTGGCCGGCTGCGGACCTCCGTCCAGAACGGGCACGGCACCCCGTTTCTCGAGTACCCGGCGGTTCTGACCGAATGTTTGGGATTGCTTTCCGCGTTCTCCGGAATGGAGCGGGAGAACATCAACCGCGGATTGGGCTGGGTGTTCATGACCACGGGCCGGCGTCTGGAGCGCGCTGTCTATCTGACCCGGCTATTGAGCGAGATCACCACGCCGCTGACGGAGCAGGACTGGTCGCTTTTGGAATGCCTGCTCGAGGTTGCGGACAGCTCCATGACCTACCGCACCCGGTACTACACAACCCTGCAGCCCCTGGCCGTTTTGGACGTGCTTATGGCGGACGAGACCAACCCGCGTTCGCTAGATTTTCAGCTGAGCCACCTCGCCGATCTTTATCAAAAGCTTCCCCGGCACGTCCCGGTGGATTTACAGGCGATGCGGGCGGCGCTGGCGTTGTTGCGCAGTTTCGATCTGCGGAAGATAAAATATCCAGTACCCGGTGCCGCCGCGCCGAACGCTTCTGACGGGCTCTCCCGATTGGCGAACTTTCTGCAGGAGCTGGAGGGGTTGCTGCCTTCCTGGTCGAATAATTTATCCAGCCGATACTTTAGTCACGCCCGAACTTTGCCGATCACGATCGGCCAGTGATTGGCATGAGGCCATGGTCGTCGGAATAATGATCTTCGGAGTAGTGAGCTTCGGAATAGTGATCCCCGAAACCATGATTCTCGAACTATGATTTTCGAAAAATGATCTATAAAATCGTTCACCGCACCACATACCGATACAAGCATCCCGTCTCGGTGGGAACCCATGTGGCGTGCCTGAAGCCTCGCGCCGTGCCGCACCACCAGTCGTCCCGAAGCGAGCTGTCGATCGAGCCGCGGCCAGCAACCCGCACCGAGCGCGGGGACTCATTTGGAAACCGTCTCTGCTTTTTCACCATTCAAGAGCCGCACCGGGAACTGATGGTAGAGGCGCGCGACGAAGTCGTCATGGAGGGGGAATCTGCGCCGTGGCCCGAACTGCCGATCCCATGGGAAGAGGTGGCAAAATCGATTCCCACCGATCTCAGCGCCGAGGGCCTGGAGGCCTACCAGTTTGGATTTGAATCGCCGCGCATTCGTGCCCGGCCGGAGTTTGCCGCGTACGCGCTCCAGTCGTTCACGCCCGGTCGTCCCATGCCGGATGCGCTCCTCGACCTGACTGCACGCATCCACAAGGACTTTCAGTTCGATTCGAAATCGACCAACGTGCGCACCACGCCGGAAGAAGTCTTCAAGAAACGGCGAGGCGTGTGCCAGGATTTCGCCCATTTCCAGATTGCCTGTCTTCGCTCGCTGAACCTCGCGGCTCGTTATGTAAGCGGTTATCTTAGAACTTACCCGCCGCCCGGGAAGCCCAGGCTGGTGGGCGCCGATGCTTCCCACGCCTGGGTGTCGGCTTACTGTCCGGGAATCGGCTGGCTTGATGTGGATCCAACCAACAACGTGGTTCCGTCGAACGGCCACGTGACGCTCGCCTGGGGACGCGATTACAGCGATGTAAGTCCTCTGCGAGGTTTAATCCTGGGTGGGGGATCGCATACCCTCAAAGTCGCCGTGGATATGGATCCGATCGATTCCTAGCTTTACCGGGCTGGCGGCCTAGCCGGCCTTTGGCACGGTTTCCGGAATTTCATCCGTCCAGACCTTGAAGCCCTCAAGCGTATTGGGGCCGAAGGTGGTGGTGATGGCGACATCGGTCGCGTCGCGCCCTCGCGCGATGAGCACCCGTCCAATTCTGGGCACGTTGTTCCGCGGATCGAAAGTGTGCCAGGCGCCACCCAGATAGACTTCGATCCAGGCCGCAAAATCCATCACGCCGTAAGGCGGCAGTGTACCCATGTCTCCCAGGTATCCGGTACAGTATCGCGCCGGAATGTTCATACAGCGGCAGAGCGCGATGGCCAGGTGCGCGAAGTCGCGGCACACGCCCACACGCTCGTTGAACGCCTCGAAGGCGGTTCGGGTCGAGCGTGCCTGCTGGTAATCGAAGGCGATATGGTTATGGACAAAATCGCAGATTGCCTGCACGCGCGACCATCCTGGCGTGGTGCCGCCGAATCGCGTCCAGGCTTCCCAGGACAGAAGATCCGTCTCGCAGTACCGGCTGCCTAAAAGAAAAACCAGAGTATCCTCCGGCAAATCCTGCAAAGCGTGCTGTTCGGCGGAGGGCGTCACCGGGTCAGGTTTCGCCGAATCGCGAACCACTCCGGTGCTCTTCAGGCAAATTCTCCCAGCGGGCGCCACAATCCGGGTACACCAATTTCCGAAGCGGTCTCGATATGCCGTCACCGGCGTCGCTGGATCGGTGGTGAGAATATCTGGGGTGACGATATCCGATGCACGGGAGTAATGCACATTGACCATGAGGATCATCGGCGTCTCTTGTGGACAGTAGAAGGTAAATTCGTAGCCGACCTGAATCAACATGCACATTTCCTCCCGCCCCATGATCTTTGGACCGTCGTCCGCAGAAGATCGAAAGGGCTCACCGGCCAGGTTCAGCCGAGCGTCAGGATGCACATCCATCGGCCGTTGCCCGGGCGGTTGCCCTATTCTACAGAGTTCAAGCCGTGGCTCCGGCAAACTCAGAGTAGCGTCGGCGTCCCGCCGGCTGTCCGGAGGGCATCCTGCCCACCGTGCGAGGGCGAGACGCCCTCGCGACAGCCGGCAAGATGCCGGCGCTACGGCCTTCCGAACCGCAGTCGTTACTTGAGCCGGAGAGGGAGAGTTCTGCTAGACTGCGCACCGTGCCGCGGGAGCAAGACAAGACCTTAACCCGAGTATTGACCGTGATTGCGGCGGTCCGCCGCGCTGAGTTCGACTTTCCGAATCTGGAGGCCTGACGATGACGATTGCTGCGCTGTTTCTCGTGACCGCGGCAAAATCCAGGATCACTGGAATTGATTGGGTAGTGATCGCGATTTACTTCGGGATTCTTTTAGCCGTGGCCTGGTGGGTTGTCCGCAGGGGAAAAGACTCGGCGGCGGATTATTTCCTGGCCGGCCGAAACCTGAGCTGGTGGATCGTTGGCGCTTCTATTTTTGCTTCGAACATCGGCTCGGAGCACGTGGTCGGCCTGGCCGGGGCCGGCGCGACCAGCGGCGTGGCGATGGCTCATTATGAATTGCACGCCTGGTGCCTGCTCGTTCTGGGATGGGTATTCGTTCCGTTCTATATGCGTTCCATGGTTTTTACCATGCCAGAGTTTCTGGAGCGGCGTTTCAGTACGAGTTCCCGATATGTCCTCTCAATCGTTTCGATTATTACCTTTATTGTTTCCAAGATCGCGGTGGGGATATTCGCCGGGGGTGTGGTCTTCGGCACACTGCTCCCCGAAATGGAGCTGCATGTTGGCGGGGTTACGATTGACAGCTTCTGGATCGGTTCCGTGCTCGTGATATTCCTGACCGGACTTTACACCGCTCTGGGCGGCATGCGCGCCGTAGCTTACAACGACGTGGTGCAGACCGTCGTTCTTATCGTTGGTTCCGCCTCGCTCACGGCGTACGGCTTGATCAAGCTCGGTGGCTGGGGTGAGCTCCGGCACTGGTGCGGATCCGAGATGTTCAATCTTTGGAAGCCGCTGATTCCTCCCGGAGTGGAGAGCACGTGGGCGCCGGTCATCCAAAGCAACGCGGCCGGCCACGTGGTGCGCCAGGCATGGTACTTCAACGGCAATTTTCCCTGGCTGGGCATGCTCTTCTGTGCTCCCATCATCGGGCTGTGGTACTGGTGCACTGATCAGTACATTGTGCAGCGCGCCCTGAGCGCACCAAACGAAACCACCGCGCGGCGAGGCAGCATTTTTGCCGCTTTCCTTAAACTATCGCCGGTTTATCTGTTTATTGTCCCCGGACTGATCTGCTTCGCGCTGGCCAAGAGCGGTAAGATTCCCGAGCTCGCCAGCATCATCGGCCCGGATGGCCATTCCATTCCCGCCGCTTCCCAGGGTGCATTTCCCATGCTGGTGCAGTATCTATTGCCGCCCGGTCTTCGCGGACTGGTGGTTGCCGGCCTGCTGTCGGCCTTGATGGGCTCGCTCGCGGGTGTGTTCAATGCCTGCTCCACTCTTTTCACCGTAGACCTTTACGAGAAATGGAGACCGGGATCAAGCCAGCATCAGATCGTGCGCGTGGGCCGGATCGCAACCGCAGCCATGGTGGTCGTAGCCATGGCGTGGATTCCGGTCATTAAGAACGCGCACGGCTTGTACGACTACCTGCAGGCAGTGCAGGGTTATCTGGCTCCGCCTATTTTCGTGGTGTTTTTCTTCGGCGTGTTTTTTAAACGGCTCAATGCGCAAGGCGCGCTGTGGGCCATGCTGGTGGGCTTTGTGCTGGGAATTTTCCGCATGCTGGTGGATACGCCGGTCACCCTGGGGCTTCCGGGATTTCAGAACGGCTATCCCGAAGGCTCGTTCTTCTGGATCGTCAATAATATCTATTTCCAGTACTTCAGCGTCCTGATCACCCTGGTGTCCGCGGTCGTGATGGTGGGAGTGAGTTACGTGACGGCTGAGCCAGACCCGATGCAGATTCGCAACCTCACCTTCGAGACCACCACGGCCGCCGATAAGGCCAATACCCGCGCGAGTTGGGGATGGCGCGAGGTAGCATCCTCGGGGCTGGTACTGGCCTGCATTCTGGGATCGTATTTGTATTTCCGGGGCTAGAGATTACCCAGCCCGTGTGTGGGGCGGACACCCTTGTCCGCCGCCTTTGCGGTTTTGCTTGTTGGTTGTAACGCGATTGAATTGGTCTCGTGGCTGAAGGGGCCGAATTATCTAAAAGTCAAAGGCGGCGGACAAGAGTGTCCGCCCCACACGTTGTGACTCTGGCGTCAGCCCATCACCAGGCCGCCGTTCACGTGAAGGTTGGTGCCGGTGATGTAGGCAGCCTCGTCGGACGCCAAGAAAACAACTGCCGCGGCGACCTCATCCGGCGTTCCCAGGCGACCGAGCGGCGTCTGTGCCAGCCACTCTTTCCGCCGTTCCTCGAGCTGCCCGGCGAGCATGTCGGTTTCGACGCGGCCGGGCGAGACGAGATTGACTGTAATCCTATCCGGCCCAAGTTCACGAGCCAGAGAAAAACTCATTCCTGCCAGGCCGGCCTTCGCGGCTGCGTAGTGGGCATGCTCTCTGGAACCGGTAAAGGCGGCCTGGGATGAGAGGGATATGATTCGGCCCCAGCCGCTAGCTCGCATGGCGGGAACACACGCGCGGGTGCAATGGAAAGGGGCGGAGAGATTTACCGCCAGCGTCTCCTGCCAGCGCGCGGCGTCGAGCTGTTCGATGGGAGCGCCGGTCAAGACCCCGGCGTTGTTCACCAGGATGCCGATGGGTCCCAACCCGGCTTCGGCGGCACGCACTAAAGATTGGCAGGCAGCCTCCGTGCCGAGCGCCGCAGCCAGGGCGATGGCTTTGCCGCCGGTGCGGGTAATCGTTGCGCAGACGTCTTCAGCCTCTCCGGCGCGCTGATGATAGTGAACGGCGACGCGCGCGCCCTGGGCAGCGAGCCTGATGCAGATTGCTCGCCCGATGCCGCGAGATCCGCCGGTCACCAGGGCTACTTTCCCGGTAAGGTCGCAAAATTTGTGTGGAGAAGTCATGTGCGCAGGAGTCACGATCAGGGGAGAAAAGCCCGGCGGCGCTCCCAGGCTGCCGGGTTGGCGAGATGCGGTGGCCGTCCACCCGCGAGCACGCGAAGAATGTCCTCGGTGATCATTCGGCTGTGGTGAGCCGGAATATCCGTACTGGCTCCCGCGAGATGCGGACTGAGCAGAACATTGTCCAGCGAACGGAGAGCATGATCGTCGGGCAACGGCTCCAGGGGATATACGTCCAGAGCTGCACCCGCAATGCGGCGCGCGCGCAAAAGTTCAATCAGGGCGTCGTAGTCCATAATCGCCGCACGAGCGGGATTAATCACGTAGGCGGAGGGTTTAAGGCGTGCCATTATCTCCCGGCTGACCATGCCGCGCGTCTCAGGCGTCACTTTTGCCGCGATCACAAGAAAATCAGCTTGGCTCGCAACTTCGGTCAGGGTTGCCGGTTTTGCATCGAGAGCTCTGAGTGTCTCGGCCGGGGCATAGGGATCAGCCACCACAACTGTCATGCCAAAGGCACGCGCGCGCCGGGCAATTTCGCCCCCGACTGTGCCGCAGCCGACAAGGCCCAGGCATTTGCCCGAAAGTTCCGGTCCCTGAAACAGCTGAAACGGCGCTCCCGGCTCGAGACTCCATTCCGAGGTGACGTGGCTTCGCGCATCCAGCTTGTCGGCGTAGCGTATTTTCGTGAGAGCGTCGGTGTACCGCAACAGGTGATGCGCCACGTGCAGATGGCGGGCGATAGAGATCATCATTCCGATCGTATATTCGGCGACCGCGACGGCATTGCGTCCCGGCGGAAAAAGCACGGGAACGCCGGCAGCGGTTGCGGCCTCGAGGTCAACACTTGCGCCGGGCTCGTTACGGCAACAGGCCGCGAGTTTCAGTCGTGACGACAAAAAGAAATCACGATCGAGGGTTTCGTACTCCACGATGACAATATCCGCATCCGCCGAGGCGGCGCGCAGTTCGCCGGAGTCCAGCTTTCGCCCAGTAACGCCAAAACCAGCACGGACCACGCTGCCCGTATCCTCGAGGCGCCGCAAGGAATCGTCGGTGAAGCGGGCTGTCAGTAAGGTTTTCATTCGGGATTAGTGAGCGACCCCTGGCGTCCACCCGGCGCGCAGCCTTGAGGCGTTGTCGAAGCAGGTTTTCAAGCTCTCGTAGGAAGCACGGAAGAGCGGGTACAGATCGCTGTAGCGTCGATGGGCCCCGGCATCCGGCTCAAATCGCGCTTGGATGCGTACGCGGCGCGAAAAAGCCTCGCCCGAGCTCGGCAGCATACCGACTGCCACGCCGGCCAGGAGCGCACTGCCATAGGCTGCTCCCACGGCCGATTCCGGTACCAGGATCGCACGCCCCAGTACATCTGCCTTGATCTGGTTCCACAATTTGCTTCGCGCTCCGCCTCCAACAGAACGTACCGTGTCGATGGCGAGGCCGGCGCGCGTCGCGACTTCGAGATTGTGGCGCAGGGCAAAGGCACTGCCTTCGAGAATCGCGCGCACCATAGCACCCTTGGTCGTCGCCAGCGACAAACCCGAGAACACGCCGCGCGCTTCTGTGTTCCAGATGGGCGAGCGCTCACCCATCATATAAGGCAGGAAGATAAGGCCATCATTTCCAGCGGGGACCGGCGCGGCCAGCGCCACGAGCTCATCGAATGGATCCGTTCCGCCCGAGCGGGCAGTTTGCCGCTCCAGGTCGCCGAATTGGTCCAGAAACCAGCGTAAGCTCGCGCCCGTTGAAGTCATCGCTCCCAGAAGGAGGCGTCGCCCGGGCAGCGCGTGCGGCATCGTGATGAAAGCGGGTTCGACGACTTCCATGGGCGCGGGCATGATCAACACCGTCGAGGTCCCGGTCATTTCAGCGGCGGCGCCGGGATCGACCGCGCCTGCCTCGAGAGCCGCCGCTGCGCTATCGACGGTTCCGGCGCAAACCGGGATACCCGGCCGCAGCCCGATCAGTTCAGCCGCACTCCGCGTGACGTTTCCGATGATGGTGTGCCCGTCCTGAACCGGAGGAAAAGATTGCGGCTCCACGCGGCATGCCGAACAGAGCTGAGGCGACCACGCTCCGCTGGCTTCACGCAGAAGCAGCAGGCCGGCGTGCGCCGTATCCAGAGAATATTCTCCAGAGAGCCGATGATTGATGAAGCCGGTAATCTGGAGAAACAGATGAGTCTGGGAGAAAACCCTGGGTTCGTGGCGGCTCAGCCAAAGGAGCTTTGGCGCGACATAGAACGGGTCGGGCCGATTTCCGGTGAGGCCGGTGATGGTGGAAAATCCCAGCGTTTGTTCGAGGTAGTGTGCTTCGGCGCCGGCGCGGCGATCCATCCAGATAAGCGCATTGCGGAGAGGGCGGCCCTGTGCATCTACCGGAAGAAGTGTGGGCGCCTGGGCGCTTACCGCAATGGCTACCACCGCTTCCGCGGCAGCGGGAACGGCGTTCGCGACCTGGCGAATGACCGATATGACGGCGCGCCACCAGTCCTCGGGATCCTGCTCGACCCAGCCGGGCGCGATATGGTGCGTCGGGTAGTCCTGGCTCGCCGTCGCCAGCCTGGAACCATCCATGGAGATCAGCACTGCTTTTACGGCGGTGGTGCCGATATCGACGCCTAAGAACAAAGTATCCATCACCCTCGGGAGTTACGATGCGAAGCCAATGTCCGGTGAAGTTTCGCATGGGATAATGAACCTGCGGAGTTTTATTTGCCTAGGCAGGCGGATTAGTTCCCGCAAGATGAGCGGCGCGCGCGCTCCCTGCCCTTGCAGGTGATCGTCCGTCCAAATCCACGTCCATTCGAGCGTCCCGTAACCCTCTATTCCACAGGCCCTTCTGCTAACCTGCTCAATAACCACTTTGAGTCGGCGGGTTGCGGGCGAAAATTTGCGGCGATACAGTTGGAGATATAGTTCAGGGAGCCACCGTTAGACAAGAGAAGTCTGTTCTTTGGCCGCAAAGGAACGGATTCGCCAATGCGTCCGCTCACGCGTCCGCCCATGCAAGACGGGCATAACCGAGGTTGACGCGAGAGCGGGTTAAGGCAGCAGACTGCGGATTGTGACAGGTCCGCGTCAGCCGGTGTCCAACTAAAG
Source organism: Terriglobia bacterium (assembly GCA_963814725.1). Lineage (GTDB taxonomy): Bacteria > Acidobacteriota > Terriglobia > Terriglobales > Acidobacteriaceae > JAIQFF01. Next base: position 649,531 of record CAWFDY010000009.1, read on the forward strand.
TTGCGAATCTGACATCCGAGTTCTGTCACGGCCCAAGGGGATCTATTTGACGCTTTTCTACTTGGCGATTTTTTCGGTTTCGGTGCTGGCTTCGTTTGTCCTTACCCGGCAGATTCGAAACCTGGCTACAGCGTATGGCTGGGTAGCCGCCCCCGGGCTCGATCGCCACTTGCACAAACGGCCGCTTCCCCGTCTGGGTGGGGTGGCAATATTCTTCGCGTTTTTGTTAAGCGCCGGGGTGGCCGCGCTGCTGAGTTGGTGGCGGCCGGGTCTGAACTTCGGCTTCTCATCGAAGTCTCTGATCATCGTCCTGCTACCGGGGACGGTGGTTTTCCTTCTCGGCCTTTACGATGATTTGCACCCCGTGGGACCGTACTTCAAGTTTTCTGTCCAGATACTGGCGGGCGCCATTTTGTTCGCGGGCGGGCTCCGCATTCTTGACCTTCCAGTCCTGTTCAAGGGATATCAGTTTTCCTGGTTTATCAGCCTGCCGCTCACTATCTTATGGGTTCTCGCCATCACCAATGCGTTCAACCTGATTGATGGGATGGACGGCCTGGCGGCTGGGTCTGCTTTTTTTTCAACCCTGGTGGTATTCGCCGTTGCCCTGGTCACCCACTACTCGTTCGTGTCGCTCATGACGCTTATGCTGGCGGGTGCGATTCTGGGTTTTCTGCGTTACAACTTCAATCCCGCGACCATTTTTCTGGGAGATTGTGGCAGCCTGTTCGTGGGTTTCATGCTCAGCGCGCTGGCGCTGCAAGGCATGCAGAAATCCCCCACCGTGGTTGCCGTGGCCATTCCCGTAGTCTCGTTCGGGCTCCCCATCCTGGAGACGGCACTTTCCGTGGTGCGCCGCCTGATCAGCGGCCGGCCTGTTTTCACCGGGGACCGCGAGCATATTCACCACAAGCTTCTGCAACGAGGTCTTTCGCAACGGCAGGTAGTGACGATCCTCTACGCAGTCTCCGCTATCTTCGCCATGTTGAGCCTGTTCATGCTGTGGCCTACCGGCAGCACGCTGGGGTTGGTGCTGGCGGTGCTGGGCCTGGGAATCTGGATGGGCGTGCAGCACCTGAACTATCTCGAGTTTGGTGAACTGCGGCGTGTAGCCCAGCGTACTCTGGAGCAGCGCCTCATCTTCGTGAACAATCTTGCCATCCGGCGGGCGGCGGAGGAGCTTAAAGTCACGTCGGACTTCGAACAGCTCTGCCGGATTCTTGAAGCTGCATTCAGCAGTAACGATTTCGACGCTTTCGAACTTCGACTGCTGCGCCCGCCAGACGAACTGGCGGAGATCCGCGGTTTGCAGATTGTTTCGGTAGACCAGCCGCACTTCCGCTGGAAGAAACGCGGTAGCCGCTTCAGCGACGATGCCATCCCGGGCTGGAGCCTGACTCTCGATCTGATTGCGGCGAACAATCGCCGCCGGGGCTCGCTTACCATGTACCGGCTCTATGACAGTCGCGATATGCTCCTGGATATGAACCTTATGACTTCCATCTTTCCGGTCGCGCTGGCCAACGCTCTGGATCGCGTGCTGGCCCGGACGGTCGAAATCGCGCCGGGGGATTCAGCGGCCGCTGCTCAAGCCAGCTAACTAACCGAAGGCGCGAACTGCGCGCACGTTCCGATCGGAAAATAATTTCCTCCCTCGTTATCCACAGGCGGAACCAATCGCGTCACTTTTTCCCGACCGCTGCTCCGTTTAATTTCGTACTTCGTTTTTAGAGCAGGAGAATTCACCTAGATGGATTGGGCCAAGGCGCGCGACGCTCACTTTGTAGGTCTGCAAACTGCGGTATTTTGCGTGGCATGCGAATTGATCAGCGAGAACAATACTCCGCACTGCCTGGCATGCGGTAGCCAGGCCATGATCAGCCTGTCGCGGGTACTCGGCGGCTCCCTCCGGCGCCAGCAAACGGCCCACCTCATTGCGGACGCCGAACTTGATCGCCTGGTACACGATCTGATTCGTACCGTGCCTCTGATTTCGACGCCCGCCATGGGCAACCATCTTCCGGTTTCGTTTGCGTCGCTGGCTCCGGCGCGGAGCCATGTCCGGCGTACACCGCAGACGCAGCCAGAGATGATGCCGGCCAGCGGCCCGCCAGTTACATTCCCCGCGGAAGTTGACCTTGAGCCCGCCATCAGCCTGATCGCAGAGCGGGCGCAAGCCCTGACTGGCGCCAGCGGGGCGGCAATTGCGCTGCGCAAGGGCGACGAAATGGTGTGCCGCGCGCGAGCCGGCCGCAACGCGCCCGACCTGGGCGTCCGCCTGCAATCGGACTCAGGAATCTCCGCCGATTGTGTGCGGACGGGGCAGGTTGTGCTCTGCCATGATTCACTCGACGATCCTCATGTGGATGTGGCGGCCTGCCAGCGCTTGGGCGTCCGGTCAATCCTCGCCGCTCCCTTGCGGCATTTCCGCCGAACGCTTGGCGTGTTCGAAGTTTTTTCCAGCGCTCCTCATGCCTTCGCGGAGCGGGACATTGCTACCATGCAGCTTCTTTCCAGTGTGATGGTGGCGGCGCTCTCTCGCCTCGCGCCGCTTCGCCAGACCGCGTAACCGGCGCAAATGGTTACTCGGTTACCCTCTTTCCATTTCCGGAATCGACGACCAAGTGTGTGCATACCGATGAGCCGGTCTGAGTTAATATGTTAGGACTTGGTATGGATCCAACCGGGCCAAACCTGGCCGGCGTCTCGCGGCAATCCCGAACAGCAACTGAGCGGCGTCGCGTCATGCGGCACCGGACGCACAGTCCTGCCTACGCCCGCCTGAATCCAGCGCAGGAAGATTCGGATCTCAGTGAAATTCTCGACATCAGCGAAGAAGGCATGTCCATACAGACGTCGTCTCCGCTCGCGGTCGAAAATAGGCTTAACTTGTGCCTTGACCTTTCGGAGACGAAAGCGCGTATCGAAACCACGGGGCAGGTGGTCTGGTCCGAAACTTCAGGGCGCACGGGAATTCGCTTCGGGAAGCTGACTGGGCAGTCGCGACAACAGCTCAAGGAGTGGCTGTTTGCGAATGTGCTGACGGCTTGCGATCATGCCGCTCCGATTTCGACCGTTGTCGAGGAGCGGATCGGGGCTTCCACCGGACTGCTTTCATCGCATACTATGCATCAGGATGAATTGGGCCCGGGGAATCGGGTATTTTTGGGCGACGCCGGAGTTTCGGAATCGGAAGCAACAGCCGTTGCGACGAGAGAAAAAGTGAGCGACAAAGTGGTGGACCCGAGAAGCTTCAATCGCGAGGCCACGCTACAGTCTATTGCCGAGCGCGCGCTGGTTCGCAGTCGAGCCAGCGGGGCTGCTATAGCACTTTCCGACGGCAATGACAGCGAGATGGTCTGCGTGGCCAGCGCCGGCTCGGACGCTCCTCCGATCGGCAGCCGGCTGCAGGTGGGCTCGGGATTTTCCGGCGAGTGCGTGCGCACGGGCCGATCCCTGCGCTGCGACGATTCCGAGACGGACGAGCGCGTGGATCGTGTGGGTTGCCAGGCCCTCGGTATCCGCTCGATCGTAGCAATACCACTTCGTCCGGGGAGCAAGACGGCAGGCCTGCTGGAAGTGTTCTCTCCCCGGCCTTACGCGTTCAATGCCGAGGACATCAGTTCGCTGCAGCAGCTCACAGGAAGCATCCTTTCGGCGATGGGCGCGGTAACCGAGAACACCGTCCCGCCGCCCCAGGTAAGTCCCGCCGTCGAACGCGCCCTTGAACCCGAGGTCCAGAGCCCGCGCCAGAAGGTTCCGTCCGCGCGCAGCCGTGCAATGCCCCCCGACGAACTGGTGCCGGCCGAAATCGTGGCCAAAACTGTGGCCCGGCCAATTGTGGCGACGCCGCCGAAGTCTTCCGCCAATCGGGGTTTGCACAAGGCTCTTCTTGTATCCGCGATAGCGACATTTGTTTTTGTTGTACTTTGGCTGATCGCGCCCTGGCTCTCGAAAACCGTGGGCTCTTCTGAACGAGCCCCATCGCACGCCCAGGCGTCGCAACCTGCAACCCGAGGAGCCGGACTGCCCGTGACCTCCACCGACCTGGCGGGCTTGCGTAAAGTCGCCGAGCGCGGCGATCCTGCGGCTCAATTCGCTTTAGGGGCGCGCTACGCCATTGGAGAAGAAGTTCCGCAGGACTACACGGAAGCGGTGCGCTGGTTCATCCTGGCCGCGGAACAGGGACACATCCAGGCGCAGGCAACCCTGGGTGCATATTATTGGGCCGGAAGAGGCGTCCCTCAAGACCTGGCCAAGGCCTACTACTGGTCGGTGCTGGCGCAAGCCGGCGGCGATCAGGCCAGCAAATATCGAGTGGCTGTTCTTACCTCGCGCATGAGCCGCAGCCAGATCGTGGCCGCGCAACAGCAGGCGAACGATTGGCTCACCAACTTTGCCAGTCACCCTCCTTCGTCGCAGTAGCCGTTCGGGACTAGAATCACAGGTGAAGACGCCTTTTCATGCCTACCCTTCGCGACCTCGTGTATCAGAATGTCCGTCCGGGCGAGTTGTACGAGAAACTCGATCGCGACCGGGTGCGATGTTACGCCTGCGGCCACTGTTGCCCGATCGCGGATGGTCAGCCGGGAGTCTGCAAGGTACGGTACAACCAGGGTGGAACACTCTACGTGCCCTGGGGCTATGTGGGCGGAGTGCAGTGCGATCCGATCGAAAAGAAGCCGTTTTTCCATGCCTTCCCCGGCGCGTTAGCCTACAGCTTTGGCATGCTGGGCTGCGATCTGCACTGCGGCTATTGCCAGAACTGGGTCACATCTCAGGCACTGCGTGACCCGGATGCGATTTCGCAGCCGCTGCAAGTCTTGCCCGAAGATCTGGTGCAGGATGCGGTGCGGCAAGGCGCCAAAGTTCTGGTCAGCACCTACAACGAGCCGCTGATCACGGCGGAGTGGGCGGTGGAAGTATTCAAGCGGGCGCGCGCCGCCGGTCTAAGGACAGGGTTCGTCTCGAACGGCAACGGCACCCCTCAGGTGCTCGAATACATCCGGCCGTGGTTAGATTTCTACAAAGTCGACCTTAAGAGCTTCGATGATCGTCACTATCACCAACTGGGAGGACGCATTGGACCGATTCTGGAAACGATTCGCAGCCTGCATGGCATGGGAGTATGGCTGGAAATCGTGACTTTGCTGATTCCGGGCTTCAATGACGGAGAGGATGAATTGAAAGGGCTGACAAATTTTCTGGCCGGCATCTCTCCCGACATTCCCTGGCATGTCACCGCATTTCACAAAGATTACAAAATGGACGACCCAGAGGACACGCGTCCTTCAGACCTGTTGCGCGCGGCGGAGATCGGAAGGCAAGCGGGCTTGCGCTACATTTACGCTGGAAATCTACCCGGCAGAGTCGGCGTTCTAGAAAACACGCGGTGCCACGAATGCGGCGAGACGTTGATCGAACGCAGTGGCTATTTCGTGCAGGCTTATCGCGTGACGGCGGAGGGGAAATGTGCGGCATGCCAGGCGGTGATTCCGGGCCGCTGGGCGGCGAAGTTTACCGGGCAGATTGCAGACCGTCCTTTCTTGCCGCGCGGCAGCTCACGTTTGGTTACAATTCCGAGCTAGGATGCGACGACACCGCGCTGCTCTCATCTTCGCCATGCTCTGTTGTACGGTGGCATGCTCGCCGCGTGATTTTCTTACGCGCCGGCTGGCGACAGATCTGATCGCGGGTTCCGAGACCTTCAAGATGACGCAGCTGTTCTGGCTGCGGACCGGAGTCATCTCCAACAAGGATTACAACTCGCCGGAATATCTTGTTCTGCGGCGGCACGGCTGGATTACTGGCTCGGCGGCGGCCTGCACGCCGGAACTGGCCGCGCCCTGCTGGGACGTGGTGATCACGCCTCTCGGCGTGGACGCCTTGCGCGACTGGGTGGCTGCCACCGCCGCATCTTCGCAATACATCAGCGTGCCGGTGGCACAGCGCGAGTTGCTGGGATTGACTGGAATCCGCAAGAGCGGCAACTTTGCGGATGTTGATTTTCAGTGGCGATGGTCCGCGGTGAATGAAGTCGGCGCTGCTCTTTATTCCAAAGGCACGGAATACAATTCCACGGTCGGTTTTGTCCACTACGACGATGGCTGGCGCGTGATTGAGGGCGGCCCTCTGAGAAGTAGCCAGGGACTGAACGACGCCTTGAAGAACTCGGAACCGGTGCCGTAGCAGGCTGCGGAAAAACTCGGCTCGAAGGTTCCAGAGAGTTTCAGAGAGAAAAGCGTTGGCGCAGGGCGGCCGCGTAATCGGTTCCTTTCCAACCTTCCCGCTCGTTGTCCATCCCGAGCATCTGGTATGCGGCCTCAATCACCCTGGCTGTCATGTTGGGTCGCGCCAATGCAATCATGAGGGTCGAGAGTACTCGCTGATCATTTCTCTTTCCCAATCCGACCATAGCCTCTTCGCGTACGTCCTCATCAGAGTCGGTAAGTCGTCGGACCAGAGCCTCCCGAATTTCGTCGGAATCGGTGTTGCTTAGCACACCAAGGCCGAAAGTCGCCCAATCCCGAACATCTTCATCCGCGTCCTGCGTTAGACGGAGGAGAGTCTCGGCACTAAGGGGATCGTTAGGGAAACAGCCCAAGGCGAACGCCACGTCGAATCGAACTTCAGGACTAGGATGGGAGGAGAAGCTGGTGATCAGGGGAACAGCACGCGGGTTGTCGAGGTGCCCCAGCGCAGCGATACCCGCAGCGAGAACTTCGGGCTCTCTTTCCCGCTGCACGAGTTCTGTAATTACGGAGTACGACTCTTCAGGGAAGGTGTTGCTCCTGTGATCGGCTGTTTTGCCGAGTTGACCGAGCACATCTGCACCACGTGCTCTGGACAGCGGATCGGTCGATCTGCACAAGCCTGCGGCTCTTTCAAAGATTTGCCGAGTTCCAATGCTCCGCAAGGCATGGATGGCTTCCCACGGCGCGTCATCCTCATAGTCGCCGGACAGCGCCTGAGCGAAGAGTTGGTTGATTCCACGGGCAGTCATAGTAGCGAGTTTAGAACTTCAAGAGCAGGAGTCAAAGCCTTCCCGTTTGATCGCGCGGTACCATGAATGGCTCCATCTGGGATGTGACTGTGTTCACCAAGAACCGCGAGCGCATGTTCGATGGGGACATCGCCGAAACTGGTCTTCACCTTTGCTGCAGCCGCCTGTAACCTCGTCCTTATGAGGAATCGGGCGATTCAAGAGACCTAAGCCGCGGTCGAAAGCTTCCGCGGAGCCCCAGCGGATGTGGCCAAACGCGCCCCCCGTCACGCAAATCGGGGACTCCGCAGAAAGCTTAAGTCGCATCATCCCTTTTTCCGCAGCCTGCTAGGTCTTTTGAAGAATCGCCCCGGCTGGTTACAAACCCGACGGCTTGGTGGCGGCGCTGGCGACGTTTACACGGTGTAACGTTCCCGCGTATTGCGCAATGCCCTTGAACAATCCTTCCGCAATCTTTTGGCGATAGCTTGTGCTTTGCAGCCTGGCTTCATCCGCCGGGCTGCTGACGAAAGATACTTCCGCAAGAATCGCCGGCATCGAGGTGCCTGTGAGGACCACGTACGCAGCTTCCTTCACGCCACGGTTTCGAATATCGGGAATCTGAGTCGCCAGTGTCCGATAGAGAGACTGTTGAACCGCCACCGCAAAGCGGCGGGACTTCTGTACTTTTTCCCGAATATCAACGTTGGTCCAGTTGACGTTCTCGGCTGCGGTGTTTTCCGCCCCGGCGTCGGCAGTGCGCGCCCGCACCGAGGAGTAGGTGTTGGTGTAATAAGTTTCGGAACCGCGGGCCGAAGAATCCTGGCTGTAGTTGGCATGCACGGAAACGAAAAGGTCAGCCTGTGCGAGGTTGGCAATCTCAGTCCGCTTTTCCAGGGGGAGATAATTGTCATCCTGGCGGGTGTAAATGACCTCCGCGCTCAGACGCTTCTGCACCAGGGTACCGAGGCGCCGCACAATGTCGAGAACCAGGTCTTTTTCCATCAGGCCCTTGCGCCCGACCGTTCCCAGATCCCAACCGCCATGGCCGGCGTCAAGCACCAGTCGGAATTTCGGCAACTGCGCGCGCACTTGCCTGTCGGCGTTGCGCTGGGTTGCGGCCGGGGGAGGCGCTGCAGGAACTGGCGCGACTTCAGGCTTGAGCTCCGGTGACGGCAAGCCGGCGACATGTTCGGACTTCGCTGTCTTCCGGATGACCACGACCAGTCGGTAAGGATTTGACTGCATGCTCACAGAAAAATCGGAGTCTCCGGTGGTCTCGAGCACCACCCGGCTTACACCCTTGCTGGGCTGGGCGATGCGAACCCGCGCCAGGCGGGTATCGCCGATTTCGATGGTCTTGCCAAACATGCCGGGCGCTAACGCCGTATCGTGGAGGTCAAAATAAATCCGCTCGGGCGAACCCAGGCGATGGGCTTCGTATTGAACTTCGCCCTGCATATCGATGATTACGGTGCTGGAGTCGGGGGACGACAGATGCCATATCCCGGTGATCAGAGTGCGCGATGGATTTTTATCGTCGGTGGCTGAAGGCGGTTCTCCTGAAGACGGCTGCGCCGCCGCCGATGGAGACGCTGCCGATTGAGCCGATGTCGGTAGGGACTCGGTCGTCGCCAGCGGAGGCGGCTGATCCATCGGCTTGTCCACTTCTGAAGAAACCGGCGCGGCCGGTTTCGCGGGAGCCGCGCGGCGGAACTTCCAATAAAGCCCGGCTCCTAGTGCCAGAACTAAAGCGGCCAGCAAAAGTATGAGCGCGAGTCGAGAGGTAGATTCCTGCTTTTTCCCGTACTCCTGAAAAAGTTCCGGGCTGGCTCCCGGCTCTGCAACCCCATGGTTTAAAGCCGCAACCGGCGTTTCCGCCGGCGTGCCGGCGGCAGCATCAAATTTTTCTCCGGCTACGAGGCGCTGCGAAATTTCGGCCAGCCGGTTTTCTTCTTCCGGCTTGATCGCGGCGAGAATCAATTCGGCGAGCAGGTTCAAACTGCGAACGTCGCTGTCGTTGAAGCCGTGGGCTTCGGCGGAAAAGGCTTCCAGCAATCCAATCGTGCCATGAGCCGACGCGATGGGCACGGCAACGATGGAGCGAGTTCCCAGGCGGCGGCAGACTTCGACGTCCACGCGCGAATCGCTTTCTGAATCATCGCAGCGCACAATTCCGCCGGTCCGCAGGCAGGCTCCGGAAAAACCCGATTGGGGATCAAGCCGAGCTCCAGGTCCAGGAACAATGGTTCCAGCCGCGGCCCGGCACACTATCGCGTTTCCTTCCGCCATCGCGATGGCGACGCCATCCGCCCCGGTAAGTGTGAGGGCCCGTTCAGCGACCAGTTGCAATACTTCATCAAGAACGAAATGCTCAAGCTGCCAAACGTCCGCGTCCAGCGCTTCGCCGCTTCGTTCCTGGGTTCGCCGCCGGCGCAGTTGCTCGTGCAGGCTGGAGAATGCGAGCAAAGCTTGCAGCGCTTCGTGTCCGAGGGCGTGGCTGGCGGAATTATTGCCGAGGGAAATCGCGCCGAGGGAAATGCCGCCGAGGGAAATCGCGGCCGGGGAGGAAGAGTCCGATTCGCCGGCGGAGTCATGCAGGGGCGACTCGCCGTCGCGCAAGTCTTGTCCAGCCAGATCGGGCTCCGCCAGATCGGGCTCGCACGAATTCGGCTCGGACAGATTGGGGTCCGGCAGGTTCGGGCTCGGATTGTGCGGGTTGGTGCTCATTTATGCAGTGGAAAATTCCTGTGGATTACTCGGCTGACACGGCGTCGCGGGGGAATCGCCTTTTAAATCAATTCTTAAGAATCCACAGCGCCGGCACGACCATTGGGGGATGGCCGAACTGGCAGCTTTTAAGTTACAGTGGATTGGCTCCAATCGCAATATTCTCCCTACACGCAAGGTCGGGGCCGCTGGTGAGGTTCGACTGCAGACTCTTGCACTCGGCCGCGATTGTATCGTATCCTTTTTAGATAGAGGAGTTTACAGGCTGTGGTGGATGAAACGAAAAAGAAATCTCGGTGGCTTTGGCCCTTGGGAGTAACCGCGACCGGGCTTACCGGCGCGGCCGTTGTGCTTTTACGTGGTTGCTGGCACAGCAAGATGAGCTGGCCGGTACGGGCTCAGGGATATTCCTACCAGGTTTGCACCGGTTGCGGGATCAAACGTCTTTTCGACGAAAAGGCGTTCTGCGCCTACGGGCCATACCGCTATGACATCAATGGGCTGATCGCGTGGGATCTCGCTCATCGCGACCAGATCTATCCTCAGGAAGAACGCCCCGCTTCCTGAGCTTCTCGAAACATGTGAGTTCAACCAGTCTCGATTGAACACTCTCGGTTGAACCAGTGTCGCTACTGAGACGCTTCCGCCCCCTTGGCTAAAATTTTGTCATGGACTCGGGTTCGGCGGCGGCGTCACGGGCGAAGACGGTCGGCCTCACACCGCTCGGGCGCCGGCACCACTATCGTCACCAGATTCAAGGCCTGGCCTACGTCAACCTCGATCAAGCCAACGGCGGCATCATCCGCAATCTCGGGGACAGGGGTCTCGCGATTCAGGCAGTGGCGCCTCTGCGCGTCGGCCAGCAGGTATTCCTGCGATTCGATCTCACCAACCCGCGAGTTCGCCTCGAAGCCACAGGGCGGGTGGCCTGGGCCGATCCGGTAGGACAGGCGGGAGTGGAATTCCTCGCGCTGCCTCAGCGATCCAGGCGCTTACTGAAGGAATGGATATTCATACAGCTGCTTTCCTCCGCGCAACACTCCAGCGGTGATTCGAGTTTCCTCTATGGCGCCAGCAACGTACAGCCTGTCGAGTTGGTATCTTCCGCGGCTGCGCGACCCGCGATCCCGTTAGAACCGGAATCACACCTCACGCTGCCCAGAAAAGAAAGCGAGACGGCGTCCGACGCGGTCCTTTTTTCCTGGCTTCCGTTCGCGATTTCAGCCGCGGCTCTTTCGCGCCTGGTGGACGGGCTTATTCTGCTTTCGGCGATACTGCTTTTCGCTGTTATCTGCATTGCCATGATCGGGGATGTTCCGGAGTGGCCCGTCGCACTGGGCGCGGGATTGGGAGCGACCGCCGTTTTCGCGCTGCTCTACCGGTATCTATTTTTATTCTGGATCGGCGGCACGCCTGGCGATCTGCTCGCCGGAATTACCGACGGCTTGTTTGACGGAAGCGAAATTCGAGCGGAAGAGATGCCGAGATTTCGATAGCGCTCGCCAGCTTGAAATCCGATTCTTAGTGCGTGAAGTACTGGCGCTCGAGCCACAGTTGCAGTTGCCGCTTCATGGCTGGCGCGGCGTCCAGGAATCGTATGCCGGCATTGCCTTGTTTGTCCTTCCACGCCAGTTGACCCTGGAACCTCATGGCCAGCCTGGTACCGGGCAGTGTGAAGTTCACATCCACTTTGCTGATCGGCTGTCCTGGCTGTTGCAGACGAACTCCGATGCCGCCCTGGCTGAGATTCAGGAGGTGCGCCCGCTGGCGCCCTTTGGCCGCGTAAGTCAAAGAGACCGGGACATCCAGCGTGGCGCGGTGGTAGCGCAGCCTCTCATCCAGAATCATGTTGCGCGCCGCCGACAGGGTGTGGACTGCCTGCTCAACCGAAATCGGTTTTTCGAAGACGAACGAAGCACCCTTGGACTCGAGCTGCTTTCGGCCTCCGGAGCCGCTTACGATAATCAGAGGCACGGCGTTCCGGATGGTGCCGTCCTGCAATCCCGCCAGGAAACTCGATGCGCCAGCCAGATCGAAGTCGATGATGAGAGCGTCGATTTTTGAGTTGGCCAGCTTCACGCGGGCGCGGTCCGGTTCCGACTCCACGTCAACGCCGATGTGCAGACCGCCGAGAATGCATTCCAGAACGCTGACTTCCTGAAAATCCCGCGAGACCACCATCGATGAAAGTGTCATGCAGCAACTGTAGCCGGGTGCGTAACCCGTCCCTAGATAACCAAGGTAATGAATGAGGCGAGTTGCCGGTGGCAGCTCCGTTTCAAGTAATCACGATGGTGACGATGCTGGCGCAGGGTTGTCCCGGCGTGAAGCTGGTTCTGACGCGTTGTTGCATGGGGAAACGGCTGCGCTCGTCGCCACAAAAACCAATGGTGGATGAAGTGCCGTTCTGCAGGAAGGTGACAAATGTGACTTGCACGGTTGCACCTCTGTCGCCGATCACCGCACTGAGTTGCACCACACTGATCAGGCCGCTGACGTCCGAAGATCCCGGAGGGATTGCGCCGCCGAAGAAAAAGGCGTTTCCACACGCAGAGAAGGCAAAGATCAGGACGGTGAGAAATAACAGGGAGAGGAAGAGCTTCATGGATCGCCCTCCGGTAAAGCTTAAAAAAAGTCTACACCCGGAACCCGGCTCTGCGCTTGCCCTCTAAGAGGCTGAGGACTGGGGACCGAAGTCTGGGCTCCCAAGTGCGGCATCCGCCGTTTGCTTTCGGATCTCCTGCCACAATTCCTGCCGTCCATCGGCGGTCTTTGCGGAGAAGGGAAGAATGTGAGATTGAGGATATTCCTGGGACAGATTTTGTAGCGCGTTTCGCAACCGGTTGCCCGAAAGCCGGTCACTCTTGGTGGCGACGATCAGAGTGGGGCGTCCGATGCCGGAAAGAAAGTCCAGGAGCTGGCGGTCGGCGGATTGCGGCGGAACGTTTATGTCGATCAGCGCAACGCATAACGCCAGGCAGGAACGTTCCTTCAAATAGGGATCGATGAAACTTGGCCACTGTTGCGAGATCTCGCGCGAGATTTTGGCATAGCCGTAGCCCGGCAGGTCGGCAAACACCAGTTCCGGCCCAGGCTTTCCCGGCCAGCGCACTTCAAAGAAATTGATCGAGCGGGTACGTCCGGGCGTGGAACTGGTCTTGGCGATTTTTGATCCCAGCAACGAATTGATGACACTCGACTTGCCTACATTCGAGCGTCCCAGAAAAGCAACTTCGGGCAAAACCGGAGCTGGGAACTGGCTGGGATCGCTCACCGACATCATGAATCGAGCTAAAACACGCATGAATCAGTGTGCAGTCTCAGGGGGGAAGTTGCAAGCCGAGGGCCTTCCAAAAGAAGCAGCGCCGGCGCTACGCACGAGAAAAAGGCCCGCTTGCGCGGGCCTTTTTTCACAGCTGATGCAGGAGCTACTGATGCGCCGCGGGGCTCTCGCCGGGCGGTGGTATGGGCGCGATCGGCTGGGCCGCCTCTTCACTGACTTCAGGCAGAGGCCTCTCCAACGCCACAGACAGCACCTGATCCATGGTTTCGACGAAATGCATTTTCATCGCTGTGCGAAGGTTTTCCGGCACTTCGGCTACGTCTTTCTCGTTATCCTGCGGCAGGATCACTTCGAATAATCCAGCGCGGTGTGCGGCGAGCAGTTTTTCTTTCAGGCCGCCGATAGGCAACACCTTACCGCGCAACGTGATCTCGCCGGTCATGGCCAGATCGCGGCGCACGGGAATTTTGCTCAAAGCACTTGCGATCGCGGTGGCGATGGTAATTCCCGCGGACGGTCCATCTTTCGGAATGGCGCCTTCCGGCACATGCACGTGGATATCTAGGGAGCGGTAAAAGTCGCGGGGCAGTCCCAGACGCAGTGCACGCGACCGGATGTAGGACATCGCCGCTTGCGCTGACTCCTGCATGACGTCGCCGAGTTTGCCAGTGAGCGTCAGTTTGCCTTTGCCATCGACTACCGTGGCTTCCGTGCTGAGAATCGAGCCGCCGACTTCGGTCCAGGCCAGGCCGGTAACCAGGCCGACTTCGCTCTTCTCGTGCGCCAGCGTGTCGCGAAATTTGATCACGCCCAGGAAGTCGTTAACGTTTTCCTGACTGATGGCGGCGTTGTAGGTGTCACCTTCTTTCACCACCTTGCGAGCGACCTTGCGGCATACGTTGCCGATTTCGCGCTCCAGATTACGAACTCCGGCTTCGCGAGTGTAGGAGCGGATCAAAGACGTGATGGCGTCATCGCCGAATTTCAGATTCTTGTCGGTCAAGCCAGCCTGCTGCAGCTGCTTCTTGACCAGAAACTGCTTGGCGATTTCGACCTTCTCCTGCTCGGTGTACCCGTGAAGCCGAAGCACTTCCATGCGGTCCTGCAATGCGGCCGGAATGGTGTGCATTACGTTCGCCGTGGCAATGAAGAAGACTTGCGAGAGATCGTATTCGACGTCGAGGTAGTGGTCCACGAACATGAAATTCTGTTCGGGATCGAGCACCTCGAGCAGCGCGGCTGACGGATCGCCGCGGAAATCCATGGACATCTTGTCCACTTCATCCAGCATGAAAACCGGGTTCTTGGTGCCGGCTTTCTTCATCATCTGGATGATCTGTCCGGGCAGAGCGCCGATGTAGGTGCGGCGATGGCCGCGAACTTCAGCTTCGTCGCGCACGCCGCCTAGCGACATGCGGACAAACTTGCGTCCAGTGGCCTTGGCGATCGACATCCCCAGCGAAGTCTTGCCTACGCCAGGAGGTCCAACAAAGCACAGGATCGAGCCCTTGGGATTTTTTACCAGTTGCCGGACAGCCAAAAACTCAAGAATGCGGTCTTTGATCTTTTCCAGGCCGTAATGATCTTCGTTCAGGACTTTTTCGGCGCGGCTGATATTGCGAATTTCCTTGGAACGCTTCTTCCAGGGAACGGCCAGCAGCCAGTCCAGGTAATTGCGCGAGACCGTGGATTCAGCGGACATCGGCGGCATGGCTTCGAGTTTCTTGAGCTCCTGCACCGCCTTGTCACGCACTTCCTTGGGCATACCGGCGGCTTCGATCTTTTTCTTGAGCTCGTCAAACTCGCTTTTCTCGCCCCGGCCCAGTTCCTTCTGGATGGCCTTGATCTTTTCGTTGAGGTAATACTCTTTCTGGGCGCGCTCCATCTGCCGCTTCACTCGCGACTGGATGGTGCGGTCCATATTCAGCTTTTCGATTTCGATGTCGAGAACGTCGCCGATCCGGGTCAGGCGCTCGCCGGGGTCGAAAATTTCGAGCAACTCCTGTTTTTCTTCAATCGAAAGCTGCAGGTTGGCGGCGATGGTGTCGGTCAGCTTGGCCGGATCTTCCATGCGCACGGCCGCGATCATGGTCTCGTAATTCAACGACTGGCACAGCTTTACGTACTGCTCGAACAGGGCGGTGACCCGCTGCATGCCGGTTTCGATCTGCGGATTGGTTTCGGTGGCGTAGCGCGCCACGCGAACCGATACCTGCATGTAACCTTCGGTCTCACTGATCTGAAGAACCTTGCCCCGCTCAATGCCCTCGACCAGAACTTTAATGTTGCCGTCGGGCAGCTTGAGGCTCTGCACGATATTGACGATCGTGCCTACCTGGTAGATCTCATTGGGTTTGGGTTCATCGATGCTGGCGTCATGCTGAGTGGCCAGGAAGATCTTTTTATCGGCTGCCAACGCTTCTTCCAGGGCGCGAACGCTGGATTCCCGTCCTACGACAAACGGAGTCATCATGTAAGGGAAGATGACCACGTCCCGGATGGGCATCATGGGCAGTTTCTTGGTCTCGAATTTTTCCTTAACTGTGGTCACTTATTCTCCCGAACCCCGAGTTGCGTTCGTTATTTCCGCTTCGGCCCCTTGCTTCCAGCTCCTAAAATCCAACGAGGCCTAGTCTATCCCGCCTTATCCATCATTGCGAGAGTTACGTTGCGCTTCTCCACCATCTCGCGGGTCACTTCGAACTCCTTGACCTTCTTCTGGCTGGGCAGATGATACATAAGGTCGAGCATTAACTCCTCCAGAATCATACGCAAACCGCGAGCCCCGACCTTGCGCGCCATGGCTTGGCGCGAGATGGCTTTCAAAGCTTCATCACTGAATTTTAACCGTACATTCTCAAATTCGAAGAGGCGCTGGTACTGCTTGATGATCGCGTTTTTGGGGCGGGTGAGGATTTCGATCAACGCGAATTCATCCAGGTCTTCGAGGACTCCGACCACGGGCAAGCGCCCCACGAACTCCGGAATCAAACCAAACTTGATCAGGTCTTCCGGCTGTATGTCGCTCAGCATTTCAAAATTTCGCTTGCGGCTGACGGCTGGACTTTCTTCCGGCTCGCCTTCCTCGACTCCCGCCTTGAAGCCCAGCGATTTCTTTCCGATGCGGCGCCCAATAATTTTTTCAAGGCCAACAAAAGCTCCGCCGCAGATGAAAAGAATGTTGGTGGTATCGACCGGGGTAAATTCCTGGTGGGGATGCTTGCGGCCGCCCTGAGGCGGCACATTCGCGACCGTTCCTTCGAGGATTTTCAGCAGCGCCTGCTGTACTCCCTCGCCGGATACGTCACGAGTGATGGACGGATTCTCGTCCTTCCGTCCAATCTTGTCGACTTCGTCGATGTAAATGATGCCGGTCTGGGCGCGGCCTACATCGCCATCCGCAGCCTGCAAAAGCTTGAGGATGATGTTCTCGACGTCTTCGCCGACATAGCCGGCTTCGGTCAGCGTGGTGGCATCCACGATTGCGAAGGGCACATCGAGCATGCGGGCCAGAGTCTGAGCCAGCAGGGTCTTGCCGGTCCCGGTGGGCCCGATCAGCATGATATTCGACTTGGCCAGTTCAACGCCGTCACCGGCGCGCTGCCGGTTCATATAAATGCGCTTGTAGTGGTTGTAAACCGCCACCGCCAGCTTCTTTTTGGTCTGCTCTTGGCCGATCACGTACTCATCGAGGAAGCTTTTTACTTCCTGCGGCTTGGGTAGTTGATTTGGGGTGGTGGTCGGTGGCGTCGCCGTACGGTCATCTTCGAGGATGGAATTGCAGACCGCCACGCATTCGTCGCAAATATAGGCCCTGGGATAATCGCTGGGCGATGAAATAAGCTTGGCGACAGCGTCCTGCGACTTGTGGCAGAACGAACAGCGCAACATCTCCTCGGTGCCAGTCCTGTTTTTCACTCGGCTTTACTCCTCCGTTAACCTTACCTCTCCCGTTCCCATGCCATGGGCGGGACAGATCGTTTCGCGCCGAGACTGATCGGAAACTGATCGGGCGAACCCCGATCATACCTTTATCTCGTCTTATAGATGATATCGTCTATGATTCCGTATTCCTTAGCCTGTTGCGAGTTCATTATGAAGTCGCGCTCCACGTCTTTTTCAACCTTTTCCAGCTTCTGACCGGTGTGCTTTGCCATTAACTGGTTAGTAATCTCTCGCATACGCAAAATTTCCCGGGCATGGATGTCGATGTCCGTCGCCTGGCCCGATAGCCCCCCCATGGAAGGCTGATGGATGAGGATGCGGGAGTTGGGCAAAGCCAGTCTTTTTTTAGGCTCGCCTGCGGCGAGCAGCAGTGCCGCCATGCTGGCCGCCTGGCCGATGCAGATCGTGGTTACATCGTTTTTCACGTATTGCATGGTGTCGTAGATCGCCATGCCGGCCGTGATCGATCCACCCGGAGAGTTCACGTAAAGCTGTATATCTTTCTCGGGATCTTCCTGAGCCAGAAACAACATTTGCGCAATCACCAGGTTGGCAATGTTGTCGTCGATTGGCGTCCCGATGAAAATGATGTTGTCCCGCAACAGACGGGAATAGATATCGTAGGCACGCTCACCCCGGCCAGTCTGCTCGATGACCATGGGGACCAGCATCATTTTTGGATCGTTCACATTCACCTGCCACACTCCTGTTCCCGACTACAGACTTTCTGGGAGGATCGAAACTGTCAGCGCTAGGCGGACTGGCGATATAGAAAATCGAGGGTCTTTTCGCTGCGGATTCTATTTCGGATTCTATCGAGCGCTCCATCACGTGTCAAACGAGACCGAATCGCTTCCGGCGTCTGTTTAGATTGCGTGGCGAGCGCGTCGATCTCCCGATCGATTTCCTCATCGCTGACCTCGATCTTTTCCTCCTGCGCGATCTTATCCAGCACCAGCGAAGCCTTGACCTCCTGCACCGCCTGCTCGCGCTGGCCGGCGCGCAGCCGGTTCAAATCCATTTTCTTGATGTCTTCGGCCTTCATGCCCTGCGCTGCCAGCGCGCGCAGCCCGCGCTCCAGCCTGACGTCGATCTGGCGGTCCACCAGCGCGTCCGGAACCTCGAATTCGCTGCGCTTCACCAGCTCCGCCACCAGCTTGTCTTTGGCTTCATGTTCGGCGGCGTGTTTGCGCTCGCCCTCCATGCCTTCGCGAATTCGCTGCCGAATTTCGTCCAGGCTTTTGAACTCTCCCAGTTGCGTGGCGAACTGATCATCCAGCTCGGGCAGAGCTTTTTGCTTGATGGATTGAACTTTCACGGTATAGGTGAAGGTTTTTCCCGCCAAGCGTTGTTCCTGAGCATCTTCGGCGTACACCACTTCGAATACGCGTTCGTCGCCGGGTGATGCTCCTCGCAGGTGTTCGGTGAACTCGGGCATGGTGTTCTTGCCTGCGACCTCAACCAGCACTTCGTCCATGTGAACCGGCTTGCCGTCACCGTCTTTGGGCTGTCCGTCGAGTGCAACCTGGGCATAGTCTCCGTCGGCCAGGGCTCGGCCCTCCACGGAGGTGAAAGTCGCGTGCTGCTCGCGCAACCCGTTGAGCGACTGTTCGACTTCTTCGTCGGTGACTGCAATTTCGGGTTTTTCGGCGCGCAAGTCCTTGTAACCATCGACTTTGATCTCAGGCATGACTTCAAAACTGGCCTTAAAGCGCAACGGCTCGTTGTCCTTGAGGTGCAAGTCGGTCACCTGCGGCTGTGACACCGGGATCAGTCCCTGCTTGTCGGCCTCTTTGCGGAAGTAACGGGGAACCAGCGCCTCAACCACATCACTCTTCAGGTCTTCGGAAAAACGCTGCTTGATGACGGAGGCGGGGACATGTCCGCGACGGAAGCCGGGAATGCGCGCCAGCTTCTGATACTTCTGGATCAGGGTTGCAGTCTCGCGATTTACTTCGTCGACGGGGATTTCAACCGCAATCTCCCGGCGAGTGCTGCTGGTAGTTTCAGTGGGGCTCACGTTTGCCTTTCGAGCGTAAGGGCTACAAGTCTGAGTGTAAAGACTGGAGGAGAGAAGCGTCAAACCGTCGAACCAGGAAGCAAAGTGACAAACGTAACCTCGAGGGACGTGGGCGCGAGCGCCCCGCTCGTGCAGCGGCACCACAGGCTCCGCGTGTTTTGGGAGGCCAAATCGCAAACCCCGAGAAAACGGTGTTTCTTGCCACTGCCACACGAGCGGGGCGCTCGCGCCCGCATTTCACCTACAATGACCCGAATGCCCTCCTGGCTCGTCCAACTGAATCGCGACGTGGTGTCTTGTACTCGCTGTTCGCGGCTGGTGGAATATCGCGAGAGAATTGCCCGCGAGAAGCGGCGCGCCTATCTCTCCTGGGACTACTGGGGAAAACCCGTTCCAGGCTTCGGCGATCCCAATGCGCGGGTTCTGGTGCTGGGGCTTGCACCCGGCGCCCATGGCTCCAACCGCACCGGGCGTCCCTTCACCGGCGATGCCTCCGGCAAATTCATGTATCCGATCCTGTACGAGGCTGGATTTTCGAATCAGCCCAATGCCACCGATCGCGAAGACGGACTGGAACTTAAAGATCTCTACATCACCGCCGCTGCCCGTTGCGCGCCGCCCGACAATAAGCCTCTGCCCCAGGAGTTGTGCAACTGCGCCCCCTTTCTCGATCGTGAAATTGCGGGGCTCAAACAGATAAAAGTAGTGGTGGCCCTGGGAAGGATTGGCTTCGAAGCCTACCTCAATTTCCTGAAGCGCCGCGGATTGCTGGCGAGCAAAAATCCTTATCCGTTTCGCCACGGCGCCAGCTACCCGATGCCCGATGGCAAAGTTCTGCTGGCTTCCTACCATCCCTCAAACCAAAATACGCAGACCGGCAAACTTACGTCCCAAATGTTCACCGGAATTTTTCAGGAAGCCGCGCGATTGGCCAGGGGTTGAGGGAAGTGCCCGCCCTGAGCGCAGTCGAAACTTCTCGCAGGTGCCGCCGCGGCGAGACTCTCCGCCACCGCAAATGCCGCCCGATGCTTCGCAAGCGCAGCATCACTCAAACATCGGACGCGCCGTTCACCAACATTTTGTTTGAGTGAATCGCGGATCGTGTGATTTAACTAAAGTATGCTCGGTTTGATGGGGTGGCAGGAGGCGTGCGCTCTCGCCTTTGCGTGCACGTTCCTGATGTGCGGCGTTGCACTTTCGCAACAGAACCCTCCTCAACCGAACCCTGCACCCGGCATTCAGGACAACAGTTTTCTGGTGGAGGAAGCCTACAACCAGAATTTCGGCGTGGTGCAGCATATCTCCAGCTTCACTCGCCTGTGGAACAGCAAAGACTGGAACTACAGCTTCACCCAGGAGTGGCCGGTTCCCGGCGATGAACGCCACCAGCTCAGCTACACCCTGGTGGCTCTGCATTCGGGAGCTCTCCCGAACTCGGGCTTTGGCGTTGGAGATGTTTATTTAAATTACCGCTACCAGCTGGTTGGAAGCGGGGAGAGCCGCACCGCGTTTTCTCCTCGCGTCAGCCTGATATTTCCGGCTGGAGATTCGACCCAGGGGCGCGGCGCAGCTAGTTTCGGATTGCAGACAAGCCTTCCGGTCAGCGTTGTTCTTACCCCGAAGTTGGTCAGCCACTGGAATGCGGGCGCCACATTCTTCCCGCGCGCCCAGGATGTTGCGGGCGACCGGGCCGCATCGGCGGGCTATAACCTGGGGCAGAGTTTCATCTGGCTGATTCATCCTCGTTTCAATGTCATGCTGGAAACCGTGTTCGCCCGCTCGCAGAGCGTCGTGGCAAGCGGCCGCACAGAATGGACAAGCTCGCTTTTATTCAGCCCGGGGATTCGCTGGGCTTATAACTTCAAAAATGGATTGCAGATTGTTCCCGGAATAGGTGTCCCGCTCGGAGCCGGGCCCAGCGCCGGCGAAAAAGGAATTTTTCTCTACCTCAGCTTCGAACACCCCTTTCGCAAGTTGCCCAAGAAGTAGCGATCCAGCTACTGGTGAAAGCACGGCGATTTGCGAACTCAGATCGGCCCTTGGTAGCGACGCAGCTGGACCGCCGCGACAAGGAACGCCGCGAAGATTGCCAGGCCAATCCACAGACCCGGACTGCCCAGGAAATGAGCCGGAGTGAGATGGGTCATAGGATCCATCGGGAACGTGCCCGGTGCTATGACGGCTTCGCTGCCGCTACTGAGCCTGTGTTGCATCATGGCCGCGAAGTATGAGGTGTTGAACGCAATTTTTTCTACGATCGCGATCGCGACCAGAGGTAAGACCGCCCAGAGAAAGGCCGCGCGCCGCGCCCAGGCTGAAACCAGCAGCAGCCAGCCGTAAAATGGCGCGTACCAGAGGGAATGCACGGTAAAAAGGTGGTAGAGAAGCAGCCATGACATCTGCACAAACGACAACTGCGTCCAAAGGGTCGTGACATTCAGACCGCTCCCCAGCAATATCGCGGTGCTCAGCAGCAGCATGATGAACTGTAAGGCGACGGTAATTACGCAGGCGAGCAGTGGAATTACGACCAGCGGAATGCTGGCCTTCGAGAGCACAGTGGTGAGATCGGAAACCGGCAGCGACTTCCAGAACAGGATGCTGCGATCGCGGCGCTCTCCGTGCAGCGCGTCGAGAGTGTAGAACACCCCGACGATCAGTGCAGTGATCATGATCAAGCCCGCAGCCATGTCGTACGGCGCGACAATCGCTTCGCGCTGATGTGCGGGGTCGAGGGCGGACAAGCTCCGGATCTTGGCCGGCAAATGAATCGTGCTGATTAGAAAGCCAAATAGAAATACCGTGGCGGCAGCCAAAGGCGCGATATAGATCGAACGGTACTCCCACAATTCGCGGCGCAGCGACCAATACATGCGCCGAGTCGCCGAGATGGCCACTGGCGTGACCCCTTGCGATTCGAGATCAGACTCGGGCATGGTGTTCGATTGAGTGTTCATCGAGTCGCTCCTGCATAGTTGAACGTTGCCTTGTCGGCCGGACGGTCCGACCTGTCCCCCAACACTGCCATGAACAAATCGGCGATGCTGGGCGTGTGCACCTCGCCAAATGCGACCAGTTGCTTGCGCTCGATATGGGCGAGCTTTAGATCGAACAACAAAATGTTGCGACCGAAGCTCTGGCGCTCGTGCATCGGCTTGAGCACTCGTGCGGCGGCGAGTTGCTCGGGGTGCACCATCACTTCCTGATAACGCGACTCCAACTCTTCCATGCTGCAGTCGAGTACGTTGCGGCCGCGGTCGATGAACATGACATCGGTGAGCACGTGCTGGATCTCTTCGACGTGATGTGTCGTCACGACAATGGTACGGCTGCGATCGAAGTAGTCATTCAGCAGGGAGTCGTAGAACTGCTTGCGATAAAGGATATCGAGGCCCAGCGTCGGCTCGTCCAACACCAGAAGTCTCGCGTCGATGGCCATCACCAGAGCCAGGTGCAGTTGGGTAACCATGCCCTTCGACAATTCCCTGACCTTACTGGCGCGGTTGATCGTCGTCTTCGATAGAAAACTCTCAGCCTTGCCCCGATCGAATCTGGGATGCACACCGGCGACGTAGTCGAGAGCCTGCGAAACTTTTATCCAGCGCGGCAGCACAGCAACGTCGGAAATGAAGCAGACATCCCGCATGAGCTGGCTGCGTTCGGCCCACGGATCGCGGCCGAGCACCCTTAACTCTCCTTGGTACGGGGTAAGGCCCAGGATCGCATTGAGTGCAGTGGTCTTGCCGGCGCCATTGGGACCGATAAGCCCGAGAATGCGGCCCTCTTCAACCCGCAAATTGATTCCGTCCAGCGCGATGGTAGTGCCGAAGGTCTTGCGGAGGCTGCGAGCTTCTATGCAGGCCATGGCGTCAGCTTTTCTCCTCGGGGGGATTTAATTCGGCAGTTTTCGACGTCGGGGCATCCGAAGGCAACCGGCCGGTTGCCCGGTTCAGGAGTTCCTCCGGCTTCAGTCCGAGGCGCTGCATCGTGGCGTGGACCCGGGGCCATTCTTCGTCAAGGAATTTCTGCCGCTCGCCCTTTAGCAGCAAGCTGCGGGCATTCGCATTAATGAACATGCCACGGCCTCGTCTACTCTCGACCAAGCCCTCGTCCACGAGTTGCTGATAGCCCTTCAGAACCGTGAGCGGATTGACCCGGTATTCAGCCGCGACATTTCGCACGGAGGGCAACGGATCGCCTTCCTTCAGGACGCCATCGAGTATCATCGCGACCACCCGGTCGCGAAGCTGGCGGTAAATTGGCTGACTGTCGTTCCACTCACGGTCCATCAGGTTTTTCCATAGCGCCCTTTCCAGACCTTACCAGAGATACCACCTGCATTAATTCATCCGGTGCAAGTCGAAGTGCGCGTGGACCGGCTTGTCCTTCATCATGAACGTCCAATCCTCGGTGTGATGGTTGGCGTCGACGATGGTGAAAACCGAATGGTGCATGTGGTATTCCGTACTACCGCTAATGTCCTTGAACTCGAATTCGACCGTTTTGCCGTCGGGCGACATCCTGCCCGTCATGCGCGGCCGATTCCCCGCATCGCAATAGTGAACCAGCGTGAGCTGGTCTCCGTCCACGTATAACATCGTGACCGGATGGTCATACTTTGTCGCGTCCAGCGGCGTGCCTGCTTCCTGTAACTCGTGCACGAGCGCGTTCCCCCGAGAGGTTATGCGCAGCGAGACGTGGAGCGGCTTGCCGTTTGACATCGCCGGCATCTCCGGTACAGCGACGGGGCCTTCCCACTCTCCCGCCAGGCTTTTCATGGTTGCGAACGACTTCTGCGCCTCGGACGGTACGGGAGCTGCCGACGACTTTTGCGCGTCGGACTGCGCGAAGGCCACAACGCTCGAGATCGAAAGCAGAGCTACGGGCAACAAAACTCGAAGGGACTTCATGTTTCATTCTCCTCACTTTTTTGACTTCCCGGCATGGCGAACCCAGGTGCTACTAATCAGCGCTGATTGGCGCTTGTTCTATATAGTGATATAGTTAACTATAACACTAAGAAATGTCAATCTTTTTATCGCATGTCACGTAAGGTTAAGATTATGCAGAAGTTAGGTAATTACAGCCGGAAGGGCGGTTTCGAAGAAGTCAAGATTAGGCTAAAAAACCGAGAAACACTGGCTCGGGCTCGAGGAGAATGTTCCAGAGTTCATCTACGCGCTGCTGGATGTGATCTTTCAATCCCACGATGTCCGCAGCGGTGGCCTCTCCGCGGTTCACGATGGCTAACGCATGTTTGCGCGAGATCCCGACCCGCCCATTGTTGTAACCCTTGCTGAAGCCCGAGTGCTCGACCAACCAAGCGGCTGAAACCTTTTTCAGAGCGTCGAGCGCGGGATAGCTGGAAACCTGCAATCCTTTGATGGTCGCGCGGCGCATCAGTTCGTCATACTGCTCGGGCGCGAGGATGGGATTCTTGAAGAACGATCCCGCGCTGCGGCAGTCCTCGTCGCCGGGAGTAATGAGCATGGCTTTGGCGGCGCGTATCCGCCGCACGGCTTCACGGGTGCTGGTCAACGACGGAGTGTTTTGAAATCCGGCAAAATGTTTTTTTAGGTCGGCGTACTCGATGCGGGGCTCCCCACCGGGCGCCAGTGCGTAGGTGACGCGCAGGATGATAAAGCGCCCTCGTTCGCTGGTGTTGAAGATGCTGGTGCGGTAATGAAATCCGCAGGCTTCGGCACAGAGCTCGCGGATCTGGCCGTCTCTCAGATCGAAAACCAGAACCGACTCGATGGTTTCGGAGACTTCCTGCCCGTAGGCTCCCACATTTTGTACGGGAGTTCCCCCTACGCTGCCCGGGATGCCGCTCAGGCATTCGACTCCGGCACAATTCCTGGCGACGGCACGGGCTACGAACCGGTCCCACGGTTCGCCGGCTCCCACTTCGAAAAATATTTTGCCATCTGCGGTACGCTCGTCGATTCCTGAAATGGCCAGTTTCAGGACCAGGCCGGGCCAGCCGGCGTCGGCGACCACCAAGTTGCTGCCGCCGCCCAATACGAAAAGAGGGAGATCGCGGGAGCGGGCAAAATCCACGCCCTCGCCTACTTCGTTCGCGGATTTCGGCTCCATCAAATACCGTGCCGGCCCCCCCACTTTGAGGGTTGTGAGAGGCGCCAGTGGCACGTTTTCCAGAATGGTCATGGTGATATGATGGCTTCACTATATACGACGGGAAGAGGCGGTGATTGCAGCCTTTGGCGGTCCGTCAGACCATATCCTGCTGTCACTTGCGCCGCCGCGAACGACATTTTCGCGTTGTATTAGAAATGACACTGAGGAGAAAAAATGTATCCAGAGATTATGGTGATCCCGATGCGCGAAGAGCTGACCCGACTCGGCATTGAGGAACTCCGTACCGCAGCGGATGTCGATCGCGCTCTGCCCAATCAGCCGGGCACGGCCATGGTCGTGGTGAATTCCATTTGCGGGTGCGCTGCCGGCCGTATGCGTCCAGCAGTCCGCGCCGCCCTGCAGCATGCCAGCCGGCCGGAAAAATTGTTTACGGTTTTTGCCGGGCAGGACAAGGACGCCACGGATCGCGCCCGCTCCTATTTTGTGGGATACCCACCATCTTCGCCTTCGATTGCGCTGCTGCGCGACGGGAAAGTGGTGCACATGATGCAGCGCAGCGACATCGAGCATCGCGAGGCGGTCGATATCGCCGCCGAACTCAAGAATGCTTTCGATAAATTCTGCATCAAGCCCGCCCCGGTCGCCTAGCCAGCATTGTGTGTGTGGGGCGGACACTCTTGTCCACCGCTTTTGACTTTGATTTTAATTCTTGTCAGATTCTGGTGGCGAAAGTCTCGGTTTGGGTGCTTATAAATTCAAAATCAAAGGCGGCGGACAAGAGTGTCCGCCCCACACACACTTACTTTTTCATGGCGTTGAAAGTCATCTCTTTCGCCGAGCTTCGAGTTACCGCCTTCCAGTCGCCAAAGAGCTCGGCGTAACTCTTCGTGATGTACGACCGGCGGTCGATGCCCAGGCGGCGGGCGGTTGCGTCGATCCAGCTCGCCGGACCTTCGATCTCCCCAAAGAAACCAATCGGGGTTTCATCCAGCACCACGTGTCCCTTGCCGTCGCTCCATTCCGCGCGGAATTTTTCATAGCGAAAGGAAGGCCGGTAGCCCAGCGCTTCCAGGATTTGGTGAAACTGATTTCCGTCTTCAAGTCCGGTTTGAGTTTCGACCCGCGACTTGTGCCGGCCCACCACGCTTTTCGCCTTGTGGGTCAGAAGCCAGAGGGTCCCGTATTGGCGCAGGCGCAGCAGTTCACCGCGCTTGCGCAGAGCCTGTCCGGGAAGATCGTATAGCGTGTTGCTCTCGCGGGTCCGGGGCGTGACTTGCCGAAACTTTGCGGCGCGCAGCCGTCGCGTGAGTTCGCGCGCATCCTCCACCCGAAACTTGATTTCAATTTCTCTGGACATAAAGATGGCGCCCGACTTCCGTGATTTCACGAAAAAGTTGGAAGCTTCACCAGATCATCGCGGGGCACCGGTTCAAGCGGGTTGCCGGCTTTGCGCCAGGCGGTCAGTCCACCGACAATTACGAACGCGTTGAATCCTTCTTCCCGCAGCATATGCGCCACCCGGGCGCTGGTCGCTTCGCGCACTCAAGTGCAATAGACATAAATGTCTTTGTCCTTGGGAATGGCCTTGAGTTCTTCCTTTAGATTATTCGGTTCCAGCCGGATTGAGCCCTTGATGCGCGCCGTGCCCGCGTCGTAATAACCGTGACTGCGGACGTCCATGAGAAGAATTTTGTCTTTCTCCTCCGACGCCAGGAGGCGAGTCAACTCTTCCACCTGGATGCGGGGAACCACTCGATACACGGCATGCTTGCGATAGAGCCAGATGCGGTAGACGGAATAACCGATCAGCGCCAGCACGGTCACAGCCTCCACCGCTCTCCCTGCGGTCTGAAAGCCACGCACCAGGGAAACCAGAAAATCGCGAAACAGAAAACCGACGGCGATATAGACAGTCCCGTACAGGAATGCGCCGGTGAGATCGAGCCGGAGGAAATCGTCCAGCCGCATTCGCATGCTTCCCGCCAGCGGGGGCGCCATGGTGTTGATTCCGGGTATGAATTTGGCGAAGAGCAGGGTGGCCTTGCCGCGTTTGTAGAACGATTCAGCCGAGCGCAGGATGCATGTTTCGGGATTAACCGACAGTTTGCAGAGAAAGCCCAGCAGTCCCCAACCCATGTAACGCCCGGCGACGAACAGCAAGCAGTCGCCCAGCATCATGGCGAGCAGCGCCAGAAAGAAAAGTTTGAAGACACCGAGCAAACCGGCGCCGGCGGCGGCTCCGCCTGCTACCAGCGCCACGGCGGCGGGTACGGGCAGGCCGATCGCTTCGGCCAGGACGATGAAGAATACCAAAAGGTACCCGTGGCGTCCGATCAATGAAAGTAGAGGCTGCATCCGTGAAGTTGAACTGGCTGCGCAAGTATAAAGAAAAAGGGCGGCCTCTGCCGCCCCGCGTCTTTCGGTTCTGCGCCTGGCTTACTTTTGCATATTGTCCATGGTGCCCATCTTGTCTGCCTTGAGCATCTTTACGCTCATAACGTGAATCTGGTCCTTGTCGGCATAGACATGAGCGCTTACTTCAACGTGATGGCCGTCGTGGCCCTTGAGCGCTTCGGGATTAACCACGTCCCATGATTTCTGGTCCTTGTCTGCGACAAACGTCGTTTTGTCGCCATCTGTTTTGACGGTCCCCTTGATGCTCTTTAAGGGAGCCGGCGCAGACTTGGCCATGCCATTGTCTGGTGACGCGTCTTGCGCGAAGCCCGCCACGGTGAACATGACGGAAACTGCCAGTGCGAGTATCAGAAGCTTTTTCATTGTTTCTCCTTACCGAGATTATGGGATTGGGCTTTGGATGTTCGATCAGCTGCCCTGGGATGTACGGTCCGAGTAGAAAGATGGATTGCCCTCAAGAATCCGGCGTGCAGGGGATGCAGCCTGGCTATTTCTCTCGCGCCACGACAAAGTCCGGCGCCCAGAGAAGAGCCCTTTTAAACTCGCTGTCGGGGAAGCTGCAGATCGCATTACGGGCCAGAGTTGCGTACTGGAGGGCACGTGCGTTGGCCGCTTCGAGCGAGCCGTAACGCTCCAGAATCTGAATGATTTCGCGATGCGTCACCCTGTCGAAGGCGCGGTCCTCGACGACGTTTTCGATCATCGAATGTTCGCGCGAGGTGCAGCGCTCGAGGGCATGGATCACGGCCATGGTGACCTTGCCCTCCCGCAAGTCGCTGGCTACGGGCTTTCCCAGAACCCTCTCGGATGCGGTGAGGTCGAGCACGTCGTCCACGATCTGGAATGCCATGCCGAGGTCGCGCCCATACTGGCCGAGGCTCTCTTCCTGTTCGGGAGTAGCCCCGCCCAGAATTCCGCCCATGCGCATGCACACCGAGAAAAGGCAGGCCGTTTTGCGGAAAATCAAGTCGAAGTATTCATCGAGCGCGATCAGTTTGCCCAGCTTTTCCATCTGCAGAAGTTCGCCTTCAACCATCTGCTGAGTCAATTCGATCAGAGTATCGAGAATACGGAAATTACGTTCCTGCACTGCGACCTTGAAGGCTTGCATGTAAAGCCAGTCGCCGGCCAGAACGCATTTCGAATTGCCCCATTGGGTATTGGCGGCGGGGCGGCCGCGGCGGGTTTGAGCTTCATCGATGATGTCATCGTGTACCAGGGTGGCGGTATGAATGATTTCGACCACCGCCCCCAGGCGGATCGCGCCACGACCCTGGTAGTTGAATAATTTTGCCGCGAGCAACAGCAGAGCAGGGCGGATGCGCTTGCCCCCGCCGCCGCGCAAATATTCGCCGATTTCCGTGATAGCTTCGACACCTGAGACGGTGTCGCGGCCAAACTCGCGTTCAATTGCCGCAAGGTCTTCGCGCAGCAGCTCGAAGAATTCTTTTCCGTTGATGGTGGCGGGCGTGCTCAATTTTGATTCCCTAAGAATCTTGAATCATTTCACCGTCGAGACACAGAGGCACGAGAAAATACCGAGCGATACTCTTCCGAACCTTGGCTCATGGATCGCCGCTGGTGGATCGCCCCTCCGGATGGATTTCCGAGCGTTTGCATTTCTCAGTGTCTCCACGTCTCCGTGGCCGATGGTCAATTTGTCCGGTAGTTCGTGAACTGCATGTCGATTCCGAAATCCTGCTGTTTCAGCAGCGCGATCACTTCCTGCAAGGCATCGCGGTCCTTGCCGCTTACGCGGATCAGGTCGCCCTGGATCGACGCCTGCACTTTGTTCTTCGAAGTCTTGATTAATTTGACGACTTCCTTCGCCTTCTCCATCGGGATGCCTTGTTGCAGCGTGATCTTTTGCCTGGCCGTGCCTCCCAGGGCCGATTCAACGACTCCGTGAGTCAGCCCTTTCAACGGAACGCCGCGTTTCGCCAGTTTTTGCTGAAGAATGTCGCTCACCGATTTCAATTTGTATTCGTCAACGGACTGCAGCACGATGGCGTCTTTGCCTTCAAGTTCGATCTTTGACTTCGAGTCCTTCAAGTCGAAGCGAGTGTGAACTTCTTTTGACGCCTGCTGGATGGCGTTGGAAACTTCTTCCAGATCGATCTTGCTTACGATGTCAAAGGTGTTTTCGGGCATGTCGGTCGCGCTTTCCGGAAACCGTGAAATGTAACTTCTGAGGTTATCAGAAGAAGCGGTTTCACCGCCGCAGATCTTTGTTTCGATCGGAACCGGTGCTTTGATTGGATTCATCCAGTTTGAAAAAGTTGTAGAAGTTGGCAGCCGTCTGCCTGCCAATCTCTTCCGGCGAAAGTCCTCGGAGCTCGCCCAGTTGCCGGGCGACTTGCTTTACAAACACCGGCTCGTTGCGCTTGCCGCGGTGCGGCACCGGAGCCAGAAAGGGCGAATCGGTTTCGATGAGCATCCGTTCCAACGGTACTTCCATCGCGGCATCGCGGATCGGCTGGGCTTTGGGAAAAGTTATGTTTCCGGCGAACGAAATCATGAAGCCGAGATCAAGGGCGCGCCTGGCGTAAATCCATGGACCGGTGAAGCAGTGCAGAATTCCGCCCAACCCGCCAGCCTTCCAGTTTTGTTCAAGGAGATTGAGGCAATCGCCCCAGGCGTCATCGCTTCCTGCGGAAGGCCGGCAGTGGATCACGATCGGTAGCCTGGCTGCGCCTGCCAGCTCCATCTGCCGCAGAAAAACCTGTTGCTGTAATTCGCGGGGCGAGTGATCGTAAAAGTAGTCCAGCCCGATTTCGCCCCAGGCGATGACCTTGGGCCGACGCGACAGTCTTTCAAGTTCTTGAAAGTCGGAGTCGGTCGCCAGCCTGGCTTCGTGAGGATGAATGCCGATGGTGGCCAGGATAAATTCGTACCGCTCCGCCAGTTGAATGCCGCAATCAAGAGAACCGGGGCCGGTTCCGCTGCCGATGGCGACAATCTTTTCGATGCCGCCCTCGCGCGCGCGAGCGATCATCGGCTCGCGGTCGGCGTCAAACTGCTCCATTTCGAGATGGGCGTGGGAGTCGATGAACATGGTGGTTGGTGTTGGCGGCGGGTTTCTGACCTGTCCCTGCCGAGCCGAGCAGGCCCTTTCGCGACAGCTTATTTAAGCCTGGTACCCACAGGCACATCTTCCAGGAAGCCAGCCAGAATCGGTTTCCCGCCATCGGGCGAAGCGGCCACGATCATCCCGTTCGATTCCAGCCCGCGCAATTTACGGGGCGCTAAATTCACTACGACGACGACCTTGCGGCCCACCAGCGCTTCAGGGGCGTAGGCCTCGGCAATTCCGGCTACCACCTGCCGTACTTCGGTTCCGAGATCGACTTCCAGACGCAGCAGCTTGTCGGCACCTTTCACTTTTTCCGCGACCTTTACCTGGCCAACGCGCAATTCAATTTTGGCGAAGTCTTCGATGCTGATCTTCCCGTCCGCCGCCACGGCCGGCTTCGGCGCAGGCGTGGTTGCGGAGGCAGCCGGAACGCTAACGTGCTCGTCTTTTCTATGAACCTCGTCTTTCTGGCCCTCGCTGTTTCTCTCCTCCACCGTAGTCGCGGCGCTGCGTCCCAACTCTTCCATTTTCTGCATCCTTTCAATCGTGCTTTTGTCAGCGCGTGGAAATACGGGCTGTACTGGTCCGAGCTTTGTTCCCAGTTTGAGTTGTCCCCACGCGAGATCCGGCAGGGGAAATTTTCGAATGTCTCCCAGTCCCAACTGTTCCCATATTTTTCCCGTAGCTTCCGGAATCACAGGGTGGACAAGCGCGGTCACGATGCGCAGGGCTTCCGCGCTGGTGTAGAGAATGGTTGCCAGGCGGGAGCGGCTTTCGTCGTCCTGCTTCTCGCCCAGCGCCCAGGGCTGAGTTTCGACGATGTATTTATCCACTGCGCCAACCAGACTCCAGGCTACTTCCAGAGCCCGCGAAAACTGGCATTGGTCAAAGAGACTATTGAATTCCACGATCGCCTGCTGGGCTGTTTGTGCGATGGCATTCTCCTCGGCAGTGAGCGTGGCAGCTCGCGACGGGTACGGAATCTCGCCCCGGAAATATCGCGTGATCATGGTCAGGGTGCGGCTGGCGAGATTGCCCAACCCGTTGGCCAGATCGGCGTTGTAGCGCTGCACCAGGGCGTCGAAAGAAAACGAACCATCCTGCCCGAAGACAATTTCGCGCAACAGGAAGTAGCGCAACGCGTCGGAGCCCAGCACGTCGAGGATGGTTTCGGTCCGCACGATGTTTCCGCGCGACTTCGACATCTTGCTTTCTTCGAACAGGAGCCAGCCGTGGGCCACGATTTTCTGCGGCAAGGGCAGGCCTGCGGCCATCAGAAACGCGGGCCAGTACACGCAATGGAACCGCACGATTTCCTTGCCGATCATCTGGATATCGGCCGGCCAGTACCTGGAGTATTTTCCCGGGTCTTCCGATCCGTAGCCAAGCGCAGTGATGTAATTGGCCAACGCATCCAGCCAAACATAGATCACGTGTTTGGGATCGTCGGGGACAGGAATGCCCCAGGAGAACGTGCTGCGGCTTACGGATAAGTCGCGCAGTCCAGAGCGCACGAAGGACATGACCTCATTGCGCCGCGTCTCCGGGCGGATGAAATCAGGGTGGCTGGTGTAAAGCTCGAGCAGCTTGTCCTGAAAGGCGGAGAGCTTGAAGAAATAGTTTTCTTCCTTCACCGTTTCAGTCGGGCGTCCGCATTCGGGGCACGGCGCGCCCGCTCCCGTTACATCGACGTAGAGTTCATCGAACACGCAATATTGCCCGCTGTAGCTCCCCGTGTAGATGTAGCCGTTGTCCCGGATGAGGCGCCACAAGGCTTGTACGCCTTGCTTGTGCCGGTCGGATGTGGTGCGGATGAAGTCGTCATAGGTCAGCCCCATGCGGTCCCACAGCGCGCGAAATTCGGCCGAGACTTCATCAGTGAGCTGCTGCGGAGTTTTTCCGGCGGCCTGGGCGGCGCGCTCGATCTTCTGCCCGTGCTCGTCGGTTCCGGTCAGGAAGTAGGTATCGAAGCCCAGCAGGCGCTGGCGCCGTGCAATGGTGTCACATGCGATGGTGGTGTAGGCGTGCCCAATGTGCGGACGCGCATTCACATAGTAGATCGGTGTCGTGATGTAAAACTTCTTGCTCATTTGGTTTCGGTTGGACGCGGAGCTGAGGCTGCCTAGCTGTGAGACGCTTTCACGTACGCTTCCATAGCCTCATTCATTACGCTCTTCAGCGGCACGTGCTGTTCGGCCGCGATTTTCCGGCAATCTTCATACTCGGGCGCGTAGTGAGTAATGCTGCCGTTCATGCTGGCGACTTTCAGCCTCACATTTCCCCAGCGGGTTCCTACCGTGATCCACTTTCGCGAGAGAGTCTGCCGCTGCTCTTCGCGCCGCCGTACGCCGAGCGTGCTGGTCTCAGTGAAAATAATCTGGCTCAGCCGGGAGGCGTCTTCGGGTTTTGACAACACGGTCAGCAGAGTTCCGGGACGATTCTTCTTCATCTGTACCGACAAGGCAAAAGCATCGAGCGCTCCCGCCGCCAGCAGTTGCTCAACCACGTATCCGAAGACCTGCGGATTCAAGTCGTCGAGATTCGCTTCGAGGACGCAGATGGTTTCCTGCGATGTGTTCTCCGCGAATGCGGCTTGCGACTCGCCGATGGTGAGGCGAACCACGTTGGCGTGCCCTGGAAAATCGCGGGTGCCCGCGCCGTATCCGGATTTTTCAATGGTCATCGAAGGAAACGGAGTAAAGCGCGTGGCCAGAACTTTTACGATAGCCGCGCCCGTAGGAGTGACCAGTTCCGCCTGGATGCCCGAGGAGTAAACTGGGGCTCCCTGCAACAGTTCGACTGTAGCGGGAACCGGCACCGGCAGAACTCCGTGCGCGCACTTTACCGTGCCGCCGCCAACATTCAGCGGCGAACAAATAATCTGATCGACCTGTAAAGCCTCGGCTCCCACGGCGGCGCAGACGATATCGACCATGGCGTCCACCGCTCCGACTTCGTGAAAGTGAACTTTCTCGATGTCACTGTTATGGATTCTGGCTTCGGCCGCGCCCAGCGCCTCGAAGATAGAGATGGCCGTGCGCTTTGCGCCTTCACTGATGCCGGCTTGCTGTATGACACTGCTTATTTCTTTCAGGCCGCGGTCGTGTTCGGGCTTTGCTGACGCTTCCGCGCGCGCGGCTTCATGTCCCGATTGGCTGTAGTTGTGTTCGCGCAGTTCGACATGTTCGGGCGGGTGCTTGTGCCCGTGCTGATGTTCGTGGTCGTGATCGTGTTTATGAGTCCGTGCCTCCGCGGAAATCTCGCGAGGCAATTCTTTTTCTTCATCAACAAGCACGTCAACCTTGGTCGCGGCGATCCCGCTGCGCGTCACTTTCGATATCTCGAGCCGCGCGCCAATGTTTAAGGCCGCAACCGCATCTTCGAAAAGCTTTTCCGGGACACCTGCATCCAACAGGGCGCCGAGAAACATGTCGCCGCTGATGCCGGAAAAGCAGTCGAGGTACGCGATGCGCATAAGATAATCCGCCGCTCGTTCGTCCCTGGTCGCCGGCCGAAACCTGAACCACACTCACGAATGGCCAACGACGAAACCACGAACTCCCAACAACGTTTTCATCATAGGGAAGCGTGCAAGCCCCGTCAAACCTCGCCCGCGCGCGCATTTTGCTACAATCACTCTTTTCTTCAACAGCTTAGGGGAATTCTTGTATCGCCATCTCGAACAACGGCTCGCCCAGCATGTGCGTGATTTTCTGCGCCGGACCTACGACCTCGATCTGCACAAAATTGTCGTAGAGCAGCCTCCCAATGTGGAATTCGGTGAGTATGCCTTGCCGCTGGCTTTCGATCTTGCCAAAAAGCTGCGCAAGGCTCCGCGCAAGATTGCGGAAGAGATCGTCAACGGCATCGGGGCGATCCAGGGTTTCGAGAAACTGGAATCGGCGGGTGCGGGATATATCAACGCGCGGCTCAAGCGCGACGACCTCGCTGGGGCGCTGGTCGCCGACGAAATGCCGCGCCCGAAAGCGCCCCCAGGCAAGATTCTGGTGGAGCACACCAGCATCAATCCCAACAAGGCGGCGCACGTTGGACATCTTCGCAACGCGATTCTCGGCGACACGTTTGTTCGGCTGCTGCGTTTCGCCGACAGGGAAGTGGACGTTCAGAATTACATCGACAATACCGGCGTGCAGGTTGCCGACGTGGTCGTGGGATTCCTGAATATCGAAAAAAAATCGCGGGCCGAGATTGAACAATTGGCCCGCCAGCCCCGCTTCGATTACTACTGCTGGGATCTCTACGCCCGGGTTTCGCACTGGTATGCCGAAGATAAGCAGAATCTGCAGGTCCGACAACAGACGCTGCACGCCATCGAGGAAGGCAACAACGAAAGTGCGGCAGTCGCCGATGTAATCTCTGTCGCGGTTCTTCGGCGTCACCTTGAGACGATGGACCGCCTCGATATCGAATACGACTTCCTGCCGCGGGAAAGCGAAATCCTCCACCTGCACTTCTGGGATGCTGCTTTTGCCAAGCTGAAGGAGGGCGGCGTTCTCTTCTTCGAAACCGAGGGCAAGAATAAAGGATGCTGGGTGATGCGGCGGGCGGGCACCTCGAAGTCCGAATCCCCAAAGGAACTTTCCCCCGTAGACGTGGAGAAGAGTAAAGGCGCGGAAGGTCCGGAGGACGATATTGCAGAGGAAGACCAGAAGGTCATCGTCCGCTCCAACGGAACCGTCGGCTACGTCGGCAAGGATATTGCCTATCACATGTGGAAGTTCGGCCTGCTGGGGCGCGACTTCGGCTATCGCAAGTTTTTTCATTATCCCAACGGGCATGACTGCTGGATTTCAACCGCGGTCGGCTCGCTGGAGCATCCGCATTTCGGCAGCGTAGCGGAAATTTATAACGTGATTGACGCGCGCCAGTCGGAGGCGCAGAACACCGTGATCGAAGCTCTGCGCGGCCTGGGATACAACGCACAGGCCGACCACTATACGCACTTCTCTTATGAAATGGTCGCGCTCACGCCGCGCTGTGCCGCCGAACTGGGTTACCAGCTCTCCGACGAGGACAAGGGCCGTGCGTACATTGAGGTTTCAGGACGCAAAGGGTTTGGGGTTAAAGCCGACGATCTGCTCGACCGGCTGATTGCGTCGGCCAAGAACGAAGTCGATGGCCGCCATCCTCAGTTGACCGAAGCAGAGCGTACGACCATCGCGACTCAAATCGCGGTCGGAGCGCTGCGTTACTTCATGCTCAAGTTCACCAAGTCGTCGGTGATTGCCTTCGATTTCAAAGAAGCACTGAGTTTCGAAGGCGAAACCGGGCCCTATGCACAATATGCCGTAGTACGCGCCGCCAACATCTTTCGCAAAGGCGGCTTCGATCCCGAGGATTTTGGCAGAAATCCGGCTGACCGTATCTCCGTCCAGGAGATGTCGAAATATTTATCGGACGAACCGGGCAATGCAATATGGGAGTTGTGGCTGGCGGCCTCGAAGACTTCCTACATCATTGACCAGAGCATCGTCACCACTGAGCCGGCATACCTCGCCAAACATGCGTTTCAGCTTGCTCAACTGTTTAACGCCTTCTATCACCGGCATCCGATCCTGAGCGAAACCGACGAGGTTCGGAAGAAATTCCTGCTGTCCACGGTGGCCGTGGTGCGCAGGGAGTTGACCCGCATCCTTGCGGTCATGGGAATCAGCGTGCCGGCCGTCATGTAACGGCGTCTCTACTTGCCGACCACCAGCACGATAAAGCTATCCGGCAGAATAGCCGGCCGCGGACGCGGTTGATCCGCAGTGGGGGCCGAGTGGGGGACCGAACTTCGCCGTCACCAAAAAAATTCGGTGCTTTGCGGGATCGAGAGCCATGGTGCGCGCGCCGCGCTCGGTGGGAACATTTTCAGCGACACTGAATTTGTCCGGCGAGTCTTCCTGTATGACGGCGAGCACGCCGTCGCCGCAGGAAGCGAAGGCCAGCTTGGCTTCCGGATCGAATGCGGTGGCGTCTACGCCGCTGCCAATTGGAAGCGTGGAGATAACCTTGCCGCTATCCGCGTCCACAATGGCCATCAGTTTGTTACCGCAACCTGAGAACAGCCGGCGATGCTTCCGATCCATCGCCAATCCAGTCGGCTCTTCGCACGGCGCCAATGGCCATCGCGACTTCACCTGCAACGTTGACGGATCGAGAGCCATCAATTCACTCTTGTCCTCAATGTTGACGAAGATTTCCCCTCTCGAGTCGCTGACCGCAAACTCGGGCTTGCCATCCACTTTGATGGTGCCGGCCACGGTGGCTGCGGCCGCATCGATCGCGGTTACGTCATTGCTCCTGCCGTTGAAAGTGAAGACTCGCTTGCTGGAAGGGTCGTAAAGTATCGCATCCGGATTTTCGCCGACCTTGATCTTGTTGAGCACTTTCAGACTGCTCAATTCAAAGACAGTGACTGTGCCTTCTCGACCGTTGCTCACGAAGCCGCGGCCGAACTCAGGGGCGAGCGCGATGCCGTGAACTCCCGGCGTGTCGGGGATTTCGCCCACGGGCTGGCCGGAATCGGCGTCGATCACCATGACGCGCGTGGAACGGGAAATATACAAACGCCTCGCGTCTTTATCGAGCGTCAGATAGTCCCATCCGCCGTCGCCGCCCAGTTTGTAGGTCTTTATTACATGGTAGCCCGGAGCTGCCGACAATCCGGACGTAACCAGCAAAAGCGTGACCAGGGTCACGCCGATTCCAGCAGCCCAACCCTGCTTCAAGGCATTCATTTGGTTCAGTCTCCAAAAGGTAATAACCAGAGTACCCAACCGTAACTTTACCCTAATTCGAAACCCTCCTAGACTTTGCCAATGCATTCCTGGGAAGGCGATCCGCGTCCCGTGCCGGTGCCGGAGTATGGCGCCATAAGGCCGAGCTCGACCATGAAGCTGGATCAGTCCATCGATCCGAAGTCAGGCAGCTGGCGAATTCTGTTCGCCGTGGCGACCGGGATACTGGTTGCCGTGTTCTTCGCCACCGGCAACGCCAGGGCGGCATTTGAACAGGTGGAAAGGCTTTTGAGCTTGCCAGGCAAGCCCGAAGCGGCCTCTCCGGCGGTCCTTTCCCAGCATGAGATCGAGAACCTGGACCGGCAGAGCCCGCAGCAACAAGCCGAAACCCTGCTGGAACGTGCCGTCAACCACTATGAAGGTGCCAACGATCAGATTGCCGGACGAGTAGGAAGCTGGTGGGGAAAGCTGAAATTTACGCCCCAGTTCAATTCGCTTATCTCGACCGCGCTGAACTCCAATGACCTGCGGGTGCGGGCAGCGGGCATTGAGCTGGACCTGGCGGCAATGGGCGCCATCAAGTCCCCGGCAACGGTAGAGCGGCTGGCGCAGCAGGCAGAAAGTGGACCGCAGTCGCAACGGGTGTGGGCACTGTGGGAGCTGGGTCTTCTGGGCAATCGTGGCGTCGAACCGCAACGTGTGGACGAGATATTGGTCGCCCAACTTCGCGACTCCGATCCGGAAGTCCGGCACTGGGCAGTGGAGGGCCTGGCTTACCTCGGAACCAACGAGACCATCGCGCCTCTGCTGAAAACGTTTCATGATGACTCCTCGGCCATGGTGCGAGAGCGGGCCGCGTGCAGCCTGGCGCAGTCCGGCATGCTCACACAGGAACAGCGCCGAAGCGTGATTCCGCAACTGCTGGACTACGCCGACGACTCTTCCCTGGACGCGCAGACTCACGGCTGGGTCTTCCAGGCACTGCGCGACATCACCGGACAGAGCCTGCCTGACAACAGCTCTTCATGGAGGGCCTGGTATCGGCCAAGCTGATTAAGCAGTTTCCGGTTTCCAGTTTCTAGTTTCTAGTTCGAGCCGAACGGTTCGAGCAACAGACGATCGTCCATAAACCGGAGTCCATAAACCAGAAACTAGAAACTGCCTCTCTCACTCTGCCATCTTCGCTAGGTGCAAATCAAAGCCTGTCTTTGGCAGCAACGATGTGAGCTCGAAGGCTCTAAAGCCGTCCCCCGCAATTTCCGTGTGACGATAGAGTCCGGGTTCACTGTCCACGGTTTCGTGTCGCCCGTCGAGGCGATTGAGAAACTCCTCTGCCTGCCTGATGGAGGTCTCGCGATCCCTGGCTGGAGTCGCGATCGCTTCTGCGGCGTACGATCGCACCAGCTTGGGCCAGTATTTTTCCAGAAGGTTCGTGCTGGCGAAAATATCAGCCCATACGATCTGGCCATTGACGGCCACGACCACTCCCACTGCATTCTTGTCGCGCAGTTGTTGGATCAGGTTCTGATAACTCCGCTCAACCGGCTCGGCCACGGAATCGACACGTTGTTTTATTTCGCCGCTCCGTATCACTCTGTCGTAGGAGCTGATCTCTCGCACCGGGGCAGCGGCCGGGGGCGACAGCAAGCCGGCCAGAGACTCTTTCGTTTTTCCCACCTCTGACCAGACTTGCGCCTGATCCTTTTCCGCCATGGCTTTCGAACGGACCGCCGGTTGTGCCATGGCTCCATTCCTTGAATCGAACTGGGCGGAAGATCCGGTCCAGCGGCCCGGCTCGACACAGAAAACGCCGAGGTCGATGGGATCGCTCTCGGCTGGGACAATGCGGTCCTTGCCGATGACCCGGTCCTGCTTGCCCCCAGTCACGATTTCGCCGGCCAGCAGAATCAAAGGCCGTGTGGAGTTGTTGACCAGCACGAGCTGGTTGACCTGGGCGCCGCTCCCGGGGGCCGGGGTGCGGCGACGCCGCATCAGGGGCTGCGCGCTTCCCGACTCGGTGATGATCACGTCGCCCGAGCGCAGGCCTTCATCCAGCGTGAGGAATTCCTGCGTGTCGTGAGAGTGGGCTGTAGCGACCGGGAATACTGTGAGGTTCCCGTGCCGTATCGGTTCCAGAACGGTGTAACCGGATGGTGAAGGCATAGCCCCAGCGGGCGCGCTGCAGGGCCGAAACAAAGCCAGCCCGGCAAACAATGCAATCGCCGGAAGCAGGATCATAAGCTTGCGATTCATGGTACCCCTCCTGTGTAGCGCCGAGAGTGCCTGCGCTTACACGAGGAACGGCAGATATTCAGCTTCTTGCATCACAAATGTTGATAGCATCCGGGATGGCTGGCAGGCAGGACTTGAGGCCAACCATCAACGACCAATGACCTACGATCTAGGACCTACGACAAAATGACCAGCCGCGGTGTCCAACCCATAGTGGAAATTGTTGCAGGGGTGGAATCCGTGATTGGCGAACTCTACGTGAAGAGTGGAAGTTCCGGGCTCAGCCGCGAGCAGTTTGCAGCTGTCCTGCATGAGGTTGCAGCAAAATATTTGCCGGCGAATGCGTCTGCCCATCAGGTTGCAGAATTCTGTTCCAGCTTGCGGGTGGAAGAACTGGCGCTGGCCCGCGCCTGTGCGGCGGGGCGGGAGCGAGCCTGGGAGGTCTTCATGCTGCGCTACCGCGAGAAGTTGTACGACATCGCGGCCTACATGGCCAAGGAAAGCTCTGCGGCCCGCGAACTGGCAGACTCTCTTTACGCCGATCTCTATGGCACAACGGCACACGACGGGCAGCGTCTTTCGAAGCTGGCCTCGTACACCGGTCGCGGATCGCTCGAAGGTTGGCTGCGCACGGTGATGGCGCAGGAATTCGTGAACCGGTACCGGAGCCAGCGCCGGCTGGTCAGTCTCGACGAAAAGACTGAAGACGGCGTGCAGTTTGCCGCAGCTGAAGCCCAGCCATCTGTCGCGGTCGATCCAAGGGTTGAAGCAGCCACTGGAGAAGTGCTTTCCAAAGCCTCGGCAGAAGACCGCTTTGTTCTGGCATCTTACTATTTAGACGATCGCACCCTGGCGGACATCGCGCGCACCCTCGGGGTTCATGAATCCACGATCAGCCGAAAGCTCGACAAACTGGCAAAGTCCCTGCGCAGGGAAATTCTGGTAACGCTCGAGCGCAAGGGCATGAGCCGCCGCCAGGCCGAGGAAGCGCTGCAGGCGGACGTGCGCGACTTGCGTCTGAATATCCGCGACAAGGTGGCCCGGCATAATGCGGTGCAAGAAAGCGCAGCGCCGGCGTTCTCAGATAAGAAGGCCGTGGTTCAGGCGTCGGACGTCGCAAAGCCGCTTTAGGGCAAAAAGAAAATGGAGCAACTGCCAAAAATCGTGCAACGCGGTTTGCCGGCGACACAGAAGGCGGGGAACCATCCTGATCCCGACCTGCTGACTGCGTTTGCCGAAAAGTCTTTGACCGACCGCGAGCGGGTTCCTGTGCTGCAGCATCTGGCAGAGTGCGCCGATTGCCGGGAAGTTGTGTCGTTGGCGATGCCGTTGCTCGAGTCCGCACCAGGGCTGAGTGCGGAACGGGCTTCGCGGCTGAATTGGCCGTTGCTGCGCTGGGGAGCGCTGGCCGCCTGCGTCGTGGTCGTCAGCGCGGCGGTAACCCTGCATTACGAACATCGCCAAACCTATGAGGCGGTGGTTGCAGAACAGGTTCCTTCAGCCCCTGCGGGCCTCACCGCGCAGAGCGAGGCGTCGCGACCGCCTGCTGAGCAGATGGCTGCAAACCATCAGCCTTCCGCGCCGTCCCGGACCGAACGTGATATGGCGGCTGCGGGGAAGTTGGACGCGCAACGTGCCATGACGGACGGGAAGATGGTCGCGCCCGAAGCGAAAGAGTTCGCCGGTTATCAAAGCAAGAAGGTGCAGGATCCTGGCAGTGATCGGATGGCGAATGCGGGAGCAATGAAATCCGCAGGCGAGCGGCCGAAGCCTGCAGCGCCGCTGGTTTCGGCGGTCGATTCATCTTCGCCGGCGGCGAAAGCATCCCGGACGGATGCTCAAACCGAGCCCCAGGCCGGAACGCAGAACGAAATGAAGACCGAAGCGCGAAATGGCCGGCCTGCTTCGCTCGCCAGAACCACGACGGAAACCGCGACCGCTGCGCCCGCGGGGCCGCCGTCGGAGCTTAAGGCTAAAGATGAATTAACCAGGGCAGAGACGCAGAAAGCCGTGCCGTCCGCCGGCGCCACTTCATCGGTCGCGACGGTGCAGGATGATCGCAATGCGGACACGGCCTCCCTTCAAACTGCGAAGATCGCTCCGGGAGAGTTTTCCCGGGCCGCAATTGCCGGCAACCGAGCCAACCTGCGTTGGACGCTCTCTGCTGGCGGCGAGTTGCAGCGCTCGCTCGATTCCGGCAGTACATGGCGTGTGGTGCCGGTGGCGAGCCATACTGTTTTTCGCGCGCTGGCGGCGAACGGTCCCGATCTATGGATCGGAGGCGCCGCAGGGGCGCTTTACCACTCC
The DNA here is from genome assembly GCA_963814725.1 of Terriglobia bacterium. Taxonomy (GTDB): domain Bacteria; phylum Acidobacteriota; class Terriglobia; order Terriglobales; family Acidobacteriaceae; genus JAIQFF01. The sequence goes on from CAWFDY010000009.1 coordinate 691,360, forward strand.
TCCGATGCGGGCCAGCATTGGATTCAGGTGAAGCCTGTAGCCGAAGGCAACCCGCTGGCCGATAATATTCTGACGCTCGAGTTCAGCGATCCCATGCGGGGCAAGCTCACCACTGCCGCCGGCGAAACCTGGAGCACCAGCGATGCCGGCTTAACCTGGCAAATACGTTGACCCGAATTTCTGAAGATTCCCCGCGTCTTCAATCGGCGTAACGCTGCGCGAACCAGAGTTACCAAAGTGACGTTTACACCCGAGCAGTGCCGCCCTAGTATCCATCTCGTGGTTTGGCAGTTCTGGGGGAGGGCTGCCGAAGGCGTCCTGAACTGAAAGTTCAGGGCGCTTTTTTTGTTGCCCGAAAAGGGGTTGGTCTTTCTTCCTGGAAGGCTCTGGATGCCGGGCTGTCGAACTCGAGGCTTTGCGACTTCTGCGGCCACGATGCATCCAATCAGATGTTACGATACATGCAGCCCATGTTGGCTGATCGTAGGGTGCTGATCGTAGGCTGATCGACCGGTTTCGAACGGACGTTTTGGCGACCTGCAACTCCCGGAGGAGAAATGGCAAGCAACGGAATTTTGGAAGTGACGGACGCAAATTTTGACCAGGACGTTCTGAAGTCGGAGCAACCCGTCCTGGTGGATTTCTGGGCAGCCTGGTGTGGGCCTTGCCGAGCACTGGCTCCGATCGTCGATGAATTAGCCAAGGACTATACCGGCCGGATCAAAGTAGGGAAGATGGATGTGGACAGCAACAGCGCCACTCCGATGCGCTACGGAGTCCGCGGCATTCCCACGCTGCTCGTGTTCAAGGGCGGGCAGGTGAAAGAACAGATCGTAGGCTATGTGCCGAAGGAAACGATCCAGAAGGCGATCGACAAGCACGTTGGGTAAGGGAGTGGTTAGTCTTCGTTCCTCGGTCGGCAGCCGAGAAAAATTTGAAACGCCCGGGGTTTTACAGCCCGGGCGTTCGTATTTTTGGAGCGATTGGATTTTAGGAATCGGAGGAGCAGCAAGCAGATAACAATCGACAGCTTTGGCTAGCAGCTTAAAGCCAGGAGCTAGAAGCTAGTATTTTCGCAGCACCCCAATCACCCTGCCTTGTATTTCCACGGACGCCGCCGGCACGATAATCGGTTGCATGTTTGCATTCGAAGGCTGCAGGCGAATGTTCTCGCCTTCGCGGTAGAAGCGCTTCAGCGTGGCATCCGTGCCTTCCACCAGGGCGACCACGATGTCACCATTGTGGGCGGTCCTGCTTTTCTCCACCATTACGTAGTCGCCATTCAGAATGGCTTCGTCCTGCATGGAATCTCCGCGGACTTCGAGCACGAAGACTTCTTTCGAGCGCACGAAGTCGGCGAGCGAAATGGTTTCATTGCTCTGCACCGCCTCGATCGGCTGGCCGGCGGCGATGCGGCCCACCAGCGGTAATACCATCGTAGTGTTGACCGCCATGGCTTGCTTGAGCCGGCCCTTAGGCGGCAGCAGGTCGATGGACCGGCTACGGTTGTAACCCCGCGTCAGCAATCCCTTCTTTTCGAGGTTGGAAATGTGTTTGTGCACCGTTGCCAGGGAACTGAGCTCCAGGCCCTCTCCAATCTCTTCGAACGAGGGCGAGTAGCCGTTCTTCTGCACGAATTCGGAGATGAAGTCGTAAACCTCGCGTTGCCGTCGGGTGATCGCCATGGGGACATTGTTGGCGAATATAAGGCGAATGTCAAGGGAAACGAAGGGAGTGAGCAGCGAGCAGGCTTCCGAACCTCATTCTCTTCTGCTAAAAGAAGCGCGCAATCGTCGGCAACTTTGAAATGCTCTGGCGGCGCGCACCCAATTTTGGTCAGATCATGCGGCGCGCACAGGCTGGGGGCACGCGCTTTGTAGTAGATAAGCGGGGAGAGCCCCAGGTCGTGATCATGGGTATCCGCGACTTCCTGAAGACCATCGCGCCGGAAAAGCCAGTGCTCGCTGCCATCCGCGCCGCTGCCCGCAAGAGTGGAAAGAACAAGCTTTCCATGCGGGCGATTGATCGCGAAATCCGCGCGTACCGCCGGGAACGTTCGCTTTAATGCCATGAGAATGATTCGCGTGGTGCTCGACACCAACGTGGTAGTGTCTGCGCACTTGAATGATGAAGGCTATGAGAGGTACGTGTTTGATCTCGCTCTGGCGGACCGGATTGAGATAGTGGTTTCTGAGAAGATTCTGACCGAATATGAAGACGTGTTGGGGCGACGCGAGTTCGCCATTTCTGCCCGACACCTTGCCAAGGTACTCCGCCTGATTCGCGCTGGTGCCCGGTTGGTGAATCCGCGGCGCCGGCTGACAGCGGCCAGCGACCCGGATGACAATTGTTTTCTCGAGTGTTCTGAGGCGGGACGGGCCGACTATCTTGTCACCGGAAATAAGTGGCACTTTCCAAAGAAATGGCGGCAGATGCAGGTGGTGAACGCAAGGGATCTGATCGAGTGGATCACTCCGGATCTAGAACGATAGAGCCTGACACGGATTTCTCCGGGCAGCGAGGTCTACTCGCGTACCCGTTGTCATTTTCAGATCATCCCCGCCCGTACATTTTCCAGAACGCACTGACTACCTCCATCGCCAGATCCCGCGGCACCGCGGCGATCGACTTCCTGCCAACGAAGATGTGCCAGTACAGCATGGGGCCGAGCAACAATGCCAACCCTGTCTCCAGATTGATTTTCCCCACGAGTTGCCGCTCTTCGATACCGCGCTTGATCAGATTCTTCAACCGAGTTTGCGGCCGTCCGATGACGCGCGAGCGCCACTGCTCTCCGAACTTGTGGTTGCGTGCGGCGTAGGCCATCACATGCGGCATCATGCGATTTTTCATTTCCTGGCGTTCCGCGGCAGGTTGATAGGTCAGCGCGTCTACCAAGTCCTGACGCAAGTCGCCCGAGTTGAAATTGGGGGCTTCTTCGTTGAGACCGAACATCAGGGATAGAGCTTCGAGAGCCAGCGCGTCCTTGTCGTGCCAGTGTTTATAAATGGTGGCCTTGCTGACCCCTGATTTGCTGGCAATCGCGTCCATGCTGGCAGCGTCAATGCCGCGTTCGCCGAATAAGGCGAGAGCTGCCTCCAGAACTTTTTTGTGGGCTTCGCTGCTGCGGGTTCTCGCCATGTTAGCGTGGTTACAGCTGAATCTTCGAAAACAAATATCCTCCCAGTGACAGGAACGCTATGGCAATTGCGCCGAGCAGGGAAACGTCGAGCGCCAGGCCGAAATGGGAGGCGTTGATCAGAACTCCCCGCAATGCATCGACGCCATAGGTCAGCGGATCAAGTCTGGTGATGATGGCCAGAGGCTTCGGCAAGTTGGTCAGAGGAAACAGCGCTCCCGACAAAAAGAAAATCGGCAGGACCATGAAATTCATGATCAGCTGAAAGCCCTGCATGTCCTGAAGGATCGAGCCAAAAGCCGTGCCCAGGGCCGCAAACACGATAGCGATCAGCGCCATGAACAGAAATGCCAGTGGGAGCATCGAAAGGTGCACCGGCCTAAAGCCAGCGATCAGGCAGACCAACAGGATGAGGGTGCCCTGAATGACGGCGACGGTGGCGCCGCCGAGAGTTCTGCCGATCATCACTTCTATCCGCGGGACAGGCGCGACCAGTGTCTCCTTTAGAAAGCCAAACTGGCGGTCCCACAACATGGCGATCCCGGAAAAGATAGAAGAGAACAAGATGGTCATGCTGATCACGCCGGGAGCCACAAATTGCAGGTAGCTGCCATTGCCGGCTTTTTGAAATACCGGCCCCAGCCCGAAACCGAGCACTAGCAGATAGAGCAACGGCTGGCCCAGTGAGGCTACAATTTGCGCCCGCGAACGCACATAACGCTTCAGCTCCCGCAACCATAGAATATAAATGGCGCTCATCGGCGATTCCCCCACATCTTGGCGACTTGCCGCATCTGGTCGGCCGAGGTCGCACTCTCGTCACGAATCGATGAACCCGTCAGGGAGAGGAATGCCTGCTCCAGCGATTCGCTGTTGGTTTGCTGCTTCAGTTCCTGCGGCGTGCCTTGCGCTACGACGCCGCCGTGATCGATAACGGCGATGCGATGCGCAACCCGGTCCGCTTCGTCCATGTAGTGCGTGGTGAGAAAGACGGTAGTCTTTTGCGTCGCGTTCAAGTGCTTGACGTGGGTCCAGAGCTGGTTGCGGGTTTGCGGGTCCAGGCCAAGCGTGGGCTCGTCGAGGAACAGGATTTTGGGTGTGTGCAGAAAGCCGCGCGCGATTTCCAGTCGCCGCTTCATGCCTCCGGAGAATGTCTTGACGTAGTCGTCGCGACGCTCCCAGAGTTCGAACAAATTCAGTAGCTGCTCAATGCGTTCGCCTCGCACCTTGCGCGGAACCTTGTAGAGCACGGCATGCAGTTCCATGTTCTCCCATGCGGTCTGCTCGTTATCCAGGCTGGGATCCTGGAAGACGATCCCGAATTTTCTTCGGGCTTCATTCTTGTGGACCGTGGGATCGAGTCCGTCCAGTTCAATTCTTCCGCTGGTCGGGGTCAGCAGGGTGGTGAGCATCTTGATGGTAGTGGTTTTTCCTGCGCCATTCGGACCCAGAAAGGCAAAGATTTCGCCCGCCTCGACGGTAAACGAAATGTCGTTTACCGCGGTAAATTCGCCGAACTTTTTAACTAGGTTTTGTACTGCGATCATGGAGCGGCCTCTCTTGCGCCGACAATACTAAACGGTGTAGTTTAGTTATGCAACCAGAAAACGTTGTTTCCATGTTCCGCTGGCTACTCGACGCTGGCTTTACTGGGTTGTTACAGCCTTCAGGTAGCGGTAGTAAAAATCCACCGCTCGGTAAAACGAATCCACGTGGATGCGTTCGTCCTTGCCGTGAGCGCGAATGTCGTCGCGATCGATTGCTTCACCCGAGATGCAATACGTGGGCATGCCGGCGGCGATGGTGTAAACGCCGTCAGAGGCGCCGGTGGCCATATCGGGAACCACAGGCAATCCGGGCCACATACCATGCACGACTTTCTCCAGTGGCTGGAACACATCGGGCCGCAGGGGCGGCGGCACGAAGGACTGTCGGTTCAGGACGCCTCCGATCCCGCCCAGTTCACGCACTGAAATCTTCGGATCGGCCACGACTTTCTCAAGTTCCTGCCGGATCTCTTCCGTGGAATGGCCGGGAATAATGCGGCAGTTCACGTTGGCTTGGGCCGTCTGCGGCAGGGCGTTGTTGGCGTGGCCTGCGTTCAGGCGTGTGGCCACGCAGGTGGTGTGCAGCGTCGAATTGTCGATGGGATCTTTCGAAAGGCGCGCCACGGCCCTCAGGTCGGGACGGCTTTTGAGGATCGCTCGCATGTCGGCCGCGCGTTCTCCCGTAGCGATCTTGGCCGTGCGCTCGTAGTAGGCGCGGGTCACGTTGGTCAGTTCGAAAGGAAACTGGTAATGCTCCAGCCTGACCAGGCCGTTGGCGAGCTGGTAAATGGCGTTGTCCGGGGTAGGCAGGGAACTGTGTCCGCCCGGATTGGTCACCGTCAGTTGATAATCCGAATACAGCTTTTCCGATGCGTCCACCGCCATGTATTGCGGCTTGCCGTGTTCGGAAAAGATTCCGCCGCCATCAAGGTTGATGACGAATTCGGCATCGATGAGTTCGCGGTGATTTTTGAGCAGCCAATCCACGCCATTCGAGGTGCCGCCTTCTTCATCCGCGGTCAACGCCAGGATGATGTCGCGATCCGGCACATACCCCTCTTTCTTGTAGCGGATGAGCGTGGTAACCAGGATGGCATCGCCGTCTTTCATGTCCTGCGTGCCGCGGCCGTAGTAGTAACCATCTTTTTCGACGAACTGGAATGGATCGGTCGTCCAGTCTTCGCGCCGCGCTTCGACTACGTCGAGATGCCCGAGGAGGAGCACCGGCTTGTGCTGGCCGCTGCCATGCAGCCGCACCACCAGATTTTTCTTGCGATCATTAGGTCCGAGGAGATGCAGATCGCTCTCCGGAAATCCCGCCTCGCGAAAGCGCTGCGCCATGGCTTCCGCCGCGGTCGAAACATTGCCGACGGAATCCGTGGTATTGATTTCGATCAGCTGTTTGAAAATATCGTGGGAGAGTTGCTGGGTTGCGTCGTCGATTTGCGACTGAGAAGCGACTGCGAGGAATGAGAAGATAACGATGAGTGACCAGTTGCGATATTTCAATCAAGGCTCCTAAGTAGCGCCGGCGTCCCGCCGGTTGTCCGGAGGGCGTCCCGCCTTCCGCTCAATGAGTGCCCACCTACACTAACAAATGATGCCGGCAGCGAACAGACAGACAGGCGGTGCTGCGTATGATCCCCGAAACAATAGCAAAATGGAAGACAGTCGTCCCAGCCCGTCGTTTGGTTCGCTGATTCCTTTCCCTGCGCTCGAATTCTCGTGAAGCCAGGCTGATATTCTGAAGCCGTGGACTCTCCGAACAAGACTCCGGCGCCCCCGGCCCGGTCCGGCCTTTGTCAGGATTGCCTTCGTGCCCGGCGCATCGAGTCTGACCGGGGCTCCGTATTTATTCTCTGCGAGCTCGCGCGCACCGACGTTCGTTTTCCCAAGTATCCGCGCCTTCCGGTCCTCTCCTGTTCAGGGTACGAGCGAAAAGGGACCGCAAGTGCCTGATTTGCAGGCTTTTGATCCGGCGAAACTTTTAGCTGTCCAGCGGCTCTAATAGATTGCGGGCTCGCAACCAGGGCCGCGGAGTCTTCTTGGCTATGTTCAAATTCTCTTCTCATATTTTCGTATTGTTTATGGTTTTGCTCGCGGGGACGGTGGCTTGCACGGCCGGCAATGCCGCGGGGGTTGCCGTCCCGGCTCCCACCGTGGACGCTGCAAGGGCTGCGAAGTCCGGCGAACAAACCGCGGTTGTGGCGGGAGGATGTTTTTGGGGAATTCAGGCCGTCTTTCAGCACGTGAAAGGCGTGATCAGCGCGACCTCGGGATACTCCGGAGGCGACGCCAAAACCGCGCAATATGAAATCGTTAGCACGGGTGAGACCGGGCACGCCGAGTCGGTGAAGATCACATACGATCCGGCGCAGATCACGTACGGAGAGCTGCTGCGTGTATTTTTCTCGGTGGCGCACGATCCCACGCAGCTGAACCGGCAGGGTCCGGACGATGGAACCCAGTACCGCTCGGTGATTTTCTACGGCAACGAAGACCAGAAGAAGATTGCGCAAGCCTACATTGCGCAGCTCGATCAGGCGAAAAGTTTTCGGGGTGCGATCGTGACGCAGGTTGTCCCGCTAAAGGCCTTTTACGAGGCCGAGGCTTACCATCAGGACTACGCCGCGCACCACCCTTACGAGTTCTATATCGTATTCAACGATGCGCCTAAGGTGGCGCATCTGCGGCAGCAATTTCCCAACCTCTATGTGGCGAAGTAGTGCCGCGTTTTCCGGGTCAGCAGGAGGTGAGCTATGTTCGAGTCCGATCTTAGCAAGAATGAATCGTCAGTCAACGTGAGACGGCGGGCGTTCCTGGGGATTTCAGTTTCGGCGCTCGCGGGCGCCGCTTTATGGTCGCTGCGCAAGCCTCATGTGATTGAAGCGGCCATGCCGAAAGGCGATCCGGGCGAAGTCACGATTGTGCAGTTCTCGGACTCCGGCAAGCGGTTGCAAAAAGTGCACGTAGCCAAAGTGGTGAAAAGCGACGATGAGTGGCGCAGGCAGCTTTCCCCCGGGGAGTTCGATATCACGCGCCATGCGGACACGGAACTTGCCTTCAGCGGAAGATACTGGAATCTGCATGACAACGGCCTCTATCGTTGCATCTGTTGCGACAATGCTCTGTTCAGTTCCGCCACGAAATTCGAGTCCGGCACGGGCTGGCCGAGTTTCTGGGAGCCCATTGCGGCGGAGAACGTCCGTGCGATCGACGATACGAGTTTGGGCATGACAAGAAGCGCTGTGGCCTGTACTCTCTGCGATGCACACCTGGGTCACGTGTTCGACGATGGTCCGAAGCCCACCGGGCTTCGCTACTGCATGAATTCGGCTTCGCTGAAGTTCGTCAAGCAGAGCTAGAATCGGGACTCCCCGGGAGCCGCCATGGAATCTGCCGTTCCTTCATTCCGCGCGCCCAGCGCAGTCGAACGCGCTTTCAACCGGGTGTTTGGCTTCCTGGTCGGAATGGGTCTTGGATTTTCCCACAACTATCTGCTGCAAGTGCGTGGGCGCAAAAGCGGAAAGATTTATTCCACGCCCGTTGATTTATTGCAATTCGGCGGCAAACGCTTTCTGGTTGCGCCCAGGGGAAGAACGCAGTGGGTGCGAAACGCGGAAGCGGCCCGTGCAGTTGTGCTCAAAAAAGGACGATCCCGGCAAAGCTTTGAGCTGCGGGCTCTATCCGACCCGGAGAAGCCCGAAATCTTGAAGGCCTATCTGGACCAGTTTCGACGCGAAGTGCAGACTTACTTTCCAGTTCCAGCCGGGTCGCCGGTGGACGCGTTCCGCGAACTGGCCGGCGCGTATCCGGCATTTGAGTTGATTGCGGCGTAGTGCAAACCAAGCCACGGATCACGCGGATCTTCACGGATCCAATATAAAGAGAAAAAAGAAAAGAGATTTGTACCTATCCGTCCATCCGCGAGATCCGTGCTGGTTTTCCCGGGGTGCCGGTTACTCGAGGACGCTGTCGTCGAGTTTTTTTCTTCCCCAGTCGGCGGCCGCTTGCGCGAACGCCAACACCAGGGGATGGGGATGGTCAGGTTTTGACGAGAGCTGCGGCTGGAATAATGTTGCGCTGTAGAAGCGATGCGTGGGAGATTCGATGGCTCGAATCTCGCCTTTCGGGCCGCGTGCCACGACCGGGAAGCCGGCTTCCATGGCCGCCCATTCATACTCCGGATTGACTTCAAAGTTGCAGAAAAATTCTTCGACGACAGTATCCTGCGAATAGTACGACTGCAAGTACGATCCGGGACGCAGGCGGATCTCGGGAATCGGGCCGGAGAGTTTGGGCGCGCCCTCGGCGCGATCGGGTACGGCGCAGGCCACGGGGTAGATAATGATGTTCTTCGATCCGGAATTGTTTTCGGCGCTATCCGCGTCCTTGATTCCCAGCACATTGCGAACGCATTCGATCAGGGCATACTGAAAGCCGCCGCAGGTTCCAAGGAAAGGCCAGTCGCGGACCCGCGCGAATTCGATGCCTTTCAACATGCCGTCGAAACTCTTGTAGGGGCTGCCGGGCGCCGCCCAGATTCCGTCAAAACGCTCCAGCTTCTTTGCCGCCCCGGGTTCGAGCATGCTGGGAGTTGCGATCCACTCTCCCTCGATTGGCAGATTGAGCTGCGCGGCAGCATGTTGCAGGGACTTTTCGACAGCGGGAAGAGTCGGAGACTTGGGATTGTAGTCCCCGAGAATTCCAATGCGAACGGGATCACTCACGTGACCATTTTAGTTGAGAAGTTCGGGAGTGCGGGAAATGGGAGGTGAGAAGGCTGGTGCCCCGCGAGTGGAGGCGTCATCTCGAACCATGTAGGGCAGGGTCTCCGAGCCGTCCAGGCTGGGCGAAGCTCGACAAGCTTTATTTTGCCGCTACAGTAAGCCCGTTCACGATTTCGTCCGCCGCGGTCACTGCGATTTCCAGCTCTTCATTCTTGGTATAGAAATGGGGAGCCATCCGAACCCCGGCCTTGGGACGATAATCCACCAGGATGTCGCGCTTGAGCAGTTCGCGGCAAACCTCTTCGGAATAAGGCATGTCGATTGAGACCGTTCCGCCGCGTTCTTCGGCATTGCGAGGTGAATTTATGCGCCAGCCGCGACCGGCAGCCAATTCAATCAATCGCGAGGTTTGCCGTTTGGACTTCTCGCGGATCCGTTCGATGCCGACTTCCGCTATGATCTTCAATCCGGGACGAGCTGCCTCCAGCGCGGGGATGTGCGAAGTACCATTCATGAAACGAAAGGGAGCACCGCTGTAGCGAGTGGGGCCGGTTTCGAATCCGAAGGGATTCTGGTGGGCAAACCATCCAGTAAATTTTGGCTGCAGTTTCTTTCCCAGGTCTGGCCGAACATATAAATAGCCCACGCCTGGGCCTCCGCACAGCCACTTCAAAACGCCGCCACAGGCAAAGTCAACGTTGAGAGACTGTACATTCACCGGTACCGCGCCAAGAGACTGGAAAACATCGAGGATCACGTGCGCGCCGACCCGGTGAGCTTTTTCGACGATGGCCTTCGCGTCCTGAATGTAGGAACTGCGGAAAATTACGTGAGAAAGCGGAACCAGCAGGGTCTGCTCGTCGATGGCTTCGAGCAATCGATCGAGCGGCACAGTAACCCCGTCATCCGTCGGGACCATGCGTACTCGGGCGCCGTACGCGCGCTGCGCCTCCCAGAAGTACATCACGGAAGGGAAGTTCAAATCGCTATACACAATTTTGTTGCGCTGGCCTGAGAAGTCAAAGCATGAAGCGACCACGGCCTGGCAAGTAGTGACGTTCTGATGGGTGGAAACCGAGCCCGGCGCGGCATTCATCAGCACTCCGATTTCGTCGCCGACTTGCGCCGCCAGCATCCACCATCGTTCTTCCCAGGCGCGCACGCCGCGGGTGGCCCAGATGTCAGCATAGCCTTGCATCGCGTCGTAAACTCCCTGGGGCATGGCTCCGAGCGAATTGCTGATCAGATATGTGGTCCGTTCCAGGATGGGGAACTGGGAACGGTAGCGCAGTAGTTCATCAGCCATCCCGACATTGTACTTCCGTGGTCACTTGTGGGGCGGACACTCCTGTCCGCCGCCGTTGATGTTGGCTTTGAACTTGAATTTTATAAAATAAGCGGAATTCGTCTCTTGGGCTTTCTAAGACTCGGCTCTTTGAGACTCGGGCTTTCTCAAATCAAGGTCGACCGCGGTGGACAGGAGTGTCCGCCCCACACAACGGGGAGGTGACTTCCGTAATCACCGTAGTACCCACCGTCGTTGCCCCTTCCCGCAGCGCCCCCTAAAATCTCACTTGGGTTACTACGTACATTACCCGTGTCTCTCATGCCAGATCCGAGCAAGCGAATGGACCGAGCCGAGATCGCACGGCGCGTAGAACGCGCCGAAAAGCTCTTGCAAAAGGGCAAGACGGGCGAAGCTCTGGACGAATACCTGCAGGTCCTCGCCGAAGATCCCCAGAACGACAATGTGCGCCAGATGGCAGCAGATATCTGCCTTTCCCTGCAACGCACTGCGGACGCGGTGAAACTTCTGGGAGAGCTGTTTGAACGGCAGATCGCGGCCGGGGAGAACACCCGGGCCAGCCTTACCTATAAGAAGCTGGCGCGCTATGCCGTCCCGACGAGCGTGCAGAAAATGCACTTCGGGCAAATTCTTGAAACTTCAAACCGCAAGCTCGCCCTGGAGACCTACGAAAGCGCGCTCGAAGACTTCACCAGGAATGGAAGACAGCAGGATTGCCTGTTGGTGCTCAGGCGCCTGGTGGCGCTGGAGCCTGGGGAAGCGCATTTCCTTCAGCTGGCTGAAGTCTCTTCGCTGACCGGAGACAAACAGGGAGCCGCCGCCGCGTTTCTCAAGCTGGCGGAGATGACGGAAGCTGCCGGCGGCAACGCCGCCCAATGGTTTGAGCGGGCTTATGCGGAAGATTCAACCGACACCGGCATTGCCCTGGGCTACGGCAGGAGCCTGATCGCGCAGGGCCAGGTGGGAGCGGCCATATTCGTCCTGGAACCTCTGGCTCAAGTCCAGAATGCGACTCTCGAGGTGCGGGAGACATACGTTAAGGCATTGCTCTCGGCCAACCGGCTGAGCGATGCGGAGCCGCTGGTCTGGCAGCTCTTTCAGCAGAACCCGTCGCGCCAGCAGGACGTTGGCGATCTGGTCGGGCTGCTGGTGGACGCGCAACTCGATGCCGAGGCCGTGGCTCTTGCCCGCAAGCTGGAGCAGTTTCAGCGCAATCGCGGAGACCGCCGTCCTTTTGTCGCGATGATGCAGGATATCGTGGCCAAGCATCGCGGTTCGCCCGACCTGCTCGAATTCATGAGCGAGTTGTTCAATGCCTCGAATCGCGAGGGGGATTATTGCCAGACTTTGCTCAAACTCTTCGATCTACATTGCGGCATGGGAAACTATGCCAAGGCTGCCGAATGCCTGGACCGCGCCGCTGACGTGGATGCTTACGAACCAGGCCATCACAAGCGCCTGGAATTGTTGCGCGGCAAAATCGACGATGCCCGTTACAAAGTCATTGCCTCGCGCTTTACCAGCATGGCAAAGACTGCGTCCGAACCCGTCAAGACTGAAGGTCCGACGCTGGGTGCAGCTGCTTTGCAGGACCTGATGCTGCAGGCGGAGATTCTGGTGCAGTACGGAATGCGCTCCAAGGCGATCGAACGCCTGCAGCGCATCCAGGAACTTTTCCCGCGCGAAGAAGAGCGCAATCAGGATCTGCAACAGTTGTATCTGGCAGCAGGCATGACTCCGCATCACGCGGATGCGGAGCCGCGTCCGTCCGCCCAGGCCGGCAAAGCGGCGCCCGCGCCCGCCCCGGCGCGTCCTGCGCCTCCGGCTGAATCCTCCGAGGTCAACAGCTTCACCAAGGTCGCCGACATTACCCGCAAGCTGTATCGCCAGACCAATGCCGATGCGGTCATGTCGACGGCCGTCGCCGAAATCGGAGCGCAGTGGAAGATTAGCCGCTGCATCGCCGCCACCCGCAAGCCGGGGATGGCGCCGAGCGCGGTCAAGGAATATCGCGGCGAAGGCGTAGCCGCCGGCGACGCGAAAGCCCTGAGCAAACTGGTCACGGCGGTGCAGGACGCCGCCATCAGCCAGGGCGCGCTGACCCTTGCCGACGCACAGGCTGCTCCGGAATTACACGAGATTTCAGAAGTGCTGGTCGAATTGGGCATCACATCCCTGCTGGCGCTGCCGCTGAGCGACGGCGAAGACCACATGGGTGTGCTCCTTCTCACCCAGAGCAGTGCGCGGGGATGGCACGCTGCAGATGTGGTGGTTCTCAAAACCATCAGTGAACAGATTGTGATTGCGCTCACCAATGCCGGACTGCGCCGCCTGGTCAAGAGCCTGTCGGTTACCGACGAAGAATCCGGGTTGCTCAAGCGAGCTTCCTATATCGATCTCCTGATGGCTGAGACGCGGCGTGCGGTTCAGCAGAGCACCCCGGTGACGGTGACCCTGATGCAGTTCGGAAAAAGTTCGGCCATGATGAAAGAGCATGGAGAACAGGCGGTGGAAGCGGCCATGCAGCAGATCGGCCAGCTCTTTGCCGCCAACATTCGGCAGAACGACCTGGCATTCCGCTACGAGAAGACCACGATTGCCCTGGTGCTGGGCGAGACGGCGGAGAAGGAAGCGCTTCTGGCGGTGGAGAAATTGCGCAAGCTGCTGTCGGAAGTGAAACTGTCCGATGAGATCATTCCCTTCAGCGCGGGACTGGCCGAGGCTGTCGTGCGCCAGCAATTCGATCCCGCGGATATCGTCACCGAGGTCATCAATCGGGCCGACAAAGCGCTGGATACGGCGGTTGCGCAGGGCATGGGCCGAATCGTCAGCGTGGCTCCATCGATCGCCGCCGCCGCCGTGGCGTAGCGTACGCCGTGTGGGGCGGACACTCTTGTCCGCCGCCTTTGACGTTGTTTTGGATTCAACCTCCCTTGACCTTCCTCGACCCTCATGAACAGAGTCAAAAGCGGCAGGCCAGGGCTCCGCCCTGGACGTGTGGCAGAGACTTCATCCGCGCTGATAAACTGACTGGTTTGATCGCTGCGCGCAGAACCAATCTGATTGCAAAGAGTATCAGGGAAGCCAAATGCTGAAACCCGGTGACATCGCCATCGTAAGCGGGGCCCGCACGCCTTTCGGGCGCTATTGCGGCAAGTTGAAAGATTTTACCGGCCAGGAGCTGGGCGCCATCGCGGCCCGGAGTGCGATCGAGCGCGCGGGCGTCGATGCCAAAGAATTCGATCACGCGGTTTTCGGAAACGCGCAACAAACTTCGGGCGACGCGATTTATGGCGCCCGTCATGTGGCGTTGCGCGCCGGCCTCCCCATGGAGACACCGGCGCTCACGGTGAACCGGCTTTGCGGAAGCGGCATCCAGGCCATAGTCAGTGCGGCGCAGATGATCCAGTTGGGCGAGGCAAACGTCGTTCTCGCCGGCGGGATGGAAGCCATGTCGCAGGCCCCGTTCACCATTCGCGGGCGCGATGGCTTCAATCTCGCGCCCGGCGGCAAGCTGGAAGATTCCCTGATGGTTGCATTGCTCGACAGCTACTGCGGCTCCTACATGGCAAACACCGCCGAGCTCTACGGCTCCCAGCAAGGCATCACGCGCGAAATGCAGGATGAGTTTGCGTTGCTGTCGCAGCAGCTCGCTGACGCAGCCTACAAAGCCGGACGCCTGCAGGAAGAGCTGGTTCCCGTCGCGTTGAAAAATTCCAACGGCGAGGCCACCGGCGAATCGCTAGCAGAAGACGATCACCGGCGCCCGCAAACTACGCTGGAGGGTTTGGCCAAGCTCAGGCCCGCGTTCGGGAAAAACGGAACCGTCACGGCGGGCAACGCCAGCGGGATCGTAGATGGCGGCGCCGCGGTCGTCATGATGTCGCTCGATGAAGCCGGCAAGCGCAGCATCCGGCCGCTGGGACGCGTGGTAAGTTGGGGCATTGCCGGAGTCGATCCTAAAGTGATGGGCCGCGGTCCCGTGCCGGCCACCAAAATCGCCTTGCAGAAAGCGGGACTGACTCTCGACTACATTGATCTCATCGAAGTGAACGAAGCCTTCGCGGCGCAGTATCTCGGAGTCGAAAAGGAACTCGGCCTCGATCGTGAAAAAGTCAACGTCAATGGCGGCGCGATTGCTTTGGGACATCCGCTGGGTGCGACCGGCACGCGTCTGGTGATCACGCTGCTGTACGAGCTGCGCCGCAGGAAGAAGAAGTACGGGCTGGCGACGGCGTGCATCGGCGGCGGGCAGGGGATCGCGATGGTGGTGGAGAGTATGAACTAGATTCCCGAAGAGAGGATCTCGTGAACTTGCTGAGCGGCGTCGCTGTGGTTTTTTGCCTCTTAAGTTCATTCGCTGCGGCGGTGGATGGCTCGTTCGCCGGAACGGTCACAGATCCCGCCGGTTCAGTTGTCGCGAACGTGCCTGTTTCCATCACGGACACAAAGACTGGGAAGAAAACGGAACTCAAAGCTGGGCCCGCCGGTAATTTTGGACCGATCTCCTTGTCCAATGGCAAGTACAGCGTTCGAATTTCGACGACTTGCTTTCGGCGGTATTCAAGGGTTGTCAAGATCGAACAGGGTCAGTCGTCGGAAATAAAGATAGCGCTACAAGTTAACCGCGAGTGTGTGGACTGATTGCCAAGCGTGATTGGTTTTAGTGAGTTGGGCAGTAGCGATTTAGGAGACAGAGAGCAATGATCAAGAAAGTTGGCGTTCTCGGTTGCGGCCTGATGGGCTCTGGCATTGCGCAAGTGGCGGCCACTGCTGGATTCGACGTAGTAGTTCTCGAAGTCGAGCAGAAGTATCTCGACAAGGGTTTTGCCGGCATCGAAAAGTCTCTGGCGAAATTTGCCGAGAAGGGAAAGATCAAAGAAACGCCGCAGGCGATCCGCGCCCGGCTCAAGGGCACGACGAACATGCAGGGCTTGGCGGACTGCGACATCATCGTCGAGGCCGTGATCGAAAACGTGGATGAAAAGAAGAAGATGTACGCTGCGCTCGACGGCATCGCGAAGAAGGACGCAATCTTTGCTTCCAATACTTCTTCTATTTCGATTACCGAGCTTTTGACTTCGACTAACCGTCCCGAGCGTTTCATCGGGCTGCACTTTTTCAATCCCGTGCCGCTGATGAAACTGGTCGAAGTAGTGCGGACTATTGCCACCGCCGGCGACGTGTACGATACGGCTTACGAGTTCGCGAAAAAGCTGGGCAAGGTTCCAGTTCGCACCAGCGACAAGACCGGATTCATCGTGAACCGGCTGCTGGTGCCGTATCTGCTCGACGCCATCCGCGCCTATGAAGAGGGCGTCGGCTCGATCGACGACATCGACAATGCCATGAAGCTGGGCTGCGGCTATCCCATGGGCCCGTTCACGCTGCTCGATTTTGTCGGCCTGGATACGACGTATTACATCACTCATGTGATGTATGACGAGTTTAAAGAACGGCGTTTTGCTTCGCCGCCGCTGTTGAAGCGGTTAGTGATGGCCGGATGGTACGGGCGGAAGTCGGGCAGAGGCTTCTACGATTATTCGGACCCGGCGAATCCGAAGTCGAATAAGCTGTGATGCACACGTTGGCGCGGACGCCTCGTCCGCCCAGCGGAGCGAAGCTCCGGTTGTGGACCCGTTGGCAGTCGCAAACCCTGGCGAGCTTTGCTCGCCCACCCGGACGAGGGCGTCCGGGCCTACCTGGTTCGTGGTGGTACAGGGATGATGATTTGAAATCGCAGGGCCAAATTCGAGTCAAGGCGATCGAGGGCAAACTCAACGCCGGAGGGAAGCATTTCGCAATCGTCGTTTCCAGATTTAATGCCTTCATCACTGACCGGCTTCTGCAGAGCGCATTCGATGGTCTGGTGCAATGCGGCGCCAAAGATAAAGACATCAAGATCGTCCGCGTCCCCGGAGCTTTTGAGATCCCATCTGCCTCCCGCACTCTGGCTAAGACCAGGAAATACGATGCGATCGTCTGCCTGGGATGCCTTTTGCGCGGGGACACTGCGCACTACGACGTTATCGTGAATGAAGTGGCGCGCGGAATTGGCCAGTCCGCACAGGAAACCGGAGTGCCGCATGCCTTCGGCATTCTTACATGCGAAAATCTCGAACAGGCCATCGATCGCGCCGGACTGAAGATGGGCAACAAGGGATTCGAAGCCGCACTGGCCGCGGTGGAGATGGCTTCCTTGAAAGAAGCTGTCGGCCCTCAGCTTCCAGCTCTCAGTAAAAAAACAAAATCCAGGCAGGCCACTCGCTCCTCAAAGCGCCGCTAGCTTTCCCGCTGCCGGCAGGTTGTACACTGATAGCTGAAGGGTGAAAGCTGAGCTTTTCCATGGGAACCCGCCGCAAATCTCGGGAACTTACGCTGCAGATGCTCTTCCAGTCCGACATGGGAAAGCAGACGCCGGAGCAGGTGCGCCATACGTTCTGGCGTGAGCGGGGAGACGTAGAGGCCGACGTGCAGGGCTTTGCCGAGGACCTGTTCCGAGTCGCCACCGACCGCTCCACCGAAATCGATAGTCTGATCGAAAGTCATGCCCAGAACTGGCGCATGGAACGCATGGCTGCGGTCGACCGCAACCTCATGCGAGCAGCCGTCGCCGAATTGATGGGATTTCCCACCACTCCGCGGGCGGTAGTGATCAACGAAGCCCTCGAAATCGCGCGGAAATTCTCCAGCCCGGAATCGGTGCAATTCATCAACGGCGTGCTGGATAGCGTGGGGAAAAAGCTGGAGAGCGGGCGTTAGGGATCGTCGTCGAGCAATACTTCCAACAAAACCAAATCCAATTCTCTCCTCGCCCCGGGTGGCACGAGCGAGGACGCTCGCGCCCACATGAAGTGCCAACGGCTGGCCTTACGGCGCTACAGTGATCAAGTCCGGAGTGCAGATGAAGGTCACGCCGCTGCAGGCTCCCGTGAGAAGAGTCGTAACGTCTGTGGGCAAGGGGATCTGCTCGATGTCGCTGCCGGTTTGCGTGTCCAGAACGTGAATCTGGCGGTCGGAGGCCGCGATGTACATCCGGCTTCCATCGGGCGTAAGCGAAGCCTGGATCGGAATCGTATCTCCGGCGAGAGGGATCGCGGAGGACGTTTGGTTTCCGATGTTAAAGACCAACACGCTGCCGCGGTCGGCGGCAATCACATAGGCGCGGCTCTCGTCCTGTGAAACGATCAACTGGGTGGGCACGAAGCTTCCCTGGCCTAAATTGAAGGATGTCGCGGTTCCGCTGCTGGCTGTCGGTGAACAGCCGGTTGGGGCGCGCGCCACGCGAAACAGATCAATGCCTGGCGAATCCACTGCCAGAATGGCGGTGATCGCAGTGGCGGTTCCAGCCGTGGGCGGGTTCGCCAGGTTCGGCGCGTCGCTGCCCAGCGCCGCCATGAACACAGGGGGCGCTGGCAAAACCACATTATTGGTCAGCGCAGAGGTCAGTCCGCAGGTGCTGAACGCGGTAACCGACGACGTAGCGGAACCGCCGGAGAGGAACGCGAAGGCGCCTTCGGGAGAAAATGAGACGGCGTTGGCGGGCGCTGTGAGCGCGATCGTCTTCAACGAATCCTGCGCTGTGTAAACGTACAGATTTGATCCTGCCACGATGAATGCCTTCAGGCTGTCCGGAGAGAACGCCGCGGCAGTTGCGCCCGCGATGTTCAGCGTTTTGCCGGTACTGCTGCCAGTATCGAACACAATCACCTGCGTGGCAGGCGGCGGAGTGTTGCTCCCCGGCACGGGCACGGCGGTGGGATCGGCTCCCGAGAGTATCAGCGTCTTGCCGTCGGGAGAAACGGCCAGCACTTTCCCGGTCACAGACCTGATCTCCGTAATCGTAGTTGAAGTGCCGAGTGTTGCTACCATCAATCCCCGGGCTCCGAAAAACGAATAGTCCGTGCCCAGGTAGGCCTTCGCACCCTGAGGATCGAAGACCAGGGAATTCGGCGTTGCGGGCAAGGCCGTCGGAGTACCCACGGCGTCCGCGGGCGCTGCGATTGAAATCAATTGACTCACGCAACCGCTGGTGGTCGCACAGTTGCCGGCCGTAGAAAGTCCGGTGCTCGCTACCAGGACAGTCGCGGCTGCCGTGGTCGTTGTCGTGGTGCTTGCAGGCGGAGCCACGACCACATTAACGGCGCTCTCGGGATAGATCGGCTGGAGCGGTTTTAGTCCAATGTTGCATGTTGGAGGAGTGCAGGACGCTATGACGTTTCCGCCGCCTCCCTTCGACCCGGTAACCGATCCCGCAGCCACACCCACGGAAGCTTCCTGAGACGTGCTCCAGGTGAGAGGCACGTCGGTGATGGTATTTCCCTGTGTATCCACTACGGTAGCGGTGACGGTCTTCTTGGTTCCTGAAGCGATATTAAGGAAGTTGCTGGGGCTTCCGGTCACGGCCAGGGCAATCGATTGCACCGGGCAGGTATTGAAATCCATGGGCGCACTACTGGCGCTGCCGGTGCTTGCCGATATCGAAGTGATCCCGGGCGTGTGCGCCGTGATCTGCACCTGCCCGGTAGCCAGACCCGTCACCGGCACGGTCAGGGTCCCCACGGCGAGGGTGGCAACGTCAAAGTTGGACGTCTGCCAGGTGAAGGTTCCCACACTGAGGGTGATATCCAACCCGCGACTGAATGCATTCGCCTGAAAGTTGAATGCTTGCCCTTTCGAAAAGCATGGAAACGCCGGAGGAGTCTGTCCCGGAACCGGCGTGATCACTATCTTGTCAATATGCTGGTGCACGTAGACGGTGGTGGGCGGACTGCTGACGCCATGCGAGGTGGCGGTGATCTGGGCGACTCCGACCGGGCCGGGAGTGCAGATCTGAGGGACGGTCAGCGAATCCCAGGTTCCGGCACAAGCCAGCCCGCCGCTCGATATGGTCAGCACGGCGGTGTTACTCGACAGGAACGCGACCGGAGTGGTGATGGTGACAGCCTTGGCGTTTTGAGGAGTTGCTGTAAATCCCTGGGTCGCGCTGCCTACGTCCATCGAGACGACGGGATTGGGAGAAAGAAGAATGTTGGCCGGAACCGGGAACTGCGTGCTTGTGGTTGGACTGCTGCTGCTGCAGCCGGTGAAGATGGCAATCAGGGTGGCGACTATTAAGGTTAATGCTGGACGGAATATATGGAACAACCTACCCATGCACCCTCCCCGCCCCGTGACTCCGCGGGACGAGCTTGTTTTGACACCATCCGGAAAACCCCAAGTGTAGAGGCTAGAATTTTTTTCAGCAAGTTGAGGCGCGTGCGCGGCGTCCGAGCCGCGTGCCGAAATCCCGAGCGCAGCGAAGGATCTACTTTCAGCCGCCTTCACTGCAACCGGGGTGAAGGCTGTCTAATATTCCGATCCAACCCCGCCCGTCCCCGCAAAATCCCGCCCGTTCCATCTGATGCAACCAACCACCATTGACGATGTGTGCAGCCAGTTGCTATATTTGTAAGGTTCCGCGAGCAATGTCTGGCTTACCTGTAGGTGGTGGGTCGTCCTCGTCGCGCTGATGCGCGAGCGAACACCCTGAAATGCAGTTGAGCTTTAGCAACAAACGTTTCTGCTGAAAGACTAGCGGATGCGCCCTCGCTGAAAACGTCCTGCGATCACCTTTCACCCGTTGAAAGGCTATGCCGGGCGGTGCTGACGAAACGGAGCAGCTCCCGGAAGGTGCGGGCTTGATGCCACCGTCGGCGGCTTAGTTCTGAACGGGAAACCAAAATATCCTGATGGCGCTTGCGCCGCGGGAATCATGGATGGCGTTCCGCCCTCCAGCCCCTGAAAACGGGGAATAGAAGATGCTGCGTCATTCCGCGCGAATGCGCCTGTTAAAGACGCCGCCGGAAAGCGCGGGCTGCGAGTGCATCGCAGGTCGGGAACACCAGGTCGGCAACACCAGGAACATTATGCCTACTTTCAATCAATTGGTGCGTAGCGGCCGTAAGCGGCCGCGGTACAAGACGGCGAGTCCGGCCTTGCAGGGATGTCCGCAAAAGCGCGGTGTCTGCACCCGCGTTTACACGCAAACCCCCAAGAAACCGAACTCGGCGTTGCGCAAGGTCGCCCGCGTCCGGTTGACCAACGGAATTGAGGTTACGACCTACATTCCCGGCGTAGGCCACAATCTGCAGGAGCATTCGATCGTCCTGATTCGCGGCGGCCGTGTGAAAGATCTGCCAGGTGTGCGCTACCACGTGATCCGCGGAACGCTCGATGCGGTGGGCGTGGCCGGCCGCAAGCAGAGCCGGTCGAAGTATGGGGCGAAACGGCCTAAGGCTTAAAACCGTCGTTGGCCATTGGCCTTGGCTAAAGCAGGCTCCTCGCCGCTGACGCGGTTCGGGAACGAGATTTTGAAGGGTTAGGTCGAACAGGTTGGACTGAGAGCTGACAGCTTAGAGCTGACAGCCAGAAGCCAGGAGCTAGAAGCTTAAATGCCTCGAAAAGGATATATCGCCAAGCGGAAAGTGGAGCCGGACCCGGTTTACGGATCTGATCTGGTGACGAAGTTCGTCAACTCCATGATGTGGCAGGGCAAGAAGAGCACCGCAGAAGGCATCTTTTATGAAGCCTTGACCAAGCTGCAGGAAAAAGGCGGTGACGAGCCCCTGAAGCTGTTCAAGAAAGCGGTGGAGAATGCCAAGCCGCTGCTCGAAGTGAAGAGCCGCCGCGTCGGCGGCGCCAATTACCAGGTTCCGGTCGAAGTGAATGCGGACCGGCGTACTTCGCTGGCCATCCGCTGGCTGATTGCCTACTCCCGCGGGCGCGCCGAAAAGGGCATGATCGACAAGCTGAGCAATGAGTTGCTCGATGCCAGCAACAACCGCGGTGCGGCCATAAAGAAGAAGGAAGACGTTCACCGCATGGCGGAAGCCAACAAGGCATTCGCGCACTATCGGTGGTAGAAACGCAGCTTCTAGCAGCCGGGCAGCTCCTGGCTCCTGGCAAACCAGACGGAAGCCATCGCTAGCAGCTAGAAGCCAGTAGCGAGAAGCTGAATAAATGAGTTCCGGAACCAACATCGTCGGCGAACCAGATCGCAAGGAAGAGAAGAAAAAAGCTGTGTCCAGAACAGTTCCACTAGAACGGTGCAGAAATATCGGCATCATGGCTCACATCGATGCCGGCAAGACCACTACGACCGAGCGCATCCTGTTTTATACGGGAAAGACGCATCGCATCGGAGAGGTC
The DNA here is from genome assembly GCA_963814725.1 of Terriglobia bacterium. Taxonomy (GTDB): domain Bacteria; phylum Acidobacteriota; class Terriglobia; order Terriglobales; family Acidobacteriaceae; genus JAIQFF01. The sequence continues at coordinate 713,272 of CAWFDY010000009.1, forward strand.
CACGAAGGCACTGCCACCATGGACTGGATGGAGCAGGAGCAGGAGCGCGGCATCACCATCACCTCCGCCGCCACTACCTGCACCTGGCGCGACATTCGCATCAATATTATTGATACCCCGGGACACGTCGATTTCACCGCTGAAGTGGAACGGTCGTTGCGTGTGCTCGATGGCGCGGTAGCGGTGTTCGACGCGGTGCACGGCGTGCAGCCGCAATCGGAAAAAGTATGGCGTCAAGCTGACAAGTATGGCGTCCCCAGAATTTGTTTCATAAACAAAATTGACAAGATGGGCGCCGATTTCGAGCATGCCGTCGATACCCTCCGCAAACGCCTCAACGCCAAGCCGGTGGCGATTCAAATCCCCATCGGGCAAGAAGACAAGTTCAAAGGCGTGGTTGATCTTATCGAGATGAAATCGATTCTCTGGGAAAATGACACCATCGGCGCCGAGTACATCACCGGTGAAATTCCCGCCGAACTGCAAAAGAAAGCTGAAGCCTTCCACACCGCGCTGGTCGAAACCGTTGCTGAAAATGACGACGAAATGCTGCACAAGTTCCTCGAAGGCGAGACCATCTCCGCCGCGGAGCTGCGGGCGTCGCTGCGCAAATCGACCATCGCGTTGAAACTGTTTCCGGTGGTGGTTGGCACTGCCTTCAAGAACAAAGGGGTTCAGCCATTACTCGACGCGGTTGTGGATTTTCTGCCATCGCCGCTCGACGCCGGCGAAGTCAAAGGTACGAACCCCGATAACGGGGAGATCATTACCCGCAAGCCTGCCGACAGCGAACCATTTTCGGCACTGGCCTTCAAGATCATGGCGGACCCGTTTGTCGGTCAGCTGACTTTTATTCGTGTCTACTCCGGTCAACTGAAATCAGGAGACTCGGTTTTCAATTCGGGGCGGGGACGCAGCGAGCGCATCGGGCGTCTGCTGAAGATGCACGCCAACAAGCGCGAAGATATTAACGAGATTCTGGCAGGCGATATTTGCGCCGCGGTCGGTTTGAAAAACGTTTCAACCGGCGACACGATCTGTGACGAGAAGCATCCCATTGCCCTGGAGAACATCACCTTTGCGGTTCCCGTGATTTCGGTTGCGGTCGAGCCCAAGACTAAGGCCGATCAGGAAAAAATGGGTATGGCGCTTTCCAGGCTGGCCCAGGAAGATCCCACCTTTAAGGTTCACACCGACCCCGACAGCGCACAGACCATCATCAGCGGCATGGGCGAACTGCATCTTGAAATCATCGTCGACCGCATGATGCGCGAGTATAAAGTCGAAGCCAACGTCGGCAAACCGCAGGTGGCGTATCGCGAAACCATTCGCAAGCACGCGCAGGCCGAAGGTAAATATATCCGGCAGACCGGCGGCAAAGGCCAGTATGGCCACGCCAAGATTTATCTCGACCCGCAACCCGCTGGCATGGGGTATGAGTTCGTGAACGACATCACGGGTGGATCGGTGCCGAAAGAATTTATCAAGCCGATCGATCAGGGTATTAAAGAGGCCCTCGAGGGCGGAATTCTGGCCGGGTATCCCATGGTTGACGTGAAGGCCACGCTTTACGACGGCAGCTATCACGATGTCGATTCGAACGAAATGGCATTCAAGATTGCCGGTTCGATGGCCTTCAAGGAAGCGGCGCGGAAGGCTTCTCCGGTACTGCTGGAACCGGTGATGGCAGTGGAAGTCGTTACGCCGGAAGATTACGCCGGTGTAATCATGGGCGACCTGAGTTCCCGCCGTGGACGGATTGAAGGCATGGAGCATCGCGCAGGCTCTCAGGTGATTAAAGCGATTGTGCCCTTGGCCGAGATGTTCGGTTATGCCACGCACATGCGCTCCAGTACGCAAGGCCGCGCCGAGTACTCAATGCACTTTGCGCGCTATGAAGAAGTGCCGCGCAGCGCGGCGGACGAAATCATCGGACGTTCGCAGGGGCCCAAGCGGTAACCGATTCTTTCGGCTAGCCCCGCAGGGGCGAAACATTGCAGCCCAGGGCGCAAGCCGTGGGTAGACGAAAACAAAGAGCGAGTCCCGCAGGGACGACACAAGACGGAGCTAGGAAATGGCGAAAGAGAAATTTGAGCGTAATAAGCCGCACTGCAACGTAGGGACGATTGGTCACATTGACCATGGCAAGACCACGTTGACGGCGGCCATCACCAAGGTGTTGTCGAAGCACAACCCGAAGATCCAGTTCCGGTCGTTTGATTCGATCGATAACGCGCCGGAAGAAAAAGCTCGCGGCATCACCATTGCCACGGCGCACGTGGAGTATGAGACGGCGAACCGGCATTATGCGCACGTCGACTGTCCCGGGCACGCGGATTACATCAAGAACATGATCACGGGCGCGGCCCAGATGGATGGCGCGATTCTCGTAGTGGCTGCGACCGACGGTCCGATGCCGCAGACGCGCGAGCATGTGCTGCTGGCCCGGCAGGTGGGCGTGCCGTACATCGTAGTCGCGCTGAACAAGTGCGATGCCGTGGACGATCCCGAACTGCTTGACCTGGTCGAACTCGAAGTGCGCGAGCTGCTGAAGACTTATCAGTTCCCGGGGGATGATGTGCCGGTAGTACGGCTGTCGGCTCTGGGCGCGCTGAACGGCGAAGCCAAGTGGGAGAAGCAGGTTGACGAACTGATGGCGGCGGTGGATAAGGCCATACCGCAGCCGGCCCGCGAACTGGACAAGCCGTTTCTGATGCCGATCGAAGACATCTTCTCGATCTCGGGCCGGGGCACGGTCGTGACCGGACGAATCGAGCGTGGCAAAGTGAAGGTTGGCGAAGAAGTGGAAATCGTCGGCTTCCGCGATACCCGCAAGACAGTAGTCACCGGCGTTGAAATGTTCAAGAAGCAGTTGGACGAAGGTCTGGCGGGCGACAATGCCGGACTGCTGCTGCGCGGCATTGCGAAAGAAGACGTCGAGCGCGGCATGGTGCTGGCCAAGGGCGGGTCCATCACCCCGCACACAAAATTTAAAGCCGAAGTCTACATTCTGACTAAAGAAGAAGGTGGGCGGCACACGCCGTTCTTTAAAGGCTATCGCCCGCAGTTCTACTTACGGACGACGGATGTGACCGGAGTGGCCGAGTTGCCGGCGGCGACCGAGATGGTGATGCCGGGCGACAATGTGCAGCTGGTGATTGAGCTGATCACGCCGGTGGCGATGGAAAAGGGCTTGCGCTTCGCTATCCGCGAAGGCGGGCATACGGTAGGCGCTGGAACCATCAGCGAGATTATTCAGTAGGCAAGAACTGTGTGGGGACGGGGTCTTCGACCCGTCCAGGCGGAGCGGAAGATCCGCAGGCGGTTTCGCCCACAGCCACACAGGCAGGAAGAACCAGTTATTAGTTGCTGGTTCTCAGTTCTCAGATTGGATTGAGCTAGAAGCTAGAAGCTGCCGTTCAGCGGCTCGCAGCATGCCGCCAGTTCTTTTCTCCCGGTGAGCCGGGAGAGCGAAAGAGTGAAACATGGTTGGAAAAGAAAGAATTCGCATCCGGCTGAAGGCCTACGACTATCGCATCCTGGACCAGTCCACAGGCGAGATTGTCGATACCGCGCGGCGCACCGGAGCGCAGATCGCGGGCCCGATTCCATTGCCCACGATGAAGAATAAGTACTGCGTGCTGCGTTCTCCGCACGTGGACAAGAAGTCGCGCGAACAGTTTGAGATTCGCACTCACAAGCGTTTGCTCGATATCCTCGAGCCCACGCAGCAGACGGTGGATGCTCTGATGAAACTTGATCTGCCCGCTGGTGTGGATGTTGAGATCAAAGCTTTTGGCAAGGAACACAAGTAGCCGTCGGCGTTCAGCGGTCAGCTTGAGCTGATACAGCTCGCGGAGAAGAATTGAAATGGCGAAAGTAACGGGAATTCTGGGCAAAAAAGTCGGAATGACACAGCTCTTCGACGACAAGGGCGATGTGCATCCGGCCACCGTTCTTCAGGCGGGGCCTTGCGTAATCACGCAGCACAAGACCCAGACTCGCGACGGATACGACGCGGCGCAGATTGGCTTGGTCGAGTTCATGAAGGAATCGCGTTTGACCCAGCCCATGAAAGGGCATCTGGGAAAAAACAACCTGCCGCCGGTGAAATTTCTGCGCGAGGTTCCGATTGAAGTCGAAAAGGCGGAAGAAGCCGTTGCGGTGAAAGCCGGCGACCGGGTGCTGGTCGATATTTTTGAAGGCGAGAAGTTCGTGGACATTGTCGGCATCAGCAAGGGACGCGGCTTTGCCGGCGTCGTCAGGCGCCATCACTTCGCTGGCGGCCCCAAGTCGCATGGTTCGATGTTCCAGATCACAGGTTCGATCGGTTCGTCGGCGTTTCCGTCACGCGTTTTCAAGGGCATGCGCATGTCGGGACATATGGGCGTCGATCGCGTGACCCAGCGCAACCTGCGCGTGCTCGGCGTGGACAAAGATGAAAACCTGCTGGTGGTGGAAGGCAGCGTGCCCGGGCCGAATGGTGGGTATCTGGTGATTACGAAAGCCAAGAAGCCGCCCAGAGAGCGTCGCGGATTCGGTGGCGCGGCTACGGTCGATCCGTTGAAGGCAGCCAAGCGCGCAGCCAAGAAGGCATAGAAGCACGGAAAGCATATGGCAACCATAGACATCCATAATCTGAGCGGAGCGAAGGTTGGCTCGCTTGATCTGGCCGATGAGGTTTTCGGCGCGGTCAACGAAGACCTGCTGTGGGAAGCGGTGAAGCACTACCGCGCCGCGCAGCGCGCCGGCACTCACGCCACCAAGAACAAGAAGCTGGTTTCGGGCGCAGGCAAGAAGCTGTGGAAGCAGAAGGGCACAGGACGCGCCCGCGTCGGCTCCATCCGCTCACCGCTGTGGCGGCATGGCGGAACGGTGCATGGGCCGCAACCACGCTCTTACGACTACGCCTTTCCGCGCAAGAAGTTGATGGGCGCGCTGCGTTCGGCGCTGGCTTCGAAGTTTGCCGACGGCAAGCTGATCGTGGTCAACGCCTTTGATGTGAAAGAGCCGAAGAGCAAGTGGTTCCGCGAAGCTTTGAATGCCCTCAAGGTGGAGAGCACGGCATTACTGGTCGAGGCGGGCCGGGACAGCAATCGCAACCTGAGCTTGAGCTCGCGCAACCTGGACGGGGTAGAACTGGTCAACAGCAGCGCCGTTCATCCCTATCATCTGCTGCGTTACGACCGCGCGATTTTTTCGCAGCCGGCCATTGAAGCGCTGCAGGTTTCGCTGAAGAATTCGACGTCGAAGCGGAAACAGAAGGCCAAGCCGGAAGCAGGAAGCAAGAAGGCCACGCGCGCTCCGCGGCGGCGGGCGCGTCATGAAAAAGCGGCGGAGGTCGCCTGATGAAATCCGCATATCAGATCATTCGCCGGCCGGTGATTACGGAAAAAGGCCTGGCCATCAAGGAAAACCAGAACACTCTGGTCTTCCAGGTAGCTCCGGCCGCGACCAAGACCGAGATCCGGCAGGCGGTGCAGTCGATTTTCAAGGTGAAGGTGTTGTCGGTGCGAACCGCCACCTATCCGGGAAAAGAACGCCGCCGGGGGAAATTTGCCGGCTACCGTCCCGACTGGAAGAAAGCGTACGTCAGATTGAAGACCGGCGAGAAGATGCCGGAGTACGCTCAAAACTTGTAGTCGTCAGTCGTCGGTCTTCAGTCGTCAGCAAGGCCGATGGAATCAAGGATTATGCTGACGACTGAAGACCGACGACCCAGAGCTGATTTTTATGCCAATCAAGACATACCGACCGACTACGCAGACGTTGCGCTACCGGACCACGCTGGTCAATGACGATATTACGACCCGGCATCCGCATAAGCCGCTGGTCGAGCCGAAACAGCGCAGCGGCGGACGCCGCAACTCGGGCGATACCACCATGTGGCATCGTGGCGGAGGGCACAAGCGCAAGCTGCGCCTGATCGACTTCAAGCGCGACAAGAGCGGGATTCCGGCGACGGTGGCTTCGATCGAATACGATCCCAACCGCTCCGCGCGCATCGCGCTGCTCAGTTACGCGGACGGCGAGAAGCGCTACATTCTGCAACCCGACGGATTGAAAGTCGGACAGAAAGTGGTCAGTGGTCCGGAAGCGGACATTCTCGTGGGCAATGCGTTGCCGCTGAAGAATATTCCGCCCGGCACGACCATCCACAACGTCGAGTTGAAGCCCGGCAAAGGCGCGCAGATGGTGCGCTCCGCAGGCGGTTCGGCTCAGTTGGTGGCAAAAGAAGGCGAGTACGCGCTGGTGAAGCTGCCTTCCGGTGAGACTCGCAAAGTTTCGCAGGACTGCATGGCCACGATCGGCCAGGTGGGCAATCTGGATCACGAGAACGTCACCATCGGCAAAGCAGGACGCATGCGTTGGCTGGGGCGGCGTCCGGTAAACCGCGGTGTTTCGATGAACCCGGTCGACCATCCGCACGGTGGTGGTGAAGGTAAGACGTCGGGCGGACGGCATCCGGTGACGCCCTGGGGGCAGCCGACACGCGGCTACAAGACCCGCAACAACAAGCGTACGGATGCGTTCATCGTGAACCGAAGAGGCAAGAAATAGGAAAGCGTCGCTGGTCATTGGCCATTGGTCGTTGGCCAAAGCAGGTTCCTTACCGCCAAACGCGGTTCGGAATAACAAGATTTTGAGGCTGTTGGCTGAGAGCTGACAGCTGAAAGCTGAGAGTTGACTTTATGGCACGTTCAACCAAGAAGGGTCCGTTCGTCGATGGCTACCTGCAGGCGCGGGTGGACGGCATGAACTCGCGTAATGAGAAGAAGGTGCTGCGCACCTGGTCGCGGCGCTCGACCATCATTCCGGAGATGGTGGGACACACCATCGCGGTGCATAACGGAAAGAAATTTATTCCGGTGTACATCACGGAGAACATGGTGGGCCACAAGCTGGGCGAGTTCAGCTTCACCCGCCAGTTCAAGGGCCACTCGATGCGGGCGGCCACGGAAACTGCGGCCCGGCCGGCGGGCGTGCCGGGCGGCCCCGGAGCCATCACTTCGGCGGCGCCTGCGGCGCCGAAGGCGTAAGAGAGAGGCAGAGGTTAGGAGACAGAGATGGAATTTCGAGCTCAAGTCCGCTTCACCCGGGTTTCGCCACAGAAGGCCCGCCTGGTGCTGAATTTGATCAAGGGACGCAAGGTGGAAGATGCGCTCAATATTCTCGTCTTCACCAAGAAGCGGGTGGCGGCGACGGTCGAGAAGCTGCTGCGCTCGGCGCTCGAGAATGCCAACTATTTGAGCAGCGAAAAAGGCATCGATGTCGATGTGGACAAGCTTTACGTAAAAGACGCGGTGGCGAACGACGGTCCGCGCATGAAGCGCATTCGTCCGGCGCCCATGGGCAGGGCATTCCGTTACGTGCGGCGCATCGCGCATATCGAAATTGTGCTGGCGGAACGCGGCAAAACTGGGGAAGGCCTGGCGACAGTCGTGGGCGAGGAAAGTACAGTCACCCATGGCAAAACGCCTGCCCGGGGCAAGGCCCAGAGCAAGAGCAAAGCTAAACACAAAGTGCCGGCAGGGAAGAAGAAAGTGGGAGCGAAATAATGGGACAAAAAGTTCATCCCTACGGTTTTCGTCTGGGCTACACCAAGCCCTGGAAGTCGCGCTGGTTTGTGGAGCGCGATTACGACAAGCTGCTGCTCGAAGACGTCAAGCTGCGCAATGAGCTGAAAGACAAGCTCAAGTCGGCGGGCGTGAGCTCGATTGAAATCGAGCGTCCCGGCAACAAGCTGCGGGTCATCATCAAGACGGCGCGTCCGGGCATCATCATCGGACGCAAGGGTGCAGAGATCGACAAGCTCAAAGGCGATGTGCAGAAGCGCACCGGCCGCGAGGTCTATATCGATATACAGGAAGTGCACAAGCCGGAACTGGATGCACAGCTGGTATCGGAATCGATCGCGCTGCAACTGGAAAAGCGTGTCGGCTTTCGCCGCGCGATGCGCAAGGCAGTCGATTCCGCGCTGCGTTTCGGTTGCAAAGGTATCAAGGTGCGGGTCAGCGGCCGCCTGAACGGAAATGAAATCGCCCGTTCGGAGTGGTACCTGCAGGGCCGCTTGCCGCTGCACACGCTGCGCGCCGACATTGACTACGGATTTACCGAAGCCCGCACCACCTACGGTGTCATCGGAGTGAAGTGCTGGGTTTACAAAGGCGAAATTTTGCCGGCCAAAAAGCGCGAACCGCAACAGGCAGGCGCGTTCTAGTTTTTTCGCTGAGAGCTGAAAGCTGAGAGCTGAGAGCTGATTTTTATGTTGATGCCAAAAAAAGTTAAGTACCGCAAGCAGCAGCGCGGGCGCATGACCGGAAAGGCCTGGCGCGGCAGCCAGCTCGCCTTCGGCGATTTCGGCCTGAAGGTGCTCGAGCCCGGCTGGATCACCGACCGCCAGATTGAAGCGGCCCGTGTGGCCATGACTCGCTTCATCAAGCGCGGCGGCAAGATTCAGATCCGTCTCTTTCCGGACAAGCCGGTGACCAAGAAACCTGCCGAAACCCGTATGGGTAAAGGCAAAGGCGCTCCCGATCACTGGGTCGCGGTGGTGCGGCCGGGCAAAATCCTGTTTGAGATGGAAGGGGTTTCGCAGACCGATGCCACCGAGGCCATGCGGCTGGCTTCGCACAAGCTGCCTTTGCGGACGGTGTTTGTGAAGCGCGAAGGCATGCACTAAAGACCGCGCGTTTGAGAATTTAAAACTTTGGGCCGAATGAACGAAAGCTGAACCGATATGAAATCAGAAAAAGTGCGCAACTTGACCGCGGATGAGCTGATCTCGCAGGAGCGCGACCTCAGCGACCAGCTCTTCAAGCTGAAGTTCCAGCTCAACATGGGGCAGACCGAGAGCCTGAAGAAGATTCGCGGCTTGCGCCGGGACATTGCGCGGGTCAAGACGATTGCCCGCGAGCGCGAGCTGGCCGCCCCTAACGGAGCGAAGAGCGGAACGGAGAAAAAGTAGTATGGCTGAAACCAGGGCACAATCGACTCAGTCTGACCAGCCGGCGCAGGCCGGGCGGCGCAAGATCGTGGTGGGAGAAGTGGTCTCCAGCCGCATGCACAAGACCATCGTGGTGCAGGTGGTGCGCAAGAAGGCGCATCCGTTTTACGGCCGGGTGGTTTCGAAAGCCAAGAAGTTTTACGCCCACGACGAGAAAAATGTCGCCCACGTGGGCGATGTGGTGCGCCTGGAAGAAACGCGTCCGCTGTCCAAGCTGAAGCGCTGGCGCTTGAAGGAAGTGGTGCGGCAGGCAGCGCTGCTCCCGGAGACGACCGCCGCGGGCGCCAGTTAACCGGCAATTTTCCGGCAGGTTTCTTTAGAGGGAGATCCGATTATGGCTGTGATGATGAGATCGATGCTCGAAGTCGCCGACAACTCCGGCGCTCGCAAGCTGCAGATGATTCTGCCGCTGGGCGGTTCGACTGGCTTGAATGCCGGATTGGGTGACGTCATCACTGCCAGCGTGAAAGAAGCGGCCCCCGAAGGCCAGGTGCAGAAGGGCAAAGTGGTGAAAGCCGTGATTGTACGCACCCGCAAGGAACATCGGCGGCGCGACGGCACTTACATCCGCTTCGACAGCAATGCCGCGGTGCTGATTAACGATGCCGGCGAGCCGGTGGGAACCCGCGTCTTTGGCCCGGTGGCCCGCGAGTTGCGCGAGCGCAAATTTTTGAAAATTGTTTCACTGGCGCCGGAAGTTCTGTGAAGCCAGAGCATTGGGCTATTGAGTAGTTGAGGAACTTATAACCGCGGCAAAGTGGAAGCGGTTGGCATTTACAAAATTGTCCAGTTCCCCGAGTACCGGATTTTGACGAAGGCTACTTATGAAGACAGTCGAGAGAGCGAACAAGCGAGTGGATATCCGGCGCAATGACACGGTGAGGGTCATCACCGGCCGCGACAAGGGAAAAGAAGGCCGCGTGCTGCGCATTTTCCCCAACGATGCCAAGGTTCTGGTCGAGCATGTAATGCTGGTGAAGAAGCATGTGCGCCCCAACCCGCAGCGCAACGTCAAGGGCGGCATCGCGGAGCAGGAGAGCCGGATCGCGATTTCGAACGTGGGCGTCATGTGTCCCAGCTGCAAGCGTCCGGTGCGTATCGGACACGAGTTTCAGGGCGAACGTAAGGTGCGGGTCTGCCGCAAGTGCGGAGCCACGCTGGATAAGTAGCTGAGAGCTTCTGGCTACTAGCTTCTAGCTCCTGGCTACGGCCCACGATAACTGGATTTTCAAAGCATGCGGCAGAAGAGCCTGGAACTGGCCAGAAGCTAAAAGCCAGAAGCTGAATTTGAGGAAGCAAATGGCAAAAGAAAAACGAGACAGGCAAGGCGACAAGCAGCAGCAGGAGGCGAAGCCGGCGCAGGCGCATCATGCCGCCAAGGAGACGCCGCGGCTGAAGAGCCGCTTCAAAGCTGAGATCGCGCCCGCCCTGATGAAGGAATTCGATTTGAAGAATCCCATGGCGGTGCCCCATCTGAACAAGATCGTGGTCAACATGGGCATGGGCGAAGCCACGCAGAATGCCAAGATCCTCGATCCCGCCGTCAACGAGCTGGGCCAGATCACGGGCCAGAAGCCGATTACGACCAAGGCCAAGAAATCGATTGCGGCGTTCAAAGTACGCGAGGGCCAGGCGATTGGCGCCATGGTCACACTGCGCGGCGACCGCATGTGGGAATTCCTGGACCGGCTATTGAACGTGGTGCTGCCCCGGGTGCGCGATTTCAAGGGGGTTTCGACCAAGTCGTTCGACGGGCGCGGCAACTACACGCTGGGTTTGCATGATCAGCTGATTTTTCCCGAGATCGATTACTCCCGGGTGGACAAGGCGAAGGGAATGAATGTCACCATCGTCACCACCGCGCATAGCGACGATCACGCGCGCGTGCTGTTGAAGCATCTGGGGATGCCGTTCCGGGCCAATTGAAGCAGGTTTTGATTTCAAGTCTGAACTGAGAGCTGAAGGCTGAAAGCTGAGAGCTGGCAACCGGAAGCTGGGAGCTAAAGGTAAATTGACGACAGCAAAGCGAGTTAAAGACGCGAAGATCCAAAAGACTTTTGAGGACGCGCGCAATAAAAAAGAGACGAGACCGAAATTTTCCACGCGCCGGCACAACCGGTGCAAGCTGTGCGGACGCCCGCGCGCGTACTTGCGGAAGTTCGGAATCTGCCGGTTGTGTTTCCGCGGCCTGGCGCTGCGCGGAGAGATTCCCGGGGTTGCGAAGTCGTCGTGGTAGGGAACGGGTAGTGGGATCTCCCACCCGGGAAACGCGCGAGGGTGGGTCCCGAGCCTGGAGTAATCGAGACTGGGTAGCAGTGTAGGGTGTAAGCGTCGTCGCAGGTTCTTCGGTGCACCGCAGGTTGGGCCGAAGCAAACGGGCGGCGGAGGAGAAGCAAGCGATGAATTTGACCGATCCGGTCGCAGACATGCTGACGCGTATTCGCAATGCGATACGCGCCCGCCACCAGAAAGTCGATGTCCCCGCTTCGAAGCTGAAGCTGGAGATTGCCCGCATCCTTAAAGAGGAAGGCTACATCTCCAACTTCAAGCCGGCGGAGGAGGAAGGCCACAAGGTTGTCCGCATTTATTTGAAGTATGGCAATAACAACGAAGCCGCGATCTCGAATGTCGAACGTGTCTCCCGGCCAGGTTGCCGGGTTTATGTGCGGCGCAGCGAGATCCCGCGCGTCCTCGGCGGCATGGGCATCAACATCCTGACCACGCCCCGCGGAGTCATGACCGGACGCCAGGCGCGTAAGCAGGGTGTGGGCGGCGAAGTATTGTGCGAGATTTGGTAACGGCTGCTGCTCGCTACTAGCGACGCAAAAGCCACAGTTGAACAGTGACGGTAATCGCAAAAAATGCGACTTGGCTAGAAGCCAGGAGCTAGAAGCTAGAAGCCTATGTCTAGAATTGGAAGAAAACCGATCCCGGTCCCCAAGGGAGTGGCGGTCAAAATCGACGGCGACAAGGTCAACGTCCAGGGGCCCAAGGGCAAGCTGGATACGCAACTGCCGCGCGGCATCCGCATGGAGCAGCAGGACGGCAATCTGGTGGCGATTCGGGAGAACGATTCGCAGGCCGCCGTTCATGGCCTGGCCCGCGCCCTGGTCAACAACGCGGTCGAGGGTGTAACCAAGGGCTGGACGCGGGAGCTCGAAATTGTCGGCATCGGCTATCGCGCCGAGCTGAAGGGCAAGACCATGGTGGTTTTCAGCCTGGGCTACTCGCACCCCATCGAATATCCGCTGCCGGTAGGAATCGAAGCTACGGTGGATGCGAAGCAGACCAAGCTGAGCGTAACCGGGATCGACCGTCAGAAGGTCGGACAGGTGGCGGCCGAAATGCGCAGCCTGCGCCCGCCCGATCCGTATAAGAACAAGGGTGTGCGCTTTGCCGGCGAGCACTTGAAGAAGAAGGTGGGCAAGACCGGGGCGAAATAGTCGTCAGTCGTCGGTCTTCAGTCGTCAGCCAAGCGGAGACGACGGCGGATCGAGCTGAGGACGAGGCAAGAACAGTCGTTCTGTTATCAATCTTCGCCAGAATGAATGGGCTGAAGACCGATGACTGACGACCAAGGACTAAAACAATGCTGACCCAGACATCGAAGAATGCAAACCGGCGGCACGTCCATAAACGGATCCGCAAGAAGGTTCAGGGCACGGCCGAGCGGCCGCGGCTGAATGTGTATCGCTCGTTGAACCACATTTACGTGCAATTGATCGACGATCAGAAGGGCTCAACCCTGGTTTCCGCGAATTCCGCCGAAGGCAAAAAAGGCGAGCGGCGCACGGGCGGCAATCTGGCCGCGGCCAAGGACGTGGGCAAAAATATTGCCGAGCGCGCTAAAGCCAAAGGGATCGAAAAAGTCGTGTTCGACCGGGGCGGCTACATTTATCACGGACGGGTCAAGGCCATCGCTGATTCCGCCCGCGAAGCCGGACTCAAGTTCTAACTAATTGGGTAATTCAGTAATTGAGTAATTGGGTCATTGAGAAATCGGTAATTGAAAAGCGATTGAAACCGGCAGTGGGTTTCAAATTACCCAATGACCCGATTACAAAATTTTGAAATGAGAATCAATGCCAACTGTCATTAAGAAGCTCGATGCGAATTCGTACCAGTTGAAGGACCAGGTGGTCTCGATCAACCGCGTGACCAAAGTGGTCAAAGGCGGCAAGAACCTGTCGTTCGCCGCCCTGGTCGTGGTGGGAGATCCCAGCGCGGCTGTCGTCGGCTATGGTTCGGGGAAGGCGAAAGAAGTTCCCCAGGCCATTCGCAAGGGAATTGAGTCCGCCAAAAAGAACCTGATGCGGGTCAACCTCACGCAGACCAGCATCCCGCATCTGGTGTTGGGACGCTACGGTTCGGGACGCGTGCTGCTGAAGCCGGCGCCGGAAGGAACCGGAGTGATTGCGGGCGGCGCGGTGCGAGCGGTCATGACTTCGGCGGGGATTCAGAATGTGCTGACCAAATCGATTGGCACCACCAATCCGCACAATGTGATCAAGGCGACATTTGATGCGCTGAAGCATTTGAAGAACCGAAGCGATGTCGCTGCCATGCGCGGCAAGTCGGTCGAGGAGCTGTAATTATGCCTAACAAGCTGGCAAAGAAATCGCATGCGGGCAGCGGCCCCAAGCTCCAGTTGAAGTGGGTGCGTTCGTCGATTTGCGCTCCGGTGCAGCAGAAACTGGTGGTCAAGGGCCTGGGTTTCACGCGCTTAAACCAGATCATCGAGCGTCCCGACAACCCGGCCATCCGCGGCATGGTGGCCAAGGTGCCGCACCTGGTGGAGATCGTAAACTAGCTCTCAGCTTTCAGCCGTCAGCTCTCAGTGAACCCTGGGTGCTGATCGCTGAAAGCTGACAGCTGAGAGCTTATTCATATGAACCTTTCAAACATTCGAGCACCAAAGAAGGCGACGGCAAACAAGAAGCGTGTGGGCCGCGGCATGGGTTCGGGCATGGGCAAGACGTCCACCCGGGGGCACAAGGGGCAGCGTTCGCGCAGCGGTTCGCGCATGATGCGCGGCTTTGAAGGCGGCCAGATGCCGCTGCACCGCCGCATGCCGAAGCGCGGATTCACCAACATCTTCCGCCAGGAATACAACATCGTGAATCTGGAAAAGCTGGCGGCGCTGGGCGAGACCACTATCACTCCCGAAGTGCTGCGCCAGGCGGGCGTGATCAAGAGCAAGCATCCGTTGAAAGTTCTGGGCAATGGCGAGTTGACCGTGGCGCTGACCGTGCACGCCCACAAGTTCTCCAAGGCAGCCCAGGAAAAAATCACCAAAGCCGGCGGCACATTCGAGGTTTTATAAGCCGATGCTGGAAAAACTGGCGAACGTATTTCGCATTCCGGACCTGCGTAAACGCATTCTGTTCACGCTAGGGTTGCTGGCGGTTTACCGCCTGGGCGGCCATATCCCCACGCCCGGCGTGAATGCAGACAAGCTGCAGCAATTCTTCGAGCAGAACAAGGGCAGCCTGCTGGGCTTCGTGGACCTGTTCTCCGGCGGGCAGCTGCGCCGCCTGACCATCTTCGCGCTCGGCATCATGCCCTACATCACGGCATCGATCATTTTGCAGTTGTTGACCGTAGTGTATGAGCCGCTGGCGAAGTTGCAAAAAGAAGGCGAACTGGGGCGCAAGAAGATTACCCAGTGGACGCGCTACCTCACCGTGATCCTGGCTTCGGTGCAATCGTTCGGCATTGCCTGGCAGCTGCAAAGAAGCGGAGACTTTGTCGTCCATCCGGGCCCTGCTTTTATTCTGATGACCATGCTGACCCTGACCACGGGCAGTGCCTTCATCATGTGGCTGGGTGAACAGATTACCGAGCGCGGCGTCGGCAACGGCATGTCGCTCCTGATTTTCGCCGGCATCGTGGTCGGCCTGCCGCGAGCAGTGATCGATCTTTTCGACAAGATTCGGACCGATGCCTGGGGAGCTTTTACCGCTCCCGCCATGATTCTTCTGATCGGCGTGATGGTCCTGGTGGTGGCATTCATCGTCTATGTGGAGCGCTGCGAGCGCCGCATTCCGGTGCAATACGCCAAGCGCGTGGTGGGACGCAAGGTGATGGGCGGGCAATCCACGCACCTGCCGTTGCGGGTGAACTCTGGCGGCGTGATGCCTGTAATTTTCGCATCTTCGATTTTGACGCTTCCGCAAACCGTCGGCTATAGCCTGCGCAACAATCGGTATTTTGGCGACCTGATCCGCAACCTGTCATGGGGAGAGCCGCTGTATACGTTTCTCTATGCCGTGGGCATCATCTTTTTCGCATATTTCTATGTCTCGATTGTCTTCAATCCCAACGAGGTTGCGGACAACATGCGGAAGTATGGCGGATTTATTCCCGGCATTCGTCCCGGCAAGCGCACCGCGGACCACATCAACGAGATTCTGACGCGCATCACCCTGGTGGGTGCGCTGTATCTGATTATCATTTCGTTCATTCCGGAGTGGATGATTACCGGCATTCACCTGAACCATCTGTATGGTCCGATCGGGGCATTTTTCGAACGGCTTCCCACCTGGGTGACGAACGGGTTGAATGTGAACTTTTATTTTGGCGGCACGTCCCTGCTGATCGTGGTGGGTGTGGCCATGGACACGGTGACCCAGATCGAAGCCCAGCTGGTGATGCGCCACTACGACGGCTTTACTCCGCGCAGCGGGCGCATTCGCGGCCGCCGTACCTGGTCTTGAGTTCATGATGTGGGCGCGAGCGTCCGCTCGATTTGATTTTGGTTGTTCGATCTGGCTCAACCCGGTCGCGCTGGTTGATTGGAATTCGAAATAGAGGGCGGGAGGACCAGTGCGATGGCGGAGGCAATCTCGCGCGGCATTGGACCGGTGATTCTCCTCGGTTCTCCTGGGGCGGGCAAGGGTACGCAAGCCAAGCAGATCGTGGAGACTTATCGCATCCCGCAGATCTCGACCGGCGACCTGTTGCGGGAGAATGTGCAGCGCGGCACAGCGCTCGGCATCGCGGCCAAGGATGTGATGGCGCGCGGGGAGTTCGTGCCGGACGATCTGATGTACGACATGGTGGCGCAGCGCCTGAGAAATGTGGACTGCGAGCGAGGCTTTATTCTCGATGGTTTTCCGCGCAATCCGGCCCAGGCCGGATGGCTGGATGCGTTTCTGGAATACGAGTTCTTTGAAAAGTGGCAGCGGCAGAAGTGCCTGCCCATTGTGATCCGAATTAACGTAGATTATAATAAGTTGTTACGCCGGATTACTGGACGCCGTTCTTGTCCCGCCTGTGGACGGATCTACAACGTTTACTCTCAGCCACCTCAAGTCGCTGATAAATGCGATGTTGATGGTTCCACGCTGGTGACCCGCGACGATGATCGTGAAGATGTCATCCGGGACCGACTGGCGGCCTACGAACTCAAGACCAAGCCCGTGGCCGAATATTACGCGCGCAAGGGACGGCTGGTTTCCGTGGATGGCGACCTGCCGGTGAATCAGGTTACGGAACAGATTTTTAGAGTGATCGAGAGCCAGCGCGCAGGGATTTCCGGCGACAACTGAATGGCGATTGTCTGCAAATCGGTGGCTGAGATTGAAAAGATGCGGCGCAGCGGCGGCATCGTGCGCGAAGTGTTGAACCACGTTCGCAGCCTGGTCGTACCGGGCGCGTCCACGATGGATCTGGAACGCGCGGCGGAGCAGCAGATCAAGGACTTGGGCGTGAAACCGGCGTTCAAGGGATATTACGATTATCCGTGCGTGCTTTGCACTTCGATCAATGACGAGATTGTTCACGGTATCCCTTCCGAGAAGAGGGTGTTGAAAGCCGGAGATATCGTTTCGATCGATTGCGGCGTGGTGCTGGACGGCTATTACGGCGATGCCGCCATCACGGTTCCGGTGGATGGTTCGATCACGCCGGAGTTAGCGAAATTGCTGGAAGTGACCGAGGCATCTTTATATCGCGGCATTGAAGCGGCGCGGATCGGAAATGCCGTCGGAGATGTGGGCGCGTCGGTGCAGGAATTTGTCGAAGCCAACGGCTTCAGCGTGGTCCGCGAGTTCGTGGGACATGGCATTGGAACGCGTCTCCACGAAGAACCGCAGGTGCCGAATTATGGCACGCGTGGACATGGAGCGCGGTTGCGCGAAGGCATGGTGCTGGCGATCGAACCCATGGTGAATTCGGGCCGGCCCGGCACCCGGGTGCTGGACGATAAGTGGACCGCAGTGACGGCCGATGGCAGCTACAGCGCGCATTTCGAACATTGCGTCGCGGTAACAAAAGACGGGCCGATGATTTTGACGCAGTAAGACAGCTTCTAGATCCTGGCTTCTAGCTGCCAGCGTAAACCGAAAATTTGTGTGATTGAGCTGGAAGCTAGTAGCCAGAAGCTGATTTTAAGGAGTCGATGAGCAAAGAGGACGCGATTGAGGTAATGGCGACGGTGGTGGAACCGCTGCCGAATGCCATGTTCCGGGTGGAACTGGAAAACAAGCACCAGGTGCTGGCGCATGTCTCGGGAAAGATGCGCAAGAATTTTATTCGCATTCTGCCGGGAGACAAAGTCGCGGTCGAACTTTCGCCCTACGATTTGAATCGTGGGCGCATCGTGTATCGCTATAAATGATTGCCGCCTCTTCTGCCTTCAAGATTTTGCTGAAGGCTGAGAGCTGACGGCTGAAGGCTGGTTTATGAAAGTACGAGCATCGGTAAAGAAAATCTGCGATAAGTGCAAGGTCATCCACCGCAAGGGTGTGGTGCGGGTGATCTGCGTCATCTCCAAGCACAAACAGCGCCAGGGATAAGGATTCGAGGAGCTCTATGGCACGCATTGCAGGCGTCGATCTTCCGCGCAACAAGCGGACCAACATCGCGCTGACGTACATTTACGGCATTGGTACCTCTCGCGCGGCCCGTATTCTGGACGCGGCCAACGTCGATCCCATGAAAAAGATTCAGGATCTGGGCGAGGACGAAGTCAACCGTATCCGCCAGGTGATCGAAGCGGAAGGATTGGTTGAAGGCGACTTGCGTAAGGAAGTTTCGATGAACATCAAGCGGCTCATCGAAATCGGCTCTTATCGCGGGTATCGTCATCGGCGTAACCTTCCCGTCCGTGGACAGCGGACGCACACCAACGCGCGTACGCGAAAAGGTCCGCGCAAGGGTACGGTGGCAGCCAAGAAGAAATCGGCGTCAAAAACTTAGAAGCAGCTGCTAGCTTCTAGCTCCTGGCTAGAAGCTAAAAGCCAGGAGCAAGAAGCGAATATGGCAAAACCAGCAGCACCAGCGGCAGCGGGAACCGGAGCGGCGGCTCCGGATAAAAAGGGCAAGAAGAAGACGTTTAAGAAAAAAGAGCGGAAGCACGTTCCGCACGGCATTGCCCACATCCAGGCTTCGTTCAACAACACGATTGTGACCATTGCCGACCAGGCGGGAAATGTTCTGGCGTGGAAGAGTTCGGGTTCGCTGGGTTTTCGCGGATCGCGAAAAGGGACACCGTTCGCGGCGCAGCAGGCAGCGCAGAACGCCGCCAGCATGGCGCGGGATCACGGCGTGCGCAGCGTCGAAGTGCGGGTGAGCGGCCCCGGTTCCGGGCGTGAATCGGCGATTCGTGCGTTGGCTGCCGCCGGAATTGAAGTTCGCAACATTAAAGACGCGACTCCGATTCCACACAACGGTTGCCGTCCGCCGAAGCGCCGGAGAGTTTAGGAACAGTTTCTGGTTTCTGGTTTCTGGTTTCTGGTTTGTAGTTTCGAAGGCGAGTGATGCAACTGGAGACCGAGGCGTTTGGGATTGGGAGCTGCATTTTGATTTAAAAGGCAGTTACCAGTTTTTCTGGTTCTCAGTTCTCAGAGCTTTAAACAGCAACTTTGTCCGGGACGAAGGGTGAAGCCAAACCTGTAAACCGGTCATCCAATTAAGGAGAAATAACTTGGCCCGTTACACCGATCCCGTCTGTCGTCTCTGCCGCCGCGAGGGCATGAAGCTGTTCCTCAAAGGCACCAAGTGTTTCAGCGATAAATGTCCCATCGAGAAGCGTAATTTTGCTCCTGGACAGCATGGCAAGGACCGCAAAGCCAAGATCGTTGGCTACGGCCTGCAGTTGCGCGAAAAGCAGAAAGCCAAGCGGATTTACTTCACCCAGGAAAGCCAGTTCCGTAACTATTTCGAAAAAGCGGCGCGCACCCGCGGCGTTACCGGCGATGTGCTCCTGCAACAACTGGAGCGGCGCCTGGATAACGTGGTTTATCGCCTGGGTTTTGGCATGTCCCGCCGCCAGGCCCGGCAGTTGGTGCGGCACGGCCATGTGCATGTGAACGGGCACAAAGTGAATATTCCTTCGTACCAGGTAAGCGTGGGCGAAGAGATTGCGATCCGCGAAGCCAGCAAGAAGCTGCCGATTCTCGAGCCGGCGAAGGAATTTGCCAGCCACCAGAATGCGCCGAATTGGCTGGAGATCGACCGCGACAACTACAAAGGCAAGGTTCTGGCTTTGCCCAAGCGCGAAGACATCAACCTGCCGGTGAACGAGCAGTTGATTGTGGAGTTGTACAGCAAGTAGCAGTTTCTGGTTTCGGTTTCAAAACCAGAAATTTGGAGATTGAAAACTGCAGTGAACGGGTTTCAATTTCCGAGTTCCGGGCTTTGAAACCGGAAACCTGAAACTGATTTTTCGGTCCCAACAATTCGAGCCAGATCAGCCTGTCTCTGACGCTTGACCTGAATGAAACGCGGACCTGTTCAGGGATGTCAGAACTGAGCCAAACGGCCGAAGGAGAACAACGTAATGCTTTGGAAGGGATTTCAAAAACCCAAACGTCTCGCCGTCGATACTTCAACCCTAACTGACAAGTACGGAATCTTCTGGGCCCAGCCTTTTGAACGCGGCTTCGGCACGACAATAGGCAACGCTCTGCGGCGTGTCATGCTCTCTTCAATCGAAGGGGCAGCGGTTACCGCGGTGAAGATCGAAGGCGTGCTGCACGAGTTTCAATCGATACCCGGAGTCGTTGAAGATGCCACCGACATCATCCTCAACCTCAAGCAGATTCCGTTCAAGTTGAGTGGAGACGCTCCGAAGGCAATTTACCTGCGCAGCGATCAGCCTGGAGTGGTCACCTCCGGCATGATCGAAGCCGATGCCGACGTCGAAGTGCTGGACAAAGACGTCTACATCGCGACCGTGAGTGAGGGCGGCAAGTTGGACATGGAGATGCGGCTGAAGCGCGGCCGCGGATATGTTTCAGCGGACAAGAATTTTGACGAGGATCTCGGCATCGGTTTCATTCCCATCGATTCCGTCCACTCTCCGGTGCGCAAGTGCAACTACACCGTGGAAGCGGCGCGTCTGGGGCAGATCACCGACTACGACAAGCTGACTCTCGAAGTGTGGACCAATGGCTCCATCACCCCGGCTGATTCCATCGGCCTGGCGGCGAAGCTGCTCAAAGACCACATGAACATCTTCATCAACTTTGAAGAGGACATCGAGACTTCCACCTCAACCGACGACCGTAAGCCGGAGATCAAAAACGAGAACCTGAACCGGTCGGTGGAAGAGCTGGAGCTTTCGGTGCGCAGTTACAACTGCCTGAAGAATGCGAATATCCAGACCATCGGGGAGTTGGTCCAGAAGACTGAAGCCGAAATGCTCAAAACCAAGAATTTCGGCCGCAAGTCGCTGAACGAGATCAAGGAAATTCTGTCGTCGATGGGGCTCAGCTTGGGCATGAAGATCGACGAGCATGGCAACGCCGTGCCCGGCCCGACTTCGAACCAGGTGTTGCCGGCATCGGCGTACGGTCCGGACAACGATCTATAAGACAGTTTCGGGGTGGCGCGTTGCGCCACCCAGTTTCTGGTTTCTAGTTTCCAGTTTCCCTGACGATGTCCATTTCAGGGCGCCTGAAACCAGAACCGGAAACCAGAAACTCGAAACCAGAAACTGAAGGAATCACGATGCGTCACAAAGTAGCAGGATGGAAACTGGGACGTAACACCAGCCACCGCCGCTCGTTGCTGCGGAACCTGGTGACATCGCTCATTGTCGAAGAGCGAATCGAGACTACCGTACCCAAGGCCAAGGCCATGCGTCCGCTGGTCGAGAAGATGATCACGCTGGGCAAGCGCGGTGACCTGTCTGCGCGCCGCCAGGCCCTTGCTTATCTGATGACAAGTGCCGCGGTCGACAAGCTTTTCGATACCGTCGCTCCGCGCTTTGGGGACCGCGAAGGCGGATACCTGCGCATTGTTCGTGCCGGCTGGCGCAAAGGCGACGGCGCCGATACGGCGTTCGTCGAGCTCCTCGGCAGCGAGAAATTGCAGGAGGAAAAGCGCGAGAAACGGGCGGTGGCTCGTTCCAAGCGTGCCGAAGAAGCCAAGCGGGCGATGGACGAGGCCGAGGCGCAACAGGGAGTTGAGCATCCGGCTGACCACGTCGAAGGCGCCGACAAAGTCAAAGACGAAAAAAAGTAACCAAATCCAATCCAACGGGAAAAGGGATGGGCTCAAGCCGTCCCTTTTTTATTTCGCCTGAACCCGGTCGTACATGTCCCATCGAGTCTGACCGCCGTAATCTTGCACTCACTGAACCTCCGGTTAGACTGACCTGAGGCCATGGAGTTTTCTCGCAACCAAATCGGTATTGCCGCAGGGGCCGGCATCCTTCTGCTGATCATCTTTTTCGGGTACCTGATGCACTTGAATGGTCAGGGTCCGGTGCTTGACCGGTCGGAAGAACGCGATCCGCTCTCGGGCATTCCCAACTCCATTTCGCTGAATCCTCTGCGCGATCGCACCTCCGAGCGCGAGGCAGCGAAATTCATACGCAGCATGCGGGATGGAAACTGCAGGGAAGAACTTGCGGACTGGGCCAGGGACTACCGGAAAAAATACGCCGCATTCATCTGTGACTCAGAAGCCCAGCATCCGCTGATTTCCTGGGAGGTGGTGGACTGGGAAGACACTCCGCCTCTGCGCATCCTTCACTACCGCGGCAAGCGCCGCAACGCGCCCGACCAAAAAGGCACTTACAAGGAACTGTTCTCGGTCACGCTGGAGAGAAAAGAAGGCGCGTGGGTAGTCACCAAGTACGACTCGATGTATTGAGGAACAGTCTTCAGTCGTCAGCCGGTCTGCAAAGTTCGCAAGAAAAATCCTTTATTTTCAGGAAATTGTGAGCTGCGGTACTGTGACTGACCTTCTTCTCCGTAGAATCAAGAAGATGATGATCTGTGCGACTAACGCAGCCGTGCTGTCGAGTAACACATCGTGTACAGCTCCGGTGCGGCTGGGCAAATAGCTTTGGTGCCATTCGTCGAGGCTGGCGACCAAGGCAGCCATAAAAAATGAAATGGTCGCCCAGCGCACCGCCCAGTCTGTGGAAGGCAGCGGGAGAGTGTCGCGCCAGGCGCGGAAGAGCAGCCAGCTGAGAGTGAAGTAGCCGACGAAGTGGCCGGTCTTGCGCGCCAGGAAATGCCAGACGGGAAAGTGTTCCGGCTGCAGCCCGAACAGGAAGTGCAAGAGGGGATAAAGAATCCGGCTTGTGTTCTCCGCCGAAGCGAAATTTGTGGATTCGGCGCCGATGAGGCCGAGCCATAAAATCGCCGCGACCCAGGTTTTGAGCAGATGCTTTCGCGCGGGATTCAATCGCGGATTTCCCGTCCGCTACTCCACAGCATAGTTCGGAGCCTCGCGGGTGATCATGACATCGTGCACATGGCTCTCACGCAAACCCGCGCCGCTGATGCGCACGAAACGCGTCTTCTGCAGGAGTTCGGGGATAGTGGCGCAACCACAATATCCCATGCCGGATTTCAATCCTCCCACCATCTGGTGCACGATCATGGCGACAGAGCCGCGATAGGGAACGCGGCCTTCGATTCCCTCCGGCACCAGTTTGCCCAGGCGATTCCCGTCTTCCATACCGCCGGACATGGCGGTGGATGCGTCCCCCTCGACGTTCTGAAAATAGCGTTCACTTGATCCCGAAGCCATGGCTCCGAGTGAACCCATGCCGCGATAGGATTTAAAGGAGCGGCCCTGGTAAAGGATAAGCTCACCGGGACTTTCATCGGTTCCGGCAAAAAGCGATCCGATCATCACGCCGGATGCCCCGGCGGCGAGAGCCTTGGTGATATCGCCTGAGTACTTGATGCCGCCGTCGGCGACCACCGGAATTCCCGAATCCTTGGTGGCGCGATAGGCTTCCGCGATGGCCGTCATCTGCGGCATACCCGCTCCGGTCACGACCCGTGTGGTACAGATCGATCCCGGGCCAATCCCGACTTTGATGGCATCTGCGCCCGCGCGGGCCAGTTCGCAGGCTCCGTCGAAGGTTCCCACATTGCCGGCGATCAGGTCCACCTCGGGCAGCTTCGACTTCACCAATCGGATGGCATCGAGCACGCGGCTGGAGTGTCCGTGGGCGCTGTCGATCGCCAGCAGATCCACCTTGCATTTCACCATTTCCTGGGCGCGCTCGAGAAAGTCGCCGGTAGCGCCGATGGCCGCGCCCACGCGCAGCCGGCCCTGCGAGTCTTTGGCCGCGTTGGGATACTTCAACTTTTTCTGAATGTCTTTGACGGTGATCAGTCCCTTGAGGTTGTAATTGTCATCCACGACCAGCAGCTTTTCGACGCGATGTTCGTGCAGGATGTTCTCCGCGTCTTCGAGGGTGGTTCCCACCGGGACGGTGATCAGATTTTCCTTCGTCATTACTTTGCTGATCGGGATATCGAAGCGGGTTTCGAAGCGCAGGTCGCGGTTGGTGAGAATGCCGACCAGCTTTCCGCTCTTTGTGATAGGCACGCCGGAAATTTTGTATTTGCGCATCATTTCGAGCGCATCGGAAACTTTGGCGTCGGGAGACATGGTGACCGGGTCAACAATCATTCCGCTCTCGGAACGCTTTACCTTGTCCACCTCATTGGCCTGCTGTTCCGGAGTCAGGTTGCGGTGAATGATTCCAATTCCGCCCTGCTGCGCCAGTGCGATCGCCATGTGCGATTCCGTGACCGTGTCCATGGCGGCGCTGACGATGGGAATGTTCAGGCGAATGTTGCGCGTGAGCTGGGTCTGGGTGTTGGCCATTGCGGGCACGACATCCGAGCGAGCCGGCAGCAGCAACACGTCGTCGAAGGTAAGGGCTTCGGGAACAGGAAAATGAATCATAAGTTTTCTCGGACGTGAGGGATATCCCATTCTAGAGACGGTTTGAAGATCAGGCAAATCGCTTCCCGCCAGACGCAATGGCTCAGCCTTAAATAGGGCTGCGCCTTCGCGCGCGATTTCCTTTGACGCCATGCTGAGAGACTTTCCGTTCGAAGCACCTGTCGGGGACCATACGCGTGCTTGTGAAACCGTGGAGTGGCTGCGCGCAAGATGCTTCGCCAGCTCCGCATGATGTCGATTCGGAGGCGTAGATGAAATCAAGACGGCGCTGAAAATTCGCCAAAACTGGGTCTTCATCAGAGCCGGGGCAGGTTTGTCTTTTGGTTCCCTGCGGCGTATATTGATATCTGGAACTGTTGTGTAGTTACCAGCACGTGGCGAGACACACCAGTGGGCGCAAGCCCACTTTTTAGTTTAGGCCTGTTTTAGAAATAGAAAAGCTATTGTAAGTTGTTGGTTTCATGGCTCTTGAGATTGACAAGGTTCGCGGGATCGCGGAGCGGGTGGCTGCCTCCAGCGGGCTTGAGGTGGTGGAAGTTGAGCTGCGCGGCGGGGGCAAGGCCCGCATGCTCCGCATCGTGATCGATAAGGCGGCCGGGGTCACGCACGAAGATTGTGTGAGCGTAAGCCGGGAAGTGAGTACGATCCTCGATGTCGAGGACGTAATTTCCGGTGCTTACACGCTGGAAGTCTCGTCTCCGGGACTGGATCGGAAGCTGCTTCGCCCTTCTGATTATGAACGCTTCACCGGCAGCCGCATCAAGCTGACGACGCAGCAACCGATCGACGGCAATCGACACTTTGAAGGCCGGCTGGAGAGTTTTGAGCACGGGCGTTTGACGCTCGACTTGAACGCTGCCAGAAAAAAGCGGAAACCAGAAGAAGGCGTGGCGCCGAAGCTGGAAATCGACCTGAAAAATGTCGAGAAGGCGAACCTGGTGCCCGAGATTTGAGAAGCATTGAGTAATTTGATCAATTGAGTAATTTATAAAACCCATAAAGTCCGGGTTTTCAATTACCAGATTTTCCAATTACCAATTGTCCTACTGGAATCATCTATGGCAAGTGAGCTTTACAACACGATTGACGCGTTGAGCCGGGAAAAGGGCATCGATCCGCAGATTGTGGTGAGTGCGGTGGAAGATGCCATTGTAGTCGCCACGCGCAAATACTATAAGACGCAGGAAAACCTGCGCGCCGAACTGGACAAGGAAACCGGAAAGATCCGCGCGTTTGCGGTCAAGACCATTGTGGAGACTCCAGAGCAGGTCGAGGATCCCGTGCTGCAGGTGACCCTGGACGACGCCCGCAAGATCAATCCCGAACTCGAGGTCGGCGGAGAGCTCCAGATCAACAAGCAGACCGAAGGCATTCTGGGACGCATTGCGGCGCAGCTGGCCAAGCAGGTGATCTTTCAGAAGGTGCGGGAAGCCGAACGCGACACGGTGTACAACGAGTACATCGGCCGGGTGGGCGAGATCGTGAACGCCACGGTGAAGCGTATCGAAGGCCCCGATGTGATCTTCGACATCGGCAAGGCGGAAGCGCGCATGCCGCGCAAGGAGCAGTCGCGACTGGAGTCGTTTGCCATGGGCGAACGCGTACGGGCGGTGATTGCCAGGGTCGAACGGGCTTCAAAGGGTCCGGCAGTCGTGGTTTCGCGGGCGGCGCCCGAGCTCGTGCAGCATCTGTTCCAGACCGAAGTGCCCGAGATTTACGACGGGACAGTGGTGATCCGTGCTATCGCGCGGGAAGCCGGAGAGCGAACCAAAATCGCAGTCATGTCGAAAGATAAAGACGTGGATGCCGTGGGCGCCTGTGTCGGCATGAAGGGCATGCGGGTGCAATCCATCATCCGCGAGTTGCGCGGCGAGAAGATCGACATCATCGAGTATCACGAAGATGCGGTCACGTTTGCTGAGAAGGCTTTGCAGCCGGCCAAGGTAAGCCGCGTGACCGTGGTCGATTCGGCGGACAAGCATCTTGAAGTTGTGGTGGACGACAGCCAGCTCTCGCTTGCCATTGGCAAGAAGGGGCAAAATGTCCGGCTGGCGGCGAAGCTGCTGGGTTGGAAGATCGACATCAAGAGCGAAGAAGAGAAGCGGCAAGAAGTTGAGCTGCAGATGTCCGCGCTGGTGGGGACGGCATCCACTCCTCTCGAAGATGTTCCGGGGCTGGGTGAAGGCCTGGTCGAGAAGTTGAGCGCTGCCGGCGTGACTACGGTCGAAGCGCTGGCCGATATGACGCCAGAGCAACTGGAAGCGATCGAGGGCATTGGTCCCAAGACGGTGGAAAAGATCAGCCTCGCGGTCAATAATTATTTCTCCAGCCTGGAAGGTGGGGAAGCGGCTGCAGCGGCGGCTGAGGGTGAAGCGGGCGCGGAGCCGGTGGCGGAAGTCGCGGCTGGCAGCTCTGATGACACCGCCGAGATGGACGCGATACAGGAAACTGCTCCGGAAGCCACGGAAGCGGCGACTGCGGGCGTGGAAGAGACTGGCGGGCAGCAAGAAACTGCCGAATCGACGGAGGAGCCTGCTCCTTCCGAAGAGAAGCAGTAAAGTGCGATTCTCGCGCGCTGACGAGATTGGCCGCGCGAACCTGAAAACTGACGCCGTGAGGTTGATATGAAGACTTAGCGGAACAGTCCGGAGGACGAAAGGGCGGATGAGCAAGATTCGAATCAACGATCTGGCAAGAGAGCTGGAAGTCAAAAGCAAATCAATTCTCGATGTGCTTGCGGAAGTCGGAGTCACCGAGAAGAAAAGTCATTCCAGTTCTCTCGAAGACCATGAAGCGGATAAAGTGCGGGCCCGCCTCCGTGCCGCCAGCCAGGCCCAAAGTGCCGGCCGGTCTTCACGACCGAATCGCCCCGAAGGCGATGAAATCAAGACCAAGATTGACCTTTCCAATATTTCCAAGCCCGGCGACGCGTTACGCGCCATTATCAACAAGCAGCAGGGCCCCGCTACTCCGGAGGCTCCGCCGGCGATTACTCCGCCACCGCCTAGGCCGGCAGTTTCGGTGATGCCGCCCGCAGCCGCAGCCCCCGTTCCGAAGGCGCCTGCCCCGCCGGTCGCTCCGCCGAAATTCGTAGTCCCGACTTCGACTCCGAGGCCCACGTTCACGGTTCCGGCGCCTCCGCCGGCACCGGCTCCTCCGGTTCCTGTGCAAACCGCGGCGCCCGTGGCATCTGCCACTCCCGTAGCGCCCCGTCCTACAGTTCCGCCGCCGGCTCCGCCTTCGGCCCCGGCTAGCGTCAACTCGTCGCTGGCAGCGCCGCCACGCCCGGCTGCACCGATCGCGCAAGCCCCAACCATGGCTGCGAGACCATCGGCCCCCACGGTTACGGGACCGCCGCCACCGCGCATGATTGTTCCGCAGACCGGGCCGCGTCCGGTTTACAAGGCCCCGTTGCGTCCGGCTCCGCCCGCAGGCATGGCGGTATCGCCTGCAGGGGCGACCATGCGCCCGGCTCCGGGACGACCGGTGCCGGGCCAGCCGATTTTCCAGCGCCCAAGGCCGGGTGCGCCCACCAATCGCCCGCCATTGCGGCCAGGCGAGCGCCGCCCCATGCATCCCACGCGCCAGTCGCCGACGGGTTCGCGTCCCCTTGGAGTGGGCCCAGGCGCAGTGCCTTCCGGCGGGCCGACGCCCAGGCCGGGCAGCCGTCCGGGCTCTCCCTCGCGCCGGCCGGGACAACGTTATGTGCCTCGGGGCGTGAAGGAAGGCCCGATGAAGGGCTACACGCCGCCACCGCGGCTGTCGCTCTCCAACGAACCTCAGCCCATCACCCGCAGCATCACGATTACGGAGGGCATCAGCGTAAAAGATCTGGCGGAATTGCTAGGGCTCAGGGCGAAAGACCTGATCGCGCGCCTGCTCACTCGCGGTGTGTTCGCCACCATCAATCAGACGCTCGACACCGAGCTGGCCAGCGAGATGGCGCGCTTTTTCGGAGCCGATACCAACGTGATCACCTTCGAAGAACAGGCGGCGAAGGAAGTTTCAGACGCCGCTCCTGGCGAGGAAGGCGCCGCCTCTGAAGGTGTGACGCGTCCGCCGGTAGTCACCATCATGGGCCACGTGGATCACGGCAAAACTACGCTGCTCGATTCCATCCGCTTGACCAACGTCGCGGGCGGCGAAGCCGGAGGCATCACGCAGCACATCGGCGCCTACAAAGTGACCATCGTGGACAAGAACTCCCCGGCGTTTGGCCGCCAGATCGTTTTCCTCGACACGCCCGGTCACGAAGCTTTCACCCGGATGCGCGCGCGCGGAGCCAAAGCCACTGACATCGTTGTGCTGGTCGTCGCGGCCGACGATGGTGTCATGCCCCAGACGCTCGAAGCCATAGATCACGCTCACGCCGCGGAAGTGCCCATCATCGTCGCGGTGAATAAAATCGATAAACCTGACGCCCTGCCGGATCGAGTGAAGAAGCAATTGGCCGATCGCGGGCTGATGCCGGAAGACTGGGGCGGTACCACGGTATTCGTGGACGTCTCGGCCAAGCAGAAAACCAATCTCAATCTGCTGATGGAAATGATTTGCCTGGTGGCTGACCTGCAGGAGCTGAAGGCGACGCCCGAGCGTCCTGCCACCGGAGTGGTGCTCGAAGCCAAGCTGGATCGCGGCCGCGGGCCGGTGGCCACCTTGCTGGTGCAGAATGGAACCTTGCGGACCAGCGACAACTTCGTCGTAGGCAACGTTTACGGCAAAGTGCGGGCCATGTTCGACGATCGCGGCAACCAGCTGGAATCGGCGCCGCCTTCGACCCCGGTTGAAATTCTGGGCATGGAAGGCTTGCCCCAGGCGGGTGATCAATTCGTCGTGGTGGCAGATCGCGACAAGGCGCGCGGCGTATCCGAATACCGCGAACAGAAAGCTCGCGAAGCCACTCTGGCCAAGAGCTCTCGCGTCTCGCTGGAAGGGTTGGCGGAGCAGCTGAAATCGGCCGGCGTCAAGGAACTCAACATCATCCTGAAGGCGGATGTCGGAGGGTCAGTCGAAGTGTTGACTGACCTGCTGACCAAGCTGTCGAACGAAAAGGTCAGGCTGAAGGTCCTGCGCTCGGGGGTTGGAGCGATCACCGAGTCGGACGTGCTGCTGGCCTCGGCATCGAATGCCATCATCATCGGATTCAATGTGCGCCCCGAGCGTAAAGCGCAGGAGCTGGCCGATCAGGAAAAGGTCGACATCCGGCTGCACTCGATCATTTACGAACTGCAGGATGAGATCAAGCGCGCCATGACCGGACTGCTCGAGCCCACCATCAAGGAAACATACCAGGGCCGCGCCCTGGTCAAGGAAACGTTCCGCATCCCGAAGGTTGGGACGATCGCGGGGTGCTCGGTTAGCGATGGCATCATCAAGCGCGATTCGGAAGTGCGCCTGCTGCGTGACAACAACGTGGTATTCACCGGCAAGGTGGGCTCGCTGCGCCGCTTCAAGGACGACGCCAGCGAAGTACGCAACGGAATGGAATGCGGCATTTCGATCGCGAACTACGGCGACATTAAGGCCGGGGACGTGATCGAAGCCTTCGTGACCGAGAAAGTCGCGGCCGAAGCCATCGCTTAAGTGCAGTTTCCAGTTTCCGGTTTCTGGTTTCTGTCCGGAAACCAGAAACTGGAAACCATCGACCGCCTTGATCGCTTTTCTCACCCTCGAACTGCACATCGAAGCGGCGCAGTCTCTCAAAGACAAGCGGCAGGTAGTGCGCAGCCTCAAAGACAGGCTGCGAGCGCATTTCAACGTGGCTGTGGCTGAACTCGATCCCAGCGGATTATGGAACCGGGCTACCCTGGGCGTTGTCGGAGTTTCACCTTCGCGCGAATATCTTGACGGGCTGATGAAGCATGTGGAACGGCAGGCGACCCGCATTGCAAATAACGGCGGTGCCGACATTACAGATTCATTTGTGGAATTTATGTAGCGCCGGCGTCCCGCCGGCTGTTCGGCGGGCGTCTCGCCGCCGCGTTGGATAGAAGAAATCCATCGGCGGCAGTTGAATCCAGCTTTACTTGAGGCGGCGTCGCCGCCTCGACAACCAGCGGGACGCCGGCGCCACGGGCCTTGCGGCACGTCCCGCTGGGGACGGTTTTCTGATATTCTCATTCGTTTTACTCATGAGGTGGATGTGGAGAAGCGTGGCGCGAAATATCATCGACAGCGCCTGGGGGAAGCTCTGCGGGAAGAAATCGAAACGATCGTGGAGGGCGAACTGGGCGATCCGCGCATCGGGCTGGTCAGCGTCACCAGCGTGGTGTTGGCCGAGGATTCCCGCTCTGCGCAGGTGTTCGTGACCCTCGATGGTGATGACAAGGAAGCGGAGCGCTCGCTGGAGGGTTTGACCGCGGCGGTCGGGTTTATTCGCCGCGAGGTCGCTGAGAATCTGCACCTTCGCCGTCCGCCGGAACTATATTTCCATCTCGACCGCTCCGATCAATACGGCGCAAGAATCGACCAGTTGCTGGGCCGCACAAAAAAGAGGAAGAAGTGAAGGCTGACGACTGTTTCACTGGGCCCCTTCCGAACTGATAGAGTTCGGCAAGTATGTTGAAAGAAGTTCTCAAGCACATCGAGCAGCGACACCGGTTCGTGCTCACCTCGCATGCCAGGCCGGACGGCGACGCGATTGGTTCAGCGCTAGCCTGTCGCCAGATTTTGCGCGCGATGGGAAAAGAGGCGGATGTCGTCTTGCGAGACGGCGTGCCGCGCATCTACCAGCCACTGCCCTATGCCGCCGAGGTAGTACAGTCAGAGACCGTCAACGGCACTTACGAAGCCGCGATCATACTGGAGTGCGACAGCATTCAGCGCACCCGGCTGCACGGGTTGGAAAACACGTTTCTGATCAACATCGATCATCACCAGAGCGGACGCCCGTTCGGTCAGGTGAACTGGATCGATCCCAAAGCCGTGGCCACGGCGGAAATGGTCTATCGGCTGGCGCGCGAGGCCGGGGTAAAGATTTCTCCGGAGATTGCGACCTGCCTTTACACCGCAGTCCTGACCGATACCGGCTCGTTCATGTTCGAAGGGACGAACGAGCACACCTTCGAACTGGCGCGCGAGTTGGTGATGGCGGGCGCGGACCCGGCGCATTGTGCGCGCAATATTTATTTTGGCCACTCCACGGCGAAAATGCGATTGCTGGGCGCCGCGCTCTCGAATCTTCATCGGGACGGGCCGCTGGCCTGGATCTCGGTCAGCCAGGAACAGATGCAGCGCTGCCATGCCAGGGAGGAAGATTGCGAAGGTCTGGTGAATTACGCGCTTTCCATGCAGGGCGTTGAAGTGGCATTGTTTTTCCGCGAGATTCTCGACGGCCGTTTCCGCGTAAGCTTGCGCAGCAAGGGAAAAGTGAACGTGGCGGCGGTCGCTGAAAGGCTTGGCGGCGGCGGACACCAGTGCGCCAGCGGCTGCGCTCTGGATGGGCCCTTATCGGCGGCGACGGTGCGGATTCTGGCGGAGCTAAAGCTCGGGTCTTCAATCCAGTAACGCGATCCAGTAAGCGGTCCCAGTACGTCGATCCGGCAAATCTCGTACACTAATCCTCGTTTTAATTTTCCGGCTAAAGATTCCAGACCTGTGAATTCTGGCCCGGCCAACTCGCCATCGAATCCTGCTGCCCCCGTAGCGCGGCCCCGGCCCCTCATGGATTGGCTCCTGCTGGCCGGCTTCTGCGGCTTCCTGTTTTTCTTCGGCCTCGCATATTTCGGCTTGCTCGGCGCGGACGAGCCACGCTACGCGCAAGTCGCGCGCGAAATGCTGGCTCGTCACGATTGGATTACGCCCACGCTCGGTGGCCTGCCCTGGTTGGAGAAACCGGTCCTCTACTACTGGCAGGCCATGCTGGCGTATAGCGTCTTCGGGGTAAGCGATTGGGCTGCGCGCCTTCCCTCAGCGCTAGATGCCACTCTGATGGTGGTCGCGGTTTATCTTTTCCTACGGCGATTTCGTCCCGGCATCGAGCTGGATGGAGCGCTGATGGCAGCTTCCGCTAGCGGCGTCATCGGCTTTGCGCGTGCGGCGTCAACCGACATGCCGCTGGCCGCGATGTTTACCATGGCCATGCTGGCCTGGTATGCGTGGTACGAAAGCACGAGCAGGCGATATCTGGCGATTTCATACGTTCTGCTCGGGCTGGCGACGCTGTCCAAAGGGCCGGTTGGAATATTTCTGGCGGCAGCAATCATCGTAGTTTTTTCGGCGGCCAAAAGCGACTACCGTCTCATCGTGCGGACCTGTTGGCTGCCTGGCATTGCGTTGTTCGCCGTGACGGCGCTGCCCTGGTACATCGCGGTCCAGATCAGAAATCCGCAATTCTTCCGGATCTTCATCCTCGAACACAATTTGGGGCGGTTTGGAAAAGACCTTTACCATCACACGCAACCCATCTGGTACTACCTGCCGGTTGTCCTGCTTGGGCTTGTGCCCTGGACAATATTCGTCAGCGCGGCGGTGGCAGAGAGCGTTCGATCCTGGTGGCGTGCGAAGCAAGAAGTGTTTCAATCGGGCAACGCCATGACGGTGTTTTTCGTGATCTGGCTGGTCGTCCCGATTGTGTTTTTTTCATTTTCCGCTTCGAAGTTGCCGGGTTACATATTGCCGGCTATTCCCGCGGGCACGCTGCTGCTGGCGGATTATGTCCGCCGGCGCCTAATCGAGCGGCATGGAATCGAAAATGATCGTCCCGCCACTCTTCTGATTGTCCTGCATGCGCTGATTGCTGCACTGCCGGTAGTGGCTGCGCTCATGATGCAGTACCTCGTGTTTCATCACGCTCTTCCGTGGAACCTGGCTACTGCAATTGCAATGGGGTTTGCAGCCGTGCTGGCGATCGGGATTGTATTGACTCTGCGGGGCCCGTCCGGCCTGCGCCTCTTGCGCTTTGTGACGCTGGTTCCGGTACTGCTGGCGGTAGCGGCCGTGCTGCGGCTCGGGGCTCCGTCGCTCGACTCGACTCTTTCCGCGCGTCCTCCGGCGCGGGAGATCGACCGCCTGGATAACCGGTCTCTCCCTTTGGCGATTCTTCGCCTTCCCCGCGAAACTGAATATGGCCTGCACTTCTATCGCGATCAGAAAATTGCGCGTTACGAAGTGGACGGCGTGCCCATTGGAGAGCATATTTTGATTACCCCCGAAGGCTGGCAGAAAAATCTTGCCAAATGGACTCCGGGGCGCCGGGTTACATACCTGGGAAGTTTCGCGCCGCAAGGCATGGATTATTACTGGGTGGGGAAGGCGGCTTCTGGCTTCTAGCTTCTGGCTTCTAGCTTCCCAGCCGTGAGCGCAAAGGCTGGCTCCGAAATCTTCAACAGCGGAAGCTACGCCAGAAGCTAGAAGCTGTTGTTACCCACTCTTGTCCCCCCGTTTGCCTCTCGCCGGGGGAAGCACTACACTCGCTGTTCGCAGCCCGCAATGAGCGCGCTTAGCAAGCCGGAACCCTCCAGGAGCCTCCAGGTGGAGATTCTCGACCTCAGACATTTTTCTTCTGTCGATCTGCGTCCATTGCTGGAGGACGAGATACGGGAATGGGGACGCCTGCTTTGCTGGGACTACAGCGGCTCCGCCGAAATGATTCTGCGCTATGTGGATGCGAAAATACTGCCTGGCTACGCGGCCATCGAGCGCGGCCGGATTGCTGGATATGCGTTTTTTGTGTATGAAGGCAGCAAAGGTGTGATCGGAGATCTGTTCGTAAGCAACGACAACCGCTTGCCCGATCCGCACGAGGTGGAGTCGCGATTACTGCTGCACGTGATCGAGACCTTGCAGCAATCGCCAGGAATTCATCGCATCGAGGCGCAACTGCTGGTGCATGAGGCGGGCGTGGTCGCGCGGCCGTTTGTGGAACAGGGATTTCATCGGCATCCGCGCCTTTTCATGGTGTTGCCGCTCGGCACCCAGCCGGAGCCCGGAGGGTCGCCCGGTCCTGAAATCGAAATACGGCGCTGGACCGAGCATGACTACCAGCCCGCCGCCGCGTTGATCACCGGCGCTTACCGCGGACACGTCGACTCCGAAATCAACGATCAATATCGCACGCTGAGTGGTTCGCTGCGCTTTCTGAACAATATTGTGCGTTTCCCCGGCTGCGGCACCTTCGATCCCGAAGGTTCGTTCGTAGCGATGCACAAGCGGACGCGGAGTCTGGTGGGCTTGATTCTGTGTTCCCGCGTGCGCCAGGACGTCGGCCATGTCACGCAGGTATGCGTGCTTCCCAATTATCGTTCGCATGGCCTGGGAAGGTTGCTCATCGCAGCCACAGCCGCGAACCTCCGCCAGCGGAACTTTTCCCTGCTGTCGCTCACCGTAACGGAAGCGAATGACCGCGCAGTAAAACTTTATCAACGCCTGGGATTTGATGTGAAGCGCGTTTTTGACGCTTTCGTATGGGAAGGGTGAAGCGCTTTTCAATGCCGCAATATCCACATCACCCATCCTGCCAGAAATACTCCGCCGACGAAGAGGGCGAAACAATATAGGCCGTAGCGGATCTGTTCACGCGAGGTGTTTCGCTGAGTGATTCCGAATACTACCGAGGCGAATACCGAGAACAGTACGGCAGCGGTGAAGTGCGATAGTTCCAGGGTCATTCGGTTTTTCCCATCACGGTTTTTTCCCGATCGCGATATGGTAGGCGTCGGCGGCGCAGATGAAATTGAGCAGTCCGGACACAATCAGAAACTTGGTACCGTAATCCGCGGTGGCATGCGCGATGGCGCCGTGTCCCCATTCCTGCACGCGGGTGACGATGTAGAGGCCGCCGGCGCCAATGTCGCCGACGAACCCGAGGATGTCCAGAATATCGCCGCCATTCGGCTGGTACACGCGGCCCTCCATCAGCAGTCCGAGCACGAACATGATCGTGATCGAAGCCATGATGAGCAGTCCGCGAATGTAGCGCTTCTGGATGAGGTGGCCCGCGCCGGGAATCAACCACCCAATAGCAGGCGCAACCACGGCCATGCTGGAGGAGGCAGGTCTGAGCGCGTCTGTGGGAGTCGGCTTAGCTGAATTTGCCATTCAGATGATCACGAGTTCACTTTGAATTTTACCTGTTACTTCGGCTGTGTTGGGCCTGACCAGCATGTTTACTTCACTGCGTACGCCGAACTCCGGCAGATATATGCCGGGTTCGATGGAAAAACATGAGTTGGGGAGAATGCGGCGTTCGTCATGAATTTCCAGATCATCCATGTTCGCGCCGTTGGCGTGAATCTCGGTGCTGATGGAATGCCCGGTGCGATGAATGAAGTATTGTTCGAAGCCTTTGTTCGTAATGTATCCCCGCACCGCGTGGTCCACTTCCCAACCCGCAATGGCTTTACCTGCGCGTACGCCTTCCACCACGGTCTTCACTCCGATATCTCGCGCCTGGCGAACGATATCGAAGATTTCCCGCATGCGGCCGGAAGGGGCGTTTCCAACAAAACCCGTCCATGTAATGTCGTAGTACACGGTCCCTGGGGCATTTTTCCTGGCCCAGACATCAAGCAACACGAGATCGCCTTCACGAATCGGCTTCGAAGTCTCGGGATGTGGCGAGTAATGCGGATTGGCGGTGTTGGCATTCACTGCCACCACGGGCGCGTCGTCGCTTACCAGGTTCTCGCGTCGAAACGCTTCCAGAAACCACTGCTGAATTTCGTATTCGTGGGTGCCGCCCTGGCGCACGCGCTGGCCAATCTCCCGAAAGGCGGCGGCGATGATGGCGTCAACCGCGTCGCGGGCGGCAAAGTGAGACTTGATTTGTTCTTCGGTCAAAGTCGCTTCAAACTGCGCTACCAGGTCGCAGGAGCTGACTACGTTCTTCCCCAATCCGCGGATCAAATCAACCGTGCCGGCATCGACCAATGAAACGGTGAAGACCAGATTGTTGGGAGAATACTGCATGGCGACATCGCGATGATTCGCCAGCAGAAGTTTAATCTGGTCAAACAACTCCTGCCAACCGGAATACTGACGCTTGCCTCCGGGCAGCGAGTCCAGATGTCCGGGCTCAATCCGGTGGACAAGTTTCACCGGATCGCCGCTGGCCGGAATCAGATAGAACCAGCGACGAGTAACCATTTGACCGGTGGGCAACCCCAGCACACGATACGCGATGGGATCGCGATGATGATGATCGTAAAAAAGCCAGGCGTCAATGTTCCGCTCGCGGAGCGCGGCTTGTATGGCGGGAAGATCCATGGGCGAACAACCATTCTAAACAATGGCCGCGTTTTGAGCGAATCCGGCTGAGAGCTTGAACCTCGAAGGACACAAAGGTACACGAAGGAAATCTTAGGATTCTACCTTCGCCTACCTTTGTGTCCTTCGTGGTTCAAGAATTTGACGTTGCATCTGCAACAGTTGCGGGCTTCAGCGTCTTATCATAGATCCACAGGAGCCCGGCTGTGGCGACGCCGACCCCTACTACGGGCCACCAGATGCGTCCGGGTTGATGCGTTACTTCGCCAAAGTGATGGATCAGTGTTCCCCCGAACCAGCCTCCGATGATGGAACCGATTCCGACCGGCAAAAATGCGAACCCCATGTAGGTGCCCTGCTGTCCCGGAGGAGCGAGCCGCGAGATGTACTCGTAGTAGCGAGGCGACTGAATGATCTCCCCCAGAGAAATCGTAACTAGCGTCAGCACCGCGATAGGAACGGTGGGATGCGCTATCAGAATCAACCAGGCCAGTGCGGAGATCAATGTGCCCAGCGTGATGGCCCGGAACGCCGGTATGCGCTGCGTGAGAAAACTGACCGGCAACTGGAGCGCGATGACCGTCAGCGGCCCTGCCACAAGCATCAATTCGGTATTAGCCGCGTGATCGATGTAGTCATGAATATAGAGCGGCAGAATGAGGAATTCCTGCCAGTACACGACCCAGTATCCGGAAAAGATCAGAAGGAACAACATGAAGCGTGGATTGGAAAGGACAGTCCAGAAATTCCTTGCGGAATGCGACAGGCTCACCGTCTGCGCCTCACCCGAGCGGCGCGGCTCTTTAAACAGGAGCAGTACCGCGAAGAACATCGCGAACACGCTCAGCGCTGCTACCCGGAACACGTTCTCCACGCGCATGTGCTGATGTACCCAGGATGCAACGAAAGGCCCCGCCGCTCCGCCGATGTTTACCAGCGTGTAGTAAATCGAGTAGCCGATCGAGCGAACATTATCCTTGGAGGACCGCGCGATGGTGCCGACGACGCAGGGCTTCACCAGCGCAACGCCCAGGGCAGGGAGCATCAACACAAAAGTTACGAGCGCAAGCAGCGGCACTGCATTGCGGACGGGCGCCAGCCAGGGTGCTCCCAGTGATCCGAGCAGAAAGTAGGAACAACTCAGGATCAGGTAGGCCAGCGACAGAGAACGGCGAAAGCCGAGCCGGTCGGCGACCGTGCCGCCAAATACCGCCAAGAACCAGACCAGGCCTCCGAATAGTCCGGTCAGGCTGCTCGCCTGTTCCACACCGAAATTTAAAGTCTCATGAAGATAGCGGGCGAGCGACGCGAAGGCGGCATAATAGGAAAGGCGTTCAAAGAGCTCGCTGATATTGGCGACCCAGAAGGGGCGCTCGAAGCCGGTGCGAATGTCGTGCAATCGTTCGGAAAAAGTCAGAAATGGCTCCTCAACCGCTGCTGCAGTTCGTCCACCTACCAGGCCGCCACTCAGACCATTTCCCTGCGAGTGTTTTGGCCGGACGCTATAGTAATGGAGGATCGGGGCAGGTTTAAAAAATTTGCCGGAACTTCGATGCAGGCATGGGCGCGGCCTTCATCGAATCATCGCTGCCCGGTTCTTTCCCCAAAAATTGCTGTCCCCACCCGCACGCAGGTCGATCCTTCTTCAATCGCGACTTCAAAATCGTGGGACATGCCCATCGACAGCACATCCGTGCCGACCGCGGGCAGGTGTCGCCGCGCGATCTGATCACGCAGCGAGACCAGTCTGCGAAAGTGCGGCCGCGCTTCCTGCGAGTCTTCGCTAAATGGAGGGATAGTCATCAGTCCGCGAAATTCGAGCTGCTCGAGCCTCGGGGCGGCGGTCAGGATTTCTTCCAGGTCGCTGGAATCGGGAAGCAATCCGCTTTTCGCGGCTTCACCGCCCACGTTGATCTCTATCAGGACCGCCAGCTTCTTGCCTAACTTTTCCGCGGATGCGTTTAGCCTCTCAGCCAGCCTCAGCGAATCGATCGAATCGATCGTGGAGAATGCTTGCGCTGCGGCCTGGGCTTTGTTCGATTGCAAATGCCCGATCATGTGCCACTCGGCCTCGTGCAAACCGGAAAGCGCGGCCGCCTTGGAGGAAAATTCCTGAACCCGGCTTTCGCCGAATACCCGAAGTCCGGACTGGTAGGCTTCGCGGATGGGTTCCTGCGCGAAAGTCTTGCTCACCGCCATGAGCACGATTTGGTTCGGGCTGCGCCCGGCCCGGCGGGCGGCATCCGCCATCTTCTGGCGTATCTCGGCTACATTTCCCGCGACGGACATGTGAAACAGTAAATCACGAAGGTGCCGGCTTCACGAACGAAAATGGCGGCCGACAATTTTGGCAAGAAGCGGGCGAGCCGTCCGCGACCACATATGCCTACATCATGGCGGTGGGTGGGGCGGGCTCGTTGGGGTCACCGGCGCTGGAGAGAGGCAGCCAGATCATCAAGACCCCCAGCGCAACCATGACGGCGATGCCCGCCAGATAAGAAGGATTGGAAAAAATCTGGGTGCGGGTCCATGCGGGGGCGAACTGCAGTCCGGCCCAAAGCAGTCCCAGGACGGCTTCGCCTGCAATCAATCCGGAAGCGGTGAGCACGCCGGAATTTTCTACTCGTGCCATTTGTGCGGCGTTGAATCCGCGGCGCTTGGCGACCCAGTCTCCGAGTGAACGCAGAACGCCGCCGATGAAGATGGCGAATGTGGTCTCAAAAGGCAGATACATGCCGACAGCCACCAGCATGGGACTCTTCACCTGCATCATGATCAGGGCGATACCGAAGAAGATGCCCACCACAACCAGAGACCAGGGCATATCGCCGCCGACAATTCCTATGGCCAGTGTCGCCATGAGGCCGGCCTGAGGAGCGGAAAGCTGGCGGTCGCCAAAGCCGATTCCACCGGCCCTGATGTTGGCTTCATGCAGTAGCATCAGGGGCCAGTACATCACCAGGCTGGCGACAACCACGGCGATCAGCTCCGCGATCTGGATGGTTCGGGGCGTGCCGCCGAGGATGTATCCGACTTTAAAGTCCTGCAGCAATTCGCCGGCGACCGACGCAGAAACACAAACCACTGCGGCGACACCCAGCACCGCAGCGACTCCGGAAATTCCGGAGACGCCCAGAGAAACCATCAGGAGAGCCGCGATGATCAAGGTGGAAAGAGTCAACCCGGAAACCGGATTGTTCGAAGATCCAATCATTCCAACCAGGCTTCCCGAGACGGTGGCGAAAAAGAAGCCGACGACCAGCATCACCACTGCAGCCAGCACGGCCGGCCAGATCAGTCCCGAAATATGGATGTAAAGGAAGCACATGAGCACGAACATCAGGGCGATCAGTCCGAAGACCGCCTTCGAACTCATGTAACGTTCGGTGCGCGACAGTTTGGATTGTTCGGCCCCCGTCTGTCGCAGGTCGGAGAATGCCTTGCCCAGTCCGGCGGTAAGGCTGGCGCGCATCTTAAACAAAGTATAGGCGGCTCCGACCAGCATGCCTCCGACGGCGATGGGGCGCACGACAAATCTCCACACTGCAACCGACATGGTCGCCCAATTGTCGGGTGTATCCGCGGGAAGGTACTGTTTGAGTTGCGGTCCCAGGAAAAATATCAGGAGAGGAACCATCAATCCCCAGGCCAGAACACTGCCGGCGAACTGCAGCGCCGCCAGGCGCAAGCCGATGATATAGCCGACGCCAATATAGGCCGGACTCACGCTGGGCGCCGCCAGGGTACTGGCTCCGCCCGCTGCAAGAATGTTGGTGTTCCCGGCGGTTCCGAGACGAACCTGGCTGCGGCCCAGAGTGCCGATGGCGAAATGGAAGTCCCGGTCGGCGGCAAACAATCCGAAGCGCCCCAGCATGTACACGAGTCCGCCGACGCCGATGTTCCAGAAAAGATATTTCGCCGCCTCCGCGCCGCGTTGTCCAGCCTTATGAATTTCGGAAGCCGCTACCGACTCGGGAAACGGCAATTCCGGATCTTCCACCATCACCCGTCGCACCAGTGAAATAAAGAGCACTCCGAGGACACTTCCCACCATAATCAGCGCGGTGGACTTCCAGTAGGCGTCAGCCGGGCGAAACGAGGGCCACGCTTTGGCGATCAGGAACGCAGGGATGGTGAAGATCGCGCCCGCAGCGATACCTTCCCCGATCGACCCGGCGGTTCTGGCGATATTCTCTTCCAGCAGCGATCCCTTCCACGCTCGCATCGCTGCCATGGCGATGACGGCTGCCGGATAAGTTGCCGCAATCGTGATCCCCGCGCGCAGGCCGAGGTAGGCATTGGCCGCGCCGAGAACGATGGTCATCGCAAGTCCAAGCAGAATGGCCCGCCAGGTGAACTCGCGCATCTCCATGTTTTCAGGGACATACGGCTTGAATTTCTTTTCGTTTTCGGCTGCCGGCACGGGGCTCTCTGGACTCATGATTGACGATCCTTATTAACGACCCTTATTAACGGTATGGAAACGCAAGCCTGGCTGGATATTAACCGATCCGGCCTTCTGAACGATCTGGCCACAAGTGAAATCGGGATAACAGATCCTAAGTGACAATGAGACGGCGCACGTTAACATGTGCGCCACCTGCTTTACAAGGAGGTTAGCGGCCCTGCCACGGACGGCATGGGAGGGGTGCAATCGGCCCTGCAAAGATTTTTTTGCGGCAGATGCCGCACCAGTAGCCAAGTCTGCTATTATTCGCGTCGCTGATCCTCTACCCCCGGAGAGGTATTTATGTCCCCCAAGCTGTTTGAATGTCAGGACTGCGGCGGTTTCAACGGTTACCGCTCCCGAGCCAAAAATTTCACCGAGAAATTCTTGCTGCCTTTATTGTTCCTTCGCCCCACGCGTTGCGGAGATTGTTTCCGGCGGTCGTACCAATCGACTTTCGTCGGAGTGCGTCCGCGGCGGGAATCCAAAAGGGCACAAAGCGCTACGGCCTGAATCCCTGAGTCGTTGCTAGACGGATTGCGCCCCGTTATACTGGGACAGGTTTGCCCGTTGCGTCCTTTGCGGTACCGGGCGAACACGGGAGGCTCGTCTTCAGCAGTAGCGAGTACCCAATCCGGACTGACGGGAACAGTGTTTTCAGGCGCAACCGCTCGCCAATTTCACTGTTCGTCTCGTCGGTGAGCAGCGTCGCCGAAAGCCTCTTCGCTACATTGTTTCCTTCCGATTGCCGCATTTGCCATACCCCGCTGGTCAACATTTCCCGCCTTCCTGTTTGCCGAGCTTGCCTTTCCGATATCCATCCAGTCGCAGGCCGCACTTGCTCGCGTTGCGGGGAGCGCGTGCTCACCCCGTTTGCAATCGGTACCGAAGCAGAGGGGATTCGCTGCGGTCTATGCCAGCGTTCGCAACCGCCGTTCGCCAAAGCCGTGGCCTACGGCAGTTATGAAGGCGGGTTGCGCGAACTGATTCACCTGTTGAAGTACCAGAAGGTCAGACCTGCCGCTACGGTTTTAGGGCGCATGCTGGCGGAAGCGGTCAACGGATTGGAATCGAGTTGGACGCAGCGGCCTGGGTTGATTGTGCCGGTGCCGCTGCACGCGCGAAAACTGCGCCAGAGAGGATTCAACCAGTCTGAGTTGATCGTTCAAAGCGCGATCAAGCATGGCGTGCTGGCACGAGGGAATTTCCGGCTGGCGCCAGGCGTGATGGAGCGGCTCCGTGAAACCCGGTCCCAGACCGGCCTCACTCGCCACCAGCGCCGGGAGAATCTTCGCGGCTCCTTCGCAGTGATCACTCCGGGAGAAATTGTTGGCCGCGAAGTCCTGCTGGTCGATGACGTCTTTACAACCGGTACCACGGTTTCAGAATGCTCGCGAGTACTGCTGCGTGCGGGTGCATCGAAGGTGGTGGTAGCAACGGTCGCCCGGACCATGAGGATCGACGCGCAGGGCGGAGACCTTGCTCCGGGTTTTATTAAGGATGAGCGACACGTCGGCGCACGGATCGACGAGCAGATCTCAGCCGCCGGCTGATAATTGTATGGCGGGTAAGTGGAACAATTCGATGAACGGGTCTTCGACGAATGGGTCGATGATGAGAAGTCATGGACAGGTCCCGGCTGCCGTCATGCCTCGCGAGGCAACGCACCGCGAAGGCAACGGCCATGCCCTGCATGCGCCAGTGCTGGTTCTAAACGCGTCCTATGAGCCCATTAATGTCTGTGCCGCCCGCCGGGCAATCGTGCTGGTGCTGAAGGGCGTCGCCATGACCGAGGAAGAGAATGGTCATTTCCTTCACGCGGCGCGCCTGGCGATTCGGGTGCCCTCGGTGATTCGCCTGCTGGAGTATCGGCGCATCCCGCATCAGACTCGCGCGCTCTCCCGCAAGAACATCCTGCTGCGCGATCGCAACACCTGCCAATATTGCGGCGAAGTGCTTCCTTCGAGTGATCTGACTCTGGACCATGTCGTGCCTCGGTCACGAGGCGGGGCTTCTACCTGGGAGAATCTGGTGGCCTGCTGCCATTCCTGCAATCGCCAGAAGGGCAATCAGTTTCCTCTTGAAGCGGACATGAAACTGATGCGCGAGCCGCGAGCTTTCAACCTGCACACCAGCAGGCACATCATGCGGCTGATGGGCCGGTCAGACGATAAATGGCGGAAGTATTTGTTTTACTAGCCTCGTGTTTCAGTTTCGAGTTTCTGGTCTCAAGTTTCCAGAAACCAGAAACCAGAAACCAGAAACTAGAAACCAGAAACTATTTCGGCGGGGGTGGTGGCGCTGGCGCCGGCGCCGGCTGAGTCTGATCTTTCTCCCCGGGCCCCTTCTGCACTTCCTGTCCCTCAAACGTGATCTTCACATTGGATCCGAATCGCTTGTAGTCGCTGTACTTCACGATTTCCCGGATATGTACATCGCCGCTTGAAAAATGCAGGGTGTCGTCGGCTTTGGTGTAGGTGGGAAACCAGTACTTGCCGTCCACCTGCTCGCGCCAGGTGGTGAACTTCGGGAAAAGGTTCTCCTGACCCTTCTTTTTGCGAATGTCGGGGACGGTCTTGCCGTAGGTCTTGACGATCTGAAAATCGCGGTC
Organism: Terriglobia bacterium; assembly: GCA_963814725.1. Lineage (GTDB taxonomy): Bacteria > Acidobacteriota > Terriglobia > Terriglobales > Acidobacteriaceae > JAIQFF01. The sequence goes on from CAWFDY010000009.1 coordinate 756,709, forward strand.
ATCCACCCAGATGCGGCCCTGGAAATAGCGCTTTTTGCCTACAATCTCTTTGGGTGCGATGTCGAAGACATAGGTGTGCAGTTCATCCTGCTGCTGCTGGCCCACATAGAGAATCTGATACTCGGGAATTTCGTCGCTGGTAAGCACAAACGGAAGCCGGTGGCGGATGTCATCCACGTCTTCGGGCGACATCGAGATCATGTTTAACGAGGACTGGGGCGCAAATACGACGTTCTCCAGCCGCTTTCCCTGGTCGTCAAACAATACATCGAAGATTTCGTGATACTCCCCGTTGTCGTCGGGTGTCATGACCTTGACGTCCTGGCGGTATGTGTATTGGTCGCGCGCCACCTGGAAGTCCTTTTCCTTGGTGGTGAAATGCCGGATGATCTCGTCGGTCGTCACGCCTTTCGGCGGGGCGGGATCGAGCGCGCCCTCCTGGGCAAAGCTTTTGGACGAACAAAGTGCGAACCAGACGAGCAGCAGGGCCGGCACTACGACGGGGCGCAGGATCACTTTCATACAGATAGTGTAGTGCAACTCGAGAGGGAAAGCATGACGTGGAGACCGCGGCTGCCCCGTGCCCGTCCCTCTCCGCTCAGAGAGTCGAACACAGGAGAGCTGCAGTTTTCCTTCAAGTCGTTAGATGCCGCCAGGACCGCAGAGTTGCCGCAAAACTACTGTAATCGGCGTGCTGGCGCCTTGGTCGGACGGATGATGGACGAATGCGTGATGGCTCCAGTCGGTCCCAACGGCGAGAGACCGGCCGAAGCCCTCGGCTGCAAGGCTTGCAAATGAAACGGCAGAGAGCTCGCTCCCGCAGCGGCCGAGCCCTCGATCAAGAGACCTCCCAGGGTTGAGGCCGCGGATGGCTGAAGGGTGGCGAGTCCCGAACTGTCGGAAAGAACCGAGACGCGTGAGGATGACACGATGACGGGAGCAGGATTTCTCGTAATGACGATTCCGCCGATTGAAACCGGCGGTGCCGCGCTCACCGGTCGTGACACCACTACCTGAAAGGTGACATTCGCCCCGGCCACGGGATGAGGCGGAAGAACAGAATCCGTGACCCGAACCACGACTGGCCGGAAAGTCTGGCCTGCGGCAAGTACCTGGTCAGCTCCTCCGACCGGTTCCAGCCGCAACATTGACGGCGCAACCGCGGTCGCGGAGAAAATCCTGCAGGGCAGGTTGGCGGGAGCGGCGCATGCGCTGATCTGCACATCTCCCGCGATGGATGCGAGGTGGAACGAAGTGCTTGCAGCCCCGGTCGCGTCGGTGTTGGCGGTCGCCGAAACGGGCGTGCCGGTCCCTTTCACGACCTGGAAGTTCACGGTGCTCGCAGCCGCCGGAGCGCCGTTCGCAAGCAGGCGCGCGGCGAGCGCAACATTCACGGTCGATCCCTGTGCGATCCAGGCAAACTCTGGGACCAGAGAAAGGTCGAGGGCGGAGGTGGTGCCAAGAATGGTCGCCTGTACTGATTTAGGAGTCGAATAAGATGCGGGCGCCAGGATGGCGCTGATGTTGATCACGGCGGCCTGCAGGACAGTCACCAACGTGGACACATGCCCGCTGTCATCGCTAAGCAGGGTGCAACTCCCGGCGCCGCCGCATGCCGACAGCGAAGACGAGGGAGTCGAGAGGAAGAACACGCTCGCGCCCGCCACGGGAGTGATTCCGTCCGGCGCCAGCACCTGCACCTGAATCGGATTGGGCGCCTGGCCTCCAACCGGTGTCGCAGGATTCGATCCCTGGATCAACTTGATGGTGTCACTGGGTCCGGCCCCGTAAGTGACGGCGTCGGTCATGGTGGAAGACGCTCCCGTGAGCGGGTCTGCCAGGACGATATCGTGCAAGCCATCGGCCGCTGCGGGCGTGGATGCGATGACCTGATTCGCAGACGCGGCCAGCACGGGCGCCTTTGCGGATGCGAAGGTTGCAGTCGTATTCGCCCGAAAGCCAACGCCCTGAACCGCGACCGCCGAGCCTCCATTGACCCGGGCCCGTGCCGGAGTGATGGTATCGGCATAGAAAACTCGCCCGCCATATCTGTAGTCGGGACGTCCATCGCCGCGATAGTCGAAAATTCCCACACGGAACGCGGTACTGAGCTGCACGGTGGCATCGAGCCGCGTGATTCCGAGAGTTGTGCTGTTGAATGGCGCGCCCGTATTGGCTGGCGCGGGAGCGGACCCTGTGTCCGCCATCGCCCACATTCCGATCACCGGCTGCGCCTTTCCCACGGATGCGGCTTTGCTCTCGTCGAGGGCCATCACTTCGACTGACAGTGTGCGGCTCGCCTGAGCGACGAAGCTGAAATAGTCGACGCTGCCCGCGCCACTCAGCGTCCCAGCCCACTCGCCTGAAAGAGGCAACGCGACGGGCGCCACGAACGACGTGGGCTCAAACCAGTCGCGGACTTGTTGCGCGCTAGCCTGCATCACAATGTCCTGCTGCAGATCATTTCCCCTGGCGACCGTAATCATCAAGGGCTGGAAATTGCCGGACGGCAAAACCTGCAGCGGCCCGTAAGGCCCTACGGGTTGGGACCACAAAGGATCGACGGCCTCCACGCTCAACTCGTACTGGGCACTGTTGCCTCCGTCCGGAATTTCCAATCCGGCAAGGTCGAAAAACCCTTCCACGGCGGGGTCATTGGAGCCAAAGCGATTCAAGGGTTGTCCGGTGGCGTCACTGAAGCCGGTAGCCAGGTTGCCTGCGTTGCCGCGGAACAGAAAACCGGAAACCGAGGCGGCGGCGGAGCTGCGGGAAGGCTGGCTGGTTGCGGGATCGATCCAGCGGGCAACCACGTTGACTCCCTCCATGGGCTGTGCCGGTTGCGCGTTGGCGCCGGCGAAATACACGCTGCCGTGTATGCGGGCGGTGTTCTCGGAAAATAACTGCTTGCCTGGGAACGATGCCAGGTTTTGTGCCGTGACCGGATACAGCCGCGAGAGTGCTGCCCGGTCGTCCATGGCGGGCTGAGTGGGGTTCGGATAACAGATGGAAACGGGGACACAATTGATCGGATCCAGGGCATGCATCAGGGCGAGTCCCGCATAGTCAGCCGAAGTGGGCACGGGGCTGCGGGTAAAAACATTCACGTTCATTTGCGACCAGCCCAGCCCCAGAACGCCTCCTAATACACGGACCAGGCGGTACTCCGCGTCCGGCAACTGCGCGGAGTTCTGGGCGCACACACCATTCAGAATCACGAGAGCGTGCAGCAGATGAGCATCGCTGCTGAAGTTATCGACACCGCCGTACGCGGCGTTGCTGAAGCAGGAACTGGCACCGCCCGCGCCCTGTCCCAGGAGAGCGCTCGTCACGGAGCCGTCGGCGTCATACACGATTGCGACTGGGAAGTTGGTTGCGGAAGGGAGGATGTCGGCGGGCAGTGCAACGACCCCGCCGGCTGGGCTCACGTTCGCGCCGCTGACGTCTTCCGCGAGTTGTCCCGCCCGTACCGCCGATACCGCAGCGGTTGAAATCGAGGTCCACCGGCTGAAAGCGTCCGCCACGAAGGCATCGGCTGCGGCGGAGGGAAGTGACGGGCTCAAGTCTCCGCGGTCCGTGTAATAGCTGACCGCGCCCTGGCTCCAGGTCAGAGGAGTGCCCTGGACGGCGGGATCGAAATAGCTCACGCCGGCAACTCTGCGCGGACCGCCGGCGCGCAGCGGCTGTGACTGGGTCGTCAGCAGCGCCGCCCCGATTACGGCCGCATGAAGCAGGTACCGGCGCATGATCATTCCGCGTCCGAGCGCGCGATAGCCAGCGCCAGCGCTCGTGCCTTCACTGAATTCTTTCCCGGCAAACGCGCTCGCGCCGGGGGAGCAAGTGCGAGCGAAGAGAAACGTCCATCGTCGAGCACAACGTTGCCGCCGGAATCGACAGGGAAGCGGCCTAACGGACCGCCGACAGGGCTGGTCAAACCTAATTTGCTGGGAGCGTAAAGAAACAAGAGTAGCCGCTCTCCGCGGCGATAGCGTTCACCGGAGTTCCATAGCCCAGCCCATTCCCGAATAGCCAGTACCTGCCCGTCCTGACTCCCGCGGATCCACTGTTCGACCTGAAATGTAATTTGCACTGTGGCTACGCCGCTGGCTTCGGTGGGCGCAACCCGCTCCACAGAGAGGACGGTGCCCACAAAAATGCAGCCTGAGTTCCGGTTCAGGATGCGAAGATTGAAGGATGCGGTGACCAACCGTTCGGCGAGAGAATTCTGTGCGGCCGCCGACAATGAAATCAGCGCCAGCCCCAGGCCACAGAGCTGTCGAAGAGAGAACCGCATGGCGAAGCCTCGTTTCAACGAGACCAGGAGGGACGGGGAATCGCGATACTAGCGGGAACGGGAGATGCAGGATGTATCAGCCATCACAGGCGCATGTGATCTTCGAACAAATGAACAGCCGCGGCGGGCGTTCGGCCCCCAAGTCGAAGGCCGCGAACAGCGGTGCCGTCCCCCAACCGGCCTACCGGGAATCCCGGCGGCTGTAACCCCTGGCCGACAGGTGCGCTCCCGTCAGCATCAGCAATCCAGTGAGGAACGCCCAGAACATTAAACTCACCGAAAGAGCAAATGGTCCATAGACTTCCTGAAAATTCAGCCGCGGCAGAGCAAGAATGTAGGCATATTTCAGGGCTTCTGTCAGCAATCCCATAATGACCGCAGTAGACAGCACCGCGCGCGCCGGCACCTTGCCATTGGGCAAGATCCAGTAAATGAGGAAGAAAATCGCAATACTGGCGGACACAGCAAAAGCCTTCATCATCAGAAAAACGCCGACGCGGACAACGAAAACACCATGGCTGCGCAACGAGTTTTCGAGAAGCGGGATATTTCCCGCAGTCAGTGCGATCGAAAGCAGCGCCAACCCGCCGCAGCTGAAGGCCAGGCCCAGAGCAATAAGCTGATTGCCGAAATAAGAGCGGTTGTTGGGGAATTGCCAGATGCGGTTCAGCGCCACTTCGAGCGGCATGAAAATTCCGGTGGATGTGAACAACAGAATGATCAGCGAGGCCACCTGCGCGCGATGCCTGGCCTCGACCAGCGCATTCAGATTGCGAATCACGAAGTCCTGCCCGGCGGGGAGGAAATCGCGCAGCAACTGCACCACCACGTCATACATTACGGGAGAATGAAATACCCGCCGGATCAGCGTCATCAGCAGAAGAACGAAGGGAAAAAACGAGAGAATCGCGTTCGCCGCGACCGAGAAAGCAAACGTATGTACCTCGGTGCGCAACAGATATTTCACCGTCGAGCTGACCAGTCCGTTGGGTTTTCCGCCTGGCTGGCGGAGAACGGAACGGGTTTCAAAGTCTGGCGATGCTGCCATGATTGACTGAGAGTCACGAGCCATTTTCTCTAATCCTATCAGACAGTTGCGGACGCCCGTCGGCACGAAAGTACTGCGCGCCGGCAGCCGCCGAGCAGCGCATTCCTTTATTGCTCCAGGGCAATGTGCGAGAGCGATACTTTCTTTGCTTGCCAGAAACGGGGTTCCTGAATATTATCTTTTGCTCGTTGCCCCTTTTGGGACAGCGAGCATCGGGTGGGGTACACGGATCGTGTCTTGTTTCACATTGCGTCCGCGCAACGGCTCCGAAAAGTTCCGGTCGTGGTTTCTGCCACGGCCCGAATCGACGGGGCTTTTTTTGTTGGCGTGATGAGATCGAATCACGAGCCAGCTTGGGCTTTCGTTTCCTTGCAGGGGGTTAGTAGAGGAGCACAAGCTTCACGGAGGAGACGAAAGTTAAATTACAGGAGCAGCGAAAGGAGTTATTCGTGAGAGAGAAGGGCACAGTAAAGTGGTTCAACGGGGCGAAAGGATACGGATTCATCCAGCGCTCAACCGGGGAGGATGTTTTCGTGCATTTCTCCGGCATCCAGGAAAACGGGTATCGCACACTGAACGAAGGCGAGACTGTGGAGTTTGATCTGCTGAAGGGCCCGAAGGGCCTCCAGGCTGGGAATGTGGTGCGGGTGCAATAACTTCCCGGTTTCAACCCATTGCGAGCCCTCTCAGCTTCCCCTGGGAGGGTTTTTTATTGGGGAAGAAGGATTATCGGCTATTGGACTTCGATCGACACCAGGTCACCGTCAGTTTGTCCGCCTGCCTTGTAGTTGGCGATTACAGGGCGGTCAGCCCACTCGCAGGAAAACTCATCGGCGCCCACCAATAACAGGGATTTGTAATTGTCGCTCCGCAACCTGAGGGTGCGTGAGTTTGTCCGGACAGTCAGAATTGCAACTGGATTCTGGCCGCAATCCACTTTCACCAGTTTCCCCCGGACATATTGAACTTTACGTTTGTCCGGCGCGGGCTCGGCATTTGCCGCCGGCGTCTCAGCCGGCTTCGCGTCATCCGAATCGTCCCCGCCGGTAACCACCTGCTGCGCCGATTGCGCGTCTCCGCCCTGGGGCAACACTCCGTACTTCTTTAAAGTGGGAAGATCTTCCAGGCTTTTCCGGGCGGTCTGCGCAATTTGCGGATTCGAGCTGTCCTTCAAACGATTCAGCAGAGAAGTGGCATCGTCCCACTTCTTCCCAGCCAGATCAATCTGGGAGAAGTTGAGAAGATACTGCTCACTTCGCGGGTTGAGCATGATGGCCACGCGTATGGACTCAGCGGCCGAATGCACCGAACCGCCCTGAAGCCGGGCCAGGGCGAGCATGTTGTGGGCCTCGGCGAAGTCCGGTTCCTTATCAACCACGAAAATCAGGTCCTGAATCATATTGGACACGCCATCGATGGGCTTGCCGGCCGATTGAGCGGCGCGATATCTCAGCAGGGCACGGTAATAGTGGGTCCAAATGTCGCGGCTGTCGAGCTCCCGGGCGCGGTCGAGCTCCTCGATTGCCTGGTCGAATTCCTTTTTCTCCATTCGCACCCAGGCCATGGCGCGGTGCGCGATCACGTTATCCCCTTTGAGGTCGGCGATGATGGCCTCCAGATCTTTCGCTCCCTCCTCGCGGTGTTCTGGCAGGCGCACTGCCATTTCCGCTACCAGCGACTGAGCCTGGGCCGGCACGACGTCCTGAACGCTGGCCGCGACATCGAGAGGTCCAACCGGCGCCGGGAACTGGTTGACCTCGCTTACCGCGCCCGGCGCAGCTGCTGGCCCGTTGGTTTGCGGTGCAAAAGAATGAAAATATTCCTGCACTGCCTGTTCGAGTTGCGCGGCGCTCATGCCAAAAGCCTGTTGAATGGCCTGTTCTATCGGGACTTTTCGGAGCTGCACCAGGCCGAAATAAGAGCCTGCGTCGGAAAGCTTGTTGCGGTTGAGCAGGTAGTGCATCACCATCCAAGACTGCGCATAAAAAATGGGCGGGTATCCCTTTGGCCCGGAGTGCATGGAGAACAGCTCGGGCATCGGCAGCCATGGATGATTCAACAACTCGGTGAAGGACTGTCCCGCGGAGGGATGGTTCCAGGGCTGAGCCTGCGTGGGGTCGCCGCCGACCTGCCCCTGATTGTCATTCATGCGGAGGCTGGAAAAATATTGGGCAAAGCCTTCGTCGAACCACTCCTGGGTTGAGGGATAGTTGAAATTGAGCAGCAGGCGAGCCAAATCATGGCTGACGGCTCTCCAGCTGTCTTCGGCTGCAAGATCCAGAACGATGTAATTACGGTCCTCTCCCCGCAAAAAGAATCCCGGAGCGGAAGTGGCCCGGCCTTTTACCTGTGGAGCCAGGCGGATATATTCATCGTCGGACTGCACGGCAATCACATCGAGCGGCTCGGCCATACGCAGCTTCGGCTTGATGAAAAGCTGGGCAAAGGCCTGGTGCATCTGCTCCAGACGCAAGCTGGCTTCACGCCCTTTCTTTTCTCCTGCGTCCGTCAGGACGGAAAAATGTGCTGAGCTCATGCGAATCCATTTAGGCTCGGAGTTGCGAGCCAAGACTGCGGAAGGCGCCGGAACGAAAAGCAGCAGAAGCGTAAGCAGGCGTCGAGCGAGAAAGCGAAGGCTAGGCATGATCGAACCGGCGATGGGGCGCCCGATGTAGAGAATGCTACCACGCTGCCAGGCGGCGATTTCAGTTCGCCCCTACGAGGTCCGTGGCGATCGGCTGGGGAGCCTCTGGAGCGCCCACTCCGCGGCTTCCGCCACCACTTCATCTTCGTCCTCTTTGAGCTTTTCCAGCAACGGCTCGAAACTCGGGTCGCCGCTGTTGCCCATCGCCACCACCGCGTTTCGCCGCAAGCCGCTGCGCTTGGCCCGGCGTATGGCCGAGCCCCGAAATTTTTCCTGGAAGTCTTCGGCCGTCATTTCTGCCAGCCATTCCAGCGCGGGATTGACCAGCCCTTCGCGCGGCTGAAATTCTTCTGCGCCGGTGAACGGAGCCTTGCGGTTCCAGGGGCAGACATCCTGGCAGATGTCACAGCCAAAAACTTCATGGCCCATCCTGGCGCTCACGTCGGCCGGGATTGCTCCACGCTTTTCAATGGTCAGGTATGAGATGCAGAGTTTTGAATCCAGCTGATAGGGTGCGAGCAAGGCATCAGTCGGACAGGCCTCGATGCAGCGTGTGCAGGTACCGCAGCGATCGGGCGCGGGCAGGTCGGGTTCGAGCTCAAGGGAAGTCAATATCACGCCCAGGAATAGCCACGATCCCAATTTCTGGTTCAGAATGCAGGTGTTCTTTCCGATCCAGCCGATCCCGGCGTATTTCGCGTAGATCCGTTCAACCAGCGGACCCGTATCCACGTAGCAACGGGTTTGCAGTTGGGGAGCTGGCGGGCTTCCGGCTGCGCTTCTCAGTTTAGTTTCCACTGCGCGCAGCCGATTCATTACGGCCCGGTGATAGTCTTCTTTGCCCCAGGCGTAACGCGAGATCCATCCCCGCTGGGGATCGTCCGCCTGTGTGGAATAGGGTTGAGCAGTGTTGTAGTTGATGGCGCATACGATTACGCTGCGGACCCAGGGCAGGGTCGACTGCAACGACGTGCGCTTGAGAATGCCCGACTCGTTGCGGGCCTCCATGTATTTCATCTCTCCGGCGCGGCCTGCGGCAATCCATTCCTGGAAGCGATCGAGTTCAACGAAGTCGTGGACGGGAGCAATGCCCGCCAGTTCGAAACCGGCTTCGCGGGCCGCTTGTTTAACGAGTTGCGTGATCTGATTCACGGCGCTGATTTATATCCTAGCGCCGGAACAGTTTTCCTGCAGGGGTACGGGAGCGATGGAAGGGAAGAGCTTTTACCGCAAAGGTCGCCAGAGAACGCCGCAAAATTCGCAAGGGCCAACGACCAACGACCCGCTTTTACATCCCCAGCTTTTTCACTTCTTCGTTGTAGTACTTCCGGTAGAGGATGTCCCACTCCTGGCTGCCTTCAAGGATGGTGCGCTTCTGGCTTTCAATCTTGAGGCGCGCGCTCTGATCGATTCTGGCTTCCTGATTGAGCAGGTCTTCGAGGATCTTGCGGACTTCCAGCCGGATTGTGTTCGCATCCTCGACGAAATCCACCGCGTCGATCTCCCGCAGGGCCTCGGTGACCGAGTGCGCGACCTTGTTCACCTTATCCCGGCTGATTCTCACAGCACCGCCTTGTATTTGCGGGTGAGTTCGCTTTTCACTTTGCGAAACATCTCCTGATAATTGGCGCCGGAGCGGCGCATCTCCTCGGAGTAAGCCTCCAGAATGACGCGCACTTCGTCGTTGATGCGGTCCTCGAGAGACAGCTCTTCGAGTATGGCGGCATGGACCTTATCCGTGACTGCAGGCACGGCCTTGGTTTCAATATGCCCGCCCGCAATCAGCTTTTTGGTGACTTCGCGGGCCAGATAGCCCACATATTCTTTGGAAAGAAGCATAGCGCGGATCAGTTTTCGTGGTCGAAACAAGCAGTGTAGCACAGGGGGGCAGAGCGCTCGCTCGCTGCCGCCCCTAACTACCAGCTATCAGCGTAAAACATCGCCCGTCGTATTTATCGAATATGCCCGCAATCTAAATCCGGCTCAATTCGTAGTCCAAAGCGCAGGAGCCAGGAGCTGGCGGCCAGGAGCCAGCAGCTAGTAGCTGCCCTCCCAACAGGCATACAATGCAGAAATAAATGTCTGCCGCGCCCGACAATCTGGCGGTCCTCAAGGACGACATGGTTGCCTTCATCGAAGGCCACGGCATGCGCCGCTTTCACGGCTACGTGGATTACGAAGAAGTGCAAAGCGTGGTGTGGAAGACCGAGGACAATCCGGACAGCTGGAAGGACTTCGTGGAGCTCGCCAAAGCTGCTGCCGCGCCATTCCTCACCATGGATTCGTGGACTCTGCGCCGGGAAGAGCTCGACCAGATGATCGAGCGTCTGGGCCACGCCGAATTTACCAACGACGAGGACGTGGACGAGGCCCGCTGGCTGCGGACTTATGTCGGCAAGACCGGATTCGTACAACTCGGCTTCGCTCATCAGGGCATCATGATGGTGTATGAGGCCTCCACCGAGTGGTACGACCACTACCAGCGCCTTCTGGAATTGTCAGAGGATTTTGGCGGCATCCCGATCGACGAACCCGATCAGGACGACGAACTCTGACGCTCTTGTTTTGGAGGACGGGCGTCCGCCCATCCGGCCGAGCCGCACGCCATCGCTATAATCAATTTCCACCAAGGTCCACCGCATGCGCTGGGATCCCAAAACCGCCGACTCGCTTTCTGTAGAACGCCTCGCGCGGGAACTAAATTCGCATTCATCGTTGGGCGTGAAAGATCCGCAACACGCCTCGATACTTGCCCGCCTGCTGATCATGCGAGGCATCACCGACGCCGCGACCGCCGCGCACTTTCTCGCTCCTGAACTTTCCCATTTGCATTCGCCTTATCTGATGTCCGGCATGAAAGCCGCGGTTGACCGGATCGATGCCGCCATCGAAAACAAGGATCCGATTCTTATTTACGGCGACTACGACGTGGACGGCACCACCGCAATCATCGTGTTGAAGGCCGCCATCGAGCGCTGCGGAGGAGTGGCTGACTTCCATGTCCCGCACCGTATTCGCGATGGCTACGACATGCGTGATGACGTCATCGAGCGGGCCGCGGCTGCGGGCGTCAAGCTGATTGTCAGCGTTGACATGGGCATCCGCGCCTTCGCTCCGGCGGCGACCGCGCGGCGCCTGAGTGTGGATCTAATTGTGACCGACCATCACCTGCCCGGACCGCAGGGAATTCCAGATGCGCTGGCCGTGCTCAATCCGAATCAGGAGGACTGCGCCTATCCCTGCAAGGTGCTCTGCGGCGCCGGTGTCGCATTTAAACTCGCCCAGGGCTTGATTGAGCGTCGCATCCCGGAAGGCGAGCGCACCCGCCTCTTGCAGTCATTCATGAAAGTGGTGGCAATTGCCACCATCGCCGACGCAGTTTCCCTCACCGGAGAAAATCGCGTCTTCGCCAGGTTGGGATTGGAGGGCTTGCGCCGGCCGGTCAATCCCGGACTCAAGGCGCTGCTCGAGGTCGCGCAACTGGTCCATGGCCGGACTCTTACCTCCGGCGAAATCGCATTCCGCATTGCGCCGCGCATCAATGCTGCCGGCCGCATGGATGTGGCGCGCGACGTGATCGAACTGTTCAGCGTGAAAGACCCTGGGCGCGCCGCCGAACTGGCCGAAAAGCTTGATCGGCTGAACGGTGACCGGCAGGATGAAGAACGCCGCATCCTGCAATCCATCACGGCGAATTTCGAAGAACAGCCAGCGCTGCGCGAAGCTTTCTGTATCGTGATTGACGGCGAGGGATGGCATCGCGGGGTGATTGGTATTACGGCCACGCGAGTGGTCGAGCGGTACGGGCGTCCGGCGCTGGTAATTTCGCGAGATGGCGACGAAGCTCACGGCTCGGGACGTTCCATTCGCCCGTTTCACCTGCTGAATGCGCTGGAATCCTGCGCCGATTTGTTCACACGTTTTGGTGGACATTCGCATGCCGTCGGCTTCTCGCTGCGCGCCGCAAATGTGCCTGAACTGCGGGCGCGCCTGGATGAATATGCGCGGGCCAGCCTGACTCTCGCCGACTTCGAGCCCACCCTCAACTTCGATGCCGAGCTGGCGCTAGGCCACGTCACACCAGAGTTTTTCAACCTTCTGCAAAGGTTGGAGCCCTTTGGGGTTGGCAATCCTCAGCCGGTTTTTGCCGCCCGCTCCGTCCGACTAGTGGCTTCTCCGCGCATCATGAAAGACAAGCATATTAAGCTGAAGCTGGGAGCTGCGATGGGCTCGCTACTCGACGCCCCGGGCCTGGCCGGTCCGGACCTTGGCCTCCTCACTACGCCTCGTCGTGATCCCGATTCATCTGTCCTGCGCAGGAGTGAGGTACACGAGGCAACTGACAATCGGCAAGACACTGACGCCAGATGGCGCAAGGCCATCACCTTCGACGCCCTGGGCTGGCGCATGGCGGAGCGTTGCCAGCAGGCGGGTCTGCTCCCCGGCGACGCCCTGGATATTGCTTTTAGCATCGAGAATAACGATCACCCGGAGTATGGCGGCCTGGAACTATCACTGCGGGACTTTACCAGGCAGGAGATACCCTCCGAGGAACAAAAGAAGACCGCCGCCAGTTCGCCAAACTGAAAACTTCTGCACCGAGATCCGAGAACTGCTTTTGAATAAGTCAGGATTCTCCTGATGAACAACGTACTCCTCACCACATGTGGTAGTAACCATCGCGCTGGTCCACTGCCACCCTGGTCTTGAACAGGCCTTCCAGGCGCTCAGGCTCAAGCATCCGATCTTTTGGACCGTCCGCGATGATCCGGCCGCGCGACATCAGGAGTACGCGCTCGATCTCCGGAATCAGGTCGGAAAGATCGTGCGTCACAAGAATGATTCCAATGCCGCTCTTCGCCAGTGAGCTCATACTCTGGCGCAGGCTGTGCCGGGCGAAGACATCGAGCGAGTTGCTGGGTTCGTCGAACAGCAAGGCTCGAGGCTTGTGAACCAGGGCTCGGGCAATGATCACGCGCCTCGCCTCGCCCGATGACATTTCGCGGACTGGGCGCTCGGCGAGGTGCGAAATTTGCAGTTGAGCCAAAGCGTCATCGGCACGTGCCCGGTGCCGGGGGTCAACGATGTGGTGGGGAAAGATGCGAGCGCTGCTGAAGAAACCGGAGAGGACTACGTCTCGTCCGCTGGCATCGCCCGAGCTGGTTGACATCAGATCGTTGGACACGATGCCTAACAGGGAACGCAGTTCAAAGACATCCCAACGGTCCTTCCCCAGGATCGTCATGGACGAACCTTCCTGCGCCACGGGATAACATTCGCGTGTAATCGTTTTGATGAGCGTGGACTTGCCGCAGCCGTTCGGTCCCAGGATGGCGACGTGTTCATCGCCGCGAATCACGAGACTGAAGTCTTGGAGTACAACTTTGTCTCCGCGCATCACGGAAATGTTTTGTAAGTCCAGCAGGGCAGGCTCTTGCCGGGTCATAGTGCTTTGAGTTTAGACGATGCGCAGTGTCGCAGGTTCCGAACCATCCTTTACACTTCCGCACGGATGTATGTTCCTGATGAAGACGGACGTCGGGCGCCATCGAATGCAACGGCTCCGCTGGCGACCTTTCGCTCCGCGGACAGCCGGGGGTGGCTGTCCCCACATGGCCTGCGCCAACAGCACGCACTCCGGGTTCAAGTAGACTTGTGTTCAGATGCCTCTCCAGATTTCACATCTGCGACGCTGGTTCGCGGGCAGCGCCATCGCACTGCTGCTCCTGGTCGCCGGAATGTACTTTTACGCGCGCAGCCGGGTGCAGAATGCGCTGAAAGATGTTCCCGCGAAGATTGGAATCGAAGTTCAGCAGAGCGCGAAGGGGTTTGCCATCTCCCGGTCGGAGCAGGGACGCACCCTATTCAGGATTGAGGCCAGCAAAGCCGTGCAATACAAACAGGGCGGCCGGGCCGAGTTGCACGACGTTACCATTACGCTGTACGGCCGCGATTCCGCTCGTTTTGACCAGATCTATGGCGCGGATTTTGAATACGATCCGAAGTCCGGCGATGTGATTGGCAAAGGCCAGGTCCAGATGGACCTTGAAGCCAACCCCGAAGGCTTGGTTCATCCCGACCAGGCGACACCCAAAGAATTAAAGAACCCTGTTCATCTCACCACCACGAACCTGCTCTTTAATCAGAAGACGGGAAACGCGCTCACGCAGGAAAAAGTAGAGTTCAGCCTTCCGCAAGCCAGTGGCTCCGCTCTTGGCCTGAGCTACGTGGCGGAGACCACTGTGCTCACGCTGCAGTCCCAGGTCGACGTGGTTTTCCACAACGGCACCCCGGCACGCGTGACGGCGATTCACGGCACCATCACTAAAAATCCGCGGGTGATCGCTCTCGATCTGCCGCGACTGCAGAGCGGCGCGCGCCGGGCGTCAGCCGATACCGGAACCATCTTTTTACGTCCAGACAATACGGTGGATCGCATTCACGGCGCGGGCAACGTTCGGGTTGATTCGGAGGACGCGGGATCGGCGAAGGTTCAATCCAACCAGATGGAATTGCTGGTGGGGGAGCACGAGGATATGCTGCATACGGTTACGTTCTGGGGCGACGTACGAATGGAACAATCCGGCGAGCAGCCCGTGCAAGCGGACGCCGGGCGAGTGGTATTGAATTTCGCCGCGAAGAACGTGCTTGCTACCGTGCACACGCAGGACAACGTTCGCCTGCTGCAGCATCAGAAAGCGGCCTCGACTTCGGCCGGCGCCCAGGATGTTGAGATTACGGCCTCAGCCATTGACTTCATCGTCGCCGGCGGCCGGCATTTGCAGCGAGCCGACACTTCCGGAGCTGCCCAAATCACTCTTCGTCCTGTCCCCGCCGCCGGGCAGCAGACGCTGGTTACGGCTGGCAAGTTTCAGGCACGCTTCGATGATCTGGGCCAGCTGGCATCCGTCCATGGCGCTCCGGATGCGCGTATCGTGTCGCAGGCCCCGGGGCAGCCCGACCGGGTCAGCACCAGCAACGTGCTCGACGCCTCTTTCCGTCCGGGCACCGGCCTTGATGCCATCGTCCAGGAGGGAAATATTGCTTACACGGATGGCGATCGCAAAGCCTGGGGCGACCACGCCACCTACACCCCCGCTGACCAGATGCTCGTGCTGAGCGGATCCCCCCGGGTGGTCGATGGCGGAATGACCACTACCTGCCGGACCATGCGGCTGAATCGAGCAACCGGAGACGCTATCGCCGATGGCGACGTCAAGAGCACGTACAGCGATCTGAAAGCCCAGCCTAATGGAGCCCTTCTGGCCGCTTCCGACCCTATCCATGTGACCGCCCGCACCATGACCGCTCATAGCAGTCCGGCGGTCGCCTTGTACACCGGAGACGCGCGTTTGTGGCAAAACGCCAATGTCATCCGGGCGCCCTCGATTGAGTTCGACCGTAACCGCCGGTCGGTGGACGCACGCGGATCGCAGGCTCAACCCGTCTCCACGGTGCTGGTACAGATCGAAAAGAGTGGAAAAGTTACCCCGGTCAAGATCACATCCGACCGGCTGAGCTATGCGGATAGCGAGCGCAAAGCCCACTTCGAAGGCGCAGTCCGCGCTCAAGGCGGAGACCTGACGATCACCTCCAGCGTGATGGATGTGTTTCTGCAGCCGCGAGAGCAAGGTTCATCGAATCAATCCGTTACTGGCACCGGGAAGATCGACCACATCATTGCTCGGGAGCAGGTAGTCATGATCCAGCCAGGCCGGCGGGGGATGGGAGATCAGTTGATTTACACCACGGCGGACGACAAGTTTGTGTTGAGCGGCGGATCGCCTAGCATTTTTGATGCCGAACAGGGCAAGATTACCGGGGTTTCGTTGACTTTATTCAGACACGATGGTAGGGTTCTGGTCGAAGGCAATAATACTTCCCCTACTGTCACTAAGACCCAAGTGGCACGTTAAATGCGTACCCTGGCCACAGACGAAATCGGCAAATCTTATCGGGGTCGTCGGGTTGTAAATGGGGTCAGTATTCGAGTAGGACAGGGCGAAGTCGTTGGTTTGCTTGGACCTAACGGCGCCGGCAAGACCACGACGTTCTACGCCATTGTTGGTCTGGTACCTCCCGATACGGGCCGGGTATTGATCGACGAAGAGGAAATCACGGACGTGCCAATGTACTTAAGGGCACGCCAGTACGGAATAAGCTACCTCCCTCAGGAAGCTTCGGTGTTCCGCAAGCTTACGGTTGAGGAAAATGTCCTCGCCGTGCTGGAAGCCCAGCCCATATCCTGGCACGAACGCCGGGAAAAAATGGAAGAACTGATCGATCAGCTGGGCCTGGAGCATATCCGGCTGAATCGTGGATACGCGCTCTCCGGGGGAGAGCGGCGGCGGGTTGAAATTGCCCGGGCTCTTTGCATCAACCCAACGTTTATTTTGCTCGATGAACCTTTTTCCGGGATTGACCCGATCGCCGTGCTCGATCTGCAGAAGATCATCAGCGATCTGAAGACCAGCGGAATCGGCGTGCTCATCACGGATCACAACGTCCGCGAGACGCTGGCGGTGACGGACCGGGCATACATCATCGATGGCGGAAGAATTTTGGCGTCGGGCATGCCCGAGCAGTTGGCCAGCGATCCGCAAGTGCGGAAGGTATATCTGGGCGAGAGTTTCTCGCTGGTGTAGTAAGAGCGTGAACCGCCAGGGACACGAAGGTGCACATAGGACTTCCTTCGTGGTACTTCGTGTCCTTAGTGGTTAAAGGTTTTATCAGGGGACGAACTCAGACTTATGGTGTTGTTGCAACCCAAGCTGCATTTAAGACTCTCGCAACGGCAGATCCTCACGCCCGGCCTGGTGCAGATGGTCAGCGTGCTCGCGCTCAACAAGCTCGAGCTGCGCGACATGATCACGGCCGAGATGGTGGAGAATCCGGTGCTCGAGGAGTTGGAAGACTCCGTCCCACTGCTCGACGACGCCGCCCGCCAGGAAGAAGATCGCGAGCGCATCGAGCCTGAAGCAAACACCGTTACAGCAGAAGAGAAGAAGGATCCCTTCGAAGAAATCGATTTTGGCTCGTTCTTTCAGGAATATCTCGATCCCGGCTATCGCAGCCGGAGCGAGATGGAGGAGATCGAGCGGCCATCGTTTGAGAATTTTCTTTCCAAGCCGACGACTCTTTCCGATCATCTAGCCTGGCAGCTGGGAGCCCTCTCGGTGGGTCCGGAAGTGCGCGAGGCGGCCGAAGTCATCATCGGGAATCTGAGCGAAGACGGATATCTGATCGCAAGCGATGACGAGTTGCTGGGAATCGCCCCGCCGTCTGCGCCAGAGGTTGATGCGACCATCGCGGAGAACGTGGTGAAGGAAGCGGCCGCGCTCGGGCTGGCCACCGATCTGGAAGGACTGCCGGAGGACGAAAACGTTGCCGCGCTGGCTGCGGATTCCGAATGGAGCACGCTCGACGGCGCAGGTTTAGAGTCTGTCGCGTCCGCAGATGGAGCCGCGGTTGCGCCTGCTCCCGAGGTGGCTGCGCCCGAACCGCCGCCTGCAGCCAAGCCAGAGCCGCCGGCGCCGAGAAAGTCTACCCTGCCGGCATTTGAGCCGAGCTTCAAACTAGATGATCTGCATGAGGCGCTGGAGCTGGTTCGCCAGATGGATCCTCCGGGAGTGGCCTGCCGCGATTTGCGCGATTGCCTGCTCTATCAACTTCGCTACCACCAGGCACAGCTGGCGTCGAGCAAGAATGGAAATGGCGAAGCGACCGCCCAGGTTCTTTCCGATGCGGTGGCAATCGTTGACCAGCATCTGCGCGCGCTGCAGAACAAGCAGTACAAGGAAATCGCCCGCGCCATGGGCCGTACGCCCGAAGGGGTGCAGGAAGCGCTGGAATATATACGAACACTCGATCCCCGTCCCGGCCTGCGCTACAACAAAAGCCAGCCGCGGCTCATCGAGCCCGATGTCGCATTCATCAAGCACGGCGATGAGTGGCTGGTGATGATGAACGAAGACGATGTTCCGGTGTTGCGCCTTAATCCCGCTTACAAGCGCTTGCTGACCCGCGAGACTAACGATAAGGACACGCGCAATTACGTCAAAGAGCGCTACAAGAGCGCCATCCAGCTCATCAAGAACATCGAACAGCGCAAGCAGACGATCACCAAGGTCTGCTATGCCATCGTGACCCGGCAACAGGACTTTCTGGAAAAAGGCATTGACCAGCTTAAGCCCATGATGATCAAGGAAGTCGCCGAGGAAATCGGGGTGCATCCCTCCACGGTGAGCCGCGCGGTCGCGAGTAAATATGCCCACACGCCACAGGGCGTTTTCGAATTGCGCTATTTCTTCAGCGAGAGTGTGAACGGACCTCAGGGAGGCAACACGTCGTTGCTCATCCTCAAGCGCCGGGTTAAGAAACTCATCGAGGAAGAAGACCCAGGCCGCCCTTTGACCGATGAACAGATCACCAGGATTCTGCAATCGCAAGGCATCCAGGTCACGCGGCGCACGGTTGCGAAGTACCGGGAAGACATGCGCATTCCCAGCACGCACCAGCGCAGGGTAAAGAAATAACCGGTAAGCAGCGGAAGACTATGTGTTGTGATCCTGAGCGGAGTGGAAACTTCGCTTCGCGAAGTTTCCACGCAGTCGAAGGGCCCCTATAGCCAGTTGGCTGCCGGGTGCCACGGATTCTTCGACTTCGCCGATTCATTCGCAAGCGAAATGAACCGGCTGGGCTCAGGGTGACAGTGGCTCCAGAAGGTGTTTGAGTTCAAATGTGCCTGTAAAGAAAGGGGCGCTCATGAACGTTGAGTTCACTGGAAGGCAGTACGAAATCACTCCTACCATCCGCAAATCAGTGGAAACCGGCCTGGCCAAGATCCGAAAAATTCTGGGCGACAAATTTGACACCAAGGTGATCCTGGCGATTGAAAAACGCCGTCACACGGCGGAAATCACGATCAGCCCTCGCAATGGCCCGCTGGTCAGCGAAGCTCAGGCGGGCAATATGAAGGCGGCTGTGATCCAGGCCCTCGATCACCTGGAAAAGCAGGCGGTCAAATACAAGACCCGATGGCGCAGCAAGAAACGCCACGACCTCAAGAAATGGAATGGCAAGGCAGCGCAGCAGGAGGCTCTTCCAGTCGCCGTCGGACTTGCGGAGACGGCGGAGATTTCCCTAGTGGTGCATCGGTTTCCCGCAGTAGCCAAATCCACAGAAGTACATCTGGTCCGCTCGGAAGATGCCGTCGCCATGCGCCCGATGACGCTCGAGGAAGCGATTAAAGAAGTTCACTTCCGCGATCGCGACGTCTTCATCTTCCGCGATCCTCAAGGCAAATTGTCGGTGCTGCACCGGACGCGGGACGGAAAGATGGAGCTGATCGAAGCGCCGTAAGAGCCGTCGTCGGTCTTCAGGCGCCAGTTTTCAGCGAGTCTGCCCGTGTGGGAAGGAGTTCTGACCCGGTCGGGCCGAGCGAAGCTCGGCTGGACCTCGTTGGTGACGGCGGAAAACGACTCAAGGCCCACACTTCACCGCAGCCCAAATGACGCAATTGCGAAAAGCAGCAGCCATGGCTCTCCTCGGGACAGCTCTTAACTTGGCGGGATTGTCGCCTTCCTGCGCCGCACAGGCATCGGACGACGGACAGCAAGCGAAGGCATGCAAGCTCATGCCGACGGCCGAACTGGAAGCCAGCTATCACGGCAAGACCACCAAGCCGCGGGGCATGGATGGAGAGTATTCGATTTGTATGGTGAATATCGGCGGCCTCGCAGTCAAGCTGCAGAGCTCGCCGCCAGGAGCCGCCGGCGTGCCAACCACAATCGCCCAGGGTCTTATGGGGGCCCGCCTGATGCTGGCCGAAGCCAGGCAATCTTCCCGGACAAATACCATGGACTTTGGAGACGTTGGATGCCTGAGCATGAAGATGAAGAAGGGGTTCGACGACAAGCCGCTCGCCAGGCCTTTGCTCGCCACCTCGTGCTTTCTGGTTGAGGGTGGTTACCTGAACATGTCAGTCGCCAGCGAGAATGCCAGGCAGCTCAGGTTCGATGTGGTTAAGGGCTTGCTGCAGAAAGCTGCTGCGCAGCGATGAGCTGGCGTGCGTTTCGGATTCGAGTCTAGATCAAATTCCGCGGGCGCAGACTTCTGCGGCGCTCGTAGGGGTCCTTCGACTCCGAGGAAAGTTCGCGACGCGAACTTTCCTCTTCGCTCAGGATGACAGGCGTTTAGGGCTCACTTCAGGATGACAGCGTTTAGGGCTCACTCGTCGCGGTGCACCGTTTCCATGGCGAAGGCCGGCAGGCAGACTGCGATGTACTCAGCTCCGCCTTCGGCCGGGGTGGAATATTTGATCCATTCGCCGTTGTGGGCGATCACTGCCTGGCCGGCCGCGACGTCGAGTTCACCGCTCTTGTGCGTCACCCGCACGGTGCCTTTGAGGACGATGGTGAATTCGTCGAACTCCGGGGTCTGGCCGGGTTCCTCCCAGCCCTGCGGACTGCGCATGTGCGCGACGCTTACGCCCGCGGTTTTGCTGTTCACCCGGCCGATATATTCGTCGATGAGTTTGGTCTTGGTTCCGGCAGCGCGGATTCGCGTGGGCTCTGCGATCAGAGTGGGCATGGCTTCTCCTGGGAAAAAATCACATCCAATCTATCAAGAGAAGCGGCGGGACGCAGCGAAGAAAAAAATACATTCCGGAAATTGGAAATCAGAAACGGATTCTAAACCGAGAGCAGGCGCGCCTTCTCCGCCTGGGTCGTGGCGAGAACGTCGAGAGGCGGAATCGAGATCGGCGTCGTCAGAGTATTCTCCGGAGCCATGATTCCGGTCTGAAGAGCCTTCACCAGCATCTCCATCGCTTCACCCGTATTCGGGCCGGCGAAGATGGTCGCAGTCAGAAGGCCCCGCTTTACCCAGGCTTGCCCCGTCTTGGGCAGCCCGTCGCAACCGATGAAGGGCAGGCTCAGCCAGCGCTGGCGGGATGGGCTGTCGGGGAGTTCCTGAAAGGCCTTGCGTGCTCCCAGAGCCATGCCGTCATCCTGGCCGGCGATCAGATCGATGCGATTTTGGTGCGAGGTGGACAAGCGCAGCCATGAACTCACGGCCCGGTACGCGCTCGCCTCGGTCCACTGCGCCCGCATCACCTTCACCTGGACGTCCGCCGGTTTGGTCTCATACATTCCCGAGGTGCGTTGTTTTGCCGCCAGGCTCTCGGATGGCCCTTGAATGTGCAGCACGGTGCCGCCGTTGGGCAGAAGGGCGGCGAATTGCAGTCCCTGGATGCGTCCGATTTCTTCGTGATCCGAGCTGACGCCGAAGATCGGGACGCGCTGGGTTTTGCGGATCTCGGCGATGTATTCCACATTCCGATTCAGGACCACCCAGCTGATGCCGGCGGCGACCGCGGCGCGCGCGACTTGCGGCAGCGCGGTTCCTCCAACCGGTTCGAAGATGATTCCATCAGGGTGGGATTCCGATTTCGATTGGATCACGTTCAGGATCTGCTGACTCTGCATGATCGAATCGTTTTCAGCATAGACAATCTGAACCTCTGCGCCGAGGCGCCGGGCCGTTTCCTCGGCGGCGGATGCCTGCTCGATCTGATAGTCGTTGTCGTTGGTGGTCAGCGAAACCAGAAATCGCAATTTTTTCTTGATGGGCACAGTTCGAAAATCATACCTTGGCCTCGGTGGGGGCGCAGGTGACCGAAGTACTGTGTGCGGTGCTAAAATTCGCATCTTTGGAGAATCCATATGCGCCAGGTTGCAGGCAAAGCGGTGAGCGGGCCCACGATTGGCAGAGCGATCGTGGCCGGAGCATTATTTCTTTGTTCCTGTTTGGGCTGGGCGCAGGCGAAATTATCGGTTCACTGGGAAGAACTGACCGGAGCCGACTTCCAATCCGCAGTGCAGCGGTCCCAGGGAACATGCCTGCTGCCCTTCGGCATTCTGGAAAAGCATGGCCCGCATCTTCCCTTGGGAACGGATTTGCTGGATGTGCGTTACGCGGCCTTGCATGCGGCTGAGCAGGAGTACGCAGTGGTCTTTCCGGAATACTATTTTGGCCAGATATTTGAAGCCCGGCACCAGCCGGGGACGGTCGCTTACAGCTCGCAGTTGCAACTGCAGTTGCTGCAGGAAACCACGGACGAGATGGCCCGCAATGGATGCAAGAAGGTCATTATCGTGAATGGCCATGGCGGAAACGAACACCTGCTCCCGTTTTTCGCACAGAGCCAGCTGGAGAAGTTCCATGATTACGTCGTGTACGTTCTGGACAAGGTTGAAACGCCGCCTGGAGGTCCGAAGGCGAAAAGCACGGGTCCGGACTGGCATGCGGGCGAAGCTGAAACGTCGAAGCTCTTGATCGCGCATCCTGATCTGGTTCATCAGGGCAGGGCCAAAAGCGAGTCAGGGGGTGATCTTGGCCGCCAGAAGCTGCCGGACAGCCTGTATACCGGAATCTGGTGGTACGCCCGCTTCCCCAATCACTATTCTGGAGATGGTTCGCTGGCCACGGCCGAATTGGGCCAGTTCGAGATGAATGCCTGGATTGACGGGATCGTGAAAGGCATTCGCGCTGTCAAAGCGGACCAGGAGAGCCTGAAACTGCAGAACGAGTTTTTCGAAAAGGCCGCGCATCCTCTGCAGACCCCTCAATAAGTCCGCTATGTTCTGTCTCCCGCGCGGGACGTAACTTGGGTAACGTTGGCCCCGCCCGGAACGCATGCTACGCTCCGTACACGTAGAAAAATCAGTAATTTACGAGGAGCGAGAGAGTCGGGCCGACCCTCGGAACCGAGGGCCGACGGGTCATTTTCACTGGCCCATCGCGAAACTTGCACGACCCGACACCAGAGACGCCCAACATGCCACGCATTCCTATCTTCAGGCTGGGCCGTACCGCCGAGGAGCCGCTGCCTCCTCAGCTGGGGAGTTACAGGCCTAAGCTGACCCTGGAAAATTTGCAGCTCGGCGTCGATAACCTCCGGCATGACGTGCATTTGAGTCCCAGGTTTGTGGAGCAGGCGCGGCTGCAGATTGCACGGCTCATCGTTCGCCATGGCGACATGGATGGGTTGTTGGCGGCGGAGAGCACGGAGCGTCCAGCCAGCAATCACTTCATCGGATCCAGCCCCACGCTGAAGTTCGCGACCAAAGCCAGCGCAGCGGAACTTAAACCTCTTCTCGCCGATTTGCACGTGTCCGCACTGAACCGGGCCAAGGCGGCTGACAATCTCTCGGTGGATGTGTTGGCTCGAGCGGCCATCATTAAATTCCTGCGCATTGAGTTGAATTCACAGTTCGCGCAGGTGCTGGAACGCGGCCGCATGATGCTGAAGACTTACGAAGGCGTGCGCCAGCAGAAAGCTCTCGAGTATCGCGAACGGGTCGCCGCCTTTCAGGTGGCCAAGAGAATCATCTTGCGCAAGACCGGGCAAGAGCTGTTCCGGGTCTTGCGCGAGCTCGAGAAGGAAACACTGGCGCGCATGCGCCGCTCATTGTTCGGGTTGCACAGCGAAGTGGAATACAAACTTTTTCTGAACCCGCTGATTTTTACCGACGACGGCTGCGACACTTATCTGAACGCCGAGCATTACGTCATGCTGGGCAATTTTGACCGCGATCCCGATCGATTTTCGAACGTTCTTCGGGTGGCTCGTGAATTCCTGTTGTCGCTGAATCTCGGTTCCAAGGCCGACGATGAAACCGCTCTCGATGGCTGGCTGAACGTCCCGGAAAATGCCCACGAGCTGGTGGGCACGGGGCAACCGGACGACAGTACTCACGAAGGGCGCAGCCAGAAGGCACGCCTGGATGCATGGCTGGAATCGCTGGAGCGCGAGAAGCTCATGGAGCATGTGATCGCCTCCTATGAAGTCGTGCCGCTGCTTGCCGAATACTCGCCCCGGATCAATGCGCAACAACTGAAAAACAGCCTGATCTCGCGGGAGGAGCGCGACCGGGTGGAGAAGCTGATCCAGGAACACAACAAACTTTCCGCGCAAAGCTTGCATTCGGCAACGGCTCGCGTGGCCGGCTGCCGCGGAAGCGATCGGGCAAAGATTGCAGCCCGTTTTCTGCGTGATTTTTTGCGTTACCACCGCGACCTGCGGCGCCTGGAGGCGTTGAATTCCACCCTGGACAGCGGAAATCTCATTGGCAACTGGAAGATCCGGGAACTCTCGGCTATGAATGGCACTCTGTACGAGTTTCTGTTGCCGGAAGAGCAGAAGCCCTCGGAAGATAAAGTTTTGCGCCACGTCATTCTGAAAGCGGATATACGGGACTCGTCCCGGCTTACCCGCTCGCTGCTGGAACAGGGAATGAATCCGGCCT
This sequence comes from Terriglobia bacterium, assembly GCA_963814725.1. Taxonomy (GTDB): domain Bacteria; phylum Acidobacteriota; class Terriglobia; order Terriglobales; family Acidobacteriaceae; genus JAIQFF01. The sequence continues at coordinate 781,002 of CAWFDY010000009.1, forward strand.
CCTACTTCAGCCTTAATTTTTACGATCCGGTCAACAAGCTGCTCGCCAAATACGGAGCCCGGAAAGTTTTTGTTGAAGGGGACGCGATCATCGTCGCTATGATCGAACACGAAGGTGAGGCTTCCCTCGCGGTAAGCCGGGCTTGCGTGCTGGCGCGCGAAATCATCGACATCGTGCGCGGCTACAATCATCTTCTCGAACGGGCGCGACTGCCCGGGCTGGAGCTGGGCACGGGGATTTCGTTCCAGGATTCAGCGCCCATGTACCTGCTGGACGGCGAGCAGCAGATCATGATCTCAGACGCGCTGAACGAGAGCGACCGGCTGTCCTCCTGCAACAAACGCGTGCGCAAGGCAATCGCCGGAGTGGATGGACCGTTCAACGTCTATGCATTTCAAACGGTGAAGGATGCCGATGCCGGCGAGAGTCCGGACGATTTCATACTGAAATACAACCTGAACGGAATTCGCCTGAGCGAAGCCGCCTTCCAGCGCCTGCAACAGGAGATTTCGCTCCAGCCCTGCGAGTTGGAACTGCCGAAGCTGTGGGGCAGCGAAGAGTTCCACCTGCAGAGCGGCCTGGTGCCGGTGGGAAATGATATTTTCAAGACACTGCTGGTCCGCTCCAGCCGCATTCCGCAAATTGATCCGCACAAATTTTCGCTGCAGCACTGGACCGAGCGCTGGTACTACGAAGTGTGCACCAATCCCGCAATCTACGCGATGCTGGAAGGGAAGACCGCTAAGGCCGGTTTCTAGTTTCCAGTTTCCAGGTTCCACTTTCCCTTTCTCGATGAAAGATCCGTTCGGAATAGTCGGACCCCTGCCCGGGCTGGCGCGAAGAATATAATGATCCCCGGAATGCTCCTCACCTCTGGCACCAAACTCGGGCCCTACGAAATCATCGCCGCTCTCGGTGCAGGTGGGATGGGAGAGGTGTACCGGGCGCGCGATCCACGCCTGGATCGCAGCGTTGCCATCAAAATTCTGCCCGCCGCAGTTGCGGCGGACAGCGACCGCTTGCAACGCTTTGAGCAGGAGGCACGCTCGGCGTCTGCCCTCAACCATCCCAATATCATCACCATCTACGAACTCGGGCAGGACGGCGCCACCCACTACATTGCTATGGAGCTGGTAGAAGGGAAGTCGGTGCGCGAACTGCTTATCTCCGGCCTGCTGCCCATCCGAAGAGCGATCGAAATCGCGGCGCAGGTGGCTGAAGGCCTGACCAAGGCGCATGAAGCCGGCATTGCGCACCGCGACCTGAAGCCCGAAAACCTGATGGTCTCGGAAGACGGGTACGTCAAAATCCTCGATTTTGGCCTGGCCAAGCTGGCATTCCCCAGCGGGCAGCTGTCGGATTTGAGTCCCACCGTTGCGTGGCAGACTCGACCCGGCATGGTTCTGGGCACGGTGCAATATATGTCCCCAGAGCAGGTCGCCGGCGGCCAGATGGACTTCCGCTCAGACCAGTTCTCGTTCGGCCTGGTGCTTTACGAGATGGTGACTGGAAAACTGGCGTTTCCGAGGGGCACGACGGCCGAGACCATGGTGGCGATTCTCCGCGAACAAGCCGAACCGGTTGGGTTGCAAAATTGCGAAGCTCCGGCTCCTCTGTGTTGGGTCATCGAAAGATGCCTGGCGAAGCAGCCGGATAAGCGTTACGTCTCCACCCGGGAGCTGGCACGCGAACTGGCAGCCATACGCGACCGCCTGCAGGAGAGGCCGGTCAGGCAGATGGAAATCCGTCCGGCGAATCTTCCGGTGCAGCGTACCGGGTTTGTGGGAAGAGAAAAGGAAGCGGCTGCCGCCCGGGAACTTCTGCAGCGTCCGGATGTGCGACTGGTCACGGTCACCGGTCCCGGCGGGATCGGCAAAACGCGCCTCGCGGTGGAAGTGGCGAGCGGCCTGGTTGAGAGCTTTCCCGGCGGAGTTCATTTTGTGGCACTCTCACCGCTTGGCGATCCGGGCTCGATCGCTTCCCTCGTCGTTCAAACTTTGGGGATTCGGGAAACGGGAGGCCAGCCGCCGCTCGAATTACTCAAGCAGAATTTACAGGATTCGTTGCCCGCACCCATGCTGCTCGTGCTCGACAATTTCGAGCATCTGGTCGAGGCTGCGCCGACCGTGGCGGAGCTACTGGTGATGGCTCCGAATCTTAAAATCATGGTGACCAGCCGTGCCGCTCTGCACGTTTACGGAGAGCACGAATTTCCCGTGCCCCCGCTGGAGTTGCCGGATTCTCAAGCCCTGCCTCCGCTGGAACAGCTGTTGCAGTATCCCGCGATCGCGCTGTTCGTGCAGCGTGCCACGGCGGTCAAGCCGGATTTTGAGCTCAACCAGGAAAACGCCGCCGCCGTCACCGAGATTTGCGCGCGGCTGGATGGCTTGCCGCTTGCCATCGAACTTGCAGCGGCCCGGGTTAAAGTTCTCTCTCCGTCGGCGATGCGGACGCGCCTTACCCGCCGCTTGCAGTTATTGACCGGGGGATCGCGCGATATGCCGCAGCGGCAGCAGACGCTGCGCGCGGCGATTGACTGGAGCCACGATCTGCTGAGTGCAGCCGAGCAGAAGCTGCTGCGCAGACTTTCAGTGTTCGTGGGCGGATGCACACTGGAAGGCGCGGAGGCGGTATGCGACACCAGGGGCGATCTCGATCTGGATCTGCTCGACGGCATGGCGTCCATGGTGGACAAGAGTCTGGCCCAGCGGGTCGATCCGGCGAATGGCGAGTCGCGCTTCGTGATGCTGGAGACGATCCGCGAGTACGCTCTGGAAAAACTGGAGGAAAGCGGGGAAGAGGCCGTGACCAAGCGCGCCCATGCCGCATACTGCCTGGTGCTGGCGGAAGATCCGGCACAAGAAGCCGGCGGGACGGGAACCGAGTGGCTGGAACGCTTCGCGCAGGAACACGACAATTTTCGCGCAGCCCTGGAGTGGCTGACCGAGACCGGAGATGCGGAGTGGGGCCTGCGCCTGGGCACAGTTCTGTTTCGCTATTGGGAGATGCGCGAGTTTTTCGCAGAAGGCAGAGGTTGGCTGGGAAAGCTGCTGAAACTTCCAGCGGCAGCGGCTCCCACCAAGTCTCGCGCTCGCGCGATTTTTGCCGCGGGTGTGTTGGCAGCCGCACAGGCAGATTACGCTTTCGCAGATCCGCTCATTCAAGAGAGCCTTGAGATCGCTCGCCAGCTGGGAGACCAGCAGGGCGCCGCCGTCTCGCTCAACGCCCTCGCGGTCAACGCGCGGGACCGCGGTGACCTCCCGCTCGCGCGTTCTCTGTTCGAAGAGAGCCTTAAGTTGTGGAGAGAGTCAGGCGATCAGAAGGCGGTGGCTCGTTCTCTCAGCAACCTGGCCACGATCGTAAAGCTGCAAGGCGACTACGTTCGCGCGCGCTCTCTGCACCAGGAGTGCCTCTCAATCTTCCAGGAACTCGGAGACCGTCCAGGCGTGGCCTGGACGCTGAACCATCAGGGGGACGTGGCCCGCGATCAGGGTGATTCTGCGACCGCCAGGAATTTGTATGAACAAGCGCTCGCGATTTTTCAGGAGTTTGGCGATCGCTGGGGCATCGCCGGCACGCTCGCTGACCTGGGAAACCTAGCGACGGAGCAGGGAGATTATCCAGCAGCCTGCTCGATGTACCGGCAAAGCCTTAAGATTTTTCATGAAATGGACCATAAGCGCGGCATTGCCCGTCTGCTGGAATGTTTCGCATGCGCGGCGGCGGACCGGCGTGACGCCGAACACTCTCTACGGCTCGCGGGCGCAGCGGCCGCGCTGCGCGAAAACATCGGCGCCCCTCTCAACCTGGCGGAGCAAACCAAACTGGAAACCAGCCTTAACCATGCAAGGCAGGTATTGACCAACACTGCGGGCGTGACGGCCTGGCTTGAGGGCTGGACCTCGCCGGTCGAGAAAATTGTTGAAGAAGTGCTGACGCTTGAGCCAACATCTCCCTTGGGTTAGCGCCGCAGGTCGAGGACAGACCGAAGGCCCTGACGCTTTAAACACTGACGAGGGGTTTTACTCTGCAGTGGTGGGATCGATGAGGCGGCGTACGGCAGAGACCCGATTGGCAGGAAGTCCAACGCGTCGGGCGTGTTCCTGGATAGTGGCCTCGTCCGGCGCCAGGTAAACGCAGTACACCTTGTCCCCGGTCACATAGCTGTGAAGCCATTGGATCTTCGAGCCCATTGCCTTCAGAACATCGGCTGACTTCTTGGAAACATCATGAAGTTCGGCGTCGGAAAGATTTCCGGCTCCAGGTATTTCGCGTTCGATCACGAACTTGGGCATGGGCGTTCCTCAGCTGCGCTTATCATCCTAGCAAGCGGATGCTGCGGGTTCAAGGCGGCGCGGCCAGGCTCGCTGCCCCGGCGAAGAATAGAAAGAATATAAGTAGCGAGGTGGCCATGGATCTCCGATCGCTTCAGAAGCCGCTGAAAGAAAAATATCGCAGCGACCCCACTGCATCGCACATCACTCTTCGGGCGAAGGGCGGGCAAACGGACGCCCCGGTATCGTGCTCGGTCGATATCGGCCGCGCCATCTACCACGCCGAAGCCCATAAGGGAGTAGGTGGCGCCGGGGCCGGCGCCTGTTCCGGAGATCTTTTGCTCGGGGCACTGGCAGCGTGCGCGCAGATTACCTGCCAGATGGTAGCCGCGGCGATGGGCATACCCACCACGCGCATTGAAGTGACAGTCGAAGGGGAGCTCGATCTACGAGGCACTCTTGGCATATCAAAAGACATTCCCGTCGGCTTCGAGAGCATCCATCTTCATTTTGATATTGCCGCGCCTGATGCGACCCCCGAACAACTGCGCGGGTTGAGAGAGAAAACTGAGCAGTACTGCGTGGTGATGCAGACCTTGAAGCGCCCGCCCAGCCTTGTGACCGAATGGGGTGGTCAGGGCTGACCGCTCGTTCGCAGGACGTTTCCAAACTCTAGAAACTGGACTTCAGCCGCACCGGCTTGAACGGGATCATCACCACAGCTTCGAGATCCACGGCGGCGCCATTTTTGGTGGCCGGCCGGAAGTGCCAGTGCGCCAGCGCGGCACGCGCGTATTGATCGAGTTGATCGTCCACACCGCGCAGCACTCTGACATCGCTGACTGACCCGTCGTTGCGAATGACCGCGTAAAGCGTGACCGTACCCTGCACGTTGCGGCGCATCAATTCGAGCGGGTAGGCGGGGTCCACTTTCTGCGTGGCCTCTGGAGCGGTGAGATCGCCCTTGGCCTCATTCGGGTTGAGCTCGGCAAAGCGGATGACCCAGCTTCCCCCGCCGGAGTTCAGGTTCGGCATGTTCAGAGTCATGGCATAAAACTTCTTGTCTCCGAAGATCCATCGGTCCACGTCGGTCGCTCGATCTCTGGAGACTTCTGAAAGTGCACGAGGAGGCGTTGCCGTGACTCGCGGCGAAGTCGCATCCGCAACCAGGCGTGCCTGATCGGGGCCGCTCCGCCCGGCCGCGGTTCCGCCTCCGCTGCCATTGCCTGCTCCGGCGACGGCAGCGCTATTTTGATTCTCGGGACCTGCGCCCACAGTAAGGCCGGAAGGGATGCCGTCACGATTCTTGCCGGAACCGGAGCCGTTCGCGCTCGGTTGAACGCTGGCGGAAACATCCGGAGCGCCGGACGCTCCGCTCTTGCCCGCGGGAGTCGCCGCAAAAGTTCCACGCCGATTGCCGGCCGGCAATTCCGCGGCATTCATCACCGCGGGATGAATACCGAGCGAGATGATCCTTCCGTTTCCGGGTGTACCGGCATCGCCCGAAATAGAAGGCGGAGGCGGCACGGCCGCAGAACCTGCCCCGCCGGCGGGATTGGGTTGCGTCCGGCCCTGCATCGCATGCTGCTCGGCCACCGGCAACTCGGGAGCGGGCGCCACCACTTGAGCATGCCCCATGTTGATGTCTCCCAGCCGGCGAGCCGAAGAGTCGTCCACACGTGGCGCCGGCTGCACGACCGCGACCGCGGCCTGCGGAGCGCGCACCGTGCGCGAGGATTCCGCATCGATCGTCGGCGCGGGGGCGACAGCTGCCTGGGAAAGCATCGGGGCCTGCTTCAGATTGGCAGGAAGAGCTTCCGCCGCCGGCGCGATTGCCGTCGTGGGCAGAGACGGGATCCGCATACTGGTGGTGCCGACCGTCGATGCCAGCGGCATTGCGGGCTGAGCCGGGGTTTGCGACCAGGCCACGATATTCGGCAGTGGCACATCATGATTCAGCTTGATGTTGGAAGGCGTGACAATCGTTTGCGTGCGATTGTCGGCTTCGGCTGGTACGGAAATAATGGGCTGCGGGGCATGCTCCGGCTCGCCTTTTTGCGGACGCAGCGCTCTTCCAGCGCTGGTATCGAGTGGCGGAAGATACTCAGACGGAGCGTAATAAATTACATCTGAGGGTTGAAACCGGGGACGGACGACTTCGGGCTTTTGCGGCCAAAGCTGCACCGATCCCCAGATCGCCACGATAAACGCGACATGGCACGCCACCGATTGCGCAAACCGGTTCCAGGGAAGGCGGGAAGTGACAAAAACATCGGGCCAAAACGATCCCGGGCGGGCGTAAAGCGGGCCGGATCGCGTTGCCGGACGAAACAGGTCCGCAAGGTTGCGAAAAAAGACTTCATGCCAGGGCGGCAAATCCAGCAGAAATGCGGGTACCGGCCGGGCTTCCCATCCTGATTCAACCGCGGGTTCGAGGATCGCCGGGGATGGCTTCATCAGCTAAGCATTAAGGCGCAAAGCTGGATTATAGACCGCATGGAGGACGGGCGTCCCCGCCCGGCCGAAGCCGGCAGCAGAGAAAACCGGGTTAGATCATCCAGCTGCGTGCCCCCGGCTTTCCATGTTTTAATACGCACATGGAGAGACTGTGCAGGTTCCTTCCCGCCATGCTTTTGCTGCTGTGTTTGCTCGCCAGTGGGCAAAATACAGCGCCCAATCCGCCCGCCCAAAAGCCGTCACCAGACTATTCCGGTATGTATTCGTTCCTGCAGGACGGCGAGTTTGTACAGCTCACGGTCGAAGACGAAGGCCGCGTTACAGGGTTTATCTCGCGCTACGGCGATGGGGAAAGCGATCGCGGAGCGTTTCTCGATCTGTTCTTCAAGTCCGGAAAACTTGAGGGCAAGACCTTGAACTTCACAACCCAAATCGTCCACGGCGTATCGTACGAGTTCAAGGGCGTGGTCGATCGCGGGGCCGGGAAGAATCCAGGCGACGAGGCCTATTACGTGCTCAAGGGAACGCTGATCCAATCGACCACGGACGCCGAAAAGAAGGCTTCCTCCAAGTCACGCGATGTTGCGCTCAAGTCGTTCCCGCAAGACATGGGCGTCCCCGCAGAAAAGCGCGACTGACCTAGGTCTCCTCCCCTCTGTCATCCTGAGCGAAGCATAAAGTTCGCGACGCGAACTTTATGCGCAGTCGAAGGACCCCTATGCCGTCGGCGGCTCCGTAGTTCCTGGAAGTTGACTTGTCACTCCCGCCCAGTCTTCGCGCGATCGCTAAGCTCGCAGGGGTCCTTCGACTCGAAACTGCTTGGCGAAGCGAAGCAGTTTCTCCGCTCAGGATTACAGGACGCGTGAGACGCGCCTTGGAACTTGAAGCCAGCGCGTTGTATCCTCGGTGCGTGCCGCCTCCACCTGCGCCTCACCGGTCTCCCACTCCGGGACTCTTCTTGGGGCTGATCATTACTTTGGCTGCGGTCGTGGCCTTCTCGGGATACGTCATCTCGCAGATCTCCGGCCTGCGCGAATTGCAAAATAACCTGGTGGACCGTAACCGCAAAGACTCTCTCCAGTTGCTTCGTATTCAGAATGACCTCAACACCCTGGCCCTGGGAATGCGAGACATGCTGGATAACAATGAACCCTATCCTTTGACCGCCTGGTCGGCACAATTTCAGAGGGTGCGGGATGATTTAACCGATGCGGTGCGACAGGAAGAACAGGTCGCGATTGCTGACCGCACTCCGGAACAGCGCCAGTATCTTAAGAATTCCATCGCCCAGTTCTGGGATGCGGTCGATCGCACATTCGCGCTGGCCGCGAACGGTAAGCAGGACGAAGCGCGAACCCAGATACAACTTTCCTTGCAGGCGCGACAGGCTGCGTTGAGCACGGCGGTGGCGCGGCTGCTGGTTCAAAACAATGAGAGCGAGCAGCAGGCGGCTCAACGCGTTGCCCAGATTTATGATCGGGTGCAGCGCCAGGTCTATCTGTTTTTGACCCTTACGCTGGTGGCGATCCTGCTCACCGGGCTTTATTCCATCCGTTCCAACCGGCAGTTGTTCGCCCGGCTGTCGGCGCTATCCGCTCAACGCAGTGAGCTCGCGCAGAAACTGATTTCGACTCAGGAATCCACTCTGCGCCATATTTCCCGCGAGCTGCACGACGAATTCGGGCAGATCCTGACCGCAGTGGGAGCTATGCTGTCACGCGCGGGGAACCAGGTGCCGGAAGGCTCGCGTTTACGCGCCGACTTGCGCGAGGTGGCGGAGATCGCCCAGTCCACACTGGACAAGGTCCGCAGCCTTTCTCAGGCTCTGCATCCCGTGATGCTGGACGAGACCGGTCTGGAAAGCACTCTCGACTGGTACTTGCCGGTGGTGGAAAGGCAGGCCGGCATTCACATATCGTATGAAAAATCCGGGACGGCCTATCCGGTGGATGGAAATGCTGCTATTCATGTATATCGCGTGGTGCAGGAAGCCCTGAACAACGTGACGCGGCATTCCGGAGCCCGGGAGGCCTGGGTTCGTTTAGGATATTCGCCTCAGACGCTGAAGCTGGAAGTGGAGGATCACGGTAGCGGATTCGTGGACCAAGCATCCAAACAGGGGATTGGGCTGGTGGCGATGCGGGAGCGCGCAGAACTGCTGGGAGGCGCCCTCGAATTTGTCCGGCCGGTCCCTAGCGGCACTCTAATACGATTGACCATTCCCAAAGAGAAGCTGGGAGAAAAGCTGGAGACGCATGGCGGATAAAATTTCCGTGCTGTTGGTGGATGATCATAGCCTGGTGCGGCGCGGTTTTCGGCGCATTCTGGAAGACGAGCCTGACATCGAAGTGGCGGGTGAAGCCGCCGACGGCGTCGAAGCCGTGCGTCTGGCAAAACAGTTTGCTCCGAAAGTCGTGGTCATGGATTGCGCCATGCCCAACATGAACGGCCTGCAGGCCACGCGCAAGATTCTTGAACAGCAGCCGCAGACACTGATCCTCATGCTGAGCATGCATCCGGAAGAGACCCTGGTGCGCCAGGCTCTCGATGCCGGCGCCCGCGGATACGTCCTGAAAAATGCGGTGGATCTGGAATTAGGCGCAGCCATTCGCCGGGTGGTGGCGGGAGAGACCGTGTTGGATTCACAGCTCAACCGTCCCGCTGCGCTCCGAGGAGACCGCGACGAGCATCTCACGCCGCGTGAACTTGAAATCCTGCAATTGATCGTGGAAGGGAAGTCCAATAAAGAGATTGCCCTGACCCTCGAGCTCAGTGCGAACACGGTTTCCGTTCATCGGGCGAATATCATGGACGCGCTCGGAATCCACAAGACCGCAGAGCTGGTTGTTTACGCCATCCGCAACGGCCTGGTCAACCTGCCGTGAACCGGCGGCACTTCCTGCAGGGCATGGCGGGCATGGCGTCCGCTTCCGGCCTGCTGCTGGACGCCCTGGCGAAACCGGCGCCGGCTCTGCCTTCTCCGGGTTTCCGTCTGGTGGATGTGACCGCTAAAGCAGGCGTGCAATTCCGCCACAACAGCGGTGCCTACGGCGGCAAGCTGCTGCCCGAAACCCTGGGCGCCGGGTGCGCCTTCCTGGACTACGACAGCGACGGCTGGCAGGACATTCTGCTGATCAACGGCACGGACTGGCCCGGACACAAACGCGAACGCAGCACCATGAAGCTTTATCGCAACAATCGCAACGGCACTTTCTCCGACGTAACCCGCAGCGCCGGCCTCGACGTCGAAATATACGGCCTGGGTGTGGCGATCGGGGACTATGACAATGACGGCTTCCCCGACATCCTGGTCACCTGCGTGGGACAGAATATCTTGTTCAAAAACACCGGCAAGGGCACATTTCGCGATGTCACGAAGGCCAGCGGACTGGGCGGCCGCCAGGCCTTCAGCACGTCCGCACTCTGGTTTGATTTTGATCGCGACGGATTGCTGGATCTGTTCGTCTGCAACTACGTGAAATGGTCTCCCGAACACGACGTGTTCTGCAGCCTCGACGGACAACACAAGTCCTATTGCACTCCCGAAGCGTATCGCGGCGAAACCTGCTGGCTGTTTCACAACCTGGGCAACGGCAAGTTCGAAGATGTGACTGCCACCAGCGGAATTTTCGACAGCAGTTCGAAGTCCCTGGGCGTGGCATTGCTCGATTACGAACAGGACGGCTGGCCCGATTTGCTGGTGGCGAACGATACCCAACCCAACAAGCTTTACCGCAACCAGCGCAACGGCACGTTCAGGGATGTCGCGGTCGAGGCCGGAATTGCCTTCAGCGCCGAAGGCAAGGCTCGTGCCGGCATGGGCGTGGATGTGGCCGATTTCGCAAACACCGGAACCCCGGGGGTCGCGATTACGAACTTCGATAATGAGATGATCGGCCTCTACCACGCCTCGGGCGGCGGAAACTATGCCGACGTGGCCGCGCAGAGCGGAGTCGGACTCGCCTCGAAAGATAAGCTGGGATTCGGTTGCGCATTTCTGGACGCCAATCTTGATGGCTTTCTTGATCTGGCCGTGGTGAACGGCCACATCGACGACACCGTGCGCGACGTTCGTGGAGTGGGCTACGCCCAACCGCCGCAGTTGTTCCTCAACGACGGGCAGGGGCGATTCCGCGACCTGGCCGGCGAAGTCGGCGCCAGCTTCGCCCAGCCCAAGGTGGGGCGCGGACTGGCCTACGGCGATTTCGATCGGGATGGCGATCTCGATCTGCTGATTACCACCAACAACGGGCCTGCCTATCTGTATCGCAACGATCAAATCGCCGGCAACAGGAGCGTACGCATTCACCTGGTCGGCACGAAATCGAACCGCGATGCGATTGGAGCCAGGGTCCGGATTTTTCACGGTGAAAGCAGTCAGATTCGCATGGTGAAGGGAGGATCAAGTTATCTCTCGCAGTCCGAACTGCCGCTGACTTTTGGCTTGGGCAAGAGCGAAAAGATCGATCGCCTGGTCATCGACTGGCCCAGCGGCGGCACCGAAGAACATAAGAATCTTTCCCCACGCAAGGCCTACGAATGCGTTGAATCGAAGGGCATAACTCCGCTCGAAGGTTTCTAATCGTTTCCGACTATTGCGCCCGTTGGTGGCGGCAGTTATTTTGAGTCAACTGTTGACCTCAGTGGCCTACCCCGGTCGTTTGAGGAGTGTTCACCCCAAAAAAGGTAGGCCTCGGAGCCTACCTTTTAATCTGCTCATCGGAGCCTACCTTTTAATCTGCTCAGATCTTCCTTGTGATATCTAACGCTCGACTCGACACAGGAGGATGTTCTGCCCGAACGTCTGCGGCCTGCGGCAACCAAATTGCGCAAGCTCGCCGATCCACTCCGCCTGCTTGTCGTCAATCCATCCCGCCTGGAATAACCATGCCGGGGCTTCCGCGGCGCGTTGCGCACTCTGCAGGGCAGATGCAAAAGTGCGGGAATCGTAGCTCCATAAATCAGGAGACGACGCGACCACTCGATAGTTTCCGCAGGCCGAGTGAAGGAAGTCTTGCGTGGTTTCGATCTCAACCACCCGCTCGGGACAAAGGTAGTAGCTCAACATCAACCCGCCCTGGTAATCAGTGAGCAGAACGGCCTCGGGAGGCGCTTCCAGCCGCACCGTGCTCATCGCCCGCGCCATGAGTTGCCGATTTTGGTTCTTTGCCTTGATAAACGGTGGTGTAGGAAACGGGCGCAGATTGCCAATTGCCAGCCCGATGCCGACGAGCGCGAGCAGGGGCCACAGGGTTGCAGGATGAAGAAGTGGAATCCTGATACGCGCCAGGCCCAGCGCCACTCCGGACATGGCAAAGGTCGCGAGCAGAATGTCGTGGCGCGTGCCGCCGTAGGGATAGATGCCGGCGAGAGAGATTGCCGATGTGATGAAAAAGGGAAGTGTCAGCAATAGAGCAAGCTGGCGGGGAGCGGGCGCGCGATTCTCAGGCCGTGGAGCGCGATCCAGCATGAGAAGCGCAATCCCGCCGATGAAAGCCAGCAGCGCCAGAACTCCAATGCTGCCGTTGCTGAAAAAATACCGGAACAGCCGGACCGTCCTGGTCACGAGGAAAGGTATCGGGTGGTCCTGCCCGGCATGGTAAATGGAAGCACGCAGCCAGGTGTCGGCAATTTCCTGGCGCAACGCGCTGTGCTGCAGTTTGGCGAGGTGGCTGCGGTAAAGAAATCCGCAAATGGCAAGCGCTCCCGCCTGGCCGACGCCCCACAGCGCGACCAACCTGGCGGAGGGCCTGGTTGTGCGCAGGCGAGCCAGCGCATAAATTCCCAGAGTGAGGGCAAAGATCAAGGCAGAATAATGGGTCAGCAGTGCGAGATAGAGAGCGAAAGCGGAAAGCAATACCATCGGCGCGGAGATCTCTTCGATCGCTCGATCAAGGAAATACAAACTGCCAGCGGCGAAGAGCAACAGCGGGGCGTACTGCCGGACCTCGGATGAAACCGTGATCAGCGCAGGTGAAAACAGGAACAGGATTAACCCGATCAGCGAAGAGGATCTGTCCGTCACCCTTTTCAGCCAAATATACATCACCCAGGCAAACCCTGGCCCGGCGACTACAAAAGGCAGGCGCAGCCACACTTCCGACTGGGAGAAAATTTGCCAGTAGTGCAACAGCAGGATCATCAGGGGCGGATGCGCGGTTGTGAGCGTGGCCCTGTAGGTACTGGCGAGCGATGGCTGGTGCGACAGAAAATAATGAAGGACTTCGTCAGGATTGAGAAAAGTCAGGCGCGCCGGAATCAGGCGGACCAGCAATCCACCCGCCAGGCAAAGTGGAAGCAACGCGGAGCGGGATCGGATTCGAGTTGGAGGCATTCCTCTTTGCAAGCGTGGCGAATCTGTTTGCCAGATCACTTTACATCTTAATCGGACTATGAAACGGCGAGGACAACGTTCTCTCCCCGCCGACTGTGAGAGCATGGGTGTACGGAGATGAAGCCTGAGCCCCCTACTTTGCCGCCGCAAGCGCATGCGAATTCCGTGACGGCAAATCTTCTTGTGCGGATCGCCATATGGTTCGGGATCTTTACCGGGCTCGTCGAGGGCCTCGGACTGCTTTTCTTTCAAAGGGTCAACTGGAAGCAGTGGGGCCGAATCATGCACGCGTCAAAAGAGATTCTGTGGGTCTCGCCCCTCGTGGACACGATTCTTTTTCTCTTCGTCGCATTGGCGGTGTGGTTGGTTTCGCGATTCTTCAAGCGCCTGCCGGCGGTTCGAGTTCTGGTTTTTCTGCTGGTCTTTCTGGCCGCTTATGATTGGCTCTCTTTGACCGGCCGTTTGTATCCGCGGGCCTCCTTGCTTCTTTCCCTGGGTGTCGCCGCCGCCTTCATCCGATGGCTGGCGAACCACGAGCTGGCGGCGGTGAGATTCTGGAAAAGGTCGTGGGCATATTCCATCGTGCTCCTGCTGGCGGTATTCGCCGGAATTCAAGGCAGTAAAAAGTTTTACGAGCGCAGGGTGGAGGGCAGTCTTCCCGCCGCTTCTCCCGGCGCGCCCAATGTGCTGGTGGTTGTAGTGGACACTCTGCGCGCCGATCATCTTTCCGCTTACGGATACACACGCGCCACCAGTCCGGTCATGAACCGTATCGCTGAACAAGGAGTGCTTTTCGAAAACGCCGTTGCCCCCAGTTCATGGAGCTTGCCGTCGCACGCGTCCCTGGTCACCGGCCGCACTCCCCTGGAACATGGCTGGGTCAACGTGCAGCCCATGCCCTGGTTGGGCTGGGGCCGCAGCGCGATGAACGGTTATCCCACGCTCGGAGAAGTGCTGCAACAACGCGGCTACCGGACGGGAGCATTCTCCGCCAACCGCGTGTATTTCAGCCGCGGAGTCGGGCTGGGCCGGGGCTTCATTCACTTTGAGGATTATTTCTCGTCCGCGGGCGACGCGCTCACCCGGACGCTATACGGCCGAAAAATCGCGCGGTTTTACTTTTACCGCAGCAACAAGAGCAAGGTGACGCGAGCGCTGCGTTCCCTGGGTCTTAGTTCCTGGCTTGATCAGGACTCGGAGGGCTCGGGCGATTATGGCGGCGCGTTCGGAGTGCGCAAACGCGCGGACGATGTGAACCAGGAGATGTTGCGCTGGGTCGAAGGTGACCGCCGGCGTCCATTCTTCGCCTTTCTGAACTACCTGGACGCGCACTACAAGTATGGCGGGCCCTCGAACTATCCGAAGCCTCCCTGGGATCGGGGCACGTCGCCCGACACGTCGCGCCGTACCTCCATCGATGAATACGACGCCGGTGTGCTTTACGCGGATGACTCCCTTGGGCGCCTGCTGGCTGAGTTGGACCGCCTGGGTCTCACTCAGAACACGATTGTTGTGGTCACGTCAGATCACGGCGAATCGCTGGGAGATCACGCGCTGACCTATCATGGCGCGGCGCTCTATTGGGAACTCATCCATGTCCCGCTGATCTTCAGCTATCCGGGGCATCTTCCGGAGGGCGCCAAGATCGCAATGCCGGTGAGCAATGCCGCCATTCCATCCACCATACTCAGCCTGCTCGATCAGAACCGGCCGGACGCCGGCGCGCGGCAAATATTTCCCGGCCCCCCGCTGAGCGCACTGTGGCAAGCGTCGGGGGCGATTCCGCAATGGCCAAATCCAATCGCTCAACTTCCACAAACCGACATCGTGGTTCGCGAGGACCGTGCAGTCGAAGGCCGGGTGCCGATTGCGACTACCGGTTCCATGGAGACGCTGGTCACGCCCCGCTGGCAATTGATCGTTCACACAAAACGCGGCGTCCAACTTTATGACCGGAGAAGCGATCCAGAAGAGGCGCACGACCTCGCACAGACCGACGAAGGTCGAGCCGTGGTTTCGAATTTGTTGCAGGAACTAGCGGAGAGAAGAAGGAACCCAGCCAGATAGCTGAAACTTTATCGGAAGGATCTACTGGCCCGCGCGCAAGGGCGATATCAGAAGCCGTCCGGTTGTTTTCTTGGAGTCGGCGCGATCATTTTGGTATGACAAGTCAAGCGAACCCTCACTGGTTGCAGCAGCCTGGGCCAGAGCTGCGGCAAGCGAGCGGAACGAGCGGCCGATGTCGGTATTCTCCTGCGTCGCAACCGGAACTCCTTTGTCGATGGCAGGCGCAATCGATTGAAAGTTGTTGGGAATCTTCCACAACAGTTTTCCGTTGGTGGCCTTTTCTACATCCTCGTCGGTGAAACCGGGAATCTTCTTGAAGCGGTTCAGGATGATGCGCACCCGGTCCCTGGTGCCACCTTCTTCCAAAAATGCGCGAATGCGGCTGGCGCTCCACAACGAAACCACGTCGGCCTGAGCCACCAGCAGGGCGGCGTTCGAATGGTCGCACAATAACCGCGCTGTCTGGTCCACGCGTCCGGAGCAATCCACCACCACATAACGGAAGTGGGCGACCAGCAAATCAAACAGGCGCGCTAGCTCTGCCGCGGTCGGATTCAGGTTCTGCGGCTGTTGCGGGCCGGCAAGGAGCTGCAGTCCGCCTTTGCACTGGGTCATCAGGCCTTCCAGCAGTGAAGCATCCAGGCGGTGCAGGTTTTGCAGGGCATCCACCACTCCGAACGTGGGACGCACATTGAGGTGCAACGCGCAATGCCCCAGCGGCGCAAAGTCCACCAACAGGACTCCGCCCTGTGTTTCCTGAAGCGCGATGGCGGTGTTGACGGCAACGCTGGTTCCACCCGCGCCGCCTTTCGAATTGAGCACGGTAAAGATGCGGGCGCGGCCCGAGGATGCCCGGCCTTTGCTGCGGGTGGCGGAAAATCGGGTCAGCGCTTCGAGCAGGGCCTCAGAGGTTGAGCTGCGTTCCAGGAATTCACCTGCGCCAGCGCGCATCGCCGCCACAATGGTGGGCGGATGGCTCATCTCACCCACGGCAAAAATCGCGATGTCCGTGGTGTTTGCCTGGATCAATTCGATGGCCGTGATGGCCCGTGGCGCGTTGAGCGCGTCAATATCAAGAATGATCACTTCCGTGCGGACATCCTGAATCTGGCGCAGCACGGCATCGGTGGCACTGCTGGGGAAGCCTGCATGGCTGAAGACGTTCCGGCCCATCCCGGTCCCCTCCAGACGATGCTGGAGTACCGACAGCCGCTCGCGGTCTTCGGTGAGAATGGTTACTGCTACACCCTGCATGGCATCACTCTGATCTTGAAACAGTATGTTATTGAGATGTAAGGGTTACGCCAAGTGACTTCCGTAACTCAGATTTGTTATAGAAAATTCGAATTCCATTGGCGGCGCGCACACCAGTGGCGAACTTCCAACCATCGCGGGGGGAAAGTGCCAGGAGGAACCCAAAGCCGATCTTCCATCTGTAACCGCTATCTTATGCAAAAAGATGTGGATTGGGAAGAAGTAAATCCGTGGAAAACCGCACCCCACAGCTCATGTGGACCAATTCCGTAGAAATGCATGCGCCGGGACACATGCACTTCAGACAGCCACGGCGGGTGGACCGGGAATTGAAGAGTCCTTGCGAGGTTGATTCGTGCTTTGTGTGCCTGAAACTCGAGGAAACACAACCACCGGAGCCGCGCTCTGCGCCTCGGACAGATACTCGTAACTCGCCAGGTGTACGGCCACGCCGAACTTGCTTTCAACGCGCAGAACTCGAGTGACCCGGGCGCCGCAACGGACCCGCATGTTTTCCGTTAAGGTGATTTCGGAGGGCATCACGAAAGTCAACTCCACGGCGTCGCCTTCCGCCACCTCAAAATCGGTGTAGAAGAATGCTCCGCGACCGCTCAAGTCCTGGGTAAAGCCACAGCCTTCGGGTTCGGCGCCCGCCAAACGCACTCCAACCGGCAACTGGAAGGGAAAGCGCTGCGACGCGCGGCGCTCATGATGAACCGGATTCGTGCTCATGGTTTCTCCGATGGCTGGAGATTCAACATCCGAATTTTTCCAGCACAGAGTCGAGAGGGATTTTCCGCGCCTCACAGAAAATTCCACCTCAACGAAATTCTCGCCTTGTCCTCGCCGAACCTCAAGGACACCGCCGGACGGCCCGACGTTGAACATCGGATACTCTACTCCACGCGAGCGCGCCGCGAAAGCTGGAAGTTTTCCGCAATCAGTTAAAATTTCAGTGCGGATCGCGGACGGCTGGCGCTTCCTTGAAAAAGCTTCTGAAATTATGAGAAGCCCGCCGGGCCCGCCATCATCGAGTGCAGCAGTTTTCATGGGAAAGCCTCAGCCAATGTCAGCTAACTCCTTGCCGGCGCAGCCGGGTACGAGCCGCCTGTCCGCAACCTTGCGCGCGCTGCGCCACCGCAACTTCCAGCTTTTCATCGGCGGACAGATCATCTCGCTGGTCGGAACATGGATGCAAAGTATTGCAGAGTCATGGCTGGTCTATCGCATGACCGGTTCTGCCCTGCTGCTCGGCGCCGCTGGTTTTGCCAGCCAGATCCCGGTATTTCTCGTGGCGCCCCTGGGAGGCATCGTCGCCGACAGATTCAATCGCCAGCGGATCGTCATTGGAACCCAGATCTCGTCCATGATCCTGGCGCTGATTTTTGCCGTGCTCGCGCTGACCGGAGTCATCCGGGTGTGGCAAATCTTTGTCCTGGCGGCGCTGCTGGGGGTGGTCAACGCTTTTGACATTCCGGCCCGGCAATCTTTTCTGGTGGATATGGTCGGCAAGGAAGACCTGATGAACGCCATCGCCCTGAACTCCACCATGTTCAATGGGGCGCGAATCATCGGACCTGCCATTGCCGGAATTCTGGTGGCCAGAATCGGAGAGGGTTGGTGCTTTTTCGCCAACGGGATCAGCTATGTCGCGGTGATCGCCGGATTGCTGATGATGCAGGTTCAACGCCCCGCGAGCCTGGCTGCTCATGGTCCGGTGTTGGCCCATCTCATCGAAGGCTACCGTTTCGCCCGCCATACCGCACCCATTCGAGTCCTGCTGCTTCTACTTGGACTGGTCAGCCTGGTGGCGATGCCCTATACGGTGCTTATGCCCGTCTTTGCCGATCAGATTCTGCATGGCGGTGCCCGCGGCCTGGGGATCCTGATGGGCGCAACGGGAGTGGGCGCTCTGCTGGGAGCGCTCACTCTGGCGACACGCTCCGGAGTTCTCGGACTGGGCCGCTGGGTAGCGTTTTCCTGCGGCGGGTTTGGCCTCAGCCTGGTGCTGTTTTCTTTCTCGCGGACTTTCTGGTTATCAGCCGGGCTGCTGCTTCCGGTTGGATTTTGCATGATGCTGCAAATGACGTCCTCGAACACGCTCATTCAGGCCATGGCGCCCGATCACCTGCGCGGCCGGGTGATGGCGATGTACACCATGATGTTTATGGGGATGGCGCCGTTTGGCTCTCTGTTCTCCGGAGCTGTAGCGGAACATTTGGGAGCCACATTTACGGTTTCCGTGGGCGCGGTGGCGTGCATCGGCGCCGCGTTCCTGTTCTTTTTTCAGCTGCCTAAAATACGGGTGGAAGCGCGTCAGCTGATCCTGGCCCAGGAAGTTGCCGGCGGCGAACCGTCGGCCGAGATGACTGCGAGAATAGTGGAAGACTAAACCATACCGGTCTCGAGTTCCTGCCAAACGGGGCAGCGTTGCCCTGGCCCGATCGCTCAAGTCCAACGCATTGGAGCCTTTGCCATATCAGCGAACCCAATTCAAGGTTGTTGGCTAAATCAGGCGCTTTTACTCACCCTCCAGCGGATGCGTGAAATGGCGACTATCATCATCCGTGGCACAACCTGCTTTGTTTGCCTTGCGCATAGCGAGGCTTCGCACTGGAATGAGCAGTTAAGATGTCTCTCTAAAAGACCGCCTGGCAGCCACTTCGCGGTTAATCCAGATTTAAAGAACTGTTTTATTGACTCCGCTCCCGACTTACAACATCCTCCCTCGTCAGTGGAAGGGCCGCGGTAATAATCGTCATGAGGGGAGTTCGCGGACTCCCCAGCCGCGACTGAGGGAAGCACAAGACCGATTTGAGCCCCTGGCGGCACTAGTACGCGGTCGCAGATGCAGGACAATTTCTACCAGCTCTATAACGCACTGAAGCGGCATCACCGAATGACGCGGCACCACCGCCTCGTCGCACCAAACAGGGAGACGAAATCATGAAACGCCGATCCATCTTCTTCGCATTCTTCTTTGCATTCGCCCTGGTCGCGACGGCGATCGCACTTGCTGCTGCAGCAGCACCGCATGGGCCAACAAGTTTGGCCGCCACGCCTGCTCAGTCACCGGCGACGGCCAAGGTCACGTTCCGGGGCACCGAATACTTCCTGCGCTCGTCGAGCGGCCACGAATATGAATTCACGCCCTCCGGCCAGGAGGACCTCCATAGCTTTACCGACTCGCTGGCACTTGATTTGTATCCCGCGGCCCATGACCAGGAAGCTCTGGCCACGATCACCAGTCGGGTCCTGGCGATTGTCCAAGGCCAGAAGGCCACAGTCCTGCGAACGATTTCGGTTTCCGCTTCAGGGCAAAAACCCGGCGAGCATTTCTTGGCCGCAGTGGTGCCCACCCCCCACGGGGTGGATTTTGATGCGATACGGTTCGTCCTCGTCGACAAAGAAGCTGTCGGGGTGTTTTATACCCACCGGTCCTACGGCACGTCAGCTGCCAGCACGACGACTGAATGGGTAACGAAGAACGCTGCCAACGTTGAACAGCAGCTTCTGCAATTCGATGCCTCACCGATGGTCTCGTCCGTAAAGGGTTCCACCAGCCCGTCGCTTCCTGCTCAGAGCACAGATCTGCCAGCGGGCACGATTAAAAAAGGCTCGCTGACGAGTCCGCAGCTCATGCACGACACGATGCAAGGGGTCACCGGCAAGGTGGCCACCCTGGGATGCGACAAAGTTGAAGATGTTGCGCCTTACGTCGTAACGCCCTTCTCAGGCGCGCCCCGCGCCAGACAGTGGCAGGAAAAGTGGCTGGTCAAAGGTTGCGGCAAACAATATCCGGTGGTTATCGATTTCAAAGAGGACGGCGCAGGCGGGGCCTATTGGACGATCAAGAATTGATGGCCGTCCGCGACCTGCGACGCTGTGAGAAGCCGTCGGTCGAGATGACGGCACGAGTCGTGGAAGACTGAGGTTTTCGTAGCGCTACGAGGAATTAGTGCCCGCGTATCGCACGGACCACCTGCTGCAGCGAACTGTGCGCAAAGGGCGCTGGCGTCAACGTCACTACCATCATCAGCAAGGCCAGCGCCGCCAGCCACCGCCGTCCCGCCGTGATCCCCGGCCAGTCCTCGACCATCGGGTGCCGCATGCCGCTGATGCGCAGCAGGATTGCCCACAACAGCCAGCCCGCCCAGAAATAAAACGCCATCGGAATTAACGTGACGATGGTCAGCCGGGAGACGACGCGATGGGCCCGCGGATTGAGCGCAAAAACAATGTGTCCGCCATCCAGTTGTCCGCCGGGCAACAGGTTCAATGCGGTCGCAAACATTCCTACCCAGGCCGCCACTGCCGTGGGATGAAAATAGATGTCCTGCAGTGCCGCCGATCCGCCGCTTGCGTTGACCAGCGGAAACATCCGGCTGAACAGATGGAAGATCAAAGGATATCCCATCTCAACATCCGAATTCGCCATCACGCCCGGCACCAGCCGAGAATGCGGCATCGCGACCGCGAGCACCGCCAGTGCCACCACAAATCCGGCAATCGGTCCGGCAATCCCAATGTCAAATAAAGCGCACCGCGAACGAATGGGAGAGCGTATGCGAATCACGGCACCGAGCGTGCCGATCAGCGTGGGCGCGGGGATGAAGAAAGGAAGGGTCGCATACACGCCGTAATACCGGCAGTAAAGATAGTGTCCCATTTCATGGGCCAGAAGAATAAGCAGCAGCGTTGCCGAGAAGGGAATTCCAAGCAGCAGGCGGGACGGTTCTTGCAGCGCCCATCCCACGGGGAACAGCGGCAGGGTTTCGTCCCCATGAATGAACGGAGGCACGCTGTGCAGGAAATCGAATTCCATCTTCGCGCCCACCACCAGCGTGGTAAAAATCGTCGCGAGAAACAGCAGGATGTGCAGCCAGTATCTCGGATTCGGAGGCTGGATTACATACACTTCCGCAGGCAGGTATTCTGCCGTCGGCGGGGGAAGCGGAGGATTAAGGTCGGACATGAAGGCTTAGACGCTAGGATGTGTGGAGACGAGAATTATTGCGGCGCGCTTCGCACCGCTCGCCCCGTCCTGATGGCGGGACTGCACTTGAAAACCTAGTCGATCGACTGCAACTCTTTGCCCGGCTTGAAGCGCACGGCCTTGCCGGGCGGAATCGAGACTTCGGCGCCGGTACGCGGGTTGCGTCCGATGCCGGTCTTGCGCGGCCTGACGTTGAACACGCCAAATCCCCGCAATTCAATACGATCGCCCTTGGTCAGCGAGCGCCGCATGCTCTCGAAAACGGTTTCCACCGCCAACTCGGCCTTGGTCTTGGTAATCCCCGTTTTATTGACTACTTCGTTGATGATATCGAGCTTGATCACTGGAGGCTCCCGTCGTCGGGCTGAGAATAACCTACCAAGTGATTGATGCTAAGGGACATAAGAGAGATTGTCAATCGCGGCTTCACTCCCGTAAGATCGGTGGTATCCCAGTCGTCAGTCCCCAGTCGTCAGTCTTCAGCAAAAATGCCGTGGTGGTGAAAGCCAAGGGATTTTCCTGACGACTGAAGACCGAGGACTGAAGACTGCTATTCAAGGAGCTGCATGCTTAAGAGCGACCGCTGGATCCGCAAGATGGCCAAAGAAAAAGACATGATCAACCCTTTTTCCGAGAAGCAGGTGCGGGAGGGTGTGATCTCGTATGGGCTGTCTTCCTATGGCTATGATTTGCGCGTGGCCGACGAGTTCAAGATCTTCACCAACGTCAACAGTACCGTGGTCGATCCGAAGAATTTTGATGAAAGATCATTCGTAACCGTCAGTTCTGATTGCGCTATCGTCCCGCCCAACTCGTTTGCCCTGGCGCGCTCGGTGGAGTACTTCAAGATTCCCCGCGAGGTGTTGACGGTTTGCGTCGGCAAATCCACCTACGCCCGATGCGGCATCATCGTGAACGTCACCCCGTTTGAGCCGGAGTGGGAAGGCTTTGTCACGCTGGAAATTTCGAACACCACGCCCCTGCCGGCGAAAATCTACGCCAACGAGGGTCTCTGCCAGATCCTTTTCTTCACCGGTGATGAGGTCTGCGAAGTCAGCTACGCAGATCGTAAAGGCAAGTACCAGAGTCAAAAGGGAATTGTGTTGCCGAAGCTGTAGGAAGCTGTCAGCAGCGCCCGTGTGGGGCGGACACTCATGTCCGCCGCTTTTGGGGTTGCTGTTGTTCTAAGGTTTTTTTGCGGATCGTATTTAGTTCGAGAGCAAAGTCAAAGGCGGCGGACACTCATGTCCGCCCCACACGCTGAGAGCTATTTCTTGCTATTCTCGCCCTCTTTAAACATGTACTTGATCGCTGGCTTGTAGATCAGCAGGTTGGATTGTCCGTTGCGGGCGACCTTCAGGCAGCTCTTGTCGTACCACTCGATATTGCCGTGGATTTCTTCGCCGTCGCGCAGCACGATGACCATTGGAGTCTTCGACTGCATCTGCTTTTGATAGTAAAAATTCTCGGCATTGGTCTGTTCCGGAGGCGCCGGTTTTCTTCCGCCACCGCTGGGCCGGTCACTGCGATCGCGTTCCGGACGTTCTGGCCGCTCGGTTCGTTCTCGGGGTTCGCTCATGGATGCCTGCGCATGATTGTGGTCAGTCCGGTTCAGCGAAGGGCGAATCAGCTTTCGATTGGCAAACCCTTCTGCTTCCACAGGCCGATCGGCTGGGAGTGCATCGACTGCATTTTTCATGGCGCCACCGTTTGACACGCTTTTGCGGACCACACCACGCGCTGCCGTGCGTATGGAATGAGGCGTGAGTTGTTGATAACCTAGCACAGCGGCGCAACGATGACAATGGCCAAGTAGCGGGGGAGAAAGCACTTAGCCATCGGCAATCGCCCTAGACAGGCTGTATGAGTCAAGTTAAGCGCTTTTTTCCAGCGCCGTCGCGAATGCATCCAGTGACAACGAGCGCAACAGGTTGCGTCGCATTCCGCGTTCGACTTCGTTCAGGCGATCAGCGGCGAAGGCGATCCAGCCAAAGTCAGCAGCCTCGGACAACCTGGTGAGCTCGGTCTGAATATCAGTATTGCGGACCAGCTCCGGCGTACTCGAATTGAGGAAGGCCAGATCCTGCAAGAGGCTGTAAAGCGTGCGCAGCAGCTTTTCGAGCTTGACCCGTCCATCGGCGCCGGCGCGGTAGGTTTCGGTCATCTTGAACAGGTCGGTGTGTTCCGTGCCGCGCAACGCGGTGTTGAGGATGGTTAGCGCCTGGGAACGAGCGGTGGTGTAGCCGGCAAGATCGAAGCCGCGCGCCGCCCCAATGGCGCCATTCGCCAGGCGCGCCACGAGAGCGCGTTGCTTTGGGGTCCATTCCGGACGATGTTTGGCCAGATCCTGCTCGATTTCATCCGCCGGCAATGCGGCCAGTGTAACGATCATGGCACGTGAGCGCATCGTGGGCAGAAGTTCGCCGGGGTTTTCGGTTAGCAGAAAGATGGTTGCGAACTCGGGCGGCTCCTCCAGCACCTTCAGCAACGAGTTCGCCGCTTCCTTCATGAAGGACGACTCGGTGAAGATGTAAACCCTCTCCCGCGCATCGCCGGGCCGGTAATAAATAGTTTCGATCACGCGCCGCACCTGGTCCACCTTGATCATCATCTGCGGCGGATCGGGAGGGATCACCAGCACATCGGGATGGGTCTGAATGAAAAGCCGGGTCTCTTTTTTGTCAGTCTCGCGCAAATTCTCGCGAGCTTCGACTGCCTCTTCGAAGCGCGCGTCGAGATCTTCCGACTGCGCGATACGCACGCAGTTGGAACAAACGCCGCAGAAGTCGGGCAGACCGTCAGTGACGCTTGGTGCAAGGCAATTGAGCGCCTTGGCCAGCATGAGAGCCAGCGTGTATTTGCCCGAACCCGCTGGGCCCGCCAGCACCACCGCTTGGGGAAAACGGTCGCGCGCCAGCATCTCGCGCAGGCGATGGACGATGTCGGAATTGCCGTGGAAGTTTTTAAACACAGCTCTCAGCTCTCGGCGTTCAGCGAAACAGTATTTCGGGAATGACAAACCGTTTCAGCCGAGATGGCTGAGTTTATCAGGGGTACGGCATATATGCCGACACCCGGCGCCCAACTGAGAGCTGACAGCTGTCTCTACCCCCATTTCATTTTTTTGCGCACCAGCTCCACGATCTGCGCATGGGTCTCGGCTGCGGTTCCGCGGGCGTCCACCAGTGCGACTCTTTGAGGTTCGCGCGCTGCGATGGCCAGATAGGCACTATGCACTCTGCCGAAAAAAGCACGGCTCTCCTGCTCGAAGCGGTTCTCGTCATGCCTGGCGTGTCCAGCTTTGGCATTGTCGGCTTTGTTTCGCCGGCGGGCACGTTCCACGCTCGCGGTGACATTGGAATCCATGAGGATCGTAAGATCCGGCTGCAGGCCGTGGCACAGAATGCGATGTAGAGCCAGCACCGGCTCGCTGCCCAGTTTGCGGCCGCCACCCTGGTAGGCCTCGGTGGAGTCGGTGAAGCGATCGCAAAGTACAACCTGGCCTTCGGCCAGCGCGGGTTGAATCACTTCCATGATGTGCTGGGCGCGCGAGGCAAACATCAAAGCCAGCTCTGCCATGGGAGACAGCGCGGCAGTTGCCGAGTCGAGCAGGAGGTGACGGATCTTTTCCCCGGTGGCCGTTCCGCCCGGTTCGCGAGTCACTACCACGGGTATGCCCTGCCCTCGCAGGACACGTGCCAGTTTTTCCAATTGCGTGCTCTTGCCGCAGCCGTCGAGTCCTTCGAAGGTGATGAAGCGTCCGCGATGCGAAGTTCGAGACACAGCCGAAATGATAAATCAGCACACGGCATTTGGCACTTGGCCTGAGCGGCGTGCTGGAGGGTGTTGTCCGAAGCTCAGAGCTCTGGGTCACGACGTGACCGGATTGACAGCGACTGTTATATTCAACTGTCCTAAAACGATTTTGTAATTACCAAGGAGCACTCTTTTGCCTACCTTCCCCGAACGGATTCTGCGCCAGCTGCTCCTGTCAGTGGTTTTGGCTTCATTGACCTTTGCCGCTGCACTGCCGTCTCCGCACGTGAGCATTTCTGTCGATGCCAGCGATGCGCCGCGAAAAATCTTTCACGCCCGCATGACGATTCCCGCCAAGCCGGGCAGCTTGACTCTTTACTATCCCAAGTGGATTCCTGGCGATCACGGCCCCACGGGCCCGATCCAGGATCTTGCCGGGCTGAAGTTCACAGCGGATGGACAGTCCCTCACCTGGCGTCGCGATCTACTGGATGGCTGGACATTCCACGTGGATGTACCCGCCGGCGTATCCAGTATCGAAGCTTCGCTGGATTTCATCTCTTCGGCAGGTTCAGAGGGCATTTATACCGGGGGAGCCACAGCCACCGACCGCATGGCGGTGCTCAACTGGAATGACGTGCTGCTATATCCCGCAGGCTGGGCCTCCGACGACCTGACTTATACGGCGAGCCTGCGCTTGCCCGCCAATTGGAAATTTGGCACATCGCTGGCGGTGGCATCGCAATCGGGAGAGGAAATCAAGTTCGCTCCCGTTTCCCTGACCATGCTGGTCGATGGGCCTGTGATCACGGGAGAGTTCTTTAAAGTTGTGCCGCTCAACCCGGGGCAAAAACCTCCCGTAGAGCTTGACGTAGCGGCCGACAGCGCCGCCGCGCTCGACGCTCCCGCCGAAGTTTGGGAGCAGTACAAGAATCTGGTCGTCCAAACCAACGCCTTGTTTGGAGCCCAGCATTACCGCGACTATCACTTCCTGTTCAGCTTGAGTGACCATGTGGCTCACTTTGGATTGGAGCATCACGAATCCAACGACAGCCGGCTCGGCGAGCAGGCGCTCGTAGATCCGTCAAACCGTCTTCTGGGCGCGGGATTGCTGTCTCACGAATTCGTGCACTCGTGGAACGGGAAGTACCGTCGCCCCGCCGGCCTGGCTACTCCCGATTACGAAAAGCCCATGCAGACCGATTTGCTCTGGGTGTACGAAGGGCTCACGCAGTATCTGGGAGAGATTCTCACCGCACGCATGGCCCAGCGGACGCCGGAACAGTTTCGCAACGCTCTCGCCTACACTGCTGCCACTCTCGACCACATTCCAGGCCGCGCCTGGCGCAATCTGCAGGATACTGCCGATGGCGTTCCCGCCATGCAGGATGCGCCTCCTCAGTGGCAGTCGTGGCGCCGCGCGCTCGACTACTACGACGAAGATGAATTGAACTGGCTTTGGGTAGACACGATCATCCGCAAGCAGACTCAGGGGCAGAAATCGCTGGACGATTTTTGCAGGATTTTCCACGGACCACCGAGCGGGCCTCCGCAGGTAAAGACCTACACCTTTGACGACATCGTAAGCACGCTCAACCAGGTCGCCTCTTACGACTGGCGGGGATTCTGGACCGAGCGCCTGACCAATCATGGGCCCGGCGCACCTTTGGGAGGCATCGAGAGCAGCGGGTGGAAAGTCACCTATGACGACACGCGTTCCGAACTGGTGCAGGCGATTGAAGGGGCCAGGCACACCATGAACGCAGCCTTCTCAATCGGATTGTGGCTGAAAGCGGACGGAACGGTAAACGACACGGTCGAAGGCATGCCGGCAGCGCAGTCGGGAATCGGTCCGGGCATGAAACTGATTGGAGTCAACGGACGAAAATTCTCGTCGGATGTCCTGCGGGCGGCGTTGCGGGAGGGCAAAAAAGGCTCGGCTCCGCTCGAACTCCTCGTCGAGAACACGGAGTATTACAAGACCTACAAACTCGATTATCACGGCGGAGAAAAATATCCCCACCTGGTGCGGGACGAATCGAAGCCCGATGTCCTGAGCGACATCATCAAGCCGCACTAGCCATGTGAGCTTTAGGGTGGCCCGTCCAAGGCTCCGCCTGGGCAGGGAATTTGACCTGAAACTGTTAGACAGGGACGGACTGGAATGTCCGTCCCACACCCTCGGTTATTAAGTAACTCCCGCGAACAAGTCGCTCTCCTGCTCCGCCGGTCCAATCTTCACGGAAGCCGCCAGGTGGAACATCTCCCGCGCGCCGCGTTTCCGCGTAAACTCTTCGAACAGCAACCAGAGCGGCTGCTGGCTGGTATGCGCCTTGAATGCCTCAATCTTCGTTTCCAGGTAGGGGCCGATATCGATGATGGTGGTTGCCGGAGGCAGAGAAACGGGCTGGCGGCCCGGCAGGATGAAATCGGCGGTAGCGTGGTACAGCTTTTCTGTGCGGTGAGGCGTCAATGATTCGCTCAGCTGGTCGGGAAAGCGATTGCTGCGTCCCGCCCAGTGGAACGCGAGGGTCGCGAACACAGATGCCATCGTATGATCGGTGTGCCCGGTAACTCCGCCTGCAAGATCAAATGTAAGCAGGACCTGGGGACGAAACTGCCGGATGCGCAAGGAGAGATCCGAGACCACGCGCTGCATGTCCAGCCGGTGCAGCTGGCCGTCGGGATAGTCGAGCACGATTCCGTTGGAAACCTGCAATATCTTGCAGGCTGCGGCAAATTCCTCGCGCCGCATGGTGCCGAGTTCCTGGTCGTTGCGGGCTCCGCCGCGGTAGGACGCCGCCTGTCCGGGCGTGAGGCAGATGATGCAGGTCTCCACTCCGCGTTCGCGGTAAAGACGCAATGATCCGCCAAAGCTGCTGGCTTCGTCGTCTGGGTGAGCGGTCACTACCATCATGCGCTGCATGGAGAGATTGTACATTCACGTGTGGGGCGGACACTCTTGTCCGCCGTTTTTGATTTTGACTTTGACTTTGATTTGATTCTGATTTTGACTCTGCTTCTGATTTGACTTTGACTTTGATTTTGATTTTGATCTTGACTCTGCTCCTGTGTTTTAGCACCGATATTCAATTTGGAGACTTGCCAAACCGAAACCCAAAGCAACATCAAACGCGGCGGATAAGAGTGTCCGCCTCACACTACTTTGAGCTTTTCCACATTGCGCCACGCCGCTTGCTGAGAGAATATGAAGTCATCTCTCCAGTGCCTGTAAAAGCCATGCCCGGGAAACAGCTTTCCGCGTCCGCGGCCAAGCTGCGCTTACTGAAAAAGCTGCACTGCACCCTTCGGTTTGAGAAGAAAGTGTGGCAAGTGGGCGCGCGCTTCGTCGCTGGAGTTGACGAGGTCGGGCGCGGCTCGCTGTTTGGACCGGTGGTCGCCGCCGCCGTGATCCTTGATCCTCAATATCGCATCCGCGGCCTGCGGGATTCTAAACTGCTGCCCCCGGAGCGCCGTGAAGTTCTGGCTGAACGAATCCGCGAGCACGCCATAGCCTGGGCGGTCGCTGCGATCGATGCCGCTCGCATCGACCAGATCAACATTTACCAGGCTTCACGTCTCGCCATGCGCGAGGCGGTGTTGGGTCTCAATCCCGCGGCTGATCACCTGCTGGTAGACGCGCTGCGCCTGGATTGTAATCTGCCGCAGCAGCCAATCATTCACGGCGATGCCTTGTCGGCTTCCATCGCCGCTGCCTCGATCATCGCCAAAGTCGCTCGCGATCGCATGATCGTTGCATGGGACCCGGTTTTTCCTGCATACGGTTTGGCCTCGAATAAGGGCTACAGCACCCCCAGGCATCTGGCGGCCCTGCGCGAGCATGGGCCTTCTCCCCTCCATCGCCAGTCCTTTGCGCCGGTATGGAACGCGCCGGTCCCGCAGGACGTACTCGCATTCATGCTGGGCGAGAGCGGAGACGAATCGCAGCCCGCAGCCTCGGGTAAAAGCGCGTAAGCGGGCGTGTGGCCGGTTCGATCGAGCCGGCTTCCAATAACTGACCTGCTTTCAGTGGCCCAAAAGTAACCAGCCGGTACTATTACCCCGGTAAATTGACGGTCGCGCCGCGGGTTGTTAGCGTCAGGGAAGAGGGATTCCCTCGGCGGCCTCAGTTGACTGAAAAGAATTCCAAATTATCGCCAGAGCGCCACAACAAGCGTCTGCACGTAGCTCTGCCCATACGCGTTACCTACTGGGACGACGCGCAAAAGCCCTGCCTGGAGATGGCCTGCACCTACGACATCTCCGAACATGGCGCGCGCGTGACCGGGTTGCGCTGCGTCAAGGAAGCGGGAGAAGTCGTCGCTATTGAGCGCGGCCGGAGCAAGGCGTTCTGCCGGGTGGTGTGGGTAGGAGATCCCAACTCGGAACTAAAGGATCAAATCGGCCTGCAATGTGTGGAGTCGGACCGGATCCTTTGGGAAGCCGAACTGCGCGACATGGTCGAGACCTACGAACCGGTCGTGCTCGACGGAAACATCAATCGGCCTCGAACCTTCGCATCCCACGAGCGCCGCCGTCGCCGGGAACGCTTCAGCCTGGAAGGCACCGCGGAACTGGTGGAGCCGGGCGCGCAGGCTTTCAAGGCGAATGTCGTCTTGAAGAATATGTCGGAGATCGGATGCCTGGTACTCACCAAAGAAGTGTTGCCCGCCGGCACCGAACTAAAAGTGACGCTCCATGTCGATGACCAGAATTTGACCCTCAAAGGGTTGGTCAGGCATTCGGAACGGAATGTGGGCCTGGGGATTGAATTTCGCGAGATCCGGAAAGGCGAGCGTCAGATTCTGCAATTTCTGATCCGCAAGCTCGCCGAAAAGCATTTCGAAGAGACGTTGCAATTCGAAATACACAAGTAGCCGCAAACGCCCCGCGCTGACTCCTCAGGCTATTTGCTGACAACTTCCGCCAAAGCCCGCTCGCGGTCCACGTCCTTGAGGCGAGCCGCTTTGCCCTTGAGGCCGCGCAGGTAGTACAGCTTGGCGCGCCGCACTTTGGAAGAGCGCAGCAATTCCACCCGGTCAACGACTTTGGAATGCAGCGGGAAGATGCGCTCGACGCCATGGCCGAAGCTGATCTTTCGCACGGTAAAGCTGGCCTGCGGCCCGCGGCTGCGTGCAATCACCACGCCTTCAAAAGCCTGCAGACGTTCCTTGTCGCCTTCCTTGATCTTTACGTGGACCCGAATGCTGTCGCCCGGGACGAATGCAGGAATGTCAGTACGCCTGGTTTTGGCCAGCAGTTTTTCGATGATCAGGTTGGTCATGATCTAGTCTCCCGGTAGCAGAAATGCTTGCACTCGCTCATCTTGAAATCCTAATTCCTAAACTCGCGGACTCTTCTCGCCCGCGATGCGGGCCAGCAGGTCTTTATCTTCGTTACCAAGCTCGGCGCCCTCTAAAAGATCAGGGCGGTTACGCAGCGTTTTTTCCAAAGCCGTGCGCCGGCGCCAGCGGCGTATTTCTTCGTGATTGCCCGAAACAAGAACTTCCGGCACCTGTAGGCCGCGGAAGTCTGCCGGCCGTGTGTAGTGCGGGTAGTCGAGCAGCCCGCCGGATGCGCAAGTAGAATCGGCACCGCCGGATTGCACCTTCGAAGCCGCCGCGAACGATTCCTGCCTCGTCGAAGCTTCGTTCCCTACCGCGCCGGGGAGGAGCCGGGTGACGGTATCGAGAATCACCGCTGCGCCCAACTCGCCGCCGCTCAGCACATAGTCGCCAATGGAAAGTTCCCGATCGGCAAGATGCTGTCCTACCCGTTCATCCACGCCTTCGTAGCGGCCGCAGATCAAAACCATTTGCTCCAGCGCCGCAAGTTCCTCCGCCAAGCGATGGTCGAAACGTTGACCTTGCGCCGAAAGCAGCACCACGCTGTGCTTTGCACCCGGCGTAAGACGTTCCGCGAGGCTTGGGATGCGGAGCCCTTCGATACATTCAAAGATCGGTTCCGGCTTCAGCACCATGCCTTCGCCGCCGCCGAAAGGGCGGTCATCCACGGTGCGGTGCCGGTCATGCGCAAAAGCCCGCAAGTCGTGGACTTCGATCGCCGCCAGGCCCGCTTCCCGAGCCCGGCGAACGATGCCGTAATCCAGCGGTCCGCGAAAAAAATCAGGAAAGATCGTGAGAATGTCGATCTTCATCGCGAACTCACAGCTTCTTGTTACTTGTTTTTTGCTGCTCTTTCTCTTCTGCCGTCAACGGAGCGTTCAGATCGAGCATACCTTCCGGCAGCACCATCCAAATTTGCTTGCGTTCGAGCTCCGCGCTTTTCAAGTACACTTCCGCGTAAGGGATCTCGTATTGCTTCGATCCCGATTTCGATTCCGGCTTAACGATCAGCAGCGGCGCTTCGCCAGCTCCAAACTGAACGTCTGCGACTCGACCAATTTCGCGCTCGCCGTCGAACACCGCACAGCCCACCAGGTCGCTGACGTATGTCCAACCCGGTTCCAGCTGGGAACGCTCGCCGGACGGAACCTGCAGTTCGCATCCGACCAGCGTTTCGGCCTCTGAAATTGAATTCACGCCTTCGAATTTCAGGACCAGACCGCCCTTGTGCGGCCAGAGTTCCTCAACTTCAAGCTCACGCCTGGCGCCGCCTTTTTCGTTGGGCACGGCGGCGTCATTCGGCACGGCGTCATTGCGCAAAGCGGCTTTGGGCAAAGCCCACAGCCGCATACCCTGCTTAAACCGGTCCGGGACACTGCTGTGCGCTTCGGTTGCAACCTCGCCTCGGCGCCCCTGGGTCTTGAGAACGCGCGCCAGCGTAATGAACTCGTCGGCTATTCCAGAATCTCCAGCGTGAAATGGCGGTTCAGCTTCAAAGCGGCGACGTTCAGCAGGTTGCGCATGGCGCGTGCGGTGCGTCCCTGCTTGCCAATCACCCGTCCCAGGTCGTTTGGACCCACGGTGAGTTCGAGCACGGACTCCGCACCTTCTTCGACCTGATTGACCGAGACTTGCGCCGGGTCATCGACCAGAGCTTTTGCAATCTGCTCGATCAGGACGCGCACATCACCAGTTGGCTCGCTCATCTTTAGTATGTCTCTATAGTCTCTATGTAGCTCACGATAATGCGGCAGAACCAGAACATCGCTCAACCATACGCCGCCCAAGCGGATTCCCGCGGGCTGCGGAATTTGCCGTTACGCCGGGGTGGGATCAGGCGACCGACGCGGTGGCAGCCGGCGCCGGCTTGGACACGATCCTGGTGACTCGATCCGACATCTTGGCGCCCTTCGATACCCAATAGTCGATACGCTCGCGCTTGAGTTCGATGCTGGCCGGGCTGGTGCGAGGATTGTATGTTCCCACCACCTCGACCGGACGCCCGTTCCGCGCGCGTTCCTTTTCGATGACCACCACACGATACTGCGGTTGTTTGCGCGCACCCGTGCGCGACAGACGAATCATTAACACAGAGCTTATGTTCCTTTCCTAATTGCTTCAGGCAGGCTGAGACAAACCATTATTTTTGCAGAATTTAGCGGGTTTAGCAAGTTTGACGCGGCAGTAAGGCATTCGCGGGCGTCTTTTTGCGTCCTTCACACCTTATTTTTTCGAACTTTGCGTTCACAGAGTTTGATCCGCGTGCGCTCCCAGGAAGAGCCGCCGTCATCGCGAAGGAACCTTTCTTCAAAATTTGTATCCATAAGCGGTATTCTTGTTAATATAGGCGGTTCAGTTACAGCTCGGCACACCAGGGAGACCAGAACAATGACCTACGTGATCGCAGAACCATGCATAGGGACCAAGGATACCGCCTGCGTGGACGCTTGCCCGGTGGACTGTATTCATCCGAAAAAAGACGCTCCGGCGCACGCAGAAGAAGAGATGCTGTATATCGATCCGGTTGAGTGCATCGACTGCGGAGCCTGCGTTCCCGTGTGCCCAGTGTCTGCTATTTTCGCTCTGGATGATCTCCCGGAAAAATGGGCGTCGTTCACCGAGCGCAACGCGAAATATTTCGGACGATAGCCTTCAGCTTTCAGCCGCCAGCGTTCAGTTGAAAGCTGAGAGCTGTCTTGCTTCCCATCCCCTCGCTGCTCCATTACAATCAGGGGTTAATCTGCTGGGCTTCCATGGCACTGAAGGAGTCGGAAGCGATTGTCCTGCGCACGTACCCTCTGCGTGAGGCCGATCTGCTGGTCACGCTGTTCACGCGAGCTGAAGGGAAGGTTCGTGGCGTGGCGCGCTCAGCCAAGAAATCGAAGCGGCGTTTTGGCGGCGCGCTTGAGCCATTAACCTACGTTCGGGTCTTCTACGAGGATCGCGAGCGCCAGGAGCTGGCCCGGCTGGATTCCTGCGACGTTCTGGAATCCCCGCTGGCAACCGAAGTGGGTTATCCCCGGGCGGTCGCCCTGGCGCACGTGGCGGAATTGCTGGACGAGTTGCTGCCCGATCGCGAAGTGAACGATGCCGCGTTTCGGCTGGCCCTTTCGGTGATCGCGGGATTGCGTGGACCGGATGTATGGATGCCCGTCACTTATTTTGATCTGTGGATGACGCGCCTGATGGGTTATCTGCCGGATCTCGGCGAGTGCATCTCTTGCGGACGCACTCTGAACGGCAGCCGGGCATTCTTTCACGTCCTGGCCGACGGCTTGATGTGCCCCGACGACAAGCGGCTGGCATCCTCTGAAATGTCCGGCGACTCGCGAGTGCTCGCCGCACAAATGTTTCGCGCGCCGGTCGAAAGTTTTGCCGGGACGCCCTGGCCCAAGAAGCAGGGAAGCGATCTGAGAAAGTTTCTGGTGCAAACGCTGCAAAGGCACATTGAGAAGAAACTGATCACGGCGGGAATGCTGGAGAAGATTAGCCCCTAAGCAGCTGAGAACTAGCAACTCGAAACCAGGATTCGTAGCCACAAAGCTGTGCCAAGTGCCAAACCCAATCCGCTAACCTTTCAGGAACTCATCCTGCGACTCCAGACTTTTTGGGCGGAGCGGGGATGCGTCCTGCAACAGCCTTACGACGTCGAAGTGGGCGCGGGCACCATGGCGCCGGAAACTTTTCTGCGCGTGCTGGGGCCGCAGCCGTACAAAGTTGCTTATGTGCAGCCCTCGCGCCGGCCCGCCGACGGACGTTACGGGGAAAATCCCAACCGCCTGTTCAAGCACCTGCAGCTGCAAGTCATCCTGAAGCCGCCGCCCGAGAACGTGCAGGAGCTGTACCTCCAGTCCCTGAGTGCGATGGGCATCGATCTGCGCCAGCACGACATTAAGTTTGAGGAAGATAACTGGGAATCGCCCTCGCTTGGGGCGTGGGGAATCGGATGGCAAGTCATGCTGGACGGCCTTGAGATTACCCAGTTCACATATTTCCAGCAGTGCGGCGGCGTCGATCTGGATCCGATTTCGGCCGAGCTTACGTACGGCCTCGAACGCATCGCAGCTTTTTTGCAGGATGTGAATTCGATTTACGACATCGTGTGGGCGCGCGATCCCCAAACCGGCAAAATCACAACCTATGGTGATGTTCGGCTGGCCGATGAACTGCAATTCTCCGCGTACAACTTCGAATTTGCCGACGTCGAGAAGGCGTGGAAGCATTTTGAATTGTGCGAGGGCGAGTGTAAAGCGCTGCTCGAAAAGTATGCGGTGCTGGGCAAAGAAGCGAGCCAGGCGAAGACCCAGAGCGCGGGCCGCGACAAGCAACGCTTTCCGCTACTCGGAGCGTATGACCTGTGTCTTAAGTGCTCGCACCTGTTCAACATCCTCGATGCGCGGGGCGCGATTTCCGTCACCGAGCGCGTCGGCGTGATCGCGCGGGTACGAGCGTTGGCAGTGGGAATCGCGAAAGCCTTTGTAGATCAGCAGCGCGGCCCCGTGGCGGCCGCTTCGGGGGAAGAAGCCGTCAAAGACCGAAAAGTAAAAGTAAAGAAGATGGAAGAAGCACCCACGACCGCATAAGTATTGTCATCCTGAGCGCAGTCGACGGACCCTATAGCCGGCACGATCGCAGATTTGTAGGGGTCCTTCGACTTCATAAGTTCGCTCGCGAGCGAACTTACTTCGCTCAGGATGATAGGACCAAGGATCATGCCAGATTTTCTACTCGAGATCGGATGCGAAGAGATTCCGGCGCGGATGATTGCCGCTGCATCTCTTGAATTGCGCGAGCGCGTCCACAAGTTGCTCGACCGCGAGCGCCTGCTTCCATCCGGTGCGTTGACTTTTCTCGATACGCCTCGCCGGCTGGCTGTGCTGGCGCCCAACATTCCCGCCGCGCAGCCGGACGCCATCGAGCAAGTGACCGGGCCTTCCATAAGCGTGGCCTTCAAAGACGGACAGCCGACTCCCGCCGCGCACGCCTTCGCCAAGAAAGCCGGCGTGGAGGTTTCCCAGTTGCAGCGCGAAAAGACTGCAAAGGGTGAATACCTGGCGTCCAGGATCGCGAAGAAAGGGCGCCCCGCCGCTGAAATTCTTGGTGAAGCCCTGCCCAGGGAAATTGCCTCCATCTACTGGCCCAAGAACATGTACTGGAGAAAGCCGAGCGAACGCTTCGTGCGTCCGGTGCGCTGGCTTGTGGCCATGCTCGATGCGGAAGTCATCCCTTTGGAATTCGACGGAGTCCGCGCTGCCAACCAGTCGCGCGGGCATCGGATTCTGGCCGACGGGCCGGTCGAGGTCCCTCGGGCGGGCACTCCTTATATAGAGGTTCTGGAGAGAGCCAGGGTTCTGGGCCGCGAGCCCAGGGAAAAACAGGTTCGTAAGACTCTCGACGCCGCCACTCGCACCATTCCGGGCGCGCGCTGGCGTGAAGATAAAGCGTTGCTCGACAGCGTAGTGAACCTGACCGAATGGCCCACGGGGATTCTCGGCTCCTTCGACCCCGAGTTTCTCGAACTGCCGGAAGAGATTCTGGTCACGGTCATGCGCGACCATCAAAAATATTTTGCCGTCGAGGACTCGCGCGGCAGCCTCTCGCCGCACTTTCTGGCCGTGCTGAACACCGACGGCGATCCCGCCGGCATCATCCGTCACGGGCATGAACGCGTGCTGCGCGCCCGCTTCAACGATGCCCGTTTTTTCTGGCAGACCGATCAAAAACATCCGTTGCGCGAGCGGGTTGCGTGGCTGAAAAACGTCACCTTTCAGAAAGACCTGGGCAGCTATTACGACAAGGTGCTGCGCATACAGCGGGCATGCAGTTGGCTGTGTGAGAAAATTCGGCAGGCTGGTTTGGCCGTGCGCCCAGGGGTTGTCCACAAGGCTGCGCTGCTGGCGAAGACCGACCTTACGACGGAACTGGTCAAAGAGTTTACGGAATTGCAGGGCATCGTAGGCGGCTTGTATGCCAGAGTTCAGGAGCTCGATCCCGACCTGAAAGCCGACGCGCGCGAAGCGGTCGCCATCGCGATTTACGATCATTACAAACCTGTGTCGATGGAAGATTCCGTTCCGCGGTCTGTCGAAGGAGCCATGCTCTCGATCACCGACAAGGCTGACAGCATCGCGGGAATGTTCGCGCTCGGGCTTCAGCCTACCGGGTCAAAAGATCCTTTTGCTTTGCGCCGGCAGGCCAATGCAATCGTCAAAACGATTGCGGAACATAAACTTCCTGTCAGTCTTGGCCAACTGTTCAAAGATGCGCGTGAAGCGTATCGCGGATCGGCCGCCGAACCGAGGTTCGCTCCCGCGGCGGACTACAGCAGGGCCGTGGAGCTTTTCCTGCGCGAGCGTTTGGAGTTTTATTTGCGCGACACTCTTGCCATCGCGTACGACGTAGTGAATGCCGTGCTGTCGGCCGATGCCGATGATGTCGTGGATGCGGGGGAGCGGGCCCAGGCCGTGGCCGGTGCTCGTGACTCCGAGGCGTTTCTGTCTGTGTGCGCGGCTTTCAGGCGAGTCAAGAACATCCTCCGCCAGGCGGAAGAAAAAAAACTAGATGTTCCAGCGCTTCTGGACCGTAGTCTGTTCAGCGCCCCTGAGAAGGAACTGGATGAGCAGGTTAAAATCACTAGCGCGGCTTTCAACCTGGCGGTGGAAAAGCGGCAGTATCGCGAAGCGCTCTCATTTCTTGCCGAGCTCAAGCCCGCACTCGAAAACTTCTTCACCCACGTTATGGTGATGGTGGACGAACCGAAATTGCGGGGCAATCGACTGCAGCTGTTGTCTCACATCGACAAAGTGTTCAGACGGATCGCCGATTTCTCCGAGATCGTGACTGAAGGCAAAGAATCCAAAGAATCTTCGAAACAATAAAAGGACTAGACACTCATTATGGCAACGCAAACTTTACCTGAAAGCAGCCTGGCAAATAGTGCGAAGGGTTCCTCCACGAAATACGTCTTCTCCTTCGGCGGCGGCAAAGCCGATGGCCACGGCAAGATGAAGGACGATCTGGGCGGCAAAGGCGCCGGCCTGGCCGAGATGACCAACGCCGGACTGCCTGTTCCTCCCGGCTTCACCATCCAGACCGAGGCCTGCCGGGAATACATGCGCACCAACGGCGTGTCCGCGGAAGTCGAGCGCCAGATGGATGCGGCGCTCAAGCAGTTGGAGGAATTGCAGGGGCAGAAGCTGGGCAAGGGAGACAATCCGCTGCTGGTGAGCGTGCGATCGGGCGCGAAATTTTCCATGCCCGGCATGATGGATACCATCCTCAATCTCGGCCTCAACGATCAAAGCGTCGAGGCGCTGGCGAAGCGCAGCAACAGCCCGCGCTTTGCCGCCGACTCGTATCGTCGCCTGATCCAGATGTTCGGCAGCGTGGTGCTCGAAATTCCCAAGCACGCTTTCGATGAAGTGTTCGATGCCAAGAAGAAGCAGAAGAAGGCCAAACTCGATACTGATCTCGATGCCAAGGCATTGGGGGAAGTGATCGAGGAATATAAGAAGGTGGTCAAGAAGCATACCAAACGCGACTTTCCCCAGGATGCGCACGAACAGCTGGTCATGGCGCGCGATGCCGTCTTCCGCTCGTGGCAGAACGATCGTGCCAAAACCTATCGCCGCCTCAACAACATTGACGACATGCTGGGCACCGCCGTCAATGTGCAGGCCATGGTGTTCGGCAATCTCGGCGACACCAGCGGCACCGGCGTCGGCTTCACCCGCAACCCCTCAACTGGCGCGAAAGAATTCTACGGAGAATTTCTGCTCAACGCTCAAGGCGAAGACGTGGTTTCGGGCGTACGCACTCCGGTTCCGATACTCGAACTGGAAAAGGTGATGCCCGACGTCTTTAAGCAGCTTCGCGAAATCACTACCCGGCTGGAAAATCATTACAAGGACATGCAGGACTTCGAGTTCACCATCCAGGACCGCAAGCTTTATATGTTGCAAACGCGAAATGGCAAACGCGCCGGCCTGGCAGCCGTGCGGATTGCCATCGAGATGGTGGAAGAAGGCCTGATCACGAAAGAAGAAGCGATCTTCCGTCCCGAACCCGATCAGTTGGTTTACTTTGTGGTTCCGCGCCTCGATGAGAAGGACGTGAAACTTGAGAATGTGCTGGCGAAGGGCTTGCCCGCCTCTCCGGGAGGCGCTGTCGGCCAGATCGCTTTCACCGCTGAGGATGCGGTAAAGATGGCGGGTCACGGCACGGAAAAAAATGCTGTCATTCTGGTGCGCGCGGAAACTTCGCCCGAAGATATTGAGGGCATGGTATCGGCGGTCGGCATTCTGACTTCTCGCGGCGGCATGACCAGCCATGCGGCGGTGGTTACGCGTGGCATGGGAAAGTCCTGCGTTGCAGGCGCGCAGGAGATTGATGTGGACGAGAAGAAGCGCGAAATTCGGGTCAAAGGCCAGGTTTTCAAAGAGGGCGACTGGATTTCCCTCGACGGGTCTACCGGACGGGTGATCAAAGGTAAAGTCAAAACCGTTCCCCCGGATCCGAAAGACCTGGTTCAGCTCGATAAATTCATGAGTTGGGCGGAACGTTTCCGCACCATGAAGGTGCGGGCCAATGCCGACATTCCGCGCGACGCGATCAATGCGCGGAAATATGGCGCCGAAGGCATCGGCCTCTGCCGCACCGAGCATATGTTTTTTGGCGAGGAGAAAATCTCGCATATGCGCGCCATGATTCTTGCCGAGAACGAACACGAGCGGCGAGCAGCCCTCAAGAAATTACTGCCGATGCAACGCAAGGACTTTGACGGCGTCTTTCGTGCCATGGATGGGTTCCCAGTGACGATCCGCACTCTGGATCCTCCGTTGCACGAATTCCTGCCGCCTCGTGAAGAACTCATGGTGAATATCGCGACCCTCTCCTACATGGACGCGAAGCAGAAAAAAACGCTGGTCGCCAAATACCGCGACTACGGTGTGAAAGCGGCCGGCGATCTGAAGAAGGTCTTGCCGGAACTCCTCAAACGCGTCGAGCAGCTTCACGAAGTCAATCCCATGCTCGGCCATCGCGGTTGCCGGCTAGGGATCACTTATCCTGAGATCACCGAAATGCAAGCGCGCGCCATCTTCGAAGCGGCCGTTGCGGTGGCCAAGGACGGGGTCAAGGTCTATCCAGAGGTAATGATCCCGTTGACCGCCACGGTGAACGAAATGGCGGACCAGGCGGCGATCGTGAACCGTGTCGCGAAAGCGGTCTTCAAGGAAAAAGGCCGCACCGTAGAGTATCTGGTCGGCACCATGATCGAGTTGCCGCGTGCCGCGCTGATTGCCGGTGAGATTGCCAAGGAGGCGGAGTTCTTTTCCTTCGGCACCAACGATCTCACGCAGACCACCTGGGGCTTCTCGCGGGATGACGTCAACAAGATTCTTCCCACGTACCTTGAAAAGGGAATTATCAAGCAGGATCCGTTTGCTGTTCTCGACCGCGAGGGCGTCGGTCAACTGGTCAAGATGGCTACCGAACGTGGTCGGAAGACCCGGCCGGACCTCAAAGTAGGCATCTGTGGCGAGCATGGCGGCGAGCCGTCCTCAGTTGAGTTCTGCTATCAAACTGGCTTGAACTACGTCTCCTGCTCGCCCTTTCGAGTGCTCACGGCACGCCTTGCGGCTGCGCAAGCTGCCGCAGCCGGTAAGTTGAAAATGGAGGGCGGAAGAACAAAATAGTCGTTTTCCGCGCAGGGGAGTACGAGAAAGCCTTCGTGCTCCCTCCGTGTACTCAGTTTCCTCCGTGGTTTAAAAAGGTTTACTGCACTTTTTGCAGGCGGGCGATCAGCTTCTGCGCGAAATTCTGCTCCGACTCCGACCACAGCAGGCGGGCATTGGCGCCGGAACTCTTTTCCACTTTGCTGGTGAAGTCGACTAACTTCTGAACGTTGGCGCGCACTCGCGCCGCAGCTTCGATGGTGAGTTCTACTTCCTCCTGCAGAAAAGGCGAGTCCATGCCCAGGTCCACTTGAATGTGTCCCTCCCTTTGATGGACCCCATCATCAAAATCAAGGCCATGGACCAGGAACTGAACCGCCGAAGGACTCAACGTCCACTCGCCATTCTCCGCCACGGTCCACAAATCCCAGAACGCTTCGAACCTGTAAGCGTAGTCTTCGTGCAATAAATCGGAAGCAATCAGCACTGCCTCTTCGGGCGAAACCCCTGGCCGAAAGCGCCGCTCAAGAATGGTGGGCTCATTCCACGAGACTGGATGCAGCGCCAGGTATGTGACTCCGGGCTGAGCCGCTGAAAACGGAAATTGGCGCATAACGGCCAGCGCGTGGGGCAACATGTCGTCCACTTCAAAGGCTGAAAACCATACACTGAGGTAAAGCGGATCAGGCATTCGACACTCCGGAAGCAAGCAGGCTGTCCGCCTATTCTAAATTGCGATCGACAGAGTTGTCGTATTTTGACAGTGCTCAGGGCGCACTGTTACCATCGAACCTCAGTCGCAGGATCCCACCCAGCGCAGTGGTCCCCGTCGTCTAGCCTGGCCTAGGACATCGCCCTTTCACGGCGGTAACACGGGTTCAAATCCCGTCGGGGACGCCAACA
Organism: Terriglobia bacterium; assembly: GCA_963814725.1. Classification (GTDB taxonomy): domain Bacteria; phylum Acidobacteriota; class Terriglobia; order Terriglobales; family Acidobacteriaceae; genus JAIQFF01. The sequence goes on from CAWFDY010000009.1 coordinate 822,062, forward strand.
AAATAAACGGGTTCCACACAATCACCGTTTTTCTTCATGATCCAATTTGATCCACTTAGGCCGGCTTGATTTCCGAAACGGCGCCCCGCCTTACCAATTTGACCAAATTACTCTGTGCCTCGCCCTTCTGCGGACCGACTGCCTGCATGTAAACGTCGGTCGTGACTCGCAGACTCGCGTGGACACGTCAGATCGAAATGAATGAGCGGAAACGAAACAACCTGGTCAATATCGTCACATCTCTGGGGAGAACACATGCCGAGAAATACTGAGGGTCTCAACCGGAGCGCGCGACTACGCAGTAAAGTGCAATGCATCGGGCCTTGGCAGCTCTGCAGCGAATGGATGCTTCAGATCGGGAAATCAACTTCCGAACAGTGGCCGCGGAAGCAGAGGTCTCGACGGCATGGTTGTACAGCCGGGATGAGTTACGCGGTCTCATCATGCGTTCGCGTAGGACCACGGCTGACGTTGCTCATCCAGCTTCAGCGTCACGGGACCGAGAGCGCGCGTCTAGGCAGAATATTGTGGCTACACTGCGGCTGCGCATCAAGAATCTTGAGGAGAAGAATCGCGAGCTGACTGGACTTCTGGAGCTTGTTTATGGGGAACTTGCCTTGGCACGTGAGCAGAACGCCTCCGTAGGGAGCGCCCCTTGAGGGATCCGCAGAACTGGTCATCCGCCAACCGACCCCGCAATCTCGTTGGTTGAGGAGTCCGGAAGAGTGAAATAAACTGCCAACTTCACGGTCGCCCGTCTTCCGACTAGGACACCGAAGCGGACCGGTCGAACTTCCCAGAATTCAGTTAGAATCCTCCCCAATGCGCTCCCTTCTAATCCCGTGCGCCCTGTTTGCAGCTTTCGCGGCCCAAACACCCATGCCACGGAACATTGCCGTGTCCCGCTCGTTTGGGAACCCCGGCCAGGTTGGACTCTTTATCGCTGCGTCCGACGGCAGCGACGAACATCCGCTGCTGGATTCCAAGGATTCCGACTACGATGCGGTATGGGCTCCGGATGGATCATCCATCGTCTTTACTTCTGATCGCGCTGGATCAGCGGATCTTTTTCGAGTTAGACCGGATGGCACTGGCCTCGAGCGACTGACCACTGATCCAGCCTACGATGATCAGGCGGCGTTCTCGCCCGATGGCAAACAACTGGTTTTCGTTAGTACGCGCGGCGGCGGAACGGCGAGGCTTTGGACGATGGATCTCGCGACGCGACGCGTGGAGGCTCTGACTTCAGAAAAGGGCGGCGACTTCCGGCCTTCGTGGTCTTCCGATGGCAAGTGGATCGCGTTCTCTTCCAGCCGCGATCACGATGCGCCGTTTGCTCACGGGCGCTGGGAGCGCCTTCAGTTGGCGGATATCTACATCATTCACCCCGACCGCTCAGGGCTCAAGAAAGTTGCCGAAAGCGGCGGCTTCTGCGGGAGCCCTAAATGGATGCCGGATAGCCGGCACGTCGTAGCTTACTGTATGACGGCGGAGCAGACGCTCGGGACACGTCTGTCAAAAATCCAGCCCGGCAATGACACAAGATTGGTTTCGATCGACATCGAAACCGGAGTGTCCACCGATCTACCCGCCGGTCCGGGAGTGAAAATCAATCCCTCTCCGCTTTCCGGAAATGAGGTCGGCTATGTGAGAAAGGACAAGGCTGATCCGGGCGAGGGCATCTACTACATGAGTGGCAAGCGCGGGCCTCGCGGCGACATCCGAACTGCGTCATGGTCGCCTGATGGCAAACGCGTCGTCTTTCACAAGCGCCTCACGATTACGCTGCCCGCGCTCACGAAAACGTTCACGCCCAATCCGAATTACGAATTGAGCCTTACAGGGACATTTATGCCAGCGTTTAGTCCTTCCGGCGACCGCTTCGTCACAAACAGTCGCCCCTCGGGCAATCCGTTTGGTGCGAGTCTCTTGGTCACAACGGTTGCAACGGGACAGTCCGCAGCCATCTATCAGGACAAGAACAGAAATGTGCTCGCCGGGCAGTGGTCACCACAAGGCGACAAAATCATCTTTGCCATCGGGGCGTTCGGAGCGTTCTTCCAAAGCTTCCATGAATTGTTTCTCAAGCTCGGCGATCGCGTAGACGGCGGAGCGCAAATCGCGATAATCAACCCTGATGGGACGGGCTTTCGGGAACTGACCTCAGGCTCGGGGAACAGTGCGTTCCCGTCGTTCTCCCCGGATGGCCATCGCTTCGTTTATCGCACATTCGAGAAGGATGAGTATGGTCTGCGCATCATGGACCTCAAAACAAAAGGTGTCACGGCCCTGACTGACGCATATGACAACTTCCCGCTGTGGTCGCCACGCGGCGACCTGATCATGTTCGCACGGTTAGTCGATGACGCATATGAGATTCACACCATCAAGCCCGACGGGACAGGCCTGAAGCGCCTTACGTTCACGCCCGGCAACGAATCTCACATGGCTTGGTCCCCGGATGGAGAGTCGATCGCATTCGCCAGTTCCAGAATGGGTTTCAAAGATGAAGGGGTTTACACGGATGCGCCGCAGCCCTACGGCGAACTGTTCGTGATGCGGTACGACGGAACCCATGTCGAGCAAATCACGGACAACCAATGGGAAGACGGGACTCCCGCCTGGCAACCTATGGGCGTGCAGCAGCTGGCGCCTCAGTAATAACACGGTTGCCTGACTTGCTAGGACCCTATCCCTTGAATGGATTCTGCCGCTTCCAGAAGGATCGTCGGTTACACAGAAGTTGGGATTCCACCTGTGCTACGACGCTGAGGCAGACTAGCTAGGAAGCCTGCCAGCCTTCTCTCACAATCAAGGGTATCAGGCACAGTGCCGCAACAGGATCAGCCCAGGTGATCCCCCAGAAGGCATTCGTAACGAGACCTGCGAGGGCGATGATCGATAAGTAGCCGCAGAGCGCGGATTCCGCTGCATCTGCTCTCAGTGCAGGACTGCCGCTCGCGAGAGCAATTCCTGTTGGCTGAACTTTTGATACTGGGCGGTGGCACCTGAGCCGGTTGCCGGCTTCCCGTACTTCTTTGCCAAGGCGCGTCCAACATCGGGAAGAAATTCTTTCACCACGCTGAATCCAATATTGCTCGCCATGGTGATGCCGAAGCTGACCGCACCGAGGCCGACGGAGCTCTGGCTGGGGGGGAGCCAGGTCCGAGCCAGGAATGCGCCGGCCGCCACCCCGCTCACCTGGGAAATTGAAAAGTGGAGGCTTCCATCGTCGTGGCGCGCCAGAATGCCGCTGGCAAGCGCATATCCCGTGCGCGGCCAGAAGCCTTGCCTGCCGGAGGTGAAGTAGCGGTTGTCCTCATGCAAGGCGCTTCCCAGCCCATACGTTACCGTGCGCTGGATGGAGTACTGTCCCAGGATGTTGGCATACCGCTTGCCATAGCCCGAACCCCCCTGCTCCCACTCCGTGGGTTTGTCGTTTGCTTGATCGATTCCGGCGGAGAACCCGGCCTTCGCGAAACCAAGGGGATTCACCATCGTCTTGAAGTAGAGGCGGTTGCGTTCAGACTGGGTCATGGGCCGAAATTCCTTCGACTTCTTCCCAGCGGCCATATTAAGGAAGTTAAAGATGGAGTCAACGAGGCCGGAATTCGGCTTCCTGGGGTTGGTGTCCGTTTGCTCCTGCCCCATGAGGCGCGGAGTCCACAAGGCCAGGACGATCACGAGAATGCTCCGAAATCTCATCGCCAGAAAAATGGTTACACGGCTCCGCCTTGTTATGAGGTTATCAACCGACGTCCGGATCGAGGTACTGTAACTAATGCCAGCTCCCCTGGATTTCAAAACCAGACAGATGAAGGCGGCACCGAAGTCGAAAGTGCAGATTGATGTTGAATCATGCGATTACACGCACAACCAGGCGGCTGGTTGGTTGCCGGTTTGCGACGCTTAGGGATGAGGCTGGGACATTGCCTCGGCGCGGGCCTGCTCATAGCTGCTGGTTACGGAGCCCGCTAACTGCAGCATCTTTTTGGATGTTTTCTTTTCGTGAACCACCCAGGAAATCATGTAGTCATAAAGTCCCTCGGCACTACGAAAGCTTCCTGCCGCATACTTGTCTGCTTGCACGGCCTTAGCGATTCGACGAGCATTCAGCGCTTGCACCAGCTCTGGAGGGTAGCCCGAAGTTGTGTCGATGGGCTCGTACTTGTAGCCTGCGGGTGCGTAACCATCTCGCAACAGCTCACAGAGCGCGGAGGGGGGCTGCGTCGCGCCCATACTCTTGCCGGCAAGCACAACGACATTGCTTGGTCGGATGACGCCTGCGTAGGGTTCAGCCGTTACCAGCATTCCGAATGTGCGCAGTACAGTGCTGGCCACCAGACGGGCGCTGTCTCCGTTGACGGAGAGTTCGCCGATTTTAAGAGGCTGGCCTTTAGGAGTGACAGCCCACAACATATACGTAATGAATTCGTTGCCAAACTTGGTGGGACTGTCTAAGCCGCTGAACTGCGCCTTGACTGAAACACTTCCTTCTTTTTTAATCTCTACCTCGGCCAACCCTTTCGCATTCAGTGTCAGCGCGGTCGGGCTAAACTCCGTTTTGGCTGCATCCCCGAGAGCATGGTAGTTGACCAGTGGCACCCGCACGCTCACCGGATCTTGATGGACTGGCTCCTGGGTAACCGATTGCCCAGGGCCCAGAGCCGACCCACTGGCCTGTGCCTGGACTCGGGCGGCCAAGCCAAAAAAAGCTCCCGCCAGAATCCAGGCTGTGATTAGCTGTTTCATGGTCGCGTCCACTGGCACTAATCTCAGCCCGATTACGGCCCGGCGCGGGATCGCCTGCGTCCCCATAAGCAGTGCACCTACGTGCGGAATTCCAAGGCTGAGAGTATTGGCATGCTGCACGCTGGCGCAGCCACGGCAAGGCAGCCCGGTCGGGAAACCCTCCCGAAGTGATACTGGGGATTCCGTCGGCACGGCTTACCTTAAAAGCTGAGCTAGCCTCGCAAGAAGCTGGGACTTCGTCGCCTGTCAAGAATGACAGTCGCGGGGCAGTCGGTGACGGGGGGTAGCGTTATGCCACATGCGGTCCTGGCATCGGTGTGAAGAGGGCGAATAGTGCGAAAAAGCTGAAGCACCAAAGCAGCAAAGAAGTGAAATGCAAAGTTATCCGCGTCGAACACCTGTCGGCGCCTCAGAATTGAAACATCTTTTTCTCGAAGGTCCATCCTGGCGCATAAGAGTTTCTGCGGGGAACATCTCTCTAGCCCAGCATCGGTCCAACAGATCGGTTCGCCCGCCCTGGTCACTCTGTTCCAACCTAAGGTGTCCACTACTCGCCTCACTTATTTGCCAAACGTCCAGCTGAGTCCTGAGGTGGACCCGTAGTCGCTGCCAGAGAAGGTAGGCGGTGGCCGGTTGTCCCAGTTGCCATAAACTGAAACGTTCCAGGACAAATTGCTGAAGAGCTTAAGATAGTAGCTCACGTTTGTATTGAAGAAGACGCGGCCAGGATCAGACAAGGCTGGAATAACGGTGGCGCTGGCGTCTAGATTGGTCTTTTTAAACTTGAAGACCTTCCATTCTGCGGCGATCAAACCCGCGACGATGTTTTGACTGCCTTGTGGAAGGCCTGCCGATTGATGGTAATCCGTACTCTGCCAGGCCAAGCCGCCAAGTACCGTGATGGTCATGCGATTGGTGTTCTTTAAGAAACGCCCAATGCCGCCACCGAGGGAGGTTTGAAGACTGATGCCTTGTACTGAGCTTTGCAGAAAGTTTCCCATACCCCCATAGAAGTATTTGTCACGCGGCAATAGATGGTAACCATTAAAACCCAACTGGTTTCGAGTGGATGTGGCCGAACCGCTATTTGAAGACAGGTTGGAATTAAAGATTGACTGAACAGCCCAGCGTTCTCGAAGGTACTCGGCCTGCGTGCCAACATTATATTGCGTGGCCTCATTGCCCTTGGAATAGTTGATGCCAACGTTTATCGCGCCGTTGAATCGCTGCCAGAACTGCCGCGATGTCTCGCTCATTTTAGCGATGCGTGTGGTTTCAATGGAGACCGTCTTTTCTGCGGTCTCTGCGATATTGATTTTCGTTGGCTGGTTGGCGACGACCTCCGCCGTCGTGATCCTGCCGGCGTAAACGGAACCGTCCTGCATGTTTATAACGAACAGCTGCCTGCTCTCGAGCCGGGCCACTTCCGACCATTGAACCGAAACTGTGCCATCAATGTAATCCAGGTCGAGAGATAACACTCCGCCGTTCAGTCCTTTAACCTCGCCAGTGAAGTGGTCGCCGTTTTTCATTACGATCACGTCGGTCTTTTCCCGAGCGAAGAGGGGCAAAGTAAAGAAAAGGGCAAAACTGAGGATGATGCCTCGCATGCTCATATGAATCCTGTCTGAAAGGCTTCCACGTTTTCCAAACACATCAAGAAACGGCATTCAAGGTTCGGGTTTGTCTGGCTGCATCCGCGATACCGCGGGACAAGACGGACGGTGGGGTAGAACTGACTCGCTATCGCAGGGCACGGGGTCGGGCGAGAGTGATGTAATAAGAGGTCGCGGCACCATGCCGAAACGGACGTTGAAACTCGCGATCGCAGGCCACCCAGACCGACCCGATACCTGCACGGCAACAGCGAAGTGAGAGGGGCGCACCCCGGTTCAGTGTTGCTGTCCTTTCTGCTTCGCGATGATCTCTGTCAGGTCCTGCTCTTGCTGTTTGCGCAAGTTTTGAAGTTTTTGTACTTGAGTTCCTGAGAGCCTCGGCTTGATCTTTTCGTCCGAAGCCCGCACGATCTTCTTGAAGCGGGCCAGCTTTTCATTGCGGGAAAGCGCGGGATTGTAGCAGATCTGGCTCACCTCTCCGGTTTCCTGTTCAAAGATGGGCTTGATCGCGGCTTGCTGATCTTGGGTGAGGGTCAGGATCTCCGAGAGGTGCTGCAGTTTGTTGCCGAAATACCCCACGCAGGGCTGGGACAAATCGAAACTCTTGGCAGGGAGCGTTTCGCGGCTCAGGATCGGTACTTCGGTTGTACCGGAGAGCGCGCTGTTAAATGTCAGCGTGGTCTTTCCCACCAGAACCAGCAAGGCGACGCCTGCGCTATACTTTACGGTGTTGGCGCCATTGGGTGGCGTGTATAAAACTACATATGTCGTGTCCCCGACTTTCACCGAGACGTCGTACTGGGTAACTTCGGTGTCGTGTTGACCCGCACTCTGACGAGCTTTGACGGCGGTGATCGTGCCCGGCTGATATTGGGACGAGGGCGTTTGCCCGAATGCGAAGAACGCCGACGCAGTTATCAGGACCAACCTTAACCATCCACGCATATGCATCTCTTTCGACAACGCTGGTCGCGAAGGAATCTTCTGGCCAGCGCGGCTTTTGTTCAGCTTCTGCTCTCTTATCTTTGATCTTTGAGGAACAGGTTGATTTCCGGGATTAGCGAAGACTCTGGCTCTGGGCCGTTTCCCACGCCCTCACTTTCCGTCGCGCCTCGTCGAACAGCCTTTCGTAGTTGCCTTTTCGCACTTTCTCACCCGTCGTCTCGTCAAGGAGTTTCCACAACGGCCCATACTGGTAGTAGACCTTGAGATATTGCTCCTGGTTCGACGGTGCGACCTCGTCTGTTCCGAATAAGAAGCGGTCCGGATAGCGATTGAGAAGGTCCGCAGTGATTTGAGTCGCCTCTGAACTCGAGAGCACATACTTGGCCACCTGGTCCCAGGAAATATCAAAGTAAACGTGACTGAATTGCGGATCAGCCAGGATTTCCGCCAGTTGGGCGGCATGATTCTTTATGGGCCGCACTACCCGGCCCATGCCGGTATGAGCCCAGATGATGGTTGTGTTTGGATGCCGCCGGAGAAGGGCTTTCATCTGGTCCAGATATACGGGTGCGGAGCCTTCCTTCGCGAATGGAACATCCATATCGTTATGAATCAGCACTACGAGTCCGACCTTCTCGGCAAAGTCAAGAAGTCGGTCCAGTGCCGGGTTTTGCAGGCTGGCGGTTTCGCCCGCCACTTTAGACGACACGAACTCCTTGTGAATCGTGAACTCGCCGATGCCGGAGAACACGCCCGGAAAAGTCTGCAGGACCCGGCGAATGTGATCAGCGGCGTACATGTCGGCGGGATTGAAGCCGGTGATCATGGGATCGAAGCGCGCCTGCTCTTCTTTCGACAGCAACCGGTACGCCATCGCAATGTAGGCATCGGTGAAGGAGTAGTAGTAGAGCGGCGCATCGGTTTGCAGGTAGTAGGTCGGGGCATAGTCACCTGAGTTCTGGTATGACCATTCCTGCTGCAAAGGGATGCCGAACAGAGCTACACGTCCGACTTTGGTACCCATGATCTTCAGAAAGTCGTGGATGTTCGTGCCTTCCTGGATGTAGTTGGTCAAGTGGAAGTGGGAGTCGTTCAACTCGGGCTGGTCTTGAGCGGTGGGGTTGGACTGCGCCGTTACGCAATGAGACCAGACGAGCAAGAGGATGAGCGTGAAAAATGGGGAACGGCGCTTTTGGGCGTGTGTGGAAATGTGAGCGTTCGCGCTCTCCGCAACGCTGCGCTTCTTGCCCGTGCATTCCATCGTTTACTCCTAAAAAGCCAGCTCAAGATTCGTGTGAAAAATTGGACCAGTGCCTCCGAGTGCGAACGGGACGGATGTGTACCCCACCGGAGACTTATATAAGTAGAGAAATTCGTTGTTCCAGCGGATAACCTTGTTATGAAAAGGAAAATAGTTCAGTCCTGCTCGAAAGTCCCAGGGGCTGCCGTATTTGCCATACACGGTCGATCCTCCGAGATAACCCTGGAGCGTCTTTGGCACAACCATTGCTGAGGCTTGAAGTTGGAAGCCGTGGGAGAAGATTGAAGGGAGTCCGGCGGTACCAGGACCTTGGAAGTGGTCGAGCCACCGCAAAAAGTATTCCCCTTCCAGGGAGAAACCGCTGCGCTTCAGGCCGCCATCAAAGGAAGCCATTTTGTAAGTAACGTTAGTGACTGAAATGCCCTGGCCGAAAAGGTTGGGCGTGAAGATGACACTGCCGTCTTCGAGCCGGATCTGTGTGTTCTCGAACTGGTCGCTGTTGGGCTGCTCCTGCTTGTCCTCGGAACTCCGGGTGTAGTGCGCCCCCAGGCGGGTCGCCAGGCTTGTATGGTGTTCGAAATCGCCGAAACCGAGGCCGAAATCCTCCTTGCCAGGCGTCCAGACGAGCGATGACGACCACGTGTCAAAGCCATTGTTCAGTTGGGCAGCGCTCACTCCGAGAGTGCTCAGGTTGTTGCCGATCATTGTGATGTAGTCCAGCCGATCCGTGATTTTCCCGTAGGCCCAAACGCCGGAGGTGTACGAAGGACGGAAAAACTCGTCGGAGATGAGGCGTGTATCCACTCCCAGCCAGAAGGGAAAGTTGCCCTCCACACTGCGTGTGCCCGGCAAAGATCGAATGCCTACTCCCACATTAAATTGTTTGTCGAAGTTGTAGCTCACATTGCCGGCGAGCACGACCTGAGCGCCCTGGCCCTGCGAGGCGTTGGAACTCCAGGCGTAGAGAAAATAACGGAACTTCGGGCTCATGATCCATCCCAGAAACTTTATCTGTACTTTCTGGAGTTGGAAATCCTGGCGCCGCTGGATACTCTTAACGTTGCCGAAGGCGTCTGTGTAAGTGGAATCGAGCCCCAACTGGTTCAGGTAGCGTCCGTAGGTGTATATGCTGAGATTTACGTCGCCCCATTCGGTATTGACTATCTTGTAACCAAAATTAGGTGTGTAGCTTCCCCACTTAGGGGCCGCTCCTTCTGAAGAGGTTGCAGCGGCTTTCGGCGGTTCGCTTGGTTGAGAGTTGTCTACGACAGTAGAATCCGTCGCGGGCGTAGATTCTTTCTTAATTCCCTCGGGCGCCGCTGCGTTTTCCTTTGCGACGACCTGACGCAAAGCTTGAAGCTCTTCCACGAGCTTTTGATTTTGCTGCTCAAGTTCCTTGTTCTGCTCGACCAACTGATCAATTTTCTGGAGGACCTCTGTCGTATTGGCGTCCGTCGTGGAACTATTTGTTCCGGAAGTCGTGGCCTGCGCGTTTGCGGAAATCGGAAAAGTCCCAAGGGCGAGCAACAGAAAGCCAAGTCGTGATGTCACGATTCGCGCGCGGTGCGTCATGGTGTGCTCTCAGTGCATACTGCCAAGGCCGAAGCCGAACCGATCCCATCGCACTCGTCTCCAGGTAGAAGAGGGCGGAGTCTGGCCGGCCATTTTGTTAGCATTCGCCAGTTCGGCGGAGCTACGCGACTACTTCCACCCGACTGATGCGGGCGAATAGAGGTTGTAATTCAGCTTGTTGCTGACGTACTCGATGACCTCTTGCGCCTTGACACTGTTTCCGGCCTCATCCAGTGGAGGTGCGAAGACGGCAATCGCGCCTTTTCCAGGAACGATGGCCACGATTCCGCCGCCAACTCCGCTCTTCGCCGGAAGTCCAACATGCCAGGCCCATCCACCGGAACCGTCGTAGAGGCCGGCCATGGTCATCGTGCTGAGGATGTACGGAACGTCCTCCGCTTTGATCACCTGTTCGCCTGTGGCGGGGTTGATACCGTTATTTGCCAGCGTGGCACCCATGCGGGCCAGTTCGGTGGCGTTCACGCCAACCGAGCACTGCTTGGTGTAGATATCTACGGACTCAAACGGGTCGGCATAAATCCTGTCATATTTGGCGAGGAGCATGGAGAGCGCCTTGTTGCCGGTGTTGGTGGCGGCTTCGGATTTGTAAACCTCATCAATCAGAGACAACTTTTCTCCCGCCGCCCGACTGTAGAAGTCCAGGATCTTGTTCCACTTTTCATTGGCATCCTTGCCGGAAATCAGGCTGGTGGTGGCGATGGCGCCCGCATTGACATACGGATTCCCGGAGTGTGTCGGCATGTCCACGACTGCCACGGGCGAGTTAAAGGGGCGTCCGGTGGGTTCCGAGCCTATTTTTTCGAAAACCTTGTCGGGCCCCAAGGTTTCCATCGCGAGTGCCTGGGTAAACACTTTCGAAATCGACTGGATGGAGAAGGAATACGTCACGTCCCCTTTGGTGAGCACCTGATTGTCGGTAGTCACGATTGCGATGCCGAATAGCTTGGAATCCACTTGTGCGAGATAGGGAATGTAATCGGCGTTCTTCCCTTTGGTTTCATTCTTGAATTTGTCGTAAGCCTCCTGAACGATTGCCGCTACCGCTTCTTTTCGTGGAGCCACCGGGCTGGATCGTCCGCTCTGGGCAGCAACTCGAATCGGAGAGACAACCGTCATGATCGCAGCCACCACCAGGAGGGCGACCGGCATTCGCTTGGTATTCATTTGAATCTCCTTTACTGACTTGCTTGGGATCCACACGGATCCGATTGCCAACGCTGTACCGTTCACCCGCAGACGAACTCTATCGACCACGTGCACCTAAATGAAACCTGCATTGTGGAGTCTCATTGCGCCGCCCGTCTCCGCGGATTTCATTTCGCACCAAGCTTGTAGTCGAAGTTGTACCTGGCAGAAAACTGAATGCGGTAGTCGTCATAAGTGAAGCCGTCCCGGAAGTTGTCCCTGCGGCCCCACTGCAACTCGCCGCCCATCATCACGTTCTTGACCGGGTAGTACAAAAGATTGACAAGTCCATAGGCCCCGCGGTGGAAAGCGTCGGGGGTTTGCAAGGCGGCGTTCTGAATGTTCAACATGGAGTAGCCAATACTGGTGCTCCAGTGTTCACTCCAGTATCGATCGTAGAAAGCGACCATGCCGAAGACGGGCAACGCGTCGCCGTCAATTGGTGTCCGTGGATTTGAGGTTGCCGACGGAGCGATGTCCACCGGAGCGTCATTCATGTAGTTCTCAACGCCCTTACCGTAGGTGACGCTCAGCTTGAGTGTGTCCTTCTTTGCCACTCCTATGTTCGAACTTACATTCACGCCCCAACCGAAAGTGTGACCAGACAAATCCAAGGCAGGTCCCCGATTGACGTCGTCCCAGGCTATGTACCGGGCTATTCCCGCGACCTGCAGGTAGGTACGCTCACCTCCCCTGCGGATGCGAGCGGAAACATCCGGGGCGGGAAAACGGCTTTTCACGCCCTGAAGTTCGATACGGTCCGCGATCTGGCCGAGGTCGGCGCTGGCACCTGGCCGTTCGAGCGCGAACCAGAGCTGATTGTTCCCTTTGTTGATCGGCTGCCAGCGAAGCTGGACATTGCGAAAAAAGACCATGCCGTTCGGTCCCCAATACTCAATCGAGTTGGGAAACACGTCAGGATCCATGAATGGGCTCCAGGTCTGGCCTGCGCCGAATTGGCCCAGTTCGCCCCAGGCGTGACGCAAACGGAAAGTGGTCTGACCCGCATCCACGCCTACACCGAACAGCTCAAATTCGAAGATGGTCTTGACCTCACCGAGGGCAGTGGGGAAATTTGCCTTTACGCCGAGCCGCGACTGGCGAACTCCTGAATAGAATTTTCCGTCTCCGCCAAACTCGTTCTTAAAGGCAGGCAGCTTGGTCGGCCGCATGACATCGAACCAGTTGGGGTCGTTCTGGCCAAAGTCGTAGCCACTGTCGAGCATGGCAAATCCATAGATATCCATGGTCGGCTTTTTCTCTTCGGGTGTCGTGGCCTCAACACTGACGGTCTGGGTGGTCTGCCCCACTTGCGTATGCTGCGTGCTACTCGCACCGGATTGAGACGCCGGGTCCTGCATGGCCGCAGTGGATAGATCCTGGTCGACAGTTGAATCTGCCTTGGTCTGCGCAGGAGATTCGTTCGACCCCGGGGCGACCGCGACGGTTTTCACAAGCTTCGGCGCGGCAGGCTGGGTTGCAACCGATGCGTCTTCAAGAGCCGAAATGCGAGCTTTCAGTTCCCGGGTCTCTTCCTTAAGCTGTTGGACCTCGCCCTTCAACTCGTCCTGTGATTGCGCGTGAGACGGTGGAATCCACATGGCGGAAAGGGCGACAAGCAATGTTGCGCAGCATCGGGTCATGCGCCAAGTGATTCGTAGATTCGATTTCATAGAGACTCCTGGTTACTGCGACTGACTCGCAAATCGCCGCCAGAGACTTTTAGTTCGACTGCCAGTACTGTTACGCGGAAGCCCCGTGATCACAATTAGGGAAATGCCTAGTCACGGAGACGCGTTGAGGGGAAGCGAACGCCTGGTCGAGACTTCACGCTGAGGCAAATGAGTTCGCGCCGTGCAGACGATATTTTCCGCGCGATTCAACCGAAGGAATTTATCGCTGCATGCGAATCGGGGCTCCCCGGGGGAGCTAGGGATTCCCCTAGTTGTCCCGACATCAAGACAGAGATAGCGTCGCTGGCATCACCAGAGCCGATGAAGAAACCAGCAGCATATATTCATTCCGGTTGCAGTTAGTGTTGCAAAGCGAGAAGAAGGAGGGAAAAGTATGACTCGTAACTACCCAGTCGCGATCATTGCTTCCACGACCTTGTGGCTCACCTTGGTCGCATTGTCGGGCACAGTGGTATTCGCCGAGACTAATATCGAAGGAGTGATCAAGGCCAGAAGCGGTCCGAAAATCATTTTACAGACGAAGGATTCGCCGAAGGTTGTCGTGCTGCTGACGGACAGCACTGACGTGGGCCAGGTGGAGGGCGCACTCAAAGTCCGAAAAAAGGAAATGTCGATGGCTGCGCTAATTCCGGGGCTCCCCATCAAGGCAGAAGTGACTCGCGACGCTGAAGATCAGCTGGTCGCGAAAAAAATAAGGTTCAAGGGAAACGATTTAGAGCAAGCCCAGGCAATCCAGGCTGGTTTGAGCGAAACCCACCAACAGACCCAGCAGAATAAAGAGGAGTTAGAAAAGCAGAACGCAGCGCTGACCGAGCAGGAGAAGAAGGTCGCGGCAACGAACGCACGATTCGGCCAGCTGGACGATTACAACATTCTGGATGAAGTTATCGTGTATTTCGACAACGGCAAGACAGAGGTTGACTCGAAGTACAATCCGCAGTTGGTAGCGTTGGCTGAAAAGGCCAAAACCATCAACGGTTACATCATCGAGGTCAAAGGATACGCTTCAACGCCCGGCAGTGTTGCCCTTAATCAGAAGCTCAGCGAAGACCGCGCCAACAATGTCGCCAGTATTCTCCTGCAGCAGGCTCATGTCCCACTTACGAACATGCTTGCCCCGGGCGCGATGGGAGAGATTCACGAGGCAGACAACGACAAGGCCGCAGACACTGAAGCAGAAAGCCGCCGCGTGGTGGTCCGGATACTCCAGAACAAGGCTATTGCGGGCCTGTAGATATTCGCCCCGGATGTTGAGGGTGCCGGGCGTCACAACAAGATCTTGTACAAGCGAACCATAAGTTCTTCCGGGGAAAAAACCGTGAGCATTAACGGTACGAGGGGTGCTGCGGTTGCGGCTGCCAGACGAGAGACGTCCTGCAGCCTGAACGGGATCGAACTCATCTCGCGCACCATGGCATAGCTGTTGCCCAGGTCGGCCAGCGACTGAATATCGGAAACGCCGAGAAGCTTTTCGGATGGCGGCACTCCATCGAGAATCCATTTCCGTTCGAACCCTTCGACATAGCGCTGGGCAAGAGTGCCGTAGTCGGCCAATCCCTGTCTTTTTGTCTGAGCCAGCCTGGGGGTAAACATTACGAGGGGACCGAGAATGGCGAAGATGAAAAAGGCGCCTACGGCGATCACCTCCCACTTGAAGGAACGCAAGTTTACCCCGTGGTAAAGGACCTCGGTAGCGATCAGACCGGAGAGCATGGCTCCTTCAGCAAAAAGGATCGGGCTAAAGGCATACGCACTCTTGCCGAGGAATCCGAGACCGGCTGAGCGATCGGGGTGAGTCGGAATGAGGTGCAGATCCAACCTCGAGACCTGCCAAAGAAAGCGAAACCAGATAAAAAGCCTCATATACCATCGCACGAGAAAAAACTGAATGATCGGGATACTGACGAACACATACCAGAATCCGGCAGGCGTCAGATGCCACTGCGCGGCGGGCATTGCATACCAAGCCGAAGTGTTGAGCGAGATTCGCCGCAATGTGAGGATTGGCCCCACACTATAGACAAAGAGCAGGAGCACAATTTCAGCAGGAACGGAATTACGCCACCTGATAGCCGAAGCGACTGAGCTATAAAAACTGGATAGGTCGCGGGGGACAACGAGATTCAGATCGACGAAGCGACGCACCAGTGGGCGTAGCCGACGATGAACGGTGAGTTCAGCCGCGATGAGGACGGGCAGTGCAACCAGAAATCGGACATGCACTTCAACGTCGCGAAGAAAGGAGGACAATCCCAGTTTGTAGGACGGAGAAGCCAGCATGACAAGGATCAACAGAGGCAGCCACGCGAACAGAACGATTACGACCAGCCGGCGATTCAGGAGCTCCAGCTCATCTCCACTGAGATGCAACCTTCGGAAAAATTGGAAGGTAGGGCCACCCAGGACGACAGAGAAATCCCGCGGTCCCTCCGGGGAATCGGGACCCTTCATGGTATGCAATCGTTGATCGGCTAATATGCTCGTTCAGATAGTGTCCCTCTGCGAGTTGAGTGAAGGGACTGTCAGCTTTGCCAGTGGGAGTCATGCAGGTTAGCTCGTAGGTTTGAAAACAGCTTTCGACGACATCATGATTGACCGCCAGGAGGACGTCATGATGCACCAGAGTCATCAGAAGAGGACACGAGCTGTGCCTAACTGGTCCTCCTGCGCATTTCCAGCTTTGATGTTGCTGATATCGCTGATGCCGGGGTGCGTTTCGGGCGGCACCACGAGAAAAACGTCGTCAATAAAATCATTATCTGTCGAGTCTTCTGCCGCTGAACTGAGCTCACGTAATCAATCCTTTTTGAGTCTGTATTCGTCAGAGGTTGAGGTCGCCGCCGACAAGATCATCTTAGAGTCGCCGTCACCCGTAGCAAAAAGAGATGCGCTGGTCTGGAAGACGGAGGCGATTCCGGTGATGCAGGCATCGTTGCTCAACACGGATCCTGTAGCGGCGGTCCTGGATACCTGGGTATTCATTTTCCAAATGACGGCTTACATGGAGCGACCGGACGTGAAGCAGCGATTGGGAGAGTCCTATTCCGTTGTGGCCGAAACACTCCGAAATATGGAGTCCCAGATGACGCAACTGGTTCAGCAGGGGGCGCCGTCCGCGAATGTCGCCGACATACGGCAGAGAGCCGGCGCTTGGGCAGAAGCTCACCCGATTCAAACGACTCTGGCCGGCCGTCAATCAGTTGACGCAGAAGTGATCCGCAAAGTGGGTGAGTCTGACATGGGAACGAGGGCCTCGATACAAGCTCTGGGGGAGAGTCTGGGAGACTTGACCGCTCGCATGGATTCGTACAATACCTATTTACCGAAACAGGCCCGCTGGCAGGCTGAACTCTTGCTGAGTGATGTCGCGAGCGATCCACAGGTGAAGGCAGCTTTATCCAATGCTGCGGTGCTCTCGAGTACGCTTGCGAAGGCATCAAGCAGTATGGACCGCGCGCCGGAAATCGCGGGTCAGGCAAGGAAGGCAATCAACGCGGACGTCGAAAATCAACGTTTGGCCACGCAGGCCTTCCTCCGGAATGAACGATTGGAAACTCTCCATGCGCTGCAGCTGGAAAGAATCGCCGCTGTCGCTGCCCTGGACCACGAACGACAGGCGGCGACAGCGGATCTTCGCGGGGAACGACAGATCTTTCTGGACTCGCTAAAGAGCCAGGAAACATCAATCATGAATACTCTTAGCGCTGCGTCAGACAAGGCAATTCGGGACATCGACCAAAGAAGTCGAGGCCTTATCGACCATTTTTTCGTGCGCGCTCTGGAAGTTGTATTGTTCACCTTGGCCCTGTGTTCTCTTGCTGGCTGGATTCTGTTGCGACGGTTCGCCCCCAAGCGCCCGCAGGGCGGCGAGAGGATTTACGATCGAGCTGCCTGACTGGCTGGACGTTGCCTAGAACTGCAATTGAATCCGGCTCTGAAAGAATTGAGTGTTGCCACCGAGATCGAATCGATCAAGATGGCCATATCCGTAGTTCAACTCCAACCGCACGTTATCCGAGAGGTACCAGTTGACCTGGGGAGTAATTCTGCCGAAGTTGCCACCTCTTACATTCTTGTCGTTGAAATCGCTCTGCGAGTATCGAATGACAAGTTCCCACGCCCCACGGCCCCCTTCAAAGACCGTCCGCTTGGGCTCGACGTCTCGAAAGTAACCTCCAATGGTGTTGTACGCGCGCGTGGCATCATTGAACAGGTAGCTCACAGCGAAGTCACCACCGTGGAACACTGGATCGTGCTGCGCAACGGAAGAAACAAAGACCCACCAATATTCACTCCCGACAAGCCAGCGGGTCGTGCGGTAATAAGCTTCATACCCGGCCATGCGGGTGGAGTCCGAGGGGAACGAACCCGTGTCGATGAAAAAAGGCGCAGGATAGGATTCCGGACGCGACTTGAACCGAATCTCGTTATCCTCCGGTTTGCCCCACCGCAAGTTCACGCCCAGATGGAGAACCTTATTCTCTTTCTCTGAGATGATCGGAAGCAGAACGAATCGTCCAACTACCTGGCTGGAATAAGTGGAAAACGATTGGTTATGTGACAGCACGTCGTTGAAGTATCCAACGTTCCATAGAAATTTGTGCTTCGGGGAATAGCCCAGCCATTTGATTCCGTCCGCGAGAATCGGGATTGTCGCATCATTCATGGTAGAGCGTTCCATGGTCCAGCCGTCGTAGCCTGTCATCACTTTGTTGAGGGAGAAGCCCTCTTTGCTGCGACCAATAAAAAACGCTCCCCAGAGTTCGGGTACCGCAATCATAACTCCCGTTTGCCTGATCAACCATTGATGATTAGGAGCGTCATACATGATTCCGGCGCTCCAGCTGATCGATCGCTTTATCCGGGGAAAGAGCTTCCCGCCAAGAACGAAACGAAAATCGCGGAGCCTAATGTCAGAGTGGGTCGCAATCTGTTGCTTGCTCTCCTCATCCTGAGCAAAGGCAGAGTAATCGACAAGAAAGCCGGCCCCGAACCGGCCTGTGAAATACGGGCCTTCGTATTCATTCCAATGAACGAGTTGGCGCGTCGGCGGCGCGTCGTCCTCGCGTGCGTCAATCGAGGTTTGGAGTGAGGAGTCGGCGGCCTGGTTCGCGTCCTGAGTATTCCCGTTAGCCTGATCGGAAGATGGAGCGGATCCTGGCGGCGCTGGGGCTGGCTCCTGCGCATAGGACGCCCCCACAGCCACGAGCGTAAGCAACAGCAGCAAGAGTAACGATGACTTCATCATCTCTTCGTGCCCAAGTTCGTCAACGCCATCTTCGCCGTGCCAATACGCCAGTCAGTTCGTGAGGGTCAGTAGGTGTAGAACAGCTGCTGAATTTGCGCGGTCGGGCGAGGATTCAAGAGTGCCAGCGAGAGCAGGATCCGCGATTTTTGGGGATTCAGCTCATCGGAAGCGACTAGCCCGAGTTCATCGTCATTCACTTCTACGTTTCGCCCAACCGTTCCCGTAACGACGCGGCTGGCGCGAACGACGACCACGCCTTTCTTTGCCGCTCTCGCAGCCGCTTCCACGGATGCCTTGTTCATGTTGCCGTTGCCAACACCGGCGATGACAATACCCTTGGCGCCACTATTCACGCTGGCGTCGATAAGGTCAGGGGACATATCGACGCAGCCAAATACAACATCCACTCGCGGCAACTTGGTCACATTGGCGATATTGAATTCGCTCCCTGTGGTGTGCTTCCAGGGGGGAATATTGTAGAAATCATTCTTGCCATAGGCTGTAATGCCAACCAATCCGCGTAGCGGCGACATGAAGGTCTGAACATCCGTGGTGCTCGTCTTGGTCAAAGAGTGCGCTCCGTGGATCCAGTCGTTCATAACGACCAGGACTCCGCGGGCCCTGGAATGTGGATCGCCGGCGACCGCCACCGCGTTATAGAGGTTCAGGGGGCCGTCGGCGCTGACAGCCGTGGAGGGTCGCATGGATCCGACCAGGACTACAGGTTTGTCGCTCTTCACCACTAAATTGAGGAAGAACGCCGTCTCTTCCATGGTGTCAGTGCCGTGTGTAATGACGATGCCATCGACATCTTTTCCCGCCAGCAATTGATTGATTCGTTTTGCCAGAGTGAGCATGATGTCGAACGACATGTCTTGCGATCCGACGTTGGCCACCTGCTCTCCCTTGATGTCCGCCAACTCCCTGATTTTAGGAACGGCGTCGAGCATGGCATCGATCGTCACCGCGCCAGAGGTGTAAGCGGATTGGGTACCGGTAGCGCCCGCGCCCGCGATTGTGCCTCCCGTGGCTAGTATCACGATGTTGGGTTTCCGGTTCTGAGCAACAGGACTCTGGCAAGCACTGACCAACAGGAAGATGAGAGACAGGGCCGAGATTCTGCGTAGCTGCTTCATAAACGACTCCTTCGAGGCCCGCGCTCTGCGCGGCGACGATGTTTAACCGCCTGACTATTTCGATTGGTACTTTGACTTGTCCAGCCCGGTCAGCTTGACCGGGTCGAGTAGTTCCTGGATTTGTTGCTCGGTGAGAATCTTCTTCTCACGGATGATCTCTAGTACTCCCTTGCCGCTCTTGTAGGCCTCTTGGGCCAACTCGGTCGCCTTGTCGTAGCCCAGGACAGGGTTGAGGGCGGTGACGATGCCGACCGTCGTCTCCATGTAGTGGGCGAGCACTTTTTCATTGACGGTGATGCCGTCTATGCACCTGGTGCGGAAAAGAATCGACGTGTTGTAGAGAAGATTCTGCGATTCCATCACGGCGACGCCTTCCAGAGGTTCGTAGGCGTTGAGCTGAAGCTGTCCGCTGTGAGCGGCCATCGTAACGGCATAATCGTTGCCTATGACGCGGAACGTAACCAGGTTCATCACCTCGGGAGCCACCGGGTTCACCTTGCCCGGCATGATCGAAGAGCCCGGTTGCAATGGCGGCAGGTTGATCTCTGATAACCCGGCGCGCGGTCCTGACGTCAGCAGGATCAAGTCGCCTGAAATCTTCGAAAGTTTTATGGCGACACTCTTGAGGGCCGCCGAATAAACCACAAACCCCTGCTGGTCCCAGGTGGCCGCCAGCATGTCGGAGGCGGGTACGAAAGGCTTGCCGGTGAGTGTTGCCAGATGCGCTGCGAACCTTTCGGGATAGCCCTTGGGGACATTGATGCCGGTACCGATCGCGGTGGCACCCATGTTGACCGCGTACAGGTATTTTTCCGCGTCCCTCAGAAATTGGATCTCTCCTTCCAGCGATGATGCGAAAGCGTGGAATTCCTGCCCCACTGTCATGGGCACTGCATCCTGCAGCTCCGTCCGCCCCATTTTTACGATCTCGAGATACGCATCACCCTTCGCGCGGAACGACACCACGAGCTTTTGCAACTCGTCGATCAACTTCTCGTTCCGGAGCACGAACGCGACCTTGATGGCTGTAGGGTAGGAATCGTTGGTGGATTGCGACATGTTCAAATCGTCGTGCGGCTCGATGAATTGGTATTCGCCCTTCTTGTGGCCGGATAACTCGAGCGCGACGTTGGCGATCACCTCGTTGGCGTTCATATTCGTTGAGGTACCGGCGCCGCCCTGATACCAATCGACCTGAAATTGATCGTGGTACTTACCGGCGATGACGGCCTGACAGGCTTTCTCGATGGCGTCCAGCCTCTCTTTCTTCATGGCGCCTACATCGGTGTTGGCCTGGGCCGCCGCCAGCTTCACCAGAGCCCACGCCTCAACAAACCCGGGGTAGCGATTGATCGGGACACCGGAGAGCTGGAAATTCTCCAGCGCCCGGGCGGTCTGTACACCGTAGTAGGCGTCGGCGGGAATTTCTTTTTCACCCAACAGATCTTTTTCGAGTCGCGGTTTTCCCGTGGATTCCTGCGCCGGGTTCTGTCCTCTCGCCAGATCGGCACCCAATCCCGCAACCAGCGCAAGTCCGATGATGAGCGGCAAAGGAGATAACTTGACGGTGCGGTTCATGGCTTGCCTCCGAATGACTGGGACTTTCGATCGGCAGCAGGTCGCAAATCGCTGCCAGAACTTGCTGGTCTGCTAGGCACACAATGAGGCCGAAGAATCCGCAACACAATGAGGGAAACCCCTAGCTCGGGACGAAAAGCCAAGGGGTTTCCCTAGTTGCCCAGCGGCCCGGGCCACAGTACAAAACTCAAAGTCGGCATTTACAGAGAGCGGTACAACATGGATTCGCGGAGCGATCCTCTGAACATCATTAGAAAATGCGCGGCGATTATCTGCGTGGCGGTACTCCTGCCTGGCAACTCGGTAATGGTTACGGCGCAAACCCAGCAGCCCACAGCTGCGCCGGCTCAGGATGCGGCCAAAATTCCGGCGGACCAACTGGATTCTCTCGTGGCCCCTATTGCCCTCTATCCGGATCCATTGCTGGCCCAGACCCTGGTGGCATCCACCTATCCTCTCGAGATTGTCCAGTTGCAGCAGTGGTTGGAAAAAAACAAGAACCTGAAAGACAAGGCTCTCACCGAGGCCGTAAAGAAAGAGCCGTGGGATCCCAGCATCCAGGCCATGGCCGCTCTGCCCGATGTGGTCAAGCGACTGGCGGCCGACATTCAATGGACCACCGACCTTGGAAACGCCTTTCTTGCGCAGCAGAGTGAAGTGATGGACGCGGTGCAGCGCATGCGCAAGAAGGCCCAGGACACGGGCAACCTGAAATCCAGCGAACAACAAAAAGTGGAAACCAAGGTGGTCGAAAGCAAACAAGTGATCGTGGTGCAGCAGGCTAGCCCGGAAATCGTTTACGTTCCCACGTACAACCCGACCGTGGTGTATGGCGCGCCAATTTATCCGTATCCGCCGATTTACTATCCGCCGGTTGGATACTATGCGGCTGGGATGGCCATCTCGTTTGGCGTTGGAGTGGCGATGGGAGCGGCCTGGGGTGGGGGATGGGGCTGGAATAGCGGATGGGGCGGCAACAACGACATCACCGTCAACCGAAACAACAATTTCAATCGCAACACCAACATTAACGGTGGCAACCGCACAACGAATCAGTCAGCTCGCGGCGGCAATAGCAGCTGGCAGCATAACCCGCAGCACCGTGGGGGCGCACCGTATTCCGACAGGACGACCGCGGGCAAATACGGGGGAACGGCTCGAGGCGACTCGATGTCTAATCGGCAGGCAAATGCGCGCCAGAACCAGGCCTCACAAACGAGTCGACAACAGCCTGCCGGCGGAGATCGAAACGGTACGGCAAATCGGCAACAGGCTGGCGCCTCTGACCGCAGTACCGGCTCTCGAGATATGTCGAACCGCGGCACCGGTGCGGGCAATACGAGTGGGGGAAGTGGAGGCGACCGCGTTGGCAATCGACAGGTTTCGAATTCCGGAAGCGCGACGAACCGGAGCGCCTTTAGCGGAGCGTCTGGGACGGGTGGCAGCGCGGCGCGAGCCAGCAGCTCGCGCGGTTCTTCCAGCATGAGAGGCTCCCGCGGCGGGGGCGGAGGCGGGCGGCGCAGATAGGCGAGAACTAGATAGCCGAGAGCTGGATAGCCGAGAGCTAGATAGGCGGGAACAATGATCACCAGGGGAAACACGCAATCAAGAGTTTCTCGAATTCGCGCGTCGATTGGTTTCTTCGTATCCATCCTGATTGTCCTGGGATGCGTTCTGCCGGTTGTGACGGCAGCCCAGGTGGAATCCACGCCGAAAACGTCAACCCTGGCTCCACTGGCGTTCGACACTCCACAGCAAGCGGTGAAAGCCCTGATCGAGGCTGCGGGAGCCTATGACGTACCGAAGCTGATGACGATTTTCGGACCCGATGGTAAAGATTTCGTCGCCTCTGCCGATCCGGTCGAGGACAAGCAGAAAGCGGTTGCGTTTGCGGCCGAAGCCGGCGCCGGGAACTCAATATTGATCGAGCCTGCAAAACCGAATCGGGCAATCATTATTGTTGGCAAAGAACAGTGGCCCATGCCGGTTCCCCTGATCAAGAGCAATGGCAAATGGCGTTTCGACGCCAAGGCTGGCCGGGAGGAAATTCTTTTTCGACGGATTGGAGCCAACGAACTGGATGCCATTCAAGTCTGCCGCGGTTATGTGGAGGCGCAGAAGGAATATGCATTGGAGATTCACGATGACTCCGGAGTGAATCAGTACGCCCAGCGAGTGTTCAGTACTCCTGGAAAGCGAGATGGCTTGTATTGGCAGACCGCCGACGGTAAATCCGGCGGTCCGATCGGTGAGGCGGTCGCAAAAGCACTGGATGAAGGCTACTCGGTTGGCAAGCCGGGATTCCATGGATACTACTTCAAAATCCTTCACGGCCAGGGTCCGGCCGCCACTTTAGGGAGGCTGGATTACGTCATCGAGGGCATCATGATCGGCGGGTTCGCCATGGTCGCCGTGCCCGCCCAATACGCCGTCACCGGTGTAAAGACATTCATCGTGAATAACGACGGAATCGTTTTTGAAAAGGATTTGGGTACTGATTCCCTGAACATCGTGAAGGACATGAAACTCTACAACCCGGATGGAACCTGGCATCGGACCGATGACCAGTGGCCGGCTAGTGTCGCAGTGGCCAACCCGCAATAGCCAGCGGGGTTGTGACAAAAAGGTTTACGACTGGACTCCAACCAGCGCTGGCGCGTAACTCGGCCTGGGGCCATCACACCACGCGTGCGCGGGGTGGCCTCGGGGCAGATGTGATTTGCTCTACGGTTCATTCTCGCACAGCGCTTGTTCACTGCATCCTTTCGCGAGCCCTGACCAGCAACTGATCGGCGGCTTCGATGCGAATCAGACCTGCGCGCGGGTATTCGATGTCGAGAGCGACGTAGACGACGATGACCGTGAATACGGTCAAACTTAAGATGTGGAGCCAACTCCTGTGTTGGCCGCTTGCCATCCGATAGCCTGCAAGCAGTGAACAGATCAGCCCCAGGCCGAACAGAAGGTCGTAAATGATCGTCGGAGGGTGAATTTGCAACGCCATGGTGCGGGTGGTGGCCATGTCAATCATGTTGTTTAACGCAGGAAGCAACAACTTGCCAGCGTCGGGATGAAGAGCCGAGAGGCGTGTGGCGGCGACGGCCCGGGCCCAAATTTCTTCCTGCAGCTTCCGGGATTTGGCCATCTCCGTTTCCGCAGCCCGCATATTCGGCAGGCTGCGATAAGTTTCCAGTCGTGAGTCGACATAATGCCGGAACAACTCCTGGAGCGCAAATTGGTCTTCCTGTTGCACCAGTTGCAGCCGCAGATAGGCAGTTTCGATGGCATTGACCTCCTCGGCGATCAACATTCTTTTTTCGTCGAAGCGTGTGGCCCCTCCCGAGAAAGTGAATGCCACGAGCAAGCCAAACAGGGCGAAGACCGAACCTTCAACCGCGCCCAGACTGCTCCGCTCTCCTTCCGACTCCTTCGAACCGCGCATGACACCGATGCGACGGCCGATCTCCAGCATGGCTAACATGCCGAAGAACAACAGCACCGCAAAGAGTAGGACTGAAAAGGGAGGTTCCATGAGATCTCTCCAAATGCTATGTCTTGAGATCGGCCAGCCACCGCAACGCACGAATGCCGGGCAGGAAACAGTATTCACCGCCGCGTGTGACCACGAACTGGGGCAAGCCTTTGAGCCGAAGCCGTAACGGCCGCCGCGGCACATCAAAGGTTCCGGTTCCATCGCTCGCGCCGGATACCGGATCTTTCTCCAGGTTCCCTCCAAAAAAGGCACTGTTGTTCATCCACTCTGACTGGACGAACTCAAATTGGCGACCGAGGTTGGCGCCAACGAAGGCGAACATCAATCCCCGGTCCAGGCCATCATCTTCCACGATGCCCTCAGGCAGTATTGGACCGTAGGAGGTTCCGCGGCGGATCATGCGATGGATACGGACCAGGCCAGCGACATCTGCGTCGCGCGGATTCATTCGGCGAATGTGCGAGCCCAAAGGGGTCCTATAGCCTATGGAGTCATCCTCTTTGAAGAGGAAGTTGTTGTTGCGTTGCGAGTCGGTGCCGATCTGCAAATCATCATGCATGGGGCACAAGGCAAGAGGCGCTCCACTTCGCCAACGCCCCATCATTTTTGCGGCCAACAATTCCTCACCCTCCGCGTTGGACGTCCTGGATTTCAAGTACTGACGGAATGCCGCCACGCGCTGATGCAGTTTGCGGAAGACCACGTAGCTTCCATTGCGTCCAAGGATCTCCGGCTGGGGGATTTGCGGAGCATCGCTGACCTCGTCGGGGTATCCGAGCACGAACTCACCCGCTTTAAGGGGCACCTCGCGCGGATTGGAACCGGGAATGCCGCTGCCTTCGATGGCAGGATGACTGATGCCGTCTTTGAACCCGAATGGCTCTTTCTCATCGGGAAGAGCATGACAATCCTGTCGCCATATGGCTGTGACTCCGGACATACCCTGATATGTTTTTCGGGCGCGATCGAGGGCGACTTCCAAACGTTTTGAGTCGGGCGAGACTGCGGCAATTACGACGTGGACGTCAGCCGATCCGAGAGGCTTTTCCCAATTTTCTGGACTATTATCTCCCTCATCTTTCAGGAACTTTGCGCGAGCCGCCATGCCCTGCTGGAACTGGGGCGAAAAGCTTTCGAGCGAGGCTTGGGGTACGCGGAGGGCCTGAAGTCCCTGAAAACTGAGAGCGACGCTGACCCATGTGTCCCGCTCGGAACCGGCAGCCTGAGCGGCAGAGGCCACGACCGTGCTCAAGCGCCGCATCAGATCGCGACCCGCATCGCATTCGTCAATGCGCAGGATGATGTAGGTCGCCGCAAACGGAGTAGGGCGTGGACGCAGCACTCCGCTTTGAATGTCATCGAGTTCAAGGGCGCGGGCGGTCAAAGGTCCTCGCTTTTACGGCAATCCCCCGTGACTTCTAGAAGCTAATCGAGCCAGAAAACTGAACGGAATAGCCTTGATACGTCGAACGATTCGAAAACTCTTTGAAGTACTTCAGCCCCAAACTTGCCTTGTGCTTCGGGAACGCCGTGTTCAACGCAAAACCGAGCGAATTGACGGCATAGCGTTCGTCGGAGGCCACTGCGGAAATCGTGGGTCCGGTCTTGGCGGTCGTTTGCCTCTGCTCGTAACCGACGATTCCGGCCTGAAAATTAAGATCTTTAGCTACCGGTAGCGCCGCCATCAGTGAGTAATCGAGATCGAATGTCTCGCCGGGATGAATGCCGGTGCCTTGCTGCGTGGTATGGAACTCATACATCTGAAACGCAGACAAGACGAGACGTTTGTCCTCCTTCAAGTAAAAGGTCTGACCGGAAGACAGAGCATGCGTCCAGTACCCAGAACCAACGTTATCGCTCGCCCCAGCCACGAAGCGTCCGGTGGGGGCAAGAAAACCGTAGATGGCACGAATTGCGAAACGCTCCTTGTTCCACCCCAGGATGAAGGGCATGTAGTAAGAGTCGGCAAATCCTCCACCACCGCTGATCTTCCCCGTTGTCTCCGAGGTGAGATCGTTGCGGGCGAACGGCAGCGTAGCAACCGCCGAGAAATGTGCTCCGCCAACAATTCTCTTCTCGCTCACCCAGGCCAGCGTATTCATGTCCATAAGAACGTTGTTTTCACCGGTGATTGGCAACGTCGTGCCGGCATCGTCTTTAGCGTGATCACGCGTGTAAAACAGCAACTGGTTGACATAAGTAAAGCCAGGTTGAGGTGTGACACCCGAGTTGGTGGCGCTCATGCCAAGCGGATAGACACCACGATTCTGCGCATTTGCCCGCATCGTGATCATCACAACCCAAACTGCCACCAACATTCCAAACCGGGTTTTGTTGCCGGTATGGCGCATTACTTAGTAGCGAGATTTATCCAGAAGCGTTCCAGGCTCTCGTCCCCGCCGAACAGCGTCGTGAAGATCGTAGAGTCGGCCATCAATATGTCGCCAGCCCGTTTGTGGTTGGGGGGCATCCAGAGGAACATGTTGAACTCGTGGTTGCCGGCTTCAACGAACGGATGTGGCCTCGACAAATCTACCGGCTGTCGTGCCAGAACCTGGATCGCCTTCGGATCGTCAGCAGTCACGGCATAGTGAGGAAGGTGCATGTGGAAGACAAAGGTCTGTACGTCTTCCATCCAACCACGACTGTCCAGGTCCTTCGCGACGTTGAGAGGCATGGTGCGGATACTCCCGGGATGGGTAGCCGGCCGAAGGCCGTAGCGATTTTCAACCGGCACGTCCAGCCCTTTCATGAGGGAGCGAGTGTACTTGCCGAAGCGTTGTTGTCTGGGTACCAGCGGGTCGCCATGGTGTGCGTATTCCATAGCGCGTTCCTTCAGGTCGGCCGAAACACCCACGTCATGATGGGGGCCAAGGATGAGGCATGTGCCTTCGCGTGTAAGGAAATTCCGCAATGCCTCGATCTCTCCGACGGAAGCCTCCTGCTCTGTAACTAGGTGATCCAACCCGAAGACCATCAGCGTGTCGGTATCGGCGAGTATGCGTTCGTCGATCGGCAGCCGTTGGCCGGCCTGATCGATCCGCTGGTAGACGGCAACAGGATGTCCGGTGGCCTCGCCGACCACGGTCTGGAAGTTCACGAGCGACAGGTGAAACAGCTCAAGCGTACCGGCAATGCCCTGCAGAAACATCTGCTCCGAATATTCGACTGATTCGTAGTTCGGCCAACCTACGCGACGAACCTCGGTCATCGTCGAAAAGCGATTATCCATCTCTGTGACATCGCGGTTTGCTTCCCACGGGTAGCTCCATGTCCAGTAAACGCTGAAGCGGCGTTTTCCGGGCGTGAGTTTGCGAGGTACGTGGAATTGGTTGTACGTTCGGCCTGAAGTGCTCAAGCGTGATCTCCTATGAACTCAGCGAACCTACTGCTTGCCGTTCGGCTGACGCCAGCCGGCGGAGTCCATCAAAAGCGGCGTATTTGTACGCGTAGCTGTATGTCGGTGTGTTGAGGGACATGTTGGCAATGGTATTCATCGTGCCGCCACAACGAATCACCATTTGCCCAATGCCGACGATCTCGGAGGCAATATCACCGATGCAATGAACTCCGACCAGCTTCCGGTCGGCCTTCAGGAAGATGAGCTTCAGGAGGCCGCCCCGGCCGGCGATCGCACCGCGTGGTGTAAGCGCGAGGTCTGCGCGGCCGACTTCGTAGTCCAACCTCATCTCTCGACACTGCTCCTCGGTCAATCCTGCGCCGGAAACCTCGGGCATGCTGTAGATGGCCGAGACTGGGCTCGGGTCGACGGTACCCTCGAATGGAATACCAAAGGCATGACAGATCGCCACACGTCCCTGTTCCATCGCGATTGAAGCCAGCGTCGGACCTAGAACGTCCCCCGCCGCGTAGACTCCCTCCACAGACGTGCGGAACTGCTTGTTCACGACGATCCGCCCGCGCGAATCGAGATCCACACCTGCTGTTTCCAGTCCGAGGCCCTGAGTGTTCGCAACTCGTCCCGCAGCAAAGAGCAGAGTGTCTGGAGAAAGCGTTTCTCCGGACGACAGCCTTATCTCCAGGCCATCGCCCTTCGCGGCGACAAAATCTACGGTTGAACCGAAGATCACGCGGATATCCCATTTTCGGAACACGTCTTCCATGCAAGCAGAGACCTCGCCGTCCATCATGGCGATCAGGCGTGTACCTAGATCGACGAGCGTCACCTTCGCGCCAAGAGCGTGGCAAACAGTAGCGAACTCCACCCCTACCGGCCCGCCACCCACGATGACGATGCCTTTCGGCGCACGGCCACGGTACAAAATGGTGTCGGTGTCGCAAACTCCAGGAATGCCGAATGAAATATTCTTTGGCCGGAATGGCCGGGAACCCGTGGCGATCAGGACTGCTTTCCCGCGCAACGTGCGTTCGGTCCCATCCTCACCAGATACGATCACGGTTCCGTCAGGACTGAGCCGGGCCGTCCCTTGAAGGTAGTCGACGTTGTTTTTAGCGATGTTTTCTGCAGTGACTTTTTGCAAGAGTTCACAAACGTGCCAGGTGCGCTTGCGAATGATCTCGGTTGCAATCTGGGGAGGCGCTGCCAGACGCAAGCCATAAACGTCGCCCTCGCAAAAGCCGGAGAGGTAAAGCACAGCCTCCCGAAGCGTCTTTGTGGGGACGCCTCCGGTCGTAGTGACGGCACCACCGGGCCGGCACTTTTCAACGATCAGCGAGCGATGACCAAAGAAAGACGCGAGTTCAGCAGCGCTTTCTCCCGCCGGGCCTGCTCCAATGGCGATCAGGTCGTATGTTTCCGTCATGACAAGCTCTTTGGGACCACCTACTGCATCTGATCGAGCATTGCCCCTAGGGCGCTCTTCACCTTGAGCGCTTTCTTGATTTCGTCAGCGCTGACGAAGGGATACTCTCCATACTCCAAGAAGCTCGGGC
The DNA here is from genome assembly GCA_963814725.1 of Terriglobia bacterium. Taxonomy (GTDB): domain Bacteria; phylum Acidobacteriota; class Terriglobia; order Terriglobales; family Acidobacteriaceae; genus JAIQFF01. The sequence goes on from CAWFDY010000009.1 coordinate 851,477, forward strand.
ACTGGTGATCGCGAAAGAACTTGACGACCGCTGCCACGTTCGTCTTCCAGTCCTCTGGCCATCCTTCGAGGTTTGTGAAGACCGTGGTAATGCCGGTCTTGAGGAAGATCGCTAACGCGTCCTCGAGATATTTATCAAAATCGGTGTCGAAGATGCCCTGATACATGAAGTGGAGGCCCGAGCCGATGTCGAACAAGAGCCAGCGGAGGTAGTGAAGCTTCAGGGTAGCGAGGACGGAGGGGTCAGCTTTGACCGCCTCCTCAATGTTCTTTCCGTAGTCGCGAATGGCCTGTTCCCTGCCGGGTTTGACCTTTGCCACGACTGAAAAGCCGTAACACGCTGGTGTCCGAGGAAAGACCGGGCCATAGTTTCCCTCTTCGTGCTTGAAATATCCCTCCTTAGGGATTGCCATCGCTTGCGGTTTGGTCCAGTCCTGTTCCCTCGAGGCCATAACCTGCTCTCCTTTGAGATTCGGAGTTTGTCTGAATTCAAATCAACTTGGCCGTCGCGCCTAAGCCTGCTGGTTGCTTTCCTACCAGATTTCGACACGTCGGCATAAGTGGAAGGTAAGTCCTGTGGGGGAATGTGTCGACTAGGGAAACACCTAATGCGCGAGTAACGGCCACGGATTCCACGGATTCACACCGACAAGGCAAAGAACGAAAAAGATCTATCCGTGTAAATCCGTAGAATCCGTGCCTAAGTTTTTGGCCAACTCCGCGCTGGGGCATGAAGCGCGCCTGCGAAGCCTTGTACACTCGTGGCCTGCGCGGCTAACCGGAAAGGGCCTCCCAGGCCTACTAAAATCAGTGGTTTCAGGACGCGGTGCAGGTATTTACTATAAGCTGCAGGTTGATGTTGGGAGAAAAGTCGCCGGGTGTTCCTCAGTTCGTCGTTCGCGGCATGGAAGTTGCTGGAGGTCGGTTGTGTGGCCTTCGATCAAACAAGGTTTCCTGAACTGGTCTCATGAACTTGCACGGGCTGGTCTGCGGCAAGTTCATCGAGTGGGTTACCGCCTATTCGGACGGTCTGCCGTTGCCATGGTTGCGGCAGTTGTAGTTCTTCTTCCGCTGCAGACGATAACGGCGGCGCCTGCCAAAGAAGTCCGGCGTATGATCGTTTTCAACGACCTGGGGTCGATCTCCTCACCCGCCAGTGTTTACATGTTCGGTTGGCGATCGCTGCGGCGCTGGGGATTGAAAGAGAGCCACCTTCCGCTCGGTAGTGTATTGCTTTATGGGCGGCCAGATGTCTGGAACTTATATAAGCAGTACATCGTTGGCGGCGTTTCTCTGGTGTTTGTGGAGACGCTCCTGATTTTCGGGCTGCTGTGGCAGCGGAAGCTTCGACGCACGGCGGATGCCGAGCTCGCGATTACCTACGAACAAGCGGTGCGCGAGAGCGAGGAGCGTTTTCGCCTGTTCGCCAATACTGCGCCGGTTCTGCTATGGATGTCCGGCCCGGAAAAGCTGTGCACCTACTTCAATCAGCCCTGGCTGGAGTTCACAGGGCGCCGTCTTGAAGAGGAACTAGGCGACGGCTGGGCAAAAGGCGTGCATCCTGAAGACCTAAAAATGTGTCTGGACACGTATCGCTCCTCAGTCGACCGGCGCGAAAGTTTCCAGACTCAATTTCGCCTCCGGCGGAGGGACGGAGAATACCGCTGGGTTTTTAATAGCGGCGTGCCGCGATTCAATCCGGACGGCTCGTTTGCCGGGTATATAGGCTCCTGCATCGATGTCACCGAGCGCAAGATGGCGGAGGAGGCCCTTGCCAGTTTGGGCGGGCGCTTGATCGATGCCCAGGAGCAAGAACGCGGACGGATAGCCCGGGAGATCCATGACGACTACAGCCAGCGCTTGGCAGTGCTGGCGCTTGACCTGGAAGATCTGGACGAGAAAATCGGGAATTCTGCCGAGGCCGGCGAGCGGCTCCACCAAATTTGGAATGCGATCGGGGAATTCGGCGCAGACCTTCACACTTTGTCGCACCGCCTGCACTCTTCCACGCTGGAGAGTCTGGGTCTGGTCGCCGGGGCCAAGGCTTTTTGCGAGGAGTTCGCGGACCAACAGGAAATACGGGTTGACTTTCTGCATGAGAACGTTGCCGACGGAATTCCGGCAGACGTGGCACTCTGTCTTTTTCGCATCACGCAGGAAGGACTCCGCAATATCAAACGGCACAGCGGGGCTGACAGCGCTGAGGTACGTCTGGAAAGTTCAGGAGATAAACTCCACCTTTCAATTACCGATCGAGGCGTGGGGTTTGATGTGAACAAGCACTCCGCGCAAGAGGGCATCGGAATTCGAAGCATGGCGGAACGCTTGCGATCGTTAGGCGGGCAACTTGAAATCACCTCGCGTCCAATGGAGGGTACGAGAATTGACGCGTGGGTGCCGCTCAGGATCCCTCTACAGCGCGCAGGTTAGATCTGAGAGGCCTGCGGTCAAGGCACAGTCGCTACGGGTGCCCATGCGCAGTCTTATACCAGAAGTCACCAGAAGTGAATCACGCTCCAATCTGATCGCCGAAACCATCTTTGCCCTTCGAATTCGCTTCTCCCAATGCTGATCCGACGCAGCTCCATTTTTTCGAATGTTGGGCTTATGGCATGGTCTTGTGTGTGATACTTTCAGTCTTCTCCGGCCATAGCGGAGCAAGTCCGTTCGACGTCTTTTGCCGGACAGTGCCTTCGATTTTTCGATGAAGCACCAGTTGGTTCTCCGGGCTTTCGCAGGATTCGTGATGCTGAATGCCCATCTGTCAATTCTCCCAGTCGGTATGTCAATTCTCCCAGTTGTGCATACGGAGTGCGGGAGCCTACGGTTGCAGTCTGGACCTGGCCTTCGCAGGGAGTGGAGAAATGGGAGACAAGTCTCGTCCGTGCTTTCTGATCGCCGACGATCATGCCATTTTTGCGGAAGCGCTGCGGGGGTTTTTGGAGAAGAGGTATATAGTGGCGGGAATCGTAGGGGACGGCCCTGCGCTGGTTTCGGAGGCCATCCGGTGCAAACCGGATATTGCAGTGGTGGATATCGGGATGCCGTTGCTCAATGGCCTGGACGCTGCCTGGCGGGTGCGAGATCTCGTTCCACACGTCAAATTCGTCTTCCTGACAATGAGGGATGACCCCAACCTGGCAGCCGCCACTCTGGAGCTGGGAACGGTGGGATTCGTCCTCAAACATTCAGCATCCCAAGAGCTGTTGACGGCGATCGAACACGTGCTGCGCAACGAGTCTTACTTGACGCCCCGGCTTAGAACTCACGATTGGATCGAGCGCAGGGCCCGGGTGCGGCAGTTCGCCAGGGCATTAACTGCCCGGCAGCGCAATGTTGTCCAGTTGTTCGCGGAGGGTTGCTCGATCAAGCAAATCGCCGGTCATCTAAATTTGAGCCCAAAGACCGTCGAATTCCATAAGCACCACATCATGCAGTCATTCAATCTGAAGAGCAACGCCGACCTGGTCTTGCTAGCCGTGAAACACGGCTTGATTTCGATCCCTGCCGAGGCGGCATCGTTTCAGAACAAAGCAGCCTGAAGACGATGCAGAGACTGACCCAACTAGGGTTTTCCCCAGTTGCCGAGACCGTAGGGATTGATTAGCGTCGTTCAATAATCGGAACTCGCCTCCAGCTGAGGACATGGCCTCTTGAGGTTTGGTACAGGATGCCCCGGGATATTTGCATCCTGGTTCCTGGTGCATCGTCGACCCTCCTCTGTGAGGGGCGAGGTTGATCCGGTGCTCCGGGCCATCAACGAACCATGGTGACCATTACAATCACTCGACACTGTAAGCCAGAACTGCTGGTTGCTGCTGTAGAAGATGGATCCATCTCGTCGATGACGGATTGATGAGGCCTGGTCACTCGAACGGGCCTGTACAGTCGCGACCCGCATGAGAAGAGTTCCACTGGCGCTCGTGGAGACAACCCTTGATTCGCGCACGCGTGCTCTTGGCGGATGATCACTCAGTCGTACTCGATCGGGTAGGTGCACTTTTGCGCCCAACGTTCGATGTAGTAGGCGCTGTCACCAACGGGCCCGAACTGATTTCCGCTGGGATGCGTCTCGATCCCGATGTCATCGTAGCGGACATAACGATGCCGGGGCTAACCGGTCTCGAGGCCGCCCATAAACTCCGCGAGGCAGGTTCCCTGGCCAAGTTTGTCTTTCTGACAGTTCACATCGAACATGAATTTGTCGAGGCGTGCGTAAGGCAAGGGGCGCTAGGTTACGTAGTGAAATCCCGCATGAAGACTGATCTAATTGCCGCTATTCAGGATGCCCTGGCTGGCCGCACATTTATATCTCCGATCCTGTCGCGGTGATCAGAGGTCGGTGCGAGGCATCATATTGATTCCTGTTGGACGACTCTCGTTCCCACTTCGAGGCGCGTCAATTGAGACAATACAGCGGGAAGCGAATCAGAATCTCAGTGTCGTGCCCACAAAGACTTCACCCTGGGAACTTGCCGTGCCTCCAACGTGAGCGATGCAGCCGGCGCCGCAAATGAAAGCCACGTTTGGGTCCACGAAAATCGGCAACCATTCGGCTTGAATCTTGAAGACGAGATAGCGACTGGCATAGAACCTGATTCCGCCTCCGATTCCAAACGAGAAACGAGTGAAACTGATGTTTGTGCTGCCGGAAACGTGGGTAGCGCCAACGCTGGCGAGTACGAACGGTCTGGCCCAGGAGGCCCAGTCTTCGATCGGGGTCTCATGGCTGAAGTCTCCATGAAACTGATCGAGAATTACCCGCTGTCGGGGGGGCAGCGGCGTGATTTCTTCTCCGTGGATATATGAATCTTGCCGTGCCCAGCGTAGCTCGACCAGGTCATCTTCGTTTGCGAGCCGCATGCCAAAAGAACCTCCGTAGCTCGGGCTCGCATCGAGTACGACGCGAGGGTTAGCCAAGGTGAGATGGGGTTCAACCGGAAAGCTCACACTGGTGCGGTAACCGATGAACGGAGTGAAATCGAAACGAAGTGGCTTTGCTTCCGGTTGCTCCTGCGCCCGGAGAGCAGATGGTAGCGCGAGCAGAAGGATCGCCAGGCAAAGAAGCACATCGGTTATTTTCCCAGAAAGTCTCCACGTCGCCGGTTTCAAGACATCCAACTTCTTGATGAGCACGCCAGGCCTCCGATTTCCGTTCGCATGCATGAGGCCTCGAGAGATCGGCGTACAGAGGAATCGTCGTCAATCAATCAGTGGTGGACGATTGGACGGTCTACAACGCCCGAGGATCTAAACCTGCACCCTGCGACAAATCGGACCAGCCGCTACGCGAAAAAGAATACCTAAGACTTTGGCGTGGGCGGATAGTTCTTCAGGATCTTTGTAACCGCTTTCGTGAGGTTCTTCTGTCGTTTGTCCGGCTTGGCCTTCGGGTCAAGCGTCTTGGTCCCCACGCCTCGCCAGACCAGATCGTGCTGCGCCGAGTCGTACATATCCACAGCCAACTGTCCGTTGTAGATGGTCGAGGTTTGCCCGGTGGTCATCCCGCCGCCAGGAGAGCCGTACCACCCACCTCCGCCCCAGCCGCCTCCGTAACCCCAGTCGGAGTTGTATGACGTGAACTGTTTTTCTTGTCCAATCGCGGTTTGATACGCGACATAAAGGTCAGCGTTGTCTCCGTCAACCTTGGTCAAGCCTTTCTTGGCGAGCTCCGCGTCAATCGTGTCTTTGATCTGTCTATCGACAAGGTCATCGACCTTTGCTGCGTCCTTGACGGCGACCCATTTATACGTTTTGAATTTCGAGAAGTCGGCGTTCTTGTCGAAGTTGTAGCGGACGTCCTGGGCCATGCCGCTGCCTACAACCAGAACTAAGAACGCGACCGAGAAAAAGAGTCTCTTCATATAGAAATCCCCCTACCTTTGGCATCCCCCGAACCGGATTGCCTGTTTTGACGCAGTCTGAAAACAAGCGTAGTTCCGGCTTGCAGTTTGTACCACTAGGGAAATCCCTAAAGGGTCGGGATGGCTTTCTTGTCATCACTTGGCGGGGTGCCTGGCAATTAGACCAAACAACCGATCGAGAGATGCAAATGCACGCTACGAAAAACCTGTTCTACAGGAAGGCTTTGATTTTTGCCCCGGACGCGCCCCTAGCGGCACGAAGCGTCATCGTGAAAAGTGGCGCTTCCCAGCATCTGCGTCAGAAAACGTCCGCAGGTGATGATCTTCTGCGACAGCTGATCGTCGCGCAAAGCGTTCGGAGATGTCGTGTACTTGGCCGTGTCCATCGATTTCTTCTCGGTCACTAATTTGTCGCTCCACTGCTGGACCAGGTCGAATACGTGATGGAGCAACTGCGCCGCGTTCCGATCGCCATCGGTCGAAGCCGAAGCTTCCGCCAGCAGCAGGCTCTGCGACGCCTGATCGCGATAGCCGTTGACCCACTCATCGGTGACGCCATACCCGCCTCGAATGGCCGAGGCCAGGGTTGTGGCCCACTCCCGCAGGCGCGCGATTTCTTCGATGCCTGCCTTCATAAATTCCTGCGACAAAGCCGAGCTATTCGGCGGCGACAAAGGGGCAGCAGCCGGCTCAGCTCTGCCCGCCGTGGCCGCAGCGCTCGCCACCGCGGGAAATGTCAGGACGATGCCTCGCTCGTTGAAACTGACGGAACCCTTGCCGATGCTGGCGAGGGCCGACAGGTCCACGAACAAGCGCCCATGCTGGTCAACCACCTCAGCGGTTCCGTTTTGTCCATTGACCGTTACGTTTCGTTGGTCCAGCCTCGTCTGCGCGGCAGTTAGGACGCTTGGCAAAGCTGTGAAAACCAGGAGAAGAATACTTCGAGAGACTCGTCTCATAACGCCTCATTTCCTTTTGATCCAAACTGTGATCTTGACGAAACGTCAGGCAGACTGACGAAGGAAACGCGACGCAAGCGCGTGCTTGAAAGTCGCCCATTCGCAGTCGGGGCACAGATATCGTCAGCTTCGGGATTAGTTGCCCCCGTCGCGTTATGCTTTGGCCTTTCGGTTCAGAAAACAGAAAATCCCTGTCATGGGGCTGCGATCGGAGTCGGCTCGGAAAGGCAATGGTTCAGATCACTCATCGTCGCAGCGAGGTGGGGATGCGAAACGATAGAGACCCCTAAAATCGCGTGGACTCGCAAGCCTGCCGGCATTGTCGCCTTTACGCAACAACTCATCGGCGTACCGGCTGGCATAGCCTGGATGGGCGGTTGGTTTAGTCGCTCGATCAGATCGCTACGAGTCTTCTTGGCGCAGTGACCGAACCGGGAACAACTGCTTTCGCAGGATGACTTCTATTAACGCTCCTGGTCTTGTACCAAAGGCATCTGCGCTGCCATCTGCAGATTGATCATCGTCGCGATGCGGCGGTCCAATTGAAAAAAGGTTGCCGTCTTCTTGCCGTCCAGTACCTTCGACACGATCGGCACGTATTTCTGCCGCAATTGTGCGGTTGCAATGTCCATGTCCAACCACTCGCGGATAAGCGACAGTGACTGCTCGTTGGTCAATTTCCCCCAGTTGTCCGCATAGTCTTGCATCAGGCCGAACTTCTTGTCATTGATCGATATCAACTCCGTTACGTACTGGTCATATACTGGCCAGAACTTTGTAGCTTCCGCGTCCGTCAGTTTCAGGTTCGCCGCAATTAGCTGTTTTCTATGCGAGCGAAGATCCTGGCGAAGCAGGTTCACATCCTGATCGCTGATAACGTGACCAGTGTTCCCTCCCGACGGAGGTGTCTGGGCACGCACTGTTGCCCCGATGAGCATCCACGATCCCCCTAGCAATACCACTACCATCACCAGTTTTTTCACGCGCCCGCCTCCTTGAAGGTATTAGACAGCCCGCAAGAACAAAAATCGTTTCTAGAAATAATTTGCCTGCTGACGCCTTGACCCACAACTAGGGGAATACCTAGGGTGGTGACGGCGGAAACGCGCGGCATGATACGACAGCCTTGCGGCGAGGATGAGGTCGCGTGGACCCATAGTTCGGGCTGGAGTGATCACCGCTGACAAATCACACAGCAGCGGCTAAGAAGGCAGTCAGGACTATCCCCCTCCAGATTGCCCTGTCGCTTAGAAGCGAAGAGTCAATCCGGCGGCAGCGTCGAATTCGTTGAGAAAGTGGTTGTCGCCTACAGACCAGCATCCACCCCAGACCGGATCGCACCAGAATCCAGTGGAGGTGGTGGTGAGGTAAGTCGGCGACCACTTCGCCTGAATACGTATTCCGAATCTGCGATTGAAGTTGTATTTCACCCCCGCACCAAGGGCAAAAGCAAAACGGGTAATACTGCTATCCGTGGCGCTGGCAGCATGCAGACTCGTGGCGCCCAGCGCTGCCAGTACGAACGGTCTCAATTTCTGTTCGCGCGGGGCAGAGTGAAACAGAAAATTGGCGAAGTACTGATTGGTGTCCAGTGTGAATAGGGTCCTGCTGACCCCACCTCCCCTTGGCGCAGCCATTGTTCCTGCGTTGTTGTAGTTCCAGAGAAATTCGATGCTGCCGTGTTCACCCAGCAGATAGCCGGCAGACAATCCGTAGCTGACTCCGTTTCCCACGTCGATACGTTGGAACGCACTGGTCGAGAGATCCAGTCCGCCGTTGGTCTGTGCGCCAACGAAGCCTGTGAGCTCGACGTTCTGAGCCGAAGCAGTTGCAGCCACGATAAAGACCCAGCCAATTGCCCACAACAGTCCTTCCCAGGCAATCTCAGGCGTTCGGGGATCCGTAGGACGACCTGCCGTCATAATGACTGCCAGCTTTCGCAAAATGACGCTCGATATTTACCAGCGGATACCAAATGTGAGTGGAAGCATTTCGGTGGCGACTTTATTGTAGGAAGCATAGTGATACCGGATCTCGGCGTAGAGCTTGGCGTGGCTCTCACCGAGACGATAGGTGAAGCCCCCGCCAATGTTGCCGCCGAATGCGTTCGCACTCCGCGATCCAGTTATGATTTGCACACTTCCGATCCCGCATCCGTACCACCAGGACCAATACGGATCACAGACGACACCCACCCCGGGCGTTGTGGTTTCGCCGGACCGGTGGTACCACCCCCCGCCACCAATCAGATAGGCGCCAGCCTTATGTCCAAGGGGGAAGTGGAGGATGGGATTGAATGTCCAGGCGTATTGCCGAGCTGAGGCGCCCGACGTGCTCAGAGCCTGTTTGGTGGCGTTGTTCACGGGCAAGTCTTGCCACATGAACTCACTATCCACGCCGATGCGCTTCGAGAAATTGTAACCGCCGCCGATGACAAAATTCCCGCCATCATTGATGAAGTTCCTCAAGCTTCCTTGAGGGAACGAGATTCCTCCGCCGATATTGAAAAGATATTTGCTGTAATCGTCTTGCGCACGGGATGATGCCAACGAGCAAAGTACAAACGTGATCACGAGCGAGAGCCGCACGAACCGCATAAATCACCTCTCTGAATACTTTGGCCGCGGTTCTGTTCTCGGACAACTAGGGGAATGCCTAGGTTGGGGACGGGGACATCCATGTCGACCCATCCGCTGGACCAATGGCCCCGCTGAGACCGTCCCGAATGTGGCCGCCGACCGGTTCGTCACCATTCGAGAAGGCGGCGGAATCATCAAGAGGCAGGAATGTCAGTAGCTATTTGTCGTTGCTCGTCTGGACTCTGAGTCAGGAGGGGACGGGTGAGGCGTGAACTTCCCCCTGCCGTTGGTGCGGAGGGGGGCGCGGTCGGCTTCGTCTGAGCCGTCGGATTCAAGTTACAATTCGACGTCTGCTCAATTATTTCGCATCAACTATTTCAGCATCGCGATCTTCATGTTTCGGAAATACACTTCCGATCCTTCGCATTGAAAGAGGATCTTGCCCTTTGTGGTGTTTGCATTCGTTCCCAGGAGGGCGAGTTTTCCGTTTACAAAATACATAATCCGGTCGTGATCAACCACCAGTTGCAAAACATTCCATTTTCCGTGCGGCCGTTCCAGTTCGTTTACCGGATCGCGGTGTCCAGTAACATTGACCAGCGGGCCCCTGCCAATATGCGGGATGCGAAGATATGCGCCAGGCCCGGATGAGGTGCTTTCATAGACCTTGCCGTCCACGGTCGCGCTTGTGCCGCCGACCACCCACATATCGCCCGTGCCGCCTTCGTTGATCTGAAATTCCATCATCCGCGGCCAGACCTTGAGCGGCCCCGTGATGTTGTATTGAATGCCGCTGTCCCTTGCCTTCCCGTCGCGTGGCGGATACGTCTTTTCGCCCCATTTGAATTCGGCGCGCAGGTAATAATTTTCATATTCCTTCTGGGTTACAAGGCCGCCGAACTCCTGCCCCGAGATGTGCAGCATGCCTTTTTCAACCTGAAAGACTTTGTTCGGATCGTCGTTGATACCTTGTTTCTCGAGCAAGGTGTCAAAGCCGGTCAAATCCTTTCCATTAAAAAGTGGCGACAGTTTTGCGTGTGGAGGTATGGAAGGCTTTCCCTGAGCCGATGCCGTGATGCTCAGCATGAGCCCCAGCGTTGCCATACCTAATATCTGCACCACCTGCGGTCCGATATGAGTTTTCATGGGTATGCCCCCCGGAATCCATCAAAGTTGAATTTCGTGATAAACAGAATACCGAAACAACGATGCGCCAGGCTTATTCTGGATAGAGTTTTGAAACAGGGTATCTTGGTTGGCTGAAAAAAGCAGAAGATACTGTCAAACCGAACGGGCTTGATTTGGAGGCTAAGAAACGATGATGAGGATGGCAGGAGTCATAGTCGCAGTGGCTGCATTCTCGATGGCATGCCTGGCACGCGTGCAACTCGGAAAGGCATTCGCTTTTACCCCGCAAGCGAAGGGACTGGTCACCCGGGGCCTTTATTCACGAGTCAAACATCCCATGTACATTTTCGTCGATATAGCCATTTGCGGCGTTGCCCTTGCGGCACAACGCTGGTGGGTTCTGCTGCCGCTTGTCATCCTGGTGCCGATGCAGATTCGAAACAGTCGGAAAGAGCGCGAACTGTTGCTCGCCAGGTTCGGAGACGCCTACCTGGACTATGACCGGAAGACGTGGTTCTGAGCGACCTTAGTCCACCGTGACCTCAGTCGGTGTATACGCCTGTTTACACGCCCAAGGGCCGTCGTCACGAACTGGAGTCGCGCGCCCCGTTTAGATCATCTCGCGAACTTTTTCTGACGCAAGAAGGCTAAGAGAGCTGCTGTCCGGCGATTAATGCCAGCCCACGCTTCAGGTAAGTGGCGGTGCAACGGTCTCGTCGGTTTTTAGAACTGGGCAGAAGGCCCGGTTGCCGCTATTCGGCCGCTGCTTCGCCTGCGCCGATATTCAACTACCGGCAACTTGCCTGCAAGCAAAGATTCTGGCTGAAAAATGGCATCACATGATTCTGGAAGCGATCCGCGACTTTGCTGGTGTGAGTGCCTGCATAAATCTCGAAACTATTCGCGATCCCATACTTATCAAGAACATCATGCAATTTGCCGGTATCGACTCGCAAACCGTCCTGGTCCCCGACGTCGATCGCGATTCCGTGATAGCTGCGCAAATTTCCAATGTACTGATCGATGAATGCCAGCGGCGCATTCGCAGTCCATTTGGCAAGGACATCCGGTTGAGGCTGGCCATCCTTTGTGGGCAAATCGAGATAGAGCGGTGGATTTTTCGGATCCGGTGACCATGCCGCCGCCGAGGCCAGCTGTGCGCGGGGAAAGAACGCCAGCCTGGCCGAATCCTCGGGCGTTTTCACTGCCTCCAGAGCCTTCTCGATTTCCGGATTCGACGGTGCACGCGGCGACAAGCAACACGGACTCATAATGTACAAGCTGCCGAAAACATCGGAGTGCTTCATGCCGATGCGGGTCGCGCCATAGCCTCCCATCGAGTGTCCCACCAGGCCGCGGCTCCGCCGGTTTGGAATGGTCCGGTAGTGGGCATCGATGTAGGCGACCAGATCGTGCGCTATGAACTGTTCGAAATCTCCCGTCGTGACTGAACTCGAATACATGGAACCATTGTGCAGCGTCTTCGAGTCAGGCAGCACCACGATCATCTCTTTTGCGCCTTCAGCGAAAGCGCCTTCGATGGTTTGCGGAACGTGTATTTCGTGGCTCCATTGCTCGGCGCCAATCGAATAGCCGTGCAATGCATATACGACGGCATAGCGCCGTGATTTCTTTTGCGCGTAACTGGGTGGCAAAAGCACCAGTACATCGCGATCCACGGCGTCGCCTTCCAGGTTGCCCTCGAGCGCAGTCCCGTGGACTTTAATGTGTTCAACGGCCACGGGCTTCGCACCCGGAATGACCGCAGGCACGTCCGTCTGCACTTGTGCCACAAGTTCACCAGATCCCAGAGCAAGGCTCATCGCCAACGTCATCAGGCAGAAGGATTTCGCATGGATCATGTATGTTTTCGCCCGGGGGGTGATCCTCATCAGGATTTGCTCCCATCGATCTCGTGGTACATGGAGTACCGTTCATGCAAAATGCTGGACAAAGGAACAAACGCCACGGTTTGATTTTGCGAAGCCGCACGGAATGCCAGTTTTCCGCCCGCCGGTTCGAGCCAACTCGCCGGGTCATCAAGCTTGCCCTTGAATTGCAGCGTGGGGGAAGGCTTTTCTTCCTTGGCCGCGGTGAAGTGCCGGTACCATCTCTCTCGCGGTTCTTCTTCGAACCGTGCGGCCAACACCAGGGGGCCGTACATCGCCGCCTGCAGAGTTTCCTTGTCGGGCATGGGGGCCGCATGCAAGTGCATGGGCAGGCTCAGTTCAATGCGATCCCCGTTCTTCCACGGGCCACGCAGAACCAGATAGCTGCCCGGGCCCGCGAAAGCGGACAGGGGACGTCCATTCACTTTGACGCCGCCGTTCTTCGCCCAGTAGGGAATGCGCAGTTTCAGATCAACATCCACCGGTTTTGCCGCCGAGATCGTGAAGGTGGTCCCTTGCTCTTCGGGGAAAGAGGTTTGCTGCGTAATGCGCATGCCCTTCTCTGTCCAGTTCACATCCGAAGCGATGTAAAGATTGACGAATATGGAATTGTCATCATGGAAGTAAATCGTGTCTGGCAGCTTGGCAAATTCCTCGGCTCCTGTACCGCTGCAGCACCAGAAGGAATCGAAGGGCTTGGCATAAATCTTTGAGTATCCATTGGCGTGCGGCACGTGATAGACGGTCGTGCCGGTTTCCGGATCGATCGTTCCCATGCGGTGGTTGAACAACACGCGTTCGTAATAGTCCATGTGATTCGCTTGCGGCGACCACGCGAACACGTGCCGCGTCAGCTTCAACATGTTATAGACGCAGCAATCCTCTGCCGTGAGCGGGCTGAGCTCGGTCGAGAGCACGCCCGGCTCCGATCTCCAATGCTCGAAATTACTGGTGCCACCGGTGCTATAGGAGCGCTGGGTCGTCACTTCGTCCCAGAAATAGTTGGCAATGTTCCAGTAACGTTTGTCTCCCGTGAGTTCGTAGAGCCGGGCAGCGGCAATGACCTGCGGGACATGCGTGTTCACGTGTAGCCCCTTAAGTTCATCGCGGTGCGCGGCGAGCGGATCGAAGAATCCCTTCTTGTCGAAGCGTTGCGCCAGTCCCAGATACTGCTGCTTGCCCGTGATGCCGTAGAGGTTGGCGAGCACTTCGCCCATCCCGCCGTATTCTTCCTGAAGCACGCGCTGCATTTGAGGGTCGCTTAGCGGCTCGGACCAGTTCGAGACCCAGCGCGCCATTTTCTCCGCGGTCTCCAGCGCCTGCTCGTTGCCGGCCAGCGTGTACATGTCAAGATGTCCGGCCATAATTTTGTGATAGGTGTAGAAGGGAGCCCAAACTTTCACTCCATCGCGCAGGCGGTCAAATAACTCCGGCGGGAACGCACTGAGGTAGCCATTCCTGTGCTGCGCCTGGCACTTGGCCAGTTCGGCGACCATCACATCGCCATTGCGCTTGAGGTCCTCATCTCCTGAACTGGCGAAGGCCAGCGCACAGGCTGAAAGGTAGTGTCCGCCGGCGAAGTGGCCGCGCAGTTCGCAATCGGGTTTCTCCCACTCACCGAGCGGTTCGGCAGAAGACGGAAGGCCGGCGGTCAGGCGGAAGGTATGAAGCAGCCGGTCGGGAGGAAGAGTCTTCAAGTATTTCCGATTAGCGTCGGCCGACGCGCTAAAAGCCCCAGGCTGGAGCCTCACATTCTTCATCGGGAACGGACTTACTTGCGGCGCGATGACTTCGTGGCCAACCGGTGCCGCGACGGCGGTAACGGCGCCTTGATTCTCAAAGGCGAATGCAGGGGGACGAAGAACAGCAACGGCTCCGGCCACGGCGGCCGTTGCGACAAACTTACGACGGCTGACTTTGTTCATACAAATTCCTTCCTCGAACCGAGCGGTCAATCTTGCGTTTGCACAAGGCATGCCATGCGCCTTCTTGGGAACTCAATGCTCAATGTGCCGTCTGCGACTGTGACCTTCACGCCGAGATCAATAGGATATAGGAGTTTGGCTTCGCGGCTCGCTACAGGAATTGTAGTTATGGCGGGACCGTCGATCCTCCAGACTGCGAGTAAGGTTTGCTGCGGCGAGCGCATGCCCAAAGCAATCGGCCTCGTGAAATCGGTAACGTCGGAGGTGCCGAGTGGATAGAACGGCACCGCAGTTGGAATGTGCTTGCGCAGAGACTCTTTGTAAACGCGAATACCCTGGGTGACCTGTACGTATGCGTCCGGGGCAAGTGAATCAAGGCGGCCGCTCTGGTGAATCCGGCACACCATGCTGGTGACCATGTTGAAGCTGGCCTGATCCGCATCCGCCTTCGCCAGCGGGTAAGACCATATCGCGAGTTGCTCCGGCAACACAGCCGCTGACGCACCGACCAGGATCATCGGAAGCTTCAGATAATCTTCCTGGTCGGTCATGGACTGTATTTGAAGGCGGCTGAGCATGGCGTAGTCCATGCGTCCGCCTCCACTGCCGCAGTTTTCAATTACCAGTTCAGGATAGCGCTTGAGAATTCCCTCCAACCAGGCCAGGTGGGCGCGGTTGTGCTCGAGCAAGCCCTGGCCGAAGCTGTCGGCGCCGATCTCAGTCCCTTGCAGTGAATCGACGTTGTAGTCCATCTTGATGTAGCCGACGCCATAGTCGTTGACCAGTCTTGCCATCACCTCATCCAGGTAAGCTCGTACCTCTGGATTGCGGAAATCGAGCAGGAACCGCGAATTCTTCAACACTCGCTTGCCGTGACGCATGAAGAACCAGTGGTCCGGCTTCTGCGCGAGCACCGACTTGGCTCCGGCAACCTCGGGCTCGAGCCACAGTCCCGGAACCATTCCAGCCTGCCGGATCTGATCCAGAAGAAACTTCAGCCCGTGAGGAAATCGTGTTAACGAAGGCTGCCAGGCCCCGATGGTCGGACTCCAGTCCTCATGAAGGTCCGCATACCATCCGGCATCGATTACGTAGTATTCGCAACCCGCTTTGGCCGCGGCGGCGACCATCGGCAACTCTTTTGCTTCGGTAGGGTCGCCCCAAAGGCAGTTCATGTAGTCGTTGAAAATCACCGGGCATCGCGAATTATCTTTGTGCGGCTTCAGGCAGACGACGCGCCGGTAATGGGTCAATGCTTCGACCGCGTCGCTGAACCCTCCGCGAACACATCCTAGTGCCACCGGAACAGTCTCGTAGGTTTCGCCAGGTTTCAAATTCTTCCACGCCGCGGCGTGAAGATCGTCGGGGCCCCCGAGAAACGCGTAAACATCGTCGGCGTAGTTATCCCGAGCCGAGACATTGGAGATTTCCCAATACCACGATCCATTATGTTCAATCTGCCAGAACCAGGTCAGCCCCAGCCGCGTGTTTTCTGCCATGGCCATGGGCAAGTAGCGCTCTGTGGACCAACTGCCGATGCTTCCAGCCTGCGCCTGCGACCAGCTCGTCCGCTCATTTTCGACAAAGCCCATTTCTGAAGGCCGGAAGGTATGCCACTGTCCTTCAGCCATCCAGCTATTCTGGGCAAGATGGATGCGGAGTTCGCGGTCGTATGCTTGCGGAGCCGCGAGGCCATGAAGCATGGCAGAACTCAGAAACTCGAGACCGACAGGCGAAGCACTCCTATTGGTGACTCGCGAATAGCGCCGGACAACGGGGACTCCGTCAAAGGCTTCATAAACGGATTCCACACTCAACTTCAAGACGGGATCCGTATGCGTGCAGATCAACCGCTTGCCTCCGCGCGCGGATTCCTCCCGCCTTCCGGCAAAAAGCAGGCGCGCGCCCGGCTGCCCCATGGCGGATTTCATACCTTGATCGGGAGAATTTTCTCCGCTGCATTGCAGTGCGATTTCGACACCGGCAGATTTGTCAGATCCCGACGCTACAATGCCTGCCGGGGCTACGCACTTGGCGCGAAGTTTTCCCGCCATGACTTCGAATGAAAAGACGAGATCATTCGCTTCCCACGCGAACGTCTCGGACGTATTTGAGGCGGGGAAAAAACGGTGGATGCGAGGCACGAGAGTGCCGAATGCCGCGGCCCCGCTGGACGTCAGGAAGGTTCTACGATCCATGCAGATGATTGGTGGCTTTCACTCGCAGCCGAAAAGAGAAATAAAATATTCGGTACATGGCAAAATCAGGCAACGCTGACTGTACCGAAAGTGTCGCCAAAATGCTAGACAGGCCAACAACAATTTTTGCGCGCCGTGGCCGTCCCGCACACCCCGGCGCATGATTGGTTGAGGGATCAGCAACCTGGGGCAATTCGTTCCCTGCGGGCAGGCGTATCTTCGAGTAAATCTGCTAGACAACAATCCCGAGGCGTTTACCGGCTAAGCCCGTCGCTTTGTTTTTGCAGGTCGCTGTTTCCCTGTGCGGCGTTGGGTTGACCTACGGACGATCAATTCTGGCTGCAGCACAACCGTTTCGGATTCGGGGGATGATTTCGAGTTCAGAATTCTGAGCGCAAGACGCGCAGCTTCCTCTCCGATTTTTCGGCTGTGCTGGTCGATGCTTGAAAGCGGAACGCGGAGCGAATCGTCATAGTGAAGATTCCCGCAGCCAATGACCGCAATGTCTTCCGGGATTCGCATTCCATGATCGAGCGCGTAATTCATGGCGCCCATCGCCAGCGGGTCATTGAAGCAGAACACTCCATCAGGTCTCTGCTTCAAGCTGAGGAGCTGGCCCATGGCTTCGGCACCGCGCAGTTTCGTTCCTACATCGCCTTTGCGTTCGGCGATGATGTTGGCGTCAGTGACTTTGAGACCCGCTTGTGCCAGGGCGCGTTTGTATCCGTCCATGCGACGAACACCGGTACTGGTTTCCGGTCCACGAATGTGTGCGATGTTTTTGCAGCCGACGTCGATCAAGTGCTGGGTAGCAAGCAGTCCGACCACTTCGTCATCCACTCCAACGAAGTTTGCTGAAAGTCCCGGCAGGCTTCGATCAATCAGGATGTAAGGCGTTTGTTGCTTTTCAATCCGGAAGAACAGATCGACAGTCGAACGGCAGGAGGCGATGATCAAGGTATCCAGCCTGCGTGCCAAAAGGTGATTGATCTCCTGCTCCTCAAGATTCGGATCTTCCTCGGAGGAAGAGATGATCAGATAGTAGCCGCTCTCCCGCAAAACATCGGAAAGAGACTTGGCGATCTCCGCAAAAAAGGGATGAAGCAGATCTGGAACGACCAGCCCGACCAGGTACGTACGTCCCGTCACCAGGCTGCGTGCCGCCAGATTTGGGCGATAATCAAGCTCTTTAACGCGGGCTAAGACCCGCTCGCGAGTCTCGTCTCCAACATCAGGATGATTGCGGAGCACCTTGGAGATGGTGATCACCGATACACCAAGGTCCCTGGCAATATCCTTCATTCGCGTGCTCATGATCGCTATGCAGTATATCGAACCTCGGGCAGCGTTCTGTTTTTTACGATGACTTTAGCGAAAAGAGCCAAAGGAATTCCCCCTAAACTATGGGCGTCCTGTTTCTCGGGAAATTCCTTTAGCCGAGCCCTATCTCCCTGTTGACATCGGTAACTTTACCGATTATTGTCCTTTTCGAATACCGATTCCGGTGCCCGTTCCTCGGGAAACCGCTACAACCAGCTCGCACTCGAGATTCCGGTGGCGGAATCATGAGGTGTCAGGATGAAAGTGCAAAGCGCGTCAGGACCATTGATTAACGGGTGTATCGATCCAGCCCTGGTACCTCAGCGAACTCTGTATACCGGCGCCAGGATGCCAGGAATCGGTTTGGGAACCTTCGGATCGGACCATGTTACAGCCGGTCAAGTTGCGGCTGCGGTGGAAGATGCGGCCGCGCTAGGGTATCGCCACTTCGATTGTGCCTCGGTCTACGCCAACGAACACGCGATTGGATTTGCGTTCGAGCAGGTCGTGAGAAGGAATGTCGAGCGCGAGGAACTGTGGATCACTTCAAAGTTGTGGAATGACAAACACGGCGAAAATGACGTCCTCGCTTCCTGTCGAAAGTCGCTGAAGGACCTCAGACTCAGCTATCTGGATCTCTACCTGGTGCATTGGCCCTTCCCCAACTTCCATCCACCGGGGTGCGACGTAACGTCGCGCAGCAAAGACGCGAAACCCTACATCCATGCTGAATTCATGAAGACCTGGCGAAAGATGGAAGAATTAGTCGACCTGGGGCTGGTTCGCCACATCGGGACTTCGAACATGACGGTTGGCAAACTGAAGCCTCTCATGCGCGACGCTCGCATCAAGCCCGCGGTAAACCAGATGGAACTGCACCCGCATTTTCAGCAACCCGAGCTATTCGATTTTGTCCGGGCCAACGGCATGATACCGGTGGGATATTGCCCAGTCGGTTCGCCCGGACGTCCCGAGCGAGACCGTACAGCCGAAGATACTGTGCCCACTGAGGATCCGGTGATTGTCAAGATTGCCAATCGCCTGGGAGTGCATCCGGCTATCGTCTGCATTAAATGGGCGCTCCAGCGCGGACAGGTGCCCATTCCGTTTTCGACCAACCGAGACCACTATCTGAGCAATCTCGCAGGCGTCGTGAGCGAGCCTTTAACCGAAGGGGAAATGCATGAGATCAGCACCATCGACCGCAATTGCCGGCTCATCAAGGGTCAGGTGTTTCTCTGGAAGGATGGACAATCCTGGGAGGACCTCTGGGACTTGAATGGTGAAATTACCCCGCCCTGAACTCAAGCTGCGAAAACCATGGAACATAGCATGCGAGCCGCGTTTCTTCCCGGCAACCGTAGAGTCGATCTCCGTACGCTACCGACGCCGCGCCCCGGGCACGGCGAAGTCCTGCTCAGGGTGAAGGCCTCAACTATCTGCGGTTCCGATATCCGTTGCATCTACCACGAGCACCTCGGGAAAGGGCCTGAAGGTTATCAAGGAGTGATTGCCGGCCACGAGCCCAGCGGTCAAATCGTGGAGGTCGGCCCAGGCTGCCGGCGCTTTGCTGTCGGCGACCGGGTGATCGTTTATCACATCTCGGGCTGCGGAGTTTGTAACGATTGCCGCCGTGGATACATGATCTCCTGCACCAACGAGAAATACCGCCGTGCTTACGGCTGGCAGCGCGACGGCGGAATGGCCGATTACATGATTGCGGAAGAGAAGGACCTCATCGCGCTTCCCGACCAGCTTTCTTACGCTGACGGCGCCCAGGTCGCGTGCGGCTTCGGAACCGTGTACGAAGCCATTGAAAAGATCGGAGTGAATGGCAACCACTCTGTGCTCATCACCGGACTCGGGCCGGTAGGGCTGGCAGCCGCTGCCTTGTGCCGCAAACTCGGCGCTCAAATGATTATCGGAATTGACATTGTCCAGGAGCGCCTGGAGTTGGCCGAGTCTCTAAAGCTATGTGACTTCGTTCGAACCGCTGGCCCGGACAACGTCACTCAGATCAGGCAACTGACCGGGGGGGGCGGCGTGGAACGCGCGCTGGACTGCTCGGCCAACCCAGCTGCGCGCGCCACAGCAATTCGAGCCACCCGGAAATGGGGAAAAATTGCTTTCGTGGGCGAAGGTGGGACCGTAGAGTTCAATCCCTCCCCCGACATCATTCACGATCAGAAAACCATCTATGGATCCTGGGTGACCTCGACTTGGCTGATGGAGGAATTGGTCGAGCGCCTGGTGCGCTGGAATCTGCATCCCGCGGATATCATCACGCACCGCTTTGGCCTCGAGGATGCAGCAGACGCCTACGCCCTCATGGCTTCGGGTAAGTGCGGCAAAGTTGCCGTCTGCTCAGACGAGGAATTGATTCCGAAATGAAGCCGAACTGGGAAGAGATTCTTAAAGATCGCCTGCAACTCTACGGTCATCGCAACTGGCTCGTCATTGCCGACTCGGCGTATCCGGCGCAGTCCCGGCAAGCCATCGAAACCATTGTGGCGGATGAGGAACAAACCGCGGTGCTCGAACGCGCGTCCGCGATTCTCGGCGGCTGCCGGCATATCAAACCTGCCATTTATACCGACGAGGAACTGGCCTTCGTTCGCGAGGAGGATGCCCCGGGCGTCAGTTCCTACCGGGAAAAGCTCGGCGGCCTGCTCGCGGGGTCCGAGATACACGTCCTTCCACACGAAGAGATCATCGCGAAACTTGATCAAGCCGGCTCACTGTTTCGAGTGTTGGTAGTCAAAACCAACATGCGAATTCCTTACACATCCGTATTTTTCGAACTGGACTGCGGATACTGGAATGCTCAGGCCGAGAAGCGGCTTCGGGCGTCGATGAATGAAAACCCGAATGGCAGCCTCTGTGGAAGCACTGAGAAAAAACTGCTTGACAAGCACTAGTGTACCGATACTAGAATGCCGAGAATTCGATACAGGTATCGCTAACTGAGAGGTTGGCGATTCAAGGAGGGCCACGTCGATGCCCAAGTTCCGCGGATTTTCTCTTCTTCTATTCCTGGCGCTAGCCAGCCTGTTGATCACTGTTGCCCTGCCGCTTGCGCACGGCCAGTCGCTGGCTTCCGCTGCTTCACTTTCCGGTTCAGTTTCGGACTCCACCGGAGCGCGGGTACCCAGCGCCAAAGTCACGTTAGACAACCCGGAGAAGGGAATCACGCGGGCATTTACCACCGATCTCGAAGGCAATTTCTCGTTCGCCTTGCTGCCGGCTGGAAGCTATACCCTGACGGTGGAGGCGGCGGGTTTCAAGACCTCCAAGCAAACCGGAATCACACTGGAAGTGGGCCAGTCTGCCAGCCAGAGCGTCACCCTGACCATAGGATCGGTCGAGCAGGTCGAGGTGATGTCGACGACTCCGCTTCTGCAGGTGGACAACGCCAACGTCGGCGATGAAATTTCTCAGAAGCAGATCACGGAGTTGCCTCTGAACCTGCGCAACGTGTTCAACTTTGTCGAGTTGAACTCATCGGTCAACAATCTGTCGCAGAGGCAGACCATTTCGTCGGGTGGACAGCAAGGCTCCGCCGACCAGGACGTCTCGTTCTTTAACTTTGGCGGCGGTTACTTTGGAACAACGGCATTCCTGCTGGACGGCCTTTGGGATGCGAGCGAGGGTTGGGGCGGTGTGATCTATGTGCCCTCTCCTGACAACGTGCAGGAGTTCAAGGTTCAGCAGAATACGTTCTCGGCGCAATATGGCTGGAGCACGGGAAATGTTATCAACGTTGTGACCAAGTCCGGGGGCAGCCGGTTGCACGGAGACGCGTACGACTATTTGCGCAATGCGGCCCTCGACGCGAACAATTATTTCAATAACCTGAACGGGCTCGCGAAACCGGTTTCACATCGCAACCAGTTCGGGGTTGCCCTGGGAGGCCCGGTGTACATTCCGGGCATTTACAAGCAGAACGACAAGACATTTTTCTTTTTCAACTATGAGGGTCATCGCGACCATAATGCCGGGAACTACGCGGGTACCGTGCCCACTGCGGCGTTTCGCGCGGGAGATTTCTCATCGTTATTGGGTCCGCAAATTGGGACCGACGGTTTAGGCAGGCCCATTCTGAGCGGCCAGATCTATGACCCGTTCAGCACACGCCCCTTCGGCGGTGGCTTCATTCGCGACCCTGTCCCGGGAAACAATCTGGCGACTTATGTCTCTCCCTTTACGGGCGGGTCGCTCATCAATCCGATTGGCCAAAAGCTGATTAATTTTTATCCCACCCCGCTGAACAGTGCGTTGGCGAACAACTGGAGTGCGATTGGCCTTCTGGCGGACTATTCGGACGAGTACAGCGGTCGCGTTGACCACAACTTCAGCGACAAGACTCGGTTGTACGGACGATTCTCCTACAAGAAGGAATACAAGGACGAAGAGGCAGCTTTCTTCGGCGCCGACAATCCCGCCGGTCCGGGACAGAGAAACCCCAACAACCGCTGGAATGTGGCCGTGGGCGTAAACCAGGTCTTCACTCCCACTTTCACCATGAGCGTCAATCTGGGTGGCATGAAGTGGGTGGAGGGCAACGACGTTCAAAGCAACGGCTTCAAGGTCTCGTCCCTCGGTTTACCCAGCTTCATCGACACTAACTCACCGCAATTCCCGATCGTTAGCGTGACCAACTACCTGCCGGAAGGGCCAGTGGCAGGGGCTGGACAGGGTGCATTTCCGCGATCCGCGGCCAGCGGGTCCATCGATTTTGTCAAGGTCCGGAGAGCACACCAATTCTCCTTCGGATACATGGGCGTCGCGACCGATGAGAACGGCGGACGCTTCCACTTCACGCCGTTTAATTTCAGTAATCTGTTCACTTCCGGGCCGGATCCCACGGCTCCTACGTCGGGAACCGGGGACTCGACCGCATCTATGTTGGTGGGAGTGCCAGCAAGTGGGAATACTGGCATTGCCATTTCGCAGGTGTCCCGCACCTGGTTCCACGGGGTGTATTTGCAGGACGACTGGAAGGCAACCCGAAAGCTAACTCTCAATCTCGGCATCAGGTGGGAGGTTCAGCGGCCGGTAACGGACCGCTACAACCGTCAGGCATCGTTTGACTACAACGCGACCAATCCCATCAGTGCAGCCGTTGGTCAGACCTACTTGGGCGAACTCCAGTTCGCCAGTTCCTCCAGCCGAGGCCTTTTCAATACCGACTACAAGAACTTCGCCCCCCGAGTCGGATTCGCCTATCAACTGATGCCGAAGTTGGTAATGCGGGGTGGTTATGGAGTGTTCTATCCACCCTCCTTCCGCGGGACTGGTCCGGCGCCCGGATTCAGTTCTGACACGCCTTACGTCTCTTCGCTCGACGGCGGTTTGACTCCGGCAAATACTTTGAGCTCTGCGTTTTCAACCGGGCTGGTGCCGATCAGTGGAAGTTCACAGGGCGGCTTGACCAATGTCGGTTTCAGCACCAATGCTGTCAACCGCGACCGCAAGTCGTACTATTTTCAGCAGTGGACGTATGGCATCCAGTTCGCGCCCACCCCGAATGACGTTCTTGATGTGACCTACGTGGGCAATCATGGGGTCCACGTTATCGCAGGCAGCCTCAATCTGAACCAGATTGATCCCAGTTTTTTCTCGATGGGCAACGCCTTGCTGGATCAAGTCACAAATCCCTTCTTCGGCCACATCACCTCGAGCGGCTGCGGTCTTGATCAGCCCACGGTTGCGCAGGGACAGTTGCTCCGTCCCCATCCTGAGTTCTGCGACATTAACGAACAGCAGGCTCCGGCTGGCGGTTCGAGTTACAACGCCCTGAATGTAAACTACACACATCGGGTGTCGCAGGGGCTCACCCTGTTGGCGTCGTACACCTTCTCGAAATTCATCGACGACGTTACAGGTGGCAACAGCTGGGCCAATTCCTCGGCTGAGACGATTCGCAACGTCTACAACTTATCCAGTGAGAGGTCAGTCGATCCGACAGACACTCCTCATAGCTTCGTTCTGAGCTATGTGTATGAGCTTCCGGTGGGTAAAGGCAGGAAGTACGCGGCTGGGATGAACGGACCCTTGAACGCTGTCGTTGGTGGCTGGCAGACCTCTGGCACATTGACTCTGAAGGAGGGCTTTCCTCTATCGATTAACAGTTCAGGGAACGGACTCGACTACTTCGGCGCAGGGCAGCACGTGGACATTGTCGGGGATTACCACGTTGCGCACCCCAGCCGTACGGAGTGGTTCAACCCGTCAGCTTTTGCAGTCGCCGCGCCGTGGACCCTGGGGAATGCTCCGGCTTTCTTCTCTGATCTTCGCGCTCCCAGCTACAAGACCTGGGACATAAGTATTCAAAAATACTTCCCGATCAGTGAACGTTTCCGGTTCCAGTTCAGGCTGGACATGTTCAACGCTCTCAATCACACCAACTACTACAGCCCGAATACGACGATGGGTGCGGGATTTGGTACGATCAACCAGGCATGGACGCCGAGGCAAATGCAGGCAGCGCTCAGGTTTTATTGGTGATGCGTGCAAGGAATTAGGGCTGCTGTTGTCTGTTGCTCGATTCTGATCGCTCTCGAGGGACAGATATTTTCGCAACAGCCGTCAGACTTAGAATCTCTCCTGGCCTCGGCAAAACAAGCCCAGGCCAGGGGAGATTTTGAAGCCGCAGCCGATGACTACCGGCAGGCGGTCAGACTTCAGCCTGAAGTGGCCGAACTACGAGCCAATCTCGGCCTGATGTACTACCAGACCGGAAAAGACGAACAAGCCGTCGACGCTTTTCTGCAGGCGGTCCGGCTGAAAGCTGGTCTATTCGTCCCAAACCTGTTCCTGGGACTTGATTACATCAAGCTAAAGCGATTTCATGAGGCAGTTCCTTACCTAAAACGGGCTGCTCTTATCAAGCCGACGGACCTCGAAACGCAGTTCGCTCTCGGACAAGCCTACACTGGCACCGGGCAAACGGGGTTGGCAATTGCGTCCTATTTGCGAGTAGTGCAAGCTGACTCACGCAACGCCGATGGCTGGTTCCACCTTGGAGTGACCTATCTAAACCAGGTCGAAGCCAACGCTCGCATTCTCCTGGCGCGGCATAAGGATTCGGGATACCTGCATGCCCTGGCAGCGGACACTTTTGCCGAGCAAAACGCGTTCATTCAGGCAGCCGAAGCCTACAAAACCACCCTGGCCTCTCCGGCATTCCCCTCAGGGGTGCACGCCGCTTACGGCTTCGTTCTCCTAAATCAGCACGATTTGCCCGGCGCGGAACATGAACTCAATGCTGAACTCGCATCCAACCCCGGTTCAGTAATCGCAAGGCTGGGTCTGGCTCGATTGCAGCTTCAGCAAGGTGCAGCAGTGCAGGGGGCGAAGGAAATTGCAAAGATCTGGAAAGCGGATCCCAGCTTTCTTCGATCTAACGCTGCTCTGTTCAAAGCCGGACTACCCCAACCGAGCCTTTCCGAGTTACAGGGCGCCTTGGAGAACGAACGAGCAAATGGCGGGATTCCGGAAACCGTTGTCTTCCTGTTTCAAAGCGGCACAACCACTCCAAACAGCGCCGATTCGTCTGAGCAGTTGAATGTTGGCGGAGACAGTTCTCGATCCGCTAAAAAGCCGGCGGTTAATGCCCAAGAGTTGTACGCCACAGGAAGGTATGGGGAGTGCAGCGACGAGCTATCGGCTCGACTGCTGCAGCTTCATGCGAGCGAACTCCGCCTCTTAGCCTCCTGCGCATACTCCACCGCGAGATACCACGCCGCTTTCGATGCGGGTCAGAAGCTCGCGCTGAATCCGGCAACCGAAGCCGAGGGATTGTATTGGGAAACAAAATCGGCGCAGAAGCTTGCAACCGAGACTTTGGCTCATGCCAGCGAACTGGACTCCGATTCCCCCACGTTGCACGTTTTGCTGGGAGACGTCTACCGCCAGCGAGATCATTACGAGGACGCAGAACAAGAGTACCGAAAAGCTTTGGCCATTCAACCGGCCAACCCGGGTGCCTTGTTTGGTTTGTCTTTGGCCCTGCTGGGCGACGGAAAAAACGATGAAGCGCTGACCGTCGCGCAGGCTGCTCTGGCAAAGAATCCTGATGATCCGGAATTCAATGTCGTGATGGGAGAGATTCTATGTGCACGCGATGATTTCGCTGCCGCGGAGCCGTTCCTGAAAAAAAGCCTCAACACGAAGCCGGAGTTCGTTTCCCGCGTGCACGCGCTGCTGGGCAAGGTGTATGCCCAGACGGGCCGGACACAGCAGGCGATCGCAGAGTTAAAGCTCGCGCTTGCGAGCGATAAGGACGGTACGATCCACTATCAGATCGCGCGTCTCTATTTGAAGGTGGGAGATCGCGACTCCGCCAAAAAGGCCCTTGCTGTGTCTGAGCAAATGCGCCGGCATGCTTTGGCCCGCGCTGCTGTTGCGATGCAGCAAGGGGCAGGCGATAGCGACTAGAAATCGCTGAGATTTTCTGCCACTCATTGGCGATGAGGTTAAATCAGATTTCTATTCGGATTAAGGAAGGACATCCGTACAACCGAGCCAAAACATGAAGAAATCGTATTGTACTCCTCTGCTTTTCATCGTTATTCTAGCAACCTCCACAGTTTGGGCTGCCGGCGGTGCTCCATTCGCCATTAAGGGATCGCATCAGGACTCAAATGGTGTCACGTTGCAGACCGCAGGGGGCGCCATGCGGATTGAGGCCTGCGGCGATCGCGTCATACACGTGGTGGCCAGCCCGACCCCGGAAATTCCCAGCCCCAAGGTCCCTATCGTCACGCAACCCTGCCGGGCCAACAAACTTCAGGTCAAAGTGGGGAAGACGGAGACCAGGCTCTCAACTGCGGCCGTCACAATCGCCGTCAATGCGGCGACGGGTGCAGTGACTTTCTTCTCCAAAGACGGAAAGGCCCTGCTGGCCGAACCAGCGGAGGGAGGCAAAACCTTTGACGTACCCTCTGTAGCGGAGATGAAGACGTGGCAAGTGCAGCAGAGTTTTGTTTCGCCCTCCGACGAGGCCCAGTACGGTTTGGGACAGCATCAGGAAGGCATTTTCAATGTTCGTGGAGTGCCCATTCGCCTTGCCCAGGCGAACACGAACATTTCGATTCCGTTTCTGCTTTCGAGTAAGGGCTATGGCATCCTGTGGAACAATCCTTCGCTGACTGACTTCAATCCGGCCGACCAGGCCGTAGCCATCGATCCGGCTACCGGGAAGGGCAAATTTACCACCGGCGCAAGAGGCAGGTACGGTTTCCTCCTGAGCAGCGATAACAGAAATCAGCTCATTGTCGAAGTCAACGGGCAGCATGTGATCGATTTGCAAAACATGTGGCTGGCAACATCGGCTTCAGGTTTTGTGGAGTTGGAAGCCAACAAGGAATACGAAGTCTCCGCGAAAGGGGGACCGGGGGGCGTTCAACTGGCAGTCAGGCCTCCCCAGGAAACCACGACATTCCGTTCCGAAGTGGGGCAGGCGGTGGACTACTACTTCTTCTATGGCCCAGAGTTAAACCAGGTCATTGCTGACTACCGGCAGCTAAGCGGTGAAGCGCCGCTGTTTCCCAGGTGGGCCTACGGTTACTGGCAGTGCCGGGAGCGGTATCACAGCCAGCAGGAAATTCTTGAAATCGCGGCCGAATTCCGGAAGCGAAAAATTCCCGTCGACGCCTTGGTGCAGGACTGGCAATACTGGGGCAAGTACGGCTGGAGCGCCATGAAGTTCGACGAGCAATATTATCCGCAACCCAAGGAGATGATGGATCAGCTGCATTCCGAAGACCTGCACATGCTGATCTCGGTATGGTCAAGATTTGGGGAAGATACCGACGTTTATAAGCGGATGAAGGCCCAGGGCTTTCTCATTCCTGGCGAGGTCTGGACAGACTTCTTCAATCCCGCGGCTCAAACCGCATACTGGTCGGAGCTCAATAAAGGAATTTTCCAGGTCGGGATGGATGGCTGGTGGATGGACGCGTCAGAACCGGAGTTTGACGTGCTCAAGGGCAAACAAACATTTCTGGGAAGCGGAGAGTCGGTGCGGAATGCCTATCCGCTCTACGTCACCAAGGCCATCTACGAAGGCCAGCGCGCCACTACCGATCGGAAGCGCGTGGTGATTCTGACCCGTTCGGCTTTTGCCGGACAACAAAGGAATGCGGCCAGTTCGTGGTCCGGCGACATCACCGGCGACTGGATTACGCTGCAGCGCCAGATTCCCGCGGGCCTGAGCTTCAGCATGTCTGGAATGCCATATTGGACGACAGATATCGGCGGTTTCTTCCGGCCGAAAGATCAATACACATCGGACGAATACCACGAGGTCCTGATTCGCTGGTTTCAATATGGTGCGTTCTGCCCGATTTTCCGCGTCCATGGCTATGTTTCGAATGCCGAGATTTGGAACTACGGCCCGCAAGTAGAAAACATACTCACGCAGTACGATGAGTTGCGCTACCGTTTGCTGCCGTACATTTATTCTGCCGCCTGGGGCGTCACCAGCAACGGCGATACGCTCATGCGAGCGCTGCCGCTGGAGTTTTCTTCCGACGCGGGCGCGCGAAGCATCTCGGACCAGTTCATGTTTGGCCCCTCGTTGCTGATCAACCCCGTCACCACCAAAGGGGCGACAGAGCGAGCTCTTTATCTTCCAGCCGGCAGCGACTGGGTGGACTTCTGGACCGGCAAACGCACCAGGGGCGGGCAGACCATCACCGCCGAAGCTGCACTCGACCGCATGCCTATTTTCGCCAGATCCGGCTCGATTGTTGCTTTCGGTCCGCGAGTGGAATCGTCGTCAGCCAAAGCGGATCCTATCGAATTGCGGCTCTACGCTGGAGCCAACGGCGACTTCAGCCTGTATGAAGATGAAGGCGACAGTTACGACTACGAGCATGGCGCCCATTCCATCATTCCCATGCATTGGGACGACAAGTCTGCGACGCTAACCATCGGCAGCCGCCGCGGGAGTTTTCCGGGAATGCTGGAGCACAGGACGTTTCACATCGTGCGCGTTACCGACGCGCATGGAGTCGGAATCGCATCTGCCCCGAAGGCCGACGCCACCGTCGAGTTTGAAGGCAAAGCTGTTTCGATCCGCGTCCCACCGCCCACACCTGAGAAGATGTGATCGACAGGCTCGATCGAGGTCGCCCGTCCGGTGGGCGGCCACGTCGATCTTCTGAATATGGGTTACAAACGGAATCATGTTGGGGGCATCATTACGGATTTATGCCGCGCTTCGGAGCAACTCGTAACGCTTCGCGAGGGTGCAGGTCAGGTCGCGAAAAAAGGCTGGAGCAGAGTCTGAAACCTTGCCCTTAGATCCCAGGTTGCTGTGCCGCTACAAGAAGTCCTTCGCATGCGTTTGAAAGGCGTTCTGCGTTGATCTCTCAGTCACCCGTACAGAGCCGCGCTCGAGGTTAACGGAGGCGACGCCCTTGAAAGTTTCCGGCACGTCCAGCAGAAGGATCATGTATCGCCTTCTGGCAATGCTCTTTGCGGACAGCCATGTGTATGTGGCTTCATCGAACAGTTTTCCTTGTGCCAGAGTCTCCCGTCGGGGAATGGGAAAAGGAGTGGTACTGAACTCAAACCCTCGACAGAATTCGCGACCGTGCCATGGTGCATGAGCGCGGCTGCGGGATTCTTCCCAGTTGCCGACCCAGGGAAATTCAAGCCGCTTGAAAAGATACACAACCAGCAGTCGCAGGCGTGGATTGCAGACTGCAATAAACGCGGTTTGAAGGGCGGGATCCAACAGGTGCGCAGTGTAATGCCCGAACCGGCCCGCTTCCGTAGTGCGCAGATTTAGCGCGCCCCCTTTTTGCTTCGGTGCCTTGGGCCATAGAAACTCCGCATCGGGCTTGATCGACATTTGGCTGCTGAAGGTTGCCGGGCAGACTTTGCTGCGCGTGGCAGGCATGTCAAAAAGAGTCACGCCCGATTCCAAAAAGGGTGGGCCGAATGTAACGTGATGATTCCAGGAAATTGGCCGGTCGAAAGTTGCAAGGTTGATCGCAGTCTCTTCGCAATACACCACCGGTTGAACGCGATCGAGAGAAATTACGCGCCGTAACCGCATCTGGGCCTGCGGCAGGCTAGCCTCACAGGCAAGCATCGGTGTCGATCCTTGAGGGCCCGGCTGTCTACGCCAATCCACTACTGGACCTTCACCATGGGTGCTGTGGCCCGCGGCTATCTCTTCCGTAGAGGGCGGGCCAAAGTAGTCGAAGCTGATACTGTGCCCGGCAATGCCAGCCAACAACCTGCCTTCAGGCGGCGGGCCATAAATTCGATTGTGTCTGCGCGGTGTGTATGTGGATGGGTCGATGGTTTTCCACGTCGGCTTCCACAGAGGATTTACGGCGCCATGCTTGCGCGAACCCAATTCGCAAATATGTCCGCCACCTGCAAGGACGGAGACGTGACCCCATGCACTCTCGATGCGGAACCCAGGGCGCCCGTCCAGAATGTTCGAACGACGAACCGGCAGGGAAGAGGTGCGTTTGGGGACGCGCTGTGCCATTGGCCATCCTCGAACCAGATGAAGTGGGATTTATATAAGTCCGGGCGTCATTGTACAAAACCTTTCACCCGTTGCGCGGAACGGCAGGTGTGCGGGTTTCTGCCAGCTCCGATACGCCTATGTTCCTACTGGGAAACGACGTCATACTCAGTTCGGTCCAGAGTCTGAAGCAGACTGCCGGCAGGATTGAAGATCCAGTTGAACAGCAAACCGACAAAAAGGAGGCCTGCGAAACCGGTGGCCAGGATAAAACCATATTTCGGGCCGCCGAAGGCGTCACTGATGGCTCCCATGGCAAGGGGCCCCAGGGCGGCCGCTCCACAGGTAAAAAATAGAATCACGCCTGCGACAGCGCCATGCTCCGTCTTTCGAAAGCAACTGATTCCCTTGGAGTTGATGGTGGGGTAAATGACCGACATGAAGAGTCCCGAGAGTGGCAGAAGGAAGACCGCGGTTCCGATTCCCCCCAGCATGCTGCCCAGGAAGCAGGCAAAAATCACCAGGCTAAAAATGGTGAGGACGGCGGTCCAATTCAGGCGGCCCAGTATCCATGATCCGATGAATCTGCCGGCCGCGCGGAGCACGAAGAAAATCGATATGGCATAAGCCGCCATGAAAGTTGCGGAACCATGATAGGTGGCAATCAGAGTGGGCATCCAGACGTACACGGCGCATTCGACCGCGACATAGAGAAATATTGCCGCGGAGAAACCGAGGACGTAGGGATTGTTCATCATGCCGAGAGTGCGCTTCAGGTCAATCGGGTTCTCCGCGGTTCGTGTAGTCCGCGGATACCTGACAAGCGATGCCGTCACAATCAGGACACTGCAGATTGTCCCTGCAATCACGTATAGCCACTTCCACGAAGTACCCGCCGCCAGAAGGCGGGCGACAATGGCAGGTCCTATGATCGCGCCGACGGCAAAAAATCCTTCCACGGTGTTCATGGTGGCAGTGTGTTCAGTTGTCGATCGTGTGATGTCTCCGATCAGGGCCAGCGCACCTGTTTTGAAAATTCCAATGGCAGTGCCGGAAATCACCAGGAGAACAAGAAAGAACGCGAAGGATGTTCCTACGGCGAACAGGTAAGAATTGAGCGCGAACAGGATCAGTCCCAGAATGATCGTCTTCTTCCTGCCCAGTTTGTCCGCGAGGTAGCCAAGGAAGATGCCCGCGAACGCGATCCCGCCCATGGTGGCGTAGTGAAAAGCGCCCGCCACGGTCATGCTGAGACGAAATTCCTTGATGACTTCGGGAATGATGACGCCCACGGAATCTGTGGTCATCGCGAACATCATGAACATGAGAAACGTAAGCCACTTGATCACCGTCAAACTCGGTTGACCGCGCGGAATACTGTTCATCGGATCTCCTCAGAACCAGCGGAGTACGGCAGCAGCTCCCAGCTTTTTACGACTCGCTCCTGCGCCGTGTTGACTGTGGAGCAGGAGATCAGTGCGCGTGGCACAGCGAAATCCACCTCGAGCTTCGCCCACTGGCCATCGTGGTTCCACGTGATCGCCATGGCCTGGTGGGATGGAGCCTCAACTTGTGCCTCCCCCCCAAAAGCAGGATGGGTATTGCGCAGGCGGATGAGATCAAGCAGGGGACGAACGATCGGGTTCGCCAGAGCGCCCAGCAGCTCGGAAGCGGTGTAGTAGTGCCGGTTAATATCGCGGCCGACCTTGGTGCGGGCCAAAAGCTCCATATCGTTCGTACCCGCGAGCAACCCCACGTAATAAACTTGCGGTATCCCGGGAACAAAGAATTGGATGGCGCGCGCGATCAGGTACTCGTTCCCGCGTTGTCCCAGAGCGTCGAAGAAAGTGCAATTCACCTGATAGAGGTCAAGGTTGTTCGCGGCCGCACCCGTAGCCTGTCGACTCTCATCGTTGCTGCGGGAGTGGATCGTTTCTACAAGTTTGTTGATTTCCTCGGGAGCAAGCAGGCCGGGTTCGCCTTTCCCGCCGGCGCCGACATCAATAACGCCGATGCCATCGTGGGTATCGAGTACGGTGATGGAATTTTGTGGCCGAATGGCAAGCCAGTGGGCCAGGGCTCTGGCATCGCCCTTAAAAAGCGAATGCAACACCAGCGGTGGAAGCGCGAAATCATAGACCCAATCGACCTGGCGTGCGATTTCCAGCTGTTGCACATAGTGGCTGTGAATTTCGACTAGGACTTCCATCCCGCGCCCATGGGCCTTCTGCGTAAGAGACTCGATAAACCGAAAGGTCTCCGGAATCATGAAGCAGCTTGTTCCGGCTTTCTTGATGGCATAGCCAATGGCATCGAGCCGGATCAGGCGCACGCCGGCGGCCTGAAAGCGGCCGAGAATGGCTCCCAGATACGCTTCGCCCTGGGAATGGGTCACGTCGATATCAATCTGCTGCGGAGTAAACGTGGTCCAGAGCAACCGTTTCTCACCCGATTCGAGGACGGCACTGGCAAATGGCAGGCCGGGGCGGGGACGATAGATTCGCAGAAGGTCCGCTTCGCTCGCACCCGCGGGAAAAATACGATCGTAGGTGAGAAACATTCCCGCGAAGGGCGAGTCCGCGCCGCGCCGGGAGAAGTCCTTGAATTGTGGCGAGTCACTGGAGACGTGGTTGACGATAAGGTCCGCCACCAACTCATGGGTCTCGCCGAGAGACCTTACGTCATTCCAATCACCCAGGCGGAAGTCGACTTCCGTGTGATCTGCCGGATCGAAACCGGCGTCGGCTCCATCGATGGGGTGAAAAAAAGGCAGCAGGTGTACCCCGCCGAAGATCCCGCCGAGGGTGCCGTTGAGCAGGGTTCTGAGCTTGCCGAAATCACCGGACAGGCGATCAACGTAAGTGACGAGTTGGACTTGATTTCTCAACGTCTTTATTTTTCAACGTACGGTATCGCGTGATCGGGTCGGGATCCAGGAAAGAGGAATCACCCAGGAACCAGGAGTTCAGCCTAACTCTTTTAGAAGCGCGCAACGCGGTATGTCAAGGACATTGCTACATATTGACCCATAAGTTGTATATGGTAATATCGGGCCCGCAAGGGTATGTCAGGTTGAACCGTAAGCGCTGCGTGGGACGCGGTGCGAAGAAAAGGGATCCTCGATGGCGAATCATAAATACCGCCAGATTTTCGACAAACTTCAGGAAGATATTTCCTCCGGTCACTACAAGGCGGGACAGCGTTTGCCAAGCGAAGCTGAATTGGTTCGCCGCTTTGGAGCTTCTCGAATGACGGTATTCAGGGCCATGCGAGAGCTCCAGTCACAGGGCGTGGTGACCCGCCGGGTTGGTTCGGGCACTTTTGTTTCTTCCACCTCAAGCACGGGAAGTCATGTGTTCGGACTTTTGATTCCCGAACTCGGGCAGACCGAAATTTTTGAAGCCATCTGCCAGGGCATGATGGAAGCACAACAAGCCATGCACCACTCCTTGCTTTGGGGCAACGCCGTCCCGCAGGAAAAGGAAAAGGAGAAGGCTGCAGAGCAATTGTGCCGGCATTATATCTCCCGCAAGGTGGCGGGCGTATTTTTCGCGCCGGTTGAATTCAGTGAAACCCGGTTTCAGGCGAACCACCAGATCGCCGCTGCTCTGGACCGGGCCCGCATCCCGGTGGTTCTTTTGGATAGGTGCCTGGAGCCCTATCCCCAGCGTAGTAAGTACGATCTGGTAGGTATCGACAATCGCCGGGTTGGCTATTCGGCGACCGCGCACTTGATGGCCGCGGGCGCGAAACGGATCGCTTTCTTCGCGAGGCCGAATTCCGCACCTACGGTGGATGCCCGTATTGCGGGCTATCGCGAAGCTCTCACATCGCGAGCGGCACAGACGGGGCGTGATCTGGTCACGTTCGGAGACGCCTCCGATGCAAAGTTCATCAAGTCCATACTGAAGCGGGATCGACCGGATGCTTTCCTGTGCGCCAATGACCATACGGCCGGAAACCTGATGCACACGCTGATCTCACTGGGCAAGCGTATCCCGGAAGACATCCGCATGGTGGGCTTTGACGATGTGAAATATGCGCGGTTGCTGCCGGTGCCGCTAACGACTCAACATCAGCCCTGCCGAGATATCGGAAGAATAGCCCTGGCGGTCATGCTTGACAGGATTGCCAATCCCGATTTGCCGCCGCGCGATGTGCTTTTAGGATGCAGGCTCATGGTTCGTCAGTCGTGTGGCTCGCTGCCGAAATAGGGGATGCCACCGCCCCGGCCCTCGTGACGCCAAGATCTTTCCGGTCCCTCCCGAGTTTCAAAACGGTCACATGAACGCCCAATTCCCATTCTGAAATTCAAGTGGTATAGCCAGGTTTTTGTAAGTTGTCTGCAAATGATCTTGACAACTTAGAAGACTCAAAGCTACAAGCACTCTTGGAGCGGTCGGTCGGCGTTGATCTGACCGCATGATTTCGGAAGCAGCTTTCAGTGTTGATGGCGAGCTTCAGATTTAGGGCCAGAGATGGCATTACGAAATTCAGCCGCTTGTCTTTTCCACGTCGAAGGGCGAAAAATATGACGAATCATCGGTCGTTGGTTTCAGGTGACCTCTCTAAGTTTGCCGCCAAGTTTCTCCTCCCCCAAACCAAGTTGCCAGCCGGCCACCCTGGTATCGCGCTTGCACAGCGGCGCCCCTTCAACCTGATGATGCTTGTTTTTGGCGTCATCGTCATCGCGATGACGTGTTTGCCGGTGTCTGCCCAGGTCAGATTCGGAACCGTCCTGGGAACTGTTGTTGATGCCAGCGGGGCCACCGTCTCGGGAGCCACCGTGAAGCTGAACAACCTGGGGACCAGCGAGACCCGCATTGCGCAGACCGGCAGCACGGGAACATTTATCTTTCCGAACTTAACCGCGGGCGTGTACCGGGTTGAAGTTGAGATGGCGGGCTTCAAACACTTCACGCAGGAAAACGTGGAGGTGCAAGTTGACGTCAGCACCCGCGTGGATGCCGCGTTGCAGGTAGGCAGTGTGACGGATAGCGTGGTAGTGACCACCGAGGCGCCGCCATTGCAGACCGACAGTGCCTCTCTCGGAACCGTCATTAACCAAACGGCAGTCGAGAGCATTCCGCTCAGCGGCAGAAACATAAACAACATGCTGACTTTGGTACCTGGCGTCGTGCCTCAAGGCGGGACTTACGGTAACGCTGTTTCCAACCAATCGGGGGGCGCCAGAACGAACGCCATCGGATTCGGAAACTACGCGATCGGCGGAGGCTTCGGGAACCAGAGTTCTTTCTATATTGACGGTGTTGCCTCCAACGCGCCCGCCGGCAATTTAAATTCGCTTATCCCTTCTCAGGATGTAGTGCAAGAGTTCCGCGTGGTCACCAACAATGTCGCCGCTGAGTATGGAAACTACGCCGGAGGCATCATCAACCTCACCACGAAATCGGGAACCAACACATTTCACGGGACGGCCTATGAGTATCTGCGCAACAAAGTGCTGAATGCGAACGATTACTTCTCGAACCAGGCCGGGCTGGCTCGGGTACCTCTGATCCAAAACCAGTTTGGCGGAACAATCGGCGGACCGATACGAAAAGACAAGACGTTCTTTTTCTTTGGTTACGAGTATGAAAAGCTGAAAACCGGTACCCTGGTCACTTCGACGGTTCCTACCACGGCCGAATTAGGAGGCGACTTTACGGCGGCTGGCCTGCCTGCGATCTACGATCCAACCACGGGTAACCAATTTCAATGCAACGGAGTGCTCAACACAATCTGCCCGAACCGGCTTGACCCCTCCGCGCTGGCACTTTTTGCTAAGTCGTACCCCGCTCCCAACCGGCCCGGATTACTCACTAACAACTTTATCGTTCAAGAGGCCACGGGAGGCGTCAACGAGCAATACAACGCGCGTGTCGATCACCGTATTTCCGAAAAGAACAGCTTGTTTGCCCGCTATTCGTACTGGAAAGCAGACAGCGATCCCTATGATGCCTGGGGGACGTTTACCGCCGGCCAGGGTCACACGGGGCTTTACACTCACTCGGCGATCCTCGGCGACACTCATGTCTTCAACTCTTCGACGATTCTCGATCTTCGCCTTTCTTACCTCCGAGTTTTTCAACATGAGTTTCCCAACAGCCAGGGTGTTGACCTGTCTCAATTCGGCGGCGGCTGGGGAAATCTGGCAGGCCAGCTGGTAGCCCCCGCCAACTATCCCGCAATGAGTTTCAACGACAGCCTCGGGGTCACTGGAAGCAACGGCATCGGTTCGGAGCTCTTCTGGCATCAGAATGTGTACGGCTTGTCGGGAACTCTCACCAAGATTGTGGGTCGCCACCAGCTCAAGTTTGGCGGCGTATTTCGCCACGTGCAATGGATTTCCGATCCGGAAAACGGAGTACTAACCCTGAACTTCGACCAGGCGGCTACCGCGAATGCGTCCGGCGCGGGCGGCACGGCAGTTGCGTCGGCACTGCTCGGAATCATCGGCGCGCAAGGCACACAGGTTGCGCCCGGAATGATCGGCGGCTCCAGGGCGTTCTTCAACTCCTACGGTTTCTTTGTCGACGATACCTTCCAGGCCACCAGAAAGCTCACCATCACAGCCGGCCTCCGGTGGGACCAGCCCAGTGTCTTCTCTGAAGCCAACAACAATGACACCGTATTTCTGCCGAACCAGGCCAGCCCGCTGGGTTCGTTCTTCAATCCGGTCACGGGAAAAACGCAGCAGCTAAAAGGAAACGTGGCTTTGGTTGACAGTCCGTCGTGGCCTTCCCAGAGAGAAGACAATTTGCACTGGAAGTTGTTTTCGCCGCGGCTTGGGTTAGCCTATCGCCTGACCGATAAAACTGTGTTGCGCGGGGCGTACGGCATTTCCTATCCCCCCAGCACTCTCAGCCAGGACGGGCCGAACCTCTCCCCTGTCAATCTGGCTCCGGTTTCGGGTGGTCCCACTGCCACCGTGGCAAATCCGTTTCCCAACGGTCTTCCCCAGCCCCTGCGGCGAAATGCAACCCCCAATGACTTCTACGGACAGGGCATCTTCGCCATGCGCACGCCGGGCGACAGAACGCCATACGTGCAGCAGTGGAACGTAGCGGTCGAACGACAGGTCGGCAAGGATGCCTCCCTCACCGTCGCATACGCGGGATCGAGGGGAACCCATCTTCTTTTGCAAGGGTGGGCTACGGTTTCGAATTTCAACCAGAATCAATTGCCCGATCAGTATTTTTCCATGGGCCCGGCTGCGTTAGAAGCTCAGGTTCCGAATCCGTTCTTCGGAATCATCACAACTCCGGGGCCCCTCTCGGGGCCTACGGTGGCTACGGGACAACTCTTGCTGCCTTTTCCGCAATACCAGCGCGTTCTCTTTCTCGATCCTCATAGAGGCACCTCAAACTACCGGTCGCTGCAGACGTCGTTCATGAAACGATTCGGAGGTAAAGGCATCCTGAGCGTTGCCTACACCTGGTCGCGACTGATGTCCAACACCGACAGCACGAGTGCATTCCTGGATGAAGGATTTATTTTCGGCGGGGCGACACAGGACAATAACCATCTGGAGCGAGAGTACTCGGTAAGTTCTTACGACATCCCTCAAAACCTTTCCGTTGGGTACGGCGT
This sequence comes from Terriglobia bacterium, assembly GCA_963814725.1. GTDB lineage: Bacteria > Acidobacteriota > Terriglobia > Terriglobales > Acidobacteriaceae > JAIQFF01. The sequence goes on from CAWFDY010000009.1 coordinate 889,424, forward strand.
TGACTTGCCCTTCGGCAGGGGCAAGCACTACATGAACGATACCCACGGAGTCCTGAACGCGGTCATCGGTGGGTGGCGGGTCAACGGGATTACAACCATTCGGAGCGGTGTCCCCATTAGTTCGTACCAGTTTTTTCCCGGATCGGCTCTCAGCCAGTTTGGCGGTGGTCAAGGTTACTTCGGAGCGCAAGGCCTCTGGATGCGGCCCGATCTTGTAGCCGGGTGCAACCTGAAGGCTTCGGGCTCGCGTCAATCCCGGGCGGCAAATGGGTGGTTCAACACGGACTGCTTCCAGCCTGTCGATACTGCAAATGAGGTCAGATTCGGCGATGCGCCGCGGAACATTGATACGGTTCGCATGGATCACATGAATAACTGGGATTTCTCCATCGCAAAACGCAATGACATCACAGAGCATGTGTATCTGCAATTCACTGCGGAATTCTTCAACGCGTTCAATCATGTACGATTCGGCGCTCCAAACGAGCAGGTAGGCACTCCAACCTTCGGCATCGTAACTTCGCAGGTAAACCCACCGCGCGCGATTCAGTTCGGCCTGCGAGTCGGTTTCTGATTGGCTTCTCCGTGGCACCGGCCAGAAATGGCCGGTGCCTGCACTCTCTAATCGCGCGAGCAGACTCAATCCCATGTAAGAGGATCACGATTATTATGTCGAACCAGCCTTTCGCCCTTCTCTTGCTGTGTTCCGCCTTCCTGGGCCTGTTTTCCGCTCTCCCAATGCCTGGTCAGGATCGTTCCGCGACGGAACCACCGAAGGTCGTGGTACACGAGGACGGCACCGTCGAAGTTCCTGCTCAGACTGTCCCAATGTCGCCGTTTCTGAGCCCGGAGGCAAAAGCATATGTCACACAGCATTTGAAAGACATGCAGGATTCGGAAATCCTCAAACAGGATGCCGGAGTTCCGCGCTTTATGAAGGGATATCTGGCGCGCGACCACGAACTGTTTGCAGTCGAGAAGCAGGACCGGAAAGTCGGCGGGGTGCATGTGTATATTTACACGCCCAAATCCGGCGTCTCGGCGAAGAACAAAGACAGGATCCTGATCAATCTTCACGGCGGCGGCTTTTCGGGTTGCTGGCCGGGATGCGCGGAACTTGAATCGATTCCGGTTTCGGCGTTGGGACAGGTTGAAGTCGTCAGTGTCGATTACAGAGAGGGCCCGGACAACAAGTTTCCCGCCGCGAGCGAGGACGTGGCAGCCGTTTATCAGGAACTTCTGAAGACGCACAAGCCGTACAACATCGGTATCTATGGCTGCTCGGCTGGAGGAATGCAGACGGCCATGTCTCTGGCGTGGTTTCAGAAGCACTCATTGCCCACCCCGGGAGCAGTCGGACTTTTCTGTGCATCGGCCGGCGGCATCTTCGGAGGCGATGCGCTGTACACGGCAGTTCCGCTCGGCGAAGCGCGCGTATCCCAGCCCATGCCTCCCGGAGCGCGACCTCCCTTGAGTTACTTCAGCGGAACCGATCCGAAGGACCCACTTGTGTCTCCCATTGACTCACCGGAAGTTCTCGCGAAGTTTCCTCCGACATTGATCATCACCGGCACGCGCGGGTTTGAGCTGAGTTCTGCTCTCTATACCCATGAACAACTCGACCGGCTGGGTGTGGAGGCGGAGCTGCACGTTTGGGAAGGCCTGTTTCACGGCTTTTTCTACAACGCAGACGTTCCTGAGTCAAAAGATGCGTTCAAAGTAATGATCAGGTTTTTTGATGGCCACCTTGGCCGGAAGTGATGCACGCCAGAACAGACCATTCGTGCAGATCATTCGTGTGGAAAAAAAGAATGCCGAACGTATTGAAAAAAGGCATGCCTAAAACGAGATGCGTTGGAGTCCTGATTATCGTCGTCGTTTTTCTTACTGTATGGGCTCACGCTGAAACCCCGGCTGTCCGCGGACATTGGGTAAGCGCCTGGAGCGCTGCCATGCATAAGCCACTGACGTTCCCGGGACTTCCACCTACTCCCGTGTTCGAAAACCAAACCATTCGGATGGTTGTGCGACCAACCATCGGGGGCCAACGCGCGCAGATCCGGCTCTCTAACGCGTTCGGAACCACGCCTCTGAAAATCGGCGCCGCGCACATCGCATTGTCCTCCCCGGACGGAAAGATTGTCTCCGAATCGGATCGTGCTCTAACGTTTAGTGGTGCAGCGTCCGTCACCATTCCGCCTGGGGCGCCGGTCTTGAGCGACGCCATCGACTTGAAGGTTTCCCCCTTTACCGAGATTGCCGTCAGCCTTTTCCTGCCGGAGAAGACAACCGCATTAACGGTTCACTTTTGGGGACAGCACAAAACCTATATTTCCGGTACGGGGGACTTCAGCGGCAAGGCAGAGATGGCGAACAGCACAACCCATGCTTCATGGTTTTGGCTCGCCGATCTCGAACTGTGGACTCCCGATCAAGCCGCGGCAACCTTGACTTTGGGTGATTCCATTACAGATGGAGTTGGAGCGGCTCAAGGCGACTATACCGACTGGCCGGACCTTCTGGCTAAGCGGCTGGCTGGCAACCCAGAGGCTGCCGCCCTGGCCGTCGTAAATGAAGGTATCGGAGGCAATCGTATTCTGCACGACGGCGCCGGCGTGAGCGCGCTGGCGCGCTTCGATCGTGACGTTCTGGCACAGCCAGGCGTCGTCAGCCTCATCGTGCTCGAAGGGATTAACGACATAGGCTGGCCGCACATGAAACCGAAACTGCCGAATGGAACCATCATGAAAGAGGGACCGTTCGCCAGGGAATTGGTGAGTACTCAGGATCTGATCATGGGTTTGCGGCAGGTCATTGATCGCGCTCATCAGCATGGAATCAAAGTGTTCGGCGCCACCTTGCTGCCGTATGAGGGAGCAGACTCCTTCAGCGATGACGGTGAAGCGACCCGGCGAGAGTTGAATCAGTGGATTCGTACCAGCGGCGCTTTTGACGGGCTCGTCGATTTCGACGCCGCGGTGCGCGATCCTGATCACCCCAATCAGTTTCGAAAAGAATATGACTCAGGCGACCATCTTCATCCCAGCGCGGCGGGTTACAAGGCAATGGCGGACGGGGTGGACCTCACGATGCTGAGGAGAGCGATGAGTTCGAGTACAAAGAATTAGTTTCCTGGCGGCGCGTGCATCGCACGAGGGTCGATGACGGGGCAAAGTGAAAATCAAGCAAATCACGCTGGTTAGCATACTGCTTTCCGCTGCATGCCTGGGGCAGACTGGGTCACCACGGCCAACCACGAACATCCCCAATGCGGAATTCCCTCGCATCAACCCTGATTTGAGCGGAACCTTCCGCGTGCAAGCAGATCAGGCGCGCAAAGTGCAACTTCTAATGGAGTTCGGCCAGTCAACGTTTGACATGGTCAAAGGCGACGACGGGTATTGGAGCGTCACGACCAAGCCGCTGTTGCCGGGCTTCCACTACTACGCGATTTCAATTGACGGATTTCCCGCGAACGATCCGGGAAGCAGAGTCTTTTTTGCCGCAAGGAAAGAAGTGAGCGGCCTCGAAGTTCCCGGCCCAGACTCCGATTTCTTTGCCGTCAAAGATGTGCCGCACGGCACGCTGAGGATCGAGTGGTATGTCTCGAAAACCACAGGTAAGACCCGGCGAATTTTCGTTTATACACCGCCGGGATACGAGCAGAGCGGCTTGCGCTACCCGGTCCTCTATCTTCAGCACGGGTACGGAGAAGACGAAGCCGGTTGGGGTGACCAGGGCCATGAGAACTTCATTCTCGATAATCTGATCGCTGCTCACAAAGCCAGGCCGATGATCATGGTGAATGAGAATGGGCAGCCTGGTCCGGATTTTCAGCCGCCTTCGCCTCCTCGAGACGGTTCGAAGCCCCCGCCAATCGGGGATCTGGCGCGCTACTTCATGAACGAACGGTACGAAACATTCGACCGGGTAGTTTCCAGCGACTTGATTTCGTTTGTTGACGCAAACTTTCGCACCGTTGCTGACCGTGGCCATAGAGCGATTGCCGGCCTTTCCATGGGCGGAGCTCAAGCGCTTCGCATCGGACTCCATCATCTGGATCAGTTTGCCTACATCGGGGCACTCAGTCCCGCGATTGACATTACTGATACCACGAAAGACTACGACGGGGGTTTGGCGGACGCGACCAGGCTTAACCAGCAACTGCGGCTGTTATGGATTGGAATTGGCACCGACGATTTTCTCTTCGCGCCAGTGCAGGAATCTCACGCAACTTTAGAAAAGGCCGGGATCAAGCACGTGTGGGTGGAGAGCCCCGGGGCTCATGTCTGGACCGTGTGGCGCAAGTACCTCGCCGATCTTGCGCCGAGGTTGTTTCAGTGAAGCGCTAGGCCTACTGAATACCCAGGACGACTGACATAAGGTTATGACGAAGCCAGCGCTCATGGTCGGGTTGGGCGAGGTGTTGTGGGACATTTTGCCCTCCGGTAAGGTGCTGGGTGGCGCGCCTGCTAACTTCGCATACATGGCGAACGTACTGGGGGACGAAGGAATCGTCGCCAGCCGGGTCGGCAATGATGAGTTGGGGCGCGAGGCTAGCCGGACGATGCAGGAGCTCGGACTGAATACGGCGCACCTACAGCGCGACAATGAACACGAGACCGGTACTGCGGCGGTATCGATCGACGCCGCCGGCGAACCGAAGTTCACCATCAAAGAATCGGTTTCCTGGGATTTTCTGGAATGGACCGCCGCTTGGGAGGAGCTCTCCGCTCGAACCGACGTAGTTTGCTTCGGTTCGCTGGGGCAGCGCTCGTCGAAGTCCGCCGCAACGATCGAGAGCTTCTTGCGAAACACGCCTGAGAAGACGCTACGAATTTGCGACGTTAATCTACGCCAGAGCTTCTACGACAAGGATGTGCTGCAAAGATCCTTCCGGCATGCAAACATTGTGAAGCTGAGCGACCAGGAGTTACTGCAGGTCTCATCCGTGCTCCAGTCGGGTATCGGCACCGAGGAGGTCCTCGCGAGGCGATTGCTGAACGAATATGAGCTGCACCTGGTCTGCATAACACGGGGTGCGCGCGGCAGCCTCCTTGTGTCAAAAGATCGGTCGGTCGAGCATTCGGGTTTCCGTGTAACGGTAGCGGATGCGGTTGGCGCAGGAGACGCATTCACGGCCTGTCTGGCGCGCCACTACTTCCGAGGGCATACGCTTGAGGTGATCAGCGAGTCTGCAAATCGTTTTGCATCGTGGGTTGCGACGCAGAGAGGCGCAACCCCGGCAATCAGCTCCGGCCAATTGCAGGACATTTTCAGCGGAGTAGCCATCCCTTGAGCGGCGGGTGGCTCCACGCCGCGCCACCAAGCGCCCCGATCGGTGAGTGAATCCGCAGCAGATCTGTATGTAGATGCATTTCTCCGCGATTTCAATCAGCTTAATTTTCCCTGGGTACGCCCGTGTGAGCCTGGCATTTCCTAAAGAACCTTCGTGATGTGCCACGCTTCCGAAGGGATGGCTCAGAACAATTGCCCTGCGACCTCGGCTTTCTGCAGCGATCCTGACAGTCCGTCTCACGAGCGTTCAGACATTCTCGGGGATAATCCGGGCCGAACTACACAACCCAGCCGATGGTCATTTAAAGGTAGTGAGCTTAATTAAGCTAACAGGCCCAGGCGAAACCTGAGTTCAATGGGCGGGCGCATCTACCAACATTTGAAAGGGAGGACTATGTACCACCACATAAAAAAATTGATGTACACCGTAAACGTCGGAACGCCGGATCCTCGATTCGGCAACATGCTGCTCGAGCAGTTTGGCGGAGCGAACGCGCCCATGTTGACTGCTAGATGCAGGTTCGCAATCCGCTTCATTTGGGCTTCACCGATCGAGAAGTAGTCGATCAAGCCCGGCACTGCCGCCAGAATTGCGCCGGCAATTCCTCCTGCTACGCAGTAAGTTGCCACTGTTTGCCATACGGCGTTCCCATTGATCTGGTACACGACGTCGCAAACCAGAGCAAAAACCCACAATCCAATCGGAAGTCCCACGAGCATGGGATGCAGGGGGTGTTTCATGATGTTTGCCGGGCTCGAAATAGAATTCTCCTCTTAATATCGATCTAAATATCGATTTGGGCCGCGGTAATCGGGAACACCTGATCGAAGCGCCGCGTTACCTTAGTTGCCCCATTTGCATGGAAAGTTTGACGGCCCGCAAAAATCATTAAGAGGCACTCATAACCTGTAGAGACCGGGGCTAGTTAAGGAGGTCAGCTTAAACGCGAGATCGACCTCTTTCGGGCACAAAGTCGAACTCTCAGGGAAAGACTGTATGGATAAGGGCCAAGGTTTCTGCGACGATCAGAAGCTCTCGCCAAAAGTAGCAGACCGGCCCTGATGCCGAAAATGAACATTCTTATTGTCGACGACCATAGTCTGGTTCGAGCAGCGATCCGTTCGCTGCTGGGAGTCCGTTCGGATTGGACTGTTTGCGGAGAAGCGGCTGACGGGGTAGAGGCGATTCAGAAGGTGCAATCGCTCCTTCCAGACATGGTTCTGATGGACGTTTCCATGCCCAGGATGGACGGGCTTGAAGCAACCCGAATCATACGCCGCGAGTGCCCCGAAACAAACGTCATCATTGTCAGTCAAAATGATACTGTGCTGGTGCACGCCGCTGGGGTAGACGCCCATGGCTTCGTGGCCAAGGCAGATCTTTGCCGGGATCTCATCCGGGCAATTGACAAATTAGGGGTCGCCCACGGGCCTCGGGTCACCATCTCGGGAATGGGCGAGGGCACGCTCGGGCTCAGCGGAGTGAAAAGCTAAAAATTCGTATGCCTAAAGAGCCTGTTAAGGCCGTGGCCGCTAGCGCTGGCAGGAGTGTGTCATGAAACGAAGCGGGCTTGCATCCCGGTACGCCCTGGCCGTCCTCGCGGCGGTTGCCGCGTTGTTTCTTCGACACCTGCTTATACCTCTGCTCGGATTTCAGAACCCCTACCACACCCTCTGGCTGGCTGTGGCCTTATCAGCATGGTATTGCGGCGTGGGCCCGTCTGTCGTCGCTGCCCTGATCGGCGCAATCGGAGTGTGGTATTGGTTTCTCCCGCCCTTCGATTCATTTTCCGTTCGGGATCGCATTGAACTATTTGGATTGATTGGATTCCTGGCCTTCTCCGGCGTGATTATTGCTCTTGGAGAATCAAGTCGCCGCGGATTTACCACCCGCTCCCGGATGGGTGCCATCGTTGATTCCTCCGACGACGCCATCATCAGCAAGAATCTCGATGGCGTGATTACAACCTGGAATCGAGGCGCGGAGCGGGTGTTTGGCTACACCGCCGACGAAGCGGTGGGGCAGCATATTACGTTGATCATTCCCACAGACCGGCGCGAGGAAGAAACTGAGATTCTGGCGCGCTTGAGACGAGCAGAACGCATCGATCATTTTGAAACCATCCGGCAACGCAAAGATGGTTCACTGATCGATATTTCACTGTCCGTATCTCCGGTAAGAGACTCCAGCGGAATTGTAATTGGCGCCTCGAAAGTCGCGCGCGACATCACCGAACGGAAGAGCGCCGAGCGATCCTTGCGGGCGAGTGAAGAACGTTTCCGGGGCATCGTCGACACTACCCTGGAATGCGTGGAGCTCATCGCCGCGGATGGAACAGTAAGGCTTATAAATTCGTCCGGCCTCAGGATGGTCGGTGCCGATGGCGCTGACGAAGTCGTAGGCAAGAGTGTCTACGATCTGATTGCCCCGAAAGATCTGGACAGGTTTCGTGAATTCCACGACAAAATCTGCCGCGGCGAGAAAGGGTTTTTAGAGTTCGATCTGGTCGGACTGCGCGGTGAACGTCGCCGCATGGAAACTCATGCTGCCCCGCTTCGCAACCCGGATGGGAGCTTCGAGCACCTCGGGGTCAGCCGGGACATCACCGAACGCAAGAAAATCGAAGAAGCCACCAAAGAGCGGGAACTCTCGGCGCGCTTGCTCAGGCTTCAGGACGAGGAAAGAAGGCGAATGGCGCGCGAACTGCACGACGGAGCAGGGCAGTTGCTCGCTGCTATGAGTATGAACGCCAGTGGAATCGACCGGGAGAAATCGAAGCTCAGTCCCGACGCGGCGCGATGCGTGGAGGACAACGCTAGGCTGATCGAACAGGTGTCGACGGATATTCGCACCATGTCCTATTTGTTTCATCCGCCTTTACTCGACGAAATGGGGCTGGATTCCGCGCTGCGGTGGTACGTTGACGGATTTTCCGAACGCAGCAAGATCGCCGCAAAGCTCGAGCTCTCCGCGGGTCATGAGCGCCTGCCGCAGGATTATGAGCTTTGCCTGTTCCGCATCGCTCAAGAATGCCTCACGAATATTCATCGCCATTCCGGAAGTACAACAGCACTGGTAAGGCTGGTGCGTTCTTCCGGCGAGATCAGACTGGAAGTAAGCGATGAGGGCAAAGGGGTCGATCAGAAAACGCAGACGAAAATTGCTGCAGGCGAGACCGCGGGCGTCGGATTGCGCGGGATGCAGGAACGAGTCCGATACCTGGGTGGGCGAGTGGAGATCCACTCGAATGGAAATGGCACGACAGTCGCTGCGATCATGCCCGTCGCCGAATCTGAGCGAGGAGCCGCTCATAGATAAAGGTCGCCGGCAAAGCAATAACCTATTTTCCCGAGATACGCGATAAGGGGCCGCGCATCCCGGTAAGCTCTTGGGGCCGAGGCACTTGCCGACAGTCGGAAGCGCCGTCAGTAGGCGAATAAAAACCGAAGTGTGATTGTTTATAAAATCGGATATGAATCGAAGGCTCGATTCCTCACCTAGCTGTTCCCGAACTGTTTTCCACGGCCGTCGATGCACTGCAAGCGTGCAGGCTCTTCGAACGCAAGCACCACTCGGGACCAGCGTTTTGATGGGCCTGTCCCCGTTGACATGCAGGCATCTGGTTGGTATGTTTCATCGCTATCATGAGCGCTTATTGTGGCCGTCGCTGTGATTTTCTGCCATTTTTGTTCGCTACAGCATGTCTTCCTCATTATTACCTAGCTCGGGCGTTCCGCCTTTCCCGGAAGATAAAGGACCGACTGCTATCGAGCTGCCAAATTTGGGATGTTCCTTTGATGAATCCCAATTCCGGGTTAGTGGATCACTTCGGCGTCAAAAAGGATAAAGACCTAATGTTTTTCAACAAAGTGGCAAAGCTGATGTTTTCCTGCGCGACAACTCTCGCTGTTTTAGCGGGAGTTTCGGGAAGCGCCGCACAGACGGTGGATCCCGACGCTGCCACGGCGGGTGGGAACCCGGCAGCCATCGACGAAACGTGGCAAAAAGCCAGCGCGAAGTATGACTCTGCACGTACCGCCATTCTTCAACAGGTCGATAAGGTCAACGGCGAAGGGCCTTTCCGCGCCGACTGGGAATCGCTGAACACTTATCAGGCGCCCGACTGGTATAAGGATGCGAAGTTCGGCATCTTTATCCATTGGGGCGTGTATTCGGTCCCTGCCTTCGGCAGCGAGTGGTACCCACGGCAGATGTACAACCCCGGATCGCCGGAATACAAACACCACATTGCGACTTACGGCACGCAGGACAAATTCGGCTACAAGGATTTCATCCCCATGTTCAAGGCGGAGAAATTCGATCCGATAGCATGGGCTCGCTTGTTCAAGGAATCGGGTGCGAAGTATGTGGTGCCAGTATTTGAGCACCACGACGGCTTCGCCATGTACGACAGCGGGCTCTCCGACTGGACGGCGGCGAAGATGGGCCCGCACCGGGATCTGGTGGGCGACCTGGGCAAAGCGGTTCGCGCCGAGGGGTTGCATCTCGGGGCCTCGTCCCATCGCGTCGAGCATAACTTTTTTCTGGGAGTGGGCCGCTCTTTCCGCTCGGACATTAACGATCCGAAATACGCGGCTTTCTATGGCCCTGCGCACACCTGGCTGATCAACAAAAACCAGACTCCACTGGCCAACGATTTTACTGATGTTTCTCCCGAGTGGACTCACGACTGGCTCGCACGTTCCGCCGAGATCGTCGAGAAGTATCACCCCGACGTGCTCTTCTTTGATTGGTGGATTGGACAACCCTCGGTGCGGCCGGACCTCACCCGTTTCGCGGCGTTCTACTACAACTACTCGCTCAAGCATGGCGGGCCGGTTGGCGTCATCACCTACAAGGACTATGCCATGCAAGAAAACTCCGCTGTGCTCGACATCGAGCGCGGCCAACTGGCCGGCATTCGCCCGCAATATTGGCAGACCGACACATCAGTCAGCAATAAATCCTGGGGATACATCGAGAACGATACTTTCAAATCGCCGCAGTTCATCGTTCATCAGTTGGTGGATGTAGTCAGCAAGAACGGCAATCTGCTCATGAACATCGGCCCGCGCTCCGATGGAACCATCCCCGACGAAGTGCAGCAGGTGTTGCGCGACGTGGGCTCATGGCTGAAGGTTGACGGTGATGCGATCTACGGCACCCGGCCCTGGAAGATTTATGGCGAAGGTCCGACACTGGTGTCGGAAGGGTCATTTCACGACACCGATACGCGCCCCTTTACCCCGGAGGACTTCCGCTTCACTACCAAAGACGGAGTGCTTTATGCGATCGAACTGGGCTGGCCCGACAAGTCGGAAGCGGTAATCCATTCGCTTAAGACTCCGATGCCTGGCGAACGCCCGATAGAATCGATCGAACTGCTCGGCTCCGACGGAAAGGTGCAGTTCCAGCAGAAGGACGATGGCCTGCACATTCAACTTCCGGCACAGGCTCCCGGAAAATATGCCTACGCGTTTCGCATTCGGTTCGCAGGAGGCAAATAGCGTCGGCAGTCTTTCCTGGCCTGCGCCCGCATCGAAGCGAAGGTTGATCGGTGCGCAGCCCGTAACATTTGCCTGCTGATCGTGCATAATAGCGTGGCCCGCGGCGACCACTTCATAGCGGGGAGCCGTAGGCCAAACATTATTCGAGAGGTTCATTCCGCATGCCGCCGATTCTCGCCGAGACCCAAATGATGGAGTACAGAAAGCTGGGCCACACCGACTTGCGAGTTTCTCTTCTTGGGTTTGGCACCGCGACCCTGGGGAATTTGTACGGAACGACGGAGCCAGCCGAAGGAGAACGTGCGGTTCACTTTGCCATCGAGAACGGCATCAATTTTTTCGATTCTTCCCCTTATTACGGTTTAACGCTCGCTGAGGAGCGACTTGGTCAGGCTCTCGTGGGCTGGCGCCACAAAATTGTGCTGGCCACGAAATGCGGCCGCTATGGCAAGGAATCGTTCGACTTCTCGGCTGCCCGGGTGATGGCCAGCGTCGACGAATCTCTGCGCCGGCTGCGTACCGACTACATAGATTTATTCCAGGCGCACGACGTTGAATTCGGCGACGTCGACCAGGTGATTCATGAGACCGTCCCGGCCATGCGGAAGCTGCAGGAGCAAGGCAAGGTCCGTTACATTGGCATCACCGGCTATCCCTTAAACACGCTGGTCCGCATCGCAAAAGCGGTACCGGTCGATACCATTCTGAGCTACTGCCACTACAACCTGATGGTTACGGATATGGACGATGTGCTCGCCCCTTTTGCCCAACAGAACGGCATCGGCCTCATCAATGCGGCGGGCCTGCACATGGGCATGCTGACGAACGCGGGCCCTCAGGCATGGCATCCCGCTCCTTCGGAAGTCCATCAGGCAGCCCGCAGGGCGGCGGATGTGTGCCGCAAGCGTGGCGCCGATATTGCAGAAGTGGCGATTCGTTTTTGCCTGGAGCATCCCTACGTCGCCAGCACCCTGGTAGGTATCTCCAACCAGGCGCAGGTGGAGTCGAGTCTTAAGTTGCTTCGTATGCAGGACGATCCCACTTTGATTGAAGAGATTCGCGCCGCAATCGCGCCCGAGTTCAACCGCGTTTGGCCTTCTGGCCGGCCGGAGAACCAGGGCTAGGAGACCTGGAATCCCAGGCCGGGATCAGCGTTAAAAGAGCGACAGTGGGTTTAGACCAGGCGGTTTGCGGCGGAGATTTCTTCCAGACGGGAGGAGCATGCTTTTCAGGGCATTGCGATATTCGCGACGCAAGATGCGGGAATGGCAATTGCTCCGACAGCTGAAGGGCGAGAGCGGTTATTCCTTCTCGACCGACTATGTTTCCGTGCACGTAGAGAATTGGGAGAAGCTGCTGGAGGAATACCGGGGTCGGCCGAATGTCCGCATGCTGGAAATCGGCAGCTTCGAGGGACGATCCGCAGTTTGGTTACTGGAGAATATCCTCACCCACCCAACATCCAGCATCGTCTGCGTCGATTTGTTCACCGACGTGTTGATCCACCCTCGCTTCGACCACAACGTTCGAATTTCAGGCGCTGCTGACAGAATCACGAAACTGAAGGGCCCCTCGGAGGAGGTTCTCAGCGGACTGCCGCTCGATCATTTCGATATCGTGTATATCGACGGATCGCACGAGGCAATACATGTGCTCATGGATGGGATGCTGTCATGGTTCTTGCTGAAACCCGGCGGCGTGATGGTATTCGACGATTATTTATGGGACACGGAGAAGCCGGCCCGGAATCGTCCGCAAATGGCCATCGACCTCTTCCTGAAATGCCTGCAGGGCCAGTATGACCTGTTGTTGAAGGATTACCAGGTTGCGGTCCGGAAAAAAACTTCGAACATTTCGGTTGCGGCATCCTCTTCCTAAGATGAGGGTCGTGTCGCCCGCCTTTTGCTTTTCTTGCGCTGCGATCAGCGCCCGATTCATCAGATTTCATATTCCTTTAACCCCTCAGTAACACTGCGAGCGTAAAAGAAACGGTCCTCAAGATTTGGGGCGAGCGAAAGACTAAGTCTTGGTTCGAGCCTTGGTGTGTTTATGGCGCTGTTTTCGAGCTGGGAAAGCGGAGCTTCACTCCGCCGGACAGCCTGGGGCGACTGTCCCCCACGCGGTTCGTAGCTCCGCCCGCAGCAAGGCGCGCTATTTTTTGCCCAAACCTATTTCCACTGCATCAATCCGGCTTCGGCGCAGCCGATAAGATAGTCATCCACGAGCCCGGCCGGCAGGGGGCCAAACTCGGCTGAGACCTGGTCGCGTATTTCTCCCACACTCCGCTTGCCATCGACAAAATTTACGATCTCGTAAGCGTAGAGTTCGGAGAGATCTTGAAGGTTGAGCAGCGGCGTGGCCTCGCTGTTCAACAACTTGATTTTCGCCAGGCGCTGCGGGGTGAGGCGGGCTTTGAGGACGTCGTCGTTCTGGTATAGAAGGGGACCGAAGCCGCCCGTGCGCACCGGAATTTGTTGCGCCGTTCGATCTCCCGACCAGGGCGCTTGCGGCTGTGGGCCTCGCGCTCCTCGCGCCCTGGCTGATTTGTCGAGCCACGCGTTGAAAATTGCTGTCTGGTCGGTAAGAGCTTTCTCTGCGGCTGAATCGGTTTGCCGCGATCCGGTGAATTGCGTCAGAGATGAAAGGGCCGACAGCTCGCGGTGCAGCTCTACCTGCAGCAGGTTGCGCGCTTCGTACCACGCAGCGCCCGGCTCAAGCGCGGGGTTCTCAACCAGAATTTGCGCCTTCTGGAAGGCTTGCGACAGCCGAATGTCTGACCGCGACACGAAGAAGGGCAGCGTGCTTCCGGCTTGCTCCGCATTCAGGCTGGCGTACACGTATCCTGATGCCGCCCCCAGCAGCGCCACCCGGCGCAGCTTGGTCGGGTCAATCTGTTGCAGCGTGTCATGGTCGGTGTGTATATAAATGTCCGGCCAGTCGCACAGATAGAGCGAGGGAACGGCGATGGTGGACGAATCATAGTCATCGTGATCGCTGCCGGCCGAATAGGGAGTCGTATCCACCAGGAACTGATTGCGCGTGCCGGTTTCGCCGGCGCGAGTTTCGATGACTGCCGCGTCGGCTCCGTCGCCGCTTTCAGCGTACCGGGCCGCCGCCGAACGGATGACGTCCGCGAAAGCCGCTCCTACATCGGTTACAAAACTCGGCAGCGACCACGGCGTCTCAGTCACATGTAACATCGACTTGTTCTTGAAGGGATCGCCGCCGACCATATCCATATGAATGTCGGCGCGCAGACGCGAGCGAATCTCGGGATGGCGGCTGAGGAAGGCCATTGTGCCTTCAACCTCGGGTCCCCAGACGAAGCGCACCGTCCGCCTTGGGCGCGGTATCGCCCCAGCGCCGATCAATTTTGCCAGCACCCGGGCCGATTCGAGAATGGTGACACAGCCGCTGCCGTTGTCATTCGCCCCGGGGCGCTCGTGATCCAGGTGGCAGCTATAAACTATTTCACCGCTGGCTGCGTCGGTCCCGGGAATAACCGCAGTCACAACGGTCCAGTGTCCGGGGCCCACTTCGGCTTTCACGCTGGCGTGGAGCACAATGGAATCTCCGGCCCTCAGCCGCGTGCGCAACGACTCCGCCGTGTCGCGCGAAATCATGAAAGCAAATCCAGCTGCCTGGCGCGGGTCGAGATGGCCCCAGCGCACCAGGGTACGGTCCTGGCCTGACCAGGCGGTGGATTGGTTGGGCATGTCGCTCATAATCCCTGCCGCTCCATATTGGGTGACCGCGAGAGCCTGTACGCGGGCGAGGACGCCATCCGCCAGAACAATTTTTCCCCGCACGTCTTTGCCGGCGTAGTCGTCCTCGTGCGAGCCGTCGCCCACATCCACCAGTGCGGCCTCCACATCGGCAGTGCGGCTGTAGTCCGCCAGGCGGATTGGATCGGTGGCCCAGTCGCCGAGCAAAAGGTGCTGGGGCCGGACCTCCCATAGCTGGCCCACCTCCACCGTCCATCCCAGGTAAGAACGCATGAGGCCGTATTGAATTTTTCCATCAATCGGGAACTGCTCGCTCTGGACCTCGGCCAGTCCGTACTCGCGTGCCCGTTGTTGAATAAACTGTGCGGCCTGATCAAATTCGGCCGTCGCCGGTACGCGATGGAGACGAGTCAAATAACGCAGATTTTCATAAGCAGCCGCGCCGCTGGCCTCGTCGCGCAGGCTGATCCATTGCCCAGGAGAAAGAAATGGCTGCTGCGCATGCGCCAGAGTCGCGGCTGACAAGAGAATGAACAAGGAAAGAACACGAAGCATGGAGTGAGAGCATACATTCGCAATGCCATTGGCGCAACGCCCGCAGGCTGCAACAGAACCGTGTGGGGACAGCCGAGGGCGGCTGTCCCCACACGGTTCGTGGGACGCCCCAGCTCCTAGGCGCTGAGCGAAGTCCTGCCTGGAATTTCAGCGCGATAGGCATTCGGCAACTCCGCTTGCGGCGGGTAATGCCGTTCATAGACTCGGTTTGCGAGGCTCATCACACTCTCGAAGCCCTCGCCGACCGGGAGGATCGCGCTGGCCATTTCACGAATGAACTGGCTGCGATGGTTAAGATGGTCTAACTCCGTTGCGAATCCACGATCTTCAACGATGCGGATCAGGGGCATGGCGCATACTCCTGAAATCAATCTGCTACAGGTATAGATGACGCCTGCGAAGGGGTCGAGCCGCTAACAGGCAGATGGGAGGTTACTTTAGTGCTAGACGCGGCCCGAAACCGGACGTCCAGCCTACTGGCCGGTCGTTTTTTGACTCGCTGCGGCCGGCGCGGGCGATTCAACCTTTACCGAAGGCAGGTTGGCGGAATTCCATCCGCCACCCAGGGCTTTGATCAGGGAGACGCTGGCGGTCATGCGTCGCCGCAGGATATCGACTGCAGCCCGCTCATCGGCCAGGGCCGTGCTCTGGGCGGTGGTGACCTCCAGATAGCTGACCACTCCGCCTTTGTACCGGTTGGTTGAAAGATCGACGGAACGCTGGGCCGCTGCCACGGCGGCTGCCTGAGCCCTGGCTTCGTCGTTGAGAATACGAAGAACGGCCAGGCTGTCTTCCACTTCCTGAAAAGCGGTAAGCACCGTCTGGCGATAGTTGGCGACGGACTGGTCATACGCGGCGCGGGCTTCGGCCGAAACGGCGCGACGGCGTCCGCCGTCGAAAGCTGTAACCGCCGCCGCAGCGCCGGCAGTCAGGAAGCCGCTCGGACCCTGAATCAACGTGTTGATGGCCGTGCTCTCGAAGCCTCCCGAGCCCGTCAAGGTAAAGATGGGAAAGTAGGCTGCCCGGGCCACACCAACTTGAGCGTTGGCGGCCGACACGCGACGTTCTGCGGCGGCGATATCCGGACGCCGTTCCAGCAGTTCTGACGGAAGTCCCGAAGGAATCTCGGGCGGCGGAGAGTTCCACGCTGCCGCCGGCGCGGCAAAGACAGGAGCCGGCTGGCCGATCAAAGTCGCGATCGCATGTTCGTTCTGTGAACGTTGAATCAGCACATCGATCGCCTGCGTGCGCGTATTTTCCAGCTGAGTCTGGGCCTGCGCGACATCGACTCCCGAGGAGACTCCGCCGTTATAGCGGCTTTGCGTCAGGTCGAGCGCTCTCTGGAAGGCAGTCACGTTCGAGAGCAGGAGTTGTTCTTCCGCGTCAAGAGTACGCATCTGGAAGTAGTCGATGGCGAGTTCCGCGCGCAAACTCAGACGCACCGACTCCAGATCAGCAGCGCTGGCCTGCGCGTTGGAACGTGCCTCTTCCACCTGGTGGCGCACCCGGCCGAAAACGTCCGCTTCATACGAGACGTCCACGGGAATGGCCAGATCGGTTCCATTGACTTGGGTGGACGCCGGGACCAGCGCGCGATGAGTGGAAAGATGTTCGCGTTCCGCCGAGGCGCCGGCGGTCACCGTGGGAAGGTAGGCCGCGCGGTTGACCTGCACCAGCGCACGCGCCTGCCGGAACTCCGCCTCCGCCGCCTTCAGGTTCTCATTCGAAACATTAATCTGTTCTTCCAGCGCGTTCAGCTGGGGATCCTGAAAGATTTCCCACCACTTGCCGCGCGCAATATGGTCGCTGGGCTGAGCCGTCTTCCAGTCCGCCGGCTCTTCCTTATAGCCTGGCGGTACGGGCGTCGCAGGCCTGGAATATCGTGGCCCAACCGTGCATGCGGAAAGGAAAAGCAGCAGGCTTCCGACGGCCAGCAGGGAACATCGGAAACAGAAACTCAGCTTCTTCACTGCGCCCCCTGGGCGATGCGGACGGGTTCGCCATCCACAACTGAATCGGGAGGATTGACAATTACATTTTCACTTCCGTCCAGGCCCGCCACCACTTCGACTTCGCTGCCAAAATCGTGGCCCAGCGTGATTTGTTTCAGGCTCACCTTCTGGTCCTGGCTGACGATGGCGACGCGAAGGCCTTCGGAGCGGAAGAGCAATGTGTTGACGGGCAGGATCAGCGACGACTGCGGAGTGGGCAGCTTAAAATGCACTTCGGCGTACGAGCCTGTAAAGAGCTGGCCTGTCGGATTGTTCACGGCAATCTCTACGAGCAAGGTCCGTGACGTGGGATCGATGGCATTCGCGGTGCGCATTAGCGTCCCCTGGAAGCGGCGGCCGGGGAATTCGGCAAGCGTCAGGTCGGCTGTGATTCCCGGCTTTGCCACCTGCGAATAGATTTGCGGAACGCTGACATAAACCCGCAACCTGTCGGGCTGCGCAATATGGAAGAGTTCATTGCCGTTGCCGCCGCTGCTGCCGGAGTTGATCAAAGCGCCCACGTCAGTATTGCGCGCTGTGACCACGCCTGAAAAGGGAGCGTAAATCTTTTGAAACGACTGCAGCTCTTCCAGTCGCTTCACATTGGCTTGCGCGGACTGCAACGCGGCCTGCTTGGCTTCGTAATCTCCAGTTGCATTATCGGATTCCTGCTTGGAAACCGAGTCGGTCTTCAGCAGGTCCCCATAGCGGCTGGCGGTAATCTTCGAGAGATTCAGGTTGGCCTGGGATGTGGCCAAATCGGCGCGAGCCTGTCGCAGCTGCTGGGTAACTTCAGGTGTATCGATGTCGGCCAGCAGTTGCCCGGCTTTTACATGAGCTCCGATATCCACATACCAGCGCTTCAGGTAACCGTTCGTTCGCGCATAGATGGGAGCGTCGGCAAAGGCTTGTACGTTGGCGGGAAGAATAATTTCCTGCGCCGGAGCTGAGCGTTTGGGCCGCACCACCGCGACGGTTGGAACAGCCATTCGTGTCGTTTCCTGGCGCAAAGCCGTGCGGGCCTGGATGCGGGGCAGAATGCCGAAGACAATCAGCAGCACGACAAACACGAGCGCCAGAACAAAAATCCACCACTGCGATCGTCGATGCTGCCCTGGACCACTCGCGGCCGCATGCGTTTCGGGATCGGGGGTATAGATACTGCTGTTATTTTCAACCTTCATTCAAGCTCCCAGCCCTCTTAATACCGATGATCCTATCGAGATGCCAGATTCACGCCGCAGTTGCCTTCTGGACTTCGTCTTTCCTTCCATGCAGCAGACTGAAGAACACGGGAACAAAGAACAGGGTCGCGGCCGTGGCAAAAATCAGGCCGCCGATGACCGCACGGCCCAACGGCGCATTCTGCTCTCCGCCCTCGCCCAGGCCGATGGCCATCGGAACCATGCCGATGATCATGGCCAGGGCCGTCATCAGGACGGGGCGGAAGCGGGTGAATCCCGCTTCCATCGCCGCGGACAGCGCATCTTTTCCTTCGTCCATTTTTTCTTTGGCAAAACTAACCACCAGAATGCTGTTGGCCGTGGCCACGCCCATACACATGATAGATCCAGTCAGGGCCGGGACGCTGATGTTGGTCTTGGTTACAAACAGAAACCACACGATTCCCGCCAGCGCCGCCGGCAGTGCTGAGATGATGATGAACGGGTCGAGCCAGGACTGAAAGTTCACCACGATCAGCAGGTACACCAGCAGAATGGCAAACGCCAGCCCGGAAATGAGCCCCGAGTATGAAGACTTCATGGTCTGGACCTGTCCGCGGATCACCAGCTCCGATCCACGCGGCAATTCCTTGCGGCTGTCGTCAACGATTTTTTGTATGTCGCCGGCAACCCCGCCCAGATCACGCCTTTGAACTGATCCGTAAATATCGATCACGGGCTGAATGTCGTAATGCGAAACCAGCGACATCCCTGTACCGCGCCGGATAGAGGCGAGCGACCCTAGAATCGCAGGAGTCGCGCCGCTCGCCCCTGTGACCGGAATGTTCTCCAGGTCCTGAAGAGAATCCAGGCGGTACTGAGGAGTTTGCGTCGCAATGGAATAGCTCACGCCGTTCTTGGGATTCAGCCAGTAGGTCGGGGAAGTCTGAAAGCTGCCGCTAAGCGAAATCAGCAGGTTGGTTGCAATGTCGCGCTGCGTAAACCCGGCCAGTTGAGCTTTGGTGCGGTCCACATCGACGTGCAGATGCGGCTCGTCAAAAGGCTGCTGAATGCGCAGATCGGCGGTGCCCGGGACCATCTCGATTCGCCGCAGCAGGTTGTTGGCAAACTGGCGGTTGTCCTGCAGGTTATAGCCGGTGACTTGAATGTCGATCGGGGCGGGAAGCCCGAAGTTAAGAATCTGGCTCACGATGTCAGCCGGAAGAAAGGAAAAATCCACGCCGGGAAACTGGTCCCGCAAGCGCAGGCGCAAATCGTGAACGTATTCTTCCGTGGGTCGATGTTTGGGCGTCAGCGTGACCAGAACGTCCGCGTCCGCCGGGCCGGTGGGAGCGGAGTTGCTGTAAGAAAGATTGATACTGCTGTAGGGCAGACCGATATTGTCGATGATGCTGGAAATGTCGCTGGGAGGAATCTGCTGGCGGATAAAGTTCTCGATCCGGTCGCAGAGACTCGCGGTTTCCTCGATGCGCGTGCCCGCGCGCCCGCGTACGTGCAGCTTGAATTGCCCGGCGTCAACCTTGGGGAAGAAATCGCGACCCAGCCACGGCACAACCAACACAAAAGATCCGACGCACAATGCGGCGAAGCTCCATAAGAAAGCTCCCCGGCGTTGCAGGCAGCGCTCCAGCATCTGGTGATAGCGGTCGCGAAATCTTTCGAACCCCTGCTCGAAAGCAACTTGCATTCGAATCAGCGGATTGCGACTCGAAGTATTCAAGTGGCCGGCTTCTGCCTCGTGGCCGCGCAGCAGATACTTGGCCATGGTCGGCACCAGCGTCCGGGAGAGCAGGTAGGACGCGAGCATGGCAAAGACCACAGCCTCGGCTAACGGAACAAACAGGTACCGGGCCACGCCGGTAAGAAAGAACATCGGCAGAAACACGATGCAGATGGCCAGAGTGGAGACAAAGGCCGGAACCGCGATCTGCTGCGCTCCGTCAAGAATTGCTTTCTGAATCTCCTTACCTTCCGCGATATTCCGGTTGATATTTTCAATTTCCACGGTGGCGTCGTCGACCAGAATTCCAACCGCGAGGGCCAGCCCTCCCAGCGTCATGATGTTGATGGTTTCACCCAACGCACTCATGGCGATGATGGAGCTCAGGATGGAAAGCGGAATCGAGACCGCGATAATGACCGTGCTGCGCCAGCTTCCCAGAAAAATCAGAATCATCAGTCCGGTGAGGCAGGCGGCAATCATGCCTTCGCGCAACACGCCGTCGATGGAGGCGCGAACGAACAATGACTGATCCGCCAGAGGCTTGATCTGCAGTTCCGGAGGAACCTGTGCCTGGATTCGCGGCAACATCGCCTTGATGCCGGCAATAATATCCAGGGTAGAGGCATTGCCGGTTTTCTGAATCGTGAGCAGGGAAGCCCTCTGCCCATCCACCCGGACAATGTTGGTCTGGGGCGGGAAACCGTCGCGCACGAAGGCTACATCGCGGATGTAGATGGTCGTGTTTCCCACCCGCTTGATCGGCAGGTCATTCAACTCCGCCACCGTTTGCGGACTTCCGTTCAGGTCGACGTCGTATTCGAATTGTCCGATCTTCGAAGTGCCCGAGGGCAAAATCAGGTTCTGCGCGCTGATGGCGTTGACCACATCGATCGGCGACAGGCCCTTTGCCTGTAGCGCATTGGTGTCGAGATCAACCTGCACCTGGCGCTGCTTTCCGCCGTAGGGGAACGGGATGGCGGCGCCCGGAATCGTCACCAGCCGGGTGCGGATAAAATTCACGCCGTAGTCGAAGAGTTGCTGCTCGGAAAGCTTCTGCCCCGACAGTGCCAGCTGCAGAATGGGAACCGTTGAAGCGTTGTAGGTGATCACCAGTGGAGGCGTGGTGCCCGGCGGCAACTGCCGCAACTGGGTCTGTGAAATGGCGGTGATCTGGGCGATCGCTTTTTCAATATTCGCGTGTGGCTGGAAAAACACCTTCACCACCGCAATCCCATTCAGAGATTGCGATTCGCTGTGCTCGATGTCATCGACGGTCGTGGTCAGAGTGCGTTCGGTGAGGGTCACAATCCGGTTCGCCATCTCTTGCGAGTTCAGTCCGGAGTAGTTCCACAGAATGCTGACGACTGGAATATTGATGTTTGGAAAAATGTCGGTAGGTGTCCGGTAGATGACGATCGGACCCAGAATCAGCAGGAGCAGAGCGAGAACGACGAATGTATAAGGCCGGCGCAGCGCCAGCGCAACAATCCACATGAAGGCCCCTCAGGCTATTTCTCCTGCAAGTCTATATGGATGTGGGAACTCGTCGTTTGGTCGGTAAATTTTGCTGTCTCGAACAATAAAAAGAGGCCAGCTGTTCGCCGGCCTCCGCAGAAAACCATTACAAAACTTTACTGTGGGTTGGGTTGGCTCGAATCCTGACTGCTATCCGGCCGGTTTAACACCGGACGGTTCGGATCCGACTGATTCGGATCGGACTGGTTGGACCCCGGCTCATTAGGATCGAGGTGGTGCCGTCCTTCATGCGGACCCCGGTTGCTGGCGATCACCGTCAGGGGAGCCTGCAAAGTGAAGTTCAGAACGGTTTCAGACGGCAATCTGATCTGCTGCCCCTTGGTGGCTGCTTGCACGCCACCACCCAGGCCTCCGCCGGCGGCTGCACCAATGGCCGCGCCCTTTCCGCCTCCGGCGATGGCGCCAATAATGGCGCCGATACCGGCTCCGGCTCCGACCTTCTCGGCCGTGTTCTTGCCCCGGGACGTGCCCTGCCGGCGGTACTGATCAGTCTGCAGGTTGTAGTACTTGCCGCCCGCCGAAATGCGATCCAGCTGCAAAGCCAGAAGTGACTGCCCGGCGAACTTGCCCGCGCTCTTCACATCCACAATATGGCCTTCAACGTCAAAGCCCGAGGGGATAGCGACGTCGCCTTCAAACGCTAGCGGAGAATCCAGCGTGGCGTGGAAAGTCTGCCCGGGCTGGCTGGTTTCCGAATCAATGGTATCGACCAGACGAACCGCCAGGGTTGTCCCGGAAGGTAGTGTGACTCTCTTCGGCGGAGGCGGGGGTGGCGGTGTATAAGGCACGGCAGCCACAACCGGCGCTGGGGCAGGAGTCGAGTTTGACGCCATGTTGTCATTCGATGGCGAAGATGGCCGGTGGCGAACCACGGGCTCGCGGCGTCGAGGAGCGGGTGCTGGTGACGGCTTGGATTCCTGCACCGGCGCCGCCGGCGCAGTCGATTGTGCCGTGTCGGCTGGAGGCGCAGATGCCAACTGCAGATTATTGATGACCTGCTTCACGCCTGTCTCGGTGGACGCGTAGCGCGCCGCCGCTTCCCGCTGGCCTTCGTTGTCCACCGTTCCGGTCAGAGTTACGGTTCCGCTCTCTGCCTTCACTCCCAGTTGCTTGTCCTGCAGGCCGGAATCGGACGCTAATTTAGTCTGAATATTGCTGGCAAGTTGGGCGTCATTCGGGGCTTTCGTGCAGCCCACGCCGACCGTCAGGATCGCGAACAGCATAGTCGCGACGACGCAGAGGGAAAGCTTCGCCTTCATAGAAAACGCTCCTGATTGAGCTGACTCAAAGGTTACCTCGTACCACTAGTTTAGATGCAGATTAACGCTGCTTTCAGGCAAAATTTGTGGAGGGCCGAAAAACACAACGACCCTAACAGGCTAGGGGATAGACGGTTAGGCGCACGATTGCCAAGTCATTTCAGGCGCTCGAATCGCCTCAGTGAGGGCGGAGAAATTTATAGTCGAGGATGGAGGCGGCCAGGCCAATCGCTTCGGTATTGCGCAGGTCCTTCCGCCGTATGATTCTCCCCTGGCATAAAACTGTGCTGTTCTGCTGGCCGGAAATTTCTTCCGGCATCTCGAACACCATCTCGACTAAAGTGTTGTCCGGCAATTGCTGAGGCCCAACCAGCAGCACTCCCGACTGGCTCAGATTTTCAACGGTGCCTTCATGCCATGTCCCCAGGCCCTTGGGGCGATAGCGGACAGGCGCCTGCAGACTGAGGCGGCGGGCGCGCGGAACCCACGTAGGTTTCTTGCTGCTCTTGCCGCGCTGAGGCTCTGCGGATTCGGGCACACTATCCACGCGCTTGATGCGCTTCATTGTCTTCCAGTCGTACTGGTATTCTGCGGCGCAAAGCAGGCACACCTGGTAGTAGTCGCCGTCGGAAGCTCGGCGGGGCCAGGAAAATTCGTGGGAACAGCGGCCAAGCATGAGGACATCCATTAACTTCTGCGGCATGGTTGTTTTTCCGGCAAGAATCACCGGGAGCAACCATCATCCAATAGAGGTGGCAATTCGGATAGGTTACTTTCGTCTAATCGAGGTCAGTCCCGCAACTGATTGGAAATAATGGCAATTATGTGCTTTGACAGCGGGAAGGCTATGGTCAATTCAGGTTTTGCCTGCAACCTTGAGGGTTGGGTTATCGGGGTGCGGTTCTGGGCGGCAGGCGGCACAAATTCAGGGCGTGTATCATCACGGCGTGGAATCTGCGGAGCGTTTTGTGCTTCTATTGAGCCTGGTCGATGCGGGCGCGAGCATCCACACTTCGATCTTGCGGTTAGGAATTTTTGACCGCAAAGTACTCTAAGCGATTCACTTCATGTCTCCCGACGAAAAATCCGGGCCCTACATCGATTTCAAAGATGTCTCCAAAGCCTTTGGAGATAATCACGTGCTTGACCACGTCAGTTTCAGCGTGATGACCGGCGAAACTGTTTGTATTCTCGGACGCAGCGGTGTCGGCAAGTCAGTTTCGCTGATGAACATCATGGGATTCTTAAAGCCGGATTCGGGCCGTGTGATCGTGGCCCACGAAGACATCACGGACTACGGCGAAGAAGATCTGGAACGTATTCGAAAGAAGGTGACCATCGTTTTTCAGAACGGGGCCTTGTTCGATTCGCTCACAGTAGGCGAAAACGTGGCCTTTCCCCTGCGGGAACGGCGCCAGCTCTCGGAAGAACAGATCTATCAGATTGTCGATGGCCTGCTGGATATGGTGGGCGTGAAAGAGGTGCGAGAAGAGTTGCCCTCGGATTTATCCACGGGAATGAAGCGCTCCGTGGCCATCGCCCGCGCCCTCGCAGCGCAGCCGGAGTGCGTCCTTTACGACGAACCCACAACCATGGTCGATCCGCTCATGGCCCAACTGCTGGGCGATCTGATCAAGCGGCTGAAGATCCAATTGCACCTGACCAGCGTCGTGGTCACGCACGATATGCGCCTCGCCAAGAAACTGGCCGACCGGGTAGTGTTCCTGCATGAAGCCAAGGCGCTTTTCTTTGGAACCTACGAAGAAATGGAAAAGTGCGAGGAACCCATCGTGCAGGAGTTTCTAAAGCTGGATGAGCCGGGCATCGATGCCTCGATCGATGTCAGCGGGCCGGCCGATAGCGCCTTGGGAACCTAAAACTTAAATTCCACCAGATCATGTCGAGCTTGCGAAGCATCTGGCGTGTAGCGGATATTCTTGTTGCGAGGGTTGTGCGCTAGAAACCCTCCCGCACCAGTCTCTCCACCGTCAGCGGCGAGTTCGCGGATTCAGCTTTCATCATTTTCTCCACGTACTTCGCCACCATGTCCACTTCGAGGTTCACGGCGTCGCCCGCTTTGAGCGATTTTAGATTTGTCATCTTGACGGTGTGAGGAATAATTGCCGCCGTTACCTTTGTTCCCTCGACTGCCGCGACCGTCAGACTGATGCCTTCAATGCACAGCGAGCCTTTGAAGATCACGTAGCGTGCGAGCTCCGGCGGTATTTCAATGCGCAACCAGTAGTCGTCGGCGTCAGGCACGCGGTCGAGAGCGATGAATTTGCCGGTGCCATCGACGTGCCCTTGAACGATGTGGCCGCCGAAGCGTCCGTCAGCGCGCATGGGTAACTCTAGATTCACCAGCGCATCTTTCCTGATTCGCGAAAAGGAAGTTCGCTGCCATGTTTCAGCCGCCAGATCGGCGGCGAAGGATTCAGGCGTGATCTCCACCGCCGTGAGACAGACGCCGCTGACGGCAATGCTGTCGCCAGTGCGCAGTTCGCGGATCAATTCCGTAGCCTGCACGGTAAGACGATGGTTGCCGTTCTCGTTGGCGACGCGGGCCACCTGCCCGACTTCTTCGACAATGCCAGTAAACATGGAGAGTATTGTAGCGCCGGCGTCCCGCCGGTTGGCTCGGGGGCGTCCCACCCCGGGAGCGCCCAGCAAATCACAGGGGCCATTCTGGCGATGCGGCACCCTGGATTTTCTCAAGGCCCTTCGCAGCTTTTCTTTTGCGCCCTTTGCGGTAAAACCTCTTTCACTGCCGAGGCCAGCGCTCCGAAAGCGGCCGGGAAGCCGGCGCTACCCTCTACTCCGCATAAGGGTCGCGCAAATATCCTTCGACCGCGAAGTCCTCACCAAAACGGTGCAGGTTGATCGACTTCACGTACGCGGCTTCGCTCATGCGCGCGAAGCCGGGCCCGGTGGCAAAAGGCACCGAGCCGGTCCCAGCGAGAATCTTGGGCGCATAGTAGAGAAAAACTTTATCGACGATTCCCGAGGCGAGCGCGGCGCCGTTGATCATAGCCCCGCCCTCGACCAGTAGGCTGGTGATCTCCATCGTTCCCAGGCGGCGCGTAATCTGGAGCATGTCCGGGCGTCCGTCTCCCACTCCCACCGGCACCTGCTCAACTCGTATTCCCTGGTCCTGCAACTCGCGCTTGCGCTTCTCCTCGGCGAAGGAGCACAGGACAAGGACGTCCTCTTTCGCCGTCTTGACTACCCGTGATTCGAGCGGAAGACGGAGCCGCGAGTCAACGATCACTCGCAGCAGGGGCCGGCGCCGCGCCAGTCCGCTGCGATCGGTAAGCAATGGATCGTCGGCAATAATGGTGCCCACGCCGACCATGAGGGCGTCGTGGCAGTGGCGAAGATACTGCACATGATTGCGGGCCACCTCGCTCGTGATCCATCCGCCGGTCGCCCCACCTCCGCCCATTGCCGAGCCTTGCAGTTCGCCCGGCGGTGGAGCGATTTTTCCGTCCAGCGTCATGGCCGACTTGAGCGTAACCAACGGAGTGTGCTGGCGAATATATTTTGCAAAAGCTTCGTTCAGGACTTTGGCTTCCTCCTCCAGAATCCCAGACGCGACGGAGACGCCCGCATTCCGCAGACGCTTAAACCCCTGGCCCGCAACCAGCGGGTTAGGGTCCTGCATGCAGGCGACCACGCGGCGGATACCGGCCGCGATAAGGGCGTCCGCGCAGGGCGGGGTCCGGCCCTGATGAGAGCACGGCTCGAAGTTAATATAGAGCGTCGAACCCCGCGCTTTCCCGCCTGCCTGTTCCAGGGCCAGAACTTCGGCGTGCTTCACTCCTTCAAACGTGTGCGAGCCCTGCCCCACCACGCGGCCATTGCCATCCACAATCACGGCACCGACATGAGGGTTCGGCGAAGTCAAACCAATACCTTTACGGGCCAACGCAAGCGCCTGCTGCAAATGAACTTCATCAACCTCTCGACCGGACGAAGCGGCTCGACCGGGAGCCGGGGGAATCCCTGGCTCTTTCCGGAATTTTTTGCCACTGGCCGGCTTGAGTGATTTCTTCGAGGTCATCTTCTTCTGGATCGTTTTCTTCAGGATCGCCGTCAGGTGGATGCAGGCTCAAGGCTAAGCAAAAAGCGATTCCACGAAGTCGCGGGGATTGAAGGGCAACAGGTCGCCGGCTTTTTCTCCCACTCCCACGTAGCGCACCGGAACTCCCAGTTCGCGCGATATTGCGACCACGACGCCGCCCTTGGCGGTGCCGTCGAGTTTGGTCAGGACAATGCCCGTCACGCCGGCGGACTGCGTAAATTGCCGCGCCTGCTGCAGGCCGTTTTGTCCGGTGGTGGCGTCCATCACCAGCAGGGTCTCGTGAGGGGCGCCAGGAATGATGCGTTGCGCAGTGCGCCGCATCTTTTCGAGCTCGGCCATCAAATTGGTTTTCGTGTGCAGGCGTCCCGCCGTATCGACGATTACATAATCGGTGTGCCGGGCGGAGGCAGCTTGCAGCGCGTCGTAGAGGACTGCCGAGGGATCTCCCCCTGCCTTGGTGCGAATGACTTCGGTCCCGGTGCGCTGTCCCCAGACTTCGAGCTGCTCGATGGCTGCAGCCCGGAAAGTATCGGCGGCGCACAGCAGGACTGTCTTGCCTTCGGAACGAAGGACCTGGGCCAGCTTGCCGATGGTGGTCGTCTTGCCGGTGCCGTTTACGCCGACCACCAGAATTACTTCAGGCGTTCCATCCACCCGGGCGACCGGTTGAGAATTCGTGGAGTTCAGAAGAGCGAGAATCTCCTCCTTCAGCAGGCGCTTCAGCTCCTCCACATTGCGGATCTGCTTGCGATCGGCCTTGTCGCGAAGTTTCTCCAGCACCTCCTGGGTGGTGAGGGTGCCGAGGTCAGCGCCCAGCAAGGTGGCTTCAAGGTCATCCAGGGTCGAACGATCAATCTCCTTGCCGAAAGAGACAACCTCATCGATGCGCTCGCTGAGATTTTCCCGCGTGCGGGTCACCGCTTCCTTCATGCGATCAAGGAAGCTGGGCTTCTGCTGTTCGTCGAGGCTGCCAAAAAGCGTTTGGATCATTTATTTCGGACCTGGAATAGTCAGGATCAATTATAGCGGGGTTGAAGTCTGCGGCGGCTTGCAGCAAAACCTTTTCACCGCAAAGGGCGCAAAGGACGCAAAGAAGAATTGGATCGAGTCCTTTGCGCTCTTTGCGTTCTTTGCGGTTAAAAGCTTTTGCCTCTGATCTATGCGGGTGAAATTTTATCGCCCGGAGACTTCCGCTGCTGCGACTGCAGCACGAGCCTCGGGAGCCGATGAAGGCGTGACCGATGACTGGGAAGCCGCCGTGGCTGGAGTTGGAATGCTCGCTGCCTGAATTTGAATTTCGCCGCGTTTGTAGATCGCGCTCAAGGCGGCGACGGCTGCCGGATCAAGCCTCTTGCCGGAAAGACTGTGGATGATACGCAACGCGGCTTCAGGATCGTGCGCCTGCTGGTACGGGCGATTGGTGGTGAGCGCATCGAAGGTGTCCGCGACTGCGATGATGCGCGGCAGCAAGGGAATATCCGCATCATGCAGGCCGCGGGGGTAGCCGCGCCCGTCGAGTGATTCGTGGTGCAGCTCGATGCCCGGAATCATATCCTTCAACTGGGCCACCGGGCGCAGTATGTTAGCGCCCTTGGTGGTATGCGTTTTCATGATGTCGAATTCTTCCGGCGTCAGCGCCCCCGGCTTTTTGAGAATCCGGTCCTCGATGCCGATCTTGCCGACGTCGTGCAACTGGGCCGATACGCGCACGATCTCCAGAAATTCCTCGGGATGGCCCATCTCTTTCGCGATCAGCATGGAATAGCGGGTCACGCGGTCGGAGTGTCCACGAGTGTAGGGATCCTTTTCGTCAACCGCGCCGGCCAGCATCTGGATGGAACTCATGAACAGGTCGCGATTTTCCGTGGCGGCGCGTTTAAGGTCGAGCACGAAGTGCTCGAGTTCCTCGGACATGGTGTTGAAGGTCGCCGCCAGTTCTCCAATCTCGGTACGGCTTCTCAACTGGACGCGCTGCGAGAAATCGCCGCGAGCGATGGCGCGGCTGGAAGCGGTGAGAACTTCCAGCGGGTTGGTGATGCGGCGCGCGGCAAAAATGCTGATGCCCACGCTTAGCAAGATCGCCATGAACGCCAGCAAACGGGCGCTGCGCTGCATCTCGAAGACACCGCGGTAAGCCTCGTCACGCGGCTTCTGCACGATCACTGCCCAGTCCAGATTTCCCACAGGACTGTAGGTGCCCAGCATCTTGGTGCTCTTCCTGCCCTGGGTGACGGTGAATTCGCGCGTGGCTGCAACCAGTTGAGACTGCCCGCCTTGTTCGAGAAAATTCCGTACGATTTCGGAGTTGGTCAGATCCTGCCCGGTGGCATAGTCCGGATTGGCGCCGGCCACGAGTCGGCCTTCACTATCCACGACGTATGGCGTGAGCCCGCCGCGGTTGACCTCCTGCAGGCGGCGGATTAGAAACTGCAGGTCTTCAACGGCTCCGATCATCCCGAGAAAGCGGCCGCCATACATGACTGGAGTGCTTACTA
This sequence comes from Terriglobia bacterium, assembly GCA_963814725.1. Taxonomy (GTDB): domain Bacteria; phylum Acidobacteriota; class Terriglobia; order Terriglobales; family Acidobacteriaceae; genus JAIQFF01. Next base: position 918,779 of record CAWFDY010000009.1, read on the forward strand.
GCATCACGGTCCGCGCGGATTGCCCGCTGCCGATCATCAGGGCCTGTCCACTGTAGGCGCGCCCTTCGCGGGCCGCGTCATAGGCCCGGACCAGATCGCGCTGCAGAAAGGCGTCCGGCGCGATGCGGCCGGCCGAGATTCCCTTGGACTCCGAATTTACCAGCGTGGCGTAAGCCAGATCCCCTGACGACGAGACGAAGTGTTCCAGCAGCGCGCGCAGCTCCGGAGCCTCCACATGTTCAGCGGTGATGTCTCCGCCGCTTGAAACCTGCAGAGCAGAGGAAAGGTTTGCCAGCATCATGCGCAGCGATTCCTGGTGCTGCGAGATGTCATCCGCCAGGGAGCGGGTCACGGTATTTTGCAGCAGCCGCTCGTTGGTGATCAGCCGCTCTCGGTTGATGGCTTCCACCTGCTCCGAATAAAAATACATCGGCACCACGCTGATCAGCGCGAGCACACTGAGAATCACGTACAAAATGGGAACGCGTGATGGCAGGGGTAATTTCAAGACAAGTGGCTCGGCTCCGCCTTTACGCACAGCTTGGCGGATATAGCTCGGCTTAAATTTTACTTGGGGAAACTGATCGCATCACTAAGACTGAAGGCCAATGTCTGTTACCAAAGTACTTCCTGCGGCGCGAATTTTGCCCGCGGAGAATGACTCCATTGGACTTGCGGCTGCAGTCAATTGTTGTAAACAACGAAGATGGTCCCGCCGGTCTGGTTGCACAAGCCGTCCACGGTATTGTCAGCGTTGATTTTGAGCTTGCATTCAGCCCCGGCGGTTGCGCTTACGGTTGCATTCGGATTGTCCAGGGTGGCGAGAGCCGTTTTCGTTTCGTTGCCCGCAGGCACGGAAATCAGTGCCAGCACGATCTTTCGATAGGCGCGAGTGTGTTGCGGTCCGATCACCGGGAAACTCTCCACCAGAAACCCGGCCTTATTTGTATCCGCGCGGCCAGTTGCACTCTTGCTCACCAGGCAATTCACGCTGGCAACCATGCTTTTGGTTGTCGCAGCGGTGGTCGTGTAGACGACTTTGGGGCAGGATTGCGCCATCCCCACCCCAGAAAATGCCAGAAACCAGAAGGACAAAACGAGAAACGGAGTTTGGAAACGAGTCATGAGACGCATTCTCCCAGAACCCGAGTGCCGAGTAACCTTTCGAAAGGCCTAGGTCTTAAGTGTTGCCGTAAGGGAAGCCGCAAGGGAGGAGACCAGAAACCAGAAGTCAAGCCTTCGAAGCACTCTCACTCTTCACACTGCGAGTCATCAATTCATGAATGGCTTCCGCCGGAGACCTGCCGCGATGCAGAATCGCGTCCATCTGTTCAGTGATCGGCATTTCGATGCCCCGGGATCGCGCCAGCCCCATGGCGGCCTGGGTGGTGAAAACGCCTTCGGCAACCGCGCCGCGCATGCCGGCAATGATCTCTTCCAGCTTGCGACCGCGTCCCAGTTCCACGCCAACCGTGCGATTGCGTGAAAGTCCTCCGGTACAAGTGAGCACCAGATCGCCCAGACCGGCCAGGCCGGCAAGGGTTTCCTGCCTGCCGCCGCAGGCGACGGCGAGACGTGTGATCTCGGCCAGGCCCCGAGTGATCAAAGCCGCAATGGAATTGTGGCCGAGTCCGAGGCCGTCGCAAACGCCCGCCGCGATGGCGACAATGTTTTTCAATGCGCCCCCGAGTTCAACTCCGACCACATCGTCGTTGGTATAGATCCGGAAGCGCGGATCGCTGAATTCGCGCTGCACCGTCTCCGCCAGTTCGGGATCCTGCGAGGCGATGGTGATCGCGGTGGGATCGCCGCGAGCGACTTCTTTGGCGAAAGAAGGCCCGCTCAAGGCCCCGATACGCGGCTTGAACCCGCTCCTCGAAGCAATGACCTGGGCGGCCACCTCCGTCATACGCAAGAGCGTAGTTTCCTCCAGTCCCTTGGTGGCGCTGACAAACAGCATCGCGGGCTTCAGATACGGGCTAATCTGCTCGAACAGCGGACGCGAATGCTGTGAAGGCATCACGCTGACTACGATTTCGGCGGCATCCAGCGCTTCCTGGAAGCTGCCCGTTGGAGATACCGGCGTGGGTATCAGTTGCCCCGGGAGAAACAGTTCGTTCACGCGGCGGGCTGAGATGGAATCGCGTACTTCCGGCTCATGCGCCCAAAGCCGCACCCGGTGAAAGCCTCCGCGCCCTAGCACGATGGCGAGACCCGTCCCCCATGCCCCTGCTCCAATGACGGCGATCCGGCTCACTCCCGCCTCCATTGAAAGGGCGGTTCAGTCCCGGCGAGCAGCCGCCGAATATTCTGGTGATGCCTGGCGATGATGAGGGCAGAAGCAGTCGCCATTAAGGCCAGCATCTGGGGCGCAGCACCGTATTCATGCAGAAGCCAGGCAAGAAGAGGGAAGAGCGCGACCGCAAGAATCGAGCCCAGCGATACGCGACGGAGTAGCAGGACGATGGCGATAAACACGCCCGCGGTCAGTACCAGGGTTTTAGGAGCCAGCAGCACAAAGGATCCCAGGCCGGTGGCTACGCCCTTGCCTCCGCGAAACTTCAGCCAGATGGGAAACATGTGTCCCACGATGGCGAAAAGCGCAGCGACGGCAGCCAGTACATTCCGGCCGGGGAAAAAGGCGCGAGTGAGTGCCACTGCGGCCAGTCCCTTGAGTGCGTCGAGAACGAGCGTCAGAAGGCCCAGTACCGGCGACGAGCGGGCCACGTTGGTGGCGCCGATGTTGCCGCTGCCGGTTTTCCTTACATCTTGTCCGCGAAAAATGCGCACCAGAATAAATCCAAAGGGGATCGATCCCAGCAGATAACTGACAGCGGCGACAAGAAAGATACTCATTGATTCCAATCGCACAGAACCCGGCGCTACCCCAACTCGAAGCGTGCGACCCTGGTGTACCGCGCGCCGCCCGGCATCAGGTGGCTCTGGTACAGGAAGAGCTCGCGGGCGGTCATCGTACCAAACTCCAGCGCCGGCATTGCCGACAATTTCTCTTGTAATCGCTGAAATCCATCATTCGCCGCATCGCCCTTTTCCCAATGGGGAGCGCCGGAGCTGCCGCGACGAGCCAGCGTCAAATGAGGACTGAACTTATGATCTTCCGCGGGAATGCCCAGCCCAGCCATCGCTTTGTCCACGGATTTCGCCACACTCACCAGCTGCGGACCGGCTTCGATGCCGACCCAGAAAACGCGAGGCGCCCTGGCCGTGGGGAAGAATCCGTAGCCGCGAAATGAGATGTCGATGGCCCCGGCCCGGATCGAACTCAGAGATTGTTTGATCTGTTCGACTGCATCGTCAGGCTTCTCGCCAATAAATTTCAGGGTCACGTGCATCGATTCGGGGCGCACCCATCGAGCTTCTGGCGCCCAGCCTCGCACGCCGTCCATGAACGTCTCCAGCCGGGTGCGAATGGCATCGTCGATATCAAGACCAACAAAGACTCTCATGAAGATAAGTTGTCAGGTGCCGTTGATCTCCACTGTCTTCAGCCATAGGGCGGGCTTCGCCGCTTATCACGAACCACGTGGGGACAGCCGCCCCGGCTGTCCAGTCGAGCGAAGCTCGACCAGGTTCTTGCCGACAGAATGCGGAGCTTCGCTCCGCTGGACAGCCGGGGGCGGCTGTCCCCACGTGTTTATTGCCTACATTAGCTTTCTTCGAATCATGTCCAGCGCCAACTGGCTGGCGAACCAGCGGATGCGTTTACGATCGCCAGTGAAATGTCTTTCTTCGATCTGCGTCCCTCGTTCACCCGCAAGAGCGAGATAGACCAGGCCAACCGGCTTTTCCGGGCTGCCGCCGGTGGGGCCGGCGACGCCAGTGATGCCAATGCCCAACGTGGCGCCGCAACGCTTGCGAATCCCCTGGGCCAGTGCAGCCGCCACTTCCGCGCTGACCGCGCCATGTTTTTCGATGAGCGATGCTGGAACGTCGGCAAACGCAGTCTTCAACAGGTTGGAATAAACCACCGCGCCGCCCAGAAAGTAACGCGAGCTGCCGCTGATGGATGTGATGCGCTCAGCCAACAATCCGCCGGTACAGGACTCGGCCACGGCCAGCGTCGCATTCCGCATCTGCACGTAATAGCCGACGATCTGCTCCAGCGAATCTCCATTATCGGAAAAAACGCTGTCATCCAGCTCTTCTTCAATTTCCTCGGCCAGCTGGTCCACGCGTTGTTGCGCGGCTTCGAGCGACGCGGCCCGGGTTTTCAATTGAAACTGGATCTCGCCGGCTCCGGCCAGGATGGTGGTTTGCACGTCGGTATAGCGTTTATAAATTGGCGCGACGCGCGCGTCGCACTGCGACTCGGCCATCATGGCGATCTTCAGGACTCGAGTCGCCATGAAATACGGTGGAACTTTAGCCCGCAAGCGCTCCATGCACTGTTCATCGAACATCGCCTTCATCTCATGCGGCGGGCCGGGAAGCAGCACGATGATTTTTTCTTCGCCTTCATACCGGCCGCTGATCCATTGGCCCGGCGCGCTGCCATTGGCATTGGGCAAAACCATGGCGCCCGCGAGGACGTCCGCCTGCTTGAGATTATTGGGAGTCATGTTCTTCCAGCCATGGGCGGCGAAGCGCCGTTCCAGGCCAGCCACCAGTTCAGGATCGCGGCGCAACTCAAGTCCCAAAGCATCGCCCACGCATTCACGAGTCAGGTCATCTTCTGTAGGCCCAAGCCCGCCCATGAAAATTACCAACCCGGCGCGAGAGAGCGCCAGACTCGCAGCTCCGGTGAGATGTTCGCGGTCGTCGCCCACGATGGTCTTGAAAATTACATCCACACCCAACAGGTTGAGCTTTTCGGTGAGGTAGAGGGAATTCGTATCCTGGCGGAAGGGAGTCAGCAACTCCGAGCCGATGGCGATGATCTCGGCATTCACGGTTAAGAGTGTAAATGAAAGCGGTGGTCAATCGTGTGGCGCCAGTCGTGACCGGCGGAGCCGATTACTGACGACCGCAAGCAGCTATCCCGCCAGTTCCGGCACCAACGGTGCTCCCTGCAATCCCCATGAAAGATGATGCACGGCACCCGTGGTGGCCAGCACCGCGGACCGTCCGGGAGCGAATGCCAGGCCCACTAGTCCGGGACCCGCGACCTCGAGCGACGCCTTGGCATCGGGGGTGATCTTGACAATGCCGCGCCTGCCGGCAAGCGAAGCCGCTACGTATAGATTGCCATCGATATCAAACGCCAGACCCTGCGGACGCCCCAGCCCCCTGTAAAAGGTGGAAACTCTTCCATGAGAATCGATCTTGTGCACAGAATCGAAGCTGGAAGTCGTGGGCCCGGTGACCAGCAGATCGCCGGCCGGGCTGAATGCAAGATGGTAGGCGGAGACACTGGGTTCGAGAGTGGCGAAAACGAAAATCTGGCGGTCTTTGCCAATCTTGAAAATCGTCCCGCTGCGATCGCCCACATAAAGATTTTCGTTGGCGTCAAACGCGATTCCGGTGGCCACCCCCATTCCTTCGGCGTAAGTCGATACGGTGCCGTTCGGCGCGACCCGGTAAACGGCACCGTCAAAGCGCGAAGACACGTGCATCTGCCCGGCACGATCGAAGGCTATGGATGTGGCATTCGTCATTTCCGCTAGAAACGGTTTGACGTTGTAGTTGGTATCGATCTTATAGATGGCGACCGGCACCTTCTGCCCGCGAGATCCCGAAAACGTGACGTAAATATTGCCCTCGGCATCCAGTGCAGGATTGGTTACGGGATGAAGATTTTCCGCGATGGGTGCGGCAACTTTGATGGGATGCGGATTACTTGCCGTCCCATTGGTCGAAACCACCAGCGGGCCGGAAGCAGCGCCGGGCGGCACCCGGGCGACCAGAAAATCGTCGGCACTGACTACAACCGCGCCTTCCACTTCTCCAAAGCGAACCTGGGGACGGCGCAAATCGTGCGGGCGAAGGCTTCGACCCACGATTCGAACCTCGCCGCCGGGCAGGGCGGCATTGGGATGCACGGCCTCAATGTGAGGATTGCCGTTCACATTCTTCTTGCCGAGCAGACGGTCGGAGATTCCCATGGACTCCAGATTCCTCAGGACGCTTCTATCGCGGCAGCAGGCGGAAGTGCAGCACAACCTGCATGACAATCAGGCCGTACAGGCCCGCGGCTACGTCATCGATCACGATGCCCGTTCCTTCGGGCAGGCGTTCCAGCTGGCGCACCGGCGGAGGTTTCACGATATCGAACGCTCTGAAAAGTATAAATCCCAGCAGCAGAGATTGCCACGCCGCCGGAGCCCCGATCACGGTGATGAGTTGGCCGGCCACTTCGTCGATCACCACAAACTGCGGATCTTTCCGTCCGCTGGCGCGCGCCACCCGCGTAGCCGCCGGGATCCCCACAAGTATCGCGACGAGCGCGAGCAGGGCCGCCACCCAGGGCTGCGACGCGGGCGCAAGCCAGCGCGTGAGCAGAAACCACAGCAGGATGGTAGTAGCCGAACCCCAGGTACCGGGCCCGGGTCGCAGATACCCTACTCCGCCAAATGTAGCGATCAGCGAAGCCCATAAAGGAGCGCGCGGGCGGGACGCCCCCGCGACAGCCGGCGGGACGCCGGTGCTAGGCCCGGCAGCCGTGGCTTCTTCCCGCATTCCCTCAGGAACTTTCATCGGATTCCCGGGAGAGATCTTCGATGTCATCCCCTTCTTGCACGGGAGAAGAAATCACATACCCGCCGCTGGCCCATTTGCCCAGATCGACCAGGCGGCAGCGTTCACTACAGAACGGGAAATCCTGATCATGGCCGGTGACTGGCTTCTTGCAGATGGGGCACTTGAGCTTGAGAGCAGGTTTGCGAGCCATCGGCTTCCTACAAAATCCTGGCGACCAGATCGTAGTCGTGAGCCTCGGTGACCTGGCAGCGATAGAACTCACCGGTGCGCGGCTCCACTCCCTCGGGAACGTCGTTGATAAAAACTTTGCCGTCAATTTCGGGAGCGTGCATGGGGGTTCGGCCTTCGAGCAAAAGGTCGCTCTCCTCCGATATGCCTTCGAGCACGAGATCGAATTCCTTCCCCACCAGGGCCTTCTTTTTACGTTTGCTGATTTTGCGCTGGATGGCCATCAAATGTTTGCGGCGGCGTTCAATCTCCCGTTCCGGCAACTTCTTTTCCTCGGCGAACGCCCCGGCGCCTTCCTGGTCGGAGTAACCGAAGGCACCCATCCAGTCGAACTCCGTGTCGCGGGCAAACTGGCATAGTTCCTCGAACTCTTTTTCGGTCTCACCCGGGAAGCCGACGATAAACGATGTGCGCAGCGTGACCTCGGGAATGGTGCGCCGCATCTTTTCAATCGAGCGCGAGAAAATATCGGCCCCGGCGCCCCGTTTCATGCGTCGCAGAACTCCCGGCGAGGCGTGCTGTAGCGGAACGTCGATGTAGGAACAAATCTTTTCGTGCGATGCGATGGTATCCAGCAGGCGGCCGGTAATTTTATTGGGATACGCGTACAGAAAACGGATCCAGCGCAAGTCTTCGATTCCCGCCAGTTTTTCCAGAAGCAGCGCAAGGCCGTCTTTCAGGCCGAAATCCTCGCCGTAGCAGGTCGTATCCTGTCCGATCAGGGTGATCTCGCGCACACCGGATGCTGCCAGCCGTTCCGCTTCGGCCACTACCGACTCAAACCTTCGCGAGCGGAACTGTCCCCGCAGCTGGGGAATAATGCAGAACGTACAGGGATGGTCGCAACCCTCCGCGATTTTGATGTAAGCAGTGTGGCGTGGAGTCGCGAGCACACGCGGCGTGGCATCGTCGTAAAGGTAGTTCGGCAGGTCGGCAATGGCGCCATTCCAGGTGTCGCGGGAAAAACGTCCCTGGGCAGCACGGGCGTCGCCTTCGGCCCGGGTTTGCAGAATTCTGAACGGCGAATCGCCCTGGGGGACGGGAGCCACCCCCGCAGCCTGCAGTATCGCTTCCAGTTCTCCGGTTCCAACCACCGCATCCACTTCCGGAATGTTCTGCCGGATGTCGTTGCGAAAACGCTCGACCAGGCAGCCCGCGACCACCAATTTCCGGGCCCGGCCCGAGGTCTTGTGCCTGGCCATCTCCAGGATGGTATCCACCGACTCCTGCTGGGCGCTGGCGATAAACGAGCAGGTGTTGACGACGATCACATCAGCATCATCGGCGCCTGTCACCAGTTGCGCCCCGGCCCGCTGCAGCATTCCCATCATGACTTCACTATCCACCAGGTTTTTGGGGCAGCCCAGGCTTACAAAGCCTACCCGGGTGGGGACGGCGGGGGTTGATTTCGCGGTTTCAGCGGTTTCCCCCGTGGGCTCGGATATCACTCTCGTAGGCATGGAATCTACCGATTTTAACACTCTTGCTCGATTGTTATCTGAATCGGGCGAAGGGACCATTTGAGTGTGGCTTTCCCGAATAAAGGCCGCTTGCGCGTGCTAACCTTGAGACAGAAACCAACGCACGTTTACGCGTGCTAACCTGCTGGGTAGAGAGAAGTTTGCGGAGGTGAATTTGACGCGCACTCTAATTTCAGTCGCGGTTCTGGGGTTGTGGATGGCTCTGATTTCCGGCGCCGCCGCCCAGGAACGGAACGAACTGACCGGGGTGCTCGGCCGCACCTTCGTCAGCGACCACGCTGTCATCGGCACAAGCACGCCGGGCGCCCTGCTCACGACCGGAGCCGGTCTGAGTGTCGAAGGCAATTACGGGCGGCGATTGATGAATTTCGGCATCCTCGGCCTGACCGGCGAAGTGCCCGTCGTAATCAATTTTGACGAAAAAACGCGCTACGCTACGAATATCGTGCCCAAAGACTACCGCTCATTTTTCGCCACGCCATCCTTGCGCGCCAACTTGTTTCCCTATAGCGGATTCTCACCCTGGGTCAGCGCCGGCGGAGGTTTTGGCTATTTCAGAGAGAGCTCTACCCTGACTTTCGGAGGGCCCAACACGGGCAAAACCGGAACCACGACAGGCGTTTTGCAGATCGGTGCAGGACTCGACGTCAAAGTGTTCAACCGCTTCAGCGTGCGGGGAGAAGTGCGGGATTTTTACTCCGGGATACCCCAACTGAACGTGGACATCGGCAAGAGCCGGCAGCATAACCTGTTCGTAGGCGGCGGAGTCGTCTGGCACTTCTAGTGAGGTTCCTTTGCGATCTTTGCGGCGGTCTTTGCGAACTTTGCGGTTAAAAGACTTTAACCGCAAAAACGCTAAGAAATTCCTCAAACGACGCAAAGAAGCTCACTGAAGCTAGTTTAAAGTTTCAAGGTTTTGAAACCTTGAAACCCGAAACTTTGAAACCTGAATCAGCGCCGCGTCCCCGCAATCTCTTCATACAATTCCGGCAGACGTTTCGCATCCTCGACGGAATCGTCGAAACGCGCGCTTTCATAGTGCCGGGTAAACTCGGCGACTCTCTGCTGTACCGCCCGGTCATCGATCCCGGAGACGAACTCGAGCGGAGTCTGCGCCGGCAACTTCCGCCAGCCGCGCCGCGCAATATTTTCGGTCATGCGCTCGTACCAGATGGTGGCTGCCCGGCGTGGAGACTTTTCCGGCCGCGTGGCCGTTCGGAACCTCTCCAGACTTCGCAAAAGCTCCGGAGCGTTCAGCAAAAACATCAGAAGCACGGCGGCCATCGCTCCACTGAAGCCCCAGCGCAAGGGCGACCCGGCCACGGCGTTTTCGCTGCGGCGAGCCGTCGCCAGCAGTTTTTCATAGCGCCGGCGCGACCAGCCCCGCAAAAGCAGGAACAGCTGCCGGCTGCGGCTGGTGGCGCTCACGGCCAGGGATTGCTGGTGGCCCACGTCATAGTTCACAACCCACTCCCGCCAGAATGAAGCCAGCGCGTCCACGTAGAGCGTCATTCGGCTCCAACCGGTGCGCCCGGAAAGGGCCGCGTTCGGAGTGGGATCAAAAGCGATCCAGCCATGGCCCGGGAAGTACGCTTCCACCCAGGAATGCGCATCGCTCGCTCGCACCACGTACTGGGACGTGACGTCGTTGAACTCGCCGGTGCGAAATCCGTTCACTACGCGCGAGGGGATTCCCAGCGTCCGCAACATGACCGCCATCGAAGACGCGAAGTATTCGCAATGCCCCTGTTTGCGCTGGAAAAGAAAATCGGCCAGCGGATCGTGCGGCACTTTGCGGGACAGTTGCAAAGTGTATCCATAGTGCGTGCGAAGGTAGGCTTCGAGTGCGCGGGCCTTGTCGTAGTTATTGTCTGCCGAAGCAGTGATCTGCTCGGCCAGCGGCTGGATGCGAGGATCGAGCTCAGGCAGGCCGAGGTAAAGGGAGAGCAGGGCGGCCGGATACGCGTTGCCCGCGAGGCGAAGATCGGCGGCGCCGGCTTGCGCGATGTCTGAAGTCGCGCGGTACTGGTTAATGGGACGTTCGGGATCCAGATCGTAGACCGCGCCCCCGTCATCGATGGAGACACGTCCGTAGTTTCCTTCCAGGCTGCGCGGCGCGCTGGCGAGGAAAAAAACGCTCATGCCCACCGGCTCCATCAACACCCGGTAGTGAATGGGGCGGGCGGAAATCTTCCCCGCGCCCGCTCCCGGTTCAGACAGAATGAACTGGCCCCCAAACTGCGGAATGAGCGGGTGCTGGCCCCGGTTATTCGACCAGCTGCGGCCATCGAAATTGCTGAGCGCGACCCCGCGCCACTTCAGGTCGAAGCTGCCATGCTCGTCTCCGTCGATCTGTATATGCATGACCAGGGAGCCGGACTGCTGAATCTCCCCAATTCGTCCCAACTCCACGGTGTCGCTGAATCCGGTGCTGATGCCGTTTCCCGGAGCATAGGCTCCCAGATAGCCCGCGGAAGCGCGCGGCAGCAGAAAGAAAATTGCCGTCGCGCCCAGAAGAATCGCCAGCACCAATATGGGGGCGGCCGCCGCCAGGGAAGCCGGCATGCTCCGCGAGTTCATCCCCAGGCCCGAGTCCCGCGAATGGATCGCGGTTTTGGCTGACATGTGCCGCATTTCCATCAGCACGAAACTCACCACGGCCATCAGCATGAATACGGCGAATGACAGCAGGAAAACGCTATCCACCGTCAGCAGCGCCGCCGCCAGCACCATGAGAAACGCAATGACAGACAGGAAATAGAAATCGCGATCGCGCTGCGCCGAGAACAAGCGGATCACCATCACAAACAAAACCAGGTGAACGGTGGCGTTGAGAAATCCGCCCGCGAACAGGAAATAATCCGCCAGGTAAAAAATCACGTAGGCAACCGTGAGGAAGGCAATCCAGCGCTCGGGAATCAGCCAGGGACGGCGCCGGAACAACAAATATCCGCGAAACAACAGAGCAGCGCTGACCAGCAGCACCGTAAACAGTCCCACGCCTCCTGTGGAGGCCAGCGTCCCAAACCCGGAAAAAATAAGAAGATAGAGCGCAACTTCAAAGTACCGCTGCAGGTCTGCTCGAAGCGGAGTGATGCGCGGATCCGGTTTGGCCAGAGACGCCATGGCTCTCCATTGTTCGCCATGCCGTCAAGAAAGGGAAGAGTACGGAGGGCACAGGAGCATGCCACGCTATTGTTGGCCAAAATCGGTATCATCAATTGATGCCTCTTTCCAATCGGTTCGGCCACCTCAGCCTGTTGCTGGTCGTGCTCTTGCTCCTGCCCGGGTGCAATGCACTGAATCCCCTCTGCGGGAGCTCTCGACCCGCACCCGTCCTTAATTCGATTTCTCCAGCAACCGTTGTTTTTTCACAACTACCTCCCAGCTTTGTTTTGACAGCGACCGGCAGCCAGTTCGTTGCCTCTTCGCTGGTGGTCTTCAACGGGGCCAAGCTCGCCACCTCGGTGAACAGCGGCTCCCAGGCCACGGCCACAATTAACTCTTCCATGATCCCCGCTCCCGGAAGCTTCAACGTCGCTGTGCAAACGCCAGCGGGCAATAGCGGCATCCTGGGTTGCACGAGCGGCGGAACCAGTGGCGTGCGGGTCCTGACGGTGAACTGAGCAGCCGCAGCATGCGGCCGAACGCCTGGTGCGGGGAGGCCGACGTCGGCCGTTTGATGAACTGTTGGCAGTGGGTGCATCACCATGAATGAATATTGGCAGGGTTCGCGTTCCTTGGAAATCACATAAGGAACCAGGAGTGAAGTCAGGACACTCCGATTTGGCGCGGAGGGTCCGCGCCACGCAAACCGATGTTAGAATCTAAGGCGGTCAGGCATCGGTCCCGCGCGATGCATTCCCGCCAACCCCGCCAGGTCCGGAAGGAAGCAACGGTAACGGGCTCTTGCGTGTGCAGTGGGTCTCCGGTGCCTGGCTTTATTTCGAGTTTCAAAGTTTCACAGTTTCGAAGGTTTCAAAACCTCAAAACGTGACACTTGAAATCTTGAGACTTTGAAACCTTGAAACCTGAATCTCCCCCTACCCTACAAAATTCAATACTGGCGTCGTAAAGTTCGTCAAATTGGGGAAGATCGACGGCAGATCCGCGGTCGCCACTCCGAACCAGTTGGCCAGCGTTCCCGCGTACTGGTCGAGCGATGTAGTCGGAATCCAGCGTCCTTCAGTGGTCGCATCATCCGGCCCTCCGAGCGCCAGCGTCGGGAAGGTGCCATAGAAATCCCCTCCCTTGACGGCTCCGCCCATGATCATGTGATGGCCGCCCCAGGCATGGTCGGTTCCCGAGGTGCTGTCGGGCGCGAAGGTGCGGCTGAAATCTGACAAGGTAAAGCTGGTCACTTGCGAGGCTGCGCCGATTTCGACGGTCGCCTGATAAAACGCATTCATGGCCTGGCTGAGCTGTACGTAGAGGTTATTGTGCGCGTTCAGTTGATCGCTGTGAGTGTCGAAGCCGCCGATTGAAACGAAGAAGATCTGCCGCTGCAATCCCAGTGCCGAGCGCACTGAAATAATCTGCGCCACCTGTTTGAGCTGGTTCGCCAGTCCCGTGTTGGGGAACACCGTCGCCATGGTCGGCTTTGAGGCCAGGGCGTTGGCCAGGGCATTGCTGTCCTGCAGAGCGTTGCTGGTGGTGGTGCTGGCGGCCTGAATGAGGGAAAGGCCAGTGTCGAAGGTGAGCAGGTTCTGCAATGCCGACATGCGGCCCTGCGACTCGGCCGAGCTGCCGAAACCCGACAAGAGTTGTGTAGGGTCGCCGCTGGACTCGATCGATCGTGCAGACAAGCCCTCGCAAAAAATGTTGGTGCCAGCGAGCGAAATGATAATAGGGAAGGTTCCGCCATAGATGGATTGGATCTTGTCCGCGGTGCGCCCCGCCCATCCCGTCTGCCCGTTGCCGTCGAGCGCGGCCGTCTGCATCTGCGCCTGCTGGTCTTCGTGCGAAAAAAGATTCTGAGGGAGGTTGACCTGGCGCTGCTGGAACTGCATGCGGTTGGTGGGACGAACCAGCGTTCCCACGTTGGTCAGCACTGCCAGATGCTTCTGATTGAACAGAGCTTGCATCTCGGGGAACTTGGAATGAAATCCGAAAGCGCCCGCGCTGGGTGGAGCGATAGGCAGCAGGCTGTTCTGCGGCAAAGCCAGCACCGAGCGGATCTGCTGGTAGGAGGCGTACCCGCTGCTGCTCATGGGAACGACCATGTTGTTGCTGTCGTTGCCGCCGAACAGGAACACGCACACCAGCGCTTTGTAATCCTGCGCACTTTGCGCCAGCGCGTTCACCAGTCCGAACCGGTTGAAGCTGGCGGCGGCGAATCCAGCCGCTGCAGTGCAGCAGCTCCTCTTCAGAAAGTCTCGTCGTGAAAATGCCATGGCTGTTCTCCCTTTAGTATTGGAGCTGCTTTTTAGTGCTGCACCTGGAATTGCGATGAACTTCCGATCAGATAGAAAGCTTCCTTGGTGCGCCGCGTGTTATCGGTGATTCCGGATAGGGTTGTGACCAGCGTGCCGCGCATGCTGTCCGAAACATTGCCATGCAGCATCACGGCTGCTACCGCCGTTACCAGTTGATCGGGATTCGCCGCCAAAGGCACGTATCCCGATAGATCTACGGTCGTAGTGCCGCTCACCTGCCCGTAAACCAGCGTGTTCACAAAATTAGCTCGGGCGATGGTGGTGCTGGTGTTGAAAATCTCAAACTCCGGTCCGACCAGAGTGCTTCCCTGAATGAGATGGTCGGGATGATAAAAATTGAAGACCGTCGGCGAGAAGAATGGCGGCTGCTTCATGTCGGAGGCCCGGTCCGATAGCGATGCGCCATCGGTTACGCCGTTCATAGCGCGCAGCAGGTTGGCGATAAACAGCACCGGCTCCTTGAGCTTGCCGTCACTGGGCTGCGCCTGAGCCGGATCGTCGCCGCGCCGCGCTTCCGTATCGGTGAGGATGGCCGTGACCACCGCCTTCAGGTCGCCGCGGACGCCACTGCCGTTGTCCGCGAATACCGCGGCCACGCGGCCTACATACTCAGGAGTGGGATTGCTCGTCACCAGGCGCTCGATGAGCTGCCGGGAGATAAATGGTCCGACATTGGGATGGCTGAAAATGTTCTGCAGGGCAGCGGTCATATCCGACTGCGTGGTTCCGCCGGCCGGAAGAGTCATCCCATTCAACAGCAGTTTCGTGCTGGTGCTGTCGTGATGGGTATCAAAGGGAATCATCGGCCCACCGTAGAATTCTGAATTGCGGAATTGGGCGGTAGCGCCCGGCTTGGTGGGATAGGTCCACCCCGTAAAGGTGTGAGCGAAACCTACAATTGTGTCCTGGGTGTAAGTCGGAATCGGATTCCCGGATCCATCCAGTTGCATGGTGCCGTCGGGATTCAGCTCTTCCAGCCCGATGGTGAACAGCTGCAGAACCTCACGCGCATAATTCTCGTTGGGATCGACACCGTTGCTCGGTTTGTCGTTATTCACCATGTCCAGATAGTTGCCCATGACCGGGCTCAGGGTCACATCCGTGAGCAGGGTGGAAAAGTTTCCAAAGGCATCTTTCTGGAACATGTTTTGCCACAGCACGAACGCGCTCGGATTATTAACCTTGACCGCCGAAGCAACCATGATCTGCGAAAGTCCCCACGCCACCCGTTGCCGCAACTGGTCTTGCCCGGTCAGCGCATTGGTGAAGAGGCGCTTCTGCACGAATGTCATATCGTCAGTGGTTGCCGGAGCAGGGAAAGTTGAAACCGGCGCGGAAAACTGTTCATTCAGGAAACCCTGAATCCCCACGGCCTGCAAGTGCGAGAGCGACTGCGGATTTGCGCCCCACGTGGATTGCTCGAGGAATCGTGCCGCAGCCGATGCGCTTAAAACATTTGAGGGCGTTCCCACCTCCAGCGCAAACGCGTTAGAGGTCAGCGAGCCGGGATCGGGGTTAATCACCGTCACCTGCACGGTGCCTGCGCTGGCCGCTGTACCGGTCGCGGTCAGCTGAGTCGAGGAAACAAAAGTGGTTGTCAGAAAAGTGCCGCCGAACGAAACCACGGCTCCGCTGGCGAATTGTTTCCCAGTGACCACCAGAGTAAAGTTTCCCACCGGAATTGTGGTCGGCAGCACGGAGCTCACGACAGGTGCGGGATTGGTCAGCGTGGCCGTACCGCTGGCCGTGGCAGTCGTATCGGCCGCACTCGTTGCCTGCACCTGAATGGTGTTTGGAGTGGGAACTTTGGTGGGTGCGCGGTACATTCCGTCCGCATCGATTGTGCCCAAGATTGCGTTGCCGCCCGCCACTCCGTTAATCGCCCACTTGACCGCGGTATTGCCGCCCGCGCCATTTACGGCTGTACGATACTGGAACGTGGAGCCCGCGGCGATCTGCGCCGTGGGCGGGATCACGCTGACCGACACCTTGCCGGCAGCGCCAATCTGAAGGTTCAACGACGCAGTAGAGAGAATCTTTCCAGGGTCAGGATTCTGCACCGCAAGCTTGATGGTTCCAACCTGCGCCGCGGTTGCGGTTCCCGTGGCCTTCAGCTGCGTGGCGCTTACGAATGTGGTGGTCAAGGCCGTTCCGCCAAACATCACTTGAGCGCCGCTCACGAAATTTGCCCCTCCCACCGTGAGCGAAAAACTGCCCACCGGAAGAAATGTGGGGCTCACATTCTGGGGAACGGGAATCGGATTCTGCAGGCTCACTGAACTGCTTCCGAAAATGGTTTTGTCCGCCGCGCTGGTGGCGGTCACCTTCAGAGGATTCGGCGTGGGAAGGCTGGACGGAGCCTTGTACTTTCCGCTTGAGTCGATGGTGCCGAAGGTTGCGTTTCCGCCCGCGACTCCGTTGACCGACCAGGTGACAGCCTGTTTCATGCTGTTGGTCGTCGTAGCCGAGAACTGCGTGCTGTCTCCCAAACGAAGAGTGGCAGTCGGGGGCATGACCGTCATTCCATTGGAAGTCGAACCGGTTCCGCCCATGTTCATGCCGCCGCCGCAGCCCGACCACGCAAGAATGGCGAGGGACAACACGATCGCGCCGGCGAACCTTGCGCCTGAAGAACTTGATGTACCGATCATCTCTGATCCCCTTTCCTGAAGACCCGAGCACAGAGAAAACGTTGATGGGGACGTCGCCAGCCGGGCGCGCCGCAAGTTTTTCGAGTGGCTGGTGCAGAGTAGTGAAATGCGACTGGATAGCGAAGGTCTCAATGGTCCATTCCGGGACGAGTGCCATTTCGGGTCGCGAGGTGCTTTTCGGAAGCACTAGTGGCCTAGCTCCGTCGTGCACTTTGCTGCTGCTGGTACATGTACCGGGGTAACCGCGGCAAGCCGAATCACCTCACCACGGAGGCACGGAGACACAGAGAAAGACAAATGGGTCTGCAAGGCTCGGTGGCTCCCTGGTGACGGGCGCTGGCGGGGATTTTCAGCAGGATTTCAGCAACCCTTTGGGCTACCTACAGTTGGACATTGCCCCAACGCTGCGTCAAAATAGGCGGTTCATCTTTTGACCTGGAGAATCGATCGAGTGAGCCAACTGCTGCGCGCCAAGATTACTGCCCTGGGTGCTTATGTCCCACCTCGCCTTCTGACCAACGACGATCTCGAGAAGCTGGTGGAAACCTCCAACGACTGGATTGTGGAGCGCACCGGCATCCGCGAACGGCACATCGTGGAGAAAGGTGTCGCCACCAGCGACCTGGCCGCCGAAGCCGCACGCCGGGCCCTGGCACAGCGCGGCATCGAGGCCTCGGAGCTGGACGCGATCATCGTGGCCACGGTCACGCCGGACATGTTTTTCCCTTCGACGGCCTGCCTGGTGCAGCACAAGCTGGGCGCCAAGGGCGTATGGGGCTTCGACCTCTCCGCCGCCTGTTCGGCCTTCGTGTATGCCCTTCAGACCGGAGCCCAGTTCATTGCCACGGGCGCTCACAAGAAAGTGATGGTGATTGGAGCCGACGTAATGTCCTCGATCATTGATTACACCGATCGCGCCACCTGCGTGATTTTTGGCGATGGAGCGGGCGCGGTGATCCTCGAACCCACCGAGGATGATTCGGTGGGCCTGATCGATTTCATCCATGAAGTGGATGGTTCGGGTGGCTGTTCGCTCTATATGCCGGCCGGCGGTAGTTCGCATCCCGCCACGCTGGAGACGGTGGAAAAACGGATGCACTACGTGCATCAGGATGGCCAGGCCGTCTTTAAATTTGCGGTTCGCAAGCAGGCTGAGCTCTGCGAAAAGATCCTGACCCGCAACGGGCTGAAAGGCGGCGACATCGATACCTTTATTCCTCACCAGGCCAACCGGCGCATCATCATGGCAACGGCGGACCGGCTGGGAATGAAACCCGAGAATATCGTGATCAATATTGATCGTTACGGCAACACCACGGCCGGCACGATTCCTCTCGCGATGGATACTGCCCGGCAGGAAGGTAAGCTGAAGAAAGGGAACCTCGTGCTCTTGGCGTCGGTGGGTGCGGGTTTCACCGTGGGCGCGACATTG
Source organism: Terriglobia bacterium (assembly GCA_963814725.1). Classification (GTDB taxonomy): domain Bacteria; phylum Acidobacteriota; class Terriglobia; order Terriglobales; family Acidobacteriaceae; genus JAIQFF01. The sequence goes on from CAWFDY010000009.1 coordinate 936,663, forward strand.
TTGCGCTGGGCTTTCTAGAAAACTGATGTGGGGACTGCCGCCCCCGGCCTGTCCGGTCGAGCGAAAGCTCGACAAGGTTCACGCGGTGGGACGCGGGCAACTCTTCACTCAAAACCGCAACTACCTATGGACGAACTCCTCAAAGCCCAGGTCCGCCACATCTTCGACAGCGCGAATTTCGTTCGCGATCTGGGCCTGCAGCTGACCCGGATCGAAGATGAATTTTGCGAGACGACTCTGGTCCCTTCCGAACGGCACCGGCAGCAGCATGGTCTGATTCATGCCGGCGTGCTGGCCACCATGGCGGACCATACCTCGGGCTGCGCGGCCCGTGGCGCCGTGGGATTGGAGAATGACGTGGTGAGCGTGGAGTTCAAGATTAATTTTCTGCGTCCCTCGGTTGCCGACCGGTTGCGATGTCGCGGTCGGGTCTTGCGAGCCGGCAAGATGCTGGTGATCTGCGAGGCCGAAGTCTTCGCGGAAAAAGACGCGGAGGAAAAGCTGGTCTCAAAGGCCATGGTCACTCTGGCCGTGAAACGCGCTTTCTAAATTCAGCGATAGTAATGTGGGCGCGAGCGCCCTCGCTCGTGCGGCAGCGCCACCAACCCGCACGAGCGAGGACGCCCGCGCCCACATTGGCAGGAAATGAGCTGAAGGTCCGCTCAGCAGGTCTTATCCGTTCTTCTGCTGCTCGAACGCTTTCTGCAGATACTTTCGGGCTTCGTCCAGCGCGCCCTGGGTATTGTCGTTGGTCTGCAGGGCCTGGCGATATTCGTTCGTTGCGCGTTCGCGCTGCCCTGTGACATCGAAGATTTTGCCCAGCTGGATGTGGCTCCAGACCTCGGTCCAGCGCGGCTCGCCGTCTCCATTCAGACAATCGCGGTAGGCGTTCGCCGCGGCCTGGAAGTTGCGCTGCAGGAAGAACACTTCGGCGATGCGATAGTGGGCCAGTGAGCTCGTCTTGTTGACGTCGAGCGCTTTATTGAACTCGAGCAGCGCCCCTGCCAGATCTCCCTGCTGGGTCAGGCCCTGTCCGCGCTGTATGGAAGCCCTCAGCCGGATGTCGGATGAGTTTTTCAGAACCCGGTCCTCGGGATCGACCACGATCCGCCGTGGCTTGCCGTAAGTCTCGACGTTGAAGGCTGAATTGGTTCCCACGACTTCGACGCGTTTATTTTCCGTCTTGCCATCGGTGTCGATCTTGAGGTCAACCGGCATGCGGAACAGATCGAGGTCCTGCGCAATCTGACCCACCACGCGGAAGCCCTTGTTGTTGCCCAGGCGATAGATGGTGTATTTGGTTTTGAACTCAGGGGCTCCGGTCGAGTCCAGCCACTGGGAGAAAAACCAGGTGAGCTGCTGGCCGTAGTTCTGCTCGGCCAGAGCGCGGAAATCATCCAGTGATGCTGACTTTCCCGCATACTTCGCCGCGAAGGTGCGCATGGTCTGATCGTATTTCTGATCGCCGATCACCCAGCGCAGCATGTGCAGGATCATGGCGCCCTTGTCGGTAACCAGCGACTGGAACTCGGGCGAGAAAACGTCCAGTTTTCCGGCGCTGGAGAGCGGAACGGTATCGTAAGCCAGCGCGCCCACCGACATATCCTTGACTGTCTCTTCGAGCCCCGCCGGTCCCGCCGCTTGTTCCACGTAGCGCGCCTCGGAGTAGCGCGCGAATCCGTCGTTCAGCCACCAGTCGTCCCGTGAAGCGGGGCTGACGGAGGCTCCCCACCACTGGTGCGCAATGGTGTTGGCCAGCAGCCGGTAATTGACTTTGTCAGTGACCGCTCGGCTGGAGATGGCGGCAATTTCGGGAGCCCAGGCCGCGGGTACAGTGTCATCGGGGATCTCGACCACCTTCAGCGTAGTTGAAGGCGCAGGCCCGTAAAGGGTTACGTAGTACGTAAACTCTTTAACCGCGGTGGTGGCGTAACTTGGGCCGAGACCCTGATGTGCCGGTTTGAAGTAGACGTGCAGGTCGAGTCCGGCTTCATCGCTTTTGGATTCCTGAAAAATACCGGCCACAATCGTGCCCGGAAAACTCGGCTTCTCCCAGGCAAAGGCGAAGGTCTTGGTGGGTAGAGCGCCGGCGGGACGTTTTGTCGAGGGGGCGCTGCCCGCGCTCTCCTTCCCGCTTCCAATGACGATCATGTGCGCAGGCACGGTGATGTTCATGGTTGCGGTAAAGCGGTTAATGCCATAAGCATTCACCGGGAACCAGCGTCCCGCGTACAGCAGGAAGGTAGTATCGTCGCTAATGTACGCCAGCTTCAGCCCTTGCACCGGACTGTCGTCCGCGGAGTCAAGAACCCCTTCGTATTCGAAAGTAAGGGTGGTCGAACTGTCTTTCGCGACCGGGGTGGCGAGTGGAACCCGAATCGTAGAATCCTGAGTGACCCGCTCCGCGCTGAGCAGCTTTCCCGCGGCGTCCACCACCTTGGTTACGCGCAGCGCGTTGTGCAGTTCGAATGTGGCGATGCTCAAGTCTTCAAGTGCAGTGAACTTTACCTTCGCGCGCGCCGTGATCCGGTGAGAGTGCGGTATCAGCTCAGCGTCGATCTGATAATCGTCCACTCGCAGGTGCATTTTTTCCGCCGCCCATGACGGCAGCGACGCCAGCACAAAGACAAACAGGCAGAGCAACAGGGTTCGACGCTGGCGCTGCGCTTGAAGAGGAATCAAAAGCGGTCTCCTGAAACAAATACGGTAATCCGTATGATGAAGATTGTGACGCAAAAGATGCTGGCAGTACAAGGTTTAGCCAGTTTTTGGCATTCCTGCCTTGTCCAACTCCAAAAGCACCGCCTGAGCGGCAAGATCCACGGGCGCCTGTCCCTCTTGCAGGGCTACGCCTAGCTGGGACTTCACGCCCGCCAGCCCGGCGATCATTTTATCCCTGGCAGGCCCGTCAGCAATGATTTCATTGAGCCTGCAGACGACGTTTTCAGCGGTGAAATCCTGCTGTACCAGTTCGGGGACAACCTCTTTTCCAGCAATCAGATTGACCATGGCAAAGTACGGCACTTTGACTCGCGAACGCCCCAACCGGTAGGTCAGGGGCGAGACTCTGTAAACCATCACGAATGGCGTTCCCATCATCGCCGCTTCGACAGTCGCCGTGCCGCTGGCGATGATCCCGGCGCGCGACAGGGCCAGGGCCGGCAGGGTTTCAGGCACCAGGTGAACCGAGGGATGGCCTGCAACCAGCGATAGCAGGAAATTGCGATCAAGCGTGGGCGCAACCGGCAACAGAAATTCGCAGGAAGGCCCGAGCCGGGCAGTGGACTCCAGTATCGCAGGCAGGTTCATCCGCACTTCTTTGACCCGGCTTCCGGGCATGAGCGTGATCCAGGGTTTGGCGGAGTCCAGACCGTTCTCGCCGGCATAGGCGTCGCGGTTCACTTCCGGCCGTGGAAGGTCGGCAAGAGGATGGCCGACGAACTGGGCGTCCACTCCTCGGTCGCGGTAAAACTTTTCCTCGAACGGAAAAATTACCAGCGCCTTGTTGACATATTTTCGCAGCAACCGGACCCGGCCCTGGCGCCACGCCCAGAATTGCGGGCACACGTAGTAAACGACTGGAATGCCGCGTCTGCGCATTTGCCGGGCGACGCGCCAGTTGAATGCAGGAGAATCGATGACGATCGCGAGATCAGGCTTACGCCGATCCGCCTCGGCGATCAGCCTATGAAACAGTCCCCAGATTTTAGGCAGATGGCCGAGAATTTCCGAGATGCCGACTACCGCAAGATCGCTGGCATCGACCACTGTGTCGCAACCCGCAGCCCGCATACGCTCCCCGCCGACGCCGAAAAATTCCAGGGGACGGTCCGCGAGACGCTGAAGGGCTGCAATCAGCATCGCCCCGTACATTTCGCCGGAGGCTTCCCCGGCCGAGATGAGAATACGCACGGGAGCATTGTAAAGGTAGACGAACCGCGTGGGGACAGCCGCCCTCGGTTGTCCGATAGACTCGAAGAGTCGATCCGGTTTGTCGCGTCAGAGTTTAGATAGGAGGCCCGAACCCGCCCTGCCGAGCTTTGCGAGGTCCACCGGGCGGCAGTCTTCACCTGGTTCGTTCTAGTCGTCCGCGCCCGCCACAACCTGCCCCCCGGCGACGACCGGAATCTCCTGATCCTTATATTGCAGTTGGTAGAGTTTGTAGTAAATGCCGCGCTGGGCGAGCAGTTGCTGGTGGGTGCCCACCTCGCGGACCTGGCCTTTGTGCATGACGAGAATCTTGTCTGCCCGCTGGATGGTCGAAAGTCGGTGCGCGATGACGACCGAGGTGCGGCCCTCGACCATGCGGCTGAGTGCGTCCCGCACTCGCAACTCGGTTTCGGTATCCACACTCGAAGTGGCTTCGTCCAGTATCAAAATCTTGGGATCGTGGGCCAGCGCGCGCGCAAACGAGATCAGTTGCTTCTGGCCGGTGGAGAGGGTCGATCCGCGCTCGCGGACCTCTTCCTTGAAGCCCTGGGGAAGCGCACGGATGAAGTCGGCGAGGTTCACATCTTCGGCGGCTTTTTCGACGTCTTCGTCCGTGATCCCTTCCGTGCCCAGGCGGATGTTGCCCTCGACTGTCCCGGTGAACAGAAATGGATCCTGCAGCACCACGCCATAGCGGCGGCGCAGTTCACCCAGGTCCATGTCCTTCACGTCCACGCCATCGATCTTGACCGCGCCCCTCTGCACGTCGTAGAAGCGCATCAACAGGGAGATGATGGTGGTCTTGCCGGCGCCGGTATGGCCGACGATGGCGACTGTTTCCCCGGGTTCGATGGTGAAAGAAACGTCGCGCAGGATCCAGTCCGGTTCTGTGGAATGCGCGCCAGCCGAGCCTTGCTCGGCATGGCTGGGTCGGAGATCCGTCCCCACATGGCCATTGCCGGGAGGCGGGTTCAATGCTCTGGCCGCGGACGACTCGCCCGCGCTCCTGCCGCCTTCAACCGGCGTCTCCCGGTAGGCGAACCATACGTGATCGAATTCGATGCGGCCGGGGCCGGCTGGACTCTTCGTAACCGCCGGTGAAACAATCTCCGCCGGCGTGTCCAGCAGCTTGAACACCCGCTCGCTGGCCGCCATCGCAGACTGCAGGATGTTGTACTTCTCGCTGAAGTCCTGTATGGGACGGAAAAACCGCTGCGCGTACTGAATGAATGCGGTGAGAATTCCGATGCTCACCACTGTCCGAACCACGTGGAAGGGAAGAGCATGAGGGCGCGAAAAATCCACAGCCACGCTGCTTACGGTCAGTCTGCGAATAATGTCATTCCCGCCAAACCAGATGACGCAGGCAATCGCGGTCGAAGACAGAATCTCGACCACCGGGTAATAAACCGCGTGCGCCATGATTGCGTCTTTGAAAGCCTCCATGTGGACGGCGTTCACGTCGGAGAATTTGTTGAAAGCGCGCTCCTCCCGATTAAAGAGCTGCAATACCACCATGCCGCTGACGTGTTCCTGCATGTAGGCGTTGATACGGGCGATGGCGGTGCGAATGCGGCGGTAGGAATCGCGCACTCGGTCGCGGAAGATCGTGGTGGCGTAGGCGATCATGGGAAGCACTGCCAGGGTAATCAAAGCCAGCTTCCAGTTCATCCCCAGCATGATGGCGGTAATTCCGGCCAGCACAAACACGTCTTCGAATATCGAGACCACTCCGGAGGTAAACATTTCGTTCAGGGCATCCACGTCAGTAGTGACGCGGGTGACCAGGCGGCCGACCGGATTCCTGTCGTAAAAGCCGATGTGCATGTGCTGCAGGTGGCGGAATATTTGTTTGCGCAAATCGAACATCACCATCTGGCCCGCCCACTGCATGAAATATGTCTGCAGATAGTCGAGCAGAAAACTCAGCAGGATCAGCCCGACGTACATGGCCGCGATCTGGGCAATTCCCGTGTAAGGGTTGGAGCTGAGAAAGGAATCGAAGGGCGTCGGGCGGGAAACCGGCACCAGATAGCGGTCAATCTCGATGGCGACCAGGTAAGGCCCCAGGACGTCGGCTCCGGCCTTGATAAGAATCGAAGCCAGGGATATTCCGACCGGCCACTTGTACGGTCGCAAATACCGGAGTAGCCGCCTCATCAGGCGGCTGTCATACGCTTTGCCTAATACCTCTTCTTCTTGGGCCATCGGTTATAGCTAAAGATACCTTATGTAGATGGAGAAAGAGGAGGAGAGGATGAAAAACGTTTACCGCGAACCGCGTAGCCCCGGACGCCTCGTCCGGGCAGGCGAGCGAAGCTCGCCTGGGTTTTCGCCAGCTCTTGCCGGCCAGATCTTTGAAACGTTCGGCGGATGATCTGAGCAGGTCCAGATCTTGCGGAGCTTCGCACCGCCGGGCGGGTGAGGGCACCCGCCCCTACGTGGTCGGTGGCGGTTTACGCGAACTTTTTCAGCAAAAGAGCCGAGTTCTTGGATCCGAATCCCACGCAGTTGCAGATGGCGTGCTCGATCTGGACTTTCCGGCCCGCGTCGGCAACGTAATCCAGATCGCATTCCGGATCCGGCGAGTCCAGATTGATGGTTGGCGGAATCTCTCCGTGCTTCATCGCGATCAGAGTCGCCGCCAGGCTGGCTGAACCGCAGGCTCCCTGGGCATGTCCGATCTGAGATTTCAGCCCGGACATTGGAATCTTCCCGGCGCGAGCGCCGAGCGCCAGTTTCAACGCCCGTGTTTCCACACGGTCATTCATCTCCGTGGAAGTGCCGTGCAGGTTGACGTATTGAATATCTTCAGGCGAGAGCCCGCCCTCTTCGAGCGCGAGCGTGATGGCACGGGCCGGCTCTTCCGGAGACTCGCTCATGCGTACGCGGTGGAAGGCTTCGCAGGTGGATCCGTAGCCGGCGATTTCGGCGTAGATGTTGGCGCCGCGAGCGACCGCATGTTGATAGTCCTCGAGAATGAACATCCACGAACCTTCGGCGATGACAAAGCCGTCACGATCGGCGGAAAAAGGACGCGAGGCGCGCTCCGGAGCGTGATTCCACGACTGGGTCAGCGCGCGCAGCAGCGAATACCCCTTGATGATGCCGGGAGTAATCGGCGAATCGACGCCACCCACGAGAAACATGGGCAGCACGCCTGCCTGAATATGCTGGTAGGCATATCCGATGGCGTCCGTGGAAGAAGTGCAACCCGCCGTCACTACATGGCTGTAGCCGCGAAATCCGAAACGCATGCTGATCTCGCTGGGCAGAGTTCCCATCGTGCCGCTTGGGATGCAGAAGAGGCTGACTTGCTTGACGTGCCCGCTGTGCCAGAGACGGTATTGTTCTTCGGAAAATTCCTGCGCGCCGCCCCCGGTGCCAATGATGACTCCGATTTCGCGCTTTTCTTCCATCGACATGGCCGCGGGATTCAGGCCCGCATCCTGAATCGCTTCGGTTGAAGCGGCAATCGATAGCGGCACCACGCGGGAAACATGCTTACGTTCGCGTGCGTCCACCCATGCCAGTTCGTCGAACTCGGGAATCTCCCCGGCAATGTGCACCGGCAGGGAAGAAGGATCAAAGCGGGAAATGCGTTTCACGCCGGACTTGCCGGCCAGCAGCGCGAGGCAGAACGCCTCCTTGCCGATCCCATTAGGGCTGACCACGCCCATTCCAGTAATAACGACCCGAGGAACCATAATTTTTTTGTGCGTCATCCTGAGCGCAGCAGCAGCTTCGCCTCGCGAAACGGTTGCGCAGTCGAAGGACCCCGATCAGCACCACCGGCCCGGAGATTCAAGGCCCTTGCTCTTCTTCTGCAGCCATCCGGCTGTCCTTCGCCAATTCAGCGCTCTCCACGTTACGCGAAGTGGGATAATTAGTCACGATGTCTCTTGGGCTTTACCTCTCCGTGCCGTTCTGCCGCACCAAATGCAGCTACTGCAACTTCGCATCGGATGTCTTTTCCCGGGCCGTGTTCGAGCGCTATGTGGAACGCGTGATTACAGACATCAACCGCGCCGGCGAGGCCTGCGAACAGATGGGCGGGGTGTTCGAAAGCTCGGTTGACTCGATTTTCCTGGGCGGCGGCACACCCACAATCCTTGGTATATCGCAGCTGGAGCGGCTGTTTGTCACGATTTCGCAAAAGTTCAAGCTGCAAACTGATGCGGAAATCACGGTCGAATGCGCGCCTGGCACCCTGAGTCCCGCTGTGATTGAGGCTCTGAGGGCCTGCGGAGTGAACCGCGTGAGCCTGGGCGTGCAGTCGTTCGTGGACATCGAAGCCGCGTCGGTGGGGCGTTTGCACAAGCGTGCCACGGTGCTCGAAGACATCGAACGCCTGCGCGCCGCAAACATCCAGAATATCAACATCGATCTGATTGCCGGGCTGCCGCACCAGACGCCGGAAAGCTGGGAGTTTTCCCTGGCTGAGGCAATTGCCATCGGCGCGCCTCACCTCAGTGTGTACATGCTCGAGGTGGATGATGACTCCCGGCTCGGCCGCGAGTTGATGGCTGGGGGCGCCCGGTACCACGCGCACTTCGTTCCCGACGAAGAACTCACGGCCCGCTTCTACGAAAGCGCCTGTACGCGCCTGGATGCGGCCGGAGTGACGCATTACGAGATCTCGAACTTCGCCCGTCCCGGAAAAGAGTCGCGGCACAACCTGAAGTATTGGACACGCCAGCCTTATCTGGGATTCGGGGTTGATGCCCATTCCATGCTGCGATGTGCGGCCAAGCCAAGCGAGGCGGTGCGATTCGCCACGCCGGATTCTCTGGAGGAGTATGTTGCCGCAGCGCCGTTGAAGAGGACTCCGGTGCCGGCGCAAGCTGCCCTGGAGGAAACCTTCTTCCTGGGACTTCGATTGACCAGGGGAGTGGACCTCGAAAGCGCCGCGGCCCAGTTCGGGCAACCGACCATCGACAGCGTCTCCGAGATAATTTCGGAGTGCGTGGGAATGGGACTGCTCGAACGCCACGCCCATGTGATTCGTTTGAGTCCACGTGGGCGGCTGCTGTCGAACGAAGTTTTCGAGAGATTCATTTTGGCCACCGACAACGTCGGGTAAAAGCCGCGGCTATTGCGGGCAGTCCCGGAGCCGTTTCCTATGTTTAGATGTCTTTGCGTCCTTTGCGAACCTTGCGGTTCAAGGGTTTGGTCTTTCTAGATGACCGGAGAGATCGAAGCCGTTAACGGCAAAGTCCGCAAAGGACGCAAAGGAACCCGCTGAAATTAGGCTACCGCTCCCGGCCGTAACTTTATCTGTCAAATTGGGTGTGTTCTAATCCACTCATTCGGGGCGGGCGTGACGGAAACGGAGATGCATCGTGGATTTCCAGCTCAATGACGAACAGCTTCAACTGAAGAAAAGCGTGCGCGAATTTGCTGAGCGCGAAATTGCGCCCCACGTGATGGAGTGGGACGAAGCCGGTGAATTTCCGCTGGCCATCGTGAAGGAGTTGGGCAAGCTCGGCTTGCTCGGTATCGTTTTTCCTCCCGAGTTTGGCGGCGCGGGAATGGGCTACGTCGAATACGTAACTGCGATCGAAGAACTCTCCCGTGTGGATGGTTCGGTGGGAATCATCGTTGCCGCACACACCTCTTTGTGCTCGAACCATATTTTTCTCGCCGGTAATGAAGCGCAGAAGAAGAAATATGTGACGCCGCTCGCTGCCGGCGATGCCATCGGCGCCTGGGGACTGACGGAGCCTTCGTCAGGATCGGACGCAGGCAGCGCGCGCATGACCGCGGTCCGCCGGGGAAACAATTGGGTTTTGAACGGCACCAAGACCTTCTGCACCAACGGGCACTACGCTGATTTTCTGGTGGTAATTGCGGTCACCGACCGAGCCGCCCACACTCACGGCCTGTCGGCGTTCATCGTGGAGAAAGGCACCAAGGGGTTCCGGCCGGGGAAGAAGGAAAATAAACTCGGCCTGCGCGCCAGCGACACCGCCGAACTGATCTTTGAAGATTGCGTCGTTCCCGCGGAGAATCTTTGTGGCAAGGAAGGCGACGGATTTATCGACGCCATGCGCGTGCTGGATGGCGGTCGCATCTCCATCGCGGCGCTATCTCTCGGCATGGCCGAAGGCGCCTATGAGGCCGCGCTGAAGTATTCCAAGCAACGCAAGCAGTTTGGCAAGGCGATCAGCGACTTCCAGGCCATCCAGTGGAAGCTGGCGGACATGGCCACCGAGATTGAAGCAGCGAAGCTGCTCACCCTGCGCGCGGCTGCCATGAAAGATGCGGGCATGAAAACGACGCTAGAGTCGTCCATGGCCAAGCTCTATGCCAGCGAAGTGGCCGTCCGATGCGCCAACGAAGGCGTGCAGATTCACGGCGGGTACGGATTCATCAAAGACTATCCGGCGGAAAAGTTTTATCGCGACGTGAAGCTGTGTACCATCGGCGAGGGCACCAGCGAGATTCAACGGCTGGTGATTGCACGGCAGTTGTTGAAGGATTAGCCGGAAAGAGGAATCACGGTCGAACCCATTCATCCCGGCGTTACCCAGCCGACCCAGGATGAGCGCACCATCGCGCTCCTGGCACACATGCTCCAGATCATGCTCTGGTGGATCGCCCCGCTGGCCATCTTCCTGATCAAAAGAGACTCGAAGTTTATTTCGTTTCACGCGTTGCAGGCGCTTCTACTGCAAGCCGTGTATGTGCTCACCCTGATTGCGGGAATGGTCTTCGCTCTCGGAGTTTTTATTCTCGCCGCTGCTGTCTCTCCGGAAGGAAGCAACGCGCTGCCACCCGAATTTTATTTTTTGATGCCCGCGCTCTGGCTCTCCTGGATGGGAATGGGGGTGGTCGTGCTCCTGGGCGGAATCGTCTATGGCGTCAAGGCCGGACGCGGCGAATGGGCGGAGTATCCGTATCTCGGACCGATAGCGCGGCGCATGCTGAAGCTCGGGCCCGGGGGAACGCAGCTATAAACACCAAAGCTTCTCAGTCTCCGTTTATCCCGCCTGTGCTTTACACTGGCAGTTTGAATCAAGGCATCCAATCTTTGGCTGATCAGGTTCGCGCCGGCGATGCGCGCGCTCTGGCCCGTGCCATCAGCACGGTGGAGAACCGCGAAGCAGGCTGGTCCCAATTGCTGAAGGCTCTCTTTCCGCATAGCGGCCGCGCCCGGATACTGGGGATGACCGGGCCACCGGGCGCGGGCAAGAGTACGCTGGTGGATCAACTCGCCCGTCACTATCGCAAGCAGGACCGCAGCGTTGGCATCATCGCGGTCGATCCCACCAGCCCTTACACGGGCGGAGCGATTCTGGGAGACCGCATTCGCATGCAGGAGCATTTTTCCGACGCCGGAATTTATATTCGAAGCATGGCCACGCGTGGCTCGCTGGGCGGCCTGGCGCGCACCACGGCAGATGTGGCGACGGTGCTCGATGCCGCCGGGCGCGACCTGGTCATGATTGAAACCGTCGGGGTGGGCCAGGACGAAGTGGATATCGTTCGCCTCGCCGACGTCACCATCGTTATTCTGGTTCCGGGCATGGGCGACGATGTGCAGACCATCAAAGCGGGCATCATGGAGATCGCCGACATCTTTGTGATCAACAAGAGCGATCGCGAGGGCGCCGAGCGAGTCGAGCGCGAGATTCGTGGGCTGCAGTCGCTCGCAGTACGAAGTGACCAGTGGACGCCGCCGATTGTGAAGACGGTCGCCAGCGATGGCACAGGCATTCCCGAGCTGGCAGGCGCGATTGCGGACTACGAGGTCTATCTGCAGAACGCAAATCTGGCGCTGCGGCACAGTGTCGAACACTGGCAGAATCGCCTGGTGGAGATGCTGCGGGATGCTTTGTTAGATCAGGCCTTCGCGCAAATGGGGAATGGCGCCGTGGCCCGCTACGCCGCTGAAGTGGCCGAACATAAGCGCGATCCTTATTCGCTGGTGGAGGAAATCGTGGCCCACCTGGCGAAAGGGAATTGAAATGGGGGACGAGCGTCCTCGCCCGTCGGTCCAAAATGGCGGAGGATATTGATGTTCAGCATCGATCACATCGGCGTCGCCGTGAAATCGCTGGCAGCGGCCAGGGGGATATACGAGAAGCTGGGAATAAAACTTTCCTCTGATGAAGTCGTAGAGGGCGAGCAGGTGCGTGTGGTAATGGTGCCGCTCGGAAAAAGCCGCCTGGAGCTGTTGGAGGCCACTTCGGAGAACTCAGTCATTGCGAAATTCATTGCCAGGCGGGGTGAGGGTCTACATCACGTGTCGCTGCGTGTGCCCGACCTGGCGGCTGCGGTCGAGCGCCTGAAAAAAGATGGCGTGCGTCTGGTTTCGGAGGAGATCAAAATTGGGGCCGGCGGGCATCGCTACGTGTTTGTGCATCCCTCAAGCGCTGGAGGGGTGCTGCTGGAGCTGGTAGAAGCTGCGCACTGAGCTCGAAGGAAGCCCGGATTCTCAAGGATCAGTATCTTTCATGACGCTTCTTCTCGCCGCCGACACCTCGGGCAAGCATGGAAGTATCGCCCTGGCGCGCTGCGGGCCGGGCAAAGAGTGCAACGTCCTTGAGGTCGTCGCGCTGGAGGGGGGAACTTTCTCCGCTCAGCTGGTGCCGCAAATCGCCGCATTGCTGGCGCAGCACGGTTTCAGCAAGGCGGACATCGGCGGTTTCGCCGTAGTCTCCGGTCCCGGCTCATTTACCGGAGTACGCGTGGGACTGGCAGCGATCAAAGCCCTGGCAGAGGTTTTGGCTAAACCAATCGCCGCAGTCTCATTGCTCGAGACGGTTGCAATCTCCGGCGCCTCGCAGGGAAGGGTGCTGGCCATCCTCGATGCCGGACGGGGCGAAGTTTACTCCGGCGAATATGAAGTTCACGGTGATGAGAGCCGTTTACTGCGGGAGCAGTTGCTGACCCGTGCAGCGTTGCTGGAGACACCCCGAAAATTTAATATCGTCACGCCCGATCACGGCCTGGCCGAAGCGGCGCGGCAGGCGGGCTTGCAGGTGGACGAGATTCAACTTCCCCGTTCTGATGCGATCGCGCGGTTGGGATGGCAAAAAATCCTGGCGGGGAACACCGTCTCGCCGGAAGCTCTGGATGCAAACTATCTCCGCAGCTCGAGTGAGATTTTTTCCAAAAGCGGCGCCTAGTTCCCGGTTATTCAGATCTCGCCTTAGGAACGTATGTGAAGGTCTCAATCCGTCCCGCTATTGCTACCGATCTGACTGCCATCATGGCGCTGGAAAAGCACGCGGCGACTGCGGCGCATTGGTCTCGCGAGCAGTATGACGCTCTGTTTCAAGATTCCAGTCCCGGCAGGGTTGCGCTCATCCTGCAGGACGAATCTGGTCTTCAGGGATTTGTGATAGCTCGCGTGCTCGCCGAAGAATGGGAGATCGAAAACATGGCAGTTGCAGGCCCGGTTCGAAGGCGCGGGCTGGGCACGAGTCTGCTGGGCGAGTTGCTCGAGATGGGTAAAGCGCAAGGCGCCGCGACGGTTTTTCTGGAAGTCCGTGAATCGAACCGGCCCGCGCGTGCTTTGTATGAAAAGTGGGCGTTTCTGGAGACGGGACGCCGCCCTGAATACTATAAAAACCCGAACGAAGACGCGATTCTGTACCGCCTGGCTTTAACCTAGCCGACACTCGATCTGCACCGGAAGCAGTGCATATTTGTTCAATATGAAATCTTTTTCATCGGGTGGAAATAGCATTGAAGCGGTTCAGGCGGTGTGTTAGGTTAGGGCCGTACATACGCTCAGGAGGGTCTACTGGATGACTCCAAAGGACCAGCTCCTGGTCAGCGACGATGAATTCCGCAAGCTGGCGCAGGAGCATACGCAGTACGCCGAACGTCTCGAATCCCTCACTCACAAGCGTTACCTGACTGAAGATGAAAAGATGGAAGAGGTACGGCTTAAGAAGTTGAAACTGCGGCTCAAAGATCAGATGGAATCAATTGAGCGGAAGTTTCGTATGGTCGTACAACAGGGTCAGGTCGCTTAAATCCTTCCTCCAACCCAGACGGCTGCGGCCGCCGACGGGTCTCATGTGCTTCCAGGATGGCGCTGAATAAGCGCCTTTCTTTTGTCATTTCTCTCACCTGGCGACTGATTTGCCCTGCCTGCACTATAATTCTTGCTATCTTCCGATGGTTTCTGACGGCTACTATTACGCGCTTGCGCTGGCTGGAGCTGCTGGACTCTTAGGCTGGCTGGCCGGCCCCCTATGGGCAGTGCCGCCGTGCCTGCTGGCGATATTTTTCCTGTGGTTCTTCCGCGATCCTGAAAGACTCATCCCGGAATCCGCCGGAGCTGTGGTTTCGCCCGCCGACGGAAAGGTTACCGATGTATCCTCCATTCTTGTGGATGGAGTGCCGCAGACCCGGATCAGCATTTTTCTCAATGTGTTCGACGTACACGTCAACCGCTCTCCGGTGGCTGGCGTGATCCGGGAGGTTCGCTATCAAAAAGGAAAGTTTCTTAACGCCATGAATCCGGCGTCAGCCGAGCACAACGAACAGAATGCGGTCACGGTCGAAGGACTGGGACAAACCGTGGTCTTCAAGCAGATTGCGGGATTGCTGGCTCGCAGGATTGTGTTCAACAAGAACGTCGGCGATCCGGTAACGCGGGGAGAACGCGTGGGCCTGATCAAATTTGGATCCCGAGTCGATGTCTTCCTCGATCCCTCCGCCACGTTGCAGATCAAAGTGGGTGACCGGATCAAGGGCGGCTCCAGCGTCCTGGCGCACCTGGGCGTGCCGGTATCCCTCACCGCGATTGAGGCGGGGCACTCTCGTCAAGGAGTTCTGTGATGGATGCGGAAGCTTCACGGGTGTCCCAATCGGCGGCTTCTCCGGAAGGAAGAGCAAAGCTTCCGGCTCGAAGGTTGAGCAAGGGCATGTACATTCTGCCTTCGCTGTTTACCACGGCGAATATTGCCTTCGGTTATTACGCGATTCTGCAGATTACCCATGCCACCGTGGCGGACTCCTGGCATTTCGACAATGCGGCGAAAGCCATTGGCTTTGCCGTGATGTTTGATGGCCTGGACGGACGCATTGCCCGCATGACCGGAACCAGCAGCGACTTCGGGCGCGAACTCGACTCCCTGGCCGACGTCATCACTTTCGGCGTCGCACCGGCTTTGCTGGCGTGGACCTGGGGATTTCGGCAGCTGCCCGTCAACCTGGGTGATCTGTACACCAAGCTGCTGCAGTTCGGCGCGATTGCCAGCTTTCTGTTTCTCATGGCTGGCGCCAGCCGGCTGGCCCGTTTCAATATTTCCAGCAATCCGCAGCCCTCGAATCCTGGGCGTCCGGGCAAAAAATACTTTGTCGGTATGCCGATTCCTGCAGGTGCGGGGGTAATCGCCGCGGTAGTGCACTTTTCGAGCGGCGACCCCATCGCCTCCTGGTGGACGGCACTCACCTGGATGCTAATGGTCGTGGCCGTGGGCTATTTGATGGTGAGCACCTGGCGTTTCTACAGCTTCAAGGACATTGATTTCCGCTCCCGGCAGCCGTTTCGGCTGGTGATCTTGTTTGGACTGCTTTTTGCCGCCATCCGCTTCTACTCGCAATGGGTCTTGTTTCTGGTGGCACTGCTCTATGTATTTTCCGGCGTATTCTGGCGGCTGAAGTGGATTTTCAGGCGCAAGGGAAGTCCGCCGCCTCCGCCGGCTTACACCGAGGTGTCTCAGATTTCATGAGTTCAAACTTCAAACCCGTGCCGGTGGCGCATCCTGACCCGGTGCGCGCCGCAGGGCTTTACCGGCTGGCGATCGTAGGCGCAGGCACGCTTAAAGGGAAGGAAGTTGCCGAAGTTCTGGGCGACCGTAATTTTCCCTCTCTCGATATCAAGCTACTGGACGACAACGAGTCTCTGGGCCAACTCGAAGCCGTGGGCGATGAGGTTTCGTTCATACAAAGTGTGCGAGCCGAGCAATTCGAAAAAATTGATTTCACTTTTTTCGCCTCCGACCAGGAATGCACTCGGCAAAACTGGAAGAAGGTGCAGAAAGCAGGCAGTGCGATCGTCGATCTTTCCTACGCTTTGGAAGATGAGCCTGACGCGGAGGTAAAATCGCCGTGGATCCAGCGGCAGCTGGGCCAGACCCTCACTCCTGAGTTGCAGCCCGGTCCGGCCGTGGTGGCCCATCCCGCGGCGGTTGTGCTGGCGCTGCTTCTGCTAAGGATTCAAAAGGTGGCGGACCTGAAGCGGGTGGTCGCCACGGTCTTCGAACCTGCGTCGGAACACGGGCAGAAAGGCATGGACGAACTGCACGAGCAAACCGTAAACCTGCTCTCCTTCCAGCCGTTACCCAAGAAGGTGTTCGACACTCAAGTGGCTTTTAACATGGTGGCGCGCTACGGAGAGCATTCTGTCCCGGCCCTGGCCACGGTCGAGCGCCGCGTGCTCAAGCACTATCAGAAAATTGCCGGTAAGGACGCGCCTCTGCCATCGCTGCTCGTGGTTCAGGCGCCGATTTTCCACGGGCATGCATTCACCTTGCATATCGAAACGGAAAAGCCGGTTGAGATAGAAATCATCTCCAAGGGACTGGCCGGAGAGCATGTGACGGTCAGCGGTGTGGCCGACGAAGCTCCCACTAATGTGAATGCGGCCGGGCAGGGCGACGTTCTGGTTTCAGTGCAACCCGATGTGAATGTAGCCAACGGACTGTGGCTGTGGGCGTCCTCCGATAACCTCAGGATTACCGCTGCTACCGCGGTTGAATGCGCCGAGAACATGGCCGCCAGCCGCCCCAAGGGCAAGATCCAGTGAGAAGCGTGGCGACTGACCATCGTGTTGTCGCCCGATCGTCGGTGAAGCGTCTTGAAATCGCAGCTCGACTCTCAACCGCAAAATGGCTGCGCCGCGGCGCCCCGCAAATCGTAACGCTGATCCTGCTTCTCAGCACCGGATGCGGATACCACACCGCCGGCCATGCCGTCACCCTTCCGTCAAATGTCCAGACCATCGCCATCCCCGCGTTCGTGAACCGCACGCAGACCTACAAGATTGAGCAGATATTAACCTCCGCCGTCGTGCGGGAGATGGTTACGCGCACCCATTACCATATTCTGAACGAGTCCGGCGATTCCGCAGATGCGACCTTGCGCGGAACCGTCATCAGCACATCGACCTCGCCCCTGACCTATGATTCCCAGACGGGACGGGCTTCGAGCGCACTGGTCGTGGTCACCGCGAAAGTAACGCTGACCGACCGCCAGGGTAAGGTGCTGTACGAAAATCCTGCATACTTGTTTCGCGAGGAGTACCAGGTGTCGCGCGAACTCTCCAGCTTCTTTGAGGAAGACTCGCCCGCCCTGGAACGCCTGTCGCGCGAATTCGCGCGCACGCTGGTGAGCAATGTGCTCGAGGGTTTCTGAAATAAAACGGTTTCTGATTTCCAGGCTTACGAGTTTCTCAAAGGCTTCCGAGTTTCCTAATATGACCGGTTCTGAGCATGCCCGCCTTCCGAATCTGGTGAATTGCTGATGCGAGCTTTCGCGCAGGCCGATCGCTTTGTTTCCGACGTCGAAGCCCGCAAGCTGCGAGCGGTCTATGTATTCGTGGGCGATGAAGTATTTTTCCGCAAGCGCTGCCGCGAAGCGATTCTCAAACATCTGGTTCCCGCCGATCTGCGTGATTTCAGCCTGTTCGATTTCGATCTCGCCGAAACCGATCTGGCGGAAGTGCTCGATCGCGCCCGCACCCCGTCCCTGATGGCGCCGTTTCAGGTCTTTTTCGTGCGCGGGGTCAAAACCCTCTTCGGGCGCGGATCGAATGATGAAAAGCTGGCTGCGATAGAGGCTTACGCCAAAGATCCCAACCCCGATGCCGTACTTATTTTCGTGGCCGACCACATCAACATTCCGGCCGATGCGCGGCGCATGGACATGACTGACAAGGAACGCTACGAGCGCATTCGGGAGACGCTGGGCGGCTATTGCGCCATCGTCGAACTGGCGCGGGTGGAGGAGAGCGAGGCCGTACGTTGGATCGCCGAATACGGCACCACGCGAGACGTAAAAATTGACGCCGACGCGGCCCGCGAACTGGTGGACGCTCTCGGCGGTGACATGATGATGGTCTCAAACGAACTGGAAAAATTGATCCTGTATGTGGGAGAAAAGAAGCGAATCACCCTGGGCGACGTGGAAACCATGGTGCTGGCGGCTAAACAGCGCTCATTATACGAACTGACCGACGCCATTTCCTCGAAAGACCGAGTGCGGGCGCTGCAAATCCTGGATGCGATCCTGAGCACGGGCGACGGGGACGACGCCGCCATCGGACATCTTTATATGCTGGCCAAGACTTTCCGCCAGATGCTGGTGATTCTTGAAAGAAACGTTCACGACCAGCGCATGCTCTGGGCCGCGCTCTGGCAGGGATTCCGGGTTCCGCCCTTCGCTGCCGATGACATCATCCGGCAAGCTCGGCGTTACAAGTCAAAGCGAGAACTTACGCGCGCCATCCGCCTGGTTGCGAAAACGGATCTCGCCCTCAGATCGAATCCCCCCACCAAACGATTCGTGCTGGAAAAACTGATCCTGGATCTCACCGCGGAAGCCAAACCCGAAGTCCCGGGATGGCTGCAAGAGGAATTGCCAGTCTAGGAGTTGCTCGATGACAATTCGAGATGTCTTTCGCCTTCTGGTTGGATTTCCCTGGATTGTTTTCGTCATTTACTGGTCCATCGGCGCACTGAAAACCCGCGCCACTCGCGAGAAAGAACCCTTCGCATCGCGATTCGCCGTGCTTCTGGTTGAAGTGATTGGCTACCTGATGCTCTTCAATCACAGGGCAGGCGTGGGCGTTTTGGGAACCCGGATCTGGCCTGCCAGCCTGGCGGGTGCTGTTACCGGCGTGATCCTCATCTGGTCAGGCCTTGGGCTGGCCATCTGGGCCCGCTATCATCTGGCGGAAAATTGGAGCGCCCGAATCACAATCAAGGAAGGCCATGAACTGATTCGGACCGGGCCGTATACCCATCTGCGCCATCCCATCTATTCCGGACTGGTGCTCGCAACGTTTGGTTCAGCCGTGGTAATCGATCGGTGGCGATGTGTTGTTGGGTTTTGCCTGGTGCTGGCGGGATACTGGTCCAAAGCGAGGAAGGAAGAGGCCATGCTCGGCGAACAGTTCGGAGACTCTTTCCGTGAGCACCAGAGGCACACAGGATTTCTGATTCCACGTTTCCGCCAAGTTGGGGTTTCTAAGAGCTGACAGCGGAGAGCTGACAGCTTACTTCAGCGCCTTCACCCGCGCGCTCAGGCGGGATTTGTAGCGCGATGCGGTGTTCTCGTGAATCACGCCCTTCTGGATGGCCTTGTCGAGCGCGGAAACAGTCTGCCGGAAAACGACTTCCGCGGCGGCCTTGTCGCCCTTGGTCAAAGCTTCACGAAGATCGCGCAAGGCGCCACGCAGGCGAGAGGTATTGGCGCGGTTACGCGCGGTTCGGGTCTCGGTTTGACGGGCGCGCTTCAGCGCCGAAAAATGGTTTGCCATGTAGGTTTCTTTACCTTCGTTTCTATGGAGAGGATCCGGGAAGCTCTCGAAAGAACTATTTTACGAGACTAAGTCGCAGATGGTCAAACCCAGGACGTTTCTGGGGTGTCATCCTGAGCTACGCAGTCGAAGGACCCCTATAAGCGGCACGTGAGCTGGGAAACGTACCCTTAAGTCGCGCGGCCACTCATAAATCTAAAGATCGCCTCCGCCTCTTACCAGCCAACCCTTGCCGGCATAACAATACCGAAGGGCTGCTCACTTCAGCAGATTGCGTAGCACCGCCACTTCGGCTTCAATTCCAGTGTGCAGCGCGGGATCCACGTCGGGAGCGAACAGCGGCGAATGATTCGTAGGCAGGTTCGTGCCTGTCGACTTCGCGTCTGCATATTTTGCCGGATCCGCTCCGCCCAACTCGAAGTAGAACGACGGCACACCCTGGGCGGTGATATAGGAAAAATCCTCGGAGGCCATGGCCGGTCCATTGAGGATGACTGTGTCTTTGCCCAGCGCCGATTCCAGGGCCGCTTGCAGTCGCTGCGCCAGTGCCGGATCGTTGTACACGGCATCCGTAGCTTCGTAATGCTCAATCTTTGGTTCCTGAGTGGCGCCTCCGGCAGCAGCTTCTGCCTTGGTGATCCGTTCAATCGCTGCCAGAACCTGTTTGCGGACTTCAGGGTTGTAGCTGCGCACAGTCAGCCCGAGCTCCGCATGATCGGGAATGATGTTGTTCTTGGTCCCCGCTTGAATGTATCCAACCGTCACCACGGCGACTTCGCCGGGTTTGACTTCGCGGGCGACGATGGTCTGGAGAGTGACCACGACGCGGGCGGCGATCACGATCGGATCAATTGTGCTGTTGGGCATTGAGCCGTGCCCGCCCTTGCCATAGATCGTGATGCGCAGCGAATCGGCATTGGAGAACCGGAAGCCCGGTCCCAGTCCGACCTGCCCGGCGGGAAGGTTGTTGCCGACGTGCATTGCAACTGCAATGTCGGGTTTCGGGAAGCGGGTCATGAGGCCGTCTTCAACCATCTTTTTCGCACCCGAGATGGTTTCCTCCGCAGGCTGGCCAATCAGGATAAGCGTTCCGTGCCACGTTTCCTTGCTGTGCGCCATGATTGCGGCAGTTGCGGCCAGCGACGCCATGTGCAGGTCATGCCCGCAGGCATGCATGACACCGACATCTCGTCCCGAATCGTCCTTGGCGCGGACTCTGCTCGCATAGGGCAGGCCGGTCTTTTCCTCCACCGGCAGCCCGTCGAGTTCGGTGCGAAGCATGACCGTTGGCCCGGCGCCATTCTTCAGGACCGCCACCACTCCGGTTCCGCCCACGTGTTCGGTGACTGTGTAACCGGCATCTCTCAACCGGCTGGTGAGCTTTTGCGCGGTTTGCGTTTCATGCGAAGAGAGTTCCGGATTCTGGTGAAGGTCCAGATAAAAGGTGCGGGCGCCGGGATACACGGTTTCCACTTGAGTGGCCAAAGAAGGGGTTTGTGCCCAGGCGCCGGCAGTCAAAAAGACACACAGCACGGAATTTGTCAGCTTCATGTCGCCCGCATGATATCCGGAAGGCACCTGAGGCGCAATCCGTGTGGGGCGTACTCCTGTCCGCCGCTTTTGAAGTTGATTTGCGGTTGGACCGTCTGTGGACCGGCTGTGGCCCGCCTGATTTGGCCTCGTTAACCACCATCTGTAACCAACATCGAACCTCAAAATTAACCCGCCAACCGCCTGCGTAAAATTTCAAATTTGCCGCATTGACTCTTGCGGATGAGCAGGGGTACCCTTAGCTCAATGGCAGTTGCTTGCACCTCAGGCGAGCATTTTCGGCTGGTTCCACCTCCAGAGTTGAAAATTATTGTCCGCAGCTGGCAGAAGTATTCGCCGTGGGCGTGCCCAGGCGAGAGGGCGTGGTCCCCTCCGTTCACAGGCAACCCCGCATCTAATGCGCCGGAGAAAGCGCCAAATAGCGAATGAAGAAGAGCATAGAAATCAGTCCCCACATTGAAACCCTTTTCGGCACCCGCGACGAAAATGTGCGCCTGCTGGAAGACGGCCTGAATATCAATATCGACCTGCGATCAAACTCCGTGGAACTGGAAGGCTCAGCCCGTGACGTCGCCCGGGCGGAGCAGGTTTTTGCGGACTATGACCACCTGCAGCGCTCCGGACACACCTTCAACAATGGCGATCTGGGCAGCATGCTGCGCGTCGTCCTCGCCGATCCCAAGGCTACGCTGCGCGGCCTGGCTGAAGCCGGACGCCAGCGCGCCTTCGGACGCCGTACGGTGCAGCCCAAGAGTGTGAACCAGCGGCGTTATCTCGAACTTATTGAGAACCACGACATGGTGTTCGGCATTGGCCCCGCCGGCACGGGCAAGACTTATCTCGCGGTTGCAATGGCTATTTCCGCGCTGCTCTCGAAACGCGTGAACCGTATTATTCTGGCGCGTCCCGCGGTCGAAGCGGGCGAGCGCCTGGGATTTTTGCCCGGGACCCTGCAGGACAAAATTGACCCGTACCTTCGTCCCTTGTACGACGCGCTCTACGACCTGCTGGAACCGGAAAAGGTTGATCGCTACCTGGAGAAGAATGTGATCGAAATCGCCCCTATCGCGTTCATGCGCGGGCGAACTTTAAACGATTCGTTCGTCATTCTGGACGAGGCGCAGAATACGACCTCCGAGCAGATGAAGATGTTTGTCACCCGGCTGGGATTCAACTCCAAGGCGGTGATCACCGGCGACGTCACGCAGATCGATTTGCCCAACGCGCGGCGCAGCGGATTGCTGGAAGCGGCGGAGGTCCTCAAAAATGTAGAGGGACTCGCGTTCGCTCACTTTGACGATACCGACGTGGTACGCCACCAACTGGTGCAGCGCATTATCCGCGCGTACGATGAGCACAAGGTCCGGGTAGCGGAGCAGTTGCCGCTGCTCGAATCGAAGACCAACGGCAAGGGCCATGGCGCCGAAATTATTCCCGGATCAACGCTGGATGCGTCCCCCGAACTAGAATCCAACGAGTAGAGCAGGTAAGATTAAACGGGAGGGCGCCTGAAAAAGCGGCCCTCCTGTTCGTTTTTTGGGCGACAGCGGGTAAAAAGCTTGACCGCAAACTAAGCAGAGCACGCAAAGAAAAAAGTGCGTTGAGAAGACAGTACGTCAAAGAAAAAGTACGTCAAAGAATTAAAGATTGGTAATACTCCGTAAACCCGTGGCCGGATTGAGCGATACCTCTCTGGCGAAGTTTGTCGCACGCGCCAGTCGTGCCACCAGGCTTATCGGAGCTGTCAACGTACTGGTCACCAGCAGCGTCGAACTGCGGTCCTTAAATCGCCGTTTTCGTGCCAAGGATCAGCCTACCGACGTGCTCTCGTTTCCAGCCGCGCCCGGCGTCGGCAGCGGAATGGCCGGCGATATCGCGATTTCCGCGGACATCGCCCGGCAGAATGGCAGAAGGCTCGGGCACACCGCAGCCCAGGAGATCAAAATCCTGGCGCTGCACGGAGTGCTCCATTTAAGCGGCTACGATCATGAAAGCGACAACGGCAGGATGGCGGCCAGGGAAACGGCCCTGCGTCGGTCCCTGGGACTGCCCCAGGGCCTGATTGAAAGGCAAGGGAGGGCGGCGAAGGCAAAGCCCGGCGCGAAGGCAAAGCCCGGCGCGAAGAAAAGCTCGTCGGGGAAATCGAGAAGCCAGCGCACCCGCGTGCGTCCGGGCAAGCGAACCTCATGAACTACGCCATCGCAGTCGCGCTGCTTTTGCTGTTTTGCCTGCTGACCCTGGTCTCGTATGCGGATCGTGTGTACACCGAGATCGGAAGATTTCTCTCGCGGGAATTTCAGGATAATATCGCCACCTTCGAGCAGAAGGTCGAGCCCCGATTGGGCGTAGGCCGCGCCAGGGCCGCGCTCTCCATGGCGGTGTTAACTCAAATCATTACGGCCGCAATCGCGTTGCTGGTGGGCTTCGCGGTGTTTCGTGAACGGGGCTGGGGCCTTTACGAAATCCTCCAGGCCACGCTCAGCCTGGTGCTCATCATTATCCTGTTCAACCGGTTCTTACCCTTCGTCTTTTTTTCCCGGACCCGGGGCGAATGGCTGGTGCGCTGCACATGGGTGCTGCGCATTCTGATTTACATCGCGCTGCCGGTCACCCTCGTGCTCGGTTTTCTGCAATCGGTGACTGCGCTTACAAAAGAACATACGGACGAAACGCCGGAAACCCAGGCGGAAGCGGTGGATGCGCTCATCGAGGCCGGCAGGGAAGAGGGCATCCTCGACGAGAGCAACCGCGACCTGATCCAGTCGGTGGTGGAGTTCAGCGAGAAAACCGTCCGCGAGGCGATGAAGCCGCGCCCGGAAATTGTGGCCGTTTCTTCCCACACGACGGTCGAGCAGTTCATCGAACTGTTGCGTACCAAGCCCTTTTCCCGCGTGCCCGTGTATGAGGGCACGATCCACAACATTGTCGGCATCGTTTTTGCCCAGGATGTGCTGCAGGTGCCGGACACCGAGGCCCACTACCGCCCCGTGGATACCATCATGCGGCGCGACGTTGACTTCGTGCCCGAAAGCAAGCTGGTCAGCGACCTGCTGCGCGATATGCAACAGAACAATATACGCATGGCGATCGTCGTGGATGAATACGGCGGAGTCGCCGGCCTGGTGACCATCGAAGACCTGGTGGAGGAGATCGTCGGAGAGATTCGGGACGAGCATGAAAAGATGGAAGTGATCCGCGAGAACGATAACTCCTACATCGTCCCCGGCAATATGGATGTGGACCGGCTGGTCGAGATGTTTGGCATTCGCCCCGAAGGCAAAGAGTCGGCCACGGTGGCCGGGCTGGTCAGCGAACTCGCCGGCCGCATTCCCCGCCGGGGTGAAGTGATCGAAGAAGATCGCCTCCGCTTCGAAGTGCTCGACTCCACCGAGCGCAGGGTAGAGCGAGTGAGAATATCAGTCGCAAAACCCACACAGATGAAGCTGATATAGTCAGGACTCCTGGTATCGCGACGCCCGTCCGAAGGCACGACGCCTTTGAGACAGCGGGCAGAAGCCGCCACTAAGCCCCCTATGGCATTTCACTCCGGATTCGTCTGTATCCTTGGCCGCCCTAACGCCGGCAAATCGACGCTGCTCAATGCGCTGGTCGGCGAAAAGCTGGCCATCATCAGCCCCAAGCCGCAGACCACGCGAAACCGCATCCTGGGGATCCTTCATGTTCCGAAGGCGAAGAGCAAGCTGGCGGGCCAGATTGTTTTGATCGATACGCCTGGGGTTCACCGTCCCGACACTTCTCTCGGGCGAAAGATGATGGCAGAGGTGCGGGAGGCAATGTCCGGCTGCGAGTTGGTTCTTCTGATTGTGGACGCCACGCGCAGATCTTCCCGGGAAGACCGCTTTGTGCTCGAGATGGCGAAGAAGTCCGGTACGCCCGTCTTCCTGCTATTGAACAAGATCGATCTGTTGCGCGGGAGCAAGGAAAAACTGCTGCCCGTCATGGATGATTACCGGAAGCAGCATGAGTTCCGGGAGATCATTCCGCTCTCGGCGCGCAAGCGGGAGGGACTAGAAGTGATCCTCGAAAAAGTGCTGCGCTTCCTTCCTGAAGGGCCCCGTTATTTTCCTGAAGACCAGGTCACCGACCAACCTGTCCGTTTTATGGTGGGGGAAATCATCCGGGAGCAGGTGCTGGTAGAGACCGAGGAAGAGGTCCCCTACGCGACCACGATAGTGATCGAGCAGTTCGAGGAAGGAGCAAAGGTGACCCGAATTGCCGCCATGATCTATTGCGAGCGGAGCGGGCAGAAGGGAATCCTGGTCGGAAAGGGCGGCCAGATGTTGAAAAAGATCGGCACCGCGGCCCGCCTTCAGATCGAAAAGATGCTGGATCAGCGCGTCTTTCTTGAGCTTTTTGTAAAGGTCCGCGAGAACTGGCGCGAGTCTCACGAGTTCGTGGAAGAACTGGATTGGCGGCGTCAGGTGGATCGGATGGCAGGGGCGAGAAAACCCTGAACTTGGCACTTTGCTCGAATGAAGCGATCCCTGTAGAATCCCCGAGCGCCTGCACGCATCCAATTTAGTGCAGGTGCGCATGCATCCAGAAGCCTTAGATACTATCAACCCGAAAGCAGGCCATGACCGATAACCCGCAGATACAGAATTTCGAAGGCGGCAAGCTGAAGTTGAACGTCACGCTCGTGGCGGACCGGAATGCCGTCGATCCCGTCGTGCAGAGCGTCATGGCTCTGGTCCGGCAGGTGCATTGCGACGCCGAAAAATACGATGCCATCGAACTGGCGCTTACCGAGGCGCTGGCGAATGCGGTGGTGCACGGGGCCAAGGCCGACCCCTCCAAGATCGTCGAGTGCGATGTGGTGGCGAACGAAGACCAGAGCATGCTGATTGTGGTCCGCGATCCCGGCACAGGTTTTAATCCGGGCGAGATTCCCAACCCTCTCCGCGGTGAAAGCGTTTATTCCGATCACGGCCGCGGAATCTTTCTGATCAATCAATTGATGGACGAGGTGAAGTTCCTCAAGAACGGCACCGAAATTCACATGATCAAGAAATAGCCCCCCGAAGAAAAACTAAGAAGCAGGAACGAACTGTGTGGGGGCGGGTCTTTGACTGCGCGGTCGAGCAAAGCTCGACCATCTTGATCTGGCCGGCGTCTTTTTCCGAATAAAAACCAGTCGGGTTTCACCCGCCCCCACACAGTCTCACTCCTTGACGGCAATCCCCAGAGTCTTCATCTTGCGGTAAAGGTGGCTTCGTTCCAGCCCGAGAACTTCAGCCGTGCGGCTTATGTTGCCGTGATTGTCATCCAGTTTTTTCAGGATGTAGTCGCGCTCGTAGGCGGCCCGGGCCTGATGCAGCGTAGAGAACTCCGCGCCAATGGATCGCCTCGAGCCGTCCCGATGCACGAGCGGCGGCAGCTGCTTGCGGTCGAAGCGCGCAGTGGTGGGATTCATGATGACGATGCGCTCAATTACATTGCGTAATTCGCGCACGTTACCCGGCCAGGAATAACGCATCAGGGTCTCGATCGCATCGTCGGTGATCTCGCGCGGCCTGCGCCCGTAGGTGGCGGAAAATTCCTTGAGAAAATGGCGCGCCAGCAGGGGAATGTCTTCCTGGCGTTCGCGCAGCGGCGGGACCGAGAAGGGAATGACATTCAGGCGGTAGAACAGATCCTCGCGAAAGTTGCCGCGAGAAATTTCTTCATCAAGATCCTTGTTGGTGGAAGCAATCAGGCGCGCGTCGACCGTCACTGCCTCATCGCTGCCCACCGGGGTAAAGCGTTGTTCGTCCAGAGTGCGCAAAACTTTCGATTGCGTTTTCAGGCTCATGTCGCCGATCTCGTCCAGGAACAGCGTGCCGCCGTGAGCCCGGTGGAATTTTCCTTCTTTGTCGGTCGTGGCGGCGGGGAATGAGCCTTTGCGGTGGCCGAATAACTCGCTTTCAATCAGGTCTTCGGGAATGGCGGCGCAATTCAGCTCCACGAACATTTCATTCTTGCGCAGGCTCCTGGCATGGATGGCATGGGCTACCAGCTCCTTGCCGGTCCCTGATTCGCCATAGATCAAGACCCGGCCATTGGTGGGCGCCATCAGTTGTATCTGCTGGCGCAGCGCCTTCATGGGGACGCTTTCGCCCTCGATCATGCTGCGCGGGGCGAGCTGTTTTTTCAGGTCACGGTTTTCCTGCTTCATGAGCCGCGCATCGATGGCATGCTTGATCAGAATCAGCGTCTTGTCGATGGAGAGCGGTTTTTCAAGAAAGTCGTAGGCCCCCAGCTTGGTGGCGCGGACGGCGGTTTCGATGGTGCCGTGGCCGGAGATCATGATGACCTCGGGAGCATTCTCCAGCTCGCGAATCTTCTGCAGGGTTTCCAGGCCATCGATTCCGGGCAGCCATACATCGAGCAAGACCACGTCAAATGAGCGTTTGCGCAGGGCGTCCATGCAGGTCTCGCCGCTCTCCGCGGAAGACGCTTTGTAGCCCTCGTCTTCAAGCACGCCTCGCAGCGATTGCCGGATGCCCGATTCATCGTCCACGATAAGAATGTTATGCATGCTGGTGGATGGGTGGGATGGGAACGGTTTCCGTGGCGACGGGCAGCTCGACTACGAATTTCGTGCCGACCGGACGATTTTCCTCAACGCGAATGGATCCGCGATGATCTTCGACGATGCGGCTCACGATGGCCAGGCCCAATCCCGTCCCCCGTTTCTTGGTGGAGAAATAGGGGAGGAAGAGTCTTTCCTTGAGTTCCTGTGTAACCCCGTGGCCGGTGTCGGCGACGGTAATCTCGACGGCGTCGCGGCTGGCCACGAGTGCCGTAACGATCTGAATGTCGCGCACCATGGCCCCCTGCACGGCCTCCGCCGCATTGTCCACCAGATTGGCCAGAGCGCGCTTGATGGCTTCGGCGTCGGCCATCACTTTTGGCAGGTCGGCGGCGAGAAAGGTTTGCACGTGAATCCCGTCCAGCCTTCCGTTGAACATGGCCAGCGTGTTATCCACGATGGTATTGATGTTTGCCGGCGCGGGTTGTGCAGCGGGGAAGCGGGCCAGCGTGGAGAATTCGTCCACCAGGGTACGCAATGTCTCAACCGCGCCGCCAATGGTTTCGGCGCAACTGTGCAACACGTCGAGCGAAGCCGCGTCAGGAGGAGATCCCCGCTCCAGGTGCCTGCGTATACGTTCCGCTGACAGCGCAATCGGAGTCAACGGATTCTTGATCTCGTGTGCCACCCGCCGCGCTACTTCGCGCCACGCAGTCTGCTTCTGGGCTTTCAGCAGGTCGGACAAATCCTCGAAGACCAGTACATAGCCAAGCCCCTGCCCCCCATGTTGCAGCGTGGCAACGGTAACCGCGGCGTTAAAGCGGGAGCGATGCAGAGCCACTTCGAGTTGGGTGGTGGTCGTACCCATGCGGTCAGCGCGGCGCAGCAAAGGCTCCAGATCCTCCAGGATTTCCTGTGGAAATACTTCGCGCAGGGCAGCGCCGATCACGATCACATCCGCGGATTCGCCTCCCGACGGATTGAACATTCGCAGCAGGGCATGATTGACGTGAGTGATCCGCCGGTTCGCATCCAGCGAAAGCACGCCGGTGGGAATACTTTCCAGGATGGTCTCGATGTGCTGGCGGCGCTGCTCCAGGGCGATGTTGGCGGCTCCCAAATCTTGGGTGGATGCTTCGATCTGGCGGCGGCTGGTTTCGAGTTCTTCGGCCATGCGATTGAAAGACCGCACCAGATCGCCGATCTCGTCCGCCGCGCTCACTTCCACGCGATAGTCGAGACGCCCGCGCGAAATTTCCTGGGTCGCTTCAGCCAGAGCTACCACCGGCCGGGTCACCAGCTTGGAGAGATACAGCGCCAGCCAGGTAGTGGAAAACAGCACCAGGACGGTCAGCAGAAGCAACAACTCCATATAAGTTCGGCGTACGAGCTTGCGTTGGCGCGAGAGTTCGAGATAGCGATGTTGGCTGGCGTCAAGCTGCTTTACGGTCTCCGAGAATTTCTGGGGCAGAGGCATGCCGACCACAATCAGTCCTCGATCAGCCACTGGAGCGCCACTCAGAATGTAATCGGTGTTCTCCCATTTAAAAGGTACGACCGAGTCGGAGATAAGCCGTTCGAGGTCAATCTTCGGTTTCATCTGCTGCCACGCGGCAGGCGTATTGAGACTTGCTTCGGCGTTGCCCTCGACCAGCGCCATTGCGAATCCGCCCTGCAACGTGGT
Source organism: Terriglobia bacterium (assembly GCA_963814725.1). Classification (GTDB taxonomy): domain Bacteria; phylum Acidobacteriota; class Terriglobia; order Terriglobales; family Acidobacteriaceae; genus JAIQFF01. Next base: position 965,865 of record CAWFDY010000009.1, read on the forward strand.
TTCGTGGCGCCGGAATTCATTCATCACGCTGGAGAAACCGTGACCGGTGAATGCGCGCTGTGTTTCCGGGGCCGCCGCGATGGACTCGGCTTCGGCCCGCGCGTTCTGTGCCGCATACTTCGAAACCAGGGAGGCGACGGCCGCCGTGTCTTCCCGCACCTCCTCGACCGGGCGCGAAAACCATTTGTCGAGTGAACGATTCATCAGGCCGTAAGCGAACCAGAACATCATGATGACCGGAAGGAATGAGAGCAACAGTCCGCCGACCACGAGCCGGGTGCGGAACTTCGAACCCAGGACGCCCAACCGCCGTTCCGCAAAAAGCTTTAGAAGGTTGCGGGCCAGAACAAAAGTCAAAGCCACGAACAGCAGGAATATCAGGATGGTCAGAGCGGCGAAGAACAGAAGGGGAAAACGCTGCTGACTGGTTTCGGGGTTGAGAAACGGCAGATCGAACGAAGTCTGCGAAAGCAGGATTCCGAATAACAGCAGAGTCCCGATCGCCAGCAAGATGATGACTTTCTTGCGGCTGGTCTTTTCCTTATTGCGTATTGGAGTGGAGGCAGCCACCGTGAATATCGGGACGTAAGTGCCTCATTATAAGCCTCCGGCGGCCTATTGAGAGTGCCGGGCCGTGCTCCCCACCGTCGACGCCATTGCATACCGAGCTGGCAATGGCACGAACCACGTGGGGGCGGCCGCCTTCGGCTGTGCAGTCGAGCGCAGTTCGGTCCGGTATTTGCCGACGATAGAAAATCAGCGGAGCTTGCTTCGCCCGGCAGCCGCGGGCGGCTCTCCTCGCGGATTCGTGCAGGTGTCCGCTTTCTGAAGCTCTGCTCATTACCAAAGTCATTCGACCTCGGCCGCCCCGATTTGTACTCTTCTTGCGATGCACCACCGCGTCTCCCCTGTATTTGAGCGGCTTTTGCGGAAGTCGAATGCGCAACCTGCACGCGATACGCAGAAGTCTCACGCACTAAAGTTACTGGTGCCGTAACCCCGTTACGTTGACAATTTGTGTCAACGCGATAGGCTGCAACTTCTTCCCCTCGAAAAGCAGTTGCATTCGCGCCGCATCGCAGACGAAATTCATCGGATGAGCGCATAGGAGATCGAGGTATGTCTCAAAGGCTGGGAGATCTTCTCGTCAAAGAGAAGGTCATTAACTCGGAGCAGTTGGAACAGGCGACGAAGGTCCAGAAAGAGACCAACTGTCGTCTGGGCTCGGCTTTGGTCAAGCTGGGTTTTCTGACGGATGAAGATGTCACCAACTTTCTCTCCCGGCAGTACGGCGTTCCCGCCATCAATCTCTCTTACTTTGAAATTGATCCCTCGGTGGTAAAGCTGATTCCGTTCGAGACTGCGAAGCGGTACCAGATTTTGCCACTCAGCCGCGTAGGCGCATCCCTGACCATCGCCATGGTGGATCCGACCAACGTCTTCGCCATGGACGACATAAAGTTCATGACCGGCTTCAACATCGAGCCGGTGGTGGCGTCCGAGAGTTCCATCCTCGAAGGCATCGAAAAGGCTTACGGCACCACGCAGCAGGAAGATCTCGAGCAGGTCATGCAGTCGATGACCGAGGTCAGCGATGCTGACGTCGAGTTGCAGTCGGAAGAAGCGGAGATGGAACTGGCCGACCTGGAGCGGGCGGCCGACGAAGCTCCCATCGTGAAGCTGGTCAACCTGGTGCTCACCGATGCGGTCAAGCGGGGAGCCAGCGACATTCACATGGAGCCGTACGAAAAAGAATTCCGGGTGCGCTTCCGTATTGACGGCGTGCTGCAGAGCATCATGTCGCCGCCGCTGAAGTTGAAGGACGCCATTATTTCCCGCGTGAAGATCATGTCGAAGCTCGACATCAGCGAAAAGCGGCTTCCGCAGGACGGCCGCATCATGCTGAAGATGAGCCTGGGCGGGCGCAAGAAGCAGCTCGATTTCCGTGTCAGCACGCTGCCTACGCTGTGGGGCGAAAAGATAGTGATGCGGTTGCTGGACAAGGAAAACCTGCGGCTCGACATGACCAAGCTCGGATTCGAGCAGGAATCCCTGACCAAGTTCGAGAAAGCCATTCTGAAGCCCTACGGCATGGTGCTGGTTACCGGTCCCACGGGATCGGGCAAGACCAATACTTTGTACTCGTCCATCGCGCGCCTGAACACGCCCGACACCAACATCATGACCGCCGAAGATCCGGTCGAATTTCAGTTGGCCGGAGTCAACCAGGTACAGATGAAGGAACAGATTGGGTTGAACTTCGCGGCGGCACTGCGCGCCTTCCTGCGGCAGGATCCCAACATCATTCTGGTCGGCGAAATCCGCGACTTTGAAACCGCTGAAATTGCCATCAAGGCCGCCCTCACCGGCCACCTGGTGCTTTCCACGCTGCACACCAACGGCGCTCCCGAGACCATTACCCGTCTGATGAACATGGGCATTGAGCCTTTTCTGGTCGCGACATCCGTGCACCTGATTTGCGCGCAGAGACTCGTGCGCCGCATATGCGGCGAGTGCGCGGAAGTCATTGATATGCCGGTGCAGGCGCTGATCGAAGAAGGCTACACCCCGGAAGAAGCCAAGACGGTGAAGATCAAAAAAGGCAAAGGCTGCGGCGTTTGCAACAACACCGGGTACAAGGGCCGTACCGGTTTATATGAAGTGATGGAAGTGGATGACGAGATAAAAGAACTGGTGCTGGTGGGCGCTTCGGCGCTGGAGTTAAAGAAAAAAGCGATTCAGCGCGGCATGATCACGCTACGTCGCAGCGGGTTGATCAAAGTCGCCGCCGGGCAGACCACGCTGGAAGAAGTGGCGCGCGAGACCATTCATTAAGGTTCAGGAAGGAAAGGGGAAATTATGTCGCTTTCGCTAAGTGATCTTTTGAAGAGGCTGCTGGAGATGGGGGGAAGCGACCTCCACATCACCACCAACTCACCGCCGCAGATTCGCGTCCACGGTCACCTGGTGCCGCTCGACCTGCCGCAAATGACGCCGGCTGAAACCAAGCAGCTGGCCTACAGCGTCATGACCGATTCGCAGAAGCACCGCTTCGAGGAAAATCTCGAACTGGATTTCTCTTTCGGCCTGAAGGGACTGGCCCGTTTCCGCGCCAACACGTTCAACCAGCGCGGCGCGACATCGGCCGTCTTCCGTCTGATTCCGTTCGAGATCAAGTCCTTCAACCAGCTGGGACTTCCCGCGATTGTAACCAAGCTGTGCGACAAGCCGCGCGGGTTGGTGCTGGTAACCGGTCCGACCGGATCCGGCAAGTCCACGACTCTGGCGGCGATGATCGACAAGATCAACAGCGAGCGCCACGATCACATCCTCACCATCGAGGATCCGATCGAGTTCGTGCACATGAACAAGAACTGCGTGGTCAACCAGCGCGAGTTGCACGCCGATACCAAGAGTTTTGCCGACGCTTTGCGCGCCGCGCTCCGTGAAGATCCGGACGTGGTGCTGATCGGCGAAATGCGCGATCTGGAAACCATCGAGTCCGCGTTGCGTATTGCTGAAACCGGTCACTTGACCTTCGGCACGCTGCACACCAATTCGGCGTCATCGACCATCAACCGAATCATCGACGTGTTTCCGGCCCACCAGCAACCCCAGATCCGGGCCCAGCTGTCGCTGGTGCTGGAGGGCATCATGTGCCAAAGCCTGCTGCCCACGGCCGACGGCAAAGGCCGCGCCATGTGCATGGAGATCATGGTTCCGAATCCGGCCATCCGCAACCTGATTCGCGAAGACAAGATTCACCAGATTTATTCTTCCATGCAATCCGGCCAGGACAAGTTCGGAATGCAGACCTTCAACCAGGCGCTGGCGACGGCGTATTTCCAGAAGAAGATCACGCTGGAAGTTGCCATGGCCCGTTCCAGCAATACGGACGAGTTGCAGGAAATGATCAACCGCGGCGCGGGCTTGAACCGTAATCAGCCGGCTCCGCTGGCGAAGGGCGCAGCGCCCAGCAAGCGCTAGGCGGCACAGGGACTCAAGAGCGGCGGTTTTACCGCAAGCGCAGTAAAGACGGACGCAGGGAAGCACAGGTTCCGAACGCTTTAACAATGCGGAGCCCAGAAAAGCGATTTGCAGCGAGGAGAGGTTCACCATGCCAGTTTTTACATTTTCAGGGAAGAACGAGGCCGGTCAAAAAATCACCGGCGAGCGGACTGCGGCCAACAAACAATCGCTGACCAGCCAGTTGCGGCGCGAACGCATCACGCCGGGGCCCATCCGCGAAAAAGGCAAGGAATTTGCCATGCCGAGCCTTGGCATGAACAAGGTCAAGACCAAAGACATCGCCATTTTCTTCCGGCAGTTCTCGGTCATGATCGACGCAGGTCTCCCGCTGGTGCAGTGTCTCGAGATTCTAGCCGCCAATCAGGAGAACCCGGCTTTCCAGAAAACTCTCACCAGCGTGCGCACCACGGTGGAAGGTGGCGCGACTCTGGCGAACGCGATGAAACTGCATCCCAAAATCTTCGACGACCTCACCACCAACATGATTGAGGCCGGCGAAACCGGCGGTATTTTGGACATCATTCTGCAGCGCCTGGCAATTTACATCGAAAAGGCGGTCAAATTGCGGGCCGCCGTCAAGTCAGCTTTGATCTACCCGGTTTCGGTCGTGAGCCTGGCATTCCTGATCGTCGGCGCGCTGCTGAAATGGGTGGTTCCAATTTTCGCCAATCTGTTCATCGGACTGGGCGTCGCCCTGCCTTTGCCTACCCGCATCGTGATGGGACTGAGCGCTTTTGTCGGCACCTTCTGGTGGTTTTTCATCGTCGGCGTCGTCGGTTTGATTTTTGGCATGAAGCAAATTCGCAAGAATCCCAGGGGCCGCTACTACTTCGACTACACATTACTGAAGCTGCCTATTCTGGGTGTGCTGCTGCGCAAGATCGCGGTGGCGCGCTTTACCCGGACTCTGGGAACTCTGATTACTTCAGGCGTGCCGATTCTGGAAGGTCTCAGCATTACCGCTAAGACGTCGGGAAATGCCGTGCTCGAAGAAGCGCTGATGAGGGTGCGCAAGGCTATCGAAGAAGGCCGCACCATCGTCGATCCTTTGCGGGAATCCGGAGTATTTCCCAACATGGTGACCCAGATGATCGGCGTCGGCGAAGCTACCGGCGCGATGGATGCCATGCTGCAGAAAATCGCCGACTTCTATGAAGACGAAGTCGATTCCGCGACCAAGGACATGCTGGCCATGCTGGAACCGGTCATCATCGGACTGTTGGGCGTCATGATCGGCGGCATCGTCATCTCGCTCTACATGCCGCTGTTCTCGATGATCGCTAAACTGGCAGGCTAAGCAAAGGGCAGTCGTCAGCGGTCAGTCTTCAGTCGTCGGTCTTCAGCTCTTCCTGACGACTGATGACTGGCGACCGATGACTGGTTCTCCAGGATCTCGCATGCAATCCATTTTTGATGAGCGGCTTTGGCTGGCCTGGTTGGTCAAGGTTCGCATCATTATTTTGACTTTGTTGTTTGGTATTGAGCTGGCGATCGCCCGCCTCACTCCAAATCCGTTCCCGCTGCGGCTGTTTATCAACGTCGTCCTGCTGTGGTTCACCATCTCGCTGTTCTATTTGCTCCTGCTCTCATTCTGGGAAGAGCGCCGCATTCAGGCGCTGCTGCAAGTCATCACCGACCTGCTGATGGTCACCCTGGTGGTGTATGCGACCGGAGGCGTCGATAGTTCGCTCAACTTCCTCTATCCGCTGGTTATCATCGTGGCCTGTATCCTGCTGCCCCGGATCTGGGCCTATCTCACCGGGGCGCTGGCATTCATCCTGTATGTCGCCGTCCTGGAGCTGACGTTTTTCGAAGTCATTCCGTCCTATTCCACCACGCATCCGGGACTGGGAGCTCTGCAGGCCATCATTTTCGTGAACCTGTTCGGCTACCTGGCGGTGGCGTACCTGGCGGGACTGCTGGCTGCCAAGCTGCGCCAGGTGGATGTCAAACTGAAGCATGCCCGCGGAGCGCTGGAAGACCTGCAGGCGCTGCACGAAAATATTATTCAGTCGATCAGCGGCGGGCTGATCACGACCGGGCTTGACGGATATATCACCCTGGTGAACAACGCGGCGCAACAGTTGTTTGAGCGGTTGGAGAGCGATCTTCTGGGGCAGCCTGTCGGGCAGCTCTTTCTCGATCCATTGCCCGTCGTGGAATCGGAACGGTGTCACGGCGAAGCGCGTTTCGTTGCCGCGAACGGCTTCTGCAAAACCTTGCGGGTCATGGCGACTACGCTTTCGGTCCCCGGCAAAACGGCCATTGGCTACGTTTACACCTTCGATGATTTGACCGAGATACGGCGACTGGAGCGCGATTTGCGCATTCAGGACCGGCTGGCGGCCGTAGGGCGCCTGGCGGCTGCCATCGCCCATGAGATCCGCAATCCTTTAACTTCAATCGCCGGCTCCGTGAGCATGCTTTCCGGAATCGTGGACCTGAGCGAAGAGCATCGCCAGCTGCTGCAGATTGTGACCCGCGAGTCGGACCGGTTGAACGACATCATTACGGACTTTCTGGCTTACTCCCGGGGCAAGCAATATCAGTTCGCCTCCGTGGACCTGTTGTCCCTGCTCGAAGACACGCTCACTCTTCTCGAACACCGGCTGGTGGCGCAAAAGACTGGAATCCGCATCGACCGGCAGTACAACTTCAAGCAGGCATTGACCATGGCGGACGGCGACAAGATCAAACAGGTGTTCTGGAATTTTTGTGAGAACGCGGTTCGTGCAATGAAATCAGGCGGAACTCTCAGAGTTTCCCTGGAGCAGGCGGGTGACGACTGGCAGATCAACTTTGCCGATACGGGTCCGGGGATGAGCCGCCAGCTGGTGGAAAAGATCTTCGAGCCCTTCCAGTCGCAGTTCGAGGGAGGCACGGGCCTGGGTCTGGCGATTGTTTACCAGATCGTGCAGGCGCATGAGGGCAAGGTTTGGGCGCGGTCCAGAATCGGAGAAGGCAGCGTCTTCGTCCTGCGTCTGCGCCGTTCGACAGCCATCGAGAACGCACCCGTAAGATCGCTTGCGGATAAGACACATCTCCTTCCCGAATCCGGCGAGACTATGGCAGCCGCGACGGGGACAGGAGGTCGAGCGCATGGGTAACATTCTGGTTTGCGATGACGAACGCTCTATCTGCGAAATGCTGGATATCGCTTTGCGTCGCGAGGGCCACAAGGTCGAGACCGTAAAGTCGGGCGACGATGCCAAGAAAAAACTCGAAAGCGCGCTCTACGATGTGGTCGTTACCGACATCAAGATGCCGAATACCGATGGCATCGAGGTGCTGCGCTACGCGCACCAGGTTTCGCCCGACACCGCGGTCATTCTGATTACTGCGGTGGACGACTACGAAGCCGCGGTGGAAGCCGTCAAGGCGGGCGGGGCCACCGATTACATCCGAAAATCCCCTGGGCTGGTCAACGAAATCAAGCTGGCCATCAATCGCGCGCTGGAAAAGATGACGCTCAGCCGCCAGAACTTTGCCTTCAAACGCGATGCCGCCACCCGCAACTCGCTGGGGAACATTATCGGCGTCAGCCCGGCGATGGAAACGTTGAAGCAGACCATTCGTACCGTCGCGTCCACGCAAAGCACGATTCTGATCTACGGCGAAAGCGGTACCGGTAAAGAGCTGGTGGCTCGCGCGGTGCATGTTTGCTCGCCGCGAGCCAGCGAGCCCTTCGTCTCCATCAACTGCGGAGCCTTTCCTGAAACTCTGCTCGAGAGTGAATTGTTCGGATATGTGAAAGGCGCATTCACCGGCGCCAACCAGAACAAGCGCGGATTGTTCGAGGTGGCGGACCAGGGAACCATTTTCCTCGACGAAATCAGCGAAATGACCCTGACCATGCAGGTCAAACTGCTGCGGGTTTTGCAGGAGCGCAGCGTGCGCCCGGTCGGGGGTACAACGGAGATTCCCATCGACGTGCGGGTCATCGCAGCCACCAACAGGGATCTGGACAGACAGGTCGCGGAAAATACCTTTCGCGAAGACTTGTACTACCGGTTGAGCGTGATCCCGGTTTCGGTTCCGCCGCTGCGGGAGCGGCGCGAGGACATTCCGCTGCTGGTCAATCATTTCCTCAAGAAATATGCCCCGGCGGCGGGAAAGAGCATTGTGCGGGTGAATCCGCAATCGCTGGGCGCTCTTTGCGGTTATGACTGGCCGGGCAACGTGCGTCAGCTGGAAAATGCCATCGAACGAGCGGTGGCTCTGGAGACGGGCGAAGAACTCAATGTGGAACTGCCGGCCGAAAGATCGAAAGCCCGGGCCGCTGCCGCGGGCGTGGGCGGCGCGGTTTCAGCATCCGGCTCAGTGCTCCCCGAGGGCGTGGACATGGAGAAGTACGTCGCGGATATCGAGCGCTCACTGCTGTTGGCGGCTCTGGCCCAATCGAACGGAGTGCAGACCCGCGCCGCTGAAGTCCTGAAAATTTCTTATCGATCGTTCCGGCATTTAGCGAAGAAGTATGAGTTGTGAAGGCTTCTAGCTCCTGGCTAAGCTAGAAGCCAGCAGCTAAGAGCTGCCTTTCTTCAGTTGCTGCTTCCAGCCCATGACCCGGGCTTTGTTGGCTTCGGCTTCGGCCTCCGGGATCATGCCTTTTTTCTGGTACAGGACGGACAGGCTCGTATATGCCAGCACGTCGTCGGGATCGAGTTCGGCGATGCGCTTGGCCACCGCAAGAGCCTCATCGAGTCGATTGAGGTCCTGCAGGGTGCGCGCCATCCCGTGCATGGCCTCGGTGAAGGCAGGATCGGCGGCCAGTGATTTCTCGTATTCGGACAGGGCACGCTCCGGTTCGCCTTCGGCCACGAGATCAAGCGCGGCATAGTAATGGTCTTCGGCTTCGCGGCGGGTGTCGTCAGACATGAAGCAAAAATTTTAACAGGTCTGATGAGCGGTCGTCGGGCAGTCGTAGGGCAGTCTTCAGTCTTCAGTTGTCAGCCAGTCCTCGGCTGAAGACTTGATGTCTGACGACTGAAGACTGAAGACTGTCCGGCGTTATACTCAGTGTAACCATGCGGAACATGCTTCGGTTTATCTGGAACGCGACTCGCGGACATCGTTTGACCCCGTGGCGCAGCCCCTATCTGCTCTGGCGGGTGGAGACCTATTGCGGCGTCAAGATGCAGCAGATCGGCTTCCTTGAGTTTTGGGAGTTCATGTGGAGGGAACGCGGCCATCTCTGGAGATTTCTGAAATGGACGGGAGAAATTGACCGTTACGTCCATCCCAAAGCCAAGCAATCCTAGTGTGGCGCGGCCCCCGAGTAGCTATTTTCCGTTGCTGGCGGCAGCAGCGCCTTGCAGTGTGATGGTTACTTCGCCGCCTTTTCCCACTCCGACGATCTTGGCAGCCGAGCCGCGGTTGGCTGATATTTCCAGGTATCCCATGCTTCCCAGGATGCCGAATACCTCTCCCGGCGCGCCTTCGGAGTAGGTGGGATGGATTTCCGTAATCTCCTGTTTTCCCACCATCATTTTGAATGGAGCGGGATCGGCGGCAAAGAGCATGGGCACATCTTTGGGCGTGATGTTGGTCACCAGATTGCCAAAGCGGTCCACTTTCAGGACCACGCCACGCATCGTGTTGCCGTTCACCGATTTCGGTGTCGGCGGATTGAAGCGGACGAAGTCGGAAATCTCATCTCCGAATTTTTCCGGATCAACGCCTTTAGCCAGCCAGGCGGCGATGGGCGCGAAAATATCGCGCGCATGAAACGTATTGCTCACCGGTTGCAAGGAATAATGTTCAGCGGTGACATGGCGGATGTGCAACCGCTCCTCCCTCGCGTAGACCAGGGAGAGAACACCATTGTCGGGAGCGACGAAGTGATGCCGGTCGCTGGTCACTAGAATCGGGCGTCGCGCAGTGCCCACTCCGGGATCGACGACCACCATATGCACGGTTCCCGAGGGAAAGTATGAATATGCCTGGGCGATCGTGAGCGCGCCATCCAGCACGTCAAAAGCCTGCACAGCGTGGCTAATATCCACAATCTCGATCTCTGGAGCGATCGCGAGAATGACGCCTTTGATCGTCCCCACGAAGTGATCGTTGAGGCCGAAGTCAGTGGTCAGCGTAATGATTGGACGGTTCGCCAATGTTCCCTCGCGTGAGCCGGAATTTTCCCGGAAATGCCGAAAGTAACGTGTCAGAGGGGCTGAGTCAAGGCACGGAGGTAATGAAGGGCAGTCTTCAGTCGCCGGTCGTGAGTCTTAAGCGAATCGATGGCTTCCCGATGTGGGATTGCCCGCGTATCCTCGGGGATTTCGATCCCAAAAACTCGCGAAGCGATACGGCGGTGGGCAGAATGGATTGGCTGAAGACTGACGACCGGCGACTGAAGACTTCTACTGGATTTGTATATCTCCCGATCCGGTTCCCACTTCCACCGGGACGCCGCCGCCTCCGACCCGGCCGCGGACTTCCTTGCGCCCGATCGATCCCTGGACGGTCAGCGGGTGATCGACAGTAATGGAGCCCGAGCTGGTATGCGCATCCAGGTCGAAGGCCGCGTTCGACGGCAGCTTTAGCTGCACTTCGCCGGACCCGGTGTGAACCGTCCACGCGCCGGTTGGACTGCCATCCGCCAGAATTGCGCCACTTCCAGCCTTGGCCTCGAGGGAGCCCCGTACGCCGCGCAACTCCATGCCTCCCGAGCCGGTGCCTACGCGCACCGAGCCGGGCGCGGTTTGTTCCAGCTTGATGCGTCCGCTGCCGGTATCGGCTTCGAACGCGCCGGCGATGCCGGTTGCGTCGATCGAGCCGCTGCCGGTTTTGGCGTGAACGTTGCCATTGACGCGATCAATCTGGATATCTCCCGATCCAGTTTCAGCATGTACGCGTTCGCCGATGGATGAAATCTTCAGGCCGCCGGAGCCAGAGCTGACCTCGAGCGGACCATGAATACCTTCCACTTCCTGATCGCCCGAGCCGCTCTGCACCCGCAGATCAGTTTCAGCGGGGACAATTACCACGTAGCTGATTGAAATGTTGCGCCGTAATTCAGGGTCGTCAATGTGGCCGATGCGTATGTCATTGCCGCTCTGCTGAATGGGCGGGTTGGTCTCCAGCCGTCTGATCTTTTCCTCCACCCCGCCTCCCACCAGCCATTCCCTGGAGCGGATGTGCCCCGTGACCTGTACCTGGCTTGAATCGCCGGTTCGCACCTCCACGCTGCCTGAGCCCGTGGTTACCTCCAGATGTACGGGCCCGGTGACCGCTAAAGAGCGATGGAAGGAGCCTTCCGTTGCGGCCGTCGCCGGCAGGGATGGAAGGCAAACCAGGGCTGCGACGGCTACGCCTGCGATGGCGGCACTCTTCACACCCCAGACAGAAAGACGGTGCGACCAAAATTTTCGGCGGTGCATGTTTTCTCCGGAAAGCTGAGTCAAGATTTACCAGCCATAAATCAGGTTCGGCGCCAGTCTATTGCAACACGACCTGGTCGCCTTCCTTCAGCCCACTGAGCAACTCGGTCTTCGCTCCGTTGGAGATGCCGATGTTGACCGCCACTTTCTTTTTGCCATCCTTGGCGCTGGGCTCGGGGATTTCGACCGATGCCTTCTTATCTTTGTCGTAAATGATCGCGCCCTCCGGAATCTGCAGCACGTTCTTGTGCTCTTCCAGGATGATTTCGGCGTTGGCCGTCATCTCAGCCTTCAATTCGCCACCCGGATTGTTGATGGAGACACGTACTTCAAACGTAGTGACGTTATCCTTCTCAACTCCCATGGGGGAAATCTTGGTAACCACGCCGTTAAAAGTTTTGTCTTTGAAGGATTCGACTTTGATTCGCGCCGGTTGGCCCAGATAAACCCTGCCAATGTCGCTCTCGTCCACTTTGCCCTTCACATAGACCGAACTGGTATCCCCGAGAGTCATGACCAGGGTGGCAGAAGAGCCCAGAACGAGGATGGAACTGACGGCATCGCCCATTTCCACGTCACGCGAGAGCACGACGCCATCGAGCGGCGACTCGATGTCGGTATAGCTGAGTTGCTCTTCCAGTTGTTTCAGGTTGGCGCGATCCTGTCCCAGTTGCCCTCTGGACTGCGCAATTTTCGCCTTCAAAACCGTGGCTTGCGCCTTGGCTACGTTCTGCTTGTTCAGAGCCAGTTCGTAATTCTTTTGGGCGTCCTCGAGAGCCGAGGTGGAAACCACACCTTCCTTGGCCATTCCGATGGCGCGGTCGTAGGCCCGCTTGAGAAGAGGCACATCCGGCCCTTCGGCATCGACCTTGGCGCGCTCGTAGTCCGCTTCGGAACTGCTCAGGCTGGCTTCGGCAGAGTCAACGGCGGCTTTCGATTGCTCGACCTGGGCTTCAATCTCTACTTTATCTAATTGGGCTAAAAGCTGACCTTTTTTGACCTTGTCGCCGGCATCCACCAGAAGCTTTTTGACGATTCCGCTGGCTTTAGATTTCACCTCGACTTTGGTGATCGGAGTCACTTTGCCGGTCGCCACCACGCTCTTCGCCAGGTCTCCCTTTTCGACCTTCTGCAGTTTGGAAGGGTCGATCTTGGTCCCGCCTCGGGTCGCGGCGATCAGCCCGCCTGCGATCAGAAGGACGATGACCAGTCCGATTGCACCGTAAATCAGCCGTTTTCGTCGCTTCTTGCTGCTGCCGTTACCGTTCACATCAGCCTCCTGAATAAACAGCGCCCGCGTCGAGAGTAGTTACGAAGAGAGGATGCGGTTTGTTCCCTGACTGCCGCCGTCGCGAATCAAACTGCCTACCGGGATCACGAATGCGACGCAACAGTTAGACCCGCGAAACCCCGAAATGAAAGCAGAGAACCTGTGGGGATTTCGCCTGCCCCGCCGGAGGCATAATTCTATCAACGAGTTAGCCTTCAAAACCATGCTATCGCACTTTGGAATGTTAGAATTAGCGTTCCATGATTGCATACGTGCTGCTGCGGGTGTTCCTCATCCTGCTCCTGGTGGCGGCCAACGCTTTCTTCGCGGCCGCGGAATTTTCCCTGGTCAGCGTCCGTGATACCCGTATTCAGCAATTGATTGCGGCCCGGCGTATCGGAGCCCGCATTGTGCAGAAATTGCATCGCAACCTGGATGAAGTAGTCAATGGCGTCCAATTGGGCGTCACCATCGTGAGCCTGACTCTGGGCTGGGTCGGCGAGCCACTGCTGGCCCACATCATGCTGGGGCCGGTGCAGGATGTGCCCCATGCCTCGGTTTACGCCCACGGAATTGCGATCGCGGTTTCGTTTGTCCTGATCACCTGCCTGCACGTCATCCTGGGTGAACTGGTTCCAAAATCACTGGCCCTGCAGCGTTCCGAGCAAGTCGCGCTCGCGGTGGCCGGGCCCATGGACGTTTTCCTTACTCTGACCCGGCCTTTGCTGTACGTGATGAGCCGCGCCGCGGGCTGGGTTTTGCGGGCGCTGGGCTCGCGCCGGATTCGCGAAGGCCCGGTACACTCGCCGGACGAACTCAAGCTGATCGTTACCGCCAGCCGCCAGTTTGGGGAGATTCCGCCGTTCCAGGAAGAGATGATCCATCACGCGCTGGAGTTGGACAATGTCACTGTGCGCGAGGTCATGGTCCCGCGCCCCAAGATTTTCTCGCTTCCCGGCGATCTCACGATTTCCGAGTCCCTCACCCGCGTGGTCGAAGAACAGCACTCGCGAATTCCTGTCTATGACTCGCAACGAGGCCCGGAACACATCGTGGGGGTTCTGTACGCGAAGGATCTGATGCGATGGACCCGGCTCCGCCTCACCACGACGACCGACCAGCCGGTTGCCACTCGAATCTCGGGCATGAAAATCAGCCAGATCATGCACGACGTGATGGTCGTGCCCGAAACCAAGGTGCTCACCGAATTGCTGGAGGAATTCAAGCAACGCAAACGCCACCTGGCGGTCGTGGTTGATGAGTTCGGTTCCACGGCCGGCGTGATTACCGTGGAAGACGTACTGGAGCAGATCGTGGGCGAAATCGAAGATGAATTCGACGTGGCGCCCGCCCCGCAGGCCCTGGTTGAAGGTGAGATCGCAATGGTGCTGGAAGGCTCGGTGAGCCTGCGGGACCTGGAGTCACAGTACCAGCTCTCCTTGCCGCGCGATTCCGGCTTCGAAACCCTGGCCGGATTTATCCTGGCCCGCCTGCAAAGAATCCCGCGTCAGAATGAGAGCTTCGAGTACGATAGCCACCGTTATACCGTTCAGGAAATAGAAGGCCACCGCATCGCCAAAGTCAGAATCGAAAAACTCGAACCCAAACCCGTCACAGCAGACTGAGAACCGGCAACTAAGAACTGAAAACTGAGTCAAAAAATATCAGAGGTAAAGAGTGCAACGGGTCAGACATAGAAGTAAAGTCCACACACAAGTAAAGATAAGAAGTCAGATGATTTCGCCGGACAGAACCTGAGTGCCTGAGAAAGATGACTAACAAACAGCGCTGAATGCCCAGATATCTCTCCCTCCGCGTTTTGTACACACTGCCGGTCGTCTGGCTGGTCGTCTCGCTCGTCTTTCTTCTGATTCATCTAGTGCCCGGCGATCCCATCCTGCAGATGCTGGGAGAAGGCGCACCGGTGACCGATGTGCAGGCTGCCCGCCATGCCTATGGCCTCGATCTTCCCCTCGGCCGCCAGTACCTGAATTACTGGAAGGGCGTGCTGCACGGTGATCTGGGGCCATCCTTGCGCTTCAACCAGAGCGTGACCCGCTTGATCGTGCAGCGCTATCCCTACACTCTGCAGTTGACCCTGTCGGCGCTGCTGGTGGCCATCATACTTTCGGTTCCGGCAGGTGTACGATCGGCGCGGCGGCGCAACCGATGGGACGATCGCGTGCTCAGCATGGTCAGCCTGTTCGGTTTGTCCTTTCCCAACTTCGCGCTCGGCCCCATCCTGATCCTGTTTTTCGCGATCAAGCTGGGCTGGCTGCCGGTCTCGGGTTCGGGCAGCTTCGGCCACCTCGTGCTTCCCGCGATCACTATGGGCGGCGCCCTGGCTGCAATCCTGACCCGCATGGTGCGCACTTCCATGCTCGAGGAACTGGGACAAGACTACATTCGCACGGCGCGGGCCAAGGGGCTATCCGAACCCGCCGTCATTTACGGCCACGCTTTGCGCAACGCCATGATTCCGGTGATTACCGTGCTGGGACTGCAGTTTGGGGCATTGCTGGCGGGGGCGATCGTAACTGAAACGATTTTTTCCTGGCCCGGAATCGGGCGACTAACCATCCAGGCCATCTCCAATCGTGATTACTATCTGGTGCAAGGCTGCATCCTGGCGATTGGATTGACCTACGTAGCCGTGAATTTCCTGACCGACCTGCTGTACTCCGCGGTGAACCCGAGGATCAGGCAGTAACGCAAATGTAGCGGCGAGACGTCGGAGCTACACATTAGGTTTTGGCGATTCACACCAATTCGATCACAACCCTCTGGCGGAAGAGAGCCGCTGCCCGCTGCAGGCTCGACAGCGTCATGTCGCGTCTTGGATCGAGAATGCGATCCGCCTGAGAGCGACTCGTCTTCAAAAGAACAGCCATGCGAGCCTTGGAGATTTTTGCTTTCATAGCCTTAGCGAGTTGCCAGGCTAAGACCACTTTGACGGCCTGTGCCTCCTCCAAAGACGTTCTCTTTCTTCAAAAAGTCGTCAATGCTCGTTCCTATATTCTTCCTACTCATCGCTCCATCTTCCGAGGCATCTGTTTTTGAGGCCGTCGTCAATAATTCTTCAAGTTGGCGTACCATAAAAAGTACACTCAAACCAGTACTACCGCTCTATTCCTCTTTACGAATTGCGTTTAGACTTCCTATATGAAAGGAAGGCGATCACCTACGGCGGTGACCCTGACATCCATCCGGGTGGACGCTCATCCGGCCAGCGAGGCCGCAAAACGTTCGTGCCAAAATCACGGAAGTACGCAGTCCAAGTGCCTTTTGCGAGAGACCGACGCGCTCAGGCGCTTCAAGAATTTGATGAAGAAGAACGTAGGTAAGCTCTCGTTCTGGGGTTACGGTATCTGACTCTTTTCCTGCTTTGCACTCTTCGCGGTTAAAGCCAGTATTGACCATGTCCACTCTCTCCATCTCGCTCCCGCGCGCCGCCCGCCACAACCCGCTGGCAACCACCGGCGCGGTGTTGGTGCTCGTCTTTGTGATCTTTGCCGTGTTCGCGCCGTGGATCGCTCCCCAGGATCCCGCTTTTATCAACTTACCCGCGCGTCTCTCGCCGCCCTCTGCGGCACACTGGTGCGGCACCGACGAACTGGGTCGCGACATCTTTTCCCGACTCATATTCGGATCGCGTATTTCCATGTTCGTGGGGAGTGCCGTGGTGGTTCTCTCGCTGGCGCTTGGCCTGCTCGTGGGATCGATCGCGGGGTACTACGGTGGAAATATCGATCGCTTTTTTAATGTTGTGGTCATGAACGCGTTTCTCTCTTTCCCCGGAATTCTGCTGGCCATCGCGTTTGTGGCTTTCCGCGGTCCGGGAATATTCAATCTCGTGCTGGCGCTTTCTCTTGGGGGCTGGGTAGGCTACGCCCGTTTGGTTCGAGGGCAGGTGTTGGCCGCGCGCGAACGCGAATATGTAGAAGCGGCCAGGGCGCTGGGTGCGAGTGACACGCGCGTGATTGTCCGCCACATTCTTCCCAACATCATTCAACCTGTGATCGTGCAGGCTGCCATCGGAATGGCGGGAGCTATTCTGGCCGAAGCCACCATGAGCTTCCTGGGTTTGGGAGTGGCGCCGCCGACGGCTAGTTGGGGAGCCATGCTCAACGATGGCCGCGCACATCTTTTCGACGCTCCCCATCTCGTGCTTTTTCCCGCCCTTGCAGTGATGCTCGCGGTACTCTCTTTCAATTTCATCGGCGATGCCCTGCGCGATTTCCTCGATCCGCGTTCGCGCCTCGAGGCTGGGCTCTAGCCGTAAGCCCGGGCTTCGACGGTTCACCGACTTTAGTAACCATCCCTGAAGTTGTTCGGTTACAAGACTGTCCATTTTTACCGCAACATTGTCTTCAGCCCGGTGTTCAAAGATGTGGCCCCCAAAAGGGCTGCAGAAAGCGCACTAAAGGGAGCAGGGAGAAACCATATGAAGCTTCAAAATACAGGTTTAATTTTGACCGCAGTCGTGGCCGGACTCATGCTGCCTGCGGCGGCGCAAACCACGACCACTCCGGCAGCCGCGCCGGCCACCATCAACCAGCGCAAGGAAAACCAGCAGGACCGCATTGCCAACGGCATTCAGAGCGGGCAGTTGACCGCGGGCGAAACCAAGAACCTGGAAAAGAAGGAATCTGAAGTGAACCAGGAAGAGCACGATATGCGCAAGCTGGATAACGGTCACCTGACCTCGGCCGACCGCGCCACGCTGAACCAGCAGCAGAACGTCGTCTCGAAAGACATTCACCAGGACAAGACCAATGCTCGCGTCCAGAATGTCGATCCGAAGACTGAAGTAGGACAGCGTCAGCGCAACCAGCAGGAACGCATCGCTCAAGGCGTGAAGAGCGGCCAATTGACCGCCGGAGAAACCGCTCACCTTGAAGGCCGCGAGTCCGCCATCAACAAGGAAGTTCACAATGATCGCGCAGCCAACGGTGGCCGGCTTACGGGGGCGGAGCACCGCCAGGTCAACCGCCAGGAAAATCGCACCTCAAACGCGATCTATCGCAAGAAGCACAACGCTCGCGTTCAGTAGTTCGTATCTGTAAACACAGATAAAAAGCCTCCCGAAAGGGAGGCTTTTTTGTGTCATGTGGGGCGGACACTCCTGTCCGCCGCTTTCGATCGGTCTTCAGACAGTGTCGAGTACAAGGCCTGCGCAAATCAATTAAAGCTGCATCAAGGCAACTTCAAAGGCGACGGACAAGAGTGTCCGTCCCACAAAAGGCCGTCCCACGCAAAATCCTTCCCCCACAAGGTCCATGCCCCGGAGGGGCGAGAGCTAGGCGCTGGCCTTATCGGTCAGCGGCAGCATGGGCTCTCCGGTGTCTTTCGCGGCGGCTGCGTCCAGTTCCAACTGTTCCTGTCCGCTCAGCGCCGTGACCCGGCCGCGATAAGTCTTCAGATGCCGCTGCGCGGTATCGAACGCTTCCTGGGCTTTATTCAGATTCTTGCCGACGGTTTCGAACTGGTTCTGGAAATGGTCGAATGATTTTTGCGCTTTAGCCAGCTCCAGGCGGCTTTTTTCGAAACGGCTGGCGACTTCGTACCACTTGTGGACCAGCGCAATGGTTTGCAGGGTCATGAGCAAAGTGTTGGGCGAGACTGGAAACACATGCTGCGCATTGAGCCAGTCGGCCAGATCGCGATTGCGGATAGCTTCCATGTACAGGGTTTCGCTGGGCAGATACATCAAGGCGATGTCGGTGGTTCCGTGTTCGGGCTGTATGTACGCTTTGATTCGGCGGGCTTCCACTTTCATCACTCGCACGAACTCGTGTCGAGCCTCTTCAATTTCGGATTCGACGTTGCTTTCAAAGAGCGCCAGTACCTGTTCGCGGGGGAATTTTGCGTCGATGGGAAGGCGGCGATCAGGAAACTGGATGACAGCGTCCGCGCGTCCATTGCCGTCGCCGGCGGACGACTGCAGCTCGAACATGTGCGCGGGCAGGAAGTCCGCCAGCAGGCGTTCCAGGCTGGCCTCGCCAAAAGTGCCGCGAAGATGCGGCAGCTTGAGCATATTGCTGAGATCGTTGATCGAGTGTCCCAGCGCGCCCACTTCCCGTAACTGTTCTTCCGCGGCCTTCAGGTGCTGCTGCACTTTTTCGAAGTGAGCAAAACCTTCCTTGATGTTCTGATCCAGCTTTTGCTGCACCTGATCGGTGATGGCGTGAAGCTTGGCGTCCACCCGGTCGCGGATTGAATCCAGATTCTGTGCCGTTTTCTGATTCAGGTTTTCAAACTCGACTTTGAGCTGAGAAGTGGTCAGGGCCAACGACGAAGTCAGCTCGGTGCGCGCCTCACGCAAATCGTGAGTCTGTTCGCGCCGCCCGCCCGCCAGTTGGGATTCCACTGTCGTGCGAATTTCATTGAACCCCTGGGCCAGACGATCGGTCACACCCTGCCGTAGATCTCCCTTGGTGCTCTCCAGTCGCGTAGCCATGTCGAGGGTGGCGTCGCTGAACTTTTGGGAAAGGGACTGGTGCAGCAACTCGGTTTGCCGCGCAAGGTCACTTATTTCAGTAGTTTGCGAAAAGCCGGAGCCGCGGCGAAAGATCGCCGCCAGCAGTATCAGAAGTACTACGTTGGCAACGACAAGTATGCCCAGCAGGAATGTCCCCATCGTAAGGTGCTCACCCCGATTTTAGGGGCTAGCGTAAGGGAAGCAAAGCGGAACTTTGATTTCGCTCCATTTCCGAGGCAAGACGACAACCCATATGGCCCGTCCCTTGACATCGATCGTGCTGATGGTCCTGACGGGTGTCGCGACCTTGAACCTCTCGACGTTGCAGGCAGCACGGCAGGCCGCTTCCGGCTCGGCGGATTCCCGGTCCTCCCCATACTATGACACCGAGGCGGCGCGCTGGCTGCTCGACATGGCGAACCGCGAGCGGGCTAAAGCCGGACTTGCTCCGTTGCAGGAAGACGATGGACTCACCCAGGCGGCCCGGGCGCATGCCATCGCCATGGCGGAGCAGGGAAAGCTTTCTCACCAGCTCTCCGGCGAACCGCGCTTGGAGAAGCGGCTGGCAGCCAACACGAAAGAGCATCTCGACGAGTCGGGCGAGAATGTCGCTTTCGCCGGCAGCGTAGATCAGGCCCACCAGAGCCTGATGCACTCTCCACCGCACCGCGCAAATCTGCTGAATGCCGACTACAACGTGGCCGGATTCAGCGTGGTGCGCAAAGGACGGTCGCTTTACGTGGCACAAGATTTTGGACACAGTTCGCCGAGCTATTCCGCCCGCGACGCGGAAGACCTGGTCGCCGCCACCGTAGGCCGGATGCGAGTTCATTCCCGCCTGCAGGCGTTGCACCGCGGGGATGGCAGCGAAGCGGCTGCCGCAGCCTGCGATATGGCCGCCGCCAATTCATTGCGCGCCCCGCTCACGGGCGGCCGCGTGATTCTGCGCTACACAACTTCGCAACCGCAGGTGGTTCCTGCGAACGCATCCCATGCGATCGACGACCGGTCAGTCCGTTCTTTCTCGGTGGGCTCGTGCTACGCCCGTACCAAAAGTTATCCCACCGGGGCTTACTGGGTCGCGCTGCTTTTCTACTAGACCGCTCCCCGACGTCATCCTGAGCGCAGAAACAGCTTCGCATCGCGAAGCTGTTGCGGAGTCGAAGGGCCCCTATAAGCGGACGCGTCCCGGCCCGATTTGCTCTCACAGCGCCAGCGCGGCTGACCCGCGCTGCGCCTCTTAGGATGAATCAGTCCTAGGCTCGCACATCGGCACATATGCTAGGCTGCTGGCATCTAACTGTGTATGAGTTCCGTGGACTCGTCTCACCCAATCCGAATCGGCACCGCCGGCTGGTCCTACAAAGACTGGGAGGGAGTTGTTTATCCGCCCGGAATGCAGCACCGGAAGCAGCATCCGCTGGAGATTCTGGCGCAGTGCTTTGACATGGTGGAGATCAACACTTCCTTTTACGGGCACATCAAACCGCATCTCGCCAAACTCTGGGTTCGAAAAGCGCAGGCTGTGAATCCGGATTTCATGTTCACCGCCAAGCTGCATCGTTCGTTCACTCACAATCCGATCGCCGTGATGGAGCCCACTTCGGCCGCCTCCATCAAGCCCAATGATGAAGACGAAGCTCTCGCGCGCGAAGGCCTGGAAACGCTGGCGGGAGAAGGGAAGCTGGGCGCGCTGCTGATTCAATTTCCAGTCTCGTTCAAGAACACGTCGCTCAACCGCGAATACGTGGAGCGGCTAATCCGCCAGTTCATCGAATATCCGCGGGTGATCGAAGTGCGTCACGACAGCTGGGACAATCCGGAAACCATCCGCTATTTCACGGAGAAGAATGTCGCGTTCTGCAACATCGATCAGCCGGTGATCGGCCATTCACTCGAACCCACGGAGCATGTAACGTCGCCGGTAGGCTACGTGCGTCTGCACGGACGAAACTACGACCAGTGGTTTGACGCCGACACCGGCGCTGACCGCTACAACTATCTATACAACGAAGCCGAGCTGGCGGGATGGAGAGAAAAGATCGTTCGCATCGCCGGCAAAGCGGAATTCACCTACGTCGTCGCCAACAATCATTTCGAAGGCAAAGCCGCGGTGAACGCCCTGCAGTTGAAAAACGGCATTACGGAAAGGCGAGTCAAAGCCCCCGAGCCGCTGCTGAAGCACTATCCAGAACTGAGCCAGATCGCCGACCCAATTTACGACGAGGGCGCAAGTCAAGACCTACCGCTGCTGGCCTAGTGTAGGCGCGAGCGCCCTCGCTCGTGCGGCAGCGAGGTCGACCGTGCAGATTCCGTTCACGCAGTTCTTGCCAGCCTTGGGACCCACAACCATCGATACTCGCTGGCATTTCGGACTAATCCCGCCCGCACAGGATTCTGAATCACATACTCAACCTTGGCACGAATGCTCTCCTCACGTCTGAGCACGCGATCAAACGATTCAGGCTGCCACACCTGTCCGGAACGATGGAGCAACCATTTTGTGCGCCGAGACGCTCTTGATGGCTTGCATGATCTCCGCGACGCTGTAGAGGCAGTCGCCGTGGTACAACGGGGTGAAAATCAGATGAACGTGGTCGGGCATAACTGCCGCTCCATGCAGGGTAAGGCGACTTCCATTTCCCCACCTGCAAGCATCCAGAGTGATGGACCGCGCGTCCGGAGGCAAGATCCAGCGTTGGTGAGTCGAGAATGTCAGGAAGATCGCTTTATTGTCACTTTGATAGTGAGGCAAGTGGCGACGATATTCGTAGACTGGGCGCACACTGCGCAAATATCACAGCGGCTAAGACGAGGGAGGGCACAAAGGAGAAAAACTGAAAATGCTGTTTCGAGATGGGAAAGACATAGAGACGACGGGTTCGTCTCACTGCCGCACGAGCGAGGGCGCTCGCGCCTACATTATTATTTTGCGGCTAATTCTTCTTTGGCGGCGTAGTGCGATTCCACGTAGTTATCCAGGATCTGGATGAACTCTGCCACGATCTTATCGCCCTTGAGTGTGGTGAACAGGCGGCCGTCCACGTAAACCGGAGCTTTTGGTTCCTCGAACGTGCCCGGCAACGAGATGCCGAGGCTGGCGTGCTTCGATTCGCCGGGACCATTTACGATGCAGCCCATGACGGCGACCTTCATTTCTTCTACGCCGGTGTAATGTCCCTTCCATACCGGCATCTGGTCGCGCAGGTAAGTTTGGATCTGCTGCGCCATTTCCTGGAAGAAGGTGCTGGTGGTGCGGCCGCATCCGGGACACGCCGTCACCTGCGGCGTGAAGCTGCGAATTCCGAGGGACTGCAGGATCTGCTGCCCCACGCGGACTTCTTCAGTGCGATCTCCGCCAGGCGCGGGTGTCAGCGAGACGCGGATGGTATCGCCAATGCCTTCCTGCAACAGAACTCCGAGCGCGGCGCTTGAAGCCACGATGCCTTTGGCGCCCATGCCGGCTTCGGTGAGTCCGAGGTGCAACGGATAATTGCAGCGCGCGGCGAGAGAACGGTAGACGTCGATCAGATCCTGTACGCCACTTACTTTCGCGCTAAGAATAATCTGGTCCGGGCGCAACCCGTACTTCTCCGCCAGGCTGGCGGAATTCAACGCACTCACCACCATGGCTTCCATGGTGACTTCGCGTGCGTCTTTGGGTTCGGGCAGCAGCGAATTCTCGTCCATCATCCGGGTGAGAAGCGACTGGTCGAGCGATCCCCAGTTCACGCCGATGCGAACGGGCTTCTGGTTCTCGACTGCAACTTCGATCATGGTGCGGAAATTGTTATCGTCCTTGCGTCCGATTCCCACATTGCCGGGATTAATGCGGTACTTGGCCAGCGCCCGAGCGCACTCGGGATATTTTTTAAGCAGGATGTGCCCGTTGTAATGGAAGTCTCCTATGATTGGCACATTTACACCCAGGCCGGCGAGCTGCTCAACGATCGGCGCGACGGCGGCGGCAGCCTCTTCGTTGTTCACTGTGACCCGGACCAATTCGGACCCGGCTTTGGCCAGGGCGGCAACCTGCTTCACTGTTGAAGGAATATCCGCGGTATCGGTGTTGGTCATCGATTGCACCACAACTGGTGCATCGCTGCCGATTCTCACGCCGGCGATGGAGCCGGTCACAGATTTTCTGCGTCGAATGTCTGCCATGGAGAAGATTTATTTTAGCACGGGAGGGAAAAGCTCTCAGCTCTCAGCTTTCAGCTATCAATAGGTAACCAACGAAGAATGAATGGGTTATGGTGTCGAGCATATTATGGCAGCTCTTCCATGGAGCAGCGTCTGAGGCGCTGCCAAACAGCAGGTCCCTCCACTACGCGAAGCTACGCTTCGCTCCGGTCGGGATGACAGGTCGTGGGGGTGGGCGAGTCAGGAGCTAGTGGCCGGAAGGCAGCAGCCAGAAGCTAGCAGCCAGAAGCTGAAAGCTGATAGCTGCTTTACGGCATCCTCCCCATCACGTTAGGCAGCATCTTGGCTACGTCGTTGTAGATCACCATGACCGCGAACAGGACCAGGAATACAAAGGCCGCCTGGTAGATGCGCTCTTTGATTCGCAGGCTGATGTCCCGGCCAATTAGGCTTTCGACGAAGAGCAGCAGGATGACGCCGCCATCCATGATGGGAATGGGCAGCAGATTGAATATGCCGAGATTGAGGCTGATTCCAGCGGTCAACTCCAGAAGCGGAGTCCAGCCTTTTTTGCTGGCTGCCTGACCGGCGGCGCGTCCGATACCGATGGGCCCTTCGATGGAGCGGATCGAGATCTTTCGCTGAATCATCTTCTGCACGAGCTCGAGGATCAACAGAGAGCCCTGCTTGTTTTGTTCGAGCGATCGGCGGAACGCAGCTCCCAGCGGCAGCGACGAAATTTTCATGGGTGCGCTGCCGATACCGACGCGATAGCGTTGATCGCCGTGAATGTCTGACAAGACTGGCTTCACGGTGAAGTCGAGAAGCTGGCCATTGCGCCTCACCGTAATCTGGATCGGTTTGTCCTGGGTACGTTTCAGGCTCTCGATCATGGGTTCGAGGCCGACGATAGGCTGCCCGTCCACGCTGACGATCTCATCGCCAATTTTCATCCCGGCTTTTTCAGCAGGCATGCCCGGCGGATCCAGATCGGTGATGGGGAAGCTTGGTTCTTTCGGCGACCAGCCGGCGGATCCCATTTGATTGGGACCGTAAGCCTCGGGAACGATGGTTTTGGTAAGCACCTGGCCTGCGCGCTCGACAGAAACCTCAAGCGGTTGGTTCGGGTTCAAAGCTTCGCGGGGAATGACCTGCTCCCAGGTGGGGTTCTGGATGCCGTCGATGTTGACGATGCGGTCGCCGGCCAAAATACCGGCTTTGGCGGCGGGTGTATCCTGCGTCACCCATCCGATCACTGCTGGTTCGTCGAGTACCGCCGGATACTCGTAGTGCACCATGTAAACGCAGGTGAGCAGCCCGACTGCGAAGAGGATATTCATCGCGGGGCCGGCGATGGCAATGAAAAAACGGTGCCATCGCGGGTGCGACATAAACTCGCCCGGATCATTGGTGCGGACGTCCATCGGGTTTTCGCCGGACATCTTTACGTAGCCGCCAAGCGGGATCGCGTTGATCCGGTAGTCGGTTTCGCCCCTCCTGAAACCGAAAAGGCGCTTGCCGAAGCCGATGGCAAATTGCTCTACGCGAACACCCAGGAGCTTGGCCACGGCGTAGTGGCCGAACTCGTGAATCAGGATCATGAATCCCAGAATCACGCCTACAGAGAGAACAGCAATCAAAAATCCAGACATAAGATTAAGTTTGTCCTAGTCGATCCGCACAGCGGTTGAAACCGGCCGCGACCTTTCCCGCGTTGCTCCCAGCTCTTCAACAACTTTGCGAGCCAGGTCGCGCGCGGAAGAGTCCGCTTCCAAGACTTGTTCTATAGATTCCAGCTTAGCGGCTTCCGTTGCAGAAAGGACCTGTTGAATCATGTAAGGCACGTGGTCGAACCCGATTCGGCCCTCCAGGAATGCAGCGACTGCGACTTCATCGGCGGCATTGAGTGCAACAGTTTTCGCACCCCCGGCCTCTGCAGCCTGATAGGCGAGGCCCAGACAGAGGAATTTTTCCATATCCGGCGGCAGGAATTCGAGATGCCGTAAGTCCATGACCGGGAAGCGCATAGCTGACGGAACGCGATCCGGATAGGTCAGGGCATACAAAATAGGCAGGCGCATGTCGGTTACCGAAAACTGAGCAAGTATGCTGCCATCCACGAACTCGACCATGGAATGGATCGTGGACTGAGGATGCACTATGACCTGTACTCGGCTCGGCGGCAAGTTGAACAAACGGCACGCCTCAATAACTTCGAATCCCTTGTTCATCAGAGTCGCCGAATCGATCGTGATCCGCTGCCCCATTTTCCACGTCGGATGGTTGAGCGCCTGAGCCACGGTGATCGAAGAAAATTGCGACTTTGGTGTGTAAAGAAAGGGCCCTCCGGAAGCGGTCAGCCAGATGCGCTCGACTTCCTCCATCCGGCCGCCTCGCAGACATTGATGGACGGCGTTGTGTTCGCTGTCAATCGGCAGCAGCGGCTTGCCCTGGCGTATGGCTTCCGCGGCGATCAACTCTCCGGCGGCCACCATGCATTCCTTGTTGGCCAGTCCAACCGTCTTTCCGGCTTTTACCGCCTCATAGGTCGCTTTGAGTCCGGCTACGCCGACGATTGCGCTGACCACAAAATCCACATCGGGATGAGTCGCCACCTGCACAGTTCCGGGCTGGCCATGCACGACTTCTATGGCGCTCAAGCCGGAGGCATGCAGCCGCGAGCGCAGAATTTCGGCATCGACGGCAGTGGAAATCGAAATCAGTTTGGGCTTCCAGCGCCGGGCCTGCTCGAAGGCCGTGTCCACATTCCGTCCGGCAGCGAGAGCAATCACCTGGAATAGTTCAGGATAGGTTTCAACCACGCTCAGCGTGCTGCGCCCAATAGAGCCCGTGGATCCCAGGATGGCAATACGTTTCATGAGTGGGCTTTAAAAACCTGATCTCCGAGGGGCGATCTTCATTTCCTGCTGCGCAAAATCGCC
This sequence comes from Terriglobia bacterium, assembly GCA_963814725.1. Classification (GTDB taxonomy): domain Bacteria; phylum Acidobacteriota; class Terriglobia; order Terriglobales; family Acidobacteriaceae; genus JAIQFF01. The sequence continues at coordinate 992,109 of CAWFDY010000009.1, forward strand.
AGGTAATGATGTTCGTCGATTATAGTTCCGTCCGGCCTGGTTTCGAGAGAATCCCTTTTGACCCATGAGGCAACTTGGCGGGCAAAAGATGTCTCCGGGGATCACTTCAGGGCTGGGTACGGGTGGGGGGGACGCTCCCGACCGAGCAGTTCTACCTATTGCATCACGCGCCAGGCGGCATAGTACCACAGCAGGGGAGCGGCGAAGAGCAGGGCATCAACTCGGTCAAGCATGCCTCCGTGGCCGGGAAGAAGCGTCCCTGAATCTTTGACTCCCGCGCCCCGCTTGATCAGCGATTCCACCAGATCACCCAGTTGTGCGGCGACATTAAGCGCCGCCGACAAAAGAATGATCGGCCACAGTGGCGCCTTCGACAGGGCGAACAGGCCATCTTTTTTTTCGATCAGGTGCGTATTGAAAAGCGCGGTGCTGATGGGAAGAGCGTAGGTGTACAGCAGGATGCCAACTCCGACGCTTGCGATCAGGGAGGCCAGCGCTCCTTCCCATGTTTTTCGGGGACTGACGCGCGGCGACATCAGATGGCGTCCCAGTGACCGTCCTACGAAATAGGCGAAAATGTCTCCCGCCCAAACCAGCAAGAGCAGATATAAAACCATGAACGCGCCCGATGCCTGCTCCCGTATTTGCACCAAGCATCCCAGAGGCAGTGCTACATAGGCGAAGGCAAATGCGGAAGTCATGGCCGCCGGAAATGAAGTGCCTAGATCGGCCCGGTTCATTGCGATAGCCAGAAAGACAAAGGGGGCAATGGAGGCCACGAACGCCGCTGTCCCGGCAAACACCGAGGTGGAGAGCAAGGGCGTATCGTGTCCCGGATTGACCGCCAGAAACAGAAAAAACAGCCCGGCGAAAATGTAGGTCGGCCAGTGCAAAGGCCGAACCTTGTAGGCCTCGGAGATCTTGAGCAGCTCCTGAATCGCCAGCAGCGCCACCAGGGCAGCGATCAGAGCCAGAACCGGCACTGGCGCGCGCAGCACCAGGAGAAGGACGACGGGAATCAGCACCACGGCGGTGAGAATTCGCTTTAGTAGATGCAAGCCCTCTAGCTCCGGCCCGTTTTTGATGGATGCTGATGCGAGGTGTGAGCGGCGCTCTCAGCCAGTCCGCCATATCGCCGCTCGCGTTTTTGAAATTCCGCGATCCCTTCGAGCAGGTGTACGCCGCGGAACTCCGGCCACAGGGTCGGAGTGACATAGATTTCAGCGTATGCCAGTTGCCACAAGAGAAAATTGCTGAGACGCATCTCGCCACTGGTGCGTACCACCAGATCGGGATCGGGCAGGTGCCGGGTGTACAAGTTCTGCGAAACCGCGTCCTCGTCGATGTCCAGATGATCCAGGCCGCCGTTGCGGGTGGCAGCATTCACGATCGACATGAAGGCATCGACCAGTTCGGTGCGCGCGCTGTAATTCAACGCCAGGGTCAGGACCATGCCGGTATTGCCGGCGGTCGCGTCTCGCGCCCACCCCATCTTCTCCTGCACGGAAGGCGGCAGTTCATGCTGGCGTCCGATGTATTCCAGGCGAATATTGTTTTTGTTGAGAGTCGGAACTTCCGCCTTGAGATAACGGCACAGCAGGCCCATCAGGAAATCTACTTCGCTTCGGGGACGTTTTTTCCAGTTCTCTTCCGAAAATGCGTACAGGGTCAGCCAGGGGATTCCGATATGGGCGGCCGTCTCCACCGTCGAGCGCACGGATGTAACTCCGGCGCGGTGTCCGGCCATGCGCGGCAGGTGGCGGCGTTTCGCCCAGCGGCCATTGCCGTCCATGATGATCGCGATGTGTTTTGGGAGCCGTTCCGGATCAAGCCGCTGGTAAACTTCCGCTTCCTTGCGATCCAGCCCGGCAGGAATCGTCGATTGCAAGCTAACCTCTGCTGTTTCAAGAAGCTAACACAGGGTGGCGGTGGTTGCAATGACAGCCGAGGGGCAGAGGTTTACAGCGAGGTAACCGCCCATGTGGGGACTGGTCTTCGACCGTCCGCGCCGAGCGAAGCTCGGCTGTTTTGCGACTGAATCTTTGCGAACGATGAAAGGCATCGTCCCTTTGCTGACAGAACAATCAAAAAGACCAGCCGAGCTTCGCTCGGCCAGACGGGTCGAAGACCCATCTCCACACAACCTCTTTACGTCTTTGCCAAGATTTAATCTCCCCGGACCACGTAGGGGCGGGTCGCCCGCGAACACCCAACCGCAACTGCCTACTTTGCTTCTTCGGGGACTATTTTCAGTTCCAGTTTTTCCGTCCAGCGCAATACCGCAAGTGTGCTGCTGACGCCAACTCTCGCGTCGGTCAGCAGGCGATGCAGGTCATCTACGCCCGCTACTGGTTCACCGTCGAGCGCGACGATCACATCGCCTTCCCGCAATCCTGCCTTCTGGCCGGGGCTGCCATCGCTTACGGAAATCACGACCACGCCCGTTTCCTGCGGAAGGTTGTAAAAGCGTACCAGGCGCCGGTGCAACGGCGTCGTCTGCGCTTCGACGCCAATATAGCTGCGCCGAATTCTGCCCTCCTGCAGCAGGCGTCCTGCGACGAACTTGGCGGTATTGATTCCGATTGCGAAACACAATCCCTGCGCACCCATGATGGTCGCGGTGTTGACGCCGATGACCTGGCCATCAGACGTCACCAGCGGGCCGCCTGAATTGCCTGGGTTGAGCGCCGCATCGGTTTGGATCACATCGTCGATCATGCGCCCCGAGTAGGAACGCAGAGACCGTCCCAGAGCGCTCACCACTCCGGCCGTGACCGTGTACTGGAATCCGTAAGGATTTCCAATGGCAATCGCGAGCTGTCCTACGCGCAACTTGCGCGAGTCCCCCAGAGGCGCGGCCACCAGAGTAGGAGCGTCGTTGTTGGGCGCGTCAACGCGCACAATGGCCAGATCGGTCGCGGGATCGTCACCGATGGTGCGAGCAGGGAAGCGCCGCCCGTCGGCAAAAGAAACCTGGATGCGCGTGGCTTCGTGTACCACGTGGCTGTTGGTGAGGATCAGTCCGTCAGGAGTGAAAATAAATCCGGAGCCGCCGCCCTGCCGCTCGCGCGGTTCGCCGGACCGGTTTTTGCCCTCCTGGGCCACATCAATCTTCACCACGGACGGGCTGAGTTTCTCCGCCGCGCCCACCACTGCCCGCGAATAGGCATCGAGCAAGACGGAATCGTTCAGCGCGTTTCCAGATTGATCTGCCGCCGGCTCGGAGTAATTCGACACAGGAAGGGAAGTGACTTCTCGGTTCATGTCTGCTAGATGAAAGAAACATCGCCCCGGATTCAGCGCTGCCCACCTGGCAGCAAACTTCAGCAGAGCTTCGCTTCACCGGGCGGGCGGGGGCGCCCGCCCCTACGTGGTTCGTGATAGCTTCCGATTCTGCTTCGCTTCGCGAAGCCGAAGCTGCGCTCAGGATGACAGTTTTATGGTTTGGGGCGCAGGCGGGTGGCTTCGTTTGGAATGTTGCACACGTGGGACGCTTCGGCCAGGGAGTGTTGCAGCGCCGCTCCCACCGCGGAAAGCTCTTCCGGCGCCATCAGTTTCTGCATGCCTTCAAACAGCTCGCGCTCTTCCTTGCGAATGTGGGATGCGAGTTTTTCCACCAGAGCCTGCAATCCGGCTACATGCAATTTGCGCGCGGCGGCGCGGGAAAAGAAATCGCGCAGCAGAACATGTCCGGTGAGAAGCTCCTGCACCAAAGGTTGCAACTCGGGGTAGCGCGCGGCCACCGGAAACAATTCTTTTTCTTCGGCACTGAAATGAAACGCGATTTCCTGTTCAAAGATCTGCTGAATCTCTGCCTGCCACGCCTCCAGATCAACTCCGCCCGCCTGTATGGCGCGGTCCAGACGCACACACAGCGCCAGGCAATGCTGGTGCTGGTGGGAAAGCGGAATGAGATTCTTGTCTCGAAGCATCGGATCTCTATTTTCTTCGGCGAACGTCCTGAGCGCAACTCCTGCAACGCCCTGGCTGATGACGCTCGTCACTAGCCGGGCAGCGATGCTTCCGGCCGCATACTGCCACTACCATTGATGTCGGAACCGCAGATGGAGATTCATGCACTGGCGGTGACAGCCTGGGATTCATCCTTTACCGCTGGCCGCAGCGTCAGCCAGTCGGTGCGTACGCTGTCCCATTCCTGGATCAGCATGCCGTAGGATTCAAAGAAGCGCCGAATCTGGGCGCGCTCCCAGCCTACCGTTTCTTCCAGGATGGGGCCGAGAACGGCCAGGGCATTCGTGCTCAGAACCGTCCTGCGGGCGACTTGAGAAATGTGCTTGGCTTCGGACACCGCGATCGTAAAGCCGTCGCGCATCTTGACGTGCAGCATCACATTGATATCCGAGCTGCCGTCTCCGGTGTAAATAATGTGGTCCGGGCCGATCTGCAATTCGGCCTGTAGCCGGTCCAGTGCCGCGACCTTGCCGTAACCCGCCGTGGCCCGCACCAGGCTTTCGATTTCACCGGAAGAGTTGTAGACGAACTCGGTCCCATAAATATGATCCTCCGGAACGATGCCTTCGAGCGCGGACTGGATCACCTCGACTGGTGACGCCGAGAGAACGTAGAAGTCGAAGTGATATCCGTCCACCCCGTTCTCCAGGATCCGGTAAAGCAGCTCAATATTTTCCTTCAGGCGAATGGTCTTGCCGACTTTGTACAGGTCCTGCTTACGTACTTTTTTGCGGAACTCCGGATCATGCAGCAACAGGTAAGACAGCTCCGCTCCCTGCTGCACCAGGTTTAGCCTGGCCATGCCCTGCGCCTTACGCTCGAATTCCGCGGTTGGAATTCCCACCAGTTCGCTCAAAACGTAACCGGAATCGTCGAAAGTAAGGGTCTGGTCAAAGTCGCTGGCGAAAAGGTAACGCTTTAAAGGTTTGTCTGCCATATGAGCATTAGATTCAGCGCGACTGCCGGATGGCCCATAAATAACATCGATGGTGATCATTACCAAAGTGACAACGTTGGCTCCCTTAGTGAACCATCAAAGCTGACCTTTTCGTGGTTTTGACGCATTGCGGCTGTTGCCTGAACGAGCGCACCTATACCCGTGGTGCCTTTACTAATTGGTTCGCACCATTCAGAATGTAGATATCGCCCAGCGCAAGCATCTGTCCATCCCGGCCCGAGCTTCTGGGCTCGCGCCAGGCCAGGCACGAGTAAAAATGATTGCGTCCGCATGGTCAATCGCGGACGACAGGAGCAGGTTTAAATATGGCAGCTACAGGGGAACTTATCCGTCTCATTAACTACGTGGACGACATCAACACTACGCTGCGGCGCATCAGCGCTTCCATACCCATGATGGATGTCGACGAACGCAAGCGTTTGGCCGAGAACATTCGTTCAGCCAGCACCAACCTGGACTCGGTGCTGGGCCAATTGGACAGGCAGCAGGACAAGTGACAGTAGTGCGCGAGGTCCGGACCATCGCCGTGATCGGCGCTGGCTCCGTAGGCCGAGGCATTGCTCAACTGGCAGCCGCAGGCGGTTATGGCACGATTTTGGAAGATTTGCTGCCGAACGCTCTGCGCCGGGCGGAATCTGAGATTCGCCTCCAGTTTGACCGCGCCGCTGCGGCAGGCGTTCTTTCTTCCGATGCCGCCAATGCCGCACTTTCCCGGGTTCAGTTCGCGGGCAGCGTTGAAGAAGCCGCGCGCCAGGCCGATCTGGTCATCGAGGCGGTTCCGGAAGAGCTGGAATCCAAAATTGAAATGTTCACTCTGCTCGACAAGATCTGCCGTCCGGGCACGATCCTCGCGTCTCACCTCTGCACGTTGAGTATCACCGAAATTGCCCGCGTCACCTATCGCGCCCGAAATTGCCTGGGCATGCGCTTCTCGGAACCGGTGAACAGCGAAAAGAGGTTGCAGATTATCCGCGGTACCGAGACCGACGATTTCACTGTCGCTACCGCCCTCGAAGTGGGGCGGCGCATGGGAAGAGACACAGTGGTGACTGCGGACGCCTTTGCTTCCATCTGATCGTCCTGCCATGTGGCAGTGAAATATTGACAATATGGCAGGACGATAGGATACTTGGGCATGGACCCGGAAATCAATCGTTCCGCCTCTGCCGCACGGCCGGGCGCTTCGCGCCATGCCCTCAGGTTCCGTTCGCAGGGAGCGAGCCTGGGGTTGAGTGCCGCGACCTCCGCTAAACTCGTTGACCAACTGGAGCGTGGATTCTCTTTTAAGACCCTGCACGCGCTGGAGTCTCGCAGCGGGCTGGCGCTTTCACGGTTGGCGTCTGCGGTGGGAATTCCGGAGCGGACGCTGGCGCGGCGAAAAGCGTCCGGGAGATTAACTCCGGACGAATCCGAGCGCCTGCTTCGCATCTCGGCCGTGTTCGAAGAGGCGGTGGAGCTCTTTGAAGGCGACGTCGCGGCCGCTGTCAAATGGCTCTCTTCTCCGCAGAAATCATTGGACGGCCGGTCTCCTCTTGCCTATTCCCGCACCGAGCCCGGCGCCCGCGAGGTTGAGCGCCTGATTGGGAGGCTGGAGCACGGAATTTTTTCGTGATGGTTACGGCCTGGCGAATTACCAAACGAAAGCACGCGAAAAGCGCCTTCAGCGGAGAGGGTGCGCTCGAATTTGGGGGCCGATGGAACAGTCCGGGAACGGCACTGGTTTACACGGCGCAATCGCAATCGCTTGCCGCGCTCGAGATGCTGGTCCACCTCGAATCGTCGGAACTGCTCAAGGCGTACGTGCTGATCGCCGTGGAAGTCGACCACGCACTGATCGCACCGGTAGATCCCGCAACCCTGCCCGGATGGTGGAGGTCGGATCCTCCACCACCGGAGCTGCAGTCCATCGGAGATGAATGGATAGCGGCCGGAAGTTCGCCCGTGCTGCGAGTTCCGAGCGCGCTGGTCCCGGGAGAGGATAATATTCTGCTGAATCCCGGCCATCAGGATTTTGCGAAGTTACGCTTCGGCAAGCCGCTCGCGTTTCGCTTCGACCCCAGGTTAACGAGGCACAGGTGATGCAGCTTCTAGCTTCTAGCTAGAAGCCAGAAGCTAGAAACCAGAACTAGAAACCAGAAACCGAAAGGTAAAAGCCAGAAGCCAGAAGCCAGAAGCCAGAAGTTGCCTTCCCCTACTTGTTAATATCCTGCTTATCCTCCAGCCGCTTGGCGAAAGCCTGCATCGGCTGTTTTTGTCCGTCCGGCGCGCCGGCTGCAGCGATATTCATTTCCCTGGACGCGTTGGCGAAGTCGCCGTGGGCCGAATACATGCGCGCCAGGCCAACGTGCACGATCCACTGGTCCGGATTTTTCTTGGCATTGTCGCGGTAAATAGCGAAGGCTTCATCCTGTTTTCCGGCAATTTGCAGCTGGCGGGCGTAACCATGCATTTGAATTGCGCTGGCCATTGTGAGCGCCTTGCTGCGTTCCGCAGCGGCTTCGTCTTTACGGTTCAGGGCATCCAGGACCTGAGCCCTGGTCATGAAATTATCGAATCGCGCTTCGTTCTGAATCGACTTGTCGGAATACTTGAGCGCCTCGTCCAAATCGACTTTTTCCTGGAGAAGATAATTGGCGGCGTCGTCCCAGCCCTCCCATGTGTACTGCGATAGGCCGCGAAGCTGGCCGTGCAGGTTCTGCTCCACGATCTCATGGGTGTTCACGCCGACCTTGAAGGGCACGGCAACTTTTTCCCAGCGCATCGTCACCACGGACGAATCCGGGCCCACATCGTCGAAGTCATAGCTCAGCGCTTCGTGAAATTCCGCGGTCTGAGGTTTGACCGTCACCCGGAGCGCGTCCTCGGCCTGGTCGTAGGTGAAACTGCCCCAGGAAGCGTAGTTTGTGGAGAAAATGACGGTCCATTCGTTTTCTCCGGGAATCATATGCAGACCGTAAATCCCCTTGGCGAGAGGCTTTCCTTCGATGGTCACCGGGTCCGTGAACTGGATGGTCGTGTTCTCGTTGGCACCGGCTCGCCAGACCTGGCCGTAGGGCACCAGCCCTCCCCAGACTTTGCGTTTGTTGACCATTGGGCGGTGGTAGTTGACGGTGATATCCGTGATTCCAATCCGTTGCGTTACGGTCGCGCGCTGGCTGGGTCGCGGCAGATTCAGAACGAAGGACTGCGCATGACACAGCGGCCCGAGAAGAAGCAATCCCGCGGCTACGAACGCACTTACGAAGCAGGAGCGCATGAGCTGTTTGAACACGGTGGAAACCTCCCCGATCTGAAATTCATTTTGTGCAGCTGAGACGGGCCTGGGCGAATCAAAACAAACGATTAGACTCTGCGTCGCCTGCCTGGTTAGCACTCCCGGTACCGGGGACTTGACTCCCAAAAAGAGGCTATCCTTTTACGCTGCAATACGGTCTAAGGAGTAGGCTGGAAGATACGGGAACATATTTGCCTTCCGCGACGTAATAAAAGGACGAGCCACAGTGGCCTGAGGCCGCAAACATCGCCAAGGTTCCAGCTTTGCCGGTCAAGGCTACAAGTTTATGAACGTGCTTTTCGATATCGTTCGGCAGTCGTTGGCCACCTTGTGGGCGCACAAGCTGCGCTCGTTCCTGACCATGTTCGGCATCGCCTGGGGCGTGGGGTCACTTCTGCTGCTCGTGGGTTTGGGCGAGGGTTTCCGGAGCGGGCAGGTGCGGAATCTGGCTACCCTGGGACAGGACATTATGTTCATTTTTCCGGGACGAATTCCTGCCGTCTCGGGAAGCCTGCAGTCGGGCCAGACCTATCACTTCACCTACGAGGACTATCTCGCTATCCGCAGCGAGGCGCGGACCCTGCGATTCGTATCGCCGGTCATCAATCGTGAGGACATTCGCGCGGTCAGTGACTACGGGTCCACGAACGGCCAGGTGTTTGGCGTGAGTCCCGAATACAACCAGATTCGCAACGTTCCACTGGGCACCGGGCGCTGGATCAACGATGAGGACAACACCGAGCATCGCAGGGTGGCGGTTGTCGGCTGGGAATTACTGAAGAACGTTTTCCCGGGGCGGCCGGCCGTGGGCGCGACCATGCTTTTAAACGGGGTGCGTTTTGACATCATTGGAGTTCTGGCTAAAGTCGGGAAGGACGGCAACAACGGAACCAACGCCCGCATCTTTATCCCCGTCGAAACCATGCGCACCCTGTTTCCCCTGAAGCAGGAAAACTCCGAGAGCGCGCTTTCCTTCATCAACTACCGTCCGCTGGTTAAGGCCGAGCACCAGCGATCCAAAGAGGAAATTCACCAGATCATCGCCCGCCGCCACGGCTTCGATCCCAAGCTTGAGGATGCCTTTGAGGACTGGGACACGATCGAAAATTCCCAGCGGGTGGACAAGATATTCGACGCCATGGACTACTTTCTTGGCATAGTGGGATTTGTGACCCTGGCCCTGGGAGCGATCGGCATCGTCAACATCATGCTGGTCTCGGTGGCCGAGCGCACGCGGGAGATTGGTCTGCGCAAAGCGCTGGGCGCCACCTACAGGAATATTTTGACCCAATTTTTTATCGAAGGAGCGTTCCTCACCATCTTCAGCGGCGGCATTGGGCTCTTGATCACAAGCGCATTGGTCACTGCGTTGGCGCAGTTGCCCGCGCCGCAGGGTTTCGATACGCCGCGCATTGTGCCCATGTCCGCGGTCGCGGCCATCTTGTCCCTGGCGGTTGCTGGAATCGTGGCGGGAATTTATCCCGCGCGCCAGGCCGCGCTGCTGGCTCCGGTTGAAGCCATGAGGCAGGAGTAGCCGTGATTCATGAACTCGGCATCCAGGCGTATAGCGCCCTGCGCCACAACAAGCGGCGCAGCATCCTCACCATGCTCGGCATGGCATGGGGAATCGCCACCGTAGTGCTGCTGCTGGCTTACGGCGCCGGCTTCGAACGAGGGTTGTGGGCGGCATTTCGTTCCTTCGGCACCGATCTGGTTTTCATATTTCCGGGACGCACTTCGCTGCAGGCCGGAGGCACCAAAGCCGGGAGTGAAGTCCGTCTCACCGTCAAAGATCTCGATTACATTCGCGACGAAGTCCCCTTGCTTAAGCGCATGTCTCCTGAAGTGTTCAAGCAGTGCAACGTGGCCTGGGGCACGCGCAGCGCCAGCTATGGCGTCAGCGGGGTGTATGCCAACTATGCCCGCATGCGCCGCATGGACTTTGCGGAAGGATCTCCTTTCGGCGAAGCCGAGGACTTTACCCATGCCCGCGTCGCTTTTATCGGAGCCGATGCGAAGAAGAAACTGTTTTCCGGGCAGAATGCCATCGGCGAAAGCATTCGCGTGGACGGTATCTCGTACCAGATCGTAGGCATCCTCAAGCACGTGATCAACAACAGCGACGACAATCTGAACGAGCACATTTACGTGCCTTTCAGTACCATGAGCGATCTCAAGAACACCTATTACCTGAACTCGATCGTCATGGAATACGAAGGCGACAACACCAAGGTGGTCAAGGCGATTCGCAATTCCATGGCCTTCCACCACGGCTTTGATCCCAAGGACGAGCGCGCTATTTTCATGTTTGACGTGTTTTCCGATCTCGTCGATCTGCGCGTAATGACTACCGGAATCAAGATTCTCCTCGGTTTCATCGGCTTACTCACGCTGGGTATCGGCGGCGTGGGCCTGATGAACATCATGCTGGTTTCAGTAACCCAGCGGACTCGCGAAATCGGCGTGGAAAAGGCGTTAGGCGCGCATCGCTGGCACATTATGTTCCAATTCCTGGCGGAAGCCATGGTCATTACCGCGCTCGGAGGATTGCTGGGCGTGGCTTTTGCCTATCTGGTCTCGTGGAGCGTGCCGTCACTCACTCTCTGGAGCGCATTTCAGGAGGGCGCCGACGAAGGCGACATCCACCTCACCATCGATGCCGTTACCCTGGTCTGGGCCACCGGCATTCTTGGTTTCGTGGGGATCGTGAGCGGCATGCTGCCTGCCATCAAAGCCGCGAAGCTCGACCCTATCGAAGCCCTGCGATACGAATAACCGGGAACTGAGATCCGAAAGCTGAAAATGGAATTTTAAGAAACCCTCTCCTGTTCCGAATCCCGCCCGAGCGCACGCAACCGCAACTCCCGATAGAATTGGGTCGTGGCCGATGACGCCAACCCGAGGCTCGCACGTGTCCTCGCCCAGCTGAGCCTTTATGAGCATCCCCTGCTCCATTTCTCCGCTCGCGCCAAGGGCGAAGCCGTGGAAGTGATCATCGAATTCAAAAGTCCACCGGTCCCCGTGCATACCTACTACTTCGAACTTCATCCGCGGGATCTGGATCACGCTCAGTTCGAATGGGGATTCCAGCGGCAGCTCTACGACTGTCTGCATGACTACATGGTCGAAATGTTCATTCGCACCCCGCAGGATCGCGCGGAAAGACAACGGAAGGGCATGTGAGCCTACGCCAGACGATTGAACAGGAGATAAGCGATCGCGGGCCCATCCCTTTTTCGCGTTATATGGATCTATGCCTGTATCACCCTGAAATGGGTTATTACTCGCGCCACGCGGAGCAGTTCGGAAAGGCCGGCGACTTCTACACTTCGAGCGATGTGCACGCCGTATTTGGACGCCTGTTGGCGCGGCAGTTCGAAGAAATTTGGCGGGTTTTCGACACTCCTTCTGCGATTGAAATTCTTGAATTGGGTCCGGGCCGCGGCCTGTTTGCGCAGGATGTGCTTGCCTGGTCAGAGAAAAAGTTCCCGGGATTTTTCAACTCGGTCCATTATTCGCTCGCGGAGCGTTCTTCCACCTTGCGGGACCGGCTGAGAAGCGTGCTGGCACGATTCTTCGCAAGCGGCACGGCGTCTTCGGTTTCTGGAAATGCAGCCGAGAAAGATTCGCATCGGAGATTGGAGCCCTGGTTCTCCGACACGTCACTCCCTGAAAACACAGGCCGCATTGCTGACCTTGCAGCTTCGGGTCATGCCGGCCCGGCGGGGGCATATGCGCGCTCATACGAGGCGAATGACAGTTTTTACAGCTCGACGGAAAAAATTCGCGGAGGCACCACTTCAGTCCTGCCGGACGACGCAATCGATGAAAGGGCCCTGGGCCCTGACGTCCCAGTCATTGTGTTTGCCAACGAATTCTTTGACGCCTTTCCGGTCGAGGTAGTGAGCCGGCACGGAGCTCTTCGCATCGCCGCTGAACAGGGCCGCTTCGTCGAAACCTGGGTTACGCCTTCGCCCGAAGAATTGGAATTTCTCGACCGGCATGGCGTACGCCCCGAAGCCGGGGAGCGGGTCGAAGTGCCGTTGCTGGCGCAGCATTATATGGCGCGTCTGGCTGCCTCAATACGTAAGGGAGTTGTGATCGCGGTGGATTATGGCTACACGCGCCAGGAACAATTGTCTGGCCGCCATCGTGGAACCCTGATGGCTTATCGAAACCACTCCGCAGTCGCGGACCCCTATCAGGCTCCGGGCGAGCAAGACCTGACGGCGCACGTGAACTTTACCGCTCTCCGCGCCGCCGCTGAAGAAAATGGAATGCAGGTGCAACCGCTGCTTACGCAATCGCAATTCCTGATGGGAGTCGGCGAGAGCAACCAGTTTGCCGACGCGTTCGAAGATTGCATAGTTCCTCAGGAGCGCGCCAAGGTCGCGTTGCAACTCAAACACCTGGTAACTCCCGCCGGAATGGGAGAGAGCTTCCACGTGCTATTGGCCGCCAAGGGGATTGCGTCATCGCAGATGGAAGGATTGAGCGGCTTGTCGTTCGCCAAGAGCAGGCTCTAAACCTTTGCATGAGCAGAAATGCTCTCGCCAACAAGAATCTTTCATACCGCAAATATGGTTCCGATCGTGATATCCAGACATCTATGAACCACTGAGCCGCGGAACGTCGGCAGAAGGAGGGGGACGAAGATGAAAGCTGAAATCCGGCCTCCTTCCTGGAAAATCCTGCTGGCTTTCTCCATCATTTATTTCGTCTGGGGCTCGACGTTTCTGGCGATCCGCATCGGTGTCCATGAGGTGCCGCCATTCCTGCTTGCGGCCCTGCGCTTTCTCACCGCAGGCCTTGTGCTTTTCGCCTGGCTGCGGGCAAAGGGCATTCCGTCACCGGCTTCGCGTGAGTGGATATCCGCCGCGGGACTTGGAGCGCTCATCTTTCTTCTCGACTACGGCTGCCTATTCTGGGCTGAGCAGCGCGTTCCTTCGGGAGTTACAGCAGTGGTGCTGGCGACGATTCCGGTATTCATCGCGCTGCTGGAAATTGTCTTCCTGCGGACGCAAAAGCTCACGGCCAGGCTCGGACTTGCGCTCGCCGTGGGCATGGCGGGCGTTGCCGTACTGATGAACCATTCCTTTTCTTTGGGTGAGGCGCCCATCGATCGTGCGGGCGCTTTGGCTCTGCTGGTGGCCTCCGCCACCTGGTCTGTGGCTACGATTCTTACTCAGCGGCTTCCGCTGCCGGAGTCAAAGGCGATGAGCGCTGCAGCGCAGATGCTGACGGGCGGCGCCATGCTCCTCGTACCGGCCGCCCTATCGGGAGAGTTTAGGGGTTTCCGTGCATCCGCGGTTTCCTGGAACGCCTGGTTCGCCCTGTTCTATCTCATCATCGCGGGTTCCATAGTCGGCTTCACCGCGTATGTATGGCTGCTGCACTTCGAATCGCCGACGAAAGTTGGAACTTACGCGTACGTGAATCCGGTTGTCGCGGTAGGCCTGGGATACTTCTTCGGCGGGGAAGCGGTCGGGGCGCGCACTCTGCTCGGGATGCTGCTGGTTCTGGTCAGCGTCGTCACCATCACCACGACGCCAAAGGCTCGCTTAACGCCGTTGGTGATGACCACAAAAACCGGCGAACTGTCTCCGGCTGAAGGCGAGTGAGCGGACTCTACGGCCGCGTCATCTTCTCCGGCTTCATCAACTGATCGAACTCCTCGGCGGTAAGATACTCGAGCTTCAGCGCGGCCTCGCGGAGGCCGGTGTGGTCCAGGTGAGCGGTGTGCGCGATCTTCGCCGCTTTGTCATATCCAATCTTCGGAGTAAGCGCGGTCACCAGCATCAGTGAGTTCTTCAGGTTCGCGGCGACTTTGGCGCGATCAATCTCAATGCCTTTGAGCATGTACTCGACGTATCCGTGGCAAGCATCCGTGATCAAGGTGACGGAATGCAGAAAGTTATAAATCATCACCGGTTTATAAACGTTGAGCTGAAAATTGCCCTGCGAACCCGCGAACCCAACCGCGGCGGTTGCTCCGTGCACTTGCACGCAAACCATGGTCATGGCTTCGCACTGCGTGGGATTCACTTTGCCCGGCATGATCGATGACCCCGGCTCGTTCTCCGGAATAATAAGTTCCCCCAGACCGGAGCGCGGGCCCGATGCCAGCCAACGGATGTCGTTGGAGATTTTCATCAGGGATGCAGCCAGGGTTTCCATCGCGCCCTGGGCAAAAACGATTTCGTCGTGCGCGGAAAGCGCGGCAAACTTGTTGGGATGAGAGCGGAAGGGAAGGCCCGTCAGTTCAGCAATCTTCTTCGCGGCCCGTTCGGCAAATTCCGGATGCGCGTTGAGTCCCGTTCCTACCGCGGTGCCGCCGATGGCCAGATCGTAAAGGCCGTCCAGTGCCTGCTCCAGGCGTTTAATGTCCCGCTCCAGCAGGCTGGCCCAGCCCCCAAATTCCTGCCCGAAGGTCAGGGGCACCGCATCCTGTAAATGGGTGCGCCCGATCTTGACCACGGAGTCGAACTCCCTGGCTTTGTCCGCAATCGCATCGTGCACGCTCTGAATGGCCGGAATCAGCGCGTTCTTCACCCGGTCAGCGGCCGCGATGTGCATGGCCGCAGGAAATGTGTCATTGGATGACTGCGACATGTTCACGTCGTCGTTAGGATGAATTGGCTTCTTCGATCCCAACACGCCTGCCGCGAGTTCGATGGCACGGTTGGCGATGACCTCGTTGACGTTCATGTTGGTCTGCGTGCCGCTGCCGGTCTGCCAAATGCGCAGGGGGAACTGGTCGTTGAGTTTGCCGGCGATGACTTCATCGGCGGCCTGAACGATCAGGCCGGCTTTATCAGCGGGAAGCTTGGCCAGATCCTGATTCACCAGCGCGCAAGCCTTCTTCAAAAAGCCAAAGGCGCGGATCAGCTCCGGGGGCATGGTGTCGCAGCCAATGTTGAAATGCAGCAGCGAACGCTGCGTCTGCGCACCCCAGTAAACGTGCGCCGGGACTTCGATTTGTCCCATGCTGTCGGATTCAGTGCGAGTCTTGGGTTTGCCGGACGCTGCCATGTAGGTTTCCGATTGAAGCGACCGGACATTATAACGCGGACAGAAGCCCACCCCGAGCAGTTGACTGCTTTGCGTTTTTCGCGGCTTTGCGCTGAAAAGATTTTGACCGCAAAGGAGTGAAAGGAATCCGCTGGGGACGCGGAGGGATTCGTTTCCTCCAACGCGGATTTCCACCGCGCGCCCCATGCTAAAATCGTTGGCTTCCAGGCCAGCGTAGCTGCTGTAACACGCCCGGCACATCGAGACCGACTCTACTGAGACGAAGATTTGGTGACCAAACAGATTGCCGGGCCAGCTCAATCGATTCCAGACACCCTTCCGCGTCCCCAGCTGAAGCAGGGGCCGGATACGTCGGCGGACGTCATCGTGATCGGGGCCGGGCCCACCGGTCTCGCCTGCGCGATAGAAGCGCAGCGAGCTGGGTTCAAGACCATGGCGATCGACAAAGGATGCCTGGTCAACTCCATCTATAACTATCCCGCCAACATGTCGTTCTTTACCACGCCCGAACTCCTCGAGATCGGAGACATTCCCTTCAGCACGGCCCGCCAGAAACCGAACCGGGAAGAAGCTCTCGAATACTACCGGAAAGTTGCCGAGCACTATCATCTGGATGTCCGGCAATACCAATGGGTGAAGACGGTGACCGGCAGCGATAACAAATTTCAAATTACCGCGACCGACGCGGTGGGCCGCATCTACGATTACCGCACCCGCAAACTCATTGTCTCGACCGGCTACTATGATTTGTCGAACCCGCTGAATATTCCCGGCGAGGATCTGGCAAAGGTCTTTCACTACTATCGCGAGCCCCATCCATTTTTCGATATGGATGTGATGGTCATTGGAGGGAAGAACTCCGCGGCGATTTCCGCGCTCGATCTGTGGCGGCACGGCGCCCGCGTGACCCTGGTGCACCGCGGGCCGAAGCTGCACCACCACGTGAAGTATTGGATCCTGCCGGACATTGAGAACCGGATCAAGAACCGCGAAATTGCCGCGTACTTCGGCAGTTCAGTGGCAGAGATCGGAATCGACTACGTCCATCTGGAAACGCCGGAAGGCCCGGTGCGGTTGAAAAACGATTTCGTGTTTGCCATGACGGGATACCATCCCGACTACGATTTCCTGCGCTCGATGGGGATCGAACTCTCCGCCGAACAATGCCGCCCGGTGTGCGATCCGCAGACCCTGGAGAGCAATGTACCTGGCATTTACGTGGCGGGGGTTATCGTGGCCGGCTCTAGGACCAACGAAATCTTCATCGAAAATGGAAGGTTTCACGGCCGGCAAATCGCCGCCCATTTGAAACATGCCCTTTCTGCGCCGGATTAAGAAGACCCGGCAGCAGAAGACTACTCCAGCTCAACCAGTTCCTCTCCCAGTTGTTGATTAATCAAACGCGTCACCAGCACTTTGAGTTTTTCTCCGCTTTTGGCGAGTACAAAATCCTGCGCCGGGTCTGACCAATCCAGCTTGAAACTCGTGGCCAAGGCGGAAATCCATATTTGGCGCACCGCGGAGTTAGGAGAGATGACGAACTTGCTGCGGTCTTCGAACGAAACATGCAGCGCGCCGGACTGGTCCTCCACTTCGATGTCGGAAGATTCCTCGGCCCGCATCAACGACTTCTTTAACGATTCGAGCGCAGTGTCGGCGCGCTTGCGAAAATCGGTTTCATCGAGCATGCGAAGATTATAGTCGGTTGGGAAACCGTCGTTGGCCCTTGGTCGTTGGCTCTTGATCTGCTTCTTGGTCTAGAAACCGACTGTGTAGGGACGGGTCTCCGACCCGTCCGGGCCGAGCGAAGCTCGGCAGTGTTTTTCTTCCATCGACATTAAGAGCAGGCTCCGCCGAGCTTCGCTCGGCCGGACAGCCGGGAGCGGCTGTCCCCACGTGGTTTATTTAGGAGACAGCTGGTCGATCTTTGCCGCCATGATGAAATCGCTGTGCGTCAGCCCGTCAATCTTGTGGGTCCACATGGTAATCTCCGCTTTTCCCCAGGCCAGCAGGATGTCGGGGTGATGTCCCTGACGTTCAGCGATTTCTCCGACGCGATTCACGAAATCGAGTGCCTGCTTGAAATCCGGAAACGTGAAGGTACGGGTGATGTGGTGCTCGTTGACTACATTCCACTCCGGAACCAGTTGCCGGATGCGTCGCAGTTCCACTCCCTTCATGGGAGGGACGCCTCCGCGGCAGGGGACGCAGTCTTGGCTGGCAAGATCCTGTGGCATGGCGATTTCCTCTTCGACTATTGCGGCGGCCGCATGTCCACCTGATTTACGGGGCACTCGCGGACGCTTTGAGTGCAGCTGCGGTACTGCAGGTCTTTATCGACGCAGACCTCCACACTGACCAGCTCTCCGCTGTGGCAGGAAACCCGGAAGGCCTCCGGCGGTGCATGATTCGCTTCGGCAAAACTTTTTTCCAGTTCGGAGACGCTCATTTGTTCTTCGCGGTCGAGCCTGGGATATTGCTGCGGCACTTGCAAACTCCTGAAGGCTTGCTCCGCTTTGGCAAAATAATCCTGCGCTGAAAGGCCGCTGCAGGTGCCGTGTTCCTGCCACTCATGCTGGATCAGTCCGCGGCTGGGCATGAAGGTGAGCATGTGGTCAACCGTGATCGACGCGACTGGGTTCGCGGTCGAGCACGACATGGGCGGCGCGCCGCTGTTGGCTTGCGGCCATAATCCGTGCAGGACGAAGGCGGTGTGTCCACCGGTTCTGCATTCGCTGGAATGGTCGCCGGGGTGACCGGCGCAGTAGTTCGGAGCCCAGGAGAGTGCGAGCAGGTAGTAATCGAAGTTACCCGCCGCCGCTTCGGAGTCGTTGTGGTGATGGTGATGCTTGGCAAAGGCAGACGAAGTGAGGCCGAGAAACAGGCAGAAGAGCGCCGATGCTATGAGACGTTTCATATTAGCTGGTGCCGGTGCCACTCCCACCCTCCGCAAACGCGAAAGGGTGGGGCTGAAAGGTGACAGCTGCCGTTAAAAAGGAATGTCTTCGTCGCTGATGGGCGACGAAGCTGCCGCCGGTTCGGGTTCCGGCATGCGTTGATCGAAGTTGTTTCCGCCTGACGCGCCGCGCGAGTTGCCTGCGAACTCTCCGCCGCCGCCACCTTCACCCCGGCCTCCCAGCAAAATCAGGTCGCTGGCCACGACCTCGGTCATGTACTTTTTCTGATTGGTTTGCTTGTCGTCCCATGATCGCGTTTGCAGGCGGCCTTCGATATACACTTTGCCGCCCTTCTTCAAATACTCGCCCGCGATCTCAGCCAGGCGCTGCCACAGAACTACGTTGTGCCATTCGGTGCGGTCCTGCCATTCGCCGTTCTTGTCCTTGAAACGCTCGTTGGTGGCGATGGCGATCTTCGCAACCGGAGTGCCGCTGGGCGTGAACTTGACCTCGGGATCCTTGCCCAGATTGCCGATGAGGGTAACGCGGTTCAGACTTTTACCTGCCATAAGTGCCGCTCCTTCCGCCCCTTTTATCTGTAGTTTCAACCAAGGGAGCCGGGGAAATAATTCAGAATTTCTGGGGCTGGAAGGTCACTATACCAGAATCCCGGCAGGGGCGATGTGACGGATGAACAATCGCTCAGGGCCTGGGGTATAATGCTGCCGATGCCTGAAGAACCGCTCAGGGGGATCGTCGGGATGGTGCCCGACGAGTTCAAACACGAACCCAGGTCCAAGGGTCTGCTTACCGCGCGCAAGAAAAAGCCCAAGGAGCTGGCGGTAATCACGGAATGCTGCACCGGCTGTGCCGGGTCCCCGGCATGCGTGGAATATTGTCCGGTGGAAGATTGCATGTTCTGGGTGCCGGACGAAGACAACTCTCCCTTCGGCCGCATACAGGTCGATCCCATCCTCTGCATCGGCTGTAACAAATGCACCAGCAAGGGTCCGGATGGTTCGTTCCTGGATGGCTGCCCCTGGGACGCAATCGTGATGGTGGACACCGCAGAAATCGAAAAAGAAGTCGGAGTCATGCCGTTCTGAACATCAGCCATTAGCGTTTAACTGCGAACTGACAACTCACCACTGATAACTGCGTTTCCAAAGCCAACTCAGAAGCCCAAACCGCTTAAGAAAATTTCTGGATCCACAGGACTAACGACCACCTACTTCGTGCGTTCCCGTATCGCCTGCTCCGTGGCAACGGCCTGTTGGCGCACGTGGTCGGGAATCTCCGGCAGTTCCCGCTCATAAGGCCGGATTGCGGGAATGTCGTCGGGCTGGCCGATCAGGTAGAGCGCGCGCAAAGCCTCCCAAACCTGCTCTGTCCCGGGATCAAGCGCACCAATCTTTGTTCCGGCGGCCACTTGCTGGCCGGTACTTACTGCCAATTGTTCCAGCCTGCCGCTGATAGGCGAGCGCACTTCCACGGTGCGTTCTCCGGTGTCGATCTTCGCGACGATTCCGCTCTGATGGATGGGCGTTCCAGGCGTGCTGAGATCGGCGATCTTTCCTGCCTGCGGCGCAACCACCTCCGCCGGCTGTAGCAGAGCAACGATGTCCGGCCTGCCGGTGGCGTCACCGAAGCGGACCAGCGACAGCGCCGCATTGCCCCGCACCATCACAGACGGGTCGTTCAGCATTTTTAACAGCGCTTCGTGGAAGCCCGCGCCGGCGGCCGCTTTGCCGGTGGCATCCTGGCCCATGACCCAGGCATCGGTATTGCGGACCTCCTCGATGGGATAGGACGCCAGGCGAACCACATCCGGGTACCAGCGCGTGACACTTTCATCATGACGCGCGACCCGCTCGCCGATCTGCACCAGCGCATGCTGGATGTGGCGCGGCTTCTTGTCGTCCTGCAGATACTCGCCCAGTTGCTTGTCAGAAAGTTGCCGTCCGAACCAAGTGTTCCACCAGAACAAAAACGGCATGAGCACGATCAGCCAGCCGGTGGTAAAAAAAAGCAGCCGGTTGCGTGTGGACATGCGAGGCTTGGCCGGCGCAGGCGTGGATGCGCTCTCCGGCATCGAACTTGGCTGAGGCGATTCAGGAAGGACAGACATGCGGATCCCCGGAGACTATATCAGAAGAGGTCCACGCCGCTCCGAGAGCGGCGGAATGGCGTGGATGACTCTCCTTTCAGCGTTGTCGTGCGCGCTCGAGCCTACGGTCGGGCCTCAAGCACGATGTTGAATGGAGTTTCTGCCGCGCGCCGGACCCGGCTGAAGCCCGCCGCGTGAAGGATCTTGGATAAACGGCCTTCGCCCGCTTGCGCGCCCAAAGCCAGTCCGACTTCCTGCGAGAGCGATGCCGGCGTGCACAGCATGGTCGAAGCCGCGTAGTACACCCGTCCGATCGGATTCAAATTGTCTTCCAGCTTGTCGCCGGCAAAGGGCTCGACAATCATCCAGGCTCCATCGGAATCGAGCGACTGCAGCACATGCCTGGCCGCTCCTTCTGGGTCGCCCATATCATGCAGACAATCGAAGAATGCGACCAGCTGGAATCCCTTGCCGGGGAAATCCTTGGCTTTCGCAACTTCGAATTTTACGCGGTCGCCCACACCCGCTTTAGCGGCGGCCTCGCGGGCCAGTTCGATCGAACGCGGATGATAATCGAAGCCCACGAATTTGGATTTCGGGTAAGCCTGCGCCATCAGAATCGTCGAGGTGCCCAGCCCGCAGCCAACGTCGGCCACCGAGGCTCCGGCTTGCAGCTTGGCTTCGGTATTCCCCAGGGCGGGAATCCATTCCTTCACCAGGTGGGCGCGGTAATTTGGCCGGAAAAACCTCTCGGTTCCGGTGAAGAGGCAAGCGTCGTGCTCGTGCCAGCCTACGCCCTTGCCGCTGCGGAAGGCATCGGTAATCTTTGGAACATCGCGCACCGAGGCTTCCACAATCTCGAAGAAGCCGGGCAGAAACACCGGGCTGTTTTCGTCGGCCAGGGCCATGGCCTGCTCCGGGGGGAGGGCGTAGCGCTGCGTCTCAGCATCGTAAGTCACGAAGCCGCCTGCGGCCTGCGCCGCCAACCATTCGCGCACATAGCGCTCATGCGTGCCGGTTGACTTCGCCAGTTCTGCCGACGTCATCGGCGCCGCCCCCGCCATGGCCTTGTACAGGCCCAGTCTGTCGCCGATTACGATCAGGGCGGCATTCATTGCCGCGCCCATTTCTCCTACTGCCTTCATCACGAACTCGTGGAGTTTGTTCTGGTCAAGCGTTTGAGTCGTTGTTGCCATAAAATCCTCCCGAAAGGATTGTTTTCGTTTCTACGAAAGTAGACCTGCCACCTGCGCCAGTCAAATCGGGACATATGGTTCGACGGAGGGTGAGCGGGTGGCTATTCCACTACATCAGCATCCAGAACGCGCTCCTGCTCCAGATAGTGCGAGACCGCGTACTGAGCCAGCAAAGGCGTCTCCAGACGGATTTCCGCGCCGATCCATTCGCCCTTGCCGTGCGGCAGGTTGGGGGCATGCTTGCAAGTCCCGCCTGATCCGAATTTTGGACCAAAGGCCGCGCTCTGGATCTCATCAAACTGGCGCAGGCTGCCCCAGGCTTCGTCCCCGAGGGTGCCGGATACGTCGATTTTCAGTTTTACGATAGCCATAAAAATCTTTCACCACGCAGGCACAGAAACACGGAGAATACTTTTTTTCGCTGTTGTCTCAGTGCCTCCGTAGTGAAGCGAAGTCTCAGGCGGCAAACAAGTGATACAGCATCATATAAATCACCACCCCTGTTACCGACACATAGAGCCACAGCGGAAATGTCCAGCGTGCGATTTTTCTGTGACGATCAAAGCGCTCCCGTAACGCGCGGCTGAGCGTGATGATTACCAGAGGCACGATGGCCACCGCCAGAATAGTATGTGAGATCAGGATGGTGAAGTAAACCGGACGAGACCATCCCTGTCCCTGAAATCGTACCGACCCGACGTGCGCGTGGTAGTAGAGATAGGAAGTCAGAAACAGCGCGGAAGAAATCAGCGCCGTAATCATGACCGCGCGGTGCGCCGCGATGCGCCCGCGTTTAATGTAGCTGCGTCCCACGACGAGGAGCACTGCACTGGTACCATTGAGCACCGCGTCAATCACCGGATAGATGGCGTATTGTGCGGGGACCTGCATCACGCGGCGGGCTTGGTGGTGCGGCGGCTCACCATGATGAACGACAGGCCAAACATCAGCCCGGAGAACAACACCAGAGTCGCCAGCGACGAAGCCAGGGGGAACTCGGCCACATTCCCGGGATACAACAGGTCGCGCAACGCCTCGACTCCGTAAGTCAGAGGGTTGATTCTGATGAGGAACCGGATCCATCCGGAAGCCCCGGCCAGCGGAAACAGCGCTCCCGACAGAAGCCACAAAGGGATGAGGAACAGGTTGATGATGGCATGAAATGCCTGCGTGGAATCCATGGACCACGCGATGGTGAATCCCAGCCCGGTCAAGGCAAAGGAGACAAGGAAGACGGTCAGCACCACCAGCAGAAAAGTGGTCAGGTCGAGATGGATGCCCACCAGTGGAGCGAAAGCGAGAAAGATCAGGCCCTGTATCGCGGCTAGCGTAGTGCCGCCGAGAACTTTGCCGAGCACGATCGCCGCCCGCGGCACCGGGGCCACCAACACCGACAGCAGAAAACCTTCCTTGCGGTCTTCGATCACCGACATCATGGTAAAGATCGAAGTGAACAGCACGATCATGATGAGAGCGCCGGGATAAAAATAATCCAGATAGTGCTGCTGCCCGGCCACGCCACCCGAACGAAACGAGCTGCCGAAGCCGGAGCCGATGACGACCCAGAACAACAGCGGTGACGCGATGACTCCCACCACGCGCGCGCGCTGGCGATAGAAACGGACCAACTCCCGCCACCACAGGGTAAATGCAGGCAGGATGAGCCCTGAAGAGGGAACCGGGCGCGCTGGAAGATATGCAGCCTGGGTGACCACTTCAGCTCGATTTCCGCGCCACAGGCGCCTTCTTGAAAGTGAACTTTTTGCGCGCTTCGAGATACACGTTCAGAAAAAGTATTCCCGACAGCGCGAGCAGGATAATACCCATGAAAAGACCATCCACGGTAGTGATCATTCCGTTCTGGATGGTCCACGCAATTCCTGCCAGCGGAACCAGTCCAAGTACAACTGAAAGCACAAGCATCATCGTTCTGCTCCTGGTAGCGCGGGCGTCCCGCCCGCCTCTTATAGCAATTCAGCTCAAGCCTATTGAAAGCTTTTCTTCCCCTCCGGTGAGGCGGCGAGACGCCGCCTCGACAGCCGGCCGGAGGCCGGCGCTACGAAGGTCGCTCTCCGTCTTCGGTCCAGAATTTGTGGCCGGTGCGGTGGATGAATACATCTTCCAGCGCCGGCTTGCTCACGGAGATCGATTCAATCTCGCCCGGAAATGCTTCGACGACGTCCGTAATGAAATGGTGGCCATTTTCCCGCTCCAGGCGGACCTGTCCTCCCAGCACCTGCGCCTCCACATGGAAGAGGGTACGAATTCGTGCGGCCATCGATTCTGCGTCGCGGGCATCGAGCAGAATCACGTCGCCGCCGATTTCGCGCTTCAATTCGGCTGGGGTTCCGAGAGCCACCAGCTTTCCTTCGTTGAGGATCGCCAGACGGTCGCAGCGCTCCGCCTCTTCCATCAGGTGCGTGGTCACAATGATCGTGACTTTCTCTTCGTCCCGCAGTATCTGTAGATACTGCCACAAGTCGCGCCGCGCCCCGGGATCGAGCCCGGTCGTAGGCTCATCAAGCAACAGCACGGCAGGATGGTGAAGCAATCCTTTGGCCAGCTCCAGACGGCGTTGCATTCCGCCGGAAAAAGTTTCGGCCTTTTCGCGCGCGCGATCCGCGAGCCCGACCCGGCCCAGCATTTCTGCGATGCGAGATTTCAGGGCCGCGCCACGCAATCCGTAAAGATGGCCCTGATGCCACAGGTTCTCGGCCGCCGTCAATTTCAGGTCGATACTCTGGGCCTGGAATACGACTCCAATCTGGTGCCGCAATTTTTCAGGCTCCCGGGCAGCGTCAAATCCCATGATCACAGCCCGGCCTGCAGTCGCCACCATCAGGGTGGAAAGAATGCGGAACATGGTGGTCTTACCGCTGCCGTTCGGCCCCAGCAATCCAAACAGTTCCGCGGGCACGACTTCGAATGAGACACCATTCAGGGCGGTGCGGTTGTCGTAGCGATGCACCAGATCTTGTACGGAGATTACAGCTGGGGTCGCTCCGGGAGCGTTGTCTTGAGGGTCAAGCGCGACGTAGGCGGGGGCTTTGGAAACCACAGGCTATTTTATCCGGAACTGCGGGGCTGTGCCTGATTCGCACCATCATTTCAACCCGGCGCCAGAAGCCGAATTACGGCTTCGTATTAAGCATCATCAGGGCAAACAGCAGTGGCAAATAGAAAACGGTGGCCTGAAGCAGTTGGCGGGCCCTTTGTTTGGAGCGCGCGGCGGTGGCCGGAACTCCCAGACTCGCCAGCCGCCAGCCGAAATAAAGCAGGGCAAGGCCCAACCCCACGGCTCCGGTCAGATATAACCTTCCCGACATACCCAGAAAAGTAGGTAACAGGCTGATCGGAATCAGTGCCAACGAGTAAATCAGAATCTGCCGGCCGGTGGACTTGCCGTCGGGTTCAACCACCGGGAGCATGCGAATGCCACCATCCTCGTAATCCTGGCGGTAGAGCCAGGCGATGGAGAAGAAGTGGGGAAATTGCCAGAAAAAGACAATGGCGAACATGACCAGCGCGCCCCACTCCAGCCGGCCGCGGGCCGCAGTCCACCCCAGCACGCCGGGCATGGCGCCTGGGAAAGCTCCGACGAAAGTGCAGATTGGATGAACCTTTTTCAACGGGGTGTAAGCGCCCAGATAGATCGCCGAGGTCGCCAACGCCAGCCACGCCGTCAACGGATTCAAGGCAAGGCCCAGATAAAGAGCCCCACCCACCATCATCAAGGTGCCGGCCAGCGTGCCGTGCAGCAAGCTAAAACGCCCGGCCGGGATGGGTCGCTGCGCCGTGCGGCGCATGCGCGCGTCGGTCTGCCACTCCATCACTTCATTGAGCGCGGCCGTTCCGCCTGAAACCAGGCCAATCCCGAGAAGTGCGTGAAACAATCCCCAGGAAAGGGAAGAGACGCCGGATTTCTGGGCTCCGAAGTAGTAGCCGCACCATGCCGTCATGATAATCAGCGTGGTGACGCGGAGTTTTGTCAGTTCGGTATAGTCGCGCGCCAGGGTCAGAACGCCGCTGCGCGGGACCACCAGAGGTTGCGTTGCCGTACTCATGCCGCCACCGGCTTCCGTCCTCGATTGGAAATGTGCTCTGCAACTGCGACTCGAACATGCCGCCAGACTTCTGCCGCCAGCACCACGGTGGTCGCCAGCAGCAAAGCCCCCACTGCAACATGAGCGACGGTTGAAATCACCATGGGAAATTCCGGTTGCACGGCATCGTGTCCCCAGGCCACACGGGTGAGGAAGGCAACGAAGCCCAGGCACAATTGAGCCAGCAGCAAAGCCAGCATAGTTATAGCAGGCCGCCTCACCGCGTCAATGCCGGAATATCGCGACAGCCCCCGGATGGAAGTCCAGGCCAGCACGATCGTGACCGTGGCGGCATTCACTACGTGCGGCCACCAGCTCAGTCCATGGTGGCGAAACATCGCGCCCAGAATAAGCTGGACGTAAAGAACAAAAATGGAAAGCAGAGTCAACGTGAGCAGTGCCGGGCGATATTCGTCAGCCTGAACTTGCGAATCTTCTTCCACCCAGCTTCGGCTGGTGAAGAGAGCGATCAGAATTACCACGCAGAAAAATGTTTGCGCCAGCGCGGCGTGGGCCGAGGAGATTGCCGGGGGGAGATAGAAAAGCACCGTCAGCCCGCCCAGAACTCCCTGCGCGATGACGAGGCCCAGCGCAGTTACACCCAGGTATTTCATCCAGCGGCGAGGGTCAGCGCGCCACGTCCACACTGCCAGGATGATGCTCAGGAATCCGACAAACTGCGCAATCATGCGATGGATGTGTTCGAACCTGATTCCACCGACCAGATGAGGAATCTTGTACAGCGATCCAAACGAAGTGGGCCAGTCAGGCACGGAGAGGCCAGCATCGTTGCTGGTTACCATTGCACCTGCAATGATCAGCAGAAATGTCACAGACGCCGCAAAGACGGCAAACCTGTGATGGGCCCGGTTGTACGGTACGGCAGCGGCCTTCAGAAGCAGCTCCTGGGAAGTTTGTAGCGCCGTCCCGGCGGCTGTGTCGGCGGGCCTTTCGCCCGCCGCGCCGAGGGCAAAGTGCCCTCGGGACAGCCGGCAAGATGCCGGCGCTACAGGTTGGGGATGACTACGGCTTAAAGCCCTGATCGACAGTCTTGCTGTCCTTGGCGGCCAGCGTGACTTTTTGGGTTTGCTCGCCCAGCTTTTCCTGGACAAACGCCAGCGTGTAATCTCCCGGCGGCAGCCCCTTGATTTCGTACTTGCCGTCCGCGCCCGTCACGGCGAAGAAGGGAGTCTTGACCACATTCACGTACATCTTCATCCACGGATGCTGGTTGCACTTTACCGGCAGCATGATTTCTTCGCGGGCGAAGCTCTTCTCGATCGCTGCGGCCTTGGGAGGCTGCGACTCGTTCCATTCACGATTGTCCTTCGGAGTGGGGTGAATGTTATGAGTGGTGTCGTCTTCGTTGCGGATCTCGATGTTCTGTCCCGTCATCACCGCCAGCACATGGGGATGATACTGGCAGCCCTTCTGCTCGATGGTCGTCGAATCCTTCGGAGTCTCGAAGGTGCGATCTCCCAGGCCGTCCTTCACGTAGACAAACACGTTGGCCAGCTTGCCATCGTTGGCTACGATGGTCTCGGCCATGTTGCTGCCTTTACAGGCAGCGTCCTGGCTCATGTCAATCTTCTGCCCCTTCGGCGCGGTTCCGCCGAAGGTGACCGTGCCGCTCACGCTGGCCGCGGTTGCGGCATCGATGGGCGCCGCAGTGGCAGCCGGCTTTACGTCTGAGCTTGGCGAGGTGCCTTGCTCCTCATTGGTATTCTCTTTTTTGCTACAGCCCGCCAGCAACCCCAGCAGACAAATCAAAAACATTGCCGCCCATAACTTCCTATTCATGTTGTCGCCTTTCTTCAGGTGTGAGAGCTCTAAAACCGTCGGTCGTTGGCCTTTGGTCGTTGGCTAAATCAAAAGCCCGTGGCTGGAGGCCAACGACGAACGGCCAACGACGATTCTCCAAAACATGCCATTCTACCGCGAACCGCCGATGCTTGCCGCCCCCGTCGCTCGGGTTGCCTGCTTCTGCGTCTTGCGCGGTTGCACCGCTGCCTGCGGATGTCCCATGGAGGCCGCCACGCGCCGCTGTTCCTCCGGCGTGAGTTGGAAGATATAGTCCACCAGTAATTTGGTGTGGTCTTTGTCGTATCCCTGGAACGATGGCGGCGTGGGTCCCGCAAAGACCCAGTGATCGTTTTCGCGTTTGAATAATCCCGAAGGCATCGCCGTGCCCGGGCTGATGGCCTGCGGTTCCACAATCCAGCGTTCCACCCAGTCCGGCTTCAGGCGTTCTTTGGCCAGCAGGAAGTTGGGAGCGGTAGCAATCTTGTCATGTTGCGGGTCGCCGGTGGCGTGACATTTCAGGCAGGGCGCGGCGGTGCTCGAGAACAAGCTTCGCGCCATATCGTTTTCTTTCGTGCTCAGGACCGGCACCTGCTCGGGAATATAGGGCATGGGCTGCTGCGACAATGCCTGGAAGAAACGCACCAGCTTGCGCAGTTCATTGTCGGAGAATGAGAAGGTGGGCATCCGCACCTGCAGATACGGACGCACGCCGTTCCGGTTCGTGTCGGTTGTGCTCAGCGATGGATTCGAGAGAAATTTCCGCAACCACTCAGGATCGACGCGCGCGCCTTCGGTCAGCAATTTGGGCGGCAACTGTTCCTGAATATCCTGATAGCGCTTCATGCCCATCAGAATCGTGCTCTGTTCCGGCGTGAGCTGGTGACAGCCCATGCAGTTGTACTTCTCGACCACCCACCAGCCTTCTTGAATGTCGCGGCGTGCATCGCCGGGTTTGTACTGGTAAGTCGAGGGCAGGGAACTCTCTTCGCTACCCAGCAGGAACGTTGTGAGATCGCGAATCTCCGCTTTTGAAAGATGCACGTTGGGCATGCGGAGAGCTTCAGTTTCTCCCTTGACCTTGCCCTTGTCGTACACGTTCGGCTCCGCCAGTTTGTGCTCGAAGAAGCCCTTGTGGTCGTACCACGATTCTTTTGCGGGACCTTCAGGCAGGCGTGCCAAATCTTCCGGATCGGTGATCGGCTCTGATTTTTTGCCGCCGCGCTGCGATATCTCCGTGAACAGAGCGAAATCGAGGCGCTCGATCGGCTTGCTGCCTTCGAAGGTCAGCTCGGTACCGATACGGCCTTCATCCTCGAAACCAGAAATTTCATGGCAGCCGGCGCAGCCGTAATGCCGAATCCATTTCTTGCCTTCTTCTTTCAGCTCGGCATCTTCCATATAAGGAGCTGGAGCATATGCAGAGCGCTCCTGCTTCTTCTGGCCCATCAGGTAGGTGGCGATATCCTGCGCGTCCTCGGGACTGAGGCGGAGGCTGGGCATTACGGTCATGTTCTGCACTTGCAGCTCATGGCCATCATTCGGGCACTGGCTGTGCTGCAGGTCGAACTGGTACGGCAGGCCTTTCTTGGCGTAATCCTCGGGCCCGATGTCCTTCTTTTCATAAGGACAATAAGGACGCGTGCGCTCCCGGGCGTTATGAATCCAGCGCACCAGATATTCGTAATTGGCTTTCTCGCCTACGCGGGTCAGATTGGCGGCGAACGTACCGCCCTGCAACTGGTCGCCTTCTCCGATTGAGTGGCAAGCCAGGCAGCCGCGGGTTTCGAATAATTGCTGGCCGTGCTCCGCGTTTCCAGGCTTCTGCTGCGGCAGATTGTCGGTCAACGCAGATTGCCACAGGTATGCCGAAATCGTCTGGATCTGATGATCCGTCAGCCGGAAATTCGGCATCTTGGTGGTCGGCCGGAAATCAGTTGGCTTCTTAAGCCAGACCGGAATCCAGTCTCGATTGAGCTTGAGCCGGATATCCTTCAGATTCGGGCCGATCTTTTTGATGTCCTGCATCAGGCTGTGGGTCTGAAAATCTAGCTGCTGCACCCGGCCATCCAGCTTGCTGTTCGATACACGCAGCGCCACCGCCTGCTGGTTCAGCCGATTGGCTTCGTCATTGTTGGTGGCTGCGTCGGCCTGCTTCATCATGTCCGCAGCAATTTTCGCGTTGTCGATCTTTTGCTGGTCAAACAACTTCATCTGCTGAGCAATGGATGTCAGCTCTTCCGGCTCCCGGTCGTAGCCCTCATAGCGGTGGCAGCCCATGCAACCGCGCTGGCGATACAGGAATTTGCCACCGGAAATATGTTCGCCCACGTCGCCGACCGCCAGACGCATGTCGGCGGCATGGCAGGTCTGGCAACCTGCTTCTGCATTCTGTCTGGGATATAACGGCCACAGCCAGTGCTCGTAGTTGCCATGAGCTTTTTCCACGCTGGTCGTGGCACGGCCATTACCCTGATGACAGGGAGAGCATCCGAATTTGTCCGGGTCGTGCGTTTTCAGCAACTCCGGCTCGGGATGGCTGGTGAAGGCGCGAGCATCCTCGTCCGGCCTCTTCTCCCCGCGCGGCGTCATCACCGCGGCCGTGATCCGCAGCGGCTCACGGGCATTCATGTGGCAGGATTCGCAGCGGTCCACGATATTGGCGTCCGCCACGTTGATCTGCACAATCTTGGGGTCCCACTCTTCCGTTTTCTTTTTCAGGCCATCAATCTGGGCGGGCGTGAGCTCGACCATGTGGTCGGAAACAAACGCGGACATCTTGTTGCTGGCCTCGGTCACCGGCTTCAGCACTTCACCCAGTTCGGCGCTGATCTTGGTGCGCTGGTCCTTGAGCGAGTTATAAGTCTCTTCCAGTTCGTGGAAGTTGAATTCCTGCTTGTGTCCGTCGGGAAATTCGACGCTGGCCTTTTCCTTCTTATATTCGTCAATGTCCTGCTGTTTGCTTTTCTTCGCGGAGGCGCTGCTACTGGTCTCCAGTTGGTAGGTGAGCGCATTGACGTAGGCGCGACGGTCGGTGAAGACGTTCTGGACAGCAAGAATTTTCGCGCTTAAATCCGTAATCTGTTTTTGCAGTTCGTCCCGGCGAGGCCGGGCGGTCTCGGTAGCGTCCTTGTAGGACTGCTCCAGTTGCTGGTACTGCGAATTTTGCTCGACTTCTTTTACCGACTGCGTCGACTTCGACCGCGTGCTGTTGAGAAAGACGCTGTACCGCGTCTTCCACTCGCGCTGCATGGCCTTCCACGGACGCTGTCCGAAGGATTCATCCCACAGTGCCCAGAACAGCGTCACCATGAGGATCAGCATCGCGATGACGTAGTACGCCGCGTAAGACTTGCTTACAATCGGGTCCTTCTCGGGGACAGGTGGCACCAGTTCCTCCAAACCGTCGTTGGTTCTTGGCCGTTGGTCGTTGGCTTGCACCGGAATCCGCTGGCTTTGGCCAACGACCAGGGGTCAAGACTAACGACGGGTTTTAAACGTTAAACCACGGCGTGATCCACACGTACTTGATATTCAGCGCCAGCCGCAGCAGCATCTTGATGGGTAGCGCCACCATGCTGAGCACAAAAAACATCATGATGGAGTACTGCAGCAGGCTCATCCGCTTGTAATCTTTCGGGTTGTAGCGGCGGAACAGCGCGTGTCCGATATAGCCGCCCACGGCAAAATATCCGCCCACTACCAGACCGCCAAAAATCGCCTTGCCAAAGTTCGACGTGATCCGGAAAAGATCGGGCAGATCGCGGTTTACTTCATAAATAAGGCGATTGTGGTCCCATGTCTGTCCCGGCCAGAACCACTGCCAGCCTGGGCCGCGGATGAATGTCCCGATAATGATCATCGCGATCCACAGGATGATGAAACCGAAGAGAAATGTGCTGATCGAAAATTTGCGCTGCTTCCAGGTGTAGTAACCACTGCCCAGCGGATTCGTATCGATGTAGGGAATCACCATCAGGCCGACAATGATCAGCGTCGGCATGACCACGCCGGCTATCCACGGATCGAAGTACACCAGCATCTCCTGCAGCCCGAGGAAATACCACGGCGCTTTCGCCGGATTCATGGTCAGATTCGGATTCGCCGGCTCTTCAAGCGGCGCGTTCAACGTGATCGACCACACCATCAGAATAATGGTGACAATCATGGCGGCGAGAAATTCGATGCGCAGAAGAAAAGGCCAGACGTGGATCTCCTTCTGCCAGCCGGGACGGAAGGGCCAGCTCTTGCGATGATGGGTCTTGGCCATCGCCGGGTTCGTCTCCAGCTCGCCGATCAGGTCATCGTTGGCCTTGGCCTGCTTCCAGGCCAGGTAAATGTAGAAGACGAGCAGAGGAATCAACCCAACGATGGGCACATTGTCAGGCGCCGAACATATCTCCCAAAGCTGTCGCCAATCCATAATTGCTCCCTAAAAGGCCCGTGTGGCGACGGGTCTTCGACCCGTCCAAGTCGAGCGAAGCTCGACAGGGTTTCCACAAAACCGGCTCGCGCAAAACCGAACGTAGGCCCGGACGCCCTCGTCCGGGCGGTCGAGCGAAGCTCGACAAGTTTCTTGCCGCTCCACAAACTCTGCCGAGCTTCGCTCGGCCTGGACGGGTCAGAGACCCGTCCCGACACAATCGGGTACTACCAAGCCCGGAGCTACTTCCGGGGCTCTTTTACTTCCGACGCCAGCATCACCGCCGCGGGTCCTGAAATGCCGCCGTCTTTACGTACTCGCCAGAAGTGCACAATCATCAGCACCGACGCCACAATCGGAATTCCGATGCAATGCCAGATATAAGAACGTAGCAGCGCGTTGGCATCGACGATCGAGCCGCCCAGCAGTCCGAAGCGCACGTCGTTATATGGAGTCATTCCCAGCATGTGGCCGAATGGACCTTCATTGCCGAGTCCCGGCGTGGCGCGCGCCATGTTCGTGCCCACGGTCACGGCCCAGAATCCCAGCTGATCGTCCGGCAGCAGGTATCCGGTGAACGAAAGTAGCAGGGTGAAGACCAGAAGCAGCACACCGATGTTCCAGTTGAACTCGCGCGGCTTTTTATATGAACCTGTAAGAAAGACGCGGAACATGTGCAGCCAGACCGCGATCACCATCAAGTGCGCTGCCCATCGGTGCATGTTTCTTAGCAGCTTGCCGAAGGGTACATCGTGTTCGAGATACAACACGTCGCGGAAGGCCTGTACCTTGCTGGGGTGGTAATAGAACATCAGCATGACGCCGGTGAGAGTGAGCACGATAAAAAGGTAGAAGGTGATTCCACCCATGCCCCAGGTGTAGCTGTAACGCACCGCGTCGCGATTAATCTTGGCGGGATGCAGATGCAGAAACACGTTTGACAGCACGCCCAGCGCGCGGTTGCGCGGCGTGTCGTCATGCTTGTGGCGGAAGATCGAAGTATAGACCTGGGTCTTGGTCGGATCCTTAAGCCCCTCGATCTGATCCTTGGCCTTGGCCGGCATGTCGGTCTTGAGCGACTGAACGTCTTCCTTGACGCCAGCCTTCATCCGCTCCAGCAGGCCGACCCGCTTCCCGTTCTTTCCGCTTCCGTTCTCTTCAGGCATGGAACCTCTTCTCGTCTCGTGTGGGACCGGGTCTTTGACCCGGTCAGGCCGAGCGAAGCTCGGCAGTTTTTTTAAGTCGGCAGAAACGCTCCAGGATCGTTAAATGCGCTGGGCTGTCCTTTGGGCCACTGATAGAGCTTCGAAACATCCACCAGAATCTGGCCGTCGGGCGAGATCTCGACCTTGGCGCGGTCCATCGGCCGCGGCGCCGGCCCTTCGAAGTTGATTCCTTCGCTGTCGTATCCACTGCCGTGGCAGGGACACTTGAATTTGTTCTCGGCCGGCTTCCAGTCGGGAGTGCAGCCGAGATGCGTGCAGCGCGCGTAGATCACGAAAATACGGTCCGGCGTGCGGTCCACCCATATGCGGAATTTTTGCTGAAACTTAGTGTCCACGCCCAATCCGAAGTCGGCGGGATAGCCGATTTTGAATGAGGTGGCCGGTTCGAAAAGCGTTCGGGGGAGGAAGAACCGGAAGAAGGCGATGAACCACGCCGTCATGAAGGCGGCGAAAGCGGCCCATGCAAAGCGCCGCCGTCCCTGATTGACTTCGCTGTCGTCAGGACCGACCGAGGCAACCCCGGCGGCCGCGGCCGCTCGGGACGTTCCCACCGCCGGCGTTCCCACATAAGTGTTTGACTCGCCGCCGCGAACCACTGTGGCCGCAGCCGATGGCGGTCCGGCGGAGGGCCGGGCCGGCACTGCGGGTCTGGCTACCGCGGCCGCAACCGGCGCCGCCGCAGCAGGCGTTTCCACCGCAGGTTCACCCAGCAGGGCAGATACTTCTGCATCGGTTAACGCAGGCAGACTCTTGCGTCCACGGCGCGCCTGCTCGGCGGCGATGGTGGACTTGCTCCACTTCTTTCCTTCGGAGACCCACTTGGCTACTTCCGGGCTGATGGGGCCGCTTGCTGCTTTTGCGGCAGGTGCGGCCGCCGCTGGCGCGGCCGGCGCTGCGGATCCCGCGGCAGGAGCACTGGCTTCGACTGCCTCGCCCAGCAGGGCAGACATCTCGGCATTGTTCAGGGGAGGCAAGCCTTTGCGTCCACGGCGTGCCTGCTCGGCGGCGATGGTGGACTTGCTCCACTTATTTCCCTGCGCCACCCACTTGGCTACTTCTTCGCTGATGGCTCCCACGGTTGCGGCAGGCGCGGCCGCTTGCGCCGGAGCCGAGGATGCCGCTGCCGTCGCGGGAGCGCTTGCCGAAGCCGGCGCGCCGCCAACTTCCCACGGCATCGGTTGACCAGCCTTAAGCGCCTCGATGTCGGCATCGGTCAGCAGCGTCAATCCCTTGCGCTGACGGTAAGCCTGCTCCATGCCGATCACGGAGTTGTTGAGTGCTGGCCGAGGCAAGGGCGGTAGATGCCCGAGGATTCCCGTCTTGGACTCGTCTGCCATCCGTTCCTTCACTCCTGATGATCACGACCGGGTGATCACAAACCTGGTGCTGGAACTACATCCCTGCGTGCATTTTCAGTCTGCGGCGACCAGCTGTCTGGCTTCCGCGCCGACCGCAGTGACTACCAGATCCGCCAACGCCGCGATGAAAGCCGGCGAATCGTTCAGGCCCGCCGTCATCTCAAATTGTTGGATGCCCAGTTCGGCCGCTTCTTCACGGGCTTCGTGATCGATCTCACCCAGGGTCTCGACGTGATCCGAGACGAAGGCAATGGGCACGACACAAACTTCACGAACTCGCTCTTTCCCCAGATCGCGGATGGTGGTGTGCAGCGACGGCTGCAGCCACTTGCTGGCTCCTACCTTGCTCTGGTAACAGAGCCGGTGGCGATTGCGCCATCCGCCGCGCTGCATGACCAGTGTGACCGTCTCCTCGATCTGCCGCTGGTAGGGATCGCCATTTTCCACCACCGATACCGGTATGCTGTGCGCGCTGAAAACGATCTCCGGACAAGCCGACTCGGGGAAACGGGACAGCGCTTCGTCCACTCTCTCGACCACCGCGTCCAGATAGAGCGGGTGGCGATAGAAAGTTTCGATGGTTTGCGACCGGATGTCGTCAACAAACAGGCGCCGCCATTCGTTGAGGCTGCTTCCGGTCGTAGTTCTGGAATACTGGGGATAAAGGGGCAAGAGCACAACTTCGTCGCAGCGGGCGGCTCGCAACTTTTCAATGGCCTCGGTGGCGAAAGGATGCCAGTAACGCATGGCTACGAAACAATGTGCGTCGATTCCGTCACCCCGGAGCCGCTCTTCAAGCGCAGCGGCCTGCTGCTCGGTGAAACGCCGTATCGGTGATGCCCCGCCGATGGCCGAATAATGATGCTGAACCTTTTTGGCCCGGGTGGTGGAGATCAATCTGGCCAATGGTTTGCGTCCAATGCGGGCAAAAGGGAAGTCGACAATATCGGGGTCGCAAAAGAGATTAAAAAGGAAGGGTTCAATAGCCTGCGGCGTGTCAGGGCCGCCGAGCTGAAAGAGAATTACTCCTAGACGCCGTGTTGGGTTAGCCATCCCCCGGGGTTCCTTGAAGAAGGAGGATGTTACTCAAAATCTGTATGCCGCGTCAACGAAGATTGCACGAGAACGCCCGCCTGTTCGGAAAATAATCTCAAAGTCCGGTCATCTGAGCGCAGTGGTGGCTTCGCTTCGTGAAGTTATCACGGTGTCGAAGGACCCCTGCTGTTCGACCAGCGTTTTCCAGAATTTTGCGCTGGCATCGCTGGGAGCATAGCAAGATGCCGGCAGCGGATCCGCTTACATGGGCCCTTCGACTTCGCATCTGGTTCGCAACGCGAACCAGATGCTGCGCTCAGCATGACAGAGGTTTATGCGTGCGACGATTCGGCCTGAGCGGGGACGTCCGTGCTGGTTTCCATGAACTGAATAATGGCATCGGCAAACTCTGAGGTGCTGGCTTTTCCGCCGATGTCTCGAGTGAGCTTGTCTTTGGTCCGGTAAACTTTTTCCAGCCCATCGTGAATTTTGTCGGCGGCATGATGCTCGCCCAGATGGCGCAGCATCAATTGCGCGGAGCGGATGACTGCCGTCGGGTTGGCCAGGTTCTTGCCTGCAATGTCAGGCGCCGAGCCATGCACCGCTTCGAAGATGGCGCAACTGTCGCCCAGGTTGGCGCTGGGCACGAAGCCAAGTCCGCCGACGAATGCGGCGCAAAGATCCGAAATAATATCTCCGTAAAGGTTCTCCATCACCAGCACATCGTACTGGTAAGGATTCATCACCAGCTGCATGCAGGTGTTGTCCACGATGTGCTCGCCGTAGGTGATCTCGGGATATCCTTTGGCCACGTCGCGGCAGCAGCGCAGAAACAATCCATCCGAGAGTTTCATGATGTTGGCTTTGTGGATGGCGTGAATCTTCTTGCGCTGGTTCTTGCGGGAATATTCAAAGGCGAAGCGCGCGATGCGAGTGGAAGCCTTCTCGGTGATGATCTTGAGGCTCTCGACTACGCCGGGCACGACCTCGTGCTCAATTCCGGAATACAGACTCTCCGTATTTTCCCGGACGATAATGAGGTCCACGCCGGGATATCGAGTGGGGATGTGCGGCAGATTGCGAATGGGGCGGAAGTTAGCGTAGAGCTCGAACTTTTTGCGCAACGCAACGTTGATGCTGGGAAAGCCTTCACCTACGGGCGTGGTGACCGGTCCCTTGAGCCCCACCCGGGTGCGTTCGATCGATTCGACCAGTTCCTTCGGGATGTACTCGTGATACTTGGCGAAGGCTTCAGCACCCGCCTGAAAAATTTCCCAATCGAATTTAACGCCGGTCGCTTCGAGGATGCGCACCGTCGCCTGCGTAACTTCAGGCCCGATGCCATCGCCGGGAATAAGAGTAATCTTGTAAGCCATATGTCTTCGTGTAGGGCGGGCGCCCTCGCCCGCCGTTTTTGACTTTGATTTCCGGCAGGTGGGCGAGGGAGCCCGCGCTGCATAATCCTAAATTTTTGCTACGCCTTTACCGCGAACGTCCGCAGCTTCCTTGGTCTTCAACAGATCTTTCAGTTCGGTCATGAACTCCTGAACATCTTTGAAATCCAGATACACGGAAGCGAAGCGTACATACGCCACTTTGTCGTACCTGCGCAGACGATTCATGATCAGCTCTCCGACTTCGCTGGTCTTGCGCTCGCGCTCGGCCGATTCGATGACGAAGCCCTCGGCCTCATTCACGATCTGTTCCAGGCGGCTGATCGGTACGGGACGTTTCTCGCACGCCCGCAGCAACCCGTTGAGCACTTTCTGCCGGTCGAATTTTTCCCGGCGGCCGTCTTTCTTCACCACCATGTAAGGAATCTCGTCGATCCGCTCGTAGGTGGTAAAGCGCTTGCCGCATTTCAAACACTCGCGGCGGCGGCGGATGGAGTCGGCTTCCTTACTCTCGCGCGAGTCCACCACTTTGTCATTTTCAAAGCCACAGAAAGGACACTTCATGTCAGACGGGAGTCGTCGCCTGCAATTGTAGCAGGCGGAGTAAGACGGAATCGGACGCCAGCACGACTCACGTAGGCCCGGAAGCTTCGTCCGGGCAGGCGAGCCGAAGCTCGCCGCGGGGTAGCGTTTAAACGCTTCTGTATGCCGGGCGTGACTAGCGGAGCTTCGCTCCGCCAGGCGGGTAAGGCACCCGCCCCTACGTGGGCATATTTAGCGCCCGGCTAAATCACCCGGCTGGAGGGGCCGCCGCAACGACTGCCTCCGCTTCTTCCTGATGGCTTTCCTGAGAAAGCTTACGCAAAGACAGGCGCTCGTGATGAGCCAGCAGCAGGCCCATCGGTATGACGGCGACAAACGTCACCAGCCACAGCATAATGCCGCAACTGGCCGCCAGTTCCTTGGGGACATCGAAGATATGTTCGAGTGCGGCGATGGTTGCCAGCTGCGAGCCTCCGCCCACGCCGGGCAGCTGCAGCACCGATCCCAGCATGCTCGAACCCATGAGCAGGAGCACCTGCACCAGTCGGATGTCGAGTGGATCTTCGCCGAAGACGTGCGCGGTCTGATGATAAGCCAGCGTAACTTCATGGTAGGCGACCGCAATCACCCACCACATCCCGATCGAGACGACGATCAGCAGAAACAGCGAAGCCGGACCGTGAATGGTGTTCAGTCCTTGCCCAAATTCACGGATTTTCAGCGCCACCCGCTGGCTCAACTGAGAACCCCAATGGGAGAAGCGGCGCTGAACCCAGTCGGCTAAGGCGTCCCCTTTGCGGCTTACCACAACCGCCCCCAGTCCCAGGGCAATGACCATGCCGACGAACAGAATGCCGCCATCCCGAAACCGGGTGTAGTACTCAGGGTGGGGAAGCGACCTTCTTGAACTCGGCAGGAAGATTCCAACCGCCATCAGGACCGCGAATGCCCCGATATCGAATATGCGCTCGACCGCCCACACCGCAACCTGCGACGAGACCGGCAGATTCTGCCGCCGGGCGATCAAATACGGCCGAATGAACTCGCCCGGCCGGCCAAGCAAGGCCAGCCCGGTAAATCCGATCAGGGTTGGTGGAATAAGCTCGATCCAGGATGCCTGCGGGCGTACCGGGCGCAGAAACAACTTCCAGCGGATAGCCCGAAAAATATAGGCGATATAAATGAGCCCGATGGCGTGGACGAGATGCCACGGCCGGATCTGCTCAGTCTCAGCCCAGAAGGTGGTCCAGTCGAAGCTTCGCCAGTGGCGGAACTGGAAATAGACCAACAAAGCGAAAGCAGCCAGAAGTCCGCCGGTGATCAAAACGCGTTTTCTATCCATGTAGGGGAGGACCCGAGCTGTCGGGCGCCAGCCCGACTCCGATAAGCTCGATCAAAGGTAAACGACCAGCCCCCGGGGGTCAACGTCAGCGCGCAGGCTGGGGTGCAACATCCACCAGTGCCGTTTGCCTGGCCAGCGCAGCCTGGGGTAACGGCTTTTGCCGCTGGTTGTTTTTAGCCGCAGCCGCGGCAGCTTTGCGCTGAGCGATCTTCTTACGATTGTAGTCGCGAACGATTTCTGCTACGTAGGCGCGCGTCTCGCGATAGGGAGGCACTCCGCCATACTGTTGCACGCGCAGCGGGCCTGCATTGTAGGCGGCCAACGCCTTGATCACGTCGAAGTTGTAGCGCTGCAGCAGTTCGCTCAGATAACGCGTGCCGCCCTCGACGTTGGCTCGCGGGTCGAAGGCGTTGGATACCCCGAGCTTCGAGGCCGTGCCGGGCATTAACTGCATAAGCCCTTGCGCACCCTTGGGGGAAACCGCGTGCTGGTTGAATCTGCTCTCAGCGTGAATCACGCTGCTGATGAAGTCAGGGTCCAGATGATGCTGGTCGCTGATGGCGTTGATCACCTGATTCAATTCCTCGGGCTTGAGGTTCTGTATCTTGGCCGCTCGGGCTGGGGCAACGGCCGGAACCCCGGCTGCCAAAACCGGAGGCACCGCGGGCGCTATGGCCGGGGACAGATCCTTGTCGAAGCGTTCGATTTGGCTGGTGGCGATATCGACATATCCCTGATCGGCGCCAAGGTAAAGACGGGTCATCGGGCCCACCGTCTCGCGTCGCTCGTGGCGGATGGAAAAGCCGTTGTAGAGGATCGCCAGGTCGGCGCCCATGGCCGGGAGGGCAAGCACGAGCATTCCCAGCACGAATCCGGCTTTTTTTAATGTGCGCATACTACTTTGTCGAACTGTAGCGCCGGCATCTAGCCGGCTGTCCCGAGGGCATCCTGCCCTCGGCGATGGGCGGGACGCCCATCGGAAAGCCGGCGCTACGAAAAACCTACGCCTAACACCTTGTCAATCGCTGCGGCGACCCCGTTCTGGTCATTGCTGAGCGTTACCGTCCAGCCTTCGCGGCGCAACTCCTGATCCGCATTTCCCATGATAAATGGCACTCCCGCGAAGGCAAGCATTTCTATGTCATTGTAATTGTCACCAATGGCCATGACCTCTTCCCGGGGGATACCACGGTAACCGGCCCAGCGCTCCAGCGCGTGGCCCTTGGAGCACCCCTGGTTGAGCACGTCCACAATCGAAAGATCGCGGCTGGCGTACTCGGTGCGGAGCACGGTAATGGCTTTCTCCAGGCCGCTGGCCGCGATCGCCTCCTGCGCCCGCTGCATCAGCTCAATGGGTCCGCAGAACATGGCCTGTACCGGATTGCTGGTGAGCGAGTTCTCTATAGGGATAACGAAGTCAATGTACTGCAGATTCTTCTCCAGCCAGCGTCGGATGCTCGCGTTCAATTCATCCATGTGCTCCAGGACGATCGCGCCTTTGACCTCGGTATCGAAAGTAATGACGGTGTTGCCGCGAAACTGCTCCATGTGCCGGCACAGGCGGCGGCAGGTCTCGGCCGGCAGCATGTCACGATGAAAGGTCTCGCCTTTTAATGAACGAGTAATCGCGCCGTTCGAGCTGATGATCCATAGCTCAAATCCGAGCTGCTGCACAATCGGCAGTGCAAAAGCGTGGCGTCGCCCGGTGACGACTACGACTTCCACTCCGTCCGCTTGAGCGCGGCGCAAGGCCCCCATATCCGCCGGTGAGATTTGCAATTCAGGATTCAGCAGGGTGCCGTCAATATCGATGGCCAGCAGACGGATGGGAGGCTTCACTGCAACAATTTTAGCATCCGTCGTAACATGCAGGCGCGAGCGTCGCGCTCGAGCGTCCGAATTCCCAAGCTTATGCAGTTTCTCCCGTCGACTTCATCGACAGCCACGCACGAGCGAGGACGCTCGCGCCTACATAAACTATACTGCTGCATCGCATGGGATCACTACTCTTTTTCGCATTTTCGTGGTGGGGCATCCTGCTGCAGGCGTTCGCGATCATTCACTTTATACGGCGCCGTCCAGACACCTTCTGGTTGTGGATTATCCTGATCGGCGGCTGGCTCGGCGCCCTGGTCTATATCGCGGTCGAGGCCATCCCCGATGCCGGCCTGCTGCGCCAGTCTTTCAAGGCCTTCCCCAGGCGAAAACGCATCCGCGAACTGGAATCGGCCGTCGTGGATAATCCGTCCGCCGGAAATTATGAGGAACTGGGCGATCTTTACCTGGAAGAGAAGCAGTTTGCCAGGGCGCGCCAGGCTTACGACAAATCAATCTCTTCCCGCACCGACTCGCCTGACCCGTTCTACCGGCGCGGAGTGGCTGCCATCCAGATGGGCGACTTTGCAGCCGCGCTGCCTGATCTCGAACGCGTAGCGGCAAGCGATCCAACCTACGATTTTCATCGCGCGGCGGGGCTGCTGGCGCATGCCTACGCCAATACCGGCCAGCCGGAAAAGGCCGAAGCCCTGTTCCGGCAGGTGACCAAAATTTCCACTTCGTCCGAAACCTACTACAACTACGCCTCCATGCTGTTTTCTCAAGGACGCAACGCCGAGGCCCGGGAGTGGGCAAAGCAGATCCTGGCCAAGAAGCCCACCATGCCGGGTTATCTACGTCGGCGCGAGCGGCCATGGTTTCGCAAAGCCAATGCCCTGCTGAACCGCTTACCCGTCTGAGAACAGTAACCGGCAAGTTAATGCCGGTGCTAAACTCGCCGGGTGCGCAACATCACGTATTTGGAGTGCACCAAATGTGGTGCACATCTCACTGCCGATACGCCTCGTACTGTCTGCCCAAATGATGGCGGCGTCCTGTACGTCCGCTACGATCTCGCAAAATTAAAGCATGTCTTTAAGCCTGCCACCCTAAAAGCACGTCTTGCCACCATGTGGCGCTACGCCGAAGTCTTGCCGGATGTCCCGCCAGTTTCCCTGGGCGAGGGCTTTACGCCCATGCTGCCCAGCCGGGAGTTTCCGAATGTCTTCGTTAAAGAGGAAGGCCTGAATCCCACCGGGTCTTTCAAGGCACGCGGCATGTCGGCTGCCGTAAGCATGGCAAAGGCTTATGGTCTGAAGAAACTGGCCGCGCCTTCTGCTGGGAACGCCGCCAGCGCTCTGGCCGCCTATTCGGCGGCCGCCGGTTTGGAAGCTCACATCTTCATGCCTGAAGATGTGCCGCTGGCCAACCGGATCGAGTGCGAGTGTTACGGCGCCCACGTCACGCTGGTGGACGGCCTGATCAGCGACTGTGCCCGCATGGTTGCCGAACGCAGGGAGAGAGAAGGATGGTTCGACGTCTCGACCTTGAAGGAACCGTTCCGGGTCGAAGGCAAAAAGACCATGGGATATGAGATCGCCGAACAATTCGGTTGGAAGCTGCCGGACGGCATCATCTATCCCACCGGCGGAGGCGTTGGCCTGCTCGGTATGTGGAAAGCCTTCGATGAGATGGAAGAGCTGGGCTGGATCGGTCCGGAGCGTCCGACAATGGTGGCCGTGCAATCTTCCGGTTGTGCTCCGATTGTTAAAGCATGGGATGAGCGCAAGCCGACGTCCGAATTCTGGAACGATGCTTCAACCCTTGCGTCAGGCTTGCGCGTCCCAAAAGCCTATGGCGACTACCTCATTCTCGAGATTCTGAAAAAGAGCGAAGGTATAGCCCTCGCAGCTACCGACGCAGAGATCATGGAAGCGTTCCAGCACTGGGCGCGAGTGGAAGGAATTTTTGCGGCTCCGGAAGGCGCGGCGTCGTTGGTGGCTTATCGAAAGTTGCGGGCCAGCGGGTTCTTCTCGGCAGAAGACAGGGTCGTGCTGTTCAACACCGGCTCAGGTCTGAAATATCTGGACGTGATCGAGCGCCAGAAAAGGAAAACGCCTGCCTCGCGGCAAATCGGCGGCATTATCGGACCCTACTGAACTAGGCTGCGCCGCCGTCCCCCGGCCTTGGCGGAGGGCGTCTCGCTCGCCGCGCCGAGGGCGAGACGCCCTCGGGACAGCCGGCAGGATGCCGGCGCTACGAAATCCCGCGCGTGCTACATTTCCCACAGCGCATAGTGCGATCCACCGAAAAATGGAACAGCGACTCATCCTCATCAATCTTCTGATCAAGCTGGGCGTGGCCGCCTCAGCCGCCAGCATTCTTGGACGGTCGGTTGAATTCAAGTCGCTGCTGTTTCGAGACGAACGCAGCTGGAAGCAGAAGGTCTATCTCGTCCTATGGATTGGTATTCCGCTGGCTTTGGGCGTCTGGATCCGGTTCGGCGCGCGTAGTTTCGCCGCAGGCGACTTATCGTTCGAGACCACGGTCTTGCTGGGAGTCGTCGGCGGACGTCTCACCGGAGTGATGGGTGGGGTTCTGCTGGCGCTTCCCGCAGTCTGGCACGGCGAGTGGGCGACGCTGCCCTTCAACGTTTTGTGTGGTTTTGTCGCCGGACAGTTGCGTATCTTCGCACCGAATCGCGAAGACATTTGGTCGTTCTCCCCGTTTGTGGACCTCAGCATCTACCGCTGGATCCGGCGCAACCTGCCCACGCCGCACCCTTTTGAGTGGCAGACGATGTTCTTCATCACCATTGTGGCCTTGCGGTTTGTGCAAACCGAGCTCACGCGGTTTGTGCCCAATCGTACGTTCAGCCTGGAGAGCCCGACCTGGTGGGTTGAAGTTCTGATTTATGCCACTTCGGTCACGGTGATCGGCACCGAGCTGAAGATATGGAACAGCGTGCGCATTCAGATCAAGCTGGAAGAGCAGGAGCGTCTGCTGCTTCATGCTCGCATGGAGGCGCTACAGAACCAGATTAATCCGCACTTCCTTTTTAATACGCTGAATTCAGTCTCATCCCTGGTGCGTTTCGATCCCGATACTGCCCGGCAGTTGATTCTCAAGCTCGCCAATATCCTGCGCCGCCTGCTCAACAGCAGCGACGCTTTTGTGCCGCTGCGGGAGGAGCTGGAGTTTATCGACAACTATCTGGATATCGAAGTGGTTCGCTTCGGTCGCGACAAGTTGCGCGTGGTGAAAGAACTGGATACCTCGTCACTCGACACCATGGTGCCCAGCATGCTGCTGCAGCCGTTGGTGGAGAATTCGATCAAGCACGGCTTGTCCTCGAAAATCGACGGCGGCAGCATCTATTTGCGCAGCCGCCTGACCGACTCGCACCTCATTATCGAAGTCGAAGACGATGGCGTAGGCATGGGCTCCGCGAATATCAGCGAAAGGCCGGACAGCCCGAATGGCACGGGAATCGGGATGGCGAATGTGGCGGAGCGGCTGCAGGTGCTTTATGGCGACACGGCTCGCATGACGATCGACAGCCGGGAAGGCAAGGGAACTCTGGTACGGCTGCGGCTGCCCGTTCTGCAGGGATCCGGCGCGATTCCGGAAGCCTTCTACGAGGCGCGTTCTAATACGCGCCGGTAAAATTCCTCATACTGCGGGATGATTCTGCTGGCGCAAAAGCGGGACTGCGCCACCGCCCGGCTGGCTTTGGCCATGCCTCGCAGCGCGCTTTCGTCGTTCAGCAATTCAATCGCATACCGCGCCATGGTATCGACATCTCCCACCTCGGCCAGGTAGCCGCTCTTGCCGTGTTCGATCAATTCCGGAATGCCGCCGACTCTGGTGGCGATGGGCACCACTTCGCAGGCCATTCCCTCGAGCGCGGCCAACCCGAACGATTCCAGCTCGCTCGGCAGCAGCAGGATATCGGCCAGAGCCAGCTTTTCCTGCACCTGCTCCTGCTTGCCCAGAAAGATCACGTCGTTATGTATGCCTTTCTGTACGGCCAGCCATTCCGCGCGGGAGCGGTCGGGACCATCCCCGACCATCAGCAGCTTCGACGGAACCTGTTTCCGCACGCGGTCGAATACTTCGATGCAGTCGGTCACGCGTTTCACCGGGCGAAAATTCGATAGATGGACCAGCAGTCGCTCCCCGTTGGGCGCGTACTCCTGCCTAAGGTCGGAGACCTGTTCGCCCCGGCAGTACACATCGCAATTGACGAAGTTGTAAATCACCTGAATGTCGTTCCGTATATCGAACTCGCGAAGCGTCCGCTCCTGCAGGTATTGCGAAATGGCGGTAACTCCGTCGCTCTGCTCGATCGAGAAGCGTGTGATGGGGAGGTAGGAACGGTCGAGTCCGACCAGAGTGATATCGGTGCCATGCAATGTGGTTACGAAGGGAAGCTTGCG
This sequence comes from Terriglobia bacterium, assembly GCA_963814725.1. Taxonomy (GTDB): domain Bacteria; phylum Acidobacteriota; class Terriglobia; order Terriglobales; family Acidobacteriaceae; genus JAIQFF01. Next base: position 1,037,023 of record CAWFDY010000009.1, read on the forward strand.
TCCCCGGGGCTTGGCGGCCATCATCTGCCGCGCCAGCAGCGCGCTCACGGAATGCGGAATTGCGTAATGCACGTGCAGAAGATCAAGATCGTAGAGCTCCGCCACTTCCGCCATGCGCGAAGCCAGCGCCAGATCGTACGGAGGATAGTCGAACAGCGGGTACCGCGAGACTTCCACTTCGTGATAATGAATGCTGGGATGGGGGCCGGTCAGCCGGATGGGCTGGGCATAAGTAATGAAGTGAATTTCATGGCCGCGCTCCGCCAGTTCCAGTCCCAGTTCGGTCGCGACCACGCCGCTGCCCCCATAGGTCGGATAGCAGGTGATGCCGATTTTCATGCCTGTCCCTTCCGGATCAGCGCTCTTCACATTCGATGGCGGGCGGTGAGCAGGGATTCAGATTAGTAAGTGCAGGTTCTCCTTAGCGTCCTTGCGATAAAAGCTTTCGACCGCTAACGAATGTGCAATTTGGGCGCGAGCGTCCCGCTCGCGGAGGCTGCACCGACGCTGCCGCACGAGCGTGGCGCTCGCGCCCACATTGCTGAAGCTTCGGGTTGCCGGGGAGACTAAAGCGAACGCTCTAGCCGGCGCCGTGCGCGTTCCCGGAGGTCTCAGATTCTGCGGCCATCGCCTCAATCTGTTGCTGCAGGCGTTGCTTGGTCTTCTGGTCCAGACCGGTAAACTCTATGCCCATGCCGACGCCGCCATCACACGACCTGACAATCGCGGAGACATTGATCCTCTCAGAGTCCAGCCACAATCCGATATTCAGAACTCGACCGACCGGAAGCGGCAGCATAGTTTCGACGTAGCATCCATGGCCGCTGATGTCGGCTGATTTCGTCCTCATCAGCGAGCCCACGCTGGTCTCGTCTCTTATTTCGATGGGAAACGGGACCCGGTGGCGGGGAAACTCTCGCTGGTCATCACTTGGACGTTCGACACGAAGAGATGGATCAGCCTCCCGCTGGCCTTGCTCAATCTCTTTTTCCCAGGGGCACGGCTGTCCCTCGACCAGATTCACTCCGACTTCAATCTTTTGCGTCTGCCCGGCGTCCACCACCCAGATGACCCTGCAGCGCGCTTTCTTATCGCCGAACTGCACGCCGATGACGTCTCCCGGCTTCACCTTGGTCTCCAACCCGGCAAGCTTGGCCCCACGATGACTGATATTGCGAGCTTGCGCGCTTTGCAGGAAGGTGCGGCCCTCCACCCCCATGCCAAATACGCGGATCGGCAACTCTACGTCCAACCGGGGTTCTGGCTTTTCTGGCATGGCGGAGTTCGGACAATCAAACCGCTAGCATTTAATCATAAAATCGCGGCGTTTGAACTCTTCCATTACCGAAGTCACTTTTCCGTCCACCCCGGACGCGGCCAGAACGTCAACCGGCTGTGAATTCCCGGTAGGAGATCAGCTCAACCTTATGCGCAGTCAGCAAATTGCGCGTCGCCTCCGAAGTCAGAATGCGCAGCTCCTGTTCGCGCGACTCCCGTAGTCGGGTTTGAACTCCACGCAGGTCAGCGTCGTTATATCCAGGGTGACAAACCAGCTCCCAGGTTCCATCCGGAAGGTTTTCTATCATAAGGCGAAGTAAATTGTCGTTTAGCCTACCCGTGGCGACAATGGCGAGAGTTCCATCCGGCGTGAATATTCCCGCATCCTGCACCGCCTCGCGAAACTGTTTTGCCAGGCTTCGCAGAACGCCGACTTCCATCCACCGCTTCCACATACTGGGGGAGGCGGCCAGCTGCGAGCCCCGAATCCTTTCAAAAGGATTGCGTATGGCCGTGACGCCGCATCTCTTTGCCGCCCGCAACAGCGGCCTGAGGATATGCGGAAACATGTGCGTATGTTTATGCGAATCGAAGTGAGTGACTGTGACGCCCGCGGATTGCAGTTTGAGAATCTGTGCTGCAGCTTCGGCCTCGACTTCATCCTCACCCAGACGGCCAAGCAGAGCCTGTGCTCCGAACCGGGCGATGCCCTGGCGAAAACGCGGGCTCGCCGGCGAATCGAGCAGACTCTTGACCTGCGCCCGGTCGAGCACCGGGGCGCCGTCCACCAGGACCACATGACAGCCCACGCCCAGTCGAGGTTGCGCGCGAGCGAGCGCGGCCGCTTCCTTAAAAGCCTGGCCGTTCGCCATCAATGTTGTGGAAGTAACGACTCCATGCTCATGAGCCTGTAGGATCGCGCGATTCACACCCGCCGTCAGACCGAAATCATCCGCATTAATAATCAAGCGGCGCATCGCTGCAGTCTAGCAGGGACAACTGGAAGGAGTGTCCCGCCGGCACGAGCGGCCGGCGGGGAAGAGGAGGACTACCCTTTGGCAGCCCGGACTTTAGCCCAACGGGCTTTCTGCGCGCGGCGGATCGCGGCTCGGCCTTTGGCGCTCATGGAACGCCGTTTTGTTTTTCCTGCCGGAGCTCGCTTGCCCGTGGGGCTGCTGTACGCTCCAGCAAACGCTGCCAGTGCCGCATTCAATCCAGATAACTGTTGTTGTAGCCGCCCGCGCTCTTTTTTGAGCTGGTCAATAATGCTTGTTATTTCCGCCATTGTTGTGAATTCCCCCTGTCGCCGATTGTAGCAGCGCCATGAATGGGAGCGCTTGAACATCTGCGGCGCCATCATGGAAAATATCGTGCGAAGGCTCAGCAAAAGTGGGCGGAAACTCGCGACAAATTCTAAGTAATAAATAATCAATGTCAGGGTTGCGACCGGGCCATTTGCATTTTGACCAGCGGTAATTGGTCAGGCCGATCAGGTTTGTCCGGCCCGTCACCAGAGCTCATACGGCCGGATTGTGCGCTGCGACACCCGTGTGTGGGTTCTAGGGCGCAGACTTTTGAATCGGGGATGCCTGATAAAGCACGCTCCCATGCGGAGGCAGAGTCAATTTGATGGAGTCCGCCGGCCCCAGATCTTTCCGCTCCCACAGATCCCGCAGATTGTAGGCCGTGCCCTCCAGCCCGAGGTCTTTCCAGCCGTACTGGATGGTCTGGCTGGATTCCCCAAGATTAAAAATCGCCAGGTAGTGCTTGCCCGCTGAGGGCGGCTGCGCCACCCACACCACAGTCTTGTCGGTCGAGATCACGGGATGGTTCCCGGTGGAATGCTGATCTACCGCGATCACTTCGGGATTCGTCAGCAGCGCGGTCGTCCAGGCATCGGCCTTGGTCAAGTCGCCTCCGACCATCAGCGGGGAAGGGAACATGCACCACAACGTAAGAAATGTCCTCTGCTCGTCATGCGTGAGACGAGTGGAACGCGGAGTGCCCCATCCCGGAGCGGGCCCCAGATATCCGAACGGCAGCATGTCCGCATCGGGCCAGTGTCCTGGTTGCGCCTTTCCTGCCCACTTGGCGACGTTCGCGAACTGGTCTCCCAGTCCCTGGGGATATGCCACATCACTGTGCCAGATGTCCCAGATGTCATCCGAAATCCGCCACATCTGCGCGTATTTACGCATCTCGTCAACTTTTTCCAGTGGAGCCGGTCCGGGCGACAAACTGAGAACGATCGGCCGCCCGGTTTTCGCCAGTGCCGTGCTCAGCATGCGGATCTCATCGCCTTTATAAGGATGGCTGCTGATGCAATCCACCTTGATCAAATCCACTTCCCAACTGGCGTAAAGTCTGGCGATGGAATCGTAGTAGGCCTGCGCTCCCGGCTTCGATGCATCGATGCCGTAGTTGTCGAAGTTCCAGGGACATGTATCGGAAGTATCCGCGGCGTCCGAGGCGTGAAACGAAGACCCTTCGATGGGCAGATTGTTCTCCAGCGCCTTCTTGGGAATGCCGCGAAGAATGTGAATGCCCATTTTCAGCCCGAGCGAATGAATGTAGTCAGCCAGGGGTTTGAATCCGGCATCATTCGCGGCTGTGGGGAAACGGTTGACCGCTGGCGTATAACGTCCGAAGCCGTCCAGGGTGTACAGAAAAGTCTTTGAATTTCCCTCTGCGATAGGATTGGTGACAAACCACTCCATGTCCACCACAACGTATTTCCAGCCAAAGGGTTTCAAGTGTTCGTTCAGCCATTGAGCATTGGCTTTGACATCTTCCTCTTTGACCGTGGTGCCGTAACCGTCCCAGCTGTTCCAACCCATGGGAGGCGTAACGGCCAACCGGGACGCTTCGCTTTCGCCGTCGGCTGCCGGCGCTTCTGCGGCTCCGGCCAGGATACTTGCGCCCAGAAAGAATACGAGGCCGAGCTGAAACCCGCGATCCCTTACTAAAGCGCCAATCCCCATTATGTAGGCTCCCTTGTTTAGGTCCGAAACCACCGGATGCACTATAGACGTTGTACGGGCACGGTTCAAGCTTATCGGTGAAGCTGGCGACTCGATGCCGCAGCCTTCGCGTGACCCGCGTCTCAACAGGCGGCGCGGTTGCGTCGAATGTGAGCGGTTGTGCTCAGACAGCCGGGTCCACATCAGATAGGGTTTCTGCTGTTCCACTCTGGATGCTCCAGGTTCCCAGGCCGGAGTTAACCGGTGCAGCACGCGCGCCGCTCTGCGCAAGGACCGACAGCAAAATCAAATCCCAAGTGAAACCCGACCCGCCGCAAGGCGAGAATCTTAGGAGGACTCCGTGAAAAGACATTTTTTGGCGATGGTTGCACCGGTCCTGCTGGTGACGCTTGGGTTTGCTCAGACTCCCGACGCCGGCAGTGCCACAAATTCGGCCAACGTTTCAGGTTGCCTGGGGGGACTGATGGCAGCTACACAGTTGCGGAAGACGGCACCCATCAGATTGTGAAAATCACCACCAGCAGCGTTGATCTCAAGCCGCACGTGGGCCATGACGTAAAACTCACAGGGCATAAGTCGGATGGCGCCGTGAATTCCGGCGTTGCCGATCACAGCTTCGCCGTCACCGAACTCAGCATGATCGCCGATCACTGTGCCTCAGCCACGGCTGCACCGGCTGCGACTCCGCCGGCCGCGACGGTCATCCCTCCGTCGGAGACTGTTATCGTTCCCGACACAGCTGCGACTGCACCCGCCGTGACCGCCAGCGCGCCCGCAGTGAATGCTGCTGCGCCGGCCGCGACAATCGCGCCCGCTGCAGTGACCGCCAGCACTCCAGCCACGACTCCCGCGCCGGCTGCGGCGGCCAGTTCACCCGCCGTGGACGCCGCCGCGCCTGTTAGCCCAGTCCCTGCTGCTGTCACGGTGAGCACAGCCGCCGCGCCGGAGAATCCCCCTGCAGCGACTGTGAGCACGCCTGGTGTGGAAGCTGCCGCGCCCGCGAAGGCCAATCCTTCTTCGGCGACCGTCAGCAAAACCATTGTGGAGGCTGCCCCAGCTCCGCGACCGTCAGTACATGCCCGCAAACACGCAACCGCCGAGGCGGCTACCGCGACTGTGCCCGCAGTCACTCCTTCGCCAGAGCCGGTCAGCCCGCCTTCGGCAGACCTGCGACAACTGCTACGGCTGCCAGCCCGTCCGCTGAAACTGCGGGCGCACCGGATAAAACTACTCCCGCACCGGCGCCCACTGAGACTCATCGGGCCAGCTCGCTTCCGCTCCTGATTGCATTTGTCGTACTGGTAATTCTCTTGGGCACGACCGCTCCTCTCATCGGCCGATGGAGAAAACGGAAGATGCTGGAAAAGACCGGCACGCCGAACCTGTCGTTCACTAATGAAACGAGTACTAACGACTCGAGCACGAATGAATCCAGCACGGATGAAGAGAACTCCGATCGCGAAGAATCGCGACCGACCAAAGTAGCTTAGGCGAGTGAAAAAGTAATTCGGGGTTGGTTGACGCAGAAAAACAGTCCACCGGACCGGGCAACTCGGGAAGGCGGAGCAAAGGCTCCGCCTTCTCCTATTGCGAAAGGAAAAAAACCTTACGCCGACGCTCCGGCCAGGACCTTATGGAAGGTCGAGTTCACGACCTCGCTGGTCTGAACCTTGGGCGTGCCCTCGATAAATCTTGCCATCGTCTTCAACACCTCGGGGTAAGTATTGGTGTTGTAAGTATCCGCACTGGCCTTGTTATCCCACAGACTGATTGCCGTGACATCGATTCCGCCAGGACTGGAGAACGTGATTTCGTCCTTGAATCCGCCCTGCCTGCGAAGCAATGGAAGAATGTCTTTGTCAAAAGTTCGCGAGTAATCGGAAAGCATGTTCGACTTCAGATGAAACGAGACGTTGCGTGCAAACATGTCAACCTCCTTAGGTTGTCATCAGGTTGTCATTCGCTAAGATAGAGAGAACTTCAGATGGACTGACTTAGTTTCAGGGAACCTGAAAGAGGAGAATAATGCTCACTCAGTCTTAAGCTCTTGCACTTGAGTGGCCCTCTGCAGCGACCGCTCCAACTCGTTGTTTCGATGCGTCCCAGAGCCGATCCGGCAGGGCAGAATCCAGGCACATCGTGTAGCTTTGGCGGAGAGCAGGCACAAACGGAGACAAGGCAGAGCCCGGGAGTGGGGCCAGATACTTCCTTTGATACACTGACTAAACAGTAATCAGATCGCGAGGATGATTCTCGCAAGTGAGCTTCGGAAGTCACAGATAAATATACGATTGTCCGATGGGCGGTTAGCTCAGCTGGTTAGAGCGCCTGCCTTACAAGCAGGAGGTCGCAGGTTCGAACCCTGCACTGCCCACCATTCATTCTCAACAACTTAATTAACCTTCCCATTCAGGGATTCGCGCATACCCGGTGGATTTACCGGGGACCCCTGGTCAATTTTGGCTTCTAGTGATCTGCTGATGGTCTCAACCGCGCCGCGTAGATCTTCAAGGCCAAAGTGCCCATAACGAGCGCTCATGCGGACCATCGTGGCCGGTGACCACCCAACAATCTTGGCTATCTTGGCAATGGATACGCCGGCATCCAGCATTCGGCTAACCGCGGTATGTTTTAAATCATGAAATCGACATTTCACTCCCGCACGTTCCTTAGCGCCTTCCCATGCCTCCTTTATGCTGGCAATTGGTTTGGTCGGGTCAGTAGCATAAGCCGTCGCGTCGAAGACGTCCCCACCAGCTCCGTATCTCTCGGCCGGAAAAACATAGTGCTCGGGCTGGCGATTGGGAAACCGTTGCGCCCACAGCTTCATAGTCTCGAGTGCACGCCGGTTTAGTGGAATGATCCGGCCTGTACCACTGGGTGTCTTGTCCTGGCCGAACTGAATGCAAGCATGGGTAAAGTTGACCCATTTCCATTGGAGGGTGCGAATCACATTCTTACGCGCGCCTGTTTCGATCGCCAAAGTAACGAACGGAAACAACCCCCGCGACCGAGAGTTCGAACACTCACACAACAAAAGAATCTCCTCTTCGACGGAAATTTTGCGGCCGATGTCCCCATGTTCTGGCAGCATGTTCACCTCATGCTGAATACGTGCCCATGTTCCAAAACGACGCATTATGGCCCGGAAGAGACTCTGTTCAATGTTCACGGTCCGCGACGCCGCACCCTCGGAGAGCCGAGCCTTTTGATACGCACGGATGTCAGAAGGTTCAATATCGACCAGCAGATGTTTGCCGAAGACGGGCAGCAAATGGGCTAAGTTGTTTTCAGCAATCAGCCGTGTCTTCTCCTGCCAGCTGGACTCTTTCATTTTCAGGTACTCGTCAGCGGCAACTGAAAACAAAAGTGGCCGATTCCGTTTGCTTTTGAGCCCGGCGGCACCCTCTTCCAGTTCGCGGCGGCGCTTTCGTTCTATGTCCCCCGCGAGAGTCTTTGAGCGTGTCCCCGTACTCTCGCGGATGCGCTGTCCGTGGAAGATAAAATCCATCGTCCAGACTTTGCTGCCCTTGTATCGATAGAGTGACATGGTCCTCCTTGAGTTGCGATTGTGGATTCTACGATTCCCCTTTGTCTATCCGTCTTTTGTGAGGCGGGCACTCGCCGATTTACGCTTCTCGAGCCTGCGTTTGCGTAACTTCTTGCCCGCCTTCTTCCAGTATTCTCGTTGACGATGCAGTCGCGAACACACATCACCACAGAACTCCTGGCCGAAACGCTCGATCTCAAAAAGCTCACGACATTCGGTATTTCGGCAAATTGCGATACCACCGGCCTGAAGATATTCCTTCCTCAAAATGTAGTAGAGAAGGGGGCGAATGCCACAAGTCAAATCAAAATCTGGGGCCTCAACCGGACCATTTCCCCAGATATAGACACGAGGGCTAAACGCGTTAACGAGTTCGCAAAGCACGTTGTGAGCGGCGCGGATCGGGTCCGGCCCACCAAGCGCGTCCATTATTGGATCGCCTGACGGTTCGCGATTAGCGTAAAAGCCCCAGGTTTGAATAATTCGCAGATTATTTTGCTGAAAACGCCACGTCGGTTCACCTGCGTAACCCTGCCCGCTGGCTCTCAGTTGTTGCTCACGCTCCCATTGCTGGGGCCAGCACGACACACTCTCGATAATGTCTGACACGCATTGCCTGATTGTTGCGATATTCGATTGCTTGCCGCGTTGGAACTCAAGAAACCAACGCGAGGGCAGAACTGAATGCCACTCGCTCGTTTCTAAGTTCGGCGAGACTCTGGCGAGCGACTAGCACCGTCCGGGTGTCTGGAAAATCATCGAAATCATCCGACGAAACTTCGCGCTCCTCGCTATGCAGAGAACACGCAACCACAGGTCCGAACTGCTGTACGAATCTGACTAGTCGTCGATCACTGCTGGCGTTGGCGAATTGTTCTATTGTCGGCGGAATTGCCCTGCCAAGCCTGCAGGAACTGGGAACACAGCAGAGCACACAGGACCACTCGCAGACCCCGCGACCACCCTCTTCGCGACGACAGGTTAGTTGTGGCGATAGCCGGCATCTTCTACTTCCACTTGCCCTGGCCTTCGACAATCGTGATGTAACGATCGATAGGTAGATCCGTAAAGCGTTCCCTGGCGCCCCCGGGCTGGGGCCAGGCCACTTCCAGCCAGTCGATCTTCGCCCGTTGAGCAATACCGAGCACTAAACGCGGATCATGCGACGAGAGATAGCTTCCCCCTCCAACCTTGACCCGAGTGCGCCTTACATCACCGGCCTGATAACTGACCCGCGCACCGATTGCATCCGGATTTGATTTCTTACCCACCAGGCTAACCCCCAACCAGTGGTTCCTGCCTCCGACCTGGTTTCGCAGCAGTAATGGAGCCCCATCATTGACGCTGACCAGAACGTCCAGCGCGCCATCGTTGTCGAAGTCGCCCACCGCCATGCCTCGAGCCGAGAGGGGCTTCGCAAATATCGGCCCGCTTTTCCCACTCACATTCTGAAATCCCTTCCCGATGTTGTGCAGAAGCATCAGCGGCTCCCGGTAAGTGACGCCCGGGTGCAGAGTCTCGATCATGTCGTCGGGATTGCCGTTGGCCAGAAATAAATCCAGGTTCCCGTCATTGTCGTAGTCGAAGAACTTTAGTCCCCACCCACTCATCGTCTTGGTTGCTTTGGCGATTCCGCTGGGCAGAGCCATATCGTCAAAGGTCTCGTCATGGTTATTCTGATAAATGGAGTACATTTCGCCGTCGATATTGGCGACGAACAGGTCCACCCATCCATCTTCGTTAAAGTCGGCGGCATCCACGCCCATGCCGGAACGGGCTTTGCCTTCCGCGCTGTAAGCTACGCCCGCTTCATCTGCAATCTGATCAAAACGCCCGCCGCCCCGGTTCACAAATAGAAAGTTGGCAACGGTGTCATTGGCCACAAACAGATCCATCAGGCCATCGTTATTGACATCGGCCGCGACCACTCCCCAGGCTTTGCCGGGGAACTTCGCAATGCCCGATGATTTGCTCACGTCGCTGAAGGTGCCATCTCCGTTATTGTGGAAGAGCCAGCTGGCCATCGGCCCGTACAGTCGCGGAATGCAGTACTCAGGTTTACCGCCGGCTCCGCACGGCCGATTTTTCGATTGATCGAAATCCACGAACCGGCAAACGAACAGATCCAGGCGACCATCATTGTCATAATCGAACCAGACTGCGCTCGAAGACCACCCGGGGGCGGCCACACCAGCCTTCTCCGTGACATCGGTAAAAGTCCCGTCGCCGTTGTTGTGGTACAGGATGCTCCGCCCATACTGCGTGACGTAGAGGTCAGGAAAGCCATCGCCATCGTAGTCGCCAACCGCCACGCCCTGGCCATACCCGCCCGCCGCGACTCCGGCTTTCAGGGTGACGTCGGTGAAAGTTCCATCGCGATTGTTGCGGTAAAGCGCGTTGCGGAGCGGTGGATTGGGATCGAGAAAATCGCACTTGCCGCTGTTGACCAAATAAATGTCCATCCAGCCGTCGTTGTCGTAATCGAGGAACGCGCATCCGGCGCCGGTGGTTTCAGGCAGGTACTTCTCGGCGGATTTCCCGGCGTTGTGCGTCCACGTAATACCGCTGGCGGAGGATGGAACCTCCGTAAACGGATAAATGACGTCGGGCGAGGCGCCGGCAAAACGGGACAGACCGCTGAACGCCAGGCCACCCGCCATCCCCCATAAGAACTGACGCCGTGAGCAACCCCTGCGACCCCTGGCCCGAGGCGAGATAGATGGCTTCATTCAGCGAATCGTGTCCCCATGAAATAAAAACTATGAAGAAGGGAAGTGAAATAAATATCTGCGTGCGGGCATCCGCCCTCTTGCGCCTAGTTGGGATTCTCCTGCGGGGATCCCGGCTGTCCCGGCCCGTTTTGCTCAGTCATCTTCCGGTGGATGGCGAATTCCCGGTCGGCGTCGGTCTGGCGCCCGCCACGCCGATATGCCACCGCGAGGTTGTAGTGCGCCGTGGGATTCTGCGGCTCGAGCTTGACCGCAGTCTCGAGTGGCGGAATCGCTTCCGAATACTTTTTCACCGTCACCAGCGACACTCCCAGATCGAGAAACGCGTCGCCGAAGCCGGCATCGAGTTTCGCCGCCTGGGAAAAATGCTGGATGGCTTCGTCCCACTGTTGATTCTGCCGGGCCAGAGCGCCCAGCACATACTCCGCCCCGGCGTTCGAAGGATCAAGGGCGAGCTCCTGCTGGAACTCGGCCTTGGCCTGTTCGGCAACTGCTGGACTGAAATCCGGCTTGGAAAGCAGAATGCGGCCCAACCGGTAGTGAATGCCTGGCCGGTTGGGATTCTGAGTCAGAATCAGGCGGTATTCTTTCTCCGCCTCGTCCCACTTCCCCTGCACTTCGAGGGCCTCGGCATTGAGCTGATGTGCCTCAGGCGAGGCTGGCGCAGTGCCGCCCAACTCCAACGCTGCCCGAGTCGAAAGATCCGAATAGGTATGCACCGCAACATAAAGCACATCCGGATCGCGCGGAAATTCGCGCTTCAGAAAGCGCAGAAAGTCGATGGCGGCTTCCCCCTCATTGATCGCCATCGCGCAGCGCACGCCCGCGAAGCCGACATCGCGTTTCACCGTCGCGTCTGCGCCATGCTGCGCTGCTCTTTTGAGTCCGGGAAGGGCTTCCTTGCAATGACCCGCCTTGGCAAGGCTCACGGCTTGCTTGCCGGAGGCCGAGGCACCAGGCCCAGGCGTTTTGTTCGCAACCTGGGCGTAGGTCGCCATGGAGAGAAGGCCGCAGAGCAGAATAAAGGCGAGCGCCGGATGGAAATATCTGGGCATAAAAAATAGGCAGGCGCCGAAGCAACGCCTGCCTCCAATCATACAACGGTCAAAAATGGAACTTGAGAGCGAACTGTACGTTTCGTTCTCCTTGACCTGTAGTGATCTGGCCGAAGGTAGCGCCTAACAACATGTTAGGCGCATTCAGAATCGGATGGTTGAACAGATTGATGAACTCCGCTCTGAACTCGAGTCCCTTATTTTCGCTGACGGCGAAATCCTTATGCACCCCCAGATCCACCTGCGCTAGCGTGGGGCCGCGGACGGAGCCGTTGTGGCAGTCACCGAAAGTGTTTAGATCAGGTACGGCAAAGGCACTCGGATTCACCCACTGGATGCCAGTCTGAGTTCCGCTGAGATGAGTCTTCGGATAGCTCGGCGCAGCCAGGCAATCAGGCCGGGCAAAACCGAAGGGGCCGGCGCCGCCGGTGCCTGAGTTGTCAAAGAACGCGAGACCAGCGGTCATCGCATTGCCGCTATGCAGGGTGATGATCGGGCTGACTTCCCATCCTCCCACCACCGCGTTGGCTACTCGATTCATGTTCGCGCCCATCTTCTTTCCGTGACCGAAAGGAAGCTGGTAGTTGGCGTAGGCAGAGAGAATATGAGTTTGGTCGAAGTAGCACGGCCCCCACTCTGCCTTGCGATCGTAGATATTCTGCCAGAAAGAGGACGGCAGGCTGGTTTGCGTGCCTCCCCACCCTCCGCCGAAGTAGCCGGTCGCGTCCGTCATGCACTTGGAGTAGGTGTACGCAACCTGACCTTGCAAGCCGCCGGAGAAGCGCTTCTGCAGCACTGCCTGCAGCGCATTGTAGGACTGGTTGGCGCCCGAGAACGTTGCGATGGCGGCGGGCAACCCGGTGAAGGTACCCGCGCCACCCGTGATCTCATCCCGCAGAGCAGGATTTCCGGCGAAGTACGGTCCGGGCGTCCCAACGCAGGGTGAGGCCGGAGTGGTTGCGGGGCAGGAGCCGGGAGCAGCCAGAACACGCTGCGTAATAAGTTCCGGCACCACCAGGTGAGCACCGCGCTGGCCTACGTATCCGATCTGGAAAGTCGTATCGTTGGATAACTGTTGCTGGATTGACAGGTTCCACTGCTGCACGTTGGCCGGCCTGAGATTCGGATCCCAGGGGAAGATTCTTACCCCGTCATAGCAGGCGAGGTTGGCGCCGGTACAGAGGGGCGCGGGTGGTCCGAAACCCGTGGTTACATCGGTTCCGGTGACCGCCGAGACAGCCGGTACGAACGGCCGGTTCTGACTCATGCGAAGATTGCTGCCCATCCCTTCCATGTAGGAAGAAACCGAGTAGGCAGCCCGTATCACTCCCTTTCCGCCCATGAAGCCGGGGCTCCAGGCTAATCCGAATCGTGGCTGGTAGTTGCCAATTCCGTTGTACGAATTGACCAGAGAGCGGCTATTTCCGTTCTGCCCGGCAACTTCGATGTTTCCGGTGAACAACCCGAAGTTCACCATGCGATTATGAATTTCCGTCCAGGGCGTGTGGTCTTCATAACGCAACCCCAGGTTCAGGGTCAGCGTGCTGGTTACGCGCCAGTCGTCCTGCACGTAGGCGCCATAGGTATTGCCCCGCATTCCCCATTGCTGTCCTGCGCCCTGGCGAGCTCCGTTGGAGACATCCCCAAGCCAGAAATTGCCCGCGTCCGAGAATGACGCCTTATCGCTGGTGAAGTTCAGACTTCCCAGGACACCGTCGTTGCCGGAATACGCGGAATTTTCCTGCATGTGCCAGTACTGAAAGCCGGCGTGGATGATGTGGCGCCCGTGGGTCCAGATCACGCCTTCTGAAACTTGAAGGGTACCGTCGCCAAAGTGCTGTTCAACGTCTTGCGTACCCAGGTTCAGGCCGGCATTCGCGAAGCTGAGAGCCAGCAGGCCGGGCGCCTGCGCGTTGCCGCCGGCGATGCCCAGACCCTGTGAAAAATTACCCAGCCCCAAGTCGCTGTAACCAGAGCTGAAACGCACGTGATTTACACCAACTCGAAGATCGTTCAGCAGACTCGGACTAAAGCTGTGAGTCCAGCTGAAAGATATGTTGTCGCCAGGCTGCTCGGAGAAATCCGGATTGGCCCGGGCCCCCAGAAGAAACGTCTGGGTGAAGGGGTTGGATACGTGAAATTGAGAGTAGCGGCCCGAAATGTGATTGTTCTCTGAAGCGGTGTAGTCAATCTTCAGGTCGCCCTGGTTGTTGTTCAGCTGGTTTCCCACCCCGCCGCTGAAGTTGTTGCCCACGGCAGTGTTGACCTGAGCATGAGGATATTTGTTCGATGCAAATAATGCCGCCGCCACCGGGCTGATGGTCAACCCCGCGGCAGCCAGATTATTAAAGGGGACGTTCGCGGAGGTCGTCGGATTCTTCAGCTGCGTCCCCTTGCCGGTGCAATTTCCCGCCCCGTCAAAAGTCCCGCCGCCTTCCGTACACAATTGACCAAAATCTCCTGCGCGTTCACTGTCGGTGAAAACCTGATATTGGGTCGTGGTCTGGGGATGGTCGAAGCGCTGTCCCTGATAGTCGGCGAAGAAGAACAGCTTGTTCTTCACAATCGGTCCGCCAATGGTCGCGCCAAACATGTTCCAGCGCAACTGCGGTTTCTTTCCGACCCCGTTTGGCTCCTGCACCAGTGGATTCGGGTTGGCAGATCCAATGGTCAGGCCGTTTTGCCACGAATTCGCATTGAGAATGTCATTGCGGAAGAATTCAAAAACCGAGCCGTGAAAACCGTTGGATCCGGACTTGATCGTGGTATTGATGATGCCGCCCTGGTACTGGCCGAACTCAGCCGACGCGTTCTGCGTGATCAGGTTGAACTCCTGGATCGCATCCACGCTGGGCTGATAAGCCACTTCATTGTTGATGTTTTCCTGGTTGTCCACTCCATCCAGCAGGAACGAATTGGCCTGCTCGCGGTTGCCGTTGATATAGGGGCGTCCGGAACTGGTCATGGACTGCGCCTGGGTCAGCCCCTGGGGGTTGACCACCGTGACCCCGGGTGCGAGCAGCGTCAACTGAATATAGTTGCGCGAGGCCAGGGGCAGGCTGGCATTGGTTTTGGCATCGATGATGGTGCTGATCTCGGAGCTCTGCGTTTGCAGAACAGGAGACGCAGAGGAAACTTCAATGGACTCCGAGACCTGTCCTACCTTCATCGAGACATCGATTCGCGCCGTCTGGTTCAGCACCAGCGTGAACGCTGAATGGATTGCGGTCTGAAATCCTTTGGCTGAGACCTTGAGTTCATAACTCCCAACGGGAATCCGGGGCACGTTGTAAGCACCGGTGTCGTTCGTGGTCACTGCCAGCTGCGTTCCCCGATCCACATCGGTGACGGTCACAGCCGCGCCGCCGATCGGAGCGCCGCTTGGATCGGTTACCGTTCCGAGGACGCTCGCCGTGACTTCCTGACCCCGTGCCGGCCCTGCCAATATGCCGATAATTAAGCTGAAGAGCAAAAATCCCAAACCAACTCTCATTGACTGTCGCATTTGCTAAACCTCCTGGAAGCACCATCCCACCCACAGTTGTCCGGCATCGCCAAACTTCCCTGCCGATGCTATATAGCAGGCAGACAATGACAGTCAAGGAGAAAATGCGGGATCGGCATAAATATTTGCCAGAGGCGGGAAGGATCTCTATAGCAAACCGACGACGACTCCCCGCTGGACCTTATGAAAAATGGGAGGACTGCACGTGTGATCCGCAATTTGGAAGATGCAAGGAATGCCCTGTCAATTGATGAATACAGGCTGTTCCCTAGTGTCCCTACAATGTTGTGTCCGGGCCCGAGGCTTTCGCTGGACGGGCGCGCGAGTCAGTGGCATACTGCAGCTATATAGCTGTCAGACAGTACAATCCCAGGTGTTTATCATGGAGTCCGACCGGGGGTCGATCCAATACGCTGTTTGACGGTTGGGAACTCGCTCTATAGCAGTCGTTGGGCTGCTGTGTCCGGCTGAGGTTCGAGAAGATCGATGGCGCAAATTCACAAAACCGGGACGCCTGCCTACCAGCGCATCCGGACCACAATCCTGAAACGCATCGAAGCGGGTCAGCTGAAAGCCGGAGATCCGGTGGATTCCGAGCGTGAACTGGCGCGGATTCATAAAGTGAGTCCGATGACCGCACGCCATGCCCTGGCGACGCTCGAAAAAGAGGGAATGGTCGAGCGGCGGCGCGGCGCCGGCACTTTTGTTGCGCCCCCAAAGATCCACTTCAACAAACTCATGAGTTACACCGAGCAGATGGCCAGCCGTGGTCTGGCGGCCGGATCACGCCTCCTGTGCAGCCACGTAGTTGACGATGCTCCTGATATTGCGGCGCGGCTGGCCCTGCCACTCAACAGCCGCCTGGTCAAGGTTGAACGCCTTCGTCACGCAGCCAGCGAGCCCTTTGCCCTGGAGACCTGCTACCTTTCGGCCGCCGATTTTCCCGGGCTCACGCGTGCTCCCCTGGAACGCGGATCTCTTTTTTCCATTCTGGCGCGCGACTATGGCATGGAAGTGGCCCACGCGGACGAGGAAGTTGACGCCACCACTGCCGATTCGAGAAGCGGGGAACTGCTGGGAGTGCCGCGTGGCGCTCCGCTATTGAGAATCCGGCAAGTGATGTACGCCACCAATGGCAAGCCAACGGTTTACATGCTGGGTTTGTACCGCTCCGATCGTCACACCCTGATGATCCGCAGATTTCGCAACCCTGTGTGACGCCGTCTTCCGTCTGCTTCAACAAATGTCCGGCAAAAGTGGTACATAATTGACGTGAGGGCGGCAGATGCAGCTGCCTGCTGACTTTGATCCTACTTTAGAGGCGGGCGGAAGCCAGGATGTTAGAAATCAGGATGGTCCTGAACGTGTTCCTGGCATTCTTGGTGTGTTCTCTGGCTCGCTCCGCAACCGATGCTAACTCTGTTGCGTCCAACGGCTACGTGGGGGACGGCGCGTGTCACTCCTGTCATCAGGAAACGGTCGACACCTATCTTCGCACTGCTCACCATTTGACATCGCAGCTGGCGGACCAGAATTCGATCCATGGCAAATTCACGGAAGGCGACAATATTCTCAAGACGTCGAATCCTGAGCTGTACTTCAGGATGGAGGCCAACCCGCGAGGCCACTTCCAGACCGCGGTGATCGGAATCCCTCCGGACACCACTTCGCGCAGCGAACGCTTCGACCTCGTTATCGGTTCCGGAGGAAAGGGACAAACCTACCTGTACTGGAAAGGCGATGAGCTTTTCCAGCTTCCTGTCACCTACTGGACTGCGCTGGGACAGTGGGTGAACAGCCCGGGCTACCGTGATGGCTTTCCGGATTTCAGCCGGCGCGTTCTGCCTCGATGTCTCGATTGCCATGCCAGCGGCTTCGAGTCGCTTGCGCCTCCGCTGAATCGTTACCGTAACAGCGGCTTCCATCTGGGTATTTCATGCGAGAAATGTCATGGCATGGGCCGTGAGCACGTCGCTCGACAGGCCTCCAGGGATCCTGCGGCTTCGGCGCAGTTGATCGTGAATCCGGCAAGGCTGTCGCGCGATCGTCAGATTGATCTCTGTGCGCTCTGTCACGCGGGCATCGGCGAACTCACAGCTCAGCCCTTCTCCTACGTCCCGGGAGAACCGCTGGAAAAATATCTGGCCCTGCCACACCTGGACCCTAACGCCAACATCGATGTGCACGGCAGCCAGGTGGAGCTACTAAAGAAGAGCCGCTGTTACCAGTCCTCCGCTGCCATGACCTGCTCCACCTGCCATAACGTCCACCTGCCGCAGCACGAGCTGGCCGCGTTCTCGCAACGCTGCCTGGGTTGTCACCTGGTTGAAAGTTGCGGCGTTTACGCCAGGCAGAGCCGTGCAATCGCCGGCAACTGCATTGATTGCCACATGCCCAACCAGCAGACGAATCTCATTGTTTCTGACTCAAACGGCAGGAGAGTAAAACCTCAAGTACGCAGTCACTGGATCAAAATCTACCCTGGGAACTAGCTGCGGCGGGATGGCATAGCGTTTAGCGGAATCTGCGGATCAAAAGAGTGTGCCGGTCGGAGCGGTAGAATCCCAGCACGTAAATCGTAGCTTTGCCTTTGGTCGAATAAATAACTTGCCGGATTCTCAACAGGGGAGTGCCTCGCGAAACGCCCAGTAGCTCCGCGATTCTGGAATCTGCAGCCGTGGCATCCACTTCCTCATCCGCGTGCGCCAGCTCGATTCCGAAGTCGCGTTCCAGAATAGAAAACAGCGAACTTTTTCCCAATGGAGCTGAGACCAGACCGCCAAACTCGGCCTCCGACAGGTAGCAGACTTCGAGCGCGAAGGGCTCACTGGCAGCGTGCCGCAGGCGCTCTACCTTGACCAGGCGGTGGTTGGGAGTCAACGCCAGCCGAGCCGCGATCTCCGGCTCATGGTCGATGATCTTGTTGCACAGAAGGTCCGAGCCGGCGACCAGACCGCGGCTGGCCATCTGCTCCGAGTAGCTCATCAGCTTGTTGAAGTGAATCTTGGGAGGCGCTACAAAAGTGCCCGCTCCGCGCCGCCGTTCCACCACTCCTTCGCGCTCCAGCGAAGTCAGGGCATGGCGTGCGGTCATCAGACTCACACGGTGGATCCTGGCCAACTCTCTTTCCGAGTCAACCACGTCGCCAGGTTTCAGCTGCCCGGCGTCGATACGCTTCCAAATGACACTGCGAATTCGTTGATAGGCCGGAGTTCCGTTTCGACCGTTCTGTGCCATGCACGCTCCGGCGCCAGTATATAACGCATCCGTCACGAGGAATCGACGCTGTCGCTAACTGCGGAGCTACCCGAGGGCGCCGCCAGCTTGCGACAAACAACCCTCGCAAACTCCTAACCAGCTTTGCGCTGCGTGTTGGGCGATTGACGCCTGCGGCTCACGGCCAGCGCCTGATAGGCCGCTCCCCACACCGGCGCGTTTTCATTCAGGACCACGTAGATCGGAATGCGCGCCAGCACTGATGACAGCAAGGTCTTGTCGCAGAAGGCTCGAAAGAACGCGCCATCCTTCAATCGGGAAAGGATCTTCGGTGCGATCCCGCCAGCGACATAGATGCCGCCGAAAGCAAGGGCGCGCAATGCAAGGTTTCCCGCCTCGGAACCGTACGCTTCCGTCCACAGATCCAGGGTGGTAACGCAAACCTGGCAAGAATGTGCGCATGCCTTCTCGCTGATTTCACGTGCCGGATCGGCGCCCGATCCCTCGAACGACGGATGACGCACGGCGGGATCCAGAAATTCGTGGATGGCGCGAATACCCCGGCCAGAAAGAACGTCCTCGCAGCAAACCTGAGGAAGCCGTCTCTTCAAGTGAATGAGGAGCTGAATCTCCCGATCCGTCCGCGGTGCAAAACTGGCCAAACCTCCCTCGGAAGGAAACACGCGATACTGCCGGCCATCCCATAAAAGATGGGCCTCTCCCAGGCCGGTACCAACAGCCATCAGCGCCCGGGTCGCATTCGGCTGCAGCACTCCCTGGTTCAGGACTGCGAGATCTTTGGCCGGCAGGTGGTCGAGGCTCCAGGCGGTCGCGACCACATCATTGAGCAAGACGATGTTTTCGACGTCCAGATTGAGACCGCGCGCCAACTCCGCGGGATTGAGGTCCCAGGGCAAATTGTTGGCGTGAAGCCGCCCGTCCACCACGGCGCCCGCAACGCCGAATCCCGCCGCGCTGATCCGTTCGCTGTCGAAACCGTTCCCGTGCTCCGCGGCTTGCCGCCGGAAGAATTCAATCACATCTTCAAACCGTGAGAAGTCCCGGGTGGCGTAGCGGCGCTGGAAAATCGGCAGGAGGGTGACTGCATCTGCTTCCTGGAAGATGGCCAGGTTGCACTTGGTGCCGCCGATGTCTCCCGCCAAAATCATGTTCAGGCCCTCATCTCCAAACAGCGGAAAATCGCCGCAGCGGAAATGAGCTCGTCAATCTGGAGCGCCATTCTACAACATCGCCGACTCCGCCAGGGTGAGGACACGATGCATCGGCGGACAATTTGCGATAATGGCCGCTATGTGCGGGAGATACCGACTGTCGCGGAGAAAGCAACTGGTCGAGGAGTATTTCGGCGCAGTCTCCGAGGAAGGCGGGATGCCCCCCTTTCGGAGTGCCATCCCTTCGGCCAGCATGCACGTGAGGAGAACAATCGCAAAATAACGCCTGTTAACCCTCAGCAGCAATAAGGTAAACACCGGGGCCATAGTAGGGACGATGATGTAGAGAGTCGAGCGTCCAGCCCGGCCAGAAAGCCTTTTCGGCCAAAGCGGACTTCCAGCACCGGGCTGGGGACAGAAAGTTTTTCTGTCTAGTTTTGCTATAGGCTGACTCGCCTTCCTACTAACGCTCTACTCGCAACACCTGGGACAACTCCAGACTGGGGCTTCCACATCTGAGGGTAACCCCTCGGACATTTATTTTATTTCAGCCGAGGCGAGGTTGACCGTGCCCATCGAGAAATTACGCCGCTTGTGCAAGGCGATCGTCGAAGAGGATGATCCTGAGACGCTCACCCGCCTAATTGCCGAACTGACCGAGCACCTACAACAGGATCAAAACGCAATCAAAGCAAAGATCTCTCAATTCAACGGACTCGCGAGACGTTGACAGCCTCTTCTCACCCAGATGAATCCCGCAAAACCGCCCGATACAGTAAACCCCGTACTCGATGATCCTGCTGTTTCGCATCTCATGAGGCGCATAAGGATGGCCATCGAAATCGAGCAGCGTATCGACGAACTCGGCGACCTGGCCGCCAGAGAGCACAATTACACAAAACTCGAGACCTATATTGAGCAAATTTTCGAATCTATCGACGCTAGGCAACAACGCGAAGAGGCGAAGAGAATTTCGCGAGCCACCTAAAGGCAGGAGGGCAATCAAAATGAAAAATCTCCTTCAGAGACTCTGGAGCAACCAGGAAGGTCAAGACATCGCTGAATATGCCGTAATGCTGGCTGTCATTCTGGTGCTTGTCGTGGGCACGATTCGTTTGGTAGGCAGCAACGCGAACAATGTTTTTTCTTCAGTGGCGAGTTCAGTTCACTAATGAATGGGGAACAAGAGCAATAAACACGGTAGCGCAACGATGCTGTACTTCGCACTTGGGGTTTTAGCGCTCGTCTTATGCTATGTGTTCGTCCAAGCGGTCTACCATGCGAAACCTGACGCACGCCCTCATGGGACACTGCACCAGGACGACCATTGAGAAAGGGCGCTGTCGCCCCTTGTTCAGGGACTCCTCAGGAATCTCAAGTAGAACGCTGCGAACACCAAGACGATTCCAATATTCACTGTCAGCCGTCCCCAGAATAGGTTTCTGAAAAACACGAAATCTATACCGACTATGACGGCTGCCATCGCCACCACGTAAAGCAAGATAGCTACCTGTCTGCCCATTTCAGTCCCTGGCTCAATCGTAAATCAAATCAGGCGCAAGAGCGAAGTCTCGGGCGGACTCTAGATGGGCCCAATCTCTGGGAAGTTAGCGCTGCCCACAGCCCTGGGCCTTTCGCACGTCTTTTGACTGCTCCATGTTGGCGAAAAATCGCCATTACACTTAAAACCACTCTGTTTGGGCATGTTTACTATCGAGCAAATCAACGATCTCCACGCCCGGCTTGGCAGCACGAGGACGCTCCCGGAGTATGTGCGGGCGCTTAAGGCGCTCGGCGTCGAACGGTACGATTCCTACCTGGCCGAGGGCCATTCGGAGTACTTCGGGCAGGGCGGCCACAGGGTCGCCTCCCCACCCGTGCACGAGGTGCTTTCCGTCGCTGAAACCGGTCAACGCGAGACGTTCCTTCAAGGCGGGAACCCTACAATATCTCAAAACCGCCCACCCGTTGGAGGCGCTACGCTCCGATCCGCGCTACGTCAACCTGCTGAAGCGCATGGGCCTGCCACAGTGGCGATTTTTCTGGTCCCCGAGATCCACTATCCTGGGGCAAGGCAAGACAGAGTACGCGGAGTGTTGCACTAGCTGCCAGTACCACGCCCAACTGTTGTAGACAGGCGATAGCACTCAACACCCTCCCAGTCTATGCGTCCTGATGTTGCATCCCTCAGACGGTTTGCCGTACTTCCAATCCTGCGGCATGGAGGCCGTCGCCATGGGCAAACACAGAATCAAGCCTTTTCATTCGGCAGTGGTTCTGCTCCGAAGCTCCGGCTGACCAGTCCCTAGCTTAGTATGTACCGGTGTTCGTGTGCGATGGTTGACAGACTCAGGTGAGAGCTAGATTCAGGAGGCAAGAACGTAAGACAGCTGCAGGCTGCAGCGGAAGCTCCACGACGAAGGTCGATCCCTTGCCAGGTTCACTCTCGACATGGATCGAGCCATGATGTTGCTGCACGATTCCGTGGGCAATCGCGAGGCCCAGACCTGCCCCACCTAATTCCCGGCTCCTCGCCTTGTCGGCGCGATAGAACCGTTCGAAAATCCTGGCCTGATCTTCAAGAATGATTCCGATGCCCGAGTCGACAACCTTTAGAACCGCTTTTCCGCCGCTCTCCTCTGCGGACAGATGAACGCTTCCTGGCCCGGGAGTGTACTTGAGGGCATTGTCCAGCAAAATATTCAACAGCTGCTGCAACGCTGCCTCGTCTCCCTCTACAGGAAGGTCGGCCACTGTGACCATCTCCGTAAACTCCAGGGCCTTTGATTCAACAGCGGATTTCCATTTCCCCGCGACTTTCCGCACCGTGTCCCGGAGGTCAATCGGGCGCATGTCCATGGCGTTCTGGCCCGAGTCGGAGCGCGCTAGTGAAAGGAGTTTCTCGACCATCGACGAAGTTCTTTCCGCTTCCGTCAGGACGTGAACCAAGGCGTCGCGATATTCCTCTTCCGTACGGGACTTCCTAAGCGCTATTTCCGCTTCAGTGCGAATGAGGGAGATCGGAGTGCGAAGCTCGTGGGACGCGTCCGCCGTAAACTCCACGATGCGCAAGAAAGCAGTTTCAATGCGGCTGAGCATTTCGTTCAAGGTGTCGGAGAGACGTTGCAGCTCATCCCCAGTGTGCAGCGTCTCAAGTCGACGACTCAAGTTGGAGGCGCTGATCGTGCGAGCGGTCCGAGTGAGAGCGTCGACCGGTGACAAGGCCCTACCGCTCACCCAGTAGCCTACTGCAGAAGCCGCGAGAAGAATGATCGGTGCGAACATTACGAGGTAACGTCGAAACATAGCGAGGGTATGGGCCATATCGTCGATGGGGACACCCGTTTGCACGGTGAATTGTCGACCGTGAACCGCGATGTTCTGACTGAGAAAGCGGAATGGCTTTCCCCCGAACTGACGCTCTTCATAGAGCGGTTGATGCAGCGCATCTTCGCCCGACGGAGTGTGGAGAGGCTGAGGGAACGACATCTTCTGCATGACAGGCGCACGATAGATCCATTCTTGCGGGGCCACATAAATTTGCAGGTAGTCGCCCGAGTGCTCAAGAACGTAGGTCTCCGTGACTTCTTCTTGAAGTTTGGCGATGGAAGCGGTTTGCTTTTGGGCTTCCAGAAATTGCCGCAGGTCATCAACCTGGTTTGTCAGTTCGTCATCGGCGATCTCATTAAGACTATGGCGAAGGATGATCCACATGCCGAATCCGAAGAGGAACTGAGCCGTGGCAAATACCAGCAAATACCACAGGGTCAGCCGCAGACCAATTGAGAGTTTTGTCATTCGGAAAATTCCGTGCGAAGAATGTAGCCAACACCGCGGACTGTGTGGATCAATTTTTCCCGCCCATGGCCTTCGATCTTGCTGCGCAGCAAGCGCACGAAGACATCGAGCGTGTTGTCTCCAATCTCTCGTTCGAAGCCCCAGACCGCTTCAATCAGGAATTGGCGGCGCACCACTGTTCCCGCCCGATGAGCCAATGGTTCAAGGAGACTGAATTCTGTTCGTGTGAGCGAAATTCTGGTCCCGTTACGAGAGACTTCTCTCGTGGCAGGATCGACGATCAGATCCCCCACCCTAAGTTGAATAGGTTGTGGCACGTGTGCTCGTCGCTTGACCGCACGAAGCCTTGCCAGAAGCTCGTTAAAGGAAAAGGGTTTGGTCATGTAGTCGTCTGCGCCGACATCCAGCCCGTGAACCACGTCTTGCACGCTCTCTCTCGCGGTGAGCATCAGCACCGGAGTCGTGACCTTTTCCGAGCGCAGGCGTTGTGCCAGTTCATATCCGTCCATTCTTGGCATCATAATGTCGAGAATGATGGCATCGAATTCGTAGTTTGCAGCTAGCTCGAGCCCGCCTCGTCCGTCGCTGGCACATGCCACCGTATGCCCCTCTTCGGTAAGCCCTTTGCGGAGGAGTTCAACCATCCGCTTTTCGTCTTCTATAACTAGGAGCTTCATGAATCCCCACCACTACGGAACCCGCCGGACCGCCCCATGCTAATTGAGAAGTGTGAATATTCGGTTAAAGCCTCAACCGGAGCGGCTCGAATCTGAAAGGAAATTAACCGAGCATTCATATTCCCGTGATCTGCCCTTCCTAGAATCCAGACTCAACCCCAGCGAAAGCGAAAGAGACAAATTCCTGAGGTTGTGAGGTGCTGCATGACTTCCAAGCGCATTTTCTTAGCTTTTCTAGCGGTCCTGATCTTTGACCTCGTCTCGATCGCGCAAGTTGATCGCGCGGTCCTCGAAGGGGCGGTGACTGATCCCGCGGGTGCAATAGTCGTCGGGGCGAACGTGAAGATTCAGGAAGGAGATACCGGTCTCGCGCAGGAGCAGCGGACGAACTCAAACGGCTACTACCGCTTTCCCGGGTTGGCGGTTGGCCGCTACACCGTAAGTGTGACAGACGCCGGCTTCAAGACCCGAGTCATCGAGGAAGTTATGCTGCTGGTTGGCCAAACACGCACTCTGAACACAAGACTTGAAGTCGGTGCGATAGCGGAAAAAATCGACGTCAGGTCTGCGGCAGACTCGGCCGACCGCAGTTCCCCCGAAGCGTCCACTGTCATCGACAGTAGTCAGATCATGAACCTCCCGAACAACGGGCGCGACTGGGCGAGTTTCACTCTGCTTGCGCCCTTTGCGCAGGATGACGGCGGCGGCGACCAGCGAACTATTCGCTTTGCGGGCCGAGCGCGCGATGACAACAACTTTCAGATCGACGGCGTCGATGCTGGCGGCATTCAGGAACAGGCTCAGAAATCGCAAACCCGTCTGCAAATTTCTCAGGACGCTATCGACGAATATCGTGTCAGCAGCGCTCTGTACGATGCGGAATACGGGACCCAGGCAGGCGGCCAGATCGATGTGGTCACCAAATCAGGGACGAACAATATGCACGGTTCTTTGTTTGGCTATTTGAGAAATTCCGTTTTCGATGCGCGGAACTTCAACGACTTCGACATCAACGGAAATCCCGCTATCCCTGCTTTTCGCTATGGACAGTACGGAATGAGCCTCGGTGGTCCCGTTGTTAAGAACAAAGTATTTTTCTTCCTGAATTATGAGGGTTTGCGCCAATACGGGGGCGCCACTACGCGAGTGCTCGTGCCGTCGCCTTCCATCGAGCAAACAACCCTGGCCACGTCTCCGCAAATGTGCTCCATTCTTCAGGCGTTTCCCTGGCGCGCCTCGACTGGCGCCATCGGGGGCTGCACGCCAAAATTCGTTTTCCCCGATGGGGCTTTCGTGGATCAGACTGGCAACGGGTTGCCGGATTCCGATCAATTCACCGCTCCAGCGCCAACCACGGTCCATGAAGACACCTGGCTCGCTCGAATCGACTACCACATTAATGACCGGACTATCCTGTATGGACGGGCTCAACGGGACATCAGCTTGGTAAGCGGCACCAACGGTGGCAGTCTGCCCTACGACCTGATTCAAACCATTAACCATCCGGCGAATTACTTCATCGCGCTACAGAATACTTTTTCTCCCCGCGTATTGAATGAGGTCAAGGCCTTCGTGAATCGTGCTCCATTTATCAATCCGCAAGCCGGCCCCCTGGACTACGCCGTCCAGACGAATGAATGGATAACGATCAACAACGACAACGCGGACCATGAAGTGGGTACCACCTATGGTGGGATCGACAATCTTACTTTTGTACATGGCCGGCATACACTTAAAACAGGTATGGAAATTCGCCGCGTCCGGCTTAATCAAGGTAAAACGGCTGACAACACTCTGAATTTTGCCGACAACAGCGGCACTTCGAATACAGCTTTCGTTGACGCTACCCTCTACGGGATCTCATTTACCGCTCCGTGGTGCTGCCACAAATTACGGCGTACCTTCTACCTGCCGTATTTGCAGGACGAGTGGAAAGTCACTCGGAATCTCACCGTCAACTTGGGGCTGCGCTGGGAGTACTACGGAGTAGCCAACGACGCGGACAACAGCACCACGGTTTTTGATCTCAATGAATTTCATGGAGTCTGCCTGGGATCGGGATCGACGAATGGTCCCTTTCCCGCACCCATCAACACTCCCGCGTGCCCAAAGAATCCGGCACTTTATAACCCCGACTATAAAAATTTTGATCCACGGATCGGCGTGGCGTGGGCGCCGAGTGCTCTGCACGGGAAGACTGTCATTCGAGCGGGCTTTGGAATTTACCACGGCGCCGCCCAGAACGACGATCTCAATGCCGGCTTGGAGAGCGACCGGTTCACTGCGTTTGTAAATCTCGACCCGAGTGGCGCCGGCACACCTCTCTTGCGGGCTTATCAGCAGGCGGTCCCCGACTTGGGAGGTTTGGGAGGCGACGTTAGCAACCTTCAGCAACCTCGGGCCTTGCAACGTCAAGGACGGCGCGACTTGTATGTCGAAACCTGGGGCCTGACCATTGATCACGAATTGCCTGCCAACTTTCTGGCATCGGCGCAGTATCTCGGATCGCGCGGTGTGAGACTGTTCTCGCGCGGAGGTGTCAATTTCTGTATCACAAAGCCGGACGCCGACGGGAATTGCACTCGCGCCTTGGATCAGTACTATCCCGGCGGAGATCCCTACGGTTCAGTAGACTTCAAATCGGACATCGGTGCGAGCACTTACCATGCACTGCTTCTCAGTTTGGAGCGTCGTTTTACCAACGGTTTGTCTTTGCAGACTCATTACACCTGGTCTCACTCCATCAACGACGGCTCGGTGGGCGGCGGAGAGTCTAATGGGCCCGAAAACGTGAATTGCCTGGCGTGCGATAAGGGTCCCAGCGTGTTCGATATTCGCAATGGCGTCACGGCCAACGCAGTTTACGATTTACCGTTTGGGCCCGGCAAACGCTACCTGAACGAAGGGGGCGCCTTGGGCAAAGTACTCGGAGGATGGAGCCTCAGCAGCATTGGTCTCTGGCATACCGGCCACCCGCTTACGATAACGATGAACATTTCTCCGACGCAGCTTCCAGACGGCAACGATCAAACCACCCAGCGTCCCGATCTTGTTCCTGGAGTTCCACTACTGTTACCCGGAGGCATGCAGAATCACACGATCCCGATCAATCCCGCGGCATTCGCACCGCCACTGCTCGATCCCGCTGGCGCCTCGTATGGGTTGGTAAGTCGATTTGGCGATGCCCCGAACGGCCTCATCCGCGCCCTGGGCACATGGCAGATCGATGTCGCACTTGTGAAAGAAACAAAGGTGACGGAGCGTGTCTCGGCGCAGTTCGGCGTGCAAGTATTCAATATTTTTAATCATGTCCAACTGGGAGATCCGAGCGGTGACAACCTGGCTTTTAACTATGCTCAGGCAACAGACGCCTCGGGGAACCCGATACCGAATAAGTACACCCTCTTGCCTTCAGGAAATCTGGGTCAGATTACCTCAACCAATAATTTTAATAACAACAATGACAACGCATCCTCGCCGAATACCGGCACGGGTCTGCCTAGGCAGATCCAATTCATGCTGCGCCTCCAGTTCTGATTTCAGAGAACAGGGTGGCGCACGCTCCACTAAGGTGCGATGTTTTGTGTGCACGAGTTGTGGCCGCGTTTGCCCTCGGGTAAGTCGGCCCCTTCGGCTGATCACACTCCCCAAGTTTACATACGTAGTTCGAAAGCAAGTCTAAGGAGACGGCCTTGAGAAAAGTTGCGGTTCTTGTTCTATCGTTCGCCTTGTTGGTAACACCCGCGCTTGCCACTGACAGCTACAAGATCGCTAAGAAGATTAGCATTCCTGGTCAGGGCGGCTGGGATTACCTCAAAGTCGATGAATCTGCCCGTCGTTTATACATTTCCCACGGAACTCGAGTCGATGTGCTGGATGTGGATTCGGGTGAGATTCTGGGCAACATACCAACCATCGGGGTGCATGGAATTGCCCTTGCTCCCGACCTTGGCCGCGGTTTTATCAGCGATGGGAAAGCCGCTAAGGTCCTGATCTTCGACTTGAAGACAATGAAGATTGTCCAGGAAGTTGCGGTGGGGAAGAACCCCGATGCGATCATTTTTGATCCGGCCAGCTCACGGGTCTTTGCTTTTAATGGTGGCAGCAATAGCGCCACTGCGATCAACGCCGCAGATGGAACAATTGCCGGCACGGTTGATCTGGGCGGTGGGCCCGAATTCGCTGTGGCAGACGGCGAAGGCATCGTCTTCAACAACCTGGAGGATGAAAGCCTCGTTCTAAAAATTGACTCCCGAAAGCTCAACGTCGAGCAGCGCTGGCCCACAGCTCCGTGTGCTTCACCCTCGAGCATGGCTATCGACCGGCACAACCGGCGCTTGTTCATCGGTTGCCGAAGCAAGGTAATGGCAGTCATGAATGCAGACACCGGGAAGGTGATAACCACGCTTCCCATCGGGGACCACGTGGATGCTACCGCATTCGACCCTGAGACACGACTGATCTTCAATTCGAACGGTGAAGGAACAATCACTGTAATTCGCCAGGAAAGCCCCGACAAATACTTGGTTATCGATAGCGTAAAGACTCTGCCTCGGGCTAAAACCATGGCACTCGATCCCAAGACACACCAGCTTTTCCTGTCAACGGAAGAATCTGGGCAGTTTGTCGTGTTGGTTGTGGGCAAGTAATTTCGATTCGAAGAAGTCGGAAATGTTGTGTTGAAGATCAGAATGCGTTTTCAACTGCTTGCTGTAGTCACGATCTTCGTAGCTGTAACCGCCGCGACCGCGGCAACAACCGATACAGTCGCAGCCGCTCCCAAGCTGCAGTATGTCGTTATCCTGACTCGTCACGGTGTGCGGTCACCTACCTGGACTTCGACAGATCTGAACGCGTACTCCGGCGAACCTTGGCCAGATTGGGGAGTTAGTCCAGGGAACCTCACGCCTCATGGCAACGCTCTGATGACGATCCTCGGTTCGTATTACCGGCTCTATTTTGCCGATGCCGGCCTCTTGCACCCCACCGGCTGTGAGGACGCGAACCACGTCCACATCCTGGCAGATGCGGAGTCCCGGACTCGCGAGACCGGAGACGCCCTCGCGGCCGGGTTGATGCCAGGCTGTGGCCTGCGAACACAAACCGCGGGTGACGGAAAAGATCCACTTTTTAGCCCACTCGCCGCGGGTATCGGTAATCCGGACCGGGCCTTGGCGGCTGCGTCAATCTCTGGAAGGATCGGCGCCAACCCGAACGCTCTAATATCAGTGTACCGGTCAGCATTCAATACGTTGCGTGAACTTCTGTTCGGCTGCGCCCCCGGCGTCTCGTGTCCGGCGGAAGAGACACCTGGCAAGCAATCAGTCTTGAAACTGCCTTCATCACGTGAAGCAAGCAAGGGCGATCACTCGGCCGACCTCCGCGGTCCACTCAGAATTGGGTCGACGTTATCGGAAGACTTCCTTCTCGAATACGTGAATGGCATGCAGGAGAAAGATCTTGGCTGGGGTCGGCTGGACGCGGCCAAACTCATGGAGGTCATGAGGCTGCACGCTGCCTATGCGGACCTGGCGCGCCAGACGCCGTATGTCGCTCGTGTGCAGGGCTCGAACCTGCTGGCTCATATGCTGCGTTCCATGGAACAATCGGTCAAAGGCAGTGCTGTGACGGGATCGCTGGGCGACGCAGGAGACCGGGTTCTGGTCATCGTGGGGCACGACACAAACATTTCCAACATCGCAGGAATGCTCGAGATTGACTGGCTGCTCGATGGCTACCAACCGAACGACGCGCCGCCGGGGAGCGCCCTCGTGTTTGAACTGTGGCAGCAAGGCGAACGAGAGATGTCAGTCCGTACATATTACGTCGCGCAAAGCCTTGAACAGATGAGGAAAGCAATCCCGTTGATGCTGGACTCGCCACCTCTGAAGTCTCCCATCTTCGTACCCGGCTGCAGTGGCGCCGACCAGAAGATGACCTGCTCATGGAACGCGTTTGAGCACACTCTCGAAACCGCGATCGATAGGGATTTCGTCAAGCCCTGACTATCAAATATGGCCAACTGGTCGCCTCAAGAAACCAAGCTACTCGCCATGAGCAAGAATCCGAAGTCGAGGTCCAGTTGAAGACATAAGGTCCCTGAAGAGTGAGCAATACCGGCAAAGGCCAGCGCGCAGTAGGGCTTGATCGGGCAAAATGTTCAAGGAGTCTATGTTGTCATGTTTTAAATGCTTCGCGTTGGTAATCCTTTTGTGGGTTACCCCGTTGTTGTTCGCGCAGACGCAGCCAGTAGAGTTGCGGTCGCAAGCCGATACCCCATTCCGCTTCATCGTGTACGGAGACACGCGCTTCACCAACCCGGCAGACACAAAGGCCGCAAGTCCTCCAGTGCGCCGGGCGCTGGTTAAAGCGATTGCCGCAGCCGATCCGGCTTTCATCTCGGTTGGCGGCGACATCGCCTATAAAGGAGATGACACCAACGACTGGAAAGTCTGGGACAGCGAAACCAAAGTGTGGCGGCAACGGCACATCACGGTGTATCCGGCACTCGGGAACCACGATCTGCATGGCAACCAGACAATTGCCCTGGCGAATTATTTCCAGCGTTTTCCCTCGCTCCTGAACAATCGCTATTACTCAGTCCGAGCTGCCAATACACTGATGCTGGTGCTTGACAGTTCTCTCGATGAGACTTCAGGTCCGCAAGGTGAGTGGCTGGCGAAAAAGCTCGATACCGTTCCTTCCGATGTGGACTTCGTCTTTCTAGTTCTTCATCACCCGCCCTACACTGCGTCCTCCGACAAAACCCGGGGCGGCGGACACTCAGCACGTCATCCCGAGCAATCGCTGGCTCAGATATTAGAGGAGCGCCAAGGCCGCACCGATGCTCGCTTCGTAGTGTTTTCGGGACACGTGCACAACTACGAGCATCAGCAACACAACGGTGTAACCTATTTTGTGACCGGCGGCGGCGGCGCCCGGCCGTACCCAATCGAGCGATCACCCGATGACCCTCTATACGGCCAGAGCGTCAACTATCACTACCTGTTGGTAGAGGTTGATCGTGGCAACCTAAGGATTACCATGCACCGTCTAGACTTAACGAGCGGTGCACCCGTCTGGACGCAACCTGACTCGGTCTCGATTTCTGTGCGGGCAAGAGCCGCATTCTAAAATTGGGTGTTGTTTTGACCACGCGTCAAGACCACCTCTACTGGCTGTCGATACGCTGCTCATCCCGTTCCCACTTGTCCGGTCCATTACGGGCGAAAACTTCTTTATGTCGCGGAAGATAGTTGCCGACTACCGCAATCCGACTGGGCATCGACGGCTTCACAGACCATCTGGGCAAAGCCGCCACAGGTTCGTTCCGCCTAGGAAAGCGCCCGACGACTTCTAACATCCCTCTGGGAAGCATTGTTTTTGGGAGTGACATCACGCCTTTGTGGTACTGAGAACACTCAAGGAGATCAGTGCCAGATGCCGTCACCAGGCGTTGATCTGTCTAAAGAATTTGACGGATTGTATGTCGTAGAATCTCGATTCGCAGGACCGAAAATCCTACTTTTCAGGAATCGACACGTACATCCGACTCGTGAATCCCGTTACCAACAGTATCGAACAGGAGGACGTTCGAGTCCTGATCAAAATTGACCAGATATTCTGGAGAAACTCTGAGTACACGAGCCCTTATTTCGACCTTTGAAGGCTATCCTTAATGATGTTTCAAGTGTTCAGAAGGCGAAATATGTGCTGCGGGAGACGGGAGACAGTGGCGGCTCCATAAATCTGCCGAACGGAGTGCTGCAAAGCGATCACATTGCTCCGGGAAGATCTCGTGGCACAGCTTCAAGGGGCCTTGGCAAATTCCCTCCGGTATATCCTCAGGAGAAAATCGCCCTGCTTCACAAGACGTTCGATGGTTGTCGGGTCGACCACTTCCGCAAGTTGCATACTTCAGTGTACGCGCACGCCTGCTGAATCGTTCACTCGGAAGTTCGGCCACAGTAACTTACGAGCTGAGTCGAACTAGGGCAGTCACAGCCTGAACGTTCTCAGCTTGCCAGCCCTTCGGGCCTTGAGAAGCTGGTCGATTGAGTCAGTGATCAGCCCAACCTCGTAGGGTCCCAACGGTACCGAGCAACCAACCGATTGTGGGGAAGTGAAAATGGGCCTCAGCCTGGCCATGCAGTGGGTCCGCGGTGATTCATCGGAGGCAATATGGGTCCAGTGTCTCGAATTTGATACCGGGGAAAATACCGGGGACCTTGCGCAGTAATTGGCAGGACAGGACAGTACTCTAACACGAACCAAAATACCGCAAGAGATTGATTCTTGGGAATCAGCAGCAATTGCCAGCAATCAAGAGGAATGGCATCCTTCCTACTTACAAGCAGGAGGTCGCAGGTTCGAACCCTGCACTGCCCACCATCTTTCATCTTGCTTATCAGTCGGATACGAAGATTCAGAACTTCTGTCCTGTTCGAGCTGTTTTTGACTGTGCCCAAAATTGTGCCCACCGAGCCTCTCGACTGCCACTAAAACTGCGTCCTCTGAGGGATGCACATATCGGGCAGACATCGATGTTGCTCGTCGTCACCGGAGTAGCTCAACAAATACAAACTTCACCTGACTAGCTCTACTTTGGCGGGAAATTCTTCAATAGCTTCTGCATGGCCTTGTCCAGATTCTTCTGGTTCTTTTCCTGGCTCTGGTTCGGATCGATCGCCTTCGTGGCGACACCCTTCCAAACCAGTTGCTTAGTCGTCGGGTCATACATATCTAGATCGAGACTTCCGATGTTTATGGTGGAACTCGTGGCGGTTTCCATTCCCCCAAAGCGCGGTCCGCCGCCCACGCCCATCGCGTTCCACTGTTTTTCCTGATCGACGGCAACCTGATAGCCGATGTAGAGATCGGCTTTGTCGCTGTCCGATTTGGTCAATCCCTTGGCCGCCAGCTGGGCATCAACGGCACTCTTGATCTCCGCGTCCGCGATCTGGTTCGGGTGCGATCCGCCTTCGATCGGTACCCACTTGTAACTGTGGTATTTCGAAAAGTCCGTTCCGGGCATGGCGTTCGATCGCACATCCTGCGCCAGCATCACCGTGCTCGCCAATAGCGCCACCATGAACCCCGTCCCGACTTTTGCCATCCTGTTTTGCTTTGCTCGCAGCATTTGTATCTCCTTTTCCAAAATTATTTCTTGCGGCATTCCTGGCCTCTTTCCTCGCATAACGGGAACCCGAGCTAGATAGAGCCAGGGATTTCGAGAAACGCGACTACTCTCTGCGGTTGACCTTCTTGCGGAGATGACTTCGCCTTCTGCTCCGGCGACCGCCCGTTCATTCAAAGGACTCGCTAGCCGGAGATCCACAAGCACAATTCGGGCGACCTCACATCCAGGGTAGTGAACAGCAGGAGTGGCAGTTCGCCAACTGTCGATTGCGACAGGTAGCCTCAATAGTGACCTACTTCAACGGTTCCCACAGAGGGTTTGGCTACCTAAAACGACTCACGCCGGGAGCGGTCATTCGCTGCTATGGAGTAGGAGGGGACCTGGCTAGTGAGTTTGTCCGCGTGGTCTTTCATGTAGTTCACGACCCACAGTCTTAATCTGTTCATTCGTGACTTAGCCGGAGATGCAGACATTCCCGTCGGGTATTGGTGGTGTCGAGAGTTTGAGAGGCTGCTACAGTGCCAGCAATTCTCCGGGTCTGCTGAGGTGTGAAGACCGAACCAAACTACAGCCCTCCGTTGTGTTGCTTCTTGATCTGGCAGCTCTGCCAGTTGCCCCCGTCGATTCCACGGACTCACAATTTATGGTCGTACCTACGCAAGCCTTCGGCTATTGCCATGGCTATGACGACCGGGCACGGGTTGCGCACTCCAACCGGAGGAATGAAATGGCGAAGAAGAAGGAAAAGGACAAGCTCAAGAAGAGCAA
Source organism: Terriglobia bacterium (assembly GCA_963814725.1). Classification (GTDB taxonomy): domain Bacteria; phylum Acidobacteriota; class Terriglobia; order Terriglobales; family Acidobacteriaceae; genus JAIQFF01. The sequence goes on from CAWFDY010000009.1 coordinate 1,070,891, forward strand.
AAAGGGCAAGGACAACAACAAGCCCAAGCAGCCCAATTCGCACCCAATCGAATCAGGTTCATCCTACGCCGACGGTGCACCTCTTGATCGCGTGCAATATCTGGAAGCAAAGCTCATCTTGAAGCCAGACCGTTTTACTTCGGTGCAGAGCTTCCGCGACTTCGGCAGGATCGTGAAGGGCACAGCTAAGAATGTTGATGTTGGTTTTATAGAGGACCGTGAGGCTGGACTAAGACCAGAAATCCGGGAAATTCTTTTCGGCGACACTTCCGACTTTCGACTCTACAACAACGCATTCATTCTGCGCCGGCGTGTTTGCTACGTGGATGGCTTTCCTGTGGGCGATCCGGAAATCGTCTTCAAGTTTCGTCACCCAGACGAGCAAAAAGCAACCGCCATAGATGTGCGGCCGAAGATCGCCGGGAAGTACCGCATTAAATTCAAGGCCGAGGCCCTTCCTTTGAAGGACCAGACTGGTGGGTACCGCATCCTCTACTCGCACAACTGTCAGTTCGGATTGAGCCAGGCGCACGAGGCGGATCGGACCTCGATGGTCACTCTTGCGAGGGTGTTCCCGGCGCTCGCCGCTGTCAAGAAGTCCGATGACGAGAAAATAAGCCTGGTGAACGAAGGCATTGTGGAGGAGGTACTGCTGCCACTAGGTCAACTGGATTTTGGAAAAGGCGTAGTCGCCAAGTGCGACATCGGGTTGTGGCGTACGCGCGGCGAGCATAAGTCTCTGGTGGGAGAATTCGCCTTCCAGGTAAAGTTCGATCGCAAAGAGGACGTAGCTGAAAAGCAGAAGAAACGGGTCGCCCAGTTCTACGTCACTCTGCAGCAGGACGTGCAGGACTGGCTTGCGCTCGGCGTGACCAAGACGGGCATGGTCTATCGTCTCAAGGGGAACGAGCCCCAATCCCATGAGTGAGCCGGTCGCGAAACCTCCTTTACAACGCGGAGCCAATACTGCTGGGGCGTTGGCTGAGGTCTCCGGTGGCCAAATCTTCCTCGAGTTCTTGATCATCGGAGCTACCAGCTTCGGCGGTGTGGTGCCTTACCTTCGCGGCAACCTCGTAACCAAGCGGCGTTGGATTGACGACAAGGAATTTGTCGAGATGCTTTCCATCAGCCAGAGTCTTCCTGGCTTGAACGCCACCAATATGGCGATCCTGGTGGGTGAGAAGCTGCGTGGCGTGCTGGGCTCTATCGCCGCGATTCTTGGGATGTGCCTGCCGGGTGGCGTGCTTATGTACATCGTGGGTGTGGTCTACCGCATCCACGGTGAACACGTCTGGGTTACGGCTGCGCTTAAGGGGGTGGCGGCGGCGGCAGTTGGCCTGATACTCTTTACGGTCATTGGGCTCAGCGAGAAATCGCTCGCGCAAAAGTTTGACTTCGTTTTCATGGCCTTGACAGTGATTGCCGTGAACCGGTTGCATCAGTCGGTTCCACTCACGCTGGTTGCCGTCGGGCTGTTGGCGATTCTCTTCCATCGACCGCGCAAAGAACACAAAGAAAGTGCGGCCCAATGAATCAGATTCCGGAACTTGTTCGCGTGTTCGCGTACCTGTCGCTCCTCACCGTTGGCGGCGGCATGGCGGCATTTCCCGAGATGAAGACTCTGACCGTCGAAGTCCACAAATGGCTCACTTTCCCACAGTTGATCCATCTCTACAGCGTAGGGCAGATGGCCCCCGGTCCCAACATGATGATGATCGTCTCCATCGGACAATGGGTGAGTGGGGTGCTCGGAGCACTCGCTGTACTAATTGCCTTTTTCGGGCCGACCGCCCTGCTCGCGTTTATTGTTGCCCGTTTGTGGAAGAGACTGGAGAAATGGCCGTGGAGGACTTCAATTCAGCAGGGTCTTGCGCCGGTTTCGATCGGGCTTCTGCTGGCAGGTTGTTTCACCATGGCAAAAGGTGCAATCTTCGGCGTGGAAACAGCAGCGATTGCCGTTGGCGTCCTGCTGATTCTGCTGCGATACAAAGTCAACCCAGCCCTGCTGGTGGTTGCCGGTGCGGTGCTCGGTGTGCTTTCATTTACGCCCAAATGATGGTTGAACTGGACCTTCATACGGCGTCGATCAATCGAGGAAAGCGTATGCCGGAAACCGGGGGAGCCAACATCGAACTCGCGCACCTTCTGAACGAAGATGCAACCCACGGCGAGCCACATCCCTCGCGAATGCACGAGATTGTAGAAATCGTCGAGGCGGTCGTATTGGCTCTGGTCGCCGTTACCACAGCCTGGAGCGGCTATCAGGCGGCGCGATGGGACGGACGAGAGAGTCAGCGTTATGAACGGTCTACCAAACTCCGGGTCGAAGCCCAAGGGTTGCAGGTGCGCAGCGACCAGGAGCGAATGTATAACGCCTCCACCGTGGCCGAATGGCTAACGGCGCAAGCCAATGGCGAAACTGAACTAGCTGGAATCTTCGAGCGCCGCTTTCTGCCAGAGTTCCATTCTGCGTTTGAGGCGTGGAAGAAAACTGATCCCATCCACAACCCGGGCGCCCCCGCTGGCCCCACGCTGATGCCGGAATACCGCAACGCCAAGGCAGAGGAAGCCGCCAGATTGAACCAGGAGGCTTCAGACGTTTTCGAACAGGGCACGCTCGCCCGCCAACAGGCGGATGAGTATGTGCGGGTAACCGTGCTACTGGCCACCGTGTTGCTGTTGACCGCGATCAGCCAACGATTTCGTATTCACCGGATCCGCGTCGGCCTGATGGTGCTGGCGTTGCTCCTGCTGTGCATCCCGTTGTGGCGCGTCCTCACTTTGCCGCGCGCCTGAATTTTGCCGACAGGCTCAGGTGTTCTCCTGCAGAGCCAGAACAACCCAGTTCGCGAATGGTCCGCCAATCGGAAACCATCCCAGCGGCTTGCGACCGTCCCACTTTAGGCGTTGAAACTCGGGTCGCTTTGTAAAAATCGCCGTTACGCTAAGGGAGATATACAGGTCCAAAAGTACCCGCGGAAATCACGCCGGGCGCCTTGCCGTCGGTGCCGCCTCACTTGTAGGTCACCGCGGGCTTGGGGTTGAAGTTCTAGTGCGGACGGTTGCGTCGACCGGGTATCCAGCCAACCTCTTCCTATCACAACGGGCGCCGGAACAGGCTCTGGCAGGCCTGTTCCGGAAGTTGAAGAGCTACTTGTTCTTCGGCGCCGCCTTCGTGGTCTTCGACGCGGGCTTCTTCAGATCGAGAAGAGTCGCCGAATCGGCAGCATTGAACGGATAATGCAGCGCAGATTCCTGCTCCGATCCGTTCAGTCTGACGTCGACGCGGCGGTTCTGAGCCAGAATAATCACGTTCAATTGGCGCAGTATCTTCTTCTTCTGTTCGTCGCTCAGGTCAGGATTGGTCTCGATCAGATTCTTGACCTCGTCCTTGCTGAGCTGATGCTCGTCGCCCACTGCTTGCGTATCAATGTTCGCCTCGGGAACACCCTGTTCAACGAGGAACGCCTTGGCGCGAGCAACACGACGCTCGGAGAGTTTCTGGTTGAATTCCGGAGTACCCCGTGGATCCGTGTGACCAGTCAGGGTGAGACGCGCATCCGGCTTGAACGTGAGGTAGGTCTTGAAGTCCGTCGCAAGCGAAGTCAGAGTTGCCTGCTGGCTTTCAACCAGACCAACTTCGGGATGCTTCTCCGTCGGTAGAGCGGTCGGGAAGAACACACTGTGCAATCTGAGCCGCGCTATAAGCTCAGGTGATGGTTGCGGCGGCGGAGGGGGCGCCTGAATGTTGACGCTCGTGCTGCACGAAGCCGTGTGTCCCTTGTCATCGGTCACAGTACCTGTGATCTGCACCGGACCGGTGGAAGCGCCCGTCGAGGAGTACGTCGCCGTGGTTCCGGTTCCGCTGATAGTTCCGCTCGAAGCCTGGTAGCTGTAAGTGAGTGGAAGGTTCTGCGGGCTGACAGCCTGGGCCGTAACGGTCGACGAGTCACCCGGCTTGAGATCGTTTGGGTTCGCCGAGCAGCTGATGGTTGGTGGCTCAAACTCCTTAATGGTGTAAGTAGCCGAGCAGCTGGCGACCTGCCAAGGCTTGAGTCCTTCCTTACCCGGCTTCCCCACCTTCAGGGTGCCCGTCACGGCGTGCGTCCCAGGATTCAAAGGACTCGTATTGATGTTCGCGGTCGATCCAGTGCCGGTAACGCCCTCGCCGCTCCACGTATACGACGCGTTCCACTTCGGATTCAGACCTGCGGGCGCCGCAGTCACTGTGACCGGATCGCCCGGGAAGACTTGCGAGGGCGAAGCCGAGCACGAAACCGTCGGTGGAACCGGTGGCTTGCCGCCAAAGTTGTAGGTGAAACCCGCAATCGCGCCACTTATCGTCGGGTTAAAGACGAACTGGTTATTTCCCGGCCTGTAGTTCTCGTACAGATAGCGCCAGCCCACAGCCGTTCCGAGCTTGGGGGTGATGTTGTAGTTCAGCAGGCCCAGGACCTGATAGTCCAGGATGGCTTGGCCTGCGCCGGCGTCACCGGCCACCGTGACGGCCGCCTTTTCGCCGAGGGGCAGTATGAACCTGCCGCCGCCCAGGCCGTCGACCCAGTTGGCCGATCGCGAACTGCTCAGGCCCGAGGGTTCCAAAGAGTTGTCCAGGCCTACATGCCAATAGCGAATTCCGCCCAGGGCGTCGACCTTCAAGTGCGCGCCGTCATAAAGCCTGAACCCCACCTTCGGAGTCAAGATCGACTGTGTGAAATGAGTATTGATCGATGTCTGGCCAAAGTCGTTAGTGGGGATCCCGTTGTCGATGCCGAGTTTCATCCATAAGAAATCCACCGGCATCAGAAAGCGGCCCTTATCTGCCTCGCCTGCGACCGGTATGATTCCTTTCAGGACATGAAAGACATCCGAGAAAGGGACATGGACGCTGGCATTATGGCCTAGCGCTCCAACCGTTCCGTGCAATCCGGGAAACCAACCGTAAATCGAGATCCCGACGCGCCAATTCCCGCTGGCGGCTCCTGTTGGGTACTGTGACCCCGGATTAGGCGCAGGAAGTGGTGTTGGTGCGGGTGCATCCGGAACGGCGGGCGCATCCGGAACGGCGGGCGCATCCGGAATCTCGTGTGCGGCCGCAGCGGAGCCCGCGACCGTCAATTCCGCCGGACCCTGCGCGAGGGCAGACGTGCAAAATAGCAGGGTCAGCGTTACCGCGACCAACAGACAGAAGTTCCTGCAGTGCAAATTCATAAATCTCTCCTTTTGTCGAGCACCGTGGGAAACGGCGCAGCGAGCAGGGTGTTCAGATAATCGACGGTGCCGACGCCGATAACGACGTGAGGGCTGTAATGCTCTCCAGTGTGACCGGAAAGATTAGGTCGCAACCGCATCGATGGTGGGCTGGTTAATTTCCGGCTCCTGGGGCGAGGTCGCGAAGGCCCCGGCTGCGACAGTTTTCATGTCGCCCTGCAGGACACCAGCATAGCTTGGCTTGTGTCTCCATTCGGGGTGTTGCGGAGCTAATGCTTTCAGGCGATCGAAGACGAACATGAGCTGGACATACGCGGGCATTTCGCTCCAAAGAGTGCCATCGTTATCGAAGACAGCGATCCGCGCTTCGGGTTTGACGAAGTGAACGTCGCCAGTCATGGTCACGGCACGGACGAAATTCATGATTCTTTGCTTCGCGGAACCTTCCTTCCAGGAGGGAAGCGGATCCTGAACTAGGGACTCCCCCAACTCCAGCGTAGTTGGACTGATGGTTGGTCATGATGGTTGTAGCCTTTTGCGCCGACAAAGAGCCCCAACGTTCCCCGATGATCGATGCCTGGCGGACCGCTTGGGAACTGTAAATAGTGACAGGGAAAAGTGTCAGTATCCTCAGGTGTTTTCTGGCAGGGTCCCTGCGGGCCAACGGCAGACGGCCCCACCGGACACTCTAGCCAGACTGCGCGCAGACCAGCCTTGCTTAGAATTCGACCAGCTTCGCGTTCAGCCCTGGCTAAGACGACGGATGGAGCTTGGGAATAGTTGTAAATCCGAACTGTGATCGTAGGGCTGGAATTGTTCTCGTCGGCGGTGGCAGTTACTGGAAACGCGAGTCCCAGGATCCCAAAGACGCCCACTACCGCCACGAAGCTCGCCCCACACAAAAGCGCGAATGGCAAGTGAACATTGCGCGATTCGAGTCTAAAGAACACTTGCTGCGTTATGCCGGCCGCTATGTCCGCCGACCCCCAATCGCGCAGCATCGATTTCTAAACATCTCCGACGAATATGTAGAATTTTGGACCAATGACCGAAGACTGAAGCGCCGCGTGATTACCCGATACCAGATCGGAGATTTCGTGTGCAGCGCTTGCGAATCACATTCAGGACTACTATCAGCATTCGGTTCGTAGTTACGGACTCCTTGCGCCGCGATTATTGCGCTGTTGCGAAGCGCACTGTTTCTGTTCTTGGGACAGCGCAGACGAGAGCGGCCTAATCGGCTGAAATACCGCGATTCGCTTCGAAGATCCTTCGGCAGGGACCCCTTCATCGACAGTCAGGGTTTTGAAATGCGGAGGACAGGCCGGCGCAAACCTCAAAGAACTGATGCCGATTCTCCAGGCTAAAAAACCAAGAATAATCTCTTCACTTCAAAACCATCTAGACGACGGGAGTGCTTTCAGCGGTGCGCCTCAAGTTGTTTTTGTGGAGTCACAAATGAGACGCCGAGCCTGGTTAACGCTCCCGGCCGCTTCAGCGCCAGAACAATTTAGCCACGGCAACGCATGACACATCGTCTAATCGCTCCACGCCTATCCTTTAGAAACCAACCTGAAGTTTTGATTTTCCTAAAGATTAAAGATCAAGGTGCAGATTTCCCTGAAGCCAAAAGGTCTCTCGACAAGCTCCTGGCCAGAATACATATTGCTTCGGAGCAATGAAGTTTTCTTTAAGCTACCTTAGGCTCAGTTCAGTTCCTGGTCGGCAAATCGATACAGGGAAACGTGTGTCGAGATGCGACTACCACGACCAGGAACGCTTGAAAGGTGTCCAACTCTGACTGCTGCAAACTTCAGCATTTTCTGTGGATATTTCTGCATTGATTCAGCCGCGGGCCAAGAGTAGACTCCGTGCCCTTTATTTAAACAGGAGACACATCGTGAAATCGAAGTGCTCGCCTTCCCAACATGAACATATACTCCAACAACGTCGTCAGGAACGCAGCGCCGAAGAGTTGCAGTTTGTTCGTTTCACCATCAAGCCTTTTTTATCAGCCGAGTAATCCAGACTAAAATAACGGCACCGACGAATGCGACCACGATGGAGCCGATCATGCCGCCGCCCTGCCATACACCTAGGGCTCCGAAGATCCAGCCGCCCAAACCGCCGCCGAGAATTCCCAGAATGATGTCAACGACTACGCCGTAACCGCCGCCCTTCATAACCTGGCCCGCAAGCCAACCGGCAATCAGGCCAACCACAATCCATGCGAGAAATCCCATACGTAACTCCCTTTGCTGCCCCAAGGGGCAAGCTGCGAAATGTACACTGAGCCCCCGTCAATATTCAAGGGGCCCATGGCAACCAAGCCAATGTGCAGCCCCAAGATATTCAGTTTTGCGACCCATCTCCGTTTGACGGGTGACGCGGCAGATGTACAGAAACTGGAGAGGTGATAGGCGTCCGCCAGTTAGCATCCAGGAGATTTTTTTACCTTGCTCACCAACGGCCCGTGCTTTAGCTGCATCTTGGTAGTCGGCAACTTATCGTGCGGAGAAACCATGAGACTTCGAAGGCGAAAACCATTCCTTAATGTGCTGCTAGATTCTGGAGTCGATCTGCTCACCTCAATGCGTGATCGTATGCCAGATGTGGGTGATCTCAGGGACACAGTCACCAACACCTATGACACCGCCACGGATCGAGTCGGGCGTGCCGCTGGGGCTCTCCGTGGCGAGGAGGAGTCTCACGTCTTCCGAACAGTCGCGACTCTCGTAATCGGAGTTGGAATAGGCGTAGGTATCGGTCTACTGATAGCACCCACAACGGGCGAGGACACTCGGGCTGACATTGCTGAGATGGCGTCGGACCTGAGAGACAAGTTCCGGCCAGAAGCAACCGGCCGAAAAGCTGCCAAGGCCGCGACTAAACCAGACAGCGAATGAACCCGCGGAGTGAGAGGTCTCGGTGATGGAAGTAGTATCTGACCTGGAGTGCTGCCTCTACCGTGTCAATTTTGAGGTCATCAACCCAAAACCCTTTCCCTATCTGGCTTTTCCGCGTTTCAAGACCCAAAGAACATCCTCAGAAATGCTTAGTTTTGATGGCGAATTGATGGCGGGTTCCGCTTGCCTCCAGCCGGTAGCCGAACGGCCAAGGCATCCACCGGTTCCGATGACTTGGAGACTCACCTCCTAGAACGCCTATGGTGGATATGACCATCAACTGGCGAGACAGCGCAATCGCGGGATGCGGTGTGGTGGGCCCGATGCGCCGACTCTCCAACAAAGTCTGCAACCTTACTTGCTTGCGTCCACCATCGGAATGTTTGCGGCCAACTCCACGTTGATCAGCAAATCCAAGCGGCGGTCGATCTGATACCACCTCGCAGTCTTCTTGGCTGAGATCACCTTCTCGAACACAGGCACATATTTCATTAGCAGGGCCGAAAACTGCTGGTCGATGGCCGCCGAGCGCTTCATTAAATCGTTCGCCTGAGCATCGGTCATGGTTTCGTAGCTCTGTACATATTCCTTGATCAGCGCCACGCGGGCATCGCTGATCTTCGAGACCTCGGCTAAGTATTGGTGATAGATAGGCCAGAACTTTGTGGCTTCCGTGTCGGTCAGCGGCAGGTTGGCAGCGACGAGCCGTACCCTCTCCGAGCGGATGTCCTCCTGCAGAAGCTTGATGTCTGTGTCGGTGGCAGTCTTCGGGCCGGCGTTGGCGCCCTGGGCGACCTGTGCAAACATCGGTACGCTGGACATCAGCAACGCGCCTACCACGTTAAGAACGGCTACCACGCTTTTCTTCCGCATTCTCTCTCCTCGAAACTGATTGCCGCCCGTATCTTCGCGCTGGCTTGATTGCTGAATCGTGGTTCAGAATGTGAGGGGCGCCCTCAAAGACCTATCCAGGCTTCAATTCAGATCATCGTCTTTGTAGTACTTGGTGCCTTTGCCGGTGATTTCTGCAGCCAGACCTTTCTCCGTCATCTGGTACATCCAGACGCCATCCGAAACCGATGTTGCACCGACCATTGATCCACCTTTGTCTCCGGTCTTGGCTGCGGCGGTAGCTTGTCCACCGAACTCCCAGCCGGAATTGATGAAACTGTCCAAGGCCTCGGCGGTGTCAAAGACGAAGATAACGCTGAACTTCTTCACGCCGAATCCGAGTCCCGCCTGCAACTCGACCATTTTCATGAAGGTTTCTTTTTTCGTCTTGTTGTCGACAGCCATGCCTTCGCCTTTCCCAGAACCCGCCATCAGGATCTTTACTCCGGTATTACTGAAGACTGCGTAGCCGGCGGCATGTTCAACTGCAGCCTTGGCCGCAGGCTGGGCGTCGTAAAGCCGCTGAAGGATCTCCTTGGTGTTCGTCCTGATTTCATCTTGTTCCTTCGCTTTGTCGTCGTACGCGTGCGCCAAAAGTGCAAAAGCACATATGAGCGCGACCGGGATGACCTTGGGTATCGCCAACGCTCCGAATCTGCTGATTTTCATGGGGTGATCTCCCCTTTCGTAATGTCCAAGATGGTTGGTGACAAACCGCTTCATAGCAGGAATAGTCGCCAGGTCTGAAAGCAACACGGGCGGGCTTGGTTTAGCTGCTGCCCGTGTCGTCGACAGCCATTCTTACAACATGAACGCTAAGCTCCACTCGATCTCCGCACAACTAGGGAAATCCCTAAACACTTCCAAACAACCTAGTTTTGAGGTAGTGGCTTAATATGAATTTCATGAGCCTTTCCGCCATCGTTGAATTCGTGGCATGATGGACTGATGCCGAAACGCTTTGGCGAGAAGCGCGACTTTATGCAAGTTGCCCGCGACGTTGTCGAGCAGGCCATCGGCGAACATTTAGATGGCACCCCGCTGAAAGACCACGACCCGGGTAAAAATCCCGAAGCAATAGCAAGCGCAGACTTGGTGGAATAAGGGTGGGAAGGCCCGAGCTTCCAAGCTCACGCCACAGGAACCCTCCGTTCCGCTCCGCCCCCCGGCGAGAGCGTCCCGAATCAGGGTGGACTCGAACCCCGGATCTCCACCGTGTCAAGGTAGTGCTCCCCGGTAAGCCAGTTCTTCGCGTAGTGCATCAACATGTTCGTGATCCAAAGTTTCTGGAGATGACTGGCGCTTTGGTCGCCGCAGATGGCACCCTGCCATGCTTTCGCTACGTGGTGAAGAAAAAAGGAGTGTCCAGATCGGAGTCCTAGCGCCGGGAGTCGTTGCACGCAATAGAACGAGTCCCTTCGCCCCGGCACAAATACCGGATTTAATCGGAGACCCTCAAGGCTCTGCTAGTAAGAGTTGGGATCTGTCATCAGTTGACTACCTTCCGGGTTACCGAGGATAAGTCTAGAGCCGTCCAATGAGACCAATGCGCTTCTCTGTGGAGCAGAGAAGCCTAGGCGGTGTAGTTCCGAACGCGCCCCAGGCTTTTCTAAGTTATTCTTCACGTCCTCTAGCCACTTCTCGAGGAAGGAAGCGGCTTGCTTTACCGCTTTGCTTCGAATGATTGAGCCTTTAAAACCCGTCAAGCCCGCTTGCGTTGATCCCATCGCTCTGAGAAGGTAAAAACCGGTCGGAGAAGTGTCAGCATTTCGGACTATGAAGGTGAGATTCAGAGCGGTCTGAAAATAGTGGCTTGCATATAGCTGCTTTTCGGCAATGGCGTACGCTGGTTCATTCGCCGCCTGTGCTTTCCTCGTGACAACGTGTATCACCCGCAACGTGGGCTTCAGTCCGAACTTCTCATTTGTCCAATAAAACACATCTTGGGTGTTAGCAGGTTGTGCATCCGGGTACGCGAGCAGGTAGTGACGAAACTCGGGTAGGTTGGTTGGCAACGTTTGGGCGTAACTCAAAATGGCTTCAAACTGCTTGGCCGTGTTTAACGCTTCGTCCTTGTCGTCATAGGTTATCAATGCACGATTGCCATCGCGCTGGTACGCCTGCAGGCGCTCGATGGTACGTTGCCGGAGCACTTTATTGACGCGTTCCTGAATATCAGGGGCGTTCCAATCGATGGATTTCTGATAGGCCTCCATGCTTTCGGCGGGGAGCTGAATCGTACAGTCACCGGGTTTGCAGCTTCTTAATTCCTTTACGTCTTCGGCCCCGAAACTGAAGCCATTGAGGTCGCTGACTGCAGGAGGATTACCGAATTTCGCAACGGCTAAATATATCGGAAGCGTTCGCAACCGATCGAAGTCATTGAAGAACTCAATATAGCTTTCGGGAGTCGCGTTGATATGCACGGCACCAAAAACAATGATGTCGGCAGGGGTGCGCGACTCCATTACTTTTACAACCGGTTTCCCTTTACGAATATCGTCGACTTGCTCTTGTGTGAGTCCAATGTTCTGTCTGAAATAACTCTCCAGTTCAGCACTCGTTTGGCAAGCTCCAGGACGCGAGAGCCCGTGCACAACACTCAGGCATACGAGAATTATCGCGAAACATCGACTCATATTCCTTTTCCTTCCGGAGGTCTTACTGGCCATGGGTAGCTCAGCCGCAGTCTCCGCTTGCCACGAGTTACGTCTAGCCGGACGATCACCTTTTTGGCGCAATTCGGGCGCAGCCAAAAATATTCTGTTTCTTTCAAATCAGGAATTCATGGCCGGGTTTAGCTTTGAAACCGAAAAAAGCATGCCTTCCTGGAGATAGCGAAACAGGGCAGCACTAGGTGGGTTGGCGCATTTTGCGAGCAAGCCCAACTCCCCGCGGGCAGGATAGGAGGATAGGGGAATAAAGACTCCCAAGCCCAGCTAATCTCTGGCGGATCGGACGCCACCCGATTTCTGAACGAGATTCCAACGGCATTGCGTCAGTGATCTCAAAGCCTGCTCCGATGTGAGCAGGTGCAGAACTGTCAAAAATGACAGTCTGGGCTGCGGCCAATTGGCGAAATCAGGCGATTACACTCATTGACCCTCAAACAGGGCTGCCGCTCCCACAATGAGTGTAATGGCGATTTTACGTCAATTGACCTCGGTCCTGTATGATCCTGCGCGTGACTCCGCACAAGGCTTTAGCCTTTTCTCTCATAGCAATCGGGATTCTAGTGTTTGTTTTTGCACGCCAGATTTCTACTCTCAAATCCTCAGCGTGGGCACGGTTCTATCAGCGGCATCCCCGGGCAGCAGAAAAGAACCCGTTGTCGGTTCATGCCGGGACGGAGCGAAGTATTCGTTTGGGGGCGGTCATGTGGCGCATAGTCGGAGCTGCAATCGCTCTCAATGGCCTGATCCGGCTCCAATAGTGTAATGGCGAGTTTTCACCAACTACCGCACAATTGCCAAAAGATCACGACCCAGTTAATTTTTAGAATGTCATGATACGTATCGCCATCCTGTCCGATATTCATGGGAATCGAACGGCGTTTGAGGCGGTACTTACAGATTTGCAACAAACCTCTCCTGACTTGATTCTCCACGGCGGCGATCTTGCAGATGCCGGTGCGAGCCCCGTGGAAATTGTCGACCGCATTCGCGATCTCGGCTGGCCAGGTGTAGTGGGCAACACTGATGAATTGATTTTTCGCCCCGAGTCACTGGAGGAATTTGCGAACCAATCGTCTGCGCCGGCATCACTTTGGACAGCAATTCGTGAGATGGCGGCTACGATCCGCAGCATGCTAGGGGAGGAAAGGATTGGCTGGTTACGCGGACTTTCGCGAGTTCACATTCAAGATCCGATCGCTCTAGTGCACGCCAGCCCTGAAAGTCTGTGGCGAGCTCCAGCGCCAGAAGCGACCGATGCTGAGCTGGAATCGATTTACGGATCGCTGCGCCGACCCATTGTCGTATACGGGCATATTCACCGTCCCTATATTCGGAGCTTCCCAAGTCCACCCTTTCCGGAAGGGCTGATCGCGAACACTGGCAGCGTTGGTCTGCCGTATGACGGCGACCGGCGCGCTTCCTATTTGTTGTTCGATGAGTCCCGTCCGACAATCCGGCGGGTGGAGTACAGCGTGGAGAGAGAGATAAAGGCGCTTTCCTCCTGCGGTTTGCCTCATGCCGACTGGATTGCAAAGACTCTCCAGGCTGCCTCTCCCCAACTTCCGTAAGTCGTGCCGCTTTCGTTATCGTTGGCGAAAACAGGCGATTACACTCATTGACCGATTCTTGAGCACTCCCCCCGCGCGCCCCGCTCCCCCGCGCGCGCCGCCCCCGGAAACGCCTCGCCGATCTGCACCAGTTGACTAGATAGTTAGCCCTCGTTACTTGAACGGTACAGGGTGGACACTTTTTCCGCGCAAGTAGCTAACCCCCGGCTTTCATTGACTTGCCCTCACCTCCCGCCTAACATTGCCCGATCCCATGATCGGACAAACCATCTCACACTACCGCGTCATCGAGAAACTCGGTGGTGGAGGGATGGGTGTGGTTTACAAGGCCGAAGACACCCGACTACATCGTTTCGTTGCGTTGAAGTTCCTTCCCGATGAGGTGGCCCGCGACCCGCAGACACTCGCCCGTTTCCAACGTGAGGCACAAGCCGCGTCCGCACTGAACCACCCAAACATCTGCACGATTTATGACATTGGTGAGCAGGACGGGCAGGCGTTCATCGCGATGGAGTTCTTGGATGGAGTGACGCTGAAACACTTGGTGACCGGACGCCCGCTGGAGAACGAGACTTTGCTATCGCTAGCCATCGAAATTGCCGATGCCCTAGATGCAGCGCATACGGAAGGCATAGTGCATCGCGACGTCAAGCCCGCCAATATCTTCGTCACTAAGCGGGGCCACGCCAAGATCCTCGACTTCGGGCTCGCCAAACTGACGCCTGTGGCCGGCAAGACCGCTGAGATCGTCGGATCCGTAACCGATGCAACAGCCGGTGTCAGCCTGCAGTACCTCACCAGCCCAGGAACGGCACTCGGGACCGTGGCTTATATGTCCCCAGAACAAGCCAAGGGGAAAGAACTGGACGCCCGGACCGACTTGTTTTCTTTTGGGGCGGTCCTGTATGAGATGGCGACAGGTGCAGTGCCTTTCCGTGGCGATACCTCGGCAACTATTTTCGATGCAATCCTGAACCGAGCACCATCACCGCCGCTTCGGCTCAATCCGGACCTGCCTCCCAAGCTCGAGGACATTATCAGCCGAGCTTTGGAAAAAGACCGTAATCTGCGCTACCAGCACGCTGCTGATCTGCGGGCGGAACTACAGCGCCTCAAGCGGGACACCGATTCCAGCAAGAGCGCGGTCGTGACGACCGTGGAAGAGGTTACGTCGGTCCGGGCGCAGATTTCGACCGTAGGGACACCAGCGCCAACATCCACTACCGGCGGCGCGACTGCCCCCCAGATTCCAACTTCAGGACCTGAGGCTGTTCCCGGCTCCGGCTCTGGTAAACGACGGTGGATCGCTGGTTTGTCTGTAGTCTTGATATTGTCGCTAACTGGTGCTGCGACTTTTCTGTTCCGCAGCCGAAGCAGCCAGCAGGAAATTTCTTCTGTGGCAGTGTTGCCCTTCGTTAACGCGGGCAACGATCCCAACACTGAGTACCTCAGTGACGGACTTACTGAAAGCCTGATCAACAGCCTGTCGCAAATTCCGAATCTTGCGGTCATGTCCCGTTCATCCGTCTTTCGCTACAAGGGGCGTGACGTTGACCCGCAGGCGGCCGCCCGTGCGTTGAAAGTCGAGGGAGTAGTCACCGGCCGCATCGTCCAGCGTGGGGACCAGCTCATCATCAGCGCGGAGCTTATCGACGCGCGTACCAACCGCAACCTCTGGGGCGACCAGTACGACCGCAAGCTTTCGGATGTTCTGGCGGTCCAGGAAGACATCACGCGCGCCATCTCATCGAAGCTGCGGGAACGCTTGTCCGGCGAAATTAATAAGCAGGCGACGAAAGGCGGCACTAACGATCCCGAGGCCTACCAGATCTACCTGAAGGGACGCTTTTATTGGGAAAAGCGCACGCAGGAATCCCTGGAGAAGGCCAGGGACTACTTCAACCAGGCCACCGAAAAAGATCCAAACTATGCTTTGGCGTACTCAGGTCTGGCAGACTACTACAATGTTCTGCCCGACTATGCCCCGGCATCGATCCGCGATACAGCGCCTAAAGCCATCTCTGCCGCAGAAAAGGCTCTAGCCATCGACGATACGCTGGCGGATGCTCACGCAACCCTGGCCTCTGCCCACCAAAGTTTGTGGGATTGGAATGTCGCGGAGCGGGAATTCAGGCGGGCCCTGGAACTGAATGCGAATGCCGCCAATGCTCATAAGCTTTATTCCCTTTACCTCTCTACCGTGGGGCGTCAGGAAGAGGCACTTGCTGAAATCAAGCGCGCGGTGGAACTGGATCCCCTGAACCTGACGTTCAACAACAACCTCGCCCAGCAGTATCAGGTCATGGGGCAATACGACGTAGCCGTCGCACAGGCGAAAAAAGGAATTGAGATGGACCCCAATTTCGTGCCTCAGCACTTCAACCTGGCCTTCATCTACCAGGATATGGGTAGTTACGACTTGTGGATGGAGGAGTTGAAGAAAGGTGCGGCTCTCAACAACGATCCCGAAGAAACGGCAATTATTGAAGAAGTCGCAAAGGTTTATGTGCAGTCGGGATTCCGGGCCGCCAACGCCAAGGATGCTGAACTGCGAGAGGGATTGGCCAAGCGACGCTACGTAGATCCCGGATTCATTGCGTTCGATTACGCCTTGATAGGCGACAAAGAGCGGGCGTTCGCTTGGTTGGAGAAGGCCTATGCGGAAAAGGCGGGAACCCTACAATATCTCAAAACCGCCCACCCGTTGGAGGCGCTACGCTCCGATCCGCGCTACGTCAACCTGCTGAAGCGCATGGGCCTGCCACAGTGACGATTTTTTGGTTCCCGAGATCCACTATCCTGGGGCAAGGCAAGACAGAGTACGCGGAGTGTTGCACTAGCTGCCAGTACCACGCCCAACTGTTGTAGACAGGCGATAGCACTCAATACCCTCCCAGTCCATGCGTCCTGATATTGCATCCCTCAGACGGTTTGCCGTACTTCCAATCCTGCGGCATGGAGGCCGTCGCCATGGGCAAACACAGAATCAAGCCTTTTCATTCGGCAGTGGTTCTGCTCCGACTCTAGAGCCCACAGCAGCGGGTTCATGCGTCCTGTGCTCGGCGGCGGTCAAGAGTTCCATTCGCCTCCAACCACTCCACCAGTGCGCGAATGCTGGCCCGAGCCAGGGCAATTGAGCAATCAGCAGCTCCGTAGTAGATGTTAACGGTGTCACCGTCGGGGTCCATCGTGTACCCGCATGGGAAAACGACATCCTTGACGTCTCCGTTGCGCTCATAATCCGCCTCTGGCCCAAAGATCCACGACTCGCCGCGCAGTAAGCATTTTTCTGGATCTTCCAGATCAAACAGAGCGAGGCCCAATCGATATAAACAGCCGGATGGTGTATGCCGGACTCCGTGGTAGAGCACGAGCCAACCTCTCGAGGTCTCTATGGGTGGAGGAGAGAGGCCAATCTTGTTGGCATCCCACCAGGCGCCGCGCCGCGCTTCCAGCATAAGCCTGTGCCTGCCCCAATGCCGCAAATCGGGGGAATAGGAAATCCACATGTGTGCTCCGAGCGGCGTCATGGGGCGGTGAATGAGCGCCCAGTATCCGTTGATTCTGCGGGGCAGCAGTGCGCTATCTTTGTCGTCCGGTGGCATGATGACGCCGTAGCGCTCGAAAGTTCGAAAGTCTTTGGTCAGGGCCAGAGATACTCCAGGACCGCCGCGCGAATAGGAAGTGTAGGTGACTACATATTGCTGCAACTCGGGTACGAACGTAATGCGAGGGTCCTCAATGCCCCAGATTTCTTCGGGAAAGTCCTTGGGACTGGGCATCAATGTCGGTTCGCGATCAATCTGCCAGTCGTCGACGCCATTGCGAGAACGAGCCGCGCACAGATGCGATAAGCCGCGCCGGTCTTCGACGCGGCACATCAGCAGAGTCGTTCCATCCTGCAGCAAGGTTGCGCCCGCGTTAAACACGCTATTAATGGAATACGGCCAATGCTTGCGCGTCAGAATGGGATTGCCAGGATGACGGAGAAGGAGCGGCGGATAGTGAGTGCTTTCGACGTTCACCAACGTTGTTTCGGGAGCTGTCATGAAGGGTCTTCCAGCCTTTCGGGCGGCAGTTCGAGTTCTTGTAGAGAGCGCATTTCGAGCAGCGCCATCATGAAAGACAGCGTGGATTCCGCCCCCTGATTCTGATTGGCGCGGTCGGGATGCAAGCCATCCCGGCAACCGCCCGTTTCAGAATCATAGAGTGCAACTTGGAGGTCATTATCGCCCAGGAACCAGTTGAATGCCGACCAGCCTGCCCGGTGCCAACGCTGGTCTCCGGTGACGCGGTACGCTAGCAAACAAGCGGACACCGCGCCCGCAGCTTCAACCGGCTGTTGATCAAATCGAGCTTGTTGGCCGCCTTGGCGGTAAAACCCTTGCGAGCCAATCGGGACAAAATGCCCGTTCGTCGGGCAATGCTGCGTTTCCGTGAGCCAGTCCAGAGAATCAAGTCCGGCGGAAAGCATGCGCTCATTTCCGCTGGCCGATCCTACGAGCAACAGGGCCTGGGGCAACCTGGCGTTCCCGTACGCGACTACATCCTCAAACCATTTCCAGTCCGGGCGGTGGATCGATTCATACATGGCGAGCAATCTTTGAGCCAGTGCGAATCGCACGCACTGGGCGTCCTGGTCTCCAGGGTATGAATTGAGGTACTCCTCAATTCCGAGGACGGCATAGGCGCAGGCCCGGGGACTGTGGAACTCGACCACTGCCGGCAGCGAGTATTCGAACAAACGCCCAGCGGCGCCTCTCAATCCATGATTTGCGGATTGGCCCAGGACAGTTCCAAGGGCCCACAACGCGCGGCCGTGAGAATCTTCCGATCCCTTCTCTTCCGTCCAGCGGCGGTCATAGCCGAGGAAGTTTCGGAACCTCTTATTCTTGAGATTGAAGGCGTGCTCGAGGAATGCGAGATAACGGAAAGCCCAATCCGGGTTGGCAGTTTCTGTTTTTCCAAACGTGCCCGCTTGTTCGCGACTTTCTTGTTCCAGCATTACCGCAAAAATCAGCGCGCGAGCGTTGTCGTCGGTGGTGTAACCCTCGGCCCGGTTGGGGATGGTAAAGATCGCGTGCTGCAGCATTCCGATGTCATCGGTCAGCGCGTTCACGTGAGCAAGTTTCAGTTCGGGCAGCTGATTCAGCGATTTCTCGGCCGCACGCGCAGAGAACTGAACCCGGGGGGCCGTCATGCGGTCACTGCGAACTCGGGCAAAACTTTCCATGTAACCCTGCGCAGCTTTCTTCCACACCATATCGCGCGCGTACAGGTAGGCACGTTTGCGCATGGCGTGGCGCAGGGCCGGTGTGGTCAGAAGTTCGATGGTTTTTTGCGCGATGGCGTCGGGGTTTTGGAACGGAACCAAGGCGCCGCGACGATCGTCCAGCAACTCAATGGCGTGCCAATAAGGAGTAGAAATGATGGCCTTGCCCGCACCCAGCGCATAGGCCAGCGTTCCGGAAACCACCTGCGCCTCGTGGCGATACGGAGTAATGTAAATGTCCGCGGCGCCGATGAACTCCGCCATCTCCTCGGGGCTGGCAAACCGGTTGTGGAAGATCACTTGCCGTTCCACTCCTATTTCCTTGGCCAAAGTCTGCAAGCTGGCTCGATACTTATCGCCTTCGCGACGCAGGATGTGAGGATGGGTCGCACCCGCCACCAGATAGACCACGTTTTCGTGTTTCGACAATATCCGTGGCAAGGCTTGAATTACATTTTCAATACCCTTATTCGGGGAGAGCAAGCCGAAGGTCAGCAGCACAGCTTTGCCTTCTACACCGAAGCGGTCCTTGTAGAAATTGGGATCGAGAAAAGGCAGGTCCGGTACGCCGTGTGGAACCATATCAATTTTGCTGCTCGGCACTCTGAAGATTTCCTGCAAGAACTGCGAGGAGAGCTGGCTCATGACAATGAGGCGGTCTGATAGCTCGGCAATCTCTTCCATGACCCTAAGCTGGTCGGGGTCGGGCTCGCGCAGCACGGTGTGCAGCGTGGTCACCACGGGCATCTTCAAGCCGCGCAGCAGATGCAGGATATGGCTTCCGGCCGGGCCACCGAAAATTCCATACTCGTGCTGCAGGCACACCATGTCGATATTGTGGAAGTTTAGGAATTCTGCTGCTTCCTGATACGAGGCTACGTCGTCCTGGGCAAGTGACCATCTAACCCGCGCGGGATAGTCATATCCTTGTTCAGTGTCGTTCACCGGTAGCGCCAGCAATCGAGCTGTCCCGTACTCTGCGGATATGGCCTCGCACAGGTCGGTGGTGAACGTAGCGATTCCGCAATGTCGCGGAAGATAGTTGCCGACTACCGCAATCCGACTGGGCATCGACGGCTTCACAGACCATCTGGGAAAAGCCGCCACAGGTTCGTCCCGCCTAGGAAAGCGCCCGACGATTTCTAACATTCCTCTGGGGAGCATTGTTTTTGGGAGTGACATCAAGCCTTTGTGGTACTGAGAACACTCAAGGAGATCAGTGCCAGATGCCCTCACCAGGCGTTGATCTGTCTAAAGAATTTGACGGATTGTATGTCGTAGAATCTCGATTCGCAGGACCGAAAATCCTACTTTTCAGGAATCGACACGTACATCCGACTCGTGAATCCCGTTACCAACAGTATCGAACAGGAGGACGTTCGAGTCCTGATCAAAATTGACCAGATATTCTGGAGAAACTCTGAGTACACGAGCCGTTATTTCGACCTTTGAAGGCTATCCTTAATGATGTTTCAAGTGTTCAGAAGGCGAAATATGTGCTGCGGGAGACGGGAGACAGTGGCGGCTCCATAAATCTGCCGAACGGAGTGCTGCAAAGCGATCACATTGCTCCGGGAAGATCTCGTGGCACAGCTTCCAGGGGCCTTGGCAAATTCCCTCCGGTATATCCTCAGGAGAAAATCGCCCTGCTTCACAAGACGTTCGATGGTTGTCGGGTCGACCTCTTCCGCAAGTTGCATACTTCAGTGTACGCGCACGCCTGCTGAATCGTTCACTCGGAAGTTCGGCCACAGTAACTTACAAGCTGAGTCGAACTAGGGCAGTCACAGCCTGAACGTTCTCAGCTTGCCAGCCCTTCGGGCTTGAGAAGCTGGTCGATCGAGTCAGTGATCAACCCAACCTCGTAGGGTCCCAACGGTGCCGAGCAACCAACCGATTGTGGGGAAGTGAAAATGGGCCTCAGCCTGGCCATGCAGTGGGTCCGCCGTGATTCATCGGAGGCAATATGGGTCTAGTGTCTCGAATTTGATACCGGGGAAAATACCGGCGATAATGGCCGTAAATGTGCGGAAGATACCGACTGTCGCGGAGAAAGCAACTGGTCGAGGAGCATTTCGGCGCACTCTCAGACGAATACGAGTGGAGCATGCGCTACAACGTCGCGCCCTCGCAGCCCGTTCTCACCATACGCCAGGATCGCAGCGAGCCCGTTCGCAGGCTGTCCACGATGCGATGGGGGCTGGTCCCATCCTGGGCGAAAGATTCAGGCATCGGATACAAGACGATCAATGCAAGGTCTGAAACGGTCGCCACGACTGCATCGTTCCGCGAGCCCTTCAAATCGCAGCGCTGCCTGGTTCCGGCAGATGGCTTCTACGAGTGGAAGCGGGAAGGCAAGACCAGGCAACCCTACTGTTTCGTGATGAACGACGGAGAGCTGTTCGCCTTCGCCGGCCTTTGGGACCGATGGAGAGATCCGGAAGGAAAGATTGTTGAGAGCTGCACAATTTTGACCACCACGCCAAATTCTCTTTTGGCCGATGTTCACGACCGAATGCCGGTGATTCTCTGTCCAGATATTCATGATTTATGGCTTGATCCGGCGTTCGAAAACGTGGCGTCGCTCTCGGAGATGCTGCGGCCTTTTGACCCTGCTCTGATGAGACGCTACCCGGTGAGCCCGAGAGTCAACCATGTGCATAACGACGATGCGGAATGCGCCGAGCCCGTCGACCCGGCAGCCTGGCCTGCTCAAGCTCAGCTCTTTTGAACGGTGGTCGAGCCGATGTGGAGATAAATGGAGAAACGTAATCTTCGGGTCGTCAAGTGGCTGGGTGCGATCCCCGCAACCGGCGTATGCACTCTCTGCCAGCGGGAGTTCGGGGTTCCCCTGGCTGCACTGAAGAGAGTCGCGGTCGCGCAGGAGAGTCTGAGAGTCCAATTTACGGAACACAAGTGCAAGCTGGAGAAAGACAAGCAGGACTAAGCTTCAGTCAGGGAGGTGCGTGTCATGCAAAAGCAAGGCGAATCCAACCCGGACTCCGGACGACAAGCAGCAGAGCATGTGGCAGGAGCTCACAACTTATTGACGGTCTTGCGGGACAAGATGGGTGAACACCCGGAAATTGGCGAAGCCATTCACAAACTGGAGATGGCGCTTGCCATTCTGGAGATAAAAACAGGAGGCATGCTTTAAGACCGCAGGGATCGCATACTCTTCTTCTTCGGGACCTACGAAAGGCTTCCCGGGGAGCGGAGAACTAGCGCAATCCCTTCCGGCGATTCTGGCGAAGCGGCCCTCTCGCTCCCCGACGATCCCGCCTCCACCACCAGGTTCCAGCGTGCATGACGACGACGGCCAGTAGTGCGATCAACACCAATCCAACGATCTCGACCATTGTCTCCCAGGGCCTCCCTCGTAAATGCCGATTAGCTGCCAGACCAGCAGCACTCTGTTCTTCGACATCACGAACTCTCAGTTCGTGGTCGTGGCTTTGATGCAGAGGGAAAAGAAAAGTCCACTCTTCTACTCTCGATAGTTCAGTTTTTTGCACCTGGACGCTCTGGGTGGACACAATCGCTCAAACAATGGGCAAACCGGCAGTGATCGGGGGGACTCTCTTTTCCCCCGACAGGGAGGCAATCTCCTCGATGAGAAGCGGGCCCGTTTGACGTAATCTTATATTTCTGCAAATATAGAAAGATGATAAGAGCCCAGACCAAGCCTTCTCTTGAACAGGTCGCCAAATATGCGGACATGTTCTCCGCCATTGGAACGGAGCCGCGCCTTCGCATCATGCAGTTATTGTTGTCCGCTCATCCCGATGGCCTGGTGGTCGGCGAGATTCAGCAGGAACTGGACATTCCCAACTCAACCTTGTCGCACCATCTTGACAAGCTGCGGAACGAGGGGCTGGTGGCGGTCCGCCGTGATAGCACCTTTCTGCACTACACGGCGAACACAGAAGCCCTGGAGGAATTGTTGCGGTTCCTGTATGCCGAATGTTGCACCCGTAACAAAGCGGTCCGGCCCGAGCAGGTAGTTCAAATTTGCAGATAGACGGAGAGAAGCCATGAGCAGTTCGGAGATCAAGGAAGTCGTGAAGGAAAAATATGGGCTGGCGGCGTTGCGAGTGACCAGCGGGGGGAGTTCGTGTTGCGGGGCGGAGCCTGCCATGGGCGCAGGCTGCGTTGATCCGATCACTTCCAATCTTTACGACGCCGGACAGGCGAGGCAGATTCCGGAAGAGGCGCTGCTGGCGTCGTTGGGCTGCGGCAATCCCACTGCTTTAGCCAAGCTGAAGCCGGGCGAGACCGTGCTGGATCTCGGCTCGGGCGGTGGCATCGATGTTTTGTTGTCCGCCAGGCGAGTGGGGCCAACCGGCAAAGCCTACGGCCTGGATATGACGGACGAAATGCTCGCGCTGGCGAACGAGAACAAGCGCAGAGCGGGCATCGAAAACGCCGAGTTCCTGCGCGGCGAGATTGAACATATCCCGCTGCCCGACAATTCCGTGGACGTCGTGATCTCAAACTGCGTCATCAATCTCTCTGCTGACAAAGACAGCGTGCTGCGCGAAGCCTTCCGCGTCCTCAAACCGGGCGGGCGATTCGCCGTTTCGGATGTGGTTACACGGGGCGAGATGCTGCCCGAAATCCGACAGAGCGTACTGCTGTGGGTGGGATGCGTCGCGGGAGCGCTGGAAGAAAGCGAATACAGAAACAAGCTGTCGGGCGCCGGATTCGAGCAGATTGAGCTCGAGCCCACGCGTGTGTACCGGCTGGAAGATGCGCGCGAATTTCTCTCGGGCCAGGACATTGACGTGGATGCCATCGCACCGCAGGTCGATGGCAAATTCATGAGCGCATTCGTCCGCGCCGTGAAACCGCAACCGGCTGCTTGCTGCGGCCCAGCCTGTTGCAACTGAGACGATCACGATGGAAAGACGATACAACGTTTTGTTCCTCTGCACCGGAAACTCGGCGCGCTCGATCATGGCCGAAGCCATCATGAATCACAAAGGGCGGGCGCATTTCACTGCCTACAGCGCCGGGAGCCATCCTTCCGGTGCCGTCCGACCCGAAGCCCTGACTGAGCTCGAGAATGCGCGTCTTTCGGTCTCGGGATTGCGCAGCAAAAGTTGGGAAGAATTCGAGAAGCCTGGCGCCCCCAAACTCGATTTTGTTTTCACCGTCTGTGACAACGCGGCAAAAGAAACATGCCCCCTCTGGCCGGGCCAGCCCATGACTGCTCACTGGGGTGTTCCGGACCCTGCGGCGGTGCAGGGAAGTTCTGAGCAAATTCAACGCGCTTACCGCGATGCCTTCATGATGCTTGACCGCAGAATCAGTTTATTTCTGAACCTGCCTCTGAGTTCGCTCGACAACCTGGCCTTGAAAAAAGAAATTGACAGCATCGGCCGCCAATGAAGTTCAGCTTCAGGGCGCGTCTGACGGCGGAGTTGTTAGGGACGGGCTTTCTGGTTGCCGCAGTCGTCGGCTCCGGCATCATGGGGGAACGGCTGGCGGGCGGCAACGTGGCGATAGCTCTGCTCGCGAACACCATCGCAACCGGCGCGGCATTGTTGGCGCTCATCCTGACTTTCGGCTCCATCTCCGGCGCACATCTAAACCCGGCTGTGACCCTTGCCGATGCTCTGGAACACGGAATTCCGTGGCCAGAGGTTCCTGGCTACATAGCGGCGCAGTGCATGGGAGCGTTGGCAGGCACGGTCGTCGCCCACCTGATGTTCGGACTGCCGTGGTACTCGCCATCGTCCCACAACAGGCACGGCTGGCCTTTGGTACTCAGCGAATTCGTGGCTACGTTCGGGCTGATGGTCGTGATCTGCGGCACTTCGCGGCTGCGGGCAAACGCGGTGCCGTTCGCCGTGGCCAGTTACATCACGTCGGCCTACTGGTTCACCGCGTCCACTTCTTTTGCCAATCCGGCAGTCACCATCGCCCGCTCTATTTCAAACACCTTTGCAGGAATTCGGCCCGCCGACGTTCCACTTTTTATCGCTGCACAGCTTGCGGGGGCTTTGGCCGCGACACTCCTCTTCCGTTGGTTGCTGTCCCCCGCTCGTGTCTCGACGACGGATGAAAGCGGCACCGTGTAAGGGTTCAAGGCTCAAAGCTCAAAGCTCAAAGCTCGGAAGACTCTACTCCTCAAAGATCGCCAAATCCCAGGGTCCGAGCGTCCGTGCCGCGCCGCACTTGCATTTTCCTTTAAGCTCACGTGAACACTCGGCTTTGGCTTCGATCGGTGCACGAAGAGTTTGACGCACCATTTCGTGGAACAATCGCATACTCGCATCTAAACTTTGCTTTTGAAACAACCAGGCGAGCGGGCGTAAACTTTCGCACACTGTGGGATTGCAATTCCCCAGGCTCGCGGTTCCGGAGAACACGATGTCGCAGAGTTTTGGATCACTGGTGTTCACTCCCGCCATCAAGTCTCTGCAGGAGCGGTATGGCAGCCGGCGGCAATACGCCCGGCTGGAAGAGTCGGACCCTTCGCCCGGCAAGCTAGGCCCCCAGGAAGCGGGATTTATCGACGAACGCGATACCTTTTATATGGCCAGCATCGGATCCACCGGCTGGCCCTACGTGCAGCATCGGGGAGGTCCAACGGGCTTTTTGAAAGTGATCGACGAAAGCACCCTCGCCTTCGCCGATTTTCGCGGAAACCGGCAGTACATCAGCACCGGCAATCTGATGACTGACAACCGGGTGGCCCTCATATTGATGGATTATCCCCGGCAAACGAGGTTAAAGCTCCTTGGCCGAGCCGAGTTATTCGAAGGGGACGCGGCAAAAGAGTGGATCAAGAACGTTCGCGACCCTGAGTACAACGCGATCATCGAACGGGTGTACGTTATTCGAGTGGAAGCCTTCGATTGGAATTGCCAGCAGCATATTATTCCCAGGTACACCGCGGACGAAATCCGCCAGGCCCTGGAACCCGCAGAGAAGAGGATGCACGAACTGCAGCAGGAAAACGAGAAACTCCGTAACGAGCTCTCGCGCGTTAGTAAGAAGAAATAAGTCATTCAATTTAATCGGCACTGCTAAGGAGACAAATCATGCCTACGATCACGATCAAGGACGGAACGGAAATCTACTACAAGGACTGGGGCACGGGACAACCCATCGTATTCAGTCATGGCTGGCCGCTCACCGCGGACGACTGGGATGGACAGATGTTGTTCTTCGGCCAGCAGGGCTTTCGCGTCATCGCGCACGACCGGCGCGGGCACGGCCGCTCCACCCAGACATGGGACGGCAATGACATGGATACTTACGCCGACGACCTCGCCACCCTCACCGAAAAGCTTGACCTGAAGAATGCCATACACGTGGGCCATTCCACCGGCGGCGGAGAAGTTGCCCGTTACATCGGGCGGCACGGCACAAAACGCGTTGCCATGGCCGTGCTCATCAGCGCGGTGCCTCCACTGATGCTGAAGACGGAAAAGAATCCGGCCGGAGCGCCGATCGAGGTGTTCGATGACCTGCGGGCCCAATATGCAAAAAATCGTCCGCAGTTTTACCAAGACATTACGCTCCCGTTCTATGGCTACAACCGTCCCGGGGCGAAAATTTCGGAAGGCCTCCGGGAGAAATGGTGGTTGCAGGGAATGCTGGGAGGCATGAAGGCCGGCTACGACTGCATCAAGGCTTTCTCCGAAACCGACTTTACCGAGGACCTCAAAAAGTTCGATGTTCCCACCCTCATCATGCATGGTTCCGACGACCAGATCGTTCCTATCGGCGCGGCTGCCATGCTCTCTTCCAAAATTGTGAAGAATGCCAAGCTCAAGGTGTATCAAGGCTTTCCGCACGGCATGCCCGCCACCAACGCAGACCAGATCAATGCCGACCTGCTCGCGTTCATTAAGCAAAATTCAAAAGAAAAGGCGGCATGATTCAGGTCCGGCCGGTACGTTGGCCATCCGCTTATGTGCCGGCTGCTTTTTTTTCATAGGAACTGAGAAGGTCGTTGTCGGCGTTTCACGATCTCGCTTGGGAGGAAGACAATGCAGCGCAAACTCATGGGTATTTTCGGCCTCGTTGGACTCTGTATTTCGTTTGGCGCTGTTTCGGCGCAAACCGCAGGAGATGGTGTTCCATTTCCACATGGATTCCGTGATTGGTTTGTGGTGAATTCCATGATCGTAACCAAGGACAGCCCGATCTTTGGGCAAATCGGCGGTATGCATATCATCTACGTCAATGCCATAGGGCTGCCGACGCTGAAGAAGGGCGGCCCGCTGCCTTATCCCGACGGAACCGTTTTTGCCGACGACGTACACGAGTTCTCGGTCAAAGATGGCTCTTACGTAGAAGGCAACAAGAAAGCGGTTCCCGTGATGGTGAAAGATGCGAAGAAATACGCGACGACCGGCGGGTGGGAATTCCAGGTATGGGCTGGCGGCGATCCCTCGAAGCCGCTCATCCCCGACACCGCTCACGCCGTGCAGGCTTGCTTCGCCTGCCACACTCCGCAAAAAAACCAGGACTACACGTTTTCAACCTACATTCCTTAAGATCGGTTCGGCGCTCAAACTCCCCGGTCACGGAGGACGTCCCACACGAGGAACGCTGTTTTCAACGCACGAGGAGAAAATGTGAGCAGGAAGGGAACGCCCGCATCGCGCGGCAGCTTCTCGCCGAAATCGGCTCAGGTGCCGATGCCGACAAGATTGCGGCGCTCTTCAATGCCGATGTCCAGTTTGAAATCCCGGGCGACGTGGGCACGTTCCCCTGCATCGGCCGCAGAGCCGGACGCGGCGCTGTCTCTGACTTCATTCGCGGCACCCGCCGTCTGCTCGAACCCATCCGCTTCGATGTCCAGGCCGTCATGGCGGACGAGAATCGGGCAATCATCATTGGCGAACTCGCCTCGCGGGTCAAGGCGACCGGAATACTCATCGAGTCCTCTTTTGCGATTGTTCTCACCGTTTCTGAAGGCGAGATAACCCGCTTTCAAATGCTGGAAGACAGCTTTGCGGTCTCATGGGCAGCGAGATAAGCCACAGTTCGAGCGCATGACCAACACGCGATAGGGCTTCAAATGCTGGTAGCGGCCCACGCAAAGTGATTGCGGCGCACCGGCTCGTATGAATTATGATGATGGCCGCAAAAGGGTGACCTGGAGGAGCTTTCACAATGCGCGTCGCGTTCACTCGGTGTCTGGCAGTCTGCACTGTTTTGGTCGTAAGCATTGGCTTCGAGCAAGCGTTCGCCGCTGGAGTCCTGATCGGCGATCCGAAATCACAGCCGGAAAGTTTAACCATGGCGCCGGGCGGTGTGCTGATTATCGGCAGCGCCAGTTCGCCATTCGTCTATAAGGTACGTGCGGGTTCTTCCACAGCCGAGAAGTTCATCGACGCCAGCGCAGAAGGTCCGGGAACGTTCTTCCTCGGCATGTTGGCGGATGCCGCCAGCAATACGTTGTGGACATGTCAACTCACGCCGGTACCGAACACCACTCCGGCACAGCGGCATACCGCACTGAGGAGCTTCGATCTCACTACGGGTACGCCGAAGATCCGCTGGGACCTGCCTGGAGACAATAATTTGTGCAACGACTTTACGATCGGGCCCGATAAGGCGCTCTACATTACGGACACCATTCCTGGCAGAATCTTCAGGCTGCCCGCCGGAGCGTCCACCGCGGAGCTCTACCTGGAACGTGAGACGCTTCGGGGAGTCGACGGCATTACCTTCCTGGATGGCACGCTCTATGTGAACAACGTGATCTTCAACAAGCTGTACCGCATCCCCGTCGATGCTACCGGCAAACCGGGGGCGCCTGTCGATATCTGGATGGACCAGCCGGTAAAAGGCCCTGACGGCATGCGTGCAGCGGGCGGCAAGCTCATCGTGGCCGAGAATGGCAGCGGCAAAATCTCCGCCCTCACGGTGAATGGGGATAAGGCAAGCGTAACCGTGATCAAAGAGGGACTCGATACACCAACAGGAGTCGAACCGGTGGGTGACACCATCTGGATTGCCGAGCGTGGCGCGGGCAAGGCGGTCTCGGTACCGATGCCTAAATAGATTCTGCTTCGGTCGCCCCCGAATCTCAAATCCGGGTCCTGTCGATTCTCGCGGGATCCGGCCTGGCCTCCCGGGTAGGAGAAATTGTCGTTGCTAAATTTTGAGCCAGCCGCGGAAGCCCCTTGCGGCATAGTAAGATTCAGCGCCATTGTGATACAGGAAGACAGTGTCGAAGCGCCGATCACAAAAGAGCGAGCCTCCGAGTTTTCTGACGTCAGGAGGTGTTTTCACCCAGCTCGAAGTTTTTGTGTCGAATTGTCCAAGCTTCTGCAAGTCCCGATATTGTGCTTCCGTCAGGAGCTCAACGCCCATGGCAGATGCCAAATCCATCGCGTTACCCTTGGGTTTATTTTCTTTCCTCGATTGCAGCGCCTCACGGTCGTAGCAAAGGCTTCTGCGATCTTTGGGACTCTCCGCTGAACAATCATAAAAAATGTATTCGCCCGTCTTCTTGTCCTGACCAACGACGTCGGGTTCACCGCCGGTCCTTTCCATTTCATGGAGTGACCGCAGTTTTTCGGGATTAATTGCCAGCCTGGCTTGTACTTCAGCCCACGCAAGACCTCTATGGCGCTCTACATGTTTCTCGAAGCGGTCTTTCAATGCTCGGAGTAATTCCTCATGTTGTTTTTTAGAAACGGTTGCGTTCGGCATATTTTTGGTCGCGCCTCTCATGATGAATGTGTCCCCGCACTTATCGGTGTGAAATCGCGTCATTTACTCTGGCCCGGCTTGAATTGTGCCGGCTGGCGCCGCCGCCTGATCCACGGCTGCGGGCGCCGAGGCGATGGCCGCCGCCATTGCGAGCCTATGGTCATTGTTCCAGGGCGGCCCGACGGCCTGCCGTACCTGGAGGAAGTGAGCGTCGAGGTCCTTTACCCGCAACTCCTCGCGCGCCGCACCCAATACGCTTTTCGCGTCATACCAGTAGACGGGCCAACCCCGTGCCTCGGCCGCGGAGGCCAGAGCCTTGCGGTACATTACCCAGTCGGCATTGTTCTGCGCACGGTAGTCCGTGATTCGCTCGGCAATTGTGGTTGGCAGCTGCGGGCACTTGCGAAGGGCGACACCAAGGATCCGCGGCACCGCCGTCGTGACTGCGTCCAGGGCAAGCGCCGCATGCCGCTCCGCCGACACTCGTACGCGCTCCACTAACTCTACGGCCTCGTCGAGCGGGAGCCGCTGGCCTTCGCTGTGGTGCGGAAGCTTCGGCAAACCCTCGCCCACAAGTTCCACCCGGCGGCGGTCAAGAAGGGTCCCATCACGTGCCACTGTCACCAGCACCGCCCAACCTCCATGATCTGATACCCCGATAATGCCATTCTTTTTTGACATGATCCTTCGGTCGCGACTCGCTTCACCTCTTCAGAGTGGTTGATCGGCTCCGATACAACAACTCAATAACACCCCGGCCCTTTCTTCAACCCTTAACGTTTCGGGGCGCCAGGCGGCCAGTCAGGCGCTTTGATACCGAACTGCCGGGCGTACTCGGCGTTCAGCCGCTGCCAGCCGGCAAACTTTGTCGCATCGCCACCCGCCATGCGGCCGATGGGAGTTCCGCTGAGAAGGTGATCCAGAACATCGAAAGAAATGTGCCACCCGGCAGCACCCATGGAGACGAACCGGCGATCGATCCTGGTCCACAACGTCAGGCGCGTTCCACCGCCAGAAGCTTCGAGTTCCCAACGCATGTCGCCGTACTCGAGAGCTTTTGGAGCTTCGGCTCGCGTCACTTTTGTTTCGATCGGCGTGAGCTTTCCAACCCAGGTAAGATTCACCGTTCCGGGCGCACCCAGGCTCCCATCGGTGACAAAGGGAGCCCACTCGCGCAGATGCGCTGGGTCGGTCAGCGCCTCCCAGATTGTTTCCGGCGAGTGGCGCAGTTCTTTCACGACAATGAGCGTCCACTTGTCTTCATCGTCTTGTCCGCGATCCTTCTGTACCCGCGCCAGGTTGGCGGGACCCGGCGCGTAAAGCTCAGGTTCGGGGATCTTTTGTTCCTTTTTCTGTTCCATCATCTTCCTCGTGCTGACCCGCTACTCCTACCAGCGCATCAGCTGGTTCAGCTGAATCAGATTGCCACAGGTGTCGTTCAGCATCGCGATGGTTGAGCCGGTCACGTCGGTAGGCGGCATCGTAAATACGGCGCCTCGACCTTTGATCCGCTCGTAATCGCCCTTGACGTCATCGGTGAAGAACATGGTTGCGGGCTGGCCCTGTTGATAGATCGCTTCCTGATAAGCTCTGGCTGCGGGGTTGTTGTTCAGTGCAAGCTGCAGTTCAGTGCCGTCCGGTTCCTCTGCAGGGACTACGGTCAGCCAGCGAAATGGGCCATTACTGAAATCGTTTTTCTTGGCGAAACCCAGCACTTCTGTGTAGAACCGCAGGGCTTTGTTCTGATCATCCACATAAACGCTGGTCAATTTGATTTTCATTTTGATTCTCCGTTGTTATATTCGCGGTTTGAGCCGCGTCGTTTTCTTTCTTGTCTTCTTTGTCGTCGTTTCTCTTCGTGTTGCTGATCCATGCGGTGGTTGATCCATGCGGTCGAGGTGGCGTGCGAGAGCATCCAGGTGAGCCGACCAGAACCGGCGGAACTGAGCCAGCCAGGCGTCCAGTTCCTGCAGTGGTCCAGGTTTCAGCCGGTAGAGACGGCGCTGTGCATCCACGGTGGACTCCACGAAACCGGCCTCGCGCAGTACTCGCAGATGTTTTGAGACGGTCGGTTGCGGCATGCGAAGCTGACGCTCGATCTCTCCCACCGACTGCTCTGACGAGACCAGAAGGCTCAATATCGCGCGGCGGCTCGGGTCCGCAATGATTTCGAAGACGGATTCCACTCGCCAAATATACCGGACAGTGTATATACGTGTCAAGGTATATATAAAAAGGGGAAGCCGCTGGCCCTCAACATTCCCCTCGGCTAGCGAAAGCAGACGCAAATAGCCCAGCCTTGGGATGAACGCCACCGTGAATTAGGAACTATGGAAAGGATTGTGAGTTGGAGCTTCCGGTGTCACGTCCGGTAACTCCGTTAGAGAGAATGGCGGGGACGACGGGACTCGAACCCGCGACCTCTGCCGTGACAGGGCAGCGTTCTAACCAACTGAACTACGTCCCCGGTTAAACCGACATCACCGACATGCCGGGCGGCGGTGGGCGTGAACCAGCAATCGTCGGCTGATTCATGATTGCACGAAACTTCAATTGCTGGCAAGGAATCCTCCGGAGTACGGCGGACTTCTTGTCTGCGCGAATTGTCCTTGCGAAAACCGTTCGATTCTGGCGCCGGTTTCCCGCAATATGCGCTTCGTAAATCCAGCCATCACCAGGCTCGCGCCAGCACCGCATGAACGTGGATTTTCGTGGTATCGAGAAAGGGAATGCCCTGGCCGGTCACGTCGCCCAGGATGAGCGGCAGTTCCGTTCCACCCAGAATGAGGCCGTCGATGCGCTCTTGCACCTTGAGCCTATTCACGATGGCCAGCAGCCCGTCGCGAGTTTCGGATAAGATGGCGCCCTTCACCAGTTCGCTGAAATACTTTTCGTGAATGTAGTCCTGGTCTTTGGCGTTGGGTACGACCAGTTCGATGTTGGCTGCGGAAAAAACGGTGGGATAAAAGTTGGCCTGCATGGTGAAGCGAGTGCCGAAGAGTCCCAGCCTTTTGAGCCCCGCGGCTTTGGCTGCTTCGCGGGTTGCCTCCACGATGCTGACCAGCGGAATCGGCGACTGGCGCTGAATTTCGTCAAATACGATGTGCGGAGTATTGGCCGCGAGCAGGCCGACCTCGGCTCCAGCGGCGGCCAGCTTGTGAATCTCGCGCACCATATATTCGGTCACCCGCACCAGATCACTGACTTCGAACAGGTCCAGCAGGACCTTGAGGTTGACGCTGTTGATCACGATCAACGGATAACTTCCGTCTCGTGCCCGCGCCCGGTAGTCCGCAATGAGCTGGCGGTAATATTCAATGGTGGACTCCGGCCCGATGCCTCCGATCACACCTATTGTCTTCATCCCGAATCTCCTGGGCGCCTTCGCCATTTCTATTTTAGGACGGCGGCTGATTCGATGCCGCCGGTTGCAGATAAAGTGCGCTTGCTGCACTGCATGTCGATCAAGTAAGCTTTCTTGCAGAATCTTTTCGACGAAGGCAATCCAACCCACATGAAAGCCATTCAGATAAAGAAGACCGGCGGGCCGGAGGCTCTGGAGCTTGTCGATATTCCAGTTCCACAGCCCAAACCCGGCGAAGCCGTGGTAAAAATCGCGGCCGCCGGGGTGAACTTTATCGATGTTTACCATCGCGAAGGCAGATATCCCGTCCCGCTGCCGTTCGTGATCGGTCAGGAAGGTGCGGGCGTGGTGTCGGCCGTGGGCGCGGAGGTTAAGCTGGTCAAGCCGGGCGACCGCGTAGCCTGGGCCGGCACGATGGGGGCGTACGCGGAATATGCCGCGGTGCCAGCGGACCGGCTGATGAAAATTCCGCAAGGCGTCAACGAGCGCGAAGCCGCGGCGGCAATGCTCCAGGGTATGACCGCGCATTATCTGGCCTACAGCACATTTCCGGTAAAGCGCGGAGACACTGTGCTGGTGCAAGCGGCCGCGGGCGGCGTGGGATTGCTGCTGGTGCAGATGGCCCATCATATTGGAGCCCGCGTGATCGGCACGGTCTCGACCGAGGAGAAGGCAAAACTGGCGCGCAATGCCGGGGCCGACGAAGTCATTCTCTACACCCAGGTGGATTTCGAAGCTGAGACCAAACGCCTGACCAACGGCAAAGGCGTGGACGTAGTCTACGACTCGGTGGGCAAGACCACTTTTGACAAGAGCCTGAACGTCCTGCGGCCGCGTGGAATGCTGGCGTTGTTTGGCGGGTCGAGTGGAGCCGTGCCGCCTTTTGATCCGATCACCCTCACGCAGAAGGGATCGCTGTACCTGACTCGTCCCTCATTGCCGCATTATGTCGCCACGCGAGAAGATCTGGAGGCGCGAGCCGACGCCGTTTTTGCCATGATCGCGGCCAAGAAGCTCGAGCTGCGCATCGAACATACTTACCCCTTGCAGGAAGCGCAGAAGGCGCACCGCGACCTGGAAGGGCGAAAGACCACCGGAAAGCTCCTGTTGATTCCTTAGAAGCCAGCCGAAAACGGTATGGTTTGCGTCAAGGCGCCAATTCAGCGCGTTCCAGGCGTTCCAATTGCATCCCGATCTTTGACGATGCGGCCGCTGAACATGCGTTTGCGGCAAACTGCCTGGGCGCTGCATTCTGATTGCTCGTAAACTAAAAATCATCCTCGCGCCGGCTCGCAGAATCCTTAACAGCAGGCAACTTCTCCTTTGAGGTGCTCGCATGCAGCTCAAGCCCTTCCTGCTCGATGCGTGGCTCGACCAGTACGAACATGAGATCGAATTCAACCTGGCTGCGAGCACCGGCCCAAACTGGACCGTAGACGATATACTCGCCCTCGCCGACGACGAAACGGGCCACCGCTTCCTGCACCACAACCTGGTCTATAGCCGGCCGGCCGGCGCCGACACTCTGCGCGCAGCCATCGCTGAAATGCAGGGTGTACCGGTGGAATCCGTCCAGATCGTGACCGGCGCGTCCGAGGCGCTCGTGTCCCTGATGTGGCTGGCCGCCGAACCGGGCGCGAACGTCATCATCCCGCTGCCCGGCTTCACGACTTTCTCGGCTCTTCCGGAATCTCTTGGACTTGAAACCCGCTGCTATAGGATGCGGCGCGAGAATGGCTTCCGCATCGATCCCGACGAAATCAAGCGGCTCGCCGACTCGAAGACCAAGCTCATTCTGGTCAACAGTCCGCACAACCCCACGGGTGCGACCCTCGGCGACGGCGAAATGGAAAGCCTGCATGACTTCGCCGCCGAGCGTGGAATCCAGTTCGTGAGTGACGAGGTTTACCATCCCATCTACCACGGACGGCAAACCAAATCGGCGGCACGCTTGCCGCACGCTACTGTGATCGCCGACTTGTCGAAAGCATTTTCGATTCCCGGCGTGCGCACGGGATGGATGATCGAGCATGACGCCCACCGCCGCCAGCAATACTGGAACGCGCGCGCCTACTTCTCGATCGCTAACAGCACCACCGGGGAAATTCTTTCGGAAATCGCGATCCGCAGACGCGACGTCGTACTGGGCAAGACCCAGAATGCGGCAACCCGAAACCTCAAACTGCTGGAGCGCTTCATGGCGGACCACCGCGACCTGCTCGGCTGGATTCCGCCGCAAGGCGGCATGACCGCGTTCCCGTGGCTGGTGAGTGGAGAGAACGAGCGTCCCTTCTGCCAGGCGGCCGCAGAGCGTGGAATCCTGCTGGCTCCCGGCGATTGCTTCGATGTGCCCTCGCACTTCCGCCTAGGTTTTGCCGCCGCGGGAGACAATTTTTCCGCGGCACTCGACCGCTTCGGGGCGTTCGTAAAAAGCTGGCCGGCCAGAATGGCTACAGCATGACGGCTGCGACCGATTCTGCAGCTCCAAGAAGCGGGTTTCACGCGGCAACCTGTCTGGTAAGTGTTACCTCTAAGAGGCAGGAGGATACTCATGGCAACCAAGAAGAGTTCCAGCGGACGGAAAAAGTCTGGTCAAAAATATGGCGAGGCGGCGGGCAAGAGTGTAGAGAGCGCCATGCATCGGGAAAAACGCGGTACGCTCCGGTCCGGCAAAGGGGGCAAGGGCGGCAAGGTTACGAGCCGCAAGCAGGCGGTTGCCATCGGCTTATCGGAAGCGCGCAAAAAGGGCGCCAAAGTTCCGCAAAAGAAAGCCAGCTAGGAGTACATAAAGCCCCACCCTTCAAAACGAGGCGTGGGGCCCTCGCCATGGCGGATGCTCAGGCCGTCGTGTCGTCGGTCTTTCGTTTGGCATATGGCCCGGCATATGAGTAGATGCGGGGAGCTTTACTGGGCCTCGCCCCGGTTCATGGTAAAGTCCCCGGATCTCGAAATCACAGAGGGAAATTCATGCCACCTACCAGTCAAACCGACGCAGTCTCAAATGCGAGCCTGTGGGTGGGACGCATCATCATCGCACTCATGTGTCTTTTCATGCTTTTCGATAGCATCATAAAAGTAATGAGAACGGCCCCCGCAGTCGAGGGCACGGTTCGACTCGGATATCCTGCCAGCCTCGTAGTCCCGATTGGTCTGGTGGCATTGCTCTGTGCCATCCTCTATGCAATTCCGCGCACCTCGATTCTCGGCGCCATTTTGCTCACCGGCTATCTGGGCGGAGCTACTGCGACCCAGGTGCGCGTCCAGAGTCCCTGGTTTTTCTTCCCCATTCTTCTCGGAATGCTGATCTGGCTGGGACCGTTCCTCACGGATTGGCGGTTGCGGGCGCTCGTACCGCTGCGACGTCCGACAACACGCTTCTAACATTCAACAAGTGTGATCTCGAAAAAAATAAATGAAAGAGTCGCGCATTTGAACCCGGATTTGAGAGAATCCGAGTGCGGCAGTTCATATTTCAAGTTGCCGGGGCGAAGAACCCGACGATCTTATAGGAGGGAGAAGTGAGTAAGGTGCGGGTTCTGGCAGGCACACGGAAAGGCGCATTCATCCTGACCTCGGACGGAAAGCGCGAGCGGTGGGAGGTCAGCGGCCCGCACTTCGCGGGATGGGAAATCTATCATATGAAGGCATCGCCGGTTGATCCGAACCGGTTGTACGCTTCGCAGTGCAGCGGATGGTTCGGGCAGGTGATTCAGCGCTCGAATGACGGCGGCGAAACGTGGGAGCCGGTCGGCAACAAATTTGCGTACGACGGCATCCCCGGAACTCATCAGTGGTATGACGGCACGCCGCATCCCTGGGAGTTTAAGCGGGTCTGGCATCTGGAGCCGTCGCTGACCGATCCCGAAACCGTGTACGCCGGAATCGAAGACGCCGCCTTGTTTCGCTCGGCGGATGGAGGAAAGAACTGGCAGGAACTCTCCGGGCTGCGCAGCCATGGCTCCGGCCCCAACTGGCAGCCTGGCGCAGGCGGGATGTGCCTGCACACCATCATTTTGGATCCCAGCGACCCGCAGCGTATCTTTATCGCGATCTCCGCCGCCGGCGCTTTTCGCACCGACGATGCCGGTAAGACCTGGCGGGCGATTAATCAGGGACTGCGGTCTGCACAGATTCCGGATCCCACTGCGGAAGTAGGCCATTGTGTCCACCACATCGCTATGCATCCTTCGCGGCCCCAAGTGCTCTTCATGCAGAAGCACTGGGACGTGATGCGCACCGACAATGCCGGCGAATCGTGGACAGAGGTCAGCGGGAATCTGCCCACCGACTTCGGATTCGTTATCGATGTGCACCCACATGAGCCGGAAACCATCTATGTGGTTCCCATCAAAAGCGATGGCGAGCACTTTCCTCCGGACGGCAAGCTGCGCGTCTATCGCAGCCGGAGCGGCGGGAACGAGTGGGAAGGCCTCACCAAAGGCTTGCCGCAGAAGGATTGCTACGTGAATGTGCTGCGCGATGCCATGGCCATGGATTCTCTCGATAAGTGTGGGGTGTATTTCGGGACCACGGGCGGGCAGGTGTACGCGTCATCCGACGCCGGCGACAGCTGGAATGCAATTGTGAGGGATCTGCCGGCCGTGCTATCGGTCGAAGTGCAAACCCTGGCCTGAGCGGTACTGATCTTGCGTTGTACTGACAAAGCTGCACGGATCATGATCCGAGTCATCATTCCGCCGCACTTGCGTACTCTGGCCCGGGCCGGCAGCGAGTTGGAGCTGACGGTTGAGGGCCCGGTCACGCAGCGCTCCGTCCTGGACGCGATCGAGAGCCGTTACCCGATGCTGTGCGGTACTATCCGCGATCACGTCACCCAGCAGCGGCGGCCTTTCCTACGATTTTTCGCCTGCGAAGAAGACTTGTCCCACGAGTCTCCCGACGATCCTTTGCCGGAAGCGGTCGCTTCAGGGAAGGAGCCCCTGGTTATTCTGGGGGCCATTGCCGGCGGCTAGCGCGCGGGCGGGAGTATCGTGTCCCGGATCGACCCAATTCCACAGAGCGGCAAGAATCAACTATGATACGGCTCTTGGCAATGGAAGCCGGGCGTCCCCGCCCGTCCACCCTGAAACCGGCTGCTTGCGATGCATTGAGAAGTGGAATCCACGGAAACGAGATCGAGAGATCTGGTGAACAAATACATGCCGGGAGCGATGGAACTCATCCACGATGACTTCTTGTTGCATTCGGAAATGGCGCGAAAGCTCTACCACGACTACGCCGAGGCCGAACCGATCATCGATTACCATTCTCATCTGCCGCCCGCGGATATCGCCGCTGACCATCGCTTTCGTGATCTGTGGGAGATATGGCTGCAAGGCGACCACTACAAGTGGCGACTGATGCGCGCCAATGGAGTGCCGGAAAATTACTGCACCGGTGCGGCTGCTCCCTATGAGAAGTTTCTTGCCTGGGCCCGCACTGTGCCCTTTACGCTGCGCAATCCACTCTATCTTTGGACTCACCTTGAGCTGAAGCGCTATTTCGACAGTGGCGAACTGCTGAACGAAGGCAACGCCCGGCCGATATGGGAGCATGCAAACGCGTTGCTGCAGGGGAGCGAGCTCACCGCCCTGGGAATTCTGCGAAAATTCAAGGTTCGGGTGGTGTGCACCACCGATGATCCCTGTGACGATCTTTACTGCCACCGGACGCTGAATACTACCGCGGCGGAGTTGCGCATGTATCCGACTTTCCGGCCGGACCGTGCTTTGCGGATCGACGTTCCCGAAGTGTGGAATGTTTGGGTAACCCGTCTCCAGGATGCCAGCAAGATAGAAGTCTCGTCGCTTGAAACTTTTCTCGACGCGCTCAGGCAGCGTCACGATTTTTTCCATGCCAACGGCGGAAGGCTTTCCGACCATGGACTGGCGCGCTGCCATGCCGAACCATGCAGCGATCGCCAGGCCGCGGCAATTTTCTCGAAAGCGCGCGCCGGTACGGCTTTGACCAGCGCCGAACATGAGCAGTTCGCGTCTTTCCTGATGTTGTTCTTTGGCCGCCTGGACGCCGAGAAGGGCTGGACCAAGCAGCTGCACCTCGGAGCCCTGCGCAGTGTGAATTCGCGCCGTAGCCGCGAGGCAGGTCCGGATACCGGCTACGACAGCGTCGGCGATTGGCAGCAGGCGGCTGCGCTTGGCGCCTACCTCGATCTGCTGGAGCGGGAGCACGCGTTGCCCAAGACGATCGTATATAACGTGAATCCCGCCGACAATTACGTTCTGGCCACCGCCATCGGAAATTTTCAGGATGGCTCGAGTGCCGGTAAACTCCAGTTCGGCAGCGCCTGGTGGTTTCTTGACCAGAAGGAAGGGATCGAATGGCAGCTCAACGCGCTCTCCAACACCGGCCTGCTGTCGCGATTCGTCGGAATGATCACTGATTCGCGTTCTTTTATGTCATTTCCGCGTCATGAATATTTTCGGCGTGTCCTTTGCGATCTCCTGGGCAAGGATGTCGAGAACGGCCAGCTTCCGAACGACGAGAAACTCCTGGGCACGATGGTCCGCAACATCTGCTTCAACAACGCCCGCGAATTTTTAGGACTTCAGCTGGCTCCGGGCTTGGTCGCGGCAGGCCGCGGATGAACAATCCAGGATTCAAGCCAACTCGCTCCCTCCGTCGCATTCTGGCTCTCATTGCGCTGGCATTTGTTTCCTGTACGCACGCGCAAAACCCAGAGAGCGTAAATATTCAGGTGCACGCCGATCAGTCTGCTGGAACCGTCTCGCCCATCTGGAATTATTTCGGGTACGACGAGCCCAACTACACGTATGCTCCGCACGGCAGAAAGCTGCTCGGGGAACTAGCGGCGCTGGGCCAGGCGCCCGCCTATGTCCGCGTCCATAATCTTTTGACCACGGGAGACGGCTCAGCGTCGTTGAAATGGGGTTCCACCAACGTCTATACCGAGGATGCGGCGGGAAATCCGATTTACAGCTGGACGATTCTCGACAAGATATTCGATGCCTTTCTCGCAGAGGGAGTAAAGCCACTGGTTGAAATCGGCTTTATGCCGGAAGCGCTTTCCACGAACCCTGAACCCTATCGCCATAATTTTCCGCAGGGCCCCATCTTCACCGGCTGGGCTTACCCTCCCAGGGATTACCAGAAGTGGTCCGCGCTGGTTTTTCAATTGGTTCACCATCTGCGCGAACGCTACGGCGATGCGGAAGTGAAAACGTGGCTCTGGGAAGTATGGAATGAGCCCGACATCGACTATTGGAAAGGCACGCCGCAGGAATTCTTCAAACTCTACGATTTCAGTGTGGACGCGGTATTGCGCGCCCTACCCGGCGCTCGCATCGGCGGCCCGGACAGCACCGGTCCGGCCAGTCCCAAGGCGGCGGAATTTCTGCGCTCGTTCCTCGACCACTGTGCTCACCAACCGAATTTTGTAAGCGGAAAAATCGGCTCGCGCCTCGACTTCATCAGCTTTCATCCCAAGGGAGCGCCGAAATGGCAGGGCGATCATGTGCAGATGGGCATTGTGCGCCAGCTTTCCGCGATCGAGCAGGGCTTTCGAATCGTGGCATCTTTTCCGGAATTCCGTCGCACTCCAATTATTCTGGGAGAGTCGGATCCTGAAGGATGCGCGGCCTGTTCGGCGCGCAGCAATCCTCAGAACTCCTATCGCAACGGACCTCTGTATGCCGTCTATACTGCAGAGACTTTAAACAACATCTTCTTTCTCGCGGCCCGCGAGCGCATAAATTTTCTCGGAGCCGTCACCTGGGCCTTTGAATTCGAAGATCAACCCTACTTCGAGGGCTTCCGCACACTGGCCACCAAGGGCGTGGACAAACCGGTCTTAAACGCGTTCAGAATGTTCGGTCTGCTGGGCAGTCAGCGCATACAAGCCACGAGTTCAGGCGCTCTAAAGTCTGAAGACGTTATCCGCGACGGAGTGCGCGCACAGCCGGACATCAATGTGATTGCGACGCGGAAGGAACACGAGGTCGAAATCCTGATCTGGAATTACCATGACGAAGACCTTCCCGCAGCAGAGGCTCCCGTCGATCTGGTGATCGGTGGACTACCTGCGACGGCCAGCCGGGGCCTGGTTGAACACTTCCGTGTCGATTCCAGCCACAGCAACGCATTTACAGCATGGAAAGACATGGACTCACCACAGTCGCCGACAGACGCCCAATATCAACAATTGGAACGCGCCGGCCAACTGCAGACGCTTAA
Organism: Terriglobia bacterium; assembly: GCA_963814725.1. Lineage (GTDB taxonomy): Bacteria > Acidobacteriota > Terriglobia > Terriglobales > Acidobacteriaceae > JAIQFF01. Next base: position 1,111,672 of record CAWFDY010000009.1, read on the forward strand.
TTCACCCGCGTGGATACCGATCGCGAAAGGCACTGCCCGCCTGCAATTTGTCTTGCCCCGGCAGGGGCTTTCTCTCGTCCGAATGAGTTGGGAGTGATTCTGTCGTATGTCTATGGTTTTCTTGCCACTAGCCGGAGCACATCCGTCCCACGGCGATCGTAGAAGTCCGACTTCGCCCGAATGATCTCATAGCGGACGATTCGGAGAGGATCAAACATGTGAAGAATCTCATTGCGACCGCTGACGAAATCGGCCCCGCATTCCATCACCACGATTCCGCCGGGTTTGAGTGAATCAACGACCTTCTGGACGGGCACGAGTGGCATGGTCCAACTAAACAGAACAAGGTCGAATCGTTCTTTGCCGAAATCGTATTCGCTATCACGAACGGTTGCGGTGTGCAGTGTCAGCCCCAATTCCTTCGCCCGTTTTTGGGCTAGTGCGACGCCCGCATCAGCAGGATCAAATCCCCACACCTGCCACCCCAGACTCGCGAGGTAGATAGCGTTTCGGCCCTCTCCCATTCCATAGTCCAAAGCAATTCCGGGCCGCTCCCCTTCCACCATTTGCTTGAGGAAGCCGTTTGGAGCCCTGTTGAAGTTGGAATGGCTGTCAAGGTAGTACCGATTCCAGTAGTCTGCCTCCAAGAAGTTACGCGATGTCAGAATCAACCTGGCACGACGGGCTATTTCGGTTTCGGGGACGGCTTCGCTCTTGAGCTCCGCTGCATACCGTTCCACGATTTGTTCATTTGTAAGCGACCGCGAAGGGTTCTCGGCACGGAGCTTTGGAGTAAAGCTGTTTCGAAATTCGGGGTAGAAGTCATACTCTGGCTTTTGGCCGGACGCGAGTACTGAATACAAAAGCATTGTCACCAGTATCGTGAAAACTTCCGTACCCCGCGAAGACCACTTTTTGCATTTGTAATGCTCGACCAGCCTCATAAGGCCTCCCGCCCGAGCTGAATGTCTAAGTATGGTCATGTGCTTATCCGCGCTGCTGTGATTTAATCACCGCGGAAAAGTCCTGATCGCCGTAGCCCTTGGCGATCGCGTCTTTGAATATTGCGAGCGCTGAAGTTGCGGTTTGAAGATTCTGCCCGAAGCTGGCAGCCTGGTCGATCACGTACCTGAGATCTTTCGCCATCAGGTGCAGCGGGAACACCGGGGTAAAGTCGTTGGCGAAAGCGCGCGCCGCAGCTCTCTGCACCAGGCCGCTGCCCGGAGCTCCCTGGGTGAGGATCGCCAGAGACTTCTTCATATCGAGGCCGCCGGCCGTGATCATCGATTCCGCTTCGGCCAGGGATGCAGCCTGCACCCCGCACAGGAAATTGTTGATCAGCTTCATCAGCGCTCCGCTTCCAGTCGGGCCCAGATGAATGAATTCGCGCCCCAGCACGGAGAGAACCGGTCGTGCCGCCGCCAGGGTTGCGTCCGAGCCTCCGATCAGGAAAGATAGCTCGCCGGAGGCCGCGTGCGGCTTGGTGCCGGTGACGGGCGCGTCCAGCAATTGGCATCCCTGTTTCGAGGCCGCAGCTGCAAGTTCCTTGATCCACCCCACGGTAAGTGTGCTGCACTCGATCAGCACCGCTCCGCGAGATGCGCCAGCCAGAGCGCCGTTCTCGCCGAGCCAAACTCCGCGAGAAGCCAAATCATCGGAGACCATGCTGATGATGATCTCGGCTTGCAGCGCGGCTTCACGCGGCGAACCAGCGACCGTCGCCCCTCCGCTCGAAAAGGGTGCGGATTTATCGCGATTTCTGTTGTAAACCGACAAAGGGAAACCTTGTGAGAGCAGGCGCCGCGCCATGCCTCCACCCATTATTCCCAGACCGATCGCTGCCACCCGCGGTTTCGACATCATTCACCTCAGAGCTTTCACGCTGATTATTTCCGGGATGAGTCCGGCCATGCGCACCGGATTGCGCAAGGGCCGGCCGAAGCCTTCGACCGAAACCTGCATCACATCGCCATCCTGCAGGCTGATTCCGTCGCTGAAACTCAGGCCGTCGGTTCCGAAGAAATGCACGTGGATATCTCCGGGCCGGCGATGGGCTTCATATTTGAAATGATGGTGCTCAATGTTCTCCAGGCTGTGGCACATTTCGGCCTCGCCCGTGCGGAAGCTTTTCGACCAGAGCAAATGGCCGGCGCGCTCAATCTTCACTGCAACCGGCACCGACTCGAAGTCATGATCCAACACCAGTTCCGGGCCGAGAGCACAGGCCCGAAGTTTGGACGCCGCCAGATTCAGGTAATTCGTTTTTTCAAACACGTGATCGGAAAACTCGTTGCCGCCTGCCAGTCCAACGCGGTGAGGCTGGCCGTCAAAACCAATGATATAAACTCCGGCAACCTCCGCCTCTTCGCCGCCGTCGCCGGCATAGGACGGGACGTCGAGTGCCTCGCCATGTCCCCGCAGCGTGGCGCCTGTACCTCTATAAAACCACTCGGGGGCGGTTCCAATCGATCCCGGCGCCGGCCGCCCTCCGTCGAGCCCTGATCGAAACATTCTCATGCTGTCGGTCAGATCTTTTTCGGTAGAAGCGTGCATGCTCTGCCGGTTGCGGGCACTGCCCAGATGGGTCAGCCCCGTTCCCGAAATCATGCAGCGCGCGGGCTCCTCGGGATGGTCAATGGGAGGCAGAATATGCCACTCCGATTGCCCAAGGTACACAGGATCATATTCCAGGACGGCGCCGGTAGAACGTTGTCTGGCGGCGTTGCTCAGCTGCACACAATCCTTAATCGCAACGCTGGCAAGTTCGTGGATCGAACTGCAGCCTTCGAGCACCCGCAGATGCGGCTCTTCGACAAGCGCTACACGCCTGGCTTCACCTTGCTTGAGTTGGACCAGCCGAGTCATGAAATCGGGCTTTCTTCCTCTTGCATCATTCTATGACCTCGAACTTGTCCAACGCCTTTTCGTTGATCGTCAAGCCAAGGCCTGGAACATTTTCATCCAGATCGATAAACCCGTCTTTGGCTTTGGGCTCGCCGTTGAAGATGTACCAGAACAGTTCGTTGCCGACTTCGACATCGACGACAGGGAAGTATTCGGCCATCGGCGAGTTCAGGCTCGCCATCACGACATGATAGTTGTGCATCTGCCCGGCGTGCGGAATTACGGGAATGGAATAGGCTTCCGCCAGGGCAGCAATTTTGCGGGCTTGCGTGAGCCCGCCAACGCGATTGGTATCGAACTGGATGTAATCGAGCGCACGGGCTTCGAGCAGGTCACGAAAACCATATGCCGTAAACTCATGCTCGCCGCCCGCGATGGGCACTCGCCCGTAGGCTTTCAACTCGGCGTAGCCGTTCACGTCGTCCGGGATAACCGGTTCTTCCAGCCATCTCAGGTGAAAAGGTTCGAGCAGGGGTAGCATTCGCTTCGCGTAGTCGAGTGTCCACCCCATGTAAGCATCGGCCATCACGTCCACGCCATCGCCGACGGTTTCGCGCACGGTACGAACCAGATCGACATTGCGGTGCATGCCGGCGGCGCCATCGGCCGGTCCCCAGCCAAAGCGAAGTTTCATGGCTTTGTAGCCTTCGGCCTTGTACTTTCTGGCTTCGGCGGCCAGTTCGCTTAGCTCCACGCTATAAAGCCGGCTGGCGTATACCGGAATGCGCGGCTTGGTCCGGCCGCCAAGTAGCCGGTAGACGGGCTGTTTCGCCGACTTTCCCAGAATGTCCCACAGCGCGATATCGACGGCGCTGATTGCCACCATGCCGATGCCTCTGCGGCCAAAGGCCATCGTCTTGCGATACATGTGTTGCCACAGAAATTCAATGTCCCAGGGATCTTTGCCGATCAGGAGCGGCTTGAGATGCAGGTCGATCACCTGCTTCGTGACCTGGGGCGCCAGCGCCGCATTGCCGATCCCTGCCAGCCCGTCATCGGTGAAGATTTCGACCACCAGCCAGCCATGAAAAGTGAAGGTTTGCATGGACGCTTCCGCCAGGCTCAGCAAGTCCATGGGGTTAGTACAGAAATGCGGCGGCAGCGGAACCGTCTTGCCGCGCCAGCGCATCACCCGGGTGCGAATTTCCTTAATCCTCATCAGGCTTCCCAGTATTGCAGTTTTTGTTGCATATTGAGCGACCGGACCACAGGCACGGTAACAAGAATGATCATGAAAGCCACGACGTGAAAAGTGCCCGCCAAAGAGAATACGACACCGTAACCGAATCCATGATCGAGCAGATATCCGGCCAGCTGCCCGAATGCAATCCCGCCCATGGCCCCGCCAAATCCTACCAGCCCCGCAACCGAGCCGACCACGCGAGCGGGAAAAAGGTCGGTGGGCAGAACCATGACCAGAGTGGACCAGGACTGTTGTCCGAAGTACGCGAGGCTGAAGATCGCCAGCGCCCATGCCACCGGAAGCCGCGGCACCAGTAGGATGGACGGCATCACCACGGCGCTCAGGCCCAGCGCCAGCTTCCGGGCCATGGTCAGCGAGCAGCGGCGCTTTATCAGATAGCTGGAGAACCATCCCCCGAGAAGGCAGCCCGCGCCGGCGGCGGCGTGAGGGATCCAGGCGAACGTGCCGACCGCCTTCACATCGAATCCACGAGCGTCGTATAAATATTTGGGGAGCCAGAAAAGATAAAAGTACCAGGCGGCATCGCTGAGAAATTTTGCGCCGACCAGTCCCCATGCCTCCCGAATCCGCAGCAGATCGATCCAGCGGATGGTGGCGGCGGAATCGGAGACCTCAGAAGATGGGGCAGATTGCGTAACCGGACCCGCCGGAGAAAAATCCGCCGGCGAAACATAAGCCCGACTCCACCACGCAGTCCACAGCAGTCCCAGAGCGCCCGTGACTACGAAGATCCACCGCCAGCTCGCGTAACCCAGGATGAAGGCAATCAGCGGAGGCGCGATCACCGCTCCCACAGCTGTGCCGGCATTGATGATACCCATTGCGGTTGCCCGTTCCTTCGCGGGAAACCATTCGGCGACAGCGCGTGTGGCTGCGGGAAAGCCGCCGCCTTCTCCCATTCCAAGCAAAAACCTGCTGCCCATCAGCATGGCGAAAGTTGTGGCCAGGGCATGGCTCGCATTGGCCAGCGACCAGAATGTCATGACGACCGCGAATCCGATTCTGGTACCGAGAGTATCGACCAGCTTTCCTCCACCCATGTACATGAATGCATAAGAGAGGAGGAACGCCGATTGCAGCGCGGAGAACCTCTGATTCGTGAGCGGGATATCCTTCGCGATGGCGCTGATGGCGACCGGAAGCGTCTGGCGGTCCAGATAGCTGATTGCGATCGCAACGCTAACCAGAACAGCGATTCGCCAGTGCGACAATAACGTTCCTCGCTTCCACTTATATTCGGATTCGCGGGGCCGCGCTTCAGCGCCCGGGATAGTGTTTGCTTTTCTGGGTCCGCGAGTTGAAGACCTCAAAGCTGCCATCGGGATGCGCCGTCAGTTCGAGATAGTTTGCCGCGTCCGGGCCATCAGGATTCGCGATGAACTCCGCGGCCGTATTGTGCGCCGCCCCACCCTCTTCGGAATAGTGTATCTGCCACAGATCTTCGAGGCCGGGAGATTTCCTAATAGTGTCGATGACAGAAGGTGTTCCGCCTTTTTTGGCGCCATTGTCCATGATCGCAACCCGCGGAGCGATCCCATCGACGAAAGCCGGGCTGCTGCTCTGCCCCCATCCGTGGTGAGAAACAATGTAGATGTCGATCTTGCCGATTTTATTGACCGGGCACACCAGTTGCATTTCCTTGTCGTGGGTAAGATCGCCCAGGTCGAGGATTCTCAGTTTGCCAAAATCGATAGACGTCCCGAGGGAACGCAGGTTTTCAGTTTTGTCCGCCGGAAACTCCTCCGCATTCTTGCAATACGGATTGTCCTGTCCCGCACCAGCCAGAGGCTTGTCGATCAACGCGGCGTCCGAACTGACGATCGAGGCATGAATGCCTTTGACGGGCAGGACGTCCCCTGGTTTGGCGCTGATGTGCTGGTACTTTCCGTTAGCGAGCACAGCCCGGTAGGCCTGCCAGTCTTTCTCGGTGGCGGCGTCCGTGGTCTCACGGTTGTCTCCGTGGTCGATGAAAGTTCCGATCGGGAAAAGCGCGGCCAGTTGCGGAACGCCGCCCACGTGGTCTTCATGAAAGTGAGTAATAAGGACGTAATCAATTTTGCTGATGCCCGCTTGTTTTGCTGCGGCCACAATCCGGCTGGCATCGCGGTTGTCATTTCCCGGCCAGCCGGTATCGATCAGGAGAGATTGCCCCGCGGGCGTAACAAATAGAGTTGCCTGGCCACCTTCGACATCCACAAAGTAGATGTGCAGATCGTTTTTTGAAAACTTTGGCTTCGGAGCTTGCGGCGCGGGCGCCGCCCACGATCCCGCCACCAATGCGACGCTCATAAGAGATCCACAGGCCACTCGCAGCAGGGACGTCCTGCAGTGGGTGCGCACCAAGGATAAGGAGAGACCACTGATCATGTTCGAGGCTCCCAAACCGATTTCAATCCGCAAGTCCGACAGAGATCATCAACCCTCTCCTGCTTTGCGTCAAGCTGATGGAGAGTGCCGTAGAGACTCAGTTCGAATTCCTCGTCCAAGGGGATAATCCTGACTTGCGAAGGATCCAGCGTGCAGCGCCTACGCCATGTCATCCTGAGCGGAGTGGAAAGTTCGCTTCGCGAACTCTCCGCGCAGTCGAAGGACCCCTATAACTGCCAGTCAGTGGAGACCATAGGGATGCTTCAACTCTCGCGTCGTTGGCGAAGCGAACGACGCTCCCGCTCAGCATGACGGAGGTTTCGTAACCGAAGATGCGCGCGTGATTCTCCCGACCTACAATGCGCGCCCAGCGCTTGCGCCGGATGCCCACGCCCACTGGAAATTGAAGCCGCCTAGGTGGCCGGTAACATCCACCACTTCTCCGATGAAAAACAGGCCGGGCACTTTTCGGCTCTCCATGGTCTGCGCCGACAACTCGGCAGTGTCCACACCGCCAACCGTCACCTCCGCTTTGTCGTAGCCCTCGGTGCCGGCAGGCACGACCGTCCATTCGTGCAACTGCCGCTCCAATTCCTTGAGAGAAGCGTTCGTCATAGCCTTTGGAGCCTGCCTTTTTTCTGCCAGAAATTGTGGGCCATGAAGCGCTAACCACCGGTCGGCCAAACGATGTGAAAGGAACTCGCGCAGTGCGGACCGCAGGGCGGCAATATTTCGCGGAACGCCGCCATCGAGAAGCGCCGCGAGGACCTCGTGACCGGGCGCCAGATCAATGACGACCGGCTCAGTCTTTTTCCAGTAAGACGAAATCTGCAGAATTGCCGGTCCGCTCAGCCCGCGATGAGTTATCAGCATCTTTTCACGAAAATGTTGATTTTCGCTGGCAGCCGTCACCTCCGCTGAAATGCCAGAGAGGTCGTTGTAGTTGAGGCCATCCTCCTTATTGAATAAGAACGGCACGAGTCCGGGCCGGGTTTTGCGGATCGCCAGTCCGAATTGCCGCGCCAGTTCATATCCGAATCCGGTCGCGCCCATTTTTGGAATTGATAAGCCGCCGGTGGCCACGGCCAGGGCGGGAGCGCGAAATTCTTTCCCGACCGCCCTTACCGTGAATTCACCGGCATGAGTCACTTCCTGGATCGCAGTACTTGCGAACAGATGAACCCCCGACTCGCGACACTCGTTTTCGAGCATATTCAGAATGTCTAGCGCGGAGCGATCGCAAAAAAGCTGGCCAAGAGTTTTTTCGTGATAGGCAATGCCGTGTTTCTCGACCAGGGAGATGAAATCGGAGGCAGTGTAGCGCGCCAGCGCGGATTTTGCGAAGTGCGGATTCGCCGAGATGAAGTTTTCCGCCGAGCAGTGAAGATTCGTGAAATTGCAGCGTCCGCCGCCGGAGATCAGTATTTTCTTTCCCAGGCGCTCGGCTCGCTCGAGGACGGCCACCCGTCGGCCGCGTTTGCCGGCTTCGATTGCACACATCAATCCGGCCGCTCCGCCACCGAGAATTAGAGCGTCATATTTATGAATCAGTGTATGGACCAAATTGTGGAAGACCGCAAATTACACCTCAAAGAAAAGGTGCCGGAGAGATGCAATCTCGCGCCTACTTTCCCGTGTAACTGATCCTCCAGATGGAGTTTGAGCCATCGTCGGTGACGAGCAGGGTGCCATCCGGCGCAACCGCAACTCCGACCGGGCGTCCCCAGACGTGCTCATTGTCCACAACGAATCCCGTCATGAAATCCTGATACTCGCCGGTGGCATGTCCCGTTTGATGCAGAGGCACGCGGATTAACTCGTAGCCCACGCGAACTGCCCGGTTCCATGAACCGTGCTCGGAAGCAAATAAATCTCCCTGATATTCCGCGGGAAATTGTTTGCCATCGTAAAAGGTGATTCCGAGCGATGCATTGTGCGGGTTCAGGATGACATCCGGTGTAATCACTTTATCTTTAAGTTCGGGATGTTTGCCTTTGAGCCGTGGATCCTGATGTCCGCCCATGTACCACCAGGGCCAGCCGTAGAAGCCGCCCTCCTGCACATGGGTGATGTAATCCGGAACCAGGTCGTCCCCAAGGCCGTCGCGTTCGTTCACCGAACACCACAGCTCTCCGGTTTTCGGATTTACTTCAAGGCCCACGCAGTTTCGAATTCCGTATGCGTAAACCTGCATTTGCGATCCATCCGGATTGAAGGCCAGCACATCGGCGCGGTTTTTTTCTGCCGGGGTCGTGTCCGGATCGTCCACGTTGGAACCGGAGCCGACCGCGACAAACATTCTTTTGCCGTCGGGCGAAAACACAATATTCCGCGTGGTGTGACCTCGACCATCCGGGATGTCCGCAATATGCTCGGCTGGACCTCGAGCCTGCAGATCGCCATTTTGATAAGGAAAGCGCACCACCGAATCCGCATTTCCTACATAGACCCACTGCGGATTTGCACCGGGGGGATAAAAGCTGACGCCGAAAGGCCCTTTCAATCCGCTGGCGAAAACAGTCATCTGCTGCGCAGTGCCGTTTGTACCGATTCCGCGAAACACTTTGATATTGCCGGGCTCGGTCTCGGCCACAAAAAAATCTCCGTTGGGCGCGGTGCGAATGATCCGCGGGTGATCCAGGCCGGAGGCGAATTGCTCGACTTTGAAGCCTGCCGGAACCTTGGGCCATGCGCCTTCGGGACGGGCAACCACTCGGGGACCATTGCCCGCCGACGCCGTTGCGAAGGGAGCGGGAAGATCCTGCAGGGTGATCTTGCGAGTCATTCCCGGCTTTTCATATCGGAAATCGGTGAAGGGCGGCTTCGGGGGCGGCGCTTTCAAGGTTGTAGCCACCACGGGGTCGGAAGCATCGCGACTCGCCGCCGCAGCTTGCGGTTGGCCCAGGGCTTTCACATAGCTCACGATCTGCCATCGCTGTGCTTTAGGCAGGGTCGCCCAGGACGGCATGCCATTGTTCACGTCACCCTTGGTAATGAACCAGAAAAGTTCACCCGAGGCGGCGCCTTTGATTTTTTCTGCCTTCAGGGCCGGAATATTTCCCGAGCCTTCGCCATTGTCCCCGTGGCAGCGCGCGCAGCGCAGGTGAAACAAAGACCTGGCGTTGGGCACCGCCTGGCCCTCATAGGGATTCTTTAAAGCTTTTGCCGATGCCGGTGCCTTATGGAAATTTGAGTCGTCAGCCGGGGCCGAAGCAACCAGTAGGGTGAATGCAACCAAAGCTATGGCAAATGAACATCCCGAAATCCGTAATATAGCCTTCAAACGTCCTCCAATGGATCGCGACTCGACCTCCTAAGGATGCCATACAAGCAGCTCGCGCTGCGGCAGCCGGCAAAATTGAAACGATAGGCACGAGGACGAGCTCTGTCAAATTTGGAAAGTTGAACGGAAGTTGGGAAAACTCCACGGAGCCATAGCCCACCGTATAATTCTCTTCAATTAAACCAAGACACACAAGGAGCTGTCGATGGGTCATCCTCTTCTGGAACTGACGGACAAGACTGCGGTAATCATCGGTGGAACCAGCGGTATCGGACTTGCGCTGACCAGGGCATTGGCGCTGGCCGGCGCCAACGTTGTACCGACGGGCCGCCGTACCGAGCAGGTCGGGGCTGCCGCCTCAGAAGTCAAAGCGCTGGGACGCCGGTCGCTGGCTAAGACTTGCGACGTCACCGACAATTCCAGCCTCGAGCAGTTTCTGCAAGCCGTCACTGCGGAATTTGGCGACGTTCAGATTCTGATCAACTGCGCCGGGCGCACCAAGCGGACACCCACACTCGACGTTTCCGAGGCGGAGTGGAACGGCATCATCGAGACCAACCTGAACGGAACTCTGCGGGCTTGCCGCGTGTTTGGCCGGCACATGATCGAGCGCGGCTACGGCCGCATCGTCAACATCGCGTCGCTATCGTCGTTTGTGGCGCTCTACGAAGTCGCCGCATACAGCGCCAGCAAGGCGGCCGTCGCTTCGCTCACGAAATCGCTCGCCATCGAGTGGGCCAAATCAGGCGTGTGTGTTAACGCGATCGCTCCGGGAGTCTTTCGCACCGATCTGAATGCCGCCCTGCTCGACGGCACCGATCGCGGCCGCGAATTCCTCCTGCGAACGCCGATGAAAAGATTCGGAAAGCTTGACGAACTGGGAGGTGCGGCCGTGTTCCTGTCGTCCGAAGCCGCAAGTTTCGTCACCGGACACGTGTTGATCGTTGACGGCGGCTTTCTCGCAAGCGGCGTCAACCAGTAGTCGACGCCACGAACCAGTACTGATCCACCACGAACCACGTGGAGACAGCCGCCCCGGCTGTCCGGTCGGGCTATGCTCGACAGTATTTTCCCGCCGGGAGAGCCGCAGTCGAACCGTCCACCCTGACCAGAAATCTACAGCGTAGCGACCGGCTCCAGCCTGGGTGCCAAAAGTTGAATTGCCAGCAGGGCGAAGAGATATGCCGAGCCGGAGATGAGGAATGGGACCAGGTAACTTCCGCTCCACTGCAAAGTGTGGCCTACGACGGTCGCGATCAACATACCTCCGACCGAGCCGGCCATGCCGCCCAATCCCACCACTGAACCTACTGCCTGCGCCGGGAAAGTGTCGGACGCGATGGTGAACAGATTGGCCGAGAATCCTTGATGTGCGGCAGCAGCAAGCCCAATTAAAAGAATGGCTCCCCACAAACTCTTCATGTCATACGCGAAGATTACGGGAGGCACGCAGACTGCGCAGATCAACAGGGCAATTTTGCGAGCGAAGTTGACGCTTCGGCCACGATGAATCAGCCATGACGAAAACCAGCCGCCGGCCACGCTGCCAACGTCGGCGATAACATAGATCACCACGATCGGCAGACGAATGTTCATCAGTGCCAGACCGTGACGGCGTTGCAGAAAATCGGGAATCCAAAACAGATAAAACCACCAGATTGGATCCGTCATGAATTTCGCCACCACGAATGCCCAGGTCTGGCGATGAGCGATCAGACGCACCCACTTTATTTTCGCTACCGGTATCTGAGGATCATTTCGAATGTATTCCAGTTCCTCGCGAGAGACGCGCGGATGCTGCTCAGGCCGGCGATAAAGCAGCAGCCAGAATGCCAGCCACACGAACCCGGACGCGCCGGTGACGATAAACGCCCAGCGCCAGCCCCACCGGCCCGTGACCCATACCACCAGAAACGGAGTGACAATGGCGCCGACATTGGCTCCGGCATTAAAAATTCCCGTGGCCAACGCCCGCTCTTTCCTGGGAAACCATTCGGCGACCGCTTTGATGCTGGCAGGAAAAACGCCTGCCTCCCCAAATCCCAGCGCCGAGCGCGCGACCAGGAAGCCGGTGAAGGAATTGGCCAGGGCATGCCCCATGGAAGCCAGACTCCAGAACGCCATCGCAAGCGCGTATCCCACGCGGGTTCCCAATCGATCGATGATCCACCCCACCACCAACATGCCTACGCCATAGGCTCCCTGGAATACGAGGACCAGATTGCCGAAGTCGATGTCGTTCCATCCCAAGTCGTGTTGCAGCGTGATTTTAAGAATGCCGAGGACCTGGCGGTCCATGTAGTTTTTTGTGGTTCCGAACAGCAGAAGGGCGCAGATGACCCACCGGAAATAGCCCGACTGCGAAGACGCCTCGACCGTCACCGCTTCGGAATCCGCTACAGGCGCCCGGTTCGCGGCTTGGTCCATAGATGGCTTCTTCGGCCCAGGGTGCGGGCCGGAAAGATCTCCCAAGTATAGAAATCGTGCGAGGCCTGTCAAACCATAAAGTATTCGGCCTGTCGATTGGGTGTGCGGTACGCCGGCATTGCGTGTCCGCGGTTTACCGGGTTGACCTTGGGTAACCGACTTCGATACGCTGCGACACCGGCGCAGTGTATGGTTCTTGCCGCGGAGGAACACGCCGATGCGATCAGGTTTTACACGTCGTGAATTCGTCGCGGGACTGGGAGCGCTGGCCACTCTCAACAGCAGGCTCCTGGCTACGCCGTCTTTCATGGCCGACCCCGCTCATCTCGGCAAGTCTCCATTCAAGATTGCCGTCATCAACGACGAGATCTCGCAGGACTTCGGTCACGCCTGCGAGATCGCTTCTCAACACTTTGGGATGCAGTGGATGGAACTGCGCAGCATGTGGGACAAGAACGTGGCCAGCCTGGACGCTAACGAGATCGCCGAAGCGCAGCGCATCCTTCAGAAAAATAATCTGCGGGTCACCGACATCGCCAGCCCTCTGTTCAAAGTCGATTGGCCCGGCGCGCCGAAATCGAAATTCAGCCCGCAACACGACCAGTACAATGCCGGCTTTACCTACGACCAGCAGGGTGAGGTGCTCGATCGCGCCATTGAGTTGGCTCGAAAATTCTCCACCGACCGCATTCGCTGTTTCGATTTCTGGCGGCTCGAGGACCAGGCCCCTTATCGCGAGGCCATCAATCATCAACTGCAAGAAGCGGCAGAGCAGTTGAGAAAAGTAAACCTGATACTGATTCTGGAAAACGAGGCCGCCTGCAATACCGGGACTGGAGCTGAAGCGGCCCGGGTTCTGGCGGGTGTTCCTTCCCCGGCCTTCATGCTCAACTGGGATCCCGGCAATGCGGCGACCCTGGGCGAAATTACTTATCCGGATGGCTACAATCTTTTGCCGAAAAACAGGATTGGCCACTGCCACTGCAAAGACGCGGCCAGGACCGCGAAGGGCTATGAGTGGGCTGCCATGGGCAAAGGCATCATCGACTGGGTTGGCCAGTACAAAGCACTGAAGCAAAGCGGCTATCGTCACGCCGTGAGCCTCGAAACGCACTGGCGTGGCGCGGGTACTCCGGAAGCATCAACCGTGGAAAGTTGGGCCGGAATGAAAGCAGACCTGGAGAAAGCGGGAGCGCTCTAATTCGTTAGAGCAGGGTTTAGCTCCGCTCAGTCACTTCGCATGGAGGTCATCGAATGCCTCGAAATGGAATGCCTCACAATACACGGCGCGATTTTATCAAGCAGGCCGCGGCGGGGACGGCCGCGTTCCTGGCCTATCCGGCAGCGAAGGTTTTGGGCGCCAATGATCGCATGCGCCTGGCGCTGATCGGTGCGGGGCAGCGTGGCCAGGAGCTTCTAAAGCAGACGCTGGAAATTCCCAACGCACAGGTGGTGGCCGTGGCGGATGTCTATACCCGTCGCTTCGACGAAGCCCGGAAGATTGTGCTGGGCGTCCAGACCGTCAATGACTATCGCCGCATTCTCGATATGAAAGATATCGACGGCGTGCTGGTGGCCAGCCCGCTTCATATTCACGCGCGACATTTTCTGGATACGCTTGCGGCGGGGAAGGATTTGTACTCCGAGAAAACCATGACCTGGTCGATTCCGGAAGCGAAGCAGTGCCTGGAGGCGTCAAAAAAATCGGATCGCGTGGTGCAGATCGGATTGCAACACGAGAGCGAAGGCCCCTGGGTCGATGCCAGAAAGTGGGTTCGCGACGGCTTGCTGGGCAAAGTGACGCTGGTGGAATCATGGATGAGCCGCAACACTCCTCACGGCCAGGGACAGTGGGTTCGTCCCGTTCCCGCCGATTGCACCGCGCAGAATGTGGACTGGAAAGCATTTCTCAACGGAAGGCCCGACGTACCCTTCGATCCGTACAAGTTTCTCAACTGGCGGCTGTACTGGATGTTCTCGGGCGGAAATATCACCGAAAACTTTATCCACCAGATTGCATGGATCATGAGCGCGCTCGATTTGCCGCTTCCGTCCGCGGTTTATATGTCAGGCGGTGTGTTTTCAGAAAAAGACGGGCGGCAGGTTCCAGACACGATGGCGGTCACGGCGGATTTTCCTGACGACATGGTCGTCACTTTCCAGTCCACCTTCAGCAACCGCCGTTATGGATTAGGCCAGCGCATTCTCGGCAGCGACGGCACCATCGAATACGTAGCCGGATCGAATGACATGGTCTCCGGCAAATCCGAAGAGCAGGTCCACTATTATCCGGAAGAAGTGAACCGGCGGGCCGGCGTGGCCATAAAAGGCGAAAGCCCGTCTCAAAACCACATTGCCAACTGGATGGACTGCATCCGCAGCCGGAAAACTCCGAACGCGCCCGTCGAACTGGGCTATCGCTCGGCGGTAACAGCCCATATGGCCAACCTGGCCTATCGCCACAAGCGCCGCATGACGCTGGATGACGCAGAAAAAATCGCTCCCGAATTCTAGGATTGAACCTAGGAACTCCCGTCCCCCCATCAGTCTCGCGCTCGGCAGGCAAGCGGTGGCATAATGCACCGAGCGCTGACTGAGTTCCAGAAATGACCCTCGGGAAAAATTCAATCGATCGCGGCCTCTCTGACCATGAGGTCCGCGAAATCGTCGCCGAGGCGGCCGCGAAACTCAATCTTGGGGGCAAGCGGGTTCTGGTGATAATCCCCGACGGCACCCGCACCATGCCCATGCCGCTGATGTTTCAACTTCTGCAAGAGGAGATCGGAGCGCAGGCCGCCGCTTGCGACTTCCTCGTCGCTCTGGGCACGCATCCGCTGATGAGTGAAGCACAACTCACCCGGATGATGGGCTCTCCCGTGGTCAATGGAATGTGCGGCAAAGCGCGGGTTTCAAACCACCGCTGGGACCTGCCTGAAACTTTCGTGGACCTGGGCACGATCCCTGGCGACAAAGTTGCGGAGGCGTCCGGCGGCCTTTTGTGGGAGCCGATCCCGATCAGGATCAATCGCATGCTCTTCGACTACGATCAGACCCTCATCTGCGGTCCGGTATTTCCCCACGAGGTGATGGGATTTTCAGGTGGAAACAAATATTTGTTTCCCGGCGTCAGCTCCGGAGAAATAATCCATCAGAGTCACTGGCTGGGGGCCTTGCTGGGAAGCTACAACCTGATCGGCACTGCCGATACTTCGGTACGGGCGCTTATTGATTGCGCCGCTGAAAAGGTGACGCTGCCGGTCGCCTGTTTCGCGCTCGTACTGCGGGAGCAGGAGATTGCCGGTATTTTCTTCGGATCCGCGCCCGACGCCTGGAAAGAAGCAGCGAGGCTTTCAGAGAAGGAGCACATCCAGTGGGTGGAGCGGCCGCTTCGCCGCGTTCTCTCAGTCCTGCCCCGGTTGTATGACGACATCTGGACGGGCGCCAAGGGAATGTACAAGGTCGAACCGGCCATGGCTGACGGCGGAGAGGTGATCATTTACGCCCCGCACATCACCGAGTTCAGTTACACCCATGGAGCGTTCCTTGACCGCATTGGCTACCACTGCCGCGACTATTTTCTCAAACAGCCGGACCGCTTCACCGATGTGCCTCGTGGCGTGATTGCGCACTCCACTCATCTTGCGGGGGAAGGCACATTTGACGCCGCGAGCAAGGTGGAAGCACTGCGCATCAAGGTTACCCTCGCCACCGCCATTTCTGAAGAACGCTGCCGGCGCATGAATCTGAACTACTCCGACCCGAAAGCAATTCAGCCTGAAGAGTGGCAGGGACGCGAAGCCGAAGGCATCAAGCTGGTTCCCCACGCCGGCGAAATCCTCTACCGAATAAAACATTAGAAGGTCGGGAGCCAGGATCTGGAGCCGTTACTGGACGGAGCTGGCAACATTGGAAAACACATTGTTGGCGTTGGTGCCGACCAGGCGGATGGTCCCTACAACCAGAACCAGAATCACAGCCAGCATGACTGCATATTCGGCGATGTCCTGACCCTCGTCGTCCGACCACATTCTTTGAATGAATTCGCTCATGACCAACCTCCGCAGCAAAATATTTTCGATGAGGAACTCATCATGAACGCATAGTGTTCGCTTGTCAATCGCTCGCGGGTAAAATATTCGCACTTTTGTGCAACCTCGAAAGCCGCACTGGGCTTGAGGTGTGGAGGATTTGTGAAGAGGATTGCAACTCCGCTGCGGTCACTACGGTAACTCGTTACCGTACATAAACTGCTCGCCGAAACTTAACGTAGGAGTTCGGCTGCGGAGCGCGCAGCGTAGTCGAGAACGCGTCCCGGGAGCAAGCCCAGGTAAAGCGTGGCCGCCACACTCAGGGCGAGCGCGGCGCCGAGAGCCGGGGAAACCGGTATGGCCGGAACTTCCTCGCGCGCTTCACGCATGTACATCATCACGATGATTCTCAAGTAGTAGTAAGCGCCGATCGCGCTGTTGATGACGCCGATGATCGTCAGTCCGACCAGGTTCGCCTGTATGGCGGCGCTGAATACATAAAACTTCGCGAAGAAGCCGCCGGTCATCGGAATTCCAATTAACGAAAGCAGAAAAACCGTCAGGGTTGCGGCCAGCAGCGGAGAGCGCCGTCCCAACCCGGCGTAGTCATCCAACGTAACCAGGCGCTCTCCGGCGCCTGCGATGTGACTCACTACGGCGAATGCGCCGACGTTCATCGCGGCATACGAGGCGGTATAGAACATCGCTGCAGGGATGCCGTTGGCCGGCAGCGCCGCAAACGCCATGAGGAGATATCCGGCATGGGCGATGGACGAGTAAGCCAGCAGCCGTTTGACGTTCTGCTGCACCAGCGCTCCCACATTCCCCAGGGTCATGGAGAGCGCCGCTGTGACCCAGATCAATGCCAATCGCCCGGGAGCGTGTGCTTCAAACAGCACGCGGAGCAGCACGGCAAACGCGGCCGCCTTGGGGGCTGTGGACATGAAGCCGACCACCGGAGCGGGCGCGCCCTCGTATACGTCCGGCGTCCACACATGGAAAGGAGCAGCCGCCACTTTGAAACCCAGCCCAACGAACATGAGCGCGATGGCGGCATACGCCAGCACCGGAATCGGAGTCGATCGCAGCGTCTCGCCGATCACCGCAATGCTGGTGGACCCGGTCGCGCCAAACATTAACGCCACTCCGTAGAGAAAGAAAGCCGTGGCAAAAGACCCCAGCAGAAAATATTTCAGCGAGGCCTCGCTGCTGATGGCAGCGCGCCGCCTGAAGCCGGCGAGCACGTACGTGGAGATCGAAGAAATTTCGAGGGCGATGAAAATCAAAACCAACTCGACCGCCGACGACATCAGGCACATCCCGACCGAGCCGAAGAGAATCAACGCGTAATATTCTCCCGCGCGGATCTGTTGCACCTGCATGTACTCGTAGGAGCTCAGGATGACCACCGCAGTGATTGCGGTTATCAGAAGGTGGAAGAAGGTACTGAAAGCATCCACCTTGATCATGCCCCAGAAGGCCGTTCCGGAAAATCCCGCCTGGCAAAGTGTTGCGGCCATCGCGGCGATGGAACCAATCAGAGCCAACACGCCAAGCATTTTCTGGCTGGCGCGCTCGTCCACCAGCGGATCGACAAACATGATGACCATGCCGAACAATGAAAGGACGATCTCCGGCAGGATGCGAAGGTATTCGACGCCCTGCGGCAGCGTCGGGCTCATTCCAGACGGGCTCACTGACCGACCACCTTGCTCGCCAGCTGGGCAAACGGCGCGAGGGCAGTGCGTACAGCGGGATCGATGGAGTTCAGCCACAGCAGCGGCGCCACGCCCATCACCAGCGCGGCCGCCATGGCCGGCAGCAGAGCGATGCGTTCCCGTGTGTCCAGGTCCGGCAAGGTTTCATTCACCGGGTGCGTGATCTTTCCGTAAAAAACTCGCTGATACATCCACAACAAGTACCCGGCGCTCCAGATGATGCCTGTCGCACCCAGAATTCCATAGACTGCGCGAGCCTGAAAGGCTCCGCTTAGCACCAGGAATTCTCCGATGAAACCGTTCAGAAGAGGCAGGCCCACCGAAGCCAGAACCACGAACAGGAAGAACGCAGCGTACACCGGCATCGGAGTCGCCAGCCCGC
Source organism: Terriglobia bacterium (assembly GCA_963814725.1). Taxonomy (GTDB): domain Bacteria; phylum Acidobacteriota; class Terriglobia; order Terriglobales; family Acidobacteriaceae; genus JAIQFF01. The sequence goes on from CAWFDY010000009.1 coordinate 1,129,985, forward strand.
CAAACTCCGAGATGTCGTAAGTGTGACGGCGCTCGTATAACGCGCCGGCCAGCATGAAGAGCGCACCGGTGGCGACTCCGTGGGCGAGCATGATGAATGTCGCGCCGTCAAGACCGGCCTGTGTAAAGCTGAAAATGCCCAGGACGACAAAGCCCAGGTGACTGATCGAAGAGTACGCAATCAGCTTTTTCATGTTGGGCTGCACCAGAGCCACCAGCGCCCCATAAATAATGCCGATCAACGCCAGAATCATCACCCACCAGGCGTTGGCGCGCGCCTGTTCAGGAAACAGCCCAAGGTTGAAGCGCAGCAGACCATACGTTCCCATCTTCAACAGGACACCGGCCAGCAGCACCGACCCCGCGGTTGGCGCCTCGACGTGAGCATCCGGCAGCCAGGTATGGAAAGGGAAGAGTGGCACCTTGACCGCGAAGGCGATGAAGAAGCCCAGGAAGAGCCACTGCGCGGCGGCGCCGAAGTTCGCGACCTGGCCGCTGCGTATCGCATTCTGAATGGTCACAAAGTCGAACGTTCCAACCTTGGCGTACAGCCACAGGATCGCTGCCAGCATAAAAACGGAGGCGATCATGGTGTACATGAAGAATTTGACGGCGGCATACACTTTGCGCCCGTGGCCGTACATTCCGATCAGCAATGCCATCGGAATCAGGGTGGCTTCCCAGAAGAAATAGAACATGAACAGATCCAGTGCGACGAACACGCCGATCAAGGCGGTTTCGAGCACCAGCAATATGATGAAGAACTCTTTCACCCGCTCATCAATGGATTTCCACGAGATGAGCACGCAAAGCGGCGTCAGAAATGTGGTGAGTACCACCAGCCACATGGAGATTCCGTCCACCCCCATGTGATAGTGAATATTCGGCGTGGGGATCCACGCATGGTCGATTTCGTACTGGAATCCGGCCTGCGCCCGGTGAAAATGCACGGGCAGATGCAGGGACAGAACAAAAGTAAACAGCGAAACCACCAGGGAAAATACCCGAATGTCACGATCGCGCCGGGGCAGGAGCAGCAGCAGCAACGCCCCAGTCAAGGGGATGAACGTCACCAGCGACAGAATGAAGGGAGTCCACTTCTCCATCTCCATCGAGTGAAGGTTCATCGGGTTCCCATCCAGATCATGTAGGCAATCACGCAGGCAGCCCCTGCCGCCACCCAGCCGGCGTAGGAACGCAGGTTCCCCGACTGCATGTGCCGGACCGAGTCAGAAACCTCGCGCGCGCCATGAGCGCCGTTGTCCACCGCCGCGTCGATCACATCCTGGTCAATGCCGTGCCACAGAATTAACGACGACCCGGCAATAAGTGGCTTGACGAACAGGGTCGCGTAAAGTTCGTCGATGTAATACTTGTGAAGCACTGCTTGATAGAAACCACCGAGGCTGGCGGCAATTTTTGCCGGCAGCAGAGGATCGCGGTAATAAAGAAGCCACGCCAGCGCGAAGCCGAGCACTCCGGCAAACACTGAGATGCCGGTGAAAATCAGCTCACTCGCCTGACCTGTCCTGGGTTCAGGCCCCTCCGCTTCCGGTTTCGGAGCCAGTCCGTGGCCTTCGGCTCTGTCGGGCGTGATCGTGGCATGAAATACCGGACCGAGAAATTTGTCGAAACGATTGCTGCCGCCAAGCGATCCCGGCACTCCAATCCAACCGCCTGTAACCGACAACACCGCCAGCACAACCAGGGGAACTACCATGAGCCGCGGACTTTCGTGGATTCCATTCCCGTGTGAGCCATGCCCATGCGAAGCGGAAGCCGGCGCGTTGTTGGCATGATCGTGCTGGCCGTGAGCCAGATCCGCATCGCGGTCTTCCAGCGTTCCGCGATATTCCCCAAAAAAAGTCATGAACCACAGGCGGAACATATAAAAGGATGTAAGAAACGCAGTAAACAATCCGATCGACCAGTAGACCCAGCTGGCCTGGTAGGCTCGCCACAGAATCTCATCCTTGCTGAAGAAACCGGCAAATGGCGGAATTCCAGCGATGGCAAAAGTAGCCATCGTCATGGTCCAGAACGTCCACGGAATTTGTGTGCGCAATCCGCCCATGTGGCGCATGTCCTGCTCGCCGCTTACGGCGTGAATGACCGACCCCGCCGCCAGAAACAGAAGTCCCTTGAAGAACGCATGCGTCATCAGATGGAAAATGGCAGCCGAGAAGGCCCCGACGCCGCAGGCGATAAACATGTAGCCCAGTTGCGACACGGTTGAGTAGGCCAGCACCTTCTTGATATCGGTTTGCGTAATGCCGATGGTGGCGGCAAATAAGGCGGTCAGCGTCCCAATGATGGCGACCACCGTCAAGGCCATCGGCGCCCGCTCAAAAATCACATGCGAACGCGAAACCATATAAACGCCCGCCGTGACCATGGTTGCGGCGTGAATGAGCGCGGAGACCGGGGTGGGGCCTTCCATGGCGTCCGGCAGCCACACGTAGAGCGGAATCTGGGCCGATTTGCCTGCCGCGCCGACCATAAGCAGCAAGCCGATGGTGGTAAGCAGCCCTGCACCCGCAGACTCCGGACTGAGGGGAATCACACTCTGGAAAACCTGGTCGAAGTTCAGCGTTCCAAAGTGCTTGATCAATAGAAACAGCGCGATCATGAATCCAAAATCACCCACGCGGTTGACGATGAAGGCCTTCTTGCCGGCGGAGGCGGCCGAATCCTTGGTGAACCAGAACCCGATCAGAAGATAGGAAGCCAGGCCAACGCCTTCCCATCCGATAAACATCAGCAGGTAGTTGCTGGCCAGCACCAGGGTCAGCATGAAAAACATGAACAGGTTCAGGTAGGCGAAGAAACGGTAGAAGCCGCCTTCCTCCCACATGTAGCCGATGGAATAAATATGGATGAGAAAACCGACGCCGGTGACCACCAGCAGCATGACCAATGAAAGCTGGTCGAGATAAAAAGAAAAATCTACATGGAACGCTCCGGAGCGAATCCAGGGAGCGACGAACTCAATGTGCGGCGTCGTCAGCGAAGAGAATCGTGACGCCGCAAACAACACCATGGAAAACGCCGCGCCGCTGAACAGCAATGCCACCGCCGCCACGGTTTGCCGGGAGAACTTCCGGCCGAGCAGGCCGTTGATGGCGGCGCCCGCCAGGGGCAGCACCGGGATCATCCACAGATGCAGGTTGGGCGTCATAATTTGAGCAGGTCCACCTGATCGATATTCAGAGTTTCCCGGGTTCGGTACACAGCAATGATGATGGCTAGCCCCACCGCGGCCTCGGCGGCCGCCACGACCATCACGAAGAAGACGAAGACCTGCCCGCTGAGCGCATGCCACTCGGCGGCAAATGCAACGAACGAGAGATTTACTCCATTCAGCATCAGTTCAATCGACATGAAGATGCTGATGATGTTGCGCTTGATGAGAAAGCCGGTCACGCCGCAGGCAAACAAAATTCCGCTCAACACCAGGTAGTAATAGATGGGCACCATCAGCGTTCCTTCTTTCCCTGGTCCTGGTCGGGATGGCTGGCCAGAACCACGGCGCCCATGATGGCGATGAGGATCAGAATGGAAGTCACTTCAAAGGGCAGCAGAAAATTATGGAACAGCAGCCACCCGATGGTGCGGGGCGCGCCTGGCAACGCCCCGGCGGCCACGCTTTGACTGCCGGTGCGTTCGATCAGCACCCATCCCACTAAAATACTTCCCGCCAGCATTCCCGGAACTCCGAACAGCAGAGCGACCCGGCTCCCCCTGGTCTGCTCTTCTTCTCCTGCATTCAGCAGCATGATGACAAAAACAAACAACACCATAATTGCGCCGGCGTACACGATCACCTGCACTGCAGCCACGAACTCCGCCCCCAGCAGCAGGTATTCCACCGCCAGCGCCGCCATCACTACCACCAGCGAAAGCGCGCTGTTGATGGGATGCCGCTGCACCAGGAGATTGACCGCTCCCGCCACGCACACCGCGCCAAAGAACAGAAATATGATCAGATGAGTCATCAGACAGAAAACCGCGAACCAGAAACTGAAAGCCGATCCATCACGCCCGTAAAGCCACCACCAGCGCCGTCACCACCACATTTGCAATCGCCAAGGGGAGCAAAAACTTCCAGCCAAATGCCATCAGTTGGTCATAACGAAACCGTGGCAACGTGCCCCGCACCCATATATATACAAAGAGAAACCCGAATATCCGAAGCACGAACCAGAATATTGGCAGAACCGATTGCAGCAGCGCGGGCCCGAACAACGGCCCGTGCCATCCTCCCAGGAAAAGCAGCGACGCCACGGCCGCCACCGTGATCATGTTGGCGTATTCGGCCATGAAAAACATGGCAAACTTCATAGCGCTGTATTCGGTGTGATACCCGGCCACCAGTTCGGTCTCCGCCTCCGGCAGATCGAATGGGATGCGATTTGTCTCCGCATAGGCGGACATCAGATAGATAAAGAAGGCGATGAACTGCCCGCCATAAAAAATGTTCCAGCGCGGAATGAATCCCCAGAACGTTCCCCCCTGGGCATTCACGATGTCGCGCAGGCTGAAGCTTCCCGCCAGGATGAGCACTCCCACCAGCGACAGCCCCAGCGAGATCTCGTAACTGATCATTTGCGCGCTGGCCCGCAGACCGCCCAGCAGGGAATACTTGCTGTTGGAGGACCATCCCGCTAACGCGACGCCGTACACTCCCAGGGAGGTCACTCCCAGGATGATCAGCAAGCCGATGTTGACATCTGCGATCTGCAGCGGAATCTGCAAATGGCCAAGCGTGATTGAGTTTCCGATCGGGATCACGGCAATGGAAGTCAAGGCAAAAACCACTGCCAGCATGGGCGCCGCGATGTACAACGGCTTGTACACGTGCGGAGGAGTCAGGTCTTCCTTGAACAGAAATTTCACGCCGTCCGCCAGGGGCTGCAACAAGCCGAACGGGCCGACCCGCGTGGGACCCCAGCGGTTTTGCATATGCCCTACAACTTTCCGCTCCAGCCAGACGGTGTACGCCACCGCCGTCAGCAGCACGAAAAGTGCGAGCACGGTCTTGATAATCGACACGAGGATAAATGTGCTGATATTCAAAATGCCATTCTCAGTATTCCCAAAGGCCCGGGTAGCGTCGGCGTCTCGCCCTCGCTGCAAATAAGAAAAAACTATTTCAGTCCGCAGCCACTTCAGCTTCCGCCGGCTCGGGATTACGGTTTTCCATCACCGAATTCAATGTCCGGGAATAGCGTCCCAACGTGCCTGAGCTGAACAGATTGTCATTGGCCGGGGAAATCAGCGCCGCATCCTGCACGGCTCCGGCCACGCTGCCCACCAAAGTCGTGTGCTGATCGTTGCCCGCCAGCAGGTTCATCCGCGAAACTTCGTATCCCGGCACCAGTCGCTGAATCTCGTCCAGAATCGCGGTCGGATCGAAGGGGCTCATTTTCGGCTCCAGCCCGTGCGCTTCGAGCCACACCGCATGCCGGTCAGCTTCGCCCGATTGCGCCCCTCGCGATTGCCCCATATCAGCGGAGGAGCCTCGCCCGAACGGCACCAGCTTGTGAACATCCGCGCCCATGGCATCCGCGATACGAACGATCATTTCGAAATCGGATTTGCTGCCGCTGACTTCTCCTGCTTTCTTCACCAGTTGCAGATCGCCGCAGGTGTTGGTGAACGTCCCGGATTTCTCGTAAGCATTTGCCGCCGGTAAAACCACATCGGCCAGCCCGGCGGTTTCGGTCAGGAACATATCCTGAACCACCACGAAACTTTGCGAGAAGGCGAAAGGATCAATTCCGAATCGCCCAACCGGATTCGAGCCAACGACGTAAAGCGCCTTCAGTTTCCCGGCGAGGGCACCCTCCACCATTTGCGGCAGGGTTAAGCCAGGCGATTGAGGAACGCCGCCCCACTCCTGACGGAATGTTTCCGAGTTGGCAATGGGATGATAGCCGGGCAGAAGGTCGGGATAGAGACCCATATCGGCCGCGCCCCGTGAATTTGCATAGTCAGCCAGGCAAATGAATTTCGCGCCCGCAATGCCCAACCCAAATTTCACAAGGGAAGCAATGTCGCTGCCACGAATTTCGGATCCGAAGATGATGACCAGATTTTGTTCGCCCCGAACCGCATCGCGAAACGCATGTGTAGAACGGACGCCATCACCCGCTTCGCCGCCGCCCGGAACCGGAAGGAGACTTTCCTCCACCGAATCATCACCCGCCAGGAACGCCGCGAATCGCCCCTCGCTGCCCACAGGAATCTGCAAGAACCCGGCAGCCTGACGTTTAAGTTTGATGTCCGCCGAATTCGCCACGTATAACTTCGCGCGATGCAGCCGGACGTTATTCCGAATCTGCCAGGCCAGCAGCGGATGCTGCTCGGTGGGATCGTTGCCGATCAGCAGAATCGCCGGCGCGTTGGCCACATCGCGCATGGTGGCAGTCGCTTCCGGTTTACCGCCCAGAGCCGCGGCAAAGGCAGGGAAGTCCGCCGTCCGGTGATGGTCAACATTGTTGGTTTGCAACACCACGCGGGCGAACTTCTGCAAAAGATAATTTTCTTCGTTGGTGGTTCGGTTGGAGCCGATCACTCCAATCGACTCTCCGCCATGCTGCTCGCGCGCTTCCTTGAACCGTTTTCCGATCAGCTCAAACGCTTCTTCCCAGGTTGCTGGCGCCAGCTGCCCGTCTTTTCGAATCAAGGGTTGAGTTAGGCGGTCTTCGCGATTGGCGAAGTCGAAAGCGTAGCGGCCCTTGATGCAAAGGAAATCGCCGTTGATGCCGCTCTTGTCGCGATTGTCGCCGCGCACAATCTCCATGCCGGTTTCGGAGCGGCGCACGCCCAGCGTAGTTTTGCATCCGTCCGCGCAGTGGGTGCAGGTCGTGCCCACGTGATTCATTTCCCACGGACGAGTCTTATAACGATAAGCCCCGGAGGTCAGCGCGCCCACGGGACAAATGTCGATGCACATCCCGCATTCTTCGCACTCCAGATGGTCTTCCTTATTGGGGGCGATGATCGAACTGACGCCGCGGTTCTGCACTCCCAGCGCCCACACGTCCATGCCCTCGCCGCACACCCGGACGCAGCGATAGCAGAGAATGCAGCGCGGCCGGTCAAAATACACCACCGGGGACCACTGCTGCTCCTCTTTGTGGTTCTTGGGTTCCATGTACTTCGATTCCGCCGCCCCGTAGGAGAACGTCATGTCCTGCAGTTCGCACTCGCCGCCGGCATCGCACACGGGGCAATCCAGCGGATGATTCCCCAGCAGTAGTTCCACCATGCCCTTGCGCGCCTGCCGCACTTCATCGCTGTCAGTGATGGCGACCATGCCTTCCGCGATGACGGTGGTGCAAGCAGTCTGCAGCTTGGGCATCTTCTCCACTTTCACCAGGCACATACGGCAGGCGCCCTGCAGCGAAAGATTGGGGTAGTAGCAGAAGGAAGGGACTTCGATGCCTACGCCCTTGCAAGCCTCAATCAGCAGGGTCCCAGCCGGAGCCGTAACCTTCTTGCCGTCGACCGTAAGATTCACATCAGCCATAAGATTTTCGTAGCGCCGACGTCCCGCCGGCTGTCCGGAGGGCGTCTCGCCCTCCGCTGTTCATCGTCCTGAAACAGCAGTGTCCTCAAAGAACAGCGTCCTCAAAGAGCTGCGTCCTCAAAAAACGTTACCGCCGAAACCCTGGCGGGCTGCGCCCGCCCATCGGGCCGGCGGGACGCCGGCGCTACGCCAGCACCGGCTCCGCCGCCTTCTCATACGGACACGGTTTTCCGTCCAAATGATCTTCAAACTCTTTTCGGAACTTTTTGATGAACGCCATGGTCGGCATCGCTGCCGCATCACCAAGTGGACAGAATGTCCGTCCCAGCATGTTTTCCGACAGGTAGTACATGTTGTCGATATCTTTTTTCACGCCGCCGCCGGCGTGAAAGCGAATCAGCGTCTTCTTCAGCCAATCCGTGCCTTCCCGACAGGGGATACACCAGCCGCAGCTTTCATGCTGATAAAACTTCATGGTCCGCAAGGCAAACTTGACGATGCAGGTGGTGTCGTCCAGCACGACGACGCCGCCCGAGCCCAGCATGGAGCCCGCCTTAGCGACACTGTCGAAGTCCATGGCAATATCAATTTCGTCGGACTTCAACACCGGTGTACTGGACCCGCCGGGCACCACTGCCTTAAGCGCGCGCCCACTCGGAATTCCGCCGCCCACCTCGAAAATCATCTTTCTGAGGTTGTATCCCATAGGCAGTTCGTAAACGCCAGGCCGCTTGAGGTGACCGCTGAGGCAGAACAGTCGCGTCCCGCCATTCTTCGGGGGACCAAGGTTGGCGTACCACTCCGCTCCGCCCAGAATAATGTGGGGCACGCTGGCCAGGGTTTCAGCATTGTTAATCACCGTCGGCCCGCCCCACAACCCAACCACCGCAGGGAAGGGAGGCCGGATGCGCGGAATTCCGCGCTTGCCTTCGAGCGACTCCATCAGCGCCGATTCTTCTCCCACCTCGTAAGCGCCCGCCCCGCCGTGCCAGTAAATATCGAAGTCCTGCCCACTGCCAAAAATGTTCTTACCCAGGAACCCGCGGGAGTAAGCGTCGGCGATCGCCTTCTGCACAATCTCCAGTAGATAACGATATTCGCCGCGAACGTAGATGTAGCCGGTCTTCGAACCGACGGCCAGCCCAGCGATCATTACGCCTTCAATCACCGCATGCGGATCGTGCTCGAAAATCAACCGGTCTTTGCAGGTCCCAGGCTCACTCTCGTCTCCGTTGCACAGAACATACTTCGGCTTGGGCGCCTGCTTGGGCACGAACGACCACTTCAATCCGGTGCTGAAGCCCGCACCGCCGCGCCCGCGCAATCCGGAATTCTTGACCTCATTGACGATGCCCTCCGCGCCCATGCCCAGCGCTTTCTGCACCGCCTTGTAGCCGTCAAGTTCCAGATAGCGATCGATATTGGTCGCACCCAGGCCGAATCGCCGGGAGACGACCCTTACCTCGTCGGGATGGGAAACCAAATCAGCCATGATTCAATTCGGTAATTGAGCAATTTTGTGATTGAGTCATTGAAAATCTTTACGCTAATGTCCAGCTGCGCTTTCCAATTGCACAATTACTCAATTTCCCAATTACTCAATTTTTCCTCGCGTACCCGTCCAGCACCTTGTCCATCTTTTCTGCGGTCAGGTTCTCGTGAAAATCGTAATTCACCTGCACCGCCGGCGCCCAACTGCAGCCGCCAATGCACTCTACTTCTTCGAGCGAAAAGAGTCCGTCCGGTGTTGTCCCCTTGTGTCCGATGCCGAGTTTCTTCTCGCAGTGCTCGAATAGTTCCTCGCCGCCGCGCAGCATGCAGGCAATGTTGGTGCAGACCTGTACGTTGAACTTGCCTCGCGGCTTGGTGGTCAGCATGGAGTAATAACTGATGACGTTGCGAACCTCGAGCGCCGTTAACTCCAGGCGGCTGGCTATTTCGTCGATCACTTCATCCGATAGGTAGCCGGTCTCGTCCTGCGCGTACAGCAGCGTTGGAACCAGCACGGACCTCTTCGTCGGATAGTGCGTTAGCATCGCGGCAAAGCGCGTTTCGAATTGATCAGAAAATTTCATGTCAAAATCGCTAACCACGAAGGTCCACGAAGGAAATCCTTCGATTTGGGCTTTTACTTCGTGTACCTTCGTGTCCTTCGTGGTTCAAGCTTTTTCTACCGATCAATCTCGCCCAGAACAATATCGATGCTGCCGATGGCCGCCACCACATCCGCCAGCAACCGGCCTTCGCACATGCTGGGTAGCGCCTGCAAATTCGCCAGGCAGGCCGCCCGCATGTGAACCCGGTACGGTTTGGCGGTCCCGTCGCTGACGATGTAATACCCCATTTCACCGCGCGGCGACTCCACAGCCTGGTAGACCTCTCCCGCAGGCACTGCAAAGCCTTCCGTAATAATCTTAAAGTGATAGATGAGCGCCTCCATTTGCGTCTTCATCATTTCGCGGTCAGGCAGAATCACCTTGGGCGCCACGGCCTTGATCGGACCCTCCGGCATGCCGTCAACCGCCTGCTGCACGATCGAGATCGACTCGCGCATCTCTCGCACCCGGCACATATAGCGCGCGAAGACATCGCCCTCTTGCGACACCGGCACTTTGAACTTGAACTTCTCGTAGCCGGAATAAGGCAGGTCGCGCCGGAGGTCAAAATCAACACCGCTGCCGCGCAGCGTCGGCCCACTCACCCCCAGAGCGATGGCGTCTTCGGCGGTAATCTTCGCGACGCCCTTGGTGCGCATTGCCCAAATGGGGTTTCCGGTCAGCAGATTTTCGTATTCGTCCACCTTAGCAGGAAAGCGGCTGGCGAAATCCCGCACGCGCTCAAAAAATCCCAGCGGTGGTTCCAGCGCCAGGCCGCCGATGCGGAAGTATGAAGTCATCATGCGTTGTCCGCTGACCATTTCGAACAGACGCAGGATGTCTTCGCGTTCGCGGAAGCAATAAAGAAAGACAGTCATCGCCCCCAGATCGAGAGCGTGGGTTCCCAGCCAGACCAGATGCGAGTTTATGCGGGTCAGCTCATTCAGCAGCACCCGCATCCATTGCGCCTTGGGAGGGATCTCGAGTCCCAGCAGCTTTTCGACGGCCAGCACGTAACAGAGATTATTGGTCAGGGGACACAGATAATCGATGCGGTCGGTCAGCGGCACCACTTGCTGGTAGAACTTGGCCTCGCAGGTTTTTTCAATTCCGGTGTGCAGATACCCAATGTCGGGCATGATGCGCACAATATTTTCGCCGTCGATCTCGAGAATCAACCGCAGCACCCCGTGGGTCGAGGGATGATGCGGGCCCATGTTCAGGATCATGGTTCGGTCCTGACCGGGTTCAAGCGTGGGGGTGGGGGAAAGGTGGGCCATGGCGGGATTTAGCGGTAGCCCTCCACCGGATAATCCTTGCGCAGCGGATACCCTTCCCAATCTTCCGGCATCAGCAACCGCCGCAGATAGGGATGTCCGGCAAAGCGCACTCCGAAAAGATCGAACACTTCGCGTTCGAAGTAGTTGGCCGCGGGCCAGACTACCGTGACCGAATCAAGCGCCGGACTGCTGCCTTCCAGCCGCACTTTCAATCGCACTCTTTCCTTTTTCGAGATCGAAAGCAGGTGGTAAACCACTTCAAATCGCGGCTCGGAAGGGAACCAGTCCACGCAGGTGACGTCAACCAGGAAATTGAAAAGGCAATCGGGATCGTCGCGCAGCAGGCCGCACGCATCGCGGATGGCTGAGCGCTCCACGTAGATACTCATTTCCTCGCGATCAAATTTCGCGCCCTCTACCGCAGCCGAATTCCAAGCCATTAACTTGGCGATGGCCGGATGGTTCTTCAGTTGCTCGAGGTCGGTAATAGCGGGCTGACCTGGCATCAGACACTGCCTCGCCGGGATGAGGGCGCGCCCCAGTCGAGGGCTCCTTTTTTCCATACATAAAAGAAACCCACCAGCATGATGGCGATATAAACCAGCATCTCCCAGAAACCAAACATCTTAAGATCGCGCAGAATCACTGCCCACGGATATAGAAACACGGCTTCAATGTCGAACAGGATGAACAGCATCGCCACCAGGTAGAACTTGACCGAGAAGCGCCCTCTGGCGTCTCCCACCGGGGTCATGCCACATTCATAAGGAGACATTTTGGCCCGCGTCGGGCGGCGATACCCGATGATCCACGAAAGCAGGACGATGGCACCCGCCAGGGCGCCTGCGATCAGGAAGTGAATCAGTAATGGCAGGTAGCGGACGAAGTAATTGTCGGGCATGAGAGAGCTATATATAATTCGCGCCAAGCATCAACTAAACATTCTAGATTAGATTTCGATAGTTGTTGGTGTCAAGCGAGGGGCCGCCTTTGTCGAGTTTTTTGTTGGACCCGCGAGGTTTTGGTTAAACCCTTTTAATCGATACGCGCGATTTCTGTTCCGGCACCGGTTTCCGGCACCCGATTTTGTAATAGCACTGGATTCTGCAACAGCAAAGGAACCATGATCTTCGGCTTCAATACTGACATCAAGCAGGGCGATACGGTTTACCACGTACAGAGCGAAGCGCGCGAGAGCGAACTCCTGCTGCAAACCCAGGTGTTCGTCCGCGGCCGCTGCATCGGGAAGCGGGCGACGCCGTATGGCGACAAACTGGCCGGCGGCTTCACTGACCAGCAGAAGGAGCATGGCTTGCGCGACCAGCACCGTCTGGTCCTCGACGCAATCCGCGATGGCCGCCTGGACGAAATTTTGGACAAGCGCGACACGCCGGAGACCCTAGCCGCCGTCAAGGAGCTCGACGTGCAGTGGCTGAACGCCAATTCGGTGCACGCCGATCGCAATCTGACCATGCGGTTGCGTGTGACCGAAAGCGGCTCCGGGGTCCCCGGGGCACGGCTGACTGTGCGCTTTGCTCGTCCCGATGCCGCGCCTTTTTATGCCCAGGTTGTGACGGATCCCTCCGGCGATACAGATATGAAGATCGAGGTCGATGAGACGTCGCTTCCCGACTCTTCAGTTCTGGTGCAGGCCAGCTACTCGGGCCGCACCGCCACTCGAAAATTCCAGCTAAGAAAAGTCGGAGCCTAGTCCCCACGTGGACTGCGCTTGCTACCTCGTCTGTTAGTTGCGAAAATCGATGGCGATGAAAATCCTGGTCAATGGACAGGAGCAAACCACCGAGCCGATCACGCTGGCCCGGCTGATCGAACAGCTCGGATTGAAACAGGACCGGGTGGCAATCGAACTGAACCGCAACATCGTCCCGCGCTCGCAATGGCCTGAAACCAATCTTGCCGACGGTGACCGCCTCGAGATCGTGCACTTTGTAGGCGGAGGATGTTGGTAGCTTCCAGAATTTTCCGGCTTCCGGGTAAAAGTTTTGCCGAGCTTGGCTCGGCCCGGCCGGGTCGGAGACCCGGTCCCTCACGGAACCTGCCCCTGGCGAGGCCCATGACCAGGAACTCCTCTAGTACACCTCGCCGTCAAATCTCTCGTTGACAGCAACCGCTCGCCGCCTAGAATGTGTCAAACATTTTCTATCTCGAATGTTTGAAACATTTTGTGTGCAGAAATGCAAACGCGCTTCACATCCCGCGAAGTGGTGGCATTGACCGGCATCACGCTGCGCCAATTGCAGTGGTGGGACGAGCGCCGCATCGTCGTCCCGGCCCGCGACGGGCGCCGCCGCCTGTACTCGGACGAAGATCTGGCCGAGGTCGCGGTCATCTGCGAACTGCGCCGCCGCGGCTTCTCGCTGCAGCGGGTGCGCAAGGTGATGCGCTTCCTGCAACGCGAGTTCAGCAAACGGCTGGCGGAAACTGTGACCGGCTCGTCTGACTACCATCTGCTAACCGATGGCCGCTCCCTTTATCTGGAGACCTCAGCCCGGCAGATTGTGGACATCCTAAAAAATTCCCGTCAGCCCATGCTGACGATCTGCCTGAGCGATGCGGTTCGTCAGGTGCGTGCCGTGATCCGGCATGCGGAAAAAAAAGCTAATGCCACGGCGCCGGCGCAATCGCGGCAGGCACGCAAGAAAATTTCTTAAGCAGGGAAGTTTGGCTCCAAAAAGTCAGATTCCGGGGGAGGCGAGATGGTTGGAGAACTGAACGTCCTGAATGAGTGGATTCCCGAGCAGATGCAACCCGGCACGATCTTCGTGCTCGAGAATGCCGGCCACATTGGCGAGAAGGAAGATCCCTATTGGGCTGTGCTCGCCTGTCCCGACTGCGGGACGCTGGGATTGATCACGCGCAAACAACTTGCCGGGCTGCTTCCCGTCATCTGCGGCTCCGATCAATGCTCTGTGCAGTTTTTTATCAGCGATAGCGACATCGTGATTCGCAAGCCCAGCTGATGAGCCATCCCTACCCGGAAGGGCACGACTCGGTCGTGCCGCAAACTGCTGAAATCCACTCCGGCTTTCCGCACCACTCTACTTGCTGCGAACCCGCTCTAACGCCACGGGAATCTGCTCCACAATCTCGATCCCGAATCCTTCGAGTCCCGCAACTTTGCGAGGGTGGTTGGTCAGCAGCCGGATGCGCCGCAGATTCAGGTCCGACAAAATCTGCGCTCCGATGCCGACTTCGCGTTGGGTCTTGCGCTCGCTTTCGGGCAAAGCCGGCAATCGCTTGTCGCGATGAAAGGTGAGCGCCGTCCGCTCCGCCAGCTTCTCTACAGAAAAGCCCTTTGACGTCTGATGCAGATAAATCAGCGCACCCCGGCCTTCCCGTGCAATCCGCTGCATGGAGCCTTCGATGGTGGCGTGGCAGTCGCATCCGGTCGATCCGAAAACGTCGCCCATCAGGCAATGAGAGTGCATGCGTACCAGCACCGGCTCGTCGCCGCTCTCAATATCGCCGCGCACCAGAGCCATGTGAGACTCGCCGCCGTCCACTTCGCTCTCGTAAGCGATCAGACGGAATTCTCCATGCTCCGTGTCAATCAGAGCTTCGCCCACGCGCTTCACATGACGCTCATGCTGCATGCGGTAGCGAATCAGCTCCGCCACGGTCAGCATTTTCAGGCCGTGAGTCTCGCAGAACTCGATCAGATCCGGCACCCGTGCCATGGTCCCGTCGTCGCGCATGATTTCGCAGATAATGCCGGCCGGCACCAGCCCCGCCATGCGCGCCAGATCGACCGCTGCTTCTGTCTGTCCAGCACGCAGCAGCACTCCACCTTTTCGGGCGCGCAACGGAAACACATGCCCCGGACGGGCCAGATCCGACGGCCGCGTCGCAGGATCGAGCGCAACCTTGATCGTGCGAGCCCGATCGTAAGCGGAAATTCCGGTGGTCACGCCTTCGCGGGCGTCAATGGCTTCGCAAAAAGCAGTCCCGTAATTCGAGGTATTTTCCGCGGTCATGGGGCCGATGCGCAGGTGGTCGAGGCGTTCCTCGGTCATGGCCAGGCAGACCAGGCCACGCCCGTACCTGGCCATGAAATTGATGGTCTCGGGCGTCACCTTCTCGGCCGCGAGGGTGAGGTCGCCTTCGTTCTCCCGGTCTTCATCGTCCACTACCACAATCATCCGCCCGGCGCGGATTTCCTCGATTGCAGTCGCGACGTCGGTGAAGTGCGGCTCGGAAGGCATAACGTCCTGATTTTATCAAACTGCGGGTTGCGAAACCGGTAAACCCGATCCTTCCGAGACAAGTGTTGAGGCTCGCGCCGCCTGCAAGGGTCCCGTCAGGAAGACGTCACAGAACATAACCTGCCGGCCTTTTCACATCCCGCGCCGACGCAGCTACAATCTGACGAAGCTACAATCTACGGGGGAGCAAGCACTGCGATGGACAAATTGATCGAACTCACGAAAAACGGCGATATTGCGATCGTCACCATCAACAACCCGCCGGTAAACGCCATCGGCCCAGGCGTGCCGGAAGGGCTCTCCGACGCGATAGACCAGATCGAGAAAGATGCCGCTCTGATCGCCGCAGTGGTCATCGGCGGCGGCCGCACTTTTATCGCCGGCGCCGACATCAAGGAATTTACCCGAATGACCTCGGGCCAAAAGAAAACCGGCCCGGGATTGCTCCCTTTACTCCTTAAAATAGAAAACTGCTCCAAACCAGTGGTGATGGCGATTCATGGCACTGCTTTTGGTGGAGGGCTCGAAGTCGCGATGGCCGGGCACTACCGCGTCGCCGTTCCCAATGCGCAAGTGGGACAGCCGGAGGTGAAGCTGGGCCTCATCCCCGGAGCTGGAGGCACGCAGCGCCTGCCGCGCCTGGCAGGAGTCGCCAAAGCCGTTGAGATGTGCGCCGGGGGTAATCCCGTGAAGGCGGCCGACGCCATGCAATCCGGCATCGTGGATCAGCTGATCGATGGCGATCTGTTGCTGGGCGCCGTGGCCTTTGCCCGCGAAGTTGCCGGAAAGCGCGCCCGCAAGACTCGCGAGCGCGATGAGAAATTAGGTACTGGCGAGCAAAACGCGCCGATATTTTCCACCGCGCGCGAAGCCGCTGCCAAAAAACAACGCGATTTGATTGCTCCCCTCGCCGCCATCGACGCCATAGAAGCCGCTACCCGATTGCCCTTCGAGCAAGGGTGCGAAGCCGAAGCCCGGCTGTTTATCGACTGCCTCTACTCCGACCAGTCGAAGGCTTTGATTCATATTTTCTTCGGCGAGCGCGAAGTAGCCAGGATTCCGGATATTCCGAAAGATACACCCACGATTCCGGTCAACTCGGTCGCGATCGTAGGCGCTGGAACCATGGGCGGCGGGATCGCCATGGTCTTCGCCAACGCCGGCATACCCGTCATCCTCAAGGAGTCCGACCAGGCCGCTCTCGATCGCGGGCTCACGAATATCCGAAAAAACTACGCCACCTCGGTGCAGCGCGGACGCTTCACCCAGCAATCCGTGGACGAGCGCCTGAACTTGATCAAACCAACTTTGAGTTACGACGACTTCAGCCGCGCCGACATGGTGATCGAGGCCGTCTTTGAAGGCATGGCTCTCAAGAAAGAAGTCTTCGCCGAACTGGATCGCATATGCAAGCCGGGCACAATCCTGGCCAGCAACACATCGACTCTGAATATCGACGAGATCGCAGCCAGCACATCGCGGCCCGAGTCTGTCATCGGCACGCACTTCTTCAGCCCGGCCAACGTGATGCGCCTGCTTGAAATCGTACGCGGGAAAGCGAGCAGCAAGGAAGTCATCGCCACCTGCATGCAACTTTCGAAGAAGCTGGGAAAGATCGGTGTTCTGGTGGGCAACTGCCGCGGCTTTGTGGGCAATCGCATGTTCCATCCCTATGTTCGAGAGTCGGTTTTTTTGGTGGAAGAGGGAGCCAGCGTCGAAGCGGTGGACCGCGCGCTCTACGATTTCGGCATGGCCATGGGCCCGCTCGCTACCAACGATCTGGCTGGACTCGACATCGGCTGGCGCATCCGGAAAGAGTATCGCCACCTTGAGAAGCCCGGCATCCGGCAAGCTTTTGCCGGCGATAATCTTTGTGAAATGGGGCGCTTCGGCCAGAAAACCAGGGCCGGCTGGTATAAGTACGACGAGAATCGCAAACCCACGCCCGATCCCGAGGTTGCGGCCCTGACCAAAAAATGGGCAGCCGCGGCCGGCATCCCGCAACGCCAGATTCCGCGTGAAGAAATCGTCGATCGCTGCATCTACTCCCTGGTCAACGAGGGCGCACGTATCCTCGAAGAGGGATACGCGCTGCGCGCGGTCGATATTGACATCATTTATGTCAATGGCTACGGCTTCCCGGCGCATCGCGGCGGCCCCATGTGGTACGCCGACACGGTTGGCCTGAAAAAAGTTTACGACCGCATCCTGGAATTCCAGCGAACGCACGGCGAATTATGGGAACCGGCTCCGCTGCTGAAAAAGCTGGCCAAAGAAGGGCGCAAATTCGCCGACTTTGCCACTTAGCTTTTGACTTCCTTCACGAAGGAAGTCCTGCGAAAATCATGACCAGAGAAGCGGTAGTAGTCGCCAGTTCGCGCACCGGCCTCGCGAAATCGTTTCGCGGCTCGTTCAACATGACACGGCCCGAAGACCTGGCCGCTCACTGCATCCGGGATGTGCTGCGCAAGACTCCGCAACTTGACCCGGTCGAGATCGAAGATGTGATCCTGGGCTGCGGACAGCCCCACGGAGTGCAAGGCCATAACATCGCGCGCGTTTCCGCGTTGCACGCCGGCCTCCCGGTTTCGACTGCCGCCATCACGGTCAACCGGTTTTGCTCCTCGGGCCTGCAGGCCATTGCCATGGCCGCACACCAGGTTGTGAGTGAAGGCGCCGAGGCAGCCATCGGCGGGGGCGTGGAGAGCATCAGCCTGATCATTCGCGACCACGATCCCAGCCCGGCTCTGAAGCTGAAGTATCCCGGCGTTTACATGGCCATGGGTGAAACCGCCGAAGTTGTTGCGAAGCGCTACGGGATTTCGCGACAATCCCAGGACGAGTATGCGCTCATCAGCCAGCAGCGTACCGCCCGGGCCCAACAGGAAGGCTTTTTTGCGGGCGAAATCGTCCCCATGAAAGTCATGAAGGCAGTTCTCGACAAAAAGACCGGAGGCGTGATCGGCACCGAAGAAGTATGCTGCGATCGTGACGAGTGCAACCGGCCCGATACCACGCTCGAAGGATTGCTTGCGCTCAAGCCCCACTTCGATCCCGATAGCGGACAAGGTTCGGTCACTGCCGGGAACTCTTCTCAACTTTCAGATGGCGCTTCCGCCACGCTGCTTATGTCACGATCGCGCGCCGACGCACTGGGCGTCCCGTACACGCTGATTTTCCGCGGCTTCCAGGTGGCCGGTTGCGAACCTGACGAAATGGGAATCGGCCCCGTGTTTGCCGTGCCTAAATTGCTCGGGCGCCAGGGCCTGAAAATGGCAGACATCGATCTCTGGGAGTTGAACGAAGCCTTTGCCGTTCAGGTAGTTTATTGTCGTGACCGGCTCGGCATCGCCATGGACAAACTCAACGTGAACGGCGGATCCATTGCCATCGGCCATCCTTTCGGAATGACCGGTTCGCGCATGGTGGGGACGCTCGCCAACGAAATGGAGCGTCGCAAATCGCGCTACGGCGTCGTAACCATGTGCGTAGGCGGCGGCCAGGGCGCAGCCGGCTTGTTCGAGCGCGCCACTGACAACTGACTGCGAATCACAGAACGCTGGTAGCCCCAATGAAATATCCCAAACTCACGGCGCAGCAGGTTCGCGAATTCCTGCCCAGGGTTCCGTTTGCGACGTTTCTAGGAATTAAACTTACGCGCGTGCATCGCGACGGCGTCACCATCGAGTGCGCTCTGCGTCACGAACTGACCAACAGTGCGGCAGTTGCTCACGGCGGGGTTGCCGCCACACTGGCCGATGCCGCCGTGGGGATGGCGCTGAACCGCCACTTCGGAGGCAAGCGCCCGTTCACAACGGTTGAAATGAAGATCAATTACTTTCTTCCCGCGACTGAAGGCCGAATCTTCGCACGCAGCCGGCTGCTCCGGATCGGTTCGACTCTCTGCGTGGGGAGCGTTGACCTGACGGACGCGCGGGGCCGTCAGCTGGGCGCTGCTCTGGTGACCTATATGCTACTGGAGGTTCGGTGAACCCAAAGCTGCGTTCTGGACTCAGCCGTTGTCTGCTGGCCGGGTAGCGAACGAGGATTTCCGATGCCGCCCCTCACAATCGAAAGCATAAAGTTCCTGGCAGATCACGTGGGCCGCGAAATCGGCGTCTCCGACTGGTTTGAAATCACCCAGGACCGCATTCGCCAGTTCGCCGAGGCCACCGAAGATCGCCAGTGGATCCATCTCGATCCCGATCGCGCCCTGCGCAAATCGCCCTATGGAATTACGATCGCCCATGGGTTTCTGACGCTCTCGCTGCTCAGCCATTTGTCACAGCAGGTGCTGCAGATTCAAAGTGGTGTCGGCATGATCGTAAATTACGGATTGAACCGTGTCCGTTTTCCCGCGCCGGTGTTCGCCGGTTCGAAAATCCGCGCACGGTTCACCCTGCAATCGCTCATCGATGCTGAGAGTGTCCGCGAAGCCATCTTTTCGGTTGTGGTTGAAGTGCAAGGCCAGGCGAAGCCGGGCTGCGTCGCGGACTGGGTTGTCCGCTACTACCCTTAGCCGTACGCTTTCCACGTCGTGTATCATGCCCAGCGAGGTTGCTGAAAATTCTCTCCAGAAACCCGGGCCAGCCTGATCATGAATGTTCCGCTCACTCCCATTCGGTGCCTGTACCGCGCGGTTGATCTTTATGGCCAGAAAATTGGCGTCGTGTCAGGTCGCAGCTCATTCACCTACGCGCAATTCGGAGAGCGTTGCGAACGTCTCGCCGCCGGGCTGCTGTCCCAGGGAATACGTGCGGGCGACCGCGTCGCCTATCTAAGCTTCAACAATCATCAACTGCTGGAAGGCTACTACGGACCGCTGCTGCTTCGCGCCATCACCATGCCGCTTAACGTGCGGCTGCAACCCGCTGAGCTGACCTCGATTCTCAATCACGCCGGAGCCAGCATGCTGGTCTTCGAAAGCGAATTTGCCCCTCTGGTCACCGAGCTGCGAAGAAGCTGCCCCAACATCCGGCGCTACGTCTCCATCGACCAGCCCGTTCCCCAGGCGGATTTCTACCTCGAAGATCTCCTTGCGCGCGACCGCATTTCCCGTCCCGACTTCTTTTCCTTTAACGAAAATGAAATCGCGGAGCTTTTCTATACCAGCGGAAGCACCGGGACTCCCAAGGGAGTCATGCTGTCGCACCGCACGCTCTACATGCACGCACTGGCTATCCTTGCCTCCTTCCCCTGTAAAGACACGGACGTCGAACTGCACACCATTCCGCTCTTTCATGCCAACGGCTGGGGACGTCCTCAGAGCGTCACCATGAAGGGTGGAAGGCACGTCATGGTCCGCCGCTTCGAGCCGGCCCACGTGCTGCGCCTCATTCAGGAGGAAAAAGCCACCGGCATGACGCTGGTGCCAACCATGGCCAACGCGCTGCTCAATTGTCCGGAACTCGGGAAGTTCGACACTTCCAGCCTGAAAATGATCACCACCGGCGGAGCCGCGTCATCTCCGCAACTGATCGCGCGCATGGAGCAGGCCTTTCATTGCGAGGTATGCTCCGGTTACGGCCTCACCGAGACCGCGCCTGTGATCACCACCTCCCAGACCAAGGGGACCGTGACCTGCGCCGATGAAACCGAGCGGCTCGCCCGTTTCGCCGCTGCCGGTTGGCCTCTGGTAGGTTCCGAAGTCCGCGTTGCCGATGAACAAATGCTTGACGTACCGCGCGACATGGAGACTGTGGGTGAAGTGCTGGTCCGCAGCGACAACGTAATGGATGGCTACTACCGGGAGCCCGACGCCACCGCAGCCGCCATCCCCAACCAATGGCTGCGCACTGGAGACATGGCGGTCTGGGACGAAGAGAATTACATCTACATTGTCGATCGCAAGAAAGACATCATTATCAGTGGAGGAGAAAACATTTCTTCCATCGAAGTGGAAAAAGCGATTTTCGCCCATCCGGCGGTCCTCGAATGCGCCGTCGTATCGGCTCCCGATCCGCATTGGGGCGAGATTCCGGTCGCCATTATCGTTCTGAAGCCGGGGCAAACGCTGGGCGAAGAGCAACTCCTGGCCTTCCTCAAGCCGCTTCTTGCCAAATACAAGACGCCCCGAGTCGTGCAGTTCGTAGACGGTTCATTGCCAAAGACGGGAACCGGCAAAATACTGAAACGCCAGCTCCGCGAATCCTTCTGGAGCGGCAAAACCTCACGCGTCCAGGGTTAAAACGTTTTGTTCTGTCATCCTGAGCGAAGTGGATGCTTCGCCCAGCGAAGCAGTCGCGCAGTCGAAGGCCCTATAACTCCGCGAACGTTTGCGTCCCCGTTCTTTGCCTCCGCAGGACTGGTACCCACGAACCGCCTCGCGTATATTGGACGCCTTCACGAGCCATGAGCGAAAGCCTTCCCAAAAACGTCACCATCCGCGATCTCAACAGCATTGCAGACCTGCAGCAGGCCGAAGCGCTCGAGCAGGAGGTATGGACGCTCGCCGATCGCGACGTCATGCCACTCACTCTGATGATCGCCACGCAGGCCGCGGGGAGCATCTGGGTCGGCGCTTTCGATGGCGCGAAGCTGGCTGGATTCGCCTTCGGTTTCCTCGGCATGGAGGGCGGGCACATCACCCTGCACTCGCACATGCTCGCGGTACGCCAGCCCTACCGCGACCTCGACCTGGGCTACAAACTGAAACTTGCCCAGCGCGAGCGAGCCGTGGCCGCGCGCGTCCCCGAAATAACCTGGACCTTCGATCCCCTGCAAAGCAGAAACGCGCATCTGAATTTCGGCAAGCTGGCCGTGGTCTCGGAGAGCTACAAAATCGATTTCTACGGGGCTGAAACATCCAGTGCCCTGCATCGCAACGGCACTGACCGTTTGTGGGTACGGTGGCCGCTCACCAGCCGTCGCGTGCGTGATCGGCTGCAGGGCAAGGATTACCGCCCTGAGATGCTGGACGCATTTTCCCGGCTGCAGCCCCTCCTTCAATTCGGCGGCGATGGAAGGCCCGTCCGCAACGATCTTGCCGCGGCCCTGTCTCGGCAACGCGTTGCCATCCAGATCCCCAGCGACATCGGGGCGATCGAACAGAAAGACCCAGCCCTGGCGCGGGAATGGCGGGAGGCCACGCGGTGGGCGTTCACGGAAGCTTTGCGCTCCGGTTTCTTTGTCGCCGAGTTTGCCCGCACGGTGCGAGGCCAGCAGGGGCCGGGCAACTATTTGTTGGAGAAGGGAAGCGTCTCGGAATATGTACCCGAGTTGCAGCGCAAGGTCGAGGCATCCCATTGACATTGAGCTGCCGGGCCTAGCCGCGCGCAGCGACATACTCGGTCCTGCCATGCCAAACTCCGACGACCCGAACTCCGATAAACCAGATTCCGATCACTCGAATTTAGATAAACCAATTTCTGATAACCCAACTTCTGATAGCCCAATTTCCGATAACCCAGTCATTTTTTATGACGGCGTATGCGGACTGTGCAATCGCCTGGTGAAGTTTGTCCTCAAACGCGACACCGCCGCCCGCTTTCGCTTCGCCTCGCTGCAAAGCCCCTACGCCGTTCAACTGCTGCAAGGTCACGGCCTCGACGGCGGAAAATATGAAACCGTTTTCCTCATTCCGAGTGCCAGCCAGCCCGTCATTGCGCGCTCTGACGCGGTAATTTTCATACTGCGCGCGCTGGGAAGCTTCTGGAGCGCGGTGGCGTTCAGTCTGAAAATTGTCCCCATTGGCTTGCGTGACTGGGGATACCGGGTGGTGGCCGGTAATCGTTACCGCGTCTTCGGTAAATATGCTGCGTGTCCCACGCCGGAAGAAAAATACAAAGACCGCTTTCTGGACCTGTAAGTTTTGACGGGTCATGAATCGCGGGATTTTCTCCGTGGAAGAAAAATACAAAGACTGCTTTCTGGACCTGTAAGTTTTGACGGGTCATGAATCGCGGGATTTTCTCCGTGTACCTTCGTGTCCTTCGCGGGCAAATTTTTTTGTCCGCGCCGCAGACATTCCTCCGGCGCGCTTGTAGAATTTCATCAAGCCTAATTAAGAGGAAAAGAGCAGATGCCCGAAAATTCCCCCGCGGCCGATCCCCGCACCCACATCGAATCGGTTCTGCATGAAGACAGAAAATTCGAATGCCCGGAGCATTTCCGCCAGCAAGCTCATATCAAGAGCCTCGAAGATTACGAGCGCATCTATCGCGAGGCGGTCGAGAATCCCGAAGCGTTCTGGGCAGGAATCGCCGAGGAACTGCACTGGTTCAGGAAGTGGGACAAAGTTCTGGAGTGGAAGGCTCCGTGGGCCCAATGGTTTGTAGGCGGCCAGCTGAATATCTCCTACAACTGCCTCGATCGTCACCTGCAGACGGCCCGCAAGGATAAAGCCGCCCTGATCTGGGAGAGCGAACCGGGAGAGGTTCGCACCTTCACTTACCAGCAACTTCATCGTGAAGTTCAGAAATTTGCCAACGTCCTGAAATCGCTCGGAGTCACAAAAGGCGACCGGGTTGCACTCTACATGGGCATGACGCCCGAACTGCCCATCGCCATGCTGGCGTGCGCTCGTATTGGCGCCCCGCACACAGTCGTCTTCGGCGGATTCTCTTCGAACGCTCTGGTGGACCGTATTCGTGACTCGCAGGCAGTCGCTGTCATTACCCAGGACGGTTCTTATCGTCGCGGCGCCGAGGTTAAATTATTTCCCGCGGTTGACGAAGCGCTGAAATCCTGTCCCTCGGTAAGGAATGTGGTGGTGTATCAGCGCACCGGAACTTCCATCAATTTTCAGTCCGGACGCGATCACTGGTGGCACGAATTGATGGCGACTGCGCCGGATGTTTGTCCCGCCGCAGCTCTCGACGCCGAACACCCGCTCTACATTCTCTACACGTCCGGCACCACGGGTAAGCCGAAGGGGGTTGTCCACACCACCGGCGGCTATTCCGTTGGCACCTACATCACCACCAAGTGGGTCTTCGATCTCAAGGAAGAAGACATTTACTGGTGTTCAGCCGACATTGGATGGGTCACCGGCCACAGCTACATCGTTTACGGCCCGCTGCAAAATGGCGCGACTTGCGTGATGTATGAAGGCGCTCCCAACACTCCCGAACCCGATCGTTTCTGGAGCATCATCGACCGCCACCAGGTAAGCATCTTCTACACCGCGCCCACGGCGATTCGCACATTCACCAAGTGGGGAGATGAATGGCCCAAAAAACATAAGCTCGACAGCCTGCGCCTGCTCGGCACTGTGGGCGAACCCATCAATCCCGAAGCGTGGATGTGGTACCGCGATCTCATCGGTCACAACCGCTGTCCCATTGTAGACACCTGGTGGCAGACCGAAACTGGACACATCATGCTCAGCCCCATTCCGGGTGCCATCGCCACCAAGCCAGGTTCCGCTACCCGCCCGTTCCCCGGCGTCGTGGCCGACATTGTCACCATGGATGGCGAATCCGTGCCCCTCGGTTCCGGAGGATTTCTGGTGCTCAAGCAACCGTGGCCGGGAATGTTACGCACCATCTACGGCGATCCCGAGCGCTACGTACAACAGTACTGGTCGCAGATCCCCGGCATGTATTTCACCGGCGACGGCGCCCGCAAAGACAAAGACGGTTATTTCTGGGTCATGGGCCGGGTAGATGACGTGATCAACGTCTCTGGCCACCGGCTCAGCACAATGGAGGTCGAATCAGCCCTGGTTGCGCACGATGCAGTAGCCGAAGCTGCAGTCGTGGGACGTCCGGACGCCATTAAAGGTCAAGCCATCTCCGCTTTCGTGACCCTTGATCAAGGAAGAAAGCCGACTCTCGAGCTTAAAGAAGAGCTGCGAAAGTGGGTGGCGAAAGAGATTGGCGCTATGGCCAAGCCCGACGATATTCGCTTCACCGACACCCTGCCTAAGACCCGCAGCGGCAAAATCATGCGCCGTTTGTTGCGGGAACTGGCCAGCAGTGGTGACGTCAAAGGGGATACCACCACTCTGGAAGACTTCGCGGTCATCGCCCGGCTCAAGGAAGGCGAAGAAACCTAGTTCCCGCTTTCGACATCTAACCGCCGCCATCGTCAAAAGATTGAGCTTCAGGAGAAATCATGGGAAGAATACTGCATCTTTTAAACCACATTATTGGCGGTGGATTGTTGATTTTGATACTGACGGTTGCAGGCTGCGGTGGTGGTGGAGGTACGACGGGGCCCCCGGTGGTCACAGCACCGCCCCCCGTGGTTACGCCACCGCCCGTAACAGGGCCCAGCGTCGTGGTCAGCGTCACCCCAAAGCTGGCAGCGCTCGCCATGAGTACGCAGACCCAGCAATTCACTGCGACCACCACCGGTGATTCTCAAAATCTTGGTGTGACCTGGAGTGTGGACAGCGTTGCCGGCGGGAATGCAACTGTCGGTTCCATCACCAGCACCGGTCTTTATACTCCGCCTGCCAGCGGCGCGAGCCATACGATTACCGCCACCAGCGTGGCCAACACGGCTGCCACCGCGACCGCGACTGTTGCCGTGACTGATCTGGCTGGAGTGTTCACGTATCACAACAACCTGGCGCGGGATGGCAGCAACACGCAAGAGTTCGCTCTGAATACATCTAACGTGACCTCGGCTACCTTTGGCAAACTCTCTTCCTGCGCCGTCGATGGCGTGGTCTATGGTCAGCCACTCTGGGTTCCAGGCCTGACCATCAACGGCGCGAAACACAATGCCGTGTTGGTGGCTACAACCCACGACAGCGTCTATGCCTTTGACGCCGACCAGAGCCCGTGCGCGGTACTGTGGCAAGCGACCATGTTGGATGCCGGTCATGGCGCGAGCGCCGGCGAGACTTCTGTTCCCAATACCGACGTGGGCCCGTCCACGGATATTCAGCCCGAGATCGGAATCATTGGAACTCCGGTGATCAATCCAGCTTCCAACACGATCTTTCTCGTAAGTAAATCGGAGGGGCCGGCGGGAACTTTCCACCAGCGCTTGCACGCATTGGATCTGACCACCGGAAATGAACAAGCGAATGCTCCCGCGAATATTTCCGGCTCCGTCGTGGGCGCGGGATACGATTCAAGCGGTGCGACCGTCACTTTCAACCCACTCAGTCACAACCAGCGTGCAGGTCTGGCGCTAGTGAACGGCGTCATTTACGTGACCTGGGCCTCTCATGGCGACGTCGATTCGTATCATGGCTGGGTTATCGGATACAACGTCGCTGATCTTTCGCAGGCCGGTATTTATAACGCTACAGCGGATGGACAACGGGGCGGCATCTGGATGAGTGGAGGAGCTCCGGCTGCGGACGCTTCCAATGCCATTTACCTGAGCACGGGAAACGGTACCTTTGACCGCAGCTCCACTGTCACTCCGAACACGGATCTGGGTGATGCTGTTCTCAAAATCACCACTACCTCCGGCCTGGCGCTGAGTGACTGGTTTTCTCCCTTCAACGAAAGCATTCTGGAAACTCAAGACACAGATCTCGGATCCGGGGGAGTGATGTTATTGCCTGATCAATCCGCCGGTCCTGCCCACGTGCTGGTGACTGGTGGCAAAGAAGGCATCCTGTACATTCTTAATCGCGATGCCATGGGCCAATTCTGCAGCGCCTGCACCGCGACCACCGGAGAAACCGCCGTGGTTCAGAACTTCCAGGCCACTAACGGAATATTCAGCACTCCCGCTTTCTGGCAGAACAATTTATACCTGGGCGGGTATTCGGATAAGGTGAGCCTGTTTCCCTTTGATCCCACAACCGGAAAGCTTGCAACCACCCCGTCGTCACAATCGCCTCTCATCTTCCATTTCCCGGGGGTCACTCCTTCGATTTCGGCTCAGGGCGCAACCAATGGCATAGTCTGGGCACTTGATTCGAGCGCCTATGGCGGCTCCAGTTCGCAGGGTTCCGGGCCGGTTGTTCTGCACGCCTATGACGCCACCAATCTCGCCACAGAACTGTGGAACAGTTCTCAGGCGGCCAACAATCGCGACCAGGCAGGCAACGCAGTAAAGTTCTCCGTGCCTACCGTGGCGAACGGAAAGGTGTACGTCGGCACCCGCACTACGCTCGAGGTGTACGGCCTGCTGCCTAACTAAGAACCTTCCACGATCCGCGTAGGGGCGGACGCCCTCGTCCGCCCAGCCGAGTTCCGCTCGGCCAGATTGTGATTTTTTTCCTGGGGGAAGACAGACGTCTACGACGAACTTCTCCGCCAAAACACCGCGCGCCGAATATCGCACGCAACGACAGACGAGTTTCGCTCGTCCACCTGGACGGGGCGTCCGGGTCTACATGGCTGGAGGCGCCGCTGGCCTTGATGCCACGATAAAGATGAAAGACTATTCTCCCGCGCCCATCATGACAATTGGCGCGGTGGGCGTCGAAGATCCTTGTTCCGGCTCGACCGTAATCGCGAATGCCTTGGCTTCGACTCCCGCCGGCAATGGCGGTTCAATCACCGTCGCGCTGCCGTGGGCATCAGGCTTGAACACACCGGCGGCAATAGGACTGCCGGAGGTCGGAATCAGCCATAACTCGTAGGCTTTTTGCGCCGGCAATGCCGGCATGTTGCTGGCCAGGAAAATCAGGCTGGAACGCCCGCGAACGTAGATCGCTTTCCCCTGCGGCTGTGGAGGGCTCTGCGCCGCCACCAAAGTCACGCGCAGGGCTTCGGTCGATGTCAACGTGGATACGATCTGCTGCGTTCGTTCGAGCTCGGCCTGTTGCTGCCCGGATTCGCCCTGCAACCGGGCTACCCTCTCGGCCAGGCGATCGCTCTGCTTCCAGAAAAATCCTGCGAGCAACAGAAACGCTCCGCCGCCAGCCATGGCATAAAGCTCCACGAGCGGCGTGGTGCGGCCGACCTCTGAGATCGCGGCTCCTTCGCGATCGCCTTCAGCAGGCGATTGCGCGAGCGTTGCGGCGGCGCCGGCCCAGCCGCCGAAAGTGCGAGCAACGCCATGTCTCCACGCAACCGCTCCAGTTCGCGCCGGCAGGACGAGCACTCTGCCAGATGCCGCTCGAGAGCAGCCTTCTCTTCTCCCTGAAGCGTTCCCAGAGCGAGCAACGCGAGATCGTCGGCGAATTGTGGATGTGCGCTCATGCTTCAAATACTTTCCGCAGAAACTGCAATCCGGTGCGAATGCGAGTTTTGATCGTGCCCAATGGCTCGCCTGTTTTTGCTGCAATTTCGGAATGCGTGAGCCCTTCGAAGTACGCCATCTCGAGAGCGTTTCGTTGCGGCCCCGGCATGGCGCCAAGAGCGCTGCGCACTTTTTCCATGGCCTGCGCCCGGTCCGCTTCTCCCGCCAGGTCGGGCTCCACTGAAACCACCACGTCGGATATGTCACTCTCGGGACGGCGCTTGCGCAAACGATCAATCGATCGGTTCCGGGTAATCACTCCCAGCCACGCCCCCAGGCGTCCGCGGCCGGATTCGAACGCTTCGGGATTTCGCCACAACTGTATAAAAACATCCTGCAGCACGTCCTCGGCAGCGCCCGTGTCGCCCAGTACGCGCAACGCGATCGCGTATACCAGCGAGGAATAACGGTCGTAGAGCGTGGCCATCGCGTTCTCATCGCCTGAGCGTATCGCCCAGACCAGCGAAGCCTCGCTCGCTCCTGCCGTGGGTTCAGCTGCCGACAATCGTTGTCTTCCTTTCAAAAGTACGGTCGCAAGCCCTCTGCGGATTGCTGCCAGCCTGGGTACGCTTGCGCGTTACAAAAGGGGGCCGGCTACGACGAGGTCCTTTTGCAGGTGTCTGCCTTCATGAAGGTTTGTGTCCTTCGTGAATATCGCCTTCCGCCGGAGCCCTACTGATTGCGCATCGCCAAGCGCCGTTCCTCCGGCGTCATCTGGTTCCAAAGTACTTCGAGATCCCGCTGCACCCGCGAATTCCCCGGGTCGCCATGCAGGGCCTTGGCAAACCAGCGATATGAGGTCGGTAGATCGCGGCTCACGCAGTGTCCCGTGGCATACATGGCCCCCAGCAAGGTCTGGGCCTTGGCATTGGAATTACGGGCAGCGATCTGCAAATTCCTCTGGGCCCGGTCGCAGTCTTCCGGAGCGCCTCGCCCGTACAGATATTTTTCTCCATCCGCGACGAGGCGATCTTCAAAGGCTGCAGCAGCATCCTCAGACGATGGCTTCGGAATGACTGCTTTCGGCTTCGCCGCAGTCATCGCAGGAGCGCTTTTGGGGGCGGGTTCCGCGGCGCTGTCTGCGCTCCCGCTCGGCGTGGCCCCGGTCTCCGCATTCCCGTTTCCCGCAGTCCCACTTCCCGCAGTCCCTGTTTCTGTAGTTCCGGGCACGCTCGTCTGCGCAGGCGGCGCACTCGCAGGTTTCGTCGCCGCTTCAACGGAAGCGGGAGCACCCGCCGTTGGCGTCGTCTGGTCGGGTGGCTTTCCCGCTGCCGGCAAATTGACTTCTGAGCCGCCGCTCGCGGCCGGGTCCGTGGCGGACGCCTGGGTTCCCGCTGCCGGCACCGATTGTGATTCCGGAGGAGCTGGATTCGCTGTCGGCTCAGCCGGGACACCCGGAGCCGCCGCCACTGAATCTGAAGGCGTCGCGGATGGTGTACTCGGGTGACTGCCGACCGATGGCCGCGGAACCATCCCTGCCCAGGGATAGCCATCCCGCTGCCAGTGCCAGGCCAGCAATGCTCCGCTCACAACCAGCAGAAGCAGGGCGAAGTACAGACGCCCGTGGCCGCGCCGCGGCTCATCTTCCAGGAGGTAATCAAGATCGCGCGAACGCTCATCTCCAAGTCCCAGAAATGAAGGTCCGCTGACGGGAGTGCGCGCCCGCTCGCGCTCCGCATCGTTCCTCACTGGCGGAGGAGGCGGTCCCAACGGAGCTCCGCACATGCCGCAAAACCGGTACTGCGGATTATTCTGCTGGCCGCATTGAGCGCACTGGACCGTCATGGCTGTCGGCATCACTATACTAATTCAGATGCGAACTGGGCACGTCCCTTTGGTACGAGAACTAAGGCCCAAAACCGACCTATGGGGAATTCCTTAGCAGCCTTTGCCACCTTTGCGGTTAAGGCTGGTTCACGCTGCTCTGATCGACATCTGCCGAGTGCAGCCACAGGCCCCGGCGCAACTGCAAGCTCACTCCTCGCGCAGTGCTTCGCACCCCCGGCAGGACGTCTTGCATTGGAAGAGACAGTTCAAACTGACCTGCACATTGACTTCTACTCTGACCTGCCCTCTGCCCTGCGACCAGCGCCCGGCAATCCTTTACACTTCCATCGACAGCGTGTTACCTTAAATGCACGTTACGATTAAAATTGAAACTAGAAGACAGGAGTGCATCAGGTTAGTGCTAGCCAGAGAGCAAAAGAAATCCCTCATCGACCAGTACGGCACGCATCCCACCGATACGGGCAGCCCCGAAGTCCAGATCGCGTTGCTTAGCGAGCGGATTGGCCAATTGACGGACCACTTCAAAACGCACCAGAAAGACCATGGCTCGCGCCGCGGTCTTCTCATGCTGGTCAGCAAGCGTCGCAGCCTGCTCGACTACCTCAAGACTTACGATTCCGAACGATACAAGACGGTTGTGCATAAGCTGGGCCTGCGCAAGTAGGTTTCCCGCCAAGGCCGTTTCCGGCTCGGGGTGTAATTCGCCGGACCACCATCGGAATCATCAGCCGTCGCGCAGACGGCCGTCTCGAAACAAGGAAAAAGCCGCGAACGGTGTGTTTCCGGCCTCCCAGAACGCTACTGGCTCTTGCCCTTCAACTGTGCAGCCTCTCCCAACGGACGCGCGTGTGTCCTCCTGCCAAAAGGAAATGAATCATGAAACAAGAAGTATCTGTTGAACTTGCCGGCGGTAAAACCATCTCTTTTGAAACAGGAAAATTAGCCAAGCAAGCGCACGGTTCGGTCGTTGTGCGCATCGGCGACAACGTCGTTCTCGCCACCGCCACCGCCAATCCTGATCCTCGCGAAGGCATCGATTTCTTCCCCCTGACCGTCGATTATCGTGAATACACTTACGCCGGCGGACGCATCCCCGGCGGCTTCATCAAGCGCGAAGGCCGTCCCAGCGAGCGTGAAATTCTTACCAGTCGCCAGATTGACCGCCCCGTACGCCCTCTGTTTGAAGATGGATTCAAATGCGAAACCCAGGTCATCGCGTTCGTGCTCTCCGCCGACAACGAAAATGATCCTGACGTCCTCGGGATCAACGGCGCGTCAGCCGCCCTCACAATTTCTGACATTCCGTTCCTTGGCCCCATCGGCGCGGTGCGCGTGGGACTGGTAAACGGAGGGTTCGTCGTGAACCCGACCTATCCTGAAATGCGCGAGAGCCTGCTCAACATCATGGTGGTCGGCACAGCCGACGGCATCGTGATGATCGAGTCCGGCGCGAAAGAAGTGAAGGAAGAAACGGTCGTCGATGCCATCGAATTTGCGCACACCGAGATCAAGAAAATATGCGCCGCCATCAACGATCTGCGCAGCAAGGCAGGGAAGCCGAAGCGTAAGGTAACGCCTCCGGAATTCGACCAGGCCTATTTTGACGATCTCAAAAATCGCATCGGCAGTGATCTTGCCGATCGCCTGGACACAGAAAAACACCCCAAAGCCGAAAGTGCCACTCTGATCAAGGAGTTGAAAAAGAGCCTGCAGGCTTCCATTCCGGAAGACGACAAAGTCGGCCAGGCCAAACTCAAGACTTACTACGAGCACCTGCGTGAACGCATTTTCCGCGACGAAGTTCTCGCCAAAAAGCGTCGCCCCGACGGCCGCGCCTTCGATAAGGTCCGCGATATCTGGGCCGAAGTCTCGGTTCTGCCCCGCACCCACGGCTCGGCAGTTTTTACTCGCGGCGAAACTCAGGCCCTGGTCACCACCACCTTGGGCACCACCGACGACCGGCAGCGCCTCGAGACTTTTGAAGGCGAAGCCAAGAAACGCTTCATGCTGCATTACAATTTCCCTCCATTCTCTGTTGGAGAGGTCCAGTTTCTGCGTGGAGCGGGCCGGCGGGAAATCGGTCACGGCGCACTGGCCGAGCGCGCCATCTCTGCGGTGCTTCCGGGCGAGGAAGACTGGCCCTACACCATGCGCGTGGTGTCCGACATCCTGGAGTCGAACGGTTCATCCTCGATGGCTTCGGTTTGCGGAGCTTCGCTGTCGCTCATGGACGCCGGCGTGCCTCTTAAGTCTCCGGTTGCAGGCGTTGCCATGGGCCTGGTCAAGGAAGGCCAAAATTACGCCATCCTGACCGACATTGCTGGCGCGGAAGATCATTACGGCGACATGGATTTCAAGGTCGCCGGCACCAAGGACGGCATCACCGCCCTGCAGATGGACATCAAGGTCGGAGGCATCACCGCTCAGATCATGCGCGAAGCCTTGTCTCAAGCCCAGCGCGGTCGTCTGCACATTCTGGAAACGATGAACGCGGTCCTGTCTTCTCCGCGCGAAAAAGTTTCGGGCTTCGCGCCACGTATTTACACCCTGCAGATTCCGGTCGACAAGATTCGCGACGTGATTGGACCCGGCGGCAAGATGATTCGCAGCATCATCGAGCGCACCGGCGTAAAAATCGACGTCGAAGACTCCGGCAAGATCAACGTCGCCTCGAACGACGAAGCGTCGGCCGCCAAGGCCCTCCAGATCATCGGAGACCTCACGGCCACAGCCGAGATCGGCAAAACCTACCTCGGCACCGTCACCCGGCTGGCTGACTTCGGCGCTTTTGTCGAAATCATCCCCGGCACCGACGGCCTGCTCCACATCAGCGAAGTCGCGGAGCATCGCATTAAAGATGTCCGCGACGAACTAAAAGAAGGAGACCAGGTACTCGTAAAAGTGCTGGCCGTCGAAGGCAACCGCATCCGTCTCTCGCGCAAAGCTATTTTGAAAGAGCAGCGCGCCAAGATGGGCGGCGGAGAGCTTCCGCCAGAGAACGGTGATGGCGGGGAGGGCGGCGGCGAACCCGCTCACGCTCCCGCGCTGACCATCGAAGGCGGCGCTGATTTTGCCGACGACGAACCCAACTTCAACCGCGACGCGTCCGGAGCTTCAACGCCGGCTGGCGATCGCGCCCCGGAACGCAGCGGAGACCGTGGCCCGGATCGGGGAGGTGACCGAGGCGGTGATCGCGGACGTCGCCCCGGCGGCGGTGGCGGTGGTGGCCGAGGACGAGGCCGAGGTGGCCCCGGACGCGGCGGCCGTGGCGGTTTCGGCGGCGGCGGGCACGGCGGCGGCGGAGGCCGTCACTAACCAACCGAACGAAAGCTAACAAGTAAAAAGGCCGCGAAAATAATCGCGGCCTTTCCTTTCCACGAACCACGTAGGGGCTGAGCCTGCCCTGAGCGAAGTCGAAGGATGCCCCACCCGCCCAGCCGAGCGAAAAGCTCGGCAACGCTCGCCAAAACTCGGCAACGCTCGCGCACGAGCGTATCCTAAACTTATGGACAAAAAAGAAATCGAATCCCCAAAGCTAACCGCCAGATTCCTGATCTGGATCGGCGGC
Source organism: Terriglobia bacterium (assembly GCA_963814725.1). Taxonomy (GTDB): domain Bacteria; phylum Acidobacteriota; class Terriglobia; order Terriglobales; family Acidobacteriaceae; genus JAIQFF01. The sequence continues at coordinate 1,163,571 of CAWFDY010000009.1, forward strand.
TTCATGCTGCTGCTTTTCCTCCTGCTCGCGCACTTTGTGTGGAGAGTGTTCTAGCAGAAGCACAACGGAATGCGGCCCAAGGGACTGATTTTGGCGCAAACATCGCCGCGAAGGTTTTTCAAGCTTTGAAAATCGGTCAATGTTCCGCTTCCCCGGCTTTGTGCCACTGTTCCGCTAATGCCTGAAACTCCGCCTGCTGCTGGAACGGCTGAAATTCGCTCGCGTTTAGCGCCGAAGCGTCGTGCAAGCCTCCGGCCAACGCGAGCCGTAACTCTGCCAGCATATTTTTCCTGTCGGACATCACCGCGTACACTCGCGCCCGCTCGTAGTGCGCCCACGCGGGATTCGCCGATCCTGCCGAAACTAAATCAAAGTAGGTCAACGCCGCCCGGTAATTCTTTTGGCTGAGGCTGAGCTCGCCGGATTCATAGGCCCCGATCACTAATCCGCCCAACGCCCGCCGCACGATGAGTGCTTTTAATTCGTCGGAGCTGCGCGAAGCGTCCGCACGTTTCTTGACATCGGCGATGTCCTGCTTAAGTGCCGTGCCATCGGCCAGGTCGCTTTCCCCCGAGCCGATGGCCTGCATGCGAACGAAGAGAGGATCGCTGATGCGCGCCTGTTGTTCGAGGGCCGACGACTCCTTCTTTTCCGCGGCTTTCACGGCCCTGTTCTTGCGAAGTTCGGCCACGGAATTCTCCGCCGCACTCACATCTGTCAGCCCCTTGAAATCGCGCACCACACTCTCGTAGCGGCGCAGCGATTCCAGCCACTCGTTCTTACCTTCAAGGTCACGCGCCTGCGCCAGTTCTGCCTCCGCGGTTTGGCGGATGCGGGTCGCATCGCGCGCCAAAGTCCCCGCGGACATGGCCTGCATGTCCATCCAGTTGAGGGCCTCAGACCATACCTCGGGCGGCGCCCACCCATGCTGGCCTTCGAAGATGCGAATCCGGTATCGCGTCCCGTCAGCGTCAAGTTTTTTTCGCAGCTCCACGAATTCGCCATAGTTGAAGTCTGCGTTTCCCACCGCAGCGAAGTAGGCAGACTTCAATTTGAGCGTGGGACTTGCTCCGTTGGGAAAGCCTGCGGCGTTTGCAATCACACCGGCGATACAGCCGTCGCAGGAAAGCGCGGTGGTTGTGGCCACGCGCGCCCCACCGGACATTCCCGCCACGTAGAGCCTTCGAGCATCGATGGGAAACTTCTGTTGCGTATCCCGCCACACCGCATTCGCGGCGGCGACCGAGTCGGCCATCGGGCCATTGCGGGAATTGTTGGAAGCGGCAACGATGTATCCGAACTTCTCGGCAGCGGCCTGAACCGCTTTCGCCGCAACTTCACCCCTGGCGGCAGGATCAAGGACATAAATAATCGGCCACTTTCGCCCAGCGGAAAAACCACCTGGAAGGTAGAGAGCATAGCTCTGTTTGCTGTCGGCCTGGCAAACCACTTGAGGAATCACCGTGCCCACGGGGAGTGGTGGAAGATCGGTCTGGCTCATCGCCGACCCGCAGGCCAACGCCATACACACCAGGGAAGAATGCAATTGCCGGAATGCCATAGGTTCGCTGTAGCCAGGGTGTGACTTAGCCTATCACGGGGAATATTTGCAACGGCACCCGCATCCGTCCTTCGCCTCTCGTCTCGCAATTTTCGAGATGTGGAACCCGATCATCTTCAGGACACTTAAGGGGATGCCCTATCCGGGGAGAGGTTCGTTACGTTGAGCGCGGTCCCACGTTTGCCAACCCCGGGCAAACATGGGCCATGCCTGAGATTGAGAATCGTGTTTCTCGCGAGCGATATACTTCTTACTAGATGTGGGCTACGCGCCCTTCCGTAGGCCCTCTATGGTGGCGCCGCATAACCTGTCCCACATTGCTCACGGCCGCCGAGGGAAATCCCATCGGCAAAGGCGCGCGAACGCTGTATGACACGTTACTCTGCTCGAAGACTTTGATAAATTTCACTCTTGCCGAAGGCAGCGGTGGGCACTGTGAGGCTCTCTCTCGAGGCCTGTATCATCAAAGAGTTTTTGATTGGCTGGATGAGACTCTGCGTTCCGTTTAGCGGCGAGACGCGTGTTTGTATCCAGCAGAATCTTCGAGGCAAACATACGCCCAAGCAAAGCTTGGACGGGGCACTCTCATGGCCCTAGCTTCGGGCCGGTGCCGCAGCCCGTCTGGGAAGGATTTCTCCGATGCGACGAATCTGCGCGCCAACGCCTTTGAGTTTTTCTTCGATATTTTCATAGCCGCGGTCGATGTGATAGACGCGATCAATAATCGATTCGCCTTCCGCCACCAGAGCTGCCAGCACCAGGGAAGCCGACGCCCGCAGGTCGGACGCCAGCACCGCCGCCGCGCTTAACGGTGACGGCCCGCGTACCACTGCGCGCCGCCCTTCGATCTTGATATTCGCGCCCATGCGCACCATTTCCAGAGCGTGCATAAAGCGATTTTCAAAGATGTTTTCGGTGATGACCGATGTGCCTTCGGCCTGCGTCGCCAGCGCCATGTATTGCGCCTGCATATCGGTGGGAAAGCCGGGATACTCTTCAGTTGTAATGTCTGCCGCTTTTATCGGATTGTCGCCCATGACGCGTACGCAGTCCGCAGTGTGCCGGGTCTTGACGCCGACCTCCGCCAGCTTTTCAAGCAAGGCTCCCAGATGGCTGGGATCGCAGCCATCAACGTTCAGATCTCCGCCCGTCATGGCGCCGGCAATGATGAAAGTGGCGGCTTCGATGCGGTCCGGAATGATTCGGTGCTTCGCGCCGTGAAGCTTGCTGACCCCTTTTACCCGGATGGTCGAAGTGCCCGCACCTTCAATCTGCGCGCCCATTTTGTTGAGCAGGTCGGCAAGGTCGGCGACTTCGGGCTCGCGCGCGCAATTCTGCATCACGGTTTCGCCTTCGGCCAACGTCGCAGCCATGAGCAAATCTTCGGTGCCAGTCACGGTGATTTTGTCGAACACAATTTCGCTGCCCTTGAGCCTGCTGGCGCTGGCCTCGACGTAGCCGTGGTCCTGCGTGATTTTCGCACCCAGCCGTTCCAGCCCCTTGATATGCAGATCGATGGGCCGCGCTCCGATGGCGCATCCGCCGGGAAGCGAAACCCGGGCCCGTCCGCAACGCGCCACCAGCGGCCCCAGGACGAGCGATGAAGCGCGCATCTGCTTGACCAGTTCGTAGGACGCTTCGGGGCTGGTAAGATCGCGTGCGCAAATAGTGGTGCGATGCTGCGCCCGGCCGTATCCCAGCTCGACCTCGGCGCCCATGGCGGCGAGCAGTCTGCGAGTGGTCTCGATGTCGCGTACTTGCGGGATATTATCCAGAATGACGGGCTCGTCCGTGAGCAGGGCAGCAGCCATCGCGGGCAGGGCAGCGTTCTTCGCCCCGCTGACGCGAATCGTTCCCAGCAGCGGATTGCCGCCGCGAATAACAAACTTATCCATACGCTCGTCTATTCTAACGGCGATAGCAGAAAACAATGGCCACGAAATTGATACTCAGTAGGACACGGCCTCTAGACATTAGGTTGAATGCGGTTGCGGGCGACTCGCCCGCGAGGTTTTTGTAGCGCCGGCGTCCCGCCCGCTGTCCCGAGGGCATCTTGCCCTTGGAGGTGGGGGGCTACAAACTTGTCGTAGCCGCTATTGCACGCCGCACGTGACCGCTGGCCAATTTCAATGCCCGCTCCGCCTCCCGACGCTCCACTTCCGCCTGCAGCATTACCAGTGCCACCGGTACGCTATTTCCCGCTGCCCGCAAAGCCTTGCTGGCAACGTCCGAATTTATCCCAACTGCCTGCTGCAGAATGCTCACGCCCCGCGCTGCCAGCTTCGAATTTCTCGGACTGACGTTCACCATAAGATTTCCATAAACGTATCCCAGCCGGGTCATTGCCCCGCTGGAAAGCATGTTCAGCACCATCTTCTGCGCGGTTCCTGCTTTCATGCGCGTCGATCCCGAGATTACCTCCGGCCCTACTTCGGTCACGATGGCGAGGTCCGCGGCTCGTTGCAGCGGCGTGTTGCGATTGCAGGTCACGGAAATCGTGTGCGCGCCCCGGCTGCGCGCATACTCAACTCCGGCCACCGTGAACGGAGTTCTGCCACTGGCCGCAATGCCCACGATTACGTCATTCCGGCCCGGTTTTCTTTTCGCCATCTCCCGCTCGCCAAGTTCGCGCGAATCTTCGTCGCCTTCGATCGCGGACGCGAGTGCAGCCGGCCCGCCGGCCATGATGAACTGCACCGTCTTGGGATTGACGTTGAATGTAGGGGGGCACTCCGCCGCATCCAGCGCGGCAATGCGGCCGCTGGTGCCCGCACCCACGTAGATCAATCTTCCGCCGCGCTTCAGGGCATTGGCGATCAGGCCGACCGCGCGTGCGATCTGCGGCAGCGCGAGCCGCACCGCCTCCACTACCTTGGCATCTTCCGTATTGATCACACGGACTATTTCGAGGGATGACTTCAAATCCAAATCAGCCGACGCGCAATTCGTCTGTTCGGTGGTAAGCCGGTCCAGGTGCTCTGGCGGCTTGCCCCGGGCCAGGTTTTGCTTCGCCAGGCTTTGTTTCGCTAAAACACGCCTCAGCTTCACAAGTTTTTCTCCAACGCTTCCACTATCGCGTCGTGAAACGCAGGCCGCACTCCCTTGATGGCTTTGTTATTGCAGTCGGGCCATGTCCGGTTGGTCAGCAGCGTGATGGAAAGCTGGCGCTCAGGATCGATCCAAAGCGAAGTGCCGGTGTATCCCAGATGCCCAAACGCGCGCGCCGAAAAATACTTTCCCGACTGGGAGGGCGAGGAAGGCGTGTCCCAGCCCAAAGCCCGGGAAGTGCCGGCCGGCGCGGTTTCCCGGCGGGTGAAGATCGCCAGAGTCTCCGGGCGGACCAGCGGCGGCCCACCTTGAAGAAGGACGTTGGAAAAAATTGCCAGGTCTCCCCCGTTCGCAAACAGGCCTGCGTGTCCCGCGACGCCGTCCAGGACGCTGGCGTTTTCGTCCTGCACTTCGCCCTGGATAATCCTCTTCCGAAAGGTAAGGTCATCGGCCGTGGGCGGAATCGCGGCCCGCCACGAAGCCGGAGGGTTGTAGGCGGTGTGCAGCATTCCCAAGGGCTCGAAAATTTCACGCTGGCAAAAGCGGTCAAGACTCTCGTCGGCGACGCGCTCCAGTGCGGCCGCCAGAATGATGAAGCCGATGTCGCTGTATTCAGCTCTCGTGCCCGGATCGGCGGTGAGCGGGACAGTGAATGCCGCGGCCAGCAGTTCATCTCTGCTCTGCATCTTCAAAAAGAGCTTTTCGTAGGCCGGCAATCCGGAGGAGTGTGCCAGCAGCATGCGCACGGTTACATCGCGGCGCCGCGCGTCCTGGCCGCGAAACTCCGACACAATGCTGACCACCGGTGCCTCCAGATCGATGAGCCCGCGCTCGTAAAGGATCATCGCCATGCCGGTGGTCGCCACCGCCTTCGAGACCGACGCCAGATCAAAGACAGTGGTCGCCGTTACGGAAGCCGAGCCGGATTCGTAGGTGAAGCGGCCGAAGGCTTTCAGCGCAACCAGTCTTCGCCGGAAGGTGACTGCGGTGGAAGCGGCGGGAAAAGCTTTTTGCAGGATGGCGTTATGCAGAATGTCGAAAGCTTCGCCAAAAATTTCATTCTGCCGCTCATAAGCAGGAGCAGGGAAGTGCGGACCGTTTTGCATGCCGATTTGCGGCGAGGAAAGGCTCTCTGACAAAGGAATCGTATGCTCGATGTTCGGGTTATAACAAAGTTCCGGGGAAGGGTAAAGGCGGCCAGGTTGGCGAGTATGGCCCGGCCCGCGTTTTTCCAGCCCAATCTCCGGCCCAAACTTGAATTTGAACTCGTTCAGGTGGAGCGCTTGAGCTATATCGACCATAAAGCCACCGGTCACCGGTGCACAAGTGGCGCCACGAACATCCTGACGGGCACTGAGAATGCCGCCGCTCCTGCGAGGCCGAGGGCCGATCGAGCTCAGCCCCGTCCGTAGCTGTTGCGGACGGGAGTGACGAGGCAGCCATCACTTTTGCCTTCGACCCACACGGAATTGGGGAGAGCGGTCCCTCGATTGCCCACACTTGCGAGGCTCGATCCGCTGGGCAATACCACAAACGGCACCCCCTTACTTCGGTTCCTTGAGCGACCCGCACCCCTTGTGTAAATTCAAGGTATCCACCCAATCTGTCCAACTCGTCGTTTGCAGACGTGTGGCTTCGCTGCGGCTGTGTGTTTTTTCCTCTTTTGTTCTTTGCTGGCCTCGGCTGCCCCCACCAAAAGCTCGAACGCACCGAACCTCGCGGTCCTCGATTCCATTGTCCTCGACGCCATCCACGACCATCAGATTCCCGGCGCCGTACTCCTCGTCGGCCACAACGGGCAGGTCGTCTATCGCAAAGCCTTCGGCAATCGCGCCCTCGAGCCCCGACGCGAGCCCATGACCGCCGACACGATCTTTGACATCGCATCGCTCACCAAAGTCGTCGCTACCACCACGGCCGTAATGCAACTGGTGCAAAAAGGTGAAGTGCGGGTCAACGACCCGGTGGTGAAATATATTCCGGAATTTGCCGGGAATGGAAAAGACGAAATCACCGTCCGTAATTTGCTGACGCACTTCTCGGGCCTGCGCGAAGACTTCGATCTGGATCCGCCGTGGCAGGGACGCGACGCCGGCCTTCGTCTGGCCTTTGCCGAAAAACCCGTGTCTCCGCCCGGCTCCCGGTTTCTTTATAGCGACACGAATTTCATCGCGCTGGGCGCGCTCGTGGAACGCGTCACTGGAAGCACGCTGGATCAATACTGTGCGCGAAGAATCTTCGGCCCGCTCCAGATGTCGCACACTCGCTTCCTGCCGCCGGCGGCCTGGCGGCCGAAGATTGCCCCCACCGAATACGACGAACAGGGAAAGATGCTGCGGGGAACTGTTCACGATCCCCGCGCGCGCCGTATGGGTGGAGTGGCCGGGCATGCCGGAGTGTTTTCCACCGCCGACGATCTATCAAAATTTGCCATGGCTTTGCTGAAGGGCAGTCCAATTCTGGCCGGCGAAATGGTCGAAAAGATGACCACGCCCCAGCAGCCGCCGACGGCGCAAGTCCTGCGCGGCTTCGGATGGGATATTGACTCGCCCTTCTCGAGTAATCGCGGCGATCTTCTTCCTGTTGGATCGTTCGGCCACACCGGATTTACCGGGACCTCCTTATGGATCGATCCCACGACCCAGACTTACATTATTTTGTTGACCAATGCCGTCCATCCTCGCGGCAAGGGAAGTGCGATCGCTTTGCGCTCCAAGGTTGCCACCGCGGTAGCCGCGGCCCTTCCGCTCAGTGTCACAGAGAAGGACGAACTACGCTGGCAGAGCATCACCGGATACAACGAAGCTCAGACCGCTGCGCGACGCATCGCCACCCGTAACGGAACCGTGCAGACTGGTATCGACGTTCTCGAGGCCCACAACTTCGATGTTGTCCGCTCAGCCAGCGGCAAGAAGCGAATTGGTTTGCTCACGAATCAAACTGGTCTCGACTCGCAGGGACGCCGCATCATCGACATCCTGGCCCAGGCCCCCGGCATCTCGCTGGATGCGATCTTCAGCCCCGAACATGGAGTCACTGGCGAAATGGACACCACGGACATCGCCAACGCAAAAGATTCGGCCACGGGCGTCCCCATCTACAGTGTCTACGGCGCGAAAGATGCCCAGCGCCGGCCGTCCATCGAAGTCCTGAAAACTCTCGATGCCGTGCTGTTCGACGTCCATGATGTGGGCAGCCACCTTTACACCTATGAAGCCACGCTGGGATATTTCCTCGAGGCCTCAGCCAAGGCCGGCATCGAAATGGTCGTGCTCGACCGCCCCAACCCGATTACGGGATCCTTCGTGCAGGGCGCCATTCCCGATCCCGGTCACGAAAGCTTCGTAAATTATTTTCCGGTGCCCGTCCGTCATGGCATGACCATGGGCGAGCTGGCGAAAATGTTCAACAGCGAGCGCAATATCAACGCCCGGCTGACGGTCATCCCCATGGAGGGATGGATGCGCGGCGACTGGTACGATGCCACCGGCTTGCCCTGGATCAATCCTTCACCCAACATGCGCAGCCTCACCGAAGCCACGCTGTATCCGGGCGTGGGCCTGGTCGAATACACCAACGTCTCGGTGGGCCGCGGCACCGACACTCCTTTTGAATTGCTGGGGGCTCCCTGGATCAAGGGCAAGGACCTGGCGCAATATCTGAACGCGAGAAACATCTCCGGCGTGCGCTTCGTCCCCGTCACCTTCACTCCCAGCACCAGCAACTATTCCGGCCAGAAATGCGAAGGGGTCAATATTTTCGTAGTTGAACGCAACGCTCTCGATACGGGTGAGCTCGGTGTTGAGCTGGCTTCCGCACTGCACAAGCTGTATCCCGAGCAATATCACATGGAGCGCATGATCGAGCTGCTGGGCAATCAATCGGTGTACGACGCGATCGCATCCGGCCAAGACCCTCGCCGTATCGCCGACGACTGGCGCGAGTCCCTGGAGAAATTTCTACAGATCCGGCAGAAGTACCTGATTTACAAGTAGCCTGGGCAACACCACTGCCGTACTTCCGCTAGAATATCTGGTAACTGATTTGCTCAACCCCAGGGAGTCGAGTATGAAATCCGCTAAGCCACCCGCGCCGACTGCAAACCTGATGTATCGCTGTGCCGGTCCCAATTGCGGGACACTGAAGGGTGAAACTGACCACTGGTGGCTCATGTGGACTTCGTTTCTGGAATTCAACCGTCCCGTTCTCTACCTGTGCCCGTGGAATGACGAGATTGCCCTGCGCGAAGGCACCCTGCATGTATGCGGCGAGCTTTGTGCCCAGCGCCTGCAGTCCCAGTTCATGGGCAACGTGAGGGAAAATCAGCGCTCTGCCAGCGTTTAAAGGCAATCCAGCAGGAGATTTCGACAAACTTTCTATTCTCGGCTCGCATCGTACTCTTGTAGGCGGCCGAGTTTGCGGCCCGGCCAGCTTGATTCCAGGGAATGCAGTTTGGGGAGTGAAGCTATGCGGATGTTAGCGATGGTCCTGTTCATTGCCGGTTTGTCGGTGGCGCAAGCGAGTTCGCAAGCTCAAGCCGTCCCTCTCGCCGCTCCTCCGGCCGAGGCAAATCAGCTGACGATTCCTTCCGGCACCAAGGTCCCGTTGTCGCTCAAACAATCGGTCTCAACCAAGAACGCCCGTGAGGGCGACGCGGTGTATGCCGTGACCACATTTCCCGTCGTCATCAGCGATCGCATCGTGATTCCGGCCGGTACGTATGTGCAGGGCCGGATTAGCAATGTAAAACGCGGTGGCCACGTCAAGGGCCGGGCCGAAGTCCTGATGCACTTCAGCACGCTCATCTATCCCAGCGGCTACACCGTTGTCCTGCCGGGCGCCGTGGAGAATGTTCCCGGGGCTGAGAAGACTTCGATGAAGGACGAAGAAGGCACCATCCGTCAGGACAGCCAGACTGGCGAAAAGGCGAAGACCGTGGCGACAGCCGCTGGAACCGGCGCCGTGGTCGGCGGCCTCAGCGATGGCGTGAAGGGCGGACTCATTGGCGCCGGAGTCGGAGGCGGCATCGGCACCGTGATCGGACTCATGTCGCGCGGCAATGACGTGAGAATGGAAGCCGGCACCACGCTCGAAATGGTGATCCAGCGCGAAGTCCCCCTGGACGCCACCCGCATCCCGAAATAGTTAAATGCAGGCACGAGCCTCCCCCTCGTGCTCTACCAAACACAGCTCACTTCAGCCCAAACAAAGCATTTACATGCGCCGTTACCGAAACCGTCTGCGGAGTGAACTCATCGGTAGGCGCGGGAACCGCTCCGGCCACATTCATCTTCATCATCGCTCCCACCATGGGCCGTACATTCTCAAACGTGTCTACCGAAGCGTATGACAGCTCTCCCAGAGACCGCCCCGCGCTGCGGGCGAGAGCCTCCGCCGAACCATGGGCCCGCCGGTAGGCATCGTCCACGGCCTTCGCTTTGGCCGCATCCATGTCGTCGAGCGTGTAGTTCAACGACTGCGTGTCAGTGACGTCAGTGTCGGCCAGTTGCTGCACGATCGGCGCAATCTTGGAAAAATCCTTCAGCTTCAGTGACACGTTGGCGTCCACCCGATATCCCACCAGCTTCCGCTTCGCTGTCTTGTAGTCGTAAACCGGTTGCAGCGAAAATGCGCTGATCTGCGCAGTCTTGGGATCGATGCCATTCGATCGAAGGATCTGTCGCACCTGCTCCGCCGATTTTGCAGCATGGTCGTAAGCCTCGCGCGAGGTCGCTTCCTGGGCGGAGATGTTGAATTGCATGAGCGCGGTATCGGGATTGGCCTCGAATTTTCCGTCGGCGCCCACGAATACGCTGTTCGGTTGTGCGGAAACGGCGGGGCGGTCCTGGCCGACAGCAACCGTCCCAGCCATCAACGAAAGCAGCAACACCAATGCAGTTTTCATAAGGCCATACATGATGCCACAGTCCGTGTGGGGCGGACACTCTTGTCCGCCGACTTTGACGTTGATTTTAAGGTTGTAAAAGCAGGCAAGTCCAGATCGTGGACCGCCCATACGAAGCCTTGATTCTCGTGAAGCAAACCAAATCTACGTCAAAAGCGGCGGACAAGAGTGTCCGCCCCACACACGCAACCTACTTAGCGCCAGGGCACGGGCACCGGGCGGTCCAGTCGAATTTCAAGGACAGTGCCTTTCTCCAGTTGGATCCTGTGATCGCTGAAGATTGTTCGCATCACCCCGATCGCCGCTCCCGCTTTCGCGCTCACGCCGTCCGAATCAGTGTCGTGGCGTTCACCGCCACCCTGCCCTTCCCGCTCGATCGAGCCTTCCTCTCCGGTGGTCAATCCGTGCTCGCCGGGAAGGCCGGTGATCGTCGCCATCAGAGGAGCCCATCCGCGGCCGGTTTCAATTTCGTCAAAGCTGAGCAACAGCCTGGGATGAAACCCATTGCCCACGGCGCTCACATGTCCTCGTATCCGGCTGCCGTGAAGAATCATGGTTTCGTCCGGCCCCACCAGGTCCTCAAGCAGTTTTGCCTTGAAGCGCTTTCCCGGCCGCACGCTCACAGCATCCAGCTTGTCCTCGAGCCGGGCCACAAAAATCGTCCCGCTGGCAATTGCGTGCGCGGGAGCAGGCGGTTTCTCTTCCTCAGCGTGCAGCGGCAAAATGGCCAGAGTTAGTGCCAAAGTCGCGCAGAAGAACCGGTACGAACTAATCGCAGCCATGAGAATAACCTCGGCAGACTGTCGTCCAGCTGGGTTGGATGTAGAGGGAGAAGGAATCGCTGCCTGCTCAATCCGTTAAGAGGATCATGCACCGGATATATGAACGCAACCTTAAATCTGGTTATTTCTTTGCGCCCTTCGCGTCCTTTGCGGTTAAAAGCTCTAAGCCGGGAGTCGGCAGAACTCGGAGGAACTAGGAAGAACTCTTGGCGCTCGTGGAATAAGCGAAGCGCTGTACCTGTGCATTCACTTCTTTGCGCAGGTCCGGCCAGATGCTCTGGTCCATTTCGAGGAAAACTTTGACCACGTCCGGATCGAACTGGCGTCCTGCCCACAGCTTGATCTCATCGCGCGCCGCGGTGAGCGACTGTGCCGGGCGATACGGCCGATCCGAGGTAATGGCATCGAGAGTATCTGCCACCGAGAACATGCGTGCCCCCAGCGGAATTTCTTCGCCCTTCAACCCTCGCGGATAACCCGTGCCATCGTACTTTTCCTGGTGAGCGTAAACGATCTCTGCCGCTTCGCCGAGGAAAGGGATCTTTTTAAGAATTTCGTAGCCGTGGAAGCAGTGCTCCTGCATGATCAGAATTTCATCCGGAGTCAGCTTCCCGGGCTTTCGGAGGATGGCATCGGGAATTGCCATCTTGCCGATATCGTGCAGGAAGGCGCCGCGGGCAATCACCGCGATCTGATCCTTCGACAATCCCATGGCCCGTGCGATGGCAATCGTAAAGGCTGTGACGCGCTTGGAGTGGCCCTCGGTTTCTGCGTCTTTTTTGTCCAGCGCATCGCCCAGAGCTTCGAGCGTGATGTCATACGAGCGCTCCAGATCGACCAGCGCTTTTTTCAGTTGCCCGGTGCGAGCCGTGACCAGGGATTCCAGGCTGGTCTGGTACGCGCGGTTCTCCTGCTTCAGGCGGCGGTTCTCGAGCGCCCGGCGAACCGTGGCCAATAGTTGTTCACGCTCAAAAGGTTTCAGCAGGTAGTCATAGGCGCCATTGCGGATCGCAGCTAGCGCTACCGATATATCGTGCACGGCGGTGACCATCACCACCGGCATCTCGGGAAAGCGTTCCTTGGTTCGCTCCAGCAGCCCGATGCCATCCAGGTTGGCCATCATCAGGTCCGACAGCATCAGCTCGAATTCCTCGCCGGATTCGAGCAACGCGAGTGCTTCCATTCCGGAGCCCGCCTGCCGGCATTTGTAGCCTGCAGCGCTCAGCATCGAGGAAACGATCTCTCGGATAGTCTCTTCGTCATCGACAACGAGGATTCGGTCAACTGGCATGATTTTCTTAAGTGTAAGGCCAATTCTACAGCACTTCCGAGATTCCGAAAGTAACCAGAAGGTCAGGGAAACCGTATTGGCCATCCGGGGAAGCGTGCTATTAAGAGAAGGAGCGCTTAATCCCTGGTCGCGATGAATCTATTGAACTTCTCTACCTGGCTTGCTCTCCGGGATCTCACCGTCACCGGTATGACGCCGCAGGAATCGGCGGCGCTGGTCTTGCTCGCCGCCAGCCTGCTGGTCTTTCGCGCCTTTCGCGAGCGCTATCTCCTGATCTGGACACTGGGCTGGCTGGCTTACTTTGTCTCGCGCTCAACTCTGGCCGAATATCGCGCCGGCGGCGCCATCCCGGCCTATCTGCAGGCGATTTCCCAGGCGCAGTTTGTCCTCGCGGTGTGCCTCTTCGCCGCCGCTATTTTCGTTTATACCCACGCGCGCCATCTCCTGTTGCCCCTTCTACTCATCACCTTGAGCGTGATGGCCTTCTCCGTGGCTAGGGTCCGGTTCTGGCCGGATTCGATGACCCTGCGGGTGGCTCTCGAGGTGGCCTACCGCATTGTCGCCATCACCGCTGCCGTCCGCCTGATTCGTTATCGCTGGGCACGGTGGGAAGCCGGACCCTGGATGTTGAGTATCAGCATGTTGCTGCTGCACCTGCACTGGGATCCCATCAGCATGCACCTGCCGGCCGGATCTGGCCTGATGGTAAGCCTGCTCACAGGTCTGAGCATGTTGTTGCTGGTCTTCGATGATTACAAATTACACATGCGGCGACTGGGAGTGGTCAACTCTCTCACTACCAGCATCACACGGGCTCAGCATCACGGACCCATTATGGCCACAGCCCTCGAGCATCTCAAAGGGTTAATGCGCGCCGACGCCGCATGGTTCCGCCTTTTGGAAGGCGATCGCATGGTCATCGCCCAGCAAATGGGCCTTTCCAAACAGTTCATGCAGGACCGAATGTCGGTTCCCCTGGACGACGATTTTGAACGCACTCTGAATGGAAGCGGGCCGGTGTTGCTGGCAACGTCCGCCGCCTCTGACTCGGTTCGCCCTCATCTCAAGCGGGAAGGTTTTCATCACGTCGTGATGGTGCCCGTGCTGGGCAAGAAATCGGCGATCGGAATGCTGGCTCTGGCCAGCCGTCACCGTTTTCATTACTCGCCCGATGAAATGGAATTCCTGGTTACGACCGCCTATCAGCTGGGCCTGGCGGTCGAAAATCTTCGCCTGGTGGAACAGATTCTGCGCTCCCATCGTCAATGGACCAACACCTTCGATTCCATTCACGATCTGGTCCTGCTTCACGACTCGGAGTTCCGTGTCATGAAGGCCAACCATGCCTTGCTGGAGCGCCTGCACAAGGCGCCCGCGGATGTCGTGGGCCAGCTATGCGAAGACGTGCTGCCGCGAGATCACGGGTCCTGGAAGGGATGCCCCTACTGTGGACATCCGGAGGAAGGCTTTCACGAAGGTTCCGATCCCGGCTTCGGCGGATTTTCCATGGTTTCAAGCTCCTCCTATGTGGAGCAGGGAAGCAAGCAGAAGGGAACGATTCACGTCGTCCGCGATACAACCGACCGCCGCATCGCCGAAGAAAAATATCGCCTGCTCTTCGAACAGGTGCAGGAAGGCGTTTTCGTGGCCACTCCGGAGGGCAAACTTCTCGATTGCAACGATGCGTTCATCCGCATGCTGGGCTACGCCGGCCGCGAAGACCTGCTGGCCTTGAACGTCGATGCCGAACTCTACGCCTCGCACGAGCAGCGTGACGTCTTCCGGCGTGAAGTGGAGCTGCACAATTACGTCCGCAATTTCGAAGTGACGCTCCGCCGCAAGGATGGCTCACTGCTCACCGCCATGGAAAGCAGCTTTGCCACCCGCAACGCCCAGGGCAAGATCGAACGCTACCAGGGCTTCTTGCTCGATATGACCGAGAAGAAGCGCGCGGAAGACGAAATTCGCCGCCGTAACCGCGAACTGAATGCGCTCAATGCAATGGCGGTCATCGCCACCCAGTCTTTCGATCTCGACGAAATTCTGAACCTGACTCTGCGCCAGGTGATCTCTCTGCTCGGGGCCGAGACCGGTTCCATCTACCTGTGCGATCTGGACGCAACCACTTTCCGCCGCCGCGCCGGCTGGGGACAACGCAGCGCCGAACGTGCTCGCCTCTCCGAAATCAAGTTCAATGAAGGATTCGGCGAGTTGGTGACGCGCTCGCGAACCGAAGTCATCACCGCCGACTACATTCCGCACCTGCCCTCGCAGGTAGCCGAATTCATTCGCGCCGATGGACTGGCATCGTGGATATGGGTCCTGCTGTGGGGAAAAGACTCTCCCATCGGCATTATGGGCATCAGCAGCCGCGAGAGCCGCGAGTACACCAGCAATGACGAAAGCCTGCTGGTCGCGATCGGCCGGCAACTATCTACCACAATCGAGAAGGTTCGCCTCTACGAAGAAACCTGTCGCGCTTACGAAGACCTGCGGCGCACCCAGGAACAATTGCTGCAGAGCGAAAAAATGTCGGCCGTCGGGCAGCTCATTGCCGGCGTCGCGCATGAACTGAATAATCCGCTCACCGCCATACTCGGTTACGCACAACTGCTCGAGAGCGAAGGCTTGCAGGAGCGCGCCGCGGATTTTGTAAGCAAACTCTTTAAGCAGGCGCAGCGCACTCACCGGGTGGTGCAAAACCTGCTGTCGTTCGCCCGCCAGCGCAAGCCCCAGAAAGAGCAGGTAGATCTATGCAAGGTGCTGGAAGAAACCCTGGCCCTGCGCGACTACGACCTCAAGGTCAATGACATCAAAGTGGAGCGCGATATTGAGTCCGCGATTCCTGCCGTCACCGCCGACCCTCACCAGTTGGAGCAGGTCTTTCTCAACATCATTAACAACGGCGTGGACGCCATGCTGGAATCGGGCCGGGCCGGCTCTCTCAGTGTCCGCATTTACACCCGCGACGGAGATGTAATCACCGAGTTCCGGGATTCTGGTCCAGGCATCAAGGAGCCGAATCGCATCTTCGATCCCTTCTACACCACCAAGAGCGTGGGCAAAGGCACGGGCCTCGGACTCAGCATCTGCTACGGAATTATCAAGGAGCACGGCGGCGATATCTCCGCCCGCAACCCGGAAAACGGTGGAGCCATCATCGAGGTGTGCCTGCCCGCCAACGGGCGTGGCGTAGAGCCCGAGGCCACCCTGCCGGTTTCATCACGCAAGTCAGTCATCGAAGGCAGCGTCCTTCTCGTCGAAGATGAAGAAGCCGTCCTGGAGTTCGAGCGGGACGTGCTCGCCGGCGCCGGCGCCCGGGTTGTTACCCTGATCAGCGGCGACGAAGTGAAAGCCAGGCTGCTGCAGGATTCGTTCGACGCCATCATCATCGATGGAAAGATGGCGAACGGATGGAACGCTCCCGAGGTTTACCGCTGGATCTCCGAAAACCGTCCCGGTCTGGAAAAGCATCTGATGTTCACCTTCTCCAGCGTCGTTGAAACCGATATGCGCGCCTTCCTGCACGACAACAACATCCCATACTTGGTGAAACCGTTCGAAGTCGGTGATTTAATTTCCCAGGCCCGCCGCCTGCTGCAAAAAACCGAAACCGCAGTCGCCGGCTAAGATTTTCGTAGCGCCGGCGTCCCGCCGGCTGGCTTGGAGGCTTCCTGCCCCGGGAGGGAGCTGCCCAGCGCAGAGGTTACAATCCCTTCCTCAACGACCTGCCAAACCCCCGGAGCGCCGCTTCATTCCGCCGATACCAGACCCATAACCCAATCTTCTTTGTCTCCACCAGCCCGGCCTTAGCCAGAATCGCCATATGATGGGAAATGGTAGGCTGGGACAAATGCACGCGCTGCTCAATATCGGAAGCGCACAGGCCTACGTCCTTGCCGATGGAACAGCCGCCCTGCTCTTTGAGAGCCTGTAAAATGCGCCGCCGCGTCGGATCGGCGACGGCGCGCCATATTCGGTCCAGATCATGTTCCGAATGCGTCATGGCGCAAGCAATAAATGATGTATCGACAGATGTCAATATAATGAAGCTTGTAAAGGGCTGGAATCCAGGGAGGGGACCATCTCGTGCTCTTTGAAGGCAACAACCGTCGCCAGCTCGAAAAACTGAAGAAGAGCGAGGGGTTGCTGCCTCCGGGCCAGTCGCTGACCCTCAAGTGGCCAGTCCTGCACTATGGTTCAGTTCCGCAGTTCGACCCCGGGACATGGGATCTCCGCATCCAAGGTTTGGTTGAGTCCCCGCTCAGGCTCACATGGAAAGAATTCAGCGCCTTACCGAAGATCCAGCGGACCAGCGATTTCCATTGTGTGACCCGATGGAGCCGCTTCGACAATCGCTGGGATGGCGTAGCCTTCCGCGATCTGTTGGCTCTGGTCCGTCCCGCTCCGCAAGCCGCCTACGTTCTGGTTCACGCCGAGCAGGGATTCACCGCCAACGTGCCGCTCGCTGACCTGGACCGGGAAGAGGTGCTGCTGGCCACCCATCATGATGGAGAACCCCTGACCCCGGAGCACGGCTACCCTCTGCGTCTCATCGTCCCCCACCTTTACGCCTGGAAGTCGGTCAAGTGGCTTCGCGGCCTCGAGTTCCTCGACCACGACACGCCCGGATTCTGGGAACAAAATGGCTACCACATGTACGGAGATCCGTGGAAGGAACAAAGATTCAGCAGAGGGCAATCTGAAATCTGAGAACCGGGAACTGAGATCTAGGAACTGCGTTTCAATCTAAAACTCTTCAATCTAGAAAATTGTTGAATCTAAAAATCTCAATCTGGAGATTTTCAATTCGGGATCTGCTTTCCTGGCCAGCTTCACTTTTTCAAGATCGGATTGTACCCGTCTTTCACGAGCTGGGCCCGCGCACCCTCAGCGTCTTTGATTTCCGAAAAAGGCCCGACTTGCACGTGAAACAATTTGTCGCCCGGCGGGTTGGCGGCGAATGCGGCGTATTGTTTTTTCTTGAGAGCATCCACCAGGGCAGCGGCGTCCTCTTCCTTGGTAACCGCTGCAACCTGCACGAAATAATTATTCTGGGCCGCCGCAAGAGTGCTGGGATCCGGCGGAGCGTCGTTGTCTACTGGAGCCGCCTTGGCTGCGCCCTCTGGCGGCGCGTCCTGGCTCTTTGCCGTTAGATCGCCGTTCGGATCTTTCTGTCCCGCTGCTTTATAAGTGGTGATTTGTGAGCCCGCTGCCGGCTCCGCAGCCTTGACCGCTGTCGGACGCACGTTCGATGCTCCCATTCCTGTCTGCGCATCGCCGTTTGTTTTCGCGGAATTCTTTCCCAGCGAATACCCCATCCCGAAAAACACCGCGCACAGTGCCACCAGCCCAAAAAACAGGGCCAGCATTTTGCCCGTCCCGAGCGTTATTTCTGTGTCTTCAGCAGCCACCGCCATGTTTGGTTAACCTCGCGCCCTGCGCTCTGTACCGCGGTTTTAGCCCTTGGCGACATCTCCGTCAGGTTTGCCCAGGATTTTCTGGAGGCCCGAGAAGAAATCCACCGGCACCGGGAAGATCACGGTTGTGTTTTTCTCCACTCCAATTTCGGTCAGGGTCTGCAAATATCTCAACTGCACGCTGACCGGTTCTTTCGCCAGCAGGGCGGCGGCATCCACCAGGCGCTGCGCTGCGGAGAACTCGCCTTCGGCATGAATGATCTTCGAACGCTTTTCGCGCTCCGCTTCCGCCTGCTTGGCCATGGCGCGCAGCATGGATTCGGGCATGTCCACCTGCTTCACTTCCACATTCGTGACCTTCACTCCCCATGGAGCGGTGTGGGTATCGAGGATGCTTTGCAGGCGCAGATTTATTTTTTCCCGATGCGAGAGCAGTTCGTCCAGTTCCTGCTCGCCCAGCACCGATCGCAGCGTGGTCTGGGCAAACTGCGAAGTCTGGTAAACGTAATTGGAAACTTCAACCACCGCCTTGCGGGGCTCGATCACCCGCAGAAAAATGACGGCATTCACCTTCAGCGTGACGTTGTCACGAGTGATGATGTCCTGCGGCGGAACCTCCAGAGCTTCCTGTCGCAAAGACACCCGCACCATGCGGTCCAGCGGCGCAAAAACAAAAATGAGTCCGGGGCCTTTTGCGTCCGACAAAAGACGTCCCAACCGGAAAATCACGCCGCGTTCATATTCCGCCAGAATCTTGACTGAACTAAGGAAGTACAGGGCAACAATGATGACCGCGATACCCGTAAACGACAGACCCATCCGACTCCTCCGCGCCTAAAGCAAGAACGTCTGGAACATTCGAAAGGCTTCTGTGGCGGATTGTACCGCAACTTCCCCAAGGATACGGCATCTCCCCGGAGCCGGGGGTGCCTCACCAGATGCCAATCTGTCACGCCTGACTATGTCATCCTGAGCGAAGTCAAAGGACCACTATAGCCGCACCAGACTCGGCCGTTTTGGGCTACAGCCCGCCCTCACTGCAGCGCATGAGAGAGGAAGCTCTCACACCACGCTCACTGCTGGAACCTGCAACGCCGCCGGCGAGGGCGCGACCCGCAGTTGAAGTCCGTCCACTCCGAGCACCACCACGGCCTGTCCGGCGGGTACACCGTGGGCGGAAGTTGCGTCCCAAATCTCTCCGCGAATAAAAACCTTCCCGCTGGGAGATAGAACCGTCTGCGCAATGCCAATCTGCCCAACCATCCCCTGGGCGCCGGTCACCACCTTGTTGGCCCGCGCCTTCAAGGCAATGCTCATCAGGAATACCGTAATCGCTCCCAGCGGAATGCTTACCACCAGCGCGGTAAGCAGATGGACTCTCATCTCCGGAATCGGCGCATCCACCAGCAGCAGTCCACCCAGCACCATGGTGACGACTCCGCCGATCGCCAGAACGCCGTGCGCGGCAAATTTCGCCTCCAGCGCGAACAACGCGAATGACGCGAAGATCAGCACCACGGCGGCAAAACGTACCGGCAGAAGGTTAAGCGCGAATACCGCCAGCAGGATGAACACGATTCCTACCGTCCCGGGCAGCACTGCGCCAGGATGGTTGAACTCGGCATAGAGCGCCAGCCCGCCAATTGCCAGAAGAATAAACGCGATGTTGGGATCCATGATGAAGGCCAGGATCCGCTGCTTCAGCGTCATATCGAATGGTCGAATGACCTGTCCAGCCAGATCGAGCGTGACCGCCTTTCCGTCAAAGCGCTTGATCGTCTTGCCTTGCATTTGCTGCAGCAGATTCTGCTCGCCGGTCGCCACGTAGTCGATCAGCTTTTGCGAAAGCGCTTCCTGCTCGGTGAAGGATTTCGATTGCCGCACCGTGCTCTCGGCGGCCTCCACGTTGCGCCCGCGCTTCGAAACCACCGAGCGCATCAGGGCGGCAGCGTCATTCTCCATCTTTTCTTTCATGACGTCGTCCACCTTGCCGCCGCCCAGCGTGACTGGGTGAGCCGCGCCCGTATTGGTTCCCGGAGCCATGGCGGCCACGTCCGCACTCTCCATGATGAAAAACCCAGCCGACGCCGCGCGGCTGCCGCTGGGGGTGACATAAATAATCACCGGAACCGGCGACGCCAGAATTTTCTCAATGATGTTGCGGGTGGAGTCCAGCAATCCGCCGGGGGTGTTCAACTCAATCAGCAGTGCCTGGTCCTTGTTACGCGCGGCCTCGGAGAGCGCGCGTCCAATGTACTCATCCGTGATGGGATGAATGGCATCGTTGACCGCGATCTTCAAGACTTCCGCAGACGATGGAACAGAAATACACAACAACAAACCCGCAACCGCGGTCAGCACCCGCCGCGAAATGGAAGGCAACGTCATCGGCTAAGCCAGACCCTATTGTCTCTCAAAACAGCCAACAAAGTAGCGCCGGCGTCCCGCTGGCTATCTGGGGGGCGTCCCGCCCGCCCACAGCACAGTTTGCCCGAACGGCAGCATCGATTCCGGCGAATCAATCCGCCGCAGTCGACTCCCGCGTTTCCTCGGCTTTCAACTCGTCCCACCCCGGCAGATGCGTGTCCCCGGTGATCAGGCGCGCGCCTCGCTCATATGTGAAATAAGACCAGGCCCACTGCACCATCACAATGATGCGATTGCGAAACCCGATCAGGAAGAAAATGTGGATGAACAACCACGACAGCCATGCCAGAAATCCGGAAACATGAATCTTGCCGAACTCGGCCACGGCCGCCGCTCGCCCGATGGTGGCCAGGTTGCCTTTGTTGAAGTAGTGAAAATTCTTGCGTGGCTCGCCTCGCAAATCGGCCCCGATATTGTGGGCGGCGGCTTTGCCTTCCTGCATGGCGACGGGCGCGATGCCGGGAAGCAGTTTCCCATGTTTGTCCCTGAGTGTGGCCAGATCGCCGATCACGAAAACTTCAGGATGCCCAGGCAGGCTGAGATCAGGATTCACCGCCACTCGACCGGCGCGATCCACCGGCGCTCCCAACTTTTTCCCCAGGGGAGATGCAGCCACTCCCGCCGCCCAAAGAATCACGGCAGCCGGAAGTTGCGTGGCTCCCATATGCACCGCGCCCGGAGTGATGCCGGTCACCATCGCAGACGTATGGACCTCCACTCCAAGGCGCCGCAACTGTTCTTCGGCACTGCGGGAGAGATCCTCCGGATAGGCCGGCAGAACCCGGGGCCCGCCTTCAACCAGCACGATTCTCGTCTTCCGCGGATCGATGGTTCGAAACTCGTTAGTCAGCGCCCAGCGCGCGATCTCAGCCAGCGTCCCAGCCAGTTCCACTCCCGTGGGGCCACCGCCGACCACGACAAAATTGAGTTGGACCTGCCCTTCTCCGCTGCGGGCTTGCCGTTCCGCTAGCTCAAACGCCAGCAGCACGCGTCGCCTGATCTCCAGTGCATCCTGGATTGTCTTCAGGCCGGGTGCGAAGGGTTCCCATTCATCATGGCCGAAATAGGCATGGCTCGCCCCCGCGGCAACGATCAGGTAATCGTAGGGGACTTCTCCATCCGAAAGTTTCACCACGCGGCGCGACAAATCGAAATCCTGCACCTCTGACATCAACACTTCGACGTTGCGGCGGCTGCGGAGAATCCAGCGAATCGGCGCGGCGATTTCCCCCGGAGACAGCCCGGCCGTCGCCACCTGGTAAAGCAGAGGTTGAAAAGTATGGAAATTCTGGCGATCGATGAGCGTAATTGCAACCGGATACCGCGCCAACGTACGCGCCGCCAGCAGTCCGCCGAAGCCGCTTCCAACAATTACCACACGCGGGTTAGATTTCTGTTCCATCATCCACTTGATAAGATTCCGGCCGCAGCCCACCGGTCTCTAAAAAGTTTGACGGAATTTCGCTTCCTTTGCGACCTTTGCGGAATGCCTTTGCGTCCTCGCGGTAAAGACTTTGACCTCGCTGCCAGTGATCAAGACCTTGACCGCAAAGGACACCGAGAAGGATACGGCTCAGTGCCGGCTGTCGCCCGCCACGCTCAGCTTGATACGGTAAACACTGGTGCTGGCCGTGATGTAAAGGGTTTTGCCGTCTTTATCGCCCCAGGCCACGTTGCTCACAACCTCCGGAACCTTGATCGTTCCAAGGTGCTTGCCCTCCGGCGAAATGATCCAGACGCCACCGGGGCCGGCGCCGTAGATGTTTCCGTTCTTGTCCAGCCGCAAGCCATCCGGCACGCCCTTCGCCGGGTCCGCCGAAGGATCGAGAAACACCGACCCATTCGTTACCGACCCATCCGTCTGCACTTCATAACGCATCCATACTTTCTTGCCAGAATCCGCGATGTACAGGAATTTCTCATCCGGCGAAAAAGCCACACCATTCGGCCGGGGAAGATCTTTGATCACCAACTGCAACTGGTCGCGGTCGGGCGGGGCGCCGGCCTTGTGCTGGCGGGCTCCGGGCAACCGGTAAACCCCGTTCACCTTCAATTCCTTCAGCGGATCGTCATCGCTTTGCGTGGGCAGGCCATAAGGCGGATCGGTGAAATACAGCGAACCATCGGATTTATAAACCAGGTCGTTGGGACTATTGAGCTTCTTGCCCTGGTACGAATCCGCCAGCACCGTGATCTGGGCTTTGGGATCGACTTTCTCCAGCCTCCACACATTGCGGCGGGCGTGACCCGCTACGCTAACGCGTCCGTCGGCATCGCGAGTCATTCCATTCGAACCCGGCTCGGGACCCTTGAAAGCCTCGGAGCCCGTGTATCCACTAGGGTGCATGAAGACGCTTGCGGCCTGGCCCGGAATCCATTGGTCGATGTTGTTCGCCGGAATTTCCGCGAACAGCAAAGTGCCGTCGCGAGTCCACACCGGCCCTTCCGTCCACTTGTTGAAACCGGTCGCCACTTTTTCCAGCATGGCATGGGCGGGCACGAGCTGGTCGAGAGACGGATCCAGCTTCTGAATTTCCTGCGCAAAACCGCCGATAGTCGCGGCTGCGATCAACCCGCAGACAAGAGCGATACTTAGTCGTATAGACATGCCGGGGATTGTACTCGCTCACCCGCCCTTTTTCATCCCAAGCCACGTAGGCCCGGACGTCGCGTCCGGGCAGACGAGCGCAGCTCGTCGTTGTTCGGAGCCTTGGCCTCAATCTGCCAGGCCCTTCTGTTATGCCAGTCAAAACCGCCGAGCTGTCGCTCGTAGGGTCGGACGAGGCGTCCTCCCCTGCGTCGTTCGTGGCGCTCCGATTACCCGAATTAACTTGCTACCCGGCCCCGGCTCCGGACGTATAATCGTCCCAATCTTCGACTCGGGGGCTCGCTATGAATTACCGGCTGACCTGCTGCGTTTTCCTCACCCTGACTCTCAGTGTTTCGGCTGCAGCCCAGGGCTCAAAAGGCACGGCTTCCCGGGGTACACCCACATCCACCCCAAGTCGAACCACCACCACCCAGCCGACGTTCAATGGAAACGACCCTAACATGGGACAGCGGGCTTTCCTTACCGGCAAGGTCGTGCTCGACGACGGTTCACAGATCACCGAGTCAGCGTCGATCCTGACGGTGTGCAGCGGACGCAAACAGACGGTAGCTCACACCGACTCTCATGGCAGCTTCAGTTTCGAACTGGGCGACCGCACGGCTGCCCTGGCCGGTATCAGCGATGCCGATGTGAATTCAAGCGGCTCCATCACCCCGGGCAGCAACGTTCAGCGTGACTGGCGCAGTTGCGAGCTGGTGGCGGAGCTCCCCGGCTTCATGGCGCAACCCATCGACCTCACCAGCCGCCTCTCCACCTTCGAAAGCGCCGACATCGGCCGTCTGGTACTGCACCGCATGGGGCATGTTGAAGGCCTGACGATCAGCGCCACCAGCGCCATGGCGCCCAAGGATGCGCAGAAGGCCTATGAGAAGGGACGCGACAAAGCCACCAAACAGAAGTGGGAAGAAGCCCAACAGTTGTTGAGCAAGGCGGTTGAGATTTATCCCAGGTACGCCGTCGCCTGGTTCGATCTGGGGCGCGTGCAGATGCACATGAATACTCCGGCTCAGGCCCGCCATTCCTTCGAGCAGTCCATCGCCGCCGATTCAAAATACGCCAACCCCTATCGTGGACTGGCCGAACTGGACACCCAGGAAAAACAGTGGCAGCAGCTGGTCACGGTCACCAGCCAGTTGCTGGCGCTGAATCCGGTGAACTTCCCCGACGCATGGTTCCGCAATGCCCTGGGAAATTACTACCTGCAAAACCTGAAGGAGGCGGAGAAGAGTGCCCGCCAGGGGATGAAAATCGACGACCAGCATCAATACCCCAAGATGGAATACCTGCTGGGCGTAATTCTGGAGCAGAAGCGCGAATATCCCGAAGCGGCCACCCACATACAGAACTACATAAAAACTCTGAAACAACCCGAAGAAATCGACGAAGCTCAAAAACAGTTGGCCGAGATCAACCGGCTCTCAGCCTCGGCCGCACCTCCCGCCTCCGAAGAAAAGAAGTAGATAAAATCGGGAGAACTGAGAACGGAGAACCAGAAACCGGTAACTGGGTTTTCGCCAAACCAGCAGCCCTCCCGAAGAATCCCGGAGAATCGACTCGGGCAGCAATGCGCCCTCCCATTTCAGGCCAGTCCCGCAATCCCGCCTGCACGCTGAACTCAGAAGGGCCAAAGTAAGGCCCGGCCCACTGCAGGACTGCTAGAATTAGCGCAGATGCGCAACTGTTTTCATCCTCGGCTGGTCGGTACCTGGTTCGGTATTTGGTCGATCTGTGTCATCGGACTCGCGTCCCTGACATTTGCCGCGCCTGCTCCGGCACCTCAGGGAACCTTGCAGAGCGTTGCCGTGACCAACACAGCGGCCGGCATCAGCGTGGAGATTGAAGGCAGCCAGTCGCTGGCCGTGCGCACCCAGGTGGCCAAGGATCCCGATCGCCTGATCCTGGATTTTCCCAATGCCGTGCCCGCTGCCGGCCTGCACAGCAAACTCATCAATCAGGGCGATATAAAAGGTTTCCGCGTGGCCCGCTACAGCGCCAAGCCGCTGGTGACTCGCGTGGTCATCGATCTCAACAGCCCGCAGCACTACCAGATTTTTCCCGACGGAAAAACCGTCATCGTGAAGCTGACTTCTGACCAGCAGCAGGCCGCGGCCAAAGCCCACCTGGACAATGTTTCTTATACTCCGCCTCCGGCCAAGCCGGTGCCGGCCATGCAGGTGGTGTATCAAAACGGACGCTTGAGCATCTCAGCCGAACACGCCAGCCTGGCCGAGATCCTCAACGAAGTCCATCGCCAGACCGGCACCGAAATTACCATGCCGCCCGGCGCCGCCCAGGAACAGATCGTCGCCAATATCGCTTCTCTGCCCATCCGCGAGGCCCTGGTCTCGCTGCTCAACGGCTCGCGCTTCAACTTCATCATGGTGGATTCGGAAACCGATCCCGGCAAACTGAAGAGCGTGATGCTCAGCTACCGAGGCACCGAAGGCGCAATGCAACCCGCTGTCCCAACTCCGCAGGCGCCCGTCACCGGAACCCAACCAGAGCCAGAGCAGCCGCAACCCGAGCCCCAACCCGAAGTGCAACAGCAACCCCCAGACACCCCAGCCCCACAAGACACTCCCCAGCAGGGCGACGCTCCCCCACCCAATCTGTAAATGTAGGCGCGAGCGCCCCCGCTCGTGCGGCAGCGGACATGCACTAACTAATCGTTCCTATTGATGAATGAGTCGAACGGGAATGGGAGAGTATCCGCCGCCGAGCACAGGCGGAGGTGGCCCGGGACTATTGCCGCAGCCGATAACATTCAGAATGTGGGCCGTGGGCGCACTGCCCGCCGCGACTGGGACCGGGTCAATAAACACCTGCAAAAATCCGACAACAGTCACTGGTCCAGTCGGGGGGACTATAGGCAACGTGACGATAGAGCTGCTTGTTGTTACTGGATTCAGCGAACTTAGAGATGTTATCTCAACCGGGCTCGTTCCCGCCGAAAACCCAGGGATGCTAGCAGGGTTAAGGCTGTCCGCCGACGCATATTTTGTTACACATTGAAAGCCGTTATTGGTGTCAATACTAACTTGGGGCGTTACTGGATTTGCGATTGGATTGGGGGTACCGCCGCACGCATAGACAGTAGCCGAGTCACAGCACTCAATGCTGCTCTCGTAATCCGATGCGGGAGGATTGCATGTAGCCGGACAGAGATTAGCAGCGCTGGGTGTCACCAGCGCTGGCCGGAAGCGCAACGGAGTGGGGTTAACGCATGGGCTGCCGGTTGGACAAAGCGTCATTCCTTCCCCAATTACATTTAGTGCGGTTGGCAGCCCGGTGACAGGGTCTACGAATGGCTGCGTGCTCACTGGGTCTTTGTTGTCCACTAGCAATGGCTTGACGCATTTCGGAGCAATCGGGGGATAACCTGCTGGTGCATTGGCAGGATTATAAGCTTCCGCCACCGCTGTGGCTGTTATCGTGGCGAGTCTGGTTCCCCAAATGCGCGCGAAGAAAGTGGGCAGGTCAGTTCTTTGCAGAGTGACGGTAACTTGTGGATTACCCGCTCGTGTCAAGTCGATAGCCGGCGATCCGGCGGCGAGCAAGGGGGGGGCGCCCGAAACTCTGTTCTGCGGCAGAATCGAGCTGATCACGGTCGCAGCCATGTTCTGAGCCAGAGCTTGTCGGTTGGCGTAGCTAGGGTCAGTGGGCGCGAGCGAAGTTAGGCCAGAATCCACAAACGCCTTCGCACCCGCTAGCGCTGCGGCATCCGCCGCACGTTGCATCTCGCTGCGGGCCACATACAGGGTCACCACATCAATTGCTAGTGCCGCCATGGCAAGCAATGTAACCAGGCTGACGGCCACCAGTATGATCGTCTGACCGCGCTCTCCCGAGCGTAGACGAAACTTCGATTTAGTTCCGGTGCGGCTCATACCCTCTCAGTTCATATTCGGAACGATTGCGTCGGTCCGGATCTGACTGACGCCGGGATAAGTGGCTCCCGGTGCCAGCAGTCCAATGACTCGGTTGAACTGCCACTGATACGGATATACCAAAGTGACGCGTGTACTCATGACGTTGAACGTATTGCCGCCGATGATCGTTGGGAAGGAATAACCCCGCTCAATGGTCAGAATCAGCGGTGCCGGGCACCCGCCTCCCGCCGCGGTGTAAGTCCAACTGAGTACCGGACCATTCACAGCCCCCGCTCCGGCCAGACCACAATCGTTCATCCGTCCGGCTTGCAGGTGAGTCTCTACGAGATCATGGATCGCGGTGACCGAGGCTGGAGTTGCAAGTGCATCGAGATCATTTGTAGGCAGGGCCGAAGCGAAGCGCGCCCCTTCCCGAGCAATATTATTCATCTTCTGCTTCACATTAAAAGCTTCGCCGAAGTCGAAAATTCCCACGACGAAAACTACGAGGAGGGGAAGCGCGACCGCGAATTCCAATAATTGCGAGCCAGAGGCATCTCCGAGAAGCGCTTTCCACCCTTGGAATCGCGATTTACCTAGCGGCACTAGTCTTCCCCCGTGGTCTGGACGTCGGCCTTGAGGTGAATCAATTGCCCATTCAACGACGTGAAGGGAAGATAGAACTGATAGGGATATTGGAAGCTAACTGAAACGCCACAAGCCGCCGGACCCGTCGTCGGGTCGTTCAGGCGGACATTCGAGGCAAAGCAAATTGCGGGACTTGATGCGCAGGCCGGAATTATGGCCGCCCCCGTCACACAATCCTTCAAAGTAGGGTTGGGCTGCAAGGCAGTCACTTGTCCCGGATCGAGCTTCGACGCCTGTAAGGCCTGAGCCACGCGGGTCGCGACCTGGTTCTCTAACATCGCGGTATTTCCGCAGGTCGCGCACGTCTGCGCAGTGGCAGCGCGCGCCCCCTCTCGAGCTGCATGCGTGATCGTAGAATAAATATTGTATGCCCGACCAAACCAGTAAATCCCAAGTAGCAGCATAAACACAAGAGGCAGCACGATCGCCGCTTCCGCAATCTCTGCACCTCTGCTGTCGCTAGCGATTTTTTTCCAGAATTTCATCTTCGCCAGCATTTCATCCAGCTGATATTTCCATCCTGCTAGAAAATCTGTAACGCCTGCCCCACAGTATAAAGAACCACCGTCACCGCCATGGCCACCCCAAACGGTATCTTCGCAGATTCTGGATTATCCAGCGATACCTCCGGTCCTGGCAGGTGAAGCGTGAACAGGCTGGCCAGGATATGAGCCAGATTACGCAGCGTCTGCCGAACCCGCTTTTTCCAGATGATTAAGGCCACAGCCATCAGGCCCGCCACCAGGATCGTTCCCATCAGAACCGTAATCAGCCGCGACGGGCCTAGAAACGCCCCCAGCGCTCCCGCCAGCTTCCAATCCCCCGCGCCCAGACTTCTTATCAGGACAAAGGGCAGCAATAGCCCCAGGCCCAACCCGGCCCCCAGCAGCGATTCCTTGGCTCCCGGCCAGCCCAGGGCCAGGGAATTGGCTGCGATACCGGCCAATAAAGCCGGCACGGTCAGCCAGTTCGGGATACGGCGCGAGCGCCAGTCCGTCCATCCCGCCACCAGAGCTGGGATCGAGGCCAACATCCATACCCCATGTCTCACCATCGGCTCAACCGCGCCAAGCCAGCCGGGACGCGAGCGAAACCAGCCGGAATTTGGCGTTCGGAGGTGGCCATCCGTTGTCCGGAGGTGGCGGACTGGCAGGGGTCAAAACCAGCCTCAATTGCGGATTATGCGCGGTAAACCAGGTCAAGTCAATGAGAAGAAAGGACAGTAAGTCACCGCCCCAGACCACGTGGGGACAGCCGCCCCCGGCTGTCCGGTCGAGCGAAGCTCGGCAGGTTTTTGCCTACAGCCAAATCGGCGGAGCTTTGCTCCGCTGGACAGCCGAGGGCGGCTGTCCCCACATGGCCGGTGGAAGCGCAAAATAAAAAAGGCCCGAGGACTCGGGCCTTCACAAACACTAAATTGATCTACTGGTTTATCAGAGGATGCCCGCCCGTCCGTTCCGCGACGATCTTGCGAGCATTTTCCGCCAGCGATTTGGCCTGAGGCAAAAGTTCCAGCGCCTTGGTTACTTGCGGATCGGTTTCCGCTCGCACTTTCAACCCTTCCTCTTGCCCAAATACGTCCACGAAAATCTCGCTCTTGATGTTCGACCGCACCCAGGCGTTGTTCTCAAGCAACTCGGCCTCGGTATAGGGAATTTTCTCGTCATCCATGAACTTGCGGAAGTCCTGCAGCACGATGTCGTCCACCTCAAAGCCTTTGGCCGGATGATGGGTGACCGCGTAATGCTTGGCAAAGTTGAAGAACGCGTAATGCTGCAGCAGCGAATCCTGAAAGTGATTGCTCTTCACCGCGTCAATTTTAACGTCGGGCGTGATTCCGCCGCCGCCATAGACGGTGCGGCCGCTGTCTGTAAGTTTCACTTCGCGGCTGGCGTTGTGCGCCGTCTCTTCGCTTTCGCGATTAAAGTAGTAGTCGTAAAGCGAGACATTGGCATAGTCACGCTGGATCAACCGCATGCTCGGGGTGTAATACTTCGCAGTGGTCAGTGCCAGCCCGGTGTTCTCCGACAACGGATAAACCGTCTGCACCAACCCCTTGCCGAAGGTAGTCTCACCCACAATCAATCCTCGATCATGGTCTTGAATCGCGCCAGCGACGATCTCCGCCGCCGAGGCCGTTCCCCGGTTCACCAGCACCACTAGCGGATAATCCTTGCCGCCATTGCCATGCGCCGCAGTGTAACGCTTCTCCGGTGAGGAACGTCCGTGGTGGGAAACGATCAGCTGTCCCTTATGCAGAAACTTGTCCGCCACGCCCACGCCTTCATTGAGCAACCCGCCAGGATTCTGCCGCAAATCGAGAATTAATCCCTTGAGGTCGCCCATCTGGTCGAGCGCGTCCGCAACTTCATGCTCCGTGGTCTCGTTAAAGCCCGAGACGTGCATATAGCCAATTCCCGGCTTGATGAGGAAATGCAGGTCCACGCTATACCGCGGAATTTCGTCGCGCACCACGGCGAATTCGAGCGGCTTGTCCGCGCCTTCACGCAAAATCGTGATGTGAACAGTGGTTCCTTTGGGTCCCTTCAGCAGGTCGGCTACGTCGCCCGTACTCATGTTGTCGGTCGGCTTGCCATCCACAGCCGCGATAATGTCGCCCGGCCGGATTCCCGCGCGATACGCCGGCGTGCCCACGAAAGGCGCGATGACGATCACTTTATTGTTGCGCGGCCCCACCGTCATTCCCACGCCGTAATATTTCCCGCGCTGATCTTCACGCAGCAGGGAATAGGCCTTGGGATCGAAGAAATTGGAGTGCGGATCCAGCACATGCAGCATCCCTGGGATGGCGCCGTTATAGATGGCCTTGTCCGGGTTCACCGGCTCGGCATAATTCTGCTCCACCACGTCATATACCGTGGTGAACTGCCGCAGGCTGTCACGGACGTCTGAATCTCCACCGGGAGCGGCTGAAGGATTAATCTTCTGCCCAAAAACGATCCCGAGAAATCCACAGGTGACAAGGATGAATACAACCAGGAAGAGTGCGCGACGAGAATTCCCAACCATCATTATTTCCTTCGCCGGGGAGGTAAGAAACACCCCGGCAAGCGCGTCTGAGCGAAGTATAACGCTGTCCGACTCACAATAGCCACCTTTTCAGCCACCCGGAAGTAACCACTAGGGCAGAGCAAACATGGAAGTGATTTTCGGTCGAACCGCTTCAGGATTGGATGCGCAAAAACCGGCTGAGGGTTCCGCCAGGCGAGCGGCTTTGTAAGGCTGCCCCTTCTCAGATCTCGTACCTTCGCGGATCCTGGCGCCTTCGCAATGAATGACTTTGTGGCCGCAACGAACCAGATTGCCGCCGATTCGCTCCGGCAGTATCATGTAGGCATGAACCTGGGTTTTCCAGAGATGATCTTCCTGTTTCTTTTTGCCCTGATCCTCTTCGGCCCGAAGAAGTTGCCCGAAATTGGACGTCAGATTGGCAAAGCCCTCAATGAATTTAAGCGGGCTTCCAATGAATTCAAGGCCCAAATCGAGTCCGAAATCTCGCAAATCGATATCGAAAATCATCGCCAGACCATTCTTCCTCCAGTTCAGGCGCCCACCGGATCGGTAGCTGCAAGCAGCCTGCCTCCCAGCGAAATTTCCGTCCCTGAAACCAATTCGCTGGCCAAGGCTCCCGATGCCTGAGATGGCTGCAGAAAATCCCCCCGCCGACGAGTCGCGCGACGGACTCACCGCCATGAGCTTCCTCGACCACCTCGAGGAGCTGCGCCGCCGCCTCATTTATTCCATCATCGCTGTGACCGTGGGATTCTTCGCCTGCTGGAACTACCACGAATTCATCTTCAGTTACGTGCAGCATCCCATCATGGAAGCCTTGCGGCGCAATGGGATGGCCGAAAAGCTGGTGTATCTCAATCCCACCGAGCCCTTCAATCTTTACCTGAAAGTGGCGGCCCTGGCCGGCCTGTTCGTGACCTCGCCCTTCGTCCTGTACCAGGTCTGGATGTTCATCTCTCCCGGCCTGTATCGCAACGAAAAGCGCTACGTATTTCCCTTCATGTTTTCCACGGTGCTGCTGTTCCTGTCGGGCGGCCTCTTCGCCTACAAGATGGTTTATCCCGCAGCCCTGAATTTCCTGATCGATTACGGAAAACAATTCCAGCCGATGATCACAATCGGCGAGTACACGGATTTGTTTCTGACCATCATGATCGGCATGGGCGTGATCTTCGAATTGCCGATACTGGTTTTTTTCCTCGCCCTGATGGGGATCGTGAATGCCGGCTGGATGTGGCGCAATCTGCGTTACTCAATCCTCGTCATCTTCATCATCGCCGCTATCATCACGCCGACTACTGACATTCTCAACATGTGCATCTTCGCCGCCCCGATGGTGGCGCTGTACATCATCAGCATCGGCATCGCGTGGCTGGTGCATCCGAAACAGCGCAAAGCGCGCCAGGCCAGAAAAGATCGATGACGGCGACAGTTGTCGAAAAGCAGTGGCGCCAGCCTTGTAAGGACGGGTTTCCGACCCGTCCTGGCCGGGCGAAACTCGGCGGCAAACTGTCCCTTGCAGTCGCTATGCTGTTCTTCACACTGGCCGCCGGTGCGCAATCTGGGCCCTTGCCAGCTTTCAATGCCGCTCGCGCCATGCAGTACACGCGCGAGATCGTCGCCTTCGGCCCGCGTCCGATAGGTAGTCCCGCCCACAAGAAACTCGAAAATTACATTCTGGCGCACCTCAAAGGTGATTCGCTTGAAGACGACGCCTTCACCGCCGACACCCCCGAAGCCCAGTTTCCGGTCCGCAACATCATCGCCAAATTTCCCGGCACTCGCGAAGGCGTGATCGTCGTGGCAGGTCACTACGACACCAACTACCCGCTGCGCGATACCGGCTACGTGGGAGCGAATGACGGCGGTTCTTCCACCGCCATCCTTCTGGAACTGGCTAACCAACTGCGAGGCAAAAAGCGCGAAGGCTACAGCGTTTGGCTGTTATGGACCGATGGCGAGGAAGCCGTAAAAAACTGGACTTCCACCGACAGCCTCTATGGCGTTCGCCACCTGGCCGAAAAATGGCAGAAAGATGGAACGCTGAAAAACATCAAGGCATTGCTGCTCGCGGATATGATCGGCGACGCCGACCTGAATGTTGATCGCGATAATAACTCCACTCCCTGGCTCGAAGACGTTGTTTATCGGGCGGCCACACGACTCGGCTACCAATCTCATTTTTTCTCCCGAACGATCGCCGTGGAAGACGATCACCTGCCCTTTGTCCAGCGCGGCGTCCCTTCAGCCGACCTGATCGATCTGGACTACGGCTACGGCAACGTCTTCCACCACACCCCGCAGGACACTCTGGACAAGCTCAGTCCCAAGAGCATCGAAATCGTAGGCAAGGTAATCCTCGAAACCATCCGCCTGCTCGACAGGAAAATAACCGAGAACTAAGAACTAACAACTGACAACTGAATTCACTGATCTCTACGCCGTGCAGCCACTTTGCTCTTTTCCCAATTTTCGTTTCTAATTCTGCCCTATGCGACGTGCTCGCCTGTGCCTGCTTCTAATCCCCGTCCTTTTTAGCGCCGCGTTTGCTCAGAACGCCGTAGATCGCGTGATTGCGGAAGCCCAGAAGCCATCTCCGCTCGAAACCAACCTCCAGCAACTGACTGACCAGGTCGGTGGCCGTGTCCCGGGTACGCCCGCCATGGAAAATGCTGTTGCGTGGGGAGTAGCGGCCTTCAAAAACGCGGGCGCGGACAGCGTGCATACCGAAGACTTCTCCATCCAGGCATCATGGGCGGAAGGCGCAACCAGAATGACCGTAGTCGCGCCCCAGCAGTTCGTTCTGAGGGCGGTTTCTATTGCATGGGCTCCGGCTCTGGCTCCGCATACGCACGTGCCCGTGATCGATGTCGGGCCGGGCACCATTGAAGCATTTGCCAAAGCGGGCGACATCGCCGGCGCGATTCTTCTGGTCCACTCCGAGGAGATGCACACCTGGGACGATCTCTTTGCTGAATATCTCAAGGCGCCCGGCGTGATCGATCGTGCCCTGGCAGGCAAGGCATTGGCGATCGCATTTCAATCCAGCCGTCCGAACGATCTGCTCTACCGCCATACCAATTCCGGTAACGGAGAAATCGACCGCCTGCCCATGGTCCTAGTCGCACGCGAGGACGCAGGACGCGTCGCGCGCCTGCTGGCTTCCGGACAGAAACTCTTCGCCGATCTTTCCATCCCCAACACGGTTGGCGGACCCATCACCTCATCCAACGTGGTCGCCGAACTTCGAGGCAGCCAGAAACCCGACGAGTTTGTCATCCTGGGCGCGCATCTTGACTCGTGGGATCTCGGTACCGGAGCCCTCGACAACGGATGCAATGCCGCGCTGGTGGTCGATGCACTGCGAGCGATCAAGGCTTCCGGCGAGCGTCCGAAGCGCAGTATCCGCTTCATCCTTTTCTCCGGAGAAGAAGAAGGACTCATAGGCTCGCACGTTTACACCATTGCGCATCGTGCTGAGCTGGATAAAGCCGCTGCCGTCGTGATCTTCGATTCCGGCATCGGGCGCGTCACCGGATTTTCCCTGGGCGGCCGCCGCGACCTGGTAAACGCCGCGACCGTTCTGGTCGCTCCATTGAAACCGCTGGACGCGACAGCTCTCACCACCGACGCGGATTGGGGCACCGACAACTTCAACTTCCTGCTCGAAGGAGTTCCAACTTTTGTCGCCAACCAGGAGGAAGCCAACTACATGCTCAACTATCACGCCATGTCTGACACTTTCGACAAAGTCGATCTGGCCGAACTCAGAAAACACGTGGTTCTAGCCAGCGCCTTGACCTTCGGCATCGCCGATGCCCCCGAGCTTCCCGGTCCGCGCCTTCACCATGCCGGGATCGAGCAGACTCTGCGTGAAACTCATCTGGCGGATCAGCTAAAGCTTTTTGGCATGTGGAGCGATTGGGAAAACGGCAAGCTCGGCAGAAAAGATTAAGTGTGTGTGGGGCGGACACTCCTGTCCGCCGCTTTTGCTGTTGTTCTTATGGTTGTGGACTTGTGATTGTGGACTTGCGATTGTCGTCCTGTGATTGTCGTCTCGTGATTGTTGCCGTAGTTTTCAAAAAGGCGCGCGAGGTTTAAAGTCAAAATCAAAGGCGGCGGACAAGAGTGTCCGCCCCACACAGAGTCTGCCCTGGGGCGCCGATTGCTACTGTTCTGGATACTATTTAACCTTTTCGTTCTCTCCATGCTGGTGTTGGATCTGGGTGTGTTCCATCGCCGTGCCCGCGCCGTAACTTTTCGCGAAGCTGCAACCTGGAGCCTGGCGTGGATCGCGCTGGCCGCCATTTTCGCGGTCGTGATTTTCTTCTGGCACGGCCGCACCCCGGCGCTCGAGTTCGTCACCGGATACGTCATTGAGCTTTCACTCAGTGTCGACAACCTTTTTGTCTTCCTCCTGATTTTTCGTTTCTTTCAGGTTCAACCCGGTCACCAGCATAAGGTCTTGTTCTGGGGAATCCTGGGAGCGCTCGTCATGCGCGCAGCTTTCATCGCCGCCGGAGTGGGCCTGATCGAGAGATTCCACTGGATCATCTATGTATTCGGAGCCTTCCTGGTCTACAGCGGGATCAAACTGTTCTTTCAGAACGAAGCCGAGATCCACCCGGACAAGAACCCGGTCCTGCGGCTCTTCCGCCGCTGGGTGCCGGTGACTGAAGGGTATGAAGGCACCAAGTTTTTCGTTCGCCGTCCCGCTCTCTACGCCACGCCGTTGTTCGTCGTGCTGCTGGTGGTTGAAACTACCGACCTGCTCTTCGCCGTGGATTCCATTCCTGCCATTCTCGCCATTACTCGTGACGCGTTTATCGTCTATACCTCAAACGTCTTCGCGATTCTAGGCTTGCGCTCCATGTACTTTGCCCTGGCGGGAATGATGGAGATGTTTCGCTACCTGCATTACGGCCTGTCTCTGATCCTCGTCTTCGTCGGAGGCAAGATGCTCCTGTCCCATTATTTTGAAATCCCAACGCCCGTCGCCCTGTTCGCAGTCGCAGGCGTCCTCGCAATCTCCGTAATCGCATCGCTGGTCAATCCCATAAAGAAAAAAGCCACGTAATGTATGTGTGGCGGACACTCCTGTCCGCCGCTTTTGACTTCTGGTTAAGCAACTGGTGAAGCAGCTTCTGGCTTCTGGCACGTCCACTCCGGATAGTCCAGCACCCAAAAGCTACAAGACAGAAGCCAGTAGCTTGCAACCAATACTCTGGTTAACAGCGCCCGACTCCCTTGCTCGTGGCTCTGGCCTGTGCATTCTGGATCGGCCAGAAGCCAGCAGCCAGCAGCCAGCACCCAGAAGCCAAACTCCACATACGCTATGATGAATCGACAACAATGAACCGCGTAACCATTGCGCTTCCGCCAAAATCGTATGACGCAGTCATTGAAAACGGCCTGCTGCAGCGTGCCGGCACGATCCTGCGTAATCTCTTCGACGCCTCCGCCAACTCGCGCTCGAAAGCCAGAAGCCTGTTCGTAGTCACGGTTCCGCCCGTCCGGCGGAGATGGGGAAAGAAACTGAACGCTTCACTTTCTGCCGCTGGCTTCACGGTGAAGTTCCTCGAGATGCCCAATGGCGAAACCCACAAGAAGCTTGCCACCGTCGAGAAACTTTGCGAGCAATTGAGCCGCCTCGGCGCAGAGCGAAATTCCGTGATCGTCGCCTTCGGGGGCGGCGTGACCGGCGATGTAACCGGCCTGGTAGCGTCGCTCTACATGCGCGGCATCGAACTGGTGCAAATCCCCACCACGGTGCTGGCGCAAGTGGATGCTTCGATCGGCGGCAAGACCGGCGTCAACCTTCGAGCCGGAAAAAACCTCGCCGGCACCTTCCATCATCCTCGGATCGTGCTGATCGATCCCGGAGTTCTGAGCACTCTGCCCGACCGCGAATTTCGCGCCGGACTTTATGAAGCCCTCAAGTGCGGCGTGATCGGTAAGCCTGAACTGTTTCGCGCCCTGGAAAATGTCGATGCCGGAAAATTGCGCCGCGACCCCGCAAAGCTGGAATGGATCATCGCCGAATCCGTCAAACTGAAAGCTGAAGTGGTCTCATCGGACGAGCGCGAAAATGGCCTGCGGCGCGTGCTCAACCTTGGCCATACCATCGGCCACGCGCTGGAAGCTGAAAGCGGCTACCGGCGTTTTCTGCACGGCGAAGCCGTCGCCTGGGGAATGATCGCGTCGGCCAATATCGCGTCTGGAGTGAAGAAAATCGACCCCGCCACCGCCTCACAGATTACCGGCGCAGTGCGCGCGCTCGGCCCGTTGCCTAAGGTTCAGGCGCGAAGCCGCGACATCCTGCGACTGCTTCAATCGGACAAGAAGACCCGCAGCGGGGTCGTGCACTTTGTCCTTCCCCGTGAAATCGGCAAGGTTGAAATCGTAAACGACGTGCCCCAGCAGGTAGTGATCGAAGCCGTGGACGAATTGCGACGCCTGTCCCGCTGATCGGCCAAATCAAAGTGAATATGTCCGACGCGATCAAATCCGAAGTCCTGGGCGCCGCTCCTGAAGGTGCCACCGATCCGCAGTCCGCCGCACGCGCAGTCCGCGAGATGTTCACCTCCATCGCGCCTCGCTATGATTTGCTGAACCACGTTTTATCCTTCAACGTGGACCGCCTGTGGTGGCGGAAGACGGCCCGATCCTTTGCCATGATTCTGACTCGTCCGCAAGTACGCGTGCTTGATCTATGCTGCGGCACCGGCGATATGACGCTGGCTTTGAGACGTGAGGCAGGCAGGCATTCCGCGAAAATTCTGGGCGCGGATTTCTCCCACGCCATGCTGCAGCGGGCCAGAGAAAAAGGTTCTGCAACGAGTCTGCGATGGGTGGAGGCGGATGCGCTGTGCCTGCCCTTTCCCAGCGCACGCTTTGATCTGGTTACATCCGCTTTCGGCTTTCGCAATCTGGCGGACTACGATGCGGGACTGCGGGAAATCATGCGCGTCCTGCGCCCCGGTGGAGAATTTGGGATTCTTGATTTCGGCGAACCGCGGGGACTTGCGGGAAGTTGCTACCGCATCTATTTTAAGCACGTGCTGCCGGCGATCGGCACGTTAATTTCCGGTGTGAAGGGGCCGTATGGGTATCTTCCAGCCTCGGTGGCGCGCTTTCCCGCCCCGCCGGAGATGCTGGAACGCATCACCCGGGCGGGCTTCCGCGAACCCTCCTGGACACCCTACACCTTCGGGATCGCCGGCCTGTATCGTGGAAAAAAGTAAAGAGGCAGCCGGAAAAGACCAGAAGCGTTCCGCTCGTCACGCCTCCGCCGCGGGTTCTTCCACAGCCTTCACCACGGGCTCGACTTTGAAGGAATCGGCAAAGGCCTCGGCGATCGTGTAACGGATAACATCTTCGTAGTTCTCGCCCAGAAACGTGCGCAGCCGGTCCGTATTCATCAGGTACTCCCCGGTCATGTAAGGCGCAGCCTCGGGCGGGATCGCCACAATCCCCAGCTTCCACAAAAACGTCAGAACCGTCTTGAACGCAAACTGCCCGGGCAGTCGTATCACCTTGGCCTGCGCAATATCGAGGCATTGCTCCAGGGTCAGAGGCTCGCCCCGTCCCGCGACATTCAGAATCGTCAGCCTTTGCGCCTCGGGCTCGGTCTTCTGCAGTATGCGCGTCATCAGCCGGGCCACATCATCCACATGCACGAACTGCATGCGGTGCTGCAGATACCGCTGTCCGTAGGGCAGGACGCAGGGCAGCCGTTTGCCGCGGCTCCTCAATCTTCCGGCGCGTTCGCTTTTCCCGTTGGGGGTGCCGCGGAATACGTCCACCATGTAATTCTGAACACTCGCTCCGGTAAAAATATGCGGACGCAGCATATACGCACTGCATCCTCGCAAAGCCGGAGATCTCTGCTGCACCACCTTGTCGCATTCCATCTTCTGGATCGCGTAGGGAAGGGTATGCGCGCCCAGTGCATGCTCTTCCGTCGCCGGCCCATCCAGTTCCGGCCCGTACACTGAGACGCTGCTGGGGAAAATAAACTTCCGAATGATCGACTCTTCCTGATTCGCTTCGGTGATGGCTTCCATCACCCGCGCCGTCCCCGCCACATTGATGTGCCACATGCGGTCAGGATCGAGCACGCCGGAGCGCACCGGATCAAGGACAAATGCCAGATGGATCACCGCTTCGGCTCGCGATTCCCGCAACAAATGAAACATCTGACGGCAGGACGCTTCTTCGCCCAGGTCCATGCGCTCGAACTGTAGCGGAAGATCGGTGACCGGCGGGTTGACGTCGATGCCAATCACATTGAACTCGCTCAGTTGCGGCAGCAGACGGGTGCCCAGGTTTCCAGCAATGCCCGTTACCACTACGGTAGGTTTCGAATCTCCCATTTATTTGGGACCGGCTTCAGGAGGCTTCGCGCCCGGCTTCGCGGCGCCATCGGCAGGCACCCTTGTCGGCGCGGCGGCCGGCGTAGAGTCCGCGAAATACTTTTCGTTCAACTGCGGCGTGGCGGACTGCTGGATGGTTTGCAGCGCATCCTGCATGCGCTGCGAGCGCAGCGTGGAAACGATTTCGTCCCGCACCTTGTCGAGCGGCAGCGTGTCTTTCTCTCCCACCTTGTACACCAGATATCCGTTGGGAGTAGTGATCAGAGGCGAGGTCTCTCCCGGCTTCAGGTTCAAAATCTCGGCTTGCTCGGGCGGCAAACTGGTGCGGCGCACTTTTCCCAGCTGGGTCGGAGGTTTGCCTTTCAGTGCCGATGCAGCGATGGCTTCATCCTGCAGTTTCTGGAAATCCTCTCCCGCGCTGGCCCGGGCCCGCAGCGAATCCGCCAGTTTCTTCATGGCCTCCACGGATTCCTGTTCCTTTTGTTTCGCCAGATCGTCGGCCGCCTGATCCTTACTTTTATCCTTGGCTTCCATGATCTGGTTGCTGCGCGGGATGAAAATGCGCTGCAAGTCGATCTCCTGAAACGCGGCGTCATTGTTATGGTAGTAGGCTTCGATTTCCTTGTCGGAGACATGGCTCGCCTCATCTTGCAGGCTCTGGCTCAGTTCCTTGGTGAGCACGCCGATCCGGGCCACTCGCATGAGTTCCTGAAATTTCGGCCCCTGGTCGAGCCCCATCTCGTGCGCCTTGTGAACCATCACCAGCGCCATGCCGTACTGGGTAGCCAGTTGTTTTCTGGCGGCCGGCGCAATCGTCGGCGCCACCGCATTCACCAACTGCTCGAACTCGGCGCGGGTCACGACCGTTTTGCAATTCGGGCCCTTGGACTTCCCGGCCGCCGGCGTGTCACACAGTCCCGGAATCGTGATTACAGCCATTCCCCGGCCATCGGTTCCCGGGCCGGCGGTTTTGGGGGCTGTGCCAGTTGCCTTTGCCGGCCCTGCAGGTGGCACAGGTTTCGCCGCCTGCCCCCATGACGCCACCGTCAAAAGCAGCACACAAGCGCATCCACGAAGATTAATCAAAAGAGAATTCCTCCAGGCTGTTACCGAGAATCCTAGCATAGAGCAAAAACAATCCACGTGTGGGGCGGACACTCCTGTCCGGCGCCTTTGACTTACGCTTTCGTTGATTTCGAACTATTCCAGGAACATGACGCGATGGATTTCTGCAATGATCCCAAAAGCAGCGGACAAGAGGATCCGCCCACGCGATTTTAAGGTTTGAGATCCAGGGGTTGCACACTGCCGCAATCGGCACCCAGCCATTTTGCCGTGATCGTAGTGTTCGAAGCGCGTACTTTGTCGCCACCCTTTGAAACCGAAGTTGATTTCACCGTGTAGTTTTCGGAATTCAGGAAATGGGCTTCTCCATCGGCCTCATACCCCGATTTCGGGCAGGAGGTGTGCCACTTCCACAAGCTGCCGCTGCGGCTGCTGAAATCTGCTTTGCAGTCGCTGGCCTGATTCGCCCAGGCTGAACGGTCGAGATTTTCCTTGGTGTAACAGACCTGACGCCCACCGGAGCCGTCAATGGCTATGCCGCTCTTCTTCATCATGGCTTCGACTTGCGCGCGCTTTTCCGGAGGCATACTCTTTAGCCGCTCACTCATGTCGGGCATCTTCTGTCCGTTGACTTCGCGTTCGAACTGCACCTGCCACAAGCCTGGTTTGACCGGCGCCACCTGCGCCTGGGTCCCTAAGGTCGCGATCGAAAACGCGAACACCGTTGCCGCGGTAAAGCGAATGGCACGAGACATAAAGTTTCCTTCCTGCTTCGAGTCAGCCTCTGAGTTGTAGCGATTTTCCTGCCGGCATATCAATGGCAGATTGATGATGCCTCAAACTTTATAACAATCCCCCTCCCACATACAGCGAAAAGACCATGGGGACGGCCCCAGTGCCTCTCTGGAATCGAAATTCTGCGCCCGAACTCTGAGGCCTGAAGGCTGGCAGATATAATGCCGCTATGTCCGGATCGCCCGCCACCTACAGTTCGGAGTCCATGCGCGCCGAAAAACGCGCCGTGGCCGGAAACTCGGTGATCGCGGCCCTCGGCATCACCACTTTGAAAATTGTAGTGGGCGTCACCACCGGCAGTTTGGGCATACTTTCCGAAGCGCTGCATTCCATTCTCGACCTGGTCGCCGCCGTCATTACCCTGCTGTCCGTACGGGTCTCCGACAAACCGGCCGATGCCGACCACCAGTACGGCCACGGCAAAGTGGAAAATTTCTCCGCGTTTATCGAAACCGGCCTGCTTTTGCTCACCTGCGTCTGGATCATCTATGAAGCCGTCAAGCGCCTTTTCTTTCATCACGTGGAGATCGAGCCCAGCAAGGCCGCCTTCGCCGTCATGTTCATCTCCATGGCGGTGGACTTCTGGCGCTCGCGCGCTTTGGGAAGAATCGCAGCCAAGTATGACAGCCAGGCTCTCGAAGCCGATGCTCTTCACTTCTCCACCGACATTTGGTCGAGCGGCATCGTGGTCATCGGCCTGGTCCTGGTTTTGCTGGGACGGCGCTACGGCATAGGCTGGATGCGCGACGCCGATCCGATCGCCGCACTCTGCGTCGCCGGAGTCGTGGTTTATGTGAGCTGGCGCCTGGCCCGCAAAACGGTGGACGCCCTGCTCGACGCCGCGCCGGCTGGCGTCCGCAACAAAATTGTCGCCGCCGTCTCTACCGTTGACGGCCTCCTCGAAGTGGACCGCGTGCGCATCCGCCGCGCCGGGAATCGATACTTTGCCGACCTCTCCGTCGGAGTCGCGCGCAATGTGACGTTTCAGCGCTCCGAACAGATGGCGGAAGCCGTAACCAGCGCAGTCCACGATGTGCTCCCCGACGCCGATGTAGTCGTGCACTCCGTGCCGCGCGCCTGGCAAACCGAGAATATTTTTGATCGCATCCGCGCCGTGGCCACGCGCTACAACTTCAATGTGCATGACGTTAGTGTGCAGGATTTCCAGGGAC
Organism: Terriglobia bacterium; assembly: GCA_963814725.1. GTDB lineage: Bacteria > Acidobacteriota > Terriglobia > Terriglobales > Acidobacteriaceae > JAIQFF01. Next base: position 1,205,573 of record CAWFDY010000009.1, read on the forward strand.
ACCTGCACGTCGAACAGCACCTCGAACTGGACGAACGCCTGAGTCTGAAAGAAGCTCACGACCGCGTCACCATGCTCGAATCGGAGATCCGCCAGGATGTTCCCGAGATTTCATCCATCCTTACCCACATCGAGAGCGAGCCCGCCACCATCGAAGCCGGCGATGAACTCGTGCACGATGCCAAACTGGAGAAGCGGCTCAAGGCGGTCGCCGCCAAGTTTCCGGAAGTCCTCGACATGCACGACGTCCAGATCAAACGGGTCCGCGGCCGAATCTACGTATCCGCCCACTGCACCATGGCCGATGAGCTTCCCCTGTCGAGTGTGCACGACGTCTCTACCGAGCTTGAGATCCGGTTCAAGCAGGAATTTCCCGAACTGTTTCGCGTCCTGATCCACCCCGAACCCAGCACCGACAACCGCCGATAGAGGAAGAGACCACAAGGGGACAGCAGTCCCCGGCTGCCCGCCGGCGAGGCTCGGCAGCTTTTGCTGTAATCTTCCAACTTGTCTTTGCCAACCCGCCAACCCGTTCGCGGCTATCTGTATATTGCGATCGCCACTTTCTTCTGGGGCGTTTCCGCCACGCTCGGCCGCGCCGCTTTCACCGGGCTCCTGCCCGGACTGCACCCGGTCAGCGCCATTAATCCCCTGATTCTTTCCCAGGCGCGGACGACGTTTTCCTTCCTGGTACTACTCTCCATTTTGACCCTGCTGCGGGGACGACGCCAGCTGCGCCTGCCTGCACGCGACCTCGGCCAGCTTGTGCTGATCGGCATTCTGGGGGTCGCGGCCTCCAACTATTTTTATTATCTGGCGATTCAAAGAACCAACGTCGCCACCGCGATCATCCTGCAGTACACGGCGCCCATCTGGGTATTGCTCTATACCGTTGCCCGCGGTTTGCATCGGCCCACGCTGCAGCGGGTGGCGGGCGTGGGGCTGGCGGTCACCGGAATAGCCCTGGTCATCGGTGGTTTCGGCGGCGCCTTCGGCCTCCGGCTCGACCCTCCCGGCGTCTTCGCCGCCCTGCTTGCCGCCTTCTCCTTTGCCTTTTACAACGTCGCCGGGCATGACATTCTGGCGCGCTGCGAACGCTGGGTTACACTCCTGTACATCACCGGAAGCGCCACCGTGTTCTGGCTGCTGATCAATCCGCCCTGGAAGATCATCGCGGCGCACTATTCTCTTGCTCAGGGATTGTTCCTGCTGCTGTTTTCGCTGCTTTCAGTCCTGGCCCCCTTCGCCTTCTACTTTGCCGGACTGCAGCATCTGGAACCTACCCGGGCCATCGTGGTCAGCTGCCTCGAACCGGTATTCTCAATCGCCATCGCTGCGGTCGCGCTCGGAGAGGTCATGCGTCCGCTGCAGATTGTCGGAATTGTCTTCGTGCTCGCGGCCATCACCGTCGTGCAGATGCCGGATCGCGTGATTGAACCCATCGAGTAGACGGATTGCCCGCAGCCCGTGCCGGTGATAACCTGAACCGGTTGCAAAGAGCGGGAGTAGTTCAGCGGTAGAACGCCAGCTTCCCAAGCTGGATGTCGCGGGTTCGATCCCCGTCTCCCGCTCCAATTTTTTCCTGAAATTCATTTTCCGAGGTCATTCATGTCCGAACCAACTTATGAAGAGCTAAAAGCCCGTCTATCCGAACTTGAAAAGCAGGGCGCACGCCGGACCGGAAGCCTGGAATTCCGCGTCAGTGAAAAAGGCGGCGTCAGCGTCTATGGCCTGGGCCGTTTCCCAGTCACTCTTTATTACGAGCAATGGAGCCGTCTCCTCGAAGCGTCAGAAAGACTTCGAGAATTTCTTGAAGAAAACAAATCCAAACTAAAGCTGAAAGGCCAGTAACTGAGAACCGGGAACTGATAACTGAAAACTGGGTTTCAGAATCCGGATTACAGACCTCAGATTAGGTTCTGATCGAACTCGTATGTCCGCCGAAGACATTCTTACGCTTCCACCGCCGCCAGCCGATGCCCGCCTGAGCTACGGCGCCGACCCCAACCAGTTCGGCGAGTTGCGTCTCCCGAAAACCGCGGGTCCTTTTCCCGTGGTCATGAACATTCACGGTGGCTTCTGGCGGGCAAAATATGATCTTAAGCACACCGGACATCTCTGCGCCGCACTTACGGCCCGCGGTCTGGCAACCTGGAATGTGGAATACCGGCGGGTAGGAAATCCCGGTGGAGGATGGCCTGGCACCTTCGAAGACCTGCGCAGCGCGTACCGTTATCTCTCGCAAATCGTCCAGCGCTACAATCTGGATGCTTTCAGGCTGGTCGTGATCGGCCACTCCTCGGGAGGTCAGCTGGCGCTATGCCTGGCGGGCCACGAGCCCTCCGTCAAGCGCGTCGTGTCGCTGGCTGGCGTGGTGGACTTGCAGCAGGCCTGGGAGCTCCACCTGAGTGACAACGCGGTTGTAGATTTTCTCGGCGGCGAACCCAGCCGCGTCCCCGACCACTACCGCGAAGCCGACCCGATGCAGCTCAAAGTGTCGCCCGCCACCCAATGGCTCATTCATGGCGCCACTGACGACACGGTGCCGCCATTTTTAAGCCGAACTTACGCTGAGAAGAAGAAGATGCGTGGGGAGAACGTGCACTATCTCGAAATTTCTACCGCCGGACATTTCGACCTGATCGACCCTCGCTCCACCGCATGGCCCAAGGTCGAAGGCACAGTGTTGCATTTGCTGGAGTCGTAAGAGTAAATCGTCCTTGGCCAAACCTTACAATGTGGGCGCGAGCGCTCTCCCTCGTGCGGCAGCGAGACGGACGAGAACGCTCGTCCTCAATCGCTCGTCACATACTACTGATTCAACGCCGACAATCGTGCTCGATCTGACTAGATCTTCAGATATCTTTATCAAAATTCATAGCGCCGTGGCCAACGACCAACGACCAACAGCCAATACCAACGACCACCCATCCTTCACGCACAATTCCGCAAGACCAGCGCCGAGTTCTTCGATCCAAAAGCAATGCAATTGCACACCGCGTGCTCAATCGTCTTCTTGCGCCCGACGTCGGGAACATAGTCCAGATCGCATTCCGGATCTCGCGTGTCCAGATTAAGTGTCGGCGGGATCTGTCCATTCTGCATGGCGACAATCGTGGCCGCCACTCCGGCCGCGCCGCAAGCTCCCTGGGGATGGCCGATCTGCGATTTCAATGCAGACATCGGAACCTGCCGCGCGTGTTCACCCAATGCCAGCTTCAAGGCCCGGGTCTCGATGCGATCATTCAATTGCGTCGAAGTTCCGTGCAGGTTCACGTAATGCACGTCCTGCCCTGCGATGCCGGCTTCTTTCATTGCCAGGCCAATCGCCCTCGCCGGTTCCTCGCCGCACTCCTGCAAGCGTACTCGGTGAAAGGCTTCGCAAGTGGACCCGTATCCGCTAATCTCGGCCAGAATTTTGGCGCCGCGCGCTCGCGCGTGTTCATATTCTTCGAGCACAAACATCCATGCTCCCTCGGCCACCACAAACCCGTCTCGATCCACCGAAAATGGCCGCGAACCCCGCTCCGGAGCGTGGTTCCAGGAATCGGTCAGAATTTTCATCAGGATGAATCCTTTGACAATCCCCAGCGAAATGGGCGCATCGGCTCCGCCGCTCAAAACCATGTCGAGGCGGCCGGACTGAATTTGCCGCACCGAATATCCGAACCCATCGGTGGACGACGTGCAGCCCGTGGTGATGACATGGCTTGGCCCGCGCAAACCGAAGCGGACGCTCAGCTCGCTCGACAAAGTTCCCATCACTCCCGTCGGCACGCAGAAAAGGCTCATCTGCTTATATTGTTCGTGGAAGAACAACCGGTACTGTTCCTCTGTAAATTCCTGAGAGCCGCCGCCAGAGCCCAGGATCACTCCGAAGCGGCGTTTTTTTTCCAGAGGCAGGGAAGCGGTGTCGATGCCCGCCGTGGAGAGCGCTTCGCTCGCCGCGGCCAGAGCCAGCGGCAATACGCGGGACACATGCTTGCGCTCCCGCTTTTCCACCCACGCCAGCTCATCGAAGTTTTGTACCTCGCCTGCAATCTGCACCTGTATCTCAGACGGGTCGAAGCGCGTGATGCGTCGAATCCCACTCTCGCCTCTCAGGATGGCCGCCGCAAAGGCGGCATTCCCCACACCGTTCGGGCTCACCGCGCCCATGCCTGTAATCACCACGCGTCGCTTCACTGGCTCACCCCGCTGGCGGATTGAATTGCTTCCAAGAACTATATAACGAAACCGCTGCCTTCTTTGGACGTCCTTATTACTGTCCGAAGTCGGTTCCCCATCAAATCATCGGATTCAATATCCGGTACAGAACTGAAAATGCATGGGGTCTCGAATCCTGCCCTGCCATTCGCCTCCCCACTCGAAGCCGGCAGCGCGAAAAATCTCAACCAGCCGGGCGTCCATAGTTCCGGCTGAACCCTGCAAATTCGTCTGCGGGTTCAGATCAATTGCGATACCCCAACTGTGAGCCGACAGTTTGCTGCCTGTCCGCTGCGGACGAAAAGCGAAGCAGCCGCCGAAACTTGTGATTGCAGCCTGCAGGCCCTGTTCCTGAATGCGGGAAAATACCGACGCGTAAAGCTGGGTCATGCGCCGGTGGCACGTCATTTGAATTATGCTTCGCGACAGATCCCAGGACAGTGCAAGCGCAAACGGCAGAGTCACCCTGGCTAGAAAATCGCTTTGCCAGCTCACCTCCAGCAGTCCATCCGCTCCAACATATTTCCGGATGTCTCCGAATTCGCCAACGATTTCATCCAGGCCGTGCGGCGCCACGGCCGGCGGCTCCGCGACCGGCACAAACTTATCTGCTGAAGGCGCAAGCTTTTCCATGGGACGCTCCTGTGCCACACCGCCGGCGAACCAGCATGCTGGCTGTATAATTGCCATTTCCAAACGGGGGAAAAGTTTGGCCTACGAAGATCTGCGCGAGTGGATCGCCGCGCTGCAGCGCGCCGGCGAACTGAAAACGATCCTCGCCGAAGTCGATCCCGTCCTCGAGATCACAGAGATCGCGGACCGGGTAAGCAAGAGCAAAAATTCCCATGGGCCGGGCGGGCCCGCGCTGCTTTTCCAGAACATCAAAGGCCACCCTGGATCGCAGGTCCTGATCAACCAGTTCGGCTCTGCCCGCCGCATGAATCTGGCATTGGACGTTGACGGTCTCGATCAGGTCGCCGACCGAATCCGGGCCTTCATGGACGTGAAATCTCCACAGGGTTTTCTCGACAAAGTAAAAATGCTGCCCATGCTTGCCGAAATGGGGAAGTTCTTTCCCCGGACGGTTGCGACGGGCCCCTGCAAGGAAGTGATCAAGCGCGACAACTTTTCGCTAAAGGACTTCCCCATCCTGCAATGCTGGCCCAAAGATGCCGGCCGCTTTATCACGTTGCCCTGCGTAGTCTCGCGCGACCCAAAAACCCTCAAGCGCAACGTGGGCATGTACCGTATGCAAATTTATGACGAGCGCACGACCGGCATGCACTGGCAGCGCCAGAAAGTCGGCGCCGAACACTACCGCGAAGCCCTGCGCAGATCGGCACAGGCCGATGCGGGCGCGAGCCTCCCCGCTCGTGCCAGCGCCGCGGTTGACATTATGGCCAGAAGTTCCGGCGGTTCAATTCTCGTGGAAGGGAATCAGCCTCGCGGAAAAATGGAAGTCGCCGTTGCCATCGGCACCGATCCGGCCATCACGTTCTCGGCAATCGTTCCGGCTCCGCCAGAGGTCGAGGAATATCTGATCGCCGGATTTCTTCGCCAAAAGCCGGTCGAGCTGGTGAAGTGCGAAAGCATTGACCTCGAAGTCCCGGCTTCCGCAGAGATCGTCCTCGAAGGCCACGTACATCTCGACGAGCTCCGCACCGAAGGCCCGTTCGGCGACCACACCGGATACTATTCTCTCGAGGATCTCTATCCCGTCTTCCATGTCTCCTGCATCACTCACCGCAAGAACCCGATTTATTCCACGACGATCGTGGGCAAGCCGCCCATGGAGGATGGCTGGATGGGCAAGGCGGTCGAGCGCATCTTCCTGCCGCTGATGCGCCTCACCATTCCAGAGCTTGTGGACATCAATCTTCCTCTCGAAGGCGTCTTCCATAACCTGATGCTGGTTTCGATTCGTAAGTCCTATCCCGGACAGGCGCGCAAGGTGATGAACGCGATCTGGTCGCTGGGCCAGGCCATGTTCACCAAGTGCATCATCGTGGTGGACGAAGATGTAAATGTGCAGGACGTCGGAGAGGTTACGCTGAAGGTGCTGAACCACATCGATCCCGAGCGCGACATTCAGTTCACGCTGGGCCCCGTCGATTCCCTGGATCATTCTTCGCGCCTGCCGAATTACGGCTCGAAGATGGGAATTGACGCAACCCGCAAGTGGCCGACTGAAGGCTTCACCCGTCCCTGGCCCGACGAAATCCTGATGGACGAAAAGACCAAAGCCCTGGTCGATAAAAAATGGAAAGACCTGGGCCTGGAATAGCCACGTAGGGGCGGACGTCCCCGTCCGCCCTGGCTGAGCGCAGCTCCGCGGCTCTTTGGCGCTGCCGCACGAACGGGACGCTCGCGCCCACATTCATCGTGGGAGCAAATTCCCCAGAGCGCGTGAGTTTGTGAGAGTCCGATCGTCAGGGGTTTCTTTCATCAGATTCCAGGTCTCGCGATACTGTTCGTAGCGGCCCCGGCTTTTACACACTGCAGGGTAGAAGTTCAGCATCGTGCGGGGCGCAAAGGCCGCGACTGGGATCACGTACCACACAGCCTCTGCGACAATGTACGCCACCAGGAAGTCAATCTGCTCCGTGGTGTATCCCCGGTTTTTGCTTCCTTTCGCGTTTACGGCGTAACTTAGGCGGCGGGACACATACGTGGATTTCACCTGTACGCGCACAAACCTTTTCCCCGTATCCAGTGCGAAATCGTAATGCTCGCTGTCTCCCCAGGGCTTGGCGACACCGAATCCGAGACCGGCAGCTTTGAACATGAATGCCATTTCGGCCAACTCTCCCCGCTGTTTGTCAGTCCCTTTCTGTGGCTTACCCTTTCTGTCCCGCCCGGCGCGCTGCCCGGCGGGAACTTCCGCGCTGTTTTCCATGGCCCCAAACCAAAAGAGTCGCGATGAAGCTGCGCTTCTTTTCCGGAGGCGCACATTTCAGGTGCGCGATGCCGGTGTGGGGAAGAGCACGCATTTCGGATGCGCCGGGTTTTTGTCGATCGCTCCGGACAACACCCTTCGGCTGCTCACGGGACAGGCTCCTGAAAGCCGTTCCTTTTGAGCTGCAGCCGCTTCGAGTTTTCCTGGGCAAAATTTAAGGCGACTGGGAAACTCGTGATCGCGTCCCCGCATTTGCCGGTGGCCGGCACGCCCGAACAAGAAAAAAGGCGCGAGCTCGTCGCCCGCGCCTGATATTTACTTTCTAGTTCAAGAATAACAGTTTGATCAGGGTGAATGGGACATGCCAGGCCAAAGTATTGTGTCCACGGAATGAATAGTTTGAAGTGAAACAGGCGAGGACAGGGGATTGACAGTTCAATCTTAAAACCCCCGCCCAAGCTTGCCACCAACCTCGAGGGTGCCCCGTCCAAGCTCCGCTTGGGCGGGGATTTTTGCCGGTGAGCACATCTTGACCGTGGGGAAGATTCCAAGTTGCTCTCGCCTCCGGGCCGTCCATTGCGATTCGATCTCTACTGTTGCCGCTTCACCGCTCAGATAATGACGAAAGCTGCTCCAAACCCAGTCCTCGGGCCGTGCAACCAATCCACGCGCGACTGGGTTCCGGTGAATGTAACGAAGCTTCTCGACGAACTTGCGTTCGCTCCATAAGTTGAAATCGTAGTAGCGGGCCTGCCAGAAGGGATCCACTGCTCGCGGCGCGAGTTTCCTCGCGACACCCTGCTTCAGCGATTGCATAGCCTGTGCCAAAGTGCCGCACTCGGGCTTGCTGATCAGCATATGTACGTGCTCGGGCATGACTACATATCCGTAGACGCATAGCTCGTAGGCTTGTCGAACGCGCTCGAGTGCGGTCGAAAGTTTTGCGAGACTCGTCCGTTCGAAGATTCGGTCGTCTTTTATAGCAACTGAAAGTCAGGTAGTGGAGCTGGCGAGTTTCGTGGAAGCGTTTGAGTCCCCAAGGCATGGGCGAAGATACAGCTACAGATGGGTTGAGGTCTGTGACGGGTGAACATCAACTTCAACACCCCCCGCCCAAGCGGAGCTTGGACGGGGCACCCTCGGATTCATATCAGACTGTTTACTGGAACGTGTTACACGAGGTGATTTTTCCGTCCTGAAATCCGCGCTGGAACCATTCAGTGCGCTGGGCGGAGCTGCCGTGGGTGAAAGTTTCGGGATTGACTGTGCCTCGGCTCATGCGCTGGATGCGATCGTCTCCTACCGCGGCGGCCGCTTTCAATCCGGAATCGACGTCTCCAGGATCGAGAAGGTTGCGTTGTTGCGTGGAATTTCCCCAGACGCCGGCGAAGCAGTCGGCTTGCAGCTCCAGAGCCACCGATAGCTGGTTGGCCTGTTCGGGATTTTGTTGCTGTGCCGCCCTTACTTTGCCTTCGATGCCGAGCAGCTTCTGCACATGGTGCCCGATCTCGTGAGCCAGCACGTAGGCTTCGGCAAATTCGCCGGGTGCGCCGAAGCGCTGCTTCAGTTCGTCATAGAAGCCCAGGTCGATATAAACCTTTTCGTCCTCGGGACAATAAAACGGTCCGGTGGCGGACTGAGCCAAGCCGCAAGCGGAATCGATGGAATCGCGAAAGAGTACGAGCTTGGCATGGCGGTAAGGCACGCCCTGCTGCGGCAGCACCTGGCTCCATGTGTTCTGAGTGTCGTTCAGGACGAAGGTAACGAAGTCCACCAGCGGCTTCTCCTGCTGGTCGCGCGCGGGATCGGGCTGGGAGATCGTGGTGCCGGTGCTGGCCGAGTCGGTACTGAGAAGCGACAAAAAGTCGCGCTTGAAAATCAGGCTTAGGATGAACAGAATCACTACGCCTCCCAGCCCGAGATGAATGCCGCCGGGCCGAAAGCCTCCGCCTCCGCTATCGTCGCGGCGATCTTCGACGTCGTCGCTGCTCCCGCCTGGCGTCCAGCGCATGCATGTCTCCCGATTGAAGCCGCGTTACGCGGTCTTGCGTTTGATGAGGTGATAAATCGCCAGCAGAATCATGGCCCCCAGCACCGACATTATAAAACCTGCCGCTTGCCCCTCCTGATAGAGACCCAGGGCACGGCCCAAGTAGGTCGCAAGGAAGGATCCCGCGATGCCGATCAGCATGGTAATGATGAACCCTCCCGGATCCCGCCCCGGCATCAGAAGTTTGGCTACGGCTCCCACAATCAATCCGATCAGTAGTGTCCATAAGAGTTGCATATTGTTTCCTCTTTCATCAAACGTCGGACGCCAGACCTCGGACTTCAGCCGACTGTGCCGCATCTCCGAACGGCACTGCGAGGTTTGAGGTACGAGGCCTGAATCCGACGCTCGAGGTCTTTTCTCCGAGAACTTTGCTCAGAGATCTCTTCGTTGAGATTTCTTCTCCGAGATTTCTCCGAGATCTCGCGAACTATGCGGCTGGAATGACGAGCTTCTGGCCGACCTTGATCTTGTCAGGATCCGCCAGGTTATTGGCCTTGACGATGGCCGGATATTTGTTGGCATCGCCGTAGAAATGCTTGCTGATTTTAGACAGGTTGTCGCCGGGCTGCACGGTGTAATCCTGCGTGCCCTGCTGCGCCTCGATATCGTGTTTCAAGTCGGCGAAATTTGGATCGACGGCCTTGATCGCGTCCCAGATGCGGTTCTTGCTTGCCTCTGAAACGGCGATCGCCTTCACGTAAAGCTGGTTGCCATCCATGTTCACATTCAGCAGTTGAGCGCCTTCCTGCTGAATTGTTGTCAGTACAGGTTGATATTTTTGCTTGAGTTGCTCGAATAAATCAGGCACGTGTTTCTCCTCTCAACGATTATTAAACGAAGCGGCGGGTTGCCGTATGAGCACGCAGTATGTTCTACGGGGGCCAGCGGAGACATCGAGCATATACCTCCGCCATTGTGCAATACAACTTGTGCAGCCCCGGTTTAAAGCCCCGCCGCAAGAGCAGGATTTAGCTTTGACCAAATATGCAGTTGCGCATGAGCGGATGACGGAGTAGGCGCGAGATCGGTTCGAGACTTTAGCCTCTCGGGATGACGTCAGAGCAAACCACAGAGCACCGGTTCCTGCGCGAAAATGGAGCCTTCGGTATACTAGACAACGTATGCCAGTGCTTCAGAACATCGCCGCCATCGCCAAGGGTATGAGCATCACCTTCATGGAGATGTTTCGGCCCACGGTTGTGGAGAACTATCCCGACGGCCCAGGGCCATTGAAGGGCGCCAGGTTTCAGGAACGGTATCGCGGAGTGCACGTGCTCCAGCGCGATGAAAGTGGGCTGGAAAAGTGCGTGGCCTGCTTCCTGTGTGCGGCTGCCTGTCCGTCAAACTGCATCTACATTGAAGCTGCGGAGAACACGGCAGAGAACCGGGTAAGCGGAGCGGAGCGCTATGCTCAGGTCTATAACATCGACTACAACCGCTGCATTTTCTGCGGTTATTGCGTGGAAGCCTGTCCGACTGACGCGATCACTCACGGACATGGCTTTGAAATCGCAAGTTTCAATGTCAGCAACCTGGTGTACCGCAAAGAACAGATGCTGGCCCCCAAGCCCGCACATATGGGAGCGAACTCGGTCTTCAATCGGGATGAGGTTGCATCCGGAGCGCCTTCGTTGCCTGTGCAGGGAAGCTAGACTTCAGTAAGTTCAATTGCAGATCGGGATGCCGCTCTGTTTATGGTCGTTGGCCGCCTGGCTGGCAATTCTTTTGGCGATCGCATCCGGAAAGAGTCAAGACAGAAACAGTTTTAAAACAATTTTGTTGTGCAAATCTCATTGCGAAACACCGTCTCTCGGGATGGCGTCAAGGGCGTGGGCTCGCTGCGCGTCCTCAAGCGTGTGCTTTCTTTGAGAGCTTTTTGTCCTTGTACATAGCGGCGTCGGCTTGCTCGAGGATCTGGAAGGCTGTCTGCCCGGGCTGCGATTGGGCCACGCCGATGGATGCGTCCACTTTGATCTTGATTTTTTCCGACTGCTCGCTGAGCTTGACCGTATATTCGCCGAAAACCCATTTCTGCAAGCGCTCAATCTGAGAGCGGGCTCCCGCCATTTCGCAATCGAGAACCAGAATAAATTCGTCTCCGCCCCAGCGGCCCACAACGTCCGTGGGGCGGGTGTTAGAGCGCAACTCCTCGGCAAACTGCTTTAGCAGACTATCGCCCGCCATGTGTCCGTGGAGGTCGTTAATTTGCTTGAACCGGTTGAGGTCGATAAAGACGACGCAAAATACCTGCTTGTGCGCGATGCGCCATTCCATCCGGTCTTCAACGTTACGGCGGTTGGCCAGGCCGGTCAGGGAATCGCGCAGGGCAAGCTGCTCCACGGTTTTGAGCCGGGCTTCGTAGGTTGAGACTTCAGCCCGCAATTGCGCCACCGAGCGGTTGCTGTCCTGGGCCATCTGATCGACGCGGTTTTTGAGTTCGTTGGCCCGCTGCATGAGAGATGCGCGCACCTGCGCCAGATCTTCCAGGTCAGCGACTTTCTCCAGCCGCGCTGTGAACTCGGTAAATTGAATGGTGTAGCCCTGGTCCCGTTCTCCCATGGACTCGGCGGTGCGGGCCAGCACCAGCAGCAGCTCCTTCACGTCGTTGGCCTTGGCTTTGAAGTATTCCGCGGTGTGATCCCCCCATTGCTGCAGCTGCTCTTCAACGTGCTTTTCCGTTCCTCGTACCAGGGCGGGCGTAACGTCGTGGGACAGCCGTCTCTGCAGATTGGCCAGGCCCTGTTGCAGACTGGAACCGAGCGCAGGGCAAGCTCGATCTCCGCTCTTGCCCATCACGAGGAGCGCGGAACAGTAGGACTCGAGAGTAACCTTCAACAACTCGTCGGCCTGCTCCTGATTTTCACATGCCACATCCATGTCCAGATACTTCTTCAGAGAAATCACAATCCAGTCTCCTGTCCAATGTCTTTACTTATTAACTGTGGGGCGACGACAACAGCGGGTGCCCTGGGCACTGAAGAGGGAACCGTCAACAACGACAGGCTCTTGATGACAGGTCGAACTGGGCTGCAATTGAATGCAGCGATTCACCGTCGCCAATGAACGGAGACTTAATCGGTACTTCCTTTACAAATCTTTAAGAAGATGTGGCTTTGGAGGAAGAACGACGATCACGGGATGAACTTTTTATTCTGAATTGCCGATAGAGCTGGCGTGAACGCCCCTGCACCCGCTCCCGATCCTCGTGTGGCCAAGAACGCTCCTGCGCCCGGCTTGCGCTTTGTGGCTCGCCAGCCAATTCTCGGCAAGGACGAGAAGGTTTTTGGCTATGAACTGCTGTTTCGCGACGGCATTGAAGACTATTTCTGCGCCAAAGATCCCGAAGCAGCCTCAAAAATCATGTTGGACAGCTCCTTAATCATGGGACTGGACGTGCTCTGCAACGGCGGCCGCGCCTTCGTCAATTGCACCCGCGACATGCTGCTGAAGGATTACGTAACCCTGCTGCCCCCGAGCGTGACCGTAGTCGAGATCCTGGAGAGCGTGGCTCCAGACGACCTGGTCATCGCCGCGTGCCAACGCCTGAAAAAGAGCGGTTACATGATCGCGCTCGATGATTTCACCATGGGCGATCCCCGGGAGGCGCTCGCCGACTTTGCCGATTTCATCAAGGTGGATGTGAGGAACGTTTCGGCTGTGGACCAGATGGCCATGGTCAAGCGTTACGGACCCAGGCGCTGCCGCATGCTGGCCGAGAAAGTGGAAACGCGCGAGGAATTTACGGCCGCCAAGAAGGCCGGGTTCACCTTCTTTCAGGGATACTTCTTTCGCCGGCCGGAAACCGTAAAGACGCATGCCGTCCCCGGCAATCGCCTGAATTACATAAAGATGCTGCAGGTAGTTTCAAAGCCCGAACTGGAGCCGCGGGAGATTGAGAACGCCATTAAGGGCGAAGCCTCGCTTTGCTACCGGTTGCTGCGGTATATGAACTCGGCCAGCTTCGGCTTCACCAGTGAAATCCATTCGGTGCGGCACGCGCTTTCGATCCTGGGAGAGCGCGAGGTCAGGCGCTGGGTTCGCCTGGTGGTAACCCTGGCTGCAGGGCAAAACAGGTCGAGCGACCTGGTGCTCTCGGCACTGGTCCGCGCCCGCTTCTGCGAGCTCCTGTCACCCAAAATCAAGCATGGCGAATCTGACCTTTTCTTGCTGGGCCTGCTCTCTTTGATGGATTCCATCCTCGAGCTTCCCATGACAGATGTGCTGGACAAGGTGCCGCTCGATCAGGAAACCAAGGCCGTACTGCTTGGCGAGTCCAGCTACCTGCGCCCGGTTTACCAACTGATGGTCGCGCAGGAGGCAGGGGACTGGCAGAATAGTTCGGCGCTCGCCAAATCGCTCAATCTGAGCGAGAGTGACGTTGCTGAAACTTACTGGAACGCGATGCGCTGGGCCAAGGAAATGAACGGCGGATAACGGGCTCCGGCAGTGCTCGCTGGTTATTCTTTGATCGTCTTCAACTCCGAACAAGATGCCGGCCAAGGTGTCAAACAGCGGTAAATTCCACTCGATTGCGGCCATTGTGCTTGGCGGAATATAAAGCCAGGTCGGCCTGTTGGATCAGGAGATCGAAGTCGGGAGCGTGTTTTCCTGGCCAGCCGGCGATTCCGAAGCTTGCTGTCACGCGGAAGTCGCGACCCCCCGCGCTGAAAATGCTGGCCTCAAATTGCTCTCTTACACGCGCGATGGCAACCTCGACATTTTCGCGCTCGATGTGGGTGAGGACCAGAAGAAACTCCTCGCCTCCGATGCGGGCGCAAAGATTGGAGCGCCGGGTGTTGATCTTTAAAATCTCAGCAAACTTCTTCAGCACAGCATCGCCCGCGGCGTGCCCGTAGGTGTCATTCACATTCTTAAATCTGTCCAGGTCGGCCATCGCGACCCAGAAAGAAAAGTTGTGCCGGGTGGCTCCTTCCAGTTGCCGGGGCGCCCAGGCCTCAATGGCGCGGCGATTGGGCAGTCCGGTGAGGGCGTCGGTCAGGGCCAGTTCTTCCAGTTGACGGTTTTTGGCCGCAATCTCGCGATGAAGCTCGACGACACGCCGGCCCACTCCAATCCGGGCCAGCAGCTCTCCTTCATGAAAGGGTTTCGTAAGGTAGTCGTCAGCGCCGGCCGCCAGGCCGCTGACAATTTTGTCTTTGTCGGTCATGCCGGTCAGCAGAATGAGGTAGGTGTAGGCGTTTTGCGACTTGCCGCGGATGTGGCCGCAAAGTTCGATGCCGGTGATGTCGGGCATCACCCAATCCGTCACCACCAGCGCCGGCTGATGCCGGGCAAAAAGATCCAGAGCCTGGCGGCCGTTCTTGGCGAACAGGACCGTATAGGGTTGAGTCGAGAGAGCGTATTCAACCAGCTTGCGATAGATGGGCGAATCGTCCGCGACCAGAATGGTGAATTCTTCCGGGCGGGCCTTCATTTTGTCCTCAATCGCGTTGCTGGCATAGGATTGGTCCTGGCCGTCGCCGGTCGTCGTGATCTACAGAAACAGGCCCAGCATTCTGCAAGTCCGGTTGATGGTTCCACGGTGTTCAGTGGTCAAATTCAAAAACTCGAATCCGTATCGATAGCTCGTTCGATTCCGGACTACGGCTTTCACTCGAACCGGAGCGGTGGTAAACGGCACCGAGAACTGTAGATGTACGGAGGTGCCGACCTCCCACTCCGTTGCAAACAGCGCCGCCAATCCGGCCTCGTTGATGTTCAGAGAGCATCCTCGAACCAGGCTCGGGGTTTGACCGGGAACGCTGGCCGATAGATCGGTTTCAAGGGCATATCTCGGATAGCGCCTGGTGTCCACCGTGCATTCCCGCTGCCCTTCGTGCTGTCGTTCGCGCTGCCTTTCGCGATTCATCGAGCCTCTTTAAGGTTTGCTTCAATGCTTGTTGCACGTCCTCCGCGCGGCGGATGTCCGGTGAGGAGGCGACGGAGAACCGTCCGAAAGCGGACCCGGCGTCTGCCCTGTCCTCCCCTTAGAAGCACCCGGTATTGAGCCATTGGATCCCGCCGTGCAGATGCTTGGCGGTTCCAATTCCAGCTCCGATGTAGCTCAGGCCGGGGACGCGGGTTCGTTTCAAAAAGTAGTCCATCGTAGTGACGGCCGCGTACTCGACCAGGCCATGGATTGCCATACTTTTCGCCGTAGGGTTCGGTCCAAGGTCGCTGTTGCCCTCGACGAATCCGCACGGCCTGCCGAGTCCTTTCATCGTGATCAAGTCATCGAAGATTACGGCTCCGGCATAGACGCCGTGAGCTGTCAGGAATCGCCAGTCCAGATTCCGGGTACTCTCGGGCGCGTAACTCGGTGAATTGTGCACGACGTTGGGATCGTAATTTGCCGAGGGCGCCGCAGGCAGAGGGTTGGCCGCGGGCGTGATGCGAGACAGTTGAACCGGCTCACTGACAGTTTCAACTTGCGGAGCGCCGGATCCGGTTTTCCAGATCAGACGGCTGGTGTCAATTTTAACTTCTCCGCTGACGCTGTCCGAAGGCGAAGACGCGCTACCGTCGGCCAGTTTCAGACCGGCGTGAGGAAACGAGTGCGGCAAAGCCGACGCAGAGTTAGATGAGTGATCCGAAAAAAAACTTTGTGCGAAGGCACAATCGCTAACGCAGACGCCTAAGGCAAGAATAAGAACCGTCGATAGAATGCGCATAAGTGTGAATTGCTCCCGCGCGAACTGCGCGGGGCCTTGTATCGGTAGGTTGATTGGGATTCTTTAATGTGGCGTGCTGCAATTGGCCGGAAGATCGGCACGACAGTGCGCAGTGTCGGACGGCGCCGTCTCGATGCACTGCAGTGCGACAAGTAAGTCAGCGAGTGAATGGGCGTGAGCTACCCGATTAGGCGGCCTACGTTCAAGAACTAATGTTTTTTGTTCAAGGAGCCGATAAGCAGAGATTGCTGTGAGCGGAGGCACATACCCGCTGCCTTTTCGCAGGCGAATGTTCGCGCCGAACCTTCTCGAAGACTGCGAGACGCATCTCTCTACTGACCGGCTACAATCCCCGCATCATTCGCTGTCGAGCCTCGTCGGCATACGTCGGAATTCCGACATTTCATCGCACTTTTATCTTTGAGGCTAGAGTTTTGGTACGCTGGCGATCGAAATCCCTTACATCGCTGCCTATGGATAAAGGCAAGTTATTAGTGATCGACCAGGAACCCCGGGCCCTCGAACTAATCAAGGGAATTCTTTTCGATACCGGATTGGAAATCCTCACGGCCGGCAGCGCCACCGAAGGTCTGGAGCTGTTAAGAACAGCCCACCCCCGAATCGTTCTCCTGGACCTGATGATGCCGGAGGCTTCCGGCCTGGCGATGCTGGCGTCCATCCTCGGTACCGACCCGGGTACCGAGGTAATCCTGATGACCGCCGAGTATTCGGCTGACGCGGCGGTTGAAGCCATTCAGAAGGGGGCCTGCGACTATTTGAGCAAGCCACTCGATCTGAATGCCCTGCGCCGGCGAATTTCCCAGCTTCTGCACGAAGCTGAGGAGAGGCGCAAAACTTATCGCCTGGATCACGAACTGGTGAATGCCTGTCAATTTGAAGGCATAGTCGCGCGCAGCCCTCTAATGCTGGATGTATTCGCGAAAATCAGAAGAGTAGCGCCGCACTTCGGAACCGCTCTGGTCACGGGAGCTACAGGAACAGGCAAGGAACTGGTTGCACGCGCCCTGCATAATCTCAGCCCGGCTGCTTCAAACGCCTTCGTGGTGTGTAATTGCTCGGCCATTGTCGAATCGCTTCTGGAAAGCGAACTCTTTGGCTATGTAAAGGGAGCGTTCACGGGCGCCGCCAATGACAAGGTTGGCGTATTTGAATACGCTAATCACGGTACCGTGTTTCTCGATGAAATCGGGGAGTTGCCGCTTACGGCGCAGAGCAAGCTGCTGCGGGTTTTGCAAAACCACGAGATACAGCGCGTCGGTTCACCCGTTCCGCGCACCGTGGACGCCCGTGTAGTGGCTGCCACCAATCGAAATCTGCGAGCGATGGTGGCCGAAGGCACTTTCCGCGCCGATCTTTACTACCGGTTGGCGATGGTCGAGATCAAATTGCCAGGACTCGCGGAGCGGCGCGAGGACTTGCCGCTGCTGGAAAGGTATTTCCTGCAGAAATACGCCGCCGAGTACAAGAAGCCTTTAACCGGTATGACTCGCCGGGCACAAAGCCGGCTGGCAAATTACTCGTGGCCAGGCAACATTCGCGAGCTGGAAAATGTGATCGGCAACGCCTGCATGATGGTGGATGGCACTCTCATTGACGTCGGAGACTTGCCCGAGCCGATTCGGGGACAAACGGTGGCATTGCCTTCCCAGGATGACATTCTGATCTCACTCGACGAATTGCAGAAGCGGCACACCCGGCGAGTGCTGGAACGGGTTGGAGGCAACAAGTCACAAGCGGCTGAAATCCTGGGAATTTCCCGGGCCACGATTTACCAGCTGCTGGCGCAGGCAGGCCCCGCGAGAAGCAGCTGAGCTGTTTTTGAGATCCTGAACGCGGCTTCTAGACCGTTTGTGGATTGCCGTGGCAAATTTCGGCGTACGCTTGCCGAAGTTCAAGCGAGTCCGGAAAAAACGCCATCCCCCGATTGAGAACTTCTCTGGCCCGTTGAGTCTGCTTTGCGTGTACCAGCAGGCTGGCGGCGCGAAGATGGGCTTTGGCTGTTCCTTCGAGACCCGCGAGGGTCTCGGCCTCCTCAGCGGCTTCCAGCAGAGCGTTGATCGCGACCAACGCCTTCATCAATCGCTCGCGAATTTCTGCCACTTGCGGAGCTTCCTCCGCAGCCCGCTTGAGCTTCGCGATTCCTTCCACGGTTCGACCGAGCCGAACTTCCGTATATCCCAGTTTGCTGCCGATCACGGGATCGTAACCGGTGAGCCGGCCGGCGTCGCTATAGGCTGCCCGTGCTTCCAACAAACGGCCCAGGTTGTGGAGCGCGTCTCCGCGAAGGTGCTGGCGGAGCGGCTGGCTGCGATTATCGGCGTGCGCGTCCGTCAACGCCGCCAATGCAAGCTCGTGCATGCCGCAATCCAGATAGACCATGCCTTTGAACAATGACGCTGGCGTTGCCTCGGGCTCAAGGGCCAGAGCGCGCTCGAAGCAGCGCAGGGTTTCGCCCGGCTCCCGGGAGCACTCGTACTCCTGAAGGCCAAGTTGAATCCATGCCATCGCATCGTCGGGCAGCTCCTGCACTTTGAGCCGAAGAAGATTGCGATAGCCGGCAGCCTTTTCACTTCTGGCCTTCAATTCCACCAGCTGCCCGAAGTGATGGATAAAAAAATTCGCCATCTTGATCTTCCGTCCCAGCGACTTGAGCTGGGGCTCAACCAGTTCATGCACGCGCCCGGTGAAGTGGATGCCAGGGTCGCGCCGAAAAAGCCGGCAATTTTCGTGAACGAAATAGGCGGGAGCCTGTTTTGCACGAGGATGAGAACTCTGGTTTCGCTGCGCCGACCGGTCCCAGCCGCGCCCCGTGACCGTCGGAATGTAATTGCGAATGGGGACGAGGTAGCCGTCAACCTTCGACCGTCTCAGGAGATTTGGTATCTGGACTCCGGCCTCGCTGTCCACTTCTTCGTCGGCATCCAGAACCAGAACCCAGTCTGTTTGCATGTGCTGGAGTGCGACATTGCGCGCCTTGGCGAAGTCATTGTTCCAGGGCACTGAAACCACGGTCGCGCCCAATTTACGCGCGATATCGATGGTGGCATCGGTCGAGCCGGTGTCGGCAATCACGACCTGGCTGACGATAGCGGAGACACTCGCGAGGCACGCGCCCAGAGTTTGTTCCTCGTTCTTCACAATCATCGAGAGGCCAATGGTGGGCATTCGTATTCTCATCAAACGCTAATCACAGACTCGTCCGAGGACATGAGAGCAAGTGTTTCGCCAATCGGGCTCTGTGTTGACTTCCGGAGAATCCAAAGACCCTTCCTGAGCTAAAAATCAGCAATCGGCGCACTTCCGCAGGGAAATCTCGAGGCGGGGCGCGGCCGATGAGATGGCTCGTCGATTAAAGGCGAATGAGGAAAGGAAATTGCTCACACGATTGGGTCGATGACCCAGCACAACGACGCAATCGTCGCTTTCCGGCAAGGCCGCACGGCGGAGGCCTTACGTTTACTGGAAGAACTGTTGGCCGAAAATGATTCCGCTGAATATTGGAACGATTGGGCGGCCATACACCTGAGCGCGGGCGATTTGGGCAAAACAGAGTCGGGGTTCACTCGGGCCCTGGAGCTGGATCCGCAAAATGTTGATGCCGCCGCAAATCTGGGCCTGTTGCTTCTGGGCAGAGGCGCCGCGGATCGAGCCGTGCCTTTGCTGACACAGGTTCTCCCCGCTTTGCCGCCAGAGCAGCAGAAAATCGTCATGTCCCTGCTGGCGGAGCAGGAGGCAGGGAAACTTTCCGGCGAGCCTGAAAATCCCGCTAAAGAACTCCGGATGCGGGTGCTCGTGATCAATGACGCCGATCTTGATCCCGAGACGAACATCTTCGACCGGGCAGTAATTGAACTCTTGCTGGCATGGCGTGAAACGGGCGACGACGTAACGTTTATCGCGCGCCAGATCGAGAAAAACTCGCCTTGCGAATCGACTCTGCATCAAGCCGGAATCCACACCTATGGGAACGACGCGGAGCGGCTGCTCTGGCTTGGAATCCAGGCTGCACCGGCTTCGTGGTCTTTCCGCGAACTGATGGAGCAAAACCAGTTTGATGTCGCGATTCTGAACCAGCGCTTCCGCCACGGCGTTTCAATTCCGGAACACTACCTCCAGGACTTGCGCCGGCACTCTCCGGAGACACGCATCGTGATATTCGCCGATGAACTGCAGGCCGGGCTTTCCGCGTCCGACGGATGTCCCCTCGCGACTTTCGAAGGGGCAGCCGACTGGTCGATGCGGCAGAGGGAGGCGTTTGAGCGCGCTGATGCAGTGATCTTTCCGGATGGAAAAAATGCAGCCGAGCTTGCGAAGTCTGGGCCAACCATGCCTTGTGAGGTTGTTCCGGACCAAGTACAGAAGTCCACCCTGGCAAAATTGCGCCGGTCCATGCTCTCTGTCGTACCCAAAAGACTCGTTGAAGAGGACTGCTCGGTGATGCTGGCGGAGAAGCAATTCCAAGAACTACTGGACTCACGGCCACTCGAATCCCGATTCCTGAGCCAACTTGAGTGCCATGTGCGGCTCGCCGAACGGTTGCTTTCGGAAGGCAAGCCGGAGAAGGCGCGAGAACAGCTGCGACATATTTTTGGGCGGGCGCCGGAAATGATGCTGCAGGGTAGCTTTGCATCGCAGGTATTGATTGTCCTGAAGCGTTGTTACCGCAGCCTGGGCGATCCGGAGATGGCTGAGCGCTGCGCGGTTGAATCGCGGCGATGCGTGACGCTCCGAAGCCAGCCGCTTCCGTCGAGGAAGCGCGCGGCGTCACACGGGCCGGCGTTCTCGGTCATCGTTCCTACATTCAACCGGTTAGCAATTCTGCGAAAGTGCCTGGCCGCGCTGGAAGCACAGACCTTGGCATCCGACCATTTCGAAGTGATTGTGATCGACGATGGTTCGGCGGACGGCACACAGCAGGCGCTTTCTCAATATCATCCGCCGTTTCAATTTCAATATCTTCGGCAATCGAATTCCGGCACGGGCGCGGCAAGGCGCAACGGCGTACAGCACGCCAGCGGCGACTACCTGCTGTTGATGAACGACGACACGATCAGCGACCGCGATCTGTTGAAACAACATCTCCAAGTGCAGCGAGCGCATCCCGGCGAGAGATGGGCGGTGCTGGGCAATTTCGAATATCCAGCGGCCGCGCGGCAACGGGCCCTCACGCAATATTTTTCGGTAGAACCATTCATGTTTCCCCAGGTGAGCATGGAGGACGGGTGTCCGTACGGCTACTCGCACTTCATCACCTGCAACCTCAGCGTGAACCGGGAAGCCGTCATGGAGGCTGGGTCTTTCGAGTCTATCTACAAGCTTAGTGAAGACACGGAACTCGGCATCCGACTGTACGAGCAGGGCTATCGGGTGCTCTACCATCCCCCGGCGCATGCCTTTCATGACCATCTTCCGTACCCGGCGCGCAATCTTATCCGGCGAGCGCGGGTCTATGGCGCGGATTATTTCTACATGTTTGGCAGGCATCCGCGGGTCATGAAGGATTGGGCCATGCCGGTAAAGCTGACGGCTATGGATGAGGTGAATGCAACTCGCGTCCTGGCCTATGTGGAGGAAAACCGTAAAGAGGTTGAGCAGGCGGTCGCGGCCGTTGAGCGGTGGGACGGGATCAACTTTGAAACATTGCTAGCGGAGCAGCCCGAGACCGCAGCGCTGGTGCTTGATCTGTTTCGCCAGGCTGTGCCCGCGATTCACTGGTTCTATCTGTTTGAGACCATGCTTCACACCATGATTCGAGAATTGGAGTTGAGCCATCTGGGCGGACCGGCGCTGGCCTTGCAGGCAGCCCGGGGCGCGGGGGCGTGAGGAAATGAACAATCAAGAAATGACGCAGCCTGATCTCGCCGAGGCGACGCTGCAGGGGCCGGATGGAAGCATTCCGTTCCAATTGTTCAAGACCGACGTGTGCTTCCAGGTAGCGAACGATATTTTCGCGGGAATTACTTATCCGAACGTTCCGTTTGTGTCCGGGGTAAAAACTATTCTGGACATCGGAGCCAATGTGGGCGCGGCATCCGTCTATTTCGCGACGGCCTATCCTGAGGCCCATGTGTATGCCTTCGAACCGGGCAGCGATGCTTTGCCGTTATTACAAAAAAATACGGAGCGATTGCGAAACATCAGCGTGATGCCCTTCGGCCTTCATGCCAGCGACCAGGTAAAGCTGCTATTTCATGGCAAGAACGACAGCGTGGAATCGTCGGTGTGTCCGAGTACCCGCACACGCGCCGAGGCGGAGCAGATCCGCCTCGTAGGCGCAGCCCAGTTTCTCGCCGCACAAGGCATCGAGAGCGTAGACATTGTGAAACTCGACACTGAAGGCTGTGAGGTTTCAATCCTGCAGTCTTTAAGTGGTCGCTATTTGCCCAGGGTGAAGGTGGTGTACGTGGAATATCACAGCGAGGGTGACCGCCGGATGATCGATGCGCTTCTGGCGGACACTCATGTGCTGTGGAGGGGGCAGGTCAAGTTCGCTTACCGGGGAGAGTTCTGCTATCTGAAACGCGAGTTGGTGCCTGACGAAAAAGAAACTCACACGTGTGAGATTCTCCCGAGCCTGGAATAAGCAGGCCCGGAATAGAAGCAGCGCTGGCATAAAAAGAGAGAACGGTTCATGTTCGCCATCATCGGGATACTGGTCGTATTCGGCGCCGTCGCCGCCGGATATCTGATGGAGCACGGCAGCCTCAAGGTGCTGATGCAGCCGGCGGAGCTCGTCATTATTGGCGGGGCGGCGATTGGGACGGTGCTGGTGGCGAACCCGCTGCACATCCTGAAAAAAATCATCGCTGGATTTGCCGGTGTGTTCGGGGGGAGCAAGTTTACCCGTCAACGATATCTCGAAGCCTTGAAGATGATGTATGACCTGTTGAACAAGGCGCGCAAGGAAGGCATGATTGGGCTTGAGGCGGACATTGAAGATCCGGAGAAGAGTGCGATTTTTTCCCGCTTTCCGGCATTTCTGAAAAATCATCACATTCGCGATTTCGTATGCGACACCATGCGCATGGCGGTGAGCGGAGGAGTCGAGCCCTTCGATCTCGACCAGATGATGGAACTGGATATGGAAGTTCACCATCACGACGCCAGCCAGCCGGTGGCGGCGCTGGGCGCGATGGCGGATTCTCTTCCGGGACTCGGAATCGTTGCGGCAGTTCTGGGTGTGGTGATCACGATGGGCGCTCTCGGCGGTCCTCCGGAAGAAATTGGCCACAAAGTAGCGGCCGCGCTGGTCGGAACGTTTCTGGGAATTCTTCTCTGCTACGGGTTGGTGGGGCCGGTGGCGGCCAACATGGCAAAGCTCTCCGAAGATGAACACGCCTACTATCACGTGCTGCGCGTGCTGATGACATCCTTCATGAAGGGCGCTCCGCCGATCATGGCGGTGGAAGTCGCCCGACGGGCGATACCGGGCCATGTGCGCCCAGGGTTCAAAGAAGTGGAAAAGATATGTCGCACGAACGATCAGGCGGCAGCGGCGGCGAAAGCCGGAGCCTAAGAATGGCGAGCCCGAACGAAGCCAAGCGCCCCATCATTGTTATCAAGAAGAAAGCCGCGCACGGCGGCCATCACGGCGGCGCATGGAAGGTGGCCTATGCCGACTTCGTAACCGCGATGATGGCGTTGTTCATCGTGCTCTGGCTGATGAATAGCAGTAAACAAATTCAGGTGGCTGTAGGCGGCTACTTCAAGGATCCAACAGGAACTTCCAAGAAGGTTGGCAGCAATCAAGTCGGGTCGGGCGAAAACTTCACGCTGACCAAAGACAATATGCCCAAGCTCAAGGAAGAGCTCCTGAAAGCGGTGAAGCAGATCAGTAATTTCGACAAACTCAAGAACCAGATCGAGATGACGATCACATCGGAAGGATTACGCATTGAGCTTCTGGAGTCATCCTCGGGAACGTTTTTCGAGAGCGGCAAGCCAGGGCTGAACTCCGACGGCCGGGAGCTGCTGGTCGCGCTAGCGCAGCAACTGGGACAGCTTCCCAACCACATTTCTATCGAGGGACACACTGACGCCAAGCCCTACGCCTCGGGCCGCGATTACGGCAACTGGGAGCTTTCGGCTGACCGCGCGAATTCGGCGCGAAGACTGATGCAGGCCGACGGTTTACGCGCCGACCAGATTTCGCAGGTGAGGGGCTATGCCGATCAGAAGTTGCGGGTGCCGGCGAATCCGCTGGAACCGTCGAACCGCAGGATTTCGCTGATCGTGCAATATATCGCGAAGGATGAGGATGAGGAGCCGGTGAAAGCTTCGACGACTGAGCCAGACGTGAAGGCTCCGGAGAATCAGGGAAGTCAACACTGAACGGCGAGAAACCTTCCACAAGTGAGACGTCAGGCTGAGCTGGCAAAGCATCTTGCGTTTCTTCGCTCGCGGCAATCCCGGCACACCGCGGATCACTCGACCGATCGTATGAATTCTCGAAGTTGGTTCCGTTCATCGGCCGACGAAGGCAGGAAGTTCAGGCCGCAGCGCTCGTCCTCACAATATTCCACACTGCCATCCATCTGGAGTGGCACGGTCGCGCCAGGCAGGAGCAACCTCAGCCGAACCTGCGTCTTGGAAGCGAGGGTGCCGAGAAGGTCAGCGGCCAGACCGTCTTCGCTAATGTCGGTACACACGGCTTCGAAGCGTTCTCCGGTAGCGATCACTTCCAGCGAAAAGCCG
Organism: Terriglobia bacterium; assembly: GCA_963814725.1. Taxonomy (GTDB): domain Bacteria; phylum Acidobacteriota; class Terriglobia; order Terriglobales; family Acidobacteriaceae; genus JAIQFF01. The sequence continues at coordinate 1,230,113 of CAWFDY010000009.1, forward strand.
AAGTTGGTGGAGACGCGGGGAGCGCGAAAGCCAAAGGGTCGAACGGAGCCGGAGTTGTCGTTGCTTTTCATCGAAACGGATTAGAGCTCCCCTGGCTCAAGGCTAATACAAAATCCTCGACTGTCGTTTAATCAGACGCTGTGTCGTGGAATCATACGCTAGCGGAACCCCTCCAAAGCGCGGAATTAGCGCCAAATTAAGCCAAAATCGGTTGGCATGGCAATTGCATTAGTCAGGACAACAGCAAAACCCGAAAAATGCTTTTCGGGTAGCAGTTGTCGTGGGGCGGAACTGCGAATGAAGTTCTCGCGCGCCATTCTTTCGAGAACTATATATCGGTACACAAGTCGGATTTCTTGAGGAGTGGCTGCCGAACCTGGCGGCCAGTCGTTCGCGAAATGGGTTTACCGGCGGTTGAAGCCGGGAACCGAGAGTTTTATTCAGGAGAAGAACCTGTGAATTCGGAATTGCAGCGCCAGAACGGCTCGAATCCCCGCGTGCTTGTGGCGGAAGATGATGTACCGCTGGGCAATTTTCTGCGGCGCCAGCTGGAATCAGAATCGTACAACGTGAGCCTGGTTCAGGATGGCGAGGCCGCGTCGGAAGTATTGAGCCTCGACAAGTATCACCTTCTCATTCTGGATTTGAACATGCCGAAGATGGACGGGTATGCGGTGCTCAATCATGTGCGTCCCAAACAGCCTGAGCTCCCGATCCTGGTATTGACGGCCCGGACACAGGTCGAAGACCGCGTCCTCTCGCTGGATAGCGGGGCTGACGACTGCCTGCTCAAACCCTTTTCATTTTCCGAGTTGATGGCCCGGGTAAGGGCACTGCTGCGCCGCAATCCATATTTGCCTGGGAGTTCCTCGCAGGTCGCGGACCTGATTTTGGATAGCCGGGAGTTTCGGGTGGAGCGGGCCGGCAAAAGAATCAATCTGTCGGGCAAGGAATTTGCCCTGTTGGAATATCTGATGCGAAACGCGCGGCAGACGGTGACTCGCGCCATGATCATGGAGCATGTATGGAAGATGCCTTTTGATAACTCGACCAATCTGGTGGATGTGTACGTGAAATATGTACGCGACAAGGTCGACAACTCCGGGTTTGGCACGCAGTTAATCCGTACCGTGCGCGGCGTGGGCTATGTGTTGTCGGACAACTAAGGATTAACCATGCGAAACGAAATACATAACCCTCCGCCACATCAGAAGTTCCTGCAGACGCTGGCCCGAAGCCTGCATCAGATGGCCCAACCCATCTCGGTCATTCAGGCCTCGCTCGAACTTGCCCTGCTGAGTCCCACTTCCGCGGAACAGTACCACGAGATTGCCGGAGGCTTGCTTGAAGAGTTGCAGCGGGCGATTGAGTGCATGCAGTTCACCGCCTGCCTGACGCGATTGCAACAGCCCTCGGTGGGCGCGCAAGAAGCGCTGCTGAGCATCACACTGGACGACGTGATTGCAGATTTGCGGCGCACCCTGGAGTCTGCGCAAATTCATCTCCTATTCTTTCGATCCGAACCCGAGCGCGCGATACGGATTTCGCCCGCTCGTCTCCGGCAAATGCTGTTCTACGTTCTGCAGGCCGTACAAGAATTGTCTCAAGCCGGAGACTTCGTACATGTCGAAGTCAGGGAGATGGGGGGCCGGCTGCTCTTGCGGATCAAGCGTGATCGTGGCATGTGCGACGAAGTCGAATGCTATGGCGCGGCAACCGGTCTCGCCCAGCGGGCCCTCGCCCTGGCCGAAGCCGTTGCCAACAGCGCCGGAGCAGAGTTCAGCTTTTGCTCGAACCCGTTCCGGATTGTTGTCGATTTTCCGGTTGCCGGCGATACCGCAAGAGCGGTTGCCAAAGAAGCGCATGGCGGAGGTCCCGCTGTGCAGTTGGTGTTGAACTCGCGTCCATAGCTCTTAATTCTTAACCGCTAAAAAGAGGAGTTTCCTGAACCTTATGAGCCTCGCACCCGTGCCGGTTGTATGTGATTCAGTTTCTGGAGTCTTGATTGTCAGTCCGAATGGCCAGTTGCGCCGTGAGTTGATATCGCGGGTAAAGTCGGAGCGCTGGCGCTTCATGGAAGCGGTCAGCGGTTCCCATGCGCTGGGACAACTCGAGACTGAAAAGTGCGAACTGCTTTTGCTCGATCCCGCCTTGCCGGACCTCAATGCGAATGAGTTTCAGGCCATGGTCAGGAGCCAGTTTCCCTATCTACAGATTTTGCCGCTCGACCGCCAGACTGGGTTGCCCATGCCATCTTCTTCGCGCGCCCCCCTGGGAGACGAACTCTCCATGTTGTTGGGGGATGAAATCGTAGTCGCGGGAACGCCGGAACTTGTGGGATACGAACAGGTGAATCCGTCCGTGACGCCGCTGCCAGGGATGATTGGGAGCTCCGCGGCCATGCAGCGTGTCTACCATATGGCGGAACTGGTAGCGCGGCGCGATACTACGGTTCTGATTCTGGGAGAAAGCGGGACGGGAAAAGATCTGGTTGCGCAGGCGATCCACAACCTGAGTCCCCGGCGAGCCAACCCATTTGTGGTCATCAATTGCGCCGCAATTCCTGAGCCGTTGCTTGAAGCCGAATTATTTGGCTACACCAAGGGAGCGTTCACCGGTGCGGTGCAATCCCGCATCGGGCGAATCCACGCGGCGCAGGGCGGAACGTTGTTTCTCGATGAAATTGGGGAGTTGCCGCTGGGACTGCAATCCAAGTTACTGCGATTTCTGGAGCAGGGCGAGGTCCAGAGGCTGGGCAGTTCGGATAGTTTCAAAGTGGACGTCCGGGTGGTAGCGGCAACGAATTCGAATCTGCGCAAGCTGGTGCAGGAAAAACAATTTCGCGAAGACCTCTATTACCGCCTTGCAGTGTTTCCGATTGAGTTGCCGCTGCTGAAGGAGCGCATGGAGGACTTGCCCGCGCTGGCCAGCAGCTTTCTCAATCGCTTCAGCTCGCATCGCCAGTCGTTGAGTTCGGAGGCCACTTTCCATCTTCTACAGCACACATGGCCGGGCAATGTACGTGAGTTACGAAACGTGGTGGAGCGGGCCACGATACTCTCGCAGGATGAACGTCAACTGCTGGCGAAGCACATCGTGATTTGATTCCGAAACACTGACTTCGCCGACGGCGGCACGAGAGAACTCGTGCCGCTTTGTCTTATGCATTCGTGCCAGCCGTTGGTAGTTCTCTTCCATGAACGCGGGCGGAACTGATGGAGCAGGGTGAAAATCATGTTGGTTACCGAAGAAACCGGATCTGGCGAATTAGAAGGGTTTGGTATTCGCTTTGCAATCAAGTAGGCATATGTTGCCTACTTCTCATCACACTCCAATGATTCCGCCGCCCGGAGCTTCCAAGGGCGCGCTGGCGGAGGCCTTCGATGCGTTCATGGCGACCGCTGGCCGCATGGAAGCTTCCTATGGACAGCTTCAGGCCGAGGTCGCGCGCTTGCGGCGCGAACTGGAGGAGCGAAACGCCGCTCTGACTTCGAGCCTGGCTGAAAACAAAAATATTCGCGCTGCATTAAAGCGCATTCTGGATGCGCTGCCTTGCGGAGTGGTTGTCATTGACGGAAATGACAGCATTGTTCTGATCAATCCGGAGGCGAGCCGGTTGCTGAGTATTGCAAACGCGTCCGTTGCTTCTCTGCAGAGCTTTCCGTCATGCATTCAAACCATCCTCAAGGCTGCGATTTCACGCGATGACGAGCACGAGGTCACGCTCGATGCGGAGCATCCCGCCCACTCACTCTCCATCCGCCGGACGGCCTTGCAAGGCGGCAGCGCCGGAACCGATCAGTTCATTCTGATCGTGCGCGATGTGACCGCGCGCAAAGACGCTGAAGAGCAGCGCGAAACTTCCCGCAACCTCGTAGCGCTGGGCGAGATGGCCGCTGTGCTGGCCCATGAGATTCGCAATCCTTTAGGCAGCATGGAACTGTGGACCAGCGCGTTGTACAAGCAGCCCGACATTGGCGACGAAGGGAAATACTGCGTCGAGCATCTGCAGGCTGGAGTGCGGTCGCTCTCGGCGACGGTGAACAATGTTTTACAGTTTCATGGCCACGGGTCGGCCTCGCACCTCCGGTTAAGGCTGAATCGAGTGCTCAAGACTGGAATCGCATTTATTCGTCCCCTGGCCGAGCAGGCGGGGATCAAGCTGGCGCTCGACACAGCGGTTTCCAATCCCGAAATTGAAGGTGACCCCAACGGATTGCAGCAGGTAATTCTGAATCTTGCGATCAACGCTTTTCGCCACACTCCCGCGGGTGGTTCGTTGACGATTTGCGCCCGCACGCGTGGGAAAGTCGCCATCGTCGATTTTGCCGACAGTGGAGAGGGCATCGCCGCGCCAGATTTGTCGAAGATATTCGACGCTGGATTCAGCGGCTCAAAGCAAAGGCCAGGACTTGGACTCACGATCTGCCAGCGAATTATGCAGCAACACGGCACCGCCATCCGGGTGCGCAGCCGCGCGGGAGAAGGCACAACGTTTTCCCTGGAGTTCCCGATCCTATGAATCCCCAGCCCAGATCAGTTTTAGTGGTTGATGACGAGCCCGGCATGCGCATGGCTCTCAAGGCGAACTTTGAGCGGGACGGCTGGTTGGTTGAAACCGCGGCCGGCACGTCCGAAGCCGTGCGGAAGTGCGGGCACAGTCGCTTTCCCCTGGTGGTGACCGACGTTTGCATGCCGGATGGCGATGGCCTCGAATTCATGCGGAGAGTGCGGGCGACGGACGCGTCCACGGCGGTGATCGTGCTGACCGCGTTCGGCACGGTCGCACAGGCGGTGGAGGCCATGCAAAACGGCGCATGCGACTACCTGACCAAACCGTTTTCGTTTGAGCAATTGCAATCTTCCGTGGAACGGGTGATGCGGCACTCTGGCGAGAAGCAGGAGTCGAGCACGGCGCTGCGGACAGAAATCGTGGGCCATTCGCCGGCCCTGATGCGGGTGCTGGATCGCGCCCGCCTGGCGGCACAAACCGATGCCGACATCCTGGTAGAGGCCGAGAGCGGAACGGGCAAAGAATTGCTGGCCCGCTACATTCACGAGACCAGCCTGCGGAGGCAAAAGCCCTTTGTCGCGGTCAATTGCGCAGCCGTGCCTGAAGCGCTGCTGGAGAGCGAGTTATTCGGCCATGTAAGGGGCGCGTTCACAGGTGCGACGCTCGCCAAGTCCGGAAAATTCGAACAGGCCAACGGAGGCACGTTGCTGCTGGATGAAATCGGCGAAATGCCTCTGGAGTTACAGCCGAAACTTTTGCGGGTGTTGCAGGAACGCGAGGTGGAGCGCCTGGGTGACACGCGCACCATCCCGGTGAATATCAGAATCATCGCCACCACCAATGTCTCGCTCCAGGAAATGGTCGAGCAGGGCCGCTTCCGTGCCGATTTGTATTACCGGCTGAATGTCATACCGCTGACGCTTCCGCCGTTGCGGGAGCGACTGGACGATATTCCGGTGCTGGCCGAGCATTTCGCGACGCGGTTTGCGAAGCTAGCCGGACGCTCCGCACCCCGGTTGCACCCTGACTTCGTGATCGGCTTGAAACAGAACGCGTGGCCGGGAAATGCTCGCGAGCTCTCCAACTTTATCCGCCGGGTGATCACCATGAGCAGCGATGGAGAGATTGGGCCTGAACATCTGATTACGGAGTGTTCCCGTCCTCTTACAGTCAAAGCTTTTCCCGGCCGCGGTACGGTGCAGGCGGGAACGCCCATTCGGGAACTCGAGCGCCAGTTGCTGGAAACGACTCTTGAACTCACCGGCGGCAATCGCACGCGCGCCGCTGAGATGCTGGGAATTAGCCTGCGAACGATACGCAACAAGATCAGGGAATTCGGGCTGCCGCCACGGAGGTTTGCGTGATGGGATCGACGCCGTTGATTCAGTTTCTGGAAAGGTTTCTGAACGTCACAACAGACCGGCAGTCGCTGGTGGTCAATAACATGGCCAACATCGACACTCCCGGTTTCCGCACGCGAGATGTCAACTTTCGCGCCGAACTCGACCGGGCGGTGGGCACTTCGGAACAGGAAGCAAGTATGGCTCCGGTAGCCCACAAGGTGACGGGATTGCTGCAACGCCCGGATGGAAATGACGTGAGCATGGACCGCGAGAGCCTGCTGCTGGCGGAAACCCAGATGCAGTATCGCATCGGCATCCAGTTTATCCGCAGCGAGTTTCACCGGCTGGTGCAAGCCATTAACGAAGGGAAAGACTCATGAGCATGTTTTCAGCACTTGAAATCAGCGGCTCGGCGATGGGAGCGGAACGCCAGCGAGCCGAAGTGGTTGCCACCAACATGGCGAATGCAGAGACTACGCGTACGCCGTCGGGCGGGCCCTTCCGCCGCAAGGAAGTTGTCTTTTCGGGCGGCAACAACTCACCCTTTCAACTTGTGCTCGCCGGTTTCCGCCGCCTGACCGGGCGATCCGCGGTACACATCTCGAAAGTGGTGAACGATCCTTCACCTCCGGTAATGCGTTACGAGCCCGGCCATCCGGACGCCGATAAGGCGGGATACGTGGCGTATCCGGCGATCAATCCCATCGAGGAGATGGTCGATCTTATGGGGGCGACGCGGGCTTATCAACTCAACGCCGCCGCGGTCAATGCCACGAAACAGATGATCCAGGGAGCGATGGACATCCTTAAATAGGAAACGTGATGAATAATCTGATTTCAAATCTTCCGGCATTTCCAAATCTCGACCAGCTGAAGTCCGTCCCGGCCTCTGGGGCAACCGAGGCCGAAGGCAACTTCGGTTCGGTGTTGAAGAATGCCATCAACCAGGTGGAGAACCTTCACGGAAGCGCGGAGCAGCAGGTTACGGACTTGTTGAAAGGCGACCGCAGCGATGTGCATAACGTCATGATCGCCGTCGAAAAGGCGGATATTGCCTTCCAACTGATGATGCAAGTGCGGAACAAGATCGTGAGCGCGTATCAGGAAGTCTCGCGCATGCAGTTTTAGCAAGTTCACCCTGACAGATCATGGCATCGTTCACTCAGCTCGCAAATCAAGGGAAGAACGCCATCGCTGCGTTCGACACCAAACAGCTCGTCGTCCTGATCGGCGGAGCTGCGTTGCTTGTGGGAGTGATCATTTTCTTCGGACGGCTGCTGGTCACGCCTGATTACAAGCCGCTCATGACTGGAATGGAGCCTGCCGATGCACAAGCGCTCGCCACTCGACTGGCAGCCAAAAATATTGCCTACCAGATCAGCCAGGATGGAAAAACCGTAAGCGTACCGGGCGACAAACTTGATTCGAGCCGCCTCGAAGTTGCGACCGAGGGTATGCCGCACAGCGGCCGGCTCGGCTTCGAGCTCTTCGACAAGCTGAATTGGGGACAAACGGAATTTGACGAGAAGGTGAACTACCAGCGCGCACTCGAAGGTGAACTAGAGCGAACCATACAGACCCTGCGTGATGTTGAGAGCGTCCGGGTTCACCTGGTGATGCCGACGGAATCGGTTTTTGTAGATCGGGAGAGGGAAGCGAAGGCCTCCGTTATTTTGCGGCTGCGGTCGGGTCAGCTCTCGCAAGAGACCGAGCGCTCGATTGCGGGCCTGGTTTCGGGCGCGGTGGATAAACTGAGTCCTCAGAATGTAACCATCACGGACGCGGATACGAACCAGCCGTTCATTTCGCATCGGCCCGGGTCGCCCTCCGATGTTGAACTGGAAGACCAGCTTTCACAAAGATTGGTGAGCACTCTTGAACCGGTTGTGGGGGCGCAGCGCATTCGCGCCAGCGTCAACGTCGATTACGACACCAGCAGCAGCGAGGAAAATCAGGAAACGTACGATCCCAAGAGCGCGGTCGCGGTCACGATGCAGACCTCCGAAGAAAAGACTTCCGGCGGGGACACGACCGGCGGCGTTCCGGGGACGGCCAGTAACGTGCCCAACGCAAATGCTCCCGCCAAGCCCGAAGATGAAGCTGACGACACGATTCAATCTTCAAAGACGCAGAACGCCACCTACGCAGTGGATAAGGTGGTGCGGCACATTCTGCAGCCTGTAGGCAGGATCAAGCGCATTTCCGCGGCCCTGCTGGTGGACGATGCGGTTGACCTTCAACAGGTCAATGGCAAGAGTTCAGAGACTCGCCGTAAACGGACACCGGAAGAATTGAAACAGATCGAAGTGCTGGCCGCCGCCGCAATCGGGCTTGACGAAAAGCGGGGCGATACGCTGGCGGTCCAGAACCTGTCCTTCCAGCAACTGCCGCAACAGACGTTGACGCCGCCAAGCAAAGTGGAACGAATTCGCGTCACCCTCAACGACTGGTCGTCATTGATACGGTACGGAGTAATCTGCCTGTTATTCATGCTGACGTATGTGCTTCTACTCCGTCCGATCAAGAAACAGGCGCTTTCCGCTTTCAGCCAGTTGCCCGACCGCTCGGCCGCGCAGTGGAAAGCCGAGATGGCCACCAGTGCCGGGTTGAGTTCCGGCGAAGTAGTCACGCTTTCCGACACTGAACGCCGGTCGCAGGGGCTGCAGAAGCAAATTTCGGACAACGCAAAGAGCGAACCTGCAGTAACCGGGCGCCTCGTGCAAGCCTGGCTGCGGGAGGGGACGCAGTGAGCGGCGCACGCGCGAAATCAGCATTGACCGGAGTTCGCAAGGCCGCAATTTTGCTCACGGTGCTGGGGGAGGAAGTGGCGGCTCTGGTCTGCCGCCAGCTATCTTCCGCGGACATGCAGCTCATCGCCGGAGAGTTGGTATCGCTTGATGCGATCCCGCCTGACGTTGCCCAGCAGGTTCTTGAAGAGTATCAGCAGCACGCCACGGCGAACCGCCTGGTGATCCAGGGTGGAAGTGATTACGCGGCGCGTTTGCTCAAAAAAGTGTTCGGGGAAGACAGCGGAAGGGATCTTGCGCAGAAAGCTACACAGCTGCGCCAGAACGGCGCCGGACAACTCGACTGGCTGAGAAATACCGACCCGCAGCAGTTGTCGGGCCTCCTCGAGAAAGAACATCCGCAGACGATTGCGTTAATCATGGCTCACCTGGAGCCGCAGTTTGCATCGCCCATTCTTTCGAAATTGTCCAGCGAGCTACAGATTGACGTTGTGAAGCGTGTTGCGCAAATGGGACAGTTCTCTGCCGCTGCGGCGGAGAACATCAGCAATGTCCTGAAGCAGAAGCTCAAGCAGAGCGGACCAGAGAAAAAACAAGGTCCCGCACGGGTGGATAGTCTGCCGGCACTAATGAACCAGTTGCAACCCGCCACAGCCAAGTCGATTCTCGACGCCATCGAGCAGGAAAACGCGGAGCTGGCCGGCAGCATTCGAAACCTAATGTTTACCTTTGAAGACTTGATCGGCGTACCCGAAACAGCCTTGCGTGATCTGCTGGGCGCCGTGGACAAGAAGACCCTGGCCCTCGCGCTCAAGGGAGCGAGCGAGTCTGTGAAGGAACACATTTTCAAAGCCATGTCATCGCGCGCCGTCGAGATGCTGAAAGAAGATATGGATGTGCTTGGCCGGGTGCGCGGCAAGGACGTGGCCAAGGCGCAACAAGAAGCCATTGCCACCGCGCGCCAGCTTGAGGCGGAGGGAAAGATCGTATTGAGAGCGGAGGCCGATGATGAGTTCGTCGCCTAGGTTGGCGGAGGTGCAGTCGTTCGAATATCTGGAACCGGCGGCGAGCGGAGACGCGATGCTGGATGCGAAAGCCGCGGAAGGCCATGCCATCCGGCCCATCCGTGACCTTGCCGACGATCCGGAGGCGAGCCTGGCGGCGGCACGCGCCGAAGGCATACGAGAGGGATTGAATCAATCACAGCAAGCATTCGATCAGCAGTTAACCGCCGAGCGCGCGAAAATTGCCGAGGCAGTCCGCAATTTTGCCGGGGCGACCAGCGAATACTATTCGCGGGCAGAAATCGAATTAGTCCACCTGGCGCTCGCGATTGCGGCCAAAGTGTTGCACCGGGAGGCGCAGGTCGACCGCATGCTGGTGGCGGCCCTAGTGAAGGTCGCCGTGGACAAACTGCAGCACGGAACCTCCGCTACGGTGCGGGTGCGCCCGGAAGAGGTCGCCGATTGGAACCGCTACTTCGAAGGCAATGCAGGTGGAGAAATTCGGGTGGAAGTGAAACCGGATTCTTCTGTGGCGGCTCATAACTGCATTCTGGAAACGGACCTGGGCACAACCCAGCTTGGGTTGGACGTGCAATTGAAAGAGATTGAACAGGGATTCTTCGATTTACTGGCGCAGAGGCCTGACAACAAATGAACGAGGCAATTCTTGGCGCCTACTCGCACTGGCTGCACCACGCTTCTACTCTGCGGTGGAAGGGAAGAGTCACGCACGTGGTCGGGAACCTGGTCGAATCGGCCGGTCCATTCTGCTCGGTCGGCGAATCCTGCGAAATGGAAGACTCGAACGGAAATCTGTTCTCTGGAGAAGTAGTGGGATTTCGCGGCTCGACCGTGCTCTCGATGCCTTTGGAGAAACCGCAGGGCATACGCTTCGGGGATCATATTGTGACCTGGGGGGCGCGCCCGTCATTGCGGGTGGGCCCGGAACTATTGGGACGCGTGATTGATGCGCAGGGCAACCCGCTGGATTCACTGGGCGAATATCGCGCCACCAGAACTGTTCCTATCGACGGCACCGTGCCTCTTCCTCTGAGCCGGATTCCCATCAGCGAGCCTTTGACCTGCGGAATCCGTGCCATTGACGGGTTTGTAGCTTGCGGACGCGGTCAGCGTGTCGGAATATTTGGCGGCAGCGGCGTCGGCAAAACCACGCTGGTGGGCATGATGACTCGGGCCACGGCGGCGGATCTCACAGTGCTCGCACTGGTCGGAGAACGAGGGCGCGAAGTTGGGGATTTCCTCAAGGCACTCGGTGAAGAGGGACGGAGGCGTTCTGTGGTGGTGGTGTCCACGTCCGACCAGTCACCTCTGATGCGTATACGCGCGGCGCTGGCCGCGACGGCGGTGGCTGAATATTTCTCCGGACGCGGAAAACATGTGCTGCTGGTGCTAGATTCGCTTACCCGCTTCGCCATGGCGCAACGCGAAATTGGCCTGGCGGCGGGCGAGCCGCCCACGTCGAAGGGCTACACGCCATCCGTTCTTGCCATGATGGCGCGGCTCATTGAACGGGCTGGGCGATTTTCGACGGGAAGCATTACAGGCTTCTACACAGTTTTGATGGAAGGCGACGACCAGCAGGATCCTCTGGTGGATACCGCGCGCTCGCTTCTGGATGGCCACGTTGTACTGAGCCGGAGTTTGGCCTTGCACAATCACTATCCTGCAATTTCGGTGCTCGACAGTCTCAGCCGATTGATGCCGGCGATCTGCAGCGTGCAGCAACTCGAAAAGGCCGGGACGGTTCGGATGCTGCTCTCGGCGTACTCCAGAGCTGAAGATCTGATCCGCATCGGCGCATACAAGCCGGGCACGGACGCGCAGCTCGACAAGGCGATCGCCGCATTGCCTGCGATCAACGCTTTCCTGCAACAGAATCCCACTGAGATCCCCTTGCCGGCTGACACTTCGCGGCGAATGCTCACACTTCCCACCTAGATATGGCATTCCGCTTCAGACTCGATGCGGTACTGCGCTATCGCGAGGGGGTGGAGCACGCCGAAGAAGCTGTCCTGTATGGCATCGTGAGAGAGATCGCCGGGGCTGAGTCGGAGCTGAAGCAGGTGGATACCAGGCAACGCCGTATCCGGGAACAAATGGAATCTGAGCTCGCGAACCCATTGCCCGCCATCCATCTTTTGGAAATTGCGGAGCGCGAGGCGGAACTTAAAAAGCTGGCCGAGGAATTGCGCTCTCGGCTCCGTCGACTTGAGAGCCAGCGACTTCAACAGATGGTCAAATACCAAACCGCACATCAGGATCGGAAGATGATCAGCGAACTGCACGATCAGCAACGACAGGCCTACCAGCTCGAGCAAAGGCGGCAGGAACAAAAAACGTTGGATGACCTGTTTCTCGCGCGCAGGCAAGCGCTCGACTAGGCACACCTTGCCCAACGAAACTGGGCAAGCCTTGCCCAGCGCACACTTCTCCCAGCCATTCTTCGCGGGTTTTTATCGGCACAACTCTTCCAAGTCTTTAATCCACAACAAAGCTTCCCGCTCGAAAATCATTCAACACGGCCGGCCGATTTGGCTGGCGGCGTGCCTTAATGTCTGGCGTACGAGAGTATCTTTACTGTGATCGCCACGCCCATCTCCGGAGCATTCAGTGTCGCGCGCGCCAAACCCGCGCCGTCGAGCAACTCGTCATTGTTTGATTTCCTGACGGGTTCATCGACCACAGGTGCGCAGGATTTCAGGTCAGTGGCGGCAGCGCTCTTAGGCGCCCCGAATTCGACAACGAACGAGGTTCAAACGAACAAGGTTCAATCTCCCGTCAAGAACCCAGTCTCCGGAAGCCAACCCGAGTTTCACAAGAGTAAAGATCTCACCCGTCAGACATTTTCCCTGGCTGCACCCACTAACTTGACCGCCCCTGTACTCAACGTTGCTCAACCGTTGCCTCCGGTAACGGCCGAGGCAGAAGAAAACAACGTGAGCATTGGCCAGCCTATCGACGTCCGGCCGGACAGTTCAGAAAGCACTACCGGCGGAGCGGCTATTTATGCGGATGAAGTACGGGCAAAGTTGACAGGAAATGTAGGGCCGAGTCTGGGACTTACGCAGTTACCGCCCGCGCCCAACGAGGCACCCGACGTGGATACGCCGGCTGCCGGATTTCATGATGCCAGGAAAACGCCGTTAAGTGCTGACGATGTCCAGTCAACATCCATCCCTCTCGCGGCAACCGGTTGGGCCAGCGATAAGTCCGGCAGCCAGGAGACGGCATCAGTTCTTCCCGCTGCTTCCGCCATTGCTGCGAGTCAGCTTTCGAAAGCGCCTGTTGACTCGTCCCAGGCCACGGGCGTCGAAGAGCCTGTGAAACCGGTCGCGAGTTTAGCAACAGGGGGCAAGAAGCCGAACATGCCTGCGGACGCTGGCGCCGCAGCCGGAGCTAAAGCAGTGCCGGCTGACACGTTGCCGCTCACTGCGGCGCTCGACCAAACATCCAATCCTCCGGTCAAAGAGATGCTTGCCAGCTCGATCTCGCAGAAGGCTGCGGCGCAGTCCTCGTCGGTGGGTGCGGATCTGAAAGACGGGGCCAGGGATGCAAAGACCGCAGCCAGCCGCTCTGCAGTGACCCGATTGTCCAGAAGCAAAGATCGGGACGATAAAGATCTGCGAGGGGGGACGTCGCAAAGCGCAAAGCCTGACTCGCAGTTGGGCGCGAAAATCGTGCAGGCATCCGCAAGCTTGACAGCGGAAGGCGACAAAGAAACTGGCAGCATTGCGCTACCGATACATGCCACTACTCACGGGAAGCCGGCGATTCAGATCCACGGGGCTGCTGCGACGACATCCGCTACCTCCTCGGCAGAAACCGACGGACCCGATGAAGCGCTTCCCGGCGCCGCGTCTTCTCCGGTTACGGCGAAGTTTGTACAGGGCATGAGCCAATCCGAATTTCGGGTTGGGATGCAGAGCCAGGAGTTTGGCAACATCGACATCCGAACTTCTGTCAACCGGCACATGTTCAGCGCTCAGATTTCCGCGGAACACAGCGACATGGCCAGATCGCTGGCTACGGAGCTGCCGACACTCTATAGCAAGCTCGCCGACCAGCATGTTCCGGTCGCGAACATAGTGATTCATGGGCAGAGTCTCGCAACGTCCTCGGGCCTGGCGCAGGATACGCAGCAGCGTCCCACCTGGCGATCATCACCACAGAGTCAGGGCAACACCAGCTCGAACGCAGAGACCGTGCCGGCGCCGATAGCCGAATCGTTGGCGGCGGTGGGCAGATTAGACATTCGCATTTAGTGAACATGACACGAGCAAAGTTAGAAGGAGAAGCAAAACATGACAATCAATTCCATCGCAGCGCTACCGTTTACAGCTCAGCCCAAAGCTGCGCAAAGCACATCGACCGGCAGCACTGGCAGCACCGATCAGTCTACGGACGCGCTCGCCAACAGTTCCAGCGATTTGTTTCTGCAGCTTCTGATCGCACAGCTCAAGACACAGGATCCAACCTCTCCCATGGATCCCACGCAGATGGTGGGACAGATGTTGTCTATGAATCAACTGAATGAATTGATTCAGATCCGCCAGTTGCTGCAGCCCACAACCAGTACAACCACGCCGTCGCAACCGACGACATCACCCACAGGAGCCTAAGACCATGCCGAATTTTTCGATTCCACTTTCCGGGCTGACAGCCGCGTCGCAAGCGCTGGCGGTCATCTCCAACAATCTGGCCAATATCAACACCGTAGGATTCAAGGAGAGCCGGGCGTCGTTTACCGACCTCTTCTATCAGGCTTACGGAACCAACGGGGCGAACGATCCGATCCAGGTCGGCGAAGGCGTAGCTCTGGGTTCGGTGACGCCTCTCTTTACCGGGGGCAATCTCGAGGGCACTGGCGTACCGTCTGACGTTGCGATCACCGGAAACGGCTTGTTCGTCACCGAGAAAGATGGCGTCGAGCAATACACACGCGCGGGCAACTTCACCATTGACTCGCAGGGACATCTGACGACGCAGGATGGTCAACTGGTGATGGGATATCCTGCGGTAAATGGTGTGATCAGCCCGTCACAGACTTTGGCGCCCCTGATCATCAGCCAGGGACAACTGATTCCCGGGAATCCGACTACCGCAATCCAGAGTCAGACCAACCTGGACGCCAGCTCTGCCGTGGGCGCGTCTTTTTCCACCCCGATCACGGTGTTTGATTCGCTGGGAACATCACATGTGCTCACGTATCAATTCACCAAGACGGCGAGCAACGCATGGAGTTACCAGATCAGTTTGCCGGCGGCAGATACTGGCGGCACCGGCGCTCCTACGGTGATCTCGAACGGCAATCTCACATTTAATACTGACGGCACTCTGGCCACACCGGCTGCTCCGGTGACCGGCATCGCCATTGCGGGGCTCGCCGACGGAGCCGCAAACATCAACATGACCTGGAATTTGCAGGATGCGAATGGAAACTCGCTGCTCACGCAGTCGTCAGCCCCCAGCGCAACCGCGAATACGTTCCAGAACGGCTACGGCAGTGGAACGCTGGCCGATTACAGCATCAATTCTGATGGAACGATCGAAGGATCGTTCACCAACAATCAGACTCTGGCGCTGGGCCAGATTGTGCTGGCGAATTTTGCCAACCCGCAAGGCTTGCAGCGGATGGGCCAAAATAGTTTCCAGACCACGCTGTCCTCCGGAGCTCCGGCGGTCGGGACGGCGGGCAGCGGTGGCCGCGGAACGCTGACTGGAGGCTCGCTCGAACAATCCAACGTGGACATTGCAACCGAGTTCTCGAACATGATTGTGACCCAGCGCGGTTACCAGGCGAATGCGCGAGTCGTCACCACGTTCGATCAGCTCACGCAGGACACGATTAACATGAAGCAGCTGTAAGCTCGAAAAGTTAGCTGACGATTAGAGCGAGTCCGGCGCGGCTCTCCACCGCGCTGGGTCGCCGCTTTTCTATTCCAGCTCTAATCAAAAACTGCCTTCCTGCTGGTACATGTACCCAAGTAACCCGTTCCGCTAAGCCATGTTGTTCCTGGGACATGCAGTCAATAGTGAAAGTTGCTTCTCGATCTTGGCGATGCCCGCGTCCGGCAGAGCGATTGCATCTCCGTTGCTGCGCGGGGGTCTTCATCCGTCGCCGCAATCCACAGGAACGGTAAGCAGAAATGGCCACAGCAGTTCGCGTCGCACCGATGCCGACAGGGACCGAGGCGCAATCGCCATCGGCACCCATCGCGAAGAATCCGGTCGAGGAGTACCACTGGCTCCGCTGCAAAACTATTGTGGAAGTTCCAATCCCAAAATTTACCGTGGGCGATCTGCTGAATCTTCGCAAGGGCGCCGTCGTGCAGACCGCGACGCGCGTCGCCAACGATATTCCGATACGGATCAACAAGACTCTGGTGGGTTGGGGACGCTTCGAAGTCGTAAACGACCGGCTGGCTGTGCGAATCACGGAGCTGGCATGAATATCAGTTCTCAGGTCGAGCCCTTGCGGCCCATCGAGGCCGAACTGCGGTTGCTGCCCAACGTCAGAGACTGGCGTCATGCCCTGCTGCTCAGGGGGTGGAACGCTATCAAGTGGATTAAAGAACGAGTCAGGGTACAGCAGGCGCGAAAGAATCTGCGGGTATGCGAAAACATTTCGCTGGGTGATAAAAGATTCGTCGCGGTCGTTCAGGTGGATGGCGAAAGATTTCTTATCGGCGGCTCCTCGAACTCAGTGTCGCTGCTGACCCGATTGCAACAGGACAAGGCATTTGCCACGGAACTCGATCGCGAAGCAGGAAGGATTTCATGAACCGCGTTGGCCCGTTCTTCCGAAGCCTTCTGGTTCCGATCCTCTTGGTTGGAATCATTCTCGTCCAGAGCGCCGGATCCGTATCGGCGGCAAGCAAAGCCACCGCGGCGAATGCGCCGACAACGCCGGCCAATGAGATTCGTATCACGATGCCGGGCGCTCCGGGGTCGGGCTCGCTTTCCTGGAGCATCGTAGCGCTGCTGACGTTTCTTACTTTGATCCCCTCGCTGCTGTTGTGCATGACGCCATTTGCGCGCCTGCTGATTGTCTTTCACTTTCTGAGGCAGGCGTTGGGCCTTCAGACCACGCCGACCAATCAGACGCTGATTGGGCTGGCAATGATCCTGACCTTCTTCCTGATGCAGCCTGTGGGAGCTTCTATCTACTCGCAGGCGGTCGAACCCTTGCAGCAAGGGGAAATTACCGCGATGGAAGCGCTGCAGCGTGGATCGGCGCCGCTTCACCAGTTCATGGTGCACTACGTGCGCGAAAAAGATGTTGCGCTTTTTGTGGAACTCGCAAAGGAGCAGCGCCCGCACGATTCCAGCGATCTTTCGATGCGCGTCCTGGTGCCGGCTTACATTCTGTCCGAGATCAAGGCGGGCTTCCAGATTGGAGCCATCCTCTTTCTTCCGTTCATGGTGATTGACATGGTGGTGGCTTCGATCACGACCTCGGTGGGCATGCTTCAGTTGCCGCCCGTGGTGATTTCGACGCCGCTCAAGTTGCTGCTGTTTGTCATGGTGAATGGATGGGATCTATTGATCGGTTCGTTGATGAGGAGTTTTAGCTGATGCCGACTTCGCAGATTGTGGATATTTGCCGCCAGACGTTGCTCGAGGTTCTGTTGCTGGCGTCGCCGATCCTGGCTATCGCAGTAGGGGTAAGCCTGCTGGTGAACGTCGCCCAGGTGTTGACCTCATTGCAGGAGGCAACCATCTCGGCTGTGCCGCGGTTGCTGGCTGTGGCAGCGGGGGCATTTTTCTTCATGCCCTGGATGTGGCGGCAGATCGGGCTGTACACGGTAAAGCTGCTTTCCGATTTTCATCCTTACGTGAACTAAGCCATGGAATTCTCGCTGATTGATTTGTTGACCGGCCCGTTGGTAGTGGGAGCTCGAATCTCAGGGCTGATGGTGTTCGCTCCGTTCTTCGGGAATGGCGCGATTCCGGTCCGCATAAAAGCAGTCTTGACGATTGCCATCACCGCCGTCTTGTATCCGGTGTACGCGTCACGGGTGGGCGCGATCACTCCGTTGCAGTGGCCAGGAGTTGTCACGCGCGAGCTGGTGCTGGGATTGGCCATTGGGCTGGCCGCCAACTTTGTATTCGAGGCAGCACAAATGGCCGGATCGATTCTGGGCGTGCAGATGGGATATTCGCTCGTAAATATTCTCGACCCGCAAACGCAGGTAGAAACAACCGTGGTCGCCGTCTTCCACCAGACGGTGGCGTTCCTGCTGTTTCTTGACCTGGATGTGCATCACTGGATCCTGCGGGGCATTGCCCACAGCTTTGAATATCTTGCGCCCGGCGCCGTCAACCTGAACCGCGGCCTGACTGCTGAACTACTGCATGGGGTTGCGGGCGTTCTGGGAACTGGATTGCAAATTGCCGCGCCGGTGCTGGCGGCCACCCTGGTTGCGGACGTAATTCTTGGATTTCTGGGAAAAGCTTCGCCTCAAATGCCATTGATGCTGCTCGGCCCGGCGCTCAAAAGCATGGTGGGAGTGGGTCTGTTAATCACCGTGATTCGCTACTGGCCGGCATTATTTGAACGCTACTACATGGAATCGGTGACATTTTCTGAACGGCTGTTGCATCTAGCGGCGCGCACATGAGCGAGAACAAGTCAGAGAAACCGACACCACGGCGCCGGCAAAAGGCGCGAGAAAAAGGGCAGGTTGCGCGGTCGCGCGATCTCTCGGGCACTCTCGCCCTCTGTGGCGCATTGGGCCTGATCGCATGGCAGGGACATTTCGCAATCGAGGCATGGCAGAGCCTGCTGCGTCACACTTTTGAGTTCTCCAGCGAAGATTCACTGTCCCCCATGGCTCCCTTATTTATATGGACGGGATGGACCATCGCGAGGTGCGCGGTGCCGGTGATGGCAACGGCCTGGGCACTGGCTGTGTTCGCAGGCGTGGCGCAGGGCGGAATGGTGTTTGCGCCCGAAGCTCTGGTTCCGAATGTAGAACGCCTCAGCCCGGCGCAAAAAGTGGGCCAGATATTTTCCCTGACCGGGTTGAGCGGGATGCTGAAGTCCCTGCTGCCGTTTGCTGCGATTGGCTATCTCGGATTCACCGCCATCCGCGGAAACATGGGCGCGATCATCGCTGCTTCGAATACGGGTCTGTGGAACTTCTGCCGCTTCCTGCTCACCGTGATCTTCGAGGTGGCTTGGAAGTCGGCGCTGGTTCTGCTGGTTTGGGCGATGGTGGATTACTTTCTCACCTGGCGAAAGAACGAAGGCGAATTGCGGATGTCGAAAGAAGAAATGCGGCAGGAAGGCAAGGACAACGACGGAAATCCGCAGATCAAGATGCGCGTTCGCCGCCTGCAGAAGCAGATGCGGCGCCAGATGATGTTGCGGGAGACAGAACGGGCCACCGTTGTTGTCACCAACCCGACACACTTTGCCGTTGCGTTGCTCTATTCGATGGACATGGGCGCGCCGATCGTGGTGGCCAAAGGCCGAAACCTGCTGGCACAGAAAATGAAACAGATCGCGCGTTGGAAAGAAATTCCGGTGCTGGAGAATCCGCCGCTGGCGCAGGCTTTGTTCAAAACAGTGGAAGTCGGCCAGAGCATTCCGGCCCAACTCTACACTGCAGTCGCGGAAGTGCTGGCCTTTGTCTTCCGCGCGCAAGCCCAGGTCAAGCGACAGGGAGAGGTTGTTAAGACATAATGGCGACGACAATTACCAAGCCGAAGGTCATGGGACGATCCCCGATCGACTGGGTAGTGCCGGCCGCGGCCGTCAGCATGGTGTTTGTGATGCTGGTGCCGATGCCGAGCTTTCTGCTCGATATCATGCTGGCGTTCAGCATGACCGCTTCCGTTCTGGTGCTGCTGACCGCAGTCCAGATTCTTCGCCCGGCACAATTCTCTGTTTTCCCTAGTTTGCTGTTGCTGATGACTTTGTTCCGCCTTTCACTCAACCTGGCCAGCAGCCGGCGAATCCTACTGCACGGCGCGGAAGGCTCCGGGGCGGCAGGACGTGTGATTGAGGCTTTTGGGCAATTTGTCGTGGGCGGCAATTATGTTGTCGGTTTCGTTTTGTTTCTGGCGTTAATCGCGATTCAGTATCTTGTGGTCAGCCACGGCGCGGTGCGTACGGCGGAAGTCACTGCGCGCTTCACTCTGGATGCCATGCCCGGCAAACAAATGGCGATCGATGCCGATCTGAATGCCGGATTGATCGACGAAGTACAAGCCCGCGCGCGCCGCGAGCAGATCGCGCACGAGGCGGAGTTTTACGGTGCCATGGACGGCGCTGCACGCTTCAACCAGCGGGATGCGCTGGCCACCATTCTGATCACCGCCATCAACATTGTCGCCGGCTTTCTGATCGGCGTGTTGCAGCAGGGCGTTCCTTTCCAGGAGGCATTGAAGACTTACACCGTGCTGACCGTGGGCGACGGGCTGGTCACCATGATCCCGTCGCTGCTCGTCTCCGTGGCCGGTGGCATGGTGGTGACGCGCGCCTCTTCTGACAGCACGCTGTCGGAAGACCTGGGCCGGCAGCTTTTCAATAACAGCCGGCCGCTTTGGATCGCCGCCGCAGTGATGACCGGCCTGGCAATGATTCCCGGTTTGCCGAAACTTTCTTTCATTCTCATGGCCGTCATCATGGCGGTTCTGGCGCGACGCGTGAAGGCGGACCCGGCCGAGCGCAAGGCGGCGCCGGGCGCCGTGACCGCCAAGTCCGACGGCACCTCGACCACCGCACTGGATCCGCTGGATGCAGCCTTGAAACTCGACGAACTGATGCTGGAAGTCGGGGTTGGACTCGTGCCGATCGTGGACGCGAACAAAGGCGGGCAGCTGTTGACCAAGGTGAAGGCGCTGCGCAAACATCTGGCAACGCAACTCGGGTTCCTGGTTCCCTCGATTCACATCACCGACAATCTGACCATCAAGGATCTGGAATACGTCGTGTACCTGCGTGGCGTGGAAATCACGCGCTGGGAAATGCGTCGCGATTGCCTGTTGGCGATCAGTTCCCAGCCGGTGCCGCCGGCATTGCCTGGAGTGGATACGCGCGACCCTGCATTTGGCGCGCCCGCGAAGTGGATTACTAAAGATCAGCAGGCGCAGGCCCTGGCCGCGGGATACGCAGTGGTCGATCAGACTGCCGCATTGGCCACTCATCTGGGAGAAATTATCCGGCAGAATGCGCATGAGCTGCTCACTCGCCAGGAAACCAAGCGCCTGATTGATCGCCTGAGCGAATCTCATCCCAAGCTGGTCGAAGAACTCGTACCCAAGCTCATGACTTTGGGCGAGGTTCAAAAAGTATTGCAACAGTTGCTGCGCGAGCAAGTATCGATTCGCGACCTGGGCACGATTCTCGAAACCCTGGTCGAGACTGCGGGCGCCAGCAAGAATCCCGTGCTGCTTAACGAAGCGGTTCGCCACGCGCTGGGCCGGGCGCTGGTGCGCCCGTTGCTCGACGATCGCGGAGAACTCAAAGTGGTCACGCTCGATCGTGCAATCGAAGAAGAGTGCAACCGGGCAGTAGGAGCGCAATCAGTCAACGCCGCCAGCATGGCGCAGCAACCTTCCACCGCGCGGCGCGTGCTGGAAGGCCTGCGCACTCTGTTCGGAGAGCAGGTGCTGAGCGCCCCCCCGGTGCTGCTGTGCGCGTCGCCAGGGCGCTTCTATTTACGCAGGCTGCTGGAACCGTTTTTGCCCAAGATTGTGGTGCTGGCACCCACGGAGATTCCGCCTCTGGTGCCGGTGCAGTCTGTAGGTTCGTTGCGGTAACGAATTGAACTGAGGATGCAATGACATTCACGCAAGCCGGTTACACGGACGCAATATCCGAAAACGAAGCGCGCAACGAGCTCATCTTGTCCGAGCTCTCGCAGGTGTATTACCTGGCGCGGCGGATTCACGAGCGCCTGCCGCAACATGTCCCGCTCGAGGATCTGGTGCACGCCGGAGTACTCGGCCTGATCGAGGCTGTACGCAAGTACAATCCGGCGAAAAATGCGTCGTTGAAGTCGTTTGCGTCATTCCGCATCCGCGGCGCGATTCTCGACAGCCTGCGTGCGCTCGACTGGGGATCGCGCCCATTGCGGAAAAAAGGCCGGAACGTGGCGGAAAGCATCACCAAGCTGGCCAACAATCTGGGACGGCAGCCCACGGAAGAGGAGATTGCAAGGGATCTTGATCTGGAAGTGTCCGAACTGCACACGCTGCTGCGGCGTTTGGACGGGCTGCATATCGTCGGTCAGATGGTGGGGTCGCGGTTTGACGATTCTGAAAGCCAGGACCTGATAGAGAGCGCTCCCGCAGACGAGAACCAGAGTCCGTTTGAGCTATGCCTGCGTTCGGAAAGAAGCGATTACCTGATCCAGGCAATTAAAACGCTTTCGGAAAAAGAGCAGATGGTCATTTCACTTTACTACCGCGAGGAGTTGACCATGCGGGAGGTTGCGGAAGTCATGGATTTGGCCGAGTCGCGGGTGTCGCAGATTCACTCGGTCGCCATAGCAAAACTGCGGGCGGCTATCCAGCAGATGCAGCTCAAAGAGGATACTTTCCGGTAACCCAATGGACACTCTCATGCAAGCTACATCCGCCAGCGCTGCCTCCGAACAAGCACTCCCCTGTGACTTTCGCACGGTCGCAGGAATCGACAAGGCGAGACTGGCTCCCCTGGTCACGGCGACCGAAGGTTTTGCCCAGCACTTTGGCCCGGCATTCGAAAGCCGTTTGGGACTGGCTTGCGAGGCCACGCTGCAGTCTTCTGAACAATTAACGGCCCGTGCTTCGGTGGAAAAGGGCGGTAACTCTTTTTTAATGTCGCTGCAACTCGGCAAACAGGCTGAGACCGCATTCCTGCAGATCGATTCCGCGCTTCTGTTTCCGGTACTGGACCGGCTTTTGGGAGGAAGTGGAGGCCCGAGTGAATTGTCGCGCGAACTTACCGAAATCGAGGGTCACGTCGCCAAAGACTTCGTGCAATTGATTTGCCAGGAATTGGAAGCGGCCTGGCGAACCTTCGACATTTCTGTGTCGATCGGCACGCGACAATCGCCGCCTCAAGTGCAATCGGGCTTCTCCGCCACGGATGCGGCAATGGTCTTCAGCTTTTCGGTGAACTTGCCGTCCGCCGGCGGAACTATGTTGCTGATGTTGCCCGTTGCCGGCATGGGCGCCTTCCTGAGCGCTCCCGCTCCTTCCATCGGAGAGGTCGCCAGAAAGGGTGCGATGAGTCCGAAGCTGGTAGAGAATGCGCTCGACTGGACCTTTGATGTAGAGCTGATTCTCTCCGACGCCAAGATATTGGCGAACGACTTGTTGAACTTGAGCATCGGCAAAGTCTTTCAACTCGGCATTCCGGTGCGAACGCCTACGGCGCTGAAAATCGGCGGTTACAAAACGTTCGAAGCAGTGCCGGTTCGCAGGGGACACCACCGCGCGGCGCAATTGCTCGAGCGCACGCGGCAAGGCCAGATAGAAACGGGAAACCAAAATGACTCAGACTCCGATTGACACATTTGTTGAAGCCTTTGCGTCCGCCGCCGGACAGACTCTTTCCAAGCAACCCTCGTCACGCTGGACAATCACGGCTGACGAAAAGCCGAAGCCGTTTCCCGCCGGCACACAGCTATTGACGATGCTGCTTACAGCGGAGCCGTCGAAGGCGGAGGCGGCTATTCAGTTGAGCCTCGAAAGCACGCTGCTTCTCGCCGGGGTGCTCAGTGGAACGGGCACAGCGCCGACGCAATTTCAGCCCGAGCATGCGCAGTCGGTGCGGGCGGCGCTGGCCGAGGCATGCGGGATCGCGGCCGCATTGCTCGACGGTATGCAGATCAAGTTGCAACTTGCCAAGAGCGTCAGTTGGACAGCGGCCCGGCAGTTCTCGCTGACCGGAACTGACGGAGCTTCGTCCAGTGTTCAGTTTCAAGTGCTGTTCACTGCGGATTGGCCTCAGGTGGGGTCGAATGCCGCCGCGGCGTCTGCTCCAACCTTGAAAACAGCGTTGAAGAACGAGAAGGGAATCGACGTCTCCTTGCTGGAGAATGTCGAGATTGATGTAACCCTCCGCTTCGGCGAGCGCCGCCTCCCGCTGCGCCAGATCGGCGAATTGAGGTCCGGATCGGTCATCGAGCTGGATAAGTATGTTCAGGACCCGGTCGAACTATTGTTGGGAGAACGCGTCGTGGCCCGCGGAGAAGTTGTGGTGGTCGATGGCAACTACGGCCTGCGGGTCACTGAAGTTGTGGACCCGAGGTAAAGTTCGGAAGCGCTTTGGCCGATGTATGGTGTGGCCAAAGCAATGCCACCTATTCAAATCAACGGATCTGCCGCTGTCAGCCCGGAAGCCCTGCTTCGCCTGGAATTGTTGCTGGGCGAACGAGTCGTGGATCTCAGCGTGGTCTCCGACATCGTCACCCAGGACGGCGGTTTAAAAACCCACATCCTCCAGTTGGCTTCCGACAGCATTCCGGCCGACGGCGCCGACATCAGCGTTCATGAATGCATTGTGGAGATCGGAATCGAAAGGCTTCGCGAATCGCTCAGGCAGACACGCTTTCGCCTGAAGGCCAACTGAGCAGCAAGAAAATAGTGAACGATTAGAACTCAGCATTCCTGGCAAATCCCGCGCAGACATTCAGCCGTCAACAACTCATCCTGTTCTCATCCAACTCTCATTCAAGGGTCGCTCTCAACCAATTTTCAACAGGTTACCGGCCCGGCGCCTGGGTGGCCATTGGCAGCCTTCGTGCTTCATCGGTATTGGAAACGTATGGACAGCGGATTCTATGCGGCATGTGCGGCACTGATGGCGCGAAGTCAGGCGCTCGATCTCGTCGCCAATAACCTCGCCAACACCAGCACGCCCGGATATCGCGGGCAGCACAACATTTTCCGGTCATTCCTGGCGACAGCCTCCGGACATATGGGTTCGGGCCTAAACCAGGCAGTCAACGATTTTGGAATTTCAGGGGGCAGCCAACTCGATCTCAGTGAAGGCAACCTTGACCACACCGGAAACGATTTCGATTTCGCAGTGCAGGGACCGGGGTTCTTTAAGGTGCAAACCGAAAATGGGCCGGTGTACACCCGCAATGGAAATTTCCAGGTCTCTCCCCAGGGCCAGCTCGTCACCGGGCAAGGCGACGCGGTCATGGGAGAGCAGGGAGTCATTCGAATTGTGGGAGGTCCGGTGACGGTGAGCCCCGATGGCACGATGTCCGTCAACGGAGCGGTCGCAGGCAAAATCAAGCTGGTGGAATTTCCTCCAGGCACGGCGCTCGAAAGTGTGGGCAAGACTTACTACAGCGCGCCCGCCAAGAGTGAAGTACCGGCAAAGCAATCCACGATGGCGCAGGGCTCGCTTGAGAGTTCGAACGTAAATCCGGTAGCCAGTGCGGTGGAACTTGTCGCTGTGCAGCGCTACGCGGAAATGATGCAGCGCGCGCTTTCGATGTTTCATACGGAATTCAATCGTATTGCAACCGAAGATTTACCAAAGGTCAACCCGTAAAGGAGCTCTATGTTCCGTGCACTCTACACCGCAGCCAGCGGCATGAATGCCCAGCAGTTGAATCTCGACAACGTGGCCAACAATCTGGCCAACACCAGCACCGCGGGATTTCGCAGGCGCCGCCTGCAGTTTACTGATTTGCTTTATCAGAACATGGTGATGCCGGGATCGGCCTCCACCCAGCAGACGACCAACGCTGCCGGACTGCAGGTTGGTTTGGGCACCAAGCCGGGAGCTTCGGAGGTTCTGCAACTTCAGGGAGACTTCAGCCAGACCGGCAACCCGCTCGACCTGGCGATCCAGGGGCAGGGATTTTTTCAAGTGCGGATGCCTGACGGAGAAATCGCGTACTCGCGCTCTGGAACTTTCCATCTGGATGCTCAGGGGAACATCGTGACCGCGGACGGAAACCCTCTTGAACCCGCGATTACTTTGCCGCCCGATGCGCTCTCGGTCACGATTGGATCTGACGGCACGGTCTCGGTTACGCAGCCCGGCCAAACCCAGGCAACCCAGGTAGGGAATATTCAGCTGGCGTTGTTTCCGAACCCGGGCGGTTTGAACAGCGTGGGCAACAACCTGATGCTGGCCACGACCGCGTCGGGTGATCCGATTGTTGGCACTCCGGGTGGGAGTGAAGGGCTGGGGACACTGCAGCAGGGATTTCTGGAGCAGTCGAACGTCGATGTGGTGCAGGAATTCGTCGAGATGATTCTTTCGCAGCGGTCCTACGAGTCAAACTCACGAGTGGTGAAGGCCGCGGATGAGATGTTTCAGGATCTGAACAGTCTCACGCGTTAAAGGCAATATGAATTCAAGAGTGGCCAGGGTGTTTGCGATCTTCGGCGTGTTGCTGCTGGCGGGAGCAGAGGTTTCCGTTCGCGCCGACGACGTTCCACGACTGCCGATCAGTCGCGACGCCATCCTGGCCACACTTCATTCTTCGGGGATGCCGATACGAGCTGACCAGATGGAGCAGTTATCAGGCGTGACGGCCGCAGAGTCGAATCCGTTAATGAAGGTGCTGACCGTCGATATGCTGGACGGCGAATCCGACAAGGTGCTCATGCGGTGCGAACATCCCAACACGTGCCTTCCGTTCTACGTCCTGGTGCATTGGGGACCGCCGCAAGGCGACTCCGGAGCGCGGGCCGGACAGCGGGACGCGACGCCTGCGGTAGCGGCACTGCGGCGCGAGGACATGTGGGTGCGCAGCGGCAGATTCGTCATCCTCATGCTGGACGGAGAGTACATACACATGACCATGCCGGTGCTGTGCCTGCAAAACGGCGGGCGCGGGCAAAAGGTGAGAGTCATCAACAAAGAAACGAAAAAACGCTACGTGGCGCGGGTAGCGGGGCCGGGGCTGGTGACATCTGTGCTGGCGGAATAATGGAATTTTATGCGAATGACCTTTAAGACCGGGGCGGTACGGACGGCGCTCGCGGCTGCGATGCTGGCGAATGCGTTTTCGGGCGCCAGCGTATTGTCCAAGGTGAAGATCACTCATGACCCGCAGAAGACGCGCGCGGACTATGTTATCCGCATGCAGCAGCAGACGGTGTCTGCGCCCGCGGAGGTCACACTGGGAAGCCTTTGGACTCCGAATGGCGCCCTGACCAACCTGCAGGCCGACTACAAGGCCAGCCGGTTGAACGATCTGGTGACGATTGTGGTGGTGCAGCGTACGACTGCGCAGGCCACCGGGAATGTCGGGTCGCAGCGTGATTTCAATACAACATCTGGAATTTCGGGGCTGGCCGGCCACATCAGTACCAGTGGATTGACCAACCTGCTGACGGCACAATCATCGACAAAACTGAAGGGCGCCGGCTCGACCGACGCCAGCACGAGCATGAATACAAATCTGGCCGGGCAGGTGATTGCCGTTCTTCCCAATGGAAATCTGGTGGTCGAAGCCGAAAGAATGGTCGCGATCAACAATCAGAAAGAGACGATGCTGGTGCGCGGCGTGCTGCGCCCGGGAGATGTGAGGCCGGATAACAGCGCGCTTTCGACTGTCCTTTCAAATCTGGAAGTGGAACTTAAAGGGAAGGGTGTTGTGTCCGATGCGACGCGGCCGCCGAATCCCCTGATGCGAGCAATCCTATGGATCATTGGTTTTTGAGATCGAGATTTATAAAATCCGGATTCCTGGCTTGCGGGTTGCTGCTGGCGAGTTCATCTCACGGAGTGACGGGCTCGCAGACCGTGATGGTGCGCGACATCACGACCATCGCCGGCGTGCGGGACAATCCCCTGGTGGGATACAGCATCGTAGTTGGCCTGAATGGCACGGGAGACCGCCAGCAGACTTTGTTCACCACCCAGACCCTGTTCAACATAATGCAGCGCATGGGCGTGCAAATTCCCGCCAGCTCTGTGATCGTGAAAAATGTGGCCGCAGTTTTTGTGACCGCCTCACTTCCGCCATTCGCGCGGCCGGGCATGGCGCTCGACGTGACAGTTTCTTCCATCGGTGACGCGAAGAGTCTCGAAGGCGGAGTGCTGCTTTTGGCGCCACTTCGCGGCCCGGATGGACAGGTATATGCCGAAGCGCAGGGGCCGCTCACGCTGGGCGGATTCTCGGCCGGCGGCTCTGCCAACGGCAAACAGCTGAACCATCCGACCGTGGGACGAATCCCCAACGGTGGGACCGTGGAACGTGATACCGCCATCGATCTGACCCGCCTGAGCACGGTTTCACTGGTGCTGCGGAATGCGGATTTCAATTCAGCACGAGAAATCTCAAACGTAATCAACAGCCAGTTCGGCAAGCCGATTTCAACCGTCGTGGATAGCCGTCAGATTAATGTGAACATCGGCAGTTCCGGAATTTCGTCGGTTCCGGAATTAATTTCGCAGATTCAGAATCTCTCCATCAATGTCCATCCTCCCGCCAAGGTCGTGCTCAACGAGCGCACCGGGACGATCGTGATGGGCGGGGACGTCAAGCTTTCCGCGGTTTCGGTTCTGCATGGCGGCTTAAGCGTGGAAGTAACCACCAAGTTTTCAGTGTCGCAACCCGAGCCACTTTCCAAAGGCGGTCAAACTGTGGTTGTACCCGAGCAGGAAGTGCAGGCGAAAGAGAGTTCCGCCAAGACGATCCGGCTCGAAGAAGGCGCCAGCGTGGAAGACCTGATCAACGGATTGCAAACCATGGGAGCTACCGCCCGCGATATCGTGGCGATTTTGCAGGCTATCAAATCCGCCGGTGGACTGCAGGCTGAACTGGAGGTCCTGTGAGTTCGAGCGGCATGATTACGCCGGCTGCCAGCCTCTCCGAAGTTCGCGGGGCGCAGGCTTCCGACAATTTAAAGAAAACCGATCCGGCTAACTCCGCCAAGATTCAGAAATCGGCGCGCGAGTTCGAAGCTGTGCTTCTATCGCACTGGCTTGAAGAAGCCGAGCAGTCGTTCGCCTCCGTTCCGGGCTCCGACCAGGAAGCCGATACCGATCCAGGGAAAGACCAGTTCCACGCGATTGCCATGCAGGCGGTTGGCAGCGCACTGACGGGTGGCCACGGAGGATTGGGCATTGCCGCCATGGTGGCGAGGAATCTGGAGTCTCGAGCGACCCATCACGATGCCGATTCGACCGTGCAAATAAAAGACTTACACCCGGAGCCCCCTCCACCCATGCCTTTGACAAGCCCTAACAGTTTGAAAATGAATGGCTTACGTACAACCTCCATTTCGGTCCATCCCTTGACAACGCCGAAGGTGACAAAGTGACTATTGGACTAAAGATTTTCTTAGAATTGCCGATAAAGCAGTTGCGCGGTATTGCAGGAGAACAGACATGAGGATCGACCTTAATAGAATTTCGCTGGAACAGATTTCGCAGAGCAAGATCGAGCGCGAAGACCAGGCGCGGAAAGCCAGCGGCAAGGGACCGGCAGCGCCCAACGTAGAAGACAAGGCCAGCCTCTCGGTGGATGCATTGAGCGTCTCCTCGTTGGCGGCTCAAGCCCTGAGCGCTCCGTCCGTAAGGCAGGACAAAGTTGATGCGTTGCGGCAGGCCGTCCAAAGCGGGGAATACAAGCCAGATGCCGAAAAGACTGCGCAGGCCATCCTGGAGCAGAACAAGCGGTAGCGCCCGGTTGTCGGGTGCGTCGATTCGCTTAAAACTGGTCCTGTTGAATTAGTCCTATTAATAAGGTGAGTTTTCGTGGCAACCGAAAGCAGCGAGGACCGTGACCTCAACCCATCAGCCTGCCTGGCCGACATCAGGAATTTGTCCGTTGAGTTGCGGCGCGCCATTACGGCATTGACGGTTGAAGATATAGCCGCGGTCGAGGCCTCTACCCAAATCCAGGAAAGTCTCGTCAACAAAATCCAGGAGTGGATGCGCGGTCAGGCGCCGGACGCAGCGTCTGCGGTAACCGTGCCCGCTTCAGATTTCAGAACTCTGGTCGAGCTGACGCGGGTATATTCGGCATTTCTGCAGCGTGCGCTGCGAACCATCCGCCTGCGGGCATCCCTGTGCCAGACCTACCGCCAGAATTTTCCTGCGCAGACCGGGCGCTCGTCGGTCAGCGGCTGGTCGTGCGAGATCTGATCCGATGCCCGGGCTCAACACTTCGCTTTCCATCGCGGTGCAGGCTCTGCAAGCCGAGCAGGGAGCACTAAGCGTTACCACCAACAATATTTCCAACGTAAACACGCCGGGATACAGCCGCCAGCAGCCGATCCTGGATGAGGCGCCCACATTTCAGGAGAATTCACAGACCTTCGGCGGCGGAGTGACGCTGGAGCAATTTCAGAGCGTTCGCGATCAACTGCTGCAGCTGAGAATCTACGAAGAAACGCAGGGGCAGAGCAATTCCCAGACGCAGCTCAATTCGCTGACCCAGATTGAAGGAATATTCTCCGACCCGACTCAGGGTGTGGGCGGGGCGATGTCGTCGTTCTTTAACAGCCTGAGCCAGCTCTCAACCAATCCAACCGACTCGAATGCCCGCCAGCAGGTGCTTACTTCGGCGAATAATCTGGCCAATCAATTTCACCAGGCGGTTTCGAGCCTGGGCACAATCCAATCGGGGCTGGACCAGGCAGTGCCGCAGACCGTGGACCAGGTCAACCGGCTGACCAGCCAGATTGCCACTTTGAATGGACAGGTTGCGGGAATGCAGGGACTGGGTCAGGATCCTGGCTCGACCCAGGACCAGCGGGATGAACTGATTCGCCAACTCTCGGGATTGGTAAATATTTCCGTGACGCAAACTGAACATGGGCTCACGTTGACCACAGCCAACGGAGTTCCGCTGGTGGTCGCGAGCCAGGCGTTCGATCTGAAGGCCGGGACCAGCAGCACCAGTTCGGTGCAGGACGTTTTCAGCGTGCAGGGGCAAGACATTACCAGCCAGATTGTGGGTGGACAGCTGGGCGGAACTCTGCAGATACGCGACCAGGTGATTCCACAAGTGCTTTCGCAACTGGACACACTGGCCAGCCAATTCGCGACCGCTTTCAACGCCAAGCATCAGGCAGGATTCGATACGTCGGGAAATGCCGGAGGAGACTTTTTCACTCCGCCCGCAGCGGTGGCCGGAGCGGCCGCCAGTTTCGGCGTCGCGATATCCGATCCCAAGCTGGTGGCGGCCAGTTCGGATGGATCCGCCGGCAGCAATGGAAATATTGCGCAACTGATCGGAGTTCGCGATCAGCAGCTTCCGTCCGGCGCCAGCCCCATGGACCTGTATTCGAATATTGTTCTGCAGGTCGGTAATCTTGGCGCCAATGCGCAAACCAACGTCACGGCCAGCAATCTCAGCGTGCAGCAGCTTACCGACCAGCGTTCATCGGTTTCCGGCGTATCGCTCGATGAAGAAACCACCAACATGATCCGCTATCAGCGGGCTTACGAAGCCGGAGCCCGAGTGGTCACTACGGTGGATTCGATGTTTGACACACTCATGAATATGGGAGTCATAACCTAGCCATGCGCGTAAATCCTGATATGTCGTCCGACGTTCTCTCCGCGATCTGGCAAACGCAGAGCCAGGAAAACACCGCCCTGCAGCAGATCTCTAGCGGCAAGCGGGTCAGCGTGCCATCGGACGATCCTCTGGCGGCCGCGCAAATGGTGGGCAACCAGGACGAGTCGAGCCGGACCGACCAATACCTGCAGAACATCGATACCTTGACCGGCCAGTTGCAGACGGCGGACGGTTCGCTCAGCTCAGTGGTGCAAGCCATGACCCAGGCCATAACTTTGGGAGTGCAGGGGACTACTGGAACTCTGTCGGATGGAAACCGCCAGCAGATTGTCCTTAACCTGCAGGGCATTCAAAGCCAGCTGGTTCAACTGGCCAATACTTCCGTCGGCGGCAGCTATTTGTTCGGTGGCACCGCGACCACAGCTCCGCCCTACGCTTTGAACTCAGCCAGCCCGTCCGGTGTGACTTACAACGGCAACAGCGGGACAAATACGGTGCAGGTTGCTGATGGACTGAACCTGCAAACCAACCTGCCAGGCAACCAGTTGTTTCAGAATTCCGGAGGCGACGTCTTCGGTGCAATGCAACAACTCATCACATCCCTGCAAAGTGGAGATGCGACCGCTGCCGGGACAGCGACCAACCAGTTGCGCAGCGCATTTGATTTCATCACCGGCCAGAGAATCTTCTACGGAAATGCGGTCAACCAGCTGAACTCGACGCAGACGTTTTTGCAGCAGGAACAGGTGACGCTGAAGTCGCAGGCAAATAATCTGGTAGGCGCTGACCTCACCAAAGCGGCAACGGATCTGACTCGCGCCACCACCGCTCACGACGCCGCGCTGGCCGCCGCAGCGAAAATTCTTCCCACCAGCCTTCTGGACTATCTGAAGTAAAAAAGTGTGGGGCGGACACTCCTGTCCGCCGCCGTTGACTTTGCATTCAACCTGGGGCCGTTCCTCCGCAGCCTCTGATAACGACAAGATCTTAAACCGCAAAGTTCGCAAAGGACGCAAAGTCTTGGAGTGGATGGTGCTGCGCCTGGGGTCTGCAAGGTCAGAGACTAAGCGTCAGCCCAAGTACAGGCTGAATACACCTCAAGCCTTCCAGCTGGCAGCCCGGGCACGATCTTGAGTGGCGCCAGGTACCGACCGGTTGTTCACCTCGACCCAGGCTTCGCGCACGCTGAAGAGGAGCTGCACGAGCTCCCGCAGAACCGCGGGATCCTGCTCAACCTGCGCCTTCATCATCTGACTGCGGAGCATGGAGTAGAAGCGCGACATGCCGGCGGCCAGGTCTCCGCCTTCTTCGATCTGAAGCGATCCTTCAAGTTGCTGCAATACCAGGAAGCCATGCTTGAGCTTCTCGGTGCGGGCTTCGATATGGCCGCCCTCCATTGCCTCGATCGCGCCGTGAAGATCGCGCGAGAGAATGTCGTAGAGCATGATGACCAGCTCGATGGCGCCGGCATTGCGCACCGCTGCCTCCTGGTACGCGACTTGGGGACGGTTGGAGTTCATTTGCTTGAGTTGGAATTCGTCGTCGTGCCCAGCTCGGAATTGATCTGCTGCTGCAGCAGGGGCAACTGGCGCAATGCCAAATCAACCTGGGTGTATTGTGCGGTCAGCAGCGTCTGCTGGGTGGCAATGTACACCTCATAGTTGTCGATCTGGTCCTGAAAGCTCTTTTGCGATTGGGCCATGCCGCTCAGCTCGATGGAAAACGCACCTTCGGTCGGATCGGTCAGCGCGTTCAACTGGTCTTGCAGGAACGATGCAAATCCTGTGCCGGTTGCGGGATGGAAAAAGTTCTGTACGCCGGCAAAATCGGAGTTCACGGCGGCACTCAGCTTGGAGCTGTCAATGCTCAGCGTGCCATCGTCGTTCATTGTGACCCCGAGCGAGGCCAGGGTATTGAACGACCCGGTACCCGTCGCAGTATAGGTTGCGGCGGCCAGCATTTCGTTCTGCACCAGGCGAGCCCCGGCATCCCCGGAAAGAGGTCCGGCGGTGCTGGTCGTCGTATTAAATGTGAACTGGCTGCTCAGGTCCTGGATGATGGTGTTGTACGCGGTCACAAAATCCGTTACTGCCTGCGTCGCCTTGGTGGTGTCAGGAGCGACCGAGATTTGAACTTCCGTGTTCGGATCCGCCCCTGCGAGGTTGAGGGTCAGCCCGGCAACGGTATTCGAGATTGAGTTCGTCGCGCTGCTGATCGGAACTCCGTCCACGGTAAGGGAAGCGTTGGTGCCGGTGCCGCCCTTGGTAAAGGTCAGCCCGCTGCTCACGTTGTTGATCGTCAAATCGCTGGCCGCGCCGGAGGTATTGCTTACGATGGCTAAACGCGCGCCGTTCGCATCGTTCACGACGCTGGCAGTGACTCCAATGTTCAGGCTGGTGATCGCTGCCGCCAGTCCATCGAGCGTGTTGTTGGTGGCATCAATCGTTACGGTGCTGGCGGGCCCGCTACCCACCTGAATGGTAAAGGCGCCAGCTGCCAGCGCAGTCGTGCTGCTCGCCACCGCGCCGGAATAATAGGACGAGCTGCTGGCGAGATTGCTTACCACGATGGTGTGGCTGCCGAGCGGAGTCGAGTTCGAAGCGGAGGCGGTTGCGATGTTCGGCTGGGAAGACGTCACGCTGCGGGCGGCCAATGCTCCTGCGGGGTCGCTGAGACTGTCCACGGCGGTAGAGAGGGCTGTGACTTCCGTATTCAGCTGCGTGAGCGCCGAGGACTGCGTCTGCAATACCTGTTGCTGGGTCTGCCAGACCTGTTCCGGCCCGCGCAAATTGGCAATTAGTTGGTTGACCGTCGAGGTTACGTCGATGCCCTGGCCCGTGCCCAGGCCGGATGAGCTCAATGCATTCAGAATGTCGGAAGTTGCCATGTCTTAAGTTCTCTTTTTGCCGTGTGCCGGTTCAGCCGACTCGGAGATATCAATCATCTGTTCTGACGGAATCTGCTGGATCAGTCTTCCGCTGGCCTGGTCGATGAATTTGTAAACCACGATATTGCCGGGTTGCATCTGAACCAGAACGTTGGTGGAATCCGCCTCAGGCTTGGGCTGAACGTCAACATGGTCCCTGACGGCCGGTGCTTTCACTTCCGGAAGCGGCGCTGCTTTCGCGTCCCGCACTGCCGGCTGGGCGACTGCTGCAATCGGAGTGACACCATCAATTCTCATGGGGGGATACCGTGGTTACCTCGCTCCGGCGGGGCTTTTTGCGCCCCGCCGGAAGGTAGCGCGAGGTTATTGCAACAGCTTTAGAACCGACTGCTGCATCTGGTTC
Source organism: Terriglobia bacterium (assembly GCA_963814725.1). Taxonomy (GTDB): domain Bacteria; phylum Acidobacteriota; class Terriglobia; order Terriglobales; family Acidobacteriaceae; genus JAIQFF01. The sequence continues at coordinate 1,264,477 of CAWFDY010000009.1, forward strand.
GATTGCTGCAATGCGGCCATACCGGTCTGCTGCAGAATCGTCAGCCGGGACATGTTCGCGACGGCCGACGGAATGTCAGCGGCGCGGATGCCGTCTTCGGCGTTGGTCAGGTTCTGCACCTGGTTGGTGATAACGCTGGAAGCGCTCTGGAGGCGGTTGGTTTCCGCGCCCAGTGCGCCACGATCCGCAGCCACACCGGCGATCGCCGTGGTGAGATGGCCCAGTGCCGTCTGCGCGGCGGTCGCGCTGGTCAGCACGTCCGCGCTGATGTTGGTCGGAGTTCCGCTGAAACCGATCGCTGCGCTGGAGAGCGCACCGGTGGTAACAGTGATTCCGCTCGAACCACCCGTGGTGCCGTCGCTGAGGTAGATGGAGGTTGCGGTGGCCGTGAAAACCTGTCCACCGTTGTAGTTGGTGCTGGCTCCGATGCGGTCGATTTCAGCCTTGATCGCCGTAAATTCGGCATTGATCGTGGTGCGCTGAGGATCGCTGACGGTTCCGGTGGAAGCTTCAGTGGCCAGGGTTACAGCGCGGTTCAGAAGAGCAGTAACCTGAGCCAGCGCGCCATCGGCCACCTGCAGCGAACCAACGCCATCGCTGGCATTGCGCGCTGACTGGGTGAGGGCGGTGATGTTGGCATGCAGACCATCGGCAATAGCCAGGCCGGCGGCATCGTCCGCGCCCGAGTTGAGGCGTGAACCAGACGACAGCTGTAAGAGGGTTTTTTGCAGCGACGCTTGAGTCATGGACAACTGGTTCTGCGCCGCAAGGGACGAAACGTTATTCAAAATGCTAAGAGACATTTCAAAGCTCCTTTGCTTAGAGTTTTCGCCTGGTACCGAACCCTGCGGCATTACCGGTTGCCAATATCACCGCTTCGGTCGATCAGGTGATGCTGTTGTTGCGGGCCTGTGTATCGGCATTCCCGCTTTGCCGCATCAATTCCACCGCAGTGACCTTGGTATCAGTGACGCTGGTAACTGTTACCGGGAGTCTCCACGACCCGCGCAGGGGCTGACGCCCTCGCCTGCCCAGTCGAGCAAGACTCGACAGCTAGTACTGATCACACGAATCGCGGAGCCTTGCTCCGCCGGGCGGACGAGGGCGTCCGTCCCTACGTGAGTTGTGGCGGCTCGTGCTTGATGGTCTATACCCGGAGTGCCGATAAAGGTGGGCCGGAACTCTATCCGACCTCGAAAAGGCAACCTGTGATTCAACTGACGCGCCTGAATGGCAATCCGATCGCGCTGAATTCCGATTTGATCAAGTTCGTGGAGAATGCGCCAGACACGGTCATCACTCTTATTACAGGGGAAAAGATCATCGTTCGTGAGAACTCAGAGGATGTGATCCATCGCATTGTGGAATTCCGGCGTTCGGTGATGGCGGGAATGCCTTCGTGGGGCACGGACCTCAACTCGGTAGTGGTACAGCCGCACCAGCCCAACGCTACGCGCTCGCCGGAGGGCTTCCGCCGTGGATAAGAGCACGATTGGGGGAATCATTCTGGCGCTGGCCGGGATTCTGGCGGGACTGATTCTTGAAGGCGGAAAAATAGCGCAGATTCTCCAGCCCACGGCGGCGATGATCGTTTTCGGCGGAACCATTGGAGCGGTAATGATCCAGTTTCCGCTTCCCATCGTAATCGGCGCGGCCAAGGCCCTAGTACACGTCTTTTTTAATCGAAGACAAGATCCCAACCAGCTGATCAAGGAACTGGTGGGATATGCGAATCGCGCCCGCAAGGACGGCGTGGTTTCGCTGGACACGCAACTGGCGACGATCAAGGATCCGTTTCTCAAGAAGGCATTGATGCTCGCCATTGACGGCGCCGAGCCGCAGGAACTGCGCAAGATGATGGAACTGGAGCTGGACAATCAGGAAGAGTACGGAGAACGCCTGTCGCAGGTGTTCGAGGCGGCAGGAGGATTTTCTCCACCGTCGGCATCATCGGCGCCGTGCTGGGGCTCATCCAGGTCATGCAGCATCTCGAAGACATCACCGAAGTTGGTAAGGGAATTGCAGTTGCTTTCGTTGCGACCATCTATGGAGTGGGGGCGGCCAACATCCTCTTTCTACCGTGGGCCGGGAAGTTGAAAATCAAGTTTCGTGAAGAACAGGTTTTGCGCGAGATGAAACTGGAGGGCGTGATCTCCATTCTCGAAGGCATGAATCCGCGCATGCTCGAAACCATGCTGGTGGGCTACCTGCAGGAGCATGAGCAGTTGCCGGCGCAGAAAGCCGCGGCCAGCGCGTGAGCCGAAGACACAAAAAGAAAGCCCACGCCAACCATGAGCGCTGGCTCGTCTCCTATGCTGACTTTATCACTCTCCTGTTTGCGTTCTTCGTAGTGCTTTATGCTTCCTCGCAAGCCGATAAGAAAAAAGCGGCACAGGTCGCGGCATCTATCAAGGGAGCATTTCAGACGTTAGGCGTGTTTACAGGATCGGCAACCAAGGACATCGGCGTTCCCGGAAGTCCGGGCATCGTTCACCCCGAACTGACCGACGTTCCCATCAAACTCATCAAGGTTGCGAGCGCCACGGGGAGCGATCATGGATTGGCCGGCTTCGGCGTCGATGTGGACGACCTGCGCCGCCAACTCGAGAGCGCCCTGGGAGATGAAATCCGGCAGCACGAAGTGAAAATGCGCGTCACTCCCGAAGGGCTGGTCGTGAGTCTGCGCGAGGTTGGATTCTTCAACAGCGGCGAGGCCGAGCTCCTGGATAGCGGACACACAACCCTGACCCGGATTGCAACTATTCTTGGAGGGCGAGGTTTTGAGATCAGAGTCGAGGGCCACACCGACAATGTTCCGGTCCACAACCAGCGCTTCAAATCGAACTGGGAGCTTTCGACCGCACGCGCGACTACGGTCGTGTCATTGTTGATCGAGAAGCACGGATTTGATCCTTCGCTGGTTTCGGCGGCCGGGTACTCGCAGTACCGTCCGGTGTCGGAGAACAGCACTCCGCAAGGGCGGGCAGACAATCGCCGGATCGATCTCGTAGTCGTAGGACACGTGGCGGAAAAGGACAAGCTCGCCCTGAGCACGACGCCTGCCGCTGGTTCGGAATGAATGGCGTCTGCTCGTCGCGAAACCTGAGCCGTCCATGATGTTGGAAAAAGTTACGAGCCCTGCCGGGCTCCGCTTATACTTGCATGCTTTGGCGCGGGCGAGACCTCGCGTCTCCATCACGACGACGGTCGCATTGCACAAATGAACAACGCCTTCATGGCACGAGCCATTCAACTCGCGATTGAAAATGTCCGAGCCGGCCAGGGCGGACCTTTCGGGGCAGTTGTAGTGAAGGATGGCGCGATTATCTCCGAGGGCGTGAATCGGGTGATCGTGTCGCGCGATCCCACAGCCCACGCTGAGATCGTTGCCATCCGCGACGCCTGCCGAAAGCATGGCGCTGCCGAATTGAAGTCTTGCGAGCTTTACAGCACCTGCGAGCCGTGCCCCATGTGCCTGGGCGCAATTTACTGGTCGCGATTGTCTCGTGTCTATTTCGGCGCCCTGGCCGAGGATGCTTCCCGCGCCGGCTTCGACGACTCTTTCATCTACCGCGAGATGGGTCAGCCGAAAGAAGAGCGCACCCTGCCCATGGTTCAGATGATGCGGCAAGAAGCCCTGGCTGCATTTCGTGCCTGGCAGGAAAAACCCGACAAGATGCTTTACTGAATTTGTCGAAGGTTTTTCATTCACTTGCCGAGCGAATGAATTTCATTACCGGCAGGATCATCAAGTCACGATCATAGAATTACGATCATCGAGTCACAATCATAGAATTAAAATCATCGACTGCCCGGAGGGGTAACCAGGAATTTTGGTGTTTGTTACTGTACGAATACCAACAGGCTGCTGGCATTCTCCGCCTGCACGCTGTACCTTCCGCATGTACTTCCTGACATCTTGACCATCCGCTGCTTCAACTCTACAGTGCAATCAACTCCTGGTTTCTGCTGGTCTGTAAATCAGATGGACCTAAGGTCCACACTGCGCCGTCGAACTGATTCATCCCTGTTGACGGGTGAAGCAGTTCACGCTTAGGCCGACTCGAATTGTTGGGACGCACCCTCCCCCGGTCCCGCTTACGACGAATCTGTCTTCAGCCGGAGTGTGTCCGGACCCGTACAGGAGGAGTGTGTGATGAGGCATCGCAACGTTTTTGGAGCTTTGTTGTTCGGTGTTGTTCTACTCGTCCCCGGAGTTCTCTTCGCTCAAAATGCCAACTGTACAATCATCGTGCCGGATGCCCCGTTTACTGCGGCGGGGCTCGCGACCCCTTACCAGTTAACCGCCACCAATCCTGCTGACGGAGATTGCCATGAAACCAACTCTGCATCGTCGGCATTTGTTCAGGCTGCGATTTTCGATCCAGCGACAGGTCAGATTTCCATTTACAACCCGCTGGTGATCGACCAGTTGTCTGCTCCCGCTGCGGCGCCGGTTGTACCGACTCTTCCCGACAATGCGATCGTTGCGCTTTGGTTTGGATTCAACGGCGACAATCTGGTACAGCAGGGCGCCTCCCCCGGCGTCCTCGAAGCCAGCAATTGCGTGAACGGCCGCGGGGGCGCCGTTTTCGGACAATATTCATATTGCAATGCCCCCGCTTTCTTCCGTGCTGCAAACCGTGCGATCCGCCGAGGACGATTGCAGGTTCCCCCGCTGGGAGTTGCAGTCGATGGCCAATCCTGTCCTTCCGTCCGTGACTTTTTTGTGGTCGATCAGGATCAAAGCGACAATCTGCCCGTCACCTACCTGATTGCCACCAGCGGAGAACTCGCGCAGAAGACTGCAGCCAACTCCGTGGGTCTCTCCGGCGCGACCACGCTGGGCAACCCGAGTGACAACGGGCTGGTTGACCGGTTTCTCGATCCTGACCTGGGTTGCGCGCCATGGAAGGCGGCGGACCTGGCCGACCCCGGCCAGTTCGTGCCGGCCCTGGCGCTCAATGAATTGCAGGCGCGAGCGCATCGCAAGTCTCCAGTAGCGCTGATCCCTGCCGGAGATCCCATGGTGCTAGACCCCGACGGATCGATTGACCTCGCTAAAGTGAACGCCTACCGTCGCGGCGTCGATCAACCTGAAGTCCTCGATGCATGGCAGGCCGACACCGCGCGCTACTGCCGGCACATGCTGAGGATCGCTCCGGCCCGCCTTCTTCTTGACCAGACCTTGCTGCTCTCCAAACCATCTCCGGTCGCCGACGACGCGGATTCCATGTTCACTTTTCTGGCGCAGCGCTTTTCGGCCAGCTACGACACACTCGGCTGTGAAGGCCTTGTGAAGATTCCTGACCCTGTTTCTTTCACTCAAAATGCAGATGGTGTGGCGGTCAGCGCCAAAATCGATCTGCCGAGATACCAGCAATGCCGGCGAAAGCTTGCGCCTTTTGAGTCGCAGGATAACGCGGCAGATGACGCGGCCAAGGCCGAGGCATCGACGCCTTAGCGGTTCAACACCAATAGCAACAAACGAAAACGGCGGGCGCCCGGGAGACGGCAGCTTCTTCCGGGTGCCCGGTTCCGGTTTCCACGACTTCGTCAAATAAAGGGCCGAGCGGTTGCGAAAATCAGCGATCAGCCACTACACCGGGGCAGAGGTCACGGCTTCAGGTATTTACCATGTGGAGGTCGTTCGCACTCTTGCAACACCAAGACTTCTTGCGTGGATCATGCTGACCATCTTGTGCACATTCATTCCGGCTGCAGCTCAGATTTCTCCCGGCCCGCTCTCGCGTGCGCATCAGTCGATTAATGGTTTGACCGATTGCACCACCTGTCACGAACTTTCCACCGGGCAACCCACTTTCAAGTGCCAGCAGTGCCACACCGAAATTGCGTGGCGCATCAAGGCGAACAAGGGGCTGCATGCCACTTACAACGTGAAGCCTGGCTCGGGCCTGGAATGCACGACCTGCCACTCCGAGCACAACGGCGAAGATTTCAAACTAACCAAATGGGACATCAAGACGTTCGATCACCGGCAGACGGGCTGGAGCCTCGACGGCAAGCATTCCGGACTAAGTTGCAACCAATGCCACACGGCGGAGCACGTATCCAGGAGCGAGCGAGCCGACATCAAAGTGAAGGATTTGTCGCGGACCTTTCTCGGCGTTTCTCCAAACTGCACCACATGCCATGAGGATCAGCACAAAGGCAGGCTGGGCCCGAATTGCCTGCAGTGCCACACCTATGAGGACTGGAAAGTCGGAGGCATCGGGAAGTTCGATCACGCGGTCACGCGCTATCCCCTGACGGGTTTGCATGCGCAGGTTGCCTGCCAGGATTGCCACACGCCCGGCGCCGACAAGCAGCCGCGCTACACCGGAATTCCATTTTCAAGCTGCACGGATTGCCATTCTGATCCGCACCGCGGGGGCTTTTCGCAAACCTGCCAGACCTGCCACAGCACGGCGGGATGGAGCCATGTTTCGGTTCCGGGGCTGGATCGCAACTTCGATCATGCCCAGACCAAATTCCCTCTGCTTGGAAAACATTTGCAGGTTGATTGCGTGCAGTGCCATGCCAGGGGAGATTTTAAAAAGCCGCTGACATTTCAGAAATGTTCGGATTGCCATCGACCGGATCCGCACGGAGGGCAGTTTGCCGGCCGCACCGACGGAGGCCAGTGCGAATCGTGCCACACCGTCAAAGGCTTTAAGCCGTCAGAGTTTGGACTGAAGCATCACGCGGCGACTGCCTACCCTCTGGAAGGCCGGCACGCGACGTTGCAGTGCTCGCAGTGCCATCTCCCGAAAGGGAAGGACACACTCTACAAGATGAAGTTTCAGCATTGCACCGACTGCCATGCCGACAAGCATTCCGGCCAGTTCAGCGCGGCGCCGCATTTCAACGGGTGCGAGCGCTGCCACAGTCTGCAGAAATTCCAGCCCTCCACATTCACTTTGCGCCGGCACAACCAGACTCCGTTTGCGCTCACCGGTGAACACGTGGCGGTGCCATGCGGCGATTGTCACAAGGAATCCGCGAATTTCACGCCCAAGCCAACTGCTCAGTATCACTGGCACAACCTGGCGTGTACCAGCTGCCATGCCGACCCGCATCGGGGGCAATTTAGAACGCTGATGCAGAAGGCTGGACTGAATGGCAAGCCGCTCGAGTGCGAGGCATGTCATTCCTCTGCGTCATGGAAGGAGTTTTCGAGCTTCGACCATTCCCGGACCACGTTTCCGCTGAGCGGCGCTCACTCAACTACGAATTGCATGAATTGCCACAAGCCGCCCACAGCCGGATGGCGAGGCTGATTTCAAGGGAGTGCCCTCGAAATGTGAAGCCTGTCATGCGGATATCCATGGCTCGCAATTTGCCCAGGCGGGAGCGACACAGTGCGGTTCATGTCACGACAGTGCGAAGTGGAAGCCGTCCCTGTTTGATCACGACAAGCAAGCTGGCTTTGCTTTGCAAGGCGCTCATCGCAAGGTGAGCTGCGAGAGTTGCCACAAGCTGGCGCGAACAGTGAGCGGGAAAGTCGTGCTTTTCTACAGGCCCGTACCCAAAGAGTGCGACGCGTGTCACGGACCCGATGGGATGAAACCTGACGTGCAGAGACAAGACAGGTCGAAAAATTAAACAGTGCGGCGTTGAACTATAAGCGGAACAAATACGCGTTAAACAATAAGGAGCTCAGGCTTGGCGGGGAACCTGCTGCTGATAAATCTTTTCTTACTGTTCCAGATGGCTACCGGTGCGCCGGCCGGCCAAGGCACCTCCGCCGGTGCGCCCATGCACAGTCCACACGGTCCGATGAAGGTTGCTTGTGAGAGTTGCCATACGTCTTCTGCCTGGAAACCGATTCGCACCAAACCTGAGTTTGATCACAACAAGACTGGTTACCCGCTGCGGGGCTTGCACGCGGGAGTGGCTTGCCAGGATTGCCACGTCAATCCTGTCTTCGCCGACGTTGGGAAGAATTGCCAGGATTGCCACGCCGATCTGCACCGGCGGAAGAATGGCGCGCAGTGCGACCTCTGCCACCGGGTGAGCGGATGGCAGGTCTCGATCCACTCCATCCATGAGCATCAGGATCGTTTTCCCCTGATTGGCGCGCACGCCGCCGTTGACTGCTATTCGTGCCACCGGGCCGGGGCCGTTGGAGAGTTCAATCGTCAAGGATTGTCCACCGAATGCGTCAGTTGCCACCTGCGAGCATTTCAAAAGGCGGCCGCGCCCAACCATCAGGCGCTGGGATATTCAACCGACTGCCGGCAATGTCACACCAGCATGGACAGCTGGATGATTGTGGCCCCGCCGCGCGCGAGGCCACGAAGATGAGCGCCATTGATGTTCACGGCGAACCGGGCGAAGCCGTGCAATTAAAGATGTCGGGGAGCGACCGCCGGTGAAATTCATGGTTGAGCTGAATCTTATTCTCCTGCTGGCGTCTCTGTGTGTCGCACAGGGAAGTGGCTCAGATTTCGGCGGAAATGAAAAAAGTGAGAGTCGTGCGCAATGGAGACAAGACGCGAGTGGAGCTTACCCTCAGCAGCTCGGTGGTGCCCGAGGTGACTGTCTTAAACAATCCCGACCGGTTGGTGTTGGATCTTTTGAATACCACCGCCAACCCAAGGCAGCAGCACGTTGCCGTAAATATGAATGGCGTGCAGGGAGTGCGTGTCGGATTGAAGAGCGCCAGCCCGGCCGTGACGCGCACCGTCGTAGATCTGGACGCGCCCCACCCCTACGAACTGGCGGTTTCCGGGAAAACGATTGTTCTGATGGTGCTTCCGGCGACGACGCCGGTTCATACCTTCACGCATGGCCACGGCGCCGCACCGGCGGCGAACGGATTACTCATTGGCAAATCGCCGGCCGCGCCAGCAGACGGAGCCAGGAGTTCCACTTTGCGGTTTTCACACCTGCCAGCCGGAGTGAACGGCGCAAACGCAAAGGCAAAGACAATCAACCGCGCAAGCAGATGGAAATATCCACCTGAGCTTCAAGGTGAAATACGTCGCCGAGGGCGCGGCTTATCTCAGCGGCGGACGCGGCTCCGGCCTGGCTGAAGGTATGAAGCTGGTGGTGCGTGATGCCACTCCCTCCTCGCCAGGCTCTCCCACTCCACAAGGCCCGATTGTGGCGGAGTTGCGCATCGTTTCTGTGGCTGAGACCTCCGCGGTTACTGAGATTCGCAATCCTAGGCGCGAGCTGAAGCCGGGCGACTGGGCGGAGCTGGCGAGCGAAGATTCGGCCGGGATGGGAGATGCAGCCGCGCGTGACCGCTGCACTGAATAATTCGCCGGCGCCTATCAGTCCGGTCAAGCCTGACGAGCGCGCCGAAGCCCCGCCTGAAGAAAGCAGGATTCGAGCGCGTCTCGGATTTGATTACAGCGGAATCAGCAGCAGCGGTTCGACGCCGGGGCGGAGCAGCACGTTCGGCATGGCATTGCAGACCGACATGACCCGGATCGGCGGAACGCATTGGAATCTGCAGGGCTACTGGCGAGGCCGGCTCACGAGCAACTCGCAACCCAACGAGGACACGCTGCAGGACTATCTGGACCGGACGTACACCATCCAGCTCTTCTACGACAATCCGAACTCAAAGTGGGTCGCGGGCTTCGGACGCCTGTACCTGCCGTGGGCCGTGAGCCTGGACACGATCGACGGTGGTTACGTCGGACGCAAGGTCGCTAAGGGAGTGATCGCGGGAGTGTTTCTCGGGTCCACGCCCGACCCAGCTTCGTGGCACTACGCACCGGACCAGCAAATTGCAGGGTCGTTCGTCAACTTTGAAGGCGGCAGCTACGACGCTTTCCATTACACCAGTACCTCCGGGATCGCCTTGAGTGCATTGAAATGGCAGCTCGATCGTCCCTATCTGTTTTTTGAAAACGGATTGTCTTACACGAAATTCGTTTCGGTCTATCACTCTTTTATCGTTGACTCGCCACAGGGAATCAGTACCGACGGAATCAAGCCGGGAACAGGGATCAGCCGCAGTTATCTGACGCTTCATCTTCAACCCCTGCAGCGAATTTCTTTCGACGTCTATCACAATTATTTTCGCGACGTGCCCACCGCCGCGACGGCGTTGATCGGCACAGGGCTGGTGGACAAACTGCTTTATCAGGGCATTAACGCCGGTGTACGCGTCGAGCCGGTAAAGAACTTCGCGATTTACACCAGCCTCGGCCAAAGCGACAAGACCGGCGATGCGCGGCGAAGCCTCAACCAGTTGTACGGCATCACCTGGAGTGAAATCTGGCGCACCGGCATCCGCGCCGATCTTCACTACTCGAAATTCGACAGTTCTTTCGCGCAAGGCAACTATCAGGTTCTGTCGCTATCGCGCCACCTGGGCAACCGCATCAACTGGGACGCACAAGTGGGACGCCAGTCTCTCGATTCCTCGTTCACCGTGAATCACCGGTCGTTATTTGTGGATACATCGTTCGACACCAACCTGGGCAGCCATACCTATCTGCAAAGCGGCTACACCATTGAACGCGGCGCTCAGCTCAATTACAGCCAGTGGTATTTAAGTTTGGGATATCGCCTGAACGTGAAAGGGCCGGTGAAATGACCGCACATACCATGTTCGCGCCGTCGGCCGCAATCATCTCCGACGCTGAAAAGCAGCACACGCGCCTGGTCCGGGCAATTTCCATAGTTGCCGTTGCACTGCTGGCAGCCCTGATTCTCTATGGAGCAGACTACTACCGGCTCACGCAGGCGGATCGTCCGTTTTCTCCCAAACACAATCTGCTCAAGCCGAGCGGAGCCGTGGGAATCAATCTGGGATTGCTTGGCGTGCTGATGCTCTGCGGCATCTTCTTATATCCGCTGCGAAAACGCTGGGGATGGTTGCAACGGCAGGGCAACTCGAAACACTGGCTCGACCATCACGTGATTCTGGGCGTTGGCGCCCCCATCTGCATTGCGTTTCATTCGTCGTTCAAGTTCCGCGGTCTGGCAGGTATTGCGTTCTGGGTCATGCTCGCGGTTGCGCTGAGCGGACTGATCGGCCGCTATCTCTATGCGCAGATCCCGCGCCAGGTTGCGGACGCTGAAGCTTCTCTACGCGTCTTTTGCGGGGTGCTGGAGCGGCAGAAGATTATTCCCCAGGCCGACTTGCGAGGATTATTTCGTTTGCCCGCCCTCGACAGGGTGCCGCGCTGGCCGGCTCTCGCTGCTTTGGCATACATGATGGCGTCTGACCTGGCGCGGCCATTCCGCATTCTTGCATTACGAGTACGCGTGATGGGAATCACCACTACCGTGCGCTCTCTCGGGGGATGGCTGGCTCCAGGGAATGCGCAGTTTGAGGGAGTGATCCGACTGGCGCAGAAGCAGGCTCTGCTGGCGCGGCGCATTGCTTTTCTTTCCCACGCCGAACGCGTATTCAGATTGTGGCACGTGGTGCACAAACCGTTCAGCTACGCATTTGCCGTGCTGGCGTTAGTCCATATTGTGGTGGCGATGTTGCTTGGGTTTCTCTGAGGCCTTACCGACCCTATGGACACTCTTGTCACAGTCATGGCCGCTCTCGTGATCGCAGTCTTCTTCGTGCGCCGCTACCTGCGAGGCGTAAAGAAGAACGAAGAGTTGGCTCGCCGGATGACGGAAAAGTCGGCCACGTACTCCGAAGGACCAAAGGGTTTGCATCCCCACATCGACGCCACGTATTGCATTGGCTGCGCGACCTGCACCGTGGTCTGTCCGGAGGGAGATGTCCTGGCTATGCTGGGGGGCAAGGCCGTGATTGCCAACGGTCAGAAATGTATCGGCCATGAACTTTGTGCCGAAGCGTGCCCGGTGGGCGCGATCACCATGGTGATGGCGAAGCCGAGCGTGGGAGCCGACACGCCATACCTGACATCCGAGTTCGAATCCACGGTCGAAAACCTGTTTATCATCGGCGAACTTGGCGGGCTGGCGCTGATCAGGAATGCGGTAAACCAGGGAAGGCAATGCATCGATTTCATCACGCAGCGGATGGCGGGCAGGCGGAAAATTGCCGGCGTCTACGATGTCCTGATTGTCGGTGCCGGGCCGGCAGGCATCAGCGCCTCACTGCGCGCCATTGAGAACAGGCTCAGCTATATAACCATCGAACGGGATGAAGTCGGCGGAACGGTGGCGAAATTTCCGCGCCAGAAAGTAGTGACCACCACACCTCTGGAGTTTCCGCTCTACGGGAAACTCAAAAAGACGGAGCTGACAAAGGAACATCTGCTTGCATTCTGGGACATGGTGCTGAATCGAGCCGAATTCAATGTGTGCGCCGACTCGGCCGTGAATGACATAGAAAAAGGGCCGGATGAAATCTTCACGGTTACGACCGCGACGCAGAAATATCGCGCGCGCACTGTGGTTCTGGCGATTGGCCGCTCCGGCAGTCCGCGCAAGCTGGGCGTAAAAGGGGAGCACCTGCCCAAAGTCATGTACCGCCTTATTGAAGCCGATCACTATCAACACAAGAAAATACTGGTGGTCGGCGGCGGCGACAGTGCGGTTGAAGCGGCCATCGGCCTGGCGCAGCAGGCCGGCAATCAGGTAACACTCTCCTACCGGCGGCAGGAATTTGTACGCATCAAGGAACGAAATGCTCAGCACATGGCGGAGTGCGTGCGTGCGGGCAAGGTCAGAGTCATTTTTGACTCGATGCCAGTGGAGTTCAGGTCCGATTCCGTCATTCTCTCGGTTCGAGGAAAGTTACAGAGAGTTCCCAACGATTTCGTCTGGATTTTTGCCGGGGGAACTCCTCCGTACGACTTTCTCAGGAAAATTGGAGTCGGGTTTGGCATGCATGACATGACCAGCGAAGCGGGAAAGGCGGCGGAGGAAAATGCTCGACGAGTGCCAGCGCCGCTGATCCTGCCCGGATAGCCTTCTGTCCGCTCCGGCCACGCAACCCTTTCCAACCGGCCCAGCTTTTTTCCGCCCTCCGCCGCCTGATCGTGTCTCATCCCGACACACAGGAGAGACGGCATGCCGAGCCTGCGATGCACTGGCATGCTGCGCCCATGAAGCGCGGGGAGGGCGCACATTTGGCTATGCAGCCCGCGAGGTTCAGTTTACATTCGTAACGCGAAAGAGCCCGGAATGGATCTGCCAGCTACTTCCAATTCGCGCCGTTGGACGATTGTCGGCCTGCTCTTTACCGCATCTTTAATAAACTATCTGGATCGGGCCGCGATTTCGTTCGCCCTGCCCCTGATTTCCACGGATTTTCATCTCACGCCGGCAACCAAGGGCCTGCTTCTTTCTTCCTTCTTCTGGTCTTACGCGCTCATGCAGGTCCCGATCGGCTGGGCCGCGGACCGCTTCAATCTGCGCTGGCTTTACGCCGGCGCCTTCGCCCTCTGGTCCCTGGCGCAGGGCCTGACTGGCCTGGCCGGAAGCCTCGAAGTCCTGATCGGCTTCCGCATCCTTCTAGGCATCGGCGAATCCATCTACCTTCCGGGCGGGACAAAGATTGTCAGTGTTCTTTTCTCCGGGAAGGACCGCGGTTTGCCTTCGGGACTCTTCGACTTCGGCACTCGAAGCGGTTTGATCCTTGAGGGCATATTGGTACCCTGGCTTCTGACCCGCCACGGCTGGCGTCACACCTTTCTGCTACTGGGCTTTGCCGGACTGGCGTGGATCATCCCGTGGCTGCTGATATTTCCGCGCCGAGTTCCTGCTGCTCGAAGCCAGCCAGCAAACAACATCGAGAAACGCCAGACGCCTGGAATGCGGTTGCCCGTGCGCTGGAGCGCGTTTATTAACCGCAACCTGCTGGGCATCTGCCTGGGATTTTTTTGTTTTGACTACTACTGGTATGTGATGGTGACGTGGCTGCCGGACTACCTGGTGACGGTGCGCCATCTCACGATCGTGCAGGCGGGACTCTATGCGGCGCTCATATTTTTCACCTTTGGAGTGGCCGAACCCATCGGCGGGTGGATCGCCGACACCCTGATCGGCCGCGGATGGGACGAAACCTTGACCCGGAAGGGAATTGTGACTGCAGCTTTTTGCATGGGCCTGTTTCTCATCCCCGCTGTCCGGGTTTCGGAAACTGGAACAGCCATCCGGTTGTTGATGGCGGCCTCGCTGGTCGGGCTCTCCACTGGCAATCTGCTGGCCATCCTGCAGTCCTGCGCTCCGTTCGAAAGAGTGGGAGTATGGACCGGAGCACAGAACTTTGCCGGCAACCTCGCCGGAATCATTGCCCCGCTGGCCGTCGGCTTAATGATCCGACGAAGCGGTTCCTATGTTGCCGGATTCGACCTCGGCGTCATCGTTTTACTGGTTGGATTGCCAGCCTACTGGTTCGTCGTCGGTGAAGTAAGATCGCAGGCATCAGATGCCCTGCCGAGCGGGAATAAATTGAGTAATTGGGGGATTGAGTAATTGGGCAAGTGAAAAAACGGCCGCAGCGGCACCTCACGCTTTCTAAATTACTCAATTACTCAAGTGCTAAATTCATTCTGCCTCGGCGATCACCTTCTGCTGCTGTTGCCCCAGACCCGAGATGCCTAACTTGATGTGATTGCCAGGGCGCAAGAAAACCGGCGGCTTTTGCCCGTTGCCAACGCCGGGTGGCGTTCCAGTCGAAATGATGTCGCCCGTCCTCAAGCTCATAAACCGGCTGATGTAACTGATCAGGTGAGCTACGCCGAAGACCATGGTCCTGGTTGACCCGTTCTGATAGCGGTGGCCGTCGATCTCGAGCCACATATCGAGACTCTGAGGATCTGGAACTTCGTCGGCCGTCACCAGCCACGGCCCGATTGGGCCGAACGTGTCAGCGCTCTTGCCCTTGGTCCATTGCCCGGTGCTCTCCAGCTGGAAGGCGCGCTCGGAGAGATCGTTAACCACGCAGTATCCGGCGACGTGCGAGAGTGCTTCAGTCTGGCTCACATACTTTGCCGGCTTGCCGATTACGACGCCCAGTTCGACCTCCCAGTCGGATTTTTTCGACCCGCGCGGAATTACGACGTCATCGTCGGGGCCACAGATCGCCGATGTTGCCTTCATGAAGAGCACCGGCTCGGCCGGCACAGCCATTCCCGACTCCGCAGCGTGATCGGAGTAGTTCAAACCAACGCAGACAAACTTTCCTACGCCCGTCACACAGGGCCCAATACGCGGCGTACCGCTGACGCGAGGCAAACGCGAGTGGTCAGCCTGGCGCAGCATTTGAATCGATTCCGGAAGCAATGATGTCCCGGAAACATCAGGAACAAGGCTCGAAAGATCGCGGATGGCTCCATCGGAATCGACGATGCCGGGCTTTTCCTGGCCCGGTAAACCGTAGCGCAGTAATTTCACTTTTCCTCCAGAGCTCAGGTCCTCTATCTCAGGTCTTCAAACGTGCAAGTTATTATCCAGACATGCCACGGCATTATCAAATGGGGAGCGTGAATATCCTGTTCTACGCCCGGTCAAGTTTCTGTACGCGAGTGCATTCACATCGTGCACCCAGAAAAATAAACCGCGATAGCGGGTCAGGGCGCTACTTTGCCGGGCGGCGGGTCAGGCTTGCCGCGCCAGGATCGCCTGCGGTTCAGAATCGCGTTCCAGAGCATCCGCTGATCGCCCCGGTTCAGGTCGTGGTGCATGGGGTTGAAATTGAATGTCACTATGTGCCCGCGGCCTCATCACTCCGCACCGACAAAGCCGTCGCTTCTAACCGGCCTTAGATCTGAGACGGTCCGACCAGGCTGAAGATGAGAATAGCAAGCACGATGACGGTAAAGACGACATACATGCGGTCGCGCTCCGCGGCAAATCCCCAAATCGAAAATATCACCCGGGCTACCGGAGTTGCGATCAGGAATAATAATCCCAGCTGGATGATGCCGCGCCCGCTCAGTTCTATGGCGTCGCGCCCAATGCCGCGCACATTGCGGAGTTCCGTGGGCTCGCTCTGGAATACGCGATAGTCGGCGGGGGCATGGCCGTGCTTGATGAGATAGATCACTGCGCCGCAGAAGACGATGGCTGCGGAAGCGACCACGCCGGCGCGCAGCAGATTCCCCAGGGTGTTTTCAATCTTCTTGTCGGTCATTTGGTTTGGCAAGGCAGGTTCGGTGCTCATGTCAGATCCCTCCCGAAAGTCCCTTGTAAAGCATCTCGATTCCCAACAGCACGATCACTGCGCTGAACACCCTGCGCAGCCATTTTGTCTCTGCCTTCACCAGTATGCGGCTGCCCACCAGCGAGCCCCCAAGAACTCCAAGCATGACCGGCATGGAGAGCCCGGGGTCGATATAGCCACGGCTCAGGTAAACGCCGGCGCTGGCCGCCGCTGTCACTCCGATCATGAAGTTGCTGGTGGTGGTTGACACCTTGAAGGGAATCCTCATCGCCTGATCCATGGCAAGAACCTTGAGCGCGCCCGATCCAATGCCCAGCAGTCCGGACAGAGCGCCCGCTCCATACATGATGCCGAAGCCGGCCGGAACGCGCTGCACGTTGTAACTGCGCATACCGTCAAGGTCGGGGAAGCTGCCGTTGAGGCGCAGCCGGGTGGCTAGCTTATCGGGCGGAGGGTTGCGTTCCGCCGCTGAGCGCGGCTTGCGCGAAAGGAATGCTGACACCAGCAGCACGACTCCAAAAATAACCGCAATCGCTTTGGTCGGCACCCAGACGGCGAGAAACGCCCCTGACAGTGCGCCGAGCGTGGTGGCGATCTCCAGGAACATGCCAATCCGTATATTGGAAAAGCCTTCTTTCACATATGCGGCAGCCGCTCCCGAAGAAGTGGCGATCACGGAAACCAGCGAAGCGCCAATGGCGTAACGGATGTCCACCTTGAAGAAAATGGTCAGCAGGGGCACGAGCACCACGCCGCCACCGAGGCCGGTCAAGGAGCCGAGCAGACCGGCAATCAGGGAGCCGGCAAAAACCAGGGCGGTGAATTCCAGAGTATTCATCCGGTGGTCATGCGCCTGTCTGTCATGTGAAGAGACGTCCTAATGACCGTATCCGCCTCCGTCGAGCGTCACTTTACCGCGAAACATGCGATAGACAACGACGAAGTAAATGACTGCCAGCACCAGGCCAAATCCCCACCACATGAGTCCGACTCGCAGCGCGTAGGGTCCGGACATCGAATTCTGCACCGTAAGATCGTGTCCCAGGTCGCTGCTGGAAGGAAGCAGGCGCGGATATAAAGAAACCCCTGCACCGACCAGCATGGCCGCCAGATAAACGCATGAACAAGCGAACGCTTTGTGGTCGGAGTCGCGGCGGCAGAAATATAAAATGCCGGCCAGCGAGCCCAGCACGGCGAGCGGAATGCCGAACGCGAGCGGGAACACCTGGTAGTTGACCAGCGTGTCAGTACGTACCGCGACGGTTGCAATCAGGCTGATGACCGTGATCGAAAAGAGCGCAACCCATGACCGGCGGACGAAACTGCGGGCGCGCTTCTGCAGGTCGCCCTCGGTCTTCACCGTCACGTAGAGCGCTCCGTGAATCGAGAGCGCAACTAAAGCAACCACGCCGCCGATGACAGTGTACCAATCCAGAATGCCGGGCTGGGGACCGACCCGCCAGTCGGTCCAAAGTGGAAGGAAGAAATAGCCGTCCTCCCGCAGCGGCACGCCGCGAATGACATTGGCCAAAGCCGCCCCGAAGAAAATGGCCAGCAGGGAACTCGAGAAGAAGAAGAGGCCATCAAAAAAAGATCGCCAGAGGCGGTCGTCGATATGCATGCGGAGCTCGATGCTGGCGCCGCGCAGGATGAGCAGCCACAACACAATCATCAGGGCCAGATAGAACCCGCTGAAAGCGGATGCGTAGAGCGCGGGGAAAGCAAAATAAAGAGTGCCGCCGCCGGCCACCAACCACACTTCGTTGCCGTCCCAGACCGGTCCAATGCTTCTCAGCATGATCTGCCGCTCCGCTTCATTGCGCGCCAGCAGAGGGTGCAGGATGCCAACGCCCAGGTCGAAGCCATCGAGCACGACATAAGCCGCGAGCATGAGAGCGACAATCCAGAACCAGATGAATCCCATCGTTCTTCCTTTTTGCTACCCCTGCATCTTCACGACGCCAACATCGGATCGCCGGTGGCCGGGCCTTCGCCGATGATCCGATAGACGAGAATGATGAAGAGAATCGAGAGCACGGTGTAAAGTCCCATGAAACCCAACAGCGTAAACAGGGTGTTGCTCGCCGACACGGTTTTCGAGTATCCGTCGGACGTCCGGATCAGGCCGTAGACCAGCCATGGCTGCCGCCCGATCTCCGCCGTCATCCAGCCGGCTGTGTTGGCGATATAAGGGAGCGGGAAACTCAGCAGCAGAGGCCACAATGCCCAGCGGGTGTCAAACAATTTGCCGCGCCATAAGAGAAACGCCGCCACGATCATCAGCAGGGCGAAGTAAGTGCCCAGTCCGGCCATGATGTGATAGCTGTAGAACAGCAGCGGAAGCGGGGAGGGCCACTGGTCGCGCGGAAACTGGTCCAGTCCCGCTACGTCTGCCCGCCTCGTCCCGTAGATAAGAAAGCTCAAGAGGTCGTTGACCACGATTGGATTGTCGATGCTTTGCGTGGTTTCGTCCGGTTGGCCCATCAACACAAGCGGAGCGCCCGCCTGTGAACTGAACAGGCCTTCCATGGCTGCGATGCTCGCGGGCTGGTGTTTGGCAAGATAGCGGCCGTGCAAATCGCCTGTCGGGAAGATTTGGGTTATGCACGAAATCACGCCGGCAATCACGCCCACGCGGACAAAGATCCGGCCGTGCTCGACGAACCGGTTCTCCAGAACGTAGAACGCCCCCACGGCACTCATCACAAATGCCCCGGTGATGACGGCGCCTGACATGTTGTGCGCATACTGAAGCAGCGCCCATGGGTTCATCAGCAGTCCCCAGAAACTCGTGATCTCGAATGATCCGTCGGGAAGAACCGAATAGGCGACCGGATGCTGCATCCATGCATTAGTCGCGATGATGAAAAAACCCGACATCCATGAGCCTAGGAAAACCAGAAAAGCCGATGCCCAGTGCGCCCTGGGCGAGAGCCTTTTCTCGCCGAACAGAAAGAGACCCAGGAAGGCCGATTCCAGGAAAAAAGAAAATACACCTTCCATGGCGAGCGGCTGCCCGATCACTCCGCCGGTTGAGCGTGCGAACTGCGCCCAGTTGGTGCCGAACTGGAATTCCATGGGGATGCCAGTGACCACGCCAATCAGGAAATTGATGGCGAATATCTTCGCCCAGAATCGCGCAGCCTCGTTGTAGCGCTCGTTGCGGCGGACGACTGCAACCGTCTTCAGCACGACAATCAACAGCGCCAGCCCCATGGTGAGCTGGGGGAAAAGATAGTGATAGGTGATGGTGAACGCGAAGTGCAAGCGGTGCAGCAGCAATGCATCCATGAGCAGGGCTCTGGTTTAAGGTCAACATCATACATGGAGTAAAAGCGCAGCGCTGCCGCAGGCTATTGGCGTCGGAGGACACTGAAAAAGCGCACTGAACAAGCGCCGAAAAGATGACTGTCCTTCCTGTTCACGCAACAACAGTGCCAGCGCCAGCGTGCGCCTTCCTGGGATCCGTGATGGGGTGGTCCGCGATGAAATGCGCTTAGGCCAACTCGAGTTCGATTTTCCGGGCGGCTGGATCGAGCATTGAAATTCGAAACTGCCGAATCTGCCCGGCTCGAATCGCTTCCGGTTTTGACTCGACAGCAGCAGAGCCGCCCTTCCAGTGTGCCTTTAGCTTCGAACTTAGAGATGACAAATCCGGTTTCGAGGACGACGGTTTTGCTTCTTCCACCACCTTCGCTGGACTCCCGGCGACGATCCGGCAAGTCGCGATAATGCCATCTCCCAATTCGACACGGGCCTGACCGCCGGAAACTTCGCCCATGCGTCCGGTGACGACGTCTCCAGATTTGTGTTCGGCAATGTATTCGTCCAGGCTGGTAGGAACAAGCTGCTTCATGCCAAGTCGCACCAGCCTCTTGCCGGTGTCAGCGCTCAGGACCTGGGCCTTCACCAGTTGCCCGACTTTCAGGACGTCCTGCGGGTACTCGATGCGCTTTTCGGCGCTGATATCACTGACGTGAATCATTCCTTCGATCCCTTCGGCCAGCTGCACGAAAGCGCCGAACTTGGTAAGGCTGGTGATGGGGGCTTCAATCACCGAGCCCGCCGGAAAACTCTGCAAAACATTTGCCCAGGGATCGCCCAGCGCCTGCTTCAGTCCGAGCGAGATGCGATGCTCAGGCTGGTTCACTCCCAGCACCACGACTTCGACCGTCTCGCCAGGCTTTACCACGTCACTGGCAATCCTGACTTTCTTGGCCCAGGACATTTCCGAGACATGAATCAGCCCTTCCACTCCAGGTTCGAGCTCGACGAAGGCTCCGAACTCGAGCACCCTGGTCACAGTGCCGCGCGCCCGCTCGCCCAGTTTGTATTTTTCCACCGCCGAACTCCACGGGTCTTTCTGCAGCTGCTTCATACCGAGCGAAATACGCCGCTTCTCGGCATCGACTTTGAGAACACGGGCCTCGATCTCCTGCCCCACTGAGAGCACGTCGGCCGGCTTATTCACGCGGGCCCATGCAATCTCTCCCACGTGCAGCAATCCGTCCACGCCGCCCAGATCGACGAAAGCGCCGTAGTCGGTGAGACTGCGGACGGTGCCACGCACAATTTCACCTTCGCGAATCTCCGTGTACCGGCGCTCTTTCACGGTGCGCTCGTCTTCTTCAGCCAGCGCGCGCCGGTCAACGACTACATCTTCCTCAGTGACATCGAGCTTGATGATGCGGCAACGGACTTCCTGCCCGACCAGCTTCGGCATTTCGGCGGCATCGCGAACCCCGCTGCGCGAAGCCGGCATAAATGCCCGGACTCCAATATCCACACTAAACCCGCCCTTGATCACGCCGGTGACCGTGCCCACGACGATTAATTTCTCAGCGAAGGCCTGTTCCAGCGACGCCCAGTCCGTGGGACGCGCGATTTTCTGGCGGGAGAGTTCGTAGTAGCCTTCCGGATCGCGTCCTTTCACCGATACCGGAAACTTGTCACCGGGCTTCACCGTTTCACCGGCGGCCTGGAACACGGCCAGCGGCATCAGTCCCTCGGTTTTGAATCCAATATCAAAGAAAACAGACTCACCGGAAACGGCGATCACAGTCCCTTCCAGCTGCTTTCCCCCGTCTTCTTTCTTGCGGGCATGAATCTTCTCGTACTGCGAAAGCAGGTCTTCGAATGACTCGCTGGAGGGCGATTCGCCGGGTTCGGCAACAGTACGGGATTCCGGAGTATCAGGGTTTGACATGAGAATGACAGACTCGCCTGGTTGGGATGCCGTTAGGATAGCATTCGCACGCGCGCCGGAGGCAACGCTCCGGGAAAAAGGGGCTGTGAGGCTCTAACGGCCAGCGGCGTTCCGGAGGCTCAATTCTTCGATCTCGGGGAAAGACCACGGGGCGGAAGGCGTGTACGCGGGCGGCTCCTGGCCGCTGCGGACGGCCTTGCTCAATATCTCAAGCGCCAGGCCGGCGGTAGGCGGCGAGACTACGGTGGCGGTTAACAGGCCACGCCGCACCCACTCCTGACCCGTCTTGCTGACTCCGTCACAGCCCGTGAATGGTAACTTCTGCCACAGCTCGCGATCCTGGCCTCCCGCCAGTTCCCCAAACGCTTTCCTGGCGCCCATGGCCATGGCGTCGTTCTGGCAGCCGACCAGACGAATGTCCAGCTTTCGGGACGTGCTCAGCGACAACCAGGACTTGATGGCATGATGCCCGCTCCGCTCCGTCCAGTCTCCTTTGAGCACTTTCAACTCCAGGCCCGCGGGTTTTGCGGAAAGCATGCCTTTGGTTCTGAGCGCGGCAACGCCACCGCCGCCGGAAGGGCCTTCGATGTACAGAATGTTGCCCTGCTTCACCAGCGCTGCGAACTGCCTGGCCTGAATTCTGCCGACTTCTACATGGTCCGTGGCGACGGAGAAGACCGGAACGTTCCGGCCCCGGCGCAGCTCGGCGGTATGTTCGGATTCACGATTCAGAATTCCCCACCCGATACCGGCTGCGACCGCTGCCCTAGCAACCTGAATCATTTCGGTGCCGACCGGTTCCACGATAATGGCGTGGGGACGCTGCGCCGCATTCTGGATAATCTTCACCAGTTGCTGAGTCTGATTCACGGCGTCATTGTCGGCGTAGATGATCTGGATGGTCGCGCCGACACGGGCAGCTGTTTCAACAGCCGAGGCGGCTTGTTCTGCCTGGTAATCATTGTCACTCGTGATGAGCGCAACAACTACATTGAGATTGGTCATCGATAAGGAGGCTTACGTGGCCTCACCCCGCGCCTCCATCTGGCCACAAATAGTAAGTATTGTCGATGCGTAATCGGATTCCTCAAGCCTTTCCAATGAGAACGCTGACCGGTTTGGGCCAAGGCCGGCATCCCCGGTTGCCCCACGGGTGTAGTATTTCCGCCATGTGGAAGCATGCTCTTTTGCTCGTCTGTTTCGCGTCCATGGCTCCGGCCGCCGAAAAACTCTCCGCACCCCAGTTGATCAGCCTGGCGAAGACCAATGCATCGGGCCTGGCAGAAGCGATCGAAGCCAGCTTCGAGAACAAAGATTTGAAGGAGGGCACAGCCTGGGCGAGCCAGGGTCCTGACTTTTTCTTCGCTACGCAGGCTGCCTCGCAGCCGGCGCTGGTCATCGACAGCTCTCCCGGAACACCGATGCAGCATGTGGCCGGCTCTGACTTGTGGTATGCCGTGGCGCGAGTCGAGCCCGTCGGCAGGTTGCATTCGTTTCACTATCTGGTTGGCGGAACGAACTTCGGCGGCAAGCCGGATATGCCCGCCTTCGGACCCATGTCATATTTGCAGGCGGGAGTGCCATCAGGCAGGCTCTCGGAAAAGATCCTGCATACCAGCAAGATTTACGACGGCATGAAGAGTGAGTATTGGGTGTATGTGCCGGCACAATATGATCCGAAAGTTTCGGCCGCGCTCATGGTCGTGCAGGATGGCGTCGGGTACACCGATCGCAGCGGACGGAATCCAGCTCTCAACGTAGTGGATAATCTGATCGCGTTGAAAAAGATTCCTGTGATGATCGTGGTATTCATCGATCCCGGCGACATCGCCGATTCTCCCGGCAGTCCAACCTATAATTTCGTGAAAGCCTATTCCGACAAGTGGCACCGCACCCTGAAAGATTCGATGCGCAGCACGCTGTATGACACGGTGAGCGACCGCTATGCGCGTTTTCTGCGGGATGAAGTTCTCGCCGATGTGCAGAGCCATTACAACATCCGCAAGGACGCCTACAGTTGGGCGATTACGGGTTTATCCTCAGGGGGCATTTGCTCGTTCAACGCAGCCTGGCAGATGCCGGAACGCTTCACCCGCGTAATTTCCTGGATTGGCAGCTTCACCAGCATCCAGTGGAAAGAAGATCCCAACGTTCCGGACGGAGGACAGGATTATCCCGAGAAAGTCCTGCGCGAGCCCCATCGCAATCTGCGCGTGTGGATGCAGGACGGTTCGGACGATCAGGAGAATGACCGCTACGGCAGCTGGCCACTGGCCAACATTCGCCTGGCCAACGCCCTGAAGCTTAAGGGATACGACTTTCATTTCAGCTTTGGCAAGGGCACGCACAATTCCGGACAAGGCGCCGCTGAATTTCCGGAAGAGATGATCTGGTTGTGGCGAGACTACGATCCAGGCAAGACCGAGCAAACTTACGAGATGGAATCTTCGGAGAAGGCCAAGCCACCATTCCGGGTCTCGATCGCAAATCGCGATTCCGAATAGCACGCAAGTGAGAGCGAGCGCCCCGCTCGTGCGAAAGCTAAAATTGGCCAGGTTCTTTTTGACCGACGCACGAGCGAGGACGCTCGCGCCCACATCCATTCACTTGAGACGGTCCGCAGTCTGTTGTTCGGCGGCCGCTTGTGTCGGACGGCTGGTCAGAGAATAAATTTCAGCCATAAGGCGGTGCGGCTTGGGATCCCGTGGCTGCAGGGAAGCCGCCTCTTCCAGATAGCGCAACGAGTCCGTATATTGGGCTGCCTGCTTGCTGCTGCGCGCGAGCGCAAGGCTGGCCGCGTACAGCAGATCCACCGTGCCGGCATCCTGCGGGTTGAGTTGGTGGGCGTGATGCAGCGCCTGGTAAGCGGCACGGTTGTCCCCGAGTTTCGCGAGCACAGCGCCATAGAGAGCATTCAGTTGAAACAGGTCGGGCCAGCGCTTAAGAGCGAGCGCCAGCGGCTCACGCGCCTGTTCGAATTGATTGAGCTGGTAATAGGTAAGAGCGAGGTTGTACTGCATCTGCGGCGACTGCGGAGCCAGGTCGGCGGCCCGGCGCAGGGGCTTCAGGGCTGCTTCGGGATCGCCGTGTTGGCCATAAATTGTCCCCAGCTCGGTGAGCTTCTCCGTGTTGCCGGGATCGTAAAGCTGATCGCATACAGTGCGCGCTTCTTCGCGCAGACCCTGATCAAGTTTCTGTTTGCATTCGATCCTCGTCTGGCTGTCGATGGAATCGCGGCGGCGCATCTCCTCCGACAACGCCAGAGACTTGTTGGCTTCCTGCAGGCGGCCTTGCCGGCGATACACCAGCCCCAACTGGTAGGGAACACGGGAATCGTTCGGAGTCAGAGTGGAAGCTTCTTTGAGCCAATGTTCAGCAGCCGCCAGGTCGCCCTGCTTGAAGCAGGCGTAACCCAGATAGTAGGCATTGTCCGGAAAAGGCGGCTGCGCCGCGGCCCGCGTCAGATTACCGATCGCGCTGGCGTATTGATGATCGTCCAGGTCGAGGCGTCCCAGGTAATAAAAGACGTTAGGATGATCTCCTACCTCGCGGCGCACGAGTGCAAGTTCGTGGCGGGCCTCGCCGGACCGGTGCAGTTCGAAAAGCGCAACGGCCAGCGGAAATCGCGCCCTCAGATTCAGTTTGGGGTCGGCCGCGAGCGCCGCTCGAAATTCAATGACGGCGGCGTCGTATCTGTCCTGCCGCAAAGCGTCGTAGCCCATCCCGAGGTGGGTTTGCGCATTGCCAGACGCGGCAGCATTTGCCGGGGACACCTGCGCAACTGTATTCAGCGCGCTTGGAAAGCACACCACCAGCGTGAACAACAATGGCAGGAATCGTCGCAAGATTGCTATCGCACCGGGTTCTACTGGGATTGGTTCTGCTCCACTCGATTTTGCTTTTCGAAGTGCTCCCGAATGGCTTCCGCCTGGGAGCGCGTGACTACCGCGGAAAGCGCCGCCGAGTCTGCCTGCTTGACCGCCTGCACGCTGCCGAAGTGCTGCAGCAGACGCCGTGTCGTGCTTTCGCCGACACCGGGAATTTCCCGTAGTTCAGTGGAGCGGTCGCGCATCTGCCGGCGCTTGCGGTGGAAGGTCACCGCAAAGCGGTGGGCTTCGTCGCGAATCAGTTGGACCAGGTGCAGCACCGGCGAGTGATGATCAAGCGCGATCGGTTCGTGCTCCTGGCCGTACACGTAGATTATTTCTTCACGCTTTGCGATCGCAGCCAGAGGCTGGTTGATGATTTGCAAAGCCTCCAGCGCCTCGGCTGCGGCATGCAGCTGGCCCAGGCCGCCATCGATCAGCACCAGGCTGGGCATTTTCTTTTCCTCTTCCGCAAGGCGCTTGTAGCGGCGCGTGACCACCTCGCGCATGGAAGCAAAATCGTCAACCCCGATCACGTCGCGAATAATGAACTTGCGGTAATCGGATTTCTTCATCTGCCCGTCTTCCCAGACCACCATGGAAGCGACGGTTTCAGCTCCCTGAATATGCGAGATGTCGAAACACTCAATACGATGCGGCCGCTCCGGCAGTCCCATTGCATCCTGCAATGCGTCCTGAATGGCGTTGGCGTTCGGCTTCATGACCCGGAAGCGCTGGTCGTAGGACTGCTTGGCATTGTTTCCAGCCAGATCGATAAGGCCGCGCCTGTCCCCGCGCTGGGGCACCATGATATTAACGCGCGCGGGACGGGCACTCTTGTCCGCCGCCTGTTCTGTCAGCACGTCTTCCAGAGTCTGCCGATCGTCGAACTCCACCGGAACATAGATGTTCCGGGGAACGTAGGGTTGACCAATGTATAGCTGCTTCAGCAGGGCGGAAAAGAATTCGCCGGGATGAAACGATCCGGTGGAGCGACGCGCGTCCTCGCCTGCCTCGCAGTACGGCGCAGCCGGGATTTGCTCGCTCGGGAGGTTGAGAGCACCCGCCCCGGCGTGGTCGGTGGCCGTTTCCGGCAGGTCTTCCCAGAAAAATTCTCTGCGGTCGAGTACCTTTCCCCCGCGCATGTGGAACAGATTTACCGCCAGCATGCCGTTTTCGTTGTGATAGCCGAATACGTCTGCGTCGTCGCCTTCGATGGTCGCGATGCGCTGCTTTTCCTGCAACTGTTCCACGGTCGAAATCAGGTCTCGATATTTGGCGGCGCGTTCATACTCTTCGGTTTGAGCCGACTGCTCCATGCGAGTGCGCAGGGAGCGCAGCAGGTCAGTGGGCCGGCCCTCAAGGAACAGCTTCACATCGCGGACCGATTCCTGATAAATCTCGAGCGTCGTCAGCTCCTCGACGCAGGGTCCGAGACACCGCTTGATGAAGTACTGCAAACACGGTCGCGGATGAAACCTCGTAAGGTCCACCTTGCACGAAGGAATCATGAAGTGCCGGTGAATCAAGTCCACGATGCGATAGGCCAGGTTCGCCGGAAAATAAGGACCGTAGTAGGAAGCGCTGTCTTTACGCAGCCGTCGCGTCACGTACACCCGGGGAAACCGTTCCCCCATAGTCAGCTTGATGTATGGATAAGTCTTGTCGTCGCGCAGCAGGATGTTGAAGCGCGGCTTCTTCTGCTTGATCAGGTGATTTTCAAGTGCCAGCGCCTCTTTATTATTCGCGACGACGATGTAATCGACATCCACGGCTTCGCGCACCAGGGAGTCGGTCTTGGCGTCCTCCCACCGCCCTTCGCGAAAATAGGAAGAGACGCGGCTGCGTAGGTTGTTGGCCTTCCCCACATAGATGACTTCGCCCTCGGCATTCTTGTACAGGTACACGCCGGCGGAGGCAGGCAAACTTCGTATTTTGGCCTGAAGGTCCATTCCCTGATTCTTACTGGCACCGAATCTTTACTAGCGTGATCTGTGTAGAGACTTCTATTTTAGATGAGAGTGACAGATGCTCGGGTGCGGCTGGAGCGCTCGTGGCTGGCGGCTGTGAAGACGTCGCCTCGCCCCATATGCATGAATCTGCACCATATAAAATTTCCTCAGTTCATAACGCGTTTGCACGGAAGACCGTGGCCCTCGGCTTAATGTCACATTGATCGCGACCTAATAAGTCTATGTATATCATGCAGTTACAAGCAGATCGTCGGATTTGTTCTGTTGGCATCGCCCGTGCTCTTGTACAATGCGAACGCGAGATAAGCCCTCCCCGGCTGACCGCGTGAGATTTTGAGTTCGAGAAGTATTTGTAGTTTTGCGAGATGAGCGAGGAAGGAGCCCTCCCAATGAATCGCACTTCGTTAATTGTTTTAGTCGCGGCCAGCATGGCGGCCTCGGTAGGATGCAGCAGCAAGAATTATGTGCGGCAACAGACCACCCCGCTGGTCAACAAGACCAACGAACTGGATGATCTGACCGCAAAGAATACCAATGCCATTAAAGATGTGGATGCGCGGGCGCAAGCCGGCATTCAACAGGTGACGGCGAAAGCGACGGAAGTGGATCAGAAGGCGCAGGCGGCAGCGGACCAGGCTGGCCAGGCGCAGACCCAGGCCGACAACGCAGTTCACCGCGTCGATTCGCTGCAGAACACGGTTGCGAATCTGGACAACTATCGGGTGGTTACCGAAACCGCCGTGCATTTTGGTTTCAACAAGGACAATCTGACCAAGACCGCGCAGGAAGCGCTCGACCAGCTTTCCACCGACGTGGCCAGCGCCAAGGGCTACATCATCACGGTTGAAGGCGGGACGGACTCGGTGGGCAACGCAGACTACAACTATGCCCTCAGCGAGCGGCGCGCGGATTCAGTGATTCAGTACCTGGCTTCGAAGCACAGCATCCCGGTGCACAAGATCTATCTGATCGGACTGGGTAAGGACAAGCCGGTCGATTCGAACAAGACCCGCGACGGGCGCGCC
This sequence comes from Terriglobia bacterium, assembly GCA_963814725.1. Lineage (GTDB taxonomy): Bacteria > Acidobacteriota > Terriglobia > Terriglobales > Acidobacteriaceae > JAIQFF01. The sequence goes on from CAWFDY010000009.1 coordinate 1,292,610, forward strand.
AAGAACCGTCGGGTGGATGTCCGTCTCATGACCAACTCCGCGGACAATTCGACTCCGGCGCAGCAGCCCGCGGCAGCGCCTGCACCGCCTCCGCCGTCCATGTAAAGTTTTTCCTGGTCGCACTTACCGCTGCTCCACGTCCCCCGTGGAGCAGTTTTTTTGTGCAAAGTCGACGATGGCACCGGGTGTGCGGAGACGGGTCTCTGACCCGTACGGCGGAGCGCAGCTCGGCTGAATGAAAGTGACCGACGCAGGGCAGGCTCTTCGAGACTAAAATTTCTTCCGGATGGCGCCAAAGCAAACCTGCCCTCCATCCAATGTCTCGTTTACAATAACTTCATGCGGCGATCAATTCTTCTACTCACAATCTCCGCCTGTCTGGCACTTCCGGGTCACGCCCAGGACGATCAAACCGATTCTCATCAGAATCATCTGCCGCCGCGATCAGAGCGCAGCCGCGAAGCGGGAGAGAGCTCAAGCCGCGATTCCAGAATCGACCTGAGCCCTCCGCCGAACGATAAAAAGGACCATCCCAACAGCTCAATCCCGATGGAAGACCCTGGCGACAACACTTCGTCGGACGTCCAGGAGTTTCACTCTTTCGATCCGCATCGGGCCGCGAAGGACATCGAAGTGGGCGACTTTTACTTCAAGAAGAAGAATTATGCGGCCGCGCTTGAACGCTACCGCGAAGCGCTTTTCTACAAGCCCAATGACGCCTTCGCCAATTTCCGGATGGCGCAGGCCTTCGAAAAGCTGGCCAAGCCCGACGACGCTGCCGAGCACTACGAAGAATATTTGAGGATCCTGCCGGAGGGGCCACTCGCCGCCGAAGCCAGGAAGGCGCTCGAGAAATTAAAGACTAAAACGCCTTCGTAAAAAGACCGGACCAGCCAAAATCGCCGGCCCGGAGAGCGCGTTTATTTTTCGACCCTGATAAAGTCTCCGCTGGAAGCGTTCACTGCCACCTTCAGCTTGTAGTCGTCCCGGGTGTTGCCATAGATCACGTGCCAGATCAACTCGTTGGTCGCCTGGCTCCAGTCCACCATATAGACGATCGGAGTATCCGGGGCCTTGGCAAGAACTTTGTCGCCGCCATGTTTTTGCGCCACTTCGAGCGCCTTGTCCGAATCCACCTTTAGAAATTGGACGTCGAAAATCTGCGTCGAAGTATTGGTCGGACTATAGGTATCTTCAGTTCCCGGGTTGATACCGCGGTCGGAGGCAGCTTCGCCTGACCACGTGTAAGCTTTGACTCCGCGCTGCAACGGCGAACCAAACGAGGCGCGCCATAGCCCTGACTTGCCTTCCTTGCCCTTGGAGTCATCGGTGATCACTGATTCGATGCGGTACGGCTGCGCGTCGCGCGCCCAACCACGCGCGGCGATGTAAAGCTTCTGGAAGGCGACTCGTCCGGTGACGAATTCCGGCGGCTTGGGCTGAGGTTTCTCGACTTGCGCCGGCTGCGGCGTCTCCGACGAGCAGGCCGTCATCATCATCAGCGCCAGCATTGCCATCAGCAACTTCTTCATGGCCACCTTCCCTCAGGCTTATAAATTTTTTGCAACCAGAAATGCCGGGGCTATTCTACTAGAGAGAGCCATCCGAGGAACCATGGATTCTTATCTGGAACGTCTGCAACAGGCGATCGTCGCCGCCAGCAGCGGCATGACCCGCGATCAGCTGACCTGTCACGAGGAAGGGAAGTGGAGCGCCGCCGAAGTGCTCGAGCATCTTTACCGGACCTACGTCGGAACTTCAAAAGCGTTCGAACGCAGCCTCCAGGCAGGGAAGCCGCTGGGCGGGGTTTCTACTTTCAAGCAGAAGGTGTCCACCTTCGTGCTGACGGGCCTGGGATGTTTTCCGAAAGGGAGGAAGTCGCCCGATTACGTGGCTCCGAGGGGCATGCCCGTGGACGAGCTGGTTGCCGACATCGGCCCGCAGATCGCCGCCATGGACAAGGTCATCGCGCAATGCGAAGAACGCTATGGCTCGCGGGTCAAGCTGCTGGACCATCCTGTTCTGGGGCCGCTGACGGCACGCCAATGGCGAAAGTTCCACTGGATTCACGGACGCCACCACGTGAAGCAGATTCTGGAACGAAGAACATCGGCATAATCTCAGGCATGCGTTCTTCAGTTCGATAAGCGTTGACTTGCCCTTCCCGGGCAAATAACATGCGCGCCAAAGGATGAGGTCTTTGTTGCTTGCTGGGCCAAACTGTTTCGCATTACCGCATTGTCGAGAGATTGGGCGGCGGGGGCATGGGTGTGGTCTACAAGGCCGAAGACACCTCCCTCGGTCGCTTCGTCGCGCTCAAGTTTCTGCCCGATGACGTCGCCGCCGATCCGCAGGCGCTGGAACGCTTCCGCCGGGAAGCTCGCGCTGCTTCCGCCCTGAACCATCCCAACATTTGCACCATCTACGAAATCGGCGAACACGAAGGCAAGCGCTTTATCGCCATGGAGTACCTCGAGGGCATGACTCTGAGGCACCGCATCGCGGGGAAGCCCATGGAGATCGAAGACCTGCTGGCGTCGGCCATCGAGATCGCGGACGGCCTCGACGCCGCCCACTCCGAAGGCATCGTTCACCGTGATATCAAGCCGGCGAATATCTTCATCACGAAGCGCGGCCATGCCAAGATTCTGGATTTCGGCCTGGCGAAAGTAACGGCTGCTGTCAGCTCTGCCAGCAAAATCGCCGGCGAGGCCACGCAGTCTTCCCCGACAGCTACCGAAGAGAATCTCACCAGTCCGGGATCGGCGCTGGGCACAGTGGCTTACATGTCGCCGGAACAGGTGCTGGGGAAGGTTCTGGACGCTCGCACCGATTTGTTCTCCTTCGGCGTGTTGCTGTACGAAATGGCGACGGGGCTCCTTCCTTTCAAAGGAGACACCTCCGGAGCCATCTTTGACTCCATTCTCCACCGGCCCCCAACCTCACTGGTACGACTGAATCCCGATCTGCCTTCGGATCTGGAACACATCATCTCCAAAACACTGGAGAAAGACAGAGAGGTGAGATACCAGCACGCCTCCGAGATGAAGGCCGACCTGATAAGGGCGAGACGCGATTCCGGTTCTGGCCGCACTGAAAATTTGCCGGCGCCGCAGCCGGCAACCAGAGCCGGGAACCGGTTCAAGCTGATGGCTGGGATCGGCGGAGTCCTTGCTCTCGGCCTGGTTGCCTTCGTTCTTTGGCAAGGCAGGCATCTAGCCGCATCTCATGCAGGCCCCGAAAATCCAACTACCGTTGCGGTGTTGCCCTTCCAGAACTCGAGCTCCGACAAGGACACTGACTTTCTTCGCCTGGCCCTGCCCGACGAGATTGCAAACACATTGAGCTACTCGCGAGCCCTGTCCATACGCCCCTCCGCTGCCACCAGCAAGTACATCGGGCAGGATCTGGACCTGGAAAAGGCCGGCCGCGAGATGCAGGTATCCAACATTGTGACTGGCCACTACCTGAAAGAGGGAAACCAGCTGCAAATCACCCTCGAAGCTGTAAACGTAGCCGACAACCGGGTCATCTGGAGGGACACGCTGACCGCTGCAACTCCAGACATGATCGCGATGCGGGAGCAGATTACCGCCAGGGTCAGGCAAGGACTATTGCCGGCCCTCGGGGGAACGACCTCGGCGGACACCGCGACCCGCCCCAACAACGAGGAAGCTTACGATCTTTATCTGCGATCTGTCTCCATGCCTCACGACCCTCTTCCGAACAAAGAAGCGATCACAATGCTGGAGCGTTCCGTCGGCATGGACGATAGCTATGCACCAGCTTGGGAGGCCTTGGGACTGCGCTACTACTACGACGCGACTTACTCGAATGGTGGAGAGGAGATGATCCAGCGGTCCAATACCGCGCTCGAGCGCGCTCGGACTCTCGATCCCAATCGCGTTCTCGCGGCCACACAACTTGTAATTAACCACGTAGAGCGACGACAACCCACCAGCGCCTACCGGGACGCGCAAATGCTGGTCCGACAGCATCCCGAGAGCGCCCCGGCGCATTTCACATTTGCCTACGTTCTTCGCTATGCCGGGATGTTGGAAGAGTCTGCCCGCGAGTGCGACGCCGCTCTGGCCTTGGATCCAGGAAACTACCAGTTCCGCTCCTGTGCCTGGAGCTTCATGGAATTGGGACGAACTGGCCGGGCAAGGGATTTCGTCCGGCTGGACGCCGGCTCCGAATGGGCACGCTATGTTATGCCTTCGCTGCTCCTGCGAGAAGGCAACGTGGAGGAGGCGCGCAAGGCTGTCAAACAGATGCCGGGCGGTCCCCGCTATGGACGTGACCTCATGGAAGCGTGCCTCGATCCAGACGCCGGGCCGAGACTGGACGCGATTGCGCACCAGATAGAAACCGGTGAGCCGGAAGCCGACCCTGAACTATCGTTTCATCCGGGAGCCGTGCTTACGTTTGGTAACAGGAAGGCGGCCGCGGTGCATATGCTCAGGCAAGCGATTCAGCTCGATTATTGCGCTTACTCCCAGCTTCAGTCTGACCCCTTGCTCGCCAAGCTCCGCGGATCGAGCGAGTACGATCAGCTGTTGTCGGAAGCCAAACAGTGCCGGCAGAGATATTTGGCGCCACAAAACTAAATGAAAAAGCCTCCGGCTCGAAGCGGAGGCTTTCATGAACTCGAAGCTTCTAGTTACTCACGCACCTTGGCTGGAACACCAGCCTTGCGCGCCTGTTCCTTCAAGTTGTCCAGCGACGTCTTGGCATCATCGACCGATTTTTGCTTCTTGGCGAGGTCCTGCTTGTACTGGGCGTCTTCCTTGTCCCATGAACCCTGGTTGCGCAGGCGATTTCCGGCGTCGGCGTAGAAGGCCGCGGCGCGCAGGCGATACTCGCGCTGGGTCACATCCAGTTCGCGCGAAGCCATATCAACTTTAGCCTGCTGGCCCGCAATTTTCTGTTTCCATTCATCATTTACCTTCTGCGGGTCGGAAGAGTCTTTCTTGCCGGCGTCGGGCGACTCTGGCGTAGCCGTGGCTGTGGCTCCAGATCCGTCTTCCGGCTTGGCGGCATTTGCGTCACTGGCCGGGTTGGCATCTTCAGGGCCAGCCGAGTCCGTGGCATTTCCCACGATGCTGATCTTGTCGCTGGTGGGCAGGTTATCGTTGTCGTACGTCTTCGCCGAGGCCGGCTTCTCGTCCTTGCGGACGGAACGGGCATAGTCGCCCAGAGGCTGAGATTGCGCGCCCGCCAGTGACACCAGCGTCCCTGCCAGAATAACTTCGGCCATAAAAACATATCCAATGCGCTTCATGAGTGGCTCCGTTTCTTTCGGTCCCGCGGCCCCGAGTTGAGGGTGGCAAGGACGAGTTTGTTCAAGCTTTCGAACCGGCTCTCGCAGCTTTCGCGCCTGCGAGAAAACCGCCAATCGTAAGATCCAGGTGTGCCGCTTCCGCCGCGATGTCGGACGCCAGCTGCCGGGCTAACCCCGAATCACGGCTGGCCGCTAGTTGTTGTGCGTATCCGGAAATCGTGGTGAGGGAATTGCGCAGTCCAAGCGCCATCTCGGCTGACATCTCGCCGCGCAACTCCTGCTGGCGGCGAATTTCCGCCATTTCAGTACGATCATTGATCAGGCACGCCATGCCCAGGATTTCGCCATCCGCCGCCTTCACCGAACTCAGCGTGATATCGAGAGTGCGTTCTTCACCGGAGGGAGTTCGATAGCGGGCGTCCATCCGCTGAAGACGCGTTTTCTCGCGCAAGCTCGAAGCGATGGCGTCAGCCAGATTCGCGTATGTGGTCTGGGTCGCCGAAATCAGCTCCGCCTGGCGAAAGATCTCCGCCACGCTCATGCCGGCTGGCGAGGCAAAGCCCAAAATCTGCTTCGCGGAAATATTGGCCTGGCGCACCAGCCCGTTGGCGGTGAAAAAAAGAACTCCCGATGAAAGATTCGAGAGGACGGCCGCGCTGATGTTCTCCGAAGTCTTGGCCCGGCGCCGCTCCAGCAGTTGCAAACTTTGCAACTCGTGCTTCTGCTGCTTGAGCTGCTGAATCACTGCGTGATACGTATGCAACGGAAAACTCTCGGCTGCAGAGGGAAGTTCCGGGAACGCACCGTCCTCGCTGAAGCTGCGGCGCATGCGCCGCATCAGGAAAATGCCTGTGACGAAAGCAAAGCCCGCGGCCACGAACACCAGCACCATGCGCAACACAATGGGATTGGTCAGCAGTCTCACAACAACCCCCAGTACCAGCGCAGGAAGCTGTTGCCAAAGAACAATGCGACCATCGCCATGCCGCCGAGAAAGACGCCGAAGGGCATCTGGTGGCGGCGCAAGGCAATCGCGGCCGACTCCCAGGCGCGCCGCCGCGCCGCTGCAGCCGGCTCGTGATTGCGTTTCATCCGCCGCCGGGTCCGCTTGATCCATACCGCCAGCACGGTTGACACGCCAAACAGCGATCCCGCAATCGAGGCCGAGAACAAGGTGAACATGGTCAGCTTGGCGCCCAGAAACGCTCCAATCATCGCCATCAGCTTCACATCTCCGAAGCCCATACCCTCGACGCCGCGCGCGCGCAGATAAATCGCCCCCGCGCCATAGATGAAAGACGCGCCGATGACGGCGCCCAGCACGGAATCAATCAGGGACAGCAGATGCCACGACACGTCGGAGCTTACAGGCAGCGATACCAGGCTGGGCAAAAGCTGGGACGCCAGATCGTTGACCGGAACCACCAGACTTAAAATCAGTCCCAGCGCCAGCCCCGGCAAAGTCATTTTGTCAGGCAGAAGCTGAGTCTCAGCATCGGTAAAGATCAGTCCCAGCAGCAGAAATCCAAAGGCGCAATATTTAACTGTGGCCAGGCTGGAGCCGAAGTGCGAGTAGCAGGCCAAAAAGATCGCACCCGTCAGGACTTCCACGATCAGATAACGCGACGAAATATAAGTTTTGCAATTGCGGCAGCGGCCGCGCAGCAGGAGCCAGCTCAAAACCGGAATGTTGTCGTAGGCTGCAATCGGACGCTCGCACCCCGGGCAGGCGGATCGCGGACTCACCACGGATAAATCCCGCGGCAGGCGGTAGATACACACATTCAGGAAGCTGCCAAAGGCCAGCCCCAGAACGAAGATCGCCGATGCCAGAACAGGGTCCACCCTTTATCCTTTGCGCGAAATCCTTCCGACCTACACTGAATTATACGGGGGTTCCACAGCCCGGCTTGAGTACGAAGGTCATTGGCCATGAGGAGTCAGGTTACCGTAATCACCATGGGCTAATTAATGTGGACGCGAGCGTCCTCGCTCGTGCTGCAGCTTTCGTGGTGCCGCCGCACGAGCGGGACGCTCGCGCCCACATAGCCAAGGGAATTCCGCAAAGTTCGCAAAGAAGTCGCGCAAATTCAGAGAATGCGGGATAATCCACGGTCAGGTCACAACTTGCCCGACAACGCCCAGAAAATGCTCTTCCCGTTTCTCGACCTGAAGGCCGAATACGCCACCATGAAGGCAGGCATCCAGGCCGCCGTGGACAGAGTCTTCGAGAGCCAGCAATTCATCATGGGTCCCGAAGTGAAGCAACTGGAGGCTGAAGTCGCGGCCTTCATTGGCTCGAGCTTTGCCCTGGGATGCGCCTCCGGGTCGGACGCTCTGTTGCTTCCGCTCATGGCGCTGGGGATCGGTCCCGGCGATGAAGTCATCACGCCCCCTTTTACGTTCGTCGCCACCGCCGGCAGCATCGCCCGGTTGGGCGCCAAACCGGTTTTCGTTGATATCGATCCGCAAACCTGCAATCTCGACCCGAGGCGCCTGGAAGCGGCCATCACCAGCCGGACCAGGGCGATCATGCCGGTCCATCTTTTTGGGCTGACGGCTGAAATGGAGAAGATTAACGAGATCGCCCAGGTGCATCATCTGCCCGTGATCGAAGATGCGGCGCAGTCGATTGGCGCCCGCTACCAAGACAAGTACGCCGGCAACATCGGCGCCTGCGGCTGCTTCAGCTTTTTCCCCTCGAAGAACCTGGGGGGGGCCGGCGACGGAGGCATGATCACCACGAGCGATCCCGAGCTCGCCGAACGTATCTCGGTGCTGCGCGACCATGGCAGCCGCAGGAAATACCAGTACGATCTGCTGGGGATGAACAGCCGGCTGGACAGCCTGCAGGCCGCGGTGCTTCTCGTCAAATTCAAGCATCTCGACACGCTCACCCAGGCGCGGCGCCGCAATGCCGATCGCTATATCGAACTGTTCAGGCGGGCTGGCCTCGACGCGGTGATTATTTTGCCGGCAGAGCCCGCGGGCATGCACCACGTCTATAACCAGTTTGTGATTCGGGTCCCGGAGCGAGACCAGTTGCGGGAACATTTGCGCAGTCGCGGGATCCCCAGCGAAATCTACTATCCGTCGCCGTTGCATCTGCAGCCGGCCTTTGCCGGTCTGGGCTACGGCCCCGGCGCATTTCCTCAGTCGGAAGAGGCATGCAGGCACGTGCTGGCTTTACCGGTGTTTCCCCAAATGACGGAAGAACAGCAAAAAATCGTGGTGGAAGAGATGGCCCGGTTCTTCGCGGAGAAGCCGTGACCCGAGCCCTCCCACCACTGCATACGTAGGGGCGGGTGCCCCCACCCGCCCGGCGGAGCGAAGCTCCGCGCTTCGTTGGCGAACGGCGAGCACCCGCGTCAAACCCGGCCAGCAGCCACCTCGAACCCGGCGAGCTTCACCCACTTTGAACTCGCCTCGAACTCGGCGAGCTTCGCTCGCCTGCCCGGACGAGGCGTCCGGGCTACGTGTTTTTTTTACGGGGTGTATTTAAAGTTGCTGACGTAAATGTACCGGGTCGGTCCGATTGTGGCCGTGCCTCCCCAGGACGAGCTGTTCGTGCCCCATATATTGAACAGGAAGTAGGCCGGAGCGCTCGGTACCGCCTGGGTATGGTGCACTACCAACTGGCCATCCACGTACCAGTCCACGTAGGTGGGCTGCCACACGATCTTGAAGTCGTGGCTGTTGGTCTGCTCGAGGCCAAAAACCTGAGTGTCCTGGAAGTTCGAGACGCCCTTCCAATTCGTACAGTCCACCGCGTCCGACTTGTTGCCCACCTGCTCCATATCGATTTCGGTTGCGGAGTTTGAGGCATAGAGAAAGCCTCCCGCATCCGACCCCGAAAGAGCCTCCGAAATCCTGGAAGTAAATTCGAACGTGCCGTAGGTGAACGTCTGCTTGGTGATGACCTCCGACCCAACGGACTTGATCGAGCTGCCACTCTGAGTTTGAGTGAGCGACAGAACAAGTTCAGATCCGACCGTCACGTTATTGGGATCGAATGTGCCAACGTTGCCGTTCACATTGCCCACCGGAGGAGCGCTGCCACCATCGGTTCCCCAGTCGTAACCAGAAAACGAAAATGAACTCGGACCGACCACCCCGGAAGGTGTGCCCGAAGACCCGCTACCCGAAGACCCGCTGCTGGAAGTGCCGCTACCCGAAGACCCGCTGCTGGAAGTGCCGCTACCCGAAGACCCGCTGCTGGAAGTGCCGCTACCCGAAGACCCGCTGCTGGAGGTGCCGCTACCGGAAGATCCAGTGCTGGAGGTGCCGCTACCGGAAGATCCGCTGCTGGAGGTGCCGCTACCAGAAGATCCAGTGCTCGAGGTGCCGCTACCGGAAGATCCGCTGCTGGAGGTGCCGCTACCAGAAGATCCAGTGCTGGAGGTGCCACTACCGGAAGATCCGCTGCTGGAGGTGCCGCTACCGGAAGATCCGCTGCTGGAGGTGCCGCTACCGGAAGATCCGCTGCTGGAGGTGCCGCTACCGGAAGATCCAGTGCTGGAGGTGCCGCTACCGGAAGATCCAGTGCTGGAGGTGCTGCTACCAGAAGACCCAGTGCTGGAAGTGCCGCTACCAGAAGACCCAGTGCTGGAAGTTCCACTGCCAGACGATCCAGTGCTCGATGTGCCAGTACCTGATGACCCTGTGCTGGAGGTGCCAGTACCGGAAGACCCGGTGCTGGAAGTGCCGCTACCCGACGATCCAGTACTCGATGTTCCAGTACCCGATGACCCTGTGCTCGAGGTGCCAGTACCGGAAGATCCGGTGCTCGAAGTGCCGCTACCGGATGATCCCGTGCTGGAAGTGCCGCTACCGGACGATCCGCCGTGAGGGGGGACGAAAGGCATACTTCCCCCGCCGCAACCCACCAGGAATAGTAATGCGAACACTAATACACTAATCCTCAGCATGAAATTTCCTTTAAGAACGGGGATAAGGGACGGACAGATGAGTCCCAATTGGCCAGAGAAACTGCGGGGGCCCGAAGAAATTCAAATTTTCAGATTGCTGAACTCTGAAGATTTTTCTCTCGGCGTCCCAGTTCAATCCCCAACAGCGCGCCCCCACCGGGGAAGCGCATGTTACTTCTTAAAGCGAAAGTAACACCTTACTGTTGTAATGCCCTGTTACGGAAGGACATGGACAGCCTGGAACTCGAGGAATGGCTCCTGGATGCAGTTCTGGAATTCACACACAGCAACAAAATCCAACCATGCATCAAGAGCTAAAGTTATAGACGAAGAAGCGGCGCGCATAGTGTAGCAAAGCTTCTGGCTTAAAGTTTTCCACAGACCAAAATAATTCCTGCCCGCCGCGGTTGGTCACAAGAAGGGATGGGCGGGAGCCGTTCGAGGCGATATTCCTGATCAGAAACACCAGCGATCGGGTTACCTCTCCGCGGTGGAATCCGGTCCATTCTCGGGAGCGATCAATGCGGGTTCTTCAGAGCGGGTGTCGGGTGGCAGAGCCACGGCTCGCTCCTTAATGGAGTATTTCACCAGGCACCATAGACAGCGCACGCCATCTTTCCATCCGATCTTTTTCCCTTCTTCATAGGTGCGGCCCCAGTAGCTGATTCCCACTTCGTAAATCCGCAGCCGGCGCTTAGCGATCTTGACCGTGATTTTCGGCTCGAAACCGAAGCGGTTTTCTTCACATTTCCCGGCGGACATCTTATAGTAGGCTTCCATATCGCTGAGGTCGATATTGGTCAGGCAGTTCGAAAGCAACGTGAGCAACCGGCTGCGAATTGGAATCCCAAAAGTAAAAAACCGGGTGCTGTCCGCTGCCTTGAAGCTATATCACGTTGGGTTACGCGCTACCACTTGGTTGAAAACGCAGTGCTTATTGGCTTCGTTTGGTAAATTTGCCTAATCATTATTATTCGTAAATGAAGCACAGTTCGCTACCGCACACTGAAAGGTCCGCGCCTTATTTCAAATAGGTCCTGAGGCGCGAGCCGTTCGTAAGGGTGTCTAAACTCGGCGAATCAGCTTACGGGTCTTTTCGTTCATCATTCTGTTCGCTGACGGTTCCTAAATCGGGTTCTTTTCGCTTGTCAGATTCGGTTGAGATGACGGCTTCTACACAATCCTTAGTGAGATCGTGATCGGCTTCACCGCTGTTGACGCCGACCGTGACGTCAACTGCGATAGGAGCGCGGAGTTGCTCTCCTGTTCTCATCCGTTGTAGCCTTTCGAGTTCGTGGAGGTTACGAAATAGCCTCAACGTAATCGCGGATGTACGATAGCGACGCTCGCCTCTCGAAGGCACCTGCTGGTTTACGGGACATCGCCATCACACCCATGAACAGATTACCTCTACTATCCGTATTGGTAACACCCACGCCGGTTTCAACTCACTTTAAGAGGCTGTTCAACAAACCTCCCAGGACTCGATCAAGTCTTGGGACGCTTTCGTTTGCGCCATTGCGAATTCGATTTCGCTCATCGGCCCTGATGTCCTTCACAAATGCTGTTCTTTAATGAAAAGGTACCAGGCCACAGCGCGTTCCAGTTCTCTGGTTGCAGACGTGAAGTAGCGCGTTGCCAGTTCCAGAGCAGAAGTACGATGCTCCTGTGCGTTACCGCCTGCGCCGGACCTGTTGATTCGCGCCAGGCTTTCGAGATGCTGTTGCATCAGATCGATAAGTTTGACACCCATTTGCCAGCTCAAGCGGGAGTCCTTCACTATACGAGCGCTGTCCGCCCGTGCCCGAGGGAGTTGGGAACCAAATATTGCGGTGTGCTCCGTTACCGCTTCCGAAAGGAAAATCTCGTCGATCTTGATCGGAACCCAGTGAGTGAGCATCGAAAAAAAGTTTTCGCCAAACGTCCGGACCACTTGTGGTTTCCAGTCTTCTGCATGAATCCAGCCGTTCTCCTCAACGTCTTCCCGCAAACGGGAAAGCAACCGAATTGCTGCCCGCAGATCGGCACCGCTCGCCCCGTACCAATCGGGCTTCAACAGTTTTTCTGAAAGGGATTCGCTTTGAGCTGTATCATCTGAATTCTCATTTCTAAACTGGTCGGAGGCCTCTTTCAGTCGTTGCGCATCGAGCCTTACTGCTAACTTTTGTCGCCAGATTGTGCATAGGATCCGATCGAACGCAATGCGCTGCAGTGTCGTCGCCAAAGAGAATTGATCTTGAAGTTCGCTACGCAACAGTTCAAATTCATTCTTGTCCCCGTCGCTTATCAATAACTCGCGAGAGAGAACTGAGTGTTTTGTGGAGTTGCGTCTTGAGCGTTGCTTTCCTAATTCAGTTATCGGGCCGGTGGCATCCTTGGCATTGTTTTGGTTTGCTGCGATTTTCTTTTTAGAGGTCAATCGTTTCTCCTTCTTTCCGTTTCGGTTGAGAACAGTGTTGGCCAACACATGAAAAGGGGACAGGCGAGTTTGCCAAGTCCCCTTATGGCAGCCGTTTTTGCGCCGCCGATGCGAAAAATGTCCTAAAACACAAAAAGCCCGACATTAGTCGGGCTTGCACACACGTTCACTTGTTGAGTATTTTACAGAATTTGAACGCAAAGTGCTACATATTGTGCGGTTCCGACGGAAGATTCCAGGAATTATGAGGCGTCAATCTTTGCATGGTATCCAGTTGATAGTGGTCCTGAACTTGGCGGCTAGGCCTAGTTGCGTGCGGCGAAGAACGTATTTACGAGAAATCGCCCGCTGCGACCTCCGTTACGCGCTGTCCTTGCCGGTTAACAACCACTCGATTGTCTTTCCCGATTTACGCGCAAGCCGGAGAAGTACTTCGGCGCCTATTTCGCTACGTCCCTGTTCGTATCTAGAGAGCTGTCCCTGGCTGACACGAAGTTCGCTTGCAAAGTGTGCCTGATGAATGTCAAACCCGCGAAGTTCGCGTACGCGGCGACCAACCGCCTTCCAGTCAATCTCCAGTTTCCTCACGATAGCCATTCCGCGCCTTGACTAAATGCACCTATGCATTTAATATGTATATGTGCATTAGCATAGTGCAATTTTTCTTTGTGGGGTAATCCATGAAAATCCATTCGTACAATTTCGCACGCGAATCTCGATTCGCAAAGTCACTTTACGGAGACTTATCTAAGCCTGTCCTGCGCGCCCTTAGGGAACTAATTGAAAGACATCAGATCTTTGTGACAAATGGGGACGTTAAATATCTCGACGGGGGATGGTACGTCACCCATTCTGGACTGCTTCGGGTTGCTGAGCGGCTTCGCTGTGCTGGCATCCATTGCCGCCCGGCACTGGAATCAAGCGATCCGGCGCGGTCGCGTTGGGTATTCAGAGCGGAGGTTTTCAAGTCCCGAACATGTAGAGGCTTCGTCAGCTACGGTGATGCCGATCCATCCAACGTGTCTCCCTTGGTCCATGGCGCCGAGATGCGGGTGGCCGAGACCCGGGCGGTCAACCGGGCCCTGCGTAAAGCCTACGGCATCGGCATCTGTTCGGCCGAAGAGATCGGCTCATTCGCCGAACCGACTACATGCTCCCACGGAGCGAAGAAGGTCCCGCCTCAGCATTTTAACGGAAAGAATGGAAACTACGGCGGATCCAAAGTTCGCGACCGTCTCTGTCAGCTGATCCGCCAGCACCAACTCGATGCCGACCTTGTGAAGTCCTACGCCGTCGATTTCTGCGGAACCAGAAGCCTCCGCGAAGCCACCCGGGAACAGGTCGAAAGTTTTGTAACGCACCTGGCGGACTGGGCCGAGAAGGATCGCAACGCCCTGCTTTGCCAGCTCAACAGCTATCCAAGAAACAAAGAAGGTGCAGCATGAGGCGCTACTTCGAGTCACTGCGTCCGGCGGACGTGTCGGCCATTCCCTCGGTGCCGGACGGGATCTTCCTGGTCCGGGTGGATCGGGCCAAGTATCGCTGGCACAAGCAGAAAGCTTTTTACGAGATCCGCTTCGCTGTCCTCAAACCCAATCACCTGACCGGCTGTTTTATCACTGGGCGCATTTACTGCACACCCAGGGCAATGTGGAAGCTGAGCTGGTTCCTGCGCGACTTCGGGTATAACTCGGAGTTGCTGGGGAAGAATGAGATCGATGACAAGGCCCTCATCGATCTATGGGGCGTGGTCAAGGTCAGCGAGGTCACGATTCACGGTATTTCGGTTCTGAACTTCGACGGCTTTGCGCCGGCAACCCGATGGGACGACCTCTCCGTATTCACCGGTCAGGACACTCGTGGGTCGAAGGCGGCATCATGACTTACAGTTACACGCAGATTAGCCAGTACCTGTCCTGCCCGCGGCGCTACAAACATCGCTATCTCGATGGCTGGAAAGAAAAAGACACACGGGCAGCCATGATGTTCGGTCGCGCTTTTGAGCAAGCTGTAGGGGCCTACTTCCAGCGGAAGGATCCTGCCGTAGTTCTCTACCGGGAATGGGACCCTTACCGGGACAGCGGTCTCCACTATTCCGAGCGAGACAGCTGGGACCGAATGTTGCACTCGGGCGTGCAGCTGCTTGATCGCTTCGCCCAGGACGATCGGGTTTGCATCCGCCAGCCTCGACGAAACTTGCAGGTGAAGTTTACAAAGTCTTTGGCGGGACAAAATGACTTCGTGGCCTATGTGGATGCCGTTGGGGAGCTGGACGGCACTCGGTGCCTTTTGGAGTGGAAGACAACAGCCAGCCGATACCCGGAGGAACCTGCCGGATTGCTCGCCCTCGATCCGCAATTGGTATGCTACTCCTGGATCACAGGCATCACCGATGTCGCCCAGGTAGTGTTTGTCCGCAAGCGACTGGTCGAAATTCAGTATTTTCGAACTGTTATAAACGACCAGCAGCGCGACGAGTTCGGCCATCTCGTTGAGAATTCCGTTCGCCGGATCGAAGCCGCCGAATTCCTTCCCCACAGCGGCATTCGCTTTCCGCAGAACCCCTGCACCAGCTGTCCTTATATCGGCCTCTGTCTCGGACGGCAGAATCTGACCGAAGCGGCGCTGGTACGACACTCAGGAGCAGACAACCTTGGTTGGCTTGACGAGCTTACGTACTAGGACGCCGCCGATGCTGCCCAAGCTCAATCGCGAACGAGCTCTGTTCGTTCTGACCAAGATCGACGAGATCCTGGCGTGGGAACGGCGCTTTGAAGCCGAGCGAGACACTCGCTTCGTAGAACTGGGGCGATATCTCTGTGAAGTGCGTGCAGGGCAGTACTGGAGATTGGAAAAACTGAAGTCCTTTGATGAGTTTCTGGCGAGGCGGTTCCCGGAGTCGAGGCGGAAGGCGTACTACCTGATGTCGATCCATGAGCACCTGCCGCCGCAAGCCAGAAGGGAACTGAAGGATGTGGGATGGACTAAGGGATTGGAGCTAGCGAAAGTTGCCAGGAGGGATGGGCAGGAGTTCGATTGTGCAACCTGGCTGCACAAAGCGCGCTCTCTGCCGAAGGATGAGTTTAAGAGGGAGGTCGAAAGGGAACTGACAGGGCGGGAATCGGAACCGTGGGAAATTGTCTACTTCAAGCTGTACAAGACCCAGATCCCGGTGGTCGAGCAGGCCATTGAGACGGCCGCAATGATGCTGGGAACAGACAAGTCACGGGGCTACTGTCTGGAGATGATCTGCGCGGACTTTCTCGCAGGAGCGAACCTCGAAAACGACGACCCTACCGTGCTGCTCCAGTCGATGTCGAGGTTCTTCAAGTTCCTCCCTGGCGAGCAACGACAGGCTTTTCTACACGAAGTTTCCGAAAAGGCTTCATGAGCCGAGTTCGTCCCAAGCGACAGCGCATGCGGCTTAACCCCAAGCTATACGACCAGCTCCGAAAACAAGTGCTGCGCCGCGATAATTGGAAATGCCAGGCCTGCGGTTCCAGACAACACCTTCAGGTCCATCACCAGCAACTGCGCAGCCAACGAGGTGATGATGACGACTCGAACCTGATTACTTTGTGTGCTGCATGCCATTCGCTGGCGCATCTCGGTATCGAATAACGATGTCTTCGACAACAACATTGACCTCTCCCGCGACGAGCGAGACTTTAGCGTCGCGAGCCAATGCCTGCACGAACGGCTGGATATTTATGCCTACCAGTTCATCCATTGGGTCACCGAAAAGCCGATCAATTCGGCATTCACATCGCATCCTGCCCGGCGAAATTCACGTTCGGGGATCTTTTGCGTGGCCACATTAACCCGAAGATTCATGATCAGCAGGAGGCACCACCCAGACCCAGGGCAGATCGTACATTATCCGGAATGAGCCAGTTGGCGCGTAGCGGACCGGTAGCACTCTACGAATCGCAGGCGTTGCCGTGGAATGAGGTAGCAGCTGAACCGCGCTTATTGAGGGAGCGATAAACGATCAGAGACACGAACGACTTTCCTCCCTGCGCTGGAATCCGATCTATTCTCGGAAATGATCAATTCTGGTTATTCGGAGTGGATGTCACGCGGCAGAGCAACGGCTCGCTCCTTAATGGAGTATTTCACCAGGCACCAGAGACAGCGCACGCCATCTTTCCATCCGATCTTTTTCCCTTCTTCATAGGTGCGTCCCCAGTAGCTGATTCCCACCTCGTATATCCGCAGCCGGCGCTTAGCGATCTTGACCGTAACCTCGGGCTCGAAGCCGAATCGATTTTCCTCGAGCGGAATGGCCTGGATAAGCTCCCGGCGAAAAACCTTGTAGCAGGTCTCCATATCACTCAGATTGACGTTGGTCAGGCAGTTCGAGAGCAGGGTCAACAGCCGGTTGCCGACGGAGTGCCAAAAGTAGAGAACCCGATGCGGGCCGCCTCCCAGGAAACGGGACCCGTACACCACATCCGCCTTTCCCTGGATCAAGGGGTCGAGCAGGCTGGGATAGTCGCCCGGATCGTATTCGAGATCGGCATCCTGAATGAGAACATAGTCGCCAGTCGCCTCCTGTATGCCACGGCGGAGAGCGGCGCCCTTCCCCATGTTCTTGGGTTGCAGCACGACCCGCAGGTTCGGGTGCTCGTTTTGCAGCTCCGCTAGAATTTCCCGGGATCCGTCACGTGAACCGTCGTCCACGCAGATCAGCTCAATCTCCAGCGGAACGGCAAGAACACGCTCCACAACCGCCCTCAAGGTATTTCGCTCGTTGTAAACCGGCATTACGACCGACACTTTCATAACTGATACACCTTTTCCTTCCATCTCGATTCCTAGGGGCGAGGTAAGCGAACCATGATAGCGAACACACGAATATGCCGTCTTCTAGTGAATGTCATTCGCGGCAGGGTCCAAATTCAGCCTCCTTTGCGTCTTTGCGAACTTTGCGGTTTTAGACCTTGATCTTCGCAGCCATCCGAAAGGCAAAATCTTAAACCGCAAAGTTCGCAAAGGACTCCGCAAAGGACGCTAGGAAGCCCAGGAGTGAAAAGGGGAAACGCATGCTTTTGCGTTCTCTGTTTGCACGCGCTCTGATATAGGAAGATGTTTTCCACTCCGGACGAATCCTCTTCCTTCGAAATTCTGCTCGCGCGTTACTTTGGTAACGCATCGCGGTAATCACTTACCCGAATGACTGTATGCCTCAGACGCCGCTTCCCGCGCGGCGTACGAGCCGACGATTCTTTCTAAGTGCAATTGCTGGAGCTGCTTCCGAACCCGCCGCTGGCGCCCACCCTCATCGACTGCAGCCTCGCACGGTAACAAACGCGCGTTGGCATCGCGGTTGCATTGTGTATGCATGAAAGTTGCTCAATTACGTTATGACAAAATTTGTCCATGGAGTTCTGATCGCAAGTCTGTTCGCAAGCTCCTGCTTCGCGCAGACTTCGACGCTCAAAGTTCTGCCATGGAACAATCACGCTGCCGCTCTGTCTCTTACCTTTGACGACTCGCGTGCGGTGCATCTTGATGTGGTCGTCCCGGAGCTCAACAAGCGTCATCTGCATGCCACCTTCTTCCTCATCGTTTCGAAAACCACGCGGATCGACGAGTGGCGCAAGGTGCAGGCGCAAGGCCACGAGATCGGCAACCATACCGTAACCCACGAGCATGCTGCCGATTTGAACAAGGCCAGCGAAGAGTTACAGGTTGAAGATGCCAAAAAGTTTTTGGACAGCAATTTTAATGCGGACATTATTACCTTCGCTTATCCCTACACCGAGATTTCACCCGGACTGCAATATTGGGTGAAGCGTTATAACTTTGCGGCGCGCGGCGGACGCGGGGACGGCAGCCAGGTTTATATAAAGTCGGACGTTCAGCCCGACTGGTACGACCTGCCTAGCCAGCCCAGCTACACTAAGTATGACGCTGCCACTTACCGCAGCTGGATCGATAAAGACCTTTCACTGAATGCCTGGACGGCGTTGCAAATCCACGGCATTGGAGATCCTTCCACCGGCTTCGAGCCCATTCCCAGCAATACCTTCATCGACTTGCTGGATTACGCAAAAGCGGCACAAGCCCGGGGCCTCTGGATCGCACGCTTCGGAGAAGTCGCAGCTTACTTCCGCGCCCAAAAAGTTCTGGAAGCAGTACAGCCGCTGACCGCAGGCAACGAAAAGAAGTATTCCTGGCAGGTTCCGGTTCCGTTCCCCCATGGCGTCGTCCTCAAAGTCGCCATGGCTGACTCCCACACACGTTTGTTTCAGGCAGGACGTGAATTGCACCCAAACAACGGCGTCTTTTCAGTCTCTTTCGATTCGCGAGAACTCGTCGTGAAAGGCCAACTGTGAAACGGCTCTGCGTATTGCTGCCGGCGAAAGATGAAGCCGTGGGGATCGGCCGGACGCTGAAGAGCATCCTCCGCGCCGGGGTGTTGCCCGCGGATGTTTTCATGATCGATGACGGTTCCAGCGACGGCACCGGTGACATCGCCCGTTCGTTCGGCGTGAACGTGGTCAGAAACGAAAAAAATATCGGTAAGGCCCACAGCCTGGCCCGCCTGTCTTCTGTTTCCGAGCTGGTCCGGCGTTACGACTACATCTGCCTGATGGATGCCGATACCCAGGTTTCCGAAGACTATTTTCAGGCGATCCGCAAAAGCTTTGCGCCGGCCGATGTCGTCGTGGTCTGCGGCCGGGCGAAGAGCACTCCGCACAACTGGCTCACCGCCTATCGCTGCCTGGCTTACTGGATTTCGCACGCCATTTACAAGGACGGGCAGAGCAATATGGGCGTGATCACCGTCACTCCCGGTTGCGCCGCCGCCTTCCGCGCGGACGCCTTCGCCCACCTCGACTGGAACAGCGACACCATCGTCGAGGACATGGACTGCACCATCCAGGTTCATCGCAAGAAGCTGGGCCGGATGGTTTACCAGAAGCGCGCCGTGGTCTCCACCCAGGATCCAAGAACCGTTCGCGATTATGTCAAACAGATGTATCGCTGGCATAGCGGGGCCTGGCAAGTGGGCATGAAGTACGGAATGCTTACCGGGCTTTCGAAGATCGATCTGGAATACAAGCTGTTGATGGGAGAAGGCGTGGTCTTCGCCACCCTGTTCCTGCTCTTTCCAGTGTGGCTGCTTCTCGCACCCCGCCTGGCCTTCTACGGCGTCGGGATGGACATGATTGTTCTCATGTTGCTCTCGATGGTGTGCGGAATTTGCGACCGCCGGACGGATGTTTGCCTGTATTCGCCGCTGTATCCGCTGTTGCGCTTCGTGGATTGTTCAGTTTTTCTTTACAGCTTCTGGAAAGTAGTTGTTCAGAAGAAGCAGGTCAGAGGCTGGTTTGCGGTTAAACGGTACTAACAGGAAAAGTGGGGTTATGAAACTCAAGTC
This sequence comes from Terriglobia bacterium, assembly GCA_963814725.1. GTDB lineage: Bacteria > Acidobacteriota > Terriglobia > Terriglobales > Acidobacteriaceae > JAIQFF01. Next base: position 1,312,631 of record CAWFDY010000009.1, read on the forward strand.
TTCATTCACGGTGTTCGCGGTTCTGCTGCTGACGACGTTTGCCGCCGCTCAGGAGGGCGCTGTGTCCGCCCTGCAAGGCAGCCTGGTGGACGCTGTCGGCCTGCCCGGGCAAGGTTGGACGTCGATCGGCAACCTGAGCCCGATCGAGCACAACAATTTTTATGTGCAGTCGTACGTAGAACAGGGAGCCGCCGTTTACTCCACCTATTCGGGATCACTCACCGTGACCCCATTCATCGGGATGGGACTGGTTCTCGATACCAAGGGCTACGACTGGAACAATAAGGTACAGCCCAAGCTGGGCGTGAAGGTGAACAAGCTTTTCCGCAAGGGCGTCGTCAGCCTGGGTTCCGCTTATTCCTACGAGGACCGCTTCCACGGTATCAACAGCAGCGGGATGGTTCTATACGCGCAAGACTGGTTTGGATGGCAGCCGGTGGCGGAAAAATCAAGCCGTTTTCCCGGCTCCTCCTGGATGGAAGTGGGAACCCTCTCCCCGGTGGAAAAGGGAAACATCATCGGCATGGGATATGTAAGCCAGGGAATGGTTGCCAAACGCCTTACCCGAGCCACCATCGTGCCCTACGTCGAAGCCACCGTCTTCCATGACACCAAAGGCTTCGATTGGGACAACAAGGCCACCGTCGGCGGCGGCGTGAAGGCCATCTTTGCGGGCAGCGAAATCTACACCGAAGTCGGCGCCTCTTATCTGCACGAGAACCGCTTTCAGTCCGGCCTGTCGGCGGGCGGTCTCTCGGTATTCACCAACTTTTCATTCAACTGGAATCTTCTGGGACGAAAGGCGGGTCGCTAACATGCCGTTCCCTGGTATTGGAAGTATCTCGGCCATCATTCACATGCTTGCGAAAGGTCCTGACACAGAGAGGTCAAAACATCTTATGCGCGTAATCGGAACTATCATCCTTACTTTGTTGGCAAGCATGAGCCTGGTCGGCTCGGTAGCCGCTCAAGACTCGCCCGTCCTCTTGTCCTCCATCAACCTGAGCTCGGCCAGCGTCACGGAAGGCCGCTCGGTTGAAGCCACAGTAACCCTCAACATGGCGGCTCCCGGCGATGGCGCAAAAGTCTCCCTGGCGGTCGATCCGGCAGGCGCAGCCCTGTTGCCGGCCAGCATCATGGTGCCCGCGGGAGCGACCAGCGCTACCTTCCCGGTAAAGGTGGCCACTCCCACCTCAGTCACGATCTACGGAAATTACGGAGTCACCAAAAGCGAATCTCTGGCAGTGACGCCCCGAGTCTCGATTGACGAAGTTGTGGACCGGGCGATTGAACGCGAGCGGGCATTCGTGGAGCAGATGAAGCACATGCACCCGCTGGCCGAGACCTATATCCAGAGTCTGAAGACAGATAAGGATTCGGTCGTCGCACCCTCCAGCGACCAATACTTTCTGGGGCGGCTTGATCTGAGCGACGGCGTGGGAGACCAGCTCTTCGAAAAGCAGACCGGCCTCAAGCTCAAGGCTTTAAACGCCTTTCCGAACTTTTTCACTCGCAAGTTCATGCCCCTGGGCTTCGCCCAGATGGTCATGCTCGACCGAGACTTTCAGAAGAAGAACTACGACTTTAAATTTGTCAGGCAGGAATTTCTCGGGGAAGTGCGGTGCATCGTGATTGACGTCCAACCCGTTGGCGACGCCGGCGGCCGGTTCGTCGGCCGGATCTGGGTTGAGGATCGCGACTACAACATCGTCCGCTTCAACGGCACTTATTCTGCGCGCTCGCGTTACAGCTACTTCCTGCATTTCGACAGCTGGCGCCTGAACCTGCAGGCCGGTTTGTGGTTGCCGTCGTACGTGTTCATCGAAGAGTCGAATCTGAAGAGCGCCGGCCCACTGCTCCCAGGCCTGCACTTCAAGGCTCAGACCCGGCTCTGGAGCTACGATCCGGAACCGCTCAAACATGAAGGAGAGTTTGCCGAAATTCAGGTGGAGACGGTTCGCGATCAGACCGACGCCGCCCGCGAAGCTGGCCCAGTCGAGGCCCAGCGCATGTGGGAGCGTTCGGCTGAAGACAACGCTCTGGACCATCTGCAGAAAGTCGGATTGCTCGCACCCTCCGGCGAGGTGGACAAGATTCTGCAGACCGTAGTCAACAATCTGATCATCACCAACAATCTACAGATCATTCCCGACGTCCGTTGCCGCGTCCTTCTGACTTCGCCGCTGGAGTCTTTCACCATCGGCCACACCATCGTGATCAGCCGCGGATTGCTCGATGTCCTCCCCGACGAGGGAGCACTGGCGATGACCCTGGCGCACGAACTCAGCCACATTGCGCTGGGCCACCGCATCGACACCCGGTTTGCTTTCAACGACCGCTTCTTTTTCCCCGACCAGAACACCTTCCAGCGCATGGATTTTGGCCGGAACCCGGCGGAAGAAGAAGCTGCCGACAACAAAGCCATGGAGCTGCTCGCGAACTCGCCTTACAAAGACAAGCTGGCGAACGCCGGCCTGTTCCTGAAAGCTCTTCAGACCCGCGCTCCTGAACTCACCAGCCTGATCCGGCCTCACCTGGGCAACCGCATGCAGAACGGGAAAAGCATCCGCATGTCGGCGGTGCTGAACGGCGCTCCTGAACTTGAAATGAAGCGCATCGACCAGATCGCGGCCCTGCCGCTGGGCGGCCGAGTCAGACTCGACCCCTGGAGCAACCGGCTGGAGATGATGAAGACCAGGGCTGTGGTTCTGCTTTCGCCACAGGACAAAATGCCGTTCGAAGTCACACCGTTCTTTCCTTATCTGACGTGGCTCAGCACAACGCCGGTGGAGACCGCATCCGCTCAATGATCAACCATCGGCACAACGCTTTTGAACCGGTGAATTCTGAAACTGGATTTGCTTTGGAGACCTGGAAAGACATGAGCCCGAAGAAAGACATGAACCCCAAACGAACGCTTCCGCTGCTGGCCCTGATCGCCCTGATAACCATCGCTCTCGCAGGATGCGGAGGCGGGAGCATGGGCTCCTCTTCAAATCCAGGCACGACACCAACCCAGCCCGGACACACTTCAACCGGCCATCCCATGGGCATGTGGAGCACCCTGCCGGGTACCGTGCCGCTTAACCCGATTCATGCGGCTCTTCTCCATACCGGAAAGATTCTGCTTGTCTCGGGTTCCGGAAACTGTCCGCCCACACTGGCTGGTTGCCCGGCTGGGCCGCAATATCCCCAGGGCGCGGCGCTGATGGATCTTTCCAGCAAACAAATCACCGCGATTCCCATCAGCTGGGACATGTTCTGCAATGGCATGTCGATCATGCAGGATGGCAGAGTCCTGATTAACGGCGGTACCAAGGGATATGGATCTCTGGAAGTGGTCGGAGCTCAGGCTGAAGTTCCATTTACTGGCCTGACCAATGCTTCGATTTTTGATCCGGGAACGGAATCATTTATCGACTCGACGCCGACCGCTCACGGGCGCTGGTATCCGACTTCCACGGAGCTGAATGATGGCCGCATCATGACCACCTCCGGACTCAACGACAGCGATGGCAACAACAACAACACGAGCGAAATATGGGACGGCCAGAACTGGAGCGCCGAAATTCCGGGTAATCCGAATATCACGAACTTCCCGACATTTCAGTTTCCACTGTATCCCCGGATGCATTTGCTCCCTACCGGCCATATCTTCTACTCTGCGCCGTCGTCGGCGACGGTCGATTTCAATCCGACCAACCAGACCTGGTCGCTCGTTGCCTGGACTATCTATCCCGGCGAAAACGATCCTGAAGGGGAACGAACCTACGGCACATCTGTGCTGCTGCCGCTCACGCCAGACAACAATTACAGCCCGAAAGTCATGATCATGGGCGGGGACAATCCCGCCACCAACACCACCGAGCTCATCGATCTGACCCCGGGGGCGCAAACCTCTGCTGCTTGCCCGGTTTATGCCCCGTGTTGGGTGCAGGGGCCGAATATGGCTCAGGCTCGCGTCGAGATGGAAGCCACCATCCTGCCCAGCGGAAAATTGCTGGTGGATGGCGGATCCGCAAAAGATGAAGACCCCACCACGGTCAGCCTGCAGGCGGAGATTTACGATCCGGTCACGAATTCTTTCTCTCCTGCCGGATCGAATGCGTTTCCCCGTCTTTATCACAACGTACAGCTGCTGCTGCCCGACGGCACGGTCGCTCTCACCGGAGGCAACCCGGAGCAGGGCGTATTCGAGAACCATGTAGAGATTTATCAGCCCGCGTATCTTTTTAATGCGGACGGAACTCTTGCCACCCGGCCCGCGGTCGGAGCGGGCGTTCCCACTTCGCTCACCTATGGCAGCTCCTTCAACTTACCCACTGCGGACGCCGGCAACATCGCGTCGGTGGTGCTTATGAAAGCAGGCTCGGTCACTCACTCCTTCGATATGGACCAGCGTTATGTGGGTTTGTCGTTCACGGTCGGGTCGGGAACACTGACGGTGAGCGGACCTCCTAATTCGAATATCGCTCCGCCGGGATACTACATGCTCTTTCTGGTGAACAAGGCGGGAACTCCTTCGATCGCCGCCTGGGTGAACGTTTCGGGCGCGGCGGCTCCAGTCGCAAACGTCCAGTTCCATCCGGAGCGGATACCCACGCCGCGTTACATCGTCCAGAGAAGGCATGTAACCGAGTCGAAATTGCCGATGCGTAAGGAAATGCACATGCACTAGGCGGCAGCGATTCGAACCACGTAGGCCCGGACGCCTCGTCCGGCCAGGCGAGCCCGGCTCGCCTGGTTTTTTTTGGGCAGAAAGGGTGCCGGTTTTTTCGGGCTATCACTCTTTTTTTAGGCATCAAAAAAACCGGCCGGGCTTGCCCGGCTGGGCGGGTGGGGCACCCGCCCCTACGCGGGAGTATCAGATCACGGCACATCGCCCCCCTAATCTGATCGTGTATCATTGAAGTTCGTGTCTACCTACCTGATTACCGGGGTTGCGGGCTTTGTGGGTTCCGCCCTGGCTCGTGCCTTGCTCGAGCAGGGCCAGAGAGTCGTCGGATTCGATAATTTCTCCACCGGCAAGCGGGAGAATCTGGCTGAAATATCGAACCGGATTGAGCTCCACGAAGCCGACCTGCTCGACCACGAGGCGCTGCGCCGGGCCTGCCGCTCGGTGGACTACGTTTTACATGAAGCAGCCATCCCGTCGGTTCCCCGATCGGTGAAGGATCCCGTGGGCAATAACCGGGCGAATGTGGATGGAACTCTGAACCTGCTGGTGGCCGCCCGCGATGCCCAGGTCAAGCGGGTGGTGTATGCGGCTTCATCTTCCGCCTATGGCGATACCCCGACTCTGCCAAAAATCGAGGATATGCGTCCCGACCCAATCTCGCCGTACGCGGTGGCCAAACTCGCCGGCGAACTTTACATGACTTCCTTCTACCGGTGCTACGGTTTGGAAACGGTTTGCCTGCGCTATTTCAATGTGTTCGGCCCGCGCCAGGATCCTTCCTCGCCTTACTCCGGGGTGTTGGCCAAGTTCATCATGCAGATGTTGCAGGGGGAAGAGCCCACGATTTTTGGCGACGGAACCCAGAGCCGTGACTTTACCTACGTGGACAATGTGGTCAGCGCCAATTTACTGGCTTGCAAGGCCGAAGCCGGGGAAGTCGCGGGCGAGGTTTTCAACGTGGCTGCCGGACGGCGGACCGACCTGAACCGGACTTTTGAAATTCTCAAAGAATTGACCGGCTACACCGGCAAAGTGAAATACGCGGCAGGGCGCGCCGGCGACGTGAAAGACTCTCTCGCTGACATCTCCCGCGCGCAACGCCATCTCGGATACCAGCCTGCGGGAGATTTCGAGGATGGCCTTCGTCAAACCATTGCCTGGTACCGCCGGCCTAAAGTGGAGACCCGGGCTGCGGGGGGCGTGTCTGGATAATCGCTCCCTGGTTTCGGGCACTCGTACTGGCAGTTTTCATCCGTGAGGCGGTCAACCCCTTAAGGCAATCCGGGAAAAAAATCCCTCCCGCCGCCAGATCTGTCCCATTGAATTGCCACAACCGGTCGGAAAAGCCGGCCTGACAAAATTAACCATGTAAGGAGTGGGTAACGGGTTGTCACAGCTCCCCACACGGCGCAAATTTCTGAGACTGGGCGCGGCGGGGGTTGTCCTCGGCGGAATCGCCGTCGCTGGCGATGGCCTACTTCTCGAACCGAATCATCCCAGACTCGTATCTATTGAAGTGCCGCTGCCCCGGTTAACCGACCCATGGGACGGCTTCCGCATCGTGCAGTTGAGCGATCTTCACTACGACGACGTTTTCTCTGCCACACCCATCCGCAGGGCAATCGACATTGTCAGCCAGCTCAAACCGGATTTGGTAGTCCTGACCGGCGACTTCGTCACCGGACCCATCCGGCGACACTGGCATCCCCGACCAAACCGGGTATCGAGACAGGCGGCGAAAGTGATTGAGCCGTGCGCTCAATTGCTAAGTCAGCTGCAGGCGCCGTCCGGCGTGCTGGCGATAATGGGAAACCACGACCTCGATACCGACCCCGCGCACATCACGGCTGTCCTCGAGGGGCGCGGCATTCCGGTATTGAACAATCGGGCCGTCGCTCTCGAACGGCAGGGAAAAAGACTATGGATTTCCGGGGTCGATGATGTTCTCCAGGGAAGGCCCGATCTCGAACTGGCTCTGAGTGGAATTCCCCAGGACGAGCCAGTCATTCTGCTGGCTCATGAACCGGACTGGGCTGACCATGTGGCCAATTACCCCGTGGACCTTCAGCTTTCCGGCCATTCGCACGGCGGTCAAATACGATTCCCGCTGATCGGCGCTCCGTTTCTTCCGGCGCTGGCTGAAAAATATCCCTGGGGATTGCGCCGGATCGGCAAGCTCTCGCTTTACACCAATGTCGGCATTGGTACGGTTCGCATACCGGCACGCCTCGGATGCCCGCCGGAAGTCAGCCTGATTACGCTCCGCATGGGCCGCAGGACCTCGTAGAATTCCTCGGCGCTGTTTGCGGGCTTCCTTTGCGAACTTTGCGGCCAAAGCTCTTAACCGCAAAGTCCGCAAAGCTCGCAGAGGAACGCTCTCTCGAATCTCACGGAATCACTGCGCTTATCTGACTCGAATAAGCGCTCTCCCGCCCCTGATTATCGACGGCCGTGACCACATAGTAGTAGGTGGTGCCGGCCTGGACGCTGTCGTCCACATACGTGGCTCCGTTAATTGCGCTGGCGGCAAGCCCGTAGGACGATCCTGAAACGGTTGACCGGTACATGCTGTAGCTGGTCACGGTGCCGGCGCCCCCTTTCCAGGACAACGCGACCGAATGCTGTGTTGGCACCGCGGTCAGGGTCAGAGCCACGGTAACGACTTTCGTGGCGCCGCCTCCGGCCAGGGTGACGTGTCCCGTATAGCTTCCGGCTTTCAGTCCGGTGATCGAGGAGCTGACTTGAACAGTGGAAGGAGCGGTGCCGGATGCGGCTGACAGGTGAAGCCATGGCTGGTCGCTGGTTCCTGTGAAAGTGAGCGCCCCCCTCCAGTGTTTGTGATGCTGACCCCAGCCGGAGCGGGACCGGATGATCCAGTTTGTGCGGCAAAACTCAGAGTGGCCGGAGTTACCGCCAGCACGGACGCTGCGGCTGATCCAGTTCCGGTCAATGCCACGAGTACGGTAGAGCCTCCGCTACTCGGAAGGTTATCGGTTGCGGAACGGCTGCCTGCGGTGGTGGGGCAGAATTTAAAGCTGTGAGTGCAGCTCGCGCCCGGGGCAAGTACCAGTCCCGTGTGGCAGGTGCCAGTGCCTCCCCAGGCAAAATCCCCGATATTGTTTCCACTCAGGGAAGGGCCAGGGCCCGTGAGCGTGATCGACGAATTGCCGCTGCTGGTGAAAGTGACCAACTGGATTGCGCTGCACTGTTGCGGTGCAATGCCGCCGAAATTCATAGTTGCTGGACTCGCGGTCAGCGATGGCGCTGCCGGCAGGGTCAAAGTGTAGTCCTGGCTGACCACGAGAACCCCGTTCGCATCGCCCGATCGAACCCGAAAATGATATGTCGTTCCTGCCCCCAGGCCAGTGAGCTGCACCGAATGGCCGATTACTTTGGCTGTGGCGGAAAGGCTTAGTGTTCCGTAAGCCGCCGTGGTCCCATATTCAACCTGAGAATCGGAGGGTACCGCGCTGCTCCAGGTAATGGACGCGCCGCTGGCGACTGGACTGGCGCTGACGGCGCTCAACCAGGTCTGCGCCTGGGCCGACGACCCTCCCAGAGCGATGAGGGCGAAACTCGCGAAAAGGACGGCTGAAACCCAGCCAGTGGGATCTTCGCCTTTGATCAGGAGAAGAAAACGAAGCATGAAGCGTACGAGAAATGTGCGTGTATTGGGGAAGGGCATTGTTTGCGACATGCCTAAGCAATCGCCAACATTGCTGGGTCCCTTTACGACCAGCGGGATTACGAACGTCGGGCCGACTCAGGCAACTGGCCGTGTACCACGGGCAGGGAGGCGCTCAACCATGAACTGCGGACTGACAAAAGATGACAAAAGATTAAGATGAGGGCACCGTGGCCCGCGACGAATTTCTTACCAAAGTTCTTTTGCAAATTCGTCCCTTTCGTTTAGAATCCACCAATAGTGTGGAATGAACGGCAGGATCAAACCGGCCGGATTTTTGGGGCATCATTCTGCGGGCCGCATATTACTTTCGAGCCATTCCACTGTTTTAAGCAACATGAGACCATAGTTGAGTTGGCCACATAGAGCGCCATCTGGTGGCTGGCTTGGACGAAGGCGTCGTAGACGCGGCAGGATATCCCGTCGCCATAACCTGGCAGAATTCCTTTCCCCCAATTGCCAGACCTGTGCAATCACTTGAGTCACGCTCACACAACTCGCAGCGAAAGAGGCGGCGTGGCCAGTATGCCGTTCGACGAACCCTCCACGGCAAAAGCGCAGGCACTCGCCTACAGCATTATTATTCCCGCTTACAACGAAGGCGATCGTGTGACTGTCACCCTGGAGAAGGTTCTGGCCTACGTGGAAGGGCGAGGGTGGGATGCGGAAGTTATCGTAGTGAACGACGGTTCGCGCGACCATACCGCCGACATTGTCCGCCGTTATGCGGATAAGAATTCCCGCCTGCTATTGCTTGAAAATCCCGGCAATCGCGGCAAAGGATACAGCGTGCGCAACGGCATGATGCACGCGCGCGGGGAAATATTGTTGTTCAGCGACGCCGACCTCTCCTCTCCCATCGAGGAGATGGAAAAACTTTTGGGCGCGCTGCGGGAAGGCGCTGACGTGGCGATTGGCTCACGCTGGGTTCGCAGCGACCTGCAGACGCAACGCCAGCCTCTCATGCGGCAGCTTTTCGGGCGCACTTTCAACCTGCTGCTCAGGATGACATTGGGGCTCACGTTTAAAGATACTCAATGTGGATTTAAAGCCTTTACCCGGCGTGCGGCCGATGTGATCTTCCCCCTGCAAAGTATCGAACGCTGGGGGTTCGATCCGGAGCTGCTTTTTCTGGCGAAAAAATTCAAGTTCAAGGTGGTGGAGGTTCCAGTAACGTGGGCCCATGCCGAAGGTAGTCGTATCAGTCCTCTGCGAGACGGAATCAAAATGTTCCAGGAGATGCTGAAGATTCGCTGGAACGCAATCTGCGGAAAATATAACTCCCACTCCGATTGAAGGAATTTTGCGGTATTTTTTTGAGCCTGTCATTTTTGGCTCGTCTTGACCCCAGGGTGAACCGTGCGACGCCCGCATGGTTCTGGTCAGTGAATGGAAACTTTTTTATCATGGCCCTAATGTTTGTTCAGACACGAAACGTACCAGTGGCAGAGATCACCACGCCAAGCGTAAAACTCGCGGCGATCTCGATTTACGATGACACATCGAAGCCAGGTGGCAGGTCATGAGACCCTCGAAGCTGGTCTGCCTGATGTACCACCGCATCGACGAGGAAGCTCGAGACCCGTACGCCGTGACCTGGCGCGCTTTCGAGACTCAGCTCGATTGGCTGGTACAAAACAAATTCGTCGTCGAGGGTTTCGACGGCCTGCAGCGACGTCTTGGCTCCGAGGATTTTCCGAGTTCTTATGCGCTGATCACGTTCGATGACGGTCATCGCTGTTGCCTGAAGGCGGGCCAACTCATGGCCGAGCGCGGCCTCAACGGAACTTTCTTCCTGACTCGGGACTTCTGCCAGTCCAACCAGGCTTTTCTCGATAAGGCCGAGGTCCGCGAACTGGCGCGGCTGGTGGGTGTGGGAACGCATGGCACCAGCCACAGCCGCCTGACCCAACTGGAGGGAGCCAGAGCGTTTCAGGAGCTGGGAGACAGCAAGCGCTGGCTTGAGGACTTGACAGGCCTGGAGGTCAACTTCATGTCTGCGCCGGATGGTCACTGGAACGCTCCTTTGCAGCAGATCGCTCTCAAGGCCGGTTACACCATGGTAGGTAATTCCAGGGAACGGTGGAATTCGGCGCGGTCAATCGCGCGCTCCGGGGTAGTGAACCGGGTGGCTGTGCGTAATTCCTACAGTATGCAGCAATTCGAGCGCATCGTGAAGGCCGACTGGGGATTCTACAGTGCCCGGTTCCTGCGATCCGGACTTCTGGCCGTGCCGCATGCCCTGCTGAGCGCGGGCCAGGTAAGAAATCTCCTTCGTTTCAGACAGCGATTGATGAACTGGGGCGAATCCAGGTCGCGCCATTAATCTGTGATCGCACGCCTGCGTTAACGCTTGTGCGGGCGCTGTTCGTGGCGCGATGACACTCGCGCAGCCTTAGAGCAAGGCCGTAAGACATTACGAGTCGGAGTCGGCTTTAGCTGCCTTTTCCTGCACGTACTTCAGAATTGAAGCGAATGAACTGAGCTGATCCATATCTTCAAGGGATACTTCAATCCCAAATTCTTCTTCCACGGTAGCCAGCAGGGTGACGGTGGCAACCGAATCCCATCCCAAAACTGAAGTCTGGGATGCCTGCAGCACATTCCCGCCATTCAGCCGGGGAAAAACTGCGAGAAAACAGCGGGCCAGCCTGTCTTTATTGTCGTCCATATCGGTTATTGCAGCTTCTCATGATAAAGCGGCGGGCATTTTTCGCGGAAGGTTTGCGCCGTGATGGCGACAGCGCCCTCGGAAACGCTCCCGGCGAGTGCCTTCAGAAAATCTCGAAGCGGGCCATTGCGCTCGGTGGGAACCAGATCCAGCTCGATCTCGGTGGCTCCGAGGTGGCTCAGCAGTTCTCCCAGGCAGTGATATTCAATGCGGCGCGAAAACGCCCTGCAGCTCATCACCCAGGTATGTATGGTAAGGCGGTTTGCCGCCCGGGAGCCGGCCATCACTGATATTTTCCCCAGCCGGGCGAAGCGATCCTGATACTCCGCGACCTGCAACCACACATTCTCCTGGGACAGAAAAGAAGACCACGACGCTTCCGTATATCGTTTTCCGTTCAGGTTGAACTGGTTGGTTTTGTTGACCAACTCCAGCGCCCTGCCATCCGCCTGCGCTTTATCGTAACTGAACTTGATCCGCCCTTCCGCTCCTCGCAGCACGTCATCCAGACTGCCGCCGTGGTGAACCGTTTCGCGAAACGCCTCAGAACGCCGAAGGCTCGTGACTCGTTCGCGATCTTCGTCACGAATCTGCCGCTTTCCGAATCGGTGCCTCAATCCGCGAAAGAATTCGACCAGTGCCGCAGGCTCCTGTTTGGGAAACAAGATACATTCGATTTCGGGATGAGCCGCACCCACCTCGGCTACTTCCAGAGCGTTGTCGTCGATGAAGACCACACTCTCGGGACCTACATTCCACGCTTGCAGGATGCGGGCGACCGATTCCGACTTGGGGCCGCGGGAAGCTTCCACCGGATAGAGATATTTGGGATTCAAGACCAGGTCCGTTCGCTGCAAGGCTTCCTGCACCAGCGCTGGATCGTTGTTCGAGGCAACGCCAATCAAAACTCCCGAGTCTGCCAAAGCATTCAACAGCTGCTGATAGATCGCGTGCAACTGGCTGTGGTGGTCGAGGTCCCAGGAAATGCCTTCAATGCCGTCATCACCTAATATGCCGAGCCAGACAGTATCGTCCAGGTCGGTGATCAATCCCTTTTTCGGAACCCTCGGAACAGCTAGTTCCAGCAATGACTGTGCAACCTGGTCGGCGTGGGCGATCTGGTAGGGAAAGCCGCTGGTAAGCTCGGAACGAATGTCATGCCGGCTGGCGGGCGGGGAAGAGCGATCCAGTTCCGCCGGATTGACCAACGATACCGGCGAAAGCTTCGCCCAGCGCACCGCAGCGTCACTCCAAAGTTTTCTCAACTCCAGTTCGAGGGGACTCGCCT
>CAWFDY010000010.1:0-47220 GCA_963814725.1 Terriglobia bacterium
GAGAACTGGAAAGACGGACATCGACTGCCGGACGGATTTCGCTATGGCAGCGATTCCAATGCCGACTGGCTCACTCCGGAAGGGTTACAGAAACTGATCGAGGCGGAAACTCCCGCTGCGGAGAAGCTTCGGGTAATAACGCCGCAGCGAGCGCGGGCCTAGAGAAGCGATGTCGGTAACCTCCGCAAGCCGGGACCAGCTGGCCATTCGTGGTGGGACGCCTGTACGGAAAACCTTGCTCCCGTATGGTCACCAGTCCATTGATGAAACCGACATTCAGGCCGTCGTCGATACCCTGCGGTCAGACTGGCTGACTACGGGTCCCAGGATCCCGCAATTTGAAGAAGCTTTTGCCGCCCGGACCGGGGCTAAGCACGCGGTGAGTTTCAGTTCCGGCACAGCGGCCTTGCATGCAGCGGCTTTCACAGCCGGACTGAAAGCCGGCGACGAGGCTATCACCTCGCCCTTGACCTTCGTTGCGACGGCAAACTGTGTGCTCTACCAGGGAGCCCTTCCGGTCTTCGCCGACGTCTCCCCGGACACACTGAATCTCGATCCAGAACAAGCGGCATCTCGGATCACACCGCGAACGCGAGCCATTCTGCCGGTCGATTATGCCGGACATCCCGCCGACCTGGCCCCTATTCTTGAACTCGCGGAGCGCCACGGACTGCTGGTGATCGAGGACGCCTCCCACTCCCTGGGCGCCGAGTACAGAAGGCGCCCGGTGGGCAGCCTGGCGCACATGACAACCTTCAGCTTTCACCCGGTAAAGCACATCACTACGGGAGAAGGCGGCATGGTTACGACCGATGACCGGAAGTTCGCGGAAACCCTGCGCCGATTTCGCAACCACGGTATCAGCAGCGATGCGCGACAGCGACAGTCAGCGGGACGGTGGCACTACGAAATGGTCCTGCTGGGCTTCAACTATCGCCTGACCGACATCGCCTGCGCTCTGGGTATCGAACAATTGAAGAAGCTGGATGCGAATCTGTCGCGCCGCAGGCAAATCGCGGCGCGTTATACGGACGCATTCCGTGAAATCCCGGAAGTCGTTCCCCCCGCGGTTCGACCGGATACAAATCCAGCTTGGCACCTCTATCCCATCCGGCTTGAATTATCGAAGCTGAAGAAGGACCGCGCCCAGGTGTTCGAGGCGTTGCGCGCGGAAAATATCGGGGTCAATGTGCATTACATACCAGTGCATCGTCACCCCTACTACAGCGAGCGCTTCGGCTACAAGGGAGGCGAATATCCGGTGGCGGAAGGTGCCTACGAGCGGCTCATAAGTTTGCCCATGTTTCAAGGCATGAGTGATCGGGACGTGGAAGACGTAATTGAAGCCGTCGGCAAGGTGCTGGCGTATTTTAGAGAGCGAAGACCGCATGAAGACACCACAGCTTGATCGATGGACGGGGGAGTTCGGCCGGCAATACACGGACCGAAGTTCGCTGAACCCGGAAGAATTGGATGCACTGTGGCGGAAAAACTATGGGGTCGGCCGGCAGGAACTGAACCAGCGGTTTCTCGCCAATATCTCTCGTGACGCGCGCATCCTTGAAGTCGGATGCAATTTAGGCAACCAGTTATTGGCATTGCAGCGAATGGGATTTCACGATCTCCATGGGATCGAAGTCCAGGATTATGCTCTTGATCGCGCCCGCTCCCGTCTAGCTGGCGTTCGCCTGACCCAGGCGACAGCCTTCGAGATTCCTTATCCTGACAATGATTTTGATCTCGTATTTACTTCAGGCGTCCTGATTCATATTGCGCCCGCCGACCTGTTGCGAGCGCTGCGAGAAATACATCGCTGCAGTAGGGCATACATTTGGGGTGCCGAGTATCACTCAGCTGACGTCGAGGAAGTCAACTACCGAGGGGAGAAGAGCCTGCTCTGGAAGATGGACTATCCGGCGTTTTACTTGCAGCATTTCGAAGACCTGGAATTGTTGCAGATGGAACGGCTGACCTATCTGGAAAACCCCAACGTAGACAGTATGTTTATGCTGCGAAAGAAAGGGACAGCCGCGACAGTGGCGCGCGGAGGACAATGAATATTGTCGCCATAGTCCAGGCACGAATGGGAAGCGTCCGGCTGCCCGGCAAAGTGTTGCTCGACCTGGAAGGACGCACGGTTCTAGCCCGCGTAGTTCGCCGTTTAAGTCGGTCTCAGCAGATCGGCGAGGTGGCGGTGGCTACTTCCACACTTCCGGCCGACGATGAGATCGTGCAGGAATGCGGGCGGTTGGGAGTAGCATGCTTCCGGGGTTCGGAGCTGGATGTACTGGATCGTTACTATCAGACGGCCCGGGCGCACGGCGCCGATACAGTTGTGCGGATCACGTCAGACTGCCCGCTGATCGACCCCGGCGTGGTGGATGAGACGGTCATGGCTCATCAAAGTCATAAGGCCGACTACGCCAGCAACGTTTTTGCGCGCAGGTATCCTCGCGGCCTCGACACCGAAGTTTTCACCTTTTCTGCCCTCGAGCATGCCTGGCGCGAGGCTCGGGAGCTGTACGAGAGAGAACACGTAACTCCATATTTATACGAGCATCCGGATATCTTTCGGATGGCCTCTACGAACGGCGAGATCGACTACAGCCGTTACCGCTGGACACTGGACACCCCGCCGGATCTGGAATTGATTCGTGCTATTTACTCTCGTTTCGATGGTCGCGACGATTTTTCCTGGCAGGAGGCGATTCTGCTGATGGAGAGCGATCCCAAGTTGGCGGAAATCAACTCCCAGGTTTTCCAGAAAGCGGTCCGGTGATCTGATGGCGCCCGGTACCCTCATCCTCCGCGCTGACGCCAGCATCGCAATGGGCACGGGGCATGCCATGCGGTGTCTTGCGCTTGCACAGGCCTGGCAGGATGAAGGCGGGCGCGGCGTCTTTGCCATGGCAGAGGGGACGCCTGCTATCGCCGAGCGGCTGGAAGCTGAGGGGATGGACGTGGTGACGATAAAAGCGTCTCCCGGCAGTGAGCAGGATGCGGAACAGCTGGTGGGCCTAGCGAGAGAGCGTCATGCCAGCTGGGTCGTGGTGGACGGTTATCAATTCAAACTGGACTACCAGCATGCGCTGAAGACGGCCGGTTTGAAAGTCCTGGTTGTGGACGATGGCGGCGAAGCCGGAGCATATTTGGCCGATCTGGTGCTTGACCAGAATGTGAACGCCAGCGAGAGCATGTATCAAAATCGACAGGCCTATACCCAGCTGCTGCTGGGCCCGCGCTATGCCATGCTCCGGCGCGAGTTCAATTCGTGGCGAGGGTTGAAGCGCGAGATCGCCTCGGTTAGTCGCAAAGTGCTGGTGACTACTGGAGGGAGCGATCCGGACAACATTACACTCCGAATTATTCACGCGTTCCGCCTGCTGGCGGGGGAGAATCTGGAAGTCACTGTCGTTCTTGGTGGGAGCAACCCTCACAGCGATGGCATCGAAGAGCAAGCGCTTCAGAGCGACGGGGTGACCCGCTTGTTGAGAAACGCGTCTAATATGCCCGAGCTCATGGCCGATGCCGATTTGGCGATTTCGGCCGCCGGCACTACTTGTGGAGAGATGTGCCTGCTAGGACTGCCAGCAGTACTGATTGATGTGGCCGAAAACCAGACCCCGATTGCCCGGGAGTTGGACCGTTTGGGAATCGCAATTCACGCGGGCAATGGTCGGAATGTCACTCCGGAAACCATCGTGGCAAGGCTAAGGTCACTTCTCGCTTCTCCGGAGCGTAGATCCGTAATGTCTGCGCGTGGCCGGAAACTTGTGGATGGCCTTGGTGCAGCACGTGTCATTTCTGCCATGCAGAGTGCAAACCTTGGCCTCCGACGGGTAGACGAAACCGACTGCCGGCTACTGTGGGAGTGGGCAAATGAACCAGAAGTTCGGTCCGCCTCGTTCTCTTCCATACCGATTCCGTGGGAAGAACATCAGGCGTGGTTTAGCAAGAAGCTGGACGACGAAAAAGTTCTCATGCTGATTGCAACCGATGAAAACGGATCACCCGTCGGGCAAGTAAGATTTGACCGGACGAACGGTCGGGAGGCGGATATCGACATAAGCATAATCGCGGAGAGGCGAGGCTCCGGCTTGGGTGCTTGCTTGATTGAGAGAGCGGTTCAAACCGCGTTCGAGGAGACGGATCTGGTTCGCGTGCACGGTTTCGTAAAGCCAGGGAATCAGGCTTCGGCGAGAGCGTTTGAAAAAGCTGATTTCAGGAATGTGGGGACCACGCAGTTGCGAGGAAACCCAGCGCTACACTACGAGCGCGACCGGGACGAGAGATTACGATGAGACGAACGGCCGTGGCAGGCAAAGTTCAATCCGCGCCAAGGTCTTATCTGGTGTTTGGCTCCAAGCCTTGGAATCGCCGGGTGTACGACGAAGAGTTGGCGGCACTCCCCGGCCAATGGCGTTATATCGGATCACCGGAGAAATTATCCGCAGCGGTAATACGTGAATTCGCGCCTCAATATCTTTTCTTTTTGCATTGGTCATGGAAGGTGCCCGAGGAAATCATCGATAATTTCGAGTGTGTCTGTTTTCACATGACGGATGTACCCTACGGCCGCGGTGGGAGTCCACTGCAAAACCTCATTGTTCGAGGGCATCGCGAAACCACGCTGACGGCGCTGCGCATGAGTAACGAATTTGACGCCGGCCCGGTCTACCTTAAGAAATCCATGTCGCTGGAAGGCAGCGCAGAAGAGATTTATATGCGTGCTGCATATTTGTCGGCCAAAATGATCGAACGTTTGACTCGCGAAAAGATCAAGCCCAAATTGCAGCGGGGGAAAGCGGTGAATTTCAAACGAAGGAAACCGGAAGAGAGTGAGATCGGCAGCCCGGCGTCGTTGCAGGAGTTCCACGACTGGATTCGCATGCTGGATGCCGAAGGCTATCCCCATGCGTTCCTCAACTATGCGGGGTATCGCCTGGAGTTCAGCCGCTCTGCTCTTTACGACGGCAGAGTTGTAGCAGACGTAAAAATCACTCAAATCCAAGCGGGCAGGGAGACTCAGAAATGAAAGTTCTGGTAATCGCTGCCCATCCAGATGATGAAGTGCTGGGGTGTGGCGGCACCATGGCGAGATTGGCGAAGGAGGGACACGAAGTACACATCGCGATCTTGGGCGAGGGTATCACTTCGCGTCATGATCAAAGAGCTGAGGCAGATGCCAAAGTTGTGTCGTCCTTGCACCAACGGGTACATGAAGCAGGCGCGAAAGTTGGCGCGAAAGACGTCGTTCTTTTCAAGCTGCCGGACAATCGTCTGGATACAGTGCCCCTGCTTGATCTGGTGAAGCTGGTTGAAGAGGTGATCCAGAGAGTCCAGCCGGAAGTGATCTATACCCATCACGCGGGTGATCTCAACGTCGATCATGGCCTGGTCAATCGTGCCGTGCTCACGGCGACCCGGCCGCTTTCCGGCCAGAGCGTTCGCGAGATTTATGCCTTTGAGGTGCCTTCTTCCACCGAGTGGGCGTTTCACCAGTTGCAGCCGGTTTTTCGACCCAATGTTTTTGTGGACATCAGCCGCACTTTGGAAGCAAAGATCGCAGGCTTGGTCTGTTACGACAGTGAGACGCGCGAGTTTCCTCACCCGCGCTCACCCGAAGCTCTACGGGCGATTGCGGCACGTTGGGGCTCAGTGTCGGGATGCCATGCGGCGGAAGCTTTTGAGCTGGTGCGATTGGTGCGGCTGGAAGGCCATCGCTGGTGACTGCTCACATTCAAATCGGCAATCGCCGCGTCGGACCTGGAGCACCGGTGTACGTGGTGGCCGAACTCTCCGCCAATCACAATCAGGATTTCGATCAGGCGGTCCGTATTATCCGCGCCGCCCAGGCAGCGGGCGCGGATGCGGTGAAGCTGCAGACTTACACCGCCGACACCATCACGATCCGCTGCGATCTTCCGCAGTTCCGGATCCGCGGAGGGACGCTGTGGGATGGGCGTAACCTCTACGAACTGTATCGCGAAGCCTATACGCCCTGGGAATGGCAGCCCAAGCTGAAGCAGGTGGCTAATGACCTGGGGATGGATTTGTTCTCCACTCCGTTCGACGACAGCGCCGTGGATTTTCTGGAGGCGATGAATGTGCCGGCGCACAAGCTGGCGTCGTTCGAACTGGTAGATATCGCGCTTATCCAAAAGATGGCGAAGACGGGCAAGCCACTGATCATGTCCACGGGAATGGCTACAGTCGAGGAAATTGAAGAAGCGGTACAGGCAGCGAAGCAGGCGGGCGCGACCCAGATCGCGTTATTGAAGTGCACCAGCGCATATCCAGCCACACCGGACGATATGAATCTGCGCACTATCCCGGAGTTGGCCAGGCACTTCGGAGTTCCCGCCGGGCTGTCCGATCACACAATGGGCACGGAAGCTGCCGTGGCGGCCGTGACCCTCGGGGCATGCATCATTGAAAAACATATAACCCTTTCGCGATCGTTGAAGGGCCCCGATAGCGAATTCTCGATGGAACCTGAGGAATTCAAGGCCATGGTCGCTGCGATCCGCATCACAGAGCACGCTTTGGGCACGGTGCACTTCGGAGCCAGCACGCAGGAAGCAGCCAGCCTCGCATTTCGCAGGTCGCTTTTTGTGGTGGAGGACTTGCGCCGCGGCGCAGAGTTCACAGTCCGAAACGTACGCTCGATTCGGCCAGCTCACGGATTGCATACCCGCCATTTGCCGGAGGTTCTGGGCAAGCGGGCAGCACGCGACATTGTTCGGGGTACACCCTTGAGTTGGGACTTAGTTGGCGATTCATGAGACTGATCAGTCCGCTTCTGAAGCACGCAGTTTTCCCCGGCCTGGCGAAGTTGGGTTATCTTCGCCGCCGTGGGGGGGCGGGGCCTGCGATTGTGACGTATCACGGAATTCTGCCGCGAGGGTATGAGGTCATTGATCCCGATCTTGATGGCAGCCTGGTGAGGGCGGAAGCCTTTCGAAGCCAACTTCAGCTTTTGAAGAATAGGTACAACGTAATCACGCCTCGACAGTTTCTGGGCTGGTTCGAGGGGAAGAGTGATCTGCCGCCCCGGTCCGTGCTGCTGACGTGCGATGACGATTTGCGAAATACGCTGACGGAAATGGTGCCCATTCTGCAGGAGTACGGGCTGTCGTGCCTGTTCTTCGTTACCGGCGCATCGCTGACCGAAGTGCCTGCCATGCTGTGGTATGAGCAGCTTTATCTGATGCTGCTTGCAAGCAAAGAAAGCGCCGCATTGGATCTCAAGCTCGGTGATTTCCGGATGCAGTCGGCCACGGCGTTACAGAAGCGGCGTTTATGGTGGAGCCTGGTCCAGTATCTTTCCCGCTATGAAGCCGGCCCGCGGCAGGCGCTTTTGGACGAAGCGAGAGTGCAGCTTCGTTTAAGTGACGATTGGAGCACACAGCTTCTGACCGCGCCCTTGCGCAGCCGCTTCCTGATGCTGAATGCATCCGAACTGATGGCATTGGTGGCGGCGGGGATGGATGTGGGCGCGCACACACTCACTCATCCGGTTTTGTCTCAACTACCGCCTGAATCGGCGTGGAACGAGATTTCGCAGAGCCGGTGCCGACTGGAAAAAGTGGTGGGCAGGCCAGTGTGGGCGCTGGCTTATCCGTTTGGCGATTCGATCTCGGTCACGGCCAGAGAAGTGGAGATGGCGGAACGAGCCGGGTTTACCTGCGCGTTCCTCAATACGGGCGGCGGTTTTGGCGCCCAGACGCCGCGCTTTGAACTGCCCCGGGTGCACGTGACCGGCGCCATGAATCTGGGCGAGGTCGAAGCCCATGTGTCGGGGTTTTATCGCTCATTGCGACAACGGTTTCTGCGCTCCGCCTGAGTCGCTGCCGGACCATCATGCCATTGCGAGCACAAGCCGCGCGGGTTGGGCCGGAGGCGGCCAATCTTGAGGTCTATCGCAATCCTGCAGTTGTTTCTCATTACGCGTCGCTGCAATATCTGACCGCAGCCGAACGTCTGCTGTTTGATACGTATCTCAAGCCGGGAATGGCGATTCTTGACATTGGAGTCGGCGGCGGGCGGACAACTCTGTATCTTGCGGCTAAGGCGTCCCGCTATGTGGGAGTGGATTACTCGGAAGAGATGATACGGCTCTGCCGAGGAAAATTTTCTGGGCTGGAATTTCAGGTTGCGGATGCGGCAGACCTGTCGGCGTTTGCCAGCCAGTCGTTCGATGCCATCGTTTTTGCTTTTAACGGGCTGGACTACGTGCTTCCGGCGGAGAGACGACAGAAGTGCCTGCGGGAGTGTGAGCGCATGCTCAAAGACGGCGGAGTGCTCATATTTTCCTCGCACAATCCCTGCGCCGTGGCGGTTCGCCCCGCTTGGGACCGCCAGAGATTGCGCGCCCTTGCCGGGAGAATCGTGTCCGGGCCGGGTGTGGTTTTTACCGCAGTGCTCGGCGGGCTCACGGTAGCCAAGTCGATACATTCGTTTTTCCGCGCGCTTGTCAGTTCGGGGATGCGAACCTGCAAGCGTATTCCCGCGGGCGCCTTCTGGCGGGGGGAAGGTTGCGTGGTCGATTCCGCTCATGGCGGACTTCTGACCCATTACTGGACACCGCGGCACGCGATCGCGGAAACATCTCTATTCGGCTTCCGGCTGGAAAGAGTGCTGGGAGATGACTATCCCCGGCGCAGTCACAAATTGATTACCGATTGGTACTACTACGTGTTCGCGAAGGTGGAAAAAGATCGAGGCGAGCTTTGCGCATAAGCGTGCATCGAGAGATTCCTGAGGATGTTCGGCTGCACGACCAATGGAATAAGTTAGTGCGCGAAATGGATTGCCCGGAAGTCTTCTACACACACGAATGGGCGCTGGCGGTGGATCGGGCTTACAGCTCCGCTCTGAAACCGCTGTTGCTGCTGGCTTATGAAGGAGAAGCGCTGGTGGGCGTCGCGGCCCTAGCGACCGACCACGCTGAAAAGCAAATTTCTTTTCTGGCCGGGACCACGGCTGATTATTGCGATTTTGTCTGCCATCCCGAGTGCAGTGCGGAGATTGCGGAAGCAATTTTCGGAGAGTTGGCGAAGCTTCAATTTCCGACGATGCGGCTGGCGAATCTTCCGGCTGACTCAAATATCGCCCGGACACTCAAGGAGTCCGCCAGGAAGCACGGATATCTGGTGTTTTCGCGGCCAGCATACGAGTGCGCACAGATCGGGCTCGGATCCTCTTCTGAGCGGCAAAAATTGAAACAGGACATCCTGAAACGAAAATCTTTTCGTTACTACCTCAAGGGCCTGGCGAAAGGTGGCGAGGTCACGGTGGATCATCTGACTGACTGGAACGCAGTCAGCGCGAATCTGCCGCGTTTCATCGAAGCCCATGTGGATCGCTTTCAGGCCGGGGGACGCGCCAGCAATCTGGCCAGCGCAGAACGGCAGCAATTTCTCGCCGGGCTGGCTGAATTGCTCTCAGGAGCGGGCTGGTTGGTGCTGACCCGCCTGTTGGTGGGGAATGAACCGGTCGCGTGGAATTATGGATTTCAGTTTGCCGGGCACTGGTTCTATTACCAACCGACGTTTGATTCCCGATGGAGACAATTTTCTCCAGGCTTTTGTTTGCTGACAAGGATGGTGGAACAGGCCTGCGACAATCCCGAAATAGATCTGCTGGATCTGGGCCTCGGTGAAGAAAGCTACAAAGGGCGTTTCGCTAGCAGTTATCGCCAGACTCTGCACGCTACAATTACGAATTCGGCGGCGGTGCGATGGCGAGAGACGGTGCGCTATCACGCGGCGTCGGCCGTCAAATCTTCTCCCCGGCTGGAACATTGGGTGCGGCGGCTGGTGGGCCGCGCCACCACGGAAAACGCAAAAATATGAGAGTGCTCCTACTCCATCCCGAAGACGAGCTTCCGGTCACACCACCGGGGAGAGGATGGGATTTGATCGTCGATCTTGGCCGCGCGCCGGCCGCCACTTACGAGCGTTGGAGCGCGGAGGCGGCGTGCCGCGTTATCAGTTTGTACGATTTTGTCCGAGCGCGTGAAGACGTACGGCGTATCCGGGAGCTCTTTAAACTCGGAATGGGCCGGATGGTGGATAACTTCGGAATCGACTGGTGGGATGTGCTCTCATTGATGGTCGAGCCCGATCTTCGCCAATTGGTTCTGCTCGAACGGCTGGCGCGGGAGTTGGAACCCGGTTGCGAGCTTTTTGCCAGCCGTCCGATGTCTTTGGCTACGGCGCTGCAGACCATGGTCGGAGCCAAAGCGGTGACGGTGAAAGCCGGATTTCGCCCGCTGGGGCAGTGGGCGCGGCACTATCGCCATGTTCTATCCCAGCTTGACATGGCGCAGATCAGCCAGGTGTTTCAGGACAAGTTTGATCGGGAGCACCGGGTGCGGCGAAGCCTGACCACCCAACCGCGGACGGGAGGGCACCCGCTGGTTCTGCTGCCTTCGGCGTACATCAATGTATCGCGTACGGCTGCGTCGTACGCGGCGCTGCTTCCGGATGAAAGATTTTTGCTGGTCTATGCCAGAAACAGCGCACGGCTGAAGACTCTGTCGCCGAATGTTTCGACGGCTTCCCTTGATGGATACTTTGCCGGTCCTAATAAGGTTGAAGTAGGCGCCCTGGCGCAAGCCTGGGAAGGGCTCAAGGCACAGCTGATCGGCGGAGCGCCGGAATATTCGGCAGCGGATGCCGCCGGACTGCTGCAGAAGACTCCTGGTCTGCTGCGCTGGGGGATTGCGGTGCGGGACGCATGGGACCAGGTCTTCAAGTCAGAAACTATAGTCGGATGTTTGTGCGCCGATGACAGTAATCCGTACACGCGGCTGCCGTTGATCCTGGCCGAGAACCGTGGCATTCCTACCTTGGCCTGTCACCACGGGGCGATGGATTCGAAGATGGCGGTGAAGGTGCTGCATGCGGATAAGTATCTGGCCAAAGGCGAGATCGAACGCGACTACCTGGTCCGGGCCTGCGAAGTGCCTTCGGAGAGAGTCGTGCTCGGCGGACAGGGAGCGACTCCGGCGACAGATCACCTAAAATCGGCGACTCCATCGGACGAGGCGTTGGACGACTCTCGGGACGAAACATCGCGCGAAGCATTGAACAAACCCTGGCTGGTGTTTTTCACCGAGCCCTATGGGGCGGCAGGATGGCGGAACGACGAAGTGTATCGAGAGCTCCTGCCGAAGCTATGGTCCGTGGCGCAGAGCCTTGGGCTGAAGCTGATCTTCAAGCTTCATCCATTTGAGAGTGTGCGAGGGCAGCGGCGAATGCTGCGAAAATATATGCCCACGCACGCGCCGGACATCGGAGTAATCGAGGGGGCGACGTCGCCGCAACTGTGGAGGAACGCCCGTGTTGCCTTGACGGTTCAATCCACGGTGGCGCTGCAGTGCGCTTGCCTGGGCATCCCCGTGTTCCTCTGTGCATGGCTGCGGGATTCCAGCGCGGGATACGTCGAGCAGTTCTCGAGATTTGGCGTTGGACAGAGACTGGAGTCGGCCGACGAATTGAGCCAGATCCCGCGATTGCTCGAAAGAAATAATACCGATAAGGATAAAACCGTTACCATGCGGTCCGCTCTAGGTGAAACCATGGATCCTGGGAAATTGCGGGAGCTGCTTTTGCGGACCAGTTCATTTCCGGAAGCCATCCGAGTTCAAGCGTAACCTTCACATATGCCAGGAGCCTTGCCCGCCAAGAAAATTCCTTCCGCTGACCCGGTTCTGGACTTCGACTCCAGGGCGCTGGGCGCGCCTGCTTTCCGGCAGCAGATGGGGGAAATCTCGCGGCACTCGGCGGTGTACTTTGCCGGCACGGTCTTTACAGCCGCGACCGGATACCTGTTCAAAATCTATCTTGCGCGGGTATTAGGGGCAGAGGCTCTGGGCATCTATGCCCTGGGCATGACGATTGTCGGACTGCTGGGAATATTTAACGCTCTCGGTCTGCCCAACTCGGCGGTGCGCTTCGTAGCTGCCTACAAAGCCACCGGAAGGTTCGACTTGCTGCGCGGATTTCTGGTTCGCAGCATCGCCCTCCTGTTGATTTTCAATATCCTGCTGGCTGGAGCAGTGCTGTTGTTGGGCCCGTGGCTGGCCGTACACGTTTATCACACGCCCGAACTCAAGCGATACCTTGGCCTATTTGCTCTGATCATGCTGTTGGGTGCTTTCACCGGATTTCTTGGCCAGGTGCTGACCGGCTACAAGGATGTGGCGCGGCGCACCGTGATTACGAATTTCGTGGGCAGCCCTCTGACCATGATTTTCACCCTGGGGCTGGTGGGAGCGGGTCTCAGCCTTTGGGGATATATTTTTGCCCAGGTGGCGAGCGCCGTGGTTGTGATGGTCCTGCTGACCGTTGCGGTCTGGAAGCTCACGCCCAGGGCGGCGCGGGCCTTCTCCGGCACTCTGGTTCCGATTGAAAGGGAAGTGGTTTCGTTTTCGGCGGTCGTATTCGCCATGGATTCTCTGGGCTTCGTGATGTCACAAGCCGACAAAATTCTTATCGGCTTCTATCTTGACGCGCGGGAGCTGGGAATTTATGCCATGGCGGCTGCGCTGGTGGCTTTTGTTCCCGCGGTGCTGCAGTCGGTGAATCAGATTTTCACGCCCACGATCGCCGATCTTCATGCACGCGGTCAAACCGAATTGCTGGGCCGCCTGTTTCAGACTCTCACCAAGTGGATCCTGGGGTTCACGCTTCCGCTGGGATGCCTGATCATCATTTTTTCCCGCGAGCTGATGCGCATTTTCGGTCCTGAGTTTGAGCCGGGTTGGCCGATCCTGGTCATAGGCACGCTGGGCCAGCTGGTAAACTGTGGCGTCGGTTCGGTGGGATATTTGCTGCTGATGTCAGGGCAGCAGCGAAGGTTGATAAGAATCCAAGCCATCATGGCGGCACTGATGGTGGGCCTGAGCCTGCTGTTCATTCCGAAGCTGGGCCTGATGGGCGCCGCGCTCAGCGCTGCGCTTACCACTGCGGTCAGCAACATCTGGTGCTTGAAGGAAGTGTGGGGCAAACTGGGCTTGTTTCCTTACAACCGCAGCTATTTCCGCCTGCTGCCGGCGTTGGCCGGCAGTGTGTGTGTGCTTCTGGCCGTGCACTTTTCTCTCAGCGCCAGAGTGCCGCAGTGGGCGATGCTCTCCATCGGCTTCTCGCTCGCGTACCTGGTGTTTGTGCTGGTCGCATTGGCGGCAGGCTTGAACGAGGATGACCGTATGATTGCCGGGGCCTTGTGGTCGCGACTTCGCGGCATGGTGGGTGCCTGATGTCGAGCGAGCTTCGTGAAGTGCGTTTGCCGGCCGAGCTTTGCAATGAGGCTGAGCGGCACTTTGCGGGGCGATTCGCCGATGTGGAGCAGCTGCTCACGTTTTTGTTAAGCGAATTGCTGCGCGACGACGCCGCCAAAATGGATCAGGCCGAACAGCGTATTCTCGAAGAGAGATTGCGCGACCTGGGGTATATCTGAGCGTCCGGTCAATTCGTGATCGAAGATGGTGGAGTGTGGATGGAACATTCGCCGGAAGAATTACGGAAGGTGGCGTACGACCGACTCCGTCCTTCGATCACCAATCCGAATTATCTCGTTCTGCGCAGCCGGGCGCGGCTGATCTCCAAGTGGGTGGCACAAATTCCTGGCAAGGGCCTCCGGGTCCTCGATATTGGAGGGCGGTACCAACCCTACCGGCCGCTCGTGCAAGCGAGAGTCCGTCAGTATGTCGCTATTGATGTGATTCGCACCTCGCTGGTTGACGTCGTGGCGAAGGGAGAGCAGCTTCCGCTGTGCTCTGACACGTTTGATCTGGCGATTGCCACTCAGGTCTTTGAATACTTTCCCGAACCGCGCCTGGCGGCGCAGCAAATACACAGGGTCTTGAAGCCGGGCGGAGTGCTGATCATGAGCGTTGCGGCGGTGTGTCCTCGCGTGGCGGAGCAGGAGCACTGGCGATTCTTGCCCACGGGGGTGAAGTTCGTGCTGTCTGACTTTGCCGGGGTGGAAATTGTGCCGGAGGTATCGAGCATCGGCGGTGTTTTTCGACTGATGAATTGGTCTGTAGCAACTCTGGCAGGGAGCATCTGGATGGGAAAGATTCTCCATTACACCGTGATCCCCGCCATAAACCTGATCGGGCTGGGCCTGCAGCGGGTATTTCCCATCAACAACGATCAGCTGACCGGAAATTACAGCGTCCTGGCCCGAAAGTAAAATGCAATGTCTCTGCCGAAACGCACGGAGCTGAGTCGATCGGAACTGAAAACCCTGGTGCTGCAGTATCGCAGGGAGAACTGGCAGGGCATTCAGACTCCGCAGTGGCAGGAGCGGATTGCGGAAGATATTCTCCGCGATGACGGTGAAGTAATGCTGAAGGCGATTGGGGAGGTTTGGGCCGCCCCTGCAGGGGCCACTGTGCTGGACGTCGGTTCTGGATTAGGCAGCTTTGTCGTGGCCTGCCGCAAGCGAGGTTTTCGTGCATTTGGCGTGGAGCCGGACCGCATCGGACAAGGAAGCTGGATCAGTTCGATTCAAATCGCAAGACGCCGGATTGAAAACCAGGTATTTGCCATTGGTCTCGGCGAGAGCCTGCCGTTTGCGGATCGGAGCTTCGACCTGGTCACGCTGAATCAGGTGATGGAGCATGTATCCGACCAAGTGTCGGTGCTGCGTGAGGCCGTGCGCGTGCTCAAGGATGGGGGCGCGATTTACATTGCATCCCCGAACTATCTCCGATTTTATGAACCCCACTATAAGGTAAAGTGGTTTCCCCTGCTGCCAAAATTCCTGGGGCGATGGTACTTGAGGCTTCGCGGGCGTGATCCGGTTTTGCTCGATCAGTTGACCTATACGACGAATTCTCGCCTGCGGGCCCTCTTCTCAAAACTCGGTCCCGAGTATGCGGTGCTCGATCTGCATCGAGAATCATTTCTTAGGAAATGTGCCCAGCTTTCATTTGCCAGCAGGCGGGCGCGTTTCATTGCCAGGATGATACGCATACCGATTTTAGGCCGGTTGACCCTGCGTGCGGTGCTTCGGTTCTTGCGGACGACTGAAGGCGGCTGCGAAATGATGGTGGTGTACAAGTCCAAACCGGCGGTAGGCTCATGCTGAAGGCGATGCGGCGCCTCTGGGGCGGAGAGTCTGCGCCGCCGGCAAGAAGTCTGACCTTCCATCGTCCCCTGGTGTTGTTGCAGAGTGACGACTGGGGACGCGTGGGCGTTCGCGACCGCGAAGGTTACGAGACGCTGCGGGCCATCGGAATTCAGCTGGGCGAAAACCCCTACGACTATTACTCGCTCGAAACCGCCGAGGATGTGACTGCCCTGCGCGAGATGTTGCGGCGGCACCGCGATTCCACCGGACGCCCGGCCTGCATGGTCATGAATTTCCTGCTGGCCAATGTGGATTTCGAAAAAACCGCGAATGCAGGATTCCAGGATATCCATTTGATGCCGCTGAGCCATGGCTTGCCCGGGGCGTGGAAACGGCCGGGCCTTTTCGAAGCTTACCGGCAGGGTATATCTGACGACGTGTTCTATCCCGCGCTTCACGGGCTTACACATTTTTGCCGCGCGCCAGTCGAACGAGCCCTGCAGGAGCCAGGCGAGCGCAACAACCTGGTGCGCACGCTGTGGAAGGCTGAGACGCCGTACATTTACTGGCGCATGCCCTGGATCGGCTATGAATACTGCAATCCGGAAAAACCGCAGGCAGGATTTCTGGAAGCTGGGGCGCAGAATCATCTGATCGTGGAAGCGGCGCGGGAATTTAAAAAGTTTTTCTCTGCCGCTCCGTTGTCGGCTTGCGCCCCGGGATATCGGGCGAACGGCGATACCCACGGGGCATGGTCGCAAGCCGGAATCCGGGTGGCGCAGAATGGCAGCGGCGGCGCCTTGCCGCCTCACATCGACGAATGGGAGATTTTGAACCTGCACCGGACCATCGACGTTGAGCCCTTTGAGCGCGACCTTCCTCTGGAAAAATATATGCAGCTGGCTGAACGCTGCTTTGAGCGCGGGGTTCCGGCCATCATCTCAGTGCACTCCATCAATTTTCATTCTTCACTCAAGGATTTTCGCGGGCCTGCACTGCGGGTGCTGGATGAATTTCTGTACGCTCTCGAAGCCAGGCATCCCAACCTGCTGTATGTGCACGACATGAACCTGCACGAACTGGTTACTCGCGGCAAATTCAAAGGTCCGCGAGGCCCGGTTTCGGTCGAGGTCAAACAGAGCGGCGGCCGGTCGAGATCCATGACGCTGGGGGCGAGCTAGAATGCCAGGCGCGCCATCGCTGCTGTTGATCACGGTGGACTGTTTCCGGGCCGACCACGCCGGCTTTCTGGGATATCAGCGCCCCACCACACCCTTTCTCGATTCGGTGGCCAAAGAGAGCCTGGTATTTTCCAACGCTCTGGTGGCTGGGGCGCCGACTTATTTTTCATTTCCCGCAGTGATGGCCTCTCGCTATCCTCTCGGCCTTGGCCGGGACGTGGTGGGCCTGGCGCCGGAAGAACCCACGATGGCTGGCGCGCTGCGCCAAGCGGGCTATGCCACTGCCGCGTTTCTCGCCGCCAATCCGTATCTTTCGCCGCGCTTTGGATACGACACGGGTTTCGATGTGTTCAAGGATTTCCTTGATACCGAATCGGGGACGCTTCCGACGGAGTCGAGTGGCGGCACGGACGTCCGGGCGCGGAGCCGCTGGAACCAGCGGCTGGCGAAATTTTCCCACGCTCTCGGTCCGCTGGGCTCACTCTATGACGAACTCTACTTCCGGTACGGCCAGCGGGTGGGATCTTCGCAAGCGCTCTCGCTCGACCAGTTGCGGCGTTTTCCCGCCGCGGATGTAATCGTCGATCACGCCCGCGACTGGCTGGGAAGCGTTGCCGGACAGCCATTTTTCCTGTGGCTGCATTTCATGGATCCGCATTCGCCGTATTATCCGCGGCAAGAGGCGCTGGCGCTGATGGGGCAAGGGTCACTCGATGCTTCCCGGGCGCGTTACCTGAATTCCTACTGGAACCGCGGCGACCTTGGAGCCGCGCGTCTGCGGCGGCGCCGGGAAGAGGTCGTCGCTCTCTATGACGCTGGAATCCGGTTTGTCGACAGCCAGGTGGCCCGCCTGGTGAATGCGCTCAAGCAGATGGGCTTGTGGCAAGACTGCGTGATGGTGCTTACGGCGGATCATGGCGAGGAATTTCTCGATCATGGCGGCCGCTACCATCCGCCGTCTAATCTCAGCGAAGAGCTGGTAAGAGTACCTCTGCTGATTCGTTGGCCTGGGCGCAATGAAGTTGCGGCCAATGCATCCCGGGCAAATGAAACTGTGGCGGCTCCCTTCAGCCTGCTCCATCTTGCGCCAACGCTGCTGGATATGGCGGGAGTTTCCATCCCCGATAGTTTCCGGGGACGCAGCCATGCCGCGCTTCTGCGGGCGCGAGAGAGTTGGCAGGGCGATGCAGTCATCGAAAGCGTTGCCGCCTGCAATAATCCTTTCGTCCGGGAAAATCGTTTGCGGCCGCGTCTGCTGGCGGTACGCGAACCTCGCTACAAGATGGTGATCGACTTCAGCGCGTCAAAGGAACTGTTGTATGACCTGAACGCGGATCCGTGCGAACTCAGGGCATTGCCGGATGATGCGGAGAAAATCGTACGCAGGCGCATGCTTGATCGCGCCCGGCAACATCTCAGCGATTCGCTCTCCGGGCGCGATTCTGAATCCCGCATGGCCGCGCGCCTTCGGGACATGCGACTGGAATGGACAGATCCCGTCATCCGGACGGCGGTTTAGATGACCGCATTGATCCCCGGAAAAGGCCGGTCTGGTCAGGGTTTTGTATGACCCTCGTTCGAATCCTCGTGGATAGCCTTGCCGACCAGGGTTTGACCAACGCGCAGATGACCAACGCGCGTGAGATTATCCGGCGGTTAGATTCGGAGCGATTTCACGTCAGCGTGTTCGTGGGCGGCAAACCGGATCGCTCAATCGAGCAGCGCCCCGACACCACGCTCATTGCTTTGCCCGAGCGAAGACAAACCGTCAGAATTTTCAGGGAGTTCGTTCTGGGGCGCCATGACATTTTGTTTTATGTGAAGGCAGCTCCGGCCAGCCGCCTGTACATGGGGCTGCGAAGGGCCTGGAAGGACAGGCGCATCACGATTGGGACAATCGAATCGCAATCGGATCTGCGAAATGAACCCACGGTGTCGCCGCAAGCGGTGGCTCTCTGGGAATCAACCGTGCTGCGCTGCGACTATTTGTTCAGCAACTCAAAGTCGGTGAAGCAGAGTCTCGAACGTGAGTATCACCTGCAGAGCGAGATTGTGCCCACGGGCGTGGATGCCACTTTTTTCACGCCGCTTTGGGACCGCCCGGCCAATGCTCGTCCCCGGGTGCTCTTTGTCGGATCGTTGCGGCCATTCAAACAGCCTATGCTCCTGCTGGACGCCGCCGTCCGGTTTCCGGGCGCCGACTTCATTCTGGCTGGAGAAGGGCCGATGGCCGACGAGTTGAAGGCGCGCATTGAACGCGAGCAGATAAAGAATGTCACGCTTGCCGGATTGCTGGGGGCGGAGCAACTGAGAGAGCAGTATCAGCAATCCGATGTTTTTCTGTTTCCCTCCGCGTGGGAAGGTTCTCCGAAGGTTCTGCTGGAAGCTGCTGCGAGCGGCTTGCCGGTAATTGCGAGAAATAATTATCAACCCGAAACAGTGGTAAATGGCGAAACCGGCTACCTGGTCACCTCCGATGATGAAGTGTTCGTCAGGCTGCAGGAGTTGCTTTCCCACCCCGAGCAGTGCCGCAGGTTTGGACAAGCCGGCCGCAAACACAGCGAGTCGTTCGATTGGGACATCATCACTCGCCGCTGGGAAGAAGTGTTTCTCGATCTGATGGCGCGGCGCAAGGGGCCGAGGGCGGCATGAGCGGCGAGTCTGCCAGGTTCGGTGAAGCCGCTCCATCGACGCGGCCTCTGCACGTCCTGACCTTAACGCCGTTTTTCCCGGCACGGGGCGACGATGGTCAAGGCTGCTTTGTGGCCGAGCCACTATCTTGCTTGGCGCAGCTGGGCGTGACCAACACGGTGCGGGTGGCGAAGCCGTTCTACCGGGGCGGCGTAGCGGACAACGGCTCGCCTACTCAGGGACGATGGGTGCGCTTCTTTTCGCTTCCCGGCGGGTGGGGTCTATCCACTTCGGGGGCTTTTCTGTTCGCCCGCCTGGTGCCCGAGATCCGACGGATACATGCAAAGCGCCCGGTGGATGTGATTCATGCTCACTCCGCGTTGCCTTGTGGTCACGCCGCTCTGCTGCTTGGCCGCGAACTGAAAATAGCTTTCGTGGTCACGGTTCATGGACTGGACGCTTTTTCCACCCGGCAGGTTGGTGGTTACGCCGGAGAATGGTGCGGTCGCATATCGCGATCCGTGTACCGCTCCGCGAGATCGGTGATTTGCGTGAGCGAAAAAGTTCGCGATCAAGTGATCGAAGGCATGAGAGCTCCGGTCAACACGGCAGTTCTGTACAACGGGGTTGATCCACAAATATTTTCGCCGCCGGAGCGCGAGCCCGATGCGCGCATGATTCTCAGCGTGGGAAATCTGATCCCGACCAAGGGACACGAACTGCTGGTGCGGGCGTTCGGCGTCATCCACGAAAAATTCCCGGGGCTCTCGCTGGACATCATAGGCGATGGACCGGAGCGCAATCGTCTGCAGAAGCTGGTTGAAGCTGGAGGGATGGCGGGCAAGGTGAACTTCCGCGGACGCGAGAGCCGCCGGCAAGTGGCGGACGCGATGCAGCGCGCTACTATTTTTGCTTTGTCCAGCCGTTACGAAGGTCTGGGATGCGTTTATCTCGAAGCCATGGCAGCGGGCAAGCCCGTGATCGGATGCCGGGGGCAGGGAATCGAAGAGGTGATCGAGCAGGGAGCGAACGGCTGTCTTATCGCGGCAGACGATTTGCAGGGATTGATCGATACTCTGACCGGTCTTTTGCAGCAGAACGAGCTGCGGCAACAAATTGGCAACGCGGCCCGCCAGACGATCCTGCGGGGATTCACTTGGGCGCAGCAGGCAACGCGATTGCTGGAGCTCTACCGCGAGGCCCGCCTATGAGCCTGCGGCTGGTCGTTGTCACCGAGATTATCGCGCCCTATCGCATTCCGGTATTCAATGCGCTGGCGCGGCAGGATGGGATCGACCTGCACGTCATCTTTCTTGCGGAAAGCGATCCCGAATTGCGGGAATGGCTGGTGTACAAAAATGAGATGGGCTTTTTGTACCAGGTGCTTCCCGCGTGGAGGCAAAGATTCGCGGGGCTCAGCCTGCTGGTCAATCGCGGACTGAAAACGGCGCTGCGGCAAAAAGATCCGAAGGTTATTCTCTGTGGCGGCTACAACTATCCGGCTGCGTGGCAGGCGATGCGGTGGGCGCGAAAAAATAAGGTCCCATTTATTTTGTGGGCAGAGAGCACCAGCCGGGATTTTCGGCGCCGCCGGCCAGTCGTCGAATTCCTGAAGAGCAGGTTCATGAAGAACTGCTGCGCCTTCGTCGTTCCTGGAAAATCATCATTCCAATATGTGCTGAGCTACGGAGCGCCTCAGGCCGATGTTTTCACCGCGCCCAACGCGGTGGACACCGAACTCTTTGCGCGGCGAGCTTCCATGGTGCGAGACGATGCGGCAGCACAGCGTTGCGAGCTAAAGCTACCTCCGCGTTATTTCCTTTTTGCGGGAAGGCTGGTTGCGGAAAAGGGAGTGTTCGACCTGCTCGAAGCCTACGGCAAGTTGGGCCCTGAAGTGCGTGCGGCGGTTGGCATGGTTCTGGTGGGAGAAGGAGCGTCTCATTCGGAACTGGCTCTCCGGGCGGCTCAGATTGCTCCCGGGCAGGTTCAGTTCCCCGGCTTTGTACATCGCGATCAGCTTGCAGCTTACTACGCCCTGGCCGACGCGTTGGTTTTTCCCTCGCATTCAGATCCCTGGGGATTGGTGGTGAACGAGGCGATGGCTTGCGGCCTGCCAGTGATTGCGAGCGAGGCCGCGGGATGCACCGCAGACCTGGTTCGGGATGGCTGGAATGGGCGGGTGGTGCGAGCCGGCGATATCGTGCAGCTGGCTTCTGCCATGGACGAGCTGGCGCGGGACTCGGAAGGGCGTGCTCGAATGGGAAGTAACAGCCGGGAGTGTATCCTGAGGTATTCGCCGGAGGAGTGTGCCGCCGGCATTGCCGAGGCTGCGCGGTCCTCGGTCGTGCGGTCCTGAGATTCGCGAACTTGCTGGATCTTTTCGGCGTGATCTTTTTAGGGCGTCAAGGCGGAGAGTGAAGTCAGAGGGCGGCCAACGACCAACGACGCTTGTGTGAAAGCAGAGTGAAGGCAGAGTGAAAAGCAGAGTGCGCAGCAATGGATAACCGCTTTTCAAAATTTATTCTTCCGGGCTCTATTCTTGCCGCGGGCTTGATGGCAGCTTACGTCGCCATGTACAAATCCGGCTACCTCACCAGCAGCTACTATCTGGGAGGACTGATCTTCCTCCAGATACTTCTGGCTGTGGTGTGGAAGTACGAACAGCGTTTTTTCCCGCTGCTGGTGGTGGTGTTTCTTTGGGCCGGAACCGCGCTGCCCTTTAGCGGCGTGTGGACTTCGGGGCGCTGGCTGGTCCTGGCAGTGGGCGCTATCGTGGGCTTCGCGCTCTATATGCGCAGCGCGCGGCCGCAGTTTTCGACCTTCCACCTGCTGGCCATGTTTTGCGTGCTGGCGGCCCTGGTTTCCGCTGCTGTCTCCGTTTTTCCAACCCTGTCATTCCTGAAGGCGCTGAGCTTGTTGTTGCTTTTCTTATATGCATCCACCGGCGCGCGGCTGGCGCTTTCCGGGCACGAAGAAAAATTCTTTTTACGGTTACTGTGGTACGTGGAGATGGTGGTGTATGCCACCGCGGTGGCGTATCTGGTTCTGCGGATGCCATTTTTCGGGAACCCGAATTCCATGGGCGCCGTTATGGGTGTGGTCGCCCTGCCTGTGCTTTTCTGGGGTCTGCTGACCGTTGAAGGCAAGGTCAGACACCGGCGCATGGTTTTCGCCTGCCTGCTCGGTGCCGGTCTCTTGTTTTACAGCCAGGCACGCGCCGGAATATTGGCGGGCGTGATTTCGTGTTGCCTGACCTGCCTCGTCCTGAAGCGGTATCGTCTGCTGATTCAAGGGACGGCCGCATTTCTTTGCATGGCTGCTCTGGCCACGGGGGTCGCTCCGACCGAGGTTTCCACCGACATGCCGTTTCACCGTTACGAAGATTCGTTTGTGGATGTCTTCCTCTACAAGGGGCACGAGAGGGAAGGATTGCTGGGTTCGCGTATGACTCCGTGGGATGAAACCGTGAATGTGATTCAGCAGCATCCCTGGTTCGGCAGCGGCTTTGGCACCAGTCCAAATTTCGGAGAAGAAGATGTCGGCGTGGGCCAGTATTCCACCGTCGCCGCCGCTGCCCACGAACATGGAAACAGTTACCTGGCGGCGATGGAGGGAGTAGGCCTGCTGGGGGTTCTTCCGTTCTTTGCGCTGCTCCTGATGCTGTTGTTGAAGGTGGGCGGAGTCTTTGCTTTTCTTCGCCGCACCGGCAACCTGCGCTCTCTGGCGGTGCCGGTAGCCATGGTGCTGGCTGCCGGGCTCATCCATGCTGCCTTTGAGGATTGGCTCTTCGCGGTGGGATACTACCTCACCGTTTTTTTCTGGGTGCTGGCCTTCACCTTCATGGATATTCTTCCTGCCGCTGCGCCGGCCGCGGTCTATCGCCCCATCACCGACTTCGGTTTCAGGACTTTCGGCCAGGAACTGCGCCGGACCGCGACCGGGCGATGATGCATGTGTTCGTGAACGGCCTGGCCGCCAGCGCGGGCGGGGGTATCACCTACCTGCGCAATGTTCTTCCTCATTTTTCGGCGAGAGGGGACGTGCAGGCGACGGCTGCTGTCACGCCGGCCCTGCGGAGAGAATTGTCCGGTTTGCCGCGCGCTTCGTTCCCTGAAATCAATATGCCGGCCGGCGCGCTGAGCCGTTTCTGGGAGGAACAGAGATCGCTGCCGGCTGCGATCCGCACGAGCGGTGCCGATGTTCTGATCTCGGCCGGCAACTTTGCCTTGCGCAATTCGCCGGTGACCCAGATTCTGCTTTCGCGAAACTCGCTCTACACTTCGGCGGATTTTTCCCGCGATCTGCTGCGCCGCCGGGACTACGGTTTGTGGATCGATACTCGCATCAAGCGCAGCCTGGCCCTGCGCTCGGTGCGCTGGGCGGACCGC
This sequence comes from Terriglobia bacterium, assembly GCA_963814725.1. Taxonomy (GTDB): domain Bacteria; phylum Acidobacteriota; class Terriglobia; order Terriglobales; family Acidobacteriaceae; genus JAIQFF01. Next base: position 23,288 of record CAWFDY010000010.1, read on the forward strand.
ACGGTCGCTCCCAGCGAAGCGTTTGCACGGGAATTGCGGCAGGCCACGGGGCGCGGTATTGCGGCCATCCATCACGGATTCGACCGCGAGGCATTCTTCCGCGACCCGGCGCCGCTCGCGCCGGATGTTCAGCGCAAGCTCGATCCTGACCCGGACGCGTTGCGCCTGCTCTACGTCAGCCATTACAACTACTACCGCAACTTTGAGACATTGTTTCGCGCCCTGCCTCTGTTGTCTCACCGGATGGAGGGACGGAAGGTGAAGCTGTTTCTCACTTGCCGGCTGCGTTCTGAAGATAATCCCGGAAGTTATCGCGCCGGGCCGGCGGCCGAACTGGTCAGCCGGCTGGGAATCGCGGAGAGTGTGGTGGAGCTGGGCGCTATCCCTTATGCGTCGCTGCACCATTTGTATCGTCAGTGCAGCCTGTACGTTACGCCCGCCTATGCCGAATCGTTCGCCCATCCGCTGGTGGAGGCCATGGCGAGCGGGTTGCCGGTCGTCGCCGCGGACACAGCCGTGCACCGCGAGATCTGCCAGGATGCCGCGATTTATTTCCCGCGCTTCTCTCCCGAAGAACTGGCAACGCAGGTCTGCAGCATCGCAAGTTCGGACGGGCTGGCTGCGGAGCTTTCACGGCGTGGACAGGAGCGGTCGAGGCAGTTCTCCTGGGGGAGGCATGTTGAGGAGTTGCTGGCTCTGGCGGGAGAGGCGGTTCGAACTTCGAGCAACAAGGAGTCCGGCTCGTGAGTGCACCTACAGGTGGCTTCGACCCTTCGCTATTTCAGGATCTGGCGCTGGCCGAAGACCGGCACTTTTGGTTCCGCGCTAGGAATCGCCTGATCTTTGAACTTACACGAAATCTTTCTCGCAAGTTCAATCCCGGCTATTTCGTGCTCGAAGTCGGTTGCGGAACGGGGAACGTACTAAAAACGCTTCGGAAGGCATGTATAGGTGGCACGGTGGTTGGCCTGGAGCTTTGGTTCGAGGGCTTGCGCTTTGCAAAGCAACGATCCGAAGGGCCACTTGTGCAAGGCGACATTCGGCATTATCCATTCCGAAAGCAGTTTGAACTCATCGGAATGTTTGATGTGCTGGAACACATCCCTGAAGAGGCTGAAACGTTACTGGCGTTGCGTGAGGCGCTAGCCCCAAACGGCAGACTTATTCTGACTGTTCCCGCGCATCAGTATCTGTGGAGTTATTTCGATGAGGGATCACACCATTGTCGCCGTTATTCAGAGGCGGAAATCCGCTCTCGGCTCGAGGCCGCCGGATTTCAGGTGGAGTTTCTGAGTCAATTTATGGCCTCCACTCTTCCGCTTGTCTGGCTGTGGCGCAAGATGGGCAATCTTCGGCGTGGGCCGTCCTCTGATGCAAAGACAATGAGCGCTGGAGAATTTCGTATCGTGCCAGTCGTCAATGGCGTGCTCGCGGCGCTCCTGAAAATCGAAGCGCTCTGGGTCTCCAGGCGGCATACACTTCCGATTGGTAGTTCACTGATCGTTATCGCACGCCAAAGTTGAGTCCTTACGAGTTCAACCTGATTCTGAATCGGGGGAATGGCAGCACACTCTTTTTTGTCTCGTCGTCGGTTACATCGAGGAGCCGAAGCAGGCCCTTACCGCATACGACAACTGGGCAACCCTCCTCGGTGAAGACTACCTTGCCCGGATTTCGGTTAACGATAAAAATGTCAGGTCGTTCCTCCGCCGACAGGATGCGGATCTTGCGGCCATCGAGATAGGCGGAAGCACCTGAGTAAGGAAAGCCGGTGGCGTCGATAAATCGGCGAACGGATGGAGCGTCGTTTTCCCACGGAACAACGTAGTCTTGTTCGTCACGCCAAAGACTGTAAGTGGCCTCCGCTTCGTTCTGAGATGTACGCGGCAATTGTGTCCCGCCGGTCACGTGCTCGAAAACGGACAATACTATCGAAACATAGTTCTGGCTGACCCGCTCAATGGCATCAGCGATCCGGATCGGGTAGGTGATTCTGGACGATGACTGAAAAATGATGTCCCCGCGATCATATTCGCTCGTCGCATAGAGTGCCGTAACTCCTACGTGCTCGTCGCCGTTAATGAGAGCCGTGACCAGTGGTGCAAACCCTCGATATTTGGGCAGAAGTGAATCATGCAGGACTATGAGATTGGTCCGGGGCTCATCGATCAGCCAGCGCCACGCGATCGCGAGGGAAAAAGGGCTGCACGTCTGGGGAGCTTGCTGTCGAGGGATGCAGGGAATTTGGTGCGAAGCGCACAGATCGCGAATTTCCGCGGAATAGTCGTGCTGCACGCCTTTGTCCGCTCCGACAACGACCAGGTCGATCTTGGACGAGTGGTTGTTGGCGATCAATGCACTCAGAACTTCGAAGCCCTTGAGCGTTAATAGGTAGAGAGTGAACATCGCCTTAGTCGCAGCAAGTGGTCAATTCTGAAAGTTTATCCCGCTGATTGTTGTGCTCGCCGTCGTTCTGGTTCGGGCTGCTCAAGACGCGAGTGCTGTATTGCGGCGAGACATCCGGAAGCCGGTCACGGCGGCCACGATTCGAGCCTGGTCGCTCTCGGTCAAGTCGTTGTAGAAAGGCAAGCGCAGCAATCGCTCGCTGACCTTTTCGGTAATCGGACAATCCCCCGGTTGTGCGCCGGCTTTGCGTCCCATGCTTGAAAGGTGCAGGGGAACGTAGTGAAAGACACTGAGAATTCCCTGAGCCTTCAGGTGGGAGATCAAACCCTGACGTTCCTCCAGCGAGTTTAAGAGCAGATGGAACATGTGAAAGCAGGGTTCGCAATCGGGCGAGACAAAGGGAGTCGCTACGCCATTTTCGTGCGCCCATTCCCGTAAATGATGCTGGTAGTATTCCCAGACCCGGCGGCGCTTGTTCTGAATTTCGTGACGCGCTTCCAATTGCGCCAGCAAGAAGGCGGCCAGCAGGTCAGATGGCAGGTAGCTCGATCCAAGGTCTACCCATGTGTATTTATCGACCTGGCCGCGAAGGAAGCGATTGCGATTGGTCCCTTTCTCGCGAATTACGATGGCGCGCTCCACAAGTCGTAGGTCGTTAACTACCAGCGCGCCGCCCTCTCCACAGGTAATGTTCTTGGTTTCGTGGAAGCTCTGGGTTGCGAGGCATCCGAAGGTGCCGGTGAGTTTGCCTTTGTAGCGCGCAAAGAGGCCATGGGCGTTGTCTTCGACAATATGAATGCCATTGCGTTGCGCCAGGGCACAGATTGCGTCCATCTCGCAGGCTACGCCTGCATAGTGAACAGGAACGATGGCTTTGGTGCGGCTGGTGATCAGACTCTCAAGACGACTCTCGTCAAGGTTCAAGGTGTCGGGACGAATATCGGCAAAAACGATTCGTGCGCCGCGAAGAGCAAAAGCATTCGCGGTCGAGACAAAGGTGAATGAAGGAACGATGACTTCGTCGCCGGCTTTGCAATTAAGCAGGAGCGCGGCCATCTCCAGGGCGTGGGTGCACGACGTGGTCAGGAGGACCTTCGGGGCTTGAAGCTCCTGCTCCAGCAATTCATGGCATTTCCGGGTAAATGGACCATCCCCGGAAGCGTGCCCGTTCGCGATCGCTTCGCCAATGTACTTATATTCATTGCCCGCGAGGCACGGCCGGTTGAATGGGATCGGGGACGTCATATCGAGTCACAGGCCTTCAAAATCATACGCCAAGAGAGCGCCGGGATTACTAGAGAGATCTTATCTGGTAGTTGGCCACTTCGTCGCTGGTAACTCCGGACCGCACTACATATGGAGGCTTTTGCATGCTGCGAAAGTGCATGCGGGCGAGGTATTCGCCGATGATGCCGAGGGCGAATAACTCCGCGCCGGAAAAGAGAGCGATGATCGAGGCTAGAAATGGAAAGCCGGGTACGCTGCCGCCATGAATAAAGTAGCGGCCGAGCACGAAAAAGAGAATTGCGATCCCAAACAGGGTAAAGACCAATCCGATAAGGCTGGCTAACTGCAGCGGCAGCGTGGAGAAGCCGGTCAGCATATTTAGCGCATGGGTCATCAGCTTGCGGAAGGAGTACCCGGAAGCGCCCTGCTGGCGGGGCTGGTGAAGCACGGGCACGGAGGTAAAGCGATTGGTGCCCCAGGTCAGCAGCACGTCGATCGAGACGAACGATCCTTCATAGTGATTGAAGGCGCCGGCCACCTCGGTGCGAAAGGCGCGAAAGGCGCCGACCTGGCGGGCAATCGTCGCGCCCATGGCGTTCTGCAGCGCCATTTTGGTTACGACGGACGCCAGATCCCGCATCAGGCCATGCGTTTCGTGCTCCGGCGTGCCATAAACGACATCGAAGCCCTGCGGCAGCAGCGCCAGCAGTTTGGGAATTTCCTCGGGAGGATGCTGCAGATCGTCATCCATGGTGACGATCACGTCATACTGCGCGGCTCGAATGCCGCAGAGAAGAGCATTGTGCTGGCCATAGTTCCGCATCAGGTTGATGGGGTGGATCCAGGGATGCCGCTCCGCCAGTTCGGAGATTACGTCCCAGCTTCGGTCGGGGCTGCTGTCATTGACCAGCACAAGTTCGTAGTCGGGCGTGATCCGGCTCAGCACGGCTTTGAGGCGTTCGACCAACTCGGGCAGGATGGCTTCGCTGCGGTAGACCGGCACCACCACGGAGAGTCCGCGCGGCAGTGAGTTGATGCTATGAATCATGGGCGACATCCATCATCGTTGTCATCCGCTTCGCAGTCGTTCGCATCGTCGTTTATTCGCTCCAGCGGCCCTTAACGAACACAGGTCAAGACCAGTACAGTGTACGGGATGCGGAGCAGGTCGTGACGGACACTCGCCTCAATATTCGAAAAGGCCTGGGAAGCAATCTGCCGGTAGGCGGCCTCGGTGCGCACGAAGCGTCCACGGTCCCGGGAGAGCAGATATTTCACCACGCGAGATTGATCGCGGGTCCACACGCCGTCGATGGTTACCAGCCTTGCGCCCGGCTTCATGGCGTCGCGGGCAAGCAGGAAGAGCGCCAGGGCTTCGGTGTCGTCGAGGTGGTGGAGAACCCCCAGAGCCACAACGATGTCGAAGGACTGCGGTTCGACCGGGTCAGACTGGCCAACGCGCTGGCATATAAATTTTGCCTGCGGGAAACGGCGTCGAGCAGTCTCGATGTATTCAGGGCTGACATCCAGGCCGACATACTCGACAGATTCGAGGTAAGGCACCAGGGTTCCCGGCCCGCATCCGATATCCAGAAGGCGGTCACGCGGCGCAGGACGAATGTAGTCATGCAGGAGGATGCGGTTTCTCTTCACTCCACCCACGGCATTGAAAAAGGACTGATAGGCCCAGGAATTAGACAGCACCGAGCGCAGGGTTTCAATCATGGCGTGGTACCGGAGTTAACGCTTCCAGCGGGCTCTTTCCAGAGTATCTGGAATCTGCCCGTCTGGGCGCGGTTTGGGAACGCCAGTTCGAGTGCGCTTCGCAGGTCCGCAGGGACCGGTCCTGAGAATTGGGGAAAGGTGTTGAGAACAACCAGATTCACGTCGTGTTGCCCGATGGCAGCCATGATGCGCTGGGTGCGACCTTCGGGCTCTTCCTGATAATCAAACAAAGTCCGGGTGGGATTGCGGAATCCGTTGAGGAAATATACTTCGGGGCAGTCCGGGGTGGCGTAAATGTATTCGCCGCGGGCATGCTGCGTGACCAGCGTATTGAGTTCCTGGTAGAGGCGGGCGCTGGCGGGGTAGACGCGCAGTCCTCCAGCGCGGGGGATTGTGAGGAGGGCGGTTTGCGATTCCGGGACGTAGTGCTCGCCCATGTCGTCGATGAACCCGGGAGTGACTTCGAGGACGACGTAGAGCAGGCAAAAACAGAGTGCACCGGCGGCCACCCATCGCGGCGGCTCTTGCAGGCAGCACACCGCCGCTGCGGAGAGGAAGGCCAGAGGCGCGACGTAGCAAAAATAAATTGAAATGGTGAAAGGAAACTGCACCAGGCTGCACGCCGCGGTCACCGAGAGCACCAGAAAAATCTTTTGCCGCTGAATATCGCTGACCCGGCTGGCTACCGAAGGGCGAACCAGGAGCGCCGCTCCGATGACGACTGCCACTGGAAGCAAGGTCCAGACCATTCCCCAGGCGGCGCGGTCCACGTAACGCTCGGCGCGGATCAAGAGCAGGGCTACCGGTATCCCCATCAGGCACATGACGCTGGCGACTTTTGCGGCCTTGCCGCGGGTCAGAAAAACTGCGGCGATGAATGCCAGGTTAAGAAGAACCCCGCCGAAGAGCTTGAGTGGCGACGGCGGGTTGGAGGCGTACTGCAATTGCCGGGCGCCCGCCATGAAAATCTCGCGCAAGTAGGACTGGCTTCCGTCCAGAATGTAGTGCCGCACAAAAATTGCGATTGGGAGTGCGACACCGGCGGCGAATGGAGTCAATTCGCCCAAGATAAAAGAAAACCTGCGGCCCCGAATCTCCGCGGGATGAAATTCCAGCCAGAGTATGGCGGCGCCGATGGCGAGGTCTGGAGTCCAGAAGTAGATATATGTGGCGACGTTCGCGGCCTCATGCAAAAGGCCGAAGACCAGTACCTGGTACAGGAGCACCGAGATCACGAGCAGAATTCTGTAAGAGGCATTCTCTACCGCATTAGCCGGCCGGCTTCCGGGCGTGAGGCGTTCGCGAAAGAGCAGGAAGAGCAACACGCCGGCGACGAAATAAAGTCCGCTGATTTTAAAAAGGAATGAAATGCCGCCGCATAGTCCCGCCGCGAACAGCCAGCCTTTCTGCCGGCTCGCGATATAACGCAAAACGATTGCCAGCCCGAATGTGGCAAAGAACAGGTTGTACCAGGAGGGCAGGGCGGCAGGATAGTTGGGGATGGTCCAAGCTACGGCGAGTAACGTCAGGGCTGCGGCCACCGGGCGGGAAAGGAAGTGAGAGGCAACATAGTAAAACGCCGGTATCCAGAGTAGAAAAAACAGGAACAGCATGTAGCGGAGGCTGGCCAGATTCGTGCCAAAAAGGCGAAAGGCCGCCGCGTTGAGAAAAGTTAACCCTCCGGTGTAGCCCTCGCTGAAGTCGCGATGAGGAAGCTCTCCATGCAGTACTCGCTCGGCGGTTTGGCCGAGAAACCCTTCGTCGGCGGGAACCCAGCCGCGTTTCAATCCGTGGGCGACGTAGAGCGCGCTGATCACCATCACCGCGGCGATCAGAATCCATTGCGCCATCGTTGAGGGTGAGTCGAGCCAATGCCCGGCGCGGTCGATCAGCGATACGTCAGTTGCGTCGGGACGGGTCTGCGGCATTCGTTAAGTACGGACTCTTGGAAATTCGTTCAGCACATGCCGGTGAAGGACGATTACTGAAGCGGACGATAGCCGATCCGGCCATTCACTTCTCCGGCGGACAGCTCTCGCATGCACAGCCGGGTGATGTCGCGCGCGTCACATTGATAGATTTGCGTCAACGGGAGATCGGCCGGTTGCACGACGTATCTTCCTTCACTCATGGCCAGGCCCGCGGCTGGCGATGATTCTACAATCGGACTTCCACCCGGGGAGACTCGTATCCGAAATTGCCGGGTGGAGGGTTCGTAGTTGGAAACTACGAAACACTTGCCGATGCAAGCCCGCTCTACGACATGCTGGGGGCCGACTCTCCAGCCGGGAGGCGACCACAGGGTTGCGATCACCCGGCTTCCGTCGGGCAACGATTGCACCAGGGTTTGAGCCTGCGCCTCCATGCGGTTCAGTACGGCCGTATCTTGATACATCCAGGAGAAAAAAACCACTCCGCAAGCCAGCAGGCTGGCGAGATGCCACTTTTGCGGACGCACGCAACCCAGGATGCAGAATCCCATCATTGACGTAATCGTGCTCAGGCGCTGCGGCAAAAATGTAAAGCCGGTTGCGTAAGCGGGTAGGACGATGTCCCCCCAGACCATGGCGACGCCGAAGAGCGCGAGCACCCAGAGTTCGATGGGAGTCCGAATACTGTGCCTGAATTCTGCCTTGCCACACTGTGGGAAGGCTCCCAGAATAAAGCTGATCGCGAGCAGAAGCATGACGGCAGCCAGAATGCGGTAGCGATGGCCGAAAACCGCAAGCTGATCGGGTCCGATAAACAGGTAGAAGTGCCGGCCTACCAGTTCATAGGTCCGATAGTGGTGGGAGACATAGAAATGCACGGCAAGGATCGCCAGCAGTGCAGCCGAAAACAGCCTCCACCGCCACCGGCCGGGTAGCCGGTCAGCAAGGATGACGTATGCGGCAGTGCCGGCCAGCCAGAGAAATCCCACAGGGTGAGCGAGAAGACCCAGCGCTGCAAGAATCAAGCCGAGAAGTTTCAGCGGCCAGCGTCCTCGCCACAGGCAAGCGACTGAGAAAAAAGCGAACCCTAAAGAAAGGTAATAGTTCAGAAAGCCCATCTGAAAGGTCCAGCCATAGGACACCATGGCGATTGCTGGTGTGAGGAACCAGGGCTCTCGATTTGTTGCCGCCGCGATCAGAGCATAGGCTCCCCAAAAAAATATGAGGACACAGACGGGGACTGCGATCTTCTCCGCGGCCGCGAAGCCGAGCAGGTTTCCGAGTCGGGTCAGCGCAACGTCGAGAAGGATATTGTTCCACTGCTGTGCGATGTACAGCCCGGGTGCCTGCCCGTGCGCGACTAGTTGCGTAAGCCAAGCGTTGTAGGTGTGGCTGGCGAGATCTCCGGCTTCGATGCTGCGGTGCCAGAAACAGGGCAAGACAACTGCCGCGGAAGTCGCTGCCACCAGCGGAAGCTTTCCCGGTAAAAATCGGCGGGTAAACCCGGCTGATGAAGACGCACCGATTGGCGCGGTGGTCAGAGTGTCTCTGGCGTTCTGCATGCGTTTAGTACAAACTACGGTAGCATTCTTCCCTCGCAACAACAGAATGCGTAGAGGTCACTTCGCCCCTAGCGCCAAATCTCGTGAAGCAAGCCCGGGTGAGATCGTGAACACGCGGCGCATCCTGGCGTTCCTTATATACACGGTCTTTGTTGCCGCGCTCTCCTGGATATGCTTTCTTCGACCGATAGCCGACGATTTTGACCGCTACATCTATGAAGCCCTGGTTCGCGGACGGAACCAGGACGTCCAAAAGATCTATCCGATCGTTAAGCATGAAAATCCACGGGCTGAGGCCAGTTCGGTTCTGGACAGTCCCGGGCACCTCGCCCAACTCGAACCGCTTTACGCGATACGTCCACTGTACGTGGAGAAGATTGATTTCGTGGCGCGGACCGGGTTGCCGGTTCAGCGAGCCATTACGCTGGTGTCGGCAATGTCGTTGTTTGGAGTCGGGATGGTGCTGCTGGGTTGGACACACCGGCCAGCTTTGTGCGCATTGCTGATGGCGACTCCGGCTATTGTCGGGCTCGGCAGAATCGGCACGCCGGACGCTTTGTCGTCTCTGGTGCTATTGGCGGCGCTTTGGGCGCTGCTTCGGGAATGCCTGTTTCCGGGCATCCTCCTGTTGCTCGTAAGTATCTGGGTGCGGACGGACAACATTCTGATCGCGCTTTTCGTGCTGATCTGGCTGGCCGGGACAGGCAAAGTGTCAGTCGCACATTCCGCGATTCTCGCCGGGGTTGCGGCGGCGAGCGTGCTGTTCATTAATCATTTTTCCGGCAACTATGGTTGGAGCGTGCTGTTTCGCTACAGCTTCATCGGCGGAAGATATCCGGCCGAGATTGCGCCGCATGTGAGCTGGCGTGAGTACATCGGAGCTATCGGCCGCGGGCTGGAGGCGGTCGGAGGCCAGGAGTTGGCGTTGTGGACACTGGTGGGCATCGCGGTATGGAAATGGTCGCCACGTGCCTCCCCGGCTCGTCAGTTGCTGGTTGCGATTGCCCTGGCTGCGATGGCGCGGTTTCTGCTTTTTCCTAGTCCTGAAGACCGCTACTTTGCCTGGGCTTATCTGATCGTCGGCGCGTTCTTTATTGAGGCGATCGGCAAAAGCCCTTACGTTCGCAGAAGCGCCCCGCAAGCATCCTGACGATTTGATGGTTTGCGGCGTTTGTGCCGTTCTTCGTCCTCACGCAGTGCTGTCAGGATGAGTCGCGCTAATATAGTCTCCATTCATGTGCGGCATCTTCGGCATTCTGGCGAGTAACTGCTCTGTCCCCGAGAAAGTTCTCGAGCAAGCCACCGATTCATTGGCGCACCGCGGGCCTGACGACCGGGGGACCGTGGTTCTCCAAGCCATGACAGCTCCCCGCCTCGAAATAGGTTTAGGCAGCCGGCGGCTGGCGATTCTCGATCTTTCTCCCTCGGGCCACCAGCCCATGCAGGATGCGGAAACCGGAAACTGGATTGTCTATAACGGCGAAATCTACAATTTTCGCGAACTCAGAACCCGGCTGCAGGCCGAAGGCGCGCTCTTCGAAAGCCAGTCGGATACCGAGGTTCTGCTCAAGGCTTATGGCAAATGGGGTGAGAAGTGCCTAGGCGAATTGCGCGGGATGTTTGCTTTCGCGATCTGGGACGCGAAGCGGACACGGCTCTTGCTGGCCCGCGATCCCATGGGCATCAAGCCGCTCTATTACTGCTCTACGGCGCAGTATTTTCTGTTTGCCTCCGAACTGCGCACACTTCTGGGCACGGGGCTGATTCCACGGCGTCTGGATCAGGCCGGGTTAATCAACTATCTGAATTTCGGATCGCTTTACGATCCCATCACGATGATTCAAGGAGTGTCGGTCCTCGAGGCCGGGCACTATGCCGTGTGGGAACAGGGACGCCTGCAGAAGACGATGTACTGGGACCTCGCTCTCCATGGCCGTGCGAGTACTGCCTCGAGTTATCTGGAAGGCAATGAGACGGCGCGCAAGGATCTTGAAAATGAGGTGTACGCGACTCTGGACCAGACCGTCCGCATGCAGACCGTGAGCGATGTTCCGGTGGGCCTGTTTCTTTCCGGAGGAATTGACTCCAGCAGCGTGGCCGGAATTTTAAGCCGGGCCGGGATCCGGCTTAATTCTTTCTCCATCGTTTTTCGCGAGGGGGAATACAGCGAAGCAGAATATTCTCGCGCCGCCGCCCGGGCTTTCGCGACCGACCATCAGGAGATCATGGTCTCGCAGGGGGATGCGCTTGACGCCATCCCGTATGCGCTCAAGGCCATGGACCAGCCCAGCATCGACGGGTTCAACACGTATCTGATTGCCCGGCAGACGCGCGCCGCTGGAATTAAAGTGGCGCTATCGGGGTTGGGCGGGGATGAACTGTTTGCCGGCTATTCGAGCTTTCGCGATGTTCCGCGCATGGAGCACTTCGACCGGTTCTGGGGGCGTTTCCCATGGGCGCTGCGGCAGCCTCTGGCGCGCATGTTCAGTTCGGTGGCCTCGGACTCCGACCAGAATCGCAAACTGGCCGCGCTCGGTGGCGCGCGGGATGGGGCCATCCATCCCTATTTTCTTGCGCGCGCCCTGTTCACGCCGGGCCAGCGCAATTCGCTGCTGGCTTTGATCGATGAGGAATGCCTGGCGCGGGCGAACGCTCCGTTGCGGGAAACCCTGGAGCACGCCGCTGAACTTGACCCCATCAATCGTGTTTCTTACCTGGAAGCGCGCTGCTACATGCTGAACACGCTGCTGAGAGATTCCGACGTGATGAGCATGGCACACGGGCTTGAGCTGAGAGTTCCGCTCATCGACCACCAACTAGCTGACGAATTGATGTCGCTGCCCGGAGCATGGAAGATGGATGCGAAAGTCCCGAAACCATTGCTGGTTGGGGCCTTGAAGGGAGCGCTGCCGGACGAGATTGTCCATCGCAAGAAGCAGGGATTCACGCTGCCCTACGAGCGTTGGCTGCGGGAGAATTTGCGTCCGGAGATGGAAACGGCTTTCCAGAATATTCCGCCGGGCCCGCTCGGGAGACTGCTCAATCACGATTCCGTGATGCAGGTCTGGAAGGATTTTCTGGATCAGCGGACGTCGTGGTCCCGGGTATGGTCTTTGTATGTATTGCAACGGTGGTGTGAGCTGAATTCCGTGGCGGCGTAGGCACAACCCCGTGGGGACAGCCGCCCCGGCTGTCCAGCGGAGCAACACTCCGCTACGATTCCGCAAAACCCGTCAAGCTGCGCTCGACCGGACAGCCGAGGGCGGCTGTCCCCACGTGGTCTGTTTTGAGGGCAGAACCAGGCTCTCCTCAGGCCGGCTTTTTGGCTGAGATCAGAAGAAACAAACCCCACCTGCGACAGAAGGCTTTCACGAGAAAGCGCGGATAGAATTTCCATAGCAGCCGGTATAGAGGCGATTGGAACCGGGCGGAGGGACGATGGAGCAAGAGATCGCCTGGACTGAAAACCTGCCGCATCACAACTTCTTCGAATCCTTCCATGAGTGCCAAAGCCTCGGCCTGCGTGTAAGTCTTGGTGCCGGGGCTTTCCAGGCATTGATAGACAACTTCGCGTATGGATTTGCGCCGCAGCGCTCCGTACCGCAGCCATAACATCGCTCCCGTGAGAGAGGGATGGTGATAGACCATGATGCGGGCCCTGCCTCCCGGCTTCAGAACACGCCACGCTTCCAACAGGCAACGCCGGGTATCCGGGCTGTGATGCATGACGCCGTAGGAGTAAACCACGTCGAAGGAATCGTTGGCGAAGGGCAAGTGCTCGGCATCGGCAACTCGCAGGTCGGGCGAGTATCCGGCCAATTGACAACGCCGGCGCGCGCGTTCGAGAGAAGCCGCCGACAGATCGACTCCGGAGGCGTGGGCTCCGGCTTTCAACCACTCCAGGTAGTCAGCGCCCATGCCCACGCCGATCTCCAGAACTTTAAGGCTGCGGGAGTCAGCGAATCCCGCGAATTCCGGAATGTAGGGTTCGAGCGCGTAACGGGCGCGAGCGTGGGCCGCGAAGTCTTCAGCTCCGTCCATGTAGCGGGTGCCGCAAGGGTCTGAGTTCCAGAACTCCCGGACTTCCTTTTTCAGGTCGGAGTTTTCCAGTTCCGGAATGGAGCGAGCGTTGGCCACGAGGGTGAACTTAGCCGGATGTTAGCACAGTTAGATGGCTGAAAACGGCTGCGGGGCCGCGCTGCTAGCGGCCAGAACCGCAGCCGGGCATGCGAGCGATGCCCCGGCTTCCATGTAAACTGTTCACAGCATTTTCACCGCCATGCAGAAACTGGAAGAAGCCCGGCAACAACAAGTGAGCGCTGCGGTGCGGTCTCTTCCCGTAAGCGTGATCGTGCCGGTGCGAAATGAGGCTGACAACTTGCCGCGCTGCCTGAAATCTTTGCGCGAGGTTGGCGAGGTGTATGTCGTGGATTCGCAAAGCAGCGATGAGACGGAGGAGATTGCGCGCTCTTTCGGAGCCAAGGTAGTTCAGTTTCACTATTCGGGCGGCTGGCCCAAGAAGCGTCAGTGGGCCATGGACACGCTGCCTCTCGCCCATGAGTGGGTATTTCTGGTCGATGCCGACGAAGCGCTTACTCCGGAGCTGTCGGACGAAATTCGGCGCGCGATCGAAGACCCGGCGATTGACGGCTACCACATTGCGCTGCGTATGTTCTTTCTGGGTGGTGCATTGCGCCACGGCGATGCCGGATTTTACAAACTCTCGCTTTTTCGCCGCGGCAAGGGCCGCTTTGAGTGCCGGCTGAAGGATCAGGACACCTCGATGTCAGACATGGAGGTGCACGAACACATCATCGTGGAAGGCAAGACGGCAAGGCTGAAAAACCCGTTGCTGCACTACAACGTGGAGTCGATCTACCGCTACATCCAGAAACACAATGAATATTCGAACTGGGATGCGCGGGTTTGGCTTGAGGGAGAGGCGAATTCGGATGAGCTTCCGCCTTCTCTTTTCGGCACACAAGCCCAGCGCCGCCGCTGGCTGAAGAAAAAACTTTTCGGCGTCCCCGGCTCGCCCTTTCTGTTTTTCATTTATCGATACATTTTCCGCCTGGGGTTTTTGGATGGCGTGCCCGGACTGATCTATTGCGGCTTTCAGGGTGTCCAGTTTTTTCACATCAAAGCGAAGATTTACGAGTTGCGCAAAAACGAGTTGCGCAAAAAGAAGAGGGGTTGAGGCGCCGTGTGCGGCATCAGCGGGTTGGCCAATTGCGGAGATCGAGAGACCCTGGGGCGCATGACAGCGATCCAGGCGCACCGCGGTCCGGACGATTCCGGACTGTGGGAGCAACGCTTTCCTGATGGGACGTACATTGGCCTGGGGAGCCGCAGGCTGGCTATCCTTGATCTTTCTCCGGAGGGACACATGCCAATGTGCAATCCGCAGCGCACGCTGTGGATTACCTACAACGGAGAAATTTACAACTTCCGTGAGTTGCGCCAGGAGCTGGCGGCCAAGGGGCATCAGTTCGTCTCCGAGACCGACACTGAAGTTGTACTTCATCTTTATGAAGAGGAAGGACCGGATTGCGTCAAGCGGCTGAACGGAATGTTTGCGTTCGCAATTTGCGATCTTCGCTCAGGCGCTCCGAGTCTCTTCGTGGCGCGCGACCACTTCGGGGTGAAGCCTTTTTATTATGCGCACCAGGGCAAACGCTTCGCCTTCGCATCGGAGATCAAAGCGCTGCTGCAAGTTCCCGGAGTTGATGCGGAACTCGATCCGGAAGCGCTGCATCAGTATCTGACATTTCTTTGGGTGCCAGATCCAGCAACCATGTTTCGCGGGATTCACAAGCTTCCTGCGGGACACTACGCATGGTTTCGCGATGGCCAACTCACGCTTACGAGGTACTGGGATCTGACTTTTCCGCCGGCCGATGCTACTTACCCCAAGTCGGAAGACGAACTGGCGGAGGAAATTCGAGAGCGCTTCCGGCTTTCGGTGGAGGGCCAGATGGTCAGCGATGTCCCCATCGGCGCCTTTCTCAGCGCGGGGCTGGATTCGTCCAGCATCGTGGCCATGATGGCGGCGGCCAGCCGGCAGCCGGTGCGCACTTATACCATCACGTTTCCGTCCAGGTATCGTGTGGGCGAGAACGCGCTTGACGATCCTGAAGTTGCTACTCGCCTGGCACGGCGTCTGGGATGCGAGAACCAGCGCATCGTGGTTGAGCCCGATGTAGCTGAATTGTTGCCCCGGCTTACGTGGCATATGGATGAGCCCACTGCCGATCCTGCGATTATTCCGGCTTACCTGGTCTGCCGCGAAGCGCGAAAGCAGGCAACCGTTTTGCTTTCCGGCGTGGGCGGCGACGAACTCTTCGCCGGATATCGAAAACATTCGGCTCACTACTGGGCCGAGGCGTACCAGCGCGTCCCTGCCGGAGCCCGGCGCCTGATTGCCGGCACGGTTGCCGGAGTTCCCAGCCTGCGAGGCACATCGGCGAAGGGGAGCGTCCGATTGATGAAGAAAATGGCTCGCAGCGCATCGCTCTCGCCGGTGGAGCGCTTTATGATGAATTGCACCTATCTGGATGGCGACCAGAAGTCTGCCCTCTACTCGACGGCCTTCAAGGGAGAGATTGCCGGTTGCGACCCGGCGGCCCGCCACCGCGCAGGATTCGAACAAGTCGGGGATTCCGATTTCCTGAACCAGATGCTCTATCTCGATACCAAGATCTTCATGGCGAGTCTGAACCTCACCTACAACGACAAGATGAGCATGGCGTCTTCGGTGGAAGTTCGCGTGCCGTTTCTGGATCGTGAGCTGGCGGAGTTTGTCGCGTGGAACGTTTCACCGCGGCTAAAGTTAAAGGGAGTGTTTCGCCCGACCACAAAATACATTTTCCGCAAAGCCATGAAGGATGTTTTGCCCCGCGAGGTGCTCTCGCAAGCCAAAGCCGGATTTGCCGCGCCCATTGATTACTGGCTGGCCAATGAACTAAAGGAAATGACGGACGACCTGCTCTCCGAATCGCGGATCCGCCGCCGGGGACTTTTTCGCCCGCAGGCGGTGCGACGTTTTGTGGACGAGCACCGCCGGGGCACCCAGGATTGGTCGATGCAAATCTGGCAATTTCTTACGCTCGAGATCTGGATGCAAACCTTCCTTGACCGCAGCGCCCCGCAGCACATGACGACTGACCTTGCCGGACGTGCCACGGCGTGAGACGACTTCTCAAAACGCCGAGCTCCCAATGCTGATTCTCGGTCTCAACATGTTTCACGCCGACGCCTCTGCCGTCCTCCTGCAGGATGGAGAGGTGGTATTCGCAATCGCCGAAGAACGGCTGAACCGAGTGAAACATTACGCTGGATTTCCTGCGGCTGCGGTCAAGGCTTGTCTGGATGCGGCCGGCGCACGCATCACGGATGTAGATCACGTAGCAGTGGGGCAGGACCGCGACGCCAACCTGGCGAAGAAAGTCCAGTATGCACTGGCAAATCCCGCAAAAATTCTGAACTTTATCAAGTTGCGCCAGCGCAAAGAGGCTATGCGCGATGTGCGATCGCTACTGGCTACCGCGCTCGATGTCGATGCCAAGGAGCTCCGCTTTCAGGAACACCATATCGAGCACCACATCGCGCACATCGCCAGCGCGTATTACTGCTCGCCGTGGGAGCGAGCGGCGGGCTTCAGCTATGACGGCTCCGGCGACTTTGTTTCGACGATGATGTCGAATTGCGAGGGCAGCGAAATCAAAGTGCTGGAGCGCGTTTTTCTGCCGCACTCGCTGGGCAGCTTCTACACCATGATTTGCGAGTTCATCGGCTATGGGAAATATGGCGATGAAGGCAAGGTGATGGGCCTGGCACCGTACGGGAAAGCAACATATTGCGAGCAAGTTCGCAAAATCATCGAGCTTCATGATGCCGCGTTTCGCCTTGAACTGGACTACTTCAAACCTCTGGGCAGCAATCAGGGCATGGAGATTCAACCGGACGGAACGGTGCGGCTGGCGCGTCATTTCTCCGAACGCATGGAGAAAATGTTCGGCAAGCCGCGGGAGCCGCACGCTGAAATCACGCAACGCGATATGGATCTCGCCTACGCCATGCAACATCGCTTCGAGGAAGTGTTTTTCCATCTGTTGAAGCAGTTACACCTGCGAGTGCCTGCGGAAGACCTGGCAATGGCTGGAGGGTGCGCCTTGAACAGCGTGGCAAACGGAAAGCTCTTCCAGCAAACTCCATTCAGACGGACATGGATCCAGCCCGCGGCGGGAGATGAAGGGCTGGCCATTGGCTCGGCTTTGTACACCTGCCATTCGACGTTACAGCAACCGCGCCGTTACCAGATGAAGAATTCATATCTGGGACCGGAATTTTCCGATTCGCGAATTGAGGCCGATCTCGAGCAGGCAAATTTGAGCTATCGCAAGCTGGAGCGGCAGCCGCTGCTCGATGCGGTGGCGGAGCAGATCGCGGCAGGAAACGTTGTCGGCTGGTTTCAAGGGCGGATGGAGTGGGGGCCGCGGGCGCTGGGCAACCGTTCCATTGTCGCCCATCCCGGCCTGCCGGATATGAAAGATGTGCTGAATGCGCGTATCAAGCACCGCGAGTGGTTCCGGCCGTTTGCGCCTTCGATCCTTGTGGAAAAACAGCATGAGTATTTTGAGTATGACCATCCATCGCCGTTCATGCTGCACGTTTACAAGATCCGTCCCGAGAAACGGGCGCAGCTGTGCGCGGTCAATCACGTGGATGACACGGGAAGGCTGCAGACCGTGAGCCGCGAAGAGAACCCGCTGTATTACGATCTGATTCGCGCATTTGAGCACAGGACCGGAATCCCGGTCATCCTGAACACCAGCTTCAATGAGAACGAACCGATTGTCTGCACTCCGCAGGAAGCGATCGATTGTTTCAAGCGCACCCGCATGGATGTGCTCGCTATCGGCCCGTACATCGTCCTCAAAGTTTAGAAACTGAGACAAGTAACTGTTAACAAGGTTGTAACAAGTCTTTGATTTCTACAGTTGATAAAGCATGCCCGGGAGCGATTCGACCAGACAATGGCTGCACATGAAGCATCCACGTCGCCTTTATCCCAACCCAACGCCCTGAGTTTGACGCGACTGGCCGACTTTCCACGGCTGCGCGCGCTGTCCTGGCATGGCGATCTTCTATACGCATCGCGCGGCTACTCCTTGTTGCGGGCGGAGGTGAAAGTGAACGCCGATGGCATCGAGTGGCGGCCGGTGGCCCACTATGCGCCCGGCTGGTGGAGAAATCTGAGTGCTACCTCGCGGCTTACTTTTCGTTTATTTCGCGACGGCTTTCATGCCCTGGCGCCTTTAAGCTCGGGGCACATTGTCGTCGCGGTGCCGGGCGCGATTCTCACTCTTTCTCCGGGAGAAAATGAATTCAGGATGTCTCATCGCGTGCTGCGAGGTACGCGCCCTCTGCACATCACCGCCACGCCGGACGATCGCGTCTTCTGGGGCGAATACTTCGACAATCCTGGACGCGACGAGGTGCATATTTATGCTTCCGCCGATCTGGGTGCGAATTGGGAGGTCGCTCATACGTTTCCTCGGGGAGCGATACGCCACGTCCACAATATTGTTTACGACCCATGGGCCCACTGCCTTTGGGTGCTGACCGGGGACGAAGGCGCGGAGTGCCGCATCCTGCGCGCCTCTTGCGATTTCAAGAATGTGGATGCAGTGCTCTCCGGCCATCAGCAGGCACGTGCAGTGGCTCTGGTGCCGAATCCGGAGGGACTCTACTTCTCATCCGATACTCCGTTCGAATCGAATCATGTGTACCGTCTGGATCGGAATGGAAGCCTGACCGAACTCGCAGGGTTGAGCAGTTCGTCGATTTACGGATGCCGTGCGGGCGGCGCGATTTTCTTTTCCACCATGGTCGAGCCCAGCCGGGTCAATCTGGATCGCAACGTCCGAATTTACGGCAGCCGGGATGGCCTTCAATGGGACGATCTGGCGCACTGGCGAAAAGATTCCTGGCCTATGTCGCTGTTTCAGTATGGCAACGCGCTGCTGCCCGACGGACAAAACACTGCGAATTGCCTAGCGGTTACGACGGTTGCAACCGACGGGGATGACCTTAAAACCTCGATTTGGCGCGTCTCTCCGGCAGGCATGCTATAGTTCAAAAAATCAAGTTCGGAAAATCGCGCTCGCAAGATAAGGCCCGGAAATTCAGGGCGATTGACGTCTTTGCTTATGTCTGTTGCGGCCCGTTTGAACTACTACCGTCGCATTTCCAGCGCATATTTGTTGCCGGGAAAAAGCCAGCTGACTTTCTGGCATGACCAGCCGCAAGTGAATCCGGAAGCCTCCGTCGGCAAACTTGGCGAATACTACATGCTCTTTGCCGAGAAAGCCGGGTACCTCGGACCGCACGATGCCGGCGGGATTCCGTTGCTCAACTACCACGGAATTATCGGCGTGCAGTACAACCCCATCGCGATTGCGCAGTGGGGGTTGGGGAATTTCAATCTCTTTCTTCGCACCCATGACGCGGAGCACAAGAGAAAATCAGTGGCGGCGGCGGACTGGCTGGTGAAACATCTCGAGCCGAATTCGCTCGGAATTCCAGTCTGGAACCACTGGTTCGACTGGGAATATCGAACTCCGCTGAGAGCGCCGTGGTACTCCGGTCTTGCCCAGGGGCAGGGAATTTCCCTGCTTGTGCGCATCGCACAGGAGACTGGCAGGGACGAATATCTCAAGGCCGCAGCCGGCGCGTTTATCAGTTTTTCAAAGTCCACGGCAGATGGCGGAGTGGTTTTCACCGACGAGCGCAGCGACATCTGGTTTGAGGAGTACATCGTCTCGCCGCCGACCCACATTCTCAACGGATTCATTTGGGCAGCGTGGGGCGTGTATGACTTTTTTCTCGCTACCCATGATCAGGCCGCGGAACAATTGTTCAACCGCGCGGCCGCGACATTGCGCAAGAATCTCGATCGCTACGACATGGGATTCTGGTCGCTTTACGAGCAATCGGGCACGCGTCTGCCCATGGTCGCCAGCCCTTTTTATCACGAGCTGCACATCGCGCAGTTGCGGCTGATGCACCGGCTTACCGGCGACGAAATATTTTCCCAGTATGCCGAACGTTGGGAGGCTTACGCGCGCAGCCGGGCCAAGCGCACTCGAGCCTTGTGCTACAAGGGCGCTTTCAAGCTTTGCTATTACTAAGGACCAGTGAAGATCCTCTACGTATCGCAATATTTTCCGCCGGAGATGGGAGCTCCCGCTGCGCGAGTTGCTGAGCTCTCGCGCTACTGGGCGCAGGAGCGGAAGGACGTGACTGTTCTCACGGGATTCCCCAATCATCCCACGGGCGTGGTGCCGCCCGAGTATCGAAGCAAGTTCCGCCGCCTGGTGTCTCGGGAAGAAATCAACGGAGTGAAGGTTGTCCGCACATGGCTGCTTCCGTTCCCAAACCGCAGGACGTACGAGCGCATGCTGAACTACAGTTCGTTTTGCGTCTCTGCCGCCGGCACGGGGTTGTTCACGGCACGTCCAGACGTGGTGATTGCCAGCTCTCCGCAATTGCTGGTCGGACTCTCCGGCTGGTGGCTGGCGCGCTGCAAGCGGGCACGCTTCGTCTTCGAAGTTCGCGATCTTTGGCCTGAGTCGCTAGCTGCGGTTGGTGCGGGAAACGAAGACTCGTCCATGTACCTCACGTTGGCACGAATCGCCGGGTTTCTGTACAGGAATTCGGATCACATTGTAGTTGTCACTTCCGCCTTCAAGGAGCATCTGGTGCGGCGGTGGCAAGTGCCTCCGGAGAAAATTTCCGTGGTGGAAAATGGAGTGGAGACTGAACTGTTCAGTCCGAAGGCGGAGAGCAGCCTGCGAAAGGAATTCGGCGGGGAAGGAAAATTCGTAGTCTCCTACATCGGCACCATGGGCAATGCGCACGGCCTGCAGATGCTGGTCGAGGCTGCCGAAAAGCTGCGGAGTTCGATGCCCGACGTGCTTTTCCTGCTGGTAGGGGAAGGAGCCGAAAGGGAAGCGCTGGTTTCCCTGGTTCGCTCCCGAGGCCTTCCCAATGTGCGTTTTGTAGAGCAGCAGCCGCACGAGAGGATACCGGCTTACATCTGTGCTTCGGATGCCTGCCTGGTTTTGCTGAAAAGGAGCGAAGTTTTCAAGACCGTAATTCCCAGCAAGATGCTGGAATTCATGGCGTGTGCACGTCCCGTAATTCTGGGAGTTGAAGGCCAGGCACGAGAGATCATCGAGCAGGCTCAGGCGGGAATCTATATCGAGCCCGAGAATTCCTCGGACCTTATCCAGAGCGTGGCGCGTCTCGCGGCGGATCCGCAGCTGCGGGAAACGATGGGCCGCAACGGGCGCCGCCACATCCTCCAGCATTTTTCGCGCCGGCAAACCGCTTTAACCTATCTTGAAGTACTGCACAAGCTTTTGGGAATGGAGACGCCGAAAGCGGTCGCGGCTTGAATCGGGATGCCGCACGCAGGAAGAGTCCGCGGAATCGTGCTGCGTAGTTGCGGGAAACTCAGGGATGAATGGCAAGGATGGTCGCGGCACTGGCGGCCTGCACCGCAACGTCCACCGAGCGTTGCAGCATAACTTTACCGGCGCTGTTGGGGACGAACAGAATGTCGTCCGCCTTCAAGGCAATGTCGTTGACTTTGGCTTCGAGCATCTTTTTCAGTTCAACTGGGATCTCCGTCATTCCATCCGGACCTTTGCGGATGATCTTGACGCCGTTCATCTTGGCGGTCCGGGTGGTTCCCCCTGCCAGGGCGATCACTTTTAATACGGTCAGGCTGTCGCTATCCATCAGGAAGCCGCTGGGCCGGATTACCTCTCCCACCACATAAACGATATCCGCCTTGTGCACGAGAATGGTATCGCCCGGAGACACCGGAATGTTGCTCACCGGGTTGTCTTTGAGCTTCCGGCTCAAAGGCACATTCACCGGCTTGTCAGACTGGTTGCGGTGGGTCACGGTAATGCTCTGGCCGGCGGCAGGCGTAAACCCGCCCGCAGACGAGATGACGTCATACAATCGCGGCTCGCCCACCACCGGGTACACGCCGGGCCGCGACACTTCGCCCAGCAGGCTTACGCCCTGCGATGCGGACTGGTCAACCGACAGGCTGACGTGCGGATTTTTTACGAAGCCTCCATCCGAGAGCCGCTTTTCGATCATCGCTTGCGCCTCTTCGACGGACAGACCCGCTAGATGGACGTAATCGACGAGCGGCAGGTATATGTCGCCGTTATTGCCCAGACGGCTCTTCGTGGTAAGTTCCGGCACGTTGTAAACATTGACTTCAACCATGTCGCCAACACCCAAAGCTGGGCTGGAACTCATCGGCTGCGCGGCAGAGGCCGCCTCGGTCGGGGAAGGTGACGGCGTCCCGGGGGGAAAAACCTGACCGACTGGCTGGCTTGGTGTCTGCGGCGGGTGATCCTGCGCGGCGATACCGGTAGCAAACGAGAGCGTGAGAAGCAGGGCTGCTGGGATACAGGTCATGCGGGTCGGAATCTTGGAAGACCACCGCATCTCTGAACCGGTTCGCATGGCGACGAAAATAGAAGTCTAGCACAGGCGAGAGCAAAGAAGCGGCGCCCATCGGGAGACGGCAGACCCATCTGCAGCAGCACGGGCACCTAAAAAAGAATCATCCCGGTGGACTTCTCTCACACTCCTTGGACAACTGTTGCAAAATCGCCATGACACTCATTGACCTCGAAATTGGTGTAAACGCCTTTCAACGTCAGTGACCTTGGTTTTTGCTATATTCTGCCTCAGTGTTTCGACACATTCTAAAGAATCTGAGCCGCGGCGTCGTTCTAAAGCGGCGTCTTCCGCGGGAATTTGGCAGCGTCCCTCTTTTCGTGTCGCCCGACTCGGTGCTCGGATATTGGCGACGAGACCTATCGCAGGTCGATCCATTTCTGCTTTCGATGGTTCGTGAACTAGTGCGCCCGAAAATGAGCGTATGGGATATTGGAGCAAATGTTGGACTATTCTCTTTCGCTGCGGCTTCCCTTGGAGCGCAAGTTGTTGCGGTCGAAGCCGACACGTGGTTGGCAAATCTGATCCATCGGTCGGCACTGCTGAACAAGTTGCCCGTAACGGTACTTCCTGCTGCGGTGTCTGATCGCCAAGGGGTGTCTCGACTCTACCTCTCGGACGAGGGAAAGGCCTCGAACTCGTTATGTGGCAGCGGTGTCGCCCAGACTGTCATTGCGATCACACTTGACTCTCTGCTCGATCACTTTGCTGCTCCGCAAGTCTTGAAAATAGATGTTGAAGGAATCGAGTATGCGGTTTTGAGCGGTGCGCGGAGAGTCCTAGAGGCTCGACCTCTTATCTTGTGCGAAGTGACCAACAATCACGAGGCGATCGGACAATTGTTGAGACAAGCGAATTATGAGTTCTACGCGGCGAGAGAAGCCAACCGACAACCACTCCTTCGCCCTTCGCGTGACACTCTAGCCGTTCCTAGGCAGTCCTGACACTACCGTCGATGCGCTATCCTAGTCCTGCCCCAGCAAAGCAAACATCCGACCCATGAGCGCCATTTCTGTAATTCGGAACTTGCCAAATCTTGCGCCATTGCTGTGCGAGGAGCGGAAGCCAAGCCCAGAACGATAATTCGTGGAGCAGCCTCCGGGTATCGGATCTGTGTTTCCCCCACCGAAAATCTCGGATACATGCTGGGAACGGCTGAACCTCACTTGCAACGAATCATCAGGAAATATGTTGCACCTGGCGACGCGGTCTACGACATTGGCGCGAACATGGGTACGTTTCCCTGTCACTAGTTCCTCGCCACAATTTCAGTCAGCTGTCGAGTAATTTCACTGCGTCGTATTTCAAGAAGAACGTCGGAGCACAGTTTGCGAAGCGGTCGCATTCCGCAATAGTAGCGCCGATGGGCAGAGCAGCAATATTCGCCGACAGATTGTCCGGGATGATGTGGACCTCCCGCGCCGGCGCCTGTCCAACCAGTCCCCAACCTGCTAGATTGACTGATCCTAAGATCGCAGCCTAATATTTCGCCGGCAACGCCGCAGCCAATGGTTCAACCAGGATTTTCTGG